>DATGXK010000001.1:0-146144 GCA_035299025.1 Leadbetterella sp.
GACACCGTTGGCTGTGGCAGAGGTAATCAAGGTTTTTGAATATAACTTGCCTGCCGACAGTATAATCATCCATAACAAAACTAGCTTTTTCATGGCTTCCAATGGGTTTAGTTTTTTCATTTTCTTATTTCTTTTGGCAAGCCATCAAAATTGGAATTGAACGTCGAAGTGTTACCACAAGGACTTTCAATCTTACTTACAAATACCGCTCCTACCCTGGTTTCAAAGCCCGGCAACAGCTCTATTGCATTGCCAGATTTGAATAACACATTAGCATTGGGTTCTATTTTGTTCAAAGCGACGGTGTAAGCTACAGCGGTTTGGCTATAAACGCCGTTGATTGGGTTAACATTTACTAAGTTTAACGCCTCTGCTGAGCCAAACATTGAGAGTGTGGCAGCTGATGAAGGAGCCGAACATCCGTACCGGCTCACTATACAACGAAATTGAAAGCCGTTGAAGCTGGATGGAGGGAATGCTAATCCCAAGGTTGAAGTGTTCTGACCAGAGTAAACCGTACCACCCACAACTGGTCCAAAACCTGAACCTGTGTTTACCTCCCACTGATAACTTGTAACCGCTTGGTTCGTTTGAACCGAAAAAGTGGCATTATTACCCGGACAAATACTGGCATTCTCTGGAGAGGAATTAAATAAATTTAAACACTGAGTATTGTTTTGTTGAAAACCTTGACTAAGGCTAATACCAGCTCCATTCAATTCAGTAACAAAAGTTTCACCCAAGGTCCAAGTTACTTGAAGGTCGGTAGATACAGCAAACCCTCCAGAAGCAGCAATTACTTCAGGACTAACGGTTACTTGAGCATGAAGTATCGGAGATAAAAATACACCAAGACTTCCTATTAAAAATGCAAGTTTTAAGCTTTTCATTACTTTTGATTATTAAAAAACTGTTCTACTAATTTCTGAACCATTAAGATTCCATCATAATTGATAAATTCCTCGTCATCACTTAGTTTATGATAGTCGTTATGTATACCTGTGGTGAATGATAGTGCAGGAATGTTATTTTCGGCAAATACCCCTGCATCGGTCAAAAGGACTTTTTCTGAATTTTCTGTATAAATATTTCCTTCAAAAACTGGCTTTTGCAAAAAAGTTTGATTTTTGTTTAAAGTTTTGATACCATATATATTTAAAACTCTAGCCTTTTCATCAAATCTTCCAACCATATCGAAATTTAGAACCAAAGCAATCGGTACTTTTTTCTGAACTAAAAAAGAAAAAAAAGCCTTGGAGCCAAACAACCCATTTTCATGGGCTGAATAAGCCACAAAAAGAAAATTGTACTTTTCTATTTCAGAACTTTTTATGGTTTTGGCCAACGAAAGCATAAGTGCCACTCCTGAAGCATTATCATCTGCACCATTATGAATTCCCGTTTTACCATAGCTTCTAGTTCGGTCGCTTCCGACACCTAGATGGTCGTAATGGGCTGATAAAATAACAGTACTGTCCGCTTTAATATCATGGAAATAGAAAATATTTTCTGATTTTTTATATCCTTCATTTTGACCTTCTTTGTATTCAAATGAAAAAGATTCTGACTTTTTACTAAATATTTCTTTGAATACTTTATTAATAAAAACAC
The DNA here is from genome assembly GCA_035299025.1 of Leadbetterella sp. Taxonomy (GTDB): domain Bacteria; phylum Bacteroidota; class Bacteroidia; order Cytophagales; family Spirosomataceae; genus Leadbetterella. Next base: position 1,612 of record DATGXK010000001.1, read on the forward strand.
CAGCTTTTTGTTCATACTCAGTACTTGCTTCTCTTCCTCTTAGACTATCGTGGGCTAAGGTTTTAATAATTTTCTTGTAAAAGATGGCAATTTCTTCGTCATTGTATTGTTGAGCTAAAGAACTACTGTAGCTTAATAACAAAAGAACTATGACTAAACGGATTTTCACTAATCTTAAATCTATCGATTGGTTCCAAAAGTAGAATATAAAAACCTATTTAAATGCCAATCGCAAATTATTTTATTTGATACTTTTACGTTTTGGGGCATCTGTTAGTGGAGCAATCCCGGCACCAGTTTTTGTACCTGAATCTGTACCTGCACCACTACTTATGCTTTTATCAATATTTTGTCCTTCCGTCGGTCTTAGAACTGGTCTTTGAACGACGCCATCCATATTTAGTCGGAGTGTTTTGCCATCCCAAGACATTCCTTCAGCATTATGAGAAGTATTCCCATCGCTTTGCATGACTCTTTTAAGCGATGTATTAAAAGAACTTTTCTTCAAAAACTCTGGCACTTCGGTAGTTTTCGAATCAATCCTGTCTCCAACTGCAATCCAACCTATATCAACATTTGACTTCCCTTTATTAAGTTCTTCAACTGTAAACCCTTCTTTATCTACTGAAACTATAAATACACCATTACACTGACCCATAGGTGTGATTGTAATTACTGGACTTTCGCCCAACATTCTTGTATATTTGGCATCAAACTTTATGGTAGCTCTACCATCAATGAGATGTGCTTTGCCTTGTTTGTAAACAACAGGATCTGGTGATGTCATTGAGTATGATGGAAGCATATCTTCACCCGAATTAATTAGTTCGACCTGTTTGCCAGAAGTGTAAACATCTCCAACGTTATATGCCGAAAAAAGTTCTCCGTCATTGATTTGCCCAATCACCTCTCCTTTTGTAATTGAGCCAACTAAACCGAAGAAGCCACCACCCACACCTACTGGGACTCGCTCATTTGATGCATAACCAGTACCAGAACCATAGGCGTTGCTTCCATAAACACCAAAAGTTACAGTTGAAGCAGCTTTATACCCTAATGACCCCCAATAGTTTCCATATATCTCTCCTCCAACCACACCTCCAGTACGAGAAAAGTCATTGTAATTCCACCCCCCTACACCGAAAGAATAATCATCACCCCAAAAACTCATTCCAGCTACGCCTACATTAGAACCATTTTGACCATAGGATGCACCAATATTTTGTGTATTACGATCACGGTAGCCATAAATGGTTGATTGCCCATCTCCGTTAGCTGTTTGTTGTTGTCTATAAACGAATAGTTGAGAATTGGCTTGCACAGGATAATTCACACTTACGCTTGTACCATTGTCTCTCATTAAAGAATTCCCTATGTCACTAGCACTTGTAAACTTGGGAATATAACCAGTTGTTCCGCTTGCCCCTCCTAGGCCTGTTGCTCCTGTTGCTCCTGTTGCCCCAGTCGCTCCATTCGAACCAGCGGATCCAGTAGCACCTGTTGCTCCATTTGAACCAGCGGGTCCTGTCGCCCCAGTTGCACCGTTAACTCCGTTTATTCCATTAGTTCCGTTCGCACCAGTAGCACCAATAGGTCCAGTCGCCCCAGTAGCACCATTTGCACCAGCAGGTCCAGTCGCCCCCGTAGCTCCGTTTATACCGTTCGCTCCAGTAGCACCAGTCGCTCCAGCAGGGCCTGTCGCTCCAGTGGCTCCATTTATACCGTTCGTTCCATTAATTCCGTTTGCTCCCGTCGCCCCAGTAGGTCCAGCCGCCCCAGTTGCTCCATTTACCCCTGCGGGTCCAGTAGCCCCTGTCGCACCAGTTGCACCGTTAATTCCATTAGTTCCGTTTGCTCCAGTCGCCCCAATAGGTCCAGCCGCCCCAGTAGCTCCATTTGCACCAACTGGTCCTGTAGCACCAGTTGCACCGTTAATTCCATTTGCTCCAGTCGCCCCAATAGGTCCAGTCGCCCCAGTTGCTCCATTTGCACCAGCTGGTCCTGTAGCCCCTGTTGCCCCAGTCGCACCGTTAACTCCATTTATTCCATTCGTTCCGTTCGCTCCAGTTACACCCTGAATTCCTTGCGGTCCAGTTGGTCCCATTGCCCCCGTAACTCCAGGAGTTCCACTGGTCGCTGCATATAGTGCGTACGGCACGCTCATCATTTGGGTTGTACCGAGACTGAGAAAAGCTGTTCCACCGGTTGGGTCTAATTCTACTTGAAGGAATTTTGTTCCATTTGCCCAGTTAATACCTGAAAACGTACCTGTTTGTGGTGTTCCACCACCAACGGTCAATGTAAACAATCCGAGTGCAGAAGTAGTGGTGCTGTGAGTTTCTACATATACAGCTGTACCTGATGGTCCTCCATTCAAGATACTAAACTTAACAGAAACAGCTTGGCTAACAAGTGCATTACCCGACGCATTACGAGCGATTGCTTGGTAAGGGATACCCTGTGGAGCTTGAGAAAATGCATGAAAGGCAAAAAACAAAAAAAGGTAAGATAGAAAATGTTTCTTCATGATAAGATATAGGGGTATACATTCAAATTTTCTGAAATACCTTGCAAAATAAACCTTACAATTAAAATTTACAATAGTATAGGGGCATTTCTTATCAAGCGGTATAGACCAAATAAATATTGTGTTTTTAAGCTTAAAAAAAGCACTTCATTTGATGAAATTATTTCTTAAAAAATGTAGCTTTGGTTTCGAATAAAACATCAGTTTCTGTTACATACATTTTTGGTGCCTAAAATACTAATTATCATTCCATGTTATAACGAACAAGAGTCCATAGGAGCTTTGCTTAAAGAGCTTTTGGAAATCGGAAACTCGTGGTTTGAAATTGTTGTGATAAATGATGGGTCGAGTGATAAAACCGCCACAGTTGTGACTAAGTATAATACCGTATCTTTAGTCAATTTACCCGTAAATTTAGGTATTGGAGGAGCCGTACAAACGGGCTTTAAATATGCTCTTGAAAATAATTTCGATGTGGCGATACAAGTGGATGGAGATGGGCAGCATCCTGCATCTGAGATTCCGAAGCTACTTAAAGTGTATGACGAAACCCACGCAAATATCGTTATAGGTTCGAGATTTATTACTAAGCAAGGCTTTCAGTCTTCGGCATTGAGGCGATTAGGTATTTTTTATCTTCATTGGCTCAACAAAATTCTTACGCAAAAAAACATTTATGATATTACGTCTGGTTTTCGACTTTTTGATAAAAAAGCCATTGCTTTGTCCGCTCGATATTATCCTGACGAATATCCTGAACCCGAATCTTTAGTCATTTTTGCCAAAGCTGGGTTTTCGATTGTCGAAACGTCGGTAATCATGAAATCTCGACAAGGTGGGAAGTCTTCTATTCAATATTTCTCACAACTTTATTACATGATAAAAGTAACCATCGCTATGTTTTTTTCTTATATTCGGAAAGTAAAATAATACGGTCATGCAGAAAATTCAGATTATTATCATCTTTATCAATAGCCTTTTGCTATTTTACATTGCCCGATTAATTATTAAAGGAAGACTACGAGAAGAATATGCAATAGCATGGGTTGTTTGTACGATTGTATTAATGTTTTTTTCGTTTTGGAGAAATGGACTCGAAGTTTTAGCAAAAGCATTCGGCATTTTTGAGGCTCCAAACTTAGTGTTTACTTCGTTTATTTTCATTATTTTGATTTATTTACTGCATTTATCCATCGTGAACACAAAACTTCAAAAAGATATTACCAAACTGACGCAAGAAATAGCGTTAATGAAACAAAAACAAAAAAAAGATGAATCGAACGATGCAGCGTGAGGCCAAATTATTTGCTCAATATCTGGGGGCAAAAGCCGATGATGAAGCTTTGCTGCAAAAATACACCAATGCCATTGAAAAATTAAAGTTAAGTTTGAACGAAAAAGAAAAAAACGTATTGAGGTATTTAATCAAAATGCCATTTTTACTGCCTTTTGCAGATGGAGCTTGGGCGTTTTTGAATCCGAAAAATGGTATTAGAAAGCTAATTTTGGTCATGAGTGCTTTAATCGAAACCGAACCTCACTATGTGCAGTTTTTTTTGAACCAACAAGACGTGCCGTTTCCAATTTTTAGGTTTATTTTTAGAGGTTCGGTGGCAGTTTTGAGAGGTGTAATTGGTGTTTTATTGATGCTACTTTTAGGATGGAAATAATTGATTATATCGTTGTGGGTTCGGGTTGCACAGGTGCAATGGCGGCCGAAACACTTGCTGAATCGGGCAAAAGGGTTTTGGTGATTGATGTGGGCATCGAAAACGAAAATGCAAGTGCGGAGAATACCGATTTTATCACAAAAAGATTCAACGATAAACAACAATCTGATTTTTTTCTGGGCAAAAAACTGGAGGTTTTGAGCGAAAATACGCACCCAAATATTCCACAGCAAATGGCTCAACGAAAGTTCATGACTGAGTTAACCGATAAATTCTTGGCGGTTGACTCGAAAAACTTTTTTCCAGTAGAATCCTTAGCTTTAGGCGGGCTTGGCAATGGTTGGGGGCTGGGAAGTTGCGTTTTTTCTGCAAATGAGCTTAAAAAAGTAGGACTTTCGACTACCTTAATGAATGAGTCGTACAAAACAATTGCCAATAGAATTGGAATTTCGGGCGAGAAAGATGATGATGCAAGGAGCTTCTGTCATAATGGTTTAATTGATTTGCAGCCTTCCATAAAGCTCAATCCTGCCGCTGAAAGTTTGTATGAACGTTACCGTAAAAAACAAGCCTATTTCAATCAAAAAAAACTCTTTGTTGGTCGTCCTGCTATTGCACTTCTGACCGAAAATAAAGATGACCGAAAAGCATATACATACAAGGATTTAGATTTTTATGCCAATGAGGGTAGCAGTGCGTTTCGACCAGCGATTACCATTCAAAATTTGCTCAAAAAAGGCAAAATTGAGTATCAGAAAGGCTGGTTAGCATTGCGTTTTTGGGAAGAAAATGATTATACGATTCTGGAATGTCTGCACATTGAAACGAATCAAAAAAAGTTGTTTTATGCTGCCAAACTGATTCTTTCAGCCAGCACACTCAGCACTGCCCGAATGGTCATGCGGTCGTTTCAGAAAAAAGATAAATTGCCCGTTTTGTGTAATGCTTATACCTATATGCCAATGGTTTATTGGCCGTTTGTTGGCAAGCGGAACATCGACCAGTTTTGTGGTTTGGTGCAATTGGCCATGTTTTATGATAAAAATGCCGACCATGCCGATGTCGCAATGGCTTCGATTTATAATTATCGGTCGATGCTTAATTTTAGAATTTTGAAACAAATGCCGCTCAATTATGCCGATGGCATGAAATTTCTGCAACTTTTGATTCCTGCCTTATTTATTGCAGGCATTTTTCACCCAGCCGAATATCAAGCTCAAAATTTTATTCAATTACAAAAATCAGACTCACCAACTGGCGATACTTTGTTGACCAATTATACTTTTGAAGGAAACGAAGCGAACCAAATTATTGAAACAGAAAAATTATACGCCAAAGCTTTCTTTAAACTTAATTGCCTGATTTTAAGCAAGATACGCACAAACACAGGGGCAAGTATTCATTATTCTGGCACATTGCCTTTTAGCGAAAACGAGCAGTTATATCATTTATCACCAGCAGGAAAATTATACGGAACAAACAATGTTTTTGTGGCTGACGGCTCTGGCTTTAAGTTTCTTCCGGGAAAAGGTCTAACCTTTTCTTTAATGGCAAATGCTCATTTAGTGGCACAAAATGTATTGAAAAATGCTTAAAACTATCGCAATAACAGGAGCAAATGGCTTTATCGGAAAGGCTTTTGTAAAGGCATTAGTTGAAAAAAACTATCATGTAAAAGCATTGGTTAGAAAAATACCTATTGATAAATTTGAAGGTGTTTCATATCATTTATATCGCTTGGAAGATGCTTTAGACAAAACGCTGTTTGAAAACGTTGATAGTTGTATTCATTTAGCTTTTCAGTTTGAAAAACAAGAACTAAATGGGGTTGATGTCAATATTTGTGCAGTCGAAAACCTAAAGCGTTTAAACGTAGGCCAATATATTTTTATCTCAAGTTTTGCGGCGGCGAGTCCAGTTACCGATTCGTATTACGGGAAATCTAAACTGGCAGTAGAAACCTTTTTTAAAGATGATTTGATTATTCGACCTGCATTGGTTTTGGGTACTGGCGGCTTATTCGGAAGGCTACAAACACAACTGTCAAAAACGAAATTCATGCCGTTATTGAATAGGGGAAAACAGATTATTCAAACAATTTTGCTTGAAGATTTGGTAGAATCAAGCATTTTTTTGATGGAAAATCAAGCAAAAGGTATCTTTCATTTAGCTCATCCTGAGAAAATTTTCTATAAAGATTTTATCTCAAAAATTGCCCGAAAACAGAAAAAAGAAGCCTTTTTTCTGTCAATACCAGTTTTTTTGATGAAAATTATTGTCGCTTTTTTTCAGCTTTTTCCCAATCCTCCCATCAATAAAGATAACCTTACGGGATTGCTCACCTCAAAGTACGTCGATACTACATCAGAGCAAAGTTTGATGCCCCAAAAATGGCATTCATTTGAAGAAAGTTTGGCGAAAATAGAGCTGTAAACTTTGTATTATTACGTATTTTGACTACGGCTTTTTAGGTAGCTGAGCGAAGTTGAAGCTCATCATTTCCAAACAATAATATCATTTAAAATCAGATAATCCATATCGGCATGGGCAAACGAACGAACGGCATCTTGTGGAGTGCAGACGATTGGTTCACCTTTGATATTGAAAGAAGTATTAATCAAAACAGGGTAGCCGCTCAAAGTCTCAAAAGTTTTCAAGAGTTTTTGCATCGGAGCATTTTCTTTTTCATTCACGGTCTGAATTCGCACTGTGCTGTCAACGTGCGTCAACGATGGCATAATACTGCGGTATTTTTCTCGGACATTATACACCAACAACATATACGGATTTGGGTAATCATGGTCGAAAAATGTACCACAGTCTTCTTCGGTCACGATGGCTGCAAAAGGACGAAAAGCTTCTCGGAATTTAACTCGTTTATTTAGAATATCTTTCATATCCTTATCCATCGGATTTGCCAAAATACTCCGATTTCCTAAAGCCCTCGGTCCAAATTCCATTCTGCCCTGAAACCACGCAACAATCTTATTTTGCATCAATTTTTCGGCAGTAAAGCCATAAATTTCATCTCCTGCAATTCGGTAAGGAAGCTCAGCTTCTTCGATGGCTTTCAGACACGTTGCATTGTCATATTCGGGCCCTAAAAATGCTGTTTCTTGAACTTTTCTTGGTTGATTTAATTTTTGATGATTGAGCAATAACGCCGCACCAATAGCCGTACCAGAATCGCCTGCGGCAGGTTGTATAAAAATATCTTTAAATAAGCCCGATTTGGCAATAATGCCATTGGTAACGCTATTGAGAGCAACCCCGCCAGCCATGCACAAATTATCACTTTTTGTTATTTTTTTGAGGTGTTTTGTCATGTGCATCACCACATCTTCCACAATATGCTGTGCTGCTGCGGCTACCTCTAATTCGTGTTCTGTCCAGCCTTTACCTTCTTTTTTTGATTCACCAAAAAGCTTCGTAAACTTCTCACTCACGCCCGATTTTCGGGTATAATGATAAGAGAAATAGCTCATGTCAAAGTCAAATCCACCATTTTCTTTCAAGCGAAAAAGTTTTTTCATTTGCTCATAAACTTTTCCATCAGGATTACCATAGGATGCCAAACCCATCATTTTCCCCGGCCCTTCGATGAGCTTAAAGCCTAAATGAATCGAAACTGCTTGGTAAAAAGCACCCAATGAGTAGGGTGTATTGACAGTCTGAATTTTACGAATACTATTGTTTTTTCCTTCGGCCAACAAAGTGGTAGCCCATTCGCCCGCACCATCAATGGTCAAGATGGCTGATTCCTCAAAAGGAGAAGGGAAAAACGCACTTGCCGCATGGCAAAGATGATGTTCTAAAAAGTGAAATTTGAACTTTGGATTTTGTGATTGAAAGTTTTCTTTGAGTTTTTTAGGAAGTTTATACATATCCAAAAGATAGTTCAACATTCCTAAATTTTCTTCTACTTCAAAACTCCGCTGCTCCTTTAAAAGCGTAGGCACTTTATCCCAAAATTTGAGTAAATAGACAGGTATTTTTGATAAAGAAATGGTAGGATTCCAGAAAAAAGCTACGTGGTCGAGGTCATCAATGGTCAGGTTTTCGTATTCGAGACAAGCACGAATGGCAGTTTCAGGAAATCCACCTGCATGTTTTTTTCGATTGAGCCTTTCCTCTTCAACAGCAAAAGCAATCTCGTTATTGATTAGTAGAGCCGCTGCCGAATCGTGTCCGTAGCTATTAAAGCCTATTATTTTCATAGTTATTTACTCAAACTTCTTTTAGCCTCAGCCAAATTGCCCTTCAATAATTCATTGGTTGGATTAATTCTCAAACCTTTATTACCTGTTTCTATAGCTTTTTGCCATTCACCAAGACGGTTATAAGCGGCACATATATTATTATATGCCAAGTCATAATTGGGTTTAAAAGTCAGAGCCAGCTCTGCGGCCTCAATGCACCTTTTAAAATCACCTGCATTATAATACTGCAAGCTCAGATCCACATAATTTTCAGCGGAAGGTATCTTACCTATAAGTTGAACAGTTTCAATTACGCTTGTAGCTTGTAGAACAGGTACAACTTTTTGAGCCATATTCAGTAAATTCTGATGTTTTGGACTTATAATCAAACCTTTTTCAATCAAATTTTTAGCCTCCTCTAATCTGCCTCTATTTATCAAAAAATCAGCATAAAAACTATAAGCATCAGGCAATAACTTATCTAATTCCAACCCTTTCTTAAAGTTAACTTCCGCATTTGTAAAATCACCCAAAGCGGCATTGGCAATCGCAAGATTAATATAGCCATTGGCATAGCCTGGCCATGAGAAAATTGTCTTTTCGTAACATTTTATGGCATTGAGATAATCACCCTTGGCCATCAATGCCAGACCATAATTCATCCATCCTCTCGGATTGTTTGGGGCATTTATTGTGCAATCTCTCCATAAACTTTCTTCGGTTTTCCAAACCTCATTTCTTTGGTAGGTTCCGTAGCCATGTATTCCCAAAAATAGGCCACCACATACTAGAAAAACCCATTTTGTGGATTCTCTTTCAATCTTTTGAATGCCATTTCTTAGCAAAGTAGCAGATGAAATAAACAAACCAATATAAGGGAAAAATGGGCGGTGATCATTAAGAACCTCAGAAAATGGAAAAATACTTGAAGTAGGTAACAATGCAATAAAAAACCAAAGAATGCCAAAGGCAATTGGAGCAGTTTTACGTTTTTCAGAAACAAAAACAGCAGTATACAACAACACTGCAACAAAAAGTATCCCAGCCCAAACCCTGTCATCTCTATAGTTTGGAATAAGAACCCAATCTGTATCTACAGCTAAGTTTGTAGGTAAGATAAAATTATTAAAATAATGGAAGTACACAAAAGGTTGTGTAAATAAATATCGCCAACGTTCAACACTACCTGATTGCCAAGTATTTGGTGTTAACATCCTCGAAACTTGAAATACGAGCAAAAACAAAATTAGAGGAATCAAAACCGATTTCAACGCAACGAATACTCTACTAGATTTTGAAAAACATTCTGACAAAGATAGTTTTTCCTCAAAAAATAATTTATACATCAAAATTAATGGCACAAACATAATAGTCGGTTCTTTTACGAAAAAACCTAACAGAGAGGGAATGAAATATAAGTGTAACCGACGGGACTTCGGAACATAAATATAAAATATAAACGACAGAACAACCATCAATGTTGAAAAGGAATCTGAACGAGCTATTATATAATTAATGGTTTCTGCGTTGGCCGTATGTAATAAAAACCAAGCAGTTGTAAATAGAGCGATAGCTCGATTATTTTGACTTTCATAACTAATGTTTAGCAGGTGGCTGAACAATAAATAACACATAACGCCCAATGTTATGAAAGAAATAAATATAGATACGTGAAATAGGAATGGTTCTGGTTCTGACTTTCCAGCCAAATAAAAATCTATTGCATTGAGGGTAGTTAGTCCAGGGCGGTAGGCTTGATTAGCTGGTAAAACACTTGTAGTGCTTGCATCTTTAAAAAAATTTGGTATGTTTTGTAGTTCTCTGATATATAGATTATTTTTAATCGTATGGATATCATCGAAGTGAAAGTCGTTATTGAAGTGATTGCTGTAAACAACTAGTGTGCAGATTAAAATAATTGCCAATATAAACCAATTTGAAAATTTAGTCATATGTCGCCTGTAAAAGTAAGTCAATTTAAGTTACAAATTTAATAGAAAAATTAGGTTGAGCAAGCGGAGATTTAGGAGGATACTTCTCCTACAAACAAGTTACCATAATCAATTAAATAATTAAAGAGCACTTAAATAAATAACAGCAATAAATAAATACCCATTGAGGTTCTCGAGTTTAGGGAATCCAATTCCCTGGAAACAAAAAAACAGTCCGCAAAGCTGCAGTATTTGTTTCTGAAGATTTATTGAAAATTTATCAACTCAAAAAAATCATTTATTCGGAATTTAAAACAATGCAAGAGTATTAAATTATAGGTATAATGTTCAGATTCGACCTGAAAGAGACGAATGGCTGCTCATAGATTTAATTGTCATTTTTCTCCCGATATTCCGAAGGCGAAACCCCATAACTTTCCTGAAAAACCTTGGAGAAATAACTCAGACTGTCGAAACCAACTTGGTAGGCTATCTCTGATATGGTGCCGGTGTTTTGGCTCAGCAATTGTGCTGCTTTATGTAGGCGATGGTTACGGATAAACTCCACAATGGTTTGGTTGCACAGGGCTTTTATTTTGCGGCGAAGTTGGGTGGTGCTTAGGGTCATCTCCTCCGCTAAATTCTCTATCCCAAAGCCAGATTCAGAGACTCTTGAATCTAAGATGGCGTTCAATTTATGTATAAACTGGTCGTCTAACGTTCTGGTCTTCGCCTCTGCTTGTGTTTTCAAATCCTCAAATGGAATCGAATACCGTTCACGTAATTTTTCCCGGTTGACCAACAAATTCCTTACTCTTACCTCTATTTCCTTGGCATTGAATGGTTTGGTGAGGTAATCGTCGGCACCTAGTTCCAGCCCTTCTATCCTACTGTCCAGGTCGGCCTTGGCAGTGAGCATTACTATGGGTATATGGCTTGTTTTCTCGTCAGATTTTAGCGTTTTACAAAATTCTAAACCGTCCATTTCGGGCATCATGAGGTCACTTATTACTAGATCTGGCAGCAGGTCCATGGATTTTTGTACACCCTCTTTGCCATTTGTAGCCTCCAAAATTCTAAATTCGCTCTCAAAAATACTTTTCAAATACAATCTAATATCCTCATTATCTTCTACTATGAGCAAGATTTTCTCGTTATCACCCACTGTTTGGTGAGCTTCTAGTACCTCTGTCTTTTTAGGGTTTGAAATAAACAAGCCGCTTTTTTGCTCCGCATCATTACTGATAAAATCCTTCCAAGTAAGAGCATCTATGGGTAGCTCCACCTTGAAAGTCGTTCCTAATTCCTTTTTGCTCTCCACACTTATTTTCCCATGAAGCACCTCCACCAGTTCTTTCACCAAAGCTAAGCCGATGCCAGTACCTTCGAAACTTCGGTTCTGGGCATCATCCGCTTGATAATATCTGTCATAGATTTTACTCAATTGTTGCTCGTCAATGCCTATTCCTGTGTCACTTACCTCGAGGGTCAGTGTTTTTTTAGAGGTGTCAAAAAACTTTCTGAAACTAACGGTTCCTCCCGCAGGCGTAAACTTGAAGGCGTTGGAGAGTAAATTGCTCACAATTTTCTCCAATTTATCCCTGTCCACGTAGCCATACGTTTCGGTTTTGCTGAAAGACCATTGAAAATTTATACCTCTACTCTCGGCCAACGAACTATAAGAACCTATCAAGGTTCGGAGATATTCTGTAATATTTTGCTTGGCAATTTCGGGTTTCATTTGCCCGGCTTCTAGCTTACTGATGTCCAATATCTGATTGACAAGTGTAAGGAGCCTGTCGGTATTGCGTTGGATAAGCGGAATCGCTTTGTCGCTTGGATATTTTTCTGCTAATTGCTGAAATGGCCCAGTGATGAGGGTCAGAGGTGTACGAATCTCGTGGGAAATGTTGGTAAAAAAAGTAGTCTTGAGGTTATCGAGCTCTTTCAGCTTGTTGTTTTGCTCAATATTGAACTTCAACTGCCGCTCCGTCAAAGCTTTATTTACCTCGGTATTTCTAAAAATCCTTCCCAAAAAGAATACAAAAAACACAAACTCTCCCAAAAAGAAATAGTAAGACAGCGTGTAGATGGGCTGTATCTCAAGCCAACCCAACAGCCTCACGTACAAAAGAAATGTACTCATTAGGCCCAAAATAAAGAGTATGCTGTAATACCGAGCAAATCTTATATTCTTGACCAAAAAGTAAACATTGATAAGAATGTAGTAAAATGCACTAAAAACCAGGCCGTATGCTCCTATTTTGAGCCAATACCATTGGTAGTCAAAGAAAACTATGGTATTTATAAAAACATTGAAAATCACAAGTCCGGCTACTGTGTAAAGATGTATCTTGGAGAGTTTGTGGACTAAAAACGCCGCCACAATGAAAAGCCCAGCCCCTAATGTACCGGAATTGTAGAACAGAAAATCGACTTTCTTTGCTATATCCGGATCGTCCGTGAAAAGCGGCCCGGCGATATTGAGGAAGCCCCAATAATTGAAAGTCCGAATGAGCGTATAGAGCGAAAACAACCTAAAAGACAAGTCTTTGACCACAAAAAAACTGAGGACCAAAACCAAAAACAAGCGAAAAAACATCAAACCATTCAAAAATCCTTGACTGGAGTAGTCGTTCATCCGGAAATGGGTAAACGCCTCCTTGGTGTAAAGCCGCAGCTGTCCATAGTGTCCACGTCTGCTGTCGAGCCTTATGTAAATGGTCTTAGCCTCACCCGGCAATAGTTTAAAAACCAGCCGAGGGTCTTGGTCTACAAATTTCTTATCTCGCTCTTTGGTAATGATTTTTTGTTGAAAATGCGTAAGTTCTTTCATATCAGCAGTTGCCGAAATGTAAAAATCGAGCTGTTCAACGAGAGGATTTGACCAAAGTAAATAAAACTCCTCGGTGATAACGTTTTTATTGTTCAATTGAACACGAACCCAGAAGGTGTGGTCGGAATACGGAAAAAGAAAATGGTCCTTGCAATTTTTCAAAAATGGCTGAGTAATAACCTGCGGCAGAGTTAAACTCCTGCTGGAATCCTCTAGAATTTCTATTTTATTCGAAATATTGAAGGGAAACTTTGAGGTACTATCAATAGTAAGCTCTTGAGCAGAAACAGAAAATACAAGAAAAAAGAGAACAGCGAAATTCAGTAAAGTTTTTTGGGTTTTCATGGTTGGTGCATCAAAGCTTAGCTGGCAAATATAAGGCAAACAAATTAATTTTCTCAAACTGAACAAGATTTGGAGGTTTAGGACAAATTAAAATCCAATGTAAGAAACCCAAATACAGGACTTTAAAGCGTTTTTAAACCTTTGTAACTCATACATGTTTGCTAAGAATTTTTAACCCTTTAAAAGTTGTTTTCAAAAGATTGCGAACAGCATGGAAACCACAAATACGGCCTATAAGTATAAGTTTTGGCCAGTAATAAAACCACAGGATCAATACCTAAATTTTTCGTTCTAAGGCATTTCATATTCTAAGGATTATTTCCTAGCTTCGTATTTCAAAAGGCCACACGGTCCTCATTTTTAAACTTTTTAACCGACAACAAATGCTAACCCACGGATATAATGCTAATAATCAAATAATTAAAAAAAAATCAATACTTGCAGACAATTGAGATATTTGTCTACCTCTAAAAAATAGGTAGACAAATATGCTCGTTATAGGGCATTTAAATGACAGAGAACAAAACAACAGACATATAGATGAAAATAATTTCAGTATTCAACAATAAAGGTGGGGTTGGAAAATCAACCTTAACCTATCATTTGGGAAACACATTAGCGGAACTTGGACATCGAGTTTTAATGGTCGACCTAGACCCTCAATGTAATCTAACAATATGTGCAATGATGGAAGAAAACCTGCACGAAATTTGGGAAGCAGAAGACAGCTTTATTGACGATTACGAAAGAGCTTTTGGACAGAACCCTCAAATAGTCAATTCTCCAAGGAGTATCCATTTTATACTTAAACCGACTGAGGATGGTATTAGTGAGCCTGCAAATTTGCCACCAGCATTTTCTATAGGTGCTAATATTGACCTTCTTCCAGGGCGACTTTCGTTACACAAGTTTGAAAATAAGATTGCAGAAAGATGGAGCGGTGTCTATCAGGGAGACAATTTAGCAATAAGAACAGTAACAAATATTAGAAATATCTGCAAGCAATACGCTGATTTGAATAATTATGAATACGTATTGATAGACACTTCTCCAAGCCTAGGAATATTGAATAAAGTAATTATGTCTACTGTTGACGGCTTTTTCATTCCAGCACAACCTGACATGTTTAGTTTGTATGGAATTCGAAATATTGGAAATGCTTTGCAGTTATGGCAACGAGAATTCCTATCTATTTATTCTTTGATTTCTGAAGAGAAGCGAGCCAAATTCCCATTGAATTTTGTTCAGTTTTTGGGATACACTATTTATAACGCAAAAAAATACACAAGAGACAGTGAGCCATTTAATGAATATAATTTGGCTCAAGCACATTATCAATATGTAAGTAGAATTCCTGAAACAATACTACAGTTTATTCAGGAAAGCAATAGAACACAAGTGTCATCTGAACTAATAGCTATACCAATAGGTGGTGATTCAATTATACACTCCCACAATACCTTCCCTGCAATGGCACAAGCTTTAAAATGTCCTATGTGGAGAGTGCCAGAAGTTTATGCATCATTACGAAGAAACAATCCTGATTATTTGGCCTTATTAAACCAAAATGGGTTTGAATACAATCAAGGTAATAATGGTAGATTATTAGAGATAGGTGAAAAATACAGAGTATTCACAAACGATTTAATAACTAGGATAAATTCGCTATGAGTGACTTAAACGAACACATCGATTCAGTTGTTGCATACTATAGTGAGAACCTTCACCGATTTCAACAATTTCAGGCATCGGTAGAAATGTTTTTTGTAAAACATCCTGCATTAAATGCTAAACCATTACCAGTTATACATTCTTTAAAAACAAGAATCAAAGACCCAAGTCATTTAAAAGATAAAATAGAAAGGAAATTTAAAAAGGGAAAAGAGATAACGAAGGAAAATTTGTTTATAGAAATTACAGACTTAATTGGCTTTAGAGTTTTGCATCTATATCAAGATCAGTTTCCATTAATACACGAACAGATTTTGATATATATAGCTGAAGGTGATTGGACGTTTGTTGAACCACCAAAAGCATATACATGGGATCCTGAATCTAAATTGATGTACGATAAATTGGGAATAGCAAATGAGGTAAGAGAGACATTTTATACAAGTGTCCATTATGTTGTAAAACCAAACAATACAAATCCTAATCCTGTATGTTGTGAAATACAAGTAAGAACATTATTTGAAGAAATTTGGGGAGAAATAGACCACAGTATAAATTATCCCCATCCTACTGAAGACATAGCTTGCAAAGAACAATTAAGGGTTCTTTCTAAATTAGTTTCAACAGGAACTAGGTTAGCAGACTCAATATTTAGAACCCTTAATGACCATAATGAAAAGAAAAACGCCCTATAACAGCGTGTTGCCTCAATTGGCGGTAACGTGCAAAATTGAAGCTAGGTGCTCCTATCAAACTTTTGTGCAGGTTGACAGTGAAGTGCTCCGAAATCGCCAACTGCGGCAACACGCAAAACGTCACAGGGCATTTTAGAACAAAAAGAGAAAATCAAATTGAAGACAATGAAATACTTTTTATTAGGCATCGGCATACTTTTGACAAACCTAACTTTCGGACAAGTTAAGTCAGAAAAAGACGCAACAAATACTAACCCCAATTACGACAAAGTATTGGCCGAGAAATTGGGCGGAGACGACTATGGAATGAAAAGTTATTTCTTTGTAATACTAAAAACTGGTACTAATAAGACGGAGGATAAAAACCTAATAAGCGAAAGTTTTAGAGGACACATGGACAACATTAATCGATTGGTCAAAGAAAACAAATTAATCGTAGCCGGACCATTTGGGAAAAATGACAAAAATTACAGAGGACTATTCATTTTGAATAACATCAAGACACTGGAAGAAGCAAAAGATTTGCTGCAAACCGACCCCGCAATAAAAGTTGGTCTGTTGGACTTCGACATTTTTACTTGGTATGGTTCTGCTGCACTTCCAGAGTATTTACCATTTTCCGAAAAAATCTGGAAATCAAATCCTTAGTGAATAAAAACAAAGTTCACTTTGGAACAAATAAACGAAGTCCATCAGAAAAACGCCCTATAACACGAGTTTTCATCAGGCGGGGCGAGGTGCAAACGTTGAGCTTTGTACTTCTATTCAAGTGTAGTGCTGGTTAACAGTTTTATACTCTGTACCCCCCCCCGAACGCTAAGCACGAAAACTTCAGGTACAATTTTAGAGCAAGACTCTACAACGAACAATCTTTACAAATACCGACAAGAACACAGTTCATTTGTTGGACAACATATTTTTCAGGAACGGAAAACTCCACAAGTGAAGGAAGACACTCAATAGTTTCACATTTTGTACAGCGAAAATGAAAATGATTGCCAGAAACAGGCATATCATCACATTTCACGCATACAGCAAAATACTGTTTTCCATCATCGGCAACAATTTTATGGACAATCTCATCTTCACAAAAACGATTTAATATTCTGTAAATAGTAGCCCTATCAGCATTAACTTCCATTTGCTTAACAATGGCATCTTGGCTCATTGCTCTTCTTTTGCTTGTCAAGACAGACAAAACAGCCTCTTGTGTTGCGGTATTCCTACGTTTCATCATTTTACAAAGTTAGTCAAAAAATATTATTGCGACAAAGATGCAATAAGTTATTGCAACAAAGTCGCATTAATTGAAAATATTCCTATCTTTGCCGAACAAATTGTAAAAAGTGACTTCACGACGAAAATTTATACAACAAAGTGGTTTGGCATTAACTGCCTTGGCTTTGCCATTTCCGTTGAAAGCATTTTCAAAATCTAACAAAATGACAGACAATAAAAATTTTGACGTAATCATAATTGGTGGCAGTTATGCAGGACTTTCTTCGGCAATGGCATTAGGACGTTCATTGCGAAACGTGTTAATCATTGACAACGGAAAACCTTGCAATATTCAAACACCACATTCACACAACTTTTTAACCCAAGACGGGAAAACACCAAAAGAAATTTCTACGAGTGCTAAAAAACAAGTTGAAAAATACGAAACCATTAAACTCTATAACGGACTTGCTACAAGTGGAGTAAAAACAGAAAAAGGTTTTGAAATAACGACACACACTAATGACAAATTTACTGCAAAGAAATTAATTTTTGCAACAGGTATTAAAGACACAATGCCTGACATAAAGGGTTTTGCAGAATGTTGGGGAATTTCAATTATTCATTGTCCTTTCTGCCACGGTTACGAACATCGCTACCAAAATACAGGCATTATAGCAAATGGACAAAAAGCGTTTCACCTTGCGTCAATGGTTAATAATCTCACAAAAAGCGTAACGATTTTAACCAACGGAAAAGCAGATTTTACCACCGAACAAATCGAGAAACTTCACAAGCACAACATTAAAATTATAGAAACAAAAATTTCTGAAATTGAACACAAAAATGGGAAACTGAAAAATTTAATTTTCAAAGACGGAAATAAAATCTCATATGATGTCGCTTATGCTGTAGTTCCTTTCATACAGCACTCTGACATTCCTGTTTCGTTGGGTTGCGAACTTACCGAACAAGGTTACTTAAAAGTTGATTTTATGCAAAAAACTTCTGTGCCTAACATTTACGCTTGTGGCGATAATTCAATTATGATGCGTTCCGTTGCAAATGCTGTTTCAAGTGGAAACATAGCCGGTGCAGTAGCAAATGGAGAATTAGTACACGAACAATTTTAAATTATGGTAGAAGTTTTTATCACAGATATTCAGAACAATATTCAATCAGACATCATTTTGGACAATATTCAAAAAGATAAAACTGACTTGAAAATAACCTTTGACCTGAACAAAACAGACTTATCTTTTCCGTGCGGACACACTATTTTAAGAATTGAAGGCAATAAAATAAATGCAGATAAAATTATGGTTTCTGTTAGAAAACAAGGTTTTAATTGTGAAATTTTGGAAGACAAAACTTGCACCCAAACACAAGAGTTATGACAGAATTTTGGGAAGAAGCATTTAAAGAAAAAAAAGAAATGTGGGGTTTAAATCCTGCAAAATCAACTGTATTGACCAATGACTTTTTTGTTGAGCAAAAAGTGAAAAGTGTTTTAATTCCAGGTATTGGATACGGACGAAATGCACAGATTTTCAGAGATAGCGGAATGACAGTAACAGGAATTGAAATTTCAGAAACTGCCATTGAATTAAGTAAAAAACATTTTGGAAACGAAATGAAGATATATCACGGTTCTATAACTGATATACCGTTTGACAATAACTTGTATGACGGAATTTATTGCTACGGCTTAATTTACCTGTTAGACAAACACGAAAGAGTAAAGCTAATTCAAGACTGTTACAACCAACTCACGGAAAACGGTTTTATGGTTTTTACAGCAATTACGAAGCAAGCCGTAACTTATGGACAAGGAACAGAGTTGAGCAAAGACAGATTTGAAATGTTTGGTGGAGTAAAAATATTCTTTTACGACAGCGAAACAATATCCGAAGAATTTGGTGAAGCAGGACTTTTTGAAGTAACAGAAGTGATAGAAAATTATCCTTTTTACCTCATAAAGTGCAAAAAGAATACGACTGGGAATTGACGACAATAAAAAAAATGCACCGAACGGGGTTTGGCAAAAGTAGGGCTTTTGTACTAAATTCGAGCATCAGGAATTCTATTGAACTTGAGTGCTGAATTGACCATTTGTGCTTCGATTTCCCTACCTTCTCAAAGCCGAAACCATTACCACAGCTAATTAATCGCAAACCTTGAAGACACTTCAGCCCACTTATGATATTTCACCCAATACTATTGGCCAATAAGTTCGTATTTCAAATCCATGGCTTATTTCATGGTCAATGAATTAATTTTCAGCCTATTTTTATGGAATAGTATGGTGCGGACTATGGGATACATTTTCATGCGATTATTCAATTTTTCCCAGCGGCTGCAAAAGAGTATAAAATTGAGGTGGCAATAGACAATTTTTGTAGAATAATTATAAAACCAAGCACCACTATTACTCCGAGGTGCTTGGTTCTTTTGAAGAAACTAAAAACGCAAAAACTAGTTTAATTTATTTTTTCGTGGCTACAAAATCCAAAAAAGGAAAATTACGGGCAGGCCTGAATACTCTCAATTTTACTTTCGAATACTGAGCCAGAACCAACGGAGAATCCTGGATTAAGTTGTACAAAGTTAGACGCCAGATATTTGATATTGGCCGGGGCGTTTATCACGTTACCGGCATTGATATTTTGAGCGGCCAAGAAACTTTGCGTTCCAGTAACTGTTGACGTGAGCGTCAGCGTGTTTTGTATATTTCCTACCACCACTTGAGCAGTGGCCACCCTTGTACTTGGCGTACAAGAGCCAGACTCGCAGGCGGCATAGTAAGTTGTGCTGGTAGTTGGATTCTGTACCAAAGGGCTACCAGAACCTAACAAAGTTCCGCCAGAAGAAGCATTATACCATTTTACAGTCCCTGAGGCACATGTGGCTGATAAAGAAACACTTCCATTTGGGCATACTAAGTTTTTATTTGCCAAAACACCTGTTGGACTAGTTGGTGCAGTCTCGAAAGTAGCCGTTACAGCAACTCTATCAGTAAAACATACACTCAAAAAATTATTGGTACATTCGGCATAGTAAGTGGTCGTGCTACTAACCGATTGTATAAAAGAACTTGCGGTACTAACAGAGGATCCACCTGTTGGGGTAGTATACCAGTTGATACTTCCATTGCTACAAGTTGCAGAAAAAGTAACATTACTAGGCGTACAAATGGCATTTGGACTGGCAACGGCATTGTTTGGAACTGGCGTATAGACAAATGATTCTCCTGGGACACGATTACTTTCGCATGTTCCATTTGAACAACTTGGGTAATAACGATTAAATCCTGGAGTAGGACTAATAGGTGTGTTTACAAACGGACTTCCTGTACCTACCAATGAGCCACCAGTTGAGGCATCGTACCATCTGACAGTTCCAACTGCACAAGTAGCTGTAAATGTAATAGCGGGTATGGTATTGCCACAAATATTTCTTATGCTTGTAGTTATACCAGTAGGTGTACTCAAAACAATTATCTGTGGTACATTTACAGGATTGCTCAAACAAGTTCCATTTTTACATCTGACCGAATATGTTGTATTTGTGGTAACGGTAGGTGTAAATGGTGTAGTTGTAGAAAGGGCTGACGCTCCATTGTACCATTCAGGAATACCCGTTGTACATGACGCATTCAAGGAGACCATCGTATTTGGACAAATAGCTGTGTTACTTACCGTTACGTTGGTTGGGTCGGTAGGTAGATTAACCGTAATATTTCCAGTGCCTATTCTGTTTATGCTCACACAAGTTGAGCTAGACTCACAAGCCGCATAGTAAGTAACAGAAGATACCAAAGGACTTACTGAGAAACTTGTGCCGGTACCAAGGCTCGCCCCACCGCTGGATTCAGCATACCATGTAACCGTACCCACAGAACACGTAGCAGATAATGTTATGGATTGGCCACAAACAATGGTGTTACTACTTGCTGCTGCGTCAATAGGATCTGGTGGAACCACCGAGACACCTTGGAATTCGTAGGCTCCGATATCTACGGCCCCACTGTTAAAAGGTCGAACGTTTCCGATTATATCGGCAAGTAATAAACCCCCAGTGGCTGGAATAACGTTGCTACCAGTATTCAGGGCAGGCGAGCAATTGGTCAAGGCTAGGCCATCATCACTGGTGAAATAACTTCCATCTGCTCCTACTGGCGACGGAAGGTTCAGAAAATTGGGGTTGAGATCTATGTTTCCACCACCGTCTGTTCCGTAGCCATTATTCCAAACTCCAGCATTTTTTGAATTCTGCAGAAGTGAATTTGAACTTGAAATTATACCAGGAGAACTAATCAAGACACTTCCACCAGCATATGGAGTCGAATTATAAACAATTACGTTGTGCAATTTATTTGTACCGCCTGTTATTCCTATGGACTTTCCAGAAATGGAACCATAATTATTTACAAAGGTGGAATTCACTACCACAATTTGGCCAGAATTGGCCATGTTATTGGAAACCACAAAAGCCGCCCCGTTTGAAGTTGCACTGTTATTAAACATTGCCACATTGTTCAAATAGGAATTTCCTCTATGCATAAAGATCCCACCGGTAATTTGAGCACTGTTTCCCGTAAAAATGGAGTTGAATACCTTTACAGTATCCGTATAGATTGAATTATTGTGATATAATGCTCCATAAGTACCTCCGTTGCCCGCAAAAACACTATTCTTAATGGTTGGGTAAGAGGATGAAAGGTGTATAGCAGAACCAAAATAAGGAAAAATGGTAGAACCATTTATAGTTTGCCCTGGAGGAGTTCCTGTGGTGGAACTACCAGCAGCGGCTGTCAATATCAATCCATCCACCACGGTGGACTTATCGCAGTTAACCAAAACCAGCAATTGATAAGTATTGGTACCTACCCTGTCCGAACTCAATTCGGCTATGTTGTTACCATCTATGTTGACGTCATTGTTGTCAATATCTCCAGATAGGATTGTTTTATTGGCAGAAACCACCCTTTGCGAAATGGAAGTCTCTGTACCAGCAAAACCTCCATACAGTTTAACACCACTTTTAAGCCAAAAAACTTTATTCTGAACATTTGAAGGCGAGGCATTTCCCGCTCCATCTTTTTGAGGTTTATAAACCCCAGCCGCTACCCAAACTTCATCGTTAGCACCAGAGGCATTAAGCATGGCTTGCAAATCAGCAGAGGCATTTGTCCATGAAGAACCATCGCCCGTACCGGTAGCAATTGGTTTTACATATCTTCTAATAATCACTTTTGTAAAATTAAATGGCACAATATAGTTGCAGGTAATCTGTGTCATTTTGGCATATAGTGGATACGTTCCTTCAGCATAGCTCGATAAAATATCAAATCTATTGGTTCCAGCCGTGTAAGTACCAGCCGAAACCGTGGCAGCAGCATCGCTAAAAACACCAATATTGGTGGTATTTCCTGCCAAGGTTGAGATGGTAAACACCCCAGTTGGACTATTCGTATCAAAAACCAACGCCCGTCGATTATTGATTGCGTTACCGGAGGTAGTTCCATATTTGACCACACCGTTGTTTGTAAATCCATTGCCTGTATTCAGATTTCCAGTAACTACAAATGAACCCGGATTGGTAATCACTGATTGATTATTCATGCTCAAATTGCCGTTGATGGTAATACTGCCACAATTTGAGGTTTGAAAAAGACCATCTAATCCTGTATGTTCTACGTTACCGTTTACGGTTAATTTCCCTGCTACTTGTACTTTACCAGGGTTCAGAAAAGCTCCTCTTGTAGTGCCAGTGATATTCATGACCGAACCATCACGCATATCTATAAAAGCAGTGGTACTGGTAAATCTCAAACCGTCTGTGCCACTTATTGTGGTATTACTACCTGAGTAGCAGGTAATTTCACTAGGGGCAGCACCAGAAATACTAATTCCGTAAGTATTTCCTCCAATTAATTCTAATGTTCCGTACTGATAAAAGTTACCGTTTGTCATTCTTAAAGCCCCCTCATTACCAGGTTGACTCGCTCTAGTATTTGTAGCTGTTATTGTTCCGTTATTTGTGATAGACCCTTGACTGATATTTATAGGGTTTCCAACATTAGATAGAGTCAGACTACCTGTGGATTGAACCGTTAGCGGACAACCTCCATTAGAAATATCGATAGATTTTGCAAAGGCCGCAGAGCTGATAATTGGGTCGTTGGTTGTATTGCTATTGAGCAAAACCGCATCAGTAGCGGTAGGTACTCCCGAAGGACTCCAATTATTTGGCTCATGCCAACTTGTAAGATTGCCAACAGTACCCCCAATCCAAGTCTTGGTTTGGGCCATCGATGCGTGGCCAAGACCAATAAAAACAATAAGCAGTAAGTAGAAGTTTTTTTTCATAGTTTCAATAAAATAAATGGGCATTTAAATAGCTTTCAAAATCCTTTTTTGTCTTCTTCTTGATATTTTAACAATTTCATTATTCTGTAAGACGAGAGCTTCTTCAGTAGTTCGTTTTATAAATCGGGCATTGACCAAATGAGAGCGATTTGGGCGACAAAAAGCAAAGGGCTTAAGACGTGACTCGAGGATTCCGAGCGAGGTAGAGGACAGTATCCGTGAGCCGTCGTTCAGATAAATGTGGGTGTAGTTAATTTCGGCTTTCAAGAAGTCAACCTTTTCGGGATCTAATTCTTTTCGACTTCCAAAGGAGACCAGTTTTTTCATGAGTTTCAGGCGATTAAGTTTTACCAAAATTAATAAATCTCAAACCCAGACCTTTAACTCATTTCTTACATTCTTTAGCTCATTTTTTACAATTATGCAATTTTTTGGTTGTTTTGAGAACTGATTGATTCCTCAGAAATACAAAAATGTAAGTTCAAGGAAAATTGCCTAATTTTGAATTTGATTGAAAAAAAACGTTAATGGTAGACCCTCTAAATATAATTTACGAAGACGATGAGTTTGTGATTTTAAACAAACCAAGCGGTATTTCTACTCAAAAAGAAAAATCTGGGGAGGTTTCTTTGGAAGAGGTTTATTCTCGAAATCATAGCTGCTTTGTGATAAATAGAATCGACAAACGAGTTAGTGGTTTGGTTATTTTCGCAAAAAACGTCCAAGCAGCCGAATATTTTGGAAAAATAATTAGGGAAAGAAATATACAGAAAACATACACAGCCATAGTGGCTCAAAAACCCGAGAAAGACTCAGGACGACTCCAAAACTATCTTCAAAAAGACCCAAAGGCTCAAAAGGCAAGGATTATAAAAGAGAAAAATCAGAATTCGCAAGAGGCCATTTTAACCTACAATATACTACAGTCTTCAGAAAGGTATCATTTATTGGAAATTGAACTTGAAACCGGTCGTTTTCATCAAATCAGAGCTCAACTGGCAGAAATTGGAAGCCCAATAGTGGGCGATTTGAAGTACGGCTATAAAAGGTCCAGTCCTGATGGAAGTATATTTTTACATTGCCATGAGCTTCGGTTTGTCCACCCTAAAACCAAGCAACTTGTTAGTTATAAAGCTAGTAAACCTCCGCTTTGGAGCAAATACGGTTTCTAGAGGCACTGAATTCCATCGTATCAGAAATTGACTTTCGTCAAGAAATCTATTCCAATTTAGCGAATTTTCGCAAATAAAGTTTGATAAAGAAGCCGTATGACGTAATTTTGTGGTGAATTACAGTTCATCAATAATCGAAACCCGTTTCGACAAAAAAAGGAGTCAAACCGACTCCTTTTTTTATTCCAACCGACTGTCGCTTTTTACCTTATGGACATCCAGCTTCCGCCGTCATACACATCCTCTACTCCGTTTTTGGCAAGTGTTCGTTTGGCATTAGCACTCCGCATACCTGATGCACAGCATACCACTATTGGCTTTTTGTAAGCTTTTATCTTGGCAATATTTCCTTGGATTTTATCCAGAGGAATATTTACTGCACCTTTTACATGTCCACCGGCAAACTCACTTGGTGTTCTTACATCTACTACCACGGCACCATTTTCTATAATACCTTTCAAATCTACGCTATTGCCACCTCCAAATAAACTACTGAAAAATCCCATAATGTTGTTGTTTTAATATTTCTGCAATTTGGGATTGAAAATCCTAAAATTCTGTGAGAAATATCACCGAAGAGATTGTTTCGAAATTTTCTTAGAGAAAACTAAACAAATACCAATGTCTGAAGTTAAATCCGAACCATTATTACATGCATTAGCCCGAGTTATCTTACTCAAAAGATAAAATTCACATATTGTTTACCACTATTATAAATGCTACCGCATATTTTGCAACCGTATAAAAAAATCACTTATCAGGCACAATTTTTGCAATGAAACTATTCATTATGAAGTATTTATATCTCAGCTTGCTCCTCATTGCTATTTTGTCCTGTACCAAGGATGTTAAGCAACCCCTTGGCTCCAACTTTGAGGGCAACCTGACCGCCAATAACGACCCTAATGTAGGTTGTACAGACGCTCTAGCCACCAATTTCAAGGCCTCCGCTACGGTGGACGACTGCAGCTGCAAATATGATTTCACAAGTACTTTATCAAGCTATACACCCATTTCTTTCACCCAAAAAATATTGATTGAAGAACACTCCGGCACTTGGTGTGGTTGGTGTCCACTCTCTAAAGAAACTCTGTCCAGGCTATCGGTGAATCCAAATATCGTAGGCGTAGAAATACATTACAATGACAAACTGACCATGCTTGACGAGGTCTACGTACCTCTGAAAAACGTTTACGGCTACCCAGCATGGCCTTCAGGGATGATAAATCGTAAAAAGAACGTAGCTGGCAGTACCTACATCATCAGTGAGGCCGACTGGGAAAAAAATACCACCGCCATATTGGCAAATAGTACAACAGACATCGGCCTAAGTATTGATAGCAAAATGATTGGCGACGAAATTCAGGTATTTACAAAGATAAAATTCTCGCAAAGTAGAGGAACTGAAAAATTTGGCTTAGGCATATACCTCGTAGAGGATAATGTAGAAAAATACCCACAAATCAACTATGCCCGTGGGATGTCTCAGTTTGCAAAGTACAAGGCATACAATTTGCCAGCAGTCATTGAGGATATCAAACATTATAATGTGGCCCGTGGAGTGGTGGCACCGCATATCGGTGGGCACCCAATACCCGCTTCGGCATCTGACAAACTAAGCACTTTTAGCAAACTTTTCAAGTACAAAATCAGTAACAAAGACGTGAATCTACAAAATTGTAAAATCATAGCCTTTGTGATGAACGAAAAGAATGAGATTCAGAATGTCAACTACTGTACATTAGGAAATAAGGTTGACTGGAATTAAAAGCCTTTATTTATTGGAAAATTCACTTTTTTTTTCATTGTTTTGTAGAAAAATAAATCTAAATAAGTGAAAAAATTAATTCTCATCATCGTATTACTACTACTGGTTCTTATTGGCTGGTACATAAGCACTGGTTATTTCTCTTCGGGCGAAAGAGCCGGAACAATCTCGAAACTTAGCGAAAGAGGCTATATTTTCAAAACAAACGAAGGAGTACTCAACGAAGGCGGTTACTCGGGCGAAACCGGTACACTTACACCTCGATATTGGGACTTTTCGGCCAAAGAAGACTCAGTGGTTGCAAAACTAAAAACAGCCCTATCGTCTGGCGAAAGAGTAACCTTGGTTTATCATGAAAAGTTTGTAAAATTTCCTTGGAATGGCGACACCAAATACTTTATTATTGATGTTTTATTTTTACCAAAAAAAGTAGAACCAGTTGCTCCGGTACAAGTATTGCCAAATCCTGAACCTGCAGTTGTAGACACCTCTGCGACGATCTAATAGTAGAAAAATAGCAATTATAGAGAAGGAGCTTCGGCTCCTTTTTGTTTTTTAATGAACAGGCACACACTCGGTGCTTAGTTCTTGTCCTGGAGCTGTGTAAAGACTCTGAATATCGTAATCCATGCCTCTATAAATAAGCCAAGCACCGAGTAAAACATAAGTAAATGATATAATGGTTTTAAAATGATTTCCCAGAGCTTTGCGAATGTGGCTCATCCCCAAACTCACTGGCAGCATAAGTGGAATGGTACCAAGTCCAAACAACATCATAGTAAGGCCCGCATCTGACCAATTTGTAGCCAAAAATGCACCCGTAAGAGCTACGTAGACCATTCCGCACGGCAGAAGGCCATTGACCAACCCAAAAGAAAACTGCATTAGAAAAGACTTACTTTTAAAAAGACGAGCAAAAACACCTTTGAGCAATCCAGTAAATCTGTAAAGTATATTTGAGTTGGAGAACTTGCCTTTGAAGGTAAATGGTAAAATCACATAAGCCAACACCAAAACTCCAAAGCCGATAGAAAGTGTTTTTTGGCTAATAAAAAAGCTAAGTTTTTCGCCAAAAAAACCAGCTGTAGCACCTAATAATGAATAAGTTAAAACCCTGCCGAAGTTGTAAGAAACTCGGCCAAGAAAAAATCGGAATGAAAACTGACCAGGGCTAGGCAGAAGCAACGTGAGTGGCCCGCACATGCCTACGCAGTGCAAACTACCCACTAAGCCTAATAAAAACGCTGACCAAAACATGGCTTACAACTGTATTTTTTCTTCTTTATAAAATTCTTGCCCAGCTTTTTCCCATTCCAGTTTTACTGTCCAGAGGCCAGTTGCAAGCTTTCCAGTGTATATTTTTTGTTGACCTTTGTAATCTACATTCATCGGGATTCGGTAATCCATTTTTTGGTCTGAAGGCCTGTAAAAAACTACAGTGCCTGTGGAGCCCACCGACTTCGGTGTGAGGTCTATATAAACACTATCCACCTCGTCTTTTACCAATATCTGCAAACCTTGGCCCAGCGTATTGGCATTTTTTACTTTTTGTATGCGAGTTTCGTAGGCCAGTTCGTCGCTGTAATAGTTTTCTGTCACCAAGAAAATGTCCTTTTGCTTTATGCACAGAATCACCAATGTGAGCATAAATACCACAAATCCTGCGTAAGCGAGTCCTATTTTGTGTCCCCAGTTCATAATTTTAAAATTTTATTGTTCAATCAATTAGGTCCTTGAAAATTGGTTTTTGCCTCCTCCAATTGCTTTCCGTCTTCCATAATTTGGATTTTGATTGGAGTTGACCTCTTGGTGATTTTATCTTTTGGAAATTCCACAAAAAACACCACTTCGGCTTTTGAGCCTGCTTTTATTTTTATCGGATTGGCACCCACAAACTTGAGGTTTGCACCAGCCTCTTGAATAGTCAAATTCAATACTTTGTCGCTATTTGTTTTGTTTACCATCTGAGCATTGTAAAGATTGGTGATTTTGTCGCCGTTTTCTTGATACAACTGCCCTGGCACACGCATGAGGGTAGTTTCTACTGAACTTCTGTTGACCAACAAAATGCCAACAACCGACACCAATGCCACTAAAACCAATGTGTAGGCAAGTGTGCGAATAGTAAACTTAAACGGCACGTTATTTTTGATGGTATCTACAGATGCGTAGCGAATCAAGCCTTTGGGCCGATCAACTTTTACCATAACCTCATCACAAACATCAATACAAGCGGTGCAGTTGACACATTCTAACTGAATACCATTGCGAATATCAATACCGGTAGGGCAAACTTGTACACAAAGGCCACAATCTATACAATCTCCTTTTGGGGTTTCTGAAGGCACCGCTTTTTTGGAAATCCTGGCTCTGGGTTCGCCCCTTACTTCGTCATAGATAATGGTCATGGTGTCTTTCGTGACCAACACGCCTTGCAAACGGCCATAAGGACAAATGGCTACACAAACCTGCTCGCGAAGTTTGGCAAATACAAAATAAAAAAGCCCAGTGAATACCACCAATCCTATAAATCCAGATAGATTTTCGGTGGGTGGCTTGGTTATAATCTCCTTAACGCCCTCTACGCCAATCATGTATGCCATTGTGAAATGAGCAATAATGATAGAAAAAGTGATGTAAATGAAGTGCTTGAGTGTTTTTCTCCATGCTTTGTTAAAATTCCATGGAGATTCGTCGAATTTCTTTTGTGTGCGGCCCTCTCCTTCTAGCCAAACTTCTATTGGCCTAAAAATCATTTCCATGAATACTGTTTGGGGACACAACCAACCACACCAAATGCGGCCGTAGGTCACTGTAAAAAGGATGATAAAAACCACGAAAGCTATCATTCCCAAACCAAAAATTATGAAATCTTGTGGCAGAAAAAGTTGCCCAAAAATGGCAAATTTACGCTCGAAAATATTCATCATAATAAGCGGAAGGCCGTTTATTTTGATAAATGGAGCCGAAAGAAACACGGCAAGAAATACGATGGTGGCTATAATTCGTTTGTTGAAGAAAGCCCCTTTGGGCATTTTTGGATACAGCCAGATTCTCTTTCCGTCTTTATCGACCGTGGCAAGCGTATTCCTGAATTCGTCTTGTTCACTGTCTACGTAGCTGTATATATCATCGATATTTTCCATGATTATTACTTTTAATTATTCCAATCAGGTTTTGAAATCGACTTATTTCCTGACGAATCAGGAAACAAGTCTTTTTCGTTTATTTGCTCTATGAAGCATTATTTAGTTTGAGTTGAATCCGCAGTTGCCGGAGCAGCATCGCCCGCCTTCTCACCCTGAGGTGCTTTTGCATTTGCTGGGTTTGTGCCTTTCAAAGTCATGATGTAGTTTGATACTTCTTGAATTTGACCAGGCTTCAAGGTAGCTTTCCAAGAAATCATTCCTTTTTCTGGTACACCGTTTTTGATTACACCAAAGACATCATTTATGGTGCCACCATGCAACCAGTAATCATCTGTAAGGTTTGGTCCTACTCCACCCTCTCCGGCCGCTCCATGACAGGCTACACATTTTTCAGTAAAAATCACTTTTCCGTTGTCCAAAGTTTTGGCATCTGTAAGAAGCTTTACACTTTTTTCGTCAATACTCTCACCTAACTTGGCTTGATAAGCCTCCACTTCTTTCTTGCCTTCTTCCATAGCCAATGTATATTCTTGCTCTTGGGTAGGGCTCCAGTGCCACACATGATAGTTGAGCAAATAAACCACTGCAAACACTATTGTACCGTATAGAAGACCCAACCACCATGGTGGCAAGTGGTTGTCGAGCTCTCTGATGCCGTCGTAGTTATGATCTAGCATTACGGTTTCTTCTTTGGCAATTGGCACCGCATTGGTTAAACTTTTCCAGAAACTGGTTTCTTCTACAGTTTCAGCCGCTGCTGAACCCGGGGTTCCGAGATTTAGTTTTTTTAATAGCATGAAAATATTCATAACTACTATAAACAGAATCACTGTGAATATAAGAAGAACCCCCAGTAGTACAAACTGGAACAATTCCTCCCCTGTTTTAAATGATAAGTCCATAATTAATTTAATATTTTAATTGTTTTGATAAGATTCGTCACTGAGTGGCATTTCCTCCATGTGTTTTATATATTTCTTGTCGGCTCTGAAAACCATATAGCCAAGCAATACAAAGAAAGTCACGAAGATGGTCAGCGAAATAATCGGATAAATGGCCACATCAGAAATAGATGCAAGTGAGTTCTTTATCATAAAATTTATTTTTTGATACACCCATAACCTATGGAGCCATGGGTGTTTTGTATTATTATTTCAATGCGGTTGCCTCGTTTTTGATGTCTGTACCCATCCTTTGTAGATAGGCTATCAAAGCGATTATCTCTTTGTCTTTGCTCACTTTGATTTTAGCATCGCCTAGGTTTTTGGCTATTCCCTCTGCTTGCTCGTTGAGGTCGGCTACCGCCTGGTCTTCGTATCCTTCTTCGTAAGGAACACCCAGCGTACGCATAGTTTTTATTTTGGTAGCTGTATTGGCAGTATTGAGTTCGTCGTCAAACAACCAAGGATAAGCCGGCATTATAGACCCTGGCGACATGGAAGTTGGATCCAACATGTGGTTATAATGCCACGAGTCAGGGTATTTACCACCTTCACGGTGCAAATCTGGACCGGTACGTTTAGAACCCCACTGGAACGGGTGGTCGTAAACAAACTCACCAGATTTCGAATATTCTCCATAACGTTCTGTCTCTGACCTAAACGGTCTAATCATCTGAGAGTGGCAGTTATAACAGCCCTCTCTTACATAAATATCTCTACCTTCTAGCTCAAGCGGAGTGTATGGTTTTACACTGGCTATGGTTGGTACGTTGGAATCAATTAGCCAAGTAGGCACAAATTCTACAACCCCACCAATCAATACAGCCACAAAAGACAAAACAGTAAACAAAATAGGTTTACGCTCCAAAATGGTATGCAGTGCTCCGCCAACTTTTAGTTTGTGGTTTAATGCCGGAGCTTCGTCATATTCATGGGCCAAGAATTCGCCTGTTCCGGCAGTTTTTATAAGATTGTAAACCATCACCAAAGTACCAGCCAAATACAAGGTACCACCAAAGGCTCTTGCCATATACATTGGCAATATTTGAGTGACAGTCTCCAAGAAGTTAGGATAAGCCAAGAAGCCGTCTTTTGTAAATTCTTTCCACATTAAACTCTGTGTAAATCCAGCCCAATAGAGTGGCAATGCATAAAACACGATACCCAAAGTACCCAGCCAGAAGTGAATATTGGCAAGTTTTACCGAGTAAAGGTTGGTTCTCCACATTTTTGGTACTAGGTAATAGAACATACCGAATGTCATGAAACCATTCCATCCCAAACCTCCAATATGTACGTGAGCGATGGTCCAGTCGGTATAGTGTGATATGGCATTTACGTTTTTCAGCGAAAGCATAGGGCCTTCGAAAGTAGACATACCATAAGCCGTTACAGCCACCACAAAAAATTTCAGTACCGGATTTTCTCTTACTCTATCCCAGGCACCTCTAAGCGTAAGGAGGCCGTTGAGCATACCACCCCAAGACGGAGCTATCAGCATAACCGAGAAAACAGTACCTAAACTCTGTGCCCAGTCAGGGAGCGAAGTATAGAGCAAATGGTGTGGGCCAGCCCAGATATAAAGGAATATTAATGACCAGAAGTGAATTATAGACAGTTTGTATGAATAAACCGGTCTGTTGGCGGCTTTGGGCAAGAAATAATACATTAAACCCAAAATAGGCGTGGTAAGGAAAAATGCCACGGCGTTATGCCCATACCACCACTGTACAAGGGCGTCTTGTACACCTGCAAAAAGGGTGTAACTCTTAAACAACGTAACGGGCAGTGCCAAAGAGTTTACGATATGCAACATGGCAATGGTAACTATGGTAGCTATATAAAACCAAATAGCCACATACATGTGCCTCTCTCTTCTCTTGATAATAGCCCCAATAAAATTTATAGCAAAAACCACCCAAACCAACGTAATAGCTATGTCGATTGGCCACTCTAGCTCGGCATATTCTTTACCCGTGGTAATACCCAATGGTAATGAAACAGCAGCAGCAACAATGATCAATTGCCATCCCCAAAAGTGAATCCAGCTCAAAATCGGACTCAACATGGGGCCCTTAAGCAACCTTTGAGTTGAATAATAAACACCTGCAAACATGCCGTTGCCCACGAAAGCAAAAATAATGGCATTGGTGTGAAGAGGCCTCAATCTACCGAAAGTAGTAAATGGAAGGTTTAAATTTGCAGCAGGCCAAAAGAGCTGCAAAGCGGCCGTTAGTCCGGCAAGCATTCCAACAACTCCAAATATGACGGTGACAATAATGAAGGCTTTTACGATTTTGTTGTCATAATAAAAACCCTCTAAGGCACCCGAAGAATCTGAGCTGTCAGAGCTTAATAGTGGTTTGGTAAATAAACGCATAGCTGTTAATTTGATTTGTAAACTTTTTAACACATCAAAATTAGAAGCCACGCCGCCCTCAAAACATGATAAATGAACCTGATAATTATGATTTAAGTCAGGTTTTTATTTTGTCTTTTTTCTTTAATAAGATAAAAGGCACTCAGGAAGAAATAAATTTTAGCTCGCTCTCCAATAGTTTTCAGAAATATATCTATCCATCTAATATTCATTTACAACTATTTCTATTCAATTCAACCTTTTTATGCAAAAACTTCAAAGGACATAATGTACGCTAACTCTTTTTTAGCAAAATTTGTACTTCTTTAAAATCAAACCGTAGTCAAAACCGTTGGAAATCTTAGAAAAAATAGAAAAAAACTATAATTCATTATTTGGAAAAAATTCTGAACTAAAAATAAAAGCACCGGGAAGAATCAACATTCTCGGTGAACATACAGACTACAACAACGGTTTCGTGATGCCGTCGGCCATAGACAAGGCCATATATTTTGCCATCGGCAAAAGGCAGGATAAAAAATTGTGCATTTCGGCACTCGATTTAGACCAATACTTTGAAGCCAACGATATAAACAGTCTGAGCATCAAACCTAAAGATTGGTCAAACCACCTTGTTGGGGTTATTTTAGAAATCAAAAAACTCGGTTTTAATTTTGAAACAGGCATAAGCGTTTGTTTCGGCGGAGATATACCCAATGGTGCAGGTCTGTCGTCTTCAGCGGCAGTGGAAGCGGGTATTGGATTTGCACTAAACGAGCTTTTTGGTTTCAACTTATCGCTACTTCAACTGGCCAAAATAGCTCAAGCCACTGAGCACAATTACGTAGGTGTACAATGTGGAATTATGGATATGTATGCCTCAATTTTTTCAAAAGAAAAGCATGTTTTGAGACTAGATTGTGAAAAATTAGAACATGATTACATTCCAGCAGATTTTGAAAACTACACCTTCTTGTTGGTAAATAGTGCCGTAAAACACAATCTGGCAGATTCTGAATACAATATCAGGAGAAAACAATGCCAGAAAGGAGTAGAAGTCTTGAATAGCCATTTCGGAAACATAAGCACCCTAAGAGATGCAAATTTTGAACAATTGGAACAAGTAAAGTCAGAGATTGATTCCGTTACCTATAACAGATGCAAATATATTTTAGACGAAAAAGAACGTGTAATGTTGGCGTCAGATGCTCTTGAGAAGCATGATTTTGAGAAATTGGGCCAAATAATGAATGAAACACACCAAGGGCTGAGCAAACTGTATGAAGTGAGTTGCAAAGAGTTGGATTTTCTTGCGGCCGAAGCTCGGGAGATCAAAGGTGTTTTAGGAAGCAGAATGATGGGTGGTGGCTTTGGTGGTTGTACACTAAACCTAATAAAAAAAGAGTCAGAATCTGAGTTTAAAGAAAAAATACAGGCCAGCTACAGAAGCGAATTTGGAATAATTCCTGAGATTTATACCGCCAATTTGAGCGAGGGCGTTCACAAAATAGCATAAATGAACAGAAATGAGAATTTAGAAAGAATCAAAAGCGAACAATTCGATGTTTGCGTGATTGGTGCTGGTGCGAGTGGAGCCGGGGTAGCTCTCGATGCCGCACTTCGTGGACTCAAAGTCGCCCTTATTGATAGAGGCGATTTTAGTTGTGAAACCTCCTCTAAATCCACTAAGCTTATTCACGGCGGGGTAAGATATTTGGAGCAAGCCTTTAAGAATTTGGACTTCGGCCAACTCAAACAAGTAAAGCATGGCTTGGCCGAAAGAAAATATTTGCTTTCAAATGGTGCCCACCTTTCTCGTCCGCTTGGTATTATCACACCAGTTTTTAGCTTTATTGAAGGTCTCTATTACACCATAGGGCTAAAAATTTATGGGTGGTTTGCATTAAAAGACCAACTGCCAGCGGCCAGATGGCTCTCAAAAAAAGAAATGCTTTTGGGCAGTCCAGACATTACTCGCAAAGCACATAGTGCAGTTATGTATTACGATGGGCAGCTAGACGACGCCCGATTTGCCTTGGCTCTTTCACAAACCGCACATCAGCAAGGCGTGGCCGCTGCAAATTATACAGAACTCGTTGATTTCAAAAAAGATAGCTCGGACAAAATCATTTCGGCCAGACTTAGAAATACGCTAACCGGAGAAACTTTTGATATAAAAAGTAAACTATTTGTAAACTGCACTGGGCCGTTTGCAGACCATGTTCGCATTTTGGCCAATCCCGAAGAAGAAGCCCGAATTAAACCATCAAAAGGTGTGCATATAGTCATTCCCAAAAAATATTTTGCCGGAGAAAAAGCCCTACTCATCCCTAAAACCAAAGATGGTAGGTTGGTTTTCGTGATTCCCTTTCAGTCTGAAATCATGATTGGCACCACAGATACAAAATATGATAACCTAAACGAAGAACCACTGCTCAACAATTCGGAGGTGGACTATTTACTCGAAACAGCCGAAAGATATTTAAAGGCTATTCCTTCCAAAAACGAAATAAAAAGTGGTTTTGGCGGCATAAGACCTTTGATTTCTGCAAAAAAGAAAAATCCGAACGACACCAAGACTCTCCTCCGAGACCACGAAGTGGAAGTTGATGACAAATCTGGCCTGATAAGTCTATTGGGAGGGAAATGGACCACTTACAGACTAATGGCACAAGATACTTGTGATATGATCTGCAATATTTTGAATAACACCAACGCCTGCAAAACCAAAGATTTCAAATTACTGGGTAGTCAGAGTGTATTCCAGATTAAACGACCGGAAAACTTCCCTTTGGAATGCTTTGAACATCTCAAAAATAGTTATGGAGATCAGACTCAAAAAATTCTAGAAATGATTGAAAACCAGCCGGAATTAATATCGAAAATACATCCAGACTATGCATTCATCAAGGCCGAAGTTGTTTATGCTTGTAAATATGAAATGGCACAAAAACCGAGAGATTTTTTTGCGAGAAGAACCCGTTGGGAAATACTAGACTGGAAGGCTTGTGAAGAATCTATAGACAAGGTGGCCAATCTTATGCAAACCTCTCTGGGATGGTCTGAAGAGAGCAAGAAGACTCAAATACACGAATACAAAAGCCTCTTGCAAAAATTTGAAACCAATGCAATAGTTTAATTTTAAAGCAGATTAGCAGTAAGCTAAGTGCCTGTTTTTTTATATCCAAAGGATATTTTGGAAGCTGGGTACGAAAATTCATCTTTTCAAAAAACGAAATATTTTGATTTGAATTATTTTCCAACCGCTGGCAAAATAAACCTCGATAACATCTCAGCTACTTGTGGGTGAGCGTAATACTGTCCGTATGCACTCGCCGTAATGACAATAACCAGCGGTTCATTCTTGAAAACCAAAATATAATTTCCACCATTTCCTGCACAATAAAAGGCTTCATATTCCTTATTTTCTGTCTTAAATGTCTTATTCCAAAACAAATAGCCGTAAAATTCATTGCTTCTGCCCATTATTTGTTTTTGTTTGGAGAATGATTTTTCGACCCATTCTTTTGGCAGAATTTGCTTACTATTCCACCTACCGCCATTTTTATATAATTGACCATACTTTGCAAAATCAAGAGCATTCATCTGAATTCCGCCAGCCGTATTGGGTACGTTTTGGGGTGTATATTGCCATTTATAGTTGCTGATTCCCAGAGGTGTAAAGAGCTTTTGTTCAGCATATTTTTCTAATCCATTTGGTACAGTTTGGTTCAAAATATCGCCCAAAAGCACCACACCTGCCGTGAAATAATGCCAATTTTTACGCAAACTATCTTGATAGGGTAAATCGAGAGTAAATTTCACCCAATTATCGGTCGGATACATATTTTCTTCGTTGCCTATCGAACGGTAGTCTTCATCATTTCTGTCAAAGCCTGAACTCATCGTCAGTAAATCTTTTATGGTGGCATTGCCTTTTGCAGTACTAAAATTTTGAAACTTATTTACCTCATAAAAATTGCGGATAGGCTGATTTTCATTTTTCAAAAAACCGTCTTTGACAGCAATACCCGCAATGGTGGAAGCAAACGATTTTCCAACCGAACGAGGGTTGTGTAACGAATTTCTGTTTTCACCATTAAAATATTCTTCAATCAAAATTTTACTATCTTTCAGCACAACAATGCCATTAATTTTCTTGTAAATGCCTGCATCAATCGCTCCTTTCAATTCTTTAATCTTCTCATTATCAAACTTTTCATCTGACACCAGCAAGCCGTTATACGGTAAAACTTTATTCAAATCAATCTTTGAAATATCTATTTTAGGACGCCTTGCTACTTCAATCATCAGCTCTCCCGAAGCCATTATCTCACCCACCTTTACAGTTTCAGTTTTCACATAAGGTCGAATTTCCATTTTCAGAATGTGTCTACCGTCAGTCAATGCCTTATCGCCACCGTTTCGCATAAAACGATTCCAAAAAGACTCACTCCATGAGCCTTGTCCATTAATATTATCAATAAATGGGCGATTGAGATGAGTATCAGTATTTTGATTTTTAGCCGATGGGGCCCCTGCTAAGAGATTGCTTTGGTAAATTAACTGATTATCTATAAGCAAACTAAACTGAAAGTTTCCAATTTCAAAGAGCGAATCTGCCGAAAACTGTGGTGCTAATTGGTGCTTATAATTGGTGAGCGAATTATTGAAATAAGCTACAAAAAAGAGGTTGCTTTTATTGGTTAAGGTATAGGTTTTGAGAAAATCTTCTTGTGTCAGAGATTCGGTCGAAATTCGCTTTTCTGTGAAAAAAACCTTCCCAATATTGGCTTGCTGCAAAGCCGAC
This sequence comes from Leadbetterella sp., assembly GCA_035299025.1. Lineage (GTDB taxonomy): Bacteria > Bacteroidota > Bacteroidia > Cytophagales > Spirosomataceae > Leadbetterella. Next base: position 39,274 of record DATGXK010000001.1, read on the forward strand.
ATTTTTAATTCGGACTCGACAATATTTTGAGCAAAACTAAAATTAGTTGATAATAACAAATAGCAAATATTTAGAAAAATTCTTTTCATTTTTGATTAATAAATCTATGGAAACCCTAAGTAATGGTGCAAAGATGAGTGTTTTCAATCCGTGAAAATTGTAAAATATTAACACGTTACATTTTACCTAATAATTTTGACGGTGTAGTGTGATAAACCCGTTTGAAGTTCAAAATAAAATGACTTTGATCGTAAAAACCACATTGATAGCAGATTTCAGTCAATGAAAATTTATGTGAAGACATCAAGCATAAGGCCTTATTTACTTTGAGTAACCTGATGTAATTACCCAAACTGCTTCCAAAATATCGGCTAAATTCCCTTGATAAATGCACCGGATGAATTCCTAAGGAATCACTTAAATTTTGTAAGGAATAATCAGACGGTTCCTCCCAAAGCAATTCTTGGAGTTTTATAACCCAATCAGGTTTTTTGTTACTTATCTTATGGGTCTCTCCTATGCTTGCAAAAAGTTCGATTAATAGAGACTCCAAGCCAAGACCCATAAATTGGTCATTTGCTTTCGATTCCATAAATATTTTACTCATCAAACTTTTTGTAATTGGATTTCTCAGATTCATACTCCCCTCAAAATTCATGGGTGGAATATCATACTTCTTAAACCAATTTTCATTTAACTCTACATGAAATCCACGGGTATAAACGGGCGGTTTAATGTTATAATGAGCATCTTGCCAATTGTGAAACAATAAACTACCTTGTTCTAAATAATAACTTTCTTTTTTATTCGCCTCAAATAATTTCCCCTCCAATAAAAAAGTAAAATATGGATTTTGGTGATAATGCCAGTCGACTTTCGGATGTGTGTATTCGGTATCAGTTACTATTATATTATCGAAAACTGTTTTTTGATAGTGATGCCCGAAATACTCACCTTTTTTGAGTTGGTTCATTGTTTTTTTATCGAAAATTGGGGTTTTTGCAGGTCAATTTATACCAGTTTTTTTGAGGAAGGTCAATCAAACTACTTATTTTTGTCAGATTTTAAATCTTAAACCATCCGATGACCAACATCAAACCTTTTCTTACGGTGAATAACGGCAAAAAAGCCGTAGAATTTTATCAAGCTGCCTTTGCCGCTGTCGAAATTAAAAGATGGGAAATGGCAGATGGCAAGATTTCATCGGTTCTGGAAATAGAAAAAGCCGAATTTTATGTAGCCGATGAAGAACCCGAAAATGGAAACTTCAGCCCTGAGCCCTCGTCAAATAGCTCCATAAGAATGGTTTTAAACACCAAAAATGCAGATATTTTCTTTATAAAAGCCATAAATTTGGGAGCCACAGAAATTTGCCCCATGACCACTGAGGATAGTTGGAGAATTGGGAAATTGAAGGATCCATTCGGCCATATTTGGGAAATTGGCCATCAATTATAATTTATATCAGTTAATTAATCAATGGTTAAGACAATTTTAGAACAAAAACTTCGAGAAGAAATCATAGAGAGAGTGCTGCAATTAAAATCCAATGCAAAACCTTTATGGGGCACTATGAATGCTTTTCAGATGGTAAAACATTGCCAACTTTTCGAGGCGTGGATTCACGGAATTGGCAACTGGGATTATAGTATTTCACGCAGTAAGCCCGACCAGGCAACAAGGGCTTTGTCCGAAGTAACCAAAGACAATACTCCTTTGATGCAATTTGCTCCAAGTAGCGAAATACTTATTGTGACCGAACCCGACGGTGATTTTGAATCTGAACGAAATATTTGGTTGGAGCATTTAGATAGATACCAAAACTACAATAATCCGGCATTTATTCATGACTTCTTTGGTAAAATGTCACCTGAACAAATTGGAATTTTGGCATTCAAACACTCGGACCATCATTTGCGGCAGTTTGGAGTGTGATAAAATAACGATTTTCAATAATTTGCGTCATTTAGATTGATGAAAATGCTACAATTTTACAGCAGCAACGATTTTTGATGTAGTCAAAAGTGGTGCTTCTGAAACAAATTAATATGCCATGATGGCAATTCCAAAATTCACGTTCACAACCTCTTTGAGTAATCTCAAATTCAATACTTTCCGAAAACTCGACTTAAGTTCAACAAATTATTAAATTTCAACTTTGACAACTAACTTTGGATGAAATCATTTGACATCAAGTTATTCAACCCTAAAAGCAATTTAAAACCAAAAGTTAATGAAAAAACTTTGTTTAGCCCTCCTAATTTTTGCATTTCATGGCAGAGGTTTCTCTCAAACTGTTAAATTTATTTCTGCATTAGATGCCTCAAAAACTACCTATTCTATGCGTATCCTTGAAAAATCACTGAGCAAGAAAGGATATGTTGTTAAAAATACGACATCAAAATTTACGATTGTTTTCAAAATTGATACCATCAAATTTCAACCCGAATCTTATGCTGTTTTAAAAGATAATAATACCATTAACATTGTGGGTGGCGATACACGAGGCCTGATTTATGGCTCATTGGCTGTTTGCGAAAATATCAGAAACGGTATTGGTTTAGATAAAATTAAGGCATCTGAAGAAAAACCAAAATATCCCTATCGCACTATAAAGTTTGATTTACCCTACGATACTTATCGCCACAGCTATGCCTTAGATTTACATCAGGAGACCTGCAAGGATATAAAATATTGGGAAGCTTTCTTAGATATGATGGTCGAAAATCGCTTCAATATCCTTAGCCTTTGGAACTTACACCCCTATGTGTATATGATTCGTGCCAAAAACTTTCCTGAGGCTTCGCCATTTACAGATGCTGAAATGAAAGAATGGCAAACCCTTTTTCATGGTATTTTAAGAATGGCCAAAGAGCGTGAAATAGAAACCTATTTAGTACCTTTTAATATTTTCGTGAGTCCAGAATTTTCTAAAGCCCATAGTGTGGCGATGGATAATTTGGAACACCATTTTTTCGTGAAAGGCGATACTTCGAGCATCATTAAACGCTATACTCGTGAAAGCGTAGCTCAAGTGTTGCAAGAATATCCAGAACTTACAGGGTTTGGTCTGACTTTGGGCGAAGGTATGGGCGGAATGACTCCCCAGCAGCGGGAGGATTGGATGAAAGAAACTATTATCGAAGGCATGAAAATGTCGGGTAGAAAGTCTAAGTTGATTCACCGCATACCTTTTTCGAGCAATGTGGGCTCACTTGGCCCTACCAGTATCGAAACTGAGCGATTGACAAGAAGAGCCATCGACGAAGAAGGGACGATGGATTTTATTGAAAAACCCATTTGGGCTGATTTTAAATACAATTGGTCGCACGCACATTCTACGCCTACACTTGTAAAAGTGCATGGTGGAAAGCTTTTTGATACTTATTTTGTACCCAAACCTCAGACCTACAAAGTTACTTGGACCGCTCGAAACGAAGATTTTTTCTGCCTTAGATGGGGTGTGCCTGATTTTATCAGAAGTCATATCAAAGAAAATAGTCAAGAATATGTCGGAGGCTACACCATTGGCTCAGAAACCTATATTCCTGCCAAAGATTATTTTACAAAATCAGATATAAAAGTTGATTGGAAATACGCTTTCGAGCGTCAATGGTTATTTTATAAACTATGGGGCAGATTGCTCTACAATCCAGGAACTCCCGATGCTATTTTTCAAGCCGAATTTACTCGCAGATACGGAAAAGATGGCCAAAACTTGCTTACTGCCAGTTCGTTAGCAGGAAAAACGCCACTTAGGCTTGCTTCGTCTTTTGATTTTACTTGGGATTTCAGTTTGTACAGCGAAGGTTTTTTATCATTAAAAGACAAAACTGTAAGCTACATTGATATTATCCGACAAATTGAGCAGCCTGTTACCGAACCAAGTTTTGTTTCGATAGCTGATTATGTCAAAATAAAAACCAATGGTGGAAGTTTTGAAACTGGAAAAGTAATACCACAGATGTTGGCCGAAATGCTGGAAAACGATTGTAAAAAAGCACTGGAATTAGTAAAAAGCATTAACACCAAAAATAATAATACACTAATGTATGAGGTTGCCGATATACGCACATGGGCGTATTTGGGCTTGTATTATGCCGAAAAAATTAAAGGAGGCATTTCTCTTCAAACCTACCGAACTACGGGCGATTTGCAGAACAAACAGTTGGCAATAAAACATTTGGAAACAGCTTTGATGTTTTGGGATGAAGTAATTGCCATCACCAAACCTATCTACAACGATATGCCCTTGGTACATTTTACCGAACAAGCAGGAAACACCAAAGAACAAAACGAAGCACTTCGTTTTCATTGGCATATTCTACGTCCTGCGGTGGCAAAAGATATAGAAATTGCTAAGAAAACTGTGTTTGAGAAGAGATATTAATGATAAGTTATATTTGATTAACTATTACAATTTCTGCCCCAAATAAAGAATCGAAGACTTAATTGACTTCTCTTTAAGGTGCAAAAACTTCTTACGTTCTTCATCTTTCATGAAGTTTTGAAAATCTTCGTGAGCATCGAATTCTACCAAATGGATTTCGTAAGGTTCCTCAATTTGAGATTCGATGTAGCTATTTTTCGGTGGTCTTACTCTGAAAAGTAGTCGTCCATTGTATTTCGATATGGTCGGGATTGCCACACTCTCAAATTCATCAAAAATAGCTTCTTGACCTTCGATAATATAGATTAGTTGGGTAATGTGTATCATAAAAAAAATTTAAATGTATAATACTCTGGTTATTTACTGAGCAAAATAATATTCAAGGCTCAAATTTACTGTAGCAATAATACCAAAAGCTATGGCATAATTCGTATTTCCTGATTTATGTAGCATAAATGTTGCTATCATAAAAAGCACAAACTCAAAAATAATTCTATATCCTAAACTTAAGCGATTTGCAGATTTTGGAGCAGCAAAATAACCCCAGAGAAGGATAGCAATAAGAACAAGAACTGCTGCGATTCCATATTTCGACCATGTACTTTTACCCTGTAAATACCCCCAATGACCCATGGTCGCTAGCATAGCCAGTTCTAGTGCAAAGGCTATGGTTTGATTGATGATTTTGATAATTTGCATATTACTAAATCTTTTTTTTGATAATATTCTTAAAATAAGAGGCTTAATTTATTTCAAACAATTCCCAACCCAATACATCATCATCTTTGTTGATATAAAATTCAACCAAATCAATATCCTTTTTCATTTCATTTTTCAACCATTCATGGGCTTTCTTCATCGGAAAAACCCTTGGGCTTGGCGAATGAAAATAATACTTGTCGAAAATGGCTTTTAATTGATTGTCTGAATTTTCGATGATGCTTCCGCCTGCTCGGCTTCCCCACCAATCATCTTCGGCCAATACAATATTTCCATTTTTTTCGAGAGATTCATGAAAATATGTGTGATTGATACAATAGCCCTTCACCAGTATTTTTTGATTCACTAAGATTGGTTTTCGTTTGGAAATTTCTTTTAATAATTCCTCCAAATGTTTAAAATAATCATTTCTATCCATAAAATACATCGCACCAATGATGGTCATGGCTTCTACTCCTGTAAGTAAACATTGATAACGATACTTAGCTAATTGGTTGAGTTTGGTTTTGATATTATTGCTTAATTCAATGGTATGATTGAATACAGATTTTCGTTGATTTTTTATAAAATCCGTGTTTATCAGCGATGGAACATCCGTGTCATCAGCGTGCCATAAATTGCTCAAATATGTATCAAGCAATTTTACTTGCTCAAAGCCATATTCTTCACTCAAAGGATTTTGGGTATGTAGCAAATCGAAAAAATAGATTTCGGGAATATTTGGATTGTTGGTAAGGCGTTTTACCTCCATCAAATACAAAAAAAGTTTATGCTCAGCCTCGGAAGTGCGAGGTATTATCAAGGCTTTCAGAAACGCCCATTTCCCTGTAATAATTTCATGAAAAATTGATTTGGTTCGTTGGTCGAAAACAGGTTCCATGTATTGGTCTGAACCTATAAAGTCTTCACAATCGGCATCAACCAAAGTGGGGTAAAAACCAGCTGACTCAATCAATTCTATGGGAACAGTATTAGAGGTATAGCCAATTACTGGAACACTTTTTTTGTGCTTTTCTAAAGCTGTAAACTGCCGATTTTGATAATTGAATTGTAATATTCGTAATGACTCTGACATTTTATTTTTCTTTTACCCGATTTCTGATAAAATCACCGATTAAAGCCCTCATTTCCTGCTGATTCCAATTTCTGCCATCTACCATATCGGCCCAAATTTCGATGGTTGGTACACCTACTTTCTCTAAGGCTTGTGTGATGAAATAACTACCAGTAACTGATGGACGAGTACCTTTGGGAATCAGCACAATAGCGGCATCAATTCGGTTTTTCTGTGCTTGATGTGCTATCCATTCATTCGCCCAAGGTGGGTTGTGCAGTTGTTCGTTCATGCTCACAATACGGCTGGCAAGGGTTCGCATAGGGTCGTCGAGACCGTAACGAAGATAACCATCTGGCCCAAAAGCTAAGTACATTGACCACACAAAAACAGCCCCAAATTCTTCTTCAAATGCTGTGTAAAAACCTGTATCGTGCCAAAGCCCTGCTCCTACCCACATCAATCTGATTTTTTCGTTTTCACAGGCTGCCATGTTATTTTCGACCCTATATTTTACTTCGTCTCGAAACTTTCGGGCATGATTTATTGCCCATTCGCTTCCTCTATGCCACTGGCAAGTCATTACGTTTGAGATTTGCTCTGCCATTCGCACAGGCGATTTTTGAGCAGTCGCAATCAGTTTACAAGCTTCTTCAAAATATTCTTCTTGGAGGTTTACACCATCCATTAATGTTTTTAATTCACTGATATTAAATGTTTTATCTGTAATTTTCTCTAATTCTTCAATCAAACCGTAGAGTTGCTTGGTCATGAAATCGAGTCGATGCGGTTGGAATAATTTTTCCCAGTCATTGCGGCTCATTTCCCACCATTTGGGTGGCAAAGCCGTATTGGCGGTGCTATCGAGTGGATAAAAAGTTGTACCAAATTTATTTGCCCAAATCTCGAATATTCGTTGGATACAATCACAAGTCAATCGAGCCGACATGATGGCAGGTTTAGGTAAACCTCCCCACGGAGCGATTTCGGGTTTATTATCGAGCGTACACGCCAACCCCAAACTGCAATAGCTGCAAAGGTTTTCGTGGAAGCCCATTTCTTTACGCCTGTCCATGTAGTAACCCGACAGTTTTTTTGCGGAAATAATAGCCGCCCACCATTGATTGCTCACCACGGGCAATCCCATCAATGAGAATAATTCGAGGGGCATATCGGCCTGCATGATGGCGTAAGGTTTATTTTCTTCAAATACATCTTTCCGAAGCTGTGCAAACCAAGCTTTTTGGTATTCGGCAGCTTCGGTGGTGCATTTGAGTTGTTTTTCGATAGTTTTTGACATAAAATTACTGCTGCACGCTTACAATATTCTTTTCTTCATCTACTAAAAATGAAGTCTTAAATCCTGCTTTTTTAGTGATTTTTTCAATATACTGAATGGTTTCTTTTCCTTGTGTATCGCTTACTTTTAGTGGCTTCGGGCTGCCATTTGCCACAATCCAGCAAGGTATAAAACCTACTTTTTCGATGCCATTTTTACTGAATTCTATACTGGCAATCATGGTATTTCTCGATTCTGGATGAAACGGATAATTGGGATAATCGGGTATTCGCTCGAAACCAAAAAGCTTGGTACGTTTTTTTGCCCACTCTAAACGTTCGGGGCTGGCATTTTCTTCTACATTCAGTGCTTTTGTAACGGTAGCAAAATTTCCTAAACCATGAAAAATGGGTTTTCCTTTATAAAATTCAATACCTTTTAAAATATGTGCATGATGCCCAACTATGGCATCTGCCCCCGCTTCTATGGCGGCTTTGGCAATTTGTCGCTCGTACATCGCAATTTCAATGGGCGTATGTACCAATCCTTTGTGGAATGCCACCACCACAAAATCTACTTCCTTCTTTAAATTCTCGATGTCAGATTGCATTTTTTCGAGTAAAACTGGCTCAGCAAAAGTGAAGACTTCGGGTTTTCCACCTGGGTTAGCATTGTTGAGTTCGTAGTGCGTTATTACTCGGATGTATGCCACACCAGCCTTTTTTTCATTCGCCCAAGACTCACGTGGGCCAACACAATTGTAGCTTAAAAAGCCAATTTTTAACCCTTTTTTCTCAAATATGGCAGGTTTTCGTGCTTCATTGAGATTCATTCCTGCCCCAGTAGTTTTAATTCTGAGGCTATGAAGCTTATTGATGGTATCTTCTACACCTTCTTTTCCTGCATCAAAAAAGTGGTTTCCTGCCAAAGTAACGCCATGAAAGCCAGCGTTTTTGAGTGCTTCCAAATGCTCAGGATTGGCTGGGGGAGCAGGAATATCAAAATGAGAATCCTTACCCCGATTAGTATGCGGAACTTCGACATGGCCTACTAAAACATCGGCAGTTTTTAGTATTTCTCTTGCGTCATCAAACAACAAATCGGGGTTTGGTTCATCCAAAATCAAATCGCCTACTAAGAAAATCTTCATTTATGCTTTTACAAATCGTTTCAAAATAAAAATGCCTACCAAAGCAATGCTTACGATGGTCATAATCATATACCAACCCGCATCAAAGCCTCCAGTTTTATCTCGCAAAACGCCCAATAATTGAGGTCCCAAATAGGCAGAAATGCCTGTTAATAAGCTGATTAGACCCATTACATTGCCTGTTTCACGACCTTTTATTACTTCACCAGCAATGCTATAATTTTGATTGGTACATGCAAAACTTGATGCTAAGACCAAAATAGCCGCCCAAGTAAAAATAGTTTGGTCTTTACTACTCAAAAAATACAAACTTACGATGCTGATTGCAGTAAGCGTAATGACCGTCCACCATTTGCTGTATTTATCAGAGCAATATCCTGCAAAAAGATTGACAGGGATTGCCAGCAAATAACCCATACTAATAATCCAAGCGGTTTGAGTTTTGGTCATGCCAAAAATAGCGTCAGCAGCTGATGGTACAAAATAAGTAACTGTAAGCGACGACATTCCCGCCATAGAAATAACCATGCCTAAACCCCAAACAAATGGCACTTTGAAGGCATTGACAGTAGTTGTTTCTGATTTTTCGCCCACTTGGTGCAATGATGCTACCTCGCCTTGTGATTGGCGAGTGTAAAAGAAATAAATAACAATTAAACTGAGAAAATCGGTAAAAATATATCCTGCAAAGCCATAACGCCAGCCGTAGTTTTCGGCCAAAGCCCCTGCCAATGGAGCCCCAATAACCGAAGCCAACGACGAAACTGCCCCCACAATGCCCATAACTCGACCTTTGAGGTGCGATGGAGCAGTAAGAGAAACGGCTGTAAGAATACTGATAAAACAAAAACGATAGCCTCCAATCCAGATGGCACGATTGGCCAATGCCGATGTAAAACCAGAAGATTGGCTCAAAAGCAATAAGCCCACTATCACGATGGCTGTTCCTACCAAAAGAACTGTTTTTTCGCCCCATTTTTTGATGAAAAGACCCGTAGGCACACTCAGCAAAATGGCAATAATGCCGTACATACCTGTAAATAAGCCAATTTGCGAAAAATTGAGGTTAAATTCTTTTTGAATGGAGGGTAAAAGTGGCGAAAAACCAAGATTCGACATTTGCAGACAAAGCATGGCAAATAATGCCGCTGCAAAAGGCAAAATCCATTTTTTGTTAGAGCTTGATTCCATAATTAAGATTTTTATAATTTTGTGATTACTAGAAATTTTTGGTCTCTATTCTCCAGCCATCTTTGCCACACCAGTAGCAATTCTGACCTACAAAAAGCTTCTCGTTTTCTTTTTTACCTTTGATTTGCCAGTCGAGCCAGTTGATTACTAAAGGAGAAAAAGCTCCACCATGAGGTTTTCTGTACGTTCCTCCATGCCCAACGTTAAGGTTTGACATTACAATTGGTACATGATTTACTCGCTTGAAATCGTCCATGGCGTTGTTGTAGGCAATATCGGTGCTGTCGCCAATGACATACAAAGTTGGCGTATGAATGTTATTGAGTTTTTCTTTGGTAACGGCTGGCATTCCCGGCATTCCTGAGCCTGCTCCTCCGTTCAAAACGCCGCTGTTCATCACAATCGTAGTTTTAAAACGCTGGTCACCCGCTACTTCTATGGTCTGTAAACCGCCACAACTCATGCCAGCCACTGCTACATTTTTTGTGTCGATTTTCTGGTAATAAGGGCTGGTTTTGTCATTGTTTTGAGCGGTTATCCAGTCTAAAGCCTCCAGAAGCATAGCCGATGAAGTTCTTTTTCTGCGTTCTTCCTCGCTCAGTTTTTCGCCAGTGGCTACAAAAGGCCCAATCGCCAAGATAATGTAACCGTGTGAAGCAATTTCATTCAAGAAGTTTTGATGCTCTTCTGATGAATTGGCACAAGCACCATTTCCCCAAACCATTACGGGCAATTTGGGTGATTTAGTAAGGTCATTGGGGCGATAAATGCTATGCTGGGGTAAAGTTTTTTCCCCAACGACTATAGCCTTAAAGAGGCCAGTACCCCCATCTTCGATAGTTTTGGTGCTTTGAGCAATGCCATTTAGGCTAAAAAGAATTGCCGATAAGCAGAGAATGATTAATTTTTTCATTTTGTAATATGGTTTGAATTAAAAATAAAGGTTGAGTATTGTTTAAATGGCTTTTCCCTTTTTTAAATCTTCGATTTCTTGTTCTGAAAAATGTAGGAAATCTTTGTAAATTTGATGGTTATGTTCGCCCAAAGTCGGGGCATTTTTCTGAAAACCTATGCTTGCATTCGACATTCTGATGGGCAAACCCATGCCCAATACATCATCTGTTTTTCCATATTTTGGATGCTCCACAGGCAAAGTTTCGCCCCTTTCTACCACCGAAGAGTCTCTGACAGCCTCCTTCGGGCTACGGACTTCTGCGGTCGGAACATTGTTATTGTTAAATAATTCCACCAACAAAGCTGTGCTGTATTGGCTCGTAAAATCCTCAATGATTTTGTTCAATTCTTTTTCATGCTTTACTCGGTTATCACGGGTGTTAAATCGCTCATCATCAGCCATTTCGGGTCTGCCGATTACCTTGAAAAGATTTCGGGCAAAAACTTCGGTGGGGGCTGCTATTGAAATAAAACCGTCTTTGCTTGGAAACATACCAAAAGGGGCTAAACGTGGTACGGTAGTACCTGTACGTTGCGACACCCCACAGCGTTCGAGAATATCAAAAGGCTCACAAGCAACCATGCTGGTGAGTACACCGAGCATTGAAATATCTACATACTGCCCTAAACCTGTGTTGTGACGGTGTTGTAAGGCTGCCAAAATGCCAATGACTCCAAAAAGTGGGGCATTCATATCGGCAAAAGGAACGCCTACCCGAATTGGTGGGTCGGTTTCTGCTCCCGAAGTCATCATAACGCCACTCAAAGCCTGAATGATAGAGTCCATAGCTTTGCGGTCGCCTGTGTTTTCGCTACTTCCAAAGCCAGTGATAGCACAATAAATGATTTTTGGATTGACAGACTTAGCAAAATCATAGCCAAAACCCAGTTTATCCATAATGCCTTTACTGAAATTTTCTACGATAATATCCGCCTTCGCAATCAATTTTGTAAGAATTTGTTTGGCTTCGGGGTGTTTCAGATTGAGGGTAATACTTTCTTTATCACGCAGGCGGTTTAAGGCCGAAATTGAGAAATCGTCGTCATTTTCTTTTACCAACGAAACGCCATTTTTACCTAAATAGGGAGCATTGTTTCGGCAAACATCTCCACCGTCAGGGTTTTCAATTTTTATGACTCTTGCACCCAAACCTGCCAACAAAAATGTAGCATAAGGCCCTGCCAAGGCAATGGTAAAATCTAAAACGGTTATGCCTTCTAATGGGCGTTTATTGTTCATTTAATCTGTAATTGTTTATTGAAAAAATCGAAAACGGCAGGAAAAATCAAGGAAGTCATTTCTCCATGATTGGCTTCTACTTCTTTATATTGTACGTTAAAATGCTCTTTTTCAAGGTATTTTGCCAATAATCGGCTACTTTCGAGCGATGGCGTAGCACCAGTACCTTCACTCATAAAGATAGGTTTCGTCTTTAAATTGGCCCAAGGATAGTTGCTTTCATCAATGAATGGCCCCGACATTGGAGCGATGGCTTTCCATTTTTCGGCATATTTTGCTCCCAAATACCATGTTCCACCGCTTCCCATCGAATGCCCTGCCAGAAAGATGTTTTTGGGGTCGGGTTGGTACTCTTTCATCACGATTTCCAAAACACTCAGTATTTCTTTTTCGCTCAAAGCCAATAGTTTTTGTCGGGTGGTATCGGTGGCAAAGACGGCTTTTTGTTTTGCTTGTTCATCGGGTTTTCCAAAAACTGCGGGTAGTCTTAACGGTGTACCATAAGCTCCCAATGGAGAGAAACCAAGTGGTGAAAGGACAATAAAACCATATTTCTCGGCCAATAAAAGACTGATTTTATTGCTACGTTCTACCAATGAATTTTCGTTGCCACCACCGCCATGAAGCAGAACAATTAAAGGTGTTTTACCTACTTGATAGTTGGTTGGAACATATAATCTATACGGCATTTTTTGACCTGCATCGGCAAAGAAATAGCTGCGTTTGAGATTGCCCTTCGCCCGAAAACTTGAATCGGTTTTTAATTCTGGAATTTGAATATTCGATAAAGCCTTTAATTCTTCATCCAATTTTTCTTGAAAACCTGGGGTTGATTGTGCGAATAGTTTAGTGCTGAAAAACACTACAACCAGAAATAAATAGGATAATATTTTTTTCATCTTTTTGAAATTATCTTTTTTGAATGCCCTCTGAAATCAACCAATTCAAAAACAAATCAGACCATTCATCTACTGGTTTGCCTTGTTTTTCGATGCTATAACCTCCTTTTGCTCCACTAAACAAATGTATTTCAGCAGATTTTTGTACTTTTTTCCATTCCATAAACAAAGCCATGCAGCCAGCCGCCACATTGGGATGGTCGATATTGGAGCAAATAAACAAAGGTGGTGCATTTTCAGGAACGTTCACATCAATCAATGATGGCCCGTAGTTTATGGCCAAAAAATTGGGGCGAGATTCGATTGAAGTATTCAGCACAGTTTGAGCGATAGCCACCCCACCACCTGCTGAAAAACCAAGAAAACCCACTTTGTTGGGGTCAATATTCCACTCTTTGGCGTGTTTTCTTACTTCCAAAATAGCCTCATTGGCATCGGCCGCAGCTTTATATACAATCTCAGTTCCTTCTGGTTCGGTTGATGGATTGGCATTTGCTTTATTGAATTTTTGAAAATCCTGTATATCTATTCTAAATGCTGCTCCGAAAGGTTTTGAAGGGTCTTTTGGGGCAGGTATTTGAGCATTTTCCATTAAGCGATATTTCAGGCCAATAGCCGCTATGCCTCTATCGTTGAGCCATTTGGCCATTTTTATCACATCATTATTCCAACTCAAAACTCGCATGGCTCCACCTGGGCAAAGAATTACGGCTACTCCCGTTGCCTTACTGGCTTCGGGCAAATAAACCGTAATACTCGGCTCAGTAACTTGACTGATAACATTGATTTCATTGGTGGCTGTATAGGTTATTTTTTCGTTGTTGGCTGGGCTGTGTTCTTTCACTTTCAACTTTATAACTTCTTGTGCAAAAGCCATTTCCGCTAACAACAAAATACAAAGTATAATTAACTTTCTCATTTAAAATCTCTTTAAAAAATACGAATTTCCACTCTACGTTTGGCAGCATCATTGATGCCATTGGCTGTTTCGGGTTTTGATTTTATTGTCAATTTTATGTTATTTTTGGCAAAACCTAATCCCTCAAAAATATCAAAAATCTTGTTAGCTCTCAGTTCGGCAATTTTCTCTTTCTCAATCAATTTTTGACCATTTGATAGCAATGAAGTGCCTCGAAAGGATTTGATTTCGATATTTTTTAAGTTATTCAATTTGGCAATTCTTACGGCTTCACCTACAATTCGAGTTTTATGTAAGGAGAGAAAATCACTATCAAAATCGAATAGAACCATAAAATTTCGAGCATCATCGGCAAAAGGTTCGTTTTTAGGGTACGGAATTGGCGGTGGTGGTTCCAATCCATCTTGGGCTGGAAGTAGGGTATTACAACTCAGGTCTAATTCGGGCATCACCGAAATCGTAACAGGCTCTAAAACAATGCCCCCGCACAATCTACTTCCATCTTTTATTCTACCTTCTACCAACACTTGGTGTTTGAGTTGGGGTGGATAAAACAAACTTCCGCTTCGTCCCTGCTGACCTAAATAATATGTTTCGCCTTCATATTCTACCAACCAACAAGGAAAGGTTTTTGAATCTCGGATGATGGGGCAGGTGATGAAAGAAAGCCCCCTAACCCCCAGAGGGGGTATTTTCTTTTGCGAAAAGCACACAAAAGATTGCAACGTTATTATTGTAAAAACTATTTTATTCATAGTAAACTCCCCCTCTGGGGGTTGGGGGGCTTTAAAGCACACTTAAAAAATTAACTAAATCGGTTTTTTCTTGCTCAGTATATTTGATATCAAAACGGCGGTCGTAATAATCTACCAATTCACGTAGATTTTTTGCTGAACCATTCACAAAATACGGTGCCCTTGCCGCTAAACCTCTGAATTGTTGCATGACAATTGAACCAATATCTGTACATTTTCCTGAAATCAAAGCTCTACCAGGGTCGGTAGTATAAATTACACGTCCTAAAAATGGGTGTGGTGGAGCATCGTTTTTGCAAGTACATTTGAAAATCGGCAAGTCAGATTTTTGGGTTGCCATGTGGTTTTCTGTCCAAGTTGGATAGGTAGTTGTACCCAAATCAACCCAACCTGGAGCGAGGTCTTGGGCGGTCATTTGTCCATTGTGGCAAGTAGAGCAGCTTCTACGCACGGGATTTCCCAAACCAATACTATTGATATGCGTAGCATCTCGAATCCAAAATTCTCGAAACATAAAAACATCGTTTCCTCTTGCCACCGATTCTCTGAAAGCCTTTTGCTCGGCAGTCAGATTTTGCGGCATGGTTTCTTGGTTTTTCCAAGTATTGAACCAATGAAAAATAGGGTCACGGTTATTATTGGCCAAAATATGTACTTTTCCTGCTTTCATATTGTGCGGCCCAAGCCCAGCAGGTTCACCCTTTTCTACCAGTTTACTCCTCCATTTATCATGGCTTTGTGCCATGAATAGCTTATTTTCAAAGTCGATGATTTGTTTTTGTTGAGCTTCAGTAAGCGTATTATGTCCTTGCAAATGTCCAAAGTAAGCATCGAGGGCTTGTTGTTTTTGGGTGTAATGCCGTGAGTCGGCCATCATATTCATGCCTACTACTTTGCCAGTTTCGGGGTCGGTTACAGCCAAAGTACCTGTTTTAATATTAAAAACAGGGTCGGGCGACATTACATAAGTCATATTCGCCACCGAACGTGGGCGACGAAAAACTGAAATCGTTCCGTTTTTCAAACCCAACTCAGGGTCAAGATTTACACCTGTCGGGTCGCTTACCACTTCAATCGTAAATTCAGGATTTACAGGTTTTCCATTATCCAATTTTACAGGCCAAGGAAGTGCAATTCTGAACAAACCTCTTTTCAATAATAACGAATGTGAACTTTCTAATTCTTGTGGCAGTTTTGGATTATTTGAGCCATCAATGGCAGCAAAAATTGGGTCTTTGCCATTGGTTTCAGTCCATCGTTTTTGTAAACTTTCTACCGAAACACTCATAGCATCTTTGGGTTGATGGCAAGTAACACAGGCTCGCCCATTTGACCCCAAAGGTTCAAAAAATGGGTGATTTTTCATGCTTATTTCACCATCGGTATGTACATATCCCAATTTACCGAGTGTGTTTTGAATATCCATTTCCGCAGGTAATGTGCCGCCTTTTCCTGCTTCAATCCAGTCAATCTCATTAACTGAGGGAAATGAAACCAGTGAAAAAGATATTATGGAAATAAGTAAGATAGATTTTCCTTTCATTCACTAAACAATAGTTGTATTATCCAAACATTAATTTGTAAATTTGAAAGAATATTTTTAGATATATTTATCATTTTCCGCCAAAAAAATATTATGCCGTCGAAGTATATCGAACCCCGAGAGCGATTGGAAGTCAAGCGAAGTATTGATTCGTTTACGGAAGGAGTCTATTGCCATAGCCGACTCTTGGGTGAAAAAGTGATTCCGATGCACTCTCACGAAAACAAATATCAGTTAATGTATGCCGAAGGAAAATGTATCAGAATTTACTATGAAGTGGGCAATGAACTGAAAACTATTTTTATTCCTTCAAGGCATTTTGCATGGATGCCCAAAGGTGTACCACATAGTGTTGAAGCGGGGCATCCCGATGTAATTATCACCAATATTTTTTATACAGAGGTTTTAAGTGATAATTTCTACGAAAAAGTAGGGGTTTACGCAGCTAATAATTTGTTGGTAGAATTACTGGCTTATATCAAACAATGGAATACCATCGTGCTGAGTAATGAAGAAAAGAAATTTTCGATTCTACGAAGTATTATGTGTATTCTTTCAGAAAATAGCAACAGACGATTACCGATTGAATTGCCTTTGGCCAGAGAACCTCGTTTACAACTTATTTTGAATTATATGCAGGACCAAATGACCGAGCAGATTAGTATTTCTCAGGTTTCGAGCCAATTTGGTTTAAGTGAACGCTCCCTACTACGTCTTTTTCAAGAAGATTTGAGGATGTCGTACGCTCAATATCTAAAAACTTTGCGGGTAGTACGAGCCATTGAGTTGTTGACCACCACGAACTTGAATATCAACGAAATTTCATTTCAAGTTGGTTATGATAGTTTCCCTACCTTTAGTAATACTTTTCAAGATGTGGTGGGTGTAAGACCTAAAGTATATCGCCAGTGATAAACTGCCTATATTTACGGCTGTATTCGAGCAAATCGTACTTGGCTTTTCAAGGTATTTACCGCTGAGTTCCATGTGGCTTCGGAAGTGGCTCGTTTGTTAAATTCGTTTATGATGCCTGTATTATAAAATACATCAGCCTCTTTAATGAATGGCTCTATTTGCTTTGCCCATATATCCATTTGTTTGATAGTCTTTTCGTCAGATAGTATATTCTTTTGCAAATGTTTTCGCAAATCAGAATATTCAGTTTTGAAGCTCATCCATGCTGCTGTAAGTTTATCGCAAGCGGCCGAACGCTGTTTAAAGGTTGGATTTCCTAAATTTATCAAACCACAATTATTCGATATTTCTCCCCATTTGTCAGCAATTGGTACAATATTATTGGCATTTCTGATCACGTGTTCAAAAGCTCCATCTAAATCCCAAGGTATTAGGTGCATTTTTCTGTTCTTTTTGTCTTCAAACCAATAATAATTGTGATTGTAGCACGAAGCCAAGTCATTGCAATACCAGTGAAATGGCCCATCGTCATTGCGAATTAATCTGTCAACCACCGAGTATGAAATGATCTGATTTACATCCATATATTTTCTAACAGAATCCATTGGATTTTTGGTATTTGAAGCAGCAAAAGCACCACCAAATTCTTTGATAAAACTCACATCAGGCTTATCCTCATTTGTTTTTAGAGCATCGATCAATGTCTTACTGATTTGTACTTCGCCATTTGCTTTGAGCGGCCACACCTCCTTGTAAATATCCCCTTTTCCGTTTTTATAAAAATATTCGGCAAAACGGTTGTCGATTTCTTCTGTCAAACCAAAAAGCCCCCAAAGTTGTCCATTGACCACCACTCTTGCATGTACTGAACGCGGAGCTGGTACACCCATCTGTGCAAAAAGCCAATAACCCAAACGCTCCCGAAGCTGCGATTTGTCATAGTTTTGGCTATGAAATTGTAGTTTATTCAAATCATAAAATCGTTCTTTTCGGTCTTGCCAATTTACTTTTATTTGCATACTGAGCTTTACACAAGTTTTGTATCCCGAAGGTTTCGACCAATCTGTACCCGACAAACAATTCAAATAAGCCCCAACCGAACCTTTGTAACGAATACCGACGGGACTAATGGTGTCGCCTTCGAAAACCAAAGCCGCTTCTACATACTCTTCCCGAGTAGGGTCAGCGTTTAGTTTTGATAAGTCAGCTTCTCTTAATATGAGCTGATAAGTTTTTACTTCCTCTTGGTTGAAAACATAATCAGAGTTTTTTGCCAGATACTTTTCAGTACCTTTCGGGGTGATTTTCGGTACCACATCTTTTAAAAGTGGTATTGGTGAATTATCCTCCAGTTTTTCTTTCGAGCAAGAAATGATGATGAATAGCCCTAAAAATGATAGGAAGAGGATTTTGAGCGGGTTTAAAGATTTCATGGCAAAAACAGCATTGCTACCGAATTAATTTTAAGTCAAAAATGATATCTGATGTGTGGAGACGCAAATATTCGTTTGAGTCTCCACACAGATCTATGGATTCCTAAAATTCCATTTGGAATTATCGCTATTGAAATCAAATTTACCCAATGTTGGGGTGCTATCTCCAGATGAGATCAAGACTAATTTTTCGTTAGAATTAGGTACTGCTTTGGGCATGATTCTGTAAGTTCCGTCAGTTAATTGGTCTATTCTCCACAATTGTTCGGGCGAGCCAGTGAATTCTGGTAACGTTATAACTTCCGCATTGGCTGTGGCAGTTAAGGCTCGGTTGGTTCCGGCTAAAACTATTTTATAGTATGGCCCACCCAAATATCCTGTCGAATCGGGAGCATCGGTAATGGTCCATTTTTGATGTGGTCGAGACATATAATCGCCAATTCTTAGATTTGTATTACCTGAAGGCCAGTTTTTTGCCACATCTTCTAATTTGAGTGCAGGTACAGGCTTAATCGGTTCATTATTAGGTTGATTAAAACCTCTTGGAGCATTGGGCATTCTGCTAAAATCCACCGCCAGTTCTAATGCGTACCCTCTTCTTACAGATTCAATTTCAAATGTGCCTTCTTTGAATTTTTCACCCGCAACAGGCCATCCATCTTTCCAAACTACAGGAAGTATTCCCAAAACACTACGTCCACCTTGCTCCAAATCTGCTTCGTAGTGAATAGACATTTTTTCAACGCCATTTTCAAGAATAATATGTCCGAAATGCCCAGGGCCTATCAATTCGCCTCTGGTAGCCACTACCATTTTTCCTCCACCTTCGAGCATACTTCTGCCGACATTGTCCATATATGGGCCAGTTATTTTTTTCGATCGTCCCACCACCACATTATAGGTAGAATTGGCACCATCGCAACAGCTTCCATGCGTTGCAAGTAAATAGTACCAGCCATCGCGATAAACTAAAGTGCTTGCTTCACAGACGATTGCAACATCTACGGGTTTATTTCCTTTTTTTACACCTCCCGTTATTGGGTCTAATTCAATCAGCCGAGTGTAGCCGAAGTAAGTGCCGTAAGTCAACCAAAGGCGACCATTGGTAGGGTCCATCATAACACCCGGGTCTATGGCGTCGCATTCTTCATATCCGTCTGATGTAGCCACCACAATAGGTTCCGAATATTTAAAATCGGGAGATTTTGGATCGAGTGTTTTATTCCACATGGTCAAAATTGCCCCTTTGTGGTTGGGAGAACCTCCAGTGGCTCCATAAATTACCAGATAGCGGTCACCTATCTTAATCACGTCTGGTGCAGCTCCACCGCCAGGTCTTACGCCACCGCCGTGCCATGTCCAGCCATCATTAGATATTAGTCCGCCGCCACCTGTGCCAAATGTATAATACTTGCCTTCGCATTCGGCAATTGTTGATGGGTCATGTATGAAAGGACGGCCGATTTGTGCCATTGAGAATTGTACTATCGACAAAGCCAATGTGCTTATTATGAAGGTTATTTTATTTTTTTTCATATCTTTAATATTATGAAACTCAAGGGTTTTATGTTCGCCTATTTTGAAATAATACCTGTATTCAAGTATTCTTTTTCAGAATAAAACGACGGTAATTTATTGGTAACTAATGGTAAAGTTTTTAACAGGTTCTCCTTTGTTATCTATAAAACGAACCCCGAAATTGGCCATGCCAGGCCCGTTAATCACAGCCCCACGTATGATGTTTTTACCTTTTTTAAGAGTGATTCGCGGAGAGGTGACGTTATCAGCTATCATATCTCTATCGCCCGAAAGAATCATTGCTTCTTGACCATTTAACCACCACATGCATCCTGAGTTACAGCCAGCAGACATTCTTACATTTTCAATATCTTCGGTACAATTGATCACCGTAACCAGCCAAACCAGTATTCCATATTTAGGTTTGTTGAGGGCGTAAGTAAAATGATACAAATTAAAATTGAAGGTCTTACTGTCCAATGCATACCATTTTAGGTCTTGATCTCCAATTTTAACGGATTCACCATCTTTGGGAATCATGTTGTAATCATTGGAGAAATTATCAGCCGAGAAAGTCGTTTTTAGAAAATTGTCGGTGATAATATTGTTTCGGGCAATGTTTTTCTTAACGGGCTCGAGAACTAGCCAACGCTGGATAAAGCCCTTGGCATCAGGTTTTTTTGGTGCTGAAGATGACTGTGTAAAGTGCTTAGTAAGCGTGTGCGTGGTATCTCCTTTTACTGGAATAGGAGGGAGCGAAGGTCTTGGGCCTGGTCCTTGTGCTAAAACTGAACTGCCGCTTATTTTTAACCATGATAAAAGGGCAAAAATAAAAACCCGCATTACAGATGGGTGTTTTCTGTTCATCGTCGATTTTTTTAAGGTTGAAAATATGGTTTCTAATGATAGTTGTGCAGTTCTGCCTAGATAAATATTCAGAAGTTTCGGCCTCAAGAATTAGCTTCTTAAGACCGAAACATATAAAATTACGAAAATAATGTTACTCTGTTTAACCCTATGGATTGTAGAATAAATTTTGATTTCTTTTCATAACCACTGAATTATTGATTCTTGAAATTCCATTTAGAATTATCGCTATTAAAGTCAAATTTTCCCAAAGTTGGCGTACTA
The DNA here is from genome assembly GCA_035299025.1 of Leadbetterella sp. GTDB lineage: Bacteria > Bacteroidota > Bacteroidia > Cytophagales > Spirosomataceae > Leadbetterella. The sequence continues at coordinate 60,365 of DATGXK010000001.1, forward strand.
TCTCCTGATGAAATCAAGGCTAATTTTTCGTTAGAATTGGGTACTAATTTAGGCATAATGCGGTAGGTTCCATCAATTAGTTGGTCAATTCTCCACAACTGTTCTGCTGCCCCTGTAAACTTCGGCACGGTTATCAATTCTGCATCTGCAGTAGCGGCCAAAGCACGTTCTGTACCCGTAATCACAATTTTATAATATGGTCCACCCGGATTCCCACCTGCATCGGGAACCGCCGAAATTGTCCATTTTTGATGGGGTCTGGCTATGTAATCGCCAGCTCTTACCCCAATTTCTCCTTTTGGCCAGGTATCTATTACATCTTTAAGCTCTTGCGAGGCCACCTTAACAATCGGTTCGTTGGGATCGCGAGGTCCACGAAAACCACCAGGCATGCGGGTAAAATCTACGATTAATTCTAGGCCATAACCACGGCGTTCTGACTCTATTTGGTAAGTTCCTTCTCTAAAAAGCTCACCACCTACAGGCCAGCCGTTTTTCCATAGCAAAGGTCGAATGGCCAATACACTTCGACCGCTTTGGTCTAAGTCTGCTTCATAGTGAAACGACATTTTCTCTACACCCTCGTCAATTTTCCAATGTCCAAAATGACCTGCACCATTTACTCTACCGCCACCAGATCCCATGACCATTTTGCCACCCCCTTTGAGCATGTCTCGTCCCATATTGTCTAAGTATGGACCGGTTACTTTTTTAGAACGACCAACTACGATATTGTAGGTTGAATTGGCTCCATCGCAGCAAGTACCGTGCGTACCCAGGAGATAATACCATCCATCACGATACATCAAGGCGGTCGCTTCACAGTCTATGGCAATGTTTATTTCCTTGTTTCCTTCGACACGTTTACCCGTTTTGGGGTCCAGTTCCACCAAACGAATAAATCCAAAGTAAGTGCCATAAGAAAGCCATAACCTGCCATCGGTGGGGTCAAGCAATAAACCTGGGTCTATGGCATCGCAGTCTTCGTTTCCATCCGAGGACGCCACCACTATGGCTTCTGTATATTTAAAATCTGGTGATTTTGGGTCGAGAGTTTTGTTCCACATCGTCAAAATTTTACCGTTGTGGCCACCGTTCAAGCCGCCACCTGTTGCACCGTAGGCGATCAAATAGCGGTCACCAATTTTCAAGGCATCCGGAGCTGCTCCACCACCAGGTCTTTCACCGCCAGGGTTCCATGTCCAGCCATCTTCTGATACCAAACCACCGCCACGAGTACCGAAAGTGTAGTATTTACCATCAGATTCCATAATTGTAGATGGGTCATGGATAAATGGTTTCCCTATTTGAGCATTCACTTCGGCAGAAAAACACCCTATTGCAAGAGCTAATTTGCCAATATTTTTTATATTAAATTTCATAAGTACACTAATTTTATAAATCATGATTTTAAGTGTGAAGAAATAAATTCTTACTCACAAGTAATAGAAAGGTCTTTGATTGGATGTCCGTTTTCGTCTAAGAATCTAACACAAAAATCACTCATTCCCGGTCCATTGATGATTGCTACACGCAAAACATTACGACCTTTATTGAGTGTTAATCGATTAGAAACTACATCGTCCATGACCATACGTCTATCGCCCGAAAGTAGTGCCGCTTCTTTACCATTTAGCCACCACATCGAAGCTGAGTTTGAGCCAACCGCCAAGCGTACATTTTTCATTTCTCGAGGGCTATCAATTACTGTAACTCCCCAGAACAAAACACCATAAACTTGTTTTCTAAGTCCATAGGCAAAACGGTAAAGTTTTACATTAAAATTCGTGCTTTCTAAAGCATGCCAAGTAAGTTCTTGCTCCCCAGCTTTTACTTTTTCTCCATCTTTAGGCATGGTGGCAAACTGATTCGGGAAATACTCTTTCGTGAAATTTTCGCGTAAATAGCTATCCGTAAAAACAGTATTGCCTCGATTGGGCTTATTGATAGGTTCAAGCAGCATCCAACGTTGTATAAAGCCATCATTATCAGGCGTTTTTACCTTGCTAGTGGCTTTTACAAAAAATGGAGCGATACTGCGGGTGGTATCGGATTTTGCAACGGTGCTATTTACACTCAGCTTACTTGGGCTGCAGCCTTGCAAATACGCCCCGATTAATAAACATCCACCGATTAGCACGGAGAGAGACTTTGATTTCTTTCGCATAAATAAATGGTTGAAATTGAAATATTTTTGGTTGAATTTCTTTGAAGATTAATATTAAAACTTGGTAAAATTAAGAAATATTTTATAATTGTGTATATTTAACACAATTATTTATTTGCAATTTAATTTCCTCAGTTATTTTGTAAACACAATGTCGAATCCCACCTTGAAACCATCTCTTAGAGAATTCGGCTGATCCTTAGGACCTAGAATCAGAGAATAATCATCCAGAAATATGTTATTTTGAATTTTAGAATGGTTCAATTAAATATCTTGAGTATTTCAGATTAATTATTAAAGAAAAGCGTACAATAAAAATTCATCACCAAATCGCAAATATTCATTCATCAATAAAACTGATTGATTTTCTACATTTTTTTCAAAAAAAGCAAACTTAGGAAACCTGATTGAATACAGACAGTATGAATCTTAATGATGCATTTCCTTTATTAGGTGCAATCATAGTCCAATACTTCTACAGCTGTTGTTTGCCTAAAAAATCATTTTCACAAAAAAAAAGGCGTCTAAAGAACTGCAAAACTTACTATTATCTCTAATTTTGCCCGAAAATATAACTTGACCAATGTTGATTTTAACAGATAAAATAACCACCAACAATAAAATATTATTGACCGATAGTCGATTCCTGTCAGATCCGGAATCGAGCACTTTTTTTGCTATAAAAGGTGAAAGACACAACGGACATCAATTCATCAAACAACTTTTCGAAAAAGGCATAAAAGAATTTGTGGTAGAAAAAGATGTGGTCAACAATGACTTGGCCTTGAAAGAGTTCTTGGAAAAATCCGACTTAAAGGCATTTGCGGTGCAGAACAGTATAAAAGCATTGCAAAACTTAGCCACTGAAAAGCGTAAACAGTACCACTATCCAGTAATTGGCATCACAGGCAGCAATGGCAAGACCATAGTAAAAGAATGGCTGCATTTTTTATTAGAATCTGATTTTGAAATAGTTAAAAGCCCAAGAAGTTATAATTCGCAAATCGGCGTTGCACTTTCTGTTTGGGAAATGACCGAAAAAAATAATCTGGGAATTTTTGAGGCTGGCATTTCTTTACAAAATGAGATGCAAAACTTGGAGACTATTATAAAACCAGAAATTGGCATTTTTACAAACATAGGGCCGGCACACAACGAAGGCTTCAGGAGTTTGAAACAAAAAATAACCGAGAAACTCAGGCTTTTCAAAGCCTCTAAGGTACTGGTATATTGTAAAGACTACAAAGAAATAAACGAAGAACTGGCCATACTTCTGAAAGCGGTTAATCCTAATATTCAGGTCATTAGCTGGTCCAGAAATGGTATTGGAGAAAACTGGGTGGAAACCCAAACAACCGAAACGGGCACGCTCATAGAAATCAATTGGCTTGGAGAAAGTTATGGTTTTGAAATTCCTTTTGCAGACAATGCTTCGATAGAAAATGCCATTCATTGTGCTTATACTGGCTTGTATCTCCATGCTCAGTCGAAGATTAACCTCGATACGTTTTTCGAAAAGTTTAAGTTGCTTCGCCCAGTTGCCATGAGGCTGGAACTTAAGCAAGGAACAAACGATAATTATATCATCGATGACACTTACAATAACGATTTGGGTGGCCTAAAAATGGCTCTAAACTTTATGAGCCAGCACCACACCAAACGCCAAAAAGTATTGATTGTAAGCGACATACTCCAATCTGGTCTTCAAGAAAACGATCTTTTGCAAAACCTCAAAGACCTAATTAAATCTCAGGACATCAGCATATTGATAGGTATTGGACCCAAGTTTTTTCATAACCAAGAACTTTTTGGATCAAAATTGGCAAAAAGCAGTTTTTTCTATGAAAACACCGCCGATTTTTTGAGTCTTTACAATTTCGACACCCTAAGCAACTCCCTGATTTTGGTGAAAGGAGCGAGACCATTTGCTTTCGAAAAAATTGTGAATAAGCTTGTAATGAAAGTCCATGGGACGGTATTTGAGGTAAATTTGGACTCTTTAACACACAATCTCAATTATTACAGAAATAAAATAGGCAATCAAACCAAAATTATGGTGATGGTGAAGGCCTTTGCCTACGGAAGTGGCAGCATGGAAGTGGCCAGTTGGTTGCAATATCATCGGGTCGATTATCTCTCGGTGGCATATCCAGACGAAGGTGTTGTTTTGAGGCAAAATGGCATAAAACTGCCCATTTTGGTACTAAATTCAGATCCCGAAACATATCATAAATTGTTTGAGTATGATTTAGAGCCTGAGATTTTTAGCCTAAGAACCTTGAAAGCCTATTTGCATTTCAAAAAGAATCTTTTTGCGGATACTCCTTCAAAAATCCATCTTAAATTAGACACCGGAATGCATCGTTTGGGTTTCATAGAAGATGATTTGGAAGCTTTGGTAGACCAAATAAAGGAAACTTCGAATCTAGAAATTGCCTCTATTTTTAGCCATTTAGTAGGAGCTGATGAGGCCGAACATGTAGATTTTTCTAAAAAACAAATAGCCCAGTTTGAGGCCTTATCTTCAAAAATAGTTGCTAAGCTAGACTATAAGCCATTAAGACATATCTGTAACTCTGCCGGCATTATCCGTTTTCCCGAAGCCAAATATGACATGGTCCGCCTCGGAATTGGACTATACGGTATAGAGTCGTCTGGTATAGAGCCCAATGCACTCGAAGTGGTAGGTACTCTCAAAACCACCATTTCTCAAATAAAAACCCTCAGTGCGGGAGAAACCGTAGGGTACAGCAGAAGGGGAATAATTGAAAAGGAATCAAAAATTGCGACATTGGCGATAGGGTACGCCGATGGCTACGACAGAGGTTTTAGCCGAGGCGTAGGGCAGGTTTTGGTCAATGAGGTGCTGTGTCCGGTGGTAGGAAATGTCTGTATGGACATGACCATGATAGATGTAACCAATGCCAAATGTAAAGAAGGTGACCAAGTGATTATGTTTGGCAAAAAACCTCATATCAACGATTTAGCCACTGCAATCGGAACAATTCCTTATGAACTACTGACCGGTGTAAGTGAAAGAGTGAAACGTGTTTTTTATCATGAGTAGATGACCTACTTCAACTTAAAACTACTCAAATAAGGCTCTACAATATCCTTATAATAAGCATATTTATCTGTTTCACAGGCGAAAGTCACTATAAAAACCTTGGCGTTTTTTACATAATAATATTGCCTCCAAGTTTGTGCATACCCGCTTTTATCGCCTTTGTAGGTTACCAAATATACATTGGGCTTGAGTTTCTTTTTCTCAATTATTTTAAAATTCTTGACCACCCTTGGCAGGTAATCAATAGAAAATTGAGCATATTTATCTACGGTGTAATTGGCACTGGGCAGTTTATCTACAGCGATATTGATATTATCCACAAATCTGTCAATGTAGCTCAAGGTGTCGGCAGGTGATAGCAAGCTGCAGAGGTTTTCTTGGCAATTATCCTGAATTCTCCAGCCCTTGGGGATATCCATTTTGTAGGTTTTTTTGTCTAAAACCATCGGTTTTGGAGCTTTGGAAGTATCTGGGGCTACCTGAACTTGAGCCAATACCGCCTTTTCACACACAAACATAAAAATAACCAACAAGAACTGTTTCATGTCCTTCGATTTTTAATTCAATTCTTCTAAAGTCACTATTTCGCTCAAATCCTCCCAATAGCTTGGGTACGATTTTGCTACAACACCGGGCTCTTCAATCACCACATCGGCCAGCATGGCTAAAGGTGCAAAAGCCATAGCCATACGGTGGTCGTCGTAAGTTTCAAAAGTTGGGGTTGCTGTCCAAATTCCACTAGAATTTACCTCATATCTTGTTTTGGCCTCCACTTCTTCGAGCGTCCCTCCTATTTTGGCCAACTCGTTTTGCAGTGCCAAAACTCTGTCTGTCTCTTTTATTTTCAGGCTTTCTAATCCCGTGAAAGTCCCCTTTATTTTCTTGGCAACCAAAACCACCGCTACGGTTTGAGCGAGGTCTGGACAATCCGTAAAATCCCACTCAAAACTATCGTTCGCTTTGATTTTTTGAAGCAAAACCCCTTCCTTGGTGAAAGTACTTTTCACCCCAAGATTTGACATAATATCGACAATGACGCTATCGCCCTGAAGTGAATTCTCTTTCAATCCCAAAAGTTCTATTTCTACGTCAGGGTGTTCAGCTAAAGCAACAATGGAATACCAGTAAGATGCCCCAGACCAGTCGGATTCTATCTGATAGCTCGTAGGTTTATAGCTTTGAGGTTTTACCGAAAGTTTTTTGGCATCCCAATCTGCCTCTACAATTACCCCGAAGGCCTCCATTTGCTTTATAGTCATGGTGATATATGGAATCGAACCAATTTCACCTAATAGATTAATGGTCAATCCATTGGGCAAAAGCGGACTTATCATCAGCAAAGCAGATATGTATTGACTGCTCACATCGCCACGGATAGAAATTTCACTCGATTTTTGCTCTGAAAAACCTTTCAGCTGAGTTGGCGGATAGCCTTCTTTTCCTAAATAATGAATCTCCGCACCCACACTTCTGAGGGCATCTACCAAAATACCAATCGGTCTCTCACACATTCTAGGCGTGCCGGTCATGGTTTTGGTTTGGTTGGTTATGGCAAAATAAGCCGTCAAAAAACGCATGGTAGTTCCAGCGTCTAGTACATCGGCTACGGCGTCTTCAGATTTTAGCAAACGAATCATCGTCTGAGTATCTCTTGCCGTGGAAAGATTTTGAAGTTCACCACCAAAACCAGACAAGGCATTGATTATCAAAGCCCTATTACTTTCACTTTTGGAGGAAGCCAGCCTAATTTTTTCCTGAAAAATACCCGATTGTTTCTTTACTAAAATACGATGCATCAAATCAACTAATTTTTTAAAGGGCAAAGATAATTTAACATTTTATAGTTTTAGAGTTATTTCTTCCAAAAAACTATGCAAATTTGGGCAACAAACTAGAAACCCTGAAATGGAAATAATATCGGTATTTGATATGCTCAAAATTGGCATAGGGCCGTCCAGTTCGCATACCCTTGGGCCTTGGAAAGCAGCCAATAGGTTTTTAAACGATTTGAAAATTCCACTATCGGAAATTGAAAAAATTAGAATTGAGCTGTTTGGTTCATTGTCTTTAACAGGTAAAGGCCACGCCACAGACATTGCCGTTGTAATGGGCCTTTTGGGTGAAATACCCGAATACACCAATCCTGAAATTATTCAACCTACTGTAGAGACCCTTAAAATCTCTGGCAAAATTTTATTAGACAAGAAAAAGGAAATCAGTTTCTCTTTTGCGGAAGATATAATTTTCAATAAGAACTTTCTAAGTTTCCACCCCAACGGCATCTCGTTTACAGCCTACACTGCAACTGCCCAAATAACCGAAACTTTCTATTCTATTGGAGGTGGCTTTGTAATTCAGGAGAACGAAGAAAACATTTCAAAAGACTTACCGAGTATACCATTTCCAATTCAAAACGGTCAGGAGCTTTTAGATTATTGCCGAAACAAGAAAATTTCAGAAGTGGTTTATGCCAACGAACTGGTCTTGAACCCAAAAGAAGTTGTAGAAGCGAATTTAGAAAAAATCTGGAAAACAATGCTGCAATGCATGTTTATAGGTTGCACTACGGGCGGTATTTTGCCGGGAGGCCTGAATGTCAAAAGAAGAGCCTCTGAATTCTATATAGACCTAAATGGCCCAACAAGTGTTGAAAACCTAGACGACTGGCTCAAAAAATTGAGGGAAACAGAGGTGAAATTCAGACAGATTCTAAAGTGGGTAAGCTGTTTTGCACTGAGCGTCAACGAAGTAAATGCCTCTCTTGGCAAAGTAGTAACAGCACCAACAAATGGGAGTGCCGGTGTAATTCCGGCTGTATTGATGTATTATCTTATGATAGAAAACCACCAGGCTGGTTTCGAAGAAATAAAACAGTTTCTTTTGGTAGCAGGAGAGATAGGAAGTATTTTCAAAAAAGGAGCGACTATATCCGCCGCCATGGGGGGCTGCCAAGCCGAAATAGGTGTTTCATCGGCCATGGCGGCAGGAGCATTGTGCGAGCTGCAAGGTGGCACACCTGAGCAGGTATTGGTAGCAGCCGAAATAGCCATGGAGCATCATTTGGGCCTTACTTGTGACCCGATTGCTGGATTGGTACAAATTCCTTGTATCGAACGCAATTCTATGGGTGCCTTAAAGGCAATTACGGCAGCAGAGATAGCATTGGGTACAGACCCTAAAACTGCCAAAGTGCCGCTCGATAAGGTTATAGCTACTATGTGGAAAACTGCCCTAGACATGAACCACAAATACAAAGAAACCTCACAGGGAGGTTTGGCCGTAACCGTAAACAGTGTGGATTGCTAAAGGGTTTTAAAGACCTTGAGTTCCTTGTTATTGTTAATTCTAATACCATTAAAAAACTTTGATCTGTTGGCTATTACAATAGACCCTAGCTGAATGGCGGGTATCAAGATTAGGGCTTCGGTATTTTGTGCTGGAGAACGACCAAACTGTATCCAATCATAAAAAATAGGTACAAAAGCAGCCAAACTGCCCCAACCCATCCCCCATTTTATGCCTTTATAAACCTCTCTTCGGTAAACTTTTTTGATGTCGCTGATTGGAATCACCCAAGTTTCGAGTTTTCTTTCTACATTATTATAATGCATGACGGTAATTGTAGAATCGGCAATTTCGCTCAATTCTTCTTGAAAAAATTGTCCGTTTTTTGTTTTAAAACCTAACTTATCGCCCACATAATATCTTCTTCTTTTGTGGTTTCGATAATTGTCTAATACCAGAAAATTGCCGTCTCTCTGGATAGTCTTATACAAATTGGGGTTATTTTTCTCCAATAGCTCTTCAATCTGCAAGGCTTCTTTTTGGTGTGGTTCTTGGCAAAATACGTTGCCAAAGCAAAATATTAAAATCAGAAAAAGGCAATTTTTCATGTATTGGAATCAGAAAAAGAAACGCCTCCTGAAACAATGATTTTCATAACCTCGGCACTAGAAATAGACAGAATCTCTACTTGGTCTTTGGGTACAATAAACATATCTCCAGAAAAAGCGTAAGCATGTGGACAATATACACTTACCATATCAGGAAGCCCCATAACATCGAGGCCATCTTGGGTCAAAAAACCCAGTTTTCGAATATTCGATTCTTTGTTTAGGGTAACCAACACACCGGTTTTAAACTTCTTTTTATCGCCCACAAATGCCGAAATGAGATCTTTGAAAGCCGTGTAGAATATCTTCACAATCGGCAGATGTTTCATGCCATTCTCAAGCCAATTCTGTATGGTCTGTGGCAACAAACGCGTAAACACAAAGCCAATAAAAGCAGTACCAAAAAGGACTATCAAAAAACCTAGTCCAGGTACAAAAAACTCCTGATTGGGGTTTTCCCAGCTAAATTTGATCCTCACGAGACTATCCACAAAATCAAATGCACTGTAGAGAATCAAGATCGTAAAACCCACGGGAGCTACAAAAAGAAGCCCCCGAACAAAATAGGATAAAAACTTATTCATCAACTTGCCTAAACTTCCTTCCATAAGCCTCTAGAGATTATTGATTCTTTTATCTTTCGGATATTTTACGGTGTATTTGAGAGACACTTCCTTGCTTTGGCTTGCTGGAACATCAAACTCCCAAGTCACTTTACCACTATTGGCTTCCTGAACACCACCTTGTATTTCGTCCACATTTACCTCTATATCAGAATCTTGCGAAACCGGCACTTGATCTTCTAACACCACTTTAATGGTTTCTGTTTTTGTATTCCTCACGGATATTTTATATCCAAAACTTTCACGAATATTAGACCCAACCGTTTTGCGGGCCTTGAAATTCTCAATTTCCTCTCTTTTACCAACAATCCGTGTGTCTTTTCCAAGACTTAATTTCAACTTATTTTCGGTATTTTGCTCATTGATATAAGTTTTACCAATAAACTTGTTCTCAAAATATACGTTGGCTTCGCCCGAAAGTAATTTGTATTGTTCCCAATTTTTGAGTTCGGCTACCAAATAGGCGTTAGGGTCAAGCTTGGGTGCTATCACACTTTTATAATCAGCCTCGGCATTGTAAGTCTGTATTTCAACAGATTCGGGTTGGCCGCCTGTAGGTACGCTGTAAGTTGCCCCTAAGTCGAAGTTTACTGACATGGAAGTCTCCACTACCGTTACACTTTTGGAAGCTAAGGTCATGTCTGCGATGGCTTCAGGTGCGGCCATCATAGCTACCCCATCTTCCATTTTTGCAGATTTTACGCTGCGTTGGTAAACCACTGGTGGTACATAAAAACTCAAAAACAGTGGATAAAGCTCCATCTTTTGGCCTGAAATAGCTGGATTAGAGGTTGACAATGACAGCTTTACATTACTCCAATCGATGCCCGTGTTTTGATAAACGCTTGCTTTGTAGGCAATCATGACTAGGCTTTTGGTGTCCCTTACCCGCAAGTCATAGTTAGGATTCCATCCAGCATTGTGGGCAACATAACTCAACTTGATTTGTGCCGAAGTTGGCTTAGGAGCACTCACCGTAAGTTCTATTTGTCCAAGTGGTAAAGAATTGTTTCTAACCTCAGCCAATTGTTTCTCCAAACGTATTTTTTTATCCTTCAAAGGTTGCATTTGTCTTTGAATCTGTAAACGCCTTGCCCCTACTTCGGTCAGTTTTACTCTGAAAAAATCTATCATTTCTTTCAAATCTTCGGGTAAAAGTCCGTCCTTTTCACTTTTAACATTGGCATTGGCCATGATCATTTTCTCTTCGTTTTGAGCCACAGCAAAAAGCATTTCTAGGTTTTCGATATCTGACTGAACTTTCATAACCGAGTCTTGCAATACCAAAACCTTGTTATTGAGATGATTGGCACTATACTTTACGGCCAAAAGTGTGAAATCTCCTTTGCCCTCAACCAATATACTGTTGGCATCAATGCTATTTGCGATATCGTCAATCAAAAGTTTGGTTACACCCACCGAAAGCGACGTATTTACAGACTTTTCCAGCTGAGCTTGTTGAAGAAAAACAGTCACTTTGTCTATTTTGGCGTCTACTTTTTTGATATTCTGGGCAAAACTGACTGAAAATAAAGCTATTACTAAAAATGTGGTTTTTAAAATTTTCATACTTGAGATTATTTACTTGAATTAACGATTTTTTACTTGAAAAACTTCAAAATTCAAGAATTCTTTTTTTGTTGAAGAACACATCTGCCCTATTTTTTGATAATTTCGCACCTGAAAACAACAATAAAATGTACGCTCCCGAGAAAATAAGAAAATTTACTGAAAATATATTTAAAGCCATAGGCTGTAGCACGAACGATGCCAAATTGGCCGCTGAGGTGTTGATTAATGCCGATTTGAATGGTGTAGATTCCCATGGTGTGGCTCGTTTGGCTGGTTATGTCCGGCTTTTTGACCATGGAAGGCTCAATCCCAAACCCAATATTACGGTAGTTTATGAAACACCGAGTACCGCAACTATTGATGGAGACAAAGGCCTCGGGCTTGTTGTAGCTCCTTTTGCTATGAAATTGGCCATAAAAAAAGCAAAAAAAGCTGGTTCGGGATGGATTTCTGTCCAAAACTCCAACCACTTTGGCATTGCTGGATATCATGCCTCTCAAGCCTTGGAACATGATATGATTGGCTGGGCCATGACCAATGCCGCTCCGCTCGTGGTTCCTACTTTTTCAAAAGAAAAATTACTGGGTACAAACCCTATTGCAGTGGCTGTTCCAGCAGATAAACAGCCTGCCTTCTTAGCAGACTTTGCCACTACGGCAGTTGCGTACGGCAAAATGGAAATATTACAAAGAAAGGGCTTGAATGCTCCTATGGGCTGGGTTCAGGACGAAAACGGCGACCCTACGGACAATGCAAACGCCGTAAAAGAAGGTGGTGGACTACTGCCATTAGGTGGCGACAGAGAGCATGGAAGTCACAAAGGATACGGTTTGGGTGCGGTTGTCGATATATTTTCTGGCGTGCTTTCTGGAGCAAATTTTGGTCCTTGGGTACCTCCTTTTGCTACTGCTGGTTTTCATGGAGTAACTGCTGAACAAGTAGGAAAAGGCACGGGGCATTTCTTAGGAGCCATGCGAGTAGATGGCTTTAGACCAAAAGAGGAGTTCAAACAAAGTATGGACAAGTGGATTGAAAGATTCCGTTCGGCCAAACATATTGATGGAAATCCTGTGCAAATACCTGGGGATCAGGAAAGAAACTTTAGAGAGGAAAGGCTGATTTCAGGTTTGCCATTGATTGATCCTGTGGTAGATAGCTTGAAAGAATTGGGCGAAAGATTTAAAGTTAGATTTTAGTCCTTTCAGAATCGATATTGAATAATTTCGTTAAATTTGTTTCATAAACAATTGATAACATGACAATGACAATTGAAGGTATATATGAAAATGGCAAAATCACTTTGAATGAGTTACCAAAAAACATTGAGAAAGCTCAAGTTAAAGTTGTTTTTGAAGAGACTGAGCAAAAAGTAGAATCTGGAAAAAGGAAGATGGGTATCTTTAGAGGACAATTTCAAATTTCTGATGATTTCGATGAACCTATGACTGAATTGGAAGAATTTTGGACATGAGATATTTGCATGATACACATACTTTAATTTGGTTTTTTAATGAACCTGAGAGGCTTTCTAAAAAAGCTTTTGAAATTATTGAAGATCAAAAAACAGATTGTCTAATTTCAAAAACCTCTTTGTTTGAAATTGTGATTAAATCAAACATTAATAAACTCAACTTTCAGCTTTCGATGAAGAAATTGAAATTACCCTTTCAAATCTTAAAATTGACATCCCAGAATTGGAAACTAAATATTTAGATTTCTTCGTAAAACTTCCTCAAAACCCAACCTATAAAGACCCATTCGATAGACTCATTATTTCTACAGTGGAAGGTCTAAAAATAATCAGCAAAGACAAAAATTTAATCAGTATCAAGATATCGTCGAAACTGTTTGGTAATTTTGTAACAATTGAGAAGTCCTTTTTCTCTATTTAACACTAAAATTTTTGCGTCTTAGCGACCTGGCAGTTTAAATATAAAATGAAAAACATAAACATAGGCCTCATACAAATGTCTTGCACCGGAAATGTGCAAGAAAACATAGGAAAAACCATTGTAAAAATCAGAGAGGCGGCGGCCAAAGGAGCCCAGATTATCTGTTTGCAAGAGTTGTTTTCGTCTCTTTATTTTTGTGATGTCGAAGACCACGAAAACTTTAAGTTGGGTGAAGCCATTCCAGGTCCAACTACCGAAACTATGCAAAGTGTGGCCAAAGAATTGGGCGTTGTACTGATAGTTTCGCTTTTCGAAAAAAGAGCTCAGGGATTGTATCACAACACAGCAGCTATTATTGATGCGGATGGAAGTTATTTAGGCAAATATCGCAAAATGCACATTCCTGATGACCCAGGCTATTATGAGAAGTTTTATTTTACGCCGGGCGACCTCGGATATAAAGTTTGGGAAACCAAATTCGGAAAAATTGGCGTATTGATTTGTTGGGATCAATGGTACCCAGAAGCCGCTCGAATTACTTCATTAATGGGTGCAGATATTTTGTTTTATCCTACGGCAATCGGTTGGGACATGGACGAAAAAGACCCTGTTATCAATCAAGAGCAATACGATGCTTGGCAGACTATCCAACGCTCTCACGCTGTAGCCAATGGACTGTATGTGGTTTCAGTAAACCGAGTAGGCATGGAAGCCAATCAGAAATTCTGGGGTGGCTCTTTCATAGCCAATCCTCATGGCAGGTTGCTATATTTAGCTTCTCATGAAAACGAAGAAACACATGTAGAGACTTTAGATTTGGACAAAACCGAATATTACCGAACCACTTGGCCCTACCTCCGAGACCGAAGAATAGACTCTTACGATCCAATTTTGAAGAGATTTATTGATTAAAAAAAACAAATAACAAATAGGTTTCTACACTTAGGGTTCAAATTATAGAAAACATACTTTTGCTCACGCCTCGAGGTATTTCCTAAATATTTTTAAGAAATACTAATCCAGGTTACAAAAAGTATTTGAGCTGAATTTATGTGAGACTAAAACCGAAAAAGTACCACATTTTAGCATTATATCAATAGAAAACAGGATTTAGAATATATACTTTTGCTATATCATTCAAAGCCTGCACCCTATGCTCGACCCAATACTTATTATGCTCATCGGAATGTCCATCGTAGTGGGGGGCATTATAAAATTCAAATTACATCCGGCACTTTCCTTGCTTTTGGCCGCTGTGGCGGTAGCATTACTCACTCCAGTTTCGTCTGTCGAGCAATTTTTTATTGCCAAAGGTGGTTTGGAAGCGGACGCCTTAAAAGCCGCCCATAAAAGCATTGGAGAGCGAATCGGCATAGAATTTGGCAATACCTGTGCAAAAATTGGTATTCTTATCGCCATGGCGGCCATAATCGGCAAGGCCATGCTCGATAGTGGTGCGGCCGAAAAAATAATCAGAGGGATGCTCAAAATTACGGGCGAGAAAAACGCTCCTATTGGTTTTGTTCTAAGCAGTTTTTTCTTGACTATCCCTGTTTTTGTAGATACCGTTATTTTCTTAATGATGCCGCTCGCCAAAGCAATGGGAATGCGATTGAAGAAAAATTACCTGCTTTTGGCCCTTTCAGTAATCGCTGGAGCGGTGATGGCCAATTCTTATGTTCCGCCTTCACCTGGACCATTATATTTGGTAAGTGCTATGAATGTTCCGATTGGACTGATGATGGTTTGCGGCTCAATTCTTGGCCTTTGTACTATCACTGTTGGCTATTTGATAGCGGTTTACCTCAATAAAAAATTTGATATTCCTCTCCGTGACTCGTCCGATGCTCGTCTGGAAGACATCAAAGCCATTGCCGAAAAAGATGACAAAGAATTACCTTCTTTGGGCTGGGCTTTGTTGCCTGCGGTTTTTCCATTGATAACCATTTGTATTCGTTCTGCTTTTGAAGCCTTCGTAAAAACCAAAGAACCATTGACCGATTTTGTGTTTATAAATAAGTTAGTTGATGTAATTGTTTTCTTTGGCGATAAAAATATTGCTTTGATTATGGGGGCATTATTTGCTTTATGGGTTTTGGCCAAACAGAAAAAAACTACCAAAGATAAGTTGACAGCATTCGTGCAAACTGCCCTTATGAGCGGCGGTGGAATTATCTTGATTACAGCAGCAGGCGGTGCTTTTGGTGGAATGTTACAGCAAACGGGCATCAGTAGCCGCATTGCAGATTTGACGAAAGATTACCAAATGGCTTTGATTCCGTTGGCGTTTTTTATTACAATGGTTGTCCGCACCGCTCAAGGCTCGGCAACGGTGGCTTTGATAACCGCTTCAGGAATTTTGGCAGGAATGGCACAAAATGCCAATCTTGGATTTCATCCAGTTTATTTATGTTTGGCCATCGGAAGCGGTGCAAAACTAATTCCGTGGATGAATGATGCAGGTTTTTGGATAATGTGTAAAACTTCCAACCTAACCGAACAAGAAGCCCTAAAAACCATTGCACCCATGCAAAGTTTGATGGGTCTTGCTGGGGTAATTCTAACAATGATTGCCGCTTGGATTTTTCCTATGGTGTAAAGCACCCTGACCCCCAAAGGGGGTATTTTAAAGATAATATTATGAATAACAATAATAAATTTTACGATGTTAAAACTCCCCCATTGGGGGAAAGGGGGCATGTAATAAAAACAAGTCCAAACGATAACGTGGCCATCGTAGCCGATCCAACAGGATTAAAACGAGGTGCGATTGTTTTAACAGGAATTGTACTTGAAGAAGATATTCCGATGGGGCATAAAGTGGCTTTAAAAACCTTTGCAGAGGGTGAAGCCGTCATTCGTTATGGGCAAACTATTGGTTTTGCAAATAAAAACATTGAAAAAGGAAGTTGGATTAACGAAGGCAATTTAACAATGCCACAGCCTCCAAACTTAGAGGAAATTAAATACAGCCCCCTAACCCCCAATGGGGGAACTAAATCAGTTCTAAAAACTCCCCCATCGGGGGGCGGGGGGGCTGTTTTTCAGGGCTATAAAAACTCCGATGGAAGTGTAGGAACAAAAAATATTCTGGGCATCACCATAAGTGTCCAATGTGTTGCAGGAATAACAAGTTTCATCGAAAATAAAATCAGAAAAGAGTTATTGCCCCTCTATCCGAATGTAGATGATGTGGTAGCTTTTAATCATAGTTACGGGTGCGGAATTGCTATTGATGCACCTGCCGCAATGATTCCGATTCGTACCATCAAGCACATCGCCCAAAACCCAAATTTTGGTGGAGAAATAATGATTATTGGTTTGGGTTGTGAGAAATTGAGGCCAGAAAGACTGGCCCCCCAACCCCCGATGGGGGAGTTTTCAGCACCCCTATGGGGGGCGGGGGGGGCTTCTATTCTCTCTCTCCAAGACGAATCTTTCGAGGGTTTCTATGAAATGGTTGATGGCATCATGGAAATGGCTGAAAGGCATCTCAAAAAACTCAATCAACGAAAAAGAGAAACTTGTTCGGTGGCGGATTTGGTAGTAGGAATGCAATGCGGAGGAAGTGATGCTTTTTCGGGTCTAACAGGAAACCCAGTTTCGGGTTTTGCCGCTGATTTGATTGTGAAAGCTGGTGGAACGGTGTTTTTCTCAGAAGTTACCGAAGTGCGTGATGCCGTACATTTGCTTGTTCCTCGCTGTGAAAGTGAAGAAGTTGCCCAAAAACTCAAAGATGAAATGGCTTGGTACGATAATTATCTGAACCAAGGCAAAGCTGATAGAAGTGCCAATACAACTCCAGGGAATAAAGGTGGAGGATTAAGTAATATTGTAGAAAAAGCTCTCGGTTCGGTCGTAAAATCGGGTACAAGTCCGATTGTAGATGTGATTTCACCAGGGGAAAAGATTCGTAAAAAAGGATTGAATTTTGTTGCAACGCCTGCCAGTGATTTTGTCTGCGGAACACTCCAATTGGCGGCTGGAATGAATATGCACGTTTTTATTACAGGAAGAGGCACGCCTTATGGGCTAAATATGGTACCTGTCATAAAAGTAAGTTCAAACACAAAACTCGCCAACCGTTGGCACGATTTAATAGATTTTGATGCAGGTCCAGTAGCTTTCGGGCAAAAAACTATTGAAGAAATGGGCTGGGAATTGTTTCACCTCATTCTCGAAATTGCCAGCGGAAACAAAAAAGTGGCAACTGATAAACTGGGACTTTATAATGATTTGGTACTTTTTAATCCTGGACCTTTGACATAAACAATGAAAAATGGAACACTGATAACCCTGATATTAAGAATAACACAGATTTACACAGACACAATAATAAAAAATCTGTGCAAATCCCTGCTGGCAAAGCCATATGTGTCATCTTTGTTCCCATAAATATAGTATATTATGAAATTTCCAAAAATCAAAGAATTCCATATCACACCCATTGCGGTGGTTGACCCTCCATTATTGAATGCCGCTGGGCTTCACGCACCTTATGCTTTGCGTACAGTTGTAGAACTCGTAACCGAAGATGGTATCAGTGGCGTAAGCGAAATACCAGGCAATATCGAAATAGATAAAGCCCTCGAAAAAAGCCGACAATTTATTATTGGCCAAGACCCATTTCAATTAAATCAAATTCGGGATATTCTGGCTGCAAATTTCGATTCGGAAGATACCATCAAAAGAGGGGATACTCCTTGGGACCAACGTACTTTGGTGCATATTTTTAGCTCGATTGAGGTAGCTTGTTTGGATATTGTCGGTAAAATCGTAAATCGACCAGTGGTAGATTTATTGGGTGGCAAACGCCGTGACAGAGTGCCGTTTTCAGCGTATCTTTTCTATAAATACGAAGGTGCAGGTGGCGAACTAGAGTTTGGAACAGACCCCAACGCCACAGGTTGGGATGCCGCTCGTCAGGCAAGTGCTTTGAATCCGACTGAGATTGTAGCACAAGCAAAAGCCATGTGCAAAGAGTTTGGTTTTCAGTCGATTAAGCTAAAAGGAGGTGTTTTTGAACCATGCCAAGAAGTAGATGCGATTTTTGCCTTACACGAAGCTTTTGGAAAAGATACGCCTTTAAGAATCGACCCAAATGCTCTTTGGACTGTTGAAACTTCCATCAAATATGGCAAAGAGATGGAAGGCATTATTGAGTATTTAGAAGACCCATGTCGTGGACAAGAAAATATGGCTGCCGTAAGAAAAGCCCTGAAAACGCCACTGGCAACCAATATGTGTACGACCTCATTTGAGGATATTCCAAGAAGTTATTCTTTGGGTGCGGAAGATATTATTTTATCTGACCACCATTTTTGGGGCGGTTTGCAAGATTCCATGAAACTGGCGGCAATTTGTCAGACTTTCGGGCGAGATTTATCTATGCACTCGAATTCTCATTTGGGTATTTCGTTGGCAGCAATGGTGCATTTAGGAGCAGCCATTCCAAATTTTAGTTACGCTCTTGATACGCATTATCCGTGGCAATCAGATGAAATTATTGTTGGCGGACGCATGAAGTTTGAAGACGGAGCAGTAGCCGTTCCAACAGGCCCAGGTCTCGGCGTAGAGCTCGACCGAGTAGCTTTGGCAAAACTCCACGAAAACTATAAAAAGTGCGGCCTAACCAAACGAAATGACGAAATAGAAATGCAAAAAGTACAACCAGACTGGAAATTTAAAGCAACGAGATGGTAAAGCCCCCCTGCCCCCAATGGGGGAGTTTTTGGGTCGGGTTTATCAAAATAATAGATGTTCATTTTTTAATTATTAAACTTTAATTTAATTCCCCCAATGGGGGTCAGGGGGCTTATGGAACTATCAAAAATAAAATCATCGCTCGAAGATGGGCTTCTTTCTTTTCCAATCACCGATTTTGATGAAAAAGGTGAATTTAATGCCGAAACCTTTGCCGAACGTGTAGAGTGGTTCGTGAACCATGATGTTTCATCGGTGTTTGTGGCAGGTGGAACTGGGGAGTTTTTTTCATTAACAGCCGCAGAATATGAGCAAATTGTAAATATTTCGGTAAAAGTTGTAGCCGAACGAGTACCTGTCATTGCCAGTGCAGGAAGAAGTGTTGCAGAAGCAAAAACATTTACTCAAATAGCCGAAAAAGCAGGCGTTCATGCCATTTTACTCTTTCCTCCATATTTGACAGAATGTCCGCAAGATGGTGTTTATGAATATGCCAAAGCCATTATGCAAAACACTTCATTGCCAGTCATTTACTATAATCGTGGGAATGGTGTTTTGTCGGCAGACTATATCAAGAAATTGGCTGATGCTTGCCCGAATTTCATTGGTTTAAAAGATGGTACAGGCAATATGCAAGATTTGAACGATACTATTAAAACCGTCGGAAAACGACTTTCATACATTGGTGGCGTTCCTACTGCTGAGATTATTGCCGAAGCTTATCTTTCAATTGGCGTGAATACTTATTCGTCTGCGGCATTTAATTTTGTTCCAGAATTGGCCAATAAATTCTACAAAGCTTTACGTGCGGGCGATAAAGCAACGGTGGACGAAATCACCCAGAAATTTTATATTCCATTGGTCAGATTGCGTGGCAAAAAGAATGGTTATGCTGTGAGTTTGATAAAAGCAGGTGCAAAATTGATTGGTAAAAGTGCAGGAAATGTACGTCCGCCACTCACAATGCCAACAGATGCTGAGGTAGCAGAATTACAGAAAATTATTGAGCAAAGTAAGTGATCTGTCCTTTACCGTTAAAACGAAAGGCTGTTTCAGAGATTCAAAGGATCTGATTATGAACCTTCAAATTTGACAAAAAAAATACAATTAGCTCGAAATCGAGCTAATTGTATGACTCAAAAAAAGAAGGATCATACCTCCTCAACAATCAATTTTATGCCGTCTATTTTTTTTATCACTACTTTAGTACCTTCTAAAATAGACTTTCCGTCTGCCTCATACGCTATCCAGTCCGAACCTCTGTAAAAAACCTTTCCCTCTCCCGAAACAGGAATTTCTTTTGAAACCTTGGCAAATTCGTTCACTATTTCGTTAAATTCTGAATTGTTTTTGGTGAACAACTCCAATATTCTTTTTCGAAAAAACAACAAGCTTACTATCGAACTTAGTGCAAATAGTATCACTTGAGTAGGAAGCTCGTCTGCAAAACCCAAATAAACAAACAACGCCGTCACTAAAGCTCCTATTCCAAAAAATATAGCATAAAATGAGGTAGTAAAAATCTCTAAGACGAGCAATACGACGCCCATTATTACCCAAATATTTATACCTGATACTTCCATCTTACTTGGCGTTTTCTTGTTTAATTACATTCATTGCGGTAGCAATTACGCTGGATACGTCCGCCAAATTAGAAGGCAAAATCATCGTATTTGATGCCTTGGCCATTTTACCGAATTGCTCGATGTAGTTTTCGGCCACTTTGAGCTGCACAGCCTGCATACCACCCTTCGACTGAATGGATTCGGCCACCAATCTGATAGAATCAGCTGTTGCTTCGGCCACCGCACGAATGGCATTGGCCTCACCTTCAGCTTTGTTTTTTTGTTGCTGCATTTGGGCTTCTGACTCCAAAACCACACGCTCTCTCTCGCCCTGTGCAACGTTAATGGCAAATTGCTTTTTACCTTCCGATTCCAAAATCACCGAACGCTTCTCTCTTTCGGCTTGCATTTGTTTCTCCATTGCCTGCAAAACAGTAGCCGGAGGAGTTATATTCTTAATTTCATATCTCAAAACCTTTACACCCCACCCTATGGCTGCCTCGTCAATGGCTGCTACCACAGCGAGGTTAATTACCATCCTTTCTACGAAGGTTTTGTCCAAATCTATTTTACCAATCTCGCTTCTCATGGTAGTTTGGGCCAGTTGAGTGACTGCAAAAACGTAATCATTGATTCCATAAGACGCCTTTTGAGGATCTACCACTTGAAGAAATATTACACCATCTACACGCACCTGCACGTTGTCACGGGTAATACATATTTGTTCGTGAATATCGTAAGCTTGCTCTTTCAGACTGTGTTTATAGGCTATTCTATCAAAAAAAGGAACTATAAAATTGATACCCGGCTGTAGAATTCCGTTGTACTTACCGAGTCTTTCGGCAATGTAAGCGTTTTGTTGTGGGACAACCTTGACGGCCATCATAATCACCACGACAATTAAAAAAGTAATAGCAATCAATGAATACATATCAGTTTTTGTTTAAAAGTTTAGATACTAAATATAGTCTCACAAAATTAGAGTTCCCAATGAATCCCGAAATAAAAATAGGATAAAGCAAGGCGGAAGGTATTGGACTGGATACAGGCTCGGACAAACGGTAAAATGGATTATTCAAGATTATATATAAATTTACCCAGCTAAGTTTAAGTATATCAGTGGTTTAATCTACCTTTGTGTAAAATTACAGTAGTGATATTGCAACATTTATGAGAAAAAGAACAACAGAAGGTCGTGCTAGCGACAGAGATACGAGCAAAAGCTCGTTTGGCAAACCAGAATTCAAAAGAAAAGAAGGTGGTTTTAGCCCAGATAAAAGAAATTTCGACAAACCTTTTGCAAAAAAAGAAGGTTTTTCGAAAACAGGAGGAACTTCTGACAAATTCCCAAAGAGAGAATTCAAGCCCAATACCTACGGAAAACCTGAAGACAATAGATTTCCAAAGCGAGACTTCAAGTCTAGTACTTATGGCAAACCCGAAGGTGCATCTGAGCGATTCACGAAAAGAGATGTAGAAAATCTTGGAAATTCTTACTCAGATAGAAAATCACCGAGAAAAGACTTCAGAGCCGATACCAGCAAATCATCTGATAGATTTCCGAAAAAAGACTTCAAACCAAATACCAATAGGTTCAGTGAAGAGAGGCCTTCAGATGGCAGATTCCCAAAGAGAGAAGATAAATACGGAAAGCCTGAGGGACGTACAGAAGGATTCCCTAAAAGAGAATTTAACAGAGGCTCATTTGATAAAAATAGTGATAGGCCCAATTTCGAAAGAAAGGCATTCGATAGAAATACGGAAGCATCAAAACCTGAAGCTCGAAAATCGAATTATGGAAACCCAAAAAATGAGAAAGCTGCATTTAGACCAAATTACGACGAGAGCTCTTTAAAAAGCAAACTTCCGCCAAAAGTAAGAACCAAAGTAGAAAAAGAAGAGACTTTTACAGCCACCATCCGTCTCAATAGATATTTGGCCAATGCAGGTCTCTGCTCAAGAAGAGATGCCGATGAATTTATTGCCAGTGGACAAATCACTGTTAATGGAGAAGTTATTACCGAAATGGGCTACCAAGTGAAACCCACCGATGTAATCAAATATGGCAGAAAAATATTGAACAGAGAGAAATTGGTGTATGTACTTTTGAATAAACCAAAAGATTTCCTGACCACCACCGATGATCCTGAAGGCCGCAAAACGGTGATGGATTTGGTACAAAAGGCCTGCCCGGAGCGGATTTATCCGGTAGGTAGATTAGACAGAGCCACCACAGGTCTATTGCTCATGACCAACGATGGCGAGTTGGCAGAGAAACTCTCGCATCCATCAAATGCCATGAGAAAAATATACCAAGCAGAGTTGGACAAGAAGATAACACAAGAAGATTTTGATAAAATACTAGAAGGTGTAGAATTAGAAGACGGCCTCATAAAAGCAGATGACCTTTCGGTAATAACACCTGACCGTCAGGTGGTTGGAATTGAAATTCACAGTGGCAAGAACCGAATAGTTAGAAGGATATTTGAACATTTGGGGTATGAAGTAACCAAACTTGACCGCACCACTTATGCGGGGCTTACAAAGAAGGACTTGCCGAGAGGTAATTGGAGATTTTTGACTGAAAAAGAAGTAATTAGATTGAAGTATTTAATTTGATTTTGATAATTTTGTAAATAAAAATAAACAGTAAACTAAAATAACAATGGAAGAGAATAAAAAGGATATCGTTGACCAAGCAACTGACGCAGCCGCTGAAGCGAAAAATACAGCTGCCGATAAAATAGCTGATGTAAAAGACGCTGCTGCCGAAAAACTTGCAGACATAAAAGAAGACGCCGCTGAAGTCGTAACAAACCTTAAAGCAGAAGCCGCCGAAACTTTGGCTGACGCAAAAGAAAAAGTGAGCGAATTGGCTAGTGAAGCCACAGAAGCTTTCAATTCTGCAAAAGAAAAAGTGAGCGAACTGATAGATACAGATAAAATCAAAGCGGAAGCTGCTGAGAAATTGGCCGATGCCAAAGCTATGGCTGGAAATTTGGCAGGTGAAGCCACAGAAGCATTCAATTCAGCAAAAGCCAAAGTTACAGAATTGGTAAACGCCGAATCGGTAGCGGAGTTTAAGAACGAAGCGGCTGAGAAATTGGGCGATTTGAAAGAAGATGCTGAGGAAGCCCTAAACAAAGCAAAAGACAAAGCAAACGAATTGGCCGGGGAAGCTGAAGAAGCTGTTACTCAAGTAGCTGCTAAAGCAAAAGGTTTCTTTGCTAGACTTTTTGGAAAATAATATTTAAAACCCAATCCAACGATTGGGTTTTAAAATTGATTTAATTTTCATTTTTTTCTGAAATATCTATTTTTACTATATAAATTATTATTTCTAAAAATATCATTTATACTATTATTTCAGAATAAAATAAAAGACCTCTAAAGTCTAAAGACTAAAGAGGCCTTACGTACTATAACAACAATCAGTCAATCTTCACTTTTCTGCTAATACCATCTTCGCCCTGAGAAACAATAACGAAATACGTTCCCTTGGCCCCTTTATTCAATTTTATTTGCCCCACGTATTCGCCTTCGAAATTCTTGGCCTCCTCTTTGGCTTTCACATTTCCTTGCAGATCCAAAATCGTTATGTTAACATCACCTGCTTTGGGAGCAAAGAATCTAATATTGAGCACATTGGTCTCCGGTTTGTTTGTAAACACATCGACACTTCTAATTGTGGAAGGTTCCATTACCTTTTTCATGCGATCGTCAAAAACCTCCATATCAAAATTTCTGATTCTGTAAGGTATATCTGCAACGTGGTCAGACAACCTATCCATCTCAAAATGAAACTCCTTCATTTTACCCTTTGGAAAAGAGCCATCCTTTGGAAATCTCCCACGGCCCACTATCACGTCATTGTCTTCTGACCACTCAAATTCCTCATCTCCATCGCCTTTCACTATGACCTTCACGCGTTTTTCTCCGCCACCTTTTTTGTCCACAATCACGGTGTCCAATTGCTCATCAAGAATCATCACATTAGACTCTCCGTCTTTCACGTCAATTTCCTTCTCCGTAATTTCAACTTTTCCATTGACATTCTTCTCAATTCGCACTTTCTTTTTGCCAGGAGTGTCCGAATCCATCACTTCGGTTCTTATTTCTTTCTTAATCTCCTTTTTCTGGGCCATCACATTTACATATGCCGTACAAGCCACTAAAATTGTTATTACTTTTTTCATTTTGTTTTAAGTTTTTTTTTAATCAATAGATAAAATATTTTTACGAAGGTTGCATTTTTCTTCTTTTGGAGACTTACATTTAATCTTAAAAAAAGTTAAATACCATCTCATAAGCCCAAAGTCATTTTTTGCTAAAATCGCCAAACCAATAATTCAACAGCCTTAGAAAACTTTGGCACTTCAATTTAGAGAAAGAATAAAAACATAAAAAATGCTGGTCTGAGTTGTAAAAATGACTTTTAAAATTGATAAAATAGAAGAGTTTCTTGATTTTCTGGAAGACAAGAAACTACTCATCAGAAACTTTCCTGGTTGCAGAATGGTGGAGATTTTACAAGATTTTGACAATCCAACCATTCTCATGACCCATAGCCATTGGGAATCTGCAGCTGATCTTGAAAAATATCGAAACTCCGAATTATTCAAATTTGTATGGTCGAACACAAAAATCCATTTCGACGGTAAACCAGAGGCATTTTCTATGTTATCTTTGGATAAACTTTAACGAATTTCTATTCGTTAGAACTTTATAAAAATCAGCATTAATATGAAATACAGCATTCTGCTTTCTGTTTTTTTATTTTTTGGCTTTAGTTCTATGGCCACGGTTGTCAATTACGAAACACAAACTGAGGAATTTGATGGCCGCAGGAGAAAAAAAGACGGTTCTTATAAAAAAAAGAACCACACTCTGAAAAAACTAATTCAAGGTAAAAGATACTGCGACTGCCCGAAACACTGATATCATGCAGAAATTACTTTTGTTTTTCCTTTCCTGTCTCGCTCTTCCATCTTTCAGTCAGAATTTTAATGAAAGGGAAGTGGAGTTTTGGGATTTGAGCAAAACATTTAAGCTAAGTGGCACACTCACCACACCGAAGGATTTGAAAAAATTTCCGGTGGCGGTTTTGATTTCGGGCTCGGGCCAAACAGACAGAGACGAAACCTTTGGTAAACATAAACTTTTTAAATCCTTGGCTGAATATTTGAGCAACAACGGAATCGGGGTTCTGAGATATGACGACAGAGGTGGTTACAAATCTGGTGGTCCAAAAACATCTCAGAGCACAACAGAAGAGTTGGGTCTTGATGCCGTAGCTGCCGTGCAGTATTTGCAAACCGAGCTGAAATTCAAAAAAATTGGCATCATAGGCCACAGTGAAGGAGGAGGATTGGCACCATTGGTAGCTTCAAAAATAAAAAATCCGGCTTTTGTAGTCGCTATGGCAGGGCCAGCACATTCGGGCAAAAAAATATTAATTAGGCAAAATATAGACATTTATGAGAATATGGGTGTTCCGAAAGAACACGTAGAGCATTTCATAAGCAGTTTTTTCGAGCCCATGCTGTCAGAAGTAGTCAGAGAAACAGATAGCACATACAAGGCACAGACTATCAAGCAAATAGCTGAAAAATATAAGGAGCAATACAAAGGCGAAAGCTTTGTTCTGACTGCCTCCGCTAGCAATACACCCATTTTGATGAAACAACTTAACAATAAGTGGTTTATCAGTTTTCTTCAATATGAGCCTATCAGTCATTGGGCCAAATTAAAATGTCGAACATTGGCACTAAACGGTAGTCTAGATATGCAAGTGGCAGCAATCTCTAACCTTTCGGCCATAGAAAAATTGGGCAATAAACATATAAAAACTCAAGTTTTGCCACAGCACAATCACCTTTTTCAGTTAGCAAAAACGGGTGGTCCACAAGAATACTTGCAGTTAAAAGATGGTATTTCAGACCAGACACTTATCGCCATTAAAGAATTCATCATAGGCTCAAAACCCTAACAAACTACTATGTATCAAAAAGTTATAGTATTTATCCTTATTGCGAGCAGTCTATTTGCCAATTCTCCGAAAAGCAATAGAATAGCCAACTACGACATAAAAGTAAACCTCGACACTAAAAATAAGACTCTAAGAGGAAACCAAACGCTGACTTGGACCAACAAAACCTCCAAACCTACCTCGGAGCTCCAGTTTCATCTTTATCTAAATGCATTTAAGGACGAGAATTCCACATTTTTTAAAGAGTCAGGTGGGCAACTGAGAGGAGATAAAATGGATACCACCAAACTTAGAAATTTTGGAAACATTTACCTGAGCACCTTAAAAATTCGAAATGGGGAAAATCTATACCCAAAAATCAAATTTATACAACCCGATGACCTCAATACTTATGACAAAACAGTAGTTCAAGTAAAACTCACAAAAGCCATTAATCCAGGCGAAACAGTAGTTTTAGAAATGGATTTCAGAGCTAAACTTCCGAAGATTTTTGCCCGAACAGGTTGGGCAGACCATGACTACTTTTTTATAGGACAGTGGTTTCCAAAAATTGGAGTACTGGAAGAGAGCGGAAAGTGGAATTGCCATCAGTTCCATGCAAATACGGAGTTTTTTGCTGATTTTGGCAATTACAATGTACAAATTACACTTCCTCAGAACTTTGCAGTGGCTGCCACCGGAGAAAAAATCTCAGAAATAAAAAACAAAAACAACATCAAAACCGTAAGTTTTTCAGCAACGGATGTTCATGACTTTGCATGGACTACCTCCCCACATTATAAATATCTGGAACAGCGATACAAAGGCATAAAAATAATGGCCTATATGCAGCCAGAGCACTTTCACTTGGCCAATAGATATTTTGAATCCGCCCAAAACTCCATTAATTACATGGAAAAGAGAGTAGGAAAATACCCCCACAGTACTTTGTCGCTTATAGACCCGAGCTTATCTGGGTCGGGGTCTGGTGGCATGGAATACCCAACACTGATTACCTGCGGAAGTTATTGGGGAGTAGAAAGTTGGGGAAAGTTTCAGGAAGTGGTAACGATTCATGAATTTGTTCATCAGTATTTTCAAGGAATGGTGGCCAGCAACGAATTCGAGAATTCTTGGATGGACGAAGGATTTACGCAATATTACGAAGGCCGAATAATGCAAGAGTATTACAAAAGCCAACAAGCAAACATTTTTGGGTTTACATTACACGACATGGCTTCTTCAAGAGCATCTTATGTAATGATGGACAATCCAAAAATAACTGAAATAAGAAGAAACGCTTGGAGTTACCCGGGTGGTACGTATGGAATAATGACCTACCAGAAAACCGCCACATGGCTCAAAACTTTAGAGGGACTTCTGGGAACCCAAAATATGGATTTATTGATGCAGACTTACTTTGCAAGATTTAAATTCAAACACCCACAGCCGCAGGACTTTATAGATACAGCCAATGAAATTGCCTCAAAACATACCAAATTTGTCAATTTAGATTGGTTTTTTAAGCAGGTTCTGTTTGAAGCCCCTGACTGCGATTATGCCGTAGCCGACCTCACAAATGCACCTCGAAAACAAGCCGCATTCGGCTCTTTCACTGTCAATCGTTTGGGAGAAATGATTTTTCCTAGCGATATAAAAGTGGTTTTTGATGATAATAAATTTGAAATCATGCATTGGTCGGGAGCTGAGAGGTACAAAAAATACAAGTTTAGGAAAAGGATAAAATACGTTCAGATAGACCCGGGGTATATCAACTGGATGGATCTGAACATGATCAACAATTCAGCTGCGGCCAAAGAGCCAACAAAAGCTGCTGCCAAATACAGCACCAAGATACTTTTTTGGGTTCAAAGAATATTATTTTTCTTTGGAGGATTGGGTTGAAAATAATACATGCCTTGTAATGTGCTATTAGAGGCGATTTTAGTTTAATAAGATTCTATGATTGAAAGGAAAAGTATGCTTAAAAATTACTTTTCTTCACTTTTAAGTATTCCAACCAACTCAGTAGTGTTGTTGATATTGGTTTTGCGGAGCATATTGGCCCTGTGGTTTGAAACCGTTCTTACGCTCAAATCCAGTTTTTCCGCTATATCCTGACTACTCATGCCCTCAGCTACCAATCGTAAAATTTCAAGTTCTTTTTTAGACAGCAAATCCAGGACCGAACCTGCAGGCTTCGAACTGACTTTTTTGGTTTGTAGAGCTCCAACCAAAATTGCCGAAATAGCGGTAGGGAAGTATTTTTGGCCGTTAAAAACTTCCTCTATTGCCTTCACAATCTCCTCTTTTTCAGAGTCTTTCAACAAATAACCATCTACGCCATTTTCTATACTTTTCAGAACATAATCTGGGTCGTTGTGCATCGAAAAGACCAGTTTTTTTACTTTGGGATTTAGTTTGGAAAGGTGTTTGGCCGTTTCCATACCTGACATTTCGGGCATATTCAAATCCAACAAAACCAAATCAACTTTGTTGTTTTTCACGAACTCCAGAGCTTCTCTCCCACTGCTCACATCACCAACCAAATCGAGTGTGGTTTCGTCCTCTAACAGTGAAATGAGCCCTTTTCTGACTACGGCATGGTCGTCTACCAACAAAATCTTAATCTTATTCATCTGAATTTACTTTTCGGAAGGCAATTTAATGAAAATATTGGTTCCTTCCTTGAGAGCGGTGGTTAGTTTAAAGGTTCCGTTCAGCAATTCACACCTTGTTTTGATGTTCTTTATGCCATTGTGTATCAACGATTGGTTTTTCTCAAGAATATTTTGGCTCTCAAAGCCTACTCCATCATCAGAAATTTCCAGAAAAACTATGTCATCTTTCTCCAAAATCCTAAATACAATATTTTTGGCCTTGGCATGCTTAATTATGTTATTGCTTGCCTCTTGAATAATCCTGTAGATATTTATTTCTAGGTTCTGTGAAAGTCTTTCATTTAACAAATTGATGTCGAGCTTGACCTTGAGTTTGGTGCTTTTCTCTATCGATTCTTTTAGGATTTTCATTACTGAAGATAGTCCAAAATCGCCCAAAACTGGCGGCATAAGATTGAAGGAAACAATCCGGGTGGCCTCTATCGTTTCTGATATAAGTTCGTTGAGATTTCCCAATGTAGCGGCATATTTTGGATGTGTACTATCCAAAGATTTCAGTTTTCCCGCGGCTAGTTTCACGCCAGTGAGGAGCTGCCCCACCCCATCGTGCATTTCTCGAGACATTCGGCGACGTTCTTCTTCTTGCCCTTCTAACAATATGGCCGACCTGTTTTTTTCTTCCTGAAGCTGTGCTTCGTACTTTTCTTTGGTTACTTGTTCCAGTTTTTCCTGAGCCTGAAAGAGCATGCGGTTTGAAAACCTCAGTTGGTCGTTGGTTTCTTGGAGTTGTTTTTCAGAACTTGTCAATCTGGAAATCACCTCTTTTACATACATGGCCAAGGGATTGAAAATCATGAAGGCTTCTACCAAGAGCGTTCCGATGGTCAGGAACAAGAGAATAAGCTCGAAGGACTTAACAGAATCTACCCTTTTGGTGGCTTCTGCGTCATAACTGAACACTATTTTTTCCATTAATTCCAGATAAAGCCGCTCATTTTCTAGAATTTCAGCCTTGCTTTCATCGTTCAGGCTGTTGTCAGAAGCTTGTTTAAACAAAATTGAAAGCTTTGTAAAAGTCGGTTCTATATTTCGATAAAGTTCGGCTATTTCACGGCTATTGGTGACGTTATATTTTCTTGGACGTTCTAATTTGTTGTTTTTTAATGCTTCATGACTTTCTCTCCAAAGATTGTAGGCTGAAGGAAATATTTTTAGATAAACCTCTTTTTGTTTTGCAGGAATTGTTGGGTCGTTGAGTATGAGGGAGATTTTAGTGAGGCGTTGACTAAGCATACGCTGGCGACCTGCTATATTGATAACGTGTGAATCGTCTAACGAACTCGAAAGCGTAGATTGGATAATGATTTGTCCCAAAATAGTCAGGGACGCAACCACCAACAGTGCAAAAATATATTGCACCTTTAATCTTTGCCCAACGGTTTTGTCTAAAGTCTCCATTCTAAATCGGTTATTGAGACCAAAATTAATTTAAATGACTGTAGGATTATCTTATTTTAAAAAGATTCTGGCTTTGGTCTTCTAAATTGCTTTTTTAAAAAAAACAATGCTCACATTTTAATCTATTTAAAATTTGAGTAATTTTTTGGAAACATGAATTCTGTAGGTAAAAAAAAGTGAGTACTTTATGAAAAAG
The DNA here is from genome assembly GCA_035299025.1 of Leadbetterella sp. GTDB lineage: Bacteria > Bacteroidota > Bacteroidia > Cytophagales > Spirosomataceae > Leadbetterella. Next base: position 91,090 of record DATGXK010000001.1, read on the forward strand.
CCACAAACACCTCGTTACCTTCTACTTTCACCTGATACGTTTTGATTTCGTAGTCGTCGCCACTTAAACAAGCTCCTGAATTGAGCGAAAATGTTTTCTTGTGAAATGGGCAAGCAACTTTGGGTTCCTCGCCCATAGAGCCTATCATTCCTCTCGAAAGAGCCATTTGTTGTTTGTGAGGACAAAGGTTTTGCGTGGCATACCATTCGCCTCGTTTTTTGAAATTATAAATGGCTATTTGTTCTCCGTCAAGCAAAACACAGGCTCCTCCGTTTTCAGGAATGTCCTCTACTTTACAAGCCAAAATCCACGATGTTAATGTTTCTGTATTATTCATGTTATTCTTTGGTTTCATCATTGCACGATATAATTCATACAAGTGTATCATTTTTTCTTATTTCAAAACGGCGTTCCAGTCTTCTGCCTTTATCTGTTCACGAAGTGGCTCAAACTTCACGGTTGGGTCTTTTTCTTCAGGGGCATTTACAAAATGTACAAATCTTTTTCTGATCTCGGGTGTTTCTACAGCTTCCTTCCATTCGCATTTGTAGGTATCCACAAGTGCATCCATGTCGGCTTCAAATTGTGCATTTAATCCTAAAGCATCGTCTATAACTACAGATTTTAGGTAGGCAAGTCCGCCCTCCATTTTGTCGAGCCATGGGGCTGTTCTTTGTAGAGGCTCGGCAGTTTTTATATAAAACATCAAGAATCTATCAATCAGCTTTAGACACATTTCGCTGCTAACATCGGTGGCCAATAGTTCTGCATGGCGAGGTTTTGAGCCACCGTTGCCGCATACATAAAGATTCCAGCCTTTTTCGGTGGCTATAATTCCAAAGTCTTTGCTTTGAGCCTCAGCACATTCTCTAATACAGCCCGAAACAGCAGATTTGAGTTTGTGTGGGGAGCGAAGTCCCTTATATCGGTTCTCTACTTCAATAGCGAAACTTACCGCATCTTGCACCCCAAACCTACACCAAGTGGTTCCGACACAGCTTTTTACGGTTCTCAAAGATTTTCCATAAGCTTGTCCACTTTCAAAACCCGCTTCTATCAATTGCTCCCAAATAGCCGGTAAGTCGCCTACATGAGCACCAAACATATCTATACGCTGGCCACCCGTTATTTTGGTATAAAGACCATATTTTTGAGCTACTTCGCCAATTACTATGAGTTTTTCTGGTGTTACTTCTCCACCCGGAATTCTAGGAACTACGGAGTATGTACCGCCTCTTTGGATATTGGCCAAAAATCTATCATTAGAATCTTGGGCTGTTAAACGACCTTTTTCAAGTACGTTTTCGTTCCAAAGACTTGCCAAAATAGACGCTACAGCGGGTTTACAAGTTTCGCAACCATCTCCGCATCCCAAATCTTCCAAAACGTCGTCGTAAGTTTTGAGGTTTTTGATTTTTACCAAACTCAATAATTCCTGACGGGTATGGTCAAAATGCTCACAAAGAACGTTTCTAACTACTTTTCCTTGAGATTTAAGAATGCCTTGAATTAAATCCTTCACCATTGGCGTACATCCTCCACAACCAGTGCAAGCTTTGGTTGATTTTTTAAGAGCATCTACCGTGTCATTCCCATTTTCAATCACCTCATGGCAAATCTGCCCTTTTGTAATCGCTTCGCAAGAACAAATAAGAGCTTCATCTGGCAAAGACATCACGCCGGATTCTCCGCCAGACTCACCACCTCGTGAGCCCAATATCAAGTCCTCAGGGTCGGCAGGAATAGGCAGTTTATTGTTCACCGTTTGCAAAAGCATATTGTATTGCTCGGCATCACCCACTAATATACCTCCCAAAAGGTATTTGTTATCGTTGCTGATGTTTATACGTTTGTAAACACCCTTGGTTTTGTTTTCATATATAATGGTCTGACAATCTGGCTCTTCGGCAAATGCATTTCCAAAACTCGCCACATCTACACCGATAAGCTTGAGTTTGGTGGACATGTCGAAACCTGTAAATTCTTTAGTGGCATTGCCCATAATTTCGGAGGCCACAATGTCCGCCATTTCATAACCAGGAGCTACCAAGCCATAAATCATATGTTCGTGCAGGGCACATTCTCCTATCGCAAAAATGCTTTCGTCAGAAGTTTGTAATTTGTTGTTTACCAATATTCCACCTCTTGAACCTACCTCAAGCCCAGCTATTTTGGCCAGTTCATCGCGTGGCTTTATTCCTGCCGATATCACCAACATATCTACTTTTAGTATTTCTCCATCTGCAAACACCATTTTTTCGATGGTATCGCCTCCAGCTATTTCTTGGGTGTTTTTATTGCAATGAATCTTTATGCCGAGCGTACTCAATTTGCTTTTTAGAATGTCGGAACCAGCCTGATCGATTTGCCTTGGCATAAGTCTTGGGGCAAATTCTATCACGTGTGTATCAGTAATGCCCAAATCAAGCAAAGCTTTGGCGGCTTCTAATCCTAAAAGGCCTCCACCTATTACTGCTCCGATTTTCGACTTTGCCGCATGAGATTTCATCATATCGAGATCTTCAATCGTTCTGTAAACAAAAACCCCGTCTTTTTCTACGCCTGGAATCGGTGGCACAAAAGGAGCAGAACCCGTGGCGAGTATTAAATAGTCGTAGTTGAGCGAAATACCTTGATGTGTATTGATGATTTTCTTTTCTCTATCAATATTGGTCACTGGGTCGCTGAGGTGTAGTTGTATCTGGTTTTCGGAATACCATTCCAACGGAGCCATGGTAAGTTCTTCTATCGTTTTTTCACCAAAATATGAGCTCAGGTGTACCCTGTCATAAGCAGGACGAGGTTCTTCTCCAAACACAATGATGTCGAATTGTTCATTTCCACCTTTGGCGATCAATTTTTCGCAAAATTTGTAACCCACCATTCCGTTACCTACAACAACTACTTTCTTTTTCATAAAATCAAATTTTCATTTTGATAAAAAATACTCAATTGTACTTATCTAATATTATATATAAAATGAGTATTAATAAGCAATTAAATATGTAACAATATTAGATAATTGCAATTTAAAATTCTAAGATTGTTGAAGAAATTGTATAAAAAAATACGAAAAAGGCTTAATATTGAAATAAATATCAAATTTTACCTAAGAATAGTACAATTGAAGATTTCAAATTTTTTATAAGTATTAATACTCATTTACATGAAACCAAAAATAACACTTGTAGGGGCGGGTCCAGGAGATGCCGAACTTATAACTTTAAAAGGAATAAAGGCTTTGAAAAAAGCAGATGTAGTGTTGTATGATGCTTTGGCAAACGAGGAACTTTTGAAATACACGAGAGAAAACTGTAAACATATATTTGTAGGCAAAAGATTTGAGAACCATAGCTTAACCCAAGACCAAATAAACGAGCTTTTGATAGCTTCGGCTTTTGAGTACGGGCATGCTGTTAGACTTAAAGGTGGTGATCCGATCGTATTTGGAAGAGCGACTGAAGAATTAGAATATGCAGAGACCTTTGGAATAGAAACCGAAATCATTTCTGGTGTATCGAGCTGCATAGCAGTACCCACGGCCCAGGGAATTCCGGTAACCAAGCGTGGACTGTCAGAAAGCTTTTGGGTGATGACGGGCCACACCAAAGCAAAGGAACTGCCGAAAGACATATACTTGGCCGCTCAGTCGAGTGCTACCATTGTGATATTGATGGGCTTAAGCAAGTTGGAAGAAATTGCTGACATTTTTTCGTCTTTTGGCAAAGCAGAGACACCAGTAGCCATAATCCAGAATGGAACATGCCGCAATGAACGATTTGTGATTGGTAAAATAAAAGACATAGCCGCCAAGGTGAGAGAAGAAAACATCAAACAGCCGTCGGTAATAATTATTGGCGAAGTAGTGAGCGTACACAAAGAGTACATCCTAGAGTATGGATCGGAGATGCTTTACAAATAAAACCAGTAAATCCATACACCACCTCATACTTCTAGACAAATTTCAAGAATATTTCCACAAACAAAAGAAACTCCTAATATTCTTACATACCCAGACCGACTGAACAAACAAAAAACCAACAATTAAATCCTAGCCGCCAGGGTACAACAACACCTGTATTTGAATTATTTCATCAACAATCAAAGGAGTACAACTCCAATACGAAACAACCTTTAGAAAAACTCCACTAACCAACTAATCCCCTAAACTAAAATACAAACAAACCTCGTGACACTTAAAAGCCACATTTAGTTTCTGTTCCAAATTTTCTTCTCCAAACTAAACTCCTTAACAAAAGCATTTTTTTTACATTTTACAAAAAATAGGTTTCAAAAACTGAATATTTCATGTTGAAAAATGAAAAATAATCAAAAATAAGTTAAAAAAAATTGATTTTATAAGAATAAAAATGAAAAATATTCAAAAATAAGTAAAATAACAAAGTATCAAAATTGACCTTTTTTTCTAAGCTTTAATTTGCAAAATATAAATTTTCGAATGTTAAATTAAAAAATGTAAAGAACTTTTTAAGAAAATCAAAAATAAGTACTTAAATATTTATGAGTATTTATACTTAATTATAATTTCGAATCGTCATCATGATGTAAATAATTGAAGACGAAAGGATTAAAGCTAAATCCTGTTTTCAATTCATAAAGAAATAGATTTCAAAAAGGTGTTGGAGCACCAAAAACTCTTGGATGCATACAAGAGAGAAAAAAAGGCCGAAGGGGTATTGGAGTACCGCCAACGGCCAAAGGAATTGCCTACGGTGTTGAAACACATAGACGGATGTAAAGAAAATCAATAAATTTTCGAATTACAAACCCTCTTCAGAAAAACGAGTTTTCTCGTCCGTGTTTCTTCTTGATCATGAACGCAACAAAACGATTGTTGCTAGTCCCTAAAACTACTATTCAGGATTTTATCTTTAAAAATTAGAACGATGGAAAAGAAACTTCTATTTTCAAAAAAACTTTGGTTATTTATACTTATTTATTTTTTAAAAGTTTCCACATATGGCCAGTTCAGCTTAGTAGGCCAGGTACGTACCCGTACAGAAGTACGTGATGGTTTGGGAAACTTAGCTCCTGTAGACGCAAAAGCAGCGGCTTTTACGTCACAGCGAACTAGGTTAACATTTGGATATAAATGGGATAGAGTGGTTTTTACAACTGCCATACAAGACGTAAGAGTTTGGGGACAAGATGCTTCAACCATCAGCAATGCAGACGGAAGTAGATTAATGGTACACGAAGCCAACGCAGAACTTATATTGGCCAATTCAGCAGATACTACAGTTAAATTCAAAGCAATTCAAAATCTTTCATTAAAAATAGGCAGACAAGAATTGGTATATGACGACGTACGTTTATTGGGCAATTTGGATTGGCTACAGCAGGCTCGTAGGTTTGATGCGGCTATTTTTAAAGCACAGCACCAAGGCTGGGCATTGGATTTTGGGGGTGGATTTAATCAAAATACAGATGGATTTGGAGTAACAGGTACCTCTTACACAGCAGGCAACGCTCCGTCTACGGCACTTTCTAATAAAAACGTTAGTTTAGCTATCCCACTTGGATTTATTCCTACGGCTGGAAAAGGCGGAGCATTGGTATTGGCTACGCCATTGAGCACCAATGGTCAAAATCAACAGTTTAAGTCTTTCCAAATGGCTTACTTGACCAGAAAGTTTAAGCAAACAAAGCTCTCGGCTTTGTTTTTCAAAGATGATTTTTCAAAGTATGTTTCTGATAGTATTGGTAACCCTACTCAAGGCTATGTGTATGGCCGAAGATATAATCAAACAGGCGTAAATTCTAGATTAACGTATGGCTTGATGGCCAATAGCCAGTTTGGTAATTCATCAGCAATGTTTGGTAAAATTTCGGCTCAGGCTTGGTTCTATGGCCAGTCAGGTAAAGATCGTGACGGTTTAATCATTAAAAACGCCTACCACTATGGAGCATTTGCTATGATGCAAAAAGGTAAATGGTCTTTTGGCCCTGGCTATGAAGTACTTACTGGCAATAATGCTTTAAAACCAGTAGCTGGCCAAACTTCTAAATTTGATCCACTGTACGGTACTCCTCACAAACACTGGGGCTATATGGACTACTTTTACGTGGGCACTGGCTCTCCGGCAGGTGGATTACAAGATGCTTATTTGAAGCTCAAATATGTGAACAAGGTATTCACTTTCATGGCTGACGGACACTATTTTAGCCTTGAGTCTGCCACACTTAACAAACTGGATGGCAATAAACTTTTAGACAAAAAACTGGGTACCGAAATTGATTTTATTGGACAGATTACCATGAATAAATTTACTACTTTGGAGCTTGGGTATTCTATCATGAAGGGAAGTAATTCGTTGGAATACGTAAAATCAAACACCATAGACAAAACCAAGAAAACAGGTAACTGGGCATATTTAATGATCAACATCCGTCCAGATTTCTTTTATACCAAACCAGTTGCTATTAAGCAATAAGCTAATCTTTAAATATCACATTTTCAATTTATTACAAAAATGAAACGAACCATAAAAATATTATCGGTAGCTATGCTTTTGGCCATAGTTTCGATTACAACATCTTTCAAAACTGCTCCAGCGAGCGTAATTAAACTAGGATTTATTCCGCTTACCGACTGTGCCCCATTGGTAGTAGCCAAAGAATTGGGCTTATTCAAAAAATATGGCGTAAACGTAGAACTTAGCAAAGAAGCATCTTGGGCCAACATCCGCGACAAAGTATTGAACGGAGAGCTCTCTGGAGCACACTGTTTATTTTCAATGCCGCTTTCGGTTTATACAGGCATTGGTGGCAAAGCAGGTTCTCAAATGAAAATAGCCATGGTTTTGAACAACAACGGCCAAGCCATTACGCTTTCAAAGGACTTTTGTGGAGTGGTTGGATTCAAAGAAACCAGCAAAGTGGCAGCGGCAGTTACGGCTCTAAAAAAGAAAAAAGAAGTGACTTTTGCGATGACTTTTCCGGGTGGCACACACGACATTTGGTTGAGAAATTGGATGGCAGCTGCGGGAATCAATCAAAAATCTGTGGGTATCATCACTATTCCACCACCACAAATGGTGGCCAACATGAAAGTAGACAACATGGAGGGCTTTAGCGTAGGCGAACCATGGAATGGTGTGGCAGCTGCTCAGAATGTTGGTTTTACTGAAATCACCTCACAAGATATCTGGAAAAACCACCCAGAAAAAGCACTGGTTGTAAACTCTGAATTTGCTTCTGAAAGCAGAGCCGATTTGAAAAACGTAATGAAAGCCATAGTAGAAGCTTGCAAATGGCTAGACGCCAGTGCGGCAAACCGCAAAAAAGCAGTAAGTTGGCTTACAAAACCATACTATGTAAATGCTCCTGTAGCGGCTATAGAAAGCCGAATATTGGGCTCGTATGACCTTGGCTGTGAGCTTGGTGCACAAAAATACGGGGACAACAACATGCGTTTTTATAACAACGGAGTAGTAAATACACCGCTTAAATCGCACGCAATCTGGTTCTTGGCACAATATGTTCGTTTTGGTATGCTCAAATCTGCTCCTGATTATAAAGGAATAGCTGAAAAACTAATCTTGGACGACCTATGGGCGGAAGTAGCAAAAGAAACTGGAGTACCTGTTCAGGCAGACATGAAAGGTTTTAAAACCAACCTTGATGTGGCATTTGACCCAAGCAATCCTTCGGCCTATCTTGGCAGTACACGCAAATAACCATTTATTCGGGAGGTGAGTAATCGCCTCCTGAATTCATAAAAAGCAGAAATACGGAAACTTCGTTAAAGGCCAACAGATAAACTTAGGAATGATTATTTCTTTGCGTCTTTCTGCCTTAGCGGTAAAAAAAAACAAAAATCATGAGAAGCATATTTTCTTTAAAAACCTTATACTCAATAGCCTACTTTGTGGGTAGCATGGTCATTTTGCTCTTGATTTGGAGCTTGGTTTCGGCCATTACCAAAAACGAAATCCCTGGCCCAGTAGCTACTTGGTCCGTGTTTTTCGAAATGCTCAAAGATCCATTTTACGACTACGGCCCTAACGACAAAGGCATTGGCATACAACTCTGGAGTTCTATTAAGCGTGTAATGATGGGTTTTGGCCTTGGTAGTCTTTTGGCTATCCCCTTGGGTATGCTAATGGGAGGTTCTAAGTTTACCATGAATTTGCTCAATCCACTTATTCAGGTTCTTCGTCCGGTTTCGCCCTTGGCTTGGTTTCCGTTAGGCCTTTTGGCATTTAAAGCTTCAGAAGGAGCCACAGTTTTTATCATAGCCATCACTTCGCTCTGGCCAACATTGATCAATACGGCGTTTGGAGTTTCGAGCATACCCGACGACCACAAAAATGTGGGTAAAGCTTTCGGCTTTTCTCGTTGGAAATACATCACCAAAATCCTTATTCCCTTCGCATTGCCTCATATTATTACGGGCTTGAGATTGGCCATCGGAGTAGCTTGGATGGTGATTGTAGCTGGAGAAATGCTCTCTGGCGGAGTCGGGATAGGTTTCTTTGTATGGGATTCGTGGAATGGACTTAGTCTTGAAAAAATTCTTTCGGCCATACTTATCATTGGTTTTGTGGGCTTATTACTCGACAAATTTTTCAATGGCCTACAGAATTATTTCGCCTACGAAAATAAGAAATGATTTACATTAAAGAGAGGAGAATGATTTCTAAACAAAAAACATCATGATAACAGAATTAGAAAACGAAATATTAACAGAAACCAAAACAGATTCATCTAATTGTATTTCTGTAAAAAACGTAACAATATCTTTCAAAACCCATGGCAAAGGTACTTTTACGGCAGTCAAAGACATAGACTTGGATATCAAAAAGGGCGAAATAGTGAGTATCATTGGTCACTCAGGTTGCGGCAAATCCACTTTGATGAACTCTATCAGCGGTATGGTAAAACCTACCTCCGGGGAGGTAACCGTAAACGGAAACCGGGTAACTGGCCCAGGACCTGACAGAGGCATCGTATTCCAAAACTACTCGCTTTTGCCTTGGATGACGGTTTACAGAAACGTTTACGAAGCCGTAGATTCGGTCTTGAAAGACAAATCAGCAGCAGAAAAGAAAGAAATTGTAGAGTACAACCTAAAGATGGTCAATCTTTTGCAACACAAAGACAAACTCCCAAGCCAACTATCTGGGGGTATGAAACAACGTACTGCCATAGCACGGGCCTTTGCCATCAATCCTTCGGTGTTGTTGCTCGACGAGCCTTTTGGAGCATTAGATGCCCTCACCAAAGGCTCTATGCATGTAGAGTTGCTTAAAATCTGGAACCTCAACAAACGCCAGCAAACAATCGTGATGGTAACGCATGATATTGAGGAGGCCATATTCTTATCGGACAGAGTGGTAGTAATGAACGACGGCCCTGAAGCCACCATCCGTGAAATTGTGGATATCAACATTGCTCGCCCAAGAAACAAGAAAGACATCGTTCATTTGCCTGAATACATGAAAGTACACGACAAACTCTTAAGTCTTTTGGTAAAAAACCTATCTATTGACGACGTAATTTTTGAGTAAGTGTTTATATTTTTTGAAATTGCATTGGGTCTTTTCTGAGGACTCAGTGCTTTTTAAAGCATTCTCTAGAGATAACAATAAATGAGTTTAGCCTAAATTCTTTTTATTAAGTCTTTATTTCAAACAAAGTTCTCCAACGAAACGTTGTTGGCTTAGAGATTTCTAATAGGTTTTCTGTGTGAAATCTAAAAACTCCTTTGGGCTCAAAACTGGAAATTTTTCTGCATGGTTAAAGTCTTTTTTATTTGCAGTAATGAAATAATCTATTTTGGCAATTGAAAGAGCTGTAAAATATTGAAATGCGTCTTCAAGGTCCTCAAAATTTGATATACAAGCTTTTTCAAAAAACTCCTTTTTACAATTTGCAACTTCTAAAAAAGCCAGGATGCGAGACATTATTCTCTTTGTTTCGGCACTATTTTTTACAGATTTTTCAATTACATAAGCCAAAGTATAGAGACTTCCACTAGAAACAAACAATCTATAATTTCCAACCTCGGCATTTTTTAAGATTATGGTTGCCTCTTTTCCAAAAGCATGATCTCTTGCCAAAATCCAGTCAAGCAAAACATTGGTATCTAGAAAAATCTTCATAACCCCAATTTATCGTTAGCCATCATTTCTTTTATTTCATCATCCGTCCACTTTTGTTTTACTATTCCATGTAAAGAATTGGCCTCAGAATTCTCAATAAATTGTTGATTAGCCAGATTTAATAAGTAATTCGACACTATCTCAGACAAAGATTGTTGCTTTATTTCAGACACTTTTTTGGCTCTTATTATAATGCTTTCCTCTACCGATAATGTTAATTTTACTTTCCCCATTACGTATATATTTTAAATAATATATAAACATACGTATATTTTTGTTTTGAATTAAACTATTCTAGTAATATTAAGTATTTTACTTTCCTACTGTAAATTTTCTTTAGTTCTACTTTTCAAAAAAGTCTTCAAATTATCATTTCCTAACAAAATATAAATTTTCTAAGATTATCTAAAAGACAAATGAGAAAGTTTTAAAATACTTAAAATAAATACTCATATATTTTTGAGTATAAATACTTATTTTTAATTTTGAGTAGTTCAATTGAGCATTGGCTTTGATTCATGGCCAGACAATCATTTAGCATTCATTATTCTAAAAAATAAATAGTATGAAAAACAGCACCAAAGCTTTAGAAAACCTCAGAATCTTCGATCTATCTTCAGTTCAAATGAGGACTTTCCATATTACTTGGCTTACTTTTTTTATGTGTTTTTTTGGTTGGTTTGGACTAGCTCCTTTGATGCCCACCATTCGTGAGGACTTGGGTCTCACCAAAGGCCAAGTCGGCAATATCATTATTGCTTCTGTGTCAGCTACTATTTTTGCTAGGCTTTTTATAGGTAGATTGTGCGACACTTGGGGCCCTCGCAAAACCTACACCGCCCTTTTGGTTTTGGGTTCTATTCCCGTGTTTCTAGTAGGTTTGTCACATTCTTATACTACTTTCTTGTTGTTTAGATTGGCCATTGGTGTTATTGGGGCATCGTTTGTGATTACCCAATATCACACCTCCGTGATGTTTGCACCCAACATTAAAGGTACGGCCAATGCCGTTGTGGGCGGTTGGGGTAACCTAGGTGGCGGAATTACCAACATGGTGATGCCCGTTATTTTTGCTGCCATAGTTGGTTTGGGATACACCAACAGTGAGGCTTGGAGATTGGCCATGATTGTTCCAGGAAGTATGTTACTAATCTGTGCATTTTTATATTACAATTATACCCAAGATTCACCAGACGGTAATTTTTCTGATTTCGTAAAACCTGTAGGCAAAAAAGAAAACACAAATACCTTTGAAGTACTAACAGACTGGAGAGTTTGGATACTGGCTTTGGCCTATTCTATATGCTTCGGAATGGAGATAACTTTTGACAACGTGGCGGCATTATATTTTGTGGATACTTTCAACTTCGACCAAAAGTCGGCAGGCCTTTTGGCTGGTCTATTCGGTTTTATGAACATTTTTGCAAGAGCATTGGGTGGTATTTTCGCAGATAGAGTTGGCAGAATTTATGGCATCGGCGGCAAAGGATGGCTATTGGCAGGTTTCCTAGTTTTGGAAGGTATTGGGCTATATTTTTTCTCCAATACGCTTACCATTACGTATGCCATTTTGTCCATGCTTTCGTTTGCATTATTCTTAAAAATGGCCAACGGTGCTACTTATGCCATTACGCCTTTTATCAATTCAAAAAACGTAGGTTTGGTAGCTGGCATAGTTGGTGCAGGTGGAAACATCGGCGGCATGCTAATGGGTTTCTTGTTTAAATCAGAGTCTATTTCTTATGCCGAGGCTTTCCAATATATCGGTGGTGCAGCAGTGGTAGTAGGTACTCTTGTGGCACTGACTAAGTTTGCCGTAAAAAGTAAAGAAATCAAACCAACTACAGTGTTAGAAGAAGTTTTGGCCTAAAAAGACAGGGAGTTAAAGCAAAATAAATACTTATGATTCCAAATATTTTCTGTGCAGTCCGTTGAAAAATTTCGACCTCTAATGCCTTCTTAAATGGAACAAAGTTAAATCCGAAATTTTTCAGAGGGTCATTGCACAGAAAGTGTTTTTTTTGTTTCTTTTTTTTCGAAAATAAAGAAAGCCCGCCTAGCAAGGCACACAAAGATTGTTAACCATCCCAATTTATAACGTCGAGACTTAATTAAGGTAAAAATGAACGAAAAGAGCTATAAATCAACGTGTTGTTATTGCGGAGTGGGTTGTGGGATTGTTATAAAAGAAAAAAGCAACGGCTCAATTATAGTTGAAGGAGACAAAGATCATCCTGTAAACCGAGGCATGCTTTGCTCAAAAGGCATGAACTTACACTACACAGTGATGGACAAGTCGGATCGTTTGTTGGCACCACAAATGCGGCTAAACCGAAATATGCCCTTAGAGCAAGTTTCGTGGGATGCTGCATTAGACCGTACAGCAGCCATTTTTAAAACTTTCATAGCCAAATACGGCCCAGAATCTGTCGGGTTTTATGTGTCTGGTCAGTGCTTAACTGAGGAATATTATCTTTGGAATAAACTGATGAAGGGATTCATCGGAGCCAACAATATAGATACCAACTCTCGTTTGTGCATGTCGTCTGCGGTGGTTGGTTATAAATTGAGTTTGGGCGAAGACGCCGTACCTGTTTGTTATGACGACATCGAACTTTCGGACGTAATCCTGGTAGAAGGAGCCAATCCTGCTTGGTGCCACCCCATTATTTGGCGAAGAGTGGAGGCACACAAAGCCGCCAATCCACACGTTAAAATCATCGTTGTAGATCCTCGAAAAACCCAAACTGTGGCTTCAGGAGATTTGCATTTAGACATAAACCCAGGGACAGACGTCGCTTTAAATTATGCTATAGCCAGAGTTTTGATAGAAACAGGTAAAATTAATGCCGAGTTTATTGAGAATCACACCGAAGGCATGGAGGCCTTCAAAGAAAAAGTTTTTGAAAAGACGGTTTCAGAATACGCCAAAATTTGCGGTGTAGAATTACAAAAAATCAAAACTGCAGCCAAGTGGATTGGCCAATCTAAAGGCTTTTTGTCGATGTGGACGATGGGACTCAATCAGTCGGTAATAGGCGTAAACAAAAACCTTTCGCTCATAAACCTTTCGCTGATTACAGGTAAAATAGGTAAGCCTGGTAATGGGCCATTCTCATTGACAGGCCAGCCCAATGCCATGGGAGGTCGCGAAGTAGGCGGCTTGGCCAATATGTTGGCTTCGCACCGGGACTACGCAAATCCTGCTCATCGTAACGAAATGCAGGCTTTTTGGGGAGGAAGTGCCATTTCTGAAAAACCTGGCCTTACTGCAACAGAAATGTTTCAGGCTTTGGCAGATGGCAAAATGAAAGCCATTTGGATTGTTTGCACCAACCCATTGGTGAGTATGCCAGATGCTAATATGATAGAAAAAGCCTTGAAAAACGCCAAATTGGTAGTGGTTCAAGACGTTTCTAATAAATCGGACACCACAAAATTTGCAGATATTGTTCTTCCAGCGGCCGCATGGACCGAGAAAGACGGAACGATGACCAATGCGGAGCGTCGAATTTCGTATCTCAACAAAGTGGGTGATGCACCCGGAATCGCTCTACCTGATACAGAAATTATCTGCCACTTTGCAGAAAAAATGGGCTGGGGAGATAAGTTTTCTTACAACAAAACCGAAGATATATACAAGGAGTACATCAAAACTACAGAAAATACCAACATCGACGTTTCAGGTTTAGATTTCGAAAAGCTACAAAATTTTGGAACCGTTCAATGGCCGTTTACAAAAAAAATGAGTACCGACGAATCTTCCATCGGAACGGAGAGGTTGTTTACCGATCATTCATTTTTTACAGCTTCCAAAAAAGCACAAATTCATTCAGTACCATTCGAGAATCAATCTGAGCAGGTTTCGAGAGACTTTCCTTTGATTCTCATCACTGGACGAATCAGAGACCAGTGGCATACCATGACCAAAACGGGAAGGGTAAATAAGCTCAATCAGCATATAAACCAACCCTATGTTGAAATGAATCACGCAGACGCCGCAGAAAGAGGAATTTCTGACAGCGATGTGGTGGTCGTGAAAGGTTGGCGTGGTGATGCAAAAGTAAAGGTCATTTTGACAGACGATCTCAAAAAAGGAAACTGCTTTATGCCCATGCATTGGGGCAAAATACTCAATCAAAACTTTGGAAGGGCAAACAATCTTACCAACAGTTTGGTGGATCCGCGTTCGAAAGAACCCGATTTCAAATATTCGGTTGTTGAAATTAGAAAATACGAAAAACCAAAAGAGAAAATAATAGTAATAGGGGCCGGATCTGCAGGATTGGGATTTATTTCGGCCTATAGAAAATATAATCAAACTGATGATATTGAGGTATTTAGCAAAGAAGTATATCCTTTTTACAATCGCGTAATGTTACCCGACTATATCAGTGGCACACAGACTTGGGATCAGCTCGTAAAACTCCGTGAAGACCAGTTTGAGGAAAACAACATAGTGGTACACAAAGGCATCAGCATTGAGCATATTGATCGTAAAAACAAAATCTTGACCGACTCAAAAGGCCGAGAACATTCTTACGACAAACTATTTTTGGGAATGGGAAGCAAGGCTTTTATGCCGAAAAACTTTCCGCAGATTCCTGGAATCTTCAATATGCGTAGCCGCATTGACGCCGACCGACTGGCTCCATTTCTAAAAAAAGGTGGAAATGCCGTTGTAGTAGGTGGTGGGCTTTTGGGCTTGGAAATGGCGGCTTCTTTAAAAGAAATCGACGCTAATGTAACCGTAGTTCAGCGTATTAGTAGACTGATGGATAGGCAACTAGACTTACTTGGTAGTGCAATCTTACATGAGGAAATAGCCGCGAGAGGTATAGAAGTATTTTACAACGACGAAGTAGAGCAATTTTACGGAACAGACAAAATTGAAGGAATCAGACTAAAATCGGGCAGAAAATTACTTTGTGATGCCATGTTGGTGGCCGCAGGAACAATTCCTGTGATAGAACTGGCGAAAGAAGCAGGCCTAGAATGCAACCGAGGAGTGAAAGTCAACGAATACCTCCAAACGTCTGATGAAAACATATTTGCATGTGGCGAAATAGCCGAATGGAACAACCAGCTCTGGGGAATCACAGCTGCCGCAGAACAACAAGCGGAGATAGTGGCCAAATTTTTAGCTGGTGACTTGGCAAGTTATTATAAAGGAAGTTTATCGATGAATCTCCTCAAAATGGCAGGATTAGAACTCTGCTCATTAGGAGAAATAGAAATTCCAAATGGTGAAGAAGGCTATGAAGAAGTAGTATTTATTGACAAAGCCAAGCATTTTTATAAAAAGTGTGTCATCAAAAACGACCGCTTGGTTGGGGCAATTCTGATTGGAGATAAATCAGAATTTCTAGAATTCAAAAACCTTATTGCCAATGGCATAGAACTATCAGACAAGCGTTTACAATTGCTTCGATCGGGCAAAAAACCTGAACCCGTACTTGGAAAACTGGTTTGTTCTTGCAATAACGTGGGCGAAGGAAATCTAAAAAAGGCGATAAAAGGTGGATGCGTAATTTTTGACAATCTCTGTCAAGAAACTGGTGCCGGTACAGGCTGTGGTTCGTGCCGACCGGAGGTTCGGGAAATTCTCGAGAAAAGTTTGACTGAAACAGAAGAAGCCATTTCAGTAGCCTGATTGGAGTTTAAAAAATTACTTAAGAAATTGAAATTCTGTTTAGAAACCAAAGAAATAGCGGCTTAGCGATCTTGCGGTAAACAACTAAAGCATTTTATCATGAATGATTTTTATAAAATAAGAATAAACTTCAAAGGCGGTGTGGTATCACCAGGCGAACTAAAGCAAGTACTTGAAGCAGCCAAAAGTGCTCATGTAAAGGAAGTTAGACTGAGTTTACGCCAGCAACTGATTCTTCATTTGCCTCATCAATTTGCCAGAAATTTCGAGAAAAGTTTAGCAGACTTAAACTTGAAATTTCAGATAGACTCCAACGAAAAGCCCAATTTGGTGAGTTCGTATGTGGCCGAAGATGTCTTCCAAAAAGGCAACTGGATTACTGAAGGAATTTACAAAGATATCTTCGATACTTTCGACTATGATTCAAAGCTAAAAATCAATATTTCTGACAATGCCCAAAGTTTCACGCCCTTTTTCTCAGGACACCTCAACTTTGTATCCTCTAGCACACCAAATTTCTGGTATTTGTTTCTAAGAAAGCCCAAAACCAACTCGGTTTATTCTTATGATAAGCTCATTTTTTCAAACGAAATAGCCAAAGTTTCAAAAAGCATAGAAGAAACCTTAGAAAATCACCCAGAGAATGACCCGAAAGATATTTTCAAAAACATCCCAAAAATCATTTCTATCGCCAAAGAAGAAGAGTTGAAACTTCCAAAGTTTACCCTTCCCTATTACGAAGGTTTTAACCGATATGGCAAAAAAACTTGGCTCGGAATTTATCGTAGAAACGAGCTATTTTCAGTTTCTTTCCTACTAGAAATGTGCGATTTATGCCTTTTTACAAAACTCGGAGAAATATGTTTCACGCCTTGGAAGTCTTTAATTATTAAAGGAATAGAAGAAATAGACAGAAAATACTGGAGTTCCATATTGGCAAAACATAATATCAATGTAAGGCACGCTGCGAACGAGCTCAACTGGCAAGTGGAAGATGATTCGGAGGAAGCCTTGAGCTTGAAAAAGGAACTTGTGGAGTCCTTCAATAAACAAGATATTCGTACATTCGGAATATGTTTTGGTATAAAAACAGTACCCAAAACCGAGGTTTTTGCCTCAATAATGGTTCAACGCCGACGTACCAAATTATTTAAATTCATTCCGTTTTTCAATGTTTACGACATTTCTTACACCGAAGACTTCGACCCGAATGGCCGCACCAAAGTGTATTTTGCACAGGGTATTCAAAAAGTAAACCTGCCTGAGCAACTCCGCCGCTCAGTATTATTTTATAATAATCAGTTGGCAGACAATTCTATCCAAAAACTAACTGATCAGTTTTCTAAGGAGCCAAAAATCACTGTAAATTCAAAAAAAGTTTACCAGTGCAATACCTGCTTATCTGTTTATGACAACATCTACGGAGACACTTTGGCCAATATCCCAGCCGGCATAACTTTCGAAAACCTGCCCGAAACTTATTGCTGTGGTGTTTGTGACGAACCTAAACAAAACTTTAGACCGATAGAAATAGAAGAGAAAGTAGCGGTTGAATAAAAGTTTACCGCTCCAAATACCCCAGAATTTTCTTCATATCAAACTCATCTTCACCAGAGGCTTCAAGATAATCGCTTTTGATGGTAGATGGCTTGCCCATTTTTAAATATGATTTCCAGATGTGATCTATGTACCAGGTAGGTATATAGCCCCACCTTGAATCCATGGCTTTTCGGATAATAAAAGTTCGCTTGGATATTTTAACGAAAATGCGTTTTTCGTAAATCGCATTCAAACGAGGATCATGAAATGCAAAAAAACCTTCAATTATAACCACATCAAAGCGTTCTTTGAAGTCACTCACTACCTCCAAAAGCAACTCATGATCAATAGAAAGCGGTGATTCCCAGTCAGTTTTGTCCTTTATTTTGGGAATTTGGGTTTCAGGAAACACAAAGTCGTCTTGGTGAAAAATAATAGCCTTTTTGCCATTTCGCCTGAAATGAGTCACCAAAAGATTGGCCAATGTACTTTTTCCTGACCTGCTCGGTCCACCAATTCCTATTAGCATTATTAAAACCAGCTTGTTTTCTTTTTTCCTCCCAATCCCAATGCTCCCAAAAGCGATCTAGTAATAATGCTGGCAGCAGTACGCCCAATTTGCCTTGTCACTGAGCTCGACAAAATCGTCTCCAAAGTAGATTTTTCTTGCTTTCCTTTCGGAGACTCCTCCGTCTCTTCAGATTCATCGGCGGTGTTGAGTTTCTCATTCAATATTTCGTAGGCACTTTCTCTGTCAATCACTTCATTGTATTTCTTGGCAATTTTAGATTTGTCAAGAATCTCCTCAATTTCTTCATCAGACAAAATATCCATTCGGCTTCTTGGCGGACACATAAAAGTAACTGCCAATGGGGTTGGAATTCCTTTTTCGTTTAAACAAGTTACCAATGCTTCGCCTATTCCCATGGCGGTTATAATTTCGTCGGTTTCATAAAATTCAGTTTCAGGGTAGTTTCCTGCTGCCTCCTTTATGGCCTTGCGATCATTGGCCGTAAATGCCCTTAAAGCATGCTGAACCTTCAAACCAAGCTGTGCGAGTACAGCCGATGGAACATCCTGAGGATTTTGTGTACAGAAATAAATCCCGACACCTTTTGAACGAATTAACTTTATAACTGTCTCTATCTGATTTAATAGAGCCTTGGATGCTTCCTGAAAAACCAAATGAGCCTCATCTATAAATATCACAAGTTTAGGTCTGTCTTCATCTCCGGCTTCAGGTAGGCTGGCATATAATTCGGCCATCAGACTAAGCATAAAAGTGGAGAAAAGCTTTGGTCTGTCCATCAAATCCATAACTCTCAAAACCGATATCATCCCGCGGCCTTGGTTGTCAATCCGCATCAAATCATCAATATCAAAAGACGTTTCACCAAAAAACACATCTGCTCCTTGCTGTTGAAGTTCAATCACTTTCCGCATGATGGTGCCTAGCGATGTGCTCGACATTCTGCCATAATTGGTCTCAAATTCATCCTTACCCTCCTCACTCAAAAATTGAATAACCCTGATAAAATCCTTGAGGTCAAGAAGTGGAAGTTTGTTGTCGTCACAATATTTAAACATCACAGACACAATCCCTTCTTGGGTATCATTCAATCCCAGAATTTTCGAAAGCAATATCGGGCCAAACTCAGATACCGTAGCTCGTAATCTAGTTCCTTTTTGATCGCTTAGTGTAAGCATTTCTACAGGAAAACCATTTGGCGAATACTCAATTCCTGCCGCATTTGTTCGCTCTAGTATAAAGTCCTTCTCTTCTCCAGGCATGGCTATACCGCTCAGGTCACCCTTAATATCCATCAATAAAACGGGCACACTTGCATCGCTCAGACTCTCGGCCAACACCTGCAAACTCTTGGTTTTTCCGGTACCGGTAGCTCCGGCTATTAGCCCATGGCGGTTCATGGTTTTAAGAGGTATTTTAACTTGAGTACCCTCCACTACCTCGCCATCTAACTTGGCAGCACCCAAAACTATAGAATCACCCTTGAATGTGTAACCTTTGGAAATTTCGTCTTTGAACGACTGAACTTTGGACATATCTCGTTTCTTGTTATATACAATGTGCAAGTTCTAAAAACTTCATTGCAATTGAAAATAATTGACTTTAATAAATTGCCTTTCGCTCGACAATTCTATTTCATTCAATTAATTTTGCAAGAAAAAAACTTTGGAAGACATTCTAAATAAACTAGGCTGGGCACTTTTGGTAGCTTTTGGCATAATGACAGTCATCATTGCCGTCATCGTATTTCAAAACATATTTACAGAACAGCCAAAGGTCAAAATATCGGCATTCTATATTATAATTTCGCTCACTTTTCTTGGTTCTGGTATTTATTTCAGAAAATTAGCGAAACGAATTTAACATCCTACCTAAATCGAATTCATTGCATCGGTAGAACAACGGTTGCAACATCAAGTACTTCATGGTACTTATCGACTCCCGTTTGTCGTGGGGTTTCTTCGGCACGAATTTTATATATTTTTTGAAAAAACAAAAATTTTTAAGATACTTTTTTTGTCTCAAACCTAAAATATGTCGAAACATAGATTTTGCACAGAACATTTTTTGATATTTGTTCGTTAGTATCTTAAAAAAATAATCTATATTTACTTAATCTACTAATGGAATTCGGGATGTTTAGCAGAAAGTTGACACTAGTTTTTAGTTTAAGTATACTTCCTTTTTTGGGTTTTACACAAAAAAACGAGGATGACACGGGCATTGATACCAAAACATTGGCCTATGGTCTCACTACCAATAATTATACAAGTTTGGTTGGTGGAGTAATTCTCCGCAACTCATTCCCTGTTTCGATGCGTAAAAACAAACCTGTCAATAGGTATCTTGCCATAGAAGCCGTAAATCTTAAAAATCCAAGAGAAGAAAGCATATTGAGTGCTTACGGAAGCAAATTTGTTTATGGGAAGACCAATTACTTCTTTTCTGTAAGGCCTCAATATGGTAGAGAGTTTTATTTTTTCCAAAAAACTGACGAAAATAGTGTAGGTTTCAGTATAATAGTAGCCGGCGGACCTAGCTTAGGACTTTCGAAACCTTACTACATCAAATATACCAATCAGAAGGGAGACACCCCTCAGACAGTACCCTACAACCCTGACATTCATACAAATACCAGTTATATTATTGGTGCAGGTAGTATTTTTCAAAATGTATTTAACGGTCTCAAAGTTATACCTGGCATACATGCCAAGTTGGCTACCAATATTGATGTCTCTACTTTCAACAACAATGTAACCGGTTTGGAACTGGGTACTCTTTTTGAGGTTTTTGCCAAAAAACCAGAAATTTTGGCACCCAAATTTTCCGATAATCCGCAGACCTTTGCTACGCTTTATTTAACTTTGTACTTCGGAAACAAGAAATTGGTAAAAAACAAAAAGAATGGAAGTAAAGGAACCGAGTGAAAGGAAAAAAAGGCCAGATTGGCTGAGAGTAAAACTTCCCATTGGTGAGAGCTACAGAAAAGTTAGAGAGGTTGTAGACAACAATAAGCTACACACCATTTGTCAGAGTGGAAACTGCCCAAATATGGGTGAATGCTGGGGAGAGGGTACTGCCACATTCATGATCCTAGGAAATATTTGCACCCGAAGCTGTAATTTTTGTGCAGTGGCCACGGGGCGTCCCACCGAATACGATACAGATGAGCCTCAAAGAGTAGCGGAAGCCATAAAAACTATGGGTGTTAAACATGCCGTAATTACTTCTGTAAATCGTGACGAACTCAAAGACAAAGGTGCCGAAATATGGTATCAAACTGTTATAAAAACCAAAGAACTCTCTCCAAAGACAACCATAGAAACGCTAATACCCGACACCAAAAGCGATTGGGAAGCTTTATATAGAATGATATCTGCGGGCCAAGAAGTGGTTTCGCACAACATGGAAACCGTAAAAAACCTTTACAGAAGGGTGAGGCCTCAGGCACGATACGAACGTAGTTTGGAGCAAATCAGAAAAACCAAAGAGTATGGAAAACGAACCAAAACCGGCATAATGCTGGGACTTGGGGAAACCAAAGATGAAGTTTTTGAAGCCATGGATCATTTGGCCGAAAACGGCTGTGATATTCTTACCTTAGGTCAGTATTTGCAACCAACAAAAATGCACCACGAGGTGATTGAATTCATCCACCCCGACATGTTTGCACTTTACAAAGAAGAAGGACTAAAAAGAGGCATCAAATACGTAGAATCAGGGCCATTGGTGCGATCTTCATATCACTCTGAAAGACACGTAAACGTCTGACAACGAATAATTTTATGAACCCAAAACCTCCAGAAGATAATATTTTCGATTATATTATTTGTGGAGGTGGCATGTCTGGGCTTTCGCTGGCTTATCAGTTGTCTCTTTCAAAACTTTCGCATAAAAAAATCCTGATTATAGACCCAGAAAGAAAAATCAAAAACGACAGAACTTGGGCATTCTGGGAAAAAATCGACAATCCTTTCGATAAGATTCTTTTCAAAAAATGGCAGAAAGTCAAAATTGTAGACTCCCACAAAAGAGAAAAAATCTATGACCTGGAAGAATACAGCTACAAACTTTTAAGAGGAATAGATTTTTATACGTTTGTCAACAGACATCTCGACAAATCCCCCAATATTGTTTTTTGCTTGGACAAAGTAAAAAACATTATAGAAAACCCTGATAACATTGAAGTTAAGACCCTAAGCAATAGCAATTTCTCCGCTCAATATGTTTTCGATAGTACATTTAAACTCAATTTAGAAGACAAAAAAAATCACAATCTTCTTCAGCATTTCAAGGGCTTGGTGATTGAAACAAAGGGGAATATTTTTGAAAATGATGTACCCGACATGATGAACTTTGGGGTTCCTCAAAAAGACGCCGAATGTCGGTTTATGTACGTTTTGCCATTCACCAAAAATCGAGCTATTGTAGAATTTACGGTTTTTTCCGAAAAATTACTTTCTGAAAAAGAATACGATCAGAGTTTATTCGAATATCTCGAAAAAGACTTAAAACTTACTGACTATACAATACTTGAAGAGGAATTCGGCGTAATTCCCATGTCAGATGTAGAAACCAAAGAACTTGTTTCGAGCAGGATAATAAGAATTGGAACAGCCGGAGGTGCTACAAATCCTTCCACGGGTTACACCTTTTCGAATACCCAGAAAAAACTAAAAAAGATTGTGGCAACATTGGAAAAAGGAGAAAATGATTTTGAAAAAGAAAATCTTTGGCAAAAAAGACATCTCCTATATGCCTCCACCCTGCTCAATGTCATCCAAGAAAACCGCCACCCAATGGCTGAGGTTTTCGATCAGTTATTTGCCAAAAACCCTGTATCTAAGGTTTTCAAATTTCTAGATGGAGAAACCACACTTTGGGAAGAAATAAAAATTATGTGGTCAACTCCCAAGGTAAAATTCGGGATGGCATTCCTAACAGTTATTTCGAAAAAGCTAAAAAACTCCTTTTTGTAGAAATTTTTATTTTTCAAAAAGCAAAAAGAACCTCAAAATAGTTAAATTTTCTAGAATAAATACATTAAATAGATTTTTTCACTAACATTTTTTAGTTTCACCAAAAATTCTGAATTTTGCAGCACATCAAGAGTTCCTGATTTATGAGGAAACCAACCGAGTACCAAGAAACACCGCGGTGGTAAAAAAGATGTGGGTCGCCCGACCAAACAAAGTTTCGGCAAAGTACCTGACATTCAATTCTCTTGCTAATTTTTTCAAATCTTTAAAAATTTAAAAAATGGCTTATTTATTTACTTCTGAGTCAGTATCAGAAGGACACCCAGACAAAGTTGCGGATCAAATTTCAGACGCACTTATCGATCACTTTTTGGCTTTTGATCCTACCTCAAAAGTTGCCTGCGAAACCCTTGTAACTACTGGCTTGGTAGTTTTGGCAGGTGAAGTAAACACCAGCACTTACCTTGACGTACAAACTATTGCTCGTGACGTTATCAAGAAAATCGGCTACACAAAGGCTGAGTACATGTTTGAGGCAGATTCATGCGGAATTATTTCGGCTATCCACGAGCAATCCAAAGACATCAATCAAGGCGTTGACCGTAAGTCCAGCGACGACTTCGAAGCCAAAGCAAATGCTCAAGGAGCCGGAGACCAAGGTATGATGTTTGGTTATGCTACCAAAGAGACTGAAAATTACATGCCGTTGGCATTGGATTTATCTCACAAAATCCTTCAGGAGTTAGCTGACGTAAGGAGAGAAAATACTGATATCAAATACCTTCGACCAGACTCTAAGTCACAGGTGACCATTGAATACTCAGACGATAACCAACCTCAGAGAATCGACACCATTGTAGTTTCGACTCAACATGATGATTTTGACGCTGACGAAGCCATGTTGACCAAAATCAAGTCTGACATTATAAATATCGTTATTCCAAGAGTAAAAGCTAAACTTAAGCCTGAACTTCAAGCGTTGTTTACAGATGATATTCTCTACCATATCAACCCAACGGGCAAATTCGTAATTGGTGGACCTCACGGTGACACTGGCCTTACAGGTAGAAAAATCATCGTAGATACTTATGGTGGTAAAGGTGCTCACGGTGGTGGAGCTTTCTCTGGAAAAGATCCTTCAAAAGTTGACCGTTCAGCAGCCTATGCCACGCGTCATATTGCCAAAAACCTTGTAGCCGCGGGTGTTTGTGACGAAGTTTTGGTACAAGTTTCTTATGCTATCGGTGTGGCTCAGCCGTGTGGTATTTTTATTGATACCAACGGAACTGCCAAAGTTGCTCTTTCAGACGGAGAAATAGCTAAAATTGTAGAAAAAACCTTCGATATGCGTCCTTACGCTATCGAGCAAAGACTAAAATTACGTACACCAATCTACTCAGAAACAGCCGCTTACGGCCACATGGGTAGAGAGTCTAAAATCGTTAAAAAGATTTTTGCCAATGCTGGACAAAAAGCTGAGGTTGAGGTGGAATTATTTACATGGGAGAAACTGGACTACGTAGATAAGGTTAAGGCTGCATTTGGCATTTAATTAGACACAAAATATTTTTCTAAGAAAGTATAAGTTCTTAGATTTCAGAATTTATACTTTTTTTTATGGGCAAAAAACACAACTATATAATAATCAGGTTTTTAAATAAATTAACACAAATTTTTATCTCAAGTTTTTTGTATTTTTCTAATTTCAAAGGTACATTTGGAGGAGATTTAGTAATAATTTATATCATTTAAATATTCAGTCCGCTCTGCGGCAAAAAACCATAAAGATGAGTATTCTTGTAAACAAAAATTCGAAAGTAATCGTGCAGGGCTTCACAGGATCGGAAGGTTCCTTTCATGCCGGACAAATGATTGATTATGGTACAAATGTGGTAGGTGGTGTTACTCCAGGAAAAGGAGGACAAAAACACTTGGAAACTCCGGTTTTCAATACTGTTGAAGAGGCCGTACAAGCTACTGGTGCCGATGTATCTATTATTTTTGTACCACCGGGTTTTGCTGCCGACGCCATCATGGAAGCCGCAGACGCCGGAATCAAGGTTATTGTTTGTATTACAGAGGGTATTCCTACCAAAGACATGGTCAAAGCCAAGTCTTACATTGACGGAAAAGATGTAACGCTTATAGGGCCAAACTGCCCTGGAATAATAACAGCAGAAGAATGTAAAGTGGGCATTATGCCAGGATTTATATTCAAAAAAGGCACAATTGGTGTGGTTTCTAAGTCGGGTACTTTGACTTATGAAGCGGTAGATCAGTTGTCCAAA
Source organism: Leadbetterella sp. (assembly GCA_035299025.1). Lineage (GTDB taxonomy): Bacteria > Bacteroidota > Bacteroidia > Cytophagales > Spirosomataceae > Leadbetterella. The sequence continues at coordinate 116,205 of DATGXK010000001.1, forward strand.
GCTGGTCTTGGCCAAACTACGGCAATCGGTATTGGTGGAGACCCGATCATAGGAACAACCACAAAACAAGCGGTAGAAATGCTTATGAACGACCCAGAAACTGAAGGAATAGTAATGATTGGTGAAATTGGCGGTGGAATGGAAGCTGAAGCAGCACACTACATCAAATCTACTGGCAACAAAAAACCTGTTGTAGGCTTTATTGCTGGCCAAACTGCTCCTAAAGGACGTAGAATGGGTCACGCCGGTGCTATTATTGGTGGTGCTGACGATACTGCAGCGGCAAAAATGGCCATTATGCGTGAATGTGGTATTTTTGTGGTAGATTCCCCTGCTGAGATTGGCGAAACCATGTTAAAAGCATTAGGAAAGAATTAGAATTCCGGAAAAATTTGTAAAAATTATTTTTTGGTACAATATTTATAGACTCTTAATTAGTTTCAACTAGTTAAGAGTTTTTTTTTACTAGTGTTTCCTAAATAATTAATATTATGAAGAAGATTTTATTCCTCTGGATTGCAGGCTCTATTTTGTGGTCTTGCACGCCCATAGAAAAAGAGGTACAGCTTATGCCCATAGACTATCTAACCGCAGGGAATGCCAAAAACTGGAAATTGGTTCAGTTTAAAAATGCAGATATCGACCAACTCTCCGAATGCCTCAAAGACGATGTTTTTTCGTTTCATAAAAAATCTGGAAAATACGAATGGACAAAGGGAGAGAGTAAATGTTATAGTGAAGACCAAGACATCTCGTTTGATTATAAACTCGCTGTAGATGGCTCCAAACTTACTATAAATGACTACGAATACAAAGTCAACACCTTAGACATAAACACTTTAGAGATAGAAATTATCTTAAACGGACATAAACAAATACTTACTTATTCAAAAAAATAAATAAAATGATAAAATACAAAAGCCCGAAATGCTCTGCATTTCGGGCTTTTTCTATATTTCTTAAGAAAAACTAAAGTGCAGCGTTCATTGCTCTTACTGCTTCGGCTGATTTTTCAAAAGCCTCTTTCTCAGCATTGCTCAATCTCAAGTTAATTATTTTCTCCCATCCGTTTCTACCGATCACTACCGGCACACCGATGCAGATGTCTTTTTGGCCATACTCACCATTCAAGTAAACACAAGAAGGAATAATTTTCTTCTCATCACGAAGAATAGACTCGACGATTTGACCGATAGCTGCACCCGGAGCATACCAAGCCGAAGTGCCTAAAAGACCAGTTAATGTAGCACCACCAACCATAGTCTTGTCCGATACCTCTTTCAATTTCTCTCCACTCAAAAATCTACTTACAGGGATACCATTCCAGGTAGCCAAACGAGTCAAAGGAATCATAGTAGTATCGCCATGACCACCTATAACCATACCGTGAAGGTCACTTTGAGCTACATTCAAGGCCTCTCCCAATCTGTATCTGAATCTAGAAGAATCCAAAGCACCACCCATACCAATTACCTTTCTTTTCGAAATACCCATCTCAGCGGCAATCTGATAAGTAAGATAGGTCATCGTATCCATAGGATTAGACACAATCAAAATAATAGCTTTTGGAGAAACGGCTAAAGCATTGGTTACCACTGTTCTAACTATACCGGCGTTTATACCGATCAATTCTTCACGGGTCATACCTGGCTTACGTGGCAAACCCGATGTAACTACAATCACATCAGACTTGGCAGTTCTTTGGTAGTCGTTTGTAACACCTACCAATTTGGTGTCAAAACCTTCAATAGAGGCAGTTTGAGCCAAATCCATGGCCTTACCTTCAGCAAAACCTTCCTTAATGTCCAAAATAACAACCTCAGAGGCTATTTGTTTTCTGGCGATATTGTCGGCAGCCGTAGCCCCTACTGCACCAGCACCTATTACTGTAACTTTCATGCGTTTTTAACTATTTTTAGGTAAACCCTATTTGATTTAAAAATTTTAACAAAAATATTGTATAATTTTAATAATTGCCAATTATATCATTTTGATTTTTAATATTTTTTGGATAAAAATCACAAAAGAATAGCTTTATTTGTGAAGAAATAAAACGTCTTCTTTCTCAAAGAAAAACTATGAACACAAGCAACCTTTTGGAAAAAATTTTAGACTCGGTTTTTTATAACTCCTCACTCAAAAAAGCGTCAAGGCTTTCAAAAAATACGGTCGGGATTCTCAAACTATTGAAAGGCGTATTGAGTAAAATACAAACAGAAGGCAAAAGTACAGTCTTGCAATCTATTAAGGACAAAGTCTTGACCCTTGGTAAGATGTTAAAATTCTATGCTACAGGAGATTACCGAAACATCGATCTCAAGAATGTGGTCATCATCATAACGGCATTTGTTTACTTTTTATCGCCAGTAGACCTCATTCCAGACTTCATACCGATGTTGGGTTTTGCGGATGATGTGGCACTGGTAACTTTTGTTTTCAACAGTATAAGTGAGGAAATTGAAAAATTCGAGACGTGGCTTCTAAACAGGGATATTTCTTGATAGAAATCCATATTTGAGCGATAGAATAAGCCGATTTAACTCCGTTGATAAAATAAAAAGTTTTTTTATATAGTTAATTTATTAAATTTGTACATCAATTATTTACAAACATGGAATTAGCGACATTATTGTTTTTAGGAAATTTAGGTGGTACTGAAATTTTCGTTATAGTATTTGTTATTTTATTATTTTTTGGTGCGAAAAAATTACCCGAATTGGCTCGTGGACTTGGCAAAGGTATCCGTGAGTTTAAAGACGCTACCAAGGATGTAAAAGAGAATATCGAAAAAGCGGCAAATTCAGAAGACTAATAGCCCAACAGCATTATTTTTAAACAACAGATTCAATACAAACTATTGAACCTGTTGTTTTTTATTTTTAAACGGACCGAAAAAAAGTGACATATCATACATATTCTGCTTACCGAGAAGCACTCCAAAACAATCAAACCACTGTAAAAGAAACTGTTGCGTATTTCCTGAAAAACATTGAGGAGCATAAGGATTTGAATGTTTTTTTGGAAGTCTATGCCGACGAAGCTCTTGCCAACGCCGAGATTATACAACAAAAAATAAAGAGCGGCACTGCAGGTAAACTGGCGGGAATGGTGATTGGAATCAAGGACGTTCTGGCATATAAAGACCATGGTTTGCAGTCTGGAAGTAAAATTTTGGCTGGTTTTAAGTCACAATTTACAGGTACTGCCATCCAGAGATTAATCGACGAAGATGCCATAATTATTGGGCGACAAAATTGTGATGAATTTGCGATGGGGTCTTCAAACGAAAACTCAGCATTTGGTCCCACGCTAAACTTTGCAGATAAAACCCGTGTACCCGGTGGGTCATCAGGAGCATCTGCGGTGGCCGTTCAGGCAGATTTATGTCATGCTTCTATCGGCTCAGACACTGGCGGATCTGTACGTCAACCTGCTGGATTTTGTGGAGTAGTTGGCTTAAAACCAACCTATTCACGAATTTCGAGATGGGGGTTGGCGGCCTACGCTTCGTCATTTGATTGTATTGGCCCTATAACTCACAGTGTAGAAGACTCAGCACTTTTACTTGAAATAATGGCTGGTCCAGACCGTTACGACAGCACAGTATCAACTCTTCCTGTTGATACATACAGTAACATTGGTAGTTCAGATAAAAAATACAGTATAGGGTATTTCGAGGATGCCCTTAGTTCTGAGGGAATTTCTCCGGAAGTAAAAAAACATACCCTGGAAAAACTTGAAGCTCTTAAAAATACAGGTCACAAACTTGTACCCTTGTCTTTCCCGAAGATGAAATACCTTCTGCCTACATACTACATTCTTACCATGGCCGAAGCCAGTTCTAACCTCTCAAGATACGACGGGATACGCTACGGTTACAGAAATACCACAGCCAAAAATTTGGAAGATTTGTACAAAAAAACACGTGGCGAAGGTTTTGGAAAAGAAGTAAAGAAGAGAGTCATGCTGGGTTCGTTTATTTTAAGTGCTGACTACTACGACGCCTATTATACCAAAGCCCAGAGGGTAAGACGTATTATAAAAGAGGAAACCGAAGCTTTTTTTGCTGAAGTGGACTTTATCGTATCGCCTACTACGCCTACACCAGCTTTCGAGATTGGTGTTAAAAGTACAGACCCAATGGAAATGTTTTTGGCGGACATATTTACAGTACATGCCAATGTGGTAGGTTTGCCTTCCATTTCATTACCCAACGGCGTGAGTGACCAAGGGCTACCCATTGGATTTCAGGTACTTGGCAAAGAATTTGACGAAAAAAACATGTTAGAATTTGCCCTAAATATCCAAAAAGTGGCCTAAACGTCAGAGAATCAAGTTTTTTTTAGGATTTAATAATTTTTTTTAAGAAAAAATTATTAGTTTTGAAGCATTGCTTTCCTAAAAATGCTCGTTTAGTTTATTTATTATTGTGAAAACTCATTTAATTGATATGAAAATCTCAAAAATTATTTTGACCTTTTCTTTTGTTGCTGGTTTAAATTTCTTCTCTCATGCTCAAGTGAACTCGGTGATTCTTGAAGACCAAGAAGCTACTGACACAACTGTTGTGGAAGAACCGAAAATCATTTATCCTTATGAATTGATTGTCTTTGATGAAAGAGACAAAAAAGAATATAAAGTACTTATAGAAGACCCAAAGATTGTTGAACAAAGACTGAAGGCCATAGAGAAAACTATGCCGATGGTTTACAACGAAAGTGTAAAGAAATATCTTGATTTCTTCTTGATCAGAAGACCAAGTTTTTCAAAACACATGATGGAGGAAAAAGATTTCTATTTTCCTATTTTCGAAAATGCACTTAGACAAAGCGGAATGCCAGAAGAGCTGAAATATTTGGCCCTGTTGGAATCAGGATTAAACCCAAAGGCTATTTCAAGGAGCAAAGCAGTAGGCTTATGGCAATTTATGTCTTTTACAGGTAAAGAAATGGGGCTTACCATAAATGATTATATTGATGAGCGAATGCACATTGAAAAATCAACAGACGCCGCATGTAAATATCTGAAACAATTGTACAAAAGATTCGACGACTGGGATTTAGCCTTGGCATCGTACAATACAGGCCCAGGAAGAATCAGCAGAACCATGCGTTCCACTGGCCTTACCAATTACTGGGAACTGCATCCGCACATTCACCCAGACACAAGAGCTTATGTGCCTCAGTTTATAGCTTTGGCTTACATGATGAATTATGGCCATTTGCATGGAATTGTTCCTTCGAACAAAAAAGAACATACTCCGAGCGAAAAAATCACTTTGGACAAATATGTTGATTTGAACGTTTTAGCAAACTTAAGTCAAATTGATATCGCTGACATTAAAAAACTCAACCCACATATTAAAGGTACAGTTTTACCAGCCATGCCAAATGGTTACGAATTAACCTTACCGGCAAACAATCTCGCTTATTTTAAGGCAAACAGAGAGACAATCTTAGACTCAGCAAGTAAATCTGGGACTGTAATTCTAAGCCCAACCGAATCACAAGCACCTACCATGCTAGCCTCTTCGAGCGAGTCTGGTGTTTCAACCACGCAAGATGGTACCATTGTTATCGGCAGAAAAACTGCGAGCCAAATTGTACCACCAGCTGAAGTTTCTGACGAAAACAACGAAGAAGAAACACCCGTAAAATACAAAAGCATCACCAAGCAGGTGAAGAAAATTCACAAAGTAAGAAGGGGTGAGTTTTTGAATAAAATTGCAATGAAATACGATGTCAACATGAGAGACATCAAAAAGTGGAATAACAAGCGTTCATCTCAGGTAAACGCTGGAGAAAGATTGGTAATTTATGTTGATGTAAAACAAAAGGTTAAAGCCAACAGCATAGCTGCCAAAAGCTCTTCAGAAACTATTAAAAAATCAGCAACCTATACTGTTAGACCCGGTGACACCTTATGGAACATTTCACAACGTTATGACGGGGTGACAATTTCTGACATCAAAAAATGGAATAATATATCTGGCAATACTGTAAAGGTTGGTCAAAAGATAAAAATTAAGTCTTAAGAATTTAAGCTTTTAAGAATCAAAGAGGGGTCAACAGCCCCTCTTTTTTTGCTTTGAATTTAATTATGTCAAAGGTTTTCTTTATTATTGCCAACCTGTTTCAACCTTTAATTAAAAAAAATGCCCTTAATACTTACACTCATTGCCATTTTGGTACTGATACTCCTCGTTTCTGTTGTCAAGTTAGACACTTTTATATCTTTTATTTTAGTAGCCATTGGATTAGGATTGGCCAACCAACTGGAGATTCCGGTTTTGTCAAAAGCCATCCAGACTGGTGTTGGAAATACCCTCGGAGAACTTACCTTAATTATCGGATTTGGAGCCATGCTGGGCAAATTAGTAGCCTCCAGTGGAGCCTCTGAGCAAATTACCAACAAAATCATTTCAGTTTTCAAAGACAAATATCTCACTTGGGGCTTGGCATTGGCTGGTTTTATCATCGGCCTCCCACTTTTTTACAATGCAGGTTTTGTGATTGTAATTCCTTTAATTTTCGCCATTTCACAATCTACCAAATTGCCGATCCTATATATAGGCATACCAATGCTTTCGGCATTGTCTGTGGCTCATGGTTATTTGCCCCCACATCCATCTCCAGCAGCCATTGCTACCCAACTGAATGCCGATTTAGGCAAAACTCTTTTCTATGGGATAATGGTGGCTATTCCCGCCATTGCAGTTGCTGGACCATTGTTTGGTAGCACCTTGAAGAAATACAAACCTGAGATCAATAGTAGTCTTTTTGCAAGTGAAAAAGTGGAAATCAAAAACCCTCCAAGTGTTTTAGTGAGTTTTTTTGTTGCATTGTTACCCGTATTTTTACTAACTTATTCTCTTTGGTATAATCTCATAATAGGAATTCTCCCAGAGGGAATGGAGCAAAGTTTCAATAACTTTTCGCAAATGATGAAAGATAATTTCAAAATTCATTTGCTTATCGAACCTAACTTTAGTTTGTTAATTTCTGTTTTGGTGGCCATTTATTTTTTGGGCATCAAACAAGGCAAAACCATGCCTCAGGTAGGTAAACTTCTTGAGGAAGCTTTCAAAAACGTTGCTCCTATCCTACTTATTATTGCAGGCTCCGGAGCATTGAAAGAGATTTTTATTGTGAGTGGAACGAGTAAATATATAGCCGGACTTCTATTGGGTGTAGATATTAATCCACTTATCTTGGGCTGGGCCATAGCAGGCCTAATCAGAGTTTGCGTGGGTTCTGCTACTATTGCTGGCCTAACAGCCGTAGGTGTACTACTACCCATGATTCAGGCCCAAACTGGCCTTTCACCAGAACTTATGGTTTTGGCAATTGGCTCGGGTAGCTTGATGTTTTCACACATCAACGACGGCGGATTCTGGCTTTTCAAAGAGTATTTTAATTTAAGTATAAAAGACACCATCAAGACTTGGAGTATAATGGAAACCATCGTTTCAATCATTGGGCTTCTCGGCGTGTTGGTATTAGACCAAGTAATATGACAGCAGACATCAAATTTGAAGCTTACGTAAGCGAAACACCCGAGGCACCAGCACCAGCTGGTGTTTACAAACCCATCCTAATCGTTGACAACATGGCTTATGTATCTGGCCATGGTCCTAACCTGCCCGATGGCACACAGTTTGTAGGCAAAGTTGGCTTGGACGTAGACCAAGACTATGGCAAACAAGCGGCTAGACAAGTTGGCCTTACTATATTGGCTACTTTGAAAAAAAATCTAGGTTCGCTAAACAGAATAAAACGTGTTGTAAAAGTATTGGGAATGGTAAATGCACACCCTGATTTCGGCACACACCCGTATGTTATCAACGGATGCAGCGAATTGTTCGCTGAGATTTTTGGTGAAGAAAACGGTATTGGGGTTAGAAGTGCAGTTGGAATGGGTTCTCTTCCCGGTAGAATTACTGTAGAAATAGAAGCCATTTTTGAACTTCACTAAGACCACAATAAATGTACCATTAGGCTTGCCAATAACCGAAAAGTTATCCAATGGATACATTCTTTTATCAAGGAAAAACATCAAGAAAACTTATCTAAAGGTAGCAAAATTATTAAGCGAATACATTCTGTGTTCGCTTTTTGCATTTTTTAAAGGAACTATATACTTTGAAATAAGGCGAAGAAAATTTCTGAGAAAATCGTGCCAACCTTGGCATGATATTCTCATTTCTTAAAGTGGGACATCATAATTTTTCACTTCGACTTTCCCCCAGCTGGGCGAGGTGCTTTCCTAATATCTCTAACATAACAAAAGGGGGAAAGTCTGAAAGTGATTCCATGCAAAACTTTTCACTCAATAGCATTGTAAATACATGATAAAATTGTGCGGTGGGATTAAATTTTTCACTTGATTGTTCTAATTTTTCTTAAAAAAAATTCACTCAATAAAGATTTTAGTAAAGTTTTCACTCAATAGCAATGGCAAAGAGGGTGATAATTGTCACCCTTCTTTCTTATAATCTTAAAACTCCAGTCCTCTGTCAAACACAAAACAAAACTGTTTTTTGCCTATTTGTTGCATGGTGTAACATCCCGAGAATGTTGTAGAAATACCCGAGTTTTGTGGTTTCGGTGTGGTATATTTCAATCCTTTAACTTCAGTTGGTCTTTCCGAAATAGTAACTTGCATTTGTTTGTTTGTTTATTTTAGATTAGGTAATTGATATAAATCAATTGCAAAGTTAAGACAATAAATTTGATTCTCGTCACATTGCAGAAGGCAGAAATTGATTTAAATCAACTATAGAACGAAGAGTTAAATATTTAATAATCAATTATTTAATATAAAAACACATCCTTTAGATAACTTTATCGAATTCGGGCAATTTCTTATTAAACGGATACATTTAAACTGTATTTACAACACTTATTCCGACAGAAAAGAATGTGGCAAATGCTATATTTACCTCTTATAATCTTCATTTATCTAAAAAGTAAATTAGACCCATCAAATCTGTAAACCAAAATTCAATTATACCCTTTCCAATCAAGCATGAGAATGATGATTAGGTTAGCCATTTCTCCATTTATTTTATAATTTTGAATATAATTAAAACACAAGCATGGAATTAGTAAAAGTGGGAGCCGCGGCACTTAACCAAACTCCACTCGACTGGCAGGGTAATAAAAACAATATTCTAAAAGCGATAGATGAGGCAAAAAATCAGGAAATACAAGTATTGTGTTTGCCAGAGCTTTGTATTACGGGTTATGGCTGTGAGGACGCCTTTTATTCACCCGATGTTTTCAAACTGTCTTTAGAAATTCTGGAGGATATCGTTGACCAAACTTCAGACATAGTAGCTTGTGTGGGTTTACCAATTTGGGTGAACAATAAAATATACAACTCAGCTTGCGTTATCGCAAACCGTCAAATTCTAGGTTTTGTATGTAAGCAGCACCTACCCAATTACGGCCTTTTCTATGAAGACCGCTGGTTTCACAGATGGAAGTCTGGCCAGACTTCAGAGATAAGCATCAAAGGAATAAAATATCCTGTCGGAGATTTAGTGTTTAATTTCGACAACATAAGAATTGGCCTAGAAATATGTGAAGATGCCTGGGTAGCCAACAGACCAGCCACCAGACACTTCGACAAAGGCGTTGATATCATACTGAACCCGAGTGCGAGTCCGTTTGGCTTTCACAAGTTCAAGATCAGAGAGCAATTGGTCACAGACGCCTCTAGGGCGTTCTGTTGTGCCTATGTTTATACCAATTTGCTTGGTAATGAGTCAGGAAGGTTAATTTTCGATGGCGACGCCATGGTTTGTTCTGGAGGAGACGTATTGGCTTCTAGTCAACGTTTTAGTTATGCCGATTTTACGCTAACCTCGGCGATTATTGATATCGGCAAAAACAAAATAGAGCAAGCCAAAATAAAGTCGAGTTTGCCACCAGACCTCAAGTTAATTCAGTCAAGTTTTGAATTAACTCATTCTGAAATCCCCAACACTTCTTTTGCCGAGATGGAGGCTTTTGAAAAAGGTGGCTCACTCAAAGAAGAAGAGTTTTCTAGATCAGTAAGTTTAGCTCTTTTTGATTATCTCCGAAAATCACGCTCGTTTGGCTTTACCATTTCTCTTTCAGGCGGGGCGGATTCTTGTGCTTGCACAGCTTTGTGTGGCTTAATGGTAAGGCTTGGTGACGAAAGCATTGGCTTTGACGCATTTAAAGAAAAACTCAGCTACATACCTGAGCTAAAAAATGCCAAAACTATAGAAGAATTAACAGAAAGACTGATTCTGACTATTTATCAAGGAACAGAAAACAGTTCGAATGACACCCTGAATTCAGCCAAAAATTTAGCGGAATCTATTGGTGCTCAGTTCATGAAAATCAATATTAATGGCTTGGTGGACAGCTATACAAATTTAATAGAGGACCAAATTGGCCGAAAGTTGAGTTGGGCTACCGACGACATACCTATGCAAAACATTCAAGCTCGCGTGCGTGCCCCAGGTGTGTGGATGCTAGCCAATCTTCACAATCACTTGCTTTTGGCGACCTCAAACCGCTCAGAAGTGGCAGTAGGCTACTGCACCATGGACGGAGACACAGCGGGTAGCATAAGTCCTATTGCCGGTATCGACAAAGATTGGCTCAGAACTTGGCTCATTTGGTTAGAAAAAACAGGCTGCGAAGTAAAAGGAAAATACATAAAAATAGAAGGTTTAAAATACGTAAACGCCTTACAACCCACAGCGGAACTCCGACCAAAAGACAACAAACAAACCGACGAAAAAGACCTGATGCCATATAAAGTACTCAACCACATTGAGCAGTTGGCCATCAGAGATAAAAAATCGCCAGTGGAATGTTTTAGAAACTTAGAGAAATTCTACGAAAACCAATATACCAGAGAAGACCTGTACAATTGGACGAACAGATTTTTCAAGCTTTGGAGCAGAAACCAATGGAAAAGAGAGCGTTACGCCCCAGGTTTCCACCTCGACACCCACAACCTTGACCCACGCAGCTGGACCCGCTTCCCGATACTCAGCGGCGGTTATGTGTTTGAGTTGGAAAAGTTGAAAGAGTATTATGAAGGAAAGAGTGGTAGTGGAAAGAAGAGGATTGGGTTTTAGATGACAAACTGAGCTATTTAAGTATCAATTATTTTTCTTAATTTTAAATTATTATTTCAACCCTTCAAATAAAAAATGAAAAACTCAAGACGTGATTTTTTAAGAAATTTGGCCGCTTCAGGTGTTTTGGTACCTTTGGCCGCTCAAAACTTACAGGCCTACCCTATCACTACTGACCGACAACTGCGTGTAGTTCTTTGCGGATTAGGAAGTTATGCTACTAATCAGTTGGCTCCTGGCTTGGCTCAGTCTAAAAACTGTGAGTTAGTGGGCATCGTAACTGGCTCTCCAGAAAAAGCCGCCAAATGGAAAGAAAAATACAATTTGGCTGATAAAAACATTTACAATTATCAAAATTTCGATACCATAGCCAACAATCCAGATGTGGATGTAGTTTATGTAGTTTTGCCCAATTCTATGCATGCCGAATATGTGATGCGTACCGCTAGAGCTGGCAAGCATGTCATTACCGAGAAACCAATGTCGATGGATGCCAAGCAAGCACGTGAAATGATAGCTTATTGCAAAAGCAAAAATGTAAAACTTGGTGTAGGATACAGACTTCATTATGAACCATTTACAAATGAAGTCATGCGATTGGCGAAAGACAAAGATTTTGGCAAAGCTAAATTCATAGAGACCAAGTTTGCTTGGAGAAACCGCGACCTCAATGCTTGGCGAATGAACAACAAATGGTCAGGTGGCGGAGCTTTAATGGACGTAGGTATTTACTGTATCAATGCCAGCCGGTATGCCACAGGCGAAGAGCCTATTTCAGTGACCGCTCAAGCTATTAAGACTGAACCTGAGGTTTATAGAGACATTGAAGAAACTATTCTTTGGCAACTCAAATTCCCGAGTGGAGCTATAGCGAGTGGGATGAGTTCGTATGCTACAAACGCCCATGAATTATCGATTCATTACGAAAAAGGTAGCCTAAGTATGTCGCCAGCGTATGACTATGGTCCGCTAAAAGGAACCACCTCAAAAGGACCAATGGACTTCCCGATTGTGCATCACCAAGCGTATCAAATGGATGGATTCGCAGATGCCATTTTGAACAATAAACCCGTATTAACTCCCGGGGAAGAAGGGCTGAAAGACATGATAATCATCGATGCAATCAAAAAGGCAGCAATTACTGGAAAAGAAGTAAAGATTGTAATGAGCTGATAAGTTTCTAACCATTAGCTATTAGTTCAAAAATGAGCATTCTTGTATGTAAAGGATGCTCATTTTTTATAAATACCGCAACCAAGCTTTAGACTTATTGGCCTCTTTATAAGTACCATACCACTTACACAAAGGGTACATCAAAACCACTATCAACAGCCAAATTAGGTAAACATAAGGCAAAGAAACTCCCCCACCAGTTTCAGGCCTTCCGAACTTAAAAGGCCCAAAGACCAGATCAGAAACCTTGTAACCTTTGGCAAAAACGATGGCAAACATGGTGAGGTGAACCACGTACCAATGTATCAAATAATAAAAAAGGGGCACTTTGCCATAAACTTTCATTATTTCAATCAGTTTGTTATTCCGTCCTTCTGCCCACCACATTTTCAAGAAAATAACACCCAAAGTAACAAATACATACAGTGGTGAAGGTGGGTATTTAGAAACATTTAAAAAAGACAGAATCGTAAATACAGCGTCCTTCTGCACCGACCAAAGGGCTGGGTCACCGTATATATTTAAAGCCCTAATAGCCAAAAACGAAATCAATAATATCAGTCCAGTTTTCAACAGCAGTTTTTTGTCCATTTGATCCCTAAAAATAGGCCCAAAACCGAACCCTATCATCATTATGGCCAACCAAGGAATAGGCGGATACGACATAAAAAACGTAAAATTTGGAGAGACGGGGATTAACGCCGGAAAAAACAGTGACCCGCCGATATTCCTTACAGATTCTGATATAGGCAACACAGCCAACAACGGATACAAAACCAGAATTAACAAACCCGAATAGCCAATAGATCGAGGTTTGAACTTCGTCAAAAAACTCATAATCAAAAAACCAAAACCAATAGTACCAATAACCTGAAACATGATGGTTCTAAATTTAAAATCAAACCAAATCCCAAAGTTCACGAGGGTAATTTCCAGAAGAATAAGCCATAGCCCTCTTTTGAGCAGAAAGCTTCTTGATTCCGTAAAGTTTTTTGAGGCGTCAAAAGACAAAAACACCGAAACTCCCGACAAAAAGACGAAAGTAGGTGCACATAAGTGTGTGATCCATCTGGTAAAAAAGAGTATCGGCGTGGTGGTATTTAAGTCTGTCGGATCTTGTGTAAAGGCATCTGTATGCATCAAATCTCTTACATGATCGAGTGCCATAATTACCATCACCAGGCCTCTGGCAAAATCTACACTTTGTATTCTTTTCATATCGAAACTATGATTTATTTCATTAAATACCAAGCCTTTACAGGATAATGATCTGAAAAAGGAACATTGTCCATGGTCAAAAAATCAATATTATCAATCTTTCTACTATCAAAAAACTGATTATCAATCCTCAGAAAACTCAAAACCTTGTGATAGGTAAATCCAAAACCAAAACCGGTCTCTTCAAACGAATTTTTCAATTTCTTCCTTACCCTTCCGTAGGCATATCCATAAGGTAATTCGTTAAAATCACCAGCCAAAATAACTGGATATGGGCTCTCTTCAATCCAGCTTTCCAACATATTGACTTGCAGCCCTCTATCTTCAAAACCACCTTTAAGTTTAGACAACACGTTTTTGGTTTCTACCTTATCAATTCTATTATCTTTCTTAAGTATTTTTTGAACCCTAATACCCATCGACTTCAATTGCACATTAATTACCCTCACCGTATCCTTATCTATCACTATGTCAGCAGCCAACATTCCGTTGTTGTTAGGCGGCCAATACAGCTCCTTCTTCGAAATTATCGGAAACCTACTAAAAATAGCCAACCCAATGGCCCCTTGGCCTTTGTTGTTATCGACATTGGAGTGCATATACACATAGTATGCATTTCTCCTCGAAACTCTTCTGAGGAGATCAAACTCATGATACCTCTCATCATTGTACAATTCCTGAAAACATTTAATATCTGAAGTAAGGGTATCCATCAGGTTAGAAAGTCCTAAGCCCGTTTGCTTATTTTCACCAGAAACAAACTGATGATAATCGCCATACATCAAATTGTAACTTACCAACGAAAAAGTAAAAGGTGGGTTTGGCTTAATATCCGGTGGGTTTATTTTCAAGGTTCTCTCGAAAACCGAATAGGTAATTAACAACAAAAAAAGCGAAAGAAAGGCCTTTGGAGACTTGCCCGAAGCCCAAACCAGAAAAAAGAAAAGATGACCGAGCAGTACCAAAGGAAATGTGAGCATCAAAAAACCTCCCAACCAGTGCTTGATATCTGCCGAAAAAACGAGTTGGTAGACCAAAAGAGAATATAGCCCAAAAATAATATTAATGAGGAAGAAGAATTTTTTTATGAAATTGAGTATACCCAATGGCTACAGGTTTGAATAATAATGCAATTATAGCCATTAAGGCCGAAAATATGAAAGAGCAATGCAAGAAATGACCTTTTTTCATAAATAATAAACAAAACTTGCGGTGAAAAAAGCAGCGAATTTCAGTTCAAAACAATCAAATTTAGAATAATATTAGCCATAGGCTATCCAATAATTTTGTAAAAACACATTTCGAATGCCAAAAACGCACAATAACTCGCTTATTTTCATAATTATGCCAACAATAATTGTATAGTTTTTTTTTGAAAATTTTATGGATTATACCAAAAAATAGACTAATTTTGCATCGAAAAGAAGAATTGGGGGGTCTAAAACCTCCTTTTTTGTTGGTAATCACCTCAGTTCAGAAGGTTTTTTAAATGGCTCTCAGAGAAGCAGTAATAAAGTTTTTAGACGAAATAATATCCTCTACCGATTACTATTTGGTAGATGTGGTTGTTTCCGACTCCAAAATCAGAAAAAAAATAACCGTGTATATTGATTCTGATGAGGGCATTACCATTGACCAATGTGGAAAGGTGAGCCAAGATTTGGGAAAAGAATTAGAAGAAATCATCGACGTAGCGTTTGTTTTGGAAGTTTCATCGCCAGGTGCCGACAGCCCCTTGAAATTCGAGAGACAATATGTAAAAAACATAGGACGTACATTGAAAGTAAACTTATTGGATCAAACGGAAATAAAAGGCACACTTACCCAAGTATCAGAGGGTAGTATAACCATAGAACCCGAAGCAAAAAAGAAAATAAAACCTGAAGCGGTGACTCTACCGATTGAACAAATCAAAGAGGCCAAAGTCGTCATTTCATTTAAATAAAACAAAGACACGTATGCATAGTGGAGATTTAATAGAATCGTTTGCTGAGTTTGCAAGAGAAAAAAACATCGATAGGCCAACCATGATTGCCATCCTTGAGGATGTGCTACGTACCATGATTCGTAAGGCTTACGGCGACGACCACAACTTTGACATCATTCTCAACGCCGAAAGCGGCGACTTGGAAATGTGGAGAACAAGAGAAATAGTAGACGATAACTCTGAGGACATTTGGGATACCGATAAAATTCCGTTGGCCGAAGCTAAAAAGATAGAGCCGGACTTCGAGATTGGCGAAGAAGTGGCTGAAGAGGTTAAAATAGAAGACTTCGGTAGAAGAATTGTTCAAACTGCACGTCAGACACTTATTCAGAAAGTGAAAGACCTTGAAAAAGAAATGCTTTTTGACCAGTACAAAGACCAAGTTGGTGAGCTAGTGACTGTAGATGTTTACCAGATTTTGGGCAAAGAGGTAATTTGTATTGATGAGGAAGGCAACGAGCTTTCTTTACCAAAAGGAGAACAAATACCTAAAGACAGATTCAAAAAAGGAACAAGCATCAGAGCCATTATACACAAAGTAGAAATCAACAATGGTAATCCTAAGTTGACCCTTTCGAGAACTTCACCGGTTTTCTTGGAACGTTTGTTTGAACTAGAAATACCAGAAATACAAGACGGTGTTATATCTATTCGTAAAATTGTTCGTGAGCCAGGCGAAAGAGCCAAGGTAGCTGTAGAATCTTTCGACGACAGAATAGATCCAGTGGGTGCTTGTGTGGGTATGAAAGGCTCAAGAATCCATTCTATTGTAAGAGAACTCGAGAACGAAAACATCGACGTTATACAATGGACAGAAAATACTAACTTATTGATATCAAGAGCATTAAGCCCTGCTAAAATAAGCAATATTAGAATCAACGAAAACAACGATAGAGTATCTGTATTCTTGAAGCCAGACCAAGTGTCTTTGGCCATTGGTAAAGGTGGCTTGAACATCAAACTTGCCTCTAAACTCATTGGATTAGAGATAGATGTTTTCAGAGACATCGAAGGTGTTGTAGAAGAGGAAGATGTAGACTTGATGGAGTTCTCAGACGAAATAGACGAGTGGATATTGTTAGAGTTCAGAAAAATAGGCTTAGACACTGCCAAATCAGTATTGACAGTTGGTAAAGCTGATTTGGTAAGAAGAACTGAACTCGAAGAAGAAACAGTAGACGAGGTCTTGGATATTCTAAGAAAAGAATTTGATTAATATGTAAAACACTAAGCCACACCAAATTACAATTGTTTTTATAAAATTTAAGAAATATTTATGGCAGAAGAAAAAATGATGCGACTTAGCCAAGCGGCCAAGAAACTTAACGTAGGTACAATTACCATTATTGAGATTCTGAGCTCAAAAGGGCATCGTATTGATAATAATCCAAACGCCAAACTTTCATTTGACCAACTTGAGGTTTTATCAAAAGAGTTGCATGTCCCTGAACTCCTCGGAGAAATGGGTGGTGGCTCATCACTGACTTCAGCGACAGAATCTGCTCCCGCTCAGAAGTCTAGCGACGACATTTTGTATTTTAGAGAAGAGCCGGCTGAGCCTGAGATAATCAAAATAGAACATAATCTACAAGGCCCTAAGGTACTTGGCAAAATAGATCTTAACAGTAAAGGTCCCGCAAAAATAGTACCTGTTGAAACTACCCCCGAGCCTGCAAAAGTAGAGCCTAAAGTAGAAGTGATACCTGAGGTAGTAATAGAAAAACCGGTTATAGAAATACCTAAAACAATAGTAGAGCCTCAGCCTGAGCCAGTAGTAGAAGAGAAACCTATAGAAGCACCTAAACCGATCGAGGTTGTAGAAGAGGTAAAAATAGAAACTCCGAAAGTAGAAGTGCCGGTGGTTCAAACCAAAGTGGAAACACCTGAGGAAAAGCCAAAAACCGAAACTCCAGAATTGGCGAAAATTATCGAAGAGGTTTTTGAAGAAGACGAAGAAGAAACACCGATCGTCAAACCTGTTTTGGAAGTTGAGCCTGAGGAAATACTACCTCCGAAACTTATCAAAGCACAAGGAGATAAACTTCAGGGACTTAAGGTTTTAGGAAAAATAGAACTTCCTGTAGAGCGTAAACCACTTACTAAAGAAGAACTTAAGCAGAAACGCAAAAGAAAAAGGGTAATTGTTGGCGGAGAGAAAGTGGGAGATACTACTAAATCTAACTTCGAAAACTTCAGAAAAGACCCTAAAGCGGTTGGCCCGAATAGACCAAATACACCAAACACGCCTCAAACGCCAAATACTGGCGGCTCCAAGCCTCCATTTACAGGCGGTGGAGCAAACACAGCAGGCCCTAATACTAACCAAAACCAAGGTGGTGGTGGAAATACCGGTGGTAAAAAAGACTTCAAAAAAGGTGGAAATAGAAAAGAGTCGGTTTCTCAAGATGATGTAAAAGACAACATCAAGAGTACCATCTCAAAAATGCAGAACAAAGGCAACGAGTTTGGTTCGAAATACCGTAAAGAAAAGCGTAGAAACCGTGCCGAAGCTCAAGATGCACTTGATCAACAAGAATTAGAGGAAAGCGGCACATTGAAAGTAACCGAGTTTATTTCGGCGTCAGAATTGGCTTCGTTAATGAACGTTTCGGTGAACGATGTTATAGCAAGCTGTATGAAGATGGGTATTTTTGCATCAATTAACCAAAGGTTAGATGCGGAAACAATCCAAATGATAGCTCTTGAATTTAACTTTGACGTAGAATTTATATCTGCCGAAGAAGAGGTGTCATTTGATACAGAAGAAATCATAGACAAAGAAGAAGATCTTATTCACCGTGCTCCTATTGTCACCATAATGGGTCATGTTGACCACGGTAAAACATCCCTTCTTGACTATATACGTAGATCTAAAGTGGCTTCAGGTGAAGCTGGCGGTATTACGCAGCACATTGGTGCCTATTCTGTCAAAATTAAAGAAGGAGCTAATAAAGGTAAATCTATCACGTTTCTAGATACACCAGGTCACGAGGCATTTACGGCCATGAGAGCTCGTGGAGCCAAAGTCACAGACGTAGTTATTATAGTAATCTCGGCTGACGACAGCGTGATGCCCCAAACCAAAGAGGCAATCAACCATGCTCAAAATGCTGGCGTTCCTATAGTTTTTGCTTTCAACAAAATAGATAAACCAAACGCCAACCCTGCGAAAATCAGAGAAGATTTGGCGAAAGAAAATATTTTGGTAGAAAGTTGGGGTGGTAAATACCAGGAACAGGAAGTTTCGGCGAAATCAGGAATTGGTATTGACGAGCTTCTCGACAAAGTATTGCTTGAGGCAGAATTGCTTGAGCTTAAAGCCAATCCAAACAGAAAATCTGTCGGAACAGTAATTGAGGCATCACTTGACAAAGGACGAGGTTATGTATCGACTATTTTGGTAGAAAACGGAACTTTGAAAATAGGAGACATAATGTTGGCTGGCCAGTACTTCGGTAGAGTTAAAGCCCTTGTAAACTCTTTAGGGGAAAGGGTGAAAGAAGCAGGTCCTTCACAGCCAGTACAAATCCTTGGTCTTCCTGGAGCACCGCAAGCCGGAGATAAGTTTAATATCATGGAATCAGACCGTGAAGCTCGTGAAATTGCAAACAAACGTGAGCAATTAAATAGAGAGATGAGTATCCGAGCCAAGAAACACATCACACTTGATGAAATTGGAAGAAGAAAAGCCATCGGAACATTCAAAGAGCTTAACGTTATTGTTAAAGGTGACGTGGATGGTTCGGTTGAGGCACTATCTGACTCACTATTAAAACTATCAACAGACGAGGTACAAGTAAATATTGTTCACAAAGCTGTGGGTCAAATTTCTGAATCGGACGTTACACTTGCTTCTGCTGCAGACGCCATTGTGATAGGTTTCCAAGTACGTCCGTCTAACAACGCACGTAAAATTGCAGACTCTGAGCAAATAGAAATCAGACTTTATTCTATCATCTATGATGCCATCAACGAAATAAAGGCCGCAATGGAAGGCTTGTTGGCACCTAAAGAAGAGGAAGTTGTTACAGGTAATATTCAGGTCAGAGAAGTATTCAAAATCAGTAAGGTGGGTACTATTGCAGGTTGTTATGTAACTGACGGTTATGTAAAACGTAACAACAAAGTGAGAATTATACGCGAAGGCATAGTGGTTCATGAAGGTGAAATAGCCCAACTGAAACGTTTCAAAGATGATGTTGCCGAAGTTAAGAATGGCTACGAGTGTGGTTTAAGTATCAAAAACTTTAACGACATCATGATGGACGACATCATAGAAAGTTTCGAAATCAGAGAATTAAAAAGAACGCTCTAATACAATTATTAAAAAAGCCATAAGTGGCTTTTTTAATAATATTATATTTTCATTTTTTTCTGAAAATATAATATTAACAATAAATTTGGAATTTACAAAATAATATTTTTATTTTTGCATATAATAGAATATGGCGAACGAGGAAATAAACGATTATTGCGAAAGACATACCAGCTCAGAATCTGAGGCTTTAAGGCAAATAAGTAGAGATACTCATGCCAATTTGCTCAAACCAAGGATGCTGTCCGGCCATTTGCAGGGAAGGTTTTTATCAATAATTTCACATATCCTGAGTCCAAAATATATTCTTGAAATTGGAACTTATGCAGGTTACTCAGCAATCTGTTTGGCTGAAGGACTTGCAGAAAACGGAAAACTGATAACCATAGAGGCTGACGAAGAACTAGAAACTAGAATCAGAAAAAACCTTAAATTGGCCAATTTGGAGGATACTGTTGAGCTTAAAATAGGAAAAGCTCTAGAAGTCATACCGACTTTAGACCAGCGATTTGATTTGGTTTTCATCGATGCCGACAAAATGAACTATATCAATTACTATGACTTGGTATTAGATAAATTGAACATCGGTGGTATTATCATCACCGACAATGTCCTTTGGGACGGAAAAGTGGTGGATGCGAATAAAAATGACGCAACCACCAAACTATTAAGAGAATTTAATGCCTACGTGCATAACGATATCAGAACTCAAAATGTGCTTTTACCCATAAGAGACGGCCTGTTTGTCTCCAGAAAAATAAAATGAAAATGAAAAAAATTTTAGGTTTCTTATTAATCTACCCTACCTTTTTCTTTGCGAGTGCTCAAAACCAATTAAGTATTCCTGAGGCACCAAAAAAAATAGAGTTTGCCAATATCCTCGTTGAATTAAATCCAGAGGCCCTAAAAGTGGTAAATGCCGAAATTACGAACTTACTTACTCCTCAAAACAAATTTCTCGAACAAAAACTCGAAAGAATGCAGTGGTACTTTCCTATTATTGAAAGAATATTAGAGGAAGAAGACGTACCTGAAGACATGAAATATCTGGCTGTAATGGAAAGTTCATTACTTCCTGAAGCCATTTCTACTTCGAATGCAGTAGGTTTTTGGCAATTCAAAGAGGCCACTGCCAAGGAAGTGGGCCTGAAAGTGGACAATAACCAAGACGATCGCAAGAATATACAGCTTTCTACCAAAGCGGCAGCTTTGTACATGAAGCGAAACAACCTCATATTTAAGAACTGGATTTCTTGTTTATTGGCCTATAATCTCGGGGTGCAGGGTGCTTCTGACAAAATCCCCGTGGACTGGTCGTTTGCGAGTGAAGTTAAATTTGACGAAAACACCCATCCATACTTACTAAAGGCGTTGGCACATAGAATTGCATTTGAGCATCGATTGAACAGACTCAAAGATTCACCAAGAAAATTCATAGAATATGCTACAAAGGCTAAGTCTCTAGCAGAAATTGCGGTCGAACTCACCACCGATATTACTGAGCTAAGAAAATACAATCCGTGGCTTTATGCTCCGAACATTCCTGAAGACAAACTTTACAACGTATTGATATTGTCAAGAATAGAGGATGTAGACGAAATAAACGGTAAAATTCAGAAGAGAATTGATGCAACCAAAATAGATGTTGGCTTCCCACAGTTGAAAAGAATTACTATGGTTTCTACTTCACCAGACGACCCCATTTTTTATGAAATAAATGGCAAAAAAGGCATTCTGGCTCAATCTGGAGAAGAAGTAGCACAACTTTCGAGTAAAGCCAAGGTCAAAATCGGCAAGTTCCTTTCATACAACGACATGACAGACAAGGACTTAACCAAAGAAGGATGTATATACTATTTGCAAAAGAAAAGCAAAAAAGCCAAGGTTCCTTTCCACACGGTTCATGGCGAACAAACTCTTTGGGATATTTCGCAAATGTATGGTGTAGGTCTAAAATACCTTTTGAAATACAACCGAATGAAAAATTCGCAAAGATTACAACCTGGTAGAGTAATTTGGATGCAAAAAACAAGACCGAAAAACCAACCAATTGAAGTTATTAAGGAGGCCATTGAACCTAAAGAAAGTTTGCCTGTCAAGGAAGACTACACAAAAAAAGACGAGGTTGCAGTAAAAACACCGCCTCTTAAAGAAAAATATGAAGAAGTAGAAAAGCCAATTGTTAGTCCAAAAACAGAAGATAAACCAGCTATTAGCACAAAAACCGAAGAAAAACAACCAGTTGAAACAAAAACGGAGCCTTTGAAAATTGACGACGATTTGTTTGAGCCAAAAAACACCAAGCCTGTAGTTACCACTCCTCCTACTCCAGCAAAAACAACCGAGTCGAAGAGTACCTCTACAAAAACTGTGGATACAAAACACATGGTAAAACAAGGTGAAACTTTGTTTTCGATAGCCAAGCGTTACGGATTATCGGTAGACGAAGTACGGAAACTCAATGGCATGAATAGCACGGCCACTATTAAGGTAAACCAGCTTCTGACCGTTGGTAAGTCAACCATAGTTACCAAAGAAGAGGTTATTACAAAGACTCCAACGCCTAGCAAACGACCAAAAGTAGATGAACCCATTGGTGAGGAAGAACTGGCAAAGCCAAATCCCCCTATTGTAAAAGAGCCCGCAGCCCCAGCAAGCCAAAAAATGAATACCCATACGGTTGCTTCTGGAGAAACACTGTTTAGTATAGCCCGCAAATATGGGGTTTCTGTAGGGCAGATTCAAGATTGGAACGGCCTCAGCGGCAACAGTATAGTTCTTGGTCAGAAACTCATAGTTTCAAAACAAAATACTATAACAACCAGTACAAAACAAACTGATAATCAGAAAACTAGTGCTACACCCGCTGGAATCCTTAAGTACCATACGGTTGCCAGCGGCGAAACACTCTACAGCATCTCAAGGAAATATGATGCCAATGTGAATGACATAAAAAAATGGAACAATATGACCGACAACAACATAATGGTCGGTTCAAAAATTATTGTAAAGAAATGATATTAATTGAAGACACCTGCATAAGCGATGACGTGGCAGACAAGTTTTTTGTTTGCGATATAGAAAAATGCAAAGGTGCTTGTTGTGTAGAAGGTGACCTCGGTGCACCACTAGAAGAAGTTGAACTACCCATTCTTGACGAAATATTCGAAAAAATAAAACCTTATCTCTCCCCTGAGGGTGTAAAGGCCATTGAAGAACAAGGCAAGTATATCAAAGATTGGGAAGGAGACTATTCTACAACCACAATCGACGAAAAAGAATGTGCTTATGCCGTTTATGACAAAAAAGGTATTCTTCAATGTGGAATAGAACAAGCCTACAACGACGGTGTAATTGACTTCAAGAAGCCGATTTCTTGCCATTTATACCCTATACGAATCACAAAGTATGAAAGCTATCACGCCATAAACTACGACAGATGGAGTATTTGCTCAGATGCCTGTGCATTGGGCGATAAACTTGGCGTTGAAGTGTACAAATTTCTTAAAGAGCCGCTTATCAGAGCTTATGGAGAAGCTTGGTATGAGCAGTTGGTTAAAGAAATAGAGGATGCAAAGCTTTGAGGAAGTATATGAAGTGGTTAGACTAATACCAAAAGGCAGGGTAAGCAGCTATGGTGCCATAGCAAAATACCTTGGAACTGGTGCCCGATTGGTGGGCTGGGCTATGAACGCCGCCCACACCCTAAATGACGTTCCGGCCCATCGCGTAGTTAACCGAAACGGACTTTTGACGGGCAAATTTCACTTCGAAACACCTACTCTCATGCAAGAACTTCTGGAATTAGAAAGCATTACCGTGGTAGATGATAAGATAGAGGATTTCAAAAACATTTATTGGGATCCGTCTATTGAGCTAGCACTGTAAAATAAACATTGCAATATTTTAATTTTAAATATACTTATTTGAATAAAAACTCCTTCTGTGTAACCATATAAAAAGAAGTTTATTTAAATAAATTAAAATTTTAATATAAAATAGTATCTTTACACAGAATAAAATTCTGAAATCATCAATCAAACATAGAAATGGCAGTCGGTAAATTAGATCAAATTGATCACAAACTTTTAGAAATACTCCAGAGTAATGGTAAAATCACAAATGCACAGCTTTCAAAAGAAATAGGGCTTTCACCAGCTCCTACCCTAGAGAGAGTCAAAAAACTTGAAAATACCGGCATTATAGAGAGCTATCATGCTCAAATAGATAGAGAAAAAGTAGGATTGGGCGTTATGACATTTGTACAAGTTACGCTTTCAGGCCATAGAAAATCCATAACTGAGTCATTTGTAAAGACCATAGAATCAGTACCCGAAATCATCGAATGTCACCACGTAACTGGCTCATGCGACTTCCTTCTGAAGGTCATAGCTCGGGATATTGCTTCTTACCAAACCTTGATTATGGAAACCATTAATGAAATAGAGGTGGTAGCCAGCACTCAAACTATGGTAATCTTATCTACTTTCAAAAACACCAAAGTGTTACCGATTCCTTGATAAAAAATATTCTAATTGTTGAAGGGGGGAAATTATTTTTTCCCCTTTTTTTGTGCCTTAAGTTTCTTGGTCAAGTCTTCCAAGGCTTTCTTGGCTTGCTTATAAGAGTTTGAACTTTTCTCAGAGTTTCTTAATACCTCTCCAAAGTACTCCACAGCCGCCTTATTTTCATTTTCTTTTAAAGCAATATTGCCCAAAGCCATGTTAGAGGCCACATAATAACCCGATTCTTTGGTATTATTGTTTAATGAATAATTGATGCATTTTTGATAGAAAAACTTCGCCTGGGTATCGTTGTGTTTGTAGTTTTGATTTACATAACCCAATATATATGAGGCGTACCTACCATCATTATCACCATAACCGTAGCGTTGCTCTTCTAGTCTACTCATCAACTCATTGGCATAGACTTCGGCTTCGTCCAACCTACCAAGAGCGAAACTGTTGCGGGCAACAAATCTATGAAAAAACGAATTATTGGGATACAAAGCATGCATTTGACGGGCCATCATCAATGATTTTGAGGATTGATTTTCGGCAGCATATATTTGAATAAGAAAATATCTGGCCTCCATACGAGAATAAAATGCGTTGTTGGCCACATTTTCCAACTGCTTTATTCCCAGATTTTTATCTCCTTTTCTAAAGAAAGTTAGCAATGGTTTTAGCGATTTATAATTCTCGTGAATCCATCTTGAATAATAATTATAAACGCCATCTCCAAACAGCAACTCGGGATTAATATTTTCCTCGCCCCTGCTGTAATCAAGATATTTAATGGCCTGCTTACCCGCCCAAGCCGATTTTACCCATTTTTCACGCTCTGCGTAAAGCCTTCCCTTAATGGCGTAGGCGGCAGAAAGAAAGAAGGCCGCTTCTTTGTTTTTTTTGTTCTCATCAAACATGTCGTCAGCCTTATCAATGGCCTCGTCCATATAATAATGGCACTGCTCATCAAACCGCTCTTGCTTTGTATCTGGTACAATTTTCCACCATTCGTTGAGGCCAAGCAAAAAATCGCCCAGTGGGTGCTGAGGGTATTTTACCTTCAACCATTTGTATTCCTTTTCGGCCTCGGTAAAATTAAAATTATACATATTATTTACTGCGGCTGTTGTACTTATCTGGACGCCTCGATCCAGCAAAAGCATTTCGGCTTTAGGTTTTTCTTTAGAATTCAGGAATGAAAAGAGTTGTCCAAAAGAGGTATAATTGGAACAAAGAATAAGAAAAACTAGAAGGCTTTTTTTCAATGTCAATATTTTTGTAAAAAAACGAAAACGAAGATTCAATAATTGCATTACAAAATTAGATAAATTTGAAATTTCATGCCTCAAAAAGCGGGTTGTTAACAAATTATTATTTTAATTTACATGAAAAACAGAAATATGGTAGAGGTATTAGACCTAAAATTTAAGGAACTGATTACGAGCGAAGAAATTCAGGCAAGAGTAGACGACATATCTCAGCAGCTCAATGAAAGATTCGCAGACAAAAAACCGATATTTCTAGGCATACTCAATGGCTCATTTTTGTTTATTGCCGATATTTTCAAGAAACTCACCATACCCTGTGAGGTCAGTTTTCTTAAAATTCATTCTTATCAAAACACCGAATCGACGGGTAAAATGAAAGAATTAATTGGACTCAATCAACCCATAGAGGATAGGCACGTGGTTATATTGGAAGATATCGTGGATACGGGCCGTACGCTGGATTTTCTTATGAAAACTTTAGAGATTCATAACCCGGCGAGCATTTCGGTAGCCACACTTTTGCATAAACCAGAGGCCATGCTGGTACCTATCAAATTAGATTATGTAGGGTTTGAGATTCAAAACCAATTTGTGGTAGGTTATGGATTGGATTACAACGGTTTTGGAAGAAATAGTGGCTCAATCCTTATCAAAGTAGACGATGGAGTGTAAGTTTATTTTGACTTTTGACCCGACTTCATACATTTTTTTACTCTGGCAATAAATTGTAGTGTGTTGAAAATCAATTATTGTCTCATAGTATGATCCTTTAAAAATATTATTGATAATTTCAGCTTCGAAAGTACCTTCGGGGCTGATTTCTATATTTTCGGCTCTGACAAAAAGTTCTTTAGTATCTAGATTTAATACAAAACCATCGCCCGTAAGCAAAGCCACATATTTGTTTTTGGGCTCGTGATAAATTTTCTCAGAGCTACCCTTTTGAACCATCCTGCCGTTTTTAATTATAAAAAGTTCGTCGACCAAACCGAAAGCATCGTGTATGTCGTGTGTGACAAATACGCATGCAACGGCCTCCTTTCGGAGCACGCTTTGGAGGTTGGTCATTACTTTCTTCTTGATGATGGGGTCTAGATTGGCAAAAGGCTCATCGAGTAAAAGTAAAAGCGGCTCGTCCGCAATAGCCTTGGCCAACATGGCTCTTTGTATCTCTCCACCTGACAGTTCACGGGGAAATTTTGACAAGAGGTGGTTTATATTTAAATCTTTAGCTAATTTACTAATTCTTTGGTTCTGGTATTTTTTCTCAAAATATCTAAGTTCATAAGCTATGTTTTCGGCAATACTAATGTTAGGAAAAAGCGTGTTTTGCTGAGTGACCATTTTTATTTGCTTGTGGCCGGCAATAAGCTTTTTTGAGGGTGGATCGAGTGGCTGATTGTCCAACAAAATACTTCCTGAAGTAGGCTCTTTTAATCCTGCGAGCAATTTAAGCAAAGTAGTTTTACCAGATCCGCTCTGACCTATGATGCCCAGAATCTTTCCTTTTTCAACTTTCAGATTTATGTTTTTAAGTGAAAAACTGCCTTCGTATTGGAAATTTACTTTTCTTGCTTCTATCATATTTAGCAAAAGTAAAATGTAATGTCGGATTTTTTTTTATTAATTTGTAAAAAAACCTATCTATGCTAGACCTATATAATAAACAATCCAAGTGTTTGGTGGCACTTGACTCTATAATTTTTGGATTTGACGGGGAGGAATTAAAAATATTACTTGTAAAAAGAGGGCTTGAGGAAAATAAAGAGACATGGTCTCTTATGGGCGGTTGGTTGCAAGAAAACGAAGGCTTAAATGAGGCCGCTGATAGGATACTATTTGAACATACAGGCCTAAAAGACGTATATCTCGAACAACTTGCCGCATTTGGAAATCCAAGAAGAGACCCTGTAATGCGTACAGTATCAGTAACTTACAAGGCTCTATTGAATATCGCAGACTATGACCACAAACTGACCAATAAAATCAGTGCTAAGTGGTTTTCGTTAAAAAATTTACCTGAATTACTCTTTGACCACTCAGAAATGGTCGCTTTGGCGGTGGAACGTTTGAGAGCCAACGCTTCCTTGTATCCAATAGGTTTTGAATTGCTTCCTGAAAAATTCACATTGCCTCAGCTTCAAAATCTTTATGAAGCGATTTTCGATACTAAATTTGACAAGAGAAATTTTACACGAAAACTACTGAGCACCAGCATTTTGACAAAAACAGAAGAAAAACAAAAGGGTTTTTCGAAGAAAGGTGCCTTCTATTTCACTTTGAACAAAGAAAAATACCAGGACACTACTTCTTTCAATTTTCTTTCACTGACCAATCCTGACAAAATTCTTTAGATTTTATTTTGATTTAGTTATAACGAAAGGAACACAAACTTGTACCGGACATTGGCAACTTACCTCTACAAAATCTACAGTGTAATCTTGGTAACAATTGTTTGAATTATATACTCTTACTGTGAAGGACTGATTTGTATTTGTTACATTGCTCTTCACTATTCCATCAGCAGGTATTGGCTGCTGCACTGTTGCGGACGAGGTATTAAATACAGCTCCTTCGGAAATTTGGAAAGTAGAACCAAGCGGGAATCCACTGACTGTAATTTTACCATTGTTCATGGAAGCAGCACCAAGGCATCCAGAATTTGTAGATTCAACCACCACATTTGGCAAATCCGTTACCGTCAGCCTGAAAGACTTAGTTGTGGTACAAGACCCATTAGTTATCAATACATTATAAACCCCTGAATTACTTAAAGTGAGATTCGACAAACTAAATGTGTCGCCGGTAGCTACAAATCCATTTGGCCCCGACCATTGATAAGACTGACCAAAGTCTACCCTGAACATCAAGTTTTCTCCGGCACATAAAGTAGTGTCAGATATGCTACCAGGGAACACACAAACTTGACTTTCTTCATCCTCTGTGATAACACCATTAAAGTTATTTACTCTACTATCTGGGTCGTATTGATTGCTGTTTGTTATTTCTGTGGTATTGGTATAATTGACGGATGAGTTAAAAGGCAATACTACTGCATTAAACGTCAGAATTAGTGAATCTCCGTTGTTTACGGTTAAATTGCTCCAAGTGATCAAAGTATCACTCATGGTTCCTGAATTGCTAATATTTGTAACAGAACCGAAACCATTTGGCAAATAATCGATTACCTGAACACCATTCGCATCACTTGGTCCGTCGTTTTTAACCTTAATGCTAAATGTTACCACTTCTCCAATTTGAGGTGTAGGATTGTTTATTGCTTTTGAAATAGACAAGTCTGCTTGCTCCGGTGTAACCTCTGCTTCGTCCTGATCGTCTTCCGCCGGATTATCATTGCCAGGGGTACTATCGCCATCAAATTGGTCAGACTTGCTTACTTGTGCTATGTTTTTGTAACTAGTGCCCAACACAGGTGCTTTCACCACCGCTTGGTAAGTTAGCGTTTGACTGCCGCCCACCGCAATGCTGGCTATGTTCCATACGATACTATCACCTGCATAAATACCTGCATTACTGATATTCTGGATATTATTGTATCCATTTGGAAGTTGGTCTTTGATCTCTACGTTTGTTGCTACATCTATACCGGCATTGCCTATCGTGATGGTAAACGTTACCGTGTCTCCCACGTTTGGTGTGGTGTTGCTAACTACTTTAGTTAAGCTCAAGTCAGTTATTCTTTCAGATATGGTTATAGAACAAGTAGTTGAACAACCATTACTATCTGTAGTAATTACACTATGTAAGCCATAGTTAAGGCCAATAGCCTGCTGTGTAGTTTCTCCATTATCCCATAGATAAGTAAAACCAAAGGAACCACCAGTCACTGAAACAGTTGCTGAACCATCGTTCCTACCAATACCCGAAACTGGAGAGTCTTCCGTCACAGTACATTCAAGAAGATTTGGCTGGGTTATCGTTGTACTCGCAGTCGTTTGACAACCGTTGTTGTCGGTGATCGTTACCGAGTAAGTTCCTGCGGTTAAGCCGGTGATATCTTGGGTAATGTGGCTATTGCTCCAGTTGTACATATATGGTGCGGTTCCGTCAGTTACCGTCAAGTCAATCACTCCTGTGCTGTTTCCAAAACACAATACATTGGTTTGTGTTAGGCTTTGTGCCAAAGCCGCCGCTGGTTGCGTAATGGTCGTGCTGGCTGTGGTTTGACAACCGTTGTTGTCCGTGATCGTTACCGAATACGTTCCTGCCGCTAGTCCGGTGATGTCTTGCGTCGTTTGAGCATTACTCCAAACATAAGTATATGGTGCGGTGCCGTCGGTTACTGTTAGGTCTATCGCTCCAGTGCTGTTTCCAAAACACAATACATT
>DATGXK010000002.1:0-1501 GCA_035299025.1 Leadbetterella sp.
AAGGCGAAAGCAAGTAGAGATAAGGATTTGAGAGATTGAGAATAGTTGGGTGTGTGGAAAGAGAGCTAATTCGCGGAAATATTACGCGAATGTATTAAGAGTTGTTTGAGGGTTTTTCAGTTTCCTCGTATAAATCAACCCAACCTTGCTTAATGGTATTAATGACACGAGAAATGGCATCAATTTTGGCACGTCGTACCATCGCTGTTACAGCATCATTATATGCAGGACTGCCGGCTCGACCAAGATGTACCGAGATTTACCTTGTTTCACCTTGTCAAAAACAGGTAACTCAGCCTGCATTTTATAATACCAATAAATACCGTACTTACCTTTAACTTGGTAACGCACAATCCAACTATTTTCAGGCGCAACTTCACCATCAGAAAATATCTGTTGTATTTCTGTGCTTTTAACCCACATTCCGCAGATGTGACCAAGATAATTGATATTTTTGAAAAATCCCAGCCAGAAAAAATTATTTACCTAATTTTTCTGGTTAATTTTAACTTCATCTGCCAAAAAAATAGAAAGGATTGCTAACATTAATTTCACGAGGTTTTCCAATAGATTTTCTCTCTCAATTAAAGCAGTCATTTTTGGTAAAATCAACATGACAATTATAGCCAAGAATATTTCTATCTCCGCTAAAAAATTATATTTAACAGTTTTCCCCTGGAACTATATGTATCTTTTTAGTCAAATAAACTGTTATCAAATAATTAGATAATATTTACTACAACTCTTTCCTAAATACCTGACAATCTTTTCACGTTCCTCTGTTAAATTACTCATTTGTTTCTGTCCATTTATGATTACTAAATGTACAGCTTGAAACATCTGAAATACCCACCTCATTGTCGGTTTATTTGTGATTTTCTTAACTTGATTTCTAATCCCATCATCAAATTTAGCTAGTTCTTGCCTTAACTTTCTTTGTGCCAGGTTATAGACTAACAAACACAATCCCATTATCATGGCAATTGCCTCTACTCTTTCTGGGGTTTTCACAAATACGCTTGATGTAAAAAACAATGGATCTTTCAAAAACCTAAATCCTCTTTCGTTAGATTGTTGGGCTTTATATTCTTCTAATACCTGTTCATCACTTAATTCATTTTTATCTAAGATATTCGTTGCTAATATAAATCTCCCTGCTTTAATTTTTTCAGTTTCTATTGCTGATTCTGAAGTTTCTATCTTACCTGTAACTTGATATTTTATTTGATTTGGCTCGGATAATTTATTTGGTCTACCTGCTGTTTTATATTCTGCCTTCTCTATGTATTCAATTTCTTTAATTTGGTGATATTTCCAGGACTTAGATAGCTTTTCTATGGCTATTTTAGCGTCTGCTTGACAAGCAAATTGTTGTTTGGATAGCTTTCTGAGTGCGGCTTCTGCCTTTTCTAACTGTTTTTTTACTTGTTTGTCTACTTGTTCGATACTTGATTTTTTTCTTAATTCACTTTCAACAATTATCCATCTTTGTTTTATGCCT
>DATGXK010000003.1:0-1679 GCA_035299025.1 Leadbetterella sp.
ATGTTGGAAACCTCATCTTGAAAACAGGAAATTTTCCATAGAAACTACCCAAGTGGCGATGAAGAGGCTCTAAGAAGAAAATTTTCGACAGATCCCAAGCCATTGTTGAGGACATAAACCGTCAATATTTATCGCGGACTGTTGATCTAAATCAGTTTTCCGATTTGGTATGAATCACATTTATCAGCTATCACTGCTAAGCTTAAAATGTTTTACTTTTCTTTCATGCCATTTTTCTAAAATGTTAGACCGATGGTGAGGTGAATAATTTGCTAACATGTACCGAAAACTTGGACATGGGAAGCCAATCAACTCGTGAAATGGTCTTGCAACGTGTCACTTTGCCACCATCCGTAAGTCCCTTTTCTAATTATACTTTTTTATTGAAATAAATATATCTAAAAAAATGTGCTACCTGCTATAACAAAAACAGTGGGATTATCGCGGCCATAGGTGCTTGCCACCCGTCAAGAATCAAGGTATTCCAAATAATTTGTTTTCAAAATTCAAATAAAATTTTTTTAAAAAGGCAATTGTGGGAGCTGCTGGGCGTTTGCTGCAATTACTCCGTTGGAATTTGAACAGTGTCTCGTCAGGAACAACACACCTGTTATATTGAGGTTTACTTGCTGATTCATAATAATACCGTTACATGCATTTCGGTTAGATTTAAAATGGAATTTATGAAAAAAACAGCGAGCAGTATCTGGTGTCTTGTGATCCGAATGACTTTGTCTGTTCTGGAGGTTGGTACACGAATGCCTGGAATTTCTTACGAAACGGTTCCTACACCGAAGCATCATACCCGTACATCTCTGGTGCTACCGGAATGGTGAACCTACTTATTATCATTGTCATGTTCTATCGAACCAAAAATTAAAAAGAATAAAGTTGTTTTTCATATTTCATTATTTTAAATACCAGTCAGGGCCTTGCCGTAGACCCACAGCAAACCTTGCAAATATTGGCGCCCGCGTCAGAACATGGGGCAGACTCGCAAACGATGTGCCTACCATCCAGCAATATTTGATAACCAATGGACCTCTGGCTGCTGCTATGAACGTAACCACCAGCTTCCTATTCTATCGGTAATTCACTTTAAATCATTTAAATTCTAATGAGATTTACCTATCGTTTAATTGGAAACTCTATCAGGAGTGAAATTTATTCTGACAATACGTGTAACACTGGGGGTCCCAACCATGCTGTAGTTATCGTGGGGTACGGCGTCGATCCCACAAGTCGCTCACCCTACTGGATTGTCCGGAATTCGTGGGGTACGACCTGGGGAGAAGCTGGTTACTTTCGTATCCTTCGAGGAGTGAACATGTGCTTCATCGAGCAATATGTCGCGTACGTTGTGCCCACAACTAGTTAAGATCATTAAGCTGACCTTATTCAAGATTCTCTTGAATAAGCTCTAATATCCAAGTTTTGTTATTTTAAATAAGCATAAAAATTAACACCCTCTCTGACGCTAGTTTGGGTCTCTGTGAAATAAACCTAAAAAAAAGTTTGAGAGGACTGTTTACTGCAAAAAGGTTTTCGTGTTGCAATCTATTGCATCTTGACAGAAATTCGAACCGAGGGGGCCGGCACTGATGAACATGAAAGTGTTCAAATGGCGGCTTGTGATGGGGATTTTATGTTCATGTTCAATCGGCGCACGTGACAAACGT
>DATGXK010000004.1:0-2283 GCA_035299025.1 Leadbetterella sp.
GATTACAAAGGCAAAATAAAATAAAGTAAAAATAAAATCCTCTATATATCAATTTAGAATGAGGAAAGCCTTGTTCATAATACAAGATTTTTTTGAGCCGATAAGTAGTTTTTTGATGAAATACAACCATAGAACTAAAAAGAAAACAACTTCTCGCGAGTTATTGATTGGGTGATGAGTGGTAGTGTTTATGGTTGAATGATTAAAGTAGATAATTTATCGATATAAGAAGTATGGGGAACTAAGGAGGTGGAGTTTCGCATTAGATGGATCGATACCCGAATTCTTGCTTCCATAATCAGCTCTGTACTGAGTGCCGGAAGAGGATATCGGCTCCCCTATTACTTACGTTCAATTCGTACTGCCACGCATGTACCCAAGTCGAAAGACATGGCAAATTTTGGGGAGGAAAGCATCCACGTCCATGCAGTCTGGTCCTTTGCTATGATTGCTCAAAAAAACATGGACTTGAATGATCGAGACAACACAACTCTAATCATGGCATAACTTTATTCAACAATAAAATTATCGAATTAAGTATGACTGACGTGTATTGCTTGGTCTGCAAAAACAACGGAAAGTCCTTCAACAAGGTCATCAAGAATGCACCTGCGGGGCTGTGTTGCGATGCCTGCAACTCCGTCTCTGTTGACGGCTGCGACAAGCTTGGAGGGCTGCTTAGTTGGTTCAAAGGCGCCACAAAGTGCACTCAGTGCGGACACAGCTCCACCGCGCACTACCATCTGGGCGATATTCAAAGCTATAACAAGGCCAAGGATCAGCTCGAGGCCTGCATGTGATCTGTCCAACATATCTATTCGAAAACATCGCTCTTAAATTTTTTCCTTTTATTTTGTTGGGTCTTTGGTCTGTTAGAACTGCTGTTTGGAGCTGAAGAAGGCTTTCCTTTTCTCGGGTTCCGTAGCCAATAAAAGACATGACGAAAGACACTAAATAATCAAAGAATTAACAATAAATAAAGAGGCAACTCAATAATTAAAAATAGAAAACTTACTACAAGCGAGGAGATGTGATCGAAAGTGAATGAGAGTCTTCTAGGCCATCAATGCTAAATAAATATTTTTCGACATAACACTGGGCAAGATAAAATAAAATTGGCACTAATTAAGTAAGACAAACCAATCGCAAAGATTAATAAAGATGTAGCTGATCTTGAACTAACATTGGGATGATTTTTTCTAAAATCTGTATCCCAATTTTGTTTCTCCGACCTCAATAAATATCAGTGACCATTTTCCAAAGATATTAAAGCAAATTTTGGAGAAAATCTGAGGAAAAGTATAATTCAGAATTTTTTCTACCGTTTGGCATGGTGCAATACTACTTTATCTTTTTTGCTTTTAAGCTATTCATCTTCAAAGTTTTTATGCGAAAATTAACACAAAAAAAATAAGAAAACAAAATGAAAGTCGAGTAATCATAGGGTATAAGCTTAGTTCCTGCCTTTATGATGAAAACGATTAAGTTTCAGCTCCTCTAATTCAACTTTCAGCTGAGTAAATTTAAGCCAGGCCATGATAAAGTATTTCCACTTTATTTCCCATTGTTATTTGCCCTTGAGGCCTGTTTCGAGTATTCAATACTCTCTCATTCTCTTTTACGCTCTTATTCAGAATTATTTTAAAGTTAAACAGTTAAAATAGGGGGTCAAAAATTCTGTCTGGTCAAACATACTTGCACACGTGCTTGGTGGGATGTTGATTTTTCGATTTCTCGATTGTTTTGGCGATGAGCATAGATGATACGTTCTCTTATTTCGCTCTCCGAAAGCCACGGAAATTTTAGGCATGGCTTTTATTGGTTTATTGCCTTAATTTTATTCATCAATCGAAGAAAAAACCAATCCAAAAAATAAAAGTTTGCCAAAACATCAGAAAAGAATCGAATTGAGGCCATATGTAAATTGGCAATCTTAGGCTTCTTACATTATCATATTTTTTTGGGACTCCGACGGCTTGGACCACCGATTTTTTTATATGAAAAAGTGATGGAAAGGGGCAGATTGGCGAGGAGATCAAGAATATCACCTTTATTTCATATTCTGGGAACCTTCGGGCGAGTGGTAACCTACCCTTTTTCAGTTTTGCAGATAATATCTATATAATAATATCACCCCACCCCATTATATAGACCATTTCAGCAAAACTGAAAAACGTTAAGTTACCATTCGCCCGAAGGTTCCCAGAATATGAAGTAAAGGTGATATTCTTGATCTCCTCGCCAATCTGCCCCTTTCCATCACTTTTTCATATAAAAAAATCG
>DATGXK010000005.1:0-1587 GCA_035299025.1 Leadbetterella sp.
GGAAATGGTCTAAATTTGATGTGTATGATTACATGGATTTTGAAACCACCGAAGTTCCAGGCTTTATCTTTTACGTAAAGGACGGTGTTGGAAATAAATATGCGGTGGATTATTTCCGCGATGAAGACTATGTCCTGGTACACGCCCTGAAAAGCGACGGCAGTTACGGTACGGAATGGCAATGCACACTCAGACAGTAAACTCCTGAAAAAAAACATACTGAGTCGTCCTAAAATAGGTTGACAGATTTTTAAAACCGATGGAGGCTTTCTTCATCGGTTTTTTGATGTACAAAATTAGGAGTTTTCATGTTTAAATTCAAATGTGGCCTTTTGTTGTTGTAAATCAGGATTGATTCACCAACTAGTTGATTTAACTCCTTCCCATTCCTACATTTATAGATCAAAAATTCATTTTTTAGTATTCCATTCACTCTCTCAGCTAAAGCATTTTGATAACAATCATAACCATCTGTCATTGAGGGCGTAATATTATTTTCTCTAAGTTCTTTTTGGTATAACTCCGAACAATATTGCAGCCCTCTGTCAGAATGATGGATAGACGGCTTGTTCGTTTTTTTATTTTTAACGGCCATTCTTAAAGCCTTTACTACACTTTCTGATCCCATATCATCGCTTAAATGATATCCCATTATTTTTCTGCTAAAAGCATCCGTAACCAAAGATAAATAATGTGTCCGTTCCTGACTTTTGATGTATGTTATATCACTTACAAAAACTTCTTCGGGTCCTTTTATAATTAAACCTAAAAACAAATTCGGATGCTTTCGTAACCAGTGTTTCGAGTTGGTGGTTTTTGTATAGTTTTTCTTAGGCTTTACAAGCATGTTTTCCGATTTTAAAAATTCAAAAAAGGCATCACGACCTAGTTTGACAGACATTTCCTTAAACCGTTCTTCCAACAAGTAATAAAGTTTCCTTGTACCTAACCTAGGCATTTGCATACGCACTTTGACAACCTCTCGCTTTACTAATTCTAGCTCTTTTTGACGCAAAGAATGATGATTTTCCTTTTGATAAACAGATTGTCTACTGATCCCAAACAATCGACAAGCAAGAGAAAGGCTTATTCCTCTTTCTTGTTGGAACTTTCTGATTGTTTGGGTGAAAACTTTTTTCTAATAGCCGTGCCATATTGCTTATCAGATAAATCAATCATATAGTTAAGCATGTCATTTTTGAGATGCTGTTCTTCAAGCTCCCTTTCCAGGCGTTTGATCTTTTGAGCTGGGGTTTCTTTGGATCTTGGAGGTGACATAGAATGAATGATTGGTTTTTTCCAATCTAAATTACCAAATTTTCTTAACCAAACCAAAACGGTGCTTCTTCCTTGAATGCCATAAGCTTTTTGGGCTTGTTTGTAGGTCATTTCGCCTTTTTCAACCTGAGAGATCACAGCTAATTTAAAGCCCAAATTATAATCTCGCTGACTACGTCTTTTCTCTTGTTTTTCTTCCTCTTTCATAAAATAAGTCTAAATGTTGTCAACTTATTTCAGGACGGGACACTTTAAATAACAAAAAAGCCGGAACATGTTCCGGCTTTTTTGTTATTTAAAGTGTCCCGT
>DATGXK010000006.1:0-169467 GCA_035299025.1 Leadbetterella sp.
ACAGCCTACAGGCCAAGTCAGACGAAGCAGCAAGCGAAACAATGGACCAAATCAGCCAAGAACCTAACGGAGGAAAGATCACCTTTGGACCAAACCCAAGCAGCGACTACCTCAATGTAGGCATGTCCAACATCAGCCAAAGCGAAAACATAAAAATAAACATCAGAGACACCCAAGGTAGGCAAGTGGGTACACAAGAGGCCAAAGTAAGCCCGAGTAAACCAGAGCTACAAGTAGATCTGAGGGCACTCCAAAACGGACTTTACCTGATAGAACTCAAAGCAAACACCAACAAAAGCACTATCAAAGTACAGGTTTTAAGGTAGTATTAAGATTTATTAACCACCAGAAACACACTCCGAAACTTTGGGGTGTGTTTTTTTTTGTAAAACTTGATTGAATATGTTTTATATAATGACCTCTCTCATTTTTTTAGATTTGAATTTTGACTTGCTTTGAGTAAATAAAACAAGTACAATAATGGAAACCAAAACATATTTTTTTGACCTACACGCAGACCACGTAGAATGGCTAAAGGCTCTAGACTTTTATCAAGACGAAATTTTGATTTTCAAAAATAGATTGGCAGAAGTGAGTGCAAAAAATAGCTCGTCTGATGTAAAAAAAGAAGTAGAAAAATATCAGAATAAGTTTATCATTCAAAAAAATGAAATTGACAACCTTAAACATTACATCCATGGATCTGAGCGTGAAATGGAGGAAGAAATTAAGAAAAATCCGGTAGCAGTAGATCACAGAAAAACTACGGAGGATCTCAATATTCGAGATAAAGTGGAGATATTTGTAAAACTCTTTGCCGATCTGAAAGACGAGTTCAATGAGTTTGTTGGCCAAAATCTTTAAAAAGGGTTTTTCGGAAGCCATTTGGCTTCCGAAAAACTTTTACTCGTATTGATTTAATTTAGAACTGAACTTCCTCAGATTCTTCCTCAATCTAAAGCAAACACCGAGGTTCTATTTCCAATTTTAGGTAAACAAAAAAGCCATTCGGAGAACTTTAAAGTTATGCATTCGTTTTGCTGTTGGATCCAAATTTGAGTCAGAACTTGACTTGGAATCAATAATTTTATTTAACGGTCTTGACTCAATGGTCAAAAAACAAAGAGGCAGTTCTTTCAAGAGAATCGAAATAATTTTCATTATAATTTATAAATAAAACCTCATAACAAAAGCATTGATTCGAAGCATAATCGCCTAAAATCAAATACTTTAAGCAATGTTTTGGCAAAAAAAATTGCTCCATGTCAACAACTTTAAATACAAAACTCCCGAAATTACTATTGTTGATTTACAATTTTTTAACAAAAAATAGCTCTCCAAATTCCGTAAAGATTGTGATTTTCTAAAAAAATCAAACTAACTACGACTGCAATTGGCATTGTTTACACACGATTTATTCTTACTTTTCATAATAGTTTTCAGGGAGTATAGAGGTTAATTTCGGCTTCCTTAATTCCAATTCCATTTTATTACAAACATTGCAATGAAAATTAAACTTTACCTTAGAGTGGTAGCTCTTTTTTGTAGCATACTATGCATTTCTAACCTTCCGGTTCTAGCTCAAAACGAAACCGAAAATGCCAAGAATTATTTGATACAAAATGCTTCGAGAGAAAAATTATCACAACAAGACATTACCGAAATGTTGATTTCAAGTAAGTATTTGTCTCCCTCTACTGGGTGGTATCATATTTATTTCAATC
This sequence comes from Leadbetterella sp., assembly GCA_035299025.1. Taxonomy (GTDB): domain Bacteria; phylum Bacteroidota; class Bacteroidia; order Cytophagales; family Spirosomataceae; genus Leadbetterella. The sequence goes on from DATGXK010000006.1 coordinate 1,725, forward strand.
AAACCTACCAAGAAATTGAGGTTTTTAATGGCCTTTTAAATGTAACCATGAAAGGCAGCAATGTTATTCATATAGGCAATAGCTTTGTGGAAAATCTGCCATCAAAAATTTTCCCAAATTCCAAAATAAATCTGAAACCGGTAGAAGCATTACAAAAGGCTGCAATCAGCCAAGAGTTAACAATGAGTGCTTTGGATGATGTGGTGACAGTAAATTCGGTCTTATTTAAATCGGGTAGTACCAAGAATGTGACATTCTCCGATAAAAAACTTTCAAACGAAAATATTGAGGTTAAGCTCTATTGGCTTCCAACCTACCAAACCAACGATATATCGAGTCAGTCCGTTAAGTTGGTTTGGAATGTACGTTTTTCTACACTCGATTATAAAAACAGCTGGAGCATACAAGTAGATGCCTCCAACGGCCAAGTATTACAGACCACCGATGAAGTCATCCATTGTAACTTTGGCACTCCTCATAGCCACATAAACGCCGAAAGACAACATAAGGTCATCAAAACAGAGGCCGTCTACAGCCCAATGGCACCAGCAGATAGTAGCTACAATGTGTTTGATATACCTTTAGAAAGCCCAAACCACGGCTCTAGGTCTTTTGTTGAAAAACCCTACACTCGGTTTGTCCCCGCATCTACCGGTCCCGGCGGCACTAACGGATGGCACAACGACGGCACAACTGACTACACTACCACCCGAGGAAACAATGTTTGGGCCCAAGAAGATGCTAATGCAAACAATGGAACCGGAGCTAGTCCCAGTTCAGCCACTTTAGAGTTTGATTATACATATACCCAAGGGCTTTCAACCGCCTTGGCCAATCAAAACGCCGCTATCACCAACTTGTTTTATTGGAATAATCTTACGCATGATGTACTTTATAAGTATGGTTTTGATGAGCCCAGCGGAAATTTCCAGAATAACAATATGAGCCGAGGTGGCTTAGGGTCAGATTATGTCTTGGCAGATGCCCAAGATGGCGGCGGAACTAACAATGCCAACTTTTCGACTCCTGTGGATGGTAGCAGAGCAAGAATGCAGATGTTTTTATGGAGCAATACTGGCGGTTATCAGCCTGACGGTGACTTCGATAATGGCATAATAGCCCACGAGTATGGTCATGGATGGTCTACCAGATTGACGGGAGGCCCGGCAAACTCAAGCTGCTTGCAGAATGCAGAGCAAGGAGGGGAGGGTTGGAGTGATTTCCTGGCCTTAATGCTGACCACGAACTGGTCGTCCCTAACTCCTTCTCTTGCAAGTGCTAATCTTTCTCGTGGCATTGGTACGTATGCCCTAGGCCAAGCTACCAGTGGACTTGGCATAAGGCTATACCCATACTCATACGACATGGCAAATGTTAACAGTCAGGTAACTTACGGCAAAATAGGCGATGTGGCGTTTGCAGTTCCGCATGGTGTGGGTTCTATCTGGGCAACTATGCTGTGGGATATGACCTGGGAGATTATACTCCAAGACAATCAAATAGTTAGTGATATATATAACACCACCAATATGATAGGCAATGTGGCAGCCCTGAAACTTGTAAACGAAGGACTCCGGTTGCAACCTTGTAGCCCAAGTTTTGTTCAGGCCCGCGATGCCATTTTAGCGGCAGACCAGAACTTATTTGGAGGCCTATACAAATGTGCCATAAGTAGGGCATTTGCCAGACGTGGCCTTGGTGCCTATGCCTCAACAGGTACCTCAGCTAATGACCGAGAAGTTATTGAAGATTTTACACCATTGGCTGTACCAAGCCTTACCTCGGCGTTGACCACCACGGCTTGTTCTGGCTCTACTTTTAGCTATACCGCTACTACGGCCACCAGTGGAGTCACTTTTGCATGGAGTAGGCCTTCGGTGGCAGGAATCAGTAATGCTTCTGCAAATGGAACGTCTGCAACTATTAGCGAAACCTTGATCAATACTACCAGCAAGGCCATTACCGTAACCTACTATTTTTCTATTAGTCCATTTTCTACTTGCCAAAACCAACAGCCTGTGATGGTACTTGTGGCACCAGCATTAATAAATACCCAAGGTTATACGGCCAATTGTTCAACTGGTTTGGTACCAACAGGACAAGGTTTATCGGCTTTTGCCAAAACTAAAACTCTTAGCGATAGCCTAGTTGTAGGGCCTACCTACGTAAGAGGTGATGGTAACAATGTAATCAGTTACACACCTGGAACAAGCGTTTATTACAAAGCTTATACTTTTGTGGCACCTGTAACAGGCAATACAGCCTTTGAGATAACTCTTGCGAATCTTACTGGTGTTGACCCTGACGATAGCTACCTCACTTTGTATCAGACTGCATTTAATCCAGCCACTCCGTCGGTTAATTTTTTGAGAGGTGTAGATGACAACGGCTTAGGTTTTCGGTCTAGATTAGTGCACTCGCTTACACAGGGTGCCACCTACGTAGTGGTGGTAAGTTCTTATGCCAGTAACGCAAAGGGTACATTTACTTTAAAAAGTTCTCAGGAAGGTTTACCGCAACAACGTTTTAAATGGTTCAGCAGCTCATCTGGCGGTACAGAGTTAGGTATAGGTGCCATTTTTAATCCAGTCGGCGTAGCTGGATCAGGAGTTTCAAACATTGCTAGCCCAGGTTCTTCCACTTTTTATGTAGCGGACGAACGGCTAATATCTTGCCGAACCCCGGTTGTTTTTGATATACAGAGTACTACACCCACGCCTACTATCTTGGCAAGCGGTCCAGTGGAGTTTTGCCCTGGAGGTTCAGTTGATTTAACTACTGATATTGGCCAAAATAATGCCCTAGTTTTATCTAGTGCCAGCAACCAGTATGTATCCGTACCGCATAGTGCAAGTATCAATCTCGGCACTACCGCAACCATGGAAGCATGGGTAAATTACTCGGGTAGCAATAATACAATTATCGACAAAGGAGATTATGATTATTTATGGCAACTAAATGCAAATAATAATGCCAACAAAATGGGTTTCTATCAGAAAAGTAGTGATACTTGGTTTTATTCTAACGACCCAGTACCGCAAAATACCTGGACACACGTGGCTGTTACACTTAGTAGTGGTACGCTGACTTTTTATATCAATGGCATAGCTTCTGGTACTGCGGCAATAGCGTTATTTCAAGATACAGGCGAAATGAATATTGGGCGACAGCAGCCTTCATCTTGTCAATGCAATAATTTTAATGGCAAAATGGATGAACTCAGACTCTGGAACGTGGCAAATACGCAATCTCAAATACAACTGAATAAAAATAATTCTGTACCAGTAAATAGTTCGGGGCTTGTGGCTTATTATAAGTTCGACGAAGGCACTGGTGGCACAACGTCCGACGCCACCGCCAACAACAACCACGGCACCTTAGTAAATGGCCCAACTCGAGAAGTCCCTTCATCATCGCCCTTTAATTCCATTTTTTGGGCCCTACCGAATCTATCAGCTCCCCAAATAACGGCCACAGCTGGTGGTATTTACACTGCCTCTATCACCAATGGAGTCGGTTGCACCTTGGTTTCTTTACCCTTAAAAGTGAGCCTATTATCCAACGCCGCAGCGGTAAATTTAGTTAGTCCAACCGACGATTTTACCTCTTTAAATGTAACCAAAACAGCATCTAATGTCAACGGGAAAATAACTGCCACAAACGCTATAACAGGTAACTCTAGAGTGAATTATAACGCCAAAGCCATTGAGTTAAATGCCGGTTTCAAAGCCGACAGCGGGACAGTATTTTTGGCACAAATGGGTGGTTGCACTCCCTAATGATAGAAATTTAAGATTAGTTTAAATAATAAATCGCCGAATGAAACCGGCGATTTATTATTTCTTAGAGCTTCGGAAAACTTAAATCATTTATCAAATCTTAGTAGAAATACTCAACCCAAATCCTCTGCCATCAGAAGCCCAAATACCTGGGCCTGGATAAAACTGAGGACGTTTGGTGAAGTACATTTTATCCAAAGCATTATTTATATTTGCTTTAATCAATACTAAGTTCGAAAGCCTGTAGGAAGCATTGAAGTCCAATACGCCATACGACGGTACCAATCCCACTGTTCCATTTGCACTTGGTTTTTCGGTATTGAGTGCATCTGCGTAACTTCTGGCTGTGTAGCTGTACAAGGTGGTCAGACTAGCTTTTTTGTACCTTAAGGTGACTCCATTTCTTGAAATAATCCTTGGTGTACTTTCCACAAAATTGCCTTCAATGTTTACATTTTTTTCTCCTGACCTTACCAAGGCTTTCTGATATCTTGCGTCCATGAGAGATGTCGAGGTGAAAACCGAGAAGTTAAATTTGTTGGTTATTGTACCATAATATTCCATAAAACTCTCCAGTCCTCTGGTAAACGAAGTGCCTATATTGGTTCTAAGAATCTGGAAATCCCCATTCTCATTGGTTTGGGCCAGTGTACCGAGTCTGTTTTTGTAAAGCAATTGAAAATAAGTAAATTCTAGTTTCAGATTGTCAAAATCACCTCTATATCCAGCTTCAAAATTATAGCCAAAAGCATCTTTTAGGTTGTCATCGGACTTTTCGAAAACTGAACCCGGAATAATGTCTTTGAAGATGACTGGACGAAAAGCCTGAGAAATTCCGGAATAGATTTTTTGATTTGGACCCAATTTATATTCACCGCTCAAGCCAAATAATGGAAATTTATGATGAATTTCATCTGGAAATTTATTGGTATCATAATAACTGATGTTGCCACTCATCTGCGATTCCCCAGATTCGAGCCTTAGACCCGGATTTAAAGTAAGTCTTTTGCCTATCGACAAATGATTTTCGAAGAAAATAGCCAAGTTCTGGGTTTTAAAGTGCAAATCTCTGCCCCAGTTACCTGTTATGCTCAAATCATAATCAGAACCGGTGGTGCCTTTACCTTGTTGACGGCGGTGCAGGTCATTGTTCATATACTGCACTCCACCAACCAAGATCGATTTAAAGCTTCCGATATGATAGAAATGAAGCATCCTAAGCTCATTGGTATAGCTGTGGTAATTATCAATATCTACTTGCCTGTTGGCATATTGTAGCGTTTTTGAGTCGATTTTATCCGCCACATCGGCTGTTTTGTCGAACATCACGCTATTTCTACTACCTAAAACCGCCGAACTCACAAACGAGAATTTGGTTCGAAGGGATAATTGATAGTTCAGTCTCACAGAAGGAACATAGATATCAGGGCTATAAAAATTCCTATATCTTGTAGCCAATCTTGGATTAGCGTAAAACATACTATCGTTTACTGGACCAGCCAATTGAAATACATACTTGGACTTTGAGAAATCAAATTTAGCACTAAGTTTATCTGTAACTTGATATGTGAGAACTGCTGAAAAAGCTTCATAATTACTTCTCGAATTGTCTCTGAAACCGTCAGACACTCTCTTGCTGTAATAAGCGTAATAATTTACTTTGCCTATTTGCCCTCCTACAGCATTATAAGTACTCAAAAGGCCGAATGAGCCCAAGCTATTGATACTCTCAAGTGAGAATTTACGAGTAGAATCACCCGTTTTACTGATGTAATTTAGCATTCCACCAAACTGAGGGCCGTACTGTAATGAGCCAGTTCCTCTCACCATTTCTATGTTTTGTACCGCCTCCATCGGCATAGAATAGTGACTCGCTGGGTAGCCATAAATATCAGTATTGGTTACGACGCCGTCCTTTCTTACGTTAAATTCCCATCCACGGTGTGGGTCCAAGCCTCTCGTAGAAATATTTACTTGGTTACCAGAACCATCCATATCATAAACAAATACACCTGGCACTTTTGCAAAAATCTGTCTTGGAGTTTTTTCAGCAATATTGGCATCGAGCCCAAGTACATTTATGACCTCGGTTTTTTTGCCAGAATATAAATATGTACCCTTGGTTTGGGGTAAAGAAAGAGCATTGAATTTGTATTTCTGTTCGTTTACCTTTACTTCATTTAGATCAAAGGTCTTTGCAGAATCGGGTGCGACTTGTCCATAAGTACACAGACAAGCTACCAGACCTAACAAAGAAAAATATATAGTTTTCATCATTAAGATTTGATTTTGAATATTTTAACACGATTTCACATTTTGTGCCACAGTGGTCTAAACCGGTGTTGCACAAAAATAATGATCAATAAACTTTATGAAATGGGAGGATGAAAACTTACCATAAGTACTGGAACTTGGTAGTTTTCTGAGATAAAAGAATGTGTTTGAATCTGAATATCAATCCAAAACCAAGTTTTCAAAACCGTGTTCCCGGTTAGGTAATCTTTTGATAATTTTTTAAAAAACTCTAAGGCTTTTTGAGAGGAATCTTCTTTTTGGGCAGATAAATCCTTTGTGACACTATCGCTAAACTCCTTGGCAATAGCTAAGACATTTTCTCTGGTATAGTTTGCCTGAACATAATAAGTAAGAAGGGTATCGGATTGATATTCCACCTTCGACATTTGATAAAATTTACCATCAAAAATTGCAGTTTGCCCTTCGGGGCTGTTTTTTTGAAAGTTCTGGCTGTAAGGTAGTGAAATAGGATATTTGTGAATCAGGCTGTCGGCTTTTATTACTATCTGCTGATTCAGTTCGATATTATTTTGTGACTCCCAACTGTTCCAAAAATTCAAAAGTGTGAGGCCCGCAACATGGAGAAGCAGAATAGCAAGGAATAATATGGAAGAGAATTTTCTAAACAATAATTATTTTCTTTTAAAGCCCGATTTTTATGCAAAAATAAGGTTTTCTAGTCCTTAAAAAATGATTTTCGGCATTTTAGATGGTTTTATGGATTTAATTACCGTTGAATTCATGGCTCTTAATACATCTCTCATACAAACTTCCACCGCCCAAGTTTGTGTCCTCACAAACTTCTTTACAGCTCAAGTTTTCGTCCTCACAAACTTGCCAACACTTCCCCCACAAACTTCCAAATTACTCTCATCGATTTTCTGCCACTAATTCCTTATTTTTGCAAATTATTAAATTTTGGTTCAGAGAACTCAACAAATGGAAATATCAAAAACATATAGTCCGAAAGAAATAGAAGATAAGTGGTATGCGTATTGGGAAAAAAATAAATTTTTCAAGTCCACGCCCAACAAAGACAAAGAACCTTACACAATAGTCATTCCGCCACCAAACGTAACGGGCGTGTTGCACATGGGTCATATGCTCAACAATACCATTCAGGACGTGCTCATTCGTAAGGCTCGTATGCAGGGCAAAGAAGCCTGTTGGGTGCCAGGTACCGACCATGCTTCTATAGCCACCGAAGCCAAAGTAGTGGCCATGCTTAAAGAACAAGGCATCAATAAGGCGGATTTGACGAGAGATGAGTTTTTGAAATATTGCTGGGAATGGACTGAGAAATACGGCGGGATCATCCTGAAACAATTAAGAAAACTAGGTGCCTCGTGTGATTGGGACCGTACCCGTTTCACGATGGAAGAAAATCTCTATGATGCCGTAATAGACGTTTTCGTGGATTTACACCAAAAAGGTGATATCTACCGCGGTTACCGCATGGTGAACTGGGACCCTCAGGCCAAAACCACGGTCTCTGACGAAGAGGTAATTACCAAAGAAATGCCTTCGAAGTTAGTTCATATCAAGTATATTGGAGATGAAGCCGAGGTGGTTATAGCGACTACTCGTCCAGAAACCATAATGGCCGATGCCGCTATTTGCGTACATCCAGATGATGAGAGATATAAAAACTTAATAGGAAAAAAAGTAAGAATTCCGTTAATCGATAGAGAAATCATAATCATTGCCGATGAATATGTTGAAATGGAATTTGGAACGGGCTGTTTGAAAGTAACTCCAGCCCACGATCAAAATGACTTTGCTTTGGGCGAAAAACACAAGCTCGAAGTTATCGATATTCTTACTGATGACGGAAAACTCAACGAAAAAGCTCAGATTCTGGTAGGAGAAGATAGATTCGTAGCCCGCAAAAAAATCATCAAAATGTTGGAAGAATCTGGCAACTTGGTGAAAGTAGAAGAATACAAATCCAACGTAGGAACTTCGGAAAGAACCGGAGCTGTTATTGAGCCAAAAATCTCATTGCAATGGTTCCTGAAAATGGAGCGGGTGAGTAAGCCAGCCCATGAGAACGTGATGAATGATACCATTCAGTTGATTCCACCAAAATTTAAGAATACATATAACCACTGGATGGAAAACGTGCGTGATTGGTGCATCAGTCGCCAGCTTTGGTGGGGACATCGTATTCCTGCCTATTATTTGGCAGATGGAACTTGCATTGTGGCCAAATCATTGGAAGCTGCCGTTGAAATTGCCAATTCGCAACAAGGCAAAAACGTTACAGCCACTGATTTCACGCAAGACGAAGACGTGCTGGATACATGGTTTAGTTCTTGGCTTTGGCCAATTTCTGTTTTTGACGGTTTCAAAGACCCAAATAACGCAGACATCAACTATTATTACCCGACAAACGATCTCGTAACCGCTCCGGAAATCCTTTTCTTCTGGGTAGCAAGAATGATAATTGCTGGTTACGAGTACAAAGGCACTTTTCCTTTCAAAAACGTTTACTTGACAGGAATTGTAAGAGATAAGCAAGGCCGTAAAATGTCCAAATCTTTAGGCAATTCGCCTGATCCTTTGGATTTGATAGATAAGTTTGGTGCAGATGGCGTTCGTACCGGAATGCTTTTCAGTTCGCCAGCTGGTAACGACTTACCTTACGACGAGAAACTCGTAGAACAAGGCCGCAACTTCTCCAACAAAATGTGGAATGCATTCAGATTGGTGAAAGGTTGGAATGTTTCCTCGGAAGCTGCGGCCAATCAAGGAAATAAAGTCGCAATTGACTGGTTTAGAGCCAAACTCAACTCCGCAATTGTCGAAGCCCTCGACCACTACGACAAATTCCGTATGTCAGATGCCCTTTTGGTGACTTACAACTTGATTTGGAATGACTTCTGCTCGCAATATCTCGAAATGATTAAGCCCGCTTATGTGGATGGACAAAGTTTGCCGATAGATCAGGAGACGTATGACGCCACACTTGGATTCTTCGAGGAATTGATGCGTTTGGTTCATCCTTGGACACCGTTTATTTCGGAAGAAATCTGGCAAAATATTCAAGAAAGAGCAGAAAATGACTCCATTTGTATCCAGGAATTCCCGAAAGGAGGGGAGGTGGATGCTAAAATATTAGCCGATTTCGAAATCTTGTTTGAATTGGTTTCGTGGGTAAGAAATACCCGTCAGTCAAAACAAATGTCGCCTAAAGAAGCATTGCCATTGAGCATCAATACCCAGGAAGCGAGCAAATACGTTCATTTGGAAGATTTGATGAAAAAAATGGCTAACCTTTCCGAAATCACTTTTGTAACATCTTCTGTAAAAGGAATGAGTTTGGTAATAAAAGGAGACGAATTCGGCATTGATTTAGGTGAAAATCTGGATGTAGCCGCAGAAATCGAAAACCTCAAAAAAGAGCTCGAATATACCCAAGGTTTTAAAAAATCAGTTGAAGCAAAACTCGCCAATGAACGCTTCGTAGCCAATGCAGCACCTGAATTGGTACAGAGAGAAAAGGATAAACTAGCCGATGCCGACGCTAAGATTAAAGCAATTGAAGAATCTTTACTAAAATTGACCTGATTACAATAGACTTTAAAATAAGATATTTTAAGGTAAAAAAAATGGATTTTCTATTGAGGGGAGCTTTCGATATCGAGAGCTCCCTTTAATTTTGATTATTCCACATTTATTTAAATTTAAAAGAAATCTTAAAAACCTCTTGGTTACTTTTTTCTTCTCCACAAAAAGCTTAGTTTTGGATATAGAAGCATTTTGGCTTTCGTATTTAAAACTTCGAACAAAATAAATGTCATCAACAAATCATGAAGGCCTTCGCCGCGAAATCGGGGTTTTAGGACTGGCAGCCAATACGCTCAACCGTACCATCGGTGCCGGAATTTTCGTTTTACCTGCCTTTGTGGCCAGTTTTTTGGGCGAAACAAGCATTTTAGCCTACCTTTTTTGTGGTTTCTTAATGATGCTCATCATGCTCTGTTTTTCAGAAATTGGCAGCAAAATTACATCTACAGGAGGTGCCTATGCTTATATCCACGCCGCTTTTGGGCCTTACGCCGGTTTTTTGGCTAATACCATGTTTTGGTTTGTAGGTATCTTGGCCGACGCCGCTATAGCCAACGCCATGGCCGATATGCTCAGTATTTATTTCCCTTCTTTCTCTGAAATTACGATTAGAGCAATTTTCTTTCTTTTGGTTTTCGGGTCTTTCGCTTTGGTCAATGTTTTGGGCGTTAAGCATGGCGACAATATGGTCAAAATCAATACCTTCATTAAGCTGGTTCCCTTGATTATTCTGATTGTTGCAGGTTTCTACGTTACATCAGCCGAGAATTTAAAGTGGCATTCTTTGCCCTCTATTTCAAAATTAGGTGAGGCTTCTTTGTTGTTATTTTTTGCCTTTGCGGGTGGTGAGGCATCCTTAAATGTCAGTGGAGAACTAAAAAATCCACAAAAAGTGGTTCCATTGGGTATTCTTTCGGGTATAGGAGCAGTTGTTTTGTTTTATATTCTGATTCAGACGGTTTCACAAGGTGTACTCGGTGCTGAATTGATCAAGTACAAAGAAGCACCTTTGGCTGCAGTAGCCAACAAAGTGCTAGGTTCATTTGGTTCTACCCTCATGATGGCAGGTGCGGTTTTCTCTATGTTTGCGGCTTTAAGTGGTTCTGTTTTGTCTTATCCAAGGGTGATTTTTGCGGGAGCAAATCGAGGTTGGATGCCAAAAATAATGGCGAAAGTACACCCTAAGTTTGCTACGCCATTTGTGGCCATCATCAGCTATGCTGCATTAGATTTTGTCTTTTCGATTTCCGGAGGCTTCAAACAGTTGGCCATCATTGCCAGTGCTTCTCTTCTTGTGGTTTATTTTGGTGTGGTAGCTGCCACCATCAAGCTCCGATTACAGGAAAAAGGCAAGACAGAAGGTTTTAGACTACCTTTTGGCGTGGGTATTCCGATTTTGGCAGCCATTTCGATCTTGTGGTTTTTGTCCAATTTAGCACTGAAAGAAATCACTAGTTTGGTTATTTTTCTGGGCATTTTGTCTGTACTATATTTACTTATTGTGTATTTCGGAAAAAGAAATAACAATCAGGTTTGATCCATGTTGATAAGTATATTCGTTTGTTCTAAAGACAAAATCAGCATAAATGAGGCCTATTTTTTTAATTATAATTTTATTCTCTTTTTCATGCGAGACCTCCTCGCAAGACATATATAATCAAAACAATACCATGACGAACGGTTTGTCATATTTAGCCGTAGGCGATAGTTATACCATTGGCGAAAGTGTCACTGAGGATCAAAGATGGCCGGTGCAATTGGCCAAAAGTTTAACTTCAAATGGTATTGCGGTTTCACAACCACAAATAATCGCCAAAACTGGGTGGACCACCGATGAGTTAAAAGCAAGAATTGTTTCTGAGAACATCACCAAAAAGTATGACTTGGTTTCTTTATTGATTGGTGTAAATAACCAATATAGGGGACGAGATGTGGAAGAATTTAGAAAAGAATACATTGATTTATTGGAAACTGCCATTCAATTTTCAGGGAATCAACCACAACATGTATTCGTTGTGTCTATCCCCGATTGGGGTGTTACACCTTTTGGTATAAATAGTCCCAAAAAGTCAATATCGGAGCATATAGACTTATTCAATGCCGTAAAAAAAGAAGAAACTGAGAAGAGAGGAATTCTTTTTGTGGACATCACACCTATTTCTCGCCAAGCCATTAATGACCCTTCTCTTATTGCGGAAGATGGTTTGCATCCTTCTGGAAAAATGTACCAACTTTGGACAGAAAAAATTGTACCCGAACTCCTGAAGAAAATTAAGCCATGAACCAAGACGAATTAAGATATAAGGCCTTAGAATTAGACGTAAAGGACAAGCTGTACCACTTTAGAGACCGATTCGAAATTGGTGAAGAAATATATTTAGACGGAAATTCACTCGGAAGACTACCCAAAAAAACTGTTGGCTTGATCTCGGAGCTAACTCAAAACCAGTGGGGAAAACGTCTAATCAGAAGTTGGAATGAGCAATGGATGGAATTGCCAAGCAGGATTTCAGCCAAAATAGCCCAGGTAGTTGGAGCCCAGGCAGATGAGATATTTGTAGGTGATAGTACCTCCATTAATTTCTACAAGTTGGCTTTTGCGGCAATTAAAATCCAAGAGACCAAAACCAAAATCATCACCGACTCACTCAATTTCCCAACGGATATTTATGTTTTACAAGGTTTGATTGAGCAACAGTTTAAAAATCTTTCGCTTACTATAATTCAAAGTGCCGACGAACAGCGAATTTCAGATGAAGCCATTTCAAATGCTTTAAATAACGAAACGGCTTTATTGACACTTTCCCATGTGGTTTTCAAAAGTGCTTATATGTATGACATGCACAAAATAAACCAGTTGGCCCATGAAAAAGGTGCAATGGTATTGTGGGATCTGAGCCATTCAGCAGGTGCTGTGGATGTCAATCTCAATGAATCAGGTGCAGACATGGCTGTAGGCTGTACATACAAATATCTCAACGGTGGCCCAGGGGCTCCTGCATTTTTATATGTGCGAAAAGACCTCCAAGCTAAACTGATGAACCCTATTTGGGGATGGTTTAGTCACCAAAAAACCTTTGATTTTACTTTAAATTACGAGGCCAAAGCTGATATTCAGCGATTTGCAGCAGGTACGCCTTCCGTCCTTTCATTGGCAGTCATAGAATCAGGCATAGACATAACACTCGAGGCTGGTATGAAAAATTTGAGGGAGAAAAGTGTCTCTCAGACAAACTATTTGTTGGAATTGGTCAAATATTTACTGACACCAATTGGTTTTACAATAGCATCGCCGCTCGATTCTTACCAGCGAGGTTCCCACGTTTCTATTCAACATCCAGAAGGATACCGAATAAATAGAGCAATGATAGAGCCCATCGATGGCTCACAAGTAATCATACCCGACTTCCGTCCACCTAACAACATCCGCTTGGGTATTGCACCTCTTTACAATACCTTCGAAGAAATTTTTCAGACCATCGTTAGAATCAAAACTATAGTTGAAACCAGAGAGTTTGAGAGATTTGGTGGGGAGAGGTTGGGGGTGGTTTGATGATTGGTAATAACCGTAGTGATAAAAGTTAAAAAGGTGTGGATTTAATAATTTTTTGTAAGTGGATTTAGTACTTTCCTATATTACTGCAGACTTGCGTCTTCTTGAAACTACGATTCTTTCACCATTCACCATCAATACCTGATGCAATCCGTGTCGACTTTCGACATCTGTTATATAGTTTGGATTTATCAAATGTTTACGACTTACTCTCAAGAATCCTTCAAGTTTTTCCTGATGTCTCAATAAAGTAAAACTCGATAAATATTTCTTGCCGTTTACGAGATGAAATTCTGTGTAATTAATATCGCCACGCAGAAACAGAATTTCATGAGGAGGTGGAATTTTTTGGGAAACCATGGTTCTAATTATTTGGCTCGTAATGATAAAAATACTTTTGGGGCTACTTACTGAGTCAAAGCTAGTAGTTTTCAGGTAAGGGTTCAATACCCCAAATGGGGTATTTTGAAAGGTGCTGGTTTTCTATTAAGAATTCTTGGCAGCGAAAGACATTAGGTTAAGTATTTAATAATCAGTATTTTACAAATAGAGTAATATCTAAGTTTACTTGTAAAGATTTCAAATTAAGTGTTTCGAACACATAAAATTCGGACCTACTAAGTCTCTAATTTTGTAACAATTCTTAAGATTTAAGACTTAAGTACTTCTATTAGTTCAGGAACATTCGAAACAGACAACTTCGTATAAATATTTTTACGATGCGTTTTTATTGTATGGTAGCTTAGGTTTAGTTTTTCGGCAATTTCATGATTATTTAAACCTTTACAGATTTCATTTGCCACTTCTAATTCTCTTTCACTCAAATAATATTTGTCTCCAAAGCCATTCAATCTATTACTTGATTTTTCATCCACGATTTTTAAGAAACAGCTACCTCCATCTAACACCGATTGAATACCCTTGAATAAAACATTTGGGTCACTATCTTTTAACAAATAACCATCCATTTTGGACTCTTTGGCTTGTTTAAGAAAAACAGCGTGCTCGTACATCGTCAGGATTATTATTTTAATATTTCCAAACTCACTCTTGAGCTTTTTGCCTAATTCTATGCCGTTTAAACCATTGAGATTAATATCCAACAAAACCACATCGGGAGAAATGGTTTGAATTATTGAGGTAATTTCGTTTAAATCGGTGACGGGTCCCGTTACCTCATAGCCACTTTCCTTCAGTAAAAGCTCTTTCAGGCCCAAACCAAACAACAAGTGATCATCAACAATTAATATCTTAATATTTTGCATGAGGTATTTCTAAAATAACGGTTGTTCCCTTGTTGTTTGAATCAAAATATAAGCTTCCACCAAGGTTTTTTGCTCTCGAATGCATGTTTTCAATTCCCAAACCTTCTGGAAGGCTGTTTATATCAAATCCATTACCGTTGTCCTCCACAATGAGTGTCAAATCTTCATCATTTTGAATTAACTGTACCATCACTTTTGAGGCACCACTATGTTTATGGATATTTTGAACAGTTTCTGAAAGTATCCGATAAACATTTAATGCATCTTTCGAACTTAAATTTACACCCTTTGTACGCTCAAAAAACTCAAATTGGATTCTATCGGAGCTATTATTTCTAATAAGTTCATGGATAGAATCTATCAAGCCTATCTTTTCAAAATCTGGGGGCATTAAAGCATGTGAAATACGTCGCAAATCATCCCCTGATTTTTGAGCCAATTCCCTGATTTTTATTTCATCTTCGGGATTGAGCAATTTTGACAATTTTGAAAAAACAATATGCTTAAGACTCGCCAAAGTACCACCCAAATCGTCATGAAGGTCTCTAGCTATACGTTTTTGTTCATTTTCTTGTATCTCAATTCTCGAGGTTAACATTTCGAGTTCAGTGGCCATTAATTTCTTTTGAATTTGTTTGCTCAAATATCTTTCTCTAAAAATCAAAGCAAAAAGTATATAGAGCATCTCTACACAAATAGAAATCCTGAAGGCTTCAAAAAACTGGTTCGGTACTTCCATAATACCAAAAACATTGGTTAGGCCCTCAATCATACCTGTGGTAATTAAAGGCATGGCCATAAAAAAGTAAATTCGAGTCAAGAAACTCCTTCTGAAGTTTGAAATCAAACTCCAAATAAGATAGAAAATAGTGGTAAGAAAAAACGCGAGTTTTAAATATAACAAGGGCTTTATAGCAGACCAAGTAGGAAAAAGAGAGACAAAAATGGTACAAACAAAAAGTACATCAATTAGAGTTGAAATGGCCTTATTTCCATATTTTCTATCCGGATCAATGAAAGAAGTGCCGAATCTTACAAAAGTATAGGTACTTATAAAGACAAAAATATTTACGTAGTAATTGATAATAACTGGATGATTATCAGTAAAATATGCCGGAGAAGAAATTCTGACAGTATAAAAAATAAAGAAATTGACGGCATAAATAAGATATAGAACTAAAGTTTTGCGGTCTTTCTGAGAGGTATAAAAAAGATTATACAAACAATACAAAATGGCTGTAATCAAGGCCATTGTGACTAAACCGTCATAAAACAAATAAGAATAATAATGTTGATAAAATTGTTGTTGATTAAATAGGTTTAAAGGCAACCGAACCACCTGATACTGATTTCGAACCCGATAAAATACTGTATCACTTGCATTCGGACTCAAGGAAACTTTAAATGCATGCAAATAGCTTGGAAGTTCCCTGTTTTGGATTGCAGTTCCCCAACCAGCTTCTTCTTTATGCCATTTGGTGTCTTTCTTTTTATAGAAATCTAATTTCTCAAGAATGATTTGATCCGTACTTAAAATCGCCTCCTGAATTAGATTCGTTTTGTTTTGCAAAACCAGCCTAACCCATAAGTTTTTTCTCAAATGCCCGTATCCTATTTCTGGACCGTTAAACTTTCTAAATGAAGGATTGCTTAAAACATCCTCAAAGCTGAGAGAATCAGTCTCGTCCACAAAACAATCAACCGACCGAACATTCACCTGTTCTGGTATTTTATTCAGCACCTGTTGTTCTTCAAATGTACATGCATTTAAGAGAGGTAATAGGATTAGAGCTTGCCAGAATCTTGGAATAAAACACTTTTGAAATAAATTTACTTTAATGGCAGAAGGTATATTAGTGCTTAAATTTAAGTATTTTTTTGAAAGAATTATAGACTAAGTTGGAAAAGCTAAAATGATGCCTTGAAGTCTCTAAACCAAAATGAATAAAAGGAATACCAGCTTAATTTTGAATTGGCAAATCTCAATTTTGTGCTATAGCTTTATTTCGAATCAAAAAAAAAAACTAGACATCCCAAACTTTTACGGCACCCTTTTTACCCCACTTAAAATTATGCTAAGTTTCGTCTACTGGTTTTATTCATGTCATCAATTCAACCGACTAGGCTTTAAATTTCCACTGAACTCCAATTCAAGAAATCGTGAAGGGGTTGGTTGAGAAGGAAAATATGAGTTAATTATTTCTTTTCATACAATTCCACCAAATAAGTCTTTCGCCTTCTTGCTACGGGAATCTTTTCACCTGTTTCCATGTAAATATTCTTTGTTCCATTTATATTTTCAATTTCTGAAATATACTTTGGGTTAACTAAATATTTTCTACTCACTCTTAAGAAACCATCTAATTTCTCTTGGTGCCTCAAAAGCGTAAAGCTCGATACCACCTTCTTCCCATCAATCAGATGGAACTCAGTATAGTTAATATCACCTCTCAGAAAGAGGATTTCATTGCTTTGCGGGTAATTGATTTTTATCATGACTTTTCGGGTGTTTGATAAGCCAAAGTTCATGAGAAATCTACAAATCTATTCCGTGTTGAATACGGTTTGTGTAAGGGTGTTTTTACGGTTTTTTATTACCAATTGGAAAACTTAATCAAAAAAATCCCTTCCCGACAAAGCTTTATCTGAAAAGGATTTAGTTTTATTAATAATAGGAAACTTACTCAAATGACAAACTAACGGTAGTATCTTTTGTTAGTTTTAATGGGGATTCTAGAATTGCAAAAGTTGTATCAACTTTATTGTTTTTTAAGAAATATCCTTTTGAGGCTATGTATAGATTTTGGTTTATAGGTAATTCTGCAAAAACGATTTCACCTTTATTGTTAGTTGTACCATTTGCAATATTATTCGTTACAACTTTTGCGAAAATATTAGCTTGTGAGACTTTGCTTGAGAATATAAATGTTTCTATGCCTGATAGTAAGTCCCCGATATTATCTAGTAACTTTAATGTCAATTTTGGATTTGGGGCTTTTGGAATTATATTTAATACAACTGACTTTGAATTAGATTGTCTTAAATCAACGATTTCAATATTAGAAATTACCATATTGCTTTTTGAAGCAATATAATACTGGCTGGAAGGCAAATTATAAAATATGGCCTTACCGAGATTATTTGAGGTAGCCTTCTGAACAAAATTCTTGGGTTCATCATTTTCAATATTTTTAGCTTGGCTTTCATTGGCAAACAAAAATATTTCTACTCCGTTAAGTCCACTGTTTTGATCTTTTACCTCTACCAAAATCGAATTTCCAGGGTAATTGGGCTTCAATATTATTTCTTTTTTAGGGTCAGTACTTTTTATTTTTCCGGTGTATTTTATTCCACCAATCGTTTTCTCTGAAAAAATGAAAACGCTGTCCAATTTTTCAGGAACAAACTTAAACTCAAACTTACCCAAAGAATCTGTTTCTGTTTTAGTAATGAATGTGGCTCCTGTAGAATCTGGAGATAAATAAACCAATGTTTTTGTACTGATAGTTTTTAATTCTCCAAGTTTTTCATTTTCGAAATAAACTATTCCATTAATAGATTCATTTTCAAATATTTGAGTGTTGTTTTCGCAACTCAAGTATAAGATTCCAATAAATATAAATAAACTTATCTTTTTCATTTTGATTTAATAAAGAGTTTTGAAATTTGACTGGCTATTCCTAAATCAACACTTATGCCGGTGTAAAATGCCCCTTTCGGTTTGATACTCTGATCTTTTATAAGACCGTTGCTTATTTCGTAGGTGTTTTGAATGTAAATGTTATACCCAGCTTGTAAGTTAAAACCTGGAATGGGATCCCATCCTAAACCTATATTGTAGTTTCTTAAAAACTTCCTACTGGTTCCTAATGCCAAAGTGAATGAAATTCTATTGGTCCAACTATTTCCTCTAAGGAAATTGGAATTAAATCCACCTTTGTTTATACATTTTCCCGATTTCAATTCTTTCCGAATATATTTCGAAGTTTTTCTATCTGAGCTTCTATTAACTCCAAAAGGATACCATTTTACGCCAGCAAATATTTCAAAATTGTTATAATATTTGTCAGTTATAAAACCTTGGTTCTCTTCATAAATGCTATTATATCTTGATTGAGGGATAAATGAAATACCTACAAGCGGAAGAAAATTTACTGTATTATATTTGACATAACTCTTACTGCCAACCAATGAATCTGATTTTGCATTGGTTATTAGCTCATATGTAACTTTCTTATCATTTTCAAGTTTTAATTTGCGTTCGGGATACAAATACTTGGTTCGATATGCTGGTTCTGGATCTTCAACTAAATTCAATTCAGATATTGGAGTGGTTTGCTGAAGTAACCATTCTAATTGACTTTTAGCAGTATTATATTTTTTTACAATACCTGTGGTGTCTAAACCGAATTTATTTTTACACGTAATACTATCCATTGGTACAAATCCGCATTTAGTTAACCTATTTTTATCAAATGATTTTTCGTCACTTTTATTAGTGCTTAAAGTGCCTCCAGTTCCACCATTAACAGATGATAAGGCTTTGGTAAAATTATTCATAAGTGGATTAGTTATTTGACTTTCAATAATAGAAACAACTTCAAAAGAAGACTCTGTAGATTTTAAATTAACATCATCACCTTTTTTTAAATTATGAATTGCTACAATTAATTCATCATCTTTGTGAATGTTTACAGGTCTTTTAAAGTTTTTTGGTTTGTTTCCTAAATTCGAAAATTCATAATTATTTGATGCATCAAAATTTTCATACCAATTAATCTTATTTACGTCTGAAACCTTTGGAATTTCATATTTATAAAGGAATTCGTCTTTCTTGAGGGTCGAATTAATCTTCTGAATAATTGTTAAGGTATCTAACTTTCTCAAATACTTTTCTTTAGCTGATTTGTAAGTCTCAAAGAAAGAAGACTGTATATTGCTATTTGGCCTTGTGATAAATTTTTCATAATCATCAACCTGCTCTTTGAGTAAAGCTAATTCTTTGGTTCGTGTAGGTATAGAATTAATTAATTGGGCATCAAAACCTAAGGGGTTTAAGGTTGTGTCACCTTTTGTATACCATAGCCAATTGTTTATCCATTCTTTATTTTCGTCATGTGATTTTTTATAGAGAGTACTAATATCATCTAAGATGTTTTCATTTCCCGATAGGAAAAACTTATTCCGACAACCACAAACCGTTGTTGTATCAATTGTACCAAAATTATTTTTAGTTAGTTCTTTGTCGATACTTTCAAAAAGGAATTTAAGACTACCTAAGGCTTCCATATTTATTCCTTTGTATGAGCTTATTGTTTGGTTGTAGTACTCTGCTATTATTTGATTTCTAAAGTTTTGTTTTCTAATTTCAGTAGAATCTTTTTTTGTCTCTTTGTACTTATTTTCAACTGTGGATATAGCCTTATCCATTTTTTTTAAAACCTCATCATATTCTTGTGTTTCATTTTTATATACTTTGCTATTGTTAGTGACTTCATTAAACCATTTATTTTTTAATTCAAAGGAATTATTTTTTTTAGATACAAAAGTCTTGACACCATTAAGTTCCAACTCAAGTCCTTTTTCCAATTCTATTTTTTTATTTTTAACTATTAACGAATCTATTTTTTTATTTGTGACCTCATTATTAGTGAATTTAAGTTCATTATTTTGAAAAAATAATCGTCCCTTATTGACCAAAAACTTAATTTCTTGATAAGTTACATCGACTGTATCAGTATTCATTTCTATGCTTTTTGGTATTTTGTATTCAACAATAAGTTTTTTTTGTAAAACCGAGTCTTTAAAAAAACCTTCAAAAATTTTCTTTTGAATAGGAATACTATCATAAGTATCGTTTCCATAAATTACTTTCGAAATGATCTTATTGTTGGAGTTATGATTTACATTTTTTAAGTTATTTAAATCAAAAGAAACCTCACCAATGCCATTGTCAAATTTATAATTATTATTATCGATTTTAAATTTCTCGTTAGCTTCAATTATAATTTGCACTGGAGTATGATAATAAATCATTACTTCATGGGGAGATTGCATTTTTTTTTGAAGCAGAGAATTCAGGCTTCCCACGTTTTGAATGGAATCCAATTCCATAATTGATTTCCTTATTGAATTTACGCTGGAATCATCAAAAGTCGACGCCTTTTCAATAAACTTTAACTTTTCATGATTTAAAGTTATCTTAGTCTGGGCAAAACTCAGAGCAGGAATTATCAAAAATAGTATTATTTTTTTCATAGATAGTTTAAATTATTATTCTATATTTTTGTATAATATATTCTAAAGCTTTTTTAGCATTGATCAATCCAAATCCCATTTTATTGTTGGGATGATTATAAAGTGAAGATGTTCTCTCGATAATGTCTTTTACCTCGTCTGATGTAAGGTCTGGTTTTAATGATAACATTAACGCAACTACTCCTGATACCAACGCTGCTGAAGAAGAAGTTCCTTCAAATACTAAATAATTTTTATTTGGTAACCCTGTCGAAATATTATTAACACCGGGTGCTGCACAAAATATTTGTGGACCGTAGTTAGAGCCCCATCTTTGCTCCTTTTGCACAAAACTACCATCACCGTATGTTGAAGATACTGCTATAACACTTTTGTCACTTGCCGGAAAATCGACCTTTGGCACTCCACTATTACCCGCTGCCCCAACAATAATACAACCCAGACCTTCTCTTCCTAAGGAATTAGCTTCCTCCAAAGCAGTTCTTATAGGCCCAATTTCTGGTCCTTGATAAAAAAGACTGATGTTTAATACAGAAGCTCCATTTTCGTAGGCACTAACTATTCCTTTAGTAAAAGATAATTCACTGTATCGTATCATTCCAGGAGGTGTATTTTCGCTTGAGGCAATTAAAATGGGCATAATTTCGCAATTTGGAGCCACGCCTTTAAAATTTCCATTAGGGTTTCTTCCGGCCACAATGCCAGCACACAGCGTTCCATGTACATCGTTGTTTCGCGGAACCGTATTAAGAGTTCGATTGTAGGTATTGAATCCACTTACCACTTGACCTCGCAAACTTTCGTGAGAATCAAAAATCCCTACATCTAAAACGGCAATCACAATTTCTTTACATCCATAAGTGATATTCCAGGCTTGTGGGACATCAATTAAATTCAAATTGTCAAAATAACTGGTATTTATTTCTTGATTTGGAAATAATCTACTCTCGTCGTTGACAATAGTTGTAAAATTGGGTTCTATGGAAATAAAACTTTTATATTTTTCTCCTTTTTCAATTATTTCAAAGAGTTCCTGATCCTGTCTAATTTTTAGTAGCGAATACTTGTTATTATTTTTGAAATCAAAATGATCTAATTCTGACAAACCATTTTCATTAATAAATGTCTCTAATTCTATTCTGTTTTCATATCCAACAAATAATTCATCAGACATAAGCCACGAACTGTCATTTTTCCCTTTAAAAACGGGCAAAACATTAAATTCAGGTGTGTTAAAGTAAGGCGAGTCAGCTGAATCAATTTCTTTTTTTAGAACAGTTAATTCGTCTTTACTAAGTAAAGCCTTATTTCTTTCGTCAAATGTTATATCGGGATTATTTTTAAATCTGGCAACTTTATCTTCCAATAGGAAAAATGAATCGTTTAACTCCAGAGTTTTAAAACCTTCCTTAGATTTGTATTTATATATCCTTTCTGGCATTTTTGAATAAATTAAATTTTGGATAACAGTTTCATAAACCTAATACCTCAAAAAACTATGCACAAATTTGGAAGTAAAAGCCAATATTTTTCACCGTCTTTTTCCCGTATTTATTTCACAGCTTTTTAGGGTGTTTTTCCCGTTGATTTTGATAATTAACAAGTTGATATTTGGGTAAAAAATTAAAACTTATGGAAAACATGTTAACCAACATTTATTTAGAAAAAGATTTAGACGTTTCTGACGAAATCTCGTTAAGATATAAAAATTGGAATGAAGAAGAAATAATCGAAGCCGAAATATCGGTTGATACCATTGAAAATCTGGTAATGAACTTTTGGAAAGATTTTTTTAAACAAAAGGGAATTGATTTGAATGATGCCACCTACGAACAAACCCCAAATATTAGTTTTATTTTAAATAAAAAAATTCTGAATGCATTGTTAAATCAATCGGAGGAATGTCAAGGTATAAAAATTTTGGTAGGGAAAGACGATCAAGATAATGTTAAATTAATGGCAATACCGGTGAACAAAGAAATATATGATCTATTCCAAGTTGAACCCCGATCAAAAAAAGTATGTACAATTATGACCGAATGTCCGCCCAATAGGCAGTGCCCACCTACAACGACCAGAACTATAGTCAATAGTTTAAAAGATAATTTTAATAAACTACTTAATCGCTAAAATTTGAGGTTTCCAGAATGGTTAATGATTAGTTCTATGCTTTTCGCCATAGTTTTGGGAATAGGCGGTAAAGGATATAAGGACTCTAAAGAAATATTTCTACTTATAATTATTAGTTTACTTGTAGAGATTTTGGCAGATTATTTCATGATTAAATTGCATCGAAATAATCTGTTTCTATATCATGGCCTTACTGTTATTCATTTTCTTTTATTATCAAAATATCTATTAAAAGGGTATTCAATTTACCACTTCTATTCAATTTTTACATTTGCGTTGATTATTGAATTTATACTTGTTGTAACTAAAATAGAACCAATTAATTATTCTCCATCTAATCTGAGGTTGATATTAAGGTTAATTCTATTGGTTCTTGTTTTTATTCATTTAGAAAAGTTAATAAAAACAGATTCAATAATAGAGATAACAAAATTGCGTAGCTTTTGGGTAGTAGTTGGTATAATTTCATATTTTACAAATTTTATGATAGTAGGGTTGATGAAATATTTTATCGTTAAAAAGTATGAAAATGCTCTATCCTTGTATGAATACAGTCTATTTTTTGATGGATTTTTTTACATATTTTTAGGTATTTCTCTATTTAAAAGTGAAGTAAATGATTGACTATAATATTGAAATAGTAATTTTTATTGGTACGTTATCATTCTTATTGTTGATATTTTTTTTTCTGCGGTTTACAATATTATTTCAAAAAAAGCAAGTCAAATTGTTGCTCGAAAAAGCCGCCCTTAAAGCTCAGTTCGAACAAGAAATCCTCAATGCCGAAAACGAAATCCAAGACTCCACCATGAAACACATCAGCCGTGAGCTGCACGATAATGTGGGGCAGATGTTGACTCTGGTGAAAATTCAGCTCAATAATCTTTCGGAGGAATCGCCTGACAATAAAAAAATCAATGATTCTAAAGAGTTTGTGAATAATGTTTTGACGGATATCAGGGCACTGTCAAAGAGTTTGAATAGTGACAATCTTTTACACGAAGGTCTCGAAAAAGCCATTGGATTTGAGGTGGAGCGGGTGAAAAAGTTGGGAAATTATGCTGTTAATTTTTCTGCAAATACCGGAATTGTATCCGTTGACCGTAAAAAGGAAGTTTTGATTTTCAGGATTTTTCAGGAATTGCTCCAAAACTGTTTGAAGCACGCAAAGGCAAAAAATATTGAAGTTAGTTTGGAAGAGACAATGCAATGTCTTAATTTGGAGGTGGTTGACGATGGCATTGGATTCGATTTCGACACAAAAATTCAGAAAAATGGCTTTCAAAGTGGTGCGGGACTGAGTAACCTTATACACCGAGCTAAATTGATGAATGGCAATTTGATTTTCGAACGAGGAAAGGTCAGCGGCACCAGAGCCCATTTAACCATTCCCGTTTAAAAACCTATGACAACTATCGCCTTAGCGGATGATCACCACCTCATTCGCAATGCCCTCGTAGAACTAATTAACCGTTTTGAAGGATTTCAAGTAATTTTTGACGTAGCTGACGGTCAGCAATTCATAGACTATCTTCAACAAAATCAAGCCCCAGACATTGCACTTATCGACATCAATATGCCAGAAAAAAATGGCTATGAAACCACAGAATACCTCACAAAGCATTACCCGCAAATCAAAACTTTGGCTCTTTCTGTAGAAGATAATGAGGAGTCTATCATAAAAATGCTCCGATGTGGTGCGAAAGGTTATTTGTTGAAAGACACTGATACAGCCAATTTTAGAACTGCATTGGAGATTGTGCGAGACAAAGGGTATTATCACAGCGAGCTGGTATCCAGTACCTTACTCAAAAGTTTACATAAACCCAACGGAACAACCTCCAAACCGCTTGTGCAGTTTCAGGCTCGTGAACAGGAGTTTTTAGAATTGGCTTGTTCAGAGCTCACTTACAAAGAAATAGCCGATAAAATGTGTCTTTCACCTAGAACTATTGATGGTTACAGGGAGAATCTATTTATAAAATTGGAGTTAAAATCTCGTGTGGGCTTGGTACTTTTCGCTATTAAAAATGGATTAGTAAATATTTAAAAACCATGTCCTATTCTCAATCCCTAGCCAATCGCATACGCACCAGCCTACAAAACCTCGAAAATGTAGAGGAAAAGCAAATGATGGGTGGTTTGTGTTTTATGGTGAATGACAAAATGTGTGTGGGTATCATCAAAGATGACCTCATGTGCAGAGTCGATCCCGAATTGAAGCCTAAACTTTTGGAAAAGCAAGGTTGTTTCGAAATGATGTTTACAGGGAGGCCCATGAAAGCATTCGTACAAGTGGATGAAACCGGCCTAAGAACCCAAGCTGATTTCAATTTTTGGATACAACAATGTCTCGACTACAACCCAAAGGCTCAAGCCAGCAAAAAGAAGAAAAAGAAAAATTGACGAAGTTTACTTCCCAGAATAAGCCAACACCTTCTCCCAAACTCTAAATATATTACCTGAGCAAATCTTCTCAATGTCAGATTCTGAATATCCGCGTCTAAGAAGTTCGGCCAGGAGGTTTGGATAATCGCTGACATCTTTTAGGCCAGTTGGGAGGCTATTCCCCACGCCGTCAAAGTCAGAACCGAGTCCTACATGGTCTATGCCAGCCAGTTTCACTACGTTGTCTATATGGTCAGCCACTTTTTTAACATCGGCAAAAGCGAGTGGGTGTTTTGCAAAAAACTCGTCTATGATGGGCTCGGCCGCTTCGTCACGGGCTTTTAGACCCTTTTTATCAAGAATACTTTTGATTTCGGCTTGTAGACTTTTTCTGTATTCCGTCACTTCGCTGGACAAGAAGGTCGAACCGAAGTTGATCATAATTACCCCACCATTTTTGCCCAATTTCGTTATCATGTCGTCCGACATATTTCTTTGAAAATCAGGCGTAAATTTCCTCGAAGAAGAATGAGAAGCGATTACTGGCACAGGAGACATCTCCACCACCTGATAAAAAGTATCGTCAGACACATGCGATATATCCACCAAAACACCTTCTTTATTCATAGTTTTTACCACTTCTCTGCCAAAAGGGCTCAGGCCTTTCCAAGTGTGGGTAGTGTCATAACTCGAATCGCAAATTCGATTGTCTTTACCATGACTGAGTGTGATATAACTGATGCCTTTGGCCCTATATTTAGTCACATCATCTACTTCGCCTATTGGTGAGCCGTTTTCCATGCCCATGGGGAGGGCTATTTTGCCTTTTTTGAATATTTCACGTATTTCTGCTGGAGTTTTGGCCACTTCAAAGTAGTCGCTTTTTTCGGTGGCTATGTAGTTGACCATTGTTATGAGCGAATCGGCCAATTTTTGAGCTCCTTGGGTATCATAACTTGCCGGTATGTAAATCGACATAAATGGTGCAGATAAGCCACCTTTTTTGGCTCTTTTATAGTCAAAATCACCTTCTTCGGTTTCTACCGGTATACCAGTAAATTCCTTTTGCATCTGAAAATTCTTGACTTTCAGTCTATAAGGCAAATCCACATGGCCATCTACCATGATGTATTTATGAGCCAATTCATCGGCTTTTTTTTGATAATCTGTATCAGGTTTTTTGTTTACTTTACAAGCAAAAATAGCGGCAGATAGGCCAAACAAATAGATTTTTTTCATGATGAAGAAAGGGTATTTTAAAACAAGATAAAACCCTTAAAACGATTCACCAAATAATTAGGAAACTATACCGAAGAAATTATAATTCATGGTGGAATTTTCCAACAAAACGGGCGTCAAAGTTGATTCAATACGATTGGCGTGGTTTCAACTGTATTGCTTTTGTTTCCGGCACGGTCTTTTATGTATACCTCAAACTTCACAGTGTCTTTCTTTACTGGCCAGAAAGCCGTTTCTATTTCTATTCGGTAGCGTAGTGTACCTTCAATTGGGCCAATTTTATCGTCGGTCTTCAGTCTTGGATAAAAACCCGATAGAGTTTCGAACGTATTAAACTGCGTAAAAACGCCCTTCGTTTTCCGGAACGATTTCACCACATAGTTGTAGTCGGTTTGTGGCACTTTGCTTCCAATTTCTTCTGCATTGAAGCCCAAGTCGCCATCGCCATCTTGAAATTTTACTGAAACTATAATCGAGTCTTTTTTTGCTCCTGTAAATTGGTCCAACCTAATGTCTTTGGTGATGGAGGCAAACTCGATGTTGGGCGTCATGGAAAAATCAGGCTCTTTGTAACAAGAACTGAGGGCTATAATTCCCAAACCAAAAAATATTAAACCTTTAAAATGCTGCTTACTCATGTGAGAAAACTTATTTTTGTAAAAATAATTAAAACCAAGGACATTTAAACAAAAATGACCATCAGAGACGAACTCAAGGTTGCTTTGGTACAGCTCGACCAAAATCCATATTCTTTCGAAAAACTCGCTCTGGAGGTTTTTAGGTTTCAGTTTGCCCAAAATCCAGTGTACAATAAGTACGTCAAGTTTTTGTATAAAGATATAAAAAAAATTGACCGTCTTGAAAAAATTCCGTTTTTGCCTATCGAATTTTTCAAAAATCATCAAGTGATTTCTGGCCAAGTAGAGCCGCAAATAACTTTCGAAAGTAGCGGAACAACATCTGCCAATACGAGCCGACATTATGTGAGCGACTTACCCTTTTACGAACTTATGAGCCGAAATACTTTTGAGGCTTTTTATGGCCCGCTTACTGACTTTCATGTGTTTGCTCTTCTGCCTTCTTATCTGGAACGAAATAACTCTTCGTTGGTATATATGGTTCAAAACTTTATTTTTCACAGCTTCAGTCAGTTTGGTGGATTTTATCTGGATAATCTCGACGAGATGATTGAAAACATGACAGAGGCGGCCAAAGATGGAAGAAAAATACTGTTGGTTGGCGTTACCTTTGGCCTTTTGGATTTGGCCGAAAATGAAGTTTTGGCGGAGAAAATTAAGGCCATTTCAGATAAAGTTATCATTATGGAAACGGGTGGAATGAAAGGCCGACGCAAAGAAATGGTGAGGGAAGAGCTGCACTCGGTATTGACTACTGCTTTTGGCGTAAAACATATTCATTCGGAATATGGCATGACAGAGCTGCTATCGCAGGGCTATTCCAAAGGCGAAGGCGTTTTCTATTTGCCCAAAACCATGAGGATTTTATTACGCGAAATCAACGATCCCTTTACATATTTGCCCAGTTTTGCTCTAGGCGAACCCGACCAAGACGTAAAATACAGAGGACGAACAGGCGGCATAAATGTGGTAGACTTGGCCAATATAGACTCTTGCTCTTTTATCGAGACCAAAGATTTGGGGAGTTTTACACCTGACTACGAAGGCTTTAAGGTTATGGGGAGATTTGACAATTCGGATATTCGGGGCTGCAATTTGATGTTGAGTTAAAAAGCCTTTCAAATCTCAGGAAGGCCTTTCGTCCAAAAAAAATCACCAAAACAAACCTTTATTCTAAAAATTGAGTTTAACATTTATACAAAAAAAATAAAAACTATGACATTGAAAATAGGCGACGTAGCTCCAGATTTCACTCTGATTTCAACAGAAAAAACTCCAGTAAGTCTTTCAGATTTTAAAGGTAAAAAAGTAGTGGTTTTATTCTTCCCTATGGCTTTTACGGGCGTTTGCACTACCGAATTGTGTTCATTGCGTGACGACATAGCTACTTACAGCTCATTAAATGCCGAAATCTTGGCTATTTCAGTAGATTCACCATTTACCTTGGGTAAGTTTAAAGAAGACCAAAAACTTCCTTTTCCATTACTTTCTGATTTTAACAAGACTGCAAGTGCCGCTTATGGAGCTCAATATGAAGAGTTTGTTTTGGGCTTGAAAGGTGTAGCAAAAAGGTCTGCGTTTGTCGTAAATCCAGACGGTACATTGGCCTATGCCGAGGTGTTGGAAAGTGCCGGCGATTTGCCAAATTTTGACAACGTAAAAGCCGCTTTGGCTTAATAATAAATACTTTAGGCTGTCTTTGAAATGCTCCTTTGGCTTTCCGAGGCAGCTTTTTTTTATACAAATTATGAATAGGATATTTTTTTTAGGAGTCACCATATTGGTATTTTTACTAATAGACTACTACTTTTTTCAAGCCGTAAAGATTGGTATCAAAGGTCTGGCAGAAAACACCCAAAAATGGATTAAAATCATCTACTGGAGTATTCCCGTTCTCTCGCTTTTGATTTCGTTTGGGGGCATGGTGCTTTACCCTGAATATCTAAGTGCGAAAGTCAGGAATTTGATGGTGGCTTCGGTTTTTATTATTTATATATCCAAAATAATGGGAGCCACTTTCTTATTGATTGGAGATATCGTAAATATTATCAAGAACTTAGGTCTAAAAGCTACTGGTAATGCCGAGCCAGGAAGTCCTGTAATTGGTCGCGGTGAATTTTTGGCTAAAGGTGCGATGGCTGTTGGTGGTGCTCATTTGGGAATTATGGCCTACGGAATCATCTCAGGAGCACATGATTACAGAGTTAAAAAAGTGCCTTTGTATCTGAAGAATCTGCCGAAATCGTTCGAAGGAATGACCATTGCACAGCTCTCAGACATACATTCAGGAAGTTTTTACAACAAAACAGCTGTGCAAGGTGGTGTGGATATGTTGTTGGCACAAAAACCTGATGTGGTGTTTTTTACGGGTGATTTGGTAAACAACGAGGCCAAAGAATTGAACGACTATTTCGATGTTTTCAAAAAAGTAAAAGCTCCACTGGGTGTTTATTCAACACTCGGCAACCACGACTATGGCGATTATATACCTTGGGACAGCGAAGAAAAGAAGGTCAAAAACCTTGAAACGCTCATTGCTGGTCATAAACAAATGGGTTGGGATATTCTTATGGACGAAAACCGCAGCATCAAACTTGGTGGCGAACAGCTGGGTATTGTAGGAATTCAGAACTGGGGCATGGGAGGTTTTAAGAAAAAGGGTGATTTGAAAAAAGCACTGGTTGGTACGGAAGAATACACCAACAAACTTTTGCTATCGCACGATCCAAGCCATTGGAGAGCCCAAGTTTTGGGTAAAACAGACGTAGATGCTGCTTTTGCGGGCCACACGCACGGTATGCAATACGGCATAGAAATCGGTGGCTTTCAGTGGAGTCCCGTACAGTTTCGTTACAAAGAATGGGCCGGTCTGTACAAAGAAAACGATCAGCAATTATACGTAAACCGAGGTTTCGGATTTTTGGGATATCCTGGTAGAGTAGGTATTTTACCCGAAATCACCGTTTTTGAATTGAAAAGAGCCTAAGAATCTGACATATATAATTTATGATAAAATGACCAGTATTTTGCTGGTCATTTTTGTTTTCGTAGGATATTAATGTCGAAATTTGCAACATGTTTACAACAGACCTCAAAAAAGAAATCAACCTTACTCTTAATCTTGCCATACCGATTATTGTAGGTCAACTGGGCGTGGTTATGATGGCCATTACCGACAATATAATGGTGGGTCGTTTTTTGGGGAAAATAGAACTCGGGGCAGCGGGTATTGCCAATTCTATCGCTTATTTGATTGGTTCGTTGGCCATTGGTGGCATGTCTGTGGTGGCTCCAATGGTATCGAAATGTGCCGCCGAAAATGACCATAAGGCACTCAAAGACTTGTTTGTAAGTGCTTTATTGGTGGCTTTGTTTTTTTGTTTCGTACTTACGGGTATCGGGATTTTGGTGTATTACAACTTCGGAAATTTTCAGCAATCGCCCATCATTAACCAAACGGCACCTGGCTTCTTTCTGTATATATTGGCCAGCAATATTCCATTGTTTTTGTTTTTGGGCCTGAAACAGTTCGCCGATGGCCTCTCTAAACCCAAAGTTGCCATGGTGATTACCGCCGTAGGTTTGGTGGTCAATGGCATTGGGAATTACGTACTGATCAACGGGGCTTTCGGAATGCCTCATTTGGGTTTTGAAGGTGCTGCCATATCCACTCTGCTTACCCGGGTGGTGATGTTGATTCTCTTATTTTTGTATTTACGCCACAGCAGTACTTTTCAAGGTGCTTTTAAGGCTTTGAGTCTCAAGGTTAATTTTGACCTTACCAAAGAAATTTTGTTTCGAAGTATTCCGGGTGGCTTTCAGGTTTTCTTCGAGATCGGAGCGTTTTCAGTGGCTATTATTATGATGGGATGGATAAGCGAAACAGCTCTGGCGGCCCACCAAATAGCCATTAATATTGCATCTACAACCTTTATGATGGCCACGGGATTCTCTTTTGCCGGAGGTATCAGAATTGGAAAGGCATGGGGAAAACGGAGCATAAAGGGTATTAAATTGGCGGGTTTCTCGGCTTATTTCTTGGTGTTTTTGTTCATGAGCTTGTGTAGTGTGCTGATTTTGACCTTCGATCATTTTTTGCTAGAACTTTATATCGACGACCTCGAGGTAATCAAAATCGCCCTTCCTTTATTGGCTATTGCTGCGTTTTTCCAACTGTCTGATGGCATTCAGGTGGTTGGACTCGGTGTTTTGCGAGGTTTGGCCGATATAAAATTGCCTACCATCATCACATTTGTGGCGTATTGGGTGGTGGCCCTACCCATGGGTTATATTTTGGGCTTTGTTTTAGGCCTAAAGTCTATTGGTATTTGGTTGGGGCTTTTGGCAGGGCTATCTGTTTCAGCAGCATTTTTGTATTTTCGTTTCAGAAAACTCTCCAAACCTCATGCCCTCAGAGCGAGATTTGGAGATGAATTTTAGAATCGCGATTTTCTTTACAGTGGATTTGAGCTCAACGCATACCTATTTTAGTTTTTCTTTGTAAATGTACAAAAGATGAAGTTTTGAACACCTCCCGACGGAGTTATGTGGTCTTCCGTGAAGCAGTTGTTTTTTTTGAAATGTTTTTCAAATGCTTGACTTAGAGAGGCTTCGGAGTGTTGCATAATCTCTATTCCGCTGCATTTGGTAGGTCCGTTTTCTGAAAAAGTCCCTACAATCATTTTTCCATTTTCGACCAAAAGTCTATTGGCATTTTCGCTGTAGCGTTCTATTTCTTTTTTGTCGGTGAAAAAATGAAATACTGCTCTGTCGTGCCACAGATCGAATTTTTCGTCGGATTCAAAATTGGCCGCATCTGCTACCAACCACTTTACCATTGCAGATTTTTTACCGAGTCTCTTTTTGGCCCTTTCGATGGCCTTTTCGGAAATATCCAGCACCGTAATGTCTTGGTAGCCCATTTCAAGTAGAAAATCTACCAAATAAGAATCTCCACCACCCACATCAATAATTTTTGCCGACTTAGGAATATTTGAGCCATCAATAAGGTCTAAAGAAGTTTGAGGCACCGGCTGAAACCAACTGACAGTGCTCAGTTCTTTGGTTTCATAAATATTTTCCCAGTGATTTTTTCTGTCGAAATTTTCCATTTTGATTTTGTGAAATATTTCCACAAATCACTGAAAATCAAAAACCGAATCCTTTAACAAATGTTAAATAATCACCTTTGAATAGCCCTAATTCTGCTCAAACTCACCTGTGTTATCCCCAAATATGAAGCAATGTGTTTGAGTGGAATTCTTTGGAGCAAATTTGGTTTTCGGAGGAGGGCTGCGTAGCGTTCTTCAGCAGTATGAAACTGAATGCTTTCTATTCTTTTGACGGTTTCGACATAGCCAGCCTCAAAAATAAGTCTGAAAAGTCGCTCTAATTGGGGGTGAGTATCATACAAACTAAAAAGCAGTACCGCATTTATAGCTATTACTTCGGTTTCTTCCAATACTTGGATGGCTTTCTGAGGGGGATTACCAGTAAATAAGCTCTCCACACGTGCAATTATATCTCCTTCAAATGCAAAGGACTCAGTGATGTCAGTTCCATCTTTGTAATAATAAATACGTGCCAATCCTGATTTTATAAAATAAATGGTTTTGCAGGTTTGCCCAAAATTCTGAATATTTTCGCCTTTTTTGACCGAGAAACTCGTGCAAATATTCTCCAAAGCCGATTTGCTTTCTTCAGATAAAGAAAGGTATTTCTCGAAATATTTGAAGAGTGTTTGCATATTAGATAAGTAAACGCATGTATTTACAATTTTTGGGAAAAGGCATTAAAACGCCAATAATAGAAAAAGGGCTATTTTTTCATTAAAATCAAGAAAGATATTTAGCCCGAAATTTATGGATTTTTGCTGAGGAAATGGGTGGGGGAGAGGATTTTTGTTTCTTGAGGGGAGGAGAATTGTGTTGAAAAAATACATGTTCAATTTTCAGGATAAGAATTAAATGAATTTGCTTATTTCTGGAAGAATTCCCATGCCCGCATGAGGGACAGAATGGCCTGTTTGAGCTCTTTTTGTGTGCCTGCCGATAGGCGGAACGCAAAAAAGCGAGTAGTGATGGCCCGACCCCAGCTGCTGTGGGGATGCTTTTGGCTAGCGGATTGGCTCAGCTGGGGGCATGCCCTAAATAGTATTTTGTTTTAGCTCAAAATCCCTTTGACGATTTGCCCGCTGACGTCGGTGAGGCGGAAGCGGCGGCCTTGGTATTTGTAAATGAGCTGCTCGTGGTCTATGCCCATGAGGTGCATGAGCGTGGCCTGGAAGTCGTGCACATGTACGGGGTCTTTGATGATGTTGTAGCTGAAGTCGTCGGTTTGGCCATAGCTGAGGCCGGCTTTTATGCCTGCTCCGGCCATCCACATACTGAAACAGCGTGGGTGGTGGTCGCGGCCATAGTCGTTTTTGGTGAGTTTGCCTTGTGAGTACACCGTGCGGCCAAACTCTCCGCCCCAGACTACAAGTGTATCTTCAAGCATGCCGCGGCGTTTGAGGTCGATGAGCAGGGCTGCGGTGGCTTGGTCGGTTTGTTTACACTGTTGAGCCATGCTTTTGGGCAGGCCGCCGTGATGATCCCAGCCTTGGTGATAGAGCTGCACAAAACGCACGTCTTTTTCGAGGAGTTTGCGAGCCAAAAGGCAGTTGGCTGCATAGGAACCTTTGTCGCGGCTGTCTGGTCCGTAAAGGTCAAAGACTTCATCTGGCTCGGTGCTGGTGTCCATCACTTCGGGCACGGAAGTTTGCATGCGATAGGCCATTTCGTATTGGGCTATTCGAGCTTCAATCTCGGGGTCGCCCCAATGGTCGTTTTGGAGTTGGTTGAGCTGCGTGAGGTAGCTGAGCATCTCTTGTCTGTCTGAGCCGTCGTAGCCCTCGGGGTTGTTGAGAAACAGCACGGGGTCTTTGCCCGACCGAAACTGCACGCCTTGATGCTCAGAGGGCAAGAAGCCATTGCCCCATAGGCGGGCATAAAGCGGCTGGTCTTTGGAGGCGTTTTTAGACACCAAAACGATGAATGCGGGTAGGTTTTGGTTTTCGGAACCTAATCCGTAAGACAACCACGAGCCAATGGACGGTCGGCCTGGCAGTTGGTGACCCGTCTGAAAAAACGTAATGGCGGGGTCGTGGTTGATTTGCTCGGTATACAGCGACTTGATGATGCAGAGTTCGTCCACCACTTGGGCGGTGTAGGGCAGCAATTCTGATACCCAAGTTTTGTTTTTGCCATGCTGGTTAAACTTATAGGCCGAAGGCACTACAGGCAAAACGGCCTGATTGGCACTCATACCCGTTAGGCGTTGGCCTTTGCGAACGCTATCCGGCAAGTCTTGGCCAAACATGTTGGTTAGGCGAGGTTTGTAGTCGAAGGTTTCGAACTGCGAAGGACCGCCGGCCATGAAAAGGTAAACTATGCGTTTGGCTTTCGGGGCTATGCTGGGCAGTGCGGCAAGGAGGTTTTGCTCGATGCTTTTGGCGTCGGAATTATGTGCGAGCAAATTGCCCAAAGCAAATGCTCCGAGGCCAGAGGCGGTTTTGAGAAGGAAATTCCGTCTGTCGAGTTTTTTTGATATATTTTCTAGGTCTTTCATTTGTCGTTTTTTCTTTAGAACACTGATGACATCTACGGCTGCCGCACTGATGTGACACGGATTTTAATTATTCTTTTCCAAGTATAACTTATTTTAACTCTCGATATTTATATACTGTGCGTGCCTTGCCAGACAGGCTTACTTTTTTTCGAAAAAAAGTAACAAAAAAACATTCACAAAATAATGATCCTCTTGAAAATTTGGGTGGCTTAACTCCTTTTTAGAAACGAATGAGTCCAAATTTTTCAAACGGACTATTTTGTGATTTTAAGGAACCATTTTATTTATTTTTTTTTAGTTGTCATTTACTAAAAATTCTATCTAGAAATCACCTTTTAGTTAATGTAGCGTCTGAATTTAAAATAGTTGAAGCTACGACAGCATTAGCCGCAAGAGCCAAAGTATCGAGGCTCGGGTCTATTTTTGATAAACCTGCCTTTAGCCAGCCTTTGGCTTTTTCGGGTTCGGCCTTGAATTTTTGATATTCTTTTTCTCTCAAATCCATCAAAAGTTTTGTTTCTGCTTCTGAGGGCTGTTTTCCCGTGAGTTTTTGGTATGTTTTTTCTATACTTTTTTTAATATCTGCATCCGAGCACATTTGTTCACCCAGTTTTTTGGCTGCTTCCAAAAACGTCGGGTCGTTGAGCGTAACCAAAGCCTGCAAAGGCGTGTTGGTGCTTTGGCGACGGACTATGCAGGAACTCCTTTGGGAGGCGTCAAAAGTTCCCAAAGTAGGATTAGGGACAGTGCGTTTGACTACAATATACAGGCTTCGGCGGTAGATTTCATCTGATGAATCTGGTTTATAAGTGGCTCCATTGATGTCCCAAAGGCCTTCGGGTTGGTAGGGTTTTATACTTTTTCCTCCGATTTTTTTATTTAGCAATCCACTGGCTAGCAAGGCATTGTCTCTGATCATTTCTGCAGTGAGGCGTTTCGCTGGGCCTCGGGCCAGAAGTCTATTTTCTGGGTCTATTTCTCTTAGTTGTTTGTCCGTTTTAGAGTCTTGTCGGTAGGTGGCTGACATCACGATGAGTTTGTTGATTTGTTTTAAGTCCCAATTATTTTCTTGGAAAATAATAGCTAACCAGTCTAAAAGTTCGGGATGTGAGGGCATTTCGCCTTGATTTCCGAAATCTTCAGCGGTTTTTACGAGGCCAGTTCCGAAGAAAATCTGCCATAGTCTATTTACCGCCACCCGAGCGGTGAGGGGATGATTTTCGTCGGTAAGCCATTGGGCCAAACCGAGTCGATTTTTTTGGTATTTATTAGATAAAGCCAAAATGCTTTCTGGGGTATTTGGGAAAACTTCTGGTCCTGGAGCATCGTATTGACCTCTTTGGAGTAAAAAAGTTCGCTTGGGTTTAGGCATTTCTTGCATCACCATGAGTTCGGGGATGTGTTCCATTGAATCTGCAAAGACGGTTCGGGATTTTGTTAGGGATTTTTGAGCTACTAAGCTGTTTGAATCTACCGCCGATATATAAAATTGTTTTAAGTATTCTCTTTCGGTTTGGTTAATTTGCTCAATTTCTTTTTGGGAAATGGTATTCCAAGATGCTTTTTTAGCCAAAATGTTGATTTCAAAAAGGGTAATTGCCCTGTTGTATACGACCACATCATCTACTTTTCCGCCTTTGAATCCTAGCCCACGCCACCATCCACCGATTTGGAGGGCGGGTTCGTTTTTGGAGAAAAATATAATGTCTTTGTATAGTTGGTCTATAATGGTTTCCATTTCTAATAGCTTTCCATCTAAATAAACCTGTAAACCCGCGGATGTGGAGGAACCATCGTGAGTCATGGTGATTTGTTGCCATTTGTCTCTTGGCACATCAGAAAGGCTCAGTTTGGTGATGGCATTGGACGGGGCGGTATGTGCTAAGGTGGCTTCTAATTTGTTGTTTTTTAAATAAAGATGGAAGCCTTTGAAATTGTAAAGCCGCTCGGCATTGCTTTTATGGAAAATAACGCCCTCCTTCATGTCTTTGGGTATTTTGAGCCAAAGTCCGACGGTAAATGGCTCTGATTTCCGGAATACACCCACGTCTTTGAGGTCGGCGTACACATCTCCATCGAGGGTGAGATAAGTATTGTTTTCGGTTTTTTCGAAAGTAGGCTTGTCCACTGTACCAGCATCACGACGCATAATACCTTTTTGGGCAGGATTTATGCTGTTTTTTAGCGAATCCTCAAAAGTGTAATAGCCTTGCAGATTGGTTTTAGGAATGGAATAATCTGAAAGCTTTTTATAGGCATTGGTTTTTAGCCAGTTATCGAAATTTGCCTGTGCTTTTTGTTTTTCAGAGTTCAGATTTTCCTCGTTTTCTGAAATGGTCTTCTTCAAAAAAGCTATTATTTTTTCTTTTTGCTGATCAGGTAAAAGTAGGGTAGGTGTGGGAGGGTCGTCGTTCCAAGCAATTTGTCCAGCTTCTCTTACATTATTGAAAAAACTGTACAATTCGTAATAGTTTTTTTGAGAAAAGGGATCGTATTTGTGATCGTGACAGCGGGCACATCCTACCGAAATGCCCAAAAAAGCATCGCCGAAGGTATTGGTGCGGTCCATCACGTATTCGGTTTGGAATTCTTCCTCCACTATACCGCCTTCGAGATTTTGTTGGTGGTTGCGGTTAAATGCCGTAGCGATGATCATGTCTTTGGTTGGATTGGGCATCAAATCGCCGGCGAGTTGTTGCTCAATAAAATTTTTGTATGGCATGTTCTGATTAAAAGCCTTGATGACCCAATCGCGGTAAGGAGACATATCTCTTAGCCGATCTACCGTGTAGCCATGTGAGTCTGCAAAACGTGCTAAATCTAACCAGTCGGTAGCCATTTTTTCGCCATAATGTGGCGAGGTGAGCAGTCTGTCCACTTGTTTTTCGTAGGCATTTGGACTATTATCTGATAAAAAAGACTCAATTTCGGTTAGCGTAGGGGGCAGCCCTGTAAGGTCAAGCGAAAGCCTACGCAGTAAAATTTCTTTATCGGCTTCTTTGTTTTGTTTGAGGTTTTGGGTTTTGAGTTTGGCCAAAATGAAATTATCTATGGGATTGAATACCAATTGGCTGGCATCTACTGCAGGGATTGGCTTTTTTGATGGTTTTACAAAGGCCCAATGTGGCTGATAAACTGCTCCGTTTTCTATCCATTTTATGATGGTAGCTTTTTCGGTGGCTGAAAGCGAGAGGTGAGATTTTGGTGTAGGCATCATGTAGCTCGGATCTTGAGAAATGATGCGATGGAATACCTCACTTTTATTCAAGTTTTTGGGAGAAATGGCTACTTTTCCTGGACTTTCGGGTAGTTGAGCGTAGGCATTTGCGGCAATGTCCAATCTTAATCCTGCTTTTTGTTTGGCTTTGTCGGGCCCGTGGCAAGCGAAGCATTTATCTGATAGTATGGGTTTTACGTGGATGTTGTAGTCGATTTCAGCAGGTAGGGTTTTGAGGGCATCGGTTAATTCTTTGGGCAATTTTGGATTTGATTGGGCATATAGGTGACCAATGGAAATTATAGTTAAGAGTAGAATTTTTTTTACTAATTTCATTTCTCTTTAATCAAGTTTTTATCAACCAACCTTTCGTGCCCTTGCCGGGTGGGCTTACTTTTTTTTCGAAAAAAAAGTAACAAAAAAAACACTTTCTGAACAATGATCCTCTCTAAAATTTTGAAAAGCAATTGGAATTGTTTTTAGTATATACAATTTTCAAAATTTTACAACGGACTGTTCAGAAATTATTAGGAACCATTAGAATTTATTAAATTAACAATATTTGATCTCTCTATAGAAGTTAAAAACTCTAAGGCTTCTTAATACAAGTCTCTTTTGTTACTGATTAATATTAAGTTACAATTTAAAAAGTTATTAATTACTTCAAAGAATCGGGTTTTGAGAATTTGAAATTGCCGGATTCTATTTTAGTGTTTGGCAGTTTCTTTTTTAACTGCTCAATGCCTGATTCTGATATTTTAGTTTTCCATAAATATAATACTTTCAGGTTTTTAATGCTTGAAAGTGCCTCAATACTTTTATCAGATATTTCGGTATCATAAAGGTTGAGTTGTTTTAAGTTTTTTAAATTTACAAGCTCCCTTATGCCATTATCTGTAATTGCGGTTTGGTCAAGGTTTAGTTTTTCAAGATTTTCGAAGGATTTAATCTGTCCTAAATTTACATCTGATAATTCTTTATTGTTGATTTTTAGTGAAAATATATTTTCTCTAATCACTTGTAAATTAGTTATATGATTGGAATTGAAGTTTTTGATATTTACAAAATTTACAGACAGTTTTTTACCATCCAATCCTTCGGAATTTATGACGATTTTTTCATTTTTAAGTTTTTCTAATGTTTGCGGGTCAGGTTTACTTAGTTTTGGTTCAACTGTATCCAAATCAGGATTTTTGTTTTGCAAATTTTCAGAAGAGATTTCTTCAAATGCCAATTTTACTGTTTGAATCTGAGGAATTATGGTCTCAGCTTCTATTTCACCAGTAAAAGAGGCTCCTTTTTTTATCCAATAATGTAAAACTGAAATCTCTGCTGAGGTCAGTTGAGGCTTGCCTTTAGGAGGCATGTGTTTTTCGTCTTCAAGGGGTAAAAGTAAGTTGGCATACAAAGAACTTTTACTTGGATTTCCGGCATGCAATACTTCTCCATTTTTTCCTCCTTTTCGTATAAATGTTTCAGAATCAAGTCGTAAACTCCCTTTCTTTTTTCTGGAAGAATGACAACTGTAGCATTTTTTTTCGAGAATTGGAGCTACTTTCTCGTTGTATAAAAACGTCTGCCTTACAGTTTTCTGTCCAGAGTTTGTGGTGTCGATTTTGGTTTGTTTTTGTAAAGTTTTTGAAGGTTTTGAGGTTTGCTCTTTTTCCTCAAAAAGATAATCTTCTCCATGGGTAATAGTTCCTCCAAAATGACCTGCGATAGTCAATGTCGCTGCCATTATGGTTGACAGAATCATTCTTTGGTTTTTATAAAAATAGGCGGTAAAACCGAAAACGGTCGAGGCAATCGCAGTCCATTGATGGTTTTGTACGATTTCGGCCTCATATTCGCCACTGTGAGCCAAAAACCAACCTGCAATACAAGAAAGCAAAGCACCTATCGAGCCCAAAAGTAAAGCGAGAGAAATAGCCTCAGTCAATTCTGCTTTTTGCCATTTTTGATACAACATTATAAAGAAAGCAAATAGCAAAATACCGATCGGCAAATGCACTAAAAGCGGATGAAATTGACCGACGACTTGCGAATAGTTCATTATTCTTTCAGCTTGCTAATCAACCAATTGGTCACCTTTTCTTGTTGCTCGGGGTAAGTCCAGTGGCCAGTTTCTAGGGCTAAAAAAAGTTCTTTCGGTGCTTTTATTACATTGTAAGAGGCATACATAGAGGTAGGAGGGCAGGTTTCGTCGTTATAACCCCATGAGTATATTCCGGGTTGACTGAGTCTGCGGGCAAAGTTTACAACATCGTAATAACCAACGGTTTCTATTTTCTCTTTTTTGTTATTAAAGGCCAAGCCATTCTTATCGAAATAGTGAGGCCAACCTCCCGCTCGGCCATTTAGGTAGCCTGTAACATCAGAAATGGCGGGATAAAACGCCCCTAACCACTTCACACGGTTGTCGAGGGCGGCGGTTACGATAGACAATGCTCCACCTTGGCTACCACCTGTTACAGCGAGGTTTTTACCGTCAAACTGAGGCAAACTCACCAAGAAGTCATTGGCTCTTATACAACCTAAATACACTCTTTTGTAGAAAAAACGATTTTTGTCGTCTAGGTTATAATTTGGGTAGCCATTCAAGATTCCTCTGCCGAGGTCTGCGTACACTTGCGGATCTAGGTTTACGGGTATGCCATGAATACCGATTTGCAAGGTGATAATTCCTTTTTCGGCGTTAGAAATGTCACCAGAGTACGGCCTTACACCAGCTCCCGGTACTTGTAATAATGCCGGATATTTGCCTTCTTTTTTGGGAACGCAAAGAATTCCGTATAATCTTGTGCCTACAGCAAAGTTTTGAATATTTACATGATACACATTCACTTTTTCGGTGCAACGCTCGGGTAGGAGCGTCATTTTAGCGTCAAGCGGAATTTTTGATAGTTCGGTTTTTGCCTCGTTCCAAAAGGTATCGAAGTCTGTAGGGTTGGCTACAGTTGGTTGAATATCAGCGGGATTAAATCCAGCCGTTGCTAGATTTCGGTATTCTTTCCTGTCGATTTCTGCAATGGCTGTGCAGCGAAGAAAGCCCGCTGTTGACATGGTACCTGCCTCAAAAGTTTGGCTGCCTGTTGCTAAGATCAAGGTTTCTTTTTTAGTAGGCTCCATTTTTTCTGGGCCGATTTCATATCTGACTTTGACGTTTTTTACAAGATTGCCATTTTGCAAAACCGATACAGTGAATTTTACTTTTTCGCCGGGTTTGTAGGTCCAGTCGGTATGGTCAGGAGCTACTACAACTTTTATGAATTTTTCGGTGGGTTGGCCAAATGCAGTTGATCCGATATAGAGAAGGACGAAAATAAAAAGGCTGAGTTTCTTATACATATTAGATTTTTTAAGGTTGAACAGTACGATTTATTGATTTTTTATGAAATAAGCAAATAATTGGTTGCTTTAAAATGGGATTTTGAAGTGGACAATATTGCTAATATTCTTATATTCAAGGTCTAGAAATAAAAAAGTTGCCCTTTAATCATAAAATAATTTGTTTTTTTTGTGGAGGTTGAAATATTTTTTTGTTCTTTTGGAAACTTAAATTAAACAGGAAAATAAACTATAATCTTTGAAGCATTCATTTGCAGGGCTATGCCTTTTAATGGATTGTGGATTTGGCAAAAGAAAACTACTATTTTATGAAATCCATCTATACACTTGCTTTACTACTTTCTCCAATGATTTTTTCTGCCTGCGAGCAAGCTGAACTTACCCCAGAAATGCAGATTTTGGGTGATTGGAAGCTAATTTCGTCTGAGGCTTTGCTGCATATCAAGGATAAACAACCGGAACAAACGAAGTCAGAATTAGCGACTAAAAACTTGGTCATGACTTTTGAAAAAGATGGTACTTACGAAATAAAAGTGGATGATCGCAATGCCGACGTAAATATGGTAGATTTGGATGCTTTTTATCTCAATAACAAGGGCACGTATACCTTTAAGGCTGGTTTTTTGGAGTTTAAATCGTCTGAGTTTGAGTCGGACATAACTGCTATCAAGTATAAAGTAGCATTTAACAATACAGACGCTTTTGAAATGGAAGTTGACCGCGAATTGTATCTGGAGATGATCAGGAAGTTGGTGGTGGCTCAGTGGGCGTATTTTCAGACCATGGGCAAAACCGTTGATGAAGTAATGGCGGAACTATCTGTTGACTTGGTAGAGTTTAAAAGTAGGTCTAAGTATTTGAGGGCGAAGTGATCTGTGTTTTATTTGGACTGTAAGTTGCTTATTTTAAATTAGTTAAATTAAGTTAAATATCTAATTTTTGTTTTTTACTTAAAGTAGAATTTTACAATTTTGGTGAAATTAAACACCTCAAATTTTGAATTCTCTTCTACTCAAATTGCATATTCTTTTTTATTTCGGCAGAAATATTTTGTTATTTTCCTTATTGGTTTCACTGTTATTTTGGAGTTTTATTAGTTTTGATACCCATGTGATTTTTAGGTTCTATTTCCCTACTATTTTGTTCTCAAAATTGGCCATAAACGGTTTTGTTTTTCTGCTATTCAATCTTCAAAAAGGCAAAAACTTTTTCCTTCTCTATAATAATTTGGGTTTGGACAAATTGACCTTGTGGATTTTCACTATTGCAGTTGATGTGCTTCTTTTTCCTTTCTCTGTAGTTTTTTATAATATTTTAAAATGAAATTAGAAGTAGATAGCGTAAACTTGAGGTTTGGTGAACATGTAGTTTTAAGCGATGTTTATGCCGCTTTTGAGGTTGGGCAATTGTCTAGCCTTTTAGGTAGAAATGGCTCTGGGAAATCCTGTCTATTTAAGATTATAATTGGCTCAATTAGCTCGCAATATGCGTCTGTTCGGGTTGATAAAAAATATTATCCTTCCTTGTTTAAAAGTAAACTTTTGAAGTATCTGCCATAGACCTATATCTTTCCAGAAAGCATGAAATTGAAGATGGCCATTAAGTTTTTTGAGGCCGATTCTATGAAAACGATGGGACACCTTGAAAGTCTGAATATTGGTCTCGAAACTAAGTTTGGGGACTTATCTGGTGGACAGAGAAGATTGGCGGAAATTTATGTTTATCTTAACTCGCCTAGCCCGTATATTATTTTAGATGAGCCATTTACCTATTTGACACCAATTCAGATTGAGGAATTGAAAAAATCTTTGGCAGTCTACAAAAGCAAAAAAGGAATTGTTATTTCTGACCACCAATATCGACATGTCATTGATGTTTCGGATAAGATTTATCTCTTGAAGTCTGGGAAAACGCACCTTTTAAAATCCAACGATGTAATACAGCAATTGCGTGATTTTATGTATATTTTATAAGATTAAATAATTATCTCGTCTACATTCAAACCCGCAATTTTCATGGCAATCTGAGATATTTCTACAATAAATTCAATTTCTTCGTTTTCGAAATATTCGGTATCCCAATTGTCATAGTATTTCTGTGTTTCGGCTTGTAAGTCAACCCCTTCTTTTTTAAGATGAATGATCAGGAAATTTGTAAAATCTTGAATTTCAAGTCTCATTTGTTCTACCACGTCATCTCCGGGCCATGACAAATCTCGGTCTTCCCATTCA
Source organism: Leadbetterella sp. (assembly GCA_035299025.1). GTDB lineage: Bacteria > Bacteroidota > Bacteroidia > Cytophagales > Spirosomataceae > Leadbetterella. The sequence goes on from DATGXK010000006.1 coordinate 45,244, forward strand.
TCAAGAATAAGCCAATCTTTGGTCTTGAATTCCTCAAGTAGTTGTATCCTTTCTTCTGAAGAAATGGTCATTTTGTAGAAAATATTTAAACACAAAGATAATGTTTTTTAAAGGGAATACAGAGCACAAAAAAAGCCGAAGAGATGGCTCTTCGGCTTTTTGTTCCAAACTCATGCTGATATTATTGGGCAGGAGCTTCTGTTTTTGAAGGTTTTTTTAATACTTCAGGTTTAACAGGCTTTGCTGCTGGTGTTTTGGCTGAAGTTTTGGTTACTGGTTTTGCAGGTGTTTTTTTGATTATTTCCACTTTCGGCTTCGCAGTTTCTGCTTTTGGAGGAGTTACGGCCTTTGTAGCTGTAATTTTCTTTTCGGACTTTTTATCACCTTTTTTAGAAGATTTCTTAGATTCTTTTTTAGCTTTCTTTTCGGCTTTTTTTGCTTCCTTTTCAGCTTTTTTCTTTGCTTTTTTTCTGTTTTCTATGATTAACTCCGCCAGTTTCTCGGCTGCTTTTTTGGAAGCTTTCTCTATCTTTTTGTTCGAGTCGCTTTTGACACTTGCGTTTATAGCCTCTTCAATCTGTTTTTTCAGAGCTTGCTTTTCTGCTTTCATATTTTTTTTCGTTTAAATCAGAATTAAAAAGGCAATATTATGAAAAACTATTGTTATGTCAATGTTAAGTTTTTGTGTCGAAATTATTTTTCGATAATAGAAAGCCAACCACAAGCCTGTGGTGAATATTTTGGGGCCAATGCAAATTATGGTCAACGCTGGACAGAAAGTAAAACTCCACGGACTGGTTTCTGATCCTGATGGCAACACTGTAAAAGTCAGGTGGTTTCAGATGCCAGTGGAGGGCTTTCCATTTAAAGTAGATATTCAAAATGCCGAAAGTCTGAATTCTGAGCTTGTGATTCCGAAAGAAGCTACAGCTGGTCAAAGACTCCATTTAATTTTAGAAGCCACAGATAACGGAACGCCCGCACTTACCACATATAAAAGGGTGATTTTAGAGGTTCGTCAAAGGTAGAGATTAGATTATGAATGCATTGCCCTGAACGTTGGTAGCCGGGCGAAGTCGAAGCTAGTCGAATGGTTGAATGCGGTTCAGGGTTTTGTTGAAAAGTGAATGTTTTTCAGGAGAATATTTATAATTTTAGGAATTAAAAGTTGAATTTTTTAGCAAAAGAAATCAAGAGATGAAATCGAAACTAAGCATTTTTTTAATAGTGTTTTTGGTATTTGTACTAAATACAAATGGACAAGGAAATCGTAAAGTAGAAAGCGACCCCAGGCAAATCGTAAATCAAAAATCGTTGAAGCCTCGGACCATCGTAACCACCGATGGCGAGCTGGATGATGTCGATTCGTTTATCAGAATGTTGTTATATTCTAATGAGTATAAAGTAGAAGGCTTGATTGTCAGCAGTTCACAGTGGCATTATAAAGGCGACGGCAAGGGTACCAAGTTCACTTCAGAAATGGAGATGACCAAAAAGATTTATGGCGAACGCACCGAGCTACGCTGGCCAGGTGAGCAGTGGATTTACGATTTGGTAGAAGCTTATGGAAAAGTATATCCCAACCTCATCAAACATTCTAAAGATTACCCCACGCACAAATACCTGAAAGATAGAATCAGAATCGGTAATATTGACTTTGAAGGTGAAATGGCCAAAGACACGCCCGGTTCTGATTTTATCAAAGAAAAACTATTGGATGACGACATGAGCCCGCTCTATCTGCAGGTTTGGGGCGGTACCAATACCATTGCACGGGCCTTGAAGAGTATCGAAGATACCTATAAAAACACCCCGCAATGGGATAAAATCTATAAGAAAGTATGTCAGAAAGCCATTATTTATGCGATTTTAGATCAGGATGCCACTTACAAAAAATACATAGAACCCAACTGGAAAGACGTAAAGGTGTATTACAATTCCAACCAGTTCTGGAGTTTTGCTTATTTCTGGAAAAGAGCCGTGCCACAGGAGCTACACCCATATCTTGAGGGCAAGTTTATGGGCGAAATCATCAATAACCACGGGCCATTGCTGAAAATGTATTACAGCTATGGAGATGGCAATCCGCCCAAAGGAGAATTGGAAGACATTTACAGCGATATTGAAAAAGCCAAAAAGAATCAGTGGGGAAGTTTTGGCCAATATGACTTCATTTCTGAAGGTGACTCTCCTGCTTTCTTGCATTTGGTTGATGTAGGGTTAGACAACCTGACCAATCCCCAAGATGGTGGCTGGGGTGGCCGTTTGGTGCAATCGACAGTAACTCCTACACGTTGGGAAGACGGTAAGGCGGCCGCAGACTTCAATCCTTTTACTCAAAAAATGGACGACGCTTACGCACAAACACGCTGGATACCCGTCATTCAGAATGATTTTGCTGCCCGTGCCGACTGGTGTATCAAAGACTTTAAAAATGCCAATCATGCTCCGAAAGTATCGGTGGTAGCAAAAAAGATAAGTGGCAAAGCTGGGCAAAAGCTTAATGTTTCTCCGAGAGTTTCAGATGTTGATGGCAACAATGTTTCGGTGAAATTTTGGCAGTATAAAGAAGTGGGTAGCCTAAAAGATGATGTTGTTATTTCTCAAAAAGGAAATACTGCTGATATCACGATACCCCAAACCGCCCAAAAAGGAGACGTTGTTCATATCGTAGTTGAGGCACAGGATAATGGTGTGCCTGTGCTCACAAGGTACCAAAGAGTGGTGGTGACAATCAATTGAGATTAGTTTGCTGCACATAATATTTTTTGGAAATGAGAAAGCAAAATGTGTTTTATTTTATATTTTTTGTGGGATGTTTTCATTCGACTTTATTTGCTCAAGTCAAAGAACGGCCACGTGTTGTAATAAGTACTGATATTGGTGGCACAGATCCCGACGACAACCAGTCGATGATACACCTCATGATGTATTCTGATCTTTTCCAGATTGAGGGATTGATTTCTTCGCCTTTTGGAAAAGGAAGAAAAAAGGATATTTTGGATATAATTGATTTGTACGATAAAGATTTTGCAAAACTTAAAAAGCATAATTCAAAACTTACAAATCCCGATGCATTGAGGCTTGTTTGTAAACAAGGAGAGATTGATTCAGCTCCTTACGCAGGGTTCAGAAAAAGTTCTGAAGGTTCAGATTGGATAATTCAATGTGCCAAAAAGAAGTCAGAGAAGCCACTTTGGGTATTGGTTTGGGGTGGTTTGGAAGACTTGGCTCAGGCTTTGCACGATGCTCCAGAAATAGAAAGCAAAATTCGGGTATTTTGCATCGGCGGTCCCAACAAAAAATGGAGCATCAATGCCTATTCATACCTAGTTGAGCACCATCCAAACCTCTGGATGATAGAGTCAAATGCCACCTACAGAGGTTGGTTTATGGAAGACGAAAATGCCCCAATCGATATGCACGAAAAGGCATTTTACAATAACTATATTAAAGGAAAAGGTGCTATGGGGTCTGATTTTGAGAAATATTACAACGGACATATCAAAATGGGCGACACACCTTCTTTGGCTTTTTTAATGAACGGGAATCCTGAAAACCCAATAGGAGAAAGCTGGGGAGGTAGCTATACGCCAATCGCCTATAGTTCAAGACATGTTTTTGAACGGAGTACTAGCAATTTAGATGGTTTTCCAGCTTATGGGCTTGTGGAATGGCGATTTAAAGGACCTAATATTTCAATTTTAGCCGATTCGTCATGTTTTTCTTTAGAAATTCAGAAACAAGAATGGCCCGGGTATTATCTTGGAAATGGAACTTATGCCGTTCGTTATTCCTCCAAAAAACCTGAAACCAGTTCGTATGTGATTCATAGTAAAATCAGAGAATTGGATGGCCAAACTGGCGAATATACGAGTACATTTCCATGGCCAGGAAAGCCAAATAAAGATGATTTTATAGTTGGAAAAAATTGGTACAGCGATTTGCCAAATCCCGAATATTTTTTAGACGGACAGCAAGGTGCAAAAACAATTTCAAAGTTCAGAAAGGAATATTTGTCAGACTGGGCAAAGCGTTGGAAGTGGCTGGATTAGAAAAAATGAAGATTTAAACAAGTTCAAAACGTATTTTCGAAAATCTGTAAAAACGGTTTTTTATTAATAATATTTTTAAAATTAAATTCTTATTGTAAAAAATGAAAATTCTTAAACTGCTATTTATCACACTCTTAAGTATGAATGTTTATGCCCAAAATACCAAACCAAGGGTAATAGTGTTGACAGATATTGAGAACGAACCAGACGATGCGATGTCAACCGTTAGGTTTCTAACTTATTCCAATCAGTTTGATATAGAAGGGCTTGTGGCCACTACGTCAGTTCACCAAAAAAGTAAGGTGGCTTCGTGGCGGCTCAAAGAAATCGTGGAAGCTTATGGAAAAGTACAAGCCAATCTCTCTATACATGAAGACGGATATCCGACCAAAGAAAATTTACTGTCTCTAATCAAAGATGGCCGAGCTGATTATGGTATGAAAGCCGTAGGAAAAGGAATGGATTCCGATGGCTCCGAATTGATCATTAAAGCAGTAGATAGTAAAGACGCTCGGCCAGTTTGGGTATTGGTTTGGGGTGGGCCTAATTGTCTAGCCCAAGCACTTTGGAAGGTAAAAAACACAAGAAATGCCAAAGAAATTGAAAGATTTGTGTCAAAACTAAGGGTTTATACCATTTCGGATCAAGACGACAGCGGGCCGTGGATTCGTAAAACCTTTCCGTCTTTGTTTTATGTGGCAAGTCCGGGTATTCATGCACTTGGAGCTTATCATCACGGCACTTGGTCAGGAATCAGTGGCGACAAATTTCATGGAAGGTTTGCTGGAGGAAATTTCAAAATTGTGGACAATCCATGGCTCGATGAACATATTCGCAGTAAAGGTCCGCTCGGCAAGCAATATCCGCACGCCGACTTTCTAATGGAAGGCGACAGTCCGAGTTTTATGTATTTGATAAACAACGGCTTGGGTAATTCAGAAAAGCCCAATTGGGGAAGCTGGGGTGGTAGGTATGAGTTTTATCAGCCTCGCACCGAGAGGTGGTTTTCTGAGCCAGAAACTAGGCCCCTTTGGACAGATGCCGAAGACGAAGTATGGGGTGCCGACAGCAGCTGGCATACGAGCAACAAAGCCACCATTTGGCGATGGAGAGAAGCTTTTCAAAACGACTTTGAGGCCCGAATGGACTGGACTATAAAACCTTATAAAGAAGCCAATCACCCGCCGGTTGTCAAAATTGAAGGTGCCGAATACATCAAAGCTAAAGTGGGCGATAGGATAAACCTCAGTGCAGAAGAGTCTTCTGATCCGGATGGTAATGCCTTGACCTACAATTGGTTTTATTATCAAGAAGCGGGTACTTTTACTATTTCCAGTGGTCGAACTGGAAATCCGCTCAGAATAGTAGGTGACAAATCTTCAAAGGCTTGGTTTACGGTACCTAGAAGCGATTTTCTGGGCACTATGCACATTATTTTGGCAGTAAAAGACAACGGAAGTCCAGCCTTGACACGCTACAAAAGAGTGATAGTGGAGGTGGTTAAGTAGTCCAAATAATTACTCTTTTTCTAGTGTATTACTTCTTAATTTTTTCGAAAATCACTTGGTGAGACTCCTACATTTCTCTTAAATAATCTTGTGAAATAGGCGGGGTCATTAAAGTTTAAAAAGTAACTGATTTCAGAAATAGAATAGGAGGTATTTAAAAGGTATTTTTTTGCCTCAACTATCAATTGCTCATGTATGATTTGAATCGGCGATTTGTTTACCACCAGCTTGCATACCCTGTTGAGATGCATGGTTGTAATTCCTATTTCTTTGGCGTATTGACTAATGCCTTTGGATTCTGAAAAGCCTTGTCTTATGCTTTTTTGGAATTTCTGAAAGTATTTCAATGTCTTATGGTCTGTTATTTCAACGTCCTTTTTTTGTATTTGATTAACCCTGAAAATTGCTAGAAAAAGTGTTTGAAACAATGAATTAAGGAATGTTTTTTTTTCTAGATTTTCTTCATTTAATTCTTTAATTATCATTTCCTTGAGTACGTTTATTTGTTCGAAAAGTGAATTGCGTTTTTCGAAATTAAAACATTGAAGGTGACTCAGCTCAAAGGTGATTCTCTGGTTTTGCCTAAAATTGTTCTCAATGAAAAAGTCGGCAAAAGTAATAACCTCGCCCTTTACATCATCCTGAAAAATGAATCCATGTAAGGTATTTGTTGGAATGAAAACTATACTTGGTCCCGAAATCTTCGTTTCTTTTTTTTCGGAAACCAAAATCCCTTCGCCAGTCTCGATTACAAATAGCTGAGCTAAGTCGGTGTGTAAATGCTCTTTTATTTCCCAATTATACATTTTGCTTCTCGACTCCAATGGCTCCGCATGAACGAACTCAAGCATCGGAGTATAGCTGTTTTCGCCATAGAGGCCATTGAATATGATAAGTTTTTGATTCATGTTACAAATGTGCTGTATTTTTTAGTATTCCATTGGATTATTGGTAGTATCCAATGTGTTGCAATATACTAATTAATAGTATTTTAAAATAGTATTTATCTTCATCATGTATAATTTTAGTAATTATTTATGTTATAAAAGTACAGTTAATATTTTGATTTGTCCAAGAATAAATTATACTTTCAATATACATTTGTGTCATCGTTCAATTTTAAATTCAAAATTTATGAGTCAATTGATTTATAATCCTTTTGACATGGAGGTGCATCCACCTAGGTTGTCTCCAGAATACAAATCAACCATTCTTCGAGCACCTACGAAGCCTTTGGTATTGTTGAAACAATCTTTGGCCGAACTTTCAGGGCCGGTTTTTGGAGATTTTAACCTAGGTGAATTCGATCATGATTTAACCAAAAACTCAATTAAAAATGGCGAGCCATTAGGAGAAAGAATAGTAGTTCATGGTAAAGTGATGAATGAAAACGGCCAGCCGATTCCGAATACGCTCATAGAAATCTGGCAAGCTAATTCTTGTGGAAGATATGTTCATAAGGTAGATCAGCACGATGCTCCACTTGATCCCAATTTTTTGGGTGCGGGGCGTTGTATGACTGACAATGACGGAAATTATAAATTTTATACCATCAAACCGGGTGCCTACCCTTGGGGTAATCACCCCAACGCTTGGCGACCAAATCACATACATTTTTCACTATTTGGTGCCAATATTACCAACCGTTTGGTTACTCAAATGTATTTTCCAGGAGATCCTTTGTTGCAGTATGATCCGATATTTTTGGGAGTGCCACCCAAAGGGAGAGAATTGTTGATTTCGCAGTTTGATTTAAGTGCTACTGAACCCGATTTTGCATTGGGTTATCGTTTTGATTTTGTATTGAGAGGATACAATGCGACACCATTTGAATAGCCCCCTAAATCCCCCAATGGGGGACTTTATTTCAAAAAATATAAAATTATGAGTAATATTGATAAGACATCACAAGATTCTCCCCTTTTGGGGCGACCCGACGCCTCGGTTAGGGGGCTTCAAACACCATCGCAGACAGTAGGACCATATTTTGCCTACGGACTCACTCCGGAACAATATTTATATGATTTTAAAAGTTTGGCTCAGAATGAATTGATTTCTTTAGACGACAATTCCATCATAATAAAAGGGAAAGTTTTTGATGGCGAAGGCAAGGTTATTCCTGATGCAATGTTGGAAATTTGGGACAACCAGAATAACCTTTTTGGCAGATTTGGTACTGGTACTGAGAAAGACAATAGCTTCATTTTTAGGACAAAGAAACCTCATTCGGTCGGTGAAAACGCTCCTTTTTTGTCTTTAATTCTTTTTATGCGTGGTCAGCTAATACACTCATACACAAGAATTTATTTTTCAGACGAACCATCCAACGCTACCGACGAAGTGCTAAACTCAATTACTGATGAAAGAAGAGCGACCTTGATAGCCAAAAAAGGGCATAATTATTATGAGTTCGACATACACATGCAGGGCGAGAATGAAACTGTGTTTTTTGATGTCTAAAGCTTAAGATTAAAAATAAATATTTATGAGTTTGTATTCTGAACTATTTTATTCTCAAGAAGTTAACGGTATTTTCTCTGATAAAAACACTGTGGGGTGTATGTTAACGGTAGAGGCCGCTTTGGCAGAGACTCAATCGGTTGTAGGGATAATTAGCAAAGAATCTGCTCAGATTATTTCCGGTTGTTGTCTGCCTGAAATGATAGATATCGAAAAACTCAAAAGAGATGCCAAACTCGGTGGAAATGCGGCTATTCCTCTAGTGCAACAGCTCACTAAAGTAGTAAAAAACAATGATTTTGAGTCCTCAAAGTATGTTCATCTAGGGGCCACAAGTCAAGATATCATTGACACGGGTTCTATCTTACAGATTGCCGAATATCTAATTTGGTTGGAGTCCAAACTTTCGGTTTTAAAATCAACATTGACAGACATCACCGTTAAGCATAAAAAGACCGTGATGGTAGGCAGAACGCTCTTGCAGCAAGCTCGACCGATAACATTTGGGCTTAAAACTAGTGCTTGGTTGGAGGGTATTTGCAGGTCTATAGAAAGATTGGTCGAGATGAAAAATAGGCTTCTAGTGGTGCAGCTTTCCGGGGCAGTTGGAAGTCAAAATAAGAATATTTCTACTGAGGTTGTAAATTTATTCGCTCAGAGATTAGGTTTAAAGCCTTCATTTTCATGGCAATCACAAAGAGACAATTTAAATGAGTTGGCATCAAAATTAGGAATATTGTCGGGTTCTCTTGGCAAAATAGCCAAAGACGTGTCATTGCTGATGCAAACCGAAGTAGGAGAGGTTTTTGAAGGTGCTGCCGAAGGAAAAGGAGGCTCGAGTACCATGCCTCACAAAAGGAATCCTGTTACATGTGCAGCTATTTTGGCCAACGCCACAAGAGTTCCGCATTTGGTGGGGAGTATGCTCTCAGCCATGCTTCAGGAACATGAGCGTTCGGCAGGGAATTGGCATGCCGAATGGGAAGTTTTAACCGAAATAATGCTTCTGACAGCTGGAAGCTTAGAAAAAACCATCGATTTGCTAGCCGGCCTTGAGGTTGATGAGAAACGGATGTTGGCCAACATCGAGATTACTCAAGGTTTAATTTTTGCCGAAAATGTGTCTTTGGCCTTAGCTTCAAAAATTGGAAAAATTCAGGCCCACGAACTGGTGGAGAAGGCCTGCAAAACGGCAGTTTTGAAAAACAAACATCTGAAAGAGATTTTAATTGAAAACAATGTTGAAATAGAGAATTTGGATGAACTATTTAATCCAGAAAATTCTATTGGAAATAGTGTAGAGATAGTTGAAAGAATTTTAAAAAAAATATAACTATGAATTACAAAATACAAGGAACACCAAATAGCCCAGTACTGATTTTCTCTAACTCGCTTGGTTCTGAAATGATGATGTGGGATGAGTTGATTCTCTATTTGTTGCCCTATTTCAGGGTGTTGCAGTATGATACTCGAGGCCACGGAAGTAGTTTGGGTTTTCTACCCGAGCAAAAAAAAACTATAGGACAACTTGGAGAAGACGTAATCCAGCTTATGGACGAACTCGGTATCGAAAAAGCCTATTTCTGCGGTCTTTCTATGGGTGGTTTAATTGGGCAATATTTGGGAATTCATCACCCGAATCGTTTCATAAAGATAGTTTTGAGTAACACCGGAGCAAAAATTGGTAATGATGAGCGTTGGAATAGCCGAATAGATACCATTTCAAAAGACGGAATGCAAGCCATTGTCGATGATACAATGGAACGTTGGTTTACTGAAGATTTTCGAAAGCAAAATCCGCAAAGAGTTGCCGAAACTAAAGCCATGTTTTTACGCAGTGATGTTCAAGGGTATTCAAACTGTTGTTGTGCCATTCGTGATGCTGATTTTAGAGAGCAGTTACAAAAATTGAGTGTAGAGACCTTGGTAATTACAGGCGATGAAGACCCAGTTACAAATGTAGAATATGCTGAATTTTTGGTTGCTAAAATACCTAATGCTCACTTGAAGGTTTTGCATGCAAGACATTTAGCCGCTACGGAACTACCGAAAAAGTATGCATCGGTGTTAATTGATTTTTTTGTTGGAGATAACACTTTTGACAAAGGAATGCACGTTCGCAGGAGTGTTTTGGGAGACGCCCATGTAGATAAAGCAAATAGTAAAATTAATGATTTTAATGCTGATTTTCAGTCTTTTATCACCAACTATGCTTGGGGTGAAATCTGGACAAGGCCGGGGATGTCTAAGCATAACAGGAGTCTAATCACTATGGCTATGCTAATAGCATTGAATCGCCCAACTGAGTTTAAAATGCATGTAAAAGCTGCATTTAACAACGGAGTTACGGTGGATGAAATTAAAGAAGTGATTATGCAGTCAGCTTTGTATTGTGGATTACCAGCCGCCAATGATGCCTTTCACTTGGCTTTGGAAGTTTTTAGCCCCCTAGCCCCTGATGGGGGAATTCAATAACTAAAAAAGTATAAATCTAATTGTATGAAAGATAAAGAAAAAAAAGCCCCCATTGGGGGTTTGGGGGGAATGAAGACCAAAGTAGGAATTATCGGTGCTGGTCCAGCTGGTCTCACCTTGGCTTTAATGCTTCAAAAGCAAGGTATTGAGAGCATTATAATTGAGAATCGAAGTCGTGAATATGTTGAAAATCGCGTGCGTGCTGGTTTATTGGAGCATAATACGGTTGAAGTATTTGAAGAGCTGGGTGCGGCGGACAGGTTGCACAAAGAAGGCTTGGTACATCATGGATGTTATATTGCTTACAATGGAGTGATTCAACGGATTGATTTTCAAAAACATACGCAAAGAGAAGTGACTATTTATGGTCAACAAGAAGTGGTAAAAGATCTGATTCAAGCCTGTATTGATAGAAATATTGAGATATTATTTGAGGCCGAGGCCACAGAAATTAACGATTTCATGACTGGCGAACCGAGTGTTTCATTTACTCATTTGGGTGAAAACAAAGTTTTGAATTGCGATTTTGTGGCAGGTACAGACGGATTTCATGGCTTAGGTAGAAAAACCTTACCTAAAGAAACTTACAATGAGTTCAAAATTGAGTACCCGTTTAGTTGGTTGGGGATTTTAGCACATTCAAAACCAAACTATGACGAGCTCATTTATGCATACCACAATGAGGGTTTTGCTTTGGCCAGTATGCGTTCGGAAAAAGTATGCAGGTTGTATTTGCAGGTTCCAAATGACGAAAAAATCGAGAACTGGACGAACGACAAAATATGGGCGGAACTCGAAAACAGATTAGGAATAGAGCTAGATAAAGGCGAGATTTTTGAAAAGAGTATTACACCCATGCGAAGTTTTATGATTGATAATCTTCAAGCCGGGCGACTATTTTTGGCAGGCGATGCTGGACATATAGTACCTCCAACAGGTGCGAAAGGCTTAAATTTGGCAGTGGCGGATGTTCGAAATCTAGCAAAAGGTATAACTGAATTTTATAAAAATGGAAGTGAAGAATCACTCAAAGAGTATTCTGAAAAATGTGTAGCAAGAGTTTGGAGGGTACAAGACTTCTCAAATTTCATGACTTATTTGTGCCATAAACAAGCCGAAAATGGAAGTTTTGAGCAGCTATTACAAAAATCAAAATTTGATTACCTCAGGATTTCGGAAGCATATCAAAAGACGATTGCAGAAAACTATGTGGGTTTGCCTTTTGATGTTTTTTAGTGCCAAAATAACAAAGGAAGAAGTATGAATTATATATTTTTAAAGAATTGATTGGAAAAAGTTTATGAAAAAAGTACCTGTTTTGAGTTTAGTTGAGGCCGTTAAATTTGTAAAAGACGGAGATATTCTTCTTCAAGGAGGCTTCGGGATGACCGGAAATCCTGTGCATTTGATGCATGCCTTGGCAGAGACTGATACTAAAAATTTGACTTTTATTGGGAATAATACAGGCGAGCCTGGTTTGGGTGGCGATAGGCTTTTGGCCAATGGTCAACTTAAAAAAATAATCGGTTCATTTTTTACCTCAAATCCAAATGCGGTCAAGGCTGTTCAAGCGGGATTGGTAGAAGCCGAGCTTTTACCCCAAGGTACACTCGCTGAGGCTATTCGTGCTGGAGGAGCTGGAATAGGTGGTTTTTATACTCAAACTTCAGCCGGAACAAAAATAGCTGAAGGCCGCGAAACCAAAATTATTGACGGGGTAGAGCAAGTTTTCATCAAAGGTATAAGAGGAAATGTGGCTTTTATTCGTGCGTGGAGGGCCGATACCGCTGGAAATCTTCAATACCGCATGACAGAAAATAACTTCAACAAAGCTATGGCAACCGCCGCTGATTTGGTCATTGCTGAGGTCGAGGAGATTGTACCAGTTGGTGAAATCGCTCCCGAAAATGTTCATACGCAAGGTTGTTTTGTAGATTATTTGGTTCAGGCCACCCTTACACTTGAAGATTTGGGAACTTCGGCATCTGTTTCTTCCTCGAAAAAGGTTGATGATGTAAGAATGAACATGGCAAAACGTGCTTTGGCTGAGTTGAAAAAGGGGGATGTGGTGAATTTGGGCATAGGTATTCCTACATTAGTGGCCGATTTGATCACCGAAGAGCACGGCATTATTCTTCATACCGAAAACGGTATGTTGGGCGTTGGCCCAGTTCCAACTGACGGTGGTGGAGCAATGAATTACCCGGTAAATGCTGGAAAAATACCTGTAACTCCCTTGCAAGGAAGTAGTTATTTTGATAGTGCCGAGTCTTTTGCTATGATTCGTGGTGGGCATATAGATGTAGCCATTATGGGTGGTTTGGAGTGCGACGAAGCTGCAAATCTGGCCAACTGGGCTGTTCCCGGTAAACCGCTATTAGGTGTAGGTGGAGCCATGGACTTGGCTAAAGGAGCAAAGAGACTCATTATCACCATGACACATACCAATTCAGATGGTTCGCCAAAAATTGTTCCTTCGTGTTTGTTGCCACTTACGGCCTCAGGAGTTGTGGATATGATAATTACAGATTTGGCAGTTTTTTCTTATCCTGATGGCGTATTAACCTTGATAGATTTGCTTCCAAACGCCACATTGGAAGAAGTACAAGCTAAAACCAGTGCCAAGTTTGTCAATGGCTTGACTTGATTTTAGAAGAATGGATTTAATTCATAGTCTAAGAGTCATTTTATACTATGTTTGGAACAAAAAGGACTAATTTTGCCGAATAAAACAATAATGATTAATGTCTCTAATTCATATCTTTCAAAACAAATGTCCAGATTGCAAAAAAGAACATGTTTTTCTTAACAAAAATCTGTTTTCTTTTCTGAGATTAACAGAAATGAATCAGAAATGTCCAAACTGTAACTATAACTTTTTCCCTGAAAACGGTTTCTATTGGGGTGCCATGTTTGTAAGCTATGGTTTGGCCAGTCTGGAGGGTTTGATGGTTATTTTTGCATGTGTTTGGTTTGGAAATGAGATCTTCGATTATACTAATCTTTTGATTATCATTGCTTTTATGATAATTCTGTTCCCTCTGAATTTTAGACTTTCAAGAATTATTTGGTTGTATGTTTTTGGTAATAAAATAAAGAAATAAGAGAACTAAGTTATTTGATACCCAAAGAATTATTTTTATTCTTTGCGTCTTAGCGACCTATCAGTAAAATTTATACTTATGAAAGACGCTTTTATTATAGATGCCGTGAGAACACCAATCGGGAGTTTTGGAGGTAGTTTATCACCTGTTAGAGCCGATGATCTGGCTGCAATTCCAATCAAAGAATTGGTAAAAAGAAATCCCAATATTCCTCTTGAAGTAATTGAAGATGTGATATTAGGTTGTCATAATCAAGCGGGCGAAGACAATCGAAATGTAGCTCGTATGGCTTTGCTTTTGGCAGGTTTGCCTTATACTGTTCCAGGCGAAACTGTCAACAGACTTTGTTCCTCAGGCATGTCGGCTGTCATTCATGCCAATAGAGCCATAAAAGCTGGCGATGGCGAAGTGTTGATAGCGGGTGGAACGGAACACATGACCCGTGGGCCGTTGGTTATGAGCAAATCTTCCAAGCCCTTTGGTGGTGATATGCAGCTGTTCGATTCGAGTTTTGGCTGGCGGTTTGTAAATCCGCTGATGAACAAAATGTATGGTACTGATGCCATGGGCATAACGGCCGAAAATTTAGCCGAAATGTATAACATAAGTCGTGAAGACCAAGATTTATTTGCTTATCGTTCTCAACAAAAAGCTTTTGCTGCTCAGCAAAATGGAGTATTAGCCGAAGAAATTATAGGTGTAGAAATAGCCGATAAAAAAGGAAATATCTCGGTTTTTGATAAAGATGAATTTGTGAAAGGCAATACAACGCTTGAAGCTCTAGCGAAACTTCGACCTGCGTTCAAAAAAGAAGCTGGCACCGTTACAGCCGGTAACGCATCTGGTTTGAACGATGGAGCCGCAGCAATGCTCATCACTTCAGAGGAGGCTGTAAAAAAATACTATCTAATACCAAAGGCCAGAATCGTATCGTCGGCGGTGGTGGGTGTAGAACCACGCATCATGGGAATTGGCCCAGTAGGAGCAAGTCAAAAAGCTTTGCAAAAAGCAGGATTGACCTTAAATGATATAGACGTAATTGAATTTAATGAGGCATTTGCAGCTCAATGTTTGGCTGTTTCAAGAAATCTTGGTTTGGCTGATGATGACGAAAGAATTAATCCAAACGGTGGGGCCATTGCCCTTGGTCATCCGCTGGGAATGTCTGGTACAAGAATCATTCAAGCAGCTGTAAATCAACTACAAAGAACCAAAAAACGTTATGCACTGGCCTCCATGTGTGTAGGTGTGGGCATGGGTTATGCGGTCGTTTTGGAGCTGGTCTGAAATTTAGAGAATTTTACTAATAGTAAAAAAGTATTTACTATTTTTAGAGAATTCGTAAATTTAGTTATTTTTGTATTGACAATGTATATACATTTGAGTTAATTCAATAATGAAGGGTTTTGATTGGAACAAAGAAAAGAACGTTGAATTAAAAAAAAACAGAGATGTTAGTTTTGAAGATGTGATATTTCATATCCAAAATGGCGATTTGTTAGACGTTTTGGATCATCCTAATAACACCAAGTATCCAAATCAAAAAATATTCGTATTGGTTATAAACGAGTATATTTATTATGTCCCTTTCGTTGAAAATGAGAATTCATATTTTCTAAAAACAATAATACCAAGTAGAAAACTTTTTAAAGCTTACAAAAATGAAATTAGATAAAGAAGAACTCGAAATTCTTGGTGAAATAGAAAATGGCGAGTGGAAAAGCTCAAAGGAAAATTTGGATGGCTATAAAACCTCGGCAGAAAATCATTTTAAAAAAAATGAAAGAATCAGTATTCGAATTAGTGAATTTGATTTAATATCTGTGCAAAAAAAGGCAATATCAGAAGGAATGCCGTACCAAACCCTTATTACAAGTTTAATACATAAATATGTTACAGGTAAATTGGTTGAAGTAAAATAGATATTAATCTTACTTCAACCCCAACATCCGAATCGCATTTTCTTTCAAAATCAAAGGTTTTACTTCCTCTTTAAATCCTGCATCGGCAAAGTCTTTCATCCATCTTTCAGGTGTAATTAATGGGAAGTCTGTACCAAAAAGCACTCTGTCTTTGAGCATGGTATTGGCGTATTGCACCAATTGTTTTGGAAAATATTTTGGCGACCAGCCACTCAGATCTATATAAACATTCGGCTTGTGCATGGCTACCGAAAGAGCTTCGTCTTGCCAAGGCCAACTTGGGTGAGCAATGATGATTGGGCAATCCGGAAAATCTATGGCCACATCGTCTAAATGCATGGGATTGGAATATTCAAGTCTCAGACCGCCACCACCACGTACACCCGAACCAAATCCCGAGTGACCCGAATGGAAAAGCATCGGTAATCTGTATTCAGCAATGACTTCATAAAGATGATATGCCATTTTATCTTGCGGATAAAAGCCTTGAACCGTTGGGTGAAATTTAAAACCTTTGACACCGTATTTTTCAATTAAATCTCGTGCCTCGCGTGCACCCATACGGCCTTTGTGAGGGTCTATACTCGCAAAGGCTATCATCACATCGTCGTTTTTCAGAGCAGCTTCGGCTACTTCGATATTTGGGATCCTTCGTTTGCCTACATTATGCTCGGAATCAACAGTAAACATCACAAAGGCCAGGTTATTGTCTCTGTAAAAATCGGCGGTTTCCTGAATTGTCGGCCTTTTATCTGATTTAAAGTATTTCGCAAATGCCTCATCCAGTTCAGGACGATAGTCATCATGAGGTTGGCAGCATGATACTTCAGCATGGGTATGAACGTCAATTGCGATTACTTTTTTTATGTCTATCATGATTAATCTAAATGTTCAGTATTTGGGTCAAAAATGGTTAAGCTGTCCGTTTGAAAAAGAATTTCGGCTAATTGGTCAACTTTTCTTAATTCATATTTAAAGAAAAACTTCATGGTTTCAATTTTCGAAACATAAAATTTACTTTCACAATCGCTCATACTAATATTTACTTGGGCAATTTCAGCCATTTTTAGCCATTGCCATGCTGTATTTAATAATCCAAAAAGCTCCATGTAAGCAGTGGCATCCTTTAGGAATATTTCGGCATCTTTTTCTTTTGACAACTTTTCTAAGTGCCCGTTAACTTTCTCGAAAAGACTCCGTTTTTGCTCAAAATCATCTAAAAAAGGCTTTAGCTTGGGTTTATTTCTGACTTTCTCTAATGTTGCTTCTACTTCAGAATGCCAATATTTCAGAGAGATTTTATCATTTCTAAAAACCTCTCTGCCCAAAAGTGCCAAAGATTGAATACCGGTAGTACCTTCATAAATGCTGCAAATTCTGACATCTCGGGCCAATTGTTCTAAGGGAAAATCTTCGGTATAGCCATAACCACCTAAAACCTGCAAGCCTTGATTTACTGAAACAATGCCCATTTCAGCACCAAAGGTTTTTGCGACTGGAGTGAGCAGTTCAAGCAAGGTATCGTAGTAAGCTTTTTTGCCCGGATTTACCCGAGTTTGATCTATATAAAAATAACATTGCAACATAAAAGCCAATCCACCCTCCACAATGGCTTTCTGTTTGAAAAGCATTCTTCTGACATCAGGGTGCTCAATGATTTTGGAAGGAACTAATTTAAGGTTTTCATCCAATCGTTTTCCTTGAATACGCTCCTTTGCATACTTTAGAGAATGATGATATGCCGCTGACGCACAAGCGATTCCGGTCATGCCCACTCCTAAACGGGCACTGTTCATCATTTTGAACATTTGGGTTAGACCTTGATTGGGTTCCCCTAAAAGATATCCAACACAATTGTCGTTTTCGCCAAAAGCCAAATGCATGGCCGGCGTAGCTTTTTGGCCCATTTTATGATAAATGCCTATAGAGGTAACATCATTTGAAACCTGCAAATCATCCACACGATTCTTTGGCACAATAAACAAAGAAATGCCTTTTACGCCCGCCGGTGCTCCTTCAATTCTGGCTAAAACCAAATGAATGATATTAGGTGTAATGTCATGGTCTCCAGCAGAAATAAAAACTTTTTGTCCAGAAATTTTGTAGGTTCCATCGGTTTGAGGAATGGCTTTAGTGCCAACATCTGAGAGTGAACTACCCGCCTGAGGTTCGGTAAGACACATACTGCTGAGCCACTCTGCCGATAGTAACTTAGTGACATATTGGTCTTTTTGCACTTGCGTACCGAAGGTGGCTATCAGATTGGCACAACCATTGGCCAAATCCGTAAACATCATAAAGCTATTGTGTGCACTCATTCCGATGAATTCTGAGGCCGCATATACCGTTTTGGGCAATTGTTGGCCATCAAAGTTCTCATCAAAAGTGGCTGAAATCATCCCGGCGTCTGCATAGGTTTTTACGAAAGTATGCACGCCAGAATGAACGCTCACTTGACCATCAATCAGTTGCGGCTGATTTCTATCGCTATCTACAAATGCAGGTAATGAAGTTTTTTGACTGATTTCATCGGCCATATCAAGCACCAAATCGAAGGTCTCTTGCGAATGATTTTTAAAATAATCATCCTTGCAGAGTTCTTCAACTTTCAGCACTTCGTGCAATATGAAATCTATATTTCTTCTCGAATATAATTGCATTTATTGTTTGTTTAGGGTCGTTTTAGAACACAGTTAACACGGATTTTACTGATTTACACTGAAATTAACTTTGATCTATTAATAGTATTTTAAAAGTAAAAAAAAAAATCTGTGTTCATCTGTTAAATCTGTGCGGCCGGCGTACCGGTCATCTGTGTTCCCATAAAAACAAAATCAACTTTCGCCCCACACTTTTATGGCTGTATTTACTACCAATTCCATTTTACGCCATTGGTCGTCGTGGCTCATATCATTGCCGTGGTGTGTGCTAGAAAACCCACATTGCGGACTCACACACATGTTTTCCAATGGCATATATTGGGCAGCTTCGTCTATTCTTTTGCAAAGGTCATCAATGTTCTCCATTTCTCTTTTTTTCGAGGAAATTATACCCAAAACAACTTTTTTGTTTTTCGGAACAAAACGTAAGGGAGCAAAGTCGCCGGAACGTTCATCGTCATATTCCAAAAGGTATCTGTCCACATTAATCTCGTTGAACAAAATTTCGGCAACAGGCTCATAACCTCCCTCGGCAAACCAAGTGCTGCGGTAATTGCCTCTGCATAAGTGAATTCCGACTGTTAAATCGTCTGGTCTTCCGTCGATAACAGAATTGATCAAAGCAGCATAGGTTTTAGGCAATTCATTCGGGTCTTCACCTCTTTCGGCTGCTGCCGCACGCATTTTTGGGTCACAAAGGTAGGCCAAATTGGTGTCGTCTAATTGCAAATAACGTAATCCAGCTTTGTAAAGGTGGTCAATTTCTTCTTTGTAAGCCACTGACAAATCATGGAAAAACTCATCCATGTCTGGATATGAATTGATATCGATAGATTTTCTACCTCCACGGAAATGGATCATGGTAGGGGAGGGAATAGACACTTTTGGAGTGGCCGTAACGATTGATTTTAAGAAATTAAAGTCTGCCACCTGGATATCATGCTGGTGTTTAAGTTTACCAGTTACACTTAGTACTGGCGGGGTAAACCCATCTGAGGCAACTTTGGCTTGTCCACCTCCTACACCTCCGGTGACAGTTACCCCTGCAAGCTCCTTGAGAAAATCAAGATGGAAATAGTCTCTTCTGAATTCACCGTCGGTAATGGCTTTCATGCCGGTGGCCTCCAGTTTTTTTACCGTTTCGGTTATTCCAATATTCTCAATTTCTCTCAATTCTTCGTCAGAAATTTGGCCATTTTTCCACTTATCTCTGTTTTCTTTTACTTCGGGAGTTCTTAACAAACTACCCACATGATCCGCTCTGAAATTGTTGTTTTTCATTCTGTTATATTTTTTTAAGATTGTTATTTTATGAATCCTGCCTGAGCTTTTTTACCTGTTTTTACCCAGGCTCTAAGTTCGTCAAATGCTTGTCCGGTTTGTGTTTCTGTAAAGTTACAGTGCCCTTGTCCATTCGTGTATTTTACCGTGAAATAATCCTGTTTTCCTTTTTCTTGAATCAAATTTTCATATCTGACTATGGCCATTTCGGCAGGTATGAGTTGATCATAAACCGTATGCAAAGCCAGAGTCGGTTTGTCTATATTTCCAGTTCGGTCATATTGTGCAAAAAGTTTGTCTTGGGAGATGGTTGCTGTCAATCTTTCCACTTTTTGATTCACCAGGAGATTTTCCCTGAATCCGCCATAAAGTGTATTCGTATTGTCGTAAGGGTTTCCGCCACCTTTGATGGCTATGTCTCTTAGTACATTTTCGCCAAAAGCCAGAGCAAAAGGCAAATCGTCGGGTTTCAGATCAAATCTGTCTGCAATATCGGAGGCAAGTAGTGAGTCTTTTGCGAAAATTTCTTTTTTGATTTTCATGGCTTTGCCAAACGCAACATTCATCGGGACTGGTTTGGTGGATTGATTTTTATCTAATATTTCTCCTAAACTGGGCATATATCCGGGAAACAGTGCATTGAATGCGGCTATCAGGTCAAACTCTTTTCTGGTTTGGAGGTAAATTCTGCCTGCCAATGGGCACATAGGAAAGCCGCCGACGTAATTTTTACCAAAATTTTCCATGGTAGCAATGGTGATGCCACCACCCATAGAATGACCCGCCATGAATGTGGAATCGGGCTTTCCATATTTATTTACAAAATATTGTCGAAGTGCTTCAGTATCATCTACACCTTGGACCAATGCCAAACCTTGGTTGCGATAATCTGAAGCTGCTACGGCAAATCCTCTTTCAGTAAATGGTTTCATTCTAGAAATCCACTCCGGATTTTTACTTTGTAAAGGACTCCCCATAAACTCATATCCATGGGCATACATCACGAGTTTTCCTTTCCAGTTTTCAGGGAAAACAATTCGGAAAGCAGCACCATTTATTGCTCCCGAGTCTATTTTTGCTATTTTTTGGGCAAAAACTACATTTACCATTAAAAGTAGAACGATAATTTTTTTCATATTTCAAGGTTGTTTAATTTTATTTGGCTCCCATTCTTATGGCTCCGTCGAGTCTGATTACTTCACCATTGAGCATTTGATTTTCAATAATATGTTTTACGAGATTTGCGTATTCGGCGGGTTGGCCTAATCTTGGAGGAAATGGAACTTGTTTACCTAGAGATTCTCTCACATCATCGGGCATTGATGCCAACAAAGGGGTTTCAAATATACCCGGGGCGATGGCCATCACCCTTATTCCCATTCTGGCCAGTTCTCTAGCAATCGGCAATGTCATGGCTACTATTCCCCCTTTTGAAGCTGAGTATGCGGCCTGACCAATTTGACCATCAAATGCAGCCACAGACGCTGTATTGATAATTACGCCTCTTTCACCACCTTCATTAGGCTCATTGTTTTGCATCATGTTTGTTGCTAATCGTAATACATTGAAAGTGCCTATGAGGTTGATATTGATTACTTTAGAAAAGAAATCAAGTGCATGTGGACCATTTTTACCAACAACTCTCATTGCTGGGCCTATGCCAGCACAATTGGCCACGCCATTTATCCCTCCAAAGTTGTGAATGGCTTTATCAATCGCGTTTTGAACATCGGCTTCGCTGGTAACGTCAGTTTTGACAAATAGGGCATTTTTGCCCAATTCTCTTTCTGCTATTTCGCCAGCTTCTGCGTTTACATCCAAAAGGACAGTATTTCCACCATTTTCAATAATCATTTTGGCAGTAGCCAAACCCAAACCAGAGGCTCCGCCTGTTATTAAGAATGTTTTATTTTGTATTTTCATGAGTTTATTTTTACCGCTAAGACCCAAAGAAATAATCATTTTCCTTTTTGTTTAAAACCTAGCTGTATTTATTATAAATTTTCACTTTTTTAGTGGCTTGCTAATTAAGCGGCTTTAAACACCTCTGATTTTTACTGATTACAAAATCCGTGTCAATCAGCGTTCGAAGATCAGCGTTATCAGCGTGCCATTATACTCTTATCTAAACAATTCCTCCACTAAAGCGGCCCTTTGTTTCAAAACGGCCCTTTGATTTAATGAGCCCTTGTCAGTTATTTCTCCCAAATCTATCGAAGGGGGCTCTGTCGCAATAATTATCCTTTCCACTTTTGTTGAACTTCCAGTCGATTGTGCGTTGAACTTTTCGAGCATTTCTCCCAAAAAATGATATACTTTTTCGTGCAAATAGGCTTCTTTGTTATCCAAATTTTCTCCAATCAAATTTCGACAAGAATCTGCATTTAAAAACAAAATTGCTCCGATATATTCTTTATCCAATCCAGCAATGACCACATCCTGCACAATGGGTGAGCCTGCTGAAATAATTCTGGCTTTCAAAACACCTACATTTACCCAAGTACTGGTAGATAGCTTAAAATCCTCGGCAATTCTGCCATCAAAAACCAAACCTTTGTTCGGGTCATTTTCATCCACAAACTTTACGGCATCACCGGTTTTGTAATAGCTTTCTTCATCAAATGCTTTTACTGTTTCTTCCTCGTTTCTCCAATAGCCGGGTGTTACATTTGGAGCCTTGTATCTGGCTTCCATTTTGTCGCCATCCGGTACCAGTTTCACCTCCATTCCTGCCACAGGCACCCCTAAAAGCCCAGAAAAACTACCTCCCCAGCTGGCAAACATGGCCGAAGGACCCGATTCGGTGCAACCGAGGCCTGTAATAATTGGTATTTTTTCGCCTATGGTTTCCATGGCCAATTCCTCTAATCTATTCCAAACGGGTTGGGCTAAACTCGCTCCTGCGTAAAACAAAATATTTAGATTTTTAAAGAATTTATCTCTCAATTCGGGTTCCGTTTCAAAATAGGGAATCAGCATTTCAAAGCCTTTGGGCACATTGAAATAGGCAGTTGGTGATATTTCTCTGAGATTTTGAACAGTGCTCTCTATTCCTTTGGCGGTCGGTTTTCCTTCATCAAGATATAGCGTTCCGCCATTGTAGAGTGTGAGTCCGAAATTGTGATTTCCCCCAAAAGTATGATTCCAGGGCAGCCAGTCAATAAATACTGGCGGTTCTTCCTGCATAAAAGGAAAAACTTGTGTGATTTGCTGCAAATTAGCACACCACATTTTTTGAGTGTTTATTACACCTTTAGGTAAGCCGGTTGAACCTGATGTAAATAAAACCTTTGCAACGGTGTCAGGTTTAACTTTCGAAAATGCCTGGTCAACGCTTTCGTCGTATGGCGTTTTTAATAGGACAGAAAAATCTACCTCCGTAGATTGTTCGGCAGTAACTATTTGAATATTAGGAAATAACTGTTTCGTTAATTCAATTGCATTTGCATAATTTTTGGCGTTTTGTGCAAAGACTAATTTTGGGGTCATTAGTTCCAAACAATGCTTGAGTTTGCCAAAGTCGTTTGAAATTAAGGAATAAGGTGGTGATATAGGAGTATAAGTTATACCAACATGCAATGCTGCTAAAGCTAAAAAAGCATGTTCAATGCTGTTTTCTGATAAGATTACGATGGTTTCGTCTTTCGAAAAATTTAGATTTAAAAGATATTGAGCAATTGATTTTACTTTTTCCAAAGTTTCCAAATACGAAAATTCCTCCCATTCATTGACATGGTTTCTACGGGCAATAAAAGTTTTGTTTGGTGTTTTTTCTGCCCAATAAATCAGTTTTTCAGTGATTTTTTCGGGAAAATGCTCAATGGGCTGGTTAAGTTTGAACAAAATAGAGCCGTCATCACGAATGGTTTTCGTGGTCGAGGTAGGTCCAAATTTTGTTTTTTTTAACATATAGAATTTTTAAATATTAAACACAGTATTGGGTTTCGGCACCGCTCAACCACCAAGTTTTGGCTCCGCTCAACCATAAGTTACGGCTCCGCTTAACCGCAGGGATATTGTTCTTATTAACCCTTTTTCGAAAAATAAAAAATCGTTAATTTACAATCTATAATCGTCAATCGTCAGCGGAACGCCGCCCGATCTAAAATCGAATCAATCAACTCATTCTCCAACTTTCTTGGCTCTACCTTCCAAAAAGTCATTCAATCGTTTTTTGGCTTCTGGCGACGACGAAGAAATAGTGGCTATTAGCGATTCCATCATCAATCCTTCCGTTTGCCCTGAATCTACTATCCTCGGTAAAACGTGCATCAATGCATAGTTGGTTGTTGATGCATTTTGGGCTATTTTTTTTGCAATTTCTATTCCTTTTTCTAATCCTTTTCCTTCATCGGTTACATATTGCGAAAAACCCATTGGCATGCCTTCTTCGGCTGAAATTACCCTTCCTGTAAACATCATATCGGCCATGCGGGCCATTCCGATGAGCTTTGGTAATCGGACTGAAGCTCCACCTCCCACAAAAATCCCCCTCTGACCCTCAGGCAAGGCATAGAAAGTACTTTTTTCGGCTACTCTTATATGGCATGCAGAGGCTATTTCTAGTCCGCCTCCCACACATGCACCATGTAAAACGGCTACTACGGGCACGGTACCAAACTGAATTTTTTCCAAGGCTCGGTGCCACATTCTGGAATGTTGCAAACCTTCTATAATATCTCTTTCTTTGAGCTCAGAAAGGTCCAAACCGGCACTGAAATGCTGACCTTCACCAGAAATCACTGCACATTTTACACCATCAGGTATATTAGAGAATACTCGCTCTAATCCTAAAATCAAAGCATCATTTACGGCATTCCTTTTTTCTGGTCGATTGATCCGTACAAATAGAATTTCGTTCTCCTGATGTATAATTAGATTTTCCAAGTTTTTAAATTCGTTTATTTCTAAATTATAAGTTTTGAGGCAAAGACAGTTTTAGATTAATCAATGCTGTTTTTGTCTAATTTTTAATGGCCTCCCGGTAAGGTTTTAGGGATAAAAAAGAAATGATGAGTCCCGAAACACCTCCAATTAAGAATAACGCAATCAACGAATATCGAATCATGCTCTCGTCCTTAAAAACCGAATCTGTGAAATACGCCACAATCAATGGCCCAAGACCCATACCTATCAAATTGATGATAAATAATAGAATGGAGGATGCTTGTGCTCTTACCTGATTGGGCATGATTTCTTGAATTGCCGCTGTGGCTGCTCCAAAAGGCATAGCTAAACCAAAAATAGGAATGCCCATACAAAGAAGGGCAGCTTGTGGGTTGGTCATTAAGGGTCCAATAAAGCCCAAAAGTCCTAAAAAAATACCAACTACTCCTACTCTGAGTCTTCCGTCAGTTACGCCCCTTTTTACCCATTTGTCTGCCAAAGCTCCGCCAGAGAGAGCACCACCTATCGCTGCTCCACAACTTACCACACCGAAGAAAAAACCTGCTCTCGGGACTTCCCAGCCGTAAGTTCGATTGATAAATGTGGGTACCCAAGCATTCATGCCGTAGTTGATCATGGCCTGGCAAGCTATGGCAAAGCAAATCAATAAGTAGGCTTTTTTGTGTGTAAAAATGATAGAAATGGATTCTGATAGACTTAGTTTGGCATCAATACCATTTTTCTGAAGTGAATTAGTTCTTGCGGGCTCTCTCAAGACAGTCATAAGTAAAACTATAGCTAGACCCGGTAAACCAACATATAAAAAAATCAATTGCCAAGGAAATATGTCGCTCAAAAGAGGAATGTTGACTAAGCCTTCGGTGGGTAGGTTGGCTACTATACCGGAGCCGATGAGGGTGGCAATTCCTGAGCCTAAAAAAACACCCATCGTAAAGACACTAGTTGCTGTGGCCAAACGCTCTTTTGGGAATAAATCAGCAATCATCGAGTAAGCCGATGGCGAAAGTGTCGATTCACCAATTCCCACACCCATGCGAGCAAGAAAAAACTGCAGGTAGTTGCCCACTCCGGCACAAAGGCTGGTCATGACTGACCAGATAGAGATACCAACCATAATGATTTTTTTACGGCTGCGTGTATCTGCTAATCGCCCGATAAAAATACCGAATAGGGTGTAAAATAAAGCGAAGCTGAGTCCCATCAACAAACTAATTTCGGTATCGGACAAGTGCAAATCTCGTTTTATTGGCTTTACCAAGAGTGCAAGTATTTGCCTGTCTATGAAAGACGAGATATTGGCAAGGGTCAAGATTCCAAGAAAATACCAGGAATATACTTTTGAAGGCTTTATTGATTCCAATTTTTTGGTTTTAAGTATCAGGTTGACTCCAATTATATCTAATAATATATTTGAATAGTGCAAAAATAATAGAACTAAGCTGATGGTGGTTAGGCAAAATACTTGCATTTATGTGCAATAACAATCAATTTTGCCGTCAATATGGATTAATGATTTTGTTTTTTATGCGTTTCTGTATTGATTTGGTGTTTGGCCGGTTTTTGATTTGAAGAAACGAGAGAAGTCAGAAGGATCCTCTTTACCTATGGCTTCGGCTATTTCCGAAATACTCTTTGTAGTTTGTTTGAGAAGTACCTTAGACTCAAGAATACGCATTTCGTCGAGGAGTTCATGAGCAGTTTTTCCTGTTGTGTTTTTTACACATTTAAGGAGGTGATTTGGTGTAACAGCCAAATGCTCAGCGTATTCCGAGACAGTCTTTTTTGAATAAATAAACTCTGAAAGTGCATTTTTGTATTTTTGAGTGAGTATGGTGGAAGCGTCCTGTTTTACGGTTTCTGAGGGCACCGCATGAATTTTGATTTCAGAAAGAAGAGTTACCAGATAAAGCGGCAATATTCTGTTGTTTTCTTTCAAGTGTTCTTCAATGAGCAGCTCAAAAATTTTGGTGATTTTTTCGATTTCCTTTATCTTGAAGTGGGGTTCGTTGAGGTGCGAAAATATTGGAAAATCTTTGGTGGTTTCTATCCTCAGATTGGGGTGGTTGAAGATTTCGGGTAAAAAATGCATATAGTACCCAGCGGCATCTTCGCTCACGCTGTCAATACTCGTAATTTGGTCGGCCGATAAGCAAAAGCAAGAATTTTTGGTAAGTTCAAATCTGGTCAAATCTCTGCGTCTCACCACGTGGCCATTGGTCAAAAACAACAAGAAGTAAACTGATCTGCGGTGTGGTGGCGTTGGTAACTTTAGATGGTTTTTGTAATCTTCTATTCTTGATACATGGAAATTTTCGTACAAACTTGTGACCGGAGCCTTCCAATTGGCAAACAGGTAATCGTCAAACTCTGAGGGTTTTACAGTTGGTATTTTTATGTTATCAGAATTTGCCAAAACTTATAAAAGCTTCCATACTTTTATACTCACGTTGTCGGGGTTGCGTTCGCCGGTACACACAAAAATGGCATTGTTCATCCAGTCGTATTTGCCAGCTGGTGCTTCAAATTTCGGTACGGCCCTGAAATAATATTCTGATGGACTCACCTGTTCTCCACGCCCTATTCTCGCGGCTACTTCAGGTGTAGCTACTCTCATACCAATGTTTTTGATGTAAATAGTTACGCCGTCGTCGGTTTTCATTTGATAGTGAGCTTCAAGCTCGGCCACGCCATCTTTCCTAACAATCTGCCAGTCGGCACCTCCATTGAGTATTTCTCCTTTTATTTTCGGGCCATCTACGGTGCCGCCAATTATAGGGATAATTCTTCTTAAACCATGCGGAGTTTCGCCCACTATATAGGGTGGATTAAGCTTTACTTTCAGTTCACATACATATTCGAGGCCAGGTGCAACCGGTGTTTTTTGGGCTGAAATAAAGAAAGATATGAGTAGAAAAATGAAGACCAAAGAGTTTTTCATGTTAAGGTTTTTTTTTGCAATATTATAAAATAGGTCTCTGAAAACGACACTTAATTCTAAAATTTCTTTCTATTTCGTTTCTTTCTAAATTTTGAGCAAAAAATGTTATTTGAATTTAATTATAGGTTAATAGCCTTTGTTTTTATTGGAATTGATTGAAATTGAATATTATTTGCTTTTTATTGACTAACAAATGATTGATTTTGGACTTAATTTTGTTCAAAATTTAATGGGTTTTGTCCTAAATAAAGATTGGAATATGATACTAGAAATTGCGGAGTTTGATATTTACTCCGGAAAAGAAGATTTGTTTGAAGAAGCCACACATTTGGCTCGAAAAGTGATTAGCCAGTCAAAGGGATTTGTAAACATAGAATTTCGAAAATGCCTGGAAACTCCCACAAGATTCATCGCATTCATAAGCTGGGAAAACCTTGAAGACCACACGGTTGGATTTAGAAATTCACCATTGTTTACAGAGTGGAGAGCTATACTTTCTCCTTATTTTAATACGGCCCCGGTGGCCATGCATTATAATTTAATATAACATGAAAAGAATTTTAAAATCGGCCATTGCATTGTTTGAGGCGGAGTCGAACGATAAAAAAGTAAGAGAAACTGTTGAGGGTTTTATAACAGAAATAAAAGAAGGCGGCGATAAAGCTGTGAGAGATATATCTCGTAAACTTGACAATTGGTCGCCAGAGAGTTTTAAACTTTCTAAAAGCCAGATTATTGACATCATTGCCAGTTTACCTTCCCAGGTCATCACCGACATTGAATTTGCCCAAACACAGATTCGAAATTTTGCTCAACATCAAAAAGATGCCTTGAAAGATATAGAAGTGGAGACGCTTCCAGGAGTTTTTTTGGGACATAAAAATATACCTGTCAACAGTGTAGGGTGTTATGTGCCAGGTGGTAGATATCCCATGGTTGCTTCTGCTCACATGAGCGTGCTTACGGCCAAAGTGGCTGGTGTAAAGCGTGTTATAGCTTGCACTCCTCCCATAAAGGGAGAAATACCAGCTGCCACTGTAGCGGCCATGCACATGGCTGGTGCCGACGAAATCTATCTTTTGGGTGGTATACAGGCCATAGCAGCCATGGCTCTCGGAACCGAAACCATAGATGCAGTAGATATGATTGTGGGCCCCGGAAATGCCTATGTGGCCGAAGCTAAAAGACAACTTTTTGGTAAAATAGGGATTGATTTGTTGGCAGGCCCTACCGAAACTTTGGTAATTGCTGATGACACCAGTGATGCTGAAATATGTGCAACCGACCTTCTTGGCCAAGCAGAACACGGCCCTACTTCTCCTGCCATTTTATTGACAAACTCTGAAAAACTAGCTCAAGAAACTATTTTGGAAGTGGAAAGGCAATTGAAAACTCTTCCAACTGCTGATATAGCTAGCGTTTCATGGAGAGATTATGGTCAGGTGATTGTGGTTGATACCGTTGATGAAATGGTAGCGGAGGCAGATGCGATTGCCAGCGAGCATGTGCAGGTCATGACAGCCGACCCAAGGTATTTTTTAGAAAAAATGACCAATTACGGCGGGCTTTTCTTGGGTCAATATACCAACGTGGCTTATGGCGACAAAGTAATTGGCACCAATCACACATTACCAACCAAACACGGGGCCAAATATACAGGCGGCCTTTGGGTAGGAAAATTTATGAAAACATGTACCTATCAAGAAATCAGAACGCCCGAAGCCAGTGCTTTAATAGGTGAATATTGCTCAAGGTTATGCGAAATTGAGAATTTTGCTGGCCATAAAGAGCAAGCAGATATTCGGGTGAGGCGGTATGGCCCCCCAGCCCCCGAAGGGGGAGTTTAACATAGATTATTAAATAATATAATAATTATGACTGAAGAATTAAATAACAACTTGTCAGTTCCCCCTTTGGGGGTTAGGGGGCTAGTTTTGGTTACAGGTGGTGCCGGTGAAATTGGCTCGGCGATTTGCAGAAAATTTGCAGAGAATGGTTTTGATGTTATTGCAACTTATAACTCGAACCCTGCAAAGGCCGAAAAATTATTGGCTGAGTTAAATCAGCTACCAGTAACGAATAACCAATTTCGCAATCACAGTATTTTTCATGCACCAACTACTAATCCTGAGAAAGTAGCTGCCCTGAAACAGTTTGTTCAGGAAAAATATGGCAAATTGGATGTGTTGGTGAACAACGCAGGCATTACAACTCCGGTAAAACATGAAGATTTGGATGCTTTATCTGACGAATGGATTGATAAAATAATGCAGACCAACTTTAGAGGAGGATTTGCTATGGTGAGGGCTTTTAAAGATTTATTGATGAAGTCCGAAGAAGATTCGGCTGCTGTAGTAAATATTTCTTCAATCGCAGGTATTTACGGTATCGGCTCCAACGTGGCCTATTGTGCATCGAAGGCGGCTGTAGATTCCATGACAAGGTCTTTGGCCAGAGCATTGGCCCCGAAAATCAGGGTGATTTCGGTTTCTCCAGGTTTCGTTGAGGGCGAATACACAAAGAATTTTGACCCTGCATTTCTGAAAAATCAAATGGACAATACGCCACTTGAACGATTTGCCAATGGATCAGATGTAGCCAATGCCGTCTTTGCGGTGGCTACTCAATTGACTTTTTCGACCGGAAATATTATTACAGTAGATGGAGGCAGGCTCTTGAAATAAAGCCCCCTCAGCCCTCCAATGGGGGAACTAAAGAATAAATAAAAACTAAATCAAATGTCACTAAATAAAGAAAGCCAAAATCAAGTTCCCCCATCGGGGGTTAGGGGGCCAAAAATAATAGACCTTTCCGTAACTATTTCGGAGAAAATAAAAGAGCCACTACCGACCAAAATCGTGTATGAAGACCACAAAGAAGGTGCTAAGAAGATTGGTGCCGGGCTTTTTGGAGGTATGACAGACTGTTTTATCAATGACAACGGCCCTGCTGGAGAGACACTTACAGTGACTTCGCATTGTGGAACGCATATAGATGCTCCCTATCATTATTACCCCACTTGTGAAGGAAAGCCTTCACGCACAATCGACGAGATGCCCCTGGATTGGTTTTTTCATGACGGAGTGGTTTTGGATTTCACGGATAAGCCAGACGGCTACATGTTTGAGCCAGAAGATTTGATAGAGAAATTGGCAGCTATAAATTATACTTTAAAGCCTTTTGATATTGTTTTGATCCGGTGTGATGCTGATAAACGCTTACACAATGAAGAATTTGTAAAAATTCATGTGGGAGCATCGGCCAAGGCCACGCATTGGCTTATAGATCAAGGCATTAAAGTGATGGGAACTGATGGTTGGGGATGGGATATTCCGCTCCATATCCAAGCGGCTGACTATAAGGCCAATCCCAGACAAGGCGTAATTTGGCAAGCTCATTATGTGGGTATAGAGAAAGAATATTGCCAAATAGAGAAATTAGCTAACCTAGACCAACTGCCACCTTTTGGTTTTAAAGTGGCTTGTTTTCCAGCAAAAATCGAAAAAGCAAGTGCTGGTTGGACGAGAGCTGTGGCTATTTTTGAATAAACTTATTTTGGTTATTTGTTAATTGGTTATTAGTACACGGGTAGGTGGATAAAGGTGTTTTTACTAAAAAAAGCCAAGGGAAGATGGCTTAAAACAATTATTAGATTTTGAATAAGAAATAAATAGTATTGTGAGATTTAGTAAAAGCTAACCGAGATAATAATATTAACGTTGCAATTTAACCAATTATCAAATAACAAATCAACCAATAACTAAGATTGAAAAAAGAAATAAACATACCAGTTATTGAGCCAAACGGAATGGATTCTTTCCATTTCAATGGCGTCAGCTGGCCGTTTAATTTAAGTAAGGACCACAATCTTTTTCATATCAATCGTATAGAAAACTATAGAGACAAGCTATCATTTCCTCTTCCTCCACATCGAAAAACCGTTTATGATTTGATTTTTCTCACCAAGGGCAAATCTATCAGAAGCAAGGGCTTGGCCAATTACGAATTTGGGCATGGGCAGTTTTTCTTTTTGCCGCCATATCAAATCACTTCTCATGAGTTTATGAGCGAAGATGCCGAAGGCTTCTTTGTGCATTTCGATACCGATATTCTGAAGCATTATTCTTTGGATAAACACCTCAGTAAGTTCAATTTTTTGAATTTTCTTTCAAATCCTATCGTGTCTGTTTCTGAAGAAGCTGTTCAGCCAATTTTGAATATCTTTTACAGATTGGAAATGTTAGACCAGGAGACCGAAAATAGACAGCTGGAGCTTATTGCTTTTTACGTTTTTGCTTTACTCAAAGAGGCCTCTTTGTATGCAGTGACTGACTCCAAACCTCAGAAAAATGCCGCTGCGAGCCTAGTTCAACGCTATAAGGAAGCACTTTCCCAGTTTATTTATCAAAAACAAAAAGTGAGCGACTACGCTGATTATCTACATGTAACACCCAACCATTTAAACAAATGTGTTAAAAATATAACCATGAAGTCGTCTCAAGATTTGCTCAATGAGATGATGATTTTAGAGGCCAAGTCTTTGCTCAAATATTCTAATCTACATATTGCCGAAATTGCTATTAAGTTGGGAAACCAGACACCCAGCAACTTTGCTCGTTTTTTTAAAAGCAAAACTGGCATGATGCCTAAGGAATACAAATAAATTCCAGGCGATTGTGTTTTTTACATTATTATAACTTTGAAAATTGTGAACTTAGTTTTTATATACTTTTTTTCATCTTTTATTTTAGAATATGCCTGATTGAAATATTATTTTACTAAAACCCAAATGATCATGTGGCAGTAGATGTTAAAGTTTATGGCAAGATCAACAACATTATGATAGCCGATTATATCAAACTCCACATGGAGTGTTCATAAAAAGCTTATTAATAAGAGGCAAGTATAAATGGTTATGTGATTTGGTCAGGTTGGGGCAATTTTGAATAGGTAACTGGCTCTACCAATCGTTTTGAGTTAATTTAAGTGGGTTTTTAAACATAAGAACCCATGCCAATGCAGATATTATTAAGTATCAGAAGATAATACAAGAAGATAGGGGGCTATAAGATAAGGGGCTATAAATAGTATAAGAATTACTCGTTCAATTTTAGGCTATAAGTGAGTTTTAACTGAATTTGTGGAGACAAGTGTTGTAGTAAATTCCATGTTACAGAAAACCACAGGCCTAATGTCTCATAAAAGTATTTTGATGTTATAATTTCAATAATTTATGTAAATAAATTGGGATGAATTTCAAAAGAAATATTATATTACAAGGAATTTAAAACATTTTTTTTCGTAACAATATTTACATGAAAAACAAAACCTTCTTTTTTTTATTTGCCTTATTAGTGGTGTTAAAGTCTTTTGCTCAAACCCCTGAAGGTACTATAATCACCCAAACGCTAGAGTCAAAAAAACTACAGAATATTGCCAGAGAAAATCCAGTTCGGAAAATCTCAATTTACTTACCTCCCAATTACGAGAATACGGCAGAGAGGTATCCAGTAATCTATTATTTACACGGATTCATGGGCAAAGACCAGATTTCGCCCCAGATGAAAGCTATTCTTGATCAAGGTATTTCGCGTCAGAAAATCCGTCCGTTTATTTTTGTTCAGGCGGATCATTACACGCTTTTTGAGGGTAGTTTTTACAGCAATTCTAGCCTCACCGGCCTTTGGGAGGATTTTCAGGCCCAAGAGCTTGTAAGTTATATAGACGCTAATTTTCGAACCTTGGCCGCCAAAGAATCAAGAGGAATTGCCGGCCACTCCATGGGTGGTTATGGTGCCTTCAAAATCGGTATGAAAAACCCTGAAGTTTTTAGCAGTATTTATGCTTTGAGTCCAGGTCTTTTGGCCATGGTAAAGGAGTTTGGTCCCAACAGTAACTCCTACAAAGAGGTACAAAATGTAAAAACTCAAGAAGATTTAAAGAAGACTTATTACCCCAAAGTGTTGGTGGCTGTTGCCCGAGCATGGTCGCCAAATGCCAGCAAACCGCCATTTTATTGTGACTTTCCGTTTAGTTATGAAGGTGATAAAATGATTGTAAATCAATCTGTTCTCGAAAAATGGGAAGCGAACATGCCCGTCTACATGGTCGACAAATACGCCGATAATCTCAGAAAGCTGACAGCCATTAAACTCGATTGGGGACGTAATGACTCACCAAGGTTTCCAATTCAGATTGGAATGCTGAGCCAGAGGCTTGAAAACCTTGGTATCAATCATTTTGCTGAAGAATATATTGGCGACCACGGCAACAAAATATGGAGTATGGATGGCCGCGTACTGAACGAAGTACTTCCTTTTTTCAACGATTACCTTAAATTCAAGTAATATGCTGGCTTGGTTAGGTTTTAGTACCATTTTAGTTTTCTTGATTTTAATTATCAGCAAACGATTGTCTGTCATGACCGCCTTGGTTCTCACACCAATATTTTTTGGGTTGTTGGCTGGTTTTGGATTTCAGGATTTGGGTAAATTCGCCCTAGATGGTATCAAGCAGGTGGCTCCTACAGGTATTTTGCTAATGTTTGCCGTTTTATACTTTGCCACCATGCTCGATGCTGGTCTTTTCGATCCGGTGGTTGCATTTATTGTAAAAACCGTCAAAGGAGATCCGCTGAAAGTTGTTTTGGGCACAGCCATACTCACCATGATTGTTCATCTCGACGGCGACGGTACTGCCACTTTTATGATAGTACTTTCGGCTTTTTTACCAATATACAAAAAACTCAATATCAGTAGATTAGTCTTGGCCACAGTAGTGGCTCTGTCGGTTGGGCCTTTGCATTTGGTACCTTGGTCTGGCACCTCAGCTAGGGCTATTTCTACTTTGAAAACCGATGCAGTTCATATTTTCAATCCCAATGTACCTGCCATATTTGGAGGTATATGCTGGGTGATTTTTGTGGCTTATTATTTAGGCAAGAAAGAAAGAAAACGCTTGGGTATAATCGATTTTGAGTACAATCACCAAGCAAACCTGAGCACAGAGCAAAAGCACTTGCGAAGACCTAAATTGATTTTTCTAAACGCTATATTGACCGTCGCCTTAATCTTAAGTTTAATGAAGGGCTGGGTGCCGGCTCCTGTACTTTTTGTGGTCGCAGCCATGGTGGCCTTGCTGATAAATTATCCCAAACTTGCCGATCAGCAAAAGGTTTTAAAAGGCCATGGAACCAATATTTTTTTGGTTTCAAGTATGATTTTTGCCGCCGGTATTTTCTCAGGAATTTTGACTGGCTCCAAGATGATAGAGGCCATGGCATCTGGTCTGGTGACATTTATTCCGCAAGATCATGCCAATCTGTTACCTATGCTTACGGCTGTCACAAGTTTGCCTGCAAGTATGCTTTTTACTCCCGATGCGTATTATTTCGGCGTGGTGCCTATTTTGAGCGAAACAGCCGTGCAGTTTGGTATAAATCCACTTGAAATTGGCAGAGCCGCCTTATTGGGCCAAATGACAGTTGGTTTTCCAATAAGCCCACTCACCGCCTCCACGTTTTTGTTGGTTGGTTTGGCTGAGGTAGATTTGGGTGAACACCAGCGGCATACCTTTCTTTGGGCTTGGGGCACTACCTTGATAATGACACTTTTTGCAATTTTAACCAGCTCTTTGCACATATGAAAACCAAGATAAGAATAGGCTGCGGAGCGGGTTTTTCGGGAGATAGACTAGAGCCAGCTGTGGTTTTGGCAGAGAATGGCCAGCTGGATTATTTGGTATTGGAGTGTTTAGCAGAAAGAACGATTGCTTTGGCTCAAAAACGCAAAATACAGAATCCTGAACTTGGCTATGATCCTTTTTTAGAAAGAAGACTTAGGCTCTTGTTGCCTATTTTGGTCAAGAATAAAATCAAATTGGTAACCAATATGGGTGCGGCTAACCCGATTTCTGGTGCCAAAAAAGTGCAACAAATAGCCCAAGAGTTAGGCTTGAGTGTAAAAATAGCCGCCGTTTCGGGAGACGATGTACTGGGTAGTATTGATTATGAACAAGCTACCATAGAAACCCAAAAGCCCTTGTCAGAGTCTGGCGAAATTATTTCTGCAAACGCTTACATGGGCGTGGAGGGTATTCTTAGTGCATTAAATAACCAAGCCCAGATTATTATCACCGGCAGAGTGGCCGACCCATCACTTTTTTTAGCTCCTATGATTCATGAATTTGGCTGGGCTTTGGATGATAATCATCTTCTAGGGCAAGGAACAGTAGTAGGGCATTTGCTAGAATGTGCTGGCCAAATTACAGGCGGATATTTTGCTGATAATGATCGAAAAATGGTGTCTGGTTTGGATATATTGGGCCATCCAATAGCCGAAATAGCTGCCGATGGTAGTGCCGTAATCTCCAAAGTGGAAAGCACTGGTGGAGTCATAAATTTGGCAACGGTCAAAGAGCAACTGCTTTATGAGGTCATTAATCCTTTCGAGTATCTAACTCCTGATGTCGTGGCCGACTTTACTACGGTTGTACTTGAAGATTTGGGTCATAATCAGGTTTCTGTTAAGGGAGGAAGTGGAAAACCAAAACCTAAGTTTCTCAAAACAAGTGTGGGTTATAAGGCATTTTACCTGGGTGAAGGGGAAATTTCTTACGCAGGCCATGGAGCTTTTCAAAGAGCTCAATTGGCGGGTGGAATTATCCAAAAACGTCTCTCGGGTATATTTAGAGACATAAGAATAGATTATTCCGGAGTTTCGTCTATCCATAGAGGCAATTTTGGCCACACCGAAAACCCCTATGAAGTAAGATTAAGAGTAGCTGCCCAAGCCGATACCTTGGAGTATGCGGCTGTAGTTGGTGAAGAAGTGGAGGCTTTGTATACCAACGGGCCTGCCGGCGGAGGTGGCGTAAAAAAGACCCAAACCGAGGTAATAGGAATAGTATCGGTATTGATGGATAGAGAAAAAATAAATGCCCAAGTAGATTATTTTTAAGAAAAACCTAGAAATGAAATTACATCAAATAGCCCACAGTAGAGCTGGTGACAAAGGCAATATTTCAACCCTTTCGCTAATTCCGTATCAAGAAAAGGATTATGAAGTGCTTTGTGAAAAAGCTACGGTAGAGAAAGTAAAAGAACATTTGAAAGACATCGTTTCTGGGGAAATTGTCCGTTATGAAATGCCCAATATTTCGTCGCTTTTGTTTGTTTGCCAAGACGCACTCTTAGGTGGAGTCACCACTTCATTGGCAATCGATACTCACGGAAAGGCATTGAGCTATGCACTTTTGGAGATGGAGATTTAAAGTCTTTCTCGAATGAGATTTGTTTTGAAGTGATTGGAATTATACCTTAAACCCTAAAATTAAATGAAAAAAGGATTTTTAACCTATGAAAATGGAATAGTGCTTCTGATGGCACTGACATTTGGCTGTTTGTTTTTTGACAGACTAGCTTTGAATTTTTTAATGCCCTATGTAGCCAAAGACTTAAATTTGAACAATACCCAAATCGGACTTTTGGCCGGAGCTTTGTCGTTGGCATGGGCGTTTTCGAGTTTTTTCTCAACAGCTTGGGCAGAAACTAACAATAAAAAGAAAATGGTTTTCATTATTGCCGTTTTTGTGTTCTCAGTTTGTTCGTTTGGTTCTGGTTTGGCTACGTCATTTGTTACACTCTTGTTGGCACGCTTGGTGATGGGCTTTGCCGAAGGTCCGGTTATTCCATTAGCACAAAACTTTGTCGAAAGAGAGTCTTCACCCAACCGAATGGGCTTGAATGCAGGCATTTTACAAGGTGTAGGCTCTGCACTTTTTGGTTCCATATTGGCTCCTGTTTTATTGGTTAAAATTGCGGAGAATATCGGTTGGAGAAATGCTTTTTTGGTTGCAGGTTTGCCCGGTTTATTATTGGGTTTGCTGGCTTGGAAATTTCTTCGAAAAACCACCGTCCAAAGTGTGGCTCATACCAAGGAAAAATCGGCTTTAAATATTTCCGAGTTGCTGGCATATAATAACATAAAATATGGCCTAGGAGCAGCTTGTTGTGTATTTGGCTGGTGGTTTTCGACATTACCGTTTATTTCAAACTATTTTGTGCAAAGTCAAGGAATGACAACCGACGAAATGGGCAAAACCATGGGTTTATTAGGTGTAGCTGGCCTGGTTTCATCCATAATTGTTACCGCTCTGTCTGATAAATTTGGAAGGAAAAAAGTAATGCTTATCTTTCTTTGTGTTGGGGCTTTGTATCCCTTTGCGGTTTATTTTTTGGTAGGTACTGCACTACATTTACCGGCTATGTTTTTTACTTATTTCTTGATGGGTGGTATTCCTTTGGTGGCTGCCGTGGTTCCTTCCGAAGCCGTGCCAGTGCATTTGAAAGCGAAAGCCATTGGTCTCATAACTGCCGTCGGTGAGGTTATAGGTGGTGTTATTGTACCTGCAGTGGCCGGAGTACTTTCTGACAAAATCGACCCTTCAGCCTTCCTTTGGGTTTCTGCTGTTCTGGCAATCTTAGGTTTGTTTTTCGTGATGAAATTGACGGAGAAAGAGGTTTAGGAAATATCATTTATTTAACAAATCCCGGCTAAAGGATTGAAATGATATTGGAAAAATTTTCTTTTGTCTTTTTTTTAGACAATAATCAGTACAGTACATGATAGTTAAGCAACACAAATTGTATTATTTAGATTTATAATTTAAAAAATCTAATTTTAGAGATTGTCTAAATCAGCTTAAACAATATAAAAAACGACTAATTGAGCCTTTGTTACTTTTTATTTGAAGGCTCTATAAACCTTTTTCTACTTGAACCGTGCCCTTTTTTTATAGCTTATAATAGGTATTAAGTTTCTGTAAAAGAGTGTTTTATGTTCATTGTAGAGCTGAATTTTAAAAGCAAATCCTTAGATAAATCCTGTCGAAATAACCTTTTCCGAAATTTTAAATCAGAAAAACTGTATTAAAAATGAATAAAAAATCAAAATCTCTTCTCTCTTTACTTATAATAGTAAGTTTGGGAAGCTATGCACAAGACAAAGCCCAGTTTCAAACTCCGCCCAGTTCTGCAAAACCACGAGTTTGGTGGCATTGGATGAACGGGAATATCTCGAAAGAAGGTATCCAAAAAGATTTAGAATGGATGAGTCGTGTCGGAATCGGAGGATTTCAGAATTTCGATGCGAACCTTTTTACGCCAGTAGTTGTGCCAAAGAAATTGGTTTTCATGCAACCCGACTGGAAAGACGCCTTTAAATTCACTGCCGAATTTGCCGACAAAAAAGGCCTTGAAATGGCTATTGCTGGCTCACCAGGTTGGAGTGTAACCGGTGGCCCGTGGGTAAAGCCAGAAGACGGCATGAAAAAATATGTTTGGACAGAAGCCTTGGTAACGGGCGGAAAAAAGCAAACGATTCAAATGCCAAAACTACCCGATGTCATTGGTAAGTTTGGCGATATTGAAACTCATGCAGGCGGAGTGATGGGAGGCTACGTGGGCGAAAGACCGCATTATGCGTCCGACGCTTTCGTGATAGCTTACAAACTTCCGAGCAACGAAAAACATTTGATGGATTTGAAGCCCAAAATGAGCAAAAGTGGCGGAGATTTCGATACGAAACTATTACTCGACCACGATGCCAACAAAACTCACTTTTTACCACCCATGGAAGTGGGGCAAGATATGTGGGTACAATATGAGTTCGATTCGCCTCAAACATTCAAAGCGTTCGGTTTGGGAATGGGCGAAGCTGGCGAATTGGCAGAGTTCAATGGTGGGCCGACCAATCGTAGCCTAAAAGTAAGCGATGATGGCGTAACTTTTCGTACTATTGCTAAGGTTTCAAATAGCACTTTACCGTTTATCACGACAGGAATTCCTGTAACAACGGCCAAATACTGGAGAATATGTTTTGAAACACTTCCTGCCACAATCAGTCCAATTGCGGCAATGATGGGCATGACTGAAACTCCTAAGCCAGCAGGCACAAATATTTCAGAATTTGTACTTTTCAATACTTCTCGCATCGACCAAGCAGAAGACAAAGCGGGTTTTAGTGCTTGGAAAGAAGATGAGAAATTAAGTGGTGCTGAAAATGTGGAAGCTATTCCTACACAAGATGTGGTAGATTTAACGGGAAAAATGAATGCCGATGGTAGCCTCGAATGGGATGTTCCTACGGGGAATTGGATGGTTGTTCGTTTGGGTTATTCACTTACAGGTCGTCAAAATCACCCTGCTTCACCAGAAGCTACGGGTTTGGAGGTAGATAAATTGGATAAAGAAGCCGTTCGCCGATATATCAACACATATTTAGATATGTATAAAGATGCCACAGGTGGCTTGATGGGAGCGAAGGGGCTTCAATACATGGTGTTGGATAGCTACGAAGCAGGACACATGAACTGGTCTAAGCATTTTCCTGCCGAATTCCAAAAACGTCGTGGCTATGATATTAAAGCGTGGATTCCAGTGCTTACGGGCAGAATTATAAATAATTTGGAAGCCAGCGAGAAATTTTTGTGGGATTTTAGAAAAACAATCGGTGAGATGATTGCCGAAAATCATTATGATGTCATTGGCGAAGAATTGCATAAAAGAGGCATGAAACGCTACACAGAGTCGCACGAAAATGGCCGTATTTATCTGGCAGATGGAATGGACGTAAAACGCAATGCTGAGATTCCGATGTCGGCCATGTGGACTCCGGGAAGTTTGGCAGGTGGTGCAGATGAGGAAGTACGTAGCGAGGGTGATATTCGTGAGGCGGCATCGGTAGCCAATATTTACGGACAAAATATTGTAGCAGCCGAATCAATGACGGCTATTCAAAATGCTTTTTCGTGGACTCCCGAAAAACTCAAACGCACAGCCGATTTAGAATTTGCTTCGGGACTTAATCGCTTCGTGATTCATACCTCCGTTCACCAACCGCTTGATGATAAAAAACCAGGCTTTTCACTTGGGCCATTCGGTCAGTATTTTACTCGTCAAGAAACTTGGGCAGAGGCAGGTGCAACCGCTTGGATGAGTTATTTGGGCAGAAGCAGCTATATGCTTCAACAAGGCAAAAACGTAGCCGATATTCTTTATTTGTATGGCGAAAATACCAATATTACGTTGGTTTGTCGTGAGAAATTGCCAAACATTCCCGCAGGATTTGAGTTTGATTTTGTTAATTCATCGGCATTATTGAATGCTATCCAGCCACAAAATGGCAAATTAATTGCCAAATCAGGTAATTCATATAATGTATTGATGTTGGACGAATCAACCAAATTGATGACCCTATCGGTTTTGAAGCGAATCAAAACATTGGTTGATGCAGGTATAAAGGTAATAGGAGCAAAGCCCGAAAAATCACCAAGTTTGGCTGATAACGATGCCGAAGTTAAGAAATTGGCTGATGAAATTTGGGCAAAATCAAATGTTACGACGTTTGATAAAACCAATTTAAAACCCGACGTAATGATTTCAAATGCAAAAAATAAAATCTTATTTAGGCACAGAGAAATAAATACCCCCACTGGGGGCATGGGGGCTATCTATTGGTTAAATAACAGAAGCGAAAACCCAACTGATGCTGAAGTGAGTTTCAGGGTTTCGGGAAAAGTACCAGAATTGTGGAATGCCCAAACTGGAAAAACCGAAAAATTGAGTTACCAAATAAAAGATGGCAGAACGATTGTGCCATTGAAATTTGACCCTTGGGATGCTTATTTCGTTGTTTTCAAAGATAAAACAACGGCAAGTAGTGTGGCAATTTCTCCAAAAAAAGAAACGGTTTTAACACAAATCTCGACTCCGTGGAAAGTAAGTTTCAATGATAAAAACGTAACATTCAATGTTTTGACTTCTTGGACAGATAATACTGATGCTGACGTTAAGTATTTCTCAGGAACAGCCACTTATGAAAATATGCTAAAAGTAGCTTCTGTTGATAAAGTAGCTAAATATGAAATCGACTTGGGCGATGTAAAAAATATTGCAGAGGTAATCGTAAATGGTAAAAACGTAGGAACAGTTTGGAAAAAACCATTTAAACTTGACATTTCAGAAGCCATTAAGGCAGGCGAAAACAACATCCAAGTGAAAGTAACAAACACTTGGGTAAACCGCCTGATTGGCGATGCTCAACCCGATGTAAAAGTAAAAACTACGTTTACCACGATGCCGTTTTATCGTGCAAACTCGCCGCTATTGCCTTCGGGAATGATTGGCGAGGTGAAGATTCATGTTTTGAAATAATCTGCGTGATTCATTTTTGAATCTCAAATGATGAATATAAAAATACGCTAAAAGAAAACCAAATTGGATCACTTAACGCTCATTAATTGAGCAATTTGTAGCAAAAGGCGGCATTTCCGCCTTTTGCTTTTTTTTACCCTTTACTTACTCAGTTATGTGCTTTTTTTGAAAAACAAGTTAATGATTGATTTTGAATATAATTGGAAGATTTATGACTAATATATTCGGTAATCTTCATACTATTTTTGTCTTTGAATTTTTATCTTTTTTGTTTATTTTGTTCAAAAAAACGCTGTATTCATGATTTCTAAATGTGTTAAGAATAGTCTAGAGGCTATTGCCGATATTAATGAGGGGGCAGTTCTAATGTTGGGAGGCTTCGGACTTTGTGGAATTCCTGAAAACTGTATTCAATCTTTGGTAGAAAAAGGAGTGAAAAATCTAACTTGTATTTCAAACAATGCTGGTGTGGATGACTTCGGAATAGGCTTGATGCTTCAAAACAGACAGGTAAAAAAGATGATTTCATCTTATGTAGGTGAGAATAAGGAGTTTGAGAGGCAATTGCTATCGGGTGAGTTAGAGGTTGAGTTGATTCCGCAAGGTACATTGGCCGAAAGAATCAGAGCTGGTGGGGCCGGAATTCCAGCATTTTTTACACCAGCGGGAGTAGGTACGGAAGTGGCCCAAGGAAAACAAGTTGAAGAGTTTGATGGTAAAAAATATCTAAAAGAAGCTTGGCTCAGAGCCGATTTTTCAATTATCAAAGCTTGGAAAGGTGATAAATCTGGTAATTTAGTATTCAAAGGCACAGCTCGAAACTTTAGTCCAATGATGGCTGCCGCTGGTAAAATCTGCATTGCCGAAGTCGAAGAACTGGTAGAGACCGGTGAATTAAATCCAAATGAAATTCATGTACCCGGAATATATGTTCAAAGGATTTTTCAAGGAGAAAATTATCAAAAAAGGATTGAGCAAAGGACAACCCTTTCGCGAAGCGAAAAAGAAGAAATATTGTTTGATTATGGAAATGGATTGACAAAGTACGGAATTGCCAAACGTATTTCTCAGGAAATTAAAAACAATTCATACGTAAACCTCGGCATAGGCATCCCAACTTTGGTAGCCAACTATATCCCCAAAGAAATAAATGTAATGCTGCAATCAGAAAATGGTTTGCTTGGGATAGGGCCATTTCCTACAGAAGAAAATGTCGATGCTGATTTGATAAACGCTGGCAAGCAAACTGTGACCATGCAGGCAGGTTCGGCACTTTTTGATTCTGCGGAAAGTTTCGCCATGATTCGTGGTGAGCATGTTGATTTGACTATTCTTGGAGCCATGGAGGTGTCTGAAAATGGAGATATTGCCAATTGGAAAATTCCAGGTAAAATGGTGAAAGGAATGGGCGGAGCCATGGATTTGGTGGCCTCGGCCAAGAATATAATCGTAGCTATGCAGCATGTTTCGAAAGATGGAAAATCAAAACTACTTGCAAAATGCACCCTGCCCATTACTGGTCTACAGTGTGTCAAAAAAATAGTTACTGAGCTGTGCGTAATAGAGGTTCTTCCAGATGGCAAAGGGTTTAATCTATTAGAATTAGCCCCGGGCATCACAAAAGAACAAGTACAAGCCGCCACCCAAGGCAAACTCCGAATCGATTCTGAATTAAAAGAAATGAAACTTTAACATAAATATTATGAAAAAAAGCATATTCCTAGTTTGCCAAATTCTCCTAATTGGAGCTGTTTCGGCACAAAATAAATGGGTAGAAACTGACAAAGGCGATTTCAAGATTGTTTCAAATCCCAACGGTCAAAAATTGGGTTATTCACCCAATTCGGGCGTCAAAATAATCACTGTAAATGGTTTGGCCTTCAAGGATTTGAACAAAAATGGTAGCCTAGATAAATTTGAGGATTGGAGAATTCCTGCCGACCTAAGAGCCAAAGACTTGGCTTCTAAATTGAGTCTCAAAGAAATAGCTGGTCTAATGTTGTACTCTTCACATCAATCAATTCCCGCTAGGCCAGGTGGATATTTTGCAGGAACTTATGGTGGAAAGCCCTTCAAAGCTGGAGAGACCGATCCTAGTGATTTGACGGATCAGCAAAAGAAGTTTTTGGTAGATGACAACTTGCGTCATGTACTCATTACGACCGTTCAAACACCGGAGATTGCTGCCAAATGGAACAATAAACTTCAGGCTTTTTGTGAAAGTGTAGGGTTTGGAATTCCTGCCAATAACAGCACCGACCCGAGACATGGTACCAGAGCCAAAGCTGAATATGATGCAGCCTCTGGTGGCGAAATCTCCATGTGGCCTAGCTCACTGGGTATGGCTGCGAGTTTTGACCCGGCCTTGATACAGAAATTCGGCGAAGTAGCCGCAAAGGAATATCGTGCTTTAGGCATCACCACGGCTTTGTCACCACAGGTCGACATTGCCACTGAGCCTCGCTGGGCAAGATTCAACGGTACTTTTGGAGAAAGTCCAAGTCTTTCTGCAGCTATGGCTCAGGCCTATTGTGATGGTTTTCAGTCAAATATCTGGGGAAACAAAAGTGTAAATGCCATGGTGAAACATTGGCCTGGGGGCGGAACAGGCGAAGCAGGCCGTGATGCTCACTACGCTATTGGTAAATTTGGTGTATATCCTGGTAATAATTTTAATGCTCATTTGATTCCTTTTACGCAAGGAGCATTTAAGCTAAAGGGTCAGACCAAAATGGCTTCGGCCATTATGCCCTATTACACCATTTCTTGGAATCAAGACCCTAAGAATCATGAAAATGTAGCCAACAATTATAACAAATATCTATTGACGGATTTGCTCCGTACCAAATACAAATATGACGGTGTGGTTTGTACTGACTGGGGAGTGGTGTCATTACACCGCCAAATGGACTCATTTATAGACGGCAAGCCTTGGGG
Source organism: Leadbetterella sp. (assembly GCA_035299025.1). Lineage (GTDB taxonomy): Bacteria > Bacteroidota > Bacteroidia > Cytophagales > Spirosomataceae > Leadbetterella. The sequence continues at coordinate 89,704 of DATGXK010000006.1, forward strand.
GTTGGAAAAACTCACACTAAACGAGTTGCATTACAAAGCCCTAATGGCTGGCGTGGACCAGTATGGTGGCAACAATGACATAAAACCAGTTATAGAGGCTTATAATATGGGCGTTGCAGAGCATGGTGAATCTAAAATGAGGGCTCGTATGGAAGAGTCTGCCGTAAGATTGTTGAAGAATATTTTCAGAGTAGGTGTTTTTGAGAATCCTTACCTGGATAGTCAAGAAACCAAAAATACTGTGGGCAAGCCGGAATTCATGAAGATAGGTTATGAGGCACAGTTGAAAGCTATAGTAATGCTCAAAAACCAATCAAAAGTATTGCCATTGGCAGTGAAAAAGACAGTTTATGTACCAAAACGATTTGTTCCGGCCAGTCGTAATTTCTTGGGTATGGAAACCCCAGCATCTGAAGATTATCCTCTAAATATGGATATCGTCAAGAAGTATTATAATGTTACAGAAAATGCAGATGAGGCTGATTTTGCTTTGGTTTTTATCGAAAATCCGAGTGCTAGTATTGGGTATGACAAAGAAGATATTAAAAATGGAGGAAATGGGTATATTCCGATAAGTCTGCAATACAGTGATTACACCGCAACAGAGGCTCGTGAGACGAGCATTGCGGGTGGCGATGCATTAGAGAATTTTACTAACAGAAGTTATAAAGGTAAAACCGCCAAAACACCAAACATCACGGACGCCAAACTGGTGGAGGCTACCAAAGCCAAAATGAAAGGAAAACCTCTGGTTGTATCTATAAATACGTCTAATCCGATGGTATTTTCTGAAATTGAGCCACATGCCTCGGCCATATTATTGAGTTTTGGTGTGCAAGACCAAGCCATTATAGAGACTTTGGCAGGAAAATCGGAGCCATCGGCCTTGCTTCCTATGCAAATGCCAGCCGATATGGTTACAGTTGAAAAACAAGCTGAAGATGTGCCTTTTGACCTAAAATGCCATAAGGATAGTGAAGGCAATTCGTATGATTTTGGCTTCGGAATGAACTGGAAAGGGGTTATCAAAGACGCAAGAGTGTTAAAGTTTAAAAAGTAAACCATGGCAAATTCTATAAGGAGAGTCGTAACTGGCCATACGGATGATGGGAAAGCCATATTTTCTGCTGATGAAGAGTTTGAAACCCTGGTGATTCCATCTGGAGATGCTGCCATGGCTACCATTTGGACAACAGCTACGGTTCCAGCCGATTGTAATGATGATGCTGACGGTCGTCTTAGAGATGCTGGAACAACACTCAAAGGTGGCTCAGTGATTAGAGTAGTAGATATGTTGCCCGGTGCAAGCTCACCAATGCACCGAACTTCGAGTATAGATTACGGCATCGTTATGAGCGGAAATATTGAGTTAGAACTGGAAGATAAAGTTCTGAAAACCGTGGGAGAAGGTGGAATAATTGTACAGCGTGGCACCATACACAAATGGCGAAATCCAAGTGAAACAGAAATTTGTAGGATCGTATTTGTACTTACAGAAGCGAAACCTTTTGAAGTAAACGGAAAAGCTTTTGAGGATGTTGCCCCCTAACCCCCAAAGGGGGGACATTACAAAATGAGAAAAATAAATAAAATCATCGCAAAATCAGAAGCTCTCCCTTCGGGGGCAGGGGGGCTATTTGATTTAACAGATAAGACGGCATTAGTAACAGGCTCAAGTTCAGGCATGGGTAAGGCTATTGCCATGGCTTTGGCACAACATGGTGCAGAGGTCATAATTTCTAGTTTTGATATTCAAGAACTTGAAAACACCCAAATAGAATTTCAAAATATGGGAGTAGAGGTACAGACAATTGCTTGCGACATGTCTCAAAAGGCCGAAATTGATCAATTGATAGAAGCTTGTTTTTCTAAATACTCAAAAATAGATATTCTGGTAAATTGTATTGGAATGGCTCCTGTGGGAGGTTTTTTGGAAATCAGTTCAGATTCTTTCGAAAATACCATGAACTTAAATATTCAAGCTGCGATCCATATTTCGCAACTCGTAATTCCGAAAATGCAAGCCCAAAAAGATGGTGTAATTATCTACTTGGCAAGTATTGCCGGAGTGCGAGGAAACAAGAATCTCGGACTTTATGGCATTTCAAAAGCTGGTTTAATAGAAATGGCTCGAAACCTCGCTGTAGAATTTGGTCCAGATAATATCAGAGTAAACACTATTTCGCCAGGAGTGATTAACACTCCTTTTTCTGAATCTTTAATGAAAAATGAGACATTTATGGCAAAGCGATTGTCTCAAACTCCACTGCGAAGAGTAGGAGAAGTAGAGGAGATTGCCGGCGTGGCGGTGATGCTAGCCTCGAAAGCCGGAGGATTTATCACGGGTCAAAATATCATTGTGGATGGCGGAACTACCATTAGTGATGGGAATTAGCGACTGGATATTAGTTGATCAGTTACTGGTTTGTTTGAAATAGTTGTGCCATAAATATCAAGCTCCCGAATAACCCATTCCCCAATAACCAGTCCACCAATAACCAATCCACCAGTAACCAGTACACCAATAACAAATAACCGAAAATGAAAAGATTTGAAAATAAAGTCTGCCTAGTGACAGGTGCAGCATCAGGAATTGGACGTGCAACAGCTATTGCTTTTGCTGAAGAAGGTGCAAAAGTTGTGTTAGCCGATATAGGTGATTTGTCCGAAACGATTTCAATAATCCAAGAGCTTGGAATTCCCGCTTCAGGGGTTAGGGGGCTGAAATGCAATATCGGCGAAAGAGCCGACGTAGTAAATTTAATAAAAACAACTGTTGATACTTTCGGTAGAATTGATTGTGCAGTAAACAGTGCAGGTATTGCAGGAAAACTTTCTCTTCCGGTTCATGAGTATCCTGAGGAAGATTGGCTCAATCAGATCCAAATAAACCTCATCGGAACTTATTATTGCGTAAAATTACAATTGGAGCAAATGATGAAGCAAGGTGGTGGCAATATCGTTTGTGTTTCCTCTGCAGCAGGATTGGTCGGACAGCCCGATAACTCTTCTTATGCTGCCTCAAAACACGGTGTAAATGGTCTTGTAAAATCTGCAGCAATAGAATATGCTACCAAAAATATCCGAATAAATGCCATCTGCCCAACGGCCATAGAAACGCCAATGATTATGCACGGACGGAGAAACTTGGCAGAAAATCCCGAGGCATTGGAGCAGGCCAAAAATCACCAACGCATGAAACGGATGGGGCAACCCTCTGAAGTTGCTGACGTAGCCCTTTGGCTGTGTTCTGAGCAATCAAGTTTTATTACTGGGCATTGTATGGCTGTTGATGGTGGTGCTTTTGCATAGAAAAAGTATTGGGTAATATTTGAATGAAAAAGAATAGAATAGTGTAAGTCTAGTCAATTTTTTGATTGATAATGAATATTATTGGATTAAAAACGATTAATTAATTTTTGGTGCAGATGTTAGTTTTGTACTATTAAATAAAAGCATTTTACAAAAAAAGATATAATATGGCAAAGAATCCTCATTTCCTTTCCCAAATGGCTCACGTGGAGGTTTTAACAAAAGACCTTGGTAAGTCAGTAGAATTTTTTAGGGATGTTGTAGGAATGGACGAAACCGGACGTGAAGCAAACTCGGTCTATCTAAGAGCCTGGGGCGATTATTTTCACCATACTTTAAAACTTACGCAAAGCGAAGAGTCTGGTTTAGGCCATATTGGTTGGCGTGCCGACAGCCCAGAGGCTTTAGAAGAATGTGTAACTTATCTTGAAAATATAGGTGCAGGCCGTGGTTGGGTAGAGGGTGACCTGGGCCATGGAAAGGCATATCGTTTCCAATCACCAGACGGTCATACGCACGAGGTATTTTGGGATGTTGTGTGGCTTCGTGAACAAGGCGAAAGAGGCAGTGTTTACGCCGATCGCTATGCCAGCAATCGCTTAAAAGGTGCCAATCCACGTAGGTTTGACCACGTAACTTATATGGTAGCCAAGGGCAAATATGCCGCAGAGAAGGAATTCTGGAAAAATATGGGCTTTAAAAATCCAGACGAAATAAGAATATCAGATGATATGCCCCCAATCGGAGGCTTACATACCATTGGCAATTTGTCGCACGATATTGCGGTGTTTACCGACCCAAATATCGGAGAAAACGAAGGTGTATTGAATCACATTTGTTGGAATGTTGACAGCCGAGAGGAAGTGTTACTAGCTCTGGATTATTTTATAGAGAAAGGATACAAGAGTGTAATGGGTGCCCCAACTCGTCACAAGGCCGACGAGGGATTCTTTATTTACATCATCGATCCAGGCAGTGGGATATTGTTTGAATACTATGCTTGTGCCAGATTGGTCTTTGCACCAGACCACCTCGATGTTCATTATCTAAAGGATAATCCGAACGACGCCTGGGGCAGTGCCAATCCATTTGCAGAAATGGGAAAAGGTAAAAAACTGGGTCTTTCAGAAGACGGAACTGTGAAGCCGGCGGATGTTTAAGCCCCCTAACCGCTGCGGCGGACCGTCCCCAAAGGGGGAATACAAACTGAGACTTTTTTTTCAATATTGCGGATTATATTTTAAATATTTAACCCAACTAACCCTAAGTTGAAACCCCCTTTGGGGGCATGGGGGCTATTATGTGGCATTTTTATCCCGGGCAGTACATGCCCTCATATCAAGTAAACAGAGCATTAAGCCAAGCCCATTATGGGGGTGGTGAGTTTGCCGAAATTATAGAAGTAGCTCAAAAAATAGATCCTGAAAATCGGGAGAGTTTCAATCTGGCATGGCTCGAAAAAGGCAACCAAGTTTTTGCTTGGGCCGAAGATTTTGAATCAAAAAATGCTCCGGTTTCCGCACGACGCACCTATTTGAGAGCATTTAATTATTTACGGACTGCCGAGTTTTTCATGAATCTGAAGGACAGCAGGAAGCTCGATACTTATACTAAGGCAAGGGAAGCTTTCATCAGAGCTATTAAATATTTCGATGAAAAACCACTTCAAATAGAAGTACCATTCGAAAATTCTTTCTTACCTGCTTATTTGTTCAAACCAGCTGGTGTGAAAAATCCGCCGGTGATGGTCATGTTCGGCGGACTCGACAGTCTTGCAGAGGAGCTGTATTTTGGAATAGGAAACCATCTCAACGAAAGAGGAATCGCTCTTTTAGCCGTGGACGGGCCAGGTCAAGGAGCTGCTTTGCGTTTAAATCATATCCACTCACGTTATGATTATAACGTGGCCGGAACAGCTGTATATGAGTATGTTGTGGCAAATCTAAAGGATGAAGTGGATACAACCCGAATTGGGATAGCGGGTGTCTCTATGGGTGGATACATGGCCGCACGTTGTGCAGCATTTGAGCCGCGTTTTAAGGTTTGTATGGTTTATGGAGCCGTGTGGTCTTATTACGCAGTGTGGGCTGGCCGAACAGAAAAACATCCTTTGGCCGAAATTGTGATGCACATTTTGGATGCCAACAGTTATGAGGAAGTTTTGGAGAAGTTAAAGGGCTTTACCCTTGAAAATGGTGTTGCTGAGCAAATCTCAATGCCCACTTTTATAATGCACGGAGGAGACGACAAGCAGAACTTTGTGGAGCATGCCATAAACCTGCAAAAGCATCTTACCTGCGAGCATAAAATGAAGATTGTGCCGTCAGGCGAAAGTGGTGCTCAGCATTGTCAGGTCGATGATTTTATGCCAACTTTGGAAATGTATGATTGGATTGCAGAAAAAATAAAAGCTTAACCCATTAAATTTTCAACCCTAAATATAATGAGTAACGTAAAAAAAATCTTAATTGTTGGAGCGGGTATTGGCGGGCAGTCGGCAGCCATAGGTTTAAAAAAAGCTGGATTTGAGGTAGACGTAGTCGAAATTCATTCCGAATTCAATGTTTATGGTGTAGGTATTATTCAGCAAGCCAACGCCCTGAGAGCTTTAGATGCTATCGGAGTAGCCGATGAAGCCATGCGTCGCGGTTCACCTTATGGGAAAGTGAAACTTTGCTTGCCTCATGGTGTTCAGATTGGCGAAGCAGGAACACCACCAATTGGTCGTTTCCCGAGCCACAATGGCATTTCCAGGAAAATTTTGCACGACGTACTTTTTGAGGAGGCTCAAAAAGTGGGTTTGAAATATCGTATGGGTGTTTCGGTTGAAACTATTGACAATCAGCCTGATGTAGTAAACGTGACGTTTACCGATGGCACAGTAGGTAGTTATGATATTGTAATTGCCGCCGATGGTGTCAATTCCAAAGTCAGAAAACTTATTTTTGGCGAATTCAAAACTGCTTATGTGGGTCTCTCAGTTTGGCGATATGCCTTCAAACGCCCAGCAGATCTGGATACAGGCTATATTTTCTTTAATAAGAAGCACAAAATGGGCGTAATTCCGATGACAGCCGATTCGTGTTATATTTTCTTGAACTCTGCCGAAGGCGAAAATCCACATATTCCTGAAGACCAGCTGGTTGAAAAGCTGAAATCCTATATGTCGGCCTATCCAATACCACTGATTCAAGGATTGATTCCGCAAGTAACAGATGCTAAATTGGTCAATTATAGGGTCCTCGAAACCCTCAAAATGCCGGCTCCTTGGTATAAAAACCGTGTGGTTGTTTTGGGAGATGCAGCACACACCACTATTCCACAGCTGGGTTCGGGTGCGGCTTTGGCCATTGAAGACGCCGTGGTATTGATAGAGGAACTTCAAAAAGATGCCGAAGTGGCTGAAGTTTTTGAAAACTATATGAATCGAAGGTATGAGAGATGTAAAATGGTAGTGGACGTTTCGGAGACCTTGGGTACATGGGAATTACTCGAATACAACGACCAACCCTTACCAGAAGGAGCAAACATGGGTATGCTCATGGGCAAGACAGGAATGGCTTTGACGGCGGAGATTTAAGCCCCCTAGCCCCCAATGGGGGAATATATTAGGTGTTTAACTTCGAATGATAAATAATTTAACTTAACTAAAAAAGTCCCCATCGGGGATTTAGGGGCTATGAAACTCGTAACATTCTTAAATAAAGATCAGGAAAGCCGTATTGGCTGGTTGAAAGGTCAAAGTGTGGTAGATATGCGTTTGGCGAGTGAAAAACTGCCGACCGATATGCTTACATTTATAGACCATCACGAGAAATATTTCGAGATAATCAAGTCGCTTGGAGATGTAGAGCCGCATTATACTTTGGAAGAAGTCAGGCTTTTGGCCCCGCTGCCAAACCCTCGGAGCATCAGAGATTATATAGGTTTCGAGATGCACATGCTGAACGCCTCGCGTTCGTTTGGACATTCGGTTGGTGAGGCTTGGTACGAAATGCCGATTTTTTATTTTACCAATCACCACAATGTTTTTGGGCCAAACGACGAAATCAAAAGACCCGCCAACGAAACCAGGCTCGACATAGAATTGGAAATAGCCTGTATTATTGGTAAGAAAGGCTCTGACATTAAGAAAGAAGAGGCCAAGGATTTCATTTTTGGTTATACTGTTTTCAACGACTGGACCGCCAGAGCCACCCAGAAAGTAGAAATGACCATACCTCTCGGACCACACAAAGGTAAAGACTTTGCAAATGCCTTTGGCCCGTGTATAGTCACCGCCGACGAATTTGAACAATACGAGGTGCCTTTTTCTGAGAGTTATTTTGAAGCTCCTTTGAAAGTTCCGAGTGAGCAAGATACCAGATTCGATCTAAAAATGACTTCGAGAATCAACGGTGTAACTATATGTGAGGGAAACTATAAAACCGTACATCATTCATTTGGCCAAATGCTAGAAAGAGCCTCCGAAAATGGCGTGAACATGATGCCAGGCGATATATTGGGCTCTGGAACAGTAGGTTGGGGGAGTTTGATTGAAAATAATTTTACGGTTCATAAACCACTTGAGCCAGGTGATGTAGTAGAACTTGAAATTGAGGGAATCGGAATTTTGCGAAATACGGTGATTTAGTTTTTTGGTAAGAATCATTTTTGCTTAAAAAGGGATTGATACAAAATAGTCGTGTTCGACAGAAAATAAAGAGTTTGATAATTGGATTCATCACCAGCAGGAATTAGTTTATTCAAAATTTCTTAAAGGTTTTCAGCAAAATCTTGCCGAAGGGTTTTCTGATTGATTCTGCATAGTTATGGTGGGTTTTTGACCATTTGGAGATTTGTTTTTTGATTAATTTTACTAGGAAATATACAAACTATTCAATCTGTCTAAAATGAAAAATCTTCTTACTCTTTCGCTTGTTTTCGGTTCGGTATATTCGGTTTATTCTCAAATGCCGCCAAGAACCCCCACGCCCAACGATACGCTTAAGTCTGTTCAGGTGATGGCCGACCAAAGGCTAAAATTCAGTATTTATGCTCCAAAGGCTGCCGAAGTGACTGTTCAAGGCGACTATGCTCCGAAATTTGGAGCCGATAAGCTTTCTAAAAATGAGCATGGTGTCTGGACTTTCACGACCGATTATCAGGTGAAACCAGAGCTCTACACCTACGACTTTACGGTAGATGGCCTCAAGGTTTTTGATCCAAAAAATGCCGCCTATAAAGAAAGCAACACGGGGTTTTCCAATGTTTTCGAAGTAAAAGGAGCTGAATATCAGACACTCAAAGATGTGCCTCATGGTAGGGTTGAGAAAGTTTTGTACAAATCAGCGGCTTTAAATGGCATTACTCGGCGACTGCACGTTTACTTGCCACCTAACTACGACCAACTTATAAAAAAGGAGAAACTGCCAGTATTGTATTTGTTGCATGGCGGTGGCGACAACGACGCCTCATGGACCACTGTCGGGAGAGCCAATCTTATTTTGGATAATCTCTATGCAGAAGGAAAACTTAAACCTATGATAGTCGTTATGCCCTCGGGCCATACACCTATTCAAGGGTTTTTTATGCGGCCTGGCGATCAGCAAGACCCTTTTTGCCGTGATTTTGTGAGTGATATAGTGCCATTTATTGAAAAAAACTACCCTGTGTCTGCCAAGCGTGAGCATCGGGCCATAGCTGGTCTTTCTATGGGTGGTATTCAGACCATCAATTTGGCACTTTGGCATCCCGACTTATTTGCTCAGGTGTATCCGCTCAGTACGGGATATTTTCCGAATGCTATTGCCGAAATAAAAGAAAAACATTCGGCTGTCATGATAAATCCTCAAATAAACACCTTCAAGGAGTTTAGAATATACATGGGTGGGGAGAAAGACATTGCTTACCAGAACAATCTGAACATGATGAAAATGTTTGACGAGTTTGGAATAAAATATAAATACATCAATGGTGAAGGTGGGCATACTTTTCTGGCCTGGCGTAGAAATTTGTATGAAATCGCCCCACTTTTGTTTAGATAAATGCCGTAATAGTCTTTATATTCATTTGATGAACTTCAAAAAAACAAGCGACCAAGCAATGTTTGGCCGCTTGTTTTTGTATTAGACTTTCAGTCGTTTAGCGTCTTGTAATGTAGAGCTATTACGCCACAAGCAAAGGTTTTACTTTCTACCAGTTTGAGTTTTATAGTGTCACTTACATTTTTAAATAGTGGTATGCCCTGGCCTAGCAAAACTGGATTGACAAAGAGCCAGAATTCGTCCACCAAACCTTCTCCCAGCAAGGCGTGTGAGGCCCTCGGACTTCCGAAAATCAGAATATCGTCGCCGTTTTGTTGTTTTATTTTATTAATATTCTCAGCCAAGTTATCATTAATTACCACTGTGTTTTCAAGCCCTTCAGAATCCATAGTTTTCGAAAGTACTATTTTCGCAACCCGTTTGTACCAAGCCGAATGCTCTATATCGTGTTTGGAGGCGTTAGGTTGGTCGGCGGCGGTTGGCCAGTAGCTTTGCATCATTTCATAGGTTACTCTCCCGTAGAGGGCGGTGTCGGCTTTGGCGGTCATGGTGGCCACAAAATCAAAAATCTCGTTGTCCACTTTTATCCAATTCATTTCGCCATTTGGGCCAGCTACAAAGCCATCTAATGAGGCGTGCATGAAGTATATCAGATTTCTCATTTAAAATTCATTGGTTTGTTTACAAAAATTCTTAATTCTCAAAAAAGATTATGGATGAAAATCTCTTCCAATATCCACTTCAAATATATTATTTTACACTTAGATTTCTCCGTTTTGTCCATTGCGGATTCAAACATTTTTCAGCAAATCAGCAACAATCGGCTGGTGTTTTCTCTTGGAGCTCGGTGAACGCAAGGAAGCACCGGGCTTTCGGGATGGTCTGTGGCCAGTCTCCAGAGATTTCCTAGGCCCAAGTTAATGGGCTGAGCCTCGGCAGTGGCCTGGTAGTGCAAATCAAAGAAATTTTCGCTCAAAAAGGATTCAAAATCTTCCTCTTTCCCATCAAAAAGTTTCTTGAGTTCAACACGTATTTCTGGAATCAATATTTTCTGAATGGCCTCAGAATTGGGCAGAATGTCGCTGGCATCGCCATAGTAGGTACACAAAAAGGTGTCTGTAGGAACAGGAGAGCGATCTACATGAAATGAGTAAACATCTGTAGGAAAGACTGAATCTGGGTCATCGCGTTCATAATTCCGTATGAGATTGAGCACTGGATCGGCTCCATATTGTGTGAGAAGTCTTAAATCGTTTAGTAGTATGTCTCGTGCCATTTGCCCCTCTGGGCTTAGTACCAATGCGTTTAAGTCATCTTCGGTGATAACCCTTAAATTTTCCTCTAAATATAAGTTATCAACAATCTCAGAAAAGTCTCCATTCAACTTCCGCGACCAACACAGGGCATTTACCTCGCCCATAAAAGGCGTGCAAACCAAATCTTCGAAATTATCAACATTTCTTATTTGGTTGAAATTCTGAATATTACTCGTCATTATTTGAGGTTTGTTCCATAATATTATTTCATATCATTACCAAAAGTAAGGCTAATCTGCCACATTGCACAAACCCGCTGTGTTCGAAATGGAAGATTCATCGGCAATGAATTTTTATTTAACAATTAGAGCTAAACTCTTTTGGTAGTGATAACCGAAATTCCTTGGAGGCAGGCTCAATATTTGATTTTTTTCATGCCGTTATTCAATTTAATTTAATTGTAGGTTTGCATTTAAATGTTTTATACTTTCGACATCGAAAATTACTTTGAATACAGTCTATGAGTACCAGGTTTACTATAATGTTCCTTGTAATGGTCTTATTGGCCAATTTTTTCTTTTTGGATAAAATAGAACCCGATGAGCTAAGCAACTTCAACGACAAATTTTTGAGTCTACTTTTATTTCAGTTTGATTACCTATTGTTGTTTGTTTATCTACTCTTCAAGTCATTTCGTTTTCCAAACCCTGCCTTGTTTTTTCTGAGCTTTGTCTATGGCGTTCTTTTTGCCATGGGTATGTCAAGCTTGCTTATTACCAACAGCGAGGTGTTTGATATTTTTTACGCCTATTTACAACCCATATTACGGCTAGTCATAGTTGGTATTTTTTTGGGTATCGGTTTCAACAAACTGAGAGGCATTTCCACCTTTACCAAGATATTAATTTTTCTTGGCGTAGGTTTAGGAGGTTTTTTTTTATATGTGCTAAACAAGCACCCAAGGCCAAATATGTTGCCTTTTAATTTTTATTGGGTAGTTATCATGGCCTTTTTTATGTTTGGAGTTCTGGTCAAAATCAAGAATTCAGGCGTATTGTTTTCGCTTGGTGTTCTTTTTATTTTTCTATCAGATTTGTACTACATTTTACCACCACAAGTGAGGCTTTTTGAAATGACTTATATCTTTATTCGTCTGATAAACTCTACAGGAGAGCTCATTTTAGTCAAATATCTCTTAGAGCATTATATGGAAACCAAGAATAAATGATTTTTTTTGTGGCAGAAGAGTAATGGTACAGGACTCTTTAAGGTGCTTTTAAGAATGATGAGCGAAGTTTTAAGTCCATAAAGAAGACTATGGACTGACTTAAGATAGACCTTGTTTTTTTCATCCTATGCCGATGGAGCAGCACTAAAAAAAGTAACTTTTCCCATGCCAGAATTCCCGTTGCTGGCTTGGTAGGCATAAACCACTGCCTCAAAAAAACCATAATTTGGCGTTGTCCAGCTACCCGTAAACTGGCTTGTTTCTCCCGAAAACGTCATCTTAACGGTCTCCAAATACACATTGCCTTTGGGCGTATCTAATTGGTAAATCATTGCTCCGACCTCGAACAACTCCGGAATCCAGGCAGTATTTGGTGCGATCGGGCAGCCGCACATCATGGTTACATTGGCTTGAAAATCAACTTTGGCCGCGGCGACTGATCCGAAATTTTGGTGTGTAGGGGGCGATTGTACCTGCACCAGCAAGCCCGGCAATTCCAGAAGCAAACCATTGCCGCCAGTGAGGTCTTTGCCCGGGATGATCCACTGTGTGGCTGTGACGGTATTGGCCGACTGTAGCCCACCATTTGGGCCAGTAGCGGTTACCTTGATAAGGCAAGGCTCTGTAAGCGAAAGCGTGGTGTTAAAAGCCGATGCTTGGGTGTTTGGATAGAACTCAGTGCGATTAATAGAAATGTCCATCAAGTTGACCACTCCCGAGCCGCCACTCGTACGGCCTTGGGCCAAGATTTCGCCTGTTTGGGCATTTTGGATGGTCACATAAGCTCCGCCAATGTCGGCTCCCAGAAATTTCCCTCCTTTGGCAATTACACGAATTGTTATGTTTGTTTTCATTTGGCATAATTTATTTTTTGTGTAAAATAATAATTTTTCTGTAAGGTTTTATGTTTTGGCAAGGTCTCAACAAGTAACTCTTTTTGATGATTTTAAGGAAGCGTTTGTCATTTGAGTGAAATTCAGCGTCTAAAGTGAGACTGTGAAAGGTCTGAAAATTTATAACAATTATATTCTATAGCCAAATATCTCTACAATATTTTCTAGTTTAAGTCTCACCATTATAAAAACCATATGTTTATCCGATTGACAGCAATTTTAAATTCCATGAAATTTGTATGATAATATCCTGCATAATCAAAGGCAAAAAAAGCATCCCTAGGTTGTGTACAAATCCAAAACAGTATGTGAATTAGGACTTGTGGAACGTGATATTTGAAGTTTTACATGCCAACGAATTGTTTTCAAAATCAGTGTATTGCCTTTATTCCGTAAAATAAAATTCTTTTGGAATATCGTGGGATAAATTTTAATTTGGTTCTGTAAATAATTAAATATAAGTACTTTGTGAGCTTTTTATAGTGATTTATATTTTCTTTTTATTGATATTTCTGACTTAATTCTAATCTAATTAATATATCATACCCATGAAAAAATTGTTTATTTTAATGGTCTTTACTGTTAATTCTGTCATTGGTCAGAATAGCGTTTCTGTACTTCACGACAGAATTTTTTTAAATGTCTCGGGTAATCAAAATGCCATTGAGGTTAGTAAAGATGGAATGTTTGGAGCAGCAGGTGTATTTCAACACACTTCTGGTACTGCTACTGGTGGAGCTTTGGTGGCCAAATCCAGTTCTTTTAATTTGGGTGCAGCTTTTTATGCCTTTCACGATGGATTAGGTCCTGCTGGGGTCTTTACTGTAGCCAATTCTTCAAGTTCTGGTGTACCTATTTCTGCTTCTACAAATGGCCTTGGAAAGACCGCAAGGTTCTCCAATTCCAACGCCTCCAATAACTCTAATACCTTAGAAGTAGAAACCGACGGAAGCGGAAATGCAGGTTATTTTAACTCTGCACTGGGCAATGCCCTCATAACTGGTAACGGCAGGGTAGGCATTGGAGTGTCAACACCTAGTGAATTACTAGACGTCAATGGAAGAGCTCGGATACGTCATAATGTAAATACGGCTGGCGTTTGGATGAGCAATAGTGCAAATAGTTTAAGTATAGCAGATGGAGCATTTTATGGCTTGAAATCAGACACGGAGGCTGGTATTTACATCGGCAACAACTGGAGATGGTGGATAAAAAACAATGGAGATCAAGTAGTTGGCAATAATTTGGGTGTGGGATTATCCCCAACCAATGCACAAGTGCAGCTCTTAAATTCTGTGCAGAATCGAAAGATTGTGTTGTATGACAATGGCCCCAACAACGACCATCAATATTATGGATTTGGTATCAATCCTTCTACTTTAAGATACCAAGTCAATGATCTTTCGGGTTATCATATTTTTTATGCTGGAGTAAATGCCACTAGTTCTAACGAACTCATGAGAATCCAAGGAAGTGGCAATGTGGGTATAGGTACTACAGATGCCAGCAAGGCCGGGTTGGTGGTGAATAAGGTGGTTGGAGCCACGCCCGCTATATTTGGAGACAATACCTCTGGTGTAGGCATTGATGCCAATTTTCCGGGTATTTCGTTTAACGGTTACTATAACGGTGGAAGAAAACTCTTGTCAGACGGATATGCAGGAGGTATGAGTATGGATCCTACCAACGGTCGAATAAACCTCTATACATCTGTAATTGGTACAGCCGGCAATATAGTTTCAACCACCTCACGTATGTATATTACGAGCACAGGAAACATCGGAATAGCTACTGCAACGCCTACCGAGCGTTTGAATGTGGTGGGTAACGGGCTTTTTACAGGCACAGTTTGTGCTTCTAATGTCACCTGTCCATCAGATGTCCGTTTCAAGAAAAACTTTAGGCCGCTCGATAACGCCATGGCACAAGTAATGCAAGTGAAGGGCGTAAGGTATGATTGGCGGAAAGATGAATTTCCAGAACATAATTTCTCTGATAAAAATCAAATGGGCTTCGTAGCACAAGATCTCGAGAAGCTATTCCCTGAGATGGTGGTTACAGACTCCAAAGGTTATAAATCCGTAGATTATGCACGTATTACGCCACTTTTGGTTGAAGCTCTGAAAGAGCAGCAAAAGATGATTGACGAAATGAAGACAAAGAACCAAAAGCTAGAAAGTAGGTTGGATAGAATAGAGGCGATGTGGAGTAAGTAGTGTTTTAGAAGTACCATTTATTTCTCGTACATCCATTATTGTTCTGTCACTGCCTCCCAGCCCATCAAAAAAGGAGGCTAGAGGTGCTAATCTAATAATATAGCCTATTTTGGTTTTAGCAAAGTCTCCGTTAGTGACTCTGCGAGGTGCTATTGGTAGTAAGTTTCGCATTTGAGTGAAGTTCAGAGTCCCCTAAAGGGAGACTCTGAACGGACTAAAAAAAGGAGGCTAGAGGTGCTAATCTAATACTATAGCCTATTTTGTTGAAGCAGAGTCTTTTGTTTCGAGCAGAGTCTCCGCCAGGGACTCTGCGAGGTGCTTTTGGGAATGAGTTTGGCATTTGAGTGAAGTTCAGAGTCCCCTAAAGGGAAAATCATAAAGTGCGGAACTGTTATTTTATATATTTTTATATGACTGAGGTCTTATTTGTTCAACAGACCGAGAAAACTTGTATGCTTTCGATTTTGAATTTAAATTAATTCCAGAAATTTTGAGTTTGATTTCTAGGTCAGTTGAGCCCATAATCATTAAATTTTTGTATTCAGGATTTGGATCACTTTCTGTATTTATAAAGTTTAAAGAAGATTTTACCTGATTGGGTTTATTGTATCCATTAGTTCGACTAATTAGTGTTCTAATATAATTTTCACTAATATTTTCATTGAAAAATATTGATTCATGGCAGTTTAATAACTGCAACGCATTTAATTGTAGAATATCATTAACTACTCTAATAACTATTTTATGTTTTTTTTTCTCACCAATTTTATAAATTCCAGAATCGAAAAGAGTTAACGTTATTTTGGGATTCAAAGGAATGAAGATTTGTAAACCTACGTTTGCAAATCCTGTTTTTCCATGTTTCCATTTTTTAGACTCTAAAAATTGATTATACAAAGCAACAGGAAAATCTGAGGTTATAAAAGATGTTGAAGTTTCATTAATAAGAATTTTATATTCAAGATCCTTTAGACGTTCAATAGTATTTGGCAATATCGAAAGCACCATATCAATAGCATTTCTATGAGTTATTTCAGGTGTGGCAAACTTCTTTGCAGAATCTGGTTGGCTTTCATTTATTAATTTCTCAAAATGCTTTGATTGTTCTGTAATTGAATTAATAATAACTGGATTTCTAAGATGTGTTAAAGCCACAAACATTAATAAATTTTCTTGGTCAAGACTGTTTTTTTGGGGAAGGCTTTGCGTTTTGATTATATCTTGAATTGTTTTTGAAATTTTATCTTCAATTTTTGAAAGTGCCTCTTCAATTACGCCATCATAGCCATAAAAAAAAGGCTTGGAACCTTGTGTTTTTAACTTTCCTGTTGGAAAATACTTGCCGGAAATTAAATTAAAAAGTCCAATCTGTTTTCCATTTTGCAAATATGAGAAGTTCCTCAAGTAGAATTTTGGAATATAGTGTTGATTCTTTTTTTGAGTTTTTAACGAATAGTCTTCAAAATTCATTTGTTTTGATATTTTCTAAGTGGTGCTTTTTTTAATGAGTTTTGCATTTGAGTCAAGTTCAGAGTCCTCTAAAGGGAGACTCTGAACGGACGAATCTCTAAAATGAAACTTTGAATGGTTTAAAGGTTACAATAATTTTATATTTTCTTTTAAATCTAAATATCTTAACATACTTTCTGAATCAATTTGTACAACCCCATGATTATCAATATTTTCAATTTTTGAGGTCTGTTCTCGAATATCCATTAATTGTTTTTGAATATAAAGCGTTTGGGCAGTAGAAACGTATTCCAGTTCTCTCGGTTTATGTTCTTTGAAGTAATCTTGGCAAAAAAAGAATGCAGTATTTAAGTCTTTCATGCTATCTTTTGTTATCCATGTTTTATTTACTAAATGAATTAGCCAATCCCATACAAGGACTCCCTTATATTCTCTGGTCTCCCACAATCTGGAGCATTCAATGATATAATCATATCCTATTTTGCCAACGAGTGAATCTGATTCAACTTGCCAATCTCCAAATTTTATAATTGAGACTTCTTCTGAGGGTTTTTCGTAGTCAAATTCCTCTGCTTCTTGATCTGTCATATGCAAATAAAGTTACTTATTTTTTAATTCTAATTTTCTATGAAAATACTTCTATCTAATTGGTGACTTAAAGTTGTGCTAAATTTATTGAGATAGTTTATGAAAACTTTTCAAATGTAATAAATTTTATAATAGGAATTAGGATGTTTGTTTTTTATTAAAACACAACTTTTTTAGTCCTACTTATTCTCTTATAAAACTTTAATATTTCACATTTTTAAACTAATTTTAATATTTCTGAATCACAATGTCCCCCTCAACTTCTTATACGCCTCCCAATCAAATTTCTCCAAGAAATCTGTTGCGGCACGAACGCCTCTTTTGAAGAGGTCGAGTTTTTCCTCGTCGGTAATGTCGAAGTTCAGCCAATTGTGTCCATCGGTGTCTATCATGCCTATCAGGTGCTTGTAGTCGCGGTTTTTGAGTAGAAAATCGTAGTCGTGGAGGTACCGCATGGTGTTGAATATGGCTAAGAAATACTTCAGGAAGGTTTTTATGCTGTTGAATTTTTGGCGGTCTTTGCCTAGCCTTACGCCAAAAGTAGGTTTGCGTGGCACACCCGCACTCAAGTGAAATACATTGATGGGGAAGTTAGACAGCGTGCCGCCATCCACAAAATTGATTTTCTTGGGTACTTCGCCTTCATAGCCCACGGTGTCTTTCCACAAGGTTTCCTGGTTGGTGGGTAGATTCTGAACGGTGAAAGGCTTGAAAAACAGCGGTATAGACATCGTAGCCCGCACATATTTGGAGGGCGAAACCTCGTCGGAATTCTTAAAATACAGCTCTTTGTGCAGCGGAAATTCAACTTTGGTCTGGGTAGTCACATCAGAAGCTATGATGGCTATTTTGGAACTGAAAACGGTATTGCCGGTAACGCCTTCTTTGAGTTTCAATTGGCTGGCCACCGTATTTCTATGGTTTTGTAAGTCGCTCGTCGTGTGGATTTGGTTGTTGTCCAAAATGTTCTTTATCCAATCTTCAAAGTTTTTGCCTTCGTTTAGGCCCAGTTCTTCTCTTATCAGTCGGAGGAGTTTGCCCAAATTGAAAAGGTTTTTTATACCTACCCAAATCATCGGTTGGTCGCTCAGCACATCTTTGATGATTTTCTTTACATAAGGCTCGCCATCCACAAAGTCAAAAAAGTTTTTGTTGCTGATGATATCTATCAATTCTTCGGAGATAGTAGGGTATTTTGTGGGTTTCACGCTCGCCAACATCATGGCGTTTATGGCTCCAGCAGAGGTGCCGGCCAAGCTGCAGAACTTGATTTTGGCTTGTTCTAAAGCATACGTATAGCCCACCAATGCAATGCCCAACACGCCACCGCCTTCCATCACGATGTCCACATATTGGTTGCCTTGGTCGTCCAGAGTATCGGATACTTTTGGTTTTTTGGTTTGTATGTTGGCAATTAAATCCCGTATCTCCTGGTCTTCGGTGAAGTCTTTTATATTCATGGCTTTTTTGTTTTGAAGATAAGGTTTTAAGGCATTAGTTGCAAGTAAGTTGTTGGAAATCAGGGGTAAATACGTAATGATATGCGTAGATTGTACTTGTGTGTTAAGGTGCGGGCTAATTTGTTTATCAATGCTGTGTTGAATTCTCTTTCGACGCTTGGCCAGCGGGGCATTCTTTTTTTGCGAGTCGTCGCACCGTTCGAAAAAAAACGAACGGAGGGGTCCGACCCCAAAAAAACAACACGGCAGCGGCCGACCGTACACAAACTCACACACTCAAAATTCTGCAAGAACTCTCCTTAATGTTGGAATTCTAGTGAGCAGAATTTTGATTGTTTTCAAACAGTGCTGGCTGATATAATGAACCATTTGTATTTATTTATCGCTGGTGTCAGTATTAAAGAAACAAATTGTTCATTATAGTTTCTGAACAGTCCGTTGTAAAATTTTGATTTGACAATTCTTCTCAGAATTACTGAACCTTTTCAAAATTTTACAGAGGATCATTGTTCAGAAAGTGTTTTTTTTGATACTTTTTTTTTGAAAAAAAAGTATGCCTGCCTGGCAAGGCACGCAAAGTATAATTTAATCTGTTTTTATTACACAGAAACTTCATCTATAATTTTTCATAACTCTTAAAAAAGACATCTTTCTTTTGCTTTTTCAAAATCGCATCATACATTTGTTCAAAATTTAACCATTTGGTTAAATCATTTAGTTAAACTATTTGGATAGTGTCTACGGAAGAGAAAATTATTAAGGCCGCCGAGGAGGTTTTTATTGAGCAAGGATATGATGGGGCTCGTATGCAAGAGATTGCCGACAGGGCCGAAATCAACAAGGCCATGTTGCACTATTATTTCAGATCGAAGGAAATGCTTTTTGAGAAGATTTTCGAAGAAAAAGTAAAAGTGGTTTTCCCAACCATCAGCGAGCAAATGAAATCTTACGAGGGCTTCACGGATAAGGTTTGTTTTTTTATTGAACAGTATTACGAAATCCTTATCAAATACCCATATATGCCGTTTTTTGTCATTTCTACCATCAACAGAAAAGACGACAAACATTTCATCAAAAAACTACCCTTTGGTTTTATCAAGGAGATTTTCTTCGAAAGCTTTTTTAGCGATCTTCAGTCGGGCAAAATCAGGGAGGTAAATCCGTTTCAGTTTGCTGTAAGCGTCATGGGCATGAGTATATTTCCTTTTCTGACTCGGCCGGCCATGAAAGAACTGATAGGCATCAACGACGAGCAGTTTCAGCTGCTCATGCAACAAAGAATAGACGAACTAAAAAATTATGTTAAACTTATTTTAACACCTACAAATCATGCGTAAATTTTCGCTCATGGTATTGTTTTTTTGTGCTGTAAATTTTGGATTTGCTCAGTCTAAAGTTACACTCGAACAATGCCTAGATTTATCAGAAACTCACCACCCAAACGCGGCCAATCTGCCTTTGATCAGGCAAGCGGCTGATTTACAGGTGAGGTTGCTTAATAGTAATTATCTCCCACAGACCAGCTTGGGCGGACAAGCCAGTTGGCAGTCGGAAGTAACTAGTTTACCCATTTCTTTACCCAATGTGTCTATTTCGCCACCGCCCAAAGACCAGTATAGAGCCACCTTGGATGTGGTACAGAATATATGGGATGGGGGAGTGTTGTCCAAACAAAAAGAAGTGGCAGTGGCCAGTGCCAAGGCTGAGGAGCAAAAAATGGTGACGGATCTATACCAAATAAAAGAGCAAGTGAGCGGCCTTTATTTTGGGATTTTGTTTGCTGAAAAACAAATAGAAAATGCACAGATTCTAAAAAAAGATTTGGAGTTGAAGTCAGAGAAAATGAGGGCGGCTATCAGCAATGGTACTGCCATAAAATCGAATCTGTTGGCCCTAGATGCCAAGCTTTTAGAAGTGAACCAATTGCTCACCGATGCCCAAAAAAGAAGGAAAAGCTCAGTGGAAGCTTTAGAGCTTTTAACAGGAAAAACAATAGATGAAACCACCGTTTTTGAGCTTCCAAGTTTTGTCTCTACGGTTTCTCAAGATATTTCTAGACCTGAATTACTGCTTTTAGACAGCCAGAAAAGTGTCCTGATTATTAATCAGGAAATGGTAAAAGCCAAGAATTTGCCAAAAATATCGGCCTTTGCAACAGGTGGCTATGGAAAGCCTGGTCTGAATTTTTTGGCCAATTCGTTTGGGACTTATTTCATCGGCGGAGTGAATTTTAAAGTGCCTTTGAGTTTCTTGTACAGCGGTTCGCAAAACAATGAAATTCAGCAGATAAGGATTTCTCAACAGAAAATTGATACCCAAAAAGAGTCTTTTATTTTGGCAACAAAAATCAAGTTAAGTAATCAAAATCAAGAAATTGAAAGGCTAGAAAGCATGGTTACGACGGATGTCAAGATTTTGGAAATAAGAAAACAAATCAAACAAACGGCGGAAGCTCAGCTAGACAACGGCATCATAACGGCCTCAGACTTTCTGACCGAACTGACCAATGAAGATATCGCCAAACAAAATAGCATTTTGCATGAGGTACAGTTGCTTCAAGCCAAGTTTAACTTGAAAATTATTTCGGGGAATTTGAAGTGAGGGTTTTTGGGGAGGCATTGAGGGATAAAGGCATTGAGGCAAGGATGCACAAAGGCAAAAGGCATTGCAGAACAAAGTCATTGAGCACTTCTCACTATATGATGATTCTCAGCTTGGGTCACTGAGCACAATGAATTTAGATGATAATCTAAATGAAATTGCGACCGTAGGTCTCGAAGTGGCCGAATCGAACAAAAATATTTTAAAATAGATAAAAAAATGAAAAAATTATTCTTCTCCATTTTAGTTCTAACGCTTGTATCTGCTTGCAAATCAGGCGACCAGGCTTTTGATGCTACGGGTGTGTTCGAGGCCGCCGAAACCATTGTTTCATCAGAAAGCAATGGTAAAATACTGACTTTCAATATTGAAGAAGGCTCGGTGCTTACAGCCAATCAGCTGGTAGGAACCATCGATTGTCAGAATCTGGGTTTGCAAAAAGCCCAAGTGGAGGCCAGTATGGATGCACTTTCTGAAAAACGAAATGATGCTTCGCCCCAAACGCAGATTTTGAAAGAGCAAATCAATGCCCAAGTGGCCCAAATAGCGGCTCAAAGAGAACAATTGAAGAATCTGGAGAAAGAAAAGGGTCGTTTGCAGAACTTGGTAAAAGCTGATGCCATTCCCACCAAACAACTGGATGATTTACTTGGTCAGTATGAAGTTTTGAAAAAACAGATATCGGCCATGGAAACCAGTGTGGGCGTTTTGAGACAACAAATTAAATCTCAAGAAGCACAGGTGGGTATTCAAAACCGTGGAATATTAAGTGAGAAAAAGCCCTTGATGGAGCGTGTAGCTCAGATTGAAGACCAAATCAAAAGATGTAGCATCGTAAATTCTACGCCGGGAACTGTTTTGGTAAAATTTGCCGAAGCCAACGAGGTGACGGCCATGGGCAAGCCTTTGTACAAAATAGCAGACATGGAAAACATGGTTTTGCGTGCCTACATCACCGGCGATCAGCTGGCCAAAATAAAAACCAACCAGACCGTAAAGGTATTTGTAGATAAAGGCAAAGACGAGTACAAAGAACTCAGTGGCGTGGTGGAATGGATAGCGTCCAAGGCGGAGTTTACACCCAAAACCATCCAAACCAAAGACGAAAGGGCCAACTTGGTATATGCCACCAAAATAAAGGTGAAAAATGATGGATTCTTGAAAATAGGAATGTACGGCGAAGTGAAATTGCCTTGATATGTCGAGTATTTCAGTAAAAAATATCACAAAAACCTATGAAAAGGGGAAGGTTTTGGCTCTGGACAACATCAGTCTGGAGGTAAAATCAGGAGAGCTTTTCGGGCTAATTGGACCTGATGGGGCGGGAAAAACCACGCTTTTCAGGATTCTGACCACATTGTTGGAGGCCGACCAAGGTCAAGCGACAGTGGCAGGCTTGGATGTGGTCAAAAATCTTTGGGATATCAGAAAAATAGTGGGCTATATGCCGGGTAAATTCTCTCTTTATCAAGACCTTAGCATAGAAGAAAATCTGAATTTCTTTGCTACGGTTTTTAATACTACCGTCGAAGAGAATTTCCATTTGATAGAAGATATTTATGTGCAGATAGAGCCTTTTAAAAAGCGTCTAGCAGGAAAGCTGTCAGGCGGAATGAAACAAAAACTCGCCTTGTGTTGTGCTTTGATTCATCAGCCCAAAGTGCTTTTTTTGGACGAACCCACCACAGGGGTCGATCCCGTTTCGAGAAAAGAATTTTGGGATATGTTGGATAGACTAAAAGAAAGGGGAATAACGATTTTGGTCTCGACACCCTACATGGATGAAGCCAGCCGTTGCGACAGAATTGCCTTGATACAAAAAGGGAAAATCTTGGATATTGATACTTTGGAGAATATCATCTCAAAAAATACACAGTTGCTTTTGGCTGTAAAAGGGGAGGAGCGTTTCCGACTTTTGAACGACATCCGGGCTTACGAAGATACGCTCACTTGTTTTGCTTTTGGAGAAGAAAACCACGTGGTGTTGAAATCAGGCAAAGAAAAAATAGATTTTTTGAGCAAATATTTAGCAGACAAAAAGCACAAAGGGGTAGAAATAAAACCAATAGAACCCAACATTGAGGATACTTTTATAAAGCTCATGTTAGAATCTGAAAACGCCCAATGATGTCAGAAATAGTGATACATACCAAAAACCTAACCCGAAAATTTGGCGATTTCGTGGCGGTTAATAACATTTCTTTCGATGTAAAAGCAGGGGAGATTTTTGGCTTTTTGGGAGCCAATGGTGCAGGTAAAACGACTGCCATGAAAATCCTTTGTGGACTTTTAAGTCCTACTTCAGGGGTGGCGAGTGTTGCGGGATTTGATGTTTACAAAGAGAATGAGCAGATAAAAGAGAACATCGGCTACATGAGTCAAAAATTTTCCCTTTACGAAAATCTAACTGTAAGAGAGAATATTACGTTTTTTGGAGGAATATATGGAATAGCTCGTAAAAGTTTGAAAATCAAGTCGGAAGAATTGATTCAAAGACTGGGTCTTGGTCCAGAAGCAGATAAACTGGTAGGTTCTTTGCCCTTGGGCTGGAAACAGAAAATTTCGTTTTCGGTGGCTATTTTGCACAATCCTAAGGTGGTTTTTCTTGATGAACCCACTGGTGGGGTGGATCCAATTACCCGTAGGCAATTTTGGGATATGATTTATGAAGCTTCTGCAAAAGGAATCACAGTTTTTGTGACCACACATTACATGGACGAAGCGGAATATTGCGATCGGGTATCTATCATGGTTGATGGATCGATAGCGGCTATGGGAAGACCCTCAGAGCTGAAACAGCAGTTTGGTGTGGAGAATATGGACGGTGTGTTTTTACAGTTGGCAAGAGGAGCGAAGCGTTCAGAGTGACTTAAGGCTTTTTATTGATTAAGAGGTAATTGAAAAAAAAGAAAGTTATTACACAAAGAAGACACAAAATCCACAAAGAAAAGAATGCTTACAAAAATACAAGGATGAATAAAAGCTTAGCGTCATTGCGTCTTTGCGGTAAAATATAAAAAACATGAAAGTATTTTTTGCCTTTGTAAAAAAGGAGTTTTGGCATGTGATACGCGACAAACGAAGTCTGATTATCTTGATTGGTCTTCCGATTGTGATGATGCTTTTGTTTGGCTTTGCCTTGACGAGTGAAGTTAAGAATTCCAACATTGCGATATTGGATTTCTCAAAAGACACCGCTACCAAAACAATGGTGGATAGAATAGACCAAAGCCAATATTTTACTGTAAATAAGTACCTACATTCAGAAAAAGAGATTGAAGGGATTTTTAGAAAAGGGGAAGTGAGATTGGTACTGATTTTTCCTCAAAATTTCGAAAATGATCTTTCTAAAGATAAAAAAACACAGGTAAGACTAGTGGCCGATGCCTCTGACCCCAATACAGCCAACATCACGATAAATTATGCTACAGCCATTATCAGGGACTATCAAAACGAGGTGAATGAGAATAAGAAGCTGCCTTATGCTATAGAAATGGAGACCAGAATGCTCTATAATCCACAATTGAAGAGTTCGTATAATTTTGTGCCGGGCGTTATGACGCTCATCATGATGCTCTTGGGAGCTATGATGACCTCTGTTTCTATTGTAAAGGAAAAAGAAATGGGCACCATGGAAATTCTGCTGGTATCGCCGATGAAGCCCATCATGGTACTTGTCAGCAAGGCAGTTCCCTACATGGTTTTGTGTTTTCTGGATATCATTCTCATTCTACTAATGGCCGTTTATATTCTCGATATGCCCATTCAGGGCAGTTTGGTATTGCTTTTGGCTGAGAGTTTATTGTTTATAGTCACAACGCTTTCATTGGGTTTGTTGATATCTGTCAACGTGAATTCGCAACAAGTGGCCATGTTTATTTCTTTGGTGGCACTGTTGATGCCTTCCTTGATTTTTAGTGGTTTTATGTTTCCTATCGAAAATATGCCGCTTCCGCTGCAAGTCATGAGCAATCTGATACCCACCAAGTGGTATTACAGCATAGTGAAGGCCATTATGGTAAAAGGATTGGCTTTTGAATATGTGGTAAAGCAAACGCTGATTTTGGTCGCAATGACGGTGTTTTTCTTGACTGTGGCCATTAAGAAGTTTAAAATTAATTTGGAAGCTTAAAGTTTTGATGAGTTTTTGTTTAAGTGATTAATTTTGAATAGCTTACAATTAGTTATTTGTTTATTACGTGTGTTTTATCTGTTGAGAAAGAAAAAGTTTTGATAAACTTTGTGTCGGCTGCCGCCTGGGCTTTCATTTTTGCCAGCCGTGGCACCGTTCGAAAAAAAACGAATCGGAGTGGCGTACCACCAAAAAAAACTGCACGGCAGCGGCCGACCGTCCACAAACTCGCACACTCAAAATTCTTTCGGAAAATAGGGAATGAAAGAGAGTTTGTTATTGAAAGAATTTTGATTGTGCTCAAACAGTGCTGGCTGTTATAATGAACCATTTTTGTTTATTTTTTCTCAAAATTAGAAGAATTTTAAATTATGAATAAATTACTTTTTCTACTTCAAAAAGAGTTTAAGCAAATATTCCGGAATCCTACCATTCTGCGAATGATTATCATTATGCCTGTTTTGCAGCTGATTCTTTTGCCCTTGGCGGCTGATTATGAGGTAAAAAATATAACAGTAAGCATTGTTGATCTCGACCATTCGCCCTATTCCAACCGCTTGATTCACAAAATCGATGCTTCTTCCTACTTTAAATTGGTTGAATATTCTCCATCTTACAAAAAATCTCTTGAGACCGTTGGAGACGGCAAAACGGATTTGATACTGACCATTCCCAGAGGTTTTGAAAAGACATTGATAAAAGAGAATACTGGCAAACTTCATCTGGCAGCTGATGCAGTAAATGGCATTCGTGGAGGTTTGGGAAGTACCTACTTGGCCCAAGTGGTGGGTGATTTTAACAGGGAAATTCGGGAAGAATGGCTGGTAATGCCTCGGAATTCAGAAATTCCTCAAATTGAAGTGACCACTGCCAACTGGTACAATCCCCACTCTAAATATCCACTCTTTATGGTTCCAGGCATTTTGGTGGTTTTGGTTACTATGGTAGGGGCATTCATGACAGCCCTCAACATTGTAGCAGAAAAAGAAATTGGAACAATAGAGCAGCTCAACGTTACACCACTTAAAAAACACGAATTCATTCTGGGGAAATTGATTCCTTTTTGGGTGCTGGGCATGGTTTCTATTACCATGGGAATGGTCGTAGCCTTTGTGATTTTTCGTATTTTGCCAGTTGGTTCTTTTTTAACCATTTATGCATTTTCGGCTGTTTATCTGTTTGGTGTATTGGGTATTGGCTTATTAATTAGTACTTTCTCGGATACCCAACAACAAGCCACCCTATTTGCCTTTTTTGCTATGATGGTTTTCATACTTCTGGGAGGACTTTATACGCCTATTGAAGGTATGCCTCGCTGGTCGCAAATTTTGACTTATTTTAATCCTCCGGCATATTTAATAAAAATCGTAAGGGCCATTTATATCAAGGGAAGCGTATTTTCTGACCTCAAAAACGATTTTTATATTCTAATAGCTTTTGCCATCGGTTTCAATGGATTGGCCATCTTGAATTATAGAAAACGAATGGCGTAAACTTGCTAATTGGACGGAGCACCGAGCCGGGATACTGGATTATCAATCAATAATTTATACGAGGTATTTAATTTTGTTTTCCCAAAATTCAAATCTCATTTTGTAGAAACCAATCAATTTGGCGTGTAGTTGCTCTGATATTTCAGGTGGTTTTGGGCAGAAGACAAAGCCATCTAACCAGTCGATGTTGGTCAGTGTTTCGGAGAGATAGATTTGCTCTGTTGCATTCATTTCAGACTTGGTATTAAATATATGCATAGCCAAGTCGTTGATAGCCAGTCCGTTTTGAACCAGCGTTTCTTCAGGTGCTAATTTCCAGAAATCACCGGTTATGATGGAAGGCTGTGGAGCCGGAATGTTGTAAACCGGATGGTTGCCTAATTTTGCACTTCGCAGGGAATAGCTTTCTATTGAATAAAATAAGTAGTTATCGAGGTCGGTTTGTAAATACAGGGCCCTCTGGCAGTTCATCTTCTCTTGCCACTGGCCAATGGAGAGGAAATTTTCTGTGTCAAAAGCCAAATCAAAAATTAGTGTTTCAACAAATCCGTTTTCATCAAATGACTGAATGTAAGGTGAAACGTGGTAGCCCCAATAGAGCGGATTGGAGATGCCAAGCGGATCTTGAATTTGAAAAAGCTCATTGGATAGCAATGTATATCTTGCCGGTGCAAAATTCCAGATTTTTCCTGAGTCTATCCCAGCTTTTTTTAGAATCAAGCACAATAGATGGGTGCGGTCTTCGCATGAGCCGTTGAGATATCGATATTCTATATTTTCTGCTGCTAGGAGGCCAAATATTTCTGAACGTTGCTCAAAAGCGACGGCATTGAGGTACGGAATAAGAGGTTTGGTGTTAAATAACTGATTATATTCTTGCTGACTGTCCATGGTTTGGGCTATTGCCCGATTTATAGTATTTGCATATCAAAGATAAGTGCTCAAAAAACATTTGATATCTCCGATAAAGAAAATTTAGAATTGTATTGGATAAATTTAAAAAAATAGTGGAATTGAGCAAGATAGATTCATTGCCTTAGAAAAACTACAGACTTTTCTTTATCCTCTAAATTTCGGTTGATACATCATAAAGTTTGGGCTCTTGTCGTGATAAAAAATATATGCCTCAGATCATGATTGTTTGATTTAAAGTGTTATATTTATATGTAAATCAAATACTTACGCTTGTAGATTCACATTTGCTGAAAGATTTTTGTATTTAAACCTTAACTCTTAAATTTTTCCAAATGAAACTATTACATATCATTGCCTCTCCTCGAGGTGAAAATTCCCGAACACTGTCTATTTCTAAAGAGTTTTTGTCTGCATTTTTAGAACGATACAAAGACTTGACCGTTGATGAAATTGATTTATTCAAAACCAAACTCCCTGAGGTTTCGTTGTCGGCCTCTTCTACGAAATACACGCTGATGACCGGTGGCGATGTCAGCGAAAGTTCCAAAGCCAATTGGGACGAAATCATAAGTTTTTCTAAGGGATTCTTAAGTTATGATTATTTTTTGATTTCCAGTCCGATGTGGAATTTTACCATTCCATATGTACTGAAACACTACATTGATGTCATCCTACAAGCCGGTGTGTTGTTCAATTTTACCGAGACAGGAGTGGTTGGCCTCGCTGTCAATAAAAAAATGATTTGCATTACCTCTAGAGGGAGTGACTATAGCCAAGGGTCTTATATGAATCAATTTGATTTTCAAGAACCTTATCTAAGGGCTATTTTTGGAATGACGGGGATCTATGACATAAATTTTATAAATGCCCAATCAATGGATATGGCACCTGAACTTACCGAAGCTGGTTTGCAGAAGGCGTGTGTAGAAGCCAAGGCATTGGCACTGAGTATATGATTTGTAAAACTAATTTAAGCGGCCACATGGTTCTCATGTGGTCGCTTTTGATTTTTATTCGAAAAGTGTTTTCCTGCTTCATTTCTGCACATTAGTTTCCCTAAGAATACTTTCTATACATATCTTTCCTTCGGGAGCAATCACCTCCTAAACATTAATAACTTATTGATTTTTAGATAAAATAGTAAGCCAAGTATGGTAAAAGTGAAAAATAGAGCCAAAGCATTGATTAATTTTTGTGCTTTCAGTTCGTTTCCAAAGATATTAATCAAAATTTTCTGGAACAATAAGCCGAGCGTGCCTCCGGTGGTATTGGTTATGATGTCGGTGATGTCAAAGGCCCCAATGGCCAGCAAGTACTGAATACTTTCTAAAGTGAAACTGACTAAGCTAAAAGACAGAATACTTTTTAGAATACCCCATTTTTTTATCAAAATTGTTGTGTAAATGCCAAGTGGGATAAAAATTAGGATATTGAGAATTAGCTCTCCTACATCGGGTCTACCGTTTAGAACTAAGGGTTCGTTAAACGGAACCAGATTCATGCTCCGTTTTTGGCTCATATACGTAAAACATATGTTGAGTTTCAAAACGATAATCCAGAAAAGAGCCATAGCATAAACCACAAACAAAGCCACTGTAAGGCGGTTGGCGGTGCTTCTCATTTGGAAATTGGAGCTTTTATACCAACGATGCATCGAACTTAGGTTTTTTTATAACATTGCAATACGCTACAATGGCATGGCCATCAGAAGCGAAATTATCATAAAGTACCTCACAGCCCAAGTACAATATTTAAGAATACTCGTATATGTTTTGAAACTACTAAAATTTGTTTTGAAATGAGTTTTGGAAAAGTAAGAGCAACGAATCTATTGCCATCTTCGTAAATTACCCGAAAGTCAAATTTTGAAGCCCCTCAGGCTATTTTTTGTTAAATCCAGTACGGGTCATTTCACCCCAACCATGAGAGCCCTTGATTTTTTCGTAATATCCCACCATAGCGGCGTAAACGGAAATCAAATGAAAGTAGAAGGGTTCGACAAAAGCTCCCTCAAGAAGTCTTACGTAGTCTTTTATCCTTGGGTATTTGTGGTAGGTAAGTTCTTCTGTTAAGAGGGCTAAAACAGAAAACATAATTGAATAGAAATATACAAAGAGTACGAGAATTAAGAAAGATTCCCAATTGACCAACCCTAACATCATAAAGATAAAAGTGATAAGTAAACCGAAAAATTCAATGAAGGGAGCAAGAAATTCGAAGAATGTCCAGTAGGGTACACTTAGCATTCCCAATAGCTTATATTTGGGATTAAAAAACATTTTTCGGTGTGCCCAAAGTGTTTCAATGGTTCCACGCATCCAGCGACTCCTTTGTTTCTTGAATATTGAGAAGTTCTCAGGAGCTTCGGTCCAGCAAAGGGGGTCAGGAATAAAACTAACAGTATATGGTAGGTCGTGTTCTTGCATGTATCTTCTCATACGTACAACTAATTCCATATCTTCACCAACCGTTTTGGTATTGTATCCGCCGGCAAGGATAGCTATTTCTTTATCAAAAGCTCCAAAAGCACCACTAATAAGCAATAGTCCATCAAGTCGTTCCCAGGCCATTCTACCCAAAAGAAATGCTCTGAGGTATTCGAGTACCTGAATTCTCGGAAGCAACTTGTTTGGAACATTTACCTCTACAAGTCTTCCATCTTTAATGACACATTGATTTGCAATTCGCACTACTCCTCCTGTGGCTATTACTCTCTTTGTACTGGACTCCATAAATGGTTTTGCAAGTTTTAGAAGTGAATCTCTATCAAGAATGCAATCCACGTCAATACAGACCACATAAGGGTTTTGAGCAATGTTAATCCCAACATTTAGGGCATCGGCTTTTCCTCCGTTTTCCTTGTCTACAACCAGTAGTTTTTTGAAAGCGGCATTTCTCGATTGATATATGGCTTTTACGTTTTTGGTTGCTATTTTGGCTTCATAAGGTATATCGCTGGCAAACAAGTCGTAGGTTCTGATCAGTAAATCCATCGAGTTGTCTTTGCTGCCGTCGTTTACGACAATGACCTGGTAGTTATTGTAGCTCAATGAAAGAAGCGATTTTACGTTTTCTTCGATAGTCATACCTTCATTGTAGGCTGGAGCTATGAGGGATAAAGCTGGGGCATATTCGCTCGAAAGCAGTATTTGGTAATTTACAAAGCTGTTTTTTTTCAGGTAGCTTCGCAACTCAATAATAGACAAGCCAGACAATATCAGGTATGAGCACATTATAAATATGGCATATAACAAAATTAGAATTAAGTAGACATCTACAAAGACGTCGATGAAATTATTGAAGCTCATATTTGTGATCATGGTTATTTTGAACGAGTAATCTGTTAAGTACGTCTTTTGCCTCAACCAGAATTTCGGTATCAGAGGTTTGTTCAATCAGGAGTTGAACGTATTGCGACTTTTCAGAGAGGTTTAGGGAAGAAATAGCCTTCAGGCCAAGACTCACCACCGATTTATTTTTGGAGGCCAGCAGATATTCAAGTCCTTGAATTTGGGTCAGATTACCTTGTTTTAGTGCGTCGAGAATATTGAGTTGGGTCCAGAAATCAAAATTATGCTTATGACGAGACAAATGACGGATGCCATTTGTGCCATTGAGTTTAATGCAAGCGTTGATGGCCACTATTGTTAGGATTTTATTACTAGATTTAGACATTCCCACCAATGCTTCGAAAGCCTCTTGTACATTCATTTCGGCAAGTTCTTTGATGCCTTTGCACTTCACTTGCCATTCTTCACTATTGAGTTTTTGATAAGAGTCGTTGATCAAGCCTGAGTCTTGATAGAAAATTTCAAGGTTCTCGGCGTAGGTTCCGTCATAGTTTTGGTGAAGATTCAAGATGGACTCCATCAAAAGATTTCGAAAAACCGTGTTTTTGAAAAGTTTTTCGTAAACTGAAAATTCTGAAAAAAAGGCACTTTCAAACAAGTTTTTACTTAAAATAGACTCAATGATTGGGGTAAACCTCCTTTCCAATCTTTGGTTTCTGAGCTTAAGCTTACGAGTAACCACAATTGTGGAAAATAGTCCTAGTGAAACAATTACAAAGAAGTATATAGCGTACAATAAGAACTGAGGAACCCATTCTTTATCGTAATAATATTGCCACAATTCCTCCATATTTTTGTTTTTTTAATATTGCTGTTGATTCAGTTGGTTCTCATTTTTTAACATGAAACTATTGTTACTGATTTGAAATTAATGGCAGATTTGCTTCAGGATACCCTTTAAAGTTTACGTTGCAAATCTGTTAATTATAGCTTATTTGTCTCTTAAGGTGCTTTTTTTTTAAAAGATTATTTATTCTAGTAATTAATACCAAGGGACTTATAGGTTTTGCTATAAATTCATCAGCACCTATGTCGAAACAATCAATCTCTGTCTGCTCCACATTTGAAGAGGTAAATATAATGATGGGTATATCGGAGCACATTTGAGTTCTTACATACTGCGTTATCTCCATGCCACTTATACCCGGCATATTTATATCCACCAGAATCAGGTCATAGGAGTTCTCTTTGATAGAGTCTAAAGCCTCTTGCCCATCGGCAAATTGGTTGACCATAAAACCCTTCTGCTCAAGAAAGAAGTTTAATGATTTGCGAAGCATATCATTGTCTTCTGCCAATAAAATTTTTACGTATTCCATGGTTGTTGTATTATTGAAAAATCTATTTTTAAGTGCACTTTATTAAAACCTAGTTATTGCTCGGTATACTTAAGTTATGGGGCCTTCATAGCTGCCAAGGAGCCAATAACCTCCATTAATGAATACCGATATTGGGCAAATCTTTCGAGTTCGTCTTCATTGATAATAGAGGCTTTGGCATTTTTTTCAATTTCGTTCCAATATTCAACCTCTTTTTTGAGGTTAAACATCGATAATGAAGACTTCATGTGGTGCGAAAGTTTTTCTACATTAGGGGCATCTTTGTTTTTTAGGGCTTCCTCTAGGCGACCTATATCTTCGGGCATGGATTGAACGAAGAGCTGAATAATTTCACATTTAAAATCCTCGTCGCCACCCGAAAGCTCCTCAATATAGCTGAAGTCAATCTCTCTTGTCTGCTTGTTTGGCTTTTGCAGGTCTATAACGCCGTTAACCGCCTCTGTGAGATTATTTAACTGGATACCCTGAGTTTCGTTTGTGGCCGATTTGGTTACCTCATTAGCGATTTTTGGAGTAACGGCTG
This sequence comes from Leadbetterella sp., assembly GCA_035299025.1. GTDB lineage: Bacteria > Bacteroidota > Bacteroidia > Cytophagales > Spirosomataceae > Leadbetterella. The sequence goes on from DATGXK010000006.1 coordinate 122,507, forward strand.
CCAGAATTTTTTCGAGCAGCTCGGTTTGCTTAAATGGCTTTGAGACGTAGTCATTCATACCTATATCCCGGCATTTTTGTCGCTCACCCACTAGCGAGTGGGCCGTCATAGCGATTATGGGTACATCGCTTTTGAGTATTTCTCTAATATAAATGGTCGCCTGGTAACCATCCATTACAGACATTTGTAGGTCCATCAGGATGAGGTCGTAGTTTTTGCTCATTACTTTCTCAATTCCTTCTTTGCCATTAGGGGCAATGTCTAGTTCAAAGCCGAATTTTTCGATTACTTTTTTAGCCAAATGTTGGTTGAGTTCATTGTCTTCACAGAGTAATATTGAAAGATGGCCCAGGGACTCTTCGGTTTTATTGTCTGGTTCCACTGTTACTTCGTTTTTCGGAATTTCTACCTTTGAGAATTCTATAATAAAATAAAAGTCAGATCCTTGTCCCACTTTGCTAACTACATTGATCTCACCATTTTGCAGTTCTACCAGCTGTTTTACTATATTGAGGCCTAGTCCGGTACCTCCAAATCGGCGTGTAGTGCTGGCTTCGGCTTGTGTAAATCTCTCGAAAATGGTTGTGATTTTGTCTTCAGGAATTCCAATTCCTGTATCCTTGATAGAGAAGCGGAGTTTTACGGTATGGTTAGTTTCTGCCAGTTTTTTTACAGAGATAGTTACCTCTCCGTGTTCTGTAAACTTTATAGAATTTCCTGCCAAATTCATCAGGATTTGATTGAGGCGACCTTTGTCTCCCATTACAAAATCGGGCATATTGGCGTCAAGAAGCAGGTTAAATTCAATATTTTTCTCGATGGCTCTCACTTTTAATAGATCGTATACGTGCTTGAGCGTGCTTTTGAGTTCCATTGGATTTGACTCTATAACCAATTGTCCCGATTCTATTTTAGAAATGTCAAGAATGTCGTTGATAATCAGAAGAAGATTAGCTCCTGCGGTGTTTATGTTGTCCACATAATCTTTTAAGACTGGGTCTAGGGAATTTTGAGAAAGCAATTCCGTAAAACCTATGATTGCATTTAGAGGTGTTCGTATCTCATGGCTCATGTTTGCCAGGAAGCTGTCTTTGGCGTGTGCGGCCTGTTCGGCGAGGTCTTTGGCCTCTATGAGACTTTGTTCTATCTGCTTTTTTACGGTATAATCTTCAGCTGCACTGAAGTATCCTATTAGCGTGCCTTCGGAATTTTTAATACAAGTTATACTTACCCAAACAGGTATTTTTCTGCCAGACTTCGTTATGTAAATCCACTCGTTGGCATCCATGCTGTGTTGTATATGTGTTTTGGCTATGAGTGTTTCAAATCCTGGCATTATTGGTCTACCAAGTTCTTGGGAAAGCTCCATGGACCGGGTTACAATTTCTCCGAAATCATGAAAATCTACTTGACTCTTTTTGCCAATTATTTCATCTTCAGTAAAGCCAAGCAATCCTAAACCGGCCTGATTTATTCTCTGAATCACGCCACTTGGATTGGTAAACATAACTGCGTGCCCAACACCATTGAAAATCGAATTTTGGGTTTCTATCAAATTTGAAATGTTGGCGTCTTTTTTCTTTTTCTCTGTTACATCAGATTCTATGGCTATGAAATTGAGCAATTCACCTTCATCATTAAAAACTGGGCTGATGCTTAATTCTATCCAATATTTTCTTCCAGTTTTACTTATGTTTTGTATTTCGCCTACAAAGGTCTCCTGATTATTCATAGCTTTCCTGATGGCCCTAATGGTTTCTTTTTCGGTATTTTTAAATTGAAGTATACTTCCTGGGTTTTTTCCAATTACTTCCTGTTGGGTATATCCGGTGAGATCCTCAAATGCTTTATTTACCCATTCAATTTTTCTTTCTTTATCGGTTATTACCACTATATTGCTGGTGCCTTTGGCTACCAATGATAATTTTCGGTTTTCGTCGTGAATTCTATTACTATCGGTGATGTCTCTAGCAGTAGCATATAATACTCCCGTTTCTTGGTCAGGGGTGGCGTTCCAGCTCAGAAGCCTGTAGGAGCCATTGCTACACCTAAATCGTATTTTAAAGTTTATTGCACTGGCTCCAAGACCTAGATTTTCAATCTGTTGCTTGGTTTTATCTACGTCATCAGGGTGAATGAACTCAAAGAATGGTCTTGACAATAGTTCTTCTTTGGTATACCCCAATTCTATAGAAAAAACGGGGCTTATTTTTTCGAAATATCCTTTGGTATTTGCCACACAGAAGTAATCTGGAGACAAATTGAAGAACTGATCAATCCGGTTTTCTTCTTGTTTTTGTTTGGTGATATCTCGCTTTATAGATACAAATTTCTTCGGTTGATTTGATTCGTCTAAAAATGGTACGATAGTGGTGTCTGTCCAATAAAATGTGCCATCTTTGGCAACATTCTTAATTTCATTTTTCCAAATATCTCCAGAGATGATGGTCTTCCATAGGTCGTCAAAGAAGCTTTGAGGATGATAGTTTGAATCAAATATGGTACTCTGCTGGCCCAACAGTTCCGCACGCGTATATTTCGACATTTGACAGGTTTCATCATTCACAAAAATTATTTGTCCCTCTTTGTCGGAGATTATTACGCCTGAGGTCTCGTCTAATGCGAGCTTATAACTCTCAAGTTCAAGCGTTATTTTCTCTAGGGCATCTTTTGATAGGTCTTCTACTTTTTCGAGAAGCGTTTGGTTTTTGTTTCTTAATTCGAGGATAGACATCACGTGCTTAGCCAAGGTGGCCAAAGCCAGTTTTTGGTCTTCACTCAGTTTTTTAGGAATCTTGTCTACTACACAAAGGGCTCCTATATTGTATCCTTCTGGCGTGGTGAGCGGATGCCCCGCGTAAAATCTGATTTTCGGAGCATTGGCTACAAATGGATTTTCCTTAAAAATGTTGCTTTCCGTGGTATCTGAGATTTCATAAATTTCATGGCCGGTGATAGTGTGTTGACAAAAGGACACTTGACGCGGGATATCTCTTGGTTCAAACCCAAATGAAGATTTAATCCATTGCCTATTTTCATCCACCAAGGAGATCAAAGCTATGGGGGTTTCACAAATATAAGCAACCAATTTTGTGATATTGTCAAACTCTTGCTCGGGGCAAGTGTCTAATATGTTGTATTTCAACAACGCCTTTATCCTTTCTTGCTCTGTTTTCGATATATGATAATTGTTCTTCGTCATGGTTTTAAATCCTTGAATTTGAAAAATCCAGAATCATTGTTTTTTCAAACTGTGATACCTTTTTGCTTTTTGAGATACTTGTTTCATCTAGTTTTTTCACTATGAATCATGGTCGGTTATATCGCAAATTGGAGATTGTCGACTTTTGATTTTAATGAATTGACATCCTTGAAGTCGCCCTGAGCAATTGGCTCAGTTCTTTTTGAAAATAAGTTTAGGAATCGCATAGTTATATAATTTTAAAAATCAATTAGGAAAATATCTGTTCTCAATAAGTATCTAAAAACCGACGAGTGAATTGACCCTGAAAGAGAATATCCAAAAGTATTTACCCGGATCAAATACACTTTCTTGTCGAATTACTGACACGCCAGCACCAATTACGTTTTTATTGTTTATAAGTTTGAAATTATTGCTGATATCTATTTTTTGAGATTTTAGGCTAACAATAGGCTCGTAGGAGTTATCAAATCCAAACCTGTTTATCTCTGGAGAAAAACCAAAGCCCGCTCCAATGGACAAAAATTGATCGGCATTGGCTCTATATTTTCTATAAGTTATTGTGGAAGATTTGCTCCATCCTTCGGCACTATTTATAAAATACGGAACCAAAAACACAAATGAGCTACCTAAATATTTGCCAACCGAGCCCGTGTAGATATGGGTATATTCGTTCCCAAATTTCAGCGATCTAATGCCGGCAGATACTTCAAAACTATTGGGAAGTGATCTGTAAAGTTGAGCCCCAAATCGCCACGACGGAAATATGGATGAATTGGAATAGCCCACATTCAGATAGCCATACATACCTTTTGAAATACTCGGATAGGCGTCTATTTCAACCTGCGATCCATAAGTTTTAAACTTATTGTTTAGATTATACCGAGCAATGATACTTCCACGGCTGGTGACTTTGCCATACTGAAACATATAATAATGCATAGGGTCATAGATTTCGCTGTATATATCACTCGAGTATGACACAGAGATATGGTTGGAAGCCAGATTCTCCTTTATGTTATCTTTGAAAGCCTTGGCCTCTTTATTGTCTGGATGCAAAGCCAGAAATGACTTTATACTCTCCATGGCTTTGTATAATTCATTGTTGTTTTTTTCGGCTGTAGCTTTCAGAATTGCTATTTCTGAGTTGTCAGGAAATATTTCCATAGCTTTTTTGGCCAATTCAATAGCTGAAAGTGGTTCGTCAGCATAAATTTCATTTTTTATGTACGGAATCCAGTAATCGAGGCGGGTGTCGTCTTTAGCAATCAAAGATTGATACTCTGCTTTTGCAGATTTATATTTTTCATCCCAGCTGTAAACTGATGCCAAAAAAAGCCTTACGTCGTCATAATTGGGATATTTGGCCAACACTGTTTTTAGCAACAAAATGGATTCTTTTCGTTTTCCATCAAATGCAAATTTTCTGGCCTCTGCAAATGCTGAATCTGGATCCACACTGTTGGTTTGAGCCATTCCCGAGTATGAGAAGCTTAGGTATAAGATCAATATTTTGGAAATCCTCAGCATATTTTTTCTATTATCATTTCATTTGATGGTTTAGATAGATTTGTCAAATCTCTTCATTGCTGTACTTATCGTCTTTTGGAACTCAGTGTCATCATTGATGTTTTCCTTGGCTTTTTTTGCAAGTTCTTTGGCTTTTTCGGGTTTGTCGTTCCACCAATACAAGTCAAGTATTGCACTGTAGGCGTCTTTATATCTAGGACTTCTATCTATTATGGCTTTTAGTTCGTTTTCGGCGTTTTCAAAATCTCCGCTCCAAGCATATATTCTCCCTTTCAGCGTACGGCAGTCAAAGTGGTTTGGGCTGTCTTTTATGATATAATTGCATAGCAAAAGGGCATCATCGTATTGTTTTTTAAATGCAATCTCTCGAGCTACCATGAATGGATCCTCCTCAGATTTCGGTTTCAAATACCTGTCTATAATGCCGAGCTGCTCTTTCGTGAAAGACTGCACATTGGTCTTTTTCTCAACCAAATTGGGGGGGATAATCTTATTGTTTTGAGTTACATAGTTATTTATTTCTTGAAACTTGACCAGTTTGTTTTCAATGTTGTTATATTCGTCATCATTGCTTATCTCTGAAATTTCAAATTTCTCGTTGATTTCATAAAGTGTTTTGTCGGACAGGAATTTGCTGCCCGATATAAAATCCTTTACAGCTCCTTTGTGCCTCGACAGTGGTATGTTTTTCTCATTTGCAAATGACAATGCTCCGCTAAGACCAGTACCTATCCAAGGTACTTTTTCTATGTTCTTTTCGCCGTATTTGTTGTTGATCATGGCCAAAATAGTGGGCATAATATCCATGTGCGAGCTTATTCCCAAAAATTTTTCGGGTTTGGTGAGCATAGGACTATGAACAATGAGCGGGACGTGATACCTGCAAATTTCATCTTTTTGTGGTATGGGTATAAGTCTATGGTCTCCAGTGATGACAAATATGGTATTGTCATAATTTGGATGTGTTTTGTACTTTTCCATAAACTCTTTTATGCTAGCATCGGTATAGAGAAGTGCCGCCACAATGTCCTTGTATTTGTTTAGTATATTCTTTTTATTACTGGCCAATGTACTTTTGCTGAGCATCATATCGGCTTGTGCCAGAAATTTCTCTTTGTCGTTAAATACAAAGGGTTCGTGGTTGCTGATGGTTAATATCAGGTCAAATCGAGGCTGTGCAATCGGTTTTATATCATTGAGTGCTTTTTTGAAAATTTCGGCATCGGGATAACCCCACGAAAAACCATCCTTTGATGGAGCTTTTTTGTATTCCGAACCGTAGTTGTTTGCATCAACAATACTTTCCATGCCTTCATGGTTTAGGTATTTTAGTTTTCGGTCAAAATCAGCATCCCCTCCCTCAAAATAGGCGGTTTTATAGTTTGATTTTTTCAGCTGATTTATCAGAGAAATATGTTCTGGAAGGTTTTCCAAGTCTAGAAATCCATTTTTACCGAAAGGCAGCGAGCCAAGTATGGAGGGGAGAGCACCGAAAGACCTTCCGGCATTGCTGACAAAATTGGTCCAATAGAGACTTTTGTTGGCTAGCGAGTCAAGAAATGGCGTAAAGCCCGGATATTCGGCATTCTCGCCAGTGAAATCTCTTCCAAGGCCTTCTACCACTATCATGACTATATTTGGTTTTTCGGCTTTTAGATTCAAGTATTTACCGAACAAATCTTCTGTTTGGTCATTGTCTCTTAATAATGGAAATGGATTGCTTTCATCCCAGTTGTTTGTTTTGGAGCTTTTGTTGTTCTGTAAATATTCAAAACTATCTTTTACAAAAAAAGAAAGGTTAGACTGGGTTGGCTTCTGAGCTAAGGAGTTAATAGTAAAAAAGGCAACGCTTAGGAGCAAAAAGGCCGCAAGTCCAATAGTTTGTTTGTTGTTGATTTTCAATAGCTTAAACATCCCTATGAGAAGGCCAACCAAAACCACAATAGGCCAAAATGAGGTCAAGCTTATATCGGATGAAGTATTTATAATCATTTTGATATCACTCAGGGAATAACCGTAGAGGTCGCTTCCAAGTGATAAATGAGTGGTGGCGTAGTATTTGTTCAGTAACGAGCCCGATAGTAATAGCAAAAAGGCAACGATATACACAAAAAACCGACCTGAGGTTGAATGTAGCTTTGATATTAACAAAAATATTGGAGCTATTAACAGCATGCTCAATGAACTTAAACCAAAGTCCACCACGATGAGTTTGATAGAAGTTAATAGAACAGTTGTTTTCTCTCCATAGAGCAAAAGCGTTAGTAAGTCTGCCAGGGCTAAGATAAAGCCAATAACAAAGGCTGATTTTACTAAAAAACTCAAATTCTCTTTTGTTAAAATCTTATACATGTGTTTAATAGGTTTTATTTGATCATAAACTTTTTCGACAATTTGAGTGATTTTTTTTCATTCTTTCAAAAGGAAAATACACTCATGGTTTGCCCAACATTTTTTCGAAATTCGAGATTTGTACATTGCACATTTGTCTCCAATCTCTGATGTCATCTTATGTTATGATTTTAATACTTTCGACTCAATATTTGTACCAACAGCAATTGCAAAATAGGTGGCTATAGTGGGTGCGTACCGCTTAATAATTTTTTAACAATTCCAACTATTTTCTTAATTTTAAATAATTAAAATACTAATAATGAGTAATTTATGAATTATTTTTGACTGATTTTTTTCTTACTTTTATGCTTCTTTTTTTTTGAATGTATCCTCTAGATAAGTTTTTAATATATTTAATTTTGAAGTAGAGAAAGAGGTCGTCAAATGATTTTTTGGGCTTATTAAAGCATTTGTTTTTGTGCTATACTTTCAATTGTTTTTTTGTTGGGGTAAGTCTCTTAAATCATTTTATTTTGTGAAGTTTTTTTCGAAAAAGGAGTTCGAGGGTTGAAATTTTGAATAACATTTTGCTCTATTCAACTTAAGAAAGAAGAGATTGAAGAATTTATCTTCTAAAATTCACAAATAGCGTTTCTAATAGGAGTTTAATAACCTTAAACAACACTAAATTTATGGATGAATTGGTCAGTCCAAGTTCAGATATTGATATGGATTTTAAACACGAAGACATGATAAACTTTATGAGCAGAACAAGTGGGCCGCAGAATGAAAAAGCGACTTAGGAATGATTAGAAAACATAGTTCCTGCGTCTTTTTAAGAATGTATATCGTGATTAGAACGTCCGATCAGTACAAATTGAAATCAATTGAGGTTGATAGCCTTATTTCGCTTATAAGATGGAAAAGAGTATTGAATTTCGACATTTGCAGAACGTGGCAGTCATTTGACAAATACGTGAACTTAAGTGCGGAACAGCAATATCAATTGCAAAGGAGTATTTTTAGGTAATAATTATTTTGGGTAGGTAGAGCCTGGCAACAATAAATTCAAATGAAGATTTAGAGGTAACAGGTGTCGATTTTCAAAAACGTAATTCTCACAAGTCTAATGATAATAATAACTGAAACAAAAAAAGCCGATTCATTTCTGAATCGGCTTTGAGCCTCTTATCGGGATCGAACCAATGACCTACTGATTACAAATCAAAAGGTATTTATTTTTAATATTTATTGATCTTTATGGGTGTTTACAATATAGTATTGAATTTTAGATATTTAAGTATAAATTTATTCTTTTATTGAAATTCTATTTTTTTATTTCTGTGATAAATTAGTACTTTTGTTTTGCACATTGTTTTGCACATTAAAGATAATTAAAACAAAAATGGCTACTTCCAAAATATATTTGGATACTAGAAGAATGACGGACAATTTTGGAGTCATCAAAATATTGGTAATTCATAATAGGGTGCAAAGAATGTACTCAACTGGTATCAAAATTAAAGAGAGTGATTTTAAGAAGTTTCAGTCACAAGTAACAGAAGATGGCTTAAGTGGCAAAGTGAAAAATGAGGAGACTATTTATCTTTTCAACATACTTTACGGAAAGGCATTATTTGGTAAAGAGGAAATGGAAGGATATTTATTGAGATCAAAGAGTATCATCTCAGAGTTAGGGTCAGGGTTTACTTTCGAGAAGTTTAAGTATCGATTTGATAATTTCGAAGGATTACTAAAGCCTTCTAATTTAAAAGAGTCAGGCCTATTTTCTTTTTTCGAAGATTATGCTAATTCTTTAAAGAATGAGGATAGGATTGGGAGTGCCAACGCCTATCGTTCTGCAGCAAATTCTATTAAGCGATTTCTTTTCGAAATGCCTAAGTCTATTCGGTATAAGCTTAATATACCTATTTTTAAAAGTGTAGACAATGTAGAAATTCCTTTCGAAATTGTAACTGATAAATTCTTAGAAGCCTATGAAATTTGGATGCTTCGGAGTGGCAAAAAAAGTAAAATGAAAGATGGCGTAGATTCACCTGCAACAATAACAAGTGTTGGTATAAATTTAAGACAATTAAGATCTATTTTTAACTTGGCCAAGGAAAGCGGAGTAACTCATCATTATCCATTCGGAAAAGGAGGGTTTCAAATTCCTGCTGCCAACAATACCAAAAAATCTTTATCTAAACCTGATATTCAAAAAATTCTGGCTTATCAAGCAGATTCAACAAACTTAGAGCAAAGGAGCCATGACCTATGGGTATTTTCATATTTAAGCAATGGCATGAATCTGACGGACATCTGCCTTTTGAAAAAGGATGATTTTGACGATAGAAACCAAACAATTACTTTTATTAGAAGTAAAACCAAAAGAACCAGCAAGAAAAAACAAAAGTCCATAACTATTTATCTGGAAGATCAACAGCTAGAGATTTTGGACAGATGGAAAGCCAAATCAGGCCCATTTCTGTTTGAGTTTTTGAAGACAGGTATGGATGCCACTAGAATTAAATCCATTGTTTCTCAGATTATTCAAGTTACAAACAAGCACATGCGTGAGATTGGTAAAAAACTTGGTATAAATAATGATATTACCACCTACACGGCGAGGCATTCTTTTGCAACAATATTACTTAGAAGTGAAGTCCCAATAACGTTTATCTCAAAATCTTTAGGACATGCCAGCCTTCAGACGACAGAGGCGTATTTAGGTTCTTTTGAGGAGGAGAAGGTGAAGGAATATATGAGGGCTTTGAGGTAGGGTTTTAGTCATTAAATTATAATTTACAAAGCACTATTTCTAAATATACATTTGACTAGCTATGATTCCGTGTTTGGAGGATTAACTAATACCCATGTGATGGGCATTCTAGGAAATTTTTTAAATTAGTTTTGAGATTATGGAGGCTAGTTATTTCAAGACTGTATTTTTTACATCTTGAATGGTTGAATTCGAGATAAAATCATATTTCTATATCCATCTTTCACAAAACAGGATTCACCTTTAAAAATCATCATTTCGGGGAATAGACCCAAAGATTTTACTGCTTTTCCAACCTATCTACTTTTTGACTATCAAGAAACTGGGGAGTTTGACAAAACTAAATTTGAAAAAGTGGGCATGGTGAGCTATGCTTTTCAAAGATTCTCGAAGTGGAATGGAAAAGGAAGATTAATTCATACCGATGAGATTAAACTCAAAGAAGTTATTGAGAAAGTACATCGGTCTGGCAAAAAGCTACGTTTTTGGGGAACTCCTGATAATCCAACGGCATGGTTTACTTTGTCAGAAATGGGCGTTGATTTTATAAATACCGACAAGCCTTTTGAATGTACTGCCTACGTTAAAACGCTAAAGAGTTCATTGGCTTCTCGTACAAACCTAAAGCAATCGACCCAGTTAGAACCAAAATCGATTAATAAAAAAGGAGTATTTATTGTTATTGGTGATGGTTGTGGTTTGGCACAATGGTCAACTGCTATGATTAACTCCGGGCCATTGAATATCGAGAAAATCAAGCATATTGGACTTTCGAAAACTCAAGCTGCGGATGATTTCACAACGGATTCTGATGCGGGTGGTACTGCCATAGCCAGTGGAGAAAAAACAAATAATCGATATATAGGCAAAGACCCACAAGGAAAATCATTGTCAAGCCTCTTTGAATTATCGGAAACCAATGATTTTTTCAAGGGAATTGTTAGCACAGATAATATTGCTGGAGCCACACCCGCTGCTTTTTATGCCCATGTACAAGACCGAGATAGCACTTTGACAATTACTGAGTTTCTGAAACAATCATCTGTAAACTTAATGATTGGGCAGGCAAGTATCGCTCAAAAAAACATTATTGCTCAAAAGTATCATTTGATAAATCCCGAAGACAATAATGCGGAATTGAGAGGTATAAAAAACGCTATTCTTTTCGATAAACTACCTTTTCTTACAGAGAATAGAGGTGATTTCCTTGGAAATAGCACGGCATTTGTTTTACAAGAAATCGCAAGTTCAAATAAAGATTTTGTAGTAATGATTGAAAACGGGCATATTGATGGTGCAGGACATGCCAATAAGTCAACAGAAATGTTAAATGAAGTATTAGATTTAGACCACACTATCGGATTAATAATGGCCTTTATTGACAAAAATCCAGAATGTACATTGGTTGTTACCGCTGACCACGAAACGGGTGGTGTCACACTTCCACATGCTGATAAAAACGGAAATCCTGAAGTGTGTTTCCATAGTGATGACCACACGGGTATTCCAGTTCCTGTGTTTGCTTATGGAGCTGGAGCCCAACAGTTTTCGGGTATTTATGAGAATGTAGAAATTTATAAAAAGATTTTAGGTTTGATAAAAAAGTACTAAGGTTTTTCTATCACAAGGTTCTCTACGGTTTCTCCGTCAATATTGATTTGTTTAATAGTTAAACGACGGGGGTTAAATGAAATGCTTGTAAATGAATGTTTTACGGCATAAAACTGAGTAGTGAAGGGTTGCCAACTGTCTTTGTCATCGGTTTGGTCCACGTCATACAATTCCCTTCCCCCAGCACCTGTTACGATGTAGATTGGTCCATTAGGTTGTAGCTTGGTTTTTCCATCATATATTTTATCCAAAGTCCATTTACCTGAAATCACCTTACCTCTTGTTTGGTTGGCTGTATTGGCAAGCCTTGAACCCGTTCCGCTCGGACTAAATTGCATCGGGAAAGTTCTTTGATAATTATGCACATGGCCATTAAAAACCACGTCCACTTTAGCTGTTTCAAGGAGCGGGGATAATATTCGCATTTGCTGCTGTTCGTAGTGAGCTCTTGAAGAATTGAAGCCAGGATGGTGAAACATGACGAATTTCCACGAAAAGTCTCTTGCCTTTAGCAATTCGCTACTCACCCACTTTTTTAAGGTAGAATCAGCCCAATCCACATAAGGATTAGAGTCCAGCACCAACCAAAACGAGTCGCCATAATTAAATGAGTAATTACTCATTACAGGGTATTTATTCCCAGCATTAGTGTAGAATTCTTTCTTTAAGCTATCTGAACCAATAAGCTCTGGATGTAAAACTGAGTTTTCCTTCATAACTGGTCCATTTAAAGGTTGATTCCAAAAGAAGTAGTACGCCAAGGCATCTTTATATTTATTTAGGTCACGGGTTTCTAAATCATGGTTACCCGGTGCTACAAAAAAAGGAACAGTGCTCATAAATGGCCTTTCAGTGGTATTGTAGTAAGGATAAAAATTACGGTCATATTCATACACCAATCCACGATTATACACTATATCGCCACTGATAGCTACCATTTGTGGCTGTTCTTTTACCACTAAATCTCCAATCTTTCTCTGTATCTCGTTTCCAGTGCCTACATCTCCAAATACCACCATTTTTACCTCTTCATTTTTTAGCGGCTTTGATTTAAATGTTGAAGCAAATACTTTTGATTTTCCTTTCCATATCTCATAAGAAATGGTTTTGCCAGGTATATTACTTTCAAGTGGACATTCATAAATATATCTCTCTGTTTTACCGCCTATTATAAGTGCTTTGCCGCTAACAGTTTTTTCAGAACTAGGCAAAATTTTATATTTGACCGTAAAATCTTTAATATCCTCGTCTGTATGCCACATCAGCGAAATTTTATCCAAGTGTTCGCTTTCGCCCAATTGGATGTAGGGCAATGTCTTAAACTGACTAAATGTGTTGAGACTTATGAATAAAAATAAGAAGGTATTGAGAAAACGCATATGAATGAATATTTTTTCAAATATCCGTCATAAACCTTAAGATCCTAAATAAAAGGGATTAAGTTATTTTAAAGAAAAGGATTTAAATCCTGCTTACTTGTAAGGCAATCTTGAGATCAGAATCTTTTTCGGTTTCTTATTAACATTATATTCATTGTCATATTGAAAATGAAAAGCTGATGCCCACTCATCAGGTTTATCAACTTTTGGCCCCAAAGTTATTTGTTCAATTAGTCCACGAATATTGACAAGCTCAATATAGACTTTTGGAGGAGTAGCTTTTTCATCAAACTTTTTTTCAAATTCAACTCCTTTAATCACCAGCCTGATTTCGTTCTCATTTTTATATGCATCACTTTTGAAAAGGAAAGCTATTGCATTTAAATACTTTTCTAATACTGATTTATCCTCTTTTAAATAGCCTGTAACTTTAGACTTCAATTCTTCCATGAGCTGGTTAAGTTCTTCTTCTTTACCTTCAGCATTAGGGATATGAAAATGAATATTTTTTTTGTCATGATTCCAATAGGCTACCCTATAGAAATTTATATCATCTGAATCTGTCAATGATTTCTCAGAATTTCCTTTTTTCAATGAATCATTAATGCCATCTACAAATTCAGACATACGAATGGTTATAGCACAGCCTTTTGCTTCCTCATTAGCCTCTTTCCCATAAAACCGCCACATGTTCAGGTCATCGTGTTTGTCCTCAGAAACAAAGCTTCCTATAAAAGGTTTTGGAGCAAAGGTTTCAGCAAGCAACCCATCTAAATTTCTGGTAAAAAGCTGATTACCCAAAAAAATGAATAATTCTGTTCCTTCTGAGGTGTCATTTAAAAAGCTACCTTCAGATATTCTGAATTTACTTTCTTTATCAAAAATTAAAATTTTAACGGTGGACAAGCTGGTATAATGGGTGATACAGCCTTTTTCGATAAGAAGTAGTTTTTTTATCTTATCAGTTATTTCCGAAATTTCACTGACCTCATGGTCTTTTAGTTTTTCTTCAAGCTCGGCAATAAACTCTTTGGCTCGCTTTGTCCAGATATTTTCTTTTTCGGGAGTTAGAGATATGTAACGCTTGAAGTCACTTTTGGCCTTTTCAATATCTTTCCCCTTTAATCTATGACTATTTCCACGATTATAGTAGGCATCAGCAAAATCAGGTTTCAGTATAATGGCTTTTTCATAGTCGATAATAGCTTTGTCATATTCTCCTTTATTTTTCCATGAATTCCCTCTGTTATTGAAGGCAAATGCATAATCAGGTTTCAATTCTATGGCTTTGTCAAAGTCGATAATAGCTTTGTCATATTCTCCTTTATTATTCCATGAATTTCCTCTGTTATTGAAAGCAGCTGCATAATCAGGTTTCAGTTCAATGGCTTTGTCATAGTCACTTATCGCTTTGTCGTATTCTCCTTTTAGATCCCATGAATTCCCTCTGTTATTGAAAGAAACTGCATAATCAGGTTTCAGTTCAATGGCTTTGTTATAGTCACTTATGGCTTTGTCGTATTCTCCTTTATTTTTCCATGAAATCCCTCTTGTAATGAAGGCAGCTAAATAATCAGGTTTCAGTTCAATGGCTTTTTTATAGTCACTTATCGCTTTTTCATATTCTCCTTTATTTCTCCACGAATTTCCTCTGTTATTGAAAGCATCCGCATGATCAGGTTTCAGTTCAATGGCTTTATCATAGTCACTTATGGCTTTGTCATATTCTCCTTTATCATTATACCCATTTCCCCGGACAAGGTACCCCATAAAATAACCTGAGTTTGCTTGGATTGCTTTTTCAGCGTATTCTAATGTTTTCTCAGATTCAGAATCTAATCTATAAGACCCTCTTGCCCGCCAGGCATATAACTCAGCATTTTTGTGTTTTTCCAAGACCTCATCAGATAGGAGATTTATGAGTTCGTCAAACTTTTCAAGCTCAAAAAGTTTTTCGGCTTGTTTTTGGAGATTTGAAAGTTCTTTGCTCATGTTGATTTAATATTTTCGGGAATAATAATGTGAGGCAAAAATGAATTTAATGTGGTTTAAAATAATTTTTCAGAAATTTAGCTAAATACTTTCTAATAAAAAATGGAAAACTTATCTAGTGACCTCAAAAAGCCGAATGAGGATAGGAAAAAATTCAGTATGCTTTCCATCCTGAATCTCGGAGAAAAACCTTCGCAACTTGGTAATAATAAAAGCCGAAATTACTTTGAAGAATATTAAAATTATTAAGAGGTTAGATGATGTTTAATCTCTCTTTTTTGTTATTCTGCTTCTAGAATTTAAAACCCATTTTTAGTTTCTATTACGGTACTTTTAATAGGATATTTCTTTTCGATTTTTTGGAATATTTTGTCTTCCTTTTTAAACTCCCTTTTAATGTTAAATACCCTTCTGGCATAAAAAGATAAACTAGGATTATAATGATCTTTCATGAAAATTTCGGTTTTCGAGTTTCTGAGTTTCAAACCAGTTTCTTTCACAAAACCTTGTTGCAAAAGCCCATATTTGTACATAAAAAAAGATACCGCCAGGCTATAAATTATCAAGGAACCCAAAATGGTTTGTTTCTTTGTAAAATGCAGCATATTTATTAATACAAACATAGTGAGCATAATCCAGATATACTTTGTATCGAAAATGAGACTCGTTTTTTTGAGCATGAGGTTTACGTTGACATCCTTTATTTCTAAGTGCTTTATTAGGGTAGGGGCAAGTAAAAACAGCAGAACCATAAAAGTCATTTGGATGTATATGGCGTTGAAATTCAAGTTTTTGGTTTGAGAAATTAATATAATCAAAGGGAAATACCCAATGGATATATAATGCGGTAGTTGCGTTTTGGAAAATGAAAAAAGCACAAAGGGCAAAGCCGCCCAAATCATCAGGAAAATGTTTTTGTCGTCTATTTTGATTTTTCTCAGGCCTGAAAATAACAAATGACCAAAAGGAATAAAAGACAGCAAAATGACTGGGAAATAGTACCACCAGAAACCTCCGTGTGATTCCATGGTTTGGGAAAATCTACCCAGATTGTGTTTGATGAAAAAGTCAGTAAACAAAAAATCTCCTGACTTTAGGTAAGCCAAATAGAACCATGGAAAAGGAATAAAAACAGCCCAAATAATGAGCAGAGGATTTAAGGTTTTTCGGAACAAACCAAAGTTTTTGGAGATCAACAGAAAAAGAAATATGACGCCAAAAATGATTACAAAGGCCAATGGCCCTTTGGTAATAAAACCAAAGCCAGCCAGCGTATACAGCCAAAATAATGACATTCGGGATTTACTTTTAGAATAATCATAAAAGTAGAATAAAGCTCCTGAAACCAAGAGATTGAGTAGGTTGTCACTAACTGCGGCTCGGCTCAATACCTGAAATTGTAACATACAAATGGCCACCACCAAACTTAAAAATGCTATTCTGTCTGAAAAATGTCTTTTGACAAATCTGAACATTAAAAAGAGCGATAGCAAGAAAAAAATATAGGAGGGTAGCCTTGCTCCGAGTTCATTCAAGCCAAATATTTTAAGCGAAATGGCGGTAAACCAAAAAAATAAGGCAGGTTTATCGTAACGTTGCTCGCCATTAACACTGATGCTTACATAATCTCCGCTTGCAAGCATCTGACGTGCCGCTTCTGCAAAAAAGCCTTCGTCTTCGTCGAAAAGCGGCGTGTAATACATACCCAAAGTACTTACTAGAATATATGCAGCCACGAAGGCATAAATTCTTCTATCAAAGTTTAATTCTACTTTAACCATTCGGTATCATTTTGATAATGTTCCAAGCCTAATTTTGAGCATTATGGAACCAAGAAATATCTTCAAAGGTCTGTCAAAACCCTTAAAAGGACCGAAAAGCATAAGTCAAGGAATTATTAAATCTTTTCTTGCTCTACTGGTGGTTATTTTGGCAGCATTCTATTATCAAACTCAAATATTTGAATATTCTACTCCTATTGCGAGCATCAAGTCTTCATTTTTTAATCCATATCAAAAATGGAACTCAAAGAGTGCCTTAAAGGCTAATTTTCATGCACATTCTGAGGCGTGGAAAGGAATTACGAACGGGCATAATTCGGAACTCCAGATTTTTGAAGAATATAAAAAGATGGATTTTACGGTTGCGGCAGTTTCTAATTACCATAGTATTTCAGCCAAAAAAGATACTGCTTGTGTTTACATTCCTTGCTATGAGCACGGTTTCAATACTAACAAAACTCACATGCTGGCCATTGATGCCAAGACAGTTGACAAATTGGATTTTCCTTTCGGTCAGAGTGTTTCTCAGAAGCAAACCAGACTTATGAATATCAAAAAAACAGCCTCGTTAGTAGCTTTGACCCATCCAGGATTAATGAATGGATACACTACCAAAGACCTTAAAGTTTTAAAAGGTTATGATTTGTTCGAGGTACTAAGCCCTTATTATGAGTCATTTGATCTATGGGATTACGCCTTGAACAACGGAAACCTTTCGTGGTTAATGGCCAACGACGATACCCACGACTTGGTAAAACAGCCGGCAGGAAGATTTTTTAATTTGATAGCTGCTGCTAGCAAAACCAAACATGGAGTTATTGATGCCTTAAAATCTGGCAATCATGTGGCTTATTCTTCTGAAAAAGGGAAAATGGACGTACGGCTCAACAAAATTGAGGTCATTGGAAACGAAGTATCTTATGTTTTTTCTGGCAAAATTAACAGAGTGAAATTAGTGAGAAACGGCGAAATGTTTTTGATTGACCCCAAAGGTAAAATTCTCCTGACAGAAGCAGATAAGTACATCAGATTTGAGGTTGTGGGCGAAAAGTCGACACTCTACACCAACCCTATCTTTAGAATTAAGCAGGAAGAATTAGCAGGATTTTCCGACATAACCTATTCCATAGATATTCTAAAAACATTTGGTTTTAGGGTTATGCTCTTGTCCTTATCCAGTTTGTTTCTAATCTTGATATTTGGCAAAAGTTACAAATTATTCCCGAATTTAAATTTGAGTTTCAAGCCGAACGACTATCGCCTCAAACAAAAAAACAGAGGTTGATTTTTTGGTATTGTTGAACTTAATGGATTGGTAACAATAGACTGCTTTTAAGGAAACATTGAGTAATGAATTTTGTGCCATAATCAAAATTACTTCAATGCGAAAACTATTACTACTCTTTACATTTTTCATTTATTCATGGGTTCATGGTCAAAGTACCGATGCCACCATTACAGGTGTAATTAAAGACCAAAAGGGCGATGAGCTGCCAGGTATTACTATCAAAGTTAAAAACGAATCAACTGGTTTTACTACTGCCACCACAACCAATTTACGTGGAGAATACTTTTTTCAGCAACTTCCATTAGGAAAACCCTACACCATACAAATTAGCAGCGTTGGATATTCGCCAAAAACATATAACGACTACCAATTGAATCAAGGGGATAAATTAATAATTGATGTAACTTTGAAAGAAGGCACAACTGAATTGGCAGAAATTATAGTTTCTGCAAATTCTTTCCAAAATAAAGAAACGGAGCGTGCAGGGGCGGCTATAGCTATCAGTTCAAATCAAATGAAAACACTTCCTCTTGAAAATAGGAGCTTTACCGCATTGACAAACTTGGCACCTACGCAAGGTAGAGCAGGGAGTTTCAGTGGACAGCGGGTTTCGTCAACCAACTTTACTGTAGATGGAGCAAGTGCAAGAAACAACCTAACAGATGGACCTGTGGGTAGAGGAAGATACACAATTACGATGGAAGCCATTCGAGAATATCAGGTCACGACAAACAGTTATGACGTGACACAAGGTCGTCAAGGTGGAGGTGCCATCAATGCTGTTACGAAGTCGGGAACGAATAAAATGGAAGGTTCTGCTTTTGTTTTTTCAAGAAATGATGCTCTGGCTAGTAAATACGATGTTAGAGGTGTCGCCCGTACGGTTGATTTCTATGCATATCAATATGGCTTCAGCTTGGGAGGTGCCTTGAAAAAAGACAAACTCCATTATTTTCTGGCTTTTGAAAGGGAAGATTCAGGAGAACCTGTGAATATCTCGGATGTTTTTGATAAAGAACAAGAAAATAGATTTGGAATAACGAAGGCGAACTTGGACAGAGTGGTTCAAATTGGAATTGAGAAATATGGCTTAAATCCTAACAGGCAGCAATACGGACAGTTTATGAGGAAAAATGTAGCCAATACCTTTTTTGGGCGGTTGGACTGGCAAATAAATCCTAAAAATACCTTAACATTCAGAAATAATTACTCAGATTGGAATAGCCCACTCAGTGTGAATGATAATTCAAATATAAACCTTTGGGAGTCTTGGAGTGGTTTTGCATCCAATGAGAATAGCACATTGGTTTCTCTAAGATCAGAGATAAAAAGCAATCTTACTAACGAATTTAAAGTTCAATATCAGTATGCAAACAGAAGATACACCACTTCAGCAGATATACCAAGTGCTAATATTCCCCGTGCTATTATAACTGTAACATCACCTTTTCCTACCGAGGCTAACCCAAATGCAAGCCAAACTCGAACAGTACAAATAGGTGGACAAAGGTTTACCCCTGAGACCGATATCGCTCAAAACCTTCACATCATCAATACTTCCTATCTGAAACTGGGCAAGCTGAATTTTAAATACGGTACAGATAACTCTATCTCATTTTTGAATACAAAGCTCGTAAACGAAATGAACGGCCGCTTTTTCTTCGCCAGTCTAAACGACTTCGCGGATATTAAACCAAGTCGCTATGCACGTGAAGTACCGATTACTGGTGACCCAAGTGTAGTTCAAACGGTTTTCGACCTATCTGCTTTTGGGCAAATGGATTTCAAGCCTACGCCAAATGTTGACTTGATGTTGGGCTTACGTTATGATGTTACCATGTTTGCAAATCAAGGAGCCTATAACGAATCGGTTGATAAAGCATTAGGAATTAAAACCAATAATTCAATGAATGACTTTAATAACATTCAGCCAAGGGTTCAGATGATTTGGGATTTGGGTGGTAGAAAAAGAGATATTCTTAAAATAGGCGGTGGTTTCTTCTCAGCTCAACCCGTTTCTTATTTGCAAGTAAATAATATTCAAAACAGTGGTAATCTAGTAGGTGCCATTGATGTTTCTGGTCCGGCTGTTCCAAAACCAGACTTCGTTTCTTACAGAAATGATCCTACTACAGCCCCAGGAATACCTGCAGGAGCAAGTTATATTTCTACAATTAATGCTGTGAATGAAGATTTTCAGGTTCCGACTGTTATGAAATTTAATGTTTCTTACAATAAGTTTTTCAATAAAAGATTCAGGATGGGAGCTAATTTGCTTTGGGCTAAGACCATTAATAACTATGTTTACTTCGATAAAAACTTAGTGGATCAACCTTACTTTACTTTGAGCAATGAAGGTGGAAGAGGTGTTTTTGTTCCTGCCAACACTATACCAGCAAACGGTACAACCGACTGGACCAAAAGCCGTAAATCAGATCAGGTGGGTAGAGTATTAGAACTCGAATCAACAGGAATTTTGGATAATTATAGTTTTGTTA
This sequence comes from Leadbetterella sp., assembly GCA_035299025.1. Taxonomy (GTDB): domain Bacteria; phylum Bacteroidota; class Bacteroidia; order Cytophagales; family Spirosomataceae; genus Leadbetterella. The sequence continues at coordinate 142,904 of DATGXK010000006.1, forward strand.
TTGATGCGAGTATGAAACTTGCCAATGATGGTAATTTTACCCTTTCATATACGAAAAACAATACAAGAGACAATACCTCTTTCAATTGTTGCGTAGCCAATACTTCTACATTTACGCCAATTGAAGATGATCCAAGGAACATCCCAACTACTTACTCAAGCGATCATTTTAGCGACAAAATCGTAGCAAGTTTAATTTCACCTAGTTTGAAAGGCTTTCAATTAGGACTTATATATGCAGGCGTTGGTGGAACAAGATATTCGTTTTTGACAGGTGGAAATAGAAGTTTGAATGGTGATTTTGTTCTAACCAATGACTTGGCCTATGTTTTTGACCCAAATAGTGCATCAACCAATGCAACTATTAAAACAGGCATGCAGGCATTGTTAGATAATCCTGAAGTTACCCAAAGTGTTAAAAACTATATAAATGCGAGCCTTGGTGGTGTGGCTGTAAGAAATGGCGGCATAAATCCTTTTTATGGTACAGTGGATTTGAGACTTACCAAGGGTTTTACCATCAAAAACACCCATAGATTTGATTTGTCGGCAGAAGCCTTTAACTTTATGAATATGCTAGACAAAACCAAGGGTATTAGCTATAATCACGGAAACGTAAACTTGGTTTCGATTACTGGTTTTGACCAAGCCACAAAAAATTATAACTATCGAGTAGAAAGTGGTGCAGGTATAAAAGCCAACACCGCTGGTGGTAGTGTTTGGCGTGTTCAAGTTGGCCTGAGGTACTCATTTTAAGAATAAATAACCCTGTTTAACCCATAATTAATAGAAAGACCCGTCCTTGGATGGGCTTTCTTATTTCTTTTTAAACCTTAATTATGATGAAAAAATACTATTTATTTCTGTTTATTCTGGCTTTCTGGGCTTGCAAAAACTCTCCAAAAAGTTCAAGCAAAATTGACTTTAAAGAAATGGTGCAACAAAGGGTGACCTTGCCCAACGGCTGGTCTCTAACGCCATTGGGTAAAAGTTTGCCTTTGCAAGATTTGCCTTTAAACTTGGTTGTTTCTCCTTCGAAGAAATACTTGGCTGTTACAAATAATGGCCAATCCACCCAAACTATTACTTTAATAGATGCCAAAACAGAGCAAATTTTAGATGATAAAACTATCGATAAATCATTCGTAGGTTTGGCATTTAGTCCTGACGAAAAATACTTGTATGCTTCGGGTGGAAACGATAATAAAGTGCTGATTTATAGTATTTCTAATAACAAACTTGAACAAAGTGGTGAAATAGTGTTAGATAAACCTTGGCCTGTAAAAGTCTCGCCAGCGGGTTTATGTGCCACCAAAGACCTCATTTATGTCGTAGCCAAAGATAATAATACGCTATACGTTTTAGACATTGCCTCAAAATCCATCAAAAAGCAAATAAAACTGACCGCCGAACCATACACTTGTATTTTGTCGCCTGACCAAACCAAATTGTACGTTTCAATGTGGGGCGGAAGCAGCGTGCAAATTGTAGATTTGGTGAAAATGGAACTTGGAGCTGTAATTCTGACAGAAAAGAATCCGAATGATATGGTTTTGAGCAAAAACAGAAAAACGCTTTTTGTATCTCATGGAAATGCAAATGTGGTGTCTGTCATCAATACCGAAACCAATCAAAAAATAGAGGAGTTGGATTGCTCACTCTATCCAAATGCTCCCATTGGTTCTACACCTAATGCGGTGGCTCTCAACGAATCCGAAGACAAACTGCTGATTGCCAATGCCGACAATAACTGTTTGGTAGTTTTTGATATTGAAGAAGCAGGCAAAAGTGAATCTTTGGGATTTATTCCAACAGGTTGGTATCCTACCTCCATAAAAATCATTGGACAAAAAGTATTTGTCACCAACGGCAAAGGGTTTACTTCGAAACCGAATCCAAAAGGGCCCAATCCAGTGAGCTCCAGAAGCCCATTGTTTAAGGGAGGAAACCCAGCTGCTGTTCGTGGTTCTGAATACATTGGAGGACTTTTTAAGGGCACTTTATCGATTTTTAATTTTCCAGATGAAAAGGCCTTAGATGGGCTGACAAAATTGGTTTATGAAAATACACCATATAACACCGATAAAAAAAATCTCTCGGAGGGTGAAACAGGAAATCCAATTCCTCGAAAAGTGGGTGATAAGTCTCCTATCAAATATGTGTTTTATGTAATCAAAGAAAACCGAACGTATGACCAAGTTTTGGGAGATATGAAGGAAGGAAATGGCGATAGCACACTTTGTCTTTTTCCTGAGAAAATTACCCCAAATCAACATGCCATTGCCAGAGAGTTTGTCCTTCTTGATAATTTTTATGTAGATGCCGAAGTGAGTGCCGACGGGCACAACTGGTCAACTGCAGCCTATGCCAACGATTATGTAGAAAAAACTTGGGTGGCTAGTTATGGCGGCAGAGGCGGTTCCTATGACTATGAAGGTCAAAGAGCCATAGCTTATCCAAAAGACGGTTACATCTGGGATTTTGCCCATAGAGCTGGCGTTTCGTTTAGGTCTTACGGTGAATTTGTGGAAAATCGCTTGAAACTGCCCAACCTTAAAGATAATTACAGTCCAACTTTTTCGTCTTACAATTTGGCCATTAAAGACATTACCCGCATTGACCAATGGAAAGCTGACTTTGATTCCTTGAAAGCCATCAACAAGATTCCACAATTGAATATCATTCGTATAGGCAACGATCACACGGCTGGTTCGAGATTGGGATTTCCAACCACCGAAGCCATGGTAGCCGACAATGATTTGGCGGTGGGAAGATTGATAGAACACCTTTCTAACTCAGGTATCTGGGAACAAAGTGCCATTTTTATTCTTGAAGATGATGCCCAAAATGGCTCAGACCATGTAGATGCTCACCGTTCAACAGCCTATATGGCAGGTGGATATGTAAAAAGAGGATATGTAGATCACACCATGTATTCTACTTCAGGTATGTTACGTACGATGGAGCTTATTTTGGGTATTCCGCCTATGAGTCAGTACGATGCTGCTGCTACACCTATGTGGAGGTGTTTTGATAAAACGCCTAACAATAAGCCATTTGTGGCAAAAAAGAACAATATAGATTTGGATGAGCCAAATGTAAAAGATGCCAATACTGAGAAGTCCGGGAAAATAGACATATCGCAACCTGACCTTATCAATGATTCGGAATTTAGCAAAATAGTTTGGGAAAGCGTAAAAGGCATTGGTACACCCATGCCCACCCCTAAACGTGGAGCCTTTTTGAAAATAGTAGATAAAGATTGAGTTTAAATTTTTAAAATATGTTTAGAACTATTGCCCTTCTTTTTTTAGTAGTATCTGAGTCTTTTGCTTTTACAAAAGACCCAGATACATTAAAAATTAAAACGCTAGAGCCAGTGAATGTAACGGCCATGAGGTCAGCATTAAAAAATTCAGAAACTCCCGCCAGAATTTTCAGTTTCTCTAAAACCGAACTTCAAACTTCTGATGCCCGAAGTATGCCTGAATTCTTCAATGGCAATGGAAACTATTTTCTCCAAAAAACCAATCATGGCGGAGGCTCTGTCTTTTTGAGAGGACTGACGGGTAACCAAACGCTTATTTTGGTGGATGGTATCAGATTGAACAACAGTACTTTTCGTTATGGGCCTAATCAATATCTCAATACTATTAATCCATTTATGGTGTCAAATGTGGAGGTTTTGTCTGGCTCAGGGTCGGTGCAATACGGCTCTGATGCTATTGGAGGCTTAATACAAGTTTTTAGCAATAATCCTAACTTTGAAAAGAAGTTTGGGTTGACGCTTAATACCCGAATTTCTTCACAAAACATGGAAAAAGGGCTGAGTGGAGCGGTGAATCTCACCAAAGGTAAATTTGGTTTGTTGATTTCTGGAACTGTCAAGAAGTTCGGCGATTTGGTGGGAGGTAAAAATATAGGGAGACAGGAACCAAATGGTTATGACGAAAGTGCCTTTGAAGCAAAAGGAATCTGGAATTTAAGTCAGAACCTCAGTCTTACGCTTGCTCATCAACATTTGGCTCAAAAAAATGTACCTATTTACCATAAAGTTTTACTGGAAGACTTCAAGCAAAATGAGATTTCGTTTCAGGCCAGAAATTTGTCATTTTTCAAACTAGATAACAAAACGCAAAATAGAATTTTCTCAAGTCAAAATATTACCTTGAGTTATCAGTATAATCCTGAGGAGCGGACTTCTCAAAAAAACAATTCTGCTCTAATTCGTTATGAAAAAGACCAAATAAATACATCTGGGTTTAGTGTTTCCAATATATCATTGCCAGCAAAATTTTGGACCATTTCATCAGGAATAGAAGCTTATGATGATAAAGTATACAGTTCGAAAATTGATGACACCAATGGCCTAAAAGTTAGCAAACGAGGGCTCTATCCCAACAATTCTTCTTATTTCAACTCTGCAGTTTTTAGCTTACATCAGTTTTCATTTAAAACGTTTCACGTACATGCGGGTTTAAGATGGAATACGGTCAAGATGCAAATTCCGGACGAAACACTCGGAACGAGTGAGGTCAAAAACAGTGCTTTGGTTTATAATTTCAGTGTTTTGAAGAAACTGGGTAAAAACATTGGACTTTATTCCTCTTTCAATACCGCCTTTAGAGCTCCAAATATCGACGACATGGGCACGCTCGGCATCGTGGATTTTCGATATGAGATACCTTCTGACAATCTTAAGCCTGAAAAGTCGAAGCAGTTTGAGCTAGGTTTAAAAGGGAATTTTAAACAAGGTATGTTTCAAATAAATGTGTTCCAAAACCAGTTGGAGGACCTTATCACCAGAGAAAAAGTAGCTGGACAAGTGATAGAAACGTATCAGGTTTATGCCAAAATGAATACAGGGAAAGCGATAATCAAAGGCCTGGAGTGGAGTTCAAAAAATAGGATTATTGAAAATCTATATTTAAGCACTTTCCTGACTTATACGTATGGTCAAGACCTTATCAAGAATGAGCCACTCCGCAGAATGCCTCCGTTTTTTGGAAATTTTGCTATGGAATATGCTCTAGGTAAACTAAAAATCAAACCTAGCCTAGCTGCCGCCACAGCACAGAAAAGATTAGCGTCTGGTGATATAGCCGACAACCGAATAGGAAAAGACGGAACATCTGGCTTTGCCGTTTTTAATATGAATGCCAATTATGAACTCCATCGTTTTCAGTTTAATATCAATGTATTAAATCTCGGAAATAAGGCTTACAAAACCCATGGCTCAGGAGTTTACGGCTACGGAAGGTCTGCTTTTGGCTCGGTTTCGTTTAATATTTAGAACCAAAAACATTTCATCAAAAAAGTACTCTGTAATAACTAATTCAATTGTCTAGAAGCTAATTAAGAGTAAAAACTCATTAGCGTCTTAGCTGTAAATTATAAAAATATGAAAAAACTACTTTTCCTTTTAACCTTCGGTATTTCAGCCCAAGCCCAAACCCAATACGAGGTCACTGCCCCAGCTGGAAATCTACCCGCTAAAGCCAATAAAGATGGTGTAAGCATCATTCCAAACGGAAGGTTAATAACGCCCTTAGGCAAACAATACACTACGGCTCCGCATCCGTTTGGACTTATTTTAAGTCATGACGGAGACATAGCCATCACGTCGAATTCGGGTATCAATCCTTTCTCTATCAATATCATAAAAGGACTAAAATCTGGAAAAGCGACTGTGAAACAGATTCCTGAAGGAGCCAAAACCGATAATGGTATGTTGGAGGCCTGTTTTATGGGTTTGGCCATTAATAAAGCCAAAACTATCGTCTATGTTTCAGGCGGAAACACCAATAAAGTTTTTCTTTTTAATGTAAATACGGGTAAAAGTTTAGGTACCATAAACTGCTCAGTAAAAAACAACATAGTAGATTATTCAGATGGTTATTTGGGTGACATGGTGTTGTCGGCTGATGAGAAATATTTGTTCGTAGCCGATCAGCTCAATTTTAGAATTGCTGTCATCGACGTTTTAACAAAGAAACTTATTGCAAATATTCCAACTGGGCGTTATCCTTTTGGCTTGACCCTTAGCCCTGATCAAAATAGCCTGGTAGTAGCCAATGTGGGTGTTTTTGAATACAGTCCTTTTACAGATTTAGACAAAAAAGACCTCAAAAATACGGGTCATAAATGGCCTTCGTCGATTTATGGCTCCAAAGAAATGATTGAAGGAAATGAAAAAGAGGGTGTAAAACCACTGGGAGATCCCAATGTGGATGCTGCTTTTTCAGTTTGGATTTATAATGTTTCCAAGTTTACCAAGAAAAGCAAAATTGATCCATCAACGAATATCAAGAAAATCAAAACTGGATTTTTGGTAGGACAAAAAATAGAAGATTTTGAAGCAGTAGGAGGGAGTAGTCCCAACTCTGTGGTAGCTACCAATGATAGGGTGTTCGTGTCTAATGGCAACAATGACTGCGTGTCGGTAATTGACATCAAAACGGGAAAACTCATTAAAAACCTCATGCTCAATCCCGAGCCAAGATTGGGGAATTTGAGAGGTTTGATTCCTTTCGGAGTGGCACTTTCGCCCAAACAAGATAGACTATACGTTGCTTTGTCTGGAATAAACGCTGTCGCGGTTGTGGATATCCATACGCTGGATATCAAAGGTTTTGTGCCTACAGGCTGGTTTCCTTCCAAACTTAAAGTTACCCCTGACGGCAAGCAATTGGTGGTAGCCAACGCCAAAGGAATTGGAAGTGGGCCTAACGGTGGCTCAACCTTCAAAATTGCCGCCGAAGGCAGCTATATTGGTAGTTTGATGAAAGGCTCGGTTTCGGTTTTTGACATACCTACCGATGAGGAATTAAAAACGCTGACCCAAAAAGTTATCGACAACAATTTTAAATTTACACCCATTGCCGAAGTTAAGTCAGAAGCGGACAAAGTGATTCCAGTAAAAGCTTTGGTGGGCTCAGACAATATCAAACACATTGTTTTTATATCGAAGGAAAATCGTACTTACGATGAGGTTTTTGGTCAATTAGAAAACGGAAATGGAGAATCGGAATTGGCTAGATTTGGAACAAACAGAACCGTGAAAAACCGCAAAGGCGATTCGACAGTTTTACATGCCCAAGTGATGCCCAATCATATTGCTTTGGCCAAAAGGTTTGCCATTTCAGATAATTTCTTTTGTGATTCCGACGTATCGGCAGACGGACACCGTTGGTTGGTCAATACCTATCCCAAAGAATGGGTGGAAACCAATACGGCCGCATCTTATGGGGGCAAAAGAGGTATGAAAGACTCATCAAACGCTCCTGGTAACTGGTCGATTTATGGTTCGGCTGGCAGTATTTATCCAGAAGATTACAATGAAGGTGGCTCACTCTGGGAACACATGGATCGCAACAAAAAAGACTTATTCAACTTTGGTTTTGGCGTAGAAATGGCCGGTGCGTTTTCCGACAGCACCATGAAATATACCGGGGAAGTTTACACCATCAATTATCCAATAGCGGCTCCACTTTACTACAAATCCTCTCGAACTTTCCCAACCTACAACATGGCCATTCCTGACCAATTTAGGGCAGATGAGTTTATGAGAGAGTTTAACGAGAAATGGAGCAATAACAACTTGCCTTCTTTAATCACCCTGCAATTGCCAAACGACCATGGCTCCAAAGAAAGACCAGATGCTGGCTGGCCTTTTCAAGAAAGCTATATGGCTGATAATGATCTAGCTTTAGGCCGTACGGTAGAGTTTTTGAGCAAAACGCCATACTGGAAAAACATGATGATCATCGTGACCGAAGACGACCCCCAAGGCGGTGTGGACCATGTAGATGCCCACCGCAGTGTGTTGATGGTGATGTCGCCTTATGCAAAGAAAAACTACATTGGCAATGTGCATTATAGCTTTGGCAGTATTTTTAAAACCTTCTGGAAAGTATTTGGCATTCCTTACCTCAACCAATACGATGTAAGTGCCACAGATTTGTCTGATTTGTTTACTAATACACCAGATTTCTCGCCCTTCAATGCACTGCCAGCAGACAAAAGAATCTTTGACCCTCAAAAAGCTTTAGATCCATTTGATGAAAAATTTGACTGGAAAGCCTTCAACGAATCAGAAGAACTGGACAGAACCGAAACCATGCAAAAACGCCGTGCAGAAGACGATAAGCATCAGAAGAATAATTGACGGGTGGCTTGTTTTGTATTAGTTTTAAAAGTGAGTTGCTCAAATAGCGTTTGACTGTTGCTATAAATTCCAGAATTATAATTAATGAACAAAATTCTATAAAACGGTAGCAGTAATAATAAAGTGCCAAAAAATAGAATTGGCTAGAGTAAGAAAACAGTTTGATTTATTTTGCAAAATGGAGGATATTTTGTCTTCGATTTTCCTTCCCAAGCAGCCGGATTGGCTTCATTCTAAATGCTTGAACGCATTATTGCATGCCGAACGAAGCCTTAGCTGTTGTGTGTTGTTATTTTATTGTTGGGCTACAATTGTTTATATTTAATAATTCATTTGAAAGCTAAACAGATAAATACTTATTTTGACATTCGATATAAAGATTTAATAGATGCTCAATTTTTATATTCTCATTGTTCTTTTCTTTTATCTTGCTTAGGCAAGATATTATTTGTTGGATTGCCTTTGTTTGAATACCCCCCATTTGGTTTTCGTCAACAAAAACAAAGGCGATTGGAATTGTAGGTAAATCGTAAATGTTTGAGTACCTATCACTAATTTCTTCAAATATTGTTAGAGCCTCATTATCATTATTCATCAATTGATTTGATAACCCGTACAATAATAAAATGTAGGAATCAAGTTCTGGAAGATTGGGAAGAAATATTTCCTGGCGAATTAGTTCTATAGTTTTTTCAAAGTGCCCCAAATGAAAATTACAAACTGCTAAGTTGTATAAGCCCCAACTTTTTCTTTTTGTGGCCTCCATAGCAAAAGTCATTTTTTCTGATGCTTCTTCCCATTTTTGTTTAACTTGAAGTTCAATTCCTTCATCAAAATACTCTCTGAACTTAATAAACTCTCTTAAGCTCTTTGTATGTTGTTCTACCAAATAATTCGCATACTTGGGATCTAAAATTTCTACGTAAGAATTATAATATTCTGAAAATAAATCAATAAACCCCCAATCATTTATAATACTCATCAGCCTTTCATAAATTGCAATATTTTTTTTGTACCTATTGAGACCGACTGTAAGCACCTGTAAACAGTATCTCGGCTTCCCCATTAACAACAAAACATCAGTAAAGTACAAGTAATAGTCCTCGATGTTGGGCTCTAAAGATATAAGATGTTGAAAGACATTCACTCCATCTGCCCAAAATCCTTTCAGACAAAGTGAACAACCTTTTAATAAGAGGGCAGTACTATGATTAGAGTTGTCTCCTAAAATTTTTTCTAATAATGTATCTAAATTTTCAAAGTCACGCAAATGTAATAATTCAGCAGCGTGGTTCATTAAAGCATCTTGATTTTCCGGATAATCAGATACGTTCAAAATGTGTTGTATTTGAATCAACCCTCCTCCAAATTCGTATACTTCGTAATTATCTATAAAATGTAGTACCGACTTTTTATTCTTGGGTACTCTTTGGATAACAATATTACCCAGATTAAAATCAAGGCCGCTGCTTACATCAATTAAATTAAGTGTCTCAACATATAAATCCTTGAAGCTTTGTGGCTGTGTTGTATCTTTATTTTGTTCATTTATTTTATCAAATATATGAATATACCCACCTCTAATGGCAATGTCCTTCATATTTTCATATAGCTCACTACCCATCTTAGCTTTATAAATTCTACCAGCTAGCAAAACCAACCCTGTCTGTAAATTTCTTAGTGCAACAACTATTTTTTCCCCACCTGTTGCAACAATTTCAACAATTTCATATTCTGCCGTATTAATTTTAATCAAACGACCAACCATGCCATCTAATCCATCATTGATAAGATTAAGATATTCTTTTCTCATAGGTTGCCAACTAAATCTGATAATAATAAAAATATAGGAGTACCCATTATCTGCTTATTTTCATCCTCACCGATGTTTAAAAAGACAGTTTCAAAAACAACATTTCTTAACCCTTTAAAAAAAGCAAAATTGCTAGAATTTATTTCGATAGGTCTATTAAAATCACTGTTTGAGCTAAAATATTTTAAAGAACAATGAAGTATGATTGCATGATTTTCACTATTACTTTTAATAGTTACAATATTTTGTTCACGATTTATTTCCAAAAGCTTAAACTCCCCTGAGTAATAATATAAGTGAGAAGGTTTTAATTTTTCATTAGGATTAAAATCTTCCACGTCATTTTTAATTAACTCTAACAAGCGAATTAATTTTTGGATAATGTTTTCCCGTAATTTCATTTCCTTATGATAAATATCTGACCTGCCGTATGTCAATGTCAAGCCCAAAAACTGGAAAATGCGTGAAATCCCGATTTCTCCCTTTTTGTCTTTTTTATTTTCCCGCTTTTCTATTAATTCGTCTATTACATGATCCTCATATTTTGCCAGAAGATTAGATACTTTATCATGAGATATATAGCAGTAATACATTTTTTATTAGGATTATTTTAAGTAATAAAAATACTATGTCCGATGCTTCAATATTGTTAGTTTATCATAATAGAACACAACGTTCAGGGCTTTTGGTAGCTGCGGAAATAGAATGCCTTCAGCTCAGCTTAGTACAAATGTATAATAAAGTTCATAACGTTCAATAACTTCCATCTGCCACACTTCCCATTAGCTTGGTGTTTCTGTGGGTAATTCTGAAAGCTATCGGAAGGCATTTCACATAAATTGGAGAAAATATCCTTCGCATTTCGGGTTCTAAAAACTTGAACGTATTAAGTAGTGCCAAACGAAGCATTAGTTGTTGGTGGCTGTGCTTCATAATTATTTATCAAAGTATCAAAAAATAATTGTCATTTCGTCTTCTCTCTCCAAGGTAAAATAAATTCCTTAGGATCAATATTTAAAATTTTACTGGTGTCTTTAAATAAAGGAAGTCCTAAACCAATTATTATCGTCCATCTGGCTATTTGTGGTAAGTTTGATACAATATAGAAACCAATTAGAATAAATTTATTTTGAATTAAATCTGTATCCAATGTTTGAATACCCAAAAATATGCCCCCGGTCAAGAAGTTGTATGCACTTATTGCTAGTCCCAATACCTCCAGAGTAACGTATAAAAGTATAAAGCGGAGAATAATTAATTGCACTTGATTCGCCTGAATAATTGGCTCGATTAATAATTTTGTTTCAAGGCTTTCTGCTTTAAATTGTTCATTTAATTGTTTTTGTTTTTCCTGTATTTCTAGTTTTGCTTTTTCCGTTTCTAACTTAGTTTTTTTAATAAGTGCTACAGAATAAATAATCCCAATGGCTGTAGCGGGGATTGCCAAAATTCCCCCAATAATTTCATACCATTGAGGTGTTTTTTCCGCATTTGCTTGTGCAAATGATAAATTAAATAAAAAGACTAGAAACAATAAAAGTACTATTTTTTTACCCAAGTTATTTTTAATAGGAAGTCGAAAAATAATGTTTTTTGGCATTGCAGTTAATTTTTAGGCGTGTATGCTGATGAGGAAATAGAATTCCAACAGCTAAGTCTTTTATAAAAGTATATTAAAGTTCCTAATTTCAATTACTTCCATTTGCCACACTTGCCATGGGCTTGGTGTTTTTGTCGGTAATCCCGTTAGCTTTCTAGACGCATTTCACCCAATCTAAGGAAATATGCTTCGTATAGCGGTGACAATAATTTCTTACGGTATTTACTCAAAAGTTATTTACATCTTGATAGTGAAAGCTAAAAAAACATTCTTTTTGCCAATTATTAATTGATAATAAACATAACTACCATTGTGACAGCTATTAAAGTTCCATAAAATATTATTTGTGTTATAGAAAACGTACTTGTTATCCAACTGTTCTTATTGTTGTTTGTGGTAGTTGCGTTCATATCGAAATCAATATCGTTTTCACTCTTGTTTCTAATAAGGTTGTATAAATCGCGATATTTTCTTTCTTGCGATAGATAGTATCCATCAAGTAGCCAAAAAAGAGGTGTTGAGATATACGTAATCAAAACATATTCAATATTTGTGTCTTTAGCTGCAAATGCAAAAAGTGCTGCAACTAATGTAACTGACCAACCACGAAGTAAAAAAGAATTGATATTCATCCGTGTAATTACAAGTTGTATAAATTCTAAATGTTTTATTTTTTTATCTTCCATATTTTTAAGATTTTAACCAAGCACCTAAATCTTTTATATCTCCATTTGGATATTTAATGAAAAACGAATTTGGGGTAGAATCACTTTCATATATATACGGATATATTTGAAGGTACTCTGCACCACTATAATCCGAATAGGTGTTTTTTACCGGTAGAACAGCGATATGTTCTAAATATTTTTGGGCATCTCCATATCCCAATTCCCAATTACACCATTTAGAACCAATCGCTCCTTCTGTTGCTAGAAAAATGAATTTTCTATTTTCCTTAATTTTCTGTTTGATTCGGTTTGCGGTAATTTCGCTTGTAGTCCTTGGCATTTCGTCATCAAGCCAATCAACGTAGACTTCCACTCCAAAACGCTTTAGAAAGCTGATTGCACTATCAAGTTCTTCCGTTTCATCGTGTTTATGCGATAAGAAGATGGTTACTTTACCATATCTACTTTCAGTTCTAAATTCTTTTAGACTTTCGTTAGTAGTTTTGCTGTAGTATCGTGTAGTATTTCTATATTCTGAAAGTCTTGATTTTGATATTATGCTCATTTTTTTTCAGCTTGTGGCTAACTAGTATGTTTACTAAACTCATTTTAACAGTATCGTAAATATCTTTATTGAATTTTTCTCGTTTGTTTCGTTAATTCATTAGTAGTAAGGTTCTTGTGCGTGTTAGAAAGTTTCGTTAATATTTTAATGAGAATTTTTGTGTTTTTATTTTTCGTTTTATCAAAGTCAAATATATTGTTCATATTTCTACTTTCCAAGTATTCATTTGAGTTTTGAGATATATTTTCCAAGATATATATTTGGCGATTTATGATAATTAAAAAGATTTAGGTTATGGCAATCTTATTAGCGTTGCCTTAATTTTTCCACTTATGCGTTCCGATTTGCGGCAGGGATAGTAGCGGAGCTCTCCCGACCTTAGGAGGGAAGCGGGAGCGGATAGCCCGGTTTCGGTTTTACCGAAAGCTGCCTTCATTTAATTCTTTTCGATTTCTGTTGATTTTATTCTTGGTTCAATATTGTATAGCTTAATTCTGCTAAAAGAGTAAAAAAGCATCTCAGATAGCCCTAAAATTCAAGTTCGGCCAAGCTTTCCATCGCTGAAACTGATACTTGAATTTTGGGGCTTTTTGTTTTTTTTAACGCAAAATGTGTTCAACCAATAATCTCAGATACATATTTTCATAGAAGGCAAAATCGACTGAGAATTCATTAATGGAATGGTCTATAAAGAATTGTCTGTATTCAAAAGTATACTCTCCCATTTTTAGTAAGAAGTACATAACATTTAAATTCGTAAATTGACTATTTATCTCTTTCTGCGTGTATAAATATATAAATAAGTTTGGCCAGAGGTAAATGTCTTTTAGACTTAGGCTAAGTGCTCTTAAAGTTCTAAAATTTCAATTATCTAATTTTTATTCAATGCACTAATTGCTTATTCACAATATTCTCATTTTTGTTGGTATTGGCATTCTCTTCGATACCATCTTCCTCTTCATCTTTCCACCAGAATTTAGCCCATAATGCTCCTAGAAAGAATGTGAATATTCCTAAGCATAACATTCCAAATATAAGCCAAAAATTGTCTTTTTTGGGAGGCTGATAATCTGTAGGGTTATACCAGATTTGGTAAGTCTGTTTTCTCAATTCATAAGTGTTTTCCAAATCTTTGAAGTCTATCGGTTGTGCATTCATAGCTTATAATCTTTAGGTGGGTGTATTACATATTCATTTATACTTACTTGTTCTAAAGCCCAGTTTCCAAATTCAAAGTGACCATCTTTCCTTTGAAAGTTACAATATGCTGGCTTAAGGCCTTGCCTTTCTAGAATACTCATATGTATTCTATCGTTTTTTATTAAGTCATATAGTCTTTTTAGAATTTTCGAATTCTTAAGAATGACTTTAGTCGAATTCTGAAGTTTTTCGTGCGATTTTCTATAGTTTGCATTGTTAACCTCATTTTTACATTTAAGTGAACAGTACACTTGATTTCTTCTTCCTACATATACTTCTTGACAATTCTTACAAGTTCTTTCCATTTTCGTATTTTTAAAGGTTAATGTGAATTAAAAACGTTTTAAATCGATTTAAATCTGTTTACGCAAGTGTATACAGTGCGTACACATTAGATGATTTTTCATGTAAATGAGCGTAAACAGGCATTTTTTTATACTTTGTGTTTTTGTGTAAACAGCAAACTTTTCTTGTTTACGTCTGACTTTTTACTTTTTCGACCCGACTCTATCCACTCAATAAGCTCTTGCTTTTTGAAGTAGTTTTGACCGGATTTTGAAAAGTGGGGAATACTGTTTGAGCTACACAAAGCATATACAGTTTGTTTTGCTTTTTTGAGGAAAACTGATGCCTGATCCATATCCATGTATTCATCATCGGGCTGTGCTTTTGAAATTCCGTTTCGTAAAAGGTCTGAGATTTCCTCTCTACAAATTTGTCTAACTCCATTAAGTAGTTCTGAAAGTTCTACCCCCAGAAAAATTGGCTTGTTCATATTTTTAAGATTTTAAAAAGTTAATGCGGATTCCGTTTGGATTCCATACGGCAAAACTACGAGGCTAAAATGGTGCTGACAAGAAAAAAATAGTGAAAATAGTGCGTTATAGAATTACCTCATGGATTTATTTGGAAGAATCAAAAAAAACGTGGTGAATTAATAGTCGAAATAGAAACTATTTGAAAGTAAGGGTAGAATCCTTACAGGGGAGATATGTTTTGTATTTTGTTTTGCATATGGCAATAAAAAATGAGTTGTATTTCTGTAACTCATATACTATCAATAGGTTTTTGTTTGGATAGAATCAATGACCTACTGATTATAACACAATTTAGATAAACATATTGGAAATCTATCAGCCAGCACAATCTGCTTGTCACTGTGAAATATACTTTAATGGTGGCAGAAATTGTACCTCACCTTAACAGTCAGGAAATAACCTAATACTGAAAATGCAATTTGTGATTTCTATAATAAAAAGTTTGGTCAATGTTAACAGACCTTTCCTACTACTAAATGCATATTCCATTGAAAGTGAGCCACTGAAACATGGTTGATTTTTTCCTCTTGATGCTTGACTTGATTATTAAAATGGAATAAAAAACCTAAATTTTGTTCAATAACAATTCATCTTTATTTTGCAATGACCAAATCAATAGTGAATTTTTCGTTTGTGATAAACCCATCTTCCTAATGATATTTGATCGATGTTTTTCAATTGTTTTTTCTGCCACAAACAACATTTCTGCTATTTCTTTGGTGTTTTTCTTTTGAGCTATAAGCCTCAGTATTTTTATTTCGGATGGTGACAGCTTAGAAGTGATGGTATTTTCATGATCTGAATTATACTGATTAGTCAAGTTTTTCCCAAAATAAGTTCCTCCCCGAATCACCGATTGTAGGCAAATCAAAATCTCATCTAAGGTGCTCTCTTTTAACATATAGCCCCTTACGCCAATTTCAATAGCCCTTTGCAGAATACTCTGCTCTTTATGAATAGTATTAAAGATAAAAATCGTCGAAGAGTGTCCATTGGTATTCAATTTTTCGACTATTTGAAAGCCATTCATGTCAGGCATTTCAATATCCAAAATGGCAATTTGAGGCTTTAGGTTTATCAATTTGTGATAAGCCATAATTCCGTTTGTTTCTGCCGCAATGACTTTATAACCGTTGCTCAGTAGAAAATCTGCCATGCCTTTAACAATTAAAGGGTGGTCATCGGCTACAAGAATAGTGATTTCCATTATGAAATTGGGATGTTTAAAGAAATGGTAGTGCCTTCATCAATTTTGGAAATAATCGCTACTTTAGCTCCTAAAATACCTGCTCGATGATGAATGGAAAGTATACCATGCGAATCTGTAAATGACTCAATTGGTACAGGCCAAATAAAGCCTTTGCCGTTATCCCTAATGACAAGAGAAATGCTATCACCAACTTTTGATATTCCAATAAAAGCAGCCTTGGCATAAGCATGTTTAAGAATGTTATTGAGAGCTTCCTGAATTATTCTGAATGTGTAAAGCTGCTTTTCCGCTGAGAGTACTTTATTTAGAGATTCATCGATTTCTGTCGAAAAGAATAAATCAGTCTCTTTGTCTAACTGTTGAATCAAGTCTATAGTAGCACTACATAAACCTACCTTGGCTAACTGGACAGGGTATAGTTTTTTTGTAAGCATTCTAATATCCTGAATTATTTCATCAATTTGTTTTTTTGACTGAGAGGTTTGATTGCTAGTGAGTGATGCCTTTAAAACCAAAAGTTCGGATGCAACACCATCATGTAAATCAAGAGCTATTCTGGCTTGCTCATTTTCAGTTGCTGTAATAAGGTCCTGATGATACTTTTCATTTAATTCAACCTCCTTTTTTTTCAAAAGTTGTTTTCTTCTGACAAATACAAAATATAGACCGGTACCTGCGATAAATACCGCAAGAATAGTGATTGCAGTCCACATGTTTCTTTCTTTTTCCAACACTTTGAGCTGCTCGCTTTTCAATTTAATTTGCAGATCTTTTTCTTTGGTTTGGAATTCCTTATCGAGTCTGGCTATTTCCAAGGACTGTTTTCTGATGTCGATGGAGTCTTTAATTCTATAATAATTAGAAAAGTTATTTAAAGATTCTTTATAATTCCCATCCGCATTTTCCACCCTTGCAAGTTGTCCATATACATCCATTATAAAAGAAGGGTCACCATTCATTTTTTTGGCTATCGGCAACAATCCTGTCAGAATTGATTTCGCTTGGTCCCATTTTTTTGTTTTGGCGTAAACTTCAACTTTATACAGTTCAAGCCGTTTTGCCAAATATTCATTATTCAGTTTTTTTTGCTCATTAATGCATTTGTCATACATTTCAATCGCCTGATCAAGTTTCCCAAATCTTTTCAGGAGATTAGCCCGACTATAAAATACAGTAAATGAGGAATAAGGATCAACCTTTAAACTATCAATAAGAAATAATGCACGATTGGAAGCCTGAAATCCATTCAGACTGTCGCTCATTTTGGAATAAACATTGGTAAGGCTACTATAATTAACTATGGCTTTGCTAAAGTTTCTTTCCCGAATCATAGCATCAGCGGCGAGTTTATAATAATCAGCAGCTTTTTGGTTTTCATTAAGATCTAAATAGACATTTCCAATATAACCGATTATAGTCCATTTGTTACCTTCCTCCGGAAGTTTTGAAGAATACCGGAGTGCGTTTTTATATTCCCCCAAAGCCTCTTCATAGGAAGCCTTTCCGTAAAAGACCTGACCCTTGCCCATATAGGTACTTTCCATTAATGAGTCATGACCGGACGAGGCAAACCGATTTGCAGCAATTTGATAGAAATGCAACGCACTGTCGGGTAAACCGGCAGTGACATATTGCCCTCCAATAAGATTTAAAAAACTATGAGAAATCTTTGGACTATTAACCTTTGGCAAGGTATTAATGAGTCTTGAGGTAAATTCGGAATCCTGTTTATTTTTAACATTTAGTGACTTTCCGAACTTCTCTATCAACAAATAAAAAGCAGTGTCAATATTTTTTTCATTATCCCAGGCAGAAAACAATCTTTCCCTGTAGGTAGAATCATCTGATTTATGTTCTTCAAGCCAGGTTTTAATTTCTTCTTTTTGCCCTGAATTAGAGAGTTTTGATTTTTGTTTGGAACTATCACAACCTGTTAGGATTGCAGCAATAGTAACAAATATACTTAGTACGGCTATTGTTAATTTAATTCTCATAACTGTAAACAAAGATAGGGCACCATCGAATCAATTAAAATAAGGGTTACCCATTATTTTTTGGTTTTTTTTGTCCCACTACCTTTGATTTCAAATTATAACCATTGAAGATGTCTAAATATTCAGCAATTAATCCTTTTGAATTCTTCATAATAATAAATAAATATAAAAACGCCAGTTAAGTAATTAATTTAAAGACAGTTAAAGTCACTAAATTATTATAAAAATATAGACTTATATATTAAAATTTTCAAGATTCATTAATACTAAATTGGTTCAAATAGATCTTTTTTTTGAGAATTTGTAAAAAAGGTAAATAATTCAAAATGAACTATTTTATTCAAATCAACCCCCAAAAAAAGGCCATTTTTTCAAATCCTGAGCTTTCTCTTATTAACAATTCTCAGGTAAAATTTAATTCTCATAAAAAATTCTTTTCTAAAACTCTTTTCTATAGTATGAAACGACTCAACCTTTGTATAATCCTTAATTTACTTAGTATTAATCTCTTTGGTGCGATTTATTATGTAGATGAGACCAAAGCAAACAATACAGGAAGCGGAACCTCTTGGGCCACTGCTAAAAAAGATATTCAAAATGCTATTGATATTGCCTCTTCAGGAGACCAGATTTGGATAAAAGCGGGTACTTATTATCCAACAGTGGATTTGTTTAATAGTTCATCGCCTACCGATCCAAGAGATAAGACATTTTTTGTTAAAAATGGAGTTAGCTTATTCGGAGGATTTGCAGGAACTGAAGCCTCATTGAGTGAAAGGAATATTCCGAATAATCAAACCATACTTAGTGGTGATATTGGTACAATTGGAAGCTCATCTGATAATTGTTATCATGTTATTTCAGCTATCAATAATACTGTTGCAAGTACATTTGATGGATTAATCATTACCGATGGTACCACAACTGCCACTTCTTCAAGTGTTACAGCTAATTCAACTTCCGTCAATCGAAATAGAGGTGCTGGTATAATGATAACTCATGTCAACCTAAACTCCTTAACATATATTATTAAAAATTGTGTCATTAAAAATCATCTGGGAGGAAACGGAAATGGGGCAACTGCCAATGTATTTAATACCAGTTTATCGGTTGAGAATTGTATTTTTATGAATAATATCGTTACCACAACAGTTGTTGCAAATGGCTTATGTATAAATTCCTCCGGTAATAGTCTAACTGTTTCCAACAGCGTTTTTGTTTCAAATCAGTACACAAATGCTACAGGAGGCTCAGGTGGAGCAATTCAAGCGTCTGCTTCATCAAATTCTTTTACAAATTGTACTTTTACAAATAATAAAGTTGGAGCGAGCGGGAATGGTGGTGCAATTTATTTTCCCAACTCTGTTCATACTTCAGAAATAAAAAATTGTATTTTTTATAATAATTTCAAGGGTACAAGTGCTACAACCTATGGTTCTGATATTTCTTTAAATGGTAACGGAACTAATTTAACGGCATTTAATTGTATTTTACAACTTTCTCAATCCTCAGATTACACTAATGTTGGATTGAATAGTGGATCAAGTAATAATATTTTTAGTAATTCAAATCCCAATTTTGGTGATATCTCAGATATAGATGGGAATGACAATAAATATTTCACGTCGGATGATGGTTTATCCCTTCAAACTGGTAGTCCAGCAATAAATGCTGGTTCTTCAGTTAGTACTCCTACCACTGATATAACAGGTGCTGCGAGAGTTGGAAATCCCGAAATTGGAGCATATGAAGTTACTGTGGTGGCTTCTCCTGAAATCAATGTAAAAGGAAATAATGTTTCTATATCAGACAATGATACCTCCCCAAGTTCCGTAGATCATACAGATTTTGGTTCAACGTCTGTTACAGGAGGAACAGTAACCAGAACATTTACCATTGAAAATACTGGCTCAGGTGCCCTTAATCTTACCGGATCTCCTTTAGTAAGTATAGGTGGAACAAACGCCAGTGATTTCACAATTACCCAAATTCCAAGTTCTCCAGTCGCCGCAACAAATGGTACTACAACTTTTCAAGTTACCTTCGACCCTTCTTCTACTGGATTGAGAACAGCAACTGTTAGTATAGCGAACAATGATTCGGATGAAAACCCTTATGATTTCAGCATTCAAGGAACGGGTAATTGTGCATTGACAATGAGCCAAAATACTCAAACTAATGTAAGTTGTAATGGAGGAAGCAATGGGGCAGCGAGTGTTAATGCTGCAACGGGCGGAACGGCACCTTATACCTATAACTGGACTCCTGGCAATCCAACAGGCGATGGTACAGTTTCAGTAACAGGCCTAACAGCAGGTATTTGGACATGCACAGTTACAGATGCCAATTCTTGCACGGCGACTCAGACATTTACGATTACCCAGCCTACAGCTATTTCACTTACATCTGCAAGTCAAACAAATATAAGTTGCTTTGGTGGTTCTAATGGAGCAGCAAGTATCAATACACCAATTGGAGGTGCTGGTGGATATACATACAACTGGACTCCAGGAAATCCAACCGGTGATGGCACAGTATCAGTAACAGGACTAACAGCCGGAACATGGACTTGCACGGTTACAGATGCCAATTCTTGTACTGCTACTCGAACCTTTAACATTACGCAGCCAACGGTTTTATCTGTTAGTGCAGCCAGCCAAACGAATGTATCTTGTAACGGTGGTAGCAATGGAGCGGCAAGCATCAATACACCAACAGGTGGTGCAGGTGGATATATCTACAATTGGACCCCGGGCAATCCAACAGGTGATGGCACAGTTTCAGTAACAGGCCTAACAGCAGGAACATGGACATGCACAGTTACAGATGCCAATTCTTGTGCGGCGACTCAAACCTTTAACATTACGCAACCAACGGTTTTATCTGTTAGTGCAGCCAGCCAAACGAATGTATCTTGTAACAGTGGTAGCAATGGAGCAGCCAGCATCAACACTCCAACTGGCGGTGCAGGTGGATATACTTACAATTGGACTCCTGGCAATCCAACAGGTGATGGCACAGTTTCAGTAACGGGCCTAACAGCAGGAACATGGACATGCACAGTTACAGATGCCAATTCTTGTATGGCGACTCAGATATTTACCGTAACACAGCCTGCAGGAATGACAGTTACTGTAGCCAGTCAAACTAATGTTTCTTGCAATGGCGGTTCTAATGGAGCAGCCAGCATCAATACACCAACGGGAGGAGCAGGAGGATATACCTATGACTGGACACCAGGCAATCCAACTGGTGATGGTACCGTAAGTGTGACAGGCTTAATAGCCGGCTCATGGACCTGCACGGTAACAGATGCGAACAGTTGTACAGCCACGCAGACCTTTATCATTACTCAACCAACGGCTATCAGTACTACAACAGGCTCTCAAACCAACGTTTTCTGTAATGGCGGAACCAATGGTTCTGCTTCGGTAACACCCTCTGGTGGAGCGGGAGGCTATACGTATTCATGGTCACCAGCAGGTGGAACAGCTGCTACAGCCACAGGTTTAAGTGCGGGAGCATATACAGTAACGGTAACTGATGCGAACGGATGTACGGCCACTCGAAACTTTACCATAACCCAACCAACGGCCATCAGTACTTCAACAGGTTCTCAAACGAATGTATCTTGTAATGGAGGCTCTAACGGCTCTGCTTCAGTGAGCCCAACTGGAGGAGCAGGAGGCTATACGTACTCATGGTCTCCATCAGGAGGAACATCTGCTACCGCCACAGGCTTAAGTGCGGGAGCGTATACAGTAACGGTAACTGATGCGAACGGATGTACGGCCACTCGAAACTTTAGCATAACCCAACTAACAGCTATCAGTACATCAACTACAGTACAAACCAATGTATCTTGTAATGGAGGCTCGAACGGTTCTGCTTCGGTAACACCCTCTGGTGGAGCGGGTGGCTATACCTATTCATGGTCACCAGCAGGAGGAACAGCCGCTACCGCCACAGGTTTAAGTGCGGGAGCATATACAGTAATGGTAACAGATGCGAACAGTTGTACAGCCACGCAGACCTTTACCATTACCCAACCAACTGCTATCAGTACTACAACAGGTTCTCAAACGAACGTATCCTGTAATGGAGGAACCAACGGTTCGGCCTCGGTAACACCCTCAGGTGGAGCGGGTGGCTATACCTATTCATGGTCACCAGCAGGAGGAACATCTGCGACAGCCACAGGCTTAAGTGCAGGGGTATATATCGTAACTGTAACCGATGCTAATGCTTGTACTGCAACTCGAAACTTTACCATAACCCAACCAACAGCCATCAGTACATCAACTGCAACACAAACCAATGTATCTTGTAATGGCGGAACCAATGGTTCGGCTTCGGTAACACCCTCTGGTGGAGCGGGTGGCTATACCTATTCATGGTCACCAGCAGGTGGAACAGCTGCTACAGCTTCCGGCTTAAGTGTAGGAGCGTATACAGTAACAGTAACCGATGCTAACGCTTGTACTGCAACTAGATCCTTTATCATTACTCAACCAACGGCTATCAGTACATCAACTGCAGCACAAACCGATGTATCTTGCAATGGAGGCTCAAACGGTACGGCATCGGTGAGTCCATCTGGTGGAGCAGGTGGGTATACGTACTCATGGTCTCCATCTGGCGGAACAGCCGCTACGGCCGCAGGTTTAAGTTCAGGGGTATATACAGTAACAGTAACCGATGCCAACGGATGTACCGCGACTCGAAGCTTTACCATAACCCAACCAACAGCTATCAGTACTTCAACGGGTTCTCAAACGAATATATCATGCAATGGAGGCTCAAACGGTTCTGCTTCAGTGAGCCCATCTGGAGGAGCAGGTAGCTACACGTACTCATGGTCTCCATCAGGAGGAACATCTGCTACGTCCACAGGTTTAGGTGTAGGGGTATATACAGTAACAGTAACGGATGCGAACGGATGTATTGCAACTCGAAGCTTTACCATAACCCAACCAACGGCCATCAGTACTTCAACAGGTTCTCAAACCAATGTATCGTGCAATGGAGGCTCTAACGGTTCGGCTTCGGTAACACCATCTGGTGGGGCGGGTGGATATACCTATTCATGGTCACCATCTGGAGGAACATCTGCGACAGCTACCGGCTTAATTGCTGGAGCTTATACAGTAACAGTAACGGATGCGAACGGATGTATTGCAACTCGAAGCTTTATCATTACCCAACCAACTGCTATCAGTACATCAACTGCAGCACAAACCAATGTATCTTGTAATGGTGGAACCAACGGTTCGGCTTCGGTAACACCATCTGGTGGGGCGGGTGGATATACCTATTCATGGTCACCATCTGGAGGAACATCTGCGACAGCTTCCAGCTTAAGTGCAGGAGCTTATACAGTAACAGTAACGGATGCGAACGGATGTACGGCAACTAGGAACTTTACCATAACCCAACCAACTGCTATCAGTACATCAGCTGCAGCACAAACGAATGTATCTTGTAATGGTGGAACCAACGGTTCGGCTTCGGTAACACCATCTGGTGGGGAGGGTGGATATACCTATTCATGGTCACCATCTGGAGGAACATCTGCGACAGCTTCCGGCTTAAGTGCAGGGGTATATACAGTAACGGTAACCGATGCTAACGGATGTACAGCAACTCGAAGCTTTACGATTACCCAACCAACGGCCATCAGTACTTCAACCGGTTCTCAAACGAATGTATCTTGTAATGGAGGCTCGAACGGTTCTGCTTCGGTAACTCCATCTGGTGGAGCAGGTGGCTATACGTACTCATGGTCTTCATCTGGCGGAACAGCCGCTACAGCTACAGGCTTAAGTTCAGGGGTATATACAGTAACTGTAACCGATGCTAATGCTTGTACCGCAACTCGAAGTTTTACCATAACCCAACCAACCGCTATCAGTACTTCAACGGGTTCGCAAACGAATGTATCGTGTAATGGAGGCTCAAACGGTTCTGCTTCAGTGAGTCCATCTGGAGGAGCAGGTGGATATACCTATTCATGGTCACCAGCAGGTGGAACAGCTGCTACGGCCACAGGCTTAAGTGCGGGAGCATATACAGTTACTGTAACGGATGCGAACGGATGTACAGCAACTCGATCCTTTATCATTACCCAACCAACGGCTATCAGTACTACAACAGGTTCACAAACCAATGTATCTTGTAATGGAGGCTATAACGGATCTGCTTCAGTGAGCCCATCTGGAGGAGCAGGTGGCTATACCTATTCATGGTCACCAGCAGGTGGAACAGCCGCTACAGCTTCCGGCTTAAGTGCAGGAGTGTATACAGTAACAGTAACCGATGCTAATGCTTGCACCGCAACTCGATCATTTACGATTACTCAACCAACCGCTATCAGTACTTCAACAGGTTCTCAAACGAATATATCTTGTAATGGAGGCTCAAACGGATCTGCTTCAGTGAGCCCATCTGGAGGAGCAGGTGGTTATACGTATTCATGGTCTCCAGCAGGCGGAACAGGAGCAACAGCTTCGGGTTTAGGTGTAGGGGTATATACAGTAACAGTTACCGATGCAAATGCTTGTACCGCAACTCGATCATTTACGATTACCCAACCAACAGCTATCATTACATCAACTGCAGCACAAACCAATGTATCTTGTAATGGAGGCTCTAGCGGTACGGCATCTGTGAGCCCATCTGGTGGAACTCCAAGCTATACGTACTCATGGTCTCCATCTGGCGGAACATCTGCTACAGCCACAGGCTTAAGTGCAGGGGTTTATACAGTAATGGTAACCGATGCTAATGCTTGTACCGCAACTCGAAGTTTTACCATAACCCAACCAACTGCCATCAGTACTACAACAGGTTCTCAAACGAATGTATCGTGTAATGGAGGCTCTAATGGTACTGCTTCAGTTAGCCCATCTGGAGGAGCAGGTGGCTACACGTACTTATGGTCTCCATCAGGAGGAACAGCTGCTACGGCCACAGGCTTAAGTGTAGGAGTATATACAGTAACGGTAACCGATGCCAATGCTTGTACCGCAACTCGAAGCTTTACCATAACCCAACCAACGGACATCAATACTTCGACAGTTTCCCAAACTAATGTAAGTTGTAATGGAGGAAGCAATGGCACCGCCACGGTAACCGTTTCTGGTGGTACTGCCGGATATACATACTCATGGTCCCCAAGTGGCGGAACATCGGCTACAGCCACAGGTTTATCAGCGGGAGCATATACAGTTACTGTTACGGATGTCAATAGCTGTCAGCAAACAGCATTAGTGACGATCACACAACCTACCCCACTAGTTGCGTCGATTTCTTCCCAAACTAATATAACCTGTGATGGGCCAAGTTCAGGCTCGGCAACAGTTACTGCTTCAGGAGGAACACCTGCCTATGCTTATTCATGGGCTCCTTCGGGAGGAATATTGCCTACAGCTACGAGTCTAGCAGCTGGAACTTACACCATAACAGTATCTGATGCAAATAGTTGTAGTGTCACGGTTTCTACTGTGGTTGCCTTCACTAATAATTTGCAAGTAACCCAACACCCACAAAACGTCAGTATATGCCAAGGCAATAACGCCACATTCACGGTTCAAGCTAATTTGACTGGAGTTACTTATCAATGGGAGGTAAACACAGGAGTGGGTTTCACGCCAATAATGGCTAGTGCGGTTTATTCCGGTCAAAACTCCTCTACTTTGAGTCTTGCGTTTGCTCCTTTATCTTATAACAATTACAAATACAGGTGCATAATTACATTAAACAGTTGCAATTCAACTTCAAGTGAAGCGACGTTGTCACTAGCAGGTTCCGCAGAGGCGTTAAACATAGTAAATGTAAACCCAATTAGTGGTGTTTATAGTCAAACCGCCGTAGCTTATACCGTCGCTTTGAACAAAATACAAGCTAACGCCAATGTGTTGTTTAAATCTGGTAATGCAATAGAACTGTTGCCGGGCTTTGAAACTAAGGCTGGGGCGGTATTTGCAACCAAAATAGAGAGTCCGTGCGGTTTGAATACAACCAACAATAGTATTTATGAAAACCTTCCTAAAGAAATAAGAAAATGAAAAAACTAAAACTATTTAGAAGAATGAAAAAATTAGCTTTACTCCTTTTCTTGGTATTTTCTGCTGGAATAGGTTTTTCAAAAACCTTGATTACCTCTGCCACAGCCAACGGTGTCACCAACAGCATCACAGTAAATTGGGGCGAAACCGACGTGAGCGTCAACCCACCTACAGTGACTTTGGACAGATACCAGATCCGATACAAAATTGTGGGAGGTGTAGCTACAACGATAGACAACATCAGCAATGCTCTGAGAACCTACACATTGACGGGTTTAGCCTCAGGACAAACTTACGAGGTGGAACTGATTGAGGTCATTCGTGTACAATTACCCCCATCGCCTTTCAATGTATTGCCTTATATGGATACCCCGATAAGTTCGGGTATTGCCACTGTGGCGTTGAATGCCCCACCCACAGCAGTTTGTACACCGCTGACGGTATCTGTCGGAGCCAACTGTATG
>DATGXK010000007.1:0-1565939 GCA_035299025.1 Leadbetterella sp.
AGCGATAGCCTCAACGGCAGCCGCAAGTCCAATCAATGCCTTGGCAGCGACAGACACAGACGGAACAATAGTAAGTTACACCATATCAAGCCTTCCGACCAACGGAACGCTGGCCTTGGCTGGAACCCCAGTAACAGTAGGTCAGGTATTGACGCCGGTACAGGCAGCAGGCTTGACATATGACCCAAGTGGTACATTTGTAGGCACAGATAGCTTTACCTTTACAGCCACCGACAACAACGGAGGTGTAGATGCCAGCCCAGCAACGGTGAGCATACCGGTATATGGTGTTTATCCTATTGCTTTAGACGATGCAGATTTGAATAATACGATTGGGTCGAATGGCAATGTATTTATTCTTCAAAATGATACTCTATCAACAGGCGTGGGTGCAAGTATTTCTAACGCTACTGTCGATTTAAACATAGCCACACCAGGCGTAGAAAATACTTTAACTGTTAGTGGGGAGGGGGTGTTCACTTATAATACCACAACTGGGGAAGTAGTTTTTGTTCCAGAAGTTGGTTTCATGGGTAATCCTACACCTTTGGATTACGTTTTGATTGAGAATTTGTCTGGACTTAAGGATACGGCTAGTGTGGTTATCACCTATGCAGGTTTCCCTAATGCTGTAGATGATGAAGATCTCAATAATTTGCCCCATATCATTGGAGTAGTAAACGCTTTGGTAAATGATACTTTGAGTACGGGAGCCATCGCCACATTTACTACGGCCAATGTTGATTTAAACCCAAATACACCATCTATAGATCATATCTTAACAGTAATTGGACAGGGCGAATATGTTTACAATCCAGGTTCTGGTATTGTCACTTTTACTCCAGAGGCTGGTTTTGAAGGAAATCCAACGCCAATTGATTATGATTTAATCGAAAACGCTACTGGTTTTAGAGACCAGGCACAGATAACGATGACTTACTTATTGCCAATAGAGGCAGTGGATGATTCGAGTATGACAAATATTGCAGGTAATTCGGTGGTAGTTAATGTTATTGCAAATGATACATTGTCAAATGGAGCTCTGGCCACCCCAGGAGAGGTTGAAGTCGATTTGGATCCAGCTGCAGCCGGAGTACAAAACTCAATAACAATACCCGGAGAGGGAATCTGGAGTTATAACCCAATTAATGGGGAGTTGACATTTGCTCCGGAAGTTGGATTTATAAACAATCCGAATCCAATAAATTATATTCTTACCGAATTAGTGACCGGACTGACAGATACTGCTCGAGTTCTTGTATTTTACGACCAAGTACCTCCTGTAGCTATTAATGATCAAAGCTTAAATAATACTTCGGGGACTTCGGTAGATATCAATATTTTAACAAATGATGACTTAGCAGACGGAAGTCCAGCTTTAATTTCAAATGCATCAGTTGATTTGAACCCTGCAACTCCAACTGTGGATGTTTCTCGAACAGTGGCTGGTGAAGGAACCTACACTTATAATAACACCAATGGTACGCTAACATTTGTTCCAGAAGTTGGTTTTACAAGCAATCCAACGCCAATAAATTATGTCCTCATTCAGAACAATACAGGTTTGAAAGATACAGCAAGTATAACCATTACTTATGCTTCTCCTGTAGAGCCGGTTAATGACGAAAGCGTGAATAATATTCCTGGAATTAACGCCATCGTAAATATTATAGCCAATGATACCTTGGCAGACGGCAGTCCTGCTACTCCTTCTGAAGTAACGGTAGACTTGAATCCTTCTACACCAGGTGTAGAAACCAGTTTGAATGTTCCAGGTGAAGGTTCATGGACTTATAATCCTGCAAATGGTCAGTTAGAGTTTAATCCTGAAAATGGATTTGCGGGTAATCCAACACCGATTTCATACAAATTGACAGAAAATGCAACTGGTCAATCCAAAAATGCAAGCGTTACTGTGGAGTACGTTCCAGCAATTCCTCCCGTAGCTGTGAATGATAATAGCCTAAACAATGTGCCAGGTGTCAACGCTGTTATGAATATTGTGGTGAATGATACTTTGACAGACGGAAATCCGGCTACGTCGCCAGAAGTGACCGTAGACTTAGACCTCACGCAGGCAGGTATACAAACTACTTTGAGTGTTGCAAATCAGGGTGTTTGGACTTATAATGGTACCAATGGAGAGGTAACATTTAATCCAAATCCAGGTTTTACCACAGATCCGACTGATATTTCTTATGTGATTACTGAGATAGCAACAGGTTTGGCAGATACAGCCGTCATTCATGTTACTTATGCTGAAGTTAGTCCAGTGGCAAATAGCAATACTTCGTTGAATAACCAGCCACAAACCAATACTGTGATAAATCTGCTCGCCAATGATTTGATGTCAGACCAAACAGCGGCACAAAGCAATTTGGTAGATGTAGATCTTGAACCTACGGTGGCAGGAATCCAAACTTCGCTTCTAGTAGTTGGTGAAGGTATGTACAATTACAATCCGACCACTGGAAACATTACCTTCCAGCCGGCAATAGGCAACTATACCAATCCAACTCCGATAGTTTATGGATTGGTTGAAAAATCAACAGGACTCTCGGATACTGCAATGATAACCATCCAGTATGTCTTTAGTCCATCACTCGAACTCGTAAAAGTGGGTACACTCATGGGAGACGGTGTGGTAGGAGATTCTATCAGATATGATTTTACAATTATTAATACAGGAAACGTTCCTGTTACAGGAATTACCATATCAGATGCCAAAATATCATCAACACCAATACCAGTTACGCCATCGGCCTTGGCACCAGGCGGCACAGCCGTAGCATCAAGAATGTACTACTTGACTCCTGCAGATATCACAGCGGGTGAGGTAATAAACACAGCCAATGTGAGTGGAACCTCATCTAGTGGCGTGACGGTAGTAGATACTTCTGACAATGGAGACCCAGGTATGCCTGGTGGTAGCAATCCTACCAGATTATCACTAAGTGGAACACCTGATGTGGATGTTAAACTTACGGGTGCATTTGTTGGTAACTGTGAGAGATCCATTGGCGATATCGTAACGTATCAAGTTAGGGTTTTCAGAGAAGATACAGAGACAGAATTGGTTGATGTAATTGTTAAAGATAGTATCGGAGTCAATTTCGAGTTGGTTTCTCAACTTCCTAGCGAAGGTACTTACAATCCGCTTACTTCGAGGTGGTCAGGTGTATCTCTGGCTGCAGGTGACACCGCAACACTCACTTTGCAACTCAGAGTATTGACCAATATGGGTGGCCTTACTTGTGTGGAGTCATGGGTCGATTCGCTATCTCACAATGATTTGGATTCAACCCCAGGCGACAGAGTGAGCACCGAAGACGACATAGCAAGAGCTTGCATAAGTGTTCCGATTTCTATCTGTCCTTCGAGAGGTGAGTCGGCACAATTGACAGCGGCAACGGGCTATAGCACATATCAATGGTATTTGAATGGTGCCTTGATTGTAGGAGCCAATTCGGCCTCTTATACCGCTACTACGGCGGGTTCTTACACGGTCTTAGTCGATGGAGGTACTTGTCCAAACGGTAGCTGTTGCCCAATAGTGGTGCAAGAAAATTGCCCTTGTCCGGTACAGATTTGTGTACCAATAAGCATAACAAAAACTAGATAATAATCCTTTTTGTATATCATATAATAGGTCGACATTTTAGTTGGCCTATTTTTTTTGCTATTTCTGAAAATTCTGTTGCCTAATGATTGAAATTTTTCAAAAAAATAGTTTCGTTTCGATGAAAAAATAGTATCAATCATAATAATACCTTCATAAAATCTCCGTACAACTGGCTACAGGAAGAAATACGTTGGGCAGCTTTGCCCAAAGCAAATACTTTGATAAGAATGTAATGGCTATTGCGTTGTCATAAAATACAACTACCAGCTTGCAATAAGGAGGTGAAGTAGTTTTAATGGAGCTTAAATAGCGTTTATGGCCAAAGTCTGAGGCGGTGTGGAAGAGTATTTGTCGGCATGATAAATGCAAATTAGCATCTTTGAATCAATCGATTATTAAAATCCTAAAAAAAGTAATTTTTTTCAAAAAAAATCTTGAACTTTGGTACCGTTTTCTATGCCAGAATTTACTTATAGTTTTCTAAACTCATTTTTCAAAAAGAACAGTACGATAGATTGTTGTGTAATGTGCTGAAAATGAATAGCTTGCATTCTGGTTTTGGATTTTATCAGAAGTAAAAAATAACGAAAAAAAAAGTTTTCGGATTGGTCGCTGGCTTGGCATTTCTTTTGCGACCTTTTATGAAAAATCAATTATTTAGATGCAGCACCCAAAGGTATTTATTCCTGCCGAAGATGTTAGTAAGATTTTAGAAATGAGCAAAGACGTTTTTAATAACGACGAGGAGCTTGGTTTTATAAAATCGTGTCTTTATTATCTAATGGAGGGGGTTTCAGCCGAACATGCCATAGATATGGCCATGATTGACTATCTCATTGACCTATAAAAAAAGCATTATTTCTAATGCTTTTTTTTGTATTAACCATTCTGTTTATTACGCCTCGAGAAGGTTTTTTCTCTTCAATATTGATTCAAAAAGCTTTTGGTCGTGTTCAGCATTGAAAACATCGTATCCAAAATGCAAAAATTGACCTCTTCCTATGTGTAGAAAGTAGCCCGTTTCATCTTTTTCTGCCGAAAGGATAGACTCCCATTTTACTATTCCGCCTTCTTTGGCATTTATTTTTACCATTATTTGTCTGCTATCAATTTCGTAAGCGAACTTCTCAAACATTTGCTTGTTTTGATCCATTTCGGTGGCTGCATAAAACTGTATGTACCAAAACAACACAAAAAGACCGCCGCCAACTATGGCCGTTATGAGTATCCACCAGTTTTTATAAACACCCGAGAAATGCAAACCTAGGCCAAGTATAGCCACTGCCGCCGGAATTAGTAACCATTTCCAGCTGGTTTTCATTTGATTTGCAAAAGCCTTTTTTATATATAGTTTTTTGTTTAGAGCGAATTTTTTAGTTTTTACAATCATTTAATGCGTTTATTAATTTTTGCAAAAATAAAAAAAAAGGCTCGGATGACATCCGAACCTCTCAAATATATTTGACTTTAGCTCTTTGTAATTGTCTTGCCAAATTATTAATCTCTTTTAAGTTGAAGCGTATTTACCAAAAAACGATCGTTTTTGTCTTTTTTGATGAGCATATAAACCAGATAGTCGGCATTTTTGCTTCGGTAATTACCTATACAATATTTGAGTGCCGAGCTGTTTGCTCCTTGATACACGTAAGAAAATGACAAGGGAGGGTTTTTTCTGAAAAATGAGTTCAAGATCGGTTTTGCCTGATACGACGGTAAATTTTGAAATTCTATCTTGTCGCCGTCTATAATAAGTTCTATTTCTTTGTCCAAACACGAGCTCAGCAAATCTGAGTTTCCGCCTTTAAATGATTGGCTTATTACTTTCGAAATCTCGTTGAGTCCGAGTTTTTTTGGTTCGTTTTTTTTGAGGGTAAAGCCAGTCAAAAAAACTATAATTGTTAATCCTATTAAATTCTTCATTAGCCTAATGTGCTTGTTTTGTTTTATATTTGTTTCCTAGACATAAGTGTAATTACAGAAACTATGCCAATGTGCTTGGCGTTCTAAAACTAAATTTGATAATGACCATTGAACAATATTCGAAAATTCTTGACAAGGGCCGTACGCTGCAAAAAGTGAAGAGAATTGCCTACGAGATTTTTGAAAACAATTTTGATGAGAAAGAAATTATTTTGGCGGGTATTGATGGCGAAGGGTTTGTTTTTGCCACATTGCTTCAGCAATATCTAAAGGAAATATCTGATATCGACATCTATATTGCCAAAATTGTTTTTGATAAAACTTCTGAATATCAGCCAGATATAAAGCTTGAGAGCGATGTCGATACTTTTAGAAATAAGGCGGTAATTATTACCGACGACGTGCTCAATACCGGCAAGACACTGGCGTTTTGTTTGAGACCTTTTCTTTCTATTCCACTCAAAAAGCTCCAAGTGGCTGTTTTGGTAGATAGAAATCACCCAAAATATCCCATAGCGGCAGATTACGTTGGCTACAGTTTGTCCACTACGCTTTCTGAGCATATCAAGGTAGTTTTGAGCCAAGAGGCCGAACTTGGCCTTTATATTTTCTGAAAGTTTTGTGTAAAATAATATAATTTATTGCTGCTTTAAATTATACCTAATTATATTTACCAAAAAATCCCCAAAAATATAGTGGATCAAATAGTATCGTTTTTTAATTATATCATGAACTCAGAAGAGATCATTCAGACCGGAGGTCTGTTGGCCATAATTCTGATTGTTTATATCGAAAACGGTCTTTTCTTTGGCTTCTTTCTTCCTGGCGACTACCTACTTTTTCTTTCAGGCGTATTTGTTTCTACGGGTCTTCTTGAGGTGTCGGTATTTGTTTTGTTCTTTGGCATCGTGGCAGCGGCCATTGCGGGGTCTTTCACCGGATACGTCTCCGGCAGGTTTTTCGGAGATAAAATACAGAATCGAAAGGATTCACTGTTTTTTAAACAGAAATACATCACCAAAACCCGTAAGTATTTCGAAAAATATGGAAGCCGAACGCTCATAATCGCTCGTTTTTTGCCAATTGTAAGGACTTTTGCTCCAATATTGGCAGGTTTGGTTTCAATGAATTTTATAAGATTTACAATCTATAACATCCTTGGTGGTTTTATTTGGGCCATTACGCTTGTGGGTAGCGGGTATTATTTGGGTATTAAATACCCTTGGCTTATAGACTACGTACATTACATCATTTTCTTCTTTTTGGCTATCACTACCTTTACGGTTATCAAGGGGTATTTCAATGCCCGAAAGGAAATGGACGCACCAGACGAAGACTAAGACTTTTTGAAGTCAATTAATTTCAGTGTTGTCCCATCAAAGCACGCATAGGAGTAGAAATATATCCAATCGCCCAGGTTAATGTATCTGCAGTTTTCGTTTACCTCAAGGTCAAATTTGTAATGCCTATGGCCGAAAATATAAAAATCGCGGTGCGTGGTTTTTTCTTCTTCCTTGCAGTATTGAAAAAGTATTTCTTTGTCTGTGGACTCGAATACGTAAACGTCCTTTTCTTTATCATGCTTTTGCCATGAATGACTCGCCCAAGCGTAACCGAGTTTTAAACTAATATCTGGGTGCAAAAGGTTACCAAACAACCACCGGCAGAGCTTATTTTCAAAAATCTTTTTCAAAATCTTGTAAGCGTAGTCTCCTGGGCCAAGGCCGTCGCCATGTCCAACCAAAAAACGCTTGCCATTTATGAGATATTCTTGAGATTCTCTGTAGGTCGGAGCCTTGAAGTTTTGCATGAAATAGTCCTTCATCCACATGTCGTGGTTACCCGTAAAAACCACCAGTTCTACACCAGAATCGACCAGTTCTGCGAGTTTTCCAAAAAAACGTACATAGCCTTTGGGGACAGTTAGGCGGTGTTCAAACCAAAAATCAAACAAATCTCCAACCAAAAATAACACTTGTGCGTCGTGTTTTATTTCATCTAACCATTGGCAAATAACCCGCTCTCTAACCAAGCTGTGTTCATGATTGGGGGCTCCCAGATGGAAGTCCGAAGCGAAGTATATTTTCTTGTTAGGTAGAAGATTTATCTCTTTCAAAAACACTATTTTTCTTCAAAAATAATATTCAAAAATATTTAAATGCTATTTTTTTGCTTTTTAATGTGAAATGCACAAGGTTTATTTTAATTCATTGTTGTTTTAAATTATATTTACGTCTTAACAAAAAAACGTTTTCAAATTATGTCTACTCCAAATAGAGTTCTCATAGCAGAGGATAGCTCGGTTATCCAAAATCTAGTAAAAAAGATTCTAGAATTTCAGAATTTTGAAATTACAGCCGTTAAAAATGGTGAGCAGGTGGTGCAATTGTTGGATAAAGAGAACTTCGACATTGTATTGCTGGACATCAATATGCCTGTTATGGATGGTATGGAGTGCGTAAAGGCTATCAGGGCTATGAGCGAGCCTGCCAAATCTAAAGTGCCGGTGGTAGCTATTACAGGAAATGCCCGTAACTATACCGAAGAAGAATTTAAAGAAGCAGGTTTCAACGATGTTTTGATGAAGCCCCTAAACTTTGATAAATTGGTGTTGGTTGTAAAAGGTCTCACAGAGAAGTAATACCACTCAATGAAAATTACATTCCTAGGCACAGGCACCTCTACGGGGATTCCTGTGCTTACATGTAAATGCGAAGTATGTCGCTCCTTGGATTTTCGGGACAAAAGATTGCGGGTTTCTTTGCTCATCCAACACAACAACAAGAATATCATCATAGATTCCGGCCCAGATTTTAGGCAACAGGCCCTCAGAGAAAACCTTCAGAGTTTGGAAGCTCTGGTTTTTACCCACGAGCACAAAGACCATACGGGTGGCTTAGACGATGTTCGTCCGTTCAATTATCTTTCAGGTATTAAAAACTGCCCCATTTATGCACATTCACGAGTTTTGGAACAACTTAAGATGGAGTATTATTATGCTTTTGTAGAAAAGCCCTATCCCGGTGTGCCTATCATTACTTGTAATGAAATTGATAAAGAGCCATTTGACATAGCCGGCTTGAATTTTATACCTATACAAGTCATGCACCACAAGTTGCCGGTTTTGGGCTTTAGGATTGGCGATTTTACTTATATTACTGACGCCAATTATATTTCAGAACCAGAACTTCTCAAGATAAAGGGCAGTAAGGTTTTGGTTTTGAATGCACTTCAAAAGGAACCCCACATTTCACATTTTAATCTCGACCAAGCGGTGGCACTTGCCAATGAAGTTGGAGCCGAAAAGACCTATTTTACACATATCAGCCATAAACTTGGCCTGCATAGGGAGGTTGAAAAAATACTTCCGAAAAACGTAGAATTGGCCCATGATGGACTTTCGTTTATACTTTGAGATGGTAGAGTTGCCACCAAAATATTATCATACCAATTTCGAGTACCTTCTTGATTTTGTAAAAGACAAATATAAGTCGCTACTCATAGAGCAGGAGTGGAGGTTTCTGAGGAAATATTATTCGCTTCCAGAAGATGCTCAATGTCTTTTTATCAGATTTACAAATAGAAAAGGGCTTTTCTTTAAAACCGAGGGATTGAAGTATGAGGAGCTGGAGGAAATTCAGAAACAAATACAAGTTCTTGAAAAACAAGGGTTTGTGTCAAGGTTGAACTTTGAAGAACACAAACTTTGGCTTACTGAAATATTGGCTGTACTGACCAAGGCTGATTTACTTTCTTTTTTCGATCTGAAAACCCTCAAAAACGAAAAACGTGAAATATTGGTCGATTTTGTGAAGAATGAGAAGTCTATAGTGGAGATATTTGAGACAATAAATTCAAACATCCGGCTTGTGAAGATGAACTTTGAGCAGGAAGTGTCGTTTCTGAGGTTTCTATTTTTTGGAAATAAGTCGATGGACATGACAGAGTTTGTACTTCGCGACATGGGCTTGGTGCAATACTACCAGCATTCTGACGACGACCTTGTGGCCAGATTCGAAACCAGAAAAGACGCTGAGGACAAATGGATGGTTTCGGAGCAATTCGTGGTTTTCGATAGTCTTAAAAACGAATCTTCGGACTCGGAGATATTGGATTGGTATTCAAATCTCTACCAAACCTGCCTTGGTCTAAGTGCTGTAGCTTTGCCTTCTTTTCAAAAACTTCAACTCAGAATTGGCCGTTATTTCGAACAAAGGAAAAATTATCAGGCAGCCATTGAGGTATTTGACCAAACCCAAATAGTGCCTTCAAGAGAGCGTAAAGCACGATGTTTGGTAAAGCTCGGCTACATAGAAGAAGCCAAAGCTACTTGCCATGAGATGATGGAGTTTCCGCTAAATGTGGATGAGGAATACTTTGCCGAGTATTTTCTAAAAACGATAGAAGGAAAGAAAAATAAAAAGCAAACCACAGATTGGTTAAAAACCTCCGATGAAATAACTATTGATAGAATATACCGCAACCAAGTGGAGTTTGGAAGTATAGAATATTACCTAGAACTGGGTTTTTCTGCTGGTTTTTCTGAGAATCATACTTGGCGTACACTTTTCGGCTTACTTTTTTGGGAAATAATCTTTGACCCAAGTCTGGTTTCGTTTCATCACCCCTTTCAGCGTCGTCCGTCAGATTTGCACCTACCTGAGTTTTATGAAAAACGTAAGAGTCAGATTCATAGATTGTTAGATGGCTTTGTGGATAAAGATGAATTCCTGGTATATCTATGGGAGAATTACCAAAAGAATGAAGGCGTGGCCAATCCTTTTGTGGTTTGGGTAGAAGAAATATGGGAAATGGTGAGGGTTATGGTGCTGCATATAGAGCTTGAGCAGCTTAAGAAAGTAATGCTCAAAATAGCCGAAAACCTTGTTGAAAATTCCAGAGGTTTGCCTGATTTGCTCGTTTGGTCTGAAAATCATTACGAGTTTGTGGAAATAAAGTCGCCAAATGATACTTTGAGCAATCAGCAGTTGTTTTGGTTGAAATATTTTAAAGAGCTAGGTGTAAATGCCAAAGTACTTAGGGTTAAATTTGAGTGACGCTGAATTTTTAACCAAAAACCATTTAACACCACATTAACAGAAGATTTTTTGTAATTGAAATTAAAAAAAGTTTACCTTTACGACAGTTTTTGATATGTTTAATTCTTGAATTTCAAAATAGAAAATGAAAAAATCACTTTTGTCTATCGCCTTAGTATTGGGTTTGATGACAGCGGCCAAAGCCCAAACCAAAATTCCACCAGATATTCAGAAATTGTTGACCAAAAATACTTGTTTGGCTTGTCATAATCCTGACAACAAACTTGTGGGTCCTGCCTATAAAGAAGTTATGAAGCAGAAGAAATATACTGCGAAGCAAATTGTGGACTTAATTTATAAGCCAAAGCCTAGCAACTGGCCTGGTTACCCACCAATGGCGGCTATGTCTCAAGTGCCTAAAGACGAGGCCTTGAAAATGGCTACCTGGATTGCTGGTCTGAAGTAATTTTTTCTTCGCAAAAGCACATAAAAAAAGGATTGCCGAGGCAATCCTTTTTTCGTAAAAAGTAATTCCAAGAATTAAGCCTCAACTTCTTCAGCTACAACGCTTACCGAAACTTCTTTCTTAACTTCTTTGTGCAAATCAACGATAGCTTTGTAGTCACCTACAAATTTGATGTCGTCAATTGTGATTTTCTTTCTGTCGATATTGATTCCTTTAAGAGCCAATGCGTCAGAGATTTGTATACTTGTCACTCTACCGAAGATTCTACCGCTTTCGCCAGTCTTCATAGAGATAGTAAATACTGAATCACCGATTTGCTCAGCAATTGCTTCAGCATCAGACTTAAGTTTTTCGGCTTTGTGAGCCGCTTGCTTCAAGTTTTCAGCCAATATCTTTTTGTTTGACTCAGTGGCCAAAACAGCATATCCTTGAGGGATCAAATAATTGCGACCATATCCAGGTTTAACGTCTAGGGTATCGTTTTTGTAGCCTAAACCAGCAATATCTGTTTTTAATATTATTTCCATTTTAAATTAAATTAATTCATGAAGATGTTTACAATCTTACTTTCTTTTTGTTGAGTCTTATTTAAGACCGTCAGCTACGTAAGGCAATATGGCCAAGTGACGAGCACGTTTGATAGCTGTTGATACTCTTCTCTGGAATTTAAGGCTGTTGCCTGTCAATCTTCTAGGAAGAATTTTTCCTTGCTCATTCAAAAACTTCAAAAGGAAGTTAGGATCTTTGTAATCAACATACTTGATGCCTAATTTTTTGAATCTACAGTACTTTTTGCGGTTAAGCTCTTTTCTTTCGACTTTTTCGTTAACTAATGACATAATGTTAATGTTTTTAAATTTCTTACTCTGTTACTGGAGCCTTGGTTTTCGAAGCACCACCTTTACGACGAGCTGAGTATGCAGCAGCGTGTTTGTCGAGTTTAGTAGTTAAAAAACGCATTATACGTTCGTCACGTTTGTACTCGGTTTCTAGCGTAGCCACCAATGTAGGTGCGGCTTTAAATTCAAACAACTGATAGTAGCCCGTGGTTTTATGCTGAATTGGATAAGCCAATTTCTTCAGACCCCATACTTCTTCATTTAGGATCTCAGCACCATTATCAGTTAATACTGACTTGAATTTGTCTACAGCGTCCTTTATCTGGGCTTCAGATAAAACGGGAGTTAAAATGAACACTGTTTCGTACTGGTTTTGAAACATTTTACTTAAAAAAATAATTGATAAAAATTTTTATTTCCGAAAATCGGACTGCAAAATTACAGCTTTATTATTGAAAGTCAAATTATTGACTCATAATATTTTGTCTTTCTTATTTTCTGGTTGTAGACTGATTGTAATTGATTTTAATTCTATAAATTATCTTGTAAAATTTTGGATTATATTTATTTTGTTAAGGCTATTTTACATTTTATCAGTCATTAAAATTTCTGTGATAAACAGAAATTTTACCTTTGCATGTGTATTTATGCTGATTATTAATTTAAAATAAATCAATGAAAACTGTAGATTCTTTTGATTTTTCAAACAGAAAAGCTCTGATAAGAGTAGATTTTAATGTTCCTCTCAACGATAGATTTGAGATTACTGATGACACCCGTATCAAAGCCACTATCCCTACCATTAAAAAAATATTAACTGACGGCGGTTCTTGTATTTTGATGTCGCACTTGGGTAGACCCAAAGATGGCCCTACCGAAAAATACTCTTTAAAGCATTTGGTTGCTCCACTTTCGTTGATTTTGGGCGTACAAGTAAAATTTGCTGACGATTGTATTGGGCAGCAAGCTACAGATTTAGCTTCTAACCTCAATTCAGGCGAGGTTTTGTTGCTTGAAAATCTTAGATTTTATAAAGAAGAAGAAAAAGGAGATGTGTCTTTTGCTGAGAAACTCTCAAAACTCGGTGATGTGTGGGTGAATGATGCTTTCGGAACTGCTCACCGTGCTCACGCTTCTACGGCGGTTATTGGTCAGTTTTTTACTGATAAAATCTGTGGAAAAGTGATGCAGGCCGAAATAGACAATGCCCAGCATATTCTTGAAAGTGCAGAGAAGCCTTTTACTGCTATCATGGGAGGTGCCAAAATATCGGACAAAATATTGATCATTGAGAGACTTCTGGATACAGTGGACAATCTGATTATTGGTGGTGGTATGACTTATACTTTCACAAAAGCTTTGGGTGGAAAAATTGGAAAGTCACTTTTGGAAGCAGATAAGCAAGAGTTGGCTTTAGAGATATTGAGAAAGGCCAAAGAAAAAGGTGTAAACATCATTATGCCTTTGGATAATGTTTGTGCTGATGCCTTTAGCAATGATGCCAACAGACAGACTGTAGATACTGGTTTAATACCTGACGGTTGGGAAGGTCTTGACATTGGCCCGAAATCGGTGGAATTGTTTAAAGAAACCGTGAAAAACTCTAAGACTATTCTTTGGAATGGACCTATGGGTGTTT
This sequence comes from Leadbetterella sp., assembly GCA_035299025.1. Lineage (GTDB taxonomy): Bacteria > Bacteroidota > Bacteroidia > Cytophagales > Spirosomataceae > Leadbetterella. The sequence continues at coordinate 13,526 of DATGXK010000007.1, forward strand.
TTGAATTTCCAAACTTTGCCACTGGTACCAATGCCATAGCAGAGGCAGTAGTGGCAGCTACCGAACAAAACAATGCGTTTTCTTTGATAGGTGGTGGTGACTCAGCTTCAGCCATCAACAATGCCGGTATGGGCGACAGAGTATCTTATGTGTCAACTGGTGGTGGAGCATTGCTGGAGTATATGGAAGGTAAAGTGTTGCCAGGTGTAGCTGCATTAGACTAAGATTCTACAGATATATTATACTTAAAGGGAAGCTTCGGTTTCCCTTTTTTGGTTTTAGGAAACAACTAATTCCAGTATGAAAGTTTTGTTTTTTAATCGAAAAATTGGCTGTATTTCTCTGACGACGTGAGACTGAAGCCAACTTACAGCCACTGAGCGACGTTCACTGAGAGGTGCTCACTGTGCGGAGTCGAATTAAGCCGAAGTAAGGTCACTGAGCGGAGCTGAAGTGCGGTTACTGAGCGGAGCCGAATTGCCAGATGCCAATTTTTCCATTTCCCCCCGCTGCAACGCATTTATTACCCTTACAACTTACCACATGAAAAGATTCTTTGTCAGCAGCCCGCCATGTTTGTCCATTGTTCAAAGAAATAGCAGTGCCAATAGTACCGACACTGATAAGGTGCTTTTTTGAAATACTTGAAATACATTCTGTAAGGCCATTTCGGTAGAATTCCGGCGTAGTTTCCCAGCGTTTGCCGTTGTTGTGTGAGTAAGAATATTGTAAGGTTGGCGTTTTGTCATCTGTATAATCTCCACCCACTATCAACCCCAAGTTTTTTTGTAAGAAAAAAGTGCCGAAGATTCCTCTACTTTGGCTGGTTTCGAACGGAGTTTCTAAAACTTCCCAAGTCTTTCCCGAGTTTTTGGAGTAGAATATTCTGTTTTGAGTATTAAACCAGACCTGATTTTGCAAAATAGAAATGCAGGAATTACTTGCCGCAAACGAGGCCTCGCCCACCATAATATCGGGTAGATTTTGTGCTCGCTGCCAAGTTTTACCCCCATCCCTTGTGTGTAATAAATATGGCTTGGAATCTATGGCATCCCCAAGAATAAATCCGGTTTTAGCGTTTTTGAACTTTATAGTATCAAAGAAAACACCCTTTTCGTTCTTTTCAAGGACTACTTTCCAAGTCTGGCCACCATCTGTGGTTTTGATACAAAATGCTTTGCCTTCAGAGCCGTCTCCTGCACTCATGGCAATAGATTCTTTGTCATTTAGGACTGAGATTCCCCTGAAGTCAAAGCTCTTGTACTCCTCTGGGCAAACGTTCTTCCATGTTTGGCCTCCGTTAGTGCTTTTTAGGATGCTGCCCTTGCTACCAGATACCCAAATGGTATTTTCGTTCAATCTATCTATTGCCCTAAAAGAGGCTTTGTTTTCGATGGTTTGGGTTTCCCATTGAGCCTGTGTAGGAAAGGTAAACACAATTAGTAAAAAAGATAAGAATCGCATAAGTTTTAGTTTGTATCTATTTCACAAATTAAAGAAAATTATGGCAGCTTTTGTTAATTTTGCAGCATGTTGAGAACCTTCACTTGCACTTATTTTCTGTTAGTTTTTGCTTTTTTTGGTGTTTTGGGACAAGCTCCATCGCCGAAAGTAGAAATAACGCCTGATGAAATTCAGCCCGACGGAAAGTTGGAAATAAATGTATTTGTAATTGGGTCGCCCTATGCCGTGGGTGATTTTCCAGAGATTAAGGGCTTTAAGAAAGAAAACCGGACCATAAAACATAGTCAGGTTAGGGTAAATAAAAAGCGAGAGGATCAGCACCAGGTTTCGCAAATATACACGCCGGAAGTTTTTGGGAAAGTCACCATTCCTGCCTTTGAAATTTTGGTCAACCAAAAACCGATTGTGGTAGAAGCCAAGCAAATCACTGTTTTAAAGAAAGAAGAACCACAACCAGAGAAGGATATTGAGATTGAGGAGGTTGATTTTGTGGTGGAGGTTTCAAAAAAGAAGGTGTTTGTCGGAGAGGGTGTTATGCTCAATATAAATTTTTATTTATCGGATAAAACCACCACGCAGTTACAATTTCCGAACAATATTGGGGCTCAGGTGGAGCAGTTTGCAAAAAAAATTAAGCCAAACGATTGTTTAGAGAGTAGGTTGGATATTTCTAATCTTACCGGAAAAAAAATATTAATCAAGGGCGAGTCTTACACTGTTTTTAACCTCTTCGAGGCTGTATATTATCCTCTGAACGACAAAGACATAGTTTTTCCATCTCTTACACTCACCATGCAAAAGCAAAAAGGGGCTACCTATGTGGATATGATATTGAAATCAAAAACCCAGTCTATAGTAGTCGAAAGTTTGCCCAACCACCCACTAAAAGAAAAAGTGCCAGTGGGGATATTTAGGTTTCAAGAGCAACTTAAAGACGCCACTAAACAAATCACCGGGAATAGTTTTGAATACAGGCTGACAGTTGAAGGGGAGGGTAACTTCGGTGGAGTGAATATACCGAAGGCAACAAACAATAGGCAATTTGATTTTTTTGAAAGTAATGTTGTTTCTAAGCAAGCACTTGGAAGCTCTACAGGAAGCAAGACGGTGTTTTATAAGATTATTCCAAAGGAATCCGGAGAGTTTGAGATGTCAAACTATTTCAGTTTGATTTATTTTAATACCCAAAAGGCCCAGTATGATACTTTGAAATCTAGCAAGAAAGTTTTGGTTTCAGGTAAATCTTATTTCGACAACGAAGAAGTGAAAAAGGATATCTACAGTGGTATAGAAAATTTAAAAACTGACGAAAAATCGTATAATTTCAGAGAAATAGCCAAAGTTTTCGCCAATTTTGTGGTTGGTTTGATGATATTGGTGTATCTCTATATTTTGAAAAGCAAAAACAAAGGTTGATGAGCAGTACTTACGGAAAAATATTTAAGATTTCGACTTTCGGAGAGTCACACGGAAGAGCAATAGGTGTAGTGGTGGATGGTTGTCCGGCCGGAGTAGATTTTGATGAATTATTGATTCAGAATGAATTAGACAGAAGAAAGCCAGGTCAGTCCAGGATTACGACACAAAGAAAAGAGGCTGACAGTTTCGAAGTTCTCTCAGGAGTTTTTGAAGGTAAAACTACAGGCACGCCAATAGCGTTGGTTATTTTCAACGAAGATCAAAAAAGCAAAGACTACGCTCATATAGCCGATAAATTCCGTCCATCGCATGCCGATTTCACCTATTCTACCAAATATGGTGTTAGAGATTACCGCGGAGGTGGACGCAGCTCGGCTCGAGAAACGGCGGCACGTGTGGCTGCTGGTGCTTTGGCTAAAATGGTGCTGAACCATCATGGAATCGAGATTTACTCCTACGTATCGCAGGTCGGAGCCATGAAGCTCAATAAATCTTATCATGAACTTGATTTGAACCAAATAGATGATAACGCTGTAAGATGTCCTGATGCCGAAATGGCCGAGAAGATGTTTAATTATATAGACCAAGTTCGTAAAGACGGAGACTCTATAGGTGGAGTTATTACAGGAGTTATTAAAAATGTGCCTGCGGGTTGGGGAGAGCCAGTTTTTGATAAATTACACGCTGAATTGGGCAAGGCCATGTTGAGTATCAATGCCGTGAAAGGCTTTGAATATGGAAGTGGATTTGATGGAATAGAATTGTTGGGCTCACAGCACAATGATGCTTTCTACACAGATGAAAACGGAAAAGTAAAAACCAAAACGAATCATTCAGGAGGTATTCAAGGAGGGATTTCAAATGGAGAAGATATTTATTTCAGGGTGGCATTTAAACCAGTTGCTACTATTATGATCGACCAAGACAGCGTAAATGCTGCAGGTGAAGCCGTCACGGTTTCGGGGAAAGGCCGCCACGATCCTTGCGTACTGCCAAGAGCAGTTCCAATTGTAGACGCCATGTCTGCATTGGTTTTGGTGGATGCCATGTTGAGGGCAAGGGTGAATAAGTTGTAAGGGTTAGCATTAAACTTCATTGTTTTAAAATCAATAAAAACAATAGGTTTGGGCCTGAATCAATAAGAACCTATCAGTAATGGAAACAAGTGCCATTTTGTGACTTGTAGGTATAAAATCCTTCAAATACATCGCATATTTGATTTGAAATTTCTTTAGAATTCAAAGGTTCTACATACAACAGATTCTTGTTGTGAAATATTATTTTTTTTGTTTTGGTATCTATGGCCCAAGCAAATATTTTTGAACTAGACTTTATTGGTAGTGGGGTGTATACACCAAGGGTTAATACGCTTACTCCAAAACCTTTAGCTATTTGAGTTCTATAGTTAGGTTTGGTTCTAGTAAATCCTAATTGGTATGCAATAATCAACTGATCTACTTTGTTTTCTTCAATTACATTAAGTATGGTTTCAGATAAATTGTAGGTCTTAATCAGTCTATTCCGACCCTTCCGTGTTGGAGCTTGTACCAACAAATTTTCAAGGTTAAATAATTCTTTATATATAGCATCCAGAGTTGTGAAATCTACTAAAATCTCCTCTTTGCTTTTTTGATAACCAGCCATTTCTGTGATAGAATGGAATACTATTTCAGCCGCTTTTTCTGATAAATTGTCATCAACTTGAAATTCATTCTTTTCTTCAATGAAGTCTACTTTCGATGAAGGTCTTATTATTCCAATATTTAAATTGTTATTTGACTTTCTGAAGTCTGAGGAAATGTACTTTTCATTTACACAACCCAGAAAAATAAATGCAAAGGGTATAATCGAGCACAGGAATTTGAATTTTTGCATGGTACAGTTTAATTTGTATTTCTATGATCAGATATTACAAAAAACGCACCACTTTTTTTTTGGACAATCGGATAAACAGTTATCCAAGTAAGTAACAAAACCTTAAACCATCTCGCTCAATTCCAACCACCGCAATTCTTTTTCTTCCAGTTCATTTACAGTGTCCTCTAGTTTTTTCGAGATATCGGCTATTTCGTCGAAGGATAGCGTACCCGAGGATAGTTTTTCGGTTAGCTCAACTTTTTGTTTTTCTAGAATCTGAAGATCTTTTTCTAGGTTATCAAACTCTGTTTTTTCTTTGAAACTCAGTTTGCGTTTAGGTGCAGTCTCTTTTACTTCTGCTACTTCAATCACCGCTGGTTTATTGTCTCTGTCTTTTTTTTGTTGTTTGGCGTTTTCCTCTTGCCAAATTCTGTAGTCGGTATAATTACCAGGGAAGTCTTTAATAAGTCCGTCTCCTTCAAAAGCAAACGTATGATCCACGATTCTATCTAGAAAATATCTGTCGTGCGACACCACCAAAAGACAACCACCATAGCTCATCAAAAATTCTTCGAGGACATTCAATGTGGCAATATCAAGATCATTTGTGGGCTCATCCAAAATCAAGAAATTTGGATTTTCTATCAACACTTTCAGTAATTGCAGGCGGCGTTTTTCTCCTCCTGAAAGCTTCGAAATCTGGGCGTATTGCGTAGCTGGAGGAAACAAAAAGAGCGTTAAGAATGCCGAGGCACTGATTTCTCGGCCATCACCCATTTTTATAAACTCGGCCACTTCTCTTACGTTTTCTATAACTTTTTGTTCCGGGTCGAAAACCAATCCATCCTGTTTGTAGTATCCTATTTTTATGGTTTCGCCTTTCACTACTTTTCCTTGATCAGGCTTTATTTCACCAGTTATCAAGCCCAGTAGGGTAGATTTACCCATGCCATTTTTGCCTACTATGCCTATTCTATCGCCTTTTTTAAAGGTATAGTTAAACTCCTTTACAATTACTTTGTCTTTGAAGGATTTACTAACGTGCTGAATTTCAATAATTTTATTGCCAATTCGCTCAGATTTTACACTAAGTTCGAGTTTGTCCTCAGTCCGTTTGCCCGATGTTCTTTCTTTTAGTTCATAAAATGCATTTTCTCTATAAGTGGCCTTGTGTGTACGAGCTTTTGGTTGGCGACGCATCCATTCCAATTCTTTCTTTAATAGGCTTTTGTCTTTTTCTAAAGTTACGGCTTCTATCTCAGCTCTTTCTGCTTTTTTCTCTAAAAAGTAGGCATAATTACCTACATATCGGTGCATTTTAGAGTCTGCCAATTCCATAATACGGTTACATACTTTATCTAAAAAGTATCTGTCGTGTGTTACCAAAAACAAAGTAGTATTGCTTGAAGATAGGTGGTTTTCTAGCCATTCTATGGTGTCAAGGTCCAAGTGGTTCGTTGGCTCATCAAGTATCAAAAAATCAGGTTCTTCAATCAATACCTTGGCCAAAGTTACACGTTTTTGCTGCCCACCGGATAGTTCACCCATCAGTTTGTCGAGGTCATGAACATCTAGTTTGCCTAAAATCTGCTTTACTTTTGATTCATAATCCCAGCCATCAAGCTCAGTTATGAGCTCCGTGTATTTCGATATGCCATCGTAGTCGTTGTGTTCTACCGCATATTCATAGTTTTTTATGGCTTCGGCTATCGGATTACTTGATGCAAAAATTGTTTCTAAAACCGTACTTGTTTTCGAGAAAACCGGGTTTTGGTTGAGGTATCCAACTTTGATTTCTTTCCTAACGCTCATTATGCCTTCATCGGCCGGAATTAGGCCCGCTATAACATCCATTAGTGAGGATTTTCCACAACCGTTGGTTCCAATCAATGCCACTTTTTCGCCTTGAAGAACACCAAATGAGAGATTCTTAAATAACCATCTTTCGCCGAGGTTTCGGCCCAAGTTTTCTGCTGATAAATAATTCATGCTGCAAGTTAGCCATAATGTTCGGTAAGGCAGTTGAGGCTTATGTGAAATCTTGATTTTAATCAGGTTTCGGACTCGTTGAGGTACTTAAGTCTCGAAATTGCAACATTATTGGTAACTTGCAGCGAAATATACTTTACACTTAATGATGGAAATTTTTAAAAATAAATTTAAAAAGGAATACGCCAAGTCGGTTGCGTATTTCTCAATGGAATTTGGCATTGACCAAGCTCTCAAGACTTATTCAGGAGGTTTGGGCTATTTGGCTGGCTCTCACATGAGGAGTGCCTTTGCTCTTAATCAAAATCTTATGGGAATCGGGATTTTGTGGAAATATGGCTACTACGAGCAGCAGCGAAACACCGATAACAGTTTGCGTGTATTTTTTAGAGAGCAAATGTACAGTTTTTTGGAAGACACAGACATTAGGTTTCAAATCCGAATAAAGGGAAAGGACGTTTGGGTGGCTACATATTGTTTGCCATCGCATGTGTTTAGCTGTGCTCCGATGTTTTTTCTGACCACTGATACCGACGGGAACGACGAGTGGGCCAGGTCAATTTCTTATCATCTTTACGACAAAGACGCCGAAATAAAAGTAGCTCAATGCATGCTTTTGGGTATAGGCGGTGCTAAATTTTTGGATAAGGCCAATCTCGTACCGGAGATTTATCATTTCAACGAAGCTCATGCAGTTTCGGCAGTTTTTTACTTGTTCAACCAACACAAAGACCTGAAAAAACTCAAAGAAAAACTAAGGTTTACAACGCACACGCCTGAAGAGGCCGGAAACGAGAAACACAATTTCCAGTTTCTCGAGAGTTTGGGATTCTTCTCAGGCCTTGATTCAGCAGAGGTTGCCCGCATTTCTGGTGTAAAAGATGATGTTTTTAATCATTCGTTGGCCGCTTTAAGAACTGCCAAAAGGGCAAATGCGGTTTCGAAGCTACATGGCGAGGTATCGCGTGAGATGTGGGGACATGAAGAAGGCATTTGTGAAATTGGACACATTACCAACGCCCAAAATATAACATATTGGGTAGATTCTGTTCTCGAAGAAAATAGGTTGAAGTTAGATGCTGAGGCGATTGCTGAGAGAAAGAAGGAATTAAAAAATATTCTTTTCAAAGAGGTGGCAGATCAAGTCGGGAAGATTTTTGATCCAAATATTGTTACTATTGTTTGGGCTCGACGATTTGCTGGGTACAAAAGGCCCGATCTCATTACCAAAGATTTGGAACGGTTTGAGAGGCTGATGGTTTCTGGGAAAGTTCAAATAATTTGGGCGGGTAAACCTTATCCATTTGACCATGGAGCGATAGATACTTTCAATAAGCTTTATTACATGAGTCATTTATACAAAAACATGGCTGTACTAACAGGCTACGAACTTAAGCTCTCCAAAATGCTGAAAGATGGCAGCGATATTTGGCTGAATAATCCGGTAGTTACGCGTGAGGCTTCGGGTACATCGGGCATGACAGCGGCCATGAATGCGGCCATCAATTTATCTACCTACGACGGCTGGGTGTGTGAGTTCTCTGATAAAACAAACTCGTTTATAGTTCCAGTTGCCGATGGCTCAGATGCTTTGCAAAGAGACCAAGCAGATATGAAAAGTATTTTAGACACCATAGAGAATGAAATAGTGCCGATGTACTACGAAAAACCGAAAAACTGGAACAAGATGGTGCTAAAAAGTATGAATGATGTCAATGCTTATTTCGATTCAGACCGAATGGCAGATGAATATTACAAGAAACTATATAATCCAAAGTGATTTTGAGACCTCGGTAAATTGCCGAGGTTTCTTCTTTAAACAATCAAGAAATAAATTCTAGAAATTAGAATTTGCCCTAAAACTGTTTTTGTATAGCCCATTCGTTTAAAAAATTATTCAAAAAAAGCTATCTTTGTCATTTACCCTATTTTCTTAAATGAAATTTTTCGTTGGCTTAATTTTATTGTCATTTTGCTTAGCTTGTAGTAGCGGTTCTACGGTGTATTATCCCAAACCCAAGGGTTTTGAAAGAATAGAACTTCCTGAGCATGAGTATCAGTTACTGACGGGCAATTTCCCTTATACTTTCGAGTATTCAAAATCTGCGGTGATTATGCCTGATAGAACCAAAGATGCCGAGCCATATTGGATTCTGGTGGAATATCCATCTCTTGGTGCCAAAATTCAGTTTACTTACAAGCCTATCAATGGAGATCTTTCGAAGCTAGATAAACATGTGGCCGATGCATACAAATTAGCCTCCAAGCATCAAGTAAGAGCCACTGAGCAAAGAGAGCAAGTGATAGAGTTAAAAAATGGTAAAAAAGCGGTGGTCATAGAAATTGATGGAGAGGTGCCAAGTCACTTTCAATTTTATGCCACAGATACTTCAAAGCATTTCCTGCGTGGTGCTGTTTATCTCAACGCAGCTACCTTGAACGATTCACTGATGCCTATAGTGGATTATCTGAAAGCCGACAGTCGAAAGATTTTGGAATCTTTAAAATGGAAGAATTGATATGAATTGGATAACGGTTTTTAAGGAGAAAAATAGAATGAGAGCTGAGTTGCTTAAGAACGAGCTGGAAAACAATAGCATTGAGGCAGTTATTTTAGACAAAGTGGATCACAATTACCCAGTTTTGGGTGTGGTTGAGATAAAAGTGTTGGAGTCTAATCAGGCCCTTGCAGAACATATAATTAAAGATTTTAGATTTGATGATTAAAAGATTACGAGATAGATCAAACCTTACTCAACGTATAGTGGCGGCCCTCATTGGTGCTCCTCTAATGATTTTTGCGATTGTTTATAGCCCAACCAGCTTCTGGCTATTAATTATGGCCATCACTGGTCTTACCCAATACGAATTCTACAAGCTATTGAAGATGTCCGGAGAGCTTCCTTTGAAAATTTATGGTACTTTCTGTGGAGCAGTTATTATTTCGCTTACTTATTGGATAGAAACCTACACCATCGATTTTGAAAATTATTATATCATGGTTCCTCTCCTCACACTCACTTTTTTTATAAAACTATACAAGAAAAAAGACCAAAAGCCATTTGTAAATCTGGGCTATACTTTCTTAGGAATTATTTATGTAGCACTTCCGTTTGCATTGCTCAACGAGTTAGCTTTTTGGAAAGGGAGCTTTCAGCCTCTTTTGGTTATAGGTGTTTTTGTTATTTTATGGTCCAATGACTCTGGGGCTTATTTGGCTGGTAGGCTGTTTGGTAAAAGAAAGCTTTTCGAGCGTATTTCGCCGAAGAAAACTTGGGAGGGCTTTTTTGGTGGAGCAATAATAGCCTTATTGGCCTCGTTTCTCTATTGGAAGTTTACAGAAACGCTTTCTATAGACCAATGGTTATGTATAGCTGCCATTATTGCAACTACTGGAACCCTCGGCGACCTCGTGGAGTCTTTGTTTAAGAGAAGTATCGAAATCAAGGATTCGGGTAGTTTGATTCCTGGTCATGGTGGGTTTTTAGATAGGTTTGATGGGCTATTGCTCTCTATGCCTTTTATCGTTACATTTATCAAATTTTACGCGAGATTGCATTGAAATATTCATTAAGTATAGTATTCTTTTTTGTGTTGATAGCCATTGGTTATCAGGCAAATGCCCAAGGTGAGAAGAAGTTCGTTACTTTTTCTGGCTTTGTCATTGATGGAAGCAATGACGAGCCGTTGCCAGGTGCCTACGTCATAAATGACAGAGCAGGCCGTGGGGTTTTTACAAATTCCAAAGGCTATTTTATAATTGATGTTTTTCCCGGCGATTCTATACTTTTTTCGTATCTGGGTTTTCGTAAGCAGTATCATATTATTCCGAAGAATGTCAGCCTTGATTATTCGGCTGTAGTTGAGCTCAGTATCGATGCCAAAATGTTAAAAGAAGTTAAAGTTTATCCATTTCGCACAGAGGAAGAATTTAAAACTGCTTTTCTAGAGATGGAGCTTCCGAATGCCAAAGAAAGAGAAGCAATAGAGAGAAATTATAGTTCGGAGAATATTAAACGTATGGCCGCCAACCAGGCAATGGGGTCTGGAGGAAATTATAGATATGCCATGGATCAGCAGCTTATGCACCTTCAGGGGCAGAAACAGGTCACTCAAAATCCTCTGACCAATGTGTTTGCTTGGAGTAATTTTATAAAGTCCGTTAAAAATGGTAGCTTAACCGACAAGTCTTGGAAAAAAGGAACCTATATCCCAACCGAAAAGGGAACTAGAGATAATATTTTTAAGGGGAGTAATTGACTTTTGTATTAACTAAAGTTTTGCTATAATTTCATTGGGTAGAATTGCAGGTATTTCCGAGTTCTTAAAATCCTTTATATTTCTTGTTACGATATATTCCATTCCATTAATGGTAGAGGCACAGTAGATTTGAATGGCATCTTCAAAATCTTTGTGGTTGGAATTAAGGCTCTTTCTTAAAACATCCAAGTTAACGGGGATTATGGTAACGAATTCAAGTAAATTGTGGAGAATTACCCGAAACTCCTTTTCTTCAATAAATTTTTTTAAAAGATAATGAGTTGTTGCAAGACTATGAGAAGATGTGTACAGTTTTATTTTGTTGATTTCAGCTAATGAAAATAACTCGATGGCATATTTGCTAAAAGGTGGTCTGTCGGCAATCAGATCAACAAGAATATTGGTATCTAGAAAAATATTCTTCATAAATGTTTCTTCTCTAAATACTCCCTTAGTTCTCTGTCCTCATCAAAACTATCTGGTAGTTTAACCTTTCCTACTATTTTACTTAATTTTTCTGAAACTTGGGCATCTTGTTTTTCTTCCACAATAGAGGCTAGATAGTTTTCAACGATATTTGAAAGGCTCGTCCCTGTCTTTTTTGCGAACGATTTAGATTTCTCTATTATTTCCTTTTCAACAGTAAGAGTCAATTTGGTCGTCATAATACGTATGTTTTTGTCAAATATACGTATCAAAAAAACAAAATCCAATGATTTTTTTAGATTTTTTCAAGTTTAAAGGATTTTCCCAGAACTAACTTCAAATGGTTACTCTTTATCCTTGAACCATCCTGAATATAAAACATAATTATTGGCGGTTCGCATAAAAACTTTACCCAATTCAGGGCTAACATCTTTGATATATTTTGCGGGATTGCCAGCCCAAACAGTTCCAGGGGGTACCTTTGTGTTTTGAGTTACTATTGCTCCAGCACCAATAATTGAATTCTTTCCAATTATCGCCCCATCCATCACTATAGCACCCATTCCTATCAATACTTCGTCTTCTATGGTGCATCCATGCACTATGGCGTTGTGGGCAATGCTCACGTTGTTACCAATGATAGTTTTGGTTTTTTGGTAGGTGCAGTGCACTATGGCTCCATCTTGAATATTTACTCTGTCGCCCATCAAGATGGCATTTACATCACCTCTTACTACAGCATTAAACCAAACTGTGCAATCTTTGCCCATAGTTATATCGCCAACTAAAGTGGCATTTGGTGCGAACCAACAGTTATCTCCATAAACTGGGGTTTTATCAAGGACTTGTAAAATAAGAGCCATATTTCTAAATAAAAAAAAGAGGTCAAAATGACCTCAAATGTATATTTTTTTTCTAATAATGAATTTCAATGATAACAAATTGGACATTGATTAACCAAATAACAAACTGTCACTCCGAAATCGACAATCAAAAATGGCTGTCTCCTTTTTCTCTTTTCCCTAGCAAAACTGCCCCAGACATGGCAACCAAAAAAAGGACAGAAACCAATTCGAAAGGCAACATGTAATTGTTGAATAATACTTTACCCAAAGTCTCTATCATTCCAGTTTTCGGATCGAAATCACCGTAGTTAACTTTTATTGTTTCAGCCTTTTTAATGGCTACAATTAGTATTAATCCCAAAAGACTCCCAGCTATCGTAGCCGAAATCAACATTGAGTTTTTACTGAGCTCATTGCTCTCTTTTTTGAGATTTAGAAACATCAAAACGAATAAAAATAATACCATAATGGCACCAGCATACACTATAATGTTTACGGCGGCCAAGAATTGAGCGTTCAACAATAGATAAATGCCCGACAAAGTAAAGAATGTCATTATGAGGTAAACCACACTATGAATTGGGTTTTTAGAAAGAATGGTACCCAAAGCACCAAATAAGCTCAATACAGACAAGAAGTAGAATGCCCACTGAACAAAAGATAAATTTTTGATTATTTCTAAATATTGCATAAGGTCTTTATTGTTTAATCCAAAGTTTCGCCATGTCTTCTTTCGTCCAAGCGTCTCTCAGGTATCTATCGCTCATATCTTCCACCAATTGGTCTTTTCCATAAATTACCTGATCTCGAGATGTAAAAACTGGAACAAACTTATCATGTCTTAGATATATAGCTTCTTTTGGGCAGGCTTCCTCGCACAAGCCACAAAATATACAACGCAGCATATTTATCTCGTAAGAGGCCGCATATTTCTCCTCACGATATAGTTTTTCTTCACCTTTTACTCTCTCAGCGGCTACCATAGAAATGGCTTCTGCCGGACAGGCAACTGCACATAAACCACAGGCAGTACATCTTTCTCTACCTTGTTCGTCTCTCTTAAGGATGTGATGCCCTCTGAAGACTGGCCCCAAGTATCTTTTTTGTTCAGGGTATCTAATTGTAGCTTTCTTTGAAAAAAAGTGTTTGATTGTAACACCCATTCCCTTAAAAATGCCAGGGAAATACGTATTCTCAACAATACTAAGTTCCGAATTATCCGTCTTTTTTGCTCTATTTGTTAATGTCATTTTTCTATACTATTAATTAGCACCAACGGTTTTCTTTTTAAATATAGGAAACAATCCAAAATATATCATTGCAAATATTCCTAAGCCAACCCAGTTATAAAGAAGCGGGTGGTTCGAAAGCTCAGCCGCTGCGGTGATGATAAGGTTCACTATGGCCACGGGCATCATCCACTTCCAAGCTACGTTCATTAGTTGGTCATACCTAAACCTAGGTAAGGTCCAACGAATCCACATGAATAGGAATATAAAGAAGAAGATTTTTAAGAACAATGCAATGGTGCCAACAGCGGTGGCTAAGTTATGGCCCGTTACATCTCCGAAAGAGCCGGTAAGTTTGCTGTACACAAAATCCATTCCTGGGTAGTTGAAACCACCCAAATAAAGGCTAGCCAAAACTGCAGACGAGATAAACATGTTTACATATTCAGAGAATAAATATAAACCCATTTTCATGGAACCATATTCGGTATGATAACCTGCTACAAGTTCGTTTTCTGACTCTGGTAAATCGAATGGTGTACGATTACATTCAGCCAAAGAACAGGTAAGAAATAGCAAGAAACCCATGGGCTGATAAAAAATATTCCAGTCGATACCGTGCTGACCTAAGACTATAGATTTTACGGACAATGACCCCGTCATGAGAATAATGGCAAGTAGTGAAATACCCATGGCCAACTCATAAGAGATGTTCTGTGAAGCCGCTCTTATAGCTCCATAAAGAGAATATTTATTGTTTGACGCCCAACCACCAATCAAGATTCCGTAAACACCGAGAGATACTATGCCAAAAATCCAAAGAATGCCGATATTTACATCCATACCCTGAACGTCAATTTTTTGACCCGCAACAATGATAGTGTCTCCAAACGGTAGAACGGCACTACTTAACAAAGCGGTGGACATGGCCACCGCAGGGCCAAGAATGAAGAGTCCTTTATCGGCCATTGTAGGTATAAAATCCTCTTTGAAGAATAGTTTACCGCCATCGGCAAGGGGTTGAAGAAGTCCGAAAGGTCCGGCTCTGTCTGGACCAACACGGTCTTGTATGAACGCTGCTATAACTCTCTCTGCGTAAGTCTCGTAGAGGGCCATTAGCATACTTATCGCAAATATTGCGACTACAATGACGGCTTTTACAATTAGTACTGTATCCATATTATTTTAGGCTCTTTTCTTTCGAGAAAAATTTATCATTTTTCTGCATTAAAGCTTTGTAATCTTCTGATTTTTTTATTTTCTCCAAGTTATCGTTATAATCTCTGCTGTCATCAATTTTTTTGAAATTGGTTTCCGCATATTTTAGAGCAAATTCAGGCTTTTGGCCTTGATTTAATCCGTATTTATTTTGCGAAATAACAGAATTTCTAGCTACTTTGGAAGGTCCTTCTATGGTCCAATCAGCAGTGTTTTTTCTTTCGAATCGGCATTTGTTGCAAATGAAGTCCTCAACCTCTCCCCACTGATTTTTACGGGCAGTAACACGAATGACCTCACTGCCTTTATACCAAATCTGAACCTTCCCAGAGCATTTATCACAATCGCAATGAGCATCTACAGGTTTGGAGAACCAAACTCTGCTTTTGAAACGGTAAGTTTTATCTGTCAATGCACCCACTGGGCATACATCGATAACATTTCCATAGAAATCGCTTTCAAGGGAGTTTTTAATATATGTGCTGATCTGGGCGTGATCTCCGCGACCCATAACACCGTGAACTCTTTTTTCGGTAAGTTGATTGGCCGTGTACACACATCTATAGCACAATATACACCTATTCATGTGTAGCTGCACTTTATCGCCAATATCTTCGGGTTCAAAAGTTCTTTTTTCTTCAACAAAACGCTTTTCTCCAACACCGTTTTCAAACGCGAAATCTTGAAGATGACACTCCCCAGCTTGGTCACAAACTGGGCAATCCAATGGGTGATTTATAAGTAAGAATTCCACCACTCCCTTTCGTGCTTCAACCACCTCAGGACTAGTGAAATTTTCAACGACCATGCCGTCTTGAGCTCCTGTTATACAAGATGCCACGAGTTTTGGCATCGGCCTTGGATCTTTCTCCGAGCCCGCTGTTACTTTAACCAAGCATGCTCGGCATTTTCCTCCCGAGCCTTGAAGCGGTTTGTAATAACACATTGCAGGAGGAGCCACACTAGGGCCTATCTGCCTGGCGGCTTCCATGATAGTTGTGCCTACAGGAACTCTAATTTCCTGACCGTCAATGGTTACTTTTATTAAAGGAACTTCGTTTTCCATTTATTAAATCTTTATTTTTTTAGGCTAAAATTTCAGCACCCATATAAACTGCACCAGGCTTTGTGGCTTCGTTTGGATGTTTAATATGCCATTCAAATTCGTCTCTGAAATGTCTTATCGCACTTGCCACTGGCCATGCTGCTGCATCGCCGAGCGGGCATATCGTGTTTCCTTCTATTTTTTTAGAAACATCAACTAAAAGGTCTATGTCACTCATGGTTCCATGACCATGCTCTATTCTATGAAGTACCTTCTCCATCCAACCCGTACCTTCTCTGCAAGGCGAACATTGACCACATGATTCGTGATGGTAGAAACGAGAAAAGTTCCAGGTGTTTCTAACAATACATGTTGTTTCGTCCATGGCTATAAATCCGCCAGAGCCCAGCATAGTGCCTGTCGGAAATCCGCCGTCAGACAAAGACTCGTACGACATCAATCTATCTTCGCCATTGGCAGTTTTGTAGAATAAATTCGCAGGTAAAATAGGCACCGATGAACCACCAGCTACCACAGCCTTCAGATAATGACCGTCTCTGATTCCTCCAAGATATTCATCAGAATTCATGAATTCGTCTACTGGCAAACCAAGTGTGATTTCGTAAACTCCTGGATTTTTGATGTGTCCTGAGGCCGATATTAATTTAGTACCAGTACTTCTACCGATTCCGATTTTAGCATATTCATCGCCTCCATTGTTGATGACCCATGGGGTATTTGCAATCGATTCTACGTTATTTACAACCGTAGGAGACTGATAAAGTCCTTTCACCGCTGGGAACGGTGGTTTATTTCTTGGATTTCCTCTTTTACCTTCGAGAGACTCCAATAATGCAGTTTCTTCACCACAGATGTAAGCTCCACCACCAGGTTGTACCACTAGGTCAAGGTCATAACCCGAACCAAGAATGTTTTTACCAAGAAATCCTGCCGCTTTGGCTTCTTCTATGGCTTTCTCGAGAATTCTAACCACGTACATCAACTCACCTCTTACATAGATGAAAGACTTATTGGCACCAAGAGCATAACTAGAGACAATCATTCCTTCAATCAATAAATGAGGAATTGTCTTCATCAAATAGTGATCTTTGAATGTGCCGGGTTCTGATTCGTCAGCATTACAAACCAAATATCTCGGAACACCCTCTGGTTTGGCAAGAAAACTCCATTTCATTCCCATCGGAAATCCAGCTCCGCCTCTACCTCTAATTCCTGATTTTTTAACCTCTTCCACCACTTCATCAGGACTCATTTTCTTGAGTGCCTTTTCAACAGCATTGTATCCACCAGATTTTCGGTAAACCTCAAAGGTCTCTATACCAGGCGTGTTGGCGTGTTCGGTTAATATTTTTATGTTATTTGCCATAATTATTTGCTCAATTCTTCGATAATATCGTCAACCTTTTCGTTGGTAAGGTGCATATAATATTTTTCTCTAATCTGAAAACAAGGTCCCCAACCACAAGCGGCCAAACATTCTACTTCTTTAAGTGTAAAAAGACCATTTGAGGTAGTTTCGTTTGCTTTTATACCAAGTTTTCCTCTCAAGTGCTGATATACTTCTTCGCCACCCATTGTACAGCAAGGCCCCGTTCTACAGTACTCTATTACATGCTTTCCTACAGGCTCAAGGTGAAACATCGTATAGAAGGTAGCAACTTCGTAAACTTCAACAGGAGCAATAGATAGCAAATTAGCTACATAATCCATGGTTTCGCTACTTACCCAGCCAAATTGCTCTTGGGCGAGATGTAAAATCGGAAGCAAAGCGGATTTTTGTCTGCCTTCAGGATACCTTTTAATGATTTCCTGTGCTTTTTTTAGATTATCTTCAGTAAATATTACAGACATTATTTATTAAAATTATTATGCATCAAGTTCTCCAGCTATGACATTCAAACTACTCATGATAGCTACGGCATCTGATATAGTGAGGCCTTTACACATTTCGGGATATGCTTGATAATATATAAAACTTGGTCTTCTAAAGTGTAACCTGAAAGGGGCACGTCCGCCATCACTGATGAGGTAGAACCCTAACTCACCATTTCCACCTTCTACGGCATGGTAGACCTCTCCAACAGGAGCGTCTATTTCACCCATTACTATTTTAAAATGATAGATTAAGGCTTCCATACTTGAGTAAACTTCCTTCTTTGGAGGTAAATAGTAATGGTCTTCGTCGGCATAATAAGGTCCTTCAGGAAGGTTTTCAATAGCTTGTTGAACTATTTTTAGACTTTCCCAAACTTCTCCATTTCTAACCATAAACCTATCGAAGGTGTCGCCCTTGTGGCCTATTGGAATTTCAAAGTCAAAGTCTTCGTAAGAAGAATAAGGTTCTATAACTCTAACATCGTAGTCTACACCCGCTGCTCTAAGGTTAGGGCCTGTAAATCCATATTCCATGGCACGTTGTGCCGTAATGGAACCCACATTCTGAATTCTATCTCTAAAAATTCTATTTCTATTAAATAAGGTTTCAAATTCAGTCCACACTTTTGGAAAGGAGTTGAAAACCAAGTCTCTTATTTTGGCGATAGCAGTAGGAGATAGGTCTCTTTCCATTCCACCTATTCTACCCATGTTAGTTGTAAGGCGAGCTCCGCAAACCTCTTCGTATATTTCGTAGATTTTTTCTCTTTCCTGCATTACATACAAGAACCCCGAATAAGCACCGGTATCTACACCCAAAATGGAGTTGCATATCAAGTGATCTGCAATTCTAGCCAATTCCATCATAATTACTCTGATGTACTGGGCTCTTTTAGGTACAGTTACCCCGAGTAGTTTTTCTACCGTCATGTGCCATCCAAAGTTGTTGATTGGAGACGAACAATAGTTAAGTCTGTCGGTTAGGGTGGTTATTTGGTAGAAAGGACGCCTTTCAGCTATTTTTTCAAACGCTCTGTGAATGTATCCAACGGTCTGTTCACTCTCTACAATTTTTTCACCATCCATGGTCAGTATATTCTGAAATATACCATGCGTGGCAGGGTGAGTTGGTCCTAAATTCAGCGTAGAGTAATGTTTTTCTTCTACCATTGGCAGGTTAAGTGCCAATGCATCATTTGAGTCTTTTGGTAGTATAATTGTATTCTCTGCCATATCTATTTTATCGTCCAAATAATGCGTCAATTTTGTCCTCACGTGTGGCATCTTCGAGTGGATACTCTTTCCTCATAGGGAAATAGTCCATTTCGTCGATATTTAATATTCTTTTGAGGTTGGGATGTCCTACGTAATTGATACCATAAAAGTCAAAAGTCTCCCTTTCCATCCAGTTGGCACTTGCAAAAAGATCGGTAAGTGATGGGACATTAGGTTCAGAAATAGGGGCAAAAACCTTGATTCGAACTCTTACATTGTTTTCCCAACTGTGTAACATAGATACAGAACATAGTTCACCGCCCTCATTGTCAGGGAAATGGATACCCGCAATGTCAGTTAAAAATGTAAATTTAAAAGTTTCGTGTTTTTTGAGAAATTCAACGATTTCTACAAGACTGTCTGCCGTAGCTGTGAAAGTCAGCAAGCCGAAAGGTTCTTCGAAACCCGATACTTTTTGGCCAAACTGTCCTACTACTTCTTGTACTATGGCTTCGTTACTTAGCATAATTTTATAGGACTTTATAAGATTCGAGTAAAGCTTTATATTCTTCTGTATTGCGTCTTCTCAAAGACTCATTTTGAGCAAGGTGCTGAACCTCCATGAGGCCATCAATGATTTGTTCTGGTCGTGGTGGGCAACCTGGCACATAAACATCTACAGGAATAATCCTATCGATGCCCTGAAGCACCGAATAAGAGTCAAATACACCACCCGATGAGGCACAAGCACCAACTGCTATCACCCATCTTGGTTCAGCCATTTGAAGATATACTTGTTTGACAACAGGAGCCATTTTTTTTGCTATGGTACCCATCACCATCAATAAATCTGCCTGGCGAGGAGAAAAGCTTGGTCTTTCGGCACCAAATCTTGATATATCATAGTGAGAGCCCATGGTAGCCATGAATTCAATACCGCAACACGAAGTAGCAAACGGTAAAGGCCAGAGTGAGTAACTACGGGCTAAACCTATTGCTTTGTCTAAAGAGGTAGCGAAAAAGCCAGAACCTTCAAGTCCGTCTGGAGCACCTACCATTTTTATATTACTCATAAAAATATGTTAAATATTTTGTTTAATGGGGATTAGTCTTCGTCCCAGTTTAGAACTCCTTTTTTGAGAATATAGTAAAAACCAGCCATCAAAAACACCACAAAAAGCAACATTTCATTGAAACCCATCCAGCCAAGTTTTTTGAAGTTTACGGCCCACGGATACATGAATATTATCTCAACATCAAACAATACAAACAGAATGGCGATCAAGAAATATCTTACATTTAATGGAATTCGAGCATCTCCTTGGCTCTCAATTCCGCACTCAAAAGGGTCTTCTTTTCTTTTACTCTTGACCCTTGGGCCGAGAAATCTAGAAGCGACTATCGAAAATATAACAAACCCCAATGCAGCTGCTATTTGAAACAAAAGCGGCAGGTAATCTGATGGGAGATATTTAATCATAAGTTATACTAAAATTTTACTACAAAATTAAGGTCTTGTTCAGTAGAAACAAAATAATTGACCGTATTAAATAGGCCAAAATGTAAATTATTTAGTGCGATTCTCAATTACATTTCGTTCCCGTTTTTCTAATACTTTCAATTTACAAATCGTCTTCTGTCTTGTTGATATTTTCCCAAACAATGTCTTTCAGTTCTTGAAGGCCATCTTCTGTAATTGCCGAGAAGAATACGTAAGGAAGGCCATCTGGAATCTTCTTGATGATTTTTTGCTTTGTTTTTTCGTCTATCAAGTCGGCTTTGGAGAAACCAATTATTCTGTTTTTATCCAACAGTTCGGGGTTGAATGCTTCCAACTCTTTCACCAATGTTTTGTAAACATTCATAGGTTTGGCTTCATCAGAGGCAATCAAGAAAAGAAGGTTGGCGTTTCTTTCAATGTGTCTTAGAAATCTAAGACCCAAGCCTTTGCCTTCAGATGCACCCTCTATTATACCTGGTATATCGGCCATCACAAAAGACTGGAAGTCTCTGTAAGGTACAACACCAAGGTTTGGGACGAGCGTTGTAAAGGGATAGTCGCCAATTTCAGGTTTCGCTGCCGAAATGGATGACAGTAAGGTCGATTTTCCAGCATTCGGAAAACCTACTAAACCCACATCAGCCAGTAGTTTAAGCTCAAGTATACACCAGATTTCGCTGCCAGGAATACCTGGTTGAGAATATTCGGGAGCTTGCTTAGTGCTGGTTTTAAAATGGTGATTTCCGAGCCCCCCCATGCCGCCGGGCACAAGGATTATTTCTTGTCCATCTTCTATTATTTCGGCTAGCCTTTCATTGTTTTCCGCATTTCTGGCTACTGTACCCAGAGGTACATCTATAATGATATCCTCTCCTTGTCTTCCTGAGCTTTTGCTTTTTCCGCCAGTAACACCACTTTCTGCCTTGAAATGCTTTTGATACTTCAGATGTATCAAGGTCCAAAGTTGTTTGTTGCCTCTTAAAATTATATGACCACCTCTACCCCCGTCGCCACCATCCGGACCACCTTTATCTACGAATTTTTCTCTTCTGAAATGGGTAAAACCTCTACCTCCGTTTCCTGATTTGAGGTTTATTTTTACGTAATCTATAAAATTTGAAGTCATTTGTAAGAGAAATTTTCTGCAAAAGTAAGCATATTAACGGGTATTGATGGTCAAATACCTCATATTTACTCAGTCTTTGGTATTATTAACCAAAAAAACTCCCCAATTGTTTGGAGAGTTTTGACGTAGATTGATTTTTATATTCTATAAGGTGCTGTCGATGGCATTTGAAATTTGCTCAAAAATTTCATCGATTTTACCTATTCCGTTTACTTTAATCACTTTGTTTTGTTCTTGGTAATAAGGAAGAACATGTATTGTTTTTGAAAAGTACTCATCAATCCTTTTTACAAGTTTATCTGCATCGTCGTCGGCTCTGCCACTTACCTTTTGCCTTTCTGCTATTCTTTCTTTTATAACTTCTTGATTTACGTCTAGCTGTAGAACCAGATTGATTTTCAAGCCTTTATCTTCAAGGAATTTGTCCAAGGCCTCGGCCTGAGGTACAGTTCTCGGGAACCCATCAAAGATGAATCCTTTTACGTTTGGCTTACTCTTTACTTCTTCCTCCAACATTTCTATAGTTATAGAATCTGGTACCAGCATGCCATCTGCCAATATTTGCTTTACTTTTTTGCCCAAGTCTGTATCATTCGAGATATGCATTCTAAACATATCGCCAGTAGAAATATGAGCTAATTCGTATTTCGCAATTATTTTTTCAGATTGAGTTCCTTTGCCCGCACCGGGAGGTCCAAATATCACCAAATTGTACATAAAAAAATCTTGAGTTTATCGGTTATTTTAAATTCGGCATAAATGTAATTATTCTTATATTTAAAATAAAGTATATTTTGAATTATTGTACTTTTTGAATGTTGCGGCCAGGGTTTGGAGCAAAAAAAGAGCCCAATTTCTGGGCTCTTTAGAATTTAGTTTTTAATGGGCGGTGCTGGAGGTGTTATCGGAGGGAGAGGAGCAGCAGTTCCGTTCATTCCTTTCATGGCTTCGAGCATTTTTTTAGCATCTTCATTCGTTGGGTCATATTTCAATAACTCTTCGATGTTTGCAATTCCTTTAGTAAGGTTTTTGTTAACTTGAAGTTCCCATCCAGCCAAGTATCTCAAACCATCTACCACATTTCTCTTGTTGGCAGGTGCGGCCTTACCGGCATCACCTAATAGTGCAAAGTACTTTTCCCAAACAGGAGCGGCACCAAAATTTGCGGTGAAGGTTGAGTCCGCTGCGTTTTTAGCCATTTGATTTCTTGCACTTAGAGCATATCCAGCTGGCCATTGGTCTTTGTACAATTCAAGAGCCTTGTTTATGTAAGTTTCGGCTTTGTCGTAGTTCTTGGCGGCATTGTAATAAATAGCCGCTGGTGCGAAGTCTGCTGCATTTGGATTTTTCTTCGCTAATGCCGCTTTTTCGTAAAATAGAGCTGCTTTTGACCAGTTTTTGTTCTTGGTAAAGTTGGTAGCCAAATCTTGGTAATAATTGAAAGTAGTGTCTCCTAATTGGATGGCTTTTTCAATATTCCAGATACCAAGTGAATCATTCTTGATTCTTTCATCACCTTCTCCAGGTAAAATCAAATAAGATCTACCAATGTAACCGTAGTCAATAGCCGGGCTTTCGTCTGATGGGGCAGCTTTGATAAACTTGGTTAGATCATCAATCGCTTCAAGAGGCTTTTTCTCTTCGAAATTCATGATACCTGACATTCTCAATAGATATGGGTCTGGATTGGTACCTTTTATTTCGCTAATAATCTTTTTTACGTTTTCATAATCTTTGGCTACGAAAGCTAGCTTTGCATAACGAAGTTTAGCTTTGCTGTCTCCGTCAGAATTTTTTAAATAATTACCAGCAGCTTCTGCAGATTCTTTGTATTTACCCATTGTTTGCAAATACGAACTGTGGTATTTGTGAATAGGAGCGTGGGTTGGGTCCGCAGAAAGGCCTTTGTTGAGAGCGTCGTTTGCTTCACGGTAGTTTCTTCCTTGTAACCAAACTCTAGACATTCTTTCATATGTTTTACCCGGCTTTTTGCCAACTCTTTCTGCGTTTGTAAGAGCATTCATGGCTTCACCACCTTCGTTTTTCAACATGTAAGCATCAGCCTTCACGATGTAGTACTCCGGATTGTCTTTTGTTTTAGATTTCTCAAGTGCCAAATTGATGTTTATGATAGCCTCCGCTGCATCTGTAGCACCAGGAAACATCGTGTAAGCCTCTGCGATTCTGTAAAGAACATCAGCGTTTTTTAATTTTGTTGATTTCTTTACTTCTTCAAAAATAGCTTTTCCTCCAGCCAAATCTTTAGAGGCAAGTTTTATCATACCCAATCCTATTTGGTTCAATGGGTCACCTTTCTTGTCCAAAGCATTTCCTGCTTCGAATGCACTTTGGGCAGCTTTTATGTTTTCTGCTGTGAGTCCGTCTGGGCTTCTCAAAATAGCATATCCTTTGTAGAATAGCGTTTGAGGGCTAGGACTTGTCTCTGCCAATTGGTTGAAAGCCTTACTTGCGGCGGTAAATCTCTCTGCGTCTAGGTGTTTGATGGCTTCATCAAGCGTTTGGGATTTAGTTATAAAAGGGACCAAAAGCAGTGAAGCCAAGGCATAAATTTTCACGATCTTCTTCATCATCTCGTAACAAGTAATAAGGTTATCTGTTTGGTTTGAAAACATTTTAAGGGTGCAATTTAATGCTTTTTGTTGGTTTGAAAAAATCATTTCTCCAATAATATTTTGTACTTATCCCTTAGATTTGATAATCTGAGTAGGGTTTACTAACAAAATGTTAAGATATTCAGGTACCGAAAAATTATAGAAGTAGTCCTATTTCTGTTTTTCGGAGATGAAATCACTTTTTTATTGGCTTTGTGTCTAAAAGAAACTCTTTCGGAATGATATAGAACGGTACTAATCCCATTTTTTCTGTTACCAATTGCCCAGTTTTGGCACAGCAAAACCTGATAAAACCATTTTCAACACCCCACGCTTTTGTAAGAGTATGTAGGTATATAAACCTTTCAAGTGGGTATTTTCTTTGATCTAGGTTTTTGAAATTGACTTTATAAAATCCTTTCTTTTCTGTTTCGCCTACAGCAATTAGGCCCACTTGTTTCAGTAAATCTTGTGATTTTTTGTCGTCAGTGTCGCTAATCCAATTGAAACCGATGAATCCAATGGCATTTGATGTTTTCTTTACATACTCTATAACTTCCAAGTTTCCGTCTGCTGAGAATACATTTGCTGTATTTATGGATTTTAGTTTTAGTTTTTCCATTATAACATTCAGATTGCTCGAGTTGCTTCTGTCAAATACGAGTTTGGTCTTGGCATTTGTGTCGGTTAGTAAATATTTGAGCTCTTCCAAAGTGATTGTAGTATCAGCATTGGATTTGTTTTGTACAAGTGCCACGGCATCCAGAGCCATTCTTGCTGGTATATACTTTATACCTCTTCTTTTCATTTCGACCAATTCGCTTTCGTTAAACTCTCTGGTAGTACAAGCCAAAGTGAGTGAGTCGTCTAAAAGCATATTGATGCCTTTGGTTTCGGGCATGTATTTGATATTTATTTTCGTGTTTGGGTAATGCATGTGATGAGCACTCACTTGAGCTTCCATAATCGGTTTTATAGATTCGTCCACGGCAATGGTTATGGTGCCTTTGTTGATACTTGGTTCTTCTTTTGCTGTTTCATTGCAGGCTGCTAGCCCGAATGTCAGAATAAAAAGCAGATTTACGATTTTCATTGATTAGAGAATATTAGTTACTTCCTCAAAACTATAAGTATTTTATTAAAGTTCAAACAAACGGGTCTGTCAAGACCCGTTTGTAATATTTGTCACTCAAGCCTGTAAACTATAGGCATATTATAGAAAACCCTCACTGCTTTGCCGTTTTGTTTTCCAGGTAGCCATTTTGGCATTAGGCTTACTACTCTTTCTGCTTCTTCATCACACCCAAAGCCTATTCCTTTTGTCACTTGAATGTTGCCGATGCTACCGTCGGTTTCAACTACGAACTTTACATATACTTTACCCGAAACATTAGCTCTAACAGCACTCTCGGGATAGTGTATATGCTTAGCCAGAAATTTGTAAAGTTCTTTGTCGCCATATGGAAACTGTGGTTGTTGTTCCACCGCAATGAAAATCTTGGACTCATCTGTTTCGGCGAGGTCTATTTTTTTAGTTATCTCGGGTGCTACAGCTGGTGGAATCAGTAAGTCAGATTCCGTTCCATCTACCGTATTGTTAGAAATGATCTTACCTTCCATTTTGTCGGGTGGCGGAGGGGGCATTTCAATAATATCTTTATTATCGTCGACTGGAGTCGGAGGTAAATAAGCGATAGTGGCCTGCGGCTCTGTTTTCTTCTCGGGTAACGGCGGTTCTATTTCTTTAATTTCAATAGGAGGCTCTACCGGCGGTGGGCTTATAACTAGGGTAACGTCACGTATTAGTTTGCCGTCGTTTTTGTTTTCGATATACTTGTTGTAGGTAAATGCACCACCAAACAGTAAGATAAAACAACTGCTGCCAATAACCATGGCCTTGGTTAGATAATGATTGTAATTTTTCCTTAGAAAGTAAGCTCCGTAAGCTTTGTTACGGTTTTCGAAGATGATGTCATCGAGGTTTTCTACATTTTTCATAATTGTAATTGTTTATTTGATTTTCATAATTTGTGCCGTTTTCTTTTCATTGTATGCAATGAGTTCGTTTGGGAAAAGGTCAACTAATGCGTATCTCTTCATATTCGTTATTTCCATTTCATCCAGAGCGTCGACTGCATTTTTGAAACTTGATTCATTTGTGGGTTTAATAATTACTGTGAAATTCTCTGGTTTTGGTGCAATAGATTGTTTTTCCAAGATATCTTTACGCAAGCCGTCCGTTGAATAGTTTGTTTCATGAATATCTTCAGGTTTTATAGTTTCAGTGTCTTGTTGGTGCCAATATATTCGGTCATTTTCACCTAGTATAAATGTTAAGGTGTTTTTACTGTTGAGTTCTGAGGTTCCATCCGTTTTGTCTGGCATAACCAGCTTCATCATGTTGGGATTTGTGAATGTTGTGGTAAACATAAAGAAGGTAATCAGGAGAAAGCCGAGATCTACCATAGGTGTCATATCAGGCTTGGCAACTCGTCTCCGAGTTTTTTTCGTGTTGGTTTCTTCAATTTGTGCCATTTTTATAGGTATTTAAGTTTATGTATCTGCTCTCGAATTATAGAACTAAGATAATAGTTATTTTTTACAAAACAATGTTTTTATGATAAAAATAATTAAAAATTTAGTTATAAAACGATATATGTAGTTTACGACCTATCAGAAAATAGATTTTTTGTAGTGTAACTAGTTTATTTTGAGGGTGATAGGGGTAGTGGATAGATAGGTAAAGAATGCAATCTTTTTTGAAGCTCTTCAAGAACTAATCCTTTTTGATCAAGAAAGTATCGGTGATTATTGTGTACGTTGTGTTCTTAAAAAAATGAACAAAAAAAAGAGCCGTTTTACAACGGCTCCTCTTTTGATATTTTAAATGCTCGGTAGATGCGATATATTCCGTAGAGAATTAATATTACACCTAAAGCCCAAGCGATTTTTTCATCTAGTGTAGTCAAAAACCATTTCTCTTTGATTACATAGCCACCTAATAATGTGTATCCGATGCCTATAATAACCTGAAGCCAGATTTTTGCTTTTCCGAATAAATCCTCCATCCGTCTTAGTCTAATTTGTAAACTACTGGCATGTTGTAGAATACCCTAACGTTTTTACCGTTTTGGCGACCTGGATTCCATTTCGGCATTGACTTGATAACCCTGATGGCCTCTTCATCACAACCAAAACCGATTCCTTTCATTACTTCAACATTACCAATAGAACCATCTTTTTCTACTACGAACTTCACGAAAACTCTACCTGATACGTTGGCTCTTTGAGCTGCTGCTGGGTATTTAATGTTTTCGCCAAGGAATTTATACATGGCACCTTGACCACCTGGGAATTCTGGATTTTGTTCAACCGCCGTGAAGATTTCCTCTTCTTTCGGTTTCTCAATCGCAACAATCTTAACTTCTTCAGGAGGAGGTGGTGGAATGAAAGCATCAACTGCCTCAACCCCTTCTACTGTTTTGTTTGAGATAACTGCCTTCTCCACTTCCTCTGCTGGCGGTGGTGGTTCTTCTACCAAAACCTCTTCGTCTTTCTTAGGCTCAGGTGGTAAGAACTTAATTTGTGCTACCTCTGGTGGTGGTTCCACTGGTGGTGGCGGTGGAGGAGGCGGAAGGTCTGGTTGCTCCTCGGGTGGTAACTCTTCTTTCAATTTGGATAAGTCTATTTCTACTTCTCTATCCTTGGCTGCATCTAGAGCAGGAAGAATATAGTTGTTGTAAGTGTAAGCACCTCCAAACAACAATACAAATATGCTGGTTCCATAAATCAAAGCACGAGTCAAATAGCCCTTATAGTTTTTCCTTAGATAGTATGCACCGTACTCTTTGTTACGATTCTCGAATACTATATCGTCTAAGGTTATTTTGTCTGCTTTACTGCTCATATTATGTTGAGATTAAAACCTTAGTGTTAATTTCCTCCTTTCGGAGTTTTCATTTTCTCATTGTAAGCATCTTCTTCTTGCTTTTGAAGATCTACGATTGCATACAATTTATTACCTGTTATTTCCATTTCGTCCAAGATATCCACAGTGTTTTTGAATGTAGCTTCTTTGGTTGGTTTTAGAATCACAGTAAATTTCGAACTGTCTATTGCAGCCAGTTTTTTCTTCTGAATTTCCGCTCTGATACCAGTAGCAGAATAGTCAGTTTCGTTCAGGTCTGCAGCTGTAACGTCCGAAACCGCTTGCTGATACCAGAATATTCTATCATCTTTACCCATAACTATTGATATGGTGTTCGACAATTTTATTTCACTGGTCTCTTGGTCTTCAGCGTTTTCTTCATCTTTTTCCGGCATGTTTAGCTTCATCATGTTAGGCTTGCTAAACGTGGTGGTAAACATAAAAAAAGTAATCAAAAGGAAACCCAAATCCACCATCGGTGTCATATCTGGTTTTCCGGAGTTCTTTTTCGACCTTACCTTCCCGCCTTTCCCGGAGTCTTTTTCTTGTATTTCAGCCATTTCTTAAATTAAGGTTATGGTATTATTCTCCTTTGGTTACTAATCTAAACTTGTAAATTTTAGCTTTTCCCAATTCGTCAAATAAAACTTTAACGGCAGGATATTGCGTTTTTACATCTCCTCTAATTGCAAGGTTACCTGCTGGATTAGATTCTGCGTAGGCTTTCACCCAATCAACTAGTTCAGTGTTCGTAGAATCACAAGTGATACCAGGAGCTTTCACTCTTTCTCTATCCGAATTGCTCAAATTCAAGTAAGACTTTAGTCCTTCTTTACCCACACCTACTTCAGCTATTTTAGTGAAAGTATTTTGTTCGTCAGCAGTAAGACCAAGATTCATCTTTGTATTCAATACATTTATGAATGCTCTTCTTTCTACTGGCTCTGTGATACCGAAGAAGTATTTACCTTCATTTGTGACAGATATTGTACCTATATTTTTTTCTTCAACGATCAGATCTGAAACTGATGAAGGCGTTACAATCTTTACAGTCTCTTGACTTTTGAAAGTCGTGGTCATGATAAAGAATGTCAATAATAAGAATGCTACGTCACACATCGCTGTCATGTCCATAGCCGGACCGTGTCTTTTTGGTTTTACTTGTGCCATCTATTAAATGTTTTTAAGTTTTTAACAATAGGTTTCGATAAAAATTAGTTATGAGACGAGAAATTTTGTTGAAGGCTCATACCTATTTCGTCAATTTTATATGTCAAAGTGTCAATAGATGACGTAAAGTAGTTGTATACCATGATGGCGATAGCTGAAGTACCGATACCAAGACCTGTGTTGATTAGGGCTTCTGCGATACCTTTTGCAAGAGCAGCAGCATCTGGAGAGCCACCACCTGAACCAAGGGCAAAGAATGATTTAATCATACCGATTACCGTTCCTAATAGGGCTACCAAAGTAGATACTGAAGCCAAAGTAGAAAGGATAGTAAGATTTTTCTCCAACATTGGAAGTTCCAAAGAAGTAGCTTCTTCGATTTCTTTTTGAAGGGCAGCTAGCTTTTGCTCTTTGTTCAAACCTGAGTCTGACTGTAATTGAGCGTATTTCTCAAGAGCAGTTTTAGTTACGTTTCCAACAGTTCCTTTTTGTTTTTCACACTCTTTCATTGCGTCTGCAATGTTGTTTTGATCAAGAAGTGTTCTTACTTTTTTAACAAAAGCATCTAAGTCTCCTGAACCGCCTGCTTTGCCCAATGTAATGAATCTCTCGATAGAGAAAACCAATACTGTAAGCATAAATGTGATAAGGAAAGGTACGATGATACCACCAGAATAAATGATACCCAATGCATTTTTAGGGTTGTGCATTGTCTCAGGATCCTCAAAGTTTGACGGAGAACCCAAAATTACATAGTAGATAGCAAAAGCTATCGCCATCAAAATTGGGATAACAATGATAGGATTAATACCTGAAGATTTTTTGGCTGGCTTTGCAGCTGGAGCTTTAGTCTTTTTTTCCATTTGATTAGAAAATTTTTAGGGTTTTTAAAAAATGATTAAACTTTTGTTTGTTAATCTTTAGTAATAAATTAAAGATTCAGAACACTTTTCCGCCTTGGAATTATAATTCTTTGGCAATTCTAACTAAAAACTCTTAAACATAAAATTTTTTTTGTCATTAATTTTATGAAAACTATAAAATTAGTTATTTGATTTTTCTTTTGATTTAGCCAAATCGGCCTTTCGGCGTTCATTGTTTGCTTATTATTAAATACTTATAGTGTTTATGTGGCATAATGTTATTTTTTTAATATTTTATATTGAAAGTCTCACTTTGATACAATTTAAGGTTTGTTGCTGTCTACAATGATTTTATCATTTCTATTGGCAATTTCCCATGAAGTTGAGAATACCAACTGGGTGATTTTGGCATATTTTTCGAAAAGTATTTTCTCCACGTCATCTCCGGGTCTGTGATAGTCTTCATGTACGCCAGTGAAGTAGAATATCACTGGTATTTTATTTTTGGCGAAATTATAGTGGTCAGACCTATAATAGAATCTGTTGGGGTCTTTGGGGTCATTAAATTCATAATCGAGTTCGAAGTTAATGGTTTCTTTATTTACGTTTTCGGAGATAGTATGGAGTTCAGAAGACAGTTTGTCGCTTCCGATGAGATATACATAGTTTTGGTTATTTTGGTGTTTTTTGTCGATTCTACCAATCATATCTATGTTGAAATCACATACAGTTTTGTCTAATGCTATTACAGGTGCTATGTCGGTATAGTATTTCGAACCCAAAAGGCCCTTTTCTTCGCCGGTAACCCATAGAAATAAAATACTTCTCCTCGGCCCTTTGCCATCTGCTTTGGCTTTTGCATAAGCTTCGGCCAGTTCTAGCAAAGCACATGTACCTGAGCCGTCGTCGTCGGCACCGTTGTGTATTTGACCTTTGTCGTCTATTCCCACATGGTCATAATGGGCCGAAATCACCACTACCTCTTCTTTTTTGTCAGTGCCTTCTAAGAAACCAAGGATGTTTGCGGTTTCAATCATATCTTCGCCTCTTTCAGATTTAATCTTAATTGTAGTTTTTTTGGTTTTAAGCTTGGTGTTTGGATCAAGAGCATAAGCCTCGAGTTTTTTGGAGTTTATACCTAGCATTTCTGCCGCCATTTGTTTTGAAACAATGAATGTAGGTGTTTGAGTGCCATGCGTTTGGTCTGGTTTAGATTTTTCCAAAGCCATTCTGTTGAATCTCGAAAGTATGGCTTTTCTTTCTGCATTGAGGGTTTTGAATTGGTCTGTATCTGCCAATGAAATTACAAAAACGAAGTCGGCTCCAAGGTCCGCTGCTATTTTCTGCTTTTTCTTGAGTCCGGCAGCTCCAGACCACTCTGAGGTGTCTTTTGGTTTGTTGGAGGGGCTAGGCTCGTTTTCTAATAAAATTACAGCTTTGCCTTTAATATTTTTATTTAGATAATCATTTTTGACGTTGTCTTGGATGCCATAGCCAACAAAGACTGTTTCGATTTCTTTCTCAGAAGCGACATTTATCATACCCATTGGGAAATAATCGTTAAAAAAAACTTTCTTTTTGCCATTGATAATGACATAGGATTCTTTCCAGCCGTTTTTATAAAGATTAAAAGTTTGCAAATAGCTCATGCTGCCAGTTATACTGCTTACAATCGGTTTTAGTCCCAAAGAGGATAGTTGTTTTATAATGTAATCAGTAGCTTTTTTTTGTCCTTCAGAGCCAGTGTCGCGGCCACCGAGTTCGTCGGAAGCTATATAAGTAAGGTGACGTTTGAGATCTTCTTGATTAATGGTCAGTTGGTAATTGAGCCTGTCGTACTGACCGAAAGCATTGGAGCAGAGTGTTAGGGTAAAAAAAACGAGTATTTTTTTGAGCATAATAAGTTTGTTTGAATAGCAAAGAAACCAAAACATTTTGTTTTCACAAGCAGTTTATTTTCTTAAATTTGCATTTTAATTTTCTCCAAAAACACTTCATGAAAGTCTCTCTTATTACTTCAGAAAAATTCGAAAAAAGACATCAAGGTAAAACTTCAACAGAACTAAAATCAATGTGTGACGAAATTGGCGTGGCCAGTGTCGAGCAGTTGATAGATGAAACAGTGCCAGCAAATATAAGGTCCGAAAAGCCGCTCAATTTGCCTCCGGCACTTTCTGAGACTCAGTTGTTGGAGAAATTAAAGTTTCTGGGCTCTAAGAATAAAGTTTACAAGTCATTTATTGGTACGGGTTATTACGACACCGTAGTGCCTAAGGTAATTTTGCGGAATATACTTGAAAACCCATCTTGGTACACGGCTTACACGCCATATCAGGCCGAAATTGCCCAAGGTAGATTGGAAATGCTCCTGAATTTCCAAACCATCGTTACTGAGCTTACAGGTATGGAAATTTCGAATGCGTCGTTACTTGATGAGGCTACTGCTGCTGCTGAGGCGATGTCTATGTTCAATAGTATAAAAAAAGGTGGTAAAAAAAGTGCGAGCGATTTCTTCATCTCTGAAAATTGCCATCCACAAATAATTGATGTTATAACAGGAAGAGCCACGCCGATAGGCGTAAATGTGGTAGTTGGGAATCAGGACACGTTTGATTTTGAGAATTCGAATGTATTTGGTGCTATTTTTCAAAACCCCAACACACTTGGCGAAATTATAGACTACACCGACATAATCGCTAGGCTTCACCAGCTGGATATCAAAGTATGTGTAGGCGTGGATTTGTTGTCGCTCACTCTGTTTAAAAATCCAGGCCAAATGGGTGCTGACGTGGTAATAGGTACTTCGCAAAGACTTGGCGTACCTATGGGCTATGGAGGTCCGCATGCCGCTTTTTTTGCGACAAAAGATGAATACAAAAGACAAATTCCCGGTAGAATTATCGGTAAATCAATAGATGCTGAGGGAAATTCGGCCTTGAGAATGGCTCTTCAAACACGTGAGCAACACATTAGAAGGGAAAAAGCTACCTCCAATATTTGTACTGCACAGGTGTTGCTTTCGGTAATGTCTGCGGCGTATTGCATTTATCACGGGCCTGATGGTTTGAAAGAAATAGCTCTGAAAATACATGGTTTGGCAAAATCTTTTGCTAACGCTGTGCAAGGACTTGATTACAGAGTTTTGAATCAAAATTATTTCGATACCATTACTTTGGATGTTTTGGACAATACTAAGATTCGTCAAATAGCCGAATCGAGAGGAGTAAACTTTAGATACCATGGCACCGAGGATATCAGCATCTCTTTTGACGAAACCAAAACTTTGGAAGATTTGGCTTTGTTGTTAGAGATTTTTGCGGAAGCAAGAGGTGAAAGTTTGGTAATGAATCTAAAACACGATGTTGAAATAGCTATTCCAGTAAATCTGGGTAGAGAAGACGATTACATGAAGCATCCAGTTTTTAATTCTTATCATACTGAACACGAGATTTTACGTTATTTGAAGTCTCTCGAAAGCAAAGATCTATCTTTGGTTCATTCGATGATATCACTCGGTAGCTGCACCATGAAACTCAACGCAACCTCAGAAATGATAGCTGTTACTTGGCCGGAGTTCGGGAGTATCCACCCCTTTGCACCAGTAGACCAGACTGAAGGCTATCAGATAATGTTTAGGGAGCTTTCCGTATGGCTTTCTGAAATTACGGGATTTGCCGAAGTATCGCTTCAGCCAAACTCTGGTGCTCAGGGTGAATTGGCCGGATTGATGGTGATTAGGGCGTTTCATGAGAAAAATAACAATGGTGCTCGAAACATAGCTTTGATACCATCATCTGCTCACGGAACCAATCCTGCCTCTGCTGTAATGGCAGGTATGAAAGTAGTCGTAGTAAAATGTGATGAAAAAGGCAATATAGATGTAGAAGATTTGAAGCTGAAAGCCGAGGAGCATGCCGTAGATTTGGCTTGTTTGATGGTAACTTACCCTTCTACCCATGGGGTTTTTGAGGAAACTATTATAGAAATATGTGAGATTATTCACAGTTATGGCGGAAAGGTCTATATGGATGGAGCCAATATGAATGCTCAGGTAGGTTTAACTTCACCGGGTAAAATAGGAGCTGACGTATGTCACCTGAATTTGCACAAAACTTTCGCCATTCCACATGGTGGCGGTGGGCCAGGCGTTGGACCAATCGGTGTTACGGCTGAGTTGGC
This sequence comes from Leadbetterella sp., assembly GCA_035299025.1. Lineage (GTDB taxonomy): Bacteria > Bacteroidota > Bacteroidia > Cytophagales > Spirosomataceae > Leadbetterella. Next base: position 47,768 of record DATGXK010000007.1, read on the forward strand.
GGAATTTTTGCCTGGAAATGCGGTTATAAAAACCGGTGGTGAAAAAGCAATAAATGGTATTTCGGCGGCCCCATGGGGAAGTGCAAGCGTGCTACCTATTTCTTATGCTTACATAGCTATGATGGGGCCAGATGGTTTAACAAATGCTACTAAATATGCCATTTTGAATGCCAATTATATAAAATCAAGACTAGAGAAACATTTTGATATTCTTTACACAGGCTCTAATGGACATTGTGCCCATGAGATGATCGTAGAATGTCGTCCATTTAAAATGTCTGCCCATGTAGAAGTGGAAGACATAGCCAAGCGTTTAATGGATTATGGTTTCCATGCTCCAACGGTTTCGTTTCCTGTAGCTGGTACTTTGATGATTGAGCCAACGGAGTCAGAATCGCAATCAGAACTTGATAAGTTTTGTGACGCCTTGATAGCCATCAGAGAAGAAATTGCAGAGATAGAGTCTGGAATTTATCCAATTGACAACAACGTGTTGGTGAATGCACCGCATACACAGCGAGTGGTGATGGCCGAAAATTGGGATAAATCATATAGCAGAGAAAAGGCGGCCTTCCCGAACGAAAAATTGAAATTCAATAAATTCTGGCCATCGGTAAGCAGAATTGACTCTGCCTATGGCGATAGAAATTTGGTTTGTGCATGTGAGCCAATTGAAGCCTATGCTTAAACTTTCAGAAAGAGATACTGTATTAGAAATGAACAAATTAGGGCAGTTAAATTGCCCTTTTTTGTTTATAATCGGTTTTGACAAAATTGAAAATATTGTTCTTCCTTTAAATGAAATTTCTCCCGAAGAAATTAAATATGCATTCAAAGATGATTTTTCTACCTACCAGAATTTTTTTGATGAAAAATTAGAAAGTGAACTTGAGATTTCGTCAGAGCTTCTCTCATTCGATGTTTATAGGCAGTCTTTTGATTTTGTTAAAAATAACTTAGAATTGGGTAATAGTTTTTTGACTAACCTGACGGTTTCTAATAAAATCAAAGTAAATATTCCTTTCGAAAAAATCATTAATTTTACCAAAGCCAAATATAAACTTTGGCTTAAAGACGAATTCGTCTGTTTTTCACCTGAATCGTTTGTTTCAGTTGATTCGGCGGGCAAAATTTCATCTTTTCCAATGAAGGGAACCATAGATGCCAGTTTGGAAAATGCGGAAGATGAGATATTGAACGATCCAAAAGAGAAATATGAACATACGACTATTGTGGATTTGATTCGAAACGATTTGAGTAAAATTTGCGAAAAAGTATGGGTGGAGCGGTTTAGATATATTGACAAAATAAGTAGAAATAGTGGTCAGGAATTGTTGCAGGTAAGTTCTGAGGTTTGCGGACAACTGCCCAAAGACTGGAAAAATAGTATCGGTGAATGGTTTTTTGAACTTTTGCCAGCCGGGTCTATTTCGGGAGCTCCAAAAGAAAAAACCTTGGAAATTATTAAAGAAGCAGAGAGAGATTTGCACCAAGATGACCAACGGAAGTATTACACGGGTGTTTTTGGTTTGTTTGATGGTGAAATATTGACATCAGCGGTAATGATACGTTTTATAGAAAAAACTATTGAGGGATTGGTCTACAAAAGCGGCGGAGGGCTAACAAGTAGGAGTGATGCGAGGAAAGAATACGAAGAACTAAATCAAAAAATATATGTACCAGTTTTTTGAAAGTATAAAGTTGCTGGACGGCAAACTGCATCTGCTTGATTTGCATTCTGAAAGGCTGAATCGCACCCGAAATGCGTTTTTTGGAAACATAAAGGATATAGACTTAGTGAAGGAGTTGATGATTCCCTGCAAGAAAAAGGAGGGTTTGTATAAAGTAAAGGTGGTGTATTCTAAATACTTGGAAAACGTAATTATTGACGATTACACCATCAAGGAACATCGAAAAATTCGCCTTTTCGAAAAGCCCGAAATTCAATATGGTTTCAAATTTTTGGATAGAAAAAATCTTACGGAAGATTTCAGTTCTGATGCCGAATTTGACGATATAATATTTCTAAAAAATGGCACCTTAACGGATGCAACTTACAGTAATCTGGCTTTTTTTGATGGAAAAACCTGGTTTACTCCTAAAAGTTGTTTGTTAGCTGGTGTAAAGCGGAAATTCTTATTGGATACGGGAATTATTATAGAGAAAAAGATACTAAAGGCTGATATTAAGGACTTTCAGAAAATTGCCTTCATAAATGCCATGCGAGATTTCGAGAAAATGTATACTTTTGTTCAGAAGGACGATTTTCTTCTTTTAAATCCTTGCGAATGAAAAACGTAATTTATGCACTCTTTTTCTTAGTTTTTTTGTCTTCTTGTCAAAAGAAAAGTCACCCAGTAATAACCATGCCAACTGAAAAATATAGGCTTTTAAATACGAGTTCCGAAGATCTGGCAGAATTAAAAAAGCAATGGGGAAAGTCAAAAATTGAGTTAGAAATCGATTTCAAAACGGGAGAGTTCAAAGGCTTTTATAAAAAAACTGCTTTCTCCGGCAAATATGACATTCAGAAAGTCACTTCGGGATTTGTAAAGGGTTTTAATTTTAAGGTAGAGTTGGCGTATTTGACCAAAGACGGCTCAGAAAATGCCAAACTCGACGAATTCGTTGAAAAACTTGCCAAATGTGAGCGAATTTTTGTTACACCTGATAAACTAATTGATAGTCAGTTTGTTACGGCTGAGTTCAAGTCGGCTGAAGAAGGTGACAAATTGATGTTTGTGTTGTTGAAATAAGTGGAACAGTTTGAATGAAAAATATCTTTTTTTGTTAAAATTTTAATATGTCGGAATGAAATTTTTCCAAATCGTCTTAACCTTTTTGTTTTTTCACTTTTCGGTCTTTTCTCAAGAAAATTCAGATTCTTTACTCTACATGAATTTTACCGGAAATGCAAGATTACTCTATTCAGAGGGTAAATTTATCGAAGCTCATAAAGCTTATTTGGATGCATTTAGTTTAAAAAAACAAAAGCCTTGGAAAAATGATTTAATCAATATGTCCAAAACATCGATAAAGTGTAATTGTGACAATCCCGTGAAATATTTAGCTCTTGAAATGAAAATATATGATTATTTTGAAGCTGAAAGGATTATTTCCGATACAATCTTTTCAAAAGTACAAGGGCATGAAGACTTTAATAAGGTTCTGATTAAGAATAGGAAAAAAATAGAAAAAGCCAAGATGGACTTTCCGAAGCATGAATTATTAATGCTTGAGAAAGTGTATTTTGAAGACCAAAAGGATAGGAAGGAATGGAAGGAAATAGAGGAGAGGAATGGGAGAAATTCTGAGGAATATAAAAGAATAGTCGCTAGAGTTATGAAAAATGATTCCGATCGAGTTTTTAAGGTTTTGGAGTTTATAAAGGAATATGGTAGAATTCCAAGAGATGAAATTATTTCAAAAGAGGCTAATTCGGGGATTTTTTTATCCATTCAACACAGTGCATTCCCAATTCAAAAGATTTTTTATCCATATATTAGAAAATCATTAGATTATGGTGGCTTTAGATTAAGCGAGTTTGCACTTTTTGAAGATAGATATAGGCTAAGTCAGAATTCTAAACAACTTTATGGAACCCAGGTAGCTCGTAATGATTCAGGTTATTACCTGAGAGAAGTTGAAAATCCAAAAGGATTGAATCAAAGGAGAAAAATAATGGGGTTGCCACCAATAAATGATTATTTAAAGCGGTGGAATATTAGGTTCGAAGAACCAAAGGATTAAACTCATTTCCCTTTCACGAATTTCTCCAAACTCCCCATCGCGGTTTTTTGTACTTTGGCTTTGAAAAAGGTTGTCCAGCCTAGTAGAAGGCCAGTTAATCCAAACGCTTGTCTTGCCCATTTGTAAAAATCGAAACTGTCGGTGTGTTGGCTTATTTTGCCGTCTTCTAATTTGAAGAAAGCTTGTATGTCATTGATAACTAATCGGCCAGTTTTCGAAAAGGTGTATTTGGCTATCCACCTGGCATTTACATAGTTTTCGTCGCTGCTCAAGATTTCAAATTTCAATTCTAAATCTTTGCCGTTTTTTATGAGCATTTCCCACATTTGACCTGCTTTGGTACCGTTAAGGTTGCTGAAAACTTCGTCGTTGAAAATAGCATCAGGCCTATAGCTTTCTTGCATAGTTTTATAGTCTTTGGCTTTGAAAGCATCATAGAAATAGTAGATTAGCTGCTCGTTGGCTGTCATTTTTTTATATTTTTTATAAAAATATTCTAAGTAAGCCGAAAAAAAAATGTTAATGATATATTAATTTTCGTTGTAGGCTTATGTCAATTTTTATATTGCATTAAGTTTTCTAAAAAATCCCGAATGCGAAATATCTATACAGTATTTCTTTTATTGGCGGCCTTGAAGATTTCTGCACAGCAAGATTTTCGCAAAACCTATTATCCACATATCAATAGGGCCGAATTGTCCTTGACCAAGCAAGAATACCTTGAAGCCAGTCAGTCATATTTTTCGGCATTCAGTGCCACCAAAACTCCGCTTGTGCGTGATATTTTCAATGCCACTGTCTGCAAACTTTACCAAAACGATTTTGAAGGAGCAAAACTGTATCTCTTTAAACTAGCTCAACGAGGTATTTCGGCAGATTTGTTGGAGCAAAGGGAGATTTTCGAGGTCGGTGATAATCTAGAAAATTGGAAAAACTTTAAGTCGACATACGAACAGTTTTTTGAGCCGAAAGAAATCAATGATTTCTTGAAGTACCACTTTACAAATCTCGGTTTGTTGCGAAATAAACTTTTGGAAGTTGGCTCAAATAGCTTCATAGAGCTGCCGAATGGGCAAAATGCTCCAACTCACGCTATTAAACTTCGAGATTACAGAACCTATTACGCAGACGAAACACCTGAGGAGGTTCGTCAGAAAATTGTGAAATATACGGTGGATCAAGTGGCAACGGAGACCGCCGAAAGGAAAACCCAGTCTGATGCCATATACGAGGAAGCAAAAGAGATATTGTTTTTGATTCTGGACAACCCTATGGCACTGCAGGAAGGCAACAGCCAGATTGAGACTTTTCATACACACGATCACGACTTGTTTTCGTTTTTGAGTTTTTTCAAATTCAATTTTCAGAAAGTAACCCAAAAGGCTCCAAATCCGGTTAGTTGGCTAAATCAAGATGAGACGAATTATCTAGATTTTAGATTTCAGGAGGCTGTTCAACAAGGGCTCCTAAGTCCTCAGGTGGCAGTATCACAGTCTTCCGAAAGAGAAATTCCAGAAAAAATTCGAGTAACCTCTTTTACACTGAAAATAGAGAACAGCTCAGCGTGTGGCAAAGAGTTTGACGATATTGAGAATATTCGCTTTCTTAAAAAAAATGCATTGAGCTCTGAAGAACAGAAGGAGTTTAAGAAAATAAGAGAGCGTTATGGATTAGAAACACTGGAGGAGAGGTTTAGAAAGGAGATGTATGCGATAGATAAAAACAAATATTTTATTCTCAATACCCGTTCTTCTGTGGAATCATCAGTAGTACCCAACTGCGAAGTGGCACAAAAAATGCTGGCGGGTGCGACTATAATCCAAGACTAGAACCAATGAAGAACTTATTCATTTTCCTCTCACTTTTATTGAGTACCACACTTTTTGCCCAAGTAGATTTTAGAAAAGAATATTACCCAGCCATTAATCGGGCGGAAATGGCCATCACGAAGGATGATTTTCAAACTGCTTTTACAGAATATCAAACTGCATTTTTGGCTGTAAAAACACCATTGGCCAGAGATATTTTTAATGCTGTAGCTTGTAAATTTCTTCTGAATGACTTTGAAGGAGCCAAGCCTTTACTAATGAAATTGGCGAAGAAGGGAATTATGGCTGAGGATTTAGAAAAGCAAGAGGTCTTTATGTTAGATAATATTAAAGCCCAATGGAATACTTACAAGTTTCTTTATGAACAAATTCAAAGCCTTCAATATGAAGAGGTAACTGTCAATATCCTAGAGAAGATTAAAAATTTTGATATTACTTACGATTCTTTGAAAGCAAATTCTTTGATTTTTTATGTAGATAAAAGTGGAAAACACAGTATTCTAACCTATAAGGATTTGAAAAGTAAAAAAGTTGAAAATACGCTGACTCAGGAGGAAGCGAATATCAAGAATATGAATAATGCCAAAATCAATAAAGAGTTATTTAGTAAAGCACAAATGGCATTTGTAGATTTTGTAATAGAAAATGGATTTGAAAGTGAGGAAAGTATGTTTGTGAATGACTCTAATTTATTGAGAAATGACTATGCATGGAGTTTTGATAAGCAAAAAGTTCAATTGAATTTTAGGTTTGATGGCGGCTATTATGTGGAATATAAACCATTTTCTGAAGTTTCGGATGAAAAGAAGAAAGAGTTTGATTATAAAATTTTAGAATCAGTAAGTCAAGGTAAATTACATCGTGATTTGGCATTAAAACTTCTTTTTGGTTACAAGGCAGACAATATATTACGGTTTACAAAAATCAACATCGAGAATATTGAAAACTGTTCACTAGAGCTCAAAGAAAAAACTTATTCCTTGTTTTATTATAAAAAAACCGGGCAAAAATTGGATGACGAAAGTCAACGCACACTAGAGGAATTACAGTATGGAGATAGTAATCTGATATTTGAGAAAGCAAAATATAAAATATTGAAAAACAGTTACTTTTCAATGAGTTCGGATGCTCAAATGGAAGAAACAACTGTACCCAATTGTGAAATTGCCAGGCAAATTATTGAAAAGGCGAATATAATAAAGGAATAACTGATTACACTTCTACCCCAGCTGCGAAAGGGCTGCGTGTTTGCCATTCAGACTCTATGTTGCTGTATATTTTTCTCAAGAAAAGCTGAAAACTCCAACTATAGATATGTTTTTTGAAGTAGACATAATTGTAATTTGGTGATGGTTTTGCACCCAAACTCGCCTTGGCTACATGTGCAGTTCTGCCTAATTCCAAAGATTTTTGTTTGTCCATAATGGCCTTTTCTAAGCCAAATTGAAGAATATTGAAGTATAAGTTGTACTTCTTGTTCCATTCATAGTTCAGACCAATATAATGAATTTCCATTTGATGTTTTTCATTATAAATATGGGTGGTAAAAGCCAGTAGTTCGTTATTTCTAAAGGAACCGTAAATTTTGAGTTTCTCGCCCAAAACTTTCTTCAGGTTTAAAAAATAGCTCTCTGAAATATCTGTTAACTTAAAGTCTTGGGTGCTGTAAACCTGATTATAAAGCTCAAACATCTGTTTTTTCAAGGTCTCAAGATCATTTGTGCTTAATTCTCTTTTCTCCAATTCGGCTCCTGCTTCTTGTATTTTGAGGAAACGTTTTCGGTATTTTTTGTCTAAATCTTCAATATAATGTTCTATGGTAAGCCAATCGGAATTAATCGTCATTTCCATGGATACGTCTTGCTGAATAGGTGTAAATTTACCCTCACTGAGCAAAGGGGAGTTACATTCTTTAATCAAAATTCCGGCAAAGCCAATTTCTTTTTCTAAACCTTCAATGTATGTTATGAAAGCCTCAAAAACCTCTTCTTTTGTAAGTCCATTTGCAAAATGATATCCCTCTTGATTTGGTCTGTAAATGTTACCGCATACCATGAAGTCCAGACCGCAACTTACATGGGCTATAGACTTAATGACACATTCTAATTTTTGAAAATTCTTGAGAGAGTAACCAATGTTCTTGATTGGAACTTTTACCTTTTGCAGGTATATATTTCCAGAGAAAATACCATTTTTGAAAACCTTCACGTAATGCCCTTCAATGTTTGTGTTCTGTTCTAGAAAGTGAAGGTTCTCGCTCAAAAGATGATGCCCGCTCGGTAAAAGTGACTCCCAACTTTCTTGAATTTCAGAAAGTTTACGGTGATGTGTAAAGGTAAATGCTGTGTTTTTTGATTTTCTTTTGAATAAGGCGAACATTCAGAAATCGTTTGGTTACGGTTAAATACGAAAACAGTCTTGAAAAAGTTCCATAGCCATACTCCAAGCAAAGAGACAAAAAACTTTTTTGTTATTTGAAAATCTTTCATAGTTTTGCATCATCAATTCATTCTTCACTGTTACTAGCTGAATGATTGATTTATAAAGACGAGTGGAGAGAATAGGCTCTACGAAACTCGGGCAACCTGCCGATACCCATCGAAAAGGTGCCAATACCTACCTAAGCGGCTCAAAGTGGCCATTAGGACTTATAAACCAATCAAGCGATTTTTCAAATTCCTGTTGGTTTTACGCTATCTCCGAAAATCGGAGCTGGAATTGCTTTCGAGCAATGCTTTGTTAAACTTTTTTTAATTTTTACAAACATGTCTGATTTAAGATTTGAAACGCTGCAGCTACATGCAGGACAAGAGATTGACCCCACTACTCAATCAAGAGCGGTGCCGATTTATCAAACCACAGCCTACCAGTTTAAGAACTCCGAACACGGAGCCAACCTTTTCGCACTAAAAGAATTTGGGAATATCTACACCCGAATCATGAACCCTACCAACGATGTTTTTGAGAAACGCTTAGCTGCTTTGGAGGGTGGTGTGGCGGCTTTGGCCATAAGTTCCGGCCATGCGGCACAGTTTATTGCCATCAACAATGTCACTACCGTAGGTGATAACTTTGTGACCAGTTCGTTTTTATATGGCGGTACTTTCAACCAGTTCAAGAATTCTTTCAAGAACATCGGTGTGGAGGCAAGGTTTGCCAAAGGCAATGATTTGGCAAGTTTTGAAGCACTGATAGACGAAAAGACAAAGTTACTTTATGTAGAAACTATCGGAAATCCTGGTCTGAATATTCCTGATTTTGAAGGTTTTGTGGCTTTAGCCAAGAAATACGATTTACCGCTATTTGTAGATAATACTTTTGGGGCGGGTGGTGCCATTTGTCAACCACTCAAGCACGGAGCCCACGTTATAGTAGAGTCGGCAACCAAATGGATTGGTGGACATGGAACAACCATGGGCGGAGTAATTGTTGACGGCGGTACTTTTAATTGGGGAAATGGCAAATATCCACAATTTACTGCTCCATCGCCAAGCTATGGAGGTTTGGTTTTGAATGACGTTTTTGGAATCGGCGGACCATTCGGAAATATTCAGTTTATCATCCGTTGCAGGGTAGAAGGCCTTAGAGACTGGGGTCCTTCACAGTCGCCATTTAATTCATTTTTATTGCTTCAAGGTTTAGAAACCCTCACTTTGAGAGTGGAAAGAACTTGTGAAAACGCTCTGGCATTGGCAAAATGGCTTGATGCACATGAGGAAGTGGAGTCTGTAACCTATCCAGGATTGGAAAGTCATTCTTCGCATGAGTTGGCCAAAAAATATCTTACCAGAGGATTCGGCGGTGTGTTGTCATTCAAACTTAAGGGTGGAAGAGACAGAGCAGAGAAATTCGTGAATAGTCTAAAACTTATTTCTCATTTGGCCAATGTGGGTGACGCCAAAACTTTAATCATACATCCAGCATCTACCACGCACTCACAATTGTCTGAGGCGGAGCAGTTGACTGCTGGTGTTGACCCAAATTTGTTGAGAATATCATTAGGTATTGAGCATATTGAAGATATCAAGGGCGATATTGTTTCGGCTCTAAGTTGTTGAACTTAAGTAGAATCCCCATTAATTGGGGATTCATTTTATATTTTTTGTTTTGAATTTTTGCTAAAAATGGTTAAAAATCATTTGTTTAAGTTTCAGGCTCCATTTCATTTAGAAAGTGGAGAATGGCTACCGGAACTAGAACTTGCTTATACAACTTATGGTGAGTTAAACGCCGATAAGTCTAATGTGGTGTGGGTTTGTCATGCTTTTACAGGCAATGCCAATCCGTCAGATTGGTGGAGTGGGCTAATAGGAGAGAAAAGGCTTTTTAATCCGAAGGATTATTTTGTGATTTGTGTTAATGTACTAGGCTCTCACTACGGTTCTACCAATGCTCTAAGCATCAATCCGCTTACTGGTCAGCAATATTTTCACGATTTTCCATTTGTAAGTATCAGAGATGTTGTGAATTCTTTGATATTGCTTCGTAAACAACTAGAAATAAATTCTATAGCCTACCTTTTGGGAGGTTCTTTGGGTGGACAGCAAGCTTTAGAATGGTCTGTAATAGAGCCGGAAGTTATTCAGAAACAAATACTTTTTTCCACAAATGCCATACATTCTCCGTGGGGAATTGCCTTCAACGAGAGCCAGCGGATGGCCATTGCCAACGACCCCACTTGGGAATCAAGTACGCCAGATGCAGGTATGGATGGCATGAAAGTAGCCCGAGCTATTGCCTTACTTTCGTATAGAAACTACGAGACTTACAATCGGACACAGTCTCGAGATGCGGGTCAAGTAGATTTTTTTAGAGCCAATACTTATCAAAATTATCAGGGCGAGAAACTTTTGAAGCGTTTTAATGCTTACTCGTACTGGACTCTGTCAAAAATGTTCGATTCGCACGACGTAGGTAGAAATAGGGGTGGTGTGCAAAAAGCTTTGGAGACTGTTTCTGCCAAGACATTGGTGATTGGTATTACCTCAGATATTTTGTTTCCGCCAATAGAGCAAGATCGAATAGCTCAGTACACTCCAGGTGCCAAATATGTGGAGATTGACTCCACTTACGGTCACGACGGTTTTTTAATAGAATTTGAGGCCATGACCAACGCAATAATGGACTGGGAGAAAGGAAATTAAGTGGTTATAATTGTCATTTATATTCTATTTTTTTAATTTTAAAAAGAACTCCACTTTTGGTAAATAGTACATTTCTGAGTTTTTGGTGAACTCTTTGGTCTTAATTGAGCATTATTGTACCTCAACATTTGAATGAATTGGTAGATTGTTTGTTACTTTGTGAATTGTATTTGTGCAAGATTTAAATCTCATTATGAATAAAATAGCGTTGATTACAGGAGCTTCTTCGGGTATTGGAGCGGCTACAGCCGAGGCCTTGGCTGCCAGTGGAATAGATCTCATACTTTGCGGTAGAAGACCAGATAAACTCTCCGAACTCAGCAATAAACTTTCCTCAAAAGTGAAAACGCATCTATTGATTTTTGACGTGAGTGATTATGATGCGGCAAAAACGGCACTAGAATCATTGCCAGCGGAGTGGAAAAATATTGATATTTTAATCAACAACGCAGGCAATGCCCATGGATTATCCTCTATTCAAGACGGCGATGTTACAGATTGGCAAATGATGATTGGGAGCAACATAAACGGGCTTTTGTATGTCTCAAAACTGGTGTTGCCGGGTATGGTAGAGCGTAAATCTGGACATGTTGTAAACCTTAGTTCGGTGGCGGGGAAACAGACTTACGAAAACGGAACGGTGTATTGTGCCACAAAGAAGAGTGTCGAAGCCATCAGTGAGGGTATGCGGTTAGACCTGACCAAGCATGGTATAAAAGTAACCAACATTGCACCAGGGGCAGTAGAAACGGAGTTTTCCGTTGTTAGATTTAAAGGAGATGCAGAGCGGGCAGCCAAAGTTTACGAGGGTTTTGCGGCCTTGACCGCCGGAGATATTGCCAATGCCATTCATTACTGTGTTACTGCTCCCGAGCACGTAACCATAGCCGATATGACCATTTATGCCAAGGCTCAGGCCGGCCCGACAACCGTTTATCGCAACTAGAAAACAGCACATATAATGGCTCTTGGCAACGACCTCAGGAATATTCTTTCACCCGAAAAGGTAAAGGATAAGTATATTGATTTGGTATCTTATGCCTCAGATGCAGGCTTTTACTATCTAGTGCCCAAGGCCGTTGTTCAACCGAGTACTGAGGCAGAAATAATAAGTTTGCTTGCTTATACTCAAAAAAACAACTTTCCAATTGTATTTCGGGGAGGAGGAACGAGCCTATCTGGCCAATGTATCACAGATGGTATATTGGTAGATTTGGGTAAGTTTTGGAATAAAGTTTCGGTAGAAGATAATTCAGAAACAGTAAGAGTGCAGCCTGGTATAACTGGTGCTATGGTCAATGCCCATTTGAAGAAATATCAAAAGAAAATTGGTCCAGACCCCTCAAGTATCAATGCCGCTATGATGGGCGGTATCCTGTCTAACAATGCCAGTGGTATGTGTTGTGGAGTGTCTCAAAATTCCTATCATACAGTTAAGTTCATCAAGTTCATATTGCCAAATGGTACAGTATACTCTACTGAACTTGCAAAGGATTACGAGCGATTTGAGGAGGAGAATAGAGATTTGTTTCAAGAGATTTTGGCTTTGAAAAACCAAATTGTTTCTAATGAGCCGCTTCAAAAAAAAATAAGAGAAAAGTACAAAACCAAAAATACGGTCGGTTATTCTCTCAATGCATTTCTTGATTTTGAGCATCCTTTTGACATATTTGCACACTTGCTTATCGGAGGAGAAGGAACTTTGGCTTTCATTGCAGAGGCCGTAATGAATACAGTAAACGACCTGCCTCATAAATCCACCGGATTACTTTATTTTGACGATATCTTTTCTGCGTGTCAGGCCATTGAACCACTAATAGAATCAGGTGCAGCCATGGTAGAACTCATGGACAGGGCATCTTTAAGGTCGGTTCAAGACTTAGATGGAATGCCCCCGATTGTAAAGGATTTGCCCATTTCTGCGGCCGCACTTTTGGTAGAGTTTCAAGCGGTAAATCCTGAAGGACTAGATGAAATGGTGGCGGAATTCTCGAAAAAGCTATCACAATTTCATTTGTTGGAAGTTCCCGAGTTCACAAAAGCTCCCAAACAGCAGGCATTTTATTGGAAAGTTCGCAAGGGTCTTTTTCCGGCTGTGGGTGCTGTAAGAGCCAGTGGAACTACCGTTATTTTAGAAGACGTAGCCTTTCCAGTGGCAAATTTGGGAAATGCCATTGTCGATATTCAGGCTCTATTTAAGAAATTTGATTATACCAATGGCATTATTTTCGGCCATGCCAAAGACGGAAACATCCACTTTGTGGTCACTCAGGCCTTTGACTCTCCGGAAGAAATAAACCGCTATGACCTTTTTATTAGAGACGTTGTAGATTTGGTTGTAAAAAAATACAATGGGAGTTTAAAAGCCGAGCATGGCACTGGCCGTAATATGGCACCTTTTGTGGCTACAGAGTGGGGGCAAGAGGCTTATGAGATTATGAAAAAACTCAAAAAGGCCGTTGATCCGTTAAATTTACTCAATCCCGGTGTAATCATTAATGGTAATGCAGAAGCTCATATTCACCACCTCAAAAAAATGCCAAAAGTAGAAAGTGAGGTAAATAGGTGTATAGAATGCGGTTTTTGCGAGCCGAATTGTCCAAGCAAAAATTATACTTCTTCGCCGCGTAGGCGTATCGTTACACGACGGGTTTTAGAAAATCTCAAGGCAGAAGGTAAAACAGAGGAATACAATCTTTTGGTAAACCAATTTCAGTTTAACGGACTAGATACTTGTGCGGTGGATGGCCTCTGTGCCGTAAATTGTCCAGTTGATATCAATACGGGCGATTTAGTAAAAAAACTAAGAGTAAAGAATCATTCAAAAATCGAAGAAAAACTGGCTTTTTTTGCGGCTAAAAATTTTGGTTTTGTAGTTGATACGGTCAAACTGGGTATCAACATGAGCCACGGAATAAATCGGCTTTTTGGGAAAAATACCATGAAGTCTACTACTAAAATGCTTCACAAATGGAATAGTTCGGTACCCAATTGGTCTGAGCAAATTCCTGAGGTACCTGAGTTTACTCTTTTGAATCTAGAAACTTCGCTCAACGGCAAAACTGTGATTTACTTTCCATCGTGCATTACCCGCATGGTGGGCACTTATGCTCACAAGGACAAAAACTTGATGCAGACTTTTTACAGTATTTGTGAAAAGTCAAATATAAACATTGAGGTACTCACAGATATTCAAAACGCATGTTGTGGACAGATTTTTTCATCCAAAGGTTACACAAATGCATTTGAATATACGGCCAATGATATTTTGGAAAAAATGTGGAAGAGCTCTCAGGAAGGGGAATTTCCTGTAGTTATAGATGTAAGTTCTTGTCAGTACACGCTCAAAAGCATTTTTCCTGTTCTTTCACCAGAAAACAAGACCAAGTTTTTTAAATTAAAAATCTTAGACAGCATAGATTTTATACATGAATTTATATTGCCCAACCTGCCGGCCAAAGTGAAGAAAGGCCAAGTAGTCCTACATCCGGTTTGTTCTTTGCAAAAACTGAAGACGCACGATAAATTTGTAGAAATAGCTAATGCTTATGCCGAAAAAGTGATCGTTCCGCTCAATTCAGGCTGTTGTGGAATGGCCGGCGATAGGGGTTTTTTAGTGCCGGGTCTGACAGCCTCTGCCACTTTTGAAGAGGCCAAAGAGGTAAAGGAGTGCAACGCTGAGGGGTATTATTCTTCGACAAAAACCTGCGAAATGGCCATGAGCGAAGCCGTAGGAGCCAATTACGAATCTATCCTTTATTTGATAGACGAGGCTATTTGAATTGTACCTGATTTGCTCAAACACAACCTCAGTCATAAGTTCAATTGTCTCCGTCAGGTCGTAGCGTATCTAAAAATGAAAAAGACGAGCACAACTCGTCTTTTTGCATAATTTACTCCCTAATTAACCATAATTATGTGCTACCTATTCATAATTTCAAGATTGTTTTGACCCAGGCCTCAAGGTTTGACGGAAGGTCAAACTGAGATTACTCTATTTTTTGTTTGAGTTTAGTTTGCGAAATCAGATACAAGAGATTTCTATCTTCTTTCTTTTTTGCAATAGCATTTTTCAATTTATTCAGCTCTCATGTTTTATTTATTTCAATTCTCTGATTCTCCAAAAAATTGCAACCTCGTCCTAAATATTATTTGCCAGACTTAGTAAGACTCACAAATTTTACCATGTGTTTTTAGGTAAGAAACCATTTTGATCTAGAATGGATTTTCGTTTGTCTTGGTAAAAATCAAAGCTTTTTTGCATACTTTCTCAATATCATTAATTAACGATTTTTCATATTCAACAATAGACTTTTTTAATTAGTGTTTCTGAACGAAAGAGGTTGGTAATTCTTAGCTTTTTCGTTGTAAGTTTACCAACCGAATTCGATTTAAAACTACGATTGATTGTATTCAATCGTAGTTTTGATCGTCGGATAATTAGTATTCTTTTTTTTGGAAATCACGTTGATAATCTACTTGCCAAACCTGTGCCAAATATGGAGGTTTTTTCTAATACTTATCAAACGGATACATCTCGGGAAGTTCGATCTTTTGAGGTCCTTTCTATTTAGTCCAGAAAACCAAGAGTGTTTTTTTTCGATAAAAAAGTAACAGCTGACGTCTTTTCTAGTGTTGCGTCTTTTCTATTCATCTTTTCAAACCCCTTTATTTATATTTAATTATCTTTGTGAAATTTTTCTTAGATACGAATGAAGATTTCATATAATCAATTAAAAACACTCATAGATTTTGACCATGATCCACAAAAACTTGGTGAAATTCTGACCAACACCGGCCTAGAAGTAGAAGCCATAGAAAAAGTAGACGCTGTAAAAGGCGGGTTGGAAGGCCTGGTGATCGGTCATGTAGTTTCTTGTGATAAACATCCAGATGCCGATAAACTTAGTGTAACCAAAGTTGATGTGGGCGGCGAGGCACTTTTAGATATTGTATGTGGAGCACCCAATGTCGCGGCTGGTCAAAAAGTAATTGTGGCTTTGGTAGGTGCTACCCTCTATCCAAGTTCAGGGGAGGCTTTTACCATTAAAAAGTCGAAAATTCGCGGTGCAGTTTCGGAAGGAATGCTCTGTGCCGAAGACGAAATAGGTCTAGGACAATCGCACGCCGGCATTTTGGTTTTGGATACCGATCTGCCAATTGGCTCTCCGGTAGCAAAATATTTTAACTTAGAGCCAGATTTTCTTATCGAAATAGGCCTAACACCAAATAGAGCCGATGCGGCCTCACATTTGGGCGTTGCACGTGATATTAAGGCTGTTAGCCACCGGTCAATTAAGATGCCTGAGGTTTCTGGCTTTGCTTTGGGAAATGCGGCCTCGAGTATTGACTTAGCTGTGGAGGACTCTGAGGCTTGTCCGAGGTTCTGCGGCTTAGAAATTAAAAATGTGAAGGTTGGAGAATCTCCTGAATGGCTGAAAAGATTTCTAAATACGATTGGAGTAAATTCCATCAATAACATTGTTGATATTACCAACTACGTATGTCATTATTTAGGACAGCCAATGCATATTTTTGACGCAGATGCCATTTCAGGAAAGAAGATTATTGTCAAATGTCCGGATGAAGGAACGGAATTGATAACCTTGGATGGTACCACGCGTAAATTGAGTGGCACTGATTTGGCTATTTGTAATGCGGCTAGTCCAATGGCGATTGCCGGAGTCTTTGGAGGGCTCAATTCGGGCGTAAAAACTTCAACAAAGAATATTTTTCTCGAAGTAGCCTATTTCAATCCAGTTTCTATTCGTAAAACAGCCTCAAGGCACGGACTAAAAACAGATGCGTCTTTCAGGTATGAAAGAGGTACAGACCCTAACATGCCTCCGTTTGCCATAAAATTTGCCGCACAATTGATTCAAGAATTGGCTGGTGGTGAAATTTGTGACAGAATGTTCGATGTTTATCCGAAGCCTATTCAAAATTTTGAGGTTGATCTGAAAGTGAAAAATATAGACCGACTTTTAGGTAAAAAACTAGGTGAAGACCTTATTTTAGATATTTTGGCCAAGTTGGATATAAATCTTATTTCAAAAGCTGAAGGACAACTCAAGGTTTCAGTACCACCTTACAGGGTAGATGTAACCCGCGAGGCGGACGTTGTTGAGGAAATTCTGAGAATATATGGTTTTGACAGCATTGAACTCTCAGAGCACCTGAGTTCTGATTTTATCGCTGAATTTCCAGAGAAAGACCCAGAAACCTTGCGAGTAAAACTTTCTGATGCTTTGGCGGCTCAGGGTTTTAATGAGATTCAGAGTTTGTCTATCGTTAAACCACTCGACAATCAATGGCTGGAGCAACCTGACTCAGTAGTAAAGCTATTGAATCCATTGAGTGAAGAACTCTCAGAAATGCGTCAGTCTTTGCTTTTTTCTGGGCTTAATGCCTTGACTTATAACGTGAATCGCAGAAATAAAGACTTGAAGTTTTTCGAGTTTGGTCGTACTTATGTCAAAAACATCGTGGAAGGCCAAACCAAAATCAAAGAGAACAGAGTTTTGGGTATTTGGATGTCTGGAAATTTAACGGCGGAGTCATGGATGCAAAAGAGCTCACCTTTGAGCTACCAGCATTTATTTCAAGCGGTTTCTCAGGTCTTAGCTTTGATGAAGGTCAACAAGGTAGATACTACAGAAACCTTCAATCCAGCATTTGCCTATGGCTTAGAATATATGGTCAGAAACAAAGCCTTGGTGAAGTTTGGTTTGGTAAGTCCTGCCTTAACAGCCAAAGCAGATTTGAAACAACCAACATTTTATGCTGAGTTTGATTGGGATCTGTTATGTAAACTTTACACCACAGAGGGTAAGTTTACCGAAATTCCCAAATACCCTGAAGTCCGCCGTGATTTGTCCTTAGTTTTGCCTAAAACAGCTAAGTTTGATCAAATTAAGAAAGTAGCTTTCAATGTCGAGCGTAAGCTTTTGAAAAGTGTAAATGTTTTTGATGTTTATGAAGGAGACAAACTTCCGGCCGATCAAAGGTCTTATTCTGTAAGTTTTATTTTGCAGGATACCGAAAAAACACTCAATGACCAGCAAATTGATAAAACCATGCAAAGGCTGATGGGTGCATTTGAAAACGAAGTGGGTGCCACAATTCGAAAATAGAAATGGAACAAGACCAAGAATTTGAAAAAGACAATGCTTTTTTGTTTTCAAAGTTTGAGGAGGTCACTGGCCTCATCGAACAACTGAAGGCTCAAAATAAAAGTCAGAAAAATCAAATTCTGGGTCTTAGTCACCAAAACGACAAACACGAGGTAGAGATAAAATCTTTACGAAAAACCAACAGCCAACTGCGAGAAGAAATAAAAGAATTGCGGTTAAAATTGGATGAGGAAAGTAGATTAATTCCACAAAACTTTAAAATAAGAAATAAAATTGTTAAAATTGTATCCGATATTGAAGATAAAGAGTCAATGAGTCAACAAAATCTTATAGATACGTTGGATTTATTGATTGAAGAAATAGATTTCTGTATAAATCAATTGGCAAAATAGTTTTCTCAAAATATAGATGGAATCCGAAGAAGCTACCGTTATTCTTGAACTCAACGGTGAACGAATCAACTTAAAGGTTCCAAAATCTGAGGAAGTTGTCTATCAAGATGCCAAAAAAATGTTAATTAGCCGTTTGGCTGAACTCAGGACAGAGCATGCTGCTTTCACAAATGCAGACGTCCTCATTTCAGTTTTAGCATTGGAAGCTGCAGTAGATGCCCTAATGATAAATGAACGTTACCAAAGACTCAAAATCGAGGTAAATTCACGGTTAGAGAGTATTCAAGCAAATTTTGAAAATTGATTCCGCATAATTCTGTTCCTGCTTTTTTTTAATATCGGAAGAAACGATGTTTCAAGCGTATTAAAAACTTTAAAATTTAAAAACATGTCAGTATATCTCTACATGATTGTAGGCCTAGTGCTTGGTCTTGCAGTCGGGTACTTCATAGGGCAAAACCTAATGAAGAAAAATCTTGCCAATCAAGAGGAAGAAGCCAACAAATCGGCACAAGAAATTATCAGAAATGCCAAAAATAATGCCGAGAACATCAAAAAGGATAAGATGTTGGAAGCTAAAGAGCACTTTTTAAGGCTCAAGTCAGAATTTGACGAAGATGTAAACACAAGGAAGAACACCCTCAATCAGAACGAACAAAAAGTAAGACAGCTACAACAACAAGCAACGCAGCAGGTAGAACAGAACAATCGCTTGCAAACAGAGCTTACGAACAAAACTGGTAAACTGGAAGAACAGCTTGAACTTGCGGCCAAAAAACGTGATGAAGCCGAAAAACTTCATCAGCAGCAGGTTTCACAACTAGAGAAAATAGCCAATCTTACCGCTGAGCAAGCCAAGCAACAATTGGTGGATGCCTTAAAACAGGAAGCCGAAACCAAGGCTTCGAGTTTTATCAAACAATCCATTGAAGAAGCCAAGCTCTCTGCTACTAAAGAAGCTAAGAAAATTGTCATCGAGACCATACAGAGAACAGCAGCCGAGCAAGCCATTGAAAACTGCGTGTCGGTGTTCAACATAGAAAGTGACGAGATCAAAGGTAAAATTATAGGTAGAGAAGGAAGGAATATCCGTGCTTTGGAGGCTGCTACGGGTGTAGAGATTATTGTAGATGATACACCTGAAGCTATTGTGATTTCGAGTTTTGATCCCGTGAGAAGAGAAGTTGCGAGGCTTTCGATGCACCGTTTGGTACAAGACGGTCGTATTCACCCTGCACGTATAGAGGAGATTGTGAATAAGACCCGAAAGGATATCGACAACGAGGTTATTGAGATAGGCGAGAGGACAGTAATAGACTTGGGAATACACGGTTTACACCCTGAGTTGATCAAGATGGTAGGTCGTATGAGATTTAGGTCTTCTTACGGACAAAACCTTCTGCAACACTCTCGAGAAGTAGCTAAGTTATGTGCCACAATGGCTGCCGAAATGGGCTTGAATGTAAAATTGGCCAAAAGAGCGGGCTTACTACATGATATTGGTAAAGTAAACCAAGAGGAGTCTGATATGCCTCATGCTCTTTTAGGTATGGAAATGGCCAAAAAATACAAAGAGCATCCAGAGGTGATTAATGCCATAGGTGCTCACCACGACGAGATCGAAATGACTTGTCTAATCGCTCCTATTATTCAAGTTTGTGACGCCATTTCGGGCTCTAGGCCAGGTGCAAGACGTGAGATGATGGAGTCTTATGCCAGAAGATTGAGAGACCTAGAAGACTTGGCTTTATCGTTTAAAGGGGTGGAGAAATGTTATGCCATTCAAGCCGGTAGAGAGTTGAGAGTAATCGTGGATGCCGAACACATAACCGACGATGAGGCGAACATGATGTCATTCAATATTTCACAGAGAATAGAGAAAGAAATGCAATACCCAGGTCAAATAAAGGTATGCGTAATCAGGGAAATGAGAAGCGTGGCTTATGCAAAATAACCAGAAATTGAGAATTTTTCAATTTTTGCAATATTGAACTTTACCAAGATAGCCGAAGAATACTCTTCGGCTATTTTTTTGCAAAACATTATATGGCCAAATTCGGTTTTTATGAATATTACCAAAAAAACAACTTGACAAAGGCTGTTTTCCAAAATAATAAGCATTTTTTGACAAAATTTGGTTCATATTTGACAAAAAAATATCTGTGAAGTAATATTTTTTATTTTTTTTGCGATTTGTACTATTTTTAGTAAATTAGCACGATAATATAGGGGTTAATACTAATTTAATTAAAATTTATGGCGGAGTCAGTAAAAATAGTTATCGATGGTCAGGAGTTTGATTTTCCTGTGGTTGAAGGATCAGAAAACGAAAAGGCGATTGATATTTCTAGCTTAAGGGCGAAAACAGGTTATATTACCATAGATGAGGGTTTTAAAAATACTGGTTCTACTACAAGTGATATTACGTTTCTTGATGGAGAAGAAGGAATTCTTCGCTATCGCGGATATGCTATTGAAGATTTGGCGGACAAAGCTGATTTTCTTGAAGTAGCTTATTTGTTGATTTATGGTGAGTTGCCTACTACCGAACAGTACGATCAGTTTGTGGCGAAAATTACCAAGCATACCATGGTAAACGAAGACATGAGAAAAATCTTCGATGGCTTCCCGGTAAACGCTCACCCAATGGGTATCATGTCTGCTTTGGCCAGTGCCATGTCTGGTTTTTATCCAGACTCTTTCGACGACAAAAAGCCAGACAATACAGAGCTCCATATTATCCGTTTGTTGGCCAAATTCCCAACCTTGGCTACTTGGTGCTACAAAAAATCGCAAGGGCATCCAATTAACTATCCAAAGAATGAATTAGACTATTGCTCTAATTTTCTTCACATGATGTTTGCCTTGCCTGTTGAGAATTACAAGGTGGATCCTAAGGTTTCTTCGGCATTGAACAAACTTTTGATTCTACATGCTGATCACGAGCAAAACTGCTCTACTTCTACAGTTAGATTGGTGGGTTCTTCAAAAGCCAATATCTACTCGAGTATTTCGGCTGGTATTTCAGCTCTTTGGGGACCATTGCACGGTGGTGCCAACCAAGAGGTTATAGAAATGTTGGAGGAAATCAGAAACGACGGTGGGGATGTTCAAAAATACATAGACAAAGCAAAGGATAAAAATTCAGGTTTCAGATTGTTTGGATTTGGTCACCGGGTTTACAAAAACTTTGACCCACGTGCCAAAATCATCAAAAAGGCCGCTGATGATGTGTTATCGTTGCTAGGTGTAAATGACCCTGTTTTAGAAATCGCCAAAGGACTTGAGGAGGCTGCTTTGAAAGACGAATATTTCGTTTCTAGAAAACTATATCCAAACGTGGATTTCTATTCTGGAATCATCTACAGAGCATTGGGAATTCCGACTAATATGTTCACGGTAATGTTTGCCATTGGCCGTCTACCAGGCTGGATTGCCCAGTGGTTGGAGCTTCGTGATCAAAAGCAAGCTATAGGTAGACCTCGTCAGATTTATACTGGCCCTACTATTAAGGAGTTTGTAGAGAAATCAAAAAGATAAGATTCTACAGGCATACTAGATAGAAAGTCTCTCAGCAATGAGAGACTTTTTTATTGTTTCTTATTTCCAAAAAATCGTTTTTCTTTCGTCTACTTAATTCTGCTTTAAAGTTATTGGTCAACTCTATTCTTCGGTCGGTGTGTACCGAGCAAGACACCACGTGTTGTAGATTGATTAGGAATGATTTGTGCGGCCTGTAGAAGCCAAGGGGTACAAAAATAGTCTCCATTTGTTTCAAGGTTTTGGATAACACTATTCTCTGGCCATCTGTCATGAAAACTTCGGAGTAGTTGGCTTCTGCCTTTAAAAATATGATATTACTGAGGGTGACGTTGGTTTTGCCAACAAGGTGTACTTTTGAATCCATAAAAGCGTGGTGTTTTTATTTAGGATTCAAAAGTAGTTTAAAAGGTTGTAAAGCCCGAGAAATATTATTTGATAATGTTTATTCTTAACCCAGCGTTAATATTCGGAGCCAAAAAGAAGGGTTTTGGAGCGATTTCTAAATAGCCACCGGCGTCAAGAAATACAGAAAGGTCATTTTCAGGAATGCTCAACTCTATGCCAGAATTTACTGCCGGACCTAGCGAAATAACCCTAAACGCATCTCTTTCTCCTAATTTAGGGGTTCTATTTCTTGAATTTATCTGTCCCCCAAAACCATAGTATGCTCTGAGCTTTTCTCTTTTTCCTAGTGTTCTATGAAATTGATATAAACCCTGCACCATTACGCCGGCTTCGTTATAAATAAGGTCTTTTCTATAGTTTCTTTCACGGCCGTAAAGAAAGCCAAAACTTCCAACATTCAAGTCAAAAACTCTATCTCCGTAGGAGAAGTATTTGCGTACATTCAATCCCAGAGGCTCACCTACTTTTAGGCCAATGGCCCAATTGTTTTCATATTGAGAAAAAGCACTGGAAATACAGATTAATGAGATGATTAAAGTAAACGCCAATTTGTTTTTCATAATTCTACTTCTGCTTTATCTATGATGTAATTTAGTTCGTTTATATCGTCTGTATTGAGCGTAAATATACCAGTTATGGTTAATCTGTCGTCGGTATTAAATCTCTTGGTTACTTTTTTGAATTTTACTGAAACCACCGATTCGGGGCCAGCTTGTCCACAAAAGAAGCACGATGCGAATGGATTTGCCGATAAAACGTAGTAATTGGCATCAACATCTACGGGAATCATATAGCCTGTTAGAGCCACTTCTTTTCCTTTCAGGGCATTTACTTTGGCTCCAAACTGAGGTTCTAGTACAAACATATTCTCAGAGGCATTCCATTTTTTCTTAAATGTAACATCTCTTAAGTTTTCCCAAGTGATTTTTATTGGAGCAAAGGCCATAACGGCCAGCGGAAGAGCACAAAGCAGAGAAATAATTACAGCGTATTTTTTCATTTTAATCGTTTGCCAATGTTTTCGAAATATTTATTTTATATATGCCTAAAGAAGGAATTATTGCTGCAAAAATACCAACTAATAACGCTGCAATCAATAAATATATTTCTTCTTTTAGCAGGATAGATTGCTGCAACCCAAAATTTAAGTTTTGGTCGAGAAGGTTGGATGTCAACCAAAGCCCAATTCGGCTTAAGATTATACCTAAAAAATAGCCTGATAGGCTTAAGAAGAGCCCCTCTAGCATCAGCATAAAGAAAAGTTTTAATCGTTTTCCACCCATTGATAACATCAGAGCCATTTCGTATTTTCTTTCTTTGAGTGCATTGTATAATGTTACAAAAACGCTGATTCCGCTGATCAACATGATAGCAATAGCCAAAGCTTTGAAGGCATCAATACCAACTCCCATCAATTCAAAAAGGCGGTTAATCTCTATAGCCGGAAGAGCCGCCTGCATTTTCGTATTTTGATTTATCAACCTCGGAAGCGTCATAAGCCCCAGTGGAGATCTAAACTTTATCAATGCACAAGTAATATCATGTTCCTCTTGGTGAGCCTCGGTATTCTCTGGTTCTATTTCTATTGGGTTAGTGTGCTGTTCCTCATGCTCATGAATCTCCCAGATACTATTCAGATAGCATAGAATAAGGTTGTCTATCACCGAGTTGTTGGGCTTTAATATGCCTACCACTTTGTATTTTTGGTCGCCATGTGCTTCGCCTTCCTTTTCAAGTCCATGCGAACTGGCGAAGGTATCATTTAGTTTTAGGCCTAATTTTTTAGCAGCACCAGCACCCACTACCACCTCCATGTTTTCTTTGAAACCACCTCCAACTTCATAATCAGCCTCAAAATGCTTGAGATAGGGATAGGTAGTTCCGACAACCCTGAAGCCCATATAGTTATCGCCCATTGAAATCGGCAGCACTTCCTTAACCAAAGGGTTGGTTTGAAGCATTTGTAGCTCCGACATTGGAATATTGCCGGTAGGAGCGTCTATTTGGTACACTCCCGAAAGTATCAATTGCAGCGGGCTGCCTTTTGCACCCACCACCATGTCGATGCCAGATATATTCTTCGAGAATTTATCCTCAAGTTGATTCCCAATATTTATCAATAATGATATTATACTAATGCCAAACATCATCAGTAGAATACACAGGAAGCTGTTAAGTTTTTTTGCCCAAATATTTTTCCAAACAATTTTTAAAAGCATCTTAGAGAGTTATTTGGTTGTTAAATCTTGATTTAAGTCTATGGTCGTGGGTAACGATAATCAATGCAGCACCAATAATTTCAGCTTGTTTTTCGAGTAAATTCGCCACTTTTTCGCAGTTTTCGTCGTCAAGTGCTGAGGTTGGTTCGTCGGCTAGTATAATTTTGGGGTTGTTCATCAATGCACGGGCTATACACACCCGTTGTTGTTCGCCACCGCTCAATTCTTGCACTTTTTTGTCCAACATTTCTTCGAATCCAAGTCTAGTAGCCAATTCTTTGGCCTTTTGTCTATTCAATGAATTGTTTGATAAGTAATTGGCCAGTAAAAGATTGTCCCGAACATTCAAGGCATTTACAAAGTAAGGCTTTTGAAAGACTATTCCGACGTTTTGTGCCCTAAATATGGTCAAATCTCGGTCATTTAGGTTAGAAATACGCTTTTCGTTTATTTCTAATATTCCTGCACTGGGTTTCAGGAGTAATCCAAGAAGGTTGAGGAAAGTAGTTTTGCCAGTTCCTGAATTTCCCAAAATGAGAAGTGATTCTTTTGCTTGGCATTTAACATTCGGAAATTCGAAGGTTTTTCCTTTGGAATATGAAAATTGTAAGGCTTCGGTTTTGAGCATCAAATGTTATTATTTCTTCAAAAATAATTGAGTTTGATAGTTTTCAAAAACAGAATCATGTTTTATTTAAAAAATATGCTAGAATGTAATTAAATAAATTTTTAAATTGTTCTGTAAATAGATTATTCTCAAATAAATAAATTAAAATTATGTCATTACGATTAGGCGATATTGCTCCAGATTTTTCGGCAGAAACCACCCAGGGAGCTATTAGTTTTCATGAATGGTTGGGTAATTCATGGGGAATGTTATTTTCACATCCTGCAGATTTTACACCTGTTTGTACTACAGAATTGGGTAAAACGGCTCTATTAAAAGGAGATTTTGAGAAAAAAGGAGTAAAGGTGATAGCGATTTCGGTTGATAGCCTTGAGTCGCACAACAAATGGGTGCCTGACATTGAAGAGGTGAATGGTGTAAAAATGAATTTTCCAATTATAGCTGATCCGGACAGAACAGTGGCCGAGATGTACGATATGATTCATCCGAATGCTTCGGAGAAGGCCACTGTTCGTTCTGTATTTATTATTGGACCGGACAAGAAGATAAAATTGATGCTGATATATCCAGCTTCTACCGGACGTAACTTTCAGGAGTTGCTTCGTGTGATTGATTCGTTACAGCTCACGGCCGAATACTCAGTGGCTACTCCCGCAGATTGGAAAGACGGCGACGATGCCATTGTGGTGCCTTCGATTTCTACCGCCGATGCCATTACTAAATTTCCGAAAGGGGTTAAAGAAGTGAAGCCGTATTTGAGATATACGCCGCAGCCCAATAAATGATTGGAGTTTGTGATTTTGAAAAGTGGTCAAATGCTAATGGTTTGACCACTTTTACTGTCTATTTCTCAGCAATTGGTAGCCTATTAATTCTTCGGAACGTTTGCCGGGTGGTTTGTGGTAAATCATAATTTCGTATGTGTTTGTAGCATCCGAAAAATTCCCTTCAAATATGTCCTCATCAATTTTGTCAGAAATAGTATTTTTCAGCCCGAAACCAAAGTCGTAAACCCCTTGCTTGAGCAATAGCGTTGTTTCATACAGCTGTGTATTTGGATTAAACTCAAGTTCTGTATTTTTCCAATCTACAAGTTTTCCTATAATTACTGGTTTGTTTCCTGAGTCTTCATAAGGTATGTTTAGCCTAATCTTGGTTTCTATGTAGTCTGAGTTTAGGTCTATTTCACCTTGGTCTAGGTTGTGCACGAGGTACCCACCGTCATTATCATAGGCATTGAGATAACCTTTGTTAGATCTTTTATTTTGTGCTACTAATGTTATTTCGTCAGGTGTTCCGAGTTTTATTTCTTGAATATTCTGCCCTTTTTTAAACGAACTAGATAAGTCCACGAATCTGTATTCATTGCCGGCTTTGAAAAGGCCCTGACTATCGAAATATTTAAGTGTGAAAGTATTTCTACCCGAATTTATAAGATTGGTATTCTTTATTTCGGTTAATTTGTCCTCTCTTTGGTTTTGACGTATCACTATCTTTAACTCTTTTTGAGGAAATGAGATACCGTAGTTATTCAGGTCAAGTGTTAGATTAATTTGTTGATGTGTTCGCCAGAACTGGGGGTCTTGTGCAGGAATAATACCTCCTTCAACGCCTACTTGTTGGCTATAAATTCGAAATTTTCTTTCGAAAACTGGTGTCTCACTGTCCTGATTGTCAAATACTTGCAATATGAAATTGCCGCTAATTTTGGTTTTTGGTAATTTGAAACTGTAATGATAATAGGGTGTTTTGGTATTTTGCGAAACATCGTAGTTGTTGACGTAAAATTCATTGAAACCTTCTAGGTATTCCATTTCAGCTAGGTTGGATTTTTTCCAGTCATAGTCGCAGTGGATAATTTTTGTACTGAAAGAAGCATATTTAGCCCGGAGGTCATCGAACTCCAAAATTAGGGATGAATTGGGGCTATTGAGGTTTAGTATTGCTGGGTTAGTATATCGCTCATTGAAGTTGTCTGTTGGGCTATAAGCGTACAACAAGACGGTCTTGATATAGTCAGGAAGTGTACTTTGGACTTTTTTGATATTAGTTTCGGCATAATGCCCTACGGCCTTTGTTTTTGCAAAGCTCGCGGCCGAAACCAAGAACAAACCTATCCAAATAAGCTTTCTCATGCTTCTAATTTCATCATTTTCTCTTCCCAAGTTTCATTTAATGCACTTAACTCTTTTTTTAGGTTTGCGTATTCGGCATTGGTTTTCTTCAATGACTCAGGGTTGGAAAAAACCTCTTGGTCAGCCAGTTGAATTTCTACCAACTTAATATTTTCTTCGATTAGCATTATTTTTTCTTCCAAATCATTGATTTCTCTTTCCAGTTTTTTGTTTTCCTTTTTTAAGGGTTTTGTTTCTACGACCTTTTCGGCTTTAACTTCGGTTTCTTTAACGGCTTTTTTTATAGGTTCGTCTAAAGTTTTGCCATTATCTTCCATCCAAATAACAAATTCTTCATAACTACCTGGGAACTGCTTAATTTCTTGGTCTTCAATGTACCAAACCTTGTTTGAAACTTGGCTGATAAAATGTCTGTCGTGAGAAACTACAACATAAGTGCCTTCGTATTGGTCCAAAGCTTGCACCAGTATGTTCACCGATTGCATATCTAGGTGGTTGGTGGGTTCGTCAAGTAGCAGAAAGTTGGCCTCAGAAATTAATATTTTGGCCAATGCCACCCTAGATTTTTCACCCCCAGAGAGCACTTTTATTTTTTTAAATACATCTTCGCCACCAAAGAGGAAACAACCCAATACAGACCTCAATTCAGTCTCTGACTTTGATCCGTCGGCATATTTGAGTTCATCAAGAAGTGTTTCTTCCAAATGCAAAGATTCGAGCTGATGCTGGGCATAGAAAGAAAAATTGACATTATGACCCAGTTTTCGTTCCCCTTTCACGGCCTCGGTGCCGGCTATAATTCTTAAGAGTGTAGATTTTCCTTTTCCGTTTGCACCGATAAGTACTATTTTGTCGCCCCTTTCAATGGTGGCGGTTGTATTTTTTAAGATCGGATTATTGGGATATTCCTTGCTAATATTTTCTAAGGCCATGACATTTCGGCCTGGCTGCGTACCAAACTTAAACTTAAAATGTACTTTCGCTGAATCATCAATCACATCATCAATCACTTCCATTCTGTTCAGAGCCTTCACCCTAGACTGTACCTGCCGGGCTTTAGTGGCTTTTGCTTTAAATCGCTCTATGAATCGTTCTGTCTGTCTAATCTGTGCCTGTTGATTCTCGTACGCACCTTTTTGAATTTCATTGCGAAGAGCCTTTTCTTCAACGTAGAAAGTGTAGTTTCCTGGGTAATAATTGAGTTTGCAATTACTAACCTCCACAGTTGTATTACACACGTTATCAAGAAACTGTCTGTCGTGCGATACCACCACTACCGCATTTTCGTAATTGGCAATGTATTTTTCAACCCATTGTATAGAGGGTAAGTCTAAGTGGTTAGTAGGCTCATCTAAAAGTAGTATGGATGGCTTGGCCAATAGAAGTTTGGCTAGCATTACCCTCATTCTCCATCCACCAGAAAACTGCCTGAGTGGTTTTTGCAGCTCCCAGGTTTTAAATCCCAAACCTTCCAATATTTCCTCCGCTTTTGATTCTATGGAGTAGCCATCCAGAAGGTCAAATTCATGTTGTAATTCGCCTAGCCTTTCTACCAATTCATCCTTGTAATCTAGTTCCATTTGCTGAAGTACTTCTTCTATTTGGTGATGAAGCTCAAGTTGGCGTTCGAAACCTTGCATGGCTACATTCAAAATAGAATCGTCGGTTTGGTAGGAGAGAAGGTCTTGGTTGAGGAATCCAATGGTACAATCGCCAGATTTCGATATATTTCCTGCATCAGGTTGGTATTCTCCTACTATTATTTTCAGAAGTGTTGATTTTCCTTTACCATTTAGACCTATCAGACCTATTTTGTCTTTGGGTTTAATTTGTAAGTTGGCGTCTTCAAAAATGGCTCTTCCGCCGAAGTAAAAAGAAAGATTGTTAATCGTTAACATGAAGTATTTCTCTGGTAATTATAAAATGCAAAATTACGCTTTTAATTAGAGAATACATAGAGAACCTTGTAGAGCGATTTTTAGTATCGCTCTAAAAATGGAACTTTTAGTAACAAGATTTGAAAAATCATGATAAGCAATTTTTTAAACAAAAAGAGCAAGACCTAAGTCTTGCTCTTTTAATTGAAACTAAGTATTGATTAGTTCAAACCAGCTGGCCAAGTACCTGATGATCTTTTCAATGTAGTTATACCTGAATCACCGTAGTTATTTTGCCATTTGAACTTAAGTTCAGTACCAGTATGACTGATATAAGTTAAGCTGTAAGCTAAACCATATTGGTCAGAACCTTTCATGCCAATTTTTCCACAAGCATCTGTAAATCTAATTGTACCAGTAGCTGGATTGTCATTCCACGCACAGCCATACTGTCCAAAGGTACCGTCTGAAACTGCATACTCACCAGCAGTGGCAGTAGCAGTAAGAGTTACCTTTCCAGAAACTCCAGTTCCGCAAGCCGCAGGGTTTGCACCATCAGCAACGGATCCTGTAATATCTGTAGTAGTATAATCATAAGTACCAGCTAGAGCCGAAGGGCACACAATAGCAACTCTGTAAAAGAATGGTGAAGCATAATATGGGTCATTGATGTTCGAACTCATATTGTTGTTTGAGAAAGTCTTACCGTCTAAAGTAGTCAAAACCAAACGGTACTCTATAAAGTCACCTCCTTTGAGGTTCGTTTTAGAAAAACCAAGTTTAGACAAAGTCGTAGCCATTGGGATATTTACACTTCCTCTTGGCCATTTAGAGTCTGCTGTAGTAGTAAACCCAGATCCGTCAACATTACCTAGCAAAACTTCTTTCGTTACCGAAGTACCTCTTCTATGGCTTACGTAGATGTCCACATTTTTAACATTGTTTATTTTGTCAATTGCATGACATTCCAACAATACCTTGAATGGAGAATTATCCAAGTCAAAGAAGTTGATTGAAGCAGGGGCAGTAATTGTTTTCAAATATGTACCTGTTTCGAAGCCATTATAAGGAATGGCAGGCTCTACGAAGTCGGTACACGCTGATGCCACAAAAAGTGCTGCAACCAATGAATATATTAATTTTATTTTTTTCATTTTGTTCTCTATTTATAATTAGAAAATAAAGCCGTCAGGGTTGTTATCCCAGAATACTTTTACTTTGAAATCGGCTTTTTGTTTCGCATTTGAGTTGGTATTAACATATACCGAAGGGTAAATGAAAGATCTAGGGAAATTACCCACTGCCGGGTTAAGACCTGGCTGCATTCCGCTCGGCTGCCCAGTTCTTCTGTATAAGTTATAAGCCTCTACACCATTACCATAAAGAGCGATCCAATATTCTCTTCCCAATAGGTTCATCTTTGCAGTTTCTGTCGTAGCTGCATCGTATTTAGCAGCTATAGCTGCTAGGTACTTAGTTCTATTAGCCTCGAAAGTAGTGGCTGACTCAAAAGCGTTGATTTTGGCAGCTTGGTTTGTTGTTAATGACCACGATCTAACGAAGTTAATACTTTTGGTTATACCTGAAGTAATAAGAGCTTTAGGATCACCAGCAGTACCAAGTGTTATAGCAGCCTCTGCCAACATAAAGTCTACGAATGCTGGCAACATCATTGGAGAAATACCAGCACCATTGGTAGCCATATCAGCAGCACCAGCAGCCGCTGGAGTATTGTTGTCAAATCTGTAACCCGCTGGATAAACTCCAAATAGGGTTCTTTTCAAACCATCTGGCGGAATACCATCGTTGTCCAAGTGATCTCTACCCCAATAACCTCTCTCTCCTGGAAGACAAAAAACCATATCTTCAGGGTAATGCGTTGGCTTAAATTGGCTGATACAATCCATTTCTGAGGAAGTGGTTGTATTTACACTAACCTGACGGTAAAAGTAGTATTTGGCACGCGGATCGTCAAATCCTTTGGCTTCTGTCAAATGCCACATAAAGAAAGTAGACTGGTAATCACCACCACCTGCTTGAGCTTGAGCAGCATAGTCAGGGTGACGGCTGTCTGGGTCATTAGCAGATGCTCCGTATTTGAATGTAAATTCG
The DNA here is from genome assembly GCA_035299025.1 of Leadbetterella sp. Lineage (GTDB taxonomy): Bacteria > Bacteroidota > Bacteroidia > Cytophagales > Spirosomataceae > Leadbetterella. Next base: position 78,935 of record DATGXK010000007.1, read on the forward strand.
TCACCAACACCTAAAAGTTGATTTTCTGTAATCAATGCTGAAATAGCAGCAGTACTTCCGGCCTTGTCGATTAACCTTCTGTTCAAATGGTACTTTAACATCAAGGTGTTTACCAATTTGGTCCATCTTGTATAATTGTTAGCATAGTAGTAATCATTCGGAGTACCAGTTGAGGTACCAGAGAAATCAGTTTTTGCAGACTTCAACAATTCCAGAGCCGCAGCATAAATAGCAGCACCATCATCGCTCTTCGGATTGAAATTAGAAGCATCTAAAGCCTCTGAATAAGGAATACTTCCAAAAGCATCAACCATAATCATCAAACTGTAGGCTTCTAAAGTTTTCGCGATACCCGCATGTCTTTTGAAACCTCTGTCAGCAGCAATTTTTTTCAAAACCTTGATGTCTGCCAACAAACCAGCATAAGTTGTACTCCAAAGACCATCATAGCTAGTTGGAGTATAAGCTGTTTCGTAGGTGTTTGCACCCTGATTTAGAATTCTAGTTAATCTTTGTCCAGTATCACTAACACCTCTGAAAACATCATCGAAAGTCAGTTGGATGTTGTTCAAAAGAAAGTTAGCATCTGTGCTGTTTTCGGTTACGGCGTTCGGATTATCCAGATAATCCAATTTGCATGAACTTACTAAAAACACTCCAAGTGCCATTAGTAGTGTATATATGTTTCTTTTCATCATTAATCTTCTTTAAAAATAATTAGAATGTTAAGCTTAAAGTACCACCTAATCTTCTAGCACTTGGTCCAGTCAAATAGTCAAATCCAAGACCGTTACCAACACCTAAGCTTAATACATCTGTGTCGAAGTTTACGTATTTAGGCATATTCAAAGCTCTAAACCAAAGATTCGAACCTGTCAAAGTTAGTGATGCCTTTTTGAAAGGTGTTTTACCAATAACTTTAGTAGGAAGAGCATAGCTCAAAGAGGCTTCTCTTAATCTGGCTGTACTTCCGTCGAAAGTTACGGCTTCGTCTGTAAAGAAGAAGTTATCAAAGAAGTAGTTTGAAGCAGTCACTTGAACAGTGTTTTTGCTTCCGTCTTCTTGAACACCAGGAAGAATCAATGAAAGATCTCTGTCTAACTGATCTGTGTCTTTAGACAAACCTCTTGCCAATACACCTTTCACAGTATTTGATACAATCACACCCTTGTGACGATACTCAAACATAAACGAAAGATTAAAACCTTTATAGCTCAAGCTGTTGATCAAAGACGATGTAAATGCTGGGTTAGGATCTCCTAAAGTTGCAATTTCAGAAGTTGCCTTGTATTGACCGTTTGGCAATACAATTTTCTCTCCGTTTGCATTTCTTGCAATGCCTAATCCTTTAATAAGGTTGAAAGGTTCGCCAGGGATTGCAAAGTTTCCAAGGTTTGTAAAACCAGCGATAACAACTTGCTCTAGACCACCACCAAGTTCCATAACCACAGACTTGTATTTACCATAATTGGCCGTAAGATCCCAAGTTAATCCTGATGAAGTTTTAACAGGAGTTACAGTTGCTGAAACCTCAGCTCCTCTAGTTCTGATTTTACCGATGTTGATAAAAGTAGAAGTATAACCTGTCGATGGATCAATAGGAGCGTTCGTAATCAAATCTTTCGTGTTTTTCTCGTAAAGAGATACTTCAAACTTCAATTTGTTATTGAACATTGCAGATTCTACACCGAACTCAACTTCTTGGTGAAGTTCTGGTTTTAAGTTTGGATTACCCAAAGCATTAGAGATAGACTGTGTCGAAGTAAGAGTACCAGAAGCATTTGACCAACCTCTAGCGTTTTGAGCAAGCGTATTTCTTGTATTGTAAGGAGTTGGGAAACCTGCTGATGTACCAAAGCTACCACGAATTTTCAAATCATTCAAGATTTTAGAACTCATATCGAAAGCTGAAGTAGGTACAAAGGAAACACTCACACCTGGATACAAAATTCTTCTATTTGCACTTTCAACCGTAGAAGTCCAGTCATTTCTAGCAGACAAGTTCAAGAAAAGGTAGTCGCTGTAATCCAAAACAACATTGGTATAAGCTCCGATTCTTCTCTCTTGTGTCATGTAATTCAAACCAGCACCATTAAGAGTTCTGTTCGATGTAGCAGTGAAGTTTGAGTGATTAAATAATCCAAAAGTTAACTGTCCAGTACTTGCCATACCAAATTGCTCATATTGGTCAAATCTGTTATTTGCACCAAGCAAAGCAGTCAAATGTAACTTATCAGACAACTGTTTATTATAGTTCAAAATCAAATCATGGTTCCAAATAGCATTTTTAATAGCAACACTTTGGTAAAAACCATTGATAATGTTTACGTTACCACCCGTAGCACCTTTGTTGTATTGTCTTTCTTGAGTTTCTGAATAAGTATCAAATCCTAAACGGTAAGTTACTGAGAAATCATTGTTGAAGTCATAATTCAAAGAGCTTGAAGTAAAGAATCTGTCCACAAAGCTAAGATCTGAGTGGTATTTGGCCAACCAAAGTGGGTTGGTGATATCATTACCACCTCTGTAGTATACAGAACTTCTATCAACTGGGTTTTCGTAAGGCCATCCAGCTAAATCAACATTACGAGGTGTATACATTACGTTTGCGAAAATAGACTGTATACCTCCATCAGGACCCGAACCATAACCCGCATTCAAAGGTGGTGATTTCATGTCTGTGTTGGCATAAGTAAATGAAGAACGAATAGATAATTTCTTAGAGATTTGAGAATTTAGACCCAAGGCAAGGTTGAGTTTTTTCAAAGTATTACCTGGTGTAAAACCTTGCTCATCTTGATAGCCTACACTCGCATTGTAGCCTGATTTGTCTGAAGAACCTGATACCGCAACAGAAGTGTTGAAAACATTTCCTTTTCTAAAGAATGATTTACCAATATTATCTTGAGCAATGTTAGGAATGTCAACAACGTTGTTCAATACATCAGCAGCACCATTACCCCAAGGTTTTGTTGGGTCTACTGCATATTCTGGGAACGAGTTTCTAATCAAAGCCACTGACGATAAGCCAATTGGGTGCTTAGTAGTTGCTTGGTCAGCGAAATTAGCTCCCCAGTTTGAGAAGAACCAAGATGGAGGTGTTAATTGTTGGAAACCACCACCATAGTTGTTTTGATAATCAGGCAATGAAGCAATTGTATTTTGGAAATACGATTGGTTCAGGCTAACTTCTGCATTTTTTCTTTTACCACCACCAGTTTTGGTTGTGATCAAAATAACACCGTTACGACCTTGGTCTCCGTACAGTACAGTTGCGGAGAGACCTTTCAACACTGAAACGCTTTCGATGTTGTTGGGGTCAATGTCTAGCATACGGCTTGAAGTAGTTTGGCTACCTGTAGTAAAACCGGCTTGGGAGTTTGTTCCAGAGTTGAAAGGAACACCATCAACCACAAACAAAGGTTGGTTAGAACCTGTGGCTGACTTGTAACCTCTAATGGTGATGTTGGTTCCTGAACCAGACATACCACCCGTAGAAGTGATGTTTACACCAGGAGCTTTTCCTTGGAGAATACGGCTTACGTCAGCCTCAGGACGGTTGTTGATTAAGTCACTAGCTACAGTAGTAACCGCATAACCTAACGCTTTTTTCTCTCTAACGATACCTTGTGCCGTTACTACCACTTCTGATAGTGCTTTGGCATCGTTGGTGAGAACAACATTGATAATAGACTTTGTGCCTACTGTCACCTCTTGTGACACCATTCCCACAAAGCTGTAAACGAGAGTTTGACCAGCGGCTGCCTCGATTTCGTAGCCACCATTTAGGTCCGTTTGTGTACCTTTAGAGGTACCTTTGATTTGAACAGTCACCCCAGGGATGCCTGATCCGTCGTCTGCTGAAGTTACCTTTCCGCTTATTTTACTCTGGGCGAAAGCCACCACTGATGAGCAAAATAGCACAAGGGCAAGAAGTAAATTCTTTCTCATGCATTGTTAAGTTTAGGTTATAAAAAAAATTTGTTATGCAAACATAATGATTTTTTAACAAAAAAAAAACTTCGATTACCATTTAATCGAAGTTTGAATGTTTGAATATTAAAATATTGAAATTACTAAATAGCTTCTTTGTATTGTGCTATTTATCAGTATTATCCCAATAAAAAGAGGTCAATTTCTTGACCTCTTTGATGGTCAATATTTAAAAATTTTCTTTGATGTACTGCTTTCGCCATTACTGATAACCACGTTGTACAATCCCTGAGAAAGATTATTGAAAGGTATCACCAAGGTTTCATCCTTTTTCATTCTTATTTTTTGAGATAGAATTTGTCTATTGTTTCTGTCGTAAACAACAAGTAGGTAATCAGAGTCCGACTTTAGGTTTTCTGCTTTCAAATTCAGGTTTTCGAAAGTTGGATTTGGGAAGACTGTAATACTCACCAAGCTTGGTGCAATACCTGTTCCACTCATTTTTATAGTCGCAATATTTGAGTTTCCTGAATTGCCAATGGCATTTTTGGCGTAAACCCTGTATTGATAAGTTTTTCCGGATGAAACATTCTCATCAACGTAAGAAGTGACGTTTTTACCAAGCGTGGCTACTAATACATAACTTGTTCCGCCGTCTTGCGATTTTTCTATAATATAATTTTCCTCTCTTTTGGAGTCGTCGTACCAAGTAAGATTAACTTTCGCAGAACTTTCTACTGCTTTCAGGCCATATGGAGCATTTGGTGCTTTGGTTGGATTGATGATGAATGGCCCAATAACTGGTGAGTAACCCGATTCACCTTCTGTATTGCTTCCTGCTTTTACACGATAATAGTAAATGGTGGCCTCTTCAGGAGTTAAATCCTTGAAAGACCTTATATCCATTTTTATTTTACCGAGTTCTACAAAGGTCTTATTGTCTATACTTCTTTCGATTATGAAATAGTCCTCATCTTTGGAGTTGTCTTTCCAACTTATATCATGAGCTGGATTACCTAATGCATCGTAATACAAAATTGCGATGGGGTTCGAAGGGGCATAAGGAGGGCCTGCTGTTGTATCTCGTATATAGGTTGGTGTCGAAAACTTACCTTTATCACTCACTGCAAAGATCGCCACATCCACTATGTCTTTAGGGCTAAGGTTTTCAATTTTAACTGAACTCGCAAAACCTGGTAGGTTCGTGTATTCTTTGTAATCTCCTGTGTTGTTTACCTTTATCATTATGATTGTATTCGTTCTGATATTGGTTTTACATATTTTGTCTTCGGCACCATTGGTCCATCTAATGGTCAAATGATTTCTCGATTTATTACCCTGGTCTGAAATGGGGTTCAATGCTGGGTTGGGATTAACGTAGGCTTGGGCCGTAACAGACACCGTATTCGAGGTGGTTGTACCTGTAGAATTTCTGGTAAAAAGGGCATAATACTGTGTAGCACCCGCTACAGTAGTTTGATCCCAATATCCAGTTTCTGTAAGTGGGATATTTCCCATATCCTGAAACGTAACACCATCGTATGATTTTTTTAGCAGTATCTGTTCAACATCCTCTGATCTACTCGGAATAGACCAAACCAAGTGAATGAGGTCGGGGCAGTTGGAGTCTGAACTCAAAACTATGGCGGGAGGAAAATCTACCTTTGTTTGTGCAAAAATTACGGGTGTCCAAGGTCCCGCAAGTGAATTATAACGAGCCCTTACTCTTATTCCATAAAGTTTTTTTGGCAATAAATTGGAAATAAGTTTGAAAATAGAAGAACCACTTGGTTCTGTAAGATTAGTAATCACCCCACCCTGATCAAGTTCTATGTCAAATCCAGTTTCGTTTTGATTAGTGTCTGCAATACCTAGTATTAGAGAGTTTCGAGTAACATTGTTGAGGTCAACAGAAATTGTTGGAGCTACTAAGCTTACAACTAGTACACTAACTGAGTTACTAGAGATAGATCGAACCGTATCCGCAGGAGCGGATGCTCTGTAAGATTTTACGGTAATGGTATAGTTTTGATTATAAAGTAAGTTGTTTAATGTTGCACTGTTTGTTGTAGTAGAAACAGAATCTAAAGGTCCTGACGGTCTAGAATAATAAACCTTGTAACCAGTAATAACACCTGAAGGAGCTGTCCAAGTTGCTGAAATTGAGTTTGTTAATCCAACTTGTCCTGCAGATAGGGATGTTGGGGGCAATGGTGGGAAAGTAGGTTGAGCAAAGATTTTTAGTGTAGCTAAAAAGCACGAAAAAAGAATTAGAAATTTTTTCATTTTCTTTATTAATTAAGGAATTGCATTAAGAAATCATGGTAAAATTATACAAAAAATGTAATATTTAAAAAAAAATCTGGTCTGATGTTGAGTGGACTAATCAGCTAGGTGCAGAATTTGGATATAAAAAAAGAGCTACCGTTGGTAGCTCTCTCTTGTAAATTTATGTGTGGGAATTAGTATTTTACAATTTTTCTAGATAATGTTTCATTTGAAGTTTTTATAATCATATTGTAAACACCACTATCGAGATTTGAAAGATTGACTTTGATAGTTTTTGTTTCAAAATTTTTCTTGAAAACCTCAATATTATTTTGGTCTAAAAGAGAAACGGTAACCGATGAATTGTCTATTTCTGAAGGCAACTTTATAGAAAGAAAATCCAATGTAGGATTCGGGAAAATACTGAATTCAGTATTGCTAACAAAACCAGAACCACCAGGTGTCTTTGCTTCAAAAATGTTTGAATAAGAAGAAGAGCCAACAGGATTGATACCTTTAATTCTGTAATAATATTTTTTACCCGCAGTTACAGTGTTGTCCGAATATGCAACGGCATTTCTATCCAATTTTTTTAATTCGGCAAAAGTAGTGTTGTTGTCAATAGATCTTTCAAGGATATAGCTTTCTTCTTTGTTCGAATCATCATACCATTTGAGATCTACCTTTGTAGCCGCTACAGTACCAGAAAGTCCGTATGGAGCATTTGGGGCCGCAGAATATGCATAAGTAATAGGCTGGGTAAGAACATAATCTGATTCTCCGAAAAGATAATTTCCTGCCTTGATACGATAGGTATAACCAACACCCTCCTCAATAGGCTCGTGCTTGAATTTATTATCACCATCTTTTATTTTACCTAAGGTTTGGAAATTTGTCCCGTCTTTGCTTACCTCTATAACAAAATAGTCTTCGTCTTTAGGTGCATGATCCCAGCTTAGCCCTATCGATGAGTTATTTACGGCATCTTTAAAAGCAACTCCTATGAAGTTTGTTGGTTTACTGGCTGGGCCGTAGGTATTGTCAACCCCTTTTCTGTGCTCAGAGAAAAGACCTCTATCACTTAACGAAAATATTGAATATTCTACTCTTTCGTTAGGTTTTAGTCCTGAAATTATAACGTTGCTTGCGGTTGGGTAAATGATATTGTATAATTTGAATTCTGTTTCACCCTCACGTTTGATCATAACATAATATGAGCTTCTAATGTTAGTTCCGCAACTATAGTCTTGTTCAGGATTCTCCCAAGTAATGTTGAGTTGCGTATCACTTTTATTAACAGTGCTCGATTGAACGTTAATAGGTGGTGTTGGGGGAACAAAAGCTTTGACATTAACACTCACTTGGTTTGATTGTCTTTGTCCGGTACTATTCTCCGCAATTACAACGTAAGTGGTAGCTACACCAGGTTGAACTCCCAGGTCAAATAAATTTCTTTGGAAATTTGGGAAATTGCCGACTAGCTGATAACCCGCTCCAGCAAAAGAACGTAAAACTTGAAAGTTTGTAATTTCCGAAGCACGTTCGGTTACTTCCCAAGAAATTGAAACAAACCTTGCACAGTTATTGTCCAATTTTAAAATTGGAGCGGCAGGGATAGCCACCAAGGTTTTGGATGTGATAATATTAGACCATGGCCCGATATCAGGTAAAGGGCATCCCAACACTGCAGCACAGTTAATTGCTCTTGCTCTTACAGTGTATGTAGTATTTGGAGCTAGGCTAGTGTTATTAAAATTGAATGATGTGTTTGGGTCGACCAAAGTGGAACGCAATAAACCAGGTCCACTTAATTCGATTTCAATTTTCATTTCTCCCGGATTGGTGTCATTAACCAAAACTAAAAAAGAGTTGGTGGTGATGGAAGATGGCAATTCGACGAGCGAAGGGGCAACTAAGCCCTGAGCAAAAACTCCAAATCCTGAAATTATCAATGTAATAAAGAGGACGATGTTTCTCATGATTGAATTATTTATTTTCGTTAAGATTTATTATTCGTAAATATAGTGAACAAACTTTCAAATAGCCAGAGCATCGAAAAATATTGTAGATAAAATTATTTTACGGTTTCGGAATTATTGTTTTTTCAATAATTCATATAAAAAAATTGAGTTTTTGGCTGATTTTACGTCATGAACGCGAAGAATGTTGGCACCTGACAAAAGTGCTTGCAAATGAAGTTGGGAGGTAGCTTCTAGGCTTTCGTGAACCTCTATTTGTAGGTATTTATGAATCATGGATTTCCTGGATACTCCTACCAAAACTGGATAATTCTGATTATTGAAAAGTTCTAGGTTTTTGAATAAATCGTAATTTTGAATGAGACTTTTGGAAAATCCAAATCCAGGGTCAATAATGATATCACTAACCCCTTTGCTTCTCAAGAAATTGGCCTTTGCGAAGGTTTCGGAGAGGATATCGTGATAAAAATCTGTGTAGTTAGTGAGTTTTTGCATGTTTTTTGGGTTGCCCCGCATGTGCATGAGAATATAAGGTGTATTTGTTTCAATCAAATATGAGAACATACTTGAGTCCAGTTCTCCGCCAGAGATGTCATTGATAATTTTAGCACCGGAATTAATAGCTAGTTCCGCCACTTTTTGCCTGAAAGTGTCTATGGATACGATACAATTTTTAAAGTTTTTACCTATCAGTTCTATGGCCGGTATCACTCTGTCTATTTCTTCTTGCTCACTTATTTCCATAGCACCCGGTCGACTTGAGTATCCTCCGATATCCAAAATTGCGGCTCCATTTTCGAGCATTTCGTTAGCTTTTTTTAAAAACTCTTCATCCAAAGGATTAAATCTACTATCTTTGTGGAAAGAATCAGGGGTAATGTTCATTATTCCCATGATTAAAGGTTTTTGTAGGTCAAGTATTTTACCTCCTATATTTATCGTGTTTTTCATAGTTTGCAAAAAAAACTAAAAATATTGGAAAATATCAATGTCTAACACAGAAATTGAGTATTCAGATATAATTACCAAATGCTTTGAGATTTTCTCCAAGAAGAATTCCGACTATGGAACATCCTGGAGGATTTTACGTTTGCCATCCATCACCGATCAGATTTTTATTAAAGCCCAGCGAATCAGAACCATTCAGGAAAACGGTTTCTCGAAGGTTGATGAAGGTCAGGTTTCGGAGTTTATTGGTATCATTAATTATTGCGTGATGGCTCTGATATTGACTTCGGACACTGAAATTGGAGATGGCTTGGAGGAACTTAGTAAGCTCTATGAAATACAGATGGAGGAAGTAAAGGAGCTCTTGTTTAACAAAAATCACGATTACGGCGAAGCTTGGCGTGACATGCGGGTGAGTTCTATGACTGATATTATTCTTATGAAGTTATTACGGATTAAGCAAATAGAAGATAATAACGGAAAGACCATAATTTCAGAAGGTATACGTGCTGGTTATCAAGATATTATAAATTATTCGGTTTTTTGTTTAATAAAATTAAAGACTGTTCAAATACAACAAATTCAACAATAGAATATGAAATTTATCGCAAATTTATCAAGGATTCTCGTTGGACTTGAGTTTGTTTTCTCAGGTTTTGTAAAGGTGGTAGATCCGTATGGTACAGGACTCAAGCTCCAAGAGTATTTTGAGGTTTTTGCCGGTGATGTTCCCGCTTTTGCTCCGCTTTTCACAAGCATTGCACACAATGCTTTGGGGCTTTCGCTTGCTTTTTGTGTTCTAGAGTTGGTATTGGGCGTGGCGTTGCTATTTAAATTTAGAATGAAGTTAACGGCATGGTTGGTGATGCTTCTCATGTTGTTTTTTACGTTTCTTACTTTCTACTCGGCGTTTTTCAATAAAGTAACTGATTGTGGCTGCTTCGGAGATTTCTTGAAATTGAAACCTTGGGATTCATTTCTTAAGGATGTTATAAGCATGTTTTTCATCATCCTTATCTTCATTTACAGAAAGCGATTTGGGAAATCCGAATTAGGTACGCCAATGGTTTTAATAGCTACCATTTTTGCCCTTGGGATTGGTGTTTATGCCATAAGATATTTGCCTTTGCTCGACTTTCTTCCTTACGCTGCTGGTAAAAGCATACCAAAGCAAATGGAAAGGCCTGATGTTAAGCCAGACCTCCAATATATTTTCATGGATAAAAAGGAGAACAAAGAAATTGAATCCAAGGAGTATTTGGCCGATACCAACAGATATAAATATGTTTCGTCGGTGGTGCTTAACGAAGATTTATTGAAGGCTAAAATCACCGACTACAGTATTGCTGATACTGCTGGTAATGATTTTACTCAGCAAACCTTTGAAGGTAAGGTGCTGTTGATTGTTTTGAAAAAGAAAGATGGTTTGGAAGAATTGGACTTTTCGCCGATTAACAAATTAGCTTCCAAAGTTTCGAAACGTAAAGTCAGGCCAATGATTCTGACCTCGATATCTACGGAAGAATACAAGGCATTTGCCAAAGAAAAGGCTATTTCCACAGAATACTTTACCTGTGATGAGAAAGTTTTGAAAACTATGGCACGAAATAATCCATGTTTTGTGTTGTTAAATGATGGTGTGGTAGTGAAAAAGTGGAGTTACAACAATATCCCTACAGCAGACCAAATTAATGAATTGCTAATAAGTACTAAGTTTTAAGAATGACGACGAATATTTTTATGTTGGGGATGCCTTCTTCAGGAAAAAGTACCCTAGGAAGGCAACTTGCCAAAGAATTAAATTATGATTTTATAGATTTAGATAAAAGGATTGAGGTTTCGGAGGGTAAAAAGATAAATGAGATATTTAACCTTGAAGGAGAAGAATATTTTAGGAAACTAGAGACTGAACAACTTAAAAAAATCGAATCCAATACCAAGCTGGTAATTGCTACCGGGGGAGGTACTCCGTGTTTCAATAACAATATGTCTTTTATAAAAGAGAATGGAATAAGTATTTTCTTGGATGTAAAGCCCTTCAAACTTGAAGAGAGAATGCGAAATTCGAAGAAAAATAATAGACCATTGCACAACTTGGAGAGTGATACCCTTTTGGATGGTTTACTTAAAACCTATGAGTCGAGAATAGATATCTACAAACAAGCGGATATTGTAATTGAAGGAGATACCGATGCCAATACCATCATGTGGATACTTGACGCCCATTTTAGAACTTTGAAATAGTGAGTTATACTTAAAAGCGACTGGGATTGGAGTCGTTTTCTTATTCAAACAAAGAATGACATTCTGTCAATTGTATTTTCCGGGAAACTATCAAACAAGTTTCTGTCAATGAAAGTATTGAATATATTCTCTATTTTCGCTTTTCTACTTTTTGTAGTAGCTTACTCTTACGATGCTTCTCTTAATTTTCAGAATTTTCCAATTTCTGATGACTACGAAGCTTTTTTTGATTTCAATAATAAATATTTAGCGGCAACAAATGCGTGGGACAAATTAAAACTAATTTTCTCTCAGCACAACGAACACCGTATTGCAACTTTGAGACTTATAAATTTGGCCTATTTGAGTATTTTTCATCAGGTAGATTTGCAGGTTTTTAGAGTTATAGGTTTGGTTTTTTATCTTCTTTCGATGGCTTTTTTGTACTTCGAAGGTGGTTTTAATTACAAAAGATTTTATTTTTTTCTTCCTGTACCAATTTTGATGCTGAGTTTTGCCTTCGCCGAGATTTACTTCTTGGCCATGGAGTCGCTTAGCCATTTTCCTATGGTTTTCTTTACTGTAGGCACCATTTATCTGGCCATTAATAGAAAATACACTACACTTCCGATAATATTTTTGTTTTTCGGGGTGTTTTCGAATGGCAATGGTATTTTGCTAATGCCCTTGGTGTTTTTTGGTATGTTGCTGCAAAAGGAATACCGCAGATCCTTAATATGGGCAGCGGCCTCTATTTGTATATCGATAATCTATTTTATTGATTATGAGGCTGGTAAAACGGGGCTCAGTCTAAGTATTTTGCCATACTTACTCAAAGTATATCCAATTTATTTGGGTGGAATAGGGGGCTTTGGTTCAATTAAAGTCAACCTGATTCTAGGTGTTTTTGCCTTGCTTTGGATTTTATATTTTGTGTTCTTCAAAAACATCATCAAGCGAGAGTTAAGTTTGACTTTGATGCTCGTATTTTATCTTCTTACTTTCTTGATAATTTCTGTGAAAAGAAATGAGTATGGCGAGCAATTGTTACAAAGAGGAGCATACTTGATAAATAGTGTCTTGGTATTTGTGGTGCTTTACATTATTTACTTTAAGCAGATTTTGAAGGCATGGAAGATAGAGAATAGCTTCAAAAAAGTAGGCTTGTTTTTTGGAATAATCATAATTGGTGGGTTTGGATATCAAGTTAAGAACTATAGAACTTGGATTCAAATTCTTAAATATGATGAAATAGAAACTAGGCACGACCAGATGATGTACCTTGGTAACACAACCGAACTTTATCAAGATCATAATCGAATCTATAATATTCCGCTTGTTTCAGACCAAAGGATTGATGAATTGCGAAGCAAGGGAGTTTTTGATTTGGAAAAGGTTAAACGAAATGTGGTTGCGGTGCCTATGAATAATACCGAACTACAGTTCGTAAAAGCTCTAAAAACTGAAACATTTGAAGTCCATAAGATTGCAGGTTTCGATATTAAAGAAAATCCGTATGTAAAAATAAAAGGGGTTTACAAGGGTGTTTTTAAGGCTACTGATTTGGAACTTGGTGTAGCTATTGAGTCTGACGGTAAAAAATATTATTTTAGAATTCCGAGGTTAAGGTCTCATCTGAATTTTTTCGAAAAGGCTGAGTTGCAGGAGATTAGTTTTGACTGTCTGTTACTCAAAAAATATTTGTCGAGTAACGCTTCTAAAATTACAATTTTCAAATTTGAAGACGGAAAGCAAGTTCTTAATGACAAATGGTCTGTAGTAAAAAATCCTATAGATTATGACGAATACAATGCAAATTCTAAGGTGATGTCACTTACCGATTCTGAAAAATTTAAGATAGATACTGTATCGAGACCTATTTTGGAGGAAGCATTCAGTCTAAATAATTTTCATGAAATTGTACTCAATCTACAAAACTTAAAAAACACCAACGCATCAAGTAAATATTATTTGATATTTCACGGACTCGATGGAGGTAGCTTTCTGAGTGTACTTAAGCCATTCAATACAGAAAACAAAAAAGGAGTGTTTTATACCAAGTTTGAGTTTGAGCAGGTTGAGAAATATCTTAAAAAGAAAAATTCGGTTTTTAAATTGGATTTATTGGTTAATACCAACGGAAAAATGACAGTTTCGCACTTGAAGTCTGTATATTATTTTTATTCAAAGAATAAGGGTTTATAGTAGAGTTGCTGTTTTTTTCTAAGTCTGTTTGAATCCACCCGGTCGATTGTTTTATTTGGTTTTAAGCAAGACAATTGATAAATTTGCACACGTTTAGGAAGCCTCCTTTTTTTATTTTTGTAGGTAATCCGGCATTTATAATAATACTCTAAATGACTATTCTAGTTGCCGGTGGTGCCGGTTTTATTGGTTCTACTCTTTGCATCCAGCTCAAGGAAAAATATCCTGGTTATAATATTATAGCTTTCGATAACCTCAAACGTAGAGGCTCTGAATTGAATTTGGTTGATTTTAAAGAACGAGGTATTGAATTTGTTCATGGCGACATTAGAAACATCGAAGACCTTAATTCATTAGATGGTTTTGATGTTTTGGTAGAGGCTTCGGCTGAGCCGTCTGTTATTTCGGGCTTAAATTCAGACCCGAGTTATGTAATCAATAACAATCTTTATGGCTCTATTAATTGTTTCAACGTCTGTTTGAAACACAAAGCCAAGCTCATTTTTTTATCTACTAGCAGAGTTTATCCAATAGAAACTATCGAAAATGCTGCTTTTACGGAAGAAGAAACTCGATTTGCTTTTTTGGACGAGCAAAAAATGGATGGAATAACGAGTAGGGGTGTTTCGGAGAAACTGAGTCTAGATGGAGCCCGATCTTTTTACGGTACTACCAAACTTGCGTCTGAATTGTTCATTCAAGAGTATTCTGCGTTTTACAATATGAATTCGGCCATAACACGTTTTGGTGTGATTGCTGGACCTAGACAAATGGGAAAGACAGACCAGGGTGTCGTTACATTATGGATGGCCAAACATTTTTGGAAGCAATCTCTGAAATACATTGGCTATGGTGGCCTAGGGAAGCAGGTGAGAGATATTTTACATGTGGATGATTTGGTAGAATTGATAGATATGCAAATTCACCAGATTGAAAAGTTCAATGGTAAAGTTTACAACGCAGGAGGTGGGGTTGGTTCAAGTGTATCACTATTGGAGATGACCAAAATCTGTGAAGAGATATCCGGAAATAAAATAGAAATAGGATCTGAGAAAGAAAATCGTCCTGCGGATTTGAGAATTTATATTACAGATAACGCCAAGATTGAGGCGGAAACTGGCTGGACTCCCAAACGAAATGCAAGAGAAATATTTGTGGATATTCATTCTTGGATCAGAGACAACGAACGACAATTAGAAAATATATTAAAGTAATTTTTGAGAAATTTTTGAGATTTGAAATCACTTTCGAATCATCAACATATGTCAATTATACTTTTAGAACAATAAATTACAAATAGATGAATGTTGCTATAGTTACCGGTTCTGCTGGCTTAATAGGAAGTGAGTCGGTACGTTTTTTTGCTGAAAAGATGGACCTCGTGGTTGGTATAGACAATGACCAGCGTGCGTATTTTTTTGGGAAGGATGCTTCTACAGAAAGAAGCAAGAATGAACTTGAGACTTCAATCGCCAACTATAAGCACCATGCTCTAGATATCCGTGATTTTGAGGCTTTGAAATCCGTTTTTCAGGTTTACGGTGCTGACATTAAGTTGATTATACATACTGCAGCTCAGCCTAGCCATGACTGGGCGGCTCGGGAGCCATTGACTGATTTTACAATCAATGCCAACGGTACACTTAACCTATTGGAACTTACAAGGTTATTTTCACCGAAGGCTGTGTTTATTTTTACGTCTACTAATAAAGTTTATGGGGATACACCAAACTTTTTGCCTTTGGTAGAGCTAGAAAAACGTTGGGAAATAGACGAGTCTCATGCTTATTTTGAAAATGGCATTGACGAAAATATGTCTATCGACAATTCTAAGCATTCTCTTTTTGGTGCTTCCAAAGTGGCAGCAGACGTATTGGCTCAAGAGTACGGCAAGTATTTTGGAATGAACGTCGGAATTTTCAGAGGTGGTTGCCTAACGGGACCTAATCATTCAGGAACCCAATTGCATGGTTTTTTATCTTATCTCATGAAATGTGCCGTCACAGGAAACCACTACACGGTTTTTGGTTATAAAGGAAAACAGGTTCGCGACAATATTCATTCTTATGACCTCGTGAATATGTTCTATCATTTTTACCTAAATCCAAGACAGGGTGAGGTTTACAACGCCGGTGGAGGTAGACACTCCAATTGCTCTATGACGGAGGCAATCGAGATTTGCGAGAAAATTACGGGTAATAAAATGAACTTTAGCTATGCCGAAGATAATCGTATTGGAGATCATATTTGGTATATTTCTGATGTCTCGAAGTTTCAATCTCACTATCCAGATTGGAGTTATAAATTCAATCTAAATGATATTTTAGAGCAGATTTATTCACAACAAAGCAGACTTCAATAGTTTTTGTCCTATAAAAAAATGTAATGAAATTAAGCGTTGTCATTCCGGCCTATAATGAATCTGAGTCTATCTCTGAAACCATTGATGAATTGGTGTCGGTTTTATCTGAAAGGAGCCTAGACTACGAAATATTGGTTGTTAATGACAATTCCAAGGACAATACACTTGCAGTTTTAGAAGATCTGAAACAGAAATACTCCAACCTTAATTATGTCACAAATCTTGGCCCAAATGGATTTGGCTATGCGGTAAGATACGGTCTTGAAAGGTTTTCAGGCGATTGTGTGGCTGTTATGATGGCTGACTTATCTGACTCGCCTCATGACCTTCTACAGTTCTACGATACAATGATTGAAGGAAACTACGACTGTGTTTTTGGAAGCAGATTCATGAAAGGCGGAAAGACGATAGATTATCCTGCTATAAAAAAAGTAATAAATAGAGTAGCTAATGCCATCATCAGAATGGTGATGAATATTAAATATAATGACACTACTAATGCTTTTAAACTTTACAAAAGACATACAATAGAGGGTATTAAGCCATTTTTGTCGCCGCATTTCAACCTGACCGTAGAACTTCCATTGAAGGCTATCATCCGAGGGTATACTTTTGCTGTTGTACCAAATTCTTGGACGAATCGAAAATACGGCGAATCAAAGTTGAAAATAAGAGAAATGGGAAGCCGCTATTTTTTCATTCTGATGTACTGCTTCATAGAAAAATATTTTTCGCGGGGAGACTTCGAAAAGAAATGGTGATTGGATATAATAAAAAAGGCGATTTTGAAAACTCAAAATCGCCTTTTTTTTATGCTCTTCGATTGTTAGAAAAAAGTACCGAAGCTTATTCCCAAAGTACCTTTGGTTTGATTCAATGTAGCTGATTCATAATCGGTTTCATTTACGAGAGTATAAGGTGTAAATGCAAAATTTCTTGAGGTTCTTGAATATGAAATATCCGCAAAAAACCTGTTGTTTCTTATACCACCGCCCAGTGTGCCAATTACGGTAGAGCTTGTATTAAATGCATCTGAATTTTTTCGAGGATCTCCGAGGTAATTTAAACCAGCTCTCACACGAGCAACTCCAAATCGAAGCTCACCTCCGGCTTTTAAATTTATTACATCTTTAAATTCACTTTGTATTCCTCTTTTCTGATCGCTCGACCACCTGTTGTCCTCTTTGTCTTTTACATTCATCATATTGTATCCAACATATTCGGCTTCTACACTTACAACCCCAAGTTTTTTAGGCAGGAAAACGGAAGCTCCTAAATTGGCTTTTAAAGGTGAAGAAATACGGTATTTGAAGTCATTTGGTACAGTAGATAGCTCTTGGTCGTCAGAAACAAAAGTATTGGGTTTTTGGTCAAAGGCTATGTACGACGTATAAGTTTCGTTTACTTTCATGGAGGTCGGGCTTGAAATATTTGCACCAAGTCTCACATTGTCACTCACTTTCATTATGGCCCCCACGGTAAGGTTAATTCCCGTGCCTCTGACCAGTAGCTCATCTCCAAAAGTGAATCCATTAAATATTTGTCCATTAGGAAACTTCTCCGTAATATCGGTCAACTGCGAATAATTAAGGTTTTGAATACCTAAGGCCGCTCCAATATAAGTTTTGTCGTCATAGTTGATACCGTAGCCTATATTGATTTGACCTAAGTTTCCTGCCTCCGAAACGTTTCCGTTCTGATTAACAGGAGTAGAGAGTTCAGAGGCAATATAACCACCTCCGGTGGCTGGGTCGATAAGATACGCTTGATAAGCCAGAGCTGTGGTGTTAAGTGCCAGCCTAGTTGTGGTGTTAAATTCGTTGTTGAGATCTTCCGAGCTTATTCCCCTTTGTGAGGCTCTCTCAGCAAAGTGATCCGAAATTGAACTACGGTTGTTTGAACCCGAATAGCTGTAGTCACTGTTGAAGTTGGCCAAGGTGTTGTAAGAAATACTCCATGCTGTTCTTTTTTTTCTGGTGCCTACACCTCTGTTACTAAAAACAACACCAATTTGTCCAATACTCAGGTTAGAGGCACTGAGCTTGTTTGATGTGCCTATGTAGTTTGAAGAAGTATTTGTGCTCGTAAAAATAGGGCTAATCGTAAATTCAGACTTATTGTAAAAGCCAAGACCAGCCGGATTGATATAAGAGTTGCTCAGATCTCCGCCTAGAGCGGTGAATGCTCCTCCCATACCTTGAGAACGAGAAGAGCCATAGTTGCCAAAACTATAAAACTTAAGTGCGTCTTCTCCATAAAAGTGCCCATTTAACGACAACTGAGCGGAAGAGGATAAGCTGGAAATCAAAGCAGCAACCGCCAATATTAACTTTTTCATAGTGTTTTTATTTAAAAAAGGATAAAAAAATCCCCGCCAACAACAATTGGTTTATTAGCGGGGTATAAAAATTGAGTTTTTACGAAGTAATTATCTTGGCCCTCTTGAAGAACCACCGCCACCTCCAGAACTTGAGCCACCGCTGCTTCCTCTCGAACTCGACGAACTTGAGTTAGAAGATCCAGAGCTATAATTACTGCTCCGCGAAGAAGGGTTGGAGAATGAAGATCCTCTATCATAGCTTGGACTGCTGTATTCATTTCCGCTAGAAGCTCTATTTGAAGAAGAGCGGGTGTAGGTACTTCCTTGTGCTGAGCTATTTGTGCTTGCACTTCTTGAACTGTAACTTCCAGAGCCAGAAGACGTAGACCTATTGTAAGAATCGTAGCTGGCAGGTCTTCTTGAGCTTGGATTGTAGGAATCGCTAGAGCTACTGTAAGCTCTTGAATTTGAACTCGAGTAA
This sequence comes from Leadbetterella sp., assembly GCA_035299025.1. Lineage (GTDB taxonomy): Bacteria > Bacteroidota > Bacteroidia > Cytophagales > Spirosomataceae > Leadbetterella. The sequence goes on from DATGXK010000007.1 coordinate 97,654, forward strand.
GTAGAAGTGTTGCTACGTGAAGAGCTGTTGTTTGCGTTTCCGCCTACCCAAGTTCCATTTTTTCTGTCGGCCAATACTCTTTCTGAGCTAGTCCCCGAGCCTGAATTGTTTGATGATCTTGAAGCACTGCTAGACGTTCTTGCACTTGACGAACTTGCCACAGGTCTGGCGGTGTTTACAAATCTATCGTTATAGTTTGCACTATTCCTTCCAGATTCTCTTACACCATAGGTTCTTGAACCATTTTTGTAAGCATTTTGAGCAATTGCTGCCTGATTGTTATAGTACGGTCTGTAGTTGTTGTAACCACCACCGTAGTAGTCATAAGGGCTGTAGAAGCTATTGTAACCCCAAGGTGAGTAGAAACTATTGTAACCCCAAGTAGAATAAAAACTATTGTATCCCCAAGGGCTATAGGCCCAAGAGTCCATCATCCAAGGGTTGCCCCATGAATTGTATCCCCACGGAGAGTATCTGTTCCATCCGTTGCCCCATCCGCCACCTAGGCCGTATGAAATGAACACACCAGAATTAAATGGAGAGAAGGAATTGAAACCAAATCTGTTGAAAGGAGAGTTCCATCCCATGGCAATCGGTTGGCTCCAAGAGTTATCCAGCCAGCCTTGGCTGTAGCCATCGGAATACCCATCTGTGTAACCAGGGTTAGAGCTTAACTTTCTCTTTAGGTCACGTGAAGTGATGTAATCTTCACTATAATAGTCGTCTGTTGCCTCAACTTGGTCTGGGTTGTCCACTCTGTCATATTCATCTTCGTAAGGAAGTTGCTGCGTGTTACCGCCATTATTATTGAATGGAGCCTTTGAAGAGGCCACAACCGGAGCGGGTGCTGCGTCAGCCGAAGTAGCATACATGTCGTCACTTTCTCCTTTGGTTGGAATCTGTTTGCTGGTGCAAGAAGCAAAAGCAACAACAGCTCCCAATAACAAAACCGAACTTTTGAGTTTCATATTATTTTTAGATAAAAGGTGTCTTTAATCATTTATACTTTAGACGCCAAATCACCTCGAAAGGTTGCCTTATTTGTCCAAATATTTTTTGAAATATTCTTAGTGAAATAATTCATTACAAAAATAATATTAAAACTTATCTTTGCAACCTCTAAGGCTATTGTTAACAAAATAATTAACAAAAGAATTTATAGGTTTAATGCAATTTTAGCTTCTAAAAGTTTAAAAAAATAGAAAGAAAAATGTCTAAAGGACTTCCAAAACGTAGTGAGAATTATTCTGAGTGGTACAACGAACTCGTAAAAAAGGCTGATTTGGCCGAAAACTCGGCGGTTAGAGGCTGTATGGTTATCAAACCTTATGGTTTTTCGATATGGGAAAAAATGCAAAGAGCTCTTGACGATATGTTCAAAGAAACTGGACATACCAATGCATATTTTCCCCTATTTATACCCAAATCATTTCTTTCCAAAGAGGCATCACATGTAGAAGGGTTTGCAAAAGAATGTGCCGTTGTTACTCACTATAGATTGATAAATGATCCTGACGGAAAAGGTGTGGTAGTAGACCCTGAGGCCAAGTTGGAGGAAGAACTGATCGTAAGGCCAACCTCAGAAACGGTAATATGGAATACCTACAAAAACTGGGTGCAGTCTTATAGAGATTTGCCTATACTTATTAATCAATGGGCTAATGTGGTACGTTGGGAAATGCGAACCCGAATTTTCCTTAGAACAGCTGAGTTTCTTTGGCAAGAAGGCCATACTGCACACTCTACAAAACAAGAGGCCGAAGAAGAAACTGCTCGTATGCTAGATGTTTATGCCACGTTTGCTGAAAAATGGATGGCTTTGCCAGTAGTGAAGGGTCAAAAGACTGCCAACGAGCGTTTTGCGGGTGCTGAAGATACCTTGTGCATTGAGGCCATGATGCAAGACGGAAAGGCTTTGCAGGCTGGTACTTCGCACTTTTTGGGACAAAATTTTGCCAAAGCTTTCGATGTGAAGTTTCAAGATAAATCAGGTTCATTAGAATATGTTTGGGGAACATCATGGGGGGTAAGTACCCGTTTGATGGGAGCACTGATTATGGCCCACTCCGACGATCTTGGTTTGGTTCTGCCGCCAAAACTGGCACCAATACAGGTGGTTATAGTTCCTATTTTCAAAGGAGATGAACAATTGGCTCAGATTTCCGAAAAAATAAATCCATTGGTAAAAGAGCTAAAAGCCAAGGGTGTTTCTGTGAAATTTGATATCGATGATCAAACTAGACCGGGCTGGAAATTTGCCGAATATGAGCTGAAAGGTGTGCCAGTTAGGGTAGCTGTGGGCATGAGAGATTTGGAAAACAATACAGTTGAGGTGGCCAGAAGAGATACATTGAGTAAAGAGACCGTGTCTATTGACGGTATTGCTACTTATTTAGAGAATCTCTTAACCGACATTCAGGAGAATATTTACAAGAAAGCCTTTGATTTTAGAGCCGAAAATACTTTCGAGGTAAATACTTGGGATGAATTCTGTGAGAAAATAGAAGAGGGAGGGTTTTTGATGGCCCATTGGGATGGAACTTCCGAAACAGAGGAGAAAATCAAGGAACTTACCAAGGCAACCATCAGGTGTTTGCCATTTGATGGTGTCCAAGAACCGGGAAAATGTGTGCTTACCGGTAATCCTTCAAGCAGAAGAGTGATTTTTGCAAGAGCGTATTAACAAATAAATATATAAAAATGGTAAAAGTAGGAGATATCGTTTCACTTCATTATAAAGGGACTTTAAATGACGGAACTGTATTTGATTCTTCAGAAGGAAGAGAGCCTTTAGAATTCGAAGTTGGTAGCGGTATGGTTATCAAGGGTTTTGACGATGGGGTGATGGGCATGGCCATTGGCGATAAAAAAGCTATTCATATTGGAGTAGAAGAAGCATATGGCCCTGCCAATGAGCAGATGATTTTCAAATTCGACAAAGCCGGCATTCCAGGAGATGTTCCACTTGAAGTTGGAGGAACCCTCAATATGCACGATGGCCAACAGGCAATTCCGGTAATTATCAGAGAAATAGCCGAAGATTACGTACTTATGGATGCTAACCATCCCTTGGCTGGTCAGGAACTGAATTTTGATTTGGAACTGGTTTCTATAAAAGATGGAAGCAATCTCGAAGTGGAATTTGAGGATATCAAATAATTCTTGTGAAGATTTTTTGTAAAATTAAGGGAGCTCGAAAGCTCCCTTATTTGTTTTAGAATATCTCTTTTGCTACAGCCATGGTGGTTGTAGACTTACTCATGGTATAAAAGTGCAAAGCCGGCACACCGAACTTCATAAGCTCTCGGCACTGTGCTATACACCATTCTATTCCTATTTTACGAGCATCTTTGTCGTCTTTAGCTTGCCTTACAGCGGCCTCAAACTCTGAGGGCATTTCGAGATAAAATAACTTTGGCAATACCTCCAATTGCTTTTTTGTAGAAAGGATTTTCAGACCCGGAATTATCGGAATATGAATGTCATTTTCTCTGCATTTGTTTACAAAATCAAAATACTTCTGATTGTCAAAAAACATTTGAGTCACCAAGTATTCAGCTCCCGCATTTACTTTGGCTTTCAGATAATCGAAGTCTATTTGATGAGATTCTGCCTCGAAGTGTTTTTCAGGATATGCGGCTGCACCAATACAGAAGTTACTTTTAGACAAATACTCGGCTTCTTCGTGCAAATATTTTCCCTTGTTCATGTCTTTTATCTGCGTGATAAGCTCAGCGGCATAAGCATGACCATCCGTTTTCGGTTTAAAAGTATTGAAAGGCTTAGCGTGGTCGCCTCTTAGGGCCATCACGTTTTCTATGCCGAGATAATTCAGGTCAATCAATAAATCCTCTGTATCGTCTTTGGTAAATCCTCCGCACAAAACATGAGGAACCGCATCTACATCGAATTTGTGCATTATGGCAGAGCAGAGACCCACGGTTCCAGGTCTTTTTCTGGTTTTGATTTCCTTGTGGGTACCGTCTTCTGATTTTACAGAGATGTATTCCTCTCTATGGTAAGTTACATCTATAAACGGTGGTTTTATTTCCATCATAGGTGCTATGTCAGACAATAGCTCGTCTATTTTTCCACCTTTGGCAGGAGGTATTATTTCAATCGAAAATACTGGTTTGTCATTTACTTTGGCTAAGTGATCTACAACCTTTGGCATCCTTTGAGATTTATTGTTTGAGCCACAAAATTATGCTTTTTATAAATTTAAATATTGAAAATCCCATTTAAATAAAGCAAAAATATAAATTTGGATAAATTATCTAAAAACCTTAAATTTTTATACTTTAAAAAGATGAAAAAACTATTGTTCTCTGTACTTATTATTATCTCGGCGTCGAGCTTATTCGCCCAGAATTCGTTGGCAGATTTGGTTGGTAACTACAAGTTTGACGGAGCTCCATTCGAAAAAATCGTAATATCTATCAGTGGAAGTTCGGTTATAGCAGAGGCCGAAGGAGTTGGGAAAGGAGAGATTTTTCCGACAAAAACCAAAGATCAATACACCGAACCCAACAACAACGCCGTCCTTGTTTTCAACAGAGATGCCAACGGAACGGTGATTTCTCTGACGGTGAAGGTTCAGGGCAACGAACTAAAAGGAATGAAAGAATCCGTCGCTTACGGCCCATATCTAGGGAAATACAAATTTGCAGACGATAGTGCAATTCCCTCTATGTTGGTTAGTTTGAAAAACGGGGAGCTTTTTGGTGAAACTGACCAAGGTTCTGCAGTATTAAAACCCACTGCAAAAAAAGATGTTTTTGAGATAATAGGCTACGATGGCACGGTAGAGTTTTTTCGAGATTCTAACGGAAATGTGACCAAAGTGGTGCTGCGTGTAAATGATATTGTTTTGAACGGAGAGAAGCAATGAGCTCCTCTCCTTATGTTTAGAATTCAATGCGATAGTTGAGCATTGGAACTAGCCCCAATTGATATTTCGGGGTAATTTTTTGAAGAAACGAGTCATAATATTGGTATGCCAGATTTTTCTGACCGGTTAGATTCTGGATATCCAAAGAGATAGTGCGAGCCGATTTTTCCTTCGATTTCTTGAAATACATCCTCAAATCAGCCCTGAAATAGTCTGGATTTACGGCTGTTAAGGGCTTGGAGTAGTCGTAAATTGTTCTTTTGGCAACTATTGAGGCGGCTTCGAGTATTTCGTAATTCCGGAAACCTCCAAGCCAGGTGACTCTGGAGTTTAAACCAAAGATTTTACCCGGTAACTTTGACCATTCCTTGCCAAGAGTAAGGTTTACAATATGATTTCCGCTAAATCTGGTCTGATAAAACTTGTTGTCAAACGCCCTAAATTCGGCCTTATAAAATGTAGTATTAATGAGGGCAAAAAGTCCCTTGCTCAAATATTTTCTGTAATTAAGTTCAACACCATAGTTTCGTCCTTGACTGCCTATGTTGCTGGCATCGATAGACACATCTACAACAGTATTTTCATAACCATTCAGAACAGAGAGATATTGGTTTTTTGAAACTGGAGTGTTGAATAAATTTTGGTAGAATATTTCGCCGAAAAACTCCTGGTTTTCAGTCAATTGAAACTGGTAACCGAGGTTAAAATGGTGAGCCCTTACAGGTCTATATGGCAAAGCAAAGGCATTTTGGCTCGAAGACTCGTAGCTGTGTAAACCATAAGAGGCTCTGAGGTTAAGTTTATGTGTAAAATCGTAGGCCAATCCCAGTCTGGGTTCGAGATAGGTTTTCTGACTGAGTGTGTAATGAGGCAATACAAGGCCAATGTTGTAGCTTAATCTACTTTTTTCGGCATTGTTAAGCCTTACAAATGGCTGAATAAGCAATCCATCAAAACTGTAGAATGAGGTGCCGTTGTTGAGGAAATTGAATTCGTTGAAATAGTGGTTAACGTTAATTCCGGTTTTCAGGGCCAATGGTTTCGATAGTTTGCCACTTAAAACAGACGAAAATCCGAGGATATTTCGTGCTTGATAGGCATAGCTGATATTGACTAAAGGGTTGGCTTGATAGGCATCTCTGAGGTTTTCAAGACCCGAATTTGCCAAGACCGTTTTAAGTGTCCAGTTTTCGGAAATTTTAAGGCTGTGTTTTAGCCCAATCACGCCCATTCTACTGTAGAAATCAATATTGTTGAATTCTTTCTCAGATTCCCAAAGGGCTTTGTCAGTGTTTGGTACAAAGTTATTGACTGAGTTTCCACCCATTCCGAAAATCATAAAAGTACCTATCTTGCGGGTTGGGAAGTTAAAGTTAAAAGCTAAATCTTGAAACTTGATGCTTTCTCCTCCAAAGTCCACACCCATGAGGCCCAATAAGCCCGTAAAAGAATATCTATAATTAAAGAGATAACTACTTCCTTTGGTCTTATTTAACGGTCCCTCTGATGATAAGTCTATTCCGATAAGCCCGATTTGAGCGGTATACTGAAACTTCTTGCTGTTTCCTACTCTGTAGGTCATGTCCATTACACCAGCTAGAGCATTGCCATATTCCGCCGGAAAAGCCCCTGTTAGGAAATTCATGTGGCCTAGCATTTGAGCAGAAAGTATATTGGTGCCACCACCGGTTTGTGTAGGTTGGTCAGAGAAAGTGCCTGCATTGCTCAAATGGTTGGGGTTTACTATTTCTACACCTTCGAGTTTCCATTGTATACTTTCGGGGGTATTGCCTCTTACAGACATCCCATTGGCTTGGTCGTTGGTATTGGTCACGCCAGCAAACGAAAACGCCAGCCGTGCAGGGTCAAAAAAAGTGGCTGGAAAACGCATGATTTGTTCGTTTGTAATGGTATTTAGACTAGTTATGGCATTAGACATATTTGGTGTGGAGGCCGTAATCACAACTTCCTGCAAGGTGTTGTTGCTCGCCTGTAGTTCTAAGTCTAACACAAGTTCTTTGGAGTTTTCCAGTATTAATTCCTTCAATATCAGCTTGGTAAATCCCACAGAGGTGATTTCTATTTCGTGCCGGCCCAAAGGAACGTTCGCCAATACAGCTTCTCCTTTATCGTCGGTTATGGCAGATACTTGGGTGTTTTTAACCAAGGCTGTGGCACCTGCTATGGGAGATTTGCTGTTTTGGTCTTTTATATTTAGTCTTATGTTTTGACTTTTCTGAGCGAAAGTCGAAAGTGATATTAGGATGCAGAGTAAAAAAGCGTATTTCATAAAATTGTCGAAATTATTTCAATACAAATATAGGTTCTTAATGCATACAAAGAGACTCATTGCTGTATAAAACCACACAAGAGTTAATTTTGAATGGACTTCAGTATCGGACAGTTTAGTGTTTCTGATGCCAATATCTTTCTACACCCGTTATGATTTTGGTTTATTTACTATCTTTGATTTTTTAGAAATCCAAATATGTCTTTATTCAAAATTTACGGTTCGTCTGCAGGTTCGGGTAAAACTTTTACTTTGACCAAAGAATATTTGAAATTGGTTTTGATGGAGGAAGACCCGCGGTATTTCCAAAGGATATTGGCCATCACTTTTACCAACGACGCCGCCAATGAAATGAAAGTAAGGATATTAAAGGCCTTAAAAGAGATTGCCAATTCGGAGCCTGAGGAGTCTTTGATATTCAAAATTTTGCTAAAAGAGCTACCGACTATTTCTGAAGAACAACTAAAAAACAGGAGTTTAGCTATATACAACGAGATACTTCACGAATACAACGATTTTGCGGTAAAGACCATTGATAGCTTTGTAAATCAGATTGTTAGTTCGTTTACTTTTGATTTGGATTTGCCTTTTAATTATGAAATAAACCTGGATCAGAGCCAAATACTGAGTGAGGCCGTAGACAACCTCCTTGAAAAAATTGGCAAGAACCAAGACTTGAGTCAGCTGCTTTTAGATTTTGCCATGAACAAAATAGAGGAAGATAAAAGTTGGAACACTCTGGTAGATGAAATAAAGAAATTTGGAAGTAATATTTTTGAAAACGAAGGTTCGTATTTGATCGAAAGAAACTTGGAACTTACACTTTCTGATATCCGGAAAATCAAGTCACAAATTATTGCATTTCAGAAAAATACGCTCAACCGAATTAAAGAATTGGCACAATCTGGTGTGGAATTGATAGTTCGGAATGGGCTATCCGACGAAGATTTTTTTCAAAAAGCAAATGGCGTTGGTGGTTTTTTTAAAAAATTGTATTCTTCTCCAGAAGATTTATTTCTTAAAAGTGATTCGTTTCCTAATTCCTATCATAATGCTGCTTTTGTCGATGGTAAATTTTACTCAAAACAAATAGGTAATTTTACAATAGTTGATTCTATCAAGAATGATTTGACTCGATTCGGTTTAGAAATAATTAATCTTAAAACCGATAAGTACTATATTCTGGCCGAAATCAATAAAAACCTTTTGAAAATTCCACTTCTGGCTATGATAAAGGAAGAAATGGATATCTTAAAATCAGATCGTAACGAGGTTTTTTTGTCAGAGTTTAATAAAAAAATTCTTGACATCGTCGTGAAGGAGCCTGTTCCGTTTATTTACGAGCGTATCGGTGAAAAATACGATCATTTGTTGATTGACGAGTTTCAGGATACCTCTAATATGCAGTTTTTCAATCTCTTGCCACTTATAGATAACGCTATTTCCAAAAACAAGGCCAACTTGATTGTAGGAGACCCAAAACAGGCCATCTATAAATGGAGAGGAGGAAATATTCAGCTGATGATTGATCTCATTCATAAAAATGTGGAAGGCCTAAAATCCAATATAGAAAGCGGGGAAGGACAGTATTTTCAAATTGAGAATGTTGCCAATTCAGGAGAGGTGGAGAGTTTGAATGTCAATTATCGTAGTAAAACCGAAATCATTGGTTTCAATAATTTATTTTTTGAGTCTGTAATCCGTCAAACGGCCACTGAATATCCGCTTGTAGAACGTGTATTTGCTGATTATTTTCAGGAAGTGCCACCCAAAGTCAATCTTGGCGGTTTTGTGGGCTTGGAATTTTTAGATAGCCAAACAGAATCTGTTTTTGACAAAACCTTGGCACAAATCAATCAAATTTTGGCAGATGGTTACAAGGCCAGTGATATTGCCATTTTATGCAGGAAAAATGATCAGGGCTTTGAGATGGCAGATTTTCTTCAAAGCCAAGGTTTTGAGATAAATTCAGTGGATTCTCTTAAAATTAATAAAAACCCAGAAGTGAGTTTGCTCATTTCGGCTTTGAAATTTGTTCACCAGCCAGACAGCGTTTTTGCAAGGTTTGAATTCCTTCAGTTTTATGCACTTTTGTTTCCGGCTGTTTTACATAATCAGCAAATAAAACAACTTATTGAGCGGCCTTTGACGGAGTTTCTTCAACTTTTCGAGATCGACAATAATCAGTTTTTTGAAATGGATTATTACACTCTGACAGAATATTTGATCGAAAAATTTGGTTTACTGAAAAACTCAGCCGCCATAAGTTATATTTTTGCTTTTCTAGACGTACAGCTCCAGTTTTTTCACAAAAGGAGCAAAAATCTCGCAGATTTTTTAATTCATTGGGAGCAGAAAAAGGAGAAATTCTCAGTAAATAACCAGTCTGAAAATGCCATTACGGTTACAAGTATTCACAAATCCAAAGGGCTTGAGTATCCTATCGTTATTTTGCCATATTTGACATGGGACACCAAACCTAGAAGTGGTTCGGAGCTTTGGATGGACATTACGCCACTCGCATTTACGGAACTCCAAACCGCCGAAAGAAGTCTTCAAGCCGCACCACTTGGCCTTGGGCTGAAGAAATCCATAAGTTTTGGGCGAGAAGTTTTAGAAACGCATACCGAACTCATCTTTATTGAAAATCTAAATATGTTGTATGTGGCTCTTACCCGGCCGGTAGAGCGTCTTTATATCTGGTGCCATACCAAAACAACCAAAACAGGCTGGAGTGCTGATGGGCTGGGAGGTACATTTAAGACTTTTTTAGAACAGAATAGTTTACTTAAAGTTGGCCAAATGAGTTATAGATTTGGCCAAGAGGAAAAGAAGACTTTGAATGATACAAAAGAACAAAATGGGAGTGAATACAATGTTGGTTTTCATAAGATTTTCGAAAAAACACACAGTCTCAAACTCAAAACGGCTTCGGATTTTAAGTCTATCGAGAGAGAGCAAAAAATTACGTTGGGCAACTTAATTCATGCAGCCTTTGAGCTTATCGTTACCAAAGATGACGTTGAGATGGCTCTCCAAAAACTATTGGCCGATGGTTATCTAACCACAGATATGGAGGAAACCATTCGTCAGAAAATAACTGAAGTTATAGAAAATGACGGGGTTTCGATGCTTTTTAGTGAAAAAGCATTGGTCAAAAACGAAGTAGAAATTCTCTCTAAAGGGCAGGCCATTCAAAGGCCAGACAGGATAGTTTTTGTAAATGATAAGGTATATGTAGTGGATTATAAAGCTGGCGAGAAAAGCGAAAAACATCGGTCTCAGATACTTGGCTATGGCAAATTATTGAAACAAATGGGATACACCAATATCGAACTCCTGATTATTTATCTCGAACCTCTTGAAATCCAGAAAATTCCGATGGTGGCTTGAAAGATAGAAATTGTGTTTTTTCAAAAAAATGATTTAAATCTTCGTAAATTGCAGAGAATTTACAAAATAGAGTATACGTGTCATTTATTTCAGAGTTAAAAAAGAGAAGAACTTTCGCCATTATTTCTCACCCAGATGCCGGCAAAACCACGCTCACAGAGAAGCTATTGTTGTTTGGAGGTGCTATTCAAACAGCCGGGGCAGTAAAATCTAACAAAATCAAGAAAACCGCCACTTCCGATTTCATGGAAATAGAGAAGCAGAGAGGTATTTCGGTGGCCACATCGGTAATGACTTTCGAATACGGCGGTAGAAAAATAAATATTCTCGATACGCCCGGTCACAAAGACTTCGCTGAAGATACCTATCGTACACTTACTGCTGTGGATAGCGTAATTTTGGTAATCGACTGTGTAAAAGGGGTAGAGGAACAAACCGAAAGACTTATGGAGGTTTGCAGAATGAGAGACACACCGGTGATAGTCTTTGTAAACAAAATGGACCGAGAAGGAAAAGATCCATTTGATCTTTTGGACGAACTGGAGCAAAAACTTTCCATCAAAGTGCGTCCCATTACTTGGCCTGTAAATATGGGCTCAGACTTTAAAGGGGTTTATCACATGATAGAGAATCAGATGAACTACTTTAAAGTAAATAAAACCAAACTCGAAGACGACGTAAAAGAAATAGCCCTAGATTCACCCGAACTCGACGCCAGTGTGGGGCAGAAAGATGCCGCTCAGCTTCGCGAAGACGTAGAAATGATAGAAACGATTTACGATGACTTTAACGAGGGCGATTATCTGGCGGGGCGAATAGCTCCGGTGTTTTTTGGGAGTGCTGTTAACAGTTTCGGTATCAAAGAATTGCTCGATTCTTTCTGTAAAATAAGCCCTGAGCCAATTTCGAGAAATACCAATCTGAGGCTTGTGGAGCCTACCGAAAACAAATTCACGGGTTTTGTGTTTAAAATACACGCCAATATAGACCCAAGACATAGAGATAGAATAGCTTTCTTGCGTATTTGCTCGGGTAAATTTGAACGTGGTAAGTTTTACAAACACGTTAGGCTGGGCAAAGATTTGAGATTTTCCAATCCATACATGTTTATGGCAGACTCAAAGAATGTGGTAGACGAGGGATTTCCTGGCGATGTGGTCGGGCTTTATGATACTGGAAACTTTAAAATTGGCGACACACTAACGGAGGGAGAGGGTTTACAGTTTACGGGTATCCCAAGCTTCTCGCCAGAGTTGTTTAGGGAAGTCATAAATACTGATCCGATGAAGTCCAAGCAACTGGATAAGGGCGTTTCGCAATTGGCAGAAGAGGGAGTTGCTCAGTTGTTTACGATGCAACCCGGCAACAGGAAAATTATTGGTACTGTGGGTGAGCTCCAGTTTGAAGTTATACAACACAGACTTCTGCATGAATACGGAGCTTCTTGTCGTTTCGAGGGGAAACCTTATTCTAAAGCCTGCTGGATAACCTGTGATGACAGTGCCAAACTGAATGAATTTATGCGTCTGAAGTCCAATTACATAGCTTTGGACAAGGACGACAATCCGGTTTTCTTGGCAGAAACCGACTGGATTTTGAGAATGAACAAGGAGAATAATCCCGAAATTGAGTTTCATACTACTTCAGAATTCAAAGTGGCAAAATAAGAATGTGACTTAGGTCATTTTTCGCTTTTTGCTTCACAACCTATTTTTGTATTTTCATATATTTAATATAATTGTTGATGGCTATTTTAATTTTCTTTATTTCTCACTGGTATCTTTCGCTTTTTGCTCAGACCTTCTTTTTGCATAGATACGCGGCCCATAAAATGTTTACCATGAGCCCTCGTATGGAGAAATTTTTCTACTGGCTTACTTTCATTTTTCAAGGCTCATCGTTTTTGAGTCCTTATGCCTACGGTGTTATGCACAGACTTCATCATGCCTTCGCTGACACAGAACACGATCCGCATTCTCCAAGTTTTTCAAAAAACCTGTTTGATATGATGTGGAAAACCAAAAATTACTACCAAGAAATCTGCAAAAGAGTAGATACCGTGGAGGCGAAGTTTAAAAAGAACGTTCCACATTGGGAGTTCATGGAAAAACTGGCCGACACCTGGGTGTCGAGAATAGGCTGGGGTGTGGCATACACGCTATTTTATTTCTACTTTGCCGAAAGCTACTGGGTGTTTTTGTTGTTGCCTATCCACTTCTTGATGGGTCCGGTTCATGGCGTAATAATCAACTGGTTTGCCCATAAATATGGCTACAGAAACTTTGATGTGGACGATACAGCCAAAAATTTACTACCAGTAGATGTCTTAATGATGGGCGAGTCTTATCACAACAACCACCATAAATTTGGCGGAAGGGCAAATTTTGGGATAAAATGGCACGAATTTGATCCAACTTATCCGATTATAAGGATATTAGATAAACTCAAGTTAATAAAGCTCAAGCCCAATAACGACCTTAACTATATGTAAAAAAAGCCAGCTTGCTGGCTTTTTTTATTTCAAAAGATTTATTCTTTTCGTAACTTTGTTCTAAATCGAGTCTTTCTTAACATGTTCAAATCTCTAAAACGTACTTGGCGATATTGGTATGTCGGAACAATCACTGCGTTGATTGTGATGGATCCAATGTTTGTTAGTGACGGACAAGGGTGGAGGTTCGATAAGCAGTATGGTGTAGAAATACCTGTAAAATATCAGATTCATGGCATAGATATTTCAAGACATAATGGTCTGATAGATTGGAAAAAAATCAATGAAGATAGATTAGAAAACAATCTCATAAAGTTTATTTTTATAAAAGCCACTGAAGGAACAGACCTCGTCGATGCCAATTTTGAGAACAATTGGGCTGCCGCCAAGCAATATGGCTTCACTAGAGGAGCATATCATTTCTATATTCCTTATACCGACCCCAAGCTGCAAGCATTGAATTTTATCATTAATGCCAAACACGAAAAAGGAGATTTTGTCCCCGTATTGGATTTCGAAACCAACGGAAGGAGTTCTTCGGATAGAAAAGCACTCAGTAAAAACGTTAAAATCTGGTTGGAAACGGTGGAGAAATACCTTGGTGTTAAACCCATTATTTATACCAATAAGCCCATTTATAAAGAATACATTCAGGGTAAATTAGATGAATATCCTATTTGGATAGCCGACTATGTTTCCGAAAATCAAAATAATTTTGATTGCAAAAACCTCATTCTTTGGCAACATTCGGCCACAGGCAATGTTCCCGGAATTCAGTCAAAAGTTGATTTTAATGTGTTTTTAGGTACGCCTTATCGATTTCAAAAGTTCATTTTATAGTTTCAAATACTTTAATTTAGATATATCACCAAAGAAAATAGTTTATGTTAACATCCGTAAAGTTTGATCAAACCAAAGCATTTAAAAAACTAAAAAGCCACCATAAAACCATTTCTAAGACTTCCATAAAGGATTTGTTTTCGGAAGATTCTAAGCGTTTCTCTAAATTCTCTTTAAAATTTCAAGATATACTGCTCGACTATTCTAAAAACAACATCAATGGTCGTACCATGTTGTATCTCAACGAGTTGGCTAGCGAATGTCAGCTTGAAGAGGCTATTCAACAAATGTTTGACGGGCAGGCTATTAACGCTACGGAAGGACGTGCCGTGTTGCATACTGCTCTTCGCAACAGAAGCAATACGCCTGTAATCGTAGATGGAAAAGATGTAATGCCGGATGTAAACAGAGTTTTGGCACAAATGAAAACTTTTTCTGAAAGTGTAAGGTCTGGAGAGTGGAAAGGTTATACTGGAAAAAAAATAATAGACATTGTAAATATTGGTATTGGAGGCTCTGATTTGGGTCCTGTAATGGTTACGGAGTCCTTAAAACCCTATGCCAAAAAAGGTTTGAATGTGCATTTTGTATCCAATGTCGATGGTACGCACATAGCTGAGACTTTAAAAGGTTTAAATCCTGAAACGTCTTTGTTTATGATTGCTTCCAAGACTTTTACCACACAAGAAACCATGGCCAATGCTCATTCGGCCAGAAATTGGTTTTTGGAAACAGCCATCGACGCTGAATATGTAAAGAAGCATTTTGTGGCCATTTCTACTAATGCAAAGGGTGTTTCTGAGTTTGGAATAGACACCCAAAATATGTTTGAGTTTTGGGACTGGGTTGGTGGCCGTTACTCGCTTTGGAGTGCCATTGGACTTTCTATAGCTTGCTATATCGGTTTCGCCAATTTCGAAGCATTGCTAGAAGGTGCTCATCAAATGGACTTGCATTTCAAAAATACGCCTTTGAAACGTAACGCTCCTGTTATTTTAGGCCTTTTGGGTATTTGGTACAATAACTTTTTCAATGCTCAGTCGCACGCTATCTTGCCTTACGACCAATATATGCACCGATTTGCGGCATATTTTCAGCAAGGCGACATGGAGTCTAATGGTAAAAGTACGGACAGAGACGGCAACGAGGTTTCGTATCAGACAGGACCTGTCATTTGGGGTGAGCCAGGTACCAATGGGCAGCATGCTTTCTATCAGTTGATTCACCAAGGCACCAAGTTGATTCCGGCCGATTTTATTGCACCCGCAGTAAGTCAGAATCCTATTGGAGAGCACCACAAAATGTTGATGTCTAACTTTTTTGCTCAAACAGAGGCCTTAATGAATGGTAAAACCAAAGAAGAGGTAATTGCCGAGTTTGTAAAAGCTGGCAAAAGCCAAGCGGATATAGACTTCTTGACACCTTTTAAGGTCTTCAAAGGAAATAGGCCAACCAATTCGATTTTAGTAAAAAAACTCACTCCAAAAGTACTGGGTAGTTTGGTGGCCATGTACGAGCATAAGATATTTGTGCAAGGTGTTATTTGGAATATTTTCTCGTTTGATCAGTGGGGCGTGGAGCTTGGAAAACAGCTGGCCAACAAGATTTACCCCGAATTACAGGATGATTCTGAAGTGACATCGCACGATGTTTCTACCAATAATCTGATTAATACCTATAAAAAATGGAGAAAATAGGGCCTCGGCTCTATTTTTTTTATATTATATTTTCAATTATTACTGAAAAAATAAAAATTTTAAAAAATTTTGGTTATTTATTTGGAAGTATAAATTCAATAAATTAAATTTGAAACATCTTTTAAAAAATGGTATTATTGTATATCAAATATTAAAAGAGTGAATCAATTAAAAATGAACTTACGTGCCTTCTTTAACATATCATTTAAGGTAATAAGAAGATGTTCAATTCTTTTTATGTTCTTTACTTTCTCTGTGGCTTCGGCTCAGACCAACGTTAGCAGAGAAAGTAAAGTCCCTTATGAGATAAAGTTTGCAGATGTAACTTTCCAGTTAAATGACGTCACGAGGTATTTGATGTCGCAAGAAGTAGCGGCTATTTCCAGAAATACTGAATTAAAAAAAGAATATTTGACCAAGCTTTCCTTGGTGGTTCCATCCATCGAAAGTATTATGGACAAGGCCAACGTGCCCGACGATTTCAAGTATTTGAGTATTTATAACAAATATCAGAAAAGTTTAAGTGCCAGTGTAGTTTTAGAACAAGGCGTTTTTTGGGGTCTAGATATTGAGAAAGCCAAAGATGTTGACTTAATAGTAGATGACAAGGTAGACGAACGAAAACATTTGCTCATGGCCTCTAAAGGTGCCATGGTTTGTCTAAAACGGAATCAGGTACTTTACGAAAACTGGGGAAAGACCTTGTTTGCCCATTTGGCAAGCCGAGATGTGCTGAAAACCCTAGAGACAAGCAGAAAGTGGTCAGGCAATTATATTGTGCTCGATTCACCTTCGTATAGTTCTTTGATACAATTTTTAGCCTTTAAGTGGGTTTTAGAAGCCGAATTCAATAGCTTCAAGAATCCAGAGCCAAACATAGTTTATGAGTATAAAAATGCTGCGGGTAAATCACTGAATTTGATTGCAGCTGATTTGAAAATAGACCCTAAGGAGTTATTGAAAAGCAACTTGTGGCTAAAAGTAAACCGTGTTCCAGATGGCGATGCCAATATATTGGTGTATATACCGAGCAACAAATACGGTGAGGTCAGGATGTTGGACGAGATGTCGCGAAACATTGGAAACCAGAACATGGATTTAGGTTTTCCGATTATCAAACAGAAGCCTGAGCTCTCCAAAGGCCTTGGTGGTATGTTTTACACCATCAATACTTTAAATGGTATTCAGGCCGAAATGTGTGATGATTTCGTGAATCTTGCTTATAAGGCCAACATCAGTAACAAGCAGTTTTTGGATTTCAACGAAATGACGGACAAAGACTTTTTACAGATTGGCCAGGTATATTATATAGAGGAAAAGAGCGACAAAGCGGCTATTCCACATCATATTGTGAAGAATGATGAAACCCTTTGGGAGATTTCGCAACAATACGGTGTGAAGCTATCTAAGCTATTGAAATACAATAGAATGGAAACGGTTGGGAGGCTTCAGAGAGGTCGGGTGGTGTGGATGCAAAATACCCGCCCCAAAAACAAACCGATTGAATATGTGGAGTTTCCGGTGGAAAACAAGGAAGATAAGCCCGAAAGATTGAAGTTTGACGACGAACTGATATCTGAGTACGTGGAGTCTAAAAAGGAAGAAGTTTTGGTAGAAAGCAAGCCTGTAGAGGAACCCACAAGGAAAATTCCTGCCGCAGACCCAAAGCCAAAGGAGCCTTTTAAGTCTGAGGTTCTTAGCAAAAATCAAGTGGTGCCTTTTGAAGAAACCACCGTAGTGTCGAAAACCAAAGTTGAGCCTTTTGAAATAACAACTGTTGTGAAAGAAGTGCCAACCTCGAAAGTAGAAACTGAGAAGCCTTTTTCTGAGGAATTGAAAGAAACGATAGATATTCCAAAGAATTATGAAAAGGGATATTTGGTACACGAAGTAAAAAAAGGCGAGACCTTGTATCGGATTTCGGTGAACTATAAAGTAACCGTAAATCAATTGTATAAGCTCAATAACCTCAATAACAACATTATAGAGGTTGGAGACAAAATAATAGTAAGAAAATATTGAGATTGCTTTTTGAACAATCTCATATAAAAATAAGTAATAAGTAGTATAGATTCACTCGATAGCTGGATTAGCCTCGATCATTGATTGAGGCTAATTTTTTTTGGGCTTGGTAGTTTTTGAATTCTTTCTTATCATTCTTCGCAAATTTGCGGGGAAAAGAGGTTATTCTCCGCAGTGGAATATTTTGACGGGGAATTTTGGCCCATTGAGATTATCCCTCTCACCAAACATAACTAACCACACTCCCAGCTTCAATCGTCTCTCGAGCCATTTTCCCTTTTGAGCCAATCAAAAACTCAAGGCTTTTGTCCGAATCATTAATGACGATCAGAACCGTTTTGCCCTCTGGAGTTTTGAATGCTACGTTTTGTAGGTTTAAAACAGTGTTGGAGGCTATTCTTTTGGAGTTGGTGGGTACAAACTTGGAGGCGTGGCCAATGATATAATAGGCGGCATTTCGCTCAATTTTGTCTTTGTCTATGGTGATAGCTCCCAAACAGGCCGTGCAGCCGCCATCGGTATGCGGGTTCATTTGTGGGTCTATGGCCAAATTCCATTCCAACACCGTTTTGCACCAATTTCTGGTGGCTCCAATGATCAAGTTTTTGACGTGCCAAGCCATATCTCCACCAAAATTGGATGGGTGACCTATCCACTGCTCGGTAAAATAGAGGTTTTTGTCGGGATGAGCTTCGTGAACCTCGCCGATAGTCTCCACACTGCCCCCATATAAATGAAAAGCCGAGCCATCGATATATTTTCTTGCGGCTGGGTCGTTTAAAATCGAAATGGGATAATCTGGTCGGTCGGCGTTGTGGTCATAAATGATGATTTTGGTCTTGATGCCGTTTTCAAGGAACGTTGGCCCGAGGTTGTTTTTGATAAAATTTGCCTGTTCATTGGGCAACATTAAAAGACTCGGGTTGTTTCCGGGGTGAAGTGGCTCATTCTGAATCGTTAGGGCATCAATCACAATGCCGTGCTTTTTCATTTCTTTGATATATTTCATCAGATATTCGGCATAAACCTGATAATATTCTGGCAAAAGACTTCCACCCATAGAATTATTGTTGGTTTTCATCCACGTTGGTGGGCTCCATGGAGAGGCTAATATTTTTATTTTTGGGTTTATTTTTACAATCTCTTTCAAGACAGGGATGAGGTCTTTTTCGTCTTCTTTTAAGCTAAAGCTTTTTAGGCTCGAGTCTTTGGTTTCGGCGTAGCTGTATGTTTTTTCGCTGAGGTCAGATGCTCCCACACTCACACGAATGTAGTTTATGCCGATGCTTTTCCCGGAATTTCCATAGAGTTCGAAGAGTAGGTCCTTTTTGTTTTTCAGCTGATTGATCAAAGTCGCACTGCCGCTGGTAAGGGTAAATCCAAAGCCATCCATGGTTTGGAAGGTTTTGGAATCATCCACAAAAATGACCGGTAGGTTTTGGGGCTTTGCTGTGAAATCTATCTTATTATTTTGTTTTTCCAGAAGCTTAGATTTGTCCAATTTAGTCACCCACTTTTCTATGGCTTGTGCAGAAGTGGCTTGTTGGCAAATCAGTACTAAAAACAAGGTTTTGAACAGCAGAAAACCTATGAATGAGAATTTTGAATTTTGGAGTGGCATGTTTTGCTTTCTTTTTTGCAAATCTTGAAATATGATAAAAAGGCAAATTAATAGAAATTTAGTCAGAAAACTATTTTCCATAAAATCAAAACTTGGATGTAGTGCAGTCAAATTTTTTTTATTAGTCAATATTGGCGTAATTTGCATTTTATTATATAACAGACCATAATTTAGAATGAACATCCTTGGCATTTCGGCGTTTTACCACGATTCAGCAGCTTCTATAGTACAAGATGGTAAAATAATTGCCGCAGCACAAGAGGAAAGGTTTACGAGGAAAAAACACGATCCGGGCTTTCCGACCAACGCTGTTAAATTCTGTCTGGAATACAGCGGTTTAGAACTCAAAGACCTCGATGCCATCGTATTTTACGATAAGCCTTTGTTGAAATTTGAAAGACTGTTGGAGACCTATTATGCTTTTGCCCCAAAGGGTTTAAGGTCATTTATAACCTCTATTCCGGTTTGGATCAAAGAAAAAATGTTCCTTAAAAGGCTGATTCACGAGGAACTGGAGCAGATAGGCTCATACGACAAAAAGAAAACCAAGCTTCTTTTTCCAGAACATCATCTTTCGCACGCTGCCAGTGCGTTTTATCCTTCGCCTTATGAGGACTCGGCCATTCTTACCATAGATGGAGTAGGAGAGTGGGCCACTGCGTCTATCTGCCACGGTCAAAAAGGTGGAATCAAGATTTTGAAGGAGATGCGTTTTCCGCACTCTTTAGGTCTTTTATATTCAGCATTTACTTACTTTTTAGGATTTAGAGTAAACTCTGGTGAGTACAAACTTATGGGTTTGGCTCCTTACGGGAATCCGCTATCGCCAGACATTAAAAAGTATGTTGATATTATAAAAAAGGAACTCATCAGTATCAAAAGTGATGGTTCTGTGTGGTTAAATCAGGACTTTTTCGATTATGCCACTGGCCTGAAAATGGTGAACGAGGCTAAGTGGGAAGCTCTCTTTGGTTTTAAAACTAGGAGACCAGAAGACGAATTGGAGCAGCACCATTGCAACCTTGGATTGGCGATTCAGCAAATTACAGAAGACGTGGTAGTTGCTATGGCTCAGGAAGCCAAACGACTAACAGGTTCAGAAAATATATGTTTGGCGGGCGGTGTGGCACTTAACTGTGTTTCGAACGGTAAATTACAGAAATCAGGTGTTTTCAAAAATGTATTCATTCAGCCAGCAGCTGGTGATGCCGGTGGAGCATTGGGTGCAGCCTTGGCTGTAAACTATATCTATTTCAAACAAGAGCGTGTGATAGACTACCAAATGGATGCCATGAAAGGCTCGTATTTGGGACCTACCATTTCAGACCTTGAAGTAGAGTTGATGTCTAAAAAATACAAGGCCAATTACCATTATTTTGAGAATTTCGACGAACTAGCCGCCGAAACAGCCAAGTTGATTTCTCAAGAAAATGTAATAGGTTGGGTACAAGGCAAAATGGAGTTTGGTCCAAGAGCCTTGGGAGCCAGAAGTATTTTGGGTGATCCGAGGAGTCCAGAAATGCAGAAAAAGCTTAACCTGAAAATCAAATACAGAGAGTCCTTCAGACCATTTGCACCGTCGGTTTTGGCCGAAGATGTGAGCAAGTTTTTTGATTATGATGGTATTTCGCCCTATATGCTTTTGGTACATCCAGTGGCGGACGCTATCAAGAAAACTTTACCTGAAGGGTATGACGACATGAATTTGAGAGATAAACTCTATCATTTACGTTCGGAATTACCTTCAATTACGCATATTGACTTTTCGGCCAGAATTCAGACCGTACATAGCGATACCAATCCGCGTTATTACAGAATGATTGAGGAGTTTAAGAAGCTTACCGGTATGGGAGTGGTTGTCAATACTTCGTTTAACGTGAGAGGAGAGCCGATTGTGATGACGCCAAACGACGCCTACAGGTGTTTTATGCGTACAGAGATGGACTACCTGGTGGTGGGCAATTTCTTATTTAGCAAGAAAGAGCAGCCAGAGTGGCAGGGTACAGACAATTGGAAAGAAGAATTTGTATTAGATTAATTCAAAAAAAATCATAAAAAATATGGACTTTATTAAAGATTTGTGGGGTTTTATGGCAGCTAGAAAGAAGTTTTGGTTGGCTCCCTTGATTATTATTTTGCTTTTGGTAGGTATTCTTATAGTTATTGGTGGTGGCTCTGCCATCGCTCCGTTTATTTACACATTGTTTTAATTCATTCTCTAGATAGAGATAAATATTTTTATAGATGAAAATTGCAGATAGATACCAATCACTACTTGTTATAGTTGTTGGTTTTCTGGTTCTTTACTTTATTTTCCAGAAAAATTACGACTGGTATTTTTTCGAATTTAAAAGAAATTACTTCTTGTACGCCGCTGTGGCCATTGGCGTTTCTTCGCTGATGTTTGATTCCGTGGCAGATATAATACTGAAAGGCTGGATGAAAATAGCCGAAGTGTTGGGCTTTATTAATACCAGAATACTGATGAGTTTGGTGTTTTTTATATTCCTTACACCATTTGCTCTTTTACAGAGAGTACTTTCGAGAAAGAATTTTTTATCGCTTAAAGATTCTGACTCCACGGTTTTTCATACGAGAGACCATGAATACAAACCAGAAGATTTTGATAATATTTGGTAAGACAAAGGCCTCGAAAGAGGCCTTTTTTATTGAAATGATTGGTAAATTTCTTTAATGGAATAAACCAGCATTACGATACAGAGAATGGTTTTGGCTACGATTCCAGCCATTAAACCCAAAAAACTTCCTACGGCTGCTTTGAATGCTATGTTGTGATTCTTATTGGATAGATATTCGCCAATGAAAGCTCCTGCAAAGGCTCCGATAAACAAGCCAAATGGGCCAAGAAACATGCCAACCAATAAGCCTATTCCAGATCCTATGGTTCCCCATTTACTTCCACCAAACTTTTTTGTTCCCCAAATCGGGATGTAATAATCCATAACGGTTATTGCGGCAGTAACAATCCCAAATGCGATAAGGCTATTTTCTGAAAATTCTGCAAATCTAGAATAATGTAACAACAGCATACCCCCAAAACTCAAGGGCGGCCCCGGTAGAGGCAAAACAGCTCCAGCCAGCCCTATCAAAACGCATAAAAGTCCAGATATGAGGAGAAGGTAGTCCATTAGGCTTCAACCAAGGTTTGATTTTTGATTTTTCGGCTATCCAAAAACTCAGCTATCTTATCTATAGCCAATTCTAGGGTATCTAATTCGGGTAAAAAAACAGCCCTGAAGTGCTGGCCATCGGGGTAGTTGAATCCTTTGCCAGAAACCACGAAAACTTTTTGTTCGGAAAGGAGATCGAGTGCAAACTGCTCGTCGTTCTCAATGTCGAATTTCTTCATGTCAATTTTCGGAAAGACATAAAGAGAACCTTTTGGTTTCACACAAGTGATACCCGGGATATCGGTAAGTTTGTAATATATAAGGTCTCGCTGCTTCTTTAGCCTTCCTCCCTCGGCCACCAAATCATTGATAGATTGATATCCTCCCAAGGCGGTTTGAATGGCATACTGGGTAGGGACATTGGCACACAAACGCATGGACGCCAATAAAGTAAGACCCTCTAGAAAGGATTTTGCTTTATTTTTGGCTCCACTTGGTATCACCCATCCTCCTCTGAATCCGGCGGCTCTGTAGTTTTTGGAGAGTCCTCCGAATGTCATGAAGAAAACATCTTCAGACAATGTAGCCGCGGGTACATGGATGTTTCCGTCGTAGAGGATTTTATCATAGATTTCGTCTGAAAAGATAATCAGATTGTTTGCCTCAGCCAATGCCACGATTTTTTTCAAAACGTCTTTTTCATAAACAGCTCCAGTTGGGTTGTTTGGGTTGATTATTACAATGGCTTTCGTTTTAGACGTTATTTTTGAGGCCATGTCTGCTACGTCAGGGTTCCAATCAGACTCTTCATCGCATAAATAATGAACCGGTTTGCCTCCTGAAAGTGCCACGGCGGTCGTCCATAGCGGATAGTCTGGCGAAGGTATCAAGATTTCGTCGCCGTCGTTGAGTAAGGCCTGCATACACATCACGATGAGTTCACTGACCCCATTACCTACAAAAATATCTTCCATTCTGACATCTTTAATGCCAATCTGCTGGGTATAATGCATGATGGCTTTACGAGCCGAGAAAATACCGAGATGGTGGGAGTATCCTTGTGCATTTCGGAGATTGAGTATCATGTCGTGCACTATTTCGTCGGGCACATCAAAACCAAACGGAGCCGGATTTCCGATGTTGAGGTTAATGATTTTTTGGCCCATGGCCTCCAGTTGTTGAGCTTTTTCAAAAACCGGCCCTCTAATAGCGTAGCTAAGATTGTTTAACCTGTCGCTTTTTTTGTACTCGTTTGGCATGTTAAATCTTTTTTAAGAAGGCATTTACGTTGTTTTCTACACGTTTAATGATGTCTTCTGTTTGGTCTTTTTTAAATTTCTCACCCGTTACTTTTTCGAATAACTCTATGTAGCGGTTAGATATTTCTTCTATTTTTTCGTCTGTCATTTCTGGTACAGACTGCCCTTCTTTGCCCTGAAATCCGTTCGCAATCAACCATTCTCTTACAAATTCTTTAGATAATTGTTTTTGAGGTAGGTTGTTGTCTTGATTTTCTTGGTAGTTGGCATTGTAAAAAAATCTCGAAGAGTCTGGCGTATGAATTTCGTCTATCAAATATATAACACCTTCTTTTTCGCCAAATTCATATTTAGTATCAACCAAAATCAAGCCATTTTGTAGTGCCATTTCGGTACCTTTGGCAAACAGGGCCAGTGCGTATTTTTCAATAGCCACATATTTTTCTTCTTCCACCAGGCCTAAAGCCAAAATGTTTTCTCTTGATATATCCTCGTCGTGGCCTTCATGGGCTTTTGTGGTAGGCGTAATGATAGGGCTAGGAAGTTTATCGTTTTCTTTCAAACCATCAGGAAGTGAAACACCACAAATAGACCTTTTGCCTGATTTGTATTCTCTCCATGCATGCCCTGCCAAGTAGCCCCTGACAACCATTTCTACGGGGAAAGTATCACATTTTAAACCAAATGAAGCGTTTGGGTCTGGAGTAGCTATTAACCAGTTGGGTACAATTTCACGTGTGGCTTCAAGGTTTTTTGCTGCTATTTGGTTTAAAACTTGGCCTTTGAAAGGTATAGGTTTTGGAAGAACCACATCAAACGCAGAGATTCTGTCGGAGGCAATCATAAGTACGTGATTGCCAATGGTATATACGTCTCTTACTTTTCCTCGGTAAAAAGCTTTTTGGTTTTTGAAATTGTAATTGGTCTCTTTAATGCTATTCATTTTTTAATCTAAAATTTCCCTTGTTATACTTTGTTTAGGTCGTAATACCTTTCGGTTTGCAAATTTCGGTTTTATTACCAATCTTTTTCCAAATTTTGCTTACTATTTTTTCCTTTTGAGAGAATTTTTATTTCCGAATTTTTCAGATCGTCAAGGAGTTGCATCGCTTTTTCTTTGGATATTTTCTTTGATTGGTATTCTTCAAACTCTTTTTCTTTTTCGTTTGAAGCTATAATGTCCTGGTTTTTATTTTCTTGTTTTTGTTGATCGGGAGGCGAACTTTTGGGCTTGTAAAGTTTACTTATCAGTTCATAATTGTATCTGGCTTGCTCTAGGTCCAGGTTTTTTTCTATGGCTTTTTTGAAATATCGGAGGCCGGTGGCACTGTCGCCTCGTATAATCGCCAGTACGCCCAGTTGGTTACAAGACTGAGACGCCTGAAGGCTATTTGGAAGATCTTCGGTCATCTGATAGTGAATTCGGGCATTGAGGGTGTCATTTGAAACGAAGTAGGCATGAGCCGCATCGAGGCGAAGTTCGGGCTCAATAAGTCTATTTACTCGTTCTATTTTTTCGAAAACCTCTATCGATTTCTTGAAATTTCCTTTTCTAAATGCCTCATTGAATTCTTTCTTAAAAGTATTTTTCTGCTCAATATTGGCAAAAAATTGAGGGTTGATTAAGAAAAAAATGATGTAGTAGATGAACTGGTACATTTAAAGTTTGAGAACATTTACGGTCAAAAGGAAATCAAGAATCACAAAAACCAATGCAATTAACAAAAAATACATGTATTTATTGTAAGTCACGGTTTGTTGGTCAATAGATTCAGAACTGTTTTTGACTTGGTTAAGTTTCTCTATGAGCTCGTTGAGTTGGTTTTTTTGGTTGTTCAGAACAAAGTACTGGCCGTTGGTTTGTTTGGCTATTTCATTGATCTGGTCTATGTCTAAAATGGTCACCACTTCTTGGCCGTCTTTGTCTTTTTTAAATCCGTTGAGGGTTGGTATTTTGCTGCCCATTTGAGAGCCAACGCCAATAATAAAGAGGTTTATATTGTTCTTTTTTATGAGCGTAAAATATTGATTGTCAATGTTTGCGAAGTTTTCTCCATCTGTTATCAGAACTGCTACTTTCGCTTGGTTTTCTTTCTTTGAATTTATGCCAAACTTATCTACTATCAGGTCAAAGAAGGTATTGAGGTCGGTGGTTCCACGAGGTAAGAGGTTAGTTTTGAGTGAGTTGATATTGTTTTTTAGGCTTTCGTGGTCAAATGTGAGTGGGGTGTAAACGTGAGCCTCCGAGTTGAATACCACAATCCCAAATTTGTCTGTTTTAAATTGGTCAATAAGGCTCAGGATTTCGCTTTTTGCCCTGTCGAGTCTTGAAGGCTCCACATCGTTGGCGTTCATAGATAAGGAGAGGTCGAATGCCAAATAGATGTCTTTACTGGCAGAGCGAGCTTCAAACTCGGTTACGCCAAAATTTGGGCCCAAAAGTGCCAAACTCATGAGACCCAAATATATGCTTCGGATGATGAATTTGAGAGATGAAGACGCAGCTGAGGTCTTGAGTTTTCTTGAAATGTAAAATATTCGTCCAAAATAAATTAGATATATTAGGACAAAACTTACCAAAAAAAAGATCTCAGTTTGCGAAAACTCTCTACTCCAATTCATTATTTCTGGTTAAAAGATATCAGATTGGCCATAAGTCTGAAAGCCCCCGGAACTCCAGCAGGAAGCTGTCTAAAAAACGACAAGCCTGTAAAGATATAGGTGCCTTTTCCGTATTTGGTATACAGCAATGAGCCTTCCTGTTCGGTTTCGCCGGTGTCTTTTATACTGTAAACCGAGGTGTATTTGTCAGACCATTTCTCAGCGAAATAAAGTCCTCGTTCTTGAACCCAATTTTCATAGTCCTTTGACTCTATTTTATTTGGTGCGTTCAGTATGGGGTCTGCACTTTTTAATACTTTCATCTCGGCGTTTTCTTCTGTCACCCGTCCTCTACCTATTGTGATTGGAAATGGACCTAATTCTTTGGTTTTTACGGTGCCGTAAAAGGCTTGGGTTTGGTATTGGACTATCAGATTACCTCCATTGTTTACATAATCAAAAAGAAGATTTTGAGCGTTTACCAACCAGTCTTCGGTATTGTAGGCTCTTACGCCCACTATTATTGCGTCGAATTTGGATAAGTTACCCTTTATGGTTGTTTCATTCAGATTTACCACATCGTAGCCGATTTGTTTCAGAGATTCAGGTACTTCGTCACCTGCACCAGCTATGTAGCCAAGGGTCTGGCCTTTTTTCAGCAAGTTTATTTTGTTTGCTTTGGCAGTAGCCTCTGGGAAGGTGTTCAGCTCGGGTATGTGGTCGTATTTTACAGTTTTTAGCGATTTTGAGTACGTTCCGTTTGTGTTGGACGCTACTGCTTTTATTTCTATTTCGGAACTGCTCGATGGCGGTGTTACGGTAAAGAAAACTGGTTTTTCTTGGTTTTTTTCTGTGAAACTCACCTCTATTTCTTTTGGTTCGTAGTTCCAGCCGTTGGCGAGATTTAAACTTACCTTTGCACTAGAGTTGGCTACATTGGTTTTTACCATTACACCTACCTTTTTAGGTTTATTATCGGCAAAGATGTAGACTTTTTGAACGAGATTTAGCATTATTTCAGGCCTGATTTCTAGATATTTGTAGATTTCTCCTGACGATGGCTCGGTATATTTGTATTTTACCGGGTGTCTGTATTTCAGAATCTCTCCTTCTAAATTAAGACTGAATTCTGCCCAGAGGGCGTCAGGAGCCATAGGCAAACCTCGAAACTGCTCATCGGTAACTTTGTAGATACCTTTTTCGGGTTTGTCTTTAAGCCAATAGGGCTGCGTAATAGTGGCATTTTGAGGAATTTTTGTCTCGAAAGCAAAATCAAAGCTTTTGTTATAGGTCAATGCTTTTGATATTGTAGAGTCTTTTTTTGATGCTCCAAAAATGCTTAGACTTTCTAATTTAGTATCAATTTTTGAGCGATTTACGGCCGTGGCAAAGATTTTTAAATTCTGACCTGGTGAAATCATGTAAGTGGATGCATTGGCCTCTACATATATACCGCTGCAAGCCAAAATTAGGTCAAGACATTCGGCCAATTTATTGGCTTTATAGACTGTTTCAGGCGTGTTTTCGATGGCTCTGTAAACTTCTATAAGTTTTTTAGTACTTTTTGACGGATTATTGAAGTCGAAACCACTTAAGATTTCAGAGATACTTTGCCCAATTTTTTCTCCACCTTCCACTCTTTTCCACGAAATATCGATACCATCAAAAAGGTCTTCTTTGGCCGGTTCACCTTTGATATTAATTGCAAAATCGTAACGTTCGTTGCGTGTAGGTGCCGAGCCAAAGCCTTGGCTTCGGTGCTTGCTACGTGCTTCTGCGGCTATTTCAGAGTAAGATTTGCCCAAAAGAGGGTTGAAATCTGCCAAAGGAAGTTTGATAAAAGGTGCTTCGGTAGGTTCGGCGTTTGTAAAACCTCTATTAAAAGTATTCCAGACCAATCTTTTGGCTTGCCAAGCTTTAACGGTCTTTAGCTGCTCTGGATATTTTGTAGGGTCTGCTGCTGCATCAAATGCCTCAGCAGAGAGAACTGCAGATGCTGAGTGGTGCCCATGGCCAGCTCTGGCATCAGGCGGAAAACGATTTATAATTACATCCGGTCTGAATTTGCGAATTTGATAAACCAAGTCTTCTAGGATTTTTTCTTTACCCCAAGTAGACAAGGCTTCTTCGGTTTGTTTCGAAAAACCAAAGTCCACCGCACGAGAGAAGTACTGCTCACCACCATCTATTTTTCGGGCTTCTAGAAGCTCATGAGTTCTTAGAAGGCCCACGTATTCTCCTTGTTCTGAGCCGATAAGGTTTTGGCCGCCATCGCCCCTCGTCATAGCCATGTAGGCAGTTCTGACTTTCTTTTGTTTCGATAGCCAGGCTATTAAAAGTGTATTTTCGTCGTCGGGGTGAGCCGCCACATACATGGCATTGCCGAGGGTATTGAGTTTTTGTATATTTTCAAAAATTTCACTGCTTGATTGGGCCTTCGGTTGTGCAATTACTATTTCCACACAATAAAAAAGAAGACCAAGGAGCCACATTTTTTTCATAAGTTTGTAAGAATAATTTTGTTAGAATGAAATTTCATTTAGGGTTATTATATATTTTTTTGGCAAGTGTCGCTGGGTTTTCTCAATCAAGAGTAGATGAATTCGCCGAGGGAGAACTCTATATTAAGGTAAAGCCGCAATTTTCGGGGAAATTTATAGCCACCACCAAAACACTCAATGTTGTTAGAGAAGCACCTTTTCTTACCAATACAGTGGCTTCAGCCAATATTAGTAAGGTCGAAAAGCCGTTTTCAAATGTCAAAAATAAGGATTTAAACAATATTATCAGACTAAAACTCAAAGAATCGGATAAGTTGGATGATATAATCGACAAACTCAAGCAGGACGGCTATTATGAGTATGTAGAGAAAGTGAGAATACGGCAGATAATCAGCACCCCAAATGATACTGATTTTGCTTCACAATGGTACTTGAATAAAGTGAAAGCACCGGAGGCTTGGGATGTAAATCCCGGAGGAAACACAGTGAAAGTGGCTGTGATAGACAATGCAGTGCAAACCAATCACCTAGATTTGGCAGCCAACATGTTGCCAGGTAAAGATATGTCGGAGGCAAACGACAACGACCCCAATCCACCCAACGCCAATTTCTCGCATGGTACGCATGTGGCCGGAATAGTCTCGGCCGTTACTAATAACAATATGGGTATAGCCTCTGCAGGTAACAATAAGGTAAAAATAATTCCGGTAAAAGCCACTCCCGATGGAGCAAATCCCAATTCTATATGGTATGGGTTTGAGGGTATTACTTGGGCAGTGGACAATGGAGCCAAAATAGTGAGTTTGTCTTGGGGAGGTCCGGGTTTTTCACAAGCCGAACAGGATGTCATTAATTATGCTTACAACAATGGAGTGATGGTGGTAGCCGCAGCGGGTAATGATAACAATGAAGAATTAAGTTACCCTGCAGCTTATGACCATGTAATTTCTGTGGCAAGTTTGGATAATTCAGATGCAAAAAGCTCTTTTAGTACTTATGGGAGTACTGTAGATATTTCAGCTCCGGGCAGAGGTATTTTGAGTACCATCCCATTTAATTTATATGCCTCTTTTAATGGTACTTCAATGGCCACTCCATTGGTTTCGTCTTGCTTGGCCTATATTTGGTCCTGTTTTCCTACATTGAGTATGGCAGAGTTGGAACGGGTACTCAAAAGCACCTCGGATGATATCTCTGGCATAAATCCCAATTATATTAATAAACTGGGAGCTGGAAGGGTAAATTTATTAAATGCAGTTTCGTGCGTAGCCGAAAATATTGCCAACCTTGATTTGAGCATTTCTCCAAGTAGATATTTCTGTGTAGGCGATTCTGTTGGTATTTCGATACCAAACATACCCGGAGCTACCTATTCTTGGAAAAGAAATGAGGTAATATTGCCAGACTATGATAGTCTATTTACTGCCACATTGGACGGAGTTTACAAAGTCACCGTTAGCAAGGGCTCTTGTCAAAAGACATTTGAATCAAAACCGCTGATTTATAATACATTAAAAACAGATATTCCGGCTGTAAATAATCTGGAAGACTATTATTGTACAGCTAAATTTGATACCTTAGTTGCTACTGGTTCTGGTTGTAACTTTCCGGAATATTATCAGCAAACCTATGCCGGACCCACAGTGGGCTTTGATGGATTCGAGCAGTCGGGGCAGGATATAACCGTGTCTTTTGCCAATGCAGTTGGTTTGATAGACTCTCTAGAGGTTACGGTGGTTTGGCAAAAAAAAGATGGTGGGGGTGCAAGTTCATGTGGTACTGCAGATGGTGGAAGTGTGCCATTCAACGAGGAGGTAGGTTTTAGTCTCCAAGCCCCTACGGGTCAAATTCTGCAACTTGTAGCAGAAGGAACCTATGCACGCGGGACGGTCTCGAGCGGTGTGGTGACCATGGTTTTTAAAAACAATGCTCCGTCCCTTGGTATTACGCCTGTTTCTGGTAATTTTTCACCACAAAGCTCATTTTCCGGATTGGTAGGTGAAACCCCTAATGGTGTTTGGAAGTTATTGCCTGTGGACAACTCACTTCTAGATCCACTATGCGTCTCTGGTTTTGGGGTTAAGGTTTACACCAATTCACATTTGGCTACTGAAAATATCACATGGTGGGATGCCCCATTTGGTGGAAATAAGTTATCTGCCAACAATAAAATGGTGGTAAATAATCTGCCAATTGGCTCCAATTACTTCTATGCCCAAAGCCAATGCACTGGTATGTGTCCGTCTCCAAGAAAGAGGGCGGAGTTTAAAGTAAAAGAAACCCCAGAGATTTTTGGATTTCCGTTTGAAAATGTTTCAATTACTGTCACACAAGCCGAAGAAATAGCCAATTCAACCCAAATTTATTTTACAAGAAACACCCAAAATCAGTTTTCGGTAAATGGTATGAATCAAAATAATCAACCATTTAGTTATCAGATTTCAGCCACTGCACCTCATTCTTCTCCAGCCAGTATATGTGATTCGGTAGATTATGTGCTCATTGCTGTAGGCTGCAATGGACCAGTTTTGTGGAGTACTGGAGAGGCTAACGCAGGCATAATTATTCGAAATCTCAAGGAAAACCTGAGTATTACTGCCACATGTTATCAAAATTGGAATTGCCCGGTTCCACCTCCTACAGAGTTTGCATTTACCAAAGCAGTCCAAGATCAGTCACTAACAGGCGTAGTAATGCCGAATTCAAGCCAGAGTATTTTTTCGAAGCATTTGCAATCCACACAGGCTATACAGCCGGTTTCAAATTTGCTTTATCAAGCCACAGAAAGTATCTTGCTCAATCCCGGATTCGTGGCTGAAAAAGGAAACGTTTTTAGAGCCCAAATCGGAAATTGCTTCTAAATCTTCCTTTAGTCCAATTGGTTGGCAATAAATTTTTATTTTTTAAGAATTAATTGTGTTTTAATTGTTTAATGTGTCCATCTCGTCTTAAATTTGCCAAATTTTTTTATTTAAAATTCTTAATTTAAACCGTTTTTATATGAATTCAATTGTTTATTTGGTTCCATTATTCGGTATTATTGGATTGTTGTACACCGCTTGGAAATTCAACTGGGTGTCTCGCCAAGAAGCCGGAGATGAAAACATGCAGAGACTATCTGGCTATATTGCAGATGGTGCCATAGCTTTCTTAAAGGCTGAGTGGAAAGTTTTAGCTATGTTCGCAATTCCTACCGCCATAGTTTTGGCATGGTTGGGCATGGACAAGGGCACTCCTGAAAATCCAATACATTCTTCTCCAATAATTGCAGTTGCATTTTTGATAGGAGCTATCTTTTCTGCGTTTGCAGGATATGTAGGTATGAAAGTAGCTACCAAAGCGAACGTAAGAACAGCTCATGCGGCTCGTACTTCTTTGGCCAAAGCCTTAAACGTATCTTTTACAGGTGGTGCGGTTATGGGTATGGGAGTTGCTGGTTTGGCCATTCTTGGATTAGGCGGATTGTTCATCGCATTTTATAATATTTTCGCTCAAGGCCAAGGATTGACTTCTGAAGGCATGAGACAAGCCATCGAAGTTTTGGCTGGTTTCTCTTTAGGTGCTGAGTCAATTGCTCTTTTTGCTCGTGTCGGTGGTGGTATTTACACCAAAGCTGCTGACGTTGGTGCCGACTTGGTAGGAAAAGTAGAGGCAGGAATTCCAGAAGATGACGTAAGAAACCCAGCCACTATTGCTGACAACGTAGGTGATAACGTGGGTGACGTAGCAGGTATGGGTGCTGACTTGTTCGGTTCTTATGTGGCTACTATTTTGGCTACAATGGTTTTGGGACAAGAAATCAGCGTTACAGATAATTATGGTGGTTTCTCACCAGTATTGTTGCCGATGCTTATTGCTGGTGTAGGTTTGTTGGCCTCTATGGTGAGTACGTTTTTTGTAAGAGTGAAAAACGAAACAGATTCAGTTCAGAACGCCCTGAACCTTGGTAACTGGTTGTCAATAGCTATCACATTGGTTGCTTCTTATTTCTTGGTGAAAGAAATATTGCCTGAAACACTTAACCTGAGAGGATTTGAATTTAGTTCAATGGACGTATTTTATGCCATTGTGGTTGGTTTGGTAGTAGGTACTTTGATGTCAATCATTACTGAATATTACACTGCCATGGGCAAAAGACCTGTTGATTCTATCGTTCAAAAATCAGGTACTGGTCATGCTACCAATATTATCGGAGGTTTAGCTGTAGGTATGGAATCTACAGTACTACCTATAATTGTTCTCGCTGCCGGAATTATTTTCTCTTATGCTTTTGCAGGTATTTACGGTGTTTCTGTAGCAGCTGCGGGTATGATGGCCACTACGGCTATGCAGTTGGCGATAGATGCTTTCGGTCCAATTGCTGATAACGCAGGTGGTATAGCGGAGATGTCACAATTGCCGCCAGAGGTTCGTGAAAGAACTGACAATTTAGATGCTGTCGGTAACACTACCGCTGCTACTGGTA
Source organism: Leadbetterella sp. (assembly GCA_035299025.1). Classification (GTDB taxonomy): domain Bacteria; phylum Bacteroidota; class Bacteroidia; order Cytophagales; family Spirosomataceae; genus Leadbetterella. The sequence goes on from DATGXK010000007.1 coordinate 130,856, forward strand.
AAGGCTTTGCTATTGCTTCTGCCGCTCTTACTTCATTGGCTTTGTTTGCAGCTTTCGTTGGTATTTCAGGAATTTCGGCCATCGATATTTACAAAGCTCCTGTTTTAGCGGGCTTGTTTGTGGGAGGTATGATTCCATTTATTTTCAGTGCATTGTGTATTTCTGCGGTTGGTAAAGCTGCTATGGAAATGGTAAATGAAGTTCGTCGTCAGTTTAGAGAAATTCCGGGTATTATGGAATACAAAGCTCAGCCAGAGTATGAGAAGTGTGTTGAGATTTCTACAACAGCCTCTATCAAGCAGATGGTATTGCCAGGAGCTATTGCTCTTTTGGTGCCTGTTTTGGTAGGTTTTGGTTTTAAAGGAGTTTTCGAAACTACAAGTTCTGCTGAAATCCTTGGAGGTTTGTTGGCGGGTGTTACGGTTTCAGGTGTTTTGATGGGGATTTTCCAATCAAATGCAGGTGGAGCTTGGGACAATGCTAAGAAATCTTTTGAGAAAGGTGTATTGATCGACGGAAAAACATACAAGAAAGGTTCAGAGCCTCACAAAGCAGCCGTTACTGGTGATACAGTGGGTGATCCGTTCAAAGATACTTCAGGTCCTTCAATGAATATTTTGATCAAGTTGATGTCTATCGTTTCTTTGGTTATTGCTCCTTACATTGCAGTGAAAAAAACTGGTTCGGTATCAATTCCAAAACCAATCGAAATAGTTATACCAAAAGTGGTTTCAGAAAAATCTGTTAAGGTTTCAAATTCGACTTTAGCGTTTAATCAAAATATGGTACTCGTTTCGAAAAGTAAGTAAATTTTGCTTTTGAATTAAAGATAGCCGCTCAGTTTTGAGTGGCTATTTTTTTAACCCTTAATTATGAATCTAGATTTCTCTATTTTACAATGGGTTTTTATGGTCTTGGCTGCCTTTATTATTGGCTTTTCTAAAGCTGGTATCAAAGGCTTGGACGTACTCAATGTGCTGTTGATGGCCGTTGTTTTTGGTGGCAAAGCTTCTACTGGAGTTATTTTGCCACTTTTATGCTTTGCCGATATTTTGGCGGTCATTATTTACAAAAGACATGTAGAATGGAAATATTTCTGGAAACTCATTCCAGCCATGATTATAGGTGTTTTATGTGGTGTTTGGTTTGGGAAAGGAATTGATGAGCAGCTTTTTAAGAGAGTGATATCTGTAATAATCGTGTTAACAGTTATCATTATGGTTTATTCCGAAAGATCGAAGAATACTAGTTTTCCTTCGAAACTGTGGTTTAGTACAGGTATGGGCCTATTGGCAGGCTTTGTAACTATGATGGGCAATTTGGCTGGGGCTATTTCAAATATTTACTTTTTGGCTTTAAAACTGGACAAAAACACATTTATAGGTACGGCGGCTTGGATATTTTTGGTTATAAATTTTTTCAAATTGCCTTTTCAAATTATTTTTTGGAACAACATTACAACACAAACTTTATTGCTTGACCTTATTGTTCTACCTGCATTAATGATAGGTTTCTACATAGGCCTAAAACTCGTGGGAAAAGTCAACGATGCACATTTTAGAAAGCTCGTAATGGCCATAACCTTTTTAGGAGCTCTACTGATATTATTTAAATAGTTTAGCCGCAAATCAGCCATTATTAAGGCTCTGTCCTCTTTTTTTTGTACTTTTAGCATTGAATACAAAAAATATGGAAGTAGGAAAATACAATACATTACAGATATTAAGAGGTACAAGCGTCGGCATGTATTTGGGCGATGAAGAGGGTAACGATGTGCTTTTGCCTCACAAATACATCCCTGAAAACACTCAAATAGGAGAATCTATTGAGGTCTTTATTTACAGAGACTCAGAAGATAGGCTGATAGCCACAACACTCAAACCGCTCATTTTGCTCAATCAATTTGCTATTTTGGAAGTGGTGGCGGCCACGCAATTTGGAGCTTTTCTTGACTGGGGCTTAGAGAAAGATTTATTTGTGCCTTTCAAAGAACAAAATCATAAACTACAAAAAGGTCAGTGGGTGCCTGTTTACCTCTACCTCGATGAGCAAACCGACAGATTAGTAGCATCAGCCAAAATCAATAAATATTTCAAAAACCTCGATGGAGTCGATTTGGATGAAGGTCAAGAAGTTGATTTGTTGGTTTTTGAAAAAACTGAGCTGGGGCATAACGTAGTCATAAATAATCTCTACAAAGGCTTGGTTTATGAAAATGAAACCTTCCGAAGATTGGCATGGGGTGACACCACCAAAGGTTACGTAAAACTTATCAGAGAGGAAGGTAAGATTGATATTTCGCTACAACCACTGGGTTTTCTTAAAACATTGGAGCCTAACCAAAAGACCATTCTTGAAAAACTAGAAGCATCGGGTGGTGTACTTAATCTCAGCGACAGCTCCGACCCAATAGAAATTCAAGAGGTGCTCGAAATGAGCAAAAAGAGCTTCAAAAAGGCCATAGGCGTGCTTTATAAGGATAAAAAAATACTCATCAATAAAGATTCTATTGTTTTAAATAACACTTCAAAATGAAAACTTTCACGAGTTCATTACTATTAATATTTATTGCATTTTCATCATTTTCTCAGAAAATAGATAAAACCGAAGCTGACCTGATAAAATTGGTGGAGGCCAATTATGCCGAAACCTTTAAATTATTAGAAGAAGTCGTCAATATCAATTCTGGTACGCTCAACAAAGAAGGCGTAAGGTTAGTAGGAGATATTTTCAAAAGAGAATTTGACAAAATTGGCTTTCAAACCGAGTGGGTTTCTTTGCCTGATTCCATGAACAGAGCGGGCCACTTTGTGGCCACAAGAAAAGGCAACAGGGGTAAAAAACTCTTCTTGATAGGCCATTTGGATACCGTTTTTGAGAAATCAATGGAGTTTTCGCCTTTTACGATTGTGAATGATTCCACGGCTTCAGGTCAAGGCGTAAACGATATGAAAGGTGGCGATGTGATGATTTTGGCTTCCTTAAAAGCTCTAAACCAGCTGAATTTACTCGAAGACAGACACATAACCGTATATTTTACAGGAGATGAAGAAGAGTCCGGAAAGCCGACTTCGATATCGAGAGCAGACTTTATAGAAAGAGCCAAAGCTTGCGATGTAGCCTTGGGCTATGAAACCACCGCTGGCTTTGGTATAGCCACCACGGCTAGGAGAGGAGCAAGCGGATGGACGCTTATAGTTACCGGCAAACAAGCCCATTCCTCAGGCATTTTTAGTGAAGGTGCAGGTTATGGTTCTATTTACGAAGCTTCACGTATTCTAAATGAATTCAGGGAAACTTTGGGCAAGGAAAAATATTTGACCTTCAATCCCGGCCAAATAGTAGGAGGTTCGTTTGTGAATTATGACGAAACCGAAGCTAAAGGCATTTCTTTGGGCAAAACTAATATTATAGCTAAACGCACGATAGTGACAGGAGATTTACGATTTCTTACTGAAAATCAGAAGATTGTAGCTAGACAAAAAATGCAGGAGATTGTAAAAAGAAACCTGAATCAAACCTCTGCTCAAATTAGATTCAAAGATGGTATACCTTCCATGCCTCCAACCGAAGGCAATAGAAATATCATGAAAGTGCTCAGCAAAGTTAGCCTAGACCTAGGCATGGGAGCAGTTAAAGAAGGTGACCCAGGCTCAAGAGGAGCTGGAGATATCAGTTATGTGGCTGATTATTTGGACTGTCTCGATGGCTTAGGAGCTTCAGGTTCAGGTGCACACACACCCACCGAAACGATGAATATCAAAGAATATCCAAAATTGATTAAGCGTAGTACTTTGTTGATATATAGGCTTTTGAAGTGATTCTAAAGCTGTACGAAGGCTATCGCCTTCGTACGTGCGAATTGCGGCTTTTAGCCGCAGATAATATACTTGAAATAAATTAATTGCAAAATGAACAAAGTATCACTTCGGTCAAAGACCGATATACACCAGTACGAAGGCAATAGCCTTCGCAAAGCAGGGGATTAAGCACAGCAGGGTTATTAAATTTAATTTTATGAGACAATTTCAAATTAGAAAACGAATAGGCGAGAAAAGCCTTGATTTATTAGATAAACTTATAGGTTTTGAACTACCTTTTTTACTAAGGCAGATATTAATAAATTATTCAGGATTAAGTATTGAGCAAGATTATTATATTGACAAAAATGGCAATGAATGGATACTAGCAGCTTTTGATAATTTTAATTCTATTTATAAACTAACTACCGAGTTTAAAGATTCAGGCTGGGGTAACAAAATTCCTTTTGGATACGATGAAGGTGGATGGCATTTTTGTTTAAGTTTTGATGAAGAAACATTTGGTAAAGTTTTAATAAATAGATGGACTGATCATCTACCAGAAGATCAATTTGTAATAATTGCAGATTATTTCGAAGAGTTTATTGATGGGTTACATGAAAGACCTGAACATTTAAAATAGGATGCAAAAAATTATTAGACATATATCTTGGTAATTTAGCAAGTAAAACTTGCATCTCACCACAACGATGGTGGAACCATCGTAGAGCTGAGCAATCCAATTGTTAGTCCTATGAATTCTAATTGGATGGCTGAAATTAATGAGTGGTAATTTAGCAAGTAAAACTTGCATCTCACCACAACGATGGTGGAACCATCGTAGAGCTGGAGTTTTTGATGGAGTAACTTTAATGAGCAATCCAATTGTTAATCCTATGAATTCTAATTGGATGGCTGAAATTAATGAGTGGTAATTTAGCAAGTAAAACTTGCATCTCACCACAACGATGGTGGAACCATCGTAGAGCTGAGAAGGCTATCATGGTGAGCAGATTTACTCGGAGGAATTTTTTACGACAAAATTACACTATATTCATATGAATCCAGTGAGGGCAGGAATTGTTAATAACGAAGAAGAATATTTAAATAGTAGCTGTGGTGATTATTACGGGACACGGAAAGGTGAGATTGAATTGGCGAAACTATAAAGTCGGATTGGAAATCCTCCCTATCTCGCTTCGACATCGGGAAGATGTCGAAGAGCTGTTTATATTTCAAACTCAGATTGTTCGACAAAAATAATATTTGGTTAAAATTATCTACAAGTTCATATTCTTATTTGCTGATATACAGATTTAAGCATTCATAAGGGGATAAAGCGGGAACATATATTTATTATATCAAATGAAAATTTATAAGATTAGAACAGATTCAAATAATGTTCAATTGGTTCAACCATCCGATCATTCAAAAATTACTTTAGATAGGTTTAGGTTTGATTGTGAAACAAAGAAAACTGATTTTCAAAATATAGAATTCTATGTGTATAATCCAAAGGTAAATAATAAAGACTTCTACGACGGAGGGGTTGGCTGTCTTTCATTTGATGAAAGAACTTTGGAATTATGTAGGATAGTGTTTGAAATGAGTGGGGAGGTTATTCCAATTAAAGTAGAGCGTGGAGATGATTTATATTTACTCAATGTTATGGAGTGTATGAATGCTTTAAATTATGAAGAAACTAAATGGGACTATTATTCTGATGGAACAAAAGGAAGAATACTGAAATATGCTTTTCACAAAGAAAGAGTAATGAATGAGTCGACAATTTTCAAAATTCCAGAAACTTCAAAAACTGATATTTTTTGCTTTGCAGATGTGAAAGATAGAGAAGATGAATTCTATTATATTTATCATGACAACAATTTGACTGGATTAATTTTTGAAGAAATATTATAAGTTCACTTAACTAGATGAATGAAGGCTTTAGTCTTTGTTCGTATGAAAAGTGGATATATTTAGCAGTTAACAGAAGAAGGTTGTTGATTTACAGATTTTCAAAAATGACAATAAAAGAACTAACAGATTATTTAGAAAAGATAGCTCCGCTGAATTATCAGGAAGATTATGACAATTGCGGGCTAATTGTGGGTGATGCCAATGCTGAAATTACCAATGTTTTGGTGAGTTTGGATGTGACTTTGGAAGTGATTGAGGAGGCTATTGCCAAAAAATGCAATATGATTATAGCCCATCATCCATTGATTTTCAGGGGCTTGAAAAAATTAAATGGCAAAAACTACATTGAAAAGTCGGTTATTAAGGCTATCAAAAATGATATTGCTATTTATGCCATTCATACCAATTTGGATAATATAACGAATGGCGTTAATTTCAAAATTGCCGAGAAGCTGAATCTTCAAGATGTAAGTATTCTGAAACCGAAGTCAGATACTCTGATGAAACTTACGGTTTTTTGTCCTCTCGAAAACACCCCAAAGCTTCAAAACGCTCTTTATGCGGCAGGTGCTGGCGAAATCGGTAATTATTCTAATTGCAGTTTCAAATCTGCCGGAATAGGGAGTTTTAAGCCCAATTCAGCAGCTGTTCCAGTGATTGGTCAAAACAATAAGTATGAAGAAGTGGAGGAAAACCGTTTGGAGGTAGTTTTTCCTTCTTTTTTGAAAGGGAAGATACTCGAGGCCATGCGTAAAAATCACATGTACGAGGAGGTAGCCTATTATTTGCATAAAATAGAAAACCACAATCAAGATGTAGGCTCTGGTGCCGTGGGTACATTGCCGGAGGCCATGAATCCGAATGATTTTTTGGCTTACCTGAAGGAGGCTATGAATCTTAAAGTAATAAGATTTACCGAGACCAAAGCTGAGAAAATCAAGAAAGTGGCTGTCTGCGGTGGAGTTGGGAGTTTCCTATTACTAGATGCCAAATATGCAGGTGCCGATGCGTTTGTAACGGCCGATTACAAGTATCATGAGTTTTTTGATGCCGAAAACCAGATAATGATAGCCGATATTGGACATTTTGAGAGCGAAGTATACACAAAAGATTTAATTGTAGAAATAATTTCAAAAAAATTTACTAATTTTGCGTCCTATTTATCGGAAATAGATACGAATCCAATTAAATATTATCATTAAAAGAGGTGTTCTTTTTACATTCATAAGTATATGGAGATTACAATAGCAGACAAGCTGGTTACACTTTTGGAATTACAAGAAATTGATTCAAGACTAGATCAATTGAGAAAACTTCGTGGAGATTTACCTGAAGAAGTTAAAGACCTTGAGGACGAAGTGATTGGTATCGAAACCAGAATTACGAAATTTCAGGCGGAAATAACCACCCTTAGAGAGGAAATAGAGCGTCATGTTCACAATAAAAAAGATGCCGAAAAGCTTATAACCAAGTACAAAGATCAGCAAATGAACGTGCGTAACAACCGTGAGTTTGATGCCATCTCTAAAGAATTGGAATTGCAAGAGCTTGAGATTCAGCTGTCAGAGAAAAGAATCAGAGAGGCGGAATACAAAATAAGTGTTAAAGACAAGGAAATAGAAGATACTAACGCTTCGAAAGACAAAAGATCGGAGGTTTTAGACCAAAAACGTCAGGAGCTTGATAAGTTGGTTGCTGATAGCCAAGAGGAAGAAGAGAAGTTAATCAAGCAATCTGAGAAGCAATCGAAGAAAGTAGAGGAGAGATTGTTGAAAGCTTATGTTAGAATCAGAGGCGGTGCTAAGAATGGCTTGGCGGTTGTGGCTGTAGATAGAGGTGCATGTGGAGGCTGTTTCAACGTGGTTCCGCCGCAAAGACAGGCTGACATTATGGATAAGCAGAAAATCATCATTTGTGAGCACTGTGGTAGAATATTGGCCGATGCCGATATGATCAAGGTTCATAGAAAGAAAAAATAATGGAAAACAGAAAAGGAGCGAATCGCTCCTTTTTTTGTGCCTTCTTTTTAAGATACTGAACTTCAAAATACAATTTACCTTTCGAGTAACCAGTAACTAGTAACCACACTTCGAGACCGCTCAGTGTCCGTGTTACTAATTCACCAATAACCAGTCAACCAGCCCTACTCTTCATAATAATACCCAAAAATAATTCCCATTTCGTCTTCAGAGGTAAATCCAAATCTGATGGTTTGGTCAGTGTAATTGTTGTAGGTGATTCTGGAGGTTAAACCTTCACCTGCTTTGAGTAAAATTGGACTAGCAAAATCTATCTTGGCTGGATGTTCCCAGTTGGTAGATGAATATATTATTTCTCCATTTCTGGTGCCGCCCTTTATTAGAATTTCAAATTTCTCACCCAGTTTGTGCGTGTGTGAAATAAGGGTCACGATTCTGACGTTTTTGTCAAATTTGAAGTCTTTCGTAACAGTGGTTATTTTTTTAGGAGGGAGAGCAAATGTGGTATTTCCTAAATCCAGCACTTTCAATGTCTTTTTTACTTTTTCTTTAGCCACCGTATATAGATTCATATAAACTTCACCATTGTAGGACTTGGCACCCTTGTTGAAATAGTGGGAGTTTACATCAAAAGTCATGTTGGCGGGTAATTCCACGGCAGTTCCCTCTGGGAAATTAAAAGTCAGGTTACTTTCGCTACCACCAAAGTAGAAAACATGGTTGCCGATTTGTTGTAAAGTGGTATAATTAAAGGATTGGTCTTTATTTCTCAAGTCTCTGATTTCATTTAAAGGGGGCACACTTTGATTATTTCTAAAGCCGTACAAAATAAAATGATGACTACCTGGGTGCATTTTTAATTGAAATTTATTGACAAAGATTCGCTCGGGATTATTTAGTGATTTATGAACAAAAATCTCCCTTTCAAAATATGGATAAATCTCAAATGGAACCAGCTTTACCTGATACCCTTGTCCGTCTATTGGTGCAGCTAGTGGATCAAATTTTTTCAAAACAGGGGTAGTGTCACTCAACAAGCTCACATCTGCCACATTGCCTGTATTCGGAGCACCTGCTTCTATCCATCTTCTGATATACTCTATCTGTCCTTTGTAAAGCATATCTTTGCCAACTGGCATAATGCTGCCAAAGTTTTTATTGCTTTTATGAGATGTTTCGAAGAGTAACTTTTGATACAGTAAACTGTTTTCAGCGTCAAAAGGCATCACCCTCTTTACATTTTCCTCCTTAGCGGTTGGGTTTTTCGAAATCGCATTCACCAAATTAGCATAAGCCTTTCCCTCGGATAAAATTAATCCATGTTGTGGAAAAGTGCCATCTGTTTCACTTGAATGGCATCCAGAAATTGCACAGGATTTGTTTAAAATTTCGGTTTGAATATTGTCAAATGAACTGGCGGATTCGAGGTCCACTTCATTGTTTTTACAACCAGAAATTAAGGATAAAGCCACCAAAAATACACTACCGACGATTCCAAAATATTTCATAACCTTCAGATATTTTTATAAAAATAGCAACCTATTTGTCTATTTATACAAATAGACCGACAGATTGTTGTGAAATAAATGCTGTTTATACATTAATAGACCCTAACGATTTTGAATTTACTATATTTATGCTGACATTCATACCATTATGTTAAAAGTTATAATTTTAGACGACGAGTCAAAGGCGATTCAAAGTTTAGAGTGGGAGCTCAAAAGTTTCTGCCCTAATGTTCATGTATTAGCTACATTTACCAACCCTTTTGATGCCAAAGAATTTATTCTGAACAACGCCATCGATTGCATTTTCCTTGACATTGACATGCCTCAAATGGATGGATTTCGCTTTTTAGAATTCTTTCCTCAACGTGAATTTTCCGTAATTATTACCACAGCTTATGATCAATACGGTATTCAGGCTCTAAAACTGCAAGCTCTGGATTATCTTTTGAAACCAATTGATTCTGATGATCTCATAAAGGCAATAGAGAAAATTCGTGCACACAAGAATTCTATAAATATTAAAGATATTCTTGAGGATATGTTATTGAATATCAATTCGTTGCAATCAATGGGATCTCGTAAGGTTAATATCAGCTGCGACGGAAAGATATATTTTTTAGAGCCAAACGAAATTTTATTCTGTGAGAGTGATGGCAATTATTGCAATGTCTATTTAGAAAATGGGCAGAAACTTTTTTTGACCCAAATACTGAAGAATATTGAGGAAAAACTTCCCAAAACTATTTTTTATCGGGTGCACAACTCTTTCGTGGTCAATCTCAATAAAGTACGAGAGTATCAAAAAAATGAGGGATATTTGGTTTTAACCAACGGTAAACAAATTCCGGTTTCTCGAACTAAAAAAAGCCTATTTTTGGATAAATAAATGAAGAAATCGCTAATTGTTTTTTTTATTTTTTTTGGTATTGCATCTTTTGGTCAGCAAAAAATCGAGGAGATCATCGTCGGTCTTAAAAAGCGACCAAAACTGGATTTGATACAAATTGACCAAGCTTTTGCTGACTTCAAAAAAGATTCTGTTGCGATGAAAAAGCTATCTGAGGTGGAAGACTTTGGCTTGGGGAAAGTGTTTGGTATAAATGCTCTGGGTGTGTTGGCCAGAAATACTTCAAGGTATCAAGAGTCCATCAGGCTGCACCTGAGAGCTCTAAAACTCGCAGAGGAGATAAAAGACTCAGAGTCTATCGTAAATAGCTTAAATATGCTCGGCGTATCCTATCGCAGGCTCGACGAAGTGAGGTTGGCATTGGATTTTCACAAACAGGCCTTGAGTATTTCGGAAAAAATCAAGAATAAATCGGAGAGTATATTAAGGAGCACTGCTGTTTCGCTCAATAGCATTGGCAATATTTATTTGGTGCTAAAGCAATATGATTTGGCTGAACAGCAATTTGTGAAGTCTCTCAAAATAGAAGAAACGTTGGGTAATAAACTTGGGCTGGCTATCAACTATCAGAACCTAGGTATTATCAAAGAAGAACAAAATAAGTTAGACGAGGCTCTCGCAAATTATAAACGTTCGCTCGATTACAACAATCAAATAAAATCTGATTTGGGTAAAATTATTTGTCAGAATTCTATCGGGCAGATTCTTATAAAGCAGAACAAACCTCGCGAAGGTTTGATGAAAATTTTGCCGACCATTTCGGAGGCAGAGAAACTTGGTGATAAATATTATATCGCTATGGCCAAAATAAACTCGGGCTGGGCTTACAGTATTCTCAAGGATTATGACAACGCTCTGCATTATCTTCAAGATGGTCTAAGTATCACAATATCAAATAGCTTTAATTCTTCCACGTCTCAGGCCTATGCTCATTTGGCATACTTGTACGAGTCTAAAGGCGACTATTCCAAGGCTCTTGAAAACCTTAAAAAGAAGCAGGAATTCAATGAAAAAATTCTGAATGAAGATAACCTCCGGTATACCGCCGAGCTGATTGTAAAGTATGACAATGAAAAGAAAGAAAATCACATTGCACTTCTTCAAAAGGAAAACGAACTTGTGAAGTACAAACTTTTTGAAAATCAAAGAATTATGATTTTTTCGGGTGGTTTGTTGTTTCTTCTTGCTGGTCTGTTATTTATCTGGTACAGGCAATATCAGCTAAAAAATGAAAAGAAGATGTTGATGCTGGAACAGCAAATGATGCGTTCGCAAATGAATCCACATTTTTTATTCAATTCTTTGAATTCTATTAAATTGTATATCATCAATAACGAGAAGGAAAATGCAGTTTATTATCTCAATAAATTTTCAAAATTGATTCGGACCATACTCTCCAACTCGCGGGAAAAGGAAATAACGCTTAAAGAAGAACTGGAAACAATGGACTTGTATGTAAATATAGAAAGTATCAGATTTTCTGAAAAAATAAATTACGAGGTTATAGTCGGAGAAAATATTGATACTGAGTTGATAAAAATTCCTTCCATGATACTGCAGCCCTTTATTGAAAACGCCATTTGGCACGGCCTTTCGAATAAAGTAGGTGACAAAACCCTCAAAATAAACATCTCTAGAAAGTCAAAAGACCTCATTGCTTTCGAGATCGTAGACAACGGTATTGGAAGACAAAAAGCACAAGAAATAAAGGACAATAAGGTTTCGAAACAGAAATCCATTGGTTTGAAACTAACCAAAGAGAGACTTCAGAATTTTGCCAAAAATATAAATAAGGAGATTGTGATGGGGTTTGAAGACATGTTTGACAATAATCAACAACCGCTTGGTACCAAAGCGATCATCGTAATTCCGATTAAATAAAAAGAGAACGCTGCTGGCGTTCTCTTTTTGTTGCTAATAAATTATAAATCTTAGTTAAGAGATTTTATAAGCTTCTCGTTTAGTGCTACATAGTCAGGATTGTTTCCTTTTGTTGCCATTTCTAAAGATTTTTTAGCAGTAGCTATGGCACCAGCTTTGTCACCTGATTTCGCTTGTATTTTGGCTTTCAAGTGAACCACCCAGTAAGCATCTGGCTGAGCATCTACAGCTCTGTTGGCCCATGCAAGTGCTTTTGTAAGGTCTTTGCCATTATCAAAATAGTATGACGCTGCTGCAAAATATGGTTTGCTGTCAACATTCATCGCTTTGTCAATGTCGGCCATTATTTTGGCATCGATGTCGGCTACAATTGGAAACTCAACTTCAGTGTTTTCCCAAATTATACTCATATTTACACTGCTCGAAGTCTGTGCTCCAAACAAGATCATAAAGCTTTCTACATTCATCGGAAGGGTAGTGGCCGTAGCTTTAAACCTGGTTACTTCGTTTTCAGCTTTGTAATTAAATACACTGGTTTCTGGCTTGGCTAAAATGATTTCCCACTCTGATTTACCAGGGATAGACAATAAAGAGTATTTGCCTGCTTTTACTGGTTTACCACCAACAGTTACATCTTCACCGAAAGTAATTAAGGTTTGTGAGTTTGCTCCTGTTCTCCACATTTTTCCGAAAGGAACGAGGTCACCAAAAATTTTTCTTCCCTTTGCGGCTGGTCTCGAGTAATTTACTTCTATGCTCGAAAGTGCAAAATCTTGTTTGATGGTTTGTCCTGGACTAGGAGCTGGGGTTTTGATTCCTTGTGCAAATGCACCTAATGACATTACTGATAAAGCAAGTACAATAAGTTTTCTCATAAAATATTAAAGGTTTGTTTATTTAAACTGAACGCAATTTAGTACAAATTAGTTTTTTGGCGGTACAAATACCGTTAAATTTCAGAGGCTCATAGAAAGACCACCATCTACCGGTAAGTTTATACCGTTGATAGAACCAGCTATAGGTGAGCATAAAAATGCCGCTGCCGCCGCTACTTCTTCTGGTGTAGCGAATCTGCCAGTAGGAATGTTTTCCAATATGGCCTTTTCTATCTCAGTTCTTTGTTGGGTTGTTTGTTTGGCCTTTTGGTCCAGCACTTGGTCAAGTCTGCCAGTTAGGGTATATCCAGGTAGAACGTTGTTTACCGTGATGCCATGTTTGGCGATTTCTTTGGACAAGGTTTTGGCCCATGATGCCACAGACCATCTTATGGTATTGGACACACCCAATCCTACAAGAGGTTGCTTAACAGAAACCGAAATGATATTTACAATCCTCCCAAAATTTGTTTTTTTCATACCAGGGAAAAACAATTGAGCCAGTAGATGATTGATAATTAGATGTTGATTGAAAACTGCCAAGAACTTTTCCGTAGACTCTTCTATAATGTTTCCACCACTTGGTCCGCCAGTATTGTTTATTAGGATATGAATGTCAATTCCTTTATCTATTAAAAGCTGTGCCTCGTTTTTGACCTCATCTGTTTTTTCAAAATCAGCGGCCAGATAGCTGTGTGTTTGTTCGGCAGGTGTAGGAAGATTACCCAAACATTCCTTTAGTTTATTTTCATTTCTGGCTATGAGAATTACATTTGCTCCCATTTTTGCCAGTTCTACGGCGGTAGCCCATCCTATTCCTTGTGTGCTTCCACAAACCAAGGCATTTTTGCCTTTTAACGATAAATCCATGTCTTTTGTCTTAATAAAATTGAATAAAAAAATCCCGCACCAAATATGGAGCGGGATCTTCAAGATTGCAAAGAAATATTAGTTAAAGATATATCTTAGACCTAATTGCACTTGGAATACGTTATCAATATTCACTGCTTTCACAAATGAATCTTGTATCAAAGTAGGTACACCATTTACAGTTTGAGTTGCCAATCTGTAAGTAGGTACACCATTTACAGTACTACCAAGTGTCATAACGTTACCTGTGGTTAGATTTCCAACGCCCCACTTGTTGTTGATCATATTACCAACATTCAAGATATCAGCACGGAAACGAAGTGTATTTTTCTTTCCACCCACATTGATGTAAACATCTTGCTCTGCAGTAAAGTCAAATCTTGTCAACCACGGAGAGTATCCGCCGTTTCTTTCAGCATATTTACCTCTTCTAGTTTTCAAGTAAGGGTTATTTTCGATGAATTTCTCCCAAGCCTCTTGTTGTTGAGCTGGTGTCCAAGTAATGGTTTGTCTAGCTCCTGCAGCATCAGTATATGTACTTGTAAACGAAGAGAAAGCTGTTTGATTACCATTGTTTGGTATGAAAAGTAGGTCGTTCAAAGTAACACCATCACCATTGATATCGTTACCAGACACATATGATACTTTGAAACCGCTTTGTGAAGTCATACCCAGTGTTAGCATAGTAGCCCCACCAAACTCACCGCCATAAACAAATCTCTTGTTTACATAACCAACAAATCTGTGACGCAAGTCATTGTTAGAATAAGCTAAATCAAGGTAGTTTAGACCTTGTACCGAAGGCGTATTCAAGTCAACCGTAGAAGAAACGTTCGCTATGTCCATTGCTTTTGCATTGGTATATCCAACCATTCCACCAATTCCGTTGGCACCCATTGGCTTCTCTAATTTAGTTGTTACACTGTAAGAGTAACCTTCGTCAGAGTTTGTAAGCATTAAAGCTCCGTTTATTTGCGAATTGATGTATCTGTTGGTTCCAGCAACTGCAGAAGCAGGGTATCTGTCTCTGTTGTCAAGACCTGAGAATATGGCCGCAGCTGGTTTCAAGTTAGCATCGATATATTTCAAAGAATTGATGTATTTGTTAAAAATACCTTCAATTGTACCTATCAAACCAAATGGTAGTTTTTGGTCAACAGCCAAGTTGGTTTTCCAGATTTGAGGGAATTTCAAGTTAGGATCTGAAGCGTTGATATTGTATCCAGTGATTTTGGTAATATCTGTAGTAGCTGGTCTGTAAACCGAAGGATCCAACGTGAATGGGTAGTTGTTTGCTCCGTTGGCAGTAGTTCTGCTGATACCAGAGATGTTTACACCGTTGTTACCCAATTGGTTCGAAATCAAAACGTAAGGGATTCTTGACAAGAACAAACCTGATCCACCTCTAATTTGTGTAGTTTTGTCTCCTTTTACATCCCAGTTAAAACCAATTCTTGGTGACCAATATAAACGACCTTTCGGAAGATTAGCCATATTTATTTTGTAGTCTGTGTTGTCAGGAAGTTTGAACGTCAAACCGTCTACAACTGGGTTGAAGTAGTTTCCTGCTGTTGGGGCTACGCTGATGTAATCTCCACGAAGACCGTAAGCCAATTTGAATTTCTCTGTTACTTGGAAATCATCTTGAGCATAGAAACTCGTAGTGTAAACTTTAAGTCTCTGCCATGGAGCCTCGCCACCTTCTACCAACGAGTATCTGTAGTCAAATTTGGCAACAGGCACTGGAGAAGTAGTTAAGTTTTTGTTATCCAAATAAGCATTGGCTGCAGTTTTGAAATCTTCGATAGAGTTGAATGCCCAAACACCATTGCTTGCGTAGAAAAATAAGTTATTCGATTTGAAGTATTCAAATGCACCACCAAAGGTCAACGTATGTTTTCCTGCGAAATAAGTAAGGTTATCCGTCAAATTGAATGTTGAATAATCCAATCTATTATCAGGTGTAAAAGGATCAAAACCAATTGTCGTATAAGTGGTATTGTCTTTTCTGATCTCTACTGTAGGGAACAATTGTGTACGATATTCTCTATCTTCAATTTGTTTGTTGAAGGTACCAATTAAATTGTTTGCCAATTTACCGCTAAATGTTGAGTTCCACTCACCAACAATGGAACGAGTGTTATCTTGTATGATATATCCCGTGTTTTGAGGAGAAAGAGCCAAAGCCAAGTTAGTCCTGTTACCAAAGCCTGCCGTATTACCACTATTTGAGTTAGATATTAAGGCATCAGATTTCGAGTCGTGGTGAGAATAACGCAAAGTAAGTTTGTTTTTTTCATTGAGGTTATAGTCCAAACGAGCCAAAAACTTGTTTGATTTAACTTCGTTGTTGAACTGATCAACTGCACCAATGTTGTAGTCGAATTTCTCCTGCATGAATTTTCCTAAATCTTCGATGTCAGCAGCTGTCGTACGAGAAACACTACCAGTGGCACCTGGACGGTTAGCTATCCAGTCCAATGCTGGTCTTGCACGGGTTAAGAATTCACCATTTGCAAAGAAAAATAATTTGTTTTTCAAGATCGGGCCACCAATTCTGAAACCAAACGAGTTTTCTTTAAAGTCTGGAGCCGGAATAGCGATTCCGTTTGCTTTTTTACCTACCAAACCGTCGCTTTGCATAAATGTGTAAATCGAACCAGAAAAATCGTTTGTACCTGATCTTGTCACGGCGTTTATACCAGCACCGGCGAATCCTGATTGACGAATGTCAAAAGGAGCAATGTTGATTTGGATTTGCTCAATAGCGTCCAAAGAGATGGCAGAAGTACCAGTACGACCACCAGCCGCAGCATCATTTCCTAGTCCGAATCCGTTGTTGAAAACCGATCCATCGATAGTGATGTTATTAAAACGGCTATCTTGGCCAGCAAATGAGTTACCGTTGCTGTAAGCATTGTATTTGGTAATGCTGTTCATGGTACGGCTCAAAGTAGGCAGGTTGTTTACTGCTTCGCGTCCGAACGTGGTAGCGGCACCAGTTCTTCCCGAAGAGAAGATGTCTGATCTTGAGGCAACCACACTTACTTCTTCAAGCATTTTACCTTCTTCTACCATTTTGAAGTCCACATTTGATGAAGTACCTAGGTTGGTAATAACACCTGATTTAGATTCTTCTTTGTAGCCAACAAATGTAGCAGTAACAGTAAAAGGCCCACCAACTCTTACTGCTGGTAAAGTGTAACGACCAGAGTTGTTGGTTACCGCTGCATATTTGGAGCCAGAAGGCACGTGCAATGC
Organism: Leadbetterella sp.; assembly: GCA_035299025.1. GTDB lineage: Bacteria > Bacteroidota > Bacteroidia > Cytophagales > Spirosomataceae > Leadbetterella. The sequence goes on from DATGXK010000007.1 coordinate 147,857, forward strand.
TACGATTGTAGCTCCTGGTAAGCCTTCACCAGATTTGTCGATAACGACACCAGTAATGGCAGCTGTAGTTACTTGGGCATTGGATTGCACTGTAAAAAACAACAAGGCGAATGCAGAAATAACTAATCTTAAAAAAGTAGTTTTTTGATTCATAAAATAAAATTTGAGGTTAATTTGTTAATAAGTTCTTGATTCAAAAGTACAAATAAATTAAACGATGCAAAAGTAATGGTTTTTTCAATCCAAAAAAAAAGTGTGTTTTCATAAAAAGTTAAAACTTAGAATATTACATTAAATTATTGGTTTTGGTAAATTATGAAATTGTTAAGTGTGTTTTTTGAAATGGAATATAAGAAAAATACAATAATTGGCTTTGTAGAAGTCTATTATGCCTATATAGAAAATGGTACCTGACCTGAAATTCCAACTATCCTAAATCTCGCGAAAAGTTCCTCCGAATACCACGCTTGGCTTCGTGTTTTTTGTATCACTTTGGCATGTTCTTTCTTTTTGTAGGCAAAGTTCTTCATGTTGCCTTCATTTTGCCAAATCGAAAGTGTGGCTTGCTTAAATAACGGTATTTCGCCGATACCGATGGAATATACCAAACCCTCATTTTGACTAAAGTTTTTAGTTACTTCTGGTACATTTCTCCAAAAATCCGCCGCTTTGTTTATTTTAATACTGGCTCGAGTTAAAACTGCCACAGGTTCATTTTCATTTATTGAAAGCCCCGACTTTTCGCCAAAAGGAGTCTTTTTGTCCCAAAGGCCATGTGCTTGTACTGGCTGCAGGTGCAAAGTAAAGTGAAGACTTGAAAAATTTTCTATGTATTTGAATATCAAAGACTTATTTTTGAAATTCAAAAAAGCCTGTTCATTTTCCCACACAAAAAGATAGGCCCATTGGTTAAGGTCGGGCTCTACATCAAAGGTTCCGTTTTTGCCAGAACCCATAAGTTTTGAGAATTGTGGGCCGTTTTTCTGGAAAGGCAAAAGCATATTGAAAATCATCATCGACAAAAGTCCCATTGGTGTTTTAAGGCCTGAGTATTGGGCAACAGTGAAAGAAACAAACATAATTCTTTTTGATTTAAACTAAACAGACCGTTTTTTCGTAATCTTTACATTATCATAAACTTCTATTCATGAAAAACGTTTTAAATTTCTTTTTGGCTTTACTTATAGCTCAAAGTTGCTTTGCTTTTGAAACTCCAACTTCCAATGCCGCTCCTATTTCTCATGAAATATTTAATACACTACTCAAAAAATATGTTTCGGACAAAGGAGTGGTCAATTATGGCGGTTTCAAGAAAGAGCAAAAGGAACTTAAAAAGTATCTGGATTTGATATCTGACAACGCACCCGCAAAAAATTGGTCCGAAGACGAGAAGTTGGCCTATTGGATAAACGCCTACAATGCGTTTACTATCCAATTAATCTTGGACAATTCGGGTCAAGATTTAACCAGCATAAAGGATATTGGAAGCAAAATAAAAATTCCTTTTGTGAACACCCCATGGGACGTCAAATTCATTGAAATAGGGGGCAAAAAAATGGATTTGAACAACATCGAGCATGGCATCATTCGTAAGCAATTCAACGAACCCCGTATACATTTTGCTTTGGTTTGTGCAGCCAAATCTTGCCCACCATTGCGAAACGAGGCTTTTACTGCTGATAAACTGGAAGGACAGCTGAGTAATCAGGCCGAGAAATTTATAAATGATTCGTCCAAAAATAAGATTTCAAAATCAGAAGTAACAATTTCAAAAATATTCGATTGGTACGGAATGGATTTTAAACCTACCCCTATAATAGAGGTCTTGAATAAATACTCGAAGACCAAAATCGACAGCAAGGCAAAGGTCAAATATGCCGACTACGATTGGTCTCTGAATGGCAAGTTTTAAATAAATGTAGTTTTTGTTTCTTTTCCCGACACTTATAAAGAACTTTGTTTTTTTTATTCTTCTTCAATGAGCAACGTACTTTTTTGGTTTAGAAACGACCTCAGACTACATGATAATGAAGCACTGTTTCGTGCGGCCCAAATGGGCTCAGTAGTGCCTATTTATGTGATAGACACGCGTCTTCTCAAAAATACTTTTCTGGGTTTTAAGCGAACAGGTAGGTTTAGACTGAAGTTTCTTCTCGAATCTTTGGCCGATCTCAAGAAAAATCTTCAGGCCGCTGGTTCTGATTTAATTATCAAGGTTGGCATTCCCGAAAATATTCTCTTTGAGCTTGCCGTAAAATATGAAGTCGAATACGTAGTGACTTCGAAGGAAGTAACGCAAGAAGAAACCAGTGTTGAGGCAGAATTTTCTCAAAAATTGAAACCCAAAAATATTGACATTGAAATGTTTTGGGGCAATACCCTTGTTCATGTTAGAGACCTGCCTTTTCAGATTCATTTTGTGCCCGATATTTTTACTGATTTTAGAAAGAAAGTTGAAAACTATTGGAAAGTGAGGCCAATCTTTGAAACTGTCACAAATCTGAATTCGCCGAGCTTAGAAATTACGAACGTTCCTACATTGACGGATTTGGGTTACGATGAATTTGAAAAACATCCAAAAGATCAGATGAGCCTAGTTGGCGGTGAAACTGCTGCTTTGAATAGACTTCATGAATACATTTGGGACAAAGAATTGATTCATTCTTACAAAGCCACCAGAAATGGTATGCTCGGTAAGGACTATTCCTCAAAACTTTCGGTTTATTTAAGCTTGGGCTGCATTTCTCCTCGAAAAATATATGAGGAAATCAAAAAAGCAGAAGTAGTTCGGGGAGCCAATGAATCTACCTACTGGTTGGTATTTGAATTGCTATGGAGAGATTATTATTACTTTATTGCCTTGAAATTTGGTATCCGACTTTTCAAAAGATCAGGAATCAAACATGATTTTACGCGGAAATGGAAAAGAAACAAAGATCATTTTAGGAAATGGATGGATGGCGAAACCGGAGTGCCATTTATAGACGCCAATATGAGAGAATTGAAGCTGACGGGCTACATTTCAAATCGTGGACGGCAGAATGTAGCAAGTTTTTTTACCAAAGACTTAGGTCTGGAATGGTGGTGGGGTGCCATGTATTTTGAAAGTCAATTGATTGATTATGAGGTATGTAGTAACTGGGGGAATTGGAATTATCTGGCCGGAATAGGCACCGACCCGCGTGAGGATAGGTATTTTAATCCTGTTAGCCAAGCTAAAAAGTATGATGCCGAAGCTGAATTTATAAAATATTGGATTCCAGAACTTTCGGCAATAGATAGTAATGTGTTGATAGAAATAAACGACCTCGGTTCTGTACTCAAGGAAGATGCGGGTTATCCGATTTTACCTATTCCGAAAAATAAAAAATGGTAATAGTAACCGTTTAACATCAGAATTGAAGAATTCATAAATAATATTTTTCTTGGTATTCAATTCTTTATTTAAATTTGACAAATTTTAATATAAAATAGACTAAAAAATGAAAAAAGGAACACTCGCAATCGTAGCAATTCTCCTCTTGTTTGGAATGTACGGATGTAGCTCATACAATGGTTTGGTTGGTAAAGACAACAACGTTCAGAAACTGTGGGCAGACGTTCAGACTCAATATCAAAGACGTGCCGATTTAATCAGTACATTGGTTAAAACAGTGCAAGGAGCTGCGGATTTCGAAAAAAGTACGCTTACAGAGGTAATTCAAGCCAGAGCATCGGCAACTCAAGTAAAATTTGAAGCTAAAGACCTTACGCCAGAAAACATGGCGAAGTTTCAGGCAGCACAAGACCAATTGAGCGGTTCGTTGAGCAGATTGATGGTTTCGGTAGAACAATATCCAAATCTAAAAGCCAACCAAAACTTCCTTGATTTACAGGCTGAATTGGCTGGAACTGAAAACCGTATAGCCGTAGCTCGTAGAGACTTTAACGGAGGAGTAGGTGAGTATAACTTGGCCGTGAGGTCATTTCCAATGAATATTTTGGCTGGAATCTTCGGATTTGCTCCTAAAGGATTCTTTGAGGCATCTGCCAAAGCCCAAGATGCACCAGATGTAAATTTCGATTTTAAGAAATAATTAAATAGCCCGTCGTGAGGCGGGCTTTTTTTATGTACATTCTTTCTGAACTTCAGCAAAAAAACGTAATTGAAGCCATAAAAATGGCGGAGAAAAATACCTCTGGCGAAATAAAAGTGCACATAGAAGAAAAATGTGATACTGCAGATGCCATGGACCGAGCCAAACAGGTTTTCGATTATTTACTCCTTCATCAAACAGCCCAGCGAAATGGAGTTTTGTTTTACTTGGCCTATGAGGACCATAAATTTGCGGTTTTTGGAGATAAAGGCATCAATGAAAAAGTAGGACAGACCTTCTGGGATTCCACTAAAAATGTACTTAGAGAAAACTTCGTCAAGGGCGATTTTGAAAACGGATTGGTAGCTGCTATCACAGAAGCAGGCAACCAACTCAAACATCATTTTCCATACCAAAGTGACGACAAAAATGAAATTTCAGACGAAATAAGCCGTGGATAACAAAACAATATTATCAAGATTTCTTTCTATCATATTCTTATTTTTCGCCTTTAATGTAGGTTTTGGGCAAGATATACCGGCAAAGCCAAACCCACCAAGGTTGGTAAATGACTTTGTGGGTGGTTTGCTTAGCGATGCCCAGATTCAAGCTCTAGAACAAAAGTTGGTTGCCTACAACGACTCTACTTCCTCTCAGCTGACTATAGTTATTGTCAAGTCTGTTCAGCCCTACGAGTCTGGTGATGTAGCATTAAAGATTTTGCGTGATTGGGGCGTTGGCCAAAAAGACAAAAACAACGGAATAGTATTGCTTTGGGCTCCGGGAGATAGAAAAATAGCCATTCAGACAGGTTACGGCATGGAGGGTGTTTTGCCAGATATGTATGCTAAGAGGATCATTACCAACGTAATAGGGCCAAAATTCAAGGAGTTGAAATATTACGAAGGATTAGATGAAGGAACAACTGAGATTTTCAAATATGCAGCCGGTGAATATAAAGCCGAGCCAGAAGAGGAGGGTGATGCATTTTTGGGTTTTATAATTATCTTACTGGTAATCATCTTTATCATTTGGATATTTTATAAAATCGGTAAAAACAATAAAGGTGGTGGCGGTTTGTTGTCGGATTCTGGAGCTCCTTACACTACTTACACGGGCTGGGGTCGCCAAACAGGAAGTTGGGGTGGCGGCTGGTCTAGTGGCGGCGGTGGAGGAGGTTGGTCCAGTGGTGGTGGCGGCTTCGGCGGTTTCGGTGGTGGAAGCGGCGGTGGCGGTGGTGCCAGTGGAGATTATTAAAAGAAAAGGAGCGATTTGGGAGAAAATTGCTCCTTTTTTTTTGCCTTTTTCTTAGAGTCCTATCTTATAAATTCCCCTTCTTCAACTCATTAACAGCAAAGTCAGCTGCTCGTGCTGTAAGAGCCATATAAGTCAATGAAGGGTTCACGCAGCTATTAGAAACCATACAAGCACCATCGGTTACAAACACATTTTCCGCTCCCCAAACTTGGTTGTGTTTGTTTAGTACGGAGTCTTTTGGCGTATGCCCCATTCTGGCGGTTCCCATTTCGTGGATGCACCTTCCAAATCCCTCAAAGTCGTCATAAGTACCAATGTCTTTATAACCGGCCGCTTCAAGCATTTCGGCGGCGTCGTTTACCATGTCTTTACGCATTCGCTTTTCATTTTCACCGATTTCAGCCGAAAAATTTGCCAAAGGCATACCCCACTGGTCTTTTTTTGTATCGTCGAGCCACATTTTGTTTTCAAAGTAGGGGAGTGTCTCGGCAAATGCACTAAGGCTGATATTCCATGGACCAGGTTTTGAAGCACTATTTTTGAAATCCACCCCAAAGTCTTCTTTAGGCATGTTCCATCCTCTTCCGCTGCCTCCTTCGTAGCCAAAACCTCTCAGATAATCTCTTTTGTCCTTTCCAATGTTTCGGTATCGGGGTACATAGAAGCCGTTTGGCCTTCTGCCGTAGTAGTACTGGTCCTCAAAACCCTCCACAGTTCCATATGCTCCGGCGGAAAAATGATGGTCCATTAAATAGTGCCCAAGTGCACCACCATCATTTCCCATGCCATTCGGAAATCTCGATGATTTAGAATTCAGTAAAATATATGTAGAAGCCATAGCAGAGGCGTTTACAAATATTATTTTCGCATTAAACTCCAGAACTTCCTTGGTATTTTGGTCTATTACCCTTACGCCCGAAGCTTTACCTTTTTTATGGTCGTATATTATTTCGCTTACAATGCTGTGAGGCCGTACAGTCAGGTTACCAGTGCGATTGGCTGCTGGTAAAGTAGCAGATTGCGTGCTAAAATATGCTCCAAATGGACATCCTCGCCAGCACATATCTCTGGCCTGACATTTGGCTCTGCCGAGCGAAAGTTGCTCTTCTGTTGGTTCTGTAATATGGGCTTGTCTCGGTGGAATCACGTGCCGACCTTCGAACTTTTCGCCGACCACAGACTTTAAGTGGTTTTCTACACAAGTAAGGTCGAACGGTTTCTGAAAGACACCATTCGGAAGGTGTGGGATATTTTCAATACTGCCAGAAATACCAGCAAAGCGTTCTACATAGTCGTACCACGGAGCTATGTCTTTGTATCTTATTGGCCAGTCGGCACCCACACCTTCTTTTATATTTGCCTCAAAATCAAGGTCTCCAAACCTCAGAGCAACTCTCCCCCAAGTGATACTTTTACCACCTACTTGCCAGCTCCGTATCCAGTCAAACCGTTTTTCCTCCAAATATGGATAGTCTATGTCTTTTACAAACATGTCTTTGGAGGCCTCGGTGATGGTAAAGCCAGTTCGCTCATGAATCGGGTAATTTTTCATTTCTTCGAGCGAAACCTTCACATTTCTGTATTCAAAGTCCCATGGATTTTTGAGAGCAGTTTTATAATCTTTGATATGTTCTATGTTTCGGCCTCGATCTAGCATCAGTACTTTCAACCCTTTTTCGCAAAGTTCTTTTGCCGCCCAGCCACCGGAAATTCCGGATCCAACCACAATGGCATCATAAGTCATTTTTTCGTTTTTGGTTGATTGAAAGTTCATTTTTATTCTTTAAGGTTTTTGTGGTCTAAAACTAATATTATTTCTTTAAAATTGGTATTGGGGATCTCGTTTTTAGTGGTTTTCTTAAAATCTTCGGGAGATAATTTGTCAGTTGTATTATTTTTTCTAACTTTGCAGTCCGTTTAAAAAAGAAGGAGGTGTAAATTATGCTACATATTCAAATTAAAGATAACGAGTCAATCGATAAGGCTCTGAAACGTTTCAAGAAGAAGTTTGAAAAAACCAAAGTTTTGAAAGAACTGAGACGCCGTCAAGCGTTTGAAAAAAGCTCAGTATCTCGTAGATTCGAAGTGATCAGAGCAGCTTACAAGCAAAAAACTTACGGACACATAGACGATTAATCGTTTTTGTAGAACCATATATTTCGACTAATTTTGTGTGAACATTAATCATGCAAAATTGGTCGATTTTTTTTTATCCTACCTTCAAAACGAAAAAAGACTCAGCTCACACACAGTGTTGGCTTATAAGACTGATTTGCAGCAATTTCAGGTTTTTATGAATTCAGTATCTCCCGATTTTGAGATACCTGCTTCACAGCATAAAGATATAAGAGCTTGGGTAGTGCAACTGTCTGAAAATGAGATTGATAACAGGAGTATAAATCGAAAAATAGCAAGTTTGAGAGCTTTTTATAAGTTTCTTCAGGTTAAAAAGAAAATTGAGGTTAATCCGGTTGCTTTGATAAAATCTCTCAAAACTGCCAAGCGACTCCCTGTTTATGTGGAAGAAAAACCGATGGAGAATCTATTTGAATTGGTGAGTTTTACTTCCGACTTTGTAGGACTCAGAGATAAATTACTGATTGAAATGCTCTACGGTACAGGAATTCGGCTTTCTGAGTTGATAAATATTAAGGTAACAGATGTTGACGTTTTTGGAAAAAGAATTACGGTTTTGGGTAAAAGAAATAAACATAGGGTGATTCCACTGCATCAAACTTTGTTGGATTTGATTCAGAAATATTTATCTATCAAGAAAGAACAATTTCATTCCGAACATGATTTTTTGCTATTAACAGACAAACATGAGCAGCTTTACAGGGTATTTGTTCAACGCAAAGTGAAATACTATCTTGAGCTCGTAACTACCATTACTAAAAAATCTCCACATGTATTGCGGCATTCTTTTGCTACCCATTTGCTCAATAGAGGTGCCGATCTCAATGCCATTAAGGAGTTGCTGGGGCATTCTAATCTCGCTGCTACTCAGATTTATACACATAACTCTATCAGTCAATTAAAAGAAGTTTACAAAAAGGCCCATCCCAAAGCTTAATTTATGAAAATTAAATCTATCATTCTGTCATTTTTCATTGGAGCTCAAGTATTCGGGCAAGATGCAAACGAAAAGTCAAAGTATGACCCAATCGCGGTTTTTAATCCTATGATTAATTACCAACCATCTTCGGTTTATAGAAGTGCCTCGGGTAATCCCGGGCCGTCCTATTGGCAAAACCAAGCCAATTATAGGATTTCGGCAAACTTAGATGAAAGAAATAATACGATTTCAGGTTCGGTAAAGATAACCTATATCAACAACTCGCCCGACGAGATTACCTTTCTTTGGCTGCAGTTAGATCAAAATAAGTTCAACTCGTCATCGAGAGGTAGTAAAACTACACCTCCAAACTTGGGTCGTTATGGTCTGAAAGATTTTGAAGGCGGCTATAAACTATCCAATGTAAAGGTTGTTCAAGGAAGGTTTAATGCCAAAAATGGAGACGCCGAGCCTTTTATAGACGATACAAGAATGCAGATATTTCTGCAAGAGCCGCTCAAAACAAAGCACAGCGTGGAGGTTTCGATGGATTTTAGCTTTTTGATTCCTGAAAATGGGGCCGATAGAATGGGTAAATACGATGCCAAAGACGGGGTGATTTATACCATAGCTCAGTGGTTTCCGAGAGTTTGTGTTTATGATGACATAGAGGGCTGGAACACCACACCGTATCTGGGAGCTGGAGAGTTTTATTTGGAATATGGTGACTATGATTTTGAAATAACTGTGCCATACAACCACCTGGTAGTGGCCTCGGGAGAACTGATGAACGCAAAGGAGGTTTTGACGAATAAGCAAATGGATCGACTTAAAAAGGCTCAGAGTTCTGACGAAGCCGTATGGATTCTAGAAAAAAATGAAATTGGTAAGAGCAATTCTAGGCCGAAGAATTCAGGGACCTTAACTTGGAAATTCTCTTGTAAAAATACCCGAGATGTTGCGTTCGCAAGTTCTTCTGTCTTTGTCTGGGATGCTGCTAAGGCTACTTTGCCTTCTGGCAAGGTTATTTTGGTACAATCGGTTTATCCGGCTGAAGTAGATGGCAAAAACGAGTGGGGTCGCTCTACGGAATACACCAAACACAGCATGGAATATTACTCCAAACTCCTCTTTGAATACCCATATCCAGTGGCTACCAATGTGGCAGGAATAGTGAGTGGTATGGAATATCCGGGAATAGTATTTTGTAGTGCAAAAAGTAAAAAGGCAGGCCTTTTTGGGGTAACAGACCACGAGTTTGGCCACACGTGGTTTCCTATGATAGTGGGCACAAATGAACGTCGCTTCGCTTGGATGGACGAGGGATTTAATACCTATATCAACATGCTATCGATGAAGGCATTCAATAATGGCGAGTACTTTAAAGAGCAGAAAACACAGGACATGGGCTTTTTTGCAAGGGGAAGTAAGGCTATTCTGACTCAACCCGACGCCATGCCAGAAATTGAAATTGGCTCGTTGGCGTATTATAAACCCGCTATGGGATTGAAAATGTTGTCAGAAGCTGTGGTTGGTGAAGACAGAATGACGCTGGCATTGAGAGAATATATCAGACGATGGGCTTTTAAGCATCCTACGCCTTTTGACTTTTTCCATACCGTTGAAGACGTGGTGGGTGAAGACTTGGGATGGTTCTGGAAATCGTGGTTTTTTGAAAACTATAAGATTGACCAAGCCATAAAAAGTACAAAATATATCAACAGCAAGCCCGCAAATGGCATCAGTATTACGCTTGAAAATATGGAACAAATGCCTATGCCCGTGGAGCTAGAAATAAAGGAAAAGGATAAGGATGCAGTTATCATCAAGCTGCCAGTAGATATTTGGTCAAAGACAAAAGAGTGGTCTTTTAATTATCCATCATCCAGCGAAGTGGAGTCATTGAGGCTAAACCCAAGAGGAGTTTTGTTGGATTCAAATCTCAAAAACAATACATACAGGCCTAACTGAACAGATTACTCAAATATTTCAAGAATTTGTTTGATTTCCGAATACTTGTCGTCATCTCCAGCTTTTTGATAAGCAAAAGTCAGATTGGTCAGTATTCGTTTAATAATCTCTACATTTGAGCATGATTTATAATATTTAGCATCAGGCTTAATGTTCATTTGTTTGAGATAATCGTCAATGTCTTTTTCTAGAAAAACTTGGCCTCTGTTAAAGGGGTTTAAGAAGAATCTATAGCCAGGGCAGTCAAAAATCAATACAAAGAGATTGGGCAGATTTACGCCATATATGGGTAGGTCGAGGCTTTGGGCAAGCAGAATAAAAAGGCAACTCAAGGCAACAGGGTTTCCTTTCTTTTGGCTTAGCACCAGATTAAACATAGAATTGGAAGGTGAATGAAAGTTCTTTACGTTAGGTTCGAACTTAAATTCCTCAAAAACAACTTGATTCAGAACCCTCACTACATCGTTTGGGTGCATTTTGTCTTGTGTTTTCAGCCAAACCTCCATTTGTATTTTTTTTAGCTCATCTTCAAGGGTTTCGATTTTAAGATCGGGATATTGGTATTTAGAAATGAGCCAAAGGCCAGTCATAAGGTCGTTATTATTGCCATTTTTCCAAACCCTAAACTCTTCGTTGAGGTTATTGAGGTGCATTTCATGAACCAGGTCCTCAATTTTTCTTTGAAGGATGGGATTGAGCCCGTTGTTTTCCCATTCTTTTTCAAGAATAGGTATGGCGTCAGAGCCTAGATTTTTAATATTATTTTCAACAATACTAACCACCTCAGAGTCAGTATCGTCCAATAGAGAAATCATAGCTTGTAAATCCTGTTTGTTCATTCGAAAGCTTTTTTGGTCAATATTATAAGTTATCAACTTAAAAACAAACATTATTTTTAAAACATTTGTAATCTTTGTATTTTTGTGAAAATATCGTTTTATGAATGTACTCGTTACCGGAGGTGCCGGTTTTATTGGCTCACACACTGTTGTAGAATTGGTACAGGCTGGTTTCCATCCATTTATTATTGATGACCTCAGTAATTCTTCGGAGTCTGTTTTGCTTGGACTTAAACATATCTTGGGAAAAGACATTCCGTTTTATAAAGCAGATTGTAATGATTTTGAGATAGTTAAAGAAATTGTCAATAAAAATAATATTGAAGGTATAATACACTTTGCGGCCTTCAAAGCTGTAGGCGAATCTGTGGCACAGCCTTTAAAGTACTACAAAAATAATATTGGGTCGCTGCTCAATGTGCTCGAAGTCATGAGGTCGACCGGGGTTAAAAATCTGGTTTTTAGTTCTTCTTGCACTGTTTATGGACAACCCGACCTAATACCAGTGACCGAAGACATCCCAAAGAAGAAAACAGAGTCTCCTTATGGAAATACAAAGGCAATTGCCGAGGATATTCTGGAAGACGTGGTGAAGTCTGGCGAACCCATGAGTATTATTTCTTTGCGGTATTTTAATCCTATTGGAGCCCATGAGAGTGCCGAAATAGGAGAATTGCCCAACGGTGTCCCTAGCAACCTCGTACCTTTCGTAACCCAAACTGCCATAGGTAAAAGACCGAAACTGGTTGTTTTTGGAAATGATTATAATACCGAAGACGGTTCAAATATCAGGGATTTCATTCATGTGGTAGATTTGGCAAAAGCCCACGTTTCTGCATTGAATTTACTGAAAAGTAAAGGAGGTAATTATTACGATGTTTTTAATATTGGTACTGGTCGTGGCAATTCTGTTTTAGAGGTTATTAATATCTTCGAAAAGGTAAATAATGTCAAGCTCAATTATGAAATAGGACCTAGGAGGCCTGGGGACATTGAAAAAATATTCGGGAATGTAGAGAAAGCCAAAAATATTTTGAATTGGCAAACAGAAAAAACATTGGAAGAAAGCCTAAGAGATGCTTGGGCTTGGGAATTAAAATTAAATAATAAATAAAACTGATGAGTTTTGAAAAAAGCATTTTAATTACTGGCGGTGCTGGATTTATTGGTTCACACGTGGTGAGATTGTTTGTAACCAAATATCCAAATTACCAAATAGTTAATTTAGACAAATTGACTTATGCAGGCAATTTAGAAAACCTAAAGGATATAGATCAACTGCCTAACTATGTTTTTGAGCATGGCGACATAGTTGATGAAGCATACATTGACGGTTTGTTTGGTAAGTACAACTTCGATGGAGTTATACATTTAGCGGCAGAGTCGCATGTAGATAGGTCAATTACCGACCCTATGGCTTTTGTGAAAACAAATGTGATAGGCACTTGTAATTTACTAAATGCGGCCAAGAACCTATGGAAGGGGCAAATGGAAGGAAAGAGATTTTACCATGTTTCTACCGACGAGGTTTATGGTGAACTGCATGACCCAAGCGAGTTTTTTGTAGAAACCACCAGCTACGACCCCCGATCGCCATATTCGGCATCAAAAGCTAGCTCCGACCACTTTGTTCGTGCCTATCATAACACCTATGGCCTGCCAATTGTAGTTTCCAATTGTTCTAACAACTATGGACCTAATCACTTTCCAGAGAAATTGATACCATTGATGATAAACAATATCAAGAATAGTAAACCCCTGCCTGTCTATGGTAAGGGCGAAAATGTGAGAGATTGGTTGTACGTTATAGACCATGCCAGAGCCATAGATGCTATTTTCCATAATGGTAAGAATGGCGACACCTATAATATTGGTGGCAATAATGAATGGAAGAATCTTGATTTGGTACATCTACTTTGTGATCTCATGGATGAAAAGCTCGGAAATGGCTCGGGAAAGAGCAGAGAATTGATTACTTATGTGACAGATAGAGCCGGTCACGATTTACGATATGCCATAGATGCTACAAAATTGATGACCGAATTGGGTTGGAGTCCTTCAGTTACTTTTGAAGAAGGCTTGTCAAAAACTGTAGATTGGTATCTCAACAATTGGAGCTGGATTGAAAATATCACTTCTGGCGAATATCAGAAGTATTATACTGCCATGTACGAAAACTCTTCAAATTCATAAAAATGAAAGGAATAATTTTAGCAGGTGGAAGCGGAACAAGGTTGCACCCACTCACATTGGCAGTAAGTAAGCAGCTTATGCCGGTTTATGATAAGCCCATGATTTACTATCCCTTGTCAATTTTGATGTTGGCAGGAATAAACGAAGTCTTGATTATATCTACTCCGCATGATCTACCTCACTTCAAGAAATTGTTGGGTGATGGTTCTCAAATCGGTTGTAAGTTTGAATATGCTGAGCAAGCCATACCAAACGGCCTAGCTCAAGCATTCGTTATAGGCGAAGAATTTATCGGCAATGACAAAGTGGCCTTGGTTTTAGGTGATAATATTTTTTACGGAAGTGGCTTGAGTAAACTTCTGCAGTCTTGTGCCGATCCAGACGGAGGAATGGTTTTTGCATATCCTGTTCACGATCCTGAACGCTATGGTGTTGTAGAGTTCGATACAGACTTTAATGCCCTGAGTATTGAAGAAAAACCGGAAGTGCCAAAGAGCAATTACGCTGTACCCGGCTTATACTTTTACGACAATGAAGTGGTTGAAATTGCTAAAAACATAGAGCCTTCGCCCCGTGGAGAATATGAAATAACAGATGTTAACAGGGTTTATTTGGAAAGAGGCAAACTCAAAGTGGGTGTAATGAACAGAGGAACGGCTTGGCTAGATACTGGTACGTTTAACTCACTCATGCAGGCTGGGCAGTTTGTTCAGGTAATAGAAGAACGTCAGGGGCTTAAAGTGGGCTGTATAGAAGAGGTAGCTTACAGAATGGGCTTTATAAACAAAGAGCAACTCACAAAAATAGCCCAACCTTTGGTAAAGTCGGGCTATGGTCAATATCTTTTAAATCTTTTGAAATAATTCTTGAATTATTTCACCAGCCGTCATCAGCAACTGGTTTCTTTTTAACTGGAGGGGTGGCGGCTGTTGTTTTTCCCTTTGCCTTAGGGTCTGCTTTGGCAGCCACAGTTGGAGCCGATGAAATCACACTCTCTCCTTTTTCAATTCTTGAATATACTCTACTGACAATCTTCCATTCATTGTTTACTTTGAGCAAATTTAGCAAATCAATGATTTTAGAAGTTGGATATTCTGTCTCGGTAACAGCAGTGGCGGCAGTGCCTGCATACGACCAGGAGACTATTTTGGTACTGCGTTCCATTTTCTGATTTGGCTTTATTTTAGAAGCCAAAGACTCCACAGTCATACCTGTAACACCTGTTTTTCCGACTGATTTTTGAATGGCATCACTAAAGAAAGCTTTCTTAAATCTATCTACTTCCCCATTGGTGCCGCCCTCTAAATAATCATTTAGTGTTTGAGTTATTAGTTCTTCGTCGGTTTGTGCATTGGCCGTCTGCAATGAGAAAGCTAATGCTAATATTAAAACAAGGTTACGCATGATTTTTTGTATTATTTTTCTGCAAATTAAACGTATTTTTTCAATCAATATTTTTTGTGACATTTTTTTTTCTTTTCAGTCAAAATGCCAGACAAAAAAATTAAATTTGTCTTTAACTATTTTCAATTTTAAAATTTCAACAACAATGGGATTAATGTCGTTTTTTAAAGGAGTTGGCGAAAAGCTTTTCGGTAAGTCGGAGGCTGAAGTGGCCGAAAAAACACCAGAGCTTAAGGCATCAGCACTTTTGGCTCATGTTCAAGGTTTGGGTTTAGCTTTTAAGGCTCTTACTGTAAAAGTTAACGGAGACACCGTGACCATAGCGGGTGAGGTAGAAACCCAAGAGGATGCCGAAAAAATTGCTTTGGCTGTAGGTAATGTAGAGGGTGTAGAAGCTGTTGATAACCAAATGGTTGTTGCTACTCCTGCTCCTGAGGCAACTTATCACACAGTAGTAAAAGGCGATACACTTTCTAAAATTGCTAAAACCGTTTATGGCGACGCCATGAAATATCCTGTGATTTTTGAAGCGAACAAACCAATGCTAAAAGACCCAGATTTGATTTACCCTGGACAAGTTTTGAGAATTCCTGCATTATGATACTTTTAGAGAAGAGCCTTTCGGGGCTCTTTTTTATTTGATAAGGTAATGATAGTAGGACTTTTTAGATCCCGCTAGAATTAAAATATATTTTCCTGACGCAAGTTGGCCAATATTTAAAATTCCCTCACTTTCATTGTTAGTTTTTTGCGATAGAACTTCCTTTCCTTCTGTATTGATTATTCTAATTTCAGACACTTTATCTTCCGAAACAACATAATTTACGAATTCACCACTTATAGGATTGGGATAAATTCTTGAAGTGGTTTTGTCTTCTTCAGGATTTCCAAGAATAGTCAAAACAACTATACTTGCTGATCCGGTTGTGGTTCCTGAGCCACAATAGTTCGAAACTTTGCTTAGTCTATATTCTGTAGATAACAATGGATTAACCGCGATTTTGAGTTCAGCCGAATTTACTGTAAGGTCTCCGAGGTGGTCTATGGTTACATTCCAAGGAGGAGAGCCCGTCAGGGTTAAATTTAAAAAAGTAGAATCTCCAAGAAAAATATTAGAGTTCCCACTAATTTCACCCGAAACCGGCTCATCTACAATAACCTCAAGCTTACTTTTGGGACTTTCACAGGAGTTGGAGTCACTTTGAGAAACATAATAGGTCTTTTTACTTACCTGAAGTGCATTGAGTAAAACACTGTAAGTGAATTCACTGGCGTTTTCAGCGTTATACCATTTGAGATTTTGCCCATTTGCGTTTAAAAAATAGTCTTTCGTGCCAAAACATAAATGTAAGGGTGTAACCACACTCGGTTGGGCGGGAGGGGTTTTTACTAAAAATGAGATGGTATTGCTAAATTCCCCAAGTTTTTTGCCCAATACTTTGAGGTCGTAGGTTTTATCCTTTTGGATTTCTGATGAAAGATAAAACTCTATGGCATTTTCCAAGAGGTTGGGTATTATGTTGATAGTCTGCTGGTAGTCTTTGATTTGTAATTGATAATAACCGTCGTTTTCGTTGGTTTTTAAGCCTGTTATGGGCAGTTTTATGAGTGTTTCATTACAAAAAACGCCCTTGCTAGTTATTTGAAGAGAAGCCGCCAAGGCTTCTACATAAACGCTTGGGTTTTGGTCAATAATTCCACAGGGGTTAGATATTTCAGAAATAGTAAATAGTTTGCTTTGTTGTACCTTAACATTAAAATTGACTGAGTTGGAAGTGATTCCGTTGTAGGAATAACCATCCCAGTCTTTAAAACTCCAGGGACCCGAGCCACCGAATGTAATTGTAAGATTTACCGCATCACCACTGTTTACTACTTTTTGCGAACTCGAAATCCCTACTGTTGGCGGCGATTTTATCTCAAAATTGTTGCTTATCGGACTTTCAGAATAGGGGTGAGTAGATTTAATTATAAGCCGATAGTTGTTCCCGTCTTCCCAGGAGGCATCGGTCTTGATTTTGATTTGCTGGTCGCTGAGTATTTCATAATTGATAACCTCCCTGAAATTCTCACTGTTTTGGTTTGAAATCTCAACTTTTAGCTCGTTTTTAGGGTCGAAAAAGCCAGATTTTTGATAATTCACAATAATATCCTCGCCCTTGCAATATGTGGTTTTGTCGAGGTTGCTTACCGACAAGAAATTTGAAATATTCTTTGAAATGGTATATTCAGCTGACGGCGAAAGCCTGACATTCAGGCCGGCTTCCATGGTTTGATATTGCATGGGTGTAAACTTAAACCCACATTTGTCTTGATAAGACATATAATTGTCCAGAGGTGGTGAGTATGCTTCGCCATTAAAATCGAGAAGATCTGCCGGAAGTTTTTCTGTACAAGACAGAGCAAAAATCGAAGAAGCTCGTTCAAACGGATCTGCTGGGGTGTCGCAGAGGAGGTCTCCTGTATTGTTGCAATTGGCACCAATGCCACGGGTGACCAGCTCACGCTTCGACCAGTCCTCGTTATTGCTGTCTTGATAAGTATGTAGGAGCCCAAAATAGTGCCCAAATTCGTGCGAAATTATTTTTTCTTTTAGTAAAGAAAATTGCGGAGCAGAATTGTCTAAATAACTAAGAATGATGGCATTAGAGCCTGAGCTCAAATTGGGTAAGATTGTGTAGCCATTTAGTTGACTAAGGTCTGGGCGGAGAATGGTATGGGTAAAGTACAGGTTTACTGCATCATGGTTATCGTACTTTTGACGAAACTGAGCATCGTTTTCAGTTTTCAAATCATAGAAATCGTTGTCAGTGATATGTTGTACACTGTTTTGTTCAACTATAAACTGGATATTGATTTCTGCAAAGACTTGATTGAGTTTGTTGACGAGTTCGAATACTTGAGCAGTGCTTATTTCCGCGGTGTTCTGCGTACTATGAATAACCTTGGGCTTGAGGTAGATTTCGTAATTTGCACCTCTTCTGGCTTTTTTGCTACTTGTTGCTTGTTTTAGGAGTGTTTGGTAGTTTTTTCTGTCTTCCTCTGAGAGAGAAAGTTGGCCACACCAAGACTGACTTTTGGCCGAAAGCCAAAAGAATGATAGTCCCAAAAATATCATTATTTTCCGGTGAAGCATACCTTATTCCTAACAAATTTCGAGCCGCAAAGGTACTTTTTTTGGATTATATTTTGGCGTATTTTAGCTTAAATTGCTCAAATTCATGCTTTAAAATTGCCAATCGCTCTTCAAAACCTGTCAAGTCTCCAGTTTTGGCAGGCACTTCAATTTCCTTTGTTATTTCATGAATTCGCATGAGACCTATTGTTCCGGAGTTACCTTTTAGTGTATGTAGTTCTTTCTGTATAGTTACCACATCATTTTTATGAAATGCCGCCTCGGAATTGGCAATCTGCTCTTCGCCTTCTTTTTCGAAATCTTCAAAAACTGAAAGGAGCATATCTGTGCCCACCATTTCTCGTAGGCTTTCGATAACCTCAGCATCGAAAGCCGGTATGTCTGCTTGAATTTCGAAAGTGTTGGTTTCGATATCTTTAGGGTTGTCCTTACTTTCACTGATTTCAACCGAAGCCTTCTGGCCGGAAATATATTCGGCCACTTTTTTGATCAGGATATTGGCTCTAATGGGCTTGGAAATGTAGTCATCCATACCTTTCGAAATAAAATTCTCTCGGTCGTGCTGCATAGAATATGCCGTCATGGCCACTACTTTTGGCAGCTGCTCCGCAAATTTTTCCTTCAATTTTTGCGTGGTTTCTATCCCGTCCATTTCTGGCATTTGAATATCCATCAATATTACATCAAAGGCCGGATTCTCGGTAAAAATATCGATGGCTTTTTGTCCTGAATCTGCAGTTGTGACAATACAATTGGCTTTTTTTAGTATTTCCGAAGCTACTTTTCGGTTTACGGCATTGTCATCTACAAGCAGTACTTTGGGCGAATATCCGGTGAAATAGTTATTAAAGGAGATATCATTTTCAACCAATTCATTCGCTTTTATGTCTGCTTGTGCAGCCTTTTTGGCTTTTATTGAGAACCAAAAATTGCTTCCTTCTCCGGGTGTTGATATTAAACCAATTTCGCCGCCCATTTTTCGGCATAGTTCTTTCGAGATGACGAGACCTAGCCCCGTACCTCCAAAAGATTTTTTAGTGGAAATATCAAGTTGCTGGAAAGAACTAAACAGTTTTTTTTGATTTTCTTCTGAAATTCCTATCCCCGAATCAATAACCTCAAACTTTACCAAATGCTCTTCCTCCGCTAGACTTTCACTGCTTACTTGTACTTTTACAGTACCATTTTGAGTGAATTTTATAGCATTCGATGTGAGATTTGATAGGATTTGGAGCAACCTGATTTGGTCGCCCTCAATGTAAACAGGTGTTTTTGGCTCAATTTCAAAGATGAGCTGGTTGTTTTTTTCTTTGGCTTTTTGGTTAAATAGAGCTACCAAATTTGTTAGTGTTTCTTTTATTTCGAAAGGTTTGTAGGCCAATTCCATCTTTCCGGCTTCTATTTTCGACAAGTCTAGTATGTCATTTAGAATTGTAAGAAGCGTTTCTGATGATTTTTTTATGGTTTGCACATAGTCCTTTTGGTTTTTCTCCAAAGGTGTTTCGTTCAAAACATCAATCATACCTATGATTCCGTTCATGGGTGTCCTAATCTCATGACTCATGTTGGCCAAAAACTGTTCTTTTATTTTAAGCGAATGCTCGGCTTCGTTTTTAGCTTTTTTGAGTTCTTCGGCACTTTTCATGAGCTCGGTGATATCTCTGGCAACACCTTCCACCTCTATAGGAATACCTTTTGAGTCTTTTATCATCCTGATATTCAGCATAAACTGTCGAAGTGTTTGGTCTTTTCTTTTGACGATTACCTCAAAGTTTGTAATGCTGCCGGTTTTGAGAAGTGCCTTGATGTCTTGCGATGAATTTTTGGCATTTTCGAAAAATTTATCGACTTTCTGGTGTATTACCTCTTCTACGGTGTAGCCTGTGTGGGCCAATACGGATGGGGAAATCATGATGACATTTCCGGCCAAATCTGTACGGTAATAGATATCGATAAAAGATTCTATGGTGTTTCTGAACTTATTCTCACTTTTTTGAAGATTTATGAGGGCATTTTTCTTTTCAGTAATATTTCGAGCAATACCCGATACTTCGTCTATTTGGCCATCTTCGGAGGACAAAATGGGATTAAGATAAAACTCAAACCAGTTCCTTCCACCATCCTTTTCGCCCCAATGCATTTCAAAGTATTGGGGTAAGCCCTGAAACGCCAGATTGTATTTTTCTCTGAGAACAGGCTTGTCCTCAGGTGAAATCAATTTCCAACCAATTTTTTCGATGCTGCTATTGATCGTTGGCGAAATGCCCAGCTGTTCGTAAATGAGATTATGATAGTTTTTGTTGAAAGAACTGAGCTGGCGTTTTTGGGTTACAGTCCAGATATAATGCGTGCTACTATCAAAAATGGCGTTTAGTCTTGCGGTTTGCAAAAGAAGTTCTTCCTCAGATTTTTTACGCTCCATGGCCATGGCTATTTGGCCTGATACGAATTCGAGCAATTCGAGATCTCGACTCGAAAACTTATTTTCGTCTGAGTATGATTTGATACCGATTACTCCAATTGTTTTTTCGTTGATTTTTAAGGGAACCAATATCTGTACCGCTGGGAGGTTAGATTCATAGATGAAGAGTTTTTCTTTTTCTATGAGTTGGCTAAGTTCTTCTTTGTTGAAAATCAGCGGTTTGTTCTGTAATATTGAGTATTCTATAAGTCCATTTCCGAGGTTACGCTTGAGGTAATTGTGGCCGGTTTCGTAGTATTCATCCACATGGTATGGGAAGTAAATACTGTTGTTTTCGGGTTCATATACGGCTACAAAGAAATTATTGGCATAGATATTTTTTTGTAAATTTTGATGTACCTGGGTCAAGAATCCCTCCAAACTTTTGGTATTGAGATTACTCTGGGCTATAGCGTAGTAGAGGTTTTGAGCCGCCTCTGCTCTTCTTCGTTGTGTAATGTCTTTGAGAATACATCTAAACGAAACTGGCTCGCCTTTTATGTATCGGCAGTTTATATCGCCAGAAAGGTAAACTCTTTTTTGTTGTTTGTTTCTTACCACTAAAAGAAAATCATTGACCGGCTCGCCATTTTTTATTCTTTCAAAATTGGCAAGAATGGCTTCTTTGAACTGCGGGTGCAGGAGGTCTTTGATAGACATTTCTTTTATTTCGCCTCTCGAATAGCCCGAAATTTCCAAAAAAGCATTGTTAACAAACATGAATTCGCCCTCCAAGCTCAACATAAGGATGACATCGGAGGTATTGTCTACAAAATCTTGAAGTAAATCAAAATTATCAATAGGTTGGTTATCTGCTTTTTTAGCGGTACTGTCTGACATTTATCTTTAGAGCGTTTTTCTGCCTAAAACTAAAGAATTAATGCTTAATTTTGGGTATTATTTCAATAAAAAAGAATTTCATTTGGACAACGTAAGGGCTAAAAAACACTTGGGTCAACATTTTTTGAAAGACCTAGATGCCGCCAGAAGAATCGTAGAGTTATATCAAGACAAAAATCATAATAAACTGGTGCTTGAGATAGGTCCTGGCATGGGAGTTTTGACCCAGTATTTGGTGAAAAACGAAGCATTGGATTTGGTTTTGATAGAAATTGATACGGAGTCTGTGGCGTATTTACAGAAGAATTTTAGTATGCCAAAGGAAAAAATTATTGAAGGAGATTTTCTGAAAATGAACTTTAAGGAATCGCTTCAATTGTCTGATAATCAGAAGTTTGGAATAATTGGAAATTTTCCATACAATATTTCTTCTCAAATATTTTTCACAGTTTTGGATCACAAAGATACCATTGAAGAAATAGTGGGCATGGTGCAGAAGGAAGTGGGCCAAAGAATAGCATCAAAACCCGGAAATAAAGATTATGGAATTTTAAGTGTTTTATTGCAAGCCTTTTATGATATCGAATACTGCTTTACGGTTCCTCCTGGAGCATTCAATCCACCTCCAAAGGTAGACTCCGGCGTGATACGATTGGTTAGAAATTATGATAAAGTATTGGATTGTGATTTCAAAAAATTCAAGTTGGTGGTTAAAACAGCTTTTAACCAAAGAAGGAAAATGCTTTCAAATGCATTGAAACCGATAACCAATAAAACAGATTTGCCATACGCCAACAAGCGTGCAGAAAACCTTGATTATCTGCAGTTTGTGGAGCTTACAAAGTTAATTTTTGAGATAGCGTAATTTTTCGAGATTCAGGATTTTTATTTTTCCGGAAGAAATTTCTATCAGTTTTTCATCTTTAAAGTCAGACAGGGTTCTGATGGCTGTTTCTATGGAGGTTCCGGCCATGTTTGAAAGATCTTCACGACTGATTTTCAATCCATTCACTGGCTTTTTGTCTTCATTCTGCTCAAAAAACTTTATCAAACATTCAGACACTCTTTTTCTGACCGAGTTGTAAGCCAATTTCAGCAATTGGTCTTCATTTTCTTTGATATTATCCGAAAGCATTTTGATGAATTTCTGCGAAACCTGACGGTTCTGATGGATAAGTTTGAAGAATTCGGACTTCGGAATTAAGGTTATTTCACAGTCTTCTAGTGCCGCTGCAGACTCCATGTAGCTGTCTTCACGCATGAGGTTTACGTAGCCAAAGAAATCTCCCTCATTGTGTAGGTTGATAATCAGCTCTTTACCATCTTCGTTGGTTTTGTAGGTCTTTATTTTGCCTTTTTCTATATAAAACAAGTAAAGCGGAAAATCACCCTCCCTGAAGATTTCGGACTTCTTCTTATATTTTCTTTTTTCTCGATTTGTGGTCAGGTTTCTTAGTTCTTGCTCACCACCTACGTCTCTCACCAGGTTGTTTAGCCCATCTATATTTCTAGAATATTTTTTCTCTAAAAGTTCTATTTTCTTGAATCGGCTTTCAATGGCATTGAGCAAGTCTACATCATCAAAAGGCTTGGTGATATAATCGTCGGCCCCCATTTCCATGCCTTTTCTAAAGTCTTGGCGGTCAGCCTTAGCTGTAAGAAAAATAAATGGAATATTCTCAGTATCAGGGTTTTTAGAAAGCAGATGCAATACGCTATAACCGTCTAGTACCGGCATCATAATGTCGCATATAATTAGGTCAGGTTTGGCAGAGGCTGCTGTTTCGACACCAATTTTTCCGTTTTCGGCGGTAATGACTTCGTAACCGTCTAGTTCAAGAATCTCGGCAGTATTTTCTCTGATTTCATGGTTATCTTCTATGAGCAATATTCGTTTCATGAGATGGGAATAATGATTTAATTATCGTTTATCTGAAGTTTGAGATTCCTAGGTAAATTTACGTTAAAAATGCTTCCTTTGCCTACTTCACTCGAAAATTTAATGTTTCCTTTGAGATAATTTACATATTGGAGTACGATACTGAGCCCAAGGCCCGTACCCTGAATATTGTCTACATTACTCGATCTGAAAAAGCGGGTAAAGAGCTTTTTGTGATCGTTTTTAGGAATACCGATGCCACTGTCTTTGATAGAAAAATATATCTCTGTGTTGTCCATTTTTAGACTTATTTCAATGGGCGAGTTTTCAGATGAAAACTTTATGGCATTGGTAAGTAGATTGACTATAATATGCCTTAGCAACTTAGGGTCTTGGAAAATGAATTCGTTCTCGATTTTGTCAGTAGAAAGATTTATGGTTTGCCCGGGTTTAAGTAGGCCATGGAGATCGAGGATAAGCTCGTTAATAAAACTCCGGATATTAAATGTCTCAGGATTTACGACTACTTTACCCTCCTCTATTTTGTTGACAGAAAGTATGTCATTTAATATTTCTGTTAGATTTTTTATCGATTTCTTGATACGGTCATTGTGTTTGTTTCTTTTCTCCAGTTCGTTGAGTTCATTGTATTTTTCCATCAACGACAACGAAGACAGTATGGTAGAAAGGGGTGTACGAAATTCATGAGAGGCTATGGATATGAACTTGGTTTTCATCGAATTGAGTTCTTGTTCGCGTTTCAAGGAGTTGTCAAGTTCGCTTTTGGTTTTTTCTAATTTTTGAATGGCCTCTTTGAGGATAAGGGTGCGTTCTTCTACTTCTTTTTCGAGCTCTTTTCTATAGTTTTGTTCGTTTTCTTCAGCTTTTTTCCGGGTAGTGATGTCTATAATGAAGCAAATTACAAAACTGCCTAGAGAGTTTTTGAAAGGACTGAGGCTGACTTCAACAGGAAATTCCTCCCCGTTTTTTCTAAGAGCTGAGAGGTCGTATTGCAAGCCCATACTTCTGGCATGTGGATTTTGCATGTACTTTTCCCGGTGCCCAACGTGGTTGTCTTTAAATCTCTGGGGAATCAGAACTTCAATTTTTTGTCCGATAATTTCTTTTTCGCTAGAATAACCAAAAGTTTTTAAGCCTGAAGGATTGATTTTAATGATTCTGCTTTGGTCATCAGATATAATAATGCCTTCATTTGCATACTTAAATATTGCTTCAAATTGATTAATAATATCGATTTCCACGAAATGCTGATTGTAAAATTTGTCACTTTGGTCTTCCATTCGCAAACTATCCTTAATGTTTGACCAAATTTATGACATTTGTCATAATTAGATTCTTGGCGGTGATATATTTCTTTTTAATATTTTTTGGTGCCTGATGACTGTCATAATATCTCAGAGAAAAAAGTTTCAATTTTGGACATGGATTTGAAAATTTACTCAATGATTGACAATGATGAAATATTGATAGATAGTGAAACCCGAATCTCTCAGCTTTTGAAGGGGTTCAATACCGCTTTTCCGTTTTTGAGGCTAGAAATTTACCGAAAGGGCGATAAAATGAGTATTGATCACCGAGATTTCAGACTTTTTGAGTTGGGAAATCTTAAAAGTCCACAAAGTTTTAGTATTTCTGGAGAGCTAAAAGTGAAGGAAATGGAAGCTTTGTTTAAGTCAAAACTAGGGTTAGATGTCGCAATTTTTAGAAAAATGGGCAGCTCGGAGGTAGAAACTACTTTCACGAGCCAATGGACGCTCAATCATCAAAATCACAAAGGACAGGAAATACACCAAACCATCTGATTTGGTATTACAGTTTTACTATAATTCTTCCGGTTTGACCGCCGGCAAGCATCTTTTCTACTTCGTGTTCTACCTCGTTTAGCGAAATTTCCTTACAAATAGATTCTAAGTTTTCGGGCTTCCAATCACCAGCTAGTTTATTCCAAAGCTGGTTTCTCCATTTTAGCGAGGCTTCTGCCGAATCAATTCCAAAAAGTGCAAGTCCACGAAGTATAAATGGAAAAACTGTGGTATTTAGAGTAGGAGATAGAGCCATTCCACAAATGGACACGCCACCGTTGGGTTTTATTAGCTTCAATATATTTTCTAAGACTGTACCACCAACAGTGTCAATGGCTGCCTCAAAAATCGGCTTAAGCAGTGGGCGTTGGCTATTTTCGAAACTATGTATCACTTCAGTGGCTCCAAGGGTTTTTAGAAAATCCACTGCAGATTCCTTTCTTGAAAATGCTACAGGTTGAAGGCCAAGTTTACTCAGCATCATAATAGCCAAGGTTCCTACGCCACCCGTTGCTCCACTCACCACCACCGAGCCGTTTTTTAGTCCATTCTGAATTAATTTATCGATGCACATGGCCGCAGTAAGACCGGCTGTACCGAATATCATGCTTTCTTTCAGAGTGAGAGAAGTAGGTTTTTTTATTGCCCAATTGGCAGGAATTGATATGTATTCTGAAAAACCTCCAGAAGTGTTCATTCCCAAGTCGAAACCCGTTACTATTACCTCTTGGCCTATTTCGAAATCTTCCGAACTGGATTTTACAATTGTACCGGCGGCATCTATGCCTGGTGTGTGTGGGTATTTTTTTGTAACACCCTTATTTCCAGAGAAAGAAAGAGCGTCTTTAAAGTTGAGAGAGGAATATTTGACCTTTATGAGAAGGTCATTTTGGGGTAAAGAATCAAGGCTCGATTCCTCAATTTTATGAGAAAACGAGCCTTCTTCTGATTCAGAGACAACTATTTTGTTGAACTTTTCCATTTTGAATAATCAAGAGCTGCCTTTACGAAACTAATAAATAAAGGATGCGGCTGAAGAACCGTACTTTTGAGCTCAGGGTGATATTGTACACCAATAAAGAATCTTTTGGTTGGTATTTCTATGATTTCCACCAAGTCGTTTTCGGGGTTTGTACCACCAATGAAAAGTCCTTTTTCCTCGAAATCTTTTCGATACTTGTTGTTAAACTCCCAGCGGTGGCGGTGTCTTTCGGAGATTTTTGATTTTCCGTATATTTTTTTGGCCAATGACTTGTCGGTTAGTTTACAATTGTAAGAACCTAAACGCATAGTTCCGCCTTTGTTTTCTACGTTTTGTTGGTCTTCCATAAGGTCAATTACTGGAAATTCAGTGTTTTTCTCCATTTCGGTAGAATGTGCACCTTGCCAGCCCAAAACATTTCTTGCGTATTCTATCACAGCCATTTGCATTCCCAAACAAATACCCAAGAACGGAATGTTATTTTCTCTTACATATTTTACGGCCTCTATTTTTCCTTCTATACCTCTTTCTCCAAAACCCGGAGCTACCAATACGGCATCAAGATTTTTGAGTTTTTCTTCTGTGCTACCTACAACCAATGATTCTGAGTGAATCCACGAGATTTTTACTTTACAATTGTTTTCGGCACCAGCATGTATAAATGCCTCAATAATAGACTTGTAGGCATCTTTGAGTTCAACGTATTTACCAATAAGGCCTACCGTAACTTCGTTTTCTGGTTTTTTTAGTCTTTGCAAAAACTCCTCCCACTTTTTCATGTCGGCATCGTGGTCATTGTAGATGTCTAGCATATACAATACACGCTGATCGAGTTTTTCTTTTTTCATCAGCATAGGTACTTCATAGATGGTTTTGGCATCCATGGCTTCTATGACCGAATTTATTTCGACATTGCAAAAAAGAGCTATTTTTTTTCTGATATCTAATGGTAAATGATGCTCGGTGCGACAAACTATGATATCAGGCTGAATACCAGACTCTTGCAGTTGTTTTACAGAGTGTTGTGTAGGTTTGGTTTTAAGTTCTTCGGCTGATTTTAAGTAAGGTACCAAAGTAAGATGAATGGTGAGCATGTTTTTTTCGCCCAATTCCCACTTTAGTTGCCTGATGGCCTCAATAAAAGGTAGGGATTCTATATCTCCTACGCATCCACCGATTTCGGTTATGATGATGTCATATTTGCCACTATCGCCCAGCAGTCTGATGTTTCGCTTGATTTCGTCCGTAATGTGCGGGATAACCTGTACGGTTTTTCCGAGAAAATCTCCACGACGCTCTTTGCTAAGTACATTATAGTAAATTCTACCCGTGGTTACGTTGTTGGCCTGAGAGGTCTGAACATTCAGAAAACGCTCATAATGCCCAAGGTCTAGGTCGGTTTCGGCACCGTCGTCGGTTACATAGCATTCGCCATGCTCATAAGGGTTGAGCGTTCCCGGGTCTACGTTTAAATAAGGGTCGAGTTTTTGAATTGTAACAGATAAACCTCTGGCCTGAAGAAGTTTGGCCAATGAGGAGGCAATGATGCCTTTTCCTAGTGACGAGGCCACACCGCCTGTTACAAATATATACTTAGTTTTCTTTTGTTTCCCGCTCAATGGCATCGTATTAAATGATTGATTACGGGATACAAAGTTAGGAATATTTGCCGAAGGCAAGCATACTTTTCGGAATAAAAAATAACAAAAATCCTAACGAGCTAAATATAACAATCTTAGAGCTCGCAATCGTAAGTAAATTCTTCTGAGAGCGGTGAAGGTCTGTTGTTGACAGTCCGTGTATAATCTACTTTGGTCGGAAATCCGAGCGAATTGTACTGGTACTCGTAGCTGTAGTTTATTTTTTCTAGGCCCTTTTTTACTACAGATGTCTTCACATTGTTGGTATTTATGTAGTGTGTGAAATTCAAACCACCGCTAATTAGCGAATACACCATATAATAGCTCAAAAGATTCCCAATTTTTTGATTTTTGTAGGGCGAAGGTTTGTCGTCAAATTCAGTATTTTCGAGCAAAGTCTCCCATTCTCCGTTTAAAAACGCACTGATATATTTTACGTTTCCGTTGGCATCATAGCTAAAGCGGGTATCTACTTTATCAGGGAATGTCGGCCAATTCAGCAGCAATTGGTCTATTTTACCAGACTGATTGTATGTAATAGTGGTCGGATAACTAAATTTTTTGCCCTGGCTATCGGTGCCTTCAAATGTTATTTTGGTCAAAAGCCCCTTGGTGTCAAATTCGAAAAGTGTATACGAGTTTTTGCTGTTGGTGTTTACTGCCCTAGAAAGCTTGCCGGCTGTATAAATGAAGGTGTCAAAATCGTTGAAACCTACAATATTTTGAAGCACATTGTCCTTAAATACGTAATTGTATTGCTGCCCGTCTGATCGCTTGTTCGACAGGATTTTACATTCTTTATTGGGTTCAATAGGCTTCTCTATTCCAAGATTTTTAGTTGCGTCTTTTTCACAGGCAAAAAGTGAAAAAAGAAAAATTGTTAGGTGAAAATATTTTTTTGGCATTATGGTGTTATTATACCAAAAAATAGCTGCAAAAATTGTGCTAAAAAAAAAGCCCGCATCGAAATGCAGGCCTTTTTAAAGAATATTTTAGAACGAATTACATCATTCCGCCCATTCCGCCGCCACCGTGCATGTGTGGAGCTTCTGGTTTGTCTTCTTGAATATCACATACTACAGCCTCAGTGGTCAACAATAGACCTGCGATAGAAGCCGCATTTTCTAGTGCCAAACGAGTTACTTTAGTAGGGTCAATGATACCAGCCGTAATCATGTCTTCGTATCTGTCATCACGAGCATTGTAGCCATAAGCTCCTTTGCCAGTTTTAACTTCTTGAACCACTACTGAACCTTCGCCACCAGCGTTAGCTACGATAGTTCTCAATGGAGCCTCAATGGCGTTTCTAATGATGTTGATGCCAGTTTTCTCGTCTGGGCTAACGATTTCGATACCGTCAAGTGCTGACTGAGCTCTGATAAGAGCCACACCACCACCAGCTACAATACCTTCTTCCACAGCCGCACGTGTTGCATGCAATGCATCATCTACTCTGTCTTTTTTCTCTTTCATTTCTACCTCTGTAGCAGCACCGATGTAGATAATCGCTACTCCACCTGACAATTTAGCCAAACGCTCTTGCAATTTCTCTTTGTCGTAGTCAGAAGTAGTGCTTTCGATTTGAGCTTTGATTTGACCTACTCTTCCTTTGATTTCGTCTTCAGCACCAGCACCGTTGATGATGGTAGTGTTGTCTTTGTCAACAAGAGCTTTTTCGCACTGACCCAACATCGTAATTTCTACGTTCTCTAGTTTGAAACCTCTTTCTTCAGAGATTACGGTACCACCAGTTAATATGGCAATGTCTTCCAACATAGCCTTACGACGATCGCCGAAACCAGGAGCTTTAACAGCTACCACTTTCAAAGCACCTCTGATTTTGTTTACAACCAAAGTAGCCAAAGCTTCTCCGTCAACATCTTCAGCGATGATCATCAATGGACGACCAGTTTGAGCAACTGCCTCCAATACAGGAAGTAATTCTTTCATTGAAGAAACTTTCTTCTCAGAAATCAAGATAAACGGACGATCCATTTCGGCTTCCATTTTCTCAGTATTGGTTACGAAGTAAGGAGAAAGATATCCTCTGTCAAACTGCATACCTTCTACTGTTTTTACTTCAGTTTCAGTACCACGAGCTTCTTCCACAGTGATAACACCTTCTTTACCTACTTTATCCATAGCATCAGCTATCATTTGACCGATTTCGTGGTCGTTGTTAGCCGATATAGTTGCTACTTGAGTAATTTCTTTTGAAGTAGTAATTGATTTTGACTGAGCGTGCAATTCTTTAACGATTGCAGATACAGCTTTCTCAATACCTCTTTTCAATTCCATTGGGTTTGCACCAGCCGCTACGTTTTTCGCACCGATAGTGTAGATAGCTTGAGCCAAAACAGTTGCGGTAGTAGTACCGTCACCCGCTTGATCAGCAGTTTTAGAAGCCACTTCTTTCACCAACTGAGCTCCCATGTTTTCGATGGCATCAGCCAATTCGATTTCTTTGGCTACAGTTACACCGTCTTTTGTGATAGCTGGTGAACCGAATTTTTTGTCAATGATTACGTTACGACCTTTTGGTCCTAAAGTAACTTTCACGGCGTTGGCCAATGTATCAACACCTCTTTTTAGTTTATCTCTTGCGTCTGTATCGAAAAGAATTTGTTTTGCCATTTTCGTATTTTTTTGGTTGTAATCTGTCTATTAAAAATGAAATTAAACGATTGCGTAGATGTCTGATTCTCTCATGATCAAATACTCTTTACCGTCTACTGTAAGTTCAGTTCCTGAATATTTGCCATACAATACTGCATCACCTACTTTTACCGACATTGGCTCGTCTTTTTTACCTGGTCCTACAGCTACTACTGTTCCTTTTTGAGGTTTTTCTTTTGCTGTATCAGGAATAATAATTCCGAAGGCTGTTTTCTCCTCCGCTGGAGCTGCCTCTATCAAAACTCTGTCTGCTAAAGGTTTCACGTTTACTGACATAATACTATTTAAAGTTTAAAGATTATTTAATTTTATCTGCAATGCCTATGAACAATTACTAAGCCAAAGGCCAAGTAGGTATATTTTTACTGACATTTTTTCAGGTTTGTCTGCCAAAAGTAAATTTTGGAGAAAAAATAAGGACAATTTTGACAGTGCCAAAAAGGCAAATTGGGTTTAGAGTTTAAGAGTTATTCGCGTTTCGTAGGCATTAGAAAATGTAAATTCACATACTTTGTTTGCCTTGCCAGGCAGGCATTCTTTTTTTTTGAAAAAAAAGAATCAAAAAAAACACTTTCTGTGCAATGATCCTCTGAAAAATTTCGCTTTGGCATTTTTCGCTCTAAAAAGATTGGGTTAGCGAAATTTTACAACGGACTGCACAGAAAATATTAGGAACAATTAGTATTTTCTTACTTGCTTGTAAGTAATTGATATTGATTGCTTTGTGTGATTTTTTACTATTATGAAATATTTAATTTTAGACCTTTATTTTTTATTAAACTTTTTCAATTTTTCAAAACATTGTCATCAAATGCCAGAGGCAAAATGGCTTTGGATGTTTCGAAAACGTAGGTTTCGCCACCTATTTTGTGCAAAATGATGCGTAGGGGAGATTTTTGTTTCATTTCCATTTCTACAATTACTTGTCTACAAAAACCGCATGGTGTCACGGGTTCGGTAGTAGTGGTATTGGTGGCCGTTATGGCAATGGTCTTTATTTTTTTGTCAGGAAAATTGGCATGAACGTAGTTTAAGACGGTTCTTTCGGCACATGTGCCAGACGGAAAAGCAATGTTTTCTTGATTATTTCCTGCGAAAATCTCCCCGTTCTCAAGCTGAACGGCCGCACCTACAGGGAACTTTGAATAAGGCGAATAACTCAGTTTTGCAATCTCAATGGCTCTGTTTATCAGAATTCTGTCAGATTCTGCCATTTCTTCGGTGTTGGCAAAAGCACTGTATTCTATATTTATTGTTTTTTTTATCATTTTGATTCTTTTTTACCGCAAGGTCGCTATTTCTCTGGTTCACTGCAAAACGGCAATTTTTTACATTTAAATAAAATTGTTCAGGACTTTTTCTATCATTATTTGAACAGATTTCTTGTAATCTTTGGAATATTCGCCCGAAAATCGGTTGGCAATAATACAATTTATCGAAATGGCTTTGTGTCCCAAAAGTTTAGAAAGACCAAAAATTGCCGAAGTTTCCATCTCGAAATTGGTGATTTTTAAGCCATTGTATTCAAAACTTGAAAGTTTTTCATTCAAGCTGTCATCTTGGACATCAAGCCTTAAAACTCGCCCTTGAGGCCCATAAAACCCACAGGCTGTGGCTGTAACTCCTGTGTAAAAACCTAAATCTTTGGCTTTTTGGATTAATTCCTCATCTCCTTCAACCAAGTACGGCCTTGAAAGTTTGCTGCTCCATTCAGTTTCTTCTATAAACTTTTCTACGAAAGGATTGTAAGTAAAAGCTTCAGAGTTTTTGTAAAAATGCAATAAACCATCCATGCCTAAGCCATGTGTGCTTGCCAAAAAACTATCCACGGGTATGTCTTTTTGTAAAGAACCTGAAGTACCTAAGCGTATGAAGGTGAGTTGTTTATGGGTATCTTTCAATTGCTTTTTCTGCAAATCTATATTCACTACAGCGTCCAATTCTGTCAGTACAATGTCAATATTGTCAGTACCCATACCAGTTGATATGACCGTAACTTTTTTGCCGTTTTTTGTACCCGTATGCGTCACGATTTCTCTTTTTTGAGTCTTGAAATCTACGGTGTCAAAAAAAGCCGAAACCGTAGGTACTCTGTCGGGGTCGCCTACCAGAAAAACAGTGTCTCCCAAGTTTTCAGGCAGAAGATTGCAATGGTACAAACTGCCGTCGGGATTGAGTATGAGTTCGGAAGCTGCTAAGGTTTTGGTCATCGCTGAAAGAATATTTTTACGTTTGCTGAAGTTTTTATGTAATCCAAAAAGTAAATTAAAGCACAATCTGTGAGCAATGCAAGCAGGGTTTGGAATATTGTTGGGCGGGAAGGATTTCACAGAAAGCTTGAGTCTAGTTTTTTTAGAGGTTAGCGGAATTTCAAAAAAGGAATAATATTTGATAGGTTGTAAATAGGAAATGTTTGGTAAATTGGGATAGGAATTACAAATCAGAATGATTAATATCGGAATGGAAATCCTCCCATATAGCTTCGACATCGGGAAGATGTCGAAGAGCGGAAGTGTTAAGTAGTATTTAAACCTTAATTCATGATAGC
Source organism: Leadbetterella sp. (assembly GCA_035299025.1). Classification (GTDB taxonomy): domain Bacteria; phylum Bacteroidota; class Bacteroidia; order Cytophagales; family Spirosomataceae; genus Leadbetterella. The sequence goes on from DATGXK010000007.1 coordinate 180,637, forward strand.
CAAAAGTCTATTTTCTATAATTTCTTATAAGAATAAATCCCAGTTTCCCTCGGCAATTGACATCGCCGAAACTTCATATACGTTATTGAATAAACTTTCAGAATTTGATAATTTGTTTACCTACCCCAGATATTATCATAATGGAAAGGATATCGATTTAAATTTAACTAACAAAACTGAGTTTATTGAAACAGTTAGTAAGCAAGTTTTAAATAAAGAGTGGAATGAAATAACAAAATTTGAAGGTGAAAAAAAACCAGACATTAATTATAAAAGAACAAAAGATGGATATAGTGCATGGTTTAAGATTGTAAAAGATGGCTCAGTATTATTTGATGTTTCAGTAGGAATTGGTTTTAATGTTGATGGAATAACGATTTCAAGATTTAATAAGGATTATAGTTTTTCTTACGAGTGGTATGAAAGCATATGTTTAATTATTATTAATTCAATGGAGCCGTTTTATTGTGTAGTTCGAATGGATCATCAAACCGTTAATTTGATTTATAACGAATTTAAAATTGCATATCCTTTAGGTTGGTTCACTTACTATTCTAAGGAATTAAAGATTAAAATTCCAGATATTCCATATTTGAGTATAAAACCATATCATGAAGGCACATTGATAAAAACAGATGAGATAGACTTTTTAGCAGATAAGGAAAGTTTTGAAGCGTATAAAACAAGACTTAAAGTGTTGCTTGAGAAACTAAAGTAAGCCAATCCAGAGCAAACAAATGTGAAAAAGAAATAGACGTATATTTTAAGAATTTTAGGCTTAAAGGATTAATTTGATAATTGTATTAGAGAAACATTGGTTTTTCAATCGAGTTTTGAATACTTGGAAATTTTTTACTTTAAAGAAAACTTCCGATCTTCGACGGGTTCTGAAGGACATGTCGAATAGAGATTAGAAAGGATTTGTAATCCAATTTGCAAAGAAAAACTCACCTCGCAATATTCATCCTCCAATACACCAGAGTTTCATCGCTGGAGTAGGTCACAAAATTGTTTTTTAGGAGTACATTGGCGGAGGCAGGGTTGTCTTTTTCGGTGGAGGCCAAAACGGCGTTTAAATAGGGTTTAAACCAATTGATGATGCCAGAAACGGCTTCTGACATAAAGCCCATGTTTCTAAAGTTCTCATAAGTGCCGTAGCCAATTTCAACTTCCCCGAGTTCGTTGGGTTCTCCTACAAAGCATAAATCGCCCACCAAGCAGTTTTTTTCTTTCCAAATCATTGTCCAAAGTGTAAAGAAAAGGTGATTCTTGAGTGGATTGGCCACGTTGGGCATGATAAAATACTCTAGGGCTTCCATCAAATCGGGCGAAATTTCTCGTTTGGCGGGCTTAACTTTGAGTTCTTCCTCTAGGGAATTGTCAAGTTTAATGTATTTTTCGAGTTGTCTGTGGTTTAAGGGTCTTAATATAAGTCTTTCGGTTTCAATCATTCTCTTTGGTTGTTCAATCAACGGCTCGGTAAAATTAGAGGAAAGAATTGAAACCCAAAAACCTCATTAGAAAATCGGCTATAATAAAATTTTGCTTCATAGCTATTTCCGACCCTCTGTAAACCTATCTCGATAGGTTTTTCGATGTTCGTCATATCTATTTTGCAAAATATTATTTCGCCAGATTGTATATTGAGCTTTTAGGGTTAAATCTTCTTCACAAAAACATCAGTTCCGTTGTTTTTAAAGCCCATTTCTTTAAGATATTGTTGATGGGCGGGTGTTTTACCTATTGCATTTAAAGTTTTGATGCCAGATTTTTGAAAGGTGTCTGTGAGAAATTGGTACAGAAAGCTGCCATTTTTAAAATCTCGGTATTGTGGTGTCACAAAATCCAAATCGATGCTTAAAACACCATCAGATTCTTTATGTGCCAAAAACAAACCCACCAATGCCATGTTTCTGGTAATGAGGTAATTGTATTCTTTGTTGCTCAGGTTGAAATCAAAATCTGGACTTATTTTCTCTATTTCTTTTTTGTTGAAATTTACAAATTCATGCAGTAGCGACTCTTTATCAGAAGTTTTGATAATCTTGAATTCGTCTTTTTTTGAATATATTTTATACAAAAAGTAGAGGTTTATAAATACGATGGCACTGTTGAAAAAACAAACTGGCCAAGCTTGTATCAAGAATCCGTAAACAGCAAAAAGTGCTGATCCCAAAAGGTTTATCCACCTGAATTTTACAATGGAAGACATCACCAAGGAAATAGCCACGATTAATGAAGCCGCATAGCCAACCCATTCAAAGAGGTTTTCTGACATTTGTTGAAATTTTAGGGTGCAAAATTAGTGTATTCTTTATAAATCTTGCTTTTTGATCCAAAACCTATTCTTGAATTTTAATTGCTGTCAAACGGTTTAATGTTTTTTATAAAGAAATAGGCTCTTAATCTAGCTTTAGATGGCATTTTTGCTAAAAATAGAAAAAAACTATCACATTCATTGTGTCGGCTGCCGCCTGGGCAACTAGCCGTCCGCCTTCCTTTTTTTTGAAAAAAAACGAACCGAGGGGTCGGACCCCAAAAAAAACTGCACGGCAGCGGCCGTCCGCCTGCAAACTCACACACTCAAAATTCTCAAAATCATTTATTTATGCATTTTAACTTTCTCGTATTGAGAATTTTGATTGTGTTCAAACAGTGCAGGCTGATATATGGTCAAATTTGATTTTATTTATCCGTTTGACTTATCAATTCAAAAGATTGTTTCGCAATCTCCAGCTCTTCGTTGGTAGGTATTATCAAAATTTTGGCTCTACTGCCGTCAGACTGTATTTCTCTTATTCCTTTATCTTTAGAATTGTTTTTTTCTGGTTGAAGTTCAATTCCTAAAAACTCCATTTCATAGCAAACCATTTCTCTTAAAATGGAGCTATTTTCTCCGATTCCGGCAGTAAATACCAAAGCATCGAGTCCATTCATGGCTGCTGCATACGCTCCAATGTATTTTTTGATTCTGTAGGCATTCATTTCCAGGGCTATTGTGCAGTCGGGGTTACCTTCTTCATGGCCTTTTTGGATTTCTCGCATATCGCTGAAGCCGGTTAGTCCTAGCATGCCACTTTTTTTATTGAGTAAGTTGCTGATTTCTTGATAGCTATAGCCTTTGGTTTCCATCAAATATAGAATAATAGCAGGGTCAATATCCCCACTTCTTGTACCCATGACCAGGCCAGTAAGTGGACCAAATCCCAAGGAATGATCCACACTTTTTCCAGCATTTATGGCGGTTGCACTACAACCATTTCCAAGATGCATGACAATGATTTTGGCTTTTGGATTGTTCAAATAAGTCAAGGCTTTTTCACTCACATATTTGTGGCTGGTGCCGTGGAAGCCATACAATCTGATTTGGTTTTTCTCGTAAAGTTCCTTCGGAATGGCATATCGGTGGGCTTTTTCGGGAATTTCTTGGTGAAAGGCCGTATCAAAAACCGCCACTTGTTTCGCATCAGGAAATATCTTTTCGGCCACTTCTATTCCGACCAAATTGGGCGGATTATGCAAAGGAGCCAAACTGGCCAATTGATGAATTTTTTCTTTTATTTCTTTGGTTATCAGTGTAGTGTCAGAAAAATGTTTACCACCATGTACCACCCGATGGCCTATGGCATCAATTTCTTTAGGGCTAGAGATTACCCCGGAATCTATGTCCAACAGAAAAACTGCGGCCAATTCCAATGCTTGGTGATGGTCTTTTATTTTTAGGACACGAGTATCTTTGTTCTTTAGCGACTCAAAACTATATCTGGCGTCCTCCATACCAATTCTCTCCACTAATCCCAAGGCCAAAATGGTTTCTGCTGGCATTGAAATCAGCTGAAATTTCAATGAGGAGCTTCCAGAATTTATAACCAATATTTTTTTCATAAATCTTGTGCTTGAATGGCCGTAATAACGACCGTATTGTACACATCATCTACTGTGCAGCCACGGCTTAGGTCGTTCACGGGTTTGTTAAGTCCTTGAAGCATAGGGCCAATGGCCAATGCACCGGTTTCTCTTTGCACGGCTTTGTAGGTATTGTTTCCAGTATTTAAATCTGGAAATATCAAAACACTGGCTTGCCCAGCCACTTCTGAGTTTGGTAGTTTACTTTTTCCAACTTCCATATCTACGGCAGCATCATATTGAATCGGCCCTTCGATTTTCAGGTCTGGCCGCATTTTTTTGACAATCTCGGTGGCTTCCCTTACTTTTTCTACATCTTCGCCTTTGCCAGATGTGCCAGAAGAGTAGGAGAGCATAGCGATTTTGGGTTCTATGCCAAATGCTTGACTACTTTCGGCTGAAGAAATGGCGATTTCGGCCAATTCTTGAGCAGTAGGGTTGGGGTTGATGGCACAGTCGCCAAATACTGAAATCCTATCTTCCAAACACATGAAGAATACCGATGAAACAATATTTACGCCAGGACGGGTTTTTATAAACTGTAAAGCCGGTCTTATGGTATGCTGCGTGGTATGTATAGCACCTGACACCATCCCGTCTGCATGACCTTTGTGAATCATCATGGTGCCGAAATACGAAACATCAGACATGAGGTCTCTGGCAATGTCCATGTTTACATTTTTATGTTTACGCAGCTGATAAATGGTTTCTACGTAATCGTCAAAATTCGGAGATTTTACTGGATCAACCACGTGTAACTTGCTAAAATCCAACGAAATACCATGCTGAATGGCTTTTTCTTTGATTTGCTCTAGATTTCCCAAAAGTGTAATCTCTACCAGATTGGATTTAATAAGCCTCGCAGCGGCATGGATGATTCTTTCATCGGTACCTTCGGGCAACACGATGTGTTTTCGGTTTTTCTGTGCTTTTCTAATTAAACTATACTGAAACATTCTCGGCGTAAGCCCTTTGTTCTCAAAGTTCATTAGTTTCTCCAAAAGGGCATGGATAGGCACATTATGCTCAAACGTTTCTATTGAGGTCAGTATTTTTTTGGTATTTGAGGCGTAAATATTTGATTTTAAATCACCTACAATATTGGCTACTTGGAAAGTTCCTTCCTCAACAGACAAAATCGGGACAATCTGAGGAGAACCCTCAATGAGTTTGATGATGGGTTCTTCGGGCAAAAGACCTCCAGTAAGGATGATTCCAGCTATTCGGGGGTAACTTTTGGAGATATTCGCTTGTAAAACGCCTAAAATGATGTCAGCCCTGTCACCGGGAGTAATAACCAAGTTATTGTCTTTTATTTGTGGCAGGTAATTTCTCAGTTGCATAGCACCCACACCCATGGAGCCTATCTGATTTCCAAGTAACTCTTCGCCAAATAATATTTTTGCCTTTAAGACATCTGCAACCTCCTGAACAGTAGGATTTAGTAAAGCGTCTATTCTTGGAATCGCATAAGCCTCAATATTATCGGGCAGAAAACTCCTCATGGCAGAGTTTGCGATACCTAAATTTTCTGGAAGGATTTTGTTATTGATGATGGCTATAATTTGAACTTCCTTTTGGTGGTAAGAGTTGTAAGCAAGCTTCATGTTGGCCGTTAGCTCCTCTTTGGTTTTGCCAACTCCGTTGCCTACTAATATAACTGGTAAGCCTAAGTTTTTGGCTATCAGTACATTGATATCAAGTTCTACCAGATTGCCTTCGCCAGAGAAGTCGGAACCTTCCACCAACACAAAATCGAACTGTTCCTCCAATTGCTTGTATTTCGCTATGATGAGGTCTATCAACTCACCAGTTTCTCCACTATTTATGAGGTTTACAGCTTCAACATGTGTTAGTCCAACTACTTGATCATAAGTAAGTTTGAGGTCAAAGTGCGTAAGCATTATTTGTGTGTGGTTGTCGGATTCTTTGCTTTCTACAATGGGTCTGAAATAGGCCACTTTGGGCATTTTTCCGAGTAGATTTTGCATTAGACCCAGCGAAACAAGCGATTTTCCACTGTGATCTTCAATGGATGCTATATAAATTCCTTTTGTCATTCTTTCTTTGGTTTGATGCAAAATTACGCCTCCATTTGACCATAAATAATAGGACAAATCATTATAAAATACTTCATTGGTCATAAAATGAAGCGAATATCCTCGAAAGAAAGATGGAACGGTTATTCCATTACAATCTTATTGTCGCGGTCGATATTGGTTCTGGTATCAAACACAAAATCCACAAATTTGGCATCACCAGCTTCACCTTTTACCAATACTTTGGTGCGTCCGAGTTCTAATCCATCAGCATCTAATACTTTCATGGTCAGGTTTCTATTGATTCTTTTTTCGAAAATCATATAGACATTTAAGACATTATGTCTGCCTCCTTTACTGCCCAAAGTAACTTTTCCAGTAGATAATCCCCTGGTTTTCAGGTTTTCAGAAATGTTAATATTGATTTTAGTGGCCTTTTCTATTCCTGACTTTACGCTTTTGGCTATGGTGGCGGCTGATTTTCCGACTGTTTCACCAGCTTCCGCAAGTTTTTCGTTGCCTTCGTCGGTCTGACAAGAAAGCAAAGCCGTTTGAGCAAATAATAGGGTTATGAGTAGTTTTTTCATTTGTTTATAATTTACCGCTAAGTCGCAAAGACGCTATGAAATAATCAAATCTCTTTTGCCTAAATACTTAGTTTTGAATGTTTAAGTTATTATTTTATTCGTTTACTACCAATGCTAAAAGATTACCTTTGATGGCCAATCTGCTAATTTTATTAGACGGAAAACCATTGGGTAGGGTTACATTTTTCCAAGTATTTGATTTCGTTTCAAAAAAGAAAAGTTCTTTATTCTTGGAGCTAAATAGCACCCCCGCATCATTCCAATCATTATAATATTCTGAGTCCTTAATGGCTTCGGCGAAAGTTGTAACCATTTGATTTTGAGGGTTCAATAGTTTTACATTCCAATTCTCTCCATCTTTTTCTACAAAACTAAATGCTTTTTTATTTTTGACGTAATGCAAAGATCGGCCTATGTTTTTTCCAAGAATATTCCCAGATTTTGATTGGTTTTCGAACAATTGTAGGGTGTTGGGTTCGCCCAAAACAAATGTTACTAATTCGTTATTCGGACCCCAAGCATGGTAACCGATTTTACCAGCCTTTTGTGATTCCAAAATAATCTCTGTTTTTTCAGGATTATCGATGGAGAATTTTACCAAGTCTTGGTCACCATTAGATTTTCTTTGAACGATACAAGACAAGGACTTTTGGTCTGGAGTTACAGTTGGAGAGTATTCAGAGTCTTCAGTATTGGTGATTTGGGTAAGTTTTTTTGAATCATAATCAAAGGACCAGATGTCTGTTTGACCATCTTTTTGAGAACTAAAATAAATCAGTGATTTGCTAGGATGAAAACTAGGTTGGTTGTCGTAGCCTATTCTATTTGAGATATTTAAAGGCTTTTTTACTGAAAACCCATTTGCGTCTTTTTGAATTTCTAGAAGAAATATCTCAGTGCCATTTTGGCCAAACGAGACAATTTGAAGACAAAAGATAAAAAACAGTATTTTCATAAAAGTGGGTTTTGGCTTATTTTTAATAAGCGTTTTCCAAAAATACTATTTTTGATTGAATGTTTAGATATGGACAATCAGAAAAAAAGGATACTTATCCTTTACTCTCTCCAAGCCACTTTAAAGGTTTGTATTTCAGTCCAAATCCGGTTTCGGTCTTTCTTTTTATGTAAGAAACAGCCTCGTCAACATCATTGGTAATCAAGAAAAGGTCGTCATCTTCTGGTGAGATTGTTTTCTGTTCTATCATCACTTTTATATGATCAATGATTTTTGAATGAAAACCATCATCGAATATAACTACTGGGAATTTTTCAATTTTTCCGGTTTGAATGAGTGTGAGTGCTTCAAAGAATTCATCCAATGTGCCGAAACCACCCGGGCAAATCACGAAGGCATAGGAATACTTTATCAAGAGTGTTTTTCTAACAAAAAAGTACTCGAAGTCCATCCATTTGTCAAGATAAGGATTCGGTTTTTGTTCGAAAGGCAAAACGATATTGCAACCCACGGATTTTCCTCCAACATCTTTGGCTCCACGGTTTGCGGCTTCCATAATGCCTGGTCCACCACCTGTGAGAACCGTAAAGCCCAAACGTGCTAAACCTGCCCCGATTTTGCGGGCATCTTGATAGTATTTGTTGTTTTCGTCGAATCTCGCAGAACCAAAAACCGTAACGCATGGCCCTACAAAATGTAGTGCTCTGAAGCCATTAATGAATTCTTTGAACACTTTAAAAGTGAATTTTAATTCAGTCCATCGTGACTTAGGGCCATCTAAAAATTCTATTTCTGTGTGAGGACCGCCTCCCATTCTTTCTTTAGTTTTGTTGTAAAATATTAATCACCCTACTTTAAAACCTTCTTTGAGGCCAACTGTTTTGTTAAATACCAGTTTTTCAGCTGAAAATTCGGTATCGGGCACAAAGTATCCGTTTCTCATGAATTGATACCTATTGCCTATTTGAGCATTTTTTAGTGATGGTTCCACAAAAGCCTTCACTATTTCGAGCGAGTTTTCATTTATATATTCTTTAAAATCACCCTCTTCTGCACTCGGATCTTCAACTTTAAAAAGTCTGTCATAAATTCTTATTTCTGACTCCAGACCTTCCGAGGCACTTACCCACTGTATTACCCCTTTCACTTTTATTCCACTCTCATCAGCACCGCTTTTCGATGATGGTATGTAGCTACAGTGGAGTTCTTTTATGCTACCGTCTTCATTTTCAATGACTTCCTCACACTTAATAATGTAAGCCCCCTTCAGACGCACCATGTTGCCCGGTGAAAGCCTGAAATATTTGGCAGGAGGTTCTTTCATGAAATCTCCTTGTTCTATGAAGATTTCTTTAGTGAAGTTAACAACTCTGTGGCCAGATTCGGGGTCTTCAGGATTGTTCTCCAAGTTACAAGGTTCTACCAACCCTTCTGGTAGGTTTGTAATGATGACTTTAAGAGGATCAAAAACCGCCATTACTCTAGTAGAGGTTTTGTTTAGATCTTCCCTTACAAAAAACTCTAAGAGACTGACATCAATAAGGTTGTCTCGTTTTTGAATACCTATTCTGTCACAAAAATCTACTATCGATTTTGGTGTATAACCCCTTCTACGCATTCCAGAAATAGTCGGCATTCGAGGGTCGTCCCAGCCAGTTACATACTTTTCATTGACCAACTGGAGCAGCTTACGCTTACTCATGACAGTGTAAGTCAGGTTCAAACGGGCAAATTCATATTGCTTTGAAGGAAATATTTCCAGTTTTTCGAGAAACCAGTCATAAAGTTCTCGATGAGAGACAAATTCTAGGGTACATATAGAATGTGTAATGCCTTCGATGGAGTCTGATTGCCCATGGGCAAAATCGTACATAGGATATATACACCATTTGTTGCCTGTACGGTGATGCTCTGCAAATTTTATCCGGTAGATGATAGGGTCACGCATGAGCATGTTGCTCGATGTCATGTCTATTTTAGCTCTAAGAACTCTGCTCCCTTCTGCAAAATCCCCATTGGCCATGCCATCAAAAAGACTTAAATTTTCTTCAACTGTTCTGTTTCTAAATGGGCTTTCTACTCCGGGTGCATTTGGTGTGCCTTTTTGTCGTGCCATTTCTTCTGCAGAACTTTCGTCAACATAGGCTAGTCCTTTGGTTATGAGTTTTTTGGCATACTTAAAAAGTTGGTCGAAATAATCGGAAGCGTACATTTCGGCTGTCCAATTGAACCCGAGCCAACGTACATCATTTTTGATAGAATCTACGTATTCGGTATCTTCTGTCACTGGATTAGTGTCGTCGAAACGAAGGTTGGTGCCACCGCCATATTTTTGTGCCAATCCGAAATTTAAGCAAATGGATTTGGCATGGCCAATATGTAAATAGCCATTAGGTTCTGGAGGAAAACGCGTCAGCAATCTGCCATTGTGTTTACCAGATTTCAAATCCGCTTCAACGATTTCTTCAACGAAATTCAAACTACGTTCTTTAATTGTTTCTGACATACTCGGTGTTTGTTGTACCAAAAAGCTAATTTATAAAAAGGACCTCTTAAATTGTATTTTGACATGGAGGTTTTACTTGCTGAACTTAGTTAAATCCTAAAAAATATATTGATTTTATAATTAAATCTTAATATTGGGTTTAAAGCAATAATCTTGACTAAATATACATTTGTATTATTTGCCTTGAAAATTAGGCTCTCTTTTTTGCAAAAACGCCATAACTCCTTCTACAAAGTCATTGCTAAAACCACATTTTGTTTGACCTTCCGCTTCCAGATTTAATACCGTCTCTAAGTCACTATTTAATGACTTATTCAGTATGTTTTTCATCAGTCCAATACTTTTTGTGGCAGCTTTGGCATAGAAATTTGCCAAATTTTCGACTTCTTGGTTCAGAACTTCTGTCTCTGCTACTTTGTTTACCAAGCCTAGTTGCATAGCTTCTTCCATAAATATTTTTCTACCGGTGCTGCACAGTTCAAAGGCTTTCAAAGTGCCGATCATTCTTGGAAGGAAATACATGGAGCCGGCATCGGGAAGTAGGCCGATTCCAACAAAGAGCTCGGTCATGTAAGTGTTTTTGTCGGCTATTATCACATCACAAGCAAGAGACAACGACATACCAGCACCTGCGGCCATACCATCTAACTTGCAGATTATTGGTTTTTCTAAAGTTTTCATACCCATTATCAATGGGTTGTAGGTAGCTTTGAGAACATTGCCCAAGTTCGGGTCAGTTATGCCCGACTTTAAATCGGCTCCCGAACAAAACGCCTTGCCATTGCCACCGGCAAGTATCACAACTCTTACAGAGTCATCATTTTTGCATAGCTGGATTGCCTCGTTTAGTTCTGTTAAAAGCTTGTTATTGAGGGCATTAAAAACCTCTGGTCGATTCATGGTAATATAACATTTACCATCTTTAATATCGAAGATGAGTGTTTCAAACATTTGATTTTTTGTTTAAGGATGAAAATCAAATTTCGGTATTTTATTCTATAATTAAAAAGGATAGTCAGGCTAAGTGAAGAAATCTTAGAAATCGTGTGGTAAATGGTTATTCAATGGCAATAGGGTTCCAGATGCTAATGTTTTTTAGCATTAAGGCAAAAATTAAAAATGTTTGAATTTCTGATATTCAATCATTTGTAAGCGAAAGGTTTTGGATTGTTAGCTGGTTTCTCTTTTTTGCCCAAAGTCAAAACTACCACACCAACAGCCAAAGCCGCCAAACCGAATAATACTCCCTTTTTCATGATTTTATGCGTTTAATTGTTCAATTAACGTAAATTTTTGAAAAAATGTTTTACCTAAACTTAAAAATTCCTTAAAATCTTATTTTAAGGTCAAAACTTTTTTCAGAACCTATTCTACGTATTCATTTATTCAAATATTAAACCAAACTATAAGAAAAGTATAATTTTTTTATTAAAAGGCCTATGTTTTAAATTAAGAAAAAATTAAGTTAGCTTTGTTGGTATTTAAGCCGTTAGATTTGGAAAACAAAATTGGTACTATATTTAGGTCAACAGGAAGCTGGTATGAGGTCAGAGATGAAGAAAATACCTTATACTCTTGTAGGCTTAAGGGTAAGTTTAAGATAAAGGATTTAAAGGTTACAAACCCACTCTCGGTAGGCGACAAGGTGGTTTTTGATCTTGAAGATCAAAACACGGGCATCATAAAAGAGATACTTCCTCGCAAAAACTACATCATCAGAAAATCTGTTCACAAAACTGCTCATGGGCATTTGTTGGCATCTAATATTGACCAGCTCGTTCTGATAGTCACCTTGGCAAGTCCCAAAACATCTCTTGGCTTTATTGATAGATTTTTGGTGACGGCGGAAACTTTTAGGATTCCGGTTTTGATGGTTTTTAACAAGTTTGATTTATTAGACACCGAAGGTGTGGAATATCAAGATGCTCTGATGGATTTGTATAATCATCTTGGTTACGACTGTATCGCCACATCTACACTTACGCAGAAGGGAATCGGCGTTTTTCTTGAAAAACTTGCAAATAAAGTATCACTGATTTCTGGGCACTCAGGTGTTGGGAAATCAACACTTATCAATATTCTAGATCCTGACTTGGATTTGGCTACTTCAGAAATATCAGATTTTTCGAGCAAAGGAGTGCATACCACCACTTTCGCTGAGATGTTTGAGTTGCCAAACAAAACTTTTATCATAGACTCTCCAGGCATAAAAGAACTTGGTTTGGTAGATATTGCAAATGAAGAACTGGCTCATTATTTTCCTGAGTTTAGGGATTTATTGGGCCAATGTAAGTTTCATAACTGCTTGCATATCAACGAGCCCAAGTGTGCCGTAAAAGATGCTGTAGAAGAGGGCTATATCTCCGAAACCCGTTATATGAGTTATTTGAGTATGTTTGAGAACGACGATAACAGACGTTAATAATGCTCAGCCATTGAACTGACAGAGAATCTTAACAATTTATTGACAAAAAAATAAGTTTAATAATTGTTGTAAGATTAGAATTCATTCTATATTTGTACCGACTAAAACAAAGAATGGTAAAGATTAATCTTCCAATATCACCCTTCCGACGAATGAGGTCCGTAAGGACCCAAGCATGAGGCATTTTGCTCATAAGCGAATCGCCTTTGTTCTTTATCTCAATTTTTCATCTTTAACAATCGCGGATACACCGTCTCCATTAAGGGTAAAGGCCCTCTCAAATGACGATGAGTACAATAGAAAAAAGTATTATTGGCAATTATATAGTTCAAGTAGCCGACGAAAATCACTTGAATTACGCAGAACAGATATGTTCTGAAATGGAACTCAGTGCCAAAGCCCGTGGTACGGGTATAGCCAAGCGTTCGCCGGAGTATCTACGTCAGAAAATGATGGAAGACAAGGCCGTAATAGCTACAACACTTGATGGCGAATGGGTGGGTTTTTGTTATATCGAGACGTGGGAGCATGGCAAATTTGTAGCCAACTCAGGTCTAATAGTACACTCCAACCACAGAAAGAGCGGAATCGCGACTTCGATAAAAGCAAAAGCATTTAATCTTTCGAGAACAAAATATCCTGAGGCGAAAATCATTGGACTTACCACCAGTTTGGCTGTAATGAAGATTAACTCGGAGCTGGGTTACTTGCCTGTTCCTTTTTCTGAGTTGCCAAAAGACGATGAATTCTGGAAAGGCTGCTCAAGTTGTGTGAATTTTGATATTTTGAACCGAACCAACAGAGCACATTGCTTGTGTACTGGTATGAAATACGACGCAGACGAGGTTAGAACTGTAATAACTGAAGGTAAAAAGCCTGAGTTCTGGGATTTTATCACGGAGTCGAGTCTTTATGAAAAATGGATGAGTTTGAAACAGAGAATTTTGCTTAGAAGAGAGGAAAAAAGTAAAAAAAAAGTTCAGCCCAGTCGAGTGAATCAACAGGAACTAGTAGAGCAGTAAAAAATATTAAAGGTAGAATAGAATAAAACCCGCCAATAGGTGGGTTTTTCTTTTTCAAGAATTATGAGGGATTATCTAAAATTACATGTGTTGGTTTTGCTTTTGAGTTTTACTGGAATTCTCGGTAAACTCATAGAAGCCAGTACCATAGCTGTGGTCTTTTATAGAACACTGGTGGCATCGGTAGCCTTATTTTTGATTTTGTATTTCCGGAAAATCAACCTGAAAATTAGTGTGAAAGATTTTGGCTTGCTTCTTTTTGTTGGTGTTTTATTGGGTTTGCATTGGTTGTGTTTCTTTGGTTCGGCTAAAATTTCTACTGTAGCCATAAGTTTGGTTACTTTTTCTACAACCTCATTTTTTACGAGCTTATTGGAGCCGATTTTGGGCAAAAAGAAAATTGATGTTAAAGAAATAATGTTGGGTTTGTTGGCGGTGGTGGGTGTGGCTATTATGTTTAGCTTTGAAATTCAATATCTTTCTGGAATATTAGTTGGGCTTTTGGGGGCATTTTTGTGTGCGGCATTTACAATTTTTAATTCTAAACTTACACACAGATTTGATAGCCAACTTATTAGTTTCTATGAGCTGAGTGCGGCCTTTTTGGTTTGTTTGGTGGTCTATTGGGGCTTTTTTGAAAGACAAGATCTAGATATGAATAAGCAAGATTGGATCTGGCTTTTGGTGCTTGCCTTGGGCTGTACAGTAATTCCACATGCTCAGATGATAAAAATAATGAAGAAGATTTCTGTATTTACGGTTAATCTGAGCCTCAATCTTGAGCCTGTTTATGGGGTTATTTTGGCATATTTCATTTTTGGAGATAGCGAACGTATGTCTTCTCAATTTTATTTAGGCGGGGTTTTGGTCTTGCTTTCGGTATTTTTTCAACCTTTGTTTTTAAGAAGATAATGTGCTGGCTATTTGATTATTAGCTCTTCAAAGTCTTCTTTTGATCCATTAAATACATTAAAGTCTACTTTGCCTTTTATGCCATTTACGGTGGCTTCTTCGCTCAGCTGCCAGAAAGTCCACTCTTTTTCGATATTGGGTTCTCTAAGTTTGGTATAGTGAGCAATCCAAACCGGGTAGCTGTCAAAATAACCCTCCAAGTGATTTCTATAAAAATCTACGTTTGTGTAGATAATGGGTTTTACTTCATATCTCCTTTCAATCAGTCTAAGCCAGGTTTTTAGGCTTTTTCTGATTTTTTCGCTCGACTGATGATACTCTTTTTCGATATCCACCACAGGTGGTAAATCTCCTTTTTTGATTTGAACGACTTTGCTGAAGAGGTTGGCTTGCTGCACAGGGTCTTTGCTGGCCACAAAAAAGTGGTAAGCACCTATTGGTACATCGGCTTTTCTTGCTCTTAGTTTGTTTTGAAAGTATTGTAAATCAATGGTTTGTGTGCCTTGTGTGGCTTTCAGAAAAGCAAAGTCAATGTTGATACCTTCTATGTTCATGGCTTTTACAGACTTCCAATTAATAATCTGCTGGTAGTGGGATACATCTATGCCATGAACTTCGTATTGGTTAGGAATATAAACGCCAAATGCTTTGTATTTTATAAGTCCGGCTTTAAATTCTTTGCAAGCGTAGTAGCACACATACAGCAAAATCGGGCTCACAAGTATGAGCAGCAATTTAAGCCATCGCTTTATTTGTGGCTTTAGGGGGTATTTGGCTTTTTTTGTTCTTTTTGCCAAGGCTAATATCAAGTTTTTCTCAATAAAAAAGCCTTTTCGAGTTTTCGAAAAGGCTTTTTTGAATGATTTTGTACGAATTATTTCTTTCCGTAACGTTTGTTGAATTTGTCAACACGTCCAGTAGTATCTAATAATACGTTTTTGCCTGTATAGAAAGGGTGTGATTTTGAGCTCACCTCGACTTTGCAAACTGGATATTCTTTGCCATCTTCGAAAACGATAGTTTCCTTAGTGTCAACACATGAACGGCTCAAGAATTTGTCGTCTGAAGTTAAGTCCCAGAATACTACTTCTCTATAATTTGGATGAATATCTTTTTTCATTTCTCTATTGATTAAATCTAATTATTCCTCGATTGGGCTGCAAAATTAGGAGTTTTTATTTTGAATTCCAATATTTTCTAAAACTTTTCAATTTCTTTTAATAAATTCTCTATTTGCTCAGCACTATTGGCTACGAAATTGGAGATTCTGATTTGCGAATCTTTACCTGGGCCATAGCCCGAGCCAATAATCATGTTTTTGGTTTTTAAGTAGTTAATGATTTCAGAGGAAGGTTTCTCGGTGTTTATAACTGCTACCGTTCTCGATCTTAGCTCACTTTCGCTTACTGATAAGCTGTATCCTGCTTTGTTTTCAAAATATTTATACAGCTTTTTAGCTTTTTCGTCAGTCTCTTTTCTGATTTTCTCAATGCCAATTTTGTTCATGTCTTCGGCAATTTTACCGAGAATAAAAATCCCCATTACATTAGGTGTTGCTGGGTTTTGATATTCTTTGGCAAACTTCCACAAGGTAGGCAAATCATGGTGAGCTCCGATGTTTATTCCATTGGACTTGAGTTGTTTGGCTTTTTCAAGACATCTTTCGTTGGCTATCCAAACTCCCAAACCAGCAGGCATTCCGAAGCTTTTTTGAACCGAGAAAAAAGCAGTGTCTACTACCGTAAAGTCAAGATTTGGAATCGGAGCAGATGAAACCATGTCTACCGCAATCAATTTATCGTTATTGCTACGCTTAAGTTTCTGTATGTCAGCCTCACGCATTTGCACACCTGTGGAAGTTTCGTTTTGCGTAGTACAAATCAATTCTGCAAATTCTGGAACAGCTATCTCTCCGTAAGAAAATCCTTGACCTAGCGGTTTTTCAAAACTCGTGGCGTGTTTTTGTAACATTTGTGCATATTGGTAAAACTTGGCTGAGAATGAGCCATTTACCAAATGAAAAGACTCGTGTTCTACCGTGCTAAGTATTAATTTTTCCCAAATTTCAGATGCCGAACCAGTAAACATGATGGCATTTTCGGCCGGAATATTCATCAATATTCTCAGTTGCTCGTCGGTATGTTGATAGATTTTTTTAAATTGACCACTTCTGTGAGAAATAGACCCGACCTGCAAATCCACAAATTCTTGCAAATATTCTTCAAACTTGGGGTATAATTCTGCTGGACCGGCCGTAAAATAAACTTGAGCTCTAGACATACGTATTTTTATTGAGCCGCAAATTTAATGAGAATTCTCGTTTTTAGACTTATTGTTATTTCATTATTATGGTTGTATTTTTGCATAAAAAAATAGGTTGGATGTTAGTTAACATATTCAAGTCGAAAATACACAGAGTAAAAGTTACTCAAGCAGAGCTTAATTACGTAGGAAGCATAACCATAGACGAAGCACTCTTAGAAGCGGCTGGCATTATGGAAAACGAAAAAGTACAAATTGTAAATAACAATAATGGGGAGAGGATAGAAACTTACGCTATAAAAGGTAAGAGAAACACAGGTATCATTTGTTTGAACGGAGCTGCCGCCAGAAAAGCACAACCTGGAGATATCATCATCATCATTTCTTATGCTTGGATGACCCAAGAAGAGGCTGCGGCTCACAAACCTACCGTGGTTTTTCCCGACGAAAACAATCGCGTGGTTTCTTAATAATCAGCAGTTTGAAAAAAGCACTAAAATACATTCTACCGATAGCTCTTGGCCTTGCATTGCTAAACTGGGTATTTAAAGATATTGACTTACTCAAAACGCTACAGAGTTTTAGAGATGCCAATTACGTTTTGGTGTTTTTTGCGGCCATTTTGGCTCTATTGGCTCACATAAGCCGTGCCGCTCGGTGGAATATCATGCTAGAGCCCTTGGGTTATAAACCCTCTTTGAGGAACACTTCCATTGCGGTTTTGATAGGTTACCTGACCAATTTGGTATTTCCAAGAGCTGGAGAATTGGCTCGGTCGGCTAGTTTGCAAAAAAGCGAAAATGTGCCATTTGACAAATCTTTTGGAGCAGTAATAGCAGAGAGAATCATTGACGTTTTGATTTTGGGATTATTGGTTTTAGTGAATCTTCTACTAGAATTTGGAAGAATCAAGTCGCTATTTATCGATTTGTTTGGTGGTCAAAACCCTACTAAACTCCTTTTCGTTCTTGGAGGCTTATTGCTTTTAGGTGTTCTAGGAATAGTTATTTTTCAGAAAAATAAAGAAAAATTTCTAAGAATTGGACTTGTTAAAAAGATATTTGACTTCACCGAAGGGCTAAGAAGCGGATTTTTGAGTGTCTTGAAAATTGAAAAATCAGCACAATTTTTCTTACATACTTTTTTTATTTGGGCCATGTATTATGTATCCACGTATTTGCTCTGTAAGGCAGTTTCATTGGGCGATTCTCTAGGTTTTCTTTCTGTGTTGACTATTTTGGTGATGGGATCAATCGGTATGGCGGTTCCTACCATTGGTGGTATAGGGAGTTACCATCTTTTGGTTGGAAAAATTGTGGCTCTTTACGGACTTTCAAATCAAGATGGCATTAGTCTCGCTACATTTTTGCATACCATGACAGGCATACTTTTTATACTAATTTTCGGACTCATAGCCTTTATAATGAGCTTTTTGTCTACAAAAAAAGCCAATGTTTCTTAATTTAAAACCTTAATTGACTTTTTTGGTTAATATTTTGTAATTTAGACGTACAAAATCAACCATTACATGTCAGAATATTCACTTAGCATTAACGGAAAAAAACTAAAAGTAGACGTATCTGAGGATACCCCTCTGCTTTGGGTTCTTCGAGATACACTCGATCTTACGGGTACCAAATATGGTTGTGGAATGGCTCAATGTGGAGCCTGCACCATTCATATTGATGGCATGCCTACTCGCTCTTGCGTTACTCCAGTCACTTTGGCCATAGGCAAAGAAATAACAACCATCGAAGGTTTGTCTGAAAATGGAGATCATCCGGTGCAACAAGCATGGGATACCTTGGATGTACCACAATGTGGTTTTTGTCAATCGGGTCAGATGATGACCGCCGCCGCTCTTTTGAAAGAGAATCCTAATCCTGATGAGGAAGAAATCTCTATGGCTATGTCTGCCCATATTTGCAGATGTGGTACCTATCACCGTATAAATGAGGCCGTTAAACTTGCAGCTAAACTTCAAAAAAGATGAAAAATAACAGAAGAGACTTTTTGAAAAACATGCTATTGACCTCTGGAGGTTTGGTGATTGGCTTCAACAGTTTAGGTAATTCTGCTGCGGAGATTATCAGTTTGGAGAATGTCAAAGACGAATTGTTAAGCAATGCTTTTTTAACCATCGACAGTAACAACCTGATCACGATTTTTTCTCCAAACCCAGAAATTGGTCAGGGAATAAAAACAGCTTTTGCAGTGATAGTGGCAGAAGAATTGGACGTGGATTGGGAAAAAGTCGTAGTAAAACAAGCCGACCTAGATATCAAGCGTTTTGAAAGACAGCTCACCGGTGGAAGTGGTGCTATAAAGCATTCTTGGGAAAGGCTAAGAAAAGCAGGAGCAACTGGTAGATATGCACTGGTAGCAGCAGCTGCAAAAAAATGGAATGTGTCTGCAAGTACACTTAAAACAGATAAAGGTTTTGTTATCAACGATAAAGGTGAAAAACTAAGCTATGGTGAGTTGGTAAATGATGCCGTTTCGGTAGAAATACCAAAAGAGATTCCATTGAAGTCTAACAAGGAGTTTAAGCTTATTGGTCAGACTATTAAGAGTGTAGATAACAAAACTGTACTTACTGGAAAGGCAAAGTATGGCATGGACTACAAACAAGCCGGAATGCTTTATGCTCAAATCGTGAGGCCACAAGGTTTTGGTCAAACGCTGAAGGATTTTGATGCCACAGAGGCTAAGAAAATCGATGGAGTTATAGATGTTATCTCGTTTAAAGACAAAGTAGCCATCATAGGAAAATCGAATTGGCCGATTATGAAGGCACGTAAAGTGCTGACCATCAATTGGACAAATACGAAAGAGTTGGAGAGTGATACAAAGCACAATCAGATTTTTACTGATTTGATGAAAAACGGCCCTTTTGAGCTTAGAAGGAAAGATGGTGACGTTGAAAAGGCTTTTGCCGAGGCTCATAAAATCATTGAAGCAGAGTACCAATGTCCGTTTTTGTCGCATAGCCCAATGGAGCCGATGAACTTTTTTGCAGATGTTAAAAAGGATTCAGTTAAATTGGTTGGGCCAACACAAACACCACAATCTGCTCAAAATCAGGTGTCTAAATTGCTAAATATCCCTGTTGAAAATATCACAGTAGAGCTCACCAAAATGGGTGGCGGATTTGGTAGAAGACTGAACAATGATTATGCTCTTGAAGCTGCCGAGGTTTCGTCTTTGATAAAAGCACCAGTAAAACTCATGTGGACACGTGAAGACGACATGAGTGGAGGAATTTATCGTCCAGCTGTTCGATATAAATTCAAAGCTTCGATAGATAAAGCTGGAAATGTGACGGGCTTTGCATTGAAAGGTGTAGGGCTGAATGCTGGAAATTCAACAAGACAAGACAATTTTCCAGTCGGTGCAATAGATAATGTGTTGATAGAATCAGCTGATTATAAATCGGATATCACTACTGGTCCATGGAGAGCTCCGATAACCAACTTCTTGGCTTATGCCGAGCAGGCGTTTATTGATGAGATAGCGTTTGCAGCCGGAAAAGACCCTGTGAAATTGCGTTTAGAATTGCTCAAAAAGGCTATTGAGAAACCTGTAGGCAAAATTACTTATGAGCCTTTGAGATTCGAAAAAGTAATCACCACTGTAGCTGAAAGAGCGAAGTGGGGGAGTGCGAAGAAAGGTTTACACCAAGGCTTTAGTGTATATTTTTCTCATAACTCTTACGTGGCTCAAATAGCCGAAGTAGAAATGAAAAAAGGCAAACCTACACTCAAGAAAGTTTTTGCAGTAACCGACTGCGGAATAGTAATCAACCAAAGTGGAGCCAGAAATCAGATATATGGAGCCATTGTTGACGGACTTGGACACGCCATGTACGGAAATCTAAACTTCGAAAATGGTGCTCCAAAACAAACCAATTTTGACCAGTACCGACTCATAAGATTCAACGAAGTGCCAGAAATTGATGCGTATTTCGTAGACAACGGCATAGATCCAACAGGTCTAGGTGAGCCAGCACTTCCTCCAACCGGTGGAGCATTGGCGAATGCGATCTTCAAAGCAACAGGCAAGCGATTATACAAACAACCTTTTGCACAGGAAGACGAGAAAGTGGCGGAGATATTGTAAAAGAAGATAAATTAGTAACAAAAAAGGAGGCGAAAGCCTCCTTTTTTGTTAACAAGTATTATAATTAACTACTCTTTACTCACCTTACTACCGCCTGATAAATCCTCGGTGATTTTTGGTTCGCCTTTGTAGAAAACTTTGCTGGCACCACTTGCTTTTACGCTAAGGGTTTTTGATGCACTTACTTCGGCTTTGCTCGCTCCTGATAATTCTAGGAAAACGTCGGTGCTGTTAGCCTCAAAACCGTCAAGGTTAGATGCTCCGGAAAGCTCGATGTCTATTTCTTCAACTGACTTAGGAAGCACTATTCGTGAAGCACCACTAACATCTGCTGTTAAAGATTTTACTGCATTGTTTAATCTCAATACTGATGCACCCGAAACCTCAGCGTCGAAATTGAGAATTGTGCCAAAGCCTGATATTTCAGTGTCTGAAGCCGATTTAGCATCTAATTCAACGATGTTGGGTGTATATACCACCAACTCCATTTTGTATCTTTTGAGTTGTTTAATGCTGAATCTTTTGTTGTACCTGATGTCCAATTTACCGTTGGTAACAGTTACTTCCAAGTCGTCAATGTCATCGCCGGAACCTTTTGCCGCTACTTTTGATTCTGATGATTTCACGATGGTCACAAAGAAAGCATTGTTGAGCTCAACTCTGTCGAAAGAACTCAATGCAAAGTCTTTGGTGTCATAGCCACGAGGAGGCACGCCGTTTTCGTAGAGAATCTTATCACAACTTGTAAATACCAAAAGGGTAAGGGAAAAGAGTAGATATTTCATTTTTATTTGATTTTAAGTCTATTAAACTTTCTTGATGAGAGAATTATTTTGTCTGTTATCAAGTTTATTTATTAACAACATGTTAAAGATGATTTTTATTAGCATGAAGTTGCTTGAAAGATTGAATTAATATCTGAAAAAACGATTTAGACTAACATAGTTTGCGTGCCTTGCCAGGCGGGCATACTTTTTTTTCGAAAAAAAAGTATCAAAAAAAACACTTTCTGAGCAATGATCCTCTGTTAAATTTTGGATTTAGCAATCGGGTTAGGACTAAGTTTATCGTTCCAAAATTTTCCAACGGACTGTTCAGAAAAGATAGGAATAATAAGTATTTACTTTGATTAACTCATAATGTTGATTATGAGTTTTTTTGAAAAAAAATCAATTTCCATAATACTATTTAAATTTACTCGAAACTATATTGATATTTATGTCAAAAACTGACCCTTACGCTGCCCTTAGATATTCCGATTTTAGATATTTTGTTTCTGCTCAGTTGTTCTTTACTCTAGCTATTTTGATGCAAGAAATAGTCCTTTCTTACTATTTATATGAACTCACCCACGATCCATTTTCTTTGGGATTGGTTGGTTTGGCAGAGGCTGTTCCGTTTATTTCATTGGCTTTGTTTGGTGGATATGTGGCCGATAAGTTTGACAGGAGAAAAATCTACCTTTGGAGTTTTTTTGTGGTTTGTCTGGTTACTATACTTTTGATATTTGGACTTTCAGAAAACTCTTTGTTGAGCCTTGATATACAGCATCAACCCTGGGTCATTTATGTGTCTGTTTTCATTTTTGGTATAGCTAGAGGGTTTTATAGCCCTTCATGGTCTTCGCTCAAGCCTTTTTTGGTTAAAGAAGAGCATTATTCTAATTCTGCCTCTTGGAGTGCACAATTTTGGCAAATTGGCAGAATTGCTGGGCCTGTTTTGGGAGGGTTTTTGTATGCTTTTGTAGGTTTTATAAGTTCTCTTTGGGTTGTATTGGCGTTTTTGGTCTTAACGGTTTTATTGGCTGCCCAGATTTCCAAAAAAGAAATAAAGAACCAAAGCAAAGCCAATTTGATGGATAGCTTGAAGGAAGGTTATGGTTTTGTAAGGAAAAACAAAATTATGTGGTACAGCATAGTTTTAGATATGTTTTCGGTGCTTTTTGGAGGTGTAATAGCTATGTTGCCAGTTTTTGCCAAAGATATTTTGCATGTGGGTGCTGAGGGCTTGGGCTTTCTAAGAGCCGCTCCAGCAGTAGGTGCTGTTTTGGTGATGTTGGGTACAGCTTATTTCCCACCAACGAGAAAAGCCTGGAGAAATATGCTTTTAGCCGTGGCTGGATTTGGTGTAGCGACCTTGGTTTTTGCGGTTTCAACCAATTTTTACTTGTCCTGCATTGCTTTGTTTTTTACTGGTGCCTTTGACAGCATAAGCGTTGTTGTGCGATCTACCATACTTCAGATTCTCCCGCCAGATCACATGCGTGGGCGTGTGAGTGCTGTCAACGGCGTGTTTGTAAGTACATCCAATGAATTAGGGGCTTTTGAGTCGGGATTGGCTGCAAAGCTTTTGGGGACCGTTCCTTCCGTTATTTTTGGTGGGGCTATGACTTTGGTTATAGTGACCTACATTTATACCCAATCCAAAGAATTGTTTGGGGTGAAATTGATTAAGGAGGGGAAGTAGTTACTTTCCTATCTGTTCAGCCACAAAAGCAATTCCTTCTTGGAAAGTCTTTGGATTATAGCCTAGAACTTCAATGGGTTTATCCAAAATAAAACCCGTTTTGGCTGGGCGTTTGGCTGGTTGGGTAAATTTTGTTCCGTCAACTTCCGTTATCAATGTCTTGTCTAAATTGAAATAATCGGCCGTCATAATCGCCATTTGAAAAGGGTTTAAGAGGTCTTTTCCTGATATGTTAAATATACCTTCGGCTTCTTTTTGTGCAATAAGGATACAACCATCTGCCAGGTCTTCAGCCAGCGTAGGTGTTCTCCATTGGTCGTTTACGACATTGATACTTTTACCTTGTTCCAATGAGTTTTTCACCCAAAGAATGATATTGGTACGGCTCATATCGTGGGCGATTCCATAAACCAAAACTGTTCGTGCAATGGCCCATTTTACATCGGAGTTTATGACTAATTTCTCAGCTGCATATTTGCTCCAACCATAAAAACTGAGTGGATTTGCTTCAGCTCTTTCGTCATAAGGACCTTCTTTACCATCAAAAATGAAGTCTGTAGAAAGATGAACGAAAAACGAGTTGTGCTTTTTGGAGGCTTCAAGTAAATATTCAACAGCTTTTACGTTCAAATCCCAGCATGAGTCTTTTTCGGTTTCACACTGGTCTACGTTGGTCATGGCAGCCGTGTGAATCACTACATCTGGTTTTTCTGCGTCAAATACCGTTTCAACCTCTTCTTTTTTTGTGATATCAAGACTGATGAACTTGTAATTGTCGGCAAATGGCAAACGATTTTCGCCCCTGGCTGTGGCAATGGTTTCTATGTTTTTGTCTTTAGAAAGTTTCTCAATCAATTTCTGGCCAAGTAGCCCATTCGAACCTGTTACAAGTATTTTTTTCATTTGTTCTCCAAAAGTAAAGCCCTATTTTGATGCAAAATAGGGCTTAAAATTTCATATTTCTTTTAAAAAATCACTACTTTTTTTCGTAGGCATAGCCATACAATCTCGTAATTTTTTTCTTTCTTACTTTTTTGGCTGTAATTATCATGCTAACGTTTTCTCTAGGCCTATCATTTTCATCTTTTTCTACTGCGGCTATTTCGTCTATAAGTTTCAAATTATCAACAACTTCTCCAAATACCGTGTATTTGTTGTCCAAAGATGGCGTGCCGCCCACCGACACATAGTCTGCTCTTTGCTGGTTGGTGTAAGTTATGTTGTTTGTTTTTTCGACTTTCGACACTTCGTCGTCAGAAAGCTTACGTCCCTGAACGATATAGAACTGAACGGCACTCGATTTCTTCTCTGGGTTGTTGTCTCTTGCCGCTGCTAGAGCACCTTTTTTGTGGACTCTTGTTGGCGTAAATTCAAACGGAATTTTCTCCAAGTTTCCGCCCCCCGAGCCCAATCTAGCACCTTCTTTTGCACCTTTGGAGTTTGGATCTCCTCCTTGAATCATGAATTTTTCAATAACTCTATGAAAAAGCAGGCTATCGTAGTAATGTTCTTTTACGAGTTTGAGAAAATTAGCCTTGTGAAGGGGTGTTTCGTCATACAAAACCATGTGAGCTTGGCCCTTATTGGTTTTTATGGTCAACAAATAATCTTTTCTTTGAGCATTGGTCTGCAGCGTAGCTACCAGAGCTATAAGAACTAAAAAATGGTTTTTCATTATTTTTATAATTGGGCTTTGATGGTATCTAAAATCTCTTTTCCGCCTTCGGATAATATTCTATTTGCCAATTTTATGCCAAGCTCTTCTGCTGACTCATTTTTTTGTGATTCTTTAACTTTTATTATCTTTTGGCCATCTAAAGAGATTATTCCAGCAGTAAAATGTACTTTATTTTCAATCAAAATCCCATTTCCAAAAACTGGGATTGAACAGCCACCTTTGAGTTCTCTTAAATAAGCCCGTTCTGCCAAAAGGCATTGCTCCGTTTCGGGGTCGTTACATATTTCTCTTATTTTTGAAGCCTTATCCGCAGCGAGCTGGTTGGAGATTTCTATGGCAACTGTTCCTTGGCCGACAGGTGGTACAAACTGCTCATTATCAAACTCATGTCGGATCAAATCGTTGTATTTCATTCTATTTACACCCGCAAACGCAAGCAGGATGGCGTCGCAAGCACCATCTTTCATTTTCTTTATTCGGGTTTGGAGATTCCCTCGCATATCTACGATTTTAAAATGCGGGAAATAAGCCCTAAGCATGGCCACTCGGCGGGTAGAAGATGTACCGATAACCAATTCTTTCGTAATGTCAATTTCTTTGTGACTTACCAGAACGTCATTTGTTTTTTCTCTTTCAGTAAATGCTATTATTGAGAGAGAGGCATCCAATTCTGATTGCAAGTCTTTTGCACTGTGAACCGCAATATCTATCAAACCACTGTGAAGCTGCTCTTCTAATTCCTCTGTAAAAACTCCTTTACTTCCGATTTTTGACAATGCCCTGTCAAGGATTTTGTCTCCTTTGGTTTCTATAATGACGATTTCTGTATCTATTCCAGCATTTTCGAGTTTAGCTTGAATGTATTCTGCTTGCCAAAGTGCCAAAAGGCTTCCTCTAGTTCCTATTTTTATTTTCATGATTTTATAAAAGATAAACAGCACCCAAAGTGCCTGTAAATACGCCCCAGATAACACCCAAGGCTACTTGTTTGAGCGTGTGAGCTCCAAGAACCAATCTTGAGGAGGCCAAAAGCCCCAGCAAAAGAATAAGCCCGAGGATGGGTAAATAAAGATTTTGTTCGACGAATTTGATATATACGGTGGCAACTACAGCTAGGATGCATGCCAAAGCAGATGCATGAGCACTGACTTTTTCTTTTAAAGAAAAAATAGCCAAACCGAGGATATTGACCACCATGATAGCTACCAAAAAAGCGGTGGGTTCGAGGAGGCCACCTTTGGAATAAAAAAAGTATCCCAAAGATATAAAAAAGCCAGATGTGATAAGGTAAACCTTTGGCCTTTCTGTAGTATTGGAGATTTCAATATCAGAAACTGACCTGGTTTTATTGAGCCACAAAACGAGTAAAATAGGAAAAATGGCCGTATAAACAAATATGATGGCGATAAATACCGTAAAGCTTTTGATACTAAAAAAACTGTAGAAAAGTGGCAACGGAGCAAACAACTTGAGCAATAATATCAAGTAGGTTGGCATAAAAACGGGGTGCAAAACGTAGGAAAGAAGTTTTGAAATTTTTAATTGCACTTTTTCTGAGCTATTCGGTTAATTCTTATCATTTCATTACAAAGATACAGTTTTTGCAGTCATTTTGATAGTTTTCTAGAGACTGAAAAATAAAAAATCTCACTCTTTTGGAGTGAGATTAGCTTATCATAATTGCTTTTAGATTTACATTTCTTTTCTCAAACGTGCCACAGGAATGGCCAACTGCTCGCGGTATTTTGCAACCGTACGACGGGCGATGTTATAACCACGTTTTTTGAGAAGTTTCTCTAATTTATCATCCGAAAGCGGCGAATGTTTCGGTTCGCTTTCTATAAGTTCTTTCAAGATATTTTTTACTTCTCTACTTGAAGCCTCTTCACCATTGTCTGTGGCGATACCCTCTGAGAAGAAATATTTTAGTGGGTAAATACCGAAATCTGTTTGAACAGACTTGCTGTTTGCTACTCTCGAAACCGTGGAGATGTCCATATCGATTCTTTCGGCTATATCCTTGAGAATCATTGGTTTAAGTTTATTTTCGTCGCCTTCGTTGAAAAACTCTTGTTGGTAAACCACTATGGCTTCCATTGTTTTTAGAAGTGTTTGTTGCCTTTGTTTAATGGCATCAATAAACCACTTGGCGGCATCTAGTTTTTGTTTTACAAAGCTCACGGTTTCTTTGATATGACGATTTTGTTTGTCGCTTTTATCATAGGTATCGAGCATTTCTGAAAACGAACGGCTTACTCTTAACTGAGGAGCATTTTTTGAATTTAAAACAATTTCGAGTTTTCCGTTGGTTGAGGTTACGATGAAATCGGCCATCAGGTAGGCCACGTTGTTTTCCGAAGAACCCATGTTGCCTGGTTTCGGATTTAGTCTTGTTATGAGTCCAAGTGCCTTTTTAAGTGTTTCGTCCTCTATGTTAAGCTTTCTCTGGATTTTATCGAAATGTTTTTTGGTAAATTCTTCAAAATGGTCTTCGAGGATTGTAAGGGCTATATTGTTCTCGATAGAGTTTCTGTTTTTTTCTAATTGAAGAATCAGGCATTCTTGCAAATCTCTAGCTCCGATACCCGCTGGCTCAAATTTCTGGATTTTTTTCAATATCGACACCACTTCGTCTTCAGAGCAGTAAACGTTCTGACCGAAAGCCAAATCGTTGCAAATGGATCTAATGGGTCTTCTAAGATATCCGTCGTCTTCTATAGAGCCAATCAACTGCTGCCCGATTTGAGTTTCGCGATCATTTAGACGTAAAAAACCCAATTGCTGAAGTAGAGATTCGGCCAAAGAATCCATTGCAATGACCGGCATCGAATCCTTTTCTTCTTCGCCCCAGCCATCACTGGCCATTTTGTAGCCAGAATATTCGTCTTGGTTGATATAATCTTTTACATTGAGATCATTGAGGTTGTAGGAATCAAGACTGTCATATTCATTATAGTCGTTGTCGTAATCATCGTCTGACGACCCCGAGGTTTCGCCATAAATGTCATCATCTTGATTTCTCTCTTGCATTTCCATGCCTTCCTCCAGAGCTGGATTGATTTCCAATTCTTCTTCGATCCTTTGGCTAAGTTCAGCCGTAGGAATCTGAAGGAGTTTAATGAATTGTATTTGCTGAGGTGATAGCCTCTGTTGGAGTGATTGACTTAGAGCTAATTTTTGCATTTTAGTAGAGTTTTCTCAATGATTTATTAGGAATATTTTTTAGGGTATTACATTAATCATGCCAAAAAATATTTTTCACGTTCTTAAAGCTATTGAGATTATTTTAATAAATCAAATATTTTATCAAATAATAATAATGTTTTTTATTTAATTGTCTTATTTATAGCTATTTATGTTAAAATTAAATTTTTGTTTATTTTGACAAAATAATTTCAAGAAAGTAACGGAAAATGCAGAGAAAAAAGTATTGGGTGGCGTTTTTAAGAGAAAGATTTTAGAACGGTTTGAAGCTTGATTTCGGTCTCATTCCATTCTTTTTCGGGGTCAGAATCTTCGGTAATTCCACCCCCGGCAAAGGCAAAAACTTGGCCGTTTTCTATCTTCATTGTTCTGATGTTGACAAACAATTCGCAGCGATTATCGATATTAACAGGACCCAAATAGCCGCTGTAAAACTCTCTTTCATAGTCTTCAATTTGTTCGATTATCTTTTCGGCGGCATCTTTGGGCATACCACAAACTGCTGGCGTGGGGTGCAGCAAGTCTAACATCACAGAGCTCAGGTTACTGAAGTTAATTTCTTTGGTATCAATAGAATAGCTGGTTTTTAGGTGAAGTAGATTTCCGGCCTTTATGGTTTTTGGGCCTTCTTCCAAAAACTCCCTAACCCTAATTTTCTTGAGGCAATTGATGATGTATCTTCCTACAAATGCTTGCTCTTCGATTTCTTTGTGCGACCACAGTGCATCTATGGGTTTTATTTCATTTCCTTGTTTGTCAAATGCAGATTGTGTACCTGCAAGCGACACTGTTTTGAACAAACCATTTTGGTCCTGCGAAACGAGTATTTCTGGAGAAGCACCTAACCAAATCTGGTCTTTCCAAGGCACATTGACGAGCGAAATGAAACCATTTGGGTTTGATTTGCATAGATTTTGGAATCCGAGAAAAAGATTGTTGCCTTTTAGTGTTCCAATTTGCTTTTTCCGAGAAAGCACCACTTTATTAGCTTCTCCTTTTCGGATTTGCTCTACCACCGCAAGTACGTTGGTTTTGTGGTTATCTGGACTGCAGGTTTCTGAATTTAAATTGATAGAAAATTCCTGAGATATCAGGTCTTTGGAGTTTCTCAAGAGCCCTTTGAAAAAATCAGGGACTTCTATATCCATAGATTCCTCAAAATCTATCTCCAAGTCATTTTTGTAAAAATAGGGTAGCTCGTTTTCCTTATCATAGGGAGCCATCACAAATCCAGAACCGCATTCGTCAAAATCGATTTTTTTTCTGTTTTCCGATTTCTCAAAAGTTACAATGAGTTTGTTTTGTACTGAATTCGGCAATCTATAAAGAGCGAATGGCAATTTTTGCTCCAAACAAATGGCCAATATTTGGTTAATATCAAGAATTGACTTCGTGATGATCATTCACTATCGACTTTCAGTTCGCCGTTGTTATATTTTGAAGGACATTTAAGCAATATTTGCTCAGCTTCGAAGTAGTTGTTTTCCAAATCCATGTGGCCTACCACCACCACTTTCTCTGACTTGTCCATGTCTTGAGGTTTGGGTTGTTTGAAGACCACCAATTCCTTGTTGTTCAGGGAGTCCAGCATCATAAATTCAAAGTGATTGGGGTCTACCGAAGGCTCGTATTTCATACCCAAAGGCTTTCCATCGGCACCTTTAATGAGTTCGCCAACTACGTGTATTGAGCCTTTGTCTCCGTTGTTAGCCATTTCTTTAGCTTCTTTGAATGAAGCATAAGTACTGGCGTCGCCAATTGTGGAGATAATCATGGCTATGGCAATCGCAATAACTCCAAGAGCTATAATATGTGTCTTTTTCATTTTTTAAAGCTTTAGTTTGTTAATGAAGTTTATACCCCTAAAAACTATTTTTTTATTTCTTTTTCAAGCTTGCTTACTTTTCTATCAATGCTAAATAAATAGGCTATAAGGCCCAAAACTACAACCGAAATGATGGTTACAACCACATATATTTTGCCATCTGCTCTGAAGGCATCGGCCATTTCTACTTCCTGAAGGTTCAATAAACTCATATATTTTCTTGTAAATGATTGTTTAAAAGTTTTATTCTGATTCGCAGCGAGGCTATCCATACACCGATAAGTATCCAAGCCAAAATGGCAGGATAAAATACCATACGCATGTTACTGTCCATATCGTACTTTCCGAATGCGGGGTTGCCGCCATTGCCTGGGTGTAAGGAGTCCGTTAGTCGAGGAAGAATCCACACCAAAGGCATAAAAGATGCAAAGGCGAAAATGTTATAAACTGCCGAAAGTCTGGCTTTTTTTTGTTCGTCCTCAAAAGAACCTCTAAGTACAAAATACGCCGAGTAAATTAAAAGACCAACTTCGACTGCAATTATTTTTGGGTCTTTAGGAAGTGGATCGCCCCAGGTGTAATTGCCCCAAATAGAACCCGTTATAAAACCCAAAATACCAAAAACGATAGCCACATTTGCAAATTCAACTGCGTAAACATCGTCTTGTATTTGACCATTCCTCAGGTATTTTACGGAGTAAACCAGCGAAGAAATCATCAGGGCCATCATGCCAAACCACATGGGAACGTGAAAATAGACGTTTCTTATGGTTTCGTTCAGTATGGGTTGTCTAGGCACTTCACCTATCAACCCGAAAATTATTGTATAAATTAGAAGGCCCGCGGCCAAAAATTTCCACCAGATTTTTCTCATATAATCAACTTTTCCAAAGATAAGGAAACAACATATAACTTAACGCAATTACGATTAAATCAATTCCTGAAATCACCATTATTTCATCGAGGCTAGAATCAAAAGCCAAGCCATCCATGGCGTTTTTTGAAAGTTTTATGAGCATGCTAAGTAGGGGCAAAAGGATAGGGAAACTCAAAACTGCCATTAAACCAGATGTATTGTCAGATTTAGAAGCAATGCCTGCTATGAGTGTAAGTGAAGCACTAAAACCGAGAGCTCCCAGCATAAGCGACAACAGGTATAAACCGAGGTTTTCGGCTTTGTTGCCCATAAAAACCGAATATATCAAGAAACCCAAAAAACCGAGAAAAATCATTAAAATGAAGTTGTAGATTATTTTGGCCAAGATTATAGAGCTTGGTTTGGCAATTTGATAATAATATAATTGCCGACCGGCTTTTTCTTGAATAAAACTCTTGGTAATGGAATTGACAGCCGAAAACAAAATAATAATCCAAAACAGTGTATTCCAAGTGATGGGCTCAATGCTGTTGGTTTTGAGTTTAAAGCTGATATAACACATGAATACAGTGGACACCACATAGAGCACCATGCCATTGAAAGCATATTTTTGCCTCCATTCTAAGATGATGTCTTTCATTATGAGGTTTTTGATCTCCTGCATTTGTTATTTACGTGTTAAAACGCTGCAAAATTAAGCAATTGCACTCCCCAGCAATATGAGTTTACTCATTTATTTTTTATCAGGTCCAGAACAAAGTTGAGTTGAGCATCTTTCCTTTTCGAAAAGTCATCAAACGATTGTTCTACATAATAATCGGGCTCAACAAAAAACGTTCGGTTGGTTTGGTGCGGATGAGCATGAACGAGTTTCATTAATGGAATATGTACTTTTATTTTCGAATTTTTGAGTTTTAAATCCTTCCATTGACCCGCAAAACTGCCCCAGTTTGCACCACCTGGTGTATTTCCTACAAAAGTGGCCCTGTTCATGTCATTCCAAAGCCCTATGGTGAGCGTGGTAGCCGAGTAAGAGCCACCGTCGGTCAGTACATATATTTTACCACCATAATGATATTTTTTGGTTGGTTTAATGCTTCTTTTCGTCAACTTTAGAAATGAGCCGTCGGCTTGTTTTTTGAAAATCATCCTACCTATTATGTAGTTTGTGAAAACCACAGGAGGAAATATCCTTTTAAAAGCGGCATTGGTTAGTTTTACACTATCTGCAAGAGAAAATGGTTCTTGGGCTACATATTTGGTAATTCGTTTGGTATTGGCAATCAGGCCGCCCCCGTTAAATCTGAAGTCCACTACCAAGTGTTGAATATTATTCTTTTCTATTTCCTTAAAGTTGCGTTTCAGAAGGCGTTTGAACTTGAAGTTGTGAAAATCGAGCTTGCTGCCTTTTTCTGTGAAGCTTAAAACATCCATCATCGCTACATGATTCAGGCTATCCACTATTTTGAGGCTGAGGTTTTTACGATTGATATTTTTATACCGTTTGGCCATGATTTTACTTGAAGTTTTGGCCAATTCAGTAGCTATTTTTCGGTAATAGATACTGTCTTTTTGTGGGTGACGAAGTTCAAGAGTTAGGCTGTCTTTAAAGCCATATAGCCTGCTTATATTTCTGCCCAAGTATCTTTCGCTGTAGTATTTTTTACTATTTTGGTTGCCAATATCTGTGCCCCAAAAATCTTTTGAAAGCTCCATGATTTCGGCCACGGGCTTTTTATCTACCGAAATTAATTCCTGCCCTCTCAGAATGGTGGAGTCTGTGGAGCCGTTTAGGTGTATGTAGAATTTGCCAGAGTTGCTTCTCACTACCATGGGGAGCGTTTTGTTTTTTTCTTTTGCCACTATTTTTGATGGAAAAAACACACTGGTGTGTAAATCTTTCATTCCAACTATCAGTTTGTTTAATGCAAAATAAGCTTGAAGCTGATCCAATGAATCGGGTAGGTTATGGATTATTTCGGCATATCTAGATTCAAAATCCCCACGAGTTTCGTAAAAATATAGTCCCTGATGTAGTTTTTCTAACTGGTTTTTTAGTTTTCTGAAGTCCTCGGTCATGTCTTCTTTGGATATTTTCTTTTGGGCAAAGCAGAGATTACTGAAAACCAAGCATACAAAGACAGAATAGAAAACTTTGAGGTGTTTGCCAGATAGGCCAAAAATGTTTTTTGTCATAATTGGTTTTTGTAAGTATTTGTCAATGTGTTATTTATCTAATAAAAAATACTTTATAGATAGAAATAGCTTCTCTTAAGGCGTATAAAATCTTAAAAATAGGCATCTTTTTTTTATCTTTGTGCTTGAAATGAAAAGTTCTTTGAATCAATATGCTTAATCGTCGACTAATTCGAATCAGGGTAATGCAAACTTTGTATGCCTATGAAAAGGCCAAAGGTGCCAATTTTCAGTTGGCTCAAGATGTGATAGCCGAATCCTTCGCTCCTGACTTGAATTCTATGGAAAAACAAGACAGAAACAAACTTACAGGATTGCTAAAACTCACACAGTCATTGTTTTCTGATGAGGTCAATGTAGGAATCTATCCTTCAGATGAGACACTTCCCCCAGAGGTGAAGAGCGTATTGGGTAAAGCCCGTGAATACTTAAAACTCAAAAACAAGAAAGATTTCGATTTCTACACCCTTCAAAGTGTTTTGGATGCCGAAAAGGTTTACGACATCTATCTCTATTTGCTCAATCTTCTCTCAGAAATCGCCCATAAGTTTGATGGAGTTGGTAAACTGTCTACCAACAAAGTCATTTTGGCAATAAGAAATTCAAAAGATTTGGAGCACATATCGCTCAAAAGATCTATCAATTGGGAGAACGAACGTATTTTTATAAATAGGGTTTACAACGAAGCCCTTAAAAACAATGCTCATCTTCAAGATTATGAGGCCATTGTAAACCGCACCTCAGAAGACGACGTGGCTATAATTAAATATTTGATCAAGAATATTTTGCTCAAGCACGAGGTTTGCTCCGAGTTTTTTGAGAAAATGAACATTTTCTGGGTAGAAGATCGTGAAATTTTGAGAACCATGCTCTTTCATTCTTTCAATGATTTCGTTGAAAACGAGAGTATTGTCGTCGAAAAGCTAGACGATGTTTGGGAAGAAAGCAAAGATTTTTTAAAATCCCTTTTTAAGCAGACAGTAAATGAAGAAAAAGAAATTCTGCAGATTCTTGTTCCATTCCTTAAAAACTGGGAAATAGAGCGAATTATCGAAACCGACAGAATATTGTTAAAAATGGCGGTTAGTGAGCTCATGAACTACCCAAGTATTCCGGTAAAAGTTACCATCAACGAAATAATAGAAATATCGAAAAACTACAGCTCTGCCAAGAGCGGACAGTTTATAAACGGTATCTTAGATTCTGTCAACAAAGACCTGACCACACGAGGCTTGATAAAGAAAACAGGCCGAGGCATGCTCGACAATAAATAATATTGAAAGTGTTTGTCTTGTTTTTAAATTTAGAATAATTTTAAGAAAATTTTCAAATATGAGTAGTTCATCAAAATCATTCATAGCTTTTTTGGCTGGGTTAGCCGCTGGAACAGCCATAGGCATACTTTATGCTCCTGAAAAGGGCGAAATTACACGCGATAAACTGGCAGGGAAGCTTTCACAATATAGAAATCAGCTACAGGTTTTTATTGCTGATTTGATAGAAAGAGGTGACGAAGTGGCCACGGAAATGGCCGGTGGTAGCAGCGAAGCCAAAGTAGAAGGCCAGAAGGTAGTGAACGAGGCTCGTCAAAAAGCCGAAAGACTATTGGAAGACGTTGAAAATCTTATGAACCAAATAAAATCTAAAGCATAATGAAAAAGGGTTTCGTTTATGTATTCGCCGTTTTTGTAAGTCTGTCCCTGTGGCAATGTAATTTTGTTGTAAATACGGGGTCTGATAGTGGCGAAGCTCAAAGTGATTCAGCAAAAATTGAATTTGAAAATCCAAATCATGATTTTGGGGAAATCAAAGAGGGTGAGATAGTTAGCACTGTTTTTAAGTTTAAAAATGTGGGTTCAATGCCCTTAAGTATAACAAGTGTAGATGTTACATGTGGTTGTACGGTGGCTGAAAAGCCAGAAAAACCGATAGGTGCCGGGCAAACTGGCGAAATCAAAGTAGAGTTTAACAGTGCCGGTAAATCAGGTATAAATAAGAAATATGTGACTGTCACTTCTAATGCTGTAAATGCATCTGAAGTGGTAAGTTTTGATGTAATAGTAAATAAAAACGAATAGAAATGACGATTTTACAAGCAGGCGGAGCAGGAAACATGGGGTTTTTACTCATGATGGTGGGTATGTTTGTGGTGATGTACTTTTTCATGATTAGACCACAACAAAAAAAGCAAAAAGAGCAACAAAAAATGGTAGACGCACTCAAAGCTGGTGATGACGTGGTTACTGCTGGTGGACTACACGGAAAAGTGATGTCTACAGACGAGACTACTGTTACAATTTCGGCAGGCGGTGGAGCTAAGTTGACTTTTGAAAAGTCTTCTATTGCCAGAAAAAAATAATGTCATACTCAGCCCGAAATACCAAATCTATACCTATGAAAGACGCTTTTGAGTCTTTCTTGAAGGTGTATAATCTCAAATCGAAATTTAATGAGACCTATTTGGTAGCTTATTGGGAGAAGATAATGGGTGCTAGCATAGCACAGCGTACCGAAAAAATTTACATCAAAGGTGGTGTTTTGTTTATAAGATTGAGTTCGGCTCCACTGAGTCAAGAGTTGCTTTTAGCAAAGTCCAAACTTATTCAGTTGCTAAATTCTGAAATTGGCGAGCAAGTAATAAACGACGTGGTTTTTATCTGAAATCATGCTGAAAGCACCTCCATATCTCAAAATTGGTGATAAGGTAGCTGTTACGGCTCCTGCGAGCAAACTGGAAAGAAAGTCTATAGACATTGGTATAGAAATACTTAAAAGCTGGGGGTTGGAAGTTGTGGTGGGGAACACCGTTGGCAATGCATATCATGGATTCGCCAGTACATTGGAAAGTCGGATTGCTGAGTTTCAAAATTTTCTCGACGACACCAGCATAAAGTTTATTTTGTCGGCCAGGGGAGGATATGGCTGTTCCAAAATCATTGATTATCTGAACTTTGATAAATTTAAAGCCACACCCAAATGGGTCTGTGGCTTTTCTGATTTAACAGCCATGTTGTTGGAAGTCAATAGTTTAGGTTTTCAGGCATTACACGGTGTTATGGCCAAAACTATGGTTTATAATCGTGAGTCAAACGAGAGTTTGAAAGATCTACTTTTTGGTGGTAAAACAGTCTATAATTTT
Source organism: Leadbetterella sp. (assembly GCA_035299025.1). GTDB lineage: Bacteria > Bacteroidota > Bacteroidia > Cytophagales > Spirosomataceae > Leadbetterella. Next base: position 216,755 of record DATGXK010000007.1, read on the forward strand.
GATTTTCAGGTTTGGAATAAACTTGGTGAAGGTACAGGCGAAGCCGTAGGTGGTAACTTGGCACTTTTGGCCCATAGTATAGGTTCAAAGTCAGACTTGAATTACAGTGGTAAAATTCTTTTCTTGGAAGATATTTCGGAATACTATTACAACCTTGACCGCATGCTTGTTCAACTCAAAAGAGCCGGTAAATTGAATAATTTGGCAGGCTTGGTTGTTGGCGATTTTTCAGATTGTAAAGACAACGACGAGCCATTCGGTAAAAATATTCAAGAAATAGTTTTAGAACACACTGAAAATACCGGCTATCCCGTTGCTTTTGGTTTTGGATTTGGTCATGAAAATAAGAATTTAGCCATCAGAATGGGTGAGGAGCTTAGCCTGCGTGTGAATAAGTCGGGCAGTACAATATTATCTTTATAAAATGGGGAAGTTTGATTTTAAAAAGTATCACATCAGAGCCATGAACGCAGGCTCCGAGGCAGAAAAGTCAGAAATAAACAAGGAACTAAAGGAGTACTACAATTCGTTGGAGGAGGCTGATAAATTGGTTTTTAATGAAGAACTACAGTCATTTTTGATCAAAGAAATGGCAAATATAAAATCTGTTTATGACGGAGCTACCGGGCAGACAGAGAATTAGTGGATTGGTTACGGGTTAATTGGTTACGGGTTAATTGGTTGCTGGTTAATTAGTTATTGGATAATTGGTTTTAGGTAGTTTGTAAAAAGTATACTGAGCCAAATAGAAGTATATTTTCTGGGTAATTGCCAAAACTACAGGTTGATAGAGGACGATGTGTTTTAATGGCTGCATGTTTTATTAGCTTTTTTTTAATTTTCTTTATCTTGGTTCTTCACCTTTAAATAATTTTCTCTTCTCATTTGCGGTTTTTTCAAATCGTAGCATTTTGATTGCAGTTTTTATGTGAGCATTAGAGCATAATTTTTAAACCCAAAATACTCATTAGAAAATCGGCTGCAATAATATTTTGCTTCATATCTATTTCCGACCATCTGTAAACCTATCTCGATAGGTTTTTCGATGTTCGTCATAGCTATTTTGCAAAATATTATTTCGCCAGATTGTCTATTGAGCTTTTTGGGTTTAGATTTGCACTTTATTTATAATTATTAAAAGTTTTTATGAGCCAAGCGTCTGCCCCAGCTACTACTTTACAAGATATTATCAGTCACGCGAAAGAATACGGATTTGTGTTTCCGTCTTCCGAAATATATGATGGACTTCAGGCCGTTTACGACTACGGTCAGAATGGCGTTGAGTTAAAAAATAACCTAAAGCAAGTTTGGTGGAAGGCTATGACACAGCTTCATGACAACATTGTGGGTATTGACGCGGCCATTTTCATGCATCCATTGACTTGGAAGGCCTCGGGTCATGTAGACGGTTTCAACGACCCAATGATTGATAACAAAGATTCCAAGAAAAGATACCGTGCCGATCAGCTTTTGGAAGGAAAGGCAGAAGAATACGAAGCTGCTGGAGAACCTGAAAAAGCCGCAGCACTTTTGGCCAAAATGGGAGCTTTGCTTGGTGCCGAGAAATTGGACGAAGTAAGAGAACTTATTATAGAAGAGAAAATAGTTTGTCCGATTTCCAAAACTTTAAATTGGACGGAAGTGCGTCAGTTTAATTTGATGTTTTCTACGCAGGTAGGATCAGTAGCTGAGGAAGCAAGTAATATCTATTTAAGACCAGAAACAGCCCAAGGTATTTTTGTTAACTTCTTGAATGTACAAAAATCAGGCCGTATGAAAGTTCCATTTGGTATTGCTCAAATAGGTAAAGCCTTTAGAAATGAGATAGTTGCACGTCAGTTTATATTCCGTATGCGTGAATTTGAACAAATGGAAATGCAATTTTTTATAAAACCAGGTACAGAAATGGAATGGTACAATACTTGGAAAGAAACACGTCTGAAATTCCATAAAGCCATAGGTTTGCCAGCGGATAAATTGAAATATCATGACCATGACAAGTTGGCTCATTATGCCAACGCCGCCGTAGATATTGAGTATCAGTTTCCGTTTGGATTTAGAGAAATAGAAGGAATTCACTCAAGGACAGATTTTGACTTGAAGAATCACCAAGAACTTTCTAAGAAGAAACAGCAATATTTCGACCCAGAATTGGGCGAAGACGGAAAAGCTATCGGAAATTACATTCCTTACGTAGTAGAAACTTCAGTAGGTGCTGATAGATTATTTTTGGCAACTTTCTGTAATGCTTTCACCCAAGAAACTGGTGAAAAAGAAAGAACCTTCCTAAAACTACATCCAGCCTTGGCCCCAATCAAAGCTGCGGTATTGCCATTGGTCAAAAAAGACGGTTTGGCCGAAAAAGCCCAAGAAATAGCCAACTCACTTAAGTCAAGTTTCAGAACTATTTATGACGACGGCGGTGCTATAGGTAAGCGTTACACCCGTCAGGATTTGATTGGTACGCCTTATTGTATTGCGGTAGACTACCAAACCATGGAAGACAACACTGTAACCATCCGTCACCGTGACAGCATGGAGCAAGAAAGAGTCGCCATTTCAGACCTAAAAGAAAAAATTGGCTACGAAGTAGCCATGGAAAGAATTTTGGAGGCGATATAATAATGTTTGATGGATTTTATAAAAATATTAAAGCTGACTTCGGTTGGCTTTTTTTTGTTTACGGCGAATAAAACCTGACTCCCGCCATAAAACTAAACTCAAACTTTTTCTATTTTTACTTTTCCTATTTTCTTCGAATGGTAAAAAGCTTAATTCTAATCGGTTTGGTGTTTCTTTTCACTTTTGGATGTAAAAAATCTAATGAGAAAGAGCAAACCGTGGAAGAAAGTGAAGATATTACAGCCGCTCTGCCTTTGGAAATTCCTTTTCCTAAAGACAATCCCATCACAAAAGAGAAAGCTGAACTCGGAAAATTGCTCTTTTTTGATCCCATTCTTTCTGGTAATAAAGATGTTGCATGTGCCACCTGTCATCATCCCGAGTTTGGTTTTGCTGAGAATCTTGAACTCAGTATTGGTGTAAATGGCCATGGTTTTGGTAGTAAAAGGGCATTTAAACAGCCCAATAACATTCCATTTGTCAAAAGAAACTCTCAATCTATAGTAAATGTGGCCTTTAATGGTTTGTTGCAAGATGGAAGTTTATCACCAGAAAAAGCACCTATGTTTTGGGATTTAAGAGCCGAAAGCTTAGAGAAACAGGCTTTGGAGCCGATTAAAACCATGGAAGAAATGCGTGGAAAAGACATTTCTGAAGAAATTATTCTGGATAGAATAATGGAGCGATTAAGAGAAAATAAGGTTTACGTCGGGCTATTCGAAAGAGCTTTTGGCTCTCAAAATAGCGTGAGTGTAGAGAATTTAGGTAAAGCTCTTGCTACCTATCAAAGAACAATAGTTGCAAACAACTCTAGATTTGATAAATATTTGAGAGGTGATCAAGCGGCACTTTCATTTAACGAGATAGAAGGAATGAAAGGCTTTGGAAAGTCTGGCTGCACGGCTTGTCATAATGGTCCAATGTTTTCAGATTTTCAATTGCACGTTTTGGGTGTTGCGGATAATGAAAAATTAGGTTTTTTAGATACAGGAAAAGACAATAAATATGCTTTCAGAACTCCAAGTTTAAGGAATTTGCGACTAACTGCTCCATACATGCACTCTGGTAAACTTAAAACTTTGAAACATGTAATCGAATTTTATGAGGATCTGGCAGGAAATGTAATCGCCAATCCGCAGATTAAGACTTCTCAAATTGACCCTAAAATCGACAAATTAAAAGTGGATTTTAAGGATATTTCTGCCATAATTGAATTTCTCGGAACACTGAACGACGAATCCTACGATAAAACAATTCCTAAGAAAGTACCAAGTGGTTTGAAAGTCGGAGGAAATATTTGAAGGATGGTGGATTAGTTATTGGTAGATTAGTTATTGGTAGATTGGTTTTCTGGTTAAAATCATGCTGAATCAAATTTGTTTGGTATAGTGAAAACTAAAATCGAATCAATCGTAGGCTTCGACTACACTCAGCCCAAGAATCGAATCAATCGTAAATCGGACTCTCCTAAAAAAAACTTAAGCCCGGTCTCAAAGAAACCGGGCTAAGTATCTATTCAACCCTAACCTATTAAACTATGAAAAAAATCTAATATTATAAACTTGTAATCGCTACGGCCGGTGAAGGTAGTTCTACCATTTCGGCATCTGTAGAGATTGATTTTTTGCTTGACCAGATGAACTCGAACACTGATTTGTTCAATTCAACTTTCTGAGCCCAAGCCTTCGCTTCTTTTCGGCTCATTCCATTAAGTTTTTCGCTCAATGTAGCCGAAGCTTCCATAAATTCAGCCTTTTGGGCTTCGTTTAAGTTGTAGAACGCTACGGATGAATTGTGGTATAGATTTACTACTTCCAAATATTTTTTCAAATCCTCGTCGTTCTTTCTAGATACTTTTCTCGCTTTTGCATTTACAAATGTTGAGAACTCCGTTGCACTGTTTACCGCTAATTTGTCTCCAGAGATGTTGTTGGCATAACCAACTTGTGCATTTCCTGAAATCGTTCCAAATACTAGTGCTAAAATAACCGCTTTAAATTGCTTCTTCATGTTTTTGTCTATTTTTCTTTCGTGAATTACTCTGCAAAATTGAAGGGTTTAATTTTAACTGCCAAATTTTGTATGGCATACGAAACAGAATAAAATTTTATAAAAATGTATTTTGAAAGAATTATTTGTGCAAATATTAGCTATTTTTGAAGTTTATGTGAAATTATATTTTGTTTAAATTAAATTAACATAGGAAATGTTTTTATTTTTAGTAAAATCGAAAATTCTTGAAAAAGTACAATCATTCGTTTAGAAAGTTCATGGTAGGGGCTATTCCGACTGTACAAAAGCTCAAAATCATCTCAATCGCTTTGTCCAATTTTGGCATCAAATCTAGCATATCATTGTCTGAAAACTTACCTAAAACATAATCTACCTGTCTTCCTTTCGGAAAATCAGAACCAATTCCGATTTTAAGACGAGGATAATTATCATTTCCCAAAACAAATTCAATGTTTTTCAGGCCGTTGTGGCCAGCACTTGAGCCTTTTGGCTTTATTCGCAGTTTGCCCAGTGGGAGGGCGAGGTCATCTACGAGTATCATGACATTTTCTACAGGTACTTTCAGTGCGGTCATCCAATGTTGCAGAGCTTTTCCGCTCAGGTTCATATAGGTAGTGGGTTTTATGAGCGTTATGGCTCGGCCTTTGTATTTGAATTCGGCCACACTTGCTAGTCTATCTACTTTAAAGCTGAGGTTTTCTTTAGCTGCAAGTCTGTCCAAAACCATAAAGCCTGCGTTGTGTCTGGTAAAAGCATACTCTGGTCCTATATTGCCCAATCCCACTATCAAATACTTCATTATATTATTTTTGAAAAATGTGTTTTTTACAAAATAACTAATATTTTTGTTGATAATTAATTTTTGGAATGCAAAAAAAGCGGCTCATACTCAATCAGCCTTTGTTAGATATTACCTTAAAACGTCTTTGTCAGGAAATCATAGAGAACCATGAGCCTCTCAATGATACCGTCCTGATTGGACTCCAACCTCGAGGTATTTTTCTGGCCGAAAGAATCTCCAAATTTCTAAAGGAAGATTTTGGTGTAAATATTCCACTGGGCTATTTAGATGCTACTTTTTATCGTGACGACTTTAAACGCAAAGGGAACATTTTAAAGCCAAACTCCACGCAGATCAATTTCATTATAGAAGACAAGAATGTCATTTTGATAGACGATGTATTGGCAACAGGCCGCATGGTAAGGGCTGCAATAGACGCTATGCAGGCTTTTGGAAGACCCGAAAAAGTAGAATTGCTGTGTCTTATAGATAGAAAATACAACAGAGACCTTCCGATTCAGGCCAATTTTGCGGGTAAGAAAGTCAATACTTTGGATTCGCAGCGTGTGTTGGTGGAGTGGAAAGAGCAAGGACATGCAGAGGATAGCATTTGGCTTATTGACTAAATAGCTGGTATGACGAAAATTTCCACAGACGACCTGCTTTACGGATATTGCAATGGTATTTTTCCAATGGCCGACAGTAGCGAAGGCGAAATTTATTGGTATTCGCCAGATCCCCGGGCCATAATTCCAATAGAAAGCTATAAACCCGCTAAGTCCCTGAGGCCCACCATAAACCAGCGGGTTTTTGAGGTGGTTATTAATAGGAATTTCAAAGAAGTTATGAAAAATTGTGCTTTACCAAGATTTGAAGGCGACGAAACTTGGATTTCTCAGGATATCATAGATTCTTATAATAATTTGCATAAATTGGGTTTTGCTCATTCTGTGGAGGTTTACCAACACAATGTGCTCGTAGGTGGCCTCTATGGGGTATCTGTGGGTTCGGCGTTTTTTGGAGAATCTATGTTTCATAAAGTGCCCAATGCCTCCAAAGTGGCGTTTCATTATTTAATGGAAAACCTTCAGCAGAGAAACTTTAAACTTTTAGACACTCAGTTTATAAATGACAACGTAAAGCGTTTTGGAGCTATAGAAATTTCGAAACGTCAGTTTATGAAAATCTTAAAAGACAGTATTTCAACAAAGAATAAATTTATTGATTAAAAATTTATGAATTCAGCACGAAAAACCTTGTATTTGATTTTGCTGGCCCTGATTCCCATCGTGGGTTTTTCTCAGAAAAAAGTAAAAATCAAAGGAACCATTAAACAAAACGAAACCAAACTGCCGCTTTTCGGTGTAAACCTCATAGTAACAGAAAACGGTATCGGAACATCCACAGATTCCGCCGGATATTATGAAATGACAATCCCGGCCGGAAGTTACCTTCTCGAAATATCGCATCAGTCTTATTTTAAAAAATATCAAAAGATAGATGTCAGAAGAGATGTAGTAATGGATTTTGTGTTGGACGAAAAAGTAAACGAACTCGAAGAGGTAAGAATAAGTGCCAATAGCTCAGAGCAAAATGTGAAAAGGCTCGGAACAGGAATAACCACACTGAGCAGCAGAACTTTGAAGAAATTGCCATCTCTTCTCGGAGAAATAGATATTATAAAGAGTTTGTACACACTGCCAGGCGTAACAAGCGTAGGCGAGGGAGCCTCTGGATTTAATGTTAGAGGTGGAAATATCGACCAAAATTTGATACTTTTAGACGAAGCCCCCATTTTTAATTCAAGCCATTTAATGGGCTTTTTCTCAGTATTTAACCCTGATGCTTTCCGTGATTTTAATTTTTACAGGGGAGGTATTCCGGCCCAGTTTGGAGGAAGGATTTCATCGGTTTTGAATGTAAACCTCAAAGATGCCAACGCTACCAAGTTTTCTATAAACGGTGGAGTGGGAACAATAAGCAGTAGGTTGTTGATAGAAACGCCCATCATAAAGGATAAAATGAGCATGTATGTGGCTGGAAGGATTTCGTATATTGATCAGCTCATGCAGGTTATAAAAATAAAAAGATTGGCTGGTAGCAAGGCCAATTTCTACGACCTCACCGCCAAACTAGAATACAGGCCTACCAGCAAAGACCGAATTTCACTTTCGGCTTTTCAGGGGAAAGATCAGTTTAAGTTGGCCAAAGATTCTATTTCGGCCATTGATGATAACGGCGATGCTCTCTATGATTGGAGAACTACCAACGCTATGGCATCATGGTCGCATTATTTTGGACAAAAATTTTCTACTCGTTTGGTAGGTGTTTATTCCAATTACAATGCAGATATCATCAACTCCGATTCTTTAACGGCCTTTAATCTGAACTACAGCATAGTTTACAAAAGTGTAAAAGGCATAGCCACATACAACCTTAATACTAAAAATGAGCTTGATTTCGGTTTTCAATTTAACAGATATGATATACAGCCGGGTTTGATGGAGCCAACGCTACCTACTTCAAACAAAAACCTCATTAGACTAAATTCTGAAAGTGGAATAGAAACGGCTTTGTTTATCAATGACAAGATTGAGATTTCGAAAAAAGTAAATATTGGCGTGGGTATCAGGTATGTCTCCTATCAGGCTTTGGGAGCTGCCACAGTATATAATTATGAGGCAGGAAAGCCCATTTCGTTGTTGAATCTTGTGGATTCGGTGGCTTATGACAGAGGGAAAGTGGTTAAAAGCTACGGAAGTTTCGAGCCGCGGTTGTCATTCAACTTCAATATTTCGGCTTCTTCGAGTCTAAAATTGAGTGCCAATCGCATGAAACAATTTATACAATTACTCTCTGGAACTACCGCAGCCTTGCCAACTGACCGATGGAAACTGAGCGACACCTATATAAAACCTCAAATGGCCGATCAGTTTTCGATGGGTTATTTCAAAAACTTCAAGGAGAAATCTTCTGAGGCTTCTGTAGAGGTATTTTATAAAAAACTTTATGATGTTGTAGAATACAAAGACGGCGAGACCTTGCTTTTGAATAAATACCCTGAAACAGCCATTTTACAGGGGGATGGCTACGCCTACGGTGCAGAGTTTTTTGTAAAAAAGAATTTGGGAACATTCACCGGCTGGTTGAGCTATACCTATTCTCAAACAAGAATTAAAGTAGCCGGTCCAACAGAGGAAGAAACTATCAATAACGGCGAGTATTTTCCGCCGATATTCAACCGTCCACATAGTTTTAATGCCATAGGTTCTTATCAGGTGAGTAGAAAAGTTTCTTTTTCGAGCAATTTAAACTTCAGTTCTGGCAGGGCCATCACTTATCCTGCATCAAAATTTTATACCAGCGGAGCAGTATTGCCTTATTACAACAGCCGCAACCAGTCTCAGATTCCGAATTATTTAAGGTTAGATTTGGCCATGAATATCGAGTCGCATCCATACCGTACAAGTGGGTATCGCGGTTCTTGGAATGTATCCTTGTATAACGTGATGGCTCGTAAAAACGCCTATTCTGTATTTTTTAGGGCCAAAAATCCGTATAACCAGTTTTACTCAAAAGTAGATATATACAAACTTTCGGTATTGGGAACTATCATTCCATCATTGACTTATAACTTCAAATTTTGATGAAAATATTTAACAAAAATATCGTTTTTCTATTTCTAGCTATTTTTTTGGTGGCTTGTGTAGACTTGTATGACCCCAAACTTACCAGCAGCAAACTCAGGTTGGTGGTGGAGTCGCAGCTTACTACAAAACTAGATTATCAGTATGTGTACCTTACTTATGACGCTCCTTACAATTCTGAAGGAAATAATTTTAAGAATCTTGTAAATAGAGCGAAAGTGAAAATTACTGACGACCAAGGTAAGGTATATGAATTTTATGATGAAATAGAGCCCAATAACCAAATAAAAACCAGAGAAGGATACAATTATAGGTCTATTAATAAATTCAATGCCGTACTGGGAAGGAAATATAAGCTTTCGGTGGAAGTATTGGATGGTAGAAAATATGAGTCTTCTCTTGAAAGCGTTATGCCGGTTTCTAAAATAGAGAAAGTAAATACTGAGTTTACAGAATTGCCTCGTCCATCAAAGGTAGTAGGGCAGTTTTCGGTTTTTATTGACACGAAGGATTCGCCCAATGAGAAAAATTTTTACAAATGGGATACTTACCATGTCAAGCAGATAAATTACTGTAGAGAGTGGTATATTTACGGCCAGGGTGGGGCGGTTACCCAATCTTTCGTAGACAAATGCTGCGAACCTTGCTATGAAAAAGTGAAGTTTGACGATGCCTATCAGATAGCTAGTGATAGGCTTATCAATGGCAACAGTATAATCAGACAGCATGTGGCCACAATACCTTTCGACAATACCACCCCGTATTATATGATTATAAATCAATACTCACTGACCGAAAACGCCTATAAGTTTTGGAATGCCGTAAAAGAGCAGTCAAAAAACAGTGGAGGGCTCTTTGATGCTACACCGAAGTCAATACGCGGAAATATTAAGAATATAAACGATGCTTCAGAAGAAGTCTTGGGGATTTTCTATGTGTCTGATGTGTACGAACAGCAAATCAACATCAATAGAAATCTCACTACCCCCAAGCCAAATATAGTAGAACCCTATAGCCTGGGCTGGATTAAAACCGACCAATGTTACCCGTGTTTGGAGAGTTTTAATAGAACCAAAACCAAGCCTGCCGGGTTCTTGTTCTGATTTGAGCTTTTTTTGGTCTGTATGGTTTTAAGTCGTGTGTTTTTTCTGAAATAAATTCCCTTTCCGGAGAAATATAGATTGTCAGTACTTCTACTATTACAGAATTTATTCGAATTTGTGGGCGGGCCGACATTTTTCAGCTTCTTAATACGTTATTTTGTGACGATTAAGTATTTTTGTCGAAAACAAGTTTATACAGTTCGATTTGCCAAGGTCGAAGAACCACATCAGAATGTATCTCAAAAATAAGAATATTTTAATAGGTGTTTCGGGTAGTATAGCGGCCTACAAAATTGCGTCTTTGGTAAGGCTGCTTGTCAAGGAAGAGGCCAACGTGAAGGTCATTATGACAGATGCGGCCAAAGGTTTTATAACGCCTCTCACGCTTTCTACCTTGTCCAAAAATCCTGTATTGTCCTCTTTTGTAGGTGATGAAACCGGTCAATGGAACAACCACGTGGAGCTTGGTTTGTGGGCTGATGTTATGCTCATCGCTCCGGCTAGTGCAAATACACTGGCCAAATGTGCCCACGGAATCTGTGATAATCTGTTGGTGGCTACTTATCTTTCTGCTCGATGTGCAGTCTATTTTGCACCTGCCATGGATTTAGATATGTATGCCCATTTTTCTACTGCAAGTAACTTGCAGCTACTCACCGACAATGGGAATCATATCATTGAGCCAAATGATGGCGAGCTGGCTTCGGGTCTTGAAGGAAAAGGACGTATGGCCGAACCCGAGGAGATTTTGGAAGTACTTGAGTCGCATTTTGCACAGAATACGGTGTTGAAAGGCAAAAAAGTACTAATTTCTGCCGGCCCTACCCAAGAAGATATAGACCCTGTAAGATATATTAGCAATCATTCGTCAGGTAAAATGGGCTTTGAAATAGCTAAGGCTTTTGCATTGGCTGGTGCTGAGGTTACTCTGGTGGCTGGGCCAAATAATCTGAAAACACCTAAGAAGGTAAAAAATGTTGGAGTAAGGTCGGCAGCTGAAATGTTTTCGGCTATGTCCGAGTATCATTCTGAGGCTGATATCGTCATATTTTCTGCTGCAGTTGCCGACTATAAGCCCAAGCATGTTGCAGACAAAAAACTAAAGAAAAAGGACGCCGAAATGTTTGTTGAGCTTGAAAGAACACAAGACATAGCGGGCACACTTGGCAACAAAAAAAGTAATGTGCAGATTCATGTGGGCTTTGCTTTGGAGACCAACGATGAACTCGAAAATGCCAAAGGAAAGCTCGAACGGAAAAATTTTGATTTGATAGTTTTGAATTCATTGCAAGATAAAGGAGCGGGGTTTCGTTATGATACCAACAAAATTACTATTCTCGACAAACGCGGTAATGAACGAGTATTCGGGCTGAAATCAAAAGAAATGGTTGCCGAGGATATAAAAAATGCGGTTTTGGAGTATATAAACCTTTCGGATAAATGATAAAAAGAATATTTACAATTCTATTAATTGTAGGTTCATGGCAAGCATCGGCACAGGAGCTTGCCTGCAAAGTAGTAGTGAATTCTGCCCAACTAAAAGTTACCACATCTGGTGACAAACAGATATTTACAGAAATCGAACAGGCCATTTCGGGATTTATGAACAATCAGAGATGGACCAACGATGCTTTTTCTCAAAAGGAGAAAATAAAATGTTCTTTGTTGATCAATCTAATCAATTCCAGCGGTCAGTACAGATATTCGGGCAATGCTCAGTTTCAAGTAATAAGGCCTGTTTATGGTACTACTTATGAGACCGTTATTTTTCAGTTTATTGATCAGAACTTTAGTATTTCTTTTGCTCCAGAAGATCGCACGATGATTTTTAACGAGCAGAACTATTCCAACAGTCTTTCTTCTACTTTGGCATTTTATTCTCTAGCGGCTTTAACACTGGATTATGACTCTTTCTCTAAAATGGGTGGTAGCCCTTATCTCGAGAGAATGTTTAACATTGTTACTTTGGCGGGTACAGCCCAAGGAAAAGGACCTTGGTCGTCTGATTCTGATGTGAGAAGTAGGTATTGGGTAATGGAAAATCTTCGTAACCAGCAATTTAACGCCTTTAGAGATGGGTTCTATGAGTATCATAGACTAGCTCTGGACGACTTTGCCAATAACCCAGCCAACAGCAGAAAAATAGCATTAGAATTTTTGAAAACGCTAAGAATTATTTCAAATCTGAAAACCAATTCGGTCATTATCAATACCTTCTTTGATGCCAAGTCGCAGGAGTTGGTAAATATTTTCTCAGAAGGCTCAAAGCAGGAAAAACAAGAGGCGTTTAACATCATGTCGTCTCTCGATCCTGACAAAACCGAAACCTATAGAAAGCTCATGAAATGAAGCAAAGATAATTAGAATGAGTTTGTCCAAAAATCCAGTTTCAATTTGTTAGTAATCAGTCTTCTGTGTACTTATTTGGTCATGTTTAAATTCAATTATGATAACAGCTGAAGAAAAACCATTTCTTAGTCTTTTTGAAAACTTTGCCCAATCGGGCCAAGTGGTGTGGATTGGGCTTCGTCCTGCTTCGAGAAAACCGATGAAGGAAGCAATGGAAGTTGCCGTTACACAGACGGGACTTGAAGGAGATAGAGCCACCAAAAATAGCCAAACCAATAAAAGACAAGTAACACTTATTCAGCACGAACATCTGATGGCGGCCGCATCATTTCTTGGCAAAGATTTTATAGATCCAAAGCTAACCAGAAGAAATATTGTAGTGAAACAAATGAACCTCAATGCTCTCAAAGGTCGAAAATTCAGTATCGGAAATGCCGTTTTAGAGATGACAGGCTTTTGCTATCCATGCAGCCGAATGGAAGAAGATCTGGGTGTGGGAGGTTTTAATGCCATGCGTGGCCATGGTGGCATTACTTGCAGGGTGGTGCAGATAGGAGAAATAAAAATTGGAGATGAAATAAAAGTACTTGAATGAAGCTTGAACGCAAATATCAGAAGGTGGCTTCATTGGGTCATTTCGCTAAAAGAATGAGCAAGTATGGCTTTTTTGCAATTCTTTTGATTTCGTTTTCTATGGGTATTGGTACTTTGGGATATCATTATTTCGACAATCTGTCGTGGCTTGATAGCTTCTATATGGCTTCAATGATACTGACAGGTATGGGGCCTGTTTCCGACATGACCAATGACGCCGCCAAATGGTTTTCTTCATTTTATGCTCTCTATAGTGGGGTAGCTTTTCTAAGTATCACAGCGGTATTTTTTGCCCCAATCATTCACCGCCTACTTCATATTTTGCATGTAGAAGATGACAATCAAGAGTAAAACCTTGGCCTTCTATTTCTGATTTTCTTTTTTCGTCTTTCCTCCGATCGGCCAAGCCTTAGTGCACTTCTTTACTTTTTTTAATAATTAGACAATAATTATTTATGTTTATTTAGTACTCAGGCAAGTCGATTGATTTTTTCTGGGTTAAAAACAATTGTTCGGAATTGAAGTTCACTGTTTATAATCTAGATTATATGGAACCCGAAGTACAAGACAGAATCATTCAAATGGCGTGGGAAGATCGAACCCCATTCGAGGCTATTGAGGCTCAGTTTGGGCTCAAAGAAAAAGATGTTATTGCTTTTATGCGAACTTCTATGAAGCGAAGAAGCTTTGAGATGTGGCGTAAACGCATGAAAGGACGAGCCACAAAGCATCTTAAACTTCGAGAAAGTGAAATGAATAGGTTTAAGTGTGGTCTTCAAAGAACTATTTCGCACAATAAAATCTCAAAAAGATGAAAATGAGAGGGACAAGCCCTCTCACAATCGGTTTTATATGAAGTTTAGGTTAATATGCTGTTTGAATTAATTAACATACGCTAAATTCGACGAGAGGTTGCAAATCTGCAACGGATTTCCGAAATCTGCGATTCTTAAGAAAGTTTTATCCAATCCATTTTCTCTCCTACTGGTAATTTTAGCTACCTTTGCGACTTTATTTTTAACAAAACAAAGAGCATGATTTCTGTAGACAGCGTAGCCGTAGAGTTTAGTGGAACCACCCTTTTTTCGGATATAACTTTCAATATCAACGATAAAGACAGAATAGCCCTGATGGGGAAAAACGGAGCGGGCAAATCTACGCTTTTGAAAATCATTGCGGGTGTAGACAAGCCCACCAGAGGTAAAATTTCGGCTCCGGGAGACGCCGTTATTGCGTATTTGCCACAGCATTTGCTTACAGAAGACAATTGCACGGTTTTCGAAGAAACAGCCAAGGCATTTGATACTGTTCTGAAAATGAAGGCCGAGATGGACGCTCTGAATCACCAGCTCGAAACCAGAACTGATTATGAGTCAGACGAATATATGGATATTATCACGCAGGTGTCTGACCTGAGTGAGAAATATTACTCTATTGAAGAAATAAATTATGATGCTGAAGTTGAGAAAATACTTAAAGGTCTGGGTTTTGACAGAGAAGATTTTCAGAGGCCAACGAGCGAGTTTAGTGGTGGCTGGCGTATGCGTATAGAGCTCGCAAAAATCCTTTTGAAAAACCCCGATTTGATTCTTTTGGATGAGCCAACCAATCACTTAGACATAGAGTCGGTACAGTGGCTTGAGGAGTTTTTGATCAATAGTTCAAAAGCCGTAATCGTTATTTCGCACGACAGAGCTTTTGTAGATAATATCACCAACCGTACGATAGAGGTTACGATGGGCCGAATTTATGACTACAAAGTAAATTACACGCATTATTTGCAGCTCAGAAAAGAGCGTATGGAGCAGCAGCAAAAGCAGTTTAACGACCAGGCCAAAATGATTGCCGAAACCCAAGAATTTATTGATAGGTTTAAGGGCACGTATTCTAAAACACTTCAAGTGCAGTCGCGGGTAAAAATGCTGGAGAAACTGGAAATAGTTGAAGTGGACGAAATAGACACTTCGGCCATAAATATTAAATTTCCGACTGCACCAAGGTCTGGAAACTACCCGGTTATAGCCGACCACGTAACCAAAAGCTATGGCAATCATTTGGTCTTCAAAGATGCCAATATTACAATAGAAAGAGGTCAAAAAGTGGCTTTTGTAGGTAAAAATGGCGAGGGTAAATCTACCATGGTAAAGGCCATTATGGGTGAAATAGATTTTGAAGGCGACCTCAAAGTAGGCCACAATGGCTTTATTGGGTATTTTGCACAAAATCAAGCCTCGCTTTTAGATGAAGATTTAACAATTTTTGATACGGTTGAGCAAATAGCGGAAGGAGAAATCCGTACTAAAATAAAGGACCTGCTCGGAGCTTTTCTTTTCAGAGGAGATGATCTCAATAAAAAAGTAAAAATGCTTTCTGGAGGTGAAAAAACGAGGTTGGCCATGATCAAACTTTTGCTACAACCTGTCAATCTGCTGATTCTCGATGAGCCTACCAACCACCTGGATCTCAGAACTAAAGATATTCTCAAAGAAGCCCTGAAGGCATTTGAAGGAACTATTATCCTTATTTCGCACGACAGAGATTTCTTGGACGGTTTGGCCGAAAAGGTTTTTGAATTTGGCAACAAACGTGTCAGGGAACATTTTGAGGACATTAATGGATTTTTGAGAAACAAAAAACTCGAAAACCTCCGTGAGATAGAAAGAAAAAACTGAGCGTGAATGTAACATAAATCACGCTTTATTAATTTGTTGAAGCTGACCTTTGTGTCAAAAATTAAAACAAATTAAGATATGAGCTTAGAAAATTTAATCAAAAACAACGAAGGAACAATCGTAGATGTAAGAACTCCCAGTGAGTTTATGGGCGGCAAAGTGGCGGGTTCTATCAATATACCTCTCAATGAGGTGCCTTCAAGAATGACAGAAATCAAAGACTTGAAAATGCCCTTGATATTGTGTTGTGCATCTGGCAACAGAAGCGGTCAGGCCATGACATTTTTACAAGCCAACGGAGTAGAATGCCACAATGGGGGCTCATGGATGGATGTAAATTACTATCAAGCACAAACCGTTTGTTGAGGCTCAATTTTAGATAAGATTAAAGCAGAAATGCTCTATTCTAGGGTATTTTTTTATGCCCATGAAAGATATTTGGGATGAAAGATATGAAGACTCCGCCTATTTTTATGGTGAAATCCCGAACGAGTATCTACCGAAGCTGCTAAACCATTTGTCTTCCGGTAAAATTCTTTTCCCTAGCGAAGGGGAAGGGCGAAACGCCACTTTTGCGGCTATCAATGGGTGGCAAGTATTCGCTTGTGATTTCAGTATTTCTGGCAGAGAAAAGGCCTTGGAACTCCCAAGTAAAAACGGTTTAAGTTTTGAATACCAAGTTTTTGATATTCTGGCTTATTAGGCAAAGGAGGAGAGTTTCGATGTTATAGCTCTCACATTTGCACAGTTTTCGATAGAAATCCGAGCTAAAATTCATCAAAAATTGGTGGTTTTCTTAAAGTCTGGAGGCACGATTATCATAAAGGGGTTTAACGAACAACAAATGAACAAAAACTCTGGCGGCCCAAAGTCTCTCGAAATGCTTTTTGACAAGGAGACACTGCAAAGGGATTTTCAAAACTGCGATATTGTAGAGTTGGAAGAAAAAAATGTACTTTTAAAAGAAGGTAAGTTTCATCAAGGTGAAGCGGAGGTTATCAGGGGAATATTTAGAAAGAAAAATTAATAATAATCGCAATTTCTGGAACACAATACCGTTGGGTTTTTGTTATTTATCCATCAAAAATTCTAATAAAAATGGTAACCAAACAATCAATTGCGTTAGATTTAAACAACCACATTGATGTGGTTGAGGGCATCTCCAGAGAGGATTTTCAGAAATACTACATGAAACCTCAGCGTCCTGTTATCATCAAACACATGTATGGCAAAGATGCCAAAGTTTATGACTGGACGTTCGACTATTTTGCAAAAGAATTGGGTCACATTGACGTGGGAGTTTTCGACGATGAGTCTGAAGAGCGAAAGGACGACCGCTCCTATAAAAAGGCTCCAAAGACCATGAAGTTTGAGGATTATTTAAGTCTCATTCAAGAAAAACCAACCACCAAACGACTCTTTCTTTTTAATGTTTTTAAACACAAAAAAGAGCTACACGATCATTTTAAATTTCCAGACATTGCCGACAAGGTGCTTACCTTTTTGCCTTTGGCGTTTTTTGGTGGTCAAGGAGCCATAACTCGTATTCACCGAGACATGGACAACAGCTGCGTGTTTCTAACAGAATTGGCTGGTTATAAAAGAGTGGTGCTTTTTGATCCTAAATACTCTCAAAAACTCTATCAATATCCGTTTTCAACCCATACTTCTATAGATGTTAACAACCCGGATTTTGATAAATATCCAGCTCTGAAAGATGTGAAAGGCATAGATTGCACCATTGGTCCTGGTGATACCATTTTTATGCCTTCGGGTTGGTGGCATCATATTGAATATAACACAGCTGGTTTGGGCTTTGCCATTCGCTCGCTGAGCCCGCATATTTCTGACCGGCTTCTTGGTTTTTGGCAAGTTGGTATCATGACCCATGTAGATGAGTTCTTGAATAAATTCTTTGGACAGAAATGGTTTGCTTGGAAAACCCGAAATGCCAAGAAAAGAGCCGAGCGACATTTGCAATAATTCTAAATTTACTTTTTGTAGAGGGCTTTGAATTCATCCTTTTGGACAATCTGAAATGGTGATTTCAAAGCTTTTTCTTTTAATTTTCATGTGGGTCAAATAAGCCTTTAGCAAGATTACCTTGCCTGATAAATGTTGTTGCATTTATGTTTAAAACTCTTTTAGTAAAACCAGAATCAAATAAACTGGTCTCATTTTGAAAAGGTTTTAATTGCAGCGGATTCTTTATTGTTCCATATTTTGTGACATAACGACTTGGTATTTAGAAAATTACGGACATTTTGGCATTCGAAATTCAAGCAAAAGCCACATATTAAGACATATTTTCCGAAAATTTATTCTCGCACCAAATTTGACGACGATTAGTCAAAACATTTCATGAAAAAGCTATTGGCCAAAAGCTTTTAGCCCAAAACTAAAAAAAATGAATTTCAATCAATACACCATCAAGTCGCAAGAGCTTATCCAGCAAGCTGCTCAGATAGCTCAAGGTTTTTTACAGCAAGCTGTGGAAACAGGACATTTGCTCAAGGCCATTTTGGAGGAAGAACCTAATACATCAACTTTTTTGTTGAAAAAATATGGAATAAGTCCTGAGAATTTCCTGAAAAAGCTGGATCCAATAGTGGAGGCTTATCCCCGAGTTTCAGGCGGTAATCAACCATTTCTAGGAAATGACCTCAACAAAGCCATGACCAAAGCTCAATCCTATTTGAAAGATTTCGGAGATGAGTTTGTGAGTGTAGAACTTTTGTTTTTGGGTATATTAGGTGGAAGTGATTCAGTTGCTAATTTGTTAAAAGCTGAGGGAATTAAAGAAACAGATATTAAAAAAGCTATTACAGAACTTAGAGGAAAAAATAATCCAGTGAAAGATCAAAACGCAGAAAACAAGTACCAAGCCCTTGCTCGTTACAGCAAAAATCTGAACGATTTGGCGGAGCAAGGCAAAATTGACCCAGTGATAGGGCGAGATGAGGAGATTAGGAGGGTTTTACAGATTTTGTCGAGGCGTACCAAAAACAACCCGATGTTGATTGGTGAGCCTGGGGTAGGTAAAACTGCAATAGTTGAAGGCCTCGCACAACGTATAGTTCAAGGCGACGTACCTGAAAATTTGAAATCAAAGATCGTGATTTCGCTCGACATGGGCTTGCTCGTGGCCGGTGCCAAATACAAGGGCGAGTTTGAGGAGCGTCTAAAAGCCGTAATCAAAGAAGTGACTGACTCTGAGGGTGAAATTATACTTTTCATTGATGAGATCCACACCTTGATAGGTGCGGGAAGTGGAGGAGAGGGAGCCATGGATGCGGCCAATTTGCTGAAACCAGCCTTGGCTAGAGGAGAATTGCATGCTATCGGTGCTACTACCTTAAAAGAGTATCAAAAATATATCGAGAAAGATAAGGCACTTGAGAGACGTTTTCAAGCTGTGGTAGTAGATGAGCCGGATATTTCGGATGCCATTTCGATTTTGAGAGGTATCAAAGAGAAATATGAAGTGCACCATGGCGTGAGAATTCAGGACGATGCCGTAATAGCTGCCGTGGAGCTGTCGAGTAGATATATTTCTGACAGGTTTTTGCCAGACAAAGCCATCGATTTGATGGATGAGTCGGCGGCTAAACTGCGTCTAGAAATGGACTCTATGCCCGAAAATATGGACGAACTCCGCAGACGAATCATGCAGTTGGAGATTGAACGTGAAGCTATTAGACGTGAAAATGACAAAGAAAAAGAGAATAATTTGAGTAAGGAAATAGCCGAACTCAACGAAACTTTCAATAGCCTGAAAGCCAAATGGGATGCTGAAAAAGGCAAAGTAAATGAGGTAAGAACGCTGAAGGAAAAAATAGAACAACTGAAATTTGATGCCGACCAAGCCGAACGCTCAGGCGATTATGGCAAAGTGGCTCAGATTCGTTATGGACAATTACCGGAGGCCGAAAATCGTCTGGTTGAACTTTCAGCTAAGAATTTAGACAAAGACAACCTAATAAATGAGGAAGTTACGGCTGAAGACATAGCCATGGTGGTGGCCAAATGGACCGGAATACCAGTTTCTAAAATGCTTCAAAGTGACCGTGAAAAGTTGTTGCACCTTGAAGATGAACTTGAAAAGCGTGTGGCTGGCCAAAAAGAAGCTATTGAGTTGGTTTCAGATGCAGTTAGGCGTTCACGTGCGGGGATGCAAGATCCTAAAAAACCGATTGGTAGCTTCCTGTTTTTGGGAAGTACGGGTGTGGGTAAAACCGAGTTGGCTAAAACTTTGGCCAATTACCTCTTCAATGACGACAACGCCATGGTGCGTATCGACATGAGCGAGTATCAGGAAAAACACACCGTAAGCCGTTTGGTAGGAGCTCCTCCAGGGTACGTGGGTTATGACGAGGGCGGACAATTGACCGAGGCCGTAAGACGTAAACCATACAGTGTGATATTGCTCGATGAGATAGAAAAAGCTCACCCTGATGTGTGGAACGTGCTTTTGCAAGTATTAGACGATGGTCGATTGACTGACAACAAAGGACGTGTTGCGAACTTCAAGAACACGATCATCATCATGACCTCTAATATTGGCTCTCATTTCATTCAAGAAAAATACATGGAAGCACTCAAAGGTGCACCAGGTGCTTGGGAGAAATACTTTAAGGATGAAGCAAAAGACCAGGTGATGGAATTGCTCAAAGCCAGCGTAAGACCTGAGTTTCTGAACCGTATCGATGAGATTGTGTTGTTTGATCCACTTGGAAAAACCGAAATACGCAAAATTGTGGCCATACAGTTTGATGTGATCAAAGCAAGGCTACAAGAGCAAGGCATCTTGATTGAAGCCACTGAGGCAGCATTGGACAAACTTGGAGAAGAAGGTTACGACCCAGTTTTTGGTGCGAGACCACTCAAAAGAGTAATCCAAAGAAATATCATGAATGAACTCTCAAAAATGATTTTGGCAGGCACCATAAATAAAGAAGCCATCATTGTGCTTGATGTTGACGCCGAAGATCATTACAAATTTGAGAATTTGCCAGAGATTAGTATTGCTTAATTCTTTTTAGTGCCGAGTGGTGAGTAGTGAGAAGTGAGACGGTTTGGAGAGATTGAGGTTTTATTAGTTTTTATAGGGATATTAGGGTTAATAATTGACACCCTTGCCTCTTTGAGGTGGGGGTGTTTTTTTGATACTTGGAATGGAATTGATATTTCAGTTTCCATCATTCTCAAGATATTTTTCTTTGTAAAGAGATTTTGGCAGACAATTTGTATTTATGGAGTAAAAATATATTTATGAAATTCACACTTTTTATAGTTTCTTTTTTTTCTTTTTTTTCAGTACTTGCTCAACAAAAGCAACATAAAAGGAATTTAGATTCCTTAGATTTTTTTAGAAGTGAAGCAATTCAATTTCAAAAAATGTACTTTGATTCTATGTCAAAAACATCAGAATATAAAGCTCTTATTGATGGCTTCGAAAGAAACAAAGGGTATTTGGAAAGAAATTTTTCTTTTGATGGATTTATTGACTTTACAGATAGCAATTTGGATGAACTGAATCAGATCCTTCAAAAATCGGGTTACGACAATATGAGCAATTTTGGAGTAAGATTAGGATTTGGCATGACATTCGTCAAAGATAAAAGAGTTCTCAATATGAATTTCTTTTCTATTGGACTTTCAAAAAGGTCAACAAAGGACCAGAATATTATAACTCTTGACAATATGGATTTTTTTCAATTTAACTTGGGTTACAAACTACTGAAAAACAAGTCATTTTCTATTTATCCTTATTTTGGACCCTCCGTGCGGATGAGTTCTTTAAATTTCTATTCTCCCTCGATTCTTAGGGAAAAACTTGAAAATATTGAGGAGTTTGTGGTTAAAGATCAGTCGTTTACATTATCCCGTACCAATTTAAACTTTCGTTACGGTTTGGCACTCGATTTAAAACTGCATGAAAATAAAAACAAAACCAAGAATAAGACTTTATTTATAAAAGGGGAGGGTAATAGTATTCTTGGAAATTCGTCTCATGGTTTTAAAAGTAAAATTAATCTGAATATAGTTGAGGCAAATTGGCTCATAACAGCTGGTTTAAGATTTGTAACTGAGAATTAATTATTAGAATATTTAGTCTGGGGGTTAATAAATTTTGAATTAACTCATCCTTTTTCCTAGCTGTGAGTTTTAGCTTATTTATTAAGTTTTTTTTAAAAATCTATACTTACTGCATACTTGGAAATTATACTTCGTCTAAAATTCCTTAGCTCCCAATACCTCTTCCAACCAAACAAAAAATCAAAACTTCTCCAAGGAGGTCAACACAAACTAGTTCTAAGATGGCCATCAGGAGCCTTGTGTTTGCTAAAGTTAGATACACTTTTAATATGTGGATTGTCCTCTCATTCTTTGGATATTTACTTTTCTCGTAAGTATTTTCAGGATTGATAGTAAATCTTTCAACCTCATTTCTCTACACACTTGAAGGTGTTATTTAAAATATAGAGGATATCCTTGGTTTTTTTTAATCATTTGGATGAGTTTATCTTCCAAATACCTTTCGAACCTCTGCCATACAAATACCCTTGCTTTGTTCACATTTTACAACCTTTTTCTTTGCCAGTTCGTATCTCTGCTATTACCTAAACTTTAATTTTTTGAAAATGAAAAAAATCTTTACTGTTTCCATCGTTACACTTTTTGTGGCTATGTCTTGTCAAAAGGAGGAAGAGGTGCCTGCAGACATGATGGTTATGGGTACGTTGGTTGCCAACCCTAACTTACTTTTTACTTCTACCACCTTGAGTGGGGCCAATGAGGTACCTGCAAATACTTCGACAGCCAGCGGTACTGCGGCGGGAACTTACAATAAAAGCACAAAAATCATTGACCTTAGCGTGACCTATAAAGATTTAACCCCATCCAACTGGCATATTCACAAAGCTGCAGTTGGAGTCTCTGGTGGTGTGGTTTTTGCCTTTTCTACTGCTGAATTTAAAACACCTTTTATTTATAAATCTCCAGCGGCACTTACAGATGCTCAAGAAACTGATTTGTTGGCCGGTCTGTATTATGTGAATATTCATAGTGCCAAAGTACCTTCTGGCGAAATTAGAGGTCAAATTCCTTTTGCAGCCTCTAAAGCCACAGGCTCGGTTGAAGGCTCGTACAATCCAAACACAAAGATGATAACCGTAAAGGTCAATTATTCAGACATAACCCCAACAGCTTGGCATATTCATAAAGGTGGAGAAAACGAAAACGGCCCAGTTGTTTTTAATCTCGGTACAACTTTCAATTCAGGCTTTTCTTATACATCGCCTGCTCTTACCCCAGAACAGGAGACTGATTTGAAGGCGGGTAATATGTATTTAAATATTCATACGGCGAGAGCACCAAGTGGTGAAATTAGAGGCCAACTTATAACCCACTGATTTTATTTGAAGTAATGCTGAAAAATTGAACATTACTTCGGCATTTGTGGATGAACTTTGTCAATAAAGTTCATCCACAATAAATGCGACACTTTGATTTGGTAGTCGTCTGGTCTTCAGCGTTTTGGGGATAATTTGAAGTATTACTCTGTTTTTTGAAAAATTATTTTGTTAATACTCCATACGCACATCACTTTTTTTCATTTTTGAGAAATTCAAATACCCATTTAGGAATAAGAATTTGGATGAATAAAACATTGTCATGATGATAATGTACTCAAAATCATATTTGAATAAAACCAAATCTATCAACAAGGAGATGTTCGAAAGAATAATGAGCCATAGACTCCAAGATATTTGTGGATTTAACCTCTTATTGCCAAAAGTTAAAGAAAGAAAATAGGCATATTGAAAAACCCTTACAAAAAAAATTAGTTGAATCGGGAAGGAAAAGGACGGAAAAAAAACTATTATCGTAAGCAAACTGAGCGAAAAAATCAAAAAGGTTTTAGTGAAAGCTTTGGTTTCCTTGGTGTTTATTCTTTTCAACTTATCTAATACCAAATAGAGCTGTATTTGGATTTCAAAAAAATAAATAATAGTAATAACTGGTAGATAAATGGGCTTGGTATGAAAGAAATAGCTAAAGTTTAAGCCCGCAGAAAGTAAAACTAGGGCTACTAGCATTAAAGAATCATTTCTTTTTAAAGTGTAGCTTTTGGTATAAATCAGTGAAAAAATTAAAAATATTGGAATACAATTTTTGGCAATTAAAAATTGCGGATGTAGGTTGAAAGTACTAAACAAAAAATCAAATACAACCAAAAGGAAGTATATGAATACAAGTTCTTTTTTCAATAGCTAAAAGGTATGATGCTTTGTACAGGTAGGATAAAATTAAATAAAATTCGGGACAATATACGTTTTCCTGCAAAATAAGTACAAACATTAAAGGTATGTATCTACTTCGAAAGTGTTTCTTGCTCTGAGCTATAGTCCGCAATTAAATTCATTTTTGTGAAAAGTGATAGGATGCCACACTTAGTGAGAAGTTAAGTTTGATTTTTCGATGAAATTTAGCGTCAATCTAGATTAGTTAATAAGGCTCGATGTACACCATTTCATTATCCTAAATATTATGAGCTTTATAATCAATCCAGAATTTGGATGAACATTTGTTGTATATCCGCCGCGATGGACGACATTGGGACTTGCGATTATTTTTTGAATTTCTCCTTATCTGATGCTTTTTAGACCTATGTCGTCCGCTTTACTGGCTTGGTCTGCAACTAATTTTACTTTCAAAGGCCTGTTGGTGTGGACTGTCTCGGTATGACTTAGTTTGGAACAAGAGAATTTCTTAGCAAGATTTGGCTTTTGAGGCCTTTTCTATTTTGAGAAGAACATATTTAAGACCTGACTTTATGGTTTTAAATGTATGTGTTTTGCAAACTGATAAGCCAGTCCTAAATAGTTGGGCCACTAGTATGAAGCGAACTCGTCTTTGTACATTTTCTAAGATTCTTTAATTGATTTGCTAGTCATTTTTTTATTTGATTTATGGCCTTTAAGCTAAACTTTTATGGAGCCAAAAAGGTAAATCAAGTATAAATAGAATGCACAGCGAATATGAGCCAGTATTTGATTGCCATTTCATTCATTTTTCGATTTAATTTTTTAGGAGGCTTATTAAAATATTCAAGTTTTTTTAGGATTGTAACAAAATGTATTTTTACTTTGTATTTAAAAGTACTTTTTGTGAAATATTTAATATTTTTATCATGTTAGCAAAAAATCAAAGTCTGGTCATTATTTTGTCTATCGCCACCGCCTTGTTGTGTATTCCAATGCTCGCCATGCAGTTTACTTCCGAGGTTCATTGGACAGTCAGAGACTTTCTAGTGGCAGGTGTTTTACTATTTAGCGTAGCCTTTTTGGTAGAGTTTACCATCAGAAAAGTAAAGAAGAGGAAAGTTCGTTTATTTGTGCTTTTAGGCATTTTTGCGGTGCTATTTTTGATATGGGCAGAGTTGGCCGTTGGGGTATTCGGAACTCCGTTTGCGGGCAATTGATGTTTGATTCAGAAGGTTATATGACCTTCCGAGAATAAAAAAGGAGAGCTTCCATTGGAAACTCTCCTTTTTTTGAAATTTCTGATTTAGAATCACTTAAACCCAAATTTTATCAAACCTTCGCGGCTCAATCTGATGGCTTCCATTGGCTCCATTCCATCAAAAACTTGGTCTTGTTCTACTATGTAATACTTCATGCCAGATAGTTTGGCATTTTTCAATATTCTACCAAAATCTATCTTTCCTTTTCCAACTGGTGCAAAACGACCTTCGTTGTCCATGTCTTTTACATGCCAGATTTTGAAACGACCAGGGTATTTTTTAAATAATTCTACTGGATCTACACCGGCTTTGGTAACCCAATACAAATCCATCTGGAAGTTGGCATATTTAGGATCTAGATGCTCTATCATATAATCCATCGGTACTATGCCTTTGCTGTTTTTTTCAAATTCAAATGCATGGTTATGATAAAGAAACTCTAATCCTGCCGCATCGGCTTTACGAGCGATTGTGTCCAAAACGGCCGTAAGGTGCTCTACATCGTCTGTCATAGACAGCGAGCGAGTCTTAGGGTCAAACTTGAACATGCCCATCGGCGGAACAGGTGCTATAAAGTACTTAAAACCAGCGGCTTTTACGTCGGCTATGAGTTTGTCAGCATTGCTGGTGGTCATAGCTCCCATGTGCACACTAATAGGTTTTAGACCAAGACTTTTTGTGTAGGCTTTAAACTCAGCCGGAGCCATGTTATAGAATTTTCCGTCCTTATAATCTACTGCCTCTATGTATTTGTAGCCCAAATCAGCCACGGCTTTCAGTGTAGCTTTGGCATCTTTTCCCATTTCGTTTCTAACGGTGTAAAGGGTCATGCCACCCCATTTTTTTTGTGCAAATAGACTCGAGCTCGCAGATAGCAACAATATGGCTATCAAAATCTTAGATAAAAAACTGTTTCTCATGATAGATAATTAATGATTAACCCTGGTTAAGGTATATTATATTTTTTGTCGCAAATTACAGAAATATATCAATTATCGAAGATTTTTTTGACGTATCGGTGGTTTTGTTCGATATTTCAATAAAATTCGTCCTTTTGGCGATGATCAAAACAATTCTCCAAAAAAAGTAAGTAAATTTTATTTAACAACAGCTACATATATGTCAAACCTAGATTTTATTGGCTGAAAAGCCTATGCATTAAACCAATATGGAATCTCTTAATTAAGACACCCACTCACATTTGCCGAAAATACAGAGCCATTTTCAGCCCGAAAGCCTGGTGATAGGTTTATGGAGCCAAATGCGTAGAACTTTACTTGCGAGTTGGTGGGAACAAAACCTGCAGAACTCAAAGATTGACCAGCCTGATAGGTATTTGAAAGTATCGGATTATCATTGAGACTCAAATTTGGATAGCTCGAAGCCCATGACGTTTCGCAAATCTTGTAAATTTCACCATTGATTGTACCGATGTATAATTCTCCGTCCAAGTCTTCCCCAAAAGTCGTAAAGTTTCTCGAGGAGTTTTGATAAACTAGCTCATTCACCCAATTGGAACCTACCTTTTTTAGTGTCCATAATTTGCCAGTGCAGAAGTCTACGTAAAGATATCGACCCACTAATTCAGTATAATTGGCACCCCTGTAAACATAACCGCCTGTTATGGAGCAACCTTGATCATGGGCGTATTCTAAGACGGGAGGAGTGTAGGAGTTATTGCAATTGGTGGTATTGTAGGCGTGGGTTCCTTCATAGCATCTCCAACCATAATTTATGCCTCCAGTTTGGTTTGCAGGTTCAAAGTCAATTTCCTCGTATGCATTTTGGCCTACATCACCTATCCACATGTCACCAGTGAGTTTGTCGAAACTAAATCTCCAGGGATTTCGAAGACCATACGACCAGATTTCATCTGAATTTCCCCCAGGTCCATCAGCAAATGGATTACCAGACGGAATGGCATAATTAAGCCCCCCACTAGTACTATTGACATCTATCCTCAAGATTTTGCCCAAAAGATTTGTTAAGTTTTGAGAGTTATTTTGTGGGTCTCCGCCACTGCCACCATCTCCCGAACTGATGTAAAGATACCCATCTGGGCCAAAGTGGAGGTCACCTCCGTTGTGATTTGAGAAAGGCTGCGTAATGGTAAAAAGAACAACTTCCGATAGCGGATTGGCCAAAGAACTGTCCGTTGCTGATACTTGATATCGAGCAACCACTGTGTTTTGGTCTTGGTTGATGTAATTTATAAAAAAGTAGCCATTCTGTTTATAATTGGGATGAAATGCCAAACCCAGCAAGCCCTGTTCACCACTGTTTCTGACTTTGGTAGTTATGTTTAAAAACGGAGCAGGATTTATAGTACCATTTTTGTTGAGTATTTTTATTATACCTGCTTGTTCAACCACAAATAGTCGTTGATCGCCAGCGTGCTTAATGGACATAACCCCACCAAAGCTTTTTGCAAAAAGACTCAGCTTGAGGTTAGGTTGGGCAATAGCTGGGAATTTAATGTATAATGATAGTACCAAAAGTAAAATTATAGTTTTCATAGAGCTTTGATTTAAAGATAGTTAATATACGTAGTTTATTGAATTTTAGTTAATTTTTTAGCAAGATTTTAGAGGGTGAACCTTTTACGCTGAAATAAATTTCTCACTATGAGCAGCACCTATATCATCTAAGTAAGGTATTCAATAGAAAAAAGGAATCATGGGAAAAAAAATATATCCCGAGCTGTAAAATTTGTAAATTCGGCCATTCTATTTATTGATATGCAAAACAAAGACACATCCTTCCTTCAAAAGTCCCTTATGAGCTTCTCAGGTATGACACCTGAAGATTTCTCTATTTCTGAAGGTTTATGGCAGACGAAATATTACAAAAAAGGCGAGGCATATAATTCAATTCGACAAGTTTGTAAATTTCTGGGTATTGTGGAAGCTGGTGTTTTTAGAACATATCACATTGAAGAAAAGAACGGTGAAGAGAAAAATATCTTCTTTTATTCGGCCAATCAGTTGGTGGTGTCTTTTGCCAGTTTTATCAATCAGGTGCCCTGCCATTATCACACTGAGGCCATGACCGATGCCAAGGTTGTTTATATCCACTATGACGACCTCATGCATTTGTATAAAACCTCGCATGCATGGGAGCATTTCGGTAGAATTTTGGCCGAGCAAGCTTCCAACATTGCTTTTGACAGAACAGAAAGTTTACTTTTTCAGTCAGCCGAAATGCGGTATTTAAATTTTGTGAAACAACACCCCAACCTCATCAACGATATTCCACTGTATCATATATCTTCTTATTTAGGTATTCAGGGACCTTCTCTGAGTAGAATCCGAAAAAGATTGTTGGATAAATAGACGATTTTAACCTAGGTTAAAATTTAAGTCGGTTTTATGCCTGACATTTGTAGCATAATTAAACAATAAAGAAAATGAAATTTACAAGAAGAGCTTCAGCAAATTGGAAAGGAACAGGAATGGAAGGAACAGGTACTGTTTCTACACAAAGTACAGTTTTAAACCAAACTCAATATTCTTTCAAGACCAGGTTTGCCGACGGTGTTGGAACCAACCCGGAGGAACTAATAGGTGCAGCCCATGCAGGTTGTTTTACGATGCAATTCAGCTTTTTGTTGAATGAGGCTGGATTTACAGCTGATAATATCGACACAGAGGCAAAGGTTAATTTTGAAGACGGAAGTATAGTGAGCATTAACTTAGACCTTACCGCCACCATTCCAAATATCAGCGATGAGCAGTTTCAAACCATTGCCGCTGCTGCAAAAGAAAAATGTCCAATATCGAGATTATTCAAAACTGAAATTACTTTGACCGCCAAATTGGTCTAATCCTCAAGTATTTATAAGCAAAAAAGCCACTGAAACTTAAATCAGTGGCTTTTTCATTGTAAAATATTTGTTTACTTCCCGATTCTATATAATCTTCCTTGGTCGGTAACAGCGTACAACGCACCATCTTTTCCCTGATGTACATCTCTGAAACGTTGGTATTCTTCAGTCAAAAGTCTTTCTTCTCCTACTACTTTGTTGTTTTTGATCACTAATCTGTTGATATGCATTCCGCTCAAACACCCTACAAAAAGGTTGTTTTGCCACTCCGCGATTTGGTTGCCAGTGTAAAACGTCATGCCGGAAGGTGAAACCGACGGATCCCAATAATAAACCGGTTGTTCCAGACCTTCTTTTTGTTGAATACCGTCACCCACTTTACCTCCAGCATATTCTATACCGTAAGTAATGGTTGGCCAACCGTAGTTTTTACCAGCCACGACATGATTTATTTCGTCGCCGCCTCTTGGTCCAAACTCATTCGACCAAAGCTCTCCATCCACTGGATTGATGGTCAGGCCTTGGACATTTCTATGTCCATAAGAGTATAATTCAGGTCTTGCACCTGCAACACTTGCCAATGCGTTGCCAGGTGCTGGCTTCCCGTCGGTAGTAATTTTAATTATTTTACCCAAACTAGAGTTCAATTGTTGGGCTTGAGGACGCGTACTACGGTCAGATCGCTCTCCAGTACTGACAAAAAGATATCCATTCTTGTCAAACAATATTCTACCACCATAGTGAAGATTGCCCCTGTGTGCTGGGGTAGCTCTATAGATTACTGTTGCGTTTTCTATTTTCTTTTCATCGTTACTTAGCCTTCCTTTCGCTACTGAGGTATGATTTCCACCACTTACTGGCTCTGAGAACACCCAATATACCATTCTATTTTTCTCGAAATCAGGATCTAAGGTTACACCAAGCAAACCACCTTGACCATCGCTATCTACAGCTGGAAGTCCAGTGATTTTGTCACTCAATTCACCAGAAGTTTTGGCTATTCTGAAATTGCCCGATTTCTCAGTAATCAAAAGTCTGCCGTCGGGTAAAGAGGTGAGTCCCCATGGAGAACTGAGATTTTCGCTTAAAACTTTACTGGTAA
Source organism: Leadbetterella sp. (assembly GCA_035299025.1). Lineage (GTDB taxonomy): Bacteria > Bacteroidota > Bacteroidia > Cytophagales > Spirosomataceae > Leadbetterella. The sequence continues at coordinate 246,990 of DATGXK010000007.1, forward strand.
ACTTAGTGGCTGTTTTTACGCCATTTACACGTGTTTGCCCTACAAAAGCGGGCTTGTTTTTAGGTGAGTTTGGTTCTCTAGTTTCTACAGGAGCAATGGTGCTATCCGTAGATACTTCCAGTTCAGGCTCCGATTTTGGCATGCCTGTACAGTTCAAAGAAAATAACCCGATTCCAATTATTGGGATTAAAAATTTACGACTCATGGTTGATTGTTTTGGTTTTATTGAAAACGTTAAAATATTTTTATTAGTTTAAAAATTATTTGTTGACAGGTACAAAAAGTATTGCATCAGCTATAAATTCTTTGTTTGATAGACTGCTTATGGTCACTTTAACATCTTGATGGTTTACAAAATTGATATTTCCGAATTCATACCAGTCGTTTGCCTCTGAATCAACTTTAATCACTTTCTCTATCATTTTTTCACCATATTTCACCAAGATTTTTAATTCTTCTGAGCTATTTTCTCTTTTCGGGAAATAAAGCTGAAGCACGTAATTGCCGCCTTGGTCGATTTTTGTAGAAAAAATGGCCTCACTTTTTGATCCCATTTTTACAAAGTCTTTCCCATACCTTCCATATTGTTTCTTGATAACTTCGTGGTCGCCGATTGCTGAAAACTGACCTTCAAAACCATTGTCTATTAATATTTCTGGCCATGAGCCGTCTGCCAATGGATTGCTTTTCAAAAGATGTTGTAGTTTCGGTATGTCTATTTCATGAAGGTTCTTTTTCGATTCTACCGCCATTATCGCGGCCATAGCTGCTGATTGTGCCAAAACCATAAACACGGGCTCCATACGGATAGAGCCAAAAGCAATATGTGATGCTGACAAACAAACCGGAACCAGCAGGTTAATACACTCTGATTTTTTTGGAATAATGGCCCTGTAGGATATAGCGTAGGGGTCGAGTCCACCCAAACCCATTTGCACATCCCCTTCATTTTTTACTTGGTATTTTCCGTTTGCATCTTTTACTATAATTCGTTGAGTATTGTGCGAATCCATGGTGTAAGCCGCCAAGCCTATTCCGTCGTTAACAGTTTCTTCACCCACACAATGTTTTTCGGTCATAACCACATCGCTAATCATTCTTCTGGCTTCACGCACATACATTTGTGGCGAAAAGTGTCCGTTAGTTATAAATTCATCCTTCGGATACCCCCATTTTTTCATTTCGTTTCTCAAATGTCGGGGCACTCTTGGGTCGTTTCCAAGAAAGTAGAAAAATCCTTTTATGTGGTTCTCATGCGCTTTTTGGATAGCTTTTCTTTGGGCATAATTCGAATTTGGGTAATCATAATTACCTCCAATTAAATTTGTAGAAAAAGGTCCAGAATTATTGATATCCAGCTTACGGTTAGGCATGGGTTGGAGGTGCATCAATGCCCAGTTGAGTTCATGAGGTTGTTTTTTTTCAATGTACCGCAACAATAATTCATATCTGCTCGGGTCATAATCTTCAGGTGCAGTAATAGGTATCATGTTTGGCATGCTATCTGTCAAGCACATTCTAAAGTTGTAGGCTTGTACTTTTTCATCACCACTGCCTTTTGGAGCTAATTTTTCTTGACTTATTCCCCACAATAGTCCACTTGTAGAATCACCTGCTGTTTTGAAAGGGTCAATGCCATCAGGAAACTGATGTTTGTCGAGCATTTGCACTCCATTCCAGGTTTCGCCGTATTTTCGATTATCTTCTCTTCCTACAGTGTATGAAACACCCGATTTTGCCATCAAATCACCCTCATAAGTGCAGTCGATGAAATATTTTGCCCTTATTATGGTCTGTTGCCCTTTTGCATTCTTCAACTCAATGGCTGTTATTGAGTTAAGGTTTTTGAAGACACTTATCAATTCCATTTGAGTCTTCACCTCGATATTGGCTTTTTTCAAATAATCATTAAAAATTTTTGAGGCCACTTTTGGCTCGAAAGTCCATTGCTCAAATTTGCCATAGTGCTGACCTATCTTTCTGTAGAAATCTCTCGATAAGCCAGTTATAGCATACTTGTTGCCAATGTCGGTTTGGCCCAATCCTCCTGTGGTAAGTCCACCGATATGTGTACTTGGATCAAGAAGTATGACAGATTTTCCTTGTATTTTGGCAGTGTATGCCGCCATAACTCCAGCCGAAGTGGCTCCATAAACGCAAATATCATAGGTTTGACCATATACTTTTCCAGTAAATAGAATGACAAGAATTAACCTGATAAAAGTCTTTATACTCATGGATGCGGAGGGATATTAAATTTCAAAATTTCTTAGAAAAAGTAATTTTAAGACATTCATCATAAATTTAAATAATTTTTTATTTTTATTTTTGCAAAAAAAACGAAATTTCATGCCCACTACAGATTTTGCAATCAATGGTAAGACTTACGCTGTCTCTATTGATGGATGTCCTGAATTTAGAACTGGAAAAGACATTGTATTATCAAATTCCGATACCGATATTGTTTTTAACCAACCTTGGTACAAAAAAGGTTACACTTCTGAACGATTTCTTTCAAACGAGGAGTTTGCATATTTGAAAACTGGATTAACCGCCAGTGTAAAAAAAATAATAACTGAAGAGCTGGGGTTTGATACAGAGGGTTTTACCTTGGAAAAATACCATCATTTTGTAAGCGAAAATCAAGATCACTATAAGGTGGTTTCTCGTACGCGTGATTTATTTTCGGCGGATTTTAATTTCCCGATCGAAGAGATGATTCCTAAGTTTGAGAAACTTCTCGGTTTTTCTTTGACGGACATGGACCCTAAATTAAAGGAAAAGCTACATATCATCGTGCGGATTAATCGTCCAAAATCTAACGATTACAATCCCCCACACAAAGATATTTATGAAGAAGTTGATAAAAACGATTACATACCACCGTTTGTAAACCTTTGGATTCCGATAGCGGGAGTTACAGAGAATTCTTCATTACCGATGGTGCCTGGTAGCCACCAATTGAGTGAGGCCGAAATTGTCCGTACTTATGACGGAGGCGTAGTAGAGGGTAATACTTATAGAGTAAGAATGATAAAAGAATGGGGTGGAAGTCATGACTTAGAGAGAGCCGATGTTAAGGACGGCGAGGTTTTGTTCTTTTCGTCGCACCTGATACATGGTATGGCAATAAATGCAGAAGAGGATCTCACGAGAGTTGCTCTTGAGTTTAGACTTTTTAAGGCTTAATAAAGTCTTTATATCAACTTAATATTGAAACTGCAGCCCATCAGAGGTTGCAGTTTTTTTTTGTTTCAATGGCTCTATGAAGCTTCACTTGAATGTTTTATTTCCTCTATTTTTTGTTTTTCGATTTTTGTGACTATTTTTAAAAAATTTTAAAAACCCTAATTGTATGAAAGAGAATAAGTCTTATATCGGGCCATTGATTATTATCGGGCTACTGTTTTTTGTTTTTGGATTTGTGACGTGGGTCAACGGTACACTCATCGCTTTTTTCAAAAACGCCTTTGGACTAGATAATTCGAGCTCATATCTGGTGACATTCGCTTTCTTTATAAGTTATACCGTGATGGCGATTCCATCTTCCTCGGTTTTGAAAATCGTGGGTTTTAAGAAAGGCATGTCGCTTGGTCTTTTCATTATGGCCATTGGCACCATATTATTTGTTCCTGCTGCTAAAATGGAATCTTACCCACTGTTTTTAGGTGGTTTATTTACTATTGGTATCGGTTTGACTTTGCTACAAACAGCCTCAAATCCTTACTTGACCATCTTAGGTCCTCGTGAAAGTGCCGCCCAGCGAATCAGTTTAATGGGAATTGCCAACAAAACAGCTGGCATAATCAGTCAGAAAGTATTTGGTGGTTTGCTATTGGCAGGGAGTTCAGTGGCGGCCAGTGCTGTTTCTACAGCCGAACAGCTAGACAAAGTAGTATTGCCTTATATGATTCTTACGGGTGTTTTGGTGGTATTGGCAGTGGTTATTTTGTTTTCAAAGGGCCTTCCCGAAGTATCTGAGGAGCAAGAGGGCGTAAGCGAAGGAGCCTCGAGTAAATCCAGCATTTTTGCGTTTCCAAATTTGGTCTTGGGACTGTTGGCTTTGTTTGCCTATGTGGGTTTAGAGGTTATTTCAGGCGATACTATTATTTCTTATGGTATTTCTTTGGGTTTTCCTGAATCTGAGGCCAAAGACTTCGGCACTTATACACTCTGGTTTATGATGCTCGGTTACGTGGCTGGTATATTTTTGATACCGAAATATGTTTCACAGCAAAATTGGTTAAAATATTCTTCAATTTTTGGTTTAATAATTACCGCAATTGCTTTATTTACAGGTGGTTTTACATCTGTATTTTGTATTGCTCTTCTTGGACTAGCCAATGCTATCATGTGGCCGGCAATATGGCCCCTGGCTCTGGATGGCTTGGGTAAATACACCAAATTAGGCTCGGCATTGCTTATTATGATGATTGCCGGAGGAGCATTATTGCCGTTGGTTTATGGTAAATTGTCGGATTTGTACAGCACCCAATTGGGTTATTGGTTACTGGTGCCACTATACCTGTTTTTATGGTATTATGCCACTTTGGGTCACAAAAAGAAAAATTGGTAATACTAGCGGTAGCATTTCCATGTTTTTTATCTATTTTTATCAAAAGCATTGGATTTTAAAAACAGATTTATGTCGAAAAAGTATTTGTTAGTTTTGTTGTTTGTTGGATTTCAGGGTTTTGCACAGAAAGGTCTTACTTTTGAGGATTCACTAAGAGGAAGTATAACCCCAGAGCGTGTTTGGTGGGATCTCAAACATTACGATTTGGTTTTTGATGTAGACCCCGAGAAGAAATTCATAAAAGGTTTAAATTCTATTTCCTACCAAGTTCTCAGCGAAAATCAAAGTATGCAGATTGATTTGCAATTTCCGATGAAGATAACCTATATCGAGCAAAACGGACAAAAGCTGACATTTACAAAAAGAGGTGAGAATGCTTATTTTATAAAACTTGCTGATAAACAGAGAGTTGGCGATCTGAATTCGTTGAGTATTTCATTTGAAGGGAAACCACTTATAGCCAAACGTGCACCTTGGGATGGTGGTTTTTCATGGGCTAAGGACGACGATGGGAAAGATTTTGTAGCCACCTCTTGCCAGGGTTTGGGTGCTAGTGTTTTTTGGCCATGTAAAGACCACATGTATGACGAGCCAGATAGTTTAAGAATGACTGTAACCGTTCCAGATAGTTTGTCAGATATCTCTAATGGCAGACTTACCAAAATGTGTTTAGACAGCAAAGGAAATAGAACCTCTACCTGGGAAGTCAAAAATCCAATCAACAACTATGGTGTAAACCTCAATATTGGGAATTATGTACATTTTGGAGAAACCTACAAAGGAGAAAAGGGTGATTTGACATGCGATTATTATGTGTTGCCTTATAATTTAGAAAAAGCCAAAGTACAATTTAAAGACGCCAGAAGAATGCTACAGGCCTTCGAACATTGGTTTGGACCGTATCCATTTTATGAGGATGGTTACAAACTCGTGGAGGTTCCATACTTGGGCATGGAACACCAAAGTAGTATAACTTATGGCAATAAATATAAAAATGGATACCTCGGTAGAGATTTATCTGGCACTGGTTGGGGAAGTAAGTGGGATTTTATCATCATCCATGAAAGTGGTCACGAATGGTTTGCGAACAATATCACTTACAAAGACATAGCCGACATGTGGATTCATGAGAGTTTTACCAATTATTCTGAGACTCTTTTTACAGAATACCATTATGGCAAATCTGCCGGACAAGACTATGTGATAGGAACAAGGGCAAATATCACAAACGATAGCCCTATAATTGGGAAGTATAACGTGAATCAGCGTGGCTCGGGCGATATGTATTATAAAGGCGGTAATATGCTGCATACTATTAGACAAGTGATCAATGACGACGAGAAATTTAGGCAGATTTTGAGGGGATTAAATAAAGATTTTTACCATCAGACCGTCACAACTGAGCAAATAGAGAACTATATTTCTTCCAAGTCCGGAATAAATTTCTCCAAAGTTTTCGACCAATACCTCAGAAATACAAAAGTGCCTAAATTGGCTCAAAAATCTTCAAAAGGAATGATTTCCTACCGATGGGAGAATGTCGTTTCAGGATTTGATATGCCCATAAAGGTTTCAGTTGATGGAATGGAACAATTTGTCTATCCTACAACCGATTGGAAAAAACTCAAAGGTAAAGCCATGAAGGCTGATAGGAATTTTTATGTTGAATAGGGCTAAGTATTGCTCTTTTTGGCACCCACTGTCTCCCTGAGCTTGTCGAAGGGACGTGCTGTATTTCTAATCGGTACGTGGCTTCGACAAGCTCAGCCTGACCGCTCCTGTCGTTTTTGATTTATCAAAGAGACCCTCTATCTTTTTTAACCTACATATTTCCCGTATTTTTGCAAAAAAATAAAGCAATTTTCTATTGGAAAAGAATTCAATTCAATTCTTATCTGTATTTTCAGAAAGTTTTGAAAATAATATAATTTCAAAAATAACAATAAGTTTTAAAAATAAAATAATTTCTGAAAATATCGTTGATAGTGAAATTAAAGCTATTTATATAAAGCCTTTTGTTTCTAAAAATGAACGAAAATTGTCTTTCGTTTTTAGGTATCCTACCAAAGACGTAACCAAGAATTATGAGTTCTCTGAAGCTAAAGAGTTGATTACCAAATTAATGGGTAGTCAGTTCTTACAAGCCGACTTGTTTTTAAAAAACGCCTCCTATCATCTCATTTTTGATAAAAAAGGGAAGTCCAAGTTGGTCAAAAAGGAGCTGAAAGCCGAAAGGCCTATTGCGGAAACCCACAACAAAATCAAGAACAGAATTGTTGAAGATGCTCCATTTTTAAGACTTCTCGGAGTTTTTTCGAATGAGGGAAAATTGAAGACCGACAAGCAAGACAAGTTCATTCAGATTAATAAATATCTTGAGTTTTTTTCTCAAAGCATAGCTTCGTCAGACCTAAAAGATGACTTTTCGGTAATAGATATGGGGTCTGGAAAAGGTTACTTGACTTTCGCGATGTATGATTACTTAACGCGAATTTTGGGTAAAAAAGCTTCTGTGAAAGGCATTGAGTACCGCCAAGATATGGTGGATTTATGTAACAATCTTGCTCAAAAGGCTGATTTTGAAGGTCTAAGTTTTGTTCAAGGAACCATAGAAAACTCCGAAACAAATGGAAATAATGTTTTGATAGCCCTGCATGCTTGTGATACCGCCACAGACGAGGCTATTTTTAAAGGAATAAAGGCCAACGCCAAGATAATAATGGTGGCTCCGTGCTGTCATAAACAGATAAGAAAACAAATAAACCCACTTGATGAATTAAAGCTCCTAACGAAATTCGGAATATTGGAAGAACGACTTTCGGAAAGTTTGACCGATCTCATAAGAGCTTTGATTTTAGAAGCTTATGGTTACCAAACCAAAGTTTTTGAATTTATTAATTCAGAACATACTCCTAAAAATCTGATGATTTCGGCTGTATTTAAAGGATTGGACGAAAAAAAGAAAACAGAAAAACTCAAAGAAGTAAGAGCTTTAAAGTCAAGATTTGGGATTGATTTTCATTATCTGGAAAAATTACAGGGACTATAAATTGAAGAAGCCCCACCTAAATAAGGCAGGGCTTAGTATTTTCCCATTATGATATTTTTATATCCCCTTTAGTTTATTTTAATGTTTTTAATGCCTACAGATTCTCCCACAACTACATTTTTGTTGGAGTTTGACAATTTATAGTTTACGGCCACGGCATAGACAATGGCATCTCCAGCCTTAATATTGGCAAGTTCAGCTTCCGTAAATACAATTTTTTTGGTATTTGATTCTTTCAGAATGGTTTGGTTACCTTTAGTGTCCAATACCAGACCCACGTAAAAATTGGCATTACTGCTTGTAAACTCAATTGTGACGCCGTTGGATTTCGAAATACTTGCCCCTTCAAGTATCGAGGTAATTTTTACCGGCCCGGGAACTACAACCGTACCCTGGGATAAATTGAAAGCTGCTGGTACACTGAAAGTGGCTGTAGCGTCAACACTTGTATTCAAGGGAATTCCTAAAAAGCTCTCTGTACCTCCAAGACTTTTAAAGTCTGTATTTACGCCGTAGGCATAGCTAACGTTACCGCTTTGCTCGTTTTTGGTTAGGGTGTATGACTTGTTTGCCACGCTTACTTTCACTTCCCCTCCAGCATCTTTCCCTGGATTTCCAAAATTTGCAATCGCGGTTGTGTAATCAATGGGTGGAATATCGAATCCGCCAGGTAGAGTAGGGATTTGTGAGGGAATATACGATTTCAAATCAATCCCAACACGTACAACGGCAAGTACGTTTTCCGGAGAACTATTTCCAAACTTTGTAATTTTCGGTGCCTCAGGAGCAACAGAGGTGTTTTTGTCTGGTAAAATATCTTTGATTTTTGAACATTGAAAAAGTGAAGCAGCAAGTGCCAATACTAGGATTTTTGTTTTCATGAATATAAACTTGTTTTAGGAAATCATTTCCCAAATTTATACCACAACCAACTTTGCGAGATAGTCAATCTGTCCTAATTTATAAGTTCGGACTTTTTAAAGTATTGGTTCGGATTCTAAATTTTTGTTAATCAGTCTTTTGACTATTTCTGTATTCTGAGGGAGTTTTGTTGGTGAATTTTTTAAAAATGGCAAAAAAAGTCGATTTTGACTTAAATCCACAATTATTTCCGATGCCATCTAATGTTAAATAATCATTTTCGGGATTCAATAACTGAGATTTCGCTTCTTCTATTCTGTAATAATTTACAAAATCATAAAAGGTTTTGTTGAAGCCTTTATTGAGTAATTCGGATACCTGATAGGCGGGTAAATTTATTAGATCTGCAAGGTTTTTAATGGTCAAGTCGGTGTTCAAATATGGCTTTTCTTTTTCCATTAAAGTAGTAAGGATATGTTTTTTGTCCTCTATTTTCTCTGTTTGGGGTTCTGTTTTTTTGTTGGTAAAGTTGAATTTTTCTACAAAAAGGTCTGGTTGTTTTTTTGTATTCCAAGAAATGTATAGTAAAACGGGTAATTGGATGAGGTAAAGGTTTTTAAAATATTGAAGATCGAGATACAGGAAAATTATTGGAATCATAAAATGAACCAAAGCCAAGACTATCAAGATATTAAAAAGCCAGTTTAATTTTATTTTTTCGAGGTTGGAATATTGCTTTTGAATGTCAGATTGATATTTAAAAACAGTGAGAATGCAAGCCAAAATATAGGCCACATTTTGAAAATAAATGGCAAAATTGAAGCTTTTGTATTTGTTAAACAATGTTTCTTTTTGAGTAACAAGGTTGCCAAGATCGTTTTTTGAAAGCAAAAATGTTTGAAAAATGAGATATGCGAAAACCAATAAAAAAGGAATGTAGTGCAATATGTCTTTTTTTGTGTCATGACCAATAGCACTTTTAACAAAAAAGAACAAAAACGGTCCCCAAAGAAATCTTAAACCTAGAGCCGCAAAAATGAGGTATGGAAATCTACTGACGTATTCGGAGTTATTGAACCAAAGTATAATGTTGGCCAAGGCCTGAAGCAGCATGAGAAAACCTAAAAATTTAAAAGTTTTGGATTTTTTGTCTTTCGTTAAAAAATATATGCCTAAAACTAGAAAAAAGCCGATGCTTATGAAATTCAAAACTTGGGAAATCATTAATAAATAAATGGTTGACCAAATTTATCAAAAGAAATCCCTTAAAAACAAAAAATCCTCCTTTATCTGGAGGACTCTTTAAAAGTATCGGAAATGATGGTGCAAGTTTTATCTACAAATTCTTAATTATCTCCACTGTTCTGGTTCGTTCGGCCTCTTTTTCTTTTTCGAAATTTATGCCGTAAGTAGTTGGTTGCTTGATGTTTGAGTATTTGTTTTTCTCTAAAACATTCTCACATTGCTTAATTAATGAGAACACCATTTCATCTTTTAAGCCTTCGTCCAAAGCCAAATTATAGAGTTTTACAGCCTTAGTTAAAATATCGGCAATAGCTTGTGGATTTCTCTGCGACATCGCCAGCCTTTGCATTTCAGTGGCTTGCTCGAGTGTCAGACGCGGTAGAAGGTTTTTGTTGGGATCATAAGGATTGATGACCAACAAATCACTTAAATGTTGCTTGGCCATTTCATACTTTCTAAAAGCTCGGTAATCCTCGGTTTTTTTCCAAAGATACATCGCTCTCGAACTATTTTTTATCTGGTTTTCAATGCTCAAATCTCCCCGAAATTCGGGTATTTTGGCCAAGTCCCTATATAAAAAGAAAGCATCCCAATACCGACCAACCTTGAAGTAGTCGTCTGCTTCTTCCTTGAGATATTGTTTCGATTGGGCCGAGGATAGGCTCAAAGATGCGAGAATAATAATGACAATTGAAAAGAATGATTTCATTCTGAGTTTATGATTTTAGTGATTCCGATTCGTAAAATTTTCTCTCAATAGTTTATAAAATCAATTTTGCTGCCAATATTAAACTTGATAACGACAAAACTGAAAATTAAATTATATTTTTATGAAAAATTGTAATGGAGTTTAGGCGTAGAGAATGGTAAGAGAAGATTTTGTTTCGTATTTTTCAGGGTTTCTTAATCGAAACAAAATTGAATTTAAATTGCTAGATTCTACCTCTTTTCGGATCGGAAAAGTTGAGGTGAAGTACTTCGAAACCATTCCAGAGGATTTTATTTTTACCCAAAAGCCAATCAATATATGGAAAGATCAATGGCTTAAACATCCCGAAATAGTCATTTCCAGATTGAGTTCTGTCTTGGGATTAAACCAAAAACTTCCTGCCAGGGTCTGTAAGGTCCGAAGAATTAATCAGCACGTGGCTAAGGATTTTTTGAACCAGAATCATTTACAGCAGTCTATTGGGGCAAAGCTCAAATATGGTTTGTATTTGCCAAAAAGGCATTTCAGACTTTTGAAAGGGAATTTTACTCCAGAATCTGAAGAATTGTTATTGGCGGTGATGACCTTTTCTGGGGCCAAAAAATATTACCTGGAGGACGAAATTGTACAGTCTTTTGAGCTCATAAGGTTTGCTAACTTAAACGGCTATAATGTTGTAGGTGGATTTTCAAAAATGATAAGGTATTTTATAAAAGAAAAAACACCAGGAAATATCATGACTTACATAGATGCAGATTGGTCGGATGGAGAAAATTTCTCTAAATTAGGCTTTGATTTGGTTGAAAAAACCTCTCCCTTGTATTTTGATTTAGACGAAAACCTAAACCGTATAAAGATAAAAGACATAGCGAATGCTGAGGTGGTAAATTCTGGAAGTTATAAATACATTTTAAGTGAATTTTAGCGAGCAAAAAACTGAATTAATAGTCATTCTGGGACCAACAGCCTCGGGAAAAACGGAATTGGCAGTAAATCTTGCCTACAAACTGAATGGGGAAATAATCAGTGCGGACAGTAGACAGGTTTACAAAAAAATGGATATTGGTACGGGTAAAGACTTGGCGGAATATCAAAAGAACGGCAAAAATATTCCTTACCATTTGATTGATATTTGCGAAGCAGGCGAAAAATACAATGTAGCCAGATTTCAAAATGATTTCACGGAGGTTTTTGAACAAATAAAATCGAGAAATGCCCTTCCGATACTTTGCGGAGGCACTGGGCTATACATTCAGGCCGTTATTTCTGACTTTTGGAAGATGCAAGTGCCAGTTAATCAAATTTTAAGATCAGAATTGGAAAGCCTTAGTAATGAGCATATCTTTGATAACTTCTCTACGTTTTTAATAGATTATAATTTTTCTAGTAGAAAAAGGCTGATTAGACACATTGAGATCAATGATTTTTTATTGAAAAATCCTGAATTTTCTAAATCAGAATTCACAAAAATAGAATACAAGATTTTTGGCTTAAATCCTGCTTTGGAAATAAGGCGAGAGCGAATCTCCAAAAGACTTAAAGATAGATTCGAAAAACAAGGAATGCTTGCCGAGGTTCAAAACTTGATGAATGCTAGAGTAAGTGCAGAAACATTGGAATATTATGGCCTAGAATACAAGAATATCAGTTATTTTTTGAAGAATGAAATGACTTTTGAGCAAATGTTTTCAAAACTGGAGACCGAAATTCATCGATTCGCCAAACGCCAAATGACCTTTTTTAGAAGCATGGAAAGCAAAGGATTTAAAATAAATTGGATTCCTGACAGTTTAAGTAAGGAGGAAAAGTTAGAATATATTTTGGGTAATATTTAAGCGTTTACGCATGATTTTACGATTTATCATAGTATTGTTTTTGTTGTCTAATTTGGTCTTTGGACAAAATAACGTGTGCTTGTTTTCCAATAAAACAGGGAATGAGGATGCGAAGAAACTATTGATTGAAAAGTCTAAAGCGTTTAATGTCAACTTAGTAGAAGTTAATGGTCTCGAAAACTTAAATAAGTATGCTGCTGTTTTTTTTCTAGATTTTGATGAAACCAAACTTTCTGTAAAAGAGAATTCAATTTTGGTGTCTTTCTTCAAAAATGGGGGAGGGGTTATTGGTTCCTTTGATATTCAGGGAAGCAATTCCAGAAGGATTTGGTTCGAGCAGATGTTTGGTAAAGTTGACGGCAAAATATCGGAGCGGAGGGATTTAGACCTTATTCCGGTTCAGGATTTGGGAGATATGGGTCTCTCACCATTGTGGAAAATGCCCTCAGTAGAGGTTGTATATCCAGTTGTCCCGAAATATCTAAAGCCTGTTCTGATGAGTTTAGAGGGCAAAGCTATTTCTTGGTTTGGAGTCTCAGAATTTAACAATAAAGTATTTTATACTTCTTTAAAAATAGGTACACAAAGTCTTCAAAATCAGGACTTTTTAAAGTCTTTGTTTGGCGGTGTGAAGTCGGTTGTTTCTTTAAATAATGAGTCTAAAATTGATCAGAATGTTTTGCCCGAAACCTCTGAATTCAGGATTTTAAATATTTCAAGGGGCTTTTATCAAGGTAGCGTTCTAGAGTATTTTTCACCGAAATATTGCCTGATTCTAACTGAAAAAGGAGAATTGTTTAACTATATTACGCTCTCGAAAGAACTTGTCTCTTTGGGTTTGTTTGACTCACTTAAAAACGCTGTTGATATTACTGCCGATCCAGAGTTTGAAAGTAACGGCTATTTTTATTTCTACTTCGGGGAAGACAAAGCTGTAGTTAAAAGAGTCAAAATGCTGAATTCACAGAAAGCGGAAATGGACGATTTTAGTTTGGAGTCATCTTTTCCAATTAAAAATGTTTTTCTGAGTAAAAAGGATTCTACCAATGTTGGTATGCCCAAGTATTATCAAGGCAAGCGATTTAGCCTTTCGAAAGTTGGTGAAATTGAGGTGGCTTCATTGAATAATAACCAAGAAGTGATTGATATAGAGTCTTTTGTGCTATTCAAAAAAGAAGATTCCTTGCAAGCAATTGCCCAAAAAGAAAATGGTGAAATGTTGGTCTTGATGAAAGATAGCCTAAACTTGGTGCAATTTAGAGGGGATAATGGCTTTCCACCTTTTGTTGCTTTTACTTTTAAAAATCTTAGCCAAAAAGCACCATTTAAAGTAGAATTTGAGGCAATTGTGGAGGAGGGATTTGATTTAGAATGGGAGATTTTGGGTAAAAAGCTTAATGGAAAAAAGGCTACTCAGGTTTTCAAAACAAGTGGCGAATATCCCATAAATCTTAAGGCATCAAATAAATATGGACAAACAGATTATATTACTAAAACTTTGAAAATAGAAAAAGCCTCCATCGTTAAATGAAGGCTTTCCAATGTTCTGCTAAAGTTTTTCTTATTCGTGTTCTCCCAAATATCTTTCTGCATCCAAAGCCGCCATACAGCCAGTTCCGGCTGCCGTAACAGCCTGACGATAGATCTTATCTTGAGCATCGCCACAAGCAAAAACACCCTCGATATTGGTTTTGGTTGAGCCTTTCTCCACTATAATGTATCCAGCTTCGTCTAACTGTAAGAAATCTTTGAAAATTCCAGTGTTGGGTTGATGACCGATGGCCACAAAAAATCCATCCACGGCTATTTCGCTTATTTCTCCTGTTTTGTTATTTTTTACTCTTACACCCGTTACTCCGTCTGTTCCCAAAACTTCCTCTGTGTCGGTATTGAACAATATTTCTATGTTTGGCGTGTTTTTTACTCGCGTTTGCATGATTTGTGAGGCTCTGAATTCGTCTCTGCGGACTAACATAGTCACTTTTTTGCAAAGTTTCGACAGGTAATGAGCCTCCTCGCAAGCAGTATCTCCTGCACCTACAATGGCCACGTCTTTTCCTCTGTAAAAGAAGCCGTCACACACCGCACAGGCTGATACGCCCATACCATTAAGCCTTTGCTCAGACTCTAAGCCCAACCATTTTGCTGATGCACCTGTGGCTATGATTACAGTTTCTGCCGTTATTTCTATGCTTTCGTCGATAATTACTTTATGAGCCAATGGAGTTGAAAAATCTACACTCGTGGCCATGCCGTATCGGTTATCTAGGCCAAATCTTTCTGCCTGAATCCTCAAATCTTCCATCATTTGTGGACCTTCGATGCCTTGTGGATATCCTGGGAAATTTTCAACGTCGTTGGTGATAGTTAACTGTCCGCCTGGCTGCATACCTTGGTACATTACTGGTTTCAAACCCGCTCTTCCTGCATAAATGGCCGCTGTATAACCTGCTGGGCCCGAACCTAATATCAAAACCTGAACTTTTTCTTGTGTCATCAATTATAATCTTTATTTAATAATGCATTTTGGAGCTGCAAAGTTCGAGAATTGAAGTCTTATTTCCATGATAAATGTCACATAGTCTTCAATTATTACGGGATTTTTTGACTATTCGCAGCCTACAAAAACTTTATCTCAATCCTTCGATTCAACTGGCGATTGGTCTCTGAGTCATTTTTGACTTTGGGTTGAGCTTCGCCGTAACCAATCGGCACAATTCTGTCGGCCAAAATACCTTCGGTTTTTAGAAATTCAACAACAGCCATCGCTCTTTTTTTCGAAAGTTCTTTGTTGGTGGCATCGTTTCCAATGTCATCTGTATGTCCCGATATTTCTACTTTTAGTGAGGCATTTTTCTGTAGTAATTCTTTGAGTTTCTTAAGTTCAATGTCTGATTCTTTTCGCAATACCGCAGAGCCACTGTCGAAGAAAATATTTTCCAATACTTCTTTGGTCTCTTTTTCTATTTTAGTCAACAAAATATCTAATCTCTTGCCTTCGTCGTCTTTGGTGAAATCAAACTTGAGGCTTTTGAAAAAATAGTTTGGGGTTTCTACATACAAAACATATTCTCCATCACCAGGCAAAATGGCCATGTAGTCGCCTGTGATAGGGTCAGACAGGAATTTGGATATTTTTTCTCCTGTTTTGATGTCTACCAATTCTATGGTTGTATAAAGAGGTTTATTGGTTTTTTGATCTAAAACAAAACCTTTAAGATAATGAGTTCGGTCTATTTTGTCTGAAAGTTCGGTAGGTATAGAAAACTGATAAAGCGATACTTTCTCGTTTTTGTCTACCGAATAAAATGCCTTTTTTCCGTCAGCCGATATGAAAAGAGAAAGTTCGTCATCGCCTGTATTTATGGGATAGCCCATATTGAGCACTTCGCCTCCGAATCCTCTTTTTATGCTTGTCAAATAGATGTCAAACTTTCCCATGCCTTCCTTTCCGTTGGAGGAAAAAAACAATGAATAGCCGTTAGCGTGTATAAATGGCGAGACCTCATCATAGCTTGTATTGATATTTTTGCCCAAATTCACGGCCTTTTTCCAGTTTCCTTTTTCGTCCAACTCACTCATCCAAATGTCTTTTTTGCCATGTCCAAGGGGTCTTTCTGAGGAGAAAAATAGTTTTGAGCCGTCTGAAGACAAACTTGGCTGAGAGTCCCAAAAGTTGGAGTTAATGTTAGGTCCCAAGTTTTTTGGAACGGCCCAGTTTTCGCCCTCTTTTTTTGTAATGAACAAGTCACAGCTGCCAAAAGAATCTCTGCCTTCGCAGGAAGTAAATACCATGATTTTGCCATCTGCCGAAATACTGCAAGTGCCTTCATTGTATGGTGTATTTATTTCCTTTGAAATACTCGTAGGTTTGCCCCAGACATTGTTTTTGCTTTCAGAAATATAGATATTTTCGTCTTCTAAGTCGTTTCGGGCAGTAAAAATTATGGTGCTGTTGTCGGCAGTGAGTACTGGAAAGTATTGTTTGTTTTTGAAGTTCAATACATCTATCAGCGGCTCGGGCTTGATGTTGAGAGGTTTGGCTATCGCTTGAATTCCAAATTCTGCGGTCTTTATTTGTTTCTGTATCTGCTGATATATAATGGAGTTTTTGTTGGTGTTGTTGAGCGAAACGGTCAAGTATTTTTTTGCATCCTCAAAACGATGATTCTCTAAAGCCCGAGAGCCTAAATAGGTGTAGGCTTGTACAAATCCGACTCCTGCAGTATCTTTCTCAATCACTTTGAGGTAAAATTCGGTTGCCTTTTTCTGATTTCTAAACGATTCATGTATTTGAGCAATTCGGAAATAAGCCTCTGTCTTACTCGAATCTTTTTCCAGATATTTTTCGAAATTTTCCAGTGCCGAATCATACTTTCTTTCCATGAAATCCTTCTTGCCTTTCTCAAATAGCATGAGTGTTTTTTTATCTTGAGCAAAAACACTGATGGAAATAAAAAGGAGTATTATAAAACTTTTATGGGCCATTTTGAGATTAGTAAATACAGATAAAGTGCAAAAATTAGTCCAAATGATAATATACCGTACATTTTAAAAAACGTTGACATTTTGTTATTATTTTTGAATTTTGAACAGAATCTATGCTGAATTATTATTCCTTCTTTAAGGCGTTTCATATTGTTGGTTTCGTTACGTGGTTTGCTGGTTTGTTTTACTTGGTCAGGATGTTCGTTTATCACGCCGAAGTTGAGCAGAAACCTAAAGAATTACAAGCTGACTGGAGGGCACAATTTACACTGATGCAGTGGCGAGTTTATAAGATTATTTCCACACCTGCAATGGTCATTACTTGGTTATTTGGATTACTGATGTTGGCAACCAACCCGGCCATTTTGGATCAAACTTGGATCAAAATCAAATTGGTTTTACTGGTTTTGTTGGTTATTTATCATTTTTACTGCAAAACCATAATTATCAAACAAGAAAAAGGAGGAGACAGAGCGGGCTCGTTTAACTACAGGTTACTGAACGAACTGCCAACTTTGTTTTTGGTGGCTATTGTTTTACTGGCTGTCGTTAGAGATTTCCTGGATTTTCTGAAACTCTTTGGAGGTGTAATAGCCTTTGGAATCGTACTTTTTATTTTTGCCAAACAATATAAAAAAAGAAGAGAGAGCAAATGAGACTTTCGAAATTGTTGATTTTTTTCATATTCTTTTTTCAGTTGGCTTATGCTCAACTCAGTACGAGTAAGTTGCCGATTTTTGTAATAAATACAAAAGGTCAAACCATTAAAGACGAACCCAAGATATTGGCAGAATTGAAGATAATTTATAATGGTGAAGGGAAAGATAATAAACTTACCGACACACAGTTTCACTACAACAGTTTTGTCGGGATAGAATATCGTGGCTCCAGCTCCCAAATGTTCCCGAAAAAAGGTCTCGGAATAGAACTCCGAACCGAAAAAGGTGAAAATAATCCTTTAGCACTTTGCGGCTTACCAGAAGATTCTGACTGGATTCTTTATGCCTCTTACAATGAGAAAAGCCTGATGCACAACGTATTAAGTATGAGTTTGGCCAGACAAATGGGTATGAATGCCAGTCGAACTAAATACGTGGAGGTGGTATTGAACAACAGTTATCAGGGAGTTTATGTGTTGATGGAGAAAATAAAAGTGGATAAAAACCGGGTTGATATAGCAACTTTAAAGCCTGAGGACACGGCCGGAGACGAACTTACTGGTGGTTATATTGTTAAAATTGATAAAAGCACGGGAACAAACTACGGAACTTTTAGGTCAAACTACACGAATACCAACGGTTTTGCTAATCAATATTTTTATCATTTGCCCAAAACGATTAACGATACCCAACGAAATTATATAAGAGCGTACATTCGTAAGTTTGAAGATGCCATTTATGGCAAAGATTTTAAAGATGAGTTGAATGGATATCATCAATATGTAGACTTGAGTTCATTTGCTAAGATGTTTATAATTAATGAAGTGTCTCGAAATATTGATGGTTACAGAATAAGTTCGTATTTCTCGAAAGATAAGGATTCAAAGGGTGGAAAATTGACTGCAAGCCCGCCCTGGGATTATGACATTTCATACGGAAATGCCGATTATTGCCAGGGACAAAGATTTGATTTGTGGGCTTATAAATTTAATGAAATTTGTCCACAAGATGGTTTTCAGGTACCGGTTTTTTGGGAAAGAATGGTTTCAGATCCGAAGTTCATAGGAGAATTGCGAAATATCTATTTTGAACAGAGAAAGGCAGGCGGAGTATTGGACCATGACAGGATTGTTAAGGAAATAGATGAATTGAAATCTAATTTGGGTGAGGCCGTCATAAGGAATTTTCAGAAATGGCCAATAATAGGAACATATGTTTGGCCAAGCCCGCAGCCTGTGCCGCCAACTTGGGATCTAGAGATTGTTGAGCTTAAGAATTGGATTTATAACAGACTTACTTGGATGGATAGAAATTTTCCTGAAGAGTTTGTACTAACTTCTACCGAATTACCGTCTGAAAGTCTAAATATTACGGCATTTCCGAATCCTTTTGTTGACAAACTGCAAGTAAAAATATTAAGCCAAAATGTTCAGAAAGCCGAAGTGTCTTTTTCGGACATTACGGGCAGAATAATTCTCAAAAAGGATATTGAACTTTCTTCAGGCGAAAACTTTGTGGATTTTGACCAAATTCAGAACGTAAATGATTTTCTGTTTTTGAAAGTTAAAACTCAAAGTGGAGTGATGGATTTTAAGAAAATCGTGAGGGTGAAGTGAGTTTCAAAAAGTACATTTTGCTTAATTATTAAAAAAAATGTAAAAATCTATTCAGTCTGAAATTTGTGTAAATTTTAAATTAAAGCTGTGTAAATCCGTAATATTTTCAATTTCCGTGTTCCATTAAATTGTCTATCCCTCCAAATACCTACGCCCTCACCATAATCTTATGAGGAATTCCATCTTCTATATAGTCTTCATTGATGCTTTCGAAGCCAAACGAGGCGTAAAAGCTCTCTAAATAGGCTTGAGCACCTATTTTTATAGGTTTTTGTCCAAATAGTTCTTGGACTTTTTCTACAGATTTACCAAATATTTGTCTTCCATAGCCTTCACCTCGGCCTTTTGGTGACGCTACAACTCTTCCAATACTCAAAAAACCTTCATAATAAGCACCATAGTCGAATAGTCGGGTGTAAGCCATCAGCTGATTGTTTTGGTCGAATCCCATAAAGTGTATCGCCTTTTGGTCTTTGTGATCAAGGTCTAAGAAAATACAATTTTGTTCCACCACGAAAACTTCCGACCGCAAGGCCAATATTTCGTAGAGTTCATCCACACTTAATTCAGCAAAAGCCTTACATTCTATCCGAAGATTACCCATTATTGTTATTTTTGTGAAAAAATATTTATGTTTCTAGATATTCATACCCATTCTCAGACTTTCGATGCCAATATAAAAAAAGTTTTTAATTTGGACATCACAGTAAGTGCTTTGGGCGAAGATTTGGAGTGTTTTTTTGGAGAAAATGAATCGGTTTCTGTTGGGATTCATCCCTGGAGCGTGTCCGAGGAATCGTTTTTTGAGCAATTGGAGATTTTAGAATGTTTGGCTGCAGATTCAAGAGTAAAAGCTATTGGGGAAATTGGCCTTGATAAACTCAAAGGACCAGATTTGAAACTTCAAGAAGAAGTGTTTTTGAAGCAAATACGAGTTGCGGAGGCGGTAAAAAAGCCAATAATAGTCCATTGTGTAAAGAGTTTTAATGAACTTATCGCCATCAAGAAGGTGGTCAGGCCAAAGGTGCCTGTGATTATCCATGGTTTCAATCGTAAAGTTGATTTGGCAAAAGAATTAATGCAAAAAGGTTTTTTTCTTTCATTTGGAAGGGCTTTGTTGGAATCGAATTTGGTGAAAGAAGCACTCAGGAATATTACTTTAGAACAAGTTTTTTTTGAGACTGATGACGATAAAGCATTAATTGTGAGTGAAGTGTATGAAATGGCAGCTGATATTTTAAAAATAGATATAGAAGTACTAAAAGATAAAATTTATCAAAATTATTTAGAATTGTATTTATGAGTGATTTAGGTTGGCTCTCGAGAAGTGAGCTATTGGTTGGAAAAGAAAATATACTAAAACTTCAGAATTCGCATGTTTTAGTGGTTGGTTTGGGAGGTGTAGGTTCGTTTGCTGCGGAATTTATATGTAGGGCGGGAGTAGGGGAGATGACCATTGTAGATGGTGATGTTGTAGACCCAACAAATAGGAATCGTCAACTTCCAGCCCTTTTCACAACCCATGGAGTCAGTAAAGCAGGCTGGATGAAAGACAGGCTTTTGGCTATCAATCCAGACTTGAGGCTAAATGTCATTAATGAGTTTTTGAGTCCCGAACGATGTGAAGAACTAATGAAAAACCAATATGACTACGTGATGGACTGCATTGACAGCATCACGCCGAAATTAACACTTATTGCTTCTGCATATAAAAGCGGTAAAAAAGTAGTAAGTTCAATGGGTGCAGGCGGTAAAACCGACCCGACGCAGATTAGAGTGGCAGATTTATATGAAACACATACCTGTAAACTTGCATTTTATGTCAGAAAAAGACTGAAGAAAATGGAAGTTTCCAAAGGCGTGAGAGCTGTTTATTCCTTGGAAGAAATGGACAAAGACTCCTTGGTCATGACAGATGGTTCAAACTTCAAGCAGTCTGCGTATGGTACTATTTCCTATTTGCCTGCGGCTTTTGGTGGCGTGGCAGCCTCGGTAGTTATTAGAGACTTGTTGGGTATTGAAATTGAAACTCAAAAAAGGCCGAAAATGATGAAATCGAGTAAAATCAAAAAGAAGAAATGATATTTTGAAAAGTAATAAGACACAAAAAAAGCCTTGATTTTCAAGGCTTTTTTTGTGAAGTTTCTTTCTATTTTTTAATTCGAGGTAATTATCTCAAATTTTAATTTTCTTGGATCTGATCTGTTTATAATTTGCTGATTTCTAATGTATTCGAGGTTGTAGACATTTGATATTACTCTTCCAAATTTGGTAAAAACGTCTTTTAGTTCTTTCACTGTTTCTGGGAAATTCGCAGAACCACCACTTGCTAACTTTGTTAATACTGCTTTGTCAACACCACCTTTTCCATTCAAACCAATACAGAAACTGGTGATTTTGTAAGAATTTTTATCCGACTTTATTTTACCCAAAAGATAGTCTGCATTAACCGCTGGAGGGGCCATGTTGTCAGATCCATCAGTAAAGGTAAATAACACCCTAGACTGAGACTTGGAGGCCTGTAGCATGTCTATTCCGGAGTCCATGGCATTGTAAAGTGCAGTGAACTTTCCTTGTTTAAGACCTTTTACATAGTTTTTCAGTGCTTCCTTGTCAGTAGATAGAGGAAACTCATTGACAGTATCGGAGAAATCTACAATACCCATCTTTACTACTTTTCTTTCTGTAAATATTTTCTCGATAAAATCTATGGCATAAGTTTTAACGGTCTCAAAATCAGTCCCTAAAGACTCGCTTCGGTCCAGAACTAATACCACGCTAATATCTTCTGACTGGCTAAAAGACATCGTGAATTCCACGTCTTTTTTCCAATCGTTCGTTTCTTTCTTAAACTCGTAAGCGTTTATGGCTTCTATGTTGTAGTTATTGGAGAATTCATCAATTATTCTGAAGTTATCAATAATTACCTTAGTTCCTGCGGGGCCGTCTATCTGACCGCCAAAGGTTTTTGTAAAGTCAATTTTGATTTCTCTGGAAGTTTTAAGCTCATCAAATCTGATTTCAGGGCTTTTGCCCGATGTGTTCCAGAAATCTATGTAGATGTCAAAAGTAGTGCCTTTGGGGTTTACATCACCGCCACCGCAGCTAATCAACACAATACTCAGGAGAACAGTCTTAAGGATTAAGAAAGCATTTCTTATTTTCATTGGGATAAAATTTATATTCAGCTTTGGAAACGAAAACATCATGCCAAAACTTTCATTTGCACGTAAAATTATTGCAAATTTGCACAAAAAATCGGATTAATGAACATTGGAGTGGTAATTTTAGCAGCTGGAGAATCAAAACGTATGGGTGTGCCCAAACAAATCCTCCCGATTTTTGGGATTCCAATGCTCAAATACCTGGTTGACGAAGTGCTTGATACTCAGGCTCATCCGGTTACGGTGGTGGTTGGTGCCAACAAAACCAAGATTGTGCCCATGTTGGAAAATATTCCAATTGGTATAATTGATAATCCCGATTGGCAAAAGGGGATGGGGAGTTCAATAAAAATGGGTCTAGTGGGCTCTTATTTAGTCACAAAGGGCTTTGACGGACTTATATTTATGACATCAGACATGCCTTTTGTAAATGCCGCAATCATCAATAAATTAATCGAAACTGCACGTGAATTTCCTGATAAAACTATAATAGCCTCAAAATATAGCGGGACCTTGGGTGTGCCCGTTTTGTACAAAAAAGAACGTTTTGAGGATATTCTAGACATGAAACCCGAACACGGTGCAAAGCAATTTTTCAATAAATACCCCGAAGAAATCGTGACCGTAGATTTTGATTTGGGAGCGGTGGATTTAGACACCAAAGAGGATTATTATAACTTTTTACAATCAAAAAACTGATTCATGCAAGCCATTGCTTTTTACTTGGTCTTACCTTTTTTGTATTTTTTTTCAATTTTGCCCCTGAAGTTTTTGTATGTAATTTCCCGCGGATTAATCTATCCAGTGCTCTATAAATTAGTGGGTTACAGGAAAAAAGTAGTAAAAAATAATCTTAAAAATTCTTTCCCCGAAAAAAGTAAAGAAGAAAGAGAACGCATTGCTTCGGATTTTTATAAATATCTGGCCGATATGTTTGTGGAAACCATCAAGAGTTTCACTATTTCGGAGGAATCATTATTGGAAAAAATCAAGTTAGAGAACACCGAAATACTAATTCCGTTTTTTGAAGCTAATAAAAATGTGGTTATAACGCTTGGCCATATAGGTAACTATGAACTCATCGCCAAAGCCATGCCTTTTTACCTTAAACATAAGGTTTTGGTTCCGTATCATAAAATGAGTAATGACTACTTTAACAATCTTTTTTACAAGTCGAGAACAGCATTCGGAACGATTTTCTTTCCTACTTTCGACACATTTACGAGTATAAAAAAGGATTATGGAAAAGCCTTTGCTGTTACGCTGGCCAATGACCAATCTGCTCCTCCTACCAAATCTTTCTGGACCAAATTCTTAAATCAGGATACAACTTTTTTTACTGGAACTGAGAAAATCGCCCAGCAATTCGACTATCCCGTAATTTTTGCCCATGTTACCGTTCCTCAAAAAGGGCATTATACGATGTCTTTCGAGCTAATATCAGACAAGCCTAAGTCTGAACCCGAAGGCTTTATAATGAAAAAACATGCCGAAATGCTTGAAAAAGACATTCTCGCAGATCCAAAATATTGGCTTTGGACGCACAAACGTTGGAAACACAAAATGCCGGCGGGTGTTGAGTATGGTTTTAATTTTTCAAGAAAATCTTAACCAAAACTTACATTTTCCTCTCCAACAATCTCCAAAAGACTCTTCTGAACATCTTTGTTGAGGTCTATTTTCATGGTTCTTGAAAACATCGCTACGTCGTATTTTTCGTCCATGTCATACACATTCATCTTGAAGTTGAATTTACCAGGATTTGAAGTGATTATATCGAGTAGGCCATTGATGGTGATGTCGTTAATTTCGGCCAAATTTAATTTAACATTTACTTCTTTGAATCGCTTGGCTTTCATGTCGTTGAGCAAGTCGATTTGTAGCGGTTTAAATTCTAGTTCGCCTTCACGGTTCCATTTGGTTTGGATTTTTCCTCGAATACTAACAAAAAAACCTAAACCGAGATAGTTTGAAAATTCCACATAATCTTTACCGAAAAGCATAATTTCGAGTGAGGAGGTATAATCCTCAATCTTAAAAATACCAAACGGATTTCCATTTTTCGACTGTTTTTGTTGTACAGACGAAATCACCCCTCCTATAATGAACTCACGGTTTACATTGTCTGGTTCAAATAGTTGGTCTAATGGCTTACAAAGCGACATTTCGATAGAAAATTGATCAAGGGGGTGGCCTGAAATATAAAAACCCACCACATCTTTTTCGTATTTAAGTTTCTCTATGTCTCCCCATTGGTCAATATTTTCAGACTTGGGTTTCTGTATGTCAAAACCGCCGTTGGTTTCAAAACCACCAAACAACGAATTCTGTGCAGAGGCCTTATCTTCAGCTACTTTGTTGGCATACCTAATGAGTTTTTCTATAAAAGTGCTGCCTTCGCTTTCATGAAAATATACCGCTCTGTGAATGTCGTCAAAACAATCAAAAGCACCTGCATAAGTTAGAGATTCAAGTGTTTTTTTGTTTACCGTTCGGAGGTTTACTCTAGTTATAAAGTCAAAAATATCGGCAAAAGGGCCATTTTTTTCTCTTTCCTCTATTATGGCATCCACTGCGGCATCGCCTGTTCCTTTTATTCCTCCAAGTCCGAAACGTATTTCTTTCTTCTTGTTTACACTAAAACGCTTGTTTGATTCATTGATATCTGGTCCCAATACACTAAGTCCTAGGAGTTTACATTCTTCCATAAAGAACGTAATCTTGTCGATATTGCCGAGTTGCGAGGTCAATACCCCGGCCATGTATTCAGAGGTGTAATGTGCTTTCAGATAAGCCGTTTGATAAGCCACAAAAGCATAACAGGTAGAGTGCGACTTGTTGAAGGCGTATTGTGCAAAGGCCTCCCAGTCGGTCCAGATTTTCTCTAAAATTTTGGTGTCGTGTCCGTTGGAAGCACCACCTTCCATAAACTTCACCTTCATTTTGTTCAATACCTCTATCTGCTTTTTACCCATGGCTTTCCGCAAAACGTCGGCATCACCTTTCGTGAAATTGCCCAGCTTTTGCGACAAAAGCATCACCTGCTCTTGGTAAACGGTTATCCCGTAGGTTTCTCCCAAATATTCCTCTACCTCAGGCAAGTCATACTTTATTTCCTCCGTTCCATGTTTTCTGGCGATGAAATTAGGGATATATGCAATAGGACCTGGGCGATAAAGGGCGTTCATCGCTATCAAATCGTCAAATCTATCGGGTTTGAGTTCCTTCATGTATTTTTTCATACCGTCAGATTCAAACTGAAAAATCGCCGTAGTTTCACCACGTTGGAAAAGCTCAAAAGTTTTGGTATCGTCTAGTGGAATCTCATCTATTTCTATATCATGTCCATAGTTTTCTTTGATCATCCGCAGGGCCTCTTTTATGATCGAGAGGTTTCTCAATCCCAAAAAGTCCATCTTTATAACACCAGCATCCTCTATAACCTTTCCTTCATACTGCGTTATCAATAAATCAGAGTCTTTTGAGGTACAAACAGGTACAATGTCTGACAAATCCCACGGTGCAATGATGATGCCCGCCGCATGAATACCTGTGTTTCTTACAGTTCCTTCTAGTTTTTCGGCTTGTTTTAATACCTTAGAAGTCAGGTCGTTGCCGTTGTACATTTCTCTTACTTTCCTGACATTCTCTTGTTCGTCAGGCCCAAGGCCAAGTTCGTTCAGCGACTTTGGCCCAGCCATAGGCATGTGAATCAATTTCTTGAAATCCATCCCGTAAGACGGTTTGTCCGGAATCAACTTCGCTATATAGTTGGCATCTGCAAGGGGTAAATCCATCACTCTGGCCACGTCTTTTATAGACGATTTGGTGGCCATTGTACCATAGGTAATGATCTGAGCCACCTGGTTTTTTCCATATTTATCTACCACATAATCAATCACCTTCTGGCGGCCTTCATCGTCAAAATCCGTATCAATATCGGGCATCGACTTTCTGTCAGGGTTCAGAAAACGCTCAAAAAGTAAATTGTACTTAATGGGGTCAATATTGGTGATGCCTATGCAGTACGCCACCACCGAACCTGCCGCCGAACCACGGCCTGGGCCAATCATCACACCCAAATCTCGTCCAGCCTTTATGAAGTCCATCACAATCAAGAAATACCCCGCAAAACCCATGGTTTTGATTGTAAATAATTCAAAATCAAGGCGTTCTTGTGTGGTTGTAATTATTTCTCCGTAACGTTTTCTTGCACCTTCGTAAGTCAAATGTCTCAAATATTCCCACTGGTTCAGTTTATCGTCGGCGTGTATCTTAAATTCCTCCGGAATCGGGAAATTAGGCAGCAATATGTCTTGCTTCAGGTTCAGTTTGTCTATCTTATCTACAATCTCATTGGTGTTGTCGATGGCCGCAGGAATGTCACGAAAAAGGTGGCTCATTTCCTCAGTAGACTTAAAATAGAATTGGTCATTGAAAAAAGCAAAACGTGTATCTTTTGAGCTCATCGTTTCGTCGTCCGCAAAATCTTTAGCCGACGGTGTCGTCAGCTTTTCGTTGGTATTTACGCACAACAATATATCATGAGCCACCCAATCCGACTGATCCACATAGTGGCTGTCATTCGAAGCTATCACCTTTACATTGTATTTCTTTGCCCATTTCAGCAATATCTCGTTCACTATATTTTGCTCAGGTATTTCGTGGCGTTGTATTTCCACATAATAATCCTCTCCAAATCTCTCCAACCACCACTGAAACTCCTTTTCGCCTTCTTCTTCTCCTTTCTTTAATATGGTCTTTGGCACCGAGGCTCCAATACAACAAGTGGTGGCTATTAAACCCTCCTTGTATTTTTCAATCAAGGCCTTCGTCACTCTTGGGTATTTGCTATACAAACCTTCCATAAAACCCAGCGAGCACAATTTGGTGAGATTTTTGTATCCCTGAGGGTTTTTTGCCAACAAAAGCTGATGATATCGGATGTCTTTTTGCTCCTTCGTGAACTGTTTACGGGTGTGATCCTCAACCACATAGAGTTCACATCCCACTATAGGTTTTACATTAAATTTATCGGCAGCCGCCACAAAATCAAACACACCGAACATATTTCCATGGTCGGTTATGGCCATAGCAGGCATGCCATCCGCTTGTGCCTTGGCAAAGAGTTTCTTTACATTTGAAGCTCCATCCAACAACGAATATTGGGTGTGATTGTGTAAATGGGAGAATTGCATTCTTTCTTTTTGTAATAAGTAGTATCATGCAAATATAGCCAATTACCCAATTCTTTCTCACTCCACAATATCATTAATTTCCCCAACAAACCCAACGTATTCAAAATCAGTACATCGTCATTTTTTTAATCAATATTTGGCGGCCTGCTAAAGCACCGGGCTATCCGTTACAAGTCATCGCGGCTACGCCAGCTGTGGGCTTTCCACTAATATCCCTGGCCGGAAGCGGAAATTGTATTACAGTTCACAACTTTTACAGTTAACAACATTTAAAAAGTTGTCAACTGTTGCATCCACCAAATATTCCCTTCAAAATTTGATTTCTAGATATTTTTCCCTAATTTTGCGACCCAATTTACTTTTTCAAACACTTAATCTGTTTTGTACAATGCCTAAGCAAAAAACAAATTCAGGAGCAAAAAAGAGGTTCAAATTGACTGGATCAGGAAAAATCAAGCGTAAGCATGCTTTCCACAGTCACATTTTGACTAAGAAATCGACAAAACGCAAGAGAGTTCTTGCATCGTCAGCTCTAGTTAGCTCTGCGGACGAAAGCCGCATCAAAGCTTTGTTGAATGGTTAATTCAACAAATGGTTCAATTGTTTCACCCGAATAAAGGCTTTGAAGTTTCCCTAATCGGAACGCCTGATTCAAAAAACTAAAAAATTATGCCACGTAGTGTCAATCATGTAGCGTCTAAAGCTAGACGTAAAAAAGTGCTGAAATTAGCCAAAGGCTATTACGGCAGAAGAAAAAACGTTTGGACGGTTGCTAAGAACGCCGTTGAAAAAGGTTTAGTTTACGCCTACATAGGTCGTAAGCAAAAGAAAAGAAATTTCCGTAGCTTGTGGATCGTGAGAATCAACGCAGGTGTGAGACCATTCGGTATGTCATACTCTGTGTTTATTAACAAACTACAAAAAGCAGGCATTGAGCTTAACCGTAAAGTGTTGGCCGATTTAGCTTTGAATCATCCAGATGCTTTCAAAGCCATCGTAGAGAAAGTAAAATAATAAAAATCGCATTAGGTTTTTATTAACAAAAAAAGACGCTTCTGGCGTCTTTTTTTTGTTACCAATCGATTATTTTTTTGTCTAAATATGGAATTATACAAGATAGTTCATAATTTTAAACAAAATTTGTTAACACTAATTAAATCACTATGTTAGAAGTATTGCAAGGGTTGATTCAGCAAGCAGGGCAATCTGCAGTTGTAGAAAATACAGACGTTCCAAACGAGCACAATGAAGGTGTAATGGGAGAGGTTATGCAAGGTCTATTGGGTGGCCTAAGCAATCAAGCTACCTCTCAGGGTGGTATAGGTAGTTTACTAGGTATGCTTGGTGGAGGTAATTCAGCCCAAGGAGGAAGTCTAATGAGCAATCCTATAGTTGCCGGTATTGCACAAAACATCATTGGTAGCATCATGTCGAAATTTGGCCTTTCAAATAGTGCAGCCTCTGGAGTTGTAGGTAGTATGTTACCTTCAGTTTTAGGAGGTCTTATTAGCAAGGCGAATGATCCAAATGATGCTTCTGTTGACACTGGTGGTATAATGAGTGTACTTACTGGAGGAAAAACCGATGGCATAGACTTCGGAAGTCTGTTGAGTCAAGGTGCGGGTGCTTTGTCGGATGGCAAATTGGATATGAACGACTTAATCAACCTTGCTTCTGGCGGAGGTAATAATCAACAACAAAGCTCTGGTGGAGGCCTTTTTGGTAGCCTTTTAGGAGGTTTGTTTGGGAAAAAATAATCAGAATGAATTCTAAAAGAGCGTAGCAGTCGGACTTCTACGCTCTTTTTATATGATGTGCATACCATAGAAAAAAGTCATGAAACTTATCCAAAAACTTATAATCTTACTTTTGCTTTTCAATAAACTTTCGGCACAAATCACGGTGTCGCATCCACTTAATAGTGCCGTATATCAACGCAACAGTGCAAGCCAAGCAAATTTGGTTATAAGCGGAACCTATTCACAACCTTTGGCTACTTCTATTCAAGCAAGACTTTTAAATACAACAAACGGCTCCGCAATTCCGGGGTTTGATTGGAGCGTGATACAGGAAAATCCTTCAATGGGTTATTTTCAAGGCCAACTCAATAACGTACCTGCTGGGTGGTATACTTTGGAAATTCGAAGTGTGCGTAGTGGTATTACTTTAGAGGCCAATGTGGTCAACCGAGTTGGGATCGGTGATGTTTTTATGATTGCTGGGCAGTCTAATGGACAGGGCTATTTCGATGATTCAAATAACCCGCTTGGATTAAATTCTAACACTGAAAGAGTCGTTACTCACGATTATGGAATCTATTGTTCAAACGAGAATCTTCCAATTCCAGTTTTGGGACAAATATTTGAATTGACGAAGCCAAGTACTGCTGGTTTTGCATCATGGTGTTACGGAAGGCTGGGAGAGAGTTTAGTTAATTATACAGGTTTCCCGGTGGCATTTTTTAATTCAGGTGCCTCAGGTTCTAGCTCAGAAAATTGGAAGGTTTCTTCTGATGGTGGTGCTACAAATAATATTTTTACTGGTTTTCAATTTTGTAGCCAGACATATGAAAATAATAATAGACCATTTTCTATTGGTATGCCATATTCAAATTTTAAAAGAGGGCTAAATTATTATAATTCTCTGTTTGGAGCAAGAGCAGTACTTTGGCATCAGGGAGAATCTGATAAAAGAATAGGTGTTTCAGCAACGGAATATCAAACTAACGTTAATTACGTTATCGCAAAATCAAGAAGCGATTTCTCCGCTAACTTGCCTTGGGTTATCTCTAGAGCCTCTTTTATTGATGGAGCAACTTCTGGAGTTATTACAAACGCTCAGACCGGTCTAATAAATAATTCCAACCAAATATTTGCAGGACCTGAAACCGATGGGATAAATAACAATACTATTTCAGGTTCCAGAGATAACGGTAACCTTCATTTTAGTCAAGTTGTTGGACTACCGCTTTTAGCGAATGCGTGGTTGAGTTACTTGAATTCTACATTTTTCTCTAATTCTAACCCCATTTCGGCCAATACTCCGCCTAATATTACGGTTTCTTATGTCAATTCTACTCAGGTCAATTTGATAGTTCCAGGAGGGTATTCGTCTTACAAATGGGTAAGTGGAGACTTTAGTTATGGTAGTACCTCCTACGGGTCTTCCAATACCTTAACCGCCAGTTCTGGTACTTACAGGTGTTGGGTAACAACTGCCAACGGTAATCAGCAAATCAGCAGTCAAGTTAATGTAAATCAGGCCTTGGTTTTGGCTAGTAATGGTACCAGTTGCACCACAAATGCGTATTTGTCAGATTTGAAATTTGTCTCGGCTACAAATGGCTTGGGTCCTATAGAATTAAATAAAACAAATGGAACTGGTGCGGATGGTGATGGTGGAACTATTGTTCTGAAAGGACAAAACTATCCCAAAGGTATTGGAGTGGCAGACAATTCAGAAATTAAATACATCATTCCTACCAATCAATATTATAAGTTTAGGTCTTACGTTGGTATTAGCGACGACGTGTCAAATGCCTGTGACAATACAGGCGGCGTGGTTTTTAAAGTCTATGGCAACGAAACCTTGCTCTATACAAGCCCTACAATATACCGCAATACTGCCCTTCAGGAAATCAATGTGAATGTTTATCCATATAGTTCCATCAAACTCAAAGTAGAGGCTATAGGCTCCAATACTACCTGCAATAGAGCTGTTTGGGCAGATGCAAGATTGCTTTGCTCGTCGGGAGATACCACATCACCAACGGTTGTTACCAATCTAGTGGCTACTGATACCCTTACCAAATGTTTGTCTTTTCAATGGACCCATGCCACCGACGATCAGGCCGTTGGTGGATATTACATTTATAAAAATGGAATAATTATTGATACTATTCCGAATACGCAAAATACTTTTACACTCACAAGTTTGACTCCCTCTACTTCTGTAGTTTTTGGTGTAAAAGCCTTTGATGTTGTAAACAATCAATCTTCCTTGGTTACCAAGACATTAAGTACAGTAACTTTGAATTTTGATTACGTTCAATCGTATCCTTTCCTTTGCGTCAATAGAAGCTATTTGCCCATCAATGTGAGTCCTACTGGTGGAGTTTTTGCCCAAACCGAAGGTCCATCGGCTTCGGTGAACCCAAGTTCTGGAGAGTTTTTTAGCTCTAATATAACTGCCAATGTCTATGATGCTTACCAGTATTTTTATATTAGATACCGTGTAGGAGAGTTCATTCCTGGTTGTATGGATGAAGATACCAGAGTTGTGGGAGTTACTACCCAGCCAACCATTACGCCAAGCATAACTGCAGACAAAGATTTGATAAACCAAGGCACTGTGGTGAACTTTACTTCTACCGCTTGTGATGCCAACAGTACCATAAACTGGAGTTTTACGGCTCCAAATTCTACAAATGTCCAGTACTTACCTAACAGTACGGGAACTTACTTTGCCTATTGTGCCAAAATGCAGTGTTATGTTTACTCCAATAATTTGACTGTAAACGTACTGCCAATCTGCTCCAATAGTTTGGTTTTGGCACCAACGGCCAATAATCTTACCTCCCGTCCAAATGCACTTAGTTTCAATAGTAGCAATACCATTTCGGCTAACAATACCATTTCGCCAACCAACAATGTGCAATACAATGCTGCCAATTCAATATTGCTAAGCCCAGGCTTTAGTGTAAATTCTGGCGTAATTTTTTCTGCGAAAATCCAAAATTGTCCTAATTGACAGTATAGTTTGTGACAATTTGTCATTAAAAATTGCTTAAAATCTGCTTGGCATATTCATTGTGAAATGAGTATCGTAATTATTTTTAATTAAATACACTGACAGAAAATCATGGGAAAAATTATTGGGATAGACCTAGGAACTACCAACTCTTGTGTGGCCGTAATGGAGGGAAACGAACCGGTAGTGATAGCCAATAGTGAGGGAGCAAGAACCACCCCTTCTATTGTGGCGTTTTTGGACAACGGCGAGAAGAAGGTAGGTGCACCAGCAAAAAGACAAGCAATTACCAACCCTAAAAACACCATCGCTTCGGTGAAACGTTTTATGGGTAAAAAACATAGTGAAGTTGGCTCTGAACTAAAAACCATAGCTTACGATGTAGAAAAAGGAGCCAACGATACTCCAAGAGTTAAAATCGGAGATCGTCAATACACTCCACAAGAAATCTCGGCATTTATTCTTCAAAAAATGAAGTCTACCGCCGAAGACTATCTTGGACAAACCGTTACAGAGGCCGTTATTACAGTGCCTGCGTATTTCAACGACGCCGAGCGTCAAGCAACCAAAGAAGCCGGTTTAATAGCTGGTTTGGATGTAAAAAGAATCATCAACGAGCCTACAGCGGCCGCTCTTGCCTATGGTCTTGACAAACAAGGCAAAGACATGACAGTGGTGGTGTTTGACCTTGGTGGCGGTACTTTCGACGTCTCTATTCTAGATCTTGGCGATGGCGTATTTGAAGTAAAAGCTACCGATGGCGACACTCACTTGGGTGGTGACGACTTCGACCAAGTCATTATCGAATGGTTGGCAGATGAGTTCAAAAAGGATGAGGGTGTTGATTTGAAGCACGATGCCATGGCTCTTCAAAGATTGAAAGAAGCAGCCGAGAGAGCCAAAGTAGAACTTTCTAGCTCTACTCAGGCTGAGATTAATTTGCCGTACATATTTCCTGTAGATGGAGTGCCGAAGCACTTGGTAAGAACTTTGACCAAAGCTAAATTTGAGCAATTGGCAGATGTTCTATTCAAGAGAATGATGGAGCCTTGCAAGAGAGCTATGAAAAATTCGGGTATATCCAACAGCCAAATATCAGAAGTTATTTTGGTGGGTGGTTCAACGCGTATTCCGAAGGTACAAGAGGAAGTGGAAGCATTTTTTGGTAAAAAACCATCAAAAGGAGTAAACCCTGACGAGGCGGTGGCTATCGGTGCGGCTATTCAGGGCGGTGTACTTACCGGTGAAGTGAAAGATATCTTGTTGTTAGACGTTATTCCGCTTTCATTGGGTATCGAAACCATGGGTGGCGTATTCACTAAAATGATTGAGGCTAACACCACAATTCCTACCAACAAAGTAGAGGTTTTCTCTACGGCAGCTGACAACCAGCCTTCGGTAGAATTGCACGTTTTACAAGGCGAAAGACCATTAGCCAATCAAAACCGTACTTTGGGTAGATTCCACCTAGATGGTATTCCGCCAGCCATGAGAGGAGTTCCTCAAATCGAAGTAGCTTTTGACGTTGATGCCAACGGTATTTTGAATGTAACGGCCAAGGACAAAGGAACTGGTAAAGAACAAAAAATCAGAATTGAAGCTTCAAGCGGGCTTTCGGATGCAGAAATCCAAAGAATGAGAGACGAAGCTAAGGCCAATGAAGAAGCTGATAAAAAAGAAAAAGAAACAATAGAGAAAGTGAATGCTGCAGACTCTATGATTTTCCAAACAGAGAAGCAGTTGAAAGAATTTGGAGATAAACTCTCTGATGGAAACAAAACTGCCATTGAAGGAGCATTAACGGAGCTGAGAGCGGCTCATGGCACTCGCGATTTGGCTGCAATCGATGCTTCTATGGAGAAGATAAATGCTGCATGGCAAGCTGCTAGTCAGGAGATTTACAATGCTCAGCAAGCCGCGGGTGCCGCTGGTCCTGATGCAGGTCCTGACGGAGGGTCTACAGCAGCTGGTGCAGAAGAAAATGTAACAGACGTGAACTTCGAAGAGGTAAAATAATACAGAAATGTATTGGTGAAATACAGAAAAGTCTGAACTTTAATTAGTTCGGACTTTTTTTACAACCTTTTTTTATGGATTCACGTATTTGTTATAAAATCACCTGAGAATTTTTTTTGAAGGATTAGGATTTATTTTAAGATGTATGGGTTTAGTCGAAAAAGCACTGCAATTTTTAGCGGTGCTTTTTTTATTTCAATAAAAAAACACAAAACCCGTCGGGATTTGTGTTCTTGTTATCTGTTGTTAATGTTTCCTAATCAGTTTTTTAATTTTATCAAAGATAAAAACTCTTCTTTTTTCAAGGCATTGTTAAATGCCCCTTCGAAGAAAGAAGTAACTGTGGAGCTGCTTTGGTCTGCGATACCTCTTGAAGAAACACAGAAGTGGTCAGCATCTACAACTACAGCGATATCGTCAGTCTTTAGGGCCTCTTTCAGAGCGTTTCCGATCTGAATCGTCATTCTTTCTTGCACCTGTGGTCTTCTGGCATAGTGATTTACCATCCTGTGCAGTTTAGAAAGCCCTATTACATTGCCTGATGAAATGTATCCAATGTGAACTTTGCCAACTATCGGCACAAAATGATGCTCGCAATTGGAGTAAAAACTAATATCACGCTCTACCAATATTTCTCCATATTTGTAGTTGTTGTCGAAAAGTGTAATAGACGGCATGTTTTCGGGATTTAGGCCAGAAAATAACTCCTTTACGTACATTTTGGCCACCCGTTTCGGTGTACCTTTCAGACTATCGTCATTAAGGTCAAGTCCTAAAGTGAGCATAATTTCTCGAAAATGTTCAGCTATGGTCTCGATTTTTTGTTCATCAGATATATCAAATGCATCTTCACGAAGAGGCGTTGAAATATTGGTCATGATGTGATCCTCGCCAATTTCATGGTCATGGATGGTGTTATGCTGGGTATTCAACATAGTTTCTTTCGGTTTCAAATAAAGTAATTTTTAAATCAAATTTTTCGTCTATTTTCTGACGTAGAATATCATAAACCACTACAACTATGTTTTCTGCGGTTGGGTTTGTATTCTTAAAATATTCCACATCCAAATTTAGGTTTTTATGGTCAAAAACCTCTAAGATGTTCTCTTTGATAATGTCACTAAGTATTTTTAAATCAAATACATAACCAGTTTTTGGGTCTGGAAATCCTATGACTTTAACGAGCAACTCGTAATTATGCCCATGGTAGTTGGGGTTATTACATTTACCAAAAATCTCTTGGTTTTTTTCATCGGTCCACTCTGGATTATACAATCTGTGGGCGGCGTTGAAATGTTCTTTTCTAATAACTGCTATTTTGTTCAATATAATGTTTTTAAAGTCTTGTACAAAGTATGTGTACTACACAATCAAAAACGGACAGGCTGGTTTTGATAAATGTGTAACGATTGAAAGTTTAATATTGTTCAAATAAAAAATAAATATTACATTAGTAAAAAATTTTAATAATTATATGGATCGTAGAAATTTCCTGACCACTAGTCTGGCCACATCAGCATTGCCTTTTATAAATGTCAACGCCGCCCCAAAAGATAAGAAAGTTAAACTGGCATTCATAGGTGTTGGCTTGAGGGGGCGAAACCACGTAAGTCAGGCCATTTTTAGGGATGATGTAGAAATAACGGCCATTTGCGACATTGACCCTGATGCCGTGAATAGAACTCTGGCCATGACTAAAAAGGCAGGAAGGAGAGATCCTGCTGTTTATGGAAAAACAGATATGGATTTTGTAAATATGCTCAAAAGAGAGGATATCGATGGAGTGGTGATATCTACTCCATGGGAATGGCACGTGCCTATGAGCGTGGAATCTATGAAAGCAGGTAAATATACTGCTGTGGAGGTTTCGGCCACCGTTACACTTCAGGAATCGTGGGATTTGGTAGATACTTACGAAAAGACTGGTTCTCATTGTATGATTTTGGAGAATGTGTGTTACCGAAGAGATGTAATGTCGGTATTAAACATGATCAGAAAAGGAATGTTTGGCGAGATGCTCTATGCACATTGTGGCTATCAGCATGATCTTCGAGAGGTCAAATTCAACGACGGCAAGAATTTTTATGGTGGTGGTGTGGAATTTGGAGAAAAGGCGATTTCGGAAGCCAAATGGCGTACACAGCATTCCGTAGATAGAAATGGGGATGTTTATCCTACACATGGCTTGGGTCCTGTGGCTCATTGGTTGGATATAAATAGAGGAAATAAGTTTAATTATTTAACATCAACAGCCACCAAGGCTAGGGGACTTCACAAACATATTGTAGACAAAGGAGGGGCGGATCACCCCAATGCCAAAGTAAAGTTTAAACTCGGTGACATAATCACGACCACTATTCAGTGTGAAAATGGTGAGAATATCGTCATCATGCATGACTGCAATTCACCAAGGCCATATTCGCTTGGTTTTAGGGCACAAGGCACAGAAGGTATTTGGATGGACGACAACAAATCAATTTATTTACAAGGAAAAAGCCCCAAGTCGCACACCTGGGAGCCATTTAAGCCATATCAGGAAGAACATGATCATCCGGTTTGGAAAAAACATGCCCAAACTGCCGAAAATGCCGGCCATGGTGGTATTGATTTTTTTGTTTTGCGAGCGTTTATAGAATCTGTAAAAAACAATGTGGCTCCTCCAATTGATGTTTATGACGCTGCCGCTTGGAGTGCGATAAGTCCGTTATCCGAACTTTCTATAGCACGTGGTAGCTCTCCTGTAGAGATTCCGGATTTTACGAGAGGAAAGTGGAAGACCAACAAGCGAATTTTTGGTCTCACAGATAATTATTGATTTTGTAAATTATTTTACACTTTTTGGAGTTATTGATTTATAAAACTTCAGATTTTGAACAACAAAATTGCGATTATAACGGGCGGGACATCCGGCATTGGAAAAGCCACTGCCGAAAAATTGGTAACATTCGGAACTACGGTGGTGTTTTTGGCAAGAGATGTCCAAAAGGCTGAGTTGGTGAAAAAAGATATCTTGAAGACATTTCCGAATGGAAGGATTGATATTTTTGAAGGTGATTTAAAAGATTTGAAGTCAATCAAAACTGCTGGGGAGGCTCTGAAAGCTAAGTATCCAATCATTGATATTCTCATAAACAATGCAGGGGGTGTTTTTTCGGAATTTGAAAGGACGGTGGATGGTTTCGAGGTGGGTTTCCAGGTAAATCATTTGGGGCATTTTCTGTTGACACAAATTTTACTCGAAAATCTTTTGAAATCACCTGATTCAAGAATAATTAATCTCTCATCCGAAGCACACCGAATTGGCAAATTTAGTGTGAGCAATCTTAATGCCGAGAAAAAATTTAGTACTTGGAAACAATACGGAGCTACCAAATTGATGAATATTTTGTTTACCAAGGCTTTGGCAAATAAATATGGAGAACAAGGTTTGATGTCATTTGCGGTACATCCAGGTGTTGTTAAATCTGGTTTTGGTGCAAATAATTCGGGTTTTTTGAAGTATTTCAACAAAATGCCATTTTTGATAACTCCCGAGAAAGGAGCCGAAACAAGCATTTATTTGGCCACGCAATCGAAAGAAAAACTATCAAATGGAGGATATTATAAAAGATGTCAAATCTCGTATTCTTCGCTCGAAAGCCAAGATGTGGTGTCTCAAAATCAGTTGTGGGATATTTCTATGAAAATGATCAAGGATTATCTTTAATATTTTAGATTTCCCTGGATGTAACTTGTATCTGGTTTCGACAAAAAGAGTTTTTGAATTGTAAAAACGGAATACTCCTGCAGTTTTCCGTTTTTTGTTTTCAGAGCTATATCTGATTGAGTTTCGAACAGATAGTTTGAGGTACTCGTTTTGATTGATATTTCTTTTGAATCTTCGGGCAAGGGGGTCTTTATCGACATTTCCTTAACGGGAAGTCTTTCCTTTGGTTTTAATTTGTAAGTGGTAAGTATTTTGTTATTAGATATTTCGTAGCTGTTTGTGAATGCACTTTTGTTTAAGTCAGCGTCTACAAAAAGGCTGAGTTCTTTGTCCCAGTCTATGTCTCTAATAGTTTTTACTTCATGCTCGCCACCTATTTGCCAATTTTTAGTAACCTCCGGTTTTTCGGTTTTGAGGTTTTGAACTAGAGAAGTGGAAAATCCTTTTAAATCAAAATATTTCTTACTTGCAAGCTCTTTTTCTTGATTACAAGCAGTTAATAATAAGGTTATTAAAAGGATTTTCGTTGATATATTAACCATGGTGAATGTCTTCTATTCTGAATAAATGAAAAGGTAAAATATTGGGATCAAGCGAAACAAAGTTGGTGGCTCCTTTCCAAGTATATTTTGCTCCGGTTATCAAATCGTGCACCAAATATTCCTCGTTTTCATGTTTTGCGATTTTGTGCAAAGGTACATTCAGAATGCCCGACTGAGTACTGTAACCTTCTAAGTTTACTACAAAAAGCAATCTGTTGCCGTTTTCATGGGTTTTAATGTAGGCCAGCATATTGTCATTGTCAATTGCACAAAAGTCGATATTATTGGTCTGTTGGAGTGCCGAATTTTGCTTTCTGATTCGATTTACCTCAGTGTAAATGTGCGTTATTTTGTTTCTCTTTTCCCAATCCCAGTATTTTATTTCATACTTCTCAGAGTTTTTGTACTCTTCTTTTGGGGTGTTGGCTTCGTGGTATAGGTATTCATAGCTAGGACCAAAAACCCCGTAATTGCTTGATAATGTAGCTGCCATGAAATATTTTATAAGAAACATGGGCTCGTGCCCGCTTTGCAAAACATAGGGATTAATATCGTGCGTATTGGGCCAGAAATTGGGTCTAAAGTAATCCTTCATGTCAGTTTTTGTAAGTTCTGTCATATATTCTATCAGCTCGGCCTTACTGTTTCTCCACGTGTAATAAGTGTACGATTGCGTAAAACCCACTTTGGCCAGCTGCTGCATTACT
This sequence comes from Leadbetterella sp., assembly GCA_035299025.1. Classification (GTDB taxonomy): domain Bacteria; phylum Bacteroidota; class Bacteroidia; order Cytophagales; family Spirosomataceae; genus Leadbetterella. Next base: position 286,110 of record DATGXK010000007.1, read on the forward strand.
TTTGGTTTTGTAAATGCCTCAGACAAAAATATCATTTCTGGGTACGACTTTCTGGTTTCGGCTATGACCCATTCCCAAAAACCGAAAGATTTGGTGTGTGGGTTGTCGACTCTGATGATTTTTACTCCCCATTCAGCCCAAGTGAAAATGACATTCTTGAGTTCTAACCATAGGTTTTGCCAGTCATCACTTTCGAAATTGATGGGATATATATCTTGGTATTTTTTTGGTGGGTTTTCGGCGTATTTTATAGTGCCATCTGGTAAAATTTTGAACCAGTCGGGATGTTCACTTACCCAAGGGTGGTCTGGAGAACATTGTATGGCCAAATCCATAGCCAGCTCCATATCATATTTTTTACAGGCTTCTATGAGGTGTTTGAACTCGTCTAAAGTGCCTAGTTCTGAGTGTATTGAAGTATGGCCACCTTCTACTGAGCCAATACCGTATGGAACGCCAGGTTCGTCTGGAAGGCATTCTGTAGAATTGTTTTTGCCTTTTCTAAACGTACTTCCTATGGGATGAACCGGAGGTAGATACAATACGTCGAAACCCATCTCATGCACCCTTGGCAAAAGGTTTTCTACATCTTTAAACGTGCCGTGTTTTCCAACTTCTCTTGCAGCAGAACGTGGAAAGAACGAATACCACGCCGAAAATTCGGCTTTCTGCCTATCAGCGAATACACTTCTCTCTTCAGACCAAGTGGTATTTTCTTTTATAGGATATTTTTCTATCCATTGGTGCATTTGCTCACTTCTGCAAATCCATGTGGCTTCCTCATATTTATCAGTAGATTTAAAGGCTTCGATTGCCTTTTTTATGTTGTCCTTATCTTCACCTTTTGCAGATTTTTGAATTATATTTAGAAATTCAAGACCCACCAAAAGCTCAACGCCCAAATGTAGGCCAGCCTTTATTTTTTCGTCAACTTCATGTTGCCAAGTGGCGAAGTGGTCTACCCATGCCTCTATTTTGTAAGAATAAAAGCCCATTTTTTCAGCCAAAAACTCGCCTCCAAACCTGTCATTGCCTTGGCTGTAAAGCAGGCATTCGGTCCAAGTTTTATCTGTTTCATGTTTCGACCACAGCCTTTGCCCCAAAATATCATGTCCATCGATAAGAATATCAGCAGCAACCTGCACTTTTTGTCCTACAATAGTTTTAGTAGCATATTTGCCGGCGTTGATTTCAGGTTTGAGGTTTTCAATTACCGCTCGTGTTTTGCCCAGGCTTGGTAGTTTCAACTTGATTTTTGTCATAGGTGTATTATTTCGTCACCCAAAAATATTACTAATGTTTCAATTTGAGTTAATAATTTGCATTTTTGTGATATGAAACGGCCTAGAATACGTTTACACAGTCTATACCTTAAATATATTTTTTGAACATGAAATATTTATTTTGCCTCTTGGTGTTGTTTAGTTTATCATCGTCGGCACAAACACTCAAAGGTGCTTGGCAGAATGTAGACAAAGAGAAAACCACCACCGTCATCGCCACAGACAATTATTTAACCATAAATGTTTATGAACTCGAAGGAAAGAAGTTTGTGGAGTCTTGGGGAGGGACTTATAAAATTGGCGTAAGTAGCGAGGTTTTTGTGGAGATAGAGTTTCATTCAAATAACCCGGCGGTGGTGAATTCTTCACAATCATACAATATCAATCTCAAGAAAAAGAATTTGGAGTTTAACGACCTGAAGTTTCAGAAATTGGACTTTGCCAAAGAGAATGCTCTGAGCGGATTATGGAGGATTACTGCCAGAGCTAATGAAAAAGGTGAAATGAACGAAATGAAACCTGGCCCAAGAAAAACCCTTAAAATAATGTCGGGTGGTTATTTTCAGTGGTTTGCCATCAACACACAAACGCGGGAGTTTTCGGGAACTGGTGGAGGAAGATACACGCTGGAGAATGGTAAATATACCGAAAGAATTGAGTTTTTTTCGAGAGACAATAACAGGGTAGGAGCCGAGCTAAGCTTTGAAGCCAATGTTTCTGACAAAGAATGGATTCATTCGGGAAAAAGCTCCAAGGGCGACCCGATTAAGGAAATTTGGACCAAGCAGAACTAAATTCTGACATAAATTCCCTTTTCGGGGTTTTTATATTTTACTGCCAACTCAGGAATATTCTTGAAAATTGCCGGAATCACGTTTTCGCCGTCAATGATAACCTCAGGCATGTCTTTCATAAAGTTGTTATAGATATTAGAAAGGCTCATAAAGTTGTTGGGATTTTTAAAGTCGGTTTTGGCTAGACTCCAACTCAAATATCCCGTGGCCATACTGTTGGTTTTGTAGGCGTCTATGTGCTCACCAGTCACAAAAATTCTTTTATCTTGATATTTTGGAGAAAGTTCGGTTTCTGCAACTCTAAAATTGGCCAGGGAGTTTTGGTAAAAGCCTAACAAGGGCTTGGTGCCTGTAATAGAAATGAGCATTATACCGGCAAAAAATATCAAAAATAGACTTTCAGGAACAAACATTTTCTTGCCATGAATGAAAAAACCCGCACAGTAAAACGCCAAAGGAGCCAACATATACAAGAGGTTAGACGGAATGTACTGCCCCGAAATTATAAATGAAACCAACGCAAAAATGGCAGAAATGATAATCAACTGATGAGAGCGGTTCTGAAAACTATTGTATCGGTGTCCTCTCAGTACCCTTATTATTCCAAAAAAGCCCACCAGCATGGGAATCAACATAGAAACCAATATGTCCCGCAACCCAAGGAGTGAAAAATCGAACTTGCTACTAAGATTAAAGAGCCAGATGTCGAGAAAATATTCAGACTGGTCATTGAAATAAAAATACAAAAACATAAAGAAAATAGGCATAAAGTAGGCTAAAATAACCATGAAGCTCTGCCTAATATTAATGCCGGTATAAAGAAAAAGGACTAAAATGGCCCAAAAAATCAGTATGAAGCTGGGTAAATGAAACAAAGTGGCTATTCCAAGGAAAAGTCCGCTTTCAAAAACATCGTCGCCCACACCCTCTCTTTTTTCTATTTGGCGTAGGGTAGAGTTTAAAGACATCAGCACAAAAGTGTTGGCCATGAGTGCCGGCGAAAGTTTTAGAAAATCAAACGCGGCATTCATTAAGACCAAGAATATCAAGCCTGGGATATAATTTTTTTCGTTGAAAAGGTTTCTTCTATTGGCTATGAAAACAAAATAAAGGGTCTGAATAAAAATCAGAATAGAAGCTATGGTTTCATAAACAAACTGATTTTTGCCAGCCCAGAGGTCTATCATTTGATATACAAAACTCGATAAAGGGCCTACTTGTGTCAATACTTCGCTGTATAACTTTAGTCCTTCATTGAGTTTTTCACCTACCAGCATCCATTCCAGCTCGTAGGTCAACATAGGTAACTTGCTCGTTATGTAAATCATTTTCAAACCCAACAGCAAGGCTAAAAGGGTAATGACTTGGAAAATTGAATTGATTCTGAAAAACGTTAGCAAAGCCTTCTAAATTTATGTTATAAGGTGCAAAAATATCATTTCGTTTACGGATAAACCAAAAATAAGACTGATATTTGTAAAATAATTCTGCCTCGGATGGGTTTGTAAAAGCAAGATTTCGAAGTATTTGAAAGAAAAAAGGGCAGGTATTCAAAACGAACAATGGAAAGTAAAAGACAGAAGCAGGTAGGACGACTGATACAGAAGGATTTGGGTGAAATATTTCAAAGAGAGTTCAAATCGCTCTTTGAGGGGAATTTTGTTACTATTACAGACGTAAAATTATCGCCCGACCTAAGTGTAGCACGTGTGTATTTGAGTTTTTTGAAAGCCAATAGTCGTGAAGATATACTTCAAAACATAAAGGAAAATACTAAAAAGATAAGAGGAATATTTGGTCAAAAAGCCAAAAACCAACTACGAATTATACCGAACTTCAGTTTCTTTATCGACGACACTGCCGAATATGCTCAAAAAATAGAGCAATTGTTTGCAAATATTCACATTCCACCTGCCGACGAAGAAACTTCTGAATAAGCATGAATCTGCCTTTTTTTGTTGCCAAGAAATATTTTCTTTCCAGAAAAAAAAGAAGTTTTATAAACTTTATTTCCATCATATCTATGCTGGGAATAGCCTTAGGTCTCACCTCGCTCATTATTATTTTGTCGGTTTTTAATGGCCTTGAAGATCTCAATAGGCAGATATTTAGGGCTTTTGATCCTGATTTGAAAATCACTTCGAATGTCAAAAAAGGTTTTTATCCAAGCCAAGAATTGATTGATAAAATAAATGAAATCGAAGGCGTTGCCTATACATCTGCCACCTATCAAGACAAGGCCTTGGCCAGAAGCAAAGATGCTCAGATGATTGTGGTTCTGAAGGGCGTAGATAGTACTTTTGTCAGAAACAGTGAGATGAAGAAGTCCTTGGTTGAGGGTAAAATGGAAGTTTATAACGGTTCTAGGCCGGTGGCTTATGTTGGAGGTGGCGTTTATTCCATTCTCGATCTCAGGGTGAGTGATTACCTCTCGCCTCTGGGAATTCTCTATCCTAAAAATCAGAAGTTAAACGTATTGGCACCAGAAGACAATATCAATCAGGTAAGTGTGGAGGTTTCTGGAGTTTTTGTGTTGGAACAGCAGTATGACAACTACGTGTATTTGCCCATCGAAACCGTAGAACGACTCATAGAATCTCCCGGAAAACGAACAAGTTTGGATATTACCCTGAAAAGGGACGTTGACGTGAATACTGTGAAATCGAAAATTGCCCAGATATTGGATAAAACGTTGATAATAAGAGATAGAGACGAACAGAATGAATCCTTGTTGAAGGCCATTAAAATTGAAAAATTATTCATTTTTGTTGCACTTTTCTTCATTATAGGCATAGCTTCTTTTAATATTTTTTATGCATTGAGTATGCTGGTGATAGACAAAAAGGACGACATCCAAACACTGTCTTCTATTGGTGCTACAGACTCACTGATTAGGAGTATCTTTTTAGCCGAAGGTTTCGTTATCTCGTTCATCGGGGTAGTGCTGGGCCTAATTTTGGGTCTTGGGATTTGTTGGATTCAGCTTAAGTTTGGGGTAGTTTCTCTCGGAATGGAGTACGCTACAGTGGACGCATATCCCGTCAAAATCATAATTTCAGATGTGGTTTTGTCTGTATTTGGCATATTTTTAATTACATTTTTGGCTTCCGTCATTCCTGCAACAAAAGCCCAGAAATTTATGTTAAATCAGAAAAGCTAGTTTTGATGACCCATCGTTTAATCATTTTTTTTGTAATCTTTTTCTTTTCAATCGGACTCAAAGCTCAGGACTCTAGGAGTTTTATTCAGGGCAAACAGTGGATTTTGGCTACAGAAAAGGCCGAGAAGTCGAATACCTTGAAATTTATACCTTATTCGAAAGACAAAGTTTCGTTGAATACCATGGTATGGACATTTTTGCCCAATGGACGCATAGCCTATGATTATCAGTCGAGCGATGACGTGGAGGCCTGTCTAGGTGTTGATTTTTTAGATTTAGACGTTGATGCTTGCATTTGGAGGCCGGTGCCAAACACCAATTTTATTTTATTGACACTCAAAGGAGGATATGCCAGTATAGATGATTTTATTCTAAAAAATGAGTACGAGTTTCAAACTGCCGAAGATGAAAATTTGGAAATGGGTTTTGAATTGAAACTTAAAAAGAAAGTGTTTTTCCGCAACATAAATTAATTTTCTGTATGAGAAGTTTTTTTGTAATAGTTTTGTTATTAACGGGTTCTGTGGTTTTTGGTCAAGTTCAGAAATCTCAGGATTTAGCATTTGATTTGCTGCACACCGAGCTGCAACTCAAACCCAATTGGACAAACCAAACCTTGGAGGGCACTGCCACACTCTCTCTGAAACCATATTTTTATGAGCAAGACAAACTCAGACTCAATGCCAAGAGTTTTAAAATTTCTGCTATTCAATCGGCCAAAAAAGATTTGAAATATACTTATGATGAGGAGTTTATAGATATTGTTTTGCCAAAAAAGTTTGGCAGAACAGATACGCTGATTCTTGTGATAAAATATATCGCCCAACCTGAAAAAGTAAAGGTAGAAGGAAGCGATGCCATAGCGAGCGATAAGGGATTGTATTTCGTAAATCCTCAAAACTTGGCAGGCGGTTTGCCACGCCAATTGTGGACCCAGGGCGAAACTCAGGCTAACAGTTGTTGGTTTCCTACCATCGATACGCCCAATCAAAATCATACCCAAGATATTTACCTTACGGTTGAAAACAACCTTACCACACTTTCAAATGGCCTTCTGGTTGCCACAAGGCAAAATTCTGACGGAACAAAAACAGATCATTGGCAAATGCGTACACCACATGCTGTTTATTTGACAATGATAGCCGCAGGAAGTTTTAAAAAAGTCGTAGATCCGAATTTTAAACGCTTTGAAGTAAGTTACTACGTAGAGCCTGAATACGAAAAAAATGCTTTGGATATTTTCGGTAGAACCCCCGAAATGATTACTTTTTTTGAGAAAATACTGGGTGTAAACTATCAATGGACCAAATACGCTCAGATACCCGTAAGAAATTATGTTTCTGGTGCGATGGAAAATACAACCGCAACTGTCCACTCTAAAACGGTTTTAAAAACTGGAAATCAGCTTGTTGATGGCAATGACGATGGGGTCATAGCTCATGAACTTTTCCACCATTGGTTTGGTGACTACGTTACTTGTGAGTCATGGTCGCACCTACCTCTTAATGAGTCATTTGCCAATTATTCTGAGTTTCTTTGGGCCACACATAAGTATGGTAAAGATGAGGGAGACTTTGTGTACATCAATGCTCTTCAGGACTACCTCTACGAAGCAACTCAAAAGCAGGTTCCACTCATAAGATATGAATATGCCAGCAGAGAAGATATGTTTGATGCCCATTCTTATCAAAAGGGTGGAAGAGTTTTGCATCAGCTTAGGTTGGAAGTCGGCGACGAAGCCTTTTTTCTTTCGCTCAATCATTATCTCAAAAGCCACGCTTTCCAAACCACAGAAATAGAAGATTTGAGACTTTCTTTTGAGAAAATTACAGGAAGAGATCTGAAATGGTTTTTCGATCAATGGTTTAAATTACCGGGGCATCCAAAAGTGAAAGTGCTGCAGAAGGTGGAAGGAAGTAAACTTCAACTCACAGTTAATCAGGTTCTTGACTCGGTAAACCTATTTGTATATAAACTCAAAATTCCGGTTAAGATTTATACCAGCAAAAACGCCACAGAACATATATTGGAGTTTGATCAACAAGAAAAAACCTTCACTTTCGATTTAGAAGGAGAACTCAAGAATGTATTATTGAATCCAGACGGTTACTTTTTAGGTAATATAGACCAGGTGAAAACTACGGATGAGTTTGTTTATCAGTTTCAAAACTCCAATACACTTTATGCCAGATTATTTGCCCTTGAAGCCTTGACATTCAAACCAGAAGATGGTGTTGGTGAAAATCCTCTTCAAAACAAGGTTGTTCGAGATTTGACCATTGATGCTCTGAAAGATAATTTTTGGAAGATTAGGCAGACAGCGGTTCAAAAACTTTTTGACTATGATGGAGAAGACTTCTTGAAAGTTGAAAAAGCTCTGCAGAACTTGATTAAAAACGAAACAAAGTCTAATGTAAAGGCAGATGCCATTTTGGCTATGAAAAACTTTCTGAATCCTCAGAACGATCTACTATTTAGAGCGGCACTTAATGATTCGTCTAACCTCGTGAAAGCAGCCGGACTAGAGGCTTTGTTTACAAATAAAGTGGCAGACGGAGCTGAACTTGCCGAACGTTTCGCACCTAGTTTTGACAACAGTATTTTCGCCTCTGTGGCAAATTTCTATTCTGAAAATCCACAACCTAAACATTACGAGTGGTTTATGGAGAGACTGACCAAGATGGAGGGCGTAGAAGTTTATCAATATTTGGCTATTTTTGGTTCTTATTTGGCAAAATCTGAAAAGGAGATAGTGAGTAAATCTGTCCCTTATCTTCGCGACTTGGCGATGTTAGAATCTGAGTGGTTTGTTAGAGTAAGTGCCGCCCAAGTCTTAGATATGCTTAGTGATACCCATGAAGATGCAACCAAGGCCCTGAAAGATGTTGTTGCCAAAGAAAAAGACCCAAGATTGGTCAATTATTACGAGCAATTCAAAAAATAAATGTGGAGAGACTACGCCAATTTTTTATCTAAACTTACCTTCAAGCGTAGCTATAACGCTTTAGGGTTAGTGTTTGGTTATGTCATTTCCAAAATTACAGGTACACCAATAAATGGGTTTTTACCCGTTGCCTTGGCCATAGAACCTACCACATCGTGCAATCTACGCTGCCCCGAATGCCCAAGTGGCTTGAGGTCGTTCACTCGGCCAACTGGCATGCTGGACAAAGTAATGTTTGAAAAAACTATCGCAGAGCTTCAGGATGCTCTTCTGTATCTTACTTTTTATTTTCAGGGTGAGCCTTATTTGCATAAGGATTTTCTGCAAATGGTGTCAATGGCAACTCAAAAAGGTATTTATACCTCAACTTCTACAAACGCACATTATCTTTCGCCAGAAAATGCCCTCGCTACGGTTAAATCTGGCATAGATCGGGTGATAATCTCACTAGACGGTACTACCCAAGAGACATACGAACAATACAGAATTGGCGGGAATTTGGACAAAGTAATAGATGGAACCAAGAATCTCATTGCGGCCAAAAGAGATTTAAAATCAAAAACACCGCATGTAATATTTCAGTTTTTGGTAGTTAAACCCAACGAACACCAGATTCACGATGCCAGGAGCATGGCAAAATCCCTTGGGGTAGACGAAATAAGATTCAAAACTGCTCAAATCTACGATTATGAGGAGGGTTCCGGTCTTATTCCAGAAAATGACAAATATGCTCGCTATCGTAAAACAGCCTCGGGGAAATACGAAATCAAGAATAAACTGCTTAATCATTGTTGGAAAATGTGGCACTCTGCCGTGATCACTTGGGACGGTTTAGTGGTACCATGTTGTTTCGACAAAGACGCCGAGTACCGCATGGGCAATGTTTCGAATCAGAGTTTCAGGGAAGTTTGGGGTTCTGAAAAATATCTAGAATTTCGGAAGCAACTCATTGGTTCACGAAAAAATATTGAAATGTGCAAAAACTGCACAGAAGGAACAAAAATATGGGGCTGAGTACGACGAAGCATAAGATTTTTACGTATTGTAAGTATTGGTTCGACTTTTGCGAGGATTTATTTATGATCTTAATGCCATTGAGAAATTTTCTGATTCTTTTATTTATTTCTATTTCGTTTCAATGTTTCGCACAGGATTCTGCCGATGGTTATACGGTAGCATGTGAAGCATCTGAGGTAAACGAGGATGTTGCTTTTTTAGGCCCAATATTGCGGAATTTGCGTCCAAATGCAACTTTGGCTACTATTGATGTGAGTTACTCCAATTTTCCTGACGATGCCAAGAAGGCATTTCAGGCTGCAGTAGATGTCTGGAAAAGTGTTTTGATAAGTAAAGTACCCATTAAAATCACAGCGTCTTGGGAAGGCATAACTGCCAACACCTTGGCAACTTCCGGGGCAAAAAAAGTGTATAAAAACTTTGCGAATGTGCCCATAAAGGAAGTTTGGTATCCTTCAGCTCTGGCCGAATCCATTGCAGGTGTAAATTTGAATGGTACCGAGGCAGACGTGGCCATTACGGTAAATAAAAACGTGAGCTGGTCTTTTGACACCGACGGTACTCGGCAGGCTTTTAAGTATGATTTAATGACCGTTATTTTACATGAAATTGCCCATGGTCTTGGATTTACGACTACCATGAAATTGGCTGGAACAAATGAAACCCAAGCACAGTGGGGCATTGACGGTCTTCCGCTTATATACGATATTTTTGCTCAGAGGTCTAATGGTCAGGTGCTTACCAATACGGCTATAATTGGTAATCCTTCGATTCAGCTCAAGGCGGCCATCACGAGCCAAGACGTGTTTTTTAAGATATCATCCGGACCTTTGGCGAGTGATTTTCCGAAAATGTATGCACCAACTGCATATAGAAGCGGTGGTACGCTCTCACATTTAGACGAATTTAAATATCCCAAGGGCTCCGAAAACTCATTGATGTCGCCTCAAATTGGTGCGGCTGAAATCAACCATTTTCCCGGACAGGTTATTCTTGGTATCTTGAATCAAATAGGCTGGGGTGTTTTGAATTATTCCGGACAGGTAATTACCGCTGTGGAACCGCAAGATATTTCTCAGCAAGTTTTTGTGTATCCCAATCCCACTTCAGATATTTTGAATGTTATCGTTCCAGAGAAATATCACGAAGTTTCAGTTCTGATTCAGATTTTTGACCAAAGAGGAAACTTGATTGGCCAAAGGGAGAGTGAAATGCAAACTAACTTGGCCATGGATATAACCCATTTACCTTTCGGAAAATACATTCTTCGAATTGCCCAAAACGAGTCCATTCAGTTCATTAAGAACTAAAATTATTCAATCTTAAAAGGAATGTATGGGGTTATATCAGCTCCGAACTTATGAAGTTCTCTGACTATCGTTGAGCTGATGGGTGCTAATTCGGGAGCGGTTATCAAAAATACCGTTTCTAAGTCTTTGGCCAACTGGCGATTAACTTGTGATATCGTATTTTCATATTCAAAGTCTGTGGTGTTTCTCAATCCTCTCAGAATAAACTGAGCCCCATATTTTTTTGCCACTGAGGCAGTTAGGTCGTCGTAGTGTACGATTTTAATTCTCGGGTCATTGGCAAAGGCCCCTTTTATTTCTCGTTCAATTACATCTATTTCGAAGTACCTCTTTTTATTGGTATTGGTACCAATTCCTATGATTATTTCATCAAAAAGACGAAGCCCTCTTTCTACAATATCTGCATGACCTTTTGTGAAAGGATCAAAAGAACCGGGAAAGAAGGCTATTTTTTTCATTTTTTATCTTAGGTAATACTTGGAGACTTTGCTGTCAGACAAAGTTACGCAGAGAAGGCACAAAATTACACTGAGAAAGGTTTATTTCGATAATTCTGTGGCCAAGACCATCCTAATCTTTATTCTTGCACCGATAGCCATCACGTCCACCAAGTCTTGAATGGTCAGGTTTTGTTCGGCTCTAAGAATCACGGTCGGTTCTTCCATTCCTGTGGTGGCTTCTACAAGAGAGGCTTCCAGTTGTGGAAATGGAATAGGTTTTTTATCAATGTAATACTGCTTGTCTTCTGTAATTGACAACGTAATAGGTTGTTTGCTAACGTCATGCGTCGATTTGTCAGACTTTGGCAACAAAAGTTTAATTACATTCGGACTACCAAGTGTAGATACGATCAAGAAAAACAAAAGCAAGAAAAACATGATATCGTTCAGGGACGAAGTCTGAACTTCAGCCTCGAAACGTCTTTGTCTTTTAAATTTCATTAGCGAATCGGCTCGTTTAAAGTATCAAAAAAGTCCATTACAGTCGCTTGTAAATTGATGCTGAATTTATCAATCATCATGTTGATACCATGGTAAAACGAGTAAGCCAATAGACCTACTACAAGACCTGAGAAACTTGAAATCATTTTTTCATAAAGACCATTTGAAATAGTTTCTATAGAGAAATTTCCAGTTACAGATATCTCATAAAATATACGAATGATACCCGAAATAGTACCCACAAAACCCAAAGTTGGAGCCACACCAGCTATCAAACCAAGATAACCCATGTTCTTTTCCATTTTAGAAATTTCCAAGTTGGATTGTATTTCCATGGCACTTTCGATGTCTTTTACGGGCTTACCAACTCTGGCAATACCTTTTTCAAGAATTCTTGAGATGGGTTTGTTAGTGCCTTTGCAAAGGGTTGATGCAGTACGAATATCTCCTCTTAAAATGTTGTCTTTCAGTGATCTCAGAAAGCCCATATCTATTTTTGAAGCATCTTTGATAAATAAATATCTTTCTGCTGCGAGAAACAAAGTGACCAAAAGCAAGGCCATTATGGGGTAAATAACGATACCACCTTTAAACAACAACGAGAGATAATTGATACTTTGAACTCCTGCTGCAGCTGCGGTTGAGTCTGTGGCGGCAGGTACTTGAAGAATGAGGTCTAAAAGCATATTTTGATGGGTCTAATTTATTTTTTGCGTTATTAACTGAAAAGCTACCTAAATATTTTGCAAAATAAGGTTTTTTTGGCCAAAATCAGAAAAATCGGGTCAAACTATCAAATTTTCTTAAAATATTTTACTAATTGGTTTGCTTATAAAGTGCCTTTCGTACTTGGCAATGCGTCCAAATCTTTGATGTTTCTTTGCACCGCCATTTTTATGGCCTTAGCCCATGCTTTGAAAATCGATTCGATTTTGTGGTGCTCATTGTCTCCCTCACATTTGATGTTTAGATTACACTTTGATGTATCCGAGAAGCTTTTGAAGAAATGCATGAACATTTCGGTTGGCATTTCGCCGATTTTTTCTCTTTTAAAACTCGCATCCCACACCAACCACGGCCTTCCTGAAAAGTCAATGGCCACCTGCGAAAGGCACTCGTCCATCGGCAGAAGGAACCCATAACGGTTGATACCTCTTTTGTCGCCCAATGCTACCAAATAGGCTTCGCCCAATGCCAATGCTGTGTCTTCAATGGTATGGTGTTCGTCTATGTGCAAATCGCCTTTAACGGTGATGGTCAAGTCAGCTCCCGAGTGTTTAGCCAATTGGTCCAACATATGGTCGAAAAAGCCCAATCCGGTTTCTATGTGTGATTTTCCTTTGCCGTCGAGGTTAAGTTTTACATAAATATCGGTCTCTTTGGTGGTTCTTTTTACCTCGGCTATACGTTCAGGGAGTTTCAAGAATTCATATATTTTGTCCCAATCTTTGGTGACCAGAGCTGTGGCGTTTTTTTGGTCTTCGGTAGCAGATTCAGGAAGTGTTTCGCCAATAAAAATCCCTTTTCCACCCAAATTGGCCGCCAATTGCATGTCTGTAAGTCTATCACCCAACACATAAGAATTGGCCAAATTGTACTCGCCTTCAAAGTATTTGGTCAAAAGTCCGGTTCTTGGTTTTCTGGTTGGGGCGTTTTCGTGTTCAAAAGTTCTATCTATAAAAACCTCGTCGAAAAGGATGTTTTCACCTTCCAAAAGATTCATCATTTTCTGGTGTGCTGGCCAGAAAGTTTCCTCAGGAAAAGAATCCGTTCCAAGGCCGTCTTGGTTGGTGACCATTGCCAATTCAAAATCTGTTTCTTCTGATATTTTTCTGAGATTGGAGATTACTTTTGGTAAAAACTCAAGTTTTTCGAGAGAATCTATTTGGAAATCTATGGGTGGTTCTACGATTATGGTGCCGTCGCGGTCTATAAAAAGGACTTTCTTCATCAGTTATATTTTTTGCAAAAATAGGCCTAGAATTATTCTTTTTAAAATTATCTTTGGTAAAGTTTGGAGGTTACAAGTGCTAACTGACATATACTTTGCGTGCCTTGCCAGGCGGGCATTCTTTTTTTTGAAAAAAAAGAACCAAAAAAAACACTTCCTGTACAAAGTCCTCTGCGAAATTTTGGAATGGATATAGAAAATCTAAACAAGCTTTTTTGTTTCCAAAATTTCACAACGGACTGTACAGGAAATATTAGGAACAATATTGTTTATTTTATGAATATTGTCAATAGTTTTACCTTATTTTAATAATAAAAATGGCATTTCGTATTTATTTGTTAACCTTAGATATTTAACTCAATTCAACCAGAAAAAATGAAAAAACTTTTTCTTCTTTTGTTTGTAGCATTTCATTCCTTTGCTCAGACCAAATCGCTCAAAATTAGTGCTCCGCTTAAGGAATCTACCCCAGAATCGGCTGGGATGTCTTCAGAAAGAATCAAGCGGATTGAAGATATGTTGGCCGAAGCCATTAAAAATGAGACTATTCCCGGAGCTACTGCCTTGATTGTAAAAGATGGAAAAATAGTTTATCAAAAGGCATTTGGATATGCCGATGTGCCGAACAAAGTGGTCATGAAAAATGACCATATTTTCAGAATAGCCTCTATGTCGAAGGCCATCACTTCTACGGCCATCATGATGCTTTGGGAGCAGGGAAAGTTCGCTTTGGACGATCCCATTTCTAGATATATTCCTGAATTTAGGAATCCTGTGGTTTTGGATAGATTTAAAATGGCAGACTCTACCTACACCACCAAACCTGCTGATAAAGAGATTACTATCCGTCATTTGCTTACTCATACTTCAGGTTTAGGTTACGGAGTAATTGATGGTGACGAAAAAATGAAAGCCATTTACAAAAAAGCTGGCATAGTAGATTTATTCACTACCAACCCAGTGAAAATCGGTGATAATATCAAGAAATTGGCCAAACTTCCACTACATGCCAATCCTGGCGAGAAATTCATTTATAGTGAGGGATTAGATGTTTTGGGGTATTTGATAGAGGTAGTTTCAGGCCAGACATTCGATGAGTTCTTGCAAAAGAATTTGTTTGAGCCTATGGGCATGAGTGATACATATTTCTATTTGCCGTCTTCCAAAGCAGATAGATTGGTGAAAGTACACACCAAGAAAGACAACAAATGGGTGCATTTTACGGATACTTTTTATGATGTAGATTATCCGGCTAAAGGTGCCAAAACCTTCTATAGCGGAGGTGCGGGGCTTTCTTCTACTGCAAAAGATTACGCCACGTTTTTGCAAATGTATATCAATGGAGGAGAATACAATGGAAAGCGTTTTTTGAGCAAAACTACCATAAAGGCAATCCTCTCTGACCAATTGGGCGATATTTGGGGCGGTGACAAAAGTGCCACAGGCCACGGTTTGGCCTTCGGATTGGTAAAAGCCAAAGGTGAAGGCAAAGGCGGAAGTGGCTCAGAAGGTACTTTCGACTGGGGTGGATATTTTAATACATCGTACTTTGCTGACCCTAATTCCAAAATCATAGGGGTACTGATGAAACAAACCCAAAGAATAGGCGAAGACAGAACTTCAACGCTATTCAGACAAATGGTTTTTGCGGCAGTGGATGAGTAAATCGATGAGATTATGAACCTAACCTTAAATTTATTTATGTCGCTTGTGGCCTAACCCCTTTATTGGTCTTTTGTCCTGATGCTTATTTACTCATATTTATGTAAACCTGTTTAAGGACAGGACAAAAGACCTATTTGTCTTACAATCTTACCACTTCACCGGTCTTTACGGACTCATCGCACGCAAAAGCTATTCTCAGGCTGTTTACGGCGTCCTCTACATGGTCTGTCAAATCGGCATTATTCTTAATGGCGTTTAAGAAGAATAACTGCTCTCTTCTGCATAGCTCATTGTGGTCAGGTTCGTCTGTAAGGTCTATCCATTCGTCTTTCCTGGTGAAATTGTTGGCTTGATCTATGTCGGCGTAATGTACTTTCAGCGACTCTGTCTTGGTGTGGGCATCTACATTGTCTGATTGACCTGCTTTTCCGGCGTCTTTGGCCACAATGGAAACACATCCTTTTGGTCCGATGACATCTTTTACAAAGAAAGCCGTCTCAGACATCATGGGTCCCCAACCTGCTTCATACCAGCCTACAGAGCCGTCTTCAAATCTTATCTGAAGTTGGCCGTAATTGTAGTTACCAGCAGGTATATCCTCCGTCATGCGGGCACCGATAGCACTGACCCAAACCGGTTTAGAACGTGTCATTTGGCACATTATATCTATATAATGCACACCACAATCTACTATAGGGCTCAGGCTTTTCATCAGATTTCGATGCACATCCCACATGATTCCATGGCTTTGTTGGTTGAGATTCATCCTCATAACAAGGGGCTTGCCCATGGTTTGGGCTACTTCAACAAACTTGGCCCAAGACGGATGTACTCTTAAGATATAGCCTATTACAAGCTTTTTCTTGTGTTTTTTGGCCGCCTCGGCTACTCGCTCTGCACCAGCAACGGTGTCTGCGAGGGGTTTTTCTATAAAAACATGGCAGTCTGATTGCAAGGCTGCTATGGCATAGGCCTCGTGGGTGTCGGGGTAGGTGTTTATACTTACTGCATCAGGTTTTGTTTCTGCCAAGGCAGTATAATAGTCATCGAATAGTTGGTAGCCTCCCCCCAATTTTTCATTGAGCTTTTCTTTGCTTTTTCCGGGAGATACAATACCACATATTTCAAATTCTGGAAGATTATGGTAGGCTAAAGCATGAGAGCTTCCCATATTTCCACAACCCACTACCAAAACACGTATTTTCATTTTATTCAAAGTTTTTCGAGACTCAAATGTAAAAAAAATAGCCCAACGTTTCCGTTGGGCTATGGATATTTTTTAAAATATTTTAATTAATCCTGAACGTAGGTTTTGTTTCCGTTGGAGTTGATGTAATATCTACCACCTCTTGGGCCTTCATATATTGTGCGGCCTTTTGCATCTTTGCCTACAGCTTTGTCGGCACCAGCTACTTTCTTTTGAGTGCCTTTGTCGGCTTGCGTAGTTTTGGTTTCGGTAGTTTTAGTTTTCGAACCTTTATCTACAGTGGTTTTTTCTACTTTCGACTTACTCTCTCCTTTGTCGTTGGTTTTTGTTGTTTTTTCTACTTTGGTCTTACTGTCTTTATCTACCTTGGTTTTGGTTCCTTTTTCGGTTTTAGACTTGCTGTCCTTGTCTACCTTTGTTTTGGTTTCTTTGGTAGTTTTGGTTTTAGAGTCAGCGTCTTTTGTGGTTTTTGAACCTTTCTCACCTTTGCTTTTCGAATCCTTGTCTACTTTTGATTTGGTTTCCTTGGTGGTTTTCTCTTTTTTGTCAGAAGATTTCTCCTTCGTAGTTTTGGCCTCTTTGGTTGTTTTGGCAGCTTTTTTCTCGGTACTTTTTTTAGTGGTTTGTGCACTGGCCAATTGGAATGTTACACAGATGGCCATCAGAATGCTTAGGAATTTTCTCATGAAAATATATTGGTTTAAGTTTAAAATTGTACTCTAAACGAGGTTTAGGTTTGTTTATTTAATTTCTGGCGAAATTTACAAATTATTAACATTATACAAGCAAAGCGTGCTCTGATTTTTTTAAAACATGGGCTATAGAATTGTAGGAATTTTTAAGTGCTTGTTCAACTTCGGTTTCGTTCATCCACTTCAACTCCTCTATGTCTTCCTCTATCTGAGGTTTCATGTTTTTGTCGGAAATGAGCTTCATGGCGTACCATTTGGTTTGTTTCAGAACCAGCTTGCCCTTCATCATGTAGGTATGCCATGTCGTGCAGATTTTGTCATTTACGATAACCGTAACTCCACATTCTTCTTCTACCTCTCTCTCCGCCGTCTTTTTTGATTTTTCACTTCCTTCGGCCTTCCCTTTTGGCAAATCCCAGAAGCCGAGTCTTTTCATCATAAGTATTTTGCCTTCGTGATTTTCTACAACTCCACCGGCTGCTTTTATGACTTGTAGTTTGTCTTTTATTTTGAGTTTGAAGAGTTCCTCGTTTTTAACTTCAAAAGTCAAATGTCCGAGTTTTTCTGGCTTAGAACTTTGGGCAAATTTTATAAAGTTCAGGATGTTGTTGAAGCTCGCATTTTTGACCAAAACATTGCCCTCAAGTTCCTTAAATTCAATTATTTCGGTTTTAAGGTCGTGTACAAAGTCGAAATTTTTCGAATAATCCTTTACGAAGTGGGTACTTTCAGAGATGGTAATGGCCTTGTTATTGACAAAAATGAGCATACTTTCGGTTTGTAAATTGCAAAATTAATGCATTAATCGATTAAAAAGAGCCGCTCGCATATTTTTTAATGGTATCAAGTATTCTATTTTAAAAATTTCGTTACTTTGCACTTAAATCAGTGTAGATGATTGGAATAATCATCTTAATTTTTAATGGAAATTTTAATAATACTTTTTCTAATTATACTTAATGGTTTGTTTTCGATGGCAGAAATTGCCTTGGTATCTTCCCGAAAGACAAAATTAGAAATAGCTTCAAAAAACGGCGATAAAAGGGCCACCGCAGCTTTAGTTTTAGCCAACTCACCCGGCAAATTTCTTTCCACAGTCCAGATAGGCATTACGCTCATCAGTATTCTTACAGGTATTTACTCTGGTGATACATTTAAAGGATATCTTATTCCGTTTTTTCAGAAATTTGAGACACTAGCTCCCTATGCTGAGAGTGTAGCCGTGTTTTTGATAACGGTGGTTCTGACCTTCGTGACTTTAATACTTGGCGAGCTGGTACCAAAACGCATTGGAATGGCAAAGGCCGAAGAAATAGCTATGAATGCCGTAAAGCCAATGAGTATTGTTTCTTTTATAACCTCTCCTTTTATATGGTTGTTGAGCAAAACCTCTGACTTGATATTCAAAATCATTGGTTTAAAGGAAAACGATAGCTCGGTTACGGAAGAAGAAATTAAAACTTTGATGCAAGAAGGTGCCACAGGAGGTACTATTGAGGAAATTGAACACGAGATTGTCCAGAATGTATTTCATCTTGGCGATAGACGAATAACCTCTCTGATGACGAACATCAATGAAGTGACATTTCTTGATCTCGACGACGATTTTGAGATTAACAAAGAGAAAATTATTGACAAAAAACACTCGGTATACCCTGTTTGTCAGGATGGTATCAACGATATGAGAGGCTTGCTTTATATCAAAGACTTACTGGGCAAAGATCTGAATTACGAACTCCAGCACCTAGAAGTGAATCTCCGAACACCACTCTATATTCCAGAAAATAACCACGCCTATCAGGTTTTGGAGAAATTTCAGGAAGAAAAAAAACACTTCGGGATTATAGTAGACGAATACGGAAATGTGGTTGGTATTGTAACTATGAACGATATTTTGGATGCCTTAGTTGGCGACATTTCAGAAACCAACGAATTCGAATTTGAGATAACCGAGCGTGAGGACGGAAGTTTTCTGATAGACGCATCGCTTCCCTTTGATGATTTCTTGAATGAATTTGAAATAGACTTGCCCACAAGAAAAGAATACACAGGTTTTGATACCATGGGTGGTTTTGCACTTCATATTTTGCAAGAAATACCAAGTACTGGCGATACCTTCGAATGGGGCGATTTCGAGTTTGAGATTGTAGATATGGATAAAAACCGAATCGATAAGATGTTGGTTACAAAGAAAACAGAGGACAAAGAAGATTAAGATGAACACTGCAAGAAAGATTGCTACTTTTTTACTAAAAACCAAAGCCGTTAAACTGAATCCCGAAAAGCCGTTCAAATGGAGTTCGGGTTGGAATTCTCCTATTTATTGCGACAACCGCATCACACTTTCAGATGTGGAAGCCCGAACTTTTATCAAAAAAGCTTTGGCCAAAGCCATCAAAAAGGAATTTTCCGACGCAACATTGATTGCAGGAGTAGCCACGGCCGGCATAGCTCAAGGTGCATTGGTGGCTGATTACATGAATTTGCCCTTTGCCTACGTAAGACCTAAGCCGAAAGAACACGGTATGGGTAATCAGATAGAAGGCAAAATAGAAAAAGGCCAAAAAGTGGTTGTTCTCGAAGATCTAATTTCGACAGGCGGCAGCTCCATAAAAGCTGCTGAGGCATTGATAGAACAAGGAATAGAAGTAGTAGGTATGATAGCCATATTCACTTATGGATTTAAGACGGCGGACGTTAATTTTGCAGAAAAGAATCTTAAACTTGTAACGCTGAGTAATTACAACTATCTCATTGATGAAGCTTTGAAACAAGAATACGTAAAACCTTCTGATGTGGAATCTCTTAAGAAATGGAGGAGAAATCCGGCGAAGTGGTGAGGAAATATCCAGCAAATATTAGAAAAAAGCAGCTCCATAGAAGCTGCTTTTTTTATTTCATTTTGAAAGTATAAAATCCATAAAAATCAGCATTGCTAGCGTCAGCGTCATCAGAGTACCAAATGGCTACAAAATCATGAAGTTACCCAAACAAATCACTGCTCAAATATCTATCACCTCTATCGCAACAGATAAATACGATAAGGCCAGAATCTAATTCATTCGCCAATTTTATGGCAGCGGCCGCTTGACCGCCAGAACTCATTCCTCCGAAAATAGCCTCTTTTTTGGCTAATTCTCTTGCCATTAAAGTTGATTCTTCTTGTGAAATGTCAAAAACTCTATCCACCCGGCTCGGGTTAAATATTTTTGGTAAATACTCTACTGGCCAGCGTCTTATACCTGGTATGGATGAACCTTCGGTAGGTTGACAGCCCACTATTTGAATGTTTGGATTTTGTTCTTTCAAATACATGGATGTGCCCATTATGGTGCCTGTAGTACCCATGGAAGCCACAAAATGTGTGATTTTCTGATTGGTATCCCTCCAGATTTCCGGTCCAGTGGTTTTATAATGTGCCAAATAGTTGTCAGGGTTGGCAAACTGGTTCAATTGCAAGTATTCGTCTGTAAGCGATTTCTCTTCGGCATAATCTCGGCAAGCTTCTATGTTATCGAGCAAAATGACTTTTGCTCCATAAGCCTCCATGGTGTCTACACGCTCTTTTGTGGAATTAGAAGGCATAATAAGCTCTATTTCAATATTGTAGAGGCACGCTATCATGGCCAAGGCAATGCCCGTGTTTCCGCTTGTGGCTTCAATGAGTTTCATGCCGGGTTTTATTTCTCCACGTTCCAAAGCACTTTTGATCATGTTCAGAGCTGGGCGGTCTTTTACACTCCCACCTGGGTTATTTCCTTCTAATTTTGCAAAAATCCTGACATTTGGATTGGGACTAAGTCTGCTAAGTTCGGCGAGTGGTGTATTTCCAATTAAATCTAATATTCCGGGCATAAAAAGGCGTTTATTTCAAAACTCAAATTTAAATCAAAAAGTGCATTTTGGAGTGGCATTGGTTCTTTTTTGTTTTGTCTTGGTAGTTTGTAGAATTTCTCAAAAAAGTAATTTTTGTCTATAAAAAGCTTATTTAATTCTTTAGTCATTGTTAAATTAATTTAAAAAGAATATTTTCGCATTGTATATTTTACTTAATCAATGAACCAATTATGAAAAAACTCTTTTTGGCATTTTCATTCCTATTTTCTGCTGTATTAGTTTGGGCACAAGGCCCTCCAGCTACTAACTACAATGCCAACAATAGGTTTGAGCAATTGGGCGGAGTATTGCCAACTCCCAACACGTTCCGTACAGCATCTGGTGCACCAGGTAAAGATTACTTCCAAAATAAAGCCGACTATGACATCAAAGCTGAGCTTGATGATGTAAATCAGCGAATTATCGGTTCGGAGGTGATTACTTACACCAACTATTCTACTGATGACCTGAAATACCTTTGGTTGCAGCTGGACCAAAACTTGTTTCAAAACAATTCTATCAATGCACTTTCTAAAACTGGAGGGGTGAATCCCCAAATGACCACCACCCAGCTGAGTGGTATGAATTCCCCTAGCTCAGTAAATACTATTATAAAGGCTGAGAAAGAATATGGCTACAAAATAAAGTCTGTAAAAGATTTGAAAGGGGCTAATATTCCTTATACCATCAATGGTACGATGATGCGGGTAGATATTCCGGTTTCTTTAAAACCCACCATTGCCACTTCAATCAAAATTGAGTGGGAATACAATATCACCGAATATTATGGAAGGTCTGGTTATGAGTTTTTTGAGAAAGATGGCAATTATAATTATTTCATCGCTCACTGGTTTCCACGTATGTGTGTATATGACGACGTGAGTGGCTGGCAAAACAAGCAATTTTTGGGTCAAGGTGAATTTACGTTGCCTTTTGGAGATTATAAGGTAGAAATCACCGTACCAGACGATCATGTGGTAGGTGCTACTGGTGAATGTCAAAACTATGCCAAGGTACTGACCAAAGACCAACAAGCTAGGATGAAAGAGGCCGCCAATGCCAAAACACCAATTATATTGGCCACACAAGCAGAGGCAGAGGAAAGGATGAAATTCAAGAGTACGAAAAAGCAAACTTGGGTATTCACTGCGAAAAAAGTAAGAGACTTCGCATTTGCTTCTTCAAGAAGATTTATCTGGGATGCCATGCAAACTGATGTTTATGGCAACGGCAAGAAAATCTGGAGCATGTCATTTTATTCTAAAGAAGGTAATCCGTTGTGGGAAAAATATTCTACACGTGTAGTTGAGCATACTTTGAGGTCTTATGGAAAACATACCATAGAATATCCTTATCCGGTGGCTATTTCGTGTCATGCTACCCGTGGTGGTGGTATGGAATACCCTATGATTAGCTTTAATGGCGGTAGACCTGAGCCAGACGGCACCTATTCCGAAGGAACCAAATACGGAATGATTGGGGTAATTATCCATGAGGTAGGCCATAATTTTTTCCCTATGATTGTTAATTCAGACGAAAGACAGTGGACTTGGATGGACGAAGGTTTGAATACATTTTGTCAGTATTTGGCAGAAAAGGAGTGGGACAAAGACTATCCAGCTCGTAGGGGAGAGGCTCAAGACATTGTACCTTATATGAAGACAGATAAAACACAACAGGTGCCAATCATGACTTCGTCAGACAATATTATGGCATTCGGACCAAATGCATACGCAAAACCCGCGACTGGCTTGAATATCCTTCGTGAAACCATCATGGGTCGAGAACTTTTTGATGCTGCTTTTAAGGAATATGCTCGCCGTTGGGCGTTTAAGAGTCCTATGCCAGCAGATTTCTTCCGTACCATGGAAGATGCCTCAGGAGTAGATTTAGATTGGTTTTGGAAGGGCTGGTTTTATACAGTAGAACCTTCTGATCAAGATTTGGCCGAGGTTCAATGGTATTCTTTGGATACACAGAATCCTGAAATTAGCAAGGCAGATGTCAAGAAAATGGATGAAGCCAAAGCAAAGACTATGAGCAAAATGCGTGATAAAACAGATATCCCGCAGTCAGTGGTGGAGGCTGATCCATCTATGAAAGATTTTTATAATTCTTATGACAGATATGCAGTAACAGATGCCGACAAAAAAAGATATGAAGCTTATAAATCTTCGCTTTCTTCGGAAGATCAAAAACTGCTTGAATCTGGAATGAATTATTATGTTTTAAAAATCAAAAATAAGGGAGGATTGGTGATGCCCGTAATTGTGCAAGCTGTTTACGAGGACGGTACCACTGAGGATTTTAGATATCCGGCCGAGATATGGAGACTAAATGATGTGGAAATCACCAAAACGATTCCTACCAAGAAAAAAGTGGAGAAGTTTAAGCTAGATCCTTACATGGAGATTGCAGACATCGATACTTCAAACAATAGCTTTCCGAAGGAGCCTGAAGCTCCTACAAGGTTCCAGTTAATGAAACAAAGAGCGTTTACTTCGCCTACCAACCCTATGCAAGAGGCTAAAAAGAATGATGCAGCAGGTGTAGGTAGTAGTGGTAAGAACTAATAATTTTCAGATGTTATAAAGGAATAGGAGAGATGAATTTAGTTTCATCTCTCTTTTTTTATTCATTTGTGCAACGTTTTTGTTTCAGTTACATCTTTAACCTGAAATCAATCCTAGTTTGAGTCAAGAATATATAAAAGATAAAACCAGTGAGCTCGTGGAGCTTTGCAAGGTGGGCAATCCTGTGGCTCAGCGAGAAATTTATAATTTATATGTGAAGGCCATGTACAACACAGCCTTGAGAATAGTAGGAGAGAGAGAGGAGGCCGAGGATGTGATTCAGGAGTCTTTTTTGGATGGATTTCTAAAAATAGAAATGTTCAGGGGAGAATCTACTTTTGGTGCATGGCTCAAGTCTATAGTTGTAAATAAGTCAATTGCGAAACTTCGTAGCCGAAAAATGGTTGTAGAAGAAATAGACGACCGAATGGAGTCTACTATGATTGATGACAACTACGAGGATTTTGAAGACAAATTGGAAATGATCGATAAAGTAAAAAAAGCCATAAGCAGTTTGCCAAACGGATTCAGGCTCGTACTCAATCTTTATCTTTTTGAAGGATACGATCACCAAGAAATTGGAGGCATACTTGGAATAAGTGAAGTGACTTCTCGGAGTCAATATATCAGAGGGAAATCAAAACTATTAGAACTTTTAAAAGTAACACAATGAAATTAGAAGAATTTGTAAATAGAAATCGGGCGGCGTTTGAGGAGGAAGTTTCTACAGATTTGTGGTTAAAACTAGAAAAAAAATTACCCCAGAAAACTCAAAAGTCCATTTGGCTAAATAGTAAAATACTCAGAATAGCCGCAGGAATAATTGTGTGTTTGAGTGTGGGCTTTTGGTTTGGTAAGTATTCAAAAAACGACGTTTTTGCTTCCAAACAAGACAAACTGATCAATTCTGAACCTACATTGGTTACCTACACGGAGGCTGTGTCGGAGAAAAAAAAGAATCTGGAAGACCTTATAGAAAAGAACCCAGAGCTTCAGAAGGCATTTCTCAAGGATTTGTCTGACTTGCAGACCAATTTCGAATACTTGAAATCTCAGCTCGCAAATAATCCCAATCACGACCAGCTTTACCAAGCTATGGTGCAGAACCTCAAGTGGCAGATAGAACTGCTAAACCAACAAACGGCAATAGCTGTAGATGTGAACAAACATGAATTATTGTAAGATGAAAAAAGTAGTGAGTTTTATATATTTCGGTATTCTGAGTATAGGTTTTGTTTATGCTTATGAAACCCCCTTAATAGAAAAAAAGAAGGAGTATACTTTCAATTACGCCGCGGCTGGTGTAGAACGACTTGAGATTTCGAACCAATTTGGCGACGTGCGAGTTTCTTATTCCAATCAAAAAAACATTACTGTCCTTGTGCATGTAACGGCCAACGCCCCAAGTCCAGACCTTCTCGATAGTTTTATAGAGTCTATTAGCGTTAGCGGTATGAGGTCTAACGAAGTGGTGAAGGTTGTAACACACATCAAGAAAGAGAATTACAATATGAAGTCTTGGAATAAAGATAAAAACTCCAATTTCAAGGTAGATTATTCGGTTTCTATTCCTAAAAACATAGCTTTGAGTGTAAGTAATAATTTTGGAGATGTCTTTTTGCCAGATTTTCATGCACCATTGAGCTTAAATCTTAATTATTGTACGCTCCACGCCGACAGGATTACCAATGCCGATTCGAAATTGAACCTCAACTATGGCTCGGCCAATATAAAAGCACTTCTTGGTGGAGATATTACCTCTAATTTTACAGCTGTAAATATGGGTGAAATGAAAAACGTGAGCATGAA
Organism: Leadbetterella sp.; assembly: GCA_035299025.1. Taxonomy (GTDB): domain Bacteria; phylum Bacteroidota; class Bacteroidia; order Cytophagales; family Spirosomataceae; genus Leadbetterella. The sequence continues at coordinate 311,332 of DATGXK010000007.1, forward strand.
AAATAACCATGGAAGCCTGAAAGCCAAGTATTTGGAAGACATCGAAGGTGTTATGAATTATTCAGGAGGTGTTTTTGGAAATATCAAAGAAGCTGTAAAATTGAATGTAAATTATTCGAAGAATTTCAGAATTGAAAACATCGATGAAAAGGTGAAGAAACTAGAGATTTTCTCAAATTACTCCAATATCGACTTACCCGTCAGCGATAAATTCAATGGTGTTTTTGATATAAAAACCTCGTATGGAACGTTTTATGTCGATCCAGCTCTAATCGTGCATTTTTTCAAAAACTCTGAGAAGGATGGTAAAAAATCAGGTTATAAGCCCTCTACTTCGAATACCTACCAAGGCAAAATCGGAACAAACTCAAACACCGAATCGAAGATTCTCATTATCTCACATTTTGGCGATGTAAAAATAAAATAGGCAGTATGAATCAATACTGCCCAGTTCCTAACATTACCAAGGTACAGGCTTCTACTACCTCAGTGCCTTGTTTTTCAAGTTTTTCCTCGAGGTCAGGATTCTCAGCCCCCGGATTGAAAATTACCCTCTGGGGTTTCATTTTTAATAGGAAGTCTTCGTATTCCTTTTGATTTTGTTCACTGAGATAAACAGTTACTGTATCAATGTTTGTATCAATTTCGTCTGTTTCAGTTTTTATTTCTACTCCACCTACGCTACCGCCATTTTTTCCTAAAAGTTCAATACTATGTCCTTTTTGGAGTAGCCTTTCGGCGGCCATCAAAGCATATCTTCCGGGTTTTGTACTAGCCCCCAAAACCAATGTTTTTTTATTTGTCATTTATTAAAATGTTAAGGTCAAAGTCAAAATTTCTCCTTTTCGGTTCACGATTACCGGGACTGTTTGGCCTTTTTCAAATTTTCCTAAAGCTGCCATGTATCCATATACGTCCTTTATTTCATGATCGCCGATTTTTGTAATAACATCCCCTGCTTTTAAGCCAGCTTTTTCGCCTGGCCTACCTTCAGATGCACCGTCAATTTTAAGACCTTTCCCATCAAAAGAATAGTCTGGAATTACGCCCATAGTTACCTTAAAACTACTTTTGGTTGCAGCCGAATGTGGATTTGACGTTTTCTTGAAGTCAATTTTTGCAACTGTGTTCAGCTTTTCAATCATTGCTTTTATATAATCCAACAGCATGGCTTCACCTTCATAATTGATCAAATTGGGGTCGTCGGTCGGTTTATGATATTCCTGATGTGCTCCAGTGAAAAGAAACAAAACCGGGATGTCTTTCAAATAAAACGACGTATGATCTGATGGGCCAATTCCAGCCGAATCAAGCGTGTATTTGATTTTCATTTCACTGGCCAATTTGGCGGCATTTTCTTCCCAAAACTTACTGGTTCCTATACCGCCAATGCTCACCCCTTTGTCTTCTCTATATCTACCTATCATGTCGAGATTGACCATACAATTGATTTTTTTAAGGTCAAAAGTAGGATTGTCGAGTAAAAATTTCGATCCCATCAGGCCAAGCTCCTCACCCGAAAATGCCAAAAAGATAAAGTTATAGTTTTCCGTAATTTTGTTTTTTGAATAGAATCTAGCCAATTCCAACATTCCGGCTACGCCAGAGGCGTTGTCATCGGCTCCGTTATGCACCATACCGTTCGAGTTTGCCTGCAGCGAACTTCCTTGGTCACCCAAGCCGAGGTGGTCGTAATGGGCTCCAATCACGATTGACTCACTTTTGGCATTATCTATCCAGCCCAATATATTATTGGCATTTACCTGGGTAATATTGGGCGGTACGCCTTTTTTGGCGGCAAATAATTGTCTGAAATTTCCATTCTCGCCTAAAGGTTTCAAACCAATTTTCATGAATTGACTTATAATATAATCACCCGCTTTGGTTTCTGCAACGGTTCCGGTTCCTCTGCCTTCAAGTTCGTCAGAAGCTAGGTATTTGATATGTTTTTTCAGATTTTTGGTCTGTGCATTTACTTGAAGACTTAAGAAAATCATCAGGATAATGTATTTCATAAATGATGAAGTTTTGTTGTTCGAAAACATATACTTGTTTTAAAGGCTTAAATTTAGGAAAATCCAAGAATTTATTTGTCTTATATCTTATTTTTGCAAAAAAAGAAAAGCTTATGTCGATGTTTGATATGATGGGAATGATGGGTAAAGTGAAGGATATGCAGGCCAAAATGCTCGAAGCCCAAGAAAAATTAGGAGAAATTATAACCGACGCAGAGTCTGGCGGTGGGATGGTTAAGGTAACCGTAAATGGAAAAAAAGAACTTCTAAAAGTTGAGATTGAGCCAGAATTATTAAATCCGAATGATGCCAAAATGGTGCAGGATTTGATTGTGGCAGCTAGCAATAAGGCTCTTGCTGATATCGACGCCAAGGTAAAGGTTGAGATGAGTAAGGTGACAGAAGACATGATGCCAAAAATACCAGGGTTTGATTTAGGTAATTTATTCAACAAGTAAGCTTGAAAAACACGGCGGTAGTCATTCTTAATTATAACGGATTTGGTTTTTTAAATCAATTTCTCAGGAATGTAGTAAACCAAAGTCCCGAAGCGGACGTCGTTGTTATAGATAATTGCTCATCAGATCAGTCTGTCATCTTTATAGAGCAAAATTTTCCAGAAGTTTTGGTGATACGCAATTCTGAAAACTTTGGTTTTGCGGGAGGATATAACCAGGGCCTCAGAGGTCTGGATTATGAAAACTTCGTTCTTCTAAACTCCGATGTGGAGGTTACTTCAGGTTGGCTGGTTCCGCTCTTAGAAAAAATAACGGCAAACCCGAATTTGGCAGCTTTACAGCCCAAAATTCTTGACTTCAATAACAAAGATCAGTTTGAGTATGCAGGTGCGGCTGGCGGATTTTTAGATAAATTTGGCTATGCTTTTTGCAGAGGTCGTATTTTTGATACTTTAGAGAAGGACAATGGACAATATGATGATGCCAAAGATATTTTTTGGGCCACAGGTGCTTGTTTTTTCGTAAAGTCCAAGGTTTTTAAAGATTTGGGAGGCTTTGATGAGCGTTTCTTCGCTCACATGGAGGAAATAGATTTGTGCTGGCGAATTCATAATGCGGGCTATCTAATTCAGTATGAGCCTTCTTCGGTGGTTTATCACGTTGGCGGAGGTACGTTGCACAAGTCTAATCCGTTCAAAACCTATTTGAATTTCAGAAACAATCTGGCCATGTTATACAAAAACCTTCCCTCAGAAAGTCTTGTACCAGTTATCTTTACAAGGCTAATTTTGGATGGGATTTCGTCTTTGAAGTTTTTGAAAGATGGCAATCTTAAAGACATTTGGGCCATTATTAAAGCTCATTTTGCCTTTTATGCTATGATTCCGTATTTGTCAAAGAAGAGAAAAGGGCCGTTTTTGGGTGCTGGAAATTTGAGTAACTTCTCTATAGTTTGGAGATATTTCGTGAAAAAAGAAAAAAAATATACTGAAATATGCTCAGAGTAGGTATCACTGGAGGTATTGGTACGGGCAAAAGCACGGTAGCAAAATTATTTTCAATTTTGGGCGTGCCGGTGTATGAATCAGATAAAAGAGCAAAGTGGATTATTGAAAACCACCATTCGGTTGTTTCAGAAATAAAGAGTTTGTTGGGTGCTGAGGCTTATGGTGCTGATGGTAAGTATAATAGGGATTTTGTTGCCTCTGCTGTTTTTCAAAATCAGGATTTACTAAAAAAACTAAATCAAATCGTACATCCAAGAGTTGCTCAGGATTTTGAGGATTGGACTTCCCTGCAAAATACTGTTTTCGTACTAAAAGAGGCAGCGATCATGAATCGAAATTCGGGCCTAGATAAGATTATTGTGGTAGATAGCCCAAAGGAATTGAGACTTAAAAGGCTGCTGCAAAGAGATTATCACAAGACCAAGGAAGAACTCGAAAAAGTAATTGCAAATCAAAAAACAGAACTCGAATTTATTGAAATGGCTGATTTTGTCGTGAAAAACAATGAAAATTCAATGCTAATTCCCCAAGTTTTAGAAATTTACACAAAACTTACTTCTTAAATCCATCCTTAAGTTCTTTCACCTGTGAAGCCACGTCTCTGTCAAAATCTATCAGGTCGTTTACGGTCTGTATTGCATGTATTACCGTACTGTGGTCTCTTCCGCCAAAGTGATATCCAATGGCCTTCAGAGAAAGAGTTGTAAATTCTTTAGCGAGATACATAGCTATTTGCCTAGGCAATACTACTTCCCGAAGTCTAGTTTTACCTTTTATGTCGCTAACTTTTATTCTGAAGTAGTCGGTTACTACTTCTATAATTTTATCAATAGAAATTACCTTCTGGTTTTCTTCAACAATACTTTTTACTCTAAACTTGGCCATATCCAAGTTGATTTTTCTGCGAGTAAGTGCCGAGTCGGCAATGAGAGAAATCACCACACCTTCAAGTTCTCTTACGTTGGAGTCTATACAATGAGCCAAGTACTCTATAACTTCCTCGTCCATTATTGCTTTTTCCTCTTCTACCTTATTTTGAATAATGGCTATTCTCGTTTCTAGGTCAGGAGCTTGAATATCGGCCGTAAGTCCCCATTTGAACCTTGAAAGCAGGCGGTCTTCCATACCCGAAAGCTCACGAGGAGGTCTATCGGAGGTCATAACTATTTGCTTGCCGGTTTGATGAAGGTGATTGAAAATATGGAAAAAAGTTTCCTGAGTTTTTTCTTTGCCTGACAAAAACTGTACATCGTCTAGAATCAACACATCTACACGCATATAGAAAGCCATAAAATCTTGAAGACTATTTTCTCTAATGGCATTTATGAATTGACTGGTGAATTTCTCAGAACTCACATAAAGGACAATTTTGGCGTTTTCAGAGGCCTTTTCTATGTAATTGCCAATGGCCTGTACCAAATGTGTTTTTCCAAGGCCCACACCTCCATAAATCATCAAGGGATTGAAAGAAGTGGTGCTCGGCTTTTCGGCTACAGCAAAACTTGCCGCTCTAGCCAATCTATTGCAATCTCCTTCTACAAAATTATCGAAGCTGTAATTTTTGTTCAGAAATGACTCAATTTGTTTTTCGTTGAAAGACTTTAAGTCGAAGGGATTCTTTTGGGTGGCTACTTCTGGAACTGCCACAGCCGCCTTTCCGTGATTTCCATTGGTTGGTGCCGATGAGCCTTGCTTCGGAATTCCCCGGTCTATAATAATGGTGTATTCCAGTTGTCCATCCTTACCAATGGCGTAGTCGAGGGCCTTTCTCAGGATTTTAACATAATTGTCCTCCAGCCATTCATAGAAAAACTGACTGGGCACCTGTATAATCAAGCGTTTGTTGATCAATTTATAAGGAATAATAGGCTCAAACCAAGTTTTAAAGCTTTGCTCCGTCACATTCTCACGGATTACCGCGAGGCAGTCACGCCAAACTTGTGTTACATCGTTTTGAACTTTCGTTTCCAAATTGTCAATTGTTAATTTTTGCCCGCGGTATTTTGGGGCTACAAATGTAGAAAAAAAATGCTCTCTAAAATCTTTTTTTTAATCAAAAATTAATCCTTCTTGAATTAGTGCAAAGCAAGTGGCTTGGCGTTCGGAAAAACGTACTTTCGTACTTTAAAAAATTAAATTTGCAAATAATTTCAATCTGCAATCTTAGAGCGTAATTTTGTGAAATTATTGATAAACAGCATGAAATTTTGTTTTTTATTCGATTGTATACATTAAAAACTTTGACCTATGAATTTGAGAAAATATGCTATAAGTTTCATTTTGTTTATTGTATTATTTTTAGTTAAACTCTCTCCATTTAAAGAATATTTGCACGAAAAAATTTGGGTTATTTTTGCATTTTTCGTAGCCCTCGATTTTCTGGTAAAAATATTGATAGAGCAAGGAATGAGCAATAAAAGAGAAAATTTTATTCAATTTTACCTCGCATCGGTTGTTTTGAGGTTTTTATTGCTCTTGGTTTTTGTTGGATTCGGATTGTACATGTACAAGGAAAACCAGAATCTCTTCGTTGTGAATGTTTTTGTATTATATTTATTTTTTACAATTTTTGAAATTTCAACATTACTTAGTAAATTGCGTCGTTTTTGAAAACGCCATATTTTAAAACAGAGTTTATTAAAGTACTACATATGTTCAAATACATTTATTCCTTAGTTTTTTGTATTGTTTTGGGTGTTTCACCTGCTTTTGCACAACACACTGATGAGCATGCTTCCTCAGCCGAGGCTTCACACGAAGAAGAGAAGTTTGATATTGGTGGCATGATTATGCACCACATAGCCGATGAGCACGGTTGGGAGTTTACACATGGAGTGAAATTACCACTTCCTATCATTCTTTACACCGCAGACAGAGGTATTGAAGTTTTCTCTTCTAGTAAATTAGATCACGGTCAGATTTATAACGATTATAAAAACGAGCACGAGCACATCGTAAGAGTAAATGCTGACGGTACTGTTAATGAGGCGGTTCATCCTATGGACTTTTCTATCACCAAGAATGTGGCCACTTTAATGTTGGGTGCTACTCTACTGATTTTGATATTTCTTTCTGTATCAAGAGGTTATGTTAAAAACAAAGGTAAAGCCCCGAAGGGCATTCAGTCCTTCCTCGAGCCTTTGATAGTTTACATGAGAGACGAGGTAGTTAAGCCATCAATTGGTAAGAATTACGGTAAATATTTTCCATATCTGTTAACCTTGTTTTTCTTTATTTTTATCAATAATCTTTTGGGTTTATTGCCTGGTGGTGCTAATTTAACTGGTAATATTGCCATCACCTTGGTATTGGCTGTTATTACTTTTCTAATTACCAACCTAAGTGCCAACAAATATTATTGGAAGCATATCTTGTTGCCAGATACTCCAAAATGGATGTGGTTTATTATGATTCCCGTAGAGGTAGTAGGTGTATTGATGAAGCCACTTTCATTGATGATTCGTCTTTTTGCCAATATCACCGCCGGCCACATCATTATGTTGAGTTTGTTTGGTTTGATATTTATTTTCAAAAGCTGGGCTGTAGCTCCTGCCATTAGTGTGTTTGCTTTGTTTATGAGTGCTATTGAGTTACTTGTGGCATTTTTGCAAGCCTTTATCTTTACGTTATTAACTTCAATGTATATCGGTAGTGCCATAGAAGAGCACCACGCAGAGCATCATTGATAAAAAATATCCTCTTTATTCCCCTATAAAGAGGTCAATTACAAATCATCTTCTGAGGGGGGAAGAAAATAAAAAAATAAAATTATGTCTTTATTGAACATTATTTTACAAGCAGTAGCAGATGGTAAAGGTCTTGCTGTAATGGGTGCGGGTATTGGTGCTGGTTTAGCGGCTATCGGAGCTGGTCTTGGTATCGGTAGAATCGGTGGTAGTGCTATGGAAGGTGTTGCACGTCAGCCAGAAGCAGCTGGAAAAATTCAGTCAATGATGATCATCATCGCTGCCTTGATCGAGGCCGTGGCTCTTTTTGCTGCTGTAATTTGTCTTTTGATTTCTTTCAAAATGGCTTAAGCCGTTTTAAAGAAATCTTAAATTCCCAGTATTATTCACATTAGGTGTTAATGCTGGGAAATTTTCAAGTATTAAAATTTTTAATTTTATAATTGTTTACAAAATGATTTTATTAGAAGGAAATTCATTATTGAATCCTAGCCCGGGTCTTATATTCTGGCAGTTAGTGGTATTTGGTCTTTTGGTGTTTATTCTTTGGAAATTTGCCTGGAAAGGCATTCTTTCAGCTTTGAAAGAAAGAGAAGGAGAGATTGAAGGTGCGTTGCGTATGGCTGAAGAAACAAGAGCCGAAATGGCTAAGTTGAAGTCGGACAACGACAAATTGGTAGCAGAAGCCAAGAAAGAAAGAGATCAGATTATCAAAGAGGCAAAGGAAGCTTCAGATAAGATGATAGCTGAGGCGAAAGATAAGGCTGTAGAGCAAGGCAACAAGATAATGGAAGACGCTCGTGAGGTAATGACGCAAGAGAGATTGAAAATGATGAGCCAAATCAAGAAGGACGTTTCGGCCCTTTCTATTGAGATTGCTGAGAAAGTACTCAGAAAAGAACTTTCAGACAAAGCCACTCAGGAGACTTTCGTGAGTGAACTAGTTGCAGATGCTAAATTGAACTAATACTCCAAACGTTAAATCGGTTGATAATTTATTAAAAAAGTATGTCAGAATCAATAGTTGCTTATCGTTATGCTAAAGCCTTAATAGATTTAGCCAATCAACACGGGGTGGTTAATGAAGTGAATAAAGACATGTCGTTTTTCGAAGCGGTATGCAATGAGAATGCTAATTTTGAGGCTGTGATGGCCAATCCTATTGTAAGGCACGACAAGAAATTGAGTATTTTGAAAAAAATATTTGAAAATAATGTAAATAGTGTGACCTTCTCAATTTTTAGCGTCTTAACTAAAAAGAACAGAGAAAGGTTGATTTACCCAATTGCGAAAGAATTTCAAAAATTGTATAATCAGCAAACAGGTGTTCAAATAGTGGAAATTTCGTCGTCGGTAGCTTTGAATGATGCTCAAAGGGCTCAATTTAGCCAATTGGTATCTTCAGCTATAAACAAGCAAGTGAAGTTAGAAGAGAGTGTGGATGAAAGCTTGATCGGCGGTTATGTTTTGAGAGTAGGCGATACCCAAATCGACACCTCTGTTAAAAAGAAACTTAACGAATTGAAATTGGCACTAGCTTAAAAAGAATTAGTTTTCATGGCTATAAAGTTGAGAAAGGCCTCCGTTGTTTCGGAGGTTTTTTCTGTTTTAGGGGTATTCCAAATGTCCCTTTTGTTATTCATTTACAATTCTCACATCTATTTACCCATTCTATCGCTTATACTTTATTTATTCAGCTCCAATTAAAAGCAAAAATTTCGAATATAAAATGGCTGTTTTTTCTCTCGAAAGGTGGGTTTTAAGAAGTTTGGTTCTTCAGTATAAGACCATCCATTCAGTTTGTAAGGAACACTTTTTTGAGGGTAAATTGTTATGGAAGTGTTAAAAGGGCCAATAATGAAAAAAAATATAAGAAAAATGAAAATATTTTTTTTTCGCAATCCAATCTGTAGTTTAACCAAGTTTCAATAAAAAAGCATTTTTCGAGTTCAAAGAATCAAAATTGAAATCTCAACTGTCCCAAAAACCATTTTTTTTGTATCAAATTGCCTTAAATTGACACGTTAGAGGGCTTTTCTGAGCATTTGGTAGTGTTGAAATTCTTTTCTTGTTTTGTCCATGTCATTTACGACAGTACAACAAATTAAAATAAAGGAATCATGAAACACATAGGAGCAAATTTGTACATTAACAACGACGCCGTTGAAATCATAGACTTTTTGGTAGATAATAATCTTTTGCCAAAACCAGTTCAGAAATCATTTTCAGTAATCTGCCAGAAGGGTATGGATCTCGACCTGGTTATGTTCGACCCAAATGCCGAGGAACATAAATTTATTCATTACAGATTTGAAGACTTCGCTTCCAATTCAGATGCCTTGGTGTATTTGGTATCAATGTTTAGAAATCTGGCACAGGATAATTATGCTCTGTATACGCCTGCTCAAAAGAAGCTAGAAGAATATTTGTATATGCTGCCAACTTACAGGGCATTGTTTGGCTATAAATACAATGAGGAAAGTGAGAAATATCAACAAAAAAATCTGGAATACTAAAATGAACTCACCGCTAATTATCAAGATTTTTATTGAGATTCTCTTTGTATTATTTATATCTGTTTCAGCGTTTGGGCAGTCTCTTAGCCCGCTCGAAGATGATAGGAATTATAAAACAAGTAGGGGAAAAGTAAAGAAATCAAACTTGGCCTTTCGAAAAGCCAATTTAAGATTTTCTAGAAATTACAAACAACCTGCAAAAAATGATTCTGTAGAGGTATATCCGCTTGTACTACCGAAAGAAGAATCTTTAAGAAATAGGAACTATAAAAATAAATAATCACGCCTCCTGGTAACAAGTACGGCATCTAGCTTCGTAGATGTCGTGCTCACCAAGGAGTACTAAGCTATCCGCATCAATTTTTCGGAATGAAAAATGTGCAATGTCTCCGCACTTTACACATATCGCATGCACTTTGGTAACATATTCGGCTACAGCCAGAAGCTGGGGTATGGGCCCAAATGGCAAGCCTCTGGAATCCATATCCAAACCTGCCACAATCACTCTTTTTCCTTGAAAAGCCAGTTTGTTGCAAACATCAACTACCGACGAGTCCAAAAATTGAGCTTCGTCAATACCTACCACGTCGCAGTTGCCGCTAAGTAAAAGTATTTCTTCGGCGGCATTCACAGGTGTTGAGCGAATGGCGTTTTGATTATGCGAAACAATGTCTGTCTCATCATACCTCACATCTATGCTTGGTTTGAATATCTCTACATTAAGTTTAGCTATTTGAGCCCTTTTTAGCCTTCTGATGAGTTCTTCGGTTTTTCCAGAAAACATGGATCCGGTTATAACTTCTATCCAGCCACTTTTGGAGTCTTTAGACTTGCCTCTTTTGGGTTCAATGAACATATTTTAATTAATTTTGCGTTAGTATGTAAAATGGCAAAGCATTTGCAATACGCTCTTTGTACCATTACAAATAGTTTACAAAAAAACAGAATTATCTGATGACCAACAAATGGAATCACTCCGAAATAGCAAATACTTCACAGGCTTTTGCAGAAGTTGTTTGTGAAGAATACTTTAAGGCTAATGAAAATATCAACGGAGGAGAAATTATATCGCTTACGGAAGTAAAACAGCTCAATTTATTTATATTAAAAGAACTTTTCGAGAAATGGCAGTCTGAAATTCTAAGACTTAAAAGCCCATATTTTAATTATGCAGAGCCGGAGGTACAAAAAGCCTTGGAGGAGTTTATGAATATACTCTCGCGTCATATTCTGATTGATAAGTCTAATTTTAAGGGAATACTCGACAGTGCTGCCAAGAAAACTATCGGACTTTTTGCTGATCCAAAGTCATATTTTGTAGAAGAAATGCGAAATTTGCCTGATTTTAAACTGACGGCAGATTGGCTCACCAAGAATGGTAAGTTCTTTAAAGATTATAATTGGGTGCTTCGGGATTTGTTGACGAAACTCAACGGCGTAAGTTTTATCTATGCCAACGAGGCCATAGATTTTATAAATCAGTTTTTTGATGATAACAAGATCGAGGATCATAGTAAGGAGCTGTCTGATATATCAAAAATAGCTGGTGAACATCACGCTCCAGCTGCTATAAATAATCCGTATCAGTCGTTTTTTGATAGTATTGAAGAATACAAACAAACCAAACCTCAGATGGTTCAAAAAGAGCCTGCACCTGTTGTGCATGAGGCCCAAGTAATAGAAAAGGACGAGCCAATTACGGAGATGCGGCTTACGCAAGTGCAGGAGAAGATAGAAACCGTCATAATTGAAAACCCCGTAACCAAGACCATTGAGAAAGAAACTACCGTGACACTCCACGAGTCTATGCAGCTCAGCTCTGATAGTAGTTCTCTATCAGATTTTCATCAAAAAAGAAAAATAGATTCCATAAAAGGAAATATATCACTGAATCAGAAATTCCTATTTATCAATAACCTGTTTGGTTCAGATTCTAGTGTTTTCAATGCCGCTATTGACGAGTTAGAAAGTTGCAATAGTTTCTCAGAAGCCAAAGAGCAAATGATAAAAAAATATATGCCCAATTATAAATGGGATTTGAACAGCCCTGAAGCAGAAGAGTTTTTCGATATTCTGAAACGCAGATTTAATTGATTTCTCCAAAAAAATAAGGCTTCCCTTCTGGAAAGCCTTATTTTTTAGTTGGCCATTTCTGATAAGAATTTTATTCTCATCAATCTTAACTCTTCTTCTGTAACCTCGTCGTCATAGTCATCAAATTCTTTCATTGCCAGTTTGATGTCATCAGAGGCCGATGTCATGAAGTATTCGTAAATATCTCTTTGTTTGTCTCTATCAATCACCTGATTTATGTAATAGTCTAGGTTCAGCTTAGTGCCTGAGAAACAGATGCTTTCAATCTCTGTTATGAGTTCTTCACCGTTCATTTCTTTGGCTTCGGCTATTTCTTCCAAGTCTATTTTTCTATCAATTTGCTGAATGATAAAAATCTTGGTTTTAGATTTGTTTACGGTGGTTTTTACCATCAAGTCAGAAGAAGTCTCTATTTCGTTGTCTTCAACGTATTTAATGATAAGGTCAAGAAACGGTTTACCGAATTTCTGAACTTTACCCATACCTACACCGTTCACTTGTGCCAATTCTTGCACGTTTGAAGGGTAAGTGGTGGCCATTTCTTCCAAAGAAGGGTCTTGGAATACCACATAAGGTGGTACATTCTTCTCTTTGGCTATTTTCTTGCGAAGAGCCTTGAGAAGCTCCAATAGTGCTTGATCCGAGGCTCCACTACCACCAGATGGTCCGGCGGTTTGTTGAAGTTCATCTTCGCCGCTACCTTCGGTTTCGTTGAGGTCGTGGTCTTCTGAGAAGGTTATTGTATAAGGATCCTCAAGGAATTTTCTACCTTTTTCTGAAATCTTAACTACACCGTAGTTGTCTATATCTTTCTCTAAATAACCAAACACCATCAACTGTCTGATGATAGAAACCCATTTGTCAGCGGCCGAAATTTTACCGTCTGCGTTGATGTCGGCCTTAGGTTTTTTGTTTACCACTATTTCGTCCTCGTCCTCTTCTTCTTCCTCTTCAAATTTTTCTGAAAGGTTGAAGTATTTAAGACCTTGGCCAAACATTGGAAGTTTATCGTGCTCATAGCTCGCTATGGCCGGGTTGTCTTTGGTATTGGCCGTCAGAATGTCTGCAATGTGGTTGGCCGGGAATCGCTGTTCGGTCTCGAGTATGGTTTTTAGTGCCAAAACAACCTCTTCTTCTCCTTTGAAGGTTTTGGTTGGTTTGTTACAGTTATCGCAGAATCCACAGTTTTTCTCCATGTTTTCGCCGAAATAGCTCAGTAACTGACGTCTTCTGCAAACACCTAGCGAAGAGTAAGCCACCATCTCCATCAACAGAGCTTTGGCGTTATCTCTTTCGGTTACGTTCTTATCTTTATTGAATTTTTCGAGCTTCGTGATGTCATCCAGTGCATAAAACATCAAACATGAGCCATCTAAACCATCTCTACCACCTCTTCCGGTTTCTTGGTAGTATCCTTCAAGCGATTTTGGAGCATCATAATGTACTACAAACCTCACGTCTGGCTTGTCTATACCCATGCCGAAGGCTATCGTAGCTACCACTACATCGCAGTTCTCGTTCAGAAACGCATCTTGGTTTTTCATTCGTACGTCTGAGTCCAAGCCAGCATGATACGGAAGTGCTTTGAAACCATTGACTACCAAGAGTTCGGCTATTTCTTCAACTTTTTTTCTACTAAGACAATACACAATGCCAGATTTGCCTTTATATTGAGCTAAAAAGTTGATTAGTTGCTTTTTGGCGTTTTGCTTTGGCCTTACTTCATAGTAAAGATTGGCTCTGTTAAACGAGGTTTTGTATATAACTGAGTCGTCCATGTCTAGACTCTTCTTTATGTCTAGCTGCACCTTAGGGGTGGCAGTGGCCGTGAGGGCTATAATTGGAAGGTTTACATCGATACTCTCAATTATTTCTTTGATTTTTCTATATTCTGGTCTGAAATCGTGACCCCACTCTGATATACAGTGTGCCTCATCAACAGCCACAAAAGAAATCTTGGCCTTTTTCAGAAATTCTAAATTATCAACCTTGGTCAAAGATTCGGGAGCTATATAGAGGAGTTTACAAGCACCACTCACCACGTCGTTTTTTACGCGGTTCATTTCCGACTTGTTCAGTGTACTGTTCAAAAACTGGGCATTAATGCCAAATGCCATCATCTGATCGACCTGATTTTTCATCAAAGCAATCAAAGGCGATATTACGATGGCTGTTCCCTCCAATACAGTGGCAGGCAGTTGGTAGCATAAGGATTTACCCGCCCCAGTAGGCATAATTACAAAGGTGTTTTTCCCTGAAACTATACTCTTTATAATTTTTTCTTGCTCTCCTCTAAAGTTGTCAAAACCAAAAATCTCTTTGAGGTTTTTCTTCAGTTCGTTCTCAATTGATACATCAATCATAGCTAATACTGTAAGGCTTTAAAAATTAAAGCACGCCATATTGGACGTGGTGAATTAAATTCTTAATGCCAATATACAAAAAATGTTTTGTGATTTTGTTAAACTCAAATATTTTGTTTCACTAAAAAAAAACGATAAACAAAGCGTACATTTGCACCGAAAATAAGGCTTTTTTAAAGTGGAGACGAAAATAGAAAAAAAACTAATTGATATTGCCAAAAAAGTACTAACTGATGAATCGGAGGCAATTAAATCTTTGATTAGTACAATAGATATCAATTTCGAACATATTATTTATGCCATTTTGGCTTCAAAGGGTAAAATTGTACTTACAGGGATAGGAAAAAGTGCAATTATAGCCCAAAAAATATCGGCAACTTTAAACTCTACAGGTCAAAAAGCGGTGTTTATGCATGCCACAGATGCACTGCACGGCGATTTAGGGATTATTGATGAAGAGGATATCATTATATTTCTTTCTAAAAGTGGTAATACTCCGGAAATCAAGGTTTTGATGCCTCTTCTTAAGCGATTGGGGAATAAAATCGTCGCTCTGGTTTCAAACATTGAGTCATATCTGGCCCAAAATGCTGATTTTGTGATCAATGCCCACGTAGAATCCGAGGCTTGTCCTTTAAACTTGGCCCCAACGACTTCTACTACCGTAGCTTTGGCCTTGGGAGATGCTCTAGCGGTGTGTTTGTTAGAAGCCCGTGATTTTTCAAAAAAAGAATTTGCCAAATATCATCCGGGAGGAAGTCTTGGGAAAAAACTTTATTTGAGGGTTTCGGATATTTATCCAAATAATGCCCTTCCTAAAGTGACGCAAGACGCTGATGTGCAAACTGTAATATTGGAAATGACCACCAAAAGGTTGGGTTCTACTGCCGTGGTGGATGATAAAGACCAACTCGTAGGTATTATCACCGATGGAGATTTACGTAGAATGCTGAACAATAAAGTCGATTTTTCGGCATTAAAAGCCAAAGAGATTATGGGTAAATCACCCAAAACTATTTTGCCGGACGAATATGCCGTAAATGCATTGCTTAAAATGCAGGATTTGAATATAACACAGTTGGTAGTTTCGGAAGGGAATAATGTGTTGGGTTTTGTACATTTACACGATTTATTAAAGGAAGGCCTTATTTAAGAGAAAATAGAATGAGAAAAGTAGATTTTTTAGTCATAGGATCAGGGATAGCCGGTTTGAGCTTTGCAATAAAAGCATCTAAAAAGGGGAAAGTTTTGATACTAACCAAAGTAAATGCCGACGAAACCAATACCAAATATGCTCAGGGTGGCATAGCCACTGTGTTTGACCCAAATACTGACTCATTTGAAAAACATATATCGGATACCCTCATAGCGGGGGATGGACTCTGCGATAAAAAAATTGTTGAAATTGTAGTGACCGAGGGACCAGATAGGATAAATGAACTGATAGAATACGGTGCAAATTTTGACAAGGAAGATTCTGGTGAGTATAACCTAACCAGAGAGGGTGGGCATTCAGAAAAAAGAATACTTCATTATAAAGATATTACGGGTTGGGAAATAGAACGTGCTTTATTAGAACAAGTTAAAGCAAATCCTAACATCGAAATACTCACACATTACTTTGCTGTAGAAATTATCACCCAGCACCATTTGGGTGAAAAAGTAGAAGACAAAATCGACTGTTATGGTGTATATGCTCTCAACGTAAACTCTGGTGGTGTTGAGACCATTTTGGCAAAAAACACTCTGATGGCTACAGGTGGAGCGGGGCATATTTATGCGGCCACCACCAATCCCGTGATAGCCACCGGCGATGGTATAGCCATGGTATATAGGGCTGGCGGCAAAGTACGAGATATGGAGATGATGCAGTTTCATCCGACATCGCTTCACAATCCTGGTTCTTTTCCGAGTTTTTTGATTACCGAAGCCGTTAGAGGCGAGGGTGGGGTGTTAAGAAATAAGGCTGGCAAGGAATTTATGTATGAATACGACGAACGCGGTTCTTTGGCTCCCAGAGACATTGTAGCGAGGTCTATTGATGCCGAAATGAAGAAAACTGGAGAGGAATTTGTTTATCTTGACATTACACATAAGCCAAAGGAGTTGATTTTAGAACATTTTCCCAACATATATGAGAAATGCTTGAGTTTGGGTATTGATATTTCCAAAAATATGATTCCGGTTACGCCAGCTGCACATTATTTGTGTGGGGGAATAATGGTGGACGAAAACGGTAGAACAAATATAAGCAATCTTTTTGCCTGTGGTGAGTGCTCTTCTACAGGTTTGCATGGAGCTAACCGTCTGGCTTCCAATTCGTTGCTTGAAGCGGCGGTGTTTGGACATAGAATATCGCTGGTGGCCTTAAATGAATTGGATCATGTGGAGTTCAATGAAAAAGTGCCAGATTGGAACGAGTTTGGTACCGTACAGTCTAATGAAGAAATTTTGGTGTCTCATAATACCAGAGAATTACAAAGAATGATGTCGGATTATGTGGGGATTGTTCGAACTGATTTTAGACTTGAAAGAGCTCTTACCCGTTTGAATATGCTTAAAGAAGAAACAGAAGAGTTTTATAGAAAAACCAAGCTTTCTGTCAAACTATGCGAGCTCAGAAATTTGATTCTTTGTGCCCAAATGGTGATACATTCTGCTCAAAAGCGTAAAGAGTCTAGGGGGCTGCATTATAATACCGATTATCCTTATAAACTGGGCGGAGAACCGCAAAATATGGTTATTTCTAGGGTTTAGGAAGCTTTTTTGGCTTAAAAATTAGAAAAAATCAAATTTTTTTTTCAAATTTGGCACAATAGCCTCATTAACATAAAATAACACCCAATGAATAAGTTTAAATATATACTGGAAAACAATCTTTTTGGGGTTTGTACTAAGATAGGTGAAAAGTTGAATTTTTCAGCGAAAAGTATTAGAATGTACTTCATTTACGCTTCTTTTTTTACCTTAGGTTCACCCGTAATTATTTACTTAATTTTGGCTTTTTGGATGGAAATGAAAAACCAATTTAGAAGAAGTAAACAGTCGAGCATCTGGGAGATTTAACGGTCTACTTCACCCATCACAAAATCCAGAGAACCGATTATAGCCACAAGGTCAGCAATCATCCAGCCTTTCGATATTTCAGGTAAAACCGAGAGGTTGTTGAATGAACACGCCCTACATTTTACCCTGGTTGGTACATCGGTTTTGCCATTTGTTCTGAAGAAAAAGCCCAATTCGCCTTTCGGATTTTCGGCTCGGGCATAGAAATCCATTTCCACTGGTCTTATTTTTTTAGGTACAAAAGCCTGAGGGTCAAAGTCTCTGGTACGTTTGTGGTCTCTGGTGAGTTTTTCTAGGCATTGTTCAATAATTCGGATAGATTCCCAACATTCCATCAATCGCACATAGTTTCTATCCCAACAATCACCCGTTTTACCCATTTTTCCTTCACCAATCGGAATATCAAACTCAATCTCGGGATAAACAGAATAGGCATCTACCCTTCTAAGATCATATTTTAATCCAGAGCCTCTCAAAACAGGACCGGTGCAACCATAATTAATGGCCAAATCCATCGGTAAAACGCCGACATTGGCGGTACGATTAATAAATATATGGTTGTCTATAATTATCTGTTTGAGCTCTTCGAGTTTGGGTTTTACATAATTTACAAACTCAAGGCATTTTTCCTCAAATCCGAGGGGTAAATCATAGAACAATCCGCCCACCCAAATATAATTATATAGCATTCGTGCTCCAGAAACCCATTCTAGTAGTCTTTGAATAGATTCTCTGTCGCGTATCAGCCATAAAAAAGGTGTTTGAGCACCAATATCTAATGCATAGGTGCCGATTGCTATAAAATGTGAAGCAATCCTGTTGAGTTCTGCCACTAAAACTCTGATATATTCTATTCTTTTCGGAAGGGTATTTTCTATGCCTAGCATTTTCTCGACGCCCATTACATAAGCATGCTCTGAGTTCATGGCTGCTACATAATCCAGTCTGTCAACAAACGGTATGATTTGGTTAAAAGGCAAAGACTCGGCGTGTTTTTCAAAACAACGATGCAAATAGCCCAAATGTGGCACCACTTCTTTGATGAGTTCACCGTCTGTCACTACCTCAATTCTAAGTACACCGTGTGTAGAAGGGTGCTGTGGCCCAAGGTTGATGAGCATTTCTTCCGATGCAAGATTTTCATAATTAAATTTTGTCGGTTCAGATTCACTAAGGTTTTCCCTTCTATATTTGTATTGAATTTTTTGCATCGAAATTTTTTCTGGTTCAAAAATAAAAACAAAAATCTAGATTCAAGTTTAAAATGCACGAAATCGAACCTTTTTATAATTGGCAAAAATATTATTTGCCTTATGAAGATGCTAAAAGTCCGTTTTTTGAGAAACCCGAAATCAATCAATATAGAAACACCGTTTACAGTTATTATCTGCATCCTGACTGGGACGAAATAGGCTCAGAAACCCTGTATTTGAAAGTTTTAATGGCCAATTATTCATTGAAATACGCTGTGATTGAGCTCATTGGCGAATGGAACGATACTTTGCACAACGACGTAATGTATCTCAAAAGGAACATTGTAGATGTGTTTCTAAAACAAGGAATTAAGCATTTCGTCTTGATTGGTGAAAATCTTTTTCAGTTTCATGGTGGCGAAGACGATTATTACGAGGAATGGTTTGAGGATGTAGAAGATGGCTGGATTGTAGCCGTTAATTTCCGAGATTTTATACTTACCGAATTTTCAAGATTTCACCTAGATTATTATATCAATTATGGAGGTACTTTGCAGATTGAAAATTGGCGAACGCTCAAGCCCGACCAGCTTTTTTCCTTGGTTCAGACATTAATTCAGCGTAGATTGACCTAATGGTAAGCTTTTTGCGTTATTAGATTTGAACCAGCCAAGCCTGTTGCTTGTTAGCATAAAAAACAATTTTCATGGATCAGTCTTTTTTAAAACACATTTACGAGAAACACCAGAATACCGAAGCGGTGCCTTCTACCAAAGATATTTCTTCTTGGGCGATAAAAGTGATTCGATTGCTCTATCCCGAGCAAGCCAAGGAGTTTTTTAGAAGTGTGGACGAAATCGAGGGGGAGTTTTGGAACCTAGGAAACGAGTTAAAGCATCTTTTGGAAACCACTGATCAATGCAAAGATTGTGATATAAGTAAAAAAGTAAATGTATTTAACGAATCCATTCCCGAGCTTTTTAGGCTGTTAAATACCGATGTCGATGCAATCTTAGAAGGTGATCCAGCCGCCAAAAGTAAGTTCGAAATCGTAAGAGCTTATCCTGGTTTTTATGCTATTTCAATCTATCGTTTAGCAAATTTACTTCATAAATTGGAGGTAAATCTGATTCCAAGAATCCTTACCGAATTCGCACACTCACGTACAGGAATTGACATACATCCTGGTGCCGAAATTGGTGAATACTTCTTCATTGACCACGGTACGGGTGTTGTAATCGGCGAAACTTGTATCATAGGAAACCACGTAAAAATATACCAAGGAGTTACTTTAGGGGCCTTGAGTGTCGATAAAGCACTGGCTAATACCAAACGTCATCCGACTGTAAACGATAATGTGGTGATATATTCTGGAGCGACTATTCTAGGAGGAAATACCATAATTGGCGAGAATAGTGTTATTGGCGGTAATGTTTGGTTAACCAAATCCGTGCCTGCCAATTCTACGGTTTACCACAAACCCGAAATCAAAGTAGTAGAGAACGAAGCGGTATAAATATGCTCATCAATAGCGAGGAATACCGTGCAATGTTTGAGGTGGAAGAAAACCTCTGGTGGTATAAAATTCTTCATGAAAAAGTAATTTCAGAGATTAATTCTTTTGCAAATGGAAACAAGCAAATCACGATTTTGGATGCAGGTTGTGGAACTGGTGGTTTACTTTTAAAACTGCAAAGTTTTGGTTATCAAAACATTCAAGGTTTTGATTTTAATGACGATGCTGTAGCATTTTCAAAAAGCCGTGGTCTGAACGTTCAAAAATTGGACATCACGAATCTTCAAGGAGTTTTTGAAAAAGAAAGTTTTGATGTAATTGTTTCCGATGATGTGTTTTATCAATTTGAGGATGAAGTTATCGGAAAAACGATTTCTTCTATAGTCCATATTTTAA
Source organism: Leadbetterella sp. (assembly GCA_035299025.1). Lineage (GTDB taxonomy): Bacteria > Bacteroidota > Bacteroidia > Cytophagales > Spirosomataceae > Leadbetterella. Next base: position 331,642 of record DATGXK010000007.1, read on the forward strand.
AACCGAATGGCGTTTTTATAACCAATAACAATGCTTTCGAGATTTTCAGAGGTACCCACGATATAGCAGTAGGAAGTAAAAAACGTTTTGTTTTGAAAGATTTCAAAGCTTATTTGTCCAAAATAGAAGCTGTTTCAATTTCAAAACACCATTATTGGTCCTTATTTCTTTCTCCTTTAATTTTGGTGGTTCGTTTGGTACAAAAACTCAAATTGAAATTCAATTTGGTTGATTTAAAAAACATAAAATCAGACGTAGAAATGCCCTCTGAGTTTATGAACAACTTGTTTTACACTATTTGTAAATTCGAAAGTAAAATCCTTAAAAAATCACCTTTCGGAAGTTCTCAGTTTTTGGTCATAAAAAAAGAAAAATGACGATTTTCGGGTGATTTTAGCCCATAGCTTCCTATTTTTGCATCCCAATTTAATTTTTGTTTATGAGTGTTAGAGTAAGATTTGCTCCAAGTCCCACAGGGCCTTTACATATTGGTGGTGTTCGAACTGCCCTTTACAACTATCTTTTTGCCAAAAAAATGGGTGGAACCATGATTTTGAGAATAGAAGATACGGACCAAACCCGTTTTGTAGAAGGTGCTGAAGAGTATATCCAAGAGGCTTTGGCATGGGTAGGTATAAAGATAGATGAAGGCGTTCAACAAGGCGGAGCATTTGGACCTTACAAACAGTCAGAAAGAAAAGAGATTTATGGCAAATATGCTCAGCAATTGGTAGATGCAGGCAAAGCCTACTATGCCTTTGATACCTCGGAAGAATTGGATGAGTTGAGAAAAACTTTGGAAGAAGCCAAAGTAGATAATATCTCTTACAATGCTGTTACAAGGATGCAAATGAAAAATTCATTAACCTTGTCTGCGGATGAAGTTGCGGCCAAATTAAAAAATGGAGAGCCTCATGTCATTCGTTTAAAAGTGCCTTTGAAAGAAGAAATTAGGTTTAAAGATATCGTAAGGGACTGGGTGGTGGTGCATTCTTCAACCATTGACGACAAGATTCTGATGAAATCTGACGGTATGCCCACGTATCATTTGGCAAACATCGTGGATGATCATTTAATGGAAATTACGCACGTTATTCGTGGCGAAGAGTGGTTGCCATCGGCTCCATTACATGTATTGCTTTACAAAGCATTTGGTTGGACTCCCCCTGAGTTTGCACACTTGCCTTTGTTGCTGAAGCCAGAAGGAAATGGTAAATTGAGCAAAAGAGACGGTGTTTTGGGAGATTTTCCAGTATTTCCGTTAGAGTGGAAAGACAAAACTACGGGAGATATTTCAAGAGGATTCAGAGAAGATGGCTATTATGCCGACGCTGTAGTGAATTTCTTGGCGTTTTTGGGCTGGAATCCTGGCACAGAGCAAGAAATCATGACTTTGGATGAGCTGATTGCAGCTTTTGATATCAACAATATACATAAAGGAGGAGCGAGGTTTGACGTTAACAAAGCCAAATGGTATAATCAAATGTACCTACGTCAAAAAGACGATGCATTGTTGGCGGGAGAGTTGAACACTACTTTAAATGATCCTTCGCTATCAGAAAAAATCGTGAAATTGATGAAAGAACGTGTGACTTTCAGCAAAGAAATGATAGCAGAAGTGCCATATTTATTCAACGAAATAAAAGAATACGACCAAGAAATCGCCCAGAAAAAATGGGATGACATGGCAAAAACTGCAATGCCGGTAGTTGCTAATATATTAGAAAGTGTTGCTGATTTTAATTCGGTTGCCATTCATGATGCTCTTTTTGCAGGATTGGAGGCTGAAGGCATAAAACCAGGTAAAATCATGCAAGCCTTGCGTTTGGCCTTAACAGGTGAAGGCAAAGGCCCAGATTTGATGTTGACCATAGAGATATTGAGCAAAGAAAAGTCAATTGCAAGGATAAATAAGGCATTGGAGGTTCTATAGAAGTAAGAATATTTTGTGTTTTTGAAAGCCTGTTTCAGACTACTGAGAAAGGCTTTTTTGTTGTACTGGCAACCCGGAAAAAATAAGCACAATTGGTTCATTATATCAGCCAGCACTGTTTGAACACAATCAAAATTCTGTTGATTGGAACTCTAATTTTGAAAGGTTAATTCTTACAGAATTTTGAGTGTGTGAGTTTGTGGACGGTCGGCCGCAGCCGTGCAGTTTTTTTTGCTTCGTTTTTTTTCGAAAAAAAATGAAGGCCCAGCCGGCAGGCGACACAAAGTAAATTATGGTGTATTTTAAAAGTTTTAAGAAGCCGCTCAAATGAACCTTTATGAATGTTTTTTATGATTATAAATTTAGCCGAACTATACTTATTTTTTGAAGAAAATGCTTAGCGGTTTATAATTGTTTAACCAAATGTCTACACGATGGCTGCAACTTGCTGCATAATTCATACAAATCTAAAGTATGAAAAAATTCAGTATTGCTTCAAAAAAAATAAAGAAAACAATTATGGCCGCAGTGAATTTACTAAGCCTGATCTCGAAAGAGAATATTATTTTCCTAATTAATATCTTATTGGATATTCTCAAAATAATCTTATGGTGAAATAGTTTTAGAAGTTAGGAGCATTTTTGAGGTTAGATAATGGTATAAATACTTGTTGCATTCCATAAGTTTTGAAATTCTAATCCCTATTTTTACCCAACATTTATTCAATAAAAACTCATGCCTACCAAAATTTCCTTGTTGGTTGTATTCTACTTTGTATTCGTTTCAAACATTTTCGCTCAAGACGAATGGTGGAAACGCAACAATCTTCGGGTAATTCAACTGAATCTGCCAGACTACGAAGCCAAGACCATTCAGCCCAACGAAATAGTAGAGGATTTGCTGAAATATTCGGCCAATACGCTGATAATCAATGCTGGCGGCATTATGGCTTTTTATCCCTCAAAATTAGAGAATCATTTCATTAATCCTTACATGCGTCCGGGCGTTTTGGTTGAAATTGTTGAGAAATGCCACCAAAACAATATAAAAGTAATGGTGAGGTTTGATTTTAGTCGGGCTGATAAGACTATTTTTGATAAGCACCCCGACTGGTTTTACATCTCCCCAAAGGGCGAACGAATGATCAATACCGATAAATATGTGGTATCTATCAATGCTCCATATATGCAGGAAGAAGCTTTCAAAATCATCATGGAGGTCATCGAGATGTTTCCGATTGACGGAATATTTCAGAACATGCCAGGTTATCAGACACGCAATCCCTATGAGAATTTGTACCAAGGAATCGACCAAAATGAATATGACAAAAAGGCTTTTTATGCTTATTCGGGACTGAACTTGCCTTTGGTTGAGAATAAAGAGGATTCGGTTTTTAGAAAATACGAGGAATTTAAAAAACATACCACAGAGGCTTGGCAAGAAAAACTATATCATTTGTAAAGGCTAAAAGCAAAAACATCGCCATTTGTACGTATGCCGAAAAATTTGTGGATATTATTAGGCATGAGTCGCAGTCGAATAGCCTTCCTTATTGGCCTTATTCTGCCTCTGACAATGTGGGAAATGCAGCAAATTCCTACCCCGACCACATCATCAGCAATGCCAGTATTCAGCAGATTTCGTTTCAGAGCCGCTACAATGCCGTAGAGCCAGAGGAGGTGGAAATCAGATTATGGGAAAATATTGCCAACGGTTCAGGCTTAGATATGAGTATGATGGGCGATATGAGGGGTTATGAGGATGGGCGGAATTTTGAGGTTTACAAAAAAGTATATGGTTTCCATAAGGCCAATGAGAAGTTTTATGGTAAATACCAAAGTCTGGCCAAAATAGCTCTCATTGCTCCGGGAGCATGGCCTTCGGGAAATAAAATGCAAGAATACCGAGGCATTATGCTGATGCTCAAAGAGGCTCATTTACAGTTTGATATCATAGAAGATACCCAAATAGAGAGACATGCCGAGCGATTAAAAAAATACAAAATTGTAATTTTTCCAGACATAACTTATTTGACTGAAAATGCCATAAAATTGCTTCAAAATGTATCCAAAGATGGCGTAAACCTCATTGCCACCAACAACAGTTTTTCTGACAACCCACTAGCTATTAAAAGTCTTTTCGGAGCTGAAGTTATCAAAAAAGAGTTGGACGGAACGGGCAATTATCTCAAAATCGACAACGAAAAATTATTTGGCAGACTCAAAGGCCAGTCGATGATTCATTGGAAGTTTAATTTGGCTCAATATGATTTTGAAAAAACGAATACCAATTATCTCCCAATATTAGCCAAAGGCAGGCCAGGTCCACCAGAATTAATTGGTGGTCACGATCCATTGGGTTATTTTGGCATGTCAATGAAAGATTTCGGAACTTCTAAAAATGTAATATTACCCCTGAATCTTGGCAAATTGTATTATTTGCATGGTTATGAACAGAACAAGAATTTGCTGCTAGATATTATACAATATCTTAACAATCAAGTATTTGATGAACTCAAAACCAATGCCCATCCACGTGTGGAAATGATTCTGAAGGAATTTAAATACAATGTAGAAAACAATAAAAAAGAGACAGACGGAAAAATCTTGCACCTCATAAATCTCACAGGTTTTAGTGGAAATACCTTCTTTGAACCTCTGCCAGTTCATCAAATTCAGGTCTCCATAAAATCAGAAAGAATACCCAAAAAAGCATTTTATCTAACAAGCAAGAAGCCCATTCCATTCTCGATAAAGAATGGTGAATTAGCCTTTACCGTGGTAAGGCTTGAAAACTACGAGGCAGTAGTTTTTGAGTATAGAGAGGAGTAATTAGGCTATTTAAGCAATATTATTTTTTTGCTTTGAAAGTTTTTGAAAATAGTTTTATAAATTTAGATTTGAAAAGTTCAATGTAGAGGTATTGTAAATTAAAATTGAAGCACCATTCAGTCTTTTTAAAGCATGAAAACTCATTTTAAAAATTTATTTTTTCTTTTATTTTCATTCGCCTCCTTTTCTCAGACTGGTATTTACGTGCCACAAATGAGTAACTGTGATGTTTTGGTACAGAATTTTATGTCTAGTTTTCAAATTCCAGGAATGAGTATTGCTATTTCAAAAAACGGGAAACTAGTTTATAATAGAAGTTTCGGGAATTCAAATATCTCGGGAACTGAATCTACATACCCTCATAATCTATTTAGGATCGCGAGTATTTCAAAACCGATTACTGCTATCGCAATCATGAAATTATATGAAAATGGACAACTAGGATTAGATGATAAAGTTTTTGGTTCAGGTGGTATTTTGGAGAACCATGTATTTTTAAAAAATGCAAATATTTCAGATACTAGAATCAATAATATAACAGTTCGTCACCTATTGGAGCATACCGCTGGTTGGAACCGAGATATCAGTTGTTTCCCTAATCCTACCACTCCATATCCATGGTTTTTTGGGGGATGTGATCCCATTGCAGCTCCTATGCATGTTGCAAGTTCCAACGGAAGACCCAATCCTGCTACCGAAGAGGATATGATTTACTTTCTGCTGCAAAAGGGTTTGGATTTTACTCCAGGGACTGCCTATTCGTATTCCAATATAGGATATTTGGTTTTAGGTGAAGTCATAGAGCTCAAAAGTGGCTTAAGTTATGAAAATTATGTAAAGTCGCAAATTTTAGACCCTATTGGAGCTCATGATATGTTTCTGGGCAAAAATCTTCTGACCAACAAAATGGAGAGAGAAGTTGAATATAAGGGAAATGGATACGTTACACTAGATTGTTATGGAAATGGCAACTATGTGCCTTGGGAATATGGCGGTTTTAATCTTGAAGCAATGGATGCTCATGGAGGTTGGGTAGCCACCCCTAGGGACTTATTAAGGCTAATCACCGCAGTAGATGGTTTTCCCTCAGTACCAGATATACTCAGCCCAAGTACAATTACTCAAATGGTAACCCCCTCAACCGTCTTTTCAAATTATGCAAAGGGTTGGAGTGTCAATTCAGGGAATAATTGGTGGCACACAGGTGCTTTGGATGGCACAGCAACCTTTGCTGCTCGAACCTATCATGGTTACACTTGGGCCGTTTTTCTGAACAAAAGAATAATTGACTCAAACGCCAATAATTTTTGGAATGCCTTAGATGGACTACCTTGGAATTGCATCGCCAATGTGTCTAACTGGCCCACACATGATTTATTCAAAACCCCTTCAATACCTGCTACAGAGATTACATTTGAAACGATCTCAAATTCCTCGTGCAAAGTAAAATGGACAAATGGCAATGGTACCAAAAGAGTGCTTGTTGGAAGAGCAAGTTCACCCATTAATAAATTTCCTGTGGATGGGATCAGCTATGCGGCCAATACGAGCTTTGGACAAGGAACTAATTTGGGGAACAACAATATAGTGTTGTTCGATGACACACAAAATGAGGCTATTATCACCGACTTGCAAAATGGTATCAAATATTACTTCAGAGTATTTGAGTATAATCAAAATGCAGAGACTGGCAATTATAAACTCTATCACTTGGCTAAAAGCAACAGTTTTGAATATCTCAATGGTTGTAATTCTTCGCTAAATCTTAATCAGATTAATCAATCAGTTTATAAAACTAACGGAGCTATAGTATCCAATGCTACACTTCCAAACTATACAGTACGATTTCAAGCCGCCAATCATATCGAATTATCCCCGGGTTTTAAATCCAGTCAAGGGAATGTCTTTTTGGCAAGTTTGGATGGATGTAACTAAAGCATTTTGCCTATTTTCACCCCTAACTACCCATAAAAAATACAATAAATCATCCCCAAATTAAATGCCGCATGACAAATGATAGCACCTAAAAGGCTATCCGATTTTTTGCGGAAATAGAAAAACATGATACTCACCAAAAACATACTCAACACCCAAAGGAGGGTAGGGATGGGGTAAAATGCCCATTGCTCATTCACGAATACCAAGCCGAAGTGCGAAATATGTGTAAGGGCAAAGGCGGAGCCGTCTACGATGGAGGCTTTTTTCTCACCAATAGAATTTTCAAAACTCTTGTGTACGATGCCCCTGAAAAACAATTCTTCGCCGATGGGACTAAAAATCATGCCTGTGATGGCCATAATAATAAACATAACCCGCTTGTCTGCTGCCGAGATGTCTGCCGGAATTTTATAAGATTTGCCGATGTACTGATACCAGTTTTGGTAAGAAGTATCATATAAGATTTTGCCCAAAAAATACAGCATAACACTGGCCGCCAGCCCAGCCAAAAAGGCCACCAACAACCATTTAAAACCCTGAGCTTTCTTTATACCGATGGCTACACGACCCGCTTTGTTCAAAAACAGAAAAGGAGCCAAAGCCGAAGCCGTCATCATAAGGCCGATAGCCCCATAATTACCCGAAGCATTGGCCTGAAGCACCAACATAAACCGCGGTACACAGACCAACAGTATCAGAAATAGACCAAATTTCCAGTTTAGGTCAAAGATTTTGCTGAAGAGGGGTTTTAGGTGGGGGTGCATGCTTTTTAGGGAAAGGTATATTTGAAGAATGGTTTGTGGCTTGGCGAAAGTCGAGATTTCGGAGCACCAAACTGTTAGACAAGCTTGCTTTCTTATTTAATATTCTAATGTTCATTACAACTAATCTGTTCAGTTTTTTAGCAAGGTGCTGTCAGTGAATGGATTATCATCTTTCTATTCGGGATGGTTGCCAACTGTAAAAAAAAAGCGTACACTCCATGTTACTGAAATTTTGAAATGATGTTTGGGACTAAATCCTCTATAACAGTCGAGGCTTTGGACTCTCGGATTTCAATGGAGTTAGGGTGAGCTGCGGTATTCCTAATACCTAACTTTTCCTCAAGAATTTTCTTTTGATCTTTCGTGATAATTGATGATGACCCAAGAAACATAATAAAATCATTTTCCTTCAATTCAGAAAAATCTTCTTTTTTTGAAATAGTATGATTTTTGTACTTCCCGTTTTTTGCCATTGCCGCATTGAATTCGATTAATTTATGTTTCACCACGAACTCATAAAGAATATCAACGGTTAATAGCCATGTCATTACTATGGCTGCTCGATAGCTTTTAAATTCATAGCAAGTAATTGCTTCTTCAAGAAAAGCCTTTTGCTCAACACTATTTACTTTACTTAATAGTCCCCTCATTGTTTCTGATATTTCCCGAACATGCTTTTTGTCAAGGTATATATCATCAAGTACTTTTTTTTGGGTTCTGTGAAAAGTATATAAATTCTCTTTCTTGAGAAGAATTCCGGGTTTTCGACTTACTAGTTTATTAAGGCAATCTGTTACATTAGTGGGGCGATATAGACTCTCTTTAGTAAAAATGTCTCCGATTATTGTAGAGGTAAACTCCTCCTTTCCGGAAATTATTGTATAGAAGTATGAGATATATTTTACTTGTTCGATCTGAGACAAATCATCAAAGTTTTCAACAGAATCAACAAAGTCCCCATAGCTTTTTTTCATATTTCAAATTACTTTTTACTGAAGTTTTCATCAAAATGCACTTCTCCAGCTCGCGTTAATTTCCATTTACCTGAAGATTCGTCCTGGTCAAACCATAAATTTCTGATTTTTGCATTTAGAATAGTTTGATGTAAATGAAGAGGACGTTTGTTTAAGCTAAGGACTTTATAAGCATATTCAATATTACCTTCTGAAAAAGAACTTAATTTACAGATATTGATAATGTAGTAGGCAATAGCAAGAATTCTATTTGCAGTATTGTCATCAATTCCTCTTTCTTTCATAAAGTCTGAAAGAGATGGCTTTTTAGTATTTTTATATAAATCAAACTCTTCTGTTTGAACTGATTTGGCTAGTGTCTTACCTCCTTTTTTTTTTGTTGAGGTCTCTTTCTTTCTATCCTGATTTTTTTTTCGAGGCAAAGTTTTGGATGCTGCGGACGTAATTTTTCCATGAATTAGACCTAAAACTGTTTCAATTCCTGTGTCGGTTAATTTGAATTCGTCAGTCCTTACAGTTTTCACGAAGCCCTTAAACAAGCTTTTCCATTTGTTAGAGAAATTAGCTATTCTTGAAGCAGTTCCTCTTTTGTCTTTATAGGCTTTTAACAAAATATCTTTACTAAAAGTAATTTTTCCAAAACTACTAACATAAAAAGCGTATACAAGTATCCAGTGCTGTTCAGAACACTCAAGAGTGTTTTCAACATCAGTCAAATGGGGTATCTCAGAATTGTTATCAACTTTGTTTTCTTCTTTTTCTTTTATTGAGTCAGAGATAACAGTTTCTTCGATTTGATGCACATCAGTAACACTATCATTTTCGGGTACATTATTTTTCAGACCATAGAGTTTTAGTTGTGGTTGATTGTCTGACATATTTCTTATTACTTCCACAACCCCAGCACCCACATTGTCCGTAAAGGCTACTTCATAAGAACGAGAATCCAAGGTTTGATTAAATTTTATAGTGTTAAGAGCCTTCTCAGATGCATCATTGGCTTTTACTAGAGAAATCCCGCAACCAATGCAATGTTTTGCATTTTTAACAATCGGGGTATCACAAGATTTACATTTTTGTTGAGAGCCACAGCTATGACAAAATTTCGAATTAGGGATAAGTTGTTCGTTGCACGAAATACAATTAGCTTTCATGTGTCATGTTAAATTTTAGATGCCGAAATTATAGGTAATTTTTCAATATTGACCAAGAAATATTGCTTCTAACTCATAAATAGAGGCAATATATTCATTAGTTTTTGGATTATTTTGTTTTAAATCAAGAAACTGTATCATTCCAATTCATGTCCTTATTTTTTTTCTAAATCAAATATAAGAGATATTTTTTTACGAATGTAGGTCATGAATATTTTATTATTAGACAGTTTTTGGGTATTTTAAAAGAGTTTAGAAGGTTTCTTACTTTGTAACTTGCCAGGAACATAACGCAATTAAGGTTTATAGACTTCAAAAAGAAGTTTTTTAGAGGAATTTAGGCGTTTGTTTGATTATGGGTGCGGGGTCTCGACTACGCTCCACCTGACTGTGTTGCGACCTGACAATTGAGGTTTCAGGAATTTTCCCACAAAAAAAAGCCCCAAACTTGCGTTTGAGGCTTCTTAATTTTCAATTCACATCTTGTGACCCTACGGGGAATCGAAGCGAGACGTCGCACCGCCCAGTTTCATTCGTGAAAGAAACGTGTCTGGTGTTGTGGATTTTTTGGACAAAAAAAAGCCCTAAATTCTCCATTCGAGGCTTAATTTTCAAGAGGATATTAATAGACTTAGATAAGCTGTCTGTTTTTTTGAATCTCAGTAGTTTTAGGTTTTATATTTCTTGTGTTTTTTACTTTACGATTTTTCAAAAAATCACTAAAATCCTTTTCGTCTTTTTTACTTAAATTTTCATTGACGAAAACAAAGTCTTGATCGTCCATTTTTTTGAAATTTATCATAGTTTAAAGTCTTTAAAATATTTTGTTGTTAAAATATATGCCTCTTTCGTATCAATGAACATCCTGTTACCCCCAAAAAGTTTTGCACCCAAAGTTTCCGAGTAATGATGAATGAGCTGTGTTTTGGCAACAAATGAAACAATGCCATCATACCTTTTCTCGAAAGAAGTTTTACATGCAAAGGCGACTAAATTTCCTGCTACTCCTTTGTATAATTTATTTTCACCTTTATTGAATTTTGCACTCTCAATCAATTCCATAAAAATATGGTCGCCTTTATCCATTATACAAATGAGTCCTTGAATAATTTTCTGATTGTTCTGAGTCGTCAAACAATAAACTTCTTTCGTTTGGTCTTTGATTTCGGCTTGCCAATTAAAAATCCAATCCGTTTTTTTTATTATCTGGCTGTTTGAAATTTGGTGTACAATCGTATCAAAAAACTCACCGGAAATAGCGTTTTCAATAGAGTTTGTTAGTTTGTCAATCTCAAAATCTAGTGGTATTTCATCCTTATTTTTCACTTAGTAAATTTACGAAATAAAATTATTTTCCCAAAGAGTAGGGTTTAATTTTATAAGAGAATTTGCTTTAGCTAAAGCTGTAGAAGATGCGACGGCTATAAGGAGCTTGACTTTCTCTTTACTTGATTTTGACGCTAAAAGTGGATTTTCCCACAAAAAAAAAGCCCCAAACTTGCGTTTGAGGCTTCTTAGTTTTCACTTCACATCTTTGTGACCCTACGGGGAATCGAACCCCGGTTTCATCCGTGAAAGGGACGTGTCCTAACCGCTAGACGATAGGGCCGACTGGTCCCATTTATCGAAATTGGCGTTTAAAAAACATCATTTTTTCTAAATGACCGATACCGTTTCCGTTATCGTGGTGCAAAAGTATAAGCTTTATTTTAATTACACAAGTCCTGATTTTAAATATTTTTGATTTCCTCAAAATTCTTTTAAAAATTCAATGAATTATCAGAAAAGGTAAATAAAAAACGGCTTTTTGCTATTCCTGCCCCAAATCGCCCCAATTTGACTATTTGAGTAGCTTTTTTTTGCTTAACAAGCCTTTATGATTATTTTTGAGGCCTAACCATTTATCTCGAATGCTCAATATCAACAAACTAGCACTTTTCCTGTTTTTTGTTTCGCATGCTTTAATTGCCCAAACCCTAAAATCGCCCGAAGAATACTTTGGAAATGCCACCGGTGCTAAATTTCATTTTCACCACCAATTGATTGGCTATGCCGAATACGTGGCGGCGAACAAACCCGAAAATGTGAAGATTTTTCCGCTCGGTTTCACCACCGAAGGCCGTCCGCAGATAATTGTGGCCATCGGCTCCAAAGAAAATATCCAAAACATCGAGCAGATTCGTAAGTCCAACCTCCAAAACATCGGCCTCATGGCTGGAGCTGGCAATAAAAATATCCCGACCATTGCCTATTTGTCGTACAACGTACACGGCAACGAATCCGTAAACGCCGAAACCTCCGTAAAAGTGATTTACGAAATGGCCAACGGTACCTCGGATTTGGCCAAAAAAGTGTTGAAGAATACCTTGATATTGATAGATCCTTGTGTAAATCCCGACGGATTTGACCGTTACAGCCAGTGGTACAACCGTTATTTGGGCAAAAAACCAGATTTGCATGCTGCTTCTGTGGAACACCATGAGCCTTGGCCGGGTGGCAGATTTAATCATTACTTGTTCGACATGAACCGTGATATCGCCTGGCAAACACAGAAAGAAACCCAGCAGCGTATCAAATTCTACAATTCGTGGATGCCGCACCTACACGCCGATTTCCACGAAATGGGGCCGAACTCTACCTATTATTTCCCGCCTTCTGCGAAACCTTTTCATGAAGATTTGACCGGTTTTCAAAGAGAATTTCAAGAACTTTTGGGCCAGTACAACAAAAAAGCATTTGACGAAAAAGGCTGGTTATATTTCACCAAAGAAAACTATGACTTGTTTTACCCAAGCTACGGCGATACGTATCCGTCATACAACGGAGCCATCGCCATGACTTTCGAGCAAGGGGGCGGCGGTCCGGCCGGATTGGCCTATAAAAGAAACGATGGCGATACCTTGACGCTGAAAGACAGGATTTTACATTCGTTTTCTACCAGTATGGGTACTTTGGAGGCTATTTCGGACAAATCGGAGAAGACCATCGAAGAGTTCAATAAGTTTTTCAGTGAGGCCCAAAGCAAGGGTTATGGCAAATACAAATCCTATGTGATGAAGTTTAAAGGCAACGAAGCGAAGGTAAAAGCCTTGGCCGAGCAATTGGACAAAATGCAAATCGAATATTCTTTCGCCAACAAAAAATCAACTGGAGGGGGCTTTAATTACCAAAACCAAAAAGAGGAGGCCTTTAATGTGGACGAAAACGACATGATCGTGAATTCTTACCAGCCCAAAGGCGTTCTGACCAAAATACTTTTCGAACCAAAATCATATTTGGAAGACTCCAATACCTACGACATCACGGCATGGGCTTTGCCTTATGCTTTTGATATTCAAGCTTTTGCTTCAAGTCAAAAATTAAGTGGAAGCACCACCAAACCAAAGTTTGACAGTAAAGTAGAAGTAGCAAAAGGAAAGCGTGTTTTTGCATTTGCTTCGGAGGTAAATTCGTTTGAAGAATCGAAGTTTTTGGCTCAGCTTTTCAAAGAAAACATCAAACTAAGGCTGCAAGAAGCCCCGTTTAAAGCAGGCGGAAAAGATTTCGGGGCAGGAACATTGCTCATTACACGCAAAGGCAACGAGAATTTAGGCGAAAGCTTTGAGGCTAAAGTGACGGCCATAGCCAAAACTTTTGATATCAATTTGCTTCCACTCTATTCGGGATTGGTAGAAAGTGGCCCAGACATGGGAGCGAGTTCGGTGGATGTAGTCAATCCGCCAAGAATAGGCTTGGTAGTAGGAGCGGGCGTTACCCCGACCGCTGCAGGAGATGTTTGGCATTTCTTTGATCAGCAGTTAGATTACCCCATCACGCTTATCGATGGCTCATATTTTGGCCGAATAGACCTTTGGACGCTGGATGTGTTGATTATGCCCAATGGTCAGTACGGCAACATCATGCGTGACCACAAGGAGTTGCTCCGCTGGGTGAGTGACGGTGGCCGAGTGATTTTGTTGGAAAGTGCCAACGATTTTCTGGCAGGAAAAGACGGTATAGAACTCAAAACAAAGTCGAAACCTGATGCTAAAAACGACGTAAACAAAACCTACGGTTCGAGAGACCGGGATGCTATTTCAGATCAGATTCCAGGTGCTATTTACAAAGTGAACCTGGATGGTACACACCCGTTGGCTTATGGATATGACAAAAGTTCGTTTGTAATGATAAAAAATACTTTGGACAACGAATACCTCAAAAACGGCTGGAATGTCGGCAAATTGGGTGATCACATGAGTGGTTTTGTAGGTCAAAACGTCAAAAAGTCGATGAAGGATGTACCTGTTTTCGCAGTACAAGACCACGGAAAAGGAAAAATTATTCACCTTTTAGAAAGTCCAATCTTCAGAGGTTTTTGGTTCGGAGGAAAGCTCCTTATGGCCAATGCCGCTTTTTTGGTGAGGTAGATTTTCGGGTGTAATGGAACACAGATGACACACATTTCAGCACGGATTGACACGGTTTTAGGACTTAAAAAATCCGTGAAAATCAGCGTTATTTCCAATATCCGTAGAATCAGCGTGCCATTTCAAAGTAGTTAATATTACTAAAAATGAATAAACTCACTATATTTATTTTAGCAACATTCCTTTCTTGTTCCTCCAAAAAAGAGGAGCAAGAAACTGATTTTTGTTCGAAAGTAAAATTGAAAGAATCGGGCGGACTCACACAGATTTTAATTCCATTCAAAGACAGCCTAAGCACCAAAACTTCCTCTTATGTGCTGGAAGATGGTGGAGGCTCGCTAATTACCAGAGCTTGGTTTACCGAAAAAGCCGAAAAGAGTATTGATATTCAGTATTTTATATTTTCAACTGACAATGTGGGGCTTATTGCCTGCGATTACTTGGTAAGAGCGGCAGACCGAGGCGTAAAAGTCAGACTTTTGGTAGATGATATGATGGTAGATGCCGAATTGGAGGATATTCTTACGCTGGACGCTCATCCCAATATTGACATAAAAGTGTACAATCCGGGCGTGAATTTGGGCAAAAACATCATTAGCAAACTAAGTAAATTCGCTACAGACTTTCGGTCTGCCAACCTTAGAATGCACAACAAAACCTTTATCGTGGATGAGCAAGTGGCCATTACGGGCGGCAGAAACATTGCAGACGAGTATTTTGACTACGACCACGAATACAATTTCCGAGACAGAGATATTTTGTTGATGGGAAAAGAAGTGAATACCATGCAGCAATCTTTCAAGCTGTTTTGGGAAAGTGAATTGAGCGTTCCGGTTTCCAAAATCACTGAGAAAAAGGTGGTTTACAACAAGAATGCCTACGCAAAACTTCATGAATATGCTTGTAATCCGGAGAATTTTTGGCCGCAAGTGCGAGAAGAGTTGGATAATTTTTCTGATACGTTTCAGAAATTAATTGCCTCAAAAAACTTTGTTTGGACTGCCGATGCCAGATTCGTCTCCGATTTACCCGGGAAAAATAAAAACCAAAAAGGACTTTTGGGGGGTGGAGAAACGACACGGGAATTGATAAAGCTAATCAACAATGCCAAAAAGTCGGTGGATATTCAGACACCGTATCTGATTACGACCGAAGTTGGTAAAATGGTGTTCGCTGATGCCATAAAGCGAGGCGTAAAAGTACGGATATTGACCAACAGCATAGCTTCTACAGACAATGCGGAGGCGTTTAGTGGCTACCAAAGAGATAGAGCTCAACTTTTGAAAACAGGCGTAGAAATCTATGAGTTTAAGCCCGATGCCAAAGAACGTTTCAAAATGATGACGGGTGCCTTGCAAAAGAAAATGAATTTCACGCCGATTTTTGGTCTTCATGCCAAGTCTATGGTGGTAGATGGTCAGCTGGCGGTAGTAGGCACCTTCAACCTCGACCCTAGAAGTGCGAACTTGAATACTGAATGTTTTGTAGTTATAAACTCTAAAACCTTAGCAAATGGAGTATTAGGAAACATGGATACCGATTTCCTCCCCGAAAACTCGTGGCGAACCACCGAAAAATTCAACCCCGACAAAGAAGTAAACCTCTCCAAACGCCTAAAAGTAATGAGTAGGAGGGTAGTGCCAAAGGAGATATTGTGAGGTTTGTTTTTGTTAAGTGTTGATAATTAATTTATTGTATTTAGTTATTCCACAAAGGCTCACAAAGAAATGCACAAAGTTCCACAAAGGACATCGTCCATCTAAGTTGATATTCTGTCTAAAAGAATCTTTATTCAAATTGTTAAACTCATTGTGAAACCTCCGTGGAACTTTGTGTAACTGTATTTTTTGTTAAAGTGAATACCATTTGACAATATAATTCAATAAATTTATGCAAGTGGCATTGGTTATGTAAAGACTTAAAAATCTTTATTTTAACACAAATCTCTTAGTGGAACTTTGTGAAATCTTTGTGGAACTTTGTGTAACAGCTCTTTTTTTACTAATTTCGAGAAGGAAAAACACAATCGTGGAAAAAACAGAAAACGAACTATCCAACATCATAATAGGCTGTGCCATAGAAGTTCACAGGCAACTCGGTCCTGGGCTTTTGGAATCTGCTTATCAAGAGTGCTTGTATTTTGAACTTAAGAATCAGGGTTTGAATGTAGTAAAAGAAAAACCAATGCCCATCGTTTATAAAGATGTAAAGCTAGACCATGGATATCGTTTGGATTTGTTAGTGAATAATAAGGTTGTGATAGAAATTAAAACGGTTGAAACGTTCACAGAAGTACACACTGCTCAGGTACTAACTTACCTCAAACTAGGAAACTACAAACTCGGACTTCTATTAAACTTTTATGTTTCCAGTCTGAAAAATGGAATAAAACGAATAGCAAACTGAATTTTCGCCGACTGAAATAATTCAAACAAAAGCCTTAATTAAATAGTAATACTTGACATTTGCAAGTCAAATAGCCCCAAAACATCATAATCCCATCCTAGAATTGTCTTATTCCAAGAATAATACAGAATTGATATTGCCTAGAAAAATATTCTCATTACCTTTGCATCGTTTTTAATCGAACTATCCGTTCGAGACTCTGCAAATGGCTAAAGGAATTCGACTCCTTTTATTTTTCCCTTCAGAGCAGGCAACGGATACAATCCGTGATGTTCACGTAAGGGCGTATCGCAATCGCCTCATTTTATTTTATTATTTTCAAAAATTCGGTCGTTAGCGAAACGCCCGACAAACAGATTTTATGCAAACAGTTAAGTTTACAGATTTCCCTGTGTCTGAGTATATACTCCAAGCAGTGGAAGCAATGGGATTCGAGAACACCACACCTATTCAAGCAGCCGCTATTCCAGTGGTTTTAACAGGTAGAGATGTTATTGGGCAAGCTCAAACAGGTACAGGTAAAACCGCAGCGTTCGGTATTCCGGCCATCGAGCACGTAGATGTGGAGAATCGCTCTACACAGGTATTGATTATGTGTCCAACCAGAGAGTTGGCTCTTCAAGTAAAGGAGCAAATCACCGCTCTAGCAAAATTTAAAAAAGGATTATTGGTAACGGCCATCTACGGTGGTGAGTCTTACGAAAGACAATTTGCTAACCTTAAAAGAGGTACACAGATAGTTGTAGGTACACCGGGTAGAATAATGGACCACATCGAAAAGAAAACTTTGAAATTAGACAATATTTCAATGGTGATTTTGGATGAGGCAGACGAAATGTTAAACATGGGTTTTAGAGAAGATATCGAGCAGATATTGTCTCACGCTCCGGAAGAAAGACAAACCGTTCTTTTCTCAGCTACCATGTCAAAAGACATATTGAACATCACTAAGAAATTCCAGAAAAATCCTGAAATTATCAAAGTGACTAAAAATGAGATTACTAACGTAAATATCGACCAGTCGTTTTATTTGGTTAAAAGAGAAGCCAAGTTTGAATTGATGGTTCGTTTGATCGACGTGCACGATTTACAATTGATGTTGGTGTTCTGTAATACCAAATCTAAAGTAGACGAATTGGTAGAAGACCTACAAGCACAAGGCTATGCAGCGGAAGGCTTACACGGTGACTTACGCCAAGCGGCTAGAAATCAGGTAATGAACAAGTTTCGTAACGGAAACACAAAAATATTGGTAGCTACAGACGTAGCCGCTAGAGGTATCGACGTAAGCGGTGTTGACGCTGTTTTCAACTTCGACCTTCCGATGGATCTTGAATATTATGTACACCGTATCGGCCGTACAGGTAGAGCAGGTAAATTGGGTAGAGCATTCTTGTTCATCAGCAAAAGAGACCGCAACAGAATGAGAGATTTGGAAAACTACACCAAGTCGGCCATTCCTCAAGGACAAATACCTACACAAGCTGACATGAACAAGGCTCGTCAGAATAAGTTTGTAGAGAAAATCAAGGCGAATATTCAAGAAGAAGGCAATGAGGCTTTTGAAGGAATAGTAGACCAATTGAAAGAAGAAGGTTTCTTGACACACCAAATTGTATCTGCTTTGATGCGTATGCAAGCGGGAACAGTTAGAAAATCGAACTTCAAGGACCACGAACTTTCTGACGACGCAGGTAGAGGAAGTGAAAGAAGAACCGAAAGCAGATTCGGAGGTAGAAACGAAAGACCAACTGGTGGCAGAGGATATGAAAGAGGCGGCGACTCGCAAAGAAACGGAAGTTTTGAGCGTAGAGGTGATGCCACAAGAAGCCGCAGTAGGTTTGAAGGTGGTGAAAGCCCAAGACCAAGACGTGAATTTGGTGCTTCACCAAATGTAGCAGAAGCTGGCATGACAAGATTGTTCTTAAATCTTGGTAGAAAAGACAACGTTTCTCCAAATCATATAGTGGGAGCTATAGCTTCAGAGGCTAAAATACCTGGAAGAGCTATTGGTCAGATAGATATGTATGACAAATTTAGCTTTATCGAAGTTGCTCATAAAGATGTAAGCAGAGTGATAGACGGCATGAAAGGCAAGACCATCAATGCTCGCGAAGCGAATATCGAAGTTGCGAAATAAGAATTAGCATAAATTTTATATAGGAAAGTGGATCAGCGATGGTCCACTTTTTTTATAAATTTTGGAATACATAAAGTTACAAAGTAAACTTCAGTAAGACTTGATGAATTTTGGAATATTTATATACTTATCATGGAAACCAAATCCACCTTTCTTTATTTCGAAAATTGCCATTTCTTTTGTCCAATTTTGTTCTCGAATTCTATAAATTGCCACTACTAAACCTGTTCTGTCAGACCCGTGTTTGCAATGTATAAGTAAAGGTTTTGGTGCAGTTTTAATGATTTGTAATACTTCATCAATTTTTTGGCTCTCAATGTTATTCGCCTTCATCTTTACATTGTACAAATAAAATTCATTCGCTTTAATCAAAGATGAATCGGATAAATCATCTCTTAAATTCAAGATAGATTGAATTCCGAGTCTTTGTAACTCTTCTTTTGAGTGAGTTTTTGGTTGCTCACTTCTAAAAAGGCTGTCACTTATCTTATAAAAATTTTTGAAATTTTGTGATTTTATTTTTTCAGAATATCCACTAAAAGTTTTTCTTGAGAATTTGGATTGCCCAATTGCATTAAGTTGTAAAAGGATGAAAAAAGTAATTATTGAAACTAATCTAATGGTCATAATGCAGAATTTAGGTTCGTATTTATTCCGAATTAAAGATGCTCAAGTCTAAATTTTGTGTAATAGTTTTCTATTTGAAATGATAAATCATTATCTCAAAACTTATTTCCTTTTATTTGAAAGATATTCCTCATTGAATTCACTAAAAGGCCTTTGGGAGCTTTTGTTCATTCTCTTCTCACCTTCAAAAGTGCCTTGCATATATTCGAAATAGTAAGGCACTTTTTTCTTGGATTTAACGAGCATAAGTTCCTTCGAGTTTTAATTTATAGAAGTAAAAAACTTTGTGCTGGTTTCAAAAATTGATTAATCCACTATCCAATAATTTTAATTCTATAATCAGTATCCAATCCATAAAATCTGTGTTCCAGATATTACTTTTTCCTAAAAATCATCAAACCAATGATAGTAATCAAACCATTCAAAAGTAAGTTTTCGAAACCAAAAATATAACCCGTATATTTCTCAATAAGAATAACGGAGAAATAGGTTATGATTGGTGAGGCTACGCAAATAAAGGGTACGTATTTGTCGATGACCTCTCGTTTGGTGTAAATACCATAGGCAAAAAGCCCAAGCAAAGGTCCGTAAGTATAACTCGCTATTTTATAGACCGCCGATATAACATCCGAATTGTTCAGTACATTGAAAATCAGTATTACGATGACGAAAATCACCGAAAACATAATATGCACCCTGTTTTTGATTTTGATTCTTTCTGCTTCTGGTTTGTTTTCTACATCCATAAAGTCTATCGAAAAAGCTGTAGTGAGAGCAGTAAGTGCCGAGTCTGAACTGGCATAAGTGGCTGCCGTGATTCCTATCAAAAATGTGACTCCAACGAGGATTCCGGCGAAACCAAAACTTGGGTCACTGAATATTTTTAGTGCCATCATTGGGTATAAATCATCGGTATTGGTGGGCGTTTCTATGCCTTTTTGGTTGGCGTACATATACAAAAGTGCACCTAAACTCAAGAACATCAAGTTTACAATGACCAGCGTAACCGTAAACCAAAACATATTTTTTTGAGCCTCTTTGATGTTTTTACAGGTAAGGTTTTTTTGCATCAAATCTTGGTCTAAGCCCGTCATTACGATGGCGATAAATGCACCACTTATAAATAGCTTGAAGAAGTTTTTAGCATCACCCCAACCTCCATCAAAAAAGAAAGTTTCTGACATCGGACTTGCATAAACCTGACTCAGCATTTCTCCAAAACCTAGATTCAATTGATTGGTAATCAAGTAAATGGTCATGGCTACTGCGGTTATCAAGAAGAACGTCTGAAGTGTGTCGGTAATCACAATAGTTTTGATGCCACCCTTAAAAGTATAAACCCAAATAAGTGCGATGGTGAAAATAACCGAAAGCTCAAAAGGTACTCCAAGTGGATCATAAATAGCTATTTGTAGAACTTTGGCTGCGATAAAAAGTCTTACGGCAGAACCCAAAGTGCGAGATAATAGGAAAAATGCTGAGCCGGTTTTATAAGACCAAAAGCCAAAACGAGTTTTGAGGTAACCATATATCGAAATGAGGTTGAGTCTATAATACAAAGGCATTAAAACAGTGCCAATGAAAACATAACCCGCTGTGAAGCCAAGCACCATTTGAAAATAGGAGAAGAATTTGGTACCAACCGCTCCTGGAACAGATACAAATGTGACCCCCGATATACTGGTGCCAATCATACCGAATGCCACCAGCCACCAAGGCACGGATTTGTTTGCTGTAAAAAACGAATTAGAATCGGCTCCTTTAGAGGTTTTTATGGAAATAAGGATGAGAATAAGAAAATATACGAACAAAATTCCAAGTGCTAAGTAAGGCGTCATAGAAAAGGGTTTTTAGAAAAATTTTGACAAATATGAATTAAAAAAATTAAAATTTGAGGTGCAAAAGTTTTTTTTAGGTAAATGAGGCCTTGATTGCTCCATTTCGGTTTGTGTTTTGAATAATTTGTGTCGAAATAGCTCTTAGTTTTTCAAAAACCTGATAAATTTGTAAAAAAATCATAAGGCAGTATATCTATGAAGTTCGCCCCCCAGACAGATGTTGAGGTTTTGATTGAAGACGAAGTTGTTGTTGATGACGTAAAACTCTATTCTATAGTTGTTTTCAATGACGAAGTCAATACTTTCGACCATGTGATTGATACGCTCATTGATGTTTGTGAGCATTCTCAAGAGCAAGCGGAGCAGTGTACGCTGATTATACATTTTAAAGGTAAATGTGCCGTAAAAAATGGGGATTTTGACGAACTTAAGCCTATTAGAAACGCCATTTGCCAAAGAGGAATTTCCGCTGAAATATTACTAAGATAAACAGAAAATAAGCTTGAACTATCCCTCCAAATTAATAGAAGATGCTGTAAATGAGATTTCTAAGTTGCCTGGGATAGGCAAGAAGTCGGCTTTGAGGCTTGCATTGCATTTACTGAAATCCGAAAAGACACAAGCACACAATCTGAGCAATTCCTTGATAAATTTGGTAGAAAAAACTACCTACTGCGTAAGGTGTCATAATATCTCCGATGCCGAAATTTGTCAAATTTGTGGTTCACACCGAAGAGATGATGCTATTTTGGCTGTTGTACAAGATTCCAAAGACGTGTTGGCAATAGAAAATACAAGTCAGTTCCAAGGCAAGTATCATGTTTTGGGCGGTATAATTTCACCGATACAAGGCATTGGTCCACAGGATCTTAATATTGAAAGTTTGTTAACCAGAATCCAAAACAATCCAGAAATAAAGGAAATAATTTTAGCACTGAGCCCTACCATGGAAGGCGATACTACGGCCTTTTATATTAGAAAAAAACTCAGAGATTTGCCTGTAAAAGTAAGTACAATAGCCAGAGGTATACCCATTGGGGGAGATTTGGAATACACCGATGAAATCACACTGGGCAGAAGTATTCTGAGTAGAATAGAGTTTTAAAGATTTTTTTGGATGGCAAACAGATGTCAAATTTTTCTGGTTCATCGCTAAATTCATACTTTGGCTAAGTTTTCAAAACTTTAATAGGTCATTTCAATTTTCATTTTCATATTTTTTTTAAATTGAGGTCTCAAAATCTTAATTTTTTAATAATGACAAGGAAAAATTTCGTTTCTTCATTGTTTCTAGGTTTAATTGGCTCTAAGGCCATAGCAAACTCTTCAAATGCTATTTTTTCGGCAGCAGACCCATTTTCTTTGCCTGCATTGCCGTATGCCTACAATGCACTGGAGCCTTTTATAGATGCCCAAACTATGGAAATTCACCACAGCAAGCATCATCAAGCTTATGTAACCAATCTCAACAAAGCCGTGGTAGGTACACCAAATGAATTTACGCCTTTGGTTGATATCATAAAAAACATCAGTAAGTCATCTGTGGCAATCAGAAATAACGGTGGCGGACACTGGAATCATTCATTTTTTTGGGAGATACTTTCGCCGAAAGCAACCGCTCCCTCTGATACTCTGATGTCTATGATAAACCGAGATTTTGGTAGTTTAGAAAAAATGCAGTCGGACTTTAATGCCGCTGCTACCAGCAGATTTGGTTCTGGGTGGGCCTGGTTGATTGTTCAGGATAACAAACTAAAGATTTGTTCGACGCCCAACCAAGACAACCCGCTTATGGATGTGGCGGAGGTTAAGGGAACTCCGATTCTTGGTTTGGATGTTTGGGAGCACGCCTACTATCTGAAATATCAAAACAAAAGAGCAGACTATATAAAGGCATTTTGGAATATCGTAAACTGGGACAAAGTGGAGAAAAACTTAAAGACAGTTTAGTTGGTTTGAGGCACGAGACCTACTCTCGTGCCTTTTTTGCTACTTTTTGCACTACTTCATCGATAATTCTAGAACTTGCCTTAGCCCCGATCAATTAAACCTTGGAGACCAAAAAAATAAGATACATAATATTTCTGAAAGATGTTTTGATTCTTTCATTGACTTGTTTTGGCGGGCCGCAGGCACATTTGGCTATGTTTATCAAAAGATTGGTTCTTCAACACCGATATATTACCGAGGAAGAACTGATGGAAATGCAGTCGCTCTGCCAACTCCTCCCAGGGCCCACTTCTACACAGACCATCACTGCCATAGGCTTTAAACTAGGTGGTGCTAAGCTTTCTTACCTGACTTTATTGATTTGGATTTTGCCAGCTACGGTTTTTATGGGTATTACTGCTTTGGGTGTTTCTTTTTTTGAAAAAAGCACTTTGATTAGGCTTACCCAATTTATCAAGCCCATGGGAATCGCATTTATATTTTTTGCGGCCTATGTAATTGGTAGAAAAGTAATTACCACCAAAACCTCCGTTTGGTTGATGCTGTTGGCGGCAACATTGGGTTTTATTTTTCCATCGCCCTATCTTACACCGTTCTTGATTCTGTTTGGTGGATTGGTGGCTTCTTCAAAATACCGCAAACAGGCCAAAATGGAACGCAGGCCCATCAAAATTCAATGGTCTAATTTCTTACTTTGGGCGGGAGTTTTTGCCTTGGTTATTTTCGTAGGTTCGTTTACCAAGTCGCTTCCAGTGCGGCTTTTTGAGAATTTTTATCGAAATGGCAGTTTTGCTTTTGGTGGTGGGCATATACTCAAACCATTGTTGTTCAACGAGTTTGTGGAGTTTAAAAAATATCTCACGGCCGACGAGTTTCTTTCAGGTATAGCTTTGGCCGAGATGGTGCCCGGGCCTACATTTTCTATTTCGTCTTATGTGGGGTCGCTTTCTATGCGAAGTTGGGGACTTAGCGGCCAGATTTTGGGCTCGGTGGTGGCTTCAACAGGGATATTTCTGCCCGGTATTTTTATGATATTTTTTGTGATTAGATTTTGGGAACAGCTCAAACAATTTAGGGGAATCAGGGCTTCTTTGGAAGGGATTAATGCTACGTCTACTGGTCTTACTCTAGCTGCAGGTATTTCTTTGTTTCAACCCATGGTGACCAACCCCATAAATATCTTGACTGTTTTGATAACTTTGGCCGTACTATATACTGAAAAAATTCCAAGCTATCTCATTATAGTTGGTGGCATTTGTCTTGGTGCCGTGCTTTAGAATTTTAATAAACCCTATAAATAAATGAATGCTTTTTTTACTTACTTTCAGCTTGGTTATGAGCATATTACCGATCTCGGTGGATATGACCACATGCTGTTTATTGTGGCACTTTGTGCTGTTTACAGTCTCGATCATTGGCGACAATTGCTCTGGGTTGTTACTTTCTTTACCATCGGTCATTCTATTACCCTCGCACTTTCGGTCACCAAAGTAGTTTCTGTCGATTCCGCTTTGATCGAATTCTTGATTCCCTGCACCATTTTTATAACCGCCATTAATAATTTTTCCATAAAAAATTCTGAGTCAGTTTTACGAAAAGGGCCGCCTCCTTATTTGCGATATATGTTTACCTTATTTTTTGGGTTGATCCATGGATTAGGTTTTTCTAATTATCTTAAAAGTCTCTTAGGGCAATCTGCCAATATTGTTTCTGAACTATTTGCGTTTAATATAGGTCTCGAAATTGGCCAAATTCTGATAGTTTTTCTTTTTATGCTCATTAGCTTTATTTTTATAAATATTATAAATGTAAAAAAACGAGAACTCAACTTGGTGGTGTCGGCTTTGGTAGCCGGCATAACCGTACACTTGATAATTGATAAATGGATTTTTTAAACTAAAACAAATGAAAAAAACACTTCTGCTCCTGCTTTCGGGAGTTTGGGCTTACGCTCAGCAACCAACAAACTACAATGCCAACTCGCTCTTTGAGCAGATGGGCACGACACTTCCAACGCCCAATACTTACAGAACAGCCAGCGGAGCTCCCGGTAAGGAATATTGGCAACAAAAGGCTGATTATGACATAAAAGTGGAACTCGATGACGACAAGCAAAGGATAACGGCAACAGAGAAAATTACTTATTACAATGTTTCTCCAGATGCTCTTACTTACTTGTGGCTTCAACTGGACCAGAACAATTTCAATGAAAAATCTGATGCCAGACTTACCCGCCAAACTTCTATCAGCCATGAAAGAGGGGCTAGTGGTGGTGCATTAAGAGGGTTGAGCGACAAAACCGACAAAGATTATGGCTATTTGATAGAAAAGGTAACGGACAAATTGGGGAACAAACTCAAATTTACAATCAACGGAACGATGATGCGTGTAGATTTGCCGGCACCTTTGCTGAAGGGACAAAATTTTGTTTTCAATGTTGACTGGAGTTTCAATATTGTAGACGCCAACGCCCAAAGGGCAAGAAGTGGCTACGAGTATTTCGAGAAAGATGGCAATTATCTTTACGAAATGGCCCAGTGGTTTCCACGGATGTGTGTATATGACGACGTAACCGGCTGGCAGAATAAACAATTCCTAGGCCAAGGAGAGTTTGCTTTGGTTTTTGGTGACTATAGAGTGGCCATAACCGTTCCAAATGACATGGTAGTTGGTGCCACTGGCGAGCTGCAAAACCAGAAGGAGGTACTTTCAGCAACTCAGGTTTCTAGGTTGGCTCAGGCCGAAAATTCGGCGACACCTGTTCTGATTGTGAATCAAAATGAGGCTGAAATGGCCGAAAAAAATAAACCAACAGGTAAAAAGACTTGGATTTATGCTGCAAAAAATGTTCGAGATTTTGCATTTGCGGCTTCTAGGAAATTTATTTGGGATGCTATGAAAGTAGACGTTGAAGGCAAAAAAGTCTGGGCTATGTCGCTTTACCCAAAAGAAGGCAATCCGCTTTGGGGACAATATTCTACCAGACTTGTGGCACATACGCTTACCCAATATTCAAAACGAACCATTGCCTATCCTTACCCAGTAGCATACTCTGTTCACGGGCCGGTGGGCGGCATGGAATACCCTATGATGAGCTTTAATGGTGCCCGCCCACAAGCAGACGGTACTTATTCTGAAGCCACCAAAAACTTTCTAATTTTGGTAATTATTCATGAGGTGGGTCATAATTTCTTCCCGATGATCGTCAACTCTGACGAAAGACAGTGGTCTTGGATGGACGAAGGCTTAAACAGTTTTTTAGAGGGTATAGTTTGCAGAGAATGGGACAGAGATTTTCCGGCGGACGGTATTGAACCTCAGCACATTGTACCTTACATGAAGCTGGATCCTACCAAACAGAACTCTATCATGTCGAGTAGCGACAATATTCTGCCAGGTACTTTCGGGCCGAATGCCTACTCTAAACCAGCCACTGGTCTGAATATACTTAGAGAAACTATAATGGGCAGAGAACTCTTTGATTATGCCTTTAAAGAATATGCCCGTCGTTGGGCATTTAAACACCCGACTCCAGCTGATTTTTTCAGAACCATGGAGGATGCATCTGCGGTAGATTTGGATTGGTTTTGGAAAGGCTGGTTTTATGGTGTAGATGCCCTCGACCAAGGAATTGCCGAAGTTGAATGGCTGCAAGTGGATTCACAGAATCCTGAAGAAACCAAAGCTTTGGCAAAAACCACTGCGGAGGCTAAGAAGAAGACCTTGAGCAATATGAGGAATGAAAAGGATATTCCACAGTCTGTGGTAGAAGCAGATCCGAGTATGAAGGATTTCTACAATAATTATGATCCGATGAAGGTAACAGAGGCTGATAAAGCCAAATATCAAAAGTATTTGGAGTCTTTGACACCCGAAGAAAGAAAATGGATAGAAGATAAAAAGCAGTTTTATGTACTGAAAATCAAGAACAAGGGCGGTCTGGTAATGCCATTGATTGTACAGGCCCAATATGAAGATGGTACAACTGAAGACTTTAGGTTCCCTGTAGAAATATGGAGGCTGAACAACAAAGAAATTAAGAAAACCATTACTACCACGAAAAAAGTGGCCAAGTTTAAACTCGATCCTTATTTTGAACTACCTGACGTGGATAGTTCTGATAATGTATTTCCGAAAGAGCCCGAACAACCGACGAAGTTTCAACTTATGAAGCAGCAGAGCCAAAGGGCGGTGCCAAATCCTATGCAAGAAGCCCGTCAGAATGAAGCTGGTGCAGTAGGTGGAAGCGGAAGAAATTGATATGAATAGAAACAGGAAAGAGACTCAACCTTCAAATTGAGTCTCTTTTTTATTCAAAAATATTGGTAAACTCAAAAGTATTTCCATCAAAAAGACCTTTGTCAGATAATTTCAGAGACGGAATAACCAGCAATGCCATAAATGATAAACTCATAAATGGCGACTTCAAACTGCAGGCCAGATGTGTTTTTGCAAATCGGTCTATTTGGGTATAGTCATTGGCCACATCATACCCGTTTTTATCACTCATCAGGCCTGCAATAGGCAATGGAAGCACACCCATTTTGTCTTGAGCAACTACAGAAACTCCACCTTTCTCTCTAACTATCAGATTTATAGCCTCAGCAATATCTTCATCGCTGGTTCCAACTGCTATAATATTGTGCGAATCATGAGCGACAGATGAGGCTATCGCTCCGTTTTGAATTCCAAAACCGTTAATAAATGCCACAGATGGACTGGCCTCGGTATAACGATTGTACACCACCAATTTCAGAATGTCGTTTTGAGTCAAATAGGCCTGAGTGTTTTCTTTCAATTCAAACAAAAACGAATCTGTAATCAGTTGACCGTCATTTACTTTTATAGTTTTGATGTGATTTTTATCCTTAGGTATAGTTAAGGCAATAGAATCTGCTTTTATGGCCTTGGCATTGAAATTATTTACTTTTTCTGCTTTGATATCTTCAATGAAGGACTGGCCTTTGCTTGCCACCAAATTCCCATCGATATAAGTCGAAATAACTTTGAAGTCTTTCAGGTTATTGACCTCAATAAAGTCTGCGGGCTCGCCTTCTCTCAATAGGCCAATGTTCAGGTCATAATGTCTCACTGGATTGAGCGAAGCCATCCGCAAAGCTTTGAAAACATCGAGTCCACCTTCTACAGCTCTTTTAACCAATAAATTTATGTGACCTTCCACCAAATCATCAGGGTGTTTGTCGTCTGAGCAAAACATCATTTGTGCCGAATGTTCATTGGCCAGTGGAATAAGTGCCTCAAAGTTTTTGGCGGCACTGCCTTCACGAATCAATATTTTTACTCCCAATTCAAGTTTTTCTTTCGCTTCGTCGTGCGTGAAACACTCGTGGTCGGTGCTGATGCCGTAGGAAAAGTACTTGGCGGCCTGTTCTCCCCTTAAACCGGGAGCATGACCATCTATTGGTTTGTTGTATTTTTTTGAAAGCTCTATTTTCGCTAATACTTCTTCATTTTCATAAATAACTCCCGGGAAATTCATCATTTCAGCCAGATAACCAATCTTTGGATTGGCTAAAAGACGGTCGATATCAGAAGTGCTAATCTGAGCCCCGGCGGTTTCGAACTCAGTAGCCGGTACACATGATGGTGCTCCAAAGCAAAATTTGAAAGGTATCGTTTCTCCGTTTTGTATCATGAATTCTACCCCTTTGACTCCCAATACGTTGGCTATTTCGTGTGGGTCAGACACCGTGCCAATTGTGCCATGAACCACCGCCATTTTACCGAATTGACTGGGTACCAACATCGAACTTTCGATATGTACGTGTGCGTCCACAAATCCTGGGAGGAAATAAGGAGCATCAGCCATCTCTTCCTTGATTTTTACGAGATTAAAAATGCGGCCCTCGAAAACCGTGATTTCGCCAAAGAATATGGTGTTATCAAAAATGTTGACGATATTACCTTCGTATTTCTTCATCTTTTGTAATTTTATGCAAATAACAGAAAATGTATTTGAGGGGCAAAATTTGTATTCAATATTAAGCGAATGTAACTGATTTTAGGGAACGTAATTGTACTAGTTTTATCAGGGGTTTTTACGTGTTTTGTGTCTTAGGTATCTCATAGGATATTGATTATTAGGTAATTAAAAACAGATAAACTTTTTAACTGTTTGGAGATGTATTTTTTTAAGTTTAGATTTACTAATAACAAAACAAAAATTTTTCAACATGGGAACAAAAGACAACAAAGGAAAAGTAAGTTCAACTTCAGGTGAATTCATAACCCTGTCTGAGGCTGTAGCTAAACAAACAAAACACTTGGAGTTTAGGAAAAGAGCCTTTAAAGAAGATGATCCTGTCCGTTCACAGTTTTTTGGAAAAGACCACCTTTTACAAATACTAAAGAATGAAGATTGTGTAGGAATAAAAATTATTTTTGGTTTAGAGGATGAAAAAACTCCAAATTTGGTATTAATTGGAGCAGATGAAAACCTCAAAAACTTAGCAACAGACTCAACGGGATTAAAAGACCCTAATAGACCTTATTTATCAAATGGACCAGGATGTCCCAATGTATGCAATTGAAAGAAATAGTTAATGAGATTATTAGAATAGGAACCACTTATCCTGAATATGCAGTGGGCAGCTTAGTTCCATTCTTACCTTTAATTCTTGGAATTATTACTTGGAAACATTCCTCCAAATCTTCAAGGATTATCTTTTGGTTCGTCGTTTTTTTTATCCTAACAGATATTCCGACATGGATAACTACTGCTCTGGATATTAATAATTTACTCTATAATGACACTAAGATTTTTGCAGTTAATATTTTTTTGCTAACTATATATTTCGTTGGGCTGAAACGTAAGTCGGATAGAGTTATTCTATATAGCTATTTGATAATAATGAGCCTAGCTTTAGTCTTACAGTTATTTGGTGTGATTGAAAAAGGTAAATTTAATTGGATCAATGTGTTGCTTTTGGGTTCGGTTGCTGTGTGGTATTTTGTAAGGTTAATCGATTATCCAAAAATTCGGGATCTTTTGATTTACCCCTTTTTTTGGTTCAATACGGGTATACTTTTCTATTGTTTTAGTACTTTATTGATATATTTCTTTTTTCAGTTTTCAATTACCTCAGATATTAAGGGGCCTACCTATTTTCTTTTCAGAAGTATTTTAGAATATCTGACCTCGGTAATGTTTGTCCTTTTCGCTGTTGGTTTCTTAAATTTGAAAAAGAACGCCCAAATTATACGTAAATGAAAGTTTCTGTTGAAACATATTTGCTTTTGGGAACTGCAATTTTGATATTTTTCATATTGGCATTTATTGTTTTCGTGGTTTATTATCAGAGAAAGCAGTTTAGTTTGGAAATCAAACAAAATGAAGAAAAACAGGCCATAGAGATGGATTTTCAGCGGAAATTACTTGAAAACTCTATGGAAGTTCAAGAGATTGAACGAAGACGATTGGCGAAGGATTTACATGATGAGGTTGGAGCTTTGCTCTCGGTTCTCAAAATGGGCAATAACCAATTGGTAAAAAAAGAAGTGGACGACGAGTCCATTAAAAAACTGGTTAACAATAACAAAGAACTTATTGACGAATCTATTGGACTCGTCAGAAGTATCTCGAAGGATTTGGTGCCTCAAACGCTTGAAAACTTTGGACTTATTCATGCCATTGACGAATTCTTCCGAAAAATCGAAAAGAATTCTGATATCGAGTTTAAGTTTTTACACAAAAACATTTCAGAAAAAACACGATTCACACCCAAAGTTGAGCTTTCTGTTTTCAGAGTTATTCAAGAACTTTCCAACAATGCACTCAAGCATTCGGAAGCCACCAAAATAGACCTGATAATTAATTTTGAAAACAAAACCTTAAACTTGATTTTTGCTGACAATGGAATCGGATTTGTAAAGGAAGATGTGCTTAGTAACCCGAGTACTGGCTTGGGCATTAGAAATATTGAAAGTAGACTTTCCATCATCAATGGAAGCTTAAAAATTCTAAATCCAGAAAAAGGAGCTAGATTTGAAATAGAAATAAACGATTGCCATGAAAAAAATTAAAATAGCCCTAGTAGACGATCACAAACTTTTTAGGAAGGGTTTGTTGTCAATACTTCAGCAAAGCGAGGATTTAGAAGTGCTTTTTGAGGCTGTCAACGGCAAAGAATTTCTGGAGCATCCCTTGTTGGAGACCGTAGAAGTGGTACTTCTGGACATTCAAATGCCAGAATTGGACGGCATAGCCACTACCAAGCTTTTGAGAGAAAAAAATGAGGAAATCAAAATTATTATACTTTCTATGCACGATGAAGACCAGTTTATTCTTCATCTAATGGAAATTGGTGCCAATGGATACCTATTGAAAGATACTGACACAGACGAGGTGATTCAGGCCATAAAAAAGGTGCACGATTCGGGTGTGTATTTCTCAGATTTTGTGAGCCGGGTAATGCTCCGTAAAATGAATAAAAACATTCAAGCCACCAAAATATTCAATTATAAAACTGACTTATCTACCAGGGAGTTGGAGGTTCTAAAACATATATGTGAGGGTCTCACAACTACTGAAATCGGCGATAAAATGTGTATTAGTCCGAGAACGGTAGAAGGACACAGACTTAGAATAATGGAAAAGTTAGGCGTTAATAACACCGCAAAGCTTGTTGCTTTTGCTATCAAAAACGATTTGGTAGATTAAATTACCGCCGTGGCCTCTATTTCTATCAGGTACTTGTCGTCTATGAGTTTTGATATTTCTATCATGCTTGTTACGGGCTTTATTTCTCCGAAAATCTCACCATGAGCTTTGCCTATTTTTTCCCAGTTTTTGATATTGGTACAGAAAATTCTGGTTCTCACAACATTTTCTAGTTTAGCTCCAAGTTGCCCGAGGGTGTTTTCGAGTTTCATAAGGATAAATTTCGTCTGAAGGTATTCATCTCCTTCGCCTACTATTTCGCCACTGTGATCCGTAGATACAGTTCCACTCACTTCTATGGTATTACCGATTTTTACAGCCCTGCTGTAGCCAACGATATTTTCCCATTTTGACCCAGACGACAAGTTTATTCTGTTCATTATATTTGTTTTTTTGACACTCGATTTTTTACAAAAATATATTATTTTCTCACAAAAACTAAAATGTTAGTAAAATTTAACTGAGCGATAATCACCTAGTTTTTATCCGTTCTGGCAGGTTTATCCAAGGATTTTTATCAGAATTCCAAATATGGTTCTATTTTGCTTATGGTGGCCTCATCGAGTATCTTAATTTGCTTCAAATCTTCGGCACTTTTGAAATTGCCATGCTGCTTGCGGTAGGCCGCAATGACCTTAATTTGGTTAAATTTCAAATATGGATGCCGAAAATTGTCCAGCTGGTTGATTTTTATTTTTTTAACTTGGCCAGATAAACTTGCATATTTTTTTAATTCAGGAATAACAAGGGGGTCAATACCATACGTTTCACCAACTTGATCGATAGAATGAAATCCGCCCAGAATATCACGATATTTTATAATGCGATTGGCAAAAACTTTTCCGATACCTTTAATTTGCATTAACTGGGTAGTATCAGCCGTGTTAATATCAAATTTGGCGATGCTGATATTTTTCTTTGGAACGAAGGCTGGTTTGGCTTCATTAAAGACTCTTTGTTCATCAAAATCTGTGGTCTTTTTGTCAAGTTTAGAAGGTAAAGTTACCAAGTTTTCAATATCGGCATAAAGCTCAGGTTTCAAAGTATATATTTTTAGCAAATCTTCTTTGTACTTGAATTTGCCACCTTTGGTTCTGTAATTTATAATGGTTTTTGAGAGGTATTTCGGAAATCCAAGTCGGGTAAATTGCTCTGCAGTGGCTGTGTTTGGATCAAAACTGAATCTTTCTATTTTGCGGTCAAACTTTTTGGCTGAGCCATAGTCCACCCAATTGTTACTTCGTTCATCTTTGTCTGGAAGTACGGTTTTTCCATAATCCTCGATCAAGATATCGGCTTGTTTATTTACCGTATATGCCGAATAAGAATAGTAAAGGAGCAAGTTTACGAGAATAATTATAAAAAAAATCAAAGCACTTTTAGCTTCGTTGTGTGTAAGTTCGAATTGTTCTCGAATGGAGTTCAGTAGTCGTTTCATGTGAATATTAAAAAAAAACCTTCACTAAAATTAGCAAAGGTTTTTTAGATCGCCAAATCGGGTACTTACTTTTTAAACTCTATCTTGGTTAATCCAAAGAGTGGCTTTCCTTCGGCCTTATCATTTTTGAAAACCAACACCAAGTCTTCGGGTTTTCTATTTGTTGAATTAATCGATATTTCCTGAGGTGTCATATTTACCTCAGGGATAGTCATTTCACCCAAAAGTTGGCCTGTGGAGCTTCCAAGCCTTATTTCTATTTTTCCCCCAACAGATTGACCTTTCTGGGCGAATGCCGAAATTACTATTTTACCAATACCATTAAGGTCAATTTTCTCATATAGAGCCCAAGAATTGTGATTGGCCACCAATATTTCTCCAATAGGTGCCACGCTGAATTTTTGGGTGTTTTCAGTTTTGTCGTAGGCTTGTACATTTACTATAGGCGTCTTTAAAATTACGGTTTTTGAACTGGTAATGGAGCCAATACTTTTTCCGCCCTTGTCGGTGTAAGAGGCTTGGATAATATAGTTGCCTTCTTTCTTTGTTTTATGCTCTATCGCCGAATAGGTCCCAGAAATCGGCTTTGAAGATATTTTAGGGTCTTTGATAGACAATATGTACTCCACAATTTCCTTTGCCTCATTCTGACTTAACTGCGGATGAGCTGCCATGGCTTGTTCTCCCCAAACTCCACCGCCACCATTTATTATTTTGTTTGCTAGTTTGGTGGTATTTTCGGCATTTTTGGTATATTTTCCGGCTATATCGAAATACGACGGCCCAATGGATTTTTTATCTTTGGCATGACAGGCCGCACAATCGCTCTTTTCTATATGTCTTTTTCCGATCATAAATGACTCGTTGGATTTATGTCCTTGCTCAAGCACAGTTTTGTCATACCCTTCAAGGTAGTTGATGGTTACCATTACATCTTCAGGATTTATGCCTTTTATTAATGAGCCGTCTTCTTTGTCCACCACCGTAACCTCGTAGTCGATATTTTCACCAAGAACGAACGATTTATTGGACTTCAGTTTAATATCAACAACAGGAACGGCATTTCCAGCCTTGATTTTTATGGTTTCAAAGGCTTGATTTCCAGCTGCATCCGTTACTGTTAATTTTACCTCATAAATCCCAGGTTTTGTGAAAACAACATTTGGATTTGCCAATTTCGAGTTTGCAATGCCCTTCCCAAAAGACCAGTCGTAACTTATTTTGTCATTGTCGTAGTCTACAGTTCCTTCAGAATTGAATTTCACCGACAAAGGCGTAGCTCCTTCAATAATGTTAGCCGCAATTTTAACCAATGGCTTTCTATTTCCTGCATTAAATTCTATTCTAGAAAGTTGAGCTTCTTCATTCTGAGCAAACCAATTCATGCCATACTCAAGTGTATAAAGCACACCGTCTTTGCCGAATGCCATGTCCATAGGATGATAGAACTTGGTGTTGGGCATAAACCGCTCCATGCCAGTATAATTACCGTCTTTGTCCATAGAAACCGTTATGATCCAATCACGCATCCATTCGTAAGCGAAAAACTTATTGTCGTAATATTCTGGAAATTTACCTAAGGAATTCTCGTATTCTTCTGAATGGTAAACTGGGCCACCCATAGGATTGGCTCCGCCTTTGCCCATCAATGGAAATTCTTTCGAATCGCCATATCCATACCAGATCATCGGCTTTTGAGTAGGGGGGAGATTGGTAAGCCCGGTGTTGTGAGACGATAAATTTAGTGGTTTTTGAGGATCAAAAAGCTCACCTGATTTTTTGGTTTCGAAGTCATAAGCCCTATAAGGCGTATTATTTCCCGCAAAAATAGGCCAACCAAAGAATCCTGGTTTTTTGGCTTGGTTAAATTCCACATAGCCCTCAGGGCCCCTGTCGGGGTTCGACTTTCCTGCATCAGGACCTATTTCTCCCCAATAAAGAAAGTCTGTTTTTTTGTCTACTGCTATTCGGTAGGGATTTCTGTTTCCCATCACATAAATTTCTGGCTTAGTTTTGTCCATACCTTTCGGAAATAAATTGCCTTTCGGAATGGTATACGTTCCGTCTGCCTCAGGATGAATTCTAAGTATTTTTCCTCTTAGGTCATTGGTATTTCCTGAGGTATGCAATGCATCCCATCCTTGGCGGCCTTCTCTAAAGTCAATAGGGGCATAGCCATCAGAAGCAAATGGATTGGTGTCGTCACCTGTTGAAAGAAACAGGTTGCCTTTCGAGTCCCAGTCTATTGAACCTCCGGTATGGCAGCATTCATCTCTCTTTACAGGAACTCTCAGCAATACTTTTTCAGTATTGTATAACACTGTATCTGAGATTTGGTCGTAGGTAAACCTAGAAAGGAAATTATCTTTGTGCTGATCCGTATCTGGTGAATAATAGAAATACACCCAATTGTTTTTGGCAAAATCTGGGTCTAATCCAACACCCATCAGTCCATATTCAAATTTTTTGTAAACATTGAGTTGGCCGGCCAATTTTGTGGTATTCGTTTTAGGATTCCAAAGTTTTATAGCACCTTTTCTTTCTACAAATAACACTTTGCCATTGGGCATAACTGCCAGTTCAGTAGGTTCGTCTAGGTTTTTAACCAGAGTAGTTTTGATAAATCTGTTTTCTTCAGGAGCCCTTTTTGTTTTTGCTTTGCTGTAGTCTAATTTCTTAGCCCAAACCCATTTTAGGCCTTCGCTAATGTGCTTGGTCATAAGTGGTTCGGAGAAAGTTTCTGGAGTATGGCCAAAATTCGTATAGAAGGACTTTCCGCCATCAAATTCGTGGTACCAAGACATTGGGTGAAAGTCGCCCATTTTGCCTTCCTTGTAGGAGGTTTCGTCAACTTTTACTAAAAATTTTAATAAATCTGTTTTTAGTGACTTGAAATCATAAAATTCATCGGCACGCTCGAAGGTTTCCGGTAAATGTGACGTAGAAGAATGTGATTTGTCTATCACTATCATTTTGGCTTTTTGTACGTTGGATACATTTTTGCCAGGATGACCTGCAAAATACCCTCCCATGAGGTCGTTGTACCATGGCCAAGTGTATTCGGTATCAGATGCGGCATGAATTCCCAAATAACCGCCCCCAGCTTGGATGTATCTTTCAAAGTCTGCCTGTTGGGCCGGATTGAGGATATCTCCGGTGGTATTGAGAAAAACTACCGCATTGTATTTTTTCAGATTCGATTCGTTAAAATCGTCGGAGTTTTCGCTGAGCTCTATTTGATAACCTTCCGTTTTGGCAAGATTTTGAAAGAAAGCTTTACCTTCGTTAATGGACTCATGCCGAAATCCGGCGGTTTTAGAAAAGACAAGAATGGTGTTTTGTTGAGAAAAAAGTTGAAAGCAAGTATGAAATACTAGGAACAAAAGACTGATTTTTTTGAACATGGTCAATGGTTGTTTTTCTGACAAATATATTCTAAAATGAGGCATTATTAAGAATTTGGGCATAAAAAAAACCACTGAGTTCGCTCAGTGGTTTCTAAATGCTTTTTTATGAAAATTATAGAGACTCTTCTGTTTCTCTATACTTTACTACCAACTGGTCTCCAAGAAACTCTTCCAAAGCCACGCTTGTAGGTTTTGGTTGTCTTTCGTAGAACTTTGATATTTCAATTTGCTCTCTGTTTTCGAATATTTCTTCCAAATTGTCTACACTAGAAGCAAATTCGCTCAATTTTTGCGTTAATTCTTCTTTGGTTTTGATAGCAATTTGTTGTGCTCTCTTTGAAACCACAAAAACCGATTCATAAACGTTTCCAGTTTTTGAAGCTAATACGTCAGTGTCACGTGTTACTATTGATGCGTTTACTGCCATGGTATATATTTTTAAAATTTAATTTTCGAGGTGCAAAAGTAATTTAAATTATTGAATAATAAGCAAAAGTGCTCAAGATTTCTCTTTTTCAGCTTGTTTTTTTGCTTCTTCTATCTCTTTTTCCAGCTTCACTACTTTCTCAAGTCCTTTCAGTGATTTTTCGTATATTTTTTCAAGCTCTTTCAAATATTTCGAGTTCGGATATTTGTCGATAAACTTTTCGTGAAGACTAATGGCTTCGTTGTATCTTTCCTTTTGTTTTGAGTAATAACTGACATCAGAAAGTTCCTGTTGGGCCAATATCTGCAAATAGCTGAGTTCCTCGTTGTATTTGGAGTCTGGAAAGTCTTTTCTGAAGTTTTCAACACTCACCACCGTGGCTTTGTAATTGCTTCTACCCAAAAATGACGGTTCGCGAGTTTTAAAGTATAATTTAGCTTTTTCGTAAGCTTTCATCTCCAATCTATTGCGGAGGTCACTCAAGTCTTGAGCACATTTTGTGGCATATTTGCTATCAGGGTAGGTGTTTATGAATGTCTGAAGAGCGTCAATGGCCGTTAAAGTATTGGTTTGGTCTAAATTGTGGGGTGGTGCGTCCTTATACATCGAATAAGCATACATATAATAGGCCTCCTCTGCAAAGTCGCTGTTGTTGTAAGTAGAGTAGAAGGTCTTGAAAAGATAGCTACTCATTTGGTAGTTACTCTGGTAATAGTTACAATAGGCATTGTAAAATTGGGCCCTTTCGGAGGTGCTGTCACCTTTAAGTAGAGGGGTGATTTCTTCAAGTAATACTCCTGCCTTGTAGTAGTCGGCGTTCTGATAATACTCAATTGCCGCCTTATATTTTTCGTCTAAAGTACCTTTTTTCTGTAATTTATTGAATTTTTTCGAACAAGAAAGTTGGATTAAGCTAAGAGCAAGTACGAATACAAAATATCTCACGTGTAATAATTTCATTTTACAAAACTACGAATTCTATTGGCAATAAAACGCTTAAGAAAGGGAAAAATTGAATAAAGAAGAAATAAAGATTAATTGTGTCTAACTAGAAGCTTTTTGGTAGCTATTTTTTTGCCGTCTATGATGAGTTGGTACATGTAAATACCTGACTCCCAAGAAGAGGTTTGAACTTTCAGCTTATCATTGTATTTATTCAACGGATAATCAGCTACTTGTTTACCCAGAAGGTTAAAAAACGTAACATTGGCTGTAATGAAATTACCAGACACAGTGTAATCTATGTAGGCAAAATCGTTGGCTGGGTTTGGATAAATATTTGAAACTCGTACTTTATCCGACCCAGTTTCTTGAGCTACATTGGCTACAGATTTACTGTCAGTGTTTTTCTTACTGTTAGTAATCAGTATATCTCGGTAGAATTGAGTGTAGTTGTTTTTTGAATTGAAAGAGATTCCTTTCGATAGATTATTGTTCTTGGTCAACAAGTTATTGGCAACAAAGGTCTTTTTTGGATTTTGACCAATATTTAAACGTGACTCATCTTTCTGAGCAAAAGCAAAACTTGTGGCCAAAATGGCTACAAAAAGTGCAGTTGATATTTTAGAAAGTATGTTCAACGATGTAAATGTTTATCTATATTATTTTATTTTAAACAAAAGTATAATAAAAAATTCTATTGTTTTATGTATTAGACGTTATTTTTTGTTAAAAGGTTGCCTTGCAAACCAAAAAAACTCAAAATATTGTGTTTCCCAGTAAAAAATCTACAAATATCATTCCAATTGCTTCTGAATAAGTTACTTATCAGCACGAAATTTTTCCAACTCTCACTGCATGTCTACCGCCTTCGAAGGGCGTTGCGATAAAAGTCTTTGCAAAATCGAGGGCTTCTTCTGGCGATATGAAGCGTGCAGGTAGACACATTACATTGGCATCATTGTGCATTCTGATAAGTTTTACTACCTCCATATTCCAAGCCAATCCGGCTCGAATGCCCTGATGTTTGTTGGCTGTCATACATACGCCATTTCCGCTTCCACAGATTAAAATACCAAGGTCATATTTGCCGTCTTCAATAGCTTGGGCCAAAGGATGAGCGGTTTCTGGATAGTCTATTGATTCGGCTGTATATGGTCCGAAGTCAGCGGTTTGAAAGTTTTCTTCTTGTAACCACTTCAAAATTAGTTGTTTATATTCGAAACCTGCGTGATCTCCACCGATAGCGATTCTTAATGACATGCTTTTATGATTTTTTTGCAAAGATAACATCCGGAGTATTTATTTCCTGACATTAAGTCAAAAAAGAAATCAAATGTAATCGAAAGTGTTACTCCTAAATCAGAACAACAAATCAAGACCTAGAACTTCTTTTAACTTCCAAATGGCTGGGTTTTTTTCAGCCATAGACTCAAATTTCTCTTGCTCTGTACGGGGTTTGGCTTTGGTTTCTTCTGCTGTTATGATGGCCTCAATCTGAATCTCAGAATTGTGTAGTTTTTTTCTTAGGAAATCAGTCAGTTCCTGTTTTATTTCAAAGAAAATATCGAATAGAATTTTATTGGGCAGTTTAAAAGTAAGCTCAAACTTGTGCAAGTCAAAGTCTCGAGTTACAGCCATTTTTTCAGTCTGTGTGCTTTTACTCTCAGCAAATTCGGCGAGGGCACCTATGGCCATGGCTTTGGTGAAGTCTTTGATTTGTCCAATACTGGTGCTTTGGCTAACTACTGTATGTTTGCTGTCTGTACTAGCTTCTTCTTCCATCGCCAATACTGACTTAAACGATTTTAAACCTGTTTTTTTTGCAGGTAATGCGGCCTCAGTGCTTGGAGTTTTGACATCGAATTTTGTGAACGAACTGCCAAGTGAGGTTTCTTGCTTGAGATTTGGATTACTTACTATGCCCGTGACCGTAGGCGTAATTAGGCCTCCATCAACTTTTTTTTTTGGCCTTCACCATCGGGAAGACCTGCTAAATTCAGGACCGCATTTATTTGCGATAGTTTTAAAAGGCCAATTTCCACATGTAAACGCTGATTTTTGGCCGATTTGAAGTTTATGTCTATGTTGGAGCCAACACTTAGTGCCGACATCAAAAAACTTGTAGAAATACGTTTTCCTTGTTCGATGTATTTCTGCTTGGTAGTTTCTGAAAGTTCGAGTATCTCAAGTGTAGATGGTTCCTTGCTGACGAGGATATTTCTAAAGTGCTCGTTGAGTCCCACAACAAACTGATGCACATCAAAGCCCTTCGAAATGATTTCGTGTAGAATAAGAAGTACCTGTGTGATGTCTCCTTCGAAGAGTACATCTAACATTTTTAGGTAATAGTCATAGTCTAACACGTGCAAATTCTCCAGAACATTTTTATATGAGAGTCTTCGATCAGAGGAAAATGTGACGTTAAGATCAAACATCGAAAGGGCATCTCTAAGTCCACCGTCGGCTTTCAAAGCGATAAGTTCTAAGGCTTCGTCTTCAAATCCTATTTCCTCCTTTTGAGCAATTCTGGCCAAGTGTTCGGCCATGTCTTTGATTTGAATTCTGTTGAAATCAAAAATTTGACACCGGCTCAGGATGGTGGGTAGAATCTTGTGTTTTTCAGTGGTAGCCAATATAAAAATAGCATAGGATGGTGGCTCTTCAAGTGTTTTCAGGAAAGCATTAAAAGCTGCCTGCGACAACATGTGAACCTCATCTATGATATACACTTTATATTTTCCGTCCTGCGGAGGGAATCGAACCTGGTCTATAAGGTTTCTGATGTCTTCCACAGAGTTATTGGAGGCGGCATCAAGTTCATGTATATTGAATGACGCATTTTGGTCAAAATTGCGACATGAAGAGCATTTATTGCAAGGCTCGGTATGTTCGTTTACATCGAGACAATTGATGGTTTTGGCCAAAATCCTGGCACAAGTTGTTTTACCTACACCTCTGGGTCCTGTAAAAAGAAATGCTTGGGCCAATTGGTTAGATTTGATGGCGTTTCGTAGTGTAGTGGTAATGTGCGACTGCCCTACTACCGAGTCGAAGGTGACCGGCCTATATTTACGAGCAGATACTACGAAGTTTTCCATGTGGCAAAGATATAAAAGAATTCGTAATTGATTGAAAAGTTTTTGTCGGCAGCATCAATTACTAAAAAAAATACCAACCGTGAGGTTGGCATTTTTCTCTTCACTGTTGGAAGATATATTTCATGGTTGAATAAATGATATACAAATGTATGTATACCATTCTAAACCGTTCCTGCTATTCTATTAAAAACAGATTTCGAAAGATGATTCATAGAATTTTATCGACAAGCGTTTTTTTAATTAGATTTTTTCTTGAAAAAGTATTGCAAAAAGTACTAACCATATTGTTTTTTTTCGACTTTCTTGTAAATTTTTTTTAATAATTATGCATACTTGAATCACTTTCCAAAGTAACATTCTACTATATTTTTAAACTTTTCATGAAAGCTGCATCGTTTTTCATAGATGTGATGGAATCGACTGGATACTGCTCTTGTTCTACCAAATAGTATTTCATTCCGTTGTCTTTGGCGGCTCTTAAAAGTTTGGCGTAGTCTATAATACCATCGGCCAAGTCGGTTTGCTTAGGTTTAGGATCTTTTTCTACGAGCTGCTTAACATGGCAAAGTTCATATCTGTTACCATATTGTTTGAGGTGTTCTATGGTATTCTCGCCAGCGGCTTCACTCCAACACATGTCCAGCTCGTAACAAACAAGATTTGGATCGGTGTTGTCCAATAGTACTTTTTGACCCTTAAGGCCATTTACAAAAGCAAAAGAGTAGGAGTGGTTGTGATAACCAAATTTCAAGCCGTATTTTTTGCACAATTCACCTTTCATATTAAACTCTGAGGCCTTTTGTTTCCAAGCGTCAAGGTCTTTTTGAGGGCCAATGGCTGGGCAAATGATATATTCTAAACCCACTTTTGCAGCTTTTTCTACCAAAGCTTCATTAATATCTGCTAAACCCATGTGGGTGCTTATCATTCTTACGTCAATGTCTTTTAGAAAACGTACCGCCTCGTCAGCCGACATTCCCCAGAAAGGATCTTTTGAGTAAGATTCAAATAATTCATATCCCATTTTGGCCAGGGCCTCCATGGTACCTTTGGCGTTTTTTGGCATCAAGTCTCTGACACTGTAGAGTTGGCAGCCAAAGGTCTTGAGTTTTTTGGCTGCGAAAATGTCTGTACTAACTATTGAGGCCGCACTTAAAGCAATTGTTTTTTGTAAAAAATCTCTTCTATTCATCTTGTAAGGTTGAATTTTTGCTGGTTAATATTTATCTCAGTGTTCAAACAGATTACCAAGACCACCTAATATGGAGCCGCTTTCTTTACTTGCGTTTCCGCCATAAGGCGACAGTCTTTGAATAAGTTTAGATATTGGAAGCGATTGTATCCAGACTTTGCCAGTTCCGCTCAAAGTAGCCAAAAACATGCCTTCGCCACCGAAAATCATTGACCGAAGGCCTCCAGCACTCTGAATGTCGAAGTTGAGCTGAGGTTCATAGGCCACCAAACATCCTGTGTCTAGTCTTAGCACTTCGTTGTTGAGCGTTTTTTCAATAACCACACCGCCCGAATGAATGAAAGCGAGGCCATCGCCTTGAATTCTTTCTAGGATAAACCCTTCACCGCCGAATAAACCCGCTCCAAATCTTTTGTTGAAATGAATGGAGATACTTGTACCAATGGCTGCACAAAGAAATGCATCTTTTTGTACAATGAGTGTGTTTTGGTTGATGGTAGCTAGGTCAACAGCCTTTATAGTGCCGGGATAAGGTGCTGCAAATGCTACTTTTCTTTTGCCTATGCCACGGTTGGTAAAATGGGTCATAAACAAGGACTCACCCATCAAAAGCCTAGAACCAGCTTGGAACATTTTGCCCAAAATGCTCTGATTTGCCTGTGACCCGTCGCCCATTTTGGTTTCGAAACTTATGCCATCTTCCATAAAAAGCATCGAGCCAGCCTCAGCAATGACAGTTTCGTTAGGGTCAAGTTCTATTTCTACTACTTGTATATCTTCTCCCAAGATTTTATAATCTATTTCATGACTTCTCATCTTCTTTCAAATGTTTTAGTTTTTTATCTTCTACTTTATTGTTCAAAAAATCGTTGATTTTCTCTATGTTATAAGACATCTGTATTTCTCCAAATGAGTTGATGGTTACATCAAAGCCTTCTAGGTCTTTGTGTACTTTTGGTAGGTCTATTTTTTCTTTTCCTTTCTTTGCCATTTTAGCTTTAATATTTCAAACAAAAATACAAGAATTCTTGATTTAGAGTGTTATTTTTTCGTTTCTATTAAATTTTCATTAAGTTTATTAAAATAATTTAAAAATATAATTCCGAAATAAAGTTTTGTGCTTAATATTATAGTTTGAAATTTGAATTCGGAAAAATACTATTGCGATAGGCTTTTTTTAGGATTCGGTCTCGTTCAATTTATTACTATTCAATCAAACAAATATGGAAAAAAAGATTCTTGAGAACGGAAGGAGGGATTTCTTGAAGACTGGCTTGATGGCTGCAAGTTCATTTTTTATTGTACCAAGGCATGTTTTGGGCAAAGGCTTCAAAGCTCCGAGCGATAAGTTAAATCTGGCTGCGATTGGTGCAGGTGGCAAGGGCCGCTCGGATATTTTTAATGCCTATAACAACGGTGCTGAAAATGTTGTAGCCCTATGTGATGTTGATCCGGGTCAATGCAAAGCGGCCATTGAGAAATTCCCAAAGGCCAAGCTCTATGCCGACTTCAGGGTGATGCTGGAGCAAATGAAAGGAGAAATAGATGCAGTAACTATCTCAACCCCAGACCACGTGCA
This sequence comes from Leadbetterella sp., assembly GCA_035299025.1. Classification (GTDB taxonomy): domain Bacteria; phylum Bacteroidota; class Bacteroidia; order Cytophagales; family Spirosomataceae; genus Leadbetterella. The sequence goes on from DATGXK010000007.1 coordinate 375,366, forward strand.
CGGTGTGGCAGCCATGGCAGCTATGCAGATGGGCAAACATGTGTATGTTCAAAAACCATTGACACATAATATCTACGAGACCCGTATGCTTACCGAGGCTGCCAGAAAATACAAGGTAGTCAGTCAGATGGGTAACCAAGGGGCTTCCAATCCTGGTCAACAACAGATGATAGAATGGCACAAAAAAGGACTGATAGGAACAGTAGATACGGTGTATGTTTGGACCAACCGACCAGTTTGGCCGCAAGGGATTCCAGTGCCAACCACCAAACCTGAGCTGCCTGATACCATGAGCAAGGCCAATTGGGATTTGTTCATAGGGCCAGCAGATTATGTTGATTATCACCCGCTTTATCATCCGTTCAAATGGAGAGGTTGGTGGAATTTCGGTACTGGTGCTTTGGGCGACATGGGATGTCACCTAATCGACCCTCCATTCAGAGTTTTGGAATTGGGCTACCCAACCGAAGTTGAATGTAGCGTTGGCCAAGTTTTCTTGAAAGACTGGCAGGCAGAGTATATTCCTGAAGGATGTCCGCCGTCGTCGCATGTACAGTTGAAGTTTCCGGCATCGAAGAAAAATAAGAAGGATATCAAAATGATTTGGACAGATGGTGGCGTAAGACCATTCCATCCAGATTTGATTCCTGCCAATGATTCAATAGGTGAGAACGGTAGTGCAAATGGCGTGATGATAATAGGTTCTAAGGGTATTATGACTTGTGGAACCTATGGACTTGTACCAAAAGTATACAAAAACAACGGAGATGTTTTGGAAATGCCTAAGGATTTTAAAACCTCCAATCCTAATGAGAAATTGCCGGAATATGGCCATCAGGTTTCATGGTGCGACGCCATTAAAGAAGGTTTTGGTGGTAAAAAACACCAAGCTTTGACTTCGTCTTTTGATTATTCTGGACCTTTGACAGAGACTGTTTTGATGGGTAACTTGGCCATAAGAAGCTATCAATTAGGTAAAAAGAAAACAAGTGGGGCCGCAGGTATGGATTTTGACGGTCGCAAGAAATTGCTTTGGGATGGTAACAACATGAAAATCACCAACTACGACGAGGCTAACCAGTTTGTGGCTCGCAACTACCGTGAAGGTTGGAAAACGATTTGATTTTGGTGGATTGGTTTGCTGGTGGATTGGTTACTGGTAGACTGGTTTACAGCCTCTTGGACACTGAGCGAAGTCGAAGGGTCATTTGTTACTGGACACTGAGAACAATGAAATTCAGATAATAATCTGAATGAAATTGCGACTGATAGTTCTCGAAGTATCAGTCGTATTAAAATATAAAAATGGGAAGCAGAAATGCTTCCTTTTTTTATACTTCTCCGAATTGTTTTCTTTCAAAACCTCTTTTGGTGATTTCTTTTAAGACATCAAGGTTGATGTCACTGAGTTTTTTGACGTAGAGGCAAGATTTTCCTGTTTTGTATTTTCCGAGATTGGAAATAATGTCCAAATTTTCCTCAGAATTGGCTCCAATATACAGAGCCAAGGCATCCTTTCTTGGTGAAAAACCCACTCGTAACATATCGGCTTCTCGGCCGCTGTCGTATTTGTAATGGTATTTTCCGAAACCTATAATTGCTGGTCCCCACATTTTGGCAGGAGCTTGGGTTATTTCTTCCATTATTTTCACCAATTCAAGGCTGTCTTTTCTTTTCGATTCGTCTTCAACAGTATTTATGAATTCAGTAACCGAAACCTCATTTTCTGTTGTCTTTATCTCAACTTTTGCCATTTTGTATCTTTTTTAGAATGTGACAATCTGCATCATGAGCTCCAGAAAGATAACCTGTGCTCATTAGGAATTCGTTAACTATCTCTCCACCAGTAAATTTAAAAGTTTTTTTGAATATTTTTACCCATTCTTCTTTGGTTTTTGGATGGTGGTGGTCAATCCAGTTTTTGAACGATCCATGCTCTTTTTGAAGTTTCTGAATCTCTTTGGCATTGTGTATGGCAGCATTGATTTTCAGTTTATTACGTATAACCCCGGCATCGCTGAGTAAGCGTGTAATCTCGACTTCATCATAACTGGCCACCGCATCAATATCAAATCTGTGATAAGCTGCTCTAAAAGTTTCTTGTTTTTTCAGTATCAAATCCCACGAAAGCCCCGCCTGGTTGATTTCAAAAACAAATCTTTCGAAAAGTTCATTATCGGACTCGATTGGAAAACCATAATGATTGTCATGATAAATTCGGTGGTGGTTGTCTTCCGGTAAGGTTTTACAGTAAGTGCAATAGCTCATTTAGGGTCGTTTTTTCTCAAAATTAAAAATTAATTCAATAAAAAGCGTGTTAGTATTTTAAATGATAAAAAATTAAGCAAAATGATATCAAACTTCATATTTAGGAATCCTGTCAAAATTATATTTGGAAAAGATACTATCTCGCAATTGCCAAAAAACATACCCGCCGGTGCCAAAGTGCTGGTTACTTATGGCGGAGGTAGTATTTTTAAAAACGGCGTTTATGAGCAAGTAAAAGCAGCACTTTCAGGTTTTGAAATCATAGAATTTGGTGGAATTGAACCCAATCCTACTTTCGAGACCTTGATGAAAGCCGTAGAGATTGGAAGGACTGAGAAAATTGACTTTATACTATCGGTAGGTGGAGGTTCGGTATTGGACGGAACAAAGTTTATTTCAGCCGCTATACCTTTTGAGGGAGGAAATGAATGGGAAAATATCGTTTTGGGTAAATCGAGATATAAAACAGCAACTCCTTTCGGTGCTGTCCTAACCCTTCCAGCCACAGGGTCAGAAATGAACTCAGGCGGTGTGATTTCTAGAAAAGAAACACATGAGAAATACGGCATGGGAAGTCCGTTATTGTATCCACAATTTTCAATTTTAGACCCCACTACTACTTATTCTTTACCTAAAGTACAAATAGCCAATGGTTTAGCTGATGCTTTTACGCACGTGATGGAGCAGTATTTGACTTATCCAGTGAATGCTCTCATTCAAGACAAATTTGCGGAAAGTGTACTGAAAACATTAATAGAAGTTGCCCCAAAGGTAATGCATGACCAAACCAATTACGAAGACATGTCCAACTTTATGTGGGCGGCCACGGTGGCATTGAACGGTTGGATTTCGCTAGGAGTACCTGGAGATTGGGCAACCCATCAGATTGGACATGAACTCACAGCATTGCACGGAATTGATCATGCACGGACCTTGGCTGTAGTTTTACCGCATTTGATGCGGTATAAAATGGATACTAAAAAGGCCAAAATGATTCAATATGCCAAGGAAGTTTGGGGTCAGGCAGGTTCAGATGACGAACTTGCCGAAGCTGCAATTCAAAAAACTATTGAATTTTATGAATCGCTGGGTATACCTACAAAAGCATCTAGTTATGGAATAGGGGAGGAGACTGTTCAAGAAATAAAGAAAAGATTCACAGACAGAAAAGTAAGGTATGGTGAAAATTCGGATATTGATGCTACTGCCACAGATGCAATTTTGAGAATGAGTATTTCTTAGGTTTTTGCTAAAAAGAAAATAGAATTAAATTCACTTCATACCAGTTGGTTGTCAGCCGAATTTAATTCTATTTTATAAAAAAAGACTATTATCAAATGTCTTTTATCTCAGTCTTTTCAAGGAGTTTATTATTTTAAATGCTTCTTCCTCAGTATTTTCGTCATCGTCTGCAAAAGTGATGGCTACAAAAAGTGTAGTTTTGGTTCTCGGATCCATCAGGCCTGCAAACATAACTCGGTGGCCGTCTAAGAAACCCTCTACATAATATCCCTCAAGTTGATTGATTTTGGTTTCATGAGCTTGGTCAATCTCGGTCATTTTAATTGCCTCGGCTCCTGCAACAGTGGCTTCCTCAAGGTCTGCCATTGTGATTTTTTCTGCAAAAATACTTATGGCCAGCTCCATACCATCTCCTTTCATTTCAAACTCCTCATCGGTGTTTTTCACTACTCGGAAGTCGTCAGGAACAGTTATTTGCAGTTTGTATTTGTCCCAAACATAGATATTGTCAAAGACAAATGAGCATAAAGAAGCGAGCAAAATAATGCTCAATAGTTTCATTTTCATGGTTATTTTGTTTTAGGGTTTAAAGTTAAGAGAATTATAGAAGTAAACAAAAACTAATACTAGTAACAATCGTGAATTTGGTCAATCTTTCTGCTTTAATTGGTAGAAATAATTGCGAAATGGTTTGTCAAAATCTTTAAATATATAAATAGATTCTACAAGCAGCATTTAAATTTCTCGACACGTATTGTTTATAAACAAAACGAAAATTTAAAATTTATGATGAAGTTTAAAAGTGTCCTAATGTGTGTTCTAGGTTTGGTTTCGATGAATGCCATTGCACAAACCGAAATGCAGACTTTATTTGACAAATCTAAAAATAAAATCCAGTCTCTTGGGTTTTATATTGCTCCTGAAATATCCTTTGGCCAAATTGGCGGGTCATTTGCACCGATTGCTGGAAATAGCTTAATGCTTACTCTAAATAAGAAATTTGCGGTTGGTGCCTCTCTTTCTGGTTCAGTAAGAGATAACGGTTCGACAAACATGAGTGGGCATTTTGGAGGTTTAAAAATCGAATATACCCCAAAACCAGATGCTCTTGTTCACGTATCATTTCCGCTCCTAATTGGAGCAGGCAGTACATTCACCAAAGGGAGTTTCGAAGGATTCGATCGGCGTGGAAGATATAATGATAGGTTTGATTTTGACAGAAACGAAAGTTTTGTACTTCAACCAGGCGTAAATGTGGAAGCAAATGTCTTTAAATACGCCAAGGTATTCTTGGGAGTAAACTACAGGCTATCTGCAAATAAAAGTGGTTATGATGCTGATTTGAGTGGTTTTTCCAGTTCTTTGGGCTTAAAATTCGGAGTATTTGATTATAAATTGAAGAAAAAAGATAAAGCGAGTGCCGAGCCGACGGAAGAGGCAAAGTAAATCTCATTAAAGGTATGAGGTCATAGATTCAATATGCTATGACCTCTTTTTTTTGTTTTATTTCAATACTTTTAGCTCTACCAAGTTATTACTCGCTCTTTCTTCGTAGAAAACGGTTACCGTTTTCTTATTGAATTTTACCATATCCTCGGTTACATAATATTCGAAGTCAAGGGTTTGTTCGGTATTTGACACTGAGATTTTATTAGGCAAATCGCCTCCCGTAACTTCATTGGCTCCAATTAAGACTCCAGTTATACTTTTCATTTCTTTCGTTACAGGAATGGCGTCTGTTTTGAAAATAGACTTTCCATTGCTCTGGATATCCATCAGAGCGTTTTCCAAATTACTGACATAAGAAAAATCAAGGTATTTGCCAATAGATTTTGAAAGGGTTTCTTGGTTGATTTCTTTTATTTCTTCAAGGTTCAGACTGAATGTTTCTTCAAATTTACGCTCTGGAAATTCGATGGTTAAAGTGGCAATAGGATAACCGCCATCTTCGTAATTCTTCAAAATTCCTGTTTCATGGACAAGCTCGCCATTCGGAAACGACGATGCTTCGAGGTTTTCGGGATATATTGTGGTGTCGGCCGTGGTCAAAGAATCAGCTTTTTCGTTGGCATTATTTTGCTCTTTGTTCTGATTACAAGCTATTAGCCCTGTCAAAGTCAAAATGACTATTACATGTTTCATTTTTGTTTTCATTAAATATAGTTTTAGGTTTAAATTTTTTTCATTGTTTCAAAGTCTTTCACGGCCGATAGGTATAAGTAATTGAGTAAGAGTCCGTTGCTGTTGTTTATTTTTTGATGTCCTTCTATGAAAGGATAAACATGTGTTGTTATTCTTTCAAATTCATACGCCGTTCCCATTTCTTTGTTCTCAAAGGATTCTATTTCTTTTTTCTCTAATAATATTTCGCAAAAATAGAAATACATGGCCTCGTCTGAGGTTCCTGTGCTTGGAAATAGCCTTTTGTTTGGTGATAAGTTGATCAGTTGATTCTCAGAAACGATAATACCCGTTTCCTCTTTTACTTCCATTACAGCTATTTCAAGTGGTGTTTTGGTGCCATCTACCATGCCTGCGGGGTGTTCAAAGGTAAATCCTCCTTCGGCTATGCGTCGTTGTTTCACCAAGAGGAGGTATTTTTCTTTTGTTTCCCGATCAATCAAGACAATGCAAACACAAACGACTTCGCCTTTTATAAAGCAAATCGGTGGTATTTTATCGCCTTCTGGGGTGTCTGCATCAAGCATAACAAGTGAAAATAATGCCTCACCATTGTAGCGGTATCTGGTATAAACTTCCTCTATATTATTTATTTTTAGTCCATTAGTTTGTAAGTTGGCTTTCCAGATTTTAAATTTATGTGCATTTTCAAGAGACTCCTTCATTTTTTGAGATTTAAAAATTGAAAACAAAACTACTTACTCCCGCTTTTATTCTTCTTCTTTTTGGTGGTTTTTATTTCTTTGGTTCTGCTGATAAAGCGTATCAGTACAAGGGCTTAAGAATGAAGGGACTTTCTATGGTAGCTCCGCCGAAGGAAGTTGATACTACCTGTTTTCAGGGAATTCAAAAAGTAAATGCCGATTGGGTTTCGTTAATGCCTTATGCTTTTGTACCAAAAGAAAGTGCCAAGTTGAGGTTTCAAAAAGATACAACTAAAAAGCATCAATGGTGGGGTGAGTCGCCAGCGGGTGTAAAAAAATGTATAGAAATGGCTCATTCTAGGGGCATAAAAGTGATGTTGAAGCCGCATTTGTGGTTGGGTTGGGGGCAGTTTACGGGCGAAATGGATTTTGAGAAGGAGGCAGATTGGAGGACATTTGAGGAAAGTTTTAAAGAGTATATTTTGACTTTTGCAAAAGTTGCAGAAGCCGAAAAAGTGGAAGTTTTTTGCATAGCCACCGAAATGGGTAGCCATGTACAAAGTAGAGAGGCTTATTGGTTTGGTTTGATTTCAGAAATAAGAAAAGTGTATAAAGGGGAACTAACTTACGCCGAAAATTGGGATTGTTTCGATAAGGTGCCATTTTGGAAGGAATTGGATTATGTAGGAGTAGATGGCTACTTTCCGCTTTCAGAAGAAAGAGAACCCAGTACTGCAGAGTTAAATAAGGGTTGGAAAACGCACTTGAAAAAACTGGAAAAGCACTCTGCAAAATATCAAAAGCCCATATTATTTACAGAAATTGGTTATCGCAGCAACGACTATAGTACTGAAAAACCATGGGAAACAGAGTACACTAAACCGAAAAACGAAACAATCCAAGCCAATGCATATCAAGCATTTTTTGATACCGCATGGAAACAACCTTGGTGTGCGGGGGCATTTATATGGAAGTGGTTTCCAACAGAAATTGATCGCTTTCACGAAAGAGAAACTTTTTCTCCACAAGGTAAATTGGCCGAAAAGGTCCTACAAAAGGAATTTGCGAAATAGTTCACTTCAACTTTTTGAGTTTCCAAAGTATCTCATCTAGGCCGTTGGATTTGATTTCGTAAACCGTAGAAAGCTGCATTCCGAGTTTTCCTTCTGGGAAACCACCCTTCCGTAAAAACCATTCTAAATAACTTACCGGTAAATCACACAAAAGTGTGCCTTTGTATTTTCCAAAGGGTATCTGGTTTTTTACAATTTCTAATAAAATCTGTTTGTCGGGTTGAAACATTATTTAAGTAAAATTTTGTTATCTCAGGGAAAATGACTAAATTTGTCATGTATAAAAAAGTCATAAAATGATAAGTAGCATTTTAAAAACTCAGAGAGCAAAGTTAGGCCTAAAATTTCAGGAAGTTTCTGCTCTGACAGGTATTGATCAGGCTTTACTGTCAAAATATGAAAGTGGTAAGCGAGTTCCTTCTGATACTCATCTGATTGCTCTGGCAGATGGCTACAAAATTCCATTCCAGACCTTAAAGAGGGAATTGCTGATAGATAAAATTGCCGAAATGGTAATGTATGAAGCAAATGTATCTGAAATTCTCTCTTTGGCAGAGTCTAGAGTGGAGTATTTGAGTTCAAAAGAGGTTTTTGATTTGCCTGAGTTTAGTCTCGAAGTTAGAGATAGGCTTGATAAATTGGACGCACTAAAGAATGAATGGCAGAAAAGTAAGCCACTGAATGCTACCCAGTTGCAAAAGCTAAAAGAGTACTTCGCACTTAAATATACTTATGATTCGAATAGAATAGAAGGAAATACGCTTTCACTTCAAGAAACTCAGTTGGTTGTAAAAGAAGGCGTTACTATTAGTGGTAAAAGTATGAGAGAGCATTTAGAAGCGATAAATCATTCGGAGGCGATTGATTTTTTAGAGGAGCTGATTAGCGAGAAAGAGCCACTAAATAAAAGATCTCTTTTGGATTTGCATAGGTTAGTTTTGAAAAGTATTGATTCCGAGAATGCGGGTGTTTTTAGAAAAGTGCCTGTGAGTATTGGAGGATCGGAGTTTATGCCCCCTCAACCTTTTTTGGTGAATAAAATGATGGAGGATTACTTCATACACTACCAAAGACAAAAGAAATTATTACATCCCGTAATATTGGCTGCCGAAATGCATGAAAGGCTTGTAAGTATACATCCTTTTTTAGATGGTAATGGGCGTACCTCAAGATTGATAATGAATTTTATTTTGCTCCAAAGTGGTTTTACAGTGGCAATATTGAAGGGTGATCCAGCTTCGAGAATAAAATATTACAGTGCATTACAAGAAGTTCAGCTCAACAACAATCCGGAGCCTTTTTATCTTCTGGCTATTGAAAGATGCCAAGCTTCGCTAGAAGAGCACCTGAATTTGGTATAAAGTGGATAGAGAAAGAGGTATTACTTTCCTATACAGAACTTTCCAAAAATGTTTGCAAGCAGGTCTTCAGTGGTGATGGTGCCCGTTATTTCTCCCAAATGATGTAAGGCGAGCCTGATGTCTTGTGCCAAAAAATCGCCGGTGATGCCCAAGTCAAGGCCATTGAGTACCTCAGTTAGGGCGTCATTGGCTTTGAGTAGGTGTTCGTAGTGGCGAAGGTTGGTCACGGTGGTGTCTTGACCGCTATGGAGTTTTATTTTTGTTAAAAGGGCTTTTTTTAGGTTTTCAATTCCAAGGTCGTTTTTGGCAGAAATTTTTACATCACAGTTTGATTCAAAACTTTGGTCGAGATCAATTTTGTTTTGTACCCAAAGAATATCTGCATTTGTAGTCTCTTTTTCTAATTGGTCAAGAAAGTGTTTATTTTCTTGATTGTCAAACAGAAAGATAACGATTTTGGCTGAGTGCATGGCTTTTCGGGAGCGTTCGATACCCATAGATTCTATGATGTCTTCGGTTTGTCTTATGCCCGCAGTGTCAATAAACCTAAATTTTTGTCCTTCTATAAAAACAATGTCTTCAATAACATCCCTCGTGGTACCAGCTATGTCTGTTACTATTGCTTTTTCTTCATTCAGGAGGGCATTTAGAAGGGTTGATTTTCCGGTATTGGGTGCACCGATTATAGCCACAGGGATACCTTCTTTTATGGCATTTCCGCTTTCAAATGAAGAAATGAGTGGCTCAAGTTGGCTCTGAAGTTCGTTTATTAGGGCTCTTAAATCATCTCTGTCGGCAAATTCCACGTCCTCTTCGCCGAAGTCAAGTTCGAGTTCTACAAGGCTTGCAAAATGCACGAGTTTCTCTCTTAAAATGGCTAGTTTTTTAGAAAAACCACCCCTTAGCTGATTGATGGCAATCTGGTGAGAAGCTTCGGAATCTGCCGAGATTAAGTCTGCTACGGCCTCTGCTTGTGCGAGGTCGAATTGGCCATTCAAGAACGCCCTTTGTGTAAATTCTCCTGGATTGGCCATACGGCAACCACTTTTAATTAGAAGTTTAAGTACATATCTAACTATGTATTCGCTTCCATGCGTGGATATTTCTACTGAATCTTCTTTTGTAAAACTTCTTGGAGCCCGAAAAACACTTATCAGCACTTCGTCAATCATCTTTTCGTTGTCCATTATTTTGCCATAATGCACAGTATTGGCCTTGGCTTTTTCCAAATCCACGCCTTTGAAGATTTTATTTACAATTTTGAAAGTTTCTGGTCCAGACACTCGGATGATGGCTAAGGCACCGATTCCTTGGGGAGTTGCTAGAGCACAAATGGTTTCTTGTTGATTCAAAAGCTTTTATTTTTGTGCAAAAATAACTCAAAAACAGGTCTTTTATTAGGACAATTCAATTAATTTTGAACTTAAATCAAACCCATTGAAGCCCATTTATGCTTTTTAATTCCCTTCAATTTGTTTTTTTCTATATTGTAGTTACGATTTTATATTTTTCTCTGCGGCATAGGGGTAGGGTATGGCTTTTGTTGCTGGCGAGCAGTTATTTCTATTTGGTTTTTAAGCCAGTTTATATTCTGATCTTGCTTGTTACCATTTTGGTGGATTATTTTGCTGGTATTTGGATAAGTCAGTCAGAAGGCAAAAAACGAAAGGCACTTCTTGTTTTAAGTCTGATTACCAACGTAGGTTTTTTGGCTTTCTTCAAATATTGGAATTTTATAAATAAAAATATTTCGATTGCCTTGGGATTAATTGGCGTCGAAAATCCGTTTCACGATTATCCTTTCGATTTGCCGATTGGGCTTTCATTTCACACATTTCAGGCCATGAGCTATACGATAGAGGTGTATCGTAGAAATCAAAAACCAGAGAAAGATTTTATTGTATATTCGCTTTATGTGATGTTTTATCCACAGCTGGTGGCGGGGCCTATCGAGCGGCCACAGAATTTATTGCCACAGTTTCACACCTATTTTAAGTTTGATTTCGAAAAACTCAAATCGGGGCTGATGCTCATGGCTTGGGGATTATTCAAAAAAGTGGTTATTGCAGATAGGCTTTCAATAATGGTGGACTATTGTTATGACAACCCTACCCAGTTTTCGGGCTTGACTTTACTTTTAGCTACAGTATTTTTTACGATTCAAATATATTGCGATTTCTCGGGATATTCAGACATAGCCATTGGTGCCGCCCGGACTATGGGCTATGATCTCATGCTGAACTTCAACGCTCCCTATCTTTCCAAGAGTATTTCGGAGTTTTGGCGACGCTGGCATATATCTTTATCTACTTGGTTTAGAGACTATTTGTATATTCCTTTGGGTGGTAGCAGGGTGAGTTCTGGTAGATTATATGTCAATTATTTGATAGTCTTTACTGTCAGTGGTTTATGGCACGGTGCAGCTTGGACTTTTATTATTTGGGGTGCTCTACATGGCACTTACTTGGTGTTGGCTATAATTCGTGATAAATATCTGCCATTTAAACTTCCTAAAAATACATTCCTTTCGATCTTGTTCACTTTTGTGCTAGTCATGATTACTTGGGTGTTTTTTAGGGCCAAAGGTCTTTATAATGCTAAAACCATACTCAATAGAATCTTTGATTTTGGAAGTTATGACAGCTTTTCTATGCCATTTACGACTAACGAGTTTGTCTTTTGCTGGATATTGATGGTCGTACTGTTTTTGAAAGATATTTTCATGAAAGAAATTGAAACTCAAAACACACCAATATTTTATATGAAGTTTGTAGGTCTGCTTTTGGTATGCTATTTCTTCGGGATATTTTCTTCCAATCAATTTATTTACTTCCAGTTTTGATGATGAAAATACTTAAATATTCAGCTCTTCTATTGTTCGGTTTCCTTTGGTTTTTGGGTTGCTCTAAAACAGCCTCCAAGTACGCTTATGATTACCATATTGTTGAAGATGACTATCGTTATGGTGATTTATATCGTTTGGCGAATTTGCCAGATTTTAGAGTGAAAGTCCAAAAGTGCGACAATGACTTTGTTGGCCAAAAGGCGGATGTGGCCCTTTTTCTTGCAGGTGATAGCTTTACAGAAGGCGGTCGGTTGGAGGGTGATAATTTTGCCACAAAAAGTTATTCGAGAGGCTTAGTGGCAGAACCCAACAAAGGTCTTTCACTTGTGGAGGGTAAAAAGATTTTGGTAATTGAAACTGTTGAAAGACATTTTCGAGAGCGTTTTCAGCAACCTTGGAAAAACTGGGATGTGATATCGGAAAAGGAGATTGCTGAAGAAAAGACTTTCGAAGAAAAGCTGTTGGAGGTAAAAGTTCCCTACAACACTCAGATGCACGAATCGCTACTTTTCGGGTCAGACTTTATGATGAAAATTAGAGAAATCAAAGCTTCATTAAATCTTTGGCTTTTTGGGAAAACTGATGAAAAGGTGAAACTTCATAAAGGCCATTTGCTTTATTATTTGGATGTTAACCCAGGCATTAGCAGCTGTTTTGATAAAATCGAAGATGTAGAAATAGCTCTAATGGTGAAGAACGTGAACCTGACTTATGATTATTATAAAGGTTTGGGATTTGACGAGGTTTATTTGAGCATTATTCCAAATAAGACCAGTGTTTTAGCCCAAGATTTGGGTTCCTACAATCATTTAATAGAAAAGATAGAAGGAGATCAAAAACTCAAAATGCCTTTTATTAGCGTTTATCAGGATTTTTTAAAGAGAAATTTATATCTCAAAGGCGACTCTCACTGGAACTGTGAGGGGCAGCAAATTTGGGTGGATAAAGTAAACGAAAAGTTATTTGGTATTCAGAAGAGTACTTCCGAAAGCCTCTAGATTGTGTGTTTGTTTATAATAGGAACCGTCAATTTTTCTTTCGGCAGGACTATCTAAATAAAATATAATCGTTTCCTTTATGGTGTTGACATCGTACGGGTCGATGATTTTACCGAGCTTATATTTCTCTACTTGCTCTGCCATTACACCGTTGTTTGAAACAATACAGGGTTTGTTGTGATTTGCAGCCTGCCCTACAATGCCACTTGAACCAAAGAAGTTGATATTCATTCTAAGAATTACGTCTGACTGTTTGAAAGTGGATTCCATTTCTTCATCACTCACAAATTCATCCTTTATAATTGTTTGGTATTTTGACTCCTCAGGTATCAAAGTCTTGATTTTCTCCAGATAGCCAGCTTTGAATTTTCCGATGATTAATAGCGTTATTTTTTGTGCTTTTTCAGGATTCATTTCATTCAAAGCCGCAATGATATTTTCATTGTTTTTGCGTTCGTCCATGTTTCCAAACTGCAGCAAAATCAAATTCTCTTTTGGTATATTATATCTTTCTCTAAGGTCAAATTTTTCAATCGTTTGATATTCAAAATAGGGGTCAGGTAAGTAAAAAAACCTCCGGTGGTCGAGCCAGTTGGGCATGGCTTCGTCATTGAGTATAAATACTTTTTTAAGATTTTTGTTGGTAAGAGCCCATTTCATAATCCATTTTTTCTGGATTAACGTCCTCCAAAAGTTTATTTGGTTTTTCAAGCCAGGGCCTTCTTTTTGCATTCTTGCGTAGGGCCTGAACCAAATTCCGGCAATGCTGTAAGGTGTCTTTTTCTTTCCTATTTCTACTTGATAGGGGTCTATTTCCATTAAAATCAAATGCTCTATTTTATTCTCAATGCAATGCTGGTCGATAATTTCCCATTCTTTGCCAGATTTTTGAAAATAATGTTTTTGAGAAGCAATTGTTTCTTGCTGCTCTGTTGTAGTAGAAAGAATAGTAATGTTTTTTTTTGTGCTTTCTAGCTGAAACTCAGTTGAGTAATTGGTTAGTATAAAGTACACATTGTTAGTTGTTTGTTTTTCTATGAAACTCAGTAAATTGTTTACATAGCCATACTTATGGCCATCTAATTTTATGTTTAAGTCAGTAATTAAAATCCTCATTTATCGTGATAGACTGTTTTGGAGGGCACTCGCATTAATAGTAAAAATCCTAAGAAAAAGGCGACCATAAGAAATAGTATGGAAGTTCTCATACTTCCGGTGATGGCATTCAAATAACCGAAAATGAAGGTTCCCGCAGTTATAGACGCTTTTTCAAGAATATCATATAGCGAAAAGTAAGATGCTGTATGTTTGATATCTTCCGGAATTAGTTTGGCAAAAGTAGAACGAGAAAGCGACTGTATGCCGCCCATTACCAATCCTACCATACCTGCAATGATGTAGAATTGGGTTGCCGTAGTGGTGAAATATGCACCAAGTGGCACCAGAAACCAAATGAACACTTGTATTCTCAATGAGACTGAATTGCCAAATTTGCGAGATAGATAGGAAGCCAAATAGCTGCCAGGGATGGCTACCAGCTGAATTACCAAAAGAGTAGCAATGAGCCCATCACGAGGGATTTTTAGTTCGTCCTCGGCAAATAAAGTGGCTACATAAATAACTGTCATAACACCCAGGTAATAAGTAAAATAGGCCGTGAGGAATTTGGTCAGTATTTTGTTTTTTCTAATTTCTATAATAACAGAGCCAAGTTCTTTTATTCCTTTTTTTATCCAATTCAGTTCAAATTTTTTACTGTTATCTTTTGGTAAAAAGTAGAAAGGAATTTGAGCAAAACCAAACCACCAAATTCCCACCGTTAAGAAGGCAATTCTTGAGGTTAGTCCAGACTTCGAGTCGGCTTCTGTAAGTCCAAAAAGCTCTGGTTTAAGAATCATCAAAAGATTGAAAACTAATAGTATAACACTCCCTATGTAGCCAAAAACAAAGCCTTTGGCACTGAGTTTGTCGAAATTTTCTTCGGTTGCAATTTGCGGAATGTAAGAGTTATAAAATACTATGCTGCCACCCCAACCAACTATGGAAAGGCCGAATGCAATCATGACACTGTTGAGGCTTTCTTTTGTGAAAAAGTAGAAATAGGCACAAGAGGCGGCACCTAAATAACAGAAAAACTTCATAAACATTTTTCGTCGTCCCGAATAGTCGGCAATCGAAGTCAGAATTGGCGACAAAAGCACCAATGTCATTGCTGCAGCAGATATTGTAAAGCTGTACAGCGAATTGTTGTTCACTTCAAATCCGAAGAAAAGTACCTTGTCGCTGCCGTCAATACCAACAGCAGTGGCATGATAATATATCGGAAAAATGACAGTGGTTATTACCAGATTATGTACTGAATTTGCCCAATCATACATTGACCACGCATTCCAGATTTTTTTATTATTTATAAAATTCATGTATAGGGTTTGCTTTAGGGCAACAGTGCCAATCATTATTTGCAAAAATAAGCATAAAAAATCAATTCTATGGTCGATTTGGAAGTGTACCTGTTACGGATCAAGGTGATTTTGGTATGGTCTGGCAACTCGAAATGTAAGGATATGATTTATTTTTTCAGTTTGAAATTACGGAAACCAGTTTTTTTATACTTTTATGAACAATTGTGAAATAAAAAAACTTGAATACAAAAACTGAGCAAAACATCTTCGCGGGGCAAGTGGCCATAGTTACTGGAGCCGGTATTGGGATAGGTTTTGAGATAGCGAAACAACTGGCTCAAAAAGGAGCGAAAGTGATTTTGAACGACATAGATGCCCAACTTGCCTTGGATGCTAGCATGAGGATTAGCCAAAATGGGGGAGAATGCAAGCCATTTGCGGGTGACGTCTCAGATATTGTAGTAATACAAAGTATGGTAGATTTTGCGGTAGAGTCATTTGGAAAGTTGGATATTTTGGTGGCCAACGCCGGAATTACTACTTTCGGTGATTTTTGGGAATACCAACCGAGTTCCATGCAGTCTTTGCTTCAAGTAAATCTATTTGGTACTTTTTTTCTCACCCAAGCTGCCACAAAACAAATGCTTGTTCAAGGGCATGGGGGCAGTGTTTTGCTGACTTCGTCTGTAACAGCTCACGCCGCTCATAAAAACCTTGCTGCCTATGGGATGACCAAAGCGGCCATAGACCAATTGGCAAAAAATCTCATTGTTGATTTGGCTCCTGCTGGCATCAATATTAACACTATAGTTCCGGGAGCTACTTTGACGGAGCGTACAATGGAAGACACCGATTATTTATCTACGTGGTCTCGGATAACCCCATCAGGCCGGCCAGCCACAATTCAGGATATTGCCCACGCAGCGTTGTTTTTGGTTTCGCCTCAATCCAGGCAAATTATGGGGCAAAATTTGGTGATTGACGGTGGTTGGACTTCGGTAGGGGTGTCGCCTTATGATTCTTAAAGTTTGGTTAAATATTATCTCAAAACTGTTTGATAATGAAAAGATATATTGTTTTCTTGATATGTATTTATATTTCGACGAAGGCATTGGCTCAAGTAGCTGTGAGTTCGAAGAAGAGTGAAATGCCGGGATGGAAAATGGGCCTGGCACTTTATACTTTTAGCAATATGTCTTTTACAGAGCAACTAAATTTTGCCGATAGCGTAGGGCTGAAGTATATAGAGGGTTTTACTTTTGCTAAGGCTGGCTCTGAGCTTAAAGACAGTTTACTAATGAATTTGTCAACTGAGGGTGTCCAGTTTCTGAGGTCAAAAATCAAGAACAAAGGGCTTGTGATGGAGTCAATTTATATTACTGGTGGAATTAATACAGAAAACTGGAAACGCGATTTTGATCTTGCAAAAAGATTTGGTGTAAAATATGTAACGGCTGAGCCGCCCAAAAATATGTGGAATACAGTTGATAGTCTTGCCAAATTGTATGATATGAAAGTGGCTTTGCATAATCATTGGAATGGAAATAGTATTTATTGGCACCCAGATTCGGTCCTATTGGCTCTAAACGGACACACGAGTTTTGGGGCTTGTCCTGATTTGGGCCACTATCCAAAATCAGGAATAAATCCGGTGGATGCTGTCAAGAGATTGGATGGGACAATTGTCGGAATCCACCTCAAAGATGTAGCGGAATACAACAATACGAAGATTCAGGATGTACAAGTTGGCAGTGGTATTGTGGATTTTCTTGCAGTATTTAAAGAACTAAAAAGGCAGAAATTTAAGGGTAACATAAACATCGAAAGAGATACAAAAGAAAAACCGAACAATTTGGTTTCGGTAAAAAAGACTTTAAATTATTATAATGAGGTTTTAAAGAAAATGGGAGACTGAGTTTTCCTGATCGGTATAGAATCACTTGAAATGCTTTTAAATTCATTTTTCTACATGCAAAATATGAAACTTTCGCAATTTCTTTTGCCAAATTGTTGTCCATGCGGGCTTTCGGTTTTCTGTTAAAATGTCACCCCACTTTTTTTGTTATTTTCAGCTACAACTGTAGTTTTTGTGGCCGATAAATCTTTAACTTTGACCATTCTAAAATCTTTAAATATGATAAGACATTCGGTAATCTTAAAACTAAAATCAACTCTTACCGTTGAACAGAAAACCTCTTTTTTCGCTGCTGTAGACGCACTAAGAAATATTCCTAATGTGAGGCAATTTGAGGTTCTTAACCAAGTAAGTTCTAAAAATAAGTTTGAGTATGGTATTTCGATGGAATTTGATACTAATGAGCAATTCGATGCCTATACCATACACCCTGATCACGTAGCATTTGTATCGGATTTCTGGATTCCGAATGTGGAGGATTTTTTGGAAATAGACTATACCCTATATGAGTCGAAATAAAACATTTCGCCTGTATTTAATTTATACTGGGCTTTCAAAAAAAAAAATATAAACACCAGTTAGTTTAAGACTTGAAAGTTCAAAAAAAACGATCATCCATAGCTAAGTTTAGGTACTCAGGAAAATGACTATTTCCTTTTGTCTTTGAGACCTAGCGGCAAAGATTAAAAACTATGAAAAAACTAGCATGTCTCCCTCTATTGGTTCTGATGATTTCGGCTTGTACTGATTCTAATCTAAAAAATAAAGTAGATTTTGAAGCTAATATTGATAAAATTGATTCTAACTCCTACCGGACATTAACAGATTACAAGACAGAAACTATGTCGGCCAAAATCATTCCTTTGGAGCAAAATACCAACTTCGAACAATATTTTTCTGATTTGAAAAAATTGGATTCGTTAAAAAAAAAAAACACTTATCATGCATTTCTAGATGCTCTGAAGCCAGGAGAAATGGCCGATGGCGGAGCTTATCAAGTAAAAACTTTGCACAAAAGCAAAACCGAGCGATATGAACTTTGGAAGCTTCAATACATTAGTCTGGAGGCTTCGCCATATTTTTTCGGCTCGCATTTGTTTCTTAGTTATTTTAGAAATGATTCTCTGAAAAGTACCTTCGAAATTGCCAACAATGCCAAAGCTGGCAATTCCCCCGATTTTGTGGCTACCAAAGCCAATGCCCGAATAAAGTCCGACAGTGTTTTGGTATCTATGGTGAAAATAAACAAAAAATTGGATAGAACGGATACTATAAAAGTGGACAAGTTGATAAGAATAAAATAGAAGCGTTTTATTTTAACCTCATCCAAATAGTTTGTTAAATTCTTACCCCCAATTCTGGTTTAAACGATTCTTGACCACTAATATTAACCTTTAAATGAAAATATTTCTAACCTTTCTCATCTTAACTTTGGTTTGTATTTCATCTTATGCTCAAACTTTAGCAGACTCATTGCTTATTGAAAATCATCAGCGAAGCTTTTACTTTATACCTTCTTCAAAGCCGAAAGCTTCTTTGGTTTTTGTTTTGCATGGTTCTCAGGGCGACGGCCAAGTAATCCGCAAAAGCGAAGCAGAAAAAAAGCTGGAGGCAATAGCACCAGCCGAAAATATATTTCTAGTGTATCCAAACGGCTACAAACGCTACTGGAACGAGTGCCGAAAAACTGCAAACTCGGCGGCCAATTTAGAAAACATCAACGATGAGTTGTTTTTCGCTCAAATGATTGACTATTTCCAGACCAAATACGACATCGACCAGAAGAAAGTTTTTGCTATAGGCACCTCGGGAGGTGGCCACATGGTTTATAAATTGGCACTTACAATGCCCGAGCGGTTTAGGGCCATTACGGCGTTCATTGCCAATTTGCCTGATACCAATAATTTTGACTGTGCAGAAAAAAGAATACCTAGGCCAGTATTGATTATTAACGGTACGGCCGACGAAATAAATCCTTACCAAGGTGGAGAAGTAAAACTCGGACCCAAGGTGAGCTTGGGTTTTGTCCGCTCTACGGACAGAACACTGCACTATTGGTCAAGTTTGGCAGGCTACAAGGGTAGACCTAAAATGGAATCCGTGCCTGACTGCGACCCGAAAGACGGCAAAACTGTTGAGAAATATACCTACAAATCAAAACGAAAACCAGAGATTACACTGTACAAAGTGAACGGAGGTAAACACGACTACCCAAATGACATCGATGTTTATCTCGAAGCCTGGGCTTTTTTTAAGAGAAATTAAGGAGGACAGGTTTGATTGAATATAAAATCTGTTTTCTTTTTTTTAAGATCTTGCTGTAGATTTTAACACCTTTTAAATATTTTCTTCGATTCATTAATTTGCTTTAGAGTTTCTTTTTTAAGGCTTTAAAGTGAATTTTAAGCTCTTTGGATTACGTAATGCTCGTAGATTTAATTTAAGAGATAGCTTTGTTTGTGGATAGTTTGCTAATAAAACGAAATGGTGCAATTCTTTACTCTGAAACTTTCCAAATTCAGTTTAGGTTGTACTTGAAAGCACTTACTGACAAATGACCAAGATACCTCTTTCAGTTCTCGAGCTCGCCACAGTAATAGAAGGCGGCAATCACCGCTCAGCCATAGAAAATACGGTAAAAATTGCACAACATATAGAGGCCTTGGGTTACAAACGTATCTGGATGGCCGAGCACCATAATATGGAATACATAGCCAGCTCTGCGACTTCGGTTTTGATAGGGCATGTGGCAGGCAAAACGAATACTATCAGGGTAGGTTCTGGCGGAATAATGCTTCCAAATCATAGCCCTTTGGTCATTGCGGAACAGTTTGGAACTTTAGAAAGCATCTATCCCGGTCGTATCGATTTAGGCTTAGGGCGTGCCCCTGGTTCTGACCAGCTAACGGCCATGGCTTTAAGGCGAAACCAAGAAACTGCCCATTCGTTTCCGAGAGATGTAAGACAACTTCAAGCTTACTTTAGTGATGATAATGCCGATGCACAGGTTCGTGCTTTTCCCGGCGAGGGCCTAGAAATACCGTTGTGGATATTGGGTTCAAGTACTGATAGTGCATATTTAGCAGCCGAATTGGGCTTGCCATATGCATTTGCATCACATTTTGCTCCCGCACAGCTGAGAGCGGCAATTCAGATTTACAGGACAAACTTTAAACCATCCGATGTCTTGCAAAAGCCTTACGTTATGGCCTGTGTAAACGTAATTGGTGCAGAAAGTGATAATGAAGCTGAAGTGTTGTTAAGAAGCCTAATTAGATTATTTATCGGAATACTTACCAACAAAAGAAGACCTTTAAGTGCTCCTCAAGAACTTCCAGATGCTTATTTTGTATCAGAAGTTCGAGCTGCAGTTGACAATATGCTGGCATGTACGTTTGTCGGCAGCGAAGCCACGCTTCACAAGCGTCTTTCGGGATTTATACAAGACACTGGCGTGGATGAGATAATGGTAGCCTCTCATATCTATGATTTTGAGACGAAATTGAAGTCTTTTGATATCCTAAGAAACGCTCTTTCCAATTGATTTTTTTTAAATAATCAGCAAATCACGGCTTTTTGTATCTACTAAGGTTTGAATTCGGCTCAATGATATTTTCTCAGTATTTGAGTTGGTAGAAT
The DNA here is from genome assembly GCA_035299025.1 of Leadbetterella sp. GTDB lineage: Bacteria > Bacteroidota > Bacteroidia > Cytophagales > Spirosomataceae > Leadbetterella. The sequence continues at coordinate 395,934 of DATGXK010000007.1, forward strand.
TTCGAATATTCATCTATAATCATTCCAACTGTATTTTTCTGAAAAGAATAACTTCTAAAATGGTCTCAATCCATAAAACCAATTTTTGGAAAGTAAAATATTTCAATCTGCCTTAATTATATAATTCCGCAATAAAATTGTATTTTACCTAAGCATTTTCTCTAAGAATGCATATTTTCTTAAAAAAAATGATTTGCAAGACCACATTTTTCATGGGCTTTTCGTCTTCTACATTAAATATACGTTTCTTTCAATATTATCAATCCAATATGAACAGTAGAAGCTTTTTGAATTCCTGGAAAGTCCTTACATTAATTTTGTTTTTTTATGGTTGTAAAACCGACGATATTTCTTCTGTCGATACAGCCAGTATTTCGGCCTTAACTTGCAGTAATGCCACATTTTCTGCTGCTGCCACCAGTGGTGCTTCGTACACTGCCACAGCCACGGTGCCTTACACGGGGGGCAATGGTCTGGCTTATGAAGAAGGTACGCTTGTAGCCTCTTCTGGAGTTACCGGACTTACCGCCAAGTTATCTGCCGGAACACTTGCCACGGGCGGTGGCTCGGCGAGTTGGATAATCACTGGTACCCCAAGTGCTGCTGGTGCGGCCACGTTTGCCATTGAGTTGGGCGGCCAGTCATGTACGCTTTCTTTGCCCGTGGCAGTGTCCAAGTCTAGTATTTCTACACTGATTTGTACTGTAGCACCTGCCAATGCCACGAGCGGCACTACCTACTCTGGCACGGTTACCATGGCCTATACGGGTGGAAATGGCGGTACGTATGATGTGTCGACAGCTTCATCGACGGGTGTTGAAGGCCTCACTGCTACAGTTGCGGCCGGAACACTCAGCAGCGGTGCAGGAAATTTGGTTTATACTATTTCAGGAACTCCGACATCTTCAGGTACTGCCATTTTTAATCTAAGCCTAGGTGGTCAAAGTTGTACGGTAAATATTACAGTGGCGGCCAATACCAGTGGTGCAGTTGGAACGGCAGTCGATACGGTTTTAGTCAGCTACAATGGTACGGCAGCTGTTGTGAGCAACTCTTTTGCCAACGATGGCGTAAAAGTAGCTATCAATGGAGCCGATGTGACGGTTACTTCTACCAATACAAGTAAAGAAATTGTTTATGTACTTTCGGGAAGTTCTTCGGAAGGAAGCTTCAAAATTTATAGCGAATTAAAATACAATATAACCCTCAAAGGGCTAAGCCTAACCAATACGAATGGTCCCGCAATCAATTTGCAGTCGGGTAAAAAAGCAACCATACATATTTTGGCGGGCACAACCAATAACTTGATAGATGGAGCCACCTATGCCACCAGTACGGAAGACCAAAAAGGTGCATTTTTCGGAGAAGGCCAAATGAGTTTCATGGGCTCGGGAACATTAAATGTAACCGGAAACAGTAAACACGCAATCGTTTCTGACGACTATATTTATATCTCGGAGTCTAATATTGTCGTGAAATCTGCTGTGAGTGACGGTATTCATGCCAATGACTATTTCATGATGGAAAATGGAACCGTAACTGTAACTTCATCAAGCGATGGAATTGTGGCCGAGGAAGGTTATGTAGCCATAAACGGAGGTTCGGTTACTGTAAGTAGTGTTGATGAGGGCATAGCGGCACCATACACGGGTACCGATGCCACCATTACACCCTACGTTTGGATAAAAGGTGGTACTCTAAAAGTGACTACTACGGGTGACAAAGCTAACGCTATTAAGAGTCAAATCTACACGACAATCAGTACAGCCAATAGCGTAACACTTACCGCAAGCGGTAAAGGTTCAAAAGGTATCAAAACAGGCGGTGACTTTACTCTGACCTCTGGAACTGTAAAAATTACCACCACGGGAGCTGCATATTATGATACGGCTGATGCCGACATTGCAGCACCAGCAGGTATAAACTGCGATAAAAATTTAGCTATTAAAGGCGGCAGTTTAATAGTAACGAGCAGTGGTCAGGGAGGAAAAGGTGTAAATGTAGACGGTACGGCCACTATTAGTGGAGGTACTACAGACATCACGGCCTCTGGTGCCAAATTTACCTATAGCAGTTCGCTCACAAGCGAGGCCAAGGGCTTCAAAAGCGATGGAGCTTTTGTGATGAATAACGGCAGCTTGACGATATCGGCTACTGATGACGGCATCAAGTCTAATACCTCAGTAACGGTGAATGATGGCACCATCAATGTTACAAAATCTTACGAAGGTATGGAGTCTATCAAGATTCTGATCGCTGGCGGAGTTACCAATTTGGTAGCCAGTAATGATGCTGTCAATACTTCTTATGGTACTGTTTCGGGCGGTACTGAGTCAAATGATGGCAGCCAGCTTACCATTACAGGTGGTGTGCTTACAGCTACTGGTAGTGACGCTGTGGATAGCAATGGCAATTTCGCGGTGTCGGGTGGCATAGCTATTTTTAACGGCAACGAAAGTATAGATATCAACGGCAATTTTACGATTACCGGTGGCACGGTCCTTGGAGCGGGTCCAAACTCAAACATGACCAAGGCCATGGGTACGGCTTCAACACAAGTAGGCTTTTTTATAAAATCAAGTGCTTCTTTGGCCAATTCGTCTGTACTGCATATTGAAGACGCCTCTGGCAAGGATTTGCTTACTTTCAAACCAAAGACTACGGCCGCTTTATTTCATTTTTCACATCCGAGTTTGGCAAAAGGCGGAGCTTATAAGATTTACTTCGGCGGAGCTTATACAGGCGGTAGTTTTGTAGGTGGCACCTCGGGATGGGGAATCTACACTGGCGGTTCGTATTCCAACTCAGGAGCTACTTTGAAGGCTTCACCAACAACTTCGACTTCGAGTACCGTGAATACCCTGACTTTCTGATATCGAACAGACCCTATAAACCTAAGCCAGCATAAGGAGACTTGTGCTGGTTTTATTTTTCCTGTTTGACTTCTTCTTTGTTTAGTTTTCGTGAAATACCCCACAAAACCAGGGCCATGAGTATAAAAAGAGCCAAAACAAATCCTAGGCCCACACGAAGCCCGAAAGCTTCTGACAAATAGCCTATGGTTGGAGGTCCTACAAAGAAACCTGCATAACCAATTGAAGTTGCCATTGAAATTCCAGCAGAAGGACTGATATTCTTGAGGTTTCCTGCCGAGGAAAACACTATGGGTACAATGGTGGAAAGTCCTAAGCCCACCAAAAAGAAACCAATAAAAGTGCTCCAAGTAGAAACGAATACGAGTGCAATGCTCAAGCCGATCACAGACATTACAGTGTCTATCAACATAAGCCTTTCTTTACCGAGTTTTTCGGTGAAATAATCTCCAAAAATCCTTCCGATGGTCATGGCCACGCCGAAAGTTCCGAAAGCCCAAGCACTCAAAACCTCGCTTTGACCTACCACCTTGTTCATATATATAGCAGACCAATCTACCATAGATCCTTCGCCAGTCATACAACAAAAAGCGATTATGCCGAAAGGAAGAATGGCCTTTAAAGCTAAGAGTTTATCGGTTGAATTGGTTTTAGCAATGGTCTGTTCTTTTTCAGGAATATCCGCTATCAATCTTGTGGAGGCCCATAGAACGAGCAATACACCCAGTATGGCAATAACTATCAAATGGCTCTGCAATGGAATTTGAAATTTCGAAAAAATACCTCCCGAAGCAGCACCTAGGGCCATTCCGATGCTAAAAATAGCATGAAATGACGAAAAGATGATTTTGCCCCACAGCCGCTCCACTAGCACGGCTTGGCCGTTCATAGTGACATCCATGGAACCGGATGCAGCACCTAAAAAGAAAAAGCAAAGTCTAATAATCCATTCGTTTTGGGAGATGGAAACCATTGGAATAGACACACAAAATAAAAGTGCTGTAATTTTTACGATGTTGACAGAGCCAAATTTGCTTCCTAGCCAGCCCGCAAAAGGCATGGCCACCATTGAGCCAAGAGCTATGCAAAACAATACGGTGCCGAGTTGGGCATTATTGAGATCGAAAAAACGCTGCAATTCAGGAAGTCTCGAGGTCCAATTGGCGTATAGAAAGCCATTCACAAAAAAAAATGTTGAAACAGCCGCCCGGTTTATGATTAAATCTTTATTTGGCATAATGATATGATTTGCTACAAAAGTAGTGGTGATACTTTTGCTAAATTATCTTCTGATTTTCTCTTTTTAGTATTAAATTGTCATAAATTGTCTTTTTTGATAAATATTTGGGTTAATGAAGTTTAAAAAGCCGTTTTTAGAAGTAGTTCAGCCGAGCGAAGGGCTGTCTTTAAGGGTTTACCATAACATTGAGACACGCACATGTTCTATGAAATCTTGGCACTTTCATCCTGAGATAGAGTTGGTTTGTGTACCACATGGCAAAGGGATTCTGCATATTGGTAATAAAGAATTTACCTACAGCGATGGCGTGGTTATTTTATTGAATTCCAATATACCCCACAAAAGTTTCGATTTAGGATTTGAAGGCGAGCATTATGAAGAGTATGTACTGCAAATGACGCCCGATCAGCTTAATATTTTACTTAACGATTTTCCTGAATTTGGTAAAATAGCACAGTTGGTCCGAGCGGCCAAGGAGGGTGTAGTTTTTCCACTTTTTAATTCAGAAACCATGTTTCGGAATAAATTTAAGGGTTTGGTTCAAAGTCATTCGCTGGGCCAATTACTGACTTTTATAGAAGTTTTAGATACTCTCAGTCAGGTTAATTATGAGGTTCTGGGGGTGGTTTCGGGTAATATAAATCATCAGCAGGCACAACGAATCGAGCGTGTTTTTGAATATATAAGTTTACATTATTTCGAAAATATTAGCAGTCAAAGGATGGCCGATATGCTCCATTTGACGGATTCTTCTTTTTGTAGATTTTTCCAAAAACACACCCAGAAAACCTTCAAACAGGTGCTCAATGAGTATCGAATACTTCAGGCTTGCAAAATGCTTTCGTTTTCAGATAAAAGCATCGAGCTCATAGCCTACGAAACAGGTTATAGCAATCAATCTTTCTTTAATAGAGTTTTCAAGGAAATAATGCATAAAACTCCGCTGGCTTACAGAAAAGAACGGCTTTGATTGAAGGAATTACTTGGTTTGGCCTCCAAATTTTAGACTAATGCTAATGATGTTTTACCCCGTTAAAAAAATATCATAAAAATACTTCAAGGTATTATAGTTTGAAAAATGCAAATAAATGTTTCTCGATAATGCTCTACAATTTGTAAACAATGATTTTTTTGACTTAGATTCGTTGATTATTACCTCATTCAAATCTTAAATAATGAACAAATACTTTAATCTTGTACTAATTTTTAGCCTTGTAGTTTTTAGAGTTGCAGTAGCTCAAGAGATACCTAATAACCTCGAAAACATAATATCTCCCCAAGTAAATAACGACGGAACCGTGACATTTAGATTTTTGGCTCCAAAAGCAGATAGTGTTCAACTTTCCTCTGATTTTTTGCCTCCAATTAAAGTGAAGACTCGTTTTGGTATCCAAGATGGTCCTGGCCTTGTCAATTTGGCCAAAGCCAATAATGGGCTATGGACATACACTTCAAATGCCCTAGAGTCAGAGCTTTATAGTTATACTTTTATTGTAGATGGTATCAGAACCAACGACCCAAACAGCCCGTATGCTTTCAGAAATGCCGCGGCATTGACCAATGTTTTTATTGTTGGAAATGGAAGGGCAGACCTTTACAAAACAAATGATGTAAAGCACGGTGCCGTAACTCACTGCTGGTATCCATCGGTTGGGTTGAAAACAGATAGGCGTCTAACGGTTTATACACCAGCGGGTTATGAACAAACTGCAGAGAAGTATCCTGTCCTTTATCTATTACACGGGGCAGGAGGCGATGAGGATTCATGGTCGGCCCATGGGCGAGCCATTCAGATTTTAGACAATCTGATTGCACAAGGCAAAGCCAAGCCTATGATTGTTGTTATGCCAAACGGAAACGTGGCACAAGATGGCGGATATGGACACGGGAAAGACGGTTTCTACAAACCGGAGTTTTTGCTGCCACGCTCCATGAATGGCGAATATGAGGCCAATTTTATGGACATTGTAAATTATGTAGAAAAGACTTTTAGAGCAAGAGCCGATAAACAGAACAGGGCCATTGCTGGTCTTTCGATGGGTGGTTTTCATACCATGCATGTAAGCCGATATTTTCCAAATACCTTTGATTATGTAGGTTTGTTTTCGGCGGCACTGATGCCCCGAGAGGACGCTACCGGCAAAGTTTATAGCAACATAGATGCAACATTAAAAACTCAAAAGGAAAATGGCTTGAAACTATATTACATAGCTATTGGAAAAGATGACTTTCTGTATCAAGCCAACGTTGATTATCGAAAAAAGCTGGATTCGATTGGAATGAAATATGAATACCTAGAAACAGGCGAAGGCCATATTTGGAAACTTTGGCGAATATACTTGGCAGATTTTGCTCCCAAACTTTTTAAATAATTAATTGCCACGAATAAAATATCAATTGTCTGAGTTTTCGATGTAGCAATCAATTCAACCCAAGAAACTCCATCGGACTCATTCCAACTTTTTGTTTAAATAGGCGTGTGAAGTGCAGTGGGTATTTAAAACCAAGTTGGTTGGCGATTTCGTTGACGGTTTTATCATTTTCAAATACCTTTTCTTTGGCTATGCAGATGGTTTTGAAAAGAATATAGTCTTTGGGCGATTGTCCACTTTCTTTTTTGACCAAATCTCCAAAATAGTTGGAAGAAAGATTCAGCTCATCAGCAAAGTAAGCTACAGAAGGCAACCCAATAGTTTGGGGTTTATCTGAATGAAAATAAGCATTGAGGTTTTCTTCAAATCGCTCCAAAATACCACGGTGGGCTACATCACGGGTAATAAACTGACGATCATAAAAACGCTGACAATAATCCAAAAACAACTCAATATTGCTGGCAATGAGCTTTTTGCTATGTTTGTCTATAGGTTGTTTTAATTCAAATTCTATTTTAGCCAAAATATCCAAAACCAAGGCTCTTTCATCTTCTGAAAGGTGTAGGGCTTCGTTGGTTTGGTAACTAAAAAACTTATATTGATGTATGGATTTGGCCAAATGAGTCCCAATCAAAAAATCGGGATGAAAAATCATTCCATGACCCATAGGTTGATAAACCACTTTGGGATTGTCGAGACTCACAAACTGCCCCGGTGCATAAAATATCAAAGTACCTGCCTGATAATCATAATGATGCCGACCGTAGCGTATATCTCCACAAACCACGTCTTTCAGTATCACAGAGTATAATCCGTAATTAAACCTAATGGTGTCCACCTCGCCCCAATCTCTCGGTTCGGCCCGTGAATAATCAATAACAGACACCAAGGGATGCAGGGTTTTGTGGTTGTTGGCTGCGTTAAAATCGTTTACGCTATCTATGTTTATTACTTTTTCCATGATTCTTCAGTTTGAAATCCATTCAAAATTAAGATATTAAAAATACTAATTTACATTTCTAAAACTCCATCAGTAAAAATGGTAGAAAAAGCAGGAATTTTTATACCAAGTATGTCCATGCTAGCCATGACCTTTGTATCGTAAAAAAATCAAACGATTCAATCATGAGAAAAATACTGGTTTTGGTAATGTTCTTTTTATTGGGAACTGTAAAAGCACAAACAAGCGATAACGACGTTCCACGAGTAAAAACAGCCAATGGTGTTGTGAGAGGCATAAACGATGGCGAATCCTCTGTGTTTAAAGGAATTCCTTATGCCACACCACCCGTTGGTGAGTTTCGTTGGAGACCACCACAGCCCGTAAAAAACTGGGATGGAGAATTGGATGCCACCAAACCTTGCAAAGATTGTGCACAAGGCGGTTTTGGACCAAACGCTCCAAAAATGAACCCGAATTCCTCAGAAGATTGTCTTTTCCTAAACGTTTGGAAACCTGCCAATGCCACCAAAACTTCTAAACTGCCTGTTATGGTTTGGATTTATGGCGGTGGTTTTGTGGCTGGTAGTGCTTCAAGCCCCCAAAATTACGGACATTCATTAAACAAAAATGGTGTCATCTTGGTCAATATCAATTATAGATTAGGTCGTATGGGCTTTTTTGCACATCCTGCTCTGAGTAAAGAATTTCCCAATGAAGCCAAAGGTAATTTTGCCTATATGGACCAAATCGCTGCCCTTCAATGGATTCAGAAAAACATTGCAGAATTTGGTGGCGACCCCAACAATGTTACCATTTTTGGTTTTTCGGCAGGTGGCGTTTCAGTACATTCATTATTAACCATTCCTGCTGCCAAAGGGCTTTTTCATAAAGTCATCAGCCATTCGGGTGGTGGACGAGATGGTGTATTGACAGGCAGACCTATAAACAAAGAAGATGCTGATATGTTTTACAAAGTTTCTGCCGAAAGCATCGGTGTAAATTTTGCAAAATTCAAAGGCATTGAAGGTACAGATGCCACAGCTTTAGCAAAACTACGTGCTATGCCAGCCGATAGCATCATTGACGGTGGGCGTGAATCTAACAGCACTGGTGATAAAATTTATTCTGGTCCTATTTTCGACGGGAAATTGGTTACTCAAACAGCAGAAACAGCTTATTTGGCTGGCAAACAACCAAAAATACCCATGATGCTCGGCAATTGTAGTGCCGAAAACGGTAGAGAATTTGTAAATAATACCAAGTCAAAAGAAGAATTGTTTGCATTATTTGGCGATTTAGGTGCAGAAGCAAAGGCTGCTTATGACCCAAATGGAGATAAAAAATTTGAAGAGGTTATAGCCAAATTTAATTCTGACTGGGTTTGGGCAGAACCTGCTCGTATGGCTGCAAGGGCAACGCTCGCCAAAGGCTCACCAGCATACATATTTCAGTTTGGGTATGTACCAGTAGCAGCTCAACAACGCTCTCCTTATGGTGCAGGGCATGGCTCAGATATTTCATTTGCATTCAATACTTTAAAAGCTCGCTGGGGTTCGCAAGGTGAGCCGACTGATACCGAAAAAGAATTGGCAAGAGTGATGTGTGCTTATTGGGCAAATTTTGCCAAAACAGGAAATCCCAACGGAGAAGGTTTGCCCAAGTGGTCTATTTACAACAATCAAAACAATGATATGCTTGATATAGAAATGGACGGTAAAATAGTGCCAAAGCCAGACCCACGTAAAGCCAGATTAGATGTAATTGAGAAAGCAGTAAAATATAGAGGTAAAATACAAACGAGAGGAATATAATAAATTAAAAAACGAATCAAAAAATGAAAAAAACAATTTCAATCCTAACAATTCTCCTTCTTTTAGGACAATTCTCTTTTGCTCAATCATCAAAAGACGAGCAAACGGTTTTGCAAATATCCAAAGACAAATGGCAGTGGATGGCAGATAAAAATGTAGATAAGCTCAAAGATTTATTTGATGCCAAAGCCAAGTTTGTTCACATGAGTGGTACTTGGAAAACCGACGAAGAACTCGAAATTATCAAAACAGGTAGTATTTGGTACAAAGAAGCACAAGTGCATGATACCGCCATAGAAGTTTCTGGTGAAACAGCCATCGTTTGGAATAGAATAACCTTAACAGCTATGGTGCGAGGAACTGAGGCAAAAACCGAATTTACCGTAACCGAGGTTTATCAAAAACAGAAAAAAGATTGGAAAATGCTTGCACTTTCATTCAGCAGTGTAAGAGACACACATCAGATTAAGAAATAGCTAAACTTTTTGCTTTTACTTAAATATCAGAATTCCAGGTTTCTATAAATTATATTACATAAAAAACCGCAGCGAAATTAACCTCCTAATGGATTAATTTGCTGCGGATTGTTTTTAAGTATTAAAAGATTTTCTGTAAGTGTTATAACTACTTAACACTCATAAATTTACGTATCATTCCATCTCCTTTTGTGATTGCATACAATTCACCATCTTTGTCTTCAGCCAAGCGTAAGTCGATACGACCGGCACCAGCAACAGCTCCTCTTCCCGGTAAGCCTTCGGCTCTTCCGCCTCGCTTTTTATAGGTTTCTTCAACCATTGGACGAAGATTTGTGTTTAATTCATGAATAGGTGCCATGGTGAGTGGGTTGCCATCATCAGCTGCCAAAATGTCTTTTAAGTAAGAATACCAGATTCGGCCTGTGGTTACATCGGCAAATACAAATGTTCCTTTTAATGATGGAATATTTTTTCCTTGATATACGAAACCGTTTGCAATGGCATCGCCACCTCCTGCTGCATGAGGATATGCTATAACTGCATAATCAGGTTTCATTTTGCCTTTGGTGATCGAATCTGTAACCATCACGGGAATAAGGTCATCTGCTGGTAGCGAACCCATAATATTGCTCTCCGACATACTCTGAGCACCCTCACGAAGCGGATATCCGTAATTGGCTCCTTTTTTAATAATCATTACAGTTTCCCAACTTACAAGACCTATATTGAAAGCGAGCAATACACTTTCTTTTGGTTTTAAGGGGTTTTTATACCACGTTAAACGATGAGGGTTACGAAGACCGTATGCCCAAATTTCCTTTTTTGCTCCCTCAACAGATAAAAACGGATTGTCGTTGGGAATCCTATATTGACCAGTTTCACTAATAGTACTTCTTCCTACTTGCTCACTCAACATAGGTATAATGCGGAGGATCTTACCTTGGTAGGTGTCTAACCTTTGAGCATATAACCGCCTTGGTCCAGGTCGTTCGCCCGTACCTGCATCGCCAACTCCAAGGTACATTACTCGCCAATCAGGGTCACCCGGTTTTGCGTTTGGATTGAACGTCATTTCGTTAAGTGGGTGAAATAGACCCGGAACTTGAAGTCGGAATACCTCACGTGCTGTACCCTCAAATGTTGTGTTATTAATCTGGGTATCTTTCCATTCTATGATGATAAATTCACGAGCGAACCGAGTATCGCCAGCTACGGTTGGTTTTCCTAATGCAGGTGTAGTAGTGTAGCCTGTTAAATTTAGTCCAGCTACCACTCCTGTTTTTGGGCTTATGATTTCATCAGCAGTGGCAATATTTTCCATGTGCAATGTATAGAAAACGCCATTTTTTGAATATTCAGGGTCAAATACGAAGTTGACAAAACCCGCAGCATAGCCCATTGCCGCCGTGAACTTAGGGAACAATCCCGTTTTGGTCCCTGACCCATCAAAATTTAGATAAGGGGTGAGTTGTTTAGTTTGCTTATTTAAAATATAAAGTGCACCTGTTAGGTCATTAAGAAAAAAGCGATTACCTGCTGGCTCTTCAAGCATAATACTCCCACGTGCCAAAACCCCAGAAACTCTATCGCCCGACATATCACCAGTTATAGGTAATTCGAGATAATCTACCAATTCAAGCTTGCGTTGATTATTTGCAGGAACTTCCGAGTTTACTTTATCAGGGGTATTATTGCTTGGAGGTGTCGAAGATGCGAGAGAGCGGACATAAGAAATCACATTTCTGATTTCGTTATCTTTGAGAATTCCCTTGTATGAAGGCATCATATTCGCTGTAATCCCTTCTTTGATTGTGGTAAAAATTTCTGAGTCTTTAGATCCATGGTCCCAAGTTGAATCAGTAAGATTAGGCGGTTGTTTTCCGCCACGTTCGGTAATTATCGAAATATCAAAACCTGCTTTTACAGCTCCCTGAGCTGCATTTCCATGGCAATTTGCACAATTTGTATTATACAATCGTCGTCCGCTTGCTATTGATTGCGATGAGGTTTGGGATTGTGCTGATAAACTAAAAAGTGTGATAATAAACAAAGCCAACACAAGCAAATGGCTGATTTTCATTACAATTGGTTTCATAAGATTGATTTTTTTGAATTTTTTAAAGTCACTATTTTTTTTAATGTTTGTAAATATATTCTTGGGATTCTACAAATATGGTTCAGTGTTAGGTATTTTAGACCAAATGCAGAATTTCCCCACCAACGACTACTCCGATTGCTCTTTTCTGTCAGCAGTGAATTATTTCCTTTGGTATTGTAGATTATTTAATAGTCGTTTTTTGAAGATTCTGTAATTCCTAGGTTCAAGAATTAAATAATAGAGTACTGCAATTCATTTCAGTTCAACAATTTGGAAGATTAAGTAAATTTTTAAGGAAATTAAAGTCGGTTAAATTATTTTGTTATTCAGTAAAAATGGTAGGATAAGCAGTAATTTTTATACCAAAATGCTAACTAAAATCAATGACCTTTGTAGTTAAGCAAACCAGGTTTTATGAATGCTTCAAATAGTTTGATTTTGAAGAAAATATGCAGTTCGTGGGGAAATGAATACAGTTCGTCTAATAAAAGTTTTCTGAAGTATTTTCGAGAAATGGATTGGATACCTTTGTATGGTACGGCTGAATATTAATATTAAGAAATACAATTTTGAAAGAAAGATTAAATACACTCGGTTTCAGTATCATTTTTTGGACACTCTATTTCCTTTACGAATGGCTGGGAAGAGGAGCTCTAATAGACCAATATTTATTTTATTTCGTGCGGTCCTGCCTCATAGTGCCGGTTTATATAGTAGTTTCTTTATTAAGTGTCCATTTTATAGTTGGTAAATTCAATTTCAAAACCCAAAAAACAGCTTTTTGGGCAAGTCAGATTCTGGTTGCCATCATATTTGTAATGCTTATTCGTACTGTGAGCTACTTTTATTTATATCCCAACTATTATCCCCGAGTAATAAAGGACCCATATATTTTTCTACCCAAATTAGTTATTGAATTTGTGAATCTATACTTGATGGTTTCGCTATATGGTTTATTTGTTTTCATGAAAAGTTGGTATCGGCAGCAGCAATTATTGCAAGAATTGAGTAAAGAAAAAATCGCTGCCGAACTGGAATTACTCAAGTCGCAAGTTCAGCCTCATTTTATATTCAATATGCTAAACAATATCTATTCAGGAGCATTTAAAACAAGCCCTGAAACTGCCCAACAGATAATGAAACTGTCAAATTTTATAGAGTACAGCCTATATGATTCGAAAAGAGATTTGGTACCATTGCAACAAGAATTGGATTATCTTAAAAACTATGTGGGCTTGCAAAAAATTAGAATTGGAGATAAATTAGATTTTTCCTTGAATGTTTTTGATAGCATAGAACATGTAAATATTCCACCTATGTTATTGCTGCCACTTGTTGAAAATTGCTTTAAGCATGGCGTACAAAATACCATTCACTCCGCTTGGGTAAGAATAGACATCACCGCTAGCCGAAAGGAGGTTGTTTTCAAAATAGAAAATAATTTAGAAAGAAATCAAACGCCCTCAAAAATGCAAAATGGAGGATTAGGCCTTGAAAACGTCAAAAGAAGACTAGAACTTATCTACCCTAATGCCTTTGATTTTAAGATTTTTGAAGAGGAAAGTAGTTTTTTGGTAGTACTTAAAATCCCAATTATCAAATGACCAAATGTTTGATAATAGACGATGAACTGCCGGCTAGGGCTTTGATAAAGACCTACTTGGAGTCTGTGGTGGATTTTGAAGTTTTGGGCTCGTTTAATAATGCCATTGATGGTTTGGATTTTTTGAAAAGCAATGAGGTAGATTTAATATTTTTAGATATACAAATGCCTCAAATGACAGGTTTAGCACTCTTAAAATCTCTTGAAAGCAAACCTAAAGTCGTTTTTACCACCGCTTATAGAGAGTTTGCGGCAGATGCTTTCGATTTAGAAGCTTTAGATTATTTCGTAAAACCTATAAGTGAAGAGCGTTTTATGAAGACCATTTCTAAGTATTTGCAATTGCAGGAGTACAAACAAAATAGCACTCCCATCAGTACAACTTTAGAAGAAGCCTATATTTTTCTAAAGGTCGGCAAAGAGCAAAAAAAGGTTTTCCTAAGTGATATTTTGTACATCGAAGGTCTAAAAGATTATATAAAAGTGTACACAAATTTAGGAATGTTGGTGGTGTATGAACGACTAGGTTACATGGAGGCCAAATTACCCGAATCCAGGTTTGTAAGAATTCATAAATCGTTCATTGTTTCCATAGATAAAATGCTGACTTACAGTAATGATACAGTTAAAGTAGAAACTCAAGAAATTCCTATCGGAAGGATTTATAAACAAAATTTTATATCTCAGCTTGAAAAATACAAATTATGAAAAGCTAATTAGCTTTAACTTTTTTGTCGAAATTCTGATGTCGTTCGTCTAAAATATGATATTTAGGTTTCATTTTTTCGCCGACAGGCTTATATTTACTAGAGAAATTGTATTTTTTAAAACTTAAATTTTAAAAATAAAATTAGTTTAATATTCGCCAAATTTGAGTTTAAGAGTAAAGTTCAACCAATAATAATTTATGAGCAACCAAAGCCGCCGTTCATTCCTAAAAGCCTCAGCCTTATCTGGTGGGGGCTTTATGCTAGGCATTAGTTTCTTGTCTAATTATGAGGCTGTTGGAAAAAAAGTAGTTGCTAATTTGCCATTAGATTTCAACGAACTAAACGGTTTTGTGAAAATTACGGCTGATAACATCATTAAAATCATGTCGCCGAATCCGGAAGGCGGACAAGGTGTAAAGACTTCCATGCCGATGATTGTGGCAGAGGAATTGGACGTTGATTTCTCGAAAATAGTCATTGAACAAGCAGATTTAGACACCAAACACTTTACTCGACAGTTTATTGGCGGCAGTCAGGCCATCCATCAAGGCTGGAAACCGCTTCGAACAGCTGGTGCTACGGCTAGAGAAATGTTGAGATTGGCAGCAGCCAAAACATGGAATGTGCCTTTGGATGAAATTAGCACCGAATCGGGTGTTTTATACCATAAAAAGTCTGGAAAATCAGCTAATTATGGCGAAATGGCTACAGTTGCTGCTCAAATTCCTGTTCCGAAAGACGTAAAACTGAAAGAGGTAAAAGATTTTAAAATCATTGGAAAAAGTCAGCGAAACGTTGATTTAGAGAAAATTGTAACTGGCAAACCACTTTTCGGCATCGATACCCGAAAAGATGGAATGTTAATCGCCATGATTGTTCACCCACCAGCCATGGGTTTAAAATTTAAAGCGATTCAAAATGATGCATCTATCATGAAGATGAAAGGCATCAAAAATATTTTTCCCATAAAAATATTTAACAATGATTACGAAAAAACTTTTTTCGATACCACCCAATTTAATGAAGTAGTAGCCGTGGTTGGCAATAGCACTTGGGAAGTAATGCAAGCCAAAAAAGCCCTGAAAATTGATTGGCAAGAAGCTGAAACCATGGCTGAAAAAAGAAATATGAATGGTCGGAAAATGACCCAAAATATACCAGCAGGATTAGAGAATTCAGTCGACCATACCGCAAAATTTGCTGAATTTATGGCAAAACCTGGTAATGTTCGTAGAAAGGATGGAGACTTAGAGGTAGCTTTCAAAAATGCCGCAAAAGTGATTGAACGCACTTACAATGCACCTTTTTTGGTTCATAATTGCATGGAACCGATGAACTTCTTCGCCCATGTAACCGAAGAAACAGCCGAACTTTCAGGACCACTCCAAAAGCCTGAATTTACCGAACAAGCCCTATCGGCTCGTTTGGGCATGCCTTTGGACAAAATAGACATTAAAATGACCCGTTTGGGTGGTGGTTTTGGTAGGCGATCGTACGCCCATTGGATGATTGAGGCAGCTTTGATTTCACAAAAAGTGAAAGCTCCTGTAAAACTCATCTATACCCGTGAAGACGACATGACAGCTGGTATTTATCGCCCATCTTATTCGTCTAAATACCGTGCTGCACTGGATGCCAACAATAATCTGATTGGTTTTCATGTAAAAGCTGGTGGAATGCCGCAGTCTCCTCTTGCTCCCAACCGCTTTCCGGCTGGAGCCGTCGATAATTATTTGGCAGAAGATTTTACCATTGATACCAATATTACGGTAGGTTCATACCGAGCTCCACATTCTAATTTTATGGCGGCTGCCGAGCAATCATTTTTAGATGAAGTTGCCGAAGCAGCAGGAAAGGACCCAATCGCTTTTCGATTGGAATTATTGAAAAAAGCCAAAGAAAATCCTGTCGGTAAAAACAACGATTATGAGCCAGAGCGTTTTGCAAAAGTCTTGGAACTCGTGAGAGAAAAGTCGAATTGGGAAAACATCGAGGGCAGAAAAATGCTTGGTTTCTCAGCATATTTCTGTCACGATTCTTATGCCGCCCATGTTTTAGATTTAGAAATGAAAGACGGCTCACCACAAATAAATAAAGTTTGGTGTGCGATAGATTGTGGCATTGTTGTAAATCCAATCGCTGCAAAAAACATGGCCGAAGGAGGAATTATAGATGCCGTTGGAGCTTCAATGTTTGCCAAAATGAGTTTTAAAAAAGGTGTACCCGATGCCAATAATTTTCATAATTACCGAATGATTCGTCATAACGAAGCTCCTAAATCAATAGAAATACATTTTGTAGAAAGTTCCGAGGATCCAACTGGTATGGGAGAGCCAGCCTATCCGCCTGTGTATGCAGCTTTGGCAAATGCACTGTACAACGCAACGGGCAAGAGATTTTACAATCAACCATTTATGGATTATATTTGATAGTGGTAATATTGATGGATTTCAGATTTGAAATTAGACAACTATTATATGAAGAAATCACAATTCTTTTTGACTTTTTTTGTTTTTTTGGTCTCTGCATTTTTTGCTTGTAAAAAGGAGGAAATTTTATTGAGTTCAGAATTGCCTAGCACCAAAGACCCTGTAAAATCTACGGAGGTGACAATTCAATACTTAGGTGAAATGCTTTTCTATGATCCTATTCTATCAGGCAATAAAGATGTGGCTTGTGCGACTTGCCATCATCCGAATTTTTCATTTTCGGATGGTCGAGATCTTGCGATTGGTGTTAATGGGGTGGGGCTAGGCCCCCAAAGACGTTTTCAGTCTGATGTATTTTCTCTAATAAATCGAAGATCCATGACAATTCTTAATACGGTTTTCAACGGCATGGATTCGAAGGGAAACTATGATTCTACAAATGCACCAATGTTTTGGGATTCCAGGGTAAAAAGTTTGGAAGAACAAGCTTTGTTGCCAATTAAATCAGAGCTTGAGATGAGAGGAAATGCATACCCTGAGGCTGTGGCTATTGATAGTGTATTGAATCGATTGAAAAATATTTCGGAATACCGTGTATTATTTAGTAAAATTTTTAATGGTGACCAACCCATTACCTCTTTAAATTTGGCGAGGGCAATAGCTTCTTTTGAGCGTACACTTGTTGCTATGAATTCGCCATACGATAGATATTTAAGAGGAGATAAAGAGGCAATGTCTGAATTGGAAATTAGGGGTATGAATGCATTTGAGGTAGATGGGTGTAATAAATGCCACTCGGGAAAGATGTTTTCTGATTATAAATTGCATACTCTTTCTGTTCCTGATAACCCAAGATTAGATAATACTGACAAAGGTGCAAATGGCTCATATGGGTTTAGGACAACCAGTTTACGCAATATTAAGCAGACAGGACCCTACATGCACAATGGAGTATTTAAAACCCTCGAGGAGGTTATAGAATTCTATAATTTAATTGAAAAGGAGAAGTCTCAAAATCCGAATGTACCTGTTGCAAAAATTGACTCTTTGGTGAAATTTTTGAGGCCTGTGAACGAAAAGGCAGCAATCGTTGCCTTCTTAGGGGCTCTTACTAGTGATTACGATTTTCCACCACCTAAAAGGGTTCCTAGCAATCTGAGTGTCGGTGGAAACATTAAATTAGGTATTAATATACCCAATAGTGTGCATAAATTCTTTGATTTTCGTAAGTTCTTGTTTGAAATATATAATTAACCCTTGTGTTTATGGAGCTATCTTTATATGTTCTAAATAATGCAAAAAAACTTTAGCTAAAATGGCAAAATACAATCTTAAAATTAATGGAAAAATCCGAGCTGTGGATGTTGACCCATCAACACCCATGCTTTGGGTTCTGCGTGACACCCTCAATATGCCTGGCACCAAGTTTGGCTGTGGAATGGCCATGTGTGGTGCCTGTACTGTGCATTTGGACGGAAATGCGGTTCGGTCCTGTAGTATGCCTGTTTCGGCTGTAGGCAAAATGGCCATAACTACCATAGAGGGTCTGTCTGAAAACGCTACTCATCCAGTTCAAAAAGCTTGGCTTGAGCATGATGTAGCTCAATGTGGCTATTGTCAAGGTGGGCAAATAATGACTGCTGCAGCTTTGCTTAAAAGTAATCCAAACCCCACGGATGAGGATATCGATGCCGCAATGAGCGGTAATATTTGCCGATGCGGTACCTATTTAAGAATCAAAGAAGCCATTAAATCAGCCGCAAAATCATAAACCTCAAAAATTGAATTAGAATGAAAAATATAAAATCTCAAAGCAGGAGGAATTTTCTAAAATCCTCTGCTATGGCTGGGGGTGGATTGATGCTCAGTTTTAGTTGGTTTTCAGAATCTAAAGCTGCTGAAAAGCTTGCTAATATGGCTGAAACATGGAGCGAGCTTACTGGTTACATCAAAATTACTCCTGAAAATGTGATTAAAATCTTTTGTCCAAATCCTGAATTTGGACAAAATGTTATGACCTCGCTTCCAATGATGGTAGCCGAGGAATTAGACTGTGATTGGAAAAATGTGGTGGTAGAGATGGGTGTGCATGATAACGTGAAATTGGGACCACAATTTACTGGGGGAAGTAATTCGGTAAGAATGTACTGGAAACCCTTGAGAAATGCAGGTGCCTCAGCCAGACAAATGCTTATAGAAGCTGCAGCTCAAACTTGGGGTGTTCCTGCGTCTGAAATAACCACGAAGGCCGGTGTTTTATCTCACTCAAGTGGTAAGTCAGCCAAGTATGGCGAGATGGCTGCCAAAGCCGCCACAATTGCTGTTCCGAAAGACCCCAAAACAAAAGCTATCAAAGATTTTAGCATAATTAGTAAATCAACTAAAAATGCTGAAGGTGTGAAAGTGGTAACAGGAAAGCCACTTTTTGGAATAGATTACAAGGTAGATGGCATGTTGATTGCCATGATTCAGCACCCACCAGTATTTGGCATGAAACTGAAGTCTTTTGATGCTGTTGCGGCCAAGAAAATGCCTGGTGTCAAAGATGTTTTTAGCTTTAAACTTTACGAAGACGGCTTTGAGCAGGGAGGTTTCGATACCCGTACGCACAATGAAATGGTAGCAATTGTGGGTAATTCTACCTGGCAGGTAATGAATGCACGAAAAAAACTAAACATACAATGGGAGCCAACTGGAGACGTGAAAGAAATCATGATGGGCCGTGGAGGTAAGAGAGAAGTCACAGTGCCGGGAAGACTAGAAACCACGAGCAAACAATTGGAAATGATGGCTGAATATGCCAAAAAAACTGCCAAACAAGAAAGAAAAGATGGAGACCCCGAGGCTGCTTTCAAAAATGCCGCTCAGGTAATTGAGCGTACTTATAACGCTCCTTTTTTGGCACACAATACCATGGAGCCAATGAATTTCTTCGCACATGTGCAGGCCGAAAAAGCTTTGGTGGCCGGACCAATTCAAGCCCCAGGCTGGATGGAACCCACGCTTTCTAAGCTACTAAACTTGCCTGCAGACAAAATAGAGATTCAAATGACACGTATGGGAGGTGGTTTTGGTAGAAGGGCCTATGCCCAATATGTTTACGAGGCGGCACGTATCTCTCAGAAAGTAAACGCTCCAGTAAAATTGATTTACACCCGTGAAGATGATATGACCTACGGTATCTATCGTCCGATGTATACAGCAACCTATCGTGCAGCTTTGGATGCTAATAAAAACTTGATTGGCTTTCATGTAAAAGGAGGTGGGATTCCAGAAAGCCCGATTCATGCCAATCGTTTTCCAGCGGGTGCTGTGGATAATTATTTGGCCGAAAGCTGGGAAATTCCTTCCAATGTTACAATAGGAGCATTTAGAGCACCACGTTCAAATTTCAATGCAGCGGCAGAGCAGTCGTTTTTGGATGAAGTGGCAGAGGCTATGGGCAAAGACCCAATTCAGCTTCGACTTGATTTGTTGAAAAAAGCAAAGGAAAATCCGGTTGGTAAAAATAATGATTATGATGCTGCCAGATATATTGGGGTGTTGGAGCTTTTGAAAGAAAAGTCTGGTTGGGGAAAACCTGAAAATGCAGGTAAAAAACGTGGTGTAGCGGCGTATTTCTGCCATGCTTCATATGCGGGTCATGTGGTAGATATGGTAATGAAAGATGGCCAACCCTATGTAGAGCAGGTAACCAGTGCGGTAGATTGTGGTGTAGTTATAAATCCCGATGCCGCCAGAAATATGGTTCAAGGAGCTGTGGTAGATGGTATCGGAAACTCTTTTTACGGTGCCCTAACTCACAAAGACGGTGTTCCAGAACAAAATAACTTTCATAATTATAGGATGATTCGTCATAATGAGGCTCCAAAGAAAATTGATGTGCATTTCGTTCAGAATGAAATTGATCCAACAGGTTTGGGCGAGCCGCCATTCCCTCCGGTTTTTGGAGCAGTAGCCAATGCTTTGTTTAAAACTACTGGCAAACGCTATTATAATCAGCCGTTTAAAGTGGAGGAAGGCAGAGAGAGTTAGTTTTGTTTTTTTTTGAAAAATGCATTTCTGAAGGCAGGGGTAAAACTCCTGTCTTTTTTGTTTGCGAAATTTGTTTAAAAAATATTTGCGTAGTTAAATAACTACATATATATTTGTAGTCAAATAGCTACATATGAATTTAAGAAGAGACGTATTTCAGGCCATTGCAGATCCTACCCGCCGTGCCATTCTTTTGCTGTTGGCTTCGCAGTCGATGTCTGCCGGAGCTATTGCTGCCAATTTTGACACAGCTAGACCAACGGTTTCCAAGCATCTTCAGATTTTGACCGAATGTGAACTTCTCAAACAAGAGCAAAATGGGAGAGAAGTCATTTATCAACTGAATCCCTCAAAAGTGAAGGAGGTAGCGGACTGGGCAGAGCAATTTCGTCAATTGTGGGACGATAGATTTAATAAATTGGAGGATATTATGAAAAAATACATCTAAAATGGAGCGGAAAACCAAAATACATGCAGAGGAAAACAAGCAAGAGATAATTATCACTAGAGATTTTGATTTGCCACTGAACTTGCTTTTTAGGGCTTACTTAGAGCCTGAAATTGTGGAGCAATGGATGGGAACGAAAGTGATCAAACTGGAAAATAAAAAACAGGGTGGCTGGCATTTTGAAACCACCGACCCCATGGGTAATGTCCACGTTTTCAGTGGCGTCATACATGATATTATTGAAAAATCGACTATCGTACGGACCTTTCAGATGGAGAATACGCCATTTGAGCCGCAATTAGAATTTCTTGATTTTGAGTCGGTCTCTGACTCCAAAAGTAAACTTACCATGCATATTATTTACAGGTCTGTTGCCCTTCGTGACCAAATGTTGGCTTTACCTTTTGCACAAGGAATTAACATGGCTCACAATAGACTTCAGAATATTGTTGAAAAATTAAACTAAAAACATATGAGCAAGAGAAACAAAATCATCTACTGGGTTGCCACGCTTTGGTTGGCATTAGGCATGACCTCTACAGGTATAGTGCAATTGATAAAAATGAAAGAAGAAGTGGCGAAAATGGGAGAATTGGGCTATCCAACTTATTTTCTTACGATTCTGGGTGTTTGGAAGATTTTAGGTGTTCTTGCTATTTTAATTCCTAAAAATCCTTTGCTCAAAGAGTGGGCTTACGCCGGTTTTTTCTTTGCGATGTCAGGTGCGACAATCTCTCATATTTTTGTAGGTCATCCTGCAAGTGAGATTTTTCCATCTATATTATTACTTGTTCTAACCGGAGTTTCTTGGTATTTTAGACCTGCTGATAGAAAAACTATTTAAAAGTACTTGAAATGATGAATGAACTACTGAATGATTTTTTTGAGAAACCTGGCAAATGGCAGGACGAACTCAATGAACTCAGGAAAATTGTACTCGAAACGGGTCTTATTGAAGAATTGAAATGGAAACAGCCTTGCTATACGCTCGATGGTACCAATCTTTTAATAGTTAGCAGTTTCAAGGATTTCGCTTTTGTGAGTTTTTTAAATGGTTCACTATTAGCCGACTCCGAGAGTATTTTGGTTAAACCTGGTGAGAATTCTCAGTTTTCAAGGCTGATGCGGTTTTATAATGTAGATGAAGTAAGGAAACTAAAATCCACGCTCTTGGCCTACATTTATGAAGCAATAGAGGCCCAGAAAGCAGGTATTAAACCTGTCGCAGAGAAGGATAAAGTGCTAGAATTTCCCGAGGAATTATTATCGAAATTTAATTCAGATATTAAATTCAAAACAGCCTTTGAGGCATTAACTCCTGGCCGCCAAAGGGCTTACAATATTTATTTTACTGGGGCGAAATCTTCAAAAGCACGTGCATCGCGAATAGAGAGTTATTCGGAAAGAATAATGAACGGAAAAGGCTTCAACGATTGCATTTGTGGTTTTTCTAAACGTATGCCCAATTGCGACGGGTCTCATAAGTATTTGTAAATGTGTGCTTTATTGGTTGTTTACTAGGTTTGTTGCTCACAGAATTGAGTTTGAGAAACCGGAGCACAAGACGGTGACAATAAAAAGAAATTCATTTCATTTGTCAGATAAACTGGCTTTTGCGTTATTTGTCATAAATACCAATTAGTATCTTTTATGTCAAAAGCGGCTGCTACACGTCTCAATATTCTCCACAAGGCATTTGAACTTATCTATTCAAAAGGTTATCAAACCACCAGTATCGATGAGATAATAGCTACTACTAAGGTTACCAAGGGAGCGTTTTTTTATCATTTCAAATCCAAAGACGAAATGGGTTTGGCCATCATCAATGAAATTTTGAAGCCGACTATGGAGGAGTCGTTCATTAAGCCACTTGAAAACGCCACGGAACCGATTGCAGTTATTTATCAAATGATAAATGATTTGTTACTGAACAATGAATTTCTGAAGCTAGAATATGGTTGCCCAGCTGGAAATCTCACCCAAGAAATGACTCCGTGGAATGTTGAATTTAGCGAAGTTCTATCTTCATTAACCCGCAAGTGGCACTCGACACTTGAAAAACTAATAGAAACAGGCAAAAAGAACGCCAATATAAGGTCAAATGTAAATGCCGCACAGGTCGCTTATTTTGTAATGTCTGGCTATTGGGGAATCCGAAACTTCGGAAAAGTTTACAAGAGTAAAGATTGTTATTTCGCTTATTTAGAGGAACTTAAGGTGTATCTCGACGGTCTCAAATAATTTTTTTACAAAAACATACTAATTAGTATGTTTTTACTTTAGTTTTGCGTCATAAAAAAGAAATTTATGGTGCAAACGCTTACATTCTATCATTCTATATTTAGGTGGCTGGTTTTGGCTAGTTTAATTTACAGTATTTTTAGGGCCGCCAAAGGCTATTGGTCTAAATCTAGTTTCGGCAAAGTCGATAATTTGGTAAGACATTGGACGGCCACCATTGCTCATATACAGCTGACAATTGGCATAGTTTTATACAGCCAGAGTTCTGTTGTTAAATATTTCTGGACCAATTTCAAAGCTGCCAGTACCAACAAAGACGCCGCTTTTTTTGGTCTAATTCATATTTTTTTGATGCTCTTAGCTGTCGTTTTTATAACTATAGGCTCTGCATTGGCCAAAAGAAAAACCGGCGACCATGAAAAGTTCAAAACCATGCTCGTTTGGTTTTCCGTTACACTTTTCATCATTTTTATAGCTATTCCTTGGCCATTTTCTCCACTAGCCAACCGCCCTTATTTAAGATAATATGAAAGATTTAATCAAAACAAAAATTGGCCGATTGCGAATTATTGGCTTTTTGGAAGGCATCACCTTGTTAATTTTGGTATTTGTGGCCGTGCCGCTCAAGTATTACTTCGGCATTCCCTCACTTACAAAAATGCTTGGGCCTATTCACGGAGCTATATTTTTGCTTTTCTTGTTTAATTCACTGTCGGTAGGAGTGGAGCAAGGTTGGAAGTTCAGAACCACCACTTGGAAAGTGATATTGGCCTGTTTTATTCCCTTTGGTACTTTTTATATTGACAAAACTATCTTGGCCAATATAAAAGTGGAATAACTACTGATTTTTCTAAATTTGTTTGTCTTGGTTTCGCTAGAAGACAAGAGCCAGTTGGGAGAAATTTGGCCTCCAATTTTTGCTCAAGCTAAGTAGTCTTAATATCTTTTTGTAAGTTCGCAAATGTTGCAAAACTTTTGGAATTCAAAATTTTAGATGAAATACAATGATACCAGTCGACTGGCAAGGCTGACGGCCATTGTTATGCAGTTGCAAACTAAGCGAATCTTGACTTCTACAGAATTAGCCGCCAAGTTTTCGGTAAGCGTCAGAACTATTTACAGGGACATAAGAGCTCTGGAGCAAGCCGGAGTGCCGGTTGTGACCGAAGAAGGCAGGGGCTATTCGTTGATGGAGCATTATCGACTGCCGCCCATTATGTTTTCAGAGGCACAGGCCAACGCCCTGATTTTGGCCGAACAATTGGTTTTAAAAAACAAGGATGCGTCTTTTATAAAAAATTACTCAGAAGCCATTGACAAAATAAAGGCGGTTTTAGGAAGTAATATCAAAGACAAAGCCAATTTGTTGGTGGATAGGACACGATTCAGTCAAAATATCAATGGTGAAAGAAACAGCCACAATCTGTCAGACTTGCAGTTTGCTCTTACAAATTTTCTGGTCATAGAAATAGAATACACCAATGAGTTGACAGAAACCACTCAACGAAAAATTGAACCTTTTGCCCTGCTATCTACCCAAGAAAACTGGCTTTTGGTGGCTTGGTGCAGATTAAGACAAGAATTTAGGTATTTCAGATTAGACAGAATTCAAAAAATAAGCGTGCTTTCGGAGAAATTCGAACCTCATAAACTTACACTTCAAGGTTTTTTTGACAAATATCATTGAGCCTTTTATACCCCTGACATAGGGCTGTCATTTTAGGTATTTAGTTTTGTATCATAATCAAAACAAAATAAAATTATGATCGGTCAAATTACCAACCTCAACTGGATTAGCATCTTTCTTGCATTTATGGCATATTTTCTACTCGGAGCCTTATGGTTTACCGTATTTTTTAGTAAATCTTACAAAGTATCCCTTGGCAAAGCGGGAGAAATTCTGCCGAACAAACCAATTTTTATCATCGGACCCGCACTTTGTTCTTTGGTTATCACAGTGACAGCCGCCCTCTTGATGTATAGCCTAAATATAACCTCAATAGCAGATGCTGTAGAATTTGCTCTACTTATTGGTGGAGGATTTTTGGTGGCCAATACGGTCAATATTGCCATCAATCCCAATATTCCGCGGCCCATTTTGTATGGTATTATCAGCGGAGCGTATCATTTGTTGGGAATATTGATGGTTTGTATTATTTTAGTGACAATGAAATAACCTAAATGCCCAAACAAGAAATAGAAACTTTTTGCCCGACAAGCCGGCAGGATTTGAGGCGTTGGTTAGAAGAAAATCATCTCTCAAAGCCTGCGGTCTGGCTTGTTTTATATAGAAAGAAGGCCGGTGTTCCATCTGTTTCATGGAGTGAGTTGGTTGATGAAGCTCTGTGTTTCGGTTGGATCGACAGTATTCGGAGAACCATAGACAATGAAAGATTTATGCAGTTTTTAAGTCCCAGAAAACCCAAAGGGACTTGGTCGAAGATAAACAAGGAGAAAATAATTCAACTCTCAGCTGCTGGACTTATGACCGAGGCGGGTTTAGGGGCGATTGAAAGGGCCAAGCAGAATGGCTCATGGACTACTTTAGATGCAATAGACGATATGATAATTCCGGCAGATTTGGCGGAAGCACTTGAGGCGAATATAGTGGCAGGAGAATATTTTCAAAGCCTTAGTAAATCCTCAAAAAAAATCATATTGTATTGGCTGGGCTCGGTCAAACAAACAGAAACTAGACAAAAGAGACTTGGTGAAATAATAGAATCGGCAAACGAAAGAATGAAACCTAAGCCTTTTCGTTCTTTAATATAACAGTATGTTTAGAAGTAAGAACTCCTCATTTTGAGTATTTTTAAAGAGACGTTTCGGCCTATTTTTTTGATAACATTATGAAAGAAGAACAAATACAAACGCTTCATCCTGTTGCTGGAAAGACCAACAAGAAAATTTCTTTGGCTAAATATAATCAGATAAAGGACGCTCTTTTAGGAATACTCAGCAATAATGAACTTACCCATACAGAGCTCATGGAAGCACTTTATGCTGAGGTAAAAGACACTTTTGTGGGTGGTGTGCAATGGTATGGTGAAACCGTAAAGCTGGATTTGGAGGCTCGTAAGGCTATAGAAAGAACAAAGTCGAAACCAGAAAAGTACAAGTTGGTCGAGCTTACTTCTTAAATCTATACAAATACGGAGCCTTATTGGCCGCACCTGTAAATTTCTTTTCGAGTCTTTCAAGTACATTCAAGTCTAAAATTTTCTTTTGAAAGTTGTTGCGGGCAAAGGGTTTGTCATAAACGGCTTCGTATAATTCTTGTACTTCTTTTATCGTGAAAGTCTCGGGAAGCAGGTTGAAGCCTATCAGTTTTTGGTCGAGATTCTGACGTAGGGTTTCTAGAGCAATGCTGACCATCTGGTTATGGTCCATTATCATTGAGGGCAATTCTTTGGTGTTAAACCAATCTACCGAATCGTCTAGCATACCAGTTTGTGGACTAACCTTGTTGATGTCTACCAAGGCATAGTAGCCAATGGAAACAAACCTTTTGGCCAGCCAATTGACGCTATTGTCGTCTAAGATTCCTTTTTCTACCCATTCTTTTTTTAATTTATTGAGGTTGTCAAAAATTTCATGGTTGATTCGCGAAGGTTCGCCAAAAACACGATACTGCTCCAGAAAGATGTCCTTTAGGCCAGTTCGTTCTTCAAGAATTCGCTCGGCGGCGTCATTGATGCTTTCCTCCTGCTTAATAAATCCACCTGGTAGAGTCCAAACCGGTGCTTCGATTTTAATTTTAGATACGAGAACCTTAAGTTCTTTGTCTTTATAGCCGAAAATCACGCAGTCGATAGAAAGCTGTTGTATAAAATTTTGTTCGTCAAAAAGCCTCATGGTGAAGAATTTATTGTTTTCCAAAGATAATTTTATCCCCAAAAATAACCGTTTGTAAAATATTACTATTTGAAGATACAATATTAATAAAATATATTGTCTTTTTTGTAGACAATATTGTTTTTGTTTTTACTTTTGTTGTAGTTAATACTTTTTTTCTTGTCAACCCCCGTTTTGAAGAAATGAAAAGAGTTCTTAAAATTACCCTTTGGTCTGTTTTGGTTCTGGTTTTGCTGCTGGGTGGTCTTTTTCTGGGTTTTGTTTATAAAATAAAAAATGGTTTTCCGGTTTCGTACGAAACTGAAGTTCCTGATATTCATTTTCCTGCTGGCAAATCGTCAGTTTTATTATTTTCTAAGACAACCGGTTTTCGTCACAGCGGATCCATTGAGGCTTCAAAATCCGTTTTTTCTGATTTAGCCAAGAAAAATAATTGGTTTCTCTATGAAACCGAAGAGGGAGGTGCATTTAATGCTGAGCAACTTTCAAAATTCCAGACCGTAATTTTCAATAATTCAACAGGAAGAGTTTTGAACGTTGAACAACAAAAAGCCTTAGAGAAATATGTAGAAAATGGCGGAAACCTCATAGGTATTCATGGTGCGGGTGACAATTCGCATCACTGGGATTGGTACGTAGAGAGTTTGCTTGGTTCAGAATTTTCACATTATTCGCTTAAAATTCCTTTTGAAAAGGCTGACGTGCAGACTGATAGTCGGGCAGATAGTCTGTTTACTTCAAGTATTTCTAAAAATTGGAATCGTGCCGATGAATGGTATGTGTTTTTTGAAAATCCTCGTAAAAAGGGTTTTAATATTCTCTACACAATCAATGGAGAATCTATTGACCCAACGGCAAATATTCCATTGATAGCAAGTAATAAGAATTTCGGAATGGGTAAGGACCATCCCGTGGCGTGGCACAAGAATGTCGGAAAAGGTAAAACTTTTTACACTTCTATGGGGCATGACGAATCCGCTTGGAAAGACCCGAATTTTGTAAGGTTGATTGAAAATGCGATGAAAGCGATGAATTATAATTGATGAGAGCATAGAAGAAATTTTACATATATCTAAAACCAGTTTACTGATTTACGAATACCCAACCTACCAGTAACAAGTTTATAAAACATGAAAAAAACAGCAGTAATAACAGGAGCCGCTCGAGGAATAGGTTTAGAAATAGCCAAAAGATTCAATAAAGAAGGGTATCATGCAGTGATTTTGGACATAGACACCGCTGAGTTGGCCAAATGTGAAGAAAACCTAAAGGGACAAGGCGGCTTTTCTTTTTTTAACTGCGATGTGTCTAATAAACAATCAGTTGCCGAAACTTTTGCTCAAATAATTACTCAATTTTCGGCCATTCATGCCTTAGTAAACAACGCAGGAATTGCCATCTTCAAACCAGCCCAAGAAGTAAGTTTTGAAGATTGGAGTGCCGTGATGGGTGTCAACCTCAACGGTACCTTTCTTTGTAGTCAAGCTTGTTTACCTGCCTTGGTAGCAGGAAAAGGCAGTATCGTAAATATTGCCAGTATCTCGGGCGTTCGAGCTAGCACATTACGCATTGCCTATGGTACTAGCAAAGCCGCTATTATGCACCTTACAAAACAGCAAGCTGTAGAATACGGTAATATGGGTGTACGAGCCAATGCCGTAGCCCCAGGCCCAGTAGAAACCGAAATGGCAAAACTGGTGCACAGTGCCGATATTCGTACTTCCTATGCCGATGCCATTCCGCTGGCTCGTTATGGCAGCACCGAAGAAATTTCAAACGCAGTTTATTTCCTTTGCAGCGAACAAGCCAGTTACATCAATGGACAAATTCTTTGTGCAGATGGTGGTTTTGATGCCGCAGGAGTTGGCTTACCGAGTTTGAGAGGCCCCCTAAATCCCCCGGTGGGGGACTTTAAAAAGTAAATTTAACGAATTTATATATCCTTAAACGAAACAAAAAATTCCCCATCGGGGGTTAGGGGGCTTATGAAAAAACACATTTGGTTGGCGATAATCGCCTCAGCATTAGGCTTTTTTGTTGATCTGTACGACATCATGATTTTGAGTGTCGTCAGAAAACCTAGTCTTTTGGCTATGGGTGTTCCTGAGGCCGAACTACTTTCCAAAGGCGTTTGGCTTATCAATATCCAAATGGTAGGAATGCTCCTCGGCGGTTTTATTTGGGGTGTTATTGGAGATAAAATGGGCCGACTCTCGGTACTATTTGGCTCTATTATTTTGTATTCCACTGCCACATTTGCCAATGCCTATGCACCCAATTTCGAGATTTATTTACTGCTTCGATTCTTAGCAGGTGTGGGATTGGCAGGCGAATTAGGAGCGGCTATTACACTCGTTACCGAGCAGATGCCACAGAAATTCAGGGGAATTGGCCCAGCCATTATTGGTGGATGCGGCATGTTGGGAGCTATTTTCGGAGCATTTATTGGCGGTAAGTATTCTTGGGAATTTACCTATCAATTGGGCGGAGGCTTGGGATTTGTGCTGCTGATACTCCGGTTGGGAGTTTTGGAGTCGGGGCTCTTTAATGAAATGAAAGGAAAAACCAGCAACAGGGGCGATTTGCGACTCCTTTTCAAAAACAAAGATTATATCAAAAAATACATCAGTATTTGCGTATTAGGCTTCCCAGTTTGGTATGTCAATGGCGTAGTGATGACTTTCACGCCCGAAATTGCCAAGGCTTGGGGCATGAATGAAATACCTTCGGTTTCCACCGTCGTGATTTACTATTTCATTGGTCTTACTTTTGGAGATTTGACAGGTGGTTTTGTGAGTCAGTATTTCCAAAGTCGCAAAAAAGCCATTCGTTTGTATTTGTCCATGTACGCTTTGGCGGCCGTGGTGTTTTTCGTAATAGGCAATACCTCAACACTTATTTACAACTCACTCATTTTGTTTCTGGGTTTTTGTGTGGGGTATTCGATAGTTCTTTTGACTTTGGCCGCAGAGCAATATGGCACAAACATCAGAGCAACAGTTACCACTTCTTCTTTGAATATTCTTCGTGCAACTGTTATTCCCCAAACCTTGCTTTTTGAATTTCTGAATCCATATATCGGAACGGTAAATTCGGCAATGGTGGTGGGCGTTATAGCTATTTTATTGGCCTTTTGGGGTTTAAGCAATCTAGAAGAAACTTTTCATAAAGATTTGAACTATATGGAGGAGTCTTGAGTGATGAGTTGTGAGTTACAATAATTTTAGTAATTAATTAATTTTAAATATATGAATAAGAATGTTTTAAACACAATTAGGCGGGGTTTGGTATCCGTATTTTTGTTGTTTTTTGTAAACACCCTTTTGGCTCAAACCAAAATCAATGTGTTGGTTTTTAGCAAGACGGCTGCATTTCGGCATGAATCTATAGGGGCAGGTAAGAAAGCCTTAGAAAAAATGGCCAAAGAAAAGGGCTTTGGCGTAAGCTTTACTGAAGACGCCACTCAGTTTACTGAAAGAAATCTAAAGAAGTTTAACACAGTTATCTTCCTGAATACCACAGGTGATATTCTCAATAATGAGCAGCAGAATTCCTTCGAACGCTACATACAAGCAGGTGGCGGTTATGTGGGTATTCACGCAGCCACAGATACGGAGTACGAATGGCCTTGGTACAATCAATTGGCAGGTGCTTGGTTTCTCGATCATCCCATGCCAAATAATGTGCAAAAAGGAAGGTTTTATGTAACCCAAAAGAACGAATTCACAGCAGGAATGCCGGACTCTTTTGAGCGTTCCGATGAATTTTATGCCTTCAAAGATATTTCTCCGAAAATCAATGTGGTGCTTAAAATCGACGAAAAAAGCTACACTGGAGGCAAAAATGGGGATAATCACCCGATGAGTTGGTATCAAGAATTTCAAGGTGGACGTTCATTCTATACGGCCATGGGACACACAGACGAAACATTTTCTGAGCCCTTGTTCTTGAATCATTTATACGCAGGTATCAAATATACCACTGGTGGAGATGCTCCCAAACCATTGGATTTTTCAAAAGCTCGCCCAGAGGAAAACCGTTTTACAAAAGTAGTGCTCGAAGAAAAGCTAGATGAACCCGTAGAGTTAAGTGTCTTGGATAAAGACCGCGTGCTTTTCATTCAAAGAAAAGGTGAAGTGAGACTTTACAATTCAAAAACAAAGACTCTAAAAACCATTGCCAAACTTCCAGTTAGTTTAAAATATGTCAACAAAGAAGGAAAAGAATCCGTAGCCGAAGATGGACTTTTGGGCTTAAACAAAGACCCTAAGTTTGCTCAAAACCAGTGGATTTACCTCTATTATTCTTCTACAAAAGGTTCTTATAACGTTCTTTCAAGATTCACCATGAAAGGCGATGAGATTCTTCTGGATTCAGAAAAAGAAATGTTGAAAGTAGAAACGCAGCGTGAAGAATGCTGCCATACAGGTGGCTCTATCGATTGGGACAAACAAGGTAACTTGTACTTGTCGACAGGTGATAACACCAACCCGCATGCTTCAAATGGCTATAGCCCAAGCGACGAACGTCCAGGCAGAAGTCCATGGGACGCTCAAAAATCATCGGCAAATACCAACGATTTACGTGGTAAAATATTAAGAATCAAGCCACAAGCTGATGGTACATATACAATACCTAGTGGGAACTTATTTAGCCCCCTAGCCCCCGACGGGGGAAAGTATTCTGCTTCGTTGGCTCCCCCATCGGGGGACGGGGGGCGTACGCGTCCTGAAATCTACACCATGGGACATCGTAATCCATACAGAATATCTGTTGACCCTAAAAATAGCAAATTGTATTGGGGTGATGTAGGTCCTGATGCTTCCAAAGCCGATCCGAAGCGTGGTCCTGACGGAACTTGTGAGTTTGGGCAAGCTGCTGCTCCTGGCAACTATGGCTGGCCTCATTTTGTGGGGGACAACAAAGCTTACAATAAATTTGATTTTGCCAGCAATACTTCTGGCGATAAATGGGATTATTTGAAACCCATCAATACCTCACCAAACAACACGGGTCTAACGCTTTTGCCCGAAGCAAAAGGTGCCATGCTTTGGTATGGATACGGTGCCAGCAAGGAGTTTCCATTGTTGGGTGCAGGTGGCTGCAACCCCATGGCCGGACCAGTTTTTTACAAAGATATGTTCTCAACAGCCCAAAGGTCATTTCCAAAATATTACGATGGGAAATTCTTTGCCTATGAATGGATGCGTGGTTGGGTAATGGCTGTGAGTTTTGACAAAGACGGCAACTATGCCTCCATGGAGCGTTTTATGCCAAGCTATAAATTCAGCAATCCAATGGATATGGAATTTGCCGACAATGGCGACTTATATATGCTCGAATACGGCAGTGGTTGGTTTACTGCAAATGACGACGCTCGTCTGATTCGTATTGAATACAACGGCGGAAATCGTAAGCCGCAGATTCAAGTAGCTGCCAATCAAATGGGTGGAGCAATTCCATTTAACCTAAAACTAAGTGCTCAAGGCACCTCTGACGCCGATGGTGATGTTTTGAAATACACTTGGAAGCTAACTTCTAAAAATGGTTTCGTAAAGGTGATTCCTGCACAAGATGCAAATTTGACTCTTACAAAAGCTGGAATTTACAAAGCTACGCTAACGGTTGACGATGGAAAAGGTGGTATCAACACACAATCTATGGAGATAACGGCAGGTAACGAGCCGCCGGTATTGAGCCTTGAAATGCCAAAAGCCAACAAGAGTTTTTATATCGCCAACAAATCGTTTGATTACGAAATAAAAGTCAGAGACAAAGAAGATGGTGATTTGGATAATGGCATATCGGCTGAAAATGTAGCTGTAAATATTGATTATTTGGCCGAAGGCTACGACAAAAACATGATTGCCATGGGTCACCGATCGGCCGATGCAAGTGCAGCCTACGCCACAGGAAAAAAACTCATTGAGGCCAGCGACTGTATGGCTTGCCATAAGAAAGATGCCAAATCTATAGGGCCGTCGTACCGCGATGTATCTGTGAAATACAAAGGCGACAACAAAGCTCTAGAAACTTTAACCAAGAAAATTATTTCAGGAGGAAGTGGTGTTTGGGGAGAAACTGCCATGGCTGCACACCCGCAGATTTCTACGGCTGATGCTTCAGAAATGGTAAAATATATCTTGAATATTGCCAACGAAAAGCCAAAATCTTCGTTGCCAGTAAAAGGCTCGTTTACTACCAAAGCTCCAGCTTCGGATAAAAACAAAGGTGTTTATATCGTTCGTGCGGCTTATGAAGACCAAGGCTCAAACGGCTTACCGGCATTGAAATCAGAACAAAGTTTTGTGTTGAGAAACTCGAAAATCGACGCTCATGGTTTTGATGAATATGTAGATATCAACAAAATGGCGTTTGGCGGCAATAATCTGGCCATTCCTTCAAAATCAGGAGCATATATGATAATGAAGCAAGTTGATTTAACGGGGATTTCAGAAATACAAGTGTCTGCTACCGCACCAAAGCCTCAACTCGGAGCAGTGGGCGGAACGGTAGAGGCACGTCTCGGTAGTAAGACGGGTGCACTGCTCGGGCGTTCGGCATTTTTGGAGCCTTCGGAGAAAATGGATTTCACACCTAAAACCATTTCGGTGCCTATTCTGTTGCCTGCTAACCTAGACAACAAACCGCAAGACATCTATTTGGTTTATTCCAATCCTACAACGGAGGGTTCTCTGATGGTGGTCATGGGAGTTGAGTTTAAATTGGCCTATGAGAGCTCATTAAAAGAACCTGCTAAAGTCGAGACTTCCAGTGCCAACGACTACTTTGTAGGTACTTGGACGACTACTATTTTTGGGACACCCAACGGAGATGTTACATTTGATATGGTTTTTGAGCGAAATAATGGGGTCTTATCTGGGAAAATGGTTTCGCAACAAATGGGCAGCCAGGCTTTAGAAAAATTAGAGGAAATTGATACGGAAAAAATGAAGTTGTCGTTTTCGGCCAATGGCATGAGCATTAGTATGGAACTAAACAAAGAAAATGCCGATAACCTCAAAGGCAAAGTAATGGGTATGCTAGAGGTAAAAGGAAGTAGAGTGAAGTGATTTACGATTGTAGATTTACGATTGTAGATTAATGATTTTTGATTGGGCGGCGTTCTGCTGAGGATTTACGATTGATGATTTTTGATTGACGATTTTGATTTTTTGAAATAAACAAACGTGGCGACGATACGCATTAAATATGAAAAAAGTAAGTGTTATTCTTTTTGCCTTGATTTTTGGATTGGCAACTGCGGGTTTTGCTCAAACTTCGAGCAATTTCTTCGAAGGAAAATGGAATGTTTTGGTAAAAGGTACTCCAGAAGGCGACGCCACCATACCGATGCGTTTTGAGACCAAAGACGGAAAAATGAAAGGGTATTTCACCGCCAAAGGTGAGCAAAACGAAACCGAAATGACTTCGGCGGAAGCTAAAGGTGATGAACTAAATTTGGCTTTTACTATTTCGGGTTATGACATTACCTTGGTCATCACCAAAAAAGACGAAGACCACGGCATAGGCAAACTCATGGATATGTTTGATGTGGAAGCCACAAGAGTGAAGTAAGGCATCCTTACAGAAAATCAAAGCCTGCAAATTATCATAAATTTGCAGGCTTTTTGGGTTAAAAGATAGCCAAAGTTCATACTTTTTGTGTTATCCATATTTGGTGCTTATACTCCAAAGGGCAACTTGCCGATCACTTCATAGGCTCCCTTGGCCTTGTACTGTTTTTTGTAAATGGCTACACTTTTGCAAAGGCAATTTTTCGGAAAGGAGATATCTGAGTTTTGCAGTATATCAAAAATCTCACGACTAACATATCTGGCCAAGGTGAGGTGTAGCTTCAATTTTGTAATTTTTCCACCAATGGCATTCATAAATTCCTGGTTGAAGGCTTTTATGGCTTCTGCATTATTTATCGGCATAATTAGCGTAAGTCCGCCCGGATTTGGGAAATAACTCATCTCAGAAAATTCTAATAAAAGCGGGTCTTTTTTTGAAAGAAACTCAACTATTCCCTCACTTACTTTTGTATCATTTTCTGGGCAGATAATCCCGTCTATCGATACATGAGGTAGTTTAGTAAGTCCTGAAGGTTTAACTCCGAGCTCAATCAAACGTTGATTCAAAAGGGCTATAGCTGCCATGCCATCTTCATCGGGGAGCAGTACTGGATAATATTCAAACTTAAGGGGAGCCTCCCCAAAAAGATCCGTTTGAGATTTGTCTTTTGCTGACATGATTGTTATTTTTTGGTATCAAAAATGGTTAAAACTACCCACTTTGCTGGGTTTTGATTTAGCTTCTAAAAAAACATATCCACTGATGCACAAATGTTTATGAATAGTTTTTTCATTGGTGCGTTGGTGGCAATTCAATTATACGGACCTGATCGGACTTTCAGTTCAAAACTAAACCATGGATTTCAAGTCTAAGGTGGTTTATTTGTTTACTAGACATGCAAATATTTATTTTTTTGAGACTCACTTAACTGGAAATCATGACACTGTCAATGAACCCAAGAATACCAGTCGATTTAATTACTCGTAAATGAGCAAACCAAAACACAAACCTTTAGGCTAATGGACAGATGGTAAATCTCCTTGGCTAAATGTTCAAATAATAAAAAAAGAATCGTTTGAAAATATGCTCAAATCAAAACGCTCCTCGATTGTGCATAATCCCAAACGATTAAGGAAGGTTTACTTCACCACTTCACTTACCAAAATAACCGGAGCAACATTGGTATAATTTGCAAAATCCGCACGGATGGCATCCCGATGAGGTCCTATGGCGGCTTGATAATCGCTAATGTTTTTTATGTAAAATGTGCCAATCGCCATGTAAGGCAAGGCTTGGTTCGGAATACCATTTGACAAACCTTTTTCGATGGTATATTTCACTAGATTTGAGCCTAAATACCCGGCCACCATTGGCATGTGTTTGGTTTCGTAATACGCCATGTTGAAAGTTTTACCCTCGGTATAAGGATACATCACAGATACCTTTATAAGACCTTTTTCCGTAACAGGTGTATCCGACGGTTTATCTTGGCAAAAGGCACTAGAAAAGCTGGTTAAAAGCAAAAAAAATGCGATAAGTTTTAATTTCATTGTTCAATTATTTTTAATGATTTTGAATGCGTTCGATTGGGTAAAGGGTTCGCCAAATATCAAATAAGCGTAGATAATTGGAGTGTCAAATTCGAAAAAAAAGCCACCACTCCAGCAGGAAGGCATCGCTTATTTTTTGGCTTCGAGTATCTGTTTTACGTTTAACAATATTTGCTTTTCAGTTTTTTCTATCATCGGTTTGCCTATTAAAATAGACGGCAAGTTCATTGGAAAAGGAGCATCAAACGTTGTAGAAACCGTAACCGTAGTGTTGGTAGAATCTTTGCTCTCAAATTTGTTTACCACTTTTCCGTGACCCTCCATGGGTGAAATAAACTCTAGGTCTAGGGCTATCTCATTGTCAGACATGGCCGTGATGGTCTGGCTTCCTTCGCCCACGTCGGGGTTGGAGCTCTTCCAGTAAGATTTTGAGCCTACAGTGCCATCTACACCGCTGATAACGGGCTGCAGATTGGGGTCAGGTTTGGTCCATTCAGAATATTCCTTCTGGTTTGCAAAAATCTTGAGGTAATCATACACCTCGGCTTTGGGCCTGTTGATGGTTTCGGAGACAGTGACAGTGTAACTTTTGGGCATCAGGGCAGCGGCAATAAGTGCCAACAATACCAAGAAACCAGCTACAAACAAAATAGCTTTTACGATTCTCATAGTATTAAAATATTTAAGGTTAGGAAACGAAATTATAAATTTTTCACGAAATGGTTATTGCAGTCAGAGAAATTTCTTTGGAAGAGGGGCATTAAGGCACAAAGGCACAAAGGCAAAAGGCACAAAGGCATTAAGGCATTAGGGTACTAAGACAATTAGGCATTAAGGCACAAAGGCAAATGGTATTTAGGATATACAACACTAACTCTGTGGACCTTTGTGTGAAACTCTAGTGTCCTCTGTGTTTAAAGAAGCCAAAGACACAAAGGCAATGAGGTATTAAGGCAAAAGGCACTAAGGCAAAAGTACGTGAAACGCTGTGGGCCTCTGTGTGAAACTTTGTATACTCCGTGCTAAGAAAAGCATTTCGGTAAAATACAAAAAAAGGGCAGAACGTTTGTCCTGCCCAATCTTGTGATTCTGTTGCTCCAAATTATATCTTCTTAGATAAAAGTAGTTTACCCGAAAGATCGAAGCTAAGTTCGTACTTCACGCCTTTAGACAATATCACACAGACAATTTTCGATACCCCACCTGCTACAATCTTTTTTGCCGAGATTAGAGCATAACCTAGGTGGTTTTTAACCATATAGGCTGTACAAGCCAATGGCAATTCAGTTACTTTGAGCATCAACTCTACGTATCCGTTTGAACCCGCCAGTTTGGTGAATATACCCAATCCGTCAAAAGTTACCAAGTAGTCGATACCTGCGTGCTTGATAGCTACTACATGCGAAACTACATTGTTGATAACATATTTTTTAGCCTCTACCAATACATAACCTTTGTGATACAAGTTGAGGTGAGCTTTGATGTTGGCCAATAAGGAATTTGCCGACAAAACGGTGTGCTCCACAGTGTTCGTAATCAATCCCAAGGCATTAAATTTCAAGTCATAAAATTTGCTGCCCACTTTGATGTTTACCAAGTGCTCTACAAGGTTGTTTTTAACGCATTTCACCGATGACAATACCACATAACCCGAATATTTGAGTTTCAAGTGAGATGTGATGGCCGGAAGAAGTTCGTTTTCTTTTAGCGAAACCAAAAGTGACTCAATAGAGTCTGCCAAAAGGAATTTTCCGTCTTTGTCATAATTGACGGTAACCATTAAGCCCAATACATCGATTCTTAACTCATAGAAACCATTGGCTGGGTCAGCGTCTTTGTGAATCGACACGATTTTGCACAAAGGATAAGCAACCTTCAGGTGTGACTTGATGGCCGGCAACAAATCAGTCTCTTTTACTGCCACCAACACCTTGCTGTCTTTGATTAGCTCCAAGAGGTTACCCACCAAGTCGTACTTACATATGTAAAGGCTAGTACCCACTTTGATTTTGGCATCGATTGCTACTTTGCCGGCCAAGTTTACGTATTTTTTGGCTTCTACAAATACGTGTTTTGGGAAGTTTGTTGATAAGTGGGCTTTCACGGCTAATGGAAGCTCCGACAGTTTTAAGAGGCTTTCGCCTTCGGTTGTAATTGCGGCATCTCTGTTTTCAATGGTTGCTGATTCTAAGATTCCGTCTTTTTCACATGAGGTAAAGGCCAAAGCAGCCATACCGATTCCTAACAAAATTGTAGTTTGTTTTAACATAAATTATACGTAGTTAAAGTTTAAAAAAAATTTTTGCAGGTACGTAGATAGGTGAAGTTTGGATTAATTATTTTCTGAAAAAAATAAAGATTTTTTTCTAAGTTGCTCATTGTAAAATAATTACCAGTTGTTCTTTCTATGATTATTTTACGGTATCATCAGCCTTTCAGAATACACCGGTTTTTGTTTGTTTATGCAGCATGATGTTGTGCATTTCTTTTGCGGGAAATAGGTAAGTATTCTTAAATATTTCGATTATTCTAAGCTAGGGTTTCAGTCTTTGTTGTTTCCGTATTTTTTAAAACTCCAACACATTGCCCACCCTACTAATAAAACACACAAAAAGAACCACAAATCATTGTAGAGATACTCGTGGAAAGTCTGTTGGGGAGTTGACCTTGCTGGGCTCAAGGGTAAATCTCTTTGTACAGTCAGTCGTTATTTTGATAAAATAGAGCAGCTCGACTATCTCCTCGAAAAGTCCGAAATGGCCGCTATTTTATATTTGGTGGGGAAGATTTCGGAATTGATAATTCAAACTCTATGAGCCAAATACATCGTTCGAGGCGTTTCAAAAATAACGGATTCAGCACCGGTTGGGTAGTAGCTTCTAAAAAAAATCGATTACCCGTAACTGCCCAAACAATGGTCGAGGTATTTGCCGTTTCTCATAGTTTTACCAAGCGACTTGGAGTAAAACCCTTACAATCCTAGAATAACTAAAAACACCCAATTATTTCGGCATTCACGGTATTTTGTCTGTCAGCCAAAAAACCAGGATTAAATGTTATGGACTTGCCTGCTTGGTAGGTGACATTGCTCACTGGCGTAATTGCTTGGGTACTGTTGATGCTTGAAGAATTAAACACTTGGGTGGTGCCATTAGGTATGGTTCCGCTCAAATTGCTAACTGCACTTTGAACGTTTAAGTTTATAATTTGGCTTGTTGCAACGCCACAAGCACCGGTTATCACACATCGGTATTTATTGCCATTCACCGCTGTGGAGGCTAATATTCCCAAACTATTGGTGGAAATATTGGAATGTGGAGACAGATTGGTAAGATTTGAAAAGTTGGCTCCTCCATCCGTACTTATTTGCCATTGATAGCTCAAATCCAAGCCAGTTGCAGTTACAGGGATATTAATTAGCATCCCATCGCAAGGATTTCGGTTTGTAGGCTCGGCAGTAATGTTTGGCCCTGACACAACTGTAATTGACAAAGTCGCACTTACGGTTTTATTGAAATTATCCGTAATCGTTATCGAAAAATCAGCACTGGTGGCTAAGCAGGTGGCCGAAATAGTAGCTGTTATTTCACCCAAAGCCGATACCGACAAATTAGAAACAGTTATGCCATTCAAGGTGGCGGAGGTGCCAGCATTTATTTTGGGTAAGAGCGTATTGGCCGCCTGATTTCCA
Source organism: Leadbetterella sp. (assembly GCA_035299025.1). GTDB lineage: Bacteria > Bacteroidota > Bacteroidia > Cytophagales > Spirosomataceae > Leadbetterella. Next base: position 435,890 of record DATGXK010000007.1, read on the forward strand.
TCAAAAGTGTTGGCAATCAGCACCAAATTGTTGGTGATTCCTGTGCCATGATTGATGTTTACATTGCTAAGGGTAGGAGGGCAATTGTTTAAAAAAACAGATAAACTACCAGTCAAACCATCAACTCCTGTATTTGCCGAGATAAAATCTACTGCTCCATCACTGTTAAAATCTCCCGAAAGTAAAGAACCGGGCTGAGCACCTACCGTAAATATATCTGTGCCTTGGGTGCTTGGCGTTGAAAAACTCCCAGAGCCATTATTGAGCAACAAATACACGTTAGAGGATGTATTTGCCGGAGCTATTAAGGCTTGTGTACTCACCAAAATATCAACAAAACCATCACCATTGTAGTCATTCACAGCCAATCCATTGGGCTTACTACCCACGTTCTTTGTGGCCACTGTGAAACTCCCAGACCCATTGTTCGTCAAAATAGATATGGTACTTGTACCATAATTGGCCGTCACCAAGTCGGTGTCACCATCATTATCAATATCACCCGCTTTTATATCACGACTGTTGAGTCCTACCGAAAATGCCGCAGCCAGAGAAAATCCTCCAAGACCATCGCCAAATGCCACACTTACTGTATTGGCTACTATATTGTTGCTATAATTTACAACCGCAACATCTAAATTTTCATCGGTGTTAAAATACCCAATCACCAAATCTCTCGGAAAAATATCTGTAGCTATGGGCGTGGCTGTACTCGCAAAGCTAATGGTGCCTAATGTGCTGGTATTGAGATAAATATTGGCTTTTTTGTTACCTGAGTTTAATATGGCAAAGTCTGGTTTGCCATCTTTATTAAAATCTCCCGATTTAGCTGCTACAGCCGAACCAATTCCCCCGCCACCATTGCCGGTTGCTACAATATTTTGTGTAAATACTCCTGAGCCATTATTGGTCAGTATCACCAGTTCAAATGTATTTACATTGCCCAGTACCACATCTTTGTCGCCATCGTTGTCGAAGTCGGCAACGGTAACAGACACATTATTGCTTGCCACTGCCCCAGTGGCCACAGGTACACCGCCAGTGAAGCCACCCGAGCCATTTCCAAGGTACAAACTATAGCCAGCATGGTCGGTAGCATCTTTTGAAGGCATGATAATATCCAAATGGCCGTCATTGTTAAAGTCGGCACTTTCAAAATGATAATCACCAGGGGCTCCCTGCACCGTAGCTGGTGAATAGGCTATTGGCACAACTCCAGTAGCCGGAGGGGACAAATTTGCCTGCTCAAAATACCGGCCCGAGCAATTGTTTCCCACAATTTTCATGCTGTAGGCCTTGCTTTTCGAGCAAGAAATTCCATTCTTGGCTACAATAGTGAAATTGAAAAATCCTGCCTCTGTCGGTGTGCCAGAAAGCTGACCAGTGAGCGGATTTAAAACAAGACCTTTGGGCAATTGCCCAATAGCTATACCAAAAGTATAAGTATCAACAGGGCTTACCGAAACCGTCTGATTGTAAGGCACATTCACTGTGCCTTCAGCAATTTGCCCAATCGAAATTATTGGGCAAACCGTGTTTAAGACCTGGGCCGAAGTACTGCTCAGGTGATTTGTACTTCCACTAAATGCAGCCGAAACGGTATGTACGCCAGGTAAAAAATCTGTCACGGTAATGCTACATTGTCCAATATTCGACAAAGTGATAGGAGCTTGTGCAAGGCCATCGATCGTAAAAACAACAGAACCAATAGGTACACAATTGAGGTTTCCATTTACTGCTGCCGTAAATGTCATCGCATTTCCTACCAAAATACTGCTATTGGCCGGTGTCACCGTGGTGGTGGGTGACTGAATTACGGTGAGCGTTCCGTTGACATACGTCACGTTATAATTTGGGCTATTTAATGTGCTATTGGTGGTAATGTCTATGGTATAAGAACCCACAGGAGCCGGTGCCGCTATGCCATATTGGCAGAGCAAAACACCTGAAAGCACTCCAGCATTTTCATTGTTTTGGAAACCAGTATAGGTGGCACTGCAAGTTGGGAAGCCATCGCAATACGTAATTGTACTGCTGTTGGCAGTTACGGTCAAGGGAGCTTTTTGTATGACCAAAGTAAAGCTGGCGTCAATGAATCCAGTATTATCTGTCGCTCTGACGGTAATGGTGTATGTACCCGCCGGAGCAGTATCTAGGGTGTTCACCCTTGCGTTATTTAGGCCAACAGATATTTGTCCGACCAATTCATTGGGTATATTTTGTAAAGCATACGTGGCGTTTTGACTAGGACTGGCAGCTGGCCTGACTTCTATAGCTGTACCATAAACTGTGTTATTGACGGCTGGATAAACAAGCGTGGGAAGTACCCCAAAAGACAAAAATGGCAAAACAAGTAAGCCAATAAAACACAACAGGCGTAATTTCATTATACTCAACATTTTTTAACATTACGGATAAGTATTTCGCTTGGTTGCGGCGGAGGAGAATTTTAGCTTAAAAATAGGTTTTGAAAATTACCACCAGTCCCTGAGAAGCTTTTGACTTTGTTGTAGAATTTCAAATGGTGGGAGTAAATTTTTTTGATAAATAATTAATGTCATCCGAGAAATAAAATAAAACAAATCAAATCTTTATATCGCCCTGCACTGTTTGAACACAGTCAAAATTCTCAGAAGGGAATATTTTTATAACTGAGTTGATATGAGAATTTTGAATGTGTGAGTTTGCAGGGTGCAGTTTTTTTTGCTTCGTTTTTTTTCGAAAAAAAATGAAGGCCCCGCCGGCGAGGCGACGTCTGTCAGTTGGGAGTGTTTTTTGAAGTGAAAATAAAATCATGCTCAAATGACCACTGAGGGTAGATTATTTAGTTAAATTCGTTTTAACCGTTTGACAGGAATAAAAAATCCTCAAATGCCAATCTACCTATTACCTATCAAAACGAACTTTTCTTTTCACTTTCTAACTTTAATTTTTCTTTATTATTTTTGCAGGGCACACCCTTTTATTCATTCATGCAAAAAGAACCACAAATCATCCACCGCATCATACAGATACTCGTGGAAAGTCCCCGCAGGAGAGTTGACCTCGCACGTCTTGTTGGCAAATCTGTCCGTAGCATTAGTCGTTATTTTGAAAAAATCGAAAACCTCGAATATCTGCTCGAGAAAGACAGCCATGGCCGCTATTTTATATTTGGTGGTGAGGAGTTTCGGAATCGCCGATTCAGCCACGAGGAGCGGCAGTACATCGCCCTGGCCATGTCACACATGACCGACACCGCACCCGTTCGGCAGTCTATCCTCGAAAAACTCGATTGCCCCGAGCTGCCCATCCCACGGTCTAGCAGTCTCAAAAAGCAAATAGCCGCCCAAAACCTCCAAGAGATCAAATGGGCCATTGACCACCGCAAAACCATTATTCTCAAAAATTACTTCTCGCCCAGTGGTGCCAAAACCCACAGCGACCGCAAAATAAACCCCATAGTTTTTGCCAACAACCACAGCCAGCTCTTGGCCTACGAGATAGCCTCCCGAAAAGAAAAAACCTTTAACCTCGACCGCATTGAGCGGGTGGTGATTACCGACAAAGACTTTGACGAACGCAAAGCCAAGGCGTTATATGCCGACCCATTTGGTTTTACCGACGCCCAGCAGCTCTTTGTTAGTCTGCGGCTGAGCCTACTCGCCAAGCAGCTGATGCTCGAGCACCACCCCAATGCCGCCCAATACCTGGTGCAGGAAAATGGGCAGTGGTATTATAAGGGAACCGTATGCGACTACCGTGGCATAGGCCGTTTTGTTTTTGGGCTACCTGGCGAAATATTTGTAGAAACCCCGGCATTCCTCCGTTTTTTGGAGGAGAAAAAGAAAACCTTCACTTTTTGAGATATCGCCAAAAAGGTGACATTCAGTGTCCTACAGGCCAAGCTATCTTTGTAATGATAAAGAGGTGCAGACTCACGTAACCGACCCGATGTCAAACGCAACATTGGCGATGTCAACCTTGACGGAGGCAATGTCAAGCTCAACATCGGCGATGTCAACCTTGACGGAGGCGATGTCAAGCTCAACATTGGCGATGTCAACCTTGACGGAGGCGATGTCAAGATCAACATTGGCGATGTCAACATCGACGGAGGGTATGTCAGGATGCAAAAACAGGGCTGTAATCTAAGAAAAGAGCGTGTAGGTCGCGAACTATCCGCCCAAACTCTGAAAAACAGCCCCCAGTATGGCCTCTGCTATCAAGTGAAAATTTTATATTACTTAAACAACACAAACACGATGGCGAAGGTAAAAATTCGTATTTCGAGAAACGTCCAGGAGGTGATTGAACAGGCACAATTGTTGATTAACAAGCACAATGCCGATGCCCAGGCTTCGGTTTTGAATGCCCTGCAAGACACCAACTGGACCGATGTAAACACCAAGGTAGCCGACTGCCTTGCTCATCACTTACGTGCTGAAGAGTTAAAAAGACAAATGGAACTGGCCTACAGAGAGCGTGACTTGCTCCTGATGCCCATTACCGAAACGGTAAAGGCAAGCCGTGACCTGCTGTTGGGTGTATTCAGAGCCAACCCCAAGAAATTGGGCGACTGGGGCTACAAGGTTTCAGACAAACCTTCTAAACCCGCTCCGAAAGAACCCCTGGCTCAGTCCGCCTAAGGAAGTATTGTAAACTGTACTGACCACCCCAAGTCTCTCTTAATTGTAATGATTAAGGGAGTAAGGGGTGGTTAAATTATCTTTGAATATTAATTTATTAACTATAAAAATATATTTATGCGACTTTTGACAAAATCTAGGTTTAAACTTGGCTTGGAATGCCCAAATAAATTATTCTACACTGGCAAAAAAGAGTATACCAATCAAAAACAGGACGATCCATTTTTATTGGCTCTTGCTGAAGGTGGATTTCAAGTAGAGGAGTATGCGAGGATGCATTATCCTGATGGTAAAATGATTATGTCAGATTATTCGAATTATGATTATGAAGCATATCACATTGAAACTCAGGAATTACTCAAAAATGAAAATGTAACGATTTTTGAAGCTGCTTTCAAATATCAAAATCTTTTTATAAGAACAGACATTCTGGTTAAGAAAGGCAATAAAATATTCCTAAAAGAAGTAAAGGCCAAATCTTGGGGCATAGATGACAAACTTATTGGAGATAGAGGCGGTATTAATTCCAATTTCAAACCTTATTTATGGGATCTTGCTTTTCAAGCCTATGTAGTACAAAAATGTTATCCTTCATTTGATGTTATCGCTGATTTTGTTTTTGTAGATAAAACAAAAGCTGCAAGTATTAATGGAATGAATCAAATGTTTCGAATCAAAAAAGGCACAGATTCAAGAGCGGATATAATAAAGCTCGAATCAGATATATCAAAAATGGGTACAAGTGTTTTAATTGAACCAGAAGGCGTAAACGACGTAGTTAATTGTATATTAGAAGGGAAATATAAACATTTAGACGACAAAAGCTTTGACGAATGTTTAGAAATATTAAGTAAAAATTATATTAATGATATTTTTACCAATTGGCCAATAAATTATTCGGCATGCAAGAATTGCGAATTTAAAGCAACTTTGGAAGATACTCAAAATGGGAAATTATCAGGTTTTGAAAATTGCTTTTCTCAATTATGCAGTTGGGACAAGAGTGACTTTAAAAAACCAAATATTTTTGACATTTGGTATGGTGGAGATTTAAAATTAGTTGAGAAAGGAAAACTTTTTAAATCGGAAATTGAAATTAATGATGTTATAAAGCCCAAAAGCAATTCAAAACGTCCTGAAAGGCAATGGCTTCAAATTAGTAAAGAGAAAGAAAATGACGTTAGTCCTGTAATAAAAAAAGAAGAGTTGGCCTTGGAGATTTCAAAAGTAAAATATCCTCTCCACTTTATTGATTTCGAGACTGCAACAGTGGCATTACCTTTTTATAAAGGATGGAGACCTTATGAAACTATAGCATTTCAATTCTCTCACCATATTTTACACCAAGATGGTACAATCAGTCACGAAAACCACTACATTAATATTGCAAAAGGTGTATTTCCGAACTTTGATTTTATCCGAAATCTAAAAAAAGCACTTTCAAATGACGAAGGAACAATTTTTAGATATTCAAATCATGAAAACACCGTACTTAATAAAATACGTGAACAATTGGAGTTTTCGGATGAGAATGATAGTGATGAATTAATTGAATTTATTTTAACAATAACAAATCAAAAAGTCAAAGGCGGCAACGACCATATAGGTCCAAGGAGTATGGTAGATTTATGGGCTTGGATTAAAGATTACTACTATAATCCACTTACAAAAGGTTCAAATTCCATAAAAGCATATTTACCTGCTTCAATAAAAACTAGCAAGTTCCTTCAGCAAAAATACACTCAACCAATTTCTGCAATAAATGTCAGTAGTTTAAATTTTGATTCGAACAAAGTGTGGTTAAATGAAAATTTGGATGACCCCTACAAATTGCTTGATCCAGTACATCCTGAATATGATAATGACGCCTTGGACGAATTCGTAGGTGATCAAGAGGAAATTAAAGATGGTGGAGCTGCACTTATAGCGTTTGCCAAGATGCAATACATGGATATGCCAGAAAAAGAGTTTGAAAATATCAAAAATGCACTTTTAAAATATTGCGAATTAGATACCCTGGCAATGGTCATGATATTTGAACACCTTAAAGAAATTAGTGAATAATATGGAAAACGACAAAAAAAAATTCCCGGAACACCTCGATCATTTGAACAAGACTTTCTTAGAGGAATTAAGTTATAAGCTTTGGTCCACAAAAGGGGCAAGGTTTCAGGCTCACAACAGACTGATTTCAAAAAACAACAAATCTGTTTCAACAGTAGCATTTTTAACAGCCTATTTGATAATTTTTGGATTAATTGGAGTTTACCAAAATAAGCAAATTCCATTATTCCCGGATAATATTATTGGATTTGGCAGTATGGCTGGTTCCATTTTGGTATTAATATTTTCGCAATTAGAAGGTATGCAAGATTATAAACTTAAAGCCCACTTGTATCATACTTGTGCTTTAGAAATAAGCGAACTTTATAATCAAATAAGAATTAGAAAAACCTTACAAGAGGCTCATGAAGAGAAAACAAATATTGTTGAGTTTTGCGACCAAATAGAGAAAAAGTATACCGATTTGTTGATGAAGTATCCAAATCACGAAGAGATTGACTATAAGATGTTTATGGTTCAAAAAAGTAAAGATTATTATAAAAATATCGGAGATTTTCAAAAGTTAAAATGGCAATTTATTTATTTTCTTAAAAACAATTTCCTTTATATTGTTCTAATTTTATTACCACCAATCTTACTACTCTATTTCTTTTTTAAATAATTATATGTCTTCAATTAATATTGGAGCTACAAGGTTTCAGAAAAACTTTCTTAACCCTCACAGAAATAACCTCTTGTTTAGTAGATTTAAGGAGTCTTTGTAAGGTTAATAGACCACCCAAAGGCTCTCTAATTTTTTTAATTGGCTGCCTTTGGTTTTTTGTTTTTCTCGAGCCAATTAAACATTTTAAAAGTTGAATCCAATAAATTATTCAACTATTATGATAAATAAATAGAAGAATAGATTAGTTTATTGTATTCCACATTAACTTTAGTGATAATCTTTTAATTATTTTGTAGAAGAATAAAAATCAATTGTTGTTATTTTAATAAGTTCTTTTTAAGATAAACTAATAAAATTATTTCGATGTTTAAATCCAAACTAGATATTGATAAGATCGGTAATGAAATCAGGAAAATGGGTATTTCATGCGATGAGCTAGTATTAGAAAACCTTCAAGAATATAGAATTTCACACAAGGAAGCGATTGCAAATGTTTTTAATATTCTCTGTGGACTTAGTAAAAAAGTTCATGAGAATAAAATTGTAAATTCTTACAGATTAAAACGCTTAAATTCAATCATCACAAAACTTGAAAGATTTGATGATATGAGATTAAGTAGAATGTGGGATATTGCTGGATGTAGAAGTATTGTCCGAAATAATAGAGACTTACATAAACTATTGAAGTTACTGAAAGAAAACGAAGAAATAGAAATAAAGAAAGAAAAAGATTATATAAATCAGCCAAAAGAGGATGGTTATAAATCACATCATTTATATGTTTTAGATAAAAAAACTAATAAGATAGTTGAAATTCAACTTAGGGAGCAAACTCATCATAACTGGGCAACTTTAGTAGAAATTTCAGATTTATTATTTGATGCAAAACTAAAAGAATTTAATGAAAACAAAGAACTTCTTGAGTTTCATAAAATCCTCTCACTTGAAGACCAATTAGACTATCATCAAAGAATTTATTTTTTTAATATCATTAATAAATTCAAATACTTTTTGAAGCTCAGCGAGACTTTTAATAAAAACTATCTTACCGTAAGAGAGCAATGGAACAGCTCTGTTGAAAAAAAGAAAAATAGATATTTTTTAATCGAATCAAATAGAGACGAGTTTCCCAAAATCAATGCCTTTCTTAATTACACTAATGCGGAAAAAGAATATTTTGAAATTTTCAAAAGCAGACCGAATGCCAATATATTTTTGACAAAACTTTCAATTCCAGAGTACAAATGGATTAGTCTGGCTTACTCTAACTATATTTTGACGTTTCACTCATTTTTTTACAAATGCCTAGAAATTCTTAATGAGTTGATTAAAGATTCATTAAATCGTCGTGAAATAATAAACTTTTTTAAATATTATCGATACTACAATGCTCTTTCTTTGAAACACAGTGAAAATTTAATCGATGAGGTTTTATCAATACAAAAAGAAGTAAGTAAAGGAAATTACATTAGTCAAAAAAATGGAGAGGAGTGGGTAAAAGATTTACAAGATCAATTAAGTAGAATTACAAAAATAAATAAAGAATTACAATTGGTTTTAAGAACTAATATTCCAAATGATTTTTTAATTAGAAAAGCATATAGAGGGATTATGTGGTATTTTGAAAAAGTCAAAATGAGAGAATTTAGTAAACATCGTAGAAGATTAAAATGAGATACAAATTAAATTTAACTAAAAGGATTATTTATCGAGTAATTTGGATGGTTACTTAAGCGGATTAGAATTATTTGTTTTATTTAAACAAACTCGAATTGAAGAGAAACTGGAAGAGTTAATTAGTTGTAATGAGGGGGAGGCTAACATTAAAGAAGTCCCAACTACTCCGTTTAGTCTTTATACCAAATGGTAGTTTATTGCCGTCCAAGACCAATTCTGTTATTTGGTAATATGAATTTAGTAAATTACTATTTTCACGGCATAGTGTAAGGGAATCACTAACATACCATTTCCAATTCTCCCAATAAATACTAAATTTGTCTTAAAAAAAAAGGAAGATATGTGTTATCACGTAGCGGCGGCTACCGACATCAAGGACTTGGCACAGACACTTGGCAAAGAGCTGAAAATAAAAAGGCGGCTCTATCATCAACCCCGTTACGATGTCAATGGCTTAGATAATCCACTGCTGCCCGTAGTGGCGGCGAGAGATCCTGACTATCTGCGGTATTTCCGCTGGCGACTGATGCCCAACCACATACAAGGCACAAAGGCATTAAGGCAATGAGGTATTAAGGCACAAAGGCATTGAGGCATCAAGGCAGTAAGGTATTAAGGCAATGAGGCACAAAGGCATTGAGGCAACAAGGCACTAAGGCAAATAGGCATAAGGTTTAAAACTCTGTGGACCTCTGTGCAAAACTCTCGTGGCCTCTGTGGTTAAAAAGAAAGTATTCATAAGTTTAGTACCTCGCTTTGTGAAACTTTGTGCCACCTTTGTGTGCCTTTGTGGAATAGCCTCACACGTAACCAATCACCCACTTCGACTAAGCCCAGTTTCCAGTAACTAACCACCCACTTCGACAACGCTCAGTGTCCAGTAACCAATCTACCAATAACTAATCCACCAATAACCAATCCACCAGTAACCAAACAATAACAATTTGCCGTCTTTGTGGTTTTAGAAGTTTATACCATTAGGTCTTTAATTCCTAACCTCTTTATCGTATGTCCGTTCCGAAGTTTGATCCTGTTTTGGATATAGTCGTGCAGCAAATTCCTGAGCCGAAAATTATCTCTACGGGAAATGTTTTTCACGACTTGATGAGCTGTGTTTTGGAGCAGCAAATCCATTATCGCAGCACCAAGAAAATATTCCAGAAAATGCTGGATGCTGCGGGCATCGACATACTTAGTCCTGATAACTTTGCTTTGTTGGAAGAGAAGGCTTTGAAAGATGCCAAACTATCTATTGGTAAGTATGAAACGGTGCTAGACATATTAGAGTTTTGGGAAAAGCAGCCGCTGGATTGGTTCTCACTGGACGACCAAGAGGTCAGAGAACAGCTCGCCAAAATAAAAGGAATTGGCAAATGGACGGTAGACATGATTCTAATGTACACCCTACAACGCCCCAATGTTTTTCCTTATGATGATTTCCATTTGAAGCAAATCATGACGAATCTTTACGGCTTAGACCCCAATGTTAAACATAAAGCTCAGATGATTGAAGTCTCGGAAAAATGGGGTGACCAAAAATCTTTGGCGGTACTGTATCTGTTGGCCTGGAAAAATTATCAAAAAAGAGCATAAGCAGAAGCATTCGTCCAACTGCTCTTCTCAGTCTTCAAACCAAGAAGCCACGCCCATCTAACTTCAGACCCACATGAAGAAAATAGTTTAATCATTAAATGTTCAAAGTCCACTCATCTCATCCAGCCGCACTACCCCCAAAGGAGCGGAGGTGGTGTTGTTTCGTATGGTGTTGTTGCCAAATGAGCGAATGAGATTGTCGGCCGATGCACCCACGGTGTTGTTGGTCATGGCCGAGCCAGAAAGGCTGATTTCTGAACTGGCGGTAGATATCATTGATTCAATTCGCAAAGAATATGTTAATTTTGGGTGATGTATTAGGTGGCTTAAGAATTTGAAAAAAAATCTATTACCCTAATACAAAATGAAATCGGATAAAAATCAAACCTATAAATATGCGAATACTATTCACAGGAGGCTCAGGAAAGGCAGGCAAGCATGTTATACCGTATTTGTTGGAGCAGGGGCACCAAGTGCTCAATGTCGATCTTACTCCACTTCACCATCCCGGAGTACATAACCTCATGGCCGATATCACCGACTCGGGGCAGATGTTTAATGCCATGAGCTCATACATGGGCCTGCATGAGTTGGAGGGCGGGCAAGGCATTCCCAAGTTTGATGCTGTGGTGCATTTTGCGGCAGTGCCACGTATCCTAATCAAGCCCGATAACGAGACTTTTAGGGTGAATACGGTCGGTACATACAATGTGATAGAGGCCGCGGTGAAGTTGGGCATCAAGAAGATTGTCATCGCTTCGTCGGAGACCACCTACGGTATTTGTTTTGCAGATGGCGTAACCGACCCCAAAGTGTTGCCACTAGAAGAAGACTACGACGTAGACCCCATGGACAGCTATGGCTTGTCTAAGGTAGTCAACGAAAAAACCGCCAGGAGCTTTCAGTTACGCTCGGGCTTCGATATATATTCCCTGCGTATCGGCAACGTGATAGAGCCGCACGAGTACGCTGAGCTGTTTCCACATTATTTCAAACACCCGGAGGTACGCCGCCGAAATGCGTTCTGTTATATTGATGCAAGAGACTTGGGGCAGATTGTAGACCTTTGTTTGAAGAAAGACGGTCTGGGTTATCAGGTTTTCAATGCTGGCAACGACCACAATGGTGCTGTGTTGACAAACAAAGAATTGATAGAAAGGTTTTTTCCAAATGTACCCCTCAGCAGAGAATTGGACGAACACGAGGCTTTATTCTCTAACCGCAAAATACGTGAAATGCTGGGATTTGAAGAGCAGCACAATTGGAGGAAGTATGTTTTGAGTTATGAGGGATGAGTTGTGGGTTATGAGTTGTGAGTGTTGGATAGTGAACTTGTCGAGGCGAGTTGCTGTTTCGCCGTACTTGTCGAAGTGTGGTTTTGTATATCATATTTGACAATTGGAGCGGGTCTTCGACCGGCTCAGACTGACATTGGGGTCTCACTGAGCCTGTCTAAGTGGATTACTGTTAATGCTGTTACACAAAGGCACACAAAGGAGGCACGAAGTTTCTCAAAGCGAGGTGTATTTATCTTTGCGTTTTTTGTGGAACCTTCGTTGAACTTTATGAAATAGTTTCATAATCTGAAGCATTTGAGGATTGATACAGTAAGTACAATTATGGTACAAAGGAGGCCCAAAAGACAAGTTTTTACTATTCGCCTAATGTTGTAAATCTCCACTTAGCGGAGTAATCGACCTCCTAATTTTTGTAATTAATTGTTTTGCCAGTGCACCGGTATTGGTAGGGGTGTTTTTTATTTATTCCCAATTATCATTGCCGAAACCGTGGCATTGGTAGCTACTGAAGTGGTGCTGCCTACGTTTTTGAACCTTACATCTGCAGTGCTTAAACCAATAGACTCAACAACCATTATAATATTACCAGGATTTGTCATTCCAGTCATCGGTCCCCAGGCTATAGCTGGAGCAGAGGTGAAAGTTTCGCCAAAAGCAAATGTAAATGGCCCTGAAAGCTCACCTGGACTTAGCGTTATATTCAAATTCGCGGGTGTAATGGCGTAAGCAATAGCTCTTTGAGTTGCATTGTCGCTTCTAACAATTCCGTTGCCGTTATTTACACTAAGCGTGCCGGTTATATATGCATTTCCATCGGCACGTAGGTTTGTAGAAGCATGAATTGTTCCATCCACATCCAAACGATATGAAGGGTTAACTCCAATACCCACATTGCCTCCATTCTGAAAATAAACTCTTGAGGTTCCGTTTTCGTTTAAATGAAGATAATTGCTAGCAGAACTATAAGTAAATGCCCAAAATTTATTATCAACAGTATTAAACGTGGCTAAGCTTCCATCATTCACTTGTAATTTGTAACTGGGAGAAATGGCATTTCCACCGATACTCACGCTTCCATCAATATACCCATTGCTTGTGGTATGAAAACTTCCACTTAAATCTAATTTATAAAGTGGGTCAGACACACCAATGCCCACATTTCCTCCATTGTAATAATATTTGACACCGTTTACACTCCATTGATTTCCAAAGAATGCTTGCTGCCAAGCTACTCCGTCGTGATAATTGAACTGGTTTGTGGTTGAATTAAATAAAAGTAAGCCCGCCTGCGGTGAGCCGATGGCATCTCTGCTGCCAGTGCTCATACGAGGAAGTAATACACCTCTGTTTGAACTCCTGATATCTAAAATAGAAGCCGAATAGGGGATATCATTTCCACCGGCGTTGCTTATTACAGTACCTGTCGGTGAGTCGATCACTTTGGCGTTTTGAGCAAATGCTTGAGCAAATAAAAGGCTAATTATGAATGAGATAAATGTTTTTTTCATGTTAGTAATATTAGTTTTACCAAAATTAAAGTATTCAAAAAACAAAAATATAAGGTCGGGTACAATTTCTGCGGAGTTTTTAACTTTGCGGTTGTGATTTAAAAATAATCCAAGGATTAACCCTGATTTGTTGTTTATCAGGTGTTTGGATTTGGACGTTAGCATCGAAGCATCAACCTTACTTAGTGTGATATCAATTGAAGGATGTTGTCTGTTTTTTTGCACAAGCAATCTGTTTTTATTTATATTTACCAAAAGCATGGCTTTGTAGATGAGCGAGCCACAAAAATGAATGCAACCCTATGACCATCAGGCAATTTTTTAAGGATTATAAATTTGAGCTTTTGCTCTTTGGTTTGTTTCAGCACCTTTTTATGGCTATGGTATTGAGTAGCTTGGAGGTGTATCGCAATATCTTTTGGCCTATAAACATGGTCATTTTGGGCGTTACTTCTTTCGGTGTTTATTTGGAGCAAAAACGCCAGCGGCTTTTGATTTTACGTCTATTGGTATTTGCCATCTGCAGTACACCATTACTTTCTTATTTTATCGGGTTTTCTAAAGAGGTATTGATATTTTTGAGTATATCGTATACTTTGTTTTTTGCCTACGTTTTTTACGAGGTATTGAAGTTTTTAATAAAACCCAGCTATGTAAACAAAGACGCCATCATGGCCTCGGGTTGTGGATATTTTCTGCTCATAGAGATGGCCACATTTGTACAGCAAACTGTTTTTTATTTTCAACCGCTGGCCTACAAAGGTCTGGACTTGAGTCATCCCACTGCAGTTTATGTAGACTTTGTGTATCTTTCTACCGTCACCATTACCAGCATAGGTTTTGGCGATATATTGCCGAATATACACTATACCAAGCTCCTAATATCCTTGATTGGCATCGTTGGCCAGTTTTATATGGTGGTTTTGGTTGGGATATTAATTAGTAAATTTACCTCTCAAAATAACAAATCATAAATGCATACTTGGCGAGAGTAGGTAATTGATAAAACATATGGCCATTTAATGTTTAGTAAAACCTTTTGCCCGACGCATTGACTTCTCTAATACAATTTATTTAACCTAAATATCTTGATGCCTAAATGCCTCTGTGCCGCAAAACCTAAAAAAAACTTGCTTACAAATCAATCTCCTAAAAGAAAGAATTAATGTCTAATTTGGTTTTTAGATGGGTTTGGATTTAATTTGGCTAAAGAAAATGATGTTATTAGCGGCATTTGTTAAAGTATGTCATAGCGAATAAATAAAATGAAAGAGAGTAATTACGAAAGGGTTTATAAGATGTCTGTGGCTAGTGTTTATCCACATTATATCACCAAAGTGGAAAGGAAGGGCCGAACCAAAGTGGAACTTGACGAGGTAATATACTGGCTCACTGGTTATGATAAAGAATCGTTTCAAAAAGTACTTGAAAACAAGGTAGGCTTCGAGTCTTTTTTCAAAGAAGCCCCGCAAATGCATCCCAACCGAGATAAAATAACCGGTGTGATCTGCGGCTACCGAGTAGAGGACATTGAAGACGATATCATGCAGAAGGTTCGTTATCTGGATAAGCTCGTTGACGAACTGGCCAAAGGCCGACCGATGGAAAAGATTTTAAGGAAATAATCAGCTCTGAGTTTTTCCTTGTGCCCGAAAGACACTCGGGTGTTTAAAGGATGCTCAATCAGCACAGTAATTTTATACAAAAATAAAAGCCCCAAACATTGTTTGAGGCTTTTGATATTTCAAGTTTAACTAATCTCAATAACCTGTATTCTGAGGAGTCAAATTAGGGTTATTCAACATTTCTTGGGTTGGCAAAGGCAACAACAAATGCTTCTGTTGCAGCTTTTGATTAGAGCTGAGGTTAGTAGCACCCACAAACTCATCAAATGATTTTGTAATTGGGTTAAATTGCTTTCTCAACCTTACCATGTCAAACCAAGTGATTTGCTCATAGCATAGCTCATGCCAACGTTCTTTCCAAACGGCCTTTCTGAAAGAATCTTGCGTGTACGTACCTATTGCAGGAGTTTCTAATTTGGCTCTGTCTCTGATTTTCTTCAAAGATGCATACGCCTCTGGTGTTATGGTACCGAGCTCATTTTGTGCTTCGGCATATACCAAAAGTGTTTCGGCGTATCTGATTACTGGCACATTCAAGTTGTCGTTTCTAGTTCCTGCCACACCAGATGTACCGTTGGCGATGGTATTGAAGTGCTTAAAGATATAAGGGGCATTCAGCTCAAATTTTGCACCGTTTCCGTTTGTAAAATAGCTGGTGTAGAAATATCCCTCTTGGTCTTTTGTGCGTAAGTCGCCCGGCTCATAAGAGTTGTAGAACGAAATAGTAGGAACAGTGCTTCCGGTACCACCTGGGCCATTGTAGTTGATAGGCTTAAAGTTAGGAAACATGTTGCCCATAGGGTTGCCACCCACCCCGATAGAGTTGTTGTATTGCAACATAAACAAATGCTCCACTCTGTTCTTAAGGTTTTCTCTGTGTACCTCCGAATAGGTTGGGAACAGGTTGATAGACGTTGGGTTGGCATTGGCATAAGTGATTACCTCCAAGGCTTTATCAGCGGCTAGTTTGTAGTGCGTAGCCCCCTTGCTCAGCGGAAAGCCCGCCATGGTAAGGTACACTATAGAAAGCTGGGTTTTTACGGCAGCCTGATTTACCCTTCCACTTACGTTCATCCAAGGTAATCCCGCCGCTTCGGCCTCTGTAAGGTCTTTTACGATGAGGTCATATACCTGCTCTTTGGGTGTACGCGTTGGTAAGAAATCTTCAGAAGTAGCTGACTGAGGCTTGGTGATTAAAGGAATATCTCCCCACAATCTAACCGCAGTAAAATAGGCTTGAGCTCTCAAAAACTTAGCTTCTCCAATGATAGACTTTTTCTGTGCCTCGGGCATTGGTGTAATGGCCGGCACTTTCTCAATCACCTGGTTGGCTTGGGCAATAACACGGTAAAGTCCGTTCCAGTAGTTGCGTATATGCATGGTGTTGCCATCATGTACCAAGCCGTAAAGGTTGTTGAGGTCTGAGTTTTGGGCTGTTTCTGTAGTAGAAGTACCCGTTAGAGCCTCAAGCAACTGCCAGTTGGAAGAGAATATACCCGCTCCACCACCCATAAATCTGAGGTCGGCATAGGTAGCCGCTATGGCCGCCTCGGCGTGGTCAGGAATAGAGTAGAAGTTGTCAGGCGTAAGGTTAGACGGAGCCTGCTCTTTCAAGAAGTCTGTGCAACTATTGGTGATGAGCAAGAAGCACAAACCAGCAGTTGTTTTAAATAATGTTGAAAATGTATTACGTATCATGTTTTCTAAAATTTTAAATAATTGTCAATTAAAAGGCAACTTGTAATCCAGCCATGAAAGTGGTAGGTTTTGGATAATTGTGCCACATCATACCCTGCGAAAACGCACTGTTTCCGGTACCTTGGTTGGTAGGAGTTACCTCAGGGTCTCCAATAATATTGTCTTTTAGTAACAAGAAGAAGTTTTGTGCCGAGCCATAGATTCTCAATTTGCTCAGGTTAAGCTTTTGAGTCACTTTGTTGCTTGGTACTGTGTAGCCCAACAATAGGTTGTTGCCACGTAAGTATGAGCCATCTTTGATCCACCAAGAGTCCACGTTGGTTACATAACCCGCTCTGGTGTCTCTTATTTCAGCTATCATGGTGTTTTGGTTGGTAGGAGTCCAAGCATCCAACACCGAAGTATAGCTATTGGCCAAGGCCTGGCGGTCTTCGCTGGCGTGGAGGTTCATCATCATTACATCGTTGCCCACCATGTATTGTAGCTCTAGGGTCATGTCGAAGTTTTTGTATTTGAAGCTATTGGTGAAAGATCCCCAGAAATCAGGGCTACCGTTGCCAATAATAGAGCGGTCGGCATCCGTAATGGCTTTGTCGCCGTTTACATCTAAATATTTAATATCTCCTGGCAGAATAGTTAGACCGTTTCTGTAAGAAGTAAACTTGGCTGCTTCCTCTCTTTCTGCCTCGCTCCATACACCAAGACGTGTTAGACCCCAGAAAGAACCTACGGGCTCACCGATACGGATGATGTTTGTAGGATTGGTGAAGTTAGGACCACCCACGTTGAAAATGTCTGACGGTGTAGCCAAAGACAACACTTTGTTTCTATTGAAAGTGATGTTGAAGGCACTGTTCCAAGTGAAATCTCCTTTGTTGAGGATATCAGAGTTTAGAGCAAATTCGAAACCTTGGTTACGCATAGATCCTACGTTTTTACGAATGGTTGAGTAACCGCTGGTCTGTGGTACCGGAGCATCCAAAAGCATGTCAGTTGTCAAACGGTAGTAATAATCTGCTTCAAGGTTGATTCTACCATTAAACAGACCCAATTCAACACCAAAGTCTGTTTGAGCAGTTTTTTCCCATCTAAGGTCTGGGTTGGCCAATCTAGAAATACCGGTGCCTGATACACGGGAATCGTTGAAGGCAGTGAGATAGTTTGAGCTAAGCAATGAAAGCGAGCTGTATGGAGGTATCTCAGAGTTACCCGTAAGACCATACGAAGTACGGAGTTTCAATGACGAAATTACCGGATTGCCTTTTAAGAATTCTTCTTCAGATACTCTCCAAGCCAAAGCTCCAGAAGGGAAAAATGCGAACTTATTGTTTTCACCAAATTTAGAAGAACCATCGGCTCTACCCGTAAATGTCAACAAATATTTGTTTTTGAGGGTGTAGTTTACTCTACCGAAGTACGAATTAAAAGCAGAGGTGGCCGCACCTGAAGAAGCACTGTTGATAGTAGCAGCTGCACCCAAGTTATTAAAACCAAAGTAGTCAGTAGCAAAACCTCTCACCGATGTGCCGATATTGAAGAAGTCTGTTTGTTGCCATGAAATACCCAACAAAGCGTTGATAGAGTTGTCTTGGTTGATATCTTTGGTGTAAGTCAGGTAGTTTTCCAAAGACCAGAAAGTTTCCTTTTGATTGCTTACAGAAGCCTCACCGGCATTGGCAATCGCCAAAGTACGGGTTTGAGACTGATTGATGGCTTGGGTCATTATGTTGGCTCCAAGAATGGTCTTCATTTCTAAGCCTTTGGCAAAAGTAATGTTAGAATATGCACTACCGGTGGTAGTTTGGGTGTCCATGATATACTGACGACCGTAAAGTCTGTGAACAGAGCTGAAAGTACCTTCTGCAAAAGGGAAGTCTCTGTTGTTGGCGTAAGTTCCGTCTGCATATTTTACAGGAAGAAAAGGGAAATCTTCTACTATTTGACGTGAAACCGCGTCGTTGATGTCAGAAAGTCTTTCTGATTGGTTATTGTAGGCGATAGTACCACCCACTTTCAACCATTTTTTCACTTGGTCGTCTATCGTGAATCTGGTTGAATATCTGGTCATGTAGGTAGTTTTAACCAAACCCTCGTCGTCGCGATAGCCCAATGAAAACGAATACTGTGTTCTTTGGTTTCCACCGCTAAAGCCCAACTGGTGGTTTTGCGAAAGTTTCTGTTGAGTAGACTCGTCAAACCAATTGGTGTCGTAAAGGGGGTTGCCGTTGGCATCAAAAACTCTTGGGTCTGTTCTTCTCAATTTCGGGTTGAGGTAAGCCCATCTGCCCGCTGCCCAGCCAGCTGGGTCATATTTTTCCATGTTTTTCCATGCCAGGTCTTCCACTGCCATATATTGCTTGGCATTCAATACTTGAGGTACATGAGGGCCAGGAGTAGCTACACTGAAGTCTACATTGTACGTTACCATCCCTTCACCTGATTTACCTTTCTTGGTGGTTACCAATATTACACCGTTCGCACCTCTAGCACCATAGATGGCCGTAGAAGATGCGTCTTTCAAGACCTCAACAGACACAATGTCATTTGGGTTAAGGAAGTCAATGGCGTTGGAGAATTGATTCTGACCACCCTGCGGCAACATCACGCCATCTACCACATAAAGTGGGTTGTTGGAAGAGTTGATAGAGCTAAATCCTCTAATTCTCACTGTAGTTCTACCACCCGGACGACCCGAGTTGTTGTTTACTTGCACACCAGCCATTCTACCTGTAAGGGCTTGGTTGAGCGATGGCGACGGGCGTTCGATCAACTGGTCGGCTTTGATTGAACTTACAGATCCTGTAAGGTCAGACTTGCGTTGGGTACCGTAGCCGATTACCACTAGATTGTCTAATTCATTGGCCCTTGACACCAAGCTAACGTCTATGGTGGTTTGATTACCCACCACTTTTTCTAGTGTTTCGTGGCCGAGGTATGAAAACACCAAAACGGATTTGCTGTCTGGCACAGCTATGGAATAAATTCCATCAACGTCGGTAACCACACCACGGGTGGTACCTTTGAGCACTACGCTGGCTCCGGGAATAGCTTCTCCTTGACTATCTGATACTTTTCCTTTGATGTTGATAGTGTTTTGTGCAAAACCCATCCAGGAAATAGACAATAGTAGAGCAACCAAAAGCAGAGATCTGCATTCGTAAAGATTTTTCTTCATTTACTTTAGAAATTTAAGTGATTGAATAAATTATTTTTTAATAATTGACTCAAAATTATTCAAATAAATATTGTATAACTTATATTTAGTAATTTTTTTTATTAATTTAATAAACATTAAAAAAATATTAAAATTTCTATGGGGCTTTAAGTGTTTGAAAATTAGGGTATTGGTTATTATTTGCAAGAAATCGTTAGTTTTTTAAGGAAAATGCAAATGTTTGCATCAATTTGATACTGCCTATTCTTATTTTGATTAAAACTTGTTTGCTATTCAAAGCTTCCGTTTTTTTGGAATAAAATTGTTGGAATCGCTTGTATTCACGTTCTCAAAGCTGCTGGTATTAATTCAGAAATCTTAAGATGACTAAAAGTAAAATGACCTCTGCGGAGTTTATCACACTCTCTGCTTGTACGATGATGCTCACAGCTTTGGGTATAGATATAATGCTTCCGGCTTTCGCCAATTTGCGTAAGCATTTTGGACTACCTCCAAACTCTACGGCTCCTGCCCAAATCATAGGTTTCTTTTTTATGGGCCAAATCGCCCAACTGGTTTTTGGTATTTTATCTGACCGATTTGGTCGTTTGTCCATCTACCGTATTGGGTTTCCTCTTTATATATTGGGTGGCATACTGGCTACATTTGCTCCAAGTTTTGAGGTGATGTTGGCTGCTAGGTTTTTTGCTGGTGTAGGTGCTTCAGCGGTTTTTATGACCACCATAGCCGGGGTGAGAGACCGTTTCGTGGGTGACCAAATGGCCCGAACTATGTCTTTGATTTTTACCATATTTTTATTTACACCAGTAGTGGCTCCATTTTTAGGGATGGCTATTCTGGCCGTATCTGATTGGCAGATGGTATTCATCACTCCGCCGGTGTTTGGCTTGTTTGTATTTCTGTGGTCATTCAGGATGGAAGAAAGTCATCCTCAAGAGAAGCGAACAGCATTAAATTGGCCCAATGTCAAACAATCCATAGCAGAAGTGATATCGAATAAGGTGTTTTTGAGATATACTATCATGACCACCTTACTATTTACGGCCCTTAGTACTTGGGTAGCCACATCAGAGCATATTATTGGCGAAATATATGGTAAACCACAGTTTTTTGCATGGTTTTTTGCTGGAATCGGACTTTTGATGTCGCTCTGTACGTATTTCAATTCACACCTCACCACCAGAATAGGAGCACGAACGAGTATCAAGTGGTTGTTGATATTTTATGCTTTGGTGGCTACAGTTTTGTTTTTTGTGACCTTATTTTTTGGCAATCCACCACACATAATAGCATTGTTTACGGGGCTGGCTTTGTTGATGGCCATAAATATCGCGATAGAACCAAACAGTAGTGCTTTGGCATTAGAGCCGATGGGCGACAAGGCCGGAGTGGCGGCCTCTGTCTATGGCACGATTTTCTTTTTTGTAGGGTCGAGCTTAAGTGCCGGAATAAGCTATTTTATGCAAAGCAGTATTTTTCCTTTGATTCTCTCCTTCTTCGTGATTGGTTTGGTTAATCTGGTTTTGTTCTTTTTCTCAGGAAATCAGAAGTAGCAAGGCTGTTGCACGATATTTCTTTTGAATTACCAAAATGCCGCCCCTCGGGGGGCTTTTGGATATTTCTTTTTTTTGAATTTTACCAAAATTTTACAACCCTGGGTCTACCAAAATGCCGCCCCTCTGGGGCTTTTGGATGTTTTTTTTGAATTTTGTGTAAAAAATGCCCCTTTGCAATTTATCTATGGGTTTACTGCGACACCATTGGTTTTGAAGATTTTGCTGAAAAACAAAGCATGGTGAGCTATGGCGTTTTGCCAGTAATCCCAAGTATGAGCACCCGGTCTTTCGGTATACTCATGCGGGGTGCCATTGTATAACAATCGCTCGTGAACCGCCC
Organism: Leadbetterella sp.; assembly: GCA_035299025.1. GTDB lineage: Bacteria > Bacteroidota > Bacteroidia > Cytophagales > Spirosomataceae > Leadbetterella. The sequence goes on from DATGXK010000007.1 coordinate 457,716, forward strand.
TGTTTACCTCTATCAAAAAGTCGTCTACGCCACAATCTATTATAATTGGTAGTCCATTTTTCTTAATTGTATCGGTCATATTTACAACAGAGTTCTTTACGTAGATTTCGTTTGAAGTATCTGCGGTGCCGAGTAGTTTAGAAAATCTATCTTTGAGCGATTTGGTGAAATCTTCGTTTATTTTAAATTTCGTAAAGTTCATATCCAATGCTCCGCTCATAGAACCCGCCGCACTGAAAAGCTCAGGATGACGAGCCGACAAGTACATGGCTCCATGACCACCCATAGAAAGACCTGTAATAACCCGACCTTTGGGGCTCTTTACTGTTCGGTAAGTATTATCTATTTTTTGTATCACTTCTTTGGTGATATAGGTTTCAAACTGACTGCCTTTGTCGAAGGGGCTGTCGAGATACCAACCGAAAGTCGCACCTTCTGGCATCACAATGATAAAGTTATATTGGTCGGCCAGATTTTTAACCGTCATTTTGTCGGGAGTAAGATTAAGCCAGTCACCGAAATGTCCGCCACCTCCGTGCAAAAGGTAAATAACCGGATAAGAAGCTTGACTTTTGGCGTAGCTGTTGGGCAACACCACAGCAGCTTTATATTTTTTGTTCATAATGCCACTTGGCACCTCGAGGCTATCCACAGTGGAGGCCTTAGCGGCTAAAAAAGAAAACAGAAAGAAACTGGCAAAAAGAGTTCTTAAATTCAAGATTTTCATAAGGTTGATTGATATTAGGGTTGGCAAATTAATCATATTTTTTTTCTTTGCTAAACACTAGTCTAAAAATGATCTCTGAATGGCCAACCTTATATGACATTTTCTTTAAAAAGCGTACAGTACATGCTTCTTGAGAAATGAAGAGTTTAACAGAACGATAAAAAGCCAGGGAGGAAGTACTTGGTCAATTAGACCAAAGCAAATAAAGGAAGAAACCGAGATGGTTAAATTTTTAAACCTGGTGAGCTTTTGCAATTAATAATTAGATTTGTTAAAAGAAGAAAATCAAATGTTATGCTAATAGGAAATACCACAAAAGGAAGTAATTAGTGGTTTTAAGGATAGATTTATTCAAACCTAAAACCTCAATTGGAGTATTAGAATGCTAAAGCAGGGGCAGTTTTACCCATTTATTCTCACTTTCATGAATAAATTACTTCGGTACTTGAAGGGAAGTTTGAGTTAAGCATTAGAGATGAAACTCGAATTTATGAACTGGGCTTGGTGGCCGTAATTCCTGCAAATGTGGTTCATGGTAGGAAAGCACTGGCCAACTGCAGGTTATTTGATGTTTTTTGCCCATTAAGAGAAGATTACAAGGCTTTGTGACGAGGTTTTGTTTTCGAATAAATATATTTGCCAAATAGAATTCAATCTTATTTAAATAAATGAAAAGACGAGAGCTCATAAAGAATGTTGCCTTGATGATGGGCGGTGCCTTGTCAGCACCCACCCTGATGGCCATGGATAACTGGGAGAATGCTTTAAAACCCCAAGTAGTAGGGGCGGCTTTTAGCCTAACCGAAACCCAAAGAAAGATTGTAGCCGAAATTGCCGAACTCATCATTCCCAAAACCGACACACCAGGTGCGAAAGACGTGGGAGTGCCGGGATTTATAGAAATGATGCTGAATGATTGCTACAAAGCACCTGAACAACAGAGTTTTGTGGAGGGTTTGACTTCGATGGAAAGAGTCAAGTTTTTGGAGCTAAATACCGACGAAAGAAGAGGTGTTTTAAAACTATTGGAACAAGAAACTAAAAAGGTTTCTGGGAAAATAACGCCTTTTTGGCGATTGATGAAAGAACTTACTTTGTTGGGATATTTTACTTCGGAAGCGGGAATACAGTCATCTTTTGAATATGTTCAGGTTCCGGGTAAGCTCGAAAATATCAAAATTAATCCAGGTCAAAAATCATACGCATATTGAGTGAAGTGCGATGGGAGATAAGTTATGTAATACTAATTTCTCCATTCTCTAATTAACCAATTTGCCAATAACCAACAAAAACATGAATTTGAATATTAAAGCCAATAAAAATAATACGTTTGATGCCATAGTAGTCGGCTCGGGAATGTCTGGCGGCTTCGCTGCTAAAGAACTCACCGAAAGGGGGTTAAAGGTCTTGATGATTGAGCGTGGGCATGAAATCAAGCATATCGAGGGATACGATACTGCCATGAAACAACCTTGGGAAATTGAGCATAGAGGCAAAACGACAAACATTTCTGCCGAAGAACGATGGGCCAATAGCCGATTTTGGGGACTTGGAAGCGAAGAAGTGGTCAATCATTTGACCAACGATAAGGAAAATCCATATATTGAAAAACGTCCTTTTGACTGGATTCGTGCCTATCACACAGGTGGAAAATCGATGCACTGGGGTCGTCAAAGTTATAGATGGGGAAAGCACGACTTCGAAGCAAATGCAAAAGAAGGCGTGGGTGTTGACTGGCCGATTCGATATGAAGATTTGGAGCCATGGTATACCCATGTAGAGAAATTTGTTGGAGTCTCTGGGCAGAAAGAAGGATTAGCAGTATTACCTGATGGACATTTCTTACCGCCCATGCCCATGTTTGCACCGGAATCATATTTTAGAAAAGTAATGGCAGATAGGCTTAATAGGCCTGTTACTATCGGCCGGATTGCCAACCTTACTCAGCCACAAGACATTCATACGTCTTTGGGTAGAGCTTCTTGCCAATATCGAAATAAATGTCAGAGGGGCTGTCCTTATGGAGGATATTACAGTTCTTTGTCTGGCTCAATTCCTGCTGCGATGCGTACCAATCGATTGAGCATTTTGCATGATTCTATTGTTGCTGAAGTTATATACGACGAGCAGAAAAAGCGTGCAAGTGGTGTGAGAATCATCAATCAGAACACGATGAAAACCGAGGAGTTTTTTGCGAAGATTATTTTCCTGAATGCGGGCTCAATCAATACGGCAGCTTTGATGTTGAATTCTAAATCAAATCGTTTTCAGAATGGCTTTGGGAATGACAGCGACCAAGTAGGTAGAAACCTAATGGACCACCAATTGGGCTCCGGAGCTATGGCTTCGATAGATGGTTTTGAGGACGATTATGTTTTTGGACAACGCCCTAATGCTCTTTACATTCCTCGTTTCAGAAACTGGGGCAACGACAAACAAACTTCTTATCTGCGGGGATTTGGTTACCAAGGTGGTGCGAGTAGAGAGGGATGGGATAGAGGTGCCAACCAAGATGGGTTTGGGGAAGATTTTAAAAATAATATGACAAAGCCAGGGCCATGGAGTATCCGAATTGGTGGATTCGGCGAAATCCTACCTAACCCCAATAATAGAATTTATCTTGATTCAGAGAAAAAAGACAAGTGGGGAATTCCAATGATAGTTACAGATGCCGCATTTGTCGAGAATGACTGGGCAATGCGAAAAGACATAGTGGCTTCGGCCGTTGAAATGCTAGAAACAGCAGGTTTCAAAAATGTAACGCCTTACGACCGCCCAACACATATGGGCTTAGGTATACACGATATGGGTACTGCTCGTATGGGTCGTGATCCCAAAACCTCTGTATTGAATGCTTTCAATCAGGTGCATGATTGTAAAAATGTATTCGTTACCGATGGTGCAGCCATGGCCTCTTCTTCTTGTGTGAACCCATCCATCACCTACATGGCACTCACTGCTCGAGCAGCAGACTTCGCTGTAAAGGCTATGAAGAAGAAGGAATTGTGATGTTGTAAAATGCCACGGATGCACGAATTATTCATATTTTTGAATATGAAAACTCTAGTGTATTCGTCTATAGACAAGCGATTTATTCGTGTATTCGTGGCAAAAGTATATATTAATCGTCCACAAACAAGCGAGTAATTATTGCATTGGTGGTAACAAAAACAGCAATTTCATTATGCTATTAATTCACAAGGAAGAATCTTATCAAATCATCGGAAAGTGTATGGAGGTACATAACAATTTAGGTGCTGGTTTTGCCGAAATTGTTTATAAAGATGCATTAGAATATGAGTTTAAGAAAGCAGGAATAACTTTCGCCAGAGAAAAGCAATACAAGGTCAATTATAAAGATGTTATTTTACCACATTACTTCTATGCCGATTTCGTGGTTTTCGATAAGATAATACTTGAAGTAAAAGGTGTTGCCGCTGTTACCGATGAATTTACTGCACAGTGTATTAATTATTTAAAAGTGTCAAACTTGAAACTAGCCTTGTTGGTTAATTTTGGAGAATTAAAGTTGAACTCCAAGCGAATTGTTCTTTAGGGGATTATTCGATAAGTATACGAATCATTTTGTTTGTAAAAAATTCTAATTCTTCACAAATGGATGTTTCATCAAGTATTTCTTATGCATTCGAATTCTTTTAAAAACTTTCACAATAGACCCAAAATATCCTTCCAAATAGTTTCTAAAACCGGAATTCCCGATTGTGCATTCTTTTCCCTTGTATTTAAAACCCGTTCGCTTGGATAACTAATGGCCTGGCCTGCAATGGGAATCGAAGTTTTGTAATCGTCAACAATGGATTTGATGGTTTCCGAAATGCTTGCGTAGTTCGAAAGTTTTGACATATCAATGGCGATAAATATCTGTGAGGAGCCTATCTCTGCAGGCAGCTTCGTGATTTCGTGGGTAGATAAACCATTGGACAAAACTGCTGCCAGCACGTCTAACAAGAACGAAAGTCCTGCTCCTTTCCAAAATCCTACAGGCAAGGCTCTCCAAGTTTCCAAAACCTTGGCCGGCTCGTCAGTCAGGTTCCCTTCTTTGTCGTACCCACCAACCACAGATAATTTTTCATTTTTCATGGCCGACGATTCCATTGCTCCGAAGGAGTACTGAGACATTGCCATATCCAAAACTATGGCTTCGTTTTCGTACGGAACAGCAAAAACAATGGGGTTATTTCCGAGTTTTGGGTTGGTGGCACCCCATGCTGGCATGTTGGCCGTGGTGTTTGTCCAGCCTATAAAAGCAAAACCAGCTTTGGCAGCTTGCCATCCATACGCTCCGCCACGCATCCAGTGGTTTGTGTTTGCCAAAGCCACACAACCCATGCCGTGCTTTTGTGCTAGCTTAATGGCTCGTTCTGTCGCAAAAATGGCGTTCGAGGGGCCAGCTCCCAAGTTGCCATCCCATTGTTCTATACCTCCGAAACGATGGACTATATTCGGTTTTGCATCCGATTGAATATAGCCTTTTAAAACATAATCCACAAAACGAGGAAATCGATTTACACCATGAGTGTAAATGCCATCAATACTATTTTGTGTGAATATCTTTGCACATTCCTCTGCTCTCTTTTTTGGGAAATTGTTTTTAAGAAGAATTTTTTTTAAGGTTTCTTGCATTTCATTGGCAGAAACATGGATGTATTCTACTGTATTCATTTTTTGCGAGACCAGGGTTTTGTTTTTCAGGAAATAAGCTCAAAAATAGGAAAGTATCCACGAGATTGATACCCAAATAAACAAATAATTTAACAATAGAAGTATGTGGGTAACAACCCTTTATTTATTCAAAACTTTCATAATGAACCCTGTTATTATTAAATCGAATGTGCGTATTTTGCAAAAAAAACCTTAATAAATGAAAATTATCAAACTCTCCCTATTGACCATGATAATGTTTGGTTTCTGCCAAATAGGTCAGGCACAGTCTAGTCAAAATTCGGAATATTCTTTAGTAGTTGAAGGCTTTGATTGGGGACCGATGGTCAACAAAGTTATTGTTGGATTGGACGCACCCACTAAAACAGTCAATATGGCTGATTACACCGTAATGGCGGAGCGAAGCCACCCATGTGCTGAGGTTCCGGCGGTTTTTGCCAAAGGCAGTCGAACAGTAGTGTTTGCGTATGTGTCTGATGATAGAGGTAATAGGGTAGAAGAGGGCTCGAATGTCACGTTGATTTTATATGTAGCACCCAACGCTCAGATTGGTTCCGCCTTGCAATATTCTCAAAAAGCCGATTGTCGTGGAAATCAGTGGGTAAACTATAAAGTGACAGTGACCAATACCAAAACAAATCAAGTGTGGAACAAGGAGAAAAGCCGAATCATGCCTATTGGCGACGATTTTGACCTGTCGGGAAAATATGAGTATGAATCTGGCAAAAGTCTGACATATGCACATTTTACACCTAAGAAGGCTGCTGCCAAGGCTCCGTTGATTATCTGGCTTCATGGCGGCGGCGAAGGCGGTACCGACCCGAGCATAGCCTTGATGGGCAACAAGGCTTTTAATTATGCCTCTCCAGATATTCAGAGATACTTTGGTGGTGCTTATGTTTTGGTACCACAAACCCCAGGAGCTTGGATGCACGACAAAGATGGTAAAATTCAATCGGGTAATGGAGAAGATGTTTATAATGTAGGCCTTATGAAGTTGATAAAGAACTATGTGGATTCGCATCCTGGAATAGACAGAAAGCGGATTTATCTCGGAGGGTGTTCAAACGGTGGGTACATGTCGTTGAAATTGCTTTTGAAAGAACCGGGGTATTTTGCAGCGGGATATATTAGTGCATTGGCTTATCAGTCGCAGTATATTTCGGATGCCCAAATCAGCAGCATTAAGCATATCCCGATTTGGTTTATTCAATCTAAAGATGACAAAGTTACTGACCCAGTAACCACGGCCATTCCGGTGTACGAGAGACTTAAAAAAGCAGGGGCCAAGAATGTGCATTTTAGTTTCTACGATCATGTGGTAGATCTCTCTGGAATGTATGGCGGAGCCAATTATCATTTCAATGGACATTGGTCTTGGATTTATTCTCATGCCAACCAGTCACACACAGAGTTTGATGGTTCCGAAGTACTTCTAAACGGTAAACCTACCACTCTGATGGAGTGGATGGCCGCTCAGGTTAAGAAATAAGGATATAAAATTGTTTTGCCACGAATGCGTTTTGTCGTCATTCGTGGCATTTTTATTTTCTGTGCGATATACTTGTTCGGGAATAATCATTATCGTTATATTTGTAAATATATAACGATAGCTTTTGTTTTTTGAAATATATAATCAAATAGTCTATCCAAAAAATTCTTTTCGACACTTAAACGCCGAACCTTTACATGTCATCACTTCTACTACTGCTATTGTTATTGAGCTTGGTTGCTTTTTTATACTCCTCTGTGGGGCATGGGGGAGCGAGCGGATATCTGGCCGTGATGGCCATGGTGGGTGTAGCTCCTTCGATGATGAAATCATCGGCATTGGTAATGAATTTGGCTGTTTCTTTATTTTCCTTTATTGGTTTTTATAGAGCAGGGCATTTTCGCTTAAAGCTCTTCTTGCCATTTGCACTTGCGAGCATTCCGATGGCTTTTCTGGGAGGAACCATGACACTTTCGGATGCCATTTATAAGAAAATCTTGGCCGTATGTATCTTGTTTTCAATTGTAAGGTTGGTTTATAAATTCGATGACAGTAAAAATAATCGGCCAATTCCGATATGGGCAGGAGTGCTTTCTGGTGCTATGATAGGCCTACTTTCTGGTATGATAGGCATTGGTGGAGGTATCATACTTAGTCCTTTGATGCTGCTCATGCGGTGGGCCAATCTGAAAGAAACGGCTGCGGTTTCCGCTCTTTTTATCTTTGTTAATTCACTTTCTGGTTTATATGGGCAACTTCAAAAGGGCGGTATTCATCTACCAGAAAACATGCAGTGGGCTGTTTTGGCTACTATCGTCGGCGGCTTGGCAGGCTCTTATTTTGGTAGTCAAAAATTCAATGTCCCAACCCTTAAAAAGCTGCTGGCAGCGGGTTTGGTGATAGCTTGTTTGAAATTAATTTTTACGTAGTTTCTGGAAGACTTTTGATTTATGAATTTAAAAACACTTTCATTTTTTCATCAAAGGTCATTTGAAACTCCTCGTGCAGTTTCTTAAATGCAGAAATAAGTTGTTTTCCTTCTTCAGTAACAATCGTTCCGCCGCCTTTTTCGCCGCCAGTTTGTGTGCTTACGATGGGTTTAGTTGTGTTCTGATTCATTGAATTTACCATATCCCAGGCTTTTTTGTACGACATTTGCATTCGTTTCGCAGCCTGACTAATGGAGCCAGTCTCCATTATATTTTCTAACAATTGCAACCGCCCAGGGCCAAAAAAACGCTCGTTTTCGCTTTCAATTCGGAGCATGCCCGTTATCCGGAATTTCTTTTCTGGTTTTAAAAAGTCTTTGATGGGCATCCTTGTAATTGTTTTGATCAAAAATAGACAACCTACCTTATAAAATCAAAAATATCGTCCTCCTGGAGGCGATATTTTAAGAGAAAACCGTTCTATCACAGCTTACAATTGTCTTTTTTAAGATTTGAATTTGACCCCAACCGAGTCATATACAATTACCTTCTCCCACAAATGCGAGTAGTCCTCTACAAATTTAAGATGAACTGGATGTTTTTGGTATATCTCTTCGTCAGCTAGGTTCTCAAAAAATAGCAACCAAGAGACAGCATATCCACGCTCTATCACGCTACGATTGGTGCTTGCCGGTGTGCCAATGTGTGCCATTTTTATCTCCGATACCTTTGATAAATTCTCCAAACCCTCAATTAATTTTGCTTTGTCCGATTCTGATGCTGGGTTTTTCAGCCAAAAATATACGTGATGCACAAAAAGTTCTTTCTTTGCCCCAATCTCAGACAAAACCGATGGAGTAATGGCCAAGGGAGCAATTGCGTTGGTTTTTAGGAATGTTCTACGTGATGTATTTTTCATTTATTTTACTATTTAATAATATTTTCTCTAAAATTTTAGTATTTATCCATTATGAATGGATTTGAATCTGTAATAAACATACTATAACCATTAAAGTATTTGTTTCTTCTAAATCTTATTCGTTTGGTTGTTTTGAAAGATAATTATTTTATTAAAATGCTGTTTGTAAGCGAGATAGTAAAATACATTCTGTTGCTTTAAAAATAATCGTCTCAGGCAACTTTCATTTCATTACAAAAGTAGGTATCTCATGAGTTGTAGTAGTTGTAAAAATCCAATATATCTTGGTGTTTTCTTATTATCTTTAAATTTGGGTCTTTGGCTTTAGGCCTGTAATGATATTTTATGAAACGATACCTACTCCATTCGCCTTTTAGCATTTATCGGTTCGAGACTGATGTATGGGTACACTCGGTCCACAATCATTCTTATTTTGAGATTATTTTCATCTCAAAAGGATTCGGGGTTCACAATATCAATGGCAACGCGTTTCGCTATGAAGCCGGAGATGTGTTTTTGCTTGGGCCAGAAGACTTCCACAATTTTAGTATTGAAGAAACCACCGAATTTTGTTTTGTGCGTTTCAATGACACTGTCCATTCGAGTTTGATCGAAGAAAAGGGCAACCTCATAACCCAGTTGGTGAACAGTTTGCTCTACACCGCAAGCCAGAGCAGGGGTACAATAGTGAATGACAAGCTCGAAAAACGAAAGTTATTTGGGCTTTTGGCCATTTTGGAGTCCGAAAACGAAAGCGACACTTCAAAATATTTCGACATGCTCCGTACGAGTTTATTACAAAGCATTTTGGTTATTTTGGCTCGCAATTTATTAAGTCAGAATACCTCAAATAATTCTAATGATGACGGCGTAGAGCGTTTGTTAATGTATGTAAAAAAGCATATCTATGAACCTGAAAAACTCACTATTGCTCACTTGGCGGAGGTTTTCAATTATGCACCTGATTATGTAAGTATTTATTTTAAAAGACATTATGGCGAGTCGCTGAAGCAATATATTACGAAATACAAAATGAAACTCATTGAAATTAGGCTTCTCTACAGCCAGCTAACGGTCGCACAGATTGCCGATGAGTTTGGCTACTTAGACGAAAGTCATTTCTGTAAGCAGTTTAAAAAGTTTTCTGGAACCACACCAACCAGCTTTAGAAAAGCCAAATAATAAAAACTGGCAATCGTCTCTAACTTCATCAACTTTTAAAGGATTTGAGTGGTTGATTTTTTTAATTTTCCGAGAAGAACATCACATTCTTAATTTTAAAGCTTGGAAGTAAAATTTTCTAAAAATAGGCAAATGTTTGCAATTGTGCTACAGTGCATTTAATGGGTACTTTTGAGACTTAAAAACGTTTTTTCGACATTCAAGGCCGAACAAAATATCTGTGCAGAAAGAAAAAGTAAATTATTTTTGCAGACGGTGTTTTCCTTATATTTGAAAATACCTTGTTTGTAATACGAAGTTTTTTCCAATCATTTATTCAACCAAAACTACAATGAAATTTCAGAAAATCATCTTAATGATGGTACTCTCCTTAAGTTTTTCGAGAATTCAGGCACAAAAATGGTCTGCTCAGAAAGCCAACGAATGGTATGCCAAACAAGGCAGCCTCACGGGTGCAAACTTTATACCTAGCACCGCAATCAATCAACTCGAGATGTTCCAAGCCGATACCTTCGACCCCAAAACCATTGACAGAGAGCTCGGTTGGGCGGCGTCTTTAGGAATGAACGTTATGCGAGTGTATTTGCACGATTTGCTCTATCAAGAAGACAAAGAGGGCTTTCTAAAACGCATGAATGAACTGCTGAAAATTGCAGATAAACACCATATCAAAATTCTATTTGTTTTCTTTGATTCATGCTGGAACGACGATCCGAAACTCGGAAAACAACCTGAGCCAAAGACAGGTGTTCATAATTCGGGCTGGGTTAGAAGCCCAGGTACAAAAGTACTTTTTGACTCCCGCAAATGGGGCCGATTGGAAGAGTATGTGAAAGGAACCCTTACGCATTTTGCAAATGATGAGCGTATTTTGGCTTGGGATTTGTTCAATGAGCCGTCCAACAGTGGTTATCTTGATGCTTGTCTGCCTTTATTGAAAAAGACTTTTGATTGGGCCTTGGAAGTGCGACCCTCTCAACCTATAACCGCCGCCGTATGGAATAACCACGAGCTAAGTAATCAAGTAATGCTCGAAAACTCAGATATCATTACTTTTCATAACTATAAGGATGCCCAAAATCTTGAGAACGAGATAAAGAGTCTGCAAAAATATGGCCGCCCGATGATTTGTAGCGAATACATGGCTCGTCGCGACAATAGTTTTTTTCAAACATGCTTGCCTGTTTTTAAGAAGTATAACGTGGGAGCCATCAATTGGGGACTAGTGGCGGGAAAAACCAACACCATTTATGCATGGTCCAACCCGATGCCTGAAGGTGGCGAACCTTCTCTTTGGTTTCATGACATTTTCAGAAAAGACGGTAGTGTATATAAACCTGAAGAGATAGAGGCCATTAAGAAGCATACTCAGAAAAGATAAATGTTTTGGCTATTTAACAAATATCGATAGAAATATTTGCTTAATTTAGTTTGCCTTAAGGGCTGAAATTTATCAACCAAAACTATGACAAACTTACAAAAAGTACTTTTCCTGGGTCTTCTGTGTGGTCAATCAATGGCCCAAAATCTGCAAAAAATTGAGGCTGTCAAGTTTTCTGATGTAGAGATTACAGACACATTCTGGAAGCCGAAAATGGACAAAGTAGCCACAGCTACGCTTCAAGCTTGCATAGTACAAACCGAAGTTAAAACCCCAAGAATCAGAAACTTCGAGAAAGTGGCTCGTAAGCTTGGTGAAAAACATGAAGGCATATATTTTGATGATTCAGATGTGTATAAGGCCATTGAAGCTATGGCCTATTCGCTTAAAAATCATCCAGATACCGACTTAGAAAAGAAGACTGACGAATGGATTGATAAAATAGCGGCGGCACAGCTGCCTGATGGTTATCTGAACACCTACTATACGCTCAATGGTTTGCAAAACCGCTGGACAGACATGGAAAAGCACGAGGATTATTGTGCTGGCCACCTTATGGAAGCTGCCGTGGCTTATTACAACACCACCGGAAAAAGGAAGCTTTTGGATGTGGCTATTCGATTTGCCAATCATATTGACGAAACCTTTCGTCTTGCCAATCGACCGTGGGTTTCGGGGCATCAGGAAATCGAGTTGGCACTTGTAAAACTTTATCGCACCACCAAAGATGAGCGATACTTAAAGCTATCGGAGTGGTTTCTGAATCAACGCGGTAGGGGTAATGGCAAGGGTGTGATCTGGGATGATTGGAAAGACCCAGCTTATTGCCAAGATGCAGTTCCGGTGAAAGACCAGAAAGAAATCACTGGCCATGCGGTGCGTGCTATGTATCTCTATACAGGAGCTGCAGATGTGGCAGTAAATACAGGTGATACAGGTTACATGAACGCCATGAAAACGGTTTGGGAAGACGTGGTACATCGCAACATGTACATCACGGGTGGCATAGGATCTTCGGGTAGCAATGAAGGCTTTAGCCAAGATTTTGACTTGCCCAATGAAAACGCCTACTGCGAGACCTGTGCTTCGGTAGGAATGATTTTCTGGAATCAGCGAATGAATGCCCTGACTGGTGAAAGTAAATACATTGATGTCTTGGAACGAAGCCTTTACAATGGAGCATTGGATGGCTTATCGCTGACAGGTGATCGTTTTTTCTATGGTAACCCATTGGCTTCTACGGGTCGCCATGCTCGCCGCGAATGGTTCGGTACAGCCTGCTGTCCTTCAAATATCGCTCGTTTGGTTTCGTCTATCGGCGATTATATCTATGGAAAATCCGAAAGTCGTATTTGGGTAAATCTTTTTGTTGGAAGCCGCACAAATATTAAGTTGGGCCAAACAGAAATTTCGACGAGTATTGAAACCAATTATCCGCTCGATGGGAAGGTGAAAATATCAATGAGTCCGAGTGTGAAAACGAAGTATGCCCTCCATATAAGGATTCCGAGCTGGGCCACCAATGTGCCAGTAGCTGGAAATTTGTATTATTATTTGGGTACGTATACTTCAAATATTATTATGAAGGTCAATGGCAAAAAAGTGGATTATCAAATCGATAATGGTTATGCCGTAATTGAGAGAGAATGGTCTGCCGGGGATGTCGTAAGTTTTGATTTACCTATGGAAGTTCGTAAAATTGTAGCCCGCACCGAACTCAAACAAGATAATGACAGAGTAGCATTACAACGCGGTCCTTTGGTGTATTGTGTAGAAGGTATAGACAATGGTGGCAAGGCATGGGACTTTATTGTTCCGGATAATGCAAAGTTCACGGAAGTTTATCAAAAAGTGCTTACAGAGTCCATTGTGGCTATTCAAACCGAAGCCACTACTTTTAAGCCAACAGCCGATGGTCTGGGAATTAAACCCGAAAAAAAGAAAATTACTGCTATTCCGTACTATACTTGGTGTAATCGCGGAAGCGGACAAATGCAAGTTTGGTTACCAAGAAAAGTAAAAAATGCGATGTTGAATTACTGAATAATACTAATCTTAGCACCTCAAACCCTTATTCTCCTAGTTTGAAAGAGGTTTTTATAATGAAGCTAAACAGAAGAGAACATTATTACTAAATTAGAAAACTATTTGACAATATTTGTCTCTAGAAAATCAAATTCTTTTTTTAGAAATGCCTCTTTAGACGTTATTTTGTCATTTACCACCAATATTTTTCCAGATTCTTTCTTATAAACAGGCCATTCAGGAAGACCGGCTGCATTTGGATTGCCCGTTTTCGCAAAGTTGACCCAATAAGAAGAAAATACGTTTTCTATTTCTCTATTCTGTGCCTGCCATGGTCTATTCCAGGTGTGTAAGGTATGCAACACAAATGGCACTTCGGAGGTATGAAAAGCTCCATAGTTCGGAAAATTTGGTTTATCTGGAGCAACATGTCCAAATTGATAAATATAGCTTTGCTGACTATTAAAACCCGCCAAAAGGTGTGAAGGCATGCCGGCGAAGTTCAGCATTGTTTGTTTTTGCTTTATACTTTTTACTTCTTCAGGAGAGTTTGCCGGGAAAATCTTTAAATATTCATCGGCTTGTTTACCATATTTGGTAGCTGCTTCGCTTTTATACTCTTCGAGCGTCATTTTGCTTTCACCCAAAAAACTTCCGTCACCTGTCACCCAGCCGGTCAAAATTGGCGTTTGGTTATGCCTGCCCTTTTTAAAGTGCTCCAAAAGATTGGTGGGAAGCACATATCCATCCATGGTTACGCCAAATCGGCCTGCTTCAGGATTATTACTTAGTACTTGCAATTCAGCGGCTGATTTTGCTCGTAGTTCAGCCAATGAGGTAGCGTTGGTTTTCTTCATAAAGGCCGAGCCTTGCTGTTCAGATTTTGCCAAATCATTGCTGAGCATATTGGAGAGCAAGCCACCGCTTTGGGGTATGGCTTTGTGAAACAACCCTTTAGCCAGTGGTGACGCAATCAATGCCGTAACACTAAATGCACCCGCAGACTGACCTGCGATGGTCACATTGTCAGGATCTCCACCAAAAGCCGCAATGTTCTTTTGAACCCATTTTAGGGCTTCTATCTGATCTAAAAAACCGTAATTCCCTGAGGCATTGTATCCCGACTCTTTGGTGAGCTCGGGGTGAGCCATGAAGCCAAATACACCCACTCGGTAGTTTATGCTTACAAAAACCACTCCTTTTTTTGCCATTTCTTCGCCATCATAAATCGCACAATTGGCCGAACCGCTACTAAGTCCGCCACCGTAAATCCACAAAAATACAGGCTGTTTTTCGTTTTTTGACTTGGCTGTGGTCCATACATTTAGATAGAGGCAGTCTTCGCTGAGGGGCTCAGGTTGTGCGATAAATTCCTCGCTCCAGCAGTAAAATGGCTGAGGTTTATTTTGCATTGGACTCGCCGAAAAAACCTTACATTCTTTAGTTCCATTCCAGTTTTTCACTGGTTGTGGGGCTTTCCAACGGAGATTTCCTATCGGAGGTGCCGCAAAGGGAATTCCTTTGAATATTTGGGTAGATTTGTCAGCACTTGTTAGGCCTTCAATTTTTCCATTGGCGATAGATAAAACTGGATTTTGGGCATTAGAGGTAGCCACATACAAGAGAAACAACAAGAAAAGGTATTTTTTCACGCCGATATTAAATGGTTAGATTTATAAATTAAGCCAAACTTTCTTCACAATCAAAGTATTTTATAGTACATTTTTAGGAAATGGTAAGGCTTAAAAATCTCCCAAGACATCATTTTGTCCAAAAAACATTTCTGGTAAACCGCAAATGATATAGGTGAATATTTGTCAAATGGCTTATTTCTTCACCACTTTCAAATCCTTGAAATAGCCTTCCGTCCAGTTTCCTACCCATAGACCAATACTTCCCGAATTTTCGGATCCGAGTTTCATGTCGTTTACTACCAAAGAAGGTTGATGGGCATTATTCAAAAATAGCTTTGCCTTAGCACCTTCTACCTCAATACGCATAGTAACCCATTCATTTAGGCCCATATCTGCGTAGGATTCGTATTTTTCGGGTTCAGTTTTGCGTAATTTATCAAAACGGTAATCTGGAAAAGCAAAATACTGGATACTGTGATTTCTTCGAATTTGATCGTCGGCACGGCCATTGGTTGGGCGGATGTAGATACTCTCAAATTTTTCATTCTTTTCGCCAATTCTAAAAGCAAGGCCTATAAAACCTCTTGAAGATGCCGGTGCATTTTTTAATAAACGACTCAATACCTTGATTTCGATACTGCCATTTTTAAAATCTGTCCCTTTTATTTTCACAATTGTGGCCTCATCAGTTCCTTTGATGCTTGTGTCGGCAGCTACTTTTACAAGGTCTTCTCCTCCCATTTTTATAAAAGATAAATGCACTTGGTTAGCTTCAAGATTTTCTTTGCTCATTTTTATATTTTGAGCCAGTACATTTATGGGCAAAAAGGTGGTTGTGAATAAAATAATGAGTTTTTTTATTGTTTTCATTTTGTGATAAATAGCCTGTTTTTTTGATTTTTAAGGAAAAAGCCACGAATGCATTTAGTAAATTATTAGTGCATTCGTGGCAAAAAAAAGCAAACAAAACTCAAAACAGTTTCTCCTGTGGTGGCTTAGCACCTGCCAAACGGATATAAACGGTTGTTTGGCCTCTGTGGTGAGTTTGATGCTCGAAACATTTGGCAATAGCGGTACCTTTTGTCATTTCAAATCGCCCAAAAATTTTAACATTCTCCGCCAACTGAGCTGTTGTGAGGGTTTTGATATTGGAGATTACAAAGTCATAACCTGCCAAAACCAACTTAGTCACATTTTCTTTAGAAGTATCAGTTGTTTTTTCTGATTCTCCCATTCCTACCGGACTTTTGGCTCCTGTTGCAGCTGATATAAATCCATAGTTGGCGTCAGTAAAGTGCAACATTTGCTGAGCAAACGAACGCATTTCAGGAGTAGGTTTTAAATCGTACTTATCAGCCGGCATGGCATCCAGATACTCTTTGGTGTAGGCTTTGGCTCTTTCCCATTCTTTCACGGTTTCGTCTAAGGAGCTCTGTCCAAAGGAGGTCAAAACACCTGTAAATAACATGCATAATACCAGTAATGTCTTTTTCATACGAATAGATTGTTTAAAGATTAAAAAAACTTATTATGTTACAAAAGTATTGAATATCAGATTCCTTGTACTTAAACTAGGTTAAGAAATTTATGAATGAGGTGATTTTTCTGCAATTTGTTTTATAAAGTATAATGAAAACAACTCCGAAAGTCGGCTTTTGCTATAATTATCAAAAAATGTCGCAGGTTTTTTATGCTTTCTTACTGAGCCTTTTTCTGATTTTACTCAAAAATTCTGGCGTAATGCCCAGATATGAAGCTATTTGTGTATTGGGCAGCCTATTGCTGAGTTGCGGGTATTGTGCCAGAAAACTCAAATATCGAGTTTCGGCAGTTGAACTGAAATTTTGTAAAACACGGTTTTGGATTTCCACAAATTTATTTTCTGAAATTACCTTAAACATCCGGTTTACCTTATGAACTTCCTCAAAAAGCCAGTTAAGGTCGGGTTGATTTATTTGATAAATTTCGGAGTCTTCTAAAGCCTCAATATGTAGTTTGCTGGGTGTTTGGGTATAAAAACTTCCCATGTCGGCTATCCAATCGCCTTCTGCCGCAAACTGAATGTTGTGACTAAAGCCCTTGTCGTCAATGCCATACATTTTGAAACAGCCTTTGATTACAAACGTGTATTGGCTACAAATAGAGTATTCTTGCAAAATTAAGCCCTTTCTCTTAATTTTCAAATGCCTAATTTTGCTCTCAATAAGTTCTGATTCTTTTTCAGTAAGCGGAAGTATTTTTTCAAACTCTTTGAAAAGTGATTGCATTGTTCGGCCAAAAAGGATTTTTTTGTTAAAAGTCCGAAATTACATAGAAATTGGCGAATTCATAAATCGACGTTTTCAGAATCAATAAAACAAAGATGGATAGCATTAAAATTGAACAGATAGGGCCAAATGACTTGCAGAAGTTGCAGCATATTGGTAAACAGACATTTTTTGAAACTTTTTCGAGTAGCAACACCGAAGAAAATATGAAAAACTACTTAGAGGAGGGTTTTTCTGTGGCTAAACTTTCTAATGAGCTCGCCGACCCAAATTCGCAATTTTATATTGCAATTCATGGGGAAAACGTGATTGGCTATTTGAAGCTAAATTATGGTGCTTCGCAAACCGAACTAAAGAATGAAGCTGCATTAGAGATTGAACGGATTTATGTTTTGAAAGACTTTCATGGTAAAAATGTGGGTCAATTGCTCTATAACAAGGCCATGGAAGTTGCTAAACTGAAAAAGGTCGATTACGTGTGGTTAGGTGTGTGGGAAGAAAACCCCCGAGCCATTAGTTTTTATAAAAAGAATGGTTTCGTGGAATTTGATCGACATATTTTTAAACTGGGAGACGATGAACAAACCGATATTATGATGAAGCTAAGGTTGTAAACTGTGCCAATTAGTTCATTGACTAATTTAACAATGCAGTCTCCACAGATTTTCGGTAGGTTTCGCCAATCGAAAGTTCCGTTTCGCCAATGAAAATGCTATTTTTTCTGAGAGCCGTTACTTCTGACACAGACACCATGATAGACTTATGAATTCGGAGAAACAGGTTGGGAGATAATTCTGCTTCGAGATTTTTAAAACTTGTGCGTACCACCAATGGCTTATGGGTGCTTTTTAAATGAAACTTTACATAGTCGCCCAACCCTTCTAACCAAAGTATATCTGCAAAAACTACTTTTATTTGACTGTAATCGGCGTTTACAAAAAAGTGTAATGGTTTGGTTTCGAGCGTCTGCTGGTTTTTTACGGTCTTTAAATCATACAGTTCTTTGGCTCTGAGGCATGCTTTTATAAAACGCTCCAGCGGTACAGGTTTTACTAAATAGTCAAGCACGGCAAGGTCGTGTCCGTCAAGTGCATATTGCTTATAGGCCGTTACGAGTATCACCATTGGCGGATTCTCGAGGCTTTTGATAAACTGCAGGCCCGTTAAATCGGGCATTTGAATATCAATAAAAATGAGGTCTATTTTTTCCGAAGAAAGTATTTTCATAGCCTCAAAAGTATCTCCACAGCTTCCTTTGAGATTTAGGAATGGCAATTTACTGATATTGCTTTCGAGCAAACTCAGTGCAAGTGGTTCATCATCTATGGCTATACAATTCATGGTTTTTTTAGATTTAACATCAAAATTGCCGTAAACCAACCGTCATTTTCTTCGATTTTTAACGTATGTTTTTGAGGATAGAGCAGATCTAATCTCCGCATCACGTTGGCGAGCCCTATTCCTGAGGTTTTGTCTTTTTGTTGTTTTGTTTCACTGTATTTGTTCCGAACTTCAAACACCAACTTCTGATTATCAAACCTCAGTTTGATGTCTATGACAGGATTCTCTACCCTGCCATAGCCGTGTTTAAAGGCGTTTTCAACGAACGGAATGAGTAGCATGGGCTCAATACTTTGTGCGTTTTGTGCTATTTCAAAATCAGAATTGATTTGGATTTTACTTCCAAAACGCTGGCTTTGGAGTTCGATATAACTCTTCAGATATTCCATTTCTCTCTGGATCGTCACTTTTTCTTCGTCTGTTTCATAAAGCATATATTGCAGCAGCGATGAAAGTTTTACCACAGTATCCTCTAGGGCATCGTGCTTGAGCCTCACCATAGCCACAATATTGTTCAGTACATTAAACAAAAAATGCGGGCTTATTTGTGAGCGTAGAAATGACAGCTCGGTTTTTAAGTTCTCTTTTTGTTTTTCATCCGTTTTGGCTTTGTCCCAAACCATTTTGAACACGATGCTTACCAGGGAAGTGAAAATAAAGAGACTGATATTGTGATAAGCCGAGTTGATAAAACGGAACGGATGCTGGATATTTAGCAGCTCAAAAAGGACAAAATCGAGCATAAGCAACAGCCCAAAAACCATGGCTTGGCAAGCTAAGAAGACAAGATACTTCTTTTTGTACAGAAACTTTGAGACGAGCAACTGCGTGTTTAAATAAAAAAAACCAATTATGAAGAGCTTGCTTATGATATTAAGAACAAAAAATTCGTCGGGGTTTAGGTGTTTCTTTTCTGACTGAGAATAGTCAGATATAGAAAAAATTAGTGGTAATAGAAAAAATACCGCCCACAGTAAATGATGAGTGAGCGGTACTTTGTATTGGCTAAGCCAAGTTTTGTTATTTTTTGCCTAACCCATTTCTGAAAATTAAACAAAAAGCATAATTAAGGTCAGAATGATACCAGCTATGGTAAAGTAAAGGCCTTTTTTGAATATTTTGGTACCCGGCAAAAACATCCAAAATGATGAAATTACAAAAAAGAACAAAGACAACCCAAAGAATAAATTCAAATAAAATAGGGGGTCGTTTGTTGTAGCTTTGTGCAAATGCTCCATTTTGTCAAGAATAAACGGCAGTTCCTTTTTTTCTGCTTTCAGTTCGCCGGTTTGAGAATTATATTGGCCGCCTTTGAAATACGTAATTCCGTTTTCCTCTTTATCAACATTTATTTTCATTTTTAAAATAGGTTGTAGTTGTTCAGGCTTTAGATTTGTTTCAACAGTTTTCTCGATTTTCACCACACTTTTAAGAAAATCTGTATTTCTGAATACCATTATGATGCCGCTAATAGCGTAAACGGCCATGATTCCTGCCAAGAAAAAGCCTAGGTAGCGGTGGTAAGTCCGCATGTTTTGAT
Organism: Leadbetterella sp.; assembly: GCA_035299025.1. GTDB lineage: Bacteria > Bacteroidota > Bacteroidia > Cytophagales > Spirosomataceae > Leadbetterella. The sequence goes on from DATGXK010000007.1 coordinate 477,836, forward strand.
TGAGTTGGTTTGGTTTTGCCATGTTAAAAAAAAAAAAGATTAATTATTAAATAAATTTATACTGAAAAAATGCTCCGAAATTTGACTTTGATATTTTTGTTGGGCCATAATATCTTGGTTAAAGCAAAGTCCAGATGCGAACCATCATTTGGTAATGCCCAACCTGATTATTACCGAACTTCTTTCGCGTTTGTTGCCCTCAAAACCTTGTTTATACAGACCTTGAAATCTGGCTTCTGTTCTTATTTGGTTTGTTTTCGGAGCAAACTTTACTTGTGCAAAATTAGCCAATGAAGATTCTTTTGTAAGGTTTATGGTCGAATTTATTACGACAGTGAAGTTTTTATTGACAGAAATTTACTCCAAACCAGCTATATGTGCAAAATCCTTGCAGAGCTAAAAGTGGCAGCTGAGATAATTTAAGGCCTTTGTAAATGTCATTGTTGAGCCTGACATTCGAAAAAAATATATTGTTTGCTTTGTCAAGATTTTTGTGATCTCAAGCTAGATTAGAAAGTGTAAAAATGTCAAATTTACTTTTGAAAATTCTTTAAGATAATGGTTTGGTCTTGAATAAGCTTGTGACCAAACAAAAACTCCACAGGTGTTGGTTTGATAGGAGGGAGAGCAGCGGCGGGCTCTTGAACTAAATTATTAAAGGAAAGAAAAAAGTCTTCGTTTGGGTTCTAGCATTTTTTTTACAAAGCTCTTTTTTTAAACTACTCATTTTGTGAAAATGAGATGAAGAAATATTTTTTTAAGACTAAGGACACATATCTTCAATTTAAACCTCGAAATTCATTCGGCCCCATGCCCACTTTTTGCTTAAAAAGCCTCGTAAAATGCTGTGGATATTTGTAGCCGAGTTCGTAGGCGATTTGGCTGATGGATTTGCTTTGGTCATGGAATTTTTCCTTGGCCAGCTCTATCACTTTAGATTGAATGTATTCTAAAGCACTTTTACCAGTTTCTTTTTTTACCAAATCACCAAAATAATTAGCCGATAAATTCATTTTTTCGGCACAATAGGCTACGGTTGGCAAACCGCCGGTTTGTAGGTCGTTTGATTCAAAATACTCGTTTAGGAGCCATTCGAATCTGTTGAGAATGTCTCTATTGACAGACTCTCGGGTGATAAACTGGCGATCGAAAAATCTTAAACAGTAATTCAAGAACAATTCTATGTTGTTTATAATCAAAGTTTTGCTGTGTTTATCAATGCCACGTTCCAACTCTTCCTTAATTTTGACAAAGCATTCCAAAACAATTTGTCGTTCGCGAGCCGAAACATGCAAGGCCTCATTTACAGAGTAAGAAAAGAAACCATAATCTTTGATGGCTTTACCCAAAGCCGTACCACGAATAAAATCGGGGTGAAAGACCAAGGCCCAGCCGGTAGGCTGAATAAGAACATCATCGGGCAAGTCGAAGCCAAAGGTTTGATTGGGTGCTATAAATAACAATGATTCCTCTTGATAATCGTATTGGTTTCGTCCGTACTGAAAATCCTCGCAACGAAGATCTTTCATAAATATCACATAAAGCTCTGAGAAATATTTATTGGCAGTGATTTTATGGGATTTCGATTGATCCAGAACACTCACCAGCGGGTGCAAGGTTTCCTGACCTCTACGAGAATTAAACTGCGAAACTGTACTTAATTTTTCAATTTTCTCCATGGTTTTTATCGCTAATCTTTCAAAAATACTATAAATCCATAAGTCATTTAGATTTGGCAATGAATATCGGTAAAAATGGTAAATCTTTCAGTAAAACGGGTAAGTGGATAGAATATAAAAGGAAGGAACTTTGCAGAAAATAATAATTTCTAAGAAATGAAACATTCAATTGTTCTGTTTTGCCTACTTTCTGCATCTCATTTTTCTTATTCTCAAACCACCGACAGCACAAAAACGCCGAGTTTTTTTCGTGGACAAATAAACGCCACAAACAATGGTATTTCGTTGATACCCACGTTTTCACTGGGAAAACCTGCAGTTTTGTGTGATTTGAATATCGGAAAAGGTCGCCTGAGCTTTGATCCCATGTTACGCTTTGGCATGAATGGTAAACCTTGGACATTTGTTTTTTGGTGGCGATACAAACTCATTCAGCAAAAGAAATTTATGCTCGGCTTGGGAGCTCATCCATCGGTAGTTTTCAGAGATATTTCGGTGGTAAACAATGGAGTAAAAAAAGACTATCTAGTTGCTCAACGATATTTTGCTTGGGAAGCTTCGCCAACTTATATAATCAACAAAAACGTCAATTTGGGTTTGTATTATTTAGGTTCAAAGGGCTTAACAAAAGACATTGTGCAGAATACCACTTTTATGGCAGTGCGAAGTGTTCTAAATCTGAACCTATCGAATAAGTTTAATTTGGGGCTAATTCCACAGGCATATTATCTCAAAATGGATGATAAAGATGGCACTTATGTAAACGCAACCTTCAATTTTTACAAAAAGAATTTCCCGGTTTCGCTAAATGCCATTGCCAGCAAAGCCATCCGAACCGAGATTCCAGGCAAGGATTTTTTGTGGAGCGTAGGAGCGGTTTATAATATCAACAACAGCTATTTGAAGCGTTAAATGTATGTTTGATTTTCGTAAATTTAGGTTTGAAAAACGTTAATTTTTGATTTGTTCTTGACGTAATTTTGTTTGATTAAAATACAAGAAATGGAAAAGAGGAAAATGGGTTCACAAGGTTTGGAGGTTTCGGCCATAGGTTTGGGTTGCATGGGTATGAGTTTTTCGTATGCACCTTTTCCATCCGAAGCCGAATCTGTCAAGTTGCTGCAAATGGCTGTAGAACAGGGTGTTACTTTTTTTGATACGGCAGAGGTATATGGACCATTTACAAACGAAGAACTAATTGGGAGGGCACTGAAACCTTTCAGAGGGCAAGTGCAGATTGCCACCAAGTTTGGATTTAATATTCAGGAGGGTAAAATGCACGGTGTAGACAGTCGGCCCCAAACCATCAGAAAAGCCGTAGAGGGTTCTTTGAGAAGATTGCGAATAGAATGCATCGATTTGCTTTATCAACATAGGGTAGATCCAAATGTGCCTATCGAAGACGTGGCGGGAACAGTAAGCGACTTGATACAAGAAGGCAAGGCAAAGTATTTTGGACTTTCGGAGGCTGGAGCAAATACCATCAGAAAAGCACACGGCGTGCATCCAGTTTCGGCACTTCAGAGTGAATACTCGCTTTGGACTCGCCAGCACGAAACTGAGATAATCCCTGCTATAGAAGAGCTGGGGATAGGTCTTGTACCATTTAGTCCGCTCGGGAAGGGTTTTTTGACTGGAAAAATTGATGAAAATAGGAAATTTGAGGTGGGCGACATTCGTGCGGTGATTCCTCGATTTACGGAAGCTGCACGAGTGGCGAATAAGGCCCTGATAGATGTTATTTCGGCCTTTGCGGTAAAACACAACGCCACTTCGGCCCAGGTTGCCATGGCGTGGGTGTTGGCCAGAAACAATCACACGGTTCCTATTCCCGGAACTACAAAACTCCACCGCCTGATAGAGAATATAGGTTCATTGTCTATTCAATTGACTAGCAATGAATTAAGAGAAATTACTGAAGCTTCGGAGTCGGTAAAAATAACGGGCGAGCGATACACCGAAGCTATGGAAAAAACAACAGGTCTTTGATTCAGAATCATTCTGAATTAGCCAAAATATTGATATTTGTTCAAGAATATCCCAATTTTGTATGAAATTCTCTAAAACGCTATAATGTTAAAAAATACACTTGTTGTTTTCATCCTGTTCTTTTCCTTTTACACTGCCCATGCCCAAACTGCCGACAGTACCCTAAAAACATCTTCTTTCTCTGGCTCGGTTGGTATTACAAACAATGGATTCGCCATAATTCCTACTTTTTCTTTAAACCGCCCAGCGGCTATAATAAACCTCTCTTTTCGTAGAAATAGATTTAGTTTTGAGCCAGACATACGCTTGGTTTCGGACGCAAGCAAAGGCGGCTTGGTGTGGTGGCTCCGGTATAGGGTAATAGACCAGAAAAAACTGAGTGTGAGGGTTGGAACTCACCCCGCTTTTAGTTTAATTCGAAAAACCGTGGTAGACAATGGTGTAATTACCGAAATCATCGAAATGCTTAGATTTGCCGCATTTGAGGTAGTACCCAACTATCAGATACTGCCCAACTGGGGAGTCGGGGCTATGTATCTTCAAGGCAAAGGATTACAAAAACATGGTCCTCAAGATACCAAAGTGCTGTTTTTGAATACCAGTATTTCAAACTTAAAAATAGGCGGCAATTTAAGATTTACTTTGGTGCCGGTGGTGTATTTTCTAAACACAGATGGTTTTACCGGTGATTATTTCACAACAACAGGGATTATTTCTCATACCAAATTGCCTTTTACACTAGGTTCAACAATCAACCAAACATTCAACTCAAATATCCCGGGCAACAAAGATTTTATGTGGAATGTCACTTTGAGTTATGTATTTAATAAGCAGTATAAATTGATGAAGTGAGAAATGAACTTATGTTTTGCCTAAAGAAACCATATTGTTGCTTGTAAGCTGTATTTTCAATTATTTGATTTTTGTAAATTTTGCTTTGAATTTTGTTATAGAGAACAAGGTTTATTGTCTAGTTTTGTGGTGTAAATTAATCATTATTAGTATTTTACATCATTTATGTCGAAAATTGCCTTTCAGTTTTGTCTAACTATTTGTTTGTTTTTTCTATCCTATACTTTGCACGCTCAGCAAGAAGATAGCACGTCTAAAATTATAAATTTTCGAGCATCCTCAAGCATCACAAACAATGGTTTTTCGTTTATACCCGCATTTTCGTTGGGCAAACCAGCGGCCATTTTTAATTTGAATATCAACGATGGAAAGCGGTTTAGCTTCGACCCAGAGTTTCGTTTTTCGCTTCAAGATGGCCGACCTTGGTCATTTATTTTTATTTGGCGTTACAAACTTATCAATCAGAAACGCCTGCAGGCTAGTTTCGGTACGCATTTTCCGGCAGTTCCTTTCCGGGTGTTGATTTACGAAACTACACCCGATGTCAAAACTACATTGGCGGTTTCGAGAGTTATTCCGTTCGAGTTTTTGCCAAATTTTGTCATTAATAAAAATCACAGCCTTAGTCTTTTTTGTCTGTATGCCAAAGGTGTCACCGACGACGCCATCAATCACACTGGTTTACTTTCTTTAAGGTCTGTATCGAATTTTCCTATTTCGAAAAAACTTAATTTTAGAGTCAATCCACAGCTTTTTTACCTTAAGCTGGATAAAAAAGACGGCTATTATTTTGCCTCAAATTTCACTTTATCCTCTAAATCAACACCTTTTTATGTGGGTTCTACTATCAATAAGCCCATAAAAACCGATATTGCGGGCAAATCTTTTGACTGGAATCTGAGTTTGGGATATTCGCTTGATAGAAAACTGATTGTAAAAAAATAGGTTATGGATAATATTAATTTACACGTGATTAAAGCCCCCTTCGGGGGGTTGGGGGCTGAGACCTTACAAGATTTTTATAGCCGAAAGTTTGAGTGGATACCCGAAAATCTGGATAAGGACATTGGGCATGTGAATGTTTTTAGGTTGCCGCATCCTGCGAGCAAACCTGTACCGTATAGGCGTAGAGATTTTTTTAAGGTTACGCTCTGTAGAGGTAGTAGCAGAATTCATTATGCCGATGAAGTTATTTCTTTTGAACGTCAGGCATTGGTTTTCTCAAACCCTTTTATACCCTACAAATGGGAGCATATAGACAACATAGAGGGAGGTTTTTATGTAATTTTTGATGCAGGCTTCTTCAATCAATTCGGTCAATTGGTGCAATATGAGGTCTTTCAGCCCAAAGGAAAACATGTTTTTGAACTGGATGATACGCAGTACGATTTCCTCTGCACTATTTTTGACAAAATAGAAACAGAGCTAGATTCTGAGTATATCCATAAGTATGACGCCATACGCAATTATATCTACGAGCTCATACATTTTGCTATGCGTACTCGTCCATCTACGCGTATTGAGAAGCTGCCTATCAACGCATCACAGCGAATTTATTGGTTATTTTTAGAGCTTCTGGAGCGGCAGTTTCCTATAGACGAAAATCACACCGAAATCAAGCTTCGGGTGCCTTCAGACTTTGCGGAGCATCTAAATGTACACGTCAATCACCTCAACAGAGCCATAAAGGAGGCCTGTGGCCATACTACTTCCAAGATAATCGCAGACAGGGTTTTGAAAGAAGCGAAAATTATGCTCAAACAAAGCCAGTGGAATATAACTGAAATAGCATTTTCTCTCGGTTTTCAAGAAGTTACACACTTTAATAATTTTTTCAAAAAACATCAAAACACCAGCCCAACTAAATTTAGGAAGGGAATTTAAAAGAAATATTTTGTTAGAGAAGCCGAAAGTCTATATTTGACTTTGTGCAAAATCTCATATCTTTGGGCTTTACTCTTAGCCCATTATTCCAATGATCCGTTTCTATTTGCTGTTGGTTCTTTGTAGTTTTTCTTGTGCAATTTCAGCCCAAAATTCGATACCAAGATTGATAAAAAAGGGGAATGCCACGCAACTGATAGTTGACGAAAAACCATTTTTGGTTTTAGGTGGCGAACTCGGAAATTCTACGGCCACTACTACCGAGAATATGAAATCGGTTTGGCCAAAACTCAAAACCATGAACTTGAATACCGTTTTGGTACCAGTTTATTGGGAATTGATAGAGCCAATTGAGGGAAAGTTTGATTTCAATCTCTATCAAGATTTAATCCTTGAAGCTCGCCAAAACGAGATGAAATTGGTTTTTCTGTGGTTTGGTTCTTGGAAAAACAGCATGAGCAGCCATGCTCCAGCTTGGGTGAAACTCAATCAAGACAAATATCCGAGAGTTAAAGATAATACAGGCCGCAGCCAGGAAATTCTGAGTTCGTTTAGCGAAAATGTGCTAAAAGCGGACAAAAACGCTTTCGAAAAACTCATGCAGTTTGTCAAAGATGTTGATAGTAGGGATAGGACGGTTCTCATGATACAAGTGGAGAATGAAATAGGTATGTTGCCTTCTGCCCGAGACCATCAAACTTTGGCCAACGAGGCGTTTGATAAGCCAGTACCTTCAGAGTTGATGACTTATTTGCAAGAGAAAAAAGATAATTTAGTGCCTGAGTTTCGAGAAATTTGGAAACGAAATGGATACAAAACCACTGGAAATTGGGAGGAAGTATTCGGTAAAGGGCTGCACACCGATGAGATATTTATGGCTTATTTCTATGCAGACTTTACCGACAAAATCGCCGAAGCCGGAAAGAAAATCTATCCTTTGCCCATGTTTGTCAATGCGGCTCTCAACAAAGCTGGACGTGAGCCTGGCAATTACCCAAGTGCAGGACCATTGCCTCACCTGATGGATGTCTGGAAATCCGCTGGGAAGGCGATAGACTTTATGTCGCCAGATTTTTACAATCCTGATTTCAAACATTGGTGCGACTTGTACACCCGCCAAGGCGATATGCTGTTTGTGCCTGAGCATGTTTTTGACCAAACTGTAGCCGCCAAAGCACTTTATACCATTGGGCATTACGAAGGCATAGGTTTTTCGCCTTTTTCCATAGAATCAACCCAAAAGCCAGAAGATGAGCCACTTGGTAAAATGTATGGCCTCATAAAAGAACTTAATCCACTGATTACTAGCAATCAAGGTACAGGGAAAATAAAGGGAATAATGTTGAGCAAAAGCGACTCTGAAACCATTATACGCTTGGGCAAATACGAGTTTACCTGCAAACACGATTACACGCTCAGCTGGACACCTGGATCTAAAACAGAAACTTGGCCTTTGGGCAGTGCCATCATCATCCAAACTGCTGAAAATGAATTTTATATGGCCGGTTCGGGTATAGTGATTACCACAAAATCAACGGAGAATAAAGACCTCAACATCGGTCTCCTAAAAGTGGATGAGGGTAATTTCATAAACAACAGATGGACAGTAAAACGCCACCTCAACGGCGACCAAACCCACCAAGGCCGCCATATCAACATCGGCACCAACCAGTTTGGTATTCAGCGGGTAGAGTTTTATGAGTATAGGTGAGGGTTTTTTAATTTGAATAGCCAAGTAGAAATAAAAATATCCCTTTTCGGAAGGTTTTGATTATTTTTTTAAAGTACTGCTTTTGTTGAGAATGGAAAACTGATAATTAGAAACCCAAACATCTGCTTTCTAAAAACTGCTAACTTAAACTTTGTCGAAAGGAATAACACCGCTAACGATTATGAAATAATCGAATTATACTTGAAATACGGTATTTTGATTTGGTAAAGTTACATTTTCATTTTTTAACTTAAATTTTAATATTTGATTTATGTTTTGTTTTGCAAATTCAGAATGTAAAAAGCATTAATTGTTTCATTTAAGTCAGTACTTGTCGAGCAGAACAGCCTTTTTATCTAAATGTAAATATTTTTCTAAAAATTTATATTAATTTGAGTTTTGGATTCAACCTTAATATAAAAACATGAAAGAAATTTTACGTAAGTCAAGAAAAGGATTCTCTTTAAAAGCTATTTTTTCGGTCATTTTGGCCGCTATCGCCCTCAGTTCGTTTGTAATTTCTAAAACCTCAAAAAGTATTTCAGAAAGTGGTTTCAAAGCCGATACGCTTCCAAAAGTCAAGATTCCTGAGGGTGTAGACCCCAATAGTGACGATTGGAAAGGGATTGATTTGGAACCCAAGCCGCCTGTATTGGCTTTGAGCGTGGCTGAGGAGCAGAAACAGTTTCTGTTACCTCCTGGATATAAAATAGAGCCGATTTTGACCGAACCTGCCATTCAACAACCCGGTGCTATTGCATTTGACGGCAATGGTAGAATGTACGTTTTAGAGCTTCGTTCATATATGCTCGATGCCGATTCTAAAAACGAATTGGAGCCAACAAGTCGTATTTCGCGTTGGGAGGATAAAAACAACGACGGTGTTTATGAAACCGGAACTACTTTTATCGACAACCTAATTTTTCCTCGTTTTGTGTTACCTTATGGCAAAGATTGTATTCTGACAATGGAGTCTGATGCCGACAATGTATACAAATACACCGACACCAATAACGACGGAAAAGCAGATAAAAAAGAACTTTTTACCACCAAATATGGCCGATCTGGCAATGTAGAACACCAGCAGGCATTTATGTATTATGGTATGGATAACTGGTTGTACAGTACCGTTAATGCTTTCAGGGTGCGAGAGACTCCAAATGGGGTTATCCGTGAAAAAACTGGTTTTAATAGAGCTCAATGGGGTGTAACGCACGACGACGACGGCAAGCTTTGGTTCCAAGGTGGAGCGAGTGGCTTGCCTTCGCATTTTCAGTTTCCGATTCACTATGGCAACTTCGAAGTGCCAGGTGAGTTTGCCAAAGGTTTTGATGTACCTTGGGGTGCAGCAGTCAAAATCGCTGATATGCAAGGAGGTATGGACGAAATCCGTCAACCAGATGGCTCGTTAAACAGAGTAACTGGTTCGGCTGGAAATGACGTTTATAGAGGAGATAGGTTACCCAGCAACCTCAGAGGGCAATATTTTTATGGTGAACCTGTGGCTAGAATTGTGCGACAAATCAATCCAGTAGTTTCAGAAGGAGTCACCACACTTCACAATGTTTTCCAAGACCAAAAGTCAGAGTTTTTACGCTCAACGGATCCGCTTTTTCGCCCTGTAGACATGGCTACGGCTCCTGATGGTACCATGTATATTGTGGATATGTACCACGGCATTATTCAAGAAGGCCAATGGACCCAAAAAGGCACCTATTTACGCACTAAGATAGAGCAATACCAGTTGGACAAAGTGGTGGGTTTGGGTAGAATTTGGCGTATAACTTATGAAGGAAAAGAGCGTGACAAAACGCAGCCTAAAATGTTAAATGAACCATCGGCGGCTTTGGTGAAACACCTCGAGCATCCCAACGGTTGGAGGCGAGATGCCGCTCAGCAATTGTTGGTTTTGAGAAAAGACCTTTCTGTGGTGCCAGCCTTAAGAATGATGGCGACATCGAGCATAAACGAATTGGCCAGAATACACGCCATCTGGACCTTGGAAGGTCTGGGAGCTTTGAAAACTGATATGGCCAAGAAACTATTGAAAGATACCAATCCAAGAATCCGAATTCAAGCATTGCGTGCCAGCGAAACGCTTTATAAAGCGGGAGTTAAAGAGCTTGAGGCGGATTTTAAAGCAGCCATGAATGACTCCAACACAGATGTGGTTGTGCAAGCGATGCTTTCTGCCAAGGTTTTGAAAATAAATGACTTGGAGAGTGGAATAAAGACAGCCATGGCAAACAACAAAGCCACAGGAGTAAAACTCATAGGGGAGCAAATTATTACGCCACCAAAACCTAGAAATATGGGGCCATTTGGTGGGGTTGAGCTAAGTAAAGATCAAAAAGAATCGGTAGATCGTGGCATGGTGATTTATAGTGAGTTGTGTTCGCAATGTCATGGAAATAATGGCATGGGTGCACCTGGTGGTAATGGTAAACTGATGGCTCCGGCTTTGGCGGGTTCTCAGCGTGTTCAGGCCCATCCAGAATATGCCATTAAAGTGGTTTTACATGGAATGGAAGGCAACATAGAGGGCAAAAACTATGCTGGAGGCCTGATGGCTCCAATGAAAGACCATGACGATCAGTGGGTGGCCGATGTGGTATCCTATATCCGAAATGGATTGTCCAACGACGCTTCCATAATTTCGGCAAAACAAGTTGAGAAAATTCGATCAAAAACCGCCGCTCAGAATGTTTTGTACAAATATGATCAACTGATAAAGAGCACGCCCAAAGAAATTCAGGTGGTGGATGGATTGAAGATAACTGCCAGTCATACGGCTTCAACACGTATTGGAGGAAATGTATCGCCACAGAGTGCGTTTACCTACGAAGGCTGGTCAACAGGCAAAAAGCAAGAGAAAGACATGTGGTATCAGGTGGAGTTTCCAAAGCCTATGAATATATCGGAGCTTCAGTTTAATTCGGCGGCCATTCGAAGATTTGGACAAAGAAATGGAACCACGCCACCACCACCGCCTCAAGTAACCCAGACTTTTCCCAGAAAGTATACCATAGAAACCTCCCTAGACGGCAATTCTTGGGAAGAATCAGTCAAACATTTGATTGGAAATGAAGGCGATAACACGGTTTTGTTAAATTCCCAAAAAATCAAATTCTTGAGAATAAAACTCGAGGAAGGTCTTGAGCAAGAAACCGAAACCATCCCATGGACAATGAAGCAAGTAAAGATATTTGGGTTGCAGTAATGTAGTAGTAATAATTTTAACACAGTTTAATGCGGACTAAAAATCCGTGTTAATCTGTGTTGGAACATCCGCGTCATCCTTGTGCCATTAATAGGTATGATTTTCTTAGCGAATATCAGAAATAGCAGGAAAGTACATAATACTTGCAAATCAAAATCATACTATCTTGCTGAAAATATGTTTAACCTTAACATTAAAAATATGCTTAATCAAAAAGCACGGTGGACTACTTTTGTATTCCTTTTTTTCATTATCAACCAAGTTTTTGCAGGTGTAAGTATCGAAAATCTAAAAGTAGATTATGAAACGACTCCTCTTGGAATTGACGTCACCAATCTGCATTTTTCGTGGCAAATGAAGCCCACGGATAATAAACGAGGTTATGCACAAATCGCCTATCAGATTGTGGTCACCGATGCTGAAAATAAAGTCGTTTGGGACTCCAAAAAAATAACTTCAGATATTTCTCATGGTATTGCATACGAGGGTGCCGCCTTAAAGGCCACAACACGATATACCTGGAATCTAACGGTTTGGGACAATACCAAAGCCATGACAAAGAGAAGTTCTTGGTTCGAAACCGGCTTGATGAATCCCGATATTGCGGCTTGGTCTGGGGCCAAATGGATTGGCGGCGGGAGTGATGATCTGGTTTTTTATTCGCACTATCTATCGGTTTATAAGTTTCAGTATGCCGTTCAATTAGATAAGGCCTCCAACTCTACCAAAGCTGCGTTTGTTTTTGGCGGGAATGATGCTCGATTGATGGACAAAGATTTAAATATGCAAGGCGTTGAAAACCGCAAAAACGGAGCTTACATTGCCTTGGAATTGGATATTTCCAATGTTTCTGAAGCTGCCGAGGGCATGGCCAAACTAAACATTTACCGAGTGGGTTACACCAAAAACGATAGCCGAGAAACCCCGTTTAAGAGCCTTTCAATTCCAAAAAACCTAATAAATGAAGCCAATAAATATGAAAAGCATAAAATTTTTGTGGCTTGTAATTTTGGATTATTTGAGTTTTTTATCGGTGAAAATAAGCCTGAAAATAAGGTAGCTGAAAAGGTAGAAGGCACACCATCGCCATTTGCCTCTAGAGGTTTAAATCTTAATCCTGTAGGAAGTGGGAATAATTTCATAAGCTTTCCGATGTTGGCGGATGTGGGTTTTCAAACCAATGAAAACCAAACGGCTGTTTTTTCAGAAGTAGAATTAAAAAACTTTAGATTTCCATCCAATACTTTGTTTTCTGAAAACCTGACAGGTGGCAGCTACAAGGGTATTTTTCAATCAGATAAACTGACTGTGCAAAATAATAGCTATGTAGTAAAAGGCGGTGCTTTGATTCTGGCAAATCCAAGTAAAAATGCCGCTCCAATGCTCAGGACAACTTTTGCAGTACAGCCTAAAGCTATCAAAACTGCTAGATTATACGTGACTGCAAGAGGAATTTATGAGGTTTTTATGAACGGAAAACGTGTGAGCAACGATTACTTCAATCCAGGGCTTACACAATACAACAAAAACCACATGTATCAAACCTACGATGTAAAAGAAGCATTGAAACAGGGGGGTGCTCAGAATGCAATTGGAGCATGGCTGAGCGAAGGTTGGTGGAGTGGCAATATTACATTTAGTGGTGAAAGCTGGAATTATTTTGGAGATAGACAATCACTTTTGAGCAAATTGGTGATAAGCTACACAGATGGTACGGAACAAATAATTACCTCGAATCCAAGTGAGTGGAAATTCTATAATGACGGTCCTGTGCGTTATGGAAGCTATTTTCAAGGAGAAGTGTACGACGCCAACAAAGAGGCCGCCGTAAAGGATTGGTCTACAGCTGCCTATGATGCAAGAGCTTGGAAAGCTGCTGTTGAAGTACCTTTGGAGGGTACTTCGTACAACGGTACTTTTACCGATTTTATGGGCAGGAAATCTTCATTAGAATACAAAGATTTCAAGTTGGTTGGACAAATGGGCAACAATGCGACCATTGTAAAAACCATGCCTGCCATTTCTGTGGAAGAAGTTCGGCCTAAAGTATTTGTCTATGATATGGCTCAAAATATGGTAGGTGTGCCGCAAGTTGCCATCAAAAATGGTAAAAAAGGACAAGTAATAACCATGCGTTTTGCAGAGGTAAAATATCCAAATTTGAAAGAGTATGGAGAGAATGTAGGCATGGTAATGATGGAAAACATCAGAGCTGCACTTACCCAGGATATTTATATCTTGAAAGGTGGCGATGAGGTTATTCAGCCGAGATTTACCTTTCATGGGTATCGTTACTTGGAAATTACTGGTCTAGAAAATGCTCTTCCAATAACTGATGTAAAGGGTTTGGTAATAAGCTCGGTCTTAGGTTTGTCTTCAAGTTATGAAACCTCCAATCCTTTGGTAAACAAACTTTGGCAAAACATCACATGGTCACTTCGAAGCAATTTTCTTTCAATTCCTACGGATACACCCGCCCGAAATGAAAGAATGGGTTGGAGTGGTGATATCTCAGTTTTTTCAAAATCAGCGACTTATCTCACAGATGCTGATATGTTTTTGAGAAGGCACATGCTTGCCATGAGAGATGTACAGGCAGAAAGCGGGCGTTTTACAGACGTGGCTCCAATGGGCGGTGGTTTTGGAGGTACACTTTGGGGAAGTGCCGGTTTGACGGTGGCCTGGGAGACTTACCAGCAATATGGCGATGTACAGATTTTGAGGGAGCATTATGACGCCATGAAAAAGTATGTAACGTTTTTGGATACCAAAGTAGACAAAGCCACAGGTATCTTAAATGAAGGTCCTTTGGGAGACTGGCTAAGCCCCGAAAACAACAAGAATGACAACACTGAGTTTTGGATGAGTTATTTTGCTTATGATTTGGAAATCATGCACAAAGTGGCTACAATTCTAAACAAACCAGAAGATGCAACAGCATTTAAGGCTCGTTATGAGGAGGTTAAAAGGGTTTTCAATGAAGTTTATGTTGACAAAAATACCCACAGAACAATAAAATCAGGTGTAAAAACAGCTAGAATGGGACCACCCAACGCCAGGAATGTAGAAGAAAAATCAGACAAAGGAGTTTTGGTAGATACACAAGCTTCTTATGCTATTCCTCTGGATTTGGGACTGTTTAATGATGAAAATAAGCCTTTTGCCATAAAATATTTGAATGAAACCCTTACCCGTAAGAACAAAGACGATGAGGGTGTGGAACGTCCAGAATATTCTTTGATGACAGGATTCATCGGAACGGCCTCTATAGCCGACGCCCTTTCGGAAAACGGAAATCACGCCAATGCTTACAGACTTTTACAACAAAAAAGTTATCCTTCGTGGTTGTATTCTGTGGTGAATGGTGCTACTTCGATTTGGGAACGCTTAAATTCTTACACAGTCGAAAATGGTTTTGGTGGAAATAATTCTATGAACTCCTTTAATCATTATTCATTCGGAGCAGTTTCTTCTTGGATGTACAATTACTCTCTGGGTATTCAAAGAAGCCCTGAAAAAGCGGCTTTCAAGCATTTTATATTGAAACCAACACCTGACCCCGACAAAGTAATGACTTTTGCCAAAGGGTATTATGACTCGGTATATGGTAAGATAAAGAGCGAATGGAAAACGGAAAAGGAGGGATGGAGCTATAAATGTACGGTGCCCGCCAATAGTACTGCTACGCTTTATTTACCTACCAAAAGTTTGACCCAAATCACTGAGTCAGGAAAAGCCATCACAACATGGACAGGTGTAAAAGTCGAAGGAGAAAATGTAGTGATTCCTTTATCTTCAGGAGATTACATTTTTGTGCTGAAATAAAATAATTGCTTAAATATAATAATTCAGAGTACAACCCAAATGTACTCTGAATTTTTTTTGACCTTTGAAGGTAAAATCTCCTCTGTTTCTGTTTGTTTTTCGATCCAAAACTTGAAATTATCTCGTCAAGACATCTTTTAGTTTATTACTTATTTTCTTTATTCTCAGATACGATTGTTCTGAATTTTTGCTGCGTTCTAGAATTATCTTCAGACTGCCTTCTTTTAATCTGAGGTAGAGCTCGGTGCCGTCGTTTAGTCTTAAGTCTCCATCTATTTCGGTGTTATTAAAAGTCATACTTGGGTCGTTCATTTCCTTTGTCAGAAACTGCTGAACTTTACTTGTTTTGTCTGTTGGAAACTTTGCCGAAATATGTAGCTGTGCCTCGTTTTCTTTGGTTTTAAGCCTTATGTCGTCTTTTCCCCATTGCTGCCATACCAGACAGATTAAGGTACCCAGAATCGCGAATGTTAAAAGTAGTTTTTTCATAATTTTATGCTTTTGAGATGCTAGAAAATAAATCAATAAGCAAATATAGTGTATAAACTAATACAATGCAATACATAGTACTATGTTATTTGTCTATTTTTCCTTTTTGTATAACTTTGATTCAAAAAAACAAAACCTAAGGTTCTCTTAGGCTGATGTATTTAAAGAATGATTTAAAGTTTATTAAGTGTTTGATATTCAGTTTATAATATAATAATTCTGCCTTGGTTTTTTTCGAGGTGTTTTCAGTCAATTCTTTAAAATTATAATTATTTTAAAAAACAATATGAAATTACAAATATTAAGTGTTAATTTGACGTTTAATTATTTTCTTTGCCAATTCTTAAACTATTCCGTAAATATTTAAAAGAATGAAGACTGTTTTTTGTAAATTTCTACTGATTTCTCCACTGTGTTTGGGATTGCTTGCAGGAGCAAAAGCTCAAAGCAATTCTAAATCTCTCAAAGATGTTTTTCGAGATGATTTTTATATCGGAACGGCCCTTGGAGCCGAGCATATTCTTGAGAAAGATATTAGGGCCAATCAGCTTATCAAGAAGGAGTTCAACGCCATCACACCCGAAAATCACATGAAATCTGTGAATATACATCCGGAATGGAACAGGTATGATTTCACGTTGGGCGATAAGTTTGTAGAATACGGCCAGAAAAACAAAATGTATGTGGTTGGGCATACTTTGGTTTGGCATTCTCAGCTACCTGGTTTTGTCGGTAAAATCAAATCCGCTGACTCTCTGAAGCTGTTTATGACAGATCATATCAATACCGTGGCCGGTCGTTATTCTGGAAAAATCAACAGCTGGGACGTGGTAAATGAGGCCATTGAAGACGACGGAACTTTCAGGAAATCTATTTTCTATAATTTGCTGGGTGAAGATTTCATTAAGATGTCGTTTGACCTCGCCGCCAAAGCTGACCCCAAGACCGAGCTGTATTACAATGATTACAACAATGAGCAGCCCGTAAAAAGAAAAGCCACAATAGAAATGATAAAAAAACTGAAGGCCTCAGGTACTAAAATCGATGGTGTGGGCATTCAGGGGCATTGGAGTATCAATAGCTTGAAGCTCAAAGATATTGAAGACGCCATCGTTGAATATGCGGCTTTAGGTCTTAAAGTGGCATTTACAGAGTTGGATTTGACGGTTTTACCCAATCCTTGGGATCTGAAGGGTGCAGACGTAAACCAAAATTATCCTAACAGTCCCTACATGAATCCGTATCCAAAAACGCTACCAGATTCTGTACAAACAGTTTTGGCCAAGAAGTATGAGGAGCTTTTTAGAATATTTCTCAAACATCACGACAAGATAGACCGCATAACTTTCTGGGGAGTAAATGACGCACATTCGTGGCTCAATGGCTGGCCTGTAAGAGGAAGAACAAACTATCCTTTACTGTTTGACAGAAATTTTGAGCCCAAAAAGGCCTATGAAGCCGTAATAAAATTGAGAGAATATCAACCCTAAAACCCTTAAAATATGAATCAGGAATCTCAGAAACTCTCGGTATTGGAAAAAGTCGGCTATAGCTTGGGCGACTTAGCGGCCAATTTGGTTTTCCAAACGTTGGTCACCTATCTGGCCTATTTCTATACCGACATTTATGGACTCAAGACCGAGGACGCCACCTTGGTGACACTCTTCGTTGGACTTTTTGCGGCATTTGTTTTCAATCCGGTTATGGGAGCCATTGCAGACCGCACAAGTACAAGATGGGGCAAATTCCGCCCCTGGATTCTTTGGACGGCCATTCCACTTGGTGTTACAGCCCTTTTGGCTTTTAGTACGCCAGATTTTTCTTATTCAGGAAAAGTGATTTATGCGGTCATCACCTACAGTCTTTTGCTTCTGTTATATGCTGCCAATAACCTCCCTTATTCGGCTTTGAGTGGCGTTATCACGAGCGATATGGGCGAGAGAAACAGCATGTCGGCGTATAGATTTATTGCGGTGATGTTCTCTCAGTTTTTTGTGCAGGTTTTTATGTATAACCTCATTTTGAAAGCTGGGAATGGAGACAAAGCCGTTGGTATAGAGAAAGTTATGACAATTCTGGCCATCGTAGGTACGCTGATGCTGATCGTCACCTTTCTAACCACAAAAGAGAGAGTGGTGCCCAAAGCCGAGCAAAAATCATCTTTGGGAGAAGATCTTAAAGACCTTTCGAAAAACATTCCTTGGATCATCATGTTGACGGTTACAACCTTAATCTTCATTACACTCGCCATGAAAGGCGGTGCCTATGTTTATTATTTCGAAAACTATGTAGATAAAGTACAAATTGCCGCCATTCTTGATCCCTTAAAACCATTTCTGCCCACCTTTGAAAACGATACAGCTCTTGGCCTTGGTGTATTCAACGGCGGCGGTATTTTAATAGGTTTGATTGGCATCTGGTGGTCAAAAAGTTTGGCGGATAAATATGGCAAAAAGGTGGTATTCATGAGCTCACTTTTTGTTTCAACACTTTTTATTATTGCATTTTACTTCTTTCCTCCTCAAGCAGTAGGAACTATGTTTTTGATGCAAATGCTTCACATGTTCTTTTATGGCATTGGAACGCCAATTCTCTGGACCATGATAGCAGATGTGGCGGATTATTCCGAATGGAAAAACAATCGCAGAGCTACTGCTATAATTTTTGCCGCCATGATGATTGGCCTCAAAGGAGGTTTAAGTATTGGTAGTGCTTTGCTGACAAAGATTCTAAATGTATTTGATTATCAACCAGGAAGTAGCGTTGGTCAAACTGCCGAAACCGTAAATGGAATTAAGCTTTTGGTGAGTGTTTTTCCGGCTATGCCGTTTTTGATTGCCGTTGGGCTTTTGTTTTTTTATGAGATAAACAAAAAGATGGAAGGGCAGATTCAGTCAGATTTAGAAAAAAGAAGATAGCCCAAACCGATAGGTCGGACCGCCCTAAAGGGGGATTTTATTTTAGAATTGAAAATATTATTAGGGTTAAATAAGTGATTTTTGATTTTCACCAATAACCAGTACACCAGTAACCAATTGACCAAACAAAAATGCCAGAAGATAGTATAGAACATATTGATTTTAAGGATTTAAACGCAAGAGCCATATCGCAGCCTCTTGTAAAACACATTTACACAGCCGATCCTTCGGCACATGTGTTCGATGGGAAAATTTACATTTACCCTTCGCATGATGTCGATGCGGGCGAAGCTTTCGACGATCTCGGAAGTCACTTTGCCATGGAAGATTACCACGTAATTTCAATGGATTCTATTGACAGCGAAGCCATAGACAATGGATGTGCTTTACATGTAAATGATGTACCCTGGGCCGATAAACAAATGTGGGCACCTGATGCAAACGAGAAAGACGGTAAGTACTATCTTTTCTTTCCAGCGAAAGCCCATGACGGCATATTTAGAATTGGCGTTGCGGTGAGCGAATCACCCGTAGGGCCATTTATCGCCCAGCCAGAGCCCATAAAAGGAAGCTTTTCGATAGATCCTGCTGTATTTAGGGATGACGATGGTTCTTATTACATGTATTTTGGCGGAATTTGGGGCGGTCAGTTACAACGATGGAGAAATGGGAAATTTAATTCAGATTCTCCCGAAAGTCCTACAGCTCATTTACCAGCCGACAACGAACCAGCCTTATGTCCGAAAGTCGCCCGAATGACAGAAGATTTACTCGAATTTGCACATGAAGCCAAAGACCTTCTGATTTTGGATGAAAATGGCCAAGCTTTGCTCAATGGTGACAATGAAAGAAGATTCTTTGAAGCGGCTTGGATGCACAAGTACAATGGAAAGTATTACTTCTCTTATTCTACCGGAGATACGCATTTTATCTGTTACGCCATTGGAGATAATCCTTATGGGCCTTTTACTTATGCAGGAAGAATTCTCGAACCTGTAGTGGGCTGGACCTCGCACCATTCTATCTGTGAAGTTGCCGGTAAATGGTATCTATTTTACCATGACTCAAGTCTTTCAGAAGGCGTTACTCATTTGAGAAGCGTAAAAGTAGCTGAAATTACTTATGATGCTGATGGTAAAATAAATACTTTGGTGCCATACAAGTGAGTGGAGGAATCTTGTCAAAAATTGGCTTGTTTATCGTCATAATTTTCACCGATTTTCGACCAATTGATAGGATATTTTATTGATTTTTTTAAATAAAAAGAACATATTTTATGAAGAATAATAAATACACAGTTCTCATTTCAGGAATTCTGTTTTTCAATTTCTCATTCACATCTGCTCAAACCACCCTGAAAGAAGCTTATAAAGATGCCTTCAAAATAGGTGTGGCCGTAAATGACGAAATAGTTTCGGGTAAAGACAAAGCCTCACAGGATATTGTGGTAAAGCATTTCAATACCATCACGCTCGAAAACTCAATGAAGGCGGCTCTCATAAATCCGAAGCCCAGTGTTTTTGAATACGGTCCAGCCGATGCATTTATAGATTTCGGCAAAAAAAACAACATGTTTATCATTGGTCATACACTGGCATGGCACAATCAAACACCCGATTGGTTTTTTCAGGACGAAAATGGAAAACCTAAATCGAAAGAGGAAGTAGCCCAACGCCTTCATGACCATATAAAAGCTATTGCTGGTAGATATGCAGGGAAAGTAAACGCTTGGGATGTGGTAAATGAAGTAATTGATGATGACGGAAGTTACCGGCAAACCAAATGGGTAAAAGGCATAGGCAGTGGTGATGAGTTTGTCAGACTGGCTTTCAAATATGCGGCCCAATATGCACCCAACACAGAGCTTTATTACAATGACTTTAATGCTTGGAGACCTAGCAAAAGAGATGGCATTGTGCGAATGGTGAAAATGTTGCAAACTGCTGGTATTAAAGTGGATGGAATCGGAATTCAAGGTCATTGGGGCCTGAATTACCCAAAAACCGAATACATAGAGCAAGCCATAGACGCTTATGCAGCTCTTGGAGTAAAAGTTATGATTACTGAACTCGATGTGGATGTACTCCCACTTACCAAGGAAGGTCAGATTATCGGACAAAGTATGTCAGAAAAGCAATTTCAAAACGAAGAATTCAAAGAGTTTTTGGACCCATATCAAAAAGGTCTACCTCCGACGGTTCAAAAAGCTTTGGCTGATAGATATGCGGAGCTTTTCGGCATTTTTTATAAAAGAAAAGAAAAAATAGACCGTGTAACACTCTGGGGTGTACATGACGGCATGAACTGGAAAAATGATTATCCAGTACCCAACAGGACCAATTATCCATTGCTTTGGGATAGAAATAAACAGGCTAAACCCGCATTTGAAGCAGTTTTGAGAGTACCCAAAAAATAAAATCTATATTTTTAGATCAAAATAAAAGCCTCCAACATTTCATATCTTCCAGCTCAAAGTGAAATGTAGAGGCTTTTTTCGTAAAATTTCAGAAACATGAATCAGCTCAAGATTACAATAGTATTTCTACTTTTGATTTCTACTAAAGTGTATTCTCAAATCCGTTTACCAAAACTCATTTCCGACAATATGGTTTTGCAGCGTGATACTCCCGTTAAGATTTGGGGTTGGGCAAGCCCAAAGGAGAAAGTAAGTTTGATTCTGAACAAGAAAACCTTTAAAACCACCACGTCAGAGTCTGGAAAGTGGGAATTGACCTTACCCCCTCAGCCATCTGGAACGGGATTTGAAATTATTTTAAAGGGTAAAAATGAGCTAAAAATAAATAACATTGCTTTCGGAGATGTTTTTTTCTGCTCAGGTCAGAGTAATATGGTGCATCAAATGGAGCTACATCATGTACTTTATGCCAAAGATATTTTGGAAGCCAACAACACCAATATTAGGCACTTCAGCGTTCCTGTGGCCACGAGTTTGTTGGAGAAAAAAGAGGATTTTTCGGGTGGTTCTTGGAAAGAATGTAATCCTGAGAATGTTCGTCAGTTTTCGGCAGTGGCTTATTTTTACGCGTTAAAACTTTATGCTAAATACAAAATTCCAATAGGTCTTATAAGTGCCAGTGTGGGTGGTACGCCCATTGAAGCTTGGATAAGCGAAGAGGGTTTGAAGGATTTCGAAAGTCTTACCGCTACCATACAGAAAAATAAGGATACAGCCTATGCTAATAGTTTTTCTAGAATTCAAAAACCAATAGTAAAATCAGCGGATAAGGGCATGCTGGAATCTCCCAAATGGTACGAGCAAAGCTACCAAGCGGTAAACTGGAAGCCTTTTTCAGTGCCCGGCTATTGGGAAGACCAAGGCATAAAAAATCTAGACGGAGTAGTATGGTTTAGAAAAAAGATTGAAGTACCTACCAACTTGACTGACAAAGAAGCCAAGGTCTTTTTGGGAAGAATAGTAGATGCAGACGTGCTATATATCAATGGCCAGCAAGTAGGGCAGACCACCTACATGTATCCGCAAAGAAGGTACAAACTACCTAATGGAGTGCTCAAGGCTGGGGAAAATACTTTTGTGGTAAAAGTCAGCAATTTTGGAGGAAAGGGCGGATTTGTACCTGACAAGCCTTACAGTTTAATTGTCGATAAAGATACCATAGATTTGGCCGGAAAGTGGGAATACAAGGTAGGGGAGAGTTTTGAGCCTCGAGTTCAACCACCTACTTTTTCCGCACAAAATCAGCCCGGTGCCTTATTCAATGCCATGGCAGCACCGGTAATCAATTTTGCCATAAAAGGATTCTTGTGGTATCAGGGCGAAAGTAATGCCGGTAGGCCACAAAACTATGCTGCTTTACAAAAAGCTCAAATTTTAGATTGGCGTAAACAGTGGAATCAACCCGAAATGCCATTTTTATTGACTCAGTTGCCCAATTTTATGGAGGCCAATTATTCGCCAACCGAAAGTCAGTGGGCTGAGTTGCGTGAGGCACAAGGTGAAGCTACTGTAATGCCAAATACGGCCATGGCTGTCGGAATAGATTTGGGAGAATGGAACGATATCCATCCGGACAATAAAAAGGATGTTGGCGAGAGATTGGCACTTTTGGCCGAAAAACTAATTTATAAAGAAGAAGTTGTGGCGTCGGGACCTACTTTTAAAGATGCACAAATAGTAAACGATAAAATCATTCTTACATTCGATAATGTTGGAGAAGGACTCAAAAGCAAAGACAAAGAACCACTACGCGAATTTGCTATCGCCGGGGCCGATAAAAAGTTTACCTGGGCAGATGCACAAATTGTAGCTGACAAAGTCGTACTAACTTCGCCCAAAATATCAAACCCAAAGTATGTAAGATATGCCTGGGCAGATAACCCCGACGTTAACTTTTACAATGTAGACGGCCTTCCGGCTGCTCCTTTCAGAACCGACAAACCAGATTTTGACGAAACCAAACCATGGAAAGGGAAGAAAGCTGCGGTGGTATTGACCTATGACGATGGCCTCAATGTACATCTCGATAATGTAATTCCTGTGCTTGATTCTTTGAATTTGAAAGGTACATTTTATCTAACGACCTTATCAGATGCCAGCCGAAATAGAATAAAAGATTGGAGAAATGCTGCGGTAAATGGCCACGAGTTGGGCAATCATACGCTTTATCATCCTTGCGACGCCTCTTTGCCAGGTATGAGTTGGGTAAAACCTGAATACGATTTAAGCAAGTACAGTTTGACGAGAATTCAGGACGAACTGAAAATGTGCAATGCTTATCTGAAGTCTATTGATGGTAAAGACAAGCGTACTTTCGCATTTACCTGCGGACATAAAAAAGTTATGGAAGGAGAGTTTATTCAAACACTTTCCAATGATTTTGTGGCCGCCCGTGCGGTGAGACACCAAATGCATAGTTTTGAAGAGCAAAAACTTATGGATATCGATTGTTTCAGTATGGAAGGCACTTCGGGCGAGCAAATGATTGAGCTGGTAAAAGAGGCCCAAAAAACAGGCAAACTCTTGGTGTTTTTGTTTCATGGTGTTGGTGGTGAGCATGGGTTGAATGTTTCGAAAGAAGCACACAGCCAGTTGGTTCACTACCTCAGTGACAATCAGAATGATATTTATATAGACACCATGCTCAATATAGCCGAACATATCAAAACCATTAAAAAACCTTAGGAAATTATGAGAAAGATAGTCATTTTATTCACCTTTATGTCTTTTACTGTACCGTCAATGGCTCAGTTTGGTCTTAGTCAGGCTCAAAGAGACAGTTTAAATAAACTTACAGAGGCGGACTATCTGAACATGCTGTGCCAGTTGGGTATAGAACGTAGCCAAATGCGAAAAGGGCCTTCGGGAAATCCCAAAGATGCCAATGCCGCCAACAGTTCTGAAGATAAAGTAAACAAATACTCCTTGGCCGATCCATTGATTCTGAAAAATGGTAAAAAAGTCAAGTCTGTACAAGAATGGAATCAATTGCGGAGGCCAGAAATTGTGAATGACTTTGAAAATGAAATTTATGGAAAACTGCCCGCCAATATTCCAAGTGTTCAGTGGCAGACAGTTTCTGTCAGAGACACTTTGGTTGGCAATCAAGCCATAAAAGAAAAGCTATTAAAAGGGGTGGTCGATAATTCGTCACATCCAGCTATAAAGGTAGAAATAAACCTTCTCGTAGTTACACCAGCCAATGCCACAGCCGGCGTGCCGATAGTTTTAGAATTTGGGTTTATCAAGAATCCCTTCAATCCGGCACCCATAAAAGCCATAGGGCTTGGCTCGGCGGGGGAGCCTACTTGGCAGGAGCAGGTCATCAGCAGAGGCTGGGGTTATGCCATTATAGAGCCAAGTAGTATCCAAGCAGACAATGGAGCAGGGCTTACCAGAGGTATAATTGGCTTGGTAAATAAGGGTAAAAACCGTAAATCAGACGATTGGGGAGCACTGAGAGCTTGGGCTTGGGGTGCCAGCAGAGCCATTGACTATTTTGAAACAGACAAAGACTTAGACGCCAAAAGGGTAGCCATTGAGGGACTTTCGAGGTATGGAAAAGCGGCAGTAGTCGCTATGGCTTTTGAACCAAGAATTTCGCTAGGGTTCATTGGTTCTTCAGGTGCAGGTGGTGTCAAAATCCTCAGAAGGGTTTTCGGAGAACAGGTCGAAAATCTCGTTGGGTCGGGTGAATATCATTGGTTTTCAGGTAGTTTCATAAAGTATGGCAGTAAACTCACGGCAGACGATCTCCCCGTAGACGCTCATCACCTGGTCTCACTGTGTGCACCGAGGCCCGTATTTATAAGTGCAGGTTCGCCACAAGTAGAGGGCAACTGGATAGATGCCAAAGGGATGTTCATTGGTGGAGTAAACGCCGGGTCTGTTTATAAACTTTTCGGTAAACGAGATTTGGGTGCCTCGGAATTTCCAATTTTGGGCACACCACTAGTAGCAGGTGAAATTGCTTACCGCCAACACGCAGGTGGACATAGTACTGGTCCAAATTGGAGTACTTGGTTGGCTTGGGCAAGTAAATACTGGAAGTGAAAAAAGGCTGTTACATTAGCCACAAACGTTTCAATTGGTGCATTGACCGAGAACAACCCAAATGATGATGAAAACCAAAACGGTGCCGAAACAACCGCTGCCCAATTTTTTGGCTCCATAGCCAGCTATTAAGCCTCTAAAGATATTATTCATGCTTTTACTTTTTGGTAAGTACTGAGTTTAGACTAAGCGAATGTACATTATTATATCTAAAAAATAATAATTTTACGTGAGAAATTGCGGCTATTTAAATGTCTTTCAGCAGTTCAGGCTTTGCTGAGAACTCAGGTCAGTATTTATTTCAAAGCTTCAACGATTTTTATTTCCGAAAGCCGACGTGGACTTTGGCTGAACAAAATTTAAAATATTAATAAGCCAATGTTTTTTAGGATTATTCATTAAATTTAGGCTTTTAAAAAATATAACCCTTTCAAAACTACGGATGGAATTTTCTTCGAAAGCCTTAATAGACAACAATCCAATTTCAAAACTCCAATTTGCTACAATTTTTATCTGTTTTTTAATGAATATGCTGGACGGTATGGACGTCTTGGTTATTTCCTACACAGCTCCTGCCATTGCCAAAGCTTGGTCCATAGGGCCTGATGTTTTAGGGACAGTTTTTAGCTCTGGTTTGATTGGAATGACCCTTGGAACACTTTTTATAGCTCCATATGCAGACAGAATTGGAAGAAAAAATCTTATTCTTATAAGTGCTGTAGTGATGGGCTCATGTATTTACCTGACTTCTTTTGCCACTTCTGTCAATGCCCTATTGGCCTACAGGTTTCTATCTGGACTAGGTATAGGCTGTATGTTGGCCAGTACCGCAGCCCTCACAGCCGAGTTTACCCCGAACAAAACCCGGGACTTTTGGGTGAGTTTTGTGATTTCTGGCTACCCAATAGGGGCGGTTCTATCAGGCTTGGTAGCTGCCAAGGTAATTCCTGCCGAAGGATGGGAGCAGATGTTCAAATATGCCGGCATAGCCTCTCTTTTGGCTATTCCTTTAATCGTACTGTTTCTTTCTGAATCTGTTGATTTCTATATAAAAGCTCAACCGAAAAACGCTCTTAAAAAAATCAATTCTTTATTACAAAAGATGGGTTTTGATGCCATAGACAAACTTCCGCCTCGTGCCAATCCGCAGTCGGCCATACCCGTAGGCAAGCTTTTGGAAGGAAAGTATAAGAAGCCGTCCATAGAGCTTTGGATAGCACTTTTTATGGCTTTTGCGGCATTGTACTTCATGACCAGTTGGATTCCCAAACTAGCCTCAGATGCTGGTTTGTCGCTCAGTTTGGCCATTTATGCGGGTACAGTGTTCAATATCGGAGCATTTTTTGGTATCGTTACACAAGGCTATTTTTCGAGCAAATTTGGCTTGAAAAAAACCATCGGAATCATCCTCATCCTTACAGCTGTTTTAATGGCTTGCTTCAATTTCTTTATAGGCTCTGATTTTATCTTGTTGGTTTTTGCATTTTTAGGTTTTGGTATTCAGGGTGGTTTTGTGGGTTTATACGCTTTCGCCGCAAGGATGTACCCGAGCGAGTTCAAAACTACTGGTATTGGCTGGGCCATGGGAGCGGGTAGAATCGGCGGAATTGTTGGGCCTAAACTCGGAGGGCTGCTGATCGGTATGGGTCTGACGATAGGCTCCAATTTTTTGATTTTTGCCATTCCGGCACTTATAGCAGGTGTTATGACCTGGAAAAACAGTTCGGAGGATGTCAGCTAAAAGATACTCTTCTGTTGAGTAGTCTTTTGTCCTTCTCTTTTTTGAATTTATGAATGATATTGGCTAAAACAGGTAAATTTACCTATATCTCCATGGTTTTGGATTTATACATTTGTGCTTAGATCATGTAATTTTCCCTAACCAAAGTTTTACTATAATAGAAAAACAAATGTAGCGAATTGACCTAAAGCGTTTAGGTTTTGATTGTTTTTGGTATTCTGATTATAGCAGAAATGTTTTGGTGCATTTTTTTAACCATGAAAGATAATTTTGTTGAAAACCAAAAGCAATTCGTCAAAAACAACGAAATCGGTATCAAAGAAAAAGGAAATTTGGAGCTCATTAATCTTCAAGAAATTGTTAAGTTTGAGAGTGACAGGAACTACACAGTTATATACCTAATCAATGGCCGCACGGTTACCTCTTCCCGAACTTTACAGAAGTTTGAAAAAATGCTTTACGAAAAGTCGGAATTTTTGAGAGTGAATCGCAAAGAACTTATCAACCTACATTATGCTTCTTTTTCTGAGGCAACCATTATGATAGAAAATGCACCAAACTCCGAGCAAAACGTTAAAGTGTCGAGAAGAAGAGTGCAAGTTGTCACCAATCAAATAATGAAATTTAACAAAAGAAGAAAGACTTCTTGAGGAGGGTGGTAATATTCACAGACAATAATTCAAATGGTTTGTTGAATACAATATGTTTCCCAAGTGTGATGACTTATGTTTTTTGAATACAGGCTTCATCAGCCTTCTTTAATAATCTGTTCTTTAATAGTATTTCATATCAATATAAAAAAAAACGCTTCACTTTGTAGTAATACTAGAATCTCAATCTACCTAAACAACACAGTTTTGGTATTTTTGAGATGATGGTTTTTGACGTGACCTCAAAAATTTCCTCCCATTTCAATTGAATTTTGCTACTTCAAATTTCTAAATATGAAGTAATTGGATATCTATTTCAATGATTTAATTGTACGATGAACTAGATGCGATACTAGATTTATTATTGGCCCAAATACACCAACAGCTTTTAATGAGTTAAGTTTGGAATGTTTTTTCTTCTCAAGACTTCTAGAAGGTAAGGGAACATTTGGAAATTGAAATTTTCCCAAATACTTTGATAAAGAGATAGTTGGAGATTTTTTTTATAAAAAAACCACCTTAAAACTAAGGTGGGATTTTCTTACTAACCCTATTAACCACTATATAAAAAGCTGTTGTATTGAATAATAGATAGTACTTTAAATAATACCTGGAGCAGTACTTTTCATTTCTTTTCTAACTTTATTAAATATTCCAATGAATTTTTTAATTGTAAAGACATGTTTTTTTCTGATTTTGGTCCGATGCTGAGAGTAACTAGTTCGTAAGTACCAATTATCAAAAGCAATGCTAATAATATCAGTTGAATGTCCATGGCTTTATTTTTTGAAAAAATTATAAAATATTAAAACCTATCGTTGCTTGAGTCCATGCGTTTTTGTAACGCGGGTTTGTTGAAGTACCGTCGCCGTTGTTGTTCTGAATGTCCCAACCAGCTTTAGCCCCTATAATAACCTTACCTACATTTACGTCAAGTCCACCAATAAAGCCCAAAATGTTTTTACGAATATTCTCATTCTTAAATTCATTTTGTTGTTCGACAGTAGTAAGTGGATTCTCAAAGACATCTTTTTGCTTTAACAAATAAGAATATTGGGGTCCAACTTGTATCGTCAAAAACTTGGCAGGTTTGATGGATAGCAACAATGGCACATCTAAATAGTCAGTGGTTCGGGTCAGTTTATAGGTACCCCCCAAAAACTGGCCAGTTTCTTTATAGCCTTTTTGTGAGTAAAGTATTTCGGGCTGAATCCCTAAAAATTTGCCAATCGGAATACCAAAAAACAATCCCCCTGCCAAGCCAAGCTTACTATCAGCACTGAATTCTTCACCTTTTGAGTCGTAATAGTTGGAGTAGTTTCCACCTAATTTGATGCCTATTTTAACCTTACCACGGTCGTCAGACATGCTTTCTTGTGCAAAAGTTGTGAAACTTAGTAGCGTTATTATTGTTAAAAATATGTGTGCCTTTTTCATTGTATTGTTTTAATTATCGTAATTTCTTCTCGACTGATTTTTTACTGTTTAACATTTTTTACAGTCAAATCTTTGAATGCCTGTCCAAGCTCGTCCATATCTCGTGAAAATTCAACTTTGAATTTTTCCCAGTTTTCTTTACTGTCGGCTTTGTAGGTATCCATCTTCATTTTCAGATCAGAATTTTTTGCCTCCAAATCCGCAATTTTCTTTTTGTAGTCTTCTTTTGCTTCTTTCTTTTCGGTGCTTATTCTGGAATTGAATTCCGCAATACTTTTTTCGTTAGCCGCAATTTTGTCAGCCGTTTCGATTTTGTACTTGGCTACTTCAGCTTGGTAGTCATCGGTGGCTTCTTCCAAGTCCTTACCTGCTTCTACGACATCTGTGGTGGCATCTTCTACTTTTTCTGTTTCGGTTTTACAATTTGTAGCTGTAAAAAGTATGGCTATTGCCGCAAGTGTTAAATATGTTTTTCTCATTTTATCTATTGTTTTTTAGTTTTTAATAATTGTTATAGTCCGCTGATAAGCGTTTGAATTTCCTCTTTTGTTTTGCCTAATTTTTGTTGAAGTCTTCCCATCAATTCATCTTGTTTGCCGTCAGCGAGTAGCAGATCATCGTCTGTCAGGATGGCAAATTGTTGCTTTAGTTTGCCTTTTATTTCGTTCCAATTTCCTTTTAATTCAGTAAGATTTGCCATGATTTGTATTTAATGTTTTTGTTCTTTTATTGTAAGTCAAAGGTCAGCTTTTTAGATTTCATAAGTCTTACAGAATGTTATTCAAAGTTTATGAAATTCACACATTTAGTTTTATTTAATTGAAATTCAGGTGTTTGTGTATTTTTGCTAGCAAATCAGCTACTCTGAAAACAGAGCTTGTGTTTGTTTTGAATTTTTTCAAATGGTGTGATTACTTTTCATCTTCTCCATTGAAGACTTGGGAGGGTGTGAGTTTTTGAATTAAAACCTCACCAAAGGCCTGCAACCTTTCTGAGTTATTTGCTACAAATCTGGCAATAGCAAACTGCATAATGGAGCCAATTACTTTTTTGAACGGGTTGGAAGTAGTGCCAAACATTAACTTTTTTGAAATAAATCCAGTTGACATTCCTATTACATCACCTATCAGATTTGAGCTCAAACTCTCGCTTGTATTCTCAGAGCTAATAGCGTTTTTAATAATTTCAAAAGGACTCAAACTACTAAATATTGAGCGAATGTCTTCTTTTAAAAGTACAAGCTCCAGTTTTTGTTGCTCCTCTATTGCCTGGATTCTCAACTCTAAAATTTCCTTGGGGTTACTCATAAGTTTTCATCTTTAAGGATTTTTGTAAGTAGCATTAAGTTGATTTGAAGCTGAAGATATTTGTAAACACTTGTTTTGATGAAAATAGCTGTAATGGCATAAAACGCCGCTAAAACAAAGAATCCATAATAGGTTTTGCCGAGTATTTCACCTAACCAAAGAGACAGACCTATATTCAAGAAAAGGAAAAACAAACCCAAAACCGTAACGATTATGGCTTTCATGGCCAAAAACGTGGCCAAATCCGCGGTTTTATTATACAATTTGAGTTTTATAAGTTCGGTTTGATTGCTAGTCAAATTCTCAATTCTCTTAAAAACCGTTTCTACAATTTCATAATTTGTGTCCATAGCTTTGTTGGTATTTAAAAAACACCCAGCCTCATCGTAAGGCCAGGTGTTTTGTTATTTCTCAGACATTTTCGTTTTTCTGATCCATTATTTTGTTTTTGCCGTTGGTCACCAATTGGTCCACTTCGTGCATGGCTTGGTTATACTTGTTTTTGCCTTTAGCTACCAAACTGTCTACTTCTTGCATGGCATTGCTGTATTTTTTGGTCAAATTAGTGGTCATATCCTCAAACTTTTCTTTCAGTCCTTCGGCATAGTCTTCGCTTTTGTCCATAATTTGTTTTCTGGTTCTCGAACCCTTATCCGGGGCAAACAAGATACCTGCAATAGCCCCAACAGCTGCACCAGCCAATACGCCCAATAATACTTTTCCTGATTTCATTTCATCGATTTTTAATTGTTTCCTATTCTTTATTTTATAATACTTTTGCCTTGTATGATTCTCAAAATAACGGCTATCAGTGCTATCACCAGCAGGACATGTATAATACCTCCGGCACTGTAGGCAAAAAATCCGATTGCCCAAAAAATCACTAAAATCACGGCCACGATATACAGTAAGTTGCTCATTTTGTCTTTTTACTAAGGTTTCGAAATCCTAAATTTCTCTTTGCAAAGGTCGGAATCATGGACTCGCTTTGCGTTACACAATATCCTATAGTCGAATAATTGTTAAAACTCACAGCTCTGTAAAAAACACGGACAGAATTACCTTCTTGAATAATTCCAAGATTGAGAACACCGCTGTTTTCAAATTCAATGGGTGTTTTTTCAAAAAGTATTCCTTGTTTTATCACTTCAACCATCATATTTTTGTTTATATCAGGTGGAAGATGGACTATTTTTTTCTGCACGTTTAGCCACTTTAGCCGAACGTTTCTCTTTCAGGCTTTTGGCGGGGGATTTCTTGCCTGACTTATCTTTTGTATCTTTTTCTTTTGACATTGGGAGTGTTTTTTTATACCCCAAAGGTCATTTATTGAGCTTCGAATTTGTTATGTAATTCTTGCATATTTTTACAAGATTCACACATGACAAATATTTTTTTCAGGAATTGAATAACTCAATATTCATAATATTCTTGAGTAATAAGCTTATTTGAGGCTATCCGCAGGTATTTGAACCTTCTTTTGGATGTCATATTTGGCATCGCGAATTTTTTGTTTTTCCGCCTCTATTTTTAAGGTTTCTTTTGCTTTTTTCTTGAAATAACTTTTGAGTAAAATACTACTTTTGGCGGCATCGATAGTTTCGTTGAGGCCTTTGGTGCCGTTTTGAATATTCATCATGGTGGAGTCGAGCGTTTTTCCGAATTTCTCATCAATCATAAGTTTTGACAATGCACCTTTGCCATTGTTTATATTAACAGCAAATTTGGCGAATTGATCGGAACTGTTCTGGAGATTTATTAGTGTCATTTCTAGACTTTTGGAAAAATCTTCGTCTGAAATTAGCTTTGAAAGTGCCCCATTGCTATTGTTGATTTTGGAACTGAACTGAGCAAGGTTGTCGGAAATGAGAGCCACATTATCCATGCTTTTTTTCATGCTCAGCATGACATCCTCCATTTCTATGGCCGTTTTTGAGCTCAAAATGTCATTGTCTTTTACTGACTTAAAAGTAAATGTGCCTGGTGAAATAACCAGTACTTTTTCACCCATAAGTCCGTCCGAACTGATTCCAACCTTGGCGTCGGTTTTTATAAACGGTTGAGCATTTTTCTGTATGACCAACTCCACCATTACTGAGGTATCAGATATCATTTCTATGGCGTCGACGGTGCCAATATTAATACCTGAAAAACGAACGTTATTGCCCAATTTTAAGCCGCTTACCGTTCTGAAGTGGGATTTTAAGTGGATTACCGAGCCAAAAAGGTTTTTTTGTTTGCCTACAAAATATATCGTGACTGCGAAAAAGAGAATTCCAGCAGTGACAAACATGCCTAGTTTCCATTTAAATCCTGAATTCTTCTTCATTTTTATTAATTTTTATTTCGGGTATTTTGGAATATTTTCTTTTTGGTTTTAAATAAAAAATGATCTAACCCATCGATCTTCGCTTTGTTCTAAGTCTTGATAAGTACCTTCGGTATACACCACGCCGTCTCTTAATATCACGATTCGGTTGCTCGTAAACTTGGCACATGCCATGTCGTGGGTGATGATGATGGAGGTGGTTTTGTATTTCATCTGGATGGATATTATCAGCTCGCTAATCTCTCTAGAAGTGATGGTGTCCAGACCTGTGGTGGGTTCGTCGTATAGAAGTATTTCGGGTTTAAGGATGAGTGTTCTTGCCAATCCAACACGTTTCCGCATGCCTCCTGATAGTTCTGAAGGCATTTTGTCGATGGCTTCTAATAATCCTACGCTTTCTAAAGTTTCTTCAATGGCTATATTTATTTGAGTATCCGTGAATTCTGGTCTATGCCTTTGCAGAGGAAATGCCAGATTTTCTCTAACAGACATGGAGTCGTATAAAGCACCATTTTGGAATAAAAAACCTACACGTAGTCTGATCTGATTCAGCTCGTCTTCTGCAAGATTAGTTAGTTCTGTGCCAAAGACCTTAATTTCGCCTTTGTCGGCTTCCACCAACCTCACCAAACACTTGATGGTGATGGATTTTCCCGAGCCAGATTTCCCCAAAACAACCAAGTTCTCTCCTTTATTGACATTGATATTGACACCTTTCAAGACGTCCTTATCTTTGCCAAAGGATTTGAAAAGACCTTTGATTTCTATTATTGGAGTTTGTTTTTTCACTGAAATGAGATTTTTCGTAATTAGCCAAATTAGGCTTTATAGTATCCTGGATGGGTTTTAAAAAAGGCTTTTGTTTATAAAAAATGTTTCCTCAGAAAATCAGATCTGTCAATTGAACAGCCAACATATCGATTATAAAAATGGCCAGTGATGCATAAACCACTGCTGAATTGGCTGCTTTTCCTACGCTTTCTGTACCATTAGAGGCCGTAAAACCCATGTAACAGCCAATGGTGCCAATAAAAAAACCGAAGAAGAACGTCTTGATAGTTGCCGGAAAAATATCCACAAACCCTAGGGCTTCAAAGACCAGCGAATTGTATCTGATTATGTTCAGCTCGCTGTGAATGTTGTAACCTACAAATCCACCAAATATGCCAATGCCGTCGGCAAATACTACAAGAAGTGGAATCATGAAGGTGGCAGCGAGTATTCGGGTAACGACCAAGTATTTGAATGGATTGATGGCCGAAACCTCCATGGCGTCTATTTGTTCGGTTACTTTCATAGAACCCAGCTCGGCACCTATACCAGACGACACTTTGCCGGCACAAATTAGTGCCGTAATAACTGGAGCGATTTCTCTGATCAATGAAAGTGCAACCATACCTGGCAACCAGGATTCGGCCCCAAACTCAGCAAGTGTTGGCCTAGATTGCAGAGTAAGCACCAATCCCATAATAAATCCGGTTATGGCTACCAAGGGAAGTGATTTATAACCAATTACATAACATTGTTTTATGAATTCCTTTAACTCCAAAGGTGGTTTGAAAAGCTCCCTGAAGAATCTAAAAATAAACAAAATAAATGCTCCGATACCCTCAAAAATACTTCTTATCTCGATTACCATATTTTTGCTTTTTGGGAAGGTTTTTTTAAGGAATTCTAAAACAAAAAGTCTGCTATAAAACCATTTATAACAGACTCTTTTAGTGTAGACTTTTCAGGTTTTACTTGATTGGAAAACTAACCCCAACATTAAGTGCGAAGGCTTGGTTTTTATAGCTTGCAACGGGCGACTCGTTCACGTCTGCAAATCCTTGACTAAAGCCAGCGTCAACATTTAGCCAGGTGCGTGATTGTATGCGGTAGTTGAATCCAAGGCCCACCAATGCACCAACATCCAATTTCTTATAAACTGGTCCACCATTGGTTTCTGTAATCTTAACTCCGTCTTTTAGAGTGGCACTTAAAAGTGTACCTACGTATGGTCCCCCAAATATTTTTGGCCTAAATTTATTGCCTACCTCGCCAAAATAGTAAATGGCTGTGATTGGCATTTGAAGGTAATGTAGTCTGTTGATATAGTCTACGTTTTTGTAGTCTGTTCCTAGTTGCGAGTAGATAAATTTGGCTCCGATGCCTACATGTTCGTTGACACTGTAATTGGCAAAAGCACCCAAAGAAACGCCAGTAAGTAGTTTGGTATTTGTCGGGCCTGAAAACGTGGAAGCGTTGATGCCAACCATTGGTCCAACTGATAAGGTTTGGGCTTTTAATATTCCCAGCTGAATGAATAATATTGATAATAGGATAATTGTAGTTTTTGACATTTTCTTAGTATTTTGTTTCTAAATAATTATGATACAAAGGTGCAGGTTTTTTTGGTGTGCAATGTTACAGAATATTGATAAACCCTTACATCATTCACACATTCGTTGCTAAAGTTTCTCTATCGTTTTTTCTATTTTATCAGCCAATTCGGTGTATTCTTTCTGAAGCTGACTTATTTCTATTTCTGTTTTGGAATCAACGTTTATCACAGAGTTGTTGGCGGTTTTGTGAGATGCCACCAGTTCGTTTACCTTTAAATGAAGGGAACCCGAAAACCTGCTGAACTCTTTCTGAATAACAAACAAACTCAGAAAAGTAATCCCATGGATTAAATCTCTGATGATTTCGTTGGTTTCGAAATGCGTATAGTCGCGATTTAGAAACCAAAAGACTACCATAATCGATGCCAAAATAAAGGTGATAGAACTACCCAAAATAGTAGTAATGAGATAGGTGATTTTTTCAAAAAACTTTTCGAGATTTATGTATGAAGTGTTCATTTTTGATTTGTTCAAATGGTTGATTGTTTTTGGTTAATGAGATAATCCTTTAGCAAAATCTTTAATGATTCGTAGTAATCTGACAAGGTATTGGCGTTAATTTTAGGAGA
The DNA here is from genome assembly GCA_035299025.1 of Leadbetterella sp. Classification (GTDB taxonomy): domain Bacteria; phylum Bacteroidota; class Bacteroidia; order Cytophagales; family Spirosomataceae; genus Leadbetterella. The sequence continues at coordinate 513,349 of DATGXK010000007.1, forward strand.
GATAAGTGTAAACTGCTTCAGGATGAAGTTTGATATTTTAGCACCTTTAGGAACCATTTTTTTTTACTTTTTTCATGATTCGTCTTTTGTAGTTTTAATGAGTCCGATGCCTGACACAAAGAACAGAATTCCTATCAGACCATAAGTCACGAGTGATTTGATGTTGCGGGTGCCGGTAGATGTATTTACAAATAAATAGGCGGCATATATCAGCCCAATAATACCTAAGAATGTAAGCAAGGCTCCGAAAATTCGTTTTAAATTCATAGTGTTTTTTTATAAATGGCTGTTATTGAGTAAAATGTATTTTTAGAAAAAAGTTGCGTGACAAATGAGTAACGTAATGCTGGTAAAAGCCTTATATGGTGATGATTGCGAAAACTTTGAGTAACCAAATGATGACCGCCACAACGACAATAAAATTTAGTATTTTCTTGATTTTGCCGTCCATGGGCAAATAATTATTGACCAACCAAAGTAAAAATCCAACTACGATTACAACAATGAGAATGTTTAAAATAGGCATGATAAAAGGGGTTTAATGATGAATCAAAGTTATACTAGGGTAATTGTTTGGTGTTACACAATTCTAAATTTGACTTATGATATTTACATATCTTGAGATTTTAAAACTCAATAAATGTATTGTTTAGAAAAGTACTCGTTTACATAAGCATGTTGCTGGTTTTCAGTCATTTTAAATGACTGCTGCACCTCTATTTTTATTTTGTCAAAGTGGTGGTCTTCTTTTAAGGTGTTTACCAATTCTGTTTTTGCCGTACCAGGCCCCATAATCAAAACACCAGCACAATTTTGTATTTCTTTGGCTATTTCTTTGTAATAATTGGCTTTCAATTGCTTTTCTTTGGCGTGCATACCTCTTTCGCCTTTATTCAGACTTTCTTCTTTTACTTCTTCTGTAAATTTTGATTTTATGGTATTGGTAACCATTTGATCGCTCGAATATTCCATTAGATTCGCTTCTGTATGGTCCATCCAAATGCCTAATAGTGTTGCTTTTGTCATTATTTTTAGTTTTTAATTTTAACTACATTGCCCTAGAATGACCCAAATGATGATGAAAATTATAACAGTTCCGAAGCACCCGCCTCCTAGCTTTTTTGCTCCATAACCTGCTATGAGGCCTTTAAATATATTGTTCATAATATTTGAATATTTTGTGGAGATAAAGAAAAACCAAAAAGAGAATTTATCCTTTTTGGGTTTTTTCTACTTGTCTTAAAACTTATAGCCTAGGGAAATCTGACCCACAGAATTTTTTCCACTTCCCAGCAATGCTCTAGCTTTGTCTTCTGTCACGTCTATAAATCCTTGATTGTAGCGTACCCCAATCATCATTTTGTTGAAATTGTACCCTAGCCCAGCTGTTAAGCCTGCATCAAATTTCTTAAAGGCATCCACCAATACGGAGTTGTCGTTATAATATGTATAATCAGGTGTTGAAATCAGATAGGAAGCAAATGGTCCTACATTGATATTAAAATCACTCATTTTAAACGAAACCGGTAAAAAGAAGTCTACATAGTTCATATTGATTGATTGTTTTTGGCTCAATATTTTAAACGAAGTACCTTTTGTAGCGTAGCTTAGTTCCGGTTGGATCGACATGAAATTTTCAACAAGAGGTAAATCCGTAAACACACCTACATGAAAACCCATCTTCTCAGATTTGTTAGGAAGGTTTGGGAATGAGATTGTTGAGGCATTAAGGCCAGCACGTACTCCAAGTTTTACTTGGGCTTTAATTCCGAAAGAAATCAGGAACAAAGCGAGGATGATAGATGTTTTTTTTCTAGAATTTTTCATTTCAATTAATTTCATTATTGGCTTCAGATTTCATTTTTTTATTGGCATAGATGGCTATTTCGACTCTTCTGTTTTGAGTTCTACCAGCATCTGATTCATTGGTTTCGGTGGGCTGACTTTCGCCTTTCCCTTTTATTTTCAACCTATTTTTACTTATTCCGGTAGAAGCCAGCTCACTCGATACCGCGTTGGCTCGTTTTTTAGACAAGGTCTGGTTAAAAGATTCCGAGCCTACGTTGTCTGTATGACCTACTATGAGCACATCAGTATCGGGGTATTGCTTGAGTGTAGTGGCGAGTTTCCATAAATCATCCTTATTGGATTCACGAAGGTTGGCTTTACCAAAATCGAACAGCAATTGACTGTCGAAAGTTAACTTTATGCCTTCTCCTACACGTTCCACTTTGGCTACATTTCCTAATTCATCTTGGATTTTCTTCGCCTGTTTGTCCATTTTGTTGCCAATAACCACTCCTACAGCACCACCAACTGTGGCTCCAAGTATGGCACCCAATACGGTGTTGTTTTTCTTATTTCCGATCATTCCGCCTATAACGGCCCCAGACGAAGTGCCTATGATGGCTCCTTTCTCTGTTTTGTTTAGATTTGATTTTTTCTGACTTTGAGAGTTTTTGCATCCTACTATTATGGTAGCTAGAATCAGAAATGGTATTACTATTTTGTTCATTTTTTTGAATTTGTTTACGATTTTATTTTGGTGGATTCAGTATGCTTTATAGCTACTCAGAGCAAAAGGATTAATATCAAAAGTATGATAATGATACCTCCAGCAGATAAGTAAACTCCTTGTCCGAGGTCTGCCAAGTTGGACTTGATTGTTCTTACTTCTTTTCTAAGTTCTTTCTTTTCGGCCCTAGTCATGTCCGATTTGTCCATGGCTTTTATGGTATCAATTCTGGCCAACATCACTTTGGCTTCTTCAGACTCAACTTTTTTGGTTCTTTCTTTTAAAATGGCTGTTGGTTCGGCTTTCGATTGTATGGGTGTCAAACTCAACAACATAAACAAGGTCAGGAAATACATTATGTACTTTTTCATTGGCGTAGTTTAAATCCCACTATTGGTGGGGCAAGTGTGAAATGATTTTCACTATGCAAAGGTCTGAATATCGACGGCCTATGAGTTACATAAAATTTCATTTAACTTACATCATTCACACATTTAGACTGTGAAATGAATGGTTGTATAAATTGAAAAGGCGTATGTGCTTGATATGTAGAATGTTGTGGGTTTGTGAAGAAAATGTTTGAAATATCAATTAGTAGCTTCGAGACCTATCAGTGCAATGAAATTCAAAGGAAAATCTAAATTTAACTATGTTCAGTGGCCAGTTACCCACTGCCAATCAACTAGTTATTAGTCAACCAAAATCCGAAAAAACCATTACATCCTTTCCATGTACCAGTTAAGTTCTTTTTGGATTTTTTGCAAATGAAAAACACTGTCTATTGCTTTTCTGAGTCGGACAAAAGCTGTTTCGCTTTTAACGACGTAGTCGAAGGCCTGGTGATGCATGCAGTTTACCGCCACTTCAATTTTGTCTTGAGAGGATAGAATAATGACCGGGATATCTTTGTTGTAAGATTTTATTTGTTTCAAAGTTTCTAGGCCGTTCATGGCAGTGGGATTAATGCCATCTAGGTGGTAATCAAGAATTACAATGTCAGGATTTTTCGATAAGTTGGCAATGCATAGTTCTCCTGAAATAAACATTTCTATCTCAAAATTGCCTTCATTGAAGAATTCTATTTCTAAAGACTTTAAAAAGAGGGCGTCATCGTCTACCAGGAAAAGTTTTATTTTATTCATTGTTTAAGGTTTTTAGTTTGCCGAGTTCTTCCTCTAATTCCTCACAGGCTTGTAGGCATATATTTTCAAGTTTTGAAACCATTTCAGACACTTGCCCAGAAATTTCCTGCTGAGCTGCATACGCTTGGATTTTTTTTGCCATATCTTCAAAGTTGTTGTCGATACCCATAATCGAGAAGGAAGGTATCATTTTATGCACTGCGGACTTTAGAAGCTTCCAATCGCTATTCTGAAATCCAAGTTTCATAGCTTCTATTAAGGGGGGTGTTTGTTCTAAATATAGTTTTATCATGTCTGCCATAAGTTTTGGGTTAGATTTTGTCCTTTCTAATAGGTAGCTCAAATCTATACATCTTGCTTTTACTATCAATTCTTCAGTTTTTATTATTTCATCCAATAAAGATGGTCTTTTTACAAGATCAATGATTTTTGCGTAAAGCAGTTTTTCGTCAACAGGCTTAGCTATGTAGTCATTCATTCCGGCAGTTTTGCATTTTTCCAAATCTACTGTGGTAACGTCGGCAGTCAGAGCCATAATAGGAACATCAAGTTTAAGAATGTTTCTTATGTATTTTGTGGCCTCAAAGCCGTTCATTTCGGGCATTTGGAGATCCATCAAAACGATGTCGTAAGTTTTTTTGCTCAATTGCTGTACCGCCAAACGACCGTTGGATACTATGTCGCACTCAAACTGGAAGTCCTCGAGAAGAGTCTTCATCAACAACTGATTCAGTTCAATATCTTCAACAACAAGTACTTTAAGGCCAACTAGTTCATTTTCATGCTCTTGATTGGTCTTTAGGTTTACATCCTGGTTGTTTGTTTTTTTGAAAATTAACTGAAAACTAAAGGAAGAACCTAGATCAAGTTCACTTTTTACATCAATTTGACCACCTTGTTTTTCCACAAGTTGTTTAACAATGGCTAATCCCAATCCCGTACCACCGTATAACCTGGAGGTCCCGCTTGTGGCTTGTTGGAAATTGTCAAAAATATTTTTGATTTTCTCATTTGGAATACCAATTCCTGTATCGGAAATGATAAATTTTATACCTACTTTTTCATGATCTTCTGAAATCAATTGAACATGTACCGTTATTTTTCCTGATGAGGTAAACTTCACCGCGTTACTTACCAAATTGAGGATAATTTGATGTAGCCGCACCGAATCACCTACCAATACCGCTGGAATGTTTTTGTCATATTCCACAATCAGTTTGAGATTTTTCTCTTGAATTTTGGTTTCAAACAAATGCAGCATGGCATTTATAGATGACGCCATTTTGAATGGTATTTCTTCAAAGGTCATTTTGCCGGCATCTACCTTAGCTAAGTCCAAAATATCATTTATGAGAACTATCAGAGCATCTCCGCTGATTTTAATAGCAGTCAGATATTCCCTTTGTTTGGTTGTCAGTTCTGTTTTTAGTACCACTTTAGTGAAGCCTATAATGGCATTCATGGGAGTTCTAATTTCGTGGCTCATGTTGGACAGAAACTGTTGCTTCGATTTTACGGCGTTTTCTGCTATGTGCATGGCATTTTCTGCTCGTTTCTGCGTTTCCTCGGCTATTTCTGTAGCTAATTCTGCAAATACCTTGGCCTCTATAAGTTCATTTTCAACTCTTTTTTGATCTGTTATGTCTCTGGCAACCACTACTACACCCACGACATTACCAGATTCATCTTTGAAAACCGAGCCATTAAACAATACGTCAGTAAGTTTGTGGTCTCTAATCGTCAGCGGATAGTCGGCAACAAAGCCTTTGGCAAATACCTCTTTGTAAACTTCTCTTGCTTTGTCGGGTTCAGTGAAATAGTCAAAGAAATCAGAACCAATGAGCTCTTCCCTACTAATACCTGTAATTCTTGCAGAGGCGTTGTTTAAATCCGTGATTTTACCACTTGGATTAATTGTAAAAAGTGGATCATGACTGGCTTCAATCAGTATTCTTGCAAGGTTGGCTTTGGTTAATTCTGCCGCACGTTTTACTTTTTCTGAATTCAGAAATGCCAATTCTTGCTTAGCCAAAACCAGTTCTTCGGCTCTTTTTCCTTTTTCATGGGTCTGGAAGGCCAATTCTATGTTTGCATTTGCCAATTCTTCCTCCCTTTTGCTTTTCTCTAGATTCTGATATGCCAATTCTTTGTTGGCTAACACCAATTCTTGGGCACGTTTTTCTTTCTCCATATTTTGCCATGCCAACTCTTTTTTGGCTATGACCAATTCGTCCTCACATTCTTCGTTTTCTTTTTTCAATTGTTGTTTCAATGATTCTATCACTGATTTTGGTTTTTGAATGAGGTGTTTGCTTGTTATCAGAGTTTTGCATGGCAGTAGGTCAACAAATCTCTTCTATTGGGCTTCTTTTTTTGTCTTTTAATTGTCTAAAATGAGTAGGGGTAAGTCCAGTTACTTTTTTAAACTGGCTAGACAAATGGGCCACACTGCTGTAGTTCATTTTGTATGCGATTTCGGTAATGTTCATTTCGCCATAAATAATCAATTCTTTAATTCGCTCAGTTTTATGGGCAATTATAAAGTGCTCAATAGTAGTACCTTGTACCTCCGAGAAGAGATTAGCCAAATAGGTATAATCATGATTCAGTTTGAGGCTGATAAAGTCTGAGAAGTTTGACTTTGGCAATTCATCAGAATGATGAACCATCTCTATGACCACATTTTTGATTCTCTCTATGAGCATGGCTCTTTTGTCATCCATGAGCTCCAATCCACTTTCATATAGTACCGCCTTGAGGGAGTCTAATTGCAGTTTGGAGAGGTTTTCCATAATTTCAACCACGCCCAGTTCAACCACAATAAAATGTAGGCCCAGGTCTTGGAGAGATTCTTTGACCAGTAACTTGCAACGATTACTCACCATATACTTAATGTAGAGCTTCATTGCAAGTGCATTTTATATTTAATCAAAGCTACCTATAAAAAGTGGTATTAGCGAGGGATATATTTTTGGGGGCTATAATTCTCGTTTTTTTTGCTATGTCTCAAAGCGAATAGTTAATGGGTTATAACATGATAGGAACTAGGATTGATAAATGTTTTGGTGTACAAAATGTTGGCGGTTATTTAAATGTTTAATCAAAATAAAACAGAAATAAAAGTACAAATCTATCCAAACCGTAATCAAAATTGCTTGAAAATGTATAGTTCCGTGGTTCATGATAATCGATATTTAAGATTTTAAACATTCTGAGACCCCGATTTTGTGCTGTTCGGACAATTAAAGTCATCGCAATTTAAGAGCTTTTAAAACTTCTTGTAAACAGTGTCTTTCAACAATTCATATCAATTTCATAAAAAATGCTTCACTTTGTAGTAATACTAGAATCCCAATTTGCAAAAAAAACAAATTGTGGAATACCTTTCGGCTCGATTAACTAGAAAACCACTTTTACTCAATATCTGGTGCTTTGTAGCGGCTTTTGGGGCTTATTTTTGTACTTATGCCTTTCGAAAACCCTTTTTTACGGGTCAGTTTGATGGTTATGTTCTTTGGGGTATGAGCCTTAAAAGCGTCTACATCATCATGCAAGTGTTGGGTTACATGAGTTCCAAGTTTATTGGTGTAAAAATCATTTCAGAACTCCAACCGCAGCAAAGAATCAAGCTAATTATTTGGCTAATCGCCATCGCAGGTTTGGCTCTTTTGTTTTTCGGCTGGGTGCCGGCACCTTACAATCTGCCTTTTTTATTTGTCAATGGCCTGCCCTTGGGTATGGTTTGGGGCGTACTTTTTAATTTTTTGGAGGGGCGTAGGTTTACTGAAATATTGGGTATTGGTCTGAGCATCAATATGATTATGACCTACGGAATTCTCAAATCGGTATATCTTTCTATCCAAGTATTTTTTGGTTTTTCTGAGTTTTGGATGCCATTTGTGATAGGTGTTATGTTCTTGCCCGCTTTTGCCGTTTTTGTGTGGATGTTGAGCAAAATACCACCTCCAAACAAAGAAGAACAACTGGTGAAAGTTTCTCGTAAACCCATGAACAACTCCGAAAAGCTAGAAATTCTAAAGAAATATGGTTTTGGTATTTTGGCCATCATTATGCTGTATGCATTCTTTACTACGCTAAGAGATTTTCGTGATAATTTTGCAATCGAAATATGGCAGCAGATTGATTCTGGGCATTCCAATTTGATTTTTGCTAAAATTGAAACTATTATTGCTTCGGTGATTATGATATTTTTGGCCTTCATTGCTTTTTTCAAAAACAACCGCACGGCTTATCAGGTCATAACCATCATGATTGTTTTTTCGCTGGTCTCTATACTTTTGAGCAATTACCTTTTTCGGGCCAATGTTATTTCGCCACAAATTTGGATGGCAACGCTGGGCATAGGTTTTTATCTGCCCTATTTGCTGATTCAGATAGCTTATTTTGAAAGACTCATAGCTTATCAAAGTATCAAAGGCAATGCTGGTTTCTTTGTGTATTTGTGCGATAGTGTAGGGTATTTAGGTAGTGTGGTCTTACTATTTTACAAAGAGTTTAGCTCCAGAAGTATTGCGTATAGTCAGACACTTTTAGAGCTTAGCGAAATGACTGGCTATCTGGGAATTATTTTAATTTCGCTACAGTTTTTCTTTTTTGAGAAGAAATTTGCACAGCAAAAGAAATACGAATTTAGCGAAACAATTGTCTGATTTTGGCTTCGGCATAACCGGCACTGGTCGTCATTCCTTTACCGCCTATGCCTGTTCTGATTTCGATATTTTCTGAAATTTTGTATTCAAAAATCCCATCGGGATGTTGGGCATAATAGCCTGCCCAAGTTTGTGCATAACTGTTTCTTGGAATATTCAGAATCAATTCTGCCTCGTTTTTCATGAGGTCGTTGATATAATCACTTACGCCCAAGCCTAGATTTTCCACTTCATTCATGGCTGCGTATTCGTGCGAGTCGCCCACTATGATGCTACCGTCGGGCAATTGCTTAAAAAGGATGTGAATACCCCATTTTTTGAGTTCTAGTAAATGATCTGGCGTTTTGAGTTTCGCAAACGATGGACATTCCTCAAAAGATTCGTATCGTCTGATAGTGAGGCCGGTAAGTATGTTGGCTTTTAGGTTAAACTGTTTCAAAGGCAGCGTTTTCATCATCTGCAATTTGCTCACTATCAAGCCACTGTTTTGGTATATTTCTGGAAACAATAGATTGAAAACATAACCGCTACAAATGATTGTTTTCTCCGCCAAAAATTCTTCTCTGCTGGCTGTTTCAACTTTTACTTTTCCGTTTTGTTCTTCCACATTTATAACGGCGGTGTGGTTTTTGTAGTCAACACCCAATTTCTCTACACAGTAATCTATCAGTTTGTAAATAAACTCTGATGAGTTTACGCTGTATTCTTTTGGGTAAAAAATGGAGCCTTCGATATAGTCTGAGTTTATGTCTGGAAACAACACCTTGGTAGCTGTTTTAGTTAGAATCTCTTGTGAGTAGCCAGCTTTATTGTGTAGTTTAGCTACCTCATTTATTAAATTCAACTCATCTTGGTCTGACGCGATGTACACACTGCCGTTTTTTACCAAGGTAAAGTCACTTTCGGCTTGTAGTTCGTCAAAAATCTCCAAACTTCTGATGCCGAACTTTTGCCAGGAATCATCTAAGCCGGAAGGAACCACCTGACCGAAGTTTTGAATGGTGCTGCCTACCGGTCGGTTGTCTTTTTCGAGTAAAAGGACTTTTTTGCCTATTTTGGCTGCATGAAATGCATGGAAAGTGCCCATAATACCTGCACCAACTATTATTAGGTCGTATTTTTTCATCATAGTATGTAACTTTTAAGCTCCGACAAATCAGCTAAAAGCCCGTCATTGGGATATACTTCGAGTTGAGTTCGACTATGTGTCCCATTACAAACACCGAGACTTAAACCTATACCAGCACTTTTACCTGATTGCAAATCTGACGGCGTATCACCGATGTTGATGACATTCTTTAGGTCATTTATACCAAAGGTTTTTACTGCTTTGAGGATCATGTCGGGCTGTGGTCTCCCTTTTTCTACTTCGTCAGAAGCTATCGATAAGTCGATAATTCCTTTTCCAGACTTATTAAAGTATTCTTCATTAAGGCCACTAAGCCAACCCAGTTTGTTAAGAATGATGTTGGTTACTTTTCTGTAAAAACCTGTTGTTAGGGCTATTTTTATATTGTGTGCTTTTAGATACTCAAATATTTCAAGGCAGTGTTCGGTGGGTAAAATGGTGTGGTTGAGGTAATGTTCTTCTAAAATTCTTGTAAAGTTTTCATAGCTATATTGTACGTTTTTAACAAAATCTGTGTGCTTTTCGCCTATTTTTTCATTCCAAAGCATTCTGAATACTTCTATTTTTGAATAGCCCTGAAGGGCTAATATTCTTTCTTCGGTGACATCTAAGTTGGTGAATTTACATGCTTGAGCAAAGCATGTTTCTACTTCTTTTTGGTCTCTGACAGTTGTGCCTGCCATGTCAAATATGACGAGTTCTATGTTGTTCATTTTGTTTTTTTACCGCTAGGTCGCTACGACGCAATGGGACAATGTTTTATCTTAAGACTGGTTGTTCTATTTTTTGCAAAAGTATAGTAATGGATTTTTCTGGAGGTTAAGGGAATATTAAATTATGATGGTTTTGTTTAATCTCCACTCTGAAAATAATCATTTAACATCCACTTAATGATTTGGTTATTTTGGGTTCGGAATTTTGCAAAAAAAACGAATGCAAAGACGTGGCCTTTTAAAAAGTCTTGGACTGCTCACCGGTGGATTGGTTTTACCGAAAGAATTATTAGCCCAAGACACCCCTATAAATAAATCCATTCGAATAGCTCACATTACGGATACGCACATTCAGCCGCACATTGGTGCCGCCAAAGGTTTCGAGAAATGCCTTCATCACATTCAGAATTCAGAGCAGAAAGTCGACTTTGTCATTAACGGCGGAGATGCCATCATGGGTTCGCATCATGCCTCTTCCAACAGTATCTCCAAACAATGGGAATTGTTCAAAAGTGTAATAAATTCAGAGAATAAGCTGCCCGTTTACAATTGCGTGGGCAACCATGATATCTATCGAAAAAAAGACGATTTGCCAGGTTTTGAAGACGGCAAGAAGGAAGCCATGGATCATTTCGGAATGGATAAAACGTATTACGCCTTCCATGCCGCCAACTGGAAAGTGATAGTTTTGGATAGCGTTCAAGGCAAATTGAATTTGAAAGGTTACCAAGGCAAAATTGACGAGCAGCAACTCGATTGGCTCATAAATCAACTCAAAGAAACGCCAAAAGAAACCCATATTCTGATAGTTTCGCATATTCCTATTTTGTCTGCTTGTGTGTTTTTGGACGGCAAAAACTTCAAAAATGGTGAATGGCGTGTGCCCGAAACCTGGATGCACTCCGATACCGAAGAGTTGGTGGAGCTTTTCGCCAATTATCCCAATATCAAACTGGCCATCAGCGGGCACATTCACCTGACTGACAGGATTGAGTACAATCAGATAACGTATTGCTGCAACGGTGCCGTCAGTGGCAACTGGTGGATGGGCAATTATAAGCAAACCAAACCAGGCTACGCCATTGTTGATTTATACGAGGATGGTACTTTTGAGAATCGATATTTGAGTTATTCTTAAAATTTTGTCTTATTTTAGACACTGTCAATTCAATCCCTTTTTTAAGAAACATATATGCAAAGTTTTAGACATACTAGAATCATTATTTCTTTGCGTCTCTGCGACTTTGCGTGAAAATATAAATACATGAAAAAAATATTACTTTTTGTTTTCATTTCTATTCAGTCTTTTAGCCAAAAAACAGAGAACATTTTCCTTATAACTTCTGATGGACTGCGTTGGCAGGATGTTTTTTCAGGTGCCGACTCTGCCATTGTTTTTAATAAAACATTCACACCCGATTCTGCAGAAACTGTAAAGGAATTTTGGGCTAAAACTCCTCAAGAAAGAAGAGCAAAGTTTTTGCCTTTTATATGGAAAACCGTTGCCAGCCAAGGCCAAATTTATGGCAACAGATGGAAGGGGAACTTTATGGATGTAGACAATATTTATAGATTTTCTTACCCCGGCTACAACGAATTGCTAACTGGCTTTGCTGATGTTGAAATCAATTCTAATGACAAAAATTATAACACGAATGTGACGGTTTTGGAGTATCTCAATAATCAACCAAAGTTTAAAGGAAAAGTGGCGGCCTTCAGTACTTGGGATGTATTTCCGTATATCATTAATGACAAAAGGAGTGGTATTCCGGTGAATTCTGGGCATAAATTGGTGGAAGGGAAGTTATCGCCAAAACAGGAATTACTCAATGAAATCCAACAAATGGCTCCACACGCCAAGGCCGAAAGACACGATTTTATCACCTATTTTCAGGCCAAAGAATATGTTGCTTTGAACAAACCAAAGGTGATGTTTATTTCTTTTGACGACACCGACGGCTATGCCCATGCTGGCAAATACAAAGAATATTTGCATTCTGCTCGAGCTTTTGACAAATACCTGAGCGACCTCTGGAATTACTGCCAGTCGCAACCCCAATACAAAGACAAAACTACGTTTATCATCACCACCGACCACGGTAGGGGAGACATCGTAAAGTCGGAATGGACCAGCCATGGCCAGAGAATCAGAGACGCAGCACAGATTTGGATGGCTGTGATTGGTCCTGATACACTTGCAAAAGGTGAAATTTCTACGAAACAAAATCTTTTCCAAAACCAAATAGCCAAAACTCTGGCGAGTTTATTGGGTTACAATTTTGAGAACGGAAAAAAGATAGGCAACCAAATAGATGGTGTCAAGTAAAGCAATCGGTAGATTTTTTTGGCCTGAAAATCAACTATACACTTAAAGAATTATTATTAAGTTCAGAGGCTCTGCCTCTGAATTTCCTCTTGCTCCATCTATTCTACAGGAATAAAGTTCTCTGTTTTTTTAATGACCTCCACTGCCATTTGATGTTCCACTACACCAATTGGTTTTTCTGGAATGCCCACAAACACCCAAACCTCTCTGATCAATAAATCATCTTCATGTTGGGTTGCTTATCTGTTAATGTGTTGATTAGTAAGTACTTGATATTTTTTTTGAGTAATGTATCCGTTTGCTAATTTTTTTAAGAAAAAGTAGATAATTTTCTGTTTTTGCCCAGACAAATATCCAATCTTTAGACAAATATTGCTTACCTGATAACCCTTTTTACTGCTATGAAATCAACTTTTCTACTTTTATTTCTATTTTGCTGTTTTAAACTTTATTCTCAAAATTGTCTACCTGGGTATTACCGAAACGGAAACGATTGTGTACCCTGTGCTGCTGGAAAATATAGCAATGTGGCCGGTGCTGTTTCTGATACAGTCTGCAAAAAATGCGACAGAGGCACCTATAATCCTGTACCCGGTCAATCCAAATGCCTGCTAAGTCCGCCTGGAGCTTTTGTAAGTACGTTGGAAGCTACAAAGTTCAATCTTTGTTCTGTTGGTAGTTATCAGGGGAGTTACTCCTCCACCGCATGTGTTCTTAGTCTTCCAGGCTATTACGTACCGTCACCTGGAATGACCAGACCTTTACCAGCTCCAGTAGGTTCTTATGTTTCAATAAACGGCGATTCTACCTATCATTTATGTCCTGCTGGTAGATTTTCCGACTCTTTGGCCAGAACCTTCTGCTTACCTTGTAGCCCTGGTACTTATAATCCTGTATTGGGGCAAAACAAATGTTTGAATGCTCCTCAGGGAGCATTTGTGGCGATGCCGGAGGCAACGTCATATCAACTTACTCCCTTGGGTAGATACAATTCTCAATTTGCTTTTACAACAACACTTCCCGCCCCGATTGGCTATTATGCTCCTCATAAAGGAATGGTTAATCCCTTACCAGCACCCAAAGGAACCTTTGTTTCTACTGAAGGCGACTCCACATTTCATCTGTGTCCGCCTGGTACATATTCCGATTCCCTGGCCGCTTCGGCCTGTATTCCTTGTGCCAAAGGATCCTACAGTAGTGGTTATGGTCAAGAAAAGTGCATTAAATCTCCCCTCGGCTCATTCGTAGATTCTTTAGGTGCTACTGCTTTTAAGTTGAGTCCGCCCGGTATGTATGTAGATAGTATAGGTGCCAAATTTGCCAAGCCGTGCCCCAAGGGGAGTTTCAATAATGCCTACGGGCAATCGGGCTGTATTATGGCTCCAACTGGTGCGTTTGTTGATTTTTTAGGAGCTACACAATATAAACTTTGTCCGCCAGGCAAATATAACGACGTTGTCGGTCAGGACTCTTGTAAATTGTGCAATGCTGGCTCCTTTAATCCTGATTTGGGACAGACACAGTGCTTGCCTTGTGCCACGGGAAAGTTTAGCAATTTAAAAGGTGCCAGTGCTTGTTTGGACTGTCCCGTTGGGACCTTCAGCAGTTCCATACAAGCTTCGATTTGCCTGCCATGCAACAATTGCAACGACAGCAATCCCTTGACGATAGATATTTGTAACCCTTCAACTGGCCTGTGTATGAATTACTCGGCAGGTGCCAAAATGGAAGTAATGGGTTCACTTCAGCTCAAGCCATTGCCCGGCCCGCCTCAAAGCCCAACGGAAGGAGCCATTTATTTCGATACCACCACCAAGTCTATTAAAGTATATGATGGCATGGCGTGGTATTCATTGAAATAGAATACCTGAAATACATTTTTGAACTTCATGCGACTCTGGCCGTACGAAGGCTATTGCCTTCGTACGTGTGAAAGGCGGCTTTTAGTCGCCGAATTAGAATTTGAGCATCAATAAAAGAAAATTGGAATGTCAATTACAAAACCAATAATAGATGTTAACATTACTTCAGCCCCTGCAATAGATTTTACCAAGCAAAATAGAATTATAGAAATTAATGAATGTTAAAATACACAATGTTTCAATCGGCCAAATACCGTAATACTCGCATACGAAGGTCAGAGCCTTGGCACAGCTGGGGGTTTATGCAGGTTGGGAATTAGAATTCCGTCTGCCCATAACCGCTTCTGATTGAAAATATAAAGTTGAATTTAAGAACTAAAGTTGAATGTTGTTTGTCCTGCCCGAACTGAAGCTGGGATTTGAAAATAGCTGATGTTACAATGTCATGCCCAACTGCATAAAACCCTATGTTGGTGACAGGCTTTTTAATGAACCACAATCTTGTTTTTCGTCAAAGGGCTTTTAGGATTATAACCGATAACTCCATCCTTGCAAGTTTCGCAAACAAGTCCAAGTTCATTTGCAACCTTATTGTCTATGTAATCGTGTGTCTTTATACACTTGTCTAAATTCAATTTTTCCTTTAAATTTTCTGTATCCAAGACACAGTCAAAATAAACCCACTCGTTACAATTGTTACTCCATGCTTTTCCTCTAAAGTTTTCAGCTACAATTTTGTCTTTAATATAATTTTCTAAAACTTGAAGATGGTTGCACATAATTATTCAAATTGTTCTTCAACGTTTGCTAAAATTTCGCAGTCGCAATAACCTCCATGGTCTGCTAACCAATGTAAAATTTCGTTCACATTTTCAATGTTGGATTGCAATAAAAATGTATTGGTCAAACTGTTTGTATCATCACAATCTTTGTCACTAAGCAGTGTGTCCAAATGGTCAAATAATTTTTTGAAGTTGTCTCTGCTCATTGGAAGGCTACTTTCAAACTTCTGGTCTGCCTTATTTTTAAGGTCGTCCATTATTTGCTTTCGCCTTTCTTTTTCGCTCTTGTCTGGCATTGTTTAAAATTTGTAGGGTGTCGCTTTACGCTTGCCACCAACGGTTTTAATCTTGGCGAAGGTGGGGTGTAGAATGCACTAAAGTTCAAATTTAGTACAAAAGCTAATAGAAAGTACAAATGTTCAATTTAGTACTAAAGCCCCACTTTTGCCAAACCCATGTTGGCGGTAGTTTTTTTGACTATGTACATTGCATAATATATCCACTCACTTTTGTTTTGTCGCACCAAAAAGCATAACAAATTCCGCCACTTCCAAAATAAACTTCTCCATTTTCTATGTCTGGCAAGTCTGTGTCAAGTTGCAGTAAAAAGTCCATTTTTTTGTTAGAAATTGGGCAAACTAAAACTTCTGCACTTTGTATCCAAGTTGGTTCGCCTCCAAGTCTAAACAAGTTTTCTCTACTATTTGAACTTCCCCAACTTTGAAAAGTCCATCTATTTGGTGTTTCAGCTAAACTAATTTCTGTTTCTTTAATTGGTAAATCTGAATAAATGTCAATTTCCTTTGTTTCTCCAATTTTTGAAGGTTTTCCAAAATTGTCGTGTTGGTAAAATACTGCACCACATTCATTTAACTCTCTAATGTGCATTCCTAATGTAAGACTTGATAGTCCTGATATTTTAAGTCCCGAAGGAATTTTATCAAAAGTTACTAAATGAATAAAAGGGTTTTTATCATCATCTTGAAGAAAGCCTCCAAATTTATATTTAGTTTCGTTTGCTTTTAAGTTCCACGTTGGGTGCTTTTTTTTGTTTATGTGAATTGGTCTGTCATCTGAAAAATAGTTTTTGTTGAAGCTAAAATGTCTTACAATACTTTGGCAATAATTTTCTATATTGTCATTCCGCTTTGTAAACCCAACAAGTTCTAAATGAGCCACTAAAAAGTCCTCTAAGTTCTCGTTATCAAAAAGTTTATTGGTTAGAGCATAGCCATAAGCAAAATTGATAGTTTCTAAATTTCTTGTTTCTAACAAACATCTAAATAGCTTTTGCTTGTCAGTAATATTGGTTTCCGAACTTATAAGTTTTTCTTTAAAGATTTGAGTTCTATCACTAGATAAATTTCTCCAAGGGTAGTCGGCATAGTAAGTTCTTTCGTTTGGCTTTAATTCAAATATAAGCTCCAAATAGTTGTGCAACAACTCTGGGAACTGCAAACTTGCATATTCAATTACGCTTTCAGCATTTTCGTTTTTTTGTTTTTTTAGAATTTCTAATGCAGAATTAATAAGGTCAGCAAATTGGAATTTGTCAATGTAGCTTAAAATGTCGTTGAAAATTGTTGCATTCTTGTCAAAAGATTTAAGGTATTCTGTTGCAAAATAAAATGTGTCAGTTGAGTTTGTAGTTAAGTCAAATAAACGTTCATAAAGGTTTGGTGTCTGCCAACCGTTATTCTTAAAATCTATTATTAATTGTTTCGCTTTTTCTGTCATTGTAGTAGGGTCTCTCTAAAATTACCGCCAACGTTTTGCCGCTTTGCGAAGGCGGGGATTTTTAGCACTAAACTTCATTAGATGCACAAAGCTTGGATTAAGCACTTCACTGTCATAGAAGCACGACCCCCCCCGCTTTTGCAAAACGGCTGTTACCAGCTGGGCTTTCTGTCCGTTGTTGTTTCATCTTAGTTTTATTCCTTGTGTTTCAAGTTTGTCAGCTCCAGATAAAATTCCAAAACTTTCAATTTTTCTTGTCGCCAGTTTATTGTGAATTTGATACTTTAATTTTCTGGATGTCGCTTGAATTTCTGTCCAATCCCATGAACTTACAAGTCCGTTTACTTTATTTGTTTCTTCCCATTTCAATGCTTCTTTCTCGTTAAAATGTCCGATGTGAGAATGGTTAAGTTCATAGTTTTTAATTCCACCAAAATATAATTGAATAAGTCCCCAACCTTCTGTCGAATAACGAAACGTATGTCCTTTGCAATGTTTTGGGTCAAGGTCAATTTTTCTGAATAATAGTTTACCTTTATGTCGTGGTGTCCAAAGTTGAAAGGTTAAAGCAAATTTATCTCCGTTTTCAAAGTCAAACTTTGATGATATTTCTTGAACTGTTTTGTATTGACAAATCTCTTGTCCGTGTGGTGAACTTAAGTCGTAAATGTGCAGGTCTGTTTCTTTGAAAATGAATTCAAGAATTTCCAATTTGTCTGCTTTGTCTGCGAAAAAGTTGTAATTCATTTTTTTGTTGTCTGTCGTTTTAGCCTTGCTGGTAACTCATAAATAGACGCAAAAATAGTAGTACTTTTTGTATTGTTTTGTGTTTTTGCCATTTTTTATTGTACTTAGGAGTGAGTACTTTTTGTATTGTTTAGGGGTTTAAATATTTCTCTTTTCTCCGATATTTCAATTTCTGATGCCCTCTCATTTCAATATTTTTCCTCTCATGTGTTCCGATTTGCGGCAGGGATAGTAGCGGAGCTCTCCCGACCTTAGGAGGGAAGCGGGAGCGGATAGCCCGGTTTCGGTTTTACCGAAAGCCGCCCTGACTTTTTTCTTCGATTGGTGTTGGTTTAAAGAATTAATATTGAGTTGTTTATGGGTGCTTTTTTGAAGTGGATTGCGTTGGTCTAAAGGCAAATGGCAAGGTAGTTTGTGACGAAATCTTCATGTTTCGATTAATAAATTATTAGTAAATCAGGTTCCAAATTACGTTTCGGTAAACAAACCCATCCACAACATTGAGTTAATATTAGATGCAGACTTTTGCGGCGTGAATTTTTTACTTAACCCAAAATGTCTTCATTTATGAAAAAAAGACTTTTACACTTTCTCAATTTCCAAAAACTTACGCTCGCCTTTTTGCTGCTGCTTGGTTCGGCGGTTTCGTTTGCCCAAATCGCTATTTCGGGTAGCGTTAAAGATCAGAAAAACGAAGTGATTCCTGGCGTAAGTATCCTTATCAAAGGTACTGGAAGCGGTACTACTACAGATGCCAATGGAGCATTTAAACTTTCTGTGCCTAACAAAAACAGCGTTTTGGTACTTTCTTCTATTGGTTTCAATAGCCAAGAAATCACCGTTGGGTCTCAATCTCAGATAGAGATTCGTTTGACCGAAGACACCAAGTCGCTTCAGGAAGTGGTGGTGACGGCCTTGGGTATCAAGAAGGACGCCAGAAGAATCGGTGTGGCGATTCAAACTGTTGATGGTGCCTCGACGGTGAAAGCCCGCGAACCGAATGCCGTAAGTGCATTGGTGGGTAAAGTGGCCGGTTTGACCATAGGAATGCAACCAGAACTTCTTAGAAAACCCAACATTCAGTTGAGAGGAAACTCAGATATACTGTTTGTAATAGACGGCGTACCTGTAAACTCAGACACTTGGAATGTAAACCCTGACGACATAGAAACGTATTCGGTATTGAAAGGAGCTTCGGCATCAGCTCTTTACGGATTTAGAGGTAAAAACGGTGCGATATTGATTACTACCAAAAGAGGCTCAAAAGATAAGAGAGGTTTCTCGGTTGATTTTAATTCATCAACCATGGCTGACCAAGGATTTTATGCCATTCCAAAAGTACAAGACGAGTATGGCCCGGGCGATCACGGCAAGTATTCATTTGTAGATGGCAAAGGCGGCGGACTCAACGACGGCGACTATGACGGCGGTTGGGGTCCAAAGTTTGAAGGGCAACCAATTACTCAGTACGATTCGCCTATCGACCCAGCAACTGGCAAAAGAATCCCTACGCCTTGGGTGGCTCGTGGTAAAGACAACCTGACGAGATTCTTGGAAACAGGTGTTTTGGCCACCAACAATCTTTCTGTTTCTTCGACAGGTGAAAAACACAATTTGCGTTTTTCTACTTCTCATATTTTCCAGAAAGGAATCACGCCAAACACGAAGTTGAACATCACCAATTTCAATGTAGCGGCCGATTATAATTTTACGAAAAAACTGAAGTTTGAGTCGAATCTTCAATACAACAGACAGTACACGCCAAATATTCCTGACGTAAACTACGGTCCGAACTCCATTATCTACAACATGGTGCTTTGGGGTGCGGCTGACTGGGATGTGGACGATATGCGTAACTATTGGCAGCCAGGCAAAGAGGGTGTTCAGCAGATTTATGCCGAATATCAACGCTATAACAATCCTTATTTTATGAGTTACGAGTGGTTGAGGGGTCATTATAAAACCGATATCGTCGGTCAAACTGCTCTTACTTACAAGTTTACAGATTTCTTGGACGTGATGCTCCGTTCGCAAGTAACCACTTGGAATTTATTGCGTACCGAAAAATTGCCTTACAGTGCGGGTAGCTATGGCCGTGACGAAAGAAGAGGCGACTATTCAGAGGACCGCAGAAATCTTTTTGAAAACAATACCGACATATTGGTAAGGTTTGACAAAGACATCGTGAAGGACTTCAACACCAAAGTTTGGTTAGGCGGAAACGTTAGGACATTTGAATACAACTCCTTGTTTGGTAAAACAGATTACCTAAACGTGCCGGGTTTATACAATTTCAGTAACTCGGCCAATCCGGTGAAAATGTACAATTTCAACTCAGATATGAGAGTGAATTCGGCATATTATTCGGCTGACTTTTCTTATAAAAACATTGCTACACTTTCTACCACCGGAAGAGTAGACAAGCTTTCAACATTGCCAGCGGGTAGCAATACCTTCTTTTATCCATCGGTTTCGGTAGCTACTGCCCTTACTGATTATGTGAAGTTACCAGAGTTTGTCTCTTTCTTGAAACTGAGAGCATCTTATGCCAATGTAAAGGACGGTCTTACGCAGTCGAGTATTGGGGCTACGCCTTTTGCCTCATATCCTCTTAGTTATGGTGACCAATATTTCTCGCCTTATGATGGTCCTACTTACCAAAACTCGGCAGCTTATTCTACGCCATTTGCATATAACAACCAAACGGCCGCCTATTATTCAAATACTTTGACCAATCCGAATATTCAGCCTTCTACCACTGCTCAAAAAGAGATTGGTTTGGATTTCAGAGTATTACAAAACAGAATTGGTTTAGACGCTACATATTTTGTGTCTGACGAAGGTCCAAAAATCTTCAACTTGCCTATTTCTAGTACCACAGGTTATACTTCGGCTTTGGTAAATGGTATCAAAACTCAGAAAAAAGGATTGGAGATTGCCATTACGGGTTCGCCTTTGAAAAAATCAAATGGGCTTAACTGGGACATAGTTGCCAACTACTCAACTTTCCAAGAGAAATTGACAGAGATTTATCCGGGCGTGGATAACTTGAATACTTTCTTGAAAGTAGGAGATAGAGTTGATAAGTTTTACGGTAAAGCCTTTGTAAGGACGCCAGAGGGCCAGATCATCAACGATGCTTCAGGAAGACCAATATACGCACCAGTAAATCAATACTTGGGCAATATGAATCCTGATTTTGTATTTGGTATCAACAACAAGTTTTCATACAAAAACATCACTTTGGGTTTCCAGTTTGACGGAAGAATTGGTGGGGTGTTGTCTAATTATATCCAAAAACAAACTTTTAGAGGTGGTCGTCACATTGACCTAGTAACTGGTGCCATGGGCGAGGCTCGTTATCAGGATTATTTGGGTGTTAAATCTTATGTAGGTGAAGGTGTTCAGATCAACGGTACTTCGGCTTTGAAGTTTGATTTAGACGGAAAAGTGACCAATTACAGTGAGTTGACCTACTCTCCAAATACAACAAAGCAATACCTACAAGACTGGGTAAGTAGATACTACAACTCAGACGAAGGTAACTTGATGAGCCGCTCGTTTGGCATGTTGAGAGAGTTGGTTATCGGATATTCTTTGCCGAAAGGCATGTTGGGCAAAACCTTCCAGGACGTTTCGGTTTCATTGGTGGGCCGTAATTTATTCTATTTTGCTGAGAAAAAAGACATCGACCTTAACCAATATTTGAGCGGCGGAAGCTCTGGTACACAGACGCCTTCAACACGTAGATATGGTGTAAACGTTGCGATTAAATTCTAAAAAGCCCAGTTTTCATTTTTAAAATTAAAGGATATGTTAAAAAATAAATTAAATATAGTTTTGTTGTCACTGCTGATGGTATTCGGCATGAGTTGCGAAAAAACTTTCGAAGAGTTGGAGGTAAATCCCAACAGCCCAGTAAGTGTTCCTGCTTCTTTGGTTTTGCAAGGAATAGAAGCTGATATGTACAACAACACGGGTCGTCCGTTCAGTGCCGAAATGCGTTGGAATCAGTTTTATCTGTCAAACTACAACTACTACGCTACCAATGAGTACACTTGGACAGCCGCTCCAGATCATTTTATGACTTTGAAAAATGTGGTAAAAATGGAAGAAGAGGCCATTAAGTTGGGTGCAGATGCTGTAAATCCTTATACTGCCGCAGGTAAGTTTTTTAGAGCGTTCTTCTATGATCAAATGTCGAAGAGAGTAGGGGATTTGCCTATGAGCGAGTCGCTAAAGGGTATTGAAAATTTGAATCCAAAATATGATACACAAAAACAAGTGTATGTGCAGATTTTGAAGTTGTTGGAAGACTCAAATGCAGAGTTTGCGACGCTTATCGCCAAAGGAAATCAAACACTCACAGGTGATTTTTACTATGGTGGAGATTTGAAAAAATGGCAAAAAGCTGTGAATGCTTTTCATTTAAGAATGCTCGTGAGTTTGAGCAAAAAAGAGGCAGATGCTGACTTAGGTATTAAAGCCAAATTTGCCGCCATCGTATCTAATCCTACCAAATATCCTTTGTTTGCCTCAAATGCTGAGAGTCTTCAGTTTGTGTCTAATCTTTATAACAAGTACCCTTCCAATCCGGATAACTTTGGCTTTGATGCTACCCGTCAAAACATGTCCAAGGCTTATGTGGAGCGTTTGACAGAACGAAATGACCCACGTGTAATGGTAACTTGTGAGCCAGCAGGTGGGGCTTTGAAGGCTGGTAAATTGGCTTCAGATTTCAGTGCCTATGCAGGTGCGGAGGCAGGCGAAGACTTGGCCGACATGAGCTCTAAGGCGGGTGTTAACAATGGTTCGGACTTCGCTCCGGGTGTTTATTCTTTCCAAAACCGTAAACGTTATTACTCTAACTACGTTGGAGAAAATACCTTTATCGTGGGATATCCTGAAATGTGTTTCAACATTGCCGAAGGCGTAAACAGAGGTTGGGCTACTGCCGATGCCGAAAAATGGTATAACCAAGGCATATCAGCTTCTATGGATTTTTACGGTATAAAAGACGGGTCAAATTCCATGACGTATTCAAAAACCGGTAGCAGAGATGCCGCAGATGCCAGAACCTTCAATATCGATTTTAAAATGGCAGATTATATTGGTCAAGCCAATGTCAAATACGAAGCTGGTGTGGCGGGATTAGAGAAAATATTGACCCAGAAATACTTGGCATTCTTTATGAACTCGGGCATGGAGGCGTATTTCAACTGGAGACGTACGGGTTTCCCTAAATTCTACCAAGGAGTGGGCAACGGAAACTCGAACAGAATAGCCGTGCGTTGGCAATATCCTTTGTCTGAAAGAACTACAAACGCCACAAATTATAAGGCAGCCTTGGCAAGCCAATTCGGAGGAAAGGATGATATCAACGACTTGCTTTGGATCTTGAAATAAGCACGCATCATAGATTTGGTTTATAGAGTTAAAAATGAAATGAATAGAAAACGGAGCGTCTGCTCCGTTTTTCTTATTAGTACTCTGTTTTTAATATATAATTAAACGCAAATGTCGCAGAGAGAAATGCATGCAAAGGACGCAAAGAGAGCGTCTAATAGCCTAGAAGACCTTAGCGAATTTTGCGAAAATCTTTGTGTCTTGGCGTTAAAAATAACTACTTAGAAAACATGAAAAAATCAAATAAAACTATCATATCAGAAATAAAATATTTGTTCTTCAAAAATGGTGGAGACGCATATTTTGGTGAAAAAGTTAGCCAATTTGAACACGCTGCTCAAAGCCTAATGCTGGCCATCAGTGATGAAGAATCGCTGGAAATGCAGGTAGCAGCTTTTCTGCATGACATCGGTCATTTACTTGACATCGGCCAAGAAAATGCAATGGAAGTTTATGGCAGAGAAAATCACGAAGGAGTGGCAAAAGCCTGGCTCAAGGAGAGGGGCTTTTCTGAAAGAATCCAAGCCGTTGTAGAAAATCATGTTTCGGCAAAAAGATACCTTTGTTACAAAAATACTGACTATTTTGAGGGTCTTTCCGATGCTAGCAAAAAAACTATGACTTTTCAGGGCGGCATTATGAGTGAAACCGAAGCCTTTGCGTTTGAAACCGAACCTTATTTTGAAGAGAGTATAAAACTAAGACATTGGGACGATAAAGCTAAAGTAAGCAATATTGAATTGCCCGCTTTAAACGATTGCCTGGAAGTAATAGATAAGTACTTGGAAAGAAAACGAGAAGAGTTCTAAAACTGGGCAAAATCCCCTTTTATTGGGGAATTTGCTCAATTAAAACTTCACCACCTGACTTATCGAAATACGTACACGTCATTTTGTCCATACAGATTTCCCATTTTTCAATGCCCGTTTCTGCACACATCTTGATAAAAGTAAGATAGTCTGTTTTTCCATGTTGATGTGCCAATAATTCTGCCTTAAATTCTTCTATTTTTGAAGTGTCAGCAATTATCAACGGCTCATACTTGGCAGGCACAGTGGCGGTATAGTCTTTTCCTCCGTGATAGTCAGTATGACCATCTTGTACATACGCCTCATAATGAGTAACGCCCATTGATTTGATTTCTTTGATATAGTTAGGGAAGTCTGCACCTGATTTTACTTTTTGGTGAGCGGCTTGAATTTGTTCTACCGTAAACATATTTTCTTTGCTTTGAAATGATGAATTGATTTTTAACACCTACAATGCTTTAACTTGTCGATGTCGTAACCATTAAGATTATAATGCAAAGTTGCAATGCTTAGAGAAGCCGTAATTGTAAAAAAACGTTTTTCTACAAAAAACGTTTGAAATTTTCTGGAGTATCGCCTGTAAACTGTTTAAAATCTTTGATGAAATGGGCTTGGTCAAAGAAATTGTTTTCGTAGCAGATTTCAGTTAAAGATTTGGAGGTGTTCAGATGGTCAAGAACCGTATTGAAACGAACGATTGAAGCAAATTTTTTGGCTGTTGTGCCCACTACCTTTCTAAATCGTTTTTCAAAAGGACTCTGACTAATAGACAACTTTTCGTTGAGTTCTCTGATGCGGATATTTCCATTGCTTTGGTAAATGAGCTTAACGGCCTCAACAACTAATTTGTCGGTTTTAATTCCTTTGAGTTGAGATATCAAAAACTGTTCAACTACTTTGATACGCATTTTGTCTGTAGCAGCCATTACCAATTTTTCTTCTACTTCTGCTACGCTGTTTCTGGTAAAGACATGGTCGAGAGAAAGACTTAAGTTAAAGAGTTCGTGGGCAGGATGTGAAGCAAAATTCGTAAAACCAATTTCAGTAAAATAAATCAAGATTGTGCCTATACCATCACAATTTTTGAATACTTTATAGCCGTCAGTGATTCCTGTAATACCCGCGGAGGCTAGTTTGTTTGTGGTTCCTTGATGAATTGTCGCGAGTTGTCCTCTGTATTGAAATCCAATCACAAGCCCAGTCGAAGGGAAAACTTTATACTCATTTTCTAATAAACACTCCGAAACTACATAATATTTGATGTAGGGTTTCAGCTGTTCTGTCGGAAAATACTTGTCAAATTTCATCAATCAATTGTAATCGGGTGTTCCTTGAAATCGGTTTTCACATTTTCATGCTTTTTTAGAGTGGTAATTTTAATTCCAAATTACTCAAGACGAACATTGCCACAGGCTTTTGCAAAAAAACGTTTCTACGGTTTGTGTTCTTGCTGTCTTTACTGCTTTTTAACACTATTTTGCCATTCTAAGACAATATTACTAAAAATTAAACTTCTTTTTACTCATCATATTTGCTACAATTAACTCAATGCCTACCAAGAATAATATGAGCAGAATTTCTCCTAAAAAATATATCAATCCCATTGGTGTTAAGTCCTCATAAAAAGAATATATCAAAGTCATTGTCAGGATAGAATACAAAAAGTTAGCAACACCGATTATTCTTAAAAAGACTGTCCAACAGTCTTTAAGCAGGAAGTAACAACACATAGAGTAAGCACAATAAAACAAACCAATTACTGACAAGTACTTCAAAATATACGCTGGCATGCCAAAATAGCCGTAGTGATGTCCTAAAAATAAGCAAAGGGTAGTCAATGCCGCACCCAAACCGTCAATTAAAAAAAGTGTACCCGGTTTTCTTGAAAAATAGTCTAATTTACCTCCCACATTGATTTTCATGTAGCTTTCGTTGTAAACTTTATGCGAATTGTCATTTTGTGGTAAAGATTTAACACTACTGGTATTCATAAATTTTCTCGTTAATTTGCTCTTCATCTAATCAGTCCGCGGCCATTTCCATGCGTAACGGAGAATTAGGCAAAGAAGAATAACTTCTACCCATGCACCATACACCATGTGCATCCAAGTAGTGCCTGTCAAATTAAACAAAGTAAAGGGAATATACAAAGCGGCAACAATGATATTTGTACAGCGGTTTGCCTTGGCAGGCAGGGTAATAGAAAGGAAAATCATAAGTGCCGGAATACTCACCAAGGTGAATGCTGTCAAAACAAACTCCTGTGTAATATCAAATACAAACACTCTCCCTTTCAGAATTTGCTCTACTTTATTTGGCATATATAGGGCGAAATAATCAACATAGACATACAGAAACATAAAACTTGCCCAAAGAGCGGCCAGCTTCGGTTTTACACCGACTTTGATGTCCTCCAGTGTATTTTCTGGTGCTTTTTTAGTTTTCATGAATTAAAAATTAAAACCAAAATGAAACCCAGGCTCTCCAATGACAAACTTTGACCATTTATCGTCCAACTTTTTAAATTCGTTGGGTAATTTGGTGTGATAAGCACGATGCGTAATTGCAACGGATGGTTGAATATAAAACCTGTCCTTAAAAGGCTTGATGTGATAGCCCACACGGTAAGTATTGAAAATCTGAAATCCATTGTCAAGTTTTTTGCCTTCCTCATCCACGAATTTTTGCCAAGTGGGCATTATATTCAATTCGGCATATAATCCTTTCAATAAAAATCTTTGATAAGCCACCGACATGCCGACTTCACGAACATAACCCGGGAATTTTTCTTCTGGCTTTCCATAAGATTTGTTAAAAAATGGGTGAATACCATTTGGCCAAGCATATTTCCAAGTTTTTGGTTCTAAGGTGATTACGTCTCTGCCTGTAATACGATAGCCGAAATTAACTTGTGCAAAGTCTGGCGGATTTGTAGGAGCCAAATTGCCCAATAAAAATACAGTACTTCCAATAAACCAGCGTTTATGCGTGCTGTCTTGTTTGTCATATTGTGCATGTACTTGTAAACTGCCCACCAGGGTGAGGGCAATGCCGAACCATAGAATTTTCTTTTTCATAATTTTTGTCATTGATATAAAACGATTCTGCAAAAGTAAATTGGTGATAGACCTACAATCGTTCACTTAAGTTAAGAAAGCAAATAGGCCTTTGCCTTCTTCAATAATTTCTGATCCTAAGTTGGCCCCAAAAAAAGGTTTGAAGTGTACAAAACCAATCTCTGAAAGGCCAGCTGAGAGTTTCTTTTACTTTTTAAGATTAAAACTTAAATCCAAAGTCAAGTCCAGGTTGAATAAAATAGTTATTCCATTTTTGCTCTACTGCTTTAAAAGATGCTGGAACATCGGTTCGTAGAGGCCAATAACTAATGCCAATAGCTGGTTCGAAAAAGAAACGGTTTTTGAAAAACTTAAACTGATAACCCAAATAGAAGTCCAGATATAGCGTATAGCCATTTCCAATCTTTTTCTTATTCTCATCCATGTATTTTTCAAAGGCATTCAGGGCATAAAGAGATGTGTAGACGCCTTTCCACCAAAACCGCTGGTAGCCTATTTGAGGAGCAAGAATGCGTGCATGTCCGGGATAGTTTAGTCCGGGAGCGTCAAACGACGGGCCAAAAGGAATGCCTATTGGCCAAGCATAAATAGACCTTTTAAATCTAACTTGAAGAACATCTTTGGCTGTTAGCCTGTATCCAGCATTCAATTGTATATACTCAGGATTGTTCGTTTTATCGAAATTTCCGAACATCAAGAGCGAACTCCCAACAAACCATTTTTTGTAGGTACTGTCTTGCAGGGTATTTTGGGCATTTATCTGAGGCGTGTCTGCCATCAGTAGGGTCAAGGCCAATCCTAAAATTTTCTTTATCATATCTGTTTTAATTGATGTTAAACGATACGGCAAAGGTAGATTGACCAGATACTACGACTTGTTCACTTAAGTTAAGAAATGATTCTCAGATCTTTTTTTCGACAATTCGAGCTCTAAGCCTACTCAATGATTGAGGTTTAATGCCGAGATAGCTCGCCAGTTGGTGTTGTGGCACACGCTGGATGAGATCTGGCCTTTTTTGTATTAAGTTGAGATAGCGTTGTTCGGGCGATGAGGTCTTAAACTCGTCAAAGTCTATTTGTTGCTTGGCCAGCAATTCTTCAGACAATACCCTACACATTATTTCAAATTTTGGAAATTTGCTATTGGTTTCTACTTCCATCTCTGGGTTTGTAACCGTGATTATACTGTCTTCTATGCAGCTTACATAATATTCTGATGGCGTTTTACTTGTTACACAATGCGGTGTCAAAACTTCCATTTCTGTGTAGAAAGCCGTGGTTTTTTCTTCGCCATCTATGACATAATATTTCCTAATGCATCCTTTTAGAACAAAGTAGCTATCTTTCGACTTTTGACCCTCTTCGAGCAAAATCGTCCCTTTCTTTACCGACCGAAATATATCCAAAGCATCGAGTGCGTTCTTTTCTTCATCGGTCAATGAAATGTATTTTGATATAAAGTCAAATAGTACTTCTTGCATTGTTTTTGTGTTATTACCGGTGTCGGTTAGACTTCAGCCCAATCGTAGTATATGAAGAAACTGCTTTTACAAATATAGCCCAAAAACTTCTGCAACGCAGCTGTAAACGAGTATTTTAAAATTCTATCGTCCATTTTTGTTTTGGAATATCCTCAAAAATAGATCAATACCAGATGCTGTTTTCAAGCCAAGGTAGTGGTTAAAAATAACTTTTTGGATAGATTGGAAGAATGAAAATGGTTTATGAAGGGGGCGGTATTAGCGGTAATTTTTCTTTTCGCTGATTTCATCTTTAAGTCTTTGTCTAATGTCGATTTTCGCCCCTTTGAAAACAAATATCCCCGTTTCAAATTCTCTGGCATTTTGATTCGTTATTGAGTCTGCAAGGGTGGAATTTAGAAAAAATTGCGATGTTTCTTGTAATTCGGCACTTACTTCTTCTGCTTCCTTTACTCGGATTAAGTTGTCATAGTATTTAGATAAATCAAACCAATCTATGTAGTCAGCATTAAATGAAACTGCTCGTAGTTTTTGGTTTGTATAAAAATTTATTGCCCCTGCTTGTCCATAGTTATCGCATAGAATAAGCGTATTGTTTTTCTTTGGTAAACTTAC
Source organism: Leadbetterella sp. (assembly GCA_035299025.1). GTDB lineage: Bacteria > Bacteroidota > Bacteroidia > Cytophagales > Spirosomataceae > Leadbetterella. Next base: position 542,360 of record DATGXK010000007.1, read on the forward strand.
ATAAACGCTATCAACTTTCTGTGCTAGTTCTTTCCAACCGAGCATATCGGCAAAATCCTGTGGTAATGCATGGTCTTTGCCGTCTTCCCAACGCAGTAAACCTAATTTTTTGTAGTTTTCTGAATGCCGAATAATGTATTCTGGGCTTTTATTTGGAAACCCAACATTATAAATTGGAATAAATAATAGTAAGGGAACTGCAATTGCAAAGGTCTGTAAATATTTTCTCCAACCATCTTTTAAAATATCTGAAAGGTAAACAGAGCCAAAAGCAATGTAAATGGGGTAAATACCAATAGCATAATAGTCTTTTGACTTAAAGTAAAGAAAAGCCATTAAAGTAAAGATTATTACATATAAGAAAAGCCGATATTTTTGGAAGGGTTTATAAAAAAGAAATGCATAAAATGATGAAAAGATTACCATTAGTGAACCTAAAAAAAAGAGCAACTGATTTTTCAAAAAATCTAATCTATTTACATTTACTAATTGAGTTTCTGCCAATTCTTTTAAATGGTGTAAGACCGGAAAATTATTGTGGTATTGCCATACAAGATTTGGTAAAATCAGAACCAAACCTAATAAAATGGCAAAATATAAAGTGGGTTTTAAAAATATTTTCCTGTGTTCTGTAATCAACAATGAGGGTACAAGTCCGATCAATAGAAAAACAATGTTGTACTTATTTAAAAAGCCTATGGCAAATGCTGTTGCTCCTATATACAGCCATTTTAAATCATATGTTTTGATATATTTTAGCAATATAAAGTATAAAACAGTCCAACTTAGTACGTCAAAAGAATTGGGCTGATACAAAGTATTTAGTCGCAAAAGTGCAGAAAATAAAACACAAGTTGCACCTAAAATCAATGCAAACAGATTTCCATTTAATTCTTCTATGGCTTTCCAAACGATATAAATTGTCAATGCCCCATACAAGGCAGGGAAGAACTTAATCCAAAAAATTGAATTGCCAAGTAATTGAATAATGTACGATGTCCAAGAAGTAAAGGGTGGAACCGAAAGATAACCCCAAGTCAAATGATTTGCTTGGTCAAGATGTAAATATTCGTCACGTTGCAAGTCATACTCACTACTTAATAGTAAAAATTGCAGCAAGAATTTAAGTCCAATGAAACCTATTAAAATTGTCGTCTTTTTTGTCATTGAGAAGTGTCGTTTAATTATTGCTAACATTTTGCAGCTACCCAAAGGTGAGGCATTTGAAACTCGTTCGCCCGAACGTCTGCCGATATAAATTACTGATGTTAAGTTACTTACAAATGTTTAATGGGTTTCCGTCCACCGAAACAAAAGTACAAAAGAATTACTAATGTTCAATAACTTCCGTCAGCCCCCACTTGCCACAAACCCATGTTGGCGGTAGGTTTTATTTCCGTCGAGTTATTTCTGTTAATAGTTCTTGTCTTTCGTTTTTGTCCAAGTCGTTAAAAATTTTAATTGTCTGTCCATGATACTCGAATAATATTTGTCCGAGAATATGTCCAAAAATAACTTTACGATTTATTCCAATGTTACATTGAATTTTCTCAAAAAGTGTCATGCTGTCTTCGTCAATTCCTACTCTCAAATTTTTAATCACATCAAGCGAATAGACTTTGGGCTTTGTTAGAAAAGTACCTTTTTTTGTCAGAGTTAAAACTTCATTTTCAATTGTCAGTTCTTGTCTGCCGTTAATTAGCCATAAAAACTGTCGAAGTCCTAAAAGTCCAACAAAAACATGAACGACAAAAAACACAAGAATAAACTCTAAATTTATATCGACTTTATTTCCAAAAGCTTCAATTAGTCCAGTAAACAGAAGTCCGCATGAAAATAGGGTTGAAAATATTGCCAAATATGTGTTTTTAGATGTATTTTCTGCCCAAAGTTTGTCGCTTGTCGAAATGCAACTGTATTTTTTTCTGTTAAACCCTAAATTAAAAAGTCGGCTGTATTGATATTGAATGTTTAAAATTGTCTCCTTTATGTTTGTCATGGGGTCTATTTATAAACTTACCGCCAACGTTTTGCGGCTTGGCGTAGTGGCGGATTTTTAGCACAAAAGTTCAATCGAAGAAATGAACTTGAACCTACAACAAAACTTTCATACGAAGCACTGAACCCGCCATTATGCCAAACCGCTGTTGTGTGCAGTTTTTATCAGCTAATTAAATTCGTTTCCAGAAAACTATTTTGTCTTCACCATCTTTCCAAAAGTCTTTAATAACTGCTGCTTGGGTGTAGCCGATTTTATGATAAAATTGTCTTGCACCAATTTGAGCATCGTCACTTGAAGTTTCAACAATTAGTATTCTACCGCCCTTTTGCTTAAGTTGTTGTTCAATATAATTCATCATTTGACTTGCTATACCCTTTCTTTGAACGTCTTGAGAAACGCCAATTGCTAATAAATTATACGTCCCGTCAGTTAGTTTTTCGGGCACACAATACCCAATAGCAACTGGTTTATTTTTATCAATGTAGGTAAACCAAATGTCTTGAGTTTCTGGATTGTTGAAGTAATCAGAAATCATTTCATCTAAATATTCAGATGGAAAGAGTTCACTAGAATCAACAACTATTTTTAGGTCGTTTATATCCGACTTTACCACAGGTCTTATTTTTTCAGTCATTGTCATTTTTTTAGAAATAATCACAAAGGTATGAACTCGGTTTCTGTTAAACTTGTAAGTTTCTGCTATTGTATGCTTTTGAAGGATTAACACCTAACATACTTTTAAAACTCTTACTAAAATGTGGTTGGTCATAAAATCCGCTTTTTATCAAAGCTGAAAATAAGTCGTCATTGCTGTATAAATGATTTTTGATAGTTGACTTTAACTTAGACCAGATAAGATATTTTTTTAGTGATATGCCAATATTTGATTTGAAGAGGTGTGAAAGTCTGCTTTCAGAAAGGTTTGTGATTGCTCGAAGTGTTTTTATCATCAAGTCATACTCCAATGCATTTTGGTTTAAGTATTCAATTGTCTCAGAAATACGGTAATCATATTCATTCAATGCTTGTCCTCTACGTATTATTTGAACCAAATTATCTATTTGAATTGCTACCTTCTCAAGTTTTGATTGTAAATAATATCCGTTACTTAAATCAACGTCAGCGAATTTCAAAATATCAACAACAAGTTTGTTGTGGTGTTCAATCATTATGATTTTGAGTTCACAGTTTGTCGAAGAAAGTTTGTGTCTCTGATTTGCCGAGATAATTGCAAATTTCAAATTATTATGACTTTCGGTGTCTGTCCATAGATTAAAGTCGCCTGTTTTTGCAATAATAATTTCAACTGTCGGGTGGCTATGAAATTCAGTCTCAAAGTCGTCAAACTCGAAAATGTAAAGGCCTTTGTTAATATTAAATTCTTCTACTTTCACTGTCCTTTAAAATTGCACACAACGTACACATATTGGCGAGGATACGGAATTTGAAATACTAATATTCAGTTACTTACAAGTGTTAAATAGTATTCCAAAAGCTAAATAACTTCCGTCAGCCGTACTCTTGCCAATATGATGTTGTGTGCTGCTGTTTTTGTTCATTTAACGTTTAATTTTAGTCAAATATATTATAAAAATGTCAAAATACAAGTCAAGTAAGGAAGCTCAAGAAGCATTCCAAAAGTCATTCAAGTTTTTATTCTATTTGGTTGCTGAAATCTATATATTACCAGTTTTTAATTATACTTGTCAGCAAGTTAATAAAGTCTTAAATTTAAAATAAAAAAAATATGAAAGCACTAAACGAGGATTTATTGTATCTCGCCTCCGAGAACACGTTAGTTAATTTAAAAGCGGATGCGACTGAACTGTTAAAAAGCTACCATGAAACAGAAACTATAATTACAAACAAGTCAACATCTTTGTTGCAGGTTTTATTCCCTGTTTTTGTCGGTATTTTTGGTTATATTTTAGTTGAAATACAAGCTAAAAGCAATCCGAAATTATTTTGGTTTGCTTGTCTTGAAGAAATTGTAATTTTTTTGTCATGTTATTACTTGTTTGAGTCACTTTATTTAAAGAAAGTCGCTTTAAGTGGTTCAAAACCTTCAAATATGTTACATGACGATATTGTCAAAAACGACAAAAACGAAAATACATTACAGTATTTAAGATTACGTGTTTTTGGGTTGCAAAATGCTATAACTGCTTGTGAAGCAAGTCACGATAAAAGAAAAACAAACTTCAAAAATGCCTTAAACATTTTAATAATTGGCACTTCTGTTGTTGTTGTTATTTTTTCGTTAGTTCTGATAGGTCAAGCCCTCTTTCCTCATAAGTAGTTGTATCTCTCATGGGTTGCCTAACAGGCTGTTCGGACGGTTTAACAGTTTGCTGTTGTTGTTGACTTTGCTGTCCTTGCCCTTGGTTGTTATTGTTGTCGTTATTGTCGGCCATATTTTTTTATTTTTTTAAATGTCTAAATGTTACGGATACGGATTTTTACAGTTGCACACAACGGTTCTCGGCTTTGCGAAGGTTGGGGTTTAGAATTCGTATGTTTCAATTTTGTACAAATGTAAATTAGAATTACTAAAGTTGAATTTTATACATCTGCCCAACTTTTGCAAAACCGATGTTAGCTGCCGTTATATTTTTTATCCTCCTGTAATAATTTCATGAAGTCTTAAATAAATATTACCTGTCTGTGAAGCATGTCTACGTTTCCTTAGAAGAAGTTGTAGCAAATCAATACGTCCTTCTAAAACACCCATAATATCCGAGCCATCCATCAATATCATAAGACGCCTTCCTGTTGAATGTGCTTTAACAGCATCGTCAGAGAAACCGTTTATGGAAAGAAATAGTCCAAGTGTATTGTCAAGTTTTCTTGTCAACTTGCCACTAAATGCATCTAAGTCTTGAATACTTACCAACTCCTGCTGCCACTTACCCTCAAATAAAAAATCAACATTTTCAAAAGTAAATCCACCATCAATTTGTTCACCAGTAATTCTGAAGGCAGCTTTAGGATCAAGGTCAAATAGGGCAAAAAGGTCTTTTATAATTTTTTCAAGTTGAAAACCTCTTGTCTGTGGATTGTCTGAACCAACAAGTGTATAAAATTGTAATTTGATTTCCTCAAGCTTTTCTTGAACTCCTTTAACCTGCAATGTTTGTTCGTAAGCCTTTGCTCTACGTTCTTCTTGTTGTTTTTGTTGTTCTAGTAAATCTTGGTGTCCTTTAATTTGTTCTCTTAAAGCCTCAACAGATTTCTTAGCTATTTTGGCTTTCTCTTTACCGTCTTCAATTCTCTCAAGGTGTGAATAGTCATTTATCTTACAAACTTCGCTCATCAATTTCAATAAGTCATTTTGGAAAGTATCTTGGTGTCGTGCTAAAAAATTAACAAGAGAAGAAACAATGTTCCTTTTATAGTCCTCCCAATTAAGTTTAGATAAAATTGACGGGTCGCTGATAGTATTCATTATAAAACTCCGAAGTTCAGACTTATACCAATAAATATTTGTCAATGCTTCAGTTAATGAATTAATTGCTGCAGGTGCTATTACTTTTTTTGTAGGTTCCAAATTCTATGGTTTCTTTTAGTGAATGTTGTAAAATAATGGCAGCTAACTCATAAATAGACGCAAAAAATGCAGTAGTTTTTGGATTGTTTTGTATTATTTCAATAAACTGTTGAATTTTTGCGTGCGTACTTATTTTTTTTATTTTGTCAAAAATAATATTTTTTTTCTTTCCCTCAACGGTTTTCAATATTTAAGTCATCAAATGGGCTTTTTATATGCTCAAGTGTTCGTTGGCTTACATGTGTATATCTAAGGGTGGTTTTTATATCATTGTGGCCGAGTAACTCCTGGATAAGCTTTATGTCAGTCCCTCTCTCGTGCAGATGTGTGGCATAGGAATGTCTTAAACTATGAAAACTTACATCTGATTTTATTTTTGATTGCTGTTTGGCTCTTTGAAATACTGCCTTTCTGCAAGTATTTTTCGGCAAAATCTGCCAGTCCTCTCCAAACTACTATGTTGTGCCATTCGGTTTGGGTTTGATTTTGTCCATTGGAGTCTCTGAATGTTTCGTTGGTAGCTAAACCAAATTTGGCCACTTTTACATTTCCTTCGAGGGTTTTTAGTTCTGGGTCATCGCCAAGATTGCAGTTAATAATAGCAATAAACTAATCAGAATCCTTTGATATCGATAAGTGATATACTTTGTGTGCCTTTGCCAGGCGGGCATTCTTTTTTTTTGAAAAAAAAGAATGGCAGCGGCCAACCGTCAAAAAAAACACTTTCTGTCCAATGATCCTCTGCAAAATTTCGCTTTTGGCTTTTTTCGTTTCAAGCAAGATTTAATGAGCGAAATTTTACAACGGACTGGACAGAAAATATAAGGAACAATTGTTCATTATGTTGTATTAAACAGTTTTCAAATTAGGCATTCAGTACTGTTTTGATTTGACTTTACTTTTTAAAGTGTCAATCATGTTTTTTCTGCGTGAAGTAATTGTATGGTAAATATAATAAAATTGATTTTTTTGAAGATAGAAATTTAATTATTTAAGCAAAAGCTCTTTATGATTTATTTCGAATTCAAAAGAAAATCGACAGCGGAACGCCACCCGATGTGAATAGAAAATCGTGGAATTCGAATAGAGAATCGCCGATGTTGAATAGAGAATCGACGATGTTGAATAAAAAATCGCCGATGTTGAATAGAAAATCGCCAATGTTGAATAGGAATCGCCAATGTTGAATAGGAAATCGCCAATGTTGAATAGAAAAACGCCAATGTTGAATGGAAAATCGCCGATGTTGAATAGGAAATCGTCGATGTTGAATAGAAAAACGCCAATGTTGAATAGAAAAACGCCGATGTTGAATAGAAAATCGTCGATGTTGAATAGAAAATCGCCAATATTGAATTTGAAATAGTGAGCGGAAGGCTGCTCGAATTGAATTCAAAATAATGAAATGGACAGGATAATCAGATAAAATGGTGTGTTTCTCATTTAATATAGTCCCATTTTCAAAACTCCTCAAAAGGCATTATACAGATAGGCTTGGCCAAGATAGATTTATGTTTACAATAAAAAGCCCCTCCAGTACTACTGGAAGGGCTTTTGGCAGAGAGGAAGAGATTCGAACTCTCGATACAGTTACCCGTATACTACCTTTCCAGGGTAGCTCCTTCAACCACTCGGACACCTCTCTGTTTGGGGATGCAAAGTAAAGTATAATTCTTGAGGTTTTATATACTTCGCTCTCCAGAAATGTCTTTTTCAATTGTTTTTTTTATCTCCAAATTACCATCTCTATTCCCCAAAGCCCACATCAGCTTAGTTATGGCGGCTTCTAAGGTCATGTCGGAGCCCGAGATGATGCCCATTTCTTTCATTTTTTGGCTGGTTTGGTATTTGCCCATTATTACTCTTCCGCCCGTACATTGCGAAACGTTCAGTAAGATAATATCATTTTTTAGGGCATTTTCTAGTATTTCCAAAAACCAAGGTTCCGAAAGGGCATTGCCCGAGCCGTAGGTTTCCAATACGACTCCTTTCAGCGTTTTTTGTCTAAAAAAGTTCTCAACAAAAGCTCGGTTGATGCCGGGAAAAAGTTTCAGTATTCCCACATTGTCGTCTATCTTTTTGTAGAATATCGGAGGGTTTTCGTCGTTCGAGATCCTGATATTCAAAAAGTTATAATCTATATTTACGCCGATTTCAGCTAAATATGGGAAGTTTTCTGAATCAAAGGCGTCAAATTGGCTGCTTTCGCGTTTCTTGGCTCGGTTTCCTCTCAAAAGTCGCCCATTAAAATAAATACAAACTTCAGGTACAATAGATTTTTGGTTGAGCGTAGAGCCCGCTATCTGGATAGAAGTTATGAGGTTTTCTCTGGCGTCGGTTCTCGGAATTCCAATCGGCAGCTGGGCACCCGTAAATACCACTGTTTTGTTGAGGTTTTGAATCATAAAACTCAGTGCAGAAGCCGAATAGGCCATGGTGTCTGTGCCATGGAGAATTACAAATCCTTGAAAATCGCTGTAGTTTTTCTCTATTATTTCTACCAATTCAATCCATATTTTGGGCGAAACATTAGAAGAGTCTATCGGTTTGGGAAGAGCCAAGAAACAGAGTTCGAGGTTGAGCCGGTTGAGCTCGGGAATGTTTTCAACAATCTGCTCAAACTTAAAAGGCACCAAACTGCCGGTGTGGTTGTCGTAAACCATACCTAGTGTGCCGCCAGTGTAAATGATAAGCACTTTGGGGGCATTTTCGGCCAGCGAATTTATTTTCAGTATTTGATATTTATTCATCTATTTCGTCCAAAAACATTTGATAAGCACTTTTTAACTCCCGCAAGGTCTTTTCTTTATTTAGCTTTTCTGCCAAATTTATGCCCAATTTATAAGTCGCTTCAGCTTCAGAAATGCTCCCATTTTCAAACAATAATGCAGCTGCATGGTAATAAGTGGGCAGGTAATCCGGAAAATCTGCGAGCAGCTTATTGAAATACGTCAGTGCCTTATCTGGCTGATTGTCTTTGTATTCTATGGCCAGTGCATAATAGTTGAAAGGGTCGGTGGGGTCTGATTCTAGCTGTTCTAATAAAAAATTAATTCGTTCGGCTTGCATACTATTTTTCTAGCTTTTACATTTGTAATTGTTATGCATGCATACTATTATTGTTATATCGAAAGTATAAATGCGTACATTGTTTAGGTTTTCAAAATTAACAATATAAATTCAATCTTTATGAAAATACTGGTTTGTATTTCGAGTGTGCCAGACACAACCTCAAAGATTTCTTTTGAAGAAAACGACACCAAATTTAGCAAGGGAGGTATTCAGTACATCATTGGGCCTTACGACGACTACGCCCTGGCTCGTGGTGTAGAATTACGCGAAACCTTAGGTGGTACGCTGACGGTTCTAAATGTTGGCCTTGCGGATGCCGAGCCGCAAATCAGAAAAGCCTTGGCCATAGGAGCAGACGATGCTGTAAGGATAGATGCCGAACCTACCGACTCCTTTTTTGTGGCCTCTGAAATTGCCAATTATGCCAAAGACAAAGGTTTTGATCTGATTTTGATGGGCAGAGAAACCACAGACTATAACTCAGGCGTGGTGCATGGTATAGTAGGGGAGTTGCTCGGCATTCCGTCGTTTTCGCCAGTAATGGAGCTGAAACTAGAAGGAAATACCGCCACTTTGGCCAGAGAAATAGAAGGAGGAAAAGAAAAGTTGGAAGCCAGTTTGCCTTTGGTGCTGGGTTGTCAAGAACCCATAGCAGAATGGAAAATACCCAACATGAGAGGGATTATGTCGGCCAGAACCAAACCTTTGGCCGTAGTGGCACCAAGTGCCGAGGCTTTGACAGCCATAGATAAATACGAGTTGCCAGCACCAAAAGGAGCATGCAAGATGATATCGGCAGAAGATGCAGGTTCTTTGATAAAATTGTTGCAAACAGAAGCTAAAGTTTTGTAAAACCTTAAAAAAGAAAAACACCATGAGCGTTTTAGTATATACCGAATTGGCCGAAGGACAATTCAAAAAATCATCTCTAGAAGCCATTTTTTATGGCTCAAAAGTAGCAGCCCAAATAGGAGGTTCAATGACAGTTCTTGCCATTGGAAGTGCCTCAGACGAAGAGCTGGCCAAAGCAGGAAATTTTGGAGCAATCAAGGTTTTGCATGTGAATGATGCCAATCTGGCGGCTGAAAATATCATGGCTTACAGCAAAGTATTGTCAGAAACTGCAAAGTCTTTATCCGCCCAAATAGTAATATCTGCAAAATCATCTTTGGCAGATGCCGTAATGGCAAGAGCCGCCGGTGCTTTAAAGGCCGGATTAGTGGGCAATGTGGTGGACTTGCCAAACACCACAGGTGGTTTTAAGGTAAAACGAAGTATTTTTACAGGAAAGGCATTTGCCGAAACTTCGATTACCAGTGATGTGAAGTTTATTGCTATTAAAAAGAATGTACTGGCCATAGAGGAATCTTTAAACACAGCCTCAGTAGAAAAAACATCTGTGGATACTGGAAGCCTAACATCGAGTTCTAAAGTCTTAGAAACTATAAAGGCCACCGGGACGGTTTCATTACCAGAGGCAGACTTGGTGGTTTCAGGAGGTAGAGGTATGAAAGGTCCTGAAAACTGGCAACCTTTGTTGGATTTGGCAGAGGCATTGGGAGCGGCCACGGCATGCTCAAAACCGGTTTCGGATTTGGATTGGAGACCTCACCACGAACATGTGGGCCAAACAGGCGTGAAAGTCGCCCCAAATCTTTACATCGCTTGCGGTATTTCGGGTGCTATTCAGCATTTGGCGGGTGTTAACTCCTCCAAGGTGATTGTGGTTATAAACAAAGACCCAGAGGCACCGTTTTTCAAAGCCGCAGATTATGGTATTGTTGGAGATGTGTTTGATGTTTTACCAAAACTTACAGCGGCCGTAAAGGCACTTTAATACGGAATGATTTCTGCAAATAGCCTCCTTCGGGAGGTTTTTTATTTATACCACTGTTAGCTTTTTGAGGTATTTAATTAATAAAAAGATTTTAATTGGTATTTCTATTCATTTAAAGATTTTAATAATGAAAATAAAAATTAAATTTGTACTTCATAAATTTCGTTTCTAACCTTATTAAGTACATCTTTTTTAAAAAAATGAAGGTCAAGGCTTTTATACTTCTATTTTTAGGTATAAGCCATTTTATCTATTCGCAAGAGGTATTATGGGCGAGTAAGGTATTAGAAAAATCGTCAGAAACGGTGGATGAAATCTATTCACCTAAAAGCCGAGCAATACAGATATTGCATAAACCCAATGTGCTTCCGCAGACGGTAAGCTCGCCGTGTAGTTGGCGTCCTACGGGTTCTGGTTTTGGAGAAGATTACATAAAGGTTGGTTTTGAAAAGGCTATAAAAGTCAAGCAAATTATAATTGGAGAAACCGTAAACCCTGGTGCCATCGGTCGGGTTTTTGGATATACCAAAGACAATACAGAAATTTTACTCTTCGAAAACCGCGATCCAGCACCGAGGCTGAGTGGCCGGGTTTGGAATATTCTAATTCCAGAAACACAGCAAGAAATAAACGCCGTCAAGATTTTGATTGTACACGCTCTCAATAAAGGGCTGAAAGAATACGACGCCATAGGCATTTCTTCCAGCGAAACTCCCTATGTTTCTAAAATCAATGTAGCAGAGAATCTTCCGCCCAATCTCGAAAAGGAAAATTTGGGGCCCAATATTAACTCCAGATATGGTGAAGTGGCTCCAATCGTGTCTCCAGATGGTAAATTTCTATATTTTACGAGACTGAATCACCCCGAAAATACCAAAGACCGAGCAACAAGAAAAGAGAATGTCCTAGAAATACCTCAGGATGTATGGGTGTCAAAAGTCAACAAGAATGGCGGCTGGGACGTGGCCGAGAATATTGGTGAACCGATAAACAATGCCGCCAACAATGCAGCAGCTACCATTTCGGCAGATGGAAAGAGCTTGTTTGTTTTGAACGTATATCTGCCCAATGGCAAGTACATTGCGGGTCTGTCTAAAGCGACCATGAAAAGTAAAAAATGGCAGCTTCCGTCTCAAATTCGCATTGCTGATTTTCAGGCTCTGGAGGTATACGATGAAAAGGTAAAGGTTAAGAAAACCGTAACAGAGTATGCCATAAGTTCGGATGAAAAATATTTGGTGATGGGCTTGCGTCGCTCAGAAACACTCGGCGACAAAGACCTCTATGTTTCCATAAAGACTTCAGAAAATAGCTATTCTAAGCCAGTAAACCTAGGTCCAATATTGAACTCGGCAGGAAATGAGGGCTCTCCTTTTTTGGCAGCAGATAATAAAACCTTGTATTTTAATTCGAATGGCCATCCGGGCTATGGCGATGCGGATATTTATGTCACTACGAGATTGGATGATTCCTGGACCAACTGGTCGGAACCCGTAAATCTAGGGCCAGTTATCAATTCGCCAGAATGGGACGGCTATATTACTATTCCGGCATCTGGCGAGTTTGCCTATTTTAGTTCGTTGAAAAACTCTCTCGGGTCTGACGATATTTTTAAAATCAAGTTATTTCCGAGCATAAAACCTCAGGTAGTGGTCATGTATGACTTTCAGTTTAAAGATAAAGTCACCAATAAAATTATTTCACCAAAAATTACTTTTGAAGCCCTCGACAAAGTGAAGGACAGCACGAGTTTGGTGCATTGGACTGTGGATGAAGAAACCCTCTACAACAAATCTATACTCGGTGTGGGTAAGAAGTACGAAATGACGGCCACGCTGGAGTCTTATGGAGACTTTAAAACCGTACTCGACCTCACCAAAGAGACAAAATACAAAGAAATTAAGGTATCGCACGATATGCTGCCTTTGGTGAAAGGTCAGAAAATGGTGCTCCAGAATTTGTTTTTCGACCAAGGCAAATCTGTCATCAAAGAGGAATCTTTTGAGGAACTCGAAAAAGTAAAAAAAATGATGACCGAAAATCCTTCCATGGAAATACTGCTTGAAGGCCATACCGACAATCAGGGAGATATGTTTAAGAACATTCAGCTGGCAGAAGACCGCGTGAATGCGGTTAAAGAATATTTGACAAAAGATGGGGCTATTTTGGCTTCGCGAATTGCTATTAAGTCATGGGGGCCATACAAGCCCGTTGTGAGGAATTCAACAGAGGAGGCACGAAAGAAAAACCGAAGAGTGGAATTCACAATCACCAAAATGTAGTAATTTTACACGCTAAACGATTTTTATGAGCCCAAAACTCTTATTGGTAGTTCCTTGTTACAACGAACAAGAAATTCTAGAACTGACAAATCAGCGGTTAAACACCTATTTCGATCAACTTTTAGAAAAAAACAGTATTTCTGCAGATAGCAAAATATGCTACATCAATGACGGCAGCAAGGACACCACCTGGAGTATAATAGACAAACTTTCTGCTGAGAATTCCAGAGTAATCGGGGTTAAATTGGCCAAGAATTTTGGTCATCAAAATGCTGTTTTGGCAGGCTTGTTTAGCTTTATTGACCAATACGATTGCTATGTTTCGATAGATGCAGACCTGCAAGACGACATCAATGCCATTGGCGAAATGGTGGAGAAATACAAGCAAGGCAGTTCGGTTGTTTACGGTGTAAGAGAGGACAGATCTTCTGATACTTTTTTTAAGAAATTTACGGCAGAGCTTTTCTATAAAATCATGGAAAAACTTGGCGTGCCGGTAGTCTTCAACCATGCCGACTTCAGACTGATAGATAACAAGGTTCTAAAGGAATTTTCCAATTATAAAGAATATAACATGTTTATCAGGGGAATTATCCCGACTATCGGATTCCCCTCTGAAAAAGTTTATTATAAGCGTCTTGAACGTGAAGCAGGCGAAAGCAAATACCCTTTCCGTAAAATGCTGGCTTTCGCTTGGAAAGGAATTACGTCTTTCTCCACGGTGCCTATGCGTATGGTTTTGTGGTTTGGGGTCATCAACTTCGTGTTTTCGTTTCTCATAGGATTCTATGTTTTATGGAGCAAAATTCAAGGAACAGCGGTTTCTGGCTGGACTTCTACATTGCTTCCGATGGCATTTTTTAGTGGTTCAAATATGATTGCTATTGGCCTCATTGGCGAGTATGTTGGTAAAATCTATGAAGAAGTGAAGGGACGTCCACGATACATCATTGAAAAAATTTCGGGAACAAACACTACCGAAAATAAATGAGAAAGTACGGATTTCTGATTTTCTTGATTGTCATTTCGGCAAAAGTACGCTTCTCCAACCTCGATACCAGAGGCTTATTTACAGATGAAAAATTTACATTACTCAACGCCAACGGCATTTGGGTAGGCGGTGGCAATCAAGCCGAAATCTACGAAAAACCTTTTTTTACACCACAAGATTTCTGGGCCGAAAAAAACATAAAAGACTATTTCGAGGCCATAGCTCACTCTGATTTTGGTACTCACATTGTTTACAATGGTATCTTGCACTATTGGATGGAGATGTTTGGCAACTCTGACTATTCAGTACGCTTTTTAAGTGCATTGTTTAGCCTGCTTACCGTGGTCATTGTGTATTTGTTTACCATGAAAGTTTTTGGAAGCTACACTACTTCTTTCTTCTCAGGCTTGTTTTTGGCTTTAGATCCGCTCAATATAGCTCAAAGTCATATTGCAAGGAGTTATACTTTATCGTTTTTGTTGGTGGTTTTGGCTACCTATTTTTTTATTAAGATTCTAGAAAAGGCCAAAAATAGGTTATATTTTATATTATATGCTGTTTTGGTGGGTTTGGCCATGCTGAATCACTATCTCAACTTTCTGGTACCTTTGGCACATGGCATTGTATTTTTATTTTTGAAAGAAAAGAAGAGACTTTGGCCTGGTTTTATTGCCTCGGCTGCGTTCAATGTCTGCCTCATGTTGTATTGGTTCAATTGGGGTGGCGGCTACATAGCCATGGATTTTCTGAAAGACAAAAACGAAAAACACCTAAAAATAGCAGAGTTGAATGCGGGCAACGCTTCGGCGGCGGTACAACTCTCCACGCCTGGTTTGGTGGCAAAAAAGACAGCAGAGCTGTTTTTTGATTCCAACATATTAAGCCAAAGTTTATTTATAAATCTCAATCAAGGCATTAAGAATGTGCTGGTCTCTTTGTTAATTTTTGGGTTATTTTTGGTTGTTTATTTTTTTAGCTATAACCGAAAAATATACGTTCCGGCAGTTGTAGCCGTGGTGGTACTCTTAACGCTCCATTTCGATATGATGGAGGCTATAATTGTCGCTAATTTTCTGTTTTTCTCTTTGTTTTTTGCCTTCCAGTATGTTTTTACCAATAGAAAAGAGCCCGCTTTAAGAGTACAGAATGCCCTAGTTTCGATTTGTATGCTGATGCTTTTTTTGCCTATTCTTTTTGTCTTGTATGATGCCCTGAAAAACGGTCATACTACCAGTTTAACGCATCGTTACATAGGCGTGGCTTCGCCTTTTGTAGCTATTCTTATGGCTTTTGGTGTTTACAGATTTTTCAAGTTTTCTATTTTGGCGGTTTTCTTGGGAATTTTTGTGTATTTCTATCAAACCAAACCCGTTGAAAAGGAAATTCGTGATTATTTTGAAGATAAGTCAACGCTGAATGCTTGGTTTGAGCCAGCGAGGGTTCCTAATCCTTACCATAAAGTTGCCCAAGAAATTTTAGCTAAGTACCAAAAAAATGATACAGTTTTGATTCCGGGTGCGTATCGTGAATTTTACACAGAAGTATTTGATAGTAAAGAGCTTGTGTCGTATAACGATGCTCAGTATTTGAATTTGTATTTCCCGAAGAATGCTGTAATTATCGAAAAAATAGATAAAAAAGAACCCGATAAAGTCTTTTTGAAAAGAGAAAATGGAGAAAAACTTCTTATTTTTGATTTTGAAGGCACCAAATATAGATATTGATGAAGTTAAAAATCGTTTATCCAGTTTACAATGACTGGGAAGCACTCAAACTTTTACTGACCAAAACAGAGTCGATTTTTAAGGACAAAGGATATCAATTGTCTTATTTGGCGGTGGATGATTGCTCTGCCATGGCTTTCAATTCATCTGATTTCGGCGAATTTAATCTAAAAGTGATTCACCTGATCAGTAATCAAGGTCACCAAAGGGCGATAGCCATTGGCTTGTCATATTTGGCAGATAACAATGACGCCGATTTGGTAGTGGTAATGGATTCTGACGGAGAAGACCAGCCAGAGCACATTTTGGAGTTGATAGAAAAATCGAAAGCCAGTCCTGAAAAAATAATATTTGCCCAGCGTAAAAAACGTACGGAGTCTTTTACGTTTCGACTTTTTTACTTGCTTTACAAGTTCATTTTCAAGTTTCTTACGGGTCAGGTAATTACTTTCGGGAATTATAGCCTTATACCGGCTTCGAAAATCAAAAAACTGGCGAATGTGTCAGAAATTTGGAATAATTATCCAGGTGGAGTGATTCGCTCAAAACTTCCTTTTGACTCCATTCCACTGGATAGGGGGGTAAGGCTGGCTGGTAAATCTAAAATGAATTTTACTTCATTGATTTTGCATGGTATGAGTGCCATTTCTGTATTTCTGGACTTTACCGCCGTTAGAATTTTGATGTTCGCCAGTGTGATGGTGACTTGTTCGGTAATAGGAGCTTCTGTGGCACTGTATCTGAAGTTTATAATGCACCAAGCCACACCGGGCTGGGCTTCCAATCTCGTGATGGGCTTCTTTATTGTCTTTATTCAAGGTTTTTTCATAGCCCTGTTTATCTTGTTTATGGTCTTGAGTTCAAGACGTTACACAAGTTTTATACCTTATTTTGGTTACTCTAAATTCATAGATTTTGTAGAATAATGGACAATCTCAGCTTTGAAGAGTTTCTTACTTCCAAAAAAATAGATTTCTCGAAATTTCTGAAATCTGAACCCATCATGTTTTCGCAATGGAAACAAGATTATTCCAAGATACACCCAGAGAGCTTCGTAATGCAGAAAAAATTCCAAATCAACGCCATCAGAAGAAGGTTTCTCTTGGCGTCCTAAAATCTGATTTATAACCAACTCTGACCGGCGAACATGACCACAATCATGTTTTTAGCTGACCACCTACATAATTTTATTGTTCTAGATAAGGGATTTTTGTATTCGAAAAACCCGATTGATGAACAATATAATAACAGCTGAAGACTCTAAAGTGATTTGCTACCATTGCGGAAATGAGTGCAAGGATGAGGATATTTTAGGAGATGAAAAGCATTTTTGTTGTTCTGGGTGTTTTACGGTTTATGATATTCTTAAAGACAATAACCTCTGCGGTTATTATGACCTCAACGCCAACGCTGGCGTAAGCCTTAAGGCAAAGAATTTTCAAGGGAAATTTGATTACTTATCAGAGAAAAACATAGAAACAGAACTCTTGGCATTCAAAGATGCTCAACTTGCCAAAGTTATTCTCAAGGTTCCGTCAATCCACTGTAGCTCTTGCGTTTGGCTTTTAGAAAATTTTCCCAAAATTCTTCAGGGTGTTATTTCTGCAAGGTTAAACTTTGTCAAAAAAGAACTTTCAGTCGACTACAATCATCAGCAAGTTTCGTTGAAAGAAATCGTTGAATTAATGGCTACACTGGGCTACGAGCCTCAGATTAACCTAGAAAGCAATGCCAAGCCAGCCATAATAGACCACGAAAGTAGGAAGTTGCTCTTTAAGATTGGTGTTACAGGCTTCTGTGCGGGCAACATCATGATGATGAGTTTTCCAGAATATTTCAATCTCGATTTGGCCAATAAACTAGACGCTACCTATCAGAAGTTTTTTTTATATTTCAATTTTCTCTTGGCTTTGCCTGTATTTCTTTATGGAGCTAGCGATTACCTCAAAGGTGCATATTACAGTATTGTAGAAAACCTGAGAGGCAACAGTAAAATATTGAGTGTGGATATACCTATTGCATTGGGCATAACCGCTTTATTTTTACGGAGTTCCTATGAAACCTTTGTGCCACAGACCTCAGGATATTGGGACAGCATGGCGGGTTTGGTTTTGTTTTTATTGGTGGGCAAATGGGTGCAAACCGTCACTTTTAACTATTTGTCGTTTGATAGAAGTTATAAGTCATATTTTCCACTTGCCGTAAAAATTAAGGCAGAAAGTGCCAACTTCAAAAATGTAAATGACCTCAGGAAAGGAGATGTTTTCTATATACATCATCAGGAACTGATTCCGACAGATGCCGTGCTTCTTGATGGCCATGCACTAATTGATTACAGCTTCGTTACGGGGGAATCTAAGCCAGTAAAAAAGTTGAAAGGCGAAACTGTTTTTGCTGGGGGAAGGCAGGTGGCTGACAAAATTGAGTTGGTGGTTCAGAAACCGGTATCCACCAGTTATTTAACTCAGCTGTGGAACAACGAGAGCTTTTTGAAAGAAAAGGAAATTCCAACCACGGAACTGGCAAATGCATTTAGCAAATATTTTACCTATCTCACCATAGCCGTAGCTGCTTTTGTGGGTATCTATTGGAAATTCAACAATCCTGAATTGCTCTGGCCCGCGGTTACGGCCGTATTGATGGTGGCTTGTCCTTGTGCTCTAACACTTTCTTTGCCTTTTACGATGAATACCACCATGAGTATTTTTGGTAAAAATAAGTTTTTTGTCAAAAATCAGGGTGTAATTCAACAGCTGACGGAGATAGATACGGTAGTTTTTGATAAAACAGGCACACTTACAGAGGCAAATCATGGGGATGTGCGTTTTGAAGGCGAAATGAATGAGTATGAAAAGCGATTGGTCTATTCGGTGGTATCCAAGTCGCTTCATCCATTGAGCAGGTTGGTATCTAATTATCTGAATTTGCCCTCGACTCTGAAGGTAGATTACATGTTTGAGGTCAAAGGGCAAGGAATTGAAGCCATTGTAGATGGTGTTTCGGTAAAAATCGGGAAGCTAGATTTCGTAAAAAGCGAGGCAAAAAAAGCACAAGACACGGAGGTTCATGTTTTGATAAATGAAGTCTATAAGGGATTTTTTACGGTCGAGCCCAAGTTTAGAGACAATTGGAAAGTGCTTTTGAGCAATTTGGGGAAATCATTTTCTTTGGCACTTCTTTCGGGAGATAATCCTAAGATGGCTGAGACTTTGAGGCCTGTTTTTGGTGAAAAAATGAGGTTTTCTCAAACCCCTCAAGATAAGCTGGATTATATTAAGGAATTGCAGAAGAATGGCCGTAAGGTGATGATGATAGGAGATGGCCTCAATGACGCCGGAGCCTTGCGAGAATCAAAAATCGGAATTGCATTGACGGAAGATATTCAGGCATTTTCGCCATCATGCGATGCCATATTAGATGCAGATAGATTTGATCAATTAGCCAAGTATGTGAAATTCAGCAAAACGGCCTTGTCGATAGTAAAATTGAGCTTTTTGTTGTCTGTGGTTTACAACATCATGGGTGTGGGTTGGGCAGCAAGTGGGCAGCTTTCGCCGGTGGTAGCTGCCATTTTTATGCCTTTGAGTACCTTGTCGGTGGTGTTCTTTTCGGTTGGACTTACTTGGGTGGTAGCACGTTTTACAAAATTGATTTAGACTTATGGAAGTTATAATAATATTGGTCTTTTTAGCTATAATGATAGCTGGGAGTTTTTTGTTAGCGTTTTTTTGGGCCACAAAAGATGGTCAGTTCGACGATACCTTCTCGCCTTCGGTCAGAATATTGATGGACAACGATAAAGAAGAAAACAAAAAACATTAAAGAAGCTGAAAAGCGATTCCAATCAATTAGGGTTTAAATACTCTTCCAGCTAAAGGTGGTGACTTTGTTGCCACCTTTACTTATTTTACAGCGAGTTTTTTCAGTTGGAAAAGAAAATTTGAATAATAATTAATGGTCATTTTTGAGAAATAAATCTTTAGATGTAACTTGCGTACACTTTTAAAACTAAAACAAACGAATGACTTTTCCAGCGGATTTAAAATATACCGAAGAACACGAGTGGATTAAAATTATTGACGGCAATACTGCTTTGGTTGGTATTACTGACTTTGCACAAAGTGAGCTTGGTGATATAGTTTTTGTAGAGATAGAAACAGAGGGCGAAGAGCTTGGAGCCAATGACATTTTTGGAACCATAGAAGCTGTTAAAACTGTCTCAGATTTGTTTCTTCCTGTAGCGGGAAAGGTTTTGGAAGTAAACGCCAGCTTGGCTGATGAGCCAGAACTGGTAAATAATGATCCTTACGAAGCTGGCTGGTTAATCAAAATGGAAATTGGCGATATGGCAGATTTGGATGGTTTGATGGATGCAGATGCTTACAAATCTTTAATCGGTCATTGATTATAAAATGATAATTCAAGAATACACTTTTACGAATTTCAGTTTTTATATTTGTTATTGATTTTTAGCCCTTTAGGGCTTTTTTTTTATATTTAAATGAAAGTTTTAATTCAAAATGCGACCATAATAGATTCAGCCTCTACCCACAGCGGCAGTAGGAAAGATATTGCGGTAGTAGACGGAAAAATAAGCCAAATAGCCGATTCTATTGATTCTAAGTCCTTTGAGACTGTCATATCGGGTAAAAACCTATCGGTTTCGGGAGGTTGGATAGATGCTGGAGTGCATTATAAAGATCCTGGTGAAGAGTGGCTCGAAAATTTAGAGTCCTTGCAAAATGCGGCTCTTGATGGTGGTGTTACTACCGTCGTTGGGTTTCCCAACACTCATCCGACAGTTCAGAGTAAAGAATCCTTGTCGTATTTTAAGAATTTCTCGAAATACAATTTGGTAAATTTTGAAAATCTGGGTGCAGTCACTAAAAACTGTGAAGGAAAGGATTTTACCGACATGATGGACCTGCATTTTAATGGAGCGGTTGGTTTTTCTGATGGCAAAAATCCAATTCAAAGTTCTGATATACTGCTAAAGACTTTGCAATATCTGCAGCCACTGGGCACCTTGCTTGTCAACAAATCGGAGGATAAGTATCTGAGTATGTTTGGCCAGATGCACGAGGGATTGACAAGTACCATGCTCGGCCTGAAAGGCATACCGTCGGCAGCTGAAGAAATCATGATTATGCGAGATTTGAAGTTGCTGGAGTATTCTGGCATACAATCAGATAAGCCTTTGCTTCATTTTTCTACAATTTCTACAGAAGAATCGGTTCAACTAATAAGAGAAGCCAAGCAGAAAGGCCTTCCGGTTAGTTGCGATATTGCAGCACACCAATTGGCGTTTACCGACGATGCCCTGCTTGATTTTGATACCAACCTCAAAGTTTTTCCGCCATTTAGAAGTCAAAAAGACATACGAGCTTTGAAGGAAGGGTTGTTGGATGGCACCATAGACATGATTGTTTCTGACCATAATCCACTCGATGCCGAACATAAAAACGTCGAATTTGACGTTGCCGATTTCGGTATTGTTGGTATTCAGACACTGTTTCAGGTGGTTAATACATATTCGGGATTGAGTATCGAGATGATTATTAACAAAATTGTAAACGTTCCTCGGAGATTATTTGGCCTAGAAATAAACCCTATTGAGGTGGGGCAATGGGCCAATTTGACTATTTTTGATTCCGAAATGGAAGTGGAAATATCAGAGAGACAGTTGAAGTCGCTAAGTAAAAACTCTCCATTTGTTGGTAAGAAACTCCGTGGAAGAGCTCTTGCGGTGTTTAATAATAATCGTTTTAAAGTTTTAGAAAATTGAAAAGAAAACAAATTTTAAGATATTCTTTGGTATTTGGCTTTCTGGCTGGAGTAGCTTGCTTCTTGTTTTTCTTAGGAATGTACGCTACCAAACCCAATCCTTTGGCACTAAGAAGGCCGGATATTGGTATAAACGTCATTATGATTTGGGCCTCTATTTGGTATTTCAAAAGGAACAATGGCGGTTTCTTACATTTTTACGAGGCATTTTCAATTGGCTTTCTGACCAATATTATTGCAGCACTTTTATCTGGATTATTGGTATTTTTGTTTATCGAGTTTATTGATAGCAAGCCTTTTATAGATTGGATGGCACATGGCAAAGCCTTGTTGTTAAAAGATAAAGAGATGTTTGAGAAAATGCTCAATGAGAAGTCGTACCGTCAGAGCTTATTATCTTTCGATACACAGAACCATTCGGTTATTATCACAGACGATCTGATTTTCAAGCAAATAGCCATTGTGGCCATTAGTTTGTTTGGTATGTCGATGCGAAAACTTAAAAATTAAAAAATATGGAAAAAGTTTCTTCTGCAAGAATTGCCCTGAAATGGGGCTTGATTTATGGAGTTTTAGGAATAGTTTACAACACAATATCTTACAACACAGGTTTGTGGAAAAGCTGGGCCGTGGGATTGTTGGCTTTGTTTATTCTTCTTTTCGGCGTATTATACATGGCCTTTAACGAGTTTAAGTCGCTTAACGGCGGATTTATGACTTTCAAAGAGGGGCTCGGCCTTGGTACTTTAACCATCACTACGGGTGGTCTATTGTCTGTTATTTTCGATAGTTTCTATAAAAAAATAATCGATCCTTCATTGATTGAGCAACAGATGGAGATGATAACCGAGCAATACGAATCCATGGGATTGTCCGAAGCACAAATAGATGAGGCCATTCAAAAAGTAGAGGCCTCGGCCAACTCAGGGCTTTCAATTATCTGGGGCGTTTTGGGGGCAGTATTTTTTGGTTTTATAGCTTCATTGATAATGGCAGCCATTATGAAGAAGGATAAGCCGGTATTTTCTTAAAAATCTATATGTTAAGTATTTTCAAGAAAGAGATTTCCACGTTTTTCAATTCGCTCATAGCATACATTGTTATAGGTGTTTTTCTACTTTTAACAAGCCTGATGTTGTGGATGTATCCCAATTCCAACGTGTTGGATTATGGATTTGCTGAAATGACCTCGTTTTTTGATTTTTGTCCTTATATTTTCTTATTTCTGATTCCTGCGGTTACCATGCGGATGTTCTCAGAAGAATTTAGAACCGGCACTTTGGAATTATTGTTTACCAAGCCCATTACGCTTTGGGGAATCATTGTTGGGAAATATCTGGCGTCATTGGTCATAGTATTGTTGGCTTTGATACCCACTTTGGTATATTACTTCTCCATTTACTCTCTCGGCAATCCGAAGGGAAACATAGATTCTGCTGCAGTGGTAGGTTCGTATTTTGGCCTTATATTGCTATCAACTGCTTATGCAAGCATTGGTATTTTTACTTCAGCGGTTTCTAAAAATCAGGTGGTCGCATTTATTTTAGCTGCTATTGTATGTTATTTCTTCTATGACGGAATCGGCCAGATTTCAGGTCTTTTTACGGGAGCTTTGCAGTTTTACCTTGGTTATTTGGGACTAGACTTTCACTACGCTTCGCTAGGCAAGGGTGTTTTAGATAGCCGAAATGTAGTCTTTTTGGTGAGTTTTTCGGCTTTGTTTTTGGTTTTTACCCAGTTGGTTTTAGATAAAATAAGGAAATGACCTCTCTCAAAACATATCATGTCAATGCTTTCGCAGCAGGGCCATTTTCAGGAAATCCGGCTGCCGTAGTACCATTGGATTTTTGGCTTTCAGAGTCTCTCATGCAGAAACTTGCTGCCCAGAATAATCTTTCAGAAACTGCTTTTTTCGTTAAAACCACAGACGGATTTCACATCAGATGGTTTACACCAAAAACCGAAGTTGACCTGTGTGGACACGCCACTTTGGCCAGTGCATACGTCATTTTTGAGATTTTGGGTTTTCAAAGCGACAGTATTGTTTTTGAGTCTAAAAGCGGTCCATTGTTTGTTTCCAAAAAGGGAGATGAAATTTTCCTTAATTTTCCGGCTGTAAAAAGTGAGCGTATCGAAAGTTTCGAAGGAATAGAAGAAGCCATCGGTCAGTCCGTTTCTGAAATCTACAAAGCCTCCGATGATTATTTATTGATTTTTGAAGATGAGAAAACGGTAGTCAACCTTGACCCTGATTTTGGTTTATTGGCCAAAATAAATGCAAGAGGAATTATAGCTTCCTCAAAATCAGAAGGATATGATTTTGTTTGTAGGTTTTTTGCACCAAAGGTTGGTATAAACGAAGACCCAGTGACGGGTTCGGCTTTTACCAAGTTAATACCTTTTTGGGCAGCCATTGTTAAAAAAGATAGAATGCAGGCCTGTCAAATATCCGAAAGAAGGGGTGAAGTGAGCTGCCAACTCCTAGGCGATAGGGTTTTAATGGGAGGCCAAGCCAATTTGTATCTCCAAGGTGATATCATGTTTTGATATTCTGCAGAAACAGGCTGAATCATCAAATAGCTGATTTTCAGTATTAATTTCAAGATAAATGCCAAATCACTTGACAACGGCATGTGCGATTGTGTACCTTTGCAGCCCGATAAACATTTGTCAGTAAATTATTTAGTATTACCTAAGTGTTATTATTTGGTAAATATTCGGTCTAAAATATTCTTCAATTACAGAAAAACATAATAAATGAAATTATCTGCGTTTAAATTTGACCTTCCGCACAGTTTAATAGCACAATATCCTCTAGATGACCGCGATGGTGCTCGTATGATGGTTCTTCATCGTAAAACAGGTAAAATTGAGCATAAAATGTTTAAAGATATCGTGGATTATTTTGGAGAGGGCGATGTAATGGTATCTAACAATACAAAAGTTTTTCCAGCCAGATTGTATGGCTCAAAAGAAAAAACAGGTGCTAAAATAGAGGTTTTTTTGTTGAGAGAATTGAACCGAGAAATGCGTCTTTGGGACGTATTGGTGGATCCTGCTCGTAAAATCAGAGTTGGAAACAAATTATATTTCGGCGACAGTGACTTGGTAGCCGAGGTAATTGACAATACTACTTCGAGAGGTAGAACAATCCGTTTTCTTTTTGATGGGAATCATGACGAAATGATGCAGGCCATTTACGAGTTGGGCGAAACTCCGATACCGAAGGATGTGCTTCAGCGTGAAGTGGCTGATGTAGATAACGAACGCTACCAAACTATATTTGCCGATGTAGAAGGAGCCGTAGCTGCTCCTACAGCTGGTATACATTTTACCAAAAACATAGTTAGAAGAATGGAAATCAACGGTGTGGACTTTACGCCTTTGACACTCCATATTGGTATTGGTACATTCAGACAGGTAGAGGTTGAAGACTTAACCAAGCACAAAACTGACTCTGAAAACTTTTTCATTCCAGATGAAACTTGCCAGGTTGTAAACCAGTCTTTGGACAACAAAAAGCGTGTGTGTGCTATTGGAAGTACCACGCTCAGAGCCATGGAATCATCTGTTTCGGCAAACGATAGATTAAAACCTGTAAACAATGCATGGACGGATAAGTTTATTTTTCCTCCTTACGACTTCAAAATAACCAATGCTTTATTAACAAATTTTCACTTGCCTGAGTCTATTTTGTTGATGACCACCTGTGCATTTGGTGGCTATGAAACCATCACAGAGGCTTATCAAGTAGCTATAAAGGAGAAATATAAATTCTTTACTTATGGTGATTGTATGTTGATTATCTAATTCTTTTTAGAATATTGATTTTTGAAAGTATATTTGAAGTGTCGTACCATGTGCGACACTTTTTTTTATGACCCCAAAATACGCCATTATTGTAGCCGGAGGTTCTGGAAGCAGAATGAAGTCTGTGATTCCCAAACAGTTTCTGACACTCGGAAGCAAACCTATCTTGGTGCATACCATCGAAAAATTTCTTCAAATACCTGAGCTTCAAATGGTTTTGGCTTTGCCGGCCGAGGCCATAGAATACTGGAATAAGATAAGTAGCGATTTTTTTGAAGACACTTCAAGAATAAAAACCGTTGAAGGAGGAAAAACACGTTTTCAGTCGGTCAAAAATGCACTTTTATCAATTGAGGATGGCCAAGGTCTTGTAGCCGTACATGATGGTGTAAGGCCTTTTGTATCCAAGGATATAATTCAAGCCTCTTTTGAGCTTGCAGAGGAAAAACTCACGGCCGTAGTATGTGTCGATTCTAAAGATTCGGTAAGGATGCTAGAGAATGATGACAGTAGGTCTGTTGAACGAAAGAATGTGAAGTTGGTTCAAACTCCTCAAACATTTGATTTAGAATTGCTAAAAAAAGCCTATCAAGTAAATGATAATGAGTTATTTACAGATGATGCATCAGTGGTGGAGCAGTTTGGGCAGAAGATTTTTTTACTTGAGGGAGATTACCGAAATATTAAAATTACGAGTCCCGAGGATATGCAAATTGCCGAGGTATTCTTAAAAACCATCACCGAATGAAGCGAGTGATTGTAGCCTCAAAAAATCCCGTGAAGATAAATGCAGCTCAGATAGGCTTTGAAAGTATGTTTGAAACTGAAAGGTTTGTCTTTGAAGGAGCAAATGTGGGGTCTGATGTAAGCAACCAACCCATGGGAGATGATGAAACTTTCAGAGGAGCGTATAATAGAGCTACCAAGGCCAGAGAAGAGTTTTCGAATGCCGACTATTGGATAGGAATAGAAGGCGGAAATATCAGCCATAATCAAAACGAAATGGAAGCCATGGCTTGGATAGTGGTTTTGGATAAGTCTAGAATGGGCAAAGCCAGAACAGCCGGCTTTTTCTTGCCCCAAAAAGTAATTGACTTGGTCAACCAAGGCTACGAGCTAGGACATGCCGATGAGATAGTATTTGGCATAAATAATACCAAGCAAAAAATGGGAACAACTGGCTTGTTGACTGATAATGTGATAGATAGGACGCAGTATTATGTGCAGGCTGTTATACTTGCTCTTATACCATTTCTAAAAAAAGATCTTTATTGATGGCCAGAAATAGACTTACCACCGATGTGCTTAAAGAAGGTGTATTATCTTCTGATAAGGCCATTTTGGGTCGTGCAATCACTTTGGTGGAGAGTAAGGCTGAGATAGACCGCACACAAGCTTTGGAGCTTATTCAGCAGGTTTTGCCCTTTACTGGCAAGAGCTTTCGACTCGGTATTACTGGTGCTCCGGGTGTAGGTAAAAGTACTTTTATTGATGGATTTGCCAATTTCTTGCTCAACAAGGGCAAGAGAATTGCAATTTTAGCCATTGATCCGAGCAGTAAAATAAGCGGAGGGAGTATTCTTGGTGATAAAACCCGCATGGAGAAGTTGGTTGGACAACCTGGTGTTTTTATACGTCCGAGTCCGGCAGGAATCGAGTTAGGCGGAGTTGGTCAAAGCACTTTGGAAAGTATATTGCTTTGTGAGGCAGCTGGTTATGATTTTATAATTGTAGAGACCGTAGGTGTGGGACAGTCCGAAACTGTGGTGAAAGAAATGACCGACATGCTCATGTTTCTCACTATAGCTGGTGCTGGAGACGATCTTCAGGGTATCAAACGAGGCATCATGGAAATGATAGATCTGGTAATCATCAACAAATCAGATCAGATAGAAACCAACGTACTTGTCAAGCTGAAGAGCAGTCTCTCAAATGCACTGCATCTTTTTCCGTTTCGAGAAAATAAGCCTGATGTAGAAGTTCTCCATTGTTCGGCTCTAAATTCCGAAGGTTTCGAAGCAATTTTTGGTTTTATACTAAAGTTTCATGAGCGGATATTGTCTAATGGCTCTTTTGATGAAAACCGCAGCAATCAAAGAATCAGTTGGATGAACCGCACGTTTGTACGCATGATTGAGAATTATATATACAAAAACGACGGTCTAAATGCACATCTTAAGAATTATGAGGGGCTGGTTCGTGACAATAAACTTAATCCGTTAGAAGCCGCTAGGCAAATATTTGGTCTACTCAAATTACAATAAAATGGGTTTTAGTGCCTGTTTACTTTCTTACACACACATTAATCCGTATTTTTGCAGCTTATTATCTAAACAAAAATAGATGTCGAGTTTGAATAAAATATTTGAAGGATTTTGGAAGGGAGTGGCAAATCTCATACTCAACCACAGATTGAAATTTCTCGGATTGGTAGGTTTCATTACTGTTTTTATGGGAATTCAAATCGCAAAACTTGAGCTGTCATATGAGTTGCCAAAAATATTGCCTCAAAACGACGACAGCTTTAAAATATATGAGAATTTTAAGAAGCAGTTTGGCGAAGATGGCAATGTGATGGTGATTGCCATAGAGTCGGAGGACATTTACAAACTCGATGTTTTTAATGGTTGGTACGACCTCACCCAAAAAATCAAGGGAATTGATGGTATTAAAAATGTACTTTCAGTAGCGAGTTTGGCCGAAATTAAAAAAAATGAAGAATTAAAAAAGTTTGAATTTAAACCTTTACTGCTTACCAAACCAGCCAGCCAATCTGAGGTAGATTCATTGAAAAATAAAATAGGCACATTGCCTTTTTATGAGGGCTTGGTTTATCAAGGCAACGCACATATTATGGCTGTGACTTTTGATCAAACCAAACTCAACAGTAAGGACAGGATTACACTGAGTAAATTGGTAGAGTCTGAAGCCCAATCGTTTGGTGCTAAGCATCATATCAAGATGCATTTTTCGGGAATGCCTTTTATCAGGACCAACTTCATGTCGAAGGTTCGGGAAGAATTGAGTCTTTTTATGGGTCTAGCTTTTTTGGTGACCACCATTATCCTTTATTTGTTCTTTAAGTCTTTGAGAGTGGTGTTTTACTCCATTACTGTTATTATAGTTGCCGTAATTTGGGCTGTGGGCTTGATTGCCCTTTTTGGTTACAAAATTTCTATTCTGACCGGCATGATTCCGCCTTTGATTATTGTCATCGGTATTCCAAACTCTATTTTTCTCATCAATAAATATCAAGAGGAATACCTCAAGATTGGTGATAAAATGCAGGCTTTGTCTGTTTCAATAGAGAAAATCGGTAAAACGACCTTCATAGCCAACGTAACTACCTTTATCGGCTTTTTTGTGTTTTACTTTACTGGAAGCCCATTGTTATTAGAATTTGGCCTTGTGGCAGCCATTGCGGTGGTCTCTACTTGGGCTATCTCTTTGATCCTGATTCCTACTATTTTTAGTTATGTTTCTGAGCCCAAACCCAAGCATGTTCAGCATCTGGAAAACAAGCGAATTTCTAATATTCTTAAAAAGATAGACTATTTTGTGCATCACCGTCGCACGGTCACTTATTGGGTGGTGGCAGCTATTGTGATTACCTCGGTTTATGGGGCCACCAAAATCAAGGCCATAGGTTATGTGGTAGACGACTTGCCCGAAAAAGACCCTATTTTTGCCGATTTGAAATTTGTAGAAAAGAATTTCAAAGGAATTGTACCTTTTGAGGTGATGATTGATACCAAAGAAGAAAATGGTGTTTTTAATCCTGCGATACTGAGTCAGATAAGAGTTTTGCAAAGAGAGTTTTCGAAATATCCTGAATTTACAAAGCCACTCTCTATCGTAGAGGGTTTAAAGTTTGTGTATCAGGGTTATCGAGGGGGTGATACAAAGTATTTTGTACTTCCTCCAGCATTGGAACTCCAAAAAATGGCCGAATATGTGAAAGGTACAGGGCAAAATGAAAATATGCTTTCGGCCTTTTTAGACAGCAAAAAACAAAAAACAAGGGTAAGTTTTCAGAGTGCCGACGTGGGTACAGTGCGTATGCGTGAAATGTTTACGGCCCTGCAAGCCAAGGCAGATACCATTTTTAATTTTGACAAAGAGGCGGGTCAGTGGAAACCAAAGGATCAACAAGTAGATGTGAGGTTGACAGGAAATGGAGTTGTTTTTACCAAAGGAAATGATTATTTGTTGGGCAATCTCGGCGAAAGTACGCTCATGGCCATCATTTTGGTATCTATTGTTATGGCCTCGCAGTTTCTAAACTTCCGGACGGTATTGATTTCGACTATTCCGAGTATCATTCCCTTAATCATCACTGCTGGCATTATGGGTTATTTCGGCATACCTCTCAAGCCATCAACCACCTTGATTTTTAGTATTGCATTTGGTATAGCCAGCGACGGAACCATCTACTTTTTAACCAAGTATAAGGAGGAAATACTCAAAGGTAAGACTATTTCTCAGGCTGTCTCTGAGACCATTAAGTTTACGGGAATAAGTATGTTTTACACGGCCATTATCCTGTTCTTTGGATTTGGTATTTTTGTGGCCTCTGGTTTCAAAGGCACTGTTTTTCTTGGCTTGTTGGTTTCTATTACCTTATTGATAGGTATGATTTCGAACCTCATTTTGCTTCCTTGTTTCTTGATGACTTTGGATAAAAGACAAACTTTAAAGCAAGCCAAATCTCTTGGATAATCAGCAACTTACTACACTCGGGCTTAAATTACCTACCGATCCGCGGTGGGTGAATATTGCTGAAATGAACATTGCCGATATACTTATCGATCATGCTTTTTGTGAGCAAAAGGCTGCCACAAAGTGTATAACCTTGATTGTCAAATATCCTGATTGTGATTTTTTGGTTGATACACTTTCTCCTGTGGTGATCGAAGAATGGGGACATTTTCAGGCGGTTTTGAAGGAAATGAAAAAACGAGATATCCGGCTTACACATAAGCGAAAAGACGAATATGTGGTGCAGCTGGACAAGTGTAAACGTGGGGGAGGCTCAAGAAATGAGCAATTGATGGAGGATTGTCTGGTGTTTGCTTTGATAGAAGCCCGCAGTGCCGAAAGATTTAAGCTTCTTTCTGAGCATATTGCCGACCGAACATTGAGCAAATTCTACCATGAATTGATGATTGCCGAGGCTTTGCATTACAAGAATTTCTTAGAAATAGCCGAATATTATAACCCCAAGGAAAAGGTAAGGCTCCGTTGGGCAGAGTTTTTAGTGGCCGAAGCCGAAATTATGAAAAACTTGGAGGTTCGGCAGGATAGATTTCATTGATTTTTTGTGTTTTTATTTGAAAATAATACTTAATTTGTTGTATATGAATCGTTTATTTGTTTTGTTTTCTGCAATTTCATTAAATGTTATGGCACAAGGTGTAAACGAAAAACACCTTAAAAATGTGCGTCAGCTAACCTTTGGAGGCAACAATGCTGAGGCTTATTTTAGTAGAAATGATAAATTCATAAGTTTTCAATCTGATAATAAACAATGGGGTCTTGAATGTGACCAAATATTTTATTTGGATGTAAATAAAGATACCAAAAACCAAAAACCAAACCTTGTCTCAACTGGACTGGGAAGGACTACTTGTAGTTTTTTTATGCCTAATGGCAAACAAGTAATTTATGCCAGTACGCACGAGGAAGGTGGACATGCTTGTCCAATGCCGCCAGAAATGGGTAAAAAGTATCTTTGGGCAGTGTATGAAACTTTCGATATCTATGTGGCCGATCTTAAAGGAAAGGTAAAAAAACGCTTGACCAATACTCCTGGTTACGATGCAGAGGCTACTGTTTCGCCTGACGGCAAAAGCATAGTTTTTACAAGCACAAGAAATGGTGATTTGGATTTATATATCATGGATATTGACGGAAAAAATGTTCGTCAAATCACCCATGAATTGGGTTATGACGGTGGTGCATTTTTTTCACC
Organism: Leadbetterella sp.; assembly: GCA_035299025.1. GTDB lineage: Bacteria > Bacteroidota > Bacteroidia > Cytophagales > Spirosomataceae > Leadbetterella. The sequence goes on from DATGXK010000007.1 coordinate 573,380, forward strand.
CGATAGTAAAAAACTGGTTTTTCGAGCCTCGAGATTTGGCAATGAGGCTGAAAGGGAAGAGTATAAGGAAAATCTGAAGAAGAATCTGGTAGCTCCTACAAATATGGAGATATTCACATGCAATGTGGATGGCTCTGATTTGAAACAAATTACAAATTTGGGCAAGGCCAATTGGGCACCATATTATACACCAAAAGGAGATAAGATAATATTTGCGTCTAATCATCATTCGCAGAGAGGCTACGATTTTCAGCTGTATGTGATCAATGCGGATGGCTCGGGCTTGGAGAAAATCACAACAGAAAGCAACTTTAACGCTTTTCCTATGTTTTCTTACGATGGGAAAAAACTTATTTTTAGTTCAAATAGAGACAACGGTGGCACAAGAGATACCAATCTTTTTATAGCCGATTGGGTAGATTAAGACATTATCATTTTTTTTTAAGACTCATCAAAAGCCATTGATGAGTCTTTTTTTTGTGAAACAATTTCCAATTTCGCTCAAAATCAGGTAAAAAACCATCAATTGGACTAAGGTGAAGTCTTCTTTAATAAAGGATAATCAGAAGTATAAACCCAGAAAACTCAATAGAAAATCGGTTGTAAGAAAAGTCGAAGGCGAACCCCTGTTGTTTCATCGGATGGCCGCCCAACCATTTCCTACACTCTGCAAACCTATCTCGATAGGTTTTTCGATGATCGTCATAGTTATTTTACCAAAGGATATTTCACTAGATTATCTTTTGAACTTTCTGGGATAAAAAAATCAGCACGAAAAGTATCGTGCTGATTCTGATAAAAAGCTATCTATTATTCACTTTAACGCATGCGGCTTATTGCATCTGCATACCTTCCATGTTGTTGCTATTGTTTTTCTTGAATAAGCTCGTATCCATTTGTCCAAATCTAAATGAGAAATTCAATTTTATCATTTGAGGATTAGTTAGTCGATAATAAGATTGGTTAAATCCTTCGCCATAAGATACTTGTGTATTTCCTCTGGTTTTAAAAATATCGTTTACGGCCAATGTGAGCGATGCCAAGTCATTTTTTAAGAAACTCTTTTTGATGGCCAAGTCAACACCATAGAAGGGTTTTATATAACCTTGCGATGAGCTTTGAGCCTGGCTCATTGGAGGACCAAAACCTTGGTTTTGTGTCACAGGCATATTTGATTTTCCTTGATAATCGCCCGAGAGTTGTAAAACCCATTTATTTTTAAGTGTGATGTTATTGTTGATTTTCCCAAATGCTGTCCACAAACCGGCTTGTGAAGTACTATTCTCAATATTTTCGATATTGATTTTAGAGTTATACATGTTTAGGTTGGCCGTAAAGTCCCACCATTTTTTTATTTTGTTGGTGAAAGTAAATTCTACACCATAATTATCGCTCGAGTTGGCGTTGATATAAGTATTTATCAAGTCGATATTGCCCGTAATAGGGTTAGTTTCCTGATTTAGGTATCTGGTTATAAGGTTGTTGGTGTGTTTGAAATACACAGATGTTAAAAATGTGGCCGTACCTTTAGATTTGCTGTAAGATATTTCGCTAGAGGTAGTAAACTCAGGCACAAGGTCGGCATTTCCTCTTGTGATATTCAAGCTATCGCTGTAGTCAACGAAAGGAATTATTTGGAAGAAATTAGGACGGTTTACCCTACGCGTCAAACTGAGCTGTAATTGGTCTGTTTTGGTTAATTCTTTACTTAAAAATATGGAAGGAAATAAGCTCAAAGGATAATTATTTGAGAACTTCTCGCCTGTATTGAGTAATTCGCCATCGTAAGCTGAGCTTTCTGCTCTTAAGCCGGTTTTATACGAAAACGCATTTTTAACTTTACCGCTTACCGAAATGTAGGCTGCATAAACGCTGTTTTTGCTGTCATAATTGGTAGATGCCGCTGAAATGTTTTTGTAAATTTCTGAACCCACCGGCTTTAGTGTGTTCGCATTGAGGTTGTTCAAAGCGTTCACTTGGGCTCTCACTCCAGCTTCTAGCGAGCCATTGTTTTTTAGAGGTCGTACATAATCCGTCTGGAAAGTCATGAATTGGTTAGTGCCTGTACTCAAGTTTCTTTGTATTTGTTGTCCAGTAATTTGGCCATTCTCACTCAAGTAATTGGTATTGTAGATGCCCAATCCATTGTTTTTGCCACCAAAGAAGTTGAAGTCAGCCGTAAGTTCTTCACCGGATTTGTTAAATGTTTGCTTGAAACCTAGCTGTAGGCCTTTTGGTTGAAATTTTCTCTCGCTTTCCGAAAGCCTGTTACTCAATGAAGTAACTCCAGCGATTGTGTTAGAAATCTCAATATTTTCGGATGGACTAAATTTGCCATTACCAAACATACCACCTATACTGAACGAGGTCTTTTTTGTTGCAAAATAATCCAATGAAATTCTGCCAAAACTCATGCGGCCTTTGGTTTCGCTTTCAATGTCTTGCAGTGTTGTGGTTTGAATTCCAACTATGTCGCTCGTTCTTTCGCTGTTTCCTAATGTATTGTTTCTAATGCCCATGTTCATTCCCATCAATGTGAGGTTGAATTTGTTTTGTCTTAGGTTGAAGTTTCCCATGAGATTTGAGCCGCCCAGTTTATCAACTCCCGCCATTATCATACCGTTGTAACCGGCTTGTTTGTTTTTCTTTAGAACAATGTTGAGTATACCTGCCATACTACCTGAGGCATCGTATTTAGCTGATGGATTGGTAATTACCTCTACTTTTTCAATCACATTTGCAGGTATTTGGTCAAGAGTGAGGGTTGTCGGTCGGCCATCTATAAATAACGTGGGAGCCGCATTTCGCAGTTTTACATTGCCGTCGATGTCTACTTGCAGTGTAGGTATGTTTCTCATTACATCGACCGCCGTTCCGCCTGCTGTTACAATATTTTTTTCAACATTAAATGTCTTTTTGTCAATGTCCATTTCAAGGAGAGCTTTGGTGGCCGTCACGGTCACTGCATCTAAAACCTTGCTGTCGTTTTCTACTTTTATTTTTCCTAAATCTTTCTCAAAACCAGCCATGATTTTTGCCATGGTGGCGGCATCGGGCATTTGGCCTGGCTTTGGAGGTGCCATTCCGTCCATTTTTGGTGGAGCAAAAGCAATGGGTACATTGAGATTTTGATAGCCCACGGAGCTGATTTTTAGGGTCAATCGGGCCGTCACGGGCAGTTCTTTGAAGTCAAACTCTCCGTTAGCACCAGTTGTTTGGGCTTTCACCATTATATCCTTGGCTAGTTTGGTGGTTGTATCCATCGTCGATTTCATGACCACTACTGTAGCGAATTCTAAGGGCTTTCCTTCCGTGTCTATCAATTTGCCAAAAACATGACCGAAGTTCATTTCTGGCATTTTACCACCACCGCCAGGAAATTGACCGTAGCTCACAAAAGCCATAACATTAAAGAGAATAATTGTAAGTAACTTTTTCATTTTGAATCGTTTGATTTGTTTTTCGATTCAAAATTAGGTAGCGAAATAGTATTAAACCAAACCCAAAATAGAGAGTGTATATGAACGAATAAAAACTGTATATCTCTGATAGAATTTTTTTTGAAGAAAGGACTATTTTGACTGAAAATTGCCTCTTTTTATCTCAGTAATATTTGTTTTTCAGTGACTTACAAGTGGCGATATACTTACTTTTGAAGCTCTTTTATTTTGTCAATATAGGTTTTGCCTACGGGCAATTCTTTGGTCCCGATAGACAGTTTGGTTTGGTTAAAACCACTGATTTTCTCCTTGTTTACCATAAAGGAATTATGAATTCTTAGAAAACTGTTTGGCGGAAGTTTGCTTTCCATTCCTCTCAGATTGCTTCTAGTTAGGAGTGGGTGAACTCGGTTTTCAAGGTAGATTTTTACATAATCTTTCAGACCTTCTACATATAAGATTTCATTCAAAAAAATCTTAACTTTTTTGTATTCTATATTTAGAAGAATAAAGTCTGAATTTGAGTTTTCAGCAGTTTTTCCCCTGATTTGCATTACATATTCCACCTTTTTCAAAGCCTCTTTAAGCCGTTCTTTTCGGATGGGTTTCATCAAATAATCTACAGCACTTAGCTCAAAGCCCTCTACCGCAAACTGGTGGTAGGCTGTGGTGAAAATGACAAGTGGTGGGTTTTCTAGATTTTTGACCATCTGAGTGCCCAATAAACCCGGCATCTGAATATCGGATAACATAAGGTCTACGCTATGGTTGGACAAGAAAACAGGTACTTCTTCAGCACCGGAAAACTTGGCAATCACTTCTATATTTTCGAAGTCTTTGAGATCGTCTTCGAGAATATCTAGGGCAAAGGGCTCGTCGTCAATGAGAATACATTTAATTTTCATCGATTGTCAATATTAATTTTACCCAGAAGTAATCATCCATTTTTTGGGTCTCCAAAACGTGTTTTCCAGAATAGAGTAATTCGAGTCGGCGTTTAATGTTGGAAAGCCCTATGCCGGCATTTTCAATTTGGTTTGTGGCTCCCAAGATTTTGTTTCTTGACTCGAAAGTAAGCTCTTTGCCGTTATAGTCCAATGAAAAACTGATTTCAGGAGCATTTTTGCTATCAATACCATATTTAAAAGCGTTCTCCACAAAATGAATGTAAAGAAGAGGTTCTATTTTTTGAGTGCCGATGTTCGTCGAGACCTTAAATTCTACCATTCCGGGTACGGGAAGTCTCAGACTTTGTAGTTCGATGTAGTTTCTTAAATGTTCAACTTCCTGATTGATAGGTATTTTTATCTCACCTACTTCATAAATCATATATCGTAGGATTTCGGAGAGTTTCATAACTACTTCTTCTGTTTGCGACATTTGTTTTCGCACCATCCATCGGATATTATTGAGGGTATTGAACAAAAAATGAGGGCTGATTTGTAGCTTTAGCATGCTCAATTCCGTGGCTATTTTTTCTAATTCCATCTTCTGTTTCGACTCGCTATCTTTTTTTCGCTCGTTTAGCAAAAAAAGAATATTGCTGACCAATAAACACAAAACGTACATAATGGTGGGAACAATATATTTCGGAAAAATCTCCCATTTTTTTTCGTCTGGTGTTCTTGCTACTTGAGTTTGTGTGAGTAGTGCTTTGAAAATGAGGTTGTTGTAGGTAAAGAATACTCCAAGCAGTATTAACAGCACCAGTAAATAGATGAAGGTTTTCTTGTGAAAGAAACTCGGAGCTAGTACGAAAAGATTGAGGTAGAATACGGCAAAAAGAAAGAATGTAAACAGGAACGGAAGAAAAATATTGCCAATATTGGTAGTCGAGAATTTCTCTGGTTCAAAGATAATATTGAGATAGGGCAAAATAAATATAACCAACCAAGAAATGGTCTGAATCAGTGAGAATTTTACATAATTAAATTTCATCCACTTTTTTAGTTCAAATTTTCAAACAGGTCTAATAAAATTGGAGCTTCCAATTATGAATCGTTAAATTATACAAAGCAGGTCTCTTCTCAAAATCTTCAGGAAATTTTCGTAGGTAAAAAAGATATAGAAAGAAATCTGTATTCCCCAAAACTACCTTCATGAGTGTTATGAATGGCTTTTGGATGTAGTTAGAAGGTAATAACAAAAATTAGTCGCTCAAATTAAATCGGGCATTCATGCCAAAAATAGAAGAGGTTCTTTCAAACGATAGCGAGGTAAATGGTGTATTCACCAGTCTCTCCCAGTACATTCCCATGTTGATTTTCTTGTTGATCTGGTACTGAAGTTGAGGTCTTATTTGTAAGTTATAATTACCTTGAATCGGCACCACATCACCATCTAATCTCCTTTGTAATACCTTCAAATCTCTGCTGGTAAGGTCCATTCTGAAGTTCAAATCGTTTTTCAAAACAATCAAATTCCCGTCTCTGCCCCTGAATGGCAACTTTACGTTATTTCGTTTGAAGCCAATTCCGAAAACAAAGTCACGACTGTTGTATTCAGCAACCTGAGCATTTGAAAGATTCAGAGCTGCTTTGCGTTCTTTGTTCCAGTTAAACGAGCCCGTAAAATTCTTTTTGGTTGTAAACTGAATACCTATAACGGGTGAGAATTTCTCTTCCATGGTGATGGTACTCATTATAAATGCCGGAGCAAATAATGGAGTGCCGCTGCTAAGCATCGGTATCTGCGTGAAAGTCTCCACGGTTTTGTCGCCTAGTGGGTAGTCTCTGATGGCAAGATTCAACAATTGTGAACCATACTCCAAAGACGACGTGAAATTGCCGACACTGTAAGTAGATGAATACTGGTGGCTCAAAGTAATGGAATTGAAAACCTTTTTAAATCCAGGAAGTTTCTCCAAGCCTTGATAGTCTAGCCTCCAATTTGGCATTGGGAACGACAAAAATGGGTTGAAAGTTTTACCGCCTTTTTTGATAGATTTGGCGAAAATCTTATCTAATGATTGGCCTGAGTAAGCTGAGAAAAATGCTGGTATCAACACATCCTGGGAGTTTAAGTCATATTTTCCTTCCAATTGTCCCTCGGCGTTGGTATTGATACTGTTGAGCCTATCTACTACTTTTTGGCGATTGGCTACCATGTTGTCAAATATAGGGTATCTATACAGGCTTGCAGAGTCGTTACTCATTTTCGTAAATCCTGTTTTAAATGACCAAAATGACATACTGAAGTTACCGTTTCGAACAGGATTAAGGCTAGAGAAACCACCACCAATCGTTTCTGGTCTATACATTTCTTGATAACTATCGCCACGTGTCAGGTTACCCTTAATTTGCATCGTCAGCCCTTTGAAAGGCTCCAGTCTTGTGCCAAAATTGAATTTCACACCTCGTGTTTGGGTGAAAGGATTGTTCTGGACTATACTCTTCGATAGCCAATCTTTTTGTGCCGCTATCTTATGAATATTGCGATTTTGGCTGCCCATCACAAATTCAATACCTGGGGCAAATTCATTTTTGCCGTCGAGGCCGAAGAATTTTGGAGAAGGTAAGAAACCAGGCAAAAGGGTGGTTTCGAACAGGGCAAAGTCAAAATTAATACCTCTCAATGTCATCAATAATCTGGTGACACTCTTAGAAACACTTCCAGTTTGTAGTTTTACTTCCTCATCATCACCAGGAGCTCTGGTAAACCTTTGACGAGGTGGAGTAGGGGTATTGGCCGCTTTTAAAAACCTTATTTTGTTATAAAGTTTTACCAAATCCACTTGGCCGTTTATGGCTATTTCTCTACCATTTTCAAGCATATTTCCAAAGGCATCACCATTTTCGTCCTCTATTTTGAAAGAACCAGCTGTGTAACCAAAGTTGTTGTTAAACCTCGAATCAGCCTTCATCCAGTCTAAGAGGAAGAATTTGTCCAAAGGCAAACGATAAGTAGCTTGCATTTTTTGGGTATAATTCTTGGCTCTTCCAAGTGTTTTAAGCCCTTGGAAAAACTTAATTTCTTCGGTACCGATTGAATCAATGTCGTCCTGAATGGAGGTCATTTGGGCGTTGTAAGAGAAAACGATGGATTTTGTTAGATTCCATTGTGCATCATAATATCTATTGCCCAAGAAGTACTTGATAACATTCGGCGAAATGTCTGAAGTTTCTAAGTTCTCATTTCTATATTGAGTTCTGAAGAAACTCCGGTCGTAATCTCCCCTGAAAGCAATCAGGTTCGGAATAGGAGAGAGGTTAAAATCTTTCAGATTTTTGAGAATCGGCCTGTCCATCCCTTTGGCTTTCTTGAAAGGTTCCCAAGTGAATCCCTTCGGAGAATATTGATAGCTAAGACCGGCTCTATTTTGTGTTTGGAGATTTTGCTCTAAAAGTATACTTCGCCTCTCTATTCGATTTTGGGCATAGGAGAAAGTGAAGTTTTCAATGTCATAAAAATGGTCCTTTCTCTCCAATTTGGTTTTGGTTTTTCGTACATTGGTAAAGTTGAAACCCTTGGTTACGGCATCTTCTTCAACAATTTCTCTCGTCAGATTTTGTTGGAACATACTCCTGTTCAATAGGGCATCCTCTAGCCTTATGTCAGGGTCAAGCGGGTTAAATGTCGGTGTTATTACTTGGTGATCGTAATTAGCAAAAAACGGAATGCTGAGTCCCCATTTCATTGGAAAGAATTTGTCCAGAGCCAAATTTGAAGCTACTCCAAACCCTTTTGAAACCTCTCGTGATCGGGTACTTATTCTGTCTTGTACTCCTCCAAAACCATAGTTTTTAAAGTTTCCACTTATCATCAGGGTTCCTACGTCTGCCAATTTTATGTCGGCAGAGAATATTCCGGCCTCGCCATTTTCTTGGTCAAAACCAAATGCCCGTAGTTCGTCGCACCAAACCGTAAATTCTTTACCTACAAACTTGTTAATGGTGTCATTGTTTTTCACACCTATCATCATGGTTAGCACATTACTAATGTCTGGATTTCCAACTACGCTAAGTTTGTATTTTCTTATAATGTCCTCTTCAAGATTATTCGTTGCATCCGCTCCAGATACAGTTCCAGCTACATCGACGAGTTTGTCACCACCATATCGTTGGTTCATCGGAAACTGATTCCTATTTCTTTCTAGTTTTAAGTTTCTTAGCAAGTCGAGTGGAATGTCAAGCTCATTTTCTTTTGGCCAAATACTATAAACATCCTGCGATCCATTTACAGTGGTTTTTAAATTTGGAATTTCAATTTCATAGTAATTACTTTTCAGGTCTGTGCCAATTCTGACAAAAACACTGGCTACAGCATCTTGATTGTCTTTGTTTTGTGTGTGTATAAACATCTTTAGGCGTTTGTACATGTTCAGGTCCAGTTTGGTATTTTTGAATACCGCTCTCGCCTCTCCACCTTTTAGGTCTTCTACCGACATGCTCAACGACTGCTCGTTCATTTGAGTAAGAATCTGCGTGGTAAAGTCTCTGTCTCTAATGAATCCAGGCGGAACCACATAAGGCGTAGTACCGGGCTTAATATTACAATCTCCCTCTAGCGGGCAACCGTTTTCTTCCACGTTTACCGAGGAAGTTTTGAATACTGCGGTACTAGAGCTATCCTGTGGTACTTCAAAAGCACTGTTGTCAGTTAGGCTGTTGGTATAAACTCTATACTGATTCGAAACCAACTGGAGAGAGGCAAACCTCAAAACCACTGGCTGTTCCCATTCGGTCGTTACCATACGTACAAATCGGATAGATTTAAATCCCTCTTTGCCTAAAGGATAACTTCTTGTTGGTTTTCTGATAGGGATTCTGTGCAAATACCATGTGGCACCGTTGGTTGTTACCTGGTCTACAATATAACTGTTTTTTGAAAGTGAGCCAGAATTTGGTGTACTTCCTGGCGTCTGGCCCAAGTCTATTTCATATTCAAAATAGTCTTCAACCTGATTGATGGTGTTGTCTTGGTTGATATCTTCCTTGTCTGCCAGGTTGGTAGAAGCCTGGTTGATATTCGAGGTGCTGTTCAGATTAGTGGTATTCTCGGTAATGGGCGGAGCGTTGTTTTCCATACCCAAATAATCCTTGAAACGCTCCAAAAAAGTAGCGTTTGAAGCCTCCCAAATAGGGTCTAAAAAGTAATGAAAATCATCTTTTGAAGGATCTCTTTTGATGGTTTCGAGGGCTTGTGGTTCTATATTTTTACCTTCAAGGGCGGTAAGGAAGCCTTTTATACCTTCATTGTTGGTTACACTATTCGGGTTTTTGTATTCTCTTTCTTCGGCATTGGAGAGTCCATCTAAACCCACATCTTGTTTTAATCTGATACTCTCCGAGTTATCAAAAGCATCGGTTATAAACTGAGTTCTTGGAGCCAATCCCCAATCTGTATTTACTGGGTTAGACAAACCCGTGGCCGATTCTTTGATTCCATTTTCGAAGTTAAATCTACTATCCGGTACTACATCTTCTGATACATCGCCCAGCTGAATCAATAATTTACCGCCTGTGGTATTCCTGATGGCCTCATTTCTGTTGGCTCTCACTACATCAGCAAAAGGATCTAAAAGCCAAAACTCTAGATATTCGATATTGGAATTGTCAAAGTCCGCGTCAAAAGTTATACCACGCATAATGGAGCCAAAGTTCTTCCTCGGATCACTCAATCTACCCTGAGAATTGAGGTTGGGGTTGTAGTTGTACATACCCGGTTCCGATGGGAAATATGCGATATCAAAAATAGCTGAAGGCAGTTGTTGAGCAAAAACTTGTCGGCTTCTTCCTGGGAAAATATCTTGAATCTGGAAACCTCTGGTGTAAATGTTCTGGCTGGCTTCGTTTTTAAGTTCTTCGGGAATAATGCTATTTGAGCCAAAACCCTGCGAAATGTAAGCAGACATATCTACCGTGTAGGCAGATATTTTGGCTCTGTTATAATTGTATGCATACTGATTTTTAGGGAATTCAGAGGTTTTTTCTAAAATGGCTCCGGGAGTAGAACCCAATCTCCATTTGGTAGGTTGGCGACTGAGGTCATTTATGTTTCTTGCAAATTCAAAATCATCAATCATTGAGTTGCCTTTCACCTTTTTATTATTGACACCGGGTCTCAATTGGGCAAATTCGGCATTTAACAAAATTGTAGAAGGCTCCTTTGTTTGTATTCCAGGAAGAGCATCGAGCATTTTTGTAAGACTCATAAAGTCTTTTTTGAGGTTCAAGTCTAGCCCCCAAATGGTGTTATTCACTGGCTCGTTGCCCACAGAGGTTCTGGTGATAAAGCCTGGTGTGTTTTCTTTCAAAGACAACATGGTGGCACCAATTCTCAAATATCCGCTTACCGTGTAGTCTAATCTCAGGCCAAAGAGCCTGCGAATTTGTGCTTGGAAAATATCAGGTTTTTCATAATCTATTCGGATGGCTCTACCAGAGCTTAAGATACTCTGGTTGGTAATCATGATGGTACCTTGCTGCTGATCTACGGTATAATCTACGCCTTGTTTCAGTTCGTTGCCACCTGCATAAACACGCACAGATGCTCCAGATGCACCTAATGGAAGAGATATTTCGGAACCACCAGACTGCACACTTCCCGAAATGAAGAATTTGTTTTTAAGACTTACTTGTTGGGCATCCATCAGGGTCTTTTTGTACAATTCTTCGAAAACATATTTCTTCTGATATTCTGGTTCGCCTTCCATCAAACTATTCAAATGGCTACCAAATGGCTCCAAAACAGGGAAAATTATTCTTCCGTACTTCTCGTTGATGGTCACATTTTCTACATAGTCAAAATTACCATCCTTTTTGGTGTCGTTGTTATAATTTAGTTTGTCGAGATTTAATGCCTCAATCAAAGGCACATCTTTAAATTTTCTACCCTCCCTAAGGTTAGGTGTATCCATCCCTGTTTGGTCGTCTTTATAAACAATCCTTAGCTGAAAACCTTCTTTTTTTATTTGGCCTTGTGCCAGAGAGTAAACGTTTTTCATCATCAGGTTCCACATAGGATTATTCAACCTATTTCTGATGGTCGACGACTTCAGCATTTTCAAAATAATAACCTCGTCTTCTTTTCTACTTACATAATCTTCTGTGAGCTCGCCAACTTTGTAGGCCCTGCCTTGATAGGTATACTCGTAGGCTACTGCCAGAATCTCGTCGTTACGAAGCGGAGTCAATAACGAAATATAACCCAGTTCGGGCTGGATTTCAAACTCTCTGTCGGTCAGTTTTTTAGCTCCTCTCAGAAGTTCAAAGTCCTCTCCATTCTTAAGGCCCATGCCTGACAAGATATTGCCGCTGTTGTCAATTCTTCTGAAAGATTCGTTGTTGACAATGCCGGTAAAGAGATTATTCGATTTGTTATCGGCAGCTAACTGGCTGTTGTTGGCAACAATAATATCTGAACGATATGGCTTTTTCTCAGCCAAATCACTCAAGCCAACCAAATTACGCATTGAACTTACGTTGTTGGTACGGTTGGTTACGTATACCTCTATTCTTGTCACCCTTACACCCGATGTAACCATGGGAAGGTTTTTAAGCGATTTTTCGAACTGGTCTCTGAAAAAGTGAGAAAGGAAAAAATGACGATTTTCGTCGTAATTATCGCATCGAAGCTCAAATTTTCGGCTTTGAGTTCCTCCATTTATGAGTATCGACTCCGTTCTAGAGTTTTGCTGAGCAAAGACTGTGGTTACATCTAACTTGCCAAACTTCATTCCCAATTTCACTCCCATCAAATTCTGTACCCCCGGAATCAGCTGACTTCTGTTGGGCATGGTTATATTGCCCAGTTCAACTTTCTGGAGAATATCCTCAGGTTCGTTTTTGAAATTCAGTTTAAATTTATTCTCGAAGCCAAAAGACGATTTTGTATCAAAGTTGCCAAGAATGTTCATTTTTTCTTTGGCTTGCCCTGCTTTTCTTAAAATGTTTCGTACGTCCTGTATTCTCGGCGTATTACTTCCGTTTTGATTATTCGAATTTTCAAAATCCTCTGCATTTGGGTTGTTGTTCTGCCCACCACCAAAGAGATTATTGAAGTTAATGGCTATCTGCTGGTCAAAATCAAAAACTGGCTGCCTTCTTAGTGCAAGCGGCGTCATAGGATTGTTTGTGAACTGAGTTCCCGCCCTTAAATCTACGCTTACATATCCATTGGGTTTAAATTCCGGGACTTTATCACCAAAAATCCGGTCCATTATTGGGTTTTTCTCCAAAAGCGGATTTATCCTTTTACCAGAAAATGAAGTGTTTCCGTCTTGTGCTCGCTCTATATCTCGCAATATACTTTGGCGAAGCATGGCATTTTGAATACTTGAGTATTCATTGAACGACATAGACTCCGGCATTTTTACATCTACTTTGTTATTTAGCTTTTCGTTTACCACAAAACTATTCTTGTCAGAATTGTACAATACTTTGGTTTTAAGGCTATCGGGGCTCAGCGAAAGTAAGGGCGAAATTCGGTAGTTAAATCTGTTCAGATAAGTGTCTTTCCAAATGTTTAGGTAATTGGTGGTTTTCTTATTTTGAAGAGAATCTGTAACAGAAAGTTGAGCATTCGCGTGAAAAACGAAGCACAAAAGTGATAGGAATACGAGCTTATAAGGTATTTTTAAGTGCATAAAAAGAAATGCAATTCAGAGTATTATAGCATTAAACGTCTAAAATCCTGCCAATATTCTAAATCTAGCGTTTTTTTATTAAACGTAAAGGTTATCTGAGCGAGAGTTTTATCAATTCTTCCAGCGAAATATCGCCTCCAGTTCTTTTGAGAATATTGTCCACGCTTTTTTCGGCTGCGGCTTTCGGAATACCGAGTGTTACCAGTGCCGAGAGGGCTTCAGAACGTAAGGTATGATTGGTAAAAGCAAACATGGTAGGGTTTATACCTTCTGCCATAATGTCTTTCTTCAATTTATCTTTTAGCTCAATAACGGCTCTTTGGGCGGTTTTTGCACCTATACCCTTTATATTTTGAATGGTTTTGACGTCCTCTGAAATGATGGCCTGTTTGATCTCTATGGAGTTCATACTGGAGAGGAAAACCAGGGCTATACTCGGGCCAATTCCCGATACGCTGATAAGGTTCTCGAATAACTCTCGTTCGTCTTTTGTGAAAAAACCAAATAGTTGATGCGAATCCTCTCTAATTATCTGTACAGTGTGGAGAAGCAAATTTTCTGTGGTGTTTTGAAGTGCCGAATAGGTTTGCAGGGAAATTTTGACCCAATAACCAACCCCGCCGACGTCTAATATTACATGTGTGGGTTCTTTTTCAACCAATTTGCCTTTGAGATACGCAATCATATTTAGAATTTAGGGATGTTTTAAATCCAAAAATACCTAAAATTCGGCAATTATGGGAATAAGTAATCTAAAAACTAATTTGCTTTTGGTGCTTAAAACCTCTTTTCGGGTGGCTGGTCAATAAATTTTTGATTTTATTTCTGTTTCCGAAACCAAGCCCGTGTGTCTCCAAACTTGCTTGCCGTTTTTGTACAATATCATGGTAGGTATTTCAGAAACCTCCAACTGTTCTGTCATAGAAGTGTTTTTATCAGCATCTATTTTTAATAGACTCAACTGCGTGTTTTCTTGGTCTATTTTATAAAGAATAGGGGCCATTTTTTTACATGGGCCACACCAGTCGGCATAAAAGTCAACCAAAACCCATTTATTGTCCTTTATTCTGGTCTGATAGTTTTCTTTAGAGATAAAACCCAGAGGCTCAAATGTTTTTTTTGAGGAAGTGTAGGGTTTGGAATTTGAAATCCACTTTTCAAAGCCGCCTTTCAGTGTGGTGATGTTTTCGTATCCTATTTCTGACAGGTAATTGGCAGCATCTTCACTGGTTTTGCCCGACTGGCAATACAAAATCAAAGGAGTTTTTAAACCATAAATGCCCTTTATATAATCCTCAAAATCAGCTCTCAGATAGTCTATGTGTATAGATTTTTTAATGTGGCCGGCTTCATACTCCGCCTTGGTGCGTAGGTCTATTAGGTGAACAGGGTTGGCAGTACGAATTGTTTTTTCAAAATCATTCGGAAACAATACTTTGTGGCTTTCTTGAGAGAAAGAGGCTACGTTCACAAGCAAAAACAACAGGATAATCTTTGGCATTTGTTCTATTAAATATTCTCCATTAAACGCATGCAAATATTGTACTAATATATGTTTTGGATATAAATTTATTGCAAAATTTGATTTTTAAATTATGGCAATACGCCAAATAATCCGTTAATTTGCAGTGTTTTTATTGTATTTCATGTGGTGATTTTGTTTTGCCCTATGAAAAAGCCAAAAATTTTACATTTAATTTTAAAGAAATGAGTCAAATCGTTAAAATTCATGCCAGACAAATCTTGGATTCAAGAGGCAATCCTACTGTAGAAGTAGATGTATTAACAGAAAATGGTTATTTAGGTCGTGCTGCGGTACCTTCTGGTGCTTCTACGGGTGTTCACGAGGCGGTAGAGCTTCGCGACGACGACGACAAAGTATATGTTGGTAAAGGTGTTTTGAAAGCTGTTAAGAACGTAAACGAGGAGATTGCAGCCGAGCTTTTAGGTGTGAATGTTTTCGAGCAAAACTACATCGATAAAACGATGATAGATTTAGACGGAACATCAAATAAAGGAAAACTTGGAGCTAACGCCATTCTTGGGGTTTCTTTGGCAGTAGCCAAAGCTGCCGCTCAAGAAGCAGGTTTGCCTCTTTACAGATATTTGGGTGGTGTAAACGCCAACACCCTTCCAGTGCCTATGATGAACATCTTGAATGGTGGCTCTCATGCTGACAACTCTATTGATTTTCAGGAATTTATGGTTATGCCTGCTGGTGCGGCCACTTTCTCTGATTCATTGAGAATGGGTACTGAGATTTTTCACAATCTTAAGAAAGTATTGAAATCAAAAGGCTACTCTACAAACGTAGGTGACGAGGGTGGATTTGCTCCAAACATCGGCTCTAACGAAGAGGCAATCGAAATCGTTTTGACTTCAATCGAAAAGGCGGGTTTCAAACCAGGTGAAGACGTGTTCATCGCCATGGATGCTGCTGCTTCTGAGTTTTACGATGCCAAAACAGGCCTTTATACTTTCAAAAAATCAAGCGGTAAGTCATTGAACTCAATGGAAATGGCTGCTTACTGGAATGAGTGGGTGGACAAATATCCAATCAAATCTATTGAAGACGGTATGGCTGAAGACGATTGGGCTGGATGGGCTGAATTGACTCGTTTGGCAGGTAAGAAAATCCAATTGGTGGGAGACGATTTGTTTGTGACCAACGTGAAGAGACTTCAAGAAGGAATCGACCAAGACATTGCTAATGCAATTTTGGTAAAAGTAAACCAAATTGGTTCTTTGACAGAAACTATTGATGCCGTAAACTTGGCTCATAGAAACAAATATAAGAGTATTATGTCGCACCGTTCGGGTGAAACAGAAGATGCTACAATAGCTGACTTGGCTGTAGCCTTGAACTGTGGACAAATCAAAACTGGTTCAGCTTCGCGTTCAGACAGAATGGCAAAATACAACCAGTTGCTAAGGATCGAGGAAGAATTGGGCGACTTGGCTTACTTCCCAGGTTTGAAGTTCTAATATAAGCGTATAAAGCTTTCAATGATTCAATATCAGAATTATTGATTTCCTGAGGATAAAAATTAGGCGTTAGAGAATTTACTCTCTAACGCTTTTTTGTTTGTCTGTACTTTTTTATATTTGAGTGTTTTTAAACCAAGTGCCTTCCTAAAAATGAAAAAATTATCATCTCCTTTCTTTGTAAAATATCGATTTTACATCATTTCTAGTCTCATTCTAGCGGTTTGGTTAATTTTCTTTGATCGTTCTAATCTTATCAAACAGTTTGAAATGATTGTTGAACTCAATCATTTGGAGGCTGAAAAAGAGTTTTTTGCTAATGAACTGAAAAATATCAAGGAAGAAGAAAGAGAGGTTTTGGGAAGTTATGGGTCTCTAGAAAAATATGCGAGAGAAAAGTATTTGATGAAAAAAGAGGGGGAGACTGTTTTTGTATTGGTGGACGAAAACGATAAACCTCTCGAAGAAAAAGAATAATTGGTATGCGTAAAGTACTCTTTGTCTGTTTAGGAAATATTTGTAGAAGTCCCATTGGTGAGGCTACTTTCAATAAAATTGTTGAAGAAAAAGGCCTTTCTGGTTCGCTCTGGGCCGATTCAGCCGGGGTGATGGGGTGGCATATAGGTAAGAAAGCCGATCCGAGAACAATAAAGAATGCCGCCAAACATAATATCGAAATTACCCATTTGGGAAGAAAACTCTCAAAAGAAGATTTGGATAATTTTGACCATATTGTGGTGATGGACGAGCAAAATTTTGAGGATGTTCACAAGTTTTATTACGATACCAAAAAAGTGCCACCATCGGCAGAGAAACTATTTTTGATACGAGATTTCGACCCAACTGTACGTGGTGTTCATGATGTAAAAGACCCGTATTATGAAGGAGAGGAAATCTTTGAGGAAGTTTTTCAAACACTTTGGAGGAGTAACGATGCTTTTATTGATCATTTGGTAGAAAAACATGACCTTCAGCCAAAAAAGTCTGATTGATTCTTTGGGTTATAGGATTTCAAAGGCAAAAATAATTGAATTGTCTTTTGAAATAATTAATGACCACACTTTTGCTGCTAAAATTGCTGATTTACTTAAATCAGGAAATGCCAAAGAGGTATCTAACATACTTTGGTCATTGAGAAATCTACATGAATTTGAGCTTAAAACCTTCCCAGACTTGCCATTGATTGTTTTGGACGCATTTGAGAAGTTTCCATTGAATGAAAGTATTCTTCGCGACAGGGTTGGTTTATTACAAGTTGTAGAAATCCCAGATAATATGGAAGGTAAGGCATTTGATACATGTTTTGGCTTTTTGCAAGACACTTCCAACTCAATTGCAGTTAAAGCATTTTCAATGACCGTCTGTCATAATTTAGCCAAAAAACATCCCGAATTGTTAAAGGAATTAGAAATTCAAATAAAAGATATGCTGTTGATTCAGGGCCAACTATCGCCCGCCATTTATTCACGAGGAAATGCCATTCTTAGAAAAATCAATCCACGTTTGCATAAATAGTGTCCATTATTCTCACCAAATCTTCGTAGTCTTTATCGCTCAGGTTTTCCCACGATTTTTTTCTTCCTTTTGCTATTATTGCAAAAGCCCTTTTGTGTAAATCTTTACCTTGTCTGGTAAGTTCAAGAATAAATTTTCTACGATCTGTTTCTGACATCTTCCTTATAATCAGTTCTTTCTTTACCAGAATGTCGAGGATTCTTGTAATAGTAGGGGCATCTTTGCAAGTAAGTACGCCAAGTTCGTTTTGGCTTATTCCCGAATTTGGTACAATATGATCCAACACCACCCACTGGTCAACCGTGAGGTCAATATTGGCATCTGTTAGGTTTTTTTGCATAAAAGATCTTATGCGTTTGATGGTGGAATCAATTTTGAAAAAATAGGCTCGTTTGTCAGAATGCGTCATAGGTTTTTATAGGATGGGCGAAGATAACAACAAAAACTTCAAATATTGTTAAGGCAACTATTATTTTCAATACCATGGGAGTGAGATTGGGTGAGAGACTGATTATTGTATATCTTTATCCAAAAAAAGTTTAATGAGAAAATTCCTCAAGGTTTTTGGATATTTCATCTTGGTTTTGGCAGTTTTAGCTTTTGCGAGCATCGAAAAAATTGATAGAACAGATATAAAAGAAACAAGGCATTTTAAGCAATGGAAGGAACTCGTTAAATCTTTGAATGTCAAGGAAACCACAGGGGATTTTTCTGTGGGTTGGTCAAAAGTAAATATTACGCCCTTGGTTGCAGGACCTATGGCCGGCTACGGATCCAGAAAAGGTAAAGCTTTTGATGCAGTGCATGATTCGGTTTATGTGCGGGTATTGGCCTTGAAAAATAGCCAAGATACAGTTTATTTCCTCTCTGCTGACATGCTCATTATTCCGCCAAATGTTGTAGAAAAGTTGAAGTCGATTCTTCAACAACAGCGAATTTCTTTAAGAAATATCCATTTTTCGGCTACACACACGCACAACAGCCTCGGAGGCTGGGGGAATAGTCTTACAGGAAGGCTTTTCGCAGGTTCTTATGATCCAAAAGTAGAAATAGAATTAGCTACTAAATTTAGTTTAGCCATTCAGAAATCTAAGGAAAATCTTGTTCAAAGTAAAGTGTTTTATAATGAAGTTATTGATAATGAAGATATTAGGAATAGACTTGGAGTTGAGGATGGCAAGATTGATAATGAAATACGGAGTTTGTTTTTTGAAAGACAAGATGGCTCCAAAGCAAGTCTTGTAACTTATGGAGCTCATTCTACAGTTCTGAACTCCAAAACTATGCAGATTTCAAGAGATTATCCCGGCGTTTTGTTGGATTCACTTGAAAAAAATAAACTAGATTTTGGAATATATCTGGCTGGTGCAGTGGGAAGTATGGGGCCTATCGAGAAAGGGAATGACGATTTTGATGAAGTGAAAAATCAAGCTAACGGTGTTTTAAAACATTTGAATTTTAAAGACAGTAAGGAGCTTGCAAATACATTGACAAGTGCTTATATAGAAATACCGATGAATCATCCCAGTGCTCGGATAAGTAAAAATTATGCTCTTCGCCCGTGGGTATTTAAGTACTTATTTGGCGATTATCCGACCTACATAAAGATGACCAAAATAGGGCAAACCCTTGTTTTGGGTATGCCATGTGATTTCTCAGGGGAAATTATGATCGAATTGGATGCCTATGCCAAATCCAAAGGCCTTGACCTCATGATTACAAGTTTTGATGGAAGTTATATAGGCTATGTGACTCATGATAGGTTATATGACAGAGGTTTATACGAAACCAGCACTATGTCGTGGTTCGGTTTTCAGAATGGTGGTTATTTCGCTCAGATTGTAAAGGATTTGATTGACGAAGTAAAGTGATTCTTTCTAGGATGAAGCAAATTGAAAAGATTTAAGATGATGAAGCCAATGGCGATACTGATTTTGTATGAATTTTATCTGTATTTATCTAATTAATCTGTTTCATCCGTGACCCAATAGGGCAAAGAACAAAAAAACGACAGTCTCCCAAAAGAAACTGTCGTTCAAATATAAATCGTAAAACCTTATTTCTTCACCGCATCTACCACAGAGATAGCCGTTTGGTTTACTATTTCCCTCACTGAGGCACCCAACTGTAAAACTTGCACCGGTTTTTTAAGACCCATCAATAATGGACCTATTTTTTCTATACCTGCCACTTCTTTCAGTAAGTTGTAGGCGATATTGGCCGACGAAAGATTCGGGAAAATCAGCGTATTGGCTGGGCCATCTGCAAGGTCTGAAAACGGATGGTTTTCTTTCAATAGATCGGTGTCAAAGGCCAAGTGGGCTTGCATTTCACCGTCTACCACCATGCCTGGGTGTTTTTGTTTCAGTATTTCTACTGCCTTACGCATTTTTATAGGAGCGGGGCCCTCTGGTACAGAGCCGAAGTTTGAGTAGGTCACTAAGGCTATCCTCGGCTTGATGTTGAATTTCTCTACTTCTCTAGCCGCCAATTCTGTAATTTCTACCAATTCTTCAATGGTAGGGTCAAAATTTATGGTAGCATCTGCAAGGAAAAGAGGGCCTTTTTTGGTCATTAAAATATACATACTTGATATTTTCTTTACACCTTTTTCTGGCCCTATAATCTGTAATGCAGGACGAATGGTATCAGGATAGTTTCTCGTTAAACCACCCACCATGGTATCTGCAAGGCCAGTTTCTACCATTAGTGAAGCATAGTAACTTCTACGGGTAACGAAGTTCATTGCATCTGGTCTGGTCAATCCTTTTCTTTTTCGTTTATCGAAAAACAAGTCTGCAAACTCCGCCAACCTGGTTTTCTCCGACTCATTTTTACTTTCTTTTGGATCTATTATATCGATGTCTTCAGGAAGCGAAATGCTATTTTCTTCTAAAATAGTTTCGATCAACTTACGATTGCCCAACAAAATAGGGTAGGCTATTTTCTCTTGGATAACTTGCTGTATGGCTTTCAAAACAGTCAAGTTTTCGGCATCGGCATAAACCACACGCTTCGGATTTTTCTTTGCCTTGGTCATTATGGCTTTTGTAAGCGTATTGTCCAGACCAAGTCTTTTTGAAAGCTGGGTTTCGTAAGCGTCCCAATCAGTAATCGCAAATTTGGCCACACCAGTTTCCATAGCTGCCTTAGCCACGGCCGGAGCCACGGATGTCAACAATCTAGGATCCACTGGTTTGGGAATGATGTAGTTTTTACCAAAACTCAAGTTAGCTTCACTGTAAGCCATATTTACGATATCAGGAACTGGTTTTTTTGCCAATTCGGCCAAAGCTCTTACTGCCGCAAGTTTCATTTCTTCGTTGATTTCACTTGCTCTTACGTCTAGGGCACCTCTAAAAATGTATGGAAAGCCTAAAACATTGTTCACTTGGTTTGGAAAGTCAGATCTACCAGTGGCCACAATAATGTCTTCTCTGGCATCCATGGCATCAACATAAGAGATTTCTGGAGTTGGATTGGCCAATGCAAAAACTATACAGTCTTTGGCCATGGTTTTTACCATTTCTTTAGAGAGCACATTGCCTTTCGAAAGACCAACGAATACATCTGCACCTTTAATGGCATCCGTGAGTGTCGTTTCTAGAGGCATGTTGTTGTTGGCAAACTCTATTTTTTTTCCGTCTAAATTGGTTCTGTCAGGATGTATAAGTCCTTTAGAATCAAACATAAATATGTTTTCTTTTTTTGCTCCCAAAGCATTGTAGAGCCTGGTGCAGGATATGGCAGACGCCCCGGCACCATTAATTATGATTTTTACTTTTGTGATATCCTTGTCCACGAGTTCGAGGGCATTGAGCAATGAGGCGGATGAAATAATGGCTGTACCATGCTGGTCGTCGTGCATTACTGGGATATTCAACTCTTTTTTCAGCCTTTCTTCTATCTCAAAGCATTCAGGAGCAGAAATGTCTTCTAAATTAACCCCTCCAAAAGTAGGCTCCATAATTTTGACAGTTCTCACGAATTCGTCAACATCCTTGGTATTAAGTTCTATATCGAAGACATCTATATCTGCATATATTTTAAACAAAAGGCCTTTGCCTTCCATAACTGGTTTACCCGCCATAGCACCTATGTCTCCAAGGCCTAATACGGCGGTTCCGTTGCTGATTACAGCCACCAAATTGCCTTTGGCTGTGTATTTATAAGCGTCCTCGGGATTGGCTTGAATAGCCAAACAAGGTTCGGCAACTCCGGGCGAATAGGCCAATGATAAATCTCTTTGGTTGGCGTACTCTTTGGTAGGTACAACTTCTATTTTGCCAGGTCTGCCTTTGGCATGATATTCTAAAGCCTCCTCGTTTAGTGTTTTATCGTTATTCATAAAATATAGTTCAAATTTCGGGTGCTAATCTAAGCATCAAATGTCAAAAAGTTTCTAAGAAAGAGATAAAATTAAATCCCCGCAACACTAAAAGAGCAGAATAATATTTGGTTTGGTTATGAAATAATCACTCGCATGGGTATTTACAAGAAACTTAATTTCGTAAACCATGCTTGGTTTTATGGTTTAGCCAAATATTATTTTATTTACTTTTTTTCTAAGAAAAGTACTTTTGGTTCAAAAACGCTTCCAATAATTAGGTTTTGTTTAGTTTCAGAAAAGTAATACGGGGCACCCACACTTGAGCCCGAAATCGTCTGTCCATCATTAAGATAAAGCGTTTTTTGATTCTTAAAATTATCTTTGTCGATCTCAATTATGGCGGAGGGCGAAATTTTCGCTGCGTTCTTTCTATGTGCCATAAAAGCAAAAAGCTTGGGGTGGCAGCCTACCAAGAGATTGCCCGATTTATTGATTTCGATATTGTCTGGTGGGTAGGTGGTTGAGAAATAATCCACCAGTTTGAGCTGGTTGGTTTGTGTTTGCGGCTCAAAAACACTTATTGATTTTTCTAGAGTAGAAGCCACATATATCGTTTTTCCATCTTTAGAAAGAGCTATGCCGTTGGGATAAGTTAGTTTCTCGCTTACAATTTTAGAGGTGTTTCCGTCATAGAAAACCACATTGCCTGTCGGTATTCTCGTCAGGTCTGCCAAGAGAGCTTTCCATTTGGTTCTACTTCCATGGTCGTTGGTAACAAAAAATTGATCTTCAGAAACTGCCAAAATATCGTTTGGAGAAACAAAATCTGTACTCGAATATTTGCTCCCATATTTAAGGCTGTCAGCTAATATTTCGAATTTGATGATGTCATTTTTGGAATTTTTATGTGAAATGACAAACAGGAATTTCTTGCCACCAAGGGTGAGAAACGAAATGCCGTGTGGGCGAAACTCGTTAATTTTCATTTTTTTGGTAAGATTTATAGGCTTTCTGATGGAATCATTGAGGTTAATGGAAAAAATATCACCTGTGCTTTCGGGCGTTCGTCTGTCATGAGCACTCAAATAGGCCACATTGGTTTGCGGATCTACGGTGATGTCCTCCACACCAGGATGTGTGGGGAGAATTGTCTCCGAATAATCAGAAATAGATTCGATTTTGGTGAAAACTCCGGCTTTTAAAGTTGTTTGAACCAAAAAATAGATAAGTCCAACGATTATAATTAAGGCGAGTAAGAATTTTTGGGAACGTTTCATGTTTTTTAGCTAAAATTATCTTTAAAAATATCTTCGGTTTGCTCTACGTTATTCAGGGCATAATTGAGCTTGCTCATATCGAGCTCGTTCTCATTTTTTGAAATCCAGATGGTGGCT
Organism: Leadbetterella sp.; assembly: GCA_035299025.1. GTDB lineage: Bacteria > Bacteroidota > Bacteroidia > Cytophagales > Spirosomataceae > Leadbetterella. Next base: position 596,630 of record DATGXK010000007.1, read on the forward strand.
ACACCATTGCCTATAAAATTGGTGATGGCTCTGGCTTCAGACATAAATCTATCTACGCCTAACAGTAATGCAAGGCCTTCTATGGGTATAACTTCAACTGCCGATAGGGTAGAAGCCAGCACCACAAAACCACTGCCCGTTACTCCGGCGGCACCTTTGGAGGTAATCATCAAAATACCTATAATGGTCAATATCTGTTCAAAACTAAGGTGCACACCGAAGACCTGAGCAAGAAAAATAGTAGCCATGGAGAGATAAATCGTTGTGCCATCGAGGTTGAAGGAGTACCCAGCTGGCACGACCAAGCCCACTACCGATTTTGAACAGCCCATTCTCTCAAGTTTTTCCATTAATGAAGGTAATGCCGCCTCTGAAGACGAGGTTCCGAGCACAATAAGTAATTCTTCCCTGATGTACTTCAGGAATTTCCAAATGCTGATTTTATAATATTGGAGAATAAAGTAAAGAATAACAAATACGAAAATGGCCATAGTGGCATAAACCGAGAGCATAAGTTTGCCTAGTGGAAAGAGGGTCTTTATGCCGTATTTTCCTATGGTGAATGCCATACCTCCGAACGCTCCCAGTGGTGCAAAAAACATCACCCAATGTAAGGCTTTGAATACATATTTCGATATTTTGTTTAGGAATGCTGTGATTGCAGGTTTTTGCTTGAGCTTACTCAAAACTACCCCAAAAACTATTGAAAAAATGAGCACCTGAATCGTTAGATTGTCTTTTAAGAATTTCAACCAGCTAAATTCGGCAGATTTTTTTGTGTATTCACTCAAATCTGCTCCATCCAAATTTCCAGTAGTTACACCTGCTCCTGGTTGTATAATGTTGGCCACAAGGATACCCGCAAGCAGAGCGAAAGTGGTAACAACCTCAAAATAAATCAATGCCTTAAGGCCTACTTTACCTACTTTCTTTAGGTCACCCATACCACTGATTCCCAGTGAAATAGTTAGAAATATGATGGGATTTATGAACAGCTTGACAATATCTATAAATTTTGTGCCTAACCATTTGAACTCCACGGCTTTTTCAGGTGCAAAATGACCAAGCAAGGCACCAGCACTTATGGCGGTCAATACCCAGAAAGTAAGATTGGAAAAGAGTTTTTTCATTATTGGGTTTTATTTTTTGGAGAGTGCTTGTAAGTAATGGTTTGTTATGAAAAGGTATTATAGGTAAAAAAGAAAAGCGACAAATGCCATTAATTCTTTTTTTTGGAATTATGCAAACTGAAGTTTCTTCATGTAATCTGCATCTATTTTGATATCATTCAAAGGAGTAGATTTGTCAAACCTTTCCTGCTCTACAATAAAAAACTCCACTCCTGTCTCTTTTGCAGTTTTAAGAACTTTTGGAAAATCTATTCGCCCGTTGCCAAGTATGGTAGATGCACCCAGCGGCCAGAATGGATCATCTGTTTTTTCTGTTGCTTCTATTTCTTTTAACCTTTCTTCTTTGTACAAATCTTTTACATGCACCAATTTAAATCTATTGGCATAGTTTTTTAACCACTTTTCAGGGTCTTGTCCTGCTTTAATCACCCAGTAGAGGTCAAGTTCGAAGTTTACCAAATCAGCATCAGTGCCTTTGAGCATTATTTCTTCAGGAATACTCCCATCTGATGTCGGTACGAATTCTATATGGTGGTTGTGATAGCCCATTTTTACACCAGCAGCTTTGGTTATCTCGCCCTGACGATTTAGACCTTCTGTTACTTTTTTCCATTCATCCGCTGTTTTTAGTTCTCCGGGAAATGGATTTAAAACATAAGTAACACCAATTGAGGCACAGTCGTCCACTAGTTTCTTAAACTCGTCCTCGGTTTCCTTTTTTGTAGTGAAATCAGGATTGATATGGCTACTGACCATTGTCATTCCCAAATCGGATAATTGCTTTTTGAAGTCAACTGGCTTAAAGCCCCAAAAGAGGCCTTTATCACCAGTAAAACTTTCTATTTGCGTATATCCACAGGCAGAAATTGACTTTAAAGTGGCAATGACATCTTTGGCCATATCTTCTTTGACTGTCCATAATTGTAACCCGAATTTTTCAATCGAGGGTAGTATAGAAGCACTTTCTGTACTTGCAGATTGTTCGGATTTTGGTTTACAACTGCCAAGACTATTCAAAAGTATTGGTGCAGAAGCAGTAGCTAAGCCATATTGCTTTAAGAAGTTACGCCTTGATTGTTTCATTTGTGATTTGGTTAGAGGAAAATAAAATCCAATTTAATTGATTCTGTCAAGATAGCGAAAACAAATTCGTAAAATTGATGTTTTCGAGGAAGGCTCTTATAAATCGAATGGCTGTGTATCCGTTGGATAACTAATCTTTTTGAAAGGCATGAATGGCATCAATATTGGCAATATCTAATTGCACGACAAAAGAGTTTTTTTTATGGGTTAAGGTTTATTTGTAAACACCGTTGGCACCTGATTGCTACGGTGTTTTTTGTTTTGAACGGCTTACTGCACTAAGAAAACTTATATTTAGTTCAAATCCCAAAATAAGAATGAGTGCAATGAGATAAATCCAAACCATGATGGCAATTAGCGTACCTATAGACCCATAAAGTCTGTTGTATGAGTTGAAGTTTTCGAGGTAATAAGAGAATAGATTAGTAGCCAAAATACTTAATATGGAGGCAAATAAAGCTCCAAAATTAAAGAACTTGAGCTTTTTGTGCATGGCTGGAGCAAAAAAGTAAATACAGGATATTCCAAAGAAGAAAATAAGAAAAATGGAGGCATATCCAAGTATATTTATTCCCCAAACATTGATATTATCATTCACAAACTCTTGACTAGTAATATAGTTTAAGGTTATTTTACCCACAATAAGCACAACTATGGCCGTAAAAAGTACCAGAATGAGTAAACTTGTAAGCAAAAAGGCTATCCAACGAGCCTTGAGGTAGCTACGTTTTTCTCTTTGTTTAAGAGCCATGTTGAAGGCTCTCATCAATGAAGACATGCCATTGGTAGCCGCAAAAATTGCAAAAACAAAACCGAAAGATAGTATATCTGGCCGTGGCCGACTGATGATTTCTTGAATGGTATTGCTGACGTTGTCGTACAGCCCAGCAGGCATCAGATTCTTCAGAAAATCCATGATTAGAAATTCAAGATTTTCGATGGGTACATAAGGAATCAGTGTGAAAAGAAATATGGTGCCGGGAAATACGGCCAACATAAAACTAAAAGAAACGGCCGCTGCTCTTTGGTCAAGGTCAAAGTTTATGATTTTTTTGTACAATATTGTAAAAAAAATATAAAGCGAAACCGTGGTGTTGAAAATGTAAACATTCTTCAGTTTATCTGAAATTAATTTGACAATATTTTCAAATTGTTTGTTCATAGACTCAAAAGAAAGACCTAAGTTTCTCTATAATTATTGGTGGACAAGTGGTGATTTTTTGAGATTCGGCCTTTATAAAAACAAGCGTGGTTACTCCTTTGTGAATTACTTTGCCAGTTTCATTAAGAATTTCGGTTTCGAAAATGATTCTCACTTTTGGCAATTCTTTCAGATTACATCTGATAGTTAGTAGATCGTCGTATTTGGCTGGTTCTAAGTATTTTGAGGTGTTTTCGTATACTGGCATCCAGATTCCACTTTCCTCTAAATCTTTGTATCTTACGCCAAGATTCCTCAAAGACTCTACTCGGCCAATTTCAAATAGCTTTGCATAGTTTCCATAGTACATGTAGCCCATCTGATCAACGTCGGCATACCTAACTCTGTAATTCGAATCAAAACTATACATATTTTTTTACTTTATTCCTCGGGCATCCAGTGCCGCCTGGTAAATATCGGCATTTTTAAGATGCTCTGTATAAGTAGCGGCAAAATTGTGATAGCCAGAAAAGTCTTCTTTGGCACAGAAATAAGTGTAATTGTGTTTTTCGTATTCAAGAACAGCATCAAGGGCCACTCTCTCTGGCAAAGCGATTGGTCCTGGAGGTAAACCCGTATTTATGTAGGTATTGTAAGGCGATGATGTCTGTAGATGCTTCGTCAATATTCTTTTAAGTGTGAAATCTCCAACGGCAAACTTCACTGTGGGGTCAGCCTGCAAAGGCATATTGGTAGCTATTCTATTAACATAAACACCAGCCACACGTGGCATTTCATCAGCTTTGTTGGTTTCACTTTGAACGATTGAAGCCATAACTCCCACTTGTACGGGGGTCATATTTATGGCATTTGCCTGAGCCAGTCGCTTCTCATTCCAGAATTTTTTATACTCCGACTGCATCCGGTCTAAAAATTCGTCAACATCCGTGGTCCAGTATATGAAGTAAGTATCAGGCAAAAACATACACATGATGGTCTCACTCGTAAAGCCATATTTTTGACACTCTTGCTCATTTTTTAGTTTTTCCAAAAGAACATTTGAGTCAAAATCCAGTTTGGTACCAATCTTTTTTATCAGGTCTTCTTTGGTTCTTACATTATTGAAAGTGAGTTTAACAGCATCTTGATTACCACTTCTAATTTTCGAAATTATCTCCTTATTGGCCGCGTTTGGTTTTATTTCATACCGCCCCGGTTTAATACTTTCTCTAAGACCCATTCTTTTGGTCATAAACCCAAATGCCACTTCATCATTTATTATTTTATGTTTATGAAGAGAGTCCATTAAGCTTTCGTAGGTAGAGTTTTTGGGTACATAAAGCACAAACTTTTCCTTTCCATCCACATTTAAATTCGGACTAAATGCCACTTGCCAAAAATAAAATGCCATAGTAGCGGCTAAAGTAGAGACAATTACCAAAAGGTAAGCTACGAATTTCTTGTTTTTAAACATCTGTAAACTCTTTTAATTGATTGATGGTGAATTCTTTCTGTTCACCGGTTTTCATGTTTTTTAATAAATAAATGCCTTTCACTATTTCGTCTGAGCCTAAAATAAGAACATAGGGAATTTTCTTTTTGTCGGCATACTCAAACTGTTTTTTTATTTTAGAGTTCTCAGGATAAATCTCCGAATTGACTCCGTTTCTCCTAAGTAAAGCAACAGTCTCTAAACTTTTCGCTAGGGTTTCTTCACCAAAATTGGTAACCATTACTTTTGTAGACGAAAGTTGGAGTTGCTCCGGAAATATACCAAGCTCCTCCATAACGTCGTATATTCTATCCACGCCCAACGAGATACCCACACCGGAAAGACCTGGCATGCCGAAAGTGCCGGTGAGGTTGTCGTACCTGCCGCCTCCCGAAATACTTCCAATACTTACATTGAGTGCCTTTACTTCGAAAATGGCTCCGGTATAATAACTAAGTCCTCGAGCCAAAGATGGGTCAAAGGCTATTTTAGGATTTTCAAGCTGCATTTGACCAATCAAAGTCCATATTTCCTCAAGTTCCTGAACTCCCAATAGGCCGGTTTCAGATTCTTTGAGCCAGTCTTTTAGCGTAGAAAACATTTCTGTCTGACTGCTTGGTAAATTAAAAATTGGCTTGAGTTTCGAAATGTTTTCAGCATCGAATCCTCTTTGAAGTAATTCTTCCTCTACTTTTTCTTGTCCAATTTTGTCGAGTTTATCAATGGCGACACACAGGTCTACCTCCTTACCCTTGGCTCCGATAGACTCGGTTATGCCGCTCAGTATCTTACGGTTATTTATTTTTATGACAAACTCTGATACTCCGAGGTTTTCAAAAATCTCATGAAGCATAGTTACAATTTCAGCCTCACAAATGAGTGAGTCAGTACCTACAACATCGGCATCGCATTGGTAAAATTCTCTGTAACGGCCTTTTTGAGGACGGTCTGCTCTCCAAACCGGTTGTATCTGAAATCTTTTGAATGGCATGGCCAATTGATGGCGATTCATAACCACGTATCTGGCAAAAGGTACAGTTAGGTCGTATTTTAGGCCCTTTTCCGATATCTTTCTTAGTATTTCCTTTGAGCCTTTTTCGAGGTCATCGTTGGTGATATCTTTGGCAAAATCTCCAGAGTTTAAGATTTTGAAAAGTAGTTGATCTCCTTCTTCGCCATATTTTCCCATCAAAACCGAGAGGTTTTCTATGGCTGGTGTTTCTAAAGGAAGAAACCCGTATTTCTGATAAACTTCTTTGATTTGGTCAAAAATGAAGGTTCTTTTAACCATTATTTCCGGGCCGAAGTCTCTTGTTCCTCTAGCTAAGCTCGGTTTCGACATATTGTATTTTTGACTGTTAACTTTTTTGCAAAAATAAAGATTATGTGCGAAAATACCGCTCCAATTTTAGAATTAAACCAAAAATGGTAGGAATGGCCAGATAAATGTTTTGATAATTATTTTTGAAGAATGTATCAATTTTTTGTGAATACTTTCTTACCTTTGCACCTCGTTTTTAGCAATAAAGAATCATTAAACATATTTTAGAAATGGGAGTTACTCAGTTAAAAAGGAAAAGTCGTAAGAATAGGGCTGTGTCGAACAATAAAGTATCGGCGATAAAAAGACTTACTCTTAGACCAAATATCCAGAAAGTGGACGTTGAGACTTTAAAATCAGAAGCAGCGAAATAATAAAAACCCTCAATTTTGAGGGTTTTTTTGTATATTTAGTTTATCTGTACCTTTATTTACAAATCTTTTCTTTTTCAAATCTTTCTGCTTTTGCTTCCAAATCTTTCTTGATTTGAATTCAGTTCTATACATTATAGAATTACCATAAAACACGAGACCAAGAAAAAACACCCCCAAGCTAAGGAATACCATAAATGCCCATGTGGGTCTGTCGAATCCTATTTGGAGTCTATTCCAAGAGAATACAAAGAAGCTTAGTCCCAAACCGATTATTATAAAGCTTAAAGTGGTGGTAAGAAGCCACTTGGTTCGCAAAGACATTTTTTTGATTAGTTTTTGTCCGGGGGCTTTTTTCTCTTTTACTATCATAATCCTAATTTTTCTATTGTTTATTGGTGAACAAAAATATGCTTTTTTGTTTAAAATTGCTCTGAAAACCAATTTTTAGAGCAGATTAATTACTAATTTGCCATAATAATTTTCAACAAATTAAAAATGAGCAAAAGAAAAGTTATTATAACTGGGCTTAATTCAGGAATAGGCTATGCTGCTGCACTGATTTTTGCCAAAGAGGGCTATCATATTTTTGGGTTAGATTTAGCGGGCGAATTAAATCCATCTTTACTACTAAAAATCAGGACCCTCGGAGCGGAAATTGATTATTCTCAATGCGATGTGTCAGATTATGAACAAGTTTCCGCATATTTCGATAATATCAATACTGAAATTGATGTTCTGGTAAACAATGCGGGTATTCTAGGGCCAAGAATAAAAACCGAACAATATCCAAATGATGCTTTTAATTCAATTGTAGATATAAATATAAAGGGTGTTTTCTATATGTGTAAATACGCTTTGAAACACCTTAAAAAACAGCAGAATAGTTCAATAGTAAATGTGGCATCTGTGGCAGGCCTATTGGGTATGGCCAATCATATAGCCTACTCGGCAAGTAAACATGCTGTAATAGGTATGACCAAAACCTTGGCTCTGGAGTATGCCAAGGTAGGAATTAGGGTAAATGCCGTTTGTCCCGGCTTCACAGATACTTCAATGGTAGAAAAAGCTCAGCTCGAAGAAGACTATATCAACGGGCTCAAGTATGCTACACCCATGAAAAGGTTTGGTGAAGCAGAAGAGATTGCAGCAGGGATATATTACTTGGCATCATCTAATGCCAGTTTTGTGACAGGCCAATGTTTAACTTTAGACGGCGGATTAACCGCTCAGTGATTATGAAAAGAGATATTTTTTCACTAGAAAACAAGGTAGCCATCATAACTGGGGCAAGCAAAGGAATAGGTGAGGCTACCGCAAGAGTTTTTGCCCAATATGGAGCAAAAGTGGTGATAAGCAGTCGCAAACAAGATGATTTGGATAGGTTAGCTCAAAGCATTAATGAGGAGAGTGGGAGCGATGTGTTGCCATTTGCGGCTCATTCTGGAGATTTAAATCAACTGCAAAGTCTACTGTCTAAAACTTTAGAAACATACGGACGCATTGATATCTTGGTAAACAATGCAGCTGCCAATCCTGCCTTTGGACCTTCATTGGAGTGCTCAGGTGAGGCATTTGATAAGATAATGCAGGTTAATGTAAAGTCTCCATTTGAGTTTGCTAAACTGCTACATCCACATATGAAATCAAACGGCGGTGGTAGCATTATAAACATTAGTAGCATTGCTGGTAGTACCCCTGATCCTGGTTTGGGCATGTACAGTGTTAGCAAAGCGGCACTAAACATGCTCACAAAAGTTTTGGCAAAGGAGTGGGGTCCAGATGGGATTCGAGTGAACGCTATTAGCCCAGGTCTCATTAAAACAAAGTTTAGTCAGGCTCTTTGGGAAAATCCTAAAATGTTGGAGCATTTCACGAAAAGACTGCCCATAGCACGTATGGGAACTGTGGATGAAATAGCTGCGTTAGTTTTATACTTGGCATCTGACTCATCGGCATATACTACTGGAGTGAATTTTCAAGTGGATGGTGGAACAACAATTTAAAAAAAAACATGGATTTTGATAAAAAAATAAACAGACACAACACCAATAGTTATAAGTGGGATAAATATTCAGATGATGTACTTCCGCTTTGGGTAGCTGACATGGACTTTGAAGTGGCTGAGCCTATCAAACAGGCTTTGGCCAAAATAGTAAATCATGGTGTAATAGGCTACAGCCGTACACCAGACGAATTGGTAGAAGTTGTGCTTGATAGACTAAAAAATAAGCATCAATGGGATGTGCAGAAGGAATGGATAGTGTGGCTACCAGGCTTGGTTCCTGGTTTGCACACCTCGGCACGATGTATTTCTGAGGACTATATTTCTGTAATGACTTCATCACCAGTTTACAGGCCATTTCTTGAGGCTGCCGAACTTGGTAACCGTAGACTTCAGGATATTCCCTTTGTCTGGAAGAATAATAGGTGGGAAATGGATTTCGAGGAGATGCAAAGGAGTGTGAATCCGAGCACAAAACTATATATGCTCTGCAATCCTCATAATCCAAATGGCCGGGTGTTTTCAAGGGATGAATTAACTCGGCTTGCAGAATTTTGTACGAAAAATGATTTGGTTATCTGTTCCGATGAAATTCATTGTGACCTTATCTTGGACGAATCAAAGGAGCATATTTCTATTGGCTCTTTGAACAGAGAAATAGAGTCCAGAAGTATAACACTTTTAGCACCAAGCAAAACATTCAATATTGCGGGCTTGGGCTGTTCTTTTGCCATCATTCCTGACAAAACACTCCGCGAGAAGTTTGAGAAAACAAAGTATGGAATGATGCCTATGCTTTCGTCTTTTGCTATGGAATCGGCCCTTGCAGCTTACAAATCTTCAGAGGATTGGAGATTAGAACTTTTGAGGTATTTGAGAACCAATCACGAATTTCTTTTAAAAGAAATAAACGCAATTTCAGGACTTTCTATGGCACCGCTTGAGGCTACATATTTGGCTTGGATCAATTTTGAAGAAACTGGTATTGAAGACTTTGTGGGTCTTCTCGAAAAGCACGGAGTAGGTGTTCAGGATGCCTCTGTTTTCGGAGGGAAAGGTTACTTTAGGCTAAATTTTGCTACTCAAATGTCAAATTTGCAAGAGGCTGTTAAGAGAATTAAGAAAGCTCTGAATCAGGATGCGTAGTATCGGTTTCATGTATTGATTCTATTACATATTGGGGCTTTCCACTCAGTAGGAGGAATGTGTTGCCCGTGTATTCGCCGACCAAAGCTACCGAACATAGTATAACACCACACATAAAAATTACGATAGGCGATCCCCATTCAGGAATTATGTTTAGAGCGTAAAGTAGCATATAAATCAAAGCAAACACTATGGACAAAAAACCAGCCAGAAAAGTAAGTCTCAAAGGCAGAAGCGAATAACCAAAAATAATAGATAGCGATAGGGCTATAAGTTTCTTGGCAGAATAGCTGGATTCACCCTCGTTCCGAGCGTGATGTTCTACTTTTTGTTTGCCCACATTGTTGGTTATTTGGAAAATTAACCCATCTATGTAAGGGTGCGGCGATCTACTTTTTATTATTTCTGCAATAACCTCTCTGTGTATTAACTTAAAGCTGCTTAGATAGAGGTCTTTTGGTTTTTTGAGTAGGTAGGTGGTTAAGTAGTTAATGGTTCTACTTCCAAAATTTCTAAACCAATGGTGCTTTTTTGATTCGTAATAGCTGTAAACAACGTCCAGTTTATCCTCTTCGGCCTTTTTGTAAAGTTTTAGTATCTCAGATGGAGGGTTCTGAAAATCGTCGTCGATGATTACTCCGTATTTGCCCTGAACAAAACCTAAGCCACACATCACAGCATTAAACTCGCCAAAGTTTTTTCTGAGATTAATAAATCTAATGTTCTTTTTGATTTTCGTTAATTTTTTACAAATCTCTACAGATTTATCTTTGGAGCCATCGTTTACCAAAATAATCTCAAAATTATGCCCTTCTAACTCTGTTTCTAGACTTAAAACAAGCCTTTCAATACTATTCTGGCTGTTGTAAACTGGGATAATCACTGAAAAATCTAACATATCAATAGGCGTTTAGTGTAGAAATAATATAATCGACTTCGTTTTCTGAAAGTGTAGAATTCATCGGAATACTCAAAATAGTTTCATGTATTTCTTCTGTTATCGGTAAGCTAAGGCCATTGAATTCATTCAAAGCTTTTTGTTTATGAGGAGGAATGGGATAATGAATATCACTACCAATGCCATTTTGTTTTAAGTAAGCTGCTAAGCCATTTCGGTTTTCTGTGCGTATTACAAACAAATGCCATGCATCTTGATGGATATAGTCATTAGGTGGAAGAACTATCTTTTCATTTTTAATTTCCGCCAGATATTTTGCAGCTAAGTTTCTTCTTTTAGCAATTTCCGAATCTAAGTATTTTAATTTAATACTTAGGAACATAGCCTGAAGCTCACTGAGGCGACTATTTTGACCTAAAAAATCAAACTGGTATTTGATTCCAGATCCGTAATTTCTGTTTATTTTAATGCTTTCTGCGAGCTCTGCATTATCTGTAACAACAGCTCCGGCATCAGCCAATGCACCTAAATTTTTTGTGGGGTAAAAACTATAAGCTACGGCGTCAGCACCAATGCAGTTCTTACTTTTGCCAAATTCCGCTCCATGGCTTTGAGCCGCATCAACAATTAGTTTTAGACTGTTTTCAGTACACAGTGATTGTAATTCAGTAAAGTTGCACATTCTTCCATATAAATTGACCGCCAAAACGGCTGTGGTTTTATTTGTTATTTTTTTCGAAACTTCCTTTGCGTTTATGAGGTAATCGTGTAAAGATGGTTCGACCAAAACAGGCTTAAGACCGGCTCTTAAAATGGCCAAAATACTTGCAAAATAAGTATTTGCTGGTACAATGACCTCCGAATTGGAGGGGAAATTAAAGCTTTCTAGAATCAAAATAAGAGCATCTAAGCCATTGGCTACACCAACGCAAAAGCCTGATTCGCAGTATTGTGCAAATGCTGACTCGAACTCCTTTACGGATTCCCCAAGAATATAATGGCCAGAATCAATAAATTTTTCTAGAGCGTTTTTAAAGTCTTCCTCATGAGCTTTGTTGAGCTTTTTTAGAGATAAAAAAGGTACCTCCATAACTCAATCAATAGAAATGTGTTCCAACAAAATTGGTGTAGATATTCTCAGGATTATAGGCCAAATCAATGTAATCGCTGGGGTCGTAATTCCTATTTGCTAGCACGAGAAGTATACTGTCTTCAGAGAAGTCAAACATTTGATGCCAATCGCTTGGTTTTAGAAGTAAGCATTTTCCTGGGCTATTGAGCTCATAAGTTTGCTCAGAATCGTAATTGTCTTGAACGTATACCTTGCAGCTTCCATTTAGGCAAATAAGTCCCTGCCAAGTTTCATGATGCTTGTGACCACCTCTGATTTTGTTTTCAGGTACACCATAGATGAAGTAAACTCTTTCGATATGTCCTGGCATCAAATGCTCGAATACAGAAAGTATACCATCTTGGTTTTCAATAGATTTTAGTTTGATGATGTTGGCCATTAAATAACATAAGGATTAGGTTTCCAAAAATATGGAAAAAAATCAGAACCTTATGGAAAAGCCTGTAATTTTAATTCTATTTTAACATTAATTCAATGAATTTTTGCGAAAACGTTAGGCTTTTACCTCGGATTTAGGTGTCATTTTTATTGCTTTACCATACGCTGGGCACGGTTGTTTTCTACAAGAACTAAGAATAATTATTCCAAAAAGGGTTAGTAGAGCCAATTTTGATTTCATTCAATAATTTTTTTTAGTGGTCTAACGATTATTTGTTTTAGTTATTTTGTTTTATTGGGCTTTTTCTTTTTGAAAATTGATATTTTCGTCTTGAACTGCCAATAATTCAGCTTTCTTACGGTCGCTTCTATAGCCCAAGATTTTCATCATAGACTCGGCACCTTGCTCTTTGGCGAAAAGTTCGGTTGTTAAATTTCCGTTTTCATCCAAATCTATCAATACATGTTTTGGTGCTGGTATCAAACAATGTTGAATACCGCCATAGCCGCCCAAAGATTCTTGGTACGCTCCGGTGTGAAAGAAACCAATATATTGTTCTTCATCAGGATTGTTGTCGTCTAGCATAGGCATATAAAGATCCTCAGAATGAGACTCGGTATTGTAATAATCCGCCGAGTCGCAGGTGAGGCCACCGAGGTTTACCTTGGTATATGGAGCATCCCAGTTATTGATAGGAAGCATAATGTACTTCTGTCCAATTCCCCAAGAATCAGGTAGTTGTGTGATAAATGAGCCATCTATCATATACCATAATTCTCTGTCATTTTGTTGTTTTTGGTCTATGATTTTATACAAAATTGCACCACTTTCTCCCACAGTATAACTTCCAAATTCGGTGAAGATATTCGGTACAGGTACGTTATTTTTATGGCAAATCCACTGAACGTTTTCGATGATTTCATCTACCATGGCTTGATAATCGAAATTATAGACTATGGAGGTTTGAATAGGCATACCGCCACCAATATCGATGGAGTCAAGTTCTGGGCATTGTTTTTTTAATTCACAATATTTAAACATAAATCTTGTGAGCTCAGACCAATAGTAGGCTGTGTCTTTAATTCCAGAATTGATGAAAAAGTGCAACATTTTCAGTTTAAACCGAGGATTTGGCTTGATTTTTTCCAAGAACAAATCGTCTACATCTTTGTATCTTACACCCAATCTTGAGGTATAGAAAGAAAACGTAGGTTCTTCATCAGTGGCTATTCTGATACCGATGTTTACAGTTTCAGCTGTTACATTTTTTAAATAATGGTCGATTTCTCCCAAATTATCTAAAACAGGAATACAGTTCACAAACCCATCATTGAGCATTTCGGAAATATAATCCAAGTAATTTGGGCGTTTATGTCCATTACATATAATATAGGTTTCTTTGGTGATTTTACCCTCATCATACAGAGTTTTAACCAAAGGCATATCGAAAGCCGACGAGGTCTCCAGATGTATATTGTGCTTGAGTGCGGTTTCTATAATAAACTTGAAATGAGATGACTTTGTGCAATAACAATAGGTGTAACTCCCTTTGTAATTGTACTTTTTCATTGCATTTTTGAACAGCAACTTTGAGTGCTCAATATGTTCGCCAATTTTGGGCAAATAGGAAATCCTAAGAGGAGTTCCGTACTTCTTGATGACGTCCATCAATGGCACGTTGTTAAACTGAAGATTATTCCTTGCATCAACGCCAAATTCACGTGTTGGAAACTCAAACGTCTGCTGGATTAAATCTATGTATCTCTTCATTTATTGTACTGACGAAAATGTTGAAGTATTTATTGGAAAAAAATATGGTGCAAAATTGACATAATTTTTAGAACTTTGCAAATAAGGTTTACTTAACAAGACCATAATTCTGTGTTTATCGACATACGCTCGATTTTTAATATCAAACATGATTAATTCAACAAAAAAGGTTCATTTTATAGCAGTTGGTGGTGCTGTTATGCACAATTTGGCTTTAGCATTACACCAAAAAGGATACCAAGTTTCAGGTTCGGACGATGAAATTTATGAACCAGCTAAATCTAGGCTCGAAAAAGTTGGTATTTTACCAAAAGAATTTGGATGGTTTCCCGACAAAATAAGTGCAGAACTTGATGCTATCATATTAGGAATGCATGCCAGAAAGGACAATCCAGAGTTGCTGAGGGCACTGGAATTAGGTCTCAAGGTTTATTCGTTTCCCGAGTATGTGTATGAGCAATCGGCTCAAAAACAGCGTGTTGTGATAGCTGGAAGTCATGGTAAAACCTCTATTACAAGTATTATTCTGCATGTTTTGGCGTTTCACAAACGTAATTTCGATTATTTGGTCGGTGCTCAGATTGAAGGTTTTGATTTGATGGTGAAACTTACGGAGGACGCACCCGTAATTATCATCGAGGGTGACGAGTATTTGTCTTCAGCGATAGAAATGAGGTCTAAATTTTTGTTTTATCATCCGCATATTGTGCTGATTAGCGGCGTCGCTTGGGATCACTTCAATGTTTTCCCAACTTTCGATAGTTATGTAAAGACATTTGAGGAACTGGTAGATGGTATTGAGAAACCAGGTACTTTGTTATATGATGAAACTGACGAAATACTGAAGGGTATTGGTGAAAAGGATAAGGCAAATATTCAGAAATTGCCTTACAAAAAACATCCTTACGAGGTGAAAAATGGTAAGGTATTTTTGAATACTCAAAAAGGAGATATACAAATAGAATTGTTTGGTGAGCACAATATGAAAAACCTTCAAGGTGCCAAGCTCATTTTGGAAAAATTGGATATCACGGAGGATATGTTTTATGAGGCTATTCAGTCTTTCAAAGGTGCGGCAAAGAGGCTTGAAACGTTGGGCGGCAATTCGAATACTCATATTTACAGAGACTTTGCACATGCTCCCTCAAAAGTCGGAGCCACTACAAACGCCACCAAGGAGCTTTATCCAAATAGAAAATTGATAGCTTGTTATGAACTGCATACTTTTTCAAGCTTAAACAAGGAGTTTTTGCCTCATTATGACCAAAAACTGGCTGACGCTGATTTGGCTGTAGTGTTCTTTTCGCCTCATACGCTAGAAATGAAAAAGATGCCCGCATTGGATACAGAGGAAATCAAAAAGTTTTTTGGAAGAGAGGATTTATTGGTTTTTACAGACAATGTGGAGCTTGAGAATTTCCTGAAATCTCAAAATTGGTCTCAGTCTAATTTGCTACTTATGTCTTCCGGTACCTTCGGAGGTATGGATTTTCCCAAGTTTGCTCAAGAGATTTTAGAATTACCAGTTAAGTAAGCATTTCGAGAAATAATTCAGAACAAGGCCAAGAAATCGAAAGCTGTTTTGGTAATAATTAAAGATGATTTTAAAAAATGGACTTCACTTTTTCAAAGACCATTTCTGGACTAATCCATTCCAAGCAAGCATAATCGTTACGAATGCAGGGTTTGTTACCATAGACAGAGCAAGGCCTGCATTCTAGTTTATCTTTGCTTATTTCAATTGTATAATCTTCAGACTGAAACAAAGCTCCAAATCCGGCAAATGTATGTGTACTGCCCCAAATTGAAATGACGGGAATGTTAGATAATGTGGCGAAATGCATATTTGAGCTATCACCACAAATCATCAAATCGAGCATTTTAATAAGAGCCAATTCTTCTTTTAAGGAAAATTTACCTACTAGATTTTCAATGCTCGGCAGTTTCGCTTTTAGCAATTCTATTTTTTGATTTTCTGATTTCCCACCTCCAAAAACAAGTATTTTGGTGTCGGGGTAGTCCTGGCTGATTAAACGAATAAGATTTTCATATTTTTCCAATGGCCAAATTTTGCCTTTATGTTGAGCAAACGGAGCCATACCTATTAATTTGTTGTATTTGAAATTATCACCAAGCCATTTTTTAATTTTAAGTTCAGCATCCAAGTTTATTTGAAAAAAAGCAGGTAGATGACCAATCTTGGAATTTTGGGGAATTAAACCCGCTTGTTTAAAAACCTCTAGATATCTGTCAGTTACATGTGGCAACTGTATGAATTCTAGATTTTTTACTAACTTTTTCTTGGCACTTCGTCCTTTGACAAAACCAAAAACTTTGGCCCTCGTGAGCCTAAAAAAGAATTTTAGAACTTGAGTTCGTATATTTTGATGCAAATCCAGGACATAGTTGGGCGATATAGACTTTAGTTCACCAAACAGCTTTATCAAACCGAGGAAGCCTTTATGATTTCTATCGAAATCAGCTACGAAAACATCAATTTGCTCGTGGCCTTCGAAGAAGGTCTTAAATTTTTCTCGGGTAACTATAGTGATTTTTAGATATGGATTGAGCTTGAGTACGTTCAATACCACGGGTAAAACCAAAGCAACATCACCCATGGCTGAAAATCTAAAAATCAGAACTTTTTTCATTTTTGACTATAGAAAACAGGGTTCAGGTTGGGGTCGTTATACATCTTCATTTGTTTGTAAAGCTTCATATATTTCACGCCATCATGAAGGTCTCCGATCAATTCATCATAGCACTTTTCAAGATCCTGCTCCTGAATTTCCAGAACCATAAGTTTGGGTTTAACAGAATTTAGATGATTATCATCAGCGTCTTTTCTTTCTATTTGCTCCTTGAAATGATATATTTTCAGTTGTAAAATAGACATTCTGTCCAATAGCCAAGCTGGGGTTTCTGAATTCATCCTTGCATTGTTGTGAAGAGAAATATTCTTGAAATTCTCGTATAAAAACTCATCGATTTGCTCAACAGTATCTGTTCTATGTTGGTTTGATGCATCAATTCTGCGTTTTATTTCCACCAAATAGTGAGGTTCATTTTTTGGGTCGCGGATGATGTCTTCAAGGTGCCACTGTACGGTATCTATCCAGTTTTTAAGATAAAGAAGTCTTTTGAATGAATTGTCTGTGTGTTTTTGAGGCATTTCAGCATCTACATGGTCTGTTAGATGATAATCTTGTATAGACTCTCTAAAAATATCGTTTATTTCTCTTGCTTGCATTTTTCAATTTTTCGAAATGCAAATATACCGCATTCGTCGCTAGGATTCGATTTGTTAAATAACCAAAAAAGCTCAGAATTCGATTTCTGAGCTTTTTTGCTTGAAAAATGTGTTAAGAAAAGTCTTATTGCTCAAATTTGATAGACTTGAATTTTATGATTTTATCAGTAGGTTTTGATTTTCTTACCGCCACAAAATACAAATCGCAGGTTTCGGGTAGGTCAATTTCTGATTTTGTCCAATTCATTTTGTCCCAACTGCCTGTAGGTAAATATGCCGCTTTACCAATGATTGGTCCCGCAGCTGAGTTTTTTCTTATCTGAATCTCTCCATCAAATTCTTTTGAGGCATACTCAAAACTGATGGACTTGATATTTCTAAGGTCAATATTTCGGAAAAGCAAGTACGATTTAGAACCCCCTTCCCTTAGCTGACCCCAATCGAAAACAAAACCCGGATGTATGTCGGCGTCCATGGCTCTTAAGACATGGTGTCGTAAGGGAAAGGACTTCGAGGCTTTTTGAGTGGCAATTCCTGGATTTGCACCTTCGTTATACTCAGCCAAAATGTTGTAATAACCTCGAGGTGTATCGGTTAGGTGTTTGTCTAAAGGCAGAGTACCAGAAAGTGGAATTTTCTTAAATTCTTTCTTTGGATCTGAAAGTGCGAAAATGTAGTTTACGATTTCTCTAGCATCCGCGATATTTAGCTGTGGATGTGCACTCATTACGTGAGTTTGTCCCCAGTTTCCACCACCGCCTTCAATGATTTTTTTCGCTAGAATGTCTACTACACCTGGCTTTCCATTGTATTTCTCGGCAATTTGAGTCAGTGAAGGCCCTACAGATTTCAAGTTTTTGGTATGGCAAGCCTTGCAGTCGCTTCCCTCATATAATGTTTTGCCAATAGAACCCGGTTCTACGGTAGTCAATGCTGAATTTACAACTTCTGTAGATGGCCGGTAGGGTTGGGGTATATAGTTAAGTTTGGTTATTATTTTCTCCGACCTTGAACTTTTATCATTCATGTCTTTTGTTTTAACCTCATATTCAAAAGCTTTGTCTTCGAAGTAGAAAGTTGAGTTGTTCTTTGAAAGAAGTTGAAACTCTGGCTTTTGATTTCCAACGATGATTTTCAGTTTTTCTTCTACTGTTTTTCCAGCTTTGTCTCTAGCCATGCAGGTTAATGTATACAAACCGTTTGTAATTAGAGTAGATTCATATTTTGCACCCTTAGCCACTTCCTTGCCATTCAACACCCAAGTGATTTCAGGTTTGTCATCAAAATCAGGGTCTGTGGCTCTGGCAAAAGCCGAGAATTTTAGTGGTGCTTTACCGGAGACCTCTTTGTATTTTGGGAAAAATTTATTTTCAGATGTTAAGAAAGACTGAGCATTTACTTTTTTTATTTCGTCTTCATTGGCGAAGTAGGCATCAATTTTTGGAGATCGATTGCCGGAATTGTACTCTATTTTTACTAATCTGGCATCAACATTGTCTGCACCGTATACAGAGCCATATTCTAACATGAACATTACGCCATCAAGCGAAAACGCCAAGTCTATTGGACGCCTGAAGTCTCCAGTGTTTGGCATGAATTTCTCGTTTCTCAGATAATTTTCGTTTTCGTCAAATCGTAAGGCCAATACCCAGTTTCTCATCCAATCGAAAACAAACAACGAACCATCGTAATGTGCTGGAATCGCCCTAGGAGAAGCTTTTGATTTGTTAAAACTATAAAACTCTCCGGCCATAGCACTTCTGCCTCCTTGACCTAATTCTGGGAAATCGTTAGATACATTGTAAGGATACCAAATCATTGCTGGTGTGGCTTTGGGCAAATTGATGAGACCTGTATTGTTTGGGGAGTTGTTGCTTGGGTGGTTTGGGTCAAAGTTTGGGCCTGCCGTGGAGTCAGCAAAATTCCACTCAGAATAGGCGTAGTTGTTTCCCACGAAATATGGCCAACCATAAAATCCTGGTTTTTTTGCCTGATTAAATTCGTCATATCCTCTTGGTCCTCTTTTTACATCAACACCTGCATCCGGGCCAATTTCGCCCCAATAAATAGTCGAGGTTTTTGGATTTACGGCTATTCTGTAAGGATTTCGACAGCCCATAGCAAATATTTCTGGGCGTGTGAATCCCCCATCTCCGATAGGAGGAGTCTTTGCTGCTGAGTAAGTACCCCCTTTGGGAGTAGGGGGGCTAAACATGTTCCCTTCAGGTATTGAGTAGGTGCCGTCTTTTTCGGGGTGTATTTTTAAGATTTTTCCTTTTAGGTCGTTGCTATTTGCTGACGAGCGTTGTGCGTCCATAGGATAATATTTGTCGCCGGGGCGTTCGTCAATAGGTGCATAGCCGTCAGATGGAAAGGGAGTTGTGCCATCTCCTGTAGACAATATTAGATTGCGGTCTTTGTCAAAAGCCAACGATCCTCCATGGTGTGATCCGCTGTTTATTTGTACCGGAACCTTTAGTAATATTTTTTCGGATTTTAGGTCCAATACATTGCTTTTTGAAATCGTAAATCGCGATAAGTTGAAGATAATTGGCTCACCTTCAATTGGTGGAGAATAGTAGAGATAAACCCAGCCATTATTCTCAAAATCGGGGTCAAGGGTTATACCAATCAGGCCTGTGCCGCCTTTCATGGTTAAAGGAAATCGGTGTATGAGTTTTCTTTTATTGGTTTTGGTATCAAACACACTTAGATTGCCTGCCAATTCTGTGAAAAACACCCGCCCATCTTGAGCTACAGCCAGCTCCATTGGGTTGTTGAGGTCATTTACCAAAACGGTCTTCTCAAATCTATTTTCTTCAGGAAGCTCTTTTGAGTATGATTTTGAGTAGTCAAGTGAAATGCCGCTTCCTAGTGCGTATTTTATCCCACCAAGAAGATGTTTTAAGAAATTGGGTTCGGAATAGCTCTCGTCAGTATGACCTCCTCCGGTATAAAACGCTCTTCCTCCGTCGTATTCGTGGTGCCAAGCTATGGGGTGGTTATTTCCATTCGTTCCGCCCTCGTAGGACGATTCGTCTAAATAGGCTAAGGGTTTTAAATTATGGTATATTTTTTTGTAATTGTACCATTCGTCAGTTCTGTTCCAAATTTCGGGTAAATGATTAGTAGAAATATGGCTTCTATCTATTACTTCCACATTCGCATTTCTTACGTTTGAGTTGCTGGGGTGGCTCTCAAAATATGCACCTACAAGTTCGTTATACCATGGCCATTCGTATTCGGTATCAGCTGCTGAATGTATACCAACAAATCCTCCTCCTGCCTGTATGAATCTCTCCATGGCGGCTTGCTGGGAGTTGTTTAAAACATCTCCAGTGGTGTTATTAAATATTATTGCTTGGTAGTTTTTAAGATTGTCATCCTTAAAAAAAGCGGAGTTTGTAGTGGTATCAACACCAAAACTGTTCTCAACTCCCAGCTGTTGAATTGCTCTAATACTAAAAGGTATACAGGAGTGTTTCCAGCCTTTGGTTCTTGAAAATACCAGTATTTTTTTTGTATTGGTTTGAGCTACAGCAAGTTGGGAGCTATGTAAGGTCACAATAAGGCAGAGTATTGCCCTAATAATTTTTTTTATCTTCATTTTTATGGTTGAATAAACTTTCCATAAAAATAAGAAAATTATTGTCTAAATTTTACAAACAAATGTTTTAATGCTTTTGAAGTTTCGGAGTCAACGGAGTTATTGTCTTACCCAATAATACGTGGTCCTTCTTTATTGATGGCGGAGACAAATGAATTTGTTTGAATTCCTACTCTCTCAAATTGCGTTTTCATTGCTTCTTCAACTTTTACAGCAGTCTCTTTTCCTTCAGAAAATGCAAAAATGGATGGCCCAGCACCGGAAATGCTGCATCCCAAAGCCCCAGCATCAAGAGCTGCCATTTTTACTTCAAAGAATTGAGGAATTAGGATAGAACGAATAGGCTCAATAATAAAATCTACCATGGAGCGGCCAATTAATGCATAATCCGAGCTCATAAGTCCTGCTATCATACCACCGACATTGCCCATTTGTGATATGGCCTTGTTCATCGAAACTTCATTTTTAAGAATGTATCGTGCATCTTTCGTATTTACCTCAATATCAGGATGTACTATCGTAACATAAAGGTTTTCCGGCGTAGGTATTTGGAAAAAATCCAAAGGAGAGTAAGATCTTATAACCACAAAACCTCCAAGTAGGGCAGGAGCTACGTTGTCGGCATGGGCCGAACCACAGGCTATTCTTTCGCCTTCCATCGCAAATGGCAACAGCTCTTTGGTTTTAAGCGGCAGATTCAAAAGTTGATTAACTGCAAAAACTCCTGCCACAGAAGAGGCCGAACTACTACCGAGTCCGCTACCTAATGGCATTTTTTTGTTTAAAATCACATCAAAACCTTGTGATGAGTTTATTTGTGAGAGATATTTGATAATCGGAACCGTAACTGTATTTTTGGCTGGATCGAGAGTAAGTTTGCCATTGTCACCAGTGATGGATTGTATAACTATCTTATCATCAGTTCTTTTTGAAATAATAACTTCATCTCCCGGGTTGTCTACAGCTAATCCGAAAATGTCAAAACCACAGGCTACGTTGGCCACAGTGGCCGGGGCAAATACTTTTATGGAATCCAATTTGTTTTTGGTTTAGGCTAAAAAACTACTTAAACTTATAATGTCGGCAAAAACACCCATGGCGGTTACTTCTGCTCCAGCTCCAGGGCCTTTAATCACCAAAGGATTGTTAAAATACCTTTCTGTAGTAAACGAAACGATGTTTTCGGAGCCAGCCAAATTATAAAACGGATGTGACTTGCCCACCGATGTAAGACCTAATTTGGCTTTGCCATTTTCCAAGCTTGCTATAAAACGTAAAACCTCACCTTTGGCAAGAGCTTCATTTAAAAGCTTTTCATAGTGGCTATTTTCTTTTTCCAGAACCGCATAAAAGTCTTCTACCGATTTGGCCGACATGGCTTCGGCACTCAAAAGAGGTATATTTTCAACTTCGCTGAATTCTAGTTTAATTCCGCTTTCTCTGGCCAAAATCAGGATTTTTCTTGCCACATCAGTTCCGCTAAGGTCGTCCCTTGGATCTGGTTCGGTAAATCCTTTGGCCTTCGCGTCTTTTACAATGTCCAAGAATTTGACTCCGGCGGCAAAATTGTTAAAGATATAAGATAAAGTTCCACTCAGCACGGCCTCTATTTTATGGATTCTGTCACCACTGTTTATAAGCCCTTGAAGTGTGTTAATCAGCGGTAAACCAGCTCCTACGTTGGTTTCGTAAAGGAATTTTACGTTTCGTTTTTTTGCAACATTTCTAAGGGCAGCATATTCTTCGTAAGTGCCAGAGTTCGCCACTTTGTTGGGTGTAACGATTGAAATATTGCTATCTAACAAAGGGTAATAGTATTGTACGATATCCTTATCTGCCGAACAATCCACAAAAATGCTGTTGGCAAGGTTTAGCGTTTGAATATCTTCAATAAACTCACTTAGGTTGATTTTTTCACCTGCATTGTCCAGGTTTTCTTTCCAGTTTTCTAAAGCTATTCCATTGGAATCCAAAAGCATTTTTTTGGTATTTGCCAATCCTGTAAGCTTGATATTTAAGTTTTTTTCCTTCTTCAAATATGCCGACTGCTGGGCAATTTGCTTGATGAGCGTCTTTCCGATCTGGCCGCTTGGCCCTACCAAGTATAAGTTTAGGGTAAATCCATCAATCTCGAAAAACGTTTCATGAATTGCATTTAAGGCCTTCGAAATGTCCTTTTTCTTGATAACTACCGAAATGTTTAACTCGGAAGAGCCTTGTGCTGTGGCTATTACGTTGATACCATTTTTGCCAAGAACCGAGAAAAGCTTACCGGAAGTACCTGAGCTCGACTTCATACCTTCGCCCACTACGGCTATGATGGACAGATTATTCTGAATACTGATGTTTTCAATGTCTCCATTAAGAATTTCAGCTTTGAAACCTTCCTCAAGGATTGTCTTAACATTTTCGGCTGATTTTGGATCAATAGCAAAACAGATAGAATGCTCTGAGGATGCCTGCGAAATAAGAATTACAGAGATTTTGTTGTCGGCCAATAGCCCAAAAAGCTTGGCAGAAACACCCGCAACACCTATCATGCCGTTGCCCTGAAGGTTTACAAGCGAAATCTCGTCAATAGACGAAATGCCGGTAATCGAATATCCTTTCTGATTTATTTCTTTTGAAATGGTGGTTCCTGAATGTCCGCTTTCGAAAGTGTTTAGCACCTTGATGGGGATATTTTTCAAAAATGCAGGTACCAAGCTTGGAGGATAAATCACTTTTGCACCAAAATGTGAAAGCTCCATGGCCTCGGAGTAAGAAATGTCAGGAATTGTGAACGCATTTTTTACTTTTCTTGGGTCAGCGGTCATCATTCCGTTTACGTCGGTCCAAATCTCAATAACCTCTGAATTTAGAGCAGCACCCACAATAGAGGCGGTGTAGTCTGAGCCACCTCTGCCGAGTGTTGTTGTTACGTTGTCTTTATTAGACGCAATAAAGCCCGTAATGCAATATACTCTATCTTTAGCTTCTAATGTTTTGTTTATCAGCAAGTTGGTGGTATTGAAATCTACCTCGGCAAAGCCATAGTTGCTATTGGTTTTTATTATTTCTCTGGCATCAATATATTGTGCTTGGAAACCTCTTTCATTCAAAGCAAAAGTGATGATTTGGGTAGAAAGTCTTTCGCCGAAACTTACCAACAAATCCATGGTTCTTACACTGAGTTCTTTGATATAGGTAATACCTTTCAGTAGATCCTCGATTTCGTTGAAATTGCCTTTTATTTTCGCAATTATCGAACTTTGCGATTTTACATCTATCAATGCACGAATAGCGGCAAAGTGTCTTTCTTCGATACTTTGAAGGATTTCTAAATACTTGATGTCTCCCCTTGAAGCAAGCGTTCCGATTTCTATAAGTTTGTTGGTTACACCGCCCATGGCTGAGTATACTACAGCTACGGGTTCTTTGTTTTCAGAAATGATTCGGATTACTTGATTAATGCTATCGACAGTACCTACGGATGTACCACCAAATTTGAGGACTTTCATATCAGAGAATTTTATCAGAAAATGCTTAGAATTGTAAACGTTATATGGTGCAAATATACCAATTATTATGCCCTATTCGAAAAAAGCATTTGTAAATCTCTCGAAAACTACAAAATTCTATTATTTTACTTGTTTTCTAAATTATTAATTAGTTATTTGTACAATTAAATGTTTAAATCATTATGAATAATATTTTCAGAGCTCTAAACGATGCTTCGAGAAGGGAAATTTTAGAAATTCTTAGGCTTGGAGATGCCACTGCGGGGGAGATTTCGGATAGGTTCAATATGTCGAAGCCGAGTATTTCGCATCATCTTGATTTACTCCGACAAGCCGACTTGGTGAGTTCAAAGAAAAAAGGTCAGTTTGTTATTTATTCTATCAATCTGTCTGCTTTGGAAGATATTATCAGTTGGTTTCAAATGTTTAAACCTGAGGCCATTGCAGAGAAGCCAAGAATTAGAATTCCATTAAGTCAATATTGATTTCAGATGATGAATTTTTATCCCGGGCCGTCAAAATTGTACCCCGAGCTTCAAGGGTTTTCACAAGAAGCTTTTGCCTCCGGCATTTTGGAACTCAACCACCGAAGCGAGCCTTTTATGCAGCTTTTGGAGCAGACAATTAGTTTATTTAAGAATCATCTAAATATTCCTACGGAATATAAAGTGTATTTTACATCCTCAGCTACTGAATGTTGGGAGATCTGTGCTCAATCTTTGATTCGTGGAAAAGTACAGTTTTTATACAATGGTGCTTTTGGAAAAAAATGGTTTAAATATACCGTCACAAATCCCCAAATCAACTCAACCACCAATTATGAACTTCCGACCATTCGTGGCACCAGGTTTTTCGTAAATCAGAACATTGACGAGGTGGAAATTGATGTGGAGAATGACGTGGTTTGTTGGGTTTCTAGCGAAACCTCAAATGGAACCCACACTTCTGAAAGAGCTATCAAAAACTTGAAAGTCAAATCTCCCAATGCTTTGCTAGTAGTAGACGCCACTTCTTCTTTGGGTGGAGAAAATTATGACATAGTAGATGCCGATGTATGGTTTGCTTCAAGTCAAAAATGTTTTGGAATGCCGTCAGGACTCGGCATTATGATAATTTCTCCAAAAGCAATGCAAAGAGCGGTTGAAATCAATGAAAGAAACCATTACAATAGTTTGCTTTTTGTAGAGGAAAATTTTAATAAGTTTCAGACACATTATACGCCAAATATTCTGGGTATCTATTTGTTTAAAAGACTTTTAGAAGGTTTGCCGAATATAAATATAGTTTCGAGTAGAATTAGCGAAAGATCTGAACGAATTTACTCATTTTTCGAGAAGAGCGAGTGTTTTGATTTGCTGGTCGAAAATACAGAAACTAGGTCGAAAACTGTGGTGGCCATTGTACCAAAAGATATGGAAAGTGCTGGAGTTTTTTTTAAGAAAAGCAACATTATAATAGGCAAAGGATATGGTGAATGGAAAGCCAACACCCTAAGGATAGCTAATTTTCCTGCCATTCCAGACGAAGATTTTGAAGAGCTTTTTAGCCTTCTTGAAAAATATGTTTAATTTGAATAAAAAAGCAAGCCATGAAATTCAATTTTAAGGAAATACTATCTGTATCACTTATTCTTTTTTCAATTATCGACATCCTGGGCTCTATTCCAATAATATTGAATTTAAGAAAGAAGTTAGGCCACATTCATGCCGAAAGAATCACACTCATCTCGGGTAGTTTGATGTTTGGCTATTTGTTTTTGGGTACCAAAATACTTCAGTTGTTTGGGGTAGACGTAAAGTCTTTTGCTATGGCTGGGGCTTTGATTTTACTAATTATTGGTTTCGAAATGATTCTCGGAAGAGAGATTTTTAAGCACAATACCACCAATCAGGGCAAAGGAAGTAGTATAGTTCCACTGGCATTTCCAATCATAGCCGGAGCGGGCACTATGACCTCTCTTATTTCGTTAAAGGCTGCTTATCAGGATGTTAATATTGTAGTGGGTATTTTGGTTAACTTGGTTTTGATTTTTATTGTACTCAAATCTTCCGCTTGGTTGGAGCGTAAAATGGAGCCTGGCACGGTAGAAGTACTACAGAAAGTCTTCGGGCTGATTCTGCTGGCTATTGCTATAAAGTTAATAAAGGCCAATATTGTCTGAGACTATCTTTTTGACCAACCCAAAACAATTAGGAACTGTGCCAAGCCATAGGTGCTCATCACCCACAATGAGCTCAGCCGCAATGGTGCATAAAACTTGTTGAAGGCAATAAGTGAGTCCGAAATAATGAATAGAATAGAACCAAGAAGGACAATGAAGTAGGAATATTGCTTGGTTTTTCTGCTCGCTGCAAAAATACCCATAAATGTAATGACCAAACAATATATAGCTACTGGTAGCAATAGATTCTGCTCAATTCCACTTTTGATAAACAAAAAATAGGATGAAGTAATTATCAAGAAAGGAAGTGCTCTCAGCCAGTTAAATTGAAAGTCACTTTTGAAGAGCCATATATAAAAAAGATGAGCAATCAGAAACGATCCTAAGCCCATCATGAAGTATATTTCACCTCCAAACATCAGAAAGATATCTCCCAAAAGGCTGAAAAAAAGTGCTAAATAGAGGTTTCTTGCTTTCAAACCCATTTGAAACGCCATGAACATCAATATCGGCATCAAAAGTGGCTTAGTCAGCTTTACCATACCAGACTGATCGGTGCTGCTGAAGTATATTTCTATTGCTAGAATAAGGAAGTAAAGTATTCGTATTACCATTATTTTCAAGGTTATCCAAGAATATGTCTATGTACTTCTTGCCAATCATGAACCCTATGATACCCTGTGAGAAGTTTGTTGTGCATGGCATCGAAAAGCAGTTTCTCCCCATCAAATGATTTGAGGTTTTTTTCGTGGTCATCTATCATAATATCTCCTTTTACTATCGACTTATCTCCACACAACATGAAGTTTCTCCAAGATATAAACGGAAAATGTTCTGCCATCCAATCGTATTTTTCTTTTAGAGAATTTGGGAACTCAGTAGCAGCTGAAACCACATAAACATTGTGTTTTGCTGCCAATTCCTTTACAACCTCCTGAGCATCAGGCATTACTTCGAGTCCTCCGAAAAAGCCAGGGTCAAAAAGCCTGTGGCGATAGGTTTTGTGGCCGTTTGAATTTATGAATTCATAAAAATCTCTATTGTCGAAAAAATCCTTTGATATGTTTGTGTTGTTGAGTTCGTTGAAAATTTCTAAAATTCTAGCACTGGCATCTGCCAATACATCGTCCATGTCAATTATGATTGTTTTCATAGGTCAGTTTAATATTTTATATCAAATAATTAGTTCTCCTCAGATCAGTCTCCATAAATATTATTGTTTTAAGACGTTAATTTTAAGGGTGATAGCCTTTTACGATTTTCTTTGATCTGATGAGGTCTCCTTGGTTTACAAGCACAAAATAAATGCCATCGGGCAATCCAGTTAGATCAAAGTCGTGTAGGTTTTTGTTATGCCGAGCCTCTTGCAAAATACGTCCTGAAAGATTTTGGAGTTCAAAATGCGTTTCCTTGTCATCTGGCACACGTACGTAGACCTTATCGTCTTGTTCGTTTAGAAATATCGTTATGTTATCTTTCATTCAAATGTAATATATGGCTGTAATGACTTGTAAATAAGGTGTATAGGTAATCCCATTACGGTATAAAATGATCCTTCTATTTTGGGGATTCCTATCATTCCAATGAAGTCCTGCACACCGTAAGCACCGGCTTTATCCATTGGATTGCAGTTTTTGATATAAAAATTTATTTCAGAGCTCTTAAGTTCCTTAAAGGTGACCGTAGTAATATCAATGAAACTGCTAAAGTTTTGTCCGTTTTTCAGACAAACACCCGTTATCACTTCGTGTGTTTGGTTGCTCAATTCCGACAGCATCCGAAATGCGTCCTCTTCTGTGGTTGGTTTGTTGATAATTCTCCCATTGAGTACCACCACGGTGTCGGCCGTGAGTATTAAGTGGTACTCGTCAAAATCGCCAAAACATTCTGCTTTTAGCACTGCCAAATGTTCCGGTACTTTTTTGTAGTCCATTTTCGGGTCAAAGTCTTCGGCGGTTGGTCTCACAATCACTTCAAAATCAAAGCCCGCAGATTTGAGGATTTCCTTTCTTCTGGGTGAATTTGAGGCTAAAATGAGTTTTTTTTTAAGTTTCATCTAATATATTTTCGGAGATAAAAAATATTTTTTACATTTGTAATATATGTAAATACATATTTTAAGTTTTACTAATTTACAAAAATATGAGTTTAGAACAGGAAATAAAACAAACTCGGCCATTTAAAAGTGTTTATGAAAAGACCCTGGTAAATATAATGTTTACCAACAATTGGATATTTTTCAAACAAAATAAGTATCTCAAAAAATTTGATATCAGTTCTCAACAGTACAATGTGTTGCGGATTCTCAATGGACAGAAAGATAAACCGCTAACTATCAACGAGATTATAGATCGTATGCTCGATAAGATGTCCAATGCCTCAAGGTTGGTAGATAAGCTCTACGCCAAAGGTTATGTGAGCAGAGAGCAGAAAATTGGCAACAGAAGAGCTTGTGATGTTAAAATTACAAGCAAAGGCAAAGTATTTCTTGAAGAGGTAACGAAGTCTATCACGGCCATTGAAAAGGATCTAGATTCGCTAAATGAGGCCGAATATGAGGAATTGAATAGGTTGTTGGATAAATTAAGAAGTTGAAATACAATGGAGGCTGAAAAGTGCCGTTGTTTTTAAAATTAATATAATTTTGATGAAAATGAGAGAAAGAGGTCTATTTGGTTTTAAGTGGTTGTTGATTGTTTTTGTTTTTCTGGTTTCTTGTGAAGAAGACGACGTGCTGGAGTATGATAACTATCTGATTTCTTCAGCTGAAGTCAAGAAATATACCAAAGCCGAATTTCTAACTACGTTGTCTACGGTTTTCGGTGCTCAGAGTGCCCAGGTTTCATTTTTGGTTCGCTCGGGTATCAAGCTTCATAAAATTTCTTATTTAACCAAAACTCCAGAAGGTATGCAGATTACCGCCTCTGGTGCAGTAATAGTTCCGACAGATTTGACTGAGCCTTTGGCACTAGGAAGCGTGCAACACGGAACTATACATGACAACAGCCTAGCTCCGTCATATTTCAACCAACAGTCAGAGAGTGCTTTGGGGCAGTTTTTTGCCTCTACAGGCGTCATTATAGCCATGCCTGATTACCTTGGTTATGGTGATTCTCAAAATTATCCTCATCCTTACGAACACAAAACCGGACTTGCTCAATCGAACGTGGATTTCCTTTTGGCTGTGAAAGAGTTTTTAAAAAAGGAAAACATAAACTGGAACAATAATCTATTGATGGCAGGATATTCAGAAGGCGGATATGCTACTTTGGCTACGCAGAAATTGATTGAGGAAAAATATAGCTCACAATTTAATTTAAAAGCAACCAGCTGCGGTGCAGGAGCTTATGATAAAAGCAAGACCTTGGAGTCTTTCATAAATTCAAAAACAAGTGGCGAATCTACCAACAATCGTTCTTATATTTGGGTTTTGTTGACCTACGATAGGCTTTATGGATTTAATAGACCCATGACAGACTATTTCATAGAGCCTTATGCCTCGGACATAAAAATCAACAAGCAAAATGTGAGTATTGGTAAAAGTTTTGATGAAATTTTGAATCCTGCGTTTGTTAGCGGGCTCAAAAATAAGACTGAAACCAAATGGTTGGAAGCCATTAAAGACAATGACATAACGGAGTGGAAATCAAAAGTTCCTACCCGGTTATATCATGGCGATGCCGACACTTTTGTGCCGTTTTTTAACTCCGAATCAGCTCAAAAAGGTATGACTTCCAAAGGCTCATCTCAAGTCACTTTGGAGCGTATTTCGGGCGGTACTCACGGGTCATCGGTGCAGTTTTTTTTACTTGGAACTCTTGATTTATTTAACACTTATAAAAACTAACAATGGGAAATTTAAAAACAGGATTTGTACATACTGTATTTTTTTGGTTGAAAGAAAAAGGAAACGAATCGCATAAGAAACAACTTCACGAAGGTCTTTTAGAGCTTTCTAAAATTGCTGAAATAGGTGACGCATACGTAGGTCAACCAGCACCCACAAATCGGGAGGTTATAGACAATAGCTATGACTTTAGCATTACATTCGTGTTTGATACCGCCGAAAACCAAGACATTTATCAGGATCATCCAGACCACCACGCTTTCATAGCCAAGTGCTCTTCGCTTTGGCAGAAAGTTCAGGTTTATGATGCTTGTTGATTTTTAGAAAATTTTAGAAAAATTGAAAAACTTTATTTTACTTTTTATTTCGGCTTTTTCTGTTTCAGCTCAAAATATTAGTTTCGACGCCAAAGGCCTACTTTACCTTCAAGACTCTGATTTTGGGAGTTTTAGTTACTCTACCAAGAAAATTGACAAGATCGGTACCGATAAAATGGGAGCGTTTATGTTTCCTCTCCAATACGAGGATTCTTACACCAATTCCGAACAAATTGTTTCAAATTCCGTATTAGATAATTTCAAGTCGATTGTTCTGAAATCAGACAACAGACTTTGTTATGTCATAGAGTCAAAAGGTGCTTTGAAAAAAGATGAAAAGGCCGTTTCATTTGCGGGTCTTCCTGACGGCGGATATGTAAGTGTGGTTGATATCTCGAATCTCCGAAATATCAAACCTGACTACAGGTTTCCGGTAGCTTTGAATCCCAAATCTCTTGCTCTTAACAAAACCAATGAATATCTGGCCGTGGCGGCTGAGGGCTACAACCAAGAGCTTCAGATATTTGAACTCAATGAGTTTGGAAAGCCAATTCGTGTTATTGCCAAACCTACTGCTATGGGTAACGGAGCCATTTCAGACGTTATTTGGCATCCCAGCCAAGATTTTTTGGTTTATCTAAAACAAGATTCGAAAGAAATTGGCTTGATAAAAATCGTTAAAGATGGTCCTACCCAAAAGATTATTCGTTTGGAGCAATCGGGCAGTACCATAAAACTGGATGGTTTCCCAAAATCAGGTTCTTTTTCGAAAGATGGAAAATACTTTTTGGTTTTGGATGCCAACAATGCCATCAGTACCGAAACTGGCAACGGCCAAGTGTTTGTGGTAAAGTTTAATTTGGACGAAACCGGCTCGCATTCGCTCATTTCCAAGGCATTTGTAGAAGAGAACCCAACGGCTATGGCCATACACCCCGATGGAAATTCTATATTAGTGGTGAATGCCAAAAGGTCATTCGATTACCCCATAAATGATAGAAACACGGGTAGGTCTTCAATATCAGTACTCTCTTTGGCTTCTGACGGTACATTGGTCAATAAAAATAATGTGGCCCTAGATGGCATTTTGCCAGCCGGTATTGGGTTTGATAAAACAGGAAAGAATTTCGCTGTAAGTTTATTTCAATATTTGAATTTTGGTAAACCTACCGCAGGAATCGACTTCTTTAAATTTACAAATGGTACCAATCCTAGAGTAGAAAAGCAAGCTGGTCGAATAATTACATCAAAAGGCATTCATTTTTTGAAAGTTATTGAAGATTTTTAATAAGTTTGTCGAGTACAATTCCTGAAGCCGCTTTTTAAATATTAAATGGAACCAACAGAGGAAACCTTCTCATCAGTAGTAGAAATAAAAAAGAATCAATACATCATTGAGATTCTTCGAGAAATATACAGTTCGGGAGCCATAACCATAGCCCAATTGGCCAAAAAACTTCACACGAGTGTGCCGTCTATAACGGTATATATCAACGAGTTGATAAAGGAAAACTGGATATTGGAAGTTGGGTCGTCGAAGACGAAGTCGGGTAGGAGACCGAGCTTGTTCGATCTCAATGCTGACAAAAATCTATTTGTAATTGTAGATATCAATATATACGAAACCAAGTACTATCTTCTGAATTTACGCAACGAAATAAAGAAAAAAAGTATATCTGCTACAGATATAAATGCTGTAGATTTGGTTGAAAAAATCAAAAAAGAAACCAAGGAGTTTATTGGAGACCAAAAAGTTTGGGCAGTAGGAATTTCATCGCCGGGTTTATTGAGCATAGAAAAAGGCCTAAATTATACCTATCCGCACCACAACCAAAACGACCTCTCGCTGGATACTATTTTGCAGCATTTTTTGCAAATTCCAACCTTCATAACCCATGACACACAGGCCTCTATGTTAGGGGAGCACCATTTTGGTTTGGCCAAAAATAAAGAAAATGTGCTTTTAATAAACCTGGATTGGGGTATAGGGTTAGGAATAATGTGTAACGGCCAGATTATCAAAGGAGCTGACGGTTTTGCCGGAGAGTTGGGGCATATTCAGATAAAACCCGAAGGTCAACTCTGCCATTGCGGCAAAAAGGGCTGTCTCGAAACGGTAGCCTCAGCCTTGGCTTTGATAAACAAGGCCAAACAGGGCATAGCAGAAGGCAAAACATCTACTTTATCCCTTAAAACAGGTGAGATATCGCTTCAGGATGTAATAGAGGCCGCTTTGAGAGGCGATGAGTTTTGCATTGATCTCATATTTGATATTGGGCGGGAGCTCGGTAAGGGGCTTTCGATCGCAATTCACATGTTTAATCCGGAGGTAATTATCATCGATGGCGTTATGACCAAGGCCGGCGAGTTAATAGTTTCAACGCTTAACCAAGCCATAAACAAATATTGTTTAACAGACTTTAAGAAAAACCTTAAAGTGCTAATATCCCCAATGGGCGAGGAAGCAAAGATTTTCGGTACCAAATCTATGGTATTTAGCAAAATGCTCGATTTAAAGAATTATTGATTTTAATGGTTCTTTTGCTTAAAAATATTTAATAATTGCTACTTTTGTAAAATTATTAAACATAGATGGATTCTTTAAGTACGCGACACTTACTAGGAATAAAAAATATCACAGAAAACGATATTAATTTAATACTCGAAACTGCCAAAGAATTTAAAGAAGTCATCAATAGACCTATCAAAAAGGTTCCATCTCTTAGAGACATCACCATCGCCAATCTCTTTTTCGAAAACTCTACCCGTACCAGATTATCTTTTGAATTGGCCGAAAAACGTCTCTCTGCGGATACCATAAATTTTACCTCTGCTGGCAGCTCTGTAAAAAAAGGAGAGACTTTACTCGACACCGTAAATAACATATTGGCCATGAAAGTCGATATGGTGGTAATGAGACACAGCAGCCCAGGAGCACCGCATTTTCTCTCAAATAAGATAAAAGCCAATATAGTAAATGCTGGTGATGGCACACACGAGCATCCAACTCAGGCTTTGCTCGATGCTTTTTCGATGCAAGAAAAATTGGGTGATTTGCGAGGTAAAAAAATTGCCATTATTGGTGATATTCTACACTCGAGAGTTGCACTTTCAAATATTTTTTGCCTACAAAAACTTGGTGCTGATGTTAGAGTTTGTGGGCCTAAGACGCTTATTCCTAAATATTTGATTTCTCTAGGTGTTCAGGTTTTTGAGAATGTCCGAGAAGCCCTTGCTTGGTGCGACGTAGCCAATGTGCTAAGGATACAGCTTGAAAGGCAACAGCTTAAATACTTTCCGTCTCTTCGCGAATATTCTTTGTATTTCGGAATAAACAAGAGTATCTTAGACGAGTTGGACAAAGAGATAGTATTGATGCATCCTGGTCCGATAAATAGAGGTGTAGAGTTGAGCTCAGATGCTGCAGATTCCAGTCATTCTATCATTCTAGATCAAGTAGAAAATGGAGTGGCAGTTCGTATGGCAGTCATGTTTCTTTTGGCACAAAAAAACTAAAGCGATGAATTTTTCAAAAACGGGTGAAATACAGTTGAGTATCCTTAACGAACTTGGTATTGAGACCGAGTTGGTTGAGAATGTAAGCCAGCCATTCTTGAAAATTGCGGTTAGTGATCTTATTTCAATTTGTACCTACTTGTTTAAAAGCCCGCAATACTTTTTTGATTTTTTGAACTGTATTACTGCTGTTGATAACGGTCCGGAGGCCAGTACAATTGATCTCATTTATCATTTAACTTCAATTCCTTTTGAAAACTCGGTTGTTTTGAAACTTCAGATCAATAGAGATGCAGATAGCTCAGTTGAATCACTGGCTGGTCTTTGGAAAACAGCAGATTGGCACGAACGGGAAATTTTTGACTTTTTTGGTGTAAAGTTCGCCAACCATCCAGACTTGAGAAGGATACTTTTACCTGCGGATTGGATTGGTCATCCGATGAGAAAAGACTACCAAGAGCAAGAAACCTACCACGGTATTAAAGTAAAATACTGACATGGCTATCATTGGCCTCATTTCAGACACGCATTCTTATTTGGACCCCACTGTATTTGAGCATTTTAAAGGCTGCGACGAGATATGGCACATTGGCGATATCGGAGAGCGTAAAGTTTATGACGAACTTTCGGCTTTTAAACCAACAAAAGCTGTCTTCGGCAATATTGATAGCCAGGAGCTTAGGTATGAATTACCCGAGGATTTGATTTTCGAAATTGAAGGTTCAAAGGTTTTTATTACACATATAGGTAGTTTACCAGGCAAATACTCGACTCGAATCAAGAAAATGATAAAAATTCATCAGCCAAACTTGTTTATTTGTGGACATTCTCATATTTTGAGGGTAATTAAGGACTCAGCAAATGGCGGTATGGTTTATTTGAATCCGGGAGCGGCTGGCAAGCATGGCTTTCATCACATGCGAACCATCATGAGGATGACCTTAGAGCA
This sequence comes from Leadbetterella sp., assembly GCA_035299025.1. GTDB lineage: Bacteria > Bacteroidota > Bacteroidia > Cytophagales > Spirosomataceae > Leadbetterella. The sequence continues at coordinate 631,645 of DATGXK010000007.1, forward strand.
ATCAAAAATCACCAATTTGGAGGTGATAGAACTTGGTAAAAGATGAGAGTACTTTCAAACTTATTTATTCTAATTTTTGTTTTTTCAGTTTCTACTTTTGGCCAATTGGTCGAGACAGTGGACGTTGAAATAGGGCTAGATAGTGAGCTAGAAGATGATTTCAGTGTTGTTTCTCTCGACACCAATGGCGTATTGGTCTTAAATTCTCAACTTTCTTTTTTTGGAAAAAAAGGGAAACTACAATTCACGAAATACGATAAAGACCTGAAAAGCGAATGGTTTAATATAATCGACCCCGGGCTTGAGTTTAAACTTGTAAAGTATTTTAAGTCAGAAAATTACCTGTTTTGTCTGTTGAGAGAGTCTGATTCTCAAAAAATAAAAATTGTAAAAATAGACTTGGATAGAGGTGATGCCATAACCACAGAAACCAAAATGCTCACCGATATGGATGTTGAGTTTTTTGCTGCCATCGAAACCAAAGTTATAATTATGGGCAGTTACAACGACCGGCCAGTAGCTGAATTGCATCGTCTTTTTGATCAAACTTCTAAAGTTCTCCCACAAATTCACTCCAATTATGTAAAAGTATTATCCCTTGAGGTCAATGAGCAAGAGAAGGAAATATACCTTATGCTCAAAGATGAGAAACGATGTCAATTTAAATTTACCGCTTTCGATATAGAGGGTAAAATGCTCTACATGAAAGATGTTGGTGACAAGAAGCATGTCATATTAAATTCGAAGATTTTAAAGGTAGGAGGTTCTACTTTATTCTTGGCAGGGAATTTTGCCGAGACCTGCTCCGATTTCTCCTCTGGATTTTATGTGACACCACTTAATCGTTTGGAAGATATTCAGTTCTTTAAGTTTTCTGAGTTGCAGAATTTTTATACCTACCTTTCTCCCAAAAGACAGGAAAAAGTAATGGGACGCTTGCAAACTAAAAAACTTAAAGGTCGTGATCCTAAAATAAGGCATAGGTTAAATTTACAGCAACCCTATGTTTTTGATAATCAGGTTCTTTTGGTGGGTGAGGTGTATTATCCTGAATACAAAAGTTCTATGAACTACTCGAGAAATTCATTGATACATTTGGGTGAAAATTTTAGAACCATCCGGGATTTTAACAATTACAAATTTACACAAAGCCTATTTTGTACGTTTGATTTTGATGGCAAAAAATCTTGGGATTACAGTGTTGATTTGAAGAATATTGAGAGCGAAGTGTTGAACAATAAAGTTCAAGTTAGCAATACGAAAGAAGGGATTTTGGTGGCCTTCCCAAAGGAGGAGAGTATATTTTTAAAGCTTATTTCGAAAGATAAGCCACCGGTTGACTTTCTTCCTCTTACCATTGGGAGCAAAAACAATGATTTCGTTTCGGGGGTTTCGGTTGACTTGTTTTCTTGGTATTCTCATACTTTTTTGGCTTTTGGATACAAAACCACGAGGTCAACAAATAGTCTGATAAGCAAAGAATATTTTTATCTGTCCAAACTCAAATACGAAACACCAGATCTCAATAAAAAAGCTTTTTGAGCTTATTTGTGCATCACTAAAATTCAGTTTAAAAATTCGAAAATATTTCTTTGCCAGAACTTCCTTTTAAGCACTGAAGTCTCCTTAAACTTTCCAATCATTAAGGCTATTTTGTCAAGAGTCAATTAATACTTTCAAAAAGTGTTTTAACCACTAAGTATTGGCGAAAGTCATAACAAATTGACTTCTACTGAAGTTTGTGTAGTAATTCATAGCAAAACTCTAAATTTTATAGAATAATTTGAAATAAAAGGATTAATTTTGCATGTATAACAAAATTATTAGAATAGTCTAACAATGAATTACGAAGAAATTTTAAAAATAAATCCTGTGCTATTGGCACTTTTCGGAACACTTTTTACATGGGGAGTAACTGCTTTAGGTGCTGCCTTGGTTTTTTTCTTTAAAAACATTAATAAGAAGTTTTTCAATCTCATGCTTGGCTTTGCTGCTGGAGTTATGATAGCCGCAAGTTTTTGGTCCTTATTAGCTCCAAGTATCGAAATGACAGAAGAAAGAGGTGGAATAGGTTGGATACCGGCCGTTGTTGGATTTCTTGCGGGCGGTGCATTTTTGTTTATTTTAGACAAAATATTGCCACACTTGCATTTAGGTGAGAAAACAGAAAACGCTGAAGGAATCAAAACATCATGGCATAGAAGTGTCTTGCTCGTTTTGGCGATCACATTGCACAATATCCCCGAAGGATTGGCCATTGGTGTGGCTTTTGGTGTTTTAGCTCAAGACCCTTCAATTGGTGTTCTAACAAGTGCCATTGCCTTAACAATCGGTATCGGCATTCAAAATTTTCCGGAGGGTGCAGCAGTTTCGGTGCCTTTACGTCGCGAAGGTTTCTCGAGATGGAAAGCATTTAAATATGGCCAGTTAAGTGGTATGGTGGAGCCTTTTGCTGGGGTTTTGGGAGCATTGCTGGTGCTTTACGCAACACCTATTTTGCCTTATGCATTGGCATTTGCGGCTGGAGCTATGATTTTTGTTGTTGTGGAAGAACTTATTCCAGAGTCTCACAACGGAAACGAAACCGACTACTCGAGTGTAGGAGTGATGATCGGTTTCGCTATTATGATGTTTCTAGATGTTTCTCTTGGTTAAAAATCAAGATGGCAGTTTAGCCAGCCTTCGTCATAACGAGTATTGTATTTGTCGTAGAAATTGATGGCTGGGGTGTTCCAGTCGAGCACTTGCCACATCATACCCGAACAGTCCTCTTCTTTTGCTATTTCTATAGTTTTATCAAATAGTACCTTCCCGAGGCCTGTACCTCTTTCGGCTTCTGTCACAATGAGGTCCTCTAAATATAATCTGCGGCCTTTCCATGTCGAATATCTGAAATAATACAGCGACATTCCTACTATCGTTTCTCCTTTTTCTACCAGTATACATTCAAATGCTTTTTTAGGGCCAAATCCCTCCTCTAGCATTCTTTCTTCGGTATTTGATACTTCCTCAGGAGCTTTTTCGTAGAGAGCGAGCTCTCTAACCAAATTCATCATGGCAGGCACATCTTTAGCCTCGGCTTTTCTAATATTTATCATTTAAATTGAAGATAATGATCCCATTTTTCTAAAACTTTTGTAAAATCTTCAGGCAATTCAGAATCAAACTGCATCCATTCTTTGGTGGTAGGATGGATAAAACCGAGAGATTTCGCATGCAAGGCTTGGCGAGGTATAATTTCGAAGCAATTTTCCACAAATTGCTTATACTTGGAGAACAAGTCGCCACGTAATACCTTATCTCCGCCATAAGTGGCATCATTGAATAGCGTATGACCAATATATTTCATGTGGGCCCTTATCTGATGCGTTCTGCCCGTTTCAAGATTGCATTTTATCAATGAAACATATCGCATGTTTCTGATGACCTCGTAATGTGTAATCGCTTCTTTGCCATAATCTCCTTCCGGAAAAACATCCGATACCCTTCTGTCTTTAAAACCCCTGCCAATATGTGCATTTACGGTACCTTTAGGCTCTTTTGGTTCGCCCCAGATCAATGCATAGTAGGTTCTTTCGGTGGTGTGATCGGCAAATTGTTTCGCCAAAAACTGCATGGCGTATTCAGTTTTGGCTATTACCAGAAGGCCAGAGGTACCCTTGTCAATTCTATGAACCAAGCCTGGTCGCACTTTGCCATCTGTGCCTGTTGGTAAATGTGCAAAATGATGCACGAGAGCGTTTACCAATGTTCCTGTGTAATTTCCATGGCCTGGATGCACCACCATTTCAGGAGTTTTGTTAACAATCATAAGGTCATCGTCTTCATAAACGATATTGAGCGGAATGTCTTCTGGCAAAACTTCGGTCGGAATTCCACTGGCTTTTGCCAATGATAGCGTAATTTTGTCCAGAGGCTTTACTTTGTAGCTCGGCTTAACATTGTTTTCGTTTACCTTTACAGAGTCCGTTTCAATGGCATTCTGTATACGATTTCTGGAAATATTTTTAAGATGATGCGAAAGGTATTTGTCAAGACGCATAAATGTTTGACCGGGGTCAACATTGATGACAATGGTTTCGATAATTTCGTCTTCGTCGTCGTCGAAAGCGTCAATATTTTTTTCTGATGTATTCATATAAGTGCAAATTTCGTAAAATATGCTTGAATTCGAAAGTTTAATAAATATTCCCACACCCGTAATAGAGATTTTTGAAGATTTTTTTTTGGAAAACAATCTAAAAGTTTTCGTAAAACGCGACGACCTTACACATCAGCACGTATCTGGAAATAAATTCAGAAAATTAAAATATAATTTATTAGAGGCTAAAAAATTGGGTTTTGACAAGATTTTAACTTTCGGAGGGGCTTATTCAAACCATATAGCTGCTGGGGCCGAGGCCGGAAGTATTTTTGGTTTCGAGACAATTGGAATTATCAGAGGCGATGAGTTGACACCCAATAGCAATCTAACACTCCAGAGAGCCTCAGGAAAAGGCATGAAATTGCAGTTTGTATCTCGCGAAGAATATCGGAACAAAGATCAAATATCTCAGATTTATAAAAAGACGCATTATATTATACCTGAAGGTGGTTCAAATATTTTGGCTTTAAAAGGTGTCTCGGAGCTTCTTGAAGAACAAGAATACCCCGATTATATCTGTACTGCCGTAGGCACGGGTGGTACAATGGCTGGCTTGATTTCAAATGAGGGATATAGAGGAAAGGTTTTAGGAGTTGCGGTGTTGAAAAATGCAGATTTTTTGAAAAATGATGTCGCCGATTTGCTGGGTTCTGAATTTCCATTGAAGGGGGATTTGGAGACGAGGTTTCATTTTGGAGGGTATGCAAAATATTCGGAGAATCTCTTAAGTTTTATCAGAGTTTTTGAAGAAAAACACGGGATTCAGCTCGACCAGGTTTACACTGCAAAAATGATTTGGGCGGTGTACGAAAAAATAAAGGAGGGTTATTTTGAAAAGGGCTCCAAAATTATGCTTTTGCATACAGGTGGACTGCAAGGGAGACTGAATGAACTTTTTAAGTGATACTTTTTCTAGGTTCAGCCGTATATAGTGGATGGTTGAAACTTTTATTAAAAAGAATAGTTTTGAGAATATATCGTTATTTTAACAAAGTATTAAATATTAAAAAATGAAATCAATCTCTGTCTTCTTGTTTTCGGCATTAATTCTTTTCGCATCTTGTTCGCAAGCTCAAAAGAAAGCCAAAAAATCTAATTCAAATTTATCGGGATTGTCAAAAGCTTATTTTGCGAGTGGTTGCTTTTGGTGTGTTGAAGAAATTTTCGAATCGGTAAAAGGCGTGAAAGAAGTGGTGAGTGGATACGCTGGCGGAAAGACCCTGAACCCGACCTATGAAGAAGTGGGTAGTGGAAGAACAGGCCATGCAGAAGCTGTGGAGGTTTATTACGACCCTAAAATAGTTGATTTCAAGACCTTGGTAAAAGTATTTTACGGTTCGCAAGATCCAACCACAATCGGCCAAAGTCCAGATTTTGGCCCTCAGTATCGTTCGATTATCTTCTATTCAAATCCGGAAGAAAAAGCTGTAGCCGAGGCTGCAAAAGCAGAAGTTGGCACCTCGGGAATATACAAAAAGCCGATAGTGACCGAAATTACGAAGCTTGAGAAGTTTTATGATGCTGAAGATTATCACCAAGATTACGTAAAAAACAATCCAACCCAATCTTATGTGGTCGGTGTATCCATTCCAAGATTACAGAGATTTAAGAAGAAGTTTCCTGGGTTGTTGAAGTGAGATGAATTTTTGTAATATTTGGCTGATCCTAATGTAGCTTTTAGGTAAGAAACACAAAAAGCGAATCGAAAGATTCACTTTTCAGTTATTGTGACCACGTAGCTCTTGAAAGTCGTAAGGACCCCTGACAAACTTTCTCATCAGCAATTAGAGGTTATAAAATAAAAAAAGCGAATCTTTCGATTCGCTTTGTGACCGCGTAGGGATTCAAACCCCAAACCTTCTCATCCGTAGTGAGACGCTCTATTCAGTTGAGCTACGCAGCCAATTGGACTGCAAAAGTAGTGGATTTCTTATTTATTCCAAAAAAAATGTCAGTTAATTTTTCAATTCTGTAAGCTTTTCTGGGTTGATATTTTCGTAATATTTCTTTATTTTGAGGATAATGGCCAAGCCCACAGCTACTTCCGAGGCCGCAACTAACATAATAAATAATGCAAAAATTTGTCCTTGCTCTGGTATTTTATCAAACTTACTGAAGGCTACAAAATTTATGTTTACTGCATTGAGCATCAATTCCACTCCCATAAGCATCAAGATGAGATTTTTCTTGGTTACAATAATAGTAAAACCAATGGCAAATAACACGGCCGAAACAATCAAATAGGGTGTGAGGTTATTCATCTCTTTTCGCAACATAAGTGGCACCTATTAGGGCCATTAATAATAAAATACCAATTACTTCTAAAACCAATACAGAGTCTGTCATGAGGTTATAACCCAAATTTTTGATGTGCTGCTGTGGTTTTAATGCTTTAGTGTTGAATTTTACCTCCAAAATTAAAAAAGTAAGTAATAAACTAAGGCTGACAGCAACTGCTAATCCAAACGTGGTGTCCATATTCTCGACTTTGAGGCTTCCTTTTCCCAGTTTTTTATTCGAACTTAACATTATTCCAAAAATCAACAGAATCAATATTCCACCAATGTAAATCATTATCTGGGCGGCAGAAACAAATTCTCCACCAGCGAAGACGAAGATTCCAGCAACGCCTAAAAAACTAACGAGAAGGCCATAAGAAGCATAAAGTACATTTTTAGAAAATAAAACATACAATGCACCAAGTACTGAAATGAGGCAGAAAAGGCCAAATGCAGCATTACCATTCATTATTTCCCTTTGAACTATCTCCATTTATGATTTTGGTTTAAGTTTTGGGACAAATTTGGCCACTGGTTTCTCTATTTCTGAGGAGTCGGTAGGTGATATATCTTCATCCGATGGAGTTCTATCTTCATTTGGGGCCGCTTCAGGCTTGTTTTTTGGTACAAAAACGGTTTTTTTAATTTCTGAAGTAGCAGTTTCGGTAACAGTTGCGACAGGTTTCAGTTTCGGTACAAATCCTGTTGGTTTGGCTGCTTCGAGAGTTGGCTCAGGTTTAATATTACTACTTGGTTCTTCCGAAATACTGTAATCAGGCTCAGATATTGTTGTTACCGGCTTTTTGGGAACAAACTTGGGTTTTTCGGAAACTGTCTTTTCTGTATCAACTAAGTTTTGAGGTCTCTTAGGTACAAATTTTGGCTTTTCAACCGATAGTGCTTCATCTAAGATAACCGCAGGTTTTGTAGGAGTAAATTTAGGTTTGCTTTCTTCGGTGATTTCTGAGCTCGCCGTGCCTTGAATTGGCTTTTTCGCTATAAATTGGGGTTTTTCTGACACAGATATAAGGTCACCCGAGCTTTCTTTTAAGGGCTCTTGTACAGAAGCATTTTGGTCTCCAGATGCTATTGGTTTTTTCGGTGTGAAAATCGGCTTTGGTTTTACTAATTCTTGGTTTAGAGGTATTTCAGGCTCAATCGTCTTGTTTTCAGCGACGGCAGGTTTTTTAGGTGCAAATACTGGTTTTTTTACAGGCTCTGCGTTATTTTCAAGCTCTTTTGCTTCTGCTGGTGGTTTTGGCTGAAAAGCACTAGGAGCTTTTGGCTTGAAGGCCGATACATTCTCAGATTTTGGTAGCTGCTCAGTCTTGGCAGCCTTTGCGGCCTCTTTTTCTGCAACAAATTGTTCGTAAAGATTTCGTTTTTCTTGAGCTTCTGCTGCAGACAAGTTAGAGAACGCCATATTTAAGAGGCTCACATCCAGCACACTGTAGTCATATTCACTATTCATAGTGAGGCATTCTGTAGGGCAAACTGTAGTGCAAAGACCACAAAAGCAACACTTTGCCATGTCAATATCAAACTTTGCCGCATGTAGCCTTACCGGAGAACCGTCGGAGGTTGTCCTAATTAGTTCAGGTGATTTTATGGCCTCAATTTCGATGCAATCTACTGGGCATATTTTGGCACACTTATCGCAAACTATACAGTCATCTATTTCACAATCAAGCTGATATCTACCTATGTCGGGCACTGAAATTTGCTCGTGAGGGTATTGGAGCGTCACAAAACCTTCCGAAATCTTGAAATAGTTTTCGTCTTGTACGTTCAAAGGACCTTTCGTCTTTCTAGCAGCCCAAATGTGTTTCAACGTCAACCTCAACCCCTTGGTTGTGGTTTTTATTCCTCTTTTTATGTTTTGAAAGTAGGCCATGTGCAAATATAGCGTCATTTTAAAACATATTTATTAGTTTTGGGATAAAATTAAAGGATAAAAACCTTTCAGATGGAAAATATTCATGCTTTAGTATTGCCCCCAGAAATTGCCTTAGATGAGCAAAAATTAGAAGAATTTCTTCGTGAAAAATTTAGAGTTTCAGATGATAAATTGTTCTATTATAGAAAACTAAAACAATCTATTGATGCCAGAAAAAGAGAAGTAAAGGTAAATCTTGACATCGAGATTTCGTTCAATGCTCCTTTTGAAAATGTTATTCTGGGTCAATATGATTACTCTGAAAAAAACTTTAGTAAAACGGTAGTTATTGTTGGGTCGGGGCCAGCTGGCCTGTTTGCGGCTCTAAGATGTATAGAGTTGGGCATAAAACCCATAGTGCTGGAGAGGGGTAAGGATGTAAGGGCACGGCGAAGGGATATTGCTGCTATAAATAAAGAGCATATTGTTAATGCCGACTCCAATTATTGTTTTGGTGAGGGCGGGGCTGGCACTTACTCTGATGGTAAATTATACACCCGGTCGAAAAAACGCGGAGATCTCAAAAGAATTTTAGAGATTTTGGTAATGCACGAAGCCACCGAGCAAATTTTGGTAGATGCCCATCCACACATAGGTACAAATAAGCTCCCGGTTGTAGTAGCCAATATACGTGAAACCATTCTGAAGGCTGGCGGAGAGATGCTTTTCGAAACAAAACTCACAGATTTTTTGCTGCAAAAAAACAAGATAAAGGGTGTTGTAGTGAACAATCAAACTGAAATTCAGGCGGATGGCGTTATTTTGGCAACTGGACATTCGGCAAGAGATATATTTGAATTGTTACATTCAAGGAAAATACTGATTCAAGCCAAACCTTTCGCCATGGGCGTGCGAGTGGAGCATACACAGCTTTTTGTTGATCAATGTCAGTACCACGCTGATGACAGAGGGCTACTGCCTGCCGCTTCGTATTCTCTTGTAGCACAAACCTATTACAATCAAATTCAACGTGGTGTTTTTAGTTTTTGCATGTGTCCTGGCGGGTTTATTGTACCTTCTTCAACTGAACAACACGAACTGGTTGTAAACGGAATGTCCCCTTCTCGTAGAGATTCTGTATTTGCAAATTCGGGTGTTGTGGTGGCGGTTAATGAGTTTGATTGGAAAGAATTTGAAGCTTATGGCCCTCTGGCGGCACTGGAGTTTCAGAAATCTGTGGAGCAAAATGCTTATAAAAGTGTTGTAAAAGAAGTGGGAGAAAATAAGCCTTATGTTCAGACTATGCCCGCACAAAAAATCAAGGACTTCTATAGAAATCGTAAATCTAGAACCCTCTGCGAAACCTCGTATCAGCCTGGCCTTTTGGCTATGGATTTTAACGAAATTCTACCAAAGTCGCTTTCTGAGCCGCTCAAGGATGGTTTGAAACAGTTCAGCCAAAAGATGCGACATTACGATGAAGGGCAAATGATAGGAATTGAAAGTAGGACTTCTTCGCCTGTCAGAATCCCGAGAGATAAGGAAACTTTAGAACATGTAGAATTAGAAGGGCTGTATCCTTGTGGTGAAGGTGCAGGCTACGCCGGAGGTATCGTTTCAGCCGCGATGGACGGCGAAAGGTGTGCCGAGGCTTTTGCAAAGAAGTATTTGTAGGTTATTGTTTTGATTGTGAGTTTAAAATCTTAAATTCGTCAGTCTAAATATAATCCATCGTGTTTTTTGACCCATTTATCAACTCACTTGTCGGCAAACTAAAGGGACCCCTTCCGGGGGTAGAGTTCCAGAGGAAATTTATGACCGAGGAGAAATTGAGGCTTAACGCGACACCCAATGAAACCACACGCCAAAGTGCCGTATTGATAGTTTTTTATCCTTCCGAAAATCAAGTTTTTGTGCCGCTTATTTTGCGTCCTCAATATGACGGAACACACGGTGGACAGATGGCACTTCCTGGTGGTAAAATGGAATATGCCGACGAAAATCTGGTAAGGACAGCTTTAAGAGAAGCCCAAGAAGAAATAGGAGTAAGGGCCATGGATGTCAATATTATCGGAGAATTGACGGACGTTTTTATCCATGTGAGCAATTTTGTGGTGAAACCCGTGGTCGGATATTTAGACTATAAACCAGATTTTTTTCCGGATCAACGAGAGGTTGAAAAGATTTTTGAGGTTCCATTTTCTGAATTCTTAAAAATAGAAAACAAGGGTATTCGTAATATTACCGTAGGAAAACGAAACATGACAGTTCCCGGATTTGATATTCAAAAACAGTGGATTTGGGGAGCTACAGCTTTGATTATGAATGAAATAGTTGAGATTGTGGTTTCCTAATTGAGATGTTCAAAAATCACTTTCGATATTTCAGACAAAGTTTTTACCCCTTCTTCTATATTTTTAAGGTTTTTAGATAATAGAATAAGTATGTACTTTCTGCCGTCTGGAAGAAAAACAATCCCTGAATCGTGCTGAACTCCAGTTATAGAACCTGTCTTATGAGCCACCTTGGTGTTTTTTGGCAGCTTTGCCGGAATAATCTCATTAAATTTTTGAGCAAACAATATGTCCATCATCACCTTGTTTTTCATTTGGTTTGTCGCAATATGCTCAAACACTTGCAGTAGTCCAAAGGGCGTGGTTCGGTTGTTCAAACCCGCCTCGAAGGCCTTTTTGTCTTCAACACCTCTCAAGACCAAGTTTTCTTTTATACCTAGATTCTGCAGGTTTTTCATTACGTTTTTGGCATCCACCAAGTCTATAAGTATGTTTGTTGCCAGGTTGCTACTAACAGTCATCATGTCATAAATCAAATCATGCAAAACTACTTTCTGTCCAAGTTTTTTGTACAGAATATCATCGCTATCGTCTCCAAGGCTCAACGAAAATATGCTGTTGTCCAAAATACTTTTAAATTCATTTTTCACCAAAATAGAATCGCTGAGTTTAAACTTCTTTTTTTCAATTTGCCTGAAAACTTCTAGCATCACTGGAGTTTTCATGGTGCTTGCTGCATGAAAATACTCGTGTTTGTTGATGAACAGTGTATCACCATTTTCAAGATTTTTAAAAGCCACTCCAAAACTTCCCTCTGTTTTAGAGATGAGTTGCAAGATGTTTTTTCTCAAATCCGGCAGCGAGTTGGTGTTTTGTCCAGTGGCATAGTTGGTCAAAGTGGCCATTGTGATTAAAATTACGAGAGTGATGAGTTTCATCTTTCTTATTTCTGTTTGATGATTTTGATACACGAAATTTTGATTTCACGGCAACACTTTCTTTCAGTATATCTACTATTTTAAAAAAATAAATTTTAAAAAACATTAAGTACGTTAAAATTATTTAGTTTCGCAATCGAACAAAAAACCATTTATGAAAAAAGTATTTTTACTTGTTAGCTTTTCTATACTGTCATTTAATTCTTATTCAAAATTAGTAATTCCTTCAGACGCCAAAACAGATGCAGTTTTTTCGCAATACTGTTCAAGTTGCCATGGCGAAAAAATTGAGGCTTTCGTAGATAGAAAGTGGAAATATGGTACTACCAAACCTGAAATAATTAAAACCATTAGCAACGGAGCAGTTGATGCTGGTATGCCGTCGTGGAAAAATACTTTATCGCCCAAACAAATTGAAAAACTCGCTGACCAGATTGTTTTGAGCTTAAAGAATGTGGATCAGTATAAGTTTTCGGCTAAACCTAAAAGCAATATTTTTACATCTGGCTCTATGACCCTCAGACTCGATACCATGGCCGTTGGATTTGACAGCCCATGGGGTATTACCCAATTGCCAAATGGAGAGTTGTTGATAACAGACCGGTCGGGTAAATTGTATAAAATTGATAAAAATAAAACCAAAATTGAAATAAAAAATACGCCAACTGTACTTGCCAAAGGACAAGGCGGCTTGTTAGATGTAGAACTTCATCCTAATTATCTTCAGAACGGTTGGGTTTACTTGTCATATTCAAAATTCAAAGAAGAAAATGGTGCTACATTGACCACTACGGCATTGGTTAGGGGTAAAATTGTAGGAGACCAGTTTACAGAATCCAATGAGATTTTCGAGGCGAAACCTTACACAAAAACCACCCACCACTATGGCTCTCGGATAGTATTTGATGGCAATGGTTATCTTTTTCTCAGCGTAGGCGAAAGAGGCAAGCATTTTGAATATGCCCAGGGTACAGACAATGATTTGGGCAAAATACACCGTATTCATGACGATGGCAGAATTCCAGCAGATAATCCTTTTGTTGGAAAAGAATCTCATAGTCAAACGCTGTATACCTACGGCAATAGGAACCCTCAGGGATTAACGCAACATCCCGTTACAAAGGAAATTTGGGAACACGAACATGGGCCAAGAGGTGGCGACGAAATCAATATTCTTAAAAAAGGTACAAATTATGGTTGGCCAGCTATAAGTTATGGTATAAATTATGACGGAAAGCCTATCACAAACCTATCTAAAAAAGAGGGTATGGAGCAACCTTTACACTATTATCTACCGTCTATCGCTCCATCGGGTATGACATTTGTTACCAGCGATAAATACCCATCTTGGAAAGGAAGTCTTATTTTAGGCTCGCTTAGATTTAATTATCTAGAAAGAGTAGTCTTAAAAGACACCAAAGTTGTTGAAAATCACAAAGAATTACTTAATATCGGCAGGATGAGGAGTGTAAAAATGGGTAGCGATGGTTATATTTACCTAGGAGTCGAAAATCCGGGAATGGTTTTTAGATTGATTCCTAGCTCAAAGTAATTTTTTGGGTGATTAACAACAATGATTTATTCAATTTCAAAATATAAATTTCAGTCAATTTAGTTATGTTAAAATTGATAGTTCTCATAATTGTAACATTTGCATTTTTTCTTCCTGACGACTTTGTATCATACACTCAAAAAATACCAAATTCTAACGAGCAAATAGAAATGGTGGCCATCAAAGGTGGTAAATTTTTGATTGGGAGTCCTGACAATGAACCTTCAAGAAAGAGGGACGAAGGTCCTCAAAAAGAAATTGAGATTAGCCCATTTTGGATGTCTAAATTTGAAACTACCTGGGATACTTACCTGATATTTCAGAATAAAGAGCTCGAAACAGAAAAAGGTCAAAAGGTTGATGCTATATCAAGGCCTACCAAACCTTATGTGGAAATGAGTTTTGGCCAAGGGAAAAATGGCGGATTTCCGGTTTGTAATGTTACCCAATATGCCGCCAGAGCATATTGCAAATGGCTTTACCAAACCACTGGAGTTTTTTATAGACTTCCTACCGAGGCAGAATGGGAATATGCTGCCCGTGCGGGTTCCAAAACTCCGTACTATTTCGGCGATAATGCTAAGGATTTGAAAGATTATGCGTGGTTTTATGATAATTCTGACGGTGCTTACAAAAAAGTAGGCGGGAAAAAGCCCAACGATTGGGGGCTATATGATATGTATGGTAATGTAGCCGAATGGACTTCAGATACTTACGACGAAAATTATTATGCCAAAATTGCAAGTAAAGACCCCAGTTATTCGAAGTTTGAATTATATCCGCACAGCATCAAGGGCGGACACTGGGACGACGAGGCCGATATGCTAAGAAGTGCGGCAAGAAGGCCTTCAACGCCTCGATTAAAACAACGAGATCCGCAAATACCGAGATCTAAGTGGTGGCTCACAGATGCTCCCTTTTTAGGATTTAGAATTGTGAGGCCGTTCATACAGCCATCGGCCAAAGAAATTGAGGCATATTTCGCTTTGCCACCAGTGGATGAATAATTGGAAATGTCGGTCATTTTTTTGAAAAGCCATATTATTTTTTTATTTTTCGTTAAATATTTTTTGTCATAGCATTCAACCATAAAAATTATTAGAAAACATGAGTAACGTAAACAGAAGATCTTTTTTAAAAAATACAACGCTGGCTTCAGGTGCAATTTTGAGTGCACCTCAGATAAGTTCAGCTTTTTATGCAAATGCATCTGACGAAATCAAGGTGGCCTTGATAGGTTGTGGGGGACGGGGTACAGGAGCTGCTTTTCAAGCACTATCGGTTAAAGAAAACGTTACGCTTGTGGCCATGGCAGATGCTTTCAAAGACAGAGTAGATAAGTGCTACACCTCTTTGATGTCTGATAAAAACCCAAAGGTAAAGGCCCGAGTAAAAGTGGCTGAGGAAAATAAATTCGTAGGATTTGAAGGATACAAAAAAGCCATAGCTTTGGCCGATGTGGTGATTTTGACCACGCCTCCAGGCTTTAGGCCTATTCATTTTGAAGAAGCCGTAGCACAGGGTAAGCATATCTTTATGGAAAAGCCAGTAGCTACAGATGCTCCAGGTATCCGCAGAGTTTTAAAAGCCGCCGAGGAGTCTAAGAAGAAGAATTTAAAAGTTGTGGTAGGCTTACAAAGGCACTATCAGAAATCTTATTTGGAAACTTATGATAGGGTAATCAACCAAAAGATGATTGGTGATATCGTTTCGGCTCGATGCTATTGGAACAACGACGGTGTTTGGGTAGTAAAACGTGAGAAGGAAATGACCGAAATGGAGTACCAAATGCGAAACTGGTATTATTTCGTATGGCTCTGTGGCGATCATATTTGCGAGCAGCATATTCACAACATCGACGTTATCAATTGGTTTAAAGGAGGACACCCGACTGAAGCTATAGGAATGGGTGGAAGAGAAGTCCGAAAAGGCAATGAATATGGAGAAATTTTTGACCACCATTATGTAGAGTTTCAATATGGTGACGGCATGATTTTAAACAGCCAATGTAGGCATCAGCCAGGTACTGTTTCAAATGTTTCTGAGCATTTGGTAGGTACAAAAGGTAGGGCTACTGAAGGTAAAATCTTGGATTTGGCGGGCAATAGTATTTGGAGGCATAGAGATGCCGATGACAAAAACCCATATCAGGTAGAACACGATGTTTTGTTTGATTGTATTGTAAACAACAAACCCATAAATGATGCTGAAAACGGAGCTATGGCCACCATGACAAGTATTTTGGGTAGAATGGCTACTTATTCAGGTCAAAAAGTAAAATGGGAGGATGCCATAAATTCAAATATCAATCTTATGCCAGATAAATTTGATTGGAAAGCACTTCCGAAGACGCTGCCGGACAACAATGGGTTTTACCCAATTCCGGTACCAGGAAAGGACAAAATAATCTAAAAGATTTTTTTGTTGAACCATAAAGCCATGAAAAAACTGTCACTTGTATTCCTTATAATTTTCGGACTTTCGGGCATTTTAACCAATGTTCTCAAGTTGGAGTTATTTTTTAATGTCTTTTTGGTGTTATTTATTCCATTTTTAACATTATATTATTCATGGAGTCAGAAACAGAGGAATAAGGACTTGGACAGGGCCATTTTAGGAGCACTTTTTGTTCTTTTTTTATCTGATATCTTGGAGTTAAGCCTTTTTAGTGGATTTTGCTTCAAGGATAAAATCCAAATAGTGCTCCATTTTATTGTCCAGTTGTTGTTTTTGGCTGTATTTAAAAAGGAAGGAGCTATTCTTGTGCAGGAATCAAAGGTTGATATTTTGAAAATCTTTGTTCCTGCGGTTATTATTTTTGTTATTTTCGGATTTTTTGTTTTCGAAGAAAGCCAAATTCTCAATTATGTCTTGCTAATTATTTACACCATCATTCTTGCTATTTTATGGATTTTGAGTATGTATAGGCCTATAAATAACTATGCTTATTATACAGGAGTTTTTGGTGTAAGTTTTCTGTTGCTCTATGGTTTGTTTTATTTTTTATTCTCCTACAATACCAGCATACCCTCGCTTTATCAAATAAGCTTTGGGTTTTATGTATTTTCCGAAATATTTTTGGTTGAAAGTTTCTCGACAAGTACAAAAACGCAAAAAAATGAATAGAAAATTACAGTTATTCTTGCTCGTGGGATTTCTATTTATTTTGGAAGTAACACTTTTTTACAACGAGTACTTTTATCTCAATTTTCTAGTAAAGTTTCTTATCGGAGGGCTTTTGATATATTTCTATAGAAGTCAAATACAGGGAGACCTTATTACTTCAGATAAACTATTTTTTACAGCATCAGTGTTTGGTTTTTTGGGTGAGATTGGATTCATGTACCCCAAAACCGAAGTTTTGACATCGGTACTTGTGTTTGTTTATCTTGTTGAACATCAGTTGTATATATCGTTGTTACGGCAGCCAGGTTATCTGAATAAAAATCTTAGTAATTTCGATTTACTAAGAAAAGGCTGGCCTTTCATTCTTACTGCGTTTTTGTTTTTTGGTTTTTTTTTAATGGAAATTGTACCAGATTCCATTTTCGTCCTGATGATATTCTATGTCTTTCAATTTGCCATTCTTGGGGCTTACTCACTAACATTGAGCAAAGGCTCGAAAGGTAAAGTATTTATAATTCTTGGGGTAGTCTTGATTGCTATTTCTGATATATTATCCTCTTGGTACTTGTTTTTAGGCGAGTTCAAATTCGCATATATCATTATTCGGGGTATTTACATTTCTTCCAAATTTCTTCTGGCCTATGGTTTTATTCTCAATCTAAAACGCAACCAGACCGACAATCTCAATCATTGGGATATGGGAGATAAATAAAGCCTGCGAAAGAGTCGTCTATCACAAAAAGACAACAATATTCTTCAGTGTCTTTGTAGTTTTCAATAAAAAACTCTCGAGATTCCTCTCCAATGAGGTTTCGGGAAAGGAATTCTTCCAAATAACTTGCTTTGTATTCGTAAGTGGTTTTGAAGTCTTCCTTTTTGAAAAGTGTAACACCAACCTCTACAGGTTCGGTGGTGAGAACAAAAATGGGGTTTTCTGAGTATTTCCTTTTGATGATTTGATACGAAGCTTCTTTGAGGTGCTCTGATACAATAACGAAATCAGAAGATACCTTGCCCATTAGTTTTTGGTTGATTTCGGGCGAATTCGCATCGTCCATCAATGTGTTTTCGTTGCTATGACTAATCATAATCTATTAATTTTTAGAATCTTGCTGAAAGTATCAGGCCAAGGTCTTTGTATTTCAAATTGAATGTTTTGGCCAAATGTAAATTTGTGACACTGCCTTTGTAACAAACTACACCTTTCATAAACCATTTATTTTGGTAAATCATTTCATTTACTCCGCCTAAACCTTCTGTTTTTAGTAGAACAGGGGTAAAAATGTTACTCAAGGCTATACTGGCCGTATGTGCAAAGCGAGAAGCGATATTTGGTACGCAATAATGTATGACATCATATTTTTTAAAAACCGGATTTGCGTGACTTGTCATCTGAGATGTTTCGCAGCAACCACCTTGGTCTATGGCCACATCGATAATCAAAGAATTTGGCTTCATTTGGCTCACCATTTCTTCTGTAATTACCATAGGAGCTCGACCCACCTCACTTCTAAGAGCTCCAATAACTACATCGGCGTCCTTTATGGCATTTCCTAAATTGACAGAGTCTATAATTGAGGTAAAGATTCTACTCCCCACTGCATATTGTAACCTCTGAAGACGATATAGTTGTCTATCAAAAACTTTTATATTGGCTCCCAGACCCAAGGCCGACCTAGCGGCAAATTCTCCGACCGTACCGGCCCCAAGGATGACAACATTGGTAGGTGGAACACCCGTAATACCGCCAAGGATGATTCCTTTTCCATTGTTTACGCTGCTCAGGTATTCGGTGCCTATCAGCAAAACAGCACTTCCGGCTATCTCGCTCATCGCTCTTATTATCGGGAATTCTCCGACCTTGTCTTCGATGAACTCAAAAGCAATGGCGGTAATTTTCTTCTTGTTAAGGTTGTTGAAATAGGACTGGTCTAATGTTGGTAAATTAAGCGTTGATATAAGTGTAGTGTTGGGCCTTACAAACTCAAACTCGTCTTCTCTTAGTGGCTCTATTTTCAGGATAATGTCATTTTCAAGAACTTCTTTGTGGCTATAAACAACCATAGCTCCTGCGTTGGCATAATCTGTGTCACTGTAGTTGGCATTTTTTCCTGCCCCAGATTCTATGGTTACATTCATGCCATTGCGGACCAATAAGGCCACAGCATCAGGTGTAAGTGCTATTCGGTTTTCAAATTCCGAAAGTTCTTTTGGCAATCCTAAACTCAGAGAGTTTTGCCTATTTTGTAAGGCCAATGGTGACTCTTTAGGAGTATATGCCGAAGCTCTTGCCAGTTCTTGTAATGTATCAGTGGCCATTTAGTTTACTATTTTAAGGAATATGTCTCTTGAGTTATTTTGGGTATGTTCAATTCTGATTTCAAGATAAGGAGTTGGAAGCAAGGGTTCAATGACTTGTGGCCACTCGATCCAACAGTTCTTGCCAGAATCCAAGTATTCCTCAAAGCCAAAATCTAGTGCTTCCTCGATGTTTTTTAACCTATAACAATCAAAATGATAAATTCTGTCGTCATAACTGTTTACATAGGAAAAAGTGGGACTACTGATGTTATCGACTATACCAAGTTTCCGAGCAAGTGTCTTGATTAAGGTAGTTTTGCCCGCACCTAAGTTTCCAATAAAATTCCATATCAAAACATCTTTTCCAAAGTCCAGAATAGTATCTGCAACTTCTTGTAAATCTGTTTCATTTTTGTCTAAAAAAACCAAATCAAATACAATTTTCACAAATTTAGTATTTTTCATGCCAAGACATCAACTTTTACCGTTTTTTTGGGAGTACATGCCCGTACTATAATTATGAAGAGCTTTAAAATCAGCTTTTTATATTTTTGTTTTATTTGCTTGCAATTTTCAAGGATTGATGGTGATACCAAATATTTTTTATTAATGTTTGTACAATTATCAATTAAAATTTTCGGAACTTTGTATCGAATTTTTAGTCCTCATTGCATTCATGCTGGAAACCAGAAAACCCGTTATTTTAATATTTTTTTACTCGATAGGAATCATATACATCCTACGATTATTCTATTTGCAAATTTTAGACCCCAAGTACCAATCTATTGAGGCTCTCAACTCTATTCGCCGAGAGATAAGTATACCACTTAGAGGGCAGATTTATGATAGAAAAGGGAAACTTATTGTGGCCAATGAGGAGGTTTATGATGTTTATGTAACCCCCAAAAAGGTACTTCCATTTGACACCGCCTCGTTTTGTAATTTGTTTCAAATCACCAAAGGATTTCTTGACAGCAGCTTGGTGGCGGCTCGTGAATACTCCAAGGATAGGCCTTCGTTGTTTTTGAGACAACTCACAAAGGAAGAATACGCAAGTGTTATTGATGCCATGATTCAATACCCAGGCTTTACTTTTGAGCAGTCGTTTTTTAGAACTTACCCTGGTAAAACCTTGGCGAATGCATTGGGCTATATTGGCGAAATTCCACAAAAGAAATTCGAAGAACAAGAAGAAGAATATTACAGAAAAGGAGATTACATAGGTCTTTCTGGTCTAGAGAAATTTTATGAGAACGAACTTCGTGGGGTCAGAGGAGTGAAATTTACGCTAATGAATGTAAAAGGGGAAGAGAAAGGACAATATAATGAAGGTAAATATGATACCTTAGCGGTTATAGGACAGAACTTATACACCTCTATTGATTTAGAGCTTCAGCAGTTGGCCGACACTTTATTTAAAAACAAAGTGGGCTCTGTAGTGGCCATAGAGCCATCCTCTGGCGAGATATTAGCGATGGGTTCTTACCCTACTTATGACCCAGCTCTATTGTCGGGTAAAGCTTTTTCAAAGAATTATTCGGTTTTGAGTCGTGATCCTGACAGACCTCTCAACAACAGAGCTATTTCGGCGTTTTACCGTCCGGGTTCTACTTTTAAGCTCGTTCAGGCAGCCATAGGTCTGGAGATGGGGGTTATTACACCTCGTACTTCTTTTGTGGGTTCGCCAACCATGTTTGCTTACCACAGCGGAACCTACGAGGCGGCCAATCTGTATAATGCCATACAGCTGTCAAGTAATCCTTATTTTTATAATGTTTTTAGAAAAATTATAGGACATAATGGTGCTAGCAGTCCTTTTACCCAAGCTCGTGTAGGTCTTGAGGAATGGGGTGAAATAGTTTCAAAATTTGGTTTTGGGAAAAAACTGGGTATTGACTTACCCTCAGAAACCAAAGGTGTATTGCCCGATGTGAAACGATATGACAAAGTTTATGGCAAAAATCAATGGAAGTTCTCCAACATTTATTCACTCAGTATTGGCGAGGGTGAGTATGGTGTAAATGTTCTAAAATTGGCTAATTTATGTGCCACTTTGGCCAATAGAGGCTATTGGAAAACACCACATTTGGTAAAGAAAACGGGTATTAATAAAGATAAAAGTAAAGGTGTAGAAGTAGAAATGCACAAAACAGACATCAGTCCGCGTCATTATGAAGAAGTGGTAAAAGGTATGGGTTTGGTGGTTACTGCCGGTACTGGACGGTCAGCCATGGTAGATGGTGTGGAAGTCTGCGGAAAGACAGGAACTTCACAAAACAAAAGAGGAAAAGATCACGCAATTTTTATAGCATTTGCTCCCAAGTATAATCCAAAAATAGCGATAGCGGTTGTGGTAGAAAACGGTGGTTTCGGAGGAGTGGCTTCAGCACCAATTTGCGGTTTGATGATAGAGCAATATTTAAAAGGAAAAGTAGAAAGACTGGCCTACAAAGAGCAAGTGGCCAATACCCGTTGGACTACCGTGGCGGCTTCGTCTTCACGAGTGACTACACCAAAAACTTCACCAACTAAAACTACAAACTGATGGCAAGAGATATTGATATAAAACAAGGAATAGACTGGACCACTGTCTGGATTTACGTTGCTTTGCTGCTGGTGGGTTTGATGAACATCTATGCGGCTGTGTACAATGTAGACAGTCCCAAACCTATTTTTTCATTAGAACACAATGCCGGCAGACAGATACTTTTTATGTTTGTAGCGTTTATCCTTATATTGATTATTTTATTTATCGACTTCAAGGTTTATGATACTTTTGCCTATATATTTTATGGTGTCTGGATTGTAGTATTGATAGGCACTATTTTTCTGGGGAGCGATATTAAAGGTTCTAAATCTTGGATAAAAATGGGTGCGTTTTCTTTACAACCAGCGGAGTTTGCCAAGACCATAACCGTAATGGCTCTGGCCAAATATCTGAGCACCATGGGTGTAAGTGTTTCAAAAATGAAATTTGCTGTTCGAGCTGCATTATTTATTTTCATACCACCTATCATTATTATTCTACAAAAAGAAACAGGCTCGGCCCTTACTTTTGCCTCACTTATTATAGTTTTATATCGCGAGGGCTTGCCAGGGGTTTATCCGGCATTGATCATTTCCTTTATTTTATTGCTTATTTTGGCATTGATATTTCCCAATTGGGCGGTCGTGCTTGGATTGGCATTGTTTGCGGTACTCTTTTGGTATTTGTTTCTGAAAAGATTTGAACGGAATAGACAGAATTTTCAGCGGGTGCTGGGTCTATTCATTTTGTTTTCAGGATTTGTACTGACCGTAGATTTTATTATAAATAATGTTTTGGCCCCGCACCAGCAGAAACGTATTAAGGTTTTGGTGAATCCCGATATCGACCCGCTTGGTGCTGCTTGGAATGTTACCCAATCAAAGCTTGCCATTGGTAGTGGTGGGGCTGTAGGAAAGGGTTACTTGCAAGGTACCCAGACCAAATTTGATTTTGTGCCCGAACAATCCACTGACTTTATATTTTGTACCATAGGAGAGGAGTGGGGCTTTTTGGGAAGTTTTGTTTTGTTGGGTCTTTATTTTATACTACTCACGAGATTGCTGAGCCTCGCTGAAAAACAGAAATCCAAGTTTGCAAGAATCTATGGATATGGCGTAGCCAGCATAATATTTTTCCATATTTTGGTAAATATTGGTATGACTGTGGGTCTTATGCCTGTAATAGGTATACCACTGCCATTTGTAAGTTATGGAGGGTCTTCGCTTATGTCGTTTACGCTGTTGCTTTTTGTTTTTCTAAAACTAGATGCCCATAGGAGCTATAAGGTCTAGCATTGTTGCTGCAGAAAGGAGTTTATAAACTGAGCACAGATGTCTGGGCTTTCAAACATACCAGCGTGAGATATGTTATCCAATAGGAGCAGATTGGGATATTTCATTTTGGCGGTCTGTTCCAATGCCTCTTTGTAGTTGACGAATGTATCTTGTTTACCCAAAATTTGGAATATCGGAAACTCAAAGTCGGGTAGGTTATCAATATGACTCTCTCTGCTTTTCATTGCAAGCGTAGCAGCCAGAAGAGCTTCATTGGGTATTGTGCTGAATTTTGCAATATTATCCTGAATGAATTGCGTGTTTTGCGACTTGAAATGTTCTGTAAACATATTTGGGTAAAAATGCTTAATGAACAAATCTGTATCATGTTTTATCAGAAACTGTATGGCTTTGTCTCTACTTTCTTTTTTTTCGATACTATCTGCCGCTACGGTAGAATGAAAAAGGCCGAGTCCCTTTACTTTTTCTGGATATTTGTGACAAAACTCAACCGCAATATAACCGCCCATAGAATGCCCAATAATAATGGCATCGTCTATTTTCTTTTTGTCGAAAAAATGTTTAAGCCAATCGGCGTATTCTGGTATTGAAAAACAATCTTTTTTTTCTGAAAAATCAGGCGTAAAATAATTGTTCTCAGATTCAAGAAGTTTTACGAAATCTGGCCAAATGGAGGCGTTTTCTCCGAAACCATGGAGGAGTACTATGTTTTTCATTTCTTAAATACGTCTTTTATTTTCTCTTTTCTTTCTTGATTTTTCTCTTTCCTAAGTTTTTTTTGTTTCATTTTGGCTCTCCTGTTGAAGAGTTTCTTAAGGCCAATAAAAAGAAAAACCATCGATACCACCGCAAAGAGCACCATGAGCTGCAAAAGTGCAGGAAAGAAAGCCATTCCGATAGCTATTGCCAGAAAAACAAAGCCAATTTTTAGGCTATCATTAAACACGGGATTTCTCTTTACAATATTTAGAGGTTCATGTGTTTCTTTAGCAGAGGTTGATTCAGTAATTGCAGTAGATACGTCTACTCGCTTTATTTCCGCTTTTTCTTGGAGATTTTTATTAGAATCGATATTTTTTATAAATTCATTTTCAATGGGCAAATCAAAGCTTTCTGAAGCGGTAAGTTCGCTCTGAGCATGGCTAATGTCCTCTGTCTGAATCAAAATTTCCGTATTTGTATTAACTTTGGCTTCGGTTATTTTTGACTTTTGTACGAAGGTCTCTCTTCTGGATTTCTGAAAACCTCCGATCTTTTTGTTGCATGCGAAAAGAGAAATTAATAGTACGAATGCTAGCGATGTTCTGAACATGAAAATATTTTTTGATGATGCAAGTTACTACGATTAATCTTGAGTTCTATTGTCTTTCACTACCAAAAAAAAGTCGTTTTCCAATTCTAAATAACCATAATCATACACAAAATTGTAAACTGAACCTTTCTGGGTTTTTCGAAGGTGTGTTATGAAATTAAAATCAAAACCCTTTTTTAGGAGATTGTTGCGGGTAGTTTTGTTTTTATCTTCTGGGCAAATCTCCTCCAAGATTCGCCTATTTTTTTTCAGAGAATTGTTGATAGTTCTTACATAGTTTACATCAACAGCTTTGAGTTTATTGTTAAAGTTATTTCGACACATATCTGAGCAGAATTTTTTATCAACTCTACCCAAGATAATATTTCCACATTCAGGACAGCTTTTCATTATTGCCTAGGATTTTTTTTTTGAATTAAAAGTACAAATTATGCTAAAATATTCTAATTTTTTCAAATGTTTTTTGTTAGTAATGCCGGCATATAAATACTACTGAAGTCTTTCAAGTTAAATTGCATTGACTAAAAAAACATCCCTTTATATTTTCTTGGCATACTTATTGAAACCAGCTTCATTAATTCCATAAATTCCTAATAAAATGAAGCCTATTGCTCTATCTATCTTTTTGTTCTTCTTGATTTATACCTCCCATTCACAAACTATCCCTCTAGAAGGTCTCATTGCCTCATATTCATTCAGTGGTAATGCAACCGACGCAACAAATTCAAGATTGAATGGTATTGTTAACGGTGCAGTTTTGGCTCCAAATAGATTCAACATAGCTAACGAAGCCTATTATTACAATGGGAATGCTAATATTGATATAACATCCAATATTCTACGAAATCCAGAATATACTTATGCTGCTTGGGTAAAGCCAACAGCTTTGCCTGGTAATAATGAGTTATTTACTATGTTTTCGGTTGGTGCAAACGGAGGAGATCAGTTAATCGCTATTAATAATTCTTATTTCGGCGATACTCAGAATATTCCAAAGTTTGATATGCCCAATTTTATTGGTCAATATCAGTCAGGTCCTTATTTGTTGTCTAATGAAATTATTTCTGCAGATAGATGGTACTTTGCTACTTTTGTTCGGACATTGGATAGTTTGTCAATTTATAATGATGGAATCAAGTCGTCATCTATTTATTCAACTGGAGTATCACCATATTATGCAGGTAATACTGCGAAAATTGGTTCAAGATTTAACGGCCTTCAGGGTTTTCGTGGTGTTATAGATGACTTTTATATTTACAACAGAGCGTTGAGCCCAAATGAGATTTTGTCATTAAAGAAATTTGGAGAACCTTTAAGTCCTACAATTGACCTAACCCTTAAATCGCTGCAAACATTACGGAAAGTTGAAATCGGTTCGGAAATTGAGACCAAGATTGTTTTGAGGAATCAAAGTCAGGTAACTGCAACCAATATTAAAGTTCATGTTAACACTCCAAACGCAACACCTTTTGTACGTTTTGTTGGCTCAACCCCCACTAGAGGTGAGTTTAATATCAATTCAGGATTGTGGCAAATTCCATCCCTTGTTTCGCAGGATTCAGTTGTGCTTACGCTCCGATACAATCCTAGCGAGTATGGAATTTGGTTTATTGAGTCCGAAGTATTCTCTTCAGATCAGCCTGATTCTGATTCAACTCCTTCTAATCAAACCCAAGCTGAAGATGATTATGCAAGGTCATGTATTTCAGTACCTATTAAAGTTGCCAGCTCTACATTTGCAGGAAGGCAAATTATAATTCAAGACCCAAATCTTACCAATATAACATGGAGGAAAGACGGAGTAATAATTCCAAATCAAACCTCGAATATTTTGCTGGTAACCTCTGTTGGATCCTATACTTTCGAAAGTCCTAATTTTATTTGTCCTACCCAAGGTTGTTGTCCATATATTTTTGAGGTGGGGCCACAGACGCTTTGTTGTGAGCCTTTGGAGTATATTTATGGAAACTAGTTGGTTCTCTCACGAGCTTTATAGATTTTGCAAGTGTATTCCAGGGTCAAACTCTCATAAGTTGTAGTAACCGATTGATATAGAGAGGTATAAAAACACAGGATGTTTGCTTATTTCTTGAAACTCAATCGTCTTTGTTTGGACGTAGGATTTAATTTTAAAACTTTATAGAGTGATGGGTTCTACAATTGTTTCCGAAAGTGTAAATAAATTACCATAGTTCACCTAGGTTTTAATAAATTTGAGGTTTAAATCTAAAATCTTCAAAAATTTGGAATGATTATGGCCGAAAAATTCAGTTTTAAGAATCTACTTCCTCATCTTGCAGTAGTTGTACTATTTGCGATTTTATCTGTAGTTTACATGAGCCCAGTTCTTAGTGGCAAGGTTCTTAGGCAGAGTGATACAGTAAATGGCCATGCTGCACAGTCCGAAATTAGAAAATACGAGAAAGAGAACAAAGGAGAATACATAGGTTGGACAAATAGCATGTTTTCTGGTATGCCTACCTATTTTATTGGAGGTGATTACTCAAAGGGGGTTTTTATAAAACTTCAGCCATTTATTTACAATATTTTTGGGCAAAACGGCACCTATTTATTTCTATATATGATAGGAGCTTATATCTTGCTTATAAGCTTGAGAGCTAATCTGATTTCTTCCTTTTTAGGTTCTATAGCTTACGCTTTTTTTTCATATAACGTTCTTATTATTGAGGCGGGTCATTTGGCGAAGGTATACGCCTTGGCTTTTGTGCCACTCATGTTGGCAGGTCTTGTACTTACATATAGAGGCAAGATATGGCTTGGGGCTATTTTGTTTAGTTTTGGTGTAGGAATGGAACTCAACGCCAATCACTTTCAAATCACTTATTATTCGGCATTTATAATTCTAATATTCGGTATTTTTGAGCTCATAAGATCTATTCGTGCTGGCCAAGTTAAGCAGTTTTTTATTGGTACTTCTTTGTGCATAGCTATGGGGTTAATAGCAGTAGGTACAAACTCAGCTCGTTTAATGACCACCAACGACTATTCAAAATATACCATGAGGGGTGGTAGCGAACTAAAACAGAAGGCAGATGCTGCCAAGAGTGGTTTGGAGAAAGAATACGCTTACGAATGGAGTTATGGAAAATTGGAGTCTTTTACTTTTTTGATACCAAACTTTTCAGGTGGAGCCTCAGGAGGTGTACTGGATAATAAATCAGAATCATTTAAGGTTCTTACAGGACTTGGAGTAGACCAAGGCCAGGCAGGACAATTTATACAAGGTCTTCCGACTTATTGGGGCGACCAGATGTTTGTAGGAGGCACCACCTACGTGGGAGCCATCTTATGCTTTTTGTTTATTTTGTCATTATTCTTTGTAGAAGCTAGATATCGCAATCCATTCGTTATAAGTGCAATATTGTGTTTGTTTATCTCTTGGGGTGGTAATTTTACAATTTTGAATAATCTGTTTTTTGATTATCTGCCGCTCTTTAATAAATTCAGGGCGGTGAGTATGATATTATCGCTATTTCAGCTTTGTTTGGTAGTTTTGGTTTCTTTGGGATTACATAATATTTTACAAAACCCTCCAAGTTGGGAAAAATTCAAGAGACCACTTTACATAAGTGTAGGCGTCACTGCAGGTTTGTGTTTAATATTCGCCTTGATGCCGAGTATTTTAGATGTGACAGTTGAAAAAGACTCACAATTCAAGGATGCACTTAAACAAAGTTTTGGTGACAACACATCCGCCGTTAATAGTCTATACAACGCACTCATTCAAGACAGATACGACCTCATAAGCAGTGATGCATGGAGGAGTTTGATATTAATTGTTTTGGTTGCGGGTATTCTTTGGGTGTTTGTAAATGGAAAATTGAAGAATTCAAAGGTAGTTGGTGGACTAATAGTGCTACTTTGCTTAGTTGATTTATGGCAAGTCGACAAACGCTATCTAAATACGGATGACTTTGTGAGGAAAATTGTCAATAGGGATGATCAGTTTACACCAACGGCCGCAGATTTGCAGATACAACAAGATAAAGCATTGTCATTTAGAGTGATTGACGTGACCGCTAGCCCTTTCAACAATGCCCTTACAAGTGTTTATCACAAATCAATCGGGGGCTACAGTGCAGCCAAACTTAGTAGATATAACGACCTGATTGAAAATCAAATATCTAAGAACAATATGGCTGTACTCAATATGCTGAATACCAAGTATTTCATCACTCCAGGGCAGAATGGTACTCCGGTTGTCCAACAGAATCCCTCCACTTTGGGAAATGCTTGGTTTGTGTCAAGCATTAGGCAGGTAACTACCCCAGATGAAGAAATTAAAAATCTCGATAGCCTTGATGCCAAGAATGTTGCAGTTGTTGACATATCCAAATTTCCTGAAGTTAAAAAGATAAGCCCATCAAGTTCTAACATTGGTACCATTGTCTTGACCTCATACCATCCAGATCACTTGATATATGAATTTGAGAGTCCTTCTCCTCAGGTAGTGATTTTCTCAGAAATATTTTATAAGGGTAACATAGACTGGATATCAAAAATTGACGGTAAAAAAGTTGATCATTTTAGAGCCAATTATGTTCTAAGAGGCCTCGAAATTCCTGCAGGAAAACACCAAGTAACATTCGATTTTGAACCAGTAACAATTAGTCAGGGGCAGGTCTATGATAGATATGCTTCCATTGCTTGGGGGATTTTAGTATTGGGTTGTTTATTTATGAATTTTAGAGGCACTAAAAAATCTTAAAAGTATTTAGGAAGATATTAATGGGAATAATTATTAATCAGGGACTTAAGAATAGCATAGGTTTTTATCTAGGGGTTGTTCTTGGTGCTGTAAATATTCTCTTTGTTTCTACGTATTTTTTAAGTGCTAATGAACTTGCAATTTCAAGGCTACTAGTAGAGAATAGTTTCGTTTTGGCTGCTTTCGCTCACTTAGGAGCCCCTCACATTCTTGATCGTTTTTTTTGGAGATTTAAAGACGATGGCAAAGGACACAATGGTGTTTTGATGTACCTTCTTTTATTTCCCCATATCGGTATAATTATTCTAACAATTATTTATTTTGTATTTAGAACAAGTATAGAAAATTATTTCTCGAGTCAATCACCAAGCTTGATTCCTTATATATGGCTTACGCTCCCTCTTACTTACTTTTGGACACTTTTTGTTATATTTGATGCTTACCTAAGGGTCCATAAAAGTACTTTTTACCCTACTTTTCTGAAGGAAACTTTTTTAAGGTTGGTGAACATTGGTTCAATAGTTTTATATGGCTTTCAAATTATATCTTTTGATATTTTTATTTACCTTCAATTATTCGCCGTTTTTATAGTTGTTTTGTTACTGATAATCAATATTGGCTCAAAAGACATTCTTTTTATTGATTTCAAATATTTGAAAATTGACTCGCAGTTACTAAAACAAACCATGCAATTTGGAGCCGTTGTTATTTTTGGTGGAATTGGGGCGAACTTGATTCAATTTATAGATAGAAATATAATTGCTCACAAAATTGGGACCCAAGCCACCGCAATTTTTATGATATCTACATATTTAGCCTCTTTTATTGAAATACCAGTAAAGTCAATCAAGCAAATTTCCATGCCTTTTTTGTCTGAGTATTTTACAAAATCGGATACCGAAAACATAGAAAACCTTTACAATAAGGCTTCTCACAACTTCATACTTTTAGCTGGTTTAATGTTTGTATTGGTTTTTTTTAACATTGAATACGTTCTTCATTTATTGCCCAAAAGCGAGATTTATCTTGAAGGGAAATGGATAGTCATTATCATAACTGGCGGTAAATGCTTGGAGATGTCACTTGGTTTAAATAATGAGGTAATTGCTTTTTCGAAATACTATAAATTCAATACCTATCTTATTTTGATTATGATGATTTGTATAGTTCTGTTAAATTACCTATTGATTCCGATCTATGGAGTTTTAGGCTCGGCTATCGCAACTGCAATTGTTACTATTATTTCTAGCTTAGTTAGGATGTTTTATGTGAAAATTAAATTTGGATTTGAACCTTTTACACTTCAGAAATTCAAGATATTTCTTATGTTCGTTTTTATCTTCCTTTTTGCCTTTTTCCTTGATATATTTAAATTTGACGACCAATTAGTATCTTTTGTTTTTATGATAGTAAAGGTATTTGCAGTAATCTCATTATTCACATATTTTACTATGAAGTTCAACTTTTCGCCTGAGTTCAGGGAAGCTCTAAAACATTTGTCTAAAAAATTATAAATATTTTGATTCTTTAAATAAGATTGCTTTATGATAAACTCTAAAAATGAAATCATTAGCCCAATTACGGGCAAAACCAATGTTGAAAAAATTGATTCTATTTCAACCAATCTTATAATTAATCAGTACAAGACAGATTACAAATTAGACGTGGCTCGATATTTCTCTGACCTAAAAACTATCGAGATATACAGGTGCAAAGATTCGGGTTTTAGG
The DNA here is from genome assembly GCA_035299025.1 of Leadbetterella sp. Classification (GTDB taxonomy): domain Bacteria; phylum Bacteroidota; class Bacteroidia; order Cytophagales; family Spirosomataceae; genus Leadbetterella. The sequence goes on from DATGXK010000007.1 coordinate 661,748, forward strand.
TTTTACACGCCAGATTCAACAGCCGGTGATGAATTGTTTTATTCTGATTTTCAGGAAGTTTTGGGTAATTATTACAAACCTGTAAGATGGGAATATAAATATGCACTTAATATCATAAAGCCATCTGATAGTGTTTTAGAAATCGGTACTGGTTCAGGGATTTTTTTTGAAATGTTGTCTCAAAAAGTGAAAAGCCCCAAAGGCCTAGAACTTAGCAATAGAGCTATTGAAGAGGCACAAACAAGAGGTTTTGATATACAGAATGAGTTGATAGAGATACACTCCGATAAATTTGAAAATCAATACGATGTGGTTTGTTTTTTTCAGGTTTTAGAACATATTACTAATGTCAAATCTTTTTTAGAGTCGGCAATTAAATGTTTGAAGCCAGGAGGGAAGTTAATATTTGCGGTGCCCAATAATAATCCATTTTATTACAGATACTTGAGTCACTACACCTCAAATTTACCTCCACATCATTCAGGATTGTGGGATAGAGAATCAATTTCAAATTTATCCAATTTTTTTAATATTGATTTGAAGACGGTAACCGTAGAGCCGTTGTATGGTATTCATTATCAGCTTAAACTCTGGGCGGAGGCTGAAGGATACGTTTTCTTGGAGAAACTTATTGGTAGGATGCCTATTTTACTTGTCAAAGCTTTAGGTAAATTAGCTCCACTTTTTGATGGTGTGAATGTAATTGGAGTTTTTACCAAGCGTGGTTAAATTGAAAATTAAGAATTTGAAACTTATTTATTTAACAAACTCCTATCCCTTTGATTCTGCACTCGATTGGAAAACCAATGAGCTTAGAGTTTTTAAGGATTATTTCGATGAAATCCTCGTAGTTCCATTTTTTGCTAAGCAAGAGAAACACTTGGCTGAATTAATAGATGGAATAAGTTATGCAAAGCCGCTGCTCAATAAATCCCCTTTAGACTCATCACCGTTTGAAAAGATTGGACGAATACTTTCCTCGAAGTTTTTATTACGTTTTATAGTTGAAGGATGGTCGAACAAGGTTTTTCTTTCAAAGTCAAAGCTTCAATATTGGGTTCTGGAGTCTTATATTATTTCTAAATTAGCATCTTCCAACAAACTTAAGGAAATCGAAAGTCAATATCGAAATAAGCCTGTCATTTTCTATTCGTATTGGGGTAGGGGAACCATACTTAAACTGGCATTTAATACAAAGAGAGTTGGACACAAGTACGTATCTAGGTTTCACGGATACGATTTATATTCAGAAAGACAGAAATCCAAATATCTGCCCTATCAGAAGGTACTGATTCGTAATTTGGATTTGTTGCTTCCCTGCTCAGAGGATGGCAAGAATTATTTGAGAAATCGTTCTCGAAATATGGCTAAGGATATTTTCACAGCAAGGCTTGGTACATATTCAAAAGGTTTGACACCTAAGACGAAGGAACCGATTTTTCGAATTGTAAGCTGTTCTTCAATAATTCCGTTGAAAAGAGTAGATATTATAGCGAAATCTCTAGTTTATGCTGATTTTCCGATTGAATGGGTTCATATTGGTGACGGTAGTCAGTTTGATGAGCTCAAGGAAGAAACAGAACAACTTACGGAATATAATAAATATGTCAAAATAAATTTATTGGGAAGAAAACACCCCTCTGAGGTTATAGATGTTTATCTGAATAATCACTTTGATTTATTCTTGAACATGAGTGAATATGAGGGTGTGCCTGTCTCTATTATGGAGGCTCTTTCTGCAGGGATCCCTATTTTGGCTCCCAAAATAAATGGTATCCCAGAAATAGTAGACGAAAAAGTAGGCCTACTAATTTCTCCAGGCGAAATTACACCGAAAAAAGTCTGGGAATTTATTAAATTCTACAATGAGCTTGATGAAAAAGTCAAAATGCAAATGTCAATAGATGCTTACCAAAGATATTCGGAACGTTGTAATGCGAAAACTAATGCAGAAATTCTTGTCGCCAGATTACTAGGTGGTTAATAAACTCCACGGTAATTCTAGATTCGTTGAAACAATTAATTTGGACATCCTACAAAGGAGGTATAAATTTGACCAGAATCATTAATAGAAACATTGAAACAGTTCCCAATAAAGGTCTTTGAGCCTTCGAATTCAAGGAACTTAAAAAGAATAGAGAACAATTAAATTCAGGCATTTGGAATTATAGGTATTCAAATAATTGTTTTTATAATTTCTATATACAGATATTATGTGAAAATATCTTTGTAATAAATTATTTTACTTAACAACAATATTCGAAAAAAGTATTGAAAACTCTAACCCCTTATCTTTCTTATTTCGCTTACTATTTCAATAGCTTTCTTGGTTTCAGTTACTCCGAAGCCATTTCCGTTAAGGATTTGTTGATAGCTATGGGTATGTAATTCGGTAAAACCATCCGAAAATTCTATTTCTTCTCCTTCCATATTTAGAGTTCTGAAAGTTCTTTTGCCTTGAAGTCTTACTTGCTCAGGTATTTGGTTATAATCAATACTTAAGAACCAATTCACGTTTGCTTTATCAAAAACTAAATTTCCTTCTGCCAAGTCATCGGTATGTCTGGTTACATTGTTTTCTTTTACATCACCAAAAATCCATGTCAGCATATCGAAAAAATGTACGCCAATGTTGGTTGCAATGCCTCCTGATTTTTGAATTTCACCTTTCCAACTTCTGTGGTACCATTTACCTCTGGACGTAATATACTTCAATTCAACATTAAATTTTTTATCAGGCGGGCTATTTTTGACTTTCTCCCGAAGAGCTATTATGCTAGGGTGTAATCTAAGTTGAAGAATGGTATAAATTTTCTTACCAGTTTCGTTTTCAATTTCTTCAAGAGAGTCAATATTCCAAGGGTTTAAAACCAGAGGCTTTTCACAAATTACGTTGCAGCCTGCTCTCAGGCCGAAACGAATGTGGGCATCATGGAGATAATTTGGCGAACAGATACTTACGAAATCAATAGGGTTTCCTTGACGTCTAAGTTTATCAATATGTCTATCAAATCGCTCAAATTCCGTAAAAAAGTCGGCATTTGGAAAATGACTATCCATGATACCAACACCATCATAAGGGTCGAAAGCGGCTACTAGGTCGTTTCCAGTATCTTTGATGGCTTTCATATGCCTAGGAGCTATGTAGCCAGCGGCCCCAATAAGAGCAAATTTTTTCATATTTTTTTTGTGACAATTCCGTTTTCTAAAATATATTCTTCATTTGATTCAGGACACCGAGCCCTGCCATCACCATCGAAATTTAGTTTATGACCGTATTCACTCATCCAGCCCGATTGCCGAGCAGGATTTCCGATTACTAAGGCATAAGGTTTTACGTATTTTGTTACCACCGCACCGGCTCCAATGAAGGCATATTCGCCAATATCATGTCCACAAACAATGGTAGCGTTGGCACCAATAGAAACACCTCTAGCTACTTTGGTTTGCACATATTGGTCTCTTCTATTGATAGCACTTCTGGGGTTTATTACATTTGTAAAAACCATAGAAGGGCCTAAAAAAACATCATCCTCGCAAATAACACCCGTGTACAAAGAAACATTGTTTTGTACTTTAACATTGTTGCCAAGAACTACTCCGGGAGAAATAACAACATTTTGGCCGATATTGCAGTTTTTGCCTATCCTACACTCTGTCATGATATGCGAAAAATGCCATATCTTTGTGCCATTACCAATTTCGCAACCATCGTCCACAACTGCTGTGGGGTGTACAAAATAGTTATTTTCCATTGAAGAAGGATTTAATGGTGTTTGAGATATAAACCAATTCTTCCTGAGTCATTTCAGTATGTATTGGTAAAGATAAAACTTCAGAACAAAGTTGTGTGGCAACTTTTAGATCACCAACTTTTCGAGCAATATTTTTAAAGGCATTTTGAAGGTGCAGCGGTTTTGGATAATAGATCATAGAAGGAATACCTCTTTCTTTGAGGTAATTCTTTAAGTTATCACGCATTCCTCCTTTTACTTTGATGGTGTATTGATGAAAAACATGCGTAGAATTATTATCCCTTGAAGGAGTTTGAAGGTTTTCGATGTCCTTGAGTTCGTTATCATAGAATTTTGCGGCTTCATTTCTTTTGGCCGCAAAGTAATTTAATTCTTTCAGTTTTACTCTCAATATAGCCGCTTGCATTTCATCCAACCTAGAATTAATTCCTATTATGTCATGAACATATTGTGTTGATTGTCCATGGTTGGCTATCATTCGCATTTTTTCGGCTAGGTCTAAATCATCGCAGAATGTTGCACCCCCGTCACCATAACAACCAAGGTTTTTTGAGGGGAAAAAAGAAGTTGTACCAATGTGACCAATGCATCCTGCTTTTTTTGTGCTTCCATTTTTAAATGTGTACTCAGCACCAATAGCCTGTGCTGTGTCTTCCGCAACATAGAGATTTTTTTTATTGGCCAAGGCCATAATTGGCTCCATATCTGTGCATTGGCCAAAAAGATGCACTGGTACGATAAGTTTGGTTTTGGAAGTGATGGCTTCTTCTATCAAAGTGGAGGTTGTATTGAAAGAGTTGGGGTCAACATCTATTAAAACGGGAGTAAGTCCCAACAAACCTATAACTTCTGCAGTGGCCACATAGGTGAATGCAGGCACAATGACCTCATCGCCCTTCTTTAAGTCTAGAGCCATCATTGCTATTTGTAAAGCGTCAGTGCCATTAGCACAGGCCACAACTTTCTTTACACCCAGAAAATCTGATAGTTCGTCCTGGAACAACGTGAAGTTTTTTCCCTTTATGAATTGGCTATTTTCGATTGTTGAAAATATTGCAGCATCAATATCGCTTTTGAGACGATGATATTGCTTCTTTAAATCAACCATTTGGATGTTGTAGTCCATGCTGTTCTTTACTATGTATAGAATTAAAAAATGTTTTTATAACAAGCCCAGAGGACAAAATTAAGTATTTTTCTTTCTTTGAAACCAAAGAAACTTTAAAAAGGTGTACCACAGCAATTTGATTCTGTTCGGTTTTTCAGCTTAACCTCAAAAGCTGCACTAAAAGTAATGTAATAAGTTAGTTTAAGTATTTAAATATCAGGTGTTAGTGATAGTTAATTGCCGATTTTGGTCTTATTGCAGGGTTAAGTTCATCGCTAGAGGCCAAACAAGTAATTTTATATGGATCTTAAATTAAATGTTTTCATGAAGCCATTATTTCCTAAGATCTTCATATCAAAAACCAGATTTTTTACAACAATTTTCAATTGGTTTTGATTGCCTGAACTTGAGGCGAGTAGGACAATTTGATTGACGTTAGTTACCTAAGTTTGGTTGTTCGGGTTTAAATTTGATTCAGACCAATAACTTGTTCCACTTTTAATTTCTATCTCTTTGTTACCTGTATGGCCTATAAATGTTGGCGAGTATGAAGAGTTTGACTAAAGTTTGAATAGAACAAACTGATAGAGGTGCGGAATCTATAATCGCATTATTTAGCAAATTTGAATCTTAAAAAGCTTCTTTCATTTTCAAAACCTCCAATCATTAAAGGCAAAAAGATATAGAAATTCTTATTTCGTATGTATTACTCATAGAAGTTAACTGGATATTTATTCACTGACTAATGTAAAGAAGTCAGTAAGTTCACCGATTTGAGCTTAGGTTTGAACAAGCCTTGATTTCTGCTTTAAACACTAAAGCATTATTGGAATTAAAGCCTGGTGCGAGCAGGATACTTCTACCACTCGAAAATTCCAACGCCGGGGTAGAAGAATTGGAGCCCATAGACTCTAAAAGTATACTCGCTCGCTGATTTACACTATTTGTCCCTGTGACCAACTTATAAGTTGGGCATGGAATAAAGCCGCAACTGGAAGAGGTTTGTCGGAAAAGCTCCTTTACTTCTTCTTCAAAAAGGCTTCCATTAAAGATTTTAAGATCGTCAATTACACCTTGAAATTTATTTGAACCATTTGAACTTCCAACACTTACAAAATAGGGAGAAGTTCCATAGTTGGTTCCAACGTTATTAATGATTCCTTTTTCACTTACTAGTTGGCCATCTATATAAAAAAGTATTCGAGAAGGTTCTTTTATTGCCACTATGTGGTACCATTGGTTTGGGTTTACACTTGAAAAAGCGGCTGTCAGAGAACCGTTTGTTAATGCAGAACCAAACTGAAACGTAGGAATGAAATTAGTGCTGGCATTATTTAGTAAGGTAATTGATTGGCTGTTTGAAGAGCTTCCCATCGAAAAAATAGTGCTATTACCACTAACTGAATTTGGCTTAACCCAGACGGAGATTGAGTAATTATTTAAAAGGAAGGAGTTGGTGGGAATACTCATATCAGCTGATCCATTGTACAAATAGGCGGTGTTAGAATTTCCAAATCTATCAGTCACCAAGGTGATATTATTACCGATTCCGTTATTTTGATTTATCGAATCAAAAGAATTACCATTGAAATTATAACAAGAAACCAATTCAACTTTATGGTTTTCCAGATATTCGAAGTTGCAGGTTTGAGTTAAATACAGTATGCGTATCTCCTCAGAGCTTAGTGCTCCTTTGAATAATTTCATATCGTCCAAGACACCCTTAAATCCTTGTCCTCCAAAGTATCTACTGCCAATTGAGCCTGTATTTGAAGCATAATATGGAGGAAACCCAGAGGAATATACAGAGTTTGTTTTTTTTCCATTGATAAATATCTTTAAACTATCAACGGTTCTTGTAACAGCTACGAAATACCACTGATTCTCAATTATATATTCGTCGGAAACAAGGTATGGTCCTCCTTGTGAGTAACCGATATAATTTGGCAAATTAAATTTGGGTCTATTCCCAGTGTCGCCGGAATACGAATTATTAATGGCAAATAATTGATCCCCACCGTTGCCACCAACAGAAAAAAGAACTTGAATTTCGCCGCTAAGAGGCAATGCGGTTGGCTTTACCCAAGCAGAGTACGTAAATTCGCTGTTCAATAATTCATTGGAAGATATATTAATGTTGTTTGTTCCATTAAAATAGTAAGCACTGTTGGGATTTCCATACCTATCTGCAACCAGTATTGCACCATTGTTAGTTGAGGTATTGATTCCTTTTTGATCAAGGCTATTTCCATCAAATGGAAAACAAGAAATTAATTTTTTGGTGCTATTCGGACTCTGAACTACCAATGTGGCATTTCCGCTTAGCGTAGGATTTCCACATACATTTGATGCTGATAGTAAAGTGTAATTCGTTGTTGTTAAGGGAGATACGGGTATAGAAAAAGGTGTTGTATTAGCTGTTCCGCTACCAATACCGGATATATTGTAAGTAAACGGAACAACACTTGAGTTTAAAACTAGGTTGGTACTTTGGCCATCAGTAATTGGAAGAGGATTAAGTATCGTAACAGCATTAGTTGTTCCACAAATAGTTACTGTAGCAGATCCTGAAACAGTTCCCGCTGAACAAGAATTAGAAACAGAAATTAATGAATAAGTGGTAGTGATTGAAGGATTTACTCCAATAATCAGAGGGTTCAGATTCGTAGTGCCTGTGCCAAAGTTACTAATATTATAATTCCAAGGAGCATTACCCGAAAATGACAGAGAGATGTTGGCAATTTGCCCATTTGTTATCACTTGACTGCCGCTTAGTGTACCCGAAGGTGGAGTACAAATATTTACGGTAGCGACATTGGAGGACGGAACTCCGACACCACAGGCATCAGAAAGACTGGTGATTTGATAATTAGTTGCTTGAGTAGGTGACACCGAAATGGATTGCTGGTTTTGGGTTGAGGTACCTGTTCCATAGTTAGAGACCGTGTAGCTCCAAGGGCCATTCCCAGTGAAATTCAACGTTAAGTTGGTACTTTGCCCAATTCCGATTGTTGTTGAGCCAGATATTGATGCTGTGGCTGAGCCAGCACATATTACAACTTTGGCTGATCCGCTCGTATTGCCATTGCCACAACCATTTGATATAGAGTTTAATACATAAGTAGTAGTTTGCGATGGTGTTACCGGAATAACCAAAGGATTGGTTGTGGTAGTTCCTGAGCCAATGTTCGATATATCGTAATTCCAGGGTGCGGCTCCCGTAAAACTAAGGGTCAAATTTGTAGTCTGACCTGATTGCAACACGGCATTTCCCGAAATAATGCCTAATGGAATTGGACATGTCGACTGAACAATTTTAATCAAAATGTCCATTTCAATTTCTCCACAACCATCAGAGATTTTGTACTTCAATTGCCAAAGTTGCCCAATAGAAGTAGCACTTGTGTTCCAAGTGAGTAAACCAGATGAGGAAATAGAAAGTATATTTCCACCTACATTTGGAACATACGCCGTAGAGGCTATCACTGAAGTACTGAAAGTAACCGAGGAGCCATCGTTGTCGAAACCGGAAAGCTGTAGTTGGTTTAAATTGCCTTGGGTTAGCTCAAGCACAAATGGCGTATTTGAACTTGGCGAATTCAAATTGTTTGAATTGAGACAAACTGTTGTAGCAACATTAAAGTTGTCGTCAGGAGAGTTCTGGGTTGTAGAAATTCTGCAGCAACTGCTATAATAAACTGTAAAAGTACCAGAACTAGAATATGTATGTGTAACTATAGATTCAAGAACCCGGTATCCATCCTGAAATAAGATTTCGTTTCCTGTTATACTGGTAGACTGTCCATCACCAAAGTATAAGGTGATGGGGTCTGTATCATCCTGCCTCCAGACAGAATATACTTTAAAAGTTACAGTATTTGAATTGGAATTTCGGGACCATTCTATTTTTCCTCCTCTGAAGTGTGAGGCATTGACATCGTGGTGTGAAAGATAGAGAAATATGAAAATACTTATGAGTAAATGAACTCTTTTCATTACTTATGGGTGTGATTTTTTAGAAACTAATATTCAAAAATAATTATTTTATCCATTCTTTCCAAAACTCGGGGTCATACTTCTCCCATGCATGGACTCCAAATGGAAGTTGATGGTTTGTAAGTTTGAATGAATTGCGAGGGTTTAATTCAAAAGCAAATTTCAAAGCCTCATGGACTGATGGTCTCTTAAAAAAAGGATTGAGGAAATAAAGGAATAAACCCCAGAACATGTCTTCATTTTTTATGAAATATTTAAGGAAAGGTCTGAATAACAAAGTGTTAATATAATGGCTTTTTACTTTTCTCAATGAAAATCCACCATTTCCAACTCTATCTTTAAAATAAGGGCTAAGGTCAAAAATAGGCTCACCTTTGGTTAACGGTGGCTTCTCAATCCAGGGAGCACCAATATAGTCATATCCCCTTAGGCACCAACTTTCTAATTGATCATCAAAAACCCAAGCATCTAGCTGATAAATCAAGATATAGTCGTATTCAATAAAATTTTTATAGAAAAATGGCGAAAGCATCAATTGGCTATATCCTTCTATTGATCCAAAGTATTTCTTCTCAAACATCCTGTTTTTGGCTCCTTTGGACAAGGCATAATAATTGCTAAAATCAAGCGACTCAGGTCCGATGAAATATTGATCAAATTTATACAATACACTATTCATCTGCAGGAGAGACTTTTTTTCATTGTCTGTTAATTCAGGCTTATAAACAGGTATGACGATTGCTATTTTCATTCAAATTCCGTTAAATAGTCTTTAATTGGCTTTAGCATAGTCTCCCATTTAAAATTATTTCTAGCATAATTATTCATTTCAATGTGATAATTTGGGTGTTCGTCAAGGGTATTCACGAATTTTATAACACTTTCTATGTTAATTGGGTCATTGGTTGAGGGTACTTTTAGAATATAGGGATAGGAGTCGGGGAAACCGTAGTCATCATGAGAGGCCATAAATGGTAAGCCTCTTGAAGTAAATTCTCTCGCTTTTAAGGCCGATGCATGATGTAGATTGACCCTATGCAATCCCAAAACCGCTACACCAATCTGACATTTTGAAAACATTTCCTCCAAATCTATTCCCGTTAAAAAGCCGTGAAAAATTACACAATCCGATAGGTCATTACGCTGTGCCTGACTTTTTAGTTCATCTAAAACATCGCCATTGCCAACGACATGAAAAACCACGTTGATTTTACTTTTTGTTTTTTTATAATTTGCCAAACCTTCTAAGATTCTATCAAATCCATGCCAACTTTGTACATTCGCTAAACCTAATAAATGTATGGTCTTATCAGTAGATTTATTTGGAACTATAACTCCGTATTTATCAACATCTATCCCATTGTCAGTTATGATGGTCCTGATACCAAAAATCTCTTTATCCAATGAAATCGTGACAATCTGGTTGATATATTTTTTGAAAAAAGGGACACATAAATCGTCAATTTTTTGCTGAATTCTCAAGCTCAAACTTAACTTATGGTTTTGGAATTTGTAAGGGTAAGTTGGCAATTCCATAAGAATTTTGATGTTAGGATTCCTTTTTTTTATTGTTTTCAGGGCAAAAAGAAACAAAGGATTAGTCAGAAAATGTCGAATGTAAACCATGTCATATTTTTCTATGTCTACATGATTCAAAAAGCCGAAATATAGATACTGAATGAATTTTAATTTCGAGTCAAAAGTTTTTCTTGTGTTGGCATTGTCACCTTCAATAATTATTTCTTTGTTTTCAAAGTAAAATATGTCGGTATCAAAGTCTAGATTCCTAAACGCTTTTAACTGAGCAAATACCTTATTCTTTATTCCAGAATTGGCTACATTGCCAAAGTTCATCTTTGTATAAAAAAGCAGTTTTTTTTTGTTCATGAAATTCCTGAAATTCGCTTTTCAAATTTTTATTCGCCAATCATTAATTTGATTTAAGGGTAAAATTAACCAATTTTGAAAGAATTTACTAATGACCTCTATGCCTCTAATTACCATCATTACCATTACATACAATGCCGAAGAGTTTCTTGAGCGAACATTAAATAGCATCCGCAGGCAGACTTCCAGGGATTTTGAATATATACTTATTGACGGTGGCTCTCAGGATGGTACCATGGCTATGGCCAACAGCAATGCTGATATTTTTGATAAAATTGTTTCAGAAAGAGATAAGGGCCTATATGATGCCATGAACAAGGGCTTAAGCCACGCCACTGGTGAGTATGTATGGTTTATGAACGCAGGAGATGAACTGGCTGAACCTAACGCAATTGAGAAGTTGCATAGGATTATAGAAGAAGAGAATCCAGATATCGTTTATTCTGATACACTAATGGTAGATAATATGGGGCAAGAACTTGGACTCAGGTCTGATATTTTACCTCATAAAATTCCAAAAGTATTAAAATGGGATGGATATAAAATGGGAATGTTGGTTTGCCATCAGTCTTTTATAGTCAGAAGAAAGATTTCACCGCTTTATATTGAAAACAACTTAAGTGCAGACATTGATTGGGAAATTAAATGTTTGAAACTTGCCCAAAAAGTAATTCAATATCCGGGTATCTTGGCTAAATATTTAGAAGGAGGCACCTCAAACCAAAGGCTCTTTAAGTCTTGGAAAGACCGTTTTTTTGTACTTCAAGCTCACTTTGGCTTTTTTCCAAATCTTTGGAATCATTTAAAAATTGTTTTCAGAGCAGATGTTCTGAATATTTTCAGAATCTCAAAGTATATCAAATAAGTCGCCTACAGCAATAGTTTTGGTTTTTGTAAAGCCTTCCCCATATTTTACGCCTATTTTATGTCCCATTTCTTGCGAGCGAGCCTCAATGAAATTTAAAAACTCAGGAGACGAAATGTAACTTGAAGGTTCGGTTGAGTTAGGATCAAAAAATTGACTTCTGAAAGCACGAATCGATGCCTCTTTTACATTCCATTGGGCAGTAATATCAACAACAAAATCAGGTTCTATATATCTATCCTGAATATAGTGAAAGACATTTTTGGGTCTCCAAGCTTGCTGTTCTTGGCCATCCAGTATAGTTTTTATCATTCTCAAGCCACTGTAGAAACATGCCTCATCGGCTAGTGATGCTGCTCGGCCATGGTCAGGATGTCTGTCTTCAACAGCATTTGCCAAAATTATTTCCGGTTGATATTTTCTGATAATTTTAATCAACTCCATTTGATGAGCCTCATCGTTTTTAAAAAAGCCATCTCTAAATCCAAGGTTTTCTCTGGCATGCAGACCAAGTATATTTTTGGAATCCTCGGCCTCTTGAAGGCGTATTTCGGCGGTGCCCCTTGTTCCTAATTCTCCAGCTGTAAAGTCAACTATAGCTACTTTTTTGCCTAATGCAATCTGTTTGGCGATTGTTCCTGAACAACTCAATTCGGCATCATCAGGATGAACCGCAAAAACCAATATATCTACTTTCATTATTTCACTCTCAATTTAAGACCTACATAAAGCTTTTTGTAGGCACTTATTTTATTTAATCTACAGATTTCGCCTACTGACGAATGGAATTTTCGGGCGATTTCAGTCAAGTTATCTCCTTGTCTAACTCTATACCATACTTTTTTCTCGACTTTAACAGGTACTTCTTCTTCGTCATCTATTTCTTCCTCTATATCTTCTGCCACGCTACTGCCTTGTACAGATGTGGGTTCAGAAATAATGTTTGTAGGCCGAGATGCTCCTCCTCGAAGATAATCAAAAACCTTTGGTGACAACACAAACTCTGAGCTTCGAAGCTCCATCGGATTTGTCTTAAAATTGTAAATATTTTCAGGGTCAAATTGATTTCCCTCATAGCGAGTTTCATAATGTAGATGGGAGCCCGAGCTTCGGCCTGTATTGCCCCCACGGCCAATTTCTTCACCTGCTTTTATGAAAGTTCCCGGCTCGTAATTGTATTTAGAAAGGTGTCCATAGAGGGTTTCGATGCCATTATAGTGTCTCAGTATCATGGTTCTACCGTAGCCCGAATGCACTCCAGAAATCCTTACTACGCCATCGAATGGAGCGTATACTTTATCACCGGTTTCAAGGTCTAAGTCAGTGCCTTTGTGCCATCTTCTGTTACGCCATCCGAAGTGTGATGTAACCACGCTTTTATCCAGAACTGGAGACCAGTTTCGTCCTTCACTTACGTTATATAATGTTACAGGTACCAAATCTTCAAACTCCTTTGGATTCAGACCATAAGGGTTTAAGCTTTTGGTATCCCAAACCGAATAGTATGAAGCGATTTCAACCATATTGTCGGCTCCCTGAAATTGAGCATCTTCCTCAATCTCAACAACCATCAGTTCGCCCTCATCAATGGTTGAGGTGTCTTCATGCACAATTTTGTTGAGTTCACGAAGCGGCTCTATTTTAATACCCTCCAAACCTTTTTGATTGGGGTTATCAGAAGGTGTTGTTTTGTTGGTATTGTTTGTTTCGTATTGATTGGAGAATCTTAGTTTGGGCTCATCTTCAAAAGTAAAATCGAACTCGTCTTTCGGTTTGGTATTCGAATCTTTACTGTTTGTAGTAGTTTGTTTGTTATTTTTTGGAATTTTCGGGGCATTCAGTTTTCCTTTTTCTACTTGGGCGTAAGTCGATGTACTAACCAAAAAGGACAGTAGAAGTATATTTATAGATAATCTCATATATTCATTTTTATAAATAACTTAACAAATCATGGAATATTACAGATTTGCTAACAAAAAAAAGTTTAATCAACCTTCTGAGCTTAGATTTTGAAGAACTTTTTCAATCTTTTTAATCGAAATTTCAAAACTAAAATTTTCAAGGACCTTTGCTCGGGCTTGCTCTCCTAAAGATTTTAAATCTTCGTTTTTCAGGTTTAAAATAATCTCTGACATTTCAGATACCGAAAGGTAATTAGCCTTAAAACCACAATTTGAATCGATAAATTCATCAGCACCTCCGGTATTTCGGAAGCCAAGTATAGGCTTATTACAGAGTGCAGCTTCCAGTACAACAAGTGGAAAAGGATCTTCTCTTGAACTCACCAAAAAGGCCTCGCAACTATTGATGATCTCAACTGCATCGCTGGTAGGCTCTATCCATCTGATTTGACCAGTAAGTTCTAGTTTTTTTTCGTCGTATTTTAATTGAGCAAATTGCTCGCCCTCATTTTTTATTCCTATCCATACAAATCCAATGTCTGTACTTTTCTGGCCCACACTGCCCGCAATCTGAAGAAAAATGTCTGGTGCTTTTCTCCAGTCGGCATTTCCGCATGCACAAATCCAAATTTTAGAATTATCTAAATCGTATTTTTGTTTTATTTCGGCTTTATTCGATTCTCTTGAAATCGTTAGAATCTTCTCATTTTCAACAAAGGAATAAATAACTTCCAGTTTGTCTGATTCTTGGAATTCGGCTAAATTGTCGCAGACGGCCTGTGAGCAAGCAATAATTTTGTTCGAAAACTGAAAAAGTAAATCAAGGGCTTTTGGTGAGCCATATTGGGCAATAGAATATTGCAATTCATGTATATGGCTTACGACAGGCTTTGCAAATTTCGATGCTAACTGAGGCAATAAATCTACACTGGCGATGGTATTGAGGTAAACTAAGTCAATATGGTGCTCTGCATGAATAGCCTCAATGGCATTTGATTTTTTTCCAAAAAAAGATTTTTTTTCTGTATTCTGATTATGATAATACACTGGAAAGTTCTCTTCAAATTCACTTTTAAGTGTACCCCAATCATTAATGGCCAATAGTACAATTCCAATTTTTCTATCTTTGAAATACTTCATGACACTCAACAAAAAAAGCTGAGCACCAGCTCTGTTGACATCATGGCTTACGAAAAGTATTTTCTTTAAATTGTTCAAAATTAGATATTTGAATTGATTATAGAACAGATTTTCTCCACAATAGCATGCTCCAGGTCAGGATAAAGTGGTAATGACAAAACTCTACTTGAAATATCTTCACTTACTGGACAAGCTTGGTGTGTTTTTAGATATGACAGCTTGTTTAAAGAAGGATAAAAGTATCTTCTCGGATAAATATTTTGCTCATTTAGAGCTTGGATTACTTTTACTGTAATCTCGGCCGATTCAAAAATTACTGGATAATAGGCGAAGTTATATTCCAAATCCTGATGTCTCTCGGTTGGTTTTTCTAGTGTTTGCCAGTTTAACAAGTTATCATAGATTCTGAAAATCTGTTTTCTGCCTTCAATAATACCCGACAAATGATTGAGGTTACACAATCCCATGGCTGCATGAAATTCTGAATTTTTACCGTTTATGCCAGCGATGTAGTAATCATCCAAAATATGTCCGAAACTCCTCAATAACTTTATTTTTTCAAAAAGTTCTGGGTCATGACAGATTATAGAACCACCTTCTATAGTATGAAAAACTTTTGTAGAATGAAAACTACAAGTGGATACATCACCATATTCCAGAAGAGACTTACCCTTGTATTTTACACCAAATGCATGAGCCGCATCATATATAACTTTCAAATCGTGTTTTTTTGCAATTTCTTCAATCAGTTCCACATCACATGGATTGCCATAAACGTGTGTTGCAAGTATTGCAGAGGTATTTGGAGTTATAGCGGCCTCAATTAACCGAGCGTTTATGTTCAGATCTTCCGGATTGATATCCACGAAAACTGGTTCAAGATTTTCCCAAAGAACGGATGTGGTGGTGGCACAATAAGAAAAAGGTGTAGTGATGATTTCTCCTTTGAGATCAAGTGCTTTTAGGGCTATTTGAATGGCAATTGTTCCATTGCTAAGAAATGCAAAATATTGACTGTCAAGATATTCCTTGATTTTCGTCTCAAGCTCAACAACCAAAGGGCCGTTGTTGGTTAGCCAGCTCGCTTTCCAAATTTTAGCAAGATATGCTTCGTACTCCTCCTGAGGTGGTAAAAAAGATTTTGTGACGTTTATTCTTTCCAAAATATTTTAATTTTTAGCAAAATTAGACTAAAACAACAGTTTGAAATATGATTTAAAGCAATTCTTGCTGAACAGAGTTAACACTTATCATTTTTGGACGGACCGCTCCAGGCCATTTTCCATACCAGTCTGTGCCCTCACGATAATCCAATATATCAAATGCCAATGCATCTTCATAGAAAAATACAGGCACGAGTCTATCTTTAACAATCATAGCGGAGATGTAGTAAGAACCGTCGTTAAGGAAATCACCTGGGATATCGCATTCTGCTCTTACAATTCCTTTTTGATACACTTTGGCGTCATCGCCGATGTTGAAAACACACTCGCCAGTCATGCTATAAAGGAAAATGCTAACATTAAGTTCGGCACTGTCCATAAAGTTCCAGTACTCAAAAACCATTTTGAGCGGCGTGCGAGTATCAAAATTGTCCACCACTATTTCTTGATTTGGCGATAAACTGAGTGTTTTTATTCTCACAAAATCGTTTCCAGGGGCATTGTCAGGTGCTTCCCATTTTTGTTGAAGCTGAAATTTTGATACCGTTTTTACGTACTCATTGACGACTTCATCAATTTTGCCTGCTTTAATAAGCTCTCCACCTCTCAGGTAAGCACCTTTATTGCAAAGGCCTTGGACGGCCGTAAGGTTATGACTTACAAATATCAAGGTACGGCCACTGTTAGAAACATCCCGCATTTTGCCAATACTTTTCTTCTGGAAGTCGGCATCACCAACGGCAAGCACTTCGTCTACAACCAAAATTTCAGGTTCAAGGTGTGCCGCAATTGCAAAGCCTAGCCTCACATACATGCCTGAGGAATAGCGTTTTACCGGTGTGTCTATGAATTTGTTTATGCCTGCAAAATCTACAATTGCATCAAAGTGTTTTACGATTTCCGATTTCTGCATTCCCAAAATGGCTCCATTGAGAAATATATTCTCTCTACCAGTTAGTTCAGGATGAAATCCAGTGCCTACTTCTAGTAAGCTGGCCATTCTACCTTTTACGCGTACAATGCCCTGGGTAGGTTCAGTAATCTGGCTCAATACTTTTAATAGCGTAGATTTGCCTGCACCATTTGCACCTACCAAACCAAGCCTGTCGCCTTGTTTTACTTCTAAGTTTATATCTTTAAGAGCCCAGAAATCTTCTTTTGTATTCTTACGAGAGGGCTTGAAAATCGAATTTGTCCAACGCGTAATGGTATCTCTTAAATCATCGGTTGAATTTCCCTTTTGATTGAGTTGATACTTTTTTGATACGTTTTCTATACTTAATACGGTCATTTGGTTAAGGCAAATTAGATATGATCTACAAATGAGTTTTCGTGTTTACGGAAAAAACTAATGGAGTAGAAAAAAGATATAAATACAAAAACTATTAAAGGGATGAAGCTATCCCAATTAAATTTAGCAAAATCATCAAGCATACACCATCTCAAGGCATCAATACAGCCTGTTACGGGGTTTAGAACGAAGAGTTTGTAATACCAACTGTGGTCGGCGGAACGCACACTGTCTGTTAAATAACCAACTGGCGAAATGAAGTATCCAAACTGAATAACAAAGGGTATAATTTGACCAATATCTCTAAATTTCACATTCAAAACAGCCGAAATAAGACCTATGCCGAATGCTGCAAGAAAAGTAATGAATATAAAAACTGGAGCCAGGAATAGTTTCCAATCGGGCAAAAATTGATACCAGATACAGATAATAAAAAACAAGCCCAAAGAAATAAGAACATCTACAAGTCCCAAGAAAATAGTAGAAAGTGGAATAATTAGTCTTGGGAAATATACTTTTGAGACCAGATTGGAATTCGCCACAATGCTCTGACTCAACGCTTGTAAAGACTGTGAAAAAAACAACCAAATGATTACGCCAGGAGCCACTACCAAAGTAAATGGGATTGCGGTGTTGGTGTCGAGTTTGCCAATTTTACCAAACGCAAAGGCCATCACGATCATGGTTATCAACGGGCGTATAACACTCCAGCCTACACCTAAAATAGTTTGTTTATACTTGACCAAAATATCTCTTTTAGCCAATATCCAAAAGAGTTCTTTGAAACTCCAGATTTCTGATAAATAGTCAGTTGTGGTCTTTTTTGCGGTAATTATTCGCTCTTTAGAATTCATATAAAAAATTTCAATTGCTATTTTCAGACATTACATCGAGGTATGTTTTTCTAATCGTTATAAGCAATATAACGGCCACCACGGCTATTAGACCGCTAAGTCTTGTGCTAAATCCTGCTTTCTTAATAACCGAGAGAGGTAGCCTTACTGGCTCTAAAACTGTGAATATTGGAGTTTGCTCAATTATAAGTCTATTCAGAGCTTCTACATTGGCCAATTGGGTATAATATTGGTTGGATAGGTAAGTGTTATCTCTTGTTATTTGCTGTTGTTTCATTAATCCAGAAGGATCCACTACATTGGGGTTGTCAAAAGTAAGCCTAGCAATTTTTTTGTCGTTATATTTCATGGCATAAGCCAGGCTATCGAGCCTGCCTTCTTGCACCTTGAGTATCTGACGGGTTTTCTTGGTCTTCATCTCACGGTAAAAATCTTCGGTAGCACCCATCAATGTTTCTATCCAATCTTTCGTCAACTTCTCATTGGTGGTAGTGGCATAAATAGTTATTAAGCTAGAGTTTTCCTCAGGCTCCACACGGGTGATGTCATAAAGCTTGGTGTACACCTCTGACATGATTTGATTTTCATAAGGTGTAAATTCCTCAATACTTTTCTTTTTAAATTTGTAATTTGAAAACGCTGACGCTGGTCTGAAAAGACTACCCGCCCATTCCTTGGTTTTTATGTCGCTGCTGTCAATAAAATAATTTATAAATAAATCTTTTCTGTTTCCGATTTTAACCTCTCGCATGAAGGCATTTTGGAATACATTGACAGAAAGAATGATAGCCTCAAAATTAGAAGATGCCAAAAGACTTCCACCTTGATTCTGTGCTCCAGCATTAATTCCAAAAGCCGAGGCAAAACCACCCAGCTGATTTTGAGCTCCACCACCTTCTAATTCTAAATGAAAAGTAGTTTGACCACTGTATGTATCCGCCGACTCTAACAGTGAGTTGTTGATAGTGTCATAAATTGAGCCCACTATCAAAGCAGTTAAGAGTAACTGCCAATTTTTGCCTAAAAAATTGAGATACTTGAATACGGATAAGAAAAACTCTTTGGTAGAAACCTGTTCGTCTTTAATATTTTGACTCATTCTTAGTTTTGATTAAGTTTTAGAAACCCAAAAATAGTGACAATAGTGGTGAGGGTGGCACTTAATGTGGCCACAATACCTCCAAATTGAGCTATTTGAGCTTGTGTATTTTCGGTTTTACCTGGTATTATTATTTCGCTTCCAGGCTCTACTTTCGGGTGTATTTTTAGAAAAACAAACTTCCTTGTTCTGTCTACCGAGCCATTGGGATATATTACAAAGGCTTTTCCACGAGCTGATTTTTTCGTAAAACCACCAGATTTAGAAACGTAATCAATAAATTTGAGTTCGGGGTGATATTTGACCGTGGTAGGGTAAAGTACTTCTCCTTCAATTCTCACGGTCTGTAGTTTTTTAGGGATATTTATTTCATCACCATCTTGGAGTATTAAGTCTTCTACAGAACCTGGGTTCTTCAGAATTTTTTCTAGATCTATACCCACAGATTCCGTAATTAGGTTATTCAATACTTCGCCTTCTTCTGTCAATTTGGGTTCTACTTCTTCCAGATCTTCGGTGATTGGTTTCACTTTTACATTTATGTTAAGATTTGTAAGTACTTCGTCTCTCTGACTTTTTTGGAAGTCACTGATAAGGGTTTTTCTTACGAGCGTGGCTCCTTTTACATAAGCTTGGGGTGTTAGACCACCAGCTCTTGAAATGATATCAGATATTTTTTCGTCTTTGTATTTTATGCCGTAAATCCCAGGATATATTACCTCTCCTTTGGTAGTAGCAAAATGCTGTTTTTCGTAATTCGGTGATGTTCTTACAAATACCTCATCATAGGGAAGAAGCTTTACTGTTTCGTTTTTTGAGTTATACACCAAGTCGCCGGAAATATCGAACTCTATAATGTCTGAAATCTGGGCATCGATCTGCTTAGCATCAACATTTCTTTTTCTTCTTACTATCTCTATTTTACTCAATGATGCCGCCTCAGTCAATCCTCCAACTTTAACTATTAGGTCTTGAATCGTCATATCCTTGATATAAGGTACAGTTACACCATTGAGTGCCTCAGGATTATTAATGGCACCCTGTATTTTGACGATTGAAGCCTCTGTAAGGTCAAAAATGCTTGGCACAACAATTTTATCCATCCTTTTAAGAGCCTGATCAGAAGTTTTCCCTGATTTAATATCAGCCAAATTTACCGATATATTAGATATCGATAAGTCTTCGTTGGTTCTTATAATATTTATTCTACCCTGAAGCGACTCTTCCTTAAGTCCTTCGGCAGAGTTTATAAGAGCCATCAAAGTTGGATTAGCATCTAATGAGTATTCGCCAGGACGATAAATAGCACCTTGTATAGATATCAAATTTTCAAATCTTTGAAGTATCTTCTCTACCACTACGGAGTCTCCACTCAAAACCGTTGTGCTTTTAAATTCTGTATTTTTTACATCTAAAATTTTCTTTTCCTTGGTTGTGTTTCTGTAGACTTTTATTCTCTCAGAGTAGGCATATTGGTCAAATCCTCCGGCATAGTTTATGGCATTGCTGATGGTTTCGTTGGGTAGAACTTCAAAAAGCCCCTTTCTTTTTAGATTACCCTCCATGGCCACTCTTGAGATATATGGTCCCACCTGAATGATATCCTGATCCTTCAAAAGCATGTCGCCTTTGGAAAAACCCTTTGTGATTACATCATATAAGTCGAGTGTGCTTACTACACGGTTGTTTCTGATAAGTTTTATGTCTCTGTAGGTACCTATCTCGTTCGGTCCACCGCAAGCATACAGGGCATTTAGTAAGCTGGTGAATGAGGTGACGGTATAGGTTCCTGGTGCGATAACTTCTCCGGTTATTTTTACTTTAATTGATCTATAACCAGTAAGTGAAACCTTCAGAAAAGTATTGGCTGGATATCCGCTACCACCGCTTAGGCCGAGGAATATTTTGGAGAAAGCATTCTTGATTTTTCTTTCGGCCTCGTCAATGTTTAGCCCTGCCACATTTACAACTCCAGCCTTTTCCAAAACTATGAAGCCATCAGGGTTGACGGTGGATGTTTGCTTGAATTGTGAATACCCATAAATATCCATAACCAGCTTGTCTCCAGGTCCTAATACATAATTGTTGGGTGTAGCAATATTAACCGTAGCACTTGGGTCAAATTTTGAATTTGTAAATATAGAACTACCAAAAGTCCTTTTAATCGTGGTTCTTTTTTGTTCGTCGGCTTCTAGCTCTGCCTCTTTTTCAAGCCTAAGTTTTTCTTCAGCGGCCATGGCTGCTTGGTCTTCCTTTCCAAGTTCTATTTCTCTTACATTTTCCGGAGCATTGGTTGGGGTTCTATCCACGGTGTTTGCTCTATTATTAGCAGCTGTTTTCTCTTTGGTGGTGGTTGTTTTGGTGGCAGTAGTTTTTGTGTAGGGGGTAGTAGGAGTAGTAACTGGTACCTGAGTATTTGGTATGGTTTGTGCAAAAATGGTGTTTTTTATAGCAAATTGTATTAATATTAATACGAGTGCTTTTGCTATTGGATTTGTCTTCCTAAATTTGGGAGATTTCATAGATTAGATATTTGCTCTGTCTAAATTTTTGCTTGTTAATTCGCAAAATTAACAGAAGAATTTTGGTAAATTAAATTTAAAAGTCTTTATTTTAAAAAGTACTTTGAAATGCAAAGTTAATCAGAAATATATTCATACCCATTTTTTATAGAAAAAATAATATGTCAGAAGAAAGTAAAGTGTTATATGATGAAGACAGTATCAAATCTCTTGACTGGAAAGAGCATATTCGTTTACGACCGGGGATGTACATTGGTAAGCTGGGAGATGGAACCTCTCCAGATGATGGTATCTATGTTCTTCTGAAAGAGGTGATGGATAACTGTATCGATGAATTTGCGATGGGCCATGGCAAATCTATAGAAATAGGTATTGATGAAGGCAAAGTAAGTGTTCGGGATTACGGTAGGGGAATACCTTTGGGAAAAGTGGTAGATGTGGTTTCTAAAATAAATACTGGAGCCAAATACGACAGCAAGGCCTTTCAGAAATCAGTAGGTCTAAACGGTGTAGGTACCAAGGCAGTAAACGCTCTCTCCAGCTATTTCAAGGTTATTTCCTACAGAGAAGGTGAATGTAAAAAGGCTATTTTTCAGCGGGGAGAACTAATAGAGGAATCTCCAATTGAACTCACAACAGAAAAAAACGGGACTTTCGTAGAGTTTATTGCCGATAATACCGTATTCAAAAACTATCATTTTATTCCGCATTATGTGGAAAATATGATTTGGAACTATTGCTACCTAAATGCGGGCTTGGCACTTAATTTCAATCGAAAGAAGTATATTTCTCAAAACGGACTTTTGGATTTGTTGTTGCGAAAAACGGACGAGTCTACACTTAGATACAATATCATACACCTCAAGGGGCCCGACATTGAATTGGCCCTTACCCACGGAAACCAGTACGGCGAAGAATACTACTCTTTTGTAAACGGTCAAAATACTACACAAGGTGGCACTCACTTGTCGGCATTTAAAGAGGCCATTGTCAAAACCATTAGAGATCACTATGGCAAGGATTATGCTCCCGAAGATATCCGTCAATCCGTAATTGGAGCTATTTCAGTAAGAATTCAAGAGCCCGTTTTTGAATCTCAAACAAAAACCAAATTGGGTTCTACAAACATATCTTTGGAAGACAACGCCCCAACAGTTAGGACATTCGTGAATGACTTTATAAAAGAGCATTTGGACAATTTCCTACACATGCATCCTGAGGTAAAGGACGCCCTGAAGAAAAGAATAGAGCAGTCGGAAAGAGAAAGGAAGGAATTGGCGGGAGTAAAGAAAATAGCCAATGAAAGGGCCAAGAAGGCCAATTTGCACAATAAAAAACTTCGTGATTGCAGATTTCATTTGCCCGATGAGAAGTTTGAGGGTAGACTTGACACCATGTTATTTATCACCGAGGGCGACTCGGCAAGTGGGTCCATCACAAAGGCCCGTAATCCAGAAACCCAGGCAGTTTTTAGTCTTAGAGGAAAACCCCTAAACTGCTATGGTTTGAGTAAAAAAGTGGTTTATGAAAACGAAGAATTTAATCTGTTGCAACATGCATTGGATATTGAAAATGGTATCGATACACTTCGATATAACCAAATAATCATTGCTACTGATGCCGATGTAGACGGCTCGCACATTAGGTTGTTATTGCTCACATTTTTCTTGCAGTTTTTTCCTGATGTGGTTCGCGAAGGGCACCTGTATATTTTACAAACACCCCTCTTTAGGGTTAGAAATAAAAAAGAAACCATTTATTGTTACTCCGACGAAGAGAAACAAATGGCCATAAACAAACTTGGTGGAAAACCCGAAATAACCCGATTCAAAGGTTTGGGTGAAATTTCTCCCCATGAGTTTGAGGCATTTATAGGAAAAGAAATAAAGCTAGATCCAGTAATTTTTGAAAAGGAATCGTCCATACCAAAGATATTGGGCTATTATATGGGTAAAAATACCCCTGAACGTCAAGTTTTTATCATTGATAATTTGATAATAGAGCAAGACATTTTGGAAGAGAAAGAATTGATTTTAGAGGACTAAAAAAATAGAGAAGTGACTTTAGACGAGGTAAGAAAAGAAATTGATAAAATAGACGACGAACTACTTCAACTTTTGAACAAACGCATGAAGTGGGTTCAGAGAGTTGGCGAGATCAAAAACAAATCAAAAGAAATAATTTATAGGCCTGAGCGAGAAAAACAAATCATAGAAAGGCTTAATAATCAGTCAGATGGCTTGCTTTCGAGAGAGGCTATTGAGGCTATTTTTCTTGAGATTTTTGCCACAGCTCGAAACATTGAATTGCCTGAGCGAATAGCATATCTTGGCCCAGAGGGTAGTTTTACACATCAGGCGGCCGAGAGCAGATTCGGGGCATTGTCCGAATACATGACATTGCCAACTATTAAGTCTGTTTTTGAGGCGGTTGAAACCGAGAGAGTTCGTTTTGGAGTGGTACCTATTGAAAATAATCAAGAGGGAATTGTTTATGAGACGGTTGATTTATTGAATGAAACAAACGTCAATATTGCCGCCGAACTCAAAATTCCAGTTCATTTTTGTTTGGCTACAGAAGCAGAAAACCCTGCAAAAATCAAGAGGATTTACTCAAAAGATATTGCCTTTAGGCAATGTAGAGGTTTCTTGAATAAGTATTTCGAACAACATCAGCCTGAAGAAATTCAGGTAGAATCTACCTCAAAGGCGGCAAAATTGGCTGCTGAGGATCCAGAGGCCGCTGCCATTTGTAGTGATATCGCTGCCAAATTATTCAGAATACCCGTGCTGTTTCACAATATCGAAGACAACAGTAACAACCGTACGAGATTCTTTATTCTTTCTAAAAAATTCGAGAATTTACCATCTGGAAATGATAAGACCACACTGATAGCTCGCCTTCCTCATACGGATGAGGCCGGGGTTTTGGCAAGTTTTCTACAAGATTTTAAAGAGCATAATATAAACCTTACCAAAATAGAGAGTAGACCTTATAAAGGAGATGAGGACTTTAATTTCTGGTTCTTTATTGAATTGCTTGGTTATTTCAAAGATGAAGATTTTCAAAAAGTCTTGAAAAAGCACCAAGATAACATTAAAATTCTGGGGAGTTACGTTCGGAACGCTTAGTGAATTAGAGCATTTGGACCGTAAGTCTTTTGAAGGTCGAACTTCAAAATTTTACCCTGATTAACAATTAGTTGAAAAATCTTGTAATCTTTCTTCGGGATAAGTTTTATAGGATAAATCGTCCGGTACAATGTTGAAAAGTATTGGCCATTTTTAACAATACCAATGAGGTTGTTTTTTTGTTGAAGTGCGGGGAATAAAAAACTTTCTGAATCACTCTCTAAAGAAAAATATACACCGTTTTCACCTTTTGAAGGGCACAAATCATCGGTAATAATACCTGATATTTCTAAAATGCCGTCATTGATTCCGAAATTTAAGTTTGGGTTGGCGTAGGTCGCTGTTATTTCTTGATAGTTGTCGAGAATTGATGTCGGAAATACGTAATCTTTGGATTTATAAGGTTCCACAAGCAGGGGCTTGAGCTTAGCCACATGAGAACTATCAATGTATTGATTAGACCAAAGTCCAGTTTTTTGATAATTTATGCCATCCGCCACTGCATTTTTTCTATTAAAAAGAGCAATGTCATAGTTGTTTAGATAGCTTATAATCAATATACTAAACGTACCTACAGTTACAATCGCTGCTATTAAATTTTTATGTTTGGTGTTAGAAATCAAAAAAAGATAAACTGCGATAACCATAAATGATGAGTTGATCGTATATCTACTGAGCATGGCAAATCCAGTCCTCGAAATACCTATCATCAGGCCTGTAGCGAAGACAAAACCAAAGACACAAATGATAAATTGATCGGTCTTCGAATGTCGCAATTTTTGAAAAGCTTCATTTCTTTTATTGTCCCAAATGGCGTATTTCCTCAAAAATACCATGAGAAAGCTTAAAACCAGACCAAGACCAAAAAGTGTAGAAACCAAACTGCCATATAGACTTTTTGCAGTTGTAGACGTGTCGGTGATGTTTAGTGCGTAAGCTCCAAAAAACTCGAGGACATACTTTATGGCTGCCCATGGATTGTCACTTGCTGAAACACCAGAGCTCCAATCGGGCTTTTGGTACCCCCAAAAATATGATCCAATAGATACGCAGGAGAGCAAACCCCAGATTATGGAGTCTTTGTTCCGCTTATTAAATAGTAAAATTATAAAGCCGATGAGGAAAGCTAGAATACCATTTCCGTGCGAGAAAATTGCAAGAATGGCAAATAGAAAAGCGGGTAATAAACTATTTAATTTCTTGTAAATCAAGAAATAGAAAGTAAGAAAGACATAGAGTATTACAGAGAAATTTTGAAAGGGTACCATCAGAGATTGAAGGCTTTCAAAATACTGTGCATGAAAAATAAGAAGCGGGAGTGGAAGTAGAAACAGATAGTTACTTGCAAGGGGTTTGGCCACTTTCAATACTAAGAAAAAAATACCGATAAGATTGATAAAACCTAATAAGGCCAGCGTTTTTAATTCTAATGTGCCTGATAACAAGTAAATTAAGAGTAAAAAAACTCTGTCGTTTACTACTCGATGTTCATTGTTGAGCGAGAAGAAAAATTTTAGTTTTTCTGAGAAAGGGATATCTGAGAAAAGATGATAAACGGGAAGGATGATTCCATGGAAATCGTCCCACCAAGGTACATTAACCGATATTTGATACTGAAAAAGCCACAGCGTGGCAATTAGTAAGTACGACAAAAACCAGAAAATATACTTTTTTCTCTTATGCATTGTTCGAAAATATTGTTTTGGCAGCCTGGCAGTCTAGTTCGATTTGTTTTACCAACTCTCCAATATTTTCAAATTTAGTTTCTTCTCTAATAAATTCCAAAATTTCTACTTTGATGGTTTCTCCATAAATATCGTCTGAGAAATCAAAAATATGTACTTCTTGTGTGCGGCCAAGGCCATCTACGGTTGGTCGGTTTCCGATATTCATTATACCATGGTACTTCTGATTTCTCAGAAATACGTTTGTGGCATATACACCATTTTTTGGAATCAGTTTATAGTTTTTTTGTACTTGTACATTGGCTGTAGGAAAACCAATTGTTCTACCTAACTGACGCCCCTTCACAACAGGGCCAGAAAACTGATAGTTTCTCCCCAAGAGTTCGTTGGCTGTTTTTACATCGCCATCCAGAATGGCATTTCGGATTTTGGTAGAGCTTATGGTTATGTTTTCCAGCTCTTGTCTAGAGATTTCCTCCACTTCAATCTTAAAACGCTCTGAGTGTTTTTTTAAATAATCTAGTCCACCCTCACGATTTTTGCCAAATCTGTGATCATAACCTATTACAATAGCCTTGGTGCCTAGTCCGTCAAGCAGAATATCCTCAATGTATTTCTCTGAGCTTAGCTCCGAAAATTCTCTGGTAAATGGTAAAACCACGAAATGGTCAATTCCCAATTTTTCAAGAAATTCGGTCTTTTCATCTATGGTGGTGAGGAGTTTGAGGTCGTCGTCGTTGGGCGAAACTATAAGTCTTGGATGCGGCCAGAAAGTAAGGAGAACAGACTCACCATTGATTTCTTTGGCTTTCTCGATTAGTCTACCGATTATTTTTTGGTGCCCAACATGCACTCCGTCAAAAGTGCCTGTAGTAACAACGGCATTTCCTTTGGCCTGAAAATCAGAAAGTTTATTGTAAATCTTCATTAGAATCTTTGATTTTTTGAACCATCGTTTCTACCGTTTCTGCATTTGCAACAGAAAAATCACCGATTTTGGTTCTTCTTAATTCACTCAAATATGCTCCGCTGTTTACCGCTTCTCCGAAGTCTCTCGCCAAGCTTCTTATATATGTGCCCTTGGAGCAAACTACTCGAAACGCTATTTCGGGAAAGGCCGTAGTGTCGATATCAAATTCTTTTATTTCGATTTCTCTGGCTTTTAATTCCAGCGTTTTTCCTTCTCTTGCCGCTTCGTAAGCCCTTTTGCCTTTCACTTTAATGGCTGAAAAGAGGGGTGGGATTTGCGAAATTTTTCCTGTAAAAATTAGTTTCGTAGCCTGAAGCATCTCTTCAGTTATATGATCAGTCGCGAATGTAGCATCGACCTCGGTTTCTAAATCTGCCGAAGGAGTGGTTTTACCAAGCATAAATTTGCCTGTATATTCTTTTTCTTGAGCCTGATATTGCTCTATTTCTTTTGTTTTTTTTCCTGTACAAAGAATCAATAAGCCCGTGGCGAGTGGGTCTAAAGTGCCTGCGTGCCCCACTTTCTTGAATTTACCAGCATAGCGTACCTTGTTTACTACATCAAAAGAAGTCCAAGTAAGTGGTTTGTCTAGAAGTAAAACCGAGTCATTGAAAAGATTGTTCATTAAACTATTTTTAAATCAACACCGGCAAAAAGTAATCCCAAAAGAAGCAAGCCCAGAGCTATACGGTAGTATCCGAAAACTTTGAATCCATATTTTTGTAAATACCCAATAAAGAATTTTATGGCAACAATAGACACCAAAAAAGCCACCAAGTTTCCAACGCTCAATAGCATAAGCTGCTCGTTGTCAAATGTTAGATCGCCGCTTTTATAGCCTTTGAGGAGCTTGTAAGAAGAGGCTGCAAACATTGTTGGCACAGCCAAGAAGAAAGACATTTCGGCGGCTGATTTACGTGTGAGCCCCATAAACATACCCCCAATAATTGTTGATGCTGAGCGTGAAACACCCGGTATCATGGCGATACATTGGAAAAGGCCAATCACAAAACTGTCTTTAAGACTAGGGTTTGCTTTGTGCGTTTTATCTTCGAAGTATTTATCTATGAAAATTAGAATAATACCACCCAGAAGCAAACTGATAGCCACCACCCATACATTCTCCAAGATTGAATCTATGAAGTCATTTAATAGAAAACCAATAATAGCTGCCGGAACAAAGGCAACCAAAAGTTTATAATAAAAATCTAGACTTTGGAAAAATCGCTTCCAGTAAAGCACCAAAACGGCTAAAATGGCTCCAAATTGAATATTTACTTCAAAGATTTTCGTGAAAGGATCTTCTGCAATTCCTAGAAAAGACGCTCCAATGATCATGTGACCAGTAGAACTTATTGGAAGGTATTCAGTAATACCTTCGATGATAGCCAAAATAATGGCTTGAATTACATCCATGAATTACTTTTTTAGAAGGGCATAAAATTCAACCATAAAGCCAACAAAGGCTACGATGGGTCCGAGAGTGATGCCGAAAAATCCGAAACCGAATTCTTCTTTGTCAAGTGTCATAATAACAAAACCAGCAACAATTAAGGCTACCCCGGCTAGCATTATGGTATAATTACCTTTTTTGAAGGGCAAATCTGAGGCCGAATTTCCGGCTGTTTCTGTAGAATCTTTGGTGTTTTTCATATTTTTAATACAATTTGTCTAAATCCATCTTGTGGTATCTTACTATAGATTGAAAGGTACTAAGAACACCTATAGTGGGTCCTAAAATGAGTAATATGGTGAATAATACGCCTATGGCTGTGTTGTTTTGAATGAGATTGAGACCATCAATTTGGGCGGTCGATATTGATTTTGTTACAAAAATCAAAACGATGCTTATGGCACTCGCAATTAGACCCTGAAAGAAACCCTTGACCAAGAAAGGTTTCTGAATAAAAAAGTCAGTAGCACCAACCAACTGCATGGTTCTGATGATAAATCGTTGCGAATACAGTGCCAATTTTATGGTGTTATTGATGAGTAGTAAAGTAGCAACAAAAAATATGACCACTATGATAGCCAATACTTTATAGACTTTGTTGACATTTGAGATTATACCTTTTAGGAAGTCCTTGGCATATTCTACTTCGAAAACACCTTGTATTTTTTCTATTTCCGCTTTTATGAATTTTAATTTTTCTTCTGTTATGTTTTCTTCCTTGAGTCTAACGCTGTAGGCATCTCTAAAAGGATTATCTCCTAGTACATCCTTGAAGTCTTCTTTTGTGTCCTTGTAGAATATTTCTGCTGCTTGTTCCTTAGAGGTAAGTCTGATTTCCGGAATTCCATTTTTTGTTTCTGCAAATCCCAAATTTCGTATTTTGATGGCCACATCTTCTAAATCGGCTTTTTCAAGATCCCTCTCTAAATAAACTTGGATTTCTATATTCTGCTTTACATATTTAATCAATTCCTTGGAAGAAATGGCAATCCAGCCACAAAAACCTATTAAAAACAATGCCACGGTAAGACTTATGGTGATAAGTATTCCGGGGTAACTGCCTAATTTTCTGTTAAAACTCATTTCTTGATCGAAAAGCTTAAATACAAAGATAATTAATATTTCAGGTTTCAGATTTCCTGAATCTCAATTTTAAGGTTTTTTAAATGATTACTCGCCTTTTTTTGCCAGTTCTTTCAGTGAATTCCACTCCGCAATAATCTCTGGCATGTTTTGCTCAATAATTTCCTCAACCGTTTTCGTGATATAGTCAAGGCTATGACTTTCATCGAAATACAGTGGTTTTTTGAATTTTACGGTAAGTTCGGTATTTCTTCTTTTATATTTCAAACCCGTTTTATTGAAAGCTCGTCTGAAACCATTTATAACCACAGGTACTACTACTGGTCTGTTTGATAATATTATATGGGCTGTTCCTTTTCTTACAGGTGCATAAGGACTGGTGGTGCCTTGTGGAAAACTGATTACCCAGCCAGATTTTAATCCTTTTGCTACATTATCGCCAGCTGAGGTATCGACATCACGTTTGACGTTTACACCTTCGGCTCTCCAGCTTCTTTCCACCAAAATAGCACCCGCTAGACTAAAAAGTTTGGGTATTATCCCTGCTTTCATAGTTTCTTTGGCAGCTACATAATAAATCGTGGCACGTGGAGAAAAAAGATAGATCGGAAGAAGTTTTTTGCCGAAACCCCATTTGTTGTTGCAAAATATATGATAGAATGAAATCACATCAGCAAAATAGGTCTGGTGATTCGATATGAAAAACACGTTGGTATTCGGTAGGTCTTTTAGATTCTCTAGACCCTCTATTTTAAGTTTATTGGCCACCGCAATTCTCCAATATGTAGGCCAGCCAGCCACAAATATAACCAAACGTTTGAGTACCATCCAGTTGCCAAAGGGGTCTTTCTGAAACAAACCCAAGACATCTACACACGATAGAGCCCTCAACAAGGGGTTGGGTGTGTCAGCAGGGATTGGTAAGAAGTTTTTGATTATTTTTAGCATTTGGGTTAGCTTTTAAGACAAAATTCGTTGCCGATGCAACTAGTTACGCTTATCTATTTCGTCTCTGATTTTTGCTGCCTTCTCATATTCTTCGTTTCTGATGGCTTCATCGAGCATTTTGTGGAGCTCATCAGCATTTAAAGACATGAGGTCTGAACTCGACTTCACTTTTATGTTTTTTGGTTCAGATTTTTTGGTCTCTTGTCCGCCCAAATCGTCAGAGCTTATTCCAGCTTCATTCAAAACATTCTCGTTGGTATAAATCGAAGCATTGAATCTTAAGGCTATCGCAATCGCATCCGAAGGTCTTGCATCTATGTTTTTCTGACGAATACCATCCGTACAAATGATTTTCGAATAAAAAACACCCTCTGAAATATCCGAAATGTGTACTTCTTCTACTGAGAAATCAAAAGATTTTGAGAAAGATTTAAACAAGTCATGCGTAAGCGGTCGAGTAGGTGTGATTTTCTCCATTTCGATTGCAATGGCTTGTGCTTCAAACATGCCAATTATGATTGGTAAACGTCTGTCCCCATTGGCCTCTGAAAGAATCAAGGTAAAAGAGCCAGCCTGTAATTGGCTAGGCGAAAGGTCTAATATTTCTAATTTTATTTTATCCACGATACAAATATACTCTCCTTTGATTTATTAAATTCAATGTTCTTTTAGAAAAATCTCAATTTTAAACTCCAAAATACTTTTCAATACCCATCCCAAATAGTGCAAAATCATATTTTGTTGGGTCGTTGGGGTCAAGAAATTTTAAATTGTTTGTAATTTCTTCGGCCATTTTCCAGTCGGCTTTTGGCCTTGTGGTAAGATTAAGCTTTCGGGCAATATTTTCGACGTGAACGTCACACGGTATAACCAATTGTTGCGGCCTCAATCCATTCCAAATACCAAAATCAACTCCTTGCCGGTCTGTCCGTACCATCCATCTTAGAAACATGTTTATTCTTTTACAAGCACTGTTACTTTCCGGCCCTGAAATGTGCTTCCGAGTTCTTTTAGGAAAATCTTCGAGCGAAAAAAAGTATTTTCTAAAATTGATGAGATTTAATTTTGTGTTGTTTTCAATATCATTGCCAATCATAAATGCCTCTTCCAGAGATTGGTGACACGAATAGTGCTCTTTGAAAAAAGCCAAAAAATAAAGCAAATCTGTATTATTGAAAGTGCGATGGACGAAATTTTCTAAGGTATGATAATCAGATGATTGGGCATTGCTCACAAAGTCAAATGGCGAATTGTCCATCCGCTGTATCAATTCGTTACACTTATTTATTATGGTTTTCCTTTGACCCCATGCCAAAATAGCTGCAAAAAAAGCGGAGATTTCAATGTCTTGCTTTTTGGAGAATTTGTGAGGAATGCAAATAGGATCGGCCTCAATAAAAGATAAGTTATTGAATTTTAAATACTTCTCATTTAACAAGTCAGAGATTTCGGTAGAAATGCCCTCGGCCATATATTATTTGACATTCGAGTTTTTCCGAGCCACAGGTAGGTAGTACTCTACCGAGGCTCTCACTTTTGAATCTCGAGGCCTTAATTGGTAAAATGCATAGGGCGAGAGCTTGAGCATTATGTTTTCGTCAGGGCCTTTCTCACTGAGATTACCAACAACCTTAGCTGTTATCGTAATCCCTGTGGCTTCGTTGGTAACTTTTATATTGCTCCCTACTTTGGCTGTTCTGTGCAAAGCCAAATATTTGTTTGTACGATTACTCGTATTGATTACTTCAGCCACTCCTGTTTCTTGCATTCTAACACCTATTGGCACCATTTCTAACACTGGTGCCTTTTTCTTTTCCAAGGCCTCCATTACTTTTTCGAGTTCTGTTTTGTCGACCAAGAGTTTGTCACCTATCTTTATTTTATTGTCGAAAATATTGTTGGCTTCTACCAGATAAGCGATGTCCAAATCATACAGTTTTGAAATTGAGAAAATAGTTTCTCCTGTTTTAATAATATGAAAACGAACATCACTTTTCTTTTCAGTAGCGGCCAATTTGGCCTGTGGTGCAGATGTTGCCTGTTTGGCCTTCGCAACGGTCGATTTTTTAAGGCTATTGTTGTATGCCCAAGCACTTACATGTTTTCCATTTTTTATTAAAGGAAACTTTAAAGTTTCGCCTACTTTTATTGCAACCTCAGATTTGAGCGAAGGATTGAGCGTAGACACCTCAGCAACCGTACAATTATACTTATTTACGAGGCTATACAAAGTCTGGCCTGGTTGTACTTTGTGAAGTACATAAACTATGTTGTTAACAATTTCAACATCTAAACTGTCTTGCTTCTGAGCATTTGCGAAACAAAAATAGGGTAAATTGATTATTAGGAAAAAAACAAAAACTTTCATTATGGATTACGGATATTTAACTGCAAAAATACATTTTAAAGCATTAATTGCATAATTTTTTTTTAAGACGGACTATTACATATTTTTATTTTAGTTTTGTGTCATAATTAAGAAAAAGAAAGTGGAAATCCTCGGAGTAATACCTGCACGCTACGCTTCAACTCGTTTTCCGGCGAAGTTACTGAAAACTATTAACGGCAAATCCATCCTCCAGATGGTGTACGAGCAATGTGAAAAAACCAACAGTCTCAGCAAAATAGTAGTGGCAACAGACAGTGAAATCATTTTTGAACATGTAGAGGGATTTCATGGTGAGGTAGTAATGACCAGTCATAAGCACGAAAGTGGAACCGACAGGTGTGCCGAGGCATTAAAAATATGCGGCGGGAATAGCTCATTTGATTATGTGGTCAATATCCAAGGTGACGAACCGCTCATTGACCCGGATACCATAGATGCGTTGTGCTCGGTACTCGACGATAAAATAGAAATCGTTTCGGCATGTTTTCCAATCGCCAAAATGGAGGATTTGTTGAGCCCAAATGTAGTTAAAGTGGTAAAAGGTGAGAAAAATCAGGCTTTGTATTTCAGTAGATCTCCGATTCCCCACATTAGGGAGGAAAAAATAGACCGATGGCTAGAACACAATACATTTTTCAAACATTTGGGTATTTATGCATTTAGGGTTGATGTTTTGGAGAAACTTGTGAAATTTCCTTTGGCAAAACTAGAGTCTCAAGAAAAACTTGAGCAGCTTCGCTGGCTATCCAATGGCTTTAAAATAAGCATGGTAGAAGCTACTAGCGAGGGTTTTGGAATAGACACCGAGCAAGATTTTGAGCGTTTGAAGCAATTTTTAGATGAAAAATAGCGTATTGAACTATATTACATCAAAATAAACCAAATATGCAACGATATACCATTCTGTGGGCCGACGACGAAATAGAACTTCTCAAACCATACATAGTTTTTTTAGAAAATAAAGGATATGACGTTACTCCGGTTCCAAGTGGTGCTGATGCCCTAGATTTGGTCGAAAAAAACAATTACGACATTATTTTTCTGGACGAAATGATGGCTGGTATGACCGGACTGGACACGCTGGTGCAAATCAAGAAAATAAAACCGACCATTCCTGTCGTAATGATTACCAAGTCCGAAGAGGAACGTATCATGGAAGAGGCCATAGGCTCCAAAATCGCAGATTATTTGATAAAACCTATAAATCCCAATCAGATTTTGCTTTCTGTGAAAAGACTTCTTGAAAACAAAAGGTTGGTTTCAGAAAAAACAAACTCTAGTTATATGCAGGATTTCAGGCAGCTGAGCATGCAGTACAACGACGAGCTAGATTTTGTGGAATGGGCTGAGATTTATAAGAAGCTAGTTTTTTGGGAATTAGAGATTGATAGGTCATCAGACAAATCTATGGAAGAGGTGTTTCAGATGCAGAAAGCTGAGGCGAATTCGCGTTTTTCAGAGTTTATAGAAGACAATTATGTGAGTTGGATGACTGATCCCAATGTGAAAAAACCGGTGATGTCGCACAACCTATTGAAAACCAAAGTTTTTCCTTTGATTCATTCTGGTTCACCCTTATTTTTTATTCTGATTGATAATTTCAGGTTGGACCAGTGGAAAATTATGGAGGATATCATTGGCGAATATTTTACGATCGAATCAGACGAAACCTATTTTTCAATTTTACCTACAGCTACGTCTTACGCCCGAAATTCAATTTTTTCGGGTCTTACACCCTTAGAAATGTCTAAACAACATGCTGATATTTGGGTGAACGACGAAGGGGATAACGAAGATGGATTGAACAAGAATGAAGAGGAGTTTTTGAAGCGAAATCTGAAGAAGAATAACCTGCACCACAAGATTTCGTATCATAAAATATTAAACAATGGCCAGGCCAAATCTCTGGTGGATAACTTTAATAACCTTCTCAAAGATGATTTGGTGGTGGTAGTTTATAACTTCATCGACATGCTTTCGCATGCAAGGACCGATATGGCCGTGATAAAAGAACTAGCTCCCGACGAAGCCGCTTATCGTTCTATCACCAGATCTTGGATTATGCATTCTCCAATGCTTGATTTTCTGAAATTGGTGGCCTCAAAAAATGGTAGATTGGTCATTACTACCGACCACGGCATGGTAAAGGTAAAAAATGCCAAAAGAATTGTAGGAGACCGCAACGTAAATACCAATTTGCGTTACAAACAGGGTAGGAACTTGAATCTTGACGATAAGAGAGATTTCGTGATAGAGGTAAGAAAGCCTGAGAATTATAAATTACCAAGTCCAAATATCTCTACCTCTTATTTCTTCACCACCTGCGATTATTTCTTTGCCTATCCCAATAATTATAATCATTATGTGAGTCATTACAAGGACACCTTTCAGCATGGCGGCGTGTCTTTAGAGGAAGTTATCATACCGTTTGCGGTTTTGAAAGCCAAATAACAATGAAGCGATTTTTAATTATACTACTCTTTTCCACAAACGTTTTCGGTCAGAACGAGCCCGAAAATGTTATATATAAAGGATTCTATAATTTGTCTTTTTTGGTTGATAACCCGATAGGTAATTACAAGAAATCCCTTAAATCGGATTTTGTAAAATCTTCCAATTCTGGTCTTTCGCTTTCATATCTCGGAAACCCAAAAAGGAAAATGGGAGACCTCAGTAGTATACTCTTGGGTGGCGAACTTGGTTTTGTGGGTAGGCGTCAAAGTGTTTTCTCTGCACCTGCACCGGGCAGCGATTTTTACATGACGCATCGACAGTTTTGGACAAATGCGAAAATTAGATATCTGCCCAATTTGGCCATTAATAAAGTTTTAACTTATGTTGATGCCAGTTTTGGTCCTAAATTTTATACTTCCAAAATGATGGAAAACGTGGGAGAGGAAGAGATATATAAGGTCTATGGATACAATTCAGTTGCTCTAAATTATGGTATTGAATCTGGTCTTGAATATAAGATTTCTGGAGACAAAAGACCCTTTTCTTATCTCAATGTGGGTGTAGGTTACACTCAGTCCAACGCCGCAAAGACAATTGATAGGAACAGGGTAGGGTTTACCCAAGACTATGAAGTTATAGAGGCCATAAAGGCTGTAAAACCTCAGAGTTTTTACATAAAGTTGGGTCTAACTAGTTACCTGTAAGGTCATTAATAACTCCTCCGTCACAATATAATGTTCTTCTCGGGAATCTTTCAATGAGATCGAGTTCGTGCGTAGCCATCAATACGGCAGTTTCGGATACTTCATTTATCTTGAAGAATAACTTTAGTATTTCAATAGATTTTTCTGGGTCAAGATTCCCGGTGGGTTCGTCGGCAAGAAGTATTTCGGGGTGATTCAGAAGAGCCCTCGCAATGGCTATTCTTTGTTGCTCACCACCAGATAACTGATGGGGATGCTTTTTGAGTACATCCGGCAAACCAACTAAGTCCAAAACCTCCTGAATTCTTTCGTCAATTTTTGGTTTTTCTACCCAACCCATGGCCTCCATAAAAAAACGAAGATTTTGCAGAATATTGCGGTCAGGTAGGAGCTGGAAGTCTTGAAAAACGATACCTATTTTTCTTCTCAAAAAAGGAATCTCCTTATATTTAATATTTTCCAATTCAAATCCCGCCACTTGGCCGTGCCCTTTTTCTAGCCAAAGGTCTGCGTAGAGGGTTTTCAGGAGCGAGCTTTTTCCGCTACCAGTTTTACCGATCAGATAGACGAATTCTCCTTTGTGTATAGAGAAGTTAACATCAGAAAGTATCAAGTTTTCTTTCTGATAGATATAAGCATTAGAAAGAGATATTACGGCTTCGCTCATTGGATGTACAAAAAAAGGCGGAAAAAACTTTCCGCCTAAATTAAATATTATTTGTTAACCTTGGCGTGATCGGATAAGAATTTTGCAAGGCCTATGTCCGTCAATGGGTGGTTAAGAAGTGCAAGTATGGCCGAAAGTGGTCCGGTCATAACATCAGCACCTATTTTAGCACAGCCAAGAATGTGCATCGGGTGTCTTACAGATGCGGCCAAGATTTGGGTCTCGTATCCGTAGTTATCGTATATTGTTCTGATTTCTTCTATCAAATTGAGTCCATCTGTGCTTACGTCATCGAGTCTTCCTACAAACGGTGACACGTAGGTAGCACCCGCTTTAGCGGCTAAAAGAGCCTGTCCCGCAGAGAATACAAGCGTACAGTTGGTTCTGATACCTCTTTCTGAGAAGTATTTTATCGCTTTTATACCATCTTTAATCATCGGGATTTTAACCACGATTTGGTCATGAATTTTCACAAGTTCTTCGCCTTCACGAATCATTCCTTCGTAATCAGTAGAAATAACTTCGGCACTAACATCTCCATCTACAATTTCGCAAATGGCCTTGTAGTGATTTCTTACATTTTCGTCTCCTCCAATGCCCTCTTTTGCCATAAGCGAAGGGTTGGTAGTTACGCCGTCCAAAATACCCAAATCCTGAGCCTCTTTAATTTCCGAAAGGCTTGCTGTGTCAATAAAAAACTTCATGATATAAATTTTGATTGAAAAAACGAAGAAAAAAAATGGCAAATTCACCGCTACAACCACCTACCCTTGCTACCTTCCGGTCCTGGGGGATTCAGCAGGAGCTGGTAATTTGCCGCCACAAAAGTACGACTTTTCTTTGGTTTGACAAACGCTGCTCGAATTATTTAGATATTTTTTTAAACCTGATGACAATCAGTTTCTTTTTTTTGTTTTCTAAATCAAAATGTCATTATTTCGACTTTTAAACAAAACCTTATGAAATACATATGTTATCTTTTGATGTTGGTTTTTGTCTACTTCACGGTAGTTCAGTATAATGACCCTGACCCATGGTTGTGGATTCCAACCTACCTTTTTCCGATTTATTTAATTTACCAAAAACTTCATGGTCGACTAAATGGCCGTGCCCTGTTTTTGATTGGTATTCCATATTTATTTTGGGCGATAAATCAGTTTCCGCCTGAGTGGGAGGGGGTTATGCTCAACACCATGGGCATGAAAACAATCAATATAGAGCTCGGAAGAGAGTCGCTTGGACTTGGCTTTACGGCCTTGGTGTTATTCCTGATTTCATTCTCCAAGAAGTAATATTTTCTATATTTCAAAAATGGTTTTTGGATAAAGTATCCTCAAACCATTTTTTTGTTTTTGATGTTAATTCACTAGTCCAATAACCCATTTCGCAATAACTGCTTGGGTGTTCATTCCTAAAATCTAAAATGGCCGATATAAATTTTGATTATAAAGACATCATTTCCAGACTCCCGAGCGAGCCGGGCATTTATAAATATTTTGATGAAAGCGATACAATCATTTATGTCGGTAAAGCCAAAAGTTTAAAAAACAGAGTAAGTAGTTATTTTTATAATTTTGATAGAGTAGATAGAAAAACCCGCAGGCTGATACAGAATATTCACAGACTTGAATACACGGTAGTACCCACCGAATGGGACGCTCTTTTGCTTGAAAATACACTTATAAAAGAGCACCAGCCTAAGTACAATATTCTGCTTAGAGACGACAAAACTTACCCTTACGTGTGCGTCACACATGAGCGTTTTCCAAGAATAATCACCACTCGAAGGATAGAAGACCGGAATAGAGGCAAAATGTATGGACCTTATGTAAACGCCAAGGCTATGTATGCATTGCTGGATATGTTTACGAGTTTGTTTACTATTCGAACCTGCAAATACAACCTCAGTGAAGAGAATGTCTGGGCAAAAAAATACAAAATATGCCTTGAGTATCACATCGGCAACTGCAAAGGCCCGTGCGAAAACCTTCAATCAGAGGCTGATTATCTGAAAGAAATCGACCAAGTGCATCAGATTTTGAAAGGCAATCTTGCTCCCGCCAAGAGGTATTTTCAGGAAAAAATGGCCGAATCTGCACTTAAAATGGCTTTTGAAGAGGCACATCAATTCAAATTAAAGCTTGAGTTTTTAGAAAATTATCAATCAAAGGCTACTGTTGTTACGCCCACCATTCAAGATGCCGACGTTTTTACAATTCAGTCTGATGAAACTGCGGGATATGTAAATTATCTGAAAGTTGTGAATGGTACCATTATCAGAACGCAAACTTTGGAGGTGAAGAAGCGTCTGGAAGAAACCGACGAGGAGATTTTGGCTATCGTGATGTTTGATTTACGCCAAACCTATGAAAGCGAAGCCAAGGAAATTATCTGTAATATCAGCCCAGATATTGATTTTAAAGCGAATATAGTGGTTCCACAAATTGGTGACAAGAAGAAACTCATAGAAATGTCGCTTAGAAATGTGATGTATTTCAGGCATGAAAAAGCTGAAAGAGATGCTGCTGCTGCAAGCGGAAATACCAATAAACGCGATAGGGTTTTGATAAAGCTCAAACAGGATTTGCAACTCAAGAACTTACCCCGACACATTGAGTGCTTTGACAACTCCAATATTCAAGGCACCAATCCGGTTTCGGCCATGGTTTGTTTTAAAAATGGCCAACCTTCTACAAGGGATTATAGGCACTATATTCCCAAAACTGTCATTGGGCCAGATGATTTTGCCACGATGAATGAGGTGGTAGGCCGAAGATATGCCCGACTTTTAGAGGAAAAGGCAGACTTGCCCGATTTGATCATTATAGATGGTGGTAAAGGCCAACTTTCGGCTGCTTGTGATGCTCTGAAATCATTGGGGTTATATGGTCAAATTCCAATTATAGGCATAGCCAAACGCTTGGAAGAGATATATTTTCCAGAAGATTCGCTACCGATTTACATCGATAAAAAGTCTGAATCGTTGAAATTGATTCAAAGATGTAGAGATGAAGCTCACCGTTTTGGTATAACACATCATAGAAATAGACGAAGTAAAAATTTCCTAATCAGTAGTTTAGAGTCTGCTCCCGGTATCGGTAAAAATACTGCAACAAAGATTCTCAACCACTTCAAGTCAATTCCGAATATCAAAAACGCACCTGACGAAGAATTGATTACGCTTTTGGGAAAAGACAAGGCGAGACGAATCAAGGAGTTTTTGGAAAAGGAGAGTTAATGACCTTATTTGACCTTAAAGACATATGCAGTCAACCCCAACATAAGGGTAATAACAAGTCCGAAAAAGACATTTTTGATTATTTCAGGCTTAAATTCTTTATCTAAAATCTTGCCCTTCGTATTCAAAGTGAATTGATATAGTTCTTTCTGACCATAAATATTGCCATTTTTTAGAAAGCCTACTTTGTCGTATTTTGGCTCAATTAGTACTTGACCTTTTGCATTTATAAATCCATAGCTTTGGTCTTTCATTACAATGTAGTACTCGTTGGCGTACAAATCGGTAATTTGGTCAAAAAGAAAATCAGACTTTACAACACCAAGGCTATCCACAACGCCCCATTTTTCATTTCGTTTTAATTTGAATAGGCCAAAACCCAAGCTGAGGATATCAGCACCACTCCCTATTTTTCGAACATTATTTAGGGTATCCACCCTATACCAGTCACTGTTTTTCTTTAATATTACATAATTTCTGTTTTTATCGGACCGAAATTGGCTGTATAAATTTGGAATCGTTTCTTTCCCAGTAAACATATCAACAAAGCCAAATTTGCCATTTTTCTCCACTATGATGTTACCGGCAAGCATAGAATAATTGAAAGAATCGTATTGCGGGGCAATTAAGCTTTCGCAATTCGAAGTCCAAAATCCTACTTTTTTGTCCAAGGTTTTGTAAGCCCTTATCATTCCGAGGTATGCCTCATTATAAGGCTGTATGTAGAGATATTTCTTCGGAATTAACACTTCACCATTTTTATCGATAAAATTTTTTGCTCCATTCCTAAAAGTAACACCTGCTATTTGGCCTCTGAATTGTTCACCTTCTTTGAAAACTTTGTTAAATTGTTGTTTACCGGTTTTATCCACGAAATAAAGTTGGTCATCCCAAACTCCAACTAAGCAAACCCCATTCTTATAACTCCCTTTCACGAATCTATATCTTGGCGATATTATTTCCTCACCTTTTTCATTTATGAAACCTCGTGTATTGCTCAGAAATACCATTAGGCTATATCGTCCAGAATCATAGCAACTACTACAATAATCATCAGGACCAATACTTACTTCAGCCATACCTTCAGAAAAATCACCAATATCGGTGTAAGTTTTTTGGGTTAAATATTTACCACTTGCATCAACTAACCAAGAATTTAAAGTAGTGTCTCCATTTTTTAAATTAATCCTTTTCTTTACGACATATAAATTTTCATTTTGTTTCCAAACGAAATCAAATTGTTTGAAGAAACCATCATTTCTATCTTTTTTTAGACCATAATTAGTCGGCCAGAAACCAGCATCCAAGCCCTTGTTGTTTTCAATTCCTCAGGGTGCTTGGAAAATGTGTTATTGAAAATAAACAATAGGACTAGCAGAAGTTTTAGTGTTTTCATTAGTCAACGGAATTTATAGTGAATTACTTAATTTGTAGATCACGCTAAAGTTATAAAAAAAATTAAAAAGATTCCATTTGGTAGAGGTAAATATCTTGCAAGTGTATCAATATTCAGAACTTTGACAAGGCTATTTTTATAGTTCAGGCACATTCAAAACATATATAAAAAGAATAACCCGGAATGTTATTCAGGGTTATTCATATTTGGTTATTGCTTGATACTTGGTGTTTTTTTGAAAATCGAAAATGGGGATTTTCTGCCTCACTCAATCAAATGACCACAAAACTGAGCGGTATTGTCTAATATTTTTCCTCCTTTTCTGAAACCCAATCCGCAGGATTCGCCAACATAAAAAACGCCTGCTTGATAATAATTTCCTCTGTCATCCATTGGGAAATCTATGAACTCCTGGTAGATTTTCTTCTGTTCGGCATATTCTCCCGCTGAAAACGTCACGGTTTGGTTTGTACTACTTATGACCCTTACATTGGCACCTTCTCGGCCAAACATTACTTTTTCTATACAGTTTTTGCCCGAAAGCGGACTTGACTTGGTCTCCAATAAAAGCGGATGATTCGGAAATATATCCCAAAGTATCTTCAATATTCCTTTTGACTGAAAAAGCATAGTGTAGGCCGGATTTAGAACCACAGCTTTCTCATCCATGCAAATGTCAGTAATGATTTTACAAAGTTCTGGTTCATCCCAGGCTATAAACTCCCACGGAATCAGTTTAAACCAGAAATCATATCTAGTAAAACTTCCATCTGCCAAACTGTGCTTGAAAATGCCTTCTGCAGGTGAAAAGTCAACGTTTTCTATATTATCAAATGCGACATCAAAGCCTGCTTCCTTGGCTGCTTCGGCCAAGATTTCCATGTTGGTATCGTCCTCTGGGAAGCCAGCCATGGTGCTGATCAAAAGCGAAGGGTGAAACTCTGGGTTTTCATCTCTTAAAGATTCAAAAGCTTCAACCAGATTTTCGTATAAAGTATTGAATTGCAGCGAATCATCAAATCCATTGGCTTTTAGAGATGCCCACTGAATAATGGCAGTTTCGGGAATACAAGTAGCGGTGTCGGCATTGAACTCTATTAGCTTTATCGGTTTGCCATCAATGCCTCCAGCTAAATCAAAGCGTCCGTAAAGATGCCAACCTTTGTCGTTTTCCCAACTGTACTTAATCAAGGGAACCAGGTTAGGCGGTATGCCCAAATCCTCATATAAATCGTGCTTGATGACATGCTCAGCAGCCTTTATGAACATTTCGTAAAGCTCATTACTGGCTTTATAGTATGCCTCGGCGGTATTTTCAGTTACCACCACAATGTCGTTGGTTACGTATGGCAGCGTGTCTTCTCCTAACATCCATTTCCAGCCTTCTTCTTTAAGCGTTTGAAGAGGCGAGTTTTGTAGTGTTTTTATTTTTATCATCCTCCAAAACCCGATCCAGACCTACTTCTACTACCAAAAAAACCACTTCTACTGCTACTTGGACGTGTTACAGTTGTTCTCGATCTGGTGATATTTCTATTTACTTCTGTCGATTTTGCGAAAGTCTCGGGATTAGAATAGTACCGTCCCATATCCGCACTGTTTTTTACGCCACCATTTGGTACAAAACCAGAGCCGTTGTTGTCTCTTCTAAAATCTGGACGATAAAAGCCGTAATTTGGGCTCATCGTTCTACCTAGAAAGTAGCCCATACCACCATAAAGGAGTACGTTTGATAGGCCATTGTTGTGACCGATTGTATTTTGATTGTGAGTAATTTCTTCGTCGATAAGTTTTTTAGATTGCTCCTTGGTGAGCGTTTCTACTCTTCCATCCAGATAGGTTACTATAGCTTTGGAGCTATCTGCTGGTACAGCTATTTCTTCTGTTATTTTAAATTCCCCTTTCGAAGTTTCCTTTATGTAGGTTCTTACACCTTGTGTGTAAACCTCCGTTTGCTCGTAATCGCCTTCTGTACTTTCAGTTGAGGAGCAACCATATAAGCCCGAGCTTAATATCAGCATACTCAAAGAGCCACTTATGGTAATGTCTTTTACTTTTTTTAAGAACGTATTCTTTTTGACTGGTGTCATTTTAAGTGTTTTTTTCTCAAATATTCAAAAAGTATCTGATACTTTCCAACCTATTCGTGAGGAATGAATAAAATTGCCTTACAAATGGATTATTTAGATGTTTCGGATTGAGATTTTAAAAAAGGAAGCCAAAACTTAGAAATACACGTATAGAATTATATTTTTGTACGTATAAATTTAAAAGTAATAATGGATACTAAAATCACATTAAGTTTTGACCAAAATGTCATAGAAAAAGCCAAAGATTTTGCCGCATCTCAAGGTATAAGTTTGAGTAGGCTTACGGAGTTTCTCTATGAGAAAATCACATCAGCACCAAAGGCTTATGCTTCGTTGGAAGATATTCCTATTGCTGATTTTGTAAGAATGGTAGCCGAGGAAGAGGTCACCTACAAAACGATGGCAAAAAGCTCAAATTCTATGAAAAAAGAGTATTACGAGTCAAGGAAATGAAAGTATTTCTTGATGCCAACGTGCTAGTATCGGTCCTTAACCACGAAATGCCAACTTTCACTTATTCTGCACGTGTGATGAGTTTGCCTCATTTTCAAGAACATTATCAGTTGTTTACTTCACCAATTTGCCTAGCTATCGCATACTATTTTTCAGAGAAAAAATGTGGAAGTAAAAGAGCCATCGAAAAAATGCAAATCCTTTCAAGCCAAATTAAAATCACCTCCATTGGTCAGGAAGAAGTGTTTTTGGTGAATAACAACAAGAAAATCACTGACTACGAGGATGGTCTTCAATACTATTCTGCCAAGCAAGCTGGTTGCCAAATAATTATTACAAAAAATGTA
Source organism: Leadbetterella sp. (assembly GCA_035299025.1). Classification (GTDB taxonomy): domain Bacteria; phylum Bacteroidota; class Bacteroidia; order Cytophagales; family Spirosomataceae; genus Leadbetterella. The sequence continues at coordinate 706,337 of DATGXK010000007.1, forward strand.
AAGGATTTTTACTTTTCAGAAATACCAGTACATACGTCTAAGGACTTTATATTGAATGTGCTGTGTTAATTGTAATGAGTATAAAAGAAAAAAAGGAGTTACATTTCTGTAACTCCTTGATTCTGAAGTGGGCCCACCTGGGATCGAACCAGGCACCTACTGATTATGAGTCAGTTGCTCTAACCGAATGAGCTATAGGCCCTTTGTTTTCTTTGAAATGCTTGGCGTTTCTCTGAAAAGCAGTGCAAAGGTACGGCTTTTGTACAAAAAGTCAAATATTTTTTAGAAAAAACACTTTTAAAAATTGACCTTATTTTGTATCTGTCTAAATATTAAAGCCTTATTAGAAATATTTTTTTTCTTTCAATTACAACACTTACATTTGCTTCATGTTCAAAAAAGTTTCCATAATAGTAGTGGCCACCGTGATTTTCTTTGAAAGTTTCATACCTAACGGTTTGGGAATTTCACAGGTTTCTCGTTTAGGAGAACTCTACCATCACTATTTAGAACACAAAGAAGCCGGAAATAGCCTTGGCGAGTTCCTTTGGATGCACTATTCGTCGGATTCTGGACATAAAACCAACAAGGAGCACAAAAATCTCCCGTCTTTCGAATCTCAAATTTCCTTTTTTGCTTATGTACATTCGGTTTCGTTTGACATAGAATCATGTTTTAAGGCAAATACGGTTTTCAATGAGCTCTCCTGTTCGCTGGAATATTCCAATCTTTACAGGTTCCAATACCTGAAATTTCTGCTTAACCCGCCTCAGTTGGGCTAATATCTTCATTTTACTTTTTCTGAAACTCCAGTTTTGGGAAATTACTATTCTCATATCAAGGCTGTTTTCTACAAAACCTTCCTTGTTATTGAGAAAAACTTAGCTTTTACAGTCCATTTTACTGAAAAATCAAAATAATTAATATGTTTGATAAACTTGTCAAATATAGTATCCATCACAAGCTTGTGGTGGGTCTTGTAGTATCGTTAAGCATGCTCGCTGGTCTGTTTTCGCTTAAAAACCTACCCATAGATGCTGTTCCGGATATTACTAATAATCAGGTTGTTGTGCTCACATTAGCACCAACCTTAGCAGCACAAGAAGTTGAGCAGTACATTACGGCACCGCTCGAAATGCAGTTTGTAAATATTCAAAATCTCGAAGATATCCGTTCCGTTTCTAGGCAAGGGTTATCCGTTATAACGCTTGTTTTTTCTGACGATGTCAGTATACATTTGGCCAGGCAATTGGCCTCGGACCAAATAAAAATGGCATCAGAAGTCATTCCAAAACAGTTTGGTACTCCTGAACTGGCCCCTATTACTACAGGTTTGGGCGAAATTTATCAATACACGATTGATGTAAGTCCTGGCTTCGAAAAAAAATATGATTTAGCATCACTCCGTACCATTCAGGACTGGATAGTTAAGAAGCAACTGTCTGGTATTGATGGAGTTACTGAAATTAGTAGTTTTGGTGGGTATGTTAAACAGTATGAGGTTTCGGTCATTCCTCAGAAAATGCTACAAATGGGTGTTACGCTCAAAGAAGTTTACGAGGCCGTAAACGCCAACAATAACAATACAGGAGGAAGCTACATCGAGAAATTTGACCAGACGTATTTTATTCGTGGCGAGGGTACTTCGAGGTCACTGGAAGACCTTGGGAAGATAGTTATTAAGAATCAAAATGGTGTGCCGATTCTGGTAAATAGTGTGGCAGATGTAAAATTTGGACATGCCAAAAGATTTGGGGCCATGACAAAAAATGGTAAAGGCGAAGCCGTTGGTGGCATAGTTCTGATGTTGAAAGGAGCCGATTCGGAGAAGACAATAAAGGAAGTGAAGTCTAGGGTAGAAAAAATCAACAAAACACTTCCCGCCGGACTAAAAGCCGTACCTTTTATAGACAGAACCAAACTGATTGATAAATCAATTGCAACTGTTCGAAACAATCTAATTGAGGGTGGCTTAATTGTTATTTTTGTGTTGATTTTGCTTATGGGAAGTATAAAAGCTGGCCTGATAGTGGCCTCTGTGATACCCATAACGATGATTATTACTTTTGGACTGATGCAATATTTTGGTATTTCGGCCAATTTAATGAGTCTAGGAGCCATTGATTTTGGTTTGTTGGTCGACTGCTCGGTAATAGTTGTAGAAAGCGTGCTATACAATATTCATTCGAACAAAAAATATCATGTTGACAAAGTAGAAAAAGAAGTATTCAATGACTTGGTGTATAAGTCATCTACAAAGGTTCTCTCAGCAGCACTTTTCGGTGGTATTATCATCCTTATTGTGTATTTGCCGATATTGTCTTTGGGCGGTATTGAGGGTAAAATGTTCAATCCTATGGCCATGACGGTTGGTTTGGCACTTGTGGTGGCCATTTTGCTTTCGTTGACTTATGTTCCTGCTGTTACATCTCTATTGCTTTCTAAAGAAGGGAAAAAGGAGTTTAAGCTTTCTCAAAAAATTATAGACAAGATGTTTAAGGTGTACTCACCTGTTTTTCAGTATGCCCTGAAACATCATTCTAGGGTGCTTCTTGGTGCTATTTTGGTGTTTTTGATAAGCTTGGTTTTGTTTATCAGAATGGGCGGTGAGTTTATTCCGACCCTCGAAGAAGGCGATTTAGCAGTGGACTTTCAAACTCCACAAGGGTCTTCTTTAAATACTACCATTGAGGCGACAACCAAAGCACAGAAGGCACTTCTCGCAGAATTTCCAGAAATCCAACAGATAGTAGGTAGGATAGGGGCCTCTGAGGTGCCCACCGATCCTATGCCACCCGAAGCATCAGATTTGATGATAAATATGAAGGATCATTCTGAATGGACCTCTGCCAAAACTAAAGACGAGATTGTAGAGAAAATGTCTGCGGTTCTTGCCGAGAAAGTTCCTGGAACTTCTGTAGAATTTACGCAGCCCATAGAAATGCGTTTCAACGAGATGATAGCTGGTTCCAAATCTGAGTTTGCTATCAAGATTTTTGGTAACGACTTAGAAATATTGAATAAAAAAGCCAAATCTGTCGAGAGAATTTTACAGAAAATAGAAGGAACGAGAACAGTAAAAGTAGAACGGATTAGCGGTCGGCCACAAATCAATGTAAAGTATGACAAACAAAAATTAGCGGAATTTGGGCTCAATATTGATGATTTGAACTTCATTCTGAAAACTTCATTTGCTGGAGAAACGGCGGGTGTATTTTTTGAAAATGAAAAGCGTTTTGATGTGGTGGTTAGATTTGAAAAACAAGCCGCAGATGATTTAGAACATATTAAAAATCTGCAAATTAGGGCCGGTACTGGTGCTTTAATAAAATTTGAAAATTTGGCAGAAATAGGCTACCAAAATGCTCCATCTCAGATTTCAAGAGAAAAATCTAACCGTCGTATCATCATAGGGGTAGACATTGCTGATAGGGACGTGGAAAGTTATGCCGAAGAAGTTGCTCAAAAATTAGAGGCCAAGATTGACTTACCAGCAGGCTATTATTTTGAATATGGAGGTTCTTTCGAAAATCTCAAAAGGGCAAAAGAACGATTAATTATTGCTGTTCCTGCAGCTATGGTGCTGATTTTCTTCTTGTTATATTTTTCATTGGAATCTTTCCTGCAAGCAGGCTTGGTTTTCAGTGCCATTCCTTTCTCAGCCATTGGTGGTGTTTTTGCTCTCCTTTTGAGAGGGATGCCCTTCAGTATTTCGGCTGGCGTTGGGTTTATAGCTTTGTTTGGCGTGGCAGTTTTAAACGGTCTGGTATTGATCAGTTATTTCAATCAATCTGAGGAAAAAGATATAATGAAACGCATTATCGAGGGTGTTTCTGTGAGGTTTAGACCCGTAATGGTAACGGCTTTTGTGGCGTCTTTAGGCTTTTTACCAATGGCCATTTCTACTTCGGCAGGAGCTGAGGTGCAAAAACCTCTGGCTACGGTCGTTATAGGTGGCTTGATAACTTCTACCTTACTCACGCTGGTGGTTTTGCCTATTATTTATATGATATTCATGAAAAAAGTAGAAAACAAATGATAAAGAAAATAGTCATATTCTGTCTTTCGATACAGTTATCGGTTGCTCAGTCGCTGGATTTAAATCAGCTTACTAATCTGGGATTTGAAAAAAACCAAGACTTAGCCTTGGCTTTAAGAAGAATTGATTTGCAAAAGTCACTCGTCAATACGGCATTTGAGATGCCAAAAACAAAGTTTGATTTGCAGGTTGGAAACATTCAAACTCCTTTTGTTACAGACTATACATTGGCTGTGGTTCAGAATACCGAATTGCCCAAGGTGTATAAACTTCGTAGAGCATTTAATGAATCTTTGGTTAAAATAGGCGAAGCCGAATTGGATATTCTTAAGAATGAATTTCGATTTGGAGTGGCGAATATTTATTATCAATTATTTTATTTTCAAGAACTTACTGATTTGCTAAAAAATGAAAATCTTAAGCTTCAAGAAATAGAGAAAGTTTATCGCCGACGCCAAGAGGAGGGAGAAACAGACGGAGTTGAAGTTTCCAATATTCACTTGAAAATTACTGAAAACGAAATGAAGATTACGAATTTTCAGATTCTGAGGAATGAATTGGAGGGTAAGCTCAAGTTTATGTTGAACACCCATAATTTACCCAATTTGAGTTTTAAACCTGCTCAGTTTGGGGTAGATAATTCCATTTTGGAGAATTCAAAACTGAAGCAGCAAGGTTTTCAGATTGAAAATTCACATTTGGCAACACAAAACGAAATGAATAAACTTTTACCAAGCATAAATTTGGGAGTAATGAACCAGAGTATGCTGGGCAGTTGGCGACAGTTCATCGGGGTAGCAGGCGTAGAGATTCCGATTTTCAACAAAGCTCAGAAGGCCAGAGTACAGGCGTCTAAAATTACAAGCCATATTCAAGAATTAGAACTTGAAAAGATGAAGCATCAGCTTGAAAATGAGGTAACTGTTTTGAGCAAAGGGATTGAAGATACACAAAAGAATATTGATTTGATCAATGATGTATTGCTTCGCGAGTCTGAGAAAATCATGCAAGTAACCATGAAAAAATATATGGCAGGCCAGCTTGATTACTATGATTGGTATTTGACCTACAATCAAAATGTCAACTATAAATTGGAGCTTTTAAATCTCCAAAAAAATAAAAATTTGAGTATCACGAATATTAAATATCTTACTGGAAATGAATAAATTAATAATAAATATAGCTTGCGTTGCACTCTTCTTTTCGTGCAAAACAGAAACCAAAACAGAGGAAGTAGCCCAAAAGCCAGTGGATAATTCAATTGTTTTTACTAAAGAACAATTCAAAAACTTAAAGGTTGAAATAGGTGCCTTGGAGGAAAAAACAATGGATATTAGCATCGAATCCAATGGTTTGGTAGATGTACCACCAGATCAGATGTTTTCTATCAATTATCCGCTAAGTGGTGTTATTGCAAACATCAATCATAGTCTGTTGCCTGGAAAGTATCTCAAAAAAGGAGAGGTTTTAGGCCAAATTCAGAGCATGGAGCTTCTGCAAATACAAGAAGATTATCTCAACGAAACGACCAAGGGAGAGCTTCTTCAACAGGACTTTGACAGACAAAAAGCACTCATAGCGGACGATGCTACCTCTAAACGCAGGTTTCAAGAAACTGACAACGCTCTGAAAATAAATAAAATAAAAATCAGAAGTCTTTCCGAGAAGTTAAGGCTTTTGGGTATAAATCCGAATACCTTAACAAGTACCAATATCTCGGGCAAACATACACTTTATGCTACACAGAACGGTTTTGTAAAGAGTGTCAATGTGACCAATGGTAAGGCTTTCGGGGGTAACGAAACGCTATTTGAGCTCATCAGCACCCAGCACATGCATGTTGAGCTTAAAGTGTTTGGCGATGACATGGCCTTGGTAAAAGTAGGGCAGGACGTTGATTTTCAAGATGCTACAGGAAAAAATGTGGTGGGTAAAGTTTACTTGATAGACAAAACCGTGGACACGGAGCAAAAATCACTTAACCTCCATGTACATGTAGACAATGAGACATTTGAGCAATCGCTTAGGCCTGGACAGTATATTTCTGGCAAAATCAATGTTCAAAATTCAAAAGTTATGGCATTGCCAGAATCTGCTGTTTTGAGCAATTCAGATGGTTCGTTTATTTTTAGAATGAAAGAGGATAAAGACCAAGTGAAATTCGAGAAGATAGAAGTAAAAACTGGTAGAATTGCCCACGGATATATTGAAATAACCGAGCCGAGAAGTATTATTGGCAAAATCGTTACGAGAGGAGTGAATTTTGTTGAAAACGGTGCCAGCGAAGAATGACATTTAGCTGTTGGGTTCAATGTGTATGAGCACGTGTCCGAGTTGAGGAATTTCTCGTCTGAGCGTATCTTTTAGGTCATGAGCTATATCATGGCCTTTTTTTACGGATATTTCGGCGTCGACGGTCGCATGTAGATCTACGTGATATTTCATTCCCGACTTTCTGATAAAGCACTTTTCTGTGTCTATAATACCTTCAACGGTTTGAGAGACTTCCTTTATTTCTATCAAGAGGTCGTCATATACGTGTTCGTCCATGATTTCGCCGAGGGCCGGTCTAAAAATCAGGTAGCAATTATAGAGTATAAAGCCAGATGCAAACAATGCGGCCCAATCGTCGGCGGTTTCATAGCCTTTGCCCATAAACAAGGCCACCGAAATCCCTATGAGAGCCGCCACCGAGGTTATAGCATCACTACGGTGATGCCATGCATCTGCTCTGAGCGAACTACTATTTGTTTCTTTGCTTTTTTTTAAGACCAATCTAAACGAAATCTCTTTCCAAAGAATGATGGCACCCAGAATATACAAAGTCCAAGTTTTGGGCAGTTCATGAGGCGTTTGGATATTTTTTATACTTTCATGGGCAATAATTATGGCCGAAAATATCAAAAAACCCACTACCAAGAAAGTGATGAGTGGCTCTATTCGCCCATGTCCATAAGGATGGTTTTTGTCAGCAGGTCTACTGGCATATTTTAAACCAAATAAGACTAGAAGTGAACCAAAAATATCTGTTGTAGACTCTATGGCATCGGCTATAAGAGCATAAGAGTTTCCAAAAAAACCTGCTACTCCCTTTACAATGGCCAGCAAGGCATTGCCTAAGATACTAAAGTAGGTGGCTTTTATAGCTTTTTGTTCGTTTGTCATAAGAGTACTGAACCTCTCTTGGAGGTTTTACAATTGCAAATTTAGTCGTTTTCGGTCCCTAACTTTGTTTTAGGAGTCGATTATTTCTTTTTTAAGCTGATTACTATTACGCCATTGGCACCTCTTGATCCATATATTCCTGTACTCGATGCGTCTTTTAATACCGATACAGAGGAAATGTCGTTGGGATTGACCATTCGGTAAATATCTGCAAACGTACCATTCATAACCGTATTGTTGAGTACAAAAAGTGGCTCAGTGCCACTTGCAGAAAACGTGTTTATACCACGAATGGTTATCTGAGCACTGGCACCATCGCCTTTAACATAAACTCCTGCCACTCTCCGTAAATAGTTGTCGAGCGTAATATTGTTTCCCAAATCCTTCACCTCGTCTGCAGAACCGGTATAACTGGCCGAATTTTGGCTGCTGTATCCATCAGAAATCTCCTTATTTTGTTTTTTTACATACGATTGGCCTATTGGTTGGCCGGGATTGTTTACGCAGCCAAAGCATAAAATACCTAGGAATAACAGCGTGATATTTTTTATCATGGTTAATTTTTGGGTTGAAGTTAGAACTTTCTCCGTAAAGTCAGTAGGTATTTTACTTTTATTTGGAATAACAAAATTCTAAAACTTGTCAATTTTGTAAACATCCTACCGAAAAATTCCTATTTTTACCCAAAACAAAATAAATATGACAAACAATCCTTGCTCAAAGTCAACTCAATCTATAATTGCTTTATTTCTGATATCAGTGTTCTTGTTTTCCTGTGGTGGTGGTGAATCAGGCTACAGTCTGACCCGCAAAGAAACTGCTGCCAAAGAGGATTTTAGTGATAAAGATACATATAGTGCTGAAGATGAAGCTGATGTGATGTCTTGGGTGAAAGAGAAACCAGCCTATATTGGAGGTAAAAAAGAAATGTATAATTTCATAAAGAATAATTTGGTCATACCAGAAGAAGCCAAAAAAGCCAAGGTTTCAGGGATGGTTTTTGTGAGATTTATTGTTGAAAAAGATGGTAAAATCACCAACCCTAAAATTATCAAGGGCATCGGCCACGGATGTGAAGAAGCCGCCAAAAAAGTAATTTTGAGTATGCCAGATTGGAAACCCGGGATACACGAAGGCAAAGCGGTGCGTGTTTTTCATAGTTTGCCTATTGCATTCCCAAAACAGTAGGAGTTGGTTCAGGCCATCACGGCCAACATGCCAAGAATATGTTTGCCCAATTGCGTATCTCCCTCAAATTCCAAATGTTCCTCAGCCTCGTTTGGTTTTATAGCCTTCGTAAAGATTTTCCAAGCCATTTTCTGAGGAATCCGCACATGAGAGGTTGCTTGCTCGTTTTCTTTGGTAGAAAATTGCCAGATATTGTCCTTGAATTTTAGGTTCCATTGCCCAATCTTTTCTACATCAAATAAGACAACTGTATTTTCTTTTGGGGTGATATTTCGATAGTGGTAGGGCAGAGCTCGCATGGAAGTTTCGATGTAGGGACTATAAAATTCAGTAGAATACAGGGTTTCAGGGCATTGGAGTGCATACCTGATTTGCTGTTGATGATGCCATTTTTCGGTATATTCTCGTGCAATATGAAACCAATTTTGGGATTCCATTTCACCAGCCCATGCAACTGAAAATGTGGCTTTTTCTTCCGGATTAAGACTTTTAATGAATTCAGTGTATTGATTTCCAGACTGTTCAAGTAGTTCAATTATAATCTTAGGACTGAGTCTTCTCATTGCATTGACCCAGTCGTGGTTCAGTTTATTTAGGTAATTTAGTAGTTCTTGATAGGAATTTATTTCACCTGGAGATACACCAAAATAACCATCTCTCAACATCGAAAGTGATCTCAAATTGCCATCTAAGAGGTGTACCGCAACGTCTTTTACGGTCCAATTTCCTGCAAAAGTTGGTAAATTCCAGTCTGTTTCCTCCATACTTCGGAGTAAATCAATTAGTAACTTGTCGAGTTTGGGAAAAAGATGAATGGTTTCTATCACTTTTACTTGAGAGGCCATAATTTTATGTTTATTGACTTACGCCTATGCAATTTAGGTAAAAAGTAATTTTACAATTCTATAAATCTAGGAATTCTTCCTTCACCCATTTCGATTCAAGGCTTATTTTACACCAACCATTCTGTTTTTGGATAACAAATAATTCTTGATTTTGTAGATACGAACCAACCTTCGGGAAATTTGTGCCGGGGCCACTTCTAACATTCAAGGTATCGGCGTTTACTGTGGCTTTGGTTACTTCTTCTGTGTATCTCCTTGAAATCCAATGTTGTTGTGAGGAAGAAATTCGGTACCAATCGCTCTTTTCTTCGTAAACTCTTAATACAGCCCCAAGCAATACAGGACTTCGATCTGCGGCTTTCGCAAATGTCGAGGCTGGTCCTGTTCGGATATTCAAAGAATTGGCAGTAACAGTTACAAACTTCAGAATAGTTGGAGAAGTTGGAGTTGTACCGCCCGAAAGCACTGAATTAATTAGCGGTAAGAAGTTATTTTGACAATCGACCACTTTGTTTCCTCCAAAGAATGCTGTTCCAGGGCAAGATTTGTTGCCGCCCGAACCGTTGTTTCTTTCGCCTGTAGAAAGGTTGAACCAGTGGTGATAAACTATTTTGTCGGTATTTACAGCAATACTGAATTTTTTACAAATTGCGGCTGTAACTTTTATGATGGCACCTTTTTGGGCGGAACTCATTATATCTTTTCCACTATCAAAATCTCCAACGTTTTCAATGCAGATGGCGTTGGTATTGTTACCATAAATACAAGCTGGGCTAAGTTCCAAACTCCTTCCTGTCACCAGTGTTCCATCTGGAAAAATTGAGAAATGCTGCCCTATATCCAACCAGCCATTGCTTCCCACATGATGATTTTTCATGCCTTTCTGCATATCAAAATGGTTGTTTCCAGTAAACTGTTGATAGCTAGGTATATAGGTATGGTGCTGTTGTAAATATATGATCGTTCGGGCAACACGCGTTTTGGCTATCCAAGTTTCAAACTCACTAACAGACATTTTAGTAAATCCATATTTTGTTTCCATAGCTTTTGATTTTTATGGAAATAAAACTAGAGACTAATCTTCTGTTTTTTAGAGATTTAAAATGAATTTTATTATGCGGTCACTTATATTTCAGTTGTAAACTGCCAAGACCATTTTGCCAAAATCATTGGTAATAAGTTTCGAGCAATTTGGCTTGTTTTTCTATTGCTTCCTTAAACTCCGAACGCATTTGGCTTACGAGTTCGGCCACTGGTAAAACGTCATGAATAGTTGCAACCCCCTGGCCTGCAGACCAAAGTGTTTTCCATGCCTTGGTTTCCGCTTGGGCGGCATCTAGTTCTTTGCCGAAATCTATTTTGGCCTTGTTGTCCCAAAGTTCTTTGGTAATGCCATTGTTTTCTAGGCTTTTCTGCATAAAATTGGCACTAACACCGGAAATGGCTGCTGTGTAAACAATATCGCTTGCACCACTCTCGATAATCATTTCTTTGTAATCGTCTGAGGCGTTCGCTTCTGTGGTATTGATAAATCTGGTTCCTAAATAGGCCAAATCTGCCCCCATTTGCATGGCAGAGGCTACGTCTCGTCCGTTACTAAGGCAACCCGACAATAAGATGGTCTTTTTGTAAAAACTTCTTATTTCTGTCACAAAAGGTACTGGATTTAGTGTGCCTGCATGCCCACCTGCACCAGCTGAAACCAATATTAAGCCGTCTACACCTGCTTCCGCAGCTTTTTCGGCGTGTCGTTTTTTTATGACATCATGAAAAACCAAGCCACCATAGGAATGTACAGCATCAACTACTTGTGAAACAGCACCTAGTGAAGTTATTACCAAAGGTATTTTGTGTTTTACCACCACCTGCATGTCTGCCATCACCCGTGGATTGGTCTGATGAACAATGATATTTACACCGAACGGTGCTGCTTTTTTACCTGTTTCTTTCTCGAATTTATCGAGTTCGGTTTTTATTTCAACTACCCATTCTTCAAAACCTTCGGTTGTTCGTTGATTCAAAGCTGGGAAGGTTCCGACTATTCCGTTTTTGCAACACTCTATTACCAGTTTAGGATTGGAAATTAAAAACATAGGTGCCACAACGACTGGCAACGAAAGGTTCTGAAAAGGGTTCATTTTTTAAGTTTTTATTTATGTTGATATAATTTTTAAGGCATTAAGGGAAAAGGCATCAAGGCACAAGGTTCTCTTTTTTTTTTAGCTTTTTGGTCTCATTAAGCCTTCTTGCACCACACTTGCTACCAAAATACCTTCTTTATTGAAAATATTGCCTCTGGTAAATCCTCGGGCGTTTGACGCACTTGGGCTGTCCATGGCATATAATAACCAATCGTCAATTTTAAAATCTCGATGAAACCACATGCCGTGGTCTAAGCTTGCCATAAAGAGGTCTTTGTTGGGCAAAGGTCCTTTGGTATGTGGTAAAGTGGCTGTGGTCAGGAGATTGTAATCCGAAACATAGGTCATCAGCCGTTGATGAATGTTGATGTCACCCTCAAAAGTCTGGTTGGCTTTGAACCAAAAATTACGAAAGGGAAGTTTGGTTTTAAAATCTAAGAGATTTATTTGCTCCACCATTCTGAACTCAAAAGGACGTTCTTGAATAACCTGAAAAATATGATCCGGTACAAAGATTTTGAATTTCTTGACGGTATCAAGATCGGAGGGGAGATTCTCAGGTCCTGCGACTTTTGGCATATCTATTTGGTGGTCATAGCCGTCTTGTTTTTTCTGGAATGAGATTGACATAAAAAAAATGGCAATGCCATTCTGTTTGGCTACAACCCTTCTGGTACTAAAACTACCGCCATCTCGTATTTTTTCAACTTCAAAAACAATGGGAATATTTATATCTCCTGCCAAAAGAAAGTAGGCGTGCATAGAGTGTGCTATTCGCTCAGGATCAACGGTTTGCTGTGCCGCACTTAAAGACTGAGCAAGTACTTGTCCACCAAAGACTCTTTTCCATGGGGCGAGATAATTTTGACCTAAAAAAACCGAATCGCTGAGTTTCTCGAGTTGAAGTAAATCGATTAATTCATGTATGTTGTTCATGTACTGATTTCTAGTTTGAAGACTACAATTTTAGGCTTTTTTTGATAAAAAAGCTAAGATTGTCTTGAATATTTCAAACTGTTAAGCCTTAGTTCACACCTGAGAATCTTGGATTTACGATACTGTTGTTTACCGAACCGAAAGTGTAATTTAGGCCAAATGAAGTCAGATAAGAGAAAGTAGTGGCCAATTGGCGGCCTCCCAAAAGGACATCAGCAGTGTCGCCACTTTGTTTGGCAAGCGAAATTTGATTATTGATTTGAGAGCCATTGCCGTAAAACCGAAGAGACAACCCTTGGGCTACACGGAGTGAGAGGTCTATCTCAAGACTCAAACGGTATCTTTCGAGATTGTTGAGGTATTGGTAGCCGCTGAGCTCGGCACTGAAATTGCCCCAGTTTTGGGTAAAACCTAGGATTCCCGTAATCTGCTGATATGGAAGTGTTTCTTCAATTTTATCGAAAATAGTGAGTTCGATATAGTCAAAATCTCGTACACCGGCCTGATAAATCCAACGAAGTTGCTTACGGTTAAAATCCTGAACAGGAAATACCGAATATTCGAGTGCCGGAGCAATACTTTTCGAAAATTTAATGTTCTGATAAACAGAATGGTAGCCTTTTATAAATCCACCGAGCGACCAATGATTGTTAAAGGCCGCCACAAAGAGTGAGTTGAAGCCGTAGTCATTGACTTTTACCGAGGTGGTGGCAGAATCTACAGTTACTGTATTGGTTCTTTGATTATAATAGGAGTTGAAACTAAACTTTGACTTTTCGGTGGTTCGTCCGCCTCTAAAATTTCCATCGAAAGAGACGTTGGTTCTATTGCTTTCGCCACTAAATCGACCGTTTCCCCCAATCCCAAAAATCCAGTTGTTCCATTTATCCTTCTTTGGTTCTATTTTGTGCTGAGGATTTTTATTGAAACTTACTCGAACCATATCGGCGGTTTCTATATTTTTTAAATATCCCAATAAGCCCAAACTAACAGAATTTAAGAGTTTTTTTCTGAGCATGTCGTCGGTGGCATCTTGTTTTGATGCAAAACTCACGGTATCCAACTGAGTTCTGAAGGTGTTTTGACCTTCAAAAAATATCATATAATTGGCTCCACCTGAGGCATTTGCATTGGCGGTAATCATAACCAATACATCGGCGGCTGCTTGATCTCTCACAAAATTGAACATCGGCAGTTCGGTTCTGAGATAGTCCACATAGCATTTGGCTCTTTGACAATTCAAAAAAACATTGAGATTGGTGCTCTGTCCGAAAGAAAAAAATGGGAAAAGCAGAATTATGGCAATTTTTAGAATTCTGAAGGACATGTTTTATAAGGTAAATAAATGATCACAAATTTACATGAAAATAATTGATTGTTAAATAGATAACCCAAAAAGAAAAGCTCTCCGAAAATCAGAGAGCTTTAATCTAACCCCTAAAATAAACCACTATAATATATCCAAGAATTTACAATTCTTTGAACTTATTATTACAACGTTTGTAATTGGTTTTTTGTTGCTTTTAGCTAAAAAAAAACGTTAACAATCATTAACAATGGCCTCGAGTAAACCTTTTGTGTGCTTTAAGCTCTAACATACAAAGTTTAGTAATAACCGAAAAATTGATTTGAACATGAAAAAGACAGTGGCATTATTCGGAATTTTGAGTTTAGTAGCAGCGAGTACTTTTGCTCAATATGGTGGTAGAAACGACGATTTCTACTCTTCACGAAATAGAGGATACGAAGGTAAATATGACAAACGAGCTGGCCACGAGGGCGATTGGGGCTATGACAGAGACTACAACGTGGTAAGAGGCAACAAAGCCATGATGATAGATTCTTATCAAAGACAAGCAAAAATGAGAATACATGACGGCGTACGTAAGGGCTTGATTACCAGAAATGAAGCAGATAGGCTGATGCGATATTATACCGCAATAGAGCGGAAAGAAAATCGCTTTATGCGTAATGGGCGTATATCTAGAAGTGAGGCCAGAGAGTTAGACAATGATTTGGACCAATTAAATAGAATGATAACAAGAGAAAAGCGTGATTTTGACCGCAATCGCGGCCAGAGAAGATATTAGTGGAGTAATAGTTTTTTCAAATAGAATGGGCGGCTTTTTAAGCCGACCCATTTTTTTAATTTTATTTGAGAGCGTCAACAACCGCTTGTGCATCTTTCAATACTGATTCTAAAGATTTTACCAAAGACTTGGCTTTGAAAAGTTCGTTTTTTAAGTTGTCAAATTCGGTTTCCTTTTTGCTGAGTTTTGACTCTGCTTTTTCCTTGTCTTTTTGAATTTTCTGAATTTCCTTTTCTTTTTTTGTAGACGCTTTCTCTAGTTCTTCTTTGGCTTTTTTATCTACTTCGGTGTCATTTTCTGTATACAAGCTTCCCACTATCTCTTCTTTTTCAGTAAGTGCCTTGGTCAACATCTCAGGACTGGCGTCGAGTTTTTTGCCCAGTTTTTCTTGTTCTTTCAGGTTACTTTCAAGCGACTTTTCAATCTTCGACTGGTCTTTTTTTGCATCAGAGAGGTTTGATTCCACAAACTTTACATTCTCCACGGCCAATTTGGCTTCGAGATTGGCAAGGGTAAACTTCTGAAATTGCTCCACAAAAGTTGTAGCCTCTCTTTTTTTCAATTGAAAACTACTTAGAGGTTCTTGATTCTTATCGTGAAAGAAGAAGTTGAGTTTTAATAGCCTTTTATTACTCTCAAAAACAACGTCCACTGTAGACACCTCTGTAGGTAATTCTTCAGTCTTAATTTTCTCCACTCTAATTAGATTCTTTTGGGGCTTGGTTACCTTTCCATAATTTTTCAAAAAATCCTCCAAATCTTTTTGAAGGTCTTTTTCTTCTTGGTTAGAAAACATAAAGTACGATAGTCCATTTCTACCGCCATGGATGTTTTGGCCTTCATATACCTGTGCCGACAGTTGGCTAAAAAACATACATAAGACGGCAATTGTTAAATTTTTCATTTTAAAGTATTTTGAATTTTTGTACATATTAATACTATTTTCTTTTTGTTGTGATTTTCGGTAAAGAAAAGATATTTATCTCCGCCGTCTTTAAATCCCAAGTGTTTTTTTATTTCGTCTGGCGAATAAGGAAAGTTTCTTGTTGACACATTGGCTTTGTTATTTTCAAATGCATTCTTTAACGTTTTTTTGTCGTAATCTACTACCTTTTCTATTTCAAAAATACGACCCGGAAACTCTGAGGTCAACAGGTTGGATGTGTATAAATGACTATTAGCAGCCAATTTGTCCACTCCAAGTTTTTTCGCCACTGATTTGAATCCTCCGGCTTTCATAATAGCGGCATTGGGTTCATATAAGTATTGTTGAGGTTCTTTAAATTTCAAAATCAACTGACTTTCTTCTGCGTATTTGAAACAAAACTCTTCCTGATTTTGACCCAAATTCACGCATTTTATATTTGGCTCAGAATTAGAATCCTTTTTCAGAATAAAGACCAGCTCTTTTACCTCATTTCTTTCTGCCAATATTATGACTTCTTTAACGCACTTTAGTAACGTTAAGGTATCTTTAATATCCAACATCGGAGAATATTTTACCATTATCACTGCAGCATTTTCAAGGAGTTTGTCCTTGATTTCTAGCAAGTTGGGCTGGCAATCGCTCAGACTCACCATCTTTCGGTTGGCGGCATCTCTTCGGGCAGGATCCAAATAAATGAAATCCACGGGTTCGGAGAATTCAAATTCCTCGGCCCGAACACTTCGGAATGCTATATTATTTACATTCAGATGTCCAAAATTCTTCTTAACCAATTTGCTGAGATTTGGATTAAGTTCATTGTGAATAAAATGTTCCAGTTTTTTTGCAAAAAAGTAAGCATCCACTCCCAGGCCACCTGTGAGATCGATACCGAGCGTTCCCGAAATGTTTTCTGCTTTATACGCTGCGGTGGCTTGAGAAGAACACTGTTCGAGTGATATTTTGGCTGGAGCAAGAAGTGCTTTCTCAGACCATTCTGGTATTTTGTGTACCAAAGTTTGATTGAAAACGGCTTGATTAGCAACCAATTTCAAAAGACCAGAATCAAGTTTGAGTGGGTTTTTAAGGACAAATTCTTTAGGGTCAATTTTATCTAATCGACTCGCAATCTCAGCTGCTTTGGTTAGTATTTCTTCGTCAAATTCTTCCAGAAAATCTTTTTTTGTGCAATTTAAAACAATTGAGATTCGGAATCTCGATTATTTACCTGCAATTTCACAAAAAAAGCACCTAGATTTCCCTAAGTGCTTTCTCAATACTTTTAAAGCCCACTTTTTTCAATCGATTCCTCTTCTTTCTTTCAATTTGTCGAGAAGCATTTGATTAAACTTCCGCTCTGCGGCCATTAGATTTGAGTATTGTTGAGCAGTAATAACTCGGAGAAAATTGTCTCTATATTTTTTGGTGATGTCTAGCTCATCTTGTTGCAGCTCCAAAATCTTGTCCTGCCTTTTGATCACCTCGCTGTTTGAAAGGTTTTCGTCTGGTCGTTTTGTGAGTCGTCTAATCTGTTGGTGTATTTCGTTTTTCTCCTCAGAGTAATTGTTATAAATCGGCCAAAATTTCTCGGCCTGACTTTCGGTAAGTTTCAGTTCGTTGGTAATCATACCTACTTTCATAGCTCTAATTCTTTCACCACCCGGAGGATTTCCACCAGGTCGTTGGCCAAAAGATATAGTGCTGATTATTAGTGATATGTATAAAAATATGTTTTTCATCTTAAATGTCATTTTCTTTCAAATACTTTTCTATTTCTTGCTCTGTCAATTCTACATTTTCATGAATTGGAGTTGTTTCGGTTACTAAAGTGCTCAAATCTGCGTCTGTCAAATTTTCCTCGGCCAAATAGGCTATCATTTCTTCTGAGGTGATTTCGGCAAACTCATCTTTGGGTTTTTGTTGATCGTAAACTAAAACAGAAAATGTCCCAATCAATAAAACAGCTGCAGCATTTCTGAAATACACCCATTTGTTTCTAACAACTGTAAATTTGGCTTTCTTGGTTTCGACGGTTTGACTTAAAATGTTTTCCTCAAGTCGGTCAAAATAGCCCGACGGAGTGCTTAATTGTAACCCTTTCGTTAAACTTTCGATTTTAACTTTTGCTAAAATTTGGTTTTCTAATTCGTCAAAAAAGCCTTCTGGTATTTTATTTTCCTTTAAATCCTTTAGTTTTTCAATTTTGACTTTAGAAAAAATCAAATCTTCCATTTTGTCAAAATAAGCCTCAGGAACTTCGGATTTAGCTGAATCCTTAAGCTTTTCGATATTGACTTGAGAAATTATTTGAGACTCCAAATCTTCAAAATATTCTTTTGGAGTGGCTATAGACTTGATTTTTTGTAAATTATCTATTTTTGCCAGAGACAAAATTTCGTCTTCGAGTTTATTAAAATATCCAGCTGGGGTCTTTAAGTTTTGGATAGATTTTAATATTTGAATATTAACTTCGGCAAGAATATTCTCCTCCAGTTTCCCGAAGTATCCTTCAGGAACAGTAAACGGTGATTTTATTTTGCTTTCTTCGATATTCATAAAAACTTATTCTTGTCTGTTTGACATTTATTCTGTCAAAAGGTTTAGTTCTTGGTCAGAAATTCCTCAATTTTTTTCACTGCAAAGTGATACGTGGCCTTTAGTCCACCCACACTTGTTTCGGTTATTTCGGCTATTTCTTCGTATTTGAGCTCTTCAAAGTACTTCAGATTAAATACAACTCTTTGTTTGTCAGTTAATTGAAGCAAAGCTTTCTGGAGTTGGATTTCAATCTCTTCCCCATCCAAATAAGTATCGCTTTTTGAAGATTCTAGGTGGGACACCAAGCCTTCGTTATCGTCAATTGATATTCCTTGGTCTTTTTTCTTTTTTTGGAGGAAGGTCAAAGCTTCGTTTGTAGCTATTCTGTAGAGCCAAGTATAAAGTTTGGAGTCTCCTCTGAATTTATCCAAGTTTCGCCAGATTTTTATGAAAGATTCTTGCGTAACATCATCAGCATCGTCATGATCGATCACGATTTTACGCACATGATAGTATAATTTTTCTTTGTAAGCCTTCAAAATACCCCTGAAAGCCTTCTCGTGGTTTTCAGGATTTTCTAGTAGCTGAATGATTTCTTCGTCTTTCATAGTTTTTTATTTCGGAGCAACTCGCCAACCGCAAAGGAATGAATTTATTCCTAAATCTCCGAAGACTTTTGTGGGCTATTTAAATAAAAAAGTCTTGGAGCGACTGTTAGACACTCCAAGACTCAAAAGGTTTAAAAAAATTATTTTCTAGCAATAACTTTTTTAACCGCTTCTATGATGTTTTTAGAATCCAAACCGTATTTCACCATCAATTGCTCAGGTGTTCCTGACTCACCGAATGAATTGTCAACAGCAATGTATTCTTGTGGTGCCAAGAATTCTTTGGCCAAAGTTTGAGCAACCGCATCACCCAATCCACCGTTTGCTTGGTGTTCTTCACAAGTTACCACACATTTTGTTTTCTTTACAGATTTCAAAATAGCCGCAGTGTCCAATGGCTTGATGGTATGAATGTTGATGATTTCAGCATCAATTCCTTGTTCAGCCAAAACTTCCCCAGCTTTTATGGCTTCCCATACCAAATGACCTGTGGCTATGATAGTTACGTCTTTACCTTCGTTCACCATCCAAGCCTTACCTATTTCGAATTTCTGGTCAGCAGGGGTGAAAACTGGTACAACCGGACGACCAAAACGCAAATAAACCGGACCTTCGTAGTCAGCAACGGCTTTGGTAGCAGCTTTGGTTTGGTTATAATCGCATGGGTTAATGACTGTCATGTTTGGCATGGCACGCATCATGGCGAGGTCTTCCAAAATCTGGTGCGTTGCTCCGTCTTCTCCAAGCGTAAGACCTGCGTGAGAAACGGCAATTTTAACGTTTTTGTCAGAATAAGCTATTGACTGACGGATTTGGTCATAAACTCTACCCGAGCCGAAGTTGGCAAAAGTAGTAGCATAAGGAATTTTATCGCCGATAGTTAAACCAGCCGCTATACCCATCATGTTTGCTTCCGCAATACCCGTTTGAATAAAACGCTCAGGGTGATTTTTGATAAAAGGAGCAATTTTAAGTGAACCTACCAAGTCGGCACACAAAGCCACTACATTTGGGTGGCTCTCACCCAACTCAGTCATGGCATCACCAAAACCCGAGCGGGTATCTTTTGATTCTGTATATGTATATTTTTTCATTTTATTCTAATTTGACTGTCTTTGGCTTAGACTACGCTCAGCCACCTTGACATTGAAAGAGATAATTTTTTAATAATCAGCTAAAGTTGAAGGTAACTGTGCCAATGCCGCGGCCAATTGCTCGTCGTTTGGAGCTATGCCGTGCCATTTGTGACTACCCATCATGAAGTCAACGCCAGCACCCATTTCGGTGTGGAGCAATATCATTACGGGTTGACCTTTGCCTGTCAATCTTTTGGCTTTTCTAAGGCCTGCTATACAAGCTTCAATGTTGTTGCCTTCTTTGATTTCCATTACGTTCCAACCGAATGCTTTGTATTTGGCTTTAAGGTCTCGGTTAGACATTACTTGCTCCGTAGAACCATCTATCTGCTGACCGTTTAAGTCGATTATTCCTACCAAATTGTCCACTTTGTGGTGTGGAGCAAACTGTGCCGCTTCCCATATCTGACCTTCTTGTTGCTCACCATCACCCATCAAAACATAAACAAGATTTTTGTCACCGTTTAGTTTTTTGGCCATGGCAGCACCAATGCCCACTGAAAGACCTTGGCCCAAAGAACCCGAGGCAATTCTGATTCCTGGTAAGCCTTCATGCGTGGTTGGGTGGCCTTGAAGTCTTGAGTTTAGCTTACGAAAAGTACTCAATTCTTCGATTCCAAAATATCCTCTTCTTGCTAAAACAGAATAAAACAAAGGTGAAGTATGACCGTTAGAGAGGAAGAACAAGTCTTCGTCTATTCCGTTCATTTTAAACGAGATGTAACCGCCTTTTCCTTTGCGATTGTTGATTTTCATCTGTTGGAAATATAGTGCTACAACGATATCCGTGCAGCCTAATGACCCACCTGGGTGGCCGGACTTACAACCATGCACCATGCGTACGATGTCGCGTCTTACTTGGGTGGCAATGTCCTTGATTTCTGGGGTTTGCATTTAAGAATTAGAATTTTGTTAATAATCTTCACAAATTTATTAAAATATTGCTGCTAAGCCTATAATTGTTGCAAGATTAGCAAATATTTATAATAAGTGTCAAAAGTACACGTAAAATTATTTAAAACAAAATATCAATTAATGAAATAAACGAAAATGTGTGATAAGCAGGGATTTAAGGTCTGGATTAATTCAAAAAATGGATATTTATGCAACGTTTATTTGTCCTTGTCGACTTTAGTGGAAAAATAAAATGAAAGGAATACTGCTTATCTTGATTTTAACAACAAATTGCACCTTTTCACAATCTCCGAAAATCGATTCTTTGGTCAGCATCATAGTGAATGCAAATGTGGTTTCAGGTTATACCAAAGGAATCAATGGGATAATTTCGCCTGAATATCAGGCTTACCAAGGTTTAATTAAGACTTGCAAATCCGAGGATTTAATAGCCTTGTGCAAGCACCAAAATCCTTGTGTAAGATGTTATGCTTTCCTCGCTTTATTACACACAAACAGAAGGTTGGCAGAGGAAATATTTTCCAATGCCGTGGTAGACCATGAAGAAGTAACCTTAATAAATGGTTGCTTTGGTCAGAGCATAACCGTCTCGGATTTAATGAAATCTCGAGGTAGAGAAATAGAAAACCTTTTAATTTTCAGATTTTAGGCAGCTATTTGCTCAAAATGTTTTTTTGATTCTACTTTTTCTATAATGTCAGTAATAATTCCCTTTTCGTCTATTAAGAAAGTAGTTCTTAAGGTACCCATGTAGGTTTTTCCGTACATCATTTTTTCAGCCCAAACACCATAGTCATTGACCATTTTCATGGAAGAGTCATCTAAAAGGTCAAATGGTAAATCAAACTTGGTTTGGAATTTTTTGTGAGACTTAGCTGTATCAATGCTTACGCCTAAAACCGTATATCCTTTGGCTTGAAGAGCTGCATAATTATCTCTAAGATTGCATGCTTGGGTAGTACAAGTAGGCGTGTTATCTTTAGGGTAGAAATATAAAACTATCTTTTTACCGGCAAAATCACTCAATTTTACCGTGTTTCCGTCTTGATTTATTGTTTCGAAGTCTGGAGCTTTTTGGCCTATTTCTAATTTCATTTTTCAGTTATTTCTGTTTCAAATGTCCCGACGTTATCACAATTATCGGTTATCTTCACAACAATCTTACCCAAAAAAGGTTTTGAAGAATCTAGTTTTTCTGACCAAATCATGCCGTTTTTATACTCGAAATTCATTAGGGTCCATTCTTCGTTCACAAAGCATTCAATGGTCTTTATGCCAGATAAAGCATCTGAAATTCTGAATCTTAGACTCTCTTTGGTCAACGATTTGGGTGAAATGGTTGGAGGGTCCAAATCATAAAGTGTTTGTATTTTTCCAAATTCTCTGGTTTTGAAGCTCAATTTTGTACCTTGCCACTCTCCACCCAAAAACTTCATTTTTCCAGCTTTTAAATAGGCTTTATATTTATCAGGATAGGCAGGAAGACTGTTTTTTGTCCAAACAACGTCGGCATAACCTTTCAATGGAACTATGTCTTCATGAAGATTAAGCTCGGTATCATTTACTGTAATATTTAGAAATGTATCGTCGTAAAGTACATCTTTAAAGTCGGCCTTCAGATTTTCTTTGTTCAAGTTCGGAAATGCTTTTTTCAGAGCTGTATTTACTGGTAATGTAACTGGAGTTCCGTTGAGGGTTACAGACTCAGGAAATCCGAGTTTTAGGTCTAAAATTTTGATTTTGGTTTGGCCAAGTGTTTCATCAAAAGGTACTTGGGTCTTAGAGTTGCCTGTTTGCAATTGCAGGCCATTAAATTCATTGCTTGGGTCTTGTACTTCAATTTTTAAGAAATTATCTAGTACATCCGTCTTTATTTTAGCTGAAGAAGCAATGACTGCATTGTTTGTTTTCTCTTTTATGATTTGGAATTCAGCAAAAACCGTATTTGCGAAGGCATCATTTACCCTCAGTTCTACCAAATTTGTATCGTTTTCAATGATAAATTTGCCTGCTAAATCATTGGTTTTGTAGAAATCAAAAGTGTTACCATCTTCCACATAGCATTTATGGATTTTCTGGCCAGCCTTGTTCATTTTCTCATAATTGGCGTGGATATTCATGTCCAACTTATTATGAAAAGCCATTTTGTCAAGCCTAAAATTATAAACAGGTTTGTCGTTTACCACTAGATTTATTTGGTTTACCCCCTGACGAAACGGACTGTTATTGGCCCTATCATATGTCAGAACTTCTAGGCCAAGTGTTCCTTTGGCTGTAATTTTCTGAGGAATGCGATATAAACCGTCTTTGCCTTTGATGACAGAAAAATTAAAAATCCCAAATTTGCCATTGATTCGAGCATCCGCAGACATACATTTAAGAGAAATCTGCTGAATGATAGGTGAAACATTGTCTTTTAACTCGGCAAAGCCAAATTGTGAAGGATCCAATACATTTTCCTCTGCATCACGTATTTCAAAGTGCAAATGCGGACCAGCGGAGCCACCTGTATTTCCTGAAAGTGCGATAATATCACCTTTTTTTACCAAAAATTGATTCGGATTCAGAGTGATATCAATTTCCCATGTTTTTTGTTGGTATTGTTGAGATACCAAATATTTCTGAAGGGTGTCATTGAAAACTTTCAGGTGAGCATAAAGTGTGGTCAGGCCATTTGGGTGCGTTACATATAAGGCATTTCCATAACCGCCATTCTGTATTTTTATCCGTGAAATATAGCCTTCAGCTGCTGCGTGGACATTTTTGCCTTCTACTCCGCCCGTTCTCACATCCAAACCAGCATGGAAATGATTGGTTCGGATATCGCCAAAACAACCTGATAATGAGGTGATTTGTCCAGGTGCGATGGGCATAATAAAGTAACCTTGCGGAAACTTTTGTTGTGCAGAAAGCGAAAAATTTACAAAAATTAGGAAAGAAATTAACTTCAAAAATTTCATTTATTTTACTTCAAAATCAAACATCACATTGTCTTCTATCTTTCCTACGAGTCTATCACCAATTTTGACTGGCGAAACTCCCGCTGGCGTACCTGTGAAGATTAAATCTCCGGTTTTTAAAGTGAAATATTGCGAAATAAAGCTTATCAAATAGTCAAACGAGTACAGCATCATGCTGGTGTTACCCGTTTGTTTTCTTTCTCCGTTGATGTCCAAAGAAAAATTGATGTTTTGCATATCGAAACCTTCTTTGGAAACAAAATTGGAGATAGGAGCAGAGTCATTAAAGCCTTTGGCCAAGTCCCACGGCAAGCCTTTGGCTTTCAGTTTTGACTGAATATCACGAGCTGTAAAGTCAATCCCAAGGCCTATTTCGTCATAATATTTATGGGCAAATTTCTCCTCAATATTTTTTCCCATTTTCGACACTTTCAAAACTATTTCTACCTCGTGATGTATGTCTTCCGAAAAAGCGGGATAATAAAACGGTTCGTTATTTCTCAAAATCGCCGTTTCTGGCTTTGAAAAAATGACTGGTTGATCGGGTTTTTCGTTGTTTAGTTCGGCAATGTGTTCTACATAATTGCGTCCTACAGCTAATATTTTCATAAAAATGACATTACTTTTTTTGCAAAAATAAGTCTAAGCATTTAAATGTATCAATTAATTTTACGTTATTATCAATGTAATAATAAAATCCTTGTGAAATGAAGAAAAACTATAGAGTACTTATTGGACTGGTCGTGTTAGGGACTTTTGTATGGGCTTGTCAGCGTGTTCCCTTAACAGGTAGAAAACAAATGGTAGGTTTGGTTTCTGGGGAGCAAATGATGTCGATGAGTTTTCAGCAATACAAGGGCTTCTTAGACACCGTTAAGCAAGTACCAGCAAACAAAGCAGATGCCCAAATGGTGGCGAGGGTTGGTGAAAGAATAAAGAAAGCTGCTGAAAATTACCTGATACAGCAAAACTTGGGTTATATGTTGGATGGCTACAATTGGGAATTCAGAACTGTTGAAAGTAAAGAACTAAATGCGTGGTGTATGCCAGGAGGCAAAGTGGTTTTCTACACCGGCATTTTGCCAATTTGTAAGTCTGAAGACGGTATAGCTGTGGTAATGGGACATGAAGTGGCCCACGCTATAGCTGAACATGGCAGAGAAAGAATGAGTAGAGCCATGGTGGCACAGGGGGTTACGCAAGTAGGTGCCGCAGCTGCTGGAATATATACCGGTGACCAGAGAGTTATGGAGATTGCTGGTCAGGTTTTGGGAGTTGGAACTACCCTAGGAGGGGTATTGCCGAACAGCAGAAAACAAGAGTCAGAAGCAGACAAAATTGGTTTAATTTTTATGGCTATGGCTGGTTATCAACCTAAAGAAGCTGTGGCTTTCTGGCAAAGAATGGCAGAGGCAGGTAAAAACTCACAAAAGCCACCAAAGTTGCTTTCAACGCACCCAGCTGATGCTACACGTATAGCAGAACTTGAAAAAAACATGGACAAAGCCATGAAATATTACTATGCTTACGGAAATAAATAAAACTTCCACGAAGATTTAATACAGTCAAATAACGCTCTTCAAAGTCCTGTCAGATTCACTCTCTGGCAGGACTTTTTTTTGAATTTTATACCAAGCGTAGTTTTTGGAACGTTTATTGAAATATTATTTCGAAACAATATTTGTACTGTTAATGCATAAAATACTTCTGCTTTTGGTTGTTAGCTGTTCGGCTTTATCGTGCCAAAAATTTGAAAGCTTTCAAGAAAACGACCCGAGCTACACCGGCAATGAAGGTTATTTTATAAAAACCTCACTCAGCAAACTTGAGTTAAATAATTTACGCTTGGAACAGCCGAGAGCTGTGGCTAAAGTGTCTGACATGTTTGTAGATGACAAGTATATTTATCTTGCCGAATATGCCAAAGGAGTACATGTTTTTAAAAATCCTAGCAGTTCTAATCCTGAGCCATTGGCGTTTATAAATATTCCTGCATTGCGGAAATTTACAGTGAAAGATGGTTTTATAATTTGTGACAGCGGCAATGACTTGCTTTCTTTTCGTATTTCTGGTCTTGATTTGTTGGCGAAAGCCTCTGTAACCATAGACTCCTTGCAGGTTTCACCCTCAAATTTTGGACTCATAAATCGGAAATCCGATTTGTTTAGTTTTCCAAATTATCCGATTGAGAGAAATGTGTATTTCGAATGCCCCGATTCGGTGGATTTTGTGGTAGAATGGGAGAAAAAAGTGATGGACAAAAAACTAAACTGCTACCGATGAAAAATAAGCTTTTAATAATTTTGGTGGCTCTAGTCGCTCTCTCTTGTTCAAAAATGGAAGAGGTAGGGTCTTTGAGAATATTGGGTAGTAATACCGAGAAGAATTTTTTCAATGAAACAACAGACAATCAGAATGTATTTTTGAAGAAAAAAGAATTTCATGTATTGAACAGCAACTTCGTGTCGAATCTCAACTTAACCAAATTTAACCCTGATTCACTCGATATTGAGAGAATAGCCGGCAGATCGGATTCTTTACTTTTGCTTTCCAAAACTGGTCTTAAATTATTTTTAAAAGAAACCAATAAGACTATTCAACTCAAGAATTTTGGCTTCAGTACCTGCGACCAAATGGCTCTTGTGGATAGTTTTGTGGTGGTATCGCAGGGCAAAACGGCCTGTCAACCTGATATTGCCACCAAGTTTTCTCTATTCAAAATCAATAAATTCACCGAGCTAGTTTACCTCAATCAGTACCTTTCGGCCTCTATTATTGACCTAAAAGTGATGAAAAGAAAGATTTTTATGCTTGATTCTGAAGGGTTTTTGAGTGCTTTTGAAGTAAAAAATGGCAATGAAATTTCCAAAATAACCGAAGTAAATGTTCCAGGAGCAGAGTTTATAAGGATTATTCCTAATTTGAGCAAGGTTTTGGTAAAGACGGACAAAAAGGTGATTCAGTTTGGGTTTAAAGCCAATAAATTTGAAAAAGTAAACGAGATTTGATGAAAACTGTCGTACAAATAATTCTTCTTAATTTGCTGGTTTTTAGTGGCATGGCTCAGTTGTACAACATCGAAACTAAGCCTTTGTTCAATAAAAACCCTGTTCAGTTTACGCATATTCCTTTTTTGTTGCTGAGGTTTAATCCAACGGCCATGTTGGGGTACAATAACACCTTTCAGTATGGTGCTGAGTTGGCTCCGCCTTTTGGGAAGTTTAGCTTTAGTTTTGATTACGGGAAAGGAAAGGGTTCTCAGAATCTAAATAAATATGTAAGAAAAAATCAATCTGAAAACATTAACAAGGAATACCGTGGTGAGCTGAAAATGTATTTTTCGGACTGGTATCCTTTTGCAGGTTTGGATAAGAAGCCCTTTGGCAGGTACTACTCCATTGAGTACGTGCAGGGGCAGTACGATAGAACGGTTGAAATGGCTACTGGAATAGGAGGGGTGCAGCTACCCGCTTATGCCAAATTTGACCAAGTACCTTACACGGAAAAAACACAAGCACTTCATCTGAAAATCGGAAAACACATACACATTCATAAACATTTATTTATAGATGCATTTGCTGGTTTGGGTTTAGGCAAATATACAAGTATGGATGAAACCACCGACCCCGATGAGCTAGAGGTGGTGCCGCTACACTTTGGTTTTTTGAGTAATAAAACTCTTCATCAACCTGGTACAAAAGGAATTTATTTTAGTAAAACGGCTGGTTTAAGAATAGCTATACCTTTATGAGAAAATTACTGATTTTGATATTCGTGATGATGGTTGTGAGCTCGTGTTGGGCTCCTAGGTGTCCCATGAGTACCTGTCATGTTCGGATGGAGCATCAACATGACGATTTGGTAACGGGCGTATATTCCGGAAGGTATTTGGTACCACCAAGAATTCATTTTTTATGGGAAAGAAACAAGGGTGAGGCGGCACCAGATGCTACCATTACACCAAGGGGTTCTAAAAAAACAAAGAAAAAGTATCCATGGGAACGCTGGTGATTTCTTTGTGAAAATCTAAGAAATTTACTATTGATATTTGAAACAAAAAAAACTCTGATTTTTGCTGAATAGCTTTAAAATCAGAGTTTTTTGTTTCTATCTATGAGGTTTTTACTTAAAGAAATCTTTCATTTTATCGAAAATACTTCTTCCTTCTCCACTTGCTTTCGGTTGAAAGTTGGGAGAGTCTCTCAGTTTTTCTAATAGAATTTTTTCTTCGGAAGTCACCGACTTTGGTGTGTAAATGTTCACATAAATGAGCTGATCACCAGTACCATAGCCATTTATATCTTTGAATCCTTTGCCTTTTAATCTCAAAACTTCGCCTGCCTGTGTACCAGCCTTTATCTGAATTTTAACGCGACCACCAACCACAGGAATTTCTACCTCTTTGCCCAAAACAGCATCGACGAAATTAAGTGGTAAGTCATATATTATGTTATTCCCGTCTCTTTTTAGCTGAGCGTGCTCTTCTTCTTCTATTTGTATCAACAAGTCACCCGCAACACCACCTCTGGCTGGCACGTTGCCTTTGCCCGACATAGAGAGCTGCATCCCTTCGGCTACACCCGCCGGTATTTTGATGGTAATCATGTCCTCTTCCAGCACCCTGCCTTCTCCAAAACAAGCCTCGCAACGGTCTAAAACCACTTTTCCTTCGCCATTGCAAGTGTGACAAGTGTTGGTGGTTACCATTTGGCCGAGCATGGTTTGTTGTACACGTCTGATTTGGCCCGAGCCCTGACATGTACCGCAGGTTTGTAACGAGGTGCCATGCTTTGAGCCGTTTCCTGAACATACTTTACAGGATACGTACCTTTTTACTTTTATTTTCTTTTCTACACCGTTGGCTATTTCTTCTACATTGAGCTTGAGTTTTATTCTCAAGTCAGAGCCTTTTCTAACAGCCTTACGGCCACCTCCTGAGCGACCACCGCCACCAAAAAAGCTTCCGAAAGGGCTGCCGTCGCCAAAGATATCACCAAATTGACTGAAAATATCTTCCATGTTGACACCTCCGGCACCACCATAGCCACCGGCTCCGCCAACACCTTCATGACCAAACCTGTCATACCTTGCCTTTTTGTCAGGGTCTGACAAAACGCCATAGGCTTCTGCTATTTCCTTAAACTTTTCCTCGGCTTCTTTGTCGCCTGGATTCTTATCGGGGTGATATTTTATGGCCAATTTTCTGTAAGCCTTTTTTAGCTCATCAGCACTGACGTTTTTATCTACGCCTAATAAATCATAATAATCTTTTTTTGCCATATTTTTAGCTCTATTCTGCTAGCTTTTAAGAACCTCTAAATTGAAATTTTGGCCAGCTTTTGAATTCTTTATTAATTGTGGAAAATCTTTGTGATAAGAGTTTATTGTGAATCTTTGAAAAATTTGTTTCTCTATACTTCAAAAAGCTTTGGGAAGAAATACCCAAAACTCAGTGTACAGAAAACCAAACCCTTTAATCAATTACCCACTACCACTTTGGCGTATCTTATCACTTTATCGTTCAAGAAATATCCTTTCTCCACTTCATCAATTACCAAGCCTTTTTTGTCATCTCCAGCTGCAAACTGGGTGATACACTCGTGCAATTCCACATCAAAGGTTTGGTCTTTAGATTCCATCGATTTTAGTCCCTTGCTTGCCAAAGTTTTTTGAAATTTGTTGAATATCAAATCAATACCTTCTTTAATAGCCTTTACATCTTCAGAAGTTTCCATGGATTTCTGTGCTCTTTCGAAGTCGTCTAGAACTGGTATCAATTCCTTCATGAGTCCCTCGGTGGCATTCATGATGGTTTCAATTTTTTCTTTGGCCGTGCGTCTTCTGAAATTTTCGAATTCAGAGTAGAGTCTTATGTATTTGTCTTTTGCTTCTGATACTTCTGCCTCCAATTTCTGCACTTCACTCACAGGTTCAGAGCTGGTTTCTGTTTGTTCTTGAGACGAGTTATTTTCTTCTGTCGTTTGATTTACGTTTATTTCTTCTTCTTCGTGCTTATCCTTTTTCATGCGTCAACCTTTAAAATTTCTTAGACTTCCAATCAATAATTAAACCATTTGGATTATTTCTGCCAAAGTGGCAGGGTATTTTAAACTATTGCCGTTAAACTATTATTTATATATCATGAATTATTTATATATCATGAATGTCGAAGTGAATATTTCTTCAAATGATTTAGTTTTTTTGAAATAGGAATAATTATTGCTTATGTTTGAACAGTTAAAATCGCCGTAAAGGCGGTAATTATAAAATCTAAAACTTTTCTACCCAATGGAAGAATTTGACTATCAACTTGTTGCTGACGCTCCAGAATCAGCTAGAATCACATTTTACAAAAAGACTTATCTACACGTTGCTTTGGCTATTTTGGCCTTTGTAGTAGTAGAGTCACTTTTTATTCTCACCATTCCCTCGTCAGTCATCGAGCTTATGTTTTCAGGCAAGTTTGTGTGGTTGTTTATTCTTGGGTTATTTTGGTTGGCTTCAACTATGGCAAACAGATTTGTGATGGCCGAAAGTAGAAATACACAATACCTCGGCTTGGGCATTTATGTTCTTTTAGAGGCAATTGTTTTTCTACCGATGATATATGTGGCGGTAGCTGTTACCGAATCTGCAAATGTGCTGATGCAAGCCGCTTTGTTTACAATGTTTTTGTTTGCGGGTTTAACTTATCTGGCTTTTACAAGCACCAAAGATTTCTCGTTTTTGAGAAGTGTAATGATAGTGGGCGGTTTTGTTTCATTGGGTCTTATTGTGGTTGGGGCTATTTTTGGCTTTGAGTTAGGGCTTTGGTTTTCTTTGGCGATGATACTTCTGGCCGGAGGAAGCATTCTTTACAATACTCAAAAAATGAAAGATGAATATCACACTGAGCAATATGTGGGAGCTGCATTGCAACTTTTTGCTTCTATCATGCTGATGTATTGGTATGTTTTGCGGATAATGTCGAGAAGAAATTGATTCGCATTAAGAATATTTTTTAGACTGGTTACAAATTAACCAGTCTTTTTTTTGTCATTTTTGCTTAATTTGAACCTCCTAAGCTCGATTTTGTAATCGAACAATTTCGAGACTAGGAGAAAAAGGATTTCAAATAATACGATATTCCCAAAAAGTGTCTCTGGCAAAAAGAATCATGAATACTTTCTTGCCTGACCAGAATTATGAAAACTTGTCTAATATATATGTTTATGTTGTTGTCTATCCAAGGCTTCGCTCAAAAGCTGAAGTACAGAATAGAACACATCGGGGCTGAGCAAGGTCTTTCGCAGGGGTCAGTGTACGCCATGTACAAGGATCCCAACGGACACATGTGGTTTGGAACTTTAGACGGTCTTAATTTCTGGAATGGCAAGACGATGAAAGTTTACAGGCCTTCTTCCAAAGATAAATTCAGTATTGAAGGTATTGATATCAAGAAGATTATCGGGTTTCGTACGAACGATTTGTTGATTGGTACGGAGAACTGTCTGAATATTTATGATAGCGAAAAAGGCAGGTTTAAGAAGGTGTATTTTCGAAATGCTTCAGGCCAAATTATAAAGAGCGAGGTATTTCCTATTGGTGTGGTCGGAAACGAGGTAAAGCTATGGTTGAGTGGTGTAGGGCTTATAAAGTACAATTTTGATACAAAAAAGCAGACGATTTTGGTCGCTGAAAACAGATTTAGGACTGATTATTTCAGCAATATCAATACCACCCAAAATGATCTGGGAGATAACGTTTGGCTGCACACGGAGGAGGGTTTGCTCAGATATGATGCAAAAACCAAGAAACTGAGTTATTTTTTCTCAAATAATCCAAAAAATATTGTTGGCGAACCGGTCGAAATTGTGAAAATTCATGTTGACGGAGATGACATTTGGCTAGCAACATTTGATGGCTTCATAAAGTTTGATTCGAAAACCTTGGCAGTGCAAAAATGGACCGATTTTGCAAAAAATAAACCTATCGGACATGTTTTTGATATTGATTCTGATAAATCAGGCAATGTATGGTTGGGGACTGAACGAAATGGCCTTCTATGTTTTGATACTACATCTGAAACTTTTGAGCAGATATCCAATAAGGGGAGTTTTTCGAATTTCAAACTTCATAATGATGAAATAAGCCACATATACATCGATCCAGACGGAATAATATGGGCCAATACGGATCCTTATGGCGTAGATAAAATTCAAATTTTGCCTGGAAATTTTGGTACCTATAAACTCAACTTGGAAGGCAAACTTCCAGAGAGTATGCAGAATTTCTCGATAAGAAGTGTGGTTAAGGACCAAAATGTCATGTGGCTCGGAACGCAACAGTCTGGTGTTTGGCGTGTAAATGCCACTGATTTCAGTATTATTGACGGCTTTTATAATCTTAATGCCAAAGTAATACCGTCAAACACCATTAGGTATATGCTCAAAGACCAGCTTGGCACACTCTGGCTCGGCACTTCTGAAGGTTTGGCATATTTTCAAAAGGGTAAATTTGTCGAAGTCACTGGCTCTCAAAATAAAATGTCCAAGAAGTTTATCCGTGTTTTGGAGGAGTTTGGAAATGACATTTGGATAGGTACTGAAGAAGGAATTTTTGTGTTAGACAAACGTACGAAGAGGGCCGAAGCTGCCAATTTATTCGAAAATAAACGGATTACCTTATTGGAGTTTTTGTCTAAAGACAGCCTGATGGTAGGTATTTATAATGAAGGGTTCTTTGAAGTAACTTCTTCCGATGGTTTTAAGTCGTTTAAAATCAATAGGTTGATGTCGAATTGTATTCCGACATCTTTTTTGAGGCAAAAAGACGAATTGTGGGTAGGAACTTCCAATGGTCTAGCGAATATCTCTTTGAAAACAAAAAAAATAAAATGGATTACGAGAGAAGATGGTCTTCCGAGTGAGTTTATTTATGCTATTGAGCCGGATAAATTTCAAAACTTGTGGCTCAGTACCAACAAAGGAATTGTGAAGTTTGAACCCAAAAACAACAATGAATTCCACTCTTTCAATATCAACGATGGCCTCCAAGGTTTTGAGTTTAATGGTTATTGTTCTTTCAATGATTCCACCAATGGCAGGTTGTATTTTGGCGGGATTAATGGCCTCAATTATTTCAATCCCGCCGATATAAACACGGTGGGGAAAAACAATGTCAATGTTTTGACTGAAGAAATACTAAAACTTCGACCTAGGAATATATCGTATTTTTCTGATTCAAAGTCGCTTTACAATAAACCCAATCCATCTGACTCCAATTTCTTGGCCAAGTTTAGGCTTTACAAGGGTTTGATTCCGAATTTTAGTTACACCCCAAATGACGTCTGGTTGCGATTTACATTTAAAAACAAGGTGAATAAATCCTGGTTTTTCGAACTCGATAATCCCCGACTTTCGCAGGTAGAAATCTGGCTCTATGAGCGAAATCAGCTCATTTTGTATAAAAAATCTGGTGATAAAGTTCCCCTAAACAAGTACGAGTTGAAGTCGCCTAATCCGATTTTTAAATTGGATATGATTGAAAATCAGGACTATGTTATGTATATCAAGGGTTCTTCTACTAGAGATGTAAAGTTCCCGATTCTCATTTGGGAAGAAAACGAACTCTTGGAACAGTTGGGTAGCAATAAATTGATTTGGGGTATTTATTTGGGTTTCATAATTCTTATTTCCCTCTACAATATATTCTTGTGGATTACCATCAAAGAATTCACCTACTTGTATTACTCACTGTATATTATTTTGTTCGGGGCCTTTCAGTTGACCTTGTATGGGTTTGGTTTTCAATATGTTTGGTCTAATAGTTGGTTCAACGAAGTTGCCTACATTGTTTTCCTTTTTGTTTCAAACGTGTTCCTGATATTTTTCACGGACTCCTTTCTGGATTTGAAAAAGCAGTACGGAAAACCATGGTTAATTGTAAAAAGAGTATTGTTGTTTTGGTCTGTCATTAATGCCTTGCTTTCTCTTTTTTATTTCCGTTATTGGCACAATTACTTCGCCATAGCCTCTGGAATGATGTTTTCCTTTACTTTCGTGGCCATTGCCATCGATTATTATCTCAAAAAACTCATCATTATCTACTATTATGGTTTGGCTACGTTTTTTCTCGTGATAGCTTCCATGATAGTTGGCTTCCAAAATCTTGGCTGGATAGAGCCGCTCTACCAAGATAAAATAATCATGGCTGGTTCTATGCTCGAAATCATTCTCTTTTCGGTAGCACTGGGTTATAAGTTCAGGCAAAATCAGTTGGAAAAAGAAAGACAACAAATGCTCCGAAATCAGATTTCGGGTAATCTGCACGACGATCTAGCAGCCTCTTTAAGTAGCCTCACGATGTACACCGAACTCAGCAAAAGAAAACTGGATTTGCCTCAAAATGAGCTTCTTGAGCGTTTTGAACGCATATCTTTGAAGTCAAGGGAGATTTTGGGTAAAGTACGAGAGGCGGTGTATGAACTCAATCCCAAAAATGACCAAGAGGAAGAATGGCTGGAAAGAATCGTGAACTTTGGAAAAGATATTTTTGAATCTAAAAATATAGAATTTAGGGCCTTGATTCCCGAAGGTTTTGATTCAAAAAGTGTGGTTTCGGAACATCGGCGGGAGATTTTTTTAATTTTTAAAGAGGCCATGAACAATGCGGCCAAATATTCGGAAGCCACCACGGTAATTTTTGAGGTTAAAAAGATGATAGGAGCCAAGGAGTTTAGGCTGAAAGACGATGGAATAGGAATAGAAACTACCAGAATGGATGCTGGAAACGGCCTTTCGAACATTAAAGATCGGGCGAAAAAAATGAATGCACAATTGGTAATCAATACCAAAAAAGGGACAGAAATTATTTTGATTACCAAATAGCCTACTAAAATTAGTAGTATTATATTGAGACGAAGAAGTCGAATTTTGTAAAAATTCCAACCATGATAAGAGTAAACATATACGAAGACCAAAGCGAAATACGTGAGCTGCTGATAGAAACGGTCAGAAGTAGCCCAGATTTGCTGTTTATCAATGCCTATCCCAACGCCAAAGAAATCCTTGAAAATACCCGTAGGGACAAACCCGAAGTGATTCTGATGGATATTCAGATGCCAGGTATATCAGGGATAGAGGCGGTGCAATTGGTCAAGAAGCAGTATCCTCAGGTGCAGATATGTATGCAAACGGTTTTTGAGGAAAATGAGAAAATTTTTGCTGCAATATGCTCAGGAGCAAGTGGTTATATTCTAAAAGATTCTTCGCCTGAAAAGTATATAAATGCCATAATAGATACTTATCAGGGAGGTTCTCCTATGACGCCATCTATTGCCAGAAAAGTATTGACGATGTTTCAGAATCAAAATACAAAAGTGACTGATTTTGTTGAGCTTACGGCTGGAGAAAAGAACGTTTTGGAGCTTTTGGTAAAAGGTTTAAGTTATAAAATGATTGCGGCTGATTTGGGAGTGAGTTTTCCAACTGTCAATTTTCATCTAAAGAACATCTACAAAAAACTGCATGTAAATTCAGCAACAGAGGCCATTACGAAGGCTTTGGTGAATAATTTGGTATAAAGTCAGATGTATTTCTTCAAAAACTCCACGTAGGCAATGGCTACTATGACAGATATGAAATTGCCGAAAAGATAGAAATCATTGAATTTGTTTTGTGCTTCTTCTGATTTTTCGGTGTGCTTGAGTCTTGTGGCGAGTTTTACAGCACTGAAGAACGTTAAGGCATGTGGGTAATTGAAATACAGGGAAACTACTAGAAATATTCGCTCAAAAATGCCCTTTACTATCGATTTGAAATCGAGGCCGACTTTTTTATAGAAAACTTGTGAAATGGCTGAAAACAAGAAAGCTAAAACAATCTCAGAAACAAAAAGTGTGGCAAAAATCATGATTAAGCAAGGTATGTGATGACATTTTTTATGGCAAAGTAGGAAGAAATATTTAGACTTTTTTCTTTTTTCCAAATTTGTGATCTAGTAACCTTAATTTTGGCCGCAATGAGCTTGTAGTCATGGTATTGAATAAACAACGATACTAATTCCTTATCTGCTTTAGAACTCCACCTAGATTGTATGCTTTGAAGTATAACAAAGGCGTCATTAAGAGCTTTATTTTTCATTTTTTTACAGGTTTCTATCTCATATTTTTTATCGGTCTTTTTTAAATTTTCAAGCATTTTACGAGCATGACTAAGGCCTTCTCCTAGCATTCCATAGGCTATTTCGGAATTTATCGGGGTGTCAATTTTTCCATAATTTATGACATATCTTAAAGCGAAATTTGCATTATTTTTTAATAAATATTCTTCTAATTGAAAAATTATTAATATGCTGTATTTAAGGCTATTAGTGACTCCTTGGAACTCATCACCCAGGGTTATGGTAAGAGGAGAAATTAGGTTTTTTTTAAGTTTTTTATTTATATAGTTTACAGCTTCTTTGAATTTTTCTTGTAATATAAATCCTTCATAATCAGTGCTTTTTATTATATCTGCCATGATTATCCAGTAATTTTCTCTCATATTTTTCTCCATTTTTGACATATTTTGTTTCAAAAATAATGAAATAAATGCATTTATTTCAATAAAAGTGAAATAAAATGATTTGTTTCAGAAAAAGTGAAATAAAATTATATTCAATAAATACTATATTTGTAAAAAAAACGGCATTGAGTTTTAGAAATAAGTTACAATATTTTCTTGTTCAAAAGCTGCAAATCTCCAACAGAGAGGCTCAGAGCTTGCTTTTTGAGGGAAAAGTCAGCATTGATGGACATATAACCTCAGCCAATGTCACCATAGAACCGGAGCAAGAAATCTGTGTTGAAAATAAGGTGATTCAGGCTCCGAAAAATTTCAAATATGTGGCTTTTCACAAGCCAAGAGGCATTGAGACCACGCTAAATCAGGCCATAGCAGATAATCTTTCTAAAATTCTTCCCTTTGAGGATGTTTTTAATGTCGGAAGGCTAGACAAAGCCTCTGAAGGACTACTTATTTTGACAGATGATGGTCGGATTTATGATAAAATACTTCGCAATGAGCACAAAATTGAAAAGGAGTATCTCGTAGAATTGGATAAACCTTTTGATGATTCTTTCATAGAAAAAATGAGTTCTGGGGTAGAAATAATGGGTAAAATGACTCTTTCGTGCCAAGTGATGCCCGTTGATGAACGTTGTTTCAAGATTGTTTTGATTCAAGGACTCAATCGGCAAATCAGGCGTATGTGTTATAAGCTGGGTTATGAAGTGACGCTTTTGAAGAGAGTTAGAATTGGGAATTTGTACTTGGACGATTTAAAATCAGGTGATTGGCGTTTTTTTGAATTGGAGGAAGTTTTGAAATCTGAATAATAAATCTCAACTTGGTATAAAAAATAGGGAGCTATGCAAAAAGAGGAGATTTTCGATAAATTAGAAGCCAATCATGAGCAATTTATCAATTATCTAGATAACTTGAGTCAGGAAGATTTTGAATTCGCTTGGTCTGATAAATGGTCTGCAGGCCAGCAATTAAAGCATATCGTCTTGTCGGTAAGACCTCTTGCTCAGGGTTTTATGTTGCCAAGATTTGCATTGAAGATGGTCTTTGGAAAGGCCAATAGACCTTCAAAAACATTTGATCAATTGGTACAACGTTATAACGAAAAACTTCAGCTGGGTGGGCGAGCAACAGGTGCCTTTTTGCCCAAACCCATTCATTTTGACCAAAAAGTCCAGCTTTTCAAAACCCTGAGAAGGTATTTAAAGTTAGTAATCAATAACTTAAGAGGTTATTCTGAGCAAGATTTTGATCAGATGATTCTTCCACATCCACTTTTGGGCAAAATTACGGTAAGAGAAATGCTCTATTTTACGATACATCATGTGTTTCACCACCAAGAATTAGTAAAGCAATATTTATCTAAAAAGGCATGAGGTCTCAGGAGTTAGAAACTTATTTGAACCATTATAGGCTCG
This sequence comes from Leadbetterella sp., assembly GCA_035299025.1. Classification (GTDB taxonomy): domain Bacteria; phylum Bacteroidota; class Bacteroidia; order Cytophagales; family Spirosomataceae; genus Leadbetterella. The sequence goes on from DATGXK010000007.1 coordinate 743,786, forward strand.
TGTGTCCACAGATCACCGAAGAGGAATTGTTCTTCATTGCAGATGCTTTGAGTATTTCGGTTTATAAATCCAAAGATTTTTATCTCAACGAAGGCCAGGTTCAAACCAGCATAGGTTTTTTGGTATCGGGCTTGATGCGGGCGTTTTATGTGGATGACAGAGGCAATGAAATCACCACATGGTTTTCGAAAGAAAACGAATACGCAACAGACTACCCTTCTTATATTCGACAAAACCCTGCAAAATTTAGTTTTCAATGTATTGAGCCTTGTGTGGTGGTGAATCTGCCCTACATAGACATGCAGGAGGGATATCATAAATTTAAGAACATTGAGCGATATGGCCGTTTGGTGGCTGAGGAGGTGGTGGTGTTGCAACAATCTCGAATAGAGAGTTTTCTGTTTCAAAACGCCGAGCAGCGGTATCTGGCCTTCATGAGCCGAAATCCAACTTTGTTTAACCGTATTTCTCTTACAGATTTATCGTCGTACTTGGGCATAGAAAGACAATCCCTGAGTAGAATTAGAAAATCTTTGACTCAAAAATGATTTTGTCACATTTGTGACATGTATATTTTGTAAACACTGTTCATTTTTGCATTATCAAACCAATATTCATTTTATGAAAAGGTATCTTATTACATCGTTCTTTTTTACGAGTTTATGGGTTCTCGGTGTTGACAAACCCAATGTGGTGGTAAATATCACCAATATCAAACAAGTAAAAGGTAATCTTCGAGTGGCTTTTTACAAAAAAGGAAGTGCTTTTCCGAAGGAGGGCTCCATAACCTATGCCAAGGAGGTGAAAGTTACTCAATCGGGCCAGATGAGTCTCAGTTTCACGGATATTCCCTACGGCGAATACGCCATTGCGGTTTTCCAAGATAAAAATCAAAACCAAAAGATAGACAAGAATTTGGTGGGATATCCAACCGAACCATTTGGTTTTTCTAAAAACTTCAAACCGAAGTTTTCGGAACCAGAGTTTAGCGATTGCAACGTCGTAATTTCACCTACAACAAATACCTTCACCATTAAACTTATAGACTAATATGAATGCTGCTTCAATTTTTTCGTTGGGAAATTCCTGCATACTTATCGGCTGGATTTTGTTGATATTTCTACCGAACTGGAAATACACTCAGGTAAGTATTTTGAATGGTTTAATTGTTTTGTATTCAGTAGTTTATGCTTATTTGATTTTGAAAGACATCGGAGATTTTCGTGCCGACAGCTTCAGTACATTGGCTAATGTAAAGGCTCTATTTCAAAACGATAACGCCGTCGCTGCAGGTTGGTTTCATTACTTGGCTTTCGACTTGTTCGTTGGTGCTTACATTGTTCGCAAAAGTATCTCCTTGGGTATCTCTAGGTGGCTTTATACCTTGGCCTTGCCTTTCACGTTTATGTTTGGCCCTATGGGCTATTTGATATTTTTTATCATAAAGTCGCTCAAAACCAAGTCTTTAAGCGAGTAAATCTTATTTTTTTAATCTCCTTTTTAATCAAATTTTATAATTTGATTAGCATCATATTGTCTAATTTAAACTATTTGTAACGATGAATTTTTATAAAGAAATAGTTCGAAGAAATGCCTTAATGGCAAAAATGGGTACGTTTTTTCTGATTTTGGCTGTAGTGTTGGGACTTTACGCCACCGTCAATAACACCGAAGTTTTGGGTATTAACTCCATGGTTAAACCCATAAAGTTTGCCTTAAGTACGTGGATATATGCTTGGTCTATGGCCTATTTATTGTTTTATGTTGAAAAACAACAAAAAGTAAGGCAATATACCTATTTGGCGGTTGCGACAATGTTGTACGAAAATGGAGTGATTACCATTCAAGCATTTCGGGGCAAACTGTCGCATTTTAATCAGACAGAGATTGTGGGCGGCATACTTTATGCTCTAATGGGTATCATGATTGTATGGCTGACAACAGCTACACTGGTTTTAACCATACGTTTTATAATACAAAAGACCGTCATTATCAGTGATTCCTTCGCCTTGTCTGTTCAAATCGGACTCGTTATGTTTGTGATATTCAGCTTTTTTGGGGGCTACATGAGCGGAATAAATTCGCACAATGTAGGTGGCGAAATAGGAGCGAAGGGGCTGCCCTTGCTCAATTGGAGTACCCTGTTTGGTGATTTACGGGTAGCACATTTTTTTGGCATACACTCTTTGCAGTTGATTCCAATAATTGGATATTTTGTTTCGCAAAGTATTGAAAATCAAAAGAAAGCAAAGCAGTGGGTATGGATGCTTTCTGTTCTATACTTCCTTTTTGTGGTATTTACTATGGTTCAGGCCTTAGCCGGAAAGCCATTTATAGCTTAAAATGAGTTCTCGGTTTGTTATGACCAAGAACTTTCATTTTTTACAAACTTTCAACGTATTTTTTGAAATTGTCTAAAATAGCTTGCCAGCCCGCTTTTTGCATATCTACTGGATTTTCAGATTCTGCGTCAAATATTTCTTTCAAATCAGTGGTGTCACCATTCTTCACAAAGAAAATATCCACGGTACGACCGTCTTCCATGTTGTAGCTAATTCTTGAAAATTCGGTTACTTCGGTGTAGGTACCTTTGAAATCAAATCCAAAACTACCATCTTTGGCCTCCATTCGATTGTTGAATTCTCCTCCTACGCGTAAGTCATTGGAGGCACTTGGCATGTGCCAGTCAACAGAAGCTGCACACCATTTGGTGAGGTGTTCTGGAGCATTGAAATATTCCCAAACCAATGCTGGAGAAGCTTTTATGTTCACCTCTACGGTTATTTTTGTTGTTTCCATCTTGCTTTATTTTTAAGAATATTCGCAAAAATAGAAGGATGTTTCGAAAATCAAAGCAGTTCATAGAGACAATAAAGGGGTGTTTTGCGTCAAATTGGAAATTTAGGTATATTTGGCTCATGATTAAAGTAAGTATCCTTGTTCCAGAACAGTCGGTTATGCAGGCCATAGCTGACCCGCAGTATTGTTTTAGTGCGGCCAATCAATTTTTACAAATTGCTGGGCAGGCTCCCTTGTTCGATGTTAAACTAGTCGGGCTCAATCACGAAACAAAACTCAATGAGGGTCGTTTCAGCGTTTTTGCTGATCGACTTATCAGCGAAGAATTTGATTCAGACTTGGTCATTATTCCTGCCTTATTTGGCGACATGAGCACTGCCATCGCGGCCAATGCCGACTTTATTCCTTGGATTTTGAAGCAAAAAGAACAAGGTGCTGAAGTAGCCTCGCTTTGTGTTGGAGCCTTTCTTTTGGCCTCGACTGGCCTTTTAGACGGCAAAAAATGCTCCACCCATTGGGGATTTGTGAACGAATTCAGGCGGATGTTTCCGTTTGTAGAAGTGCAAGACGGCAGTATAATCACAGAAGAACACAGCATTTATTCGAGTGGCGGGGCCAATTCATACTGGAATTTGCTTTTACATCTAGTTGAAAAATATACTGACCGACCAACGGCTATATTGGCTTCGAAATACTTTGCTGTGGATATTGACAGGAACAATCAATCGTCCTTTGCGATTTTTCAAGGCCAAAAAGAACACAAGGATGTAGAAATTCAGAAAGTACAAGAATACATCGAAAAAAACATCGAAAACAAGCTCTCTGTAGAAGAATTGGCCGATTTGGTGGCTCTGGGAAGGCGAAGTTTTGAGCGAAGATTTAAGGCAGCCACCAACAATTCGGTGCTGGAGTATATACAAAGAGTAAAAATAGAAACCGCCAAACGGAGTTTCGAAAATAGCCGCAAAAACATCAACGAAGTAATGATGGATGTCGGTTACTCGGACAATAAGGCATTCAGAACAACTTTTAAGAAAATAACTGGCCTGACTCCCTTGGAGTACCGCAACAAGTATCGTAAGATGGCTTAAGGTTACCTACTAACATTAGTAGGTTTTCAACATTCGTTCGGGGTATAATTTTGTGAAGTAATCAATTGTGCCCATGAGAAAAACCTTCCTTGCATTTCTTTTCCTATTGCCGGTTATAGGATTCGGTCAATATTCTTTCTTCATGGATATTCCCAAAGTAGACGGGGAATCTAATGTGAATGTTGACACTAGGACATCGTTTACAAAAAAGCCCAAAGCCAAAAATACCAGAATTTATTCCTTTGCGTTTTCGTCATCCAAGGCCATTTATATAGGTGGCACGGGTATCAAGAAAGACTTTAAAGCGGCTGATTTTCAGCCTATTGAAATAGAACTGCCCATAGATAAGTCCATAACCGAATGGCATGAAAGAATATACAAGGGGAGCATATTACCCACCTTAGATCTTTTTATGGATAAAAACAGCCCCACACAGACTGAAATAGTACATATTAAACTTTTTAATATTAACGTAAAACAGTTATCCTATGTGCTAACAGCACAAATACCCGAATACCTATTGACACTAAATTATGACAAAATTATATATGCCGTGAGCAAGATTAACACGAGCGGTGTCATAGTGGGTGTGAATCAAACCTGTTTCGATATAAAAAATGGTACGCCTTGCACGGAGACCCTCTAAAGGAATCAATAAATTACTATTTACACCATGAAAGTATTATTTACATTATTAATTGTTGCCCTTAGTTTAGGCACAAAAGCTCAGCAGACTGATACTTATATAAGTTTTGTGAATCCAACAATCGTTGGGCCCACAACCCTAACAGATGGCAAAACGGGTTTAATTCAAGTATTGTCTGCTCAATATGATTTTCAGTCAAATAACAACAAAGTTTTACCTGGATCCATAAAATTACAAATTGAAGAAGATGGTTTCAGCCCTGAAATCTGGAGTACATTTTTCACTTCTGATGTGCCCATCAACATGAATATATTCCAGTATAAAAATGGAGGTAAAATTTATATGACCATAAAAATTAGAAATGCATTTATCAATGCCATAAGATACCGTGCCAATGAATCTGGTGGTGGTTCACATGAAATTGATATTTGGATAAATCAGTTTGCGTTTGAATATAAAACTTATGGTCCGGCGGGTACGGTAGTTTCTAATCATACCTCAGGTTGGGATTTTGTAAAGAATATACCTTTTACCTTCTAAAAAATGAAAAAATCAATATTGTTGCTTTTGTTTTTTTGCCAGATAAAGGCATTTTCGCAATTCGTTCAGCTGGAGAAAGACAAAGTCTTGACGCCCAAAATCGGAATTGGCACCAGCAATCCTCTGAGACCACTGCATTTGAACGGCGGAGCCTTATTCACGAGCGAAGAGCCACTGGATAATTTTATGATTGGTACCACCGAAAGCATGGACGCTAAGTTGGTGGTTTATAGCAGGAACTTTGGAAATGGTGTAATAATAGACGCCTTGAGTACTCCAGGCGGATACGGATTATTGGTAAAGGGCTCCGCTCACATTGCTGGTAATCTCTCCAAAGCAGGCGGGACATTCAAAATTGACCATCCGCAGGATCCTCTGAACAAATATCTTTCACACAGCTTTGTAGAAAGTCCAGAAATGATAAACATATACAGCGGAAATATCACCACCGATAGTGATGGAGTGGCCAAAGTATCGCTTCCATCGTATTTTGAGGCTTTAAATACCGATTTTAGATATCAGCTGACGGTTATAGGAGAATTTGCCCAAGCCATCGTTTCAAAGAAAATCAAAGAGAATACCTTCGAAATAAAAACTTCTACACCCAATACCGAAGTCTCGTGGCAAGTAACTGGCACAAGAAAAGACGAATGGGCCCTTCAAAATCCAATAAAAGTAGAGGAAGAAAAGCCAATGGCCGAAAAAGGGAAATTGCTGAATAATTGATTGGTTTATTCTGTATTTCTAATTGTATTTACCCCGAATTTCCTCAAAATCACCTACTAACATTAGTAGTACCGCCGCTCAATAATTGGCAATAGCTTTGTATTAAACAAAAGTAAAGCTATGAGACGTTTATTTATTCTTTTATTATTGACCATTACCTATTCCGCAAATGCTCAAGTAGATATTAGACCTGACTCGGCCATCGTGAAATCTAAACTGAGAATCAAAAATCACAATGAAGGGGTAGGGAAAGTACTTACTTCAGATGCCCTTGGTAATGCAAGTTGGCAGAGTCCATCCGGAGGAGGAGGACTTTGGACACAAACTTTGGGTTTTATAGAGAATACAAATTCCAACGGTTTTTGGTCAAGATTTGCCTCGGCACTTCCCATTGGAGCTGACAATACAAGCTACCCTCCGGCTTCTCCAACATCGGGCAACGGCACTCGAATGGCATGGATACCCTCGCGAAGTGCGTTTCAAGGGGGTACTTTTAATACTTCGGACGGCTCTGTTAGATTCGTTTCTGAGAACATCGGCTTGTTTAGTTTTTGTTATGGGCTAAATTCTGAGTCGAGGTCGAGAGGAGGCATAGCGATGGGTGAGGGAGCCATAGCAGATGGATCCAGTAACACATTAGCCTTTGGAGAATCAGTAGTAGTGAGAGGTACAAGAAACTTTGGATTAGGTATATTGAGCAATATGGAAGATGCAACTAGCAATTCAATTTTATTGGGTCAAAATTCAAATGCATTAGCTGGCCAATATAACTATGGCATGGGTTGGGGCTTACAAATGAGCGGTTACGGTACTTCTACTTTTGGATCATATAATGTCCTACCAACGGGCTCCAATACCACTTGGGTCAATACCGACCCACTTTTTATAATCGGCAATGGCTCTTCCAACGTGTTGAGATCCAATGCCTTGATGGTTTTGAAAGACGGCCGATTCGGCATTAATAGAAACCAGACGGATATATCGAGTATCAGTCAAAAGTTACAAGTAAGTGGGGGAGCCTACATAGAAGGAGGCCTTAGATTACCTACGGGAGCGATTTCGGGCAGATATCTACGGACCGATGCTAGCGGAAATGCCACTTGGGCGTCTTTACCCTCCTTTTCTCTTTCACTGCCATATAATGACGGTATTTCAAATCCTGCCACAGCCTTTTCAATAACCAATACTGATGCCACTGGCTTTGCTTTTAAAACCACCGGGAACATAGAATTGAAAAATATAAATGAAAAGACCGGTCGAATATTGTTCAGCACCGACGATGCCGGAAATGCGAAATGGGGCGACGGTGCCTGCATTTCAAAATGTAGTTTTTCTACCACCAGAAGCCTAAAGGCGAGTATTCCTAGTGGATCTGTGCAGTTTTTGCCTTTCACAGTAGAGCTTTTTGATATTTGCAACACTTCCAATTTTGTAAACATTACTGGTGACAATGATTTTCACACTTTCACTGCTCCTTATGACGGTATCTATCAATTTGACTTCGTCGGCACTTTTGTCTCGGCTTCTGGTTTTTCTTTAGGTATTTACACGGTAAATGCCTCAAATCAGCCAGTTACACAGCTTTTCGCTTCTTTGGCTCCAGTGAGCACAACTGAAAGAACTGAAAAATTTACCGCCATCGTTCAGCTGACGGCAGGCCAAAAAGTAGCCCCAACGGTGCAAGGATCTTCCGCTACTGGCTCCATTGCCTTCAATAACTCCGACAATACTGCTGGCACCCGATTCTCAGGAAGAATCATAGAGGCTACCAACTGTTTTGCAAAAAACTGATTCTTTTGACACTCTTGTAGAAAAAAATAATATCAGAAATCATGAAAACATCAAGAAAAAAACTCACCAAAAACTTTACGGAGAGCATTGCTCCGTTCACTTCTGTACATGTGGGCTCAAGATTAGAGTTTCCTCCGACCGAAATCGTAATGATTCAGGCGGATATCAGCTACTCTTTTCTTTATCTCAAAAACGGTAAAAGAATCATAGTCAGCACCAATATTCAAAAACTAGAAGAACGATTCTTGCCTTTCAGAAACATGGTAAGGATTCACCGCTCTACTATGATTAATACACAGTTTTTGAAGTATGTAGAAGGTTCTAATGCTTTTTTGATTAACGACATGCAGTGTGTCATTTCCAGAAGAAAGCGGAACGATTTGTTTCAGTCCATACAAATATTAAATTCCTAAGTTGTTGAATCTTTTTGAATAAAATACAAACAATCAAATATTTAAACTCATGAAAAAGACAGTTTTTACCTTAATTGCATTTTTAGTGATAGGAAGTGCCTCAGCCACTATTCGGAGAGTAACGAATCAGGTAGGCACTACTCCAGTACCAGGTTTGGTTTTTGTGAATACTTTAACCAATGGCTCTTCAGATGCGTTCGCTCAGGCTTTAAGTGCCGCGGTCAATGGTGATACAATTTATGTAGAACCCTCCACCTTAACATACGGAAATCCAGCAGTAACAAAGCGATTAATAATCATCGGCAATGGATATGAAATCGGAATAAACACAGGTCAAGTAAACCCATTGCCTTATACCGTCCTTGAAAGCACCTTTGGAAACTTTACTTTTTTAACTGGATCTGAACAGTCCCAAATAATGGGCATAAGGTGTACCTCAAATGCTAACCTGAACGCCAACGAAATCAGGGTAAAAAGATGTATGTTTGATGCTGACTTACAATTTGGTTCTGCCAATTGCATCATTGAAGAATGTTTCTTTGGAAATGCAGGATCCATTTTCGGGAGCGGTGTTAATAACATTGTAAGAAATTGTATTATTGGAGAATTTATTCAAACTGTAAACTTTACTCAGTTTGACCAATGTTACATACATTCTTTGTCTAATTCATTTGTAACTAACTGTACTTTTACGAATTGTATTGTTAATACCATACCAGCGAACTGCCCTCTTACAAATAGTTTCAGTCATTGCATAAAAGTAGGGACAGGTACTACATTTCCAGTTGCTGGAATTAACAATAACATAGAAGGTGTAGATATGGCTGACCTATTCGTTGTGGCCAATCCCTATTCAACAAATCCGATACGTGAAAATAGATTTAAATTAAAATCGGGTTCACCAGCACTATTGGCAGGTAATTCTGGTCAGGACATTGGCCCATTTGGTGGAAGTAACCCCTACCGCTTATCCGGCCAAGCACCTATCCCGGTGATTACCAACTTCTTTTTGAGCACTACAGGCTCTACAGCATCAGGCTTGACAGGCAGCATCACGATCCAAAGCAACAATTAAAAAGCCATGAAAAAAATTTTAATAAGCTTCCTTTTGTTGGGATGGCTGGGGAATCTATCGGCCCAGACCATTCAACGAATAGAGTATTTTATTGATACCGATCCGGGTTATGGAGCTGGAATTTTAGTGCCTTTTTCAGGTACAAGCACCGCCAATGCCAATCTTAGTATTCCTCTTGTTTCAGGTCTTAATGATGGCATACATAAAATTTACATCCGAGCCAAAGATAGCAACGGGCGATGGTCGATGGTACAAAGTCAGAATTTCTTCAAAATTGGTTTAGAAAGTTCCGCTTCTAATATCACCAAACTCGAATACTTCATTGATACAGATCCCGGTTTTGGAAATGGTATCCAGGTCCCCGTAACAGCAGGTCTTACGACAACTCAGACAGTAAGTGTTCCACTTTCAGCTAATCTTCCCAATGGCTTTCAAAAACTATTTATACGAGCCAAAGATGCTTCAGGGAAATGGAGCGTGGTCTTTTCTCAAAATTTCTTCAAAACAGAAGTTACACCAAGCCGACCGAATATTGTGAGGATGGAGTATTTTATTGATAACGATCCAGGCTTTGACTTAGCTACCGATATTCCTATCAGTCCAGGTACTTTGGTGTCACAAAGCCACACTTTTGCTGTTCCGTCGGGTGTTACCTTGGGCAACCATAGCCTTGTAGTTAGGGCCAAAGATGCCCTGGGCAAATGGAGTATAGTGGCCAATAAGACCTTTACCAAATGTAGTGGCTTAACCATCTCTGCACCAGAGGGCGTATTATCGTGTAATGATACGCTTAAGCTCAAGGCCCTCAGAGAAAACGGAACGGGTGGTTCTATCACTTGGTTTCTCAACAACCAGCTGATAAGCAACATCGCCAAAGATTCTATATTTGCCACAATTTCAGGTGTTTACACTGCCAGACTCAATACTGGTGGAGCATGTCAAAATGTTTCTTCCAATCCGCTGTCTATCAATATACTTGGAGGGACTAACCTCAGACTCAGCTCCAATCAGCCCAACAACACCATGTACTGCAACGAGTCGACTGTTATAAAAATAGACTCGGCCATATCTATATTGCCCACAGGTGTAACTGGGGCAGTGTTTGATTGGTATCGCAACGATACCCTTTTATTTTCAAACTCAAATCTGAGCAATATGAACACCACGGTACCGGGTATATTTAAGGGTGTCATGAAAGTGAGCAGCTTCCCTTCAGGGTGCAATAGCTTTGAAATGGATAGCGTAATAGTACAGAACAAACAACTCAATATCAGCATCGGACCGCAGACCTCACCCGGTCAATTGTTGCTTTGCAATGGATTCACGGCTAGTTTTACCTCCAATGATAATTTCCAAGAACCCGTTCAGTTTAATTGGTTTAGAGATAACCAGCCCATCAATGGAGCCATATCTACCACGTTGGGCAACGTAAGTGTGCCCGGTGTCTACACTCTTAGGGGGAGTTTTGATGGTTGTCAGAATATATCTTCCAATGCACTTACGCTCAGTTTTATTGCAAATAGCAACTCCGAGGTGCCTGTAATAAGTACGTTGCAAAACCTCAACACCGAGTTTTGTAGAGGCGATACCGTCAGGTTTACAGCCACAGGTTGTAGCCAAGGATATAAATGGCCCACAGGTTTAGAGGCCAATGGTAGCCAAGCATTTTATGTAGTTTCAGGAACCTTCAATTTTACCGTAACCTGCGAAGGGGCATGCTTAGGCTTGTCTAGTGACCCCAAAACGGTACTTTCTAAACCAAATTCGGGTTTTGAGCCAGAGCTTACTTATGCTCTGTTGCCATGCTCGCCAGATTTCACCAACCTCAGAATGTATGACTACTCTACCACCTATGGCAACCACGTTTACATGGCTTCCAAGCCGCTTTTTTCTGGGTACAATACTTTCTTTGGATACACTTTTGGTACGCTTTACAATCCTTCCAACAATATCTCTGAGCACAAGGGTTCGGCAGATTTTTTGATCACCGAAACGATGTATGGTGGCAAACAACACCACTACCTGGGTGGCAGTGATGCCGATTTTTTCTGGGGAATGAAGGAAATAGAACCCCGTAAGTTTATATTGTTTGGCTCTACTAGGAGTGCCAATTCGGGCGACGTGAGTACTGCGTCCAACGGCTTAGAGGATATGTGGGCCATCTATTACGATCTCAATACCTCCACCAAAATTTGGGACAGGCGATTTGGTGGAAATAACAACGAAAACATTGCCGATATGGCCACGCTGGCCAATGGACAGATGCTGTTTGCCGGTAGCACGCAATCGGTGGTTTCGGGCAATAAAACCACCTCACTCAAGGGTTTGAAAGACTACATAGTCATCAAAACCGATGCCTCGGGGAATAAACTTGCCGAGTTTAGCTATGGTGGTGATGCTACCAATACCCTCAAGTCTATACTCAAAATTAGTGAGAACGAATTTTTACTCTTTGGCAACTCCAACTCACCTGTAAGCGACAACAAAACATCTGGAAATTTTGGTGGACAAGATTACTGGGCCGTTTGGATAGACGCCAACGGGAATATTTTAAGACAAAAAACCTATGGTGGCGACCAAGACGAAACAGCCCGAAAGGCCATTTTGCTTCCAGACGGACATATTCTGCTGACAGGGCATTCGTTCAGCGGTATTTCGGGCAATAAGTCTCAGGCAAGTCGAGGGGGTGCAGGTACGTCTGATTTCTGGGTGCTAAAAATTGATAATTTGGGCAATATCGTTTGGGACAAAACCTTGGGTAGTAACAAGGACGAGATACTGAGCAATGCCCGTCTGAGCCTCGAAAACAACCTTTTGCTTTATGGTACTACCACTGCCTCTACTCAGAGTTTTGAGCGACAAAGTCTGGGGCCAACGGCTATTAGTCCTACCCAAACACGCGACACATGGCTGCTAGAAATAGACGAAAATGGCAACAGAGTAACCGATAAAACCATCGGACATTGCCTAAACGACGACAATACAGAATTGCTGGAATATACGTCTTCGGGGAGTCTTTTGATAGGTGCCTTGATAAATTCGGGCCAGAGCCGCTGTTTACCTTTGTATTCACGATTATCGGCCAATGGTGTGTTCTACTCTGTCATACATTCGCTCGACAAATGTAATTTTCGGAACAGCGATGTGCCTTTTTGTAAAAATTCCAAAATACTGGTCATGATGAAAAAGCCGAAGTATGCAGTAACAGACCCTTTGAACCAGTTTGTTGATGGAAATTCTAATGCCACGAGTTTTCTATGGTCCAACGGTCTTAGCTCTCAGTCTTTCATCACCACCGTAAGCGACACCCTGTCTATTTCGGGCAAGTTTCTATTACAAGGCCAACTTTGCTATTCTTTGCCAGCCTTTGCCAGCTTTGCTCGTAAGCCAGATTTCCTCACTTTGACAGGTAACAATCTCAACGACCAGAACAAAAACGAATATGCCTATAAATTGATTACTAGTACTCAAAAAGTGATCAACGAAACCGAGGAACGATATACCTCTGAGCGGGCCATATTATTGAGCCCGGGTTTTGAGGTAAAACCCAAAGCGGGTATTGCCTTTAGTGCACAGATAGGGGGCTGTGTGAACTAAAGTTCCTGAAAAATTATCTCCCAAACAGCCAGAAGCCTCGGTTTCTGGCTGTTTGATGTTTATGGGCCTCCTGAAATACGGATTCATTGAATATTTCCTGTTTTACCGAGCCAATGTCAAACGCAACATCGCCGATGTCAACATCGACGGAGCCAATGTCAAGATGAACATCGCCGATGTCAACATCGACGGAGCCAATGTCAAGGACAACATTGCCGATGTCAACATTGACGGAGGCAATGTCAAACGCAACATCGCCGATGTCAACATCGACGGAGCCAATGTCAAGATGTGATTTTACATAAGTTTGAGAAAATCAACCACAATTTTATCGCAGGCTTAAGTTGAATTTGGTGCTTCGGAAGAGAAAATCAACTTTGGTTATTAAGTATATCTCATAGTATAAATGGAGTATACAGCCCTAGGAAAATTTTAAAAGACTGAATACCAACACATACTGGAAAATAAATCATTTTTTTTAAATTTGTAATGTGTCATTCTAACCAAAATATTCTACTACCATGAAAAAGGCTACTTTATTGATTTTGACCATCTTACATTTCTCGGCTTTTGCCCAGCAGGCTGCCGAAATAGACCCTAAAAGTATCAAACTACCCCGCTATGCCGATTTGACGGCCATTACTTCGGCCATAGCCTCGCCACAAAAAGGCATGATGGTCTATAATAACGCCACCGCCAGCAACTGGTATTACAATGGCTCTGCATGGGCCAACACGGCTGGAGTAATTCAACTACCGTCCACCAATACGCTAAACAATGCGGGTTCACTCCTGACCATAACCAATACATCGGCCTACGATAATTCACCAGTAGCAATAAAAGGAGTTCTTACCACAGCTTATCCATTTAATGTTTTTGGTTCCAATCCGCCGTATTATTTCGCTGCGGTGAAAGGGGAAGCCACTGGCACCACTCCAATTAGTTTTTCGAGCTTCGGTCGGTCGGCCATCGGGGTTTATGGAGAGGCGGCAGGAACTAACATTGGTGTGGCAGGCAAATCCGTGGACGGCAATGGCGTCTATGGCAATTCTGATACCTACAGAGGCGTAAATGGTTTTTCTGAATCTGGAGTGGGTGGGTATTTCAGGTCAAACAGTGGCTATGCCCTTATTACAGAAGATGGCAACGTGGGCATCGGTAATACCACGCCCACCGCAAAACTCGACGTAAGCGGCCAAGCAAAAGTATTCAATGGCCCTAATATATCTGTAGATGCTAGTAACTCTTCGGCCGCTAACCCTACAGTTAGAATCGTGAATAGCACAAATTTGGGCCCGGCCGTTGATATTACAGGGGGCATAAAAGTCTCGGGAACCAGTAAGGCTGCCTTCAAAATAGTAACTTCACCAACCTATATTTTAGCAAACAAATTCGGAATAGTGAATACCACCATGGCCAATGCCGCCACCGATATCTTGATAGTGACCTACGAATACACCGACGGTACCTACCTCAATAAGCAGTTTGCCACCTTTTGGAATGGCGGCAACTGGGAGATTCACCTCACAGACGGTACCGCCATGCCTTCGGGTATTACCTTCAATGTCTTGGTGATTAAGCAGTGATTGTTTTAGCGGTAGGTTTTCATGTGTTCGCCTACCGCCAGATAAATACTTTAGATATTATTTTTTGGTTTTTGCCATTCTTGTGTTTATTGCTTAGCTTCGTAATAGTTTAATGGCCACACGGTCTGCCTATTAATATTCTTAAACCGACAACAAATGCTTATACATGGATATGTTTTTGATAATCAATTATTTATTAACAAAATGTTAATTACGTCTAAATGAGATATTTACGCAATTGGGTAAATATGGATGTTATAGCCAATAAATAAAGACAGACGACACATGAGTAAACTTCCCTTAGACATAGTAAACTTTAACACGGAATTCAATTCAGAACTTGAAAATGCAATTACGATTGCTAATGGAATTCAAAGCGAATTTTTATTTGCCATAGTGCCGAGTGAGATAAACCGTAAGTTTCAGTTTTTAAATTTTGAAGAAATCGACAGTGCAGAGTTTTTGCCGAAAGCATTTGAAACAAAGAAAGCTCTAAAAGGATTTTATCCCTATATATGCTTCTATACTAATTCACCACTCAAAGGAAATGGTTGGACAAATTTGTTTGCGGACTCTGATTTGGAAAATGGAATATCAGTAGTGACGACAAATAACGTTGCCACCACAATAATCCCAAAAGAAAAAATGACTTCTTATTTCCTTTATTACTTTGCAAGAGGAATATTGAAGTTCATACTCAAAGATAAATTTAATCACGACACTCCTTCAAAAAATGGATGCCTTTTTGACTTCATGCAACAAAAAAAAGACATACTGAAAAGTATGCGACCAAATGCGATCTGTGACGATTGTAGGCGTGAAATAATAAATGGACAATATTCATTTTCAGAACACCAATTGCACGCCATTGACATCTTGCTTTCAAAGTCAGGGACAATGCTAAACGCAGTTGAGGTGACAGAAAGTAATAAAAGAAAAATATTTATTGGCTCATCGACAGAGGGACTTGACGTAGCAAGAAAAATTAAAACAGCTTTAAAATTTGACGCACATGTTGACACTTGGGCAGACGGATTGTTTGACAGACCAGGGCAAGCATACATCGAAGTTTTAGAAAACATGTTAGGAAAATATGAATACGGAATTTTTGTATTCACTCCTGACGACAAGGTATTTACTAGAGGACAAATTTCTCAGATACCGAGAGATAATGTAATTTTTGAATATGGAATGTTTCTCGGTAGACACACCAGAAAGAAAGCTTTTTTCATTATTCCGAGAGGCGTGGACATAAAAATTATGACAGACGTTCTCGGTATTACTTGCTTGGACTACGACCCGACAAATACAAATTTACAATCCGCAGTTAGTGACGCATGCGACCAAATAAGAACGATTATAAATGAAGGATAGTGCAAAATTTACTGGCTATAACAGCACATTGGCAATAGGCGGGGTTTCGTCTCCGCTTAACAGTTTTGTGGTAGCCGAAAGTTTTGTGCTCCGCATGAACATTTGTACTGAAAAGCCCACCCATCGCAAATCTGCAAACCGTTGGGCAACATACAAAAAGCCCACAGCACAAACAGCACATTTGGTTTTTGCCGACACGCAAAGTCAACGCTGAAAAAAAACAAAAGAGCTGTTTTTTGCCAAGGCTCGAATGACAGTGAGAAAAACCGTAATCGAATAACTTGAAAATACAATAAATTAGTAAAATGGAATGATTAACGAAAAGCCGACAGAATTAAAAATATTTTTTGACTCACCAAAAACCTTTGAATTACAGAACATAAAACCTCTGAAGGGTCTAGCAGGATTATATTTTATATTTTCCGAAAAAACATTAATTCAATATCCTTTTCAAAAATCAAGATTGCTATACATTGGAATGAGTGAAAAGAAAACAAATAGTATTGGAAGCAGATTAACGGGACATTTTGACGGAAAAAGTAAAAATCTTGGATTAGTAAATTACAGGAAAAGAGAACAATTATTTCTTACTTATATAAATTTTGAAATGCTTCGCAATTTTTGGTCGTACAGAATTGAAGACCTAGAAAGTTATTTTATACTTGATTTTGTAGAAAAATATGGTGTTTATCCAATTTGCAACAATAAATCGGGTTACGAAATTTTAAATAAAAAACTAAAAGCCAATTTCATAATTGATTGGCAATATTTTGACTAAAAACCTAAAATATGGATAACCAAATCAAAAGCGGAAAAGACGTTATTGACGAGTTCTTCGCAGAAATATTAATCCTTGAAGGTGTAGACGGAAGTACAGTTAACAAGTTGATTGAATTATATGGCGATAACAAATTTACTGATAGCAATATTCAAAATGCGTTAGAAGAATTAAAGCAAGAAGCCATTAAGCCAAAAAAAATAAACGAGGATGGCGAAAATTAAAACAATCAAAATAAACGGCTTGAGAGGAGTTAAAGAACCATTAACTCTTGACTTGAATAAAAAATCAATTTTAGTCTACGGAGATAATGGAACTGGGAAAAGTTCTGTAACTGATTCTTTTGAATGGTTTTTTTATGATAAAATTGAACACCTATCAAACGAAGAAATTGGAAGAAGAAAAGGGCGTGACGCTTTGCGAAACATTTTTATTCCTGAAACAGAAGATAGTTTTATCGAACTAACTTTTGACGAAAATAAACTAGATTCAAAAAAGTCTTTAGATCACTCATTAAAAACCTTTAATTCTAATGATACTGATGATTTTAAAAAATTTATTGAATCATCTTTTTCTGAAAGATTAATACTTCGATATCGAGATTTAATTCAATTCATTATTGCTGGAAAAACAGATAAACTAAAAGAGTTACAAAACATCATTGGTTTTGCAGAAGTACAGAATATTAGAGATTTACTCAAAAAAAACGGAGCAAGAATCGCACGTAATATTAAGTCTGCAAATTATGACAATCTTAAAAATGTTCAACAAAGTACAATACTTGAAAATCTAGGACAAAATGCTTACACAGACGAGCAACTATTTGATGGAGCAAATAAATTAATAAAACCTCTGAATTTAGGAATTGAAATTAAATCTCGTAAGGATATAAATACTGTTCTTAAAAAAATTGAAAGTAAAGAGGATTCAGAACTTTTAAATCAAATTAACTTTTACACTAAAATAAAAGAATCAGTATCACAAATCGAAGGAAATATCGATAATATCAATAACAGTTATAGCACTTTTTACGATTCTTTTGACGCCTTAAAAAAAGACCCAGAAAAGGTTAAAAACTTACAGCTTCTTTCATTATTACAAGAAGGGAAATCAATTCTAACAAAAGATGTTGTCGAAGACGATTACTGTCCGCTTTGCCAACAAGAGAAAAGTAAAATTGACCTTTTACAAGATTTAAACTTAAGAATTGAAGAACTAGAATTACTCAACAAGGAAAAGGAAAAAGTAGTTACTAATTCTAAAGACCTTCAAAATACAATTAAGCCAAATATCACTGCTATTGAAGGTTTATTAACAGAAAAACTTTTCGGCAAAGAAGATTATACGGAACTGAAAGAAACCGTTGAAGAAATTAAAAACTCTCTGAACAATCACCTTGATGAATCAAAAAAGGAGTTAACAGAAAAATTATCGGACAAAGAAAAAATAAAGTTTGTCAAAAAAGAAATTGAAGAGTTATCAAGTGAATTGGTTAAGACAATTAAAAACTTAACAGAAAGTAAAGAAGCTAACCTCAAATTTAAAACATATACAAAGCTATTTCAATCAGCAAAATCTTATGTGGAATATCTGAAAATAGAAAAAGAACAAAGTGTTTTAGCTAATCAACAAGCGACATTTGAACTACTTTACGAAGATTTCATTAAAAGACAAGAAGAAGCTCTCAATGTGTTTTTAACAATGTTCTCAAATGACATCAATGATTTCTATACAACGATGAATCCCAACGAAAATGTTGAGGATATAAAGTTAGTTCCTTTAAAAAAGAATGATGAACTTGTTGGAATTACAATTGAATACAGTTTCTTTAATGAAACCCATACACCACCAATTGCTTATTTGAGTGAAAGCCATATCAACTGTTTAGGTCTGTCATTCTTTCTAGCTTCTGTAAGAGCGTTTAATAAGGAAAGTAAGTTTTTCGTATTAGATGATGTGATTTCTAGTTTTGACCGTTCCCACAGATATAGATTTGCTCAATTACTAGCAACAAAGTTTTCTGACTTTCAAGTGATTCTTTTAACCCACGAAAAAGAATTTTTTGAATTAGTATCTAGTGAAGTAAAAAGCAAAGGTTGGATTCTTAATTACTTTAAATGGACAAAAGATAATGGAACTGGAATTGAGAGAGGAATTGCTGATATCAAAGATAGAATTAAGAAAAAAATAGAAGATAAAAACACTGATGGATTAGGAAACGATATTCGAGTTTACGCAGAAAGAGTAATGAAAAGAGTTGCTCTGGAAATAGAAGCAAAAGTAGCCTATAGAAATAATGACATAAACGAAAAAAGAATGGCACCTGAACTTTTAGATGCTGTCCAAAGTAAGTTGTCAAGCACTAGCAAAGAACTAAAGGAGAAAGCTGATATTCCGAAAATAAAAGGAATGCCTATGTTTATTGGAAATACGACTTCGCACGATAATAGCTTTCAAGAAAGTATTGAAGATTTAGAAGCAATATGGGAGGATGTTAGTGGCTTAATCCGTAATTTTTATTGTTCGGATTGCGATAAATTTCTTTCTTTAAAATTTTACGACAATGTTGAGAGTAAAATTAGATGTGGTTGCGGAAAATTAAAATTTGACTGGAAAAAGTAAAATGCCAACCCTAAAAGCCATACTCTTTGCCAACGCTGACAGACGGACAAAAAAAAAGTACGATTGCCTAATAATGGCTATACGTAGTGCGGGCGAAAGTGCTGATATGAAAGTAATTACATTAAATAAACTAACTGCTAAACGGAAAGTGAAGTGCCTTGAAATCCCGCACTACGCATAGCCGGGACGTTGGCGGAGAATGTAAAGAGACAACCTACAAACATTGACAAGACAATGACACCAGAACAATATCCAAAAATCTATTTGTACAGGCGAATTGTTCAAGCCAAACTCTATATTGATAAATTCTACTCTGAAAAAATTGACCTTGACAATATTTCTGACGAAGCCTATTTTTCCAAATTTCATTTTATAAGACTTTTCAAATCTATTTACGGAAAGACCCCACACCAATACCTCACAAAAGTAAGAATTGAAAATGCTCAACAATTATTGAAAGAAGACAAAACCGTAAGTGAAGTTTGTTTTTTAGTTGGGTATGATAGCGTAAGCACATTCAGTGGACTATTTAGCAAAACTGTCGGTAAGACACCCTCTGAGTTTTTGAACAACAACAAGGAAAGGAAAATTGAAATACAAGCACGGCCGTTATCATTTGTACCAGGTTGTTATTCATTTTTGCATGGTTGGACAAAAAATAGCAATATTGAAGATGCCAAGAAATAAATCATTGCTCACCTTTGCATTGCGTTTAACAATTAATAAGAAAAAGCAATGATAACAAAATTGACCGTTACAAATATTCATGTCATAGACCAAGATAGTGCCTATGACTTTTATGTGAATAAATTAGGCTTCAAACTTGTGGACGACATACCCATGGGGCCAGATACTCGTTGGCTGACGGTTTCACCACCAGAGCAAGCAGACTTACAGCTTGTATTGTTTCCAGTCAAAGTAAGCAAAATGTTTCCTAAAGAAGTTGCAGAATCATTAATTGACCTTATCAAGAAAGGAGTATTTGGTTGTGGTGTATTGACCTGCCATGACATTTTCGCTACATACGAAGAACTGAAAGAAAAGGGAGTAGAATTTATTAAGCCACCTACAAAGGAATTCTATGGTACAGAAGCATTTTTTAAAGATGATTCAGGAAACTACTTTTCATTGCAGCCTTTAAACAACTTTGACAATTGAAAACGATATTTGACAAATCTACAAGAGATGAGTTAATTCAGAGGATTAATTCACTAAATGAAAAAAACGAACCTGTTTGGGGTAAGATGAACATTTATCAAATGCCCAAGCACTACACAATATGGAACGATTGGGTTTTAGGAACAAAAGAATATGTGTACAAACAAGAATTTCTAGGTAAAGTATTTGGCAAAATGGCATTAAAGAGTAACACAAAAGACGATAAGCCCATAGGCAAAAATATGCCAGCAGGAAAAGCATTTACAGTTAAGGAAAAAGTTGACGACATAACAACTCTAAAATCAATTTGGATAGAACAGATTAAATCTTACGAAAACTATTCAAACGACAATTTCATTCACGACTTCTTCGGGAGAATGACCAAAGAACAAATTGGGATTTTTGCATTTAAACATAACGACCATCATTTAAGACAATTTAATGCGTAGAATAACAACGAACCGCTAACAATAGCTAAGCAAGAAAGGGCTTTTAATCAACTAACTGCCTAGACAAAAGCCTTCTTCGGCAGCTCCGAACCGTCAGCTATTGTTATGGAAAAACAACAGACAAAAGTTTCGTACTTCGAAATCTCTTACTTTTCATATACCAACTGTTAGTTCCCGCTGTACGAAGAATACCCCCTTTGTGCAGGCGAAATGCGGGTGCCACACGCAGAAAGCAGTAAAACTAAATACATTCCGGCAGTTCCGAATGGTCCATTCCGTAGCGAGATGGTCTAAATTATATCATCCTTAGTTCTCGATTTTTTTGAAATTGAGATTCTTACATTCTTGAATATTTTTATTTGAGTTGGAATTGAAATTGTCCCTATTGCAGTTCGTAAAAATGATTAACCCAACTGGCCAATAAAAAGAAAATCTTGCTGTCAGCTATCTGTTTATCCGTCTGCCTCTATTCAATTTTTTTCAAATCTAAACAAACTCTTACTTGTGTGCCTATAAGATACAGATAGAAGAGAAAGATGTCACTGTCACTAATCTCAATCTTTGTCAAAATCACAAAACTAACCGTAAAATTAAAAACTAAGTAAAAAATACATGCTTGATTATATTTGTGTTAACCGAAGAATTATTTTTGAAAAAAATATTACTCATGAAGAAACTAGTTATTTTAATCATTATCAGTGTTTTAGTTCTTCAAGCACATGCTCAAAATACCAAAGCTGTTGATTCGCCAAGTGGTGTGGTTATCAGTAATGCTGGCGGAACGGATATACCTAATTCGGCATCAATTTTAGATATTAGGAGTACCAATAAAGGTGTTTTGATACCGAGAATGACTACCATTGAGAGGGATGCCATTGTTTTACCAATAGCTGGATTGATGATTTATAATTCCTCCACCAATAGATTCAATTTTTGGAATGGAAGTTCATGGTTAGTTCTAAATTCCGAAGCTCTTACATTACCTTTTGTTGGTACTGGAGTAGAAAATAGTGGTGGCCAAGCAGGATTGTTTAAAATAATAAATACGGGCTTAGGAAATGGAATTTATGTAAAATCAGGTTCTGGTTCTAATTTAATTGCCACGCAAGCCTATGCAGGATATTTTGAATCTTCAGAGAATGGTATTTTCGCCGGGGGTGGAGCTGGCAAATTGGGACTTAAGACATCGGGGGGCTTACAGTTTGTAAATAATGGAGAAGCTCAAAATAGCATACTTACCAGTATTGATGGTTTTGGTACGGCTGAGTGGAGAAATACGGCAGTTCTGTCGGGCTTGGATGTCAATGGGCCAACGTCTTTGGGTACAACTGGTACGGCCCTTAATGAAATCATCAAAGTGACTCGGAACGGCAATATTGGAGCTATGAATCCGGGTGCTGTCGGCAGTTTAACATTCTCTGTAACTAATGCACAAGTTGGATCAACTGTTACGATTTCGCCAACAACCAATTTACCTGCTGGAGTTGTTTTTAGTCATGCTCTTGTGGAGATGGCTGGAGTTGTTGAAATCAAATTTTTCAATGCATCAGGGGGTGTTGTTGATCCCCCTGCCCAAAATTTCCATATAACTATTATTAGATAAATAATGAAAAGCATTGAATTGATTGGATTTGAACTCCAAATTTATTTTCGCTAAGTTACAAGACTAACTCGCAGTAAATAAACTTCCATCTTTGGGGTATAATCTAGGCTTTTCCAGATAGCCAGAAGGTCTAATTAATAACATTCTTAGTTCAAGAATTTTTTGAAATTTGGATTTTCACTTTCTTGAATATTCTTATTTGCGTTGAAATTTTTAAGGTTCAGCTTTGAAATTTTGAAATTGCCAAATGGACAGTTAAAACTAATTCGCCCGCTGCACGAAGGATACCTCCTTCGTTCGGGCGAAATGCGGGTTGTACCAACAGAAAACAGCAAATCTAAATACATTCCGGCAGTGCCGAATGGACCATTCTGTAGCGAGATGGTTTAAATTATAAAATCCTTGGTTCTAGATTTTTTTGAAATTTAGATTTTCACGGTATTGAATCGCCATACTTTTCGACGGAATCGGAAATTCTTCTTATCTAGCTTCGAATTTAGGAACTTATTGAAGAGCTAGCAAAACGAAATCTGTGTAAATCCGTGTTCCAATCAAGAACCGCTTAATGGTACGCTGCTGACGCAGATGCCTAATGGCAACACTGATTTTCGCTGATTTTTCAATCTGAACTGATAAAAATCTGTGTGTATCCGTGCTGCGAAGCATCCGTTTTATCCGCGTGCCATTATCCACCCTTTGGCTTCAAAGTGAAATTACTCATCGGCTACACGAACGTTATTTTCGTAGTTTGGAAGATATACGGATTTCAACTAAGAAAATTATAATGCTAAAATTTTAACCAGTTTCCCAAAAAAACAAATTTAAAATCGATTTACTCAGCGATTTATTGCCTCATATTTAGTAAAAACTCCATCCCTTTTTGAGAATTTCCAATTCCTTTTTATCTTGCTTGAATAACAATGTCCCGAAAGAACCAGAAACAATTGAAATCCATTCTATATGAGAGCATTTATTTTTGTTCTAGTTGGTTTTATATGTTTTGCCTGTAATTCTGAGTCTAAAAAGGCCGAGGAATATCAGATCAAGGACTATTTGGAGGTGGCCAAGATATTGCAAAACCATCCCTCAGGCCATTTTCCATTGGTAATCAACCTAAAGGCTGGCAAAAAACACTTGATATTTATCGGAACGGCCCACACAAGAGATATCACGCAACAAGCCGATAGCATTGATTATTATTTCAATCTGCTCCAGCCCCAAGTGGCATTTAATGAAGGTGGGCAGGTGCCAAAAGACCAGCATTACAGCAGCAGAGACGAGGCCATCAGAGAAGATGCCGAAATTGGGCAGTTGAAATACCTCTGCGACAAACAGAACATAGCCATGATGAATGGCGATTTGTTGACAGCGGGGGAGTTTAAGGAGCTTTTCAAGAAACACGACAAAGAGGAGGTTTTGCTCTACACCGCCTGTGAGCGTTTTTTTAACCTCTACAAAAATAACTGGATAGACACCAGCAAGGGCATAGAAAAGGCTTATCAAAAGGAATTTATAGAATACCTGGAAAACGAAAACGTGGTACTGAGCGAAGCTGAAAAGGAATACAGCTACATGACGAAGGCCTATAAAAAGTTCTTCGGTACAGACTTGGATGTTCAGCAGATACCAACAGAAAAACACGATTTCTTGAAAGATGCAGGCAGACTAACAGAAATTGGCCGAAGTTCAAAAACGGTGAGAGACAAACACCTGCTAAAGACCATCGACGAAGCCCTAAGCAAACATGACAGGGTATTTGTAGCCTTTGGAGGAGCCCATGCCATAGCGGTAGGGCCAGCATTACGACAAATGATGAAAAAATATGAGTAGGGGTGTTGACCTCTGCTCAGTCTTCGCCTTTAGATATCTCCTATTGGCACGCTGATGACGATGATGCCCAAGGGCAACGCTGATTTTCGCTGATTTTTCAATTTGAACTAATAAAAATCCATGTTTATCCGTGCTGCGAAGCATCCGTTTTATCTGCGTGCCAATCAAGAACTACTAAATGGCACGCTGATGACGCTGATGCCTATCGGCAACGCTGATTTTCGCTGATTTTACTCTGCTTGTCAAAAAGAAAATCCGTGCGTATCCGTGCTTCGCAGAATCTGTGTCATCTGTGTCCCTTTAAACGCAAAGAAAATCAGCTTGAACTTACCTGGCAGAATAAATTCATCCTCTGCCATGACTGAGCCTCTGGCGTTTCATATTTTTTACTACTTTTGGGCGTAGGGTAGTGGTGTTCCGCCCAAATAGTGTTCGAAATAATATGTTTTTAAAAGTATCAAAGCATGTTTCTTGATATCCTCGAAAAGTCAAAAAGTGAAAAAAAGTTAGTCGGACTCAATTGTTATGGTGTCGACGAGGGCTTTTATTGCGGTTATGTGTTGGAGTACAGCGAAGACTTTTTGATTATTCAGCATTTTACCAAATTCGGTATTTATGATGGCATAATTACGCTTAGTCTTAGCGATGTGAAGTTTATAGAGTCTGACACGACCTATCTGAAGGGCATAGAACTCTTGATGAACAACCAGAACCTTATGCTCAACCAAACGTATAAGCTGAGAGGCAAAAATGCTGATGCCTTCACGCACTTGTTTGAAAGTTTTATAGGCAACAAAGACTATCTGGTTAAGTTTGAACTCTCCGACGACGACATATACTTTGGCCTTATTGAGTGGTGCGACGAAGATTATTTCTCGATCATCAATGTTGATATAGACGGCACGGTGATAGGCAAGGCGACCTTCAGGTTTGAGGATTTAAAAACGTATTGGGTAGACGACCTAGAATGTAGAAAAAGAAAGATGCTTTACGAGGCTCAAAAGGCTGCTCGCTGAGTGGGTTCAATTCCTCACCGAAAGGTTGTAGTTCTTCTTAAAAATAAATTAAACTAATGTGTTAATATTCTGCCATTCACTAAATTGCAGAACTATTGAAAAAATATCAAAACCCATGTCAGAAATCAAAGATTACTCAAAATTGACTCTAGAAGAGTTGTTGGTCGAACAAAAGAAAATAAAGAAACAGCAAATGTACACCGCTGGACTAATAGGTATGCTGATTGGTGTAATTGTTTACGGTTTGGTAATCAATGGTTTTGGCTGGCTCTATATCGGTATTTCTCTGTTCATGATTTACATAATTTATAACGGCTCTAAAAAACTTATGCAACACCAAGAGCTAATCAAAGCGGAGATAGCGAAAAAGGGAGCTGCTTAAAAGAGATAAGGAACCCCGAATTCCTTGGGTATATTGCAAATTCCGAAGTACATTGACGTGGTAGTTACACCAGTATCGGTGTTTCTTCGGCGAACATTAGAGCTTCAATGGGCCATAAAAAAGTCATTAAAGCAAATTGGTGTCTAATCTCTTTTGCGGTTGATAAATATGCAATAACTATTTATACACCAAGTGGAATTCAGGGTCTGCTTTCTTTAAAAGATACTGAAAATTAGCGAGCTTTATTTTTGAACGCCAATTACCCGCCAACGATTGGATGTTCCATCATAGATTAGTGTTGCTCCACCTTCGTTTGAAATCGTAATATTTTCTCCAACACCACCAATACCCACATAAGGTTCACCCGTAAGAATACGGTTTTCTAGATTTGCATCAGGGGAGTCATTATGAATAGTGAGGATTTTGTCATCACTCAGCGTCGGGTTCTCTCCACGAATGGAATAAATATGAATGACCAGACCATCTACACCGCCCGCTATTCCTTTCAGATGAACATTGCCAGTTCCTCCGAATCGAATAACCGATTTGCCGTTTCGATTTAAAGCAATTAGTGTAGTGGTGGTGCTGTGTACAAATTTTTCAGGAAGTAATTGAAAATCACCATTGATAGTCAACTTCGATTCGGCATCGGGTTTATTGATACCAACATTTCCACTTCCTCTGATGGTCATTTTTTCTTCTACGGCTGTCTGACCAGCCCAGGTGGCATAAAATTTTATATCTGTACCTGTGGCAGTAGGTGACCAATTTTCATTGGCTACAATATCAATTCTTCCTGTAGCACTGGTAAAGCCAGTTTCGTTGTGGCCTTTTCCTCCAAATCTAGCCAGTATGTCATTCTCAAAGGTTTTTGTTGGCGAGTTGGCATTTCCGCGTGCCCCAATTCCAAAAAATGCTGGAGCATCGCCCCCATATCGAAAAACACCAACACCTCTGTCGCTCGAGGTCTCTTGCTGAATTTCTAGCTTATAATCGGGTACACTAACACCAATACCGATATTGCCATTGTGATTGATCACCATTCTTTCGGTAAGAGCAATACCGTTATTTGGCGTATTGAGAAACTTAATTCGGGTTCCATTGTTGTTGGCTGTCCAGTTTTGCGAGGCTTCAAACCTTATAGCTCCTCGAGCTCCCGTAAAGGTATTGTTGGCATATCCTGCTGCTTGTAGCGACAGCAGGTCATTGTCAGCATCCACATTGGTGGGAGCGGCTAGTGTTCCATTATGCCTCTTTCCGACCAAGTTTGGTTGATTATTGCTTTGTAAAATGATGTTGTCTATGGCGGCACTCTGTTTAGATTCTACTTTGTTGGGAGTTAGCAAAATACTTTGTGCATTGATATTGACAGCCATAAATATGAAAATTGCTAAAATAGATACTTGTTTTTTCATGCGATTGGTTATTTTAAAAATTTATAAATAGGATTTCTTACTTAATCAAAACATAAAACTCGCCCTCCGTAACAGTCAGTTTCTTAATAGGAGAGGAGAAAGTGTTGGCAATGAATGAAAACTTGCCCTTCAAAGTGGTCGTACTCCTTTCTGAAATGGTAATTTCACCACTACCACTGTTGAAATTTGTATGATAATTTGACTTGTCGGTATCTAGAAATGAGCCCTGGGTGGTGCCCTTCATAGCTATGGTTCCAAGACCTTGGTTTACTGGAATTCTGATATACATGTCTTTTCCTGATGCGACCTCCGTGCCGTATATCCAATAGGTTTCGGGGGTTTTAAGGATTGCATAGGTATCGGTTTCGCCAGTTATGCTGTAGCTTGCCCCATTTATTTTACATTTGAAGTAATAGGGACTCTCAGTTTTTACCTCCTGTGGCTTGCAAGAGCAAAACAGAAGCAGTGAAAGTATAATACTGAAAAATGTTTTCATTTTTGTAAATATTGAATCTGAACTCCTCTGACGCCGAGGTTCGCCTGTGCCCAGTTGCCACAATTGCTATTTCCGTTTGCACTGTTGTCGTCGAGACTTTGTACCGTTAGGTAATAGAAGTAATCTCGATTATTTACGAGATTGATCGTTGCTATGGGTAAAGAAATACTAAGGCATCTAATTGGACAGTTGGGATCTTGGCCCGAGGCTAATGATACTATTGAACCCAGCACCTCAGGTGGGCAGCCATTATCTGCTACTCTGAGAAAATTAAATTTCAGGCTACAATCTGGGAAGTTAGTAGTGCCACTACGATCCATAAAACAAGCCTCCAGAACTTGTATATCGGCATTGTGCGGCAAATCAATAGGGGCCATCAAACTAGCCGATGGAACATTGCCACCGTTTTGGGTTACAATGGAGTACTCTGGGTGTTCGGCATATTCCATGTAGAAACCTCCAGCGGCCAAGCTTATGCTCGGCTGAAATCCTGTGGCATGCAGCTGCCAGTGCGATACGGTTGGAGTGTTCTTAAGATTCCCGTTTTTCATGGTTACGGTTCTTTCTTCTGCATCCTTAATGAGGTTTGCGGGCTCGATGTTTGCAACGCCATTTTGGGCAAATAACTTGCCAGTTAAAATTATTAGTGATAGGATAGCTATTGTTTTCATATTATTTGAAGTTTTGAAGTGCTCGTAATACCTTTTCCTTCCTTCTTCTCGATATATTTACTATGGAGCCATCTGTCAGTGAGAGTGTTGGTCCTGCATCTTTCACGTAGTTTAGGTTTAAAATACAAGATCTATTGACCCTAAGAAAGGGTAATTGGAGTGCAGTTTCGTACTTTCCAAGTGTGTAGGCAAAAACCAAGACTCTCCCTTTGTTGTCCAAGAGCTTGGAATAGTTTTCGAGGGCATCAATTCTAACTATTTCCTGAATAGCCAAATCACCCTTCCAATTGGGTTGTAATTCGTTTAATGTTTTCATGTTAATTTTCATGGAATAGAATGTAATGTTTCTGAACACAAATTTGCTAATTCCGCAGAATCAAAAACATAGGGAAAATAAGGATATTTTGATGTCTTTTTGTTTATATTTGTTTGAGCAACAGCGTTTTCAAATGATAAACTGACATGAAACCCATAAAGATTGTTATTGTAGACGACCATGAACTTCTGCTAAAAGGGATGTCTGCAGTGTTGAGCAGCCAACATGATTTTGAGGTTATAAGTACTTTTGGTGATGAACAATCACTTCTTAATGCACTCGAAAATAAACTGGAAATAGATGTTCTGATACTTGATGTCAATCTAAATGACAATGATCCTGAATTGTTGTTATTTAAAATTAGGTCTTTGCGTCCGTTTCTGCCTGTTATGTATTTAACTATTCTGCGTGGTATACGCATGTATCATCGTTTGTCGAAACATATAATTCAAGGCTATTTATTAAAGGATATTGAATATAGCGAGCTTTTTGAGGCCGTTCGTGTAATAGCTTCAGGCGGGAGTTACTTTAGCGAAAATATTGCTCTGAATTTTGAAAAGGATCAATCCATTAAGGAAAAAGGGTTTATCAGTACCCATAAAAATATGCTAAGTCCGCGAGAACAAGAGATTTTGCAACTTATTTGTAAAGAAAATAGTAGTTCGGAAATAGCTGAGAAACTATTTATTAGTGCCAAAACGGTAGATACACACAGGCAAAATTTGATGATTAAATTGGGCGTAACCAATTCCATTGGCCTTGTAAAATTTGCCATTAAAAATAACCTCATAGAATGTTGAAAAACCAATGAATAAAGCCTGTTTAACTTTTTCTTTGTCCATGCTCGTGGTATTTAATTCTTGGGGGCAAACCAAAATATCTCTGAATAAGCTGATTGACCACACCATGCACTTTTATGAGACCAAAAAAGACTCCATAAAAATAAATGCCGAGCAAATCCGTAAAGAAGCACTTCGGCTAAATCTCAAACAGGAAGGCTTGTACTATCATCGTTTCATGGGTTTTTATTATGAATATGACAACCAACCAGATAAGGCTTTAGCGTCGTACCATACACTTTTAAATGAGGCCGAAGAAGGCAACTTTACCCCCGAAAAGTACCAAGCTCTTGGCGATATGGTTAGTGTCTATTTTAATCAAAACCAGCAATCTAAGGCCAAGGAAGTGATATTGAAGGCACTAAAAGATGCACCACAAGACAAGCCTAAAGAGATGGTGCTGTCTACTTTTTACAATAACCTAGGAATGATTTACGCCAAAGAAACTAAGCTAGATTCTGCTCTATTGATGTATAATAAATCTCTGATTATTAAAAATAAGATTGGCGATCTTATACCAATTGCGGATTTAAAGACCAACATGGCAGCTCTATATCTCAGAAAGGGAGATTTTTTGATGGCTGAAAAACTAACGAATGAATGCTATAAGATTCATAAGGAACAAAAAATGACAGAAGATTTGTGGTTCGATCTAATGAGTTTTGCAAATATCTATAATTCCACAAAAAGAATTGACAAAGCTCTTCAGAATGCTCGAGAGGCCGAAAGGATCGCTATTCAGGTAAATTCAAAACCCAAGCAAATGGATACCTATGAGGTTTTGAGCGACATCTTCTCGAGGATGGGAGATTTCAAACAAGCTCTAGATTATCAAAGAAAATACGTTAGAATTAAGGATGAGGTCATCAATTCTAAAAGTGCTGAAAAAGTGGCTGAATTGCAGGAAAAATATGAGTCTGAAAAAAAACAAAGAATAAATGTGGAATTGACTCATAGCCTCACCCGTGAAACTGAAAAGAAAAAATTATATCTTTTGGCTTTAATATTAAGCCTTCTTGTTTTAGGAGTTTTGGTATTTGCTTATGTAAAAAACAAACAAAAAAATAAAATAATAGAATCAAAAAACAGACAACTTTCAAGGTTGAATAGCCAAAAAAACAATTTAATTAGTATGGTTTCGCATGACCTTAAAACCCCATTTTTAAGTATTCGAGCTCTAAGTCACGCCTTGAAATTATCCAAAGAGGATTCGCAGTCAGAATACCTCAATGACATCGTAATTAGTAGCGAGAGAGGGCTAGAAATGATAGCTAAAATATTGGATAATGAAAAATTTGGTGGCAATACCCTAGACTTGGCAGAGGTGTCGGTTTTTGAGATACTGAATGAGGTTATACTTGAGCTCAAGCCATTGGCAAAGCAGAAAAGTATCAATATTGTAAATCCCAACAGTGCAAACTATAAAGTAATGACAGACAGGCTCTTGTTGAAAAGTTCCTTACAAAATGTCATTTCAAATGCAATTAATTATTCACCAAAAGGTACGAATGTTTATAGTAGCATTAAACTATTGCAAGACAGCCTTACTATACAAATTGCTGATGAAGGACCTGGCATCAATCATACGCATGAGAAGAACGAGTATTCTACTGGAATGGGCCTGGGTATCGTAAAGCGAATCATGCAAGAATTGGGTGGGCAAGTACAGATGGATTCAGACAAAGGAACGGTGGTAAATTTGATAATTCCCATTGTCGAGAAATGATTTGGTAATATCAAATGCATAGAAAAGAAGCCAAAATAGGATTAGATAGAAAAATGCCTTTAAGAGGTATTATTTTGGAAGATTTTGCCAAATTTTACTTCAACAACCGTAGACAGAAGAAGTTTGATTTTGACATCTAATGACTCATCCGAGATTCATTCTACACAGGGTAATTCTCTAATTCCTTTTTTGATTTCAATTATCTTGACCACATACAACAAGTTTTAAACGAATCAAAATAGGCTGTTAGATAATAATAAGCCTGAAAAAACTCTTTATTTGACCTTTACTGACCGTTGCTTAAGGTCCAGTATTACATTCAGAAGTTCTTTTCCTTCAGTTGATTCTGTGTCGAAGTTGTTTCCTTCTATAACCAAATTATCAAGTTGAGGTAGTTTTTTCAAAACCGACGCCCCGGTGGTTATCTTATTGTTTGAAATGTCTAAATGCTTTATTTTCGGAGCCAAGCCAATATTCAAAGGGACTTCTCGTAGTTCGTTAAAGCCCAAATCCAAATACTCGAGATTTGGTGGAAAACTATTCAAGTCAGTCAGTTTATTATGATGAGCATAGATGGTTTTGAGGTTTGTCATATTTTCCATTTGGGCAGGAAAATCCCATAGTTTGTTGTTCGATAGAGCCAAGGTTTCTAGTTTCCGTAGTTTTGTAAATCCATCTGGCAAGTGTCTTAAGTTATTGTGATACAGATCAATTACCTGAACATTTTTAAGGTAGCCGATGCTATTGGAAATACTGCCGATTTGATTGTTGTATAAGTTTAGAAATTCTATTTTGCTTAATTTCTTAAATCTCACATGGCCTATTTCGGTGATAAAATTGTTGGCCAAATGCAGTTCCTTTAATTTTCTGTTCTTTTTAAGTTTATTGGGAAATTCTGTAATGTCGTTATCGCTCAAATTAATTACCTCTAACTGTTTATTCCTTTTAATTTTTATAGTTTTCGACGTCAGGAGGTTGTCTGAGAGTATAATGCGTTTTAGTTTCGGCAATTTTTTGGCATCTATTTTTAAAGATTCAAATTCGTTTTTGCTAAGATTTAATTCTGCCAATTCCTTGAATTTATAAATCTCCTTGGGTAGAGTTTTGAGTCCCAAATTTTCTAATTTTAGTTCTTTCGTGGAAAGGTCCTTGGCGTTAAGTATTTTATTAAGAGCTTCTTTTGAACCTCTAGATTTGGTTATAAACTGATTTGCTCGAAAATTACCATTTATTTCATATCTCAGTGCGGGATTATAATAAAACTGGCATTTACCCAAAGCGTCCTTAAAAATTTGTTTAAAATTATCAATTTGAAAATGTTCATCAACTACCTGGTATTCAAAAGCATAAGTACCACCAAATCCGAATTTTTTTTGATTATAGGCTCCGAACCAGAATTTCAAACTATCTGGCTTGTTTTCTTTATTCATGAAAACTTTGAAGCCTATTAGCAAATCATCATTCTCAATTTTTTCTAATTTTTGATCTTTTTTGATTCCAATTTGAACAATCCTCTGAAGCAAAAAAATGTTTGTCCTAAGACCAGAGAGCATTTGATTATCAATATCAATATTTAATCTTTGCTTTGTCATTAAATCATATTCTGACTGACTTTGAACAAAAATGATTTTTTGAGAAAAACTGGTGAGGATACAGAATTGTAAAAAGGCACAAACAAGTAGTGTTTTCATCGAGATTTTGGTTTAGAACTTAAACTTAAAACTAACTCCTTAGTTTTAAAAGAATAATCAATATTTTATTCCTTAAATGACCAAAAAAGTCTAATTTTGCACCTCTTTTACCAGAAATAAATATACGTTTTATATGACTTCGCATCAGATCAGGAAAGCATTCTTAGATTTTTTTGTTTCAAAAGGCCATTTAATTGTTCCTTCAGCCCCTTTGGTGGCAAAAAATGACCCAACCTTGATGTTCAACAACTCAGGCATGGCTCAGTTTAAGGACTTTTTCTTGGGCAATGGTACTCCGCCAAAATCTAGAATAGCCGATACTCAAAAATGCCTACGTGTAAGTGGAAAGCACAACGACTTGGAGGAAGTTGGTTTCGACACCTATCACCACACCATGTTCGAGATGTTGGGCAACTGGTCTTTTGGCGATTATTTCAAAAAAGAGGCCTTGACGTGGTCGTGGGAATTACTGACAGAAGTTTACAAACTGCCAAAAGACAGAATCTATGTATCTGTTTTTCAGGGAGATGAAAAAGATGGTGTTCCTTTTGACCAAGAAGCGTTTGACATTTGGAAAGAAATCATCGGTGACGAAAACAGAATAATACTTGGAAACAAAAAAGACAATTTCTGGGAAATGGGTGATATCGGACCTTGCGGCCCGTGCTCTGAAATCCACATAGATTTACGTGACCAAGAGGAAATTGACATTTTAGGAGGTAAAGAATTGGTTAACAACGACCATCCACAAGTGGTAGAGATCTGGAACAACGTCTTTATGCAGTTTGAGCGTAAAGCCGATGGTTCTCTGCTTCCATTACCCGCCAAACATGTTGATACAGGAATGGGCTTTGAGCGTCTTTGCATGGCCATTCAAGGTAAGAAATCAAACTACGACACCGACATTTTTCAAAATACTATCTCGGTAATCGAAGAACTTTCAGGCAAAAAATATGGTGTAAATGGCACTTTACGTTCTGATAACTACGTAGATGTGGCCATGAGAGTAATCTCCGATCACTTGAGAGCGGTAAGTTTTGCTATTGCAGACGGACAATTGCCTTCCAACGCAAAAGCGGGTTATGTAATTCGTCGAATATTGAGAAGAGCCGTTCGTTATGGCTACTCTTATCTTGATTTCAGAGAGCCTTTCATGTGCAAATTGGTACCTGTTTTGGCTATGCAATTTGAGTATGTTTTCCCTGAATTACACGCTCAGGTAGATTTTGTAACCAAAGTGGTGGAAGAAGAGGAAAAAACTTTCTTGCGTACATTGGAACTAGGTTTGAAAAGATTGGACCACATTTTTGGTGATGCCAAAACCATCGAAACAAAAACCTTGGACGGCAACACAGTTTTCGAACTTTCTGACACTTTCGGATTCCCAGTGGATTTGACAGCTTTAATTGCCCGTGAAAAAGGTTTTGCAATAGACGAAGAAGGCTTCAAAAGTGCATTGGCAGAACAAAAAGCCAGAAGCCGTAAAGATGCCACCAAAGAAGCTGCCGATTGGATAGAATTGGGCGATGTAGACGGTGTAGAATTCTTGGGTTATGATTTTGAAGAATCACCTGCTCAATTGATGAAGTATCGTTCTGTAAAAACCAAAGCAGGTGATGAGTTACATATTGTTTTAGACCAAACACCGTTTTATGCCGAAATGGGTGGTCAAGTCGGTGATGTGGGAACCATTACTTTTGAGTTGAATGGACAAAACCACATTTTACAAGTGATAGATACCAAAAAGGAAAACGACCTTTTTGTACATATTACCAAGAATAGTAAAATGGTGGATATATTGGAACAAACCCAGACTCCTATAAATGTTTTTGCTAAAATAGATGCTGAAAGAAGAAAAGATATTGAGAAAAACCACACGGCTACACACTTGATGCTTTCGGCCATGCGTAAAGTATTGGGAAGCCATGTAGTACAGCGAGGTTCTTACCAAAACGACGAAGTTACCCGTTTTGACTTCTCTCATTTCTCTAAAGTAACGGATGAAGAATTGCTTCAAATTGAAAATATCGTCAATGAAAAAATTAGAGAAAATATAGCATTAGACGAAAAACGCAATGTGCCGATTGCCGAAGCGATGAATTTTGGAGCTACAGCGACCTTTGGTGAAAAATATGGTGATTTCGTGCGTGTAATTACTTTTGATCCCAATTTCTCCGTAGAACTTTGTGGTGGTACCCATGTGCCAGCCACAGGCGAAATCGGACTTTTTAAATTCACCTCAGAAGGTTCAGTTTCCGCAGGGGTACGTCGCGTAGAGGCCATCACAGGCAAGAAAGCCTTAGATAGGATGAGAAAACAAGGCGAAACTTTGGAACAAATAAAAGGTTTACTCAAGGGTGCTGTAGATTTGCCAAAAGCAATTGAGGCCTTAATTGAAGAAAAGAACCAATTGCAAAGGAAAATTGAAAGTCTTGAAAACGAAAAATTGCAGGTAATCAAAACTGAACTTTTGGGCAAAATCCAAAAGAACGGTGATATCATGTTCATTGCCGAAAAAGTGGAAGTACCTTCGGCTGACAGTTTAAGACAATTGGCCTATGACCTCAAAAAACACATGGAAAATGCCGTGGTGATATTAGGTACAGTCATAAACCAAAAGCCGAGTTTGGCAGTTATGATTGACGAGACTTTGGTTGCTGAAAAAAGCCTGAATGCTGGCAATACGGTAAGAGAAGCAGCAAAAGCCATGAAAGGTGGCGGTGGTGGTCAACCACATTTCGCCACAGCAGGCGGAAGCGATTCGGAAGGATTAAATAACGCTATTAACAAAGCAAAGGAGTTGATTTTTGGGTAATATAAACCAAATACCTTTAATGCTCATTTTGAAGCTTTTGAGTTAATTGGACACGATGATAATATTTATAAAATTTCGTGCTTTAAAGTTCAATTAATCTCAAATTTAAACCTTTAAATTCCTGATTAACAAAAACTTATTGTTCCGAATTATTTCTGTGCAGTCCGTTGAAAAATTTCATAAAACGAGAATTCATATAAAATGACAAATCTGAAATTTTTCAGAGGATCATTGCACAGAAAGTGTTTTTTTGTTTCTTTTTTTTCAAAAAAAAAGAAAGCCCGCCTGGCAAGGCACGTTATGAATATCTCAACGAACTATTTCCTCAAGATAATTCAAAGTATAAATTGAATGTTTTTTCTTGGCGAGCCTGATTTTACTTACTATTTTTAGGAGCGATTTTATTTTACAACCTTATAATTTTATTAAATTGAAAAGAAGAGACGCATTACAGAGAGTTGCCCTCATGATGGGAGGAGTAGTTTCTGCCCCAACCATGATTGCAATTTTGAACGGTTGCAAAGCATCTGGCGATGCAACATCAGGAGCAGCATTTAGTCTAACCAAAGACCTTCAAGCTTTGGTTTCGGAAATAGCCGAGGTAATCATTCCTAAAACCGACACCCCAGGTGCTAAAGACGCTGGTGTAGGACCGTTCATAGAAATGATGCTGAAAGACTGTTATACCGAAGCTCAACAACAACATTTCTTAAAGGGATTGGAAGACGTAGAAGCCGAGTCTAAGAAACTGGGTTCCGGATTTATTGCTTTGGCAGCAGACAAAAAAATCCAAGTAATAGCCACCATGAGAGATAAGGCTAAAGCAGAAACAGAAAGTACCAAGAAAGAAGCCAAACAAGTGGACACAGAGTCTGGCTTAACAAAAGAAAATACGAGCAAAAAAGTTGAACCACCAGTTCCATTCTTCAACCTGATGAAAGAATTAACTGTATTCGGTTTCTTTACTTCAGAGCCTGGAGCAACTAAAACGCTTGACTTCGTACCGATTCCCGGTAGATATGAGGGCTGTATAAAAATGGAACCAGGTCAAAAAGCGTATGCTATTTAATTATTAATCAACCTTTTATAAATATAAAATGAATTTACAAGGTAAAGGAAAAGAGTCCGTAACTTATGATGCCATTGTAGTAGGTACAGGTATCTCTGGTGGTTGGGCTGCCAAAGAACTTACAGAAAAGGGACTAAAAGTCTTGATGATAGACCGTGGTAGAGACGTAAAACACATAACCGACTACCCAACCGCAATGAAAGAGTCTTGGGAATTTGAGCACAGAGGTCGAGTTACCGAGCAAATCAAAAAAGACTATTGGGCGGGCTTCAGAACAGGTTACACTGCCAACGAAGAACACAGACATTTCTTTGAGAAAGATATAGACAATCCTTACGAAGAAACCCGTCGTTTTGACTGGATCAGAGGTTATCACACAGGAGGTCGCTCGTTGCTTTGGGGTCGCCAGAGTTATAGATGGAATGAGCGTGACTTTACCGCCAACCTGGAAGAAGGC
Organism: Leadbetterella sp.; assembly: GCA_035299025.1. Taxonomy (GTDB): domain Bacteria; phylum Bacteroidota; class Bacteroidia; order Cytophagales; family Spirosomataceae; genus Leadbetterella. The sequence goes on from DATGXK010000007.1 coordinate 780,757, forward strand.
GTAGGTATCGACTGGCCAATTCGTTACAAGGATTTGGCACCGTGGTATGAATATGTAGAGAAATTTGCAGGTATCAGTGGCTCAAAAGAAGGTTTGGACGTATTGCCAGACAGTCATTTCCAACCAGCCATGGAGCTTAACTGCGTAGAGCGTGAAGTAAAAAAAGGTGTTGAAAGCAAATTTGCAGGACGTCATATCATTGTAGGTCGTGTAGCTCACTTAACTGCCCCTACCGAAGAGCAAACTGCACTTGGTCGTGGTAAATGTCAGTTCAGAAACCGTTGTATGCGTGGTTGTCCTTATGGTGCTTATTTCAGTAGCCAATCGGCGACTATTCCGGCGGCCATGAAAACCAACAATCTTACTTTGGTAAACGACAAAATCGTTTACTCGGTAATATTTGATGATGAAAAAGGCAAAGCCACAGGTGTTAAAGCCATTGATCAAAACACCAACGAAGAAGTAGAGTATTTTGCAAAAATTATATTCTTGAATGCATCTGCTGTGAATTCGGCTTGGATTATGATGCAATCAAAATCAAAAACTCATCCAAACGGCCTTGGAAATGCTTCTGACCAACTTGGAAGAAACATCATGGACCATCACCTGGGCGTAGGTGCATCAGGCACTTGGGAAGGTTTTGACGACATGTATTATTATGGAAGAAGACCAAACGGTATCTATATTCCACGTTTCACCAACTGGGGGAATGATAAACGTGACTTCTTGAGAGGATTCGGCTACCAAGGTGGAGCATCTCGTGGAAGAGCAGAAGATGAGCAAGGCTTTGGAGCTGGTTTCAAAAATGCCCAAACGAAACCGGGTCCTTGGACCATAAATATCGGAGGCTTTGGTGAAACCCTTCCAGATTCGACCAATAAATTTACGCTTACAGACAAAAAAGATAAATGGGGATTGCCGATTATCAATTTTGATGCTGCTTGGGGTAAAAACGAGTGGAAAATGAGAGAGGCTATGGAAAAAGAAGCCAAAGACATGCTTGAAGCTGCAGGTGTGAAAAACGTCACTACTTACCATGATAAAGAGAAATCTCCAGGTATTGGTATTCACGAAATGGGTACAGCCAGAATGGGTAGAGACGCCAAAACTTCGGTTTTGAATGCCAACAACCAAGTTTGGGGAGCACCAAACGTATTTGTTACAGACGGAGCTGCTATGGTATCAGCATCTTGCGTAAACCCATCGTTGACTTATATGGCACTTACTGCCAGAGCAGCCAACTTTGCAGTAGAAGAGTTGAAGAAAATGAATCTGTAGGGATTGAATCTATATTACTACTAAAGCCACCTCTTGGGGTGGCTTTTTTTTGTTTCAAATAGTTGGAAAGTTTTTTTAACTAATAATTTAGTCAAAAAGTATTTGTGTTTTTTGATTTTCGGTAGATAATATTTACTTTAGACAAATGGTACTCAGACGGGCCTAAATTTTAATTTCTAATCGCTAAACAATTCATTACAATGTCCAGAGTTATGTCTAATTTTTTTAAAACACAATCTGCATCCTTCTTTGCTAAAAACAGAGTAATACTTCTTCTTTTTCTATTGGCTACGGCCAGCTCGGCCTTCTCGCAAAAAGTCAATATCAAAGGCAGCTTTTGGGATGATAGCAATGGAGTTGATCTAAAAACACAGGTTTATGGCATCAAAGATGGTCAAAAGATATATTTGGCAGAAACGGATACTAAGAATCTTTTCGATTTCAAACTGCCAACGGATATGCAAGCACTGGTTTTTGAAAGTGCTGGTTATGATGCTGTTACTTTTCCTGTTCATTTCGTTGGGAAATTCAAAAAATCTTCATCAGCCAACCTCAGTATCAATAGCAAAGGAGGATTTTCTCAATATCCATCCAAAGATATCATGATTTTCTGTCTTCCAAGCACACATATAAATGGCAACAAATATGAACTTTTTACGGTAGGGAAAGACAGTCGATTCAGAAATTCGGACTTTACCGTTTTGGTTGAAAATAAAAATAGTTTACCATTTCCATTAACAGAAAAATCTGATAGCAAAAACTTTAAAATAATCACCACAAACATTAAAAATGAAATAATTCAAGAAGATGATTTCTTAGCAAACAAAGGTTTAACTTTTGTGGATATAAATACTTATCCAACTGAAATAATACTGGAATTAGACCAGCAGAACGTCCTAGCCGAAATCTCAGTAAAAGAAGACAAAACTGAACCTAGTATTGATGTAAAAAACAATCTCCCTTACAGCAGCTTCGGAAGCAGAAATCTGTATTTCGATCAAAGTAAATTTGAGTTAAAATCTGAAAATAAATTGGTTTTAGATAGCTTAGCGAAGTACTTGCTCCAAAAAATGGAAACTCGAATAAACGTAACTGGCTACACTGATAATGTGGGCAGTGAAGAATTAAATGCTGTTTTGGCCAAATATAGAACGCAAGTGGTGGCAAATTATCTCAAAAACAAGGGCGTTAATATTAATCAACTGCAACTAAAATGGAACACCCAACATGAAAGTGCTCAAAATAACGGTAGTGATTTAAGCAAATTTAGAAAAGTTCAGCTTAATGAAATTTATTGAAAAGGCCGCTAGAAGGTGAAATTTAGCTATTGTATTACAAATATTTTGGTTTTGGAAAGGTGGTGACATATTTTGATTTAGTTTGATTCGCATCTAATTTCTGACTTTGTAATTTTAAATTATTTCTTTAAATACTACCAAGTCTGCAAAAACCTTCCCAATTATTAAAATATTTTATGCCAGTTTCAGCTTTCTGTATTACCTTTGTGCTTCGATAATCGAATCGAAACTCTCCAATAAAAAATGCCAAAAAATTCTAGCATTAAGTCAGTCCTAATCATCGGTTCAGGACCAATTGTTATAGGCCAAGCATGTGAATTTGACTACTCAGGGTCGCAAGCAGCAAGATCAATCAGACAAGAAGGAATAGAAGTTGCCTTGATTAACTCCAATCCGGCGACTATCATGACCGACCCCATGAACGCTGATTTTGTGTATCTGAAGCCTCTCGAAAAGAAATCTATCAAAGAGATTTTGATAAAACATCAGGAAATGGGAAGACCCATTACCCACGTTTTACCAACTATGGGTGGCCAAACCGCCCTCAACCTGGCCATAGACTGCGATAATGCAGGTGTCTGGAAAAAATATGGTGTGGAAATCATCGGCGTGGACATCAAGGCCATTGAAACTACTGAAGACCGTGAGCTTTTCCGTCAAAAAATGATAGAAATCGGCGTAGGAGTTTGTAAAGGACGCACCGCCAAATCTTTCTTAGAAGGAAAAGAAATCGCTCAAGAAATTGGATTTCCTTTGGTAATTCGTCCTTCTTACACCCTTGGCGGTACTGGTGGCGGATTTGTAAATACCCCAGAAGAATTTGACGCAGCCCTGAATCATGGACTTCACGCCTCGCCTGTACATGAGGTTTTGGTAGAACAGTCTATTTTGGGTTGGAAAGAATACGAATTAGAACTTTTGCGTGATCACAATCAAAACATTGTGATCATCTGTACCATAGAAAACTTTGACCCAATGGGTGTGCACACGGGCGATTCTATCACCGTAGCACCAGCCATGACGCTTCCCGATACCATCTATCAAAGAATGCGTGACATGGCCATCAAAATGATGAACGCCATTGGTCAGTTTGCGGGTGGATGTAACGTACAGTTTTCATTAAATCCTGATACTGACGAAATCATCGCCATCGAAATCAACCCACGTGTGAGTCGTTCGTCGGCCTTGGCTTCAAAAGCTACGGGTTATCCAATTGCGAAAATCGCCGCCAAAATGGCGATTGGCTACAATTTGGATGAGTTGATTAATCCAATAACTGGTTCTACATCAGCATTCTTCGAGCCAGCGATAGACTATGTAATCGTGAAAGTTCCGAGATGGAATTTCGATAAATTCCCTGGCTGCGACCGTCGATTGGGCTTACAAATGAAATCTGTGGGTGAAACCATGGGTATCGGGCGTAATTTCCAAGAGGCTTTGCAGAAAGCTTGTCAGTCACTTGAAATCAAAAGAAATGGCCTTGGAGCAGACGGAAGAGAAGAAAGAGATCAAGAAAAATTAAAATATAGTTTGGCAAATCCATCGTGGGATAGACTTTTCCATGTGTATGATGCCTTCAAGGCTGGTCTGTCCTTCAAAACGATACAAAATCTGACCAAAATAGACAAGTGGTTCTTGCACCAGATAGAAGAAATGATTCAGCTGGAGCATAAAATTGAGACTTTCAGACTGGATTCATTGCCCAAGGACATACTTTTGGACGCCAAACAAAAAGGCTATGCCGACAGGCAGCTTGCTCATTTGCTCAGATGCAAAGAAAGCGAGGTAACTGCCAAGCGTAAAGGTCTGGGAATCAATAGAGTCTTCAAATGTGTGGATACCTGTTCAGCTGAGTTTGAAGCCAAAACTCCATATTTCTACTCTACTTTCTCAGCATCTGAAGAAAACCCTGAAAACGAATCAATTGTATCAGATAGAAAGAAAATAGTAGTTTTGGGTTCAGGACCAAACCGTATCGGACAAGGTATTGAGTTTGACTATTCGTGTGTTCACGGAGTGTTGGCAGCCAAAGAAATGGGCTATGAAACTATCATGATCAACTGTAACCCTGAGACAGTTTCTACTGACCCCGATATTGCCGATAAACTTTACTTTGAGCCTGTTTTCTGGGAAAACGTTTTTGATATCATCGAACATGAAAAACCAGAAGGGGTAATCGTACAATTAGGTGGACAAACGGCCTTGAAAATGGCTGAGAAATTCACCAAATATGGCGTCAAAATTATCGGTACTTCTTATGAAGCCCTTGATTTGGCAGAAGACAGAGGTCGTTTTTCTGAAAAACTAAGAGAATTAGACATTCCTTATCCGCCATTTGATACTGTAAGAACGGCAGATAGAGCAGTTGAAGTTGCGAAATCACTTGGTTTTCCACTTTTGGTACGTCCAAGTTATGTATTGGGTGGTCAAAGCATGAAAATTGTAATCAACGAGACAGAACTGGAGCAACACGTGGTGAAAATCTTGAATGATATTCCAGATAACAATATCCTTCTAGATCACTTCCTTGAAAACGCCATAGAAGCCGAGGCAGATGCCATTTGCGACGGAACGGATGCTTACATTATCGGTATCATGGAGCACATTGAGCCTGCCGGTATCCACTCGGGCGACTCTTATGCGGTATTGCCAGCCTTTGATTTGAGCGAAAACGTTATCAAGCAAATAGAGGAATACACCAAGCGTATTGCCATAGCTTTAGACACTAAAGGATTGATAAACATTCAGTTTGCGATAAAAGACGAAAAAGTGTATGTGATAGAAGCCAACCCAAGAGCCTCACGTACAGTGCCGTTTATATGCAAAGCCTATCAAGAGCCGTATGTAAACTACGCCACCAAAGTGATGTTGGGAGCCAAAGTAAAAGACTTTGATTTCAATCCAGTAAAAGAGGGTTACGCCATCAAAATTCCAGTGTTCTCGTTCAGTAAATTCCCGAATGTAAACAAAGAACTCGGCCCAGAGATGAAGTCCACTGGCGAAGGCATCTACTTCATAGAAGACCTCACAGACGATTTCTTCTTACAAGTATATTCTGAAAGAAATATGTACATGAGTAGATAAGAATCTCTTCTTATGATATTTTGAAGCCCCTTGGTATTTGCTGAGGGGCTTTTTATATATTTTTGTCATCTAATTGGAAACATATTTTAGCTCTCAAATTTTTTAATTTGCCAGTAAGTCTCTGTTTTTTATAATCTATGAATAAAAAAATAATTTTCTTGTCTGTATTTCTTTCTTTACCGGTGGTTGTATTTGCCCAAGACATCAAGGAGGGATATGTTTTTGGAAAAAAGTTACTTTTACTGATAAGCCAAAACAAACCCGCTGAATTGGCCAAGTATGTGCATTATCCACTTCAGAGGCCCAATCCTATTCCAGATATTAAAAATCAGAAGGAGTTTGTGGTTTACTATCCCAATCTTTTTGATGCGAAATTCAAGAAATTAATTCCTAAGTTTGGCCAGAAGGAGGTTTTTGTACGAAATGGCCTTTATGGTATGGTTGGCGATGTGTTTTCAGGTGAAATATGGTATGATGAAACCGGAATTGTAAGCATCAATTATTTTTCTGATAAAGAAATGGCCTTGGAGAAATCTCTGACAAAAATGATACAATCAGCCATTCATCCCTCTGTAAATCAATGGGAAAGCAATGTTTTTGTTGGGAAATCTAAAAATCTGTTGGTAAGAGTCGATAGGCTTTCAAATGGAGATTTGCGTTATGCATCTTGGAGCAAGGGTAAGCCAATTGGTGAGAAACCCGATTTGATAATTTTAAAAGGTGAAGAAATACATGAGGGTACCATGGGGGCGACCTATTGGACCTTTACAAATAAAAACTGGAAATATATCATTCAGAATCAGGAAGCCTGCGAAAACTGTGACCAAGATAGCTTCGAGCTGGTTTTGGAAGAAAATGGAGTTGAGAAAAGTAGGGTAGTGCTGTTGTTGTCAAAATAGATATAAGGAATTTAACTCTACGATGGTAGTTTTATTCACCATCGTAGAGTTAATTATGAGCTAGTTATAGCTAAAGAATCTTACCTCTTTACTACTGCCATCTTCAAAGTATGTTTTAAATCCTACCAAACCAAATTTATGATTGGTGATATATTCAATTTTGGAAACACCCGGAATCGCTCTACCGGCTTCTTCCACCCGTATCACCTTTATGGCCAGGAAGCCATAAGCATATTCGTCGTTTGTTGAAATATAGGTAATTTCTCTTGTAATGGTCTTGCCATCAACTTTGTGGGTGTATTTTTGCCCCACTTTATCACTGTATTTTACCAAAGTAAAATTGCCGTCTTCGTATACATTCTGAATGCCTTCGTCCGTAATTCTATATTTTTTGGTAATACTCACTTTATTGCCTGAGATGACAAGCTCGGGGATATTTTTGGCAATAGTCAGCAGGGTGGCATCTGAAATTGTTGCCGTGGCAGATATCTCACTTACTCCAGACGTTAGAGACTTAACCTCTGCAGCAGCACCGCTAATACCCGCAACCGAGCCTAAACTAAAGGTATTGCCAACTTCGCCCATGGCCGACTGAGTGCCGCCTAAGTCGCCGTTAGGTTTAATAGATTCAATCAAATCACAAGAGCTCAGTAAGAGGACTCCGAACAGAAAAAGTTTAGTTTTCATAATCGTATTGTTTTATATTTCGAAAAATCATTTTGTTCTTATGAGATATCTAAAATAGGCGTAATAAACAATCAGAAAGACAGCAAAAATCATCATGGAAATTGGGAAAATGATGAAGCCAAACAGCATTGCATAAGCAATTAGACACGATGCCAAGCTAAACTTAGCCGCAAACAGAAATGCTCTCAATCTATACAAATTGTATTCAAGAGTTTCGTGTCTTTCCTTCGTAAAAATCATCAATCCCAAGCCGACAATCAAACTAAATACTCCAAACTCGTCCATGAGGTTGGTTTGTACTATTTGAAGATATCTGTTTTCGAGATATGTGCTGGCCACTGCAAAAGTTTTCACATTCACCCAATCCGGTTTTATTCCCTTAAAGTATAAGAGTAAAAATGAAACACCTGTAATAATCAAGATGTAAGACCATTTTTTTAGACTATGGGGCCACAATTTTATGGTTTCAAGATTTTTCATGGTGTCAGCTGAGAATCATTTTGTATTCTCTTTTTTGCACTATAAAGAAGTTGCTTTTTTGTGAATATTCCTATGACGAGTGTCAAGGTTTTGGATGAGAATTGAAACTATTTGTAAATAAAAAAAGAGGAAAGCATTGCTGCTAACCTCTTTATATAACTCCTGGTTTTTTGAAAAAATCAGTGTGCTTCGAGCCAGTTTTTACCTACGCCTATGCCGGTTTCTATTTTAACTTTCATGGGTATGGCGTTTACCATAAAGTAATCTACTTTTTCTTTCAGATAATCGATTTCAGAAACGTGAGCGTCAAAGACCAATTCGTCATGAACTTGAAGAATCATCTTGGATTTTAGGTTCTCGGCTTTCATAAAATCATGGATATTTATCATGGCCACTTTTATCATGTCTGCGGCAGATCCCTGTATGGGGGCATTTATGGCGTTTCTTTCGGCAAATCCTCGGTTGGTCTGATTTCTAGAGTTGATATCTCTGAGGTATCTTCTTCTTCCTAAAATAGTTTCGACATATTCGGTTTCGCGAGCTTTGTTTACACATTCGTCCATAAAGGTTTTCACATTCGGAAACTGTGTAAAATAGGCATCAATAATATCTTTGGCTTCACCTCTTGGTATGCCCAACCTCTGAGCTAGTCCAAAAGCCGAAATACCATAAATGATTCCGAAGTTAACCATTTTGGCCTTTCTACGCATATCTGAACTCACGGCATCCAAACCTACACCAAAGACTTTGGCGGCCGTAGTGGAGTGAATATCAATGCCTTGGTTGAATGCCTCAACCATGCTGGTGTCCTCGCTGAAAGCCGCCATTATCCGTAATTCTATTTGCGAGTAGTCAGCCGAGAGGATGAGGTGCTCACTGTCTCTTGGAATAAAAGCCTTCCGAATTTCCCTTCCTCGCACTGTTCTGATAGGAATATTTTGTAAGTTGGGATTGGTAGAACTCAAACGACCGGTGGCTGTAACTGCCTGATTATAAGATGTATGTATTCTTCCTGTTTTCTTCGATATCAACTGCGGAAGAGCTTCTACATAGGTGCTTTTCAGTTTACTTAATTCTCTAAAATCTAGGATTTTCTTTACTATTTCGTGTTCGGCCTCGTAGTTGCTTAGTACATCTTCACCAGTGGCGTATTGGCCAGTAGGTGTTTTTTTGGGCTTTTCATCGATTTTCATTTTCTCAAACAAAATCTCACCCAATTGTTTCGGCGACCCTACATTAAATTCCATACCCGCAATTTCGAAAATCTGAGATTGAGTGCTCACCAAATCCTTGTGGAGCGTTTCGGAAAGTTCCTGAAGTGCCAATACATCGAGTTTAACGCCTTCAGATTCCATACTACTGAGTACTCTCACCAAAGGTACTTCTACTTCGTATAACAGTTTCTCTTGGTTGGTCTTTTTCAGTTCCTTATCGAGGATAGCTTTTAGCTGTAACGTAACATCGGCATCTTCTGCGGCGTACTCCTTAATGGCTTCCAAGGGTACATCTCTCATGCTTCCTTGTTTTTTGCCTTTTGCTCCAATCAGGGTTTCAATACTCACTGGTTCATAATTGAGATAGTTCAAGGCCATGTAGTCCATACCGTGTCTTTGCTCTGGTTCTATGATATAATGGGCCAACATGGTATCATAAAGCTCACCCTTGATCTCAATGCCGTAGTTGCTCAAAATGGTAAGGTCATATTTGAGGTTTTGGGCAATTTTTTTGATTTTATCATTTTCAAAAACGGGTCTGAATTCCTCTAAAACAGCTTTGGCTTCCTCGAATTTTGGAGGACAGGGTACATAATATGCCTCTTTGGCACGGTAGGCAAAAGATAGTCCAACTATCTCGGCATCAATGGCATCTACATCAGTGGTTTCGGTATCAAAGCAGATTTCGTCTTGTGCCATGAGATACTCTATAAGCTCAGCTCTTTGTTCTGGTCCTTCAATCAGATAATAATCATGCACCACAGAATTTATGGTATCTCTTTCTTTGGCTTCTTTTACTTCTTCTTCCTCTTCGACTGCTCCAAAGAGCGACATCTGATTGGTTTCTGCTTTAGGTTTTGTCTTTGCTTCAGGTTTATTGATGTCCTGATTTGTGCCGTCTGACTTTATCAGTCTGGTTTTTAAGGTTCTGAATTCTAGTTCGTCGAGAAGAGCCGAAAGTTCCTCTGTATTTGGATCACACATTTTGAGGTCTTCTTCGTCAAATTCAACTGGCACATTTATTTCTATTCTGGCCAAATGTTTAGACATCAAGGCACTCTCTTTGCCGGCCCTTATTTTCTCGCCAATTTTGTTAGGAATTTTATCCGCATTGGCCAAAATACCTTCTATCGTATCGTATTCCTGTAGCAATTTCACCGCAGTTTTTTCTCCTACGCCCGGAATTCCAGGGATATTGTCGACTTTGTCGCCCATCAAACCTAGCATGTCAATAACTTGGTCTATGCGGCTAATATCCCACTTTGCCAATATTTCAGGAACACCCATTATCTCTATTCCATTGCCCAAAAAAGCAGGTTTGTAAAGAAAAATGTGCTCGTCTACCAACTGGCCATAGTCCTTGTCAGGCGTATACATAAAAACATCAAATTCTTCCTTGGGAGCTTTTTTGGCGAGTGTGCCTATGACATCATCAGCTTCAAAACCATCCAATTCTATCAGAGGAATATTCATGGCTTTCACGAGCCTTTTTACCAAAGGAATAGCCGTAGTAATGTCTTCAGGTTGTGCTTCTCTTTGTGCTTTGTATTCAGGGAAATCTACATGTCTGAAGGTGGGGGCTTTTGTATCAAAACAAACGGCAAAATGAGTGGGTTTTTCTTTCTTTATTACCTCCAGCATGGTATTGGTAAACCCAAAAACCGCACTTGTATTGACTCCAGTAGAAGTAATTCTGGGGTTTTTAATAAATGCGAAATGGGCTCTGTAAATCAAGGCCATGGCATCGAGGAGAAACAATTTTTTAGTACGCATAGATACTTATTATCAGATATTGTTTAAATTGAAGTCGAAATAAAAATCAAAATAAGGAAATTTTGAACAAGGATAAAATCTATTTTGCAATATTACTATTTTTTATTGCAAAATTAGGTTGGTGTCAAGCACCAGCCAGAAGGGAGTTTCAGACTGGGAATACAACACAGCTGATATTGAGCGAAACCGCCCTTCCAATTAAAAATTACGACTTTTCTACTTCTGATTTACAAGTAAAATGGCATTTGCTACTATTAGATTTGGTAGAACAAACTGCAGGGTACACGCCATTGGTAGCCGCAAGGTCGCTTGCGTATATAAACTTGGTAGCTTATGAGACTATCTTGCCCGCTTATCCAGAGCTACAGAGTTTGTCGGGCCAGTTACAAGGTTTTCAAAAACCTAAGGAGTTTGAGATCGACAGCACCGATTTTATTAAAGAAATTGCCCTCAATAATGCTCTTTTTGCATCAGTTGACCGTTTTTTTGTAGCTGCACCATACATTTGGATGGAAAGAATAGTGGCCTTGAGAGATTCTGTGGATAACAGGTTTTCGGTAGGTAAATCTAAGTTAGCTATCATGAAATCAAAGAACTATGGGGTTTCTGTAGCACAAATGATTATGAAATATGCCGACAAAGATGGCGGTAAAGATGCACTTTTTAGGAGTTATGATCTCAATTATAAATTACCACTCTGTGAGGGCTGCTTTGAAATAAATCGGGTCGCAGACCTTGAAAACACAGGTCCTCTACATCCTAAATGGGGAGAAAATAGAACATTTTTAGAAGAAAATCAAACAGATTTTGAAATAAAACCTGATTTTGAGTTTTCTAAATATCAAGATTCGAGGTTCTACAAAGACGCCCTAGAGGTTTACAACACCTCTAAAGAAGTGGTGGCGGGGTCAGAAAAAATGAACATTGCCAACTTTTGGGATGACGCCGCAACTTTTACCTATACGGCAGTTGGGCATTCGGTTTCCATCCTTACGCAGCTACTAAGGGCAAAACCCATTCCGATTGATTCGTCCGCCAAGTTATATGTGTCACTTACTTTAGGGCTAAACGACGCCATGATATCAGCATGGAAATCGAAGTATAAATATAATCTGATTCGCCCCGGTGCTTACATCAAAAAATATATTGATTCCAAGTGGGAGCCTGCTATACTCACCCCGCCATTTCCGGAGTTTCCTTCTGGTCATTCAGTGCAATCGGCGGCCATGGCAACTATTCTTACAAAATTATTGGGTGACAATGTTGGCTTTACAGACTACTCGAAATACTGGGTAGGTGAGCCCAAAAAATTCAATAGCTTTTGGGAATCGGCCAACGAAACTTCCATTTCAAGACTTTACGGAGGCATTCATTTCCGAGAAGCACTAACCAAAGGGCAAATAATGGGTAAAAAAGTAGGAGAGAATGTGTTGAAATTGAAGTTTGCGAGGTAAATAGAACACTTTTTATCAAATTATCTCACCGAATATTTTTTAATAAATTTTAAAAAACTAAATTGTAGAAGAAATCTCTCTTTCAAAGGAAAGCAAGAGTTTTATTCAACCTATAAATACAATTTAATGCCTTTTAAAATCTTAAAACGCTCATTTGGAGGAGTTTTTCTGCTTTTTTATTTGACTACAAATCAGACATTTGCCCAAGAAACAGCCCAAGTTGCGGAAGGTTTTGATTTTGGGCAACTCATAGGCCGACTTCACATCGTCCTGGTGCATTTTCCCATCGCAATTCTGCTTTTGGCTAGCCTTTTAGAAATCATTAGTTTCAAAAAAATCAATTCAAAATACCGTCCAGCCATCCATTTGGCGGTAATTATTGGTGGCATTTCGGCAGTCTTTTCTGCCATCTTTGGCTATATTTTAGCACAGAATGAAGAAATAACCGGAAACACCTTGGACTTGCACAAATGGGGTGGGATAGCCACGGCGGCTTTAAGCTTAATTACTTTAGGTCTTCTTTGGTTAATTTGGAAGAAGCAGCAAAACTCCAAAATATCTATTTATAGATTTTCATTGTTCGCAACCTCTCTTGCTGTCATTTTTACTGGACATTATGGTGGCTCACTTACACATGGCGACGATTATTTTAGTTTCTCAAATCCAATGGTCGATACGGAGAAAAGTAGTCTCTTAAGTATGAATACAGATAGTCTTTCCAATGAAAACCAAATAAAATTGGTTGGTGAGGTGAGGGCAATATTTGCACATAATTGTTACAAATGCCACAGCTCAAACAAACAAGAAGGAAAACTTAGGTTAGATCAGAAGGAATTCGTCTTTGCTGGTGGAAAACACGGAAAAGTAATTGTAAGGGGTGAGCCAGAAAACAGTGAATTGGTAAGAAGAATTAAACTTCCGAGAAATCATAAAGAGGCCATGCCTACCAAAGGTAAAGCTTTGAGCGAAAACGAAATAGAACTAATATCTTTTTGGATAGAAAAAGGTGCACCTTGGCCAGATGGCTCGTTGCAGCCCAGGCTTTTTAGGGTGGCCAAAATGGAACCGAGGAAGCCAACTCTTCCGGCTCCTAGCGGAGATATATCAAACCCAATAGATTTATGGGTGAATGAGTATTTCAAAAAACACAATATAGAATGGGAAACCAAAGTAGATGACAGAACTTTCTTGAGGCGAGTATATTTGGACATCGTAGGATTGCTCCCAACCGCTTCACAAATAATAGCTTTTGGAAAAGATAAAAACCCCGAAAAACGAGCAGCCTTGGTAAGTCAACTACTCGATCAGAAGGAAGAATATGCCCAACATTGGCTTACTTTCTGGAACGACGCCCTTCGAAACGATTATACTGGGCCGGGCTACATTACCAACGGACGGTCTAATATAACGGATTGGCTCTATACCTCCATCAAGAACAATAAACCTTACAACCAGTTTGCCAAAGAACTGTTGTCGCCAAATGAGTCTTCAAAGGGTTTTGTGGAAGGAATCCAGTGGCGAGGGGCTATAAATGCCAGTCAGAGGGTTGAAATGCAGGCAGCCCAAAATGTGGGGCAGGTTATTTTGGGCTTAAATCTTAAATGTGCCTCTTGCCATGATAGTTTCATAAGCGACTGGAAGCTTGAAGAGGCTTATGCTTTTGCCAATATTTTTGCTGAAGAAAGACTTGAAATAAACCGCTGCGACAAACCCACCGGGAAATTTGCTGATACAAGGTTACTTTGGCAGAATTTCGGAAATATTGATTCCACGGCCTCAAAGGCGAAAAAAATGGAGCAAATGGCCAATCTTTTGGTAAGACCTGAAAACGGCAGAATGTATCGGACTGTGGTAAATAGAATTTGGAAACAAATGATGGGTAGAGGAATTGTGGAATCCCCCGACGAAATGGACAACGAACCTTGGTCGCAGGATTTATTGGATTGGTTGGCTTCGAATTTTGTAGAAAAAAACTATGATATCAAGGAACTCATTTACCTAATTGCTACCTCCAAGATTTACCAAATGCCATCAGAGGGTGTAAAAAGTACAAATATGTTGTATGATAATACGTACACTTTTAAAGGTATGACCCGTAGGAGACTATCTGCCGAACAATTTTCGGATGCTGTAAGTCAGGTTATTACTCCTATTTTTACAATAAAAGACTTGAAATATTCGGGAATGAAGCCTAATACGCTAAAACCACCCTTTGCAAGGGCCTCATTGGTGGCCAATAATGCATTTCTGACAGCTTTGGGTAGACCGAATAGGGAGGTGGTATCCACAAGCCGCGACTCACAAGCCAGCTTGTTGCAGGCTTTAGAACTAACCAATGGTGAGCGACTTACCAATGTATTGGCAAGAGGTGCCAAGTATTGGAAAGAACAGTTTAAAACTCGAGATGTCATTATAAGGGTATTGTTTAGTAAAGCATTGGGTCGATTGCCAAACAAAGCTGAAATGACAGCTGCCCAATCTGCTATGAGCGAAAACCCTACGGTGGAGCAGATTCAAGACTTATTTTGGGCGGTTTTGCTTTTGCCAGAGTTTCAATTGATTTATTGAAAAAAGCGAATTTATATTTCTTAGCGTCCTTGCGACCTAGCGTTTAAAAAATATGAAAAATAACAGAAGAGATTTCTTAAAACAAAGTGCCGCCACTATCGCCACCATGGCGGTTGGCAGTCCTTTAAGCCAATTGCTGACATCTTGCGGCGTAAAAAATGGAAATAATGCCACAGCGGATGCCGTAATTGTACTATTCATGGCCGGAGGAATGGCACACACCGAAACTTTTGACCCGAAAAAATATACACCTTTTAGTAAAGGAATGCGATCAGATAGTGTTTTAAGTACTTTTAAAGCTATTCCAACCGCTCTAGATGGAGTTCATTTTTCGGAAGGTTTGGAGTCTATTGGTAAAGTATTGAATAAGGGAACCGTCATTCGCTCTTATGTTGCTGCAGATCTGGGTCATATCTTACATACCCGCCATCAGTACAACTGGCACACGTGCTATGAACCGCCTCAATCTGTTGTGGTGCCGCATTTGGGTTCTTGGATTGCCAAAGAATTAGGTCCTAAAAATGAGGTGATACCACCGTTTATCAACATCGGTCAGCGATTTGACGTCGGTGAGGGAGAAGAACTTAAGGCTTTTCATAGTGCCGGTTTTTTAGGAAGTGAGTATGGTCCATTTATGATTCCAGATCCGACCAAAGGGCTGGATAGTGTGCGGCCACCAGTGGGTATGTCGCTTAAGAGATTCGAAAGCCGAAATCAATTGTATGAAAAACTCGTGAAAGAATCGGCCATGGGTGAATATGGAAGCGATTATCAGAAGGAATCCTTGAAACGTTCGATGGAGCAGGCATATATTCTTTTAAACTCACCCGAGGCCAAGGCCTTTGACCTAAGCCAGGAACCCAAAGAGAAATACGATGTTTATAACACTGGAAAGTTTGGTTTAGGCTGTTTGATGGCCAAAAGATTGATTGAGCAAGGAGCGAGATATATCACTGTAACGACTGAATATGTGCCTTTTGAAGGTTGGGATACACATGAAAACGGTCACACGAGATTGGTTGGTATGAAGAAAATGATAGATGCACCAATTGCTCAGCTCATCAAGGATTTGGATGAAAGTGGAAGGTTAGACAAGACACTGGTTATTGTAGCTAGCGAATTCAGCAGAGACATGTTGATGGAAGGTCGACCTGACTTGAGAGTTTTAGACCAAGTAGATCAGCCGGATGTTATTGAAGACATCAAAAACTACGGTATGCACCGGCACTTTACCGATGGGTGTTCCATGTTGATGTTTGGCGGTGGTATAAAAAAAGGAAGTGTTTTTGGTAAAACAGCCGACGAGAGGCCTTGTAAAACTGTTGAGAAACCTATAAAAATAGCCGAGGTGCATCAAACTGTCTATCATGCTCTGGGTATTGCTCCCGAAACCAATTATGAAATAGAAAAACGACCATTTTATACTACTCCAGATGGAAAGGGTAAAGTGGCAGGGGATTTATTAGAGCAAAATGCTTAGTTGATGTTGATAGGACTTAAAGAAATATTTTCGCATAGTTTTGTTGGTAATCTATTCATTATTTCTTCTTTAAGGGCTTTCAATATGGCGTTGCGTTTATAGGTTTTTTCTGTAATGATGCTTATTTCTCTCATCGGTTTGTCTCCAGAAAAATGACGAATGTGACTAAGTTCTTCCGTAGACCAATCGTGTATCACCAACTCAGGCAAAAGGGTCATGCCTGCATAATTATTGGCTAACTTTATCACTGTTTCCAAACTGCCAGTTTTCAGTTTCAATTGTGAGTTTTTATTCTGCTTTTGTTTAAGTTCGCAGAAATTCTCTATTTGATTTCTTAGGCAATGCCCTTCTTCCAATAACCACAATTGATTAAGATCTAACTCTTTACTTAAGATATAGTTTTTAGAGTAAAGGAGGTTTTCTTTCGAAATATATGCCACCAATTCCTCATAGTACAAATGCTCTTCCACCAAATCAGGTTGATTGAGAGGTGTGGCCAATATTCCCATATCCAAACTGCCATTTCGTAGTTTTTCTTCAATATTATGGGTTGTAAGTTCTTCAATTTCAATGTTTAATGCAGGATATTTTTCCTCGAAATTTTTCAAGAAAAGCGGAAGTAAATACGGCGAAACCGTTGGGATAATTCCTAATCTCAGGGTTCCATTTATAGCATCTTTGTATTCCGAGATTAACTCATATACCTGTTTATACTCTTTAAATACGTTCTTGGCCTGATTAATTATTTGTTGACCTATGGTAGTAATTTTAATAGGAGTACTCGATCTGTCAAACATTTCTACACCGAGCAGATCCTCCAATTTCTTGACTTGCATGCTCAAAGCAGGTTGTGAAATATTGCAATAATTAGAGGCCTCTACAAAGCTCTGGTGTTTTTCTAAAGCCAAAACGTAACCTAACTGTGTAATTGTCATTGTGTATAAATAAAACTTATACACAAATAAAATATATCGATTTGTCTTATACTATTTCTCTGTCCATATTTGTGAAAAATAATTCGCAAATATCACTAAAGTCATTTTTTATATAATATTAATTGACTAATTTGAAGGTGATTCAAAAGGGAGAATAGAAAATTTAAATATCATATAGTAAATGGAAAATCATACATCATCAGGAACTAGTGGAGCGAGAAAATGCCCCTTCAATCACGGTTCAAGTAATCCAACCGCAGGTGGCGGTACCAGAAATCAAGATTGGTGGCCAAACCAACTAAATCTAGGGATTTTGCGTCAGCACTCTTCGCTATCTGATCCAATGGATCCGGACTTCAATTATGCCGAAGAGTTCAAGTCTTTGGACTTTGCCGCCCTAAAGCAAGAAATCTATGATCTTATGACCAATTCACAAGACTGGTGGCCAGCAGATTATGGCCATTACGGTCCGTTCTTTATCCGCATGGCCTGGCACAGTGCCGGAACCTACCGTATTGCAGACGGTCGTGGTGGTGCAGGAGCTGGTGGACAGCGTTTTGCTCCATTGAATAGCTGGCCAGATAATGGAAACTTGGATAAGGCTCGTCAATTACTTTGGCCTATCAAGCAAAAATATGGTAGAAAAATTTCTTGGGCTGACTTGATGATTTTGGCTGGTAACTGTGCTCTAGAATCTATGGGTTTTAAAACCTTTGGTTTTGGCGGTGGCCGTGCCGACGTTTGGGAGCCAGAAGAAGACATCTATTGGGGTTCGGAAGGTGAATGGTTGGCAGACAAGAGATATACGGGTGACCGTGATTTGGAGAACCCACTTGCAGCTGTACAAATGGGCTTAATCTATGTAAATCCAGAAGGACCAAACAGAAATCCAGACCCAATAGCTGCCGCTCGTGACATTCGTGAAACTTTTGGCCGAATGGCCATGAATGACGAAGAAACGGTGGCCCTAATAGCTGGAGGACATACATTTGGTAAAGCTCATGGTGCTGGAGATCCAGGTCAGTATGTGGGTCCAGAGCCTGCAGGAGCAAGTATAGAGGAACAAGGTTTAGGTTGGAAAAATACTTTTGGAACAGGCAACGGAGAATACACCATCACAAGTGGACTTGAAGGTGCTTGGACCAGTACACCTACCAAATGGAGCAACAACTATTTCTGGAATCTTTTCGGCTTTGAGTGGGAATTGACCAAAAGTCCGGCTGGTGCTCATCAATGGATACCGAAACATGGAATGGCGGCCGATACAGTGCCCGATGCACACAATCCTGACAAACGCCATGCACCTATTATGTTTACAACAGATATCGCTTTGAGAATGGATCCAATATATGGGCCAATTTCGAGACGTTTTCATGATAACCCTGACCAGTTTGCAGATGCTTTTGCCCGTGCTTGGTTTAAATTGACGCATCGTGATATGGGGCCGAAAGTACGCTACGTTGGCCCTGAAGTTCCTGCTGAAGACTTAATTTGGCAAGATCCTGTTCCGGCAGTAGCTCATAATCTTGTTGACGATGCTGATGTGGCTATTTTAAAGTCCAAAATTCTTGCCTCAGGGCTTTCGGTTTCGGAGTTGGTCTCTACAGCATGGGCCTCAGCTTCAACTTTTCGTGGTTCCGACAAACGCGGCGGTGCCAATGGTGCGAGGGTAAGATTGGCTCCTCAAAAGTATTGGGCTGTAAATAACCCAGTACAACTGTCCAAAGTGCTGGATGTTTTAGAAGCGATTCAAACTGAATTTAATGCCTCAGCTACGGATGGTAAAGCGGTTTCAATAGCCGATCTTATTGTGCTGGCTGGTTCGGCAGGTATTGAGCAAGCTGCTAGAAATGCGGGTAAAGATTTGACAGTGCCGTTTACCGCTGGTCGTACCGATGCCTCCCAAGAACAAACAGATGTTGAGTCATTTGCCGTACTAGAGCCACTAACAGATGGTTTTAGAAACTACAAGAAAGGGCAGTATTCAACTTTGGAAGAAAAAATGCTAATAGACAAAGCACAGTTACTGACTTTAACTCCACCAGAGCTAACGGTTTTGATAGGTGGTATGAGGGTTTTAAATACCAATTTTGATAAATCTCAACACGGTGTATTCACAGCAAATCCTGAGTCTTTGACCAATGACTTCTTCGTCAATTTGCTAGATATCAGTACAGTGTGGAAACCTGTAACAGCTCATGCCGATGTTTTTGAAGGAAGAAATAGAACCTCAGGTGAACTAAGGTGGACGGCAACACGCTCTGATCTCATTTTTGGCTCAAACTCTGAACTTCGAGCCATTGCTGAAGTTTATGGTTGTTCTGATTCACAAGATAAATTCTTGAAGGATTTTGTGGCGGCTTGGACCAAAGTGATGAACCTTGATCGTTTTGAACTCGCTTAATTTTTATTAAGATTTATATGTTTCATTAGGTGGCCTAATCTTTAGGCCACCTTTTTTGTATCAGTCTTTCAGAATTTTAACGCTAAAGGCTGTTTTTTGACCTGTTTTAAGTTTCTTTTCAATTAAATTTTCCTTAAAATTTCGCTTCTTCTATGATTAGAACTTAGTGATTATAAATATTTTTACAAATAATTAACTAACTCATAATAAGTGACATATAAAGCTATTTGATAAAATTAAAATAGGCTTAAATTGAGTTTTAGAGATGAAGAGTAGCTTTGAAGGTGTATTTTCTTTAACCCAAACTACTTAGTTTTGCGTAGGTTTTTTTGAATGATAATTGAGACGAAATTTTGTTTCACTCAATTGAAAATAACCTAAAGTAAAACAATTTTAAATCACTTAAACAAATTAGAATAATGAAAAATTTAGCTATCATTTTAACTGCTTTTGTAATCTTTTCAAGTTGCAAAAATCCTAAGTCGGAAACAAAAACATTAGCAACAGAGGTTGCTGAGCCTAAAGTAGAAATAGACTCGGTAGAAACAAAAGCACTTACCGAGACAATACCCGCAAATGAAGAAACAAAAGAGGCGGCAGTTTCTACCGGCACAAGTAGTACAGCCAATACTAATACTACAGCAGAAACTAAGGTTACTAAAAAGAAATGGTCAAACAAGAAAAAAGGAGTGATCATTGGTGCTACATCAGGAGCTGTTGCAGGTGCAGTGGTTTCTAAGAAAAGAGGAAAAGGGGCTTTGGTAGGAGGAGCTACGGGTGCAGCAGTTGGTTTGGGAGTTGGTGCTATTTTGGACAAAAAAGAGAAATAAATGCTACGATGTAGCATATTTAAAGACTCTTCGAAACACCTTTCGAAGAGTCTTTTTTTATCTTCAATCTGGCAAAATCTTTACCATAATATCTTTTACATAAACCTTACTTTTTGGGTCGTGAGCTTGGATAGCAAAGGTCCCGCTGCTTAGTTTTCTACCTTTTGACTGGTCTACAGTAGTGGGTTCTGTGTAGTCCACCACTACTTTATCATTTATTTTTGTGATAATTCTTTTGCCCTGAACAATTATGGTTTCGGTATACCATTCGTTGTCGGCCACATAGGTTTCTCTCACATCTTGGATGTCATATAGGCTGGCGGTTCGCTTCCAGTCCGTATGCGAATTATTGACTTGAACTTCGTAACCTTTTGATGGCCAGCTTTTTTCTTGGTATTTAGTATGAAAATATAGACCAGAGTTGGAGCCTGGAGTGGTCATTACTTTGGCCTTGAACTCAAAGTTCTTAAAATCATGATTGCCAACCGCACCATCATAAAACAAATGCCCTACTGGTCCGTTGACTACAATAGCTCCATCTTCAACTTTAAAAGAAGAGGCATTTTCGCCCACTTTCCAACCGTTCAATGTTTTGCCATCGAAAAGTGAAATCCATTTCGGTTTTTTTGCTAGAAAACCCATAGTTAGGGTTAAAAAAATGGCCAAGGTAGCCATCAAGCTGATTTTTTTCATGTTTCTGTTTTTTTTGGTTGAATTAATGAATGAGCAAATTACTAAAAAATGCAGGAATATGTTTTTATAATTTATGAATAATAATTATCAATTTGAGTGATAGAATTATTACAGACTTTCTCTTCAAATTGATGAAAAGGGAATACAAACCCAATAAACTCAAAGTTTTGGGTTTTGGAAGTGACATGGTAAACAGTAAAATGCACTAGTTCGACTGTTTTAGCTTCGTTTGAAGTACTCGTTCTACTGTTCTAAATGTACTTTTTCCATTTAAAATATATCCAAAGTCCTACTGCGAGTAGGGCCATTCCTGCTAACGTGAAAAAATAACCGTCGGGTTTACGAAGTTCGGGCATATTGTCGAAGTTCATTCCATAAATACCCACTATGAAGGTCAAGGGCATAAAAATGGCAGTGAAAACAGTAAGAGTTTTCATTACGGAGTTCATTCTGTTGCTCAGTTGGGAATGATAATTGACCAATAAGCTTTCCACCTCATCTCGGAAAGACTCTATAGTTTCCAAATTCTCCAAAACATGATCTTGCACATCTTTGAGGTAAATCTTGGTTTCATCTTTTATGAAACCCGAGGTATCTCTCAAAAGCTGGTTTAGGATGTCTTTTAGAGGGCTAAGTATCTTTCTTAAGCCTGTAATTTCTCTTTTTAGAAAAAATAATTCATTTTGATGAAGTTGTTTTGCATCCAAGAGAATTTGTGTACTCAGATCAGTCAATTGTTCTTCTATTTCGTTTAGAATTACGTAAAAATTATCTACGGCAATGTCAATGAAAGAGTAAAACAGGTAATCAAGTTTATTTCGTTTGGTTTTGCTGTTCTCACGATTCATTCTTGCCAGAATGGGCTCAAAAAAATTATAATAGTCGAGTTCCTGAAAACTTATCGCAAAATCTTGCCCAAGAACCAACGCCACATGCTCCATTTCTATTTCTCCTGACTCCGGATTGCGAAATGGAATTTTCAGTATCATAAAGATCTGTCCATTTTTATCGTAGTAGTCTAGTTTTGGCTTTTGTGTGGTGTTTAATATGTCTTCGAGCATCAAAGGGTGTAAGTCAAATACCTTTCCGAGGTGTTCAACACTACTTTTATGGTGAATACCCTCCAGGTCTACCCAGTGGTTCATGTTTTTATTAAACAAAGTTCTGATTCCACCTATACTCGGATTTTCGGTAATCAAAACCGACTCCGTACTGTAGTCTACCAAGCGAATTTTAGCTGAACCATTGACATCTTTTCCTATATAATTGGCTGTGCCAGCAGAGCTAAAAACTTCGTGCTTTGGAAACTTATTTTTCGAATTCTTATTTTTTGACATAAGCTTATTGATGTCTTTGTTTTACTCTTTGATAAATTATATCCAAACGGTATTTTTTAAATTTGATTTATCCCGCCACAATTTTTTAGTCCGCCTTTTCTCCAAAAAATAAAGGTTGAAAATTCACGAAGAATACTTCATTTATGCCTCGTGTAATGGCTGTGTACAGCCACCTCACTATTTCGATATCGATTTCGTTGGTTGGGAGATAAATTTGATCGATAAATACGGCGTTCCATTGACCACCCTGAGCTTTGTGGCATGTAAGTGCATACGCAAATTTAACCTGCAAAGCACTCATATATTTATCTTCCTTTATCATTTTGCTTCTTTCTCGCTTTGATTTTACCCAAACGTAGTCTTGTGCTACGCTTTCATAAAGTCTTTTACTTTCCTCCTGCGATAGGTTTGGAGAATTTGAATACAAAGTATCCAAAATTATCAAAGAATCAAAGGTGGGTTCGTCGGGATAGTCGATCAATTGCAAAGTGACATTTTGAAATCTAAACCCGTGCATTTCTTCTTCTCTTCCAATTCTTTTTACCATTGCAAATTCGCCATTGGCCACAAACCCAGCCTCGGAATCTTCACCCAATACCGTATAGTTGTTTTTTACAACCATCAGAATATCACCGTTGTCTAGTTCATTGTCAGAGTAGTTTATTTGATTTCTAATCAGTCTGTTATACTGCACGGCATTGCGATTGGAGCGCGTGAGAATTATCGTATTTTCGGGCCCATATTTATCATAGGCGTACCTTATACCATCCTCAAGTTTTTCACCCGTCATTCTAAAAATGTCTTTAAATCCGCGGGTGTTTAAAACAATCTCTGGCTTTTCGGTCTGCAATAAATTTCTCAAAACTGTGGCATTACTCAAGATTCCCGACTGCAAATCTTGTCGCATAACATCTGTCAAGGTGGTGGTATATACCTTGGTATAATAAAAATCTTGAATATGTGCCACATCCAGAGCTGGACTTAGCGGCATAGAAACAGGAGGGAGCTGAGCTTCATCCCCAATGAGCATCAGCTTGTTTTCGGTGCCACTGAAGACAAAATTTACAAGGTCATGCAAGAGCCCATTGCTCCCAAATTCTCTCGTGTCGGCTATCATGGAGGCCTCATCTACGATGTAAATAGTGCCTTCTTCATTGTTTTGTTGTAGCTGAAATACCAAGTTTCCCGAATATGAATCTTCCTTCTGTTTGTATATTTTTCTATGAATAGTCTGGGCTTTGCCGTTGGTATAATTTGCCATCACTTTGGCGGCACGTCCGGTTGGGGCTAAAAGACAATATTTCCATCCAAAATTTGGAAGAGTTTTTATAAACGAGCCCAAAATGGTCGTCTTACCAGTACCGGCGAAGCCTTTTAGTACGAAGGCAGTTCTTTCATCTTCGTCATCGATGAATTTTTCCAAGAGGTCAAAAAGCACCTTTTGGCCCTCAGTAGGAGAGTGCTTGAAGTTTTTGAGCATTAGCTCAGAAAAAGTGCTGATTTTCGCCATTCAGAATGAACAAAAAAAGCCTAACGAGTAGGCTTTCGGTTTACATATTTTTAAGGTTTTTTAGGCCATGTGCTTCACATTCAGGAAATATAACACACAGAAAATGATACCCAAGAAAGCAATCATGCCGCTTCCAATAAAACCCAGAAAACCATCGTAAATAACCAATGGTGCTACAATGGCCACCAATGTGCCGGCAATATAGAGGAAAAATCCTTTCTTGTTTAGTCCCCACATAAGTACGGCTCCTATCAGTGTCAAAATGTTGGCTATGCCACTGGCCAGAGCACTATTTTTTATTTTTTCTTCTGAAAGATCACCTGACACCGAATCCATTATTTTATTTACAATCTCTGCTGATTCTTCATCTTGGGCTTGTTCGTCTATTTGGTCTTTGGCGGTCTCTAAGGCTTCTTGCGTAACGCCAGAAGCTAGCCCTGCGGCGGTGTAATTGGTGATGGCACTATAAATACCAAAGGCACTGCCTAAGAAAGTCAACACACATAAGATCGTGAGAAAAGTAGGTCTAGCGTTTTGCATAATTAGATGATGGTTTAAGTTTGAATTCGAAATTTAGCTATAAGTTTGAGAATCACCAAAGCATTTTATTTTTCGACTATATATGATTTGATATTGCAAAATTCATGAAGACCATAGACACCGAGCTCGCGGCCATAGCCTGACTGATTTATACCTCCAAATGGCATAGAGGCATCGGATTTTACCATGGAATTGAGGTAGACATTGCCTGCATTGAGTTGTTTTAAAAGCTGCTCTCCATTTGTTAAATCCTTCGACCACAAACTTGCTCCGAGGCCAAAACTGGTTTCATTGGCTATTTCTATGGCATCATCAGTGTTCTTGGCTTTAATTATGCACGCCACTGGACCAAATAATTCCTCGGTAAATTCTGAACTCAATTTGCGGCTGATTTCTAAAAGAGTAGGTGTCATGAAACAACCATTCCGAGTGCCAGAAATTAACTTCTTAGCCCCATTGCCAACCAAGGCAGCTATTTGGGATTCAATTTTTTTTGCTAAATCTATCCTCGCTACAGGTCCGAAATCTGTTTCTACATCAAAAGGGTCTCCCACTTTTAGTTTGTTTATTTTAGCCGAAACAAGGCTCAGAAATTCCTCATAAACTTCTTCTGCTACAATCCATCTCTTGGCAGCAATACAAGTTTGTCCAGCATTCTGAAAGCGAGATTTTACTGCAAAAGTGGTGGCATTTTCTATATTTGCATCAGCCAAAACTATAAATGGATCGGAGCCGCCAAGTTCCAAAATAGACTTTTTTAAATATTTTCCAGCCAATCCTGCCAAGGATGAACCAGCCAAATTGCTTCCCGTCAAGGTTACCCCTTTTATAAATGGATCGGCCACAATGGATTCTATTTTATCTATATCCACAAAAAGATTTTGCAATATTCCCTGCTCAAACCCAGCCTCAAAAAAGAGCTCTTCCAATTTGGTGGCTGACATAAACACGTTTGGGGCATGTTTAAGAAATACCACATTTCCAGCCAAAATTGTTGGAATAGCAAATCTAAGTACTTGCCAGTAAGGAAAATTCCAAGGCATTACGGCGAGTATACCTCCTTGTGGTTCAAATGAATAATATGCTTTGTGGGCATAATTGTTGACTTCGGTACCTCTGAGTTGCTCTTCTGCTACTTGGCAGTAGTATTTTGCGGTAATGGCACACTTTTCTATCTCCGCAGTGGCAGATTTCAAGGTTTTGCCCATTTCTAGGCTTATTTCCTTGGCCAGTTCATTCTTTCTATTTTCTAAAATGGCTGCCAGACGAAGGACCAAGGCGATTCTTTCGGCAATTTCCGTTTTTTTCCACCTCTTGTATGTCTGTTCACCTTTTCTAATCTTTGAGAAATAGTCTCGATCTTCCTCAAAACTAGCCAAAACTTCTCCATTCGCCGGATTGATACTTTTAAAGGTCATCCAACATGTCTTTTAGTGTTACATTGTCATAAACCGAAAGGTTCGCATCTCTGATTTTTGCCATTACAGGTCTTATTTTACACTTTTCTTCGTTGTTACAATCATCACATTTGCCATAAAAATTGAGCGAAACACAAAGCACAGGAGCTATAGGACCATCTATGATTCTGATAATTTTAGAAAGCGTTACCTCATTGGGCGGTAGTCTCAGCAAATACCCACCACCTTTGCCTTTTTGGCTCTGCAGTATACCATTGTTTCTGAGTTCCAACAGAATAGCTTCCAAAAATTTCTTTGGAATATTCTCCTTTTCAGAAATCTCACTTATTAAGAGCGGTTTATGCGTATCATAACCCTCCGCGAGTCTCGTTAGGGCTTTCAGTGCGTATTTGGCTTTTTTAGATATCATAGTGGTTGATGTTTTAGCAAATTTAGTTTTGAAACCATGGTTTACAAAATGATTTTGGGTTTTGTAAAGAATAAAACAACATATTGGTGGTAAATTTGCACAAAATTAAGATAATGAGTAAAGTTATAAAATTGTTTCCACCATTGATAGAAGCTATCGAAAAAGCTTTGGTGGAGATATTCGTAGAAAATAGAAAAGCAGATAAGGCCATTTCAGGAATTCTGAAGTCAAATCCCAAATGGGGCTCTCGCGACAGAGGTTTTATTGCTGAAAACACTTACGATATTGTCAGGAATTGGCGATTGATAAATTACTGCTTTGGCAAAGACGATGTAAATAATAAATTGACCGGAACTTATAGAGAATTGATTGGTATTTGGTTGATTTTCAAAGGTTATGATTTGTCAGGCAATACGCTATTTGGGAAAATTGATTTGGAGAAAATCAATAAAAGAAGAGCTGAAGCCGAAAAAGACCTAAGAATAAAATATTCTGTAGCCGATTGGATGGATAAAAGAATTTCGGAAGAAATAGGAGATGCTTGGTCAGCAGAATTGGAAGCACTCAGCAAGCAAGCCGAGGTGTATTTAAGGGTAAATACAACAAAAATATCGAAGGAAGAACTCATGAAAGTTCTGAAAGAGAAAGATGTGGAAGTGTCTGAAGTTGAAGGGGTTAGTTCTGCACTTTTACTGCAAAAACGTATGAATGTTTTCTCTTTGGAAGAGTTTAAGAAAGGTTATTTTGAAGTGCAAGATGCTGGCAGTCAGATGATTTCGGAGCTTCTGGATATTCAACCCGAACAAAGAGTGATAGACGCATGTGCGGGAGCGGGTGGTAAAACCCTCCACATGGCCAACATCATGAAAAATAAAGGTAGAATCATTGCTCTTGATGTAGAAGAACACAAGCTTGTAGAGCTCAAAAGTAGAGCCAAAAGAAATGGCTTGAGCAATATTGAACCGAAGTTGATTGAATCAAAAACCATCAAACGTTTGAGAGATACGGCTGACAGGCTCTTACTCGACGTTCCCTGCTCTGGTTTGGGGGTTTTGAAGCGAAATCCTGATGCCAAATGGAAGTTAAAACCAGAGTTTTTAGATGAAATAAATCAGGTGCAGGCTACTATTTTACAAGATTATTCCAAAATTCTGAAATCGGGCGGAAAAATGGTGTATGCCACTTGTTCTATATTGCCCTCAGAAAATGAGAAGCAAGTAGAGAAGTTTTTGGCCAATAACCCTG
The DNA here is from genome assembly GCA_035299025.1 of Leadbetterella sp. Lineage (GTDB taxonomy): Bacteria > Bacteroidota > Bacteroidia > Cytophagales > Spirosomataceae > Leadbetterella. The sequence continues at coordinate 808,293 of DATGXK010000007.1, forward strand.
ACTATTTTCTAATAAAGGAGAATAAAGTTTCTCCAGCCAAAGATGGTTTTGATGGTTTTTATATGGCTTTGATTGGGCGTAGTTGATTGGTTACTGGAAACTAGTTATTGGTGTACTTGTTATTTCTTATGACTCTGAATTTCAATTACTGATTGGAGCCGAAGCCAAATATGAGTCAAATTCCAAACCGATGACAGAGCGAAGTCGAGGTCATATAAATATATTTAGTTCGTTGTATAAATAGAATAAGAAGCATTTTCATGAAAGTATTGATAGTTGACGAAATGCATGAGTCTATAGTTCACATGCCCGAGGAATTGGGTCTGGAAGTGGATTATTTTTCGAATATTGCTTTGTCGGAAGTTTTGGGAAAAGTTGCTGATTATGAAGGGCTTATAATTAGAAGTAAATTTTTTATAGATGAAAATTTCCTACAAAACGCACCAAAACTAAAGTTCATTGGTCGGGCAGGAGCGGGATTGGATCTTATAGATATTGATGCCTGTAAAAGACGGAACATAGAAATATTCGCGGCAAATGAAGGCAACCGAATTGCTGTGGCGGAGCATTTGATAGGAATGTTATTGAGTCTTTTCAATAATATCGAGAAATCACATTTAGAAATCAAAAATGGCTTTTGGAAACGAGAGGAAAATAGAGGTGAGGAGCTATTTGGAAAGACCGTAGGAATTATAGGATTTGGCAACAATGGCGAGGCCACGGCCAGTCGTTTGGTTGCATTCGGATGTAAGATTTTGGCCTATGATAAATACAGGTATGGGTTTGGCAATCAGTTTGTTACTGAGTCTACACTTGAGGAGATATTCAGAGAGGTGGATATTTTGAGCTTGCATATTCCGCTTACACATGAAACCAACAAAATGGTAGATAAGGCGTTTTTCGATAAGTTTTCAAAGAATATTTACTTCTGTAACGTGGCCCGTGGAGAACTGGTGGTTCAGAACGATTTGGTGGAAGTTCTCAAATCAGGAAAAGTAAAAGGAGCTTGTTTGGATGTATTAGAAAATGAGAAAATTAATAAACTTTCCGAATCTCAACAACAGAGTTTTAATTATCTGGTAAATCACCCAAATGTCATCATCACACCTCACATTGCTGGCTGGACTTTCGAATCTTACAATAGAATTAATACGGTTTTAAAGGATAAGATTGCTAGGTTTCTAAATTTAAAGTAAAGATAGAAATCTTTGAAAGTCTTCTCAAAAATCGACGCATTTTATCGAGAAATACTTTTTACATCTCTTTTACATTATTTTACATTTCAAACACCATTTCCTCAATCTGAGAGAATACATTTGGACATAAATAAAAAAAATCATGAAGAGAAATATTGTAATTAGCAGCATTTTAATAGCATTGTTCAGCATCTCGGCTATTACTTATAAAAAATTGAATTCCAAAAAGGATTTCCATTTAAACTCGCCCAAAAAACAAACTTCCTCCTTTTTTAATAAATATCTCGTTGAAACTTTAGACAATACTATATATTACAATCTAGAGTCAAAATTTACTGTTTCAAAAGATAAATTATCAAATGCCAATAGTGTTCTGGATATTTACACGAAATTGGCAGGTGAAAGTTCCGAGAATATTGCATCAACCTCAATTGCAAAACTGAAGGCCGATATGTCGCCCATTAAAATAGAAGATGGTGAAAGGAATATTTTAAACGAATCACAAACCAAACTTTTAAAATCGCTTGATTACGAAGACAAATTTTTGCTGAAAATTCTGATTAAAAAGAAAATTAACAGTTCTGACAAGATTGTCACAAGACTTTTGACATATCATCTTACAGTAGTACCAGAAAAGGTAGCCGAGTATAGTCTCGGAAAAAAGTCGTTCATAGATTTCATAAGAAAAAATACGGAGAAAGAAACGCTAAATATTACCAAACAGAAAATAGGAAGTGGTACAATAAGTTTTGTAGTATTGGCAAATGGCAAAGTATCAGATATCAAATTAAATAATGAATCAAGGCTAAGATCATTAGACGATAAATTGATAAAATTGCTTAAAAATTTGCCTGCAAAATGGAATCCAGCTCGCAATGCCCAAGGTGAAGCAGTTGCTCAAGAATTGATTTTTTCTTTTGGAAATCCAGGTTGCTAAAGAGAGCGACATTTAGTCTATTTTAGCTCCTTCAGCATCACAAAGTCATTCATCAGATAGCCGTTTCCTATTTCTATATCTTCAGAGAATGCAATTTTAAAACCTTGTTTTTCGTAGAATTTTATGGCTTTGTTTTGGCGGTTTACGTTTAAAATCAGTCTTTTGCTTGATTTATTTATGGCCTCTCTTTGGGTTTCCTCCAGCAATATTTTCCCTAAGCCTTTGCCTTGAGCAGCCGGACTAATGTAAATCTTATGAATCTTAGTTTGTAGTTCGCCTCCATAGTTATGCTCAAATGAAACAAAAGCCAAGTCATCCTGTCCATCTTTTATAATTAGGAAAGTTTGCGTTTTTTGTATCTGTTCTGATAGAACTTGCTCACTGTACATCATATCTAACATGTACTTTATTTGTTCGGGACCTAAAATATCCCCGTACGCACTAGGCCAAGTAGCGTAGGCGATATTTTGTATGCTTTTTACATCATTGAGGCTCGCTTTCCTGATTTCCATGTTGGTCTTACTTAAGGTATATTCAAATATTTATGTGTCTGAATACTCATTCTCCACTTTGGATTTTCCTTTATGTAGTTTATTATGAGGGGCATCATTTCCTCTCGCTTGTTCCATTCGGGCTGCAAATACAAAATGCAATCTGGATGAACCTTAAGGGCATGTTCTTCGGCAAATTTAAAATCAGATTTGTTAAAAATGATGATTTTAAGTTCATGTGCCGCCTCATAAAATTCAGGGAGAGGTTTTTTGAATTTTTTAGGAGAAAAACAAATCCAATCCCACTGGCCAGACAATGGATGTGCTCCCGAAGTTTCTATATTGGTCTTAAAACCATTCAGTTTCAAGGTTTTCGTAAGGTTATCCAGGTGGTACATCAGTGGCTCGCCACCAGTTATTACGGCCAATCTTCCGGGATATTCCTTTGCACTTTCTAAAATGGTCTCAACCGAAAGTTTTGGATGAACGTCCGCATCCCAAGACTCTTTGACGTCACACCAAACACAGCCCACATCGCATCCTCCGAGCCGTATAAAATACGCAGCTTTGCCACTATGAAAGCCTTCACCCTGAAGGGTATAAAAAGCCTCCATTATGGGTAGTTTTTCGGTCAAATCTATATAATTTTCTTCCATTTGGTGGCAAAATTAAACAGAAAATTAGTCTTTTGTGTTATGAATTAGAAGCAATTTTGGTTTTCGTTCCTTCAAAAAGATTTTTCGAATTACTTTTGTACAAATAAATCGTTTTTCATGTCATTTATACCATCATATTGTTCGTCATTGACCAAATATTCACGCCGAATAACCAATCAAATAAAAATTGGTGATCTCGGATTAGGATCAGATTTCCCAATAAGGGTGCAATCTATGACCACCGTGGATACTATGGACACACAAGGGTCTGTAGAACAGTGTATCAGAATGATTGAGAGTGGTTGTGAACTGGTAAGAATCACAGCTCCGAGTGTTAAAGAGGCACAGAATTTAGAAAATATAAAAAAAGGATTGAGGTCTGCAGGATATCAAACTCCTTTGGTGGCAGATATTCATTTTACGCCCAATGCCGCCGAGCTTGCCGCGAGAATAGTTGAAAAAGTAAGAATAAACCCCGGAAACTACGCAGACAAAAAGCGTTTTGAGGTGATAGATTATTCGGACCAATCTTATGCACTGGAACTTGAGAGAATTAGGGACAGATTTTTGCCACTGGTAAAAATCTGTAAAGAATACGGTACTGCCATGCGTATAGGCACCAATCATGGCTCTCTTTCAGATAGGATATTGAGTAGGTATGGAGACACACCAGCTGGGATGGTTGAGTCGGCACTGGAGTTTTTGAAAATCTGTGAGGACGAAAATTATTTTAATATCGTCATATCGATGAAATCGTCGAATCCGCAGGTGATGGTACACGCCTACAGACTTTTAGCCAAGCGTTTGGCCGAAGAAAGCATGCAGCCATATCCGCTTCACTTGGGTGTTACTGAGGCTGGCGAAGGTGAAGATGGTCGTATAAAATCATCGATGGGTATAGGCACATTGCTTGAAGACGGTCTAGGCGACACCGTGAGGGTTAGTCTTACAGAAGACCCAGAATTTGAATCGCCTGTGGCCAGAAAACTTATAGATAGATACGTCTCTAATCCAAAAAACTTCTTGTTAAAACCCATCGAAAACTCGAATTTTGAGCCTTTTGCCTATATCAAAAGGAAATCTGTTGAGGTATTGAATTTGGGTTCTCAGAATGTTCCAAGAGTAATAGCAGATTTTTCTGAGATGGAAAGTATTGAAATTGAAGACTTAAAGAATATAGGACATTTTTATCTTCCATTGCCTGACAAATGGAAAATGAATGATCTGGGTGTTGACTATTTATACTCAGGAAAACGGCCTGTGAAATTTATGCTGCCCAATGGTTTGAAAGAAATCGTTGATCTCGAGATTTGGCAACAACAGACCGACAAAATTCACAGGTTTCCGCTAATAACAAAATCTGACTTATTGGACAACTTGTCAATTTCAGAAACGTTGAATTTTTTAAATATTTCGACGGAGGAAATTGACGATCAAACCATAGATAAACTGAAAGGGCATACGAATGTGGTGGTTCTTTTGAGCTCAGAAAGGCCGAATTCTTATACCGATTTTCGGGCTGTCTTGTTGAATTTCGAAATGCATGGCTTAAAAAATCCTGTTGCTTTCAGAAAGACTTACAAGGATTTGTCGGTTGAAGAGATACAGCTACACGCATCTACCGACATTGGCGGTGCATTTTTAGATGGATTCGGTGAGGGTATCATGTTGTCTGTAACGGATAATCCAAAAGAGACAAACAGTCTTGCTTTTGGAATTTTACAAGCCGCTAGAACGCGTATTTCCAAAACTGAATACATTTCTTGCCCATCCTGCGGAAGAACCCTCTTTGATCTTCAGGAAACTACTGCGATGATTAGAAAACGTACCGATCACCTAAAAGGAGTGAAAATTGGGATTATGGGTTGTATTGTAAACGGCCCCGGAGAAATGGCAGATGCAGATTATGGATATGTAGGTATTGGGAAAGATAAAATTTCGCTTTATAGAGGTCAGGAGATAGTAAAGCGATCAGTTTCTTCGCAAAATGCTGTGGATGAACTTATTAACCTTATCAAAGAAGATGGTAACTGGAACGAACCAGAACTAATAGAAGAATAAAATGGGAAGATTAACCGAATTGCTCAAAGTTGGGCCAGTTTTCAATTATTTCACAAGAGTCTTTAAAAAAGACAAGGATGGTAAATATCCAATAAGTACCAATCTCAAAATGATGCACAGTATCAACAAGGTATCTATTTTGATGTTTTTGGTGGCCCTTATTGTCATGATTTTTAGAGCTTTTACCCGAGAATGAATATTGAAGAAATAAGAGATTATTGCCTTTCGTTCAAAGGTGTAACCGAAGAAATGCCATTCGGCCCCGAAACTGTGGTTTTTAAAGTAATGGGCAAGATGTTTATGCTTTTACCACTCGACGTGGACGACCTCAGAATATGTGTGAAAAATACGCCGGAGAAAAACATTGAACTTAGGTCAGAGTATGCCAACATTATAGGTGCATTTCACATGAATAAAACCCACTGGAACAATCTCATTATTGATTTCGCCACTAAAAAAGAGCTCATAAAACTGCTTATAACAGACTCTTACAATCTGGTAGTGATGGGCCTTACGAAAAAGCTGCAAGCTGAATTAAATTCGCTTTGAAAATACATGGAATATCTATTTGTCTATGGCACTTTGATGCAAAAGTATCCCAAAAACCCACTTATCGAAACCCTGAGAAAAAAGACAATATATATAGGTGAGGCTTTCACCTACGGAAAATTATATTTGGTCGATTATTACCCCGGTCTACTACCAAATTCAGCTACTGAAAATCATAAAACTTTCGGTGAAATCGTTGAGATAATGGACCCGACTTTATGGAAAGAGTTGGATGATTATGAAGATTGTAGAAAGTCAGATGTCTCTAACTCCTTATATATAAGGAAAATAGTCCCTAGTTTTCTTATCGAAGACTCCAGACAAATACAAACACACACCTACTTTTATAACAGAAGTGTGAATAATTTAAATTTTTTAAAAAATGGTCGATTTTATTAAGTTAAATTAATTTGAATTTTAAAATTTTGGAAAAAGCCGTATTTTTGTAAATTCAAATAGGACCTTAAACATCTAATTCTAATTTTTATGAGTATTTCAAAAAAAATAGTTTATTCAGTAGCCGTAGCAGTAGCTTTCTCTTCGTGTGTTTCGAAGAAAAAATTTGCTGGTTTACAGACTGAGCTTGCCAGCACCAAAGCCGATCTAGAGAGACGTGGTGAAATGGTGAACGACTTCAAAAACAAACTTGTGACTTGTGAGCAAGACAAGCAAAGAGCCGAGGAAGCAGCCAAGGCGGCACAAGCGGCCAAAGAGGAGCAAATGCGTGATTTGAGGGCTCAAATCAGTGACTTGCAGAAGGTTAGAGATACCCAAATGCAACAAGTGGGTGGTTTGACTGTGCTCAACCAAACTGCTAGCGAAAACATCAACCGTACATTGGCCCAATTGGAGAAAAAAGATAAATATATTGGTCTTTTGCAGGCTGCCAAATCAAAAGCTGATTCGATGAACCTCGCTTTGGCCGTAAATCTAAAATCGTCTCTCAACGAAGGTTTGGATGATACGGACATTGAAGTGAAAGTTGACAAAACTGTGGTTATGGTAAATCTTTCGGACAAAATGTTGTTTACCTCTGGAAGCTACAAAATTTCTCCAAAGGCATACACTGTTTTAGAGAAAGTTGCGAAAATGTTGTTAGCTAGACCAGACCTTGAAATGATGGTTGAAGGATACACTGACAATGTGAAAATCAGTACGGATTGTATTGATGATAACTGGGACTTGAGTGTGAAAAGAGCAACTTCGGTAGTAAGAACACTTCAAACCAAATTTGGTGTAGATCCTAACAAGCTTATCGCAGCGGGAAGAGGAGAAAACAATGCCCTCACTTCTAACGATACGCAAGAGGGACGTTCAATCAATAGAAGAACCAGAATCATATTGATGCCAAAATTGGATCAATTCTACGATTTGTTAAACCCTGATAATGTAAAATAATCAGAACAGATAAGTTTTACAGAAGCCATTTACAAATTGTAAATGGCTTTTTTATTAAAAAAACTCTGGTATTTCAGCATTTACAAATAGTTTTAGAAATATTGCAAAATGGCTGGAACTAAATGAATTCAAACTAACGTTAAACTATAAAATTTAATTATTTATAAAAATGGCAGAGAACGCAATAACAATCAGCGATAGCAATTTTAACGAAATTATAAATTCAGACAAACCGGTTTTGGTAGATTTTTGGGCTGAATGGTGTGGACCATGTAAAATGATTGGGCCATCTGTTGAAGAATTGGCAGGTGAGTATTTAGATAAGGCAATTGTTGGTAAAATGGATGTTGATGCCAATAGTGTTACACCGTCGTCTTTGGGTATACGTTCTATTCCAACGTTGATGATTTTCAAAAAAGGCGAAATGGTTGATAAGATTGTCGGTGCGGTGCCGAAACACGTTTTGGCACAAAAGCTTGAAGCAGCTCTTTAATATTTCCAGATAATATATTTGAAAAGGCCTCAGGACTTAATCCTGAGGCCTTTTTTATAAGACAATTTCGGCCAACAAATCTATTTCGGAGTCTGAAATATTTAGAGGTGGAGAAATCCGCATGGCGTCGTCGCAATATAGAAACCAATCTGTAATTAAACCCTTTTCAATGAATCCATCAATTGTTTTTTTCAGAATTTCGAAATCTTCAAATTGTGCTGCCAGCATCATCCCTTTGCCTCGAACAGATTTCACTAAGGGGTGTTTCTCAAATATGTGACGAATTCTATTGGCTTTTAACTGTAATTCTGAGAAATTCACTTCATTCAGAATCACCTGAAGTGTGGCTAAAGAAGCGGCACAACTCACCGGGTGGCCGCCAAAAGTGGTAATATGGCCAAGAATAGGATTATTTTTTAATACGCCCATGATGTGCTGAGGAGCCATAAAAGCCCCGATGGGCATCCCACCCCCCATACCTTTGGCTGATAAAAGAATATCCGGAGCATAACCAAAATGTTCTAAGGCCCAAAATTTTCCAGTTCTACCAAAGCCAGTTTGGATTTCATCAAAAATCAACAAGCAACCTACTTTTTTGCACTGTTCAGCAAGCTTATTCATGAATTCTACCTCAGTATCAACTATACCGCTCTCGGCACCAATGGGTTCTATAATGACACAAGCTGTTCTTTCTGTAATGATTTCTAATGTGGCGAGATTGTTCCTTTCAATCTTTTTTATGGAGGGCAAAAGCGGCCTAAAACCGCGTTTAAAATGCTCTTCGCCCAAAGAAAGTGCTCCCTGAGAAGAACCGTGATAGGAATTTCTTACCGCAACTACCTCTGTTTTTCCTGTATATCTTTTTGCCAATTTCATGGCACCTTCTACCGCCTCTGTGCCGGAATTGGTAAAATATACGTTGTCTATTTTGGAGCCTGAGATAGTCTCAAAGTTGCTCAAAGTCGCCATCAAAGCCTGAGCCAGCTGCACCTGCGGGCTCTGGATATATTCGCCATAAACCATCTGATGTAAATACTTATCCGCCTGATTTTTAATAGCGTGCACTACTTTAGGGTGCCTGTGACCCACGTTGCTCACAGAAATGCCAGAAATAAGGTCAAGATAAGGCTTGTGATTTTTGTCGAAAAGAAAACTTCCTTCGGCATAAGTAAATTCTAAGGCAAGCGGAAAGTCCGAAGTCTGAGCAAGGTTATTTAAAAATAGCTGTCTATTGTCCACTGATTGTTAATTTGTTTCGAAAAAAGCACTGCTGCCACCAACCCAGTCGAAGTTTTTGTTGTAATCTACACCAATCATTTTGCCTCGACTCAGTCTGGCTAGATTTGTTACAAGTTTAGGGCTGCTCGCATTTTCGGGCCAAATATAGAGCATTCTGATCTCGCACTTTATTCCGTCGTTATTGAGGTCTTTTATACAAGGCTCGTAAGTTATTTTTCTTTGTAAAAGATAATTTTCGGGGTCTTTTATATTTTCTATGTCTTCCTTTTTTACATCAATTTTCACCCCAGCACCAGCAAAAGAAAACAACGGCTTTAGTACATAGTTTTCTAAATCTTCTGGAGTTGATTTTATTTCAGAAAGATAATTGGATTCAGGAATATATTTAGACTTAAATAAAGGCATGCTAAATTTAGAAACCCTGTAAAACCAATTTGGATGAGATATCCAATGTGCGGAATGGGTAGATTTAAGATCTACTTCGAGCTTCAAGTCTGTAAAGTTTCTGTCAAGGTCATCAAATATGAGTCTATTATAGATTCTTTCGACTGTTATTTTTTTTCCGTCACTTTCATAATATAAATCATCACCAGACTTTCGAAGTTTAGTAATACAAACCGGCTCAATGCCCCAAAACTTCTTGGTAAGGGCAAAATCTAATCTAGTTTTTTGTTTTTCTGGAAAAATTTCAAGTAGAATCGTATTTTTTGGATGGCTGCCATTCAGCAAAAATTGTTGCATTTCCTGCATATAACTCATGGTGTTGAGCCTATTGAAAAATTCACTGAAACCTTTTTGAACATTGAAGTGCTTTTTGTATTTGCTGGATAAATAGCTTTGATAGGCAAAAAGAGAAGGAAAGCCCTGAAGTTCAATCAATTGAGGTTCAAAATCACCTTCCGAGTTTTTAGTTACCGCAAAGTCTATGGCCAAAAAATCCGGTCTTCTATTTTCGCTGGGCACATAATGTTGTTCTGGAATAGCCCTTTGGGTACGCTCGATAAAACTATCTTTCTTTATTTCGTCAATTATAGAATTGCAAGCACTTAGTATCTTTATTTTCAGTTCCTTATCCACAAAAATGGGGGACTCGGCTACTCGAAAATCTAGAGTGTTCGGAAATTCGGAATGAATTTCTTCTAACATCTTTTGATATTTTTCAATGCTAAAGGACTCGTTGAAGTATTGTCTTGGCTCGGATACCATAGTATTTCAATTTAAAATAATTTCGAATTTTTGTTGAAAAGCATGTTCCAAGAAATTTGGCAAAACCACAGATTCCGTTAGCATTATTTTATCAGGATCCTCCAGGTGTTCAATCATGCTATGATACTTTTTTTCTCCGAAGTTGGTAATAACAGCCTGTTTTTTCTCCTCAGTTTTAAAATATCTGTGCATACCTTCGGCGTCAGCCTCTGGGTGAAACTGTGTTCCGACTATCTCTGGCGTAAATCTAATGGCCATTATAGCTCTTTCTAGTGGCACATGAGGTCTGTATTTTTCTAGACAAAGTATTCTGGCACCAATCTCTTTGAATCTCATTTTATTGGGTTCTATAGCCTGATAATCACGAGAATCTACTGCCCAAAATGGCTCCTCAAGCCCAAAAAAAATGCTTTCGTGCATGGCGGGCTCCAACTTGTGTATGGGCATTACACCGAAAGAGGTAGATTTTCTCTTGGTAACAGTACCAAGCTGAAAATACTGATAAAGTAGCTGAAAAGAGTGGCAAATAGCAAAAAGTTGCTTTTTTACTTCTGAAGTCTTGTTATGTTGCATCAGTGCATCCACCAATTCAAAATAGTTATTTTCCCATTCGGTGCCCTCTAATAGTGGGCTACCTGGCCCTCCAGTAGAAATATAGACGTCAAATTGCTCAATAGAAGGCAATTTTTCGCTTTTTCTAACATTAAAAATAGTAAAATTGGTTTCTACTATACCTTTAGATTTGAGGAAATCGACCACCAATGTCTTTATGCAACGCATTCCTTCATTGGGTGCGTCGTCATACATATCTAGTATGGCAATTTTAAAATTTGGCATTCTTTGGTTTGATGATGACCGCAAATTTCGTCAAATTCTGTCTAAAGTCCGAATTTTGTTTCATTTACTATGTAATCTACAACAGCATTCAGATCGTTTGTAGCCTCAAAAACTCGTAATTGGCGGTCGGCACCGGTTCCATTTTTAAGTATTTCATGTACATAGTTGACCTCGTGCGTTGAGCCCAGTTCCTCAGCAGCATCTTTTATGAAATCCAATAGTTCGTCTACCAACTCATGATAAGCAACTTCAGACTCTTTGCCAAAGTCAATCAGCTTAGAACCAATGCCATATCGTCCAGCACGCCATTTATTTTCGTTTATTAAATGCTTGGGGTAGGTACGAAAGCTTAAATTCTGCTGACGAAGTTTGTATAACTTTGCTATCAGAGCCTGCATAATGGCGGCTAAACAAATGGTTTCGTCTACCCGCATAGGTACGTCGCAAATCCTGAATTCTATGGTAGGGAAGAACGGATGAAGCCTTAAATCCCACCATATTTTTTTGCCATTGTCTATACAGCCCGTTTTGATGAGCAAATTGAGATAAGAATCATATTCTGCGGCAGATTTGAAGTGTTCAGGAATACCCGTTCTAGGAAATTTATCAAAAACCTTTGCTCTATAGGAGTGAAATCCCGTATTTCGACCACACCAGAAGGGCGAGTTGACAGATAATGCAAAAATGTGAGGCAAAAAATACTTGGCCTGATTCATGATATTTATGGCGTCGTCGCGGTCTTCAATCCCCACATGCACATGAAGTCCAAAAATTAGGTTTCCACGAGCTACATCTCGCATTTCGTCTATCAACTTATTGTAGCGATCGTCTTCTGTGATTAGCTGGTGTTGCCAGTCGGAAAATGGATGCGTGCCGGCCGCTGCGATATACAGGTTTTGTTTTTTGGCCAAGTCGAGCAGCATTTTTCTCAGATAAGTGACCTCTTCTCTGGCCTCTTTGATATTCTCGCAAATATTAGTGCCTACTTCTACAACTGCCTGATGCATTTCTTGCTTTATTCGCTCCTGTAAAATGGTTTTTCCGCCCTCTACAATTTTGGACATGTGCGACTTTAGCTCTCTGGTCTCAGGATCTATGGTCTGAAATTCTTCCTCAATTCCTAACGTAAATAATCCCATTACTTCTTAGTTTTTTTTACGGTTTCTGTTTTTTTCGGAGTTGAAGTGGCTACAGGTTCACCCGAAGCATCACTTATAAAAGTTCCCCAGGTGCAATTATTTTGTCCATTGACTTGGCTTTTGGCCTTCTCTATGGCAAATTTGGCAGCATTTTCCACCACCCATTCGAAGTTTTCCTGTCCAACAGAATTCACATCTGCGTCTGGAGCTGGATTACAGAAGTCTATGGCGTAAGGAATTCCATCTCTAATGGCAAACTCTACCGTGTTGAAGTCATATCCTAAAGCGTGATTAAGTTTAAGAACGTAGTCCGTAATGGTTGTCATGAGTTTTTTATGAGCCTCACCCTGTGTTTTTGGTTGAGTAGCATACCTTAAATGATGCGGATTTCTAGGTTCATAAGGCATTATGTGTACGTATTTTCCTCCAATACAATAACACCTATAATAATCAGTAAATATTATCTCTTCTTGCAACATCATCACCAGTTGGCCAGTTTCACCATGTTTATGCCATAGGTCGTCTGGATTATCTACCCTATATACACTTTTCCAACCACCACCTGAATGTGGTTTCATGTAGGCTGGAAATTTTATTTTTTCAAACATATATTGCCAGTCTAATGGCATTTTAAGATTTCTGAATGATTGGTCGCTGGTGTCTTCTGGTCGTTCTTTAGAAGGCAAAAGCATAGTGTTCGGTACCGGAACGCCAAGCTTTACGGCCAAACAGTTGTTGAAATACTTCTCATCGGCACTCCACCAAAAAGGGTTGTTGATAACTGCGGTGCCACAAAGGGCGGCATTTTTCAGATATGCTCTGTAAAACGGCACATCCTGACTAATTCGATCTATGATAACGGCGTATTCGGAAGCAACACCCTGCTCTGCTTTGTCTATTAATACTGGCTCGGCCACCACATCTCTACCGCCAGTTTTTTGATTTACCCTATCTATAAAAGCCCATGGAAAAGTGTTTTCCATTCCAAAGAGTATTCCTATTTTTTTCATAGTTTTATTAATGATTAATTATTGCTGATAAATATTCCGGAAATGCCATGTTCCAAAGCGGCCAATCGTGGCTTGCCCACTTTTTTTCGTCGTACCAATGATTGATATTTTTACTACTCAGTATTTGTGAAAACCTGAAGGTCTCATTGCGGCAAATATCCCAGTCAGACGTTCCCAATACTACTTTGAGGTGTTCAAAAGTCCAGGATTCGGCATTGGGTACGAAATCTACCGGATTGTTGAAATATACGTTGTTGTCTGAGTAGCCTTCCATAAAAGTGCGAATGTCGTAAGAACCGCTCATGCCTATTACAAAACTTGCCAAATCAGGCTTTTTGAATGCGAAGTTTACGGCATGATACGCCCCAAAACTACAACCAGCTAGCCCTATCCTGTGCACACTATTTTCCTTCTGAATTTCGGGTATCAACTCATAAGACAAAAAACGGGTGTAGAGTTCATAATTGTAAGCTCTGTCATGTGGTGAAATATTTTTGCCATAAAAAGTCTCAAAATCTATGCTTCCTACATTGTAGGTTTTTATTTTGCCTTCATTTATAAAATTACTCACACTGTTGAGCAGACCCATGTCGCGGTTTTGATGAGCGTTTCCCATAGAAGTAGGAAACATTAGGATAGGGTAGCCCCAATGCCCGGTAACATATAGGTCAATCGACCTCCCCAGTATGTGAGAATAGAAATTTATATGTCTTTCTTGCATTGTTTGTTAAATTTGCATTTTAGTTTGTGAAATCAAAATCACAATTATTTTCTATTTATCAAAACAAACATCAGTTTTTTTTAGAAAACCAATAAGACAATTCCTTGAAACAGGCCAAATTCGAAATATTCAGGTATAAGACCATTCAATCAGTTTTTCTAAATCGAGAGGTAATTTTTGATTTAATTGTTCCCATAGGATTGGATGCGGGTAAGTTATGCCCTACAATCTATATGAACGACGGACAGGATTTTGATCAACTCAATTTGCCAGAAACCTTGGAGAAACATTACACTCATAATGGTGTTCCGTTTATTTTTATCGGAATCCACACCAACGAGCGTCGCCTCTCGGAGTATGGCACTTCGTTTTATCCCGATTATAAAAATAGAGGCAGCAAAGCCACTGATTACATGAGTTTTATAATTTCGGAGATGATGCCCTGGGTTCGTAAAAATACAGCCAGTTCTGATTTGCCAGAAAACAATGCTTTCTGCGGATTCTCTTTGGGCGGACTTTCGGCTATGGATATTGTTTGGGAAAACCCTCATTTGTTCTCCAAAGCGGGTGTTTTTAGCGGTTCTTTCTGGTGGCGTGATAAAGGTTATGAAGAAGGTTTCGATGAGGATAATGACCGAATAATGCACAAGAAGATACGAAATTCGAATCATAAAAATGGCCTTAGTTTCTGGTTTGAATGTGGCACAGCCGATGAAACTGCCGACAGAAACAATAATGGAATTATAGATTCTATAGACGACACACAGGATGTTATCAAAGAACTAAAAAACAAAGGATATGCCGATGCCGACATCCGTTACGAAGAGATAGCAGGTGGCGAGCATAACTTTAATACTTGGAGTAAAGTGTTTCCTGATTTTTTGACTTGGGTTTTTAAGGATTAGATTCTGGACAAAAACTCTATCGTATCAATATTGTCCGCGTAATCAGCCAGACCAGGGGTTTGACTTTCTCCAAACTTATAGGTGTTCTTCAATAAGGGTTCGTTGCTTACAATTACTTGAATTTCAGATTGTTTATTGCCAAGGTCTGAAAGTAAATCTGATTTCGAACTATATTTTTCATAAAATAAAGTAGCGATCGGAGAAGCCAAGGCTAGGTCTTCTTTTAGTAATAAAAAACCGTTGTCGAGATGCTGCACACCATTCACCAAATAAATAGACTTCATGTAGTCGTAATTATTATTGTATTTTGAATGCATCAAAATGGTATTCCAATATTCAATAGATTCAAAGAAAAATACGAAATCGTAATTTTCGGGAACATAAAGCTTGGAAATATTTCTACATCCCAAGCCAAAATATGAAAATATATCATTACCAAGGTTGGCCAAATTCGTTCTGGTTTCTGTACCATCGAGTATTGCTACAGAAGTTCGATTTTTTCGAATAATATTTGGGCTTTTAGAAAAATAATACTCAAAATATCTGGAGGTATTTCCGCTTCCAGTGGCTATGTAAGCGTCTAAGTTATTTAGTTTATCGGCCAAAACAATTTTTTTCGAAATCTCGGGGTTGATTTTTACGAGTTCGTCATAAACAAACTTTATAAGTACTTCGTCTTGTGAGCTGGGTTTAAAATAGGCCACATGTCCGGCCAAGACCACATGGATCAAATCCTGAAAACCCACCAAGGGGATATTTCCAGCAGCAATTAGACCCACTTTTTTGCTTTCAGAGGGCTCAAAAAACTTGGAAGGGTAAAGTTGTACAAAATGCTCTAACTCTTTTTTGTTGAGATATTTAGCTAATATACTCTTTAAAGAAGCTTTGAGATTGTCCATCGTAAACCAGCCGTTCTTAGATTTTGCGTGAGCCAAGAGACTTTGAAAATCCTCGGTATCAATTTTTTTGGCTAAGCTTTCTCCTAGTTTGCTAAATAGTATTATTCTGTCTTCTAATTTCATTTTTTTTATAAAAAAATACCCCTTCCTCAAAATCAATGTAAAAATACAAAGGATGGTAAACTTTGAAGAATTATATTTGTTATTTAGTTTGAAAACAAAAGAAATTCAATCGCGATGGCAATTATTATAACGGACGAATGTATAAACTGTGGAGCTTGTGAACCTGAATGCCCTAATACCGCAATTTACGAAGGTGGTATAGAGTGGACCTACGGTGGTGGCACGAGTTTGACGGAAGTTGATTTTGGAGATGGTACTATTATAAAAGGAACGGCTAACATGAAGCCAGTTTCCGATGAATTCTATTATATTGTAAGCGACAAGTGTACAGAATGTACTGGATTTCATGAAGAGCCGCAATGTGCGGCCGTTTGCCCTGTTGACTGCTGTGTGCCAGACCCGGACAATGTAGAGGATCTCGAAACACTTCAGTCCAAGAAAGCTTGGCTACATGGAGAATAAGAAATAGAAAAAACCGCAAGCAATTGCGGTTTTTTTTTGACCTTGATTACGAAATCAAATAGACAATTGAAATTCTTAATTTTAATAAATTCACCCAATCACTTTTAATACTTTTTCCCTTAGAAAGTCTTTACTTATTACAAAAAATAACCGTCTGCAAGGTCTTCTCCCGAAATCCAAGACCAAATATTATTCTAAATTGACATATTCCGATATGCAATTTGTGCTTAAGTCTCAAATAGTCAAATTCTTATGCTATTTCTAATCGATCTTTTGGTTCAAAAACAATTATATATTACTACATAATCCACAAAATCAAAATAATATTTTGAAATATTATACTTATTCAAAATAAACATGAATTTCGGTAAAAAATAAAAAAATCCGCACTTTGGCTTCATTTTTATATCACTTTTTCAAGAAAATATATTTTTTTACAATAAATATGATAAAATTCACACTTAAAAATTTGATTTATGTATTTTTTTGAAAGAAGTTTGTTGAAAAATATAACATACTTATTTATTAATTAAACCAAAGAAAATTATGAAGAAAGTGTATTTAACAATTTTCGGCCTTGTTTCAGCTCTTGCAGTATCGGCAACCGAAAATCCAACAAAACCGGGTAAAAGTGACAAGAAAGAAATTAAGAAAGAAGCGGCACTTGCTGAGGCTCCCAAAGCGGTTGTAGAAGAGACCAAAAGTCCGTTAACTTTCAGTGGGTATGTTGATACCTATTACTTCGCAAATTTCAATGGCGTACAATCTAACCTAGGAGCTTCTGGTTTCGAAAGAATTTTCGACCAAAAAGCCAACAATTTTCAAGTGGGTCTAGCTCAAATGAAAACCACTTACTCAACTGATAAAGTAACAGGTGTAATAGACCTTACTTTTGGAAACCACGGTGACCTTGGAAACTATGGAAACAAACTTAGCCCACTTGGCGAAGGTATTGGTACAACAGGCTTGGCCATCAAGCAGGCATATTTGACCTGGAAAATGACCGACAAAGTTTCATTGACAGGTGGTCAGTACGGTACAAATGTTGGATACGAGGTAATTGATGCTCCTGTAAACTTCAATTATTCACTTTCAAACATGTTTGGAAACGGGCCTTTCTACCATACAGGTATCAAGTTGGACGTTGCGGCATCTGATAAGTTTGCTTTCATGGTGGGCTTAACAAACGGACTTGACAGCAAAGATGACAACAATAAGGCGAAAGGAGTTCAAGGTCAAATTACTATTAAGCCTGTTGATGGTTGGAGTGTTTATTTGAATTATTTCGGTTCTGACGAAGGTAGCACTGAAAAAGATGTATACTCATGGTATGACCTTACTACTTCTTATCAAGTATCAGAAAAATTATTGGTAGGTCTAAATGCCGTAACTGGTAAAAACAATACTGGTTCATGGGGTGGAGCGGCTCTATATCTAAATGGTAAACTTTCTGACAAATTTAGTTTAGGTACTCGGGTTGAATATTTTGATAACAGCAAAGGTGGTATTTATTTGGTTGACGAAGATGGTGCTGGTGTTTCGACTACGGGGATAACTTTGACTGGAAATTATGATGTATCACCAAATCTAAAATTCAAACCTGAATATAGATTTGACACTTATAAAAATGCCGCTGGAACTTTTCAATTGTATGACAAAGACGGTGGCTTGACAAAGAAATCTCAATCGACATTGGGAGCAGCCCTAATCTTTTATTTCTAATTTAAACCCTTTTTGTACAACACTTAATTATTTTCAATTATGAGCGAAACAGCAAAAATTAAACCCTCGTACGTGCCAATAGCCATTTTGGCGGCCGTAACCATTTTAGCTCTTGTTTTTCCTTCACTTCCTTCGGCCATTATTACTGAAGGTGTAGACAGTGGAGATACTGCGTGGATGTTAGTTGCCTCGGCATTGGTTTTGATCATGACTCCAGGCCTTGCATACTTCTACGGTGGTATGGTAAACGCCAAAAACGTAATCTCTACAATGCTTCAAAGTTTTATAGCTATGGGCGTTATCTCTATCGTATGGGTAGTAGTTGGTTACAGTTTGGCATTTGGTGAAAGTGTAGGAGGATTTGTAGGTAATCCACTAACGCACTTTATGATGAAAGGTGTTCTTGACGCCAAGCCTTGGGGCACAATCCCGGCGATAATGTTTGCATTTTTCCAATTGAAATTTGCAGTAATTACGCCTGCTTTGGTTACTGGTTCAATGGCTGAGCGTATCAACTTTAAGTCTTATGTAGTTTTCATGATACTTTTTAGTTTATTCATTTACGCTCCTTTGGCTCACATGACTTGGGCATCTGGTGGTTTCTTGTTCGAAATGGGTGTTCTTGACTTTGCTGGTGGTACAGTTGTACACATGTCGGCGGGTTGGGCAGCACTTGCAGGTGCCATCTATTTGAAAAGACGTAGATCTCATGTAGAAGGTAGCTTCCTTCCACCAGCCAATATTCCTTATGTATTGTTGGGTACAGGTCTATTGTGGTTTGGATGGTTTGGTTTTAATGCGGGTTCGGCTTTGGGTGCTAACTCATTGGCTGCCATAGCTTTCTCTACTACAAATACGGCTGCAGGTGCTGCTGGTATAGCATGGGTATTGTTTGATGCCGCTCGCGGTAAGAAAGTTTCAGCACTAGGTTTTTGTATTGGTGTTGTGGTAGGTTTGGTTGCAATTACTCCAGCTGCGGGTTTTGTATCAATTCCTCACGCATTGGTTATTGGCGTAGTTGCTTCAATTATTTCAAACTACTTGGCTCACTACAAAACCAAAACTGCTCTTGATGATACTTTGGATGTGTTCCCTTGTCATGGAGTTGGTGGTATGGTAGGTATGTTGTTTACAGGTATTTTTGCCTCTTCTGCTATCAACCCAGCCGTAGCTAATCAAGGTCTTTTCTTTGGCGAAACTACCTTGTTTATCAAGCACTTGGTAGCTTTGGTTTTGGTGTCAGCATTCGCATTTATTATGTCATTCATCATCTTGAAATTGACAGACATTTTGGTTCCGATGAGAGTATCTGAAGAAGATGAAATGATGGGCTTGGATGTTAGCCAACATGATGAGCAATTATTAGAAGCCTAAAACTTATTATATTTGCAAAAAAATCACAATTTATTGTGGTTTTGTTGTACTCCAATCGGTAAAATACCCGTCTTTTGATGGGTATTTTCTTTTCTAGGCTATACGAAAAAAGCAGCTTCCTTTCGGAGCTGCTTTTTTCGTTTTGTTAGAGATTTTAATGTGTCAAAACTTCTTCTGGTTCTTCTACTTCTACAAGCATATCAGAATTTATCGCAACCAACTTAATTTTCTTTAAATCATTGATTAAAAGCGGGTCATACTTGGCCGTCACTTTGATATAATTGGACGTAAAGCCAGTCATATAGCCATTGTCTTCTTCTGATTCGAAAAGTACCACCTGGTCAGAATTGAGATGTTGCTCGTAAAAGTGTCTTCTTTTCTTGTCAGACAGAATATGAAGCATTCTGGATCGCTCGGCTCTTTTGTTTTGAGGAACTATTGGCTTAATAGCTAAAGCGGAAGTGTTTTCTCTTTCGGAGTAGGTAAAAACATGTAAATAGCTAATATCTAATTCATTAATGAAATTATAACTTTCTTTGAATTCTTCATCTGTTTCACCAGGATGGCCTACGATTACATCCACACCAATACAACAATCCGGCATAACTTCTTTTATTTTCTGAACTCTCTCCTGATACAAGTCACGCTTATATCGGCGTTTCATGAGGGCCAGTACCTTGCTTGAGCCAGATTGAAGCGGAATATGAAAATGAGGTACAAATCTCTTGGATGAAGCCACGAATTCGATAATTTCATTGGTGAGCAGATTGGGTTCAATGCTAGAAATTCTGAATCTCTCAATGCCTTCTACGTTGTCCAAAGCTTTTATTAAGTCAAGAAAATTCTCCTTCCTTTCGCCCTTAACAATACCAAAATCTCCAATATTAACACCTGTAAGAACTATCTCCTTAACGTCATTCTTTGCAATTTCTTCAGCGGCTTTTACAATATTTTCTATGGTATCTGAACGGCTCGCACCACGAGCGAGCGGAATTGTGCAGTAAGAGCATGGATAGTCACAGCCATCTTGCACTTTAAGAAAAGTACGAGTTCTGTCGTTGAGAGAGAAGGAGGTGTGATACTCTACCGTTTCATTTATATCCGTGGCAAAAACCTTTTCCGAAGGATTTACAAGAGCTTTGGACTTTTCGAAGGTTCCTATAATTTCATGTAATCTAAACTTCTCTGCTGCTCCCAGTACGGCATCCACGCCTTCTATTTCTGCTATTTCTTGTGGCTTAAGCTGTGCGTAACAACCTATTATGGCCACATAACCATCTGGATTTATTTTCTGTGCCTCCTTTACAATTTTCTTGCATTTTTTGTCGGCGTTTTCGGTAACCGAACACGTATTTATGATAAATACATCAGGTTTTTCCTGAAAATCTACTTTTCTGAAGCCTTTTTCTTCAAAAGTTCTTGAAATAGTAGAGGTTTCTGAAAAATTAAGTTTACAACCGAGTGTATAAAAAGCAACTTTCTTCATAGAGAAATCAATTAAGCCACAAAATTACAAACAAAAAGCCCCCAGAACAAACGTTCTGAGGGCCTAAAGTCTATAGTTATTCTAAACTAAAAGATTAAAGTTTAGCTGTTTTAACAGTTTTGATAATTCTTGCAGCTACTTTGTAAGGGTCAGCGGCAGAATTTGGACGTCTGTCTTCTAACCATCCTTTCCATCCCTTTTGAACGGCAGCTATAGGAATACGGATAGAAGCACCACGGTCAGAAACTCCATACGAGAATTGATCGATAGACTGTGTTTCGTGTTTTCCAGTCAATCTTAGGTGATTGTCAGCACCATAAACTGCAATGTGTTCTTTTACAAATGGAGCAAATGACTGACAGATGATGTCATAAACCTCTTTGTTTCCAGCTGTTCTAAGAGCAGTATTTGAGAAGTTGGCGTGCATACCTGAACCATTCCAGTCCAAATCACCAAGTGGCTTACAGTGGTAGTTCACCCAAACGTTATATTTCTCACAGGTTCTCTCCAATAAGTATCTCGCAACCCAAATCTCATCACCAGCTTGTTTGGCACCTTTTGCAAAACATTGGAACTCCCACTGTCCTGGAGCTACCTCAGCGTTGATACCTTCTACGTTCAAACCAGCTTGAAGACAATATTCTAAATGCTCTTCGATGATATGACGACCATAAGCGTTTTTGGCACCTACTGAACAGTAGTACGGTCCTTGAGGACGTGGGTAACCATTTGTTGGGAAACCTAGTGGAAGATTTGTTTCACAGTCGTACAAGAAGTACTCTTGCTCAAAACCAAACCAGAAGTCATTGTCATCATCTTCAATTGTAGCACGACCATTTGACTCATGAGGGTCACCGTTGGCATCCAAAACTTCACACATAACCAAATATGCAGGAGTTCCTAACAAAGAACGCTCAGGGTCTTTACAAATATATACTGGCTTAAGCTGACAGTCAGATGAGCCACCTGGTGCCTGCTCCGTAGATGATCCGTCAAACGACCACATATCACAGTCTTCAAGTTTACCAGAGAAATTGTTTTCTATTTTGGTTTTGCTTCTTAGGCTTTGAGTTGGTTTGTAACCGTCTAGCCAAATGTACTCTAATTTCGCTTTTGCCATTTTTGTAATAATTTTATATTGATTCTGTTTTTCTTAAAGAATTATGTTACAAATATATTGGCCGAATCAAAATATTATTTCTTTAATCAAAAAAAAGTATCGATTTTATTCTATTTTATTTGAAAAATACAACAATTTGTTAAAAAAATGAGATTTGCCTCTCCGAAGAGGTTTAATATCTACCTATTTATCCCCAAAAAATACTTTTTCTGTCAAACAGAAGCCTATTTTAAATCTAATTATTAGATTTATTTCATTTTAGGTTTGCTTTTTCGTAAAAATGAAACATAATATTTGGATTTACACTTTTTTTGAAAAATTGCATTATTCCAACTTAGTGGGTATACAGATATCTCTAAAAATGGGACATGAAAAGCATACGTTGGCTGTAATTTATACCAACAAAAAATTAATAATGAACGAAATAGGTATTTATCGAGAAAGAAAATCCTGAAATGACTTTTGCTGGAGGGCTTTACCTTCTAAAAGATCTTTGGATTTAGCATACTCTTGATTTTGCATCAAAACCTTGCCTTTGTTATCGAAAAGAATCTCTTTGTTGGGTTTGATGTAGCCAAAGCCGTCATTAAACATAAAAAAAGCCCATGGCTTCGTGTTTGATTTGAACAAGTCTTTACTCCAATAAAATGGACTCGCATCTATTTTTAATTGTCCAAGCAGAGTTGAAGCAATGTCTATTTGTGAAGCAATGTTTTTGAATTCAAAAGGTCGTTCTACGGCCCCACCTGTCCATAACATCGGAATTTTGAAATCATCTACTCTTCCAGGCATGTCAGGAAGTTTATGTCCATGGTCTCCCACCACTATGACCAATGTGTTTTTCCACCAAGAGGCCTTTTTCGCCTTTTCTATAAATTTACCGAAATACTCATCGGTATAATTGAGCGAGTTCATAAACATGTCTACCGTATTTTCGCCCTTGATTTTTACTTCTCGGGTAGTTTCAAAGGGCTCATGACTGCTCAAAGTAAGTAATGTACTAAAAAAAGGCTTGGTAGAAGGATTCTTGTGGTCTTCTAGAAATTTATCAAAAATGTGTGCATCGTGCACTCCCCATTTCGAAGTTACAAGCTCCTCTGGGAAATCATTCATATCTACAATCTTTTCAAAATTTCCGTTGAACAAATATGATTTTATATTGGCAAACTCTGTATCACCACCATAGTAAAATTGTGTTGAGAAACCATTTTTATTAAACTCTTTGCTCAAAACAGGCAAAGAAGCCGTTTTAGTAGGATATTTAATAATCGATTCTGTAGGTTGGGTCGGAAATCCACTAAGTATGCTTGTAATTCCTTTGTCAGTTCTGTCTCCCATGGCATAAAAGTCAGAAAAGTATATACCCTCCCGCTTAAGCTTGTTAAAGTAAGGTGTGATTTCTATGTCATTGTGTTTTTGATCCACTACTTTCTTTGTGAAGCTTTCCCATACTATTATAAGAACATTGGGTCTTTTGGGTATAGAAGCCAATACGGCTCTTCTAGGCAAATTGTTTTGATAAAGTCCGGCCACTGTGGTATCTAAACTTTCCTTGGGCAAATAGGTATAGGGATTGACTTTATTCGAAGAATTATGAATGATAGAACTAAAGAAATTCCAGGGGGCATTTATGGCTGAAATATTGGCAAAGTTGACTTTTGAAAAATAAACGGTACTGTGGTTCATTGGAGCTATTCCAAAACCACCCCGAATCGGAATGATCAATATTCCGACCATCAATAAACCATATATTAAAAATGGAAAGTTTTTTATGTGTTTCCAATCATATATTTTGTTTGCCATAATACGGTAGACTATCGAGCTGGCCACTATCACTAGCAATACGGTGCTGATAACCAATGGGATTACCGGCGAATTTACGATGGAGGCCCAGGCCTCTTTGGGCGACTTCAGATAAGCCAGAGGCGTAGCATCAACTCTAAACGACCAAATATTGTACACTTCAAGGTCTACAACAACAATTAAGGTAATTATAAAAATCAGAAAGAATGTATAAGAAAAGATGGTATTCTGAAAGAGACTTTTATTAAGGAAATTGGAGAAAGTAACCCACAAAAAAGGAAACAAGCATAAGTAACCCGCCATAGAAAGATCCATTCTGAAACCATGCCAAAAAATACCAAAAACGGTTTCCAGGGTAAGTGTTTTGGAGTCTTCAATATGATATGAAAGAAAAATAATTCTTGCGGCCAAAAAATATATGGTCCAGAACGCAAAATATATCAACATGAATCTTAACCTTTCTCTCATTTATTTTGGGTTTTTATTTAAAAAGAAAAAAACAAATGCTTATTTTGCTTCAAATATAAAAGGTACAGCTCATAAATTAACAAATATGTCAGAACTTAGATGGAAAGCGATAGACGCAGCTCAAAATCGCACAATTCCGAGTATTCAAATTCCGGAAGGCAAAGTAACTGATTTCTACGGTGTTCATACTTTTACAGATGAAGCCATGAAAACCCTACTTTCGCCAGATGCTTATAAGAAGGTATCAAACGCCATAAAAACAGGCGACAATATAGAAGGTAACGTGGCAGACGAAGTTGCTTCAGCTATGAAGTCATGGGCCATCTCCAAAGGAGCTACTCACTACACGCACTGGTTTCAGCCATTAACAGGTGGCACTGCCGAAAAACACGACGCATTCTTTGATATTTCATTTGACGGCCACGCTATAGAGAAATTTAAAGGTAGTGCTCTTGTTCAACAAGAATCTGACGCATCTTCACTTCCCAACGGTGGCATTAGAGAAACTTTTGAGGCACGTGGTTATACTGTTTGGGATCCAAATTCTCCGGCATTTATTAGTTACAACAGTTCGGGTACTGGTACATTGTGTATTCCATCTATTTATTTTTCCTACACTGGAGAGCTTTTGGATGCCAAGACACCGTTGCTTAACTCAACCATCGTTTTGGATAAAGCGGCGACCTCTGTTGCCAATATTTTTGATAGAAATGTAGAAAAAGTTACTGCCACTTGCGGTATTGAACAAGAATATTTTTTGGTCGATAAGGCATTGTATCATTCTCGCCCTGACCTAATTATGTGCGGAAGGTCGGTTTTTGGTCATTCTCCAGCCAAAGGTCAGCAGTTAGAAGATCATTATTTTGGCTCAATTCCGCCAAGAATCAACGCCTTTATGGTTGACTTTGAAATTGAAGCTCTTAAAATTGGTATTCCTGTAAGAACCCGTCACAACGAAGTGGCTCCTGGTCAATTTGAGGTAGCACCTACTTTTGAAGAAATAAATCTGGCCTGTGACCACAACATCTTACTGATGGACGTGATGAAAAAAACGGCTCAGAAGCACAATTTTGAGGTAATGTTTCATGAAAAACCCTTTGCTGGTATAAACGGTAGTGGAAAACACAATAACTGGTCTATAAAAACTGATACAGGCGTAAATCTCTTGGGGCCAAGTACAAAGCCTAAAGAAAGTCTGAGGTTCGTGACCTTTTT
The DNA here is from genome assembly GCA_035299025.1 of Leadbetterella sp. Taxonomy (GTDB): domain Bacteria; phylum Bacteroidota; class Bacteroidia; order Cytophagales; family Spirosomataceae; genus Leadbetterella. The sequence continues at coordinate 833,803 of DATGXK010000007.1, forward strand.
AGTGAATATCGTGAAGGCCGTTCATGACCACGCAGATATGCTGCGTGCAACTGTGGCAACTGCCGGTAACGAGCACCGCCTAGGAGCTAATGAGGCTCCTCCAGCTATTATTTCGGTCTTTTTGGGTACAGCCATGACAAAAGTCTTAGAAGATATTGAAAACAAGGAGATTATAGAAATTGAAAAGGGAGAAAATGCCTACATAAAACTTGGTTTGAACAGAATTCCGTCTGTATTGCTCGACAATACCGACAGAAACCGAACTTCTCCTTTTGCCTTTACTGGAAATAAGTTTGAGTTTAGGGCTGTGGGGTCTTCGGCAAACTCTGCCACACCGATGATGGTTTTGAATACCATTGTAGCCAAGCAATTGGAAACGTTCAGAAAAGAATACGATTTAGAAAGAGAAAAAGATCCATCTAAAAAGGAGGGTATCATCCTAAAGATTCTTAAAAGATATATTAAGGAATCTAAGAATATACTTTTTGAAGGAAATGGCTATTCGAAAGAATGGGAAGAAGAAGCGGCAAAAAGAGGTTTGTCTAACATTAAAGACGTTCCAGAAGCACTAAAGGCCTATATTTCTGACCAAACCGTAGAGCTTTTTGAGAGCATGAAAGTACTCAACAAAAGAGAACTCCATGCGAGATATGAAATCAGATTAGAGAATTACATCAAGAAAATTCAAATAGAATCTAGAGTTATCGGCGATTTGGCCCAAAATCACGTAGTTTCTACTGCCATAAAATATCAAACCAGACTTGTGCAAACGGCTAAGTCATTGATAGATATGGAGATGAAAGAAGAAGCAGAACCTGTGCTGAATATCATAAGGGAAATTTCAAAGCATGTCAATGTGATTTCTACCAATGTCAAAGAAATGACCGAAGCCCGTAAGAAAGCAAATAATTCTGAGGATATTGTTGAGAAAGCAAATATTTATTCCAACGAAGTACGACTCTATTTCGATGTAATCAGAAAAAGTGTTGACAAATTAGAACTCATCATTGATGATGAAGACTGGCCATTAACCAAATACAGGGAACTTTTATACATAAGATAATGAACGACGGATACAAAAAAGAAGAAATTGAACAGCTAAAGGCTGAGTGTGAAGAAGAAGAGCAAATCTTTGTCTTGGTAGAAGACGAAGAAGACGTTTCCGACGAAAACGAATTTGCCCATTTTCAATTTGTTGGAAAACACAATGGGCAGGAGGTAATTTATGACGCACTTTTGAGTACGTTGTCATTGCACCACAGCAGTTTATTGTATGAAGAAGCCGAGAAAAAAGTGGCGAAGCTTTATAAAGACTTTGTACCCTTTGAAGACCGAGTTGAAGGTACCAAAGTGAATGAGGAAGCCGAGCAAATGATTGAGGAATTAATCGAAGAAATGGAGGACGAGGAAACTGTAAAAGTAGCTGAGTTCTGTGATATCGACCTTGATTTTGAATATGGAATTGGTTTGGATGTGGCACTCAATGTTGAGGAAATCACGGTCGAAACAATTGAAAATTTCATCAATGATTTCAACAACAACACACTCAAGCTAGACAAGACGGCCTATAGTTTCAAGCATGGATTCGACGAAGATTGATTTTTTGTTTTACAGTCCGGAAATTGAAAAAACCAAATGTCTAGATTCTGTAGATTCTGTACATGCAGTAAAGGTATTACGGAAAAAACATGGAGATATTATTCAGATAACTGACGGGATTGGGGGCTGGTATCGATGTTCGATATCAGACCCGAATCCAAAGCTATGCAAAGTCGAAATTTTGCATGCTGAAAAAGACTATAAAGCTCCAAAAAGAAAGATTTTTGTCGGCATTTGCCCAACAAAAAATTCAGACAGAATTGAATATTTTATCGAAAAGAGCGTTGAAATTGGTATCAGTGGTATATTTTTCCTGAAAACCCAAAATACCTATCCTAAAAAAATCAACTTGGAGCGTTTTCGGAAAATTGCTATTTCGGGCATGAAACAATCACTTAAGGCTTATCTTCCAGAATTGCATGATTTATCAAGTTTCGAGACTTTTTTGAAAAAAAGCCCGGGTTATTCTTACAAATACATAGCCCATCTTGAAGCTGATTCAGACGAAATCATGAAGGCGAATGTAGGAAACGAAGTGTTGATTTTGATTGGACCGGAGGGAGATTTTTCCAAAGAAGAACTAATAAAGGCAAAGGAAGCGGGTTTTCGTTCGGTAACCTTGGGTGATAACAGATTGAGGACAGAAACTGCTGGTATTGTGGCGGTTAGTATTTTAAATTTATTATGATTAAGAAAAGTATATTCCTTTTGTTTTCTTTTTTTGTTTCTGTTAGTTCGTATTCTCAGGTCTATACACTGAAGATAGCGAAACTAAAATATGGAGGCGGTGGAGACTGGTATGCCAACAAAACCTCTATGCCCAACCTCATAAATTTCTGCAATAAAAATCTCAAGACCAACCTTTACCCAGAAGAAGACATTATAGAGCCTGGTGACAAGAAGATTTTCCAGTACCCGTTTATTCACATGACGGGCCATGGGAATGTTATTTTTGATGAAAGTGAAGCCAGAAATTTGAGAAATTATATGATATCTGGTGGTTTTTTGCATATCGACGATAATTACGGGCTCAATCAGTTTATCAGAAGAGAGATGAAAAAGGTTTTTCCAGAACACGACTTTGTGGAAATACCATTTAATCATCCTATTTATCACCAGAAGTATCAGTTCAACAGAGGTTTACCAAAAATACATGAACACGACAACAAGCCACCGCAAGGATTCGGAATCATACATGAAGGTAAATTGGTATGTTTCTTTAGTTATGAATGCGACCTCGGAAACGGTTGGGAAGATGCTTCGGTATATAACGATTCGGAAAGTGTGAGACAAGAGGCACTCAAAATGGGTGCAAATTTGGTTCAATTTGCCTTTTCAAATTATTGATAAATCTCGCTCAATATTTTTCTTCCAACCACAGGTTTGAAATGTGAACCCTCGTAATAGTTTCCAAGGTAATTTGTTATTTCGTTTTTACCTGAGTAGTCATAAACATTAGCCTTGCCAAAGAGTCTCTCTAAAGTAGCCTTATCTTTTTGATTGTAGGGTCTTTGGTCGTACAATGGACCAATAATAATTTTATAGTTTGTCCCATTCTCTTTAAAAATATCTGCTATCAGACTCAAATCCGCCAAATGGTGTGATTTTATGCTTTCCTCGTACATTTTTGGGTTTTCTGGTTTAAAAGGAAACCAATCATTCTGATAATAGGCAAGCGAATCTTTCTTGAGTAACTCAATATTCTCTGGGAAGAGAAAATCGTTTTTGGGCGTGGTGTAGTAATATTTGAACTTAAAAAACTCATCCATATAGGGTCTAAAAGTTTTGAAAAGTTTCAGGTCGAAATAAGAAACAAAATACTGTTTCTTAAAAAAAGCCTTAAAAAAAGTAAGGTGATAGGAAAAAATATTGGAGCTATCCGTCCAGCGATAGTCCTTGGCATGCACTATTGATTCTGACTTTTCGTAACTCTCGTTGAAAGTGTCATTGTCTATAATAACCAAGGCATTTTTAATGCTATTTCCTTGTTTTTGGATATATTTTACTTTGCCAGCTATACCCGAAATATTATCATTAAAGGCATCAAAATGGTAGGGATTGGGATCACTAATATGTTTTGACCAATCATCGGTAAGAAAAGCACTAGAACGTGAACTTCCAAAAATAAAAGAGCTAAAGCCGTACTTGGGATTATTTCTAAGAAATGTTTCGGTACTTATTCTATTTCTATTGAATGTCTTCAGATAGTTGCTCCCGTAGGAATCATAACTATATAAAACATGAAAAGGATCAAAAACAAAATAAGAAATTATTAGAAACCAAAATGGGCTTCCGAAAATCAATAACCTTATAATGAATTTATTAAAACTGAATTTCATGATTTAAAACTGAAAGTAGATGAACTGAACCTCACCGAAATATCCATAAGTGAGGATAAAAAGCAAGAAGAAATAGTAAATGCTCCAGCGTTGCCAAGTCGGTCGGTTTTCTACCCAAGTTCCCATGTCTCTTTTGCTTTGCATCCACTGAACAATCTCCAAAATAAGAATACCCGATAGCACCACAATCAGATTCTGAGCACCGATAAGTTTAACAATGTCCTGAAAACTATGGCTGCTTGCTTTGAATATATTTTTTAGGACATATTTGGCATCGGCAAACTTGGTGGCTCTGAAAAATATCCAAGCAAAAACTACCAAAATTACCGTGACAAGGTTTTGTAAAATACCACTAAGTTTTTCACCAAATAAACCAAAAAACTTGGACTGAATATTCTTAGTCAATTGTCCTATTATTTGATAAAAACCATGCAAGGCACCCCAAATAACAAAATTCCAGCTAGCTCCATGCCATAGGCCACTCACCATAAATACGAAAAAGAGATTGAAATATTTGCGTGAAGTACTCACCCGATTACCTCCAAGCGGTATATACAGATAGTCTCTAAACCATGTAGATAAAGAAATGTGCCATCTCTTCCAAAACTCAGAGATACTTTTGGCAGAGTATGGTCTGTCGAAGTTTTTCATCAGTTTAAATCCCATTACCCTGGCCGATCCAAGAGCGATGTCAGAGTAACCTGAGAAATCACAGAAGATCTGTATGGAATAAAACAAAGTGGCTATAAGTAGCGGCAATCCTTGATATCGGTTCAAATCTCCATAAACTTGGTCAACAAATACGCTCAAATTATCAGCAATGACTACTTTTTTGAACATCCCCCAGAGCATCAGCCGTAAACCTGACTTTACACGGTCATAATCAAAGTCGAATTTCTCATAAAACTGATAAAGAACATTCTGCGGTCTTTCAATAGGACCAGCGACCAACTGGGGATAAAACATCACATAAAGTGCGTAAATACCAAAATTGGTCTCTACTTTTTGATTACCACGATAAACTTCAATCGTATACGACATGGCCTGAAAAGTATGGAACGAAAGGCCGATGGGCAGTATGAATTTCCAAAGCGGGTCGTAGTAGGTTTGGTTTATTTTGTATGATACGGCATTGAAATTGTCCAGAATAAAATAATAGTACTTGAACAAAGCCAAAACACCAATATTGGCCACCAAGCTCACCGCCAAAGCCCATTTACGAGTTGAACCCCGTGTTTTGTCTATCCAGATTCCGGCAAAATAATCGATAATGATGGTGAAAAGAAGTATAAATATGTACTCCCACTTAAAAAAAGCATAGAAAGCACAACTTGCGGCCAACAAGAGCATCCATCTAAATCTGTACGGAAATACAAAAAATAGAAAGGTGACGAGTGGAAAAAATATTAGAAATTCAAAAGAATTAAAGAGCATACAACTTAATTTAGAATTCTTTTGGTATCAAAGTTCTCAAAAAAGTCTGAAACCTCCTTTAGAAACAATCCACCCAAAGACCCATCAACTACTCTGTGGTCGAAGGAGTGGGATATGACCATTTTTTGTCTGATTCCGATGAGATCACCCTCTGAGGTTTCTATTACGGAAGGAAGCTTACGAATTACACCAAAGGCCATAATAGCCACCTGAGGTTGCATAATAATAGGTGTGCCGGCTATGTTTCCGAAAGTACCAATATTGGTGATGGTATAAGTGCCACCTGAAAGCTCTTCTGGTTTGAGCTGGTTATTTCTGGCTCTTTTGGCTAGGTCATTTACTTTTACCGCCAATTGACTTAGCGAGTATTTGTCTGCCTGATGAATGACTGGCACAATAAGGTTTCCGTTAGGCAAAGCCACAGCCATACCTATGTTAATATCTTTTTTGTAGATAATTTTTTCGCCGTCTACCTGAATATTTATGCCTGGGTATTTCTTTATGGCGTTGACAACCGCCTCAATTAATATTGGAGTAAAAGTTAAATTTTCTTTAAATTCTTTTATGAAACTATCTTTTATTTTCAAACGCCAATTTACAACTGTAGTCATGTCGGTTTCCATAAACGAAGTAACGTGAGGAGAAATAGCTTTAGACTCTACCATTCTCTGCGAAATCATTTTCCGCATCCTGTCCATTTCTACTATTTGGTCTTCGCCTGTGCGGCTAATAACCGGAGCTTCTGATACAAATGTTTTGGGTTGCTTTTTGGAATTAAGAAAGGCCAGAATGTCGTCTTTTGTTACTCTCTTTTCAAAACCAGTACCTTTAATACTATCTAGCTCAGCCTGCGAAATATTCTCTTTTTTGGCTATATTCAGCACCAGTGGCGAATAAAATTTGGTACTAGAGCTTGCCAAAGTACTTGGTGTTGAGATGATTTCGTCATAGCTTTTTTCCAGGTGCTCTATATATTCCTCTTCAACTTCTACATCAACCTTGGTGGTGGGTTTTATAACTACAGCATCGCCCTCTGTTTCAATTTCACAAATCGGTTTGCCAATAAGAGCCACGTCACCTTCATTTACAAGAAATTTGGTAATGTAGCCACTATGCGAAGAGCCAATTTCTGTGTCGATTTTATCTGTGGCCACTTCCAGAATCATATCGTCTATTTCCACACGATCTCCTTCATTCACCAGCCACTTTAAGACTGTACATTCAAAAATACTTTCGCCCATACTAGGCATTAATATCTCTACTTTAGCCATAAAATCTTTACTTACCTTTGGTTAAAATTCTTAAAAAATTAAGAGCTGCTTTGGCACTATACTCAATGTTTACCATTCTTATTTTGCCCAAGCTTAGTTTTTTTGTTAATGTTTGTTTTCCATCTGTAACTGCCAACCACACTGTCCCGACTGGTTTTTCATCGGTTCCACCATCTGGTCCGGCTATTCCGCTTGTTGAGATTCCGTAAGTAGTTTTCATCAACTTCCGTACACCCTCGGCCATCTCAATAACGGTTTGCTCACTTACAGCCCCAAATTTAGTCAATGTTTCTTGTTTTACCTTTAAAACATCCATTTTTGCTTCGTTAGAATAACTCACTACACCACCCATAAAGTATGCAGAACTGCCCGAAATAGAAGTAAGAAGATGAGAAATATACCCACCGGTGCAGCTTTCAGCTACACTGACCGTACCTTTTGTTTCATTCAAAATCTTACCAATAGATTTTTCAATTTCCTCATTATCAAAGCTATAGATGAATTCTTCAATCAAAGGAACCAGTTTAAGTATTTCTGCTTGTATTTCAGACTCCACCACTGTACGGCTTTCACCAATACCCGTAAGTCTTAATTTTACCTCACCAAAGCTGGGCAAATAGGCCAGTTTAATGTGTTTTGGCAAGTTATCTTCCCATTGTTCAATTCTTTCGGCCAAAAATGATTCCCCAAGTCCGATGGTGCGTACCATTTGGTGGACAATTTCTGGCAATTCAAATTTGGATTTTAATCGTGGTATAACCTCTTTACTGATCAAGTACTTCATCTCCATGGGCACTCCGGGCATCGAAACAATTACTTTTCCATTGAAATCGAACCACATTCCAGGAGCTGTTCCTGTTGCATTATGCAAATAAGTGCTTTTTGACGGGATAGCCGCCTGCTGCCTGTTTAGCTCTGTAAATGGACGGCCTCTTTTTTCAAAAAAGCCTCTTATAAACTCCTCTGCATGAGCATTAATAATCAATTCATCACCAAAGAAATCGGCCAACGTTTTTTTTGTAATATCGTCTTTTGTTGGGCCTAGACCTCCTGTTATAAGTACGATGTCAGCTCTCTCGGTGCTTTCTTTAAGAATGTCCAAGATTTGCTGCTTTTCATCACCAACAGATGATTTTCGGATTGTTTTTATGCCGATTTTGTCTAGTTCTTCAGAAATCCATTTGGAGTTTGTATCGGTAATTTGCCCATAAAGAATCTCGTCTCCAATGGTCACCACTTCGGCATAAATTATTTTCATCTAAAAAAGTTTAATATTTGCTGTTACAAAATTCACTAATTTTGCGTTTAAATACAAAGACGTCCGAAATTCATAATTAATATGGACAAATCCAATTTTAAAAATTCTGATAAATGAAAAAAGTCTGTTTACTGTCTACCTTCTTTTTGTTTGGTTTAATTTCTTGCGGTCAAAAAATAAATCTCGGTAATGTAGTTAACTCTGTTCTCTCAGGGGCACCCTTGAGTGAGGCCGAAATAGGAGAGGGGCTAAAAGAAGCACTATCGGTAGGTATAAATTTGGGTGCTGACAAGGCCTCTGCTTTGGATGGGTACTTCAAGAATCCAAAAATTAGAATTCCTTTTCCGCCTGAAGTTCAAAAAGTAGAAACTACCCTCAGGGGCATAGGGCTTGGAGGTGAAGTAGACAAGTTTATTTTGGCTCTAAATAGAGGTGCTGAAAATGCCGCTCAACAAGCCAAGCCAATTTTTATTTCAGCCATAAAGCAGCTGACCATCCGTGATGCCATCAGTATTCTTAGAGGAGAAAAAGATGCGGCCACGCAGTTTTTGAAAAGAACAACTTCGACTCAATTGATTCAGGCTTTTGAGCCGTATATGCTCAAGTCACTCGAGAACACACAAGCCACTAAATATTACACCGACATTGCCAATGTGTACAACAAAGTGCCATTCGTAACTAAAATAAATCCTGATTTGAAAGGATATGCTACTCAAAGAGCCGTTGATGGACTTTTTGTTTTAGTTGCCGAAGAAGAGGCCAAGATTCGAGAAAACCCTTTGGCTAGAACAAGCGAACTATTAAAAAGAGTATTTGGAAGTAATAATTAATAAATTGAACATGTTAAAATCGGAAATAAATTTTACGATAAATTTAGATGAAAGCAGAGTGCCCGAAAAAATCTTTTGGGACGCTACCGAAAACCCTAATGAGGGGATTAATGAATCAAAAGCTATTTCTATAAGTGTATGGGATCATTATCACAAAGGTCTTCTTGGTATTAATCTTTGGACAAAAGACATGCCTGTGGATGAAATGAACCATTTTGCTATTGACATTGTGGGTAATCTATCTCAAATGTTGAAAGATTCTACTCAAGATGCAAAAATGATTGGCATTTTGGAAGAAGCTGGTAAACAAATGACGAAGCACCTGAATGAACTTGCAAAACAAGAACAGCAAAAGAATTGATTTTAGAATTTCATTACAGAAAGCCTCCAAAAATGGAGGCTTTCTCTGTTTATAAAACGGCTATCTTTTTGGTATATTTAATGCCATTTTTTTCAAAACTGACGAAATAATTTCCCGGATTGAGCTTTGAGATTTGTTTTTTAAAATCCCCAAATTTTTGTTTTTCGGCAATTACTTTTTTTCCAGATGCATCAAATACTTCTATAAGGTTGTTGTTGTCCAATTGGTCCCCATTGATTTCAATTTTTAGAAAATCGGAATGAACAACCGGGTTTGGGAAGATTTGAATCATGGATTCGTCTTTTTCAGTAGCCAAAATAACCTCAGATAAATCTACAAACTTTTTATAACTGGGTATGCCGTAACCCATTTTGTTGTCAGGTGTATCATATTTATTTGCAGACTTAATGAGTAACTCTCTGATTTTCATTGCACTATAGTGTGGAAATTGTTGTTTCAGGCCTGCCACCATTCCTGCTATTAAGGGTGAAGAGAAGGAAGTTCCAGAAGAAAGGCTGGTATTTGGGTTTGCCACAGCCACAGTGGTCTGCGAACCTTTGGCCGATACTTCGGGCTTAATTACGTTTTTGGCATTTGGCCCCGGTGAGCTAAAACCTACTGCGTTTCCATTCAAATCCACGGCACCAACGGCGATCACAGAATCTGCATCTGCGGGTGTCACTATATGATTCCAAGCATTGCCACCTTCATTTCCAGCTGAATTTACCACAATTATTCCTCTCCCCACAGCATAATCGGCGGCTTTGGCTGCTATAGTTTTATCTCCGTTCAAGTCCTCAAATTTGTAGTTGGTTGCTGGATTGTCAAATTCATAATATCCTAAAGATGAATTTATTACGTCCACGCCAAGACTGTCGGCATTTTCAGCAGCAAAGAGCCAGTAAACTTCCTCAATTCTCGTTTCTGAACCTGCATCTTCGGTTTTATAAAGGGCGAAATCAGCATCTGGAGCAGTTCCTACCAGCTGACCAGATAATTTGGCCGCAATACAACTCAGAGCTGCGGTACCGTGCCAATGCGATTCGTAGACGTTTGAATCATTTGAAACGTAATCATACGTTTTGATAATTTTTTTATCCGAAAAGAGATGAGCAAAAGCCGTCATGGTATTTGCTTTGTCAAAACCAGCGTCAAAAACGGCAATTAAAATACCTTTGCCTGTGAAATTTTTCTTGTGCATTTCGTCAACACCCAATTGCTGAATTTGATTGCTCGAATTTCCGTAGTTGAAGTCTTCGTAAGCACCAAATTTGTCAAATTCTGATTTGGGTGTTTCTAAAGCCGAATTTCTTGCTCCACGGATATCTTGATTCCCATCTATCGCTTTCACAAAAGATAATTTTGAAACGGCCGACAATACTTGAGGTGAGCATTCTATAAGCGTGGCATTCAACCATTTTGATGTCCCTACTACTTTGGCACCTGCCGAAATTATTTGGGTCAAATAAGAGCTATTTACGGGTATATCAAGCTCATTTAAGGCTATATTTTGGCTTTTACGACGATCGATAGAGCGTTTGGAAAGAAATTTTTCCGGAGCAGAAATGGAAAAACTAGAATTTGCTTTATCTTTTAGATAAACAAAGTACCGATTTTGTGCAGAAACAGATAGCTCTGCAAGAAAAATAAAGGCCAAAAAGAAAGTTATCCTCATTCCTGTTTTTTTATTCAAAAATAAGAATTTCAACCATCAAACATGTTTTTTAATAAAAATATCTGAAATAATTTGATTAACCGGAAGTTAAATAGCACGGCGAACCAGTTTGCGAATCAAAGATTCGTCAGACCCATTAGTACTAAACCAACCAAAAATAAAATATTGAGTATCTTAAACCACCAAAAGTTGATTACCGACGAAGGCGTCTTAGCCTTGTGATAGTTAAGCTTTAAATCTTTCATTAGGATTGAGAATTATAGGAAAACATATTATGCTTTAAAGATAATTATACGAATTGAATTTTCAAAAATATTTGAAAGAAAATATTTCCTTTTTTATAAATTTCTTTACGAAATGAGAACTAATTTTGTGCCAGAATATAATATAGAGTACTTTTTAATGCAAAATATCAGAATAGCCATACAGAAGTCAGGGAGATTGAGTGAAGATTCCATAGAATTATTTAAGGAATGTGGAATTAAACTCGATATGGGCAAAGGTCGTTTAAAGTCTATTTCTTCCAATTTCAACGCCGAATTTCTTTTTCTTAGAGACGATGATATCCCGGGGTACGTAGAAGATGGTGTAGCAGATCTTGGAATAGTTGGAGAAAATGTACTTGTTGAATCAGCCAAAAAAGTAAATCTTGTAAAGAAACTTGGCTTCTCCAAATGCAGATTGTCTATTGCCATTCCGCGTGAAGATACCTTCTCCGGTGCAGAGTCGCTTCAGGGTAAAAGCATTGCTACCTCATATCCCAAATTACTCGGTAAATACCTAAAAGAGAATAACATAAAGGCCAATATTCATGAAATTAGCGGTTCGGTAGAAATAGCCCCTTCTATTGGTTTGGCCGATGCCGTTTGTGATATAGTGAGTTCAGGAAGTACCCTTCTTAGCAATGGTCTAAAAGAAGTTCAAGAAATATTCAAATCCGAAGCCGTGTTAATCGGAAACAAAAATCTTTCTGTTCAAAACAAAGAGATTTTAGAAAAAATACTTTTCAGAATAAACGCTGTTCAGAAAGCTCAAGACAACAAGTACATACTTTTAAACGCCCCTAACGAAAAACTGCCCGAAATAATCAATATTATAGCAGGCATGAAAAGCCCCACAATTATGCCATTAGCCGTAGAAGGTTGGAGTTCTGTTCATTCGGTTTTGGAAGAAAAGGCGTTTTGGGAGAAAATAGAAGCTCTTCGAAATGCTGGAGCACAGGGTATTTTGGTTATACCTATTGAAAAAATGATCCTTTGAAATAGCCTATATGAAGATTTTTGAATTTCCGAGAAAGGAAGAATTTGTCCAAATTTTAAAACGACCAACACTTGAATTTGAAGAAATTGAGCTCAAAGTCAAACCCATAATTTTAGAGGTAAAATATAAAGGTGATGAGGCTCTGAGGAAATTTGCTCTCGAATTTGACAATATTCTTATTGATAATTTTAGGGTTGAAATTTCTGAAATTGAAAAATCGGCGGATTTGTTAGATAAAGACCTGAAACATGCCATAGATCAGGCTTATGACAATATTTACAAATTCCACAAAGCTCAAGAATCTAGTGAGCAAGTTGTGGAAACAATGGCTGGTGTTAAATGCTGGCGAAAATCAGTAGGGATAGAAAAAGTAGGTATATACATTCCGGGTGGATCGGCCCCTTTGTTTTCTACAGTACTTATGCTCGGCATTCCTGCCAAAATAGCGGGATGTAAACAAGTGGTTCTTTGTTCACCAAGTAACCATCCGGCCATTTATTATGCTGCTAAAAAATGTGGTGTAACAGATGTTTTTAGGCTAGGTGGCTCCCAAGCCATAGCGGCGATGGCGTTTGGCACAGAATCTGTTCCGAAAGTATTCAAAATATTTGGACCTGGTAATCAGTATGTTACCTCAGCCAAGCAATTGGTTAATCAATTCGGTACAGCCATAGATATGCCTGCTGGCCCGTCAGAAGTAGCCGTATTGGCCGACAAGCGAGCAAACCCTGTTTTTATTGCCGCCGACTTACTCTCCCAAGCGGAACATGGTCCTGATAGTCAAGTTATACTAGTGGCTGACAACAAGGAGATTATACAAAAAACTATAACCGAAGTAGCAAAACAAGTTGAGCAGCTGCCTAGAAAGGAAATCGCCAAGCTGGCATTAGAAAATTCCAAAGCAATACTTCTAGAGAATATGGACTCGGCCATAGATTTATTAAACGAATACGCTGCGGAGCATTTAATATTGTCAGTTGAAAATCCAGAAGAAATAGCAGAAAAAATAATTAATGCAGGTTCGATTTTCTTGGGTGACTATACCCCTGAGTCCTGCGGAGATTACGCATCAGGTACCAATCACACACTACCCACCAATGGATTTGCGAAGGCCTATAGTGGTGTTTCTCTTGATAGTTTTGTAAAAAAAATTACCCTCCAACAAATTAGTAAAGAGGGTATTGAGAATATTGGGCCTATTGTGGAAAAAATGGCGGAAGCTGAAGAATTACATGCCCACAAAAATGCCGTTACGGTACGTCTAAAATCTTAGATTTTCGACAATTATAGAACTGGCACCGCCGCCACCATTACAAATAGCAGCCATTCCATATTTGCCACCTTTGGTTTGGAGTACGTTTAACAGCGTAACAATGATTCTCGCTCCAGAACACCCAAGTGGATGGCCAATAGCAACCGCACCTCCAAAAACATTGAGTTCTTCTGAGGAAATATTGAAATGTTTGGCAAAAGCTAGGGGCACGACCGCAAACGCCTCGTTTACTTCGAAATAATCAATTTGCTCTATACCCAAGTTAGCTTTTTGAAGTGCTTTATCGGCCGCAATAATTGGGGCAGTTGTAAACCATTCGGGCTCTCGAGCACCATCGGCATACGAAATTATCTTGGCCAAAGGTCTTAAATTATGACTTTCTAAATATTCTTTTGAAACTAGTAAAAGAGCAGCTGCCCCGTCATTAATGGTTGAGGCATTTGCAGCCGTTACGGTTCCTTCCTTTGTAAAAACTGGCTTCAAGGTCGGGATTTTGTCAAAATTAACTTTCTTGTATTCCTCATCTTCGGTTACAGTACTTACATTTCCTTTCCTGTCTGTTAGACTTATTGGGGAGATTTCATTTAAGAATGAACCGTTAGAAGTATTAAGGGACACTTTTTTATACGAACTAATAGCAAATTCATCTTGCTCTTCACGAGATATTTGATATTTTTCGGCAGTAGCATCGGCAAAACAACCCATGGCTTTTTGCTGATAAACATCTGTCAATCCATCTTTTGCAAGACCATCTATTAATACTCCATTTCCATATCCATAGCCATAACGAGCTTTTTCAAGATAAAATGGAATTTGTGACATGTTCTCCATGCCGCCTGAAATAACCGCTTGGTTATCGCCAATCGCAACACTTTGAGCTGCCAGCATGGTAGCCTTCATTCCTGAAGCACAAACTTTGTTGACCAGTGTAGTCGGTACCGAATTGGGCAAGCCAGCTCCAAGAGCCACCTGAGTAGCCGGTGCTTGGCCCAAATTGGCCTGAACTACCGAACCAAAAAATAGCTCTCCTATATCAGATCCATTAATTTTTGTTTCTTTTAAAATACTTTTGACAATTTCGGCCCCTAAATTTACCGCTGTTGTATTTGCAAAAACACCACCAAAGCTACCGATTGGGGTTCTTTTTGCTGCTACAATAAATACTTCTTTCATTTGATTAAAAATTTGACTCAAATATAAACTACTGCCCGATTTTTTGGATTTAATTAATCAATATAATTCGAAAATGGATTTCTAGGGAATAGAAAAAGCTAATTTTGAACATCAAAAAAGGGTACACAAAATTTTTGTGTACCCTTCCCTTAAGTTCTTATTCGTTCTATTAGATTGAGGCCTTTTTCTTTACTTGCGTTTGCTCGCCTATTTGTAAGAGTTGTTCTGAACTCTTATAACCCAGTGCCTGATTTACTATTTTGCCCGATTTAGGGTCAATAAATAGGAGTGTTGGATAACCTCTCACTGGATATTTCATTCCAAGGGACGGCCCTTCGCCTTGCTCCATGTCAATTTTTATATTCACAAAATTTTCATTGAAATAATCTCCAACTTTTTTGTCAGGAAAAACACGGGCCTGCATGGCCTTGCATGGGCCGCACCAGCTGGTGTAGGCGTCCATGAATATTATTTTATTTTCTGCCTTAGCCTTTTGAATGGCTTGATTCCAATTTGATTTTTCAAACTTTATACCTGACTCTTGGGCAAAGACAAAATTTGAAATGCCCACTAAAACCACTAAAATTAATTTTTTCATTCTATTTTTTCGATTACTATTTTCACAACGAATTACTGACAAATTTAAAACCAATTACACCATCGTTAACAGAACATTAACATCAATCATAATCTTCGTCTTCGTCAGATTTTCTGCCACTTCCTACACGCATGGTGTCTAAGTCGGTATACTTATCTTCATAGTCGTCTTTCACATCGTCTTTCAGATTACCTTCCGAATCGTAGTCGGTATCGTCTTTTATTATTTTCTGGGCTTGCAAATTGGTCATTCTTATTAAATAGTACTTGTCTTCTGTTTCAAACGGAAGAGCACTCACATATTTTCCATCTTTGTCTGTAAATCTTATTAGATGTTCAGAAAATCCGTTTGGATAGAAAAGTTTGATTCGTTCCTGCATTTCGTCAGTCAGCTTCGAATAATCTTTAATGGCCTTTGGTTTGTTCATATTTATATATTTAGAAAAACAAATATTGGTTTGTATTGATGTTTAATCATTTTCAAATAAAACGCTAAAATCGTGCAAAAAAATAATTATATCCAAAAAAACTATTTTTATTTCTTTGGTTTTACGTTCAAAACAGTCAAAAAGTTGTTTTAGTTTTAATATTTGTTCATTTCTAATCTGCACCAAAAGGTTTTGAGGCGTATCTTTGCAAAAAAAACAGATAATGAAACCAGTTTATAAAGCACACCCTTGGCACGGAATTTCTGTTGGGCCAGATGCACCCGAAACCGTGACTACTTTTATTGAAATTGTCCCTTCAGATACAATTAAGTATGAAATTGATAAAGAATCGGGTTTTTTAAAAATAGACAGACCTCAAAAATATTCCAACATTGTTCCGGCCCTCTACGGCTTTATTCCTCAGACTTACTGTGGCGACAAGATAGCTGAATTGGCCAGAGATAAAGGTGCGGCAAAAATCAAAGTGGGCGACGGTGACCCTTTAGATATTTGTGTATTGTCTTCGCATCACATACCCCACGGAGATATCCTATTGCAAGCTCGTCCGATAGGAGGGTTCTGTTTTATAGACAAAGGAGAAGCTGATGATAAAATCATAGCAGTTCTTTTGGGCGACCAAATCTATGGAAAGTTTAATGATATTTCAGAATTGCCAGAAGGAGTAATAGAAAAACTTAAGCACTATTTCTTGACATATAAAAACCTTCCAGGCGAGCCGCAGCATTGCGAAATAGCCTACGAGTATGGCAAGGAGGGCTCTGCTGAAGTAATCAAAAAGTCGATGGAAGATTATAGAGACTTGATTTTCAATCCATTGAAATAAAAAAAGGAGCTTTCGCTCCTTTTTTTTATATTTATATACTTGTCTATTATTTCTTATATAAAACTTTCTTGACGGCATCTATAGTTCTGGCCACATTTGGTAGCGTAGCCTCTATAAGAGTAGGGGCGTAATGCAACGGAATGTCCATGTTGTTTACTCTAATAACCGGAGCATCTAGGTAATCAAAAGCATATCTTTGAAGGTGATATGTTATTTCTGACGAAATAGCAGCCAAAGGCCATGCTTCTTCTACTACTACACACCTGTTGGTTTTCTTTACTGAATCTACCACTGTTTGGTAATCTATCGGACGAACTGTTCTCAGATCTATCAATTCTACACTTATCCCTTCCTTTGCAAGCTGCTCAACAGCCGGCTGAACTACTCTTGGAATCATTTTTCCAAAAGATACGATAGTAACATCCTTACCCTCCTGAATCACATTGGCTTTGCCAAGTGGCAAGATATATTCTCCATCAGGTATCATACCTTTGTCACCATACATTTGCTCTGATTCCATAAAAATGACAGGATCATTATCTCTAATCGATGACTTCAGTAGGCCTTTGCACTCGTATGGGCTCGAAGGCACTACAACCTTAAGACCAGGCGTATTTGCAAACCAATTTTCGAAGTTTTGAGAGTGCTGAGCACCTAATTGACCTGCGTTGCCAGTAGGCCCTCTAAATACTATCGGACATGAATACTGACCAGCAGACATGGCCATAATTTTGGCTGCACTGTTGATGATTTGATCTATAGCCACCAACGAAAAGTTGAAAGTCATGAATTCTATAATAGGCCTGCAACCATTGATGGCCGCACCAACACCGATACCAGCAAAACCTAATTCTGCAATAGGTGTGTCTATAACTCTTTTAGGTCCAAATTCATCCAACATTCCTTGGCTGGCTTTGTAAGCACCATTGTACTCTGCTACTTCCTCACCCATTAAGAATATTGTTTCATCACGACGCATTTCTTCTGACATCGCTTCTTTTACAGCATCTCTAAATTGAATTTCTCTCATTTTTGGCTTATAAATAAATTAATTTTGGGCAAAGACCCTATTTGGTTTACAAAAATAGTAAGCTATTGTCAATTTCCGAAATCTATTTGCGGAATTGAGAGGATAGTTATTCTTTTTCAGGAGAAATTGATTACAAATACATGTTTTTAAACAATCAGAAGCCCAAATGAAATTTCAAAATTCTATCTCAGGCATTAAATAACTGGCGTCGGTTCATTGCCAAATGGCAATTATCTCTAAATTTACACCTCCAAGTCATCTTTAATTAACATCAAAGATATGCGTGTTTCTTCACTTCATATTTATCCAATAAAATCGCTTGGCGGAATATCCTTGCCAAGTTCAGTAGTAGATCTTCGAGGTTTGAAATATGACAGACGGTGGATGTTGATAGATAGTAAAAATACGTTCCTTACACAAAGAACCAAGCCAACCTTGGCGAAGTTTTCGGTTTCGCTCATGCCGGAACATCTTTTGGTAACCAATCAAGTCAATCTAGAAAGTATACGAATCCCTATTTCTCCAGAAACCGCACGTTTCGAAACAGTTAAGGTTTGGGATGACGAAATAAAGGGGCAATTGCTCAATTATGAAATAAATGAATGGTTTTCTGACCAATTACTGGAGGATGTTAGATTGGTATTTCAACCAGAAGATGCCAAAAGACGAGTAGATTCCAAATATTCTATAAATGGACTGGAGCATACCAGTCTGTCGGATGGCTATCCTATACTTGTCATTGGTTTGGCATCCTTAAATTATCTCAACGAAAGATGCAGCGAAACAATAGAAATGAAAAAATTTAGGCCTAATATCGTAATCGATGATTGTGCAGCATTTCAAGAAGACACTATTCGTGAGGTAAGAATTAATAACACGCAACTTTTCGGTGTAAAACCTTGTGCTAGATGTATAATGACGACCATTGATTATCAAAAATTAAGTTTTGGAAAAGAGCCACTTCTCACACTTTCAACATTTAGAAAATTTGAAAATAAAATATTGTTTGGTCAGAATATGGTTGTACACAAAGAAGGTCAAATAAATGTGGGCGATAACTTAACGATTTTCTAACAAGTGTATGTTTTTTGATATTTTATTGAAATCACCTGCTAAAAAAAGTGAGTTTTTTATTTAACGGAATTTAAAATGAGTGTGATTTGTCGGTAATTATGAAAAACAGACCAGAAAAAATTGACATAAATCAATTTTATTGAACAAAAAAGTCATTTTTCTAAATTTTAGAAATTAGCCTACAATTTGGTAAATTCGAAAATTAAAAGACTATTTTTCAGTGTTTTATATTACATGGCAGTAAACAAAAGTATCGGGAAAGGCCATTTGAATACGTTTTCTTTGTATCGATAAGCGAAATTTTTAAAAATATTTTTTGGTTTTTTTTTTTGATATAAAAAAAAGGATTACTTTTGTAACGTTATCAGCAACAAAAGATAACAACGGAATAGAAAATAAGATATTTAAGATAAAAGTTGTGTGGATTTAGTAGCGGGAAAGGCTGGAACGTTTGTTCCAGTCCTTTTTTTTTGTACAAAATGGAAGTCTGTATTCTTTGGAATTGTTAAGAAAGTAAATCTTTAGTTCTTTCTACGTCATCAATACTCCATATTGATTCTTTATGGCAATTTTTCTCACCCCTAGATATTTTTAGTCAAATTTAATAAATGAGAATTCAGGCCTTTCTCATTTTTTATTTGCTAGCCATTTTGCGTTTCGAAGAGAGACTTATAAGCTAAAAACATTCGGGCAAAAAAAAAGACCCCTAAATTTCTTTAGGAGTCTTTTGTACCCGGAGCCGGAGTCGAACCGGCACGAGTGTAACCTCATTGGTGTTTGAGACCAACGCGTCTACCAATTCCGCCATCCGGGCGTGTCTTCGTGTTGGGAGTGCAAAAGTAGATTATCTTTTTTTAGAGAACAAGTTTTTGTAGAATATTTTTTTCTTTTTTTTTGAGAAAAATTGGTCAGCCAGTATTCTGGAGCAGATTATTCATACCTAAGGGACTCTATGGGGTCGAGTTTAGAAGCCTTGAATGCAGGATAATATCCTGATAACAAACCAACTATTACGCACACCACAAGACCCAAAGTAATCCAGTTCCACGGAACTACAAAACTTCCGCCGCCAGTCATGAAAAATGAAACAATATTGCCAGCCGCAATACCCAAGAAAACTCCAGCAAGCCCTCCGATGATACAAATAACAATAGCTTCAATCAAAAACTGTAGCCTAATTTTACGAGGAGATGCTCCAAGGGCTTTTCTTATGCCAATTTCTCGGGTTCTTTCAGTAACAGAAACCATCATAATGTTCATGAGTGCTATGGAAGCCCCCAAGAGCGTAATAATGGATATTCCAAATCCACCAATTCTGAGATATCCCGTAACTTCGTTGAGGTCGTTCAGTAATGCATCAGATCGTTCTATTTTAAAGGAATCATCGTCATACACCTTATCTCCTCTTACTATTCTCATCACGGAGGTTGCTTCGGCAAGGGTATAGTCCATGTCTACTGCATCGGGTACAGATGTCGTTATTTGGTAAGAAAAACTCCCTCGTTGGTCGAAGTTTCGAGCAACTTCTAAAGGAATAATCGTTACACGATCATCATCACCTCCGGTAATGCTCCCTTTTTTCTCTAAAACACCCGCAATGTTAAATTTATCACCCATTAGACTTATGGTTCTACCAACTGGATTTTCTTCAGGAAAAAATTTCTGAGCCACCTCAGAACCTATCAGAACCATCTTGTTGGAGTAAAACCTATCGTTTTCTGAAATATTTCTTCCCGATTGAAGCTTGTAACCTTTAAGGTTGAGATAATTCTCATCGGCACCCACAACAACTATGTTTGGATTTGACTTTTCAGTTCCGTATTTAACAGTTTCTCCATTTGAGGCGAATGTGTAAATACTTACAATTGCCTTGGTCTTTTTGGTAAAGGCTTCTTTATAGTCTAAGGCTTCTCTGAAATAGATGGGTTGGGGCTGTTTTTTTACAATTCCCCTGCGTCGCCTTCCGTTATTTTGTTCTACTTTGATGTCAAATGTATTAACACCAAGGCCTTCAAAGCTCTTATTTACAGATCCCTGCATGCCCTCGATGGCAGTCAAAATACCGACCAAAGACATAATACCAAATGTAATAATGGCTGCGGTAAGTACGGTTCTGAGTAGATTGGATTTGATTGATCTCAGTCCTTCCGAAACATTCTCTTTTAAATTCATATTTGATTGAAAATATTTGGAATTATTTTTGAACAAAACCATAGATATGGCATACGAAAACAATAATTCCGAGGTATTTTTGTTTTTAATGCAAATTTCAATATTCAGCAATAATTAAACAAGCCAATGAGGAAAGCCATTTTACCGCTTATCATTTTTTTGACTTTCACGGGTCGTGTTTTTGCCAATCAGATATTTATTCCGATGGATGATGTGCAAAAAAACCACTTGAAAGCCTATGGTTTGGCATTTTGGGTTCTAAAAAATTATGAATCTGAGATAGACTGGTTACTGAATTATAGAGGTGGAAGTTTTATGTTTCCCGCCAGCCAGGCTTTCATCAATGAATGCGTGGTAAGAGGCATAAGCTATGAGGTGATTTCAGAAGCACAGGCTGCCAATATTATAACTTTGGTGAAAAATCCGGATGCAAATATGGATGCTGTTAAACTTCAGAAGGCTCCAAAAATTGCAGTTTACACCCCAAAAAGTGCCCAGCCATGGGATGATGCCGTTACACTGGCTCTAACTTATGCCGAAATCAGCTTCGATAAGGTTTATGATGATGAAGTGATGAGCGGAAAATTGCCTGAATATGATTGGCTGCATTTACATCATGAGGATTTTACAGGACAATATGGCAAGTTTATTCGATTTAAAAGTGCAGCTTGGTACCAAGAGCAAAAACGAGAGGTGGAAGCCATAGCCAAAAAGTATGGTTTGTCGAAAGTTACAGACTTGAAAGGAGCAGTGGCAAAGAAAGTGAGTGAATTCGTTTTAGGCGGGGGCTATATGTTTGCTATGTGTAATGCTACGGATACCTACGAAATAGCCTTGGCCGCACAAGGTCTTGATATTGTGGAGTCTGTTTACGATGGCGATGGGGCAGATCCCAATGCCAACTCAAAACTGAATTTCGATAAGACTTTTGCCTTTAAGAACTTTGTTCTAGAGTCAGACCCCAACGAGGTTGAGTTTTCAGACATTGATAACCAACCCGCCGAACGCGGTGTGAATGAATCAAACGACTATTTTACTTTGTTTGAATTTTCGGCGAAATATGACCCGGTGCCAACAATGTTGACACAAAACCATCAAAATCTTATCAAAGGATTTATGGGGCAAACAACAGCATTTAAGAAGCCTTTAATCAAGTCTGAGGTATTGATATTAGGTGAAAACAGGCTCTCAAACGAAGCTCGCTATATTCATGGAACTGCTGGTAAAGGTTTTTTTACTTACTATGGAGGTCACGATCCTGAGGATTATCAACACATGGTAAACGAGGAGCCTACGGATTTGAATTTGCATCCGAATTCGGCCGGTTACAGACTCATTTTGAATAACGTTTTATTTCCTGCTGCTAAAAAGAAAAAGCTCAAAACATAACTGCTTTGAACTTTTTCTTAGATATTGAATCAGTTATTTCGATTTAGAACTTCGAAAAGCACTGCAGACTATAGAGCTTTTGATTCATTTTTTATCAGAATGGCCCAAATTCTTATCGGGTGCTATATGGTCTCTGATCAGCTGCTTCAAAACTTTTGGCTCTGCAAAACCACCGTGCGTTTTTCTGTCAAAGACTATTTTTTCGCCTACATAAATAATAAAGCTTCCCGAGTTTGGACTTGGTTTGAGGCTGATTAGTTCAAGCTCATTTTCGAAAGTCACAAGCAATTCTTGTGCAATCCAAGCAGCTCGCAACATCCAGTTGCACTTCGGGCAATATTCTACGGTTATTTGATACTTCATAAAATTCACACTTTGATTTTGAAAAATATTCAATCGACCTCATTATGAAAAAATCCTAGCCTTTCTTATTTCAAAGTTTCCATGTAAGAGACCAAGTTCTTTAATTCTGCTTCACTAAGGGCAAATTTAGGCATCAGAGATTCCTTTTTTTGCTCAATTTTTGCCACATCTTTGAGTTTTAGTATGGTAACACTAGCCGAACCTGGATATTTTACCATTAGTTCAATTTCGGTTTTGGATGTAACAATCGCTTGTACAACATCTCCATTTTTCATGGTGATTTCTTGTGTTTCATATCCAAATCCTACACCTTCGCTTGGATTTATGACTGCATTTAACAAACCTTGACGACTCAATTTGTTGCCAATCTGAGATAGTCCCGGGCCGAAATCAACACCTGACCCTTTGGCTTCATGACATGTGATGCAATATGTCGTAAAAACTTCTTTTCCGGCTATAAAGTCCCCATTGCCTTTCAAAATATTTTCAACATTGATTGTTTGTCCCCCAGTTGTAGCCACTATTTTGTTTACTTCATTTCTGATATCACCGTGCCAAGTGCGTTTTAGTATGTTTAGGGCAGTTTCTACATATTCGGCAGGTATTCTATTCGCTTTGAACTCTTCCCAAAGTATTGCTTCGGATTCCCAACCACCCATTTCATTTATGGCAAGTTTCCTTATTTCTTCTGACTGTTTCTTATTTGAATAAATTTTAATCAACTCCTTGGCGACAAGTGCATTATCTACATTTCCGTATTTATCTATAGCAGTTTTGTTGGTTTTAGAGTTGCCCAATTCCTTTAATAAGCCTTTAGTGCCATGAAGTTTTACACTTGTATTTCCGGCCTCAGAAGCTATCTGTCTGTCTTTGGAGTACATAGCGAGCTGGTGAAGGCGGCCAAACTGCGATTTAACTGAAAACTTATCCACCAAATCAATAAAGTCTAAGTCATTTTTAATACTTGCCAGAAGCTTTGGAAACTCGGTTTTGAAGTTTTGATTATTCTGAATGGATTTTTGGTCTAAAATTTTAAAGATAGTGACTTTTTCTTCGTCCGACTTCGCACTTTTTATCAGATTAAAGAGAATGTCGTTTTTATCTTTACCAGTCTGAAAATCAAATGCTCGGTAATATTTCCATCTATTTTTCGGTTGTTCGTTCACAATTATTTCGGAAAGATAAGCCATCGTTTTTGTTCCTCGGCTTCTCCATACAATTTCCTTAATATGCTCTTTTTTTAACCAATCTGCACCTTCTTTGGCTTTCAATAACTCAAGTGAAGCGTCCCAGTCTTGATTGGCCGCAATGCCCAATGCTTCTAAAAACCAGCGGTCATTTCCCTTGTAACTAGAAGCCAAATTTGTCCAAATATCAGAATAGTTTTTATGCCTTATGGCCAAGGCCACCTCGCGTCTAACTTGAATCGAAGCATCAGAAGACATTTCTTTCAAGAATTCGTAAGGATTTTTGAAAAACTTGCGGGCCATTCTAACGGAGAGTACTCTTAAATCTTCGTTTTGACTTTCGGATGCATGATTGACCCAAAGGCTATTCTGTCCGGCCAACAACCAGTAGGCACGAGCCGCCATAGCCTTATTTGGTTCATTTAAAAGCTCTTTTAATGATGCTTCAGCAGCAGAATCCATTTTTTTCAAAGCCTGATACGCAAGGTATCTGGTAGCCTGATTGGGACTTTGCAAAGCTTTGGTGGCTCCAGTGGCAGTGTTAAAATCATTAGTAGGCACTTTATATTTAACACCTTTTGGGGCTATTCTGTAAATTCTTCCGCGTAGAGAGTCGCCCATGGCATGGCCGCCGACACCGGGGTCATACCAGTCGGAAACAAAAATAGAGCCATCTGGAGCTACTGTAATATCCGAAGGTCTAAACCATTTGTCACGTTTTGATCCATCCAAGATATTTAAAACCGAGGCCTTAAATCCGGCACCCTCTTTGGAGGTCGGATATGCTCTAACGATATTCGGACCAGCGTCGCAATGGATGATTTGGTTTTGATATTTGGCAGGAAGCAAAGAACCCTCGTAGAATATTATTCCTGTAGGAGAGCCTGCATAAGTCTGGAGCAAATTAGGCACTACGCCGGGGTCATTAAGGTGCCAATGTCTGAAAAAAACGGAGTCTTCCATGTTTGTTCTTCTTACTCTCCAGTCTGCACCAGTTACTTCATCTTTGAAGCCGTAATTGCCATAATCCATTACGTAGTTTATTCTGGTGCTTCTGTTTCCGTCGTCGTCGTTGTCTGACTGCCACATTTTACCGTAACTGTCAAGTGCGAGCTCATAATTGTTCCTGAAATTCCAAGCGAGCGGCTCCAAGTCAGTTCCGTCTTCATTTGCTCTAAATACCATACCTTCCCTGTAAGGCTTGCCCTCGCCAGTGATAACTTGTTTTTTGTCATCTAAAAAGGGCTTTCCTTCCTTAGAAATTAAAGTATTGCCAGAGTTGCCGAAATTGAAATATAGTTTGCCGTCTGGACCAAAAACGAAAGCATGCATTCCGTGATCATGTTGTAATCCACCTATTCCAGTGAAGATAGTTTCTTTTCGGTCAGGTATATCGTCACCGTTTTCATCTGTAAATACAAATACATTTGGACTACAAGAAACATATACTTTGTTTCCTAAAACTGCAATTCCTAGAGCCGCATTGATGTCTTCTCCTTGATAAAAAACCTTCGATTTATCGGCTTTACCGTCGTTGTCTGTATCCTCCATGATCAATATACGGTCCCCCTTCTTATTGTATGGATTTCTGGGGTTCAACGTATTGCGATAATTATAGGCTTCACAAATCCATACCCTTCCTTTGGCATCTATGTCCATGTTTGTAGGGTTTGTCATCATTGGCTCAGAAGCAAAAAGCGAAATCTCAAGATCGGGGTCTAGGAGTTCAATACCATCTAGGGCATGTTCTACACTTCTTTTTTGTGAATCTGTCAGTTTGGCGTATTCTTCGGCAGACAGTGGATCTTTCTGATCTGAGATAAATGCACAAAGAGATAATGCCAATAAAAAGGATAGTTTTTTCATTTGGGGTTGAATTTGAAAGAAAACGATTTGTTCCTAAAATTTGGAATAGGTAATCCTTGATTACCAAGCGTAAATATAATTGTTTTCGGTTAACACAACCAAAAAAACAACCTACTGAATCAATAGAAATTAAACGAAAACCCTTTTCTTTATTGGGAAATAAAGAAAGATGTTTTGCGAGAAAGTAAAATTAGTAAAACACCCCAAAACGTTTATTTCCACCCTTGAGCTACAATTTTGGTTTTTTCACCAGAATTCAACACAAGCCAATTCTCTTTTTCGCTGGTTACAAAACCGATAGGAGTGATTTCTGGAATATTTTTAATTTTTTCAAAATCTGCTTGTTTGAAAGTCATCAATAGCTCATAATCCTCACCGCCGCTAATCACGCTTGCAATTGGATTTAGGTTAAACTCTGTGCTCGTTTCCAGAGTAATGTTCTCGATTGGTATGTTCTCAAAAAAGATGGTAAAACCCTTTTCCGAGTGTTTTGAAAGGTGTAAAATCTCCGAAGCCAGACCATCCGAAATATCTATCATAGATGTCGGTATAACACCTATTTCGTTCATGTCATGCACGATGTCTGTTCTACCCTCGGGCTTAAGCTGTCTGCCAACAACGTAGGATTTATCATCAATTTTCGGTTGCATATTCGGATTGCCCAGAAATTCTTGCTTTTCTCTTTCCAAAACCTGAAGGCCCATATAAGCAGCACCTAAGTCGCCGGTTACGCACACAATGTCATTCTCTCCAGCTCCTGACCGATAAACAATTTTGTCTTTTTTAACCTCGCCAATGGCCGTTACAGATATAACCAGTCCTGAACGGCTTGAGGATGTATCTCCACCCACCAAATCAATATGATAAGCCTCACAGGCGGCATTTACACCTTCATAGAATTCATCTACGGCCTCCAGATTAAATCTGTTACTTATCGCTATAGAAACTGTTATTTGCTTTGGGGTGCCATTCATTGCGGCTATATCCGAAACATTTATGGCCACAGCCTTATATCCCAAATGCTTTAGCGGTGTATAGGTTAGATCGAAATGTACTCCCTCAAGAAGCATATCTGTACTTACCAGGGTGAAAGAATCACCATTATCAATCACCGCTGCGTCATCTCCGATACCAAATTTGGTAGAGTCATTATATTTTACCGCACCCTTCTTAATTCTGTCGATTAGGCCAAATTCTCCTAAGCTTTCAATTGTTTCGTTTTCCATTTGGCAAAATTAGGTTATCCAAAGCTATATACAAAAAAAAGGTGTCTCTTTCGAAACACCTCCATAATACCTTTGCAAATATATCTTAATTAAGAGTTAGCGTATATGTATTTGTAGTGTTGCCAGTTTTCGGATATGGCGTAGTGCTGGTCAGAATCAAGTCAGTGCCTTCGTCAGAAAGCGAAGTAATTGTAAAGTCAAGATTTCCACCCGTTCCTGTAGGTTGCGGTGTAAGCCCTTTAATGGACAAAGTGGTGGCTGTAACGGTGTAAGTACCTGTATAGGTACCGCCATCTATTTCTCTTATGGTAACTGCCGGAGGAGCCGATAAATCTAACTTGTAGGTGCTGTACCCAGGTTTTATATTACTCGTGCCTCCTTTTTTATAAACTTCGGTGCTGTTCTCCTTAACAGCGGCCGCAATCCAAACCTTTGCAATACGCTCTGATACAGGGGCAACTTTCGGGCCGCATGCACTAAATAAAAACACTCCAACGGAGAAAAGCGTGGAAAAAAGTACCTTTTTATTCATTTTGAAATTGTTTTCTTTATAAAACGTAAATATATCTTGATTCGTTGTATAAGGCAAAAAAAATGCCATAATTTTCTTTTAGAAACGTACCTAATGAAACATTTACGTACTTTTATGCCCAAAAACTTAAGTTTTGAAATTTGAAAGAAATTAAGAAAAGAGCACTTTCGCTAAGAAATGGTACGGATAAACCCGAAATTTGGGTGGCATACCAAGGTCTGGTTTACGATGTGACAGCATCGAGACTTTGGAAAAATGGGAAACATTATGAGCACTGGGCAGGACAAGATCTAACTGAAGAACTACAAGATGCTCCTCACACGGCAAAAGTTTTTGAAAAATATGAAGCAATCGGAATATTAATAGATTAATTATGAAACTCTTAGATACACTTTTGATATTTGCAAGTTTAGGTTTTTTGGTGATTTGGGTAGACCAATTTATTTACAAAGATGTAGCTTTTTCGGATACTTATTTTTGGTTAATGTTTGGTTTAGGAGGTATCATGTATGCTCTTTACAGGAGAGGCGTACAGAAGTTAAATGATAACCAAGGGAAGAAAAAGTAGGGCATCTATGACCCATCTGTAGTTTTTTTGAAATAGGGCTGAGTTTGCAACAATCAATGAGGTAGTTATTGAAATAAACACCAAAACAAAACTGAGCAAGTTAGGATAATAAACCTGTGAGCTGAAGAAAATTATGACCACAAATATTTGAAAAGCTGCTATTAAGTTAATTACCCTCCTGCTGGCTTTTTCTCCCATTTTGGTCGTAAGATTTTGGATGTTTTTGTCTACTATTGTTTCGAAATAAGAGAAGGAAAGAGAGTTTTGGAGAATTGCCCCGAAAAACATAAAGCCCAGTAACCAAGAACTAAAACTAATGCTAGAGTTCAAGGTAAATGGTACTCCTACCACTGCTAAAGTATAAATCAAAGGCATGAAAATTTCTTTAAGAAATGGCCATCTTTGGGTGATATAATATAGATATATCAAAACAAATATGCCCAAAATCAGGCCGTATACGATGAGTTTGGTAGGTTGGAAAAATGCCATAACCACCGAAATGGCGACTGCGGAAATCATCAAAATCTGAAGAATAAACTGATATTTGAAATGAAACTGATGCCTCTCAGTAGTAATTTCTTCAGAAGAAACATTGTCTTTCAATCTATCAAATATATAAATTGCCCAACAGGTAAGGCAAAGTTGAGCGAGTGATAGATAGTCGTTAAAAGCTTGCCCATTAGGCAGTTTTGCAAAAGAAACAAAACACACCGCCGTAGCTGCTACAACGTTGAGATTAGAAAGTACCAAGAAATTAAAAACCTTTTGGGCAAACTTCAGAATCATATTCTTTAGAAAAAGTTGCCCAAAAGTATCAATCATTTTCTATAAATACCTTCATGGCCAAGTTATATTTCTCTGGCTCCTCTAATACACCAGAATGGCCCGCACCCTCAATAATGACCAATTTGGAGTTTACAATGTTATCTGCCAAAAATTGAGATTTATCTACTGGACATGGGACATCCTCTCGGCCCACCAATACCAGTGTTGGACATTTGATGTCTGGCAAATAGTGCTCGGTACTCAATCTTGTAATTACACCTTCTGTGGCTTTCACAATCAACTGTCGATTGTTTTCCTTAAGTTTTTTCAAGAAAATCTCGTATTGGCCTATTCTTGATTTGTCACTTAAAAACTTTCTTCCAAACATAATGCTCATTATGGATTTCTCAACAGGCCAATAACCCACAGTTTTTACCATGTTGTTTAGCATTTTGTATTTCGAAATACTATCTATGGTTTCGGCATCTGTGGTTGACTCCATCAATATCATTTTTTTTACCAAGTCAGGTCTCTTGGCGGCTAAAGCAATACCTACGTAACCGCCCATCGACAAGCCTGCGAAAATCACAGGCTTGCCAACTAGGGTTTCTATAATCTCTACAGTATCTTCCAGAAGACTATCCATGTCGTATTTGCCATTTTTGGAAGTGGAGCCACCTTGGCCTCGAAAATCAAAGGCCAGAATGCGATATTTGTTTTTGAAAAAGGCTATTTGATTGTGAAACAGCCAGTTGCTCCACAATAATCCATGTGCAAAGACAATCGCTTCTTCTCCATCTCCCTCAGTCGTGTAGTGATAGGTTGCGTTTTTTAATTCAATAATTGGCATATAATATTTAGTTTGAATACAATTCGCTTCTTAGAGGTATTGCAAAGTTATAGGCTCCGCTTTGAAGTTTAGTTCTTATTTTTTTAAATGCATCTATGGTATAATCTACGTCTTCGTAGGTGTGCATTGAGGTTGGAATCAATCTCAACATCACAACACCCTTGTTTACAACCGGATATATAACTACAGAACAGAAAATGTTTAGATTTTCTCTGAGATCAATAATCATGTTTCCGACTTCGTTTTGAGTAAAATCTCGATTGAAATAAACAGGTGTTACATGGCTATTAGTGGTCTCCAGATTAAAGCCTTCGGCCTTTAGACCATTTTGTAAACGCATAGCGATGTCCCAAAGTTTTGTTCTAAACTGCGGATTTTCTCTTAAAACCTCCAGTCTTTTTATTCCGCCCAATACATAACCCATTGGGAGTGCTTTGGCATAAATTTGAGACCTCACATTGTACCTCAGATATTTTACAACTTCCGAACTAGCACCCACAAATGCTCCCATAGCAGACATGGCCTTCGTAAATGTAGCAAAATATAAATCAACACCCGACTCGCAATTGAAATGTTCTGGAGTACCTCTACCATTTTTGCCTAAAACACCAAAACCATGGGCATCGTCTACCAGTAGTTTGAAATCATAATTCTCTTTTAGTCTTACAATCTCGTCGATTTTACCAATCTGGCCGGTCATTCCGAAAACTCCTTCGGTGATTACCAAAATACCACCGCCGTTTTGAGCCGAAAGCTTCGTAGCACGTTTGAGATTTAATTCCAAACTTGCCATGTCGTTGTGATTATAACGATAATACGCACCTCCCTTGGCTTTGTGCAGTCTGATGCCATCTATGAGGCACGCATGGCAGTCACCATCGTATACGATTACGTCTCGGTGGTCTACTAAAGACTCTATCACCGACATAATGCCTTGATAGCCAAAATTCATAAGAAACGCATCTTCATAGCCGGAAAAATCGGCAAGGTCTCGCTCAAATTTTTCGTGATGATAGGAATTGGCACTCATCATTCGTGAACCCATCGGGTAGCTCAAACCGTACTTGTTTATGGCATCTGAGTCTGCTTTTCTGACCTCGGGATGATTGGACAGGCCTAAATAATTATTTAGAGACCAATTCAAGATTTTGTTACCGTTGAAGGTCATGTACGGACCTATGTCTCCCTCGAGAATAGGATAGCTAAAATAATGGTGACCAAAGTGTGAAATGGCACCTAAAGGACCAAGGTCCTTCGAGATTTTGTCAAAGATGGATACTCTCACTGTTTTTATGTTTTTTGGTAAAAAAATATTAGAGAGTGTTGTTTAATTTTTTCAAAAAGCACATAGAATACCACCCTGAATTAATTCAGGAAAGTATGTTATCGTTAAAATTCTTGTTTTTGGGAACATCAATAATTTGAAGCAAATAAAATTATTCTTGACTTAAATCAATCATTTTGAACATTAAATTTTGCAATAATTGTCGAGAAAATAATTGAGCGGTATCATTAATGCCGTTGGCAAAAATACAAAATGAAAAAAGCTCATTGTTTTCGTTTAGAAAGTAACCCGCGTAATTCCTAGTTCCTGTTAGTGAACCACTCTTGGCATAAATTTTACCTTTGGTTATACCGGTAGGGTCCATCGACGCCACAGTTCCTGACTTCCCAACTTTGGGAATTGAAGCCAAAAAAGAATTAAATTGGGTACTTGATGACATCAAATAAAGAAAGGATGTCATGGTATTTGTTGAAAGTGTGTTCATAGGAGAAAGGCCGCTGCCATCTTTGAAGCTAAAATTGGAGAGTTTTAAACCCTTTTTTTGCCAATAGTTTTTCAAAAAAACATCAAACAACTTCACAGAATCCGGAGCATTCTGCACGAGATAGTTGGAAAGACCATCTACGAAAAAATTAATACTTCTAAAATTGCAATGCTCTGCAATGGTGGCAAGGTTGGGCGATTCGATGATAGCAAGCGTATCGGATATAACGGAGTTTGATGAAATCGCATCTGTTCGATGGTTAATGCCATTTTTGAGCATCTCTGATTTCAATAGGCTCACAAAAACTGGGCTAATGTCTGGTATAGAGCCTTTGATTTCGAAATTCACACTTTTCAATGGCACTGTTCCTATCATTTTAATAACGTTAGATGGAGCCAAATTGACGATATTAACCTGGTCTCCGGTACCTCTGTCAGCGGTTTTTACAAGATTTTGGATTTTCCAATCGGCTGAATAGGGTACGATTTTTGAAATTGTGGCGGAGTCACCTATTTCATTGCCACCGTTGAAGTACACTGCATATTGGTTTTCATTGAAATTAAACTGCCTCGGGTAGGCTCCAAAATAGTTGCCGATGTCACCAACAAGCCAATCATTTGGAACATCAAAAGATCTATTTTCTTCAATTTTGATTGAACCATTTACGGTATTGATTCCATTTTGTTTCAGTATATCTACTATATCTTTCAGCGAATTTAGGCCTAACCTTTTTGATCCAAAGCTAAAATCTCCTTCAGACGAAATTATCAAGTCCCCGTTGAGCATTCCGTTTTGTATAGGTCCGTTAGTTTTTATATAATTCTTGAATTTGTATTCGGCACCCAACAGCTCAAGTGCCGTACCGGTTGTGATAAGTTTAAGGGTAGAAGCGGGTGGGAGAGACATTTTGGATTGATAGCTGTAAACTTCATCTCCGGTCTTGATATTTCTAACACTCATCGAAATATTGACATTCTCTGTTACGGGATTTTCAAAATATTGTGAAATTATAGCATTTAACCGACTCGAATAAGTGCTTATTTGTAAGATTATTAGACAAAATATTTTCATGAATCTTTAAAATTTTCTTTAATAGTAGTCCAATATACTATCTTTGCAGTCCTTTTACATAATTTTTTCAAAAAACAGACATCAATGAGGCTTACATTTTATGGTGCAGCCAGAAAAGTGACAGGTAGTATGTTTCTCTTAGAATTAGAGGACGATTACCGTGTTCTTATTGATTGTGGCTCAACTTTGGACGGTTCGCAAAATCATCGGGAAGTTTTTCAGTATGGAAATTTCCCTTTTGACGCCTCACTCGTAAATATAGTTTTTCTTACTCACGCTCACATAGACCACTCTGGGCAAATCCCAAATTTATATCAATCTGGTTTTGAGGGACAAGTGCTATGCACAAGCCCTACCATGGAGCTCTCGGAGTTATTGTTGCATGATGCGGCAAATTTGAACTCGAAAATCGTTAAAAACATAGAGAAAAGCCACAAGAAATCTAAGAAGTGGAAGAGTATAGAAACGCAAGGGCTGTATTTAAGAAAACAAGTTGATGAAGCTATTCAGAATTTTGTACCTATAGCTTTTGGTAACCGCTTCAAATTCAAAGACGACGGCTATGTGACTTTTTATCCTGCCGGACACTTACTTGGAGCTGCTCATATTGTGATAGAAGTTTTAGAAAATGGCGTTTTCAAAAAAATAGGGTTTTCGGGAGATATTGGAAGAAAAAACTTCCCACTATTGGTCGATCCGGTTCAAATCCCAGAAGTAGATTACTTGGTAATGGAGTCTACTTACGGCAACAGAAATCACTCTGATGCAGGCGAGCCAGAGCTGGTGCTTAAGGAAATAATTCAGGAAGCCTGCGTAGATATTACGGGTAGGCTGATTGTTCCCTCATTTAGTGTAGGTAGAACGCAATGCCTTCTATATACGCTAAATAGACTTTATCAAAACTACGACATAAAGCCCATTAAAGTATTCACGGATAGTCCATTAGCAAAGGTTAGTACAAAAGTTTACGAAAAATACAGAAAGCAGCTCAATAAGGAAGCACGAGATTTTTATGAAGAAACCGACTCTATATTTGATTTTGAAAATCTTCACTATTTAGAGACCGATCTGGAGAGTAAAGCGGCTTCTACGCATACAGAATCTTGTATAATTATTTCATCCTCGGGTATGATAAAGGGTGGCCGGGTGGAATATCATGTCGAGAAAAACATCGAAAATCCTTATGCTACTATATTGATGGTAGGTTACGCAACAGAAGATTCGGTTGGTGGGCGATTACTTTCTGGCGATTTGAAAGATTTACAAATTAGAAACAAGAAATTTGCCGTAAATGCAAGCATAAAAAAAATAGATGTCTTTAGCGGGCATGGAGATTTGAACGATTTGATTAGCTTTGCAGAAAACCAAGATAAAGCAAAATTAAAAAAACTTTTTTTGGTTCATGGTGATATCGATGCCATGATTAACTTTAAAGAAATATTACAAACAAAAGGTTTCGAAAACGTAGAATTACCAAATCAAAACCAATCATTTGAATTATAAATAGACGTAAATGAGAACTTTACTAGAATTTGAAAAACCTATAGCCGAGCTCGAAGCCAAATTAGAAGACATGAAAAAATTGGCGGAAGACAACAACGTAGACGTGAGTGAAGCAGTAAGAAACTTATCCTCTGCGATAGATTCTTTACGAGCAGAGACTTTTCAGAATCTGACACGTTGGCAAAGGGTTCAGTTGTCAAGACATCCAGACAGGCCATATACACTAGACTATATCGAGAGGATTTGTTCTGAATTTCACGAATTGCATGGAGACAGAACGGTGAGAGACGATCCGGCTGTTGTAGGCGGTATAGCCAACATCGATGGTGTAAGTGTGATGATAATAGGCCAACAAAAAGGTAGAAAAACCAAGGAAAGGCAGCACAGGAATTTTGGTATGCCAAACCCCGAAGGATACAGAAAGGCTTTAAGGCTGATGAAGTTGGCCGAAAAATTTGGACTTCCGATAGTGACTTTAATAGATACTCCTGGGGCATTTCCTGGTCTTGAAGCCGAGGAAAGGGGACAGGGAGAGGCCATTGCAAGAAATCTCAAAGAAATGATGACCTTGAGGGTTCCGGTTATTTGTATCATTATCGGTGAGGGAGCATCTGGAGGAGCCTTGGGTATAGCCATCGGAGATAGAGTTTTGATGCTCGAAAACTCTTGGTATTCGGTAATCTCTCCTGAAAACTGTTCTACAATCTTGTGGAGAACTTGGGAGTTTAAAGAACAAGCTGCTGAGGCACTGAAACTTACGGCCGTTGACATGAAACAAAATGGTTTGATAGACGGAATCATTGCAGAACCTCAAGGTGGAGCACATCTAAAATGGGATGAAATGTCAGAAACCTTGAAGAATACCATCATTGCAGAAATAACCGAACTTGAGAAGCTTACGCCTCAAGAAAGAATTTCAGGAAGAATTGATAAGTTTTGCTCAATGGGCGTAGTGGTGGAATAATATGGGGACAAAATCTACCATAAAAGCGGTTGTATTTGACTTTGGAAATGTAATCATCAATATTGATGTTGAAAAAACTATTTCGGCATTTGCCGAGCTTAGTTTTAAGTCATCAGCCAGAGTGAAGCAACTATTTACGGAGGCTGAAGTTTTCAGAAAATACGAAACCGGTTTTTATGCAGACGATGAATTTCGAGATGTTATTCGTCAGGTATTGAGCTACCCACTTAACGACCAAGAAATAGACCACGCTTGGAATGCACTGCTTCTAGACGTTCCGAAAAAACGACTAGATTTTATTGAAAATTTAAAGTTAAAATATCCTGTTTATCTGTTGAGCAATACCAATAATATTCATATTGAGCAGTGCAAAAGCTATTTTAGGAATGCTTTTGGTATCGCCAATTTTGAATTGCTTTTCAATGAAACTTTTTTATCGTATAAAATGGGCCTTTGGAAACCTGATTATAAAATATATGATGCAGTAATAAACAAAATAGACCTAAGTCCTCAGGAAATTTTGTTCGTAGATGACAATCAAGACAACGTAGATGCTGCGGCCGACATGGGCATTCAGTGTATAAAAATAAATCCACCGGAGTGCTTCACAGATACACTTCAACACATCCTTTAGCATGTTTAAAAGCCCATATATCAATATTATCCTATTTGTAGTTACGTTTATCACTACAACTTTGGCAGGAGCCGAGTGGATATTCGGTAGGTCTTTTTTCTTTCAAAGCGACCTTATGGGCATGAAGGAGTTCAAACAAGGTTTATGGTTTTCTATACCTTTTTTGGGTTTTCTAACTACCCACGAATTTGGTCACTATTTCATGGCCAAAATTCGCAAAATAGAAGTTACATTACCCTATTACATTCCGGGCTGGTTCATAGTTTTGACTTCCATAGGCACATTTGGGGCTTTCATTAAGATCAAGGAAAAAATTAACTCGAGAAATGACTTTTTCGACATAGGTATTGCCGGCCCCCTAGCAGGTTTTGTGGTGGCTGTGGTTGTGTTATCTTGTGGATTCTACTTTTTACCTACAGACGAATATATTTACAGTATACATCCAGAATATAAGAATTTTCAAGGAAATTACAGGGCGTTTTTAGACAATTACCAAACCAACGGAGAGATAATTACCCTGGGTAAAAGTCTGATTTATAATTTCTTAGAAAATGCACTCGCCAATCCTACTTTAATTCCTCACAAATTCGAAATTACACATTATCCGCTCATTTTGGCAGGTTTCTTAGGTCTACTTTTCACGGCTCTTAACCTCCTTCCCATAGGTCAGTTAGACGGTGGTCATATTCTTTTTGCACTCATTGGCAAAAAATCCTTCGATATTGTTTCGCCTACATTTTTAGTGCTTTTGGTTTCTTATTCAGGTTTAGGTATGTTTAAACTCTCTGATTTTACTATGGCCTATTCCGAAGAACAAGGAACGCTTCTCTTGCAATTTCTCTTTTTTATATATTTCAATTATTTGTGCTTTTCAAGAATATTTGAGAAAAAGATGAATGGTTTGATTCTCGCTCTATTAGTGATTTTTATACAGTTGGCTTTTTCAAAATATATACCACAGGTTACGGGTTACTCAGGATTTTTGGCCTTTGGTTTTTTAATTGGTCGCGTTTTAGGAGTTTATCATCCAGAGACTGTCGATAATAAACCCCTTGGAATTGTCAGAAAAATTCTTGGCTGGTTAGCTATTTTTATTTTCATTATTTGTTTCTCACCAAATCCAATTAACTGAAAATGAATGTATTATTGAGAATTATATTCAAGCTACTGGGTTGGAAAGTGATAGGTAAAGTGGACCCACAAATCAAGAAGGCTATACTTGCTGTGGCTCCACACAACAGTTGGAAAGACTTTTTGGTTGGAATTAGTGCCCGAGCCGCGATGCGTCTGGATATAAAATACTTAGGAAAGGCAGAACTTTTTAAGCCGCCATTTGGGTTTATTTTTAAAGGCCTCGGCGGAACCCCTGTTTACCGGTCAGAAAAAATGAATATGGTAGATAGCCAAGTGGCGGTGATAAATTCATTTGATGAAATACTAATTGGAATTGCTCCCGAAGGAACTCGCAAAAATGTATCTAAGCTAAAAACTGGATTTTACTATATGGCAGTAGGAGCCAATATTCCTATTATAAGAGTTGGCTTTGACTTAGCAAAAAAAGAGGTAATCATAGCGAACCCATTTCATCCAAGTGGCGATTTTGCCAGCGACATGAAAAAATACTTTATTCCTTTCTTTGAAAAGATGGGAGGAGTACAGAAAAACTGGATAAATAATTATAAAAACGATATTTTTTGATGAAAAAGCAGACCAAGTTGATTCGTATTCAAACAGAAAAAACACAGTTTAGAGAGCATTCAACGCCTCTTTATTTGACCAGTAGTTTTTGTTTTGAAGATGCTCAAATGGGCAAAGATTTGTTTGACAATACACTCGAAGGCAATATTTACTCACGGTTTTCAAACCCGACCGTTCAGGAATTTGTCGACAAAGTCTGTATGCTCGAAGACGCAGACGAAGGAATTGCCACTGCTACCGGAATGGCCGCCGTTTTTGCGGGTTTTGCTGCTACCTTAGTGTCTGGTGATCATATTGTCTCTTCCAAAGCGTTGTTTGGTTCGGCACATCAAATTATTACCCAAATATTACCCAATTGGGGTATTACCCATACCTACATAGATGCTTCGGCACCAAAAGAAGAGTGGGAGAGTGCCATTCAGCCGAACACAAAAATGATTTATTTAGAAACGCCTTCTAATCCTGGTTTGGAACTAGTAGATATGGAAATGATAGGCGAATTGGCCAAAAAGCATGATCTTATTTATTTTGTAGACAATTGCTTCGCCACACCGATGCTTCAAACTCCGTCGGAATATGGTGCGAATCTGATTGTACATTCAGCCACCAAGTTTTTTGACGGTCAGGGAAGAGTTTTGGGAGGAATCATAGTTGGCACAAAGGCCTTAATAGAAAAAGTAAGATTTTTTTGCCGTCAAACAGGTCCATCATTAGCTCCTTTTAATGCTTGGGTTCTTACTAAAGGCCTAGAGACCCTTGGCTTGCGAATTGATAGACATTGCGAAAATGCTTTTAAATTGGCACAAGCTTTGGAAAATATTAAAGGTGTAAAAAAAGTTAATTATCCTTTCTTACCTTCTCATCCTCAATATGAACTTGCAAAAAAGCAAATGACTGCTGGTGGTGCTTTGGTTACTTTTGAACTGGAAGGTGGCTTTGAACGAGTGGTGAAATTTACCAAATTAATCAAAATAGCCTCATTGACTTCAAACCTTGGAGACAGTAGAACCACCATCACCAACCCCGATACCACCACCCACGCCAAAGTGTCAAAGGATGACAAAGCGAAGCTGGGTATTTATGAAGGTAGCATGAGGGTTTCTGTCGGTTTGGAAGACATAGAAGATTTAATTGAAGACTTTACACAAGCTATTTTGGGTTCCAATTAAAACCTGCGGATAGGCATTTTGCATAAAAGCACTTGTAGTATTACTGCAAGTGCTTTTATTTTGCCCGGAGATTTTAGATTAGAATTCCCAAATAAATCCGATGGTTGGGGTAACCAATGCCGATGGTTCATTTAATATTACCGGAATGCCATTGGACGCATCAGACTTAATCGGATTTCCATCGGTGGTGGCAAATCCCGTATTGGTATCATTTCTCTTTAGTGTAAATTCAGGAACTGTTGGTGATTTGGCTAAATACCAGTTAGTTACATCAATATATAAATCTAAAGCAGTATTTTTGAAATTTATTTTCTTATCAATTCTAATATCGCTACTATTGAAAGAACCCAATCTTTGGGTGTTTAATCTGGCAAAATCATAAATTGTTACTCCCTGACTTATATAGTTTAATCTGGAGGCACTCTCATCTATTGGCGAGTATGGAGCACCGCCCTGAAAACGAAATTTAAGCCCTGCCTCCCAATTTTTTCTAAACTTGTAAGCGATAGCAAAGCTCATCAGGTGCCTATTGTCCCATGAACTTGAGACAAGTTTTCCGTCTGTGCCACTGAAAAGACTCCTATAAAAAGTGTAAGAGTAAACACCGAAAAATCTTTTCGTAAGTTTCTTTTGTGCAAAGAACTCCACACCATAGGTTTTGCCTTTTCCATTGAACAGAACCTCTTCGTTGCCCAAGACGTTGAAATCTGCACCCAAATTTGCCAATGAAATACCACTGTTCTTTGAAACTGGCATATTTTCATAGAATTTATAGAAACCTTCCAGAGTAAATCTCATGCTCTCGTTTGGAAGAAATTCTACACCAGATACCAAATGATTGCTAATTTGATATTCCGCATCTTTGTTAAGCAAAGTTTTTAAAGAGTTGGCGAAACCTAAGATAGTGTACGGCGGCAATTTGAAATAGCGTCCGGCAGAGGCATTTATTGACCACTGGCTATTTAGAAAGTAACTTAAAGAAACTCTTGGCGATAAGGTTTTGAACATTTTCATTCCGTTTTCAGTGAAACTGTTTCCGTCAGTTCTGATTCCACCACTGATACCTAACCTTTCGAATCTTTTACCGATTTGGACAAAAGCACCATATTTCATAAAAGGACTGATGGGGCTTTCAAAGTTTATGCTCAATTCCGGCTGAATTATCTTACCATCCGTACCTAAAATCTGTTTTCTTAGCAGGTTAAAGGTTTCGTTGGTGTATTTCACCAATTGAGTTGATAAACCATAGCCTATTTTCCAACCCGAAAACGTCTGATTTACATCAAAACGCAATTTATTCTCAGCTTCCCGAGAATTCAGATTGAGTGTTTTAGGCGAAGTCTCTGGAGCTTGGTTGTCCTCATATTTTACAATATCATTGTTAAACATGTTTCTACTAAGTGCCAGATTCCAATACCCATTGTTTATCAGCCTTTTAAGAGATGTCCCAACGGTATAATTCCATTGATTGATGGTTGGAGCAGAATTTATGGTTTGGGCTTTTTCAGGCGAGTATTCATCTGAGATCGCAAAACTAAACTCATCAATGGCACCCAGGCCTACAAAAGTTAATGAGGTTTTCTTATTGATTTGATGACTGATTTTGGTCTGAAAATCCCAGTAATTTGGCCTTATGGGCAAATCAATGGCTTGAAACAAAAGTTGTAGATATGACCTTTTGGCCGACGCCAAAAAAGTTGTGTTTTGGGATATCGGACCTTCAAAAGTAGTAGCTAATTCGGTGGCACTTAAACGAACATTGCCTTGTAGCTCATTTGGGTTTCCATTTTTCTGTTTAAATTGAAATACCGAACTCAGGGCATTGTCGTATCGAGCATCAAATGCCGAAGAACTCAGTTTTACATCTTCTATGAAACTCACGTTCAACATGCCCTGCGGGCCGCCGCTGCTACCCTGAGTCTGAAAATGATTGATAACCGGGACCTCGATACCGTCAAGATAAAAAACATTTTCATTTGAGCCACCACCGCGAATAATAATGTCATTTCGGAACGAACCACCTCCAACACCCCCGCCTACACCCGGGAGAATCTGAATGACCTTGCTGATATCAAAATTTCCACCTGGATTGGCTCTAATTTCTTCCGTAGTAAGTTTTTGAATACTCAATGGAGACTCCAAAGTACCTGTAAAGACTGTTTCCTTTTTGGCACTGACCTCTAGAGCCTTTAAATCGTTCTTTTGTGTTTCTAGTTCTATTTGAAATGTACTTTCATTACCTGTATTTATTACAACGTTGTAGAGTGTGAAATTCTGGTATCCTACATAGGTGAATAGTATATTATATGTACCTGTAGGAATATCACTGATTCTGAAATTGCCATTTTCGTCAGAAGTGCCGCCTTTTTGAGTACCCACAACCTGTAGGCTTACAAAGGGTAAAGCTTCCTGTGTGTTTTTGTCTAATATTTTGCCGGTAATACTGCCGCTCTTTTGAGAAAAGCCGCAAAAAGAAGAGAATAAGATTAATGTGATGAACAGGTATTTCATTTGAGATGTATAATATTAAAAAATTATAACTCAAGAAATATACTCTTGGTTTTAAAAACAAAAAAAAAGAGGCCCTAAGCCTCTTTAAAGTCTAATATGTAGGTAAAATAGGTTATACTAAAATGATGATTCCAACCAAAATAAAGGCACCAGCAGAAAACCACATTGGAAATCTTTTGGTTTGGTATTGATTGATGTTATACAGCTTTAAATATTCCGTGCGTAACCATAGCGTAACTCCGATCAATAAGAACAAAAGAGACGAAGAAACACTCAAAGTTTTCGGAGCAAAACCTTTAGGGTCAATGTATAGTAAGGTAGAAACAATGGCAAGCACAACTCCAAAGAATACTAATATGCCAAACAAAAATTTGTAACCGTCTTTTTCAATTGAATTTCTCATATTTATGTCGTTTTGTTGTTACAAATTTAAACGATTGATTTGGCTATTTCCAAATAATTCGAAATATAATTTTGACTAAAAATGGAAAAATAGGTTCAAAAAACGCTAATAATTTAAAAAATATATAAAAAAATTGAAATAGTGCAATTAAAATTGAGTGCTTTTTGTCAAAAAAATTAAAATTTCATGATTTTTAGGTTAAAAACAAGACTACAAGATTCTTTCAAATAGGTATAGCCTCAATTTACAATATATTTGGCTTTTTCCAGGTATGACCATATTTAATTTCGAATCAGTCAATTTCCAAGAAAAACAAATCATTGAGGTAATGTATGTAAGGTTTGATTACTTTCATGTGAGCAAACAAAATATCGCCGAAATCAGCCTGGAGAATTTCTTTATTACTGTATTTTCTTACAAAGAATAATTCCTTGCACTTTAACAGTTCGATTTCAGGGTGATCTTCAGAATAGTTTTTCGGTGGCCTTTTGAGCCTTTCTCCATGCACAATAGGAAAGGTTTCTTTAAAATGGGGGTCTTCAATAATACCTTTGAGAAGTTCTGGGTTGTAGTCCAATTCCTGACGAAATTTGGCAAGATTGGTTGGCGAAGGTTGCCACATACCTGCACCAAGAATTGTTTCGTCGTTTTGTA
The DNA here is from genome assembly GCA_035299025.1 of Leadbetterella sp. Taxonomy (GTDB): domain Bacteria; phylum Bacteroidota; class Bacteroidia; order Cytophagales; family Spirosomataceae; genus Leadbetterella. The sequence goes on from DATGXK010000007.1 coordinate 875,543, forward strand.
ATTGAAAATAGTAGTCGATTCTTCCAGAATGCCTTCCACCAGGACCGAATGCCACAGATAAATTATTTTTATAGGGTGCTTTGTTTTTCGAGAACCGAATGTCTCTATTTATTCTGAAAATGCAATCTTTGATTTGGGTATTTGCAAAGTCCGGCTCAATTTCCTTTAACTTGGTGAGAATAGTATCACTAAATTCTGAAAAGTTGGCTTTGGCTTGTTCGTAAAAAGCCTTGTTTCCATTGAACCATTCACGGTTATTGTTTTCTTCTAAATTTCTCAAAAATTCAAAAGTAGCGTCTCTTATCATATAATAAATGTCTAATTTTGTGAAAAAGTAAGATTAAAAAAGCGAAAATAAAAAATGTCTAGAATTTTAACTGGAATACAAGCAAGCGGGAGACCACATTTGGGCAATATACTTGGAGCCATAGAGCCTGCCGTTGCCTTGTCACGAAAGCCCGAAAACGAGTCTTTCTTATTCATTGCTGACCTGCACTCTTTAACAACCGTAAAAGACGCGGCTTTGTTGCAGTCCAATACTGCTGCTGTAGCTTCGGCGTGGTTGGCTTGTGGCTTTGACGCCGAAAAAAACTTTTTCTACAGACAATCTCGCTTAGCTGGATTTCATACTGAGCTTTTATGGTATTTGAGTTGCCTAACACCGTATCCAATGTTGGCCAATGCACACTCATTCAAAGAAAAATCGGATAAACTATCGGATGTAAATGCTGGATTATTTACATATCCTGTTTTGCAAGCTGCAGATATCGTATTGTATCAGGCCAACTTTGTACCTGTGGGCAAAGACCAAAAACAGCATTTGGAGATGTCAAAAGACATTGCCGCTACTTTTAATAGAGTTTTTGGAGAAGCTTTCGTTTTACCTGAACCATTGATCAACGAGTCTGTTATGACGATTCCAGGGATCGACGGTCAAAAAATGAGTAAATCCTACAATAACTATATCGATATATTTTTGACAGAAAAGGACCTTCACAAGCAGATTAAAAGAATTTTAACAGACGCTACGCCTCTTGAAGAGCCGAAAAATCCCGAAACATGTCTGGTTTTTAAATTGTATTCTCTTTTGGCTGAAGAAAATCAGATTTCGGCTATGAGAGAGAAATATTTAGCAGGTGGCTATGGCTATGGACATGCCAAGAAAGAGTTCTTGGAGCTGATTCTGACCAAATATAAAACTCAGAGAGAGGTCTTTAATTTCTATATGGAAAATCCGGATGAGTTGGAGAAAAAACTTAAGAATGGAGAGGAAAAAGCGAAAGATGTGGCATCTAAAACCATGAACGAGGTCAGGAAACTTTTAAAATTTGCTTAGTCTTGTTAGAGTATATTTTAGAATTTGATAAACAGTTATTTCTGTACCTAAATGGGTTTCACAAGCCTTGGCTTGATGAGGTTATGCTTTTTTTTTCAAAATCTAAAGTTTGGATTCCGCTCTATGTGCTCATTGTTTTCTATTTGTTAAGAAATTTTGGTTTGAAAGGCGGGCTGCGTTATGTTTTATTAATTTCATTGGCAGTGGGTCTGAGCGATTTTGTTACTTCAGGTATTATGAAGCCTTATTTTCAACGCCTTAGGCCTTGTCATGATTTTTTAAGCGAAATGACTCTTGTTGGGAATTGTGGCGGGAAGTACGGTTTTGTCAGCTCTCATGCGGCCAACAGCTTTGCATTACTTTTTAGTATTTATAAATTATTGGGCAATAAGCATTTCTGGACATATTTACTTTTTGGCTGGGCAATAATCGTCAGTTACAGTCGTATATATCTCGGAGTTCATTTTCCGATTGATGTTTTTTTGGGAGGCCTTATTGGAATTTTAATATCAACCTTTATTTTTGAAATAAACAAAGCAATAACCAAATGAAAAAAGTAATTTCAGTATTCGTCCTAATTTTAGTACTCGTTTTTAAATTATCAGCACAAGACATCACCAAAGGCACTTGGTACAACGAGGAAAAAAGTGCTAAACTTCAGTTTTATGAAACAAACGGTAAGCTTTTTGGAAAGATTGTTTGGCTTAAAGACCCCAATAAAAATGGCAAGCCACGCACCGACGAATTTAACCCCAACGATAAGCTTAAAAGTTCTCCGCTTTTGGGTTTGGTTTTCTTGAAAAACTTCGAAAAAGACGGTGAAAAAGCTTGGAAAGACGGCACCATCTATGATCCAAAAAGTGGAAAGACCTACTCTAGCAATATGAAACTAGTAAGCCCAACTCAGCTAGATGTGAGAGGATATATAGGCATATCGCTGATAGGCAAGACCTCTAAATTTACTAAGGCAGACTAAAATCCGCTTTATCCTATACAAAAAAGCCCTTGAAGATCTCTTCAAGGGCTTTTTTGATTGTTGACTAATCTTACTCTTAGATAAAATCGTCTTCAAGGTCATCTTCAAAATATCTACTGCTTTCAGTGTAATCATCATCTACGGCCTTTCCTCCTTTGCTGGCCAATTTCTTAATTATCGCGATTTGTCCGGAGTGGTACAAGTCATGATGAATGATGCCGTTGAGCAATGTATTAAAATTATATTCTGCACCGGGTACAATTTCTTGCAGAAAAGCATCCGTTTTCGTTTCTAATTCTTTTATGAGCTCGTCGTGGCTAAGGGTAAGCTCCATCATGAGTGTTTCAAGCTCAAATTGGTCTATTTTACCGATGTTACCCCAATTGGCTTTTTCATCAGAAATATTATAATCCTCGTCACCTTGCATTTTCTTTACAGCAAAGAGCCTCCAGCTTGTAATATGATACAGGAGCTCGGCTATGTTATGCACGTTTCCGGCAGAATAAGAGGCTTCTTTTACGGTAAGGCCTTTGGTAAGCTCTAATACCGACGGACCATGCCAAGCACCTCCATGAAAGGCCGTATTGAAAAGATTTTTTAAGTTTTCGATGTTAATGTTTATAGTATTCGCCATATCAACAAGGTTTTTACTGCCACAACACCCATATCATACCCAAATGATAAGTGTCGTGTTGAATTAATCCGTTTAAAAGTTTATAGAAATTGTAATATTCTCCAGGAACATTTTTTTCTAAAATGTCATCATCGTACTTTTCAAGTTCATTGATAAGGTCGAAATGCTGCTTTTTCAGAAACTCCACCAAATCATTGAATTTTTCAGGTTTACTGTATTCTTCTCCTCCCCAGTTGTCCTCTTCAGTTTCTAAGCTGTAGTGGATGTTATCATTCAGTTTTTCAATAGTAAACTTCCTCCATGCAGCCAAATGATAAATGTGTTGGGCAATGGTTTGGCTAGAAAAATTCTGGACTTGCGACACTTTTTCCAATGGCAAACTGTTGATGATTTCCATAACAGAAGGCCCATGCCATGCGTCTCCACGAAAAACAGTATCTAGATTGTCGATGATTAGTTCTAATGACCTCATTAGTTTTTAGAAATATTTGCAAAAATGATAAAAAACTACGTGACAATAAGTTTTTTCACCAAAAAAATAGAAAATAAATCCTGACATGGCGTCCTGTGTAGATTTATTCAATAGTCGCGACCTTTCCAAACTACTTTTTTGGCAAATAGATAATGTAAAAACTGCATCAGCCACGAAACCGGCAGATAAATTGAAAACACCGGTAGGTTTTTAAGATAGCCCGAGAGCTTGAGCTTTGACTCAAACCTTAGCACCAAAAAGGTGTAAAATGAAAATGTAATCAGAAACAAGGCCAAGGATATTTTCCAAGAAACGAAAGCCAAGAATGTGTATAAAGGAAGCGATACGGCCTGCATGATGCCTAAATATAGTGGACCCGAGTTTGACTCTATGGCTCCTTGTATCCAGCGGTCACGCTGCTCGAAATAATCTTCAGGGGGAACGGTGTAGGCCACAACTTCGGGTATAAAAACTTGCCTAAAATCGTAACCCTCCGCAATTATTTTTTTGTAGAGTGTGTAGTCTTCTACTATACTAAATCCAATTTTTTCATAACCTCCAGCCGCAAAATAAGCTTCTTTCAATACAACCATATTGTTGCCCATGCCGGTGGTTGGTATGTTTCGGTCTGAGAATAACTTATTGACTGTTACCACGCAAAACCACTCCAATGCTTGCATGGTAGATGCAAAACTATCATGTTTCATGCCTGTAACTCCCACCATAACTCCAATCCCTTTCATATTTCCTTGTCTATTGGGTATGTTGTTTTCGAGTTCAGACAGCATTCCATTAATCCATTGACTATTAACGGCTACGTCGGCATCGGTAAAAAACAAGTATTTACCTGTGGTTTGGTGAGCCAACATTGCTAGAACTCTAGTTTTACCCTTCAGTTCTTCGTCTGGTTTTCTTTCAGGAACATCCACTACTGTTATCCAATTTTTACCGACAGCGAAATCTTGCATTATCTTCAGTGTTTCGTCGGTTGAGTTATCATTTGCCAGCAGTATCTGTAAATACTCTTTGGGATAGTCTAAAGAATCTAAGGAATTGAGCATGCGGTGAATGCCTTTAGCTTCATTTCTGGCAGGAATCAATATACTTACAGGTATTGGAGTTGTTGTCGACATTTTGATTTACTTAAGATGGTCTGAGGTATAAATTATATTAGAAATACAATAATTACAATTTTTATTACAGTTTCAATAATTATACCATTTTTTTTGATGTGAATTTTATCAAACGATGCCTTCTTAATTGATATACTCCCAAGCACTTTTATAAGCTTCGGTTTTTTCAGAATAAGCTATAAAATCAGAATAATAGTGAAAATTGCCAATCGTGGCACTGTCTCCAACAATTACCAAAAGTTTTTTTGCTCTGGTCATCGCCACATTCATTCGTCTTATATCGGTCAAAAAGCCTATTTCTCCATCCGAATTTGACCTTGTCATGGAAATAAACACAGCGTCGCGTTCTTGTCCTTGAAAGCTATCAATCGTGTTTATAGTTATGTATTTATTCCAAGGTTTGAGTTTGCTAGAAGCTTCTATAAATTCTTTCAATATCTGAATCTGCTGCTTATATGGGCTGATAACAGCAATGCTAGGCATATTTTTCTCGGAGAAATCACCTACGAGATCCTCTAATCTTTTCACCAGAAAAGCAGCTTCTTCTGGGTTGGTTGAGCTTGTACCCTCTAACTTTTCCTCAAACCCACAACCAGCGGTATCTATAAATTGTACTGGCGGATGCTCAGGACTCAGTCGATGCTTCGCTACGCTTTCATGGGCGATTAATAGGTTATCATAAAATATTTTTGACGAATGAGCCATTATTTGCTCGTTCATTCGATATTGCGTTTGCAGGAGCGTCACCGTTTCAGGATATTTTGTGGCTAATTTTTCCAGAAGCGTATTGGAAAGTCCTTTGGCAGATGCTTCTTGCGACTTGATGGTGGGAGGGAGCTGACAATGGTCTCCTGCCAAAACCAATTTCTTTCCTTTCAATATCGGAATCCAGCACGCAGGTTCTATTCCCTGGCCTGCTTCGTCGATTATCACGGTATCGTATTTGATGTTTGTCATAGAATAATGATTGGAACCCACCAAAGTGGCCGTCACTACCTGAGCTTTGTTAGACAAATCTTCAATTATATACTCTTCTATTTTCTCGACTTCCTTCATCAGTTTGTGAGCCTCATCAAATAGGGCTTTTCGTTGGTCTCTCTCTGCCTTGCCAAAGTTACGTTTATACTTGTGAGCCATATTTTTGTATTCATTGGCTTGTTTTTTCCAAGTTTTTATATCCTTAAACGATGGGTGGTTTTTTATTTTTCCTTCCACGGTTTGTGCTTGTAATTCTTCCGAAACTCTCGCCGGATTTCCGAGTCGAATCACATTCAAACCTACTGAACTCAATTTTTCGGTCAACAAATCTACAGCAGTATTACTTGGTGCTACTACCAATATTTTTTCATTCTTCTTTTCGGCCAATGCCTTTATTGCCTGTACAATGGTCGTAGTTTTGCCCGTTCCGGGAGGGCCATGAATGATAGACAAATGATTGGCATTGAGCACATTGTTTACGGCATTGTTCTGGAAATCGTTCAGTTGAACACTGTGATATTTGTGATCAGAAATGTAAAAAGTAGGAGTTTTTTCGCCAATCAGCACTTTCGTGATTTCAGACTCTTCATTTTCTGCTTTTTTCAAGGCCGAAAACATTTCCTCATAGCTATTATTATCAAAAAGCACATCAATGCCCAATTTGCCATCACGGCTCCAATCTGGTAATTCCTCTGTTCTGAAGTTAATTTTTAGCCTATTTCCACCCTGATATGTAATGGTGCCTTCGAGCCTGTCTGTCTTTGCGTCATGATTGGAAAATAAAACTGCTGGAACGCCAAACCTAAACTGATGAGGTAAATCTTGGTGTGTTGTGCGTTCAAACTCTACTGTCAGGTAATCTCCACGGCCCAATTCCTGCCCTCTGATGGCCACAGGATACCAAGTGAGTCCATTGGCTCGTTTTTCGCCTATTGAGGCCGAATCAGTAAGTTTTTTATATTGTGCTTGGTCTTCAAGTTTTTCTATTTTTAGTAATTCTGCTAATTCTTTGAAATAATCCATTCAGGATGTTTTTTGATGCAAAGATAAGATTAAGAAATGGCGAATGTTTATTTCAAGAACGTTTAGGTGCAAAAATATGCCCTGTAAAGCATTCAGTAACGATTTTTATAAATTATCTGCTCTAGAGCCGATAATTAACAATATCTGCTAATTAGCCGATAATCAAAAATATCTGCTAATTGACCGATAATTTAAAATATCTGCTAATTAGCCGATATTTTTGGAAAATATACTTTCTGGTATTATATTTGAATGTTTTTAAAGCACTATGGAAGCAATAATAACAGGAGATTTGATAAATTCGAGGCAGGTTGAGCCCAGCGAATGGATGCCCGCCTTGAAAAAAGTGCTCAAAAAGTACGGGAAAGAGCCAGCAAATTGGGAAATATTCAGGGGTGACAGCTTTCAGCTAAACACCAAGCCTGAAGATGCTCTAATGGCCGCAATTCTGCTAAAAGCCGAAATAAAACAATGGAAAAACCTTGATATTAGATTGGCGATTGGATTAGGTGAAATAACCTACCGAGCTGCCAAAATTACAGAATCTAATGGAACTGCCTTTTTGAACTCAGGAGAGTGTTTTGAAGAACTAAAAAAGCAAACACTTGCCATAAAAACACCAAATAAAGAGCTTGACACAACACTAAATTTGATGATAGAATTGGCTTCGCTCACCATAGACAAATGGACAGAAACGGCTGCAAAGCTGATTAAGCTAAAAATAGAAAACCCTACCGTAAACCAAAAAGACTTGGCAAATTTGCTCAATAAAACAGCCCAAGGAACCATAAGTGAGGGCCTTAAAAGAGGCGGATATGATGAGATTCAGAAACTTTTGGATTATTATAAAATCAAAATCAGTGGATTATGATAGCTTGGGTATTAAAAATTACACTCGCACATCTTTTGGGTGATTTTATGTTTCAGCCTGACAAATGGATTGAAGATAAAAATACTAAAACATATAAATCAAAATATCTCTATTACCATATCGGAGTTCATTTTTTGCTATTACTGGTAGTTTTTCAATTTGACTTGAAATATTGGATAGCTTTGCTTTTGATACCTGCTTCGCACTATTTGATAGACCTTGGAAAGCTAATATTGAGAGAGAAAATAGAAACTAGGAAGTTGTTTTTTCTTGATCAAATATTACATATTTTGGTTATTTTCTTCGTCACCAAACTATATTTCAAGTTCGAAATAGACTGGTCTTTAATATTTAGCACAAAGGCGACTCTCTTAATAACTGCCATTTTATCAATTAGTTATGTAGCATCTGTAGTAATAAAAATATTAATTTCGAGATGGAAACAAGAAAACGAAAACACAAATGCAGCCGGCAAGTACATAGGTATGATGGAAAGGATACTGGTGTTCGTTTTTATAGTTTTAAATCACTGGGAAGGAGTGGGCTTTTTGCTAGCAGCCAAATCTGTTTTTAGATTTGGAGACTTGACCAAAAGCCATGAAGTTAGGCTAACCGAATACATCTTGATCGGCACATTATTGAGCTTCGGCATAGCAATTGGAGTGGCTTTGGCCTATCAAAAACTTTTAAAATTGATATAAATGGATCCTTTACACGGCATCACACTCGAAAAAATCTTGGTTTATTTGGTAGAAAACTTAGGCTGGGAAGCCATGTACAACGATGTAAAAGTAAATTGTTTTAAGTTTGACGCCAGCATAAAATCAAGCCTTACATTTTTAAGAAAAACTCCTTGGGCTCGAACCAAAGTAGAGCAATTATATTTAAAGGAAATAAAAAAGAGAACGAATTCTTAATTTTTCAATGCCTTGGCATATTCAGAAGGTGTTTTTCCTACTATTTTCTTAAAATGGAAATTAAAGTTGGAAATGGTATTAAAACCACTTTCAAAGCAAATTTCTGAAACGTTCATGGCATTTTGACCGAGTAATTTGCAAGCATTTCCAATCCTAATTTCATTCACAAAATCTACAAAAGATCGATTGGTTCGTTTTTTAAAGTACCTGCAAAAAGCCGCCTCACTCATATTCACTTTTTCGGCTATGTCGCCCAACTTTATGCTTTCCTTAAAGTTTTTACTTACATACTCATACACTTTTTGCATCCGTTCAGTCTCCGAAAGTTTATGTAAATTGGTGTAATTTTCATTCGTAATAAACTGATAATCTTTAGATTGAGAAAGCTTATGCAACAAGTCAAGCAAAGTTAAAATACGTCTAAAGCCTTTAATATTGACCAACTCAATTAGTTTTTCCACAATATGTCCTTTTGATTTGCCTGACCAAACCATGCCTCTACAAGAGTTTTCTAAAAAAGCTTTTAAACCAGCCATCTCCGATTTCTCGAAAAAATCGTTGCCCAGAAAATCTTCCGTAAAATAAAGCACGATACCATGAGTTTTGAATGACGGATTACTCTCAAAATACACCTTATCGCTCCGCCAAAGATGAGGAAGATTGGGGCCTAAAAAAACGGTATCGCCGGGTTCGAAATACTGAATACTGTCGCCAATGAATCTAGTGCCTGTTCCCTCGATTACTGTAAATAATTGGTAATGAGGATGAAAATGCCAATTCGGGTCAAAAAATTTTTCCTTTAAATCTAAAACCGTAACCGATTCCTGCTGGCTACCGATATTTTTTTCAAGAACTACTGGCATTCGAAGTACAGTTTTTTGTTCGCCAAATTTATAATTTAAACAAAAATAGTCAAAATACTGGTAGTTCTGGCAAATATCAAGGAATAAAATTGCAATTTTCTTCTATAATATTGTACTTAAATAGACTATACACTTATGAAGAACAAAATCGGGATGAACCTCTTACTATGGGGTACTGAAATAGACGAGCGTTTATTCCCCGTGCTCGAGCAAATCAAAGAAATCGGGTACGATGGCGTGGAGATACCCATTTTTAATACAAATCCCGAACATTGGTATGCTTGGAGAAAAAAGCTAGATGAACTAGGTTTAGACAGGATTGCGGTTACGATAAACGGCCCTGGAGAAAGTTTCATAAGTCCCGATGCCTCCGAACGGAAAAAAACTTTAGAAAGAAACAAATTGGCTTTGGATTGTGCCATGATTTTAGGATCTGACCTGTTGACAGGTCCATTTCACTCGGCACTGGGTGTTTTTACTGGCTCAAAAGCCACTCCTCAAGAAAAACTTTGGGCAAAAGAAGGCCTTTGGGATTTGGCTGAATATGCAGATAGCTTGGGCATTACACTTGGCTTAGAGTATCTAAATCGCTTTGAGAGTTATTTGGTTTCTTGTACCGACGAGCTTTTGGATTTGATAAACTATGTAAATCACCCATCTTGTAAAATCATGTTTGACACTTTTCATGCCAATATAGAGGAAAAAAGCATGACCGAAGCCATAAAAAAAATAGGGGATAAGTTGGTACATGTTCAACTTTCAGAAAATGACAGAGGGACATTAGGGCAAGGCCGAGTAGAGATTCCGGAAGTTTTAGAGGCCTTAAAATCAATAAACTATGAAGGCATGTTGAGTATCGAAGCTTTCAGCGAAAAACTTGCGGCAGCTAACATTTGGAGGAAAATGTTTGAATCTGAGGAACAATTGATGAAGGACAGTTATAAATATCTTAAAAGTATATTAAAATGAGTAAAAAAATAAACATCGCCATCGTAGGCTTGGGATTTGGAGCGGAATTTATTCCTATTTATCAGCGTCATCCAAACGCAAACATGTATGCTATTTGTCAGCGAAATGTAGAAAGTCTCAACAAGATTGGAGACACTTTTGGAATCGAAAAGAGATATTCTGATTATGATGAATTACTACGCGACCCCGATATTAATGCTGTTCATATCAACTCGCCGATTCCGAACCACGCTGAGCAGTCGCTCAAGGCTCTTTATGCCGGCAAACATGTGGCTTGTACGGTTCCTATGGCCACCAGTGTAGAAGACTGTATGAAAATTGTAAAAGCAACCCAAGAAACAGGCAAAAAATACATGATGATGGAAACCGTAGTTTACGCTCGTGAGTTTTTGTTTGTGAAGGAATTGTACGAAAAAGGTGAGTTAGGCAAAGTTCAGTTTCTGAAAGCTTCGCACCAGCAAGACATGGAAGGCTGGCCGGATTATTGGCCAGGTTTGCCTCCAATGCACTATGCCACACACTGCGTAGGACCAGTAGCTGGGCTTTTAAAACTCGAGGCCGAATATGTTTCTTGTTTCGGTTCGGGTACTATTTCTGAGGATTTAGTAAAAATTCACAACTCGCCTTTTGCGGTAGAATCTGCCCATATTAAGTTTAAAGACAGCGATTTGAGTGCTTACGTTTATCGTTCACTGTTCGATGTTGCTCGTCAATATCGTGAAAGTTTTGAAGTGTATGGTTCTAAAAAATCGTTTGAATGGGCTTTGATAGAAGGAGAACCAAACGTAATTCATACCGCAAAAAAACCTGAGCCCGAAATTCCAGAAAAGGTTGAGACGCCGGATTACGCACATTTATTACCAAAAGAGATACAATCATTTACAGGTAAAGGTGTGTACGATCATGACGAAAATACACATTTGAGCTTTGCTCAAGGGGGCGGCCATGGTGGCTCACACCCACATTTGGCACATGAGTTTTTAACTGCTTTAGTTGAGGATCGTGATCCATTTCCGAATGCTGCTCAATCTGCAAACTGGACTTCCGTAGGAATTTTGGCACACGAGTCGGCCATGCAGGGCGGAGAAATTATAAGAGTACCCGATTTTTTTAACATTTAAATAAAAAACTAATGAGAAAAATACTCATTTTTATACTTAGCATTTCTTTTGTTTCCAGCTTTGCTCAAAAAGCTCGGAGGCTAGAAGTTCTTTTCCTTGGAGATAATGGGCATCACAAACCTATAGAGCGAGTGCCTTCACTGATGGCCGCATTGGGACCAAAGGGTATCAACGTAACCTACACAGACGATTTGGCGGACCTTAATACCAAAATACTGAACCAGTATGATGCCGTGATGCTTTTTGCCAATTGGGACGAAATTAGCCCTTCACAAGAAAAGGCCCTGTTAGATTTTGTGGCTTCAGGAAAGGGTTTTTTACCTATACACTGTGCATCTTATTGTTTCAGAAACTCACCAGAGTTTATTAAATTGGTGGGTGGGCAATTTTGGAGACATACCATGGACTCAATTACCACGCAGGCCGTTCAGCCCAACCACCCAATCATGCAAGGTTTGAAACCTTTTACGGTTTTCGATGAAACTTATTTGCATACCAAATTAGAAGCTGACAATAACATATTGGCCACAAGAGAAATCAAAGCAGATCAATTCAAAGATAAGCCAGATACCAAAACCGAACCTTATACTTGGACGAGAACTCACGGAAAAGGAAAGGTATTTTACACCGCCTATGGCCACGACGAACGCACATGGCTGAACGAGGGTTTCCAAGAAATGTTATACAAGGCCATACTTTGGGCTGTAAACGACGAAGCTCTGGCAGCTTTTAATGCACGTAACCCCGAGCCTTTTAAATATCGCGAAGCTAAACTGCCAAATTATGAGCAACGTCCTGGACCTCAGCTACAGCAGCTTCCGCTTAGTCCAGAGGAATCCATGAAGCATATTCAGATTCCGGTTGATTTCAAACTAGAATTGTTTGCAGCAGAGCCGAACGTTATGCACCCTATTGCACTGACTTGGGACGAGAAAGGCAGACTCTTTGTATTAATAACCAAAGATTATCCAAATGAACGCAAACCAGAGGGTGGATCTGATTACATCTTACTATGCGAAGACACAGACAAAGACGGCAAAGCAGATAAATTTACAAAATGGGCAGACGGACTTAGTATTCCTACTGGAATGATTTTCGCAAATGGTGGTTTGATAGTTTCGCAAGCTCCTGACATGCTGTTTTTGCAAGACACCAATGGAGATGATAAGGCCGATGTGAAAAAAGTATTGTTTACTGGTTTTGGTACATTTGATACCCATGCGGGTCCTTCAAACCTACATTATGGTTTTGATAACTGGATTTGGGGCTGCGTTGGGTATTCGGGATTCAATGGTAAATTACCTCAATCCGACTCCTTAAAATTCGGTCAGGCATTCTTTAGGTTTTTACCAGACGGAAGCAAGATGGAATGGATGACAACCACCTCAAACAATACTTGGGGTATGGGTTTTAACGAGACCAATGATGTTTTTGGATCTACAGCCAACAATTCTCATGGTTGGTATATGGCCATTCCTCATAGCTATTTTAATTCCAAAAATATAGTTGATAATGGCAGTAGAAGTACTGACACTCACCGAGACATGAAACCAATCACACCAAAAGTAAGGCAAGTGGATGCTTTTGGTGGCTTTACGGCGGCAGCTGGCCATAATTTCTATACAGCGAGGTCTTTTCCTAAAAAATATTGGAATAAAATAGCTTTTGTAGCCGAACCTACTGGCCATGTTCTTCACCAGAATAACTTGATCAAAAAAGGAACAGATTATTTCGACAAGGAAAGTTTCAACCTCATCGCTGGGGCAGATGAGTGGTTTTCGCCAGTATTTGCCGAAACAGGCCCAGATGGTGCCGTTTGGGTGGCCGACTGGTACAGCTTTATTATTCAGCACAATCCGGTTCCGAAAGATTTTAAAAATGGTGCTGGAAATGCCTACGACACAGATTTAAGAGATTTTACACATGGTAGAATATATAGAGTTTCGGCTAAGGAATCTGCGGCATATTCGCCTATTTCACTTTCGAAGAATAACAGTGCATCATTGCTTGCAGCTCTTAAAAACGACAATATGTTTTGGAGAATGCAGGCACAAAGACTTCTCGTAGAAAGGGGTCAGAAAGATGTTGTTCCGGCCTTGTTAGATATTTTGAAAGATCAATCGGTAGACGAAATCGGCCTCAATGCTCCAGCAATACACGCTCTTTGGACCTTGAGAGGTTTAAATGCCATTGACCAAAACGTTATTGACATAGCTTTGAAACATACGAATGCCGATGTTCGAAAAAATGGTTTGAAGGTGATGGATTTTTCAGCTAAATCTGTCGAAAATGTACTAAAATACAACCTATTGAACGACAAGGAACCTTTGGTAGTTTTGAATACATTGTTGTTGCTTTCGAAATCTCCAATAAATGCTGCGGCAGAAAAAGCTTTTTTTGATAGAATGGCGAAGTCGACTGAAGTTGAAGATCGTTGGTTGCCCGACGCTTTTGCAACTGTTTTGTCAGCAAATGGTGGCAAATTGATGAAAAAGCATTTGAATAATCAACTGAAAGCAGCCAAAGCCGCTCAAAAAAACACCGCATCGGCTACAATTAGTCATGATCACAGTAAAATGATGCACGAAACCAAAGCAGAAACTAAGGTTGATGGAGTGGATTTGGTAATTTCTGAGATAAAAATTGACCCTGCAAATCCTTCAGCAAGAGAAAGAATATCGGTGGTGGTAGATGTAAAGAATCAAGGGACACAAGATTTGCCTGCAGACAAATTTGTGCAGTTAGATCTAACTTTTGAGGGAATGGGAATAAAAGTAGACCAACTGAGCAGAAATTATAAAGATGGCATAAAGGCTGGTGAAACGGTTTCTATTTCAAAAAATATAAATGGTCCATGGGTAGGAAATATTTCTTTCTCAACTGATATCATAGGAGAATATAACCTCAGGGTGGCCATGGATAAAAACAACGAAATAACGGAGGGTAATGAAAAGAATAACAATTCAACCAAGAAAATTAGCTTTTCGGCTCCTGCAAATATGAACTCATTTGCTTTGGAGAGGTCCATAAGGTCTTATGCCTCTGTGGCCTCGGTAGACTCTTTGGTGGCATTAATAAAACGTTCTCAGGCACTAGATATACAAGGTAAAAACTCGGTAATCAAGGCAATATCTGAAGGATGGAATTATAGACTAAAAGACATTAAAGTTAAACCTGCTGACAAAGTTTTCTTGACAAACCTAAGCAAAACACCTGACACTAGGCTTACGCGACTTTTGTCTGCTTGGAAAGTATTGGAAGAAACAAAACCGAATGGTGAAGTGAAGGTTGTAAAAATCAAGGCCATAAGAGAGGCCATGAAATATGACCTAACAGAATTTACTGTAAAACCGGGACAAACTGTAGAGTTGACCTTCGAAAACCCAGATGCCATGCAGCATAACTTGGTAATAGTAAAACCAAAAACTATGGAAAAAGTAGGAATAGCGGCCGATAAAATGATGATGGACGAGAAAGGAGCAGAGAAAAACTATGTTCCTGCTCTATCTGAAGTGTTGTTTTCTACACCATTGATAACTCCTGATCAAAGTTTTAAGCTGACATTTAAAGCACCCGAAACAGTTGGAAACTATCCTTACGTATGCACGTTTCCGGGTCACTGGAGATTGATGAACGGAATGATGAAGGTGGTGAAGTAAATAGAAAATTTGAAGTATTAGTAGTATTTTTTAGTTGAAAGGTCGTAAAACATCTTTAAATTTCTAAAAGTGCTACTAATACTTTTTTGTTTTTACAGACTATTGTTCCTCGAAAAACAAATTCTCAGGTTTGGGGTATAGAATTAACTTTGAAAAATCTACTTTCCAAAAATCCAAATCTAGGAGTTGTCCATTTTGGTCCTTGGTTAAAGTAATAACTACCTCTTTTTCATCAGAGTCAATGTACTTTGCTTGTATCAAATCTCCATCATAGCCCGAAATCTCGGGATCGCCGAGACCAATACTGCCCATTACATAACCTTCGTATTCGTCCACCAATTCGGGTATGGCAAAGTTTGACAACTTAAGACCAGCTCTTTCCAAAAGAAACTCTATTAATGCAATTTCATCCTCCTTTATTCTTCGTCTTGGGTTCATGTTTGTTTTTTGTTTACAAAATAATAACAATTAGAGACGATATCAAAAGATTAGCCGGATATGAACAGTCGCAATACCTTGATAATACTTCCTTAAAATTTAGGGTAATTGTACCCTTTTCTATAAGCTCTTTCCAAGAGTTTATTTGCTTCCGGACTATTGGTTATTTTCCCTGATTTTCCGTCCCAGTCTAAACTTTTACCAGCTTTCAAAGCGGCCATACCTAGCAAACTCATGTTTGTAGCCTGGTAGCCCTTTTCAATATCCGCAAAAGGCAGTTTTTTTGTTTTGATAGAATTTAGAAAGTCCGCCCAGACTAAATCAATATTTTGCTGATCTGGAAGATTTAATTTGGCATCTACATGAATCATCTCTTGATTTTTATTTCTTGGATAAAAGGTCCAACCGCCAATCCAGCCCATGTGAAAAGTACCCTCTGTGCCATGAAAATATACACCAACATTTTCACTTTTTGACGTTGGTCTACCATTGAGTTGGCTATGTTCCCAAGTGCAAGTGAAACCTTCAAAGTCATAGACAACAATTTGGCTTTCTGGCGTATTATTGTTATTGGTGTTTATTTTTTCAGAGGCCAATGAAAATATCTTCTTAGGTGCGGTTTCTTCAGACCACCAAAGGATTTGATCAAACCAATGCGGACCCCAATCACCCAGTTGACCATTTGCAAATTCCGTCCTTTGTCGCCAATTTCTGGGGTGTATACTGGGATTATAACTAACCAGTGGGGCAGGGCCGCACCACATGTCCCAATCCAAGCCTTCCGGAATAGCCACATCGGGTTGTACCTTTCCCTGTCCAAAGTTATATGTCACAAAAGCTCGTACCTCTTTTATTTGACCCACTTTTCCAGATTTTAAAAACTCTTGACCGCTCACATTATGTGGCGAATATCTTCTGTGAAAACCCGTTATACATATCCTTTGTGTATCTCTGGCGGTTTTTAATATCGCTTTTCCTTCATTTACAGTGTGACTTATCGGCTTTTCTAAATATACATGTGCCCCAGCTTTCATAGCCTCTATAGCTATTAGTGCGTGCCAATGGTCTGGAGTGGCATTAATGACTATTTCGGGCTGTTCTTTATGAAGTAGCTCTTGGTAATTTTTATAAATTTTAGGTTGGTCATTGGTCAGTTTATTGACCTCTTCCAAGCATTTTTTGACTTGCCTTTCGTCTACATCGCAAAGAGCCACCAACTGACACTCACCAGAGCGGAGAGCTTCCCTAAGTATATTTGTGCCCCACCAGCCCGACCCAATTAAAGCCAATTTGTATTTGGTTTGTGATCCAAAAGTAATTAATGGGCGAGATAAAACTGCACCGGCAGCCAAGGCAGTGGTTTTCAAAAAAGATTTTCGATTCATATAAGGTTTTGAATAAATGTTGTTGAAATTATTACTTTTGAAGCACTTTGACAACAAAACTGATTACAAAATAAAGGCCGTTTAGAATTTTGGTACTAAACGGCCTTAAAGAAGTAGATGGGATTAGTGTATTTGTGTTATTCTAAATGTTTTTTAATGGTGTCCAACATACTTGTATCTATTGTGCCATCCTTACGTTTGGTAGGTACAATGGGATTACCACTTTCCAATATTTCATTGCCTGCATACCAAAGAACTGCCGGTACATTCTGAGGGTTTTTGTTAATAAAATCCTTAACTAATTCCAGTTTTTGTTCGATTTGTGCCAAAGAAGCCTTCTGTATAATGGGCACTTTCTCGTTATCTAAAGAACTTCTATGATGAAGGTTCTCAAAACCTGTAGTTAAAGTCGGAATCATTTGTATTCCGGATGCTTTAAATTGATTCATCCAATTTTCACGATGTTGAACTTCTACTTTTATAAATTCCTCGGCAGTAGTGCTCTCGTTGAAAATGGTATATGAACTTCCCGCCTTAGCTCCAAACTGAAGATATTGTGAGAAATCTGAGGGTACTCCGCCCATGCTGTAGTAAACCACATATATTTCTGCCCCACCTTTCTTACTCATGGCACTTCTGTATCTTGCCAAGTCGAGCATGTCGCGGTTATTGAAGTATAAAACTGGTTTTCCGTCGATTTTAAACCAAAAGTCTTTCATCATTAAATCCGTGATGTAATCTATTTCTGCGTCGCTTCGGTTAGAAGCCAACATAAAGGTCATTTTCATACCTCTTTTGTTTTCGGCATTTACAAACTGAAGTCTAGCTTCACTCAAAGGGCTATCCGAATTGTAATAATTGAAACAGAAAAAGTCAAATCCAGATTCGGCGTAATACTGTATTTCGCGTTCAGTATCGGCTTGGGTCTTATCGTATCTCACCTTCACTGTCCTCTCCATCTCGTCGTAGGTATTTCTTCCCAATTCTGGGCTCCACTTGACGTTGTACCTTATAATAATGTTTTCGGGTTCGTGGTATTGACCATAAAACGGAACCACATTAAACTGATCCATCCACTCTGTGGCTATTAACCTAGATTTGGATACATGATTTATCAAAAGATCATATTTCGGGTCTTCGTCATTCCAGTAATCTCTATACCATCCATCCCACATGATTGCACCTACAGGAATCTTTATTTTCCCAGAATTGGGAACTATCGGAGGGGTTGTAGCAATTGGTTCTACTGGCGGTGTTACTACCACTGGTTCTGTTGGTGGGGTAACCACCGACGTGTCTGTAGGAGGAGTAACTACTGGTGGAATAGTCTCTGTAACGGGTGGCGTAATTGGATTCATACCTGAACCTTCTTTCACGAATTCTCCAATCGCATTTCTCGAATATCCGTGAGAAGCCCACCATGCCGAATCCCATTTGGCAGGCAATAATCCCGACTTGGCAGGATGTAGACCTCCTTCCGCAGTGACTTCGTTGGAGAGCTTACCTCGATTTACCGGCCTAGAAACCTGCACGTTGGAATCATAGAGGAAATTCATTCCTCTTACCACATAATAACTACGGGCTTTATCGGTTTGCATTAACCAATAGGTTTCGTTTGTTTTCTTAATTATCAGAATACTCCCAGGAAGGAGTGTCCATTTTCCCACTTCTATTTCGTCGGAGTTGTTGGTTTGAAACAACGCAGACGATGACCTAGCATAACATCCAGAGCTACCTGATATTACTATATAAGCCACTGTAAATGAAAGTGTTAGCGAGAAGACCTTTTTAAATAAATTCATTTTATTAGGAGTATTTCAACATCGTAGCCGCTTAATAAAGCGACAACCTATAGTTTTTACACATTAAACGTGCCAAATTCATAAAATCAGACAAATTATCTAATTGAGCTACCTTAAGTACTGAATTTTGAAAAGACTTAGATAAACCAAATCGTACCCAAAAGTATTTAATGTTGGTTTAATTGGGATATTGCATTAATTTTGATTTTTTTATTATTTGGTGAATGTTTTCTAAATGACTTATTACAAAACTTTAGATTCGATTCGTGCTTTTGCTGTATTTCTCGTGATTTTCTCACACTGGGTACATAATGATATTGTCTTGGCTTTACATTTTGGCGATGCTGGCGTTGATATTTTCTTTGTTTTGAGTGGTTTTCTAATCACTCACAACCTTTTGAAGGAAAAAAAAGATAGCTCAAATAACCTTGGGATTAAATTCAAGCATCTCAAGAACTTTATCATTCGGAGGTCATTGCGGATTTTTCCGATTTATTATATACTGATTCTTGTTTTGGCCCTTGTAGGCACTAAAACTTATACAAGTATTGGCGAAAATTTGGCCTATTACCTGAGTTATACTTCCAATATTTTATTCTTTAGAACTCAGCAATGGGACGGAATGCTATCTCACCTTTGGTCTTTGGCAGTAGAGGAGCAATTCTACCTTATTTGGCCTTGGCTTATTATTTTTGTTCCTGAAAAACACGTATTCAAGGTTATTATCGGCAGTTTTATCTTTGGAATTCTATCTACATTCGTTTTAAAAGCCATTTTTCCGGGTAAAGACATGTTGGATGTTTTAACACCCACTTGTTTCGATGCCTTCTCTTTAGGAGGAATTTGGGCATATTTGAAAGTTTATCAAATCGAGAAAATCGAGCATTACAAAAGAGCTTTCGTGAAAATTGGAATTCTATGCTTTGTTTTCTTTCTATTTCGAGAAATCTATCAGTTTGATCCTATAATTCCGAACCGAACTTTCATTTCTATCATCGCTTTGGCATTGATAATATTTGCAATCGAATTCAACAATACCTGGGTACATGATTTTATCTTAGAAAACCGCTTTTTGATTTTTATTGGCAAAATAAGCTATGGTGTGTACTTATTTCACCCTATTATTCCTTGGGCTTGGAACGAAGTCTATCTCCAAATGGCAGCGTCTTTTGATTTTATTCATCAAATCCCTATAGAAAATATTGCTGTTAGAGCACTCTTTTTCACAAGTAGGTTTGCTCTATTGATTGTATTTTGTTGGTTTTCATTTACTTATTTCGAAAACCCCATCAACAAACTCAAGCATAGGTTCAAATAAAAAACCTCTGATATAGAGAAAATCAGAGGTTCTGTACAGAAGTTTGATTTATGAACTCATTTCAGTTTCCGCGAAACGCCTTCGAAAGTCATTTTTACCTTCTTAATTGTACCATCTTTTTCGAAAAACATCCTATCAATACAAACTACACGGTGGTCGCGATCCAGATTTGGAATCGGTCGGCGATGGTACACCATATACCATTCATCGGTATTAGGAATGTTGATAACAGAATGATGGCCTGCACCAGTAGCGATACTTTCATCTGCTTCTAAAACGGTATTTAGTCTTTCAAAAGGCCCAAAAACCGAATCCGAAACTCCATAAGCCACTTTATAAGTACCGTTTGTCCAACCACCCTCTGACCACATCAGGTAATATTTGCCATTTCTTATGAACATTGTAGGCCCTTCTACATAATTTTTTGGCGTGATTTCCTTTACCAAATTTCCATCCTCAAAAGGTACGAGTTGAGTAAAATCATTGTTAAGTTTGGCTATATTGCATCTTCCCCAACCACCATAAATAATGTAGTACTGTTCGTCTTTGTCTTGGAAAACAAACTGATCTATGGGCTGTGCATTATTGTAAAACTGATTTATGAGTGGTTTGCCGAGGTGGTCTTTGTAAGGCCCTTCGGGTTTATCGGCCACAGCCACACCAATGCCCCCATTATGGTCATCTGCCTCGCCGTTTCTAAGTTTGCTTTGGATGTCGTTGGCAGAAAAAAATAAGTAATATTTTTTATCCTTTTTCACAATAGAGGGAGCCCACATGGCCATATAGGCCCATTTTATGATTGTAGTGTCAAGAATATGCGAATGTTTTTTCCAAGTTACCATATCTTTTGAGGAAAAAGCATCTAGAAAAACTTGACTTCGATACTTGGCCGAGTAAGTTGGGAATATCCAATATTGATTATCTAAAATAACACCTTCGGGATCTGCATACCAGCCATCGATAATTGGATTTTTAGATTGACCTTGAACAAAAAAACAATGAGCAAAAAATAGAATAAATAAGAATTTGTATTGCATAAAATGTTGAATATTTGAATGATTACAAAAATACAAGAAACAGACCTGCAAAGTCCATTATACAAGGTCTTTTTAATTTATAACTGTACCGAGGATGAGAAAGAATGTCGAAAATTTAAATAAAAAAAAACCGCAACTATTTAATTATTAATTAGTTACGGCTTGAATGTGGAGACGCAGGGAGTCGAACTTGCCATCAAAAACAATAAATAACACCTAAATAGTTGTGATTTACTTGCTAAAAGTACTACTTTTGATGCATGTCCTAGCAATCGATTGCAAATTGTGGGGACGGCGTGGGGACGAAACAATGTAAACAATACTATCATGGCATCAATAAGTTTTAGAATAAAAGGTAAATCTGAGGAAGCTCCAATTTTAGTAAGATTCAGACCAACTAGAGATCTCGAGTTTTCAGGCATAACCAGATTTAAGATCAATCCAGAGAATTGGGACGCTAAGCTAGGCTTTCCCCTAGAAAGGAAAAACTCTCTTCAAAAACTCTCCACAGAACTGCGAATGCTCAAAGAAAATATTCTTGCGAAATACAAGCAAGACTGCACAAAGGTAAAAGTAGATAAAGCCTGGCTTGAGAAAATCCTTGATGTTAAGCCAGAAGTAGAAATTATATCCGAAGGTCCAAGTGACATATTCCTTGAATACTTTAACTTTTACTTAGACGCTCGTAGTACTGAAATTGGCTATCGTGCTCTCCAGAAATTCAACGTAGTCAAAAACTACCTGGTTCTCTATCAAAAACAAACAAAAGAGGTTCTTAAAGTTTCTGAATTTGGATTTGTTGTTTCTGAAAAATTCACCAAAGTAATGCTTCAAAATGGGTATGCTATGAACACAACCACTAATGCGATTAAGTTTATAAAAATGATATGCAAACATGCGAGGATGCATGGCATGTCAACAAAGAGTGATTTATATGAAGTAAAAGCAAAGAACCAAAAAGTTTTGTGGCCCTATTTATCTTTTTCGGATTTAGAAAAAATTGCTAAAACAGAATATCCAACGGATTATTTACAAAATGCAGCCGATTGGCTAATAATTAGTTGCAACACGGGTCAGCGAATTTCTGATTTTATGAAATTTACCAAATCTATGATTTATGAAGACCACGACATTGGAGGTATTCAGTTGTACATTGATATAATACAAGAAAAAACAGAAACTGCGGTTTCCATACCCATAGTTGCTGAGGTTAAAGAGATATTAAATAAACGTGAGGGCGAGTTTCCTAGACCTATTTCTGATCAGAAATACAATGCGTACATAAAAAAAGTTTGTAAGATCGCAGGAATTTCAGAACTGACAAAAGGCACTAAAATCAATCCTGAAAGTAACAAGAAAGTTACTGGCATTTTCCCCAAATATGAGCTTGTGTCATCACATATTGGAAGAAGGTCTTTTGCTACAAATTATTATATGTCTGGCCGATATAACATTGGTGACATTATGGAAATCACCGGTCACAGTTCGGAGAGAACCTTTTTACTATATATTAACAAAAATAAGAAAAATGGTGCCAGAAGATTTTTAAGTACCTATAATGAACATCGAAAAAATATTGGCTTATGAATTATCATATTTGATTTTCAAACTCTCTATCCTTATTCTTTGAGCCAAGGCCCCATTCATTCGCTTGAATCTTTCATTCATTTTAGGGTATTTGGATTTACAATACTCATTCTCTAAAATTTTAAAAAGTAGCCTACCTTCAAATGTTTGCTGTAACATTTCACCATTGAATACCACAAGCTCCTCCTCATCACTTAAATTAAGCAAAATCATAGAATTGTAAGCCAAGGTCAAATAAAGACTTCTATACTCTCTCTGTAAATCGATATTAGTAGTAAAACCTGAAACTTTTATTTCCTTCTCAATATTCTCAGTCTCACCATTTTTTATCATTAACGAGCCTACTCGATTATTGAACATGAAGTCCAGTAGTATACTCTCAAATAAGCTAATAATGAAGCTTTCGTAATTTCCAGTTTTTTGAGTTATGTATTGAAGCAGTTGTTCTTTGTCAGATATCCCACTTTTTAAAGACCTGATTTCACTAAGCAGGTTTTCATTTTTTATTTGAAGCTCCAATAGTTGAGCCGTAGAGACATCCGGCTTAGGTTCTTCAAAACCTAATGCTGAATTCAACTCGACTCCTAAAGCATCAGCAATACTTTGGATTTGCTCAATCGACAATTTGTTGCCTCTTTTTTCTAATCTGCTATAACTGGATTGGTCAAGATTCATCCTGTTGGCCATCTCATATTGAGAGACTCCTTTCTGCTCTCGCAGGCTCTTAATGTTGTTTCGTATATCCATGATGCAAATATAGAAATAATATCTGTTAATAAAAAGTTAATACAAAATTTCGATTGCTATAATTCAAATTAAAAGATGCATATTTGTACATCATTTAAAAATTAAAATTGAATATAACATCATTGTTCGCTCCTGAAATAGGACAAATCGTGCAAGTGTATCTAAAAGACGCAATACTTGAGGCTACCAAGCAAATAATGGAACAAAACGCAAAACCCCTTAGCAGAAATGAAGCAGCTGATTTTCTAGGTGTCGATGTTGGAACACTAAACCGCTGGGAGGCTAAGGGTATTATTACCTACCATTACTTGGGCGGTAAGAAAATCTATTTAAAATCAGAACTAATAAATACAATTAAACAAAACTGAGAAACGACAAAGATTTCACGCCCTCTATATAGTTCGTTTATCTTAACGTCGATTCTAAGAATTTTTTGCTAATATTTTCAATTATCACCCCAATGCAAAACTTTGACATTTTTGGAAACCGCCTTCCAGAGCCAAAAACGCCACTTTTGAGCCGCAAACAAGAGCAAGAAGCTCGTGCGGCCAAAATCCAAGCGGCCATTGAAGCCAAGATTGCAAAGAAGAACGCCATCATGAATGGCATGTCAGAACGAACCACTACCCAAATAGCCACCATAGAGACAACAGCATCGTTTCGTAATCGTGGCCTAGTGATGGTAGATATTTATCGCAGAGAATCATCAGCTCCGCTAAACCCAAATGCTGAAAAAAACCTGAACAATCTAAACGGAAACGATTCGGCTTACAACGGTCACTTATCTCCGGCTACAAGGAGGTACGTTGAGCGTATGATGTCGGTTTGGCTCACAAGCATAGAGCTGAACAACGAACTTCGAAAAAGCACCAAGGAAGTGAACGGCGAGAAAGTATTTCCAACTTTCGTCACGCTAACACTTCCTTCGGTACAGATGCACGGTGACAATATCATCAAAGAGAAAATATTGAATCCGTTCATCAAATGGCTTACAGTAGATTCGAGTGAAACATACAAGCAGGGGCCCAAAAAAGGCCAAAAGAAGGGGTTCGGTGTCTCCGTGTACTTTTGGAGAGCCGAACCTCAAAAAAATACCAATATTCACTTTCACATTATTGCCGACAAATACGTACCGTGGGATAGGATTCGCGATCAATGGAATAATTGCTGTGAAAAACTAGGTTATGTTAGCCGTTATGCTTTGGTACAAAAACGCAAATACAAAGATGGCTTTGTGCTGGATACCGAAAAACAAGCCAAAGACGTGGAAGAGCTACGGTCTATTTCAAAAGCAGCCCTCGAGACTGGCGAAATTCCGAACAACCTAAACGAAACCTTTGCCAAGTACATAGAGCTTTCTATCAACTACAATGAAGTGCTTGACAACGAAATATTGGAACAAGCTGCCATAGAAAAACAAAAAGCAACCTACCAAAAAGCCCTAGAATGTGGCTTTACCAATCCACCAAGTACCGAAATCAGAGCTATTCAGCACTTAGACAGCGTAACAGCATACGTGATAAAATACGTAGCCAAAAAACCAGAAGAAAAACCTTTAGGCCAAAACCAAGAAGTAAAATTCAACGAAGCCCTGAACCGTGAGGTGGTCTATACCTATGAGGATAGGTTAAACCCTCAAACTGGCCAAATGGAGCGTGTAGAAGTAAACATGCAATACTACACCTACACTCCCGAAGAAATGAAAAACAACCCAGATGCCTGTTTTAAGAGAGAATTTGTAGACAGAAAAATAAACGGCCGTATTTGGGGCTGTGCTGATAAACTCAGAGGATTTAAACCAGCTGACGACATCATAACCGAAACTGACGAAATAGGCCGCACATACATTGTAGGCTGCAAAATAACCGAAATAGACGAGGAAGGTCAAGAAGTGCAAAGAACCGTTGAGACTTCGAAAATAGCTGTGCCGGTTATGAAATACTTCACCAAAATAGTGAACTACCGAGAAGTGATCATGACTGAGCAAGATGGTAAAACCAACGTCTTTGTATCTCCCGAGCTAGACCCTGACCATGCCACCATGGCGTATATCGACAAAATTGTCAACTACATAGGCAAGGAAGAAGTTGACCGCATCAGCCGTGAAGTCGGAGCCAGCTTTGAAAAAATGCGAGGAAAGATTATTCCTTTCATGCCCGAAAAAATGGGCTACCCCAAAAAGAAAAACGGCAAACCACCAGTCATTAAACATGCCGATGTATTGCGTGACAACTCCCCAGAGCTCTATAGGCAGTATATGATGTATTATACCCATATTTTTAATTGTCTCTATAATATAGCTGCTTAAATGGAAAAAGACAGGCTCTTAAATGGCTATTGGAAGGTTGAAGACAATGGTCATATGAAATATCTAATAAATGATGAAGTTATTTTCGATATAGAACCAGAGACTTTGACTTCTGAGGACAGGCTCTTCGAGCTTATGTGCCACAATTTAATAAATGTTGAAAACTATGCTTACCATTATATAATTGCTTGCCGAAAGGCCGGTATACCAAAAATAACCTTGAGGTTAAAATAACAGATAAATAAAATGCAAAACAAAAATAAAAAGCTGAGTTTTAGACTTTCTGAGGAGCTTAGGGCCAAATTACTTTCATATTCCCTTGATAAGCAAATATCAGTGTCAAGGCTTATAGAAGAGGCATTATTGGAACATTTTTCTAAAATTGAAGAAATAAACGTACCAACTATTGATGACGACATGCCAACAGAGTTCAGTAACGAAATCACCGAATTTCCAATTCGCAAATTTTGGCTTTGGTTTATTACCATTGGGGCTATATCTGCCTTACTAACTTTCATTGCCAGATTGTCCAAAAAGAGAGGGTTTTGAGTTAGTTTAAGAGTCTTGGTACTGTTTTTTGCTTAAAGTGAATTTATTTGTCCGACATTTTGTAAAACTAAATTTTACACAAGCCAAGTTTAGTGTTTACGCTTACCAAAGTGAAAGCGTATACGGCGTTTACGCTCTCTGTACTACATGTGTTTACGCTGCGTAAACGTACCGTAAACGGTGGTGTATACACCCTGTAAACGGCCTTCTGAGTGTTTCTAAGGCCGTTTACGATAGAAACGTTTACATAATAAACAATTAGCGTTTATGCTCTTTTTTAACTTTGCCGTCCGACAAATCTTTTTTTTACCTCTTCTGTACTAGTTTTTCAACCTTGTTGTTGGGTAATTTGAAGACTAAATAGTTGATTGTCGTGTGATAAATGATAGTCTAGTTGGAATCTTGATTATTATGTTGTTTCAAAATAAAAGTTTAGAAGGGTCAAAGCTATCACAGTAAATTTTCATGAAAACATCCACCAATTATCATTTACTAATGCAACCTATTAATTGTCATAAAAGTCTTTTTTAATCTAATCGGATTCAAAATGCCACGATTTTTTATACTTTTGTTTAGCACATAAAAAATAGAACTACCGAATGGCCAAACAAAAAACAATTTCAGAAGAACCACTAGAAAAACAACTCTGGAAGACTGCAGACAAGCTTCGTAAGAACATAGACGCAGCCGAATACAAACATATCGTACTCGGTTTAATATTTTTGAAATACATTTCCGATGCCTTCGAAGAAAAATTTCAACAATTAACACTTGAAATTGATCAAGGTGCTGATCCCGAAGACCGAGACGAATACAAAGCAGAGAATATTTTCTTCGTACCTCAAGATGCTCGATGGAATTACCTCCAATCGCAGGCCAAACAGCCCGAAATTGGCAAAATTGTGGATGAGGCCATGGATTCCATAGAAAAGGAAAATACACCTCTTAAAGGCGTTTTACCGAAGGTATATGCTCGCCAAAACCTTGACCCTACAAGTTTGGGTGAATTGATTGACTTAATAGGAAATATTGCCCTAGGTGATGCCAAATCACGTAGTGCAGATGTATTAGGTCACGTTTTTGAATACTTTTTAGGTGAATTTGCCTTAGCTGAAGGAAAAAAAGGTGGACAGTTCTACACGCCACGAAGTGTGGTGGAATTGCTCGTAAAAATGCTTGAACCTTACAAAGGAAGGGTTTTTGACCCATGTTGTGGCTCAGGTGGTATGTTTGTGCAATCAGAAAAGTTTGTATTAGAACACCAAGGAAGGTTAAACGATATCTCTATTTATGGCCAAGAAAGCAACCAAACCACTTGGAGGCTGGCCAAAATGAACCTTGCCATTAGAGGCATAGACAGCTCACATGTAAAATGGAATAATGAAGGTTCATTTCTCAACAATGCCCACAAAGACCTAAAAGCCGATTATATTATTGCAAATCCACCTTTTAACGTTAGCGACTGGGGCGGCGAACTAATGAGAACTGATGCTCGATGGCAATTGGGCATTCCACCAACTGGAAACGCAAACTTTGCTTGGATGCAGCATTTTATATACCATCTTGCACCAACTGGCCAAGCTGGTGTTGTATTGGCCAAAGGGGCTTTGACTTCCAAAACTTCGGGTGAAGGTGACATTAGGCGTGCTTTGGTTGAAAACGGTTATATTGACTGCATAGTTAACCTCCCTGCCAAGCTGTTTTTAAATACCCAAATACCTGCCTCGTTGTGGTTTATGAGCCGAGACAGGTCAAACCATTCATTTAGAGACAGGAGGTCTGAAATCTTGTTTATTGATGCCAGAAACTTGGGCTTTTTGATAAACCGTAGGACTAAGGAGTTAACGGACGAAGACATTCAGAAAATTACCGATACCTACCACAATTGGCGAAACAAAGATGGTAATTATGAGGACATTGCAGGTTTTTGTGCTTCCGCACCCATAACAAAAGTAGCTGAGTTGGATTATGTGCTTACGCCTGGTCGTTATGTGGGTTTACCTGACGATGAGGATGATTTTGATTTTGCTGAGCGATTTGCTTCCTTAAAAGCCGAATTAAAAGCACAACTGAAAGAGGAAATTCAACTCAACGAAATTATTGCAACTAACCTTTTAAAAATTAAAATCGATGGGTGAATGGCAAGAAACAGATTTTGGATTAATTCCTATTCAATGGGATTTGAAAAAAGTTATTGAAATAAAGTCTAATGATAGAAGGGCAATAGCTATGGGTCCATTTGGATCGAATATCAAAGCTGAAAATTTCGTTGATAAAGGTGTTCCTGTAATTAGGGGGACAAATCTAAATTTTCCAAAATTTGTAGGAGGGAACTTTGTTTTCCTGACTGAAGAAAAAGCTGATGAATTGATTGGAAGTGTTTGTAAAGCAGGGGATTTAGTATTTACTCATAGAGGAACAATAGGACAAGTAGGTTTAATTCCATCAAATCATCATTCTAGATATGTTATTTCTCAATCGGGGATGAAACTTACGGTGGACTCAAATATTATCAACAATGAGTTCCTTTTTTATTTTTTTAAATCAGAATTCGGTCAATATCAAATTCTCAAATACGAATCACAGGTTGGGGTTCCTTCTATTAGCAATCCATTGACCTCTTTAAAGGAAATGCAAGTTCCTGTTCCCCCTCTACTTGAACAAAC
This sequence comes from Leadbetterella sp., assembly GCA_035299025.1. Classification (GTDB taxonomy): domain Bacteria; phylum Bacteroidota; class Bacteroidia; order Cytophagales; family Spirosomataceae; genus Leadbetterella. The sequence continues at coordinate 904,332 of DATGXK010000007.1, forward strand.
CGCCATCGCCACCATCCTCAGCAGTTTAGACGACAAAATTGACCTGCTTCAACGCCAAAACGTCACCTTAGAAAAAATGGCTGAAACGCTGTTTAGGCAGTGGTTTGTGGAAGAGGTTAAGGAGGAGTGGGAAATCGATACTTTGGGAAAACTATTTGATATTGGCATTGGGAGAACACCACCAAGAAAGGAACATCAATGGTTTTCAGAAAATCCCTTGGATTTGAAGTGGGTTTCAATAAAAGATATGGGTAATAGCGGAGTTTACATTAGCAATGTGTCCGAGTATTTAACAGAAGAAGCCGTTGTCAGATTTAATATTCCAATCATACCTACAAACACAGTAATGCTCAGTTTCAAAATGACAATTGGACGTTTAGCAATTACAACAGAAAGTATGCTTTCAAATGAAGCTATCGCTCATTTTAAAGTGAAGAAGAATTCAAAATTGTATTCGGAATTTCTCTATCTCTATTTGAAAACCTATCAATGGGAACAATTAGGAAGTACTTCGTCAATTGTGGAGGCAATAAATTCTCAAATGATAAAAGAGATGGAAATTATAATTCCAGAAGACGATTTACTTATCGGGTTTAAGGAAATTATTGAGCCTTATTTTCAAAAAATCAAATCAAACCAAACCCAAATCCGCACCCTCTCGGCCATGCGAGATATTTTGTTGCCGAAGTTGATGTCTGGGGAGGTAAGGGTGGAAATGTAGCAAAAAACTAAACAAGTGCCATGAATGACAAAATATCACCTAAATATTTGATGAATTTAATATCATCGATAAAAACTAAAATAGAAACTTTATACACTAATGATGAGGATGTTAAGTTTTATTTAGTAAAATGGCATGAGGGTGATAACAACAATTTTAACTCATGGCAAAATTTTTATTTTTCCTCTGAAAACAATGGCAACATAAATCTTAATAAAACCTTGAATTCAATGGAAGGTGAATTATTGTTAAAAATTGCAATTGATTTAGGGGTGGAAACACCTGACTATATACCGTCAATTCCAATTTTTAGAAATGAAATTAAGACAGAATTTAAAAATGCGAGTACAGCTTTTGAAACCGCCTTTAGGTCAGTGAAAGAGGATCCTTCGACTTCTATAAGCTTGGCTAATTCTGCCCTTGAAAGTATTGTAAAAGAAATCCTGAAAGATGATAGGTTACTACAAGTATCAAATAACAATGATACACTTTACAAGCTTTCAATAGATTTATTGAAAAATTTAAAACTTATTTCCGACGAAAATATCCCCGAAGAGATCAAACATATAGGACGTTCACTTATTAACATTTGTCAAAATATTGAAAAGCTTAGAAGTGAAAAAACACTTAGCCATGGTAGAGTTAACGAAGATTATTTAATTACCGATTCCCTATTTACTTATTTTACTGTTAATAGTGTTGCCACTGTAGGTTTATTTTTGAATTCGTTTTACAAAGCCAAGTTTCCGAAAAAACTTGAAAAAGGAAACAATGATTTGGAGGGCGAAGATGATTTACCATTTTAAGAAATACCAACAACAATGATTGAAAAACAAACAAATCTATTTTGTGTTCGTGCTGAATTTGGATCACTAACAAATTTCTTTATACAGGGAGGTTATGTTGCCATTGGTTGGCTACCAAAAGATGACCTGACGAATATTATTAGTAGGGAAGAAATATACCCATTATACAAAGCTGAATACCCAAATGACACCAGCAATGTAGTTATTGGTCAGCAAGTCGGCCAAATTGCAAGATTTTTGTTAGAAATGCAGTCTGGAGATTATGTGATAACTCCTGCACAAGATACAGAGTTTATATATTATGGAATTGTGGAAGAAAATCCATATTACTATTCTGAAAGCAATGATGGTTGTCCATATTTGCACCGAAAAAGGGTAAAATGGAACAAAGAAGCAATACAAAGAAGCCAATTCTCGGTACCTTTTCAAAACACAATACGGTCCTCTTTGACAGTTTTTAAAATTAGTCATAAATCAAATTTCTTCTCGACTATTGGAAAACCTGAATTGGTACCAAAAAATGAAGTTAATGTTGAACACAGTTATTATACTACAATATTAAATCGAATTCTTGAACTTGACGATCGTGAATTTGAAATATTAATAACCCATATCCTTGATGCTCTTGGTTTTGAAGGGTCTGAACATAAAGGTAAAGTCGGAGACGGCGGAGTTGATGCTACTGGGGAGTTGAATATTTCAAATCTTGCCAAAATAAAGTTATTTGTTCAAGCTAAAAGATATAAACTTGATGCGAGAATAACTGCAAACGTAGTAAAAGCCTTAAGGTCAAACATTCCCTCGGGTGGCCAAGGTGCATTTATTACAACTGCTGATTATCAAAAAGCAGCAAAGGAGATTGCTGTTGAATCGGGTTTTCCGAGAATAGGCTTAATAAATGGGGAACAATTAGTTGATATTTTAGCTGAACATTGGAACGATATACCTTCTGAATTTCAAGAAAAATTGGGACTTAAGGTTGGTCTTGTTATAAACTAATGAATATTTTCTTAACGAAAACCACAAAGAACTTTATAAACCGATATATACTTTTTGCCAAAGGTTATGATTAGCAAGGAATGATATTTAAATAAGAAAATGTTATGAGAATATTGTATCAATTGTTTTTAGCTTTTAATTCAACGTGGTTGATCATAGTTGTATTTCATGTAAAAGAGAAATATTATCTTAGGTTACTAGGTGAACCATTAATGTATTTGTCTTGGCTTATCTTTATTTTAATTCCAATTATATTAACTCTTTTGAGTTTTCTAATTGCTCGCAAATTACCAAAGGACAACTTAAAAAGTGCCTCTGTAAAAGAAATCGAGCTGGCCAATAATACCTTCTTACCAACTTACTTGGGCTATTTTTTTGTGTCATTAGGAATAGTTGATGTTCCTACCTTAATTGTTGTTTTTTTGATAATCTACATTTTTACTTTCTTATCTCAAACTCTTTATTTTAATCCAATTTTCTTGCTATTTGGATACCATTTTTATTTTATTAAAACATCAGCAAATGTTAAGATATTCTTGATTACTAGAAAAAAACTAAAAACCCCAGGAGAGGATGATTTTGATACTTTGAGAAGAATTAACGATTACACATTTATTGAACTCTAAAAAAATATAGTATGAACAACTACATCTATGGAAAGGTAAAGAGAAAACAAAAATTATTTAGAATAATCGAAACAGAAATCGAAATTTATGACACATCACAATTAAAAAATAGTAGTGTTGAATACAACCCAGCAACACTAATTGAAAATGAAGAGTTTTATAGAATTGATTATTTTTCACAAGAATCCTATTGTCCCGATTTTCTAAAACAAGATTTTGATTCTGTAAATTATAAGCAAATACAGAAGCCAGATTTGAAAAAATTATCATTCATTTGTACAATTCAAAACGAAATTTACTTTTTTCAATTAATCAACTCGAACTATTATATAAGTAAAAAATGGTTTTCTATTGATGAATTAGAAATTGAGAATGATAAACCAATCATTACTATAAACCCCTTTGCAGATGCTATATATGATAATAAAAACGATATACTTTATTTCAAAAAATTGAATATTGTACAAAAAATTTTCAAAGGTATGGATCAACTATATAAAGAAGCAACTGATGAAGAAACCTCAGAGTTTTTAAAAAATGATTTTCTTGAGGTTAATGAGAGCTTTGATTCAACAAAAGTTAGTGTACCTAATAGAAAAAGAATAGCTTTGGTTAATGAGACACTAAGCTTATTAACAGTAGAAGAAAAGCACGCAATTTATAATTATTCAAGTGGCTATGGAAGAGTAATTTTCAAAGATGGAAAATTCAAAATAGAAACTGATGACGATTTGAAATTTGTACTTTGGGGAATAGAACAAAGGTTTTACACCACTCCAATTGGAAATGAAAAGAGAGTTGCTAATTCAATTATGTCTTTATAATAATATCATTCAAATACAAAACCCTTATTTTTAGCCTATTTAAAGAAAATCTATTTTTATCATGACCGAAAACCACATAGAACAGCTAGCTATAGAAAACCTACAACAAGAAGGTTATCAATATTGTGATGGACCAACAATCTCTCCCGGTGGTGAATCGGCAGAGCGTGAAAGCTTTGAGCAGTTTTTGCTTCATGGTCGGAAAACTGAGCTTTGGCAAATATCAACTATCATTTGAAATAGACTTATTGGTAAAAATAAACGAGACTATAAATAAAATTTTTCTTATTTATAACAAAATGTCAAAATAAGCTAAAGTATTTAAACTTATTTTTACATTTGTGTAAATTTAAGTAAAAATCATGGATTTTAATACAGTTATTCCTACAGCCAAACGTATAGAACGTTTACAATATGAAAATCCCTGGTGGAGTACAGGTCAAGTACAAAAAGTCTATCAGGAAATGTCAAAACGGCTTTATTTTGAAATATTCTTTCCTTATGTAAAAGACTTCAGTATTAAGCGTGCTGTAGTATTAATGGGGCCAAGAAGGGTAGGGAAAACCGTAATGATGATTCACTCCATACAAACACTAATCGAAGAAAATATTGAGCCTAAGAAAATCTTTTTTGTAGGTATTGATAATCCGATATATATGCATCTAGGGCTAGAAGAAATATTACTAATGGCAAAGGATGCGGTTCATAATGAAAGCCTCAGTGGCTGTTATGTGTTTTTTGATGAAATCCAATATCTCAAAGACTGGGAACGACACCTCAAGGTATTGGTTGATTCCTATCCAGAAACCAAATTCATTGTATCTGGATCGGCCGCAGCAGCTTTAAAGATACAAAGTACCGAAAGTGGTGCAGGTCGTTTTACGGATTTTATGTTGCCTCCATTAACCTTTCATGAGTTTATACACATGAAAAAAATGGATCACTTGATGGTCCTAAAAACCATTAGATACCAAGGAAAGGATATCCCTTTTTTTATAACTCACGATAACAAAACCCTCAATAGAGAATTTTTCAATTATCTAAATTTCGGCGGTTATCCTGAGGTTGTGCTTTCAGAAACCATTCAGAGTAACATGGGTCGCTATATCAAAAGTGATATTGTTGATAAAGTACTTTTACGTGACCTTCCAAGCTTATATGGTATCAAGGACGTTCAGGAGCTAAACAGTTTTTTTAGTTATCTTGCTTACAACACAGGTAACGAGTTTTCATTCGAAAAAATAGGGAGAGAAAGTGGCATAAGTAAAGAAGTTATAAAGAAGTATCTGGAATATCTGGAGGCAGCTTTTTTAATTAAAGTGATTCATAAGATTGATGACAATGCGAAAAAGTTTCAAAGAGTTACAAACTTTAAGGTGTATTTGACTAACCCATCTTTACGCACAGCAATGTTTTCACCTATAAGCGAAACCGATTTGGAATCAGGAAATATGATTGAAACAGCCATATTTTCTCAATGGATGCATAGAGAAAACCTTGACCTCAAATATGCAAGATGGAAAATGGGTAGGCAGGAAGGCGAGGTAGATATGGTTTTGATTGATAATAAACGTTTCAAACCTCATTGGTGTGTAGAAATTAAATGGACAAACCGTTTTTTTGAAAAACCAAAAGAATTAACTAGCTTGTTACATTTTTGCAAGGTCAATAAATTTGATGCAACATTGGTTACCACTATCGATATGCAAGGAAATAAAGAAATGGATGGTCTTGACATAACTTTTGTACCTGCAGCTGTCTATTCCTACAATATAGGTGTAAAGACCCTTGACATTAAATCAGCATGGTAAAAGCCCTAAAAAACTAAGTTTAATGACCGAAAACCACATCGAACAGCTAGCTATAGAAAACCTTCAAAAAGAAGGTTATAAATATTGCTATGGCCCAACCATTGCTCCTGATAGTGAATCGGCAGAGCGAGAAAGCTTTGAGCAAGTTTTGCTTTTGGGTAGGCTAAACAGTGCTTTGGTAAAAAACAATCCGCATTTAACTCATGCAGAGGTTCAAGAGGCATTGAAAGAAATTCAAAGGATAGCATCACCTGATTTATTGACCAATAACGAGCTTTTTCATAAATACCTTACCGAAGGTATTCCAGTCACCAAAAGAATCGATAACAACGAGCGTGGCGATTTAGCTTGGATGATAGACTTCAAAAATCCAAATGCCAATGACTTTTTAGTTGTCAATCAGTTTGTAATCAAAGAAAATGGCCAAATCAAAAGGCCAGATTTATTGATTTTTGTTAATGGTATACCGTTGGTGGTGATTGAGCTTAAAAAAGCCAATGACGAAACCACAAGCATTCGTTCGGCCTTTCAACAAATAGGCACTTACAAGGCTCAAATGCCTTCCCTGTTCACTTATAATGCATTCAATATTATTTCCGATGGTCTAGAGGCAAAAGCAGGCACTATATCCTCTGATTTTAGTCGCTACTTGGCATGGAAGTCAATCGATGGCAAAATCGATGCACATAAACACCAGAGCCAATTATTAACCTTAATAGGAGGGATGCTTAGCAAAACCACTTTGATAGACCTAATTAGGCATTTTGTGGTTTTTGAAAAAACTAAAAAAGAAGATGACGGCATCACGAGTATTTTCACCATTAAAAAAATCGCAGCCTATCATCAATATTATGCCGTAAACCGGGCAGTAGAATCAACCATTAGAGCAACAGGGTTTCAGTCAAGGAACAAGTTTGTGCTAAACGAAGATCCAGCTGTATATGGCTTCAGGGACGTAAAAACACAACCTGTGGGTGACCGAAAAGGTGGCGTAATTTGGCATACCCAAGGAAGTGGCAAATCGCTTTCAATGGTGTTTTATACTGGAAAGGTAGTGGTAACACTGGACAACCCAACGGTTTTAATCATAACTGACCGAAACGACCTAGACGACCAACTTTACGATACATTTGTTGGTGCCAAACAATTGCTAAGGCAGGAACCAGTACAGGCACTAGATAGAGACCATTTGAAAGAATTGCTCAAAGTGGCCTCAGGTGGGGTGGTATTTACGACTGTTCAAAAGTTCCAGCCGGAGACAGGCAATATCTATGAAACGTTATCTGAAAGAGAGAACATCATCGTTATTGCCGACGAAGCCCACCGAACGCAATATGGTTTTAAGGCCAAAACAGTAGACGACAAAGACGAAAACAAAAATGTTATAGGCAAAAAGGTAGTCTATGGTTTTGCCAAATACATGCGTGATGCCTTGCCAAATGCTACTTATTTGGGTTTTACAGGCACTCCAATCGAAAATTCTGATGTAAATACTCCGGCAGTATTTGGAAACTATGTGGATGTTTATGACATAGCCCAAGCCGTTGCTGATGGTGCAACTGTTAGGATTTACTACGAAAGTCGCCTTGCAAAAATTAATCTGAGCGATGAAGGCAAAAAACTGGTAAATGAGCTAGAAAAGGAATTTACCGAGGATGAGCTTACCGTAAGTGACAAATCCAAAGCCAAATGGACACAATTGGAGGCCTTGGTTGGAAGTGATAATCGTACTAAAAACATTGCTAAAGATATCATATCGCATTTTGAGGCTCGTCAAAACGTGAGTCAAGGCAAAGGAATGATAGTCTCAATGAGTAGGAGAATAGCTGCAAATTTATATGCAGAAATCATTGCTTTGAGACCAGAATGGCACTCTGACGACCTAATGAAAGGTAAAATCAAAGTGGTAATGACATCAGCGTCCTCTGATGGTGAGGTGATATCTAAACACCATACCACCAAAGACCAAAGAAGAAAACTGGCAGAGCGAATGAAAAACCCAGACGATGAGCTTGAATTAGTAATCGTAAGGGATATGTGGCTTACTGGATTTGATGCCCCAAGCATGCACACTTTGTATATCGACAAACCTATGAAAGGCCATAATCTAATGCAGGCCATAGCAAGGGTAAACCGAGTTTACAAGGACAAAGAGGGTGGTTTAATAGTAGATTACCTTGGAATAGCCTCAGACTTAAAAAATGCATTGTCGTTCTATTCCGATGCTGGAGGTAAAGGCGACCCAGCCCAAGCCCAAGAGCAGGCTGTTAAAATAATGCTCGAAAAGCTTGAAGTGGTTTCTAGAATGTTTCATGGCTATGCCTATGAAGAATATTTCTCTGCCAATACGGCCAAAAAGCTTTCAATTATACTAGAAGCCGAAGATTTGATACTTGGGCTAGAAGATGGCAAAAAACGCTTTGTACAAGAGGTTTCTGCTTTATCGAGAGCGTTGGCAATTGCAACGCCTCATGAACAAGCGATGGACGCACAGGAAGAAATTGCTTTTTTCCAAGCCGTAAAAGCTAGATTGGTAAAATTTGAGCCAAGTGGAGCAGGAAGAAGTTCGGATGAGATCGAGTCAACCATAAAGCAAGTCATTGACAAAGCTCTAGTTTCTGAAAAAGTAATTGATGTTTTTGATGCGGCCGGTATCAAAAAGCCTAATATCTCTATTCTTTCTGAGGAATTCATGACTGAGCTGCGAGGCATGAAGCACAAAAACATAGCCTTAGAAGTACTAAAAAAGCTTTTGAACGACGAAATCAAGGTCAGGAGTAAAAGAAACGTGGTACAAGGCCAAAGCCTAATGGAAATGCTCGAAAACTCCATCAGGAAGTACCAAAACAAGATTTTGACCGCTGTTGAGGTAATTGACGAGCTTATCAGGCTAAGCAAGCACATCGTAACCCTCGATGATGAAGCCAAAGCAATGGGATTGACAAATTTCGAGTACGCCTTCTATTCAGCTGTCGCTTCCAACGAAAGTGCCAGAGACTTAATGCAAAAAGACAAACTGAAAGAATTGGCAGTAGTACTGACGGAAACCATAAGGCAAAACGCATCAATAGACTGGACAATCAAAGAAAGCGTCAGAGCCTCATTAAAGGTCGCTGTAAAGCGATTACTAAGAAAATATGGCTATCCTCCAGATATGCAGCTTTTAGCCACTGAGACAGTCTTAAAACAAGCCGAAAGGATAGCTGATGAGTTGGTGGGGTAGGGAGGGTTTTAGTAAATTGATATTTTTAATAAACACAAACATTATTTTCTTAAAATGGACCATTTAATATCATTAAGTGAAGCAATAGGAGTGAATCCAGAAGAATTCACTGAATATGAATTTGTTGCAGACAATTTAAGTTTTAGCAATGAAAGATTGGAAAGCATAATAAAAAATCATGACCCAAAGAATGGAATTCCTCACACTTTGTTCATAGAACGAATTTACTCCATTTTTGATTGTGATCCTGGCGATAGAATAAATGACAGAAATACTAGAGGTTATATTTCTGAATATACTAGATTATTAACAAAGGAGTTTGATGGCATGAAAATTTCTTTTAAAGTGGCTGAGGAGAATATTTTATTCATCTTTTCTATAAATAATGAAGAATATTATTTACAACAAAAATCTTGTGGAATAGCATTCGAATCATCTATTTTTCGGTATGCTTTAAATGAATTATTTGAAATTATTGGTTCTAATCTTCAGTTTTACTCATTTTTCTCAAAAGGAGGACGTGATTCGGGTGATAGGGTTTTCCTCGGCACAAAAGAGCAGGCAGAAACTGTTGCACAAATTTTAGAATACGAAATTGATGAATTTCAATATTATAGAGAGTATAAGGCATATTGGGATAGTCATTGATTTTATTGGTAACGGTAATTTTTCGACCTTTGAACAAATGTTTTAAGCAATAGTACTTATTGACGTTTGGAAGCTTTAAAGAGTAACGTTATTGACTTTATTTAGGGAAAAAATAGACAATCTTAATTTGCAGGCTAAAACGACCGAGACGGTCTTAATATATGCGGAACGGATAGCTGATGAGTTGGTGGGGTAGGAGGTTCTTATTATTGAAGTGTTTTAGAATAATTATACAATACATAATATTAAATGTGCCTCTATTGTTTCTACGGCATAGTTTTTGAAATTTAATGATTTCTTGGGAGTACTAAATTTAAACAGAGGCTAATAGTTGTAAGTAAAATTGCAACCTTTAAAGAAAACTAATATTTAAATCGATTTTAAATCAAAAATAAAAATGCCAGAACAATCCAACCTCTTAGTTCATAAAAATACTTTACCCTTTTTGAATGTCTCATTGTACTTGAATAATATCAAGCCTATCCAGTCTGTGACTATTGAAAATAGATCGAGCTTAGATTCATTGGAGGTTTGCGTGAAAATTTCGTCTGATATACCCTGTATCGAGCCATTCACTTACAATATTTCACACATACCCTCTAAAAAAGAGATAAAAATTCCTCTTAGCAATTTACAAATTAACCGAGATTACCTCAACAGAATAACAGAAACCGAAATGGCCAATATAACTATTGAGGTTTTCGAGAAGGATTTCGTCTGTCACAAAGATACTTTTACTCTCAATGTTCATTCTATTGAGTATTTTGGTGGATTTCAAGTTTTTCCAGAGCTCATCGCTTCATACGTTACTCCAAATCATCCCTACATCTACCATATAAAAAGAAAAGCAGTTGAAATTTTATCCAATAAAGGGTTAAAAACTGCTTTTGAAGGCTATCAGAAAAAAGATTCTGAGGGGGTTTTACAAATAATTTCAGCAATATATTCTGCTATTCAAAATGAAGGTATAGTCTACAGTTCCATGCCCCCGGGTTATGAAGAAACCGGGCAAAGATTGCGTTTATTAAATACCATTCAGAATGAAAAATTCGCTAATTGCATCGACATGAGTTTATTATTTGCTGCATGTCTAGAGGCAGTTGATCTAAACCCGATTTTAATTATAGTAAAAGGACATGCCTTTGTAGGTTGTTGGCTTCAAGATGAAAAATTTTCAGAAGCGATTAACGACGATAAAAGTGCTATCACCAAACGACTTTCGAAAGGCATCCGTGAAATAGCAGCAATAGAAGCAACTAGTTTGTGTAAAGGCAACAACGTAAGCTTTACAGATGCTTTAAATATTGGAGAGGCACATTTGGTAGAAAATGAAGACTTCATAGTTTCAGTGGACATTAAACGTGCTAGAACCCTACGAATTCGACCAATTCCATTGATGTCCAACTCTGTAGAAGCAAGGTTGGATTATTCTTTAGGTGGCAAGTTGGATGATATTTCTGTTGAAAAGGATTTTGAAATTGGAACCATCTATGATGATGAGTTACAACCCAAGAAGCAAATAATTACAAAACAGAAAATTTGGGAACGTAAATTATTAGACCTATCACTAAGGAACAATTTATTGAATCTCCATTTTAGTCGCAATATTTTGCAACTGGTAGATATCGATATAAGTCATTTGGAGGATGTGCTTTCAGAAGGGAAAAGTTTTACCATACTTCCTAATCCCAATGCTTCAGTTCTAAAAAAGTATAATTTATATAACAATCCACTGCACGACTCATCGTCATTTTACCAATTGGCCAATGATGAATTAAAATTAAATCGATTATACACATATTTTCATGAGGATGATTTAGAAAATATTCTGTCTTTTACCCACAAAAACGCGAAGTTGTCAATAGAAGAAAATGGCTCAAGTACATTGTATTTGGCTGTTGGTTTGCTCAAATGGTATGATAAAAAAGCTCTGGACCAGCCTAGATATGCACCAATACTGTTAGTACCTGTTGAATTAAACAGAAGGTCAGTAAACAGTAAGTTTACTTTGAAAAGTAGGGAAGAGGAAACAATGATAAATATTACTCTTATAGAGTTCTTGCGTCAAGAATATGAGCTAAATTTGAGTGGATTGGAAGAATTGCCTATCGATGAAAAAGGAGTTGATGTAGCGAAGGTAATGGGCATTCTTCGAAGGGCCATTATGCAGTTAAAAGGCTGGGATGTTCATGAACAATTGGTTTTGGGTAATTTCTCGTTCAGTAAGTTGATTTTATGGAAGGATATAGTCAAGCATCAAGCGGACCTGTTGAAAAGCGATATGGTACGTAGTTTGGTAGAAGGGAAATTAGTTTTTCCGAGTCATTTTGTTGATCAACCAGATATCGACCTTGACAAAATTAAATCCCAATCTATTATTCTTCCAATTCCAACAGACACATCTCAGTTAGAAGCGGTTCTTACAGCTCAAAATGGCGTAAGTTTCATTTTACATGGACCTCCGGGTACTGGTAAGTCTCAAACTATAACCAATATAATAGCAGATGCTTTGTTTCATGGAAAGAGAGTTTTATTTGTTGCTGCTAAGAAAGCTGCATTAGACGTAGTTCATAAAAGATTAGAGCAAATTGGACTTGCCCCCTTTACATTAGAATTACATTCAAATAAGTCAAAAAAATCGGATGTTTTAGAACAGCTAGCAAAGGCCATTGAAACTTTAAAGGTAGAGCGAATTGCTGATTTTCAAAATGAAGGCGAAAGATTAGATCTTGCCAAAAATGCTATAAGTGAATATGTCAATTTATTACACAAGAAACAAAAAGTTGGTTGGAGCTTATATGATAGCATTAGCTCAATAGATAACAAGGATTCAGAAAAATTTGGTAAAAAATTCATAGCTGACCATACCTTGGAATTACTTGATGCTCCACTTTGGCAACAGTGGAAGGATTGGTTGCCACAATTTCAATCAATCTCAAATGTTGTGGTACACCCTTCCCAAAATGCATTGAGATCGTTCGATATAGTAAATTTCACGCCGGCAATTTCTGATGAAATAAGTGCCCAAACGCAAACTCTTTTAGGGCATTTACCGGACTTATTTAGTAAATCACAACGTTTAGCGGAGTCTATAAAATTTCCGTATTCTATCAATAAGAGAGAGGAATGGGAAAGGTTTTGTCAGATTGTAACAGTTTTTGAAAAACTTCCAAACGTTTCCCTTGAACTCCTCGAATACTTAGCCGATTCCGAAAACTATACCATCTTTGAAGAATGGATGTTAGTATTCACAAATTACCAAACTTCTTTTAGAAATATTACTAAGAATTTCAATCAAGAAATACTTGATATTGATGTTTTAGATATTGAAAAGCAATGGAAAATTGCCCAACAAAGCTGGTTTATTCCTAAATGGATAAAATCAAGAAATATTAAAAAAACGCTTTCAAGCTACAGTAAAACAGCTTTAGTTGGCAATGGTGAGATCGATACCTTGTTTCTGAACCACAGTTTATTTCGTAGCCTACAAAAAGTCTTAGAACAAAATAGATTTACAGATTTTCAAAAAGTTTTGAAAAATCTCTACCGGGATGATTCAACTGATTTATCGGATATAGAGTTCAAAGCGAAGTCTATAAAGCACATTGGCGGACTTTCAAACTATTGGGGTTATAATTCTCTTTCAAAATGGGCTAAAGTTTGTCGAGTCGAGAACTTGAATAGTACTTTTGAAATCTTCAATTCGCCTACCTCGGGTATTACCGATTTTATGCAATTGGTCTCTGCATTTACAGAGCTAAAAAATAACTACGAAAAATTAACAGGCTTCGGTTTTACAAAAAATGAAGACTGGATACTGGAAACTACTAAACAACTTTGGGATATTCAAACTAATCTTCCAAATTTGAAAAATTGGATAAACTATGTTCAACTGCGAAAACAAGCGGAGAAGTTAAGCTTACAGTGGCTAATAAACGATTTTGAAAGTAATTTATGTAGTTCTGGCAATTTAGAAAATTATTTTAATTTCATCGTTCATATTTCTATTTCGCAAAAGATTATTTCCCAACATGAGGCCTTAAGTTTGTTTAGTACAGATCTTTTTGAGAGTAAAATTAATCATTACAAAAAGATAGCTAGAGAATTCCAGTACCTTACTATTAAGGAATTGAGACATAAACTAGCAGCACAATTACCGAATACCACTTCAGAAGCTATGCAAAGTTCTGAGATAAATATTTTACAAAGAGCCATTAAGAATAAAGGAAGAGGACTAAGTATCAGAAAACTTTTCGATCAGATACCTACATTATTGCCTCGTATTGCTCCTTGTATGTTAATGAGTCCCATCTCTGTTGCACAATATTTTGATGTTAATTCTAAGCATTTCGATATATTGATTTTTGACGAAGCTTCTCAGCTACCTACTTGTGAAGCTGTAAGTGCATTGGCAAGGGCTAAACAATGTGTGATTGTTGGTGACCCTAAACAAATGCCACCAACCTCGTTTTTTAGCACTGTCAAATATGACGAAGAAAATACAGAAGTAGAGGATTTGGAGAGCATTCTAGAAGATTGCTTATCTCTATCAGTACCATCAAAGTATTTATCTCGTCATTATCGAAGCAAACACGAAAGTTTGATAGCCTTTAGTAACGCCAATTATTACGAAAATAAATTACTAACCTTCCCATCATCAGATGATTTGAACCGAAAAGTGAAGTACCATCGGGTAGATGGGTATTACGATAAAGGTAAAACTTGTACTAATTCATTTGAAGCTGACAAAATTGTCCAATATATCAAGGCTCATTACAATAACCCAGAAAAACGGAAATACAGTATTGGAGTTGTTACTTTCAGTCAAACACAGCAAGGTTTAATTGAGGAAAAATTACAAAAACTCTTTATTTCTGAACCAAACTTGGAGGAACTCACATTGGTCAGTGATGAACCATTGTTTGTGAAGAACTTAGAAAACGTTCAAGGGGATGAGCGTGATATAATTTTGTTCTCAGTTTGTTATGCATCAACAGAAGATGGCTCGAAGCCAAGTATGAATTTCGGCCCATTAAATCGTAATGGAGGATGGAGAAGGTTAAATGTGGCTGTAACTCGTGCAAGGTATGAGATGCATATTTTTGCTACATTACATGCTGATCAAATTGATTTGAGCAGAACCTCTGCTGAGGGCGTGGCTGGTTTAAAAGCTTTCCTTCAATTCGCCGAGAAAGGTCAATTAAGCTTCAGACCTGAGGACTTACAAGATATGCAAAGTAAAAGGCATCTATCAGAAGCCATAAGTCGAAAATTGCAGCATCGAGGATTATTAGTAAAATGCAATATCGGTACATCAGGTTTTAAAGTGGACATTGGTATAATTAATCCAAACAAACCAGAACAATATGTTTTAGGCCTAATAATTGACGGCCATTACTATTTTAATGCTCAAACTGCCAATGATAGGGAAATGGTGATGCCATCAGTTTTAAAGGCCTTAGGTTGGAATATTTATCGAGTTTGGTCATTAGATTGGCATGAAAACTCAGAGAAAATTATTAATGACATCGTAGATAAATTTCAAATTTTACTGACACAGCCGGATATCGATGAGGAAAATAATCCTCCTTTTGAGAATGAAATTGTTTTTGAACCGATAAAAATGGAGCGGGGTGAAGAAATTAAGAATACCATTGAAAGCAAACAGAAGGAATATGATGCTACTAACATTAGAGTTATGTCTAGCGTTACTAGCGAAAATTTCTTAGAGTTTAAAAATCGGAATATAATAAAGAATCAAATCTTGTCTATTGTAAATACTGAAGCTCCAATTAGTAAGAGTTTACTTTACAAAAAGGTATTGGTTTCTTGGAACACAAGTCGTGCTGGATCTCGGATTGATAAATACTTAGAGGAAATCCTAAGTGAGTTACAATTAACGGAAACTATACACGATCAACCCTTTTATTGGAACGGAAACACTAATATTGATTTCTATAGGAATAATGAGGTAGAAAAACGCAACATGGAAGATATCGCTCCTGAGGAAGTAATTGTTGCCTTAGAAGAGGTAGTAACCAACTATTTGAGTATCGAGGAAGATGAGTTACTAAGATACCTCGCAAGAACCTTCAGTTTTGCCAAGGTAGGCAGGCAAATAGACCATCATTTAAGGTATTCTATTGATATGGCTATTCGTCAGGGTAAAATTAGACGTGACTTTAACAGGATAAAATTAGCAGACAAATAGTATATCAATTGGATTTTTTTTAGATTGATATCTCCGGTTTATTTTGTCCGACAAATATTCTATGTTCAGTATTTTTTAGGTGTGTTCACTTTTGCTTGAAGTGTGTTCACCTCAGTGAAATGAAGTGTGTTCACCTATTTTTGACCTTTGCACACACCATGTGTGTGGGGTGTGTTCACAGGTGTGTTCATGGTGTGTAGATAATTTTGAGCGGTATTTGGGGTGAAAACACTCGGTGTGTGCGGCTGATGTTCTTAGTAATTATGTCTCAGTTGAAATTCCATCTAGGCAATTGTAGGTTTATTTAGTTTTTTAGCTATGTGTTCATGCCTTTTATCCCTTTATTTAGGTTTCTAAGGATTGTATTTTTCCAATATCTTCTGGATTTTCAGTGTAGATGCTTTAATATATTTGGTCGTTCTTTCATTTTGATGGAATTGTGCTAGCCGCTCTGGTTCAAAGTTAGCCACTGAATATCTACATTACAGATGATTACCATTTAGGAGGCCAATTTGAGGACTTCTGGGGCATTGAATTGGCCAACACATAGTTTTTCCTTTAAAAAGCTGAAAGCCTCGATTTTAGGCAGCTGTAAGAGGTAATAACTGAGTGTTATTTCTTAGGGAAGTTGCCATTCATTAATGAAATACGGCCAACACCAACCGATATGCTCGGCATAAGATAACCGAAATACCACCTTCACACGTATCAAAGACAAGATTTTAGATTTTTTTGAGACTTTTATTGAACTGCTATAGTCGTTTGTGGCATTTTGGGTGATGTCGCCATGTGTATTTTAATGAATAAGATCTACTTTTCTTACTTCTAAAATAATGAAAATCTTAAAAATTTATTAAGTTTGAAAAAATAAGTACTTATGCCAAAATTCATGAGTTTGTTGAAAAAGAACAAGGTAATCCAAAAGCTAGTGTAAATTTTACGGCAATTTATGAGTTGGTGGCAATCGTTGAAAAAGAACTTGTTGGACTTTTTCAGAGCGACAAGATATTTTGAATTCGAAATAAAATATTTGGGAGTTGAATCTTGAAGATATAAACTTTAACAATTACAACTATGAGAACGGCACTAAATAATTCTTCATTGGTATTTTTTCTTTTAATTTCACTTTTAGCTTGCAAACCAAAAGAAACTGAACAAGCTATATCTCCTGTTTCAATTGATTCTCGACCAGTAGATGGAGATTATGCCATAGCTATAACAAATCCAGGTTCTGATATTGGATTTATCCGACGTTATCCAAAATTAAAATTAGATGTTATTGTATCTGGCAATCGAGATACTGATGGATTTTTAACGAATGTCAATACAACAGTAATTTACAACCCTAATAGTAAAGATTGGATTGCTACAGGATACGAGAAAGGGTATCCAACTAGAATTACAACAAGTAATGGATATTCAATGGATTTAAAAAATTACAATAAAAATGATTTGACAGTTGATATGATTGTCAGCCTTAACGGAAAAGTAATTAGAACCCTTGAAAAACAAAAGTTAGAGGACTTTTTTTTTAATGGCATAGAAAATAATCCAATGAAGGGGGCACGAATTACAAATAGTTGCGAAAATATTAGAAAAGCAATTCAGGGAGTTGGAGTTGCTTTGGGTGCTACTGCCGTTTTAGTAGCAATTGCTTTTCCACCTGCGGGCATATTGGAAGGTATTCTTTTAGCTAATACAGCTATAGGTGTAGCCAATGGCTTCTCTAGTTTAGTTTCAGGTGAGACTTTAACATCAAAAATTTTTAATGAAAAAACAGCCGAATTTGTAGATGCCGGACTATATCGATTAAGTTTTCTTGATTTGTTCCCGAAACCCGACAAAACACTTGATTTAATTAACAAAATCTTAAGCATCCCTACAAAAGTTACCGATGTTCCTGGGAAGAGTCCGTGTGAAGATCAAGATAAAGAACAAGGTAAAGCTAATAGCTGGGGCGACCCACATATCAATACTTTTGATGGTTTATCTTATGATTTTCAAGCATGGGGTGAGTTTATTGCGGTAAAATCTAAAGTAGATAATTTTGAGGTTCAAGTTCGGCAAATAGGCACAGAAAACGGTCAAATTTCATATAATCAAGGTTTGGCTATACAGACAGGAAGTGATGTCGTTTGTTATTTAAACAATAATCTATATATAAATAACAAACCTCAAAGCTATAATTTCACAGACCTATCACTAAAAGACAATGCTTCTTTGAAACTAACGAATGATTTACTAAAAATTACAAGTAAGTATGGTGATGTTATAAGTATTCCAAGAGGTAGATATGATTACAAAATAGAACTATCAGAATCAAGGAAAAACAAAGTTGGAGGTTTGTTTGGTAATTTTGACGGAATAAAGGAAAACGAATTATCTTTAAAAAACGGAACGATTATAACCTTAAAAAGTACACAGGCTTTTGGCCTTTCGGTAGAATTACCCTTTAATGAGATGTACCCAACTTATGCCGATAGTTGGCGAGTTGAACAAAAAAACTCTTTATTTTATTATGAGAATGGAAAAAATACAGAAACTTTTACAAGAAAAGACTACCCAAAAGAATTGGTAGTTATATCACAAGAAAAAAAATTATTGGCCGAGGGCGTTTGTAAAGCGGCTGGTGTTAATAAAGAACCTTTCCTAAGTGGTTGTATCTTTGATGTTGCACATACGAACAATAGTGGTTTAGCTTTAGAATCTCTTTGGGGACAAGAAAATAGTAATACTAAAAATATTTTACAATTAAATGTAATTCCTGAACCAATTGACCTAAAAAAAATTACAATTACATCAAAAGGGTCATTTCTACTTAAAAATGATGGTACTCTTTGGTTATCTGCTTCGAAAAATCATAGCATGTTTGGTATCGGTAATAATCCTATTAACAAACCAGGTTATTTCGTTAAGATTATGGACAATATCAAAGATATTGCTTCTGGTTCGCCCGATAATCATATGTTATATCTCAAAAATGATAATTCTCTTTGGGCCTCGGGTGAAAACTTTTCAGGGAAACTTGGAATCGGTGGCTCAGGCCTAGGAGTTACTAATAATCCAGTCAAAATTATGTCAGATGTAAAATCTATGCAAATAGGCTATGACGTAAGCTTTGTATTGAAAATTGATAATACACTCTGGGCATTTGGTCAGATTTCAGGGATGTTCGGTGACAAAACAAAAGCCAACAGTAATTTACCAATAAAAGTATTGGAAAATGTTAAAAGTATTTTTTCCAACGGAATAAATACTCTTTTCATAAAGACCGACAATTCATTATGGGGTACAGCTAGAGATCAATATTTAACTAATAATTCAGGGCAATTTGGCTCAACTTTTTCTAAAACTCCACCTTTTAAAATAGCCGAAAACGTAATTTTTGCTGCTCCTCAACAATATAGTAATTTTTATATTAAAAGTGATTTTTCACTTTGGTTATCGGGTTCAAATATATTTTTTAAGTTTGAAAAAAAGGATAATTTTGTAAAAATTATGAGTGATGTTCAGAGTATTTCTAGTACATCAAGTAATAGTTCTCTAATACTGAAAACAGATAATACACTTTGGGCAATAGGAAATAATAATTCATTTGGAGTAGGTACAAATAATGATGAAAGCGTACCAATAAAAATATTAGATAATGTAAAAAGTGTTTATACTTATAATGGTTCAACATTTGTACATAAATTGGATAACACACTTTGGGCATCTGGTAACAACTCTTTCTTTAGTAATAACATGGGCTTAGGAGTACTTGGAATTGGGATCATAGATAAAAACATTTACAATTTTGTGCCGATTCGTTTAAATTAACTAATGACTATTGTAAAATCGTCCTATATTAAAATAGTTTGACAGTTTTTATTGCGGTCGGCATGCGATTTGAGTTGTTTTGAATGGCAGACTTTTTACTTATGTGCATATTTCAGGAAAGTGAGACAGACAATTCGGTTCAAAGTGAACTTCTTGAGCGAGGACATTTTCATTACCTTTGAATTACAAAGTTTAAGGCCAATTTAAGATCCCATGGGTCATTAAATTTTTTTCCTAACCAAAGAAACGGAAAACCTCCATTTGAAGGAGCTTTTAGAAGTTGCTTCATAGTTTTAATTCTCAATTGGATAGCACAAAAAGTTTTTATATTTTGTGAAAATGTTATCTAAATAATCTTCGGTACAGTTGTTTTTGCATTCTTTGAAGATTTTCCAGTTTTCATCAAAGAATACCCTCTAATATTCCTTTTTGGCATACGATAAGGAAATACTCGAAAATTTCATTTAACGAACTTTCCGAGGGATGTATACTTTTCTATAAACTAGAGAATGTATAGGCGATTGTTTGTCCATGTTCCTACTGTGGCACTCCAAATGTTTTCGTTTGTTAAATGTTGAGCTTTGGCAACATCTTTATACTCCAAATCCTTGTCTATTACCGATTATATCTCTTGTATTTTGTTTAGATTGCTATCTGTTGTTTTTTTGTCCGACAAATTAAGTGGGTTCAGTATTTTTTAGGTGTGTTCACTTTTGCTAAAGGTGTGTTCACCTCGGTGAAATGACGTGTGTTCACCTATTTTTGCCATATGAACACACCCTGTGTGCGGGGTGTGTTCATATGGTGTGTTCATGGTGTGTAGGTTATTCTGAGGCGTATTTTGGGTGAACACACTAGGTGTGTTCACCCAAAATACAAAATATATTGCACAAATAATGGTTCGAACTTAGACTTATTGAAACTTTATTGATTTTTGTAGCTTTTTTAAATCGTAAGAATGTTATTTCCTTGTAGTTGGATATTGAATTTTTCTAATATTCATGGTACTTATCAATACCGCTAGTTTTATGAGAATATTGTCTTTTGTATTTTGGAAATATTCATTAAATTCTCTAAAAATAATTTTCAGAACTCATTATTGAATAGCTTAAGTTCGATCGATTGTAGCAATTCCTCTAAGTATGTTAAATACCAAATTTACCTTATAAGACCATGTAATAAGCATTTAAGATTACACTACTTCTTAATCGCATCCACCAATTACTGCTTTAAATATTGAGCCAGAATTCGCAATAAAACCAGAGTTTAAAGTAATACTTTTTCCAGAGGTCAAATTAACATTCCTACCCAACAATATTTTTTGGCTTGAATTTATTGTATTTAGTGCTTTAATGTTTCCACTATCAGGAGTGCCATTAATTGTTAAATCATTTTGTACATTTTCAATATTAACGCTATTGGATGGGCATAATCCATTTGGTGAAACAATTGAGTAATAATAATTGCCTGGAAGAGTAGTGGTTAAATTATTAGAACTATTATTTTGAATCGGATTGGACTCTTTGAACCATTCGATGCTCTTGCAAGTTGATGGGTTGGAAATAGTCAATACAGAATTTGCTCCAGGGCAAAGTACAACATTATTCGCAACTAAAACTGGAACATCAACTGTAGCAACGGCGAAAAAAGTAGGTGAACTCAGACAGCCATTTTGAAGTTTACAAATCGCTGAGTAGGTCGTTGAAGTAGAAATAGACAAACTACGAGTGGCTGAAATAAGACCGTTTTCCCAAACTATTTCCCCAGAGCAATTGCCTGCCTCCATGGTAAAGGTACTATTTTTGCATACAGTGGTCGGACCTGAAATTGTTGGTGGGAAAATATAATTACAACCACTCTGAGAAACCCTTATGGAAATGGGTGTTGAAGTAATTTCAGCACCAGAGGGATCTTTAATTTTTGCCCGAACTAGATATTTTCCAACTGAGGCAAAACTTTTTTGATGGGGAGCGTTATTCGGCAACCATCCTGTTTCATAAGTTCCATCGTTATTAAAATCCCACATTATCTGTAAGGTGCTTGGAGAATCGTTAGCATCTGTAGAGTTTTGAACAGTAAAAAAAGCATTTTCTCCAACTGAAAGATTCTGTTTAGAAACCTCTATGAATGGTATCGGTGCGAAATTACTACCTAGCTGGTTCACTGTTACAGAATAATCAACATTTCTGCTATTTCCTTGTTTATCCACGACCAACAAAGAATAGGAATTTGATAAATTTGGACTGTAATAAGGAGTGTTAAATGCTGTACTTACAGATGTAGTTGATAATTGCATTTCATCAATTGTGTTTGATTGATACCTTAAAAAAATGGCAGATAAGGTATCAGGGTCACTTGCTGAAAAAGCAATGCTCAAAATTCCATTATTTAAATTGACCGTAGACGGGGTGCTTATGCTTAATGTAGGCAAGGCCGTCATAATATTGTTCTTGTTGAAATAATGACTGGTATTTAGAAATAGGCCTCCGGCATACTCAAGTCTGGTATGCTCATTTGGATATTTTTCAGGAAACAAACTGCCTCTAAATCCTCTAAAACCATTGTACATTATATTTCCATTTTTCGATTTATCATTTCTGAGATCATGGGGTAAACCAAAAGCATGTCCTAACTCATGTACGGCGGCTCCAATAAATGTCGAAGCCAAAGAGCTAAATGTACTTCCAAACACCCCGCTTTCGTAAGTTACTTCTGGAACGATAGGGAACTGTCCAAGTTCCGGAAAAATTACTCCTGCATAGGGTGAATCATCATTAACTTTTGAAAAGTAGGGTAATAAATTGCTTCCCAGGACGCAAGCACCTGCTGATCCTGTAGTACCATTTGCACCTGCACCTCCTCTTGCACAATCGCCAAGAATAGTGCCATCAGCATTTAGCTTGTGGCTTTCAGATACTATAAGCCAAATTTCATTGTTTCGATTAAACACAGGAATACCCAATGCTTGAGATTCTGATACTGCCCTGTTATATACATCTTGGCTGTCAAAACCTCTTAAAAATTCAGCATTTTTATCACTTTTAATTACATAAACCTTTGGTAAATTTGTTCCAGATTCTTTTTCAAAATCAAACGTCTTTCGCCCAAAACCATTAAGTTCCATATTGTCCTCAAACCATTGCTTACTTAGCATCAATGCATTTTGAATATTTCTCACTCCATTTACTTGAGGCTCCTTGTCTGAGGCAATTAGGTAGACGGCTCTAACAATTGGGGTTTCAAAACTACTCCTAGAGGCAGAAATTGATACGCTATTCTTACAGCCAGTTGCCAAACAAACAGCTTGATAAGTAGTATTTACTTCTGGAAAAACTGTAATTTCTGAATTCCGTAAATTTGATCCGTTATACCATTGAACATTGCCATTGCAATTGTCAACTTTTAACTTTACCCTTTCTCCTGGACATACACTCAGTGCCGATGATATTATATTTACTGGTTGACTTATTGTAATATCAATGATATTACTTTGCTCACTTTCACAGCCGTTTAATACGGCCTTTGCAGAGTATGAAGTATTGCCACTTGGATTTGCTATCAAAATATTACCCGTCTGATTAGTCGGATTCCAAACTATATCATTGCTATTGTATGGTGAATCAGCAAATAATTCTATACTCTCACCTGGAGTACAAATTGGATTTCTTCCAGAATAGATGCTAATCAATGGTGCAGATGGCTGTGGATTAACATTTACAAAACCAATAGCATTGCAAACCCCTGGGTCACTACATGTGGCTGTATAGGTAGTTGAAACAGCAGGAAGCACAGAAATAGACTCACCAGTGGCACCGTTAGACCAGCTAACTGTAGCACTGCAACCAGTAGCTGTTAAAGTAACTGCTTGTGTATCGTTTGAGCAAATGGTCTTACTGCCAGTAACCTCCATCGAGTTAACGCAATCACTTTCACAATTACCTTGAATAATTCCACCAAAACCTTGTCCGCACGGTGGGATATCCGTTGTTTCTTGAAGCGTAGAAAGAGTAATTTCTCCAAAAGTAGATGGACCAGTTTGGAAAGCATTTATCAATTCCCAATAGTTTTGCTGTGAATTCCATCTGATAAGAAACCGACATTGAATACCAAAGTTGCCAGAAAAACTGTATCTGTATTGATTTTTGTTATTGTAGATACCATTAAGTGAATAAGTCTGATTTATGCTTCTTGACCCACAGTCAGAGTTACCAGTCAATGAGCTTCCCGTAATTGAAATTTGTGCAATTGAAGTGGAACAAAACAACAGAAAAATAACATAAAAACAACCACTAAATATTCCATACGGTCTTTCTTGAATTCTAGAAAATATATTTTTTGTCATAGATTAAGTATTAAAAATGGGTTTTCTCTTTCTATTTTAGTTACTGTCTTTTAAGGTTTAATTATTTTTTGGTGTATTAATGAATCCTTGAAATTGCTCTAATTTACGAAATTACACGCTGGTTGGATTTTTCAAAACATTTATATTAATAATGAGTAAGATTCGGTAGATAAAATTTGAGAGAAAGTACAAATGAATTGAGTAATGCATTGCTGTTTTAAGTGTGCCTTATTAGTTAGATAATTTTAATCAATATTATCTATGTGGAATCCATATGTCAAAGCTTTTGGGTCGTTGAATTAGCTAATAATCATAGCATTTATGTTGTTTGCTGGCCTCCATATAGGTTAGTGCCTAAGATGTAAATACCAGTTATGTCTTAATGTAATATTTGATATGTTAACATATCAAAAGTACAAGCAAAATCTGTAAATGCTTCAAATTATAGCATTTTAGAATATTTGTTGCCCCAAATCATTCTAGAGGAGATTTTTAGGATAAAATTTGTGCCTCAAATACAGAACCAATGACCTTTTTCAGAGATTTCAATTTACCCAAAATAGAAATATTTCATGTTTCAACTGACATCGCCCTCGAACTTCCTTTTGTGAAAGAAGGTATTTCGGCTGGTTTTCCTTCACCTGCTGATGATTTTATTGACACTGCCATCGATCTCAACCATGAACTCATTAAGCACCCAAGTTCAACATTCTTTGGAAAAGTAAGAGGTAACTCTATGAAAGACTTGGGCATTCATGATGGCGATCTTCTAGTCATTGACAAAAGCCTTGAACCAGCAACTGGCAAAGTGGCAGTTTGTTATATCGATGGTGAATTCACGGTTAAGAGCCTAAAGTTAGAAAAAGATAGCGTTTGGCTATTGCCAGCCAATTCTAACTATAAACCCATTTTGGTTACCAAAGAAAACGATTTTATGATTTGGGGAATAGTAACCAACGTAATCAAGTCATTCTAATATGTACGGACTGGTTGACTGTAATAATTTCTATGCATCATGCGAAAGAGTATTTAATCCAGCCCTTAACAATAAGCCCATAGTCGTACTTAGTAACAATGATGGTTGCGTTATAGCTCGAAGCAATGAAGCCAAGGCCATGGGTATTCCAATGGGTGCCCCAGCTTTCGAATTTGAGGAGCTTTTCATAAAACATGATGTAAAAGTATTCTCAGCCAATTTTGCCTTGTACGGTGATATGAGTAGCAGGGTGATGGACCTCTTGAAGGGCTATTGCCCAGAGATAGAAATTTACAGTATTGATGAGGCCTTTTTGGATTTTAAGTCCTATACAAAAAACTACGATCTAAAGGCATATGGTGAAAAAATGGCCTATCACGTTAGAAAAGCCACAGGAATTCCAGTCAGTGTAGGTTTTGCACCGACAAAAGCTCTAGCAAAGGTGGCTAATAGAATTGCAAAAAAGTACCCAGAGCAAACCAAAGGTGTTTTTGTGATGGATACCTTAGAAAAACGAATTAAAGCTCTTAAATGGCTTAAAATCGAGGATGTATGGGGTGTTGGCCGACAACATGCCAAAAGGTTAAACGCAATTGGGGTAGTCAACGCTTACGATTTTACGGAATTAAACGACCAATGGATTAAGAAAAACATGTCAATAGTTGGTGTGCGACTCCAAAAAGAACTCAAAGGCATTGAAACCTTGGGTCTAGAGGAAAAAGCACCTAAAAAAAACATTGCAACCACAAGGTCTTTTGACCGAAGCTACAATAACATTAGTGACCTCCAAGAGCGTGTCAGTACTTTTGTAGTAATTTCTGCTGAAAAATTAAGGCGACAAAATAGCTGCTGTAATGCCGTCATGGTGTTTTTGAATACAAACTTTTTCAGAACTGACCAACCGCAGTATAACAAAAGCATCGTGGTGAGACTTCCTTATGCCACAAATTCAAGCATTGATATTACGAAGTATGCACTTCAAGGGCTTGAAATAATATTCAAACCAGGCTACCAGTATAAAAAGGCTGGTGTAATGCTTTTGGATTTTTGTAATGAGAATGAAATACAGCATACGCTTTTTGAGGCTCCAAATCCTCAGCATAAAATTTTAATGAGAACAGTTGACAAGCTTAATGCAGCCATAGGTCAACAGAAAGTGAAGTTGGCAATACAAGATAAGGATCGGGTGTGGAAGATGAAACAGGAGAAGCTTTCTCGAAGATTTACTACTAAACTGAATGAGGTGATTGAGGTGAGATGTGAGTAACAAAAAGAAAGGTCAGCTATTTCTGTAATAACACCAAAATTGGCAGTGATAGCATCGAATATCATCAATAAGGTTTAAACCTTAGAATAATTCAAAAAATGCTTTGACACAATAATTGGATAACTAAAGAAGAGTGCATGGAGATGCTATCGGTAAATATCAATGTGATAAAGCGTCCCCTTGTTTATTTAGAAAATTTTGATATTTTTGATAAAAATAAGCATTTGTAGTAACCATATTTTCGACATACCACTAATAATGTTATCTGAAACCATAATTACAATGACAGCACTACAACTATTCTCAATAATTACATTCTTCGGTGGAGTCATTGTCTCTGCTTTTGTATTTATTGGTAAAAAGTATGTTGACTTTTTTAAGGATAAAGAATTAGAAAAATTCAAGAATAGAATATTTTATGAAAATGAAAATTCTAAAAGACAATTTGAAAAAGAGTTAGAGGGTTATAGGAGCCAATTAAGTATTTTGGAAGGCAGGCAAACTCGGATTAACGATAAAATTTCCCTAGTGATAGAAGAACTTTATTCAAAATTAATCGAATATAATAGTTCTATGATTGACTTAACTCAAACCTTAAGACTAGTGGATAGTAGCGATAGAAATAATTTGAGACAGGAAGAATTGGAGCGAATTAAGAATTCTACTGATTTGGGTAATGATTACATGATTTACTACCACAAAAATAAATTGTACTTTAATAAAGAAACCAGAATTTTGATTGAAAATTTAAACGAAGAGTTAAAAAATGCCTTCTGGGACTATACATTTAAAGAGAGGTTTGCAATAAATGATTCCGCTTACACAAATGATATACTCAAGAAAGTTTCAGAAATAATACGTAATAAAGTCCCTATTTTAGTTGAAAATTTAGAGAAAAGTTTTAGACGAAATCTAGGACTGGAAGAATAGTTTTTTTTTACAACAATAAATTAATATAATTTCGACTTAAGATGGCATACGAAATAAACCTTGAAGTTTACACTTTTCAAATTAGAAATAAAGGTGACAAATCTTTTTTTTACTCACTTGATAATTTCCTAGAAAATGAAGATGTAATTCCTTTTTTTGCTGACTTCATTAAATACTACTCAAACATTTCTATTAGTGAAATACAGCAAAAGTCACTTCAATTTACATCTAATATTAGAATGACGTCTGGCGATAGAATTATTAGTGGTATTCTTGAAAGTGGAGATTATGGCGTTGAAAGTAAGATAAAAGATAAAGAAGGAAAACAAAAATACCTTAAAGCTCCTGATGAATTAGATATAAAACCTTTTTACTTTTTAATATGGGTCCCAAATAGTACTAACGTTGGAATCTTTATAACCCAAAGACTTGGAGTTTTTGGAATTCACGGGATGTTCACAACTCACTTTTCTGGATTTTTCAAGGAAAAATACCCGGAACTTATGGTAGATTTTAGTGCATATGTTTCAAAAGAAATAGCTAGGAAATTTATTGAGAAGGGAGGAATAAAAGAAGTTATTTTAAAACGATTTAAGCTTCCATCGGATATTTCAGACAAATTTGATTTGAATTTTGAGAACTCTAAAATTAAAAGTATTGAATTAAAAATAATAGCTGAAAACAATAACTATTTCGGAATTAATAATAGAGCGAAAAAGTTTTTGAATGATGAGAATGCAAGATTGTTTACTTTACCAGAATTAGAATCTCTAGGGTTTGATGGCAATCATCGAGAACTAATAAAAGTAAAACTAGGTAAGAATACAAGAACTATCGATCTGTCTCAAACTGCTCAACTAAGACCATATTTCGACATTGACTCAGATGTTGAAAGGTTGCCAAACGGGCATCCAAAGTTCGAAAGTATTGATAAGATAGCAAGAGACTTAATCAGCGATTTACAAGAGGAATTTTTTAGCAGAAATTAACCATGTTAGATAAAATTAACATATCGAAAATTGTAAAGAATCATTTTTCTACATTAATAAATGCGAATTCTGGCAAGCCGGATTGGGATGACCTTTTAACATTTTATGGCTTACCTATTATTGCGACGTCAACTCTGACAATTATTGGTATCAAGCTCAATTCCGAAGCAACCAACATAATAATAACCACCCTTTCCATTTTTGTTGGCTTAATGTTCAACATAATTGTTCTGCTTTTTGATATCGTTAAAAGGGATGCTAGTAGAGCAATTAAGAACTTGATTTTGAAACAATTATTAGAAAACATATCCTTTGCAATTATTTTATCAATTTTGGCAATATTGATGACTCTTATAACTTACTCCAATAACTTTATTATAAAGAGTATATCGACTTGTATTACTTATTACTTGCTAACACTATTTTTAATTACTTTACTAATGATTTTAAAAAGAATGTATAATGTATTTAAGAATGAAATTGAAGAATTGGAAAGAGCTTCAAGTTCAACCAAAAATGAATAGCATCAGATTATACATATCTATACGCCAGCCAGCCCATCGTCAGGTTCGATCTCACAGCTTCGCAGTTATGGGTAATTCCGCCTAAAATTGCCTTCAGCAATCCTTGAAAAATATTTGTACATTTACAAAAATTAATATCAAAAATGGAAAACAAAAGTTATGTAATTTGGAATAATAAAGGTGGTGTAGGAAAAAGTACAATCGCTTTTCATATCGCCTCAGTTTATGCTGAAAAAAATTTAGATAGAGATATAATCGTAATTGACATGTGTCCACAAGCCAATTCATCTTCTATGTTAATGGGTGGAGGGAAGCCAAGTGAATCAAAACTTCAGGAATTAATTTCCAAAGATGAGCCACAAAGTATAGTAGGTTACATTACTGAAGCAACTTTAACAGGTGATGCTAATCTTACCAAGTACATAACAAAACTTTCCGATGTAAATCAAAACCTTACAGGTAACCTATACTTGATATCTGGAGATGGAAACTTAGAATTGATTGCTCCACTATTGTCAGAAAGAGCCGATGCTACACCGCTTTCTGCTGCAGATCAACCTTGGGTTAAAATTCATAGTATTATTAAAAACTTAACACAAAAAAGATTAGATTCATCTAGACCTTGCACATATTTTATTGATACAAATCCAAGTTTTGCTATTTACACGCAATTAGCAATTGTTGGAGGAGAAAAACTTTTAGTTCCAATTAATGCTGACGATTCATCAATTTTTGCGATAACTGGACTGTTTAATCTTATTTGGGGTACATCGGTTATCCATCCAGTTTATGGTAAATATACTTTCGCTGCCAAAGCTAAAGCACATAATTTAGTTTTGCCAAAAATCTCATACTTGCTTGGTAATCGCTTTACGCAAAAAAAAGGTGCGGCCCACGCTTTCAAAGCATTGTCAAATGAAGCTATCTCCAAAATGTATGAAGAATTTGTTAATAATCCTGATAAATTTGATGAAATGGGAGTTGAAATTGATAACATTGAAGATTTTGAAAAATTCTACAGTATTGAACTAAGGGATTTTAATAGTGCAGGTGTTGTTGCTGCTAATCAAGGTTTACCTTTGAGTAAAATGAATAAGCATACTTATGAAGTTTATGGGGAGCAAATTCAAGTTGCAAAAACTCAAAGAGATTTATGTAAAAAAGCGATTGATGATTTAGTAGATAATTTATAGAGCTAGTCCTAATATTTGACATTTTAAAATAAAGACCCCTCTAAATTTGGGGTTTTTCTTTTAGATTGGTACGGTAAATGTTCTTTTGAAAATGAGCCACTGATTCCGTGCTAAAGTCAACTAGTTGAACCTAAGTCTATATTGTAGTTATAGGCAAAATAGAAGGCAAATTATAGGCCTTTTGGAGAATCGAAGGAGCTAAGACAATAATTACTTGAGATTATTTGTCAGATGCTACCAAAATTACACAAAAAGACCATACAGTCGGTTGCCTTTTAGTTTAGAAACTTGATGGAGTTATTTAAGCTACTGAAAGAAAAAAGAACGAGTTTGCAGGGATACAAGCTTACACCTTATTACAAACAACATTGGTGACTACCTAGAAAACATAAAAGAAGCCTTCAAAAAGTTGATAGATAGCCTAAAGATGAAAGGTATAAAACAATCTTTCGAATTCAGCGACACACAGTTGCATATTCCAGAGAAAGTGAGCCAGGCATTCCGATTATAATGAGCCATTGGAGCCGAGTTAAATACATTTCCTATGCCTACCTAGTAGAAAGCCAATTTAAGAAGTTATGGAGCATTATTAAACCGAATGGACAGTTTTGTTTATAGCTCGAAGCAATGAAGTTAAGGCTGTGAGCATTCCTATCGTAGCTCCAGAGTTCGAATTTTAACATTTGTTCAATAAGCTTCATGTAAAAATATTTTCGGCCAACTGTAAACATTACGGCGAAATGAGCTGTAGGAAAATGGACTTGCTCAAAACATATTGCCCAGAAATAGAAATTTATAGCATTGATGAGGCATTCTTAGATTTTAGTACCTATACTACAAACATTAACCTTAGAAGCTATGGCGAACAAATGTCTCGTAATTTAAGAAAAGCAACCAGCATACCGATTAGCGTAGGTTTTGCTCCAATCAAAGCTCTTGATAAAGCTGCAAATAGGATTGCAAAAAAGCATCCTATTGCCACCAATGGGTTAATAGTTTGGATACCTGTAAAATAAAGGCCTTGAAATGGCTTTAAATTGAGGATATTTGGGGTATTGATCGCCAGTATTCTAAAAGGCTTAATGCCATTGGGGTAAAAACGCTTTTAATATTATTGAATTAAATGATTGTTGGATTAATAAAAATATGGCTATTGTTGGAGAGAGGTCTCAAAAATAGCTAAAAGGGATAGAAACACTTGGCCTTGCGGAAAAAGTACCCAAAAAAACAATTCCAATAACTATTTTTACAGACCTTTTTCCAAGTACCATTAAAGTACTACACTTTCGTGCGACTTACCGGCACACTTTCATTCGATTATACAATACCCAACTGAAAGATTCCAAAAATTTTGGTAAATCTTCATTAATTCAATACCTTGATAGTTGTTATAAAATTTCCAAACCCGAAAATTTACAAAAAATAAATTGTGGGGATATAGTGGGGATATTAACATAAAAAAAACTCTAACTATTTATCAATAAATGAGTTAGAGTTTTACTTCGTGGAGACGCAGGGATTCGAACCCTGGTCCGAACACGGCTACTGTCGAGCCTTCTACATGTTTATTCGGTCTTACTTTTCGAAATTGGGAAGCCGTCCGACGTACCTAACCCAATCCTTATCTTCTCGTTTACTATTTTAAAGTCAGAAGTCCGCTTTAAAACGCCTCTCTATTTTCGACGCTCCTTTATCTCCCGCAACAGAGGTTAGCAAAAGAGGAACGATGGCGAATGCTAATTTACTCCGAAATTAAGCAGCCATGGCATACGATGTATTGCCAGTTATTGTTCGGTAGATTTTTTGAATGGAGACCTTCCACCAACTCCATACATGCTTATACTCGCAATGGCATCATGCCGTCAAAACCGGTCGCCCCCATTGTAAGAACAGAATGCAAAACTACGTCAAAAGGTTCAATTTTCATAAAAAGCAAAGAAATTATCAATGACTTAAAATTAAAATGTTCAGTGCAATCGCACTGTGGCAATAATTAATTGATAAGTTTAAGAAAATAGTTAAAAGAGTTCAGTAAAAAATCT
This sequence comes from Leadbetterella sp., assembly GCA_035299025.1. Taxonomy (GTDB): domain Bacteria; phylum Bacteroidota; class Bacteroidia; order Cytophagales; family Spirosomataceae; genus Leadbetterella. The sequence goes on from DATGXK010000007.1 coordinate 936,283, forward strand.
GTGCAAATCTGTGGTATTTCAATATTCGTGTCATCGTGTGTTGCATTTTCAGGCTACTTTAAAATATAGAAAAGAAATGTGTTCTCAGAAAAAAAATGTATTTTTCGAAAATATTCAACCCTTCAAATCGAAATGTCAAAGAAATTTCTGAAAACTGCTTTTGTTCTAATATTTTTTACTTTTGGCCACAATTCTTTTTCACAAAACCCTTATAATTTGGCGGCTGAGAGCATTCAGAGAGGTAAAGAATTGTTCGAGATTCAATGTGCTGCTTGTCATAATTTTACGCAAAATGGTATTGGACCGGAATTGTCTCAGACAATGAAAAAGAGAGATAAAAACTGGTTGATTAGCTACCTGAAAAATCCGCAAAAAACAATGGCTACTGAGCCCAATTTCGATAAGAGAACCATCGCCATGCCTGCTTTTGCTCATCTCAAAAAAGCAGAAGTAGAGCATCTGCTGGCATTTATAAACAGTAAACAGTCTAAACCGGACCCACGAAAAGCACTTTCGCCAGATGGGCTAAAAAATCCAATTCCTGAACTTATTAAAAAGTCTAAATTAACTTTAAAACTCCAATATCTGTACACCGCACCTGCTACCAGTGATAAAATTCCATTGGCTAGAATTAACACTATGGTCGTGCTAAACGATGACCCAAAGAAAGTTTTTCTCTCTGATTTGAGGGGAATAGTGTATCATTTTAACGAAAAAGAACTCAAGCCTTACCTTGACTTCAAGAAAATGGTACCCGAATACATTCATGTTCCAGGATTGGCCACTGGTTTGGGTTCGTATGCATTTCACCCTGAATTTCTAAAAAATGGACTTTTTTATACGGCACATTCGGAAAAAGCTAAGTCGCGAAAAGCAGATTTTAGCTATGCGGACAGCATCAAAGTAACACTTCAATGGGTATTGACAGAGTGGAAAAGCAACAATCCCGAAGCTGAAACTTTTGAAGGAACAAGGCGAGAGCTGTTCAGAATTGATATGGTTTCGCAAATACATGGTATGCAAGAAATCGCATTTAATCCAAACTCTAGAGCCGGTGATGAAGATTATGGCTTGCTATACATTGGAATTGGTGACGGTGGAGCCTCTGAAAATGGTTTTCCTTTTATCTGCAATTCTTTTTCTACGCCCTGGAGCTCAGTTTTGAGGATTGACCCAGCTGGGAACAATTCAAAAAATGGCAATTATGGTATTCCAGCCTCCAATCCAAATACAAATAATAAAGAAATGGCTGGTGAAGTTTATTGTAGAGGATTTAGAAATCCCAACAGAATCTACTGGTCACATGATGGTAAAATGATTATCTCTGATATTGGCCATACGAATGTAGAAGAGCTAAATATCGGCCAAAAAGGCTTGGATTACGGTTGGCCTTATCGTGAAGGTACTTTTATTATAAAGCCTGAGGCGAATATGAAGCAAGTGTTTGATTTAAAAGGGAATACAAAATCTTACACCTGGCCGTCAGCACAATATGACCACGACGAAGGCTATGCTATTTCTGCTGGTTATGTTTACACAGCAAACGAGATTCCTGCATTAAAAGGAAAGTATATTTTCGGAGATATTGTAAATGGCAAGGTATTATTTGTTGAAAACAAAGACCTTAATCTTGGACAAATGACTAATATTCAAGAGTTTGCTTTAGAGTTTGATGGCAAAATAGACAATTTCAGAAATATCTGTAAAAACAACAAAACCGACCTGAGATTTGGCCAAGGTGCAAACGGTGAAATCTATCTTTATACCAAAACAGATGGAAGAATTTATAAGGTTGTGGGTTGTGGGTTGTGAGTAAGAAAAATGCCACGAATACACCAATAACATTCGTGTATTCGTGGCAAAAAAAATCACTTAATATACCTAAAATCTGTACCGGCTTTCAAATTCAACAAAAACTCATAATATAAATCGATACAGGCCTGCACATCCTCTTTATGTACCATTTCTACGGTAGTATGCATATATTTCTGCGGTAATGATATCAATGCAGAAGCCACACCTTCAGCCGAATAAGCGAAAGAATCAGTGTCCGTACCAGTCGAACGGCTTACGGCAGCTCTTTGGAAAGGAATTTTCTTCTCTTCCGCCAAATCAATAATCATATTCAAAAGATTATTCTGAACAGCCGGGCCATAAGAGAGCGTTGGACCTTTTCCACAAGCTATATCTCCGTCCTTTTTCTTGTCATACATGGGTGATTGCGTATCGTGTGTTACGTCTATAACTACCGCAACATCAGGCTTTAATCTTCTAGAAATCATTTCTGATCCTCGCAAACCAATTTCTTCCTGAACTGCATTCACCACGTAGAGCGTAAAAGGTAAATCTATTTTGTTCTCTTTCAGTTTTCTTGCCACCTCTGCTATGATGTAACCACCAATTCTATTGTCCAAGGCTCTTCCTACGTAGAATTTCTCGTTCAATTCCATCAAACCGTCCTCAAAAGTAGCGACAGTCCCCACATGAATTCCCATGGCTTCGACTTCTGCTTTGGTAGAAGCACCCACATCAATAAATATATTTTTCAAGCTTGGCGTTTCCTCCTTTCCTGCATCACGAACGTGAATAGCCGGCCAACCGAAAATACCTTTAACGATACCATTTTTACGTGTGTGTAAATTCACACGCATTGATGGGGCTATTTGGTGGTCAGAGCCGCCATTTCTTCTAACATAAATATACCCCGAGTCTGTAATATAGTTTACAAACCACGAAATCTCATCAGAATGAGCTTCAATGACCACTTTATAATCTTTTCCCGGATTAACCACTCCAACGGCTGTACCGTAAACATCCACGATATTTTCATCGATAAAAGGTTTCATATAATCCAGCCAAATCTGCTGACCAGTAGACTCAAAACCAGTAGGAGAGGCGTTGTTGAGGTATTCGTAAAGAAATTTTATATTATTTTCCATTTAAAAGAATTTGTTCGCAACAAAAATAACAAGCATATTTTTGATGAAAGAGAAAACCTCAATTATTTTGATAAAAAAGAAATTCTTGATTTATCCTAATGATTATACTTTCAAGATTTCTGGTTGCTTATTTACACTAAAATTAAAGACATCATTTCTAGAATAATGTCCAATTACCTCAAAATCCAATTTACTTTTTGCCAAAACCGTAAAATCTAATTCGGCAGTTAATAATCCTTCTTGATTCCACAATGGGCCTGCCAAAACCTCGCCCATTGGAGAAACAATTACACTTCCACCAGCACACATTATTTCTGGCTCATTTACCAAATCTGCTTCTAAATCAGCTGGATAATCAGATTTTCTAACAAATTGATTGGCCGCCAAAACAAAGCATCTGCCCTCCAAAGCAATGTGCTGCATAGTAGACTGCCAAGATTCACGACTGTCAGCAGTGGGAGCGAGGTAAATCTCCACGCCTTTGTTGTACATGGCCATTCTGGCCAGTGGCATATAGTTTTCCCAACAAATTAGTCCACCGATCTTGCCTATTTCAGTATCCAAAGTAGTAAGTGTTGAACCATCACTTTCAGCCCAAACATATCTTTCTAAGCCTGTTGGTTTTAGCTTTCGGTGTTTTCCAAGCAAATTTCCATCCTTACCGAAATATAAAAGTGAGCAATGTAAGGAACCACCGAGCGATTCTTTTTCAGTTACTCCCAAAGCAACAAAAATATTAGCCTTTTTTATGGCTTCGCTTAATCTAGAAACATGTTTCGCAGATGTACTTTCAGGATTCAAATCCAGACTGCCATTCCAGTATTTGAGCCATTGGTCACGGCTTTTATCCGAACGTCGGCCAATAACCGCATCAAAAGTTAGTCCACGGGGATAACAAGGTATAAACGACTCTGGAAAAAGCAACAATTCACAGCCTTCTTTTGCTCCTTTTTCTATCCACGAAATTACAATTTCTATTGTTTTCTCTATGTCGAACAAAGCTGGTGTGGCCTGAACTACACCCACTTTAATTTTTCTGGTTTCCAAAATCTCTTTTTTGATTAAATCAATTATCAAATCTAAAGCATACAATCAAGAAAATTACCATCGAAATAGATAATTGATTCCGAAATTGATAAATTGCAGTCAAAGAAATCATTCGAAGAGACTGATTTCCAAATTATTCAACCTTTAAACTTAAATAATGAAAAGAAATATCACATTTCTCCTATTACTTCTTGTAGGTAAAGCCTTCGGGCAAAATACCCCAGAGTCATACCCTACAGACGTAGCTTCTATTGAAAAAGCAGGTGTACCAAAAGGTGAAATCATAAAATTTACTTTTGAAAATTCAAAGATTTTTCCTGGTACTACCCGAGAAGTAAGTATTTATATACCAGTACAATACGATGGCAAAAAACCAGCATGTGTTTATGTAAATCAGGATGGAATTCAATGGAAAGCCCCGACGGTTTTTGATAATCTAATTCATCAAAAAGAAATGCCTGTAACGATCGGTGTTTTCATTACACCCGGCCAGGTAAAAGCTCAAAACACTGATTTGGCCCTAAATAGATTTAACAGGAGTTACGAATATGATGGTTTAGGAGAGAATTATGCCCGCTTTCTTTTGGAAGAAGTTTTGCCAGAAGTAGAAAAACAAAAAAGTAGCAATGGCCGAGCAATTATTTTATCTAAAAATGGAAACGACAGAGCCATTGGCGGCTCAAGCAGTGGTGCTGTTTGTGCTTTTACGGCAGCTTGGGAAAAACCTCAAGAATTTTCAAGAGTCTTCAGTGCGATAGGTACTTACGTAGGCTTGAGAGGAGCTGACAGATATGATATTTTGGTAAGAAAACACGAACCAAAACCACTGAGAATATTTCTTCAAGATGGCTCAAACGACCTCAATATTTACGCTGGAGACTGGTGGAAAGCCAACGAAACCATGGAAAGGGCCTTGACCTTTGCGGGTTATGATGTGAAGCACTTATGGGGCGAAGGAGGTCACAATGGACAGCATGGAACCGCTGTTTTTGCCGAAGCAATGCGTTGGCTTTGGAGAGATTATCCCAAGAAAATAGAAGCAGGGCAGTCTAAAAATCAATTCTTAAAAGACATTCTGATAGAAAATGAAGATTGGGAATTGGTTGGTGAAAACTACGGGTTTACCGAAGGTACAGCCGTAAATGCGAAAGGAGAAGTGTTTTTTCAGGACATACCTAATTCTAAAACTTATAAAATAAACGCTGCTGGCAAACCAGAAATCTACGTAGAGGATGCCAAAAAAGCAAGTGGCACCACTTTTGGACCGGACGGGCAGATGCTGACCATCACGGGAGGTTGGTCGCAGCCGCCAACCAAACAAATTCATCAATATGATGCCAATGGAAAGTTCATTAAGGCTCTTACAGATGAAACTCCAGGAAATGATATATCCATTGCCAAAAATGGGAATATTTACATTACTCAACCTGACGGTAGAGAAAAACCAAGCAAACTGTTATTATTGAGACCCAATGGAGAAAAAGTTGTATTGGACGAAGGACTAAAATTTGCCAACGGCCTTTGTTTTTCTCCCGACCAGACACAACTATATGTGACAGAATCTGCCTCTCATTGGGTTTGGATATATTCCATATTGCCAGATGGTACTTTGACCAACAAACAAAAATTTGGATGGTTACACGTAAGAGATACCGATGAAAACGCTTGGAGCGATGGAATTAAATGCGATAGAGACGGTAGGATATACGTGACATCTTTGAGTGGAATTCAAATTATGGATCAATTGGGAAGAGTCAATGCAATTTTACCATTGCCAAAAACAAAAGGACAGGTTTCAAATCTTTGCTTTGGAGGAACAAATTTTGACATTTTGTACGCTTCAGTTCATGATAAAGTATACAAAAGAAAAGTTAAAGTAAAAGGAGCAAATAATTTTGATATTCCAAATAAGCCCGCAGCACCAAGGTTGTGATTTATTACCGCAAAGGCACAAAGAGGCAAAAAACAAACTTTGCGACCTAGTGTCTTTGCGGTTTCATAAAGCTACTTAAGAGCAACAAATTTCAAGCTCGCCGAATTCATGCAATATCTTAAACCAGTAGGCTTTGGACCGTCATCAAAAACGTGACCCAAATGAGCATCGCATCTTTTGCATTTGACTTCGTCGCGTACCATCCCAAGACTTGCATCAGTGCCAACCTCTACGCTGCAGGGATCCACTGGTTTCCAAAAGCTCGGCCAACCGGTGCCCGACTCAAATTTTGTGTCTGACGAAAACAAGTCCAAACCACAGCCAATACATTTATAAACTCCCTTTGCGTGATTATCCCAATAAATACCTGTAAAAGCACGCTCTGTACCCGACTGGCGTGTCACGTTAAATTGAAGCGGGGTCAAAACTGATTTCCACTCTTTCTCCGTTTTTTTTACCTTTGCAATGTTGCAATTATCCTTGTTTTTTTGTGCACAAGCCACTGCAAGTGAGCACAAAGCAAATAAGGTTAAAAATCCTGTTTTCATAATTTTTTCTTTTCTTTAAATACGATTTAACCACACTTTTGGTTTAAAAAAAATAAAAATACGCATTACTTGGAACAAGCAAAGCTTATTTAGAGTTATTAAAAATAATGATTATTATTAAAATTTAATAAATTATCTTTGTACCATAATTAAAGGGATATATTCATTTATGCTGAAAATCAGTAATTTACAAGCAAGAGTAGAAAGTAAAGAGATACTTAGAGGAATAAATTTGGAAATAAAACCAGGTGAAATTCATGCTATAATGGGTCCAAATGGTTCTGGAAAGAGTACTTTGGCCTCTGTTTTGGCCGGAAGAGAAGACTACGAAGTAACTGGCGGAACAGTGGAGTTCAACGGCAAAGATTTGTTAGACCTTGCCCCAGAAGAAAGAGCGGCTGAAGGAATCTTCCTAGCTTTTCAATATCCCGTAGAGATTCCGGGTGTTACAACTATCAACTTCCTGAAAACTGCCATTAACCAAATCAGAAAATATCACGAAAAAGAGCCGCTAGATGCTGCTCAATTCCTGAAATTGATGAAAGAAAAAGCAAAAACCGTAAAAATAGATGACCAACTTCTTAGAAGGTCTCTCAATGAAGGTTTTTCTGGCGGCGAAAAAAAGAGAAACGAAATATTTCAAATGGCCATGCTTGAGCCTACATTGGGTATCTTGGACGAAACAGATTCTGGTTTGGATATAGATGCGTTGAAAATTGTGGCAGATGGCGTCAACCAATTGAGATCACCTGAAAGGTCCTTTGTTGTAGTTACCCACTACCAAAGATTATTGGATTATATTGTTCCGGATTTTGTGCATGTTTTATACAAAGGTAAAATTGTAAAGTCTGGTACAAAGGAATTAGCTCTGGAACTTGAAGAAAAAGGCTACGATTGGATTAAATCTGAAGCCGATGCCTTAGAAGCATCAATGGTTTGATAATTAATTCATTAAATTAAAAAAAATGTCATTTCAAAATATTCAAGCCCAATTTGAGGCTGAATTTGAAAATATTCAAAAAAGTCTCAATGGTAAAAGTGGTTCTGTTTTTAACACAATCAGAAAAGGTGCTTTTGAGCAATTCAAAGCTTTGGGAATTCCAACAGTTAAAAACGAGGATTGGAAATATTCCAATCTCAAAAACTTAGATAAAGTCCAATTCAGTTTTACTTCTGAATCGAATTTTACGAAATCTGACTTAACTGCTTTACCTTTTGCAAATCTGAAAGGAATCTCTATTTGTTTTGTAAATGGTGTTTACAACGAGCAACTTTCTCAAATTGGAAACACTCCTAAAGTCAAGGTTTTAACTCTTGAAACTGCCGTTGACGAAATACCCGAGGTGATAGAAAAACATTACGGAAAGTATGTCGAAACTGCCAAAGAGGGCCTCTCTGCACTCAATAATGCACTTTCAAGCTCCGGAAGTGTTATAGTAATAGAGGATAATTATGTGCTTGAGAGTCCAATAGTGATTCGATATATTTCTGATGTAAAAAGTCAAAATATTGCTTTGAACATTCACAATCTTATAGTGGTAGGGAAACATTCTGAAGCCAAAATTGTTGAAATTTTCCAGACCAGCGGCGACAATACCGCTTTTTCCAATCTTGTGACTGAGATATTTGTAGATAAAGACTCCATCGCTCATTATTACAAAATTCAAGATGAAAATGACCAGAGTTATCACGTGGGTACTACACAGGTCAATCAAGAGGATAAAAGCTACTTCTATTCTGCCACAGTTACGCTAAATGGCGGATTTGTTCGTAACAATTTAAACTTAGTCTTGAATGGTCAATACATAGATAATCACATGTATGGCCTTTATATACCAAACGGAAAACAACACATTGATAACCATACACTTGTAGACCACAAGATGCCGAATTGTGAAAGTAACGAACTTTACAAAGGTGTATTAATGGATAGTTCAACAGGTGTTTTCAATGGGAAAATTTTCGTTAGAGAAGACGCTCAGAAAACCAACGCTTATCAGAATTGTAGAAATGTAATCACTTCAGATTCTGCTACAATGAATAGTAAGCCACAGCTGGAAATTTGGGCAGATGATGTAAAGTGTTCTCATGGCACTACAACAGGAAAACTAAACGATGAAGCGATTTTTTATATGCAATCGAGAGGTATTCCGAAACAAGAGGCTGTGAGATTGCAATTAGTTGCTTTTGCAGAAGATGTAGTTTCTCAAATCAAAATTGAGGAACTAAGAGAAATGTTGGATACTATGATTGAAAGCAAACTCAAATAAATTCTTGTTAGAGATTTATTTACAACAAAGATTACTTTGAAACTCGACATAAATAAAATAAGACAAGATTTTCCTATTTTAGACCAGTCTATTAATGGTAAAAAGCTTGTATATTTTGACAACGCCGCTACTACCCAAAAGCCTATTCAGGTTTTAGACGCACTCAGTGATTATTACAGAGGTTACAATGCCAATATTCACAGAGGTATTCACCATTTGGCGGAAAAAGCAACGGCGGGATTTGAGGAAACAAGAAAATCTGTAAGAGCTTTTCTGAATGCCAAATCTACTGAGGAGATAATCTTTACCTATGGCACCACAGATAGTATAAATTTGGTAGTAGGTAGTTATGGAAGAAAATTTCTAAGTGTAGGTGACGAAATAATTATTTCAACACTGGAGCACCATTCCAATATTGTTCCATGGCAAATGCTTTGCGAAGAGTGTGGTTGTGTTTTAAAGGTAATTCCAATCAATAATGATGGTGAATTACTGATGGAAGAGTACGAGAAACTACTTTCAGAAAAAACGAAATTTGTTTCTGTGGTGCATGTTTCTAATGCCTTAGGTACCATCAATCCGATCAAAGCCATTATCGATAAAGCTCATGCTGTTGGAGCCAAAGTTTTGATAGATGGAGCACAAGCGAGTAGTCACATTGATATTGATGTACAAGCACTAGATGCCGATTTTTATGCTCTTTCTGCTCATAAATTGTTCGGTCCTACAGGCATCGGTGTTCTTTATGGCAAAAAAGAATTGCTAGAGTCTATGCCGCCGTACAGAGGTGGTGGCGAGATGATCAAAGAAGTAACCTTTGAAAAGACCACTTTTGCCGACTTACCTTATAAGTTTGAGGCGGGCACACCAAACATTGCGGATGTTGTGGCGTTTAAGTATGCCCTGGATTACATTCAAGCCATTGGTAAAAACAATATTGCAGCACATGAAAACGAACTACTGAACTACGCTACTAAGCAACTTGAACAGATAGGAGGTCTAACAATTGTCGGGAAAGCCAAAGAAAAAGTAAGTGTGGTCTCGTTTGTTTTAGATGGTATTCATCCGCAAGACATTGGTATTATTTTAGATCAACAAGGTATTGCGGTAAGAACCGGCCACCATTGTACGCAGCCATTAATGCAGCGACTTGGTATTTTAGGTACAGCACGAGCTTCGTTTTCGGTTTACAATACATTTGAAGAAATAGATGCTTTGATTGCAGGTATTTTGAAAGTTAAAAAGTTATTGTCATAGTCATGAGTATAAATGAGTTGCAAGATGAGATTATTGAAGAGTTTGAACTTTTTGACGACGACTGGGAAGGTAAATACGAATATATTATAGACTTAGGTAAAAAACTAAGTCCTATGTCGGAAGATTTAAAGACAGAAGATAATATCATAAAGGGTTGCCAGTCAGTGGTTTGGCTTAGTGCCAAATTTGAGAACGGTGTGGTAGTGTTTGAAGGCGATAGCCAAGCTATTATAGTGAAAGGTCTAGTAAATATGCTTTTAAAGGTACTTTCAAATCATACTCCAGAAGAGATATTAAACGCGGATTTGTATTTTATTGAAAAAACAGGCCTTACGAGCCATCTGGCACAAACACGTTCAAATGGCCTCGCCTCAATGGTAAAGCAAATGAAAACGTATGCATTGGCTTATCAAAGTCTTGAAAAATAAAGAACTTAATTAAAATTCATTGTGTTTTTAAAAAGTATTTAAAACCTAATTGATATGGATACGCAAGAAGAAGAAATGAAAGCCAAGGTCATAGAAGCTATAAAACAGGTATATGATCCCGAGATTCCGGTGGATGTTTATGAGTTGGGCCTTATTTACGACATTAAGATATTTCCTATCAATAATGTGTACGTGCTCATGACACTTACTTCTCCATCATGTCCTTCAGCAGAATCTATTCCTGTTGAAATAGAACAAAAAATTAGAGAGGTAGAAGGAGTAAACGATGTAAGCATAGAGCTAACTTTTGATCCTCCTTATGGTACAGAAATGATGAGCGAAGTAGCGAAATTAGAGTTAGGATTTTTATAAAAAAGCTTTTTTGAGTACACCCCTCCAAAAACGCTGTTGATTTTAAAAACTCCCCCGTAGGGGTCGGGGAATAAAATTTAGAAACAATGTATCCTCCTCATTTAGTAGCACCAATGAAAGCCGACCTTACCTCTGTAGGGTTCAAAGAGTTGCAGACAGCCGAAGAAGTTGACCAATTTATGGCCAATCAAAAAGGTACTGCTTTAGTAGTTATAAATTCAGTGTGTGGCTGTGCAGCCGGCACCTGCCGTCCAGGAGCGAAGCTTTCTCTTGAAATGTCAGAAATCAAGCCAGATCAGTTGGTTACGGTATTTGCTGGTGTTGATACAGATGCTACGCAACGTATGCGTGAGTATATTCCTTTGCCTCCATCATCTCCCTCTATCGCTTTGTTTAAAGACGGCGAATTGGTACATTTTGTAGAAAGACACCATATTGAAGGTCGCTCAGCACAAATGATTGGTGGCCATTTGGCTGCGGTTTATGAAGAAGTTTGTGTAGCCGAATAATTACTAATCAAAAAATAGATCGGAGGCTATTTTATCTGAAAAAATTCTTCCTTGTGTAGTAATTTTGATAGTGTCTTCGGATTGAATTAATAGATTTTGATTTTTCAAAACATTTAAGATATCCCAAAAAGTAGGCGGAATTTCTCCAACTATTTGGGATATTTTTTTTATGTCAATTCCCCAAATTGTTCGAAGCCCGCACAGTAGATAATCATTCACTTTGTCAGAAATACTAAGATTCTCTATCGAAAAAGGCACTTTTCCAGATTCAATAGCACCAATATATTTAGCATTATTAGAAATATTTGATTGTCTAGAAACTAGATTATATGAATGGGCAGAAGGGCCAATCCCAAGGTATTCCTCATTTTTCCAATAAGCTGAGTTATGAATCGCATATTTTTTACCTCTGGCAAAATTAGAAACCTCATACTGCTCAAAACCTTGAGCTGTAAGACTGCTCACTAAAATTTCATATTGCTCTGCAGCATAATCTTCTCCAATAGGCTCAATTTTTTTCTGTTTCAACCATTTTCCAAAAACTGTGGAATCTTCAATGGTTAAGTTATAAGCCGAAATATGACTCAAATTGTATGGCACAACAATTTCTAAATCCTTTCTTAGAATATCATTTTGCTTTTCTATATCAAATTCTTTCGCATTTTTGGCATAAATCAAATCTATAGTGATGTTTTCTAGATTATTACTTAGAAGCAATTCTAAGGCATTGGTACTTTGGTTCGCATCATGAGCCCGATTCATAAACTTCAACAGTTCGTTGTCGAAAGTCTGAATTCCCAAACTTACTCTGTCAATACCCGTGGCTTTCCACTCATTTATTTTTGCTAAGTTGATGTCATCTGGGTTTGTTTCAATAGTAGTTTCTTCTAAAGAAGAAATATCGAAGAATCTTGAAATTGCACTGAATATTTGCTCAAAATCCTGACCAGACAATAGGGAAGGGGTACCACCACCAAAGTAGATGGTTTGTAGTTTCTTGTTTTGAAGATAATCTTTTTGAAGCTCAATTTCCTTACAAATGGCGTCCACCATCTTATCTTTCAAAGAAAGATTGGTGCTGAAATGAAAATCACAATAATAACAAGCCTTTTTACAAAACGGAATATGAATGTAAAGATGCATTATTTAGTGGCTACAAAGAAATAGTCAATACATTTCTCCGGCTCTTCACTAAGGTAATGGTCGTCCCAATTGATTTCAGCAGCCAAACCTTCAGATTGTTGCAGAAGTTTATTTCTATTAAATCTATTCAGAATTTCATAAGGAATTCTAAGAATCCATGCCGGAAGATTGTGCTGTAGATTAAGTATATCCCAACGCATAATTTTATTCACCGAAGCTTTGTTTTGGGCGTAATATTCCCAAACTTTGCCATTTCCACCAACTCCTTTGGCGTCAAGTGTTTTGAAATATTTCAACATTAAACTTTTCAGTTCTTCTGTCTTATATTCTCTAATATGCCATGGATTACGGCTCAGCGAATATTCTTTATTTACCGTAGTAAGCAATATTTTACCACCCGGCTTTAGAACTCGGTGTGCTTCTTGCAAAAACTTATGATCGTCTTGAATATGCTCTATAACTTGAAAAGTAACTATAAAATCAAAAGTATTATCTGCAAATTCAGATAAAAATGGAAGGTTAACAGTATTAAAATAATGCTTCGGATACTTTTCTTGAAGTGCCTTGATGAGTGGCTCGTTTTTATCTAAACCCGTAAAATGGTCACAACTATTCACCAATTTTTCTACACCACGTCCCCAACCACAACCTAGTTCTAGAACTTTGCCACTTATGATTTTTGCGGCCATTTCATAAGGAAAATATAGTCGTTGATGAACAGGATTGTCTGACAAAATCTCAGCACTGGTTATTTCTGTTGTAGCGTAAGTCATTTTATTTTAATTACAATTTGAACTATAAATAGTGAATGCATCCTTCACCCAGTCCTCATTTGCAATGGCTGCGGCTACATTCGAAACACAAATTTGAGAAAGATTATTGTTATTTTCTGTTTTCAGAAGGATTAAATTCGGATTATTTTTGATGTTTAGGCCAGTAAGTCTGTTGCTGGAGACATCCAAAGTCCGTAAAGCGGTGTTATTTGTCAAACTCAGGCTTGAAATAGTGTTGAATGACACATCAAGGTGTTTTAAATTAGTAAGGTTACCTATTCCCAAACCTCCAAGTCTACAAGATTGACAAGCTAAGTTTTCAAGCACGGAGACGCCCGACAAACTAAGACCAGTTATTGGGTTATTACTCAAATCAAGGTCATTCAAAACTGCATTGGCCGACAAATTTATTTGAGAAAGGCTATTAAAACTCAAACCTAGTATTTTCAGAGCTGTATTTCTACTGATATCTATGCTACTCAGTAGGTTGTTGTCAGCCACTAAAACCTCCAGTTGGACATTCTGTGTTACGTTTAATTGGTTCAGTCTATTTTTAGATACCCTCAATATTTTCAAATTGGTATTTGGCGAGAGATCGAGATTGGTCAGCAAATTAGAAGCAACATTCAATTCGGTCAAGTCGGGGTTTTGACCCAAATTCAATTGAGCCACCGAATTAGAGGAGATATCCAAATATTCGAGATTTACGAAATGTTGAATTCCTTCCATATTCGAAATTCCCATGCCCGCCGCTTTAAGCACTTTTACCAACAGAGCGTCTACCTTTATCATTTTTCCATTAGCAATGCCTTCAGTGTCATATCCGGCCGTTATGAGGGCCTGTTCTAGAGCAGCGTCAGGTATTGCTATATACTCCTTGCCAGTTGTAAAAGTATATGGTGCTGATTCAGTATCCCCGGCCAGGTTTTTACCGATCAAGGTGCCAGAGTAGGTAGTATTATAACTTAAGTTACTAATTGTAAATGTATTAGCATTTAAATTACTCGCCACAAGTGTATTCCCCAAATATAAATCATAACGCACAGGCCCTATTCTGTCATCATCAATGAGGGGCCAATCCAAACGAACAGATATGCTGTTGTCAAGAACCGTGGCTGTAATGTCAAACGGAGGTAAATCTGGTGGTCTTTGGCAGGATAAACCAACGAGAAGAAAAATTATAGCGGCACGTTTTATAAGACTCATACACTTAATATGTAATGATATCTACAAAAATAGTTGTCAAAATAGATAATAAAAAACCTTTGCTCTGAAAATAAACCAAACTACTTTTGATAAAAATTAAAGGAATTGCAGAAAGAAAGAAATACTAACCTCATAAAAACCAAATCTAAAGCCCTTGGATTTGATTTTTGTGGTATTTCTAAGGCTGACTTTTTAGAAGACGAAGCTAGGCTTTTAGACACTTGGCTGAGCAAAAACTACAATGGTAAAATGGCTTACATGGCCAATTATTTTGACAAAAGACTTGATCCGAGACTTCTTGTAGATGGAGCTAAATCTGTCATTACGGTTATTCTTAATTATTTTCCCGAAAAGGAAATCACGGAGCATCAATACAAAATATCTAAATATGCTTATGGTGTTGATTATCATTTTGTTATAAAAGACAAACTGAAACAACTGGTGGACGAACTAAAGACCCAATTTGGAGATTTCAATGCCCGTGTTTTTGTAGATTCAGCACCCGTTATGGACAAAGTATGGGCTAAAAAGGGAGGATTGGGTTGGATTGGAAAGCACAGCAATCTCATCAACAGAAAAATAGGTAGTTTCTTTTTCATTGGTGAAATAATCTGTGATATCGAACTCAATTACGACGGTCCAATAAAAGATTATTGTGGCACTTGCACCGCTTGCATTGACGCTTGTCCTACAGACGCCATAACTGAACCTTATGTGGTGGATGGCAGCAAATGCATTAGTTATTTGACTATAGAACTAAAGGAAAATATTCCGACCGAATTCAAAGATAAAATGGAAAATTGGGTATTCGGTTGTGATATTTGCCAAGACGTATGCCCATGGAACTCGTTTGCAAAACCGCATAAAACACCGGAATTCTTGCCGAATGAAAAACTGAAAGAATTGAAAAATTGGGAAGAGATTACCCAGGAAATTTTCGCTGAAACTTTTAAAAATTCAGCAGTAAAACGCACCAAACTGGAAGGCCTGAAAAGAAACATAGACTTTCTTAAGAAAAAAAACTAACGGCAATTTATCGCATATTTTTCACTCCAATGGTCTTTCAATTTAGCCCCAATTTTAAAATTATCACAAGCCTTTTTGCTATTAGCCATTGCCATGAGAGTTTTTCCGAGGTAATAATATAGGTAATCCACTTCGGGGTTTGCTTTTTCTAAGTTTGTAAATATTTCAAGAGCTTTGTCAAAATCCTTGTTTAAATAGGCCTGTATTCCTAGATTTCGCAGGGTGTAAGGATTTTTATCATCAATCTTCATGGCTTTTTCTAGCTTTTCTTTACCAAGAAAGTACTTGTCACTTTCAAAATAAAATAAAGCTAAATTGTTGATATATATAATGTTATTGAGCTCCTTGTATTCGGCAATAAGCAGGTTTTTTATTGCACCATCAAAATCCCTTTCTTTACCATCCAAAACCGCTATATTGTTTAAAACCACAGCATTTTCGGCATCAATGGCTTTTGCTTTTGCCAAATATTTGCGTGCCTCTTCGGTTTGATTTGTAATTGTTTTGAGGTATGAAATATTGGTCAAAGCTTCAATATTCTTTGGATTTATTACCAGTGATTTCGAAATCATTTGTTCAGCTTCCTCAAAGTGATTCAGCCTGATAAAGTTTTGTCCAAAAAAATTATAAAATTCACTCGACTTCTCCATTTTTCTTTCAATGGACTTATATAAACCTTCGGCTTCGGTGGTTTTACCTATTTCGCTGTACAATCGGCCGAGATTGAGCTTAGCATCAACAAAAGAATTGTCAAGAGAAACTGCCTTTTCAAAATCTTTAAGGGCTTCGTCGGTTCTACCCACTTTCAGATATACAACACCGCGATTGTTGTAAGCATCAGCAAATTCTGGATTCTTTTTGATAGCCTCAGAGAAAAAATGTTCTGCTTTGTCAAGTTCATTTTTTTTGAAATGAAAATTTCCGCGTTTAAAAAATTCAGAAGATTCTTTGTTACCTTTGCAGGCCCAAAAAAATGGCATTAAAAGGACAATAATTAATAACTTTTTCATGAGGTTTGTAAAAAATATTGAGAACGATTTCTGTAAAGCAGAGCTTTATCAATTCAACAATAAGTATATTATAAAGTTTGAAGCCGGAATGTTTGAGCAAATCTACAAAGTTTCTGAGTTCGATGTATCGGGCGAAGAAGATATTGAAGAAATGTTAGGTGATAATTTCCTTAAAAAGGTAGTGGATAGATTCAAAGACATGGAGAATGATTTTGATGCCATCATCGATTCCGTGGATTAATCACGATATTTTGCCAATCAAGCAATTAATTTAGAGCTTTTGGCGTATTTTATTTATTTTTGTAAAAATTCAATTGAAACTAATTTTTCATGGCAGAACAAGAAAATAAGAAACCTAAAAAACAAAAATCGGCGATGCGTGAGTGGTGGGACTCAGTGCTTTTTGCAGTTGTAGCCGCCACACTTATCAGAGGATTGTTTCTAGAAGCGTATACAATTCCCACAGGCTCAATGGAAAAGAGTTTATTGATAAACGATTTTCTTTTCGTTTCGAAAGTACATTATGGAGCTAGAACTCCAAAAACTATCCTTCAAGTACCTCTAACACATCAGAAAATTTGGTTTACAGAAATCCCTTCCTATTCTGATGCCATTCAGATTCCAAACTTCAGATTACCTGGTTTTACTTCCGTGAAAAGTGGCGACGTGGTGGTATTTAACTATCCTGGATGCCCAGAGAGACCAGATCCGTATGGTGGTTTTGACAAATATCCGGTGGACCTGAGAACCAACTATATAAAAAGATGCATAGGTACAGGTGGAGACGTAGTAGAAATTAGAAACACCGAAGTCTTTGTAAACAACAAGAAATTTGAAGATGCCCCAGGCACGCAGAAATACTACAAAATTGAAACTAATACCAATGTAAATGAAAAGTTGTTTGAAAAACTTGGTATTGAAAACAAAGGAGAGCGTTCGGAATCTGGAAAGATTTACTATTCTATAAACGCCACACAAGCGGCCTTAGCGGAGTTGAAAAAGTATGACTTTGTGACGAACATCTTCCCTGATGTTATAGCCAAAGGCGATACCACAGATCAGAATTACAATGCATTTCCGCATCAAACCACTTTATTTTCAAACAATAGAGATAATTTTGAAGCCTTTACTGTTCCGAAAAAAGGCATGACAATTCAACTTACTGATAAGAATATTGCCATGTATAAATCAGTAATTACGGTTTTCGACCTCAATGAAAATGCTGAATACAAAAATGGTAAAATCTTTATAGACGGCAAACAAGTAAACGAGTATACTTTTAAACAAGATTATTACTTTATGATGGGCGACAACCGCTACGAATCAGACGATTCTAGATTTTGGGGATTTGTGCCGGCAGACCATATTGTGGGTAAGGCAGTTTTCATCTGGATGTCCATAGATGCCAATGGCGGATTATTGAACAAAATAAGATGGAGTAGGTTATTTAGTCTTATAAAATAAGCAATCCCAATTTCAAGTTTATAAGGCCACTTTTACATGAGAGTGGCCTTATTTTTTGCCCCTATAAAGCTCATATTTCAGTAGTCTTGCATCTAGACCGCCATTTTGCAAGTCGATTTTCTGCTCGCCCCGCAAACCAACCTTCTTTATTGCTTCTTTGTCTGAACTTATCATCCAAGCCTCAAAGCCCGCATATTTTTGTTTTAGCGTATCACCAATTCTGCTATAAAAATCAAAAACATCATCCATTTTCATTCTTTCTCCATAGGGCGGATTCAGGAAAACGATTCCCGAGTCTGTAATTGGCTCTGTTTCAAAAAAATCGGCCTTTTTTAGGTTTATGTATTCGTCGACACCCGCTATTTCGGCATTTTCAGCAATAATTTCTAGATTTTTAGATAATATGTCTCTCGCAAAAATCTTAAGATCAGGATCAACGATCTGAGATTTCAATTCAGCTTTTACTTTATTAAAAAGGGCGGAATCAAAATCACGCCAGTTTTGGAAACAAAATGTTCTGCTAAGGTTTGGCGGTGTTTTGGTCCCGATAAGTGCCGCCTCTATACTGAAAGTGCCCGAGCCTGCCATAGGGTCATAGAATGGCAAATGTGCATTCCAACCACTTATCAGAATTATTCCTGCAGCCAATATCTCATTGATGGGTGCTTCATTTGATTTCTTTCTATATCCTCGTCTGTCCAAACTCAGCCCTGAAGAGTCTAAAGATATAACTACTTCGCTACCAGTAACATGTATATTTATCACGATATCTGGATTGTCTTTGCCGACATCTGGTCTTTTGCCTTTTTTTTCTCTAAATCTGTCGGCAATCGCGTCTTTAACTTTCAAAGCCACATAATGAGAGTTGCTGAAATGGTTTCCACTTATGGTGGCATCTATTGAAAATGTCTGGCTTAAATGTAGCACTTTCTCCCAAGGAAAGGATTTTGCATTGTTGTATAAATCCGTCTCGTTTTCGGCAGTGAAGTCGTCAATAGGTACAAGAAACCTAACCGCAGTTCTTGACAGCATGTTGGCTTTATAAAGCAACTCATCGTCACCCAGAAACCTCACAGCTCGCCTTAATTTTTCGGTTCTTTCTCCTCCCAATGATTCTATCTCTTGAGCGAGAATATTTTCTAGCCCCATCAAAGTGGTTGCTACTATCTCATATTTTTGCATGGCAACAAAACTAAGGTATAATGAGCAATTTGCTGATATTTATGCTTCGAAAACAAGCAGATTTCTCACCAATTAATTTCTGATAGGCCTTTACTCTTCAAAAAGTCGTTGGTTTTTGAAAAATGATGTTGATCAAACCATCCGCCTTGATTGGCAGAAAGGGGAGAAGGGTGCTTGGATTTTAACACAAAATGTTTTTTGGTATCTATAAATTTACCTTTGTTGTGAGCAAAAGAACCCCACAGTAAAAATACCAAATTTTCCTTTTGGCTGTTGAGACTAGAAATTACGGCATCTGTAAACTCTTCCCAACCATGTTTTTGGTGCGAACCAGCCTGATTATCTCGTACCGTTAGTGTGGCGTTTAATAATAGAACGCCTTGGTCGGCCCATCGTTCTAAATTACCAGACTTTGGTACCTCGATGCCTAAATCCTTTTTGATTTCTTTAAAAATATTTATCAGAGATGGCGGATGGCCAATGCCGTCATTTACCGAAAAACAAAGGCCATTGGCCTGTTGCGGTCCATGATAAGGGTCTTGACCAAGAATCACTACCTTTGTTTGTGTAAACGAACATCTGTCGAAGGCATTAAAAATCATGCGACCTGGAGGATAACAGACACCTGCAGCATATTCTGTTTTCACAAAATTTATTAATCTTTGAAAATATGGTTTTTCAAATTCATCTTGTAATTGAACTTTCCAGGATTCTTCTAGTTTTATATTCATAAAGGATTCTTTTATTTATCGACATTGATAGAATTCAAAATTATTCTTTTATTTTTAAAGAAAAATAGAAAAGTTTCGTTTGAAACTAAAAATCCAATTGATATGGAAGTTGCTGTCACGAAAGGTATCAAAGTGAGCGTTGTTGCCGAATATCAACCGTTTTATTCCGATCCTCTTCGCAATCACTATGCTTTTTCCTATAGAATCAGAATCGAAAATCATTCTGATGCTACCATGAAATTGCTCAAAAGGCATTGGTATATTTGGGACTCGGCGGGTATCTCAGACGAGGTTATCGGCGATGGCGTTGTTGGTTTTCAACCAGTTATAGAGCCAGGTAGTTTTCATGAATATGTTTCGGGTTGTAATTTTAAATCAGACACCGGCAAGATGTACGGATTTTATACAATGGAGCGTGTTTTAGACGGTAAAACTTTCCTTATTGTTATACCAGAATTTATAATGATGGTACCTTACAAGCTAAATTAATGTATTTAGATTTTCTGAAGTATTATTTTCGTGCAGGAAATGCACACAGTATTCATTCCCCATTCGTTTTTGAATTTTATAATCAAGTCTTAAAAAATAAATCTGTCGCGTCTGATTTTAGCGTGATTGAAAAGCAAAGGGATTCTCTTCTGAGTAACAAACAAACCATCGAGCGTATAGATTTTGGTGCAGGAAAGAAGAAAAACATTAAAGAAAACATTTCATCCATAGCTAGAACTTCGTTGAAGCCGAAATATTGGGGACAGTTTTTGTTCCGTTTGGTAGGCTTTTATAATTACAAAACCATACTCGATCTTGGAACATCTTTTGGTATTACTACGTCTTATTTTGCCAAAGCAAATCCTGAAGCGAAAGTTTATACTTTTGATGGTTGCCCTCAAACGATTAAAATTGCAGAAAAGACTTTTCAAAATCTTGAGATTTCAAATATTGAAAGCATTTGCGGTAATTTAGATCAAACACTACTTGAAACCTTACCGAATTTACCATTAATAGATTTTGTTTTTTTTGATGCCAATCACAAAAAAAAACCAACACTAGCATATTTCGAAACTTGTCTTGCCTACCGAAGCCAAAATGCCTGTTTCGTTTTTGACGATATCTATTGGTCTGACGAAATGAAAGAAGCCTGGAGTGACATTAAAAGGCATCCTCAAACCACTATATGTATAGATCTTTTCTATCTCGGCATTGTATTTTTCAGGACTGGTCTAAAAAAACAAGATTTTATGCTAAAATAATCTATCGTAAATATCTACACAATACCATCTTTTATAGGCAGATATGTCTTCTTTTTGAAATAAACTTCGTAGATATGCCTCAAATTCAGTAGATTTGAGAACTTTAAATATTTTAATGAATTATAGGATAAAATTATTATTTGCGGCTATTGGATTGATGGTTTTGGCGTGTGTGGAGCCTTATGATTTAAATTTTGGAAGCCAGAAGGAAATATTATTTGTAGAGGCTGATATAAACGACTATGATTCACTTCAGTACGTAACAATTAAAAGAAATATTCCCGAACCTAACAATATTGTATATTTCAATGTTGAAAATGCGAAAGTTCAAATCAAAGAAGGAAATTCTACTGTTATTGACTGTCCCTATTCCTCAGCCGGTAAATATTTACTACCCAAAAATTTCCGCTCAAAAAATGGAGTATCATATCAATTAAAAATTCTGATTGATGGAAAAAGCTATGAATCCACTGTTGAAACTGCAAGTGTGGTAGCTCCGATAGAGAAAATATATTCGCAGTTTGCTTCGAAAGAAATAGATTATTTGTCAAAAAAAATCGATGGTCACCGAATTTTTTTAGATACCAGAGATAACTCAAAGGCGGCCAATTATTATCTGTGGCAATGGAAACTTTATGAAAAGCAAAGCTACTGCAGAAGCTGCAATGGTGGAAGGTTTTTTACCACTCCAGCACCTTTGGGTAGATGTGTGGATGACCAAAATCTGATTCGAAGAGGTGTCACGTACGACTACCTCTGTGTTTCTAACTGTTGGGACATTAAATTTAGCGATCAGGTGAACATCATGTCTGACCTATTTACAACAGATGAAACCATTAAAGGTAGACTAATAGCTAATATTCCCTTCTACCAATTCAGAAACTCTTTGTTAGAGGTGCAGCAGTATTCCATATCAAAATCGGCGTTTGATTATTTTAACATAATGGTTAATCAAACCCAACGCAATGGTACTTTGGCAGACACACCACCAGCTGGCCTAATAGGTAATATAAGAAATACAGAGGATAAAACAGAGCCTGTTGGAGGTGTCTTTATGGTTAGTTCAAAAACTACCAAACTTTTTGTAATTCAAAGAAACGAAATTTTGAATGGAGTAAAAGCGATAGGACTATTTGAAGGCCGTGAAGTGACACCAGAGCCTATGGGCAACGATACCTCAAGACCACCGTTTGCTCCGTGTATAGAAAGTAGAGAAAGAACGGCCATAAGGCCAATTGGATGGGTAGATTGATGAATAAACAGAACTAGTTTTGAAAAAACTTAAAACAAAAATATTATACTTTGCCGTTGGTTTATCATTTTTGGCCTGCGTTGAACCATTTGATTTGGAAGTTATAACGAGCCAGAACATTCTTATTGTAGATGGCACACTTGATGATTCAAATAAAGACCAGTATATCAATCTTAAAAAGTTTATCCCCTCCGAAACAGGGAATGTGAGATATGCCTCAGAGACGGGTGCTAAGGTTGTTATAATTAAAGATGGTAAGGAGGAAATCAACTGTACTTACAAAGACAACGGTTTTTATTATTTGCCATTGGGCTTTAAGGCCACAGTAGGAAGCAAGTATAAATTAAAAATCACCTTGGTTAATGGTAACCAATACGAATCTACCGAGGAAGAAATGCGTTCTACACCCGAAATAAATGGATATACTGTAAAATTTGACCCGCAAGGAATCACTTTGGGTACGAATAAAATAGCATCTCATACCATTTATTTAAGTACAAAAGACAATGCCGCTGTTGGCGATAATTTTCTCTGGAGTTGGAGATTGTTTGAGAAGCAATCAGTTTGCAAAACTTGTGTTGGAGGAATTTTTCTAACTTCCCCGGCTCCACTTGGGAGGTGTACTGTAGTGCCAGATCTGGCTACTGTTGAATATGATTATCGGTGTCAAGGTAACTGTTGGGAAATCATAAACTCCCAAGACTTAAACGTAATGAGTGATGTATTTTCACAAGGGAAAGAAATAAAAGATAGATTAATTACAAAAGTGCCTTATTATCAGGATACGGGATTTTTGATTGAGATAAAACAGCAAAATGTGTCAGCCTCGGCATTTCAGTATTTAAAAATTTTGACAAACCAATCTCAAAATAATGGTAGTTTGGTGGATGCTCCTCCTGCTCCTTTGATAGGAAATTTACGGAATATAAATGATAACAAAGAGACCGTTGGAGGGTATTTTATGGTTGGGAATGCCAAAATTCAACGAATATGGGTGGATAGACTGGATGCGGTAGGGACTCCAATTTACCCACTTAATGGTCGATTACCAAATTATGAGCCATCTTCCCCTGATGGTTCAAGACCGCCAAACGCTCCCTGCGTTATCTCAAATACACGAACTCCTCTAAAACCCGAAGGCTGGCCCTTATAATATTAAATATGAAAAATATAAACGCTCTTGTTCTAAGTTTGTTCATTATATCTGTTGCTAAACTCGCCAATGGGCAGGGTTTTTATACCATCACTGGTCAGGTGACTGATTCTTTAACTAGCGAGCCATTAATTGGTGCCAATGTTAACCTAAATTTTGGTGATAACAACGTAGTTACTGATAAAAAAGGAAAATTCAGCCTGGTTGCAACCAAAAAAGAAAACGTTGTAGTCGTTCGTTTTGTGGGTTACAAGCCTTGGAGAATCACAGTTCCTAACACCAAAGACGTCTTTTTGGATGTTAAATTATTGCTGGTTTCTAATGACTTAGAGGAAGTAATTGTGAGCAGCAAAAATCTTGAAACTAACATAAAAAGGCCTATTTTAGGAGTTAATACGCTAAGCATCAAAACTCTTACAAAAATACCATCGGCACTTGGCGAAATAGACATATTGAGAGGGCTACAAATGCTTCCTGGAGTGACAAGTGTTGGTGAAGCGGCAAACGGGGTAAACATTAGAGGCGGTGCCACCGACCAAAATCTTATTCTTTTAGATGACGCACCCATTTTCAATCCCACACACATGTTTGGGCTTTTTTCGGCATTTCCGTCAGAAGCAGTATCTAGTTTTGACCTTTACAAAGGAAATGTACCGACCAGATTTGGGGGAAGAGCTGCGGCAGTTTTGGATGTAACATTGGCAAACCCAAGTCTGGACAAATTCAAAATGGCAGGTGGGATTAGCTTGGTATCCAACAGACTTAAAATGGATGTGCCTATTATTAAGGACAAATTGGGAATTTCTTTGTCTGCAAGGGCCGCATTTAATGACTTTCTTTTGCCCTTGGCATCTAAGAAATTGGACAATATCAAGGCAAAATTCGGTGACGGATCCTCTAAAATTTTCTTTAGACCAAACAATAAGAATACCTTCACGCTCAGCACCTATTATAGCACCGACTTTTTTCAAACCGAAATACTGGGCTCTATAAACGAGATAAATTCAACGAATACCCAATATCAATACCGAACCATTAATAATACTTTGAATTGGTTTTATGCCATAAACAACAATTTGAATTTTCAGACAAAGTTTATTTCATCAAACTATGCTCCAACCACCATCTTGCCTGAATTAAACTCTGATAATAAGGTAAAAATCCTATCGGGTATTGATTACAAACAAGTAAAAACAAATCTTAATTATTTCAAAGGTAAACACAAACTAGAAGTCGGTCTCGATGGTATCAAATATAATATCAATCCAGGTGAATTAGATCCAGGAAATAATCCAAATATAAAAAGTGTTATAACCCAAAGAGAAAACGCCTACGAAATGGGAGCATATATTGAGGATGAAATAGAATTTAGCAAAAAATTAGTCATGACGGCCGGGCTTCGTTATTCACAGTTTTTCAATATCGGCCCAGGTTCTTACAGAACATATCAAGAAGGTTTTGCTCGAGAAGAATTGGCACTGTTGGATACTGTATACATAAACAAAGGCGAGGTACAACAATCTTATGGCGGTCTTGAACCAAGGGTGGGTATTAGATACCAACTCGACAAACGCAAATCTTTGAAGTTTGGCTACAATCTCATGAGACAATATTTACAAGTAATTACGAATACAACCACACCATTACCTACCTCTAGATGGAAAACATCCGATATTTATATAAAGCCGCAAGTGAGTAGTTTATACACCTTGGGGTATTTCCAAGAGCTGACCGACAATATCTATGAATATTCAGTAGAGGCTTATTGGAGACAAACCAATAATATAGTAGACTACAAACCAGGTGCCGATTTTCTTTTACAGGAATACCCAGAGAGCCAATTATTGCAGGGAAAAAACAAATCCTATGGCTTAGAATTTATGATTTCGAAGAAAAAAGGCGAACTTACTGGCTGGCTAAATTATACCTACTCGAGAAGTTTCAATAAAGTTGACGAAGGTTCGGGACCATCACTTCAAATTAACCAAGGAGATTGGTATACGGCCAATTATGATAGGCCACATTCGGCCAATGCCACCGTTGTTATAAATCAGGGCAAGCACCACGATTTTTCGTTCAATTTCACTTACAGTACTGGCCGTCCTTTTACTATGCCGCAGGGTTTTATATTGTACCAAGACAGAACCTATCCGTTCTATTCTTTAAGAAACAACGCACGAATTCCAGATTACCACCGTTTGGATTTTTCTTGGAATATTTACAACCCAAGTATGGATGAAAGCAAACGCTGGAAAGGAAACTGGACTTTTACAGTATATAATCTTTACGGGAGGAAGAACGCGTATTCGGTATTCTTAAAAAATCAAGGAACGGCCATAAAAGCGAATAAATTGACTGTTTTTGGAGCTCCAATTATCTCACTTTCTTACAATTTTAAGTTTCAGTAAGATAAATTTCAGTATTAAAAAGCCCTTGCAACGTAATTTGGAAGGGCTTTTTAGTTTTTAAAAGAAATTGTACTATTTAAATCTCTGGTAAATGGATTTCTGCAATCATACATCGTGCAGAACCACCGCCGTAGGTTTCTATAACCCCCAAATCTGGGTGAATGATTTCAGCATATTCCTCTAAGAGTTCCACTTGATTATTCGACAAAGACTTATACGCTCGATCAGACATCACCAAGAATTTCTTTTCAGATTTGTTTTTAACAAGAAGCATATTTCCCGCAAATTCATTCATCTGATCAAGACTGATTTCAATCACCTCTTTACCCAAACTTTCCAACTTTTGCTTTATCATTAGTCTTTCATCCAAGTCAGAGATAGATTCTAAACAAATAACACAAAAAGTATCGCCCATACACATTACCACATTGGTGTGATAAATAGGGTGCTGGTTTTGGTCAAAAGCATTGAAAGTCACCAAATCGAAGTTCATTTGTTTTTTCCAAGCTGCCAACACCTCGGGGTTTGTTCTTGATGAAATACAAGCAAAAGCAACACGATGTATTCTATCTAAAACCAAACTTCCTGTACCTTCTAAAAACTTATTCTCTTCCTCATAATGAGTGAAATCCAACACCACATTTAGGTCATACTTCTGCTTTATTTTATCCAGAATATCTTTTCTCCTCTCAGCCCTACGATTGGGAGCCTCCATAGGATACAGAATAACCTTACCAGAATGGTGCATCGAAATCCAATTATTGGGGAAAATACTATCTGGTGTAAATGGCTCAGGGGTATCCTCTATCACCATAACGTTTATACCTCTTAGCTCAAGCTGCTCTACAAATTGATCAAAAGCAAGTTGAGCTGAAAAATTGATATTTTCGTCAGTTCCTTTGCTCTGAAACTTGTTTGATTCGGCTGTTTGTTCATTAAAATTAAAGTTAACCGGCCTAATCATCAATACATTAGAAGTGATTTGTTCTTGCATGATTCTAATTTTTAGGTTTGTAAGCAATTCTTTGAAGTGGCATACTCATACAATGTGACCCACCTCTAGCTCTTGACAACTCCGACGAAGGTAGCAGAATTATCGTGTCATTGATGTCCTCGACTTTGACTTTTCCTTGTTCAAGTTGCTCTACAAGTTCTACGGCATGAATCGTTTTGAAGCCATACTCTCTGAAAGCCTCACTGGTTTTATCATTTCGGTCATATCCTACCGCAACACCTTCTTTCAGAACCAAAAGATTGCAAGAGTCCGTCCATTGTTCTCTCGCTCCAAATGGAAAAACATTATTGCCCGAATATATGAAATTAACGGGTTCTGTGCATTTCAAATCAATTTCCGAAATATACTTTAAAAGTTCCTCCAAATTATCGAAATTCCTGCTCAAAACCTTGTCGCCTTCTTTGTAAAACTGCTTGATTACAATGTCTTCATGGGTAACCCTTTGCCCTAATTCGTCCCAAACTTTCTCATTTTCTGCAGTTTCTTTGGTGCGGGCCAATGAACCCAACAGTACCCAAACATTGCGTTTTATTTGAGTAAAGATAGTATCAATATGCATGTAATCCCGTTTGGCAGGAATTTTTATCAAGGAAATTTTCGTGAGAATATTCTTGGCAAAAAGCTTATCAATCACTTGTCTGGCTGCCTCTACTGTGGTTCTTTCACTTATACCTATTAATAAATGATTAGGAGCTACCATCATTACATCACCACCTTCCAGGGTGTCTATTCGCTTTCCTTGGTCTTCGGGCAACAGAAAATGCTCTTCATCTTCTTCAATTTCAATTATTTTTCCTGTGAGAGTAGCAAACAATGGGTGATTGAAGAAAATATATTTGGCCAATAAAGACTCCCTTGATCTGGCTCTTCTGGCAGGCTTGTTCAATAAAATGTGGTCGTTGACTACTATTCCTATGTCCCGTGTAAAAATCAAATTAGGGATGGGCGGGAAGAACATTTCTCCTGAATCGGTGATACCTGTTATCAATACTTTCGACAATTCGACATTCCCAAAAGTCAAAAAACGCTTCATTTCGAGATACGAGCATTCTTCAATGGCACTTACTGCCGCCACTAATTGGACTTTAACTTCATCCATATTCAGAACGTCAGCCAAAAGTTTTTCAAAATCAATTACTTTATCAGAATTAAAATAACCCTTTGAATTGGGTTTAAAAAACTCCCGCTTGGTGTCTGATAAATCTTGATTACCAATTTTTTCGGGGTCTAGAAAAAACAAAAGAAGTTTAACATAATAATCATATTCCTTTCGCCTCATCGTTTCGAGATGAATAATATCCTCAAACAACCAGTCCTGGGCTTTCGAGGGTACAACTTTTCCCAAACCACTGTCAGGGCTATGAATTATCAACCGCTGTAAAGCTGAAATTTCCGAATCTACATATATTTGATTGCTCATAGTCAGGTTATTTAGCTTTTAAATCTTTGGCGTTGATAGTGTAATCCCATTTTTTCTCCCCATTCCCATCAAAAACGTTGATTTTCAATATCCTTTCGGTTCTTTTGCCAGAAACCTCCATAATACTGAACGCTTGAGAATTATACAGCTCCGTTCCAGCTATTATGGTTTTACCTTTCAATTCAGCATCTACAGGCTTACCCGCACTAGAGGTTAATGGAGATATAGTCAAGTCATACAAAGGATATGTGCCATTCCTTTCTAATTTTTGTAGGTTGGTGTGATGTCTGTCCCCTGATATGAAAATCACCCCTGAAATTTTGTTTTCAATCAACTTATCCAAAAGTTTCTTTCTTTCAACAGGATAGGTGGCCATATTTTCAAATACAGCAGCTTCGTTAACCACTTGACCACCAGTAACTACAAATTTAAATGGAGCTGTAGAGGCACTTAAAGCGTCTATCAGCCAATTCAATTGTTTTTCGCCATAGTAATCTTTTGCTGAATCTGCCAAATAGTTTGGGGCTCTGAAAAATCGATCATCCATTAAAAAAAACTGACAGTCTTCCCAAGAGAAAGTGCCAGTAATACCTTCATTTTCAAAGATGTAGTTTGGATTTCCCCAGAAATTCTTGAATGCCGCAAGTGTCATATTTTTGCCAAAAAAACTACGATCTGCGTCATTTGGACCAAAATCGTGGTCATCCCAAATGGCATAATGGTGAACATTTGCCCAAAGTGGTTGAAGTTCTTTTACTTTTTTGAACTCAGAGTAACGATGGTTGATGCCTGTTTTTGTATTCCAATCCACCTCTCTTAAGTAGATATTATCTCCTCCCCAAACCATGAAGTTGGGCTTTTGCTCGGATATTTTTGTAAAAATCGAAGTACTTTTTCCATAAGGATTTCCGGGCCTATCAAAACGTTCTTCATTGGTATAGGTACAACTTCCTAGTGCAAACTTGAAAGCTGGCGGGTCAAATCTATACTGCCAAAGTGTTTGTGTTTGAAACTCTTGGACATTCACAGCCTTAATAGGCTTTTTGTTTATCCAAACCTCATAGCCATACTTCTTACCAGGCAAAACCTGGTCGGCGATTAATTTTGCTACAAAAGCATGGTCTTTATTGGTCTGAATTTCTTCTGTAAAATACTTCAAAGTTGGAGCCTCTTTGTCCCAATAAGAAAATTTCACTAAATCAGCTTTTTCGGTTTGAACCCAAAGTAAAACTTCTCGCATTTCAGAATAACCGAGCATGGGACCAGATTTTATTTGAGCCTGAAGACCAGAAATAAAGCTCAAGAATAAGAGTAGGAGGGTTATAGTTTGTTTTTTCATTTAATGATATTAATGTATCCGCAATTTATACATTACTTTTCTATTCTTCAATATCCTAAAATTAAGAATTCTATAAATATCATATCGTACCGAAATATGTTAGATTATGCTTATTCTATTTACATTTTAAAACTTATTTTTGCAGAAAAAATTTATTGATGACTTTTAGAGAGGATAGGTATTTCATTCAAAATCAGGATTTGTTAGAACTTTGTCAGAACTACGGCACACCACTTTATGTATATGATGGGGCTAAAATTGAAGAAAAGGTAAATGCCTTAAAAGATGCTTTCAAAGGTATTAAAATGAAAATAAAATACGCTTGTAAAGCCAATACCAATATTTCAGTTCTAAAATTGATGAACAAATTGGGCGTAGATATTGACGTAGTATCTCCACAAGAAATGGCCATAGCATTGAAGGCAGGTTTTTCGCCAGAACAAATAACCTATACTTCAAGTGGTGTTTCGTTTGATGAGATAGAAGAATGCGTCGCCGAAAATGTGCTTATTAACATCGATAATCTTTCGTCTTTAGAGAAGTTTGGTCAAAAATATGGAAATTCTGTTCCAGTTTTGATAAGAATTAGGCCCAATATTGAAGGCGGTGGAAACCTAAAAATAAGTACTGGTCACAAAGAGTCTAAATTTGGAATTGCAATTGAGCAAAAGCCCGCTATTCTGGATTTAATCAAAAAATATGATCTGAATATCGTTGGAATTCACCAACATACCGGTTCCGACATAAAAGATGGAAAAACTTTTGTGAACGTTGCCAAAGTTATTTTTGAATTTGCCATGGATTTTCCAAATCTAAAATATCTGGATTTTGGAGGTGGATTTAAAGTGGCCTACAAAGAAGGTGATATTGAAACAGATATTCAGGATTTGGGCGAGAAAATAAGTGCCTCTTTTTCAGAGTTCTGTCAAAAATATGGCAAAGATTTGGAGCTATGGTTTGAGCCAGGTAAATTCTTAGTGAGTGAGAGCGGATATTTGCTTGCTCAAATAAATGTAGTAAAAGAAAACCCTACAAAAACGCTTCTTGGACTTAACACAGGCCTTAATCACCTCATTAGACCAATGATGTATGACGCTTTTCACGATGTTGTCAATATTTCTAAGTCCGCAGAGTCTCCAAAAAAAATGTACGATGTGGTGGGATATATCTGCGAAACTGACGATATTGCTAAAGAAAGAGAGCTACCAGAGGCGAAAGAAGGTGACATTTTAGCCATAAAAAATGCAGGAGCCTATGGCTTCACAATGGCCTCCAATTACAACGCACGTTTTAGGCCAGCCGAGGTTTTGATTTATGCCGACAAAGCTCACTTGGTAAGAAAAAGAGAAACACTTCAAGACATATTAACAAACCAAGTCCTTGTGGACTTCTAAAAGATGGATTACAATTTTAAAATTTCTCACAAAAAAGACGAATTCGAGTCACCCGATTTTTATGGCGTTGATGATTTGTTCACCGAAGAACAGAAAATGATTCGTTCTTCTGTAAGAGATTTTGTAAAAAAAGATATTTCGCCAATTATTGAGGATGCGGCTCAAAGTGCCAAATTTCCTTACTACTTGGTAAAAAAAATGGGCGAAATGGGTGTTTTTGGCCCAACCATTCCCGAGCAGTATGGTGGTATGGGAACAGATTATATTTCTTATGGTCTCATGATGCAGGAATTGGAACGCTGCGACTCTGGTATTCGCTCTACTGCTTCGGTCCAAGGCTCATTGGTGATGTTTCCGATTTATAAATTTGGCTCGGAAGAACAAAAAATGAAATTCTTACCCAAACTCGCTTCTGGTGAGTTTTTAGGTTGTTTTGGATTGACAGAACCCGACCATGGTTCAAATCCGAGTGGAATGGTGACCAATTTTAAGGAAGATGGCGATGCTGTGATTTTGAATGGCTCCAAAATGTGGATTTCAAACGCTCCATTTGCGGATATTGCAGTAGTTTGGGCCAAAAATGAAGCAGGAAGAATTAAAGGTTTGATCGTAGAAAAAGGTATGGCTGGCTTTACAGCACCTGAAATTCATAACAAATGGTCTTTAAGAGCAAGTGCAACTGGCGAATTAGTTTTTAATGATGTGAGAGTTCCAAAGTCGAATATTTTGCCCGAAGCAGATGGATTAAAAGCTCCTTTGGCTTGTTTGGATAACGCTAGGTTCGGAATTGCCTGGGGTGCTTTGGGTGCCGCTATGGATTGTTATGAAACTGCTCGAAAATATGCGGCAGAAAGAATTCAATTCGGGAAACCGATAGCATCATTTCAGTTGATTCAAAAGAAATTGGCTGAAATGCTTACAGAAATTACTAAAGCCCAGCTGTTGGTTTGGAAATTAGGCCAGATTAAGAATCAAGGAAAGGCCACAACTTCTCAAATCTCATTGGCCAAACGAAATAATGTGCAAATAGCCCTGGAAATAGCACGAGAAGCAAGACAAATACTAGGTGGAAACGGTATTACTGGGGAATTCTCGGTTATGCGACACATGATGAACCTGGAATCTGTGGTTACATATGAAGGTACGCATGATATTCATCTTTTGATTCTTGGAAACGAAATAACTGGTATTCAATCTTTTAAATAAAAATATGATAAATGTAGGCCTCATTGGATTCGGACTTTCTGGTAAATACCTGCAAGCTCCGTTTTTTCAAACCAACCCAAATTTCAACCTAAAAAGTATTGTAACTTCTCAAGAAATACCCAAACACTTATTTCCTGAGACCCTAAAGGTCGATTCTTACGAAACACTTTTGGAGGACGATTCCATCCAGTTAATTTCAATCTGTTCGCCGAGCAATACCCACTTTGAATACGCAAAAAAATGTTTGGAAGCAGGTAAAAATATTCTAATAGAGAAACCCATTACCGCTCATCTTCATGAGGCTGAAGAACTTTTTAGATTGGCCGAGGCCTCAAAACTAAAAATTTGCGTTTTTCAAAACCGAAGATTTGATTCAGATTTCATGACCGTTAAAAGCGTTATAGAATCAGGAGTTTTGGGTGAAATAATTTCGTATGAGGCTCATTTTGACAGATATAAGCCAATTTTGAATCCAAAAAAATGGAAGGAGGTTGTAGCTCCTGCAAACGGAATACTTTATGATTTGGGCTCTCATTTAATTGACCAATCTATTTACCTTTTTGGCAAACCAAAAAAAGTTTTTGGCGAAGTGTTTACCCAAAGGGCAGGCTCTGAAATTGACGACGCCTTTGACATAATTTTGGATTATGGAAAGCTCAGGGTAACTTTGAAATCTAGTCTAATGGTTAAAGACCAAGGACCTAAATATGTCATAAACGGTACATTGGGTACCTACACCAAGTACGGTTTGGATATCCAAGAAGACCACCTTGTAGCTGGCTTTTGGCCTAATCAGGCTGGATTCGGATTTGAACAAAAGGCCATGGACGGTTCTATCAAAACCAACATCAATGGCGTAGAAATAACTGGAAAGGTGGAAACCAAAGGTGGAAATTGGGGGTTTTTGTTTGATAATTTGGCGGCAGTAATTACAAACAATGCTGAACCAATTATAAAACCAGAGCAAATTTTAGAACAAATCAATATTATAGAAAAGATAAAAAAAGCCGAGAGTTAATCTCGGCTTACCACAACTTGTTGGGATATTTCCCTTCGCCAATCAGTCTGCTCAATTGACTGATAACCATTTCTTTGTCTTCTGGATAAGTCACTCCAAACCAGTCTGAAGCACTTTCAAATACTTTGCAATTGCCTTTTTTAAAGTCAATCAAATAACTCATCACCTTCGGAATATAAAATTCTGCCTTGGGAGCATCGAAATTTTCTCTAGCATAAGTCTCAAACAAATCTTTGATTTCCGGAAAAACACTTGGCATAAAACCCCAAAAATTCATAGAAACTGGTGTGTTTTCTCCCAAAACTACAGGTTCCCCCTCATCAAGAAACGCAATTTCACCATTTTCTTGCTTAATTATTTTAGTCCTTTCAGTCACATTTATCAAAAGACCTTCGGGTGTAGTCACGCAAACTCCCCTTGAAACTGTACCGTTTTCAGATAGCGTATTTTTTATCTGATAGCCAATCATGGCATGCATGGCATCGTCAGTATTGCTACCTAAAAAATCTGCCATAGTCTTGAAAGCTTCGTAGCCATAGAAATCATCTGCATTTATTACGGCAAAAGGCGTTTCTGTTTGTTCCCGAGCACACAATACAGCGTGACCAGTACCCCATGGTTTTTCCCGTTTTACGCCTGACAAATCAGCAGGAACATAACTTTGGAAACCTTGAATTGCGAAATCATATTCAATTTTTCCATCTAGCTTTGGACCAAAAAGTCTCACAAAATCTTCTTTGAGCTCTTCGCGAATAATAAAAACAACTCTGCCAAATCCAGAACGTATAGCGTCATAAAGCGAATAATCTATAATAGTTTCACCATTTGGACCGAAAGGGTCAATCTGTTTTATACCACCATAACGGCTACCCATTCCAGCCGCTAAAATCAATAGTGTAGGTTTCATTTATCTTTTTTTTGCAAAAATAGCTATATTTAAATATTTCTAAAGAAATTCTTTAAGTGTAATATTAACATTTATTAATAAATTTGTGAATAATTCTAAATAATTAACTTTAAATGAAGAAAATAGTATTTCTAAAACTCTTATTGTTGCAAACATTTTTGGTGTTTGGACAGAAAGATTTCCCGCTCAATACGGCCACTTGGAGTATTTCTAGTCCTTGGCAAAGTGCAAGTAAGATTACATTGAATCCAATCAATGAAAAGAAAACACAAATAATTGATGGAAAGTCGATTATTTACTCGAAAACTCCAAACAGCAGCATTGTCTCGGGGATAAACTTGCAAGACTTAAAACTGAAATTTTACATTCTACAGTCAAAATCGGGAAATGCAAAACTAAATCTTGGCGACAATTTGAGTTTAATTTTTGATATGAATTCAAATACTACATTTGGAGCTATATTAAAAAACAACGAAACAATCATTAAACCTTTAGCAGAAGCCAAAAGAAAGGAAGGCTTGTGGCAGAAAGTGGAGTTGGTAATGTCTCTAACTGGATTAAACAGTATTCCGGTAATTGAAAAGGTTATTTTGAATGATTTGCTCATTCATTCAAATGTACTTTTGCCCAACCTAAAAAGTACAAATGGAAGTCTATCTTTCTCAAATGAAACTGGTTTGTTAGCTTTCAAAGATTTTGAATACATAGGATTTGAGAAAAAACAACCTATTTCAATCAGTAACTTATCTTATACGTTAGAAGAGACCTACAACTCTGACCGCTCCTTTGAATCAAAAAATCAGGATAAAGTAAGTGGTAAAAGTAAAACACTAACTACCGACATCCCCAATAATTTCAATAAGTATATTCTTCATTATAAGGGAGATATGCATGTAGAAAAAGATGCTTTATACGGATTTACCCTTGAACACCAAGGAACCGGAAAACTTTTGATAGATGGTGAACAAGTGGTAGGTTCTGCAGAATATTTATATAGAAATCCGATATCTGGGCTGAAAGAAATAAAGGCAGGGAAACACAGTTTCGAGTATATTTATCATCCTATTTATTGGAGACCGGTTTTTGGAATCGAGGTTTCTGGAGCTGATTTCAGACCATATGGCCTGAACGACCCCAAAACGCTCCCAACTCGCCAACTGGATGGTGGGATATTTATTGATAATGTTGAAAATAAAGCTCGAACAATTCGATCATTTCTAAATTTCAATTCGGCCAAATTAACCAAGGTTATTTCTGTTGGCACACCTCAAAAAATACATTACTCGTTTGATCTAGACAATGGCTCTTTGTTACAAGTATGGAAAGGGAAATTTGCTGATGTTACGCAAATGTGGCACGAAAGAGGCGAACCACAATTACTCTATCCTTCTGGATTGATTACGGTTTTAAACGATGAAATTCCATTCTTTGAACTCAACAATGAAGCTCAAACCAAGCCAGATATTTACACAGAATTCGTAAATGTGGGTTACGATTTAGATGAAAGCGGGGTTCCTACTTATAACTACAACTGGAAAAATGCAAGTTTCTCACAGAAGTTTTCACCAAGCAACGATGGGCTTCTCTGCGAGATAACCAGCAGTGAAACGAACAAGTTTGGTTATACCTTAGCCATTGGAAGTGAAATAACTAAGCTAAGTAGCCAATTGTATAAAGTAGACAACTTTTACGTTGAAATTAATGAAAAAGCGAAGATTTATGTCAAAGAAAATGGTGGGAAATACCATTTAAGGACGAATTTGAATGGAAAAATTGCTTACACTTTAACTTGGTAAATCATGAAACATATAATATTAACCGGTATTTCATTTTTATTTTTGTGCCAAGAAATGGAGGCACAACAGAAACCTCAGACCGAGGACGATTTCTATAAAATAATAACGCTTCCAACACCTGAAGGCGTGGAGATGGAAGTTGGTGGGCTCACTGTTTTGAATGATGGCAATATCGCCACTTCAACAAGACGAGGTGAGATTTTTCTAATCAAAAATCCGTATATGATTGACAACACTCCGCCTATTTATAAAAGAATAGCTGAAGGATTGCATGAAGTCTTAGGTCTAAATTTTATCGATAATAAGTTTTTCGCTACCCAAAGGGGAGAAGTTACTACTTTGGAGGACAAAAATGGAGATGAAATTATTGATTCTTATAAGACTTTCTACAAATGGCCGCTTTCGGGCAATTACCACCAATATTCTTATGGCCCAATATTATTACCAAACAAAGACATGCTTTTCACCCTTAATCTAGATTGGATTGGGAGAGGAGCGAGTCTTTCAAAATGGCGAGGTTGGATGCTGAAAATCAGCCCAGATGGTAAAATGACACCTTGGGCTACGGGACTTCGTTCACCATCAGGTTTTAATATCAATAAGGCCGGAGATATTTTTTACACCGAAAACCAAGGAGACTGGGTGGGTTCAGGAAGGGTAACGCACTTAGAAAAAGGAGATTTTGCAGGAAATGCGGCTGGCTTAATTTGGTCAGGAGAGAAAGATTCTCCCGTAAAATTAACACTTAAAGATATTCCTGATACTGGCGAGCCGCTGTACGATGTGGCCAAAAGAGTGCCAGGTATTAAACCGCCTGCTGTTTGGTTTCCGCATACTTTAATGGGTATTTCTACCTCCGATATTCTGGAGTTGGACTCGCCAAAAAACTTTGGACCTTTTGAGGGTCAAATGTTCGTAGGTGATCAAGGCCATAGCAAAATTATGAGAATGTACCTCGAAAAAGTGAATGGCGTTTATCAAGGTGCTTGTTTTCCATTTAGAGAAGGCTTTAGCTCTGGTATTTTACGAATGAAATGGGGCCTTGATGGGTCTATGTTTGTAGGTATGACCAGCCGTGGTTGGGCATCTACGGGTAAAGAAAAGTTTGGTCTGCAACGTATGGTTTGGACAGGAGCTACGCCTTTCGAAATGAAAACCATAAAATCAATGCCTGACGGTTTCAAGATAGAATTTACCCAAGAAGTTGACAAAAAGACTGCACTTGATGCTGATAATTATAGCTTTAGCAGTTTCAATTATAAATATCATCATTTCTATGGTAGTCCTGTTATCAATAATTTAAAACTCAAAATCAAGGGTATCAAATTAGCGGATGACAACATGAGTGTAAGAATTGTATTGGACACTTTACGCCTTGGCTACATACATGAAGTGAAAATGGAAGGCATATTGAATAGTCAAAATAAGCCATTACTCCACAATGTTGGTTATTACACTCTTAATCAGATAAATTCGGCCGAAACCAAGATTGATTTGTCGGTTTTTGGGGTAAAAGAAAAAGCGATGAACCATGAGACTCACAACATGGAGACTATGAAAGTGGCCCCAATGCCTGTATCTGCCAAAAGAATAAGCAAAATGCCAGAAAGTTGGAATAATACTGTAGACCAAACTATCACCATTGGCACGAAACCGGGTCTAAAATTCGACATCAGTGATATTCAAGTGAAACCAGGTTCAAAAATCAAATTGGTCTTTGAAAACAACGACGACATGTTGCATAACTTATTGATTGTAAAGCCAAATACAGTAGATAAAGTTGGAAAAGCCGCACTAGAACTTGGACTCGAAGGGGCACAACAAAACTATATTCCTAATTTGGACGAGGTGATTTATCACACAGGAATACTAGAACCAGAGTCATCAGAAACAATATATTTCATAGCACCGTCAAAAGCCGGAAATTATACTTTTGTTTGTACTTTCCCAGGTCATTATACTCTTATGCAAGGCACTTTGCGAGTGAAGTAATTTTGAATTAATACGTAAGAAAAATGTCTCATTGGAATCTTCCAATGGGACATTTTTATTTTATTCAATTTCCTACAAAAAAAGCCTATTTCCTCTAAATCAACAAAATTTACACTTTAGTCTATAAAACCAGCAAAAAAACACCAATTTCAAAAAACAAAACTTCGATTATATTATCTTTAAAAATTATTAATCATCATTTAAACTAATCTTTATGAAAAGACTATTTCTCTTTTTATTAAATCTATTTGGACTCGGATTGGCGGCGTATGCACAGCCAACTTTCCATGAAAACGGGGTCAGAGACAAACGCCCAGAATACAGTTTGTTTAAAAATGCCACCATTCATGTCGACGGCAAAACCACCATATCTAATGGCTGGCTTTTGATCAAAGGTGATAGAATCGAAAAGGTTGGTAAAGATTTCGAATTTCCAAAATCTGCTCAGGTTTATGATTTAGCTGGCAAACACATTTATCCTGGCTTCATAGACGTTTATTCTGACTACGGAATGCCCGAAATCAAAAGAACCAGGGGTGGGAATTTCTACGAAACGCAATTCAATTCACAAAAAGATGGAGCTTACTACTGGAATCAGGCGATTAAACCAGAAACAAAGGCAGCCGAAATTTTCAAAGCAAATCCAAAAGGAGCAGAAGATTTAAGAAAAATTGGTTTTGGAGCTGTTGTTTCTCATTCAAAAGACGGCATAGCCAGAGGAAACTCTGCTTTAGTTTCATTGGCCAATGGAAAAGAAAACGAAGTATTGCTAAAATCTGACGTTTCAGCCCATTTTTCTTTTGAAAAAGGTTCGAGCACACAGACCTACCCGGTTTCACTTATGGGTTCTGTTGCCC
The DNA here is from genome assembly GCA_035299025.1 of Leadbetterella sp. Classification (GTDB taxonomy): domain Bacteria; phylum Bacteroidota; class Bacteroidia; order Cytophagales; family Spirosomataceae; genus Leadbetterella. The sequence continues at coordinate 975,128 of DATGXK010000007.1, forward strand.
TGCTTCGTCAAGCTTATTATGACGCCACTTGGCTTAAAAATGGCGGAAGTAGTTCGGAAAGAAACCTATCTTTGGAGGCTTTGTCAAGCAGCATGACTTTACCTGCTGTTTTTCATGGAAAAAGCATTCTGGATGCCCTCAGAGCCGATAAAATTGGTAAAGAGTTCGGTCAGAAATATATTCTAAAATCCGGCGGTGATGATTATCAAAGAATTGATGAAATCAAAAAACTCAATACGCATATTATTGCTCCCATCAATTTCCCTAAAGCTTTAGATGTTGAAGATCCTTTGGATGCAGAGGCCGTTTCATTAACTGATCTTAAGCATTGGGAATTGGCCCCGACAAATTTAGGAAAATTGGCTTCGAATCAAATCAGTTTCTCTATTACATCCTCTGATCTTGTAGACAAGTCACAATTTTTTGGAAATTTACAAAAGGCTGTTGCACATGGTTTAGACAAAGGTGCTGCATTAGATGCTCTCACCAATCAACCTGCTAAAGCATTCAAAATTGATAACTTCGTTGGTTCCATAAAAACTGGTCTCATAGCCAATTTTTTGATTTCTAACGAGGATATTTTTGATGCAAAAGCCAAATTATTAGAAAACTGGGTACAAGGTCAAAGGTTTGTCATCACAGATTTAAGCCTTTCGGCAATAAATGGCAAATACAAAGTCAACATTCCGGGTTTCTCTAAATTGGAAATAACTGGTGAAAACGATAAACCAGCACTTGAGTTTTTCGAAAATGATACTACCAAAATTAAAGCAACCACAGTAAGAGATAGAAATTTCCTTACGATAAACTACAAGAAAAAAGAAGCTGGTTCTTACAGACTTTCTGGCTTTATTGCTGATAAAAAGATATCTGGAGAAGGTAAAGATCCTAATGGACAATCTTTTATATGGTCAGCAACGCTAGTGGAAGCAACCGCTGAAAAAGCTAAAACGGATACTACAAAAAAAGCGGAAACGCCTAAAGTAGGAGACTTGGTTTATCCTTTTGTGGCCTTTGGCAATCCTTCAATTCCAGCAAAGCAAGATTTGTTGATTAAAAACGCCACTATTTGGACCAATGAGAGCGAAGGAAATATTACGGGTGACGTTTTGGTGAAAAATGGTAAAATAGAAAGTGTAGGTAAAAACCTTTCTGTTGTTGGTGCAAAAGTGGTAGATGGTACTGGAAAGCATCTTACTAACGGAATTATCGACGAACACAGTCATATAGCTCTATTCTCAATCAACGAAGTAGAAACGGTTTCGTCAGAAGTAAGACAAGAAGACGTAGTTAATTCTGAAGATATCAATATTTATCGCCAATTAGCTGGTGGTGTGACTACTTCACAACTCCTACATGGTTCTGCAGACTGTATCGGCGGTCAATCGGCTATCATAAAGCTTAAATGGGGTGAAACGGCTGAAAACCTAATTATTTCAAACTCTCCAAAATTCATCAAGTTTGCTTTGGGAGAAAACGTAAAAAGAGGAAATGCTCCTCAGGCTCCTAATCGCTACCCGAGTACGAGAATGGGTGTGGAACAAGTCTTTAATGATGCATTTACAAGAGCCATAGCCTACAAAAAAGAATGGACGAACTATAACAATCAGAAAGTAAAAACTGGTCTTATTGCACCACGGAGAGACCTAGAACTAGATGCTTTGGTTGAAATCCTCGATGGCAAAAGAAACATCACTTGTCACTCTTATGTACAGTCAGAAATCAACATGTTAATGAAATTGGCAGACTCTTTAGGTTTCAAAGTGAACACTTTGACACACATTTTGGAAGGATACAAAGTAGCCGACAAAATGAAAGCAAGAAATATCAATGCATCGACATTCTCAGACTGGTGGGCATATAAAATGGAAGTAAAAGAAGCAATTCCTTACAATGCGGCCATTATGACAAAGGTTGGTGTAAACACGGCGATCAACTCTGATGATGCTGAAATGGCAAGAAGACTGAACCAAGAAGCTGCTAAAACTATCCTTTATGGTGGTTTGTCAGAGGAGCAAGCTTGGAAAACAGTTACACTAAATCCAGCCAAAATGCTTCACTTAGACGACAGACTTGGTTCGATCAAAAAAGGTAAAGATGCGGATTTGGTTCTCTGGACAGACAATCCACTTTCGGTTTATGCCAAACCAGAGAAGACCATCATCGACGGAACGATATATTTTGATCTTGAAAATGAATCGTCTAAGTTCAAAAGTGTAGAGACTGAGAAAAACAGAATCATTCAGAAACTTTTACTGGAGAAAAGTAAAGGAACTCCAACAGTTAGACCTTCAACCAGAACAAGGCCATCAGACATACATTGCGATGCCATTTTAGAATACGATGGAGTATCGGTTGAAAATTTGGATGAATATTTAGAAAAAATGAACAATCAAAACTAAGAATGATGAAAAAAATAATCATAGCAATACATCTCATTTTGATTAGTCAGTGCGTAATGGCTCAAAACCCAGCCGCTGGCAAATCTGTGGCGGGCGTTACAGTTTTTAGTAATGCCAAAATCTATGTTGGTAATGGCAAAGAAATAAACAATGGTTCGCTGGTTATCGAAAATGCTAAGATAACGGCAGTGGCTGAGGGAGACCTTTCAGCAAGTTATGCGTCTGCCAAGAAAGTGAATGTCGGCGGGAAACACATTTATCCTGGCATCATCTCTCCGGTGAATTCTCTTGGTTTAACCGAAATAGAAGCTGTAAGAACGACTTCTGATTTTCAGGAAGTGGGTCAGTTAAACTCTAATGTAAGAGCTTTAATAGCCTATAATACAGATTCTGAGGTAATTCCAACAGTAAGAAGTAACGGCGTTTTAATCACTCAAGCAACGCCTGAGGGAGGTTTAATTTCTGGAAGATCATCCGTGATGTATTTGGATGGATGGAACTGGGAAGATGCTCTTTTGAAAGCAGATGATGGTGTTTGGTTAAATTGGCCATCTAAAATGACCACCTCTTTTGACTTTGCGACTGGAACAAGGGAAGCCAAGAAAAATGAAAATTATCAAACAACCATTGACGAACTGAATAAGTTTTTTGCTCAAGCCAAGCTAATGGCTTCAGAAAATAATTTATATGACAATCTGAAACTTTCAGCAATGAATGGTGTATTGAAAGGTAGCGACAGATTATATATTCAAATCGGTAATGACAAAGAAGCACTTGATGCCATCTCGTTTTGTTTAGCTCAACAAATTAAATTTCCAGTGATAGTAGGTGCGGTTTATTCTGAAACAGCCATTAATGCTCTTAAGGAAAACAATGTGCCAATCATTATTCCTAGTACCCACAGACTGCCTGCCAAATCAGACTCTGACGTTTGGGAAGCTTATAAACTTCCATTCAAATTGTTCAGCAAAGGCATATTGGTTGGTATGCATTACAATGATTCTTATTGGAGAACGCGAAATTTACCTTTCGTTGCCGGCACTGCAGTTGGTCATGGCTTAACCAAAGCTCAAGCCCTGTCCATGATTACTTTGAACAATGCTAAAATACTCGGAATTGACAAAGAAGTAGGAACACTTGAAGTTGGTAAACATGCTACCTTTATTATTTCTGAAGGGGATATTTTGGACATGAGAACTGCCAAAGTGACCCAGGCATTTATAAGAGGGGCCGAAGTTTCGCTGGATGATAAGCAAAAAAGGTTGGCCGAAAAGTATAATTCCAAGTATGGAATAAAGTAATAATTAAGTTTCTCTTTCATCTTGAGGGTTTGGTGTTTTACGCCAAACCCTTTTTTATAACCGTACTTTTATCCTAAATTTGTAAAAATTCGCTTTTTTAATGAAAATCGGGATTATTGGTTTGGGTGATATGGGCAAGCTTTTTGCCAAAACTTGGGATTCCCTTTCCATGGAAGTATACGGCTGTGATCTACCAAATAAATATGAAGACTTGGTAAAAGAACTTTCGGATACCAATATAATAGTCCTACAAGACGCAGTTTCGGTTTCTAGAATATGTGATTTTATTATGTATTGTGTAGAGGCAGAAAACATAGCAGAGGTAGTAAAATTCGCTGGCCCATCCACCAAATACGGGGCAATAGTTACTGGTCAAACATCAGTAAAAACGCCTGAAATAGAGGCTTTTGAGAAATATTTACCAAAAGATACGCAAATAATCGGCTCCCATGCACTTTTTGGACCTGCCATAAACCCTAAAGGACAAACCATAGCAGTGTTTCAACATAGAGCTTCAAATGAAGCATTTGCGTTGTCGCAAGAGCTCTTCGCTCAAACAGGTGCAAAAGTAGAAGTACTAGAAGACTTTCATGCCCATGACAAAATGATGGCTGATATTCAAGTTATTACGCATGTTGGATTTGAGAGCATAGGTACAGCATTTATGCACAGAAAATCTTTTCCTTGGGAAGATAAAAATACCATTAAGGGTATCGACAATATGAAGATTCTGCTCACTTTGAGAATCTTTTCGTACAAATCGCATGTTTATTCGGGTTTAGCATTTCACAATCCTTATGCCATTAAAGATGTGAGAAAGTTTGCGACTACTGAAAATGAGCTTTTCGGTATGATGATATCCGAAAACAAACAAAAATTTAGAAGTAAAATACTGAAAGCTAAGGAGACTGTTTTTGGTCTGCATGATTCCAAGATGATGCTTAATGACGAAATTATGCAGGAATACACCCTAAACCCAGGTGAAAACCACAAGGCAAATTCTCACTTGAGTTTACTCAGTATGGTTTGTACTTGGTCTGAATTGGGTATAAATCCTTACAAGAACCTTGTTTGTCAAACACCACCATTTAAGTTAAGAGTGGGATTAGCCGAGTATTTATTTTTGAATGAAGATTTGTTAGAGGAAACCATTGAAACTGCATTAAAAGATAAGACCAACATAATCGACGATTTGGCTTTTCACACGGCAGTTCATGAATGGACAAACATCCTTGAATTAGGGGATAAAAAAGCTTATGAACAACATTTTGATGCCACCAAGAAGTTTTTAGCCCCCAGATTGGAAGAAGGAAGAAGAAAAAGTAACGAACTCATTTCAAGAATAAATAAATGAAAGAGGTAGACTTGAGCAAATTTGATAATTCATGGTACAAACCGGGAAGTTTCCTGAAAAGATTTTTTTGGCATGTTATTAGCAATACTTTCATTAATAGCACTTTACCAGTGCCCACGAAAATTAAAATTCTAATTTTGAGACTTTTTGGAGCCAGCATCGGTCATAATGTTACAATAAAACCCAGCGTGAATATCAAATATCCATGGTTTTTGACAGTCAGAAACCATGTATGGATTGGTGAGAACGCATGGATTGATAATTTTGTAGAAGTCATAATTGAAGATAACGTGTGTATATCTCAGGGAGCCTTATTACTTACGGGAAATCATGATTATTCTAGAGAAACCTTTGATTTGATTCCTAAAAAAATAATTCTCGAGAGAGGTTCATGGGTGGGAGCGAAGTCGGTAGTTTGTCCGGGTGTTACTTTAAAAACGCACGCTGTTTTGGCGGTTGGATCGGTGGCAACGAAAGATTTAAAGTCCTATTCTATCTATCAGGGAAATCCGGCAGTTTTTGTTCGAGAAAGAAAAATTGAGAGCTAAATTTTCCTTAAAATAAGATTTTAGAGCAATAAACATATTTAATTTTGTTCTAAAGTCGGTTTTGTGACTATATTTGAAATGTTCTGATGAAGAAATTATATATCTAAAATGAATTTTATATTCGAAAACCTAATCTTTGAAAAAAGCTACCAGCTCATAATTTCAATGATTCTTTCTTTTGCTGTTACTTGGAGGTCTATTCCGGTTATTATAAATATTTGTAACCTCAAAGGCCTAATGGTAGACCCTATAAAAAGAAGTTCGCATGAGACTCCTACACCTACTTTTGGTGGCGTGGCTATTTTTGCAAGCACACTTTTGGGTTATATGCTATGGAATTTTACGGACGAAGGCTATCTTCTTCACAAAGTTTTTGCAGGTTTAGTCATTTTATTCTTTTTAGGAATAAAAGACGACCTTTTTGCTCTTGATGCCCTAAAAAAACTTGGTTCTCAGGTTTTGGTAGCAATTTTAGTAGTAGTTGGTAGCGACTTAAGGATTACCAGTTTCTTTGGAATATTCGGTATTTATGAGCTTCCTTATATCATTAGTGCACTTTTTACTATTTTTCTTATTGTTGCACTTATCAATTCCTTCAACCTCATAGATGGTGTTGATGGGCTTTCGGGTGGTATAGGCATGATTGCCAGTGCTGGTTTTGCACTTTGGTTTGCACTAAACAATGAGTGGTCTCTTGCCTGTCTTGGTCTTTCCCTCTCTGCATCGCTACTGGGTTTTTTAAGATACAATTTTTCTCCTACCAACAAAATATTTATGGGTGACACAGGTTCGCTCATTGTTGGATTTGTTGTAGCCGTGCTAGCCATCAAATTTGTACAATACAACGTATTCAATACCAATCCTAACTCGGTTTACAGAAATGCCCCTGTTATAGCGATTGTCCTGCTTTGTGTTCCGATTTTTGATACTTTAAGAGTATTTGGCCTTCGAATTTTGAAAGGAAAGTCTCCTTTTAAAGCTGATAGATTGCATTTGCACCATCTTATGGTCGATAACGGTCTTTCACACATTGCTACTTCTTTTATTCTTTACTTTGCTACGATTTCTCTTACTACGTTTACCTACGTATTGCGTAAATACTTTACCAATACCCAGTTATCAATATCGCTGTTGGTATTGTTTGTTGGATATCTACTCATAGCTCGTCAGCTGGAGGTTCGGAGATTGAAGTTTTACAAGCAAAAAATAGCCAGTAAAGAAGCCGAAAAGAAAATGAAATCAGCCAGGAAGCCAACATTAAAGTTTGAAAGAAGCATTAATCCAAATTGAAGATAAAAAAAAGCCAGACTTTCGGTCTGGCTTTTTTGTTTATTCCCATTCAATAGTTGCAGGTGGTTTGGAACTTATATCATAAACCACTCTGTTAACACCTCTCACTTTGTTAATAATATTATTGGAAACCTCGCCAAGGAAATCGTAAGGCAAGTGAGCCCAATCTGCAGTCATGCCATCTACGCTAGTTACGGCCCTAAGAGCTACCACGCTTTCATAAGTTCTTTCATCGCCCATAACACCTACGCTCTGCACCGGCAATAGCATAGCTCCAGCTTGCCAAATACTATCATAAAGACCTTTCTCTTTTAAGCCCGATATGAACACATCGTCAACATTTTGAAGAATCTCCACTTTTTCAGCTGTAACTTCACCCAAAATTCTGATACCGAGACCAGGTCCTGGAAACGGGTGTCTTCCAAGAATATGCTGTGGCATATCCATTGATTTGCCTACAAGTCTTACACCATCTTTGAATAGGGATTTTAGAGGCTCAACAATCTTGAGTTTCATGAAATCTGGTAAACCGCCAACATTGTGGTGAGATTTAATAGTAACAGAAGGCCCCTTTACAGAAACCGACTCAATAATATCCGGATAAATTGTGCCTTGTCCAAGCCACTTCACGTCAGATATTTTGTGAGCTTCGTCGTCAAAAACCTCAATAAATGTTTTTCCGATAGCCTTTCTTTTCGCCTCTGGATCAGTTAAGCCTTTCAAAGCAGCGTAAAAACGCTGGGAAGCATCTACTCCAATCACATTCAGACCCAATCCCTTATAAGATTCTAAAACTTGCTGATATTCATTTTTTCGTAACAAACCATTATCTACAAAAATACAGTATAGATTTTTACCAATAGCTTTATGAATCAACAGTGCTGCTACCGAGGAATCGACCCCACCAGAGAGTCCCAAAACTACTTTATCGTTGCCGAGTTGTTCTTTAAGTTCAGCTACAGAGGTCTCTACAAACGAGCTAGGTGTGTAGCTCTGGTCACAGCCACAGATTCTAACTACAAAGTTTTCAAGAAGTTTTACACCATCTGTGGAATGGGTTACCTCTGGGTGAAACTGAATTCCAAAGGTTTTCTCATTTTCAAAAACGAAACCTGCATTCTTTACGGCCGATGTAGAAGCCAAAAGTTTTGCACCCTCCGGAAGTTTTGTAATTGTGTCACCATGAGACATCCAGACTTGCGAATTGCTTGAAAGACCACTAAAAAGCTCATTTGAAGTATCAAACTGATCAACTATCGCTCTTCCATATTCCCTTGTGTTTGAGGCCTCTACACTTCCTCCGAAATTATTCGCCATCAGTTGAGCTCCATAACAAACCCCAAGTATAGGGAGCTTTCCTCTCCAGGCCTGAATGTCAATATTAGGTGCATCTTCTTCTCTAACCGAACAAGGGCTTCCAGAAAGAATAATACCTTTTATATTGTCGGTGATTTCGGGTAAATGATGAAAAGGATGTATTTCACAATAAACATTCAGTTCCCTTACTCTTCGGGCTATCAATTGGGTATACTGAGACCCAAAATCTATGATTAAAATCTCTTGTTCTCTCATTAATCGCTTTTTAATTATTCAAACTCCTTTGGTTATTTAGTCAATTTGCAATGCAAGTCTTATTTTTGCAATCATTCTAAATTATAGAAAAGATAAATCGATGAATATAGCACTCTATTTGGCTAAGAAAATCCGGTACACCAAAAATCAAACTTTCTCTTCTATAATCATAAAAGTGGGAATCGGAAGCATTGCTATTGCCGTTTCGGTCTTGATACTATCGTTTTTCATATTGCTGGGTTTTAAAAACACCATCAAAAAAAAGTTATTCAGCCAAACCTCCCACATTCAGGTCAACAAAATTACACTTAATCGGTCGTTTGAGGAAGCGACCATGTCAAATAATTTAGATTTATTTAAGAAAACTCAAAATCTTCCAGAAATAAAATCTGTAAATAAAGTAGCTCTCAAGTCAGTAATTCTGAAATCGGAAGAAGAAATTTCAGGAGTTGTATTGAAAGGCATAGATGAAAAATATGATTGGGATGAATTTGAACAGAACATAGTAGAGGGCCGAAAACTCAAATTTGGTGAGTCCAATGAGATTATTATCAGCAAAAAAATAGCTAATGAATTACAACTAAAAATAAACCAAGATTTACTGGTATATTTTATTCAAAACCCACCTCGAGCCAGAAAACTAAAGATAGTAGGAATTTATGATTCTAATGTAGAAGAACTTGACCAAGTTTATGTATTAACCAACTTGTCTATTATCCAAAAAATAAATAATTGGCAAAATGGAGAATTTGGCCATTATGAAATTTTCTTAAGTGATATTGAGAATATGGACGCCGTCAAAAAGAAATTGCTGGATATTTTCCCGCAAGAGTATGAAGTTCTAAAAGTTACAGAAATTCTACCGCAATTTTTCGATTGGTTTAAGTTATTAGATCGAAATATTGTGATGGTCATTGGCCTTATTACCATCGTGGCGGCGTTTAATATGATTTCGGTTCTGTTAATAATGATTATGGAGCGAACACCTATGATTGGTTTGCTGAAAGCGGTAGGAACTCAGAATAAACAAATCCGGAATATTTTCTTGGTAAATGGCTCAAAAATCATACTCTGGGGATTGTTCTGGGGAAATATTGTAGGTTTGGGATTGGCCTATTTCCAAAACAAGTTTAAGTTGATTAAACTCGATGCTACCAATTATTACATGAACTACGTCCCGATAGAATGGAATTGGTGGATTGTACTGACAATCAATATCTGTACTTTTATAGTTGTGCTAGCAATAACTTATTTGCCTTCGCTGATAATTAGGAAAATAAGCCCTGTAGAGGCCCTAAAATACAAAGATTGAGTAACGTAAGCTACTCAATCTTTTATAAACACAACCCAAAATGATTAATATCTATCTACCGAAACTGCCGAAAGGCCACTTTCTATTTGAAGATATATTTTGTTTGTTGAAGCTGCAAAGTTGTCTGTTCTCCAAGTTTTCGAACCCGATTTGGTGAAACCATCAAAATCTTTGGCATTGAGAGCACCATCCATCTTTATTTCACAACCTACACCTTTGGGCACCATTACTTTCACTTTGGCTACACCGCTCTCTATTTTTACCTTAGATTCTGGCAGTTTGTCGCCAAGTTTAAGGCTAATATCTGCAGCACCAGTTTCCATTTTAATGTCCTTAACTTTATAGTCAGAAAGGTCAAACTTAAGCTCCCCAGCTCCAATTCCTAAATCTAAATTCCAAACGGGCAGCTTACTCAATTTCAATTTAACATCGTTGCTGATTCCCTTTCCAAACTTAATATTGTCAGAGCCATTTTTTGAACTCATTTTGAACGCAATTTCCTGCGTTGTACCTTTTTTTTCATCTTCCAAATTAAATTTGTTGCCAAATAACTTTGTCTCAGCCGAAAAAATATCGCTTCCGGATGCTTCTGAGAGAAAAAACTCTGCAGCACCGCCACCAATCTCAAGATTTACCTCCTGAACTGTTTTGTCATAAGGAACACTGAAATTTTGAGAGGTTTTAGAAGAACTCGTGCTATCATCCTCAAAAGTAAAGTTTTCATCTGAATCTTCTATATCTACATCAAAATCAAAATCTTCGTTGATTTCAGATTTTACCTTGTCAATAGCCGAGGTAGAAGCGTTGTAAATGGCCAATGGAATTGCAAAAGCCACCAGTAGGGCAGTAGTAGGGTTGAAAACCGTTCTACGTGGGGTAAAGAAAACTGCGATACCACCAAGAATTATCAGAACAGGCCAATATTTGGCTAATTCACGCATAGAAACTTCAAACTGAAACCAGTCGTTGACAACACCAAGCATCAAGACTCCAAAGGCAACCAAAATGGCACCCCAAAAAATATTACCGCTGTTTTTCATATTTTTTCAGAGAATTAATAACCGGTTCCGGTTGGATTATTGTTAGTTACATCACCATTGTTATCGTCTTTGTCTTTTACGATTATCCAAACACCGAGACCAATAAGAATTAAAGGCCACATGTTCTTCAAGTAAGAGAAAAGATTGATATCAAAGAAAGTTTTAAAAGAAAAAACTGCACCTAAAATGATAAGTATTAGTCCACCTACCATATTTCCATTTCTCGATTGATTGCTCATGTCTGCTATTGGTTTAAAATTTGAGTCACTTTCATAAAATTCACCGGTGGTTGCCACCTCAAGGTGATGTTTGGGCAAAACTGCCCATAAAATAAGGTACGAAATAATAATTGGAAACGGTGTAAAAAACAAGACAACAAATACAATTCGTACCAATGTAAGGTCTGTTTTTAAGTAATTTGCCAATCCCTGGCAAACCCCACCTAAAATACTGTTTTGGTTTTTAATTCTGTACATACATTATAGCTTTTTCATTAATTATGAAACAAACTTAGTGGGTACAGCGGTACTATGTATTGCAAACTACATAAGTGGTGTAAATACTTGATAAACCGAAAATAAACAGTGTGAAAAACTAAGCCCTATCTTCTAGCGTTTCCAGAGCCTCCATAAGGCCATCATAATTATTAATACCCGGCCGAAGTTCTCTGCTACCTTTGAAGGCATATCCAGCAATTTTGTCTGAAATAACAGATACATTCTCAAACTTATAACCAAGCAAAACATTATAATTAGATTGCCAAGCTTCTATATTTTCATTTATGGTATCTGAAACAATATAATTTACATTTAATCCATCCGTAAATTCGGTTCTGTCATCTACTTCTAGAAATTTCTCTGAAACGTCAATTTCGTCAAGCATTTTTAATTGAGTACTGTCAAAAATAAATCCATCCAATGAATAAGTTTTCAGTGCTGAAATAATTTCGAAGATATCATTTGTAGCAAAGGAGCCCAAAATTTTAACTCCACTAAGCCAATTTTTTATCTCTTCAAATTGTTCTTTTGCCACATAATCATCGCTTTCTGGATTCAAATCAAACGAAATATAATCTACCATCATCCCTGAACAATACCTGGCTTCGGATAAACTACTGACGCTTTTCACTAATATAGTTTGGGACATTCAATATGTATTTTTTTACAAAATTACGCAAGAACCAAACATTTGGCTTAATTGTTACTTATTTTTGTGACTTAATTTTTTAATAAAACGGAGGACTTTGAATCCTCGCAGTACAAGTATGAGTAAGAAAGGACGTGTTTTAGTCGCCATGAGTGGTGGCATTGATAGTTCGCTAGCAGCCGTTTTGTTACACGAACAAGGTTACGAGGTAATAGGTATGACCATGAAAACATGGGATTACGCCTCTTCCGGCGGCACAAAGAAAGAAACAGGCTGCTGCAGTTTAGATTCCATCAACGATGCTAGAGCCATTGCCGTTGATTTGGGCTTCCCACATTATATACTCGACATTCGGTCTGAATTCGGCGACTTTGTGATAGACCACTTTACGGGTGAATATCTGGAAGGCCGAACCCCTAACCCGTGTGTTTTGTGCAATACCCACATCAAATGGGATGCCCTTTTACGAAGAGCAGACAATCTCGACTGCGAATTTATAGCCACAGGGCATTATGCGAAAATTAGAAAAGAAAACGACAGATTTGTTATATCTAAAGGTGTAGACGTTACAAAAGATCAAAGCTACGTACTCTGGGGTGTTTCGCAAGAAAGTCTTTCACGCACCATACTGCCACTTGGTGGATACACAAAAGAAGAAATCAGAAACATGGCCAAACAAAAAGGATTTTATGATTTGGTGAACAAATCTGAATCTTATGAAATTTGTTTTGTGCCAGACAATGATTACCGTGGTTTCCTGAAAAGAAGAGTAGAAGGCCTAGAAGAAAGTGTAAAAGGAGGGAACTTCGTTCTTGAAACTGGTGAAATAGTTGGAAAACACGAAGGATATCCGTTTTATACGATAGGACAAAGAAAAGGTCTAAAAATAGCAATGGGTTATCCAGTTTTTGTAACTGAAATCAGAAAAGAAACCAACGAAGTAGTATTGGGTACAGAGGAATATCTACTAAAAAACGCTATGACTGTAGGCAAACTTAACCTCCAAAAATATGCAGCTATACCTGAACAAGGCCTAGAAACATTGACCAAAATAAGGTACAAAGACAAAGGACAATCGGCGTTTATTAGACAAATAGAAGCAGACAAAATAGAAGCTCATTTCCACGAATCCGTGGCAGCCATAGCACCTGGGCAGGCTGCAGTATTCTATGAGGGTGATGATGTAATCGGCGGTGGTTGGATACTGAAAAATTACAGGATATAAATTAGAACGGATACTCTTCGTCGAGATTCGGTTTTGGTGTATCAGAGTCTGTGTTCATCTTACTTTTAAAAGTTTGAAATCCTGGGTCTACAGCTTGGGATTCGAACTGGGTGATGCCAGAATGTTGACTAAACGAATTTGGAATGGAAGAACCACCGGTGTATTCTCCAATATTGGCAAACTTAGTGAATTTACCTATAAACTGAAGTCGAATATTTTCAATGGTTCCTGCTCGGTTTTTGGCGATAATTACCTCTCCAATGCCCTCGGTAGAGTTTCCAAGTTCGTCTTCGGTTATTTTGTAATACTCCGGTCTATATAGAAACATAACCATGTCGGCATCCTGCTCAATGGAGCCGGATTCCCTCAAGTCAGACAATTGCGGACGTTTATCGCCACCACGAGTTTCTACAGCTCTACTTAGCTGAGAAAGAGCCAAAACTGGCACTTCAAGTTCCTTAGCGAGATTTTTCAATGATCGTGAAATGGCCGCGATTTCCTGCTCACGACTGCTTGAAACTCCCGATCCATCATCCCCGGTCATCAACTGAAGGTAATCAATGATAACCATCTGTATGTTGTGCTGAGCTTTTAAACGACGACATTTGGCCCGTAATTCAAGAATAGACAGAGCTGGTGTATCATCAATAAATATATTAGACTTCGAGAGTTTGTCAATGCGATGATGCAACTGCTCCCATTCGTGGCCTTGTAAAGTGCCTTTTCTAAGTTTTTCTGAGTCTATTTCGGCTTCCGCTGAGATCATCCTGAGCATAAGCTGAGTAGCCGACATCTCCAAAGAAAAAATAGCGATAGGAATATCGTGATCTACTGCTGCATTTCGCATGGAAGATACCACAAATGCGGTTTTACCCATACCAGGTCTGGCTGCAATTATAGTAAGCTCGGTTTTTTGCCATCCGCCGGTTAGCCTGTCCAGGTCATTAAAACCACTTGCTATGCCAGTCAAACCGTCTACATTGGTCTGCTTTTTATGCTCCAACTCATCAATGGTATTACGCATGATGGTATTGGCATCTAGGTAGTTTTTTCGAATATTTTTCTCTGAAATTCCGAAAAAAGATTGCTCTGTTTTGTTTAGCAGATCAAAAACATCATAATTTTCGGAGTAGCCTTCCTCCAAAATTTCACCAGCTACACGAATCATCTCTCTTTTGATAGCCGACTGCGAAATAGCCATTGCGTGATACTCAATGTTGGCTGCAGAACTAATTTTGCTACTCAAACTTGCAATATACTTGGCACCACCAGCTTTCTGAATCAAACCATTCTTCCTCAGATTTCTGATCACATTAAGCGAATCAATAGGCTCGGAGTTTTTGAACAAATCTGTAATGGTAGAAAAGATGATTTGGTGAGCCTCTGAGTAGAAACTTTCAATATTAAGAAGCTCATAAACAAGTCCAAATGCATCTTTATCAATGAGAATTGCTCCCAAAACCGCTTCTTCCATTTCGGGGGTTTGGGGAGCAACTTTACCTCTTTGAAGAGATAAATTCTCACTGACAATCGATTTATTTATAGATTCGCTCAAAGCCTGTTTTTTTTCTTTCTAAGGTTATCGGAGTACAATATTACATTAAAAAAAATTGATAATAAACTTACCAAAATCTCGGAAAAATCGAATCGTTTATCTATCAGTATTTTAGTCTCATAACAATAATTTTTTGTGGAAAAATCGTTGAAATTGTTAATAATTTTTCCAAATTTGAAGAAAATTAAAATAAGGTTTACCATTGACTGAAAAAACACTCAAGCTAGAATCGTCCTCATTGAATGAATTCTTCGGATTTCAGAACGAAAACGTTAAAGAAATAGCCAAAACGTATCCATTAAGCAAAATTATCTCCCGGGGAGACGAGATTTTTTTGAAAGGTCCGGAGAAAGACGTAAGTCAACTAAGTACTTTATTTGAGAAACTTTTCGCCCATTTCGAGAAAACAGGGCATTTGTCTCTGGACAATATTAAAAATTACATCGAAGGAGAGACACAGCACATAGATGAGATTCTTAACCAAAAAGATATAATTGTTCATGGCAACAGAGGCCTAATTGTTAAAGCAAAAACACTGAATCAGAAAAGGTTAGTGGAAGCCTCTGAAAAATCAGATATTGTGTTTGCGATAGGTCCAGCAGGTACAGGCAAAACTTACACTGCTGTGGCACTTGCGGTTCGGGCTTTGAAAGACAAAAAAGTCAAGAAAATAATCATTACAAGGCCTGCGGTGGAAGCGGGAGAAAACTTAGGTTTTTTACCTGGAGACTTGAAAGAGAAAATAGATCCTTACTTAAGGCCCATTTATGATGCTTTGGAAGATATGGTTTCGAGCGAAAAACTGAAGACTTTCCTCGAAAAAAACACCATCGAAATTGCTCCATTGGCTTATATGAGGGGTAGAACGCTCGACAATGCCTTTATTTTGCTTGACGAGGCTCAAAACACCACACCGATGCAACTGAAAATGTTTTTGACTCGGATGGGGCCGGCCTCTAAAATAATTGTAACAGGAGATAAAACCCAAGTAGATTTACCCAAAAATCAGAAGTCAGGCCTTGAAGATGCCGAAAAAAAACTTCAAAAAATAAAAGGTATAGAATTTATAGAGCTTGATGGAAAAGATGTTGTTAGGCATCCTCTCGTGGTTCAAATTTTGCAAGCCTATGAAAAAGCAGATTCTTAGTATTTGTTTTCTTTTTTTTAGTTTTTCTCAATCAATAGCACAAAAAAAATGTGCCATTGGCGAGGTGGCTGATGAAAAATTAAGGAGGAGACATGCCTTAATGAACCAGAAAATTCAAGAATACTACCGTACCATCGAAAAAGTCGGCATAGCGGCCGACAATCTCATAAAAATACCTGTAGTTGTGCACGTTGTGCATAACAATGCCTCAGGAAAAATAGGAGGTGAGGGCAATGGAAATATATCCGATGAGCAGATTTTCTCTCAGATTAAGGTTTTGAACGAGGATTACCGAAAAAAAATAGGAAGTCTTGGCTTCAATAACTCAACAGTTGGAGCAGACATGAACATCGAGTTTTATCTGGCAGACAAAACCCCGGAAGGCTTACCAAGTATAGGAATCAACAGAGTTTATTCTAACAAAGCCAATTTCGATGTATTCGACGAAAACTTTCTTCTTTCTAGTCTTTCTTATTGGGATTCAAACCGTTATCTCAATATTTGGGTAACTTCTCTCAAAGATGATTTTTTGGGGTATGCAGAGTTTCCTACTGGAGAATATGATGGACTCGAAATCGACGAAAGTGACGAGAAAATTGATGGAGTAATGATAGACCACCGAGCATTTGGGAAGAAAACAGGAACTTCTACCCAAGGTGTATATGTCTACGGGCGTACGCTCACCCACGAAATCGGTCATTGGCTTGGCTTGATTCATATTTGGGGTGATGAATACTGCGGGGACGATTTCTGCTCGGACACACCGCCCACGGAAAGTGGAAATTTGACTATTCGATGTACTCCTCGATTTTCTAATTGCAATGGTGTTAGAACCCAAAACATGATTGAAAATTTCATGGATTATACGGCTGACAGTTGCATGAACATCTTTACCAATGACCAAAAGAGTAGGGTGAGAGCTGTTTTAGAACTCAGTAAACGCAGAAAACGATTGGTAACCAATTCTGAATTTAACCTACCTCAAGTTGAAAGTTTGATAGTTAGAATGCTTGAAAACCCATCTTCTACTGACTATTTGCAGTTTCAGGTATTGCTCAATTCTTTCGCAAATTTTAGCTTTGAAGTTTTCGATGCATCCGGTCGATTGATAATTTCAGAAAACTACGAAGATTCGCCGAGCAGGCTAATTCAAATACCCAAAACAACTCTCGGTAAGGGAATTTATAACCTTAGAGTAAAGTCAGGTGAGGAAGTGGTTTATAAAAGAATTCTCTCTCAATAAATTATACTGCTCTTAAGATTTCAAATCACCTCCGTTTTTGATTAATTTTGATTTTTAAACCAAAACCATAAAACAAATATCCTTCTATGGAATTAAAAAAGTCTGAAAAGCCTAAATTCGACGATATTTTTATGGATTTGGCCATAAATCTCGCTAAACGTTCACATTGTATTAAAGCCCAAGTAGGGGCGGTTTTGGTAAATGAAACCCGAATAATTTCTATAGGATACAACGGGCCACCCTCTGGCACTCATAATTGTGATGAGGATTTTGGAGAAATTGGCTGCCCGCGAGATTCGAAAGGGAGCTGTTCTTTGGCTCTACATGCCGAGCAAAACGCCATTTTATATGCTTCTAAAAACGGAGCCAAAGTAGAAGGCTCTACGCTATATGTTACACTTTCTCCGTGCATTGCTTGTGCAAGAGTAATTTACTCTATGAAAATAAAAAAAGTCTATTTTCTGAATTCATATGCTCAATACAAGGGAATTCCGAGCGACGAGGGTGTTGATTTCCTAAGAAAATTTGGAGTTGAGGTTGTAAAATATGAAATTTCATGAACTATCTGGCTCATCTTTTTCTGGCTGGTACAAACGACGGCATCATACTTGGAAACTTATTGGAGGATTTTGTGACTGGTGCAATAGAAAACGAAACCAATAAAAGCCTTCCTTATGATGTTAAATTGGGGCTATCCATGCATCGACAGATTGACACTTTTACGGACTCTAGTAAAGTTGTAAAAGAATGCAAAGCCTTGTTTTATCCCAAGTTTGGCAAGTATTCACCCATTATTATTGATGTTTTGTTTGATCACTTCTTGGTCAAAAACTGGGAAATTTTCACCGAAGAGGCGTTCGATCAATTTAGACCCAGAATTTACAAATCTCTTAAAAACTATATCGAAATTCAGCCCGAGCAGTTACAATCTATGATAAATTCGATGATTGAACATGACTGGCTCAAAAACTATAAAGAGAATTGGGGATTGGAGAGGGCATTTCTAAACTTGAACAAAAGAATAAATAAACCCGATGTGGATTTACGATTGTCTTTGCAGGAGTTTGAGGACAATTACTATTTTATAAATGAAAAATTCTTAGATTTTTTCGAAGATCTAAAAAAACTGTGTGATAAATTTTTGAAAGAAAATCTCCCAAATGGCAAATAATTATCAGCAAATAATAGACAAATTGGAAGCAAAATCGCTCAAACCTGTGTATTTACTACATGGTACGGAGCAGTTCTATGTAGACCAATTCGTCCAGAAAATTCTAGAAGTTGCTATTCCCGACTTTGAAAAAGGTTTCAATGAATATGTTTTATATGGCAAAGACATCACCACAGGAGATATAATAAACTACGCCCGCAAATTCCCGATGATGGCAGAAAGGCAGCTCGTCTTGGTAAAAGAGGCCCACATGATAGCTGACCTAAACAATAAGGATAATCAAACACTTATTGAAAATTATGTGAACAATCCACTTAGCTCCACAATCTTGGTTTTGAGCTTTGGCAAAGCACAAGACGAACGTAAGTCATGGGTGAAAGCTTTTGCCAAACACGGGCAAAATCTTAATTTCAAAAAAATGTATGATTATGAAATCCCAGATTTTATAATTTCGCATTGTGCATCTCTAAACTTAAAGATAAGCCCGAAGGCAGTTCAGCTACTTTCCGAGCACATTGGAAATAACCTGCAAGCTATTCATAACGAAATAGATAAGCTAAAGGTTAATCTCAAACCAGACGAGCCCATAGATGCATCGACCATAGAACGATACGTCGGTATTTCGAAAGATTATAATGTATTTGAGTTGCAGAAGGCCTTGACGGAAAAAAACGCAAAAAAGAGCTTTCAGATTGTAAAATACTTTGGAGATAATACAAAAGACCATCCCATTACCCCAAATATCATCATTCTATATAATTTCTTCTCAAAAGTCCTTTTATTACATGGCCTCAAAAATCTGTCCGATGCAGATTTGGCTAAAAATATGGGGGTAAATGCCTATTTTCTTAAGGATTACAAAAAGGCTGCCTCTTTGTATTCAATAGGACAACTCATGAAAGTTATTCATGCTTTGAACATTGCCGATCAGAAGTCAAAAGGAGTAGAGTCTGGCTCAATTTCCGAAGGTGACATTTATAAAGATCTCATTTTTAATATTCTAAACTGAGAACTTTTCTCTTCATCCGCAGCAAAGATTCTTCAGTTGTGTATTTTTCTAAATCGGCAATCCTAATCCACATCAATTGGTTGGTTTCATGATTCTGTACCAATTGCTTCGTTGAATCTGCAAAAAAAAGATATCGGACGTCAAAATGTTCATGTTCTGGAATATCCTTTCGCTCCGGGATAGTATGAATATCAAGATCAAAAATTGACTGACCAATGTTTTCAATCTGGACACCCGTTTCTTCAAAGACCTCCTTAATAGCAACGCCCAAAGTATCTTTATCACCATCGCAGTGTCCACCTGGTTGAAGCCATTTATCTAATTTTTTATGATGAATAAGTAAGATTTTCTGCGTTCCTTCGTCATAAATGAAGCCTGAAGCAGTAATATGGCCAATGAGTAGGGTTCTTTCGAAACAGTCATGGTTAGTGTTTACAAAATCAATAAAGCGGGCTTTAATAATGCCTTCGGTGTTATCGATAGTTGTATAAGCTCGAAGTTGTTCCAGCAATTCCTTCATATTTATTTACTCCCAAATAGCTGCACCATTTGGCTTTAGACCTACATTTATTGTTTTAAATATCTTCTTTGCCGCTGCATCAATCACCTGAACGGTATTAGATTTCTGGTTTACGACAACGGCCGTCTTTCCATCCTTCAAAAATACAATTTGATGTGGATCTAAATTAGTCTCTATCTCTTTCTTTTTCATCCAAATAGCTTTTTCTTTCTGATAAACCACCACTTTGTTGGCTTTAGGGGCACAAACCCAAAGTTCATTTGATATTAAATTGAACACGGCAAATCCTGGGATAAAATCAAAATCCAGGAAATCAATAACTTTATTATCGGTCAAGTCAACTATATTCAAGCTTTTGGCATTGGCATTTTCAACAAAAACGGTATTCTGATTCCATCCGGGCCACACATTGGTCGGGAAGGGATCTATTTTCACTTCCTTTACAATGTTTTTGGTTTTGGTGTCAATAACCGTCAAAAAAGAAGTTTCTCCGCAGGCAACTAGGGCCAAATCTCCATTTTTTGCAAAAATTAACTCCGAAGGATCAGGACCAACTTGAATTTCTTTTATTAGTGATAGATTTGCCGCATTATATATCTGAACTTTTCCTGAATGTGAGACTAAACTCGTCCAAACCTCCTTTTGGTCTGTCGAAAAAACAGCATTGTGGTTAGCAAAGGGTACCTCAAAAAAAGTTTCTTTTTTATCCAATAGATTTATAAGGCCAACTTTACCCTTCGGTGATGTACCGTGAAGACCTTCGTGACCATTTGCAAAGTCATATTCTGGCAATGCCACGGCCAGCTTGGTATAATCCTTGGCAAAATAAATATGGTGAGCAAAAGTATTGCCGCTGGTCTTCAAATAATGCCTACCTCTCTCTTGCCATGTTTTGGTATCTATAACAGAAATGCTGTTGTCTCCACCATTGACAACATAAACCGCATTTTTTTCAAAAACTACAGGTTGTAAATCTGACTTTTTGGGTGAGCAAGAAAAAAATAGAAAGAAGAAAACTACCAAATACCTCATAAAAAAACGTTGCCTTTTACAAGACAACGTTTTTTGGTCGATAAAATTTATCAAAATATCTTATTTAGACATCAACGACATTACAATTTGAGATAAAGCACTGATAATGAATCCAAAAAAAGTCTTCAAAAAGTTCTTTTCTGTAGATTCTTCCTTCTCAACAACCCCGTCTTGCTTAATTTCAAGCGTTGTTGTTAAACCATTTTTAGAGTTCAAAACAGATTTAGAGTTAACAGACAGAGTTTTACCTGACACAGATTTCTGCTCTACAGCCCTCGGATTACTGATAATTCCAAAGCTCGAAAGCGAAAAAGTGGCAGTTAGAAGTAAAAGAAAAAGTGCTATCTTCTTCATTATCAATCAATTTTTATCCAAAAATAATATACATCTGGATATATCCAAGTGAAAACTTAAGAAATTTTTCCAACCATATCCTCTGGTTTTACCCACTGATCAAACTCATCGGCCGTTAAATAGCCCAAAGCTATGGCTGTTTCTTTCAGCGTACTGCCGTTTTTATGTGCGGTTTGGGCTATCTCAGCCGCTTTATAATACCCAATTTTGGTATTCAGGGCAGTAACCAACATCAAGGAATTGTTGACGTGTTTTTTGATATTTTCATGCAGAGGTTCAATCCCCACCGCACATTTGTCATTGAATGAAACACAAACATCTCCAATCAATCTGGCCGAATGCAGAAAGTTAAATACCATCATAGGTTTGAAAACATTTAGTTCAAAATGCCCATTTGAACCACCAATATTGATGGCTACGTCATTTCCTAATACCTGAGCAGCAGCCATAGTCATTGCCTCACACTGGGTAGGGTTTACTTTTCCGGGCATGATTGAAGACCCTGGCTCATTGTCAGGAATGTAAATTTCGCCAATACCTGATCTCGGACCAGAAGACAACATTCTAACATCGTTTCCAATTTTCATCAAACTGACAGCCACGGTCTTCAAGGCTCCATGTGCCTCTACAATAGCATCATGTGCCGCAAGAGCCTCAAATTTATTTTCAGCTGTTCTGAAAGGCAAACCTGTGAGTTTGGCAATTTGGCCAGCAACGTTTTCAGAATATCCGTCTGGGGTGTTGATTCCAGTTCCCACCGCTGTGCCACCAAGTGCCAATTCGGCAAGGTGATCCAAGGTATTGTTGATGGCTTTTAGGCCGTGGTTGAGCTGCGAAACGTAACCCGAAAACTCCTGACCTAGTGTCAATGGCGTAGCGTCCATGAAGTGCGTACGGCCTATTTTCACAACATTCATAAAAGCCTTTGACTTGGCCGCCAAAGTATCTCTCAACTTTTCTATTCCAGGAATGGTTTTTTCGATAAGCATCTTATATGCAGCAATGTGCATGGCAGTCGGAAAGGTATCGTTTGACGACTGCGATTTGTTTACGTCATCATTTGGATGCAAAAACTTCGTTTTATCGCTCAATTCACCACCTTTTAGCACATGTGCTCTATAAGCTATCACCTCGTTACAATTCATATTTGACTGCGTACCTGAGCCTGTTTGCCATACTACCAACGGAAACTGGTCGTCTAGTTTGCCCTCTAATATTTCATCGCAAACTACACCTATAAGCTTAGCTTTTTCTTCTTCTAAAACCCCAGCTTCAAAATTGGCCAAAGCCGCACCATGCTTCAAATATGCAAAAGCTTTTATAATTTCTTTGGGCATCTTATTGATGTCTTGTGCTATTTGAAAGTTCTCAATAGAACGTTGCGTTTGTGCACCCCAATAAACATGCGATGGCACTTGTACTTCGCCCATCGTATCCTTTTCTATTCTATAGTCCATTTTTCGTATTTTTTTTACAAATTTAGTAGGTAAACTATTAACATCAAACTTAGAATTATACAATCTATTCAGCCGAATTTCTTGTATTATCTTTGAAAAACAAAATAAAAAGAATCAAAACCCCGGCTGCTATGTAAGCAGGAACCATCCAAACTCCGGACCAATCATGTTTTGTGACTCCTTCTGCTACTGAGGTATATTTGGTAAGTACTTTTCCAGATAAATAAGACCCAATACCCATTCCGACTCCATAAGTTGCAAACGTAATAAGTCCTTGAGCTGAATTCTTGATTTTCTCACCGGCTTTGTTGTCGGTATATATTTGGCCAGTAACGAAGAAAAAATCATAACACACACCATGAAGCAAAATTGCAATATACAGAACCCACTCAGAAGAGATACCGTCGCCATAACCAAAACATACAAACCTTGTAATCCAAGCTATGAGGCCAACGATTAACATCTTTTTGATACCAAATTTTTGTAAAGCAAAAGGAATCAATAACATAAAGCCAACTTCCGATACCTGGCCTAGTGACATCTTATTTTCAACATTGGTCATATTTGACTCCGTAAGTGACAAATTGCCGTGGGCGTAATAAAACGCCAAAGGAATACAAACCAAAACCGACGAAATAAAGAAAATTAGAAACGAGCGATCCTTGAACAACACAAATGCGTCTGTACCCAAAATCTGGCCAATCGTTGCATTTCCAGTAGCTTTTGGAGGTGTGTTGGGTAGTGTAAATGCAAAAACTGCCCAAGCAAGAGAAGTAAACATAGCGATCTGAAAAATGGTCACTTTGTCGCCCACTTCATAAAACCCAATAATGTTTGTTACCACTATCCAAGCGATTGTCCCCAAAACTCTGATAACAGGAAACTCTTTGCCCGGGTCTTTCATTTGGTTCATGGCTATAGAGCTCGACAAAGCAAGGTTTGGAGCGAATGTGAGTGTGTAGGCCAATATATACCAAAAAAAGTTGTCAGCAGATTGATTCTGTATTAAAAAATAGAGAATTCCTGCTCCCAAAAGATTCAACACACCCATTACTTTCTGAGCAGAAAAATATCTGTCGGCTATCATTCCAATGAAAAACGGTGCAATGATGGAGGCAATGGAAAAAGTAGCATAAGCATTTCCAATCTGGTCACCATTTGCATTCAAGGTGGTAAACATATATTTTCCCATTTGGCCATACCATGAGCCCCAGGTAAAAAACATCAACAACATCATCAGCATCAGCTGAATCCTTACGGTTAGTTTCATAAAATAATCAGGGTTTTGCGTTTTATTTATTCTACAAAGCTAAGGCATTTTTTTAAAGCCTAAAAAATCATTTATCAAATATATTGCTGAAAAAATCTATAATTTTGTGGCATGAAATACTTTATAGAGGTGTCCTACCTCGGAACAAATTTTCATGGATGGCAAATCCAACCAAATGCCACTAGTGTACAAGCTGAAATTGAGTTCGGTTTGTCCACTATTTTGGGTGAAAAAATATCCATAATGGGCAGTAGCCGAACAGATACGGGAGTTCATGCCAGACAACAATACGCTCATTTCGAGAGCACTAGAGCAAATATAGACTTGGAGAATACCAAAATTCGTTTAAATAAATTTCTAAAAACAGACATTGCCGTGAAAAGCATTAGGAGGGTATTTCCTGATGATCATACACGTTTTGATGCCACAAATAGAAAATATATTTATAGAATAAGTCCGGAAAAAGATCCATTCATCAAAGAAATAGCGGCGGTCTACTACAAAAAACTAGATATCGACAAACTCAATGAGGCTTCAAAAATTCTGCTATTTCATACTGACTTTCAGAGTTTTAGTAAAGTAAAAACAGAAGTAAAAACATTTGATTGTGACATAGAAGAGGCTTTTTGGGTAAAAAATGGCAAAATTCTAGAATTTCATATCAGAGCCAATAGGTTTTTAAGGGGAATGGTGAGAGCCATTGTAGGCACGCTTTTGGATGTGGGAAGCGGAAAAATAACAACAAGTGATTTTGAGAAGATAATTTTGGCAAAGGATAGAACCCAAGCTGGTATTGCTGCAAAAGCCGAAGGCCTAACATTGGAAGAGGTAAACTATCCCCTAGGCTATTTTGACAGAAAAGTAACCATTTCTGAGGCCCAAATTGATGAGATGGAGGTGGTAAAAAAACTTTTCATCGAATATCAAGCTCATTTGGGTATTTCTTTGTGTTTTCAGGGATTTCAGGAAGAACTAGATCATTTACCTGGAAAATATGCATCACCAACAGGCATTATTCTTCTTGCCAAAGAAAATGAAAATATTGTTGGCGTAGTAGCTCTAAAACCTTTGGAAGAAGGTGTTTGTGAAATGAAACGTTTGTTTGTTTTACCCAAATATCAGAGCTATGGCATAGGCAAGCTGCTTACGGAAAGGCTTTTGCTTGAAGCCAAAAAACTTCAATACCACCGCATTAAGTTAGACACCCTTGAAAGGTTAGCTTCGGCAGTAGCAATTTATCGAAAACTCGGTTTTGAAGAAACCAAGCCATACAATTTCAATCCGGAGGGAGATATACTTTATTTTGAGAAGCAATTATGATAGCAGAAATAGGTTGTGACCTTGTAAAAGCTAAGGCCATTTTAGATAATGGCGATTTGGTAGCTATTCCAACCGAGACGGTTTATGGTCTGGCAGCCAATTCCTTAGACCCATTGGCAGTAAGTAAAATATATGAAGCCAAAAACAGACCAAGCTTTGACCCACTTATTATTCATGTGGCAAGTATGGATGATTTTGGGAAATATTCAAAATCATTCCCTAAGGAACTAATATTTCTGGCTCAGACATTTTGCCCTGGACCTATCACTTTTTTGGTGGAAAAGAGCGAAATAATTCCCGAAATAACTACATCCGGACTTTCAAAAGTGGCAATTCGCATCCCAAAACATCCTTTGACTCTACAGCTTCTAAGTACCATAGATTATCCTCTGGCGGCACCCAGTGCCAATCCTTTCGGATATGTTTCACCTACTACCGCTTTGCATGTGGCCGACCAATTGGGCGAAAAAATTCCATACGTTTTGGATGGGGGGGCCTGTCAAGTGGGTTTAGAGTCAACAATAGTGGGTATCGAAAACAATGAGTTGATAATTTATCGAAAAGGAGGTCTGGATATTGACGAAATTAAGCGAGTATACCAAGGACCAATTTCAATAAAAGACCATTCGAGTTCAAACCCGCAGGCTCCAGGAATGCTCGACAAGCATTATTCTCCTAACAAACGGATTGAGATTTTAAGTTCGTGGACCAATTTAAACGAAATAGACTCAAATTCGACTGGATTTCTGAGGTTCAATACAGAGTTAGAAGGATTGAAAAATCAAATTGTTTTATCTGAAAAATCGGACATGAACGAGGCCGCTTTTAAGCTTTTTGACGCACTCCGTAAATTCGATAAAATGAAGATTGACAAAGTGTTTATTGAGTTGGTTCCAGAAAAAGGCCTTGGTATAGCCATCAATGATAGGCTAAGAAGAGCGGCAGCCAAGTCCTAATCTTCCAAAATCATTATTTCTATTCGCCTGTTTTTTGCTTTGTTTTCATCTGTATCATTTGGTACTATAGGCTCTGCTGAACCTTTGCCAATGGTAAACATTCTCTCTGACGAAATTCCTTTATTGAACAAGTAATTGGCCACAACTTTGGCTCTGAATTCAGAAAGTCGCTGGTTCAAACGTTGGTCGTTGCCTTCGTTATCTGTATGGCCCGCAATTTCTATTTGAGCTTTCGGATTTTGCTTTAGGTATGCTATTAGACTTGAAAGTTTTTCTTCAGAACCTTTTACTAGTGAAGTTTTACTTTTTTCGAAAACCACGCCTTCCAGTGGATATTTCACTCCTTTCTTAATCTCCATGGCCGGAACAGAAACCACAGCCTCTGGCTTTCTTTCTACTACCTTGGGGGCTTCTACTTTTGGTTTATCTTCAGCTGTAGCCACTTGAGGTTTAACGTTCTCAACCGGTTTTCTTTTGGCTTTCAAGGTCAATACATACTCCAGTTTTTGAGGATTGGCCTGCTTGAGCATAAATGCACCCGTATAATTTTCAAAATCGGGAATCTGTATATCCAAAAAGTAATTACCTTCAGAAGAAATATTACCCAAAAAGCCATTGTTATTCGCATCAAAAGTCAAAGATTCGGTCTTATTATCAACTTTATTCTTTATACTCGCTTTTATCTCTGATGTTACTGAGGCATCTATGGGCTGATTTATTTTGAAAAGAATTGGGTAATTCTCTCGAAAGAGCGAAATTTTGAACTCATCCTTGTCAGCTTCTCTTTTATCTAAAATCTTGGACAAACCTTTATATCCAGGTTTCGTCACATCTAAACTGTAATTATTTGTGGCCGATAGGCTGACTTTTACTCTATCAAGCTCCTTTTCTTGCCTTATTTCTACTGGGCCAACTTTTATTTTGAAATCTGCCGCAATTTTTTCTTTTGTAAAAGCATCATTTGCAGAAAAGTAGTAGTTACTAATCTCAAAAGCCGTCATAACAATTACTATCTTTTTATCAGAAAGCTTTAGTGGCTGGCGAAGATTATTATAGCCTTTGGCTGAGAGTTCATAACTGTAATTCAACTTTGGATTAACTTTGTTTGATGTAAAAACGGAGTTGACAGGGTCAAAACCCAGTGCCAAGGCTTTAGAATTTTCCTCAAATATGCGTAATCTCGCATCTTTAATCGGAAGTTGAGTCTGTTCGTCCACAACAGTTATTTCTACCGAACCCAAGCTATCCGCAAGCTTCTTTTTCAGATAAATCTGAATGGACTTATCATTACCAATATTAGCAGTGTGGTCCTGATAGCCTGTGGCAGTTACTTCATAGAAATATTTTTTCTCTGTATCGAGGTTTACCGTTTTTTGATTCTTATTTACTTTACCTTGAATTTCTCTCGATTGTTCGCTAAAAACCTTCACAATCGCATTATTGATAGGATTGCGAGTTTCATAATCGAAAACGTTCAAAATATACTCATTAGAGCCTTTTTTGAGTCTAAGTGTAAAGAAAGTATTTCCTGCTGTGAGAGATTTTACATTAAAAGTACCAGACCTATTGATATACCCCACAGCCTTTGATTCTATGGAATATGTGCCTGCTTCGGTCGGAACAAAACTATACGAGTCCTTGTCTGTGGCTATCGCTTTAAATTTTACACCAGATGGAGAGGTTATTTCTAAATCGACTCCGAGGCGGGCGTTGGTCTCTTCGTCAAAAATATCAATCTTGAGCAAAGAATTTGGAGTAATACCAAACTTTTGTGGCTTCCCGTCTAATTTGAAAGGGGTTTTAAAATCAGTAAAACCAGCCACTTTGGTCTGAAGCGTATAGTTATCGTTCCGATTTCCGTCAAATTTTACAATACCATTTTCTATTTTACCATCAAATATTTTCTGACCAGTTTCTACGTGTGTAATTGATGCCGTTCCCGAATTTATTTTTGCGTTGGTCGAAATATCAAAAATACTTACTTCCTGCTTCATTCGGTTTTTTACCAGCTCCACCACTACGGTTTCGGTCTTCTGATCGGCCGAAATATCCAATTCTACCTCTCTATAATCTTTCAAATATCCTTTGGCCTGAATCGTAATTTTATAAGTACCCTTCATTTCATAGAAATAGAGAATTCGGGGATTTTGCTCATTAATTTTCTCTTTGTTATTTCTAGAGAAAAATACAATCTCTACATCCGATTCTACCGGATCTTTGGTTTCTGAATCTATAGTAGTGAGTTCGAGTTTTCCAGATGGCTTGGCATTCATTTGAATCTCTACCACATCGCCATCACCGAAATTTGCAGTTTCAATAATCTTTTGTTCGGTGTAGAAACCTACGGCATTAGCCACTATCTTGATGTTTTTACCTTCGGGAATACTATAAAAACTTTCTTTTTTATCCACAGAAAGTTTTATTTCCTGATTACCGGGATCGAGGGTAACTTTTATGTCAAAATTGGACTTGATTTGATTCCCATCAAATCCGTTTACCAAAACCACTTTTAGTTTTATATTGTCATAAGCAAATGTACTTGGAGCATTTGCCAACAGAAAAATACTTAAAACTAAAAAAACAAAACCTCTAACCATCAAAATTGCCTTATTATCTTTGTTCTTTAAACTTCCAAAAAACATAAAAATTATCCTACTGTGATATTCTCATCAAATTTTTTGCCATGTTTGGCTTATATGACGGCTATTTTAGAAGAATCTGAAATAAAAATCAACATCGGTGAGCAATATAGGAAACAATCGTACAGAACACGAGCTTACGTCCTTGGCCCGCACCAAATAGAAACGCTTACTGTACCTATTCAAAAAGCTCCAAACAACGAAATAATTAAGGAAATAAGAATAGATAACCACGAAAATTGGCAAAGAGCTATGGCCAAAACAGTGGCCAATTCATACAAAAAAAGTCCTTACTATGAGTTTTATGAGTATCTTTTCCAACCTTTGTTTACTAAACAATTCGAGTTCTTGATTGACCTAAACCTGAAATCTCTGACAATATGTCTTGAAATATTAAAAATAAACAAGACAATTTGTCAAGCAGAATTTTCGTATTTTGAGAATAAAAACGATTTTATTAGCTTTAATGCAAAGAATAGGCTCGATTTTCCAGATTTCTATATGCCAAAAGAATATTTTCAAAACTTTGGCAACAAGTTTGAGCCAAATCTCAGCATCATAGACCTTCTTTTTTCGAAAGGACCTGAGAGCGTGCAAATACTTAAAAGTTCAAAGAAATTGGTCATTTGAACAATGTTAAAAAAAAATATGTTAATTCGATAAAAAAGGAGATTAAATGGAACCCAAGTTTTCACAAAGAGTAAAAGAAGTTATCTCTCTAGCCCGCGAAGAGGCATTGAGATTGGGGCACGACTACATCGGAACTGAGCATCTTATCTTAGGAATGATTCGTGAAGGTGAAGGGCTGGGATTGGAATTGATTCAAAAAGCTGGCTTAAATCCAGAAGAATTAAGAACCTCTATTGAAAACTCAACAAGAGGAACTGCTACCAATACCATCAAAAATCTTTCTAACATTCCTCTGACTAGACAATCGGAGAAAGTACTCAAAATCACCCATTTAGAAGCAAAAATCTTCAAGTCTGATATAATCGGAACAGAACATTTATTGCTGGCTGTACTACGAGACGACGATAATTTGGGTTGTCAAATTCTAAATCGTTACAGAATCAACTACAAGTTGATCAAAGAAATGCTGGAATATCAACTAACTGGACAAGAACCAACCATGGAAAGACCAGACACCGACGATGACGACAAGGCATTTGGTGGTGGCGGTGGTTCCTATGGAAGCCAGAAAGCAGATCCGAAAACTGGAGAAAAATCAAGAACACCAATTCTGGACAATTTCGGAAGAGATTTGACCAAAATGGCTGAAATTGGTAAGCTCGATCCTATTGTTGGTCGTGAAAAAGAAATAGAAAGAGTGGCTCAGATCCTTTCCAGAAGAAAGAAAAACAATCCAATATTGATTGGAGAGCCAGGCGTGGGCAAAACGGCTATTGCCGAAGGTTTAGCACTTAGAATTGTTCAAAAGAAAGTTTCTCGTGTTCTTTTTGGTAAAAGAGTAGTAACGTTAGACTTGGCCTCTTTGGTGGCTGGAACGAAATATAGAGGTCAGTTTGAGGAAAGAATGAAAGCAGTTATGCTTGAAATTGAGAAAAACCCTCAAATCGTTCTTTTCATCGACGAAATACATACCATAGTAGGTGCCGGTGGAGCAAGTGGCTCTTTGGATGCGTCTAATATGTTCAAACCAGCTTTGGCGAGAGGTGATATTCAATGTGTAGGTGCAACTACTTTGGATGAATATCGCCAATATATCGAAAAAGATGGAGCCCTAGCCAGAAGATTCCAGATGGTAATGGTTGATGCCACTTCGATTGACGAAACCATAGAGATTCTGAACAATATCAAAGGCAAATACGAGGATCATCACAATGTTACCTACTCTGACGAGGCGATAGTTTCGGCCGTGAAATACTCCGAGAGATACATTACAGATAGATTTTTGCCGGATAAAGCCATTGATGTCATTGACGAGGTAGGAGCGAGAGTTCATATCAAAAACATCAATGTACCTCAAGAAGTAGTAGACTTAGAAAACGCTGTTGAGGAAATCAAACTTGAGAAAAATAGAGTTGTAAAAAGTCAACGCTACGAAGAAGCTGCTCAGCTGAGAGACCGTGAGAAAAAACTCTTGGAACAACTCGAAAACGCCAAGCAAGCTTGGGAGGAGGAATCGAAAACGCTTCGTCATGTAGTAACCGAAGACCACGTTGGTGAGGTTATTGCTATGATGACTGGCATCCCTGTGAAAAAAGTCAACATGAATGAAGGTGATAAAATCCTAAAAATGGGAGATTCGCTTCGTGGAAGAATAGTAGGGCAAGATGCTGCTGTTGAGAAACTTGTAAAAGCTATCCAGAGAACTAGAGTAGGATTAAAAGATCCGAAAAAGCCCATTGGTACGTTCATTTTCTTAGGACCAACGGGTGTGGGCAAAACAGAATTGGCCAAAACCTTGACAGAATATCTTTTTGACAAAGAAGATGCTTTAATAAGAATAGACATGAGTGAGTACATGGAGAAATTCAGTATCTCGCGTCTGGTAGGAGCTCCTCCGGGATATGTAGGCTATGAAGAAGGCGGTCAATTGACTGAAAAAGTTCGTAGAAAGCCATATTCAGTTGTTCTTTTGGATGAAATTGAGAAGGCACACCCAGATATTTTCAATATCTTGTTGCAAGTATTGGATGATGGTATTTTGACAGATAGTTTGGGAAGACGAGTTGATTTTAGGAATACGATCATCATCATGACTTCCAACATTGGCGTAAGAGATTTGAAAGATTTTGGTTCTGGAATTGGCTTTGCTACCAAATCAAGAGTTGAAAATCAGGATGATATGGTAAAATCTACCATACAAAATGCTTTAAAGAAGACTTTCTCTCCAGAGTTCTTGAACAGGTTGGATGATGTCATCGTGTTTAACTCTCTAGCTCGAGAAGATATTCACAAAATCATCGATATTTCTCTCAAAAAACTATTCTCTAGAATTACCAGCATCGGTTATTCAATGGAATTGACAGAAAAAGCCAAAGATTTCTTGGCCGAAAAAGGATATGACCAACAATATGGAGCAAGGCCGCTAAACAGGGCGATCCAAAAATATGTTGAAGACCCTTTGGCTGAGGAAATACTGAAAGGAAGTATGAGCGAAGGAGATGTTATCTTGGTTGATCATGAAGAAAACGGAGAATCTTTGACCTTTAGCAAAAAGCCCAAAGAAGAAACGATTGAGCAATAAATTTTAAATACCAAATCAATAGCACGGGAAGCAATTCTCGTGCTATTTTTGTTTTATGAAAAAAGTACTCGTTCTAATATTTTTAATAACCTCGGTTGGGGGAAAAGCCCAGCAATTGTCCAAAGAGGCAAAGTTTGGCTTGGTAACGGTATCTACGGGTTCGTCTGACGACGCCATTTATCAGATTTGGGGCCACACAGTTTTGCACCTCAATGACCCCGTAAATGGCATTAATGAGTGTTACGATTACGGAACTTTTAGCTTTGACCAGCCCGGTTTTATTGTAAAGTTTTTAAGAGGAACTTTGCCTTACCAAATGGCCAAATATGATTTCCAGAGATTCATTGACCACTACAAATACAAAGAAAACCGTTCGGCTTCTGAACAAATACTGAATCTCTCTGAACAACAAAAGCAAGACCTTCATCAGTTTTTGACAAACAACTATTTGCCTGAAAACAGAGAATACAAATACCGTTTTTTCTATTACAACTGTGCCAGTAGAATCCGTGATATACTCCAACAAGTCTGTAAAGACTCATTACAGTTCTCGCCGACATTACATGCTGACTCGACCTACAGGCAGTGGATAGACAAATATGCAAGCAAAAAGAAGCCTTGGATGAATTTTGGCATGAGCCTCGCTATAGGCTTACCATCCGACGAAAAAACGAAGGAATCGGGTGCTATGTTTCTGCCAGAAAACCTTTCTGTTGGTTTTGATTCCGCTACAATTGTTCATGGCGGCGTAAAACAGCCTTTTGTTTTAGGCAAAATTCAGCACACTTCGGTAGAGCCTCCAAGTATTTCCTCTTCTATATTTTCGCCCTTTGTAGTTTTCTCTCTGTTGTTCGGACTAGTGGCTGCCTATACTTATTGGCAAATAAAATCCGCGAATAAAAAACTATTTTTTGATAAAATATTCTTTTCTTTTTTGGGAATTGCCGGATGGTTTTTTCTAGGACTTTGGTTCCTGACCGATCATGGCGTTACTGAAAAAAACATGAATGTAATTTGGGCTTTTCCAATTATGTTCCCCATGATATTTTTTATAAAAAAACCTTCTGTAACAAAACCATTACTTTGGATATACGCCTTGATAAATTTAGGATTATTGCTTGCTTGGGGTTTTAAACCACAAGGAATTCCACTAGCGGTAATACCCATCATACTTGTAGCATTAATCAGAGTGGCTTTCATTTTAAAAAATTACAATGGATTTAAATATAATAGTTGAACAAGTTAAAGAAATAGCCAAAGAGGCTGGAGAATTCATCGCTAATGAAGCTCTGAAGTTTAAAACCAATGCCATAGAATACAAAGACATAAATAACGTGGTGTCTTATGTGGACAAAGAAGCTGAAAATCTGATTGTTAACAGACTCAAAGCCATAAATCCCGAAATTAGTTTCATTACAGAAGAAGGAACGGTAGCCACAGGAGATCAAAACGGATTGAATTGGATCATAGACCCTTTGGATGGAACAGCTAATTTCGTGCATGGATTACCCCATTATTCAGTAAGTTTAGCTTTGGCTGAAGGAAAGGATGTTTTAATCGGTGTGGTCTATAACATTTGTACCCAAGATATGTTTTGGGCAACGAAAGACGGGGGTGCTTTTAAGAACAACTCTGTAATAAAAGTATCTGATAATCAAACATTTGGTCAAAGTTTATTTGCTACAGGTTTTCCCTATTATAAATTCGAAGAAATGGAAAAGTATATCCAAATCTTAGAATCTTTGATGCAAAAAACGCATGGATTACGGAGATTTGGTTCTGCAGCCCTGGATTTGGCTTACGTGGCAGCTGGTATGTACGATGGCTTTTTCGAATACAATCTTAACTCATGGGACATGGCCGCTGGTGTGCTTTTGGTCACCGAGGCAGGAGGGAAGGTTACTGATTTCTCGGGAGGCGACAATTATCTTTTCGGTGGAGATATCATAGCAGGAAGTGCAGTTCAAACCGAACTTTTGGCAGAAATAAAGCGTTTTTGGTAGTATAAGAGTTTTTTTTTCACCGCGAAGACGCTGAGACTCAATGTTTGAATTATTTAACTACTCTGTGGAACTCATTCAGACAATATGATAAAACTCTGTGTGACTCCGTTGTAAAAAATATAACATAAAAAATAAAATAATATGGAAAATCTAAAATACCCCATCGGTAAATTCGATAACACCAAAGAGTACCCATACGAATCGTTAAGTGGTGCCATAAATTACTTAGAAGATTTTCCGAAAATCTTGAGAGAATTGGTTACAGGTTTACCGGATGCTATTTTAGATACTCCTTACCGTCCTGAAGGTTGGACAGTTAGACAAGTGGTTCATCACATTGCAGATTCACATTCTAACATGTACATACGTGTAAAATGTGCATTAACGGAAGAAAATCCGACCATAAAAGGCTATAGTGAAGGTGATTGGGCAAATTTGCCTGATTCTAAATTGCCAATAGATAGTTCTCTAAACATCATCGAAGGTCTACATGAAAGGCTAGTCTTTATTTTCAGAAATCTAAAACAAGAAGATTTTGAAAAGACATTTTATCACAATGGATATCAAAGGACGTATATTCTCAGAAATGTGATTGCCCTGTACAGATGGCATTCGGAGCATCATTTGGAGCATATCAAATTGGCGATGAACTAGCTTCGACTCCTATTTCGGTGGCTTCGACTCCGCTCAACCACCGAAATGTGCTAAAGAAAACAACAACAAAATGAAACAATTACTCGAAAATATCTTCATCATCGTATTATTTGGTATCGCTATCAAATACATCGTGAGTTTATTTATGAAACAAGCAAAAGGAAAAGCGGGAGCTTGTGCTTCTTGCAGTTCTGGTGCTTGCTCAACTTGCCCAACCGCTCAGGAAATTACTGATAAGTAGCTTTTTCTATCAATTCGTCTGATTCGTTTTTGCCCAAATACTTATCTACAGCAAAATGAATCAGATAAATTACTGGCGTCATCATCACAGCTATGATAAATTTGTAAATGTAATTTACGGAAGCTACCGCTAATACTTGACTCATTGGCCACTTGCCAAAGACAAAAAACGCAATGAATAATACCACAAAACTATCTATCAGTTGCGAAACTAAAGTGGAACCTGTAGCTCTAATCCAAAGAAACTTGTTTGTGGTCATTTGCCTTAACTTCCTGAATATCAAAGCATCCAAAATCTGACCAAATAGAAAGGCAATAATACTTCCAAGCATTATTCCCATCCCTTGACGAAGTATCAAACCAAAGGCATTGTTGATATTTAGCGATTTACCTTGTCCATCTACACTGTTGATGTCCAACCAAAATTGAGCTGGTGGGAGACTTGTAGCTCCATAAAGTATCATGAAGGCATAGGCTATCAACGCAGCAGTGAGGTAAGAGATTATTTTCACCCCTTTTACTCCATAATATTCATTGATGATGTCAGAAATGATGAATACAATCGGCCAGTTCAAAACCCCAGCCGTGAGGTTAAAGTCTAATTTGTAGCCCAAGATGTCGATTTGAGCAGGTTGTAAGCCAAAAACGCCTTCTAAGGAGAAGATTTTGGCTCCGATGATTTCTGCAACTAAGGCATTCGTGATGAAAATGCCGCAGAGAATGATGAATAAAATTTGTTTTTTACTTCCGATCATAATATTCTCCCGTCTTTTAATTCTATAATTCTGTCTGAGCGTTCAGCTAGTGATGGGTTATGTGTTACTATAACGAATGAGCAACCAAAAGTGTTTCTGAGCTCGAAAAATAGCGAATGCAGCTCCTCGGCGTTTTTGGTGTCCAAATTCCCACTTGGTTCGTCGGCGAAAACGAATTTGGGGGAGTTAATTAATGCTCTTGCCACCGCTACACGCTGCTGTTCACCGCCTGACATTTCGGAAGGTAAATGGTCTGCACGATGCGAAATTTTTAATGCGTCCAATAAAACTTCTGCCCGTTTTTCGGTTTCCTCTTTACTTTTTTTGCCCACCCAAGCAGGCAAACAGATATTTTCTTTGGCCGTAAGCTCTGCCATAAGATTGTGAAACTGGAAAATAAAGCCAATTTTCTCGTTTCTCACTTTGGCCAGTGCCTTGTTATCCAGTTGGCTCAACTCTATTTTATCCAAATATATTTTCCCTGAATCTGCCTTGTCTAGCGTACCCAATATATGCAAAAGCGTACTCTTACCAGCTCCTGATGCCCCAACGATAGAAACTATTTCCGAAGGCTGTATTTGCAGAGAAATATCCTTTAAAACCTCAATTGAGCCGTATTTTTTGTAAATATTTGATCCTTCCAACATATATTTATCTGTAATTCTTTGCTTATTTTTTCGAAATAAATTTTTAAAAAGTGTAATAATTTGCTAATTTGGCAAAAAATTAGAAAAGTTCAATTTTTATTTAATAAATTATGAATATTCACGAGTACCAAGGTAAAGAAATTTTATCGAAATATGGTGTAAGAGTTCAACAAGGAATTGTTGCTTCTACGCCAGACGAGGCCATTGCTGCTTATCAGCAAATAGCCGAAAGAACAAATTCGAAGTTTGCGGTTGTAAAATCTCAGATACATGCAGGTGGTAGAGGAAAAGGCAAAATTGTCGGAACTGAGCAAAGAGGTGTGCAATTGGCCAAATCTGCTGATGATGTAAAAACCATCGCTACGAATTTGCTTGGAAACACACTCGTGACCATTCAAACTGGTGCTGAAGGAAAAGTGGTGAACAAAATTTTGATTGCCGAAGACGTTTATTATCCTGGTGATTCCGAGCCAAAAGAATTGTATGTTTCTATTCTTTTGGACAGAGGCAGAGCTTGCAACGTCATAATGGCCTCTACCGAAGGTGGTATGGACATTGAAGAAGTGGCTGAGCACACGCCAGAGAAAATCATTAAGGAGTGGATAGACCCAAGAGTAGGTTTACAGGGATTCCAGGCCCGTAAGGTGGCTTACAAACTAGGTATGACAGGCAACGCCAACAAAGAAATGGTAGCTTTCTTGATGAGCCTTTATAAAGCTTATGAGGAAACTGACTCGGCGATGTTTGAGATAAACCCAGTATTGAAAACTTCTGACGATAAAATATTGGCCGTAGATGCCAAAGTAAGTTTGGACGACAACGCCTTGTTCCGTCACAAAGACTTAGCCATCTTGAGAGACAAAGCAGAGGAAGACCCAATGGAAGTTGAAGCCTCAGAAAGCGACCTTAACTATGTTAAACTTGATGGAAACGTAGGTTGTATGGTGAACGGAGCTGGTTTGGCGATGGCTACCATGGATATTATCAAGCTAAAAGGTGGTGATCCGGCTAACTTCTTGGACGTAGGTGGTGGTGCAAACGCGGTTACAGTAGAAGCTGGTTTCAGATTGATATTGAAAGACCCGAACGTAAAAGCAATATTTGTTAACATATTTGGTGGTATCGTTAGATGCGACAGGGTGGCTGCGGGTATCGTAGAAGCTTACAAATCTATTGGAGACATTCCAGTGCCGATTATCGTAAGACTTCAAGGTACCAATGCCGAAGAAGGAGCCAAAATCATCAATGACTCCGGCCTAAAAGTGTACTCAGCCGTATTGCTAAAAGACGCTGCTGACTTGATTACTAAGGTGTTGGCGTAAGATTTTATATAGATATTTTTGATTAGGGCGGCTCTTTTGGGTCGCCCTTTTTATGAATTCACCCGGACATTTTTTTTGCCAACATCGACCGAACAAAAAATTCTATTGCTTTTCAATTTCTTTTTTCAGAACTTGGATTACAAATTTGGTTAGTGACATTTGTTTATAAAAGGTTATAAGATTTATTTTCTTTTTTTTATAGGTTCCCAAATTTGGTTGGTCGCCTTCGAATTGACGAAGCATTTAAGCTATTTGCTTTCAATCCAAACAAAATTGTAAAAGTTTTTATATCTTAAATCAAAATAGCCAAATTTACTGCAAATATCTAATTTGCAGATATTGGAACTAAAAGAAATGAAAAATTATATCCTCATCACAATCTTATTGATTTTTTCATGCAAAAAAGAACAAATTGTTCTTAATTCTGAATGTAATATAAAAGACCCAAAGAAAGAACTCTCATGGGTTTTCAATGAGGGTTATTTAAAATGGGCTCAATTTAAAGGATATTATCACCATGTATACTATGGCTATTTGAAAAAATCTGATTCTGAAGTTCTTTCAAAAATTGGTTTTTTCAACGAAAAATCACCTAGAGAAATTGTAATTGTAGTAATAAACCTAAATAAGGATAATTTTATTTGTGATAAAGGAAAACCTTGTTTAACAATATTATACAAATGTGATGGTAAT
The DNA here is from genome assembly GCA_035299025.1 of Leadbetterella sp. GTDB lineage: Bacteria > Bacteroidota > Bacteroidia > Cytophagales > Spirosomataceae > Leadbetterella. Next base: position 1,013,516 of record DATGXK010000007.1, read on the forward strand.
TTAATTTTAGAGGGATTAGATGTTGAATCACTAACTCAAAAACTAACTAATAAGTATATTTTTGAAGTGGTTCAGCTTTAATTTCTAGGATAAGTTATATGGTATTTATTGTTAGTCGTAAACTCTCAAAAAGTATTAAGTCCTAGAAACAATTATGACTTTCGCTTTTTGAAAAATAGAATAAAACCAGATTTACAAGATGTTCTAAACCAACAATCTCGAAGCTAGATAATAAGTATTTCCAATCCGAATAATAAATTCTTAAGATGATGTAAATGTCAAAACCAATCTTATCGTTCTTATGAAATAAGTAGAAACCCATATCAATGCCCATAAAACATTTAATACTCACGCTCTTTTTTACTTTTACTAATTTTTCTTGCAAAGATACTACTCGGTCGGAAAGGGTAGTAGTGGTTCAACCTTTTGAGGATTTCTCACCAAAGATGACTTCTGTGGTTTATGAAAAACTAAAAACCATCCATAAGACTGTAATTTTGAAATCTTCTATTAAATTGCCAGAATCGGCTTATTATAAACCTCGTAACAGATTTAAGGCTCAAAAGATTTTAGATTATTTCTCAAAAAAGGCTCATTCAGATACTGTAACGATTGGTTTAACAAATAGAGATATCAGTATTACCAAAGCAAACAATCAAGATTCAGGAATTATGGGTCTCGGCTTTTGTCCAGGAAGTTCATGTGTGGTTTCGACATTTCGCCTTCGAAAGAAAAACCTTAAAGAGCAATTTATAAAACTTTCCTTGCACGAGCTTGGGCATACACAAGGTTTGCCACATTGCGAAAACCTCACGTGCTATATGCGAGATGCCAAAGGGAAGAATGTTTTTGATGAAGAAACCGACTTTTGTCTTAAATGTAAAAGTTTTTTGAAAAAGAAAGGTTGGAGATATTTTGAGAAGTAGCTTTACATATACATAATGTTTGATATTGCTAGGTGGAATTTTCTGTATTTTATCATTAATGTTAAAGCTTAATAAAAGAGAATTTTCAATCCTAAGAACTAATTATCCATTACAATAAAAGCACCCACAATACAATAAACTATCATGGGTGCTTTTTCATTTAGTTAACCTTTTATATCGTATATCTAAAATATCGCCACTCGCTCCAAGGTAGATTTAGGCCTGATATATTGGCTTTTACACGCCAACGTCCTCGTTGGGCACCTACGAAATTGTGATTAAAACTTGTCCCGGTTATGCCTGATTGCACCAGCCAATGTTCGCCCGTTTGTGTGGCCCATTGACCTGAGTTTCTGGCACCGAATGCATCCACCTCGATGGTGTAGGTAACGCCGCTAATCGGTACTGCCGCCCAAGTGAAGGTGGTGGCCCGTGGAAAATGATTGAAAACGGTTTCATTTAATGGTCCTATTTGAACAGGCACGGCCCCAGTCCACCAATTGATTGTAGGATCGCCGAGTAAGTTCATTCCATAGAACCATTGCCTCTCGCCGAGGTCGTGGTCTGGCCCTAAAGCAATCCACCAATCTTTGTAGGCTTCACCTATTACTTTGCCCGAGCCCATGGGTGTGTAGAAGTTCTCAAAATAAAGCATACTACCCGTTTTGGTACTACCAACAGCAGCCAGGCCTCTGCACTGCTCACCACCTGGATTATCGAAAATATACCAGCCACCCATAAAATTTTCGGACGTAAAACGGGTGTTACTACAAGCATAAAGATTATAAAAAAATGCTTTTGGAGGACGTGTATCACGAAGATAAGTATTGGGCACCCAGTCGCTTCCACCTGTTTTCTTGAAAGAATGACCGTTGGGAGAGGAGTGTGCCCCGATGGTGGCCCATCCTCTGGTGCTTTGGATTTCAGTTTTGTACCTGTCACCAGTAGTTTGGGCTGGGTTGGTGATGGTTTCGATACTGACCGACGGTAAAAAAGAATCCATTGAGCAATCGCCGAAATGCTCCCAATCGTCGTCTATCAAGCTCAGACCCGTACGTGAGCAACCAGCCAAGCCTACTCTAAATTGGTGATTTCGGTTAAAGTATTCATTAATTTGTTGAGTATTATTACCCTCATCCGTTGGTGTCCAGACCCTCGAAATCCAAATTTCGGGCTGAACATTTCCGGTATGTGAGCTGAATTTACCATCTCCATCGGGGTCTGTCCAATTGCCGTTGAAATCCATATAATACAAATCGCACGGAAATTCTGAACTCGCACCATAGAAATCATCAGACATTTCAAACCAAGCGACAGGGACATTTCCTACAAAAACAGCACCTTTGAGCCCAATAATACTCTTCAAATGATTTTTAAGACCTGAAGGACTTGCCCCATTTACCGTATAAATCAGCCCAAAGTAGCCTTCTCTGGCCAGATCGACTACATATTGATTGATAGAGGATCTTACAGCATCGTAAATTCCGGAATTGACCACAATAGCCACTTTTCCTTTGGGATAATGTAGGCTGGAGTAGTTTTGGAGGTAGGCCTCATCAGAATTAAAAGTAGGTCTGGTTCTGCCCCAAATGGTGAGAATTTTGAAGATGCTTGGGTCTATCTTTAACTTGAATTCATTAAAAGACTCTACCCTATAATCTTTGTTTCTGTCGAGGAGTTCTAAATTTCGTACATTATCGTACTTGATTTTAAACTGACGCAACTGCTTGACTTTGTTTAGATTTAGCGTACTAAACCTGCTCAATTGTTTTCCCATTGTTTTAAATTTTTAGTTTTCATGTTTCGAACGACAAATTTTATCTCATTCGATTGTAGGAAACAAATGAATCTTATTTAGCGGATTTAAAAGTCAGAGAAATTTATATTACGGTTGAAAAATTAAGATTTTGACAAGAAAATTCCTCAGAAGAAATAAACTTCAAAATGCTGTTTCTCGGAATTTTATGATAAAAATTTAAAGAAAAAACCTACTTTTTTTATCGAGTGGTAAATTTTAAGAAGTTATGAATAAATAATTAGTTTGGTGTATTTTTTTGGATTAGATTAGAAACGTAAAGTACTTATCATCAATTAATTTAATGAAAAATATGTGGGTTTCTGGATAAAAGCGAAACACATGTATCAGTGAAACCAGCGACCAATGAAAGAGAAAATTTGAAACCAACAATGTCATACTTCTAACAAAATTTACTTTTAAAACCCAGAAAAAAAATGCCATGAAAAAGAATCTCCAAAAAACACTTTTGTTCAATTTATTATTATTTGCTTCAGCACTCGCATTTTCCCAAAAAGTAGCCATAATTGGTATGAATCATACCGTTACCGACGGTTTTACTTTTTTAGTAACACAAGATTTGGCAAGTGGCGAAGTTATCTATTTTACAGAAAATGAATACAATGATGCCTCTAACGCTTTTGCTGATATTATAGAATCCGTGGTTATTTTCACTGCAACTACTGCAATAACAAAAGGAAATGTTATTTATGTTGAAGAATTGGCTACCGCAAATACTTTTAGTGTAAGTTGTACCTCAGGAGTCTGCGGTACTGCTGTCTTAATCGGTGCTGGGCCATTTCAATTGACAACAGATGGAGATGGTCTTTACGCTTATACGGATTCCGACCAAAACCCTACAAACGGTATCACAACTATTTATAGCGTTATGTATACCGGCACTACTGAACCCACACCGTCTAATGGCGGTATTCTCCCTACAAACATGAATCCCATTAATGACTTTCCTAATGCTATCGTAATCCAGGGATTTCCTCCTGTACAACCCAATAGAGTTGAGTTTTTCCAAACCACACCGGCCAGAACGAATATTACAAAAGCGGGCTTGACCAACGTTTCTAACTATAATCATGCTGCAGCCAGTCAGGCACTTTCTACCTTATTTTTTACAAATTTTAACCTCACAGGTTCCAATCCGACCTTAACTCTTACGGCAAGCCCTACCTCGGTTAACGAAAACAGTGGTACTGGAATGGTTTTTACATTCAATCTGAGTTCCAATGCAACAAGCAATACGGTTATCAACTTTTCAGTGGGTGGAACCGCAACTTTTAGCTCGGATTACTCAAGAACTGGAGGAACCACCTTTGGTGCAACTTCGGGTACCATAACTATTGCAAGTGGCTCAAGTTCAGCATCTTTTACGCTTACTCCTGTGGCTGAAAGTACTTTGGAACCTAATGAAACGATCATAATAACGGCCACAGCTGGTACTGGTTATACAGCAGGAAGCCCCAGTGCAGCTACTACCACCATCGTAAATGATGATGCCACCGTCATAAACCCCATTGTGGCGGTTACAGGAATAAATCACAGCACAACTCAAGATGGTTTCTCTTTTGTGGCTCTTCAAGATATCAGTCCTAGTACTGTCATCTATTTTACTGAAAACCCATTTGATAAATCCACTTTGGCATTTTCTGGAGCTGAAGGGGTGGTGCAATGGTCTGCACCGGCTGGTGGAATAACACGGGGACAAGTAATAGTGGCCACTGAAACTTCTGCCAATACATTCACAACTACTTGCAGCAGTGGTGCTTGTGGAAATACGGTAGTGTCAAGCGGAGATTTTTCCTTGGCTTCTGCTGGTGAAGAGCTTTATGCCTACTTGGATACAGATGCCAATCATGTGAATGGCATAACCAACGTTCAGGCAATTTTATTTACAGGCACATCTGCAACCTCTGGAGGCAGTATTCCAACCAATCAAAACCCTGGATTGGTTTATACCGGAGCGGTTATAGTGGATGGCTTCCCAGCCTCGCCACCTTTGAGAACTGAATACAATCCTGCATCAAGGAGCACCACGGTAGATAGAGCCAATTTCCAGAATCAGGCCAATTGGTTAAAAGGCCAAAGCAATATCACGCTATCAACCGTTGCATTTTCTAACATTATAATTTCTACCGGAGTAGCCAATCCATTTGCGAGTGTTAATGTTTCACCGAGCAATGTGGCTGAAAATAGCGGTTCAGCAATGGTATTTACATTTAGTTTGTCGAGTCCGGCTGTTGGCAATGTGACCATAAATTTTAGTGTTGCAGGCACTGCGACTTTCAACACCGACTATACAAGCTCTGGAGCTAGCTCATTTTCAGGAAGTTCGGGTAGTATTGTAATACTCAACGGTGCTACTTCTGCCAATTTGAGTGTTATCCCGGTGGGTGATACCGGTCTTGAAATTCAAGAGTCCATTATATTAACCCTGACTTCGGGAACAGGATATGATGGGGGCAGTCCAAACACTGCCACAGCTCTTATTAATAACGATGACACAAATTCCTCGCAGCCTTTAGTTGTAATAACTGGAATAAGCCATCTAGATCCTGACGGATTCTCATTTGTTGCAGCCCAAGATATTCCAGCTAACTCAGTAGTTTACTTTACTGATAGATCTTTCAATAAAAATACCTTGTTATTTGGTCCAAATGAATGTGTAGTACGATGGACATCGCCCGGAACTACCATCTTAAAAGGAAATGTGGTGGTAATTACCGAAACTTCGCCAGATGTTTTTTCGGTAACCTGCAGCAGTGGAAGTTGCGGTACTTTTTCGTTACTATCAGGAAATGTGGCCTTTGCTACTACCGGAGAGTCTTTGTATGCCTATAAAGACACGGACACCGACCCATCTAATGGCGTTTCTGAAATTTATTCGGTGTTGTTTACTGGTACTTCTTTGGTTTCGGGTGGAAATATACCGGCTTTGGAAGATCCTTCTGACATTTACCTCAAATCATTACTGGTTCAAGGATTTCCTTCTACTGCACCGGCAAGAACAGAATACAATCCAGCTTCAAGAAACATTTCGGTCACAGCGGCTCTTTTCGAAAATACTTCAAACTGGATTTATGCCCAAGCACCTCCTGCACTTTCTACCGTGGCTTTTACAAATCTAAATATCATTGACAACACTCCTCCAACAGCCTTGTGCAAGAATATTTCTGTCACGCCGAGTATTGGAAGTGGTTCGGTAGGCATAACTGCTAGCCAAATAGACAATGGCTCCACCGATAATGTGGGTATTGCTGGCTATGCTATAAATTTCAACACCTTTACATGTGCGAATGTCGGAATTCCAGTTGGTGTTACGCTAACCATAACTGACTTATCGGGAAATACCGCCTCATGCAACGCCACTGTCACGGTTTTGCCTAATGTAACAGCCGCATTTAACCAAATAGCTCCGATTTGTAGCGGTAGTAATTTTACTTTACCTACCGTTTCTACCAATGGTTTTACTGGCACATGGTCGCCAGCCAAAAACACTACTACTACCACTACCTATACATTTACGCCCAATAACGGTCAATGTGGTGGCCAGACCACCATGACGGTTGTGGTTAGCCCATTGGTGATTAATTTGGTAAGTCCAGCCAATAATTTAACTGGAACAAGTACCCAAAAAGCGAGTGAGACTATAAACGCAAGCAATAAGATTTTGTCTCCAGCCAATGTTACTTATCAATCGGGCAAAGCCATAAATCTCACAGAGGGTTTTGAAGCAAATGCTGTTTTCAAAGCTGAAATAGGTGGTTGTGGAAATTGATTACTATTTAAACGACTTCCTATTGATTACACAAAAACCTAGGTAAATACCTGTGGTATGATAGGAATGGAGCTTAAATTATTCAAGAAAAGTATTCTGCAATTAACAAAACATATTTTGCAAAGAATATATATCACTGCGAAGTATAGAATAATTAAGACCATCCGTAGATTAAATGACATGATCTGTAGAACACTGATTATCAATCACTAAACCAAAGTTCAAAACTTGGGTCAAAGAAGCAAATAATCAATTAAAAACAATTACATCATGAAAAAGTTAGCAACATCATTCGTTATCATTTTGGGTTTGAGCATCTCAAGTTTTCAAACATTTGCTTCAAATAATTCAAATGCTTCTACAGCCTTCGTGGCGGAAAATCCATGGGAGGTTTTCAAAGGCGTAGTTCACACATACAAAACCTCAAATGTAGATTTCATCTATAAATCAAAAGCAGAGCAAGAGGCTTTCTTAAAAGCTGCTGCTGAAATGAAAGAAACTTTATCTGAAAATCAAGATTACCATTCTATCGAGAAAATCAAGAGAATTGACAGTGCAGTTACGATATTTGCATTCATTTGGGACATCAAAAATGATACAACGCTTACCGAAAGTGAGTTAGAAGTATTGGAGATTCCGGAAGTGAAATGAAAACATTATATTATTCAAAAAAAGGCAGCCAAACTGGTTGTCTTTTTTGCTTTAGAGGTAGCCTATATACGCTAAATTCACCATCGGAAAAGTGTTTGGGCATTTTCAAAACCACACTAAAACACAATAGGCTTAAACTGAATATCAACTCTACGGTTTCTGGCTCGCCCTTCCCAAGTGTTATTGTCATAGGCTGGAGCATCAAAAGCAAAGTCCTTAAATTTAACTTTTTCTTGTGGAATTTCCAGGCTTTTGAGTAGCTCTATAGCGGATTGGCTTCGCATCCGACTCAAATATTCATTAAACTCACGGCCTCCAATTGGGTCGGTATGGCTCATGATGTTTATTTCATAATATTCCAAGTTTTTAATGCTTTTTACCAAATCGGCAAGCTGCTGTGCCTGATTTCGGTCTATTTGATAACTACCGCCTCCAAAATATATACTTTTTACGATTTCCTTCATTTCCTGGCTGAAGGAAGTGCTGCAACTGAAAAACAGGATGGCAAGAAAGGTTTTCATTTGTATATCATTTTATCAAATATAATAAAATAGATTTATTTTATAAGCTAATTCCTTCAGTTTTGTTTGATATACAATGCCTTACAAATACAAATTATATCTTCTAACCCAATGGATATTCTTCTAAAATCTCCCATTTTTCTTCATTCAAATGTTGAATTAGGCTTACTTTTTTGAATAGATGATGGTTGGGCAATGGAACATTCATAATTTCTTCGAAAATGACATCTGTACATGTGGAATTTCTGGGATGCATTAAAGTCAGGTGTGGCTTATGCACTCGTGGATGTTCAATAATATCTTTGAGAATGCGATTTCTAAGAAATTGAAACTGCTCCGTTTCATCTAGTAAAGGTAAAAGAACGCCTTTTCCATCAGAAAATCTTTGCGGTTCACCAAACTGAAGTTGAAGCGGTAGAAATTTCAAGTTTTGAAGGTTAATTTTTACTTGATTTAAGTCTAAAAGTTCATCTTCTCTACAAAGGGTTATATGACAATCAATTAACCCACGCTGAATTGGATTGTATTTTTCTCGAATATCCTCGAAAGGTGAAGATTCTTGTGCGTCTAGAAACAATGTTAATTGCAAGCGTTTCATACAAAGCACTAATTCATAATTTCCTGTTTCAACAACTCAGAGTGCGATCTACTGATTCTGTGGCCAGCTTCCGGGATGAAAATGTATTTTTTGGTAGAATCGATACCAATTTTTCGTTTGGCATACTCGAAATTTTCTGGTGTCACCACCCAATCCTTACCGCCATACATAATTATGGTTGGGATTGATATTTTATTCCAAATCGGTTCTATCCGTCTCAATTCGGCAATGTGATCATATTTTTCGTCAGTGGCGGTAACAAATCTATTCGGAATAATCCACCTTAGCACTGGCCATTTTCCATATTTTGAAAACTTGAAGAATTTCTCGGCGTCTGGATCAATGGCGGGAGCCATCATTATGAGTTTTTCGAACCTCTCAGGATTTTGTGCCACCATATAAGCCCCGATAGGTGCACCATAACTTCTACTTACAATAATCGGTTTCTTGTCCGATTTGTTGAGCTCCAAAGTTTTTTCCAAAAGCTCGGCTTGTTTTTCAATTGTGGCTTTACGGTATTTTTTCTTGTAATATGAAAAACCATAACCCGGTCTATCTGGTGCGAGTAGATGATATTTAGAATGAAAACTGGTATCGTCCAATTGCTTTCTAAAGCCTTCCCAACGTCCTGGAGCACCGTGAATAAACAAAATAGGCTGTAAGGTATCTACTCCAAAACTGGCCGTAAAAAGCTTATAATCAGCACCCTTTTGAACCTTATAATTCGGCTTAAAGGCCAAGGTGTCATAATGCTGTCTTATTTCCTTTTCGGTAACAATATATTTTTTGAAACAAGAGCTAAGACATAATCCAATAAAAAGCAAACCAAGTAACTTTCTAAACATTTTTTCCTATCAATATCTATAAAACGTTTTTGCTTCGAATTAGTTTTACTCCTTCATCTTTATAAATCCTAAATATCCAGCCTCTTCAAGGTATCCACAGCATAATTTGCCGCTCTGGCAGTCAAAGCCATAAAAGTGAGGGATGGATTTTGGTTGCCAATGGAGGTCATGGCAGCACCATCTGTTACAAATACATTTTTGCACGAATGAATCTGGTTCCATTCGTTCAAAATAGATTGTTTTGGGTCTTTTCCCATTCGAGCTCCGCCCATCTCATGTATATCTAATCCCGGATTTTGTTTGCTATCGAACATGCTTATGTTTTCACAACCTGCCAAAGTCAACATTTCCTCTGCAGTACTCATGAAATCACGGGTCATCTTCAGGTCATTTTCATGATAATCAATACTTATGGCCAATTGAGGAATACCCCAAGCATCTTTTTGGTCCGAAAGTTTTACATAATTACTTTCTCTCGGAATCGACTCGCCCTGCATCTGAATGTATATTCCCCATGGCCCAGGCTTGGTTTTGTTCTCTTTGAATTTCGCTCCAAAATCTTCCTCAGAGGGCGTTCCTTGACCTCTACCGGCCGAAAAAGCCACCATGTAACCTCTCTGAAAATCCATTTCTTGTTTGTGAAGATTTCTGAAATTCGGCATAAATGCAGTAGTGGGTCGTCTGCCAAAATAATATTGGTCCTCAAAGCCCTCATAAGTTGCCGATCCTTGACCGCGATATTGATGGAAAGCGATATATTTTCCTAAAACCCCCGAATCATTTCCCAAACCATTCGGAAAACGACTTGAGACTGAATTTAAGAGAACCAAATTGGAATTTAAACAGGCCGCATTTAAGAAAATGATTTTTGCCTTAAAAATATGCTCTTCTTTGGTTTTTGCATCAATAACTTTTACCCCCGAGGCTTTTTGCGTTTTTTCGTTATAAATAATTGAATGAACCACAGAATCAGGTCTTAGCGTCAAATTTCCTGTTTTTGCAGCCCAAGGTAGCGTAGACGAATTGGAAGAAAAATATGCCCCGTATGGACAACCCCTATAACACAAATGCCTGGCTTGGCATTTACCACGTCCTTGATCTAAGTGGATTTGGGTTGGCTCTGTAAGGTGAGCACATCTACCAATTATCACCTGTCGATCCTTATATTTTTGTTCAATCCTCCCTTTAATGTGCTTTTCAACACAATTTAGCTCCCAAGGCTTTAGGAATTCTCCATCAGGTAAGGTAGGTATTCCATCTTTGTTACCACTTATTCCAACAAAACGCTCTACATGGCTGTACCAAGAAGCAAGATCTTTGTAACGAATTGGCCAATCTATCGCAAAACCGTCTCTGGCTGGTCCCTCAAATTCTGCATCGGACATTCTTTGGGTTTGTCTCGCCCAAATCAGCGATTTTCCACCTACTTGATACCCTCGTATCCAATCGAAAGGTTTTTCTTGGACATAAGGATGTTCATCGTCTTTTACAAAAAAATGTTGAGTGGCCTCATCGTAAGCATAACATTTGTTTACAATCGGATTTTTATTTTTCTCAGCAAAAGTCTCTCTACCTCGATGTGGCAGGTCCCATGGATTCACCATGGCAGTTGGATAATCCGAAACATGCTTTACGTCTCTTCCCCTCTCAAGAACAAGCGTTTTCAATCCTTTCTCGCAAAGCTCTTTTGCAGCCCAACCGCCAGATATTCCTGAGCCAATCACTATGGCATCGTAGGTAATAGATTTGTCTAAATCAATATTAAAATTCGCCATACTTAGCTACATATTTATCTTCCATTTCACGCATCAGTTTTATGTCTTCAGGCTTTTTGTCGAGATATCCACAGAGGTGAAGCACGCCATGAGCCATAACTCTTGTGAGCTCGGTCTCAAAATCTACCTTGAATTTTTTCGCATTTTCGGCAATTCTTTCGACACTTACGAATATATCGCCCTCTATCCTGTTTTCATCTTCCGAATTATCGAAAGTAATAATGTCGGTATAAGTGTCATGATTGAGGTACTCCAAGTTTATTTTATGAAGGCCTTCGTCATTCAAAAAAATGTAATTCAATTCGCCAAGTTTAAAGCCCTGCTCGTTAACCAAACCTTTGAGCCAAGCTTTTCTCTTTCGAACATCAGAAAGCTTAAATCCATCGGTTTCTATATTAAAATTTATCATACAAAAAGATTAAAAACATACAAATACACTGCACCAATCAACACACCCGAAACAAAACCCAATATTACTTCCAGTGTCTTATGCCGAGACAATTCTAGTCTCGACCAGGCATTGAGAAAACCAAAAAAAAACAAAAACAGACTAATTTGGGGATTGACAGGATAAAACAAAAAGACAAATAAAAAATTAAAACTTGTGTGCATGGAGATTTTTACGCGATTATTTATGAAATAACTGCTCAAACTATGCACTAAAAACGTGCTCACCAAAAGTTTACCCTTTATATCAAAATCAAGAGCATAAAATACAATATTGAGTACAACAAATACTACTATAAGTACCTTGTATACGCCCTTACGCTTGTTTCTGTCAGAAACATCATAATCTGCAAATTTCTTTTGCCTCACATTGTAAGTAATATAGGCTACCACCGGAATTAGCACGGCAAGCATAAATATCAAGGGCAAGTTTCTTTGAGCGGGATTGTCTTTCTCGAGATAATATAAATAAAAACCAAAAAACAGGGCTATGGAAAGCGGATTGCCTACGGTAGAAATAATCTTTGCGAGTGTCTTCAATATTTGATTTGAGGTATTGTATTCCAAAAATATACATATTTTTGCAATTGAAATAAAAAAGTTTTAGATGAAGATAGCCGCAATTGATATTGGTTCCAACGCAGCCCGAATGCAGATTTCCTCTGTTTTAAACGACGAAGGGAAGATTTCATTCAAAAAAATAGAATACGTAAGGTTTGCACTTAGGCTTGGGCACGATGTATTCTCATCAGGCAAAATAAACTACGAGAGTGAGGCTCGCATTAAAAAACTACTCACGGTCTACAAACTTCTGATGGAACTCCACGAAGTGGATGCCTATCTGATATGTGCCACTTCGGCACTTCGCGAAGCTGAAAATGGTCTAAATATCTGTGAAAGAGTAAAGCTCGAGCTCGGTATGACCATAAATTTGATTTCTGGCGAAAAAGAAGCCGAAATGATAAACAACGTAATAGTGCACGAGCTAGAAGACAACAAAACTTACCTGCATATAGACGTTGGTGGGGGCAGTACAGAGCTCAATCTCTATAATGGCAAGATAAAGGAAACCTCTCAGTCCTTCAAAATAGGATCTGTGAGGCTCATGGAGGGAAAAGTAAACAAAGATATCTGGAAAAAAATGCACAATTGGATTCAAGAAAATGTGCAAGATCGCAAGGACGTAATCGCCATAGGCACCGGAGGCAATATTTCTAAATTGTTTGAGTTTTTAGAGAAAGATGAAAATGGACTGGCGGATATCAAAAAACTAGAAGATGCCCTGAAATATCTAAGCCAATTCAGCATTGAAGAAAAGATAAATAAGCTTAAAATGAATCCCGATAGGGCGGATGTGATTGAATATGCAAGCGAAATTTATTTTTCGGCAATGAAATGGGCCAAATCCACCAAAATGTTTGTGCCAGACCTAGGCCTTAAAGACGGAATCATGCTGGAAGTATACCAGAATCTAAAATCATAAAATGAAAAAAAGAGCTTTCCTTCTTGTCGTAATTCACTTTCTTTTAGGCACTTTAGCTGTTTCCAGTCAATCTTTTTTTAAGTTTTCCGGAAACCTCAAAAGGTTTACTGAACCGAGCATTTCGCTTACCATTTATAAAAATTGGGTCGAAAATCCGCTAGAATTAGAGTTGAAAGTTGACAAAAAAGGAAGTTTTTATGCTGAAATTGCCTTAGACGAAATCGCCTATTGCGACATCAACATCGGCGACGAAGGTTATTTGCAATGGAAAATTGAGCCCAACGATAATATTGTACTCAACGCCGACTATGAGGATTTTGAAAATTCTATTAAACTTTCAGGAAATGGCTCCGACAAATGGAATTATCTTCTTCAACAAAAACAAAAATTTGAAGACGAGAAAGATTGGGATTACGAACTCGAAAAACTTAAGAAAATATCGAGAAAAGGATATTTTGACCTAACAAAATATCTCTACGACGTACAGATAAATCTACTAAGCCAGTTCAAAGGAAAGGTTTCCGAGGAGTTTTATTCGCTGCAAAGGGCTGATATTTACGGTAAATATAGTTTCCTTGAACTTAGTTTTTTGAATTTCCACAAGATATTTAGTGAAGCTGAGTTTCAGAGATTCCAGCTCAAGACATTTCAGGCCAAAACCCAAAACAAATCTTATGAATTCGGTCATTTTGTAGAAGCTCTGCTCGAAAACCACAATAAGATTGGCCAAAAATATAGCCAATCCATCATGCTAGAATACGAATCCATCAAAAACTATTTTTCTGAGAGAGATCTGGTGGAAAAACAGCTCATGGAAAGAATATTGGCCACAAAAATCCTAAATTATCTGGATACCCAGGGAGCGAGCGAAGAAACAAAACTTTTGGTGGCTTCTTATAAAGAGTTTTCGAAAAATAAGGTTTATACCAATTTTTTGATTGAAAAACTGAATAAACTTGAAAATCTGCACCTTGGCCGAGAAGCCAAAGCTTTTATCCTGCCCGACGAGAAGGGTAATCTTGTTTCGCTTAAAGATTTCAGGGGCAAGGCCGTTCTTTTGGGTTTTTACGCCTCATGGTGTGGCCCTTGTTTAGAAGATTTTCAGAACCTAAAAATAGTCGAAAACTACTTTAGGGACCGAAATAACTTGGTTTTTGTATTTATCAATCTCGATACCTACGAAGATTATAAAAATTTCTTACTAGAAAGAAAACCAATGGGGAAACACCTCAATGCATTTGATAATCAAGACCTTAAGAAAGATTATATTACTGAAAAACTGCCCAATTACTTGCTCATTGACAAAACTGGCACAATTATTTCTGATAAGGTAGATGAACCCTCTGGTGACGAAGGGAGAGCCTTAATTCAGCAAATAGAAAGTTTGTTAAAATGAAAAACCTGCTTTGTATATTGGCCTTAACATTGTTTTTTGTTTCGTGCAAGAAACGAACCGTGAGTTCTAGCCATCATATTAACAAGATTTTGGTCAATAAATGCCAAGATTACATCGGAACGCCTTACAAATTTGGTGGAACTACAAAAGCAGGAATGGATTGTTCTGGACTCATTTTTACGGCTTTCAAAGAAATTGGTGAAGACATTCCTAGAGTATCTTACAAACAAGCGGAGCATTTCGAAGAAGTAGCCAAAGACGAAATAAAAATGGGTGATTTGGTTTATTTTAAAGTAAATAGCGATCGTATCAACCATACTGGCATTATTTCGCGGATCGAAAACAGAGAAGAAATCTATTTTCTCCATGCCTCTACATCTGCAGGAGTTAGAGAAGACAATTTGCTTTCTAAATATTGGAAGTCTAAATTTGTGAAGGTCACTAGACCACAAATTTGATTTTTACGTTAATACCGAAAGTATCCTATCAGAATATGCTTAAAAACATCACTTTAGGTGTAATTTTTTCAATTATAATAACTCATGCAAATGGCCAATCGCAATATTTTGGCCAGAACAAACCGCGTAACAAGACCAATAACTTTAAGGTATTGGAAAGTACTCATTTTCAGCTTTATAATTATCTCAAAGAACCTGCCAAGGCCCAAGAGTTTATTAGAAATAGTGAATATTGGTACAAATTACATCAAGAAGTATTTAAACTAGCCTTTATAAAGCCCAATCCTATTATTCTTTACAACACACATCCCGACTTTCAGGAAACCACAACCATAGGCGGAGAGATAGGCGAAGGTACGGGCGGCGTGACAGAAGGATTAAGAACCAGGGTGGTAATGCCCATGATGTTTACAAAACGTCAAACCGACCATGTTTTGGGACACGAACTGGTACATGCTTTCCAATACCAGACCATGACCTATGGGAGCGATTCTAGTACATTGGCGAATATAGGAAATTTACCACTTTTCATGGTTGAAGGCTTGGCAGAATACATGTCTATTGGCAGAAAAGATCCTCACACCAGTATGTGGATGCGTGATGCCGTGTTGAACAATGATATTCCTAGCATAAAAGACCTAGTAAGCAAGCAATACAAATACTTTCCATACCGCTGGGGACAAGTATTCTGGGCTTATGTAACAGCCAATTATGGTGACGACATCATCCGCTCGCTGTTCAAAGAAACCGCCATTTATGGACTTGAAAAGGCGTTTATCAGGTCATTCAAGATGGATTCTGAGACTTTCTCTGCTAAATTTAAAAACGACTTGATCAACTACTATGGAATACAAAAAACAGGAAAAGAAACTGAAATAAGAGGAAAAATATTGGGAGCATCCAAAAAAGGTGAAGACATGAACATCTCGCCAGCCATAAGTCCTGATGGCAAATATTTGGCCTATATTTCTTCCAAAAACGTTATTTCTCTTGATATTTTCATTGCAGATGCCACCAATGGCAAAACCATCAGAAAAATAGAAAGCACATCTTTTGGAGCTCATGTAGATTCTTATAGTTTTATTGAAACGTCGGGCACTTGGTCGCCAGATAGCAGAAAGTTTGCGGTGGTGATACAGTCAAAAGCCAAAAACAAACTCTTGGTTATAGATATTTTAACAGGGGAGAAGCATGAATATTCTCCCGAAGGAGTTGATGCATTTTCCAATCCGTCTTGGTCTCCAGACGGTACTCAGATATTATTTTCAGGTTTGAAACAAGGTGTTTCTGATATATACAATTTCAATTTCCGCACCAAAGAAACCACCAATCTCACAAATGATGAATACTCAGATATTCAGCCTACTTGGTCACCAGATGGCCAAAAAGTATATTTTGTCAGCGACAGAGGTGGACAGACGGCGAGGCTAGAAAAGGAGTATTTTAGAATCTCATGTCTCGAATTGCTTACTAAAAAAATCTCGATTCTTCCTCTATTTGCAAACGCCGACAACATGAATCCACAGATTTCGCCAGATGGCAATTATCTTTACTTCATCAGTTCGCCAGACGGCTTCAAAGACCTATACAAAATTAGCCTTACCAGCAACGATATCACCAAACTTACGAATTATTACACTGGCATAAGCGGAATAACCATGTATTCGCCAGCCATTACAGTGGCTAGTAAAACGGGAGAAATATCTTACAATTATTTCAATAACGGTGACTACAGCATTGTAATAGCCAACGAAACTCATTTCCTCAATCAAAAAATAGAGGAAAATATACAAGTAAATGCCGCTGTTTTGGTTCCAGGAAAAATGATAAACGGGACGGATATTGTTAACCATAATCTTTCCTACAGACCTTTTCCAAAAAATATAGAACTTTTGGCTTTGAAAGAACAAAAGTACCGGCCTAATTTCAAACTTGAATATTTGGCAAATTCTGGACTTGGCGTAAGTACAAGTAGGTTTGGAACCGGTATGGGAGGTGGCATTACAGCTCTTTTTGGAGATATGCTAAACAACAACCAGTTGATGGCTACTGCGGCACTCAATGGAGAAATACAGGATTTTGGTGGGCAAGTTTTCTACATGAACCAGAAAAAACCTCTTCAATTTGGCTTCTCAGCTTTCCATATTCCCTATAGATTTTTTGGTGATACTGATTTTGATATCAAAGACACCCTCGGCACAGCAAATGGCTTGAAATACTATACAGCCGATGTAAACCAGCGTCTAGCTCGGATTTTCATTGACCAATTATCAGGCTTTGTTTTTAGACCTTTCAACAAAAGCACACGTGTAGAATTTGGTCTTTCGAGCAATTGGTACTCATTTAACGTTAAAGAATATCCGCAATTTGGCGAAATTGGTGTTGGTCCTGATGGATTCGTTTACGATTTTAATGCATACCAGAGTGGCCGTCCGAAAAAATTAGATGCCAAAGAGTTTGGTTACAACAACTTTAATTTGGCTCAGCTTTATACAGCTTTTGTTGGCGACAATACCACTTTTGGCACTGTAGCTCCCTTAAATGGCTACCGTTATAGGATCGAATTGGCCAAATATTTTGGTACGGCCAGTTACAATTCGGTTTTACTCGATTTTAGAAAATATGAATACCTTAAACCGATAACGCTCGCAGGAAGGTTTAAGTACGAAGGCAGGTTAAATCCAAAAAACATCGACTTCCTTAATCAAATCAATCCACTTTACATTGGTTTTCCATGGTATATGCATGGTTTTTGGGGCAATGCCCTTTCTAAACAACAGGGAATTATTACACAAGAAAATCTACAAGGAGAACAAATGGCTGTAGCCAATTTTGAGGTTCGGTTACCATTTACTGGCCCAGAAAAACTGGCTTTAATTCCGTTCCAATTCTTACCTTCAGACCTAAATCTGTTTATTGATGGAGGATTGGTTTGGTCAAAACAAAAAAAAATCGGGCAAACGTACCCATACGAATCTTTCGGAAATAACACCATTTCTTTCAAAACTTCGCCTATTTTTACGACAGGTTTGAGCCTAAGGGTCAATGTTTTAGGATACCTAATTGTAGAGCCCTATTTGGCAGTACCCATATATAACGGACAAAAACAACCAGTAATAACCGGGTTAAATTTTATGGTTCCGGGCTGGTAAAGTTTTGAAGTTTCAATGCTTGCATATATATTTGCAACCGAAACGGGGATGTAGCTCAGTTGGCTAGAGTGCTTGACTGGCAGTCAAGAGGTCGTGGGTTCGAGCCCCATCTTCTCCACAAAAAAACCTTGAAGGGCAGCCATCAAGGTTTTGTTTTTTTATGGCGTTTGGAAGTTTATTCAAAACTTTTAATGGCCTTCAGCAGAATTTCGTTTTCGTTTTCGGTTCCAATAGATAATCTTAGGCAGTCTTCACAGAGTACCACATTCGATCTATCTCTAACTATCACTTTCTGACTTAGAAGAAAATCGAACAACTTCTTGGCCTCTTTAAATTTAACCAAAAGCATGTTTGAGTCTGAGGGGTAAATTTGGATCACCGAAGGCATCTTTTCCAATTCCTCGGCCAATCTAGACCTTAATTGATTTATTTTAGCGACAAAATCATTTTTATCAGCTTCACGATTCAATGCCTCCGACAACTTCTGTTGGCTTAGAATATTCAGATTATACGGATACTTTATTTTATTTAGAATCTTGATAATAAAAGGATTACAATAAGCCACTCCTAACCTTAAGCCCGCCATTCCCCAAGCTTTGGAGAATGTTTGCAAGACAACCAGGTTTTCAAACCTATTAATTTCGCCAACAAATGATTTTACATCTGCAAAATCTATGTATGCTTCGTCTACCACAACCAATTTCTCCGGAAATGCCTTCAGTATCTGATAAATGGCATCACGATTTAGTAAATTACCACTTGGATTATTTGGAGAGCATATCCAAATCATTTTGGTGGCCGAATTCACTGCATCAAATACGTTGTCCAAATCAATATCAAAATCGTCCGTCAATGGAGCCTGCTGCACATATATTTGCTGTATATCTGCACAAACCTTATACATGCCATAAGTGGGAGGCATTATGACAATATTACTTTGTAAGGGTTCACAAACAGCCTTTATCAATAAATCTATAGGCTCATCTGAACCGTTTCCTAGAAAAATAAACTCTGGACCAATTCCCTTCAAAGACGAAAGTTTTTTTTTGATTTCCCATTGATAAGGATCTGGATACCTATTGAAATCTTCGCCTGTAACAGATGAAAAAGGATTTTCGTTGGCATCCAAAAAGGTACCTTCTTTGCCCGAATACTCATCACGAGCAGAAGCATAAGGTTGTAATTGTAGAATATGAGGGCGTATTAATTGATTGAAATCCATATTGTAATAAAAATTGAGGTGCAAATTTAACTAAAAGGCATAGGAATTTAGATTGAAAGATATATTTTTACCTTCTGAAAAGAAAATTTATGAGAGAGGAAATATCCGAATACTTTAAAAACTTACAAGATAATATCTGTAAAAGCATCGAAATCACCGACGACAAAGGCCGCTTCAAAGAAGACAACTGGAACCACACAACCGGCGGTGGCGGACGCACAAGAGTCATGAACAAAGGCAGAATAATAGAAAAAGGTGGTGTTAACTTCTCGGCAGTTCAAGGGCAAATTTCATCTTCTCTCAAAACAATGCTCAATGTGAAAGAAGACCTTGATTTTTTTGCAACTGGAGTTTCTATAGTAATGCATCCAGAAAATCCATTTGTGCCCATTATTCACATGAATGTACGTTATTTTGAGCTTTCAGATGGTCAGTCTTGGTTTGGAGGTGGAATAGACCTTACACCGCATTATATCGAAATGAAACAAGCCAAATGGTTTCACGACAAGCTAAAAGCCGCTTGTGACAAACACGACGAGTTATTTTATGGTGCTTTTAAAAACTGGGCCGATGACTATTTTTATATTCAACATCGAAACGAAACGCGGGGAATAGGAGGAATTTTCTACGATTATTTAAAACCCAATATAGAAATCCCACAGACCAAAACAGTGCATACCAAAGAGGAGCTCTTGGCTTTCACCAAATCAGTGGGAGAGTCTTTTGCTCCGATTTACACCGAACTTATGCATGCCAACTACTCCAAAGCTTACACTTCGGAAGAGAAAAAATGGCAGTTGATTCGTAGAGGAAGATACGCTGAATTTAATTTGGTATGGGACAGAGGTACCAAATTTGGACTAGAAACAAACGGCAGAACCGAATCTATACTCATGAGTTTGCCACCACATGCCGACTGGGACTATAACTTTGAAGTAAAATCTGGAACGAAGGAATCCGAAACACAGAAAATGTTAGTGAAGGGCACTAATTGGTTTTAAAAAAGTCCAAATCCCAGGCGGATTGCCTATTGTAGAAAATTTTTCCTGAACTAATTTCCAGCGGAGATTCAAAATTATTGTGGTACAGTTTGCCGGTTCCGAGTCCTTGTGGCAAATTGGTACTGAACTCTGCAGTAAACTGGCAGATGGCATTCAAGCCTACATTGGACTCTAAGGCCGAGGTTATCCACCAACCAATTCCCAGACTTTCGGCTAACGAAATCCACGCATTCGAACCCGAAATACCGCCCATCAAACTTGGTTTTAGGATGATATATTGAGGCTTAATACTTTTTAGTAGAAGTTCCTTTTGTGCGAAATTCGATATGAGTTCCTCATCCAACGCAATTGGAATCGGCGTATTTTCACACAAACCAGCCATTGATTCCCATTGATTGGTTTTAATGGGCTGCTCTATGCTATGAATCTCAAATTCTGACAGAACTTTCAGTTTCTCTAGAGCATTAGATGCAGAAAATGCCCCGTTAGCATCTACTCGGAGGCAAATTTCACGAGCAGAAAATTGTTTTCTGATAAATCTCAGCAATGCTATTTCTTCTTCAAAATCAATGGCACCAATCTTGAGTTTTATGGTATCAAAGCCAGCCTCAAGCTTTTCTACAATCTGATTTTTCATAAATTCCCTGTCGCCCATCCACACCAAACCATTGATGTTTATTCTTTCGGATTTTTCAAAAAAATCATTCTTGTAAATTTCTCTTTTCCCACCATTTTCCAGGTCCATCAGAGCAGTTTCAACAGCGAATCTTACGCTAGAAAAATCTTGGAGCTTAGCTTCAAGTAAGTCAAAAGTTTCGTAAATGCCTGAATTTATGTCACTAACGACTGCCTTAATTTTACTTTCGGCAACTATACCATAGTCTAAGCTTAAACCTTCCAGAGGACCAGCCTCGCCCAAACCAAAGATTTCGGGCGTATTTTCGTCGTAGATTTTGATAAAATAGGAATCCTTATTTTTTAAAACTCCACGCGAAGTACCCGCATCAAATCTAAAATTTAGCGTATGTTTGTAATATTGAGCCTTCAAAGCCATCTATGTTGCAGTTTTTAAAGTATTTGTTATTACCATTTTCGCTGATTTACAAAGGTATTACAAGTTTCAGGAATCTTTTGTTTGATTTCGGTATTTTACCTTCTTTCCAGCCACCTCTGCCAACTATAGGAGTCGGAAATCTTACTGTAGGTGGCACCGGAAAAACACCCATTATTGATTATTTGATTTCAATTTTGATTTCAAAAAAATTGGGCGTTATCAGTAGAGGATATGGAAGAAAAACAAAGGGTTTTCTGCAAATTGAGGTTACCTCAACCTCAAAAGAGGTTGGAGATGAGCCATTTATGTTGTTCACTAAAAATCCATCGGTTACTTTTTTTGTATCCGAAAGTAGGGTAGAAGGCTTTCAAAAAGCACTGAAAATCAGGCCGGATTTAGAAATTGTACTGTTCGACGACATCTTCCAACACAGATATATCAAGCCCGCATTGAACATTCTGCTTTGCGACTATCAACGACCATTTTATGATGATTTTGTGTTGCCCAGCGGACTACTCAGAGAAAGTAGAACTGGGGCAAGAAGAGGAGATATAGTAATGGTAACCAAATGCCCCGAAAATATCTCAGAAAAGACCAAATTATCAATTAGAAATAAAATTAAGAAATATTGTGAATCTTCAACACCCATTTATTTCTCCTATTTCAAGACTTTGAAACCTCAAAATTCTAAAAAAGAGATACTTAAAAACAACTCAGAAATAGTTTTGATATCGGGTTTGGCCAATAACTTAGGTTTCAGAAATAGTCTAGAAAGCAATTTTAAAGTACTTAAGCATTTCTGTTTTAGAGATCATCACGATTTCGGCCGAGCTGAAATAGAACAAATAGTTACAACCTATCCAAATGCCAAATTTGTCTGTACAGAAAAGGATTTTGTCAAAATAGAATCTTTACTAGATAACCAATCACTCGGAAATTTCTATGTTTGTGGCCAAAAAGTTGTGCTTTTTGAAGAAGAATCATTCAAAAAACTAATTTTAGAAAGAGTGGCGTTTATCTAATTGCCATAAAATGACGTTATTTGTATTTTGAATTTGTATTTGATCCATTATGCGGTTTTTCACTATCTGTACTATTTTGTTTTTCACAGGCCTCAACGCCTTTGCCCAAATCCTCGATGATTCAACAAAACAGATTTATGGCCCAAAAACAGTAAAATACAGACTTGAGAAAGATATCCTTAAAAACTTTGATACTCAATACAGCCTGGATACTTTACTGCAAGGGTTTTACAAAACAGATATTGTAAATGAGCGAAACTGGCTTTATCAGGATTTGGGAAATATAGGAACCTCCTCAAAATCAATACTTTTTGAAGAACAGACAGATCCGTCAACTAAACTTGGTTTGAATACTTTTGGCCTCTATGCACCCAAAACCGTTGATTTTAGATATTATAATACCCGTTCACCATACACGAATTTATCCTACATGCAGGGTTCTTTTGGACATACCAAACTAGATTTCACGCATAGTCAAAATGTTCACCCAAGGCTTAATTTCACTTTGAATTTGTCGAAATATAATTCCTCTAAACAAATTGACGCTACCAACTCGGAACAAAAATTGGTAGATCATTGGAACTATGACTTATCGACGAATTATTTCTCGAAAAACAAAAAATACAGTCTTTTGGCCGCCTTTTATCATTTTAACCACAAACAAACCGAGCAAGGTGGTATTTTGGTTAACGAAAATCTTTCGATAGACATGAAAGATTTGAAGGGCAACTACAGGCGATTTTACGACTCCCAGTTTACCGAGGGAGTCTACAATACCGAAAGATGGAACAATACCCACATTTACCAACAAATGGTTTTGAAAAATGGCTTCCAAGTATTTCACACGCTAGATTATGAGCATCAAAAACATATTTATGTAGACCCCAATTTTGCGGAAAATTCGCTCCAAATGAGCTATAATATCGATACTACCACTTTGGCCAATGACTCGCTCGTGCAAAATTTTTCTTTCGGGGTTTTGTCAAATAAGGTGGGTTTCAAAGGAAGATACAGGGGATTCAACTATCTTTTGCACGCTAGACAAAGATTTTACAGATTGGACAATAAGCTTTCCGAAACATTTGCAACCAACCTAAAAAGCGAAACTTTTGTTGGCGGTTCACTTGGATATTATTTCAAAGACTCTTCAAATTTTCTGAATGCCGATGCTGAATTTTCGGCAAATTTGAAGAATTTTCTGCTCAACGCCAAACTGTCATTTAAAGGCTTGGAAGGAACTTTCTATCAATCTGTTATTCCGGCGGGCTTATTCTATGACAATTTTGATAACGGTATACTGAAGTGGAAAAACAACTTCAAAGGCCTGTCTACAACCCATATAAATGCCGCCTACAATCTCAGATACAAAGCAATTATCTTTCGCCCAGAAGTGTCTAATACCTTACTTGGCAACTACGTGTATCTCGACCAAAATTTAAATCCTGTACAAACCGAAACTATCATAAATATTACCAACCTGATATTGAACGTCGGAATAAACAAAAATAGATATAAAGTCAGCAATCAGTTTATACTGAATATCCAGAATGCCAAAGAAATATATAAGCTACCTACTCTGATCAACTTCACGAACTTCGAAGCGAATTTTACTTATGCCAAGGTGTTGAAAATTTTCGTTGGAGCCGATGTGTTTTTTAAGTCAAAATACACCGCCGATGCATATTCGCCACTTTTGAATCAATTCTATCTTCAAGACGACTTTAAAGTTTGGGGTGCAGCTACAGTAGATCCATATCTTTCGTTTCAGATAAATAAAGTACGACTGGCATTCAAATTGATTCACGCCAACCAAGGTTTGCCAAACCAAGGGTTTTATACCAGCCCGTATTATCTAGCTCTTCCACGGTCTTTTGCACTTAAAGTAGATTGGCCTTTGTTCGACTAAATTTTTTTCAGAAGTGTATTGAAATGTAGAATCTCACCCCGAAATCTCTTTTGAGCTTTGGCTAAAAGTAAATCGTAATGCAGCTGCTTGAACACCTCAAATTGTTGTTCGGAATCAAATATAAACTGCACCGAATAATTGGCACTTTCCGGATCAATTTCGGTCATAAGCTGATAACAGTGAACTGAGGCAATCCAATCTTCAAAATTTACAATTTCAGACTTTATCCAGACCTCAAATGCCTCCGAATTATTTTTGGAAACTGCGAAAGTAATATTTTCGAGTAACATGATTTGCTTGCTATGAATAAAAAAAGGGTATCTATTCAGAAATAAATACCCTAGACTTTAGAAAAATATATTTTAGGCTTTCGCCGAAGAAAAACCAAAATTTCGAATTGCGTAGTATGCACCAAAAATGATTGCCGTAAAAGTTAAATCACCGATTAGCATGTTTTTGAAAAACGGTAACCCTGCCTGATAAGATGCAAGAACTCCAGTAAGATTGTGCGGATATGCACCGATAGCCGGGTTAGCAACTGCACTTTCGGGATAAAAGAACGCGAAGTTGGTCAATAAGTAAAATACTGTTGAAGAAATGACAACTGCAGCCAGCGATCGCCCAATATTTACTTTCTCCAACAATATATATCCGGTAGCGAATATAAACGAATAACCCAAATACACCAAAGACGAGCCTGAGTGAAAACCATAACCAGTAACAGATTCTAATACCATGTCCGTAAAAAGAATAGTTGCAAATGGGAATATAAGTTTCACCCACTTGTTGGTAATATATGCTGTGCTAAACAACAATATGGCTGTCATGGGTGTGAAATTCATTGGATGGTCAACCAATCTTGACAAAGCAGCCAAAACAATGAGCAACCCTATTAAAAGACCTGTTTTAAATTCAGTTTTCGACATTTCGATTATTTTTTATGCAAAAATACAAAAAAGCGTTTCAATAAAAAAGAATTCTATTCCTTCAGTACCCAAGTGTCTTTACTACCGCCGCCCTGCGACGAATTTACGACCAACGACCCCTTCTTAAGAGCTACACGTGTTAAACCGCCCGGAGTTACATATATTTCTTCTCCAAAAAGTATATAAGGCCTCAAATCAACATGCCTGCCTTCTATAGTGTCGTTTATCAAGCACGGAGCTGTGGACAGCGAAATGGTGGGCTGGGCGATGTAATTGCGAGGATTAGCCTTTATTCTCTCTCTAAAAATATCCTGCTCTTCTTTTGTAGATTTCGGTCCAATCAACATACCATAGCCCCCAGCCTCGTTGGCTTCTTTTACAACCAATTTCTCAATATTTTCGAGTACATACTTCATGCTTTTGGGTTCTTCACAAAGAAAAGTTTCGACATTTGATAAAATCGGTTCCTCGTTGAGGTAGTATTTAATTATCTTCGGAACATAAGCATACACTACTTTATCGTCTGCTACACCCGTTCCGAGAGCATTTGCCAGTCCCAAATTACCTTTTTTATAAGCCTTGAACAGATTGGGAATACCTATGAGAGAATTTGGATTGAAAGCTTTAGGATCGATAAACACATCATCTAGCCTTCTGTAAAGTACATCTACCACTTTTAAACCCTTAGTGGTTCTCATTTTTAGAATATCATTTTCAACTACCAAGTCGCGGTAATCTACCAATTCTACACCCATTTGTTGTGCCAAATAGGAGTGTTCGTAGTAAGCGGAATTATAGATTCCTGGGGTTAAGACCGCAATCGTAGGGTCTGATTTTCCCGAAACAAATTTGAGAACATCAAAAAGTTTCTCAGTATACTCACTTATAGACCTCACTTTGGCTTTCGAAATAAGTTTAGAAAGGCCTTGCTTAGACAATTCTCTGCCTTGCAACATATAAGAAACTCCTGAAGGGCAGCGAAGGTTATCTTCGAGAATTACAAATTCGCCTTTATCATTACGAATCAAATCAGTGCCAGTAATATGAATAAATATATCCTTCAAAGGCTTTATATCCATACATTCCTTGATGAATCCTTTACTACTAAAAATAACATCCGATGGGATTATTTTATCCTTTAATATCTTTTGTTCCGAGTAAATGTCCTTCAAAAACTCATTGAGTGCAAAAATTCGCTGTTTCAGGCCTTTTTCGAGTCTCGTCCATTCTTTTGCTTTTATTATTCTCGGAATTATGTCAATAGGGATAATTCTCTCAGTACCACCTTCTTCGGAGTAAACATTGAACGTGATGCCCATATTTATCATGGCTGTTTCAAGGTTTTTTTGCCTTGATTTCAGTTCATCGATGCTCAAGTCGTTGAAATAATCATATACCATTTCGATGCCCTTGTGCGGAAGATGCGAAATGCCAATCAATTCGTCATAGAATTGGTTGGTTTGATAGTTGCTAAAATTACTGTTCATTTTTTTCTTTGGTAAAATATGGTAAGAAACTATACAAATAGTGATATTTTTGTAAAAAAAATCGCCTAAATAGCATTGATGCCCTTAAAGTACAAAATTTACTTTTTCCTACTCATAAGCCACGGAGTTTTTTCTCAAAATTTTTCGGGAATTACAGGTAGCAATTACGTGGGAACCAACAGCATACCCACCAACCCGGCCAATGTGGTAGACACTCGCCATAGTGTTTTTATAAATATCTCAGCTGTAGGCATTGATTTTCAGAACAATTTTGTTCGTTGGAACGCCCCGTTTTCATTGTTAAGTTTCGTAACCCGTACCACGCCAAGCAAATACAGAAATGCCGACGGGAGTAAAGTAATTTGGCGACCAGACTACCTAAAGACCTCAGAAAGAGGAAAGGACCTTTCTGTTTTTGCCAATGGCGAGGCACGAGGCCCAGCTATAGGAATTGACATAAAAAAATGGGGTTTAGGAATAGCTGGCGGGGTTCGGTATCGTTTTATGAACTCCATGACCAAAACTTCGGATGAAATAGGAAATGTCATAGCCAAAACTACCCGTTCGGCCGAACTTATTGGCAATACGTACACCAATAATTACGGTAATCTCAATTCTAGTTTTGTGAATGAACTATGGGGAACCGTGGGAAAAGTGATTATAGAGGATGATTCAAAATTTATAAAAATTGGAGGTACGGCCAAATACTTCGTTTCTAACAATTTCAACAATATAAAAGCCGATAACTTTGATTTCACGATCACGCGAAGCCCAACTGACATGGCACGGCAAGATATTGACGTTAAAAATGCAGTAGCGGCCTTTACAGATGCCTCTCAGTTCAGTTCGCTCGATGCTTCAAACTTCACTGATCACATGACTCAGTTTACCGGTAATGGTACTGGTTTTGGTGGAGATTTGGGTATAATTTATGAATATCGACCTGATGCTCAATTTTTTACCCGGAATAACAATGGCAAACGTTTTGTAGATCCAACTCGGAACAAATATCAATATAAAATAGGATTGTCCTTGATCGATATTGGTTTTATGAAATACAGTGCAAACGTAGCAACCAATGCACTTTTTAATATCAATGGAACAATTATACATCAAACCTATCCTAAATTTAAAGGTTTTGAAAACGTCATTGCAACCACAAATGGCATTTTTGGTACCACAAATGCCAACAGCAATTCTTTTATCGTCCTGATGCCCGCTACAAGCGTTTTTACCTTTGATTATCACCTAAAAGAAAACTATTACATAAATATAAATTGGCGGCAATACCTGCTAGGTGGCGAAAGACGCGGCATGATAGGATATTCAGGATTGGCAATAGTGCCAAGAATGGAGAAAAAAGGCCTAGAACTAACCGTACCGCTAGGCTTGGAGAACAATTATAAAAATCTTAACATTGGCTTCTCAGCACGATATTACGGACTATTTCTGGGTTCGGACAATCTTACTGGCTGGTTCAATCTTTTCAATCCAAGGGGTCTTTCGCTCTATGGCGGTGCGTTTATTCCGCTTTATCACAGATTGCCCAATAGTCCGTTGAAGTGCTTCAATGTGACGAATCCGCAGTCATACCGAAAGAAAAAATTCAGAAAAAGGTATTAAAAAAGGCAGATAATTAAAATTACCTGCCTTTGTGACGAAGAAGAGATTTGTGTATTGTTTTTGATATTGTTTTTATTTGGTTGGTTTTTAGGTGGTTAGGTGATTTGGTGTATTGTCAATTTGGGTGTTTTGGTTGTCATTTGGGGTTTGGATGTCATTTTTTTGTCATTTTGTTTTTGTTGGTTTACGCCTCGGGGCGTATTTTTTTTGTCTGGTGGTGGATGGTTTGTGATATAGCGATTTGAGAGGGTAGAATAGGTATTTTTACGGGTATGGCATATATGCCTGGTGGTTATGTTTGTGTTGCTAGTTCCGATTAATTAGGAACATCTGCATTATTTTTTAGGCTATCAATGTCTTTTTTTTGGTATTTGAGTAATTCTTCTTGCAAAACATTGATTTTTTCAACGGCTTTGTAATATTTTTCTTCTTTTAAAGGCTCGCCTTGGAATCTTATTTCGGAGGTGGGGTCGTCGTCCCAGAGCCAAGTTGGATCTATTTTGTATTCGGTCAATAGAATTCGAATGGCCTCGATTGTGAACTGCTGCTTTCCTTGCAAAATATATCCGAGTTTGGTTTTTCCTATCCCTAATACTTCCTGCATTGTTAACTTCCTGTAATTAAATACTTTAGCTAGTATTATTTCTGCTTTTTGGTGTATCATATAATTTATAATGATTCTAAATTTCAATCAATGACCACATTTGTGGTATTTTTATCCGCATTTTATTTTGTATTTCCACAATCGTGGCATACTTTCGTATCATTAATTTTAATCAGTAATATTAATGAGTATTAATAATGAGTAAAGATAAGGGAAATATTAACAATGATGCAATAGGTAGAAGTACTGATTTTGTTAGTAATAGTCCGCATTCTTTTGATGTAGGAGCGAAAAGGGAGGAGTTTGGGGCCTTGCTCGGGCAGTTGAATAAGGTTAGGGGATTGGCAAAGAGGTTGGCGGAGTTTGATGCGTACTATTTGACCGCAGAAGGGGTTTATGAGGTCACGAATGTGAAGGCTGGCCGAGCGAGTTTTGCTCCAACGGCTAGGGCAGTGATGGCATTGGAAAAGTTGGTGGAGTCGGAAGCGAATGTGAGTAAGCGTGTGAGCAGGAAGAAGTTAGTGGGTGGATCTATTGTGAAGTTGGTGGTGTGGGGAATGTTGCTGGGGCTGAAGGTGGCCCCGGCAGCTGCCCAAAGAACGAGCGATGGCTGTATGACGGCGGTGGTGGAAGACCCAAGTGCTAATGTGGGAGCTACGATGATTGTGAGTGGGTTGATCATTTTTATGATTAGCACGGTGACTTGGATGTGGTGGTGGGATTATAAGAATAGGATGGGGGATAGGACGCCTTAGAAGCCCCCCGGCCCCTGGTGGGGGAATTGTTTGGAGGTGACACTTCGACAAGCACAGAGTAAGCTGAGCTCAGGGTGATATTAGTAGATAATTAATCAATATTTTTTATGGACAAGATACATGGAGGCTCTGCTAATAGCGGGCAGGTTGGAAGAAGACTGTCTTTGCAGGATAAGGCGGTGATTATGTGGGCGTTGGACACGCTGGCTGATAACAGTATGGCTTATGTGAAGGAGGTAAGGATGGTGATTGAGAGGCAGACAGCCCCCCCCGCCCCCGGTGGGGGAGCTGGTAATGCAGCTTTTAGGATTGCTCATGCTATTAGGATTAGCAAAGGGCTGAGTGTGGAATATTTGGTGTGGATGCGTGATGACCAGAGCAGCTTTGTGAAGGGTGTGGTGAAGGCTATGATGTGGCTGGTGGTGGAGCGGTATTTTTCGGACGAGACGTCGGCGAAGTCGAGGTATTTGGATGAGTATAGGAAGTGTGGGGATGTGCTGAATAGGTTTTGATTATGCATAAAGGGGTGTTTTCGGAGAAGGAGAATAGGGCTAGGTATAGGCTGCATTATGTGATTAGGAAGGAGGGGTTTAGGCTGGTGACGAAGAATAGGACGGTGTATCTGAAGCATAGTGTGGCGTCTAAGGATAGTAAGAGTTTGACCAGGCTAAGGAGGGAGTTTGGGTATGCGGTGCAGTGGGAGATGTGAGTGGTGAGTTTTGAGACGCCAGGCATGGCGTCTGTAGGGATTGATTTTTAATTTTTAAAATAATAATAGTATGTGGAATAGGCTGGATAGGGATGGGAAGGTTTCGGTGCTGTGGTATGTGCTGATTTTTGTGGGTTTGGGCGTGTGGGGCTTGGGTTTTGGAAAGCTGGAGGTGGGTGAGTGGTTGGCTTTTGTGGTGTTGTTGGGGCTGAATATAACGGGAGAGTTTAATGAGGCTGCTGCTAGGACTGGCCTTCGACAAGCTCAGGCTGACCGAGAGAAGGCTGAGGCTGAATGCAAGGAAGTTGAGGAACGACTAATTGTGGTTGAGCAAATAGCTCATGGCTTGATAAGGAATAGGAGTACTAAGGATAGGATTTTTGTTGAGAATCGGTGGGGAGCGTACAGAAGAAAATATAATGTATGAGACGATTAGCTAGGGTGCTGAACTGGAAGCTGCGTGTGGGCGGGAGTGTGGACAGTGGCTTGAAGGGTGGTATGGAGCGTTTTTTTGATGAGATGCTGCCGGGCTTGGTGATTGGGCTGATGGTGTTGGTGGCTTTGGTACATGCCCTGCTTTTGAAATGAGAAAGCCATATAGGAAGGTACTGGAGGTGCAGAAGGCTGTGATGGATGCCTTGCCGATGATTAGGGAGAAGGTGGAGCAGGGGAGTTTTGTGAAGGAGGCTGCTGAGAGCTGTGGGGTGAGCTATTTGGATTACTGGAAGTACTGCCCTGTGGCGGAGAGAGAGCAGATAGCGAAGGCTTGGAGGATGTTTAGGATTGGGAGGTAGGCTCAGCCCCACCCCTGACCGAAACGTCGGACCGCCCTCCCCGGTTGGGAGGGGAGTTGAAAAAGTTAAATTTTTAAATAGATAAAAGTATGTATGATCAATTGATGGTGGATTTGGAGACGCTGGGTACTAAGCCGGGTGCGGTGATACTTAGCGTGGCTCTGGTAGAATGGAACTGGAAGGGTGAGATAGGCAAGAAAGGGGTGTTTAAGTTTCCTTTGGCGGAGAGTGTATCAATAGGTTTTATGATAGAACCTGGTACGGTGGATTGGTGGAATAGACAAGATAAGCAAGCATTTGCTGAGGCTCTTGACTATGAATTGGGCGACGGTGATTTTAATGCGATGATAAGGTTCTTTCAAAGTTCTGGAGATGTTGAAATGTCCGTATGGGGCAACGGGGCAAGGTTTGAATTTGGATTGTTAGCTGAATATTTTGAGAAGCGTAACATTGCCTTGCCTTGGAAGCATACCATGGAACGAGATGTGCGGACGATAGTGAGCTTGCTGCCTGAGGTGAAGAAGATGTGGAATTTTGTAGGTAATAAACATAACCCTTTGGATGACTGCGAAAACCAGATTGGGTATTTGGTGGAAACCTTGAAAAATCTATGCATGCTTTTTAGAGAGGGAAATGGTGGTTTGTTTAACCCAGAGGGTGTATTGAGTCATTTGTATGCAGACAATAAACCCTTTTAAGTAAAATCATGATGTCAGTACTGATTTGGATTTGGAGTTTTTTGAAGGCTTTTGGGTTGACGTGGTTGATCTTCTGGTTTTTGGTGAAGGTGGATGCACTGGATTGGCTGATGGAAAAGGCCACTACTAAGCGAAGGAGCTGGGGTGTGGTGATGCTGATAGTGGTGGTGTTTTGGGTGATGGTGTGGGTGTTTTTTTGAAACACATAGGCATAAAGGGATCATAGCATTTAATTATTTGAAATTATAAAAGTATGGATAAGCTGTATACGGAACGGACGATTAAGACGATTAGCGGGATTTATGTGGATGTGTTTGAGCCTAAGCCTGAGATGTTTGTGATAGAGGATATTGCTCATGCACTGAGTATGATACCTAGATGGGGTGGGCATTACCCTTGGTTTTTGAGTGTGGCTAGGCATAGTAGATATGTTTGCCATAAAACAAAGGGTGATAGGTTGGAGGCTCTGATGCATGATGCCAGTGAGGCGTATTTGATGGATTTGCCGAGGCCGATTAAGCGAAATATGCCTGAGTATAAGGCTATAGAGGATGGGGTGATGAAGGTGATAGCGGAGAAGTTTGGGTTTGGGTTTCCTTTTTCGAAAGAGACCAAGGCTGCTGATAAAGCTGAGCTTGAAATTGAGTGGAAGCTGCGTGAGGAGTTGCAAGGCGTATCGAAGGGATTCAGTACTGAATCGGATTTTGCTTACCAAAAAAGGTTGTTTTTGGAGACTTATGAGTATGCACTTAAAAATAGGAAATGAGGTATGAAAGCGGAGAATTTTGAGCAGGTAAAGGAGCTGATGCAGGAGCGTGAGAAGCTTAAAGGTATGAGGCAACTTGTGCAGCAAAGTGACGGTGTGACTTTTAGCAAGGGTGGAACTGGGAGAATTGATTTTGAAATTGAACTTAACATTTTTTTTAATACGATTGAGGGATTTAAAGATGAAATGCTGAGAATAATAAAGGAGGAAATTAAAGCTATTGACGATAAACTTAAGGATTTATGAAAAGGAATGATGTATTGGCTGATGATAGCCAACTGGAGGTGAAGTTTGATAGGTGTGCTTGTAACGGCTGTGGGTCTGTGAATGCAGTGCAGGTGACGGAGGATATGAAGACGAATATTGGGAAGCCGGCACTGAAGGAGAGTAAGAAACCGAAGTGGCAGTGTAAGGTGTGTGATAGGGTGCAGGTGTATAGGAGTGGTGAGTAGTGAGTGGTGAGTTCCGAGTTAACCACCCCGGGCTTCGCCCACCCCTCCTTGGGAAGGAGGGGAGCGGATTGGGGCTTCGACCCCTCGACAAGCTCGGGGTAAACGAAGCTCAGCCTGACAGGGGAATTATAAAATAATTGATTACGAGTTTTTCTGGAAAATAAATATATGGGTCTTAGCAGAGAGGAGATTTTGGAACAGACGGACATGGGTCTGGATGTGATACTGGCGAAGGTGAGTGAGGCTGGTAATGGCGTGCGGAATTATGCCTATAAGTTTAAGTGCGACCACCTGAAGGTGGAGAATAACCCCAGCCTGGGCTTACAGAAGAATGAGGCCGGCACGGAGTGGGTGATTCGTGACTGGGGCTCGGATAAGACTTGGAGTGCGTTTGACGTGGTGATGGAGTTTGAGAATCTGGATTACTCTAACGCCTGCAAATGGATATGCCAGCACTTTAACCTGGTAGAGAATGGTAAGGCTAGCCGCAGCTATGAGTACGAGAAGATAACGGAAGGTCTGGAAGACGTGGAAGTGAAGAAGCGTGAGTGGGGGTATCTGGACGATTTTGAGATGGCGGCACTGAAGGGGATTTTTGCTAAGCATGTGTGGGAGTGGATGGGGAGAAGCCCCAGCCCCCCGGCCGGAATGCCGTACCACCCCAAAGGGGGAGCTGGTAAGGGTGATGCTAAGGGTGAGACGCCAGGCATGGCGTCTGTACCGAGTAAGGATATGGTGGCGTTTGAGCGGGCTAAGGAGGTTTGTTTGAAGTATGGGTTTAGGCCGTTGGCTTGGCATAGTTTGGTGAGTATTGATAAGAAGACGGGGCAAAAGGTGAAGCATGTTTTTAAGGCTACGGAGACGTATCCGATGTTTGTGTGGCATATAGCCCCCCCCGCCCCCAATGGGGGAGCTCGCTCTGCTAAAACTGAAGAAATTAAACCGATTGCGTATAAATTCTATGAGCCGTATGGGAAGCAGCGGTTTTTTTATGAGGGGGTGGTGCCGAAGAATTATTTGTTTGGGCTGGAGCAGGTGAAGGCAGCGTATGATGATTTGCCGAATGATGCTGAGATTATGGATAGGCTGGGGATAAATCCGGAAGAGCATGATGGGTTTGTGGCGAAGATGCTGCAGGAGGCGTATGACGCTGGACATGAGCCGAATAAACTGCCTGAGGTGTTGGTGGCGACGGGTGGTAGTGATGCACTGAACATGGCGGCGTTGGGGTATTTTCCGGTTTGGGCGAATGGGGAGCATATTACGCCGGAGTATTTCCCTTATAAGAAGTTGGCCGAAATGGCTTGGCGGGTGATTAATGTGCCTGATATAGATGCCCCTGGTAAGATGGCAGCTGCCAAGTTGGCGGAGCATCATATAGAGATTTGTACGGCATGGCTGCCTGAGGAATTGGCCCAAAAACGAAGTGGTAAGAAGGAAGAGGATGGCAGCCCGAAGTTTTGCAAGGATGTGAAGGATTATTTTGGCTGGTGGAAGCCGTTTGATTTTAAAAGGGTGCTGGCCCATGCGAAGCCTTACAAATTTTGGACGAAGAAGGTGAAGATGGAGGGTAAGATACCGATGAAGGAGGAGGGCAAGCTGCTGTATAAGTATAGCCCCAGGCCGAGTTATATTCTGAATTTTCTTTACAGAAATGGTTTTGCGGTGTTGGCGAGGAGTAGATTCAGCGGTAAAAGCCGAGAGTATGTGCGGATAAAGGGCAACCAGGTGCAGCAGATTTTGGACACGGCCGACATGAAGAATTTTGTGGATGAGTTTGTGGCGAAGCATAGTTTTGATAGCGACCTGAGCGACTCGATGCTGAGGAGCAGGGATGTGGCGGATGCGATTTTTGCGAGACTACCTGAGGTGGAGCTGGATTTTAAGGATTATGATAAGGATTACCAGTGGTTTTTCCTGAGTAATGAGACGTGGAAGATTTCGGCGGATAAGATTGAGACTTTTAGACCTGAGAAGGTGAATAAGTATGTGTGGGAACACGAGGTGCTGAACAAGAGCTGGTGGGATGCGAAGGCTCAGAGCAGGGTGCCTGTGAAGTTTGAGAAAATGGAGCCGAGCTTCTGTATAACTGTAACTGATGAGGGGCTGTATGATATCAAGATACTGCGGAAGGATTGTATTTTCTTGAATTATCTGATACAGACGAGTAGGATTCATTGGAGAGTGGAGCTGGAGGATGAGTTGGATAAGGTGAGGTTTCCTGCCTTCGGCTCCGCTCAGGTAGCGGGTGGTGAGACGGCAAGCATGCCGTCTGTACAGGTGCAGAGCCGGGATGAGTATAGGGAGCGGTATAAGTTTGCTATTGATGGGCCGCTGCTTACGGAGAGCCAGCGGCAGCAGCAGAAGATGCACTTGATAACGAAGCTGCTGAGCATAGGCAAGATGATGCACCGGTATAAGAGTATGAGTACGGCGATGGCGGTGTGGAGTATGGATTATGTGATGCGGGATTTGAGCAAGAGCCAGGGTGGTACGGGTAAGTCGCTGACGCCGTATTGTTTGGCTCAGGTGTTGCCCACGGAGACGATAGCTGGGCGTGATAGGGCGGCGTTGGCGAATAAGCACGTGTTTGAGAATATATCTGAAGACACGGATATGCTATGGCTGGATGATGCTGATAAGCACACGGATTTTAGTTTTTTCTACTCGGCGATAACGGGCTTTATGAAGAAAAACCCGAAGGGTACGAAGAGTGAGACGATAGGGTTTGAGGACTCGCCACAGATATGGATCACTTCTAATTTTCCGCCGATTGATGTGGACCAGGACAGTACGATTAGAAGGCTGTGGATGACGGAGTATAGCGACTACTACCACTACAACCAAAGCGGCGAGTATAGGGAGGTGAGGAAGCCTTTTGATGATTTTGGGAAGGAGTTGATACGGGATTTTGACCAACACGACTGGAATAGCTTCATTAATACGCTGGCGGTGGCCTGCCAGAGCTTTATCAAATACGGATATGTGAGTAGCGGTGACGATAATATGCGGATTAATGCATACCGCAACAAGATAGGTGTGCAGATGATAGAGTGGTTTGACATGTTTTTTAACAAGGGCGACGGCACGGTGGATAATTTCTTGGTGAGAAAGCAGGTGTTTGAGCAGTATAAGATTGATACGGGCAGCGATATAACGAGCAATGGATTTGGAACGAAACTGCGGGATTATGCGGCGATGAAGGGCTATGCTTATAACCCTGTGGCGATAGAGAAACACCGCACGAATGACGGCCGTGTGATATGCAAGCAGACGCACGAGTGGATCTACAGCGTGAGAGAAGGCAAGTGGGTGGCTACACAACTGGTGACACCGAAGGCTTTGGAGTTTTTCTACTACCAAACTACGCCTGATGTGCCGATAAATTATGCAAATATAGAGGAGTATAGCCCGGGGAATGCTAAAAACAAGCCGGAT
Organism: Leadbetterella sp.; assembly: GCA_035299025.1. GTDB lineage: Bacteria > Bacteroidota > Bacteroidia > Cytophagales > Spirosomataceae > Leadbetterella. The sequence continues at coordinate 1,049,810 of DATGXK010000007.1, forward strand.
GAGTTGGCGAAGGAGATAGAGGAGAGGAATAAGGGGCCGCAGTTGTTTTAGGCCAGCCCCAAGCCCCCCGACCCCCGGTGGGGGAGTAAACAGAATATGATTTTTTGGAAATTTAAAAATAGAGAGGGATGAAAGGTAAGTTGATTGCATTTAACTATTTCGGTGGTAAGTATAATTGGGTAGAGCAGCTATATGAAAATTTTCCTGAGCATATGCATTTTGTGGATGTGATGTGTGGGTCGATGTCTGTAACCCTCAACAAAATGCCTTCTAAAATGGATACGGCTAATGATTTGGATGGGAGTGTATATAATTTTTTCAAAGTGTTACGCGATAACCCATCCGAATTAATTAGAGTATTGAGTTTGACTCCAGTATCAAGATTAGAATATAATAATTGCTGGCCGATTGTTGAGGATGAAATGCATGAAGTGGAATGGGCAAGGCGATTTTTTGTGAGATGTAGGCAAAGTTTTCAGGGGTCCGGAATAGAAAAGTCCACAGGGTTTAATGCGTGTATAGCCACTACAGAGAGCGGAATGAGTAAGAATGTGAAGAAGTTCATGTCATCTATAGAAAAGTTGGAATTGGTAGTGGAAAGGTTGAAGCGTATTCAAATTGAGAATTTAGATTACTCAGATTTGATACCAAAATATGATAGGCCAGGTACATTTTTCTTTGTAGATCCGCCATATGTTTTGAAAACTAGGAAGTACAAGAAAAGATACACCTTAGAGTTTGACAATCAAGAGCATAGACAACTGGCTGCTACTTTAAGCGGTATTGAAGGAAAGGCGATGGTATGTGGTAACGAGAGCGAATTGTACGAAGAGCTTTTTGAAGGTTGGAGGTTCAAGAGGCTGATACCTAAGGGACATAGTATGAAAGGGGCGGAGCAACAAAAGGAGTGTATTTGGATGAATTTTTAACGATTTAAAATATTTGAGAGATGGGAGTTTTGGCGAATGTAGACATGGAAGATGCTCGGGAGATAGCTGGGCTAATTTTGAACATAGAGGAGTTGTCTGAAGATGACGATTGTGCGATAGAGGTTGGATTGATTGAGAAGTGGAATATTGACTTGGATACTTTCAGGGAGATTATAGATTCGGTTGTAAAGCACATGGATTTTGGTCTTTCGCCTCTTACTGAAACGGCTTATGTTGGGATTTCGAGACCTGGAATCTGGATAGTGAAGAAGGAAGTGGATCAACAGTTTTTGGCTGGGATTATTGCTTGGGCTACGGAGGGTGAGGATATCCCAGAAGGCTCAAAGGGGTTTTTGAGGGAGATAACGGCTGGTGGCAAAGTGGAGTATGAGATTGTGATTAGGAGGCCAGCCCCCCAGCCCCCGGTGGGGAGGTAAAAAGGAATTGATTTTTAACAAATAAATAGTAGAAAGATGAAAAGGTTTATTGCGATTGTGATGGTGGGATTTGTGTTGGTGGTTTTTGGTGGTGCTAGTATGCAGGCTATTAGGCTTAAGCAAGAGTGTACAGGTTTTTTGAAGAGAGCTGCTGATGCGAATACGGTGGAAACGGCTAAGGTGGAGCTTCGAAGGGCTTTGAGTTATTTGGAGATGAATGACATGACTAAGGGCTACACTTCGGTACTGTGGAAGACGGCGGATGAGGATGTGGGGTTTTGGTATGAGAATTTGAAGGCGAGTGAGTTGGAGTTGATGAAGGTGAGGGAGGATAGTCCTTCGATGGAGAAGACGAATCTGTTGATGAAGTTGAGAGAGACGCTGCTGGATAGTGGCGAAAAGGGTGACGAGCTTACTGTGCCGAAGGGGTTGTCGAGGTTTCCGAGTAATGGGCTTTGGTGTGTGTTGCTTTGGATGGCTGGATTGATGTTGGTGGGCTTGTTGATTTGGGGGGCTGCTGAGGCAGAGGGCTAAATTTAAGTGCTATGAGTGATTTTCCGGTGTATATGTATTGTGGAATGGGCGAGCAGTATGTGAATATACTGAGCGAGGAGAAGGCGGTGGCGATTGATCTATATTATAACCCTGTAACGGGTGAGGTGAAGTATGGGTATAAGACGCTGGATAAACGGATAGTGAAGGAGCTGATGGTGAGGCCTGGTATTTATAAGCCTGCAACGGCTGGTGATTGGAATTATGCGAAGGGGAGGTTTTTGAACTGGGTGATGGAGGCTCTAGCCCCACCAGCCCCCTAACCCCCAATGGGGGAACTTAATATAGCGGATTTAGATTGTGGGGCTTCGACAGGCTCAGCCTGACATGAAAGGATGATTTTTTAATTTTTAAAGTAGATAAATAGGTAGTATGAAGAAGGTTGAGCAAAGTGGTAGGGTGTTGATGATTGGGCCTGTGCAGGAGTTTGGGGCGAATAAGACTCGTAAGCGTGTGGTGCGTATTGATGCCTCGGGCGGTGGTACGAGTAGCGTGGTGGAGTTTGTGCTGATGCATGATAATGTGGAGAAGGGCGACCTGATAAAGGTTGGCGAGGATGTGGAAGTGCCGGGCTATCTGATGGGTAGACTGCACAAGGGTACTGACGATGTGGAGCGGTGTTTTATGGAGCTGCAGGTGTTTAAGATTGCAAAGGTGGGGAAGGTGGTGTTGTAGCCCCCGGCCCGCAGAAGATTCTTAAACACATAGACACATAGAGAACATAGGATTTTTAACGATTTAATTTTTGGATGATTATGCCAAGTAATGTGAAGGGTGTGAAGTTGGAGCGTGTGAAAGCGGTGGAGTATTGGGTGGAGAGTGATGAGGAAGTGGGCGGTAAGCTAGTGGCTCACAATGCCAAAGGGCACCATTTGTTTAAGGCGAGGGATTCTGTGGTGCGGTTTTTTGAGCAGCTGAAAAGTAAGCCCGTGGATGCTGGAGGAAAAGTGGTGAAATATAGGCTGTGCACTGGTAGATATACGGTGGGTAAGGGTGGGTGGGAGTAGCTTCGGCTACGCTCAGCTACCGGAATGCCGTACCATCCCAAAGGGGAGTTTTGGGTTTGCGATTAATGATTTTTGATTAACGATTAACGATTTTTTTTATGAGGGTATTGGGTTTGGTAAAGGAACTGCAGGCGGAGTTGATGACTGGGAAGGATTTGCCGCATTTGGTGAGTGTGAGACTGTTGGCGAGGTTGGATGAGGCGGAGAGGCATTTGGGAGGGAAGGGCTTCGGCTCCACTCAGCCACCGGCCCCCCATCCGGAACGCCGGACCGCCCCAAAGGGGGAGAATGCTGTAGAAGCTGATAAGGAAGTGGATGGCGGGTCTTCGACAGGCTCAGACTGACAGGTGATGTTTTTAAAATTATTTTTTAACGATTAAAGTAGTGGATTATGGAATTTGTGTTTGAGATAGTTACTAGGCATTCCTTAAATGCTAGTACAGCCCTAAATAGCTGCATCAAAAAGATTGAGGAGTGCATTGAGAATAAGATAGATATTGGGTCTGAAACTTTTATTACAGACTTCAGAATCCAGGACCTTCCGGATAAGTTGTTTAGGGCGAAAGTGGTAATTGAAGAAGTTAATAAACAATTGTCGGAAGATGAAGCGAGTTGAGTTGTTGGAGGCATTGTACTTACAAGGTAGGTTGATGCGTGAGCTGCAGGTGTATTATTTTTCTCTTAGGAAGGGTGCTGGGAGGTTTCCTTCTCCAGAGGCTAGGAAGGTACTGGCTGATAGCAAGGCTGCTGAGATGGAGTTTGATAGGATGGTGAGGGAGTTGGATGAGTGGTGGGACGAGAGCCCCCTTGCCCCCAAAGGGGGAACAGACTTGGAGGATAATTTGAGTTTTTATGGGGATTTGGCAAACGGATGTACTGGTAACTGTGGGATGAATTATTGTGATGAGAATGGGTGTGTGGAGCGTAAGAAGCACTATGTGGAGCCTATTGAGCCGATGAAAGATGATGTGGATGGCCTTCGACAAGCTCAGGCTGACAATAGAATTACATTAAACGACGGAGACGATGATATTAGGATTTAAGCCGATGCTGTTTAGTACGCCCATGGTGGTGGCACTAAGCAATGGATCTAAGACGATGACCAGGAGACCGCAAGGGCTAGAGCTGGTGAATGATGATGAACTGCGTGAGTGGGAGTTTGTGGGGTTTGGAAAGAATATTAAGGAGCGTGAGTGTGCGGTTTTTAAGGCTGTGGGTTATGGTGACACCTGGGCTGAGGTGCCGTTGAAGATTGTGAAGGGTGATGTGATATGGGTGAGGGAGACGTTTTTTGATACTTCGAAGGTGGATAAGGCGGAGCTTTTTAGAAAGTCTGAGCGGTTTTTGTATAAGGCGGACGAGGTGTTTATTGGTTGCCACAAATGGAAACCGTCGATTCATATGCCGAAGGAGGCTTGTAGGCTGTGGCTGAAGGTGAAAGATGTGCGAGTGGAGAGGCTGAATGCTATTAGTGAGGCTGATGCGGAGAAGGAGGGGGTGCTGTGGGTTGGTAAAGGAAGTGGCATTGTGAGGTATATGAATTATGAAACCGGAGATTATGAAATGGTTTTTCCAAGTGGTGGATTGAGGACGCTTTGGCAGTCGATAAATGGTGATGGGAGTTGGCTGGATAATCCTTGGGTGTGGGTGTATGAGTTTGAGAAGGTGGAGAGGCCAGAGGGGTGGTAGCCCAGCCCCCCAACCGGAACGCCGGACCGCCCCAAAGGGGGAATAATTTAGAATTTAAACTGTAACGATGTAACGAGGATGGCGAGGATATATGAGTATGAGTTGAAGTGGTCTAAGGCCTGGAAGACGGGTAGAGATAGGCTGAATGTTTACCGGATGAAGAATGGTAAGTGTGTGAAGAGTATTTATGCCAGGGAACTGGAGGTGCTGGTGAATGCGGGGATTATTGATGACCCGAAGGTGAAGGAATGGTTGGCGGATGAGAAGGAGTTTAAGGAAAAGCGTGAGGCTCTTAAAGCTGCTAAGGGTGAGGATGTGGCGAAGCCTAAGGTTTTGAAGGATGATGGAGGGGGTTTTGCCCCTCGCTCGAAGGAGCTTTATGATTATTTGGCAGGGCTGTATAAGATTAAAACCTGGGGGAGTGTATGATTACTCTTGAGGAGTCTGGACTGGAGTATACTTATGTTGATTTTAGTGAGCATACGACGCTAGAGAAGATCTACTACATGGCACGGCTGAAACCGGTGGATATGGTTGAGGGAGAGGATGGGGTTTGGAGGAAGAAGGAGGAACGTGTTAGGACAGAGCGTGATTATGGACATCAGGCCGATGCTTTTGAATATTTTTATTCTCATATGTATTCGAAGTTTATAAATACAAAAAAAGGTGGATTCTGGACTGACTCACATCCATGCCCATGACCGATAGCCCCCTAGCCGTAACGACAGACCGCCCCAAAGGGGGGAGTTAAATAGAATTTAAACTGTAACGATGTAACGAGGATGGATGAGGTGAAATATTTGGTGGTGGATTTGTTTGCGGGAGCGGGCGGAACGACTACGGGGTTTGAAATGATAAAAGGGCCTGTGGTCGACAGGGCAGGACTTAAGGATAAGTTTGGTGTGGGAAGGCCATATAAGGTGATAGTGGCGGTGAATCATGATCCCGTGGCGATAGAGTGTCATTGGATGAACCACCCGGAGGTGTATCATTTTAACGAGGATATAACGATGCTGGAGATGGATAAGCTGAAGGAGGTGGTGGATGGTTTTAGGGTGAAGTATCCTGAGGCGAAGTTGATCTTGTGGGCGAGTTTGGAGTGTACGAATTTTAGCAAGGCGAAGGGCGGTATGCCTCGGGATGCGGATAGTAGAACGCTGGCGGAGCATTTGGGAAGGTATGTGGACACGCTGATGCCAGACAAGGTGATGATAGAGAATGTGGTGGAGTTTATGAGCTGGGGGCCTCTGGACGAGAAGGGAAAGCCTGTGAGTAGGAAGAATGGCGTGGATTGGCTGAGGTGGAGAAAGGAGATTAATGGCCGAGGATATGTGGATGACTGGAGAGAGCTGAATAGTGCGGATTTTGGAGCTTATACGAGTAGGACGAGGCTGTTTGGGATTTTTGCAAGAAGTAGCAGCGAGATCAAGTGGCCGTTGCCGACGCATGCTAAGAAGGTGAATGCAGGGGGGATGTTTGGCCAACTGAAGCCATGGAATGCGGTGAAGCATTGTTTGGATTTTGAGGACGAGGGGGTGAGTATTTTTGAACGTAGGACACCGCTGGTGGAGAAAACGCTGGAGAGGATTTATGCTGGCTTGGTGAAGTTTGTGGCGAAAGGTAAAGAACCTGAGTTTGAGTGGATACTGAAGTATAATAGTATGAGCTTAAGGGGCAATCATGTGCCACCGGGTATTAATGAACCTTGCCCAACGATAGCAGCTCAAGGAAGGCTTGGGCTGGTGAAGGTATTGACTGAAATGGACGGAATGCCAGAAGGAGCGGCACCGGTGTATTTTATTCAAAAGCATTTTAGTGGCAGGCCTGATAATAAGGTGGTGGGCATAGATAAGCCTGGCCCAACCATAACAACAAGTGCAAATCAAAGCTTGGTGAAAGTTAGTTTTCTGCAGCATTATTATGGAAATGGGTTTTGTACGGATATGGATGTGCCGTGCCCTACACTAAGGACGAAGGATAGTGTGACGTTTGTGACGAGCCAGTACAGCGGTGGCGGCCAGATAAGTGATATTGACAGCCCATGCCCGACGCTGGTAACAAACCCAAAACAGGGCGTGTGTACGGCTAAAACGGCGGGTGCTATTAGATACCTGATGAATCCGCAATACGACAACAAGGGGAGAGATGTGGAGAGTCCGTGCTTTACGCTGATAGCGAGAATGGATAAGATGCCGCCATATTTGATTACGGCCGAGTGTGGGCGGTTTGGTGTGGCTGTGTATGAGGATGACAGCGAGATGATGAAGAAGATAAAGGTATTGATGGCGACTTATAACCTGGTGGATATTAAGATGCGTATGCTGAAGGTGCCGGAGCTGCTGAAGATTCAGGGGTTTCCGGATGGCTATAGGTTGGCTGGGAATCAAACACACCAAAAGCGATTTATTGGCAACGCGGTAGAGCCAAATGTGGTGAAGTGCTGGGGCGAGGCTATGTTGTAGCTAAGCCCCAGCCCCCTGGCCCCCAATGGGGGGATGGCCCCCTAACCGTAACGACGGACCGCCACAGTGGGGGAATAATTTAGAGTTTAAACTGTAACGATGTAACGAGGATGGAATTGGCTGAAAATATGAAGTTAGAGTCTTTACGGTATATTCTTTTTTTGATTGACAGTAAAGTTAAGCAGCATGATGGGAAGATTTTTTGCTCATACGAAGAGGCCAAGGAATACGCTTGTGACTGCATCAATGAAAAATATTCAGACAAGGCTGTGATTGGGCTATTTGCAATGGATCCAAACTCACAAGAGATGCTTATAAGTATGGTGGAAACGATTGGGTTTGTGGGAGACAAGAAGAATGTGAATCAATTGGAGCTTTTTAAAAAGCTTTAGATAAAACATTAAGTTTAGCTGCTTTGCGTTGTTGGGGATTACAAGGACAAATGGTTCAATAAAAGAAACAATCTCCACTATTTCAAAACCATTATTAACAGGTAATTGGGTATATCTAGATTCTTTATTTTACTTTGGTACTTTAAGTAGTCCTAAAACTGATTCTAAAATTGGCTAATGAATCTGGTCAATTTTAGGTACAAAACGAAATACTTCCGTCTGGATTTTGAACAATTTTGGCTCCACCAGAACCTTCTATTCTCGCTCCGAGTCCTGCAATTATTTCAGATGTCGAAGTTTTGCTACTACTATTATCACCAAAACTAAATTTTGTTCCTGAAGCAGAACGCATTGTTATGCTGTCGGCAGCATAAATTGAGGTTCCTCTAATTATTATGTCCCCATTTTGAGCTGCAAAATCGACTATTCGATCGGCTGCAATCTTCGCATTTGTGATATTTAGTTGGCTAGCTATTCGGTCAACTAGTTGCTCTCGTGAGACTGCTGAAATTAGTGCTGACTTTAGAATGTCATAAACTGCACTTGAGGCAAGGTTTATTCCAAAGTTCAGTAAAATATTATCCATGGTTTTCATTATTATGTGTTAGAAACTAATATTTAGCAATAGTTGTACGAAGACATAATGATTGTACAGTGATTTGATTTATTTCGTACAATGATGGCTCGATTTATACTTTACGCATAAAAGTAATACAAAAATAGATAAAGACACTGAAAGCCAGATATTTAAATTTTCATTGCAACAAAAAAATACGATTTGGTAACCAAGTGCGGTGTTCCTGGTCTTTTTTTTTAGCTATTTTGTTTTAAATTATTTTTTACAGTTAAGACATAGCGTAGATAATGTTGACCGAATTCTGTTATAGTGAACCTTCCTTTGAATATATTTAATAAACCTAATTCGGCCATTAAAACTAAATGTTTGGCATTTTTTGCTATTTCATCGTCGGTAAATTCTTTTTCCGAAATACGAAATAATAATAGTTGAACAAGATCATCCAGACTGTCTTCTGATAGCCTAACAAGTACCTGGTGAATTTTCTGCCTTAGTAAAACTCCTGATTCAGGAAAAAGATTTGGTGGAGACTTCTTGTCATTATGAATAAGATTTATTTCATTTTTTTGATTCTCAATAAACTTATCTCTCTCATTCAATTGATTGGTTAAAAGAGCAATTTTATCGTTTAGGTCTTTTAGTTCTCTGAAATTGGCCTTGGCATCTTCGAGATCATTATCCCATTTGGCTTGCTTCATTCTGAGGTCATAATCATGTTTAAGGATATTATATCTGATATCCTTTCGTGATTTGACAGAAAGTGTGTTGACTTTCTCAACTATCTGCATAATGTAGCCTGGTATAATTAAATAGGCCATAGTAGTAAGGAATGGGTATGCGAAGCCATTCCAAAAGTTTAAGTAATTATCCTCAGCAGCTTGTATCCTGGCAGCTATAGGGTCTTTTGAAAGGGCGAGGAAGAGGATTATTCGCCAGTTGAAGAATATCCAGGCAAGTATTAATGTGCCGAAAAATGGGCTTTTGAAGCGTTCTTTGATGGTTTCGGTTAAGGATTCGAGCATTTCTTTCATCGGAGGTTGGCTGGTTTTTGTGTGAAATTATATAATTTATTGAAGATATTCAAATATGGTTGGATGATTGAGAATTACTGTAACAAAGGTGTAGCGGATTTTGAAGTAAGAATGACTTTGGTTGGTATGGTTTTTAGCATTTTTTGGTAGATTGCGGTGGGCTCTGAATATTTGTGCTATGAAATGGAGACAAGTGTTGAGACGCAAGCCTGCTGATAAGGCTGGTAAGAAGGGTGAGATAGAGCTGGTGACGATTACGCAGGAGGGCAGGGACGAGCCGTTTGTGACGGTGAATGTGGTGGATGTGGCGAGGGTGAAGGAACTGCTGAAGAAGGACGAGTGGTGGCCGAGCTTTGGGGAATATGGCAAGCAGATGGAAAGGGAGTGGGTAGTGAAAGGCCCTGAGCCGAGGAGTTGGTAGTAGCCCCGGCCCCCCAACCGGAATGCCGTACCACCCCTATGGGGGAGTTTGAATGGTTGAACTGTAAATATTAACAGAAATTATGAGTGATTTGGACGTTTGGGATAATGAGGAGCCATGGGAGGCTGATGATGTATGGAGTGATTTGACGCACGCCAGGTATAATCTGCTGTGCGACGAACTGGACGAGATGATTGTGAAGGTGAATGAGGATACGATTACGCCTGAGGAGATGGACAGGTTTGTGGAGATGACGGCGGAGTTTGATAGTTTTCAGAATATGGATGATTTCTGGGCGAAGAAGCATGTGGAGAATGAGGTGGGAGATATAGAGGTGAGGAATCCTTATGATAAGCTGACGAATCCGAATTTGATTATGATGCTGATTGATTATGGACCTACGTTGACGAGCTCGCTGAAGTGGCGACTGTATGAATGGACGCCGAACCCGAGGATAGTGGAGATGCTGAAGAAGCTGATGGAGTGGTATAGAGCCCCCCGGCCCCCAATGGGGGAGTAGCCCCGGCCCTCCAGCCGGAATGCCGTACCACCCCAATGGGGGAGTAGCCCCTAGCTCCGGTGGGGGGATGAGTGGCGACACAGATTGGAAATAGTGGAATGGTACAATTTTTTATGCGGCTGGTGAGTTTTTCGCCAGCCGTTTTTTTTGGCGGCTTTTTCCTTTGTAATCCTTTGTAGTAGTAATTCAATTAAAATTGTAACTCTGTATCCGAAATTATACAGGGCAAAAAATTGTGTGTAAAGTTTTGTGTGTCAGGACTTTGTATTTGTATTTTATTGTTACAGTTTTTTTTAGAAGTTTGTAACAGTTACAGTTTAGTAGTAACTAAAATAGAGAGAAAAGGGCTGAGATTGTCGGTTACAAGTTGGTTTTGGGTTGGTTACAATTTGGTTACAGTGTTACAGTTCTGATAGTCAAAGTGTTAGGATTGGTTACGATGTTACAGCTGATTTGGCAGTTGGAAGCGGTGGAGTTTGGAAAAAAAATCGGTTGCCCCCTAGCTCCCAATGGGGGGATTGGATTGTTGATGTTGGGATAGTGCAATTTGGGCCCCCCTTCCCCCAATGGGGGAGAATGTTCTGTCATTTTACAATTTTTTTGTATTATGACATTTTTTTGTTTAAATTTGGCATCATTCAAAAACCGCGAAGTATGCCTGTGACTTTAGATATCCCTGTGCCGAGGGCTGTGAAGCTATATTATGAGCATGAGAGTAATTTTGGTGCGAATATGACTATTAACCAACGAAGTGCAGTGGGTGGGATTATTACTGCGGCGTTGAGTTTTTATCCGGTGGAGCCTGATTTGCTGCCTGTGGTTTGGCGGGACTCTAAGGATACCTTGGAGATTATGACTGTAACGGTGGAGATGAAGCTGGATGTGGAAATGATGCTGCCGCATCATTTTAGGGTTTTGGGTGAGCTGCTGGAGAAGATGTATGAGCGGGAGTTGCTGGCGTTTTGTTTAGGTTATTTTGGGCGAATGCCAAATTATGAGGGTGCTATAACGGCATGGTCTGATAGGTATGGATTGAATGACGATGTGTGGGATAGGGATTTTTGGAGGAAGCATATTCATAGGAAGTATTCGAAGCAGATAAATGAGATTTTGGCAAGAGAGAATGCGGTGAGAAGCCAGAAGTTTAAGGAGAGTTTGGCGATGAGGGTGAAGGTGTAGGCAAGCCCCCCCAGACGGAATGCCGCACCACCCCATTGGGGGAGTATTGGATTTACGATTGATTTGATTTTCGATTTTTTCATATTTATAATGGTTAGGGTTTATGGAAAGGCCAGGGGTGATGCTCTTGGTCTTTTTTTTTGCCCCCCAGCCGTAACGACGGACCGCCCCAAAGGGGGAGTTGATTGGAGTGGTGGGTCTTCGACAAGCTCAGGGTGACACAATGCGTCTGTACGATATTTTTTGCCCGCTCTTTTTTTTATTGAAAAAGTTTTGCCCACTCTTTCTTTTATTGAAAAAGTTTTGCCCGATTTTGAGGTTTTTTTGCCCGCTAATGTTTTGATAGTCAAAGTTTTGCCCTTTTGTTTTTTGGGTTAGGGTTTTAGTTTTGGTGGTCAAATGAAATGGTGTTGAATGTTTACTGAAGATTGGGTACAAAGGGATAATCTGGGCCAAGTGATGGCGGTGTCTATTGTGGATGACGGCATGGTGGGTGCGGATGATTTGCCGGTGGACCTGAATGATGTGCTGAATGTCTGTTTCCCGCCTGGATCGGCGTTTTTTGACTTTAAGTCTGGGGGTGGTGCTCACGGTGGCGTGTGGCAGAATGATGTGCGGGTGTTGGTGCCACGCGTGAGCACTACTTTACTGGAATGGATAGCCGTGAATGCTGAACGGCGATGGGTGGTGTTTGTGAAGGATGCTAATGATGTGAAGTATAGGATTGGTGGCCAGACTGATGGTGCTGTACTGAGCATGGATGGAGGCATGGGCACGACGAATGGGTATGTGATGAATTTTGGCCACGGTGGCGGTAAGCCTGTGGTGGGTGTATATGATGGTGTGACGCTGCTGCCTGAGGTAGATGACCCTGTGTATTATGTGAATGGTGTGTGGGGACCGCTGAGACAACAGAATGTGGCGGTGACGGGACTGACGGATGGTGGACTGGTGACGCACAGCCTGAATACGATGAAGCTGGAGGTGCTGTGGTATGATGCGGATAAGCGACCGGTGCGGAATATTGAGTGGCAACCTGTGAGCCTGACACAGATACAGGCCTGGCTGCCGATGCCAGATGGCGGTAGTGCCGAGTTTACGGGTGAGGCGTTTTTTATGCAGCGGGGGTGATGGGAATTGGTGTATTGGTTATTGGTTGATTGGTTGACTGGTGGATTGGTTATTAGAATATTGAACTGGGTGGGTTCTCGACTTCGCTCGAACTGACAAGGATATGATGGATTTTAGTGGTTTTACGGCCGATGGGGTGCAGCAGGATAATATTGCTGGGATCTTGAGATTTTGGAAGGTGATAACTAAGGCTTTTACGGGGGAGTTTCCGGCGAAGGCTCATGTGGTGAATGGCGAGGTGACGGCGGATCCGTTGGCGTTTTTGCCTCAGTATTTTGTGCCAGCTGAGTACGTGGTGCCGAATGACACGAAGAGTTTTGATTATGAACTGCTGGGCACAGATGGCTCGGAGAACTGGAAGCATCTGGTAGGCTATGAGAAGGCAGGCTTTAGTGCGGCGATGGTGGCTGAGATGATGAAGGACCAGAATGCGAGGTCGGTGTTTTTTATGGAGGATACGGATGGAAATATAGTGGTGGTGGGTACCTCTGTGAAAGGACTGAGGGTGACGACGAAGGGTGGCACTGGCAAGCAAGGTGGTGAGAAACGTGGTGCTGTGATGATTGGTGAAGAGGTGGGCTATAGATGGGCACCTGTGCCGCTTAGTGCGGCAGTGAGGAATGATTTTTTAATCAGACAGGCTGGGTATGGCCCGTTTTTTCAACGGAATGTGTACCTGAATTACACTTTTACGGTGGGTAGCACGAAGACGTTACAGTTTGGTGATGAAAGTGGCAAGTTATTGCCTGAGTTATATGATAATCAGTATGGTTACCGTGCTGGTGTGGCATGGAAAGAAGGTGACACCGTGCTGATAACACATGGAATACTTGGTAGCCCAAGGCTGAGTAAGAGTTTAAAAGATGGCTGGTGTAAGGCGGAGATAACGAGCTTTAATGCGAATGGGTTTGCGGATTTTAGTGTGTTGGAGGCTTGTGTGGCTGGTGCTTCTGCTGGTTTTGCGAGCAATTTTGTGGTGTTTCATAAGGATAGGCCCAAGTTTACGGGACTGACAAGAGTTGAAGAGCCTACTGATGGCTACTTTGGGCCGATGGCGTTTGGCTATACTGGTGGCACTCTTCCGTATAAGTCTGGCGACAATGTGTTTATACAATATTGCACAGGCTCGGCACCTGTGATAAAAGTCAGCGGAGTGTTTGTGAGCCAAGTAGGCACTACGGTGAATATTACGGTATCGGTGTGTGAGGTACTTTTTATAGGTGGTACGCTGGCGGCTACTACGGGGTATGAGATAATGGAGAATGTGGTTTATGTGTAGAGTTGTAGGCAGTGAGGCTTAAAGGCATTGAGCACTAAGGCATTGAGTTAATGAGTGATTTTTTTTGATAATTATGAAGAATAGGATATTAGGATTTTTGATTTTGGCGTTTGTGGGCCTCTTGGCTACGATGGATGTGACGGCACAGCGTGTAAGGACTACGGCGGTGTTTGATGGTGATACTGCTACGAGGCCTAAGGCGGGGTTTTATGGTGTGGGTGTGAAGAGTGGGCGTGTTTTTTTGGTGAAGCCTACTGGTAATACTGAAAGGATATTGGCAGCTAATACGCATGTGGGTGTGAATGGGCAGTTTTTGACCACAAATGGCACTACAAACCGCTGGGCCAATATAGCGATATCGAACGTAACGAGTTTACAGAGTAGTTTGGATGGGAAGTTTAATACGCCGAGTGGGCTCACTACTAATTACTTGAGCAAATGGACGGGGTCTGCATTTGGCAATAGTTTGATTTTTGATAATGGGACTAATGTAGGAATCAGCACGTCAAATCCTGAGCATAAGCTGCATATAAATGGAGGGTTATATGCCAGTGGCTTAACAGCTCCACAAACCGCCACTACTAGTGGCTATAGTATTGGTGTTACTGGTGGTTTGCCGTATTCTTACATGAAAATAACATCTGCGGCTGCTGATACTAAAATATGGGATCATTATACTGATGGGGCAAATTTATACTATCGAATTATAAATGATGCCAATTCTATAGGTACAACATATATGAGAATTAATCGAACTACTACAACTATAAACGGCATATATTTTCCGAATGGTAATGTGGGCATAGGCACCACCTCGCCCCAACAAAAAACACACATAAACACTTCATTAGGTGGTGTTCCAGTAGGTTTGTATCTGACGAATGACGCCACAAATGCAACCTTAGGCCGTGGGGTGGGTGTGCTGTTTGGAGGTACTGGAAATACCAACTTGGCACAGATAGAGGCTCAGACGCTGACGGCTAGTAATAATACTGGCGGGTTGATTTTTAGAACTGCTAATGGTGGTACACTGACTGAACGAATGCGGATTGACCAGAATGGGAATGTGGGGATAGGGACTGCGAGTCCAGGTGCTTTACTCGACATAAATGGTGCATCAAGATTTTTGGCTCTGGACGTAAGGTCTTCTAACTACTTGTTATTCTACAACTCCGATAATTCTAATTTTAGTGGTTTTAGAAACTCTGGAGCAACTGGAGCAAATAATGATAATATTGATTTTTTTGTGGCGGGTGGTACAAGGATGAGAATTAATAATTCTGGTAGGTTAGGAATTGGAACATTAACACCAGACGCCAGTGCATTGCTACATGTTTCGAGTACTACACAAGGTGTATTGATAACCCGAGGCACCACTACCCAGATAAATGCTATTGCAAGCCCTGCAAATGGGCTGATGGTGTATAATACTACGCTGAATAAGTTGTGTGTGTATGAGAATGGTGCTTGGAAACAAGTGACGACTACGGCGATGTGAGTTGGTTATTGGTGTATTGGTTACTGGTTATTAGTTACTGGTGCACTGGTTATTTGGAAATAGTGTCTGGCGAGGTTTTGCCCTGTGTGGGGGAGGATAGAGTTACGATTTTTGATTTATGGTTGATTCGATTTACAATTGATTCGATTTATGATTTACGATTTACGGGTCTTCGACAGGCTCAGACTGACAACATAAGGCTATGATAGATATTGGGAGTAGGATGTGGGCTGTGGAGCCGGTGTTTGCGAGGGCGATTAATGGTATGCTGGCTTCTGGAAAGGAGGATAGGATCATTAATGAAATAAGGCTTGGGCAGCTGGCCAGGAAGGAGATGGGGTTTATTGCCTTCGGCTCCGCTCAGGCACCAAGCTCTGTTCATGGAACAGAATCTGGTTCTCCAATGGCTGGAGTGGATGGTAATGGTAATGCAGAGCAGTATGTGGCGGTGATACCGATAATGGGTGGTATGACGCGATATGGTGATGCGTGTAGCTATGGAACAGAAACGCTTGGACGCTGGATGAAGCAGTGTGAACGTGATGAAAGGATAGTGGGTGTACTGCTGGAGATAGACTCGCCAGGTGGTGAGGTGAATGGCACTCAGCAGCTGGGTGAGATTGTGCGTGACCTGAAGAAGCCTGTGGTGAGTTTTGTGAAGGGCATGGGTGCGAGTGCAGCCTACTGGGTAGCAAGCCAAAGCAAGAAGATTTTTATGGAGGCTGGGCCTGTGAGCTCGGTGGGTAGTATAGGTGTGCTGATGGTACACTACGAGTTTAAGAGTTTTGAGGAGCAGAATGGGGTGAAGTTTACGCTGCTAAGGTCTGATGGGAGCTCGAATAAGGCGAAACTGAACCCATACGAGGTACTGACCGATGAGGTGGCTGCCGAGGTGAGGGCTGAGATGAATGCGATGAGGGCGGATTTTGTGAAGGTTGTGAAGGCTGGAAGGAAAGGCAAGCTGAATATGGAGAATGCTGAGCAGATTTTTAGTGGTAAGATGTTTAGGGGCAAAGAGGCCATAAATGAAGGGCTGGCGGATGCTTTTGGCACGATGGAAGATGCTGCCAAGGAGGTGTTTAGGTTGGCGAAGTAAGCCCCCCTGCCCCCAGTGGGGGAATAGCCCCCCAGCCGGAATGCCGTACCACCCCAATGGGGGAGTTTTGAGACGCCTAGCCCCTCGACTACGCTCGGGGTGACACATGGCGTCTGTACTGATTTGGAGTGTATTAATTAAATTTTGAGCGATATGGGTAATGTGTTTAAGAGTGTAGCGAATTTTTTGGATAAGGCCATTTCGGGGAAGGAAGTGGATGTGATTGTACTGGAGGAGAAGCCTCTTGATGCTTCGGTGGCTGGTGATTTGGTTGCTGGTGAGGCTGGTGGACTGGTTACTGGTGTATTAGTTACTGGTGCTGAAGCCCCCCAGCCTCCAGTGGGGGAGTTAGGAGCAGTGGCTGGTGATGGCGAGGGTACTGATGTTGATTCTGAAGGCTGTGATGCTGCTGGCGAAGGTGCTGATGCTGGTGAAGGTGAAGAGGCTGATGAGAATGCTGATGAGAAAGCTAGTGAGGCTGCTGGTGGTGAAGATGCTGGAGCTTCTAATGGTGAGCCGCAAGGCATTGCGGCTGTACAGCAGATGCTGGGAGAAGGTGAAGTGGCTATTGGTGCGGCGGAGTTGGAGCAGCTTAGGGCTGATGCTGGGGAGTGGGTGGCCAATAAGGCTGAACTGACTCAACTGAGAGCGTGGAAGGCGAACGGTAGTAAGCCTAATGTGATGAATGGTGCGGTGGATGCTGCTGATGCTGTGAGTACTCCACCGAAAAAAGTGAGTGCGGCTACTCAGAAGGCTATTGATTTGAAGAATAAGATGGCTGGTGGGTGAGTGAGTAGTGAGGAGTGAGTTGTGAGTAGTGAGTAGTGAGAGACGCCAAGCCCTTCGGCTATTGCTCAGGGTGACATTGGCGGTGAAAGTTGAAAATGTGTGTGGTTGAAATTGGTTGGCTCAGTTGGGCCAGCGTGTGAAGTTGGATTTTTTAACTTAATTTTTGATAGAGATGGCGGAGAGCGTGAGTTTGGCTGGCATAACGGCGGGATTGAACGATTATGCTTTGAATCACAAGGTAGAGATTGTGAATCAAGTGATGGAGATTGGTTTTGGTGGGGCTCCGAATAGCCCGATTAAGCCGCTTTCGGATTATGTGAATATTTTTCCAGCAGATGGAGAGATTGTGTTGAGTGACTTGGTGACTGTGGATCCATTGCAACCAGGTAATAAGGGTAGCTTTGACCCTAAAGCGTATGCGACTTTTAAAACCAGAAAGGCTAAGCCTGAACCGGTGAAGGTGGACTTGCTTTTTGGTGAGCAAAAAATCAGGAGTTTGTATAATACTTACATGGCCAGAGTGGCGATGAAGAAGTATGACCCGGAGAAGGTGCCGTTTGAGGAGTGGTTGATTCAGAGACTGAATGTGGACGTACAGTACTACTTGAGAACAGGTATGTATAAGGCGGCATTGGATGCGAACGGTACGGATTCGTTGGATTTGTTTGATGGATACATTGAGCAGATAACTGACACGATAGCGAATGCTCCTGCTACCATTAATGTGGTGAACATGGCGGCTTGGACGATTGACAATGCTGTGACAGAGGCTGAGAAGATGGCGGATGCGTTGCCGAGTAAGATAGCGTTTCAGGAAGGAACTGTGATGGTAATGACGAAGGCTGCGAAGTCGTTGTATCAGAAGGCGTTTAGAAAGGCATATCCGAGCTTACCGTATAACTCGGAGTTTGGTAAGACTTTCTTGGAGGGTACTAACGTGGAGATGATTGTAGAGGAAGGTGTGAGCGTGTTTAATAGACCGTTTATCACTACAAGAGACAATTTGGTGGCCTTGTATGATGATGCCAGGATTGGTGATATCGCATTTGACTACCAAAGAAGAGACCGTTCGATGGCCTTTTTGATGGACTTTGATTTTGGCGTGGGTATCTGTGCGACGGAGCTACTTTATGTGGGTGCGTTCGTGTAAAATAGGGACGCCGTAAATGGCGTCCTAATTTTTATTAAATGCCATAAATGGCATTTGATTCTCAGTAAATGCCATAAATGGCATTTCTATTCATGATTTTTAATTTAATTTTTTTACGATTATGGCTTTAGTGGATTTTTCGAACCTTGCGGCTGATGCTGTACAGGAAGATAATATTGCCGGCAACCTTGCGTGGTTTGGGGTGATATCGGCGAAGGCTTTCAGCGGGGAGTATCCTGCTGTGGCTGATGTGACGGCTGGTGAGATTACGGGTAGCCCTGTGGCGAGACTGGGTGCTCACGAGTTTGCGAAGTATGAGGTGCCTCAGAATACGATAGCTTTTGACAGTGACGAGAATGGCCCAAGTGCGGGACATAACAATATCGATCATTTGTTTAAGACTAAGTTGGCAGGTATGGGCAAGGAGGTGCAGGCTGAACTGAAGAAGTACAAGAATAACCCTTGTGTGTTTATTGTACCGGGTGCTGATGGTCGCCATTATTTGGTGGGTAGCTCTACGAATGGTATTATTTTGCGTGGAAAGGGTAGAAGTGGTACGATTGGCACTGACGAGAGAGGCTTTGACCTTGAGGGTAAGTCTTCTGGACATAGAGACCATCCGCTACCAATTTCGGCGGCTACGTTGGCTTTGATTCCTTGGGTGTAAGCCCCACCCCCAAAAGCCCCCCTGCCGGGACGCCGGACCGCCCCGATGGGGGAGTTTTTGGGTTGGGTGTTAATTTATAAATTGGAGGGGCTTCGACAAGCTCAGCCTGACAATAATGATATGAGGAAGTTGAAGAATTTGGAATTGGTGGGTAAGACTCGGCTGATTCCTGGTGTAGGGCATGTGACGTTTGAAGAGGATGTGCCTGAGCATGTGGCTGTGGCTTGTGATGCTGCGGGGTTGGATTGGTGTGAGACTGGTGGATTGGTTATTGGTGAATTGGTTACTGGTGATGCTGATGGTCCCGATAGCTATCGGGAGGTTACTGGTGGATTGGATACTGGTGATGCCCTTCGATCCCTCGACAAGCTCGGGACTGGCGGAGCTCAGGGTGACAATGGCGGTGAGGACGGTAATGTTGGTGAGGACACTAACATTGGCGTGAGCGTGAAGGGTGTCACGAGGAAAAGGAAATAATTTTAATTTTTAATTTTATGGGAACGAAAAATGAAAAAATAGTTGCGAAAGCCCCAATAGCCCCCCAGCCCCCGTTGGGGGAGTCTGGTACTGATGCTGAGAAAGCTGCTGCTGAGAAAGCTGCTGCTGAGAAAGCTGCTGCGGATAAGGCTGCTGCTGATAAGGCTGCTGCTGATAAAGCTGCTGCGGATAAGGCTGCTGCGGATAAGGCTGCTGCTGATAAGGCTGCTGCTGAAAAGGAAGCTGCCGAGAAAGAAGCTGCTAACAAGGCTGCTGCTGAAAAGGAAGCTGCTAATGCGGTGAGTTTGGAAGGTAGTCAGACGGCAACTGAAAAGGAGTTTACGGATGAAGAGAAGGAAGATTTGGAAGTGAAGAGCAAACTTGCTGAGCAATTGCTTGCCGAACGTAGTGAACGTAAGTTGGCTCAGTCGGAAAAGGTGGCAGCGGCTGTAGCAAAAGCTAGTGAAGAGGGGAAACCTCGAAGGCGTAATTGAGCCCCACCCCCAACCCCTCCCCGGTAGGGAGGGTAGAAGATTGGAATTTATTAAAAGCTGTGTGATGAGAATCATGCAGCTTTTTTTTGTATTTTAGCATCGCAATTTACGATTTACATACTTTTAGGTGGACCGCCCAACGATCTTATATCGGTGAGCACGGGGCTGCAAGTGCCCCTTTTGGTCTGCCTCAGTAGAACGTAAATTGCAGTGACTCACCGATATTGCGTTTTTTTATGAGTGATGATGGTCCTGCCTTCGGCTCCGCTCAGGCAGCAGGTGTGCTGGTAGTTGTGAAAGATAAGGATGCTGAGACGGCAAGCATGCCGTCTGTAGCTGTTGAGCTGCTGGATGATAATCTTGCGGCTTTTTTGTTGGCTGGTGGTGTGGATGTGAAGGGTTTGATGGCTTTGCTTAACGAGTATTTGGATTTTACAAGAGCAAAGGAGAATAGTTTTGAGCCGATGGAGGTTTTGGAGAGTTGGTATAGGAGAGATGGGATTGAGGACTTTATTGAGCGATTGAGACATGACAGCAGAAGAGTTGGCAAGGCTGCAGATGCAGCTACAGTACGAGAAAGCCCAAAGGCTTTGGGAAAAGGGCAAGATAAGTAAGGCTGAGCTGGATGCTTTGAAGCCGAGCCCAGCCCCCCCCGAAGCCCCCCCCGCCCCCGATCGGGGAGCTAGCCACCTAACCGTAACGACGGACCGCCCCAATGGGGGAATAGAGGAAGCTGTGATGAAGGTGTTGAAGGGGAAGGGTTTTTCAGAGGTTATGGGTGTTGAGAAGACGCTAGGCATGGCGTCTGTACGTTTGAGTGCTGAAGCGATGGCGAAGGTAGCGGAGCTGAGGCAGGCTCAGGCTGAGATTGATAAGCGGAAGGGTGAGCTTAGTAATAGTTTGGGTGATTTCCCGAAGAATGTGCCAGTGCCTGAGATATGTGATAAGATTCTGCAGCTGCGAGGCGAATGGGGTGCGATAAGTAAGCGGATTAAGGTGGTGGAGATGGGTGGGAGCGTAGCCCCCAGCCCCCTAGCCCCCAATGGGGGAATAAATTCGGATGAGGGTGCTGAAGGAGGAATTGATGAGCCACAGAGTAACTTGGCTTTGCATGAGGCGATTATTGCTTCGCTGCCTACTGATAGGTATGAACTGAAAACAAAGGAACGGAATTTGGTGGCCTTGCTGTCGAAAGATAGGGGTAAGCTGCGTGCTGCGAAGGATCCTGCGAAGAAACAAGAACTGACGGTGAAGATTCAGCAGAATGAGCTGGTGTTGCAGGCGATGAGGGAGAAGCTTAAATGTTGATTAACGATTGATTCGATTTATGATTGATTCGATTTACGATTTATTGAATTTGTCATTTTTCGAAAATTTTCGTAGAATGACTTTGATATTTGGTTTGGATTTTTTAAGTTTGGTCAATGGTTTTACAAGTTAAACTTGATTGAAATGAAAAGATGGCTTTTATTGATGGTGGTGGCTATTTTGTTTGTGGGGACACAAACAACTGCTGTTGCCAGCGTGCCTACTGGACAGGATGAGGTGAAAATGAAGCAAGCGGTGAGTTCGGATGTTTTGCCAGCAATTGGCATAGACAGACTGAATATGCCTAATGCTAAGTTTTCGGGGTTGATTTGGGGTGACGTGACGACGACTGATCCTTTGGCAAATTGCCTTCATTCCTCGTGTCTGGCTGGTTACGCTTTCGAAACTGCTGAGCCTCCTGAGGCTGACCTCTCGACTACGCTCGAGATGACACTTGATGACCCTATAGATCCTGGGAGATGGTGTTGAGCCCCCTAGCCCCCAGTGGGGGAACTAAGGTGGAAAATTTTGAAGCTTCTCTGGTTGGGGAAGCTTTTTTTTTGGGCCGTGTATTGAGACGCCCTTCGACAAGCTCAGGGTGAAATGCGTCTGTACTTGAATGATAATGATGGAGATATTGCTGTGGTGTGTGTATGGATTGCTGATGTGTAGTGTGGTGCTGCAGGTTTTGATGGTGTGGTTTTTGGTGAAAGTGTTGGAAAAATTAAAGAAGTGAGGGGATGAGTGGATATTCTGGAAATTTGGCAGCTGCTAGTTTTTCGGCAGAAGAGATGGCAGGGGCAATGAAAAACCTGGGTAAAGTTTTTGGAAAAACTGTGCGATATGTAGATGATATCAATAAGTTTATAGCAGGGAATTTTGTTGGCAATAAGCTACCACGAAAGGCCAAGAAGGCGTATATAGCGAAGTATGGACGGGAGGAGTATTGTAAAAAGTATATGAGATGAGTGGATTGGGGGATTTTGACCAGAAGAAGTTTGAACTTGCTCGGAGTGGACGAAAACTGGAAACTGCCTTGGAAATGCTTAAGACGATGGAAATGCCAGAGCCGCAGAAGAAGATTGCGATTGTGGGTGATGGGCTGAGTAAGATACATGCGGAGCATATTTGCCGTGAAATAAGCAATGCTGGCATGCAGCCGATTGTGATTTCGGTGGATTCTGTGGGTGGGCCTGATATGAGAAGAAGGGCTATGATTATGGAGATTCCTCCAGATTTTTCTTTTTTAGAGCCTACTCCAATGAGAAAAATGCAGTTGGATTTAATTGAAAAAGTTGGAGAGGCTGGGATGAGAAGGCCTATTTTTGATTTTTTGACGGAGCGACATGATGGGAATGCTTGGAAGTTTACGATGACTGCGAGGGAAGCTGCACCTGGTATTCATAGAGGATTGAATTTGGATTCAATATTTTTTGATGAGTTTTCTGAATCGAGGGTTTGGAATGATTTGAGATTTATAAAGTTACCACGAAAGGCCAAGAAGGCGTATATTGCAAAGTTTGGACGGGTGGAGTATCGTAAAAGGTTTAAGGGATGAGGGATTGTTTGAGTTGTATTTGGCTAATTAAAGGCGAAGGCGATAAAGTTGGTGAATGCAAAAAAGGAGAGCAAGTTTTTGTAAATAAAAGTGCTGTGCTCAGTAGGCCAGAAGATGTGGAGACTGTTTGTGTTTTGCATTCTCAAACGAGAGAGGGATTTTTGAGAGAAATTGGAGAAGTGGGTTTTTGAATATTTAATAGTTTAAAGTATGTTTGGATTAGAAGATGAGCTTCGGAATGAGATTGATATTTTGAAAGCTGAAAATGAACGATTGAAGGCGTGGATTAATAAAAAGCCCTCTTTAGATTTTGAAATTAAAATTGGTGTTCAGTTAATAGGATTAATAAATGTAGCTGACCAAATTGCAAATGCAAGGGTAAGGCTTTCTTTGCCTCATCAAAATAACCAGACAAAGGAAGATATAATAAATGAGTCTAAAAATTTAGAAAGCCTTGAATATCAACTTAGGGTTATAGCTAATGAGTTAAATGAAAAATTGAAATCGTTGGAAGGGTAACTTGATTTTCTTCCAAAAATATTTTGCCCTGTGTGGGCTGAGGATACGGTGCTAGTTTAGTGCCGTATTTTTTTTGGATGTAAACGTAAATTGCGATGATGAATGAATTGTTTAGGACCGAGTCGGTCTGTGTGCGTGAGCTGGTACCCAGCACTAAAAACCCCCGGAAGATTAAGGCAGAGGAACGCAGGAAGCTTTGGCAAAGGCTGGAGAAGTTTGGTATGATAAGCATACCGGTGAGGGACTTTGACGGTACGCTGCTGGGAGGCAAGCAACGCTGTGAGCTGCTGATGGAGTATGGACTGGGTGACACGATGATAGACGTGAGATGTGCGACCAGGAAGCTCAGTGAGGAAGAGCTGCGAGAGGTGATGCTGATAGAGAACAGCCATGCGGGTGAGTGGGATTTGGAGATATTGAAGCGGGAGTTTGATGAGTTTCTGGACCTAGGGGAGTTTGGGCTGATGCTGGAGGAGAGCTTGGCTGAGGTGGCGAAGATGACTACGGCTGAGGATGAGCCTGAGATGCCGATAGTGGCGAAGTTTAGCGAGAAGTATACGGCGTTTGTGATTGTATGCCGAAACGAAATAGACGAGAACCACATAGCTGAGAAGCTAGGAGTGGAAGTGAGCCAATGCTACAAGAGCAAAGCAGTGGGTATGACACACGTGGTGGATGCTAAAAACGTGATAGAGTTATGGAAGAAGTAGTAAAGATAGTGATACCCAGCCACAAACGATGGGACAGGGTGAGGACAATACAGGCGGTGGACAATGCGATGATATGCGTAGAAGAGAGCCAAGAGAAGGTTTATAAGGCCTGCAACCCTGGCATAGAGGTGGTGACGCATCCTGACAGTGTGAAGGGATTGGCTAAGAAGCGAGATTGGATAGTGCGGCACTTTGGCAATGTGATGATGCTGGATGATGATATTGACGGGCTGAAGCGTGTGTATGCCGAGAAGGGCGAGGAGACGGATGTGGATCCTGATGTGGCGTATGAGATAGTGCAGGCCACGGCAGCTGCCTGTAGAGATGCGGGTTTTTATGCGTTTGGGTTTGCGACTAGCCCGACGCCGCTGCACTATAATAGTTTTGAGCCGATAGCCTTGAAAGGGTATTTGACAGGCTGTGCTCATGGTGTGTTGGAGGGCTCGAAGCTGTGGTATAATGGTGAGATAGTGTGTAATGAGGATTACTGGATTAGCTGCCTGAATGCTTTCTACCATCGTGGGTGCTATAAAGACCAGCGGTTTTACTGGGAACAGAAGGATACGTTTGTGAACAGGGGTGGCTTGGCGGAGTTTAGGAATACGGATGCTGAAGAGGCGGATTTTAGGCTGCTGCAGAAGGTGTTTGGAAAGGAGGTGATACAGCTGAGAAAAAATGAAGGTAAGATGAAGCATGCTTTTCAGAAAAGTTTGAGGTTGCCGTTTTAGCCCAGCCCCCCAACCCCCAAAGGGGTAGAAAGCCCCCTGCCCCCGGTGGGTGTGATTGTTTTTTAATTTTAAATTAAACGATGTTCTGTGGAAAACTTCATGGAGCGTCGTTTTTTTTTATTTCATTCACAATATTGTAAAAATACAATTCGTAAAAACATAGTTTTTATAATTGTAAATGGCTTATTTAAAAACCATTAGACAGGCGGTATAAAAACTTTATTTTTATGATTTTCAGCTAGTTAAGATTTTTTTTGAATTTGTTTTTTTATTTAAAAGAGCTTGTTAACTTTGCGTAAATCGGATAGGCGTCAAACCTTTAAAATATTAGAATTATACCATAAATAGGCTAGTTAAATCAAACGATAATATTACATTATGGAAGAGTTGAAAGAAATTATGAAGATTGTATTCGAGAGAAATCAAGTTTACGATGGAACTGAGCAGGTGATTGTTCGAATGGAAAAGAACGAGAACAGTGAAACGCAAAGTTTAATGTACATGAAGAAAAATCCGAAATACAGTAAGTTTAAGAAAAATAAACCTGAGCGTAAGATTGATTACCTCGACAAGTGGTTATTTAGAGTATTTAAGTATATTTTCTGTATGTTGGTTTGCCATGCAAGCACGCACACTCCTAATCCAGAAAAGATAAAACGGAGTAAATCTCAGTTTGGATTTCACTTTTTTCTTGAGGATGAATTTCGAAAAGTAAAATATGAATTTAGTACTACTGAGGAAACAAAGTAAGTATAGAATTAATAAAGAAAATTAAACGACGCTCTGTGGAAAACTTCATGGAGCGTCGTTTTTTTTATCCGTTTTGCTGGGAGAAATTTCTGATGTAGTTAATCAATAACAATTTAATAATCAGAGAGATGAGAGTAAAAAAGAAAAACGGAAAGTTTGCGAGTAAGGCGTCGGCTATTTTTAGATTTTGCAACAGAACTGGCTTGGATGAGGCGGCCTATTATAAGTGGGCGAGTGAGTGCGGAGACAAGGCGAGCATTAATGCGAAAGACAGGAAGCTGTGTGAGAAGTACGGATTGGAAAGCATAGCTGAGCTGGTGGATTATAAGCCGATGTATTTTGATGATGACATGACTTTGAGTGCTGAGGAGCTGTCGGGGTTTGTGTTGGATAATTGCCAGAATCCTGCTGAAATGGCAGCTGCGTATTTGGAAGTGGCTAGACAATGGAAGGACTACGAAGATAAGAATGATTTTATAGAGGCGAATTTGAGCAAGTTTCCGAAGGCGAGCTTTGAAAGGTGGAGTGATAAGAATTTGATAGGCCAGGTGAGTGGAAGCTGGTTTGACAGTAAGGGTATTCCGCTGGATGTGCAAGCAGAGGCTATGACGGAGGCGTTTTATGTTGAGATAAGTATTCAGGACATCGTGGAGCATATAACCACCTACAAACGAGGTAAGTATGTGAACACCCAAAAAACATTGGTGAGGATGTATTGGGACAAAACGGAGGAGCTTTGTGGATTTAAGGTGAATGAGAAGTATATGGAGCATTTGGCGGGTGTGTTAGTGGTGGAATCGGAAAATATTGACGAGTCGCCCCTTCGACAAGCTCAGGGTGACATGGCGACTGTAACGGAATTCTGATGGGAAAGATTAAGCAGGATGTGCCCAGTGAATTGAGAGGATTCGCTGGGCTTTTTGATGAATTGACGGTGAGGCAAGGGGATTTTGGTCGTGTGTTTTCTGATTTTGTGGATTTTATGGTTGGAGGTATGCTGGTGGCTGGCGATAAGCCTTTGGCAAAGCAACTGGAGGCGAAGTATGGAAAGGAGTATGGGCATTTTAATAAGTTGGTGGCTGAGCTGATATTGGCCTACCACGCTAAGATTAGAGACGATAGCGATTGGTACGATGGGCTGGGGATTTTTTATGAAACGATAGCGAGTAGGTATAAGAGCAGCTATTTGGGGCAGTTTTTTACGCCACCAGCTATTTGTGATTTAATGGTGGGTATAACTTCGCCAGAAGGCAAACAGACGGTAAACGATAGCTGCTGTGGCAGTGGGCGGATGCTTTTGGCTGCAAAGGTGGTGAATCCATCCGGGAGGTTTTATGGAGCTGATGTGGATCCAGTTTGTGCCAAAATGACTGCGATAAATATGGGCTTGCATGGCTGCGAGGGCGAGGTGAGCTGCATGAACTCGCTGAGTATGGAGTGGCGGTTTGGCTACCATGTGAATCCATACTTTGGTTTTAAAGGGATTTTGCCTGTGCCTCATCTTGAACCTATACATGATTTTGAGTATAGTGTTTTTTACCCTCAAAAGGGTATCTGTGGGATAGATTATCCGAATGAAGAAAAAATACTGAAAGATAAACACGGGCAGTTGAGTCTGTTTTGATATGGTGTTTTTGAATGTAAAAAGCTTGGATGAATTGGAAGCAGAACTCGAGAAATGCTCGAGGGAGTATTTGATTTATTGCCTTTGGCAGAATGACAGGAACGGTATTTTTAGAGACGAGGACTCGCTGAGGGAAACTGGAAGTGTAATGACAAAGGAAGAATGTAAGGAGTTGATTATCAAAATAGTGACTGAGAATTATTAACAAAAAAAAACGACGCTCTGTGGAAAACTTCTGGGGTGTCGGTTTCTGAAATCCGTTTTGCTGGGAGAAATTTCTGATGTAGTTAATCAATTAATTTTTAACATTTTAAAACATCAGAACGTATGGAAACAGTGATTTTGTTAGTCGAAAAAAATCAAATGGGAGTATTTGAAGCATCGAACGGATGCTGGAGTTTTTGCTCGGAAATGGGCGAAAGTATGGATGATTTTCAGATAAGATTAACCAGGTTTTTCTTGGCTGAAATGAAGCAATTGTGGTTTCACTTTAACAATTATTTAGCATGAAAAAGGTAAGGATTGAGGTTTTCTGGAATAGGGTGCCAAACGGGTTTTATGCCGAAATTGGCGAGGCTGCACTACCTGATACTACTTCTGTAACGGAAGAGGATTTTAAGGCTAAAACATGGGCTTTTTTGAGAGAAATATACAGAGAAGCTGGCGTGGATGCGGTCTTGGATTTTATAGAAGAAGATTAAAAAACGAAAGCCCTACGGGGGTAGGGCTTTCTTGTTCAAAAGTAAAAAATTGTAGTTAATCACATCAGAACAGAGACGAAATTATGCAGAATTTTAGAAAAATCAAAATCTCGAATAGGTTTGAAAAAAGAAAGTGGGACAATAAGCTGGTACCAGCGTTGATGCTCAAAGGCGAGTGGCTGAAGGAGGCTGGGTTTGAGGCTGACAGCCATTGCTCGATAAAAGTAGAAAAGGGACGTTTAACATTGCTATGTATATGAAGTATGAACTGAAGACAGTAAATGGATATGATTTTTTTGAGTGTAGCTCAGCGATGCAGAAGTGCATCAGGCGTGGACTGGAGGACGATGCTCTTTTTTGGGCGGTGGAGTTGTATGAAAGCAATTATGTGGAGTATGTATGGAAGAGGCTGAAGATAATCAGTTCGGAGGATGTTGGATTGGCAAGGCCAGGTATATCGACGGATGTACAGTCGCTCTATGAAATGCACAAGGAATTGAGCAAAAAGAAGGACGATAATAACCAGCCATGGCGGTTGTTTTTGGTGCATGCCGTAATGCTGCTCTGTAGGGCTCCTAAAACCAGAATAGTGGACTGGGCGTTGATTTATCATTGGGGCTGTCATAAAAAAATGCTCAGACCAATACCCGATGTGGCTTTGGATAAGCATAATGAGCGTGGTAGGCAAATGAACAGAGGCTGGGGGCATTTTTTTGAAGAAGGCACCAAGCTGAGCCAAATAGCGATAACGCTTAGTGAAGAGGCGTATAGAGAAAAGGCCAAGTCTGCGATAGATAAAACATGCGGAAACGGGTTGTTTGACGTGTAGAAAAGTTTTGCCCTGTTAGTCTTGAGAGCCACTGTGCAGTTTTGTACGGTGGCTTTTTAGTTTAAAAATGGCAAAAGAGAAGAGTATTACGCGGCTGAGGAAGCTGCTGAAGGTGAATGAGAGTGCCTTGGATCCTTATTACAGGTATTACCTGAAGGAGATAGAGTTTGATGACCTGACCTCTATGCAGCAGGAAAAGCTGGAGAGGTACATGAAAATATGGAGCTGGTACTGCATGGGGCGAACCAAGGAGGTTATTCTGTCCACCATCATGCGGGACTATGCTGTAGAGTCGAGACAGGCACAGTACGATTTGGCTGAGACGATAGCACTACACGGCCGACTGGATCAAGTACAAAAAGATGGGCTAAGGGTTGCCAGTAGGGAGTTTCACTACTTGTTGGCACAGTTTGCCATGAAGGATAAGCAGTGGGATGTGGCCATGCGTGCCAGGAAAGAGGGCGATGTGTTGGCGGGCATCTACGATACTGAAGACATGGGTTGGGATCCTACGGTTTGGAACAAGCCAGTGAAGGAGGTTTGGGCCGTACAAGTGATAAATAACAACTTCAATGCTCCTGCTGGAGACGAAGCCACACAAACGATAGACATAGATGAGTAAGGTTGTAACCATAAAGCTGAACCCCAAACAGGCGAAGTTTTTGAAGAGCCGAGCTCGCAGAAAGTCGTTTATTGGTGGCCGTGGGTCGGGTAAATCCATGACCATGGGGTTTCAGATAAAGAAACTGTTCCCGATTTTTCCGAGGGCTACTTGGGTAATTGCTGGGCTTACTTATGTGGCAATAGACTCGATAGTAATACCTAACATCCGTGAGGCTCTTGAGAAATGTGGGGTATTTGAGTATGACAAAAAGCTGAGGCCTTATGGTGTTTATGTGATAGGTGTGCAACCACCTGACGGCTGGGCCAAGCCCTACAAACAACCAGGTAAAAGGCTCTATCAATATTGTATCACTTTCATTAATGGTTTTACACTACGGCTTGTAAGTCAAGACAATAAAGAGACACACAGAGGTTTGTCTATTAATGGATTGCTTGTAGATGAGTCTGCTACTATCAGTTTTGAGTTTATTCAAACGGTATTAATTCCTGCATTTAGAGGCAATACCCTCGCACCTTACGAGAATCACTATTGGAACTATGGATTCTTTGATTTCTCATCTGCCAGCTGGACAATAGCCGGCAACTGGATATACGATACTGAAGAGAAGTATCTTGAGATGTGTAAGGAGCGGAAAGCCAAGTACCAAAAGCATGGTGAACAATGGCTCATCGATAATGTGCCTGAGTTTCTATTCCTTGAGTCGACTTATGAAGACAACCAAGCGTTCCTACCTGCTAAGTATGGCCAAATGCAACGCGAAACGCTGGACATCTGGAAATACAATGTTGAGGTAATGAATCAGCGAGTATTGAAACTTCCCAATCAATACTACCATGCACTTTCAGAGTCGAATTTCTATTTCAAATCTTACGATTACCATCCGAGAGAATCGGGTGTATTGGAGTATACGCACAACGACTATCACAGAGATAAGCCGCTATTGATATCATTAGACTTCAATGCCGACATCGTTTGGTGTTTGGTCTGCCAGCAATTTGGCAACGAATTCCGAATTATTCAGTCGGAATTTAAGAAACCAGCAGTTACCAAAGTAGAGCAAGAGTCTAACATCCTAATCCAGTTGGCCGAGTGGTTCTGCAAGGCTTATGATGGACATTCAATTAAAGAAGTGTATGTGTTTGGTGACCCTAACGGTAACAGTACAAGTGCCAGTACAGACAAGTCCAACCGTCCATTCTTTGACCGCTTCTGTGAAATCCTTATAAAAAAAGGCTGGAAGGTATTCCGTAAGGAATTGACATCCTACCCAAAAACTAAGGATAGATACGATCTAATGAATATGATGTTGGCAGGTAGCCACGACAAAGCACCTAAGGTCAGGATCAACAAGAATACCAATAAGAGTTTCATTATAGCTCTACAGAACACATTGGTAACTACCGATAAGCTATTCAAGAAAGACAAGTCGAGCGAGCGTAACGCCAGGTTCAGAGAGTATGCAACCGACCCTACTGATGCATTCGATTACATCATATGGTCGCTCTTCAGTCATTACATCAATCGAGGTCAGTACATGTCAGAGACAGGGGTAGTGGTGAGATAGTTACAGAACTATATTCTCCTTTTTGAACTAGGCAGCTGCCATTTCGTGATAGTGTGCGGCACAGGTAGGAGAGATTGAAAGGCGTTTTGTTTGCCGTTTTTTCTTGTAAAAAATTGGAAACGAAATATTTAGACAAAAAAAAAGTGCATTTGGGTTAAAAAAAGTTTTGCCCTGTGCCGATTTAGAATAAAAAACTTGATTTGTGTATGAGTTCAGGCATTTCGATTAAGCGGGTTTTGTCAGAAATAACCTCTTTGGGGGCTAGGTTTTCTTTGGGGTATAGGAAGATTGATGGGACTTGGGGTGAAAAGAAAAATGTAAGCCTTAGGAGGAATAGCAACCCATTGACAGCGAGAGGAAAAATGAGTAGGAGCGGGCGGTTGCCTGTTTTAGACTTGAATACTGGAAAGGACTTCGAAGTATATATTGATTTGTTGGTGGAGTTTAATGGAATTAGGATTGATTTTTTAAAATAGAGCATGGAGAAGTTGAGCGAAGGGCTGTACGTACATAAGTATAATCACCAAACGAATGCTTCGGTGGCGATAAGCTTTGGTAAGGAAGGTGATAAGGTGGCGGATATGGCTGACGCAACTGATAGCGGTAGCCGTAAGGTAGGTAAGTATTATGTGCCGAGGGGTGATAAAGACAATAAGCTGCTGCTGATTCATAAGCTTTTGGACGAAAGCCCGAATAAATGGCAGTTTTTGGAAACTAAGGCGAATTTTACTTTTGGTAAAGGGCCTGCTCTTTTTGAAGAGCATGAGGATGTTTTGAGCCTACAAAAACCGATAAAGAGCAAGGATTTTAGTGATTGGGTGAAGCGACTGCGGATTAAGAACCTAACGCTGAAGACTGCCAACCAAGTCGTATATAGCTATGAGCTGAACTGGTTGGTGAGCCTTGATGCCAAGACTAAGAAGGTAGCCTCTGTGAAGGTGCTGGACAATAATGATGTGCGGGTAGCTAAGCTGAGCGAAAAGGATACCGAGATTAAAGGATTTTATGTGCATAGTGGCTTTGGTTATAAAACTCCTGCGGAGAAGGATGCTGTTTTTTATCCTGCTTTTGACCCTGATGAGCCTACGAAATACGGTGATTTTATTATTCATGAAATAATTACGCTACCTGGCCAGAAATTTTATGGCTTGGCGAGCTGGTGGGGAACGAGCCGTTGGGCAGAGGTTGCGAATAAGGTGCCGAGTTTTTATGAGGCGGCATTTAAGAATGGCTATTTTATAACCCACCAGGTAAGTATACCTACGGATTATTGGGATAAGGATGGTTGGGACGAAGTTAAAAAGGCAGAGGAGAAGAAAAAAACGCTGGATAGTATAGCTGATACGCTCAGTGGTGTGGAAGAGTCTAATAAGATCTTGTTTACTTTTTCGAAGTATAATAGTGATATGCGTTCGACCAGTGGGATTGAGATTAAACCTGTGGAGTTTAATATTAAGGACGATGCTTTTATTAAAATGTTTGACAAGGCCAATGATGTGCAGATTGGCGGACATGGCTTGGTGGGCAAATTGGCTGGTGTGGATAGCGGAAGCAAGATGGGTACCAGCGGCATGGAGATAAATAGCTTGGCTAATTATGTGCAGAACTTTTTGGTGGTGCAGCAGCGTGAGTTGATTCTGACGGCTTTGGATTACCTGAAGGAGATTGACGATATAGAACCTGACTACGTGATTGGATTTAAGAATATTATGGGGTATGTGCCTGACAGTACGGCCAAGAATGACCCTGCTCACCCAAATAATCAAGTGAACGATAATGCTAATTAAGAACGCCGAACAAGTGAAGCGTGTGTACGGTGGTGTGCAACGCTCGATGAGTTTTGATAATTGGGTGGCTTACATAGAGGAAGCCGAGGAGTTTTTTATTTACCCTGCCATAGGCACTGAGCTGTATGATGAGCTGAGCTTGCTGGTGGGTGAAGCGAATGAGGAAGATGTGAGTGTGGGTGGTAGCGATGAGCAAAAGCGACTGATTAAGCTATTGAAGATGAGCCTGATGGCTTATGCGGATTTTAGCGGTATGATGCGGCAGATTGTGAGTACTGGCGATGCTGGTAAGACTCAGATAACGCCACAGAACCAACAGGCGGTGAGCAAATGGGCTACAGCTGCGAGCATGAAGGCGGCGATACTGCGTGGCGATAATGCTCTGGAGAATGCTTTGAAGTTTTTGGAGAAGAATGCGGATGCCTTTGAGACCTGGAAGACGAGTGAGGTTTTCTTGGAAAAGGCTGGACTGCTGGTAAATAATGCTACGAAGCTGACCGAGTGGTTTCCGCAGGCTAGGAGCAGTAGGAGGATGTTTTTGGTTCTTGAAGCGAACCTGAAACAAGCACAGAATGAGCTTGGAGTGGCTTTGGGTGAGGCGTTTATGGTTGAGGTTTTGGCGAAGAATAAACTGTGGATGGAAGGCACACTGACTGATGCGAATTGGTTGAAGCTGCTGAAGATGTGTGGCCAGGTGGTGGCCAGAAAGGCTGTGGCGGATTATGTGCCTTTTATGAATATTGATGCGGACTGGCACCTGTGGAGTACTACGGATGGCTTGGAGAATAAGGAGGTGTTGCCGCCCTCGAGAAGAAATGAGATAGCAGCTGAGCTGGGCGACCAATGGCGTGACGGACTGGCGGCGATTGTGGATTTTTTGCAGAAGACTGCGAGCGATAGTGTGTTTGCGGTGTACTTCAATAGTGATATGTATACGGCTTTGGAGGAGACGCCACCTACTAGGCTTTTTGAGAATAAGAAGGAGCGGAGTTATGGGGTGCTGTGATGTGGTTATTGGTGGATTGGTTACTGGTTATTGGTTAAATTTTAAATAGTTGAAAGTATGTGGATAGCAAGTGTAGAGGCGAAAGGATTAAGACTTAGAGAGGAGCTGCATAGTAGTGGAAAAAGGATGGTTTGGAATGATCTTACGAGGGGACTTAATAGGTCTGTTTATGAGAAGTTTGTAGATGTAGAAAATAAAATTGAGGAGCTAAAGTCTGAGATAAAATCAATTGCTGCAGAAACGGGACACTTCATTGCGGATGCCAAGGTATTTGTACCTGGTTTTGATACCATAATCCAAGAGACTGAAGAGGATGATTTGTGGTTTTTTGTTGAGGGTGTTTTGATTGTGAAGTTTACGAAAGTGAATTTGGGCTATAATGATCCTGAACGAGGATGGCAAAGAAAGGTGGTGGAGAAGGTGATGGGTGAAGGTTAAATTTTAAATAGTTGAAAGTATGTGGTTGGTGAAAGTATCATGGAGTTTTGGACAGGGGGGTAAGTTGAACCATATTCTTTTTGATTTACTGAAAGATAAGGATAGGAATATACTGAAGACCCGAGAAGAATGCGAGGCTTTAGCGAATGACGTCCGAGAGGTGGTTGATAAGTTTTGTAAAGAAAATAAAAGAGCCAAGCGAGAAGTGACTTTTATGGATTATGCATATAGCGAAAATTTGATTTTTACTCATGATTTCTGGGTAACAGTTAGGCATAATTTGGTTTTGGATTTCTTTAAACTGAAAGATGTCGCTGAAGAGTAAGGATTTTAAGAGGGTGATGCCTCTGCTGATGGCTTTGCGGAGTTATGGGCAGGATTTTGATAATGCGGCGGTGTTGGTGGAAAGGATTTATAAGGAAGTCGGCCCTTACCCTGATGGCGGAGTTGATGCCGAGACGCCCCTTCGACAGGCTCAGGGTGACTTGGCGTCTGTACCGTTTGCGGAGAAGATGGATTTTGTGGCGGGGCTGCTGAAAGATGTGAATAAGCGGGTGGTGAAGCGGATATGGGTGTGGCCGTCGTGGCTTCGGCTCACTTCGGCTCCGCTCAGGGAACGCCGCATGGATGTGAAGTTTAGCTTGTTTCCGAAGTTGGTTTGGGTGAGGGAAGAGCATTTTGCGAATACGAAAGCGATAGAGCTGAGTATGGCTAATGTGTATTTTTTGAAGTTTGCTGAGGTGGCGAAGAAGGCCCCCCTCGCCGTAACGACGGACCGCCCCAAAGGGGGAGCAAGCCCCCTAGCCGGAACGCCGGACCGCCCCAAAGGGGGGACTAAGAAAGGAGATGCTGAGAACAAATGGCAGAAACAATATGAGAAGGCTTTGGGGGAGTTGTTGGGGCATTTGGTGATTAGGAAGCGGTGGAATTGGCGGAAGATGAGGCTGGAGCGTACGCCTTACCATAGCCGGCAGGTGTTGGAGCTGGGTAAGGTGCTGAATGATAGCCTGCCTGAGGTGATGAAGCTGTGGCTGGTGAATTATTTTGAGGAGCAGCTGAAGATTTTTATTAGGATGTTTCCGGGGGTGTTTGGCCCCCCTGTCGGAATGCCGCACCACCCCAATGGGGGAGCTGAAGAAGGAGAAGGCCTTCGACAGGCTCAGGCTGACAGGCCGAAGGGGATTTTTCCGAATGGGCAGGGGTGGATTGCGATTTTGGAGGATGTGGCTTTGCAGGGTGTGCATGGGGATTTTGAGAAGGTGTGTGATACGGAGGCTGTGACGATATGGCTGTTTTTGGAACATCAGAAGATAAAGGCGGAAGCCGCTAAATGATATGATAGGTGCGGAGATTAAGGATGTGAGGAAGTATTTTAAGGACTGGGTTGCAGCCTCAGAGGATGTGCATTTTATGATTTATGGTGACATGAGACAGAAGCTGGATTATGTTGCTGGTAAGGTTAAAAAGTACCCGATAATGAACCTTGAGCAGCCTAATGTGAAGACTACTAT
Organism: Leadbetterella sp.; assembly: GCA_035299025.1. Lineage (GTDB taxonomy): Bacteria > Bacteroidota > Bacteroidia > Cytophagales > Spirosomataceae > Leadbetterella. Next base: position 1,085,245 of record DATGXK010000007.1, read on the forward strand.
TAGGGGTGGTGTTTGGTTTAATACCTATAATATGGGGTTGAGTATTGTCCAAAGGGTTAAGAACAACGATTTGGAACTGGCTGAAGCTGCTAGTGATGCGACTTTTACGATTCTTGGAAAGCTGATTAAGCAGATTATTGATGACCAGAAGAAGTACAATTTTACTCACTCACCGCTGGTGTTTGAGAATGATGAGGTGGATACGAATCTGGTGGCGGATCATGTGGGATGGCGGACGGAGTTTCAGCTGATGATTGCTTGTGGGGATTGGGTGAGGTGAGTGGTGGATTGGTGGACTGGTTACTGGTGTATTGGTTATTGGTTACTTGTGTATTGGTTATTGGTGATTTGTTTAATTAAATAATGATGAAAGTGATGGAATGGGATGTGTTTGTGGAAAAGGATTTTACTCGGAGGAGTTTGAAGGTTTGGGTTGAGAGCAGAGGGGATAATGCTGATGAAAGGCTGAACTGGTTTTTTAAGGACGGGGAATTGGTACATGAGGTAAGGAGGATTGATAATGTAATGTCGGAAGGGCTGGTACCGATGTTTTCTGGGCCTGTGACGATTATGAGGGAGGTTATTGAGAAGATGGTTGAGGCTTATCCTTCAAATCTTTTTGTAAAAAGAGATGAGTACGATAGGCTTTTTCAAGAGAAATGGGAATTGGAACAAAAGAAGAACGCTGAGATTAAGAAATGGGAGGAGAGGTTTGATAAGGCTTTGGATGGTGTGCTTAGAGCCCCCCAACCCCCGGTGGGGGAGTTAAACTTCAGCCCTATTATGGCTACTTTGGAGAGTACTGGGGATGATTTGCCTGTGTTGGAGCCTAATGGGACTACTGCTTTGGTGGATACTTTGAGCTTTGGATGGCGGGATTTGGTGGCGTTATGGTTTTATGTGGTAGTTGGTAGTGGGATGGTGTTTATGGCAGGTCGGGCTATTAGATGGTGGTAGCCCTTCGACAAGCTCAGGGTGAAACATCGACAAGCTCAGGGTGACAAGAACGAGTTTAATTTTTGCAATTTATAAACGAGAGGTGTGATGAACAAGGTGGAGAGTTTTTTTGGTGGGGCATGGAAATATGTTACACACGGTGCAGCACAAGTGGCTGAACAGAAGTTGACCAGTACTTTTTTGGGTGTTGGAACGGCTGTTCTGCAGTTGATGGTGAATAGTATTCAAGTAGACATTTTTATTTTTTTGGGAATGATACTGATGATTGCCTTGAATACTTTTAGTGGGGTTAGGCTTGCGAGGAAGAATAAAACTTTTGACCTGACTAAGCTGAAAGAGAGTGTGATTGGTAAAAGTGTTGGGTATACTATGCTTTTGACGGGTGTATCGCTGTTTTGCATTATTCTTTTTGTGGCTAGTCTACGAGATGACACAAGGCTGGTTGATGACTATTGGTATAACCTGCCGGTGATATTGCTGATGGTGTTTATGAGTAGTGTGGAGTTTAAGAGTCTGCTGGATAATCTTGAAAGCTTAGGTATATATGTGCCTGGTTTTGTAAAGAAAATGCCGGGTAAGATTCAGGATAAGATTGAGGATATGACGGAGATTAAGTAATAGCCCAACCCCAGCCCTCCCCAGTGGGGAGGTAGAGAAAAGAGGAAGGTTTAAAAAAATACTAATGATATGATGAAGATATTGGGTTGGATAACGGGTGTGAAGTTGCCGAGTGTGGGGACTATGATAGTGTTTGTGTTTGTGTTGGGTGTGCTTGGCGGTGTTGGTTTCTTGAGCTATGACTATGGCCAAAGAGGCAACCGCATTGAAAAGCTAGAGGGTGACATAGTGGCTTGGGAGAATGAGAAGAAGGTGTGGTTTAGGGAGAAGATTAGGCTGCAGGACGTGCAGGATAGTTTGGCTGCAGGCCTTCGACAAGCTCAGGATGACATGGCTGAGGATAGTGTGAATTATGCTGAGCGTGAGGCTCAGATGCAGTTGACTATTAGGGATGTGGTTCGACAAGCTCAGGATGACAAACGGAAGTATGAGGATGGCCTTCGACAGGCTCAGGCGGACACGGAGTATTGGAAGGATTATGCAGAGAAGCTGGAGAGTGGAAATTATGAGGTGAAAATGGGTGTGTGGCCTTTTAGGGGTAAGCGGTTGGTGCCGAAGAAAGTGATTGATTCGATTGACGATTGATTCGATTTACGATTGATGAATAGGGATTGATTCGATTTGCGATTAAAGATTTTTGATTAACGATTTACGATTAATGAATTAAAGAATGAGTAGGATTGTGATGATTGGGGCGAAGGGGATTGAGCTTACGAAGGTGAGTGAGAAGTTTGAGAGTAGGCCGTATTTGTGTCCGGCTGGTGTGTGGACACAGGGCTATGGAAATACCAGGAATCCTGATACTGGTGAGCGGATAACGAGGAATTCGCCTGTGATAAGTATTACGACGGCCGAGAGGTGGTTGGTGAAGAGCTACGAGCGGATTTATGCCCCGATTACGGATGAGTTGACTCGGGATGACTTGACGCAGAATGAGTTTGATGCGGTGGCGGATTTTGTTTTTAACACAGGTGGGTATTTTTTGGATAAAAGATCGGGGAAGAGGTTTCCTTATAGGCTGTTTGCTTTGATTAATAGTAGATCAAGTGCTGAAGAGCTGCGTGCTTATTGGCTGACTTGTGCTATAACTGCAGGTGGTAAGAAGTTGAATGGGCTCGTGACGAGGAGAGAGAGGGAAGTGGAGTTGTTTTTAGCCCCCTAACCCCCAGTGGGGGAATTTAGCCCCCCAGCCCCCATTGGGGGAGTATGGAGTGGTGAGTAGTGAGTGTTGAGACGGCAAGCATGGCGTCTGTACGGATAATTATAAAAAGGAATGATAGCAGCTGATGAGTTGAGTTTGGGTACGCCGATAGGGCTGGATTTGATTAATAATCCGGTGGTGGTGAATGTGGATCCTTGGGAGTTGGCCACAATAACGGACAGAAGTACGATAAGGTACGAACTGGATGTGATGGTGTTTAATGGGGAGGAGTTTGTGCTGGCGTCGACCATGGATGCTTTTGAGGAGCCTGCTAAGGTGGTAGGGAATAGTACGATTTTTAGGGGTGCGTTCTTTGAGTTTGGCGGTATACTGAAGGGTTTTCTGACGAATGATGAGCCGGTGTTTGGGAATGCTGGCGATAGATATCTGGATGCAATTTGGCAGGTGCCGGATATGACGCTGAGGTATTATACGATTGTGCGGATTTATGTAGATGATGTGCTGGATGAAACCGTGACGAATGGCGAAAGATGGGCCTACAAGGGCGGGATTTCGGAGGTGGATTTTGAAAGATATGGTAAGTCGTTTTTTACGAAATGGCTGGGTGATGGGAAGTTTGTGAGTGCGGCCCCGGCTTCGGCTCCGCTCAGCCACCAAGGAGGGGAGTATACTGGTGCGGGGCAGGTTGGTTTTTTGAGTTGGTTGCATAATTTTTCGAGTACGATTACTAAAGTGAAGCTGAAGGTGATTGGACTGTATGCAAATGGCGAGGAAGATGTGGTGTATCCGATAGCGGAAATGGAAGTGAGTCCGATGGGTGTTTATGCTGTGCCTGTGGGTGGGGCGAGTGTGGTGGGTCTCGACTCCGCTCGACCTGACAGAAGTGGCTTTGAGACGCCAGGCGTGGCGGCTTTGCCTGATGATGGGGTGAAGCTGGAGCCCTTCGACACGCTCAGGGGTGCATTGGTGAGTTATAGGTGTTGGCTGATAGATAGTAATGGCGATCGTGTTAGTGAGGTGGCAACTGTGGTGTATGACCAGGTGTATAGACGTAACCTGCAGCAGGTGGTGTATATGAATAGCCTTGGTGTGCCTGAGGTGTTGGTGGCTACTGGACAGAACTCGGTGGGTATGGAGTTTAGCCGTACTGAAGGTGAGAGTTTTAGGGGGTTTGGCTATGAGGCGAACCTGACCGAAAGGCGGGTGGATGTGGTGGAAGGCATACGAAAGTATTTGCTACGCCTGAACCTCGGAAGGCTAAGCCAGATGCGGCACTTGCTGGATGTGGGGTTTGCGAAGGAGATGTGGCTGCTGCAGAATGAGCAATGGCTGGCGATGGTGAATGTGGGTAAGGCGATGCCGATACACGATGATGCCAACGACTGGACAGGGGTGGTGATAGAACTAGAAGCGGGCTATAAGGAAACTGCCTACAGCGAGCTGCCTGTGCCTGAGGCTACTGAAGACAGACCTACGGCGTGGCGACCGCTGAGTGTGGTGTGCGACACGGATAGCCGCGGACGATACTATGGTATGCTGAAGGTGCTGACGGTGGAGCGGTATTATACGGACACGAACGAGCCTGTGCGACCTGCTGAGGTGTTGAAGAATAAGCCAGGGCCGAATTTCTTTCCGTTGACGCCAAGTGCTGCTTGTGCGGTGGATAATACGCCGTTTCTGCAAGATGTGGCTGTGAGCCGTGAGGGGACGTTTTTTAATGCGACCTGTGGCACGGGGTTGATTGGTGGTAAGGCGACAATAACGATACCGATTGGAAGTTGGGGGAGTTTTATTGATTTGGAGGATACTTATGCTAAAGCGAGAGCTGAGATAGATATACTGGATACGCAGGCGTATGCGAATGCGAACGGGCCGTGTAACTCTGTGGGGGTGTATGACCCTGGGGTGTATGGGTCTGTGGATTTTCCGACCGGTAGGTGGTGGCTGAGAGCTGGGGATTTTAGTGGATCCAGTGAACCGAGTGGTATAGTAGCTGAGGATGTGGGCAGCGGGTATGTGCCTGGCTGTATGTGGTTTCAGTTGCCAACGTATCAAGCCGACCAAACGGATGTGCGGTATGGTGCAACTAGGCTGAATGGGCATTATCCTGTGCTGGTGAGCGGGCGGGATTATTTTTTCATACCTTATTATAAGGCTGGGAAGACGCTAAGGTTTTTTAGAAATGGACTGCTTGTGGGTAGTACGGTGATAGTAGGGCCTTACCCGAGTATTGTGTTTCCGGCTGAGCCTGCTGGTGGTGAGAAGTGGTATGTGGATGCGGTGTGAGTTTGGTTATTGGTGTATTGGTTATTGGTGTATTGGATAGTGGTGAGTGGTGAGTGGTGAGAGACGCATTGGAATGCGTCTGTACTATGATTATTATGGCGAATAGTATTGGTGAGGGTGATTTGGAGGAGATTGGGCGTGATGTTAGTGAGCTGATAGATGAGCTGGCTGGCATGGCGGATGCTATTTTTACTGGTGCCGTAGAACGCGGTGGGTTGGTGTTGACAGGTGAGCTGAAGCAGAGTGTAGAGGCTGATGTGAAGGCTAGCCTGAATACTTGGGGTGGAGAGATTGATGTGTTTTTTAAGGACTACTGGCGATATAAGGATATGAAGCAATACGAGTACAGCTCGGGTGCTTTTATTAATGTGGATGCGATAAGGGCTTTTGTGAAGAAGCTTGGTGTGGGGAGTTTTAGGTATGTGAATGGCTACAATGATGCAACGAGCATAAGCGATGAGAAGAAGATTGATAGGATTGTGCGGTCGATTGTTTTTTACAGACGTAAAATGCCTGTGGTGAAGAATAATAGGAAGGACCGGAAGCGATTGTATAATAAGACGAAGGTGGCGTATATGAATTTGTTGAGGAAGCGGATTATGGGTCTGCTGGGTGTGAAGGTGTTGATTGGGTTTAAGGAGAGTATGGAGTGAGAGATGAGAGACGCCAAGCATGGCGTCTGTACGGATTGAGTTTTAATTTTTAAATTATATAGTGATGAAGTGGAGAAGGATTGTGGCGTGGGTTGTCATTGTTAGTTTTTTGGTGTTGAGTGTGGGCGGGCTTTTTGCTCAAAGTGTGGTGAAGGATCTTGAGAATGTGAAGAAGCCGGCTTTTGGGAAGCTTTATTTTTCGAAGAAGGATAGCAGCTTGAATATTTGGAAAGGGAAGTGGGTGGCCCTTCGACAAGCTCAGGGTGACATACCAACTGTTGAGCCAGTGCTGGAGGAAGTGCCGTTGGGTTTTTGGGAATTGCCAGATAGGGTGTTGGTGGCGAAGCTGTTGGATGGGAAGTATCATCTGATGCAGACTGACAGGAATAGGAGTTATTATGTGCCGAGGGGTAAGAACTTGCTGAATGATAGTAGAACGAAGGTGACTGGTGGATTGGTTACTGGTGAACTAGTTACTGGGAATAGTGATGTGGGTGGATTGGCTACGCCTGCAACGTTTAAAGATGCGTTTATGACGGCTAAGGGGTTTTTGAAGAATGCACAGGGGGAGTGGGTCCTTCGACAGGCTCAGGATCCTATTGTAGTTGTGCCGCCGGTATTGCCTCCTGTGGCTGATAAGATAAAGATACCGGTGGGTTTGATAATGTGGGATAATTGGACTAGGGATTATTGGAATGACCCGAATCCAAAGTATGATTATTTGATAAATCATATTTCTAGAAATAGGTATGCTGCTACTGTGTGGGGGCAAAAGTATAATTTGGTGCCTTTCTATGGTCGGTACCACGCTCCCGAATTGGTGAAGATTAGGACGAATGTAAAGTATTCGCCTGAGCTTGGAAGGAATACTTTTGACGAGATAGAAAAGTATGTGGAAGTAGCCTATGACAAGACGGCAGCGGATACGGAGCGAGAGGTGAAGTATTATAGAGATGCGGGCTTTGACTTTCTTTGTTTTAACTATTACAATACGGATAGTTATTTGAGCGAGACTCGACAGCATTTTGTGGCGATGCAGAATAAGTTGGGCATGAAGATGACTGTGAAGGTGCAGAATAAACGAAGTAGTGCGGAGATTGACCATATTGCTCAGCTGATGACCCAGGATTATTGGTTTAGGATTGATGGCAAGGCTGTGCTGTATATGAATGAGGGGGATTTTGAGGACTTGCCGAAGTACCGTGAGGCTTTGAGAGCAAAAGGTGGCGGAGAGATTTATGTGGTGTATTATGGTTTTAGAGGCTATCCTGGCGTATGGACAGACTATCTGGCGAAGCGAAATGATGCTATAAGTGCCTATAATACGAGTGTTGGAGGTATTTCGACACAGGATGAGCAGATAGCAAAAGAGGTGAGCGACCGTGAAAGCTGGATGCAGCAGTTTGGCCATACGCATGTGCAGCTGATACCAGTGATAGGCCTGGGTATGGAGAATCTGGACAAAAGGACGGATTTGCCAACAGGAAGTAGCGAACCTGTGGGAATTATAACGGCGGCTACTATTGGGCAAATAGACAAGAAACTGAGTCTGGTTAGTGGATTTGTGAAAAAATACCCTACAAAAGTGCCTGCTGTTTTAGTGAATTCGGGAAATGAAATAAACGAAAGTGGCGAAACAGTAGTGCCGAAACGACTTAGAGATGGCAGGATAGATACGAGCGTAGTGGATACATTTGGCAGGTGGCTGGAGTGATTGGTGATTAGTGAATGGTTAGTGGTGGATTGGTATACTGGCTTTTTGACTATACAGATTAGGAATGGAAATGCCGAGGGTTTTGCTCTCGGTTTTTTTTTATGTATGTTTGGAATTGAAAATGCCTACCCATGTTTGGCAACTGGTAGGCATTTTGGAGAGTAGTAATAACCTTATAACGAGACAAATGTAATGAAAGTAAGCTATAAATGCCATAATTGTGGGCTAGAAAATAGTTGGAGTGCTATGGGCGAAATAAAAGATAGCCTATGGAGTGATGGTGCCATAAGTGCTTTTCCACCATTAGTGCCTAGGCCTAGTGTATGGGGTACTCTTAGCGAGGTTGGTTCTAGTTTATTGAATGGTAAAATAAGGGTTGTATGCAGACATTGTGACACTTTGAATATAATAGAGTTATGAGTGAGCAGGAAGAAGAAGTGGTAAAAGAGGTGATTGCTAGGAAACCAACTGAGAAGGAGTTGTTTTACCTAAGCTTTGGGCCTGAAATAATTAAGAAGCAGCTAGACGTAGCTACCGAAATACTTAAGCAACAAATGAGTATTTGTATAGGGCTACTTAGTGTTAGCTTGATTTTTGAAGATATTATGAAGGACAGTGAGGTACTGAAAGCTATTTCTTTGTTGGCATTTTTTGTTGCCACAGTGGTGGCCTTTGTAGGAATGATGCCGTTTGAAAGAAGAAATATTTGGCTTAACAGCCCAAGTGATATTGAGCGATATGTAACAGATTCCATTGCCTTTAAAAAGGGTTGTTATAAAATAGCTGGGGTGTTGATACTACTGGGACTTGGACTTATAGTGTGGCAGGTGATAATATGAGAAGACCGGATCATTATCTGATATGGTGGGATTTGCCGAAATGGGTGCTTAAGCATCTTTGGCGAGGTGCGAAGTGGTGCTATCTTGCGATAAAAAAGCGGTTTTTTTGAGTTGAAAGGCCGCTTTTTTGTGTATGTTTGGGTTTTTAATTTCACAATTATAAATTTTAAACGCTCATTTCACATGAAAAGATTATTTTACTCGATGGTGTTTTTATTTTGCTCAATTGGTGTAGTTAATGCCCAAAGTGTTAATGGAGTGGCACTTAAGGATATTGACACACCTTATTTGTTAATCATGGGTGTAGGAAAAATATTACAGCCGAAAGTTACGATTGATGTTGATTTTGGACAGAAAGTATCCTCAAAGTTTTTTAAGGATAAGGAAGAGGTGAAAATTTTGGACGAAGCTGGGAAGTTAGTCGAGTTTAACAGTATGATTGATGCTCTTAATTTTTTTACAAAGTTTGGTTATGAGTTTGTTGATGCTTATGCGATAACTGTAAGTAGTGCAATGGGAGGATCTCAAAATGTTTACCATTGGCTGCTGAAGAAAAAATGATTTATTATGCTTTAAATAAAAGGCCCTGCAGAGATGCGGGGCTTTTTTTGTTATGAACTGGCGGAGAGTGTCTTGAGTGTGTATAAATGTGGATAAGTGGATATTGTTGTTGAGAAAGTGGGTTGTAAGTTGTGGTTTTAACACTATTAAACTAACAACACCATGGCAATTGATTTACTTGTAAAACTGAGCGTAACTGAAAAAGGAAATAAAGATGCCGAGAAGCATATTTTCGAACCTTTTTTGGCAAAAGATGAAGAACTGATCTTTGTCTATAATAATATCAGAGACAGAATAGCATTTACTTCTAAGAAAATAATTTCTTATGACGTAAAGGGGTTTACTGGCAGTAAAAAGGAGTATCGTTTTTTCTTATATTCTAAAATCACCTCTTTTGCAGTTGAAACTTCAGGATTGTTTGATTATGATTCAGATTTTGTTATTTGGGTTTCTGGACTTGGCAAGTTTGAAATAAAGTTTGGTCGTAAGTTGGACATCAAAGAGTTGGGGACTTTTATTTCTTCTAAATTGTCGTAAACTGATTTTTTAAAAACAAAACAAAAAAGCCTCTCATTTCTGGGAGGCTTTTTTTGTGCTTGGGTGAGCTGTGAGCCTTAATGCATAGCGGGCCTTCGACCCCTCGACAAGCTCGGGGTAAACGGAGCTTAGGCTGACATTGGAGGAAAAAGTTTTGCCCTGTGTGGGGTGTGTGGCTTTGGGTATTATTGTGGCTGAACAAAACGGGTGTGGAGAATGGGGACTTTTAGTGATGTAGCCGAACTGAGGATTAAGATACTGGGCGATGGTGCCCAGAAGGATATGAAGTCGCTGAAGATGTCGGCGAAGGAGATTAAGGACGAGCTGCTGCTGATGGAGAATGCTGGCCTGAAGAATTCGAAGGCGTATAAGGAGATGAAGACGCTCCTGAGCGATGTGAATATGGCGGCTAAGAGTAGTTTGGCGACGTTTGACCTGCAGAATGCTTCGCTGAACGAAATGCGTGCCAAGAAGGCGGCCCTGAATGCTGAGCTGAATAAGCTGGTGGTGGGCAGTAAGGAGTGGATGGCTAAGATGAATGAGATAGCTCCGATAGCAGAGAAGATAAATACCACTCGGGAGCAGATGAAGAATTTTGGCAAGCAAACTGAGGTGGTGGCGGAGAATACTGGGCTGCTTGCACGTGCGTGGGGGCGTGTGAAGGATGTGGCGGTGGGTGCTTTGGCGGCTCTGAGCCTAGATAGGCTGATAGATGAGACGATGCAGTTTGTGACGGGTGGTATAAAAGGGGCTGCTCAGCTGGATGATGCGTTTGGTAAGATACAGAAAACCACGGGCATGACCAAGGACGAGGTGGCGGGCATGAATGAGGAGATAAAGAAGATAGACACCCGAACGGCACAGAATGAATTGCTGAAGATAGGCGAAGTGGGCGGACAGATAGGCGTGGCGAAGAATGAGATGCTGGGCTTTGTGGAAGCGACTGACATGGCCGTGGTGGCACTGGGTGATGAGTTTAGCGGTGGTGCTGAGGAAGTGACCCGACAGCTGGCCCCGATGAAGACGCTGTTTAAGGAAACGAAGGAGATGGAGTTTGGGGTGGCGATAAATAAGATAGGCTCTGCCCTGAACGAACTGGGTGCTGCGGGTACGGCGACGGGGCCTGTGGTGGCGGATTTTACGAGACGTATTGGGCAGCTGGGCGACCTGAGCCCCGAGATAAGCGAGGTGATGGGCTTAGGGGCGAGTTTTCAGGAACTTGGACTAACGGCTGAGATAAGCTCGGGCGGTATAGCTAATATTATGCTGAATGCTGCCAAGGCGACGGGGCTATTTGCGGAGCAATTGGGTATGACGACGGCGGAGTTTGAGCAGCTACTGAGAAGTAACCCGAACGAGGTGCTATTGAAACTGGCGGAGAGCTTTAGGGGTATGCCGATAGACGTGGTGGTGAAAAGGATGGACGATCTTGGGATTAAATCTCAAGAAGCCACTAAGGTGATGAGTTTGTTGAAGGACCAAACTGATCTGGTAAGACAGAAACAAGAACTGGCTAGCAAGGCCATGGCTGAGGGGACGAGCCTCACGAGGGAGTTTGGGATTATGAATAATACGGCAGCCGCCCAGCTGGAGAAAAACCAGAAGGCGTTGGAGAATAAGCGTATAGAGCTGGGGCAAAGGTTGTTGCCGGCATATATACAAGTAACGAAGGCGGGAGCTGCTTTTACTGGATTTTTGGCGGAGAATGGGGCGTTGATACTGAAGGCTGGTGCATGGGTGGCGGCTTATGTGGGCTTGCAGAAACTGCAGGTGATGTGGACTGAGAGGCAGGTGCTATTGGAGGGCCTGAAAGCTACGGCTACGAGGGTGAGTTTGGTATTGCAAGGCCAACAGATATTGATAAATCAGGCTCAAACTGGTAGTATGAATGTGCTGACTGCGGCTGAGACCAGGGCGGTGGCAGCTGCTAATGCGTTTAATACTGCTCTTCAAAGAAATGCGATAATATTGGCTGCGACGGTGATTGTAGCAGGACTTGTGAAGGCGTATCAGGATTATACAAATGCGGTGGAAGTGGCGAATAGTATGGATTTGGACCATATTAAGACACACAATGAGAGTATTGTGGCTGAAAGGAGGAAAGGTGAGGAGTTGAAGTTGAATATTGGGAATATTACGAAGCTGGCCAAGGGAACTGAGCAGCGGAAGATTGAGATTCAGAAGTTGATCAATCTTTATCCGGATTATTTTAAGGACCTAAGAGCTGAGCAAGTGGACAATAGCAAGCTGATGGGCTTGTATAGACAAGTAAATGGTGAGATTGAGCGTAAGATAGAGCTGATGGCGAAGGAGCAAAGGACTCAGGCGATAACTGATAGATTGGCGACATTGAAGCAAAAATTACTGAATGAAGGCTCTGAGAGTACGTCGATTTATGGGCAGCCGAATTTGACGGCCATTCAGTATGCAACGGAGTATCAGAGTCTTCTGCCTAAACTTACGGCTGCTACCAATAGCTTGTATAATGCAAATGTGAAGAATTTTAATGCTGAGGCTCAAGGAGCTGCTGCGAGGTATAAGGCTGGAAAGATAACGCTGCAGCAGTACAGGGATGAGATAACGGCGATTCAGGAGAAGCATAAGATTTTTGTGGTAAATTATAATAAGGAAGTGGCTACCCATACGGGCGGCACTAATGTGATTGTGGGTAATAATGAGAAGAAGTCGAAGTCGGCGAAGAAAGCTGCGGATGATTTGGAGAAAATAAATAGAGAGTCGGCCAAGCTGGAGGTGGAGCTGTGGGAAAAGGGCTATGAAAAAGAGATGGAGCTGGCAGGGCTGGCTTTGGAGGAAAAGAAAGCTAAGGCCAAGGCTGAGATTAAAGACACCACGGAATTGAATAATAGGCTGCTACTGCTTGTGGAAGAATACTGGCAACAGAAAACAGCGATAGAGCAGAAGTATACCCAACTGGCAGCAAGCTATCAGACTATTGAACGTAAAAATGCACTGGAGCAGGTGAAGGAGATACCGATGCAGAGCATTAAGCTGGAAGAGTGGAAGGCTGGGAAGTTTAAGACGCTGAATGAGGCGGTAGAGAAGCAAAGGGAGGCCTACTGGGATGCGGAAAAACGCAGGATAGAAGAGCAAAAGCGAACTTTGGAGAATCAGGTGCAGATGGGATTGCAGGCTGTGGATAAGCTGATGCAGAAGACCCAGGAGTATTTTGATAAGATAGCAACGACCAGCGACGATAGTAATAAACGTATGGCGGCGAGCTTGGGCAAGGAGTTTTTGAAGCCGATGCATTCGAATCTGAATGGAGCCAAGGCGTTGCTGAGTGGGGATTTGGTAGGAGCTGCCGAAGGTTTGTTTGGGTATTTTAAGGGCATGTGGGATGTGACTATTGGCATGAAGAAAACTCTGAACGAAATAAAGGAGAGCGAGTTTTGGGCGTTGTTTGAGAATGGTTTTGCTGAGGTGAACCAGTATACGGAACAAATAAAGGAGACTTTTGGGAGTCTTGTGAAAGATGTAGAGGCTTATGATGAAGCCATGAGTGACAAGAGTGGTATTGAGAAGGTAATAGAGGCTCAGCTGAAATTGGGAGAGCAAATTCAGGATAATTATGAGGCTGCGATGGATAAGGAGAATACCTACTCATCTACTATAAAAAAGAATATTGAGGATGCGTATAATCTGGAAGTACAACGGATCAATGATAAGTATGAGATATTAAATCAGAAGGCTGGGGAGCAGTTTACGGCTGAAGGGTTGGCGATTCAAGAACGGACGAATAGAGACTTGCTGGCGTTTTTGACCAATGAGGATTCTAAGAATGCGATTTTGAATGACTACAATGAGCAAAGGAGCTTTATTATGGAGGCGTATGCCTCACAGATAAAGCCGATTAGTGCTGAGATGAGTCAGGCGGAGATTGACGGAATAGCGGCTGCAACTAAGGCTAGGGATGAGCAATTGGCGAAGGTTGAGGGGCAGCTAAGCCAACAGTTGGAGGCTGTGATTAATAGTGAAGGACAGCGATTGGCTGTGATATCGGACACGGACAAGATATTGGAAGCCGGAAAAGAAGCTTTAAATCAGTTGAGTATAAAATATGATGCTGAGGAGCTGGCAAGGAAAACTGCCATGAATCTGGAACTTGCGGCAGCTGAAAATAAGAAGAATTTTGATTTAGAGGCTGAGGCGAAGCGACATAATGATGAAGTGGTAAGACTTGGGTTGGAAAAGGATGCGGCTTTGTTGGCGAGTTTTAATACGTTGAAGGAGGCCATGAAGACAGGATATAGTGAGATATTGGAAGCTGCTAATGAGGCTTATAGGAAGGGGATAATTACCGCAGATGAGTATGCAGCAGCGGTGCAAAGGGTGATTAATCTGAAACAGATGCTAGGCGATGGTGGGTCGCTGAGTGGTGATATTATAGATAGGCTGAGGAAGTTGAATGTGCCGGGCTTTGAGCATGGTACTACTTATGTGGATCCGGAGGATTATTGGCCAGATGGTACTGATACGGTACCAGCGATGCTGAATAAGGGTGAGCGTGTGCTGACGGCCGTGCAGAATAAGGCGATAGGTGATATGAGTAATGAGGAGCTGGTGGCGTCGGCACTTCGACCGCAACGGCGGACCGTCCGCTCAGTGACCGATGGTGGTGTTTTTTACCCTGTGGATATGGGATTGGTGGATAGGATTGGGGCTAGTGGTGTGCCTACGATGGGGGGGCTTCAGTCCCTCGACAAGCTCGGGACAGGTGGGTATAGTAGTTGGGTTGGTGGCCTTCGACAGGCTCAGGCTGACGGTGTGGGAGCTGGTGGTGGTGGTTTTCGCTTTGCTCAGGCTTTGGGTGAGACGCCCCTTCGACAGGCTCAGGGCGACAGCGGAGATGTGGCTGGGGCTTTGGCTCGGAATAATGAGCTGATGCAGGCGTTGGTGAATTTGGTGGAGAAGGGTACTAATGAGGAACTGAAGCGGATAGCTGAGAAACCGCCTCTGACGTTGCATGATGTGAATGTGGCGAAAGGTAAGGAGCGAGATGCGAGGGTATTGAGTGATTTTTGATTAAACACATAGGCACATAGGGAGGAAAGGATATGATAGATATTGTGGTGAATGGGCAGGCCCTTGATCTTGGGCGGACGGATAATTTTACGCTGGAGCGTTGGAATCCGCTGATGGATACGAATACGATTCGGGGGAATAGGATTTTGGATTTTGAGATTCCTCAAACTCCTGGTAATAATAGGGTGTTTGGGAATGTGAATAATCCGCAGGTGGGGCTTAGGCGAGAGCTTCTGCCGTGTGCCCTCAGACAGGCTCAGGGTGGAGTTGTTGAACGTGGTTTTTTGCAGTTGAAACAGATACTGAAGTATAATTATGTGGTGACTTATACGGCGGGATTTGGAGAGATGTTTGGCGAATGGACGGATAAGAAGCTGAACGAACTGGACCTGGGCTCGGAGGCTGTTCCGGGGGTATTTGTGGCGGATCCTGTGGTGGGAACGGCGAAGTATTGCTGGCCGAAGATGAAGAATGAGGCGTTTTATGGGCAGAATGGCTATAGTGGCTATATGAATAATTATGTGACGGGTAGCTATACTGGTACGCCCATGGTGCCGATGCTGTTTGTGACGAAGGTACTGGAGCTGATAGGTACGCTGACCGGGGTGACGTTTGGCGGTACGTTTGTGAATGATGCGACGATAAAGCGATTGATACTGCCGAATACGGCGAGCTTGGATGGGCTGACCACGATTAGCTATGCGAGGCACTTGCCTGAACTGACGGTGAGAGAGTTTGTGCTGGGTTTGGCGAATACTTTTAATGTGGCCCTTTGGCTGAATGCCGAGCGTAAGACAGTGACGATGGATTTGGCGGATGGGTGGTATGTGCCGGGCTTCGGCCGCTTCGGCGGACCGTCCGCTCAGCCACCGATGGATTGGAGTCGGAAGTTTGGTCGGTTGGTGGAGCGGGTGCCTTTGGCTAAGAATAGGCTGCAGCTGGAATGGACTAAGGATGGGAATGATGGCCTCTCGACTCCGCTCGAGGTGACATACTTGGCACCCCCTGCCCCCGGAAGCCCCCTAGCCCCCAGTGGGGGGACTGATGTTTGGAATGTGAAGAGTCCGTTTTTTGGGGTTTTGATGGAGGACGGATTGCCTGTGATGAGTATGGAGGGTGTGAGCGAGAATTATAATCAGCTGAGCAAGAAGTTTGGGGCGAGGTTGGCGTTTTGGAATGGGTTGTCCGCCCATGCCCCCAGTGGGGGAGCCTTGATGCCGATAGCGAGTGATAGCTATGGTGGCAAGTATCTTCGGCTTACTTCGGCTCCGCTGAGTAACCAGGATATAAGGAGTGGGTATTGGGTGAATTTTGAGGGGTTTTTGAGTAAGACTTATAGTGTGCTGGGTAGAACGGTGCTGAATAGCTATGAGCTGAGCCTGCTGGATATGCACAAACGCAAGGGCGAGGTGACGCAGGTGTATGCCCAAGGAGCGTATTATATGATAGGACACCAGCGGATCCAGAAGAATGGCGAATGGAGTGGGGAGCTTTGGAGGGTGTGAGGTTGGTTATTGGTTATTGGTGTATTAGTTATTGGTGGATTGGTTATTGGTTATTGGTTGACTGGTAGACTTGTAGTTTTGGGTGTTTTTTTGTAGGTTTGGGGATATTAAAATTACGTTAACTAGAATTACACCAATGGAGAAAAAGTATTTTATTTACAAATTCAATATTGATCCTTACAAAGGCAAAGTTTATGAAATGGTAAATTCATTTTTTGATTTGTACCAGGATGACGATGACGAGAAAACATTGATTTTTGCTGGTATTAATCAAGATGGCAAAGCTGATTTTTTCAAGTACTCGGATATTGTTTTTATAAGTCAGGATGAATATCAAGTATATTTAAAGCAATAATAAATGAGGCCTTGAGCCCACTAATGAAGACGGTGACACGCGGAAGGATTAATTTAGTCGCAAAAGGAAAGCCCTGAGAGATTGGGGCTTTTTTTTGTGGGGAAAATGTTTGGTGATTCAGAATTGATTTTTAGTTTTGTGTAAAGTTGTGTGGATTTAGTAGCGGGAAAGGCCGGAGGTGATGCTTCTGGCCTTTTTTTTGTGAAGGGTTTGTATTGGTTTAAATTAAAGTTTTGATTGTTATGTGTTATCATGTGGCGACTGTAACGGATCCTGATGTGCTGGCCCGGAAGATGAATAAGGAACGGCGGAGACGATTGAAGGCGAGTCAGTTTAAGATTAGGTATGATGTGAATGGGTTTGATAATCCGTTGGTGCCGGTTATTCCTGCCGGTGACCCTGATTTTTTGCATTTTTTTAGGTGGCGGCTGATACCTGGGCATGTGACGGATGTGAAGGCTTTTAAGGCGAATACGCTCAATGCGAGGAGTGAAGAGATTTTTGAGAAGAGTAGCTATAGGAATTGTTGGCAGAATAGGTGCCTGGTGGTGGTGGATGGTTTTTATGAGCCGCATGTGACTGACGTGAAGAAGCCTTCGGAGAGTTATTTTATTAGGAATTTTGAGGATGAACCGCTGACGCTCGGAGGGATTTACTCGATTTATGAGGGCAAGGGGACTTTTGCGATTTTGACAACAGAGGCGAATGAACAAATGGCTGAGGTACATAATGAAGGTAAGCGGATGCCTGTGATATTGGACGGGCGAAATAGGGAGGAGTGGCTTAGGCCAGATTTGACTCAGGAGGAGATGCTGGCGATGTGTAAGCCGTATGACTGGCCGTTGCTGGCGTTTAGGACGATAGATGGGGTTTTTAATAATAGGGTGAATACGGATGTGCCTGAGGCGATTTTACCAATGGCTTGCTGAGAATTTTAGCATTTTTTGGAGTGGTACTGAGATTTGTGTAAGTTTGACTAACCTTTAATCAAAAAAAAATATTGATATGGAAAGAAATGATGGTGAAATATGGACTGAAGTAAGTGAAGCTGTGTCTGAAGCTGAATGCCCGAATGAAGTGTGTTTGGCTCGGATTTTCCAAGTTCTCTACCGAGATGAACAAACTGAGCGAGCAATAGCCACGGGTGAGCTTGCTGAAGAGGATTTTAAGGGCGACGATATATTGTCGTGGCAAGATTATCATGAATATGCTACGATCTTGAAATCCAGAAATTTTAGTATTGTGCCTGCGTTTGATGGTTTTGTGGAAGAGCAATGGTCGGAAGTCCGCCAGCTGATGAAGATACCAATGGCTGAGGATATGGCAAGCCAAAGGCAGTTGGATAATAAGTACTGGAGTTTGTGGCTGCTGAAGGATGAGTGGAAGACTCTGCAGAAGGTTATAGACGAAGGGAGAGGAGACCAGGACATGTTGAAGGGTATTGTGGCTGGCTATAAGGAGGAGTTTGACGTGGTACGGGCTGAAATGGAAGCTGCTGGAGCTGGGGTGTTGCCTGTGTGGGAGTGATGGTTTTGTGGTTTAATTGTTATAGATAGCCCTGAGTAATCGGGGCTTTTTTTGTGGGAAAACTTGCGAGACGCCATGCCATTCGACAGGCTCATGGTGATACATGGCGTCTGTACTGCGTATTATAGCTCGGGGAATTTGTTGATTAGGGTGTAGTCGAAGTATATGCCGAGGTCGCGTAGGTAGAGCAGGGTGGTGGCGATGTCTTTGTGGCGGCACTGGCTTCGGATGAGTTCGATTTCTTTTGTGGCGAACCAAAGGGCTATGACTCCGGTGTGTTTCCAAGCATAGAAGTCGTGGTTTAGGCCAGTGAGGTTTGTGGCTTCGAGGGCTTTTACATGCCGTCTGTACCAATGGTTTTTGTCGACCATGGTTTCGGATGGGCCGTCGGTGCCTAGAATATAGTAGTGTTTGGGGTAGTCGCGGAGCTTGTATTGCTGGATGATTTTCTCGAGTGCTGCTGGTATCATGACGTGCTCGGAATCGCCTGATTTGGAGTTTTGGCCTTCTATTAATATTGTTTTTTCGAAGAGATTGCCGATGGTGAGGCTACGAAGCTCATATCCAGCACGGATGAATCCGTAGTAAACGAATGATATGGCTAGCCAAAGCCTTGGATCGTGTTCAAGGCAGTAGTTTTTGATGGCAAGGGCTTCTTGTTTGGTGTATGATTTGTGTTTGGATGATTGGACGTCGAGATTATCGATGCCTTTGAATGGGTTTTCTGTTATGGTTTTTCGTTTTTGAAAGAATCCAAAAAGTGCGGAGTTTGTAGCCTTTAAGTTATTTATGCGAAGGTTTTTGAGTTGTTGGTCTATAATGAGATAATCGATGTATGCCTGGGCGTGGTTGAATGTGAATGTGCCAAGTGTGACGCTGGTTTGGTTTGTGGTAGTGAGATAGTCAATTAGTTTCTGTAAGTCGGATTTGTATGTTTCGTAGGTTCGTGGTTTTTTGGACCCTTTGATGTACTTCAAGAAGAAGGTGATGGCGTCTAATAGCGAGGTTTCGGGCTGAATTGGTCCTATTTGTTTTTTTTGAACGGGGTTTATGACTGCTCCAGCTATGAGCTGCTGGTTGGTTTGTTTGATGAGTTTGGCTGCTTCTGTTTCCCTGGCTTTGACGGTGTCGTCAGAAAGGACGTATCTTTTGCGGTGTAGTTTCTTCTTGGTGGCATCCCAAACGTAGAATTCTACATACCATGGCTTATCAAGAGAGTTGTCCTTGGGTTTTGCTAGTCGACAGAGCTTGTAGGGGTATTGTTCGGACATGGGGATGAGTTTTGATTTGTCCTGAATTAATTGCTGTTGGGCTTGATTGGCTGTCATTTGTTTGTCATTTTGACAAATCTGACTTCTTAAAAACACCCATAACGCACTTATAATATGTACGTTATGGGGTTTATGAGTGACGAAGAAGAGATTCGAACTCTCACAAGCTTTCGCTCACTACCACCTCAAAGTAGCGTGTCTACCAATTCCACCACCTCGCCAATGCACCGCAAAAGTATAAAATTCTGAGAAACTAAAAAAATCTAAAATCGAAAAAAAATCGGTATCAGCTGTTTAACATCCAGGTGTCATTTTTGTGTATATAGACTATCTTTCTGTTCCACAATACTTTAAGCCAAATATCTTCTTCGCCAAAAATATTGATTTTATTGCCTTTTTCTATTGTACCAACTATTGGTGAACCCGAGGATGGAAACTCACGAAAATAGGTCTTCTTGTTTATAATAGCCGACTGGTAGCTGTTGGGAACATTGATAAACACCAGAAGAAAAACAATAAACAAACCTACTAGAATCAAATGCCTCCTTAGGATTTTTTTATTGTATATCTTTTTTCGGAAAAGTATCACCAAAATAAAAATACCGATTACAATAACTGAGTACAGAATAAAAATGTAGAATTGTTGGTAAAGAACTAGGATAAAATTGAGATCGCTCCGTTCAAAGCCAGTAAATTTATTCTCCAATGCCATCTTATTCATTTTTTCAAAGACTTCGTCGTCTGGATTTAGATTATAATAGTTGTTCAAATAAAAGATAGCTTTCGAAAAATCTCCCAAACTTTCGTAAATGAAGGCCAATTTCAGAGAAATATTCTGTTTATTCACCTGACTATCTCTAAAAATGAGCTCATAGAGTTTTGCAGATTCCGTATAATCTTTTGCACTAAATAAAGAATCTGCTTTTTTGGCAACATCATTTTGTGCCTTAGAATCAGTAGTTTGAAAGAAAACTAGAAAAAATAATAAGATAAATTTTAAAAAGAGTCTTGGCATTGTTGGCTTAATTTCATAATTTTGCATCCTCATTTGAGACAAGGTCTTGATTCCGTAGCTCAGCTGGTAGAGCAATACACTTTTAATGTATGGGTCCTGGGTTCGAATCCCAGCGGGATCACTTAAGTTTTCAGAAATATTTTTAGAATCATTTTCGATTCCGTAGCTCAGCTGGTAGAGCAATACACTTTTAATGTATGGGTCCTGGGTTCGAATCCCAGCGGGATCACAAAGCGATGAAAATTTCATCGCTTTTTTTATTTCTCCAAAACTCAAATCT
Organism: Leadbetterella sp.; assembly: GCA_035299025.1. Lineage (GTDB taxonomy): Bacteria > Bacteroidota > Bacteroidia > Cytophagales > Spirosomataceae > Leadbetterella. Next base: position 1,105,568 of record DATGXK010000007.1, read on the forward strand.
TTGTTCATCTTTAGCACCATATTATTTCATCACAAAAATAATTGTTTGCACTTGAGAATTGGTTTGAATCCAGATTTTATTATTTTTAATGTTTTGACTGAACACAAAAAACTAGGACCAACCTAAATGAAAAAAAGTAAGAAAAGAGTAATTGAAAATATCCAAATCTTAGATTTTGCAGCAGAAGGTAAATGCATCGTAAAAGACGACGGAGAAGTAATATTTGTTGAAGGGAGCAATGTTTGCCCCGGCGATGAGGTTAAATTATTGGTTTCAAAAACCAAAAAGAACTTTTCGGAAGGTCGAATTTTAGCAATCAATAAACTATCTGAAGATCGTATTGAGCCCTTTTGTAAGCACTTTGGTGTATGTGGTGGCTGCAAATGGCAACATATTCCGTACGAAACCCAGCTTCAGCAAAAACAAAAGCAAGTTTATGACCAACTCACCAGAATCGGGAAAGTAAAACTTCCTGAATTAACGCCAATTTTAGGCTCTGCCAATATTCAGTTTTATAGAAATAAATTAGAATACACTTTTTCAAACTCTAGGTGGCTCACAAACGAAGAGGTGGCATCTGGGCAAGATATTTCTAAAGATGCCCTTGGTTTTCATATTCCTAAGCGATTTGAAAAGGTCTTACCCATAGATAAATGTTATTTGCAAGGTGACCCATCAAATGCCATTCGTGATTTTTTTAGAGACTATGCCTTCCAAAGTGGTCTGCCTTTTTACGACCATGTGGCTCATCAAGGTTTTTTCAGAAACGTGATGATCAGAACCACTTCGACAGGTGAAGTGATGGTTGTTCTTCAAGTTGCAGACGATTCAGTAGAAAAAATAGAGGCTGTTATGAGAGCTTTCATTGAGAAATTCCCAAATACTACATCTCTGAACTACTTTATTAACAAAAAAAGAAACGATTCGTATTTTGACCTCGAACCAGTCAATTTCTATGGCAAACCTTACATTACTGAGGAAATGGAGGGATTGAAGTTTAGAATTGGGGTAAAATCGTTTTACCAGACCAACTCTGACCAGGCCTACAACCTGTACAAAATAGTTAGAGACTTTGCACAAATTTCTGAAAATCACCTCGTTTATGATCTTTACACGGGTACAGGCACCATAGCCAACTTCGTAGCGAAAAAAGCGAAAAAAGTGGTAGGAATAGAGTACATAGAGGCCGCCGTAGAGGATGCAGTCATAAATTCGGAAATAAATGGGATAAAAAACACCGCGTTCTTTGCCGGTGATATGGCCAAAATATTTACCGACGAGTTCATTTCACAAAACGGTCAACCAGATATAGTAATAGTGGACCCGCCAAGAGCAGGAATGGACAAACCTGTGACCGAACTTTTACTCAAAATTGCTCCTAAAAGGATTGTTTACGTAAGTTGCAATCCTGCGACACAAGCTCGTGACCTTGAAATTCTTTCGGCCAAATATGAAGTAGAAAAAGTAAACCCTGTGGACATGTTCCCGCATACTTTCCACGTCGAAAATGTAGCGAGTTTGGTTTTAAAATCTTAATTTTCGAAAAAATATTTTTGAGAAATGAGAATATCGGTAATCGATGCAGGGAATTTTAAACTCGACGGTGGAGCTATGTTTGGAGTAGTACCCAAAACCATCTGGCAAAAAATGGTTCCGGCCGATGAAAACAATCTTTGCAGCTGGAAAATGCGTTGTCTTTTAATAGAAGACGGCCAAAAATTGGTTCTGATAGATACAGGAATGGGAGAGAAGCAGCCCGAAAAGTGGCAAAATTTCTATTGCCGACATGGAGATGGTGATTTAATAAAATCCATAAGAGAGTCCGGCTATCACGAAAAAGACATCACTGATGTCATTCTATCTCATCTTCATTTTGACCATTGTGGTGGAGCAGTTTCTTGGAATTCTAAAAAAGACGCCTATCAACTGACCTTTCTGAATGCAAAATATTGGACCCATAGCCAACATTGGGCTTCAGCCATGAAACCAAATCCTAGAGAAAAGGCCACGTTTTTGAGCGAAAATTTGCTACCCATTCAAGAAAGTGGACACCTTAACTTTATTAACAAGGAAGCCCACGAATTTGGTAAAAATTTTGAATTTATGTACGCCGATGGACATACCGAGAAAATGATTATGCCCATTGTTCACCATAAAAATCGGAAAATCATCTTTGCTGCAGACACTATTCCTTCTTTTGCACATATTCATGTACCGTACTGCATGTCTTATGACGTACGTCCTCTGCAAACCATGGAGGAAAAAAACACAATACTGAAAAAAATAATTGATGAAGATATAATTTTATTCTTTGACCACGACGCTCAAAACGAAACTGCGGAAATAGAATGGACAGAAAGGGGTTTTAAACCTAAAAACCTTGGAAAATTGGCCGATTTATTCTGATTTTTCGGTTCATATCATGCTTTAAAGCAAACAGTCGTCTCTAAAAGATTCTTTACACATCAAAAAATACAAAATGAGCATGAAGATTGGATTAGTGCTTTCAGGCGGTGGCTCAAGAGGATTTGGGCATTTGGGTGTTCTAAAAGCCCTTGAAGAACTCAATATAAAACCAGATATAATTTCTGGAGCAAGTGCTGGAAGTCTGGTGGGTGTGCTTTATGCTGCCGGTTTTTCTCCAGACGAAATATCTGAAATAATCCAAAAAAGAGGCATTAGCGGTAATATTAAACTTGCATTTAATCGAATGGGGATTTTTTCCTTAGAAAAAGTCGAAAAACTCATACAAGAATATATACCTCATGATAACTTTGACAACCTAAAAATACCCTTGGTTGTGGCTGCCACAGAAATTAGAAAAGGAGAGCTCAAATATTTCAGAAATGGAAAAAATCTAGCCAAGGCAATTACGGCTTCATGTGCTATTCCGGGTATTTTTGCTCCGGTAAACATTGAAGGAAAGTCATTTATTGATGGCGGTGTACTCAACAACATGCCGATAGAGCCTATACAGGACGAAGTGGACCTCAAAATAGGCGTGAATGTAATGCCAATAGAAAGGAAAATGCCTGTACATTCGGCCAAAGATATTATCATGAAATCGCTTATGATGTCTATTGGTGAACAAAGTGCCAGAAAAAACGATAAATTTGATATTTTGATAGAACCTAAAAACATCATCCACTACAATGGATTGAGTCTGAAAAATGCTTCTGAAATGTTCACTTTGGGGTATGAAACTGCCATAGCACAACTTCAAAAATCCGCCGAAATGTTTTTATAGCCTCTAAATTGCCTTTTAATGAAGATACATTCTTATTTTGGCATCAAATTGGATAATTATTAGAAAAAAGATTCGTTTAAGCTTTCAAAAGAACCTAAAATCGTAAGTGAGAAAAATATATTTTTGTGTCTTCTTAATCACCATCTCTTTCTCTTGCAGCCAGTACAAAAACGGGCCATTGAGCAAAACATGGCACAATACCAATGCCAAATACAACGCCCTTTTGATTTCTCGTGAAGACTATAAAATTGCAAAAGAAATCATTCTGGCCAACAATAAGGAGACCTACGAAGAAATCCTACCGATTTATAGAAAAATAGACTCTACAAAATTGGATTCTGCGGCATTGTATCTTACCGATGCCATCAAGAAAGCTTCGATTATAGCCGAAAGACACTCAAACAGCCGCCATTTAGACGAAGCCTACCTACTAATAGGCAAAGCCCGCCTGGAAAAAGAAGAAATTTTCAATGCTCAAGAAACTTTTAAATATGTAAATACCACTTCAAAATCTTCCAGTTCTAAAACCGAGGCTTTGATTTGGCTCATGCGTTCGTATATTGAAAATGAAGACCTCGTAAGTGCCAATCAAGTGGCAGAACTACTGAAAACCCAAAAACTCTCAGGAGGAAATAAATCGCAGTTTTTGGCTACAAAAGCCTATTATCACCAAATTCAAAACGAGCCAGCTTTGGCGGTGGTGTTCCTAGACGAAGCCCTCAAAAGTATGAAAAAAGGGACTGAAAAAGCACGCCTGCATTTTATAACAGCTCAGCTCTACTCAAGCTTAAATCAAGTAGTTCTTTCAAGAAAAAACTACAATCAAGTTCTGAAAAACAAACCAAACTATGATTTGGAGTTTCATGCCAAACTTGGATTGATATCAAGTCAATCGCTTGCGAAAAACACCAATATTACCTTTGAAAAAATGCTTGAAGATCGAAAAAATCAAGATTTAAGAAGCAAAATATTCTATAGAATAGGTGAAACTGAAGCCCGAAAAGGAAATTACGAGGCGGCTATTTTGAATTTTAATAAGGCGGTGACCGAATCCAACGACAATCCAAAAGAAAAAGCTCTGGCCTACAAAGCTCTCGGCGATTTGTATTTTGAGGAGCTTGTTAACTACGAGATGGCCGGAATTTACTATGACAGCACGCTCATTACACTTCCGAAAAATGAACAAAATTCTTCCCAAATAGGTCAGAAGGCGATGTTTTTAAATGATTTTATCAAATATAAAAAAGCCTATGACTTGGAAGACAGCCTTCAAATGTTGGCATCACTGAATCCCAATGAGCTGGATTTCAAGTTAGAACAAATGATACTTGACAAAAAGGAAGCTCAAAAAAAAGAACAAGAGGCCGTAGCCAATTCTTCTTCGGTTTTAAAAAATGCCTCAAATAGCACCCTTCCAAGAGATTTTAAAAGATGGCTATTGTATGATCCGGTAGAATCTGTCAAAGCCAAGAACGAATTTGTCAGAAATTGGGGAAATAGACCTTTGGAGGACAACTGGAGACGATCAGAGAAAACAATGGGTTCTTTTAGTCTAAAAATTGAGCGACAAAACCTAGATAGCGTAAAAACTGAGTTGAAAAACACAGCAAACTCAGAAGAAGAAATGAAGGAGCTTTTAGCTAAAAAAGAGGTAGAGCAAGAGAAAAAAGAAATGCTAAAGAAGATTCCTAGCTCAAACATTCAGAAAATGGCTTCAAAAAGGAAGCAAGAAGAAGCTTTATTTCAAATTGGGAAAATTTATAAATTGAAATTTAACGATGAAGACAAAGCCAAAACAACTTTCGGCAATCTAATTAAGAATTTCCCAAGATCGGTTTATGAACCTGAGGCTTTGTATTATCTTTCAATAATGGAAAAAGACCCTCAAAATAATACTTTTTCATCCAAATTATTAAAAGAATACCCTTCTTCATCATTTGCTCGCCAGCTCAAAAAAGGCTCCATAAAATTGAGTAAAGACAAAGAAACAGAGGTGCAAACTGCCTACTCTAAGGTATTTGATTTATATGAAAAAAATAATTTTACTGAAGCTCTCACGCAAATAGACCAAAACCTCAATGAATACGTTGGCAGTCAAATAGAAGATAAAATGGCAATGCTAAGGATTATGATATTGAAAAAACTAAGCAATAAAGAGCAATATGTAATTTCGCTGAATGATTTTATTAGAAGCTATCCGAGCTCGGACTTAATCCTGAAAGCAAAAGAATTACTGGCCGTATTAAACTAAAAAACAATGACAGAAAAACCTCCCTTCTTTAAAACCTGGAGAACCGTCTATCTAATACTATCCGGCTTTTTGTTAGCCCAAATCGTCTTTTACTTGATTCTAACCCAATATTTTGCATGACCAACCTCGATTGGCTTTTTCTAGTACTCACGCTCTCATCCATTATATTTTATGGTATATACAAAAACCGTAAGGATACTGATATAGAAGGTTATCTTCTTGGTAATCAATCTTTGCCGTGGTATCATGTAGGCTTTTCTCTGATGGCAACACAGGCCAGTGCCATCACTTTTCTATCTGCCCCAGGGCAGGGATTTTCAGACGGCATGAGGTTTGTCCAGTTTTATTTTGGCCTACCTTTGGCCATGATTGTTTTGAGCATAACTTTCATTCCTATATTTCATAGGCTCAAGGTTTTTACCGCATACGAATACCTCGAAAACCGCTTCGATTCTCGCGTTAGAATTTTTACGGCCATATTGTTTCTTTTGAGTAGGGGCTTGGCTACCGGAATTTCCATCTATGCACCATCTATCATTCTATCCACTATTTTTGGTTGGGATATTACCGTTACCAATATTATAATGGGTGGTATAGTGCTTATTTATACCGTTATAGGCGGTACGAAAGCCATTTCCTACACACATTTGCAGCAAATGTTTTTCGTTACAATAGCACTTTTTTTTGCTGGATATTTCGTAATGCAACTAATGCCTGAAGACGTTAGTACCTTCGATGCTATCAAAATAGCTGGTAAAACGGGCCGAATGAACGTAATTGATCTTAATTTCAATCCTACCGAGCGGTATAACCTCTGGTCGGGCCTTATTGGTGGCTTCTTTCTTCAGTTGTCTTATTTTGGCACAGACCAATCACAAGTAGGTCGTTATTTGACAGGAAAATCGATAAAAGAGAGTCGTTTGGGCTTAATCATGAACGGTTTCATCAAAGTGCCGATGCAGTTCGGCATTCTCCTCATAGGTGTATTGGTTTTTGTATTTTACCTTTTCAATGATTCTCCGGTTTTTTACAATCAGGTAGAGGTAAAAAAAATAGAAAATAGTCAATATGCTACGGCTTATAAGGCCATAGAGCAAAAAAATCAGGAGCTCATATTGGACAAAAAACAAACCGTCAATGAGCTAAAAAACGCTTTGAAAAATGACGACCAAACGGTAATTTCCCGAAATTCGGCAAAATTAAATGAGATTGTAGAGCAGCAGAAAGAACTAAAGGCTGAGGTATCAGAGATAATAAAGAAAAACAATCCCTCAGGCGACCCCAACGATGTAAATTACATATTCTTAAGATTTATAATGGACCATTTACCGCATGGGTTTATTGGACTTTTGGTAGCCATTATTTTTTCAGCCTCCATGGGTTCGGTGGCCTCAGCTTACAGCTCTCTGGCAGCCACAAGCTTGGTGGATGTCATAAATAAAACCAAATTTAAGCCCAATGGCCAAGAGCTGGAATTAAACTACTCCAAGGCCTTAACTATTTTCTGGGGTTTGTTCTGTATATTGGTGGCTTCTTTTGCTCAAAAACTCGGCAACAGTATGATTGAGCTTGTAAATATCTTAGGATCATGGTTTTATGGTATAATATTGGGTATATTTCTAGTAGCCTTTTATATGAAGTCTATTTCTGCAAAACCTATATTTTGGGGAGCTATTTTAGGTCAAATATTAGTAATTTTGATTTGGAAATACGAACTTGTAGCATTTTTGTGGCTCAATCCAATCGGCGTCATGTTGGTAGTTGCATTTAGTTGGGTATTCCAAAAACTAAAAATTTAAACAAATGAGTGGGTCAAAAAAAATATTGATTGTAGAAGACGACCTGAGAATCGCTCAAAATATAAGTAAAGGGCTTCAAGAAAAAGGTTATGATACCGAGATTGCCTTTGACGGAAAAATAGGACTAAAATTGGCTCTCCACAACGATATAGACCTCGTTTTGCTGGATCTCAACCTTCCCGGTCTAAATGGCTACGAAGTATGTTCAGAAATCAGAAAGAAAAAGCCGTCCATACCAATAATAATGCTCACCGCACTTGGCGAAACAGAAGATAAAATTGAAGGTTTTGAAAAAGGAGCGGACGACTACCTTGTAAAACCATTTGATTTCAGAGAGTTATTGGCCAGAATAAACGTATTTATTAAAAGAAATCATAAGGCTGACAACGAGCAAGTTGACACCTTGAAAATAGCCAATCTGGAGCTCGACGCCGACTCTAAAATAGTAATGCGAGACGGTCAAAATATAGAACTTACGCCAAAAGAGTTTTCGCTTCTTGAGTATCTCATCAAAAACAAAGGCAAAGTAGTCTCCAAGGCAGATATAGCCGAAAACCTTTGGGACCAAAACAATCAGCAAAGCCTGAATGTAATTGAGGTGTACATCAACTTTCTTCGGAAAAAAATAGATAAAGACTTTACTCCCAAGCTTATACACACCAAAACAGGTATGGGATACATATTGAAAGAAGACCTCGAAAAATGAAAATCAGAAGCAAAATAGCTTTTCAATTTACCTTAATTGTAGCCCTCATATTGGTTGTTTTTTCGGTTTCGCTTTACTATTTGCTTGAAGGCTACACCAAAGACGAATTCAATAATTACCTCAAAGACCGAGCCCAAACCACAGCAAAACTACTTATTAAAGAGAAAAATGTAGATAAACGCTTGCTCAAAATCGTAGACAGAAATACACTTTCAAGTCTATACGCAGCCGAGGTATTGGTTTTCAACGACGAAAATCTTGTAACCTATAGCAATATAGATTCGGTCAATAAGTTTCCTTACAGCCCAGAAATTTTAGAAAAAATAAGAAAATATAAATATCATGAAGCCAACTATCAAAAAAAGAAAGTTGTAGGTCTCATGTATACCGACGAGGAACTCAAAAAGGACTATCTAATCCTTGCTCAAGCCGAAGATACCTACGGTGAGCAAAAGCTTTCAAGAATAAAAGATGCCATGACGATTGGCCTTATTTCATCTATTTTTCTTACCATCATTTTTGGTTTTGTTTTTGCAGGTCAGTCACTTAAACCTATATCTAGAATAAACCAAGAAGTATCTCAAATAACCGCTAAAGATCTTACTAAGAAATTAAGTACCGGTAACAATAAAGACGAGATTGCCCAGCTGGCCCGCAACTTCAATGAAATGCTCTCTCGAATCGAAAAATCCTTTGAACTCCAAAAGAGTTTTGTGAGCAATGCCTCTCACGAACTTCGAACTCCTTTGGCAGCAATAAAATCCGAGATTCAGGTTGCATTAGAAAAGGACCGTACACCAGAACAGTACAAAGAAATACTCAAATCGTTAAATATTGATAACCAAAGGCTTATACAGCTAATAAATGGACTTTTGCAATTGGCAAAATCTGAGAAAGGCGACAAAACTTTACAGATGGTTCCAATTCGTATCGATGAGGTGTTGTTTGAAGTGCAGGATGAACTCCAGCATCAGCATCAAAACTATCGTATCTCCATCGACTTTGAGGAAATCCCCGACGACGATGGTACTGTGACTGTGAACGGCAACAAATCACTTCTAAAAACGCTATTCAATAACCTCATAGATAATGCTTGTAAGTATTCCGAAAACAATATGGCGGTTATCAATATCAGGTTCAATAAGAGCAATTGCATTATCAACGTGGCCGATACAGGTATAGGTATTTCGAAAGATGACCACGAAAAAATATTCGAACCTTTCTTCAGAACCAAAAACTCATCAAACTACAAAGGGCATGGCATTGGCCTTTCTATTTGTAAGCGTATAGTTGACATCCATGGTGGTAGAATAATCCTAAAAAGTGAGTTGGGAGAGGGTAGCAATTTTAATGTAATTTTATCTCATTTATAAACTTAATTTGAGTTTTAAAGGCTTTATTTTGAGCTAATTTCATCATTATTTAGACTTCCAAAACAAACCCAAATTTTCACTATTAGCAGGCTGAATAAATTCAAATTTAATGCTTGGGATTAACTGACTTATTAAATTCAAGAAAAAGACTTCCCAAAAAAATGTAAACAAAAAAACCACCTAATATATTAAATATTAAGTGGTTACATATTCTTCTGTAGCGGGAAGGGGAATCGAACCCCTGACCTCCGGGTTATGAATCCGACGCTCTAACCATCTGAGCTACCCCGCCGTTGAATCGAGGTGCAAAAGTATAAAACTTTATATTACCTGCAAAACCTTTTTCAAAACTTCTTTAAAAAATTAATTATTTTTTGATTTTTCTTGCATTAATAGTTCAAATACTTTAAATCGAAAGAAAAAGATATTTCTATGTCGAAATTCAAGTTTACCCAAGAGTTCCCATTTAAAACTTCTCCCAAAGTTTTATACAACTATATCAGTACAGCTGGTGGTTTGCAGCAATGGTTTGCCGACAAAGTTACCATGGACAGTAATCATCTTTTCCATTTTACATGGGACAAAGAAGTTCATGTAGCCGAACTGACCTCTACGAGGCTCAACAAATCCACAAGATTTGACTTCGTAGGCCCCGACACCGGAAATTACCTTGAGTTCAAGCTGGTAACCAGCGAAATTGACAATTCGATATTTTTAAAGGTTACCGATTGCTCCGACAACGACGATCCCAATGATCTTGAAACAGTGTGGAAAGGATTAATTGCCGAACTGAAAGAAATAGTAGGGGGCTAAATCTTAATAAAACTTAATAATTTTGATTTGGAGCAAAAGATACCGATTTTTGTATCGAAATCTGCTTCTATGAAAAAAATAGACAAGTTATTTGTTAAGGCCTACATCGGTCCGTTTGTACTTACCACAGCCATTGTGGTGTTCATTTTTCTGATGAGGTTTTTGATGATGTACTTCAATGACTTTATCGGCAAAGACCTTGGATTATTTGTTTTTGCGAAACTATTTACCTATTTTTCTTTAATTACCGTTCCCACAGCATTGCCTCTGGCCACGCTCTTGGCCACACTTATGTGTTTCGGAAATCTCGGTGAACATACTGAACTTACCGCGATGAAGTCTGCTGGCATTCCGCTCGCTAGGCTTATAATACCCACTTTCGTTCTATCTCTCCTCGTGGCTATTGGTTCTTTTTTTTACAACAATTATGTAAATCCCTGGGCCAATCTAAAAGGATATTCGTTGTTGTGGGATGTAAAAACCACAAAAATGACCCTAAATATTCAAGAAGGAATTTTCTACAAAGAGATACCTGGTTATCGAATAAAGGTTCAGAAGAAAATGCCCGATGGAAAAACTATGAAAAATGTGGTGGTTTACGACCATACTGCCAACAATGGCAACAAAAACATTACCATCGCTGACTCAGGTAAAATGTACACCATGTACAACGATAATTACTTGATTTTTGAACTTTTCAATGGCCGCAACTATATAGAACACCAAAACAGCTTTAACACCTACGACGAGACCCAGTTTACCAAAAACAATTTCAAAAAGAACAAAATTGTATTTTCACTAGAAAGTTTCGGTATCAAACGCACAAACGAGGACCAGTTTAGGTATCACGAATATATGAAAAATATAGGTGAACTTACTCAAAAGATAGATTCCACTAGAATAGAGATAAACAAAAGTGTAAAAGACCAAACGGAACAATTAAAGGCACAGAATTCGTTTTTATTTAGAGCAATTCGAAAAGAAGATAGTGTAAAAGTTGCTAAAATTCTGCCGGGTCCGTGGATTAACAAAAAACTTGAAGAGCTCAAAACGGGGTATCGGTCAAAAGAAACCGAAGAGTATGCTCTTTCAAACATTCAAAATCTTAAATCACAAATAGAAACCGACCTAAACATCCTTACCAACAAACAGAAAGACGTATGGCGGTCAGATGTGGAGCGTTGGCATAAGCTTACCATGGCGTTTTCATGTTTGGTTTTCTTTTTGGTAGGCTCATCCCTAGGTTCTATTATCAAAAAAGGAGGATTTGGCATGCCCGTATTGATATCCATAAGCTTTTTTATATTCTACTATGTCTTGATGCAATTGGGAGACAAATATGCCAAAGAAGGCCTGATTCCTGTGGTAGTGGGAGTTTGGATTCCGAATTTCGTACTTCTCATCATTGGTTTGTTTCTACTGCGGAAAGCTTCCAACGACGCTAGGCTTTTCGAAAATGACACTTACAACATCATTTTCTCGAAGGTTTCAAGCTTTATTACCAAAGTATTACAAAGGAAAAAAGAGTTTGCAGCTTAAAATATTTTAATTATTTGATACTTAATTATTTCCAATTTAGTATTATCTTTGCGTTTGTTTTCATTTATTTATCATTTAATCTAGGTTAAAATCAATGTATTTAACTCCGGAAAAGAAAGAAGAGATTTTCGCATCGAAAGGTCTCATCAGAAAAGCTTCTGACACTGGTTCTGCTGAATCACAGATAGCATTATTTACCTACAGAATTGCTCACCTTACCGAGCACTTGAAGGTTCACAAACATGATTTCTCAACACGTGCGGGACTTTTGAAGTTAGTTGGTAAGCGTCGTAGACTTTTGGATTACCTTCAAAAGGTAGAAATTGGTCGCTACAGAGCTATCATTGCTGAATTGGGCATTCGTAAATAAAAAATGAGGGAATCTTACTTAAAGATTCCCCTTTTTTTCTTTAAAACAAAAATTTTCATCCCCGCGGAATAAAGGATTAAATAGTTGTATCAAAAGCGGAAATACAACACTAAATTAAATTAAATGTTCAACGTTTTTTCTCAAACCATCCAAATGCCGGATGGTCAAACCATTACCCTAGAAACAGGAAAATTGGCACGCCAAGCCGATGGATCAATTGTACTGAAAAGTGGTAACCTCATGATGTTGGCAACGGTATGTGCCAACAAAGAACACAAAGAAGGTACAGACTTCCTTCCATTATCAGTTGATTATCAAGAAAAATTTGCTTCTGCGGGTAAAATCCCTGGCAGTTTCCAAAGAAGAGAAGGCAAACTTTCTGACAATGAAGTACTGATCTCAAGACTTATCGACAGAGCACTTAGACCTATTTTTCCTGAAGATTTCCACGCCGAGGTACAAGTAATGGTTACATTGCATTCCTCAGACGAAAACATACAACCAGACGCTCTAGCTGCGTTGGCGGCCTCAGCAGCTATAATGGTTTCTGATATCCCTTTTAACGGACCTATCTCAGAAGTAAGGGTTTGTAAAATAGATGGAGAATACAAAGTAAATCCACCAGTTTCTGAAATCGAAAAAGCGGACCTCGACTTAATAGTAGCCGGAACAATCGATAGCATTTTGATGGTAGAGGGAGAAGGAAACGAAGTTTCTGAAACAGAAATGGTAGAAGCCATGAAAGTTGCTCACGATGCTATAAAAATTCAGGTTGCGGCTCAAAAAGAATTAGAAGCTAAAGTAGGTAACACTACCAAGAGAGTATACTGTCATGAAACTCATGATGAGGAACTTAAGAAAAAAATGTATACCGAGCTTTTTGACAAAGTCTATGTGGTATGTACCAACGGCGGTGGCAAAAACGAAAGAAGCGAAGGTTTTTCTAATCTCTTGAAAGAATTCAAAGAAAGTCTTCCGGAAGAAGAAAGGTCTAATCCTCTTCATAAAGTATACTTCGGAGACATCACTTACGATGCTTCAAGAAAAATGGTTCTAGACGAAAGCAAGCGTTTAGATGGCCGTAAACTAGATGAAATACGCCCAATTGTTTGTGAGGTAGATTATTTACCTTCGGCACATGGCTCGGCTTTGTTTACAAGAGGAGAGACCCAATCACTTTCTACAACTACATTGGGTACCAAGCTAGATGAGCAAATTGTGGATCAACCAATGGTGAAAGGATATTCTCGATTCTACCTACACTACAATTTCCCTGGCTTTTCTACTGGAGAAGTAAGGCCTAACAGAGGAGTTGGAAGAAGAGAAGTAGGGCATGGTAATCTGGCTCAGAGGTCTCTTAAGAAAGTGTTACCGCCTGACGATCAAAATCCATACACTATCCGAGTGGTGAGTGATATTCTGGAGTCCAATGGCTCATCTTCAATGGCCACTGTATGTGCGGGTTGCTTGTCATTGATGGATGCTGGTGTGCCTATCAAAGCACCTGTTTCTGGTATAGCTATGGGCTTAATTACCGACCAAGAAAGCGGTAAATGGGCAGTTTTGTCAGATATATTAGGAGATGAAGATCACCTAGGCGATATGGACTTTAAAGTAACTGGTACCTCTAAAGGTATAGTGGCTTGTCAAATGGACATTAAAATAGGCGGTTTGTCTTTCGATATAATCGAAAAAGCACTTAACCAAGCCAAAGATGGCCGTTTACATATATTAGGAAAAATGACCGAGGTAATCGAAAAACCTAATGCCGACCTTAAACCACATGCTCCAAGAGCACATACTATCATTATCGAAAGAGAACTGATTGGTGCTGTAATTGGACCTGGTGGTAAAGTTGTTCAAGAAATTCAAAGAGAATCTGGAGCAACTGTAAACATTGAAGAAAAAGACAATAAAGGCTACATATCAATATTTGCTACCAACGGCGAAAGTATGAATGCCGCTCGTAAGAGAATTGAGGGTATCGTAAAAATGCCTGAGGTAGGAGAGGTTTACGAGTCTGTTGTGAAATCAATTCAGCCTTTTGGAGCTTTCTGCGAATTTTTACCCGGAAAAGAAGGTCTTCTTCATATTTCTGAAATTAGCTGGGAGCGTCTTCCAAGTATGGACGGTGTCTTGAAAGAAGGCGACCAACTTCAAGTAAAACTGACAGAAGTAGACAAGAAAACCGGAAAATATAGGTTGTCAAGAAAGGTTTTATTGCCAAGACCTCCTAGAGAGGAAAAACCTAAGACTGAACAATAATAAACTTTTGTTTGTTGTTCTAAGTAATCAGGAAAAATGTCTAATAATTAGACTTTTATTAATTTAAAAATTGATTTCATAAAATGAGACAGCTCAAAATAAGCAAACAAATCACCAACAGAGAGAGTCAATCTCTTGATAAATACCTTCAGGAAATCGGAAAAGTTGACCTTTTAACTCCCGATGAAGAAGTTATTTTGGCTCAGAAAATCAGGGATGGAGATCAGTTATCTCTTGAAAGATTAACCAAAGCCAACTTGAGATTTGTGGTTTCAGTTGCGAAACAATATCAAAACCAAGGTCTTTCGCTTGGAGACCTCATAAATGAAGGAAATTTAGGTCTTATAAAAGCTGCTCAAAGATTTGATGAAACCAGAGGTTTTAAGTTTATTTCTTATGCCGTTTGGTGGATTCGTCAGAGTATCCTACAGGCCTTGGCCGAGCAGTCAAGAATCGTAAGATTGCCATTGAACAGGGTTGGTTCTTTGAACAAAATTTCGAAAACATTCTCTGAATTGGAGCAAAAATTCGAAAGAGAGCCTTCTCCCGAAGAACTTGCAGAAGTTTTGGAAATCTCTGCCAATGAAGTAGTAGATACCATGAAAATTTCTGGTAGACACGTATCGGTAGATGCTCCATTTGTACAAGGAGAAGAAAACAGCCTTTTAGACGTATTAGAAAACGATACGGAAATCAGACCTGACCAGGAGCTCATGAACGACTCACTGAGAAGAGAGGTATTAAGAGCACTTTCTACCCTTACTCAAAGAGAAGCTGAGGTTATTATGTTCTACTTTGGTTTAAATGGTGAGCAAGCCATGACCCTCGAAGAAATAGGTGAGAAGTTTAACCTAACCAGAGAAAGAGTAAGACAAATAAAAGAGAAGGCCATCCGAAGGCTAAGACAAACCTCTAGAAGTAAAGCTCTAAAAGCTTATTTAGGATAAAAAAAAAAGAGGTTCAATTTTTGAACCTCTTTTTTTTCGGAAAACATTAGGTATAGATTTGCGGTTTGAAAAGATTTGAACCAACTTTGTGATTATTTTTAAGAATGGCGAACAAAATAGGAATTTACAGTATAGAAAAAAACTGTGGAAAAACCACCACCGCAGTTTTTCTGGCAGAAAGTTTTGCAACTTTGAGTTCAAATGTGTTGGTTGTAGATCTTGACATTACTAACCGTTGCCAAGACTTTTTAAAAATTCGAAATTCTGAAAAATACATCCCTCAACAAGTCAAAATAGCTCAGTCGTCTTGGAAATATCTTCATATTGGCCAGGAAATAGATTGGTTTTCCGAAAAGATTGAAGAATACGATGCAGAATATGATTACATAATTTTTGACTTTCCGTCTTATGAATCTGATAATAACACCGAAATCTTAAAATTACTTAATGGCATAATTATCCCCATAGAATGTGAGTTTTATGGTATTGAACAATTGAATATAACAATAGAAAAAATATTAACTGTAGAAAGCCTAAAAATTGACGGTATTCTTCTTACAAAATACGATGAGAAGAACCAAATTATGCCTAAATTCATAAAGTTCATTCGTGAAAATTTTTCGGATTTAGTGTACGATACAATCATTTCAAGAAATTATTACTTAGGTTTACCTCATTTGACCGTCGAAAACCTCAATAATTATATTCCAAATTTGGGTTTTGCCGATTACCTTAAACTAGCCAACGAAATACAAAATGATAAATAAAAAAAGGATGGGTTTGGGACGAGGTCTGGGAGCTTTGTTGCCAGAGAAAGAGTCGGAAGAAACAGAATCGTTGAACCACGAAAGCTACGAAATAAGCGTAGATGCCATCGAGACGAACCCATATCAACCCAGAACTAACTTCGACCACGACGCCTTGATAGAATTGAAAGAGTCTATTCAAGTTCAAGGAATTATACAGCCCATAACAGTCAGAAAATTTGCAAATGGCTACCAGCTTATTTCAGGCGAAAGAAGGTTGCAAGCCTCCAAACTAGCAGGGCTGACAAAAATACCGGCGTATATAAGAGAGGCCACAGACCAGCAAATGCTGGAAATGGGCCTAATCGAAAACATTCAACGAGAGAACCTAAACCCAATGGAGGTTGCTTTGGCCTACCAGAGGCTTCTTAAAGAATGTAATATCAAGCAAGAGGAACTGGGCTCGAGAGTCGGTAAAGATAGAACGACCGTCAATAACTACCTCAGGCTGTTGAATTTACCAAGTATAATTCAAAATGGACTAGCCGAAAAGAAACTTAGTATGGGGCATGCCAGAGCTTTGTTAGGAATTGATAATGATGATATTCTGTTAAGAACTTATCAAGAAATCATAAACAAGGAAATTTCTGTAAGAAAGGTTGAGGAATTGGTACGTGAACTGAATGCTGGTTCGAAATCAAAGAAAATAAATGAAAGTACGTCTCAGAAATCACCAAAATTCGTTTTGGAAGATTTGCAGACTCGACTTTCTCAATTATTTAGCAAAAAAGTGGCTGTAGTAGCAGATGCTAAGTCGAAAGGCGAAATAAAAATTCCTTTTGGCTCAAAAGAAGAACTAGAGGAGATTATTAGAAAACTAAAAAAATAGACTTCGGTATTGATTATTCTTCAGAAATATACTTTTGTATTTGTCTTTTTGCTTTTTCTTGCAAAAGTAAATTTTTCTATGGCTCAAAGAGATAGTCTGGCGAATGAAAAATCTCAGAAGATCCTAAAAACCGATAGTACAGCAAAAAAAACAACGCCATTTGACACTGCAAGAGGAGCAAGGCTAAAGAGTTTTGGGAAAAACTCGAAGTTCATTTTTAGAAAAACCTTTGGTATTGATACACTGACTCAAAAAGAAATCCCCAAAATAGCATTTGTTCGATCAATGGTCTTTCCTGGTTGGGGACAAATTACGAATAAAAGTTACATAAAATTACCTCTCATTTATGGAGCTGCTGGAGTTGGCGTATATTATATTATTAAAAACGATAAATCCTATACTGAATTCAAAGGATACATTAATGAAATGCAAAAACTACCATCCAATGCAAAGAAAGAGTGGCAAATAAAAGATGTAGGGCCGTTTTACTCTATAACCTTGCATGTAACCGCAGCCAATCAGTATCGTAGATACAAACAGCTGAGTGT
This sequence comes from Leadbetterella sp., assembly GCA_035299025.1. Lineage (GTDB taxonomy): Bacteria > Bacteroidota > Bacteroidia > Cytophagales > Spirosomataceae > Leadbetterella. Next base: position 1,123,061 of record DATGXK010000007.1, read on the forward strand.
GGTTGGAATGGGCTTAGGTTGGTTACTTTTTGCAATTGAGGCCAATGTACACGCACACCTTAAATCTTTTGATGTATCTAGAGATATCTCTTTGAGAATATCTCCAAGTATTTTAGAACAAAACCAAACTATGGGCTTTAAAATGGCCTTTAATTTTAAATAAAAATGAGAATTGCACTTTTGGGATATGGCAAAATGGGAAAAGCTATCGAAAAAGTGGCTTTGGAAAGAGGCCACGAGGTAGTTTTTAAAATTGACCTTAATAATGCTGATGAAAAACAAAATATCAACAAGGAAAATGTAGATGTGGTAATCGAATTTAGTTCACCACATTCGGCCTACTCAAATCTTGAATTTTGTATGAAAAAGGGCCTGAAAACTGTTTGCGGCACCACAGGTTGGTTAGATTCGAGACTCGAAATTGAGCAGCTATGCCAAACTAACGGAGCCGGTTTTTTCTATGCCAGCAATTACAGTATAGGAGTGAATCTGTTCTTTAAGATTAATGAGCTTCTCGCAAAACTTATGGCTCCTCACAGTCAATACGAAATATTTACCAGCGAAATTCACCATACAGAAAAACTGGATGCTCCAAGCGGTACTGCAATTACCATTGCCGAGGGAATAATGAAAAATTATGATTCTAAAAAGAAATGGGTCAATAATCAAATCGCGGCAAAAGATGAACTGGCCATTTGGTCGTCTAGAGAAGGGAAAATCCCTGGCACTCATGCTGTAAAATATATTAGCGAAATTGATGAAATCGAAATAAAGCATACTGCATATACCCGAATGGGCTTTGCCTTAGGAGCAGTCCTAGCCGCAGAATGGATTAATGATAAAGTTGGTGTGTACGGAATGAACGACCTACTGAGTATGTAAAAAAAAACAAGGCCAGAAATATTTCTGGCCTTGTTTTCTGTTATAAATGCATCCATTTCTTGTATTTCTTTTTTGCTCTGTCGTTTTCTGAATTTTTATAAGATAGTCGTATACTTTTTGTAGGATTTGCCAACAAAGGAATCTCGTATTCCTTGATTTGTCCGCTCCTAAATACCTTCATTCTGAGTTTATCACCCACTTTTTTCCCAGCAAGAGTTTGCTCTAGTGAAATAAAAGCCTGGCCATTTATACTTACTATTTCGTCATTCACATTTATACCATGAATGTAGGCTCCGGAGCCTCGCTCTAGGCGAGTAACAAGCTTTCCTCTAACCGTAATTCCCGTCCAAGGACTATTTGGGTATGGATCTACAAAAACGGCATTCATGTCTACTTTTTCAAAAAACTTCTCATAATCAATGGATTCAACACCATAGATATGGTTTTCAAAGAAAGCTGATAAATCTTTTCCTGCAACAGTCTCGCAAGCTTTCTTAAATTCTTCATCAGTAAAACCGGTATCTTTTGCAAGATATATGTCTCTGTATAACAATCTTAAAACATCATCCAAGCTCTTTTCCCCATCTGTTTCACCTATTATAATGATATTTAAAATATTTGCTATAACCCCGCCCTTTGTATAATAGGATACTGTGGAATTGTTGGAGTTCTCATTTGGTCTATAATATTTTATCCAAGCGTCCCATGAAGCCTCAGCCACAGACTGAACTTTATTTCCGAAAGTATTTTCAATAGAATTTATACCATAAGCTATTTGCGAAAGCATCTTATTTTCATCGATCAAACCAGCTCTTCTCAATATATCATGCTGATAATAAGAGGTAAAGCCTTCAGAAACCCAGAGCATGTTTGTATAATTTTCGTTTTCATAATCAAAAGGCCCTAATGCCACCGGTCGCAATCTTTTTACGTTCCACAGATGAAAGTATTCATGAGCGATTAATCCCATAAAGCCAATGAATTTGTCCTTGTTTTCATAAGCATCTGGCGAAGTTTGGCAAGTTGTAGAATTCAAGTGCTCTAATCCGCCACCGGCCCCGGGCAAATGATGAATTATAAAAAGGTAATTCTGACAAGGATGTTTACCTCCAAAAACCGTGGCACTGGCCTCTACTACTTTTTTGTATGCCGAAATGACCTCATCCTTGTTATACTTCAAAGGCTCCAAAGAATAATTGGCTATCGCATGCTTCACACCCATACTTTCAAATTCCAAAATTTCCTGATTACCGATTTCAATGGGGCTGTCTACGAGTGTGTCGAAATCTTTGACTTCATAAGTAAACTTCGAAACCATGGGCAAAGCGACAGACACTTTGCTGAAACTGGCATGTGGAATTATTTTCAAGGTAGATTTTTCCTTCATTATTTCGGGGATATACATAAAAACCGCCGCTCCGTTGGCATATCCGTGAGAATCGTCTAAATGAGCAGTTCTGACAGTGAGTTCAAAGGCATAAACTCTATATCTCACCTCAATTCGTTTGGAATTACCCTTGAATACCCTCCAAGTATTTTTTGACACTTTCTTATATTGCAAATCTTTCTGGCCTGCTCTGGCCTCAAAGCCTTCTACATTTTTAGCATATTCTCTTATCAAATACGATCCCGGAGTCCAAGCGGCCATTTTAAAATCTACATATTCTTCTGAAGTACTGGCATTTTCAAGAAGCATATTCACTTCAAAATAATGTGTGTTCGGCTCTGGCATGGCCAATTCGTAAGTAAGTGATTGATCCTTCATCGGTTGGTTTCTATTAGACAATGCCTTGAAACTTACAAATAATATAAGAAAAAAGAGCAAAAAAGCCTGATTTGTTGATTTCATTGAGTTAAATTTCTGATTTAATACAAATCTACAATTTTTAATTTTTTCAGACGTTTTGTAGCAAAAAAATGTTATTGAGACAATTAGGAGCTCGTTTTACGAATAAAAGCGAACAATTTCCTAAATTTGGCAAATTTTACTATCAAAATCCCTTATGAAAATCAAATTCCTGATAATCTTCTTCGGATTAATTGCTTTCCAAACTTCGGCTCAAAATACTTTAAGCTATACTCAACTCGAAGCACACTATAATAACGGCATCGAACTTTTTGAGAAAAAAGCCTTCGCCGCTGCCAGAAAGGAACTTCATACCTATGTGGCTCTTTCGGAAAAATCTCTCAATCCCAACAAATTCAACATTGCCAATGCGGAATATTATTCGGCTTTGTCGTCTTTGTATTCTCAGGCCAAAGATGCGGACATAGAAGTGGAGCGTTTTGTGGTAAAAAATCATGAACACCCCAAAGCAAAGCTCATTTTTAATGATTTGGCTAAAAGTTTTTTTAATAAAGGTGATTACACGGGTGCCATAAAATATTTTGAAAAAGCCTTAGATAACCGTCAAGATAACCTCGATACCTACGAAATTCGGTATCAATTAGCTCTATCTTACTACCAACTTAAAGATTTTAAGAATGCCTTAAAGCAGTTTGACTATGTAAAAGGAACTGTGGCACCTAACGCCATCAATGCGGCATACTACGCGGCGGTTATCAATTTTCAAAACGAAAACTACGACCTAGCTATCATTGACCTCAAGAGGGTAGAGAACGTAAATCCTTACAAAACGGAAGTTCCAAACTGGATAGCCCAGATTCTATATCGTCAAAAAAAATACGATGAATTGCTAAGCTACGCCGAACCCATTATAGCCAACCCGAATGGTAGAAAAATTGATGAACTATGTCTTTTAACCGCAGAAGTCCACTTTTTTGAGAACAACTTTGAAAAAGCTGCGGCATATTATGAAAAATTCAAAGGCTTCAGACGTGGAACAATTTCCGACCAGGTGACTTTCAGACACGCCTATAGTTTATATAAAGTAGAGAACTACGAAAAGGCCGCCTTACTTTTTAAGAATCTCGCTTCTGCAAATACCGAACTTGGTCAACAATCGGCCTATTATCTTGGTATTGCTTCGCTAAGAGCAGGAGATCTAAACTCGGCAATGGCTGCTTTTGATGCCGCCCGAAAACAAACTTTTGATAAGAACATTACCGAAGAGGCTACTTACAACCATATTAAAGTTTTGGTAGAAAAAGGCAATAACCAACAAGCTATCTCGGATTTGCAAGCTTATATAAAAAACTATCCATCAGGCAAATATATAGATGAAACAAACGAATTGTTGAGCGAAATTCTCTTTGAAACCAACAGCTATATTTCGGCTATTTCATATATAGAGGGTTTAACAAGAAAAACAACGAAAATAGAAGAAGCCTATCAAAAACTCTGTTACAACCAAGGTGTTCTAGAATTCAATGCTGAAAAATTTGAAAGTGCGATAGCTTATTTTGATAAATCACTTAAAAAAACCATCAACAGTAACCTTGGTTTACAGTCGAAATTTTGGAAAGCCGAAGCGAGCTATCAATTAGAAAAGCCTGAGACCGAAGAATTATATCGCGAATTGCTCAATTCATCCGACAATACACTAAGATTGAAAAGTTTATATAGTTTGGGTTATCTTTTCTACAATCAAAAAAACTACAAAAAAGCACAAGGTTTCTTTGAGGAATTTAGAACAAAAGCAAAAAATGAAACTTCCCTGTCTCAAAACTATGAAGACGCCCTAGTAAGGCTTGGCGATTGTTTCTTGGCCAATAAAGAATATAGCCAGGCACTCAAGAGTTATGATAACGCCTTACAAACAAATAAAACTGATAAGGATTATGCCATGTATCAGAAAGGCTTAACGCTCAAGTTTTTAGGTAGAGATGCGGAATCTAAAGAGGTTTTCGAGAAATTTAGCAAAACTTACAGCTCTTCAAGGCTCATAGATGATGCTCTATATCAGAATGCAATTTTGGAGATGGACAAGAGCAATTACGCTGCAGCAGTTTCTATTTTCACTGACCTTCTCAGAAAAAAACCAAATAGTACTTTAGTGCCTCAGGTATTGCTTAAAAGAGCTCTCTCATTCTCAAATATTGATAATCACGACAAGGCAATAGCCGACTATAAGGTAATTATCAATAAGTTTGGCAAAACCGAATTTGCCGATGAGGCACTTCTTGGAATCCGAGAATCTTTGAATGCCACAAACAGGAGTGAAGAATTCTTTGAAATTGCCGAGCAATTCAAAACAAATAATCCAGGGGGAAATTCGGTACAAAATCTGCAGTTTGACTCTGCCAAAGACTTATTTTATGCTGAAAAATATGACAAAGCCATTTTCTCTCTTCAGAGTTATTTGAAAGCTTATCCAAATAGTACCTCTTCGAGCGAAGCCAATTTCCTACTCGCCGAATCCTATTATTTATTGGGCAACAAAAAGGACGCACTAAAATATTACTCTGAAATCGTGACGAGTAATCAAGTAGAATACCTTACCAAATCGGCCATGAGAGCCGGAAATATCAATTATGAAAATCAGAATTATGAGGATGCCATTCAGAATTTTCTTCAGGCAACCAGCTCAACATCTAACCAGAGAGAAATAATTTTGGCCCAAGAGGGATTAATCAAATCGTACTATTTTAAAGGTACCTACGACAAGGTTATTGAATTCTGTAACAAAATAATCGCAGAAGGTGGCAGCACAGTTTTGGGTGCAAAAAACAGAGCACTTCTATTTAAAGGCAAGGCTCACATGCAAAAACGTGAATTTATCGAGGCAAAATCTGACTTTGAAGGAGTTATAAGCCTAGCGAAGGATGTAACTGGAGCTGAGGCCAAATACTTTTTGGGAGATATGCTATTCAAACAAAAGCAATACGACGCCTCTATTAAATCTCTTCAAGAGCTCGCTAATGATTTTTCAGATCACGTCTATTGGTACGAAAAGGCCTTCCTTCTTATAGCTGATAACTACCTCGCCAAAGAAGATGGCTTTATGGCCAAGGCCACGTTGAACTCGATTATAGAGAACTCAGCAAACAAGGAAACTGTAGAAACAGCAAAACAAAAATTAAAAGCTATCAAATAAATGAAAGGTAAGAATTTAAAGTCCATAGTTTTATTAAGCTTAGTTTCAGGGTATGCTTTTTCGCAAAAACCTGTCGTTAACGAAGAAATAAATATCACCAAAGATAGAGAAGTGGTTTTGCCAAAAGCCAACAGAATTATTGATAAAATTCCGGCAGTAAGCTCCGAGAAAAAGGAAAAGAAAATGTCTTACGCATTCTTTGATCGGAAACCTACGGCAGTAGAAGAAACAAAGTTTGTGCCTAATGTAGTGAGCCCAGTTTCGAAAAAAACTTCCAACGAAGATGTGATAGGTTATAAAAACTACTTCAAGGTAGGTTTAGGTAACTTCGGGAGAATTTATGCGGAAACTTACATAAACTCTGATCAAAACAAAAAGTTTGTTTACGGTATTTCAGGCCTGCATAATTCCACAAAGCGTGGCCCTATCGCTGCAGAAAATTCGGCAACTTCCAACAGCAAAATTTCAGTAGACGGCAAGTATCACCAAAATAATTATGAGTTAAAGCTAGACGCTGCCTATGAAAACCGCGGCTACTACTTCTATGGCTATGATACCACTGTGCACCGCGATTATACCCAACAGGATCTCAAACAGCGAGTTAACTTGTACAATTTCACTGCTACTTTCGAAAACACCAATCCCAAGCCCAAAGTTGATTATTCATTAACCACGGGCATCAAATCTCTTTCTGATTTTTACAAAGCATCAGAACTAGACTGGGGAACACAGTTTAAAGCTTATTTTCCGCTGAAAGAAGATAAAATCACAGCACTGTTGGCAGCCGAGGCATATTTGACCCAACGTTCGGACAATTACTTTGAACTAGACAATGTTCGTAAAAGAAATCTTTACAGAGTCGAACCAGCTTTCAGATTTGATTTTGGAAGAATATCAGCCAAAATTGGCTATAAAGCTGTAAACGAATACGAACAAATTGAGAAAATTAATGCCACTAAAGGCTTTCCAACAGCATCTATTTCTTATAAAACACCTTCTCTGACTTACTTTTTCATTGGTTTTGATGGGGATATTATCAGAAATACACTGCATTCATTTCTAAACGAAAATCCATTTATTGTTCAGGCTGTAAATCTTAAAAATACCTATAAAAATCAAGATTTCTACATCGGGAGTAGAGGAGAGCTTTACAATGGTATAAGCTTTAACACTAAAATCTCTTATGGGAAATACGAAAACCTTTATTTCTTCAATAAATATGACGGCTTAACTGATTCTCCAAATGGCCAACCCATAAGTGTTACAAAATACCAAGCCGAATATGAAGATGCAGTAACGGATTTTGTGAATGTTTCAGCCGAAATTGGATACTCGAACTTTGAGAATTGGAAGTCCAACCTCAAACTTGACTACAATTATTATGAGACTGTGAAATTTACAAAACCATATCACAGACCATCGTTTACAGGCAGATGGGGCAATACCTTTACACTTACTAATAAACTTGTTTCGTCTGTTGATCTTTACTATATAGCAGGTCTATATGCCAAAGATGTTGAAGTCGGTGAGCCTGTCAAACTCAAAGATATTGTAGATTTAAATGCCGAATTTACTTATTTATTTAGCAAACAGTTTTCGGCTTTCGTAAAATTGAATAATATTGTAGGTCAAAATTATCAGAGATATTACAATTATCCGCAATTGGGGCTTAACTTTGTTGCAGGCATAAACGTAGCCTTATAATAATTCCTAATAATGCTCAATATTCAACAAGAAATACAATCCATCATTGAAGAGCGAGACTTTATAGTTTTGCCTAGCATTGGTGCTTTCTTAACTGAATACACCAAGCCTTATTTCGACAAAAAAGGTCAAATTGTTCTGCCTGAGAAGAAAATCGTATTCAATCAACTGATAGACAGAGATGTAGAAAACAAACTTCTCCATTCTATTGCAAGAAACAACAATATTTCTGTTGATAGTGTCCAGTCTGAATACTATTCATTTTTGGTTAAATTCAGAGCAGAAATTGTATTAAATCAAAGGTTTAAGTGGGAGCAATTAGGTACGTTTCACAAAAACGAGAAACAAGAACTAGTTTTCTTTCCCGAGAAAAAAATAGCCAAACCCGAAAGCCAAATTGCTTTTGAAGAAAACGAAACCCTATATTTCTCTGATATTAAAGAAGATATTGCAAGCGAAACAGCGGAGACCTCTTACCCACAGAAAAAGAAAAGCTATTTAAAATCTCTTCTTTACGCTATTCCCTTAGTACTCATTACAACCACTTTGGCCTACACTATCTTCATCAAACCTTCTAAGAACAGATCAGAAAAAAAGAATTTAGTTGAAGAGATTGATTCTTTAGCCGAAGTTCAAGAAACTGTCCTTTCCGAACCTTCTGAATCTATTCAAGAAAAAAAAGAGGAAAAGAAAACAAAGAAAGAAGATAGAAAAGAGAATGAAAGTAGTTCGGACGCTTCGGAGGAAAGACGAGGCGAAAATCATATCGTTGGTATCGGTATTTTTAAAGTAAAAGACAATGTAGATAATCTAGCTGCATACTTAGCCGAAAATGGTATCCCAGCCAAAGTAAGACGCTCCGGAAATAAATATAGGTTGTTTGTTACGGCTTCTTCACCAGAACAAGCCAACGAATTTGTGCAGAAAATAGAACAATTAACGGGCGAAAAGGCCGTTTATGAAAATAATTAATCGGATTTAATATTGGAAACATTACAAGATATTGATAAAGACAAGTACCAGGCGAAAGCTGCAGGTATTAGTGTGGTACTTTATGCATTAATTTTGTTGTCGCTTTATTTGATAAAAATTGCTTACGAACCTGTGGCTGAACCCATTGCATTAGGCGTAGACCTAAACTATGGGGTTGATTTGGTGGGTTCGGGCGATATTCAAACCACAAACAAAGCCAACCCATCGAAGAATAATTACGATGTAAAACCCGCTGAGAATAAAGAAACAAGTAAGCCAAAAAAAACGGTTAAGCCGGTAGAACCAAAACCAATAAGTCCACCAGTAAAGACAGCTCCAGCACCCTCCAAAATATTAACTTCTGATGAAGATTCAAAAGTGATAGTGAAAAAACCAGCGGAAACAACCAAGCCTAGTGCCAAGCCGTCTCTTGATAATACCACAAAAACAACAAGTACTGCGAAACCTACAAATCCAACCCCACCACAGCCACAAAGAACAGTAGATAATGGCTCTTTGTTTAAAAAGCCAACTTCAGGGTCGTCCGGTTCAAATGGAACTATTGGTACTAGATCCGGAGTTGGAGGCAACAACAACGGGGACGGAAAACCTGGAGAGGTTGGCGATAAAGGAGACCCGAGAGGTACTTTAGATGGTAAGAGTCTATATGGAAATCCTGGCAAGGGAGGCGGAAACAGTGGTACATCTGTGAATATTTCAGGATGGAAAAACAAAGGTCCGCTTAATATACCCAAAGATAATTCGAGCGAAACAGGCCGAATAAGATTCAAAGTTATAATAGACGAAACAGGTGAGGTCATCGCCATAACGGTTTTGGAAAGTGCCTTAAGCCCATCCATCACCAACTATTACAAGGAACAAATCAAGAGAAAACTAAAAGCAAACCTCATTCCTGAGGGAAATCCGAACGGTAATTCAAATGGTACCATTACCATTAATATTACAAGAGGAGCATAAAATACCATGACCTATCCCGAAACAATTGAATACCTTTATTCTCAATTACCTGTATTTCAAAAAATTGGAAAAAAAGCCATAAAGCCCAAACTCACCAATATAACGGCCTTATTGAATGAGTTGGGAAATCCTCAAAATGACTTTAAGAGCATTCACATAGCAGGCACTAACGGCAAGGGGAGTAGTTCACATTTTATGGCTTCAGTACTTATGGAAAGTGGCTATAAAGTTGGTTTATATACCTCTCCACACCTAAAAGACTTTCGAGAAAGGTTCAGAATAAATGGCCAAATGGTTGAAAAATCATTTGTGGTAGACTTCGTTGAGAATCATTTAGAATTAATTAAAAAAATTGAACCCTCATTTTTTGAACTCTCGGTGGCATTAGCCTTTAAACTTTTCAGTATACAGAAAGTGGATATTGCTGTTGTGGAAGTGGGTTTGGGCGGCAGATTTGATTCTACTAATATAATTAGTAAAATTATATTTTCGCTTATAACAAACATCGGATTTGATCACATGGATGTTTTAGGTGATACATTGCCACAGATAGCCTTTGAAAAAGCTGGCATCATAAAGAAAAAAGTTCCGGTTGTTGTTTCAGAATATAATGCAGAAACCTACCCAGTATTTCTTTCAGAAGCCCAGAAAAATAGCTCTGAACTTCATTTAGCGGCAGAAAACTTGGAGGTAATCTCTGAAACGGACTCTTTAGAATCACTCAATTTGGTGATAAAACACCGTAAATCCAATGAATTATTTGAGATAGAATCTGGTCTCATAGGCGAATATCAAAAGCAAAATATTATTGGTCTACTGCAGTCTTATTTCTTATTAAATAAACTTGGCTATTCAATAAGCAAAGAAAATTTTCTTGCAGGAATAAAAAAAGTTGTGGAAAATACCCAATTAAAGGGGCGTTGGCAAATAATAGGCCATTCCCCCATAGTAATCTGCGATACGGGCCACAACGAGCATGCCTTAAAAATCACCTTAAAAAAACTACAAGAAAAGCCGATTGGAGTACTACATTTTATTCTTGGTTTTGTTAAAGATAAAGATTTAGATAAAGTTCTATCTCTATTACCCAAAAATGCCAAATATTATTTCACAACTTTCAATTCCTTCAGAGCTTTAAAGGCTACTGAATTGCAAGAGAAAGCACAAAAATTTGGTATAAAATCCGAAATTTTTGAGGATGTCAATGCAGCTTTGTTTCAAGTAAAATTATTAACTCAGCCAAACGACATTATCTTTGTAGGAGGAAGTACATATTTAGTAGCAGAATTAAACGATTTATAGCATTGTCACGAAAGAAACAACATCGATTTGAACATAATATTATTGCAGAAAACGTAATAGAAAGAGGAAAGGAACTTTACACCACAATTAAGGGGAATTGGAGAGAGGTATTCTTTAAAAACAATAATCCGATTACGCTAGAATTAGCTTGTGGAAAAGGAGAGTACACGGTTGGCTTGAGTAAACAATTCCCAGAAATAAATTTTATCGGAGTTGATATAAAAGGAGACAGGATAGCCAGAGGAAGTAAAAAGGCTATGGACTTGAACTTAAAGAATGTGGCATTTCTGCGAACCGGAATTCAATATCTTGATGAGTTTTTTCTACCTGAAGAAGTTGACGAAATTTGGCTGGTACACCCAGACCCGCAACCTCGGGATAAAGAAGAGAAAAGAAGGCTTACTAATCAAAAGTTTTTGGATTTGTATAAAATCTACCTAAAAAACGAAGGAATATTCCATTTAAAGACCGATAGCGAATTCCTTTTCAATTATTCCTTAGAAGTTATCCAGGCAGATCCTGAATTTGAAATTTTAGATTTCACACACGATCTTTATAATTCAGATTTAAGAGAAGGCCACTTTGACATTGTGACGCATTACGAAAAACTTTTCAACGAAAAAGGAGCCACCATTCACTACTTAAAAGCTAAACTCATAAAAAAAGCCTCTTAAAGAGGCTTTTTTTATGAGACATTAATCAAAAATTACTTGATTAATCCCGCGAAATATTTCACTGTACGCACCAATTGAGAAACGTAAGACATTTCATTGTCATACCAGCTAACTACTCTTACCAATTGTGTATCACCCACAACAGAAACTTTGGTTTGTGTAGCATCAAACAATGATCCAAATCTGATACCGATAATATCACTACTTACAATCTCATCTTCGGTATATCCAAAGCTCTCGTTTGAAGCTGCTTTCATTGCTGCATTTATCTCAGCTGCACTTGTAGATTTTCCAACAATTGCAGTCAACTCGGTCAATGAACCAGTCAAAGTAGGAACTCTTTGAGCCGAACCATCCAATTTACCTTTCAAAGAAGGCAAAACAAGGCCGATTGCTTTTGCAGCACCCGTACTGTTTGGTACGATGTTTTGAGCGGCAGCTCTTGCTCTTCTCAAATCACCTTTCGGGTGTGGAGAGTCTTGTGTATTTTGATCGTTTGTATAGGCGTGAACCGTTGTCATCAAACCGTTTACAATACCATATTCTTTCTCAAGCACTTGAGCCATAGGAGCCAAGCAGTTTGTAGTACACGAAGCACAACTGATAATTGTCTCAGAACCATCCAATAAGTCATGGTTAACATTGAAAACAATAGTTTTCAAATCTCCAGTCGCAGGGGCAGAGATAACAACTTTCTTCGCTCCGGCTTTGATGTGAGCAGCAGCAGACTCTGCACTGGTAAAGAAACCTGTACATTCCAATACAACATCAACATCATGCTCACCCCAAGGTATCAAAGATGGGTCTCTTTGGGCATAAACGTTAATTGTATCACCGTTAACAATAATCGCACTGTCAGTTGCTTGTACATCCTGGTCAAAACGTCCTTGGGCAGTATCGTATTTAAGCAAATGAGCTAATGTCTTCGGGCTAGTTAAGTCGTTGATGGCAACAACATTAATACCTTCCATATTGTAAATCTGGCGATAAACCAATTTACCAATTCGTCCAAAACCATTAATTGCTACTTTGATGTCTTTCATTCGTTATTATTTTTTTGGTAAAAAAAGATACGCAAAATTATAAATAATATATACCAATTACAATTTCATCCAAGATATTTTCAGTTTAATCGACCACGGAGTGCCAAATTATACAATTATTACGAGCTTAAATACAATTGCTAAATAGGGGAGAGCGAGTGCTAATGTATAGATAAAATACTAATAATTTTAGGTTTTGCGAAATATGAATTACTAACACCAATTACTAACTCTATTTATTTATATTTGTATCTAAATCAACAAAAACAAAATTATATTTGGCTTAGTTATCTATAATTTCTATTTTATTCACTTCGCTGTGTATTTTTAGGCTTTAGTAGTGGATAATCAGTCAATTAAATCGTTTTTGCTTGAGTTTTAATAAATAAATAATTTCTATAATTTTTACAAATGAAAGAACTGGAAGAAATCATTTTGTCTGCATGGGATAATCGAGAAAGACTGAAAGAAGTTGAAACGGTTAATGTAATCAATGAAGTAGTTAAATTAGTAAATGATGGAACGCTCCGTGTTGCTAATAAAAATAGTGAAGACAAATGGGTAACCAACGAATGGGTGAAAAAGGCTATTATTTTGTATTTTCCACTTAGGCAAATGGAAGTTCAGGAAGTTGGTATTTTTGAATTCCATGACAAAATGCAGCTTAAAAACAATTATAAGGAACTAGGTGTACGGGTTGTACCGCCAGCTGTGGCTCGTTATGGCTCATATATAGCTCCTGGTGTTATATTGATGCCTAGTTATGTAAACATCGGTGCATACGTTGACAGTGGCACAATGGTGGACACCTGGGCTACAGTAGGTAGTTGTGCTCAGATAGGAAAGGATGTACATTTGAGTGGTGGAGTAGGGATTGGTGGCGTTCTTGAGCCTGCCCAGGCTTCTCCAGTAATTATTGAGGACGGTGCCTTTATCGGTTCAAGATGTATTGTTGTAGAAGGAGCTCATATATCTAAGAGAGCTGTTTTAGGAGCTGGAGTAACTATTACTGGAAGTTCAAAAATTATTGATGTTACTGGACCCGAGCCTGTTCAGTACATTGGATTTGTGCCGGAGAACTCGGTAGTAATACCAGGAACTATCAATAAATCCTTTCCAGCTGGTGATTACGGTGTTCCTTGTGCTTTGATTATCGGAAAGAGAAAAGAAAGCACTGACCTTAAAACATCTCTAAACGAAGCACTTAGAGAGAATAATGTAAGCGTTTAATTCTTCAAGAAAGATAAATAATAGGAATAGTACTAAACAGTATTATTCCTTTTTTTTTTGCTAATTACGAATTAGCAACCTGATATTAGTATTTATCAATGTTTTGCTAATGCTTTTTAACTAATCAGTAATTCTAAATACTAATTTCTCCAAAGTCTCCGACAGCAATCAGTCATCCAAGATCATACAAATGTGATTCTTAAAATAGTACAACACAGCAGGCTTAAAAAAAAGTTTTTTCCCCTTGGTCAGAAAATTCATCCAGAACTTAGTTTCAAAAATTATTTCGAAATTCTGTCGAGATTAAAATCTGTGATTATCAAAAGTACCTTTAGCTCGATCGTTAAATAAAACATGTTAAAGATGTAACGAAACAATAACAAGACACAACTTTAGTGCCTGGCTGAGTCTTTGAAGCTAGACAAACACCGAAAGGGTAGCAGAATTAATTATTTAAAGCAATTTCTGTTGAAAGGCATGGGTATAAAAAAAGGGAATCAGTTACTGATTGCCCTTTTTCGGTGTTTATTGGACGGATTGTGTAGCACAATGTTATAAGTGAAAGCACGTAAGACATCACAAATGTAAATAAGGCTTTTGTTTATTTCCAAATTAATTTTGAAAAAATATTTTAGACAAACATTTTGTAAAATTCTCTATCTTGGAATATTCATAGGTATCTATAAATCAATTTCTTATGAATAACAATTGTTAATCTACTTGGATTTGCAATTGTAATTTCAATTGCTTACATTTGTAAATAATTATTTATTTTTGTTAATTATTCTTATTTTACATTTGTAAATTATGAGCCTAAGGGATAAAATAGAAGCACTAATTATCGGCCTCGGACTAACCTCTACACGCTTCGCTGACTATATCGGTGTAAACAGGCCTATCATAAGTCATATACTTTCAGGCCGCAATAAGCCCAGCTTGGAGATTATTCAGAAGATTGTTTCAAGATTTCCCGAATTGGGCTTTAATTGGATCTCAGATGACGAAGACCTCGACATGGAAATTGTGGCTCAAATCGTTAAAAATAAAGACTTTAACGCACTTTTTAGCAGTTTTTATTCCTCACGAGAATTGAATGAAAATAGAAACACTGACCATGAGCCAGAAATATTGAATTCTCAGGCCTTTAAAACTGGCCAGAAAAGTATTCAGAAAATTGTAGTATTTTACTCCGACAATACTTTTAGTACTTTTGATCCATCGTAATTGTTTATTGGTTCGAGTCCAATCAAATCTTCTGCTCAAGCAAATTTAGTATTACTCCATTGAGAAAATCAAAGGCCGATGTTGAGTTTTGAAAATATTTTAATCTGAACTTATTTCTTGAAATTCTAATCAAAAATGGATGCCAGTTTCGTGCTCTATTTTCAAATATTCTTGAAAACATTAGTTCTATTTTCAAAACCTAATTTGTTTTATAATTTATATTATGTTAAATAAAATATTATAATAAAAGGCCATCCTATTTGGATGGCCTTTTATTATTTCTTACACTGTTCCAATATTCTTTCTAAGTTTTTCAAATTCTCTGAAACTGCTTCGTCATCTGATTTCAAAGATTTACACTTGTCGAAATACGGTTTTGATGCACCGAACTGCTCACAAGCTTTAGTTTCAATCGCTTTTCCTTCAGCTTGGAAAGTTTTCATATCCATGGCATCTACAACTCTTTTAATCTCCACGGCTTCATTGAAATACAAAACCGCCAAGTTGAAGTTTGCATCATAATTGTTCGGGTCAATATCCAAGGTTTTCTTGTAGTATTGCAATGCTTTTTCTTTTCCCTCTTTGAATTTGGCTTCCAAAGCTGGCAATTTACTAACATCGCTGTTGTTACTCAAACTTGCTTTCTTTGAGGCAATATCTCCATTGATTTTAGTTATCCCCTCTTCTATTGATACTTTTTGGCTTGTAACTTCAGCAATTCTCTTTTTGGTAGCAGCTGCAGTTTTAGGCTCTTTCTTCAATTTTGCAGTTAAAGTAGCAATTTCTGCTTCATAAATAGAAAGTTTGTCTTTTTCAGAGGCCAACTGTTTCTCAAGATCAGTGGTACTTGATTTTGACAATTGATCTTTAATTTTCTGAATTTCATTGTTTACCTCCTGAGATTTACTGTCATACAAAAGCCCCAAATTAGCAAGGTTCAACACATTATTTGGATCTGCAGCGACCATTTTCTCTAGATCGCCAATAGCTCCTTCTATATTGTTTGAGGCAATGTAGGTATTTATAACCTCATTTTTCAAATCTTTATCTCCAGGATGAATCTCTGAACCTTTCTTCAAAGTTTCAATGGCCGCCGGGAAATTTTTCTCGATTTTATAAATTTGAGCTAAACTGTAAAATACTGCAGGGTCTTTTCCGCCATTTGCAAAATACTTCTTGAAGCTTTCTATAGCTGATGCATTGTTGCCCAATGATTGATCAACAATACCAGCATACAATGCCGCAGTAGAATCTTTATCATTTATTTTAGAACTCATTCCAAAAAACTTGCTCGCCATGGCCATGTTCTTTGAATTATAATAAGCTGCACCTTGTTGCAAAAAGCCATCTCCTAGATTTTTAGACTTCAGTATATCTTCTATATCCTTAGCTTTTTTACCACCAGCTGCTTTCTCTACCTCAAGGGCCTTCACATAGGTATCATAGGCTTTTTGAGTTGCCAATGAGTCCGTGCTACAGTTACGTCCGAGGTCAAGATATGCATCTCCTAATTTTACCCAAGTAGCACTTTTTGTATTTTGCTTTGCGTTTTGAGTATTTTTTAGTCCTTTCTCTACGGCATCGGCGTAGCCTTTGCAAGCAAGCTCTTTCATAGGATCAGCCTGAGCAGATGCGTTGAGGGCAGTAAACCCTACAAATGATGCTAAAATAAGTTTTTTCATTTTTAGAAATCGAGTTTTGTTTATTATTAGACTTTTTAATTGAAATAGGTTTTATCCCATTTTAGTATTTAACAATTCATTAATTCTCTGGTTCTGGAGATGTTTCTTCATCCGAAGCACCAGAAGTTTCTTCATTTTCCGAGTTTTCAGTAGAATTAGGTGCCACAGAATCGTCCACAATCGTAGCTTCACCTTCAACGATTTCTTCCTCGTCGTCTTCTCTAACTATACGTGTTACAGAAGCAATTCCGTCTTTATCACTCAATTTTATGAGCTTCACACCTTGGGTGTTTCTACCCATAATTCTTAGGTCAGAGACATGAATTCTGATGGCTATACCTCTATTGGTGATAATCATCAAATCGTCTTCGTCTGTAACTTCTTTTATAGATACCAAATTCCCAACCTTATCAGTGATGTTGAGAGTTTTAACGCCCTTTGCACCTCTGGAAGTAATTCTATAATCTTCTATGTCTGAGCGTTTTCCGAAACCGTTTTCAGAAACTACCAAAAGCTGAGCATCTTCTCTACTTACGCAAATCATACCGATTACGTAGTCGTCGTCGGCCAAAGATATTCCTCGTACACCGGTGGCTCCTCTGCCCATTGGCCTAATACCCGACTCATGGAATCTAACAGCTTTACCTTGGCTTGCTGCTATGATGATGTAGTCGTTGCCGTTGGTCAAGGCAACATCAATCAATGTATCGCCATCATTGATATTTATGGCAATTATACCGTTCTGACGTGGGCGAGAATATAATTCTAGCAAAGTCTTCTTAACTGTACCTTTTTTGGTACACATCACGATATAGTTATTCTTGATGTAGTCTTCGTCTGTAAGTGTTTTTACGTTAAGAACAGCCTTGATTTTATCATCAGATTCGATATTTATCAAATTCTGAATGGCTCTACCTTTGGAAGTTTTATTTCCTTCAGGAGTCTCAAATACTCTCAACCAAAAGAGTTTACCTTTTTCGGTGAAGAAGAGCAAATAATTATGGTTTGTAGCCATAAACAAGTGCTCAGTGTAGTCTTCGTCTTTGGTTTTAACACCTCTAGAACCCGTACCGCCTCTGCCTTGCGTTTTGTATTCGGCAAGATTGGTTCTTTTAATGTATCCTTGGCTTGAAATGGTCACCAACATCTCGTCGTCAGGAATCATATCTTCGATATTAAACTCCCCTCCTACCATTTCAATTTTTGATCTACGTGGATCACCAAATTTTGTTTTAAGGTCTTGAAGATCAGACTTTATAATATCTTTTTTCTTTTCTTCAGAAGCCAAAATTGAGTTCAATTCGTCTATCAATTCTTTGATTTGCTTGTACTCTTCGGTGATTTTATCACGCTCGAGTCCTGTCAACCTCTGCAATCTCATGTCGAGAATAGCTCTGGCTTGAATTTCGGACAAATTGAAGTTTGTCATTAACCCTGCTCTTGCTTCATCTGGGTCTTTTGAACCTCTGATTAAGGCAATAACTTGGTCTAAATGGTCTAAAGCAATCAATAAACCTTCTAAAATATGAGCTCTTTTCTCCGCTTCTTTGAGTTCATACTGCGTTTTACGCGTAATCACTTCCATTCGGTGCTCAACATAGTACTTTATTAAATCTTTTAGATTTAAAGTTACTGGTCTGCCTTTTACCAAGGCCACGTTGTTGATACTAAACGATGATTGAAGCTGAGTATATTTGTAGAGGTTGTTAAGTACTACATTCGGTACAGCATCACGTTTGAGGTCATAAACAATCCTCAAACCTTCTCTATCTGATTCATCTCTGAGGTCGGAAATACCTTCGATTTTTTTCTCGTTGATGAGTTGTGCCGTTTTCTCTATCATATTGGCCTTATTGACCATATAGGGTATTTCGGTCACAACAATTTGCTCTTTGCCAGTTTTAGAAACTTCAAAGTTGGCAACAGACCTGATAACGATTCTTCCTCTACCGGTTTCAAATGCTGATTTTACACCACTGTATCCATAGATAATACCACCAGTAGGGAAATCAGGGGCTTTGATGTGGTGCATCAATTCCTCAATTTCAATTTCTGGATTTTCTATGTAGGCAGTAATTCCATCTACAACTTCATTGAGACAATGTGGAGCCATATTTGTGGCCATACCTACAGCAATACCTGAGGTACCATTGAGCAATAAGTTCGGAATTCTTGCCGGAAGAACAGATGGCTCCGAAAGTGAGTCGTCAAAGTTTGGCTGAAAATCAACGGTTTCTTTGTTGATATCGGCCAACATTTCTTCGGCTATTCTACGCAAACGTGCTTCGGTATAACGCATGGCCGCTGGTGAGTCACCATCAACAGATCCGAAGTTTCCTTGGCCATCGACCAATGGGTATCTTAGAGACCATTCTTGGGCCATTCTTACCATGGTATCGTAAACTGAGGAGTCGCCGTGAGGGTGATACTTACCCAACACCTCTCCTACTATACGTGCAGATTTTTTGTAAGGTCTGTTGTGAAAAACGCCCAGCTCAGACATTCCATAGAGCACTCTTCTATGAACGGGCTTAAAGCCATCTCTGACGTCTGGTAATGCACGGGAAACAATTACTGACATTGAATAATCAATGTACGCTCCCCTCATTTCATCCTCTATATTTATCGGGATAATGGTACCGTGGATTCCGGCACCTGACTCTTGATTTTCGTTTTCTTCTGCCATAAATTGGGGTGAAGGATTCTAATTTTTTTTCGTAATTAAGATTCTTATAATTTCTTTCAAAAATACAAATTTCTCTCAAAATATGCAATCATTTTGCCAATAAATCGGGCCGTCTCTGGGTGGTTCTTTCTATTGATTTTTCAAGCCTCCAGTCATTGATAAGTTTCTCATTGCCAGATATCAACACATCAGGCACTTTGACACCCTCAAACTCTGCTGGACGCGTATATACCGGCGGTGCCAGCAAATCGTCTTGAAATGAATCTGTTAAAGCAGAGGTTTCGTCATTTATTACACCTGGGATCAACCTTACTATAGCATCTGTAAGTACAGCTGCAGCTATTTCACCTCCTGACAATACATAGTCGCCAATAGAGATTTCTTGAGTCACAAAAAGGTCCCTGACGCGTTGATCTATACCCTTATAATGCCCACAGATAAAAAGTAGATTTTGTGAAAGAGAAAGTCTATTAACCGCACGCTGCTTGAGTGTTTCACCATCAGGCGTGAGGTAAATGATTTCATCGTATTTGGTATGTGCTTGAAGCGAGCGAATCATTCTGGCAAGTGGCTCGATCATCAAAACCATCCCTGCTCCTCCTCCATACTGATAATCGTCTATTTGACGGTAGTTACCGGTACCGAATGCTCTCAGGTCATGTGTATTGATTTCTACAAAATTATTCTGAATGGCGTTTTTCACGATGGATTGAGAAAAAAAACCATCGATTAGCCCAGGTTGACAAGAAATAATATCAATCTTCATTTGTAATTCGTTTTTTCAATTTCAAACATTTTCATTTCACAAACGACTTTGAACAAAGGCAAGGAACAATGTTTATTGATTTAAATACACTTCCAATAGGCCGTCCGGCAAAGCCACCGTAATTTTTTTCTCGGCGTGGTCTACACCCACCAAGAAATTGTCTACGATAGGAATTAAAACCTCCGATTCATTTATGTCAATTGCAAACAAATCTTGCCCCGTACTTTCATAAATTGCTTTAAGCTGGCCCAGATCTTTTTCTGTATTAGTATCATGAAGCATGTAACCTATCACCTCGTGATAATAGAACTGTTTCCCTTTTAATTTTGGTAGCTTTTTAATAGGCAAGTATGCCTCGGCGTCTACTATGGCCTCAGTGGCCTCAATAGTATTTATATCTTCAAACTTTACGATAGATTTCTTGCCACGGATCTGTAGTTCTTCAATTATGTATGGCACCAATTGACCTTTTATTTCAAGAAAAAGGCCATCCAAGTCCATATAGTTTTCAGGAATATCTACGTCTAACCAAATAATTACCTCACCTTTGAGCCCGTGGGGTTTGGTTATTTTTCCCAATGAAAAGCATTCTGATTTTTGCATATTTTAACTAAAAAAAATCCCCGCCCGTGAGCGAGGATTATTGTATAATGCTTTGATTTGCAATTACTCAGCAGCAGGAGTTTCCTCTGATGCTTCTGGAGCGGCAGTTTCTTCAACAACCACTTCTTCGGCAGCAGCTTCAACTTCGCCATCAGCAGCAACTTCAACCTCTTCAACGGCAGGAGTGGCAGCAGCAATAAGATCAGCTTCTGCTTTTTGAATTGCAGCAATTCTATCTTCTTTCTTCTTACGTTCTGCTTCGAAAGCAGCAGATCTTTGAGCTTCTTTAGAGCTATTCAATTTAGCAATTTTCTGAGTTCTTGCTTCTTCTTTCGCTTTTGTCCAAGCATCAAACTTGGCGTCGGCTTGCTCTTGAGTGATAGCTCCTTTCTCAACACCAATTTGAAGGTGTTTTTTAAACATTACGCCATTTACGCTAAGAATTTTTCTTGTAGTATCTGTTGGCTGAGCACCTACTTGTAACCAGTAAAGAGCTCTATCATCTTTCAATGAAATGATTGCCGGAGTAGCATGTGGGTTGTATTGACCCAATTTCTCGATAAATCTACCATCACGTGGTGCACGAGCATCTGCAACAACGATGTCATAAATAGGCATTTTTTTACGACCTCTTCTTGCTAATCTAATTTTAACTGCCATTTGCTTGTTATTTTATTAATGGGAACCCGTCCCTGTTTTAAATTTGGAGTGCAAAATTAGTAATTATTTTTGAAATAAAAAAATGAAATAAGCTAATAAGCCGAATTCTGTTCTATCCTATCATTTATCTAGGGCTTTGATTGCTCAAAACCTCCATCAACCTACCCTCCGACTTGAGCGAGCCGCTCTTTGGCGTCGGTTTATTTGGTCTTTCAACTCATGAGGTTTACCTGTGCGTATCGTTTTGCAAGTCTACCGGTGGTCTCTTACACCGCCTTTTCACCCTTACCACGCCAAGGCGTGGCGGTAATTTTCTGTGGCACTGTCTGTAGAGGACAAATCCCCTCCTACCCGTTAGGTAGCATGATGCTCTGTGTTGTTCGGACTTTCCTCCAAATTCCTAAAAATCTGGCGATAGGTCAGCTTATTTCGGTCGCAATTTAGGGATTTTACATGCCTTTTACAACTAATTCTACTTTGGCTTTGGCAATTACGGTGGCCAAAATTCCATTTTCGGCTACCTTTACCTGGTCTGGTACCACAGAAAATATTTCGCCTTTCATTTTTATTCCTTTCGAAATTTCGGAATTTATGGTTTGTAAAACAGACTGTTTTCCGAATTCAATAATATCTGTAACTGGCAAGCCGAATTCACTTTCTATCTTTTTCTCCAATACACCTTCCAAAAGCCAAGCCCCTGTTTTGTGCAAAACATTTTTGGTTTTAATGTCCAATTCGGTTTCCGTTAATACAACCAGTTTCTTAACTGGATCATATTTGGGTATTCCCTTCAAGAATATTTGACCTTTAAAACTACCCTTTGTGGTGGTAATGAGTGAAAGATAATCGCCATCAGCTTTGATTTCCAAATCAGTAACTTCTATCTTATACTTTCCGTTTTTGAAGTCATAAACCTGCCCAAGAAACATATTTTTACTTATTTTGGTGGCTTCTTCGTAGGAAATTACATTGAACAACTGCAACTCAAAAACATCAGCAATGGCTGCCACAGACTTTAAGTTAGGTACCGTTAAAATTTGTTTGGGAGTGTATACAGGAGTACCAACTAAAGTTTCGACGAAAATCTTAAGGCCAAATGTAGATTTCAGACTTTTTCCTACAGCCTTTAATGGTGTAAAATAAACATCCAAGGGATCTAGTTTTACCCAAGTATTATACTCCTCAGATGCCAAGAAAGGCTTTTGGGCTGTACTCCAAGCTTCCAAAACATAGGGCTTAAGAGAGTAGTTTTCTTTAATTGTCTGATCTATTTGCTTTGCAAATGTGGCGAGATTGTTACTGATCAATTTTCCGATTATTGGTCCGATCGGAATTTCAACATACGAATATTTGAGTACAGGCTTGGTAATCCATTCATACCCTAGCCCATTGGTAACTGTCTCAATGCTATAGTCTGAAGTAATTCCGAACTTCGACGAAAATTTTAGTTTTAGCTCAAATTCTGTAGCTGGAGCTTGTGACACTCCTAGCACCGACACTCTCTTTTGAGCCCAAACTTTCAGCGGAACTTCATAAGTCAGTACGTCATTCACCACAGAAGTGAAAATTAGATTACCCTTTCTCCACACTTTGGCTTTGAGCTCGTCATTCTGATTGTCCTCAAAACTCTTATCCTCGTAAATCAAATTGGGCATGCCTGTATTTATTTGACTTTGGAGATCGTCTATTGAGATATCTATGGGAATACTAATTATTGAAGCCTTTTTCTCAAAAACTACGGGTTTTACAGGAATACTTTGTGGCTCTATAGGAGTTTGTGCAATGCCATAACGCAAAACAACAATAAACAGAAAGGAAAGGGAACTTCTCAAATTTTGATTTTTTTTTACAAAAATACAAAACGATTTTACTCAGTTTTATTTTATCCAAATCAGTTTTTTTATTAAAATCGAATAATATTCGTAAAAGAAACCAATATTGCATATAAGAAGAAAGAGACAAATAAAGTTGTTGACCTAAATCAATTCCTCCGAAATTATGGAAATATTGGTATAGTCATTGCCCTTATCATCATTAAAAAAACTATTTATTGATGAAAAAAATTACTAAAGAACTTGAACAAATAAATTCCACATTTGAATACGGGCGTAGTTTAGGAATTGTTAGGGCCGTTGGCAAAAATGAAAAATATGATGGAAGAAGTCTTAATCTGGGCGGAAAAGAGACTTTGTTTTTTGGAAACTGCAGCTATATGGGCCTAGACCAAAATGCGGAAATAAAGGAGGCGGCCAAAAATGCAATTGACAAATATGGCATGTATTTTTCGTCTTCCAGAACTTTTGCAGGGCTTGAGCTTTTCGAAAAAATGGAAGAAAAGCTGGAGGAAATGTTTGACAAACCCGTTAACGTGACCACATCCACTACTTTTGCTCATATCTCCAATCTCCCGATACTCATCGGCAGAAACGACGCCATAATTTTAGATAATTACGTACACAGTAGCATGCAAACTGCTGTAAATATGATGCGGAACAATGGCGATCATGTAGAACTTTTAAGGCACAATGAACTCGAACTTCTGGAGGACAGAATAAAGGAACTAAGCAAAAAATATGACAATATATGGTACATGATAGATGGCATATATTCTATGATGGGCGACGGTGCACCTATGAAAGAGCTTGAGGTTTTGATGAACAAGTACGAACAGTTTTATGTCTATGCAGATGATGCCCATGGCACAAGTTGGACGGGCAAAAAAGGTGTTGGATACGTTCTGAACGAAATACCTTTCCATGAAAAACTATTCATCGGAATGTCGATGTCCAAAGGCTTTGGTACAGGTGGCGGATTGATGGTATATCCAGACAAAGCCTCCAAGGAACTTGTAAAAAATCTAGGAAAAACGATGATATTTTCAGGACCACCCCACCCTGCTGCTGCTGCTGCTGCAATAAAATCGGCTGAGATACATATGCGACCTGAGTTTGCCGATATTCAGCTTGACTTGAAAAGAAAAATAGAGTACTTCTGGAAAAAGGCAAATCAACTAAACCTTCCTTTGAGTGGCAACTACCGAACGCCGATTTTTTTCATTGGAACAGGAACAACAGAAAACACGGCATTTACCGCAAAAATGTTGCTTGACAACGGCTTTTATGTCTCGCCATGTACTTTTCCGAGTGTTCCTAAAAACAAGACAGGAATCAGAATAACACTGTCTAGGTTTCTAACGATTCAAGATGTAGACAATCTATTGGAAATGGTGAATCAAATTTTTATTGGACTAGAAAAGGCAGGCAAATTGGATATAGAGAATGTAAAACGCAGGTTTACAGCCAAAACAAAGCCAAGCTTAGTATTGTCTTAAGGGGCTTAATACCCTCCAAAATACTTTCGCAGAGCCCATTCTACTGTTGCAAGAGCGATGATCAGAAGTAAGACCCATTTCAGATTAATGAAGTCTTTCAATTCTTCATTGCTTACCACTTTATTCACTAGACCTTTGGTTTCTAGGCTTTTTCTTAACTCTACAATGTTTTTGTAGTTTACGAAATCGCCGTTATTCTGGTTTGCCAACGTTTTTAGAATATTATGATCTGCAACTAGATTTTCGGTTTCTAAATCAGACTGAGACACTAAAAATTGTCCTGAAGTAACTTCATTTTTGCCCAAAATTGTAGCATTGGCCTCAAAATTATAGAGACCCGCCGGAAAATTGGATAGCTCAAATCTAGAAGACTCATTGGTAATTTTAAAATTATAGGATTTGGTCTGACCCTTTTCGTCTTTAATTTTCATCGTAACATTTTGATCGTATATACGCTCGAAAATATTATTGTAAGCCTCGGCTTCGAAACCGATTCTTTGGTCTATCGAAAAGGTCTCGGAAGTGGGATATACCCTTAATTTACTTTTGTCTTCTTTGATCGACAATAGCTGTAATGTTTTAACTATCAGATCATCAACTTCAGTTTGGCTCTCACTCAATGCATATTCTTCAAGCCTCCATTGCCAGATACCTTCACCTACAAATACAGCATTATTAACAGCACCACTCAGGTTCATTGCCAAAAGCGGCCTGCCGGTATTTATATTACCAATCTTTTGAAAAAGTAGGACTTCGGCACCAGGAAATGGCTTATATTCACCAAAAGGAACAGATACTGGCGGGAGTTTTTCCAGTAAATCGGTTGTATTGGAAGAAATATTAAACCTCTGGAAAGCATTATTGAGTTGGCCTGAAATCTTATCGAGTTTATTCAACTGGGCATTTATTCCTATCACATTCTGCATTCCATTGAAAGATGGAATGTTGGTTTTGCTACCCACAACAAAAAAAGTCGGCTTTTTCTTTGACAATAGTGTACTTACAATACCAGTAGAGGAGCCATAAACATCTGGCACTTGATGCAAAATCAAGATATCAAAAGGATCTTTACCAATTTGAGCTGGCTCAGTGGATTGTAGAATCTGTACCTGAAGCTCAAATAGATCGTTTTTTTCGATTATACTCTTAAATGCTTTTATATCGGGATGTGGAGCAAACGCCAGAAAGAGTATTTTTTCTTTACCATTTACCACATCTACGACAAATTCTCTGAAATTATTCTTGGTGCTATATTCACCAGCAACAGATTTTATCTCAGCCACATACCTCTGTTTACCAACTTTTTCTGCCGAAAGCTCAAAGGACAAGGTCTGAAAATCTTCATTTTTTGATATAACTATGGGCTTTTGCCCCAAAACTTTGCCGGAGCCATCTTTAATACTTACTACAGAGGCTTTACCTGGCAGTAAAAAAGACGACACGTCCACATTCACAGTGAATTTGTTACCTAAATATGCCAATTTATTGGCGGCAATACCCGAAATCAGAATATCTTTTTTTACCGTGGTATCTCCGAAACCTACAGTATGAATATTAAAAGGATACTTTTGAAAAGTGGGTGAAGTCCCGTCGTTTATGATACCATCCGACACCAAAATTACATCGCTCAAATTTTGACCTTCGTAATTATTCTTTAAATCAGAAAGTACGTTGGAAAGATTTGTCTTACCCAACCCAAATTTTGATTCTTTGATGTTTTCTATACTTTCTTCGGAAAGAGAGCGTAGTTCAAGTTCGAAACCCTTCTCAGTTAAGCTTTCCTTAAGAGCCAGAATGCCATCAAAAACACCATCTAAGGCTTTTTTACCACCTTGAAGCATTGATTTAGAATTATCTAAAACCAACACTACTTTGGGCTTTATGATATTCTTCGAAATGGTTTTTATCAATGGGTTCAACAAAAGATAGGCCACCAAAAAAGTGAATAAACCTCTCAAAGCAGCCAAGCCAATCTTCTGATTTTTTTTAAAACCCTTGGACCTGAAATAACTAAAAGCAGCAAACGCCAAACCCAAGGCAACACATAGCAATACGTACCAAAAAGGAGTTTGTGATACTATTTCAGGACTCATTTATATATTTTTTTCTGGATTTTAAGATTACATTAACATACCGCCATCAACCACCAATACCTGGCCTGTAATATAAGCTGAGGCGTCAGAAGCTAAGAAAAGACATGCATTGGCAATATCTTGACCCTGTCCGGCTCTTTTGAGCGGAATAGATTTTGTCCACTCTTTCAATTGCTCTTCATTCAATTCTTCGGTCATTTCAGTTTCTATAAAACCAGGGGCTATGGCATTGCTTCTGATATTTCTTGAGCCCAATTCTTTCGCCACTGACTTAGTGAAACCCAAAATACCAGCTTTAGAGGCCGAATAGTTAGCCTGACCAGCATTACCCATTAAACCTACAACTGATGTAATGTTGATTATAGAACCGGCCTTAGCTCTCATCATCGGCTTAGTAGCAGCCTTGGTCAGGTTAAAAACAGATTTTAGATTGATTCTCAAAACATCGTCCCATTGCTCTTCTGACATCCTCATCAACAAGGTATCTTTCGTGATTCCTGCATTGTTTATCAAAATATCTAATCCACCAAAATCGGCAACAACATCCGTAATCAACTGCTCAGCAGCGACGTAATCAGAAGCATCTGAGCGATAACCTTTGATTTTTGTGCCATATTGTCCAAGTTCAGCTTCTAATGCCTGGCCTTTCTCAACTGACGAAAGATAAGTAAAAGCTACGTTAGCTCCATTTTTTGCAAATTCCTCAGCAATAGCCCTACCTATACCTCTTGATGCACCAGTAACTAAAACGGTTTTGTTGTCAACTTTCATATTTATTTTTTTTAGAATTATTACCTTCAACAATCATCACAATCTCACCTTTGATTGTTCGAGACGCAAAAATAGTAAGAATTTCTGACAAAGTACCTCTGACGGTTTCCTCATGAAGTTTAGAAATTTCACGACTAACAGATGCCGTTCGATCCCCGCCAAAATACTCCACCAAATTCTCCAATGTTTTTACCAAACGATGCGGCGATTCGTAAAAAACCATCGTCCGCTTTTCATACTTCAGCTCGGTAAGCTTGGTCTGACGCCCCTTTTTCACAGGTAAAAAACCTTCAAAAACAAAGCTATCTGTCGGAAATCCCGAAACCACCAAAGCCGGAATGAGGGCGGTGGCACCAGGAAGGCAAATAACCTCTATGTCATTCTGAACACACGCCCGCACCAGCAGAAAACCAGGGTCTGAAATACCCGGAGTACCTGCATCCGAAATCAAGGCTATTTTCCTGCCCGCCTTGAGGATATCTATGATTTTCTGTACTGTCTTGTGCTCATTGAAGATATGATAGCTCTGTAAAGGTTTGGAAATTTCGTAATGTTTCAGCAAAACACCTGATGTACGGGTGTCTTCTGCCAATATTATATCGGCATTTTTGAGCTCTTCGAGTGCTCTAAGCGTAATATCCTTCAAATTACCGATGGGTGTTGGCACCAAAACAAGAGACATAATTCCTAAAAAAGCTAGTGTTTATAAAAAAAGGGTAAAAAAACTAAACAAAAATTCTCAATTGGCTTAAAATTAGATAATTATGCATATAACCATTAATTTATTATAACATGATACTCCTATTTTGTACCCTAATTCTTGTCTTATTCGTAGCAATTTACTCAAAAGTAAAAGAAAATAAGAAAAATAGCTTCCCAAAAGAATACTTGTTAACGCTTAAGAGCCGCCCGCGTTCTACAAACTATTGACTTATAAATAGTTATGAACATTTAAAACAGTGTACATTGGATTGTGATTAAAAGAAGCAATCAAAAGGCATGTAAAATCGGAATAACAAGCTGAATTTATCCCAAAAGTATCACTTTGCTTCGTTCTGAGTTATTTACATTTCTTGCACATTTCAACATTCTGATAATCAACATTTTACAAAAAAGAACATTTACAGTGCATAAAAAAACCCGGTGTTTCCACTGGGTTTTTGCAGAGAGAGAGGGATTCGAACCCCCGGACCTTTGACAGTCAACGGTTTTCAAGACCGCCGCATTCGACCACTCTGCCATCTCTCTAATTGTTGGTCGTTCTTAAATCGGATGCAAAGATAGAGCTTTTTTCTGTGTTGTCAAATGCTAAATTATTTTTTTTTGTAGTTTTGAAAAAGAAAATATGGAAGTGATTAATTCTCAACCGTTTCGCAAGTAATATTTTTTTTAGTTTTTCTTTTAGGGTTTAGAATAAGAAACTCGTCAATACGGAAATATTATCTATGGCACGGCTTTTCGAAAAATAAACTCAACAAAAAGTAAATCTGCAAAGAGTAGCAAGTCAAGCTCTTTTACAAACATTTGTAAAATCACAAAATTTACATTGTTCCTTATCCTGGGTTTGAGCAAAATCTGAATTTGAATTAAGCAAATCATCTGTAATAACCTGCAGTAAATTTTCGACTGAAGCTATCAATTCTTCATGGGCAAATGGAGCCTTATCGAAAAATAAGCTTGAACTCAGATTTCGAAAAGAATAAATTAAAAGTTGAAGATGTGGCATAGAAATATGCTGTCCAAAAGCTTTCTCCAATTCGACTAAATTGCTGTTTATCAAAAAGTAATAAATAATCAACTGCCTCAGTTTGGACTTGTCAGGATCGAGTAAAGTGTCGTTTAGGTCGCCCACTTTTAATGACTCCAGGTCTTTCGGAACCACTTTCCCTGTTTTATAATCAACAATATGTAACCCTTCAGAATGCAACTCCACTTTGTCAATAACGCCTTTCAATAGCACTTCACAAGTTTCGGTTCTATATAATGTATTTAGCTGTTTTTCAACACCCAAAATCCTGAAATTCCCCGAAAATTCGTCCAATCGTTTTTGAAAATACTTTTCTAAAATTTTCTGAACTACCGAAAGCAGAATGAGGTTCATCCCAGACCCAAAATCAAAGGCTTTGTGCCCTTCTTCTATTGCTTTATCTAGTTCTTTAACAATATTATTCTTTTGTTCTTTAATTTGCTCCAAGCCTATTTGCACCCCAGTTTCTAAATAAGGCTGATCAAGATTTTCCAAAACCTTGTGGACAATTGTACCGAAGACATCCGCCCCAATCTGAATTTTGAGTTCGTCTTCATTCTTGATTTTTTCCAAATATTTCCAATAGAACCTCAACTTACAACTCAAAAAATCGTTTATAGAACTCGCACTGAGCCCTTTATTTCGTAAAAAATCCTTGATAGAAGTGGTACTTCCTTTTTTGACTATGATTTCATTCTTGGCACTTCCGATTCCTGATTCGGGGAAAACTAAATTTGGATATGAAACGGAAACATGTGGATTGTAAACGGTCAGCTCCTCCTCTACTTGCCTGATAAATCGGCTCTTTTCTTTATTCCCAAGTGCTTCCGAAGCACCATTGAGATAAATAAAATTAACTTTTTGGGCTCTTTGCAGCAACCTGAGAAAATGATAGGCCATTATGGCATCTTGGTCAGAATATAGAGGCAAACCAAAAATTTTACTCGCATCAAAAGGGAAAAACGAATTACTCTTTTTGGCAGATGGCAGATTTCCCTCGTTGAGGGTCATGATGGTTACACAATCAAAATCAAGACACCGGGTTTCTAACATGCTCATGATTTGCAGTGGAGTATCCGAGTCTCCTTCGAACGGGACACGTTGATTTTTAAGCAAATCGTCTATCAAGGCCCTAAAAGATTTAAAATTCAGGTCAATTCCTGATTTCATCTTTTCAGAAACAAGGTTGATCTTATTCTTGAGGATATTGGCAAAAATGAATTCTATTTCTGAAAAATTTTGGATTTGAAGTTCAAAAAAAGAATCAACTAAGCCATTGATGGCTTCAATGCAAAGTTTTACGTTACCTTTCAACAAAAAACTATTCAAGCTTTTCGAAACAACATTATGGTTTTTCAGCCAATTAGAATCAAAGAAAACCCGCTTGCTTTTTAGCACATTTTCTTGCAATTGCAAAAGCCTATCATTACCTATTTCACTAATTATTAAATACTTAAGAATTGGATTTTGGATTATTTTCAAAAGTCCAGTTTGATGTATTTTAATCTCCTCACTGTGTTCATGATTTTGAAAACACTCTATCAGTAACTTCAGGATTTCGGAAAATTTACTATTTGAAATAGGTAAACCAATTGAAATATTGAATGGTAAATCAAGAGCAGGAATATGAAGCAAAAGAGGTAGAAATTGATTTTCATCCAAAACTACAATCACGTGTTTCTGCGAAGCGTATTCCCGTGCAAGTTCAGAAACCAGTTTGGTTTGAAGACTATCGTTATTTAACTCAAAAACACGGATTTCTTTTTTCGATTCTTTCAGGTAATTGCCCTGAAAACTCCATTTTCCAAATTTACCAGACCTTTTATATGCCCTGAGTTTTTTTCCCGCCTTATTTTGAGAATTCATGTAGAAATCGTCAGTATCCCAAATACAAGTCGACTTATTGGCTTTCTCTAAGGTTTCAATAATTTTTTCTTCTGCTTTGCTTAGAGCATTCAAGCCGACGAAATAGTATTTTTTCAGTTCGCTATTTAGCACTAGCTCTGGATTTTCTGCCACTTGGCGGTAGGCCATTCCACGGTAACATTTTTTGGCATGAATAAGCCTCTGTTTCAGTTTTTCATAAACAATGGATATTTTATCAAAAAAACTAAAATAACTTTGTGCTGTTGATGTAAATACATAATCTTCAGACAGTTCCCACCTACTAATGGCGTCGGCCTCGCTCATATATTTGAACAATAAATGCGGGTTTTCAACCAAAGAAAAATCAATATTCTCGAAATCCTTGAGCAAAGTTGGAACCCACGACATGAATTTCTCAAAACTTTGACCGGAATCAACTGAAGATAATATTTCGAAAATTTCGAAATAAATATCCACATTGTCGAGTGTAGTCAGACCGCTGGTGGTCAATATAAAATCGTCAATTGAGGCTATTTTTGGAGCAAAAAACGGCTCCTCAGAGAGGTTGGACAAAGCCTTTTTGAAAAAAAACACCGCTCGCCTACTCGGCAGAATCACCTGAAGATGCTGAAGATCGTTTTTCTGATGGTTTTCGAAGATGGTCTGAGCCGCGGTTTCTAAGAAAGACTGCATAAATTAATATTATGCTGCAATATCACTCTTATTCTGCTTCATTCAAAGCGTCTTTATAAACTTTTAAGGCTCGCTCACGAGCTATTTTATGGTCAACAATTGGCCTCGGATAAGTAGGACTTAGATACTCTGGAACCCATTTTTTTATGTATTCAAGATTTTTGTCGAATTTAAGCGTTTGTGATTCTGGATTAAAAATTCGAAAGTATGGAGCGGCATCACAGCCGCTGCTCGCGGCCCATTGCCATCCGCCATTGTTGGCCGCAAAATCAAAATCGTTCAGTTTTTGAGCAAAATATGCTTCACCCCAACGCCAATCTATTAGCAGATGCTTGCACAGAAAACTTGCCACAACCATCCTAACCCTATTGTGCATAAAACCCGTAGAGTTAAGCTCACGCATACCGGCATCTACCAACCAATATCCAGTTTTTCCTTCACACCAGGCTTTGAACTCAACTTCATTATTTCTCCAAGGAATTTTGTCGTAATTCTTCTTGAACGCAGAGCCTTCACTTATTTGTGGAAAATTTGACAGAATGTTCATGTAAAAATCTCTCCAAATGAGCTCATTCAACCAAGTTTCGCTTCCAAACATTTGGGCATATTGAACACATTTACGAATACTTATCGTTCCAAATCTCAGATGAATACTCAATCTGCTGGTACCAGAAATCGCCGGAAAATCTCGTTTTTCTTTATAATTCAAGAGAATATTCTTTGACAAAGTTGGTTTTTGATACTTTGTAAAGGTGCTTTCAAAACCGATTTCTTGCAAGACAGGAAAAGATAAGTTATTTATTTTTAATAAATTATGAAAATACTTTTCTGTAGGATAGGATTTCTTGTAAAAGTCGTTTAGCTTTTGTTTCCATTTTCTCGAATATGGTGTAAAAACGGTGTAAGGATTTTCTGTGGCCGAAAGAACCTCAGTTTTTTCAAAAATACATTGATCTTTGAAGCTGAAAAATTGTGCTCCGTGAGCCAGACAAAGATCGTTTACAGTTTTATCTCGGTCTATGGCATATTTTTCATAGTCATGATTACAGAAAACCGCTTTAATGGTCTTTGTCTGAAACAAACTTTTCCAGACTTCCAGAGGATTTCCAACTTCTACCAGAATATCAGAACCCAAGTCATTTAACTTTAGTTTAATATCGTGAATAGCTTGGTGTATAAAGTCTACTCTACGGTCGTGTTTAATATCCAATTTGTCCAGAATATTGGTATCAAAGATAAAAATCGGCAGCACCTTAAATCCTGATTTGAATGCACGATAAAGTCCGGCGTTATCGTCTAATCTCAAATCTCTTCTAAACCAAAATATAGCTATTTCTTCTTTCATATATCACATTATTTCAACTAACTTTGAAGTTCTAAACATTGTTTAAACAAAATCACCTACAATTATGAAAGCGACTATTCTTGCTATTTTTTGTTTTTGTTTTGTATCCGCCACAGCCCAGGATTTCACTACAGCCGACCAAGTTATAGATAAATACCTGGAAGTCACTAAAATAAAAGCCAACGCCGGAAATATTACCGATATGGTTATGAGCTATACTTCTGAATCTCCAAGAGGTGTTGCTGAGACCGAAATCAAATATCAGTTTCCTTTTAAATACAATATGAGCGTATTTTCGAATGGTATGGAGCTGATGTCTACTATCTATGATGGTGAAAAACTGGCTCGAAAAAGTAATTTTGGTAACCAAGGAAACCAAGCACCAAAAACGGGTAATGCCGCCAAAGCCGAAGCATTAAAATCCAACCCATTTTTCGAAATAGACTATAAAAATCAAGGATTTTCGTCAACTTTTTTAGCCAAGGAAGGAGACCTTTATGTGATAGAATTCAAAGACCCTGAAGGAAAAACATGGAAAGACTACTACAATGCCAAAACGGGTCTAAAAGATAAGACTTGGGTGAAAATGGAAAGCCCCAGAGGATCCTTCGAATCTACAGTTATTTACGAAAATTATAAAGCATTCAAAGGCAGCGAAATCCTTTTCGCAGCTGTAAAAAAACAAGCCACCCAAATGGGTGAAATCGCTAATGAATTGCAATCAATAAAACTAAACAAAGGACTGAAAGCCAAAGATTTCGAAATAAAATGAGTTTTGACAATTCGCAAAAAATAGGGATTCTGGGCGGTGGCCAATTAGGCAAAATGCTTATTCAAACCGCTCTGGATCTTGATCTTGATATCAGTGTACTGGATAACGATGGTGAATGCCCTTGCAGCAAAATCGCTACGAATTTTGTAAAAGGTGACATCTCTAGCTTTCAGGCCGTTTATGACTTCGGCAAAGACTTGGATATTATTACAATAGAAATAGAAAATGTCAATATTGAAGCCCTAAAAAAACTACAATCTGAAGGTAAAAAAGTATTTCCGCAGCCCCATATTGTAGAAAACATTAAAAACAAATGCACGCAAAAAACTTTCTTCAAAGAGCATGGCATTCCCACTTCCGAATTTATTTTAGTAGATGGTATTTCTGACATTCTGGAACACAAAAGTTTCTTACCAGCAGTAAATAAAATAGGAATTGGCGGATACGATGGCAGAGGTGTGCAAACCATCAGGACCGAAAATGACATCCACAAAGGATTTGATGACAAGGGTATTTTAGAGAAATTTGTTGACTTCGAAAAAGAATTAGCTGTAATAGTGGCCAGAAATTCAGATGGAGAAATCACTACTTTTCCGGTAGTAGAAATGGTATTTCATCCGGTGGCCAACCTTGTTGAGTATTTGTTCTCACCAGCCGCAATTTCTATCGAAACTTCTGAAAAAGCGAATAAAATTGCCATTCAGACAGCCGAAGCCTACGGTTTAGTAGGGCTTCTTGCCGTAGAGATGTTTTTGACCAAAGACAGTGAAATATTGGTAAATGAGGTAGCCCCAAGACCTCACAACAGTGGTCACCATACTCAGAAGGCAAATTTGGTTTCACAGTATGACCAGCATTGGAGAGCAATACTCAATTTACCGCTCGGCGATACAAAAGCCATTTCTATGGCGGCCATGGTCAATATACTGGGTGAAGAAAATCACGATGGCAATGCCGAGGTTTTAGGCTTAGACAAAATCTTGGGGCAAGAGAACACCTTTCCATTTTTTTACGGCAAAAAGAAAACCAAGCCTTTCAGAAAAATGGGGCATGTGAGTATTTTAGCTGATGATTTTGAAAAATTAAAAGAAAAGGTCAATTTTGTGCAGAGAAACTTAAAAGTAGTTTCAAAAAAATAGATTTATGGTAGGAATAATAATGGGAAGCATCTCAGACCTTAAAGTGATGCAAGGTGCGGTGGATATTTTGGAGAAATTTCAAATAAAATACGAAATTGAGATTGTTTCGGCACATCGTACACCACAAAAAATGGTTGCCTATGCTACCGAAGCCGAAGAAAGAGGACTTTCTGTTATAATAGCTGGAGCCGGTGGTGCTGCACATTTACCGGGTATGGTTGCATCCTGTTCTGTTTTGCCGGTCATTGGCGTGCCAGTTAAGTCCAGCAATTCAATAGATGGCTGGGATTCAGTCCTATCAATTCTACAAATGCCAAACGGTGTACCTGTAGCCACCGTGGCATTGAATGCATCGATGAATGCGGGTCTTCTAGCTATTCAAATTTTGAGCACGGCCGATACGGAAATCAGACAAAAACTACATAACTATAAAGCAGAACTAAAAGATAAAGTAAACGAAATGAATTTAGAATTAAAAAGTGCAAAATAATGGAATTTGAAGACAGAAACCCCAAACCCGAAACCCCGAACAGTGGCCTTCCAATGGCCGTATTATTGGTACTTGTTGGTATCATTTGCTTATTACTATATGCTGGCTGGCACTTAATGTCCGACGATGCATCTAAAGTAACAGATCTTAACCAAGACGCTGTGGTGGTAGAAAAAAACCAAGATTCTGTGGTAGTTGACACAGATACTACATTGGTTTCTTCGTCAACAGTAACAGCTGAAAAAGAAGAACCAACCATAGCAGAAGCCCCAAAAGCGGAAACTAAAGAAGCAGCCAAGGAAGAAGTAAAGGCCTTGAACGTTAGTGGCGAAAAACTTTCGCATACCGTAAAGGATGGCGAAACTTTCTATGGAATTGCAAATAAATTCAATGTTTCGGCCAATACCCTAAAGAAACTGAATCCTGGAATTGAGCCTAACGGTATCAAAGTCGGAGTTACCAAACTGATTGTTCCTATACAAGGGTATCATGTGGTAGGGCCAGGAGATATACTTAAGGTAGTGGCCAAGAAATATGATATAACCGTTGTAGGACTTATGGCGGCCAATGGTAAATCCAAAAATTTTGCTGAGAGAGGTGAAAAACTAATTATTCCAAAGAAAGTTAAAGAATAAATTAAAATATAACATACCGAAAAGGCCTGATAACGTAATATTATCAGGCCTTTTTCTTTCAATATCATCCAATATAAATCAGCCCTTTTCTAAGAATGTAAAAATTGTCAAAATCAAAATAGCTAAGCTCAATACGATATTCCATATTCTTTTGGATTGCTCTGCTTTGAAATTCATCACCAAAAACATTCCAACTAAAGCCAAAGCTAAAAATATCAATTTAAACGTTTTATAGAAACTCACCGGAACCTGATATGACATAAAAAGTGCTGTCAAAATTGATAGTGCCACTCCCAATTTTAGAAATTTCAAAGTATTTTTTCCAAGAATATTCATTTGTCTTCTGTATTATTAGTGTTTTTTTCGTTTTCTATATTTTGTTCAACTTCTGGTTCCTCCTCTGTCATGTGCTTCACAAAATCGTCGTCTAGAGGTTTCATTTCCAAAAACCTCTTTTGAAATATCAAAATAGCCGCCACACCACAGAAAATACATGCGTCTGCAAAGTTGAATATAGGCGTTAAATGATAATTACCTCCAACTATAGGCACCCAGTTAGGCCATACACCATCCAGAAAATTGAAATAGAACATATCTATAACTTGACCATGAAACCATGGCGTAGAGGCACCACTTATAGCGTTTCCTGGCAATAGAACACCATAAAAAATACTATCTATCAAATTACCAATAGCACCTGCCAAAATAGCTCCAATGGCCCAAAGAAGTCCATTATCAGGTGTTTTCTGAGCTTGATGATTGAGATACCAGCCAATTGCCACCATAGCAATGAGCCTAAATGTCGTCAAAATAAGTTTTCCATAATCACCTCCAAGTTCTATTCCAAAGGCCATTCCGGGGTTTGTGACATAGTGGAGCTTCAGAAACTCAGGTACGATATCAATATTGCCAAAGTGCTGCGGAACCACCACATAGTGCATCCAAAGCTTAAGAATCTGGTCAATAATTATTAATAAGACTGTGAATAGGAAATATTTATAAGACAACTTCATATTTTTTCTTTACTTCTTCTTTTTAGTTCTTTTTTCAACAGCAGAAACTCTCTGCTACTTTGACCGGCAATTGAGGTATTCTCATCAGCCCGTCTAAACAAATACGGCATTACAGCTTCTACAGGTCCATAAGGTACATATTTCGCTACATTGTATCCCTTCTTGGCAAGATTATAGGAAATATTGTCACTCATGCCCAAAAGTTGGGCAAAATAAACACGTTGGTCTCCAGAATCCAAACCTTTTTTATTCAACCAGTCCACACCTAGCTTACAGCTGGTCTCATTGTGGGTACCTGAGCACACGCTGACAGTCTCCAAATTGTCCATACAAGCCTCCAATGCAAGATTAAACTGCTCGTCGGTCTTTGCTTTCGTCTCGTTTATTGGATCTTCATAATTCATTTCTTGCGACCTTTTCCGCTCTTTTTCCATGTAGGCTCCGCGAACTAACTTGGCACCAATTTTAAAACCACCATTTTTGGCCTTCGAAATATGTTGCATTAAAATGCTTAAGCCTTCTTTTCTGTAAAGCTGATAAGTATTGAATACATAGGCCGCATCCTCCACATTATAAAATTCCATTTTCTCCAGCACCAATCGGTCTATTATGTCCTGAATCCAAGTTTCCTCTGCGTCTACAAATAATTTAACTTTCGACTCTGCAGCTTTTTTACAAATATTATCAAATCTAATCCTAAAACTCTGCCATTGTTTTTCCTCTAACTCTGAAAGCGAAGAGTTTGCCTGAACCTTCGACATTAAATCTCTCGAACCAATGCCTGTCATCTTAAATACAGAAAATGGTATTTCATTTCTGTACTGTTGAGCATACGAAATCGACTCTAGTACCTCCGTTTCAGTGGCATCAAAGCTCGCTTCATCGTCCTCGCCTTCAACGGAATAATCCAAAATAGTGCCCACTGAAAATTTATGGAGTGTTTCAATTGTATTTTTACAATCTTCTATGGTTTCACCACCACAAAAAAGTTCAAAAATAGTGCTTTTTATTATTTTTTTTATGGGTAAACCAATTTTTAGACTGTTTTTAATAAAAAAAGTGCCTATCTTTACGAGCCAATTTTGGTTCATTAAAGCAAAAATGACATAGTTTTTTTTCAGTTTGGCGATACTTTGATTTTCAAACGCAATTTTGGTGTCAGAAAAGTCAATTTGAGAGCGATTCATGTAAAGTAAATATTTGTCGATGATGCTGCAAAGATACCTATTAGGTTTGAAATAATAATGTTTAGGGATATACAATTGGCCTCACAGTCAGTTTTTTTTAATTAATTACAGATGAAAGCAAATTTAGATGTTTTACCTTTAGACAGTTGGGTAAACACCGGTGGAAAGCCTCTTATTATAGCCGGGCCTTGTAGTGCAGAGACAGAGGAACAAGTTTTAGAAACAGCTCGTGGAATTGCAAACAATGGTTTTGCTCATATCTTGCGTGCCGGAGTTTGGAAACCGAGAACAAGACCAGGTAGTTTTGAAGGTAAAGGAGAGGAAGCACTTCCTTGGCTTCAAAAAGCTAAAGCCGAAACTGGCCTTAAAACTGCTGTTGAAGTTGCCACTCCTCAACACGTGGAATTGGCCCTTAAATACGGCGTAGATGTGCTCTGGATTGGTGCTAGAACTACCGTAAACCCTTTCAATGTTCAAGATCTTGCTGATGCTCTTAAAGGTGTAGACGTTCCGGTTTTGATCAAAAACCCTGTTAATCCAGACTTGGCTCTTTGGCTAGGTGCATTTGAGAGAATTGCAGGAGCAGGAATCAACAAAATGGGTGCAATACACAGAGGTTTTTCAAACGCTCAAGAGACAAAATATAGAAACTCGCCAATGTGGCAAATAGCGGTAGAATTTAAAACATTCTTCCCACAAATACCAATGATAGGTGACCCAAGCCACATGGCTGGTAAGAGAGCCTATTTGGCAGAACTTACGCAAAGGGCTATGGACCTTAACTATGATGGTCTCATTATAGAATCTCACAGAAACCCTGACGAAGCTTGGTCAGATGCCTCGCAGCAGTTGACTCCAGATGCTTTGGCAGAAATGTTGAAATCTATTGAGTTCAGAAAAGCAACCTACGGAAGCGACTTCCAAAGTGAATTGGACAGACTTAGAGAAAGACTAGACAATCTAGACAGAGAACTTCTTGAAGTTTTGGCAAGTAGAATGTCTGTTGTTGAACAACTGGGTGAGTATAAGAGAGATAATAATGTTGCTGTTTTACAGCTTAATAGATGGAAACAAGTGCATGAATCTAGAGCCGACTGGGCCAAGAGTTTGAATCTTTATCCTGAAGTTGTGGAGGAGTTATTTAAACTGATACACATGGAGTCTATTCGGAAACAAACCGAAGTAATGAATCAACAAAATGCATAATAATTAAAGCCTTCTTCGGAAGGCTTTTTTATTGTAATTTATCGTATAATTGCATTTTTAAAACGATTGGATGCACAAAGATTTAGATTTCTACGAGAAGCACTTTAAAGGGGTATTTGAGCACGAATTACTGCTCGAAATGGAAAAACATGGGCGTTACCAAGAAATAGAAGCTGGCCATTACCTCATGAAAGCCGGCGGATACATTAAATCTGTTCCCATTATTTTGGATGGAACCATAAAAATTTTGAGAGAAGATAATAATGGCAAAGAAATGCTACTCTATCATCTTTCGGGTCTTGATAGTTGTGCCATGTCACTTACCTGTTGCCTATCTTCAAAAATAAGCGACATTTCGGCATTGGCAGAAGAAAATACCAAATTATTGGTGTTTCCGTTCGAAAAAGTAGAGGAATGGATGTGTAAATTCAATTCATGGAAAATTTTTGTGTTTCAAACCTACCAAAAACGCTTCGATAGCCTGCTTGAAACCATTGATTGTATAGCTTTTAATAAACTCGACCAGAGACTCCTCTCACTTATTAAGAAAAAAATAAAGGTAACAGGTGGCACTAAAATTCTATATTGCACACATGAAGAGCTAGCCACCGAGCTGGCCACTTCTCGCGAGGTGGTTTCTAGGCTTTTAAAACAATTAGAAAAAATAGAAAAACTTAAGCTTTCTCGAAATAAAATAGAGTTACTTTGAGGTTTTCTCTGCTCCAAAATCTCATTTTCAAACTCAGTTAGAATTCCTAACCTAAACAGTTTTCTAATAATTTTATTAGATGACATTTTTCATTTCAAAGAAATCAAAAATAAGCATGAAAAAATTGCTAATTTTGCATCAAACATGCTGAAATTTTAGAAATGGACAACGATTTTTTACCGAAAATAGGAATAACAATAGGTGATATAAACGGAATAGGGCCCGAAGTACTTCTCAAAGCCCTGGCCACACAGAGAGTAAACAAAATTTGCAGTCCCATTATATATGGTTCGGGCAAACACTTGAGCAAATACAAGCAATTTGTGGACCTCAACCAATGGCAATATGTGACAATCCCAGATGCCAAACAGGCCAATCCGAAAAACTCAAATCTAATCAATTGTGGAAAAGGTGATTTCTTTGAGATTGAGTTCGGAAAACTGGACCCGAAAGCAGGTCAGTTGGCATTTGAGTGTTTAAAAAGAGCTACAGAAGACCTGAAAAAGGGTGATATTGACGGGCTTGTTACTGCACCCATTTCTAAAGAAAACATCCAGAGTGAGGCTTTTAAATTTCCTGGCCATACCGAATATCTGGCAAAGGAGTTCGAAAAAAATCAGGTTTTGATGTTTATGATTTCAGAAGATATCCGCATTGGAGTTGTAACAGGCCATATTCCGATAGATTTGGTTAAGAAAAAACTAACCAAGGATTTGATTTCGGCTAAACTTAAAATCATGCTTGAGTCTCTCAAAATTGATTTCGGAATTTCTAAACCTAAAATTGCGATTTTAGGACTAAATCCACATGCCGGAGAAAATGGCCTTTTGGGAGATGAGGAGATAAATATTATCAATCCGGTTATTGAAGACTTCAAGAAACAAGGAAATTTAATCTTCGGTCCATACCCTACCGACGGCTTTTTTGCTACGGGAAATTTCAGAAAATATGATGGTATTTTGGCCATGTATCACGACCAAGGCCTAACGCCTTTCAAAATGTTGGCTTTTGACACTGGAGTAAATTTCACAGCTGGAATTATGGGTATAAGAACTTCTCCAGACCATGGCACTGGCTTCGATATCGCCGGTAAAAACCTTGCAGATGCCAACTCTATGTTACATGCCATTTATGCTGCAGTAGATATTGCAAAAAAACGCAGAGAATACGTTGATTTGGAATCCAACGCACTAAAGCACCAGAAAATTGACATAGAAAGCCTCAGAAAGGAAAAAAATTAACCCAGAACCTCAATATTCTCAAGTGGGGTTCTGATCGCTTCGGTTTTAATCTTGGCAAATTGATTATAGACTGTAGTAGTTTGAATATTGCTGTGGCCTAAAATTTTCTGCAGAATGTGTACATCCATACCCATCTCCAGCGAATGCACCGCAAAACTGTGACGTAAAGTATTCAGCGTAGCATGTTTATTCAGACCAGCATCGTTCATTGCTTTTTGAAAAAACAATTGGATATTTCTCGCTGAATAATACCCCTCCCCTCCAGAGCCAGGAAAAAATACTGTCTTTGGACTGTGCTTTTGCTTGTACTTCTCTATATGCCAAACCAAATTTGGCGAAAGCCTTAGAATTCTTGTCCGTTTGGCGTTTTCGTTTCTAACTGTAAGTGTAAAATTCTCAGTATCAACATCTTCTACACCGAGATTAATTATTTCGTTGACTTTCAGGCCATTGTTATACACCAACATCAAAAGAAGTTTGTGTTTGATGTTTTTTACAGAATTAAAAAGTTGAATCAATTCGGTCTGACTAAGTACATCAATCACCTGTTCTTCTTTTATCTTTCCAGTTGATTTTAAATTCAATTTCTTACTGAAAATAACCTCATAAAATAACTTTATGGCTTTTCCAGACTGAATGGCATCATGCTTTGAATTCTTGTTGTTCGAAAGGCCAAGCAAGTAGTTGGATATTAATTCGTCAGTTATTTTGCTTTGTGGATAATCTCTAAAATGATTATAAAAAACAAAGATGGCGTTTCGATAGGCAGCTATTGTGGCAGAATTATACTTTCCTTTTTTTAAATGCTCGGTAAATCTTTCAATTAGATGGGTCACAGCTTAAAAGAATATTTATAATGTTTTACTTTTGATTCCAAATTTACATTATTTCTTTGAAAAACTTCGCTATTTAGATTTATGTTATCAATTTTTATCGGAATATATTTATTTGTTACCGTCCTAATTGGCTGGGTTTCGTCCAAATTTATCAAAACCTCGCAAGACTATGTGCTTGCAGGTAGAAAGATGCCCACTTTTGTAGTAGCTTCTGGTCTATTTGCTACTTGGTTTGGCTCAGAAACAGTCATGGGTGCTAGTTCGGAGTTTCTCAGCCATGGATTGATTGGGGTTATCGAAGACCCATTTGGAGCAGCTTTATGTTTGTTACTAATAGGGTTATTTTTTGCCAGACCACTCTATAGATTGAAACTCTACACCTTTAGTGACTATTTTGGACAAAGGTTCGGCAAAAAAGTTGAAGTTATATCAGCCATCTTCATGATTCCCTCCTACTTCAGCTGGATAGCCGCCCAGTTGATTGCTTTAGCTATAATTCTTCAAGCTATTACGGGTTTACCGTTTTTTATTGGCGTTCTTATCTGTTCTTCTGTTGTTTTATTTTATACGTATGTAGGTGGCATGTGGTCTATTTCTGTAACGGATACCATCCAAACTATCCTAATTATCTCGGGATTGTTGTACCTCAGCTACTTTTTCTACCATCAAGCCGGTGGTATGGAAAATATTCAACAAAAAGTCCCGGCCGATTTTTTCAGGATAATCCCGAAAGAAAACAACTTTCAGTCATGGATACTCTATTTCTCGGCTTGGATAACTATAGGCTGGGGCTCCATACCTCAGCAAGATGTTTTTCAAAGGGTTTTATCAGCAAAATCGGAAGAAACTGCCGTAAGGGGCTCAGTTATATCTGCCTTCATGTACCTTTCTGTGGCTTTTTTGCCATTATCTGTAGTTTTTTTTGGCTCTATATCTCATCCTGAATTGCTTAAAGCAGACAACCAGATGTTTATCCCAGACTTGGTACTGAGTCATTCAAACATATATGTTCAGGTTTTGTTCTTCGGGGCTTTAATCTCAGCCATTCTTAGTACTTGCAGTGCAGCCATATTGGCTCCAGCCACCGTGGTAGCCGAAAATTTAATAAAACCTTACTTTGGTGAAAAGCTGTCCGACGCTGACCTTTTAAAAATAATGCGTTATTCTACCATACTTATCACAATAGTTGCTATAGCTATGACATTCATAAAAACGAATATTTACGAACTCGTGGGCGAAGCTTCAGCACTGAGTTTGGTAGCATTGTTTGTACCGCTAGCAGCCGGACTATATTGGAAGAAAGCCAACAAAACTGGAGCCATTTTGTCTATGATTCTCGGAACAATGTCGTGGATAGTGGCTGTAAATATAGACTTAAGTTTTCCACCAGCCATATTCGGCTTCATAGTAAGCCTTTTAGCGATGTTTTTGGGAAGTTTATTATCAAAAACGTAAGGCCCGGGCAACATGCCAGCCACCCGTCCAAGCAGCTTGAAAGTTAAAACCACCTGTAACTGCATCAATGTTTAAAATTTCACCTGCAAAGAACAAGTTTTCGTGTTTTTTAGAAGAAAAAGTTTCGGGGTCTATTTCTGAAAGGTCTATTCCTCCTGCAGTGACGAATTCTTCTTTAAAAGTACTTTTGCCGTTTACATCAAACTGGGCAGAAAGTAAATTTTCTGACAAAGCCTGAAAATGCTTTTTGCCGGTCTCCGCCCATTTTTGATGCTCAGATATTCCGGCTTTTTCACAAATGTATTTCCAAAATCTAGCCGTAAGACCAAACAATGGATTGGCCAAAACATTTTTCTTTGGGTTTATTTCAAGATTTAGCCTGAATTCATTCAAAACCTTGTCTTTCTGTATTTCTGGAAGCCAATTTATAGCAATTTTAAAAACATAATCTTTGGCTTTCAGTTCTAAAGCGGCCCAAGCTGAGAGCTTTAAAATAGCCGGACCGGATAATCCCCAATGTGTAATGAGTAAAGGACCAGACTGCTCAAAGCTAGAATTAAGAATTTTGACCGAGCAAGCTGAGAAACTTACTCCTTGTAAATCGTTAAGTTTTTCGTCTTTAATAT
This sequence comes from Leadbetterella sp., assembly GCA_035299025.1. GTDB lineage: Bacteria > Bacteroidota > Bacteroidia > Cytophagales > Spirosomataceae > Leadbetterella. The sequence continues at coordinate 1,167,619 of DATGXK010000007.1, forward strand.
TGAAGGTAAAAAGCGACGGAGCTTGTGGTGCTATTCTAAAATTCAAATCGGTTAGAATCTCCCAAATTCTTTTGTCGCTTCCTGTGGCTATGAGCAGATTCTTTGCAACAAAAGTCTTCTCAGAATTGGTGGAAACCTCCCAAAAACTTCCATTTTTAACAATATTCTCCACTCTTTCTGAAGTAAAGAGCTTTATCGGTTTAGATTCGTACAAAAAGCAGTCAATAATAGTTTGAGAAGAATTACTTTCTGGAAATACCCTGCCATCTTTCTCTGTTTTGAGTCGAATTCCCCGTTTTTCAAACCAGGTAAAAACATCTTTTGAGCCAAATCTTTCGAAAGGTTCTAACAAAAAGTCATGGCCTCGGGGATAATTTTTTATTAGCTCTATAGGCTGGGTGATGGCATTTGTTACATTACATCTCCCTCCTCCCGAGACTTTTACTTTTTGCAAAACCTCACGGTTTTTCTCTAAAATAGCAACTTTTATATTGGGAAAATTCTGAGCTGCATTGATAGCCGCAAAATAGCCTGCTGCACCACCGCCTATTACAAGAAAATCAAATTCAAGCATTAATGTTTACTTCACGTACTTAGTATGAAGAGTTTCTCTTTCTTCGCGAAGCAATTTAATCAAATTTTCAATTTCAGGAACGGTTTTTCCATATTCAAATGTCACTTTCTTGGTTTTATCATCAGCCGTGGTAATTTCTATCCACTCAGAACCTCCATCGGCACAGTCTGGGCAACCATAAACCTCATCAAGCTTAAAAAACTTCTCTACTTCAATCAAATTACCGATTTTGTCTAATTTTTCTTTGGTAAGAACTTCATTGTAAGCGTATTCTTTGTTTTCCAATACGCCTGTTTCAAAATTACGCTCTTTGACTAAAAACTCCACATTTTGGCCTTTAATGGTCATTTCAGCATGACATTTACCTATACAAAAACCAAAACTCTGCCCAGACTTAATTGTTATCGTGGACAAATCTGTGCTTGATTTTGGATCAAGGTCAATAAATCCACAAGAAGAAACCAAAAATGTTGATAAAAATAGAATCAATGTATTTTTCATGAGATGATCATTTTATAATTTAATATCTGTCAGGTGATTGCAAATTTCTTCAAAAATAAAGCCTTCAGAGAAACTTGTTTTCGAGAAAATCTTCTGATTTTTGTAATGAAGACCAAAAATAAAAACAAATAGTTGGAATGACCGCCAAACAAATTCAATATACGAGTGAAACACTCAAACTTAGATCATCTCAAATCACAAAAACGGTAGAATTGTTGCTCGACGGTGCCACGGTGCCGTTTATAGCCAGATATAGAAAAGAAGTAACTGAGAGCCTCGACGAGGTAGAAATATTGGATATAAAGAAGCTTCATGAAAAATTCATAGAAGCCGATAAAAGACGCGAGGCCATTCTGAAATCTATCCTGGAACAAGGAAAACTAACGCCCGAGCTCGAAAACTCCTTAAAGAATGCACTTTTTGTAAACGAATTAGAAGATATATATCTGCCATACAAGCAAAAAAAGAAAACCAGAGCAACGATAGCCATTGAGAACGGTTTAGAACCGCTTGCAAAGATTATTTTTGGCCAGAAAGACCGAGATATAGAAAATATCGCAAAAAAGTATATTTCTGACAAAGTAAAAAATACGGCTGAAGCACTGGCTGGAGCCAGAGACATCATAGCAGAATGGATAAATGAGGACATAAATGCTCGAAATAAGATAAGAACTGTCTTTGAAAAGAGCGGAATCTTGACTTCAAAACTCAAAAAAGGAAAAGAAACGGAGGCGGCCAAATATAAAGACTATTTCGACTATTCAGAAGCTGGTCGTACCATCCCTTCACACAGATATTTGGCCATAAAAAGAGGCGAAGAAGAGGGATTTCTGAAAGTGAGTATTGATATCGAGCTTCAATATGCGATTGATTTGCTAGAAAGAATTTATTTACAAGGCTTTATAGAACCTAAACAGCAAGTTGGTTTAGCTATTGAAGATTCTCTCAAAAGACTTCTCTTACCCAGCCTAGAGAAAGAGTTTGACAATAAACTGAAAGAAAAGGCCGATTTGGCGGCGATTCAGATATTCACTGGAAATTTACGACAACTGCTACTTTCAGCTCCATTGGGCCAAAAAAGGGTTTTGTCGATTGACCCGGGAATTCGGACAGGTTGCAAAACTGTAGTTTTGAACGAATTGGGTGATTTAATAGAAGATTTGGTCATTTTTCCACAAACAAAACAGCAAGAATCGGCTGCAATTATAAGATCATTAATTGAAAAACATAAAATTGAGGCCATCGCCATCGGAAATGGTACTGCAAGCAGAGAGACTGAAAGTTTTGTAAAAAATGCACTGTCGAGCTTTGATAAAGGAAAATCTGTGATGACCGTGGTGGTTTCTGAACAAGGGGCATCGATTTATTCGGCCTCCGATATCGCTCGTGAAGAGTTTCCAAATAAAGACTTGACGGTCAGAGGAGCAGTTTCTATCGGACGAAGATTGATGGATCCATTGGCTGAATTGGTAAAAATTGATCCAAAATCCATAGGAGTTGGGCAATATCAACACGATGTTGATCAAAAAAACCTAAAAGAATCGTTAGATGTCACGGTGGAATCTTGTGTAAACCTTGTAGGTGTAGAATTAAATACTGCGAGTAAACATTTGTTGAGTTATGTGTCAGGCATCGGACCTTCTATTGCTCAAAATATCATTGATTATAGAACCAAAAATGGTAAGTTCAAAAGCAGAAAAGAGCTAAAACTAGTGCCTAGGCTCGGTGAAAAGGCATTTGAACAGGCTGCAGGATTTCTCCGTATTCATGGGGCTGAAAATCCGCTGGATAATTCTGCGGTTCACCCAGAAAGTTATCATTTGGTTGAAAAAATGGCCAAAAACCTAAACACCACTTTGAAACAATTGATTGAAAATCATAATCTTCAAAAAAGTATTGATCCAAAACAATATGTAACAAAAGAAGTTGGATTACCAACCCTTAATGACATTCTGAATGAACTCAAGAAGCCAGGTCGTGACCCACGAGAACAATTGGAAAGCTTTGAGTTTGGAAATGTAAATGACATTAAAGATTTGACTGCCAACATGGTTTTGCCAGGAATAGTGACCAACATAACCGCTTTCGGATGTTTTGTAGATATTGGCGTTCACCAAGATGGCCTAGTTCATTTATCCAATATGGCCAATAGATTTATAAAAGACCCCAACGAGGTGGTAAAAGTGCATCAAAAAGTCATGGTAAAAGTTATAGAGGTAGATGTACAAAGAAAAAGAATTGCTTTGAGCATGAAGGAGGTCTAAATATCGCCTACATCCCCCAAACCTTCTCTAAGTACATGAATGTTTGAACTTTCGGTGGCATCAACTACAGTGGACGGAATTACGCCACACCAACCAGCGTCTACTATCATGTCTACTTTGTGTTGATTTTGGTCAAATAGTAATTCTATTTCATTCGGATACTCAACAATGTCGTCAATATCGTCTTTCACCGAAGTTGTGATGATGGGGTGACCGAGCTTTTGAATAATCAGATTGGGCACTTTGTGGTCAGGAACCCTAATTCCGATAGTTTTTCTGTTTGTTTGAAGAATCTTGGGCAAATCGCCTGTAGAGGGCATAATGAATGTAAAAGGCCCTGGAAGAAGCCTTTTCATAAGCCTAAAGGCCTCATTGGAGACTTTAGCGTAGGTTGAAATATCTCTTAAATCACTACAAACAATCGAGAATTTATTCTGACTTGGCTTTATGTTTTTGAGTTTACAAAGTTTTTCTACAGCCTTCACATTGCTCGAATCACAGCCCATGGAATAAACCGTATCGGTGGGATAAATAATTACCCCACCGTTTTTTAAACAGTTCACTATCTTATCTATAACCCTGTCGTCAGGATTATCAGGAAATACCTCTACTAATTCAGCGGCCATTTATTTTGTTTTTTTCTTACCAGCTGAGGTTGTTACAGGAGCTGGATTTTTAAGAGCAGGATAATTGAAAATCAAATTACAAAATGTTTTAACCCCAACCGTAAAACCCGACTCATCTAAATAAAAGTCTGGTGTGTGATGTGGAGCAGCCTCACTCGAAGTCTTCTTTGGATCCATTCCTCCTAAAAAGAAGAAAAACCCAGGTACTTTTTCTTGAAAATAGCTAAAATCTTCGGCTCCCATGGCTGTAGGAACTTCTTTCACCATACTTTTTCCAGCCGATTCGTACAAGGTCGGAATCATCATGTTGGTTAATTCAACATCATTAATAGTTACAGGATAACCGTTGACGATATCCACATCTACCTCACAACCAGCACCTTCACCAATACTTTTGGCTATGGCTGCTATTCTTTTATGTACCAATATCCTTTGCTCCCTTCCCAAAGTTCTGATAGTACCAATCATCTTTACCTCTTCCGGAATAATATTGTGTCTGATACCTCCATGAATAGCCCCAACAGTTACCACAGCGGGTGCCTCAGTAAGCTTTACGCTTCTCGAAACAATAGTCTGGAGACCCATAACTATTTGCGAAGCCGTAACTATTGGGTCAATTCCTTCCCAAGGATAAGCCCCGTGTGTTTGTTTCCCTTTAATCTTGATGTTGAGCTCATCTACGGCAGCCATAACCGGACCCGGTTTATAAGCAATCATTCCAGCAGGTGTTTGAGAGTTGATATGTAATCCAAAGGCCACATCCACTTTAGGATTTTCCAAAACACCAGCTTTTATCATTCCATCCGCTCCAAAAGCTATGTTTTTGTCTGTAACACCTTCTTCAGCTGGCTGAAAAACAAATTTTACTGTTCCGGCGATTTGGTCTTTCATACTAGCCAAAACCGATGCTGTTCCCATCAAAATGGCCACATGGCTATCGTGTCCACAAGCGTGCATAACACCAGTAGTTTGTTCATTATAAGTTACTTTAACGTTAGACTTAAATGGAACATCTACTCTTTCGGTAACAGGCAAGCCATCCATATCTGCTCTCAATAGAATTACTGGACCTGGTTTTCCGCCTTTAAGAACACCTACAACACCCGTAAAAGCTACGTTTTCTGTAACTTCGATGCCCAGTGACCTCAGGTGATCAGCAACAATTTTTGCCGTTCTAAATTCCTGATTTCCAAGCTCTGGATGCTCGTGAAAATCTCTACGCCAAGCGATTACTTTTGGCTCAATTTCTTTAGACTTGAGTTCAATGATTTGTTTAATGTTGGTTTGAGCAACAATTTGAGTCTGAGACAAGCCCAATAATAAGGATAGGGTTAGGAGTTTTTTCATTATTTATAGTTTGTTTATTATTTCGTTTACAGCTTCCGGGCGATCTGTTGCCAAAATATCTACACCTTGATCGATAAATGTTTTGTAAAAATCATTCCCTCTCGCGGCAGCTTTTTTATCCAAATTGCCTAATACACCCAAGATACACATAATACCTTTCTTATGCAAAAAATCAACAAGCTCCGATTTGGGTTCTCTGGTTCCTATAAAAGCCAACATATTTTTGTCTGGAATACCAGCATCATGAAGACGCTCATAGTCAGACACTTGCATGATACTTACAGAAATCAATAGATTAGGATTTAATTTATATACCTCGATAGCCTCATTGGCATTGTAGGTAATAATCAAGGCATAATTTTCGGCATTCAATTTTTCAACCATTTCAACTACTTTTCTGTAAGGTGTGGTTTTCTTTACATCAAGCGTGAAAATTACTTTATTTTTACCCCATTTGAGGGTATTCTCCAAAGTTGGTATTTTGAAATTAGTTACATTTCCATAATTGTCCTTCAATTTAAGTTTCTGCACGGTCTCGAAAGTATTATTCACCACCAAATCACTTCCTGTCGAAGTTCGATCCAATGACTTATCGTGCATCAAAACCATCACTGAATCTTTTGTCATTTCTACATCACACTCAATCAAACAGGGCATTTTTTTTGAAATGTAATCAAAAGACTCTAAGCAGTTTTCCGGTAAACCTTTCAATTCACCACCACCACGATGCACCGAAATCATAGTCTTTTTGGAGCTGTCATATTTGAAAAAATCAAAAATAGAACTCGGTATAACCGTGTAATTTTTGTTAATCTGAGAAGTTTTACACGAAAACCCAATAAAAACCAAGAAAATCAAGAACAGTTTTTTGTTCATTATTGCTGAAGTACGGTAAAAATGTATCAACAAATTTAGGCAAATCAGGTCGGTTTTATCGCAAAAGCGTCTAAAAAAACACTGTAATGACAAAAAAGTGAAGGTTTACCGAATATTTTCTGATTATTTTTTTAGATTACAAAATAATTTCTTAATTTTGCACTCCAGAAAAATAGGCAAATAAGAATTAAAGTAAAATATTTCAATGGCAAATCATAAGTCAGCATTAAAGAGAATTAGATCAAACGAGGCTAAGCGTTTAAGAAATCGTTACCAACACAAAACTACAAGAACTGCTATCAGAAAATTGAGAGCTTCTAAAGATGCTGTTGAGGCTTCTGCTCTTTTGAAGGCGGTTTCATCTATGGTTGATAAATTGGCTCGTAAGAATGTAATTCACAAAAATAAGGCGGCCAACCTTAAGTCTTCATTGACTAAGCACGTAAATGCTTTGGCAGCTTAATTTTTAGAAAAATATCTTTTTTGAGGGGTTGACTTTTTAAGTCAACCTTTTTTTGTTTAGTTTTATTCGAAAAATAAGAACACAAATGTCATACAACGTAAAATCCGGAATAAAAGCTTGGGCAGAAGATGACAGACCTCGTGAGAAACTAATCACTAAAGGCAAAGCGAGCCTTTCGGATGCCGAATTGATAGCCATTCTTATTGGAATGGGCACACGCGAAATGTCTGCAGTCGAACTTTCGAAATTAATTTTGCAATCTACAGGAAATAACCTAAACGAATTGGCAAAAATGGGAGTAGCAGAGCTGATGAAATTTAAAGGAATTGGAGAAGCAAAGGCCATCAGTATAGTAGCCGCAATGGAGCTCGCTCGCCGAAGAAAAGATAGTGATCCCCTAAAAAAAGATAAAATAAAATACTCTAAAGAAGCCTATAATATCCTGAAACCATTCATGATGGACCTAGACCATGAGCAATTCTGGATAATTTGCCTCAATAGAAGCCAAGAGGTGGTGAAAATAATCCAAATAAGTACTGGTGGTGTAACCGGCACTATAGCGGACCCAAAAATTATTTTTAAACATGCATTGGAGCACCTATCAAGTTGTATTATTTTGAGTCATAATCATCCAAGTGGAAATACAAACCCAAGCCAAGCAGATATTACTTTGACGAAGCAATTGAGCGAGGGAGCGAGACTCCTAGATATGACACTTTCTGACCATATCATTTTCACAAACAACGGGTATTTTAGCTTTGCCGATCAAAACATGCTTTAAATGAAGGAAATCAGTCTTACCGAATTGGCAGAACTGCAGAATAAAATTCTAGTGGATATTCGAGAAAAGGAAGAGTTTCTTGATAAAAACATCGGTGGGATAAATATTCCTGCACATGAAATAACTAACAGGATTAGCGAGTTCTCTCGCCACGAAAACATAGTTGTGTTGTGTTCAAATGGCCTTCGGAGCAGCATTATGGCTCGTGTAATCCAAAAAAAAATCCCCAACGCAAATATTTATTATCTGAGTGAAGGGATTTTTCAATAAAATCTTATGATTACTTTCTACCTATTCCTTTATAATCTCTGTCGTTGTTAACCAACCATTTGCCTATAACAAATGCTCCAGAAAGCAACAAAACAAAAAACAAAATAGGCAACCAAGTAGGAAATTGATATCCGAACATATTCTTCTTATTTTTTTGTACAAATTTAGGACAAAAATACTTCTAATGGAATAAATCCGTAAAATATTCTTCAAAAAAGGCTATAAATTGCAAAGCCGAATAAGGTAATAAGTATCAGCCATGACAAAATATTAAAAATCCAAGATTGTTTGAAATCCTTAAAAACCTTATTTGTTCTTAAACTTACCAATATGATTGCCAAACCAATAGGTAAGATGAACCCATTTATATAACCTGCAAAAAGCAGCAAATTAACAGGTTTACCAAAAAACAATATTACTATTGCAGAAACTAAAACAAAGCCCAAAGACCAGTATTTTTTTGAATTGGTAAATGTAGGGTGAATATCTGCAAGAAAGGCAATGGAAGTGTAAGTTGCACCGATAATAGATGTGATTGAGGCCGCCCAAATCATTAAACCAAAGAGCACTCTTCCTGACTCTCCAAATGTCGTCAAAAAGACACTAGACGTAGGGTTGGTGGCATCAAGGCTTACGCCAGAAATAACGATAGACAATGTACCGACATATAGGCAATACCTCAATATACCCGTGAATATTATCCCGATTGAGGCACTTTGAATCACTTCAGTTTTATGTTTTTCACCCACTAATCCAGCGTCCATAAGCCTTTGAGCTCCAGCAAATGTAATATATCCGCCTACGGTACCCCCTATAAGAGTAATCGTAGATTTCACATCGAAAACTTCGGGCCAAAAACTATACCTTAATAATTTACCGACATCCAAATTAGCTTTGAAAAGCATAAAAACTATAAGTACCAACATGAGTATACCTAAAATCTTAACTATGAAGTCAAGTTTAGCAAGACTATTTTTGGAGTAAAAAAGAAAAAAAACAATAACCGAGGTAACTAAAATACCAGCTTCGTTTGAAACCTCAAACATGGCATTCATGCCCATACCTGCTCCGGCCAAATTACCAATGTTAAACACCAAACCACCGAAAGCCACACAGACAGCCAACAAATTTCCTAAACCAGGAAATAGGACATTTCCGAGTTTTTGTGCTTTTAAATTACTAAAAGTAAGGGCTCTCCATATGATAATCTGAGCAACGATATCTATCAAAATCGAAACCACTATAACCAATCCAAAGTTGTAAAGTAACTTGCTGGTAAACACTGTAGTCTGGGTGAGAAATCCCGGCCCGATGGCCGAAGTTGCCATCAAAAAGGCCGCAGCAAATATTTGTTTTCCTGATTTTTTAAACATAAATAGGGCTTTTCAACTTATAAAAATCAAATAAAAACAATAAATCACAAATAAAAAAATGCCTTGTGATTAGTTTCTTAATACCTTATTTTTGTCTATAAAAATACTCTCCTTATCCATTACACAATTATGTATAAACATTTTTTCATCTATTTGTATCAAAAACCATTTTAAGAACATAATATATGCGTCCTCTTTTAATAGCAGCTGGCTTGATTCTCGCCTTAGTTTTGGGCAAAATTTTCTTTTTTAACAGTGATTCGGACCAAAAAAGCGATAAACCTGGAGACAAAAAAGCACCGTCAGGTGCACCTAGCGGAAAACCAGGAGATGCCAAACCAATGAGAGTCAACACAACGGTAGTGGGCATCGCAAATTCTGAAAAGACAGTTTTTTCTTCAGGAACAACGGTAGCCAATGAAGAAGTTGAAGTGAAAAGTGAAATTTCGGGAAGAATAGTGAAACTAACTATCCCTGAAGGCTCGGTAGTTCCAAAAGGTTTTCTTATTGCCAAAATCAAGGACGATGATATATTGGCCCAATTAAGAAAAATAGAATTGGAGGAAAAATTGGCAGATCAAATAGAAGCTCGCCAAAGAAAACTTCTGGATATCAATGCCATAAGCAGAGAAGAATATGAGATTTCTCAGAATCGGGTATTTACGCTTAAGGCCGACAGAGACTTGCTTAAAGTGCAGCTGGAAAGGACTGAAATCAGGGCTCCTTTCTCTGGAAAAGTTGGCTTGAAAAATATCTCTCTAGGTGCTTATGTGACCCCTGCCACTGTTATTTCGACCATTGTGCAGCTCAATCCTATCAAATTAGACTTCACCGTCCCTGAAAAATATGTATCTGAAGTAAAGCTTGGCAAAACAATTAAATTTCAAACAGACGGTTCAAATAATGAATACTCGGCCAGAATAGTTGCAATTGATCCTAAAGTAGATGAAGCATTGAGAACTTTGAAAGTTCGTGCTATCTCACAAAACGGTGGTAGCAATCTTATGCCTGGTATGTTTATAAAGGTTTTATTGAATTTGAGCACATCGCAATCTATCATGATTCCTACAGAAACAGTTATTCCTGTAGCTGATGGCAAAAAAGTATTTGTTAAAAGAAACGGAAAGGCTGAAGAAGTAAGTATTATTACTGGCTTGAGAGACGCCAGTAATTTACAGGTTTTGAGTGGCCTAAACGTGGGCGATTCACTCATAACCAGCGGATTAATGACATTAAAGGCAGGAAGTCCAGTATTTACAAAAAATAATTAATTATGTCAATATCAACCTTATCTATCAAAAGGCCAGTTTTGGCAATTGTAATGAACCTACTCATTCTCTTGTTTGGGTTCATTGGATATCAATATTTAGGTGTTCGGGAATATCCCTCTATTGACCCCCCAATTGTAAACGTTGGCACTAGTTACCCCGGTGCAAATGCGGATATTATAGAGTCGCAGATCACCGAGCCACTCGAAAAAGCTCTTAACAGTGTAGAAGGAATTAGATCTGTGAGCTCGAGTTCTAACCAAGGAAATTCTAACATTACGATAGAGTTTAATCTAGATGTGGACATGGAGAAAGCCACCAATGATGTAAGGGACAAGGTATCACAAGCGGCGTTTATTCTACCAAGAGATTTGGATGGCTTGCCGACTGTTAGAAAAGCTGATGCAAATGCCGAAACTATTCTTTCCTTATCGTTAAACAGTGACTCGAGAAATATATTAGATGTTTGTGATTATGCCGAAAACGTGGTTTCGCCTCGCCTTGAAACCATTGAGGGCGTGAGTGAGATACGAATTTGGGGTTTTAAAAGATATGCTATGCGTCTTTGGATGGACCCCAACAGACTGGCTTCCATGGGTGTAACTACACAAGATGTAAAAGCTGCTCTGGACCGTGAGAATGTAGAATTGCCATCGGGAAAACTACAGGGAACAACTACCGAACTTGTGGTAAAAACTGTTGGAAGATTTACGAATGCCGACGATTTTAACAACATGATTGTTAAGAACGTGGGAGACAGAATTATCAAGTTCAGGGATATTGGTTACGCTGAAATCGGAGCCGAAAATCTTGAAACCATACTTAGATGGAATGGTGTGCCCATGTGCGGAATTGCAGTTCAGCCCCAACCAGGTGCAAATTATCTGGACATTGCCAAAGAAGTTTACAAAAGGAAGGCAGATATTGAAAAAACCTTACCACCAGACATCAAGCTAGGTACCATACTAGACTATACCACTTTCGTAAAGCAGTCTGTTGAAGAAGTGGTTGAAACCTTGGCCATTGCCATTGTTTTGGTGGTAATTATCATATTCTTATTCTTTAGAGATTGGATCGTAGCCGTTCGCCCTTTGATAGACATCCCGGTGTCTCTTGTAGGGACATTTTTCATAATGTATATTTTCGGCTTCTCTATAAATGTGCTTACCCTTTTGGCCATTGTTTTGGCTACTGGCTTGGTTGTGGATGACGGTATTGTAGTTACCGAAAACATCTTCAAGAAGATAGAAGAAGGCATGAACCCGATAGAGGCGTCTGTTAAAGGTGCCAATGAGATTTTCTTCGCCGTAATTTCTACATCTGTTACTTTGGCAGCTGTGTTTTTACCAGTAATATTCATGGAAGGTTTTGTGGGTAAACTATTCAGAGAGTTCGGTGTGGTACTTTCGAGTGCCGTATTGATATCGGCCTTTGTATCTCTCACATTAACGCCAATGCTCAACGCTTATTTGAACAGAAAAACCCATAAAAAGTCCAAATTCTACAATATGACTGAGCCTTTCTTTGAAGGAATGGAGTCGGGTTATAAGAATAGTCTTCAAAACTTTTTGACCAAAAAATGGTTGGTAATGCCTATCATGGTGGTCATCTTTGGTATGGTTTATTTCTTTTGGGGTGAGTTAAAGTCTGAACTAGCACCATTAGACGACAGAAGTGCATTACAAGTGCAATTCACTGGTCCGGAGGGTTCGTCTTACGATTATATGGACAAGTATATTCAAAAAGCAGGTAAGATGATGAAGGATTCGGTACCCGAACTTGCTGGCGTAATGACCATGACGGCTCCGTCATTCGGAGGTTCTGGTGCTGCAAACACAGGCTTTAGTAGAATTGCACTTTATCCAAAAGATCAACGAACCAAATCGCAAGCGGAGGTTTCGGAGATAGTTTCGAACGTGCTAAAGAAATTGCCAGACGCAAGAGCATTTGTGAATCAACAACAAACCATCGCTGTAAACAAACGCGGAGGCTTGCCCGTAGGCTATGTTATTCAAGCCCCCGATTTTGCCAAACTCAGAGAATACCTGCCGAAATTTATGGAGGAAGTTCAGAAAAGCCCAGTATTTACGACTTCAGATGTAAACTTAAAATTCAGTAAACCTGAGCTCTCTATTAAGATTGACAGAGAAAAGTCAAAGAGTCTAGGAGTTGCAGTAGCTGATGTGGCACAAACCATGCAGTTGGCTTTTGCAGGGCAAAGGTTTAGTTATTTTACAATGAACGGAAGGCAATACCAAGTCATTGGGCAATTTGAGAGAGGTGACAGAAACGAACCTCTTGACCTCAAAAGTATGTATGTAAAAAACAGCAGAGGTGAGCTTGTTCAGCTAGATAACATTGTAAAAGTTGAAGAAAATAGTAGCCCGCCGCAGCTTTATCACTACGATAGATATATGAGTGCTACTGTTTCGGCTGGCCTAACACCAGGAAAAACCATTGCAGATGGTATAAAAGCGATGGACGAAATAAGAGACAAATTGGGAGATGAAAAAATCAGGACAGCTTTAACTGGTTCTTCTCGAGATTTTGCCGAAAGTTCGTCCAATACCTTGTTCTCTTTTGGCTTAGCCTTGATTTTGGTTTTCTTGATTTTGGCGGCTCAATTTGAAAGTTTTGTGGATCCACTGATAATCATGTTTACCGTGCCTTTGGCTATTGCTGGAGCGGTTCTGTCGCTATGGTTATTTGACCAAACCATAAACATCTTTAGCCAGATTGGTATGATCATGTTGATTGGCCTAGTAACCAAAAATGGTATATTGATTGTGGAATTTGCGAACCAACTTCAAGAAAAAGGATATAGCAAAGCCAAGGCAGCTGTGGAAGCAGCGTCGCTGAGATTAAGACCAATCCTGATGACCACCTTGGCTACAACATTCGGTGCCTTGCCTATTGCTCTTGCTTTGGGATCTGCTGGTGCCAGTAGAAGGTCGATGGGTATAGTAGTGATAGGAGGACTTATGATGTCTCTTATCCTCACACTTTATGTAATTCCTAGCATGTATATTTATTTAAGTAAAAAGAAAAACTTTGAAAGAATGAAAGCCATAGAAGAAATGGCCGAAGCTTGATATTATTTATGAAAAAATTATTAATTACAACAATATCGACGGTATTGTTTGGATATACAACCTTTTCTCAAGGAGTGCTAAAACTTAGTGACGCTCAGAAATATGCTCTGGAAAACAACTTTAGTGTTAAGGTATCCGAAAAACAAGTAGATTTGGCTCAGAATCAAATATTCAAGGCCAATGCTGGCATGATGCCCATAATAGACTGGAACACCAGTTTCAGTTCGTCTTTTAACCAAGTAAATCAGAATTTTGTTGATGGAAGAGTCATCAACAGATTCGGTAGGTCGTTGTCGCCAATAAGTAATTTGGCCCTTACTTATACGCTTTATGACGGACGTAGAATGCAAACCGTTTTTGAAAGGCTAAAAACCCAAGGACAACAATCTCAGATTCAAAAGCAATTGATCATACAAAATACGCTTAGCAATGTAATGCAGGTTTATTATGATATTCAAAGACTGCAAAGCACCGAGGAATATCTCAATGAGATCATCAAATACTACGAAGAGCGTTTGAAGATAACTGAGGAAAGATGGCAAATAGGACGTGGCTCTAAGTTAGATTATCTTCAATCAAAGGCCGACCTAAGCATTCAATTGACCAACCTGACGAATAATAAAAACCAATTGAAAAATGCCAAGATTGCCCTGAATGGTATCTTAGGGCGTGATGGAAAAATAGATTTCGAAGTTGAAAAAGAGCAAATTGAAAGCCCAATGTATGATTTATCTTTTTTGATTGACCAGGCCAAACTTCAAAACCCAGAGTTCTTGAGCTTAAAGAAAAACGAAGAAATAAATTTATTGAGCCAAAAAGAAGCCAGTTCATTCAAAAAACCTAGAATAAATCTCAATAGCTCATTTGGATACAACTTTAACTCTAATAATGCCGGTTTGATTACTTTCAACCAATCTGTAGGTTTAAATGCCGGAGTTACGGCTTCTTGGAGAATTTTTGATGGAAATTTGATAAACAGAAATATCCAATCGGCTAAAATAAATGGTGAAATCATCCAAGCACAGAAAGCTGACTTAATAAATAGGCTTGAAAATGATTTGACTTCCTCTTATTTCCAGTACGAAACTGACAAGAAACTTCTTGAGCTAGAGAAAGAAAATAAAGAAATTGCTGCTGAAAACCTTTCTATTTCATTAGAAAAGTTCAAGTTGGGAGCATCTACGATTCTCGAGATAAACGATGCTCAAACAAGGTATAATACTGTTCTGAATAGGTTGGTGAGTGCTCAATACAACGTTAAAATTTCGCAGTTAGAGCTTTTAACAATAAGCGGCCAAATTATAAAATAACCTCGGCTATGGCTTTGGCGAAGGTCAAAGCATTAGGTGTATCGCTGTGGATACAAATAGAGTCGCATTTCAATTTCAGCGGGTACCCTTCAGAACTAATAATTTCAAGCCCATGTGCCAAAGCATGGGCTTGTTTTTTTACCTCATCCAAATCACTTTTTACAGCATTCGGTTCTTTTCTGTTTGACAATGAACCATCAGCTCTGTAAGTCCTGTCCGCAAAACACTCCTCATACGTCTGTAAGCCTATCTTTTTGCTTTCCTGGGTACTTAGGCTTCCAGAAAGTCCATATAAGATTAATGATTTATCAAAAGAAAAAACGGCTTCGGCAATCGACCTTGCATAATCGACTTTTTTGGCAGACATGTTGTAAAGAGCTCCGTGAGGTTTTATATGGTTCAGTTTCACCCCAAATGCCTCCGAAATCTTTGTGAGAACTTCTAACTGCCTTAATATTAGACTTTTGATTTCATCATTAGAAAGTACAATTTCTCTCCTACCAAATTCCTCCAAATCTGCAAAACCGGGATGAGCTCCTATTTTTAAACCCAATTTCAAAGCATTTTCAACCGTCTTTTTCATTATATACTCGCTACCTGCGTGGTAACCGCAAGCAATATTGACAGACGAAATATAGGGCATCAATGATGCATCGTGACCAGAATCTAGAAAATCACGAGATTCGCCCATGTCACAGTTTATATCCATGCTCATTTTCTCTCAGTTTCAATGATTTATTTATAAGTTCAAGTGAATTTTGAGTTTTAATCATTATATCAATGGCATGTTCATAACTCACCCTTTCAAATCTCATTTTTGCCCCAGCACCTAACTGTGCTAACTTAGAAAGATCGTTTTCTATTACAAATCCCAATTTTGGGTATCCGCCACTTACTTGAGCATCAGCCATTAAGACAATCAGTTGGCCATCAGGTAGAAGCTGAATTACTCCTTTACAAACCGAAGAGGAAATCATTTCCACTGGCTTTACCAAAGCTATTGGAAAGCCCTTTAATCTATAACCCATTCGGTTAGAATCGCGTGAAATCTCGAAATCCGTTTTTTTCATTATGACCTTAGACTTTTCTTCCAGTTCGTCATATTCAAAAGAAGAAACAAATCGAATTCTTGAATTTTCAAGTCCTAAATCAAAAGAAACTCCAAATTTTTGCTCTTTGGCGTTTTCACTGCATGAAAGTTCAATAGCATCAGGTAAAGATAAAATATTCAGTTGAGACTGATAAGATTTTGAATGGAGCCAAGGCAGTATTTCAAAACCACCTTTTACACCAAAATAGAGTCGTTCTCCCTCAATTTTTCTTTTAAAGCTTAATATATCGCCTACTTTTGCTCGGTACATTTTGTTATTCACCAAAGATGATTCATTCAAAAACGAGCCAAAATTTGCACCTGCCAAGGCAAATTCACAATCTTCTTCAAACTCAATAACTGGTCCAGGAAAGTGAATTTCCAAGCACGCTTCATTTTCAACATTGTCCAGAACTATATTCAAAAGTCTAAAACTGAGTGTATCCATAACTCCGCCAGGGTTTATCCCAGACGACTGGTACGCAGAGCGGCCGAAATCTTGTATAGTCGTAAGAACACCTTTCTTTAAAAATTTCATAATTTCAAACTGGGACAAATCTTAGCTTATCTCCTATCTTCAGAAAACTAAGGTGTTCTATATCAAATAGTTTTGTGCTTGTTTTTCCTATAATTTGCCAGCCACCAGGACTTTCAAAAGGATAAATTCCTGTCTGCAAGCCAGCTAGGCCAACACTCCCTTTCTGCACCTTTAACCTTGGTGTTTCTCGTCTCGGCACAAACAAACGGTCATCCATTCCGACCAAGTAGGGAAACCCTGGTAAAAAACCTATCATCGCCACCGTATATTCCGCCTTTGCATGCAAATCAATGATTTCGTCAACACTCAAATTTGTATAATCTGCCACGAACTCCAAATCTTCGCCATCGTAAACCACCGGAATCTCCTTTGCTTTGTTCACGAATTGAAGTGGATCTTTCCCTTGTATTATTCTTGATGAAAAATAAGACTCGAAAAAATTAATAAGGGACTTGTGATTTTGATAGAAAGACGAATCTACGAAAACGGTAACCGAACAATAAGAAGGCACAACCTCAATTTGCCAATTCCAGTTCTCAGTCTCCAGCTGATGTTTCAGCGACATTACCCTTTGGTGACTTTGAAGACTCACTTCTTGCTTAAAAGAAATAGTTATCGCTTTTTCAGAAAGTAGGGAGAATCTCGTTTCTTCTTCCATTATATCTCAAGGAGTTTTAGGACCTCAATGGCAGACGAAACAGGCAAATGACAAGACCGGTCAATACAAACAAAAATTTTCAACTCTTCTGGACTCTCCATTCTTCCCTCAAAAACCGATAAACTTGACTCCGTATCTGAACCAAAATAAAGGACATTAGGATTGAAATACTTCCTTTGAATTTCTGAAATAGCATCTTTATAACCCTTACCGAAAACCGTTATCTCTATTTCTTTTGAAGAAAGTAAAATGCCCAAATCCGTCCAATTACTCAACCATTGCGGATCGCGAAGTGTTAGCGGTTTTAATTTTGAAAATATACTCTTTGCCAAATCACTGAAATCGGTATTTGATAGGATTCTGCCCAAAAAATAAAGATTTTTGACCATTGACGAATTGGAAGCAGGAATAACATTATCGAAAATTTCCTTTTTCCTGGCTATTAGTTTTTCTCCTTCGCTATCAGTAAAGAAAAACAGTTTTTCTTCTGAATCATAGAAATTAGCCAAAGTATATTTTACCAATCCCTCAGCCAAAAGCAGCCATTTTTCCTCAAAACTTATTTGATAATAATTCAAGAAGGCATCTATTACAGCTGCATAATCATCTAAAAAACCGGGTGTTTTCTTTAAACCAAATTGATGCCATAGGCCATAAGCTTTATCGCCAGTTATGTTTTCAAATTCAGAAATAAGATTTTTTTCAATAAAATGAACATTTTTTTCAATCAAATCAAGACCAATACCGAAAGTTTTATAGGCGTCAATTAACCCAGAAAGCATAAGGCCATTCCAACCACAGATTATTTTGTCGTCAAGTCCGGGCCGAACTTTATTTTTTCTGAATTGGTAAAGCTGCTCGTTACACTTCAACACAAAAGACCAATCGTTCGGTTTGGCCTCCAAATGCAACACATTGTTTTTATGTTCCCAATTTCCATTTTCAGAAATATCATATATCTCTGAAAATCGAGTGGCGTCTTGCCCTAGAATATTCTCAATATCTTCGCGAGTCCAAACATAAAACTTACCTTCCTCTCCTTCTGAATCCGCATCCAATGCAGAATAAAAGCCCCCGTTTGTAGCAATTATTTCATTTCTAAGCCATTCTACTGTTGAAGTAACTGCCCATTTATAAAGTTCTGCAGTTTCGGAAAAAACATTATTGGAATTAAAAAAAAGAAAAGAATTGACGTAAAGACGCATCAACTGGCCGTTATCATAAAGCATTTTCTCAAAATGCGGAACCTTCCATCTTTCATCAGTCGAATAGCGAGTCCAACCGCCAGCCAAGTGATCAAAAATGCCTCCCAAACATATCCTATCTAAAGTTTCTTTCAGTTGCCTAGAAAGCCTTTCTTCTCTTGTTTGGTAGGTTAGGTTCAAAACCAGATTCCAAACACTGGGCATCGGAAATTTAGGAGCCCTACGCATTCCTCCGAGCTCTTTGTCAAAATCCCTTTCTAACTTTTCAGCAATAAGCCCTAAGTCTTCTTTTGTATAAGCAAAGTCCTCCAGATTATGCCCAAAAGTATATTTTTCAGAATCTTTAGCCTGTAAACTCTCTGCAAAACCATTTGCAGAATCTTGAAGTTGTTCACGTTTCTCGCGAAAAGACTCCTGAATCCCGTATAAAAGATTTATCCAATTTTTTTTAGGAAAATACGTACCACCATAGAATGGCTTCTGGTTTGGCATCAAGAATACATTTAGCGGCCAGCCACCTCTTAGGCCCATATTTTGGAGGGCTTCCATATACACACCGTCTATATCGGGGCGTTCTTCTCTATCAACTTTAATATTTACGAAGAAAGAATTCATTACTGCCGCCACCTCTTCGTTTTCAAAACACTCATGTTCCATTACATGGCACCAATGACAAGCCGAATATCCAATGCTTAGAATTATTACCTTATCCTCCTTTTCAGCCTTCTGAAGAGCTTCTTCGCCCCATGGATACCACTCGACAGGATTATTTTTATGTTGAAGCAAATACGGACTGGTTTCCTCGGCTAATTTATTCATCTTATCAGTATTACTTTTTGACTTACTGTCCCCCCCTCACTTTGAATAGAAACCAAAACTTCAGTACTCTTAAACTTGCTGATATCTATTTCTTTATCATAGCTCAACTGCATGTCATTAATTGATTCTGAATATAAAGCTTTTCCTGCAAAATCTGTAATTCGGAGATTCAAATGCAAAGGTTTATCTAGGCTAAATTGAATTCTTAGCAGTTCGGAAGTAGGATTTGGAAAACACTTCATGCCAGAAATATCTATTTTGGGCTCTGTACTGTTTGGTAATGAAAGATCATATTGACATAAAAAAACCTCATAACCCTTTAAAACTATTTCCCTATTGAAATTGCCGTGATTTACTTGCAAGGTCACTTCTTCTGTTTCAGATTTTGCATTTGGATTGTGAGCAGCTATAAGCAATTTGTTTCCATTTAGCACTCCTCTCCAGATGGGAAGTTTGTTTTCGTTATAATCTCTCGCAGAAACCGTTTCTATTAATTTATAATCACCTTCAAAAATGCTCTTAAACCTTGACAACCTATACAATCCCTTCGTAAAATACTCATAATTAGACATATCCGCCTCTATTTTGGTGGGGTCATCCCAAAGCCAAATACCCTTGGCACCTGCAAAAAAAGGAAAGATAGCCATAGATTCGGCCATCCAAGGTTTTATGTTTTTCAACACAAAATCTTTATTGAAACTATATTTACCCCAAACAAAAACCATTTGGTCTTTCGAAGTCCAAGCTCTGTTTGCTTCGATTTGAAAAAGAAGATAGGAAAGATACTCGCTTGCGAATGGATGAGGGTAATCGTAATAAAAATAAGCCGAAGGTGTCATAAAAGTCTGTAAATTGTAAGGGACACCTCCAACTTGATTTTTATCGAAATCATAACAGACATAATTAATGGCAGACTTATCTGTCTTCCAGGAATTCCAAGTCCTACCTTGAATATTTATGAAAGTATTGAGAATCGGAGAATCTGAATAAGAGCTAATATGAGGCGAATTTACCTTACCTTTATCCAAAACAAAATTCATAGCTTGGCCGTATAAGCCTTGAATTCCTCTTTTGTACTGCTCAATAAACTGCTGATTATTAAGCTTTTTAATTTCTTCAGGAATATAAGGAGAGTTTTTTAAAACCAAAATAGAGTCATCTGATTTTAGTTGGGTTTCTATGTCAAAAACAAAAATATCAGCCGCTATTCTATCACCACCGCCTGTTTCGTCTATTATTCTATTGACATCATGCAGCCACTGTTTTTCTTGCACAGCCATGTCATTTAAAAAAGGAGATTTGAACGCGGTCCAAGGTTGAGGAGGATAACTCGATGACACACCATAAAAGATAAACGCCCTATTTTTCTCAGGTATTTGCTTTAGCAAATTAGGGTTTGATAGATGCGTAAAGCCTCTTTTAAACATAAAACTGGGGTTGGCAAAACGAGATGGCCCACCATAAACAACTTTAAAAGGGAGTTCAAATTCAGGAAACTGCTGCCAATTGATTCCGTTGTTCTCAGCCGACGGTTTAAAGTCAAAATCTAAGGCCTGCGAACAATTTTGAGCCCATGTAGGAGACAAAAAAAGAAAAGAATATATATAAAATGAGAGTATAATATATCCTAAATATTTCTTTCTTAAATTTGTAGGCATTCTAATACGTTTTATTACAAAATTAACTCAAAAAAAATGAAAAAAGTCTTAATCATCCTATTTGTTACTTTCATTTCTTTGGCTTGTAAAGACGATAATGTAGAACCAACCAACCAAAGTCAATCAGAACTTTTATCTCTAAATAGCTGGCAATTAACAAGATATTCTGATACGAATGGCAAAACTTTGAGCAACTCTGAGTTAAATATTTCTGCAGTGTTTCTTTATGGATTACTTTTCGAATTTCGATCGAATGGAGAGACTCGTGCATTGGACAAAATGACAAAAGAAATCAAAAATCGTGGCACTTGGGATTTGATTTCCAACAACACTGTTTTAGACATAAACATTACGAGTTTCAAGGGACAATTCAAAATAGTGGCTCTTTCCAAGGGTAAACTCACGCTGCAGGCCAGTACTGGGAATTTTCTTTCGGGTGTGGGTTCAGAAATCAACATGGAGTTTACGGAGTCTGGCAAGTAAACTTCTTCTTTTAAGCCAAAAATAGTTAACCCTTCAAAAAAATGAGCCTCAATACAGACCATATAAAGCTAATATTTGGATTAAAACTGAAACAACTGCGTCAAGACAAAGGTTTTTCTCTTCAGGACCTCTCAAATGTTTCTGGGCTTTCTATGTCTTACATCAACGAAATAGAGAAGGGAAAAAAATATCCAAAGGCCGACAAAATATCCTCCCTTGCTGAGGCTCTCGGTGTAGAATATGACAGCTTAGTCTCTCTAAAGCTCAATAAAAAGTTACAGCCAATTTCAAATCTCCTAAAATCAAATTTCCTTACCGAAATACCCTTTGATTTCTTCGGGATTGACCCGGCAAACTTGCTAGAAATGCTCTCTGACGCACCTACCAAACTTAGTGCCTTCATAAATACGGTTATTAAGATAGGTAAAAGCTACAGCATGAGTGTGGAGCAATTCTACTTTGCCGTGCTGAGGTCATATCAAGAGATGTACAACAACTACTTTCCTGAACTCGAGGAAATGGCAGAGGACTTCTTAATAAAAAACCAAATACCTGAAGATAAGGTAGTTGACGAGTTTTACCTGACCAATCTACTGATGGATCAGTATGGCATCGTTATAGAGTTTTTCGACGAAAACGACTTCCCTGTTCTAGGGACTATCCGCTCGGTTTATATTCCGAAGTCAAAAAAATTGATGATAAACAAGAGAATTTCATCAGACCAAAGAGCTTTTACACTGGCCAGAGAGCTCGGTTTTTTACACATGAATCTTAAAATGAGACCTATGACGTCCTCTTGGATTCAGGTAAATTCATTTGAAGAAGTTTTCAACAATTTCCAAGCATCATATTTTGCAGGTGCCATTTTGATTAAGAAACAGCCTCTTGTTAGTAGTTTGAAACAGATTTTTTCTCAAGAAAAATTCTCAGACAAAAGGTTTATTGAGTTGATCCAAAAATTTCAAACCACGCCCGAAACACTTTTACATAGAATTTTCAGCATTTTACCTCACTTTTTCGATATTGATAAGCTCTTTTTCCTACGTTTCGAGGCAGCAGAAGGATCCAAGGATTATCATTTAACAAAAGAATTGCACCTTTCTAAACTTCATGACCCTCAAGAAAGCAAAAACGAAAATTACTGTCGTAGATGGGTTTCTCTCCGAATTCTTGATGATTTATCATCTATGCAAAAAAGGAGTAAAACAGATTTATTAGTTCAGTCTCAGATTTCAGACTACGAGGATGCTGGTAATCAGTATTTTGTAATATCAATAGCCAGACCGCTGAATATAATAGAAAGTACAAACGTGAGTGTTAGTATTGGTTTTGAGATTTCACCAGAAGTAAGCCAGAAGATTGCATTCCTGAATGACCCAAAGGTAAAACAAATGAAGGTAAATCAAACTTGCGAGAAATGCTCCATTTTTGACTGTAAGGAAAGAGTGGCCGCACCAACTATTCTTCAGAAAAAAAGACAAACCAATATGATGAAGGAAGCTATCGCAAAACTCAGTTAACCGGATTATATTTCCTCCGCTTCTACCAATTTCACTTCTGGCACCATAGAAGTCAGCAAACGCTCAATACCTGATTTTAAAGTAATAGTGGCAGATGGACATCCACTGCAAGAACCTTGAAGATACACTTTCACAAGACCTGATTCTTCATCAAAGGAAGAGAAATTAATGGCTCCACCATCCGATTCTACTGCCGGACGCACGTATTGGTCTAAAGTAGCTTTAATCTTAGCCACCACGCTCGAATCATTGGCATCAACTACAAGTGTATTAGAATCGATTGTTTTCTGAGCAAATACCGAATTGCTTTCATCAAAAAATATTTTGATGAATTTCTTCAAATCATAAAGACATTCCTCCCATTCTATATCTGAATCTTTGGTAATGGTGATGAAATTTGACGATAAAAAGACCCTCTGAACGAAATGAAACTGAAATATATCTGAAGCCAAAGGAGAAGCCTTGGTTTCGTCCAAAGTAGAGGCCATATCTGGATAATCAAAAGACAAACCTTCAGGAACTATCTCAAAATTTAAGACAAACTTCATAGAGTTAGGATTGGGACTCAACTCAGTATATATCATTGTATTTCTCTTCAACATAAAATCGGTATTGCTGTATTGTTTAAGAACACAGTTTTGAAGTAATTAGTTTGGTTTTTGGGCATAAAAAAAGAGGCTAAGCCTCTTTTTTATAAATTCTTCGGTTCCGAATTAAGCCTCAACAGCTTGCGGAAGAACGTGAACAAATGATTTGCCATCACGACCTTTCTTGAATGTAACAAGACCGTCTGTCAAAGCAAATAGTGTATGATCACGACCTAAGCCAACATTCTGACCTGGGTTAAGTTTAGTTCCACGCTGACGAACGATGATATTTCCAGCAATAGCTGACTGACCACCGTACAATTTCACGCCTAAACGCTTACTTTCCGATTCACGACCGTTTTTCGAACTACCGACTCCTTTCTTATGTGCCATCGTCTTTTAATGTTTTAAATATTAATGAATTAAGCTGCAATGATTTCGTCAATCTGAATCTTGGTCAAAGCTTGACGGTGACCATTTTGCTTTTGGTAACTTTTACGTCTTTTCTTCTTGAAAACGATTACTTTCTCGCCTTTCAAGTGCTCAATAATTGTGCATTTTACGGTTGCACCCGCTACGGTTGGAGCTCCTACTGAAACTGCACCGCCATTATCAACAAGGAGAACCTTGTCAAAAACAAGCTCAGCGTTCGCTTCACCCGCCAAACGGTGGGTATATATGAAACGACCCTTTTCAACTTTAAACTGCTGGCCTGCTATCTCTACGATTGCGTACATCTTAGCTAAATTTAAATGATTATAAAAAATTTGGAGTGCAAAATTAAAATATTTTTTCCAAAAAACAAAGTTTCATTCAAATAAAACCTCATTGAAATACGAGAAGCCCTACTTTTTCCAATTACTGACCACAATCTCACTTATTTTTTCGCATCCGGCATCCGAAAAATGCATGTCATCAAAGAAATATTTACTGTCTTTGGGCAACAAATTGGCCAAATCTATAAGTTCAATTTTATTAGATTGGCAGAATACCCTCAGCGTTTGATTATACACATCGAGCTTCTGTCTGTACTGTTCACCACTAAAAATATACACCTGATAGCTGCCTAAATCTACACCGGTCGTTGGGTCAATGCCTGTTCCAAAAAGAAGCGGCTGAGTCAAAAACACAGGCTTTACTCCATTCTGAAGACATATTTTTACCATTTCTTCAAGTCTCCTTCGATAATCATTTTGTGCGGCACTGTGCTTGGCTATAATGACTTTAAACTCTTCCTCTGGTAAAGGTTTTAAGTTCGATTGAGCGGCTATTTTCCACTCTACATTATCACTGACCCCTAATTTGAAAGCTTGATAACTTCTGTAAAATGAATGAAATAAGTTAAGCAATCTGGAATATTCTTCCATTTGAAGTAAATAATATTCGGCATTTTTTTGGACCAACTTATTATCAAATGTATTACCTCCGTTGTCGGTAGTAGCCATATCGTTTACGCCTACCAAGAAAAACGCGTAGTCAGGTTTTAAAAACGATAAATATCCATTTAACAGAGAAATATGACCAAAGGTAGAATGGCCATTTAATCCGGCATTATTAACCAAATATTTCGAGCCCAGTTTTTGAGAGACCAGGTAAGGCCAATGTTTTTTGTCATCCAGATAATAACATTCTGTGGTGCTTCCACCTACAAACAATAGTTTTGTACGATTCGATGTAGTATCCCACTCTTCTCCACGAAATCCTATAGAATTTTTGGTATGAACAGCATTTTTAGAGAGCTTGGTAAATTTCTCATTCGGTAAGCTATATTTTTGATTTTTAGGTAAAACTATGTTGTTACCTTTCAATCTTACAGGAACAGGAGAGTAAAACCTCAGAAAAACCTCGAGTGCTACAGCCACAATAAGAAGCACATACAGTAAATATAAAAATTTCGAAAAAATAGCTTTCAGCATTAATAAATTTGATTGAATTCTACACTTTGTCCTAGCCAAAAAGTTCTTTTTAGCAATTAACAAACAAAGCAAAAATGAACTGTGCAACGAAGCAAAATGACTACAAATATAGGGATTCGAAGGAATTAATTCGCCATAAACCACTGCAAACCACAGTAACGCAACAAAAAATGCTGATTGCAAAATTTTATGTACTAATTTTGAAGTGAAAAATCGGAAAAATACTCATCATCAATAAGGCATGATTTCAAAGCAAAAAATTGTATTTCTTACGCTTCTATATATACTTCTTGGTTCTGTTTTTGTCTATTTTATTTATCTCAAAGAATGGGACAGTTCTATTTTTAAACTTTCCTTCAATTTTGGAGATGTTGTAGAAAATATCATTAAATATGGCAAGTTTGAGGGAAAATATATGGACGGGATGGACATACCATTTAGGGCACATAGATTGCCAGGAATTCCTTATTTCATAGCCTCACTGAGTATTTTATTGGGAACCCAAAAGGTATTTTACGTTGCTCTGGTTAAAAATTTAATAATGGCCTTGTTATGGATTCCGATTTTACATGAGGGTATAAATCAGAGACAGGTAAAGCCACTTTTTAAAATAGTATTAGCAGTCTTCGTGTTGAGTTTTCCTCAAATATTTCTGCATTCACTACAAATAGACCTGGAGGAGTCCTATGTAATTCCCATTCTGGCTTATTACTGGATTCTTGTAAACCAACAAAAACCATTTAATAAATGGCAAAAAGGCTATTTTCTAATTTTACCTTCACTACTGTTTTTCTCCAAAAATACTTTCCTCTACATTGTGCCGATACTTTCGGTCATCATTATACTTTCAGACTTCAAGAAACTGAAGTTGGTCTTGGGAAGTCTTGTTTTTTTGGCCATCTCGGCGTATGGCTTGGCCACATTTAATCTTAAAAACTCAGGGAGATTTACTTTGAAATATTCTTTAGAATGGTTTAATATCTACAAGGGAAATAACGAACTTACGTCAAAGTTTTATCCAAAATACTCTATTGATGTTTTGGATTATTTAGACATTTATAAAATACCGGAAAGCGTAAAAAATGAGTGGGAATTTAATGATTTCTTCAAACAGAAAGCTCAAACTTATTACAAAAACAATTTAGACAAGATCATTGAGTTTTTACCTACAAAAATTCTCACCATTTGGCTTGATGTAAGACCGAATAGCGTGATTCCAGGCACAGAGCAAAGCTATTTTACACCTTTAAAACTGCTTGGCGTATTTTACATGGTTGTATTCAGGATAATGCAATGGTTTTGTCTGGTTTATTTGTTTTTACAATTGTTTCGTAAAAATAGAAAGCATTTTGCAGGACTTAGTTTGAAGTACATAAGCTTAATTGGCCTTGTTTTTATACCTTACACGATTGCATTTGGTTTTGAACGGCATTTATTACCCGTAATTATACCTACAGTTCTGACTTTAATTCAAATTATTGAAACCAGAAATAGACTACTGGTGAGCAAATAGCTTCTTAACGGTGATATCGAACAAACCGCAAACTTTGGAAGTCTCGAATTTCTCTTCCACCAAAACACGTCCGCTTTTGCCCATTTGTTGAGCTAGTGTAGGATTTGTGAGAATCTCAACTATGGCTTCAGAAATTGAATCGGTAGTAAACGCTATCACTTTCCCTGCTTTAAATTCGTCGATTTCGTTAGATAGGCCCGTTTCGGTAGAAACTACAACAGGAATTTGATAGACCAAGGCCTCAAGCACTGCTATAGAAAAACCCTCAGAATAGGACGGTAAAGCAAAAACTTTAGAACTTAACAACAAATCGATCTTTTCTTGACCAGCAACAGTGCCAATGTATTTAATGGAGCTTTCTAAATCATTATTTTGAACAAAACTTTCAACAAAACTCCTCATGCCAAAGTCCGGCCCGGCAATGATTAGCTCCGCCGATGGAACCTTATCCAGCACTTTTTTGAAAGCTGGAAGGAGTAAATCGAGGCCTTTTTTTTGATGCAACCTACTCAAAAAAAGAACTCTGTCTGGTTTATTGGCCGAAATACTTGTTATTGCTGGTAAATCAATGCCGTTGGGAATTATTCGTATACTTGACAAACTTTCGCCGAGATATTCGACCACCTCCTTCTTCTCTCCTTCGTGCAGAACATGAATCATTTTTACTTTTTTCAGAAACCTTGTCTGAAATCCATAGCTAAACAATCCTCTTTTCAGCTTATTGCCTAAGAATGTGTATGGATGAGCACAGCCATGAACCGTAACTATACTTTTGTTGTGCAGCTTGAGCAAATGAGCAGCCAATAAGGTAAAATTCCAAAGTCCATGGAGATGAATGACATCAAAGGCCAGCTTGTTGAGTTTCAAAATTCTATAAAGCTCCATTGAAAATAACGGAAAGAATTTCGAAATAAAGTTTGGAGATATTTTGACAAAGTTAACACCAGCAATATCCTTGTAGGGTTTATGTCCTTCCAAATCCATCGTAATTATCGTAGCAGAATCGCCGTTTTCTATCTGATATTTGGCCAAATCATAGACTACTTTCGATGCTCCACCGTTTTCCCAAGTATAAGATAAAATATGGACAAAATGCATAATTATTTCTTTAGGTATAAATTCTGGAAACCGATAACAATCCTTTTAGCAACAGATTCAACTTTGAAGTCTCCTATTAATTCTACTGATTTTTTCTTCATATTTTCCATTAAAGGAGCACTTTTTACGAATTTAATCATCGCATTTTCCAATTCATCTTGATTACCGGCTTCAAAAACAAATCCATTCTCGTTTACGAGATCATCTTTGCAGCCACAGGCATCAGAAACTATAACACCAAGGCCGCAAATCATGGCTTCATTAACAACCAAACCCCAAGGCTCTGAATTGCTTGGTAAAACCAAACAGTCTGATTTACTGAAATACTTCGGAACTTTCTGCCAATCTACTCCATCAAACTTATAAATATGTTCGTTTCTTTTCTCAATCTCAGAAGCGATAACATCGTCCAAAACTCCATTGCCCAAAATAATCAAGCCCCAATCAGCCGCTTCTTTTACCGAAGTCTTTATGTTTTGGAAAGCTCTAATTAAGAGAGGGATATTTTTCACCGAAATTACACGACCAACATAAATAAAGTTTCTGGAGGTGGGCACTGCGGACTTTAAATAAGCTTCTTCCAGAGCTTCTTCATAAATTTTTCTAATCTGGACATCATCTACCACGGCTCCTTTTTCTGCAATAAACTGACCAGGAGACGCCCCGAGCTGTATCAAGTAGTCTTTTGAAGTTTTTCCGAAAACTATAAATGCGTCGGACATTTTGACCAAGATTTTTTTTATGGTCTCCTTGATAAAAGAGCGTTGATGGTCAAAAGCTGTAGACTCATTTGAGATTATAACTTTTTTCCCAAGAAAAAACGAGTAAATAATGGCCAAAGTGAGAGACAAATCACCAGCCCAGCCTGTTACGTTTACTATATCGGGCTTGTAAGATTTTATATATTTCAAAACCGCCTTTACTTTTAAAAATCTGGGAAGATTTTCGATGTAATCATCAAAAAGTAAGTGATAACTGTAAGAATAATTTACCGTAGGGCTTGCCATATCCTTCCTTGAAATATCGTTCTTGGCAATCTGAAGTACGCATATTTCCATATCCTCGGTCTTTTGTTTTTCGATGGCCTCGAACAAAACCGATTTGTAATGCGTCCAGAGAATATTATGGATAATGAGAATTTTCATATAAAAAGTCTACAAAAATACAATTTTCTTGTCGAAAATTAGCCCTCAAGCAAATAATAACTGTTTGAAAGTATATCAGACCAAAAAGTCGTTAATTTGAAAGTTTGACTGTATTTTTGAATATTAAATCAAATAAAGCTAATATTCAGTCCTAAAGAATGAGCATAACGGCTATTATCCTTACCTTCAACGAGGAAAAACATATTGAAAGATGTATAAAGTCACTAAAACCAATATGTGACCGAATATGCGTAGTTGACTCATTTTCAACAGATAAAACTCTAGAAATCTGCAAAGAACTTGGAGCCGAAGTTTACCAGAACAAGTGGGAAAACAACCATTCGAAGCAAATGAATTGGGCTCTAGAAAATTGTGAGATCTGCACCAAATGGACCATGAGAATGGATGCCGATGAATATGTTTTGAATGAACTTCAGGAGGAGATTAATTCAAAAATAGACACACTCGGACCAAGTGTTGCTGGCGTAGAATTTAAAAGAAGAGTTTACTTCAAAAACAAATGGATTAAACATGGGGGTTTCTATCCTATCAAATTGATAAGGTTATGGAGAACAGGCTCAGGCCATAGTGAAGAGAGATTTATGGACGAACATATTGTAGTAAATGGCGGTAAAATTATTTGCCTAGAGCATGATATAGTAGATGAAAACCTAAATGATATAAATTGGTGGACAACCAAGCACCTGTCTTATGCACGCCGAGAGGCGGTTGATTTCCTTTCAAATAAGTATGACTTGGGACTAAAAACCGAAAAAAATATAAATATCACCAAGCAAGCTGCCAGAAAAAGAAAACTCAAAGACAAATTATACTATAAACTTCCTTTTGGTTTAAGACCGATTTTCTATTTCTCTCTAAGATTTTTTTTACAATTGGGCTTTTTGGATGGACCGAAGGGCTGGACATTCCACTTTTTACAAGCATTTTGGTATAGGGTTATTGTGGATATAAATATCTACGAAATAGAAAGTGCAAGCAAAAACCTCCCCGAAGCCATTGAGCGTTATATATCTCAAAAATGGGGTTTAAAAATATAACATCACTTTCGTACGAACCGCACCAGAAGAATATACATTCCAAGCCTGGTATAATCTATCACTACACCAGCTACAAAATTGGCCATGAAATAATATATAAAAGCGTAAGCGATAAACTCCGTACCCATACTCTCCGGATTTTTTATCTCCAAGAGAGCTATTCGCACCAAGTAAAAGAACATTACTGTGTAAAATACAAATATAAAAATACCATAAGAATCGAGTACTTCCATGTGTGGCACATCAACATATAAACTTTGATATCCATTACCAAAAACCACATATCTGACTTTACCATTCTCGATATTCTTCTCAAAACGCTTAAAAACATTTCCAAGCATCTCAATCCTCGTATTGGCAGAGTCGTCACCTACTGGCTTCTTTGATTTCTTCTTTTCGTCCGAGGTAAAGGACTTTATGATACCATTTACTCTAATACTGATTAGCTGCGTCACAGGTGTGATAAAATCGGTCTCTTTATCCAATTTAGAAACTCCTTTGGCTACCCCAACCGTCAAGGCCAACCAAACATACCATTTCGAAAACAAGAATTTTATAATAGACCCAATTTCCCTTAAGCTATAGTTATAATAGAAAAATAGACCTAAAAATATAAAAGTGGCCAAAAATGTGAGCATTGTTTGTGTCAAAAACAAAACTGCTATCATCAACAAGATGGTTATGAAGGGTATCAGAAACCCAATACGGAAAACCTTCTGATATTTGAGAACCAATACACTGGCAATCAGGCCATAAAAAGCACCTCTTGAATTTATATGTGGATTACCACCCGAAGCTCCTTTTTCATCAAATGAAATTGAAGCTCTTTGACCAAGCTGATAAAGTGGATTTGTAAAAGTGAAATATATCAATGATAAAGCCCCCAAAATAGAGAGAATTATCAAAATATAGAAAAATGTTTTATTGAGTGAAGCCCTATCCATAAAAAGTGCTCCAAAATATATAGTAAATATGAGCACAAAATTGAGTAATTCACGAGTTCCATTGACAGCCGTATACCTGTCTCTCAGTAAAAAATAGGAGAAACTTATAAGCAAAAATGTAGTTAGCAATGTCATGCCAACCTTGTTTGGCATTTCAAAAGTCCTGAGGTCTTTGAAAAGTAAAGAAAAAGCAAGAGGTAGAAAGAGCAAAAAAATGGCAAAAAATGTATTACCAGGAGCTATTTTGATACCGTCTCTAAGGAAATAAATAAACGGTAATCCGGCTATGAAGGTTGCTACACCTAGGCCGTTCCGATTTGCAATTAATTTCCCTAATAGATATTTCATTCAAAAAAATTTGTCAAAAATACGACGAAATATCTTGAAAAAGTTGATTTGAATACAAAGATATAAGGAAAAATTGTGTGGAGATGGTGGCGTTTACTTAATTTCAATCTGAAAATCTACATTTACATCATCACTACCTGGTGTGGGAGTTCCGTCTTTGGTATTTTTGCCGTTTACTGGCGGCTGATGTCTAAGCTGCACTTTCAGTGAACCCGTCGAAGCTGATTTCGACGCAAATTTACCAGTGAGACCAATGGGTAAAAGATTGATATCTTTGTCATTATAAGTATACATGCCAAGTGAAGAACTTGATGGACTTATTACCACTAAATGTTCGTCGCTTTCGGCCAATATCTCGCTTGTAATATTTTGGGAAGGCGTTTTACTTTCGTCCAAAAATTCTACAGATAAATCGTACGAAGTGTTGGGCTGTAAACTTATCTTGTCTATAGATGGAGCCATACCCCCGTCGCCATCTAAATCCTTGTAGGAGAAAGATTTGGTTTCCGAGCCATTTCTAAAAGTCAACTTAATGGTAGTTATGAGCTCATTTTCTTCACCTATCTCATCTTCTTTCTTGCATGAAGAAATTCCAATGACGAGACTCAAAAATAATACAACTGATTTTTTCATTGATAATATTGTTAAATTAAATGCAACCATGTTGCAAATATAACAATAAATCAAAAGATTACATTCGTTCTTAAAGAAAAGTTTCTCCCTATTTCATCAGAAAAATATCGAAATCTATTCAAATAATCTCGGTAAACAGTATTCAAAATATTTTTGGCTTCGAAAGAAATAGTGAAAGCAGCCGAGTTTCTAAGCTTCATCTCTTTTTCAATCATCATATCAAAAAGATGATAAGCTTTAGGAGCTGCCATGTAATCTCCATTGACCAAGTCAAGTGCTGTGGTAGATTCTGGATTATCAAAGATTTGAGACCTAGGTACACGTTTTTGCTCAGCAACAAACCTATGCTTTAGGCTTATTTCATTAATCCAAAACTTTGAAAACGAATAAGTAAGAGACGTTTCTGAACGATTGGCCGGCATAAAAATTAGAGCTTGTTTGCGAGAAACATCATCTGCCCAAAGTAGTGAAATTTGATTTAAAATCGAGAATCTGGCGCACTTCGAAATAGAATTGCTAATATCAAAACCTACAAATCGAGCATTGGTTTGGGTATATTTAAATTCTGGAAAAGCACCTCTTATGGTCAAAACAGAATTTCCGGTTGGTGCGAGAAAAATAAAATTCCTGATACTATTAAAAAATCCCAAAATCTCAAATTGATAGAATTTATGAGCATAATTCAAAACCAAGGAGTTTTCTATGGCCTTTTCTGTTTCGAGATTCATTTCTCCAATTTCATAAGACGCAGAGCCATGATGCACGCCATCACTGTAAAGTTCGCTCACCACAGGAGGTTTCCAAGCAGTTGCAAAATTATAACCAATTTTGAGTTTGCTACCGAAGTTTCTATTTATGCTGAAAGTAGTAGTCAGGTTTTGGTTTGAAAAATTATCATTGATTACATCGCTTTGGAGTCGCTTTAAGTAAAATACGTCCAAAAAACGGCGATCATATCTGAGTCCCGCCTCAATCTCTAAATCACCTTTAATATACCTTTCAATAAGAAATGCACCGAGCGTGAAGTTCGTGTAATTTGGAATTAAAACATTAGATTTTACTGGTGATTTTGTTTCTCCAGTTGAGATATTGTATTGATAGAGCCCGTTTAATCCTAGGTTGCCAGCCATATTCTTAATCAAGGGCTTGTGATTATACAATACTTCCAAAGTATTGGTGTTTATTTTAAAAACCTGAGCTGTATTTCTATCTCCCCTCAAAGCGTCTACTTCTGCCCTAAAATTATACTGTTGACCAAAAGTAACCTGCAAGTTTTGATTACCAGCGAGCAGTTGGTTGACCTTAACTTTGAGTAGATTGTGTTGGATATCTTGATAAGGCTTTCCTATTTTATATTCAAAATTGACCGGCGTGTACACCTCCAAGGGCCGCTCCCGACCTATGGCGGCGGCCAAATCTGTGGTATTGCCAATATGAGCACCCGAAAAAATACCGATCTTAGAGTTAAACTGACTGAAAAACAAATTAACATCCGTTTTCCTTTTTGAATATTTTGCTCCTATGGAAAAATTAAACTCTTGGGAGCCAGTATTGGCCATGTTGTAGTTCGGGGTACTCACATTTCCACCTTTTTTTGCACTTGCTTGAAGTCGCCAATCAAGCCCTTTCAATTTGTGTGAGCTACTCTCTGCTATTCCAGACAGGCCATTTTGCCAACCATTGGCCATCACAAACTGATTAATCTCAGTTTGTATTTTATCCAAATGTTTCAGTTCATTGGGCTCAATAATAATAACCCCTCCGATGGCCTCTGGCCCATACCTTACACTCTTGGCACCTTTTATAACAGTAATTTGCTTCGCCAGGAAAGGGTCTATTTCTGGAGCATGCTCGTTGCCCCATTGTTGTGCCTCGTGTCTCAGCCCGTTGTTGATCGTAAGAATTCTGTTTGAGTGCATGCCATGAATAACTGGCTTGCCTATCGATGCTCCAGTCTGAATGATAGAAACACCCGAAACCGAAGTAAGTATGGTGGCGAGATTTTGTCCTCCCAATTTATTGAGCTGCTCGGAGTTGATTTGTTTTTCATTTCCAGCCACATTCTCAATTCTCTTGGCAGAAATATTAATACCCTGCAAATGTATTTCAGACTCATTTAATCTAAAATCATGGGTATTTTCGTGTACAAGGTTTACCTCTATTTTTTGAGCATCATAACCTACTATTCTAATGGCCAATTCGTGCTTTCCTTCACAGATATTTTCGATTCTATATTCTCCGTTCTTATCCGAAAAAGTAGCCTTTTTTTGGTTGCTTATTTCAATCAAAGCTCCCACAATGGGCTCATTGGTAAGTCTATCACTAATTTTACCTTTCAAAAAGCATGTGCAGTTAGGTTCCTGCCCAAATAATGTATTGGACATCAAAACCAAAATTGTAATTAACGACAACTTCATCAAAATTTCTTTTTGCAACATCATTGCAAAAATAACCAAAAAAGCCTCAGATTAGTTTAATCTGAGGCTTTTATTGAAGAATTAAATCTGTGATTTATTGAATTTTGGCCAAATGACCGTCATAAATCTTTTTAAACTTCTCAGCAAGCGGCTTATCATATTGCTCAGCAGCAGAGTACAGCATCTGTATTGTTCTCATATCTGACTGAACCAACTGCTGGATGTTTCCATCACCCCACTGCCTATTGCCAGGCGATTTGCTTAATTCTATAAAGTACTTTAGATTGTCATCCGCCCTATTTACCATTATCTCCGCAATCTTTTTGGCTTTTTCAGGTTTACCAATTTCATAATAGAAAATAGGATAATTGCCTACCAGTTGATCAAAAGGAATAGTATTGTCTGGCATCAGTTCCAACGATTTATCGAGATATTTCTCAGCATCTTCTTTTTTACCTTCCCTCACCAATTCATCAACCAATCTTAAGAAAGCGAATCTTGCAGTAACCATTGGCACTTTTAGATATGTTTCTGAATCGTAGTAAACATTTGGATTGTTTAGATTTCTCCAGGCCATTTTGTTGGTTAACCTGTCTTTCATGATGTCAGAATTCACAAAACCATCTCTGGCACCTGCTACTTTAAACGGCATCAATCTGTAAGCATAACCTTCCAGTTGACAATATTCTTTCAGATTCAAATAAGACGACGGCGACAATGTACCTGAGAAATAAATTGGTCTTTTCCAGTTGTTTTGTGCAATAATATCGAGAACCAAAAGGTCGTTTTTCAAAATATCTCTCTCTCCAAAATTCCATTCTATCCTGTCTTTTACCAATGCCTTGTATTTTTCAGGGACAAAATTGGCTCTTGCAATTTCCTCTGAATTTTGATCCATATAGAAATTTGGCGAAGGCAGCACGTTAATCATTTCACCAGAGCTCACCTGCATTTGAATAGCCGGATCGTTGTTTTTAACCAAATTCAAAAACTCTTTAAGGTTAATTCCAGCTTGAATCTGGGGGTTTGGATTTTTAACGAAAGGAATCTGATCGTTAATGCCTTTGTAATAGTTATCGCTATTCATCGAAATTGGCAAGGCCTCCGATTCATAGGTTTTTCTCTTCATTTGGTCGATGTACCAATCAGTACCCAAAAGGCTTAAATTACAAACTCTTACGTCGGTTCTGAAACCCTCTACTTCTTGAACATACCAAAGTGGAAAAGTATCATTATCACCTCCAGTAAACAATATGGCGTTTTTCTCGCACGAATTCAAAAGATTTTTGGCGAAATCAATTTGATGATATCTGTCCGAACGGTCATGACCAGGCCAAGCCTGTGTAGCCATAATAACCGGCACAGCTAACCCCAAAACAGTTGCTGCCCCAGCTTTTACAGAGAGATTTTTGATGAACTTCAAAACATACTCCGCCAGACCCATTATACCGATACCTACCCAAATAGCGAAGAAATAGAAAGAACCGACATAAATATAATCACGCTCACGTGGCTCTACGGGTGGAGAGTTGAGATAAATCACCAAACCTAAACCCGTAAAAAAGAACAACAAGAACATTACAATGGCATCCTTTCCTCTTTTGAGGTACATAAAGAAAAAGCCTAGAATACCTAAAATAAGCGGTAGGCCATAATAGTTGGTTCGGCCTTTATTGTTTGCAAATGATGCAGGAAGATCAGACTTAGTTTCAAAAATATTTGTACCGGCTACATCAGAAATATCTGAGGCTCTGCCCCAAAAGTTCCAAATGAAGTATCTCCAATACATGTGGCCAAACTGATGGCTGAACATGAACTTGAGGTTATCGAAAAGCCCTGGACGTTGACCTTCTGCGAGATTCAGTTTACTTCGGTATAAACCTATGTGAGCTGGATCTTGACTCCAAACCCTCGGAAGGAGCATTTTGCCATTATTATCCCAAACGTATTCAGGGTTAAAGTCGTAAGCTTCATATTTATCCTTGCCCACTTTATAGTTCGGTTCTCCTCTTTTTATTTCGTTGAGCTGAGCTGTGTATATTGGACCATAAAGAAGCGGCCTAGAGCCATATTGCTCTCTTTTCAAATAATAGGTGAAATTCAATACGTCACTTGGGTTGTTCTCATTGATTGGAGGATTATAATTAGACCTAATCAACGCAATAGTGTAAGTCGAATATCCGATGAGCACAAAAGCAAACGATAACAAAACAGTATTGGCTATAGCCTTGCCTTGTTTTTGGGTGTAGTAAATTCCATAAGCCAACGCTGCAATAAGAACTGTAATGAAGAAAATCATACCAGAAGCAAATGGTAGACCGAACGAATTCACAAAAAGTTTATCAAATGAGAAACTCAACGTAGGAAGGCCTGTAATAAGACCAACCATAACCACTCCCAAAATGGCCAAACCTATCAAAAATGCAATAAAACCACCTTTGAAAGATACTTTATCAGAGTTTTTGAAATAAAACAAAATGGCTAATGCAGGAATAGTAACCAAGTTTAATAGGTGGACACCGATAGATAAACCCACCAAATATGCCACCAAAAGTAACCATTTGTTTTGTGCGGCAGGATTTTCGATCAATTCCCATCTGAAAGCACCCCAAACAACTATAGCCGTAAAAAACGAAGACATACCATATACTTCAGCTTCAACTGCAGAAAACCAGAAAGATTCAGAGAAGTTGTAAACCAAAGAACCCACCAGCGATGCACCCAAAACCAAAATAGTCTCTGCATTTGTGATGTTTTCTGCTGTTTTACCCACCATTTTTCTGCCTATGAGAGAAATAGTCCAAAACATGAATAATATGGTAAATGCACTAGCAAGCACAGAAACCATGTTTACCATAAAGGCTACTTTGGTAACATCAGAGCCGGCAAATAGTGATGCAATTCTACCTATCAAAAGGAAAAATGGAGCACCTGCTGGGTGTGGAACCTGAAGTTTATAAGCACACGCAATAAACTCTCCACAATCCCAAAAACTGGCCGTGGGTTCTACCGTGAGCGTGAATGTAATCAGCGAAATAGAAAAAACCAGCCAACCGCCGATATTGTTTAACTTTTTAAAACTCATAAGTGATTAATATTCAATTGATTAATTTTATATATTAGGATTTTTTTCTAATTTATTTTCAAAATAACAAAATTCAAGCCAATAAAGGGTTAGAAAATATTATAAATAAAGTTAAATTTTGAGTTGAGTACCCAAGTTAATGGTTCTGTCTATTTTTTCTACGATACCTTTAAAGTCCTCTGGTTTAGCCACAAAGTCGAGGTCATTGACGTCGATTTCTATCAGTTTGCCGTGCTGGTATTGTTTCGTAAATCCGTCATAAAGTTTGTTGAGACTTATCAAGTAATTGGGATCTATGTTTTGTTCAAAGTCCCTATTTCTCTTTTTGATTTGCGAGGTGAGTTTGTTGATATCGGCCTTTAGATAAATCATAAGGTCTGGAGGTGAAATGGCCTTCATTATGGTGTTGAACAAACCTCTGTAGGTGTTATAATCAGTCTCATTCATTTGGCCATTTTCATAAAGATTCTGAGCAAAAATATAGGCGTCCTCATAGATAGTTCGGTCTTGAATGATGGTTTTCTCTTGCTGGTTGATAATTTTAAGTACTTGCTCAAAGCGGGAGTTTAGAAAAAATATTTGCAAATGAAAAGACCATTTCTGCATATCAGTATAAAAAGGAGCTAAGTATGGATTACCGTCAACTGCTTCATAATAAACCTCCCAACCATAATGTTCGGCAAGTTTTTCGGCCAAAGTAGTCTTACCGGCACCTATATTTCCGGTTATAGCTATATGCATCTTAAAAGTTTTAATTTCGGCAAAATTAACATAAAATAGGAACTTTTTCACCAAAAACTCTAAGTTTACAATCGATATTTTGACTTTTTTTTAAGCAAACTTGAGACTAAAAAGCATAATTATTCTATCTTTGACTGCGATTTACAAAACGAAACCTTAATTTTTTTTCATCAAACACCAAATGGCAAAACCACTTATATTGATCACCAACGACGACGGAATCACTTCAAAAGGTATTAGAGTTTTGATTGAGGAAATGTCTAAAATAGGCGAAGTGTACGTAATGGCTCCTGATAGCCCTAATTCGGGTATGGGTCATGCCATAACTGTGGATTCAACTATACATATTAAAAAATCACCTATTTTTGGAGAAATAGAGTCTTTTGAATGTTCTGGCACACCAGCCGACTGTGTTAAATTAGCCAAACATGAGTTTCTGAAAGGCCGAAAAATAGACCTTTTGGTAAGTGGTATAAACCATGGATTAAATTCTTCTATTTCGGTGATTTACTCTGGTACCATGTCCGCAGCCATTGAAGGTGCTATTGAAGGTATTCCTGCCATTGGTTTTTCCTTGGACGACTTCCATTATGATGCTGATTTTGAACATACAAGACCGTTTCTAGGGCAAATTGCAAACTTTGTATTGAAAAATGGACTTACTAAAGGAACAGCACTAAACGTCAATTTCCCGAACCAGAAAAAAGGCGAAATAAAAGGCATAAAAGTCTGTCGTCAAACCAACGGTTATTGGCAGGAGGAATTTGACTCTCGAAAAGACCCACATGGCAGGCCGTACTACTGGATGGGAGGTTATTTTGTAAACCGAGAGCCTGAGGCATTAGATACCGATTTGTGGGCGTTGGAGAACAATTACATCTCTATTGTACCTTGTCAGTATGATTTAACGAACTATGCAGCCTTGGATTCATTGTCGAAGGGGGAAATAGAATCATGACTAAATACCTTTCAGTCGAGCTACTTTTAGTAAACCTGCTATCGAAATAGAATCGGTGATTTGGTTGTTCATTACCAATTCAACCGCTTCTTTTAGTGTCACTTTCTTGATTTTCAAGTCTTCTGTCTCTTCTGGTTCTGCTTCGCCTTGCGTTAAGTTCTCGGCAAGAAAAATAAAACCCACCTCGTTGCAAACAGAGTTAGAGGTATGGATTCTTGAAATCATTGTCCAATTCTGAGCCAATAGGCCCGTTTCCTCTAACAGCTCACGTTTAGCAGCGGCCAAAACGTCCTCACCTAACGGACATCCTCCTTCAGGAATTTCCCAAGAATATTCTTCCAAAGGAAAACGAAACTGCCCTACCAAATAAGTATTGCCCTCGGCATCAACAGGAACAACACCCACTGCGATGTTCTTGAAATTTACCTGTCCATAAATTCCCTCACCTCCAGAAGGATTTAAAACCTCGTGATGCTGAACTTCGATCCAAGGATTAGAATACTGGATAGTGGTGGAAAGTTTCTTCCAAGTATTTTTATGTGTTTCCATTCTTTAGGAAATAAAAAACGAGGAATTGGGGCTCAATTCCTCGTTTAGGTTTTAATTCTCAACAGTACACTTCACAAACTCTTCTTGACCTGCAACAGTAATGTCAGACCCAAAAAGTGAAATTTCGACACTTTTCTCAGAAAGATTTTTGATGATTACACCTTCTTTTCCTATGCCAATTTCAAGAAGATTATCTTTCAAACCAATCCTAAAGGTCAATGATTGCCAATTATCAGGCAAAATTGGGTTTAAATGAAGTTTGGTATTTTTCACCCTTATGCCACCAAAACCTTTTACCACAGACATCCAAGTGCCTGCCATAGAGGTGATATGAAGCCCGTCTTCGGTATCATTGTTATAATCGTCTAGGTCCAATCTTGCCGTGCGAACATACATTTCGTAAGCTTTTTCGATTTTATCCAATTTACAGGCCAGAATGGTATGCACACACGGTGAAAGAGATGATTCATGAACAGTCATAGGTTCGTAAAAATCAAAATTTCTTCTTTGCGTATCCATATCGAAGTCGTCTTCGAAGAAATATAGCCCTTGTAAAACATCCGCTTGTTTGATGAAACAAGAACGAAGAATTCTATCCCAAGACCAATTTTGGTTAATTGGCCTATGTTGCACGATGTCGTCAACACTTAAGAGTTCTTTGTCTAAGAAGCCATCTTGTTGTAGAAAAACCTGCCTCTCTTCATCATAAGGAAAATGCATTTTCTCTATTATATCCTTCCACCTATCCGTTTCTTCTTTTTCCTTAAAATGCAGTTCAGACTTAACTTTTACGTAGTCTTCAGCATTTTCTTTTACCTTCTCAATGGCTTCCAGCGTGTATTTTAGAGTCCAAACGGCTATATAATTGGTGTACCAGTTATTATTTACGTTATTCTCGTACTCATTTGGTCCAGTAACGCCTAACATTACAAATTTGCTTAGGTTTTGCGACCAAGTGATTCGCTGAGACCAAAATCTTGATATAGAAATCAGAACCTCTAAGCCGAACTCATTGAGATACGACTCATCACCAGTATAATTGATGTAATCGTAAATGGCATAGGCAATGGCACCATTTCTGTGAATTTCTTCAAATGTAATCTCCCATTCATTGTGACACTCCTCCCCGTTCATGGTTACCATTGGGTATAAAGCTGCTCCTTTAGAAAAACCCAATTTTTGTCCATTCAAAATAGCTTTTTGCAAATGATTGTGTCTGTATACCAACAGATTACGAGCCACAGAATGGTCTGCTGCTGATAAATAGAAAGGAATACAATAAGCCTCTGTATCCCAGTAAGTTACACCACCGTATTTTTCACCAGTAAAACCTTTAGGACCGATATTTAGACGGGCGTCTTGACCAGTATAGGTTTGTAAAAGATGAAAAATATTGAATCTTATACCCTGCTGAGCAGACTCATCTCCTTCAATTTTGATATCACAATTCTCCCATTTTGCTTTCCAAGCTTCACGTTGAAGGGTTTGCATTTTGAGACCCACAACAGCATCCAATGATTTGGTACATTCTGAGACCAAATAATCAGGAAAGAAGTTATTTGAGTTGTGAAGTGCTACTTTTTTCAATACTCTCACGGACTGCATGGCTTTTGCTTCAATTTCGAAGGTCAAACCCACATATTTTTCACTTTGAATTGGTTCGAATGAAATTTCTTGCTTCTGGCCAGCCAAACAAATCTCGAGGTCCATTCCTACCGCAACGTCGAACTGCTCAACACCAAACTTGTTTTCTCTAGTCTTTACATGCAAAAATGCCCGATTCGACGAAAAACTTTTTGAGATTTCATCCCAAAAATATTCGTTGTAGTTGGAATCTCTATTTTGTACGTTTCCATCTAGGTAGGGCGTTATTTTAATCTTTCCATCAAAATTTACTGGAATAATTTCATACTCGATGTGGCCAATTTCGTCATGCGTAATACTGCAAAACCTAATGCTTTCAATACGAATTTCTTTACCATTTTGAAGACGAACTTTACAAAAACGCATTAAATGGCCATGCTGCATATGTAATTCCCGGTAAAACTCTAGAATTTCACATTTGGCTAAATCAACCATTTCACCATCAATTTCAACATCAATACCTATCCAATTGACTGAATTAATCACCTTGGCAAAATAATTGGGATAGCCGTTTTTCCACCAGCCAACACGAGTTTTATCAGGAAACCATACCCCAGCCACATAGTTCCCTTGTAGGGTTTTGCCAGAATATCTTTCTTCAAAATTGCCCCTTTGGCCCATTTTACCATTACCGAGACTCATCAAACTCTCTGTAATCTCATTAAATTCTGCATGAAATCCGCTCTCAACTACCCTCCACTCATCATGCTTAATGTAATTTTTCATTTCTATTTATGTTCGTTTTTAAAGTATTTTCGTAATTATTTCGCTTGGACTCATTTCATGCAGTCCTTTCGTGATTAAATCAGCATTGTGCAAGACCTCTTCACTTCCAATGCCAACAGCCAACATATTCGCTGCTTTGGCGGCTTGAACTCCCGCATAAGCATCTTCAAAGACTACGCAAGCATCATTTTCTACTCCCAATGCTTCCGCACCTTTGAGAAACACCTCAGGATCTGGTTTGCTTCTTGACACATGATTCCCGTCAATAATCGCATCAAAAAGAACAAGAATTCCGGTTTTTTCTAATATTAAACTTGCATTTTTGGAAGCTGAACCCAAGGCTATTTTTATTCCCATAGACCTTGATTCTTTTAGAAATGTTTCAACACCGGGTAATATATCATTGACAGTCATTTGATTAACCAAATCGAGATACCAATCGTTTTTGACTTTGGCATATTTCTCTTTTTCTTCCTGGCTCAGACTAACTCCACCGTATTTTAAAATAGCATCAAGCGAATCCATCCTACTTATACCTTTGAGGGTTTCGTTGAATTCTTCATCAATATCAAATCCAAGTTGGTTAGCTAATCTTTTCCAAGCTTTGTAATGAAATACAGCTGTGTCCACAAGTACACCATCCAAATCAAACAAAAAAGCCTTAATCATTATTTCTTACTTTGGTTTATTTCTAGAATCATTACCCCTTTTGTGGGTATTTTTAAATTTGATATGTCTGCAATATTGACATCATCGATAATATTTTTCGCAGACTTAGAACCTTTCAAAATCTCCTCAAATCTACTGGTATCAATATTTTTTTCGGATTTTGATGTATTCGAAACCACCATTATGGTTTGTTTCTCAGAATGTCTAAAATACACATAAACACCATCTTGAGGCACAAACTGCATAAATTTACCGTTGGCTATGGCGTCGGAACTTTTTCTAAAATTCGCTAATTTCTTTACGAACTCGAAAGCTTCATTTTCCTTGTCGTTTCTGCCTGATTTTTCAAACTTATTAACTTCGTCCTCTTTCCATCCACCAGGAAAATCTCTACGTACCTCAGCATCTGAAGGATCTTTGAAGTTCTTCATCAGAATTTCTGTTCCATAATAAAAATGTGGAATTCCTCTCAAAGTCATCAACCAAGCTACTCCCATTTTATATTTTTCAAAATCCTCACCAATCACCGAGAAAAACCTATGGTGGTCGTGGTTTTCAAGAAAGTTAACATTTTTGCTTGGATCTGCATAGGCCAAATCTTGAGCCAATACTGAATATAACCTGCTCACACCATCATTCCATCCAAAATCATGATTTAATGCCTCAAAAATGGCCTCTTCCACCACAAAATCTAAAGCCCCAGGCAAATTACTTTTGAACGGAATCGCCAAATTATTCTTGGTAAAATATGCTTGGCTGATAACAGTATTGACCGCCGATTCCCCAAAAATATGTATTTTAGGATATTCGGTAAGCAAAGCCTGATTACATTTATTCATAAAGTACAAATCATTATAAATATAGGTATCGATTCGCCAAGCGTCAAGGTCAAAAGTTTCAACCGACCAAAGAGCATGTTGTATCAGAAAATTGGCAACGAATGGATTGTTTTGATTCAAATCTGGCAAAAATGAAGTAAACCAGCCATTTCTAACTTCTTTGGTATCCTTCGCCGAGGCATGGATATCAAATAACGGTTGATCTTTATAGGTCGTATTGGTGTATTTATCCCATTGGTTGAGCCAATCTTTTGAAGGCATATCTTTTAAAAACCAGTGGTTTATACCTACGTGGTTGTAAACGGCATCTTGAACTATTTTAATGCCTTTTTTATGTGCTTCATCGGAGAGTTTCTTGTATGCCTCGTTCCCTCCCAATCTTTTATCCACATTATAATGGTCAGTAAAACCGTAGCCGTGATACGCACTTCTCATAGCACCGCCTTCGTCGGTTAGATATTGATTATTTTCAATCACGGGCGTCATCCAAATTGCCGTTACACCGAGTTCTTTTAAATAGTCCAGATGTTGTGTAACCCCTTGCAAATCACCACCATGACGAAAAAATGGATTTTTTCTATCATGATTTGGATCAGCCATTTCGGCAAATTTATCGTTTGAATAATCTCCATTGGCGAATCTATCAGGCATCAATAAATAGATAAAATCGGCCTGAGAAAGTCCTCGAGGTTGGGCTGATTTGGCTTTAAGTTCATACGAAAAACTGGTTCCGTTGCAA
Source organism: Leadbetterella sp. (assembly GCA_035299025.1). GTDB lineage: Bacteria > Bacteroidota > Bacteroidia > Cytophagales > Spirosomataceae > Leadbetterella. The sequence goes on from DATGXK010000007.1 coordinate 1,211,944, forward strand.
CTAAACTGAAGGTTGCCGGCCTTGGTGTTTTTGGCAATTTCCAAATCCACAAACAAATAATTGGGATTTTCAACCGTATGTACTTTTTTAAGTTTTACTCCTGCGTAAGGCTTAAGTGTAAGTTTGTTAGATTGAAGATTTTTCCCATAAATCAATATCTGTAAGTTAGGATTTTTCATTCCCACAAACCAATTGGTGGGATTTACCTTTGTTATTTCGGCCTTTTGTGCCTGTACTGTAAAAACACAGCAAAGTAGTAATATTCCAAGATAATACAAATTGGTTAAACATTTCTTCATCAGGTTAATAGTATTTTTTTTACAAAATAAAGCATTATGAGGCTTTATTCATAAAAAAAACATATTTACCTTTGAAATTATACTTTAACCTAAAATGAAGTTTTTATCTTCAATTCTCATCGTTTTAATGCCTATTATGAGTATTGCCCAAAATCAAACTAAAAATTCGGATAAAATAGCCGTATATCAGATTTTCACCAGATTATTTGCTAACCAAAACACCACCAATAAATTCAACGGAACCCTTGAAGAAAACGGAACTGCCAAGTTTAAAGACATCAATACAAATGCGTTGAAATCCATCAAAGAGCTGGGCATCAGCCATGTATGGTACACAGGTGTGATTGAGCATGCCACTATGACAGATTTTAGCAAGTATGGAATTAAAAACGATCATCCTCAGGTGGTCAAAGGTATTGCTGGTTCACCTTATGCCATTAAGGATTATTACGATGTAAATCCATATTTGGCTGAAAATGTGGAGAATAGAATGACTGAATTTGAAGATTTGATAAAAAGAACGCACGAAAGCGAATTGAAAGTCATCATCGATTTTGTACCAAATCATGTTTCAAGAGAGTATCATTCTGACGTAAAACCGAAAGGAATTACGGATTTTGGAGAAAAAGATGACAAAACCAAGACTTTCGATGCACAGAACAATTTCTATTATCTTCCAAATCAAGCATTTGAAATTCCTGAAGGTATAAATCCTCCAGTTGCGTTTAAAGAAAAATATACCGAATATCCTGCCAAAGCCACCGGAAATGATGTTTTTTCTGCCAAACCAAGCATCAATGACTGGTTTGAGACTTTAAAACTCAACTTTGGTGTGGATTATCTAAATGGTAGAGCAACCCATTTTAATCCAACACCTGATACTTGGCTCAAAATGAAAGATATCCTTGTTTACTGGACTAAAAAAGGTGTGGACGGATTCCGTTGTGACATGGCGGAGATGGTACCTGTAGAGTTTTGGGGCTGGGTAATTCCTGAAATTAAGGCGGTAAACCCAAATGTGATTTTTATTGCTGAGATTTATAATCCAAATGAATATGGCAACTACCTTTTCAAAGGCAAATTTGACTATCTCTACGACAAAGTTGGGCTCTATGATGCTCTTCGCAGGCTGATTGAAGGTCATGGAAACGCCAATGACATAACGACTGTTTGGCAAAAAGAATCAGGAAATTTTTCTAACAGAATGCTGAGATTCCTCGAAAATCACGACGAACAACGTATAGCTTCTGAAGAATTTGGCAAAAATCCAGAATCAGCTTTGGCAGCTATGATGCTATCGGCAACATTACACACAGGGCCGATAATGGTTTATTTCGGACAGGAACTTGGTGTAAAACCGACTCAAGCGGAAGGTTTCCAAGGCAATGATGGTCGCACCACAATTTTTGATTTTTGGGGAGTGACCGAACTTCAAAACTGGATAAATAAAGGCAAATTTGACACCAAAAAACTAAGTAAAGAGCAAAAAACACTTCGAGACTTTTATCAAAAAACATTAATTTTTTCACAAGATAACCCTGCCGTTTCTGATGGAGAATTTCACGACTTACAATACCTGAATTTTCATTCAGAAGGATATGATTCCTCGAAGGTTTATTCATATTTGAGGTTTACGAAAGGTCAATTACTACTTTTTGTATATAACTTCGATCTAAATAACGAAAAAAACATCAAAGTTTCTCTCCCTAGAAATGTTTTGGAAAATCAATGCGGGAATGTAAATGAAGTAAAACTTAAGCAAGTTTTCGAAGGAAAAGAAAAACAAAAAATCGCTCTGGATAGGTCCCAAACGGATTCTATAAATCTCAAACCCAACTCATTTAAGATTTTCGAGATAACAAAACCTTAGACCAAATATAAACTTTAACCTTAAATATAAAAATGGCTTCTTCAGGATCAATTTCAAAAAACACAAGTTCGAAAAAACCGAATTTGTCAACGGCCGCTATCTGGAACATGAGTCTCGGATTTCTGGGCATCCAAATGGGCTTTGCTCTTCAAAACGGAAACGCCAGTAGAATTCTACTGAACTTTGGAGCGGACGTACATCAACTGTCTTGGTTTTGGATAGTTGCCCCGCTTACGGGCATGATTGTTCAGCCAATCATTGGCAAAATGAGTGATAATACCTGGACAAGCTTAGGAAGGCGAAGACCCTTCTTTCTGGTAGGAGCTATTTTGGCGGCTTTAGGCTTATTCCTGATGCCCAATGCGGGAAGTTTTACCAAATATTTACCAGCTCTTTGGGTAGGTGCGGGCTTTTTGATGATTATGGATGCTTCATTTAATGTAGCTATGGAGCCTTTTAGGGCTTTGGTGGCAGATAAACTTAATTCAGTTCAAAGAACCAAAGGTTATGCTATACAAACTGCCCTCATTGGAATAGGTGCAGTAGTGGGTTCATGGTTACCTTATATTTTAACCAATTGGCTCGGATTTGATGCTCCAGCCGCTGAAGGTGAAGTACCTTCAAATGTAATTTGGTCGTTCATCATTGGTGGACTTGTTCTATTGGGAACCATCATTTGGACCATTAGCACCACTCCCGAATATTCTCCAGAAGAGTTGAAAAGTTTCGATGAAATGGAAGAAGTTCATGAATCTTCTAACATTTTAGCAGATATTTTGGCCATGCCTAAAACCATGCTCCAGCTCGGTGTGGTTCAGTTTTTCTCATGGTTTGGCTTATTTAGTATGTGGGTTTATACCACCTCTGCAGTGGCTCAGCATATTTATGGTCTTCCAGAATCTGATCACTCCTCAGTGATGTTTAACAAGGCTGGCGATTGGGTGGGCATCATTTTCGGTGTTTACAATGCTGTGAGTGCCGTATTTGCCTTTATTCTACCAAGTATTGCTAAAAAATATGGACGAAAAAAAACACATGCTTTTTCTTTAATTGCTGGAGCTGTAGGATTGATTTCTATCTATTTTGCTCCAAATGAAAACTTCCTGTTGCTATCAATGGTTGGAGTTGGAATAGCTTGGGGAAGCATTTTGGCGATGCCTTATGCGATTTTGGGAGGTGCCCTTCCTGCACATAAAATTGGTGTCTACATGGGTATTTTCAACCTATTCATAACCATCCCACAGATTTTAAATGCCATTGTAGGAGGTTTACTGGTGAAATATCTATTTGGAGGTCAAGCCATATTTGCTCTAATTCTAGGAGGAATCTGTTTCTTAATTGCAGCAATAAGTGTTAATTTTGTGGAAGATAAAGACGAGATTGTTAAATCAGCTTCATGACCAAATCACAGAAAAACCTCATTGGATTATTATTTTCGGTTCTTTTATTTGCCATCATTGTTTTTCGTGGCGAACTATTGAGCATTCCTAATCGCCCTAGAGTCAATGCATTCATGCAGAATTATTTCTCTGTTTGGGGTATTTCTTTGTCTATTCTATTATTTGGATATTTCCTGGCCAAAGCATTCAAAACCAAATGGTGGCTTTTTATCGCCATCTTTTCGTTTTGGGAAATTACGTATCTAGTAATCTTTAATTTTGGTCCAAATTTCCTACCTGAAAGTATTAAAGGCAAAGGCTTTTTTGGACATTTTAAAAGAGTTTCTCTGGCAAATAGGCCTTTGATCCAGTTTGAAGATGCCTGTGCAAAATATGATTCCACCCTGTTTTACACCTTAAAACCAGGCAAATCGAATTTTGTGAGTTATGAATTTAACAATCAGTATGAAGTTAATTCTGCCGGATTTAGAGACTCTGAGTCGGATTTAAACCATCCAGAGGTTCTGTTCCTAGGCGATTCATTTACAATGGGATGGGGAATCGATCAGGACAAAACTTTCGCTCAAGTATTTGAAAAGCAGTCAAAATTAAAAACACTGAATTCTGGAATTTCTTCTTACGGAACAGCTAGAGAGTATTTTAATTTCAAAAAAGTAAGTCCTGATTCTCTCAAGCTTATCGTGATTCAATTTCACGATACCGACTTAGAGGAGAATAATTACTGGATTAAAAACAAAAAACTTGGTGACAAAACTGTCGCAGATTTTGAATCTCAGATCAAAAACAATATCAAGGTCAAAAAATACTATCTTTTTAAACACTTAAAAGCTGCTTTGATTGACTTTATAACACCGAGTCCTAAGTTAGATCCAAATGCAAACGGCGATGATTTAGGGGCGGAATTTAAAAAATTCCCAAGCTATTCAAAAGACTTCTTCGGGATTGTAAATCAAATCAGAGAAAAATACACAGGCCCTATCATTTTTACTTATTCGGGAAGCTTTTATACGGAACCCAAAGTAGTTCAAACATTTGAGAAATATGCCGTAGATAACAAAGTCGAAAACATTTACTTTGTGAATATGGGCGGAAAACTTACAACTGAGGATTATTATTTTCTAGACGACCACATCAATACCAAAGGGCATGAAAAAATTGCCACTGAACTTTTGAAGAAATGGAATGCTATCCAGAAATAGCTGTTTCTTTGAGTATTTTACGGACTTCAAAATAAAAAATTACAATTACTGGTAGATATTCTAGAAGAAGATAAAGTGGTTTTTCTGTAAATTGATTGCTGGCATAAGCTGAATAACTCAATATAATGAGGTAAGACCAAACCCAAATGGATTTCACATTCAGAAAAACACCAAAAAATATCATAGAAGTTAGATACCACGGATGTATGGTGGTGGATACAAGAAAATAGACCATTAAAGCCATAAATTGATTTTGAAGAAAATTTTTCTTCTTCAATGCCAAATATAAGATTGTCACAATTATTACAACTGGAGTAACTTTTCCGATTACTCCTATTAAGTTATACCCTGTTATCCAAAAGCCAATTTCTCTTAAAACATAATAAATACTGGCATTAAATTCAAAATTGGTAAACCATAAACCCACAGTTTTGAAATAATTGGCCACTAAATTTTTATCGAAAAATGGTAAAAACGCTACCAAGCATATAATCCCAATTAAAAAATAAAATATCAAAAGCTTACGAAAAGGCACTTTTTTGATAAAAAAAGGCAGCAACATCAAAGGCATGAGTTTGGTCAGAATTGACAATGCTATAAAAACCGCAGAAGCAAAATATTTAGACTTGTAGAAGAAGTAGAATCCCAGACAAAGGAAAAACATCATCACACCTTCAAAGTGAAGATTACCGGTAAGCTCTATGATAATCAGAGGATTAAGAAAGTAAACGTTAATTTTATCCTTTTCTAAATTAAGAATATCAAGGATTTTACGACCAAAAAGGTAAATACCAACATCTGCCAAAATGATTATAAGTCTAAAAACCAACACATTACCCAAAATATTCCTCGGCGAAGAAAAAGCACCAATGGCAAAAATAATCTGATTGAAAGGCGGATAATTGCTGTGGTTATGAGCACTCAAATCACCCATTTTACCCATCAAAAAATCACCTTCAAAAACGCTATTTACAATATTTACTGGTAAAAATGAGTAGGGATTTAATCCGTTTATTATCAATCTTCCATCCCAAATAAACCGATAAAAATCTTGTGAGAGATTCGGTATTTGACATACAAGTACTAATCGAAAAACAAGTCCCAGAAGAAATTTGTATTTGAAATCTGAAAAAATTATGAAGAAATAACCCAAGAAAATACCAGAATAAAGACCTAAAAGAATTCCAAAATCAGATCTTTGAAGAAGATATCCAAAATAGTAATAAAGCAAACACGAAAGCGAGGTGATGGTAACAATCCAAGGGGTCGATATCTTCGGTTGGTTATTCATCAAATGACTTGATTACAACAATGAAATAACCCAAAACCAAAAGAAAGTGAAAAGGTAAATAGCTGTAAAGTTGATTTTTGAACCCCAAGTAAATTCCAAAAGAGAAATAAAATACGAGAAAAATCTCAATTAATAAACTAAAAGTCAGCTTTTTACCAAGGTATTGATTATTTTTCCAAGTATCGGTCGGGTTTAAAATATTAAACTTAGGCGTGCGAATAAAGTCAGATTTAATCCCAAAATATCCCTCCAAAACGGCCATGGAATTGTGAAACGTTAGGCCCAAAATGACAGGAAAAAATATTAGAAATTGAAACAAAAACCGAGGAAAATCTTTAAGTTTTTTGCTCTGAACTTGCCTAAAAGTAGTGTAAAATACAAAAAATAAAATCACCCCCGTATACTTCAATCCGGTTCCAAAAATAAGGAAAGCATCAAATTTGGTAGCAGGTTTAACTACCAACGGAACGCTCAAGATTGACATCAAAAACATCCAAACAAACACTGAACTATTTAAAAGATGAGCGAAAGCCTGAATTTTAGTAATTAGGCCGATTGTTTTGCTTTTTATTACCTCAAAACCATATTTGCGAAAATTTTCAGCACCGCCCTTATTCCATCTAAACTGCTGAGATCGTATGGCAGACATCACTACGGGCAATTCAGAAGGTGTAGCCAACTCCTCTAAATAAATGAATTCCCAATTTTTCATTTGGGCTCTGTAACTGAGATCTAAATCCTCCGTCAAAGTGTCTCCTTGCCAATTTCCAGCGTCAAGAATGCAGTTTTTTCTCCAAATGCCCGCTGTACCATTGAAGTTTATAAAGTGATGACTTTGATTTCTGCCCACTTGTTCAATGGTAAAATGATGATCAAGTGCCATTCCCAAAACTTTGGTCAATATCCCATAATTCCGGTTGATATGCTTCCAGCGGGTTTGCACTACCCCTACCTCAGGATTTGTAAAATAGTTTATGGTTTTGATGAGCCAATCCGTTTCTGGTAAAAAATCTGCATCAAAAATTGCAATAAATTCACCTTTAGCAGTCTCCAATCCATTTTTTAGTGCACCAGCCTTGAAATTTGAGCGGTCCGTTCTATGAATCAGTTCGATATCCAAACCCTTTTGCTGAAGGGCGGATACCAATTTTTGTGAAATTTCGAGACTTTCATCTGTGGAATCATCCAAAACCTGAATTTGAAGATTTGGATAGGTAATTTTCGAAATGTTGTCCAAAAGCCGCTCAACCACATATTTTTCATTGAAAATAGGTAGCTGAATGGTCACAAAAGGAAGATACTCAAAAGTTGCTAGAGGTTTAGGATCACTTTTTTTTAGGTAATTTACAAAAAGAAAAAACTGAGATATGCTGTAGGTGAGAACCAGCAAAGCGGCGATTCCATAAACAATCACAGTTATATTTGACAAAAAAATCACTTAAAGCTATATTTAAAAATCCAACCCAAAATCTTTACCCCTGCCATTATGGTGCCTTTTATGGTACCAGAAACCTTGCTCACTCCAATTCTCTTTCTATATCTCACAGGAACTTCTACATACGAAAGATTTTGCTTAAGGGCTTTTAATTGCATTTCTACCGTCCAACCATAGGTTTTGTCTTCCATATTTAAGTCGAGCAACTTCTGATATTTAATAGCTCTAAAAGGTCCCAAATCTGTAAATTTTGCACCGAAGAAAATTTTCATCAAAAAAGTAGCCAACCAATTGCCAAAAACCTGCTGCGGGGTCATAGAATTGGGTAAACGCAAATGTGCCACCCTCGCTCCTATTACCATATCAACTTTATCTTCTATTATTGGCTTAATTAATAGCAAAAGTTCTTCAGGATAATCCGAATAATCTCCATCTAAAAAAACAACGATATCGGTATCTGGAGCGGTCTTAGCGATATGATTCATGCCCAACAAACAAGCATAACCATAGCCTTTCTGGTCTTCTTTGAGTACTGTAGCACCAGCATTTTTCGCTACCATTTCCGTCTTATCCGATGAATTATTACTCACCACGATAACCTCGCTGACAATTTCTGGAATTTCGGCAATTACCTTTCCAATCGATTCTTGCTCGTTGTAGGCCGGAATGATTACTCTTATTTTGGGGGTCATATTTTATGATTCTAATACAAATTTACCCTCGAAAAAGGGTATTTTCAAACTTTAAAGAGAATGAATGAAAATTGAATTATTAATATTTTTTAAAAATGTAGAATTTTCAAAAGTCAATCCGTAATTTAGCCAAAAATCAACCTTTAATGGAAAGAAGAAATGTAATAAAGTCCTTGGGAATTGGGCTTTTAGGGCTCGGTAACCTACCAAGTTGGGCAAATAACTGGAATTCTGGCAGTTTTGAACATTTTGAATTTGAGAATTCTGAAATGTTTGCCAAAATAGTAGATTGTATTATTCCAGAGACAAATTCTCCAGGAGCTAGGTCTGTTGGTGCTCATAAATATCTTGAAAAGGTCATAAAAGACTGTTATTCTGAACAAATTCAGGTCGAAGTAAAACAAACTTTGGAAAATCTAGAGAAAGAAGCGATGGGCAAACACCAAAAGTCTTTTGAAAAACTAGATAACCTTCAGGCTTTGGAAATCTTGAAAAATAATACTGCCAACAAAAAAACAGTAGATTTTTTTAAAAACCTGACTATCAGGTCCTATACAAGTTCAGAGTTTTATTTAACCAATCATAAAAACTTTCAAATGGCCCCGGCATATTTCCATGGCTGTGTTGAGATTTAATCAGAATTATGGCAAATTTTAATATAGATTCTAAAAAGAAAAGAACCTTTGACGCCATAGTGATTGGGTCGGGAATAAGTGGCGGATGGGCCGCTAAAGAACTCAGCGAGAAGGGTTTAAAAACTTTGGTTTTAGAACGGGGCAAAGAAGTAAACCATGGAGATTACCCCACCACCATGATGCAACCTTGGGAATTTGAACACCTCGGTCAAATCACCAAAGAAATGAAAGATGCAAATCCTATTGCCACCAAATGCTATGCTTTTGGGGAGGATTCTAGTCACTTTTTCGTTAAAGACGCCGATCATCCTTACATTCAAGAAAAACCATTCGACTGGATAAGAGGCTATCAATCAGGCGGTAAATCCCTTCTTTGGGCAAGAGGAACACAACGCTGGAGCAAATATGATTTTGAAGGACCTGCCCGTGATGGATTCGATGTCCATTGGCCCATTGGCTATGAAGATTTGGCTCCTTGGTACAGTCATGTGGAGATTTTTGCAGGTATTTCTGGAAATAAAGACGGTTTGGAATCTCTGCCTGATGGAGAATTTCTGAAACCACATGAACAGACTTGCGTAGAGAAACACTTTACCGACCAAATGCGTAAACATTATAACGGAGCAAGACCAGTTATCATCGGTAGATGTGCACACTTGACAGACCCTCAACCGATTCATTACCAACAAGGTAGAGCCAAGTGTCAGCAAAGAGACTTATGCCAGAGAGGTTGTCCTTATGGCGGATATTTCAGTAGCAATGCCTCAACACTTCCTTGGGCCAAAATGACTGGAAACATGACCATGAGGAACAATTCGGTTGTACATTCTATCATTTATGATGAGAAAAAACAAAAAGCTATTGGCGTAAAAGTGATAGATGCCATCACCAAGCAAGAAATGGAATATTTTGCCAGAATTATTTTTGTAAATGGTTCAACGGTAAATACGAATATTATTCTTCTGAATTCAAAATCTAACAGATTTCCGAATGGATTGGGCAATGACAATGGTTTGATGGGCAAATACATTCATTTCCATAATTTCGAAACCACGATTTCAGGAGAATTTGAAGGCTTTCTGGACAAAAAAACAGATGGAATTCGCCCTAATGGAAGTTATATTCCACGTTTTAGAAATGTTAAAAAGCAAGAAACAGACTTCCTAAGGGGCTATGCTTCAGGCTTTAGTGCAAGCAGAATGGAGGTAACGAACAGAGAAGGATGGGGTGAAGAACTGAAAAACAACCTGTTCGAGAAAAAATATGGCAATTGGCGTGTGGGCTCACATTTTATGGGAGAAACCATTCCAAAATTAAGCAATTACGTGAAACTGGACGAAACCCTAAAAGACCAATGGGGCGTACCTCAAGTTCGTATTCACGTAGAAATGGATGGCAATGACGCCAAAATGGCCAAAGATTTTAGAGAACAATTGACAGAAATGTACACTTTGGCTGGTTTTACAAATATCAAAACACATTCGAGAAACGGCTGGAATCCTGGTTTGGACATTCATGAGATGGGTGGCGTGATAATGGGCAAAGACCCAAAAACTTCACAGTTGAACGAATGGAATCAATTGCACCACTGCAAAAACGTTTTCGTTACAGACGGTGCCTGTATGACCAGCAATTCAACCCAAAATCCTTCTTTGACCTATATGGCCTTGACGGCAAGGGCAGCTAATCATGCGGTGGAGGAGTTTAGGAAGGGGAATTTGTAGTGGCTTTAGACGAATTGGATATTGAAATTCACAAATATTCTCAATTCGTCTAAAACCTTATACTTGGATTACATATTAATACTCTCATTGTTCAATCTCAGTACTACAAAGGAAAAAATACTCTAATGCCAACAGCAACTTAACAAAGTTACTGCAAAATGACACTTCCTTTTAACGTTTTCAACTGCGTGTAAACATTAAAACTAAACAATTTCCATACGATGACGCCATGAATGGTGTAGTCATATTTGTTGTCATTGAAATCCTGCTTTTTGAGGTCCATATGTTGGGTTTTCCATTTTATGCCACTTACAAAGCCTAAGGCTTGAATATGCCCCGAAATCGGCGTTACGTGATTTTCTTTTCTGGCATACTCAATATCAAAACTTAACCTCGTGAACCATTCTTTTTCTATATCCTGACTTTTATAAGTGTAAAATTGGCCTTTCTCTAGCTTATTTTCAGCTACAAATCTCCATTGACGATATCCCATTTCTTTAGGTTTTTTTTCCTCATTTGGAGAACTCATAAAGGATAGCAAACCCAAAGCAAAAACAATAGTAGCCATTCCGCCTATTTGTTTTTTGGTAATAAGCAAAATCTTTATGCTTACAGAAATAAAATAAAGTAACAAGCCAATGTTTAATAATCCCCAGAAAAAGTAGCATGGAGGTAGATTTTAGGTTGCAAAATTTTTTATTGTAATTGGAAATGATAAAATTATGAAATTTCCTTTATTACAAAACTGTTTACCTCAGAAATAAATAATTAGCGTTTTCAATTTCTTGGTAGACCAAAATTCTAGGATTTTAAGCATTCAATAATTCCTGAAATCTGTCAACAAAAAGCCCTACATGAAGTCCATCAACGAGAGCATGGTGTACGTGTATAGAGACAGGCATGGTTTTCAGACCTTCATTTTCAGTGATTTTCCCGAAGGAGATTTTGGGTGAACTATCAGCAAAAGAGAAACTGCGGGCATGCGAAACACTTGTAAAGTCCAGCCAAGGTAGAGCAGAAAAGTGTATAACATTCTCGCCAGAAACTGCTGGAAACAAGCCATTTGAATTTCTAACCTGCTCTATCTCTTTCTCAGCTCTTATATAAAAACGAGGTTCATCTTCTTCATAATCCATGTAGGCAAAGCCAAAAGTACCATTGGGACGGTTTACTGTTGGCGAGGCATTTATTTTATCAAATACAAAGGGCACTTTGTCTATAATTCGGTATCTGAAGTTTTCCACTTCGTTTGCGGCTTTTAATGCTCGGTACAGATAATATAGAAATAACGAAACCTTCTGCTCCTTTGCTTTTGTATAAGCTCTTGTAAAATCCACTTTCACGGTGACTCCAAAAAAGGGCTCTTCAAATTGTGAAAAGAACAAATATTGGTCCTTTCTAACCCAGTTTTCGATATTTATGACTGTTTTCATTTTTCTCTGTTTTTAATTAAAACTGTAGGTTTGTACAATCGTTTAGTCAATGCTTTGTTTGGTCAGGCTTGCAAATCACTTTTCAAAAAACCAAACCACCTGCACAAAAGTAACTCATTATCAACTCACGTCAAATGCTTTAAAATTTCATTGATATGGGCGAGTTCTAGAAAATTATCATGTTTGAGTGTGTGCTCATGCTGTTCGTGTGCCCAAGTAACGTGATAAGGAATATGTGCTGCAAAGCCACCAATTTCTAAAACAGGTAGAATATCTGATTTTATGGAATTGCCCAGCATCAGAAAATTCTGGGGTTCACAGTCCAAATGCTTCAATAATTTTAGATAATCTGAGCTTTTCTTGTCGCTCATGATCTCAATATGGTGGAAATAGTCCATCAAACCAGACTTTTGGAGTTTTCGTTCTTGGTCAAGCAAATCACCTTTGGTAGCCACTACCAATCTATATTTTCCCTTCAGAGTTTCCAAAGTATCCATTACACCTTCCAACAATTCTATGGGTTTTTCCAAGAGCTCTTTTCCAAGCTCAATGGCCTTATCTACCGTTTTTATAGATGCTGTACCTTCCGAAACCCTACTTACAGTCTCTATCATGCTCAGCATAAAGCCTTTTACTCCATAGCCATAGAGTGACAAATTCTGCATTTCGGTTTTGAATAATTCTTGGGCAATCGAATGCTGAGGAAGAAAATCTTCCATGAGAGCACAAAACTGTTTCTCAGCTTCCTGAAAGTAGGGTTCGTTGACCCAAAGTGTATCGTCGGCGTCAAATGCGATGGTATGTATACTGTTATTCATTTAAGTTTCGTAATTTTCAGAAGGCAAAATTCAATAATTAAAACAACAAAGAAAAGGACATTTGTCCCGACAGCTATGCTTCGTACCAATCTATCATTTCTCGAATACATCAATCAACTAAAAAACAGCACATTAGGTAAAAACAATATCAGTTATAAGACTTTTTTGAAAGGAAAAAAGATTCTAGTTCAAGGTGAAAAAGCTCACTATGTAATGTTAATAAAAGAGGGCATCACGAAGGTTTTTATTTCAGAGCCAAACGAAAAGGAATACATTTTGGAATTTCTGGGAAAAGGCGAAATTATTGGCGAAATAGAATTGATTCGTAAGATACCTTGCCTTTGCAATGTGGAGGCCATGACCGATGTAACGGTCTACGCCATCCAAATTTCTTATTTCGAAAATTTACTAAAAACAGACCTGGCTCTCAACAATCTTTTGAATGACGAATTTGCACAAAGAATAGTAAACACCTGCAAAAGAGCCTCTTACCAACAATTATATACCACAGAACACAATTTGGGAAAACTTCTCGATATGCTTCAGAAACAAGAAATAGAGATTTCGAAAGAAGAAATGGCCGCGTATTTGGGCATAACCATCAGAAGTCTAAATAGGGCATTTAAAAACCTCAAGTAAAGCATCTTATGGTTGGAAGATAAAAGAACATTTTTAGATTCTCCATTCTTAAATCAAACATTAGGAAATTAACTAAACTCGAAATATCCATTAAACTTTCTGCCGTATTTTTGAGTACTTACGGAAATTTCAGAGAACTTTGTGTAGCCGTTCCATTCTTCGGTTTTTTGTTTCACAAAATTTATCAGATTTGACCAACAAACGCAAAATATTCAACGACCCCATATACGGATTCATCACGATTCCCTCAGACTTTATATTTGAGATTGTACAACATCCTTATTTTCAGCGTCTGAGAAGAATAAAACAATTGGGTATGGCAGAGCTGGTCTATCCTGGAGCTTTCCATTCACGTTTTCAGCACGCCTTAGGAGCTATGCACCTCATGAATGAAGCCTTGAATACCTTGCAGTCTAAAGGCTTAATGATCATGGAAGTGGAACGTGAGGCAGCTTTGGTGGCTATTTTGCTGCATGATATTGGCCACGGCCCATTCTCACATGTTTTAGAATATGCCATTTTGCAAAACGTAAACCACGAGGCTATTTCTGAGCTCTTGATGGAAGACCTCAACAGGCAGTTTGAAGGAAAACTTACTTTGGCCATTGAAATGTTCAAAGGCACTTATGACCGTAGTTTTTTCCATCAACTCATTTCTAGTCAGTTAGATATGGACCGCATGGACTATCTCAATCGTGACAGTTTTTACACTGGCGTGGCTGAGGGAAATATTGGAGCAGAGCGAATCATAAAAATGCTTCATGTAGTTGACAATCAGCTGGTTGTTGAAGAAAAAGGCCTTTTGAGCGTAGAAAACTTTCTGGTGGCTCGCCGTCTGATGTACTGGCAAGTATACCTTCACAAAACATCGATTTGTTCAGAAACCATGGTCTTGAAAATTTTCGAAAGGGTCAAAGATTTACTAAATGATGGAGTTGAGGTCGAAATTCCTTATCATTTGAGAATGTTTTTTGAAAAAAATATTTCGCAAGAAGACTTTAAAAATAGTCCTGAACTACTCCAACATTTCGTCAGCTTAGACGATGTAGACATTTGGTATGCTCTGAAATCATGGCAAACTCATACAGATTGGGTTTTAGCAAATCTAAGCAGAAATATTACTGAAAGAAATCTATTCAAGATTAAGATGGAAGTAGGCTTACAAACGAGCGGTTTTGAGGGAGATATTATCAAGACCTTCGAAGAAAAGAAAATACCGAAAAAGCTCCAAAAATACTTCTATAAAGTCAGCAAAATTAGCAACAGCGGTTATGCATCTCAGCATTCGAATATAAAAATTCTTATGAAAAATGGGAATATTCTTGACGTTTCTGAAGCATCGGACCTACCGACCATCAAGGCAATGAGTAATATTGTCAAAAAAAACTATATTTGTTTTGCCAATGACGTATATTTACCGTCGTTTTAGTGGCCATTTACAACATCTCATTCATTATTAATGGAGTTTTCTATAAGTCAAATAGCTCATCTTTTAGGGGGTGAAGTAAAGGGAGACGGAAATACGAAAATATATAATTTTGCCAAAATAGAAGAAGGAAAACCTGGTTGTATTTCCTTTTTGGCAAATGCCAAATACGAAAGCTACATTTATAGCACTACCTCAAGTGCGGTGTTGGTTGCGAAGTCGTTCGAGCCAAAAGAAAACATCTCAACAAACCTAATCTTGGTCGATGACCCATATTTGGCTATCAGCACACTAATGACTGAGTATAAGAAACTTACTCAAAATTCAGCTGCCGGAATAGACCAACTTACTTCTATAGCATCTGATGTAGTGGTAGGCGAAAGGGTTTACATCGGTCCTTTTAGTTTTGTTTCTACGGGTGCGGAAATAGGCGATAATTGCCAAATACATCCTCAGGTTTTTATAGGCAAAAATGTTAAAATTGGCAAAAACACCATTCTACATGCAGGGGTAAAAATTTATCAGGATTGTGAAGTTGGAGAAAATTGTGTTCTTCATGCTGGGGCCGTAATTGGTGCCGACGGCTTTGGTTTCGCACCAGACGCCAACGGTATTTATCAAGATGTACCCCAACTGGGCAACGTGGTCATAGATAATAACGTAAGCATAGGTGCCAATACAACCATCGATAGAGCCACTATGGGCTCAACCAAAATTTGTCAGGGTGTAAAAATTGACAATTTGGTACAGATTGGACACAACGTAGAAATAGGAGAAAACACTGTCATAGCATCTCAAACTGGCGTAGCGGGCTCTACGAAAATAGGCAAATCTTGTTTGATAGGCGGACAAGTAGGATTTGGAGGACACCTCAAAATAGCCGACGGAACGCAAATAGGTGCACAAAGCGGGGTGGGCAAAAATATTACCGTGCCAAACGGAGCCTATTCAGGAAGGCCATTATTGCCTATCAAAGACCATCTCAAGCTTTTGGTGAATTTGAGAAGACTTAATGAGAATTTGAAAAAATAAACATCAATATGAATTTAAAACAACACACCATTGCCGAATCGGTGAGCATCACTGGCCAAGGATTACATACAGGTGAGTTTGTAAATGTTACCCTTAAACCTGCCGCTATCAACCACGGCATAGTTTTTCAGCGAATAGACCTTGAAAATAAGCCATTGGTACCTGCTTTGGTTGACTTCGTAGTTGACACCAGCCGTAGTACAGTCATCGAAAAAGATGGTGGCCGAATAGGTACGATTGAGCATCTGATGTCCGCGTTGGCGGGTTTACAGATAGACAATATTTTAATAGAAATAGACGGTCCTGAGTTACCTATTTTAGACGGGTCAGCCTATCCATTTCTTGAGTTAATCGAAAAAGCCGCCTCTTTGGAGCAAAATGCACTAAGAAATTATTTCTCTGTACCAGAAGCTGTCCATTTCAAGAACGAAGATAAAAGTATAGAATTGGCAGCATTGCCTTTGGATGACTACCGTTTGACGGTAATGGTAGACTTCAATTCTCAAGTTCTGCACAGTCAGCATGCACAGTTGCACGAAATTGGCCTTTACAAAGAACATATAGCTCCTTGCCGAACATTCGTTTTTGTTCACGAAATTGAAGCACTAGCGAAACAAGGACTAATTAAAGGTGGCGATTTGAGCAATGCCGTTGTTATCTCGGAGTCGGACCTAAGCTCTGAAAACTTGGATTCACTTTCGATTTTGCTAAACAAAAAATTGGTTAGTGACGGTAAAGCTGGCATTTTGAACGAAGAAAAACTTAAATTCCACAATGAACCGGCCAGACACAAACTGCTCGATTTGATGGGTGATTTGGCCCTTATCGGTAGACCACTAAAGGCTCACATTTTAGCTGCAAGACCGGGTCATGCTTCCAATATTGAACTTGCCAAGTTAATCAAAAAACAAATTGCTCAAAAAAGTAGTGCTGCACCCTATTTCGATGCCAACGCCGAACCTGTATTTAACGTATTAGATATAGCAAAGCTTCTTCCGCATCGTTATCCTTTTCAGTTGGTAGACAAAATAATGTCACTGGATGGAACTACGGTAGTGGGTATCAAAAATATCACCATGAATGAGCCGCAGTTTACGGGTCATTTTCCAGAAAACCCAGTAATGCCAGGGGTTTTGCAGGTTGAGGCCATAGCACAAACCGGTGGTGTATTGGTACTTACCTCAACAGGAGAGCCAGAAAAATATTGGCCTTATTTGGTGGGAATCGAAAATTGTAGATTTTTCAAAAATGTTTTACCGGGCGATTCGTTAGTCATAAGATGTACACTATTGGCTCCAATACGAATGGGTGTCGCAAAAATGCATGGTGAAGCTTGGGTAGGCAAAAATATGGTCTGTTCGGTAGATATGACCGCAAGATTAGTAAAGAAATCCAATTAATATTATATGAATCAGCCATTGGCTTACGTACATTCAGACGCTAAAATAGCTCAAAACGTGGTGATAGAGCCTTTCGCAGTAATCCATAAAGATGTGGAAATTGGCGAAGGAACTTGGATAGGCTCGCATGCTATCATCATGGAAGGGGCAAGAATAGGAAAAAATTGCAAGATATTCCCTGGGGCGGTGATCTCAGCGGTACCACAGGACTTGAAATTTAAAGGTGAAAACACAATAACCATCATAGGAGATAATACTACCATCAGAGAGTGCGTAACGGTAAACAGAGGTACTGCAGACAAGCATCGTACCGAAATTGGCTCCAATTGTCTAATAATGGCCTATGCTCACATCGCTCATGACTGTATTGTAGGTAACAACGTAATTCTAGCCAACGCCGTACAACTGGCAGGTCATATCACTGTAGGCGATTACGCCAACATTGGTGGAATGTCGGCCGTACAACAGTTCGTAAAAATCGGAAATCACGCCTATATAGGTGGATGTTCACAGATTAGAAAAGACGTCCCTCCATTTATTAAAGCTGCCAGAGAGCCTTTATCTTATGCGGGTATCAATTCGGTAGGTCTTAGAAGGCGAGGATACTCTGACGAGAAAATATCAGAAATCCAGAATATTTATAGATACATTTATCTTCGTGGACTTAATAATTCGGATGCCATAGCACTTGTGGAATTGGAATTTCCTGCCACCGCAGAGCGAGACGAAATATTGAATTTTGTAAGAAGCTCGGAGCGTGGAATTATAAAATCGGGTCTGGCCAAAAACTCTGACTAATTTTCTTTGAAAATATCACTCGAAAATATTGGCAAGAAATTTAAAAATGAATGGATTTTTCGAAACTTAAGTTTCGATTTCTCTGTAAACCAACCTGTTGCCATTATTGGCCCAAATGGCTCAGGAAAATCTACTTTGATGCAGGCCTTGTCAGGGGCAATTCCTATCAATGAGGGAAGAGTAATTTACAGCGAACATAAAGAGGTAATTCCGGAAGATAAATGGCACGAAATGCTCTCTTTTTCAGCACCATACCTCGAACTAATTGAGGAATTTACCCTTGCTGAGTCTGTAAATTTTCACATAAAATTCAAGCCATTTCAAGAAAAATTAAGCACTTCTGAGTTTTTGAATATCATTGAACTGGAAAAACATAAAGACAAACCGATTAAGAACTTTTCTTCCGGAATGCGTCAAAAACTGAAGCTAGGCTTAGCTTTTTACAGTCAAACCGATATAATTTTATTGGATGAACCAACCTCTAACTTAGACCACAAGGGCTTTGATTGGTACTTAAATCAAGTGCAAAAAGCACTAGAAGATAAAATTGTGATAGTTTCGTCAAATGAACCTGAAGAATATACTTTCTGCGAGAAACACCTAAATATTCTTGATTTTAAGATTAAAGGATAGGTTTTTGACTGGCTGAACTCTATCAATGTTTCACTGAATATCCCAAATTCGAACATATAATTACTTGCGAATCAGCGAAATAAATCAA
Organism: Leadbetterella sp.; assembly: GCA_035299025.1. Taxonomy (GTDB): domain Bacteria; phylum Bacteroidota; class Bacteroidia; order Cytophagales; family Spirosomataceae; genus Leadbetterella. The sequence goes on from DATGXK010000007.1 coordinate 1,230,756, forward strand.
GTATCGACCTTACACTTGTTCAAACAACTTTATATTTTTACCAAAAAATATCTCATGTCAATAATAAAGCAGCCGTTATTATTTGCAGGTTCCTAAGGAGAAAAGCACATTTATACCCTGTATGATTCAGGAGCAAACCTTTCCTGTATAAATCCTGAGATGCTTGAAGGCTTAGAAACTCCAGTTTCATTGGGTACCGCCACCATGCAAAAATGGAGAATTAAACTAGATTTTGAACACGACATAGCCATTATTGACCCCAAAGTGGCCAAAATGCAATTGGTGTAGCATGTTTTTCTTCTTCAAAAAAACTATTTAAAATCCCTTTCGACTATCCCCAAAACAACCCGCATTTGCAAAAACCATCAAAATACCCTAAATTTCAACAAATAATGGTTTTGAAATGGCTCTTGGGAGACGCTTACTCTTATTTCTTGTGTTTTGGATTGTTTCTCAATCTGTTGCATCGGCGTATATTTTCGTAAAAAACCAAGGACAGTGGCCAGCTGAAGTACTTTACAGAACTTCTATTCCTTCGGGACAGCTTTGGATTACTCAAAAAGGTCTGGTCTATCAGCTCTACGAAGCCGAAAATTCTCCACATTTTTCATCGGATAGGCAAGCAAGGAAATCATTTTCTACCCAAAATATCAGTTTGGAATTTAAGAACATCTGCCATTTCTCTAAAAAAGAAAAGGCTGTTGCTCAAACCTTTAACTTTTTTATTGGTCAAAATAAAGACGAATGGAAGTCGAATGTGCCTGCTTTTGAGGAAATTTTACTTGAAAATGTTTTCGATGGTATCGACTTTAGAATGTATTCTGCGGACCAATCGCTTAAATATGAGTATATTGTAAAACCCGGAGCTGATGCCAGTCAAATAAAATTCAAATACGAAGGTGCCAATGAAACCCTCATTCAAAAGAACGAATTGATTCTCAAAACAAACTTTGGATTGATCAAAGAATTTCAGCCTTTCACTTACCAAAGTACAAATAAACAGAAGAAACCAATAAAGTCGAGTTTCAAAATGACCGATGATTATATTTCCTTTCAACTGGCAGAATACAATCATAATCAAGAACTTATCATAGACCCAGAACTGGTTTTTAGTACCTATTCGGGTTCATTGTCAGACAATTGGTCACATACGGCCACCTATGATTCTAAAGGAAATACTTATGCAGCTGGTACTGTTTTCGGTGTAAATTTCCCAGTTTCATTGAATGCCTACCAGCCAAAATCTGCTGGAACAACCACTCAAAACGACGTAGGTTATAGAACAGATATAGTAATTGTAAAATATTCAGAGGATGGCAGTGATATTCTTTACTCGACCTTTCTAGGAGGAAATGAATCAGAAGTTCCTCACAGCTTGATAGTTAACTCAAAAGACGAGCTGGTAATTTTCGGCACCACTTCGTCCGAAACATTCCCAGTGACAGACGCATCGTTTGACCGCAGCTTCAATGGCGGCACATTTCTTAACGGCCCACCCATTACCTCCAATATTGCGTTTTTCTCTGGAACGGACATTTTCGTAACTGTACTTTCCGAAAATGGAGATAGGCTCTTGGGGTCAACTTTCGTTGGCGGAACGGAAAACGATGGAATTCATGACTTCAGGGCTCTGGAAATCCAAAACTATGGCGATGAATTTAGGGGCGAAGTATATGTAGATGCCGCCGACAATATCTATGTAGCCAGTGTGAGTACATCGGCAAATTTCCCGGTTAATAATTCAACGCAAACTAAAAAATCTACTTACGACGCAGTCGTTTTCAAGCTAAACAAATATTGCAACAGTCTGTTATACAGCACATTTATAGGTGGAAACAATTATGACGCAGCGTATGGCATCAGAGTAGATAAGGCCAACAATATATATGTTTGTGGTGTAACACTCAGCAAAGATTTCCCTTTGGTTGGCCAAGGTTTTAGAAAATCCTTCGGTGGCGACTCAGAGGGCTTTATTATAAAGATAGAGAATCAAAGACTGACAGCATCGACTTTCATTGGCACATCTAAAGGTGACTTGGCACAGCTGATTGACCTAGATTTAGATGGGAATGTTTATACATTAGGCTCAACTCTAGGCGAATATCCAGTGACCAGTGGGCTTTACCAAAATGCCAAAAGTGGGCAGTTTGTACAAGTGTTGGCCAACAATTTAACGACTTCCAGATTTTCATCAATATTTGGCACTGGTAGGTCATTCGGAACTGTCGACCTAGTACCAACGGCCTTCATGGTTAATGATTGCGGCAATATTTATGTATCTGGTTGGGGCGGTAGAGTGAATTCTGAAAACGGATATAATAAAAACAGTACCACCAAAGGCCTCCCTATTACCGAAAATGCCTTCAAAAAAACGACTTCAGGAAGCAATTACTATTTTGCCATTTTTGAAAAAGGCTTTAAATCATTGCTTTATGGCACTTATTTTGGATCCACTCCTCCAACTAACGCCGATGAAGAGCGTGGAGACCACCTGGACGGCGGAACTTGCAGATTTGATAAAAACGGTACCATTTACCATTCGGCCTGTGTGTGTAAGGCCTTTGGTTTTGTAGAATTTCCGCTCAAAAATGCCGCCGAGCCGAACCATAGAAATGGCAATTGCAACATGGCGGCTTTTAAATTTAATTTGGATGCTCTGAACGCAAAATTTGACTTAAAAGATGGCTCCGCCATTAACCCCACAGAAATATGTGCCCCGGCAAAATTAGATTTTGACAACAACTCAATAGGAGGCGATACTTTTGAATGGTTCGTTAACAATTCCAAAATATCCACTGCTGAAAACATTAATTACACATTTACGGATTCTGGGCAATATAAAATAAAACTCATAGCCTACAACAAAGTAACCTGCAAGGCGGTAGACTCCACTTTCAGGACTTTAAAAGTAAAGTCTTTTAACCATCGTGTTTCTAACGACACCACGGTTTGTCCTGGTGCACAGGTTTTTATGAATGCCTTTGGCGGAAAAACTTACAAATGGTCTCCGAGTCAATTTTTCTCCAACTCCACAAAAGACAGTGTAAGCACCAAAGTTCAAAACACCCAGATTTTCACTGTTGAGATCTCAAACCAAGAGTGTACTATCAAAAAAGACATAAAAGTGACGGTTGAAAATACCAAAACTGATTTCGGAGCAACTAACAATTCCACCATTTGTAAAGGAAATAAAATCAGCTTAAATGCCTCAGGTTTAGCTGATAAATTTGTTTGGTCAGGTGAAGGCATTTCTGACTCCACCAAGGCATCAATCACGATAAACCCTAGCAAAACAAGCACTTACACCGTAAAGGCATTCTATTCGGATGGATGTAACCCACAAAAAGCAGTAATCGTGACGGTCGACGAGAGTGTAAAACTTGACTTTGATTATGAATACAAATTTGCTTGTCATAAACCTTCAGAGATAATTTTCAACAATAAAAGTACAGGGGCTAGCAGCTATATTTGGAAAATCGGAGAAAATCCAGAAACAGCGGACATTTCGACTTTTTCAGTAAGAAGCAATCTGACAACTTTTCTTACCTTGAAAGGTCTGAGCAATGCGGGTTGTGCATTTGAGACTACCCGAAATATTGATTTGAAAACTTACGACGGAATAATTCCGAACGTAATTACGCCCAACAATGACAAAAAAAATGATACTTTTGTGGTAGGATATCCCTCAAGTACTTTACAAATTTTTAACACTTGGGGAAAAAAAATATTCGAAGATTTCAACTATCAAAACGATTGGGGAAATAAAACCAATGCTGGAACGTATTATTATTTACTAACTATACCCAACGGCCAAGTTTGCAAAGGTTGGCTAGAGGTTCTAAATTAATCAACAATAACATGAAAAATTTATTTATCACAATTCTATTCCTGAGTTTAACGAGCATCGCTTTTGGTCAAAAATATGATGCATTTGGCAAGAAAATAAAGCCAAAAGGAACAGCTACAGCAGCATCTCTTAAAGATAAAACCACTTTTGAGGCCGCACCTGTCAAAGTTGAAGGTGAGGTAGAATCCGTTTGTCAGGCTGCGGGATGTTGGATGAAAATCAAAACTGCCGATGGCCAAACCATGCGAGTAACCTTTAAAGACTATGGTTTTTTTGTACCGAAAGACATTGCTGGCAAAAAAGTCATTTTTGAGGGAATTCCGGCAGTAAAAATTACCAGTGTAGCCGAACTTCAACACTATGCAGAAGATGCAGGTAAATCGAAAGAAGAAATTGCGAAAATTACAAGTCCAAAAACTGAGCTGACTTTTGTGGCAGATGGTGTTTTGGTACCGAAAAACTAAAATCGTTCGAATGTAGAAATAACCCATTCAGGAGATGCTGGATGGGTTTTTTTTTTGTTATGTCGAACCAAATAAACAATCCTTTCATAGCTTTGTTACATTTCAAACCTTCAATAAATAAAATCTTAAATGAAAAATTGTTTTACGCTTTTAAGCTTTGCTATCACTTTCTTTTTCTCCATTGTTTCTTACTCTCAAAAAACGGATTTCGTTTACGGTGATGCTTTACCTGATGCACCGGCATTGTCAGCTCGGGGTGAATATAAAGTTGGGGTTAAAACGCTCGAATTCACAAATGCCAACCAAATAGATATCTTAAAATCTAAAGGTGAACAGACGGCTTTTTACGACCGAAAATTAAAAGTAGAAGTATGGTATCCTGCAACCTCAAGTGCAGATCTAAAGGAGCTCGTGGTCTATGACGAGGTTATGGGTTCGTCTAATGATCCCAAAAGGCCAATAATTCCATTTACTTTTCTGGGAAGAGCCGCAAGAGAGGCTAAACCTTTGGTAGCAGAGGGCAAATTTCCGCTCGTAATTGTATCTCATGGATACCTAGGGTCAAGATTATTGCTGACCTATTTGACTGAAAATCTAGCATCTAAAGGCTATATCGTAGTAGCCATCGACCATATGGAATCTACTTTTAGAGATGCTGCTGGTTTCCCTAGTACACTTTTGAATCGTTCAAAAGACATCATTTTTGTACTGAATCAGATGGCTGCTCTCAATCAATCAAAAGATGCTTTGAAAGGATTAATTGACGTGGAACATACTGGTCTAATAGGTTACTCTATGGGTGGATATGGTGTTTTGAATTTAGCTGGGGCTGGTTACAGCGACAATTCTCTTAAATTATTTGGAGCATTGACTGGCGGAAGTAAAGCTTTGGAAAGCAGATTGGGCTCAAATGCGGAATACAAGGCAAGTATAGATGCCAGAATAAAAGCTGTGGTAGCATTTGCTCCGTGGGGAATGGAACGTGGCGTTTGGGATGCTGAAAGTTTGAAAGGCTTAAAAATCCCGACTTTCTTTTTTGCAGGAAGTCAAGATGATATATCAGGATATGAAAAAGGTATAAAAGCCATTTACAATGGTGCAATAAATACAGACAGATACATGCTTACTTACATGAATGCCCGCCACAATGTAGCTCTAAATCCTCCTCCAACGGAGTCGCTTCAACCTGGTTTACATATTGATGAATATTATAGATATGCCGAGCCAGCTTGGAACGAAAAACGTATCAATAACATCAATCAGCACTTTGTAACAGCATTTTTGGGCATTCATTTAAAACAAAAAGACTTCGGGAAATATCTGAATCTATCGCAAGTTTCCAATGCTAAAACCTGGGAAGGATTTAAGCCTCGTTCCTCTGTGGGCCTTGAACTTCTGCATGCTCTGCCTGAGGGGAAATAATGATAATTTTACCGGCACCCTTATGGTGTTGATTTTGGAAAAAAGTATCCTTTAAAATTACCTAAGCAATAGCAAGTTTTAGCAATCCAGTCACTCGATGGCTGGATTTTTTGTATCTCAAAGAAATGAATTCTTGGTAAAGTCATATTTTTATTTTTCCCTTCCGCTTTACTTTTTTGTACCAAAAGACATTGCTGGTAAAAAGTCATTTTTGAGGGAATTCCTGCTGTAAAAACTACTAGTTTTGCAGAATTACAACATTAGGCCGTAGGTAAATCTAAAGAAGAAATAGCCAAATTAATAGACCGAAAACCGAATTGACTTTTGTAGCAGATGGTGTTTTGATACCCAAAAACTAAAATCATGCAATAGTAGAAATAACCCATTCAGGTGGTCCCGAATGGGTTATTTTTTGTTTAAATCTGTCAAAAATTGAGAGAGTCATTTCATTCAATGCTTTCTAAATTAAGACACCTTTATTCTTTGGCTTTCCAATAGTGCCTCAAATCCAGCGTGCTCGGATATTCGGGATTAACCAATTCGATAGGCGTATCGGGCAAAAGGTCGGTTTTGGTTTGGGCCACAAACCTCGAAACCGTGCCGGTATTGATAACCGGTGCTGTCTGTTCAATGGTGTTTGACGGCGTATGCCCAAAATCCCAGAAACGGCTGATTTTGCGTGATTCCGCCTCAAAACTATTTACTGGAAAGGTGTCAAAACTTCTTCCGCCCGGATGTGTCACAAAATAAGTGCATCCGCCCAGCACTCGGTTGTTCCAAGTGTCTACAATATCAAAAACCAAAGGTACGTCTTCGCCTATGTTTGGATGCAACGCCGACGGCGGGCTCCAAGCTTTGTATCGGATTCCTGCCACATATTCGCCTTTGGTACCCGTGCTTCTCAGCGGAATTCTACAGCCCTTGCACAACAAGATATGCCGTTCTGGCACTATTCCAGATACTTTTACTTGCAATCTTTCGAGAGAAGAATCCACAAATCTTGAAGTCCCGGCATTAGAAAGTTCCTCTCCCAAAACATGCCAAGGCTCTATACCCAGCCTGATTTCGAGCTGAATATTGTCGACAGTAATACTGCCATGGTGCGGAAATCGGAACTCAAAAAACGGACTAAACCACGAAATATCGAAGTCGTAACCTGCATCTTTGAGGTCGTTGACTACGTCTATCATATCGAGATATGCGAAATGCGGCAATAAAAATCTATCATGCAGCTCTGTGCCCCACCTAATCAGTTTCTTTTTGTAAGGATTTTTCCAAAACTTAGCCACCAATGCCCTCACCATCAAAGTTTGAACCAGGTTCATGTGTTTGTGCGGCGGCATATCAAATGCCCTAAGCTCCAAAATACCTAATCTGCCTGTTGAGGAGTCTGGCGAATACAGTTTGTCAATACAAAATTCCGAACGGTGGGTGTTTCCTGTAATATCTGTCAATAGATTTCTAAAAATCCTATCTACCATCCAAAACGGCACCTCCTTGTCTTCAGGTATCTGTTCAAAAGCAATCTCCATTTCATACAGTCGGTCGTCGCGACCTTCGTCTATCCTTGGAGCCTGGCTCGTAGGCCCTACAAACGGTCCTGCAAAGAGATAGCTCAGAGCAGGATGGTGCTGCCAATAGGTTATTAGACTTCGCAACAGATCAGGTCTTCGCAATAGCGGACTATCTTCGGGCTTTGAAGCCCCCAAAGTAACGTGATTACCTCCACCAGTGCCAGTGTGGCGGCCATCTACCATAAATTTCTCCGTGCCTAGCCGGGCAAAAAACGCCTCTTCGTATAGTGCAGTGGTATTTTCTACCAATTCCTGCCATGATTTGGCCGGCTGCACATTTACTTCTATTACACCTGGGTCAGGCGTTACCATCAATTTTTCTACTCTATAGTCAGATTTCGGCTGATACCCTTCAATCCTCACCGGCATCTGAAGTTTCTCCGCTGTATTTTCTACTGAAGCCACCAGGTCAAGGTAGTGTTCAAAATAGTCTGTTGGAGGTAGAAAAACATAAATTATGCCTTCTCTTTCTTCCACACAGAGAGCAGTAGCAAATGTATCTACCTCAAACAGTAAATTTTCTTCTTCTCCAACTTCAACTTTTAAATCCTTTGCCTTATAAGGCGGTGAGACCGTATCATACCTATCCGCCAGTGACGCATGAAATTCTCCTAATGGCGGCAATTCCTCAAACGGACTTCGTTCTACTGGCTGTTCTCTGCGATTCTTCGAGCTCTTGGGCAAAGACTCCAAGGGCAGACGCACGCCTATCGGCGAATTTCCGGGAATCAGAAAACAATTTTGACGCCTGAAGTCCCACACACAGCTTGTCCAATGTCCGGTTTCATGCTCCCATTTGAGCGGCAAAACAAAGCCCGAAGGGTTATTTAAGCCTTTTTCTAAAATCTTGGCCAAAGTCTGTCTTTGAATAGAATCTTTCAGATTTACGGCCAATGGATCAAGGTTTATTGGCAATTTGCCCTCCTCCAATGCCCAGTAAATAGGGTCTTCGTAGGCCGGATTGAGGTTTTTGGTATCTATGCCGAGGTGTTTCGTCAATTCTATCGCAAATCGCTCGGCATCATGAAAGGTAAATTGGGTCTCCCCTTCTTTGGCCACCAAATCATCATTTTTCCATATCGGAAGACCGTCTTTTCGCCAGTAAAGTCCATACTGCCACCTTGGAAACAACTCGCCTGGGTACCATTTTCCCTGTCCAAAATGCAGTAATCCGCCATGGGCAAAGCGTTTTTTTAATCGAAGTGCCAAATCATACGCCAGCTTACGCTTCAAAGGGCCATCTGCGGTGGAATTCCACTCCGGCGACTCAAAATCGTCTATGGAAACAAAAGTGGGCTCACCACCCATGGTCAGTCTTACGTCTCCTTCTACAAGGTCTTTTTCTACCACCTCTCCTACTTCCATCACTTTTTGCCATTGGGCTTCGGAGTATGGTTTGGTTACCCGTGGGTCCTCATGTATTCTAAAAACATGATTGTCAAACTCAAAGCTTACGTTGCACACGTCAGTAGCACCGCTAATAGGTGCCGCACTCGCATAATCTGGCGTGCAGCAAAGCGGTATATGCCCCTCACTTGCAAACAAACCAGAAGTAGGATCGAGGCCAATCCAGCCTGCACCAGGCACGTAGGTCTCTACCCATGCATGCAAATCGGTAAAGTCGGCCTCTGGGCCTGATGGGCCGTCGAGCGATTTCACATCAGACGTTAGCTGTACCAAATAACCTGACACAAAGCGAGTTGCGAGCCCAAAACTCCGCAGCACTTGCACCAAAAGCCAGGCAAAGTCACGGCAGGAGCCGCTTCCGAGCGTAAGAGTTTCTTCGCACGTTTGCACGCCGGTTTCTAGTCTAATATTATAACTGAGGGCATTGTAGACCTGCTGGTTGGCATAAACCAAAAAATCGACGGTATTAATGTCTTTGGCCACCGACATGGTAGAAATGAACTGCTGCGTTTTTTCACCCAAATCTTTGACTTCGAGATACGGCCCAAGTTCTTTTTGAAGTATATCGTCGTACTTGAAGGGAAACTTCTCGGCGTATTCCTCCATAAAAAAATCGAAGGGATTGATTACCTGCAGTTTAGCTATAACCTCCACTTCTATACGCAATTCGGTAGATTTTTCAGGAAAAACCACACGGGCTTGGAAATTGCCGAATGGGTCTTGCTGCCAGTTTATAAAGTGATTTTCGGGAAAAATCTTAAACGAGTAACCCTCAATTTGGGTACGTGAATGGGCAGCAGGCCGCAGCCTGAAAACATGAGGCGACAGACTCACGCTTCTGTCAAACTTATACGCAGTTTTATGCGAAATGGCTACTTTAATGGACATCTTCTATTCTTTGGCTTATTAATCAACAAATGTAATTTAAGCCCAAAAAAGTCAAATTCAAACAAAACGAATCAGAAAATCCAATTAAAAACCTAGAATAATATTATTTTTGACTTGTTAAGTGCAAGAATGGTGGTGAATTGGTTACTGGTGGATTGGTTATTGGTCACTGGCCACTGAGCACAATAAAATTCAGATGATAGTCTGAATGAAATTGCGACCGATAGGTCTCGAAGTGGGTTACTAATGGATTGGTTACTGGCTATTGATACACTGAGAGGGGTCAAAGTGTTTATTAACACCCACAATGGAGTTAAAGTGGTTATTGGTTCAATTAGAAAAAAGTGATAGAAGACTTACAGAAATATTATTTGGGGCAAGAAGAACCTAACAAAAGCTGTCTTTTGGCTTTACGGAGTATTATTTTGGCCCAAAGTCCACACCTTACCGAAACCGTGAAATATGGTATGCCTTGCTTTTGCTATAAGAAAAAGACATTTTGCTATTTGTGGACAGACAAAAAGACCAACGAGCCTTACATACTGATGGTAGAAGGAAACCGACTCCACCACCCCGAACTAGAACAAGGCGACCGAACTAAAATGAAAATACTAAGAGTTAATCCCAACTTGGATTTGCCTATGGTTACTATTTTGGAGGTTTTGAGGAGTGGGTTGGAGATGTATTAGACTATTCCTTTATCCTTTAAAACTCTTTGGTTGAAAAAAACATACAAAAAGTACTATTATATTTGCTAAATTTTCAGAGTTAATAGAAATTTTAAAAACCGAGCATGGCAAAGAGAAATCCTGAAACAACCGCACGAAATAAACTAATAAACAATCTTACTATAGAGCTTGAAAGTTTGCAAGCCGAAGTATTAGAAAAAACTCAGTTTAGAAATGTTCATACTTTACATGGAAAAATCGGGGGAAAATTTGACAAATTAATTGACATTAGAAATGAAGTAATAAATTCACCAGAGCATTTCATTTCGCTTTGGTTGGAAGGTTACAAAAACGATTTAATTAATAAAGGCGATTATGCAGAAAATTCCAATGCCTATGAAACATACAAGCTGCTTCAAAAAAATTCAATATTTAAGGACTACCTTTTCATTTTCTTAAAACGAGTATATCTTAGAAACTATGAAGCTCTTTCAAAGAAAAGGCCAACCATAGAGGAAGCTGAAATGTATATTGGACAAAACAATGCAAACTATGGTATACTTGTTACTCCCCGCTTTATTAATGGCTCTTGGGAAAACGACAAAAGTGAAATAAGACACTTTAAAAAACAATATTGGTCCATTGGACACATACTTGAAACCGGATTTGTCATACCCAATAAGAATGATAAAATGACATTTAGAGATATACCAGACTATCTTAATTTTTTTGTCAATGTTATTGTAAGAAATTCAGGTTCAAAATATGAAATGGAAATTGCAGAATTATATAGAGATTATGTACTAAACCATACAAGACCAGAACATATCCCTTTATTGATTCCTGAATTTAGATATGAAGGAATCGATGTTATGCACAAATATCGACTTGATTTTACAATTATTGAACCTATTGACTTTAATAAAATTGGTTTTGAATTATCTCCTTGGTCGACACATGGATTATTAACAGGGGTGAAAAAAATGACACAAACTGAAATAAACGAAAAGGCTAAAGGTAACTTTGAAAAGGAAATGTCAAAACACAAGAACTACTTCAAAAAACATGGCATTTTTTCACTAATTTATACTGATGAGGACTTAAAAGACACAAATAGTATTTTTAATGATATGAAAAAATATCTTGAACCAAAGTTCATACCACAACAGCTAAAACTACACATATTTGATGATTTTTTCAAAAACGACGTCACGAAAAAAACAAAAACTTTAACTAATAACTAAGGTTTCGTTCTGCACTGCTTTATACCTTCAAGAATTTAGAATGAGGCCAATATTGAACTTTAACTTCAGAAGCTTTTTTTAAATCCGAAAAAGAATGAAACAATCAAAATTCAAAGACATAATGCCAACCATAATTTTAGAAACACAAATCAAAGCTTCTGTCGAGATATGCTATAAATTATCTTTAAGTGTGGATTTGCATCAGCTTTCTACAAATAAAACTGGGGAGCATATTGTGGATGGTGTAAAGTTTGCGTCCGTTCAGAGTCTCCCCTTAGGGGACTTTGAACTACAATAGAATGCCAAGCACAAAAGTTATAAGCAACGTGCAGAGTCCCTGCTTAAACAAAAAAAAATTAGCATAATGACAAAAGAATTAGAGTACCAATTAAACGACAAAACAATCTTTGTTCAAGTATCAACTCACAATGAATTTATTAATTGTCTAGTATACTCACCGTCACCTTTTAAACACGGCAAAACATTATTAAATACAGAAATTGAAATAAATAATTTTGAAAAAATTGTTATTAAATGTTTAATTACAGAGGATTACCATTTGAAAATAATGCAAACCAATAGCGTCAACGGACAAACTATTTGTCATGAAACAATATAAAATTTTATTAAAGAAAATTGGAAAAGTGCTGATTTAATTCAAATTGAAAATATAAATTGCAATCATTTTGAGCAACAATACAAGTATATCATCTTGGAAAAGTGATATCTTTTTTTATTTTTAGAATAGTTAGTATAGTGACTTCGTAATTCATTTAATAATTAAACCACACTTTTATGAGATATTTTTATACTTTTTGTTTTTGCATTTTTAATTTAAACCTATTTGCTCAACGTTATTATGAAAGAGATACAAGCCCTTTGGCAGACGGTGAGACTGTATTGGGCGGGATTGGATTAGCTATTTGCTTTTTTCTAGGAGCATATTTACTTTTCAAATTTTCAGATAATTTAGACAAAAATCGAAAAGAAAATTCTACAACTTCGAATATTGGATGTTTAGGTTCAATTTTAGGTTTTATTGGATTATGTTGTCTATATCCACTTTTACATTGGGTTGAAGTTATAGGATTATCTATATTTTACCTTGGAATTATTTTTATCATTGGAATCGTTGTTCTGTTAATTGTCGTAGAAATCATTAAATCATTTTTTAAATAATTGTAAATATAAATTTAGAAAATGTGATACAATAAAAATTTCATTCAAAAATGACAGCCACCAACATCCTAGTGGCAAGAGCACTGTGGACGGAGTAATTGAGCTTTTGGAATTCTATTTATCTTTTCAAAGTTATTGAACATCAGTATTCCAAATTCCGTACCCTCGCTAGTATGTGTACATTAGTAGCAGCCGTGATAGCAAAATCCGATAACAGATTAAATAAAAGAACATGTCAAAAAAGAAAATAGTACAAATAATATCTATTGTATTTTTGGTGATTGCAGTATTACTTTTAATACCAAATACGAATTGGAAAGACGATACCTCCGTCTTGGGATTTATCAGCTTGGTTTGTGGAACTTTAGGTTCTATAATATCAATATTTATTCCAACGACATACACGTTTATGTTTATTGAGACAGACTGGAAAAAGGATGTTGCAGATGAAGGCTTTTGTATAATTATTCCATCTAAGAAACATGGACTTGGAAACTCACCACAAACCCAAACGTTTTTAAAAAATAAAATGAACACCTATGAAGAAGTTGGCGTAGCATCAAATCATGATGAAAATGGGAATGTTACTATTGGTGCAACCCTGGTTTTTGAAGGTAAAGCAATAATTAAATAATAATTCCATCCGTTCAGAGTCTCCCATTAGGACTCTGAACTCGACTTCAAAGCCAAGGCACTAGCAATAATCAACGTGCAGAGTCCCTGCGGAGACTCTGCTTAAACAAAAAAGATTTCGCCCGTTCAGTTTCAGAGTCTCCCTTTAGGACTCTGAACTAAACGAGAATGCCAAGCACACTAGACATAAGCAACTTGCAGAGTCCTTGCAAAGACTCTCCTGTAATCAAAAAACTCCCAATTTCCCCAAATAATTCTTAAATTGGTTCGGAATAAATCACAGAGAAATCATGCAAGAAAAACAACTAAACGAACTTACTGACGAGGAGCTATTGAAAAAATGGAAAGACACCAAAACGCCCTACCTATTTGCGATGGCTACCATGATAGTGTCCGTCATATTTACATTTATCAGGATGTTTATCAGCGACTTTGAGTTTTCTATGCTGGCTGTACCTTTTTTTGTAGGCATCATTGCCTTTACAATCAACAATAACTATAAGGCTGTTGAGGCCGAAATAAAGGCTCGGAACTTGAAATTGTAACAGCTTTTTTAATTGAAAACATCCAATGCTAGCATGACTAAACAAGAAATAGCCCTTGCCTTCTCCAATGGTGAGTTTGAAAAAACCACAGGATTCATTGCCGAAAATGCAGTTTGGCAGGTAGTTGAAGAAAATACATTTGTAGGCAAAGAGGCCATCTTAGAAAACTGCAATCAGGTTTCTGCATATTTTAAATCTGTCACCACCGACTTTAAGACCTTGAATATGATAGCACAAGACAACAAAGTAGTTATTAACGGCACAGCAGAATTCAGCAGAAATGGTCAACGTATTTCGTTTGTTTCGGCTTGTGATTTGTATGAATTTGATGACAGCGACCAAATCCAACGGATTACTTCCTATTGTATTATTGCTTCTCAAGGTTAAATGCTTTTTTTAACGCAAAGAACGCTATGAAAGCCTATAGATTAACTTTAAAATACTAAATATAAACACTTCGTGAAACTTCGTGCATCACTTTGTGAGCCTTTGTGAAATAATTCTCAAAGTTTATAAACTCAAAGGAAAACTAATTCTAATCTAAAACTCCAACTGTAAATATTTGGAACCTTCAAACATTTAAATTCACAAAAACCATTTGGCCAAAAGCTCATATTTTTCATTAAAAACATTCAAAAGCCGATAAACCACCTACCTTTACTGGCGGCAATCTTGCCGATATCGCTCTTTTAAGGTTTTAGTACATGCAGAAAGTTTTCGACGCCCTTATTGATGGTTACTTGTTAGACAAAGTGGGTATTTCAGAAAACTTTCTTAGTCTGGCTTTGTCCAAAAACCTGAAAGAGAATCTTGTAAAACTTTTTGAAGAAAAAAAACTCATTACTGCCAAAACTGGGATCGGAAATGAAACGAATCTCAACACTGCCATACGCTCGGACAAGATTTTTTGGCTTGACAGAACTCATGAAAATACGCACGAAAATGCTTTTTTTGATATCATGGATGCGTTTGTGGTGTTTCTGAATCAAACTTGCTATACGGGCATTACGAGCTATGAGTTTCATTACGCTCTCTATGAAAAAGGCAGTTTTTACAAAAAACATTTTGACCAGTTCAAATCCAACGCCAGCCGACAATACACCATGATTTTTTATCTCAACTCAGACTGGAAACAAGCAGATGGCGGAGAATTGTGTGTCTATCTACCAGATTTTTCCCTAAACATTTCCCCCTCAAATGGCAAATGCGTGTTTTTCAAAAGTAGCGAACTTGAGCATGAAGTTCTTTTAAGCCAAGCACAAAGAATGAGTATAACGGGCTGGTTTCGTGTGGATTAGTTATTGGTGGATTGGTTACCAGTGGATTGGTTACTGGTGGATTGGTTATTGGTGGATTAGTTACTGGTGGATTGGTTACTGGTGGATTAGTTACTGGTAGACTGGTTATTGGTAGGCTGGTTATTGGTTGCTATTATTTAGTTTAGATATTCTTAACCGATACGGAATAGAGACAAAATGCTATTGCTCAGTTTTAACCATCATTTTTGCATTCATTCTTTTTATTTAAGGTTTTAGGTATTCTTCCAATTTAAAAATATCTTTAATCCAAAATCAAACTATATGAAAAGCACTTTTGAAGCGGACCTTTGGAATCAGTTTGGAGCAAGCTTTGAGATGCTCGAAAATGCCATTTTACTTTGTCCAGATGAGTTTTGGAACACCGAAGAAAGATTTTGGTACAATGCGTTTCATTGCGTCTTTTTCATTGATTATTACTTATCCACCAACCCCAAGGAGTTTTCACCTCCTGCACCGTTTGATTTTTCTGAATTTGAAGACCGCATGCCGAATCGGGTTTATACAAAAGCAGAAATTCTGCAATATTTAACGTTTTGTAAACAAAAAAGTAAGGATTTGTTTGCAGAATTGAATACCGAAAAACTCGCTGAAAGATGGGTCAATGAGTCTGGAAGTATGAATTATTCATTGTTCGAAATTTTGATTTACAACATGCGGCATATTCAACACCACGCTGCACAGCTGAATTTATTGTTACGTCAAAACATCCAAAATGCTCCAGATTGGGTCTTTCGCTCTTCGTTTTAGGCATTCAGTACTGTATCCTCCCTGTCTGATAACTTATTGAGATCTAACAAATAATAATCTTCTTGCGGAACCGTCATCGGTAAAAACTTCTTGCCAAATTCTATCTCATTGTACAAAAACGACCTACGGCTATAAATTGGGTCAGCAAATGTATCGTTAGTGCCTTCAACAGTCACCAACATCTCAGCATCTGAGGCTTGTAAACTTTCCATGGTTTCGCCAAACAAAACACTTTTCTCGGTTATGGGATGCACCAAAGTCCAAGACATCGCAAAAAACTTTACTTTGCTTCTTTCCAAGTCTAAGCCGTAATATTTTCTTTTCACAACGCCATCAATGGTCTCATTTCTCGAAAAAATCACACTAGCCTCCACGTTGATGAGCTGATTACTTTTTTCGTTGGCCAGCCTAATCATGAGTCCGTTGATATTGAGATATGGCGAAATAATGGCTTTTTCGGAATATCTAATACGTGGAACAGGCTTTGAAAATCGGCCATAAAGCAAACCCGTAAGGATAGAAAAGGACAATAAACCCATAAAAGCCTCCACAGATGCTATTATATTGGTAATGTAACCAACAGGGCTCACCCGGCCATAACCCACCGTGGTAAGTGTTTGGCTCGAAAAGAAAAAGGCTTCCCAAAACTCTGACAAGCCATGGTCTTTGTTTACTCCCATGAGGTTTTCAATGCCAATTAGGTAATAAATGATACCAAAAGTAAGGTTTACTGTCAAATAGAAACCAAGCGACATGACGGCGAATTTACCCCAAGACATAGTGATGAGCTTATGGTAAAGATTGACTCTGGCCTCAAAAGATTGCCCTACTTTTTTGACGTTAAAATTACCCTCATTGTTGACCAGGCGAGCCGTGGTAGAAGTAGCGGTGGTACCAAATCCGGTGTCTTCTCTTAGTTTTTCTTTTTCTACAAGGTCTATTTTCTTCATATCTGTTTTACTGCTTACTGGATAGGCGGCGTTAATGATTATTTGCGAATCGTTGGGTTTATTGAAAACTAATAAAGTTCAATGGCCTCTTCCATGTTTTCAAACCAACAAATAAGTCGCCAATTAAGTTTTCTAAACTTGCTGATGCTCTATCACCCATCGCACAGCTTCTGCTTTTGAATTGATTTCTAGCTTGGTATAAATATTCTTGATGTGCGTTCGGACGGTGTGGGGACTGATAAACATGGCATCTGATATTTCTTGATAAGAAAATCCGTTGGCAAATGCTTGCAATATCTCGGTTTCACGTTTAGAAAGTTTGGGAATAATAAGCTCATTTGGCTGCGGGATTTCTTCCACCAAAAGCGTGGTTTCAGGCTCTTTATCGAGTTTAGGTTTATAGTTTCGAGAGAGTTCAAAAAACAGACCAATAGTAATAAAAAGTACGTTCCAGATTGAACTAAGCGAATAGAGAAAGGGCAAAGTTACCCAAGTATCATGCATAAAAACTGCCGCAAACCGAGGAACTGCATAGCTCAACCAACCCGGCAAAATGGCCAGAAGCATCCATTTTGAAAAGGGCTTGGTTTTCCAAGTTTTAAAGATGATGATTAACATAAAAACATTGAGCAGCAATGCACCCAAACGGGTAATCAATCCGATGATTACGATACCATTATGCGACACCAACGAGTCCCACACAGGAGACAGAAACATCATAAAACCCAAGAATAAACAAATGGAAATGAGTATATTATAGGTCAAAATCCATTTAGATTTGTTCAGAAAGTTAAGCCTGTATACGGACCACAAAAAATAGAAATTAAAGATCTGAAAACTATAGTATATAAAGTACTGAAAATTAAAATAAGAGTTTTCGAAGAAAAATGCAGCGTAATTATGCCCAAAAAGGTAGCCTTCCAGATACAAATAAAGGAGCATAAAGGAGATATTGGAAAAGCTAAAAACCAGAAATACCCTGACCTTAAAAAAGAAGTAAATAAGCAAATTGAGAATAATCAAAATAGCCATAAAGCCTATCATGAGGCCATTATAAAGATTTTCAGAGTCCCTGAACCTATTTAATCCTTCTTGGTCTAAAAACCTAATGGGAAATTTAACAGGATTGAATTTTGAAATACCCGAAATATAAACTTGATAAACGCGGTCATTTTTGAACTGTATCGGAACAGTCAAGAGTCGAAAGGAATTGGGCTTTAATGACGTACCTTTTCTAATATTTTCGAAGGCCGATATCTGCTTTCCGTTTTGAAAAAGATAAACATTAATTTCATCAAAAACTGGATTATGTATTTGTAAAAAAAGCTCTCGCGGTTTATTTGATTTGAGATTCAATTTTACCCAACCCTTAAATTTCCCCCAACCCAAATCCGGAATTACTTTCTCTGAAATTACAAAGTCAGCAGATTGGTCAACCTGGTATTGATCCAGACGAACACTGGTATCAATAATGCTAGCCACCTCACCCGTAAATTTCAAATTCCCTCTAAAATCTCGAAATTCATAGACTTTCTGTGCCTCAAGACTGTTGCACACAAAAAATAGAAAAACTATAGAAATGTAGCTTTTAAACTTCATCTAAAGGTCATTTTGAGGCTTTTTGGGCGAATATACCACATTTGAGGTATTGACAAAAGAGCCCATTGAAGGTTCTTTTGTCGTACAATTTTAATCTAAATTTTTCAAAATCAAACCAAACGCTCATGCAATTCATAGAAGAATTTATAATACGGCAAGGCTTAGAATTTTGGGGCAGTGATTCTGAAAACAAGATTTTTTTGGAAGAATATGGCTGGTATTTAAAACTTAAAAATATTAGCGAACCAAGTAGCTTCAAAGCCAAAATCATAACCTCGCAATTTTTTTCCAATCATTTGGATAAAATCAAAAAACCACCGCATTGGAAGCTAAAATTCTGGGCCGCTGTGGGAAATTTTTTAGGATATAGAATTTAGAAAAATATTTTTAGAAAGTGCTAAAGTAACCTGAATAGTAAAATGAAATACAGACTATTTACCCTAACGTTGTTAGTTTCTTTTATGTCTCAAGCACAGGTAAGAACCGTGGAGAACAATACACAGAGCATAACCCTTACCCCAAATGGAGTAACGGTAAAAAAAGGAGTAAATTCGGAATTTGACCCGAATGTTTCAATAGGTTTTGATGCTTTGAAATCAAACCAACTTAATAGTCAGATAGGGTTTGGTAACATTGGAATAGGAAATGAAACCCTGAGAGACAATACATTAACACCAAATGGCATATTACCATATGGTATTTTCAATACAGCTGTTGGGCACTCTAGCATGAGCAATAACCGTGGAGGCAACTGGAACACAGCCGTAGGAACTTATGCACTTTCGGCTGCCCAGCAACCCAAATTCAATACGGCCATTGGCTATAGTGCAGGTCATCACTTGGGAAGCAGAGAAAATGTTGCCATAGGTATATTTGCACTTCACAGTGGATATTTTGGAAATAGAAACACTGCAATTGGTGCATATGCTGGCGAAAACCACGGCCCCACTTACAATGATACAGACTCTGCAAATGTATTTATTGGCTATCAGGCTGGTTCTACCTTGGGTGCGAAGGCCAATAAATTGTATATAGCCAATACTAACACTGACGAGCCGCTCATATGGGGAGATTTTTTTGCACAAAAATTGGGATTTCACGGAAATGTTGGAATTGGCACCAAATCACCAATTGATATGCTCAATATTCACGATGCCAACAGCTCAATTCCAAAGTCATTTTTGAGATTCACAAGTAATTATTCAGGACAAGATATTGAGGATGGATTTAGAATAGGTCTTACGGAATTTATGAGCGGAATAATATGGCATTATGAAGACAAACCGTTGGTGTTCGGAACAAACAATACAACCAGAATGACCATTCACGAAAATGGAAAAGTAGGAATTGGCACAAATAATCCACAAGGGAATCTTCACATTTATCAAAATGCTGGTGTCAGTAGTATAATTCTTAATACAAGTTACAGCGGACCAGGCTCACTAGATGGCCTATTTATTGGTTCAGGACAAACAAGTAGTTCTTTCATGAATAGAGAAAACCAAATTTTATTCATGGGAACAAATAATACAAGCATCGCGACCTTACATCCAGATGGAAAATTTGGAATTGGACTTAATGGTTTGCCGGCTTCCTCTGACCTACATATACACAAAAATGATTTCGTAAATACAGAGTTGCAGCTTACCAATACGAGTACAGGGTATTTTGCAACTGATGGTTTTTCGATAAGTATGAAAAACGGCGGAGAACTAGAAATGAACTACAAAGAATCTCAGAAAGTTGTCTTTCAAACCAATACTTCTGCCACACCAGAATTGGTTTTACAAACCAACGGCAACATGGGATTGGGCGTAAACAACGCCTCAGCCAAACTAGAGGTAAACGGCTTTACAAAGTTGGGAACTGACGCACCAGCCATAAAAACCAAAAAACTCATCACTACCTCAGCTGCTATGGAAGGTGCCACAATCAATCTAGACCATTTACTAAGTCCTAATAAAATTATAGCTGTGCAAATAATGTTAGAGTATATCCCTAACTCTTACGTGCCTCCTTCTTACGATGGAAATGGTGGTTTTTGGTATGATTGGTATCTTTCTGGTGATAAAATCTATATAAAAAATAAAGTAGGCTCCAGCGGTAGTATTTTATCAAAACCTATTAAAATAGTAATTACTTATGAGGAATAATATCATGAAAATCTTGCTCTTTACACTATTTGCAATCGTCAGTTTTGGACAGATTGGCTCAAAAGTTCCAGCACAAAAAACTGGTTTGTCGGGTACTTGGATAAACAAAGATTTTGGCTACGACATGAAACTTCAGCTCAACGATAACGGCAGGGGCTTCTTCGAAGACGAAGGCATTACTTACTCCGTGGTTGGCAACAAAATAAATATGAAGTTTGAAGAAGAAACGATTGCCTACAATTACAAACTCGTTGGAAATGTTTTAACCCTTTCGGGAGGGGATTTGGACTCGCCCGTTAGTTTTTCGAAAAATGGTGCTTCTGTCAATACCAAAAACGAAATGACCAGTTCGAGCCCAAAATCTGTTGAAGAAAAAAACTCGAAAGCTGAAAAATTGATTGGAAAATGGACAACCGAAGGTGCTGATATCGAGTTTAAGCCGAACGGAAAGGGAATATACAACGGAAATCCATTCACTTACACCGTGAAAGGCAACACCCTGACCAGCACGGATAATACGGGTACCAATACATTTTTCTTTATGTTTTTGGGAGAATCACTATCGATGAGTGGAGCTGGCATAAATGTGGTTCTGACAAAAGGCCACAAAGGATACAAACCTGAAACTGCAACTACAGGCAACTATAATTCTGGTGGTGGAATAGACCAAAGCATTGTGGGTAAATGGTGTTGGATAAGTTCATCGGGCAACTACTCGGCCAGTAGTTCATACAGCAAATGCCTGAATATCAATAGCAACGGCACCTATACCTATTCCTCAGAAGGCTCCATAAGTGGTTATGGTGGAGGTTATTATGGAGGTTCGAGCAGCCAAAGTTCCGACAGCGGTACTTGGAAGATAGTGGGCAACAAAATACACGTACAGTCGAGGGCGGAAGGTTTTAAAATTTATTCATTCGAAAAAAGAAATCACCCAAAAAACGGTGACCCGATGATAATCATTGATGGAGATTCTTATGTAACTTACACCCAAAGGCCATCATGGCGATAAATTATGGACAAAGAAGAACTAAAAGCTCGCCTACAAAAAGGTTATTACAAAAAACCTGGGTTTTGGGATAAAAATTTTCCTAAAGTTTTCACTTGGCTAGGTATTTTACTTTTATTGATTGGTCTTGGAATAGGTGCCAATGACCTATATTTTATAAAAAACACTACCAAAACAGCAGGTGTGGTCATCCGGCTTGATGGAGGTGCTTATCGCCAAGGTTATGCACCAGTTGTCGAATATCGAGACCAAAACCAGAAACCTCATCTCTATTATCACATGGTTTTTAGCCGACCTCCTCAATTTGAAGTTGGTGAAACTGTGGATATCTATTATAAAAACGACAAGCCCGACGAAGCCAGTATGGGATATTCTTGGTTGGCGATTTTAGTTCTAGGAGGAATCGGCACAGTATTTTTATTTTTTGGAATATTATTCACTAAAGCATTTAAACTATGAAAACATTAATTATCAAAACATTAACTCTCAGTTTACTATTATTTGGCACAAAAACTTTCGCTCAGATTACCCCAAAAGGAACTGCGGAAAAATTTTTCAAAGAATACCAAACTTTGGGCGTAACAAAATCAATCGACAACCTCTACGGTTCCAACAAATGGATGGAACTTTCGGCCGAGGCGGTTTCTGGACTCAAAACACAACTGGAAGGTCTTACATTAGATTTTGTTGGGAAATTTTACGGATACGAGCTTATCAAAGAACAAAAAATAGGTGAAAACTACATTTTCCTGACCTATTTAGGCCGTTATGACCGTCAACCCATCCGTTTCGATTTTGAATTTTACAAGCCTAATAATGTCTGGCAAATACACAGTTTCTCCTTCGATGACAAATTTGGAGAGGACCTGAAATAAACATTTACGCTCTTTTTAAAATCACCTAGGCCAAAATTCTCTGCCTAGGTGATTTTGCCGTTTTGTAAAATTCTCCTCACAAATTTCCAAGGCAACGAAATAATACATATATTCGTAATTGCTTATATACTACTCAATTACCTAACCTAAACCATGAACACATTTACAAAAATGTGCAGTATTTTGTGCCTCAGTTTGTGGAGCCAGCTCGTGTTCGCACAGGTGGATAATACAAGCAATTTGGGTTTCGAGAAAGGTAATTTTGACGGCTGGACACTTAGCTACGGAAATGTGAGATTGGTAAACAACAAAATAGAGTACCAAAACACCCAAAATGGCACAACCCAAAATCGTCATTTGATAGTATCCAAAGCACAAGGAAACGACCCGAAGATAAATATCGAGGCCATTCCGATGGTTGGTAAGGAAGGCAACTACGCTTTGAGAATAGGCAAGATTCAAAATGGCAATACCTGGGAAAGAGCTTCAACGACTTTCAAGGTTACCGCCAATCACTCCTTGTTTCAATATCATTTTGCGGTATTACTCCAAGAAGACGACGGAACACGACATACCAAACCGCAAAAACCTGGTTTTTCATTAAAAATCACGGATTTAGCCGGCACTCAAATCACTTGTGGAGATTTCGACGTGCAGTTGGAAGGAAATCTGCTCTCTGGATTTAAGGCTCAGGGCGACATAGAATTTAGAAATTGGACCACCGGTGCCATAGATTTAAGGCAGCACGTGGGTAAAACGCTAAAAGTCGAAGTCACTGCCCACGGTTGCACAGGCCAAGGACACTTTGGCTACGCCTATTTCGATGCTGAACTCTTAAAATCTGAGATAACACAGGCCTCTGTTTGCCCAGATATCAATGGTAATATGACGTTTTTGGCTCCCGTAGGATTTGAAAAATACCAATGGAGCAATGGTAGCATTGGCCGAGCCCTTACCACTAAACCTGTTCTGGGTGAACCATTTAAGGTTACCATCACACCATTCTCAAGCTTAGATGCAGCCTGCAATTTTTCACTTTTTTACAATTTGCCCTTCAAAACGGCCAGCCAAAGCCTTCAAGCCACAATTTGTGACGGAGAAAGCTTTAAAATAGCTGACGAGACATATAAAACCACGGGAA
This sequence comes from Leadbetterella sp., assembly GCA_035299025.1. GTDB lineage: Bacteria > Bacteroidota > Bacteroidia > Cytophagales > Spirosomataceae > Leadbetterella. The sequence continues at coordinate 1,254,420 of DATGXK010000007.1, forward strand.
ATTTTACGAAAATAATCTCACGAGGCGGTATTTGCGATAGTACCGTAAATTTGCAGTTATTAGTTAATCAGGTGCCGAAATTCAATTCGGTCATAAACAAATGCGAGGGAGAAAGCGTAAACATCAGAGATACAGTTATAACAACTAGTGGTAACTATCGGATACGATTCCAAAGAGCGGGTTTGTGCGACTCGGTAGTAAATGCCGACATAAACTTCGAAAAACTAGAAATAAAAGCCACTGATAATCAAGCCATAACCATTGGCGACCCCATTGAACTTAAAGGCGAAACAGTGGCTGGAACAGAGGGCAACACAAAATGGCTGAGCGAATCAAGCGAACTCTGTAATGCTTGCCATGAAATCAGATTAGAGCCTATCAAAGACCAAGTTTTTTATTACGAAACAGTGAGCCAAACGGGCCTCTGCAAACGTACCGACACCACAGCCATAAAAGTTGTACCCTGCACTGTTCACTTTCCAGATTCCTTTTCGCCAAATGCAGATGCATTAAATTCCAAATTCTTTGGATTTGGGAGCAAATGCATCGCTAAAATTCTCAATTTAAGCATATTTGACCGCTGGGGCGAACAGATATTCCTAACTGAAAACATACCCGTATCAGATGAAAAATATGGCTGGGATGGCAGAAAAAATGGTCAAGATTTACCACCGGGAATTTATACTTACCTGGCCAAGGCTCAGTTGGTCGACGGCTCCGTTGAGCTATTCGAAGGAACCGTGAATTTATTTAGATAATAAATCTTCCCTGTGTTGACTTACCCTTAAAACAGAAAAAAACTAATTCTCATTTCAAAATAAGTTGATTAAAGCCTCGAAAAAAAACGATGTTTTTTTTCAACTTCATGCAACTTCCCGGCTTTTTCATGCATCCATACAGCAAAAACCACTCATCATTGAAAAAAAACCATTTATGTATAAACCACTACTTTGTATTACACATTACTATTAAGTTTGCATTGAAAAAAGAAGCTATTACAAAAGACAAATACTAAAAATGAAAAAGCTATTACTATTAACGTTTGCCATTTTGGCAACCTTGAATTCTTTTGCCCAAAATTCCGGATCGGTAACGGGTGTAGTGTTGGATGAGAAAAACGAAATCTTGCCTTTCACTAATGTTCTACTCCTCAAAGCCAAAGACAGCACGCTTGCAAAAGCGGTTACCTCGGATATTGAAGGTAAATATTTGATTGAAAACGCCCCGTTTAACCAATATCTACTGAAAATTTCGATGGTGGGTTATGGTGAAATTTACACCCCAAAATTTATCTTGAATGAAGCCAATCCCAATTTCAAGTTTGAACCTATCAAATTGTCGCTTCAAACACAAATGCTTAAAGAGGTGAGCGTTACTGCCAAAAAACCTTTCATCGAGCAACAGATTGACAAAACGGTCGTAAACGTAGAAAATAGCATTGTGGCCTCAGGAAATACCCTGCTTGAGATTCTTGAAAAATCGCCAGGCGTGGTGGTGGATAGGCAAAACAATGCACTGAAACTAAAAAACAAAGACGGCGTAATGGTGATGATTGATGGCCGTAGAAATTTCCTTTCTAACGAAGCCTTGATACAATTCCTATCGAACCTTAACAGTGAGCAAGTGGCTTCTATTGAGATCATTACGAATCCGTCTTCTAAATACGATGCCCAAGGAAATTCGGGAATTATTAACATAAAACTTAAGAAAAATCTTTCTTTTGGTACAAACGGAACCTTGACTGTATCAGCTGGTAATACCTTTTTGCCCGATGCTCCAAACGATCTTTACAGACTATCGACCAATTTGAGCCTTAACCACAGAAACAAAAAGTGGAATTTTTATGGCAACATTAATCCTGGCAAAAACACTTGGTATAATGATAATACCCTTGTGCGATCAACGAATTATGAAGGATTGAGAAGCGAATTTAACCAAAGTTCTAGGCGAAATGGAAGTGGCGTTTTTACCAACGGTAAAATAGGTGCCGATTACTTCTTATCCACCAAAACTACCCTAGGAGCAATGATAGATGTAAACAACTGGAGCGGCAGCGGAATCAGTAGTGGATTAACAAACATTGTAGAAATCAAGAATCAAACTAGAACGGCTAGCAGTTTAATTCCCGGCTCAACCAATGACAATGATAACTTCAATGTAACAGCCAACATGAACCTTAAGCACAATTTTAATGACAAAGGGAAAGAACTGACGGTGGATTTGGATTACAGTGGTTTCAACAATACCGGAAATACAAACTTTGAGAACAAGTTTTATGACGCAAACAATAAATTGACGGATAATCTGGTTCAAAGAAACCCAACTTCTACCATAATCGATATTTTGGCCGCAAAATTTGACTTTTCAGTACCAACCAAAAACAAAGCTAAACTTGACTTCGGAGCCAAATCGAGCTATGTTAAAACGGACAACGATTTTGTTTTTGAGCAATTGATAGACAATAATTGGGTAAATGACGATGGCAAAACCAATCGATTTGTGTACAAAGAGTTTGTAAATGCAGCTTATGTAAACTATGGCAGACAATGGAAAAAAGTAGGACTTCAGTCGGGTTTAAGAGCAGAATACACCATTTCTGAGGGTAACTCTCTGACGCTCAACAAAGTGGTTCCGAAAGAATACCTAAGTCTTTTCCCAACCTTATTCGTAAATCACAACATCAGTGAAAAACACGCCACCAGATATTCGTATAGCCGCAGAATCGGAAGACCTAACTATCAGCAACTTAATCCGTTCTTGTTTTTCTTAGACCCATATACTTTCCAAAAAGGAAATGAGTTCTTGAACCCACAGTTTACTGACAACGCAGAGTTTAACTACTCTTACAAAGGAGCGTCTTCTATTTCATTTGGGTATTCATTTACCAAAGACAATATGTTTGACGTCATAGAGCAAGAAGATGAAACCAGAAAGACGTTTCAGACCACTACCAACCTCGAAAAAGTAGAGAACTTCTCGGTAAATGTTTCGTTTCCGGTGACCGTAACCAAATGGTGGACCATGAATAACAACATCAGTGGATATTACAATCGTTACAGAGACAGTAATGTGTCTGGAGGCGTATTAGACATAGGTAACTTCGCTTATAATTTTTATACTGGCAATACCTTTTCACTGAAAAAAGGCTGGTCCGCTGAGGCCAATATGTGGTATAACTCACCAAACATTTTCGGTATTATCAGAGCCACCAAGCCTCAATACGCTGTAAATGCAGGTGTTCAGAAAGTATTAAACAAAAAAGCTAGATTGAAACTCAATGTAAATGATATGTTCTTGACTTCGTTTTTCAATGGAAAAATAGATTATCAAAACATTGACCTGGCTGTAACCAACCGTTGGTCAAGCCGTAGAGCTACGCTTAGCTTTACTTATAATTTTGGAAATCAAAACGTGAAAAGTGCAAGAAGAAGAAGCACTGCAGCAGAAGATTTGAAAAGTAGAGTTGGTGGAGGACAAGGTTAATCCTCAACTCCAGTAGAAAATTTTGGAGAAAATAATAGACACTCTCATTAAATTGGGAGTGTTTTTTTATATCTGATCGGTTGTTTTTGAATAAAAATTCCAGCCTAATTCCTCTACAAAACTGTGTTTTTGACCTTTTACCATGAAGCCTACGTGACCTCCATCTTGCGTGAGTTTTAAATGAACATTTTTGTTATTCTCTGCACCTTTTATATCCAAACATTCTGGACTTAGAAATGGATCATTTACAGACTGAATAATAAGAACCGGGGCACAAATATCCTTTAAAAGTGGCTTGGCAGAGGCTTTTTTGTAAAAATCCTGTGCGTTTTCGTATCCATGCAAGGGTGCAGTATATCGGTTATCAAAAATCTCAAAATTTTTCACCTCTTTCCAATAGTTATCAAACTGGAGATGTGGGTGGTTCGGAAACATTCTAGCCTTTTGTTCGAGCTTTTTTCCTAGTTTTTTCAAGAATCTGTTCATGTAAAATCTCTTGCCAGGTTTGGCTAATTCTGCCACCGAGGTAGGTAAATCGAGTGGGACTGAGGCTACAACAGCACCTTTTATTTGAGAAGGAATAGAAGTGTTGTATTCTCCTAAAAGCCGTAATGTCAAACTTCCGCCCATGCTAAAGCCAGCCAAAAAGACCTCTTCGTATCCCAATTTTATGGCATATTCGACCACATATTTCAAGTCTCCTGCATCGCCATGGTGATAAAACCTCGGGAGTTTATTGATTTCTCCACTACAGCTTCGTGAATTCCACCCTAAGCCATCAAAACCATTCTGACGAAATTTTTCGACCATACCCGTCACGTAATGCCGCGTAGAATCACCTTCCAAACCATGAGTGGCTATCAAAAGCTTTTTACTTCCTGTTTTTACCCAGTCCAGGTCGAGGAAATCTCCATCCGGAAGCGTAATTCTTTCACGCTCGTAAGGCACCACAATTTTTCTAAATAAACTGGGATAAATAGTCTGTAGGTGACCGTTTACTTGTAAAAAAGGAGGTTTAAATGGCATAAATTAAAACTGATAAACCATGGCATTGCAGTGCATTCCCGCTCCTACTGATGCAAAAACCACCTTCATGCCTGGGGTGATTTCGTAATTACCCAAATCGTGTTTTCTGATCAAATCCAACATAGTTGGAATAGTCGCAACGGAAGTATTACCTGTAAATTCTATTGTAGTTGGGATTTTACCTTCAAAAGAAAGGCCTTCAATGCCATACATTTGGGCCAAATTATTAGCAAAAGCATGTAGCATTTTGCCGTTGGCCTGATGAAAAAGAAACATATCGACATCAGAGGCGGTTAGGCCAGCTTTGTCTAAGGCCGCTTTTATAACTTTAGGCACCCAAACCGTAGCATATTTGTAAACATCCTTACCGTTCATTTTGAACAAAGTAGGAGCTTTAAGTTCCTTATTATAGGATTTTGCCAAATAGATACACGAAATATCCTCTTGAGCATGTGAATATGTGGCGTAGGAAATAATACCTTTGAAATCGTCACCTTCACCTGAAGTTACGATAGTGGCACCGCAACCATCCGCCAAAATCATGGAGTCCAAATCGTGCGGATCCATCAATCTCGAGGCCACTTCTAAACCTACCACAAGCACGTTTTTGGCATCACCCATTTGAATGGCCTGATGGGCTTGGATAATTCCTTGTAGCCAACCGGGACAACCAAAGAGAATGTCATAGGCAAAACACTCGTGATTTTCTATGGCCAATTTGTTTTTTAGCAAGGCCGCCATGTTGGGAACCGTATGAAAACCGTCCCGACCTTCGAGCATATTGCCTGCATTGTGAGCCACTATTATGCCATCGATTAAATTCCTGTCCTTGCCCCATTCGGTCAAAGCCTTTTCGCAGGCTTCTGTCATCAAAGGCACGGAGTCGCCTTTTTCTGAAATATATCCTCGTTCTTTTATACCAGTGATTTGTTCGAGTTTGGCCACCATTTCTTCAGTAGACTTAGGCATCGGCGTACCATCTTCATTCAAAAAATTTCTATCTAAAAAAAATGAATTTGGTATTCTTCTTTCAGGCATTTGGGTGCCTGTGGCTGCTATTACGGTTTTCAAAATGTTGTAAGTTTGAAGGTATTAGATTCAACAATCACACAAAATTACATTATTCCATCATACAATTAGACGAATCTTCTTTTTTGAATCAAATTTCTTTTTCGGCAAAACGAAAAAACTTTGATTGGTCATTTCGATGATTCGCTGTAATCACTATTCAAGAAAATATTTCCTACTGATTATAAATGTAAACATAAGGGATTTGAGGGCTCGAAAGGTTTTTATATAAAATGAACAAACCTACACCTTCTCCAATTCTTCCAATCTTTCTTTGAGTTGGTTCATTTCATCCCTAAATCTAGCAGCCTGTAAGAAATCGAGCTCTGAAGCCGCTTTTTCCATTTTGCTTTTGGCATCTTTTAGCAAAGTTTCTATTTGTGGTTTTCCCATGTAAGCCATCACTGGGTCGGCGGCAAGGCTAATTCTTTCAGGCTCTACATAATAAGATTTCGTTGATGGTTTAAAGTCAGCAATAGAAGTTTGCTCCATAATGGCCTCTTTGCTTTTGAGGATTGTTTTTGGTGTGATACCGTTCTGGAGGTTATATTCTATCTGAATTTCTCTACGCCTATTGGTTTCATCTATAGCCTTTTGCATCGATCCCGTTATACGGTCGGCATACATTATCACTTTTCCATTGGAGTTTCGAGCTGCCCTACCTATGGTCTGAATCAATGAACGAATATCTCTAAGAAAGCCCTCTTTGTCGGCATCCATAATGGCTACCAAAGATACTTCTGGCAAGTCCAATCCTTCTCTTAGGAGGTTCACACCAACCAGAACATCGATTACACCAAGCCTCAATTCTCGCAAAATCTCAACACGTTCCATGGTTTTGATTTCCGAATGTATGTATCGTCCTTTGATACCCACCCTCTCCAGATATTTGCTGAGTTCTTCGGCCATTCTTTTGGTCAAAGTTGTTACTAAAACACGCTCATCTTTTTTGATTCGGCCGTTTATTTCATCCAGAAGATCGTCTATCTGATTGAGACTAGGCCTTACGTCTATTTCAGGGTCTAGAAGGCCTGTAGGTCTGATTATTTGCTCTACCACCACACCTCCTGCCATATTGAGCTCATAATCTGACGGTGTGGCACTAACAAAAACAGTCTGTGGTGTTAGGCTCTCAAACTCCTGAAATGTGAGTGGGCGATTATCTAAGGCTGATGGCAACCTGAAGCCATATTCTACCAAAGCCGTTTTCCGAGACCTGTCACCTCCATACATGGCCCTAATTTGAGGCATACTTACGTGGCTTTCGTCCACCACTAAAAGAAAGTCGTCCTGGAAGTAATCTAACAAACAGAACGGTCTTTCACCAGCTTTTCGTTTGTCAAAATATCTTGAATAGTTTTCTATTCCACTGCAATAACCTAGCTCACGCATCATTTCTAAATCAAACTCTGTCCGTTCTTGGATACGTTGTGCTTCCATGACCCGCCCATCACTCTCAAAATACTTAATTTGAGCCACCATGTCGTCTTGAATCAATTTTATAGATTCTTGCATAACCTCTTTTCCCGTTACGAAAAGATTGGCCGGTGGTATCACTATTCTCGGCTCAGATCTTATTTTCTTTCCAGAAATTGGCTCTATCATCTGAATTTCTTCGATGTCATCTCCAAAAAAGATAATTCTGAAAGCAAAATCTGCATATCCGGGATAGACATCTACGGTGTCGCCTTTTACGCGAAAGGTACCTCTATTAAATTCTACTTCGGTTCTAGAATATAGAATTTCGACCAATCTGTATAAGAATTTATTGCGGCTGATCACGTCCCCAACAGCAATTTTGACAATACTTTGTTTGAATTCATTGGGATTACCTGCACCGTAAATACAAGACACCGAGGCTATTACAATCACATCTCTCCTACCCGACATCAACGAAGAAACTGTAGATAGCCTCAGTTTGTCAATTTCCTGATTGATCATCAGGTCTTTTTCTATATAGGTATTGGTAGAAGCTATGTAAGCCTCAGGTTGATAATAGTCGTAATAGGATATGAAATACTCAACGGCATTGTTGGGAAAAAACTGCTTAAACTCACCATAAAGCTGAGCCGCAAGAGTTTTGTTATGGCTTAGGATCAATACCGGACGGTCAATCTGCTGAATGACATTGGCTACCGTGAAGGTTTTTCCACTACCTGTAACCCCCAATAGCACGTTGGCTCGCTCACCAGACTGAATAGATTTTACCAATTGCTCAATGGCCTGTGGTTGGTCTCCAGTAGGCTTAAAATCAGAAATAAGCGAAAAACTCATAGTTCAGCGAAAATATTATCAAATATACTCCAATTAGGTTTAAACAAAAAATTGCCTTAAAAAGGCTAAATTATTTGGCAAAATTTTAAAAGAATTGGAGATTTTCTTTCGAAAATGAGAAACATCATAAGTATTGCAACGTTTTTGGTTTAATTTTGGTCATTGTAGAAACAACAACAAAATGAAAAATACACTACTTGCTTTCTTTATCTTGTCTGTAATTGCCGCAAATGCACAACAAAATGACGACAAACCTTTGAAAATTTTTAAATTCCAGCCATTTAGTCTTATCACAGGTTCTATGAATTTTGGTGAAGAAATTTTCAATAAATCTAAAACTCGCAGTACGGTCATTGGTTTGGGACTCAGATATATCAATCGCAAATCAGATGTTTACAATAATTTTGGGGTAATTTCTGCATTCAAGCAAACCTCTAAGTGGCAGGGACTAACTTTTAGTCTTGAAAGAAGGTTTTATGTTCCAGGTTTTTTATCGGGAGATAAATATAGTTTTTTGAATGACAAAGCAAAATTTGGTGTTTATCTGGCACCAGGTGTGAAATTGGAATACAATCAAAACGATTATGATAAAGGATCTTATTATCAAATTATTGACTCTTCAAAAGTCGGAAATTATGATTCTAAATTCTATCAAAATTCTGGGCGTTTGCGTTATTTGGGAGTTATGCCAAACATGAACATTGGCCTGCAGTTTACAGTATTTCAAAATCTTTATATAGACACTTATATTGGTGGAGGAATTAGGTTTATTTCTCAAAAGTTAACAAATCAAAAAGTGGATCCAACTCCTGGAGGTAGTCTAAATTATGGGTATTACAGCGTAAATGAGAATGGGGCAGTACAAACATTTGTCATTCGTGAGGGTGTTCAACCCAATTTCGGTTTTTCTTTGGGCCTCAATTTTTAGAAATTGGATTGGCGGCTTTAAGCTTTTTTTATAAATTGCTGCCCGATACTCTAATGATTGAATGTTACAAAATCTGAGAAGGTTTTCAGCCTATTTGCATGCGGGTGCCACCTTGAAGATGATTCTGTTGGCTTTTCTTTCCCAAGTTATTTTTGCCGTTTTTATAATACCCAAAATGGAAACCCTCATAAATCCATTACAAAATCAGGTATTGCTAGAATTACGCTTTGGGTACAAAATAGATCAATTTTATACTTTGATAGATGCCCTTGGTGAAACCGGAAGAAACTTTTATAAAATTTATGTTTTCTTCATTGACCTTCTCTATCCTATCATCTATAGTATTTCTTATAGCCTTTTATTGAGTCTGTTTTTTCGAAATTCATTTTCAAGCCAACATTACTTTCAGTTATTCAATGTTTTTCCATTTCTAATAGGCTTTGCTGATGTTTTTGAAAACCTCACTGTAGGCTATTTGCTGATGAATTTCCCCGAAAGAATAAATTTTGGGGTAAAGCTTGCTTCATCTTTCAGCCTTTTGAAATGGGGCTTTACGATGTATAACATTCTGCTCATGCTCACAGGATTGTTTGCTTGGGGGTTCAGAACATTGCTAAAGTCAAGAAAATAATTCATTTTAGTGCAAATTTCTTTCCTGGACTTTGCTTTACCAAATCCGCAAATTCGAGATTAAGTAAAATGGAAGCCAATTTGTTGAGATGAATCTGCGAATGCCAACTGATGTCGTCGATAATCATTTCACCATTTTGCATCAATAGGCTCAATACTTTGCTTTCGTCTTGTGTGTATTTGGAAAGGTCTAATATTTCTCTCTCCACCACTTTGGTTTCGGTGTTTTCATTATCCCACTTCATCCATTCGACAAAATCCTGAACATTGGTAAAAATCTGGGCTTTATTATTAGCTACCAAGTAGTTAGGCCCTTCTGAATATTTTTGAAAAATACCTCCAGGAATTGCAAAAACCTCCTTGTTGTAGTTATTCGCATATTCGGCAGTCACCATTGAGCCTCCTTTTCTAGCAGATTCTACAACAATAGTCGCGTCTGACAAGGCCGCTATGATTCTATTTCTTGCCACAAAAAACTGTGGTTTCGTAAGAGTTCCAAACGGTTGTTCTGATATCAAAAGGCCATTTTCTTGGATTTCAGCGGCTACTTTTTTATGCGAACTCGGATAAACTGTTTCTAAGCTATTGGCCAATACACCTACCGTAGAAAGTCCATTTTTTAAGGCCGCTTTGTGTGCAGCTACATCTATTCCATAAGCCAAACCACTCACTATCTGCACATTATGATCCTTCAGTGATGCTACAATTTCTTCCGTAGATTTTTTGCCATAGTCAGAAGCATCTCTGGTACCAACTATGGCCAAGGTTTTTGAATATTCCAAATGTCCCTGGCCTTTGAAAAACAAAATCGGCGGAGCCTCGAAAATACCCCTTAGTTTTTTGGGATATTCTTCTTGCTTAAAGGTCACTATTCTTATATTATTTTTAGCACTTTCTCGCACAATATTCTCTGCATCTTTCAGTGCATCATCATTTTCCTTGATTTTGGCGAGCGTAAACTTACCCATGTTGGGTACTTTGAGTAGTTTGGCAGGTGGCGTTTCAAAAACATCCTTGGCACTTCCGAAGGTATTCAAAAGTTGCTTAAACATAACACCGCCTACACCTTCTGTTTTGCTTAGGGCGATTTCATAAATTAAATCTTGTTGCATCGATTTATGGTTCTAATCCAAGTTTTAAGTATTCTAGCGTTTTTCTGATTTCCTTTAGCCTTGTTACAACTTCCTCATTCACAGAAGTTTTGACTTCTCGGTGTTTTAGTTTCTCTTTTGCACCCTCCAAAGTAAAGCCTTCCTTGTTTATTAAATCTACTATTTTCTGAAGTTTTTCTATATCTGCATGCGAATATTTTCGATTTTTACCTACTTTCTGAATATTCATCCTAAAACTTCGTACATAAAAATCTACCGTTGTAACCGGAATCTCCAATTGTTGTGCTACCTCATCTGTACTAAAAAATAATTTCATGCGATGAAAATCGGTTTTTTTCTCCAAAACTACAATTATTTCATGAAGTTCGACACAATTGCTAAATTTTAGAGAAAAGCTGCAAAAAAAAATTAAAACCCAAAAGGTCTTTTGCTTTTTATATTAGAAAAAAATCCAGCCCTTTTTGAGGAATGGATTTCAATTTGCCTTCAAAATAAAATTAAGCTCCGTATGGAATCCAGATATTCTTTATCTCAGAAGCATGTCTCAAGAATTCAGTACCTTCAGAGTGCTCGTTGTTCATCCAATCGCGGTATTTTCCATAGTCTACCCAAGTACGTTTCATATTTTCGGCTGAAAGACTTTCAATATCTTTTGAACCCTCTTTGCTTCCAAAATACCAAAGACCGTCTACATCATAATGTTTGGCTAATTCCTTGGCCAGGATTTCTTTTGGTCCTGTGATGATGTTGACAGTTCCTCCAGGAACATCTGAAGTATCAAGTATTTGATAAAAATCAGTAGCACTAAATGGTGCAGACTCTGAAGGAATAACAATTACACTATTTCCTAAGGCGATTGCAGGAATTACGGTTGAAACAAATGCCAAAAGCGGTGCTTCTTCCGGGCAAACGATTCCAATCACCCCAACTGGCTCTGGCATAGCCAATGTTACATTTCTTTGAATAGTTTGATGAGCCTGACCATCGTATTTATCAGCATGAGCGGCGTAAGTATAGATTCTGTCGATAGACTTTTCTACCTCAGCATCTGCGTCAGTTTTGCTATAACAACACATTTGAATCAATCTGTTTGAAAACTCTGCATTTCTGACCGACAAGTTTTCGGCTATATAATACAAAACTTGTGCTCTGGCGTGTCCAGTCATTTCTGCCCATTTGCCGTTTGCATGAGCGGCTTCTACCGCATTTCTGATGTCTTTTCGGCTTCCTTCTGGAGCCTCTCCAACTATTTCTCCTTGTGGATTTTTTATAGTCATGCTGTAACCACTGTCTGGTCGAGCCTGTTTGCCGCCAATATACATTTTGGCTGTACGGTCTATGCTATCTGTAATGGTTATTTTCGATTTTTGAACCGCAGGTTTTATCGGTTTATCTGAAAACTGTTCCTCAATACGAGGTTTCATATATTCAAAAAGGCCTTCCTTGCCGCCTTCTCGTCCAAAACCTGATTCTCTGTAGCCTCCAAATCCGGAACCAGCATCAAAAACGTTGGTGGAGTTTATCCAAACGGTGCCTGCTTTTACTTTTGGAGCAATATCTAAGGCCAAATTGATGTTTTCCGTCCAAATACTACATGCCAACCCATATCTTGTATTATTAGCTAATTTGATGGCTTCTTGGTGCGACCTGAAACTCATGGCTACCAAAACAGGTCCAAAAATTTCCTCTTGAGCAATGGTACTTGAAGGCGAAACATGAGTAAATAAGGTCGGGGGATAGAAACATCCGTCTTTAGGGCATTCCCAACTAGGCTGCCACATTTGGTTTCCTTCAGCAATACCTTTTTGTACCAATTCGTCAATAGTTTTTACTTGAACTGGAGCCACAATGGCCCCAATATCAATGCATTTGTCCATAGCATCACCGACACGCAGTTTTTCCATGCGGGCTTTTATTTTGTTATAAAGCTTGTCTTGAATGCTTTCCTGTACCAAAAGCCTCGAACCCGCACAGCACACCTGACCCTGATTAAACCAAATGGCGTCCACTATACCTTCAACAACAGAATCCAGATCTGCATCTTCAAAAACGATGAAAGGCGATTTACCTCCCAATTCCAAGGATACTTTTTTACCAGAGCCAGCGATGGCTTTTCTGATGATTTTGCCAACTTCAGTAGAGCCGGTGAAAGCAATCTTATTTACATCTTTGTGATTCACCAAAGCTGCTCCAGTAGAGCCTGGACCTGTGATAATGTTTACAACTCCTTTGGGAAGACCCACATTTTGACATATTTCGGCAAACAAAAGTGCCGTCAAAGAAGTAAATTCAGCAGGTTTCAGAACCACAGTATTTCCCATGGCCAAGGCTGGAGCTATTTTCCATGAAAGCATCAAAAGTGGGAAATTCCAAGGTATAATCTGTCCAATTACACCAATTTCTTTGTAATCTTTTAGCTCGTTGTCCATCAATTGAGCCCAACCAGCATGGTGATAGAAGTGTCTAGCTACCAATGGGATATCTATGTCACGGGTTTCTCTAATGGGTTTTCCGTTGTCCAAGGCTTCCAATACAGCAAAAAGTCTGGAGTGCTTTTGGATTTGGCGGGCTAGGGCATACAAATACCTCGCTCTTGCTCTTCCTCCAATTTTCACCCAATCTTTTAATGCTTTGTTGGCTGCGGCAACTGCCTCATTTACATCTCCTTCTGAAGCTTCGGCAATATTAGCCAAAACCTGCAGGTTTGAAGGATTGATGGTTTCAAAATGCTTCTCGGCTTTTTTCCATTCTCCGTTTATGAACAATTCAAAAGTTCTGTTATGTGCATCAAGAAATTCATTTGCTTGAGCTGCACTCTCGGGAGCTGGACCGTAAGCCATCGTGTTAAATATTTCTTTTACTTTCATTTCTATATTTTTTCTGCCAAAGTCGCTAAGAGCCTAAGGATTGGACTTTGTGTATTTCTTCAATTGATTTCAACTAGAAATCCGTCGACTGATCAAAGCCGAAAGGAACAGATTTTACAACTGTGATTTCATGCCATAGCATGGCGATAACCTGCAGAATATCTGCCTGTTACGTAATGTTCTAGTTGACGTTCGATATCTCCCAAAAGGCTACTAGCTCCGAATCTAAATAGATTTGGTTGCAACCAATCGTCCCCTAATTCTTCTTTCATCAAAATGAGCCAATCTAAGGCTTGTTTTGCTTTCTGAATTCCGCCTGCTGGTTTATATCCTACTTTGATCCCTGTCAATTCTTGGTATTCTCGAATTGCTCTTATCATTACTAGACTTACTGGTAATGTTGCGTTTACAGCTTCTTTTCCGGTACTCGTTTTTATAAAATCTGAGCCGGCCATCATACTTACCCAGCTTGCTTTCGCTACCTTGGTGTAAGTCGGAATTTCGCCAGTCGCCAAAATAGTTTTCATGTGAGCATCACCACAAGCGGCTCTACAAGCTTTTACTTCATTGTAAAGTTCCTCCCATTTGGAGTTGATCACCAATTCTCGGCTGATGACAATATCAATTTCAGTAGCACCAGCTTCCACTGATTTTTTGATTTCCTCAACTTTCTGTTCAAAAGAAATTTTTCCAGCAGGAAATCCTGTTGACACGGTCGCAATTGGAATTCCAGAATTGCCCAAACTTCTTTTTGCATCTGCTATCATGTTGTGATAGACGCAAACCGCACCCGTGGTAATGTTGGCATCGGTCATTTCCATGGCTTCCAAAAGGTCTTTTCTGACTGGAGAAATGGCCTTGGCACAGAGACGTTCTACATTTCCCGCAGTGTCATCGCCTGCCAAGGTTGTCAAATCTATGCATGAGATGGCTTTTAGCAACCATGCCGCTTGAAATTCCTTTTTTACAGTTCTTCGTCCACCCAAGCTGGCAGCTCTTCGTTCTACCGCCGAGCGATTGATGTTGATGTTTTCGAAGTATTTGGTGTCGAAGGGTATTCCTTCATTTCTGATTTCCATCATATCTTAAAAAGATAGTTTTTTGAATTCTTTATTTTTGTTTAAACGTTGTAGGAAGTTTAATTAATCCGTGAAAATCAGCGTTATTTTCAATATCAGTGAGGCAGCCGTTGCTGTCATCAGCGTGCCATTATTTAGCTAGAAAATTAAACAATTAGACTTAAATAACTCTCTCCTTGTGTTTTATATTCTACTTGAAGATACTCGGCTACCGTTGCAGCGATATCGGCAAACGAATTTCTCACACCAAAATTAAGACCTTTTTTTATGTTTTTACCTATGTTTAGTATCGGAATGTATTCTCTCGTGTGGTCATTTCCATGATGAGTCGGGTCGTTTCCGTGGTCAGCGGTTATGATGAGCAAGTCATCATCCTTTAAGTTTTCCAACATTTCAGGCAAATAACTGTCAAATTCTTCCAGACATTTGGCATAACCTACCACATCTCTCCTATGCCCAAAAAGCATATCAAAATCTACCAAATTGGTAAATACAAAACTCTCATTTGGATTTTTGATAGCTACAATGGTTTCTTTGATTCCTTCTAAATTCGTGGCCGTTTTCTTGTATCTGGTTATTCCTTTTTTGTCAAAAATATCATTGATTTTGCCGATAGCATAAACGCCTTTTCCACTTTCTTTCACCACATCCAGAACCGTTTCAGGCGGTAAAATAGCGTAATCTTTTCTTCTACTTGTCCTTTTATAATTTCCTGACTCTCCTTCAAAAGGCCGGGCTATTACTCTTCCTACTTCATATTCGTCCACCAACATTTCTCTGGCTATTTTGCAAATTTCGTATTGCCTAGCAATAGGTATAACACCTTCATGCATCGCAATCTGGAAAACAGAATCTGCTGATGTATACACAATTGGATAACCTGTTTTCACATGTTCATTGCCTAAATCGTCAATAATGGCCGTGCCGGATGCAGAGATATTTCCCAAAGTTTTGGTACCTATAGCTTGTTCGAAACGTTCGATAAATTCTGTTGGAAATCCATTTTCGGTGAAAGTAGGGAAAGGTTTTTCGAGAATAATGCCCGAAATTTCCCAGTGGCCTGTAGTGGTGTCTTTGCCTGAAGAAACTTCGGCCGCCTTTCCAAAAGCAGCAGTAGGGCTATCTGTTTTGGCTAATTTGTTGCTTAAATCTATATTTCCTAGACCCAGTTTTACCAAGTTAGGTATCTGTAAATCAGGATATTGCTTGGCTATATGCCCTAAGGTATTGCTGCCTACATCGCCATATTTGGCGGCGTCTGGCAGTTCACCTATACCTACGCTGTCCAAAACGATTAATATTACTCTTTTCACTATTTTGTTTGTTGAAGGAGTAAAAATAATGAATTTTATGTTTTGTGGTTACAATTATCTATTTCTGAGAATATAAGACAAGTGACAAACCAAGAATTTTTTCTTAAGCAAAATAAAAAAACATCGATTGAAAATATAATCTAAAAATTTAATATTAAATAACTTTTACACTTAATGACATCTTACTAATTTCATAATTTTATATCCACCCTACCATTTTCTAATTTCAAAACCCCGCGAGGACATACCGCCGAACAAACTCCACAACCAACGCATGATGAACGTACTATATCTTCACCTTTTTGGGCATAGGCTCGCACATCAATGCCCATTTCGCAATAGGTAGAGCAATTACCACATGAAATGCATTGTGAGCCATTTGTGGTAATTCTAAATCTCGACAACAGTTTTTGTTGAAATCCTAAAATGGCGGCCATAGGACAACCAAATCTGCACCAAACTCTACTGCCCAAAATAGGATAAAAACCAACGCCAACTACACCACTGAAAGCCGCTCCAATGAAAAAGCCGTACCAAGAACGTAAAGTATAAGAATCTATAAAAAATACATTGGTATTACCGATAACCATATTGATGATTAAGAAAACTGAAATTATGCCTGATGCCCAATAAATACCTTTTCGTGCATCCAAGGCCAATTTTTTGTAGCCAATTTTGAAAATATACATACTAAATACTCCCAAAAACAGTATTACTCCAACCAAAAAGAGCTTGGGATCTATAGCTGCCTTTTCATTGATTAAAAATGAGTAAATAACCGCAACCGTAGTGATAAATACAAACAACAACACCGAATGAATCAACCATCGTTCTATTTTCCAGGCTTTTACGGATTTATCTGAAAGTTGACGAAACGAATCCCCAGCAGTTTCGGCCAAACCACCGCAGCCACAAACCCAAGAACAATACCACCTTTTACCGAAAAAATATGTAAGTATGGGTGAGATTAAAAAAATCATTCCTATACCAAAGAATAGCATAAACATCCCTAGATTTCCGCCGCCCAACATGGCCTTCAAGTGCCAATCTTCGAAGAAATAGTAGTTCAGTGGCCACATATTCTTGATATCTTTTGCAAAATAATCCAAGTCAGGATTAAGTTTTGACAAAAACTCAGGCAATAAAAACGCAAATGCCAATTGAAAAAACATAACAGACAAAGTTCTGATTATCTGATAGTTGCTGTGGCGATATTTAAGAATAAATTTCACCCCAAAACCCAAAATGGCGACCGTGTAAAGGGTGCCATACACAAACCACTGACTTGCACCATGGCCATTTAAAGCGTAACTCAAAGGGTCAAAAAAGGCAACCAAACCTGTATTTCCTTCTTTATGGAGACCCAAATATTCTGGAAACCAATAGATTACAACATAAAAGGCGGTAAGAACAAAACCTAGAATCCAGGCCACTACTCCTTTTGAAGAAACACTTTTAAACCATACCTCATTGTTTTTTATACCTGATAATTCTCCGTTGTATTCACCAAATGAATACACAACAATTCCAGCCAAAATCATACACAAAGAGGTGTATAACAAAGCTGAACCGTTCAAAAAATTGAAAAGTGCTGCTAGCAGAATTAGCATGCCGCCGAAACCTAAGCTTAAACCTGTCTTTTTACTTATATCCAAATTCATAATTATCTATATTTAAGCATTTTGTAGATTAAAGTTTCTTTTAATTTCTTTTTCATACTTCCTGAAAAACTCAGGGTCAAAATTGGCCTTGTCGAGATTGTTCATCACAACATCTACACTTTCTTTTCTGTCCAAAACCTTCTCAAAGAAATCCTGACGCATTCTTATTCCGAAGGTATTTATTCCTTCAAAAACTCTGTTTTCTTGGCTAAAAACTATTCTGACCGCTTTATTTTCTTTCTCCCAATAATATTCTTCTTGATATTCATTCAATTTAGCTGGTGCAAGTCCATAAGTTTGATATTCAATGTCAAAAAACTTAGCAGAGTTAAACCAATTTCCCGGATTATAGGCAGTTTTTTGTCCAGCCAATGTTTTCGCAAGGGTTTGTCCCATTATTTTTCCAGTGTACCAAACGGCTTCAATCGGCCTTCTTCCGGGCTGAGGCTGCTGAATTTCGGCACAATCACCGATGGCATAGATGTTGGTAATATTGGTTTGTAAAAATTCATTGACCAAAATGCCCTTATTCGTCTCCACACCAGAATTTTTAAGAAATGCTATATTAGGGCTAACTCCAACCGTTAACCCAACAAATTGACATTCAATACTTTCTCCCTCCGAAGTTATGATAGAATCCACAGATTCCTTTCCTTTTATTTCTTTAAGTTCGGTCTTTAGTTTAAGTTGAATTCCGTGAGACAAAATATGCTTTTCAAGCATTCTGCCCTCATTTTCAGATAAAACCATACTCCAAAAACTGTTCTCCCTGACCAAAAAAGTAACCTGAATACCTCTCGAATTCAGCATTTCGGCCAACTCTACTCCTATCAATCCACCTCCCACGACCACGGCCTTTTTGATTTTTGAAGAATATTTCTCCAAATATTCCAAATCTTGCTTGTGATACATGCCTGAAACCCCTTCTAAATCTTGTCCCGGCCAATTGTATTTATTTGGTTTAGAACCTGTTGCAATAACCAAATAGTCATAGGTGAGAATTCCACCTTTATCAAAAACGATTTCATTTTTTTCATGAAAAATAGCGTCAACCCTTCCTTTTTTAAGTGTTATATTGTTTTTCGCCCAAAAACTATTTTCGTAAGGTTGTGTATGTTCAAACTTCATGTGGCCCATAAAAACATACATCAATGCTGTGCGGGAAAAGAAATATTCTGACTCTTCTGAGACAACGGTTATCTCACAATCCGAAATCTTTCGAAGTTCTATTGCGGTGGTGATTCCTGCCACACCATTGCCTATGATTACTATTTTTTTTGACATATAATTGTTATTTAAATCCCAGAATCAGTTGTGACCTTTTCAGAGATAAAACGCAGCTCAATATTTTTAATCGGATTTTTTTTGATAACCCGCACAAGTTTCTGATTTTCATACACATACTTGTCAATGTTGTTTTCTATCTGACAAGTAAATGTACCATCTTTATTCTTCTTTACGTTGTTGAATAGAGCATAATATTCAGCATAAAACTTCTGATTATTGGTTGGTTCATCAAAAAATAAACGACTTGAAGACCAAGTGATGTCTGAACTGATAGTTTTTTCAAATTCTTTCTTCTCTTGTTTCGATTTCACCTCATAAATTCCATTTTTCAAAGCAGTCGTCGTAAAAAAATCGCCCTTGTTTGAATTGACCTTTGCCTCAGAATAGACCAATCCGTTTTTATCAAACTGACTAATAACCTCGTATTTTATCTTTAATGTATAAACCAGTAAGTTCACCTTGACATCACTTTTTACATGGTATTTCACCACACCTTTACCCAACGTCTGTTTTGTTGCGTGCATCTCTCCCACTTTTATACCAGCAACTTCTATAGCATATTTCTTGATTTCGGTAGAATTTTGACCATAAACCGAAAACGAAATAATCAATGCAAAAAGAAGAAATAGTCTGTTCATAATTTATGAAGTTTGAAAGTCCCAATCATAATTTAGCGAAAGTACGTAATTAAGCCGCAATCAGATTGTCATTTATGTTACAAAATATAATGTTTTAATTGTTTTTGCCTAGAGAAAATGTCTAATTTGCTTTCAAAATTGCAAACTTTGAAACAAATCATTCTAATTCTCCTTTCTTTGGCACCCTCTCTTTGTAAATCACAAGAAAAGCCAAATAGTTTAGTTTTTTGGGAAAATCTAAAAAATCAGTGTGGAAAATCGTACGTAGGTACACCCATTGCTGGAGCAGACAATGAGACTTTCAAAAACAAACGGCTGGTAATGCAAGTCATAAGTTGTCAAGAAAACGTCATCAAAATTCCATTTTATGTTGGAGAGGATAAATCCCGAACTTGGGTTTTCACTTTAAAAGGCGATAAAATTGAACTAAAACACGACCACATACACGAAAATGGCGAACCAGACAAAGTAACGATGTATGGCGGCATAAGTTCAAATAGTGGACAGGCGGGCCTGCAGATGTTTCCTGCAGATGATGCAACTGCCAAAATGCTTCCATTAGCCGCAACAAATGTTTGGTGGGTGGAGCTCAACGATGATTTTTTCAGCTATAATCTACGAAGAATTGGCTCCGATAGACTTTTTACCGTAAAATTTGACCTAAAAAATCCCATCCAAATCGACTGGAAACCTTGGGGTTGGAAATGAATTATTAAAGAGTTTTTTTTCGACCTTACATAACCTTAGCGTTTTTGCGAGAAAATGTTAAGGACCTAACGCTTCACAAGTTTCGTAATCAACCAGCCAACTCCTACAATTGTCAATGTGCCAGTTGCCACGGTCATTTTAGGCTCCAAATTGGTTTTAAAGTTTTCTGGCAAATAAGTTTGTAAAGATAGATAAGCAATTACCACTACTCCTGCCATAGTTCCCCCAATGGCGGCCGCTTTTCCGGCATTTTTGACCAAAAAGCCCAATAAAAATATACCCAACATACCTCCTGCGAATATGCCAGAGAGTTTCCACCAAATGTCTAAGATGCTTTTGGCTCCTATCATGGCTATTCCAAAGCTGATTCCTAATAATCCAAAACATACCGTGGCAATTCTTAAGACCATTAGTTCTTGCAAATCATTCAAGTTTTTTTGGAAATATCTGGTATAAAAATCTTTCAAAAAAACGGTTGCTGAACTGTTCATACTGCTACTCATGGTACTCATGGCTGCCGAAAGTAAAGCCGCCATCAACAATCCTAAAAGACCAGTAGGGATTTTGGTTTTAATAAAATGTGGGAGAACTCTGTCGCCATAATCTGATGCTTGTAAATTAGCCAATGCGATACTTTTTTCGAGAGAAACCACTTCTCTTAGACTTTGGATTTGCTCAGGAAAGTGTTGATAATAAACGAACAAAGCAGTACCCACAAAGAAAAACAAGAACGAAACAGGCACATAATAAATCACACACTGCCAAATACTTCTTTGAGCGTCTTTGGTACTTTGGGCGGTATGGTAACGTTGGATATAATTCTGATCTACTCCAAAATTGACCAAGTTTATGAAAAAACCATAAACAAAAACCACCCAAAAAGAACTCTGCGTAAAATCAGGTTTGAAAGTACCCAAACTAAATTTATCCTTTGCAAGGCCTTCACTCACAATAGTTTGAATATCTATGGCATACAAAATAATTCCTAAAATGAGCAAGGCTCCCATGGTTTTCAGAACTGCTTGCACTACCTCAGTCCAAATCACCGCTTCCATGCCACCAAAAACCGTGTAGACGATCACACAAATACCTGAAAATAATATAATTAAAGGAATCTCAAAACCCGTCAAAGCATTGATAGCGATGGCGATGGCATAAAAAATGGTTCCCATTCTGGCCAATTGCGTAAGGATAAAACAAAGCATGACATAACTTCTTGCCCATGAACCAAAACGTTTTTCGAGATGTGTGTAAGCACTGATTTCTCCAGTATTTCGATAAAAACTTACAAAAAACTTAGACGAGAAATAAGCAGCAAAAGGCATGGAAATACTAAAAACGAAGGGATTCCAGTTGCTTCCGAATGATTTGCCGGGATCTCCCAAAAAAGTGATAGCACTCAGAAAAGTTGCATAAAAACTCATCCCAATGGCCCAACCTGGAATGGTGCTAGAGGCTGTGGTAAATTGAGCAGTACTTTTATTTTTTCTGGAAAAATAGACGCCTATTCCTACCATAGCGAGCAGATAAAGGACAATTATGGAAATGTCTAAAATGGCCATTTTTTATTTTTATAGGGTTGAATATTAAATTTAGGCTTGTCTTCGACTTCGCTCAGACAACGAATTGGTCACTAAGCCGAGCCGAAGTGCCGTCACTGAGCACAATAAGTTCGGATGTTAATCTGAATGAAATAGCGACCGCAGGTCTCGAAGTGACGTGACGTTTTTGTCTTCGGCTCCACTCAGACAACGGATTTCACACTGAGGGGAGCCGAAGTTCCGTTTTTGTCTTCGACTCCGCTCAGACAACGGACCTCGGTCACTGAGCGAAGCCGAAGTGCCGAAGTGGCCGTCATTTCACATCCAGCACGACATATCTCACTTTCTTCCGCTTCCAAGTGTAAGTGATATGCACCTTACCATCAGACGATTGTATAACCGAAGGATAGGAAAATTCCATTTTGGGTTCATTTTCCAAAACAGCCAAAGAACGCCAATTTTTACCATCATCCGAAATAGCTACATTCAATGGTGAGCGGCTACCGCCCCAAAACTCATCTCCTTTGCCGACATGGTTGTAAACTATCAATTGTCTGCCATCTTTAAGCGTGACCGCATCTGTTCCTGAATTTGGATTGGGCAATGATGTCGGCTTCAATGCCGACCAAGTCTTTCCATTATCATTTGAAAAAGCCTCTAAAACATAGCTATTCTTACTTCTGCAAAGTATCTGCAATTGGCCATCTTTGGTAAACAAAATACTTGGTTGAATGGCCGAAAACTCTTTTCCATCGTTTATGGCGTCTGTTTTTGTCCAAGTTTTTCCTGCATCTTTGGTCATTTCAAAATGTACTCGCCAGCCATTGTCCTCAGAACTTGTGGGGCAAAGCAAAGTGCCATCGCTCAACAACTCAGGTTTGTTTTTTATCGGCCCATAAATTCCATCTGGTAGTTTTTCAGCCGCCGACCATGTTTTGCCGCCATCGAAAGACCTTTTTAGCATTCCCCACCAAGTAGATGGACTTGGGCCGACTTTATAAAATAATATCAATTCGGCTCTTGGCATTTGAAACAAAACAGGATTCCAAGTTGGGTATCTTTTTTGGGGACTTTCCACCCCATTGGCTACTTCAACTGGTGTGGTCCATTTGCCATTTTCTATTCTACTCACCCAAATACCCACATCTGGGTCTCTTTCTGCTGTTCCGCCAAACCAAGCTGCAACAATTCCATTAGGCGTTTCGGCCAACGTAGATGCATGGCAAGAAGGAAAAGGAGCATTTTCGTAAATAAATTCCGATTTGATGATGGGGCTTTGGGCCGCAGAAAATAGAATTCCTGCACAGAAAATAAGTAAATATTTCATTCGTAAGATTATGGTTGAATTATTTGGAAATAAATCTAATGAAAAAATTTCTGTGGGGAAAGAATTCGGAACGGAAAGTAGTGTTTGATTTCATTAATTTTTATTTTTCATATCTTTACCGTTCAGATTACTATCTTAAGAGATATAAATCTCTATTTGAAATCTAGATAAATGCCCTTTTCAAAAACATGAATCTGTAAGTTCGATGTCCAAGATAAATTTGCACTTAGTCTAAAATTCAAATTCAATCACCAGTTATATAATATGAAAAATATTCTAATTATCCTAATTACTTGTTATTCTTGTGTATTTAATTCAGAAACGGAAAAAGAGTTCGATTCTGTTTTTTTCGAAAATTTAGAATCTTTAACACTGAAAAGTGAGAATATAGATCTAGAAGGAGAGCTGGATCATGATAAAATTGAAAAAGAGTACAAGCAATATAAGTTAAAGAATAAATTCAATTTTGAAGATTTAAACGGTCAACTTAGTCCTGAAAAATATGATTACAATTGTATGCTATTAGCAAGTAAATTTGAAAGCCGAGGGATTTTAAATGACAGTATTTTTGACATTGAACATAAATATAAATCAGATTCCACAATTATATATTTTAAAACTCACAACAATTGTTGTTCAAATACCAAAGCAGACTTTGAATTAAAAAATGGTAAAATAAACATAGTCTTGCATCCCGTAACTAATATAGCTTGTGACTGTAATTGTGGTTTTGAATATAAATTCTCTGTAAAAGACAAAAGCAAATCAATAAAAGTGGGGAGAATTTCTTTTTTTCAGAATTAACAACGATATTGGATAATTGAGAGCCTGTTTCCAATCTTAAAGTTACTAAAAGGTAATTTAAATAAAATTAGGTTGATTTATTTCTTAAATAGTGCTAAGGCTACTATCTTCAAAATAAAGTTCTAAAGCTTGATTAAGATTTGCCAAAGCCTCCTCTTTTGATTCACCAAAGCTTGATACATCAACATTTAAGCATTGTGCGACATAATGCTGACCCTCTTTCCATACAATATTTTCCAGATTTACCATTTTTTGCGATTTAAATGAACAAATCTACTAATTTTTGACTTGAAAAACTTTATCTTTCTATTTTTTTGACAACCATAAGGCACATAAATAATTCCATTATTTACAGCAATTTCTACATTCTAATACACTCTACAACCAATAAAAAATTAAAAAAAACTAAGATCTCCAAAAAAATGCTTAATTTTTCCAATCAATATAAGCCAAGACCAAACCAATTATGAAGATTTTCAAATTACTCTTTAATTTTTTCATCCTTTTTTCCTTAAACCTTAAAGCTCAGAATGTCGTTTGGCAAGAAAACGACTATTTTACGATAGAATCGGGCGAAATTCAAAAATATACTTTGCCCGAAAACAAAAAATCGACTTTTGTAGATAAAGCCACTCTAACTCCCAAAAATTCGAACGAGCCAATTGAACCCAAAAGCTTTGCTTTTTCGGCAGGTGGGAACAAAATTTTGATTTTTACCAATACCCAAAGAGTTTGGAGACAAGAAACCAGAGGCGATTATTGGATATTAGACCCTAAAACCAAGGCCTTAACGCAATTGGGAAAAAGCCGGCCTACCTCTTCACTGATGTTTGCCAAGCTATCACCCAACGGCCAAATGGCAGCTTATGTCAGTGAAAGAAACTTGTACATAGAAGACCTCAAAACCCATAAAATAAGCCCACTCACCCAAACCAAAGGCAAAATAATCAATGGCACTTTTGACTGGGCTTATGAGGAAGAGTTTGACTGCCGAGATGGATTCAGATGGAGTCCAGACGGCAAAAGTATAGCTTATTGGCAGATAGATGCCACCAAAATCAAGGACTTTTTGATGATCAACAATACCGACGAAATTTATGCTAAAAACGTGCCTGTGGAATATCCGAAAGTAGGCGAAAGTCCATCGGCATGTAAAGTCGGTGTGGCCAATATTGCTACAAAAAAAACGATTTGGATGAACGTGCCGGGCGATCCGCAGCAACATTATATTCCAAGAATGGAATGGGCCAACAATGCTGAGGAGCTAATTATTCAACAGCTCAACCGTAAGCAAAATGAAAGCAAATTGATGTATTGCAACGCCAAAACAGGTGCGGCCCGGACATTTTATCAAGAGAATGACGCTGCTTGGATTGATGTAAGAAACAGTTGGAGTTATGGAAATATTGAAGGTTGGGATTGGGTAGAGAATGGAAAATCCTTTATTTGGGTCAGTGAAAAAGATGGCTGGAGGCACATTTACAAGCTTTCTAGAGATGGTAAAACTGAAACTTTACTAACTGAAGGGAATTATGACATTCAGAAAATTATGAACGTGCATATTGACAATGATTTTATCTACTTCATGGCTTCGCCCGACAATGCTACACAATCTTATCTTTACAGAACCAAAATCAGCCAAGTTACCAAAGCCGAAAAAGTTAGCCCAACTGAACTAAGCGGAACGCACAATTACAGGATTTCGGACAACGGAAAATATGCCTTTCATAATTTTTCCAATTATTTCACGCCAAGAGTATCAGAAATAATCGCCCTGCCTTCAGGAAAACCGATAGATGAAGCCAAGTCTATTTTGACCAATCCAAAACCCCAGAAAAAGGATGTGGAGTTTTTTCAAGTAACCACCACAGATGGCACCACCATGGACGGTTTTATTGCGAAACCGAAGAATTTTGATCCAAAAAAGAAATATCCCATCGTGTTTTATGTCTATTCCGAACCCGCAGCAACTGTTGTAAATGACGTTTATGGAGTGGATAGAAACAGACTTTACACAGGAGACATGGCCGCTGACGGCTATATCTATGCCGCTCTAGATGGTAGAGGCACTCCAGCTCCCAAAGGAAGGGAATGGAGAAAATCGATTTACAGAAAAGTGGGCATCGTAAACATCCGAGACCAAGCCATGGGAGCATTGGCGATGTTCAAAAAATACGATTTCATAGATACTTCCCGTGTGGCCATTTGGGGCTGGAGTGGTGGTGGATCAGCTACTTTAAATTGTCTATTTCAATACCCTGAAATTTACAAAACGGGCATTTCGATAGCCGCAGTAGCCAACCAACTTACCTACGACAACATATATCAGGAAAGATACATGGGCCTACCGCAGGAGAATAAAGAAGATTTTGTAAATGGCTCGCCAATGCATTTTGTAAAGAATTTTAGAGGAAATCTGCTATATATACACGGAACGGGCGACGACAATGTACATTACCAAAACGCCGAACTGCTGATAAACGAAATGATAAAATACAACAAGCAGTTCCAGTTTATGCCCTACCCCAACCGAAGCCACGGCATTTACGAAGGCGAAGGTACCACTTTACACCTTTCTACACTCTACACCAAGTATTTGAAGGAGCATTGTGCGGCTGGGGGGAGGTGATGGGTTTTGAAGTGGACTTATTTAAAAGGTTTTAAATTAACAATTTCCTTTTGGTTTGAAGGATTTTTGTAAAGGTTCAAATGTTGAAATTGCCTTTTGGATAACTATTGGTTAATTTCATCGGACTGAAGACCGAAATTCACTCGTGCTTAGTCAGAAGACTAAGCACAGAAAGTGATGTTTTTAATCACCTTTCAATATTATTTTTTGAATATCAGATTTGTTGCATATAATGATTTCTTTGGAGGAATTGTTTCTTAATACTATGTAGTTTTTAAAGTCTCCTGCTACAATTAGTTCTCCTTTAATTTCAATTGTCTGTGAATTTGAAATAAGACTTTTAATATTATTATTTGAAAATTCTTTAAAGTCAATTTTAAAAAAGATTACAAAAAAAAGTACGACAAAAGATACTCCTAAAACAATATTGAACTTAAATTTAGTCCAGATATTAGTTTTAATAATTAATAAAAAATAAATGACTGTTGAAATAATTATTGAGATGGTTTCATATTGTAAGGAGATATTTTTGTTTGTAACCTGAAGATAACGATTACCAAAGAATTCAATTAATATCTTAATTGAAGAGTAACAAACAATAAAAAATACAATAAAAAAAGCTTGAAAATTGACGTAATCTTTATCTCTATCCAGTTTTTCTGGAAAAAACATTGCAAATATCCAAGTTGACAATAATATTATTATCAATGTGAATTTAAAGTTAAAAAATGGATTAAAAGCAAATGATATTACTTCCGAAAATTCCATATATGGAAATGGATTGAAACCAATAAAACTATACCTAAATTTAATGTAAGAATAACATAGAATAAGTAATAGGGCTAAGAATACTGCCCAGTTTTCATTTAATTTTTTCATCGAATTTATTAAAAATTAACTTTGATTAAATAACTCTTTGGTTTCTTCCAAATGTCGAAACAAGATGGGGTGGATTTCCAATCTGATTCAAAGCTATTGAAATATATTAATTTCACAATTTCATCACCTTTATAAAATTTCAAATAATTATCAATTTATTTCATCTAAAAATTGACAACAAATCTTTTCTTTTCGGCTTAAAGCCTTTCTCAACTTACCAAATTCTAATATAAAATCGCTAATTTTGCGGAAAATTTGATTTAAAAAACGCAATGGCAGAGTACAGACACCGAGAGATAGAGAAAAAATGGCAACAATATTGGGAAAATAACCACACCAACAAAGTTGAAATAGACACCACAAAACCTAAATGCTACGTGCTGGATATGTTTCCGTATCCATCTGGGGCAGGTTTGCACGTGGGTCATCCGCTCGGGTACATCGCTTCTGACATTTATAGCAGATACAAAAAACTCAAGGGCTTCAATGTTTTGCACCCCATGGGTTTTGACTCATTTGGTTTGCCTGCCGAGCAATATGCCATCCAAACGGGACAGCATCCGGCCATTACAACAGAGAAAAACATCGAAACTTATATTGGCCAGTTAAAAAACATCGGTTTTTGCTACGATTGGTCGCGTGAAGTGCGTACCTCTGACCCTGCTTACTACAAATGGACACAGTGGATTTTCATGGAATTGTTTAATGCTTGGTACAACAAGGAAAGCGACAAGGCTGAAAATGTAGCTACTTTGTACGATTTGTTTGCAAAAGGCGGCTCAAATGCAGCCAAAGCCGTTTGTGAGGAAGAATTGCCAGAATTTACGGCCGAAGAATGGAATTCGTGGTCAAAAGAAAAACAATATGAGGTTTCGTTAAACTACCGTTTGACCTATTTGGCAGAGTCTGTGGTCAATTTCTGCCCTGAATTGGGCATGGTATTGTCTAACGACGAAGTGAAAGACGGCGTTTCGGAGCGTGGTGGTTATCCGGTGATTCAGAAAAAAATGAGTCAATGGATGATGCGTATCACGGCTTATTGCGACAGATTGATTTCTGGTTTGGATACCATCGACTGGTCGGAATCTTTGAAAGACCAACAACGCAACTGGATTGGCAAATCCAACGGAGCTTCGGTAAAATTCGAAGTAGAAAATTCTAACAAAAAAATTGAAGTTTTCACCACCAGAATCGACACCATTTATGGCGTTTCGTTCCTTGTATTAGCTCCAGAACACGAATGGGTGGCCGATTTGACGACTTCTGAGCAAAAAGCAAGTATAGAAGAATACATCCTAGAAACACAAAAACGATCGGAATTGGACCGTATGTCTGATGTAAAAAAAGTTTCAGGTGCATTTACGGGTTCGTACTGCATCAATCCTTTCAACGGCGAGCAAGTGCCAATTTGGATTGCCGATTACGTTTTGGCGGGTTACGGAACAGGTGCCGTGATGGGCGTACCATCAGGCGACCAACGTGACTGGAATTTTGCAACTCATTTTAGCTTGCCTATCATTCCGATATTGGATGCTCAGGTGGACATCGAAACGCAAGCAGATGCCACCAAAGAAGGAAAATACATCAATTCGGGCATGATAAACGGCTTGAATTACAAAGAAGCTACTGCCAAATTGGTGGCTTATTTGGAAGAAAATAAAATAGGACGAGGTAAGGTAAATTACCGTTTACGTGATGCTGTTTTTGCTCGTCAACGTTATTGGGGAGAGCCAGTTCCAGTTTATTTCAAACCGAATGCAGAGGGAACGCTAGTGCCTCATTTGGTAGATAAAAAGGATTTGCCTTTGATTTTGCCTGAAATCGACAAATACCAACCAACAGAAACAGGTGAACCGCCATTGGGAAGAGCAAAAAACTGGACTTATACACCAGAAGGTTCAACAGAAGCCTATCCATTGGAAATGAGCACCATGCCGGGTTGGGCAGGAAGTAGCTGGTATTGGTACCGCTACATGGATGCCAACAACGACACCGATTTTGCTTCAAAGGAAGCCTTAGATTATTGGCAAGACATTGACCTGTATTTGGGCGGAACCGAACACGCCACAGGTCACCTTTTGTATAGCCGTTTCTGGAACAAAGTTCTGAAAGATTTGGGCTATGTAAAACAAGAGGAATTTGCTAAGAAATTGATCAATCAGGGGATGATTCAGGGTCGTAGTAACTTTGTTTACAGAGTAAAAGATGCCGAAAAACCAACTTTTGTTTCCTTTGGTTTAAAGGATCAATACGAAACCGTAAAACTTCATGTAGATGTAAATATCGTTGAGGCGGACGTTTTGGATTTAGAAAAATTCAAAACTACCAGAAACGATATTGGCGATGAACCACAATTCATCCTAGAGGACGGGAAATATATTTGCGGTTCTGAGGTAGAAAAAATGTCAAAATCCAAGTTCAATGTGGTAAATCCTGATACATTGGTAGAAAGATACGGAGCAGATACCTTGCGTTTGTATGAGATGTTTTTGGGGCCTTTGACGGAATCTAAACCTTGGGATACACGTGGAATTGAGGGAACTTATAGATTTTTGAGGAAATTCTGGCGTTTGTTTTTCGATCAAAACGGAAATCCGATTTTCAAAGATGAAGAACCAACCAAAGATGAGTTAAAATCTTTGCACAAAACCATCAAAAAAGTAGCTGAAGATGTGGAGAATTTCTCTTTCAATACTTCTGTGAGCTCATTTATGATTTGTGTAAACGAATTGACTGACCTCAAATGTCACAAATTGGCCATTTTGAAAGATTTGTTGATCATCATTTCGCCTTATGCTCCGCATATTGCAGAAGAACTTTGGGAGCAAATTGGCGAGAAAGAAACTATCACAAAAACCACTTTCCCGACCTTCAATCCAGCTTATTTGGTAGAGGATAGTTTTGAATATCCAATCCAAATCAATGGAAAAGTAAGGGTAAATATAAACTTCCCAGCTGACATGCCGAAAGATGAAATCGAGAAGCAAGTTTTGGCCAACGAGCAGGTTATCAAATGGATGGAAGGCAAAGAATTGAAAAAAATCATTGTGGTGCCGAAGCGTATCGTGAATGTGGTAGTTTAAAAAAACTAAGCCTTTATAACATAGATGGAAAAGCCAGTTTGAAAGTTCAGACTGGCTTTTTTGATTATAAATTTAATTGGGTGATAACTGAATTCACAGTAAAGTTCCCTTTGACTGTACCATCTTTGTAAACACCAGATTCGTAATAACCACTCTCCGATGTTCCAAGCACCGACCCACCAGTGGATACAGTAAAACTTCCTCCTTTTATCAATTTTGTGGAAGAAAAAATAAATGAAAAGTAGTTGTTTTGAGGTCTAAATGTAACTACGCTTTCTCCTTTGACATCACTGATATTGATCAATTCACCAGCTTCGTTTCCATCATTAAAAATTATTAAAACCGAATTTTGCGGCGAAATGGTACTCGGTGCGTGAAGAAACCGTGAATTTGACCCGGAAGCAACAATAAGACCTGCAATCATTCTAAAAGTACCATTATAATCCAATGGCACTTCGGCCGAAATCGGCCCATGCATAATCATCGTTCCACCACTCATTTCCACATTGCCATTACTATCCAAAAGATCACCAGAAGTACTTCTCAAAATCAGGGTACCGTTTTTTACGTAAACATACGAGCCATCATTTTGCTGAGCATCTCTGATGGAAGATGCACTAATGCAGTCATTTAGTGTACTTAATTCATACCTTCCAGCACCGATAGTTATGGTTTTCGCCTCAAAACCTTCGAAGGCATTATTTACTTTTATTTTGCAATTTTCCACCGTCAGTGAATTGTCGCCATGAAAAGCATCATCACCTGTGCGAATGTCGTATTCACCGCCAAGTATTTTCAGGTCCGAATTAGAATGGATGGCATCATCTGCACAATTGAGGCTCATTTGTTTTGCTTTGACATTAACCTCATTCTCGGCCTTTATTCCTTTTGCGGAATTTCCATTGGGCAAAAAAGCTTCAAAGCCTCCCCCAGCTTTAATATTATAAATACCACCATTTATATTAACTTTTGAATAAGCAGAAATTCCATCACCCTTGGCGGTTATATCAAAAAGACCATCGCTTATTTCTATATAACCAGAACCCCTATTCGCCTCATTATCAGACTTAAGAGCATCACCACCAGACATCAAATTAAATTCTCCGCCTCGAATTACCACAAAATCTTTCCCTCTGATAGCTTCATCTTTAGCATCGACTTTGATTTTACCGTTTCGAATCAACAAACCATCTTTTGACGAAAGACCGTCTTCAAAATTTGACTTTACATTCAAAACCCCTTCGCCATCAACAATCGTGAAGGTTTGGCTGTAAATGGTAGCATTTTGTCCATCTTGGGTCAATGAATAATTTTCATTATCACTGAATTTATTGACAGTTCCTTTCTCTAAAAAGATCAAAACCCTTTCCGCTTTATCAATAAACAAGGGCGAACCTTTGTCAGAATGCACCTCTACCCCATTCAAAATTAGTCGCACAATATCAGTTCCAGCCGATTGAACTATAATCTGACCATTACTGAGCTTTCCAGAGATTCTATAAGTGCCTGGTGCTGAAATTTTCAAATTTCCTTGGGAAAAATCCGCTCCTGAACCAATTATTTCGGCTGAATTATCTTTGAGAATAATTAATTTTTCCTCCTTGGCCTCCCATTTATAGTCTTTTTCAGATTCCAAATCTTCTAAAGTTTTGAAAACCTCCGTCGTAGGTTCAATGACCTCAGCTTCCTTTCTGCAAGAAACAAGGCCAACTGTACCAATAAGTAAGATTGTCCAAAAACTTTTCATTTCTTTATGAATGATAGTTGCACAAGTTATAGTTCCTGAAATTACGTAAATTCGAAATCATTGTTGCAAAATTTGTCTGATTTTAAGTCTTTCTAACGGAATAACATCCAATAAAAACAAATGCATCCAATATTTAGGAACAAAATTTGTTATTAAATCAGCAAACCATTTTCGTCTTAATGAAAAAATTTATTTTACTATTTTTTATAAGTTTTAACGCCTTCGCTCAGTTTCCGCAGGCTTTACTGGCAGACAGCTCAGATATTTACTCAAAATTCAAATTCGCCAAATATGATTCCTTGTTGACAGAATTAAAATCACCTGACAATGAAGAATTTATAAAAGACTTCAATAAGAAATTCGGTGCCTTTTTTGACTCCAAAAAACAATATGAATATTTGTTAACTGCCAATATAGACCAACTCGAAATGGATCTTTATGACCAAAGAAAAGCCCAGTTGGACTTTCTAAAAAAAGCCAAGGTGTCAAAATTCTTGGCCGATCATCTAGAAAAAGAAATTAAATATAACTATTGGCACCTGATTTTTGCTTATCCCATAGAGCGGGGAAACAACGACCAAAAGCTTAGAAGGGTAATTTCTCTGCCAAATGTGATGGTGGATGGCCTAAAAGCCGACATGATGAGAGATAAAAACCTGATCCACAATAAATCGTACCGGAATTTATTGATGTATTATATCACTTACAAAAATTCGGAAGAGAAAGATTTCGTAAAATATGCCAATCAGCTCCAATCCGTAACCGACAAGGCGGATTTTGCAATAAAGAACTTTGGTGGCGAAATCTTGGACTATGCTTTGGCCCAAGTGTTGGTCAATAACAAAAAATATCTTGGCGTTAGAACCACCCGAAATGTGGCCCGAAACATAAAAAACAATGAAGTTAGATATGTTTTTGAGAGTGATTTTATGAAGGATATTATCGCAAATGAGGCAATTGCCATGGCAAAAAAGAAAGAAGAGGATGCTGCAAATGCAAAAAAATCGACTATTCAATTTACTGATATGGAAGGCAAAGCATTTGATTTTAGCAAATACCTTGGTAAAGTGGTTTATGTGGATTTCTGGGCCAGCTGGTGCGGGCCGTGTAAAGTAGAGTTTCCTTTCTCAAAATCCATACACGCATCTCTTTCTGAAAAGGCTAAAAAAGACATTGTATTCCTTTACATTTCAATTGATGACACCGAAGAAAAATGGAAAGGTGGCATAAAGTCAAATGGCTTGGAAGAGTTTGACAACGCCTGGGTGTCGCCGGAATGGTCACCAAAAGCCGCTCAAATGTATGGTATTCGATCAATTCCCAGATACATGATAATTGATAAAACCGGAAAAATAGTCAGTCCAGACGCTAAAAGGCCTAGCAATCCCGATACTTTAGGTCAATTGCTAGAACTGGCAAAATAATTATCGCTTTGAGGTTTGGCAATGGCAATAATTTAATAATTTTGAATCAATAAAGCCGTTTGGGCGTTTTGTTCAAAAGAATCAAGTAAAGAAATGTTTAAGTTTATATTTTTAATATTGCTACTTTTGGTGTTTGTGGCACCACTTCGAAGGTTTCTATTCTGGCTGATTGTGGGCCGACAAATAGTGAAGGAACAAAAAAAATACCAACAACCCAAGGCTCCCGTTCGTCCAGAGGGTGAAATAAAAGTTGAATACAATCCTAACAAAAATGGTCGTCAGGGCAATGACAGCGGCCAGTACATCGACTACGAAGAAGTTAAATAATTATGTTCAAAAAAAGATTCAACATTCCCATATCAATAGATTTTGCTGTCTTATTACTTCGAGTTGTTCCCTCTTTGTTTATGATGGGTCATGGTTGGAGCAAACTGTCTAACCTCCTAAATGGTGATTGGTCTTTTGCAGACCCAATCGGCGTAGGCGAACCCATTTCTTTAGTACTTACCATTTTTGCGGAACTAGTTTGTTCCATATTGGTGATAGTAGGATTTTTTACTCGTCCAGCTTTGGTGATTCTAATGGTTTTGTGCACGGTCATAATTTTCATTATTCACAGTGCCGATCCCATAGGAGACAAAGAACATGCGGCCCTATTTTTCGCAATTTATACGGCAATTTTCATTACGGGTCCAGGCAGAATGTCTATAGATAACAGGCTATTTAGCAGATAATATTTCCTTGTAAATAACTTCAGGGAAATGTTGATACTCCAATTGATGAATTTTTTGTGCCACATCCGCTGCCGTATCGTTTTTTGTAACCTCGCATTTGGCCTGAAAAATCACCTTTCCTTCATCATAATGTTCATTAACGTAATGAATGGTGATACCTGATTCCTTTTCTTTATTGGCCACCACAGCCTCATGCACATGATGCCCCCACATACCTTTGCCGCCATAATTTGGCAAAAGTGCCGGGTGAATATTGATCATCCGATTTTCATAAGCTTTGATAAGATTTGAGGGCACCAACCAAAGAAAACCAGCCAAAATCACCCAATCGATGTCTTGTGACTGCAGTAAAGCCACTATTTTATCTGTTTTTGCAAATAGTTTTTTGTTAAAAACCACAGTAGAAATACCAAGTCGATGACCTCTTTCAATGACACCAGCAGTAGGGTTGTTTGTCAAAAACAACGAGACTTCCACGTCGGATTTCTCTCTAAAAAACTCTAGAATATTTTCGGCATTAGATCCTGACCCTGAGGCAAATATGGCAATCTTTATCATAAATATTTATACAAAAACTATGCTGGCAACACCCAGCAGCATGATGATTTTACAAATGGTGCTCAATTGAGCGAAATGAGCTTTTCTATCAGCCAATACCAGCTTATACAGCAACATCAGTAAAAGCAAGCCTAAAATACCGAAACAAATCCAGAGGTTGGCATTTCCTATTTTGCTTATGAGTATGAGTACACAAGTTACAAACATCAGTAAAAGTAAATAAATAACGTTTTTGGTTTTTCTAATTCCAAAAACAATGGCCAAGGTTTTAGACCCATGGGCGGCGTCGCCCTTCATATCTTCCAAATCCTTGATGATTTCCCTAATAAGATTCACAAAAAAAGCAAAAAGAGCATAAATATGAATAATCAGTCTGCCGGGATTGTAATAAATGGCAATTTCACTAATGGAAAGTGCCGTAAGAAAAGCTACCAACAGATTGCCCGAAAATGGTTTTTTCTTGAATATCGACGCATAAAACCACAAAATAGTAACCGAGAAAATATTGATTAAGAAAATCTTCCATCCCAAAAAAACTCCCAAAAATATACCCAGGCCACTAAATATTTGGTGGATCAATAAGGCATATCTTCTCTTAATTACCCTACCTACAAAAACCTCACTTGGCTTGTTTATTTGATCTATTTTGACGTCAAAATAATCGTTTATGACATAACCGCCAGCAGCTATGCATAAAGTTGAGCAGACCATTAGGAAAAACCGCCAGTCGTATTCGACTTCCATTGGAGCATTATTAACCAAAAAATACCTCACCAAATACTGCGAAAAAGCAATAATCAGGAGGTTGTTCCAACGAATAAGTTTAAGGAATGATTTTATAAGTAAATCTTTGGTGTTCAAAAATATCAAGAAAAGCTTGTATAAAAAAACGTTATTAAAAAATGCCACTAAGTTTTAGAATCAAAAAGTAGAATGAGCAGGCCGAAATATGTTTGTCAGTTCCGAACCAAATTTAATTTCATTTTAATCTTACTACCCTTTTGGAATTATTTGTCCACTTTTAGTTGTTATCCTATTCAAGACGCAAATAATCAAGAATGAGAATAGGAATTGTATGCTATCCTACGTTTGGTGGAAGTGGAGTTGTAGCCACCGAATTGGGTAAAGCATTAGCACAAAAAGGTCATGAAGTTCATTTTATTACATATTCACAACCTATCAGATTAGACTTTTTCAACGAAAATATTTTTTATCACGAGGTTAATATTTCATCGTATCCTTTGTTCCAATATCCACCGTATGAATCGGCTCTTGCAGGAAGAATGGTGGACGTTGTAAAACATGCAAATCTGGATTTATTACACGTACATTACGCTATTCCACATGCTACTTCGGCCTTTTTGGCCAAGCAAATTCTAAAAAGTGAAGGTCTCAATATACCTGTTGTAACCACTTTGCACGGGACAGACATATCGATAGTTGGCCGTGATCCGGCTCTGAGCCCTGTAGTAACTTTTAGCATCAATGAATCAGACGGCGTAACGGCGGTGTCAAACGACCTAAAAATAGATACAGAGTCGGCTTTTAAAGTAAATAAAGAAATTGAGGTTATCTACAACTTCGTTGATCTAAACAGGTTTCACAAGCAAGAAAAGGAGCACTTCAAAAAATTCATTTGCCCAAACGATGAAAAACTCCTTGTGCATGCATCCAATTTTAGAAAAGTAAAAAGGATAGACGACATCATAAAGGCTTTTGCAAAAATAAGCAAACAAATACCGAGCAAACTTCTCATGGTGGGCGATGGAGCCGAAAGACAAAACATGGAATTGCTCAGTCGTGACCTAGGCCTGAGTGAAGACATTCGCTTTATAGGTAAACTTGACGCTATAGAAGAAGTTTTATCTGTTGCTGATTTGTTTTTCATGCCTTCTGAAAAAGAAAGTTTCGGACTAGCAGCTCTGGAGGCCATGGCGTGCGAAGTACCGGTTATTTCGAGTAATACCGGTGGTTTAGCCGAACTAAATATCCATGGAGTAACTGGTTTTCTTAGCAATGTGGGTGACATAGACGACATGGTTAAAAATGCCCTTTATGTTCTTCAAGAAGAAAACTTACCCACTTTTAAGAAAAATGCTTTGGAACGTGCAAGACAATTTGACGTAAATGAAATCGTTGTGAAATACGAGAATTACTATCAAAAAATCATTGCTCAGACCAAATAATATCTTGCATGATTTTTGGAATTAGAACCCAAAAGGATCGAAAACTTTAAATGAAAGAATTAGCATACCTCAATAAATACTTTTTCAAATACAAATTTTATCTTTTTTGGGGTATTGTCTTCACTTTAATTTCTAACCTTTTTGGTATTGTACCCGCTCAGGTGGTTCGTCATGCTCTAGAGATGGTCAAAACGAACATAGACCTGTATTTTCTGTTCGAAAACTCTTCATTACAAACCCAGTCTTATAAAATAATTACTTTTAGTATTGCGGTTTTTGGGATTCTTATTCTGGCCATGGCTATTCTGAAAGGTATATTTTTGTTTGCTGTACGACAAACCCTCATCGTGATGTCCCGTCATATAGAGTATGACCTCAAAAACGAAATATATGCTCACTATCAGACACTTCCGTTGTCTTTCTACAAAAAAAACAGTACTGGCGACCTGATGGCTCGCATATCTGAGGATGTTTCAAAAGTAAGAATGTATATTGGGCCTTCGTTGATGTACCTCATTAATATGGCCATTTTGGTATTTTTGGTATTGTCATACATGTTCTCTGTCAATGCCCGGCTCACTTGGTTTGTTCTTATTCCTATGCCTTTGCTTTCGATAAGTATTTTTTTGGTAAGTAGTGTTATCAATAAGAAGTCTGAGAAAATTCAAAAAAGTCTCTCTAACCTTTCTACTTATGTTCAGGAGGCTTTCTCAGGTATAAGAATTATAAAATCGTTTGCCAAAGAGGATAAATTCGTGGAAACATTCGCTGCGGAAAGTGAAAATTACCGACGAGAATCTTTGAGCTTGAGCAAAGTCGATGCCCTATTCTCTCCTGCCATATCGTTTTTGATAGGTTTAAGCACCGTAATATGTGTATATGTAGGTGGGCAAGAGATAATAGCGGGCAAAATTACTGCAGGAAACATCACAGAATTTATAATGTATGTTTTTATGCTTACTTGGCCACTAACTGCTTTGGGATGGACCTCAGGGCAAATACAAAGAGCGGCTGCATCACAAAAACGTATCAACGAGTTTTTGAAAACAAAAACGGATATTGTTTCTACTGAAAATAAGGAACAGAAGCTTCAGGGACAGATAGGCTTCCGAAATGTTTCATTTACCTATCCAGATACAGGTATAGAGGCCTTAAAAAACCTAAGTTTTGATATAAAAGCGGGTGAATCTATTGCTATTATAGGTTCCACAGGTTCTGGAAAAAGCACCATAGCAAATTTATTGCTTCGCATGTACGATTGTACAACTGGACAAATCTTGTTTGACAACGAAGAAATAAAAAAATTAAATATCGCCAATTTTAGAAACCAGATGGCGTACGTTCCTCAGGATGTGTTTCTTTTCTCTGAGACCATTAAAAACAACATAAAATTTGGAATTAATGGAGTTTCTGATGGTAAAATCTACGGAGCTGCACAAAAAGCCGAGATTTACAACAATATAATGGATTTTGAGGACGGTTTTGAAACCAAAATTGGAGAAAGAGGAATTACACTTTCTGGAGGTCAAAAGCAGCGAATCTCCATTGCTCGTGCCATCATTCGAGACCCCAAGGTGTTGGTTTTGGACGATTGCCTGTCGGCCGTCGATACCAATACCGAAAATGCCATTTTGAATAACCTGAAAGAGATTATGAAGGGCAAAACCACCTTTTTGATTTCTCATCGTGTGTCTAATGCTCGTTTGGCCGATAAAATAATAGTGCTTGATGGTGGTGAAATAATAGAACAAGGCACCCATGACGAGCTACTCTCCAAACAAGGTATGTACCGCGATTTGTACGAAAAACAAAGCTATTCCGAAACTGTAGAATCATGATTTCTTTAAATAAAATAGAAGCCGCCATTTATGATATGGATGGCTTGTTGGTAAATTCCGAACCAATCTGGCAAGAGGCTGAAAAGGAGGTTTTCAAAACTGTAGGCATCATCTTAAGCACAGAAGACTGCCTAAAAACCACAGGAATGCCCACCAAGGCGGTGTTCGACTATTGGTATAACTTATCGCCATGGACAGGAAAAACCAAAGAAGAACTCGAGAAGATGTTGTTTGAGAAAGTATTTGAAATGGTGAAACAGACCGGTACTGCCATGCCGGGTGTTGTGGATACCTTAGAATTTTTCAAAAACAATGGCATAAAAATAGGTCTAGCCTCGGCCTCTCCTTTAGAATTAATAGAGATTGTATTAGACAAACTTGAGATTAAAGGTTTTTTCGATTTCTTTCATTCGGCCATGTTGGAGAAAAATAACAAACCGCACCCTGATGTGTACCTAACAGTGGCGAAAACCTTAGATTGTGATATAAAAAATTGTCTAATATTGGAAGATTCTATAAATGGTGTAAAGGGTGCTAAAGCTTCGGGAGCCACGGTGGTCGCCGTACCAGAAGATCATTTTTATGATTTCAAGGAATACGAAATTGCAGATTTTAAAATAAAAAGCCTCTTAGACTTAAAAAACATTTTAGAAAAATAATTTGGCGATGCGAAGTATTGAAAATCAGAAATTCGAGAAATTAAAAAACACAGACCAGCCGCTAGAAAAAGCTGAGTATGATTATTGCGAGTTTATTGACTGTGATTTCTCAGAGGCTAATTTCAGAGATTTTGTATTTTCTGAGTGTACTTTTAAGAATTGTAACTTGAGCAACGCCAATATTACCAATTGCAGCTTTAAAGACGCAAAATTCGTAGATTGTAAGGGACTTGGTCTTCAATTTGCTCAGTGTAATCCGTTTTTACTTGAGCTTAACTTCAAAAACTGCACGCTAAATCATTCTTCTTTTTTTAAACTCAATCTTAAGAAAACAATATTTGAAAACTGCACTTTACAAGAAACTGACTTCGCTGAGGCAAATCTAAGCGAGGCCGCCTTCAGAAACTCAGATTTATTGGGTGCCATTTTTGACAATAGCATTCTCGAAAAGGTAGATTTCAGAACTGCGGTTAACTTCAGAATAAATCCATCTACCAATAGAATGTCAAAAGCTATGTTTTCATCAGACAATCTTCAGGGTTTACTGTTAGATTTTAAAATCATTATAAAGTAATAAACAAGACACAAAAAAAGGGTGCCTAAGACTTAGACACCCCATCTGGTATTGGTTTTAAAACTTATTTTTTAACGAATTTCTTTACAACCGAACCTCTTTTTTCAGTGAGTTTTATCATGTAAGTACCAGGAGTCAGGTTTCCAATGGCAAATTCGTAATCGAGCATATTGCCATCAGTAGGCACCAATTCGTCCATGACTTTACTTCCACGAAGCGAAAAGACTTCTAATTTAACATTCTGACTTTCAGCTACTTCAAGATTAACCTTTAGGGTTTCTTCGCTTGGATTAGGGAAAATCTTCAATCCTGGCACAGAAGTGTTTTCATTTGCCAAAATCACAGGTACATCTTTCTGAATATACAAATTGTCGATTGACCACCCCCAGCCAGTGGTCCATTGGTCAGAATAAAGTCTGAAGCGAATCAGAAGATTCTCTCCGGCATAATCCGATGTCAACTCTGAGCCATAAATCTGAACCGTCCTCTTTTTCACCATGGCAGGAGTGCCTTTGGCTGTTGAGTTTGGTGCAGTTCCAGACGAAAAGCTGCTATTAAACGCTGTTGACCATGCAGAATTAGCACGGGCATCGTAACCATCCTCAAGGGGAAACCAGAAGCTTCCGTCTAACGAGCCTTCCACCACCACATAGTCATAGAAGTCAGTATCACCAAAAGCACTACCAGCATCGCCTGGTTCTACAAGTGCCACCTCATCAAAAGTGATAGTGGCATTGGTGGCTTTTAACTGTATTGGAACTCGAAGCATGGCTATGTCATTCTTGTCGAAAGGCATATAAATGCCACCATCTATGGGATCCAACAGACCCAAACCGTTGGTGTAAGGGTGTTCGGAGTTCAGGCCTTTTGATGAAAAACCATCCTCCTGATCTATCCTAAAGCCCAATAGAGCAAAATCATCATTACTGGTTTCAAAATCCGTCACATATTCTGTTACAGGTGTATTCTTGAGTGTGGTAACGGTAAAAATAAAGAAAGCTTCTACAGGCTTATCATTCTGATTGGTTCCCCGATACTGTGTAGGAAATACGGTTTTGTTTTTAGCTTTATCTTGTGCTACAATTTGGTACATCACTTTGTCACCAGCTTGCAGGCCAGTCAGCACATTTTCAGCCAGATAAGCGTTGTCATCACCTCTACCTTGTGAAAACACCGAATTGTCTATACCAGGTCTATATTTCTTTAAGCCTTTCTGAGGAACCTTGGTCCCATTCACAGTAATCAATGCATACACTGTATCAATGCCTTCCTGGAAGTCATCTATTACGTTTGCTATTAAGCTAACAGGCGAAGTCGATGGCAAAATTTCGGGTGCATAATGTTCTACACCAGGACCACTGATGTCTTTTGAACCTATTTCGAAACTGTAAATGAAGTTGTTAGCCTCCAAACCGGCGTTACCCGGACTTGTCGTCGTAAGACCGAAATCATCTTTGGCTTCGAAATAATACTCCACTTTTGTAGTATTGGCTGGCATATCTACATTGGCAAAATAACTACCTGTAGCTGCATCTTTCTGTAGTAATACCGTCTTAGCTTGACTGTTGGCTGCGTCGTTCAGAACATAAACCAGTTTAACACTATTGGGCTTCAAGGTGGTGTCAGACAAAACCTTGGCTTCAAACTTAATATTACCTGCCAATGCTCTGTTTTTCAAGGCATCATGAACTATGGATGTACTCTTCCAACCCATATCCTGAAACATTTTCATAGCTATTGGACCTGGATTTAGGTTTTTTTCACGCAAACTGGCCGTAGGAGTCATAAGTGAGTTTACTCCCCCTTTTCCATACTTGTCATCATCTAAATGTGAAATACTTGAACCACTCTCCCATGGATTTGGTGCATAGATAAGCACTTTATTGTCTTTCACATCAGATTGAGTATTAGGCCCAACGAAAAAAACATCCTCGCTCACTAAAGCTGTCCTGAGTGTGTTTGAGGGATTTTTGTAATTCAGCGTATCTGTTAAACTTTTAGCCTCTCCTGTTTGCAGAAACTTATCGTAGATGGCATTAAACTTTGTACCGAAGCCATAAAAACCCTGTTGACCAGACACCCTCATGGAAGACACAAAGCCCAAACCATGGCCTAGCTCATGTAAAACGATCGAAGTAAAATCAAATGTGCCGATAGGTACCGAAGGAGATGTGCCATAGTACCAAGGTATTTTGCTATTGAATCTGCAATAAATATCATCTTCATTGATAGAATTTAAATCTCTACCAGCCAATTTTTCGGCCAAAGCTATTGGGTAAAATGTATTCGCCTCTCTGGCTCCAGGAAAATTACGATAATAGTCATTGGTATTTGCAGCCCCCAGCACGTTTTCGCCTAGGTCTTCCCAATAGGCCGTAACTCTGATAGGCACATTAGAGACCAAAAGCTCCGACCAGATGTCTATGGCACGTTGAAAAGCCGCTTTGGCGTTTTCTGGAAACCCAACATAAGTAACCAGAAAAGTGGCCGCTTGCCCGTCAGAGACCCTCGCCTTCTTCCCTTCTAATTTGGCTTTCACCTCGGCCGGCATATCTACAAACGAGGGCCTGTCTACAAAACTAGCTGGGCAAACTATTTCTTGACCTTTGATGTGTTCTGTTTTTAGTGTAAATTTCTGTTGAGAAAGGGCAACCGTCACACTCATCCAGCACAGCCCAAAAAATACAAGTTTTTTCATAGTATAAATTTAAATTTGCTAAGTCGGTTCGTAAATATAAATCAAAAATCAAGGCCAAATGTTCTCAAAAGCAAAATAATCAATAGCTTTACCAAGAAATACGCAATTTGTGAATCAATAGTATGCTTCTTCCTGAAGAAATATTAAAAAAATATTGGGGATACGACCATTTTAGGCCTTTACAGCAAGAAATTATAGAAAGCATACTCGGCAAAAAGGACACCTTGGCCCTGCTTCCTACAGGCGGTGGAAAATCCATTTGTTTTCAAGTTCCTGGTTTGATATTGGATGGCATTTGCATTGTCGTTTCTCCGCTTATTGCACTTATGAAGGACCAAGTACGTCAACTCCACGACAGAAATATACCTTCCGCCGCCATATATGCAGGAATGAAGTTTGCAGAAACTGAGGCGATTCTAGACGATGCCGTGAACGGTGACCTCAAATTTCTGTATGTATCGCCTGAGAGACTTAAAACTCGAAATTTCTTGGAACGCACAAAATACATGAAAGTAGGCCTTCTCGCCATAGATGAAGCACACTGTATTTCCAAATGGGGTTATGATTTCAGACCTGCCTATCTCCAAATTTCGGAGTTTAAGAAAAATATACCTGGCGTACCTACCATTGCTCTTACCGCCACAGCTACGCTGAAGGTAAGAAACGATATTACCGAAAAACTTGAACTTCTAAAATCCAATGTTTTTGTACAAAGTTTCGCCCGAAACAAGCTCTCCTATTCGGTGATAGAATCAGAACAAAAAGAAGCGAAACTCTTTCAAATTCTAAAACGTGTGGAGGGAACTGCTATAGTTTATGCCAAAACGCGAAACCGAACGGTAGAGTTTTCAAAGTTTCTTTCGGCCAATGGCATTTCGGCTGACTACTATCATGCCGGACTGAGTCTAAAGGAACGTAATAACAAGCAGG
The DNA here is from genome assembly GCA_035299025.1 of Leadbetterella sp. Lineage (GTDB taxonomy): Bacteria > Bacteroidota > Bacteroidia > Cytophagales > Spirosomataceae > Leadbetterella. The sequence continues at coordinate 1,298,105 of DATGXK010000007.1, forward strand.
AGGCTTGGATTTTGAACAAAACTCGTGTGATGGTATCTACAAATGCTTTTGGAATGGGCATAGACAAACCAGACGTGAGGTGTGTAGTGCACGTAGACTTGTGTGAAAACCTAGAGGCCTATTATCAGGAGTCTGGAAGAGCCGGGAGAGACAACCTCAAAGCTTACGCCGTTTTGCTTTATAATGAAAACGATATTGAAAATTTAGAAAATAACCTTGACCTAAAATACCCCGAAAGTGCTTTTCTCTCAAAAGTTTATCAATGCCTCTGTAACTATTATCAGCTGGCTTTTGAAAGCGAAATTTTTGAAAGTTTTGACTTCGAAATTCAGAACTTTGCCGCCACGTTTGGGCTCAATGTACGGCTTACGCATTACGCTCTAAAACTACTCGAAAGCCAAGGAATCTTATACCTGAGTGATGCATATTTTAATCCTTCGAAGGTCAAAATAATCGCGAATCCTACAGATTTCTATAACTTTCAGTTACGAAACCCATCCTTAGAACTCTTTTGCAAAACTCTTTTGCGTATTTATGGGGGAGAAATTTATGCTAACTATATAAGTATTTCGGAGCAAGAAATTGGCAATGCTTACCACGCTAGCCACAATGAAGTGGTTCAAAATTTAGAAAAACTAAATAAGCATGGCATCATTGATTATAGCCCTCAAAAGAATGTGCCACAACTTGGCTTCCTAACCCCACGCCAAGACTCAGAAAAGCTCGCCATTGACCATAAGGAATTGGAAAAACGGAAAATAAATGAAAAAAAAGCACTCAGAGCTGTGCGGCACTATACTGAGCAAACTGCAAAGTGTAGAATGTTGCTGATTCAAGATTATTTTGACGAAAATACCTCCAAAACTTGTGGAATTTGTGATGTATGTCTAAAAATAAAAAAAATGGGACTAGACTCAGATTATATCAACCAGCTTACCAACAAAGTTTTAGCCCTACTACCATGCACAGTGGCTCATCTTGAACTCCACCTCGTGGCAGAGGACAAACAGGCTTTGACCAAGATTATGAAATATAATTTTGAAAATGGTTTGCTCCAGATAGACCACCAGGGCCTTATCTTTCAAAAATAGAAAAATACAGTTTTTAGGCTTTTCAGTACAAAACAATGAACCAAATAGACTATTTTAGCATTGTTTTTCTAAAGGAATCCAAATGGAAAATAGAGACCAAAAAAAGAGCAAACTCGAAAACATCATAAAATCCTCTACTGACGCCATTGAAAATCAATTGGTAGACTACAAAGACAAGGGCAAAAATGCTCTGGTCATTGGTGGTATTATAGTAGCTGCCTATGCCCTTTCAAGAATGTTTGTTGACAAAGACGAGCCAGAGGAAATAAAGACAGTGGATTCGCCAAAAGAAAATTCTTTTCTGGGTTCTGCAGTTGGTGGTATGGTTACTTCAGTTCTTTTGACCTTGGCAAAAAACAAAATTTTGGAGCTAATAGAGCATCTTAATGATAATGAGCAGCCTAATCAATAAAATAACTTCCAATTCTGAATCACATAAAAAGGCATTTGCGGTTTTATTAGACCCTGATAAGCTCAATCCTGCAATACTTCATGACAGAATAACTGCACTAAATGCTTCAGCAGTAGACTTTATATTTGTGGGCGGGAGCTTGATTTCCTCAGATTTTATGGATTTTGTCCTGAGCGAACTGAAAGATAAAACCTCAGCTCCGAAAGTCATTTTTCCAGGCAACGGACTACATATCAATTCTTTGGCCGACGGAATTCTTCTACTTTCTCTAATTTCCGGAAGAAATCCTGAATTTTTGATTGGACAACATGTGGTTTCTGCCCCGATTTTAAAAAGAAGTAAACTGGAGAAGATACCGACAGGTTATATGCTCATTGATGGTGGTATGCCCACTACGGTTTCCTATATCAGCAATACTTTCCCAATTCCAAATAATAAGCCTGATGTAGCCGCAGCTACTGCCATGGCCGGAGAAATGTTGGGCTTGAAAAGCATTTATCTCGACGCTGGCTCTGGTGCTCAAAATCCTGTTAGTGAGGACGTTATATCCGCTGTTAAAAAAAACATAGACATACCTGTGATTGTGGGTGGTGGAATAAATACCATAGCCAAAGCCTCCAATGCACTAACTGCGGGTGCCGACATGATAGTGATAGGAAATGCCATTGAGCAAAATCCCGACTTCCTTGTAGAAATATCTCAATTGGTTGAATCCTTCAATAAAAATCCGGCCTGATGTACAAGGTGCTACTTGGCTTAGGTACAAATCTTGGAGATAAAATTCAGAATCTCGAGGAAGCAATAAGACATATAAAATTTCAAATCGGAGAAATAACCAAAATCTCAAGCATTTACGAAACGCAGGCTTGGGGAGTAGTAGAACAAGACAATTATTATAACTTGGTTCTTCTAACAAAGACTGAGCTACAGCCTTTCGGTCTACTTTCGAAAGTGCTGGAAATAGAAAAAGAAATGGGTCGGGTTCGTGAAAAAAAATGGGATAGCCGTGTGATTGACATTGACATAATTTTTTACGAAAACTATATCCTTTCCTGCGACAAGCTACATATACCTCATCCATACATAACCATAAGAAATTTTGTACTGGAGCCACTCAACGAAATTGCTTCAGACTTTATTCATCCAAAATTGAGACAAGCTACTTCGGTACTTTTGGCAAACTCTAAGGATCAAAGCTGGATTAGAAAACTGGAATTTAAACCGCCACCGGAGCTTTGATTAACGGATATGGGTCATAGTTTTCTAGTGTAAAATCGTCGAAAGTAAAATCAAAAACAGACTTAATTTCTGGATTCAATTTCATGGTAGGCAATGCCTTTGGAATGCGAGATAGTTGAAGATTTACTTGCTCCAAATGATTGGAGTAAATGTGTGTGTCACCACCAGTCCAGACGAAATCACCAAGCTCCAAACCACACTCTTGGGCAATCATCATAGTGAGCAATGCATAAGAGGCAATATTGAAAGGCACACCTAAAAACACATCGGCACTTCGTTGGTACAATTGACATGACAGCTTATTATCAGCCACATAGAACTGAAAAAATGCATGACAAGGCATTAGAGCCATTTCAGAAAGTTCGCCAACATTCCAGGCCGAAACAATTATTCTCCTTGAGTCCGGCGAACTTTTTAATTGTTTTAAAACTTCCTTCAATTGGTCTATTTCACCATTTTTACTATCCCAAGAACGCCACTGTTTTCCATAAACTGGGCCCAAATCTCCATTTTCATCGGCCCACTCATCCCATATCTTTACTCCATTCTCTTTAAGATATTGGATATTGGTTTCTCCCTTAATAAACCACAATAGCTCATGTATAACCGACTTCAAATGTATTTTTTTGGTAGTAACCAAGGGAAACCCCTCATTTAGATCGAATCGCATTTGATAACCAAAAACACTGATGGTGCCCGTGCCTGTACGGTCAGTTTTTTCAGTTCCGTTTTCGAGAATATGCTTGAGGAGATCCTGGTATTGTTTCATTGGGTAGTATAAATTCTATTGCCAGCACAAAAATAACAAAAAAAAGGCTTCGCCGAAGCGAAGCCATCTTTAACAATAAAAATCTGTTTGAATATTATTTTTTCATGCATGACTTTTGCTCTTCTTTTGAGCAAACTACCTTGCAATCTTGCTTCGCCATTTCGGTGCAACAAGCCGAAGACTTTGCTTTTCTGGTTTTCTTTCTTTCTTTGTTCAATGGAGAGTCCATGGCAAACGATGACATAGACAAACCAACTAAAACTGCAATTAATGCTATTGACTTTTTCATATTTCCTAGTGTTATTTTGTTAGATACTAGGAGTATTTCAAACTGCGTGCCAAACTATGCGTTAATCTCAAAAGAATGTGTAATTTCGGCTGAACAAGCCAATTGGGCCGTTGCTGAGCAGTATTTTTCCATCGACAAGGCTATGGCTTTTTCTACTTTTGACTTGTCCAAATTGCCTTTGAAAATAAAATGAATGTTGATTTTACGGAAAGGCGACATCTCGGTTCCTTCTATTTTTATTCGCTCGCCATCAATGACCAACTTCAGATCTTCAAGTGGCTGACGCTGTTTTTTGAGTATCAGTATGAGGTCTATGGAGGTGCATCCACCCAGTCCCATCAAAAGCAGCTCCATCGGCCTTGCCCCTGCATTGTGGCCACCTATATTCTCGGCAGCGTCAATATTTACGGCAATCCCTGAGGCACCCACAGCCTCAAAATGGAAGGCGTCATCTACTCTGTTTAATTCAACTTTCATCTTTTGTATTACGTTTTATACCCTTCTAAAGACCTATTACAGTCTTAAATTCTTAATCTAAGTGAGCCGCGGCATCCTTCTGGCAACAATCTGGCAAAGCATCATGAGACTTCTGATTGGCCACAACTTCGTCGGCATCGTATCCAATCTTGGAAATTGAAGCTTTCAAAGCCGCCGGATTAGTCTTCTTCGGATTATAAACAATACTCACCGTTTTGTCGTTCAAATCTAGGTTTACTTTTTGAACTCCTTTGGTTTTTCCCATGTCTCCTTCTATTCGGGCTTTACACATGCCACATTTTGCCGATGTTTTAAACTTTGCCACGGCAGTTTTGGAGTCACTTTGGGCTGAGGCACCAAGGCTTAAAGCCAATATGGTGATAATTAATGCTGCGATTTTCTTCATTTTTCTTTTTGTTTTATGTTTGAAATAAATTCTGTTTTTAAATAAGTTTGTACCTAAATCCAGTATAAATAGTAGCCCCAACTACTGGTCCCCAAGCCATACCTGCGTCAAAATGTGTACTAAAAGGGTGCTGAGGTTTATAAATCGGGTCTTTTTGCTTAAAACCCGTTAAGTTTTCACCACCGAGATAATATTCAAATCTTGGAAAATTACGTGACACCTGGCCGTTAAGATTCACAAAAGAAGGAGCAAAGGTAGTTGGCATAGAAAAATATGACTTATGGTCTGCCGAGGCCTCCATGTCTGCAATTCTTCTTTTTCCATTCCATTGAAGCGTTCCATCTATTTTCCACTTTTCATAAGGAAATGCGTAGCCTACATTCAATAAAACTCTTTCTTTGGGAAGAAACATTTTGTCCAATAAAACCTTTTCACCATACGGTTTACCCATGGTTTGTTGAATCTGAACATATCTATAAGCCAGTTTTACTTCCCAATTTTTTACTGGGCCATAATTTAACTCCAGTAGAGCACTTTTAGCATTGGATTTACCTTCTGTATTATAAAAATAGAGGTATTCGGCATGCTCCATATCGGCTATCATTTGGTTTGCAAAATGCGTATAATAAAACTCTCCCGCGATACTCAACTTCTTAATATTGACCATATAACTCGAGCCAAAAGTCCAGGTCACTTCAGGCATCAAAGGCTCCAGAATTCTAACAGAGCGACTACTTACAAGGTTTCCGTAATATTCGGCCAGCGGATTTGGCACTCGAAAACCCCTTCCAGCAGATAAACGCAGAGTTTGATTTTGTCCAAATTCTTGTTTGAAATGCATTCTTGGAGAGAATTGATTGCCGTAAAGGTTATGAAAATCATTTCTAAGGCCAATTAATAGATTGGTCCTTTCCAAATGATTGAAGGAATATTCAAAGAATGCCCCAGGAACAATTTCGTTTCTTTTGAGGGCTATTGAGCCATAGTCTTCGTCATAACTATCGTTTAAAAAACTAAGTCCCGCTTTATAAGAATGGTTGGTATTGCCGAAAATATCTTGATAAATCAAATTGCTGTAAAGTGTATTTTGCTGACCAAAGTAGGGTTTGAATCCAAAATATGAGTCAGAGTTATGACTAGAAGCATTGAGTATCAGGCCCAATCCTCTGTATGGCTTTTGAGGAAACAAAACAGCTGTTTTAGAAAAAAACTCTACCCTTTGGGTATTGTTTGTAAAACCATAAATATCTGGTGTTGACACTCTACTTTCAAAGTCAGTTTGACCACCCAACCTATTCTCTTTTAGATATTTAACACCAAATTGTGCCACAAATTTATCGCTGGTGTATTTCCAGCGGTTCAGCAGGTTTACTTGGTCATATTTTGGTAAATCCAAAAATCCGTCCCCATTGTTATCTATTTCGGTTTTCAAGAAAGACCCATGGCTTAATAAGCCAACGGCCCATTTTTTACTGAGTTTTTTGGATAAATTCAGGTTTGCCTCAGATCTGCCAAAATTATTGAAATACATATTAAGAAGCATACGCTCAGAGGCCTCAGGTTTTTTCAACTCCACATTTAAGGCCCCTATCATATTTTCGTAGCCATTTACCACAGAGCCAACACCTTTGCCTACATCTATAGACTGAATCCAAGTTCCAGGCACATAATTAAAGCCGAATGTTGAAGCTAGGCCTCTAATATTAGGGATATTTTCGATGTTGGTCTGAACATAAGTACCCGAAAGGCCTAAAAGCTGGATTTGTTTAGAGCCCGTAACAGCATCGGCGTAGCTTACACTTACTGAGGCGTTGGTTTCGAAACTCTCAGAAAGATTACAACACGCGGCCTTGGCCAATGTTTTTGAGGTGATAATTTCGGTATGAATAGGGGAAAGTCTGTCAATGACGGTGGCATTTCCTTTTATCACCACTCCTTCTAGGTCTTGATTACTTTCCTGTAAAACCTTGGTTATTGGCTGATTGTCCTTAACCACTACTGAGTCCCCATGATAACCCAAAGACCTGAAAACCAAAACTTTATTTTCTTCAGATGCTAGAATTTTGAAATTACCTGATTCATTGGTCAGAACCGCCGCGTTGGGTTTGCTTTTCCAAAAAACAATAACTCCAGGTAGGCCTTGGTTAGTTTTATCCACTACTTTACCCTCTAGAAACTGGGCAAAGGCAGAGTTAGATATAAAAATAAATATAATGATGATGTTTTTCATGATTTGATTGTTTTGTTAAACATTGATTTTACCTCTCCCGAATGTCAGGAAATGCAAATCTCAAATCAGAAATTGGTCGTTAAAAAGAAAGAGTTTCTTTTTGGGTGGGGAGGAATTGGTAAAAGCTAAAACGGCTGATTGTTCTAAAGAAACCCCAGAATTAGAAAATATAAAGGCTGGAATCTGAAAACTTCCCTCTAAAGCAGCAAAAACAGGTAATGAATAATGGTTTTGATGAGCGTTGTCTAGTTTCTGAACCTTAAAACTTAGCTCGCAGCAAGAACTCCTTTTGAACTCCGGTGTTTTGCTCTCTTCCCTCAAAGTAAACTTACCTGCACATGTTTTGGCTTCGAACGAAATCGTTTTATGATTAGTAATCAGGCAAATGTGTTCATAATATGCAAAAGCATGAGAGCTTACCAATATGGTAAGTACCATAAAAACAGTAAATATTTTCTGTAATTTTTGCTTCATTATGGTTTTTTAACGAAAACTTTCTTAAAAAAGTTTAATTGAAACGATTTCTAAACTTCAAATTCCAAAATCATGCCAACCTAAGTATTTGATAGATAGATAGGAAATAATGAAATATCTGCTAAATTTGTTTAGCCAAAAGCCCCAAACCCTTCCATGAAAACCCTCGGATACTTACTTCTATTCATTTTGTTTATGAATGTAATCAGCACGCATGGACAAAATAACTCCGAGAAATCTACGCTGGAGCAACAACTTTCTGAAAAAATGCCGGATTCTACAAAGGTATTACTGTTCGAACAAATAGCTAAAAATTTCTGGAACAATGACCTAGAAAAAGCATTGAAATATGCCAATGAGGGCTTGGAATTGGCAAATAAAATAAACTTCGAAAAAGGCAAAAACAGGTGCTTAAACAGAATTGGTGGAATATATGGTCGAATGGGAAACCACCAAAAAGCATTAATGACACTTTTTGAGGCCATAAAATTATCGAAACAAATCAATGACCTCGAAGGACTCACTAGAGCTCAAATAAACCTTGGAGTGGTTTATGGTGAACAAAAGCAATACCATAAAGCAATTGAGTGTTATAAAGAAGCTTCAAGAATTTCAGGCGAATTGAAAAATGAGGAACTAAATCAAGTGGCACTGATGAACATTGGTGCCGAATATGTACAACTAAAGCGTTATGATTCAGCGTATTTCTACACCGAAAAATCTTATCTGTTGGCTAAGAAGCTAAAAAGCGAGGATAATGGAATATTACTCTACAACCTCGGCAATATTCGATTCAAGAATGGTGAATATTCAAAGGCCTTGAAATATTTTAGAGAGAGCAGCAATCAGTCCAAAAAATCAAATAATGACAGGATTCTTTCAATGGGACAATATATGGTGGCCAAAACCTTCCAAAAGACCAATGATTTGGATTCCTCGCTTATTTATGCAAAAGCAGCCAATACACTGTCAGAAAAATCGAAAAATTTGGAAATATTAGCCGAATCTGGCTTTTTGTTATCCGAATTGTACGAAAAAACACGACCAGAGATTTCACTTCAATATTTCAAAAAAGCCACCGCTGCCAAGGATAGCCTCTTTAATTTTAAGAAAAACCAAGAGATTCAACAGCTGATTTTTAATGAGAAAATTTTATCGCAAGAACTTGAATTTTCTAAAAAAGAACTAAAAAATAAGCAGATAATAGCTATCATAATTTCGCTTTTAGCTATTTTGGCGATGGTTGTACTTAATTTATATGTGCTGAACAAAAACAAATCTAAAGCAAATAGAGAGCTTTCTGACCAGAAAAATCTGATAGAAAAACAAAAGTTAGAAATAGAAGCTTCGTTCGAAAAACTAAAAAACACGCAAAAGCAACTTATACTTCAAGAAAAGCTAGCCTCCTTAGGTGAATTGACAGCCGGAATTGCTCACGAGATTCAAAATCCATTAAATTTTGTCACAAACTTTTCGGAATTAAGTATTGAATTGTCAGCCGAATTGAAAGCTTTACTTCAAAACAATCTTTCCAAAAACAAAAATGATATAGACGATTTGATTGAAAGCTTAAGTACCAATTTATCTAAAATTCAAAATCATGGAAATAGGGCAAGTAGTATTGTCAAAAATATGCTGGAACACTCCAGGGGACAAAAAAGTGAGATGACTTTGGCAAATATAAATCAACTTTCGGAGGAATATTTGAGATTGTCCTACCACGGAATGCGTGCTAAATACACTGGTTTTAATTCGGAATTTGAAACCAAATTAGACGAGAACTTACCTGAAATTAAAATTTATAATGGAGATATCGGAAGGGTTTTGCTAAATCTCTTCAACAACGCATTTTATGCCGTAAACAGCAGAGCTAAAACGGAAAATAAAAAAGAGTTTCATCCAAAGGTAATTCTACAAACCGAGAAACAGAATATTGAAGGAAAAGAGTTTGTAAAAATAACCGTAGAAGATAATGGTACTGGTATTAAGGATGAAATTAAAGATAAAATTTTCCAGCCATTTTTTACAACCAAGCCCACGGGACAAGGTACTGGCTTGGGTTTATCATTGAGCAGAGATATAATTATCAACGGACATTCAGGCACTTTGGATATAGAGTCTGAAGAAGGAAAAGGAACGAAATTCATCATACAACTCCCTGTAATTCAGTAAATTTTGCAAGGATAATTTTGCCAGTAGTTAATTTTATTTATCTTTATATAGTTTAACCCTTAAAATATAATATCATGAAAGCTTCAGTTCAAAAATCATTACTATTTTCCCTAGTTTTCTTGTCAAATATCATGGCTTTTGCCCAACCCTCTGCCCGAGGAGGTGCAGGCAGTGACGATAATGAATGGATCAAATTCTTGATTATCGGATTAGTGGTTGGGGCTATTTTAGGTTTTCTGGGCGGAAAATATGCTGGAAATTCAAAAAAGTAAAGTCATTAAGCTATTGAATTCAAAATGCAGTCTATGGGCTGCATTTTTTGTTTCAAATGTGATCGTATGCAAAAACAAGTGGAACAATTGAGCCAATTTTATGATTTTTGGAAACTACAAACTTCATTTTCTTAGGATCTCTTCCATCATAATCAATAAAATCCTGAGATATCAGCTCATCTCCAAAAATCATTTTAATCTTTCGATCAAATGCAACATCCTTCAGTTGATTTAATTCTTCCTGATACTTATTGATATCCAACTTTTCTAGAGAAAACAAGAAAACCACCTTTTCTCGGCCTTTTGGCCCTGATAGTTTCCAACTGTTTTCTAATGGGAAAATGTATTTAGACAGAGCGTTTAATTTGAAAAAATCTAAATCGCTAAACTCATCGGGAAAAACTTTATTCACTTCATCTTCGTCTTTGTTTTCATCCAAAATATAAATGTAAAAATCGTTATCGGTTTTGACAAAAAAGCGAAACTGACTTCCATGCACCACGGGCTCCTTAAAATTGTAGGAAGTTAGAAAATTCGATGAATCCAAATTGTAATTTTTTATAACCTCGGCTTCATTTTCAGAACTAAATTGGTCTAGGGAAGAACCAAACTGGTTGGTCAAGAATGATACTTCTCCAGCAAATTTCATTTCACCCTTCGGATTTTTGGGTAAAATAGCCTGATAAGCTTGTTTTGCAAGCCGCTCATAATCAGTATATAAAATCCAAAAAAAACCATCATCGCCCCAACGAGGCCCATTACTGTTAACTATTTTGAATGCTCCTTTTCCACCGAACTTCGTGTCATCATATCCCACCACACATACACCATGACCTTGAATAAGATTGGCATCCTCTGGTTTCCAAAGAGCAAACTCTTCATCTTCCAAACCAAAAAACTCCTTAATTTTGTGCCAAATCCAGTCTAGTCGGCCAAGTTTCTTGAGCGTTACGTTCACCTGCAAGCCAACCACCAATGGCAGATTTTCGGCCAAAGACTTCTTGGTTGCAATCACTTTGTTTCCATCGTCAATAAGACTGAAAAGTCTGACATAATCTAATATTTGTGAACTCGTTTCAGGTTTAAATTTTGACAAGTCTGGATTACAATTGGGATAGGGTAATTGTTCATACTTGACCGCACCTTTTGTTTTGAGTGCCTCCATGGCGTCTTCTATGTAGGTGTAGGTTTTACAATCTTTTTTTACTGAATCTCGCCTAATGAGTGCATATATGTAGGAGGGTGAATATCTCAGAGCGTCTACGTCACCATTTTCATTTGTAATACCTAAACGAATGGCCTCCAACATGGTGCGTAGATAATAGGTGGTAGCCACAGGAATACAGGTATCGAAGTTTTCTTGGTCTATCACCGAAGGAACATATTTCGACAAATCAACTTTTTGAGGTAGTTTATTTGCAAACAGACCAATATTTACGGCCTTTTGAGGGATTTTGGAAGACAACACGCTGTCTGTCATCCATCCTTGTCCGAGAGCGGAGTTAAACACAAAAAAAAGGAATATAACTACTACCCTCATATTTAATCAGTTTTCTACCAACATCATTGATATGATTTTCGAAAAATTTTTATTTCTCCTAAGCGAACCTTCCCTTACTTCAACACTGTCAATTTTGGGCCGTGCTCTATCCAGTTTTTGAAAGTATTCTTCTAAGCCAATGCTCGAGCTGCTGGAAATCGTATTGGAGTTTGACTTGGGAGGCTTGACTTTCAAAACTGAACCTCTTTCAAAATAACCTGTAATTTCATTTTTAAGAACTTTTTTCTTTGGTAAAGAAGTAGTTCGAACATAATCCATAAATAGTTCATTTACCCGTGACTCAGTAGGTAGTTTTTTAAAATCTGGAAGTAGAAACTGTGGAGTTGTACTTACCAAATTACACATGACCGGAACAGGCCTTTTGTAATCAAAAATAAATGGTTTTGAAAGAGGCGTAAAGATTTTCGATAGGCTCAGTTGACCTATATCATTCAGAGTAGTATTTGATATTACATTGTTAAAGTTTTTGTACACTTGATCAGTAAAATTACCAATGTATTTATTTTTTTGTAAGGTTCTGGAATGACCACTGGCAACCTCAATTATACCACATTCAGACAAAAATAACTGGTTGACAATGGGTCGAAGATATGACTCACGAGCTTGCATTCCCTCCCTGATGGGGTATCCTTTGGGCAAATCTGCCCTTATTAGTTCATGAATTTTTCGATATAAAGGCGACAATATATTTAGAATTTGGCGGCTACGATACAGGCTATCTATGATCGGATTGTAATACTTATTTCTTCTATCATTTTTATCTACCTCATTAATGTAACCGTAACTATGTTTTTCAATATTATTAATTTCAATTTGGTAGTTTTTTATTTTATCAGGAAAACCAAATTCAGGATACTGTAGGAGCCTATTTTTTGCCAATTGAATGGATATACTTTTTTCATAATCTTCCACATTGATGATTTTTAGGCTGTCTAAACTTTTAAGAATGCTCAAATAATAATTCCATTCTGCTTTGCTCAACAACAAGGTGTGGTACGAGAGCTTATTTTCAATTACACTGTCGAGCTTGGATTGAAGCGGATTTTTGAATTTGAGTAAATTCCCTGAATTATAAAGAACATCAACAATAGAAGTAATACTTTCCTCCTTAAGAATGCCTAAAGCCTTTAAATCAACAATATTCTTATCTGGGAACCCTACTTTCCTATAATTCTCTAACCGCTTGTGGAAAATTTTCAATCGTTTGGTCAAACTTGTATCCATTTTTAAGGCAGATTTTAAATTTAAATAGCCTTCCAAACTATCTAAGGTATTGTAGTATTTATCTATTTCTTTCTCCGAAAGAAGCTCTAAGGGAGAAATCTGTGGCCGATTCGCATAATCTATCAAACTATCTAATTTCTGAAATAATGGTTCAGAGTTATTCAATAATTGTTTTTTCAGAAAAATACTGTCTACCAAAACGGCCAAATCCTCATGATCAAAATTGGTCAACTTATAATTGGTTAAAGGAACTCCAGGTAGTTTAATGATTTGTGTCGAGCGATAGTTGGTACTATTTTCTGAAGTATTTGGAAAGCCGTATTTTTTGTAAGATTCTAATCTTTTGTAGATAATTTTCAATCTTTGTTGGGGCAATTGAAGAGGTTTATTCGGTATAAAAGCAGCAATAAGCCTATTCAATTCATTTAAAGTTTCCAGGCAATAAGTAATCATTTCAGGTGATTCTGTATCCCAAAAGGTTGAAACCTTTGGCTTATTTTCGAATAGATAGAATTCCTTGATTTTCAAGTTCAAAGTATCGTCAAAATCCAGTATCTTTTGTTTTCGAAAAAGTGAATCAACCAATATTTCCATATCATATTCAGAAATTGATTGTGTCCGATATTCTCGGGGAGCAATTTCTAAAATCTGCTCAAGCCTATATCTGTCTTCGAAGGAAGAATGAGTAGAAATAGGCTGGGTTATATAGCTTGAGAGTCGATTAATTAAAACTGAAGTATGCCATTTCTTTTCTAAGTCATTGATATTATGTGTACTTAACATTGCTTGGAGTTGAGCCAAACAATTATCTCGATATAAAGAATCCAGAGAATATTTTTTTAAAACTTGATTTTCTTGAAACCCTGAGACATCCAGATTTTCTCTCAAAAAATGGTCATCAATGCTCGAAGTCTGTATTCCATCCACATCGGGCGGCAGAAAAACCGTTTTTAAAAGTGAGTAAGGCAAAACTTGGGGGTTGAGAAGTGAGTAAGTTTCATCACAATCTGCCACCAATAAGGTTAATCTAGTTTTTAAAGTAGAAACTTTCTTTCTGATTTGATCAAACGAAAGCATTTTCTTGGTGTCTTGAAACTCCAAAAGCGGCACTTTTGTAGTGGGCTTAGGATAAAATCCACGGCCCAGATAATAAAAAACTAGGATGTCATCCCTTGTAAGAATTTTTAGATTGTCCAAAGTATCCAGCACACCTTTTGCAGAAAAACCATACTTCTGCGTATGTAAGTACTTGATTTTAAGCTCAAAATCCAATTCTTTTGAAACTAACTCAAACATACTTCTGATTTTTTCTTCTTTCGAAAAATTTCTGACCGTATAGGCATTATCCTCAACATCAGCCGCCAAAACAAGATGCAACTGGGGTCTTTGGGCTCGAGCAGTAAAAGCCAGAAAAAATAGTAAAAGCAGCTTTGTTTTCATTCAGGGCTAAATAAATTCAGTAAATAGTATGTACCGATTTTATCTTTTTTTATTATCAAGTTGAAAATCCTAATCGAAAAAGAAAAGCGGCACTATATCACATAAACTCTTTAAAATTAAGCATTTGAAAATCAAAGACAAACAAAATCAAGACAATTATCCGTAAGCAAGGCCAACAATTTGAAATTCACACCTTTTATTGTTAATTTTCACCAAACTTTTTATGTTATGAAAATCTTATTTCTTTCTTTTATTTTCCTTTTCACCATGATGGCCAAAGCTCAAACATTCAAGCAAAAACAAATGACCTATGAGCGAGTAAACGATGCTTTTGAAACCAAATGGCCTGATTTAGAGAAACTCATAAAATCAAAAGGATTTAATCCTCAAAGCTTTCGAATATTTATTCGGATTTTTAAAGAAGAAATGAAAACCGAAATTTGGATTAGTTCAGGAAATAAAGAGAAATTTAGTCTTTTAAAAACGTTTGAAGTGGCCAAGTCATCAGGAATTCTTGGCCCAAAAAGAGCGGAAGGCGACCTGCAAGTGCCCGAAGGCTTTTATTTTATTGATAGATTTAATCCAGTGAGTACCTACCATCTTTCATTGGGAATTAACTACCCCAATGCCTCTGACAAAATATTAGGGAAAGAAAAACCTGGAAACGATATTTTCATTCATGGCTCAGATGTTACTGTAGGTTGTGTTCCTTTGACAGATGACAAAATCAAGGAAGTTTATGCTTTGGCCGTTCAGGCAAGAAATAACGGTCAAAAAAAGATAGAAGTGCACATATTTCCGTTTGAGATGACAGAGAGTCGTATAAAAAAAGAACTGACAAATGTTAATTATCCCTTATGGAAGGATATTCAGAAAGGGTATTTGTATTTTCAAGAATTCAAAACCTTACCCAAAATAAAAATTGAAAAATCTGGTAAATACGTAATCAATTGAGATAGAATCGATAACTATAATTCATTCACACAATCATTCTATCATTCAGGCATTTAATCATTCACTCACTAAAACAACTCACTCAGGCTCAAAGGCCGTCTCATTCTTGATCTCGCCCATAACGAAAATGCTCTGGGTAGAGCCAATATTTTCTAAGGATGCCAGTTTATTCATGATAAAAGACTGATATTCACGCATGTCACTCACTACTACTTTTATCAAAAAATCATAATCTCCCGAAATATTCAAACATTCCACTACTTCTGACATCCCTATAATTGCCTTTACGAACTTGGCACCTGCCTCTTGGGCGTGTTCTTTCAAGCGGATATTACACAAAACCATCAAATCTCGTCCAACTTTCTCACGATCTACCAGAGCTACATATTTCTTTATAACTCCCTGGTCTTCAAGCCTCCTAATCCTTTCATAAACAGGTGTAGGCGAAAGATTGAGCCTACTGGCCAATTCCTTGGTAGTGAGCTTGGCATCTTGTTGCAAATACCTCAAAATGTCTTTGTCGGTTTCGTCTAATTTTATCATAATGCTATATTTGAAACACAAATTTAGATAAAGTATTCAAAAAAAATAACATTTATAGATAATTTATCTATATTTATAGAATATTACTTATTTTTTTATCTTTTATTTATTAATTTTGAACAAAAATTCAGAGAAAGGCTACATGAGCAAAATTACAGACGTTTTAAAAGATAGAATATTAGTGTTAGATGGTGCCATGGGTACCATGATTCAACGATATAAACTCACGGATGAAGATTACAGGGGAGAAAGATTCAAAGACTTTCCCCATGATATAAAAGGCAACAATGATTTGCTTTCGATTACTCGCCCAGACGTCATTTTGGCTATTCATAAAGAATATTTAGACGCCGGTGCGGATATACTCGAAACCAATACTTTCAGCGGAACCACCGTAGCCATGGCCGACTACCATATGGAAGATTTGGTATATGAAATCAACTTTGAAGGTGCAAAAGTAGCACGAAAGGCTGCTGATGAATATACAAAAGCTAATCCTGCCAAACCAAGATTTGTTGCTGGTTCCATGGGTCCAACTACGAAAATGGCTTCGCTTTCTCCAGATGTGAACAACCCAGGCTTTAGAGCTATCACTTTTGATGAACTTTTGATAGCATTCAAGGAGCAAGTTAATGCCCTCATTGATGGTGGAGTGGATTTGTTATTGATCGAAACCGTTACAGATACATTAAACTGTAAGGCCGCCATTTATGCCGCCACAGAGGTTATTGATGAAAGAAAACTTAAAGATCCGAGTTTCGAAATGCCCATAATGGTATCAGGAACCATCACCGATCAATCTGGACGCACACTTACGGGACAAACCTCGGAAGCATTCTATAACTCAGTTTCTCATGGAAATCTGATGTCCATAGGGCTCAACTGTGCCTTGGGAGCAAGAGCCATGAAACCGTATTTAGCCGAACTTTCAAGAGTGGCTGACTGTATGGTGAGTGTTTATCCAAACGCCGGTTTGCCAAACGAAATGGGCCAATACGATGAATCGCCTGCTTATATGGCCGAGCAAGTTCGCGAATTCTTAGAAGAAGGATATGTAAACATTTTGGGTGGATGCTGCGGTACAACACCAGATCACATCAGAGAATTTGCAAAAATAGCGGGCGAATATGCTCCAAGGCAACCTAAAACCATTGAACCTCATTTGAGATTAAGTGGCTTGGAACCAATGACTTTGACCAAAGAACTTGGCTTTGTAAACGTGGGTGAAAGAACCAACGTCACGGGATCTAAGAAATTCTTGAGATTGATAAAAAATAGACAATTTGAAGAAGCACTTTCGGTTGCACAAGACCAAGTAGAAGGCGGTGCAAATGTGATAGACATTAATATGGACGAGGGTATGTTGGATGGAATAGAGTCTATGACGACCTTCTTGAACCTCATTGCCTCCGAACCGGAGATTTCGAAAGTGCCGATTATGGTTGACTCTTCAAAATGGGAGATTATTGAGGCTGGTTTGAAATGTGTTCAAGGTAAAGGCGTTGTAAACTCCATTTCCCTTAAAGCTGGCGAGGAAGAATTTATCCGTCAGGCAAACATAGTTAGAAAATTCGGAGCAGCCGTAATCGTAATGGCTTTTGATGAAGATGGCCAGGCAGATACCACAGCCAGAAGAATTGAAATAGCCAAACGCTCGTACGATATTTTGGTAGAAAAAGTAAACTTTCCACCTCAAGACATCATTTTTGACCTGAATATATTCCCCGTTGCCACTGGTATCGAAGAACACAAAATCAATGCAATCTCATTCTTCGAAGGCACCAAATGGGTAAAAGAAAATCTTCCTCATGCACACGTGAGTGGTGGTGTGAGTAATGTGTCTTTCTCTTTCCGTGGAAATGACAAGGTGAGAGAAGCCATTCATTCTGCTTTTCTATACCACGCCACGCAAGCTGGGATGGACATGGGCATCGTAAACCCTAGCATGTTAGAAGTTTACGACGATATCCCAAAAGACCTATTAGAAGCAGTAGAGGATGTACTTTTAAATAGAAAAGAAGATGCAACAGAGCGTCTCTTAGATTTAGCAGAAAGCCTAAAAGGCAGCAGCAAAGAAACCGAAACTGTAGCCCAAGAATGGAGAAGCTACCCACTCGAAAAGCGTATTGAACACGCTTTAGTTAAAGGCATTATCGAATTCATAGACGAGGACATGCAAGAGTCTTTGGAAAAATATCCCGTGCCTTTGCATATTATCGAAGGTCCTCTGATGGACGGCATGAACGTGGTTGGGGATTTGTTTGGTTCAGGAAAAATGTTTCTCCCACAAGTGGTTAAATCAGCCAGGGTGATGAAAAAAGCAGTGGCTTACCTCCTACCCGCTCTTGAAGCCGAAAAACTAAAAAGTGGCGACTTGAGTACAAACAATGGCAAGGTATTGCTCGCCACAGTAAAAGGCGATGTGCATGATATTGGAAAAAATATTGTAGGAGTTGTGCTTGCATGTAACAATTACGAAATCATTGACATCGGGGTGATGGTTCCGGCAGAGAAAATTCTTGAGGCTGCCGTCGAACACAATGTTGACGCCATCGGCTTGAGTGGCTTGATAACGCCATCGCTTGACGAAATGGTGTACATGGCCAAAGAAATGGAGAAAAGAGGAATGAAAATTCCACTACTTATCGGAGGTGCGACTACTTCAAGAGTACATACGGCCGTTAAAATCGACCCTTACTATTCTGGACCAGTAGTTCATGTCTTGGATGCTTCTAAGTCAGTGCCTGTTGTGAGTAATTTGTTAAGCAAGGAGCTTTCGGAGAATTACGTAAAAGAAGTAAAGGCTGACTATGAACGTTTTAGGGGAGACTATGAAAGTCGCCAAACGGCTAAAGCTTACATCAGAATTTCTGAAGCCCGCCAGAATAAACTGAGGATAGATTGGGAAAATACACAAATCACCAAACCAAAATTCCTCGGTACCAAAGTTTTTGAAAACTACAACTTGAAAGAAATTGCAGAATTTATAGACTGGACGCCTTTCTTCCAATCTTGGGATTTGCATGGACATTATCCAAAAATATTAAAAGATGAAGTAGTCGGAACTGAAGCCCAAAAGCTTTTCGATGACGCCCAAATGATGTTAAAGCAAATCATTTCAGAGAAATGGCTAAAAGCCAACGGTGTGGTAGGTTTCTGGCCAAGCAATGTAGAAAACGACGATACGCAAATCATCTATGGATTTGAAAAACACAATGAAGGTCATACAAGTTCGTGTTCAAATCTGGCCCACGACCATACGGTTTACAAAGCAGATACACAGCAAACTTTGGCGAAATTTCAACATCTGAGACAACAAGGCAAAAAAGGTGATGGCATTCCAAATATCTCTCTCGCTGACTTCATTGCACCAGTTTCTGTCGGAAAAACTGACTATTTTGGAGGATTTGCGGTAGGTATTTTTGGGGCTGAAGACCGTGCAAAAGCCTTTGAGGCTAATCATGATGATTACAATTCTATTATGCTCAAAGTTTTGGCCGATAGATTTGCTGAGGCATTTACCGAACTTTTACACAAAAAGACAAGAACAGACCTTTGGGGCTACGCCAGCACAGAAAGTCTTAACAATGAGGAAATTATAAAAGAAAAATATCAAGGTATTAGACCAGCCCCAGGTTATCCTGCTTGCCCAGACCATACCTTGAAAACCGATTTATTCAAGCTTTTGGATGTAGAAAATACAATTGGCGTCACACTAACCGAAAGCCTAGCTATGTGGCCAGCTTCAGCTGTTAGCGGTTTTTACTATTCGCACCCACAATCCAAGTATTTTGGACTAGGAAAAATAGAAAAAGATCAAGTGGAAGATTATACCAAAAAACGTGGGATAGCCATTGAAGAGGCTGAAAGGTGGTTAAGCCCAGCTTTGAATTATTGAGTTAGGTGTGATTAAATAATCAAAAGCAAGTGCAAAACAAAAGCCCCAACAAACAGGGGCTTTTGTTGTATTCATAAGGAATATAAACTGGTTTCACCCAATTTCCTCAACCGCGAAACCTATCCTTTTTAGTTTATTGATTATTTCGGAAGCCGCTACTTGGCTGTTGCTGATGCTTAATATTTTGGCTGGATTTTCGGTGTCTACGTTCCAAGCCTCTGCTCCTACCAAAGTATCCAGGGTGTTTTTTACTTTTGAAACACAGTTTTGACAATTAATATTCGATTTGAATTTCATCTTATATTTTTATTATTTTTAATCTTAAACTATTGCTAACTACACTAATTGAGCTCAAAGCCATGGCTGCACTGGCCAACATGGGCTGCATCATAAATCCTGTACTGGAATATAAAACACCCGCCGCCACAGGAATGGCCAAAACATTATAGATGAACGCCCAAAAAAGATTCTGATTGATAATTTTTGAGGTGTTTTTGGAGAGCTGAATGGCCGAAATTACTCTGGACAAATTATCGCCCAAGATGGTAACATCGGCCACTTCTTTAGCGGCATCTGCTCCATCACTCATAGCTATTGATACATCGGCCACAGTAAAAGCCAAGGTATCGTTTACCCCATCTCCCACCATAGCCACAATTTTATTATCCGCTTTCTGCTCGCTTATATATTGTGCCTTTTCCTCAGGTAAAACATTACCCCTGAAACTCCGAATTCCAAGAGAATTGGCCATGGTTTCTACTGCACTATTGTTGTCTCCAGAGAGTAGATGTACTTCAATACCCTTTTCATTGAATTCTTTGAGGTGACTACTAACCTGTGGCTTAAGTTCGTCGCCTATTTCAAAAACACCTAAAATTCTATTTTCTGAAGCAAAATAAACCACAGAATTTATAGATAAAACCTCGAGCAAGTCCTGATCAGAAACTCCATTCTCTGTCATAAACGTTTTATTTCCAGCAAAATAGGCCTTATCCTTATAAATTCCCTTCATCCCTTTCCCTGGAAAATTCTCCACATCCGAAATGTTGATGGACTCTTCTCCATCTAGATTTCTGACGATCGCAGTTGCCAAAGGGTGGGTAGAATTCATCTCCAAAGATTTCAAAACAGAGGCTTTGGTCTTATCTAACCATCTAACATTCAATACCGTTGGCTTGCCAGAAGTTATAGTTCCGGTTTTGTCCAAAACGATATCGGTAATTTTCCCTGCTCTTTCAAGCGACTCTGCATTTTTGATCAAAATGCCATTTGCTGCCCCTCTTCCGATTCCGGCCATCAAGGCTGTGGGTGTGGCCAAACCCATGGCACAAGGACAGGCAACCACCAATACCGTAACAAATGACAAAAAAGCCATATTGGTATCATTTAATACAAAATACCACAACACAAAACTCAAAACGGCAACTGCTATAACCACGGGCACAAACACACTCGAAACCCTATCTACCTTTTTCTGAATCGGTGCCTTGGATGAGAGAGCTTCCTCAACTTTGTTGATAATACCAGCTAGGTAGGTTTCCTGATGCGTCTTTTTAACTTCAAAATCTATGACACCTTCGATGTTTAGCGTTCCGGCAAATACATAGTCGCCACTTTTTTTGGATTTCGGAAGAGGTTCTCCCGAAATCATACTCTCACTTACACTCGAATTTCCATCTATCACCATACCATCTAAAGGGATTTTTTGACCAGGCAAAACCCTGACCCTTTCACCAAACCTTACTTCATCAATAGGTGTATCTTGTATTTCTTTACCCATCAGCACTTTCACAGTTTGCTCGTCCATCTGCATCAATTTCTTGATAGAATCCGAGGCTCTGTTTTTGGCAGAATCTTCAAGATATTTGCCTAAAAGAACAAAAAACACAACGATTCCGGCAGATTCAAAATATATTTGGGCATGTTCATGCTGGTGAAAGACGTGTGGAAAGAATAGATTAAAAACGCTGAAAACATAAGCAGTACCAGTACTCAAGGCTACCAATGTGTCCATATTTGACTCAAACCGTTTGGCTTTATTCCAGGCATTTACAAAAAAATGTCGACCAAAATAAAAAACCAAAGGCGTACTCAAAAACCACATAAGGTATTGGCCAAAATGCCATTCCATGAAAAACATGCCGACCACAAAAAGCGGAATGGCAAAGAATGCAGAAGCAATAAGCTCTCGCTTTTGAATTATACTTTTTTCGAGATTGGCCTTTTCAAAGTTATTGTCAGACACCAAATCAAAACCAATTTCTTTTAAGCTTTTTTTGAAATCTTCAGTACCCGTCATTTCTGGCAAATATGCTATCGTTACAGAGTGATTGGCATAATTTGCAGAAGAAAAATATACGCCATCTACATATTTCAGGACGGTTTCGGCACTATTGGCACATGATGCACAACTATAACCCAACACCTTGAAAGTGTGTTTTTCAGTAGGGAAATTTACTTTATTTTTATGCAAAATGCGTACTGCATCAGTAAGAAAATCGCTCAGTTCGTCTGTGTCAATCGTTAAAGAATCTGGCTGAAGTTCGTGATCAAACCCTATTTCTTTTTCTAATACTTCAAGAAGATTATTATCTATATTTTGAGAAAAAACTATTTTGTGCTTTGCCATATTTCAAAGCCCCTAAAGACTTTATTCACAGTTTATTAGACCTTTGGCTATCAAAAAAGGCAATAGAACATAAAGCGTCAGTCCCTTTATCAGAAAGAAGAAAAAACCGGCCCATCCGAGCTTTTTTATGTATCCTATTATTTTGTCTTTTTTGTCCATTTATAAAAAGCTAACAAACATTGCACTCAATAAGTTGACTTTTTAAGCTTTCTTTTTCGAAATTCATTCAACAACATTTTGTTGAGTCCTCTAGAAACAAAAGCGGAACCTACACCTATCAGGGCTCCAGCCAATACATCGGATGGGTAATGCACACCCAAATGTAAACGCGAATACCCCACGCCTGCTGCATAAAGTGCAGAGGGTGCTATAACATACCATTTTGGATAAATCAGTGACAAACTTGTAGCTGACGAAAAAGCAATAGAAGTACTTCCGGAAGGAAAAGAGCTGTCATTTTCTACCTTATAATTCTGAATAAAAGGGTAGGTAACATAAGGTCGGTTTCTCTTCACCGTATTTTTAAGAATATATCCCAGCCCGTAAGTGCCTACCACAGCCACAGCTGCATTCAATCCCTCCTTTTTCAGATTGGCATCGTCTTTTATAAATCCAACTGTCAAGAGTGTTATTGGCGTACCCAGAGCAACAAAATCAGAAGTGTTGGTTAAAAACTGCATTTTGGAGTCAAAACTCGCATTTCTATTGAGGTTTATTTCCTTCAGAATATCTATGTCAGGATTCTGCCCAAAAGTTTGGATAGAAACTACAAAGAAGACAAATGCCAGTTTTAGCTTCATCAGTTTAAGAATCCCTCCTTTTTCATGGATTCTATAAGCTGGTTTCTAAGACCGTCGGTAGCTTTTACCAAAGGTAGCCTTACTCTTCCATCACAAATTCCGCGGATTTCACAAACCATTTTGATTCCCACAGGATTGGATTCAACATATAGTAGTGTATCGAAATCTAAGAAACG
Organism: Leadbetterella sp.; assembly: GCA_035299025.1. Classification (GTDB taxonomy): domain Bacteria; phylum Bacteroidota; class Bacteroidia; order Cytophagales; family Spirosomataceae; genus Leadbetterella. Next base: position 1,321,161 of record DATGXK010000007.1, read on the forward strand.
TTCTTGAATTTTGGAGGCCGTCTTGAAATCTCCTGCCAGAGCGGCGTGTGTCATTTCTGCAAATTCTCTCGGAAAACCATTGGCTATAACCGAAATAACGCCTCTGTACCCCAAACTTATTTGAGGTGTTACCAGATTATCATCACCCGAAACCAAAAGAAAATCGGCCGGAAGTTTTTTCGAAAGTTCTAGTGCTATTTCCATGCTACAAGAGGCGTCTTTAAGGCCCACAATGTTTGGATGCTGCGAAAGCTCCATTATGGTACTCACCTGCATGGAAGTGACGGTTCTGCCCGGTACGTTATAAAGTATTATAGGCAGTGGTGAAGCATTGGCTATGGCAGTAAAATGAGCGATTATTCCCGCCTGAGAGGGTTTTACATAATATGGACATACCGATAAAATGGCATCAACGCCCGACAAATCGGTTGTTTTAAGCTTATTGATTACCTCGGCGGTGTTGTTTGACCCAACTCCGTAAACAATTGGCAAATTTTTAGAATTATTCTTCTTTACAAAGTCAAGAATGGCCAGCTTCTCCTCATTGGTAGTGGTAGCCGACTCTCCGGTTGTACCGTTTACCACAAAATAATCGGTGCCATTCTCAGCATTGAAATCTATAAGTTTCTTTAAACCAGTAAAATCTATTGTATTGTCTTCATTAAATGGTGTTATTAAAGCTACACCTACTCCATTAAGGCGATTTTCCATTTGTTATTTTTTTTACAAAAATAATCATTTTTTTAAAATGAACGGGAAGAATACTGTTTATGGTGGTCAAATATTCGATTTTATTGAAACTAATAAATATATTTGTTCAGATGCAATTATTTTGCACAAAAAACCCAAAATCATAAAATGCCTGAGCCACTAAAAATCCTGATTGTAGAAGACCATAAAATATTGTGCGAAAGTCTGGCACTGTTGGTCGGAACTATTGAAGGTGTAGAAGTAATAGGCAAAACTGCCAACGGAAGAGATGCATTGAGTTTTTTGGAGAAACAGATTCCAGATATCATTATGACCGACATTGGTATGCCTGTAATGAACGGAATTGAGTTGACCATCAAAGTTAAAACGCAATATCCAGCCATAAAAATTCTGGTTTTATCGGTATCCGAAGAAGGCGAAACCATCAAAGATGCCTTACGGGCCGGAGCGATGGGCTATATTTTCAAAAGTGCGGAAAAAGAAGAATTAGAAGCTGCGATTTTTAATTTGGCCAAAGGAAAACGCTACTACAATGACCTCGCTATGGATAAATTGGCAGAAATCCAGAACGAAGAAATGGCCGACGAACTACCTAAAGTAGAACTTTCACAAAGAGAAATTGAGGTTTTGAAACTCATTGTGGCTGAAAAGTCAGGGACAGAAATTGCCGAAAAACTTTTCATTAGCCCAAGTACCGTAGAAACTCACCGAAAACATTTGTTCCAAAAAATCGGCGTAAATTCATCAGTGGGACTCGTGAAATTTGCCTTAAAGTTTGGAATTATATAAAAATCCTCAAATTTGGGGATTGATTGAAAGACCAAAAAGCTTCTATTTTACATCAAAAAGAATAACACCATGAGTAAAGAAACTGTTTTTTTAAGATTCAAAGGAGAGGTTTACCATAGCCCAAATGATAACTTTATCACCATTTTTTTGGCAAATTCCAAACCATCTTTAAAACCAAAGGAGTATAAAATTCCAAAAAGTGCGGTTTTGTTTTATGTTCCGGGCAAAAAATCTACTGAAGATGAAATACTGATTTCCTTATCCGATGAAGATTTTAAAGCGTTAAAAATGCCCAAATTTAAAAACTTCAGAGTTGGTTGGAAAGGAACTGAAAATATACCTCCAAGATCTCCATCCGTCCCTCCCAAAATTGAATTCCTTGTAGAAGGTTTCATAACAGGATAATGAATTTTTCAAACAGGGATAGTAATGATTATTTCTGTTCCTGTTTGATTTTCAGCTTTAATTTCCATTTCTCCATTTAATGCTTGCACTCTAGTTTTCATATTTTTCATTCCCTGACCATTAGTAATTTCGTTACCGACCCCTATTCCGTTGTCTTTTGCCTTTAGTCTAACAGAATTATTAACAGCCTCAAGAGTTATATTTGCTGCAGTGGCTTTTGAATGTTTGATGATATTGTTAATGATTTCAAGGGCAATACTGTACAAGTTGAGTTCAAATTTTGAATCTAGCCTCTTTTTGACCAAATCGCAGAAGGTAAATTGAATCTGATTAGAAGTATTTAGTTTTTTAATCAGGTTATCAATAGTGGCTTGGAGACCAATCCTTTCCAGTTCTTCGGGCATAATATTGTGTGAAATATTCCTTACCTCTGTGTAGGCATTATTCATCATGTCTTTTAGACCTAAATAGATTTCTTTCTCTTTTTCGGTATAATTTTTTGTATTTATTGCTGCAAAACTCATTTTAATGGCCGATAATAAACCGCTAAGATTGTCGTGCAGTTCTACTGCAACTCTTTTACGTTCAATAGTTTGACCTGTAAATAGGGCTTGACTAATTTCTTCGTTTTTTCGAATTAAAACCTCGTTTGCATTTTCTAATTCTGTAGTTCGTTCTCTAACTTTAGTATCTAAAACTGCATTTAAGTTTCTTAATTTAAATCTATTGTAAAATAAAAATCCGGCTACCAACAGCATCACAAGCACCAAGAGAATTAAAAATGTCCTATTTTTTTGCAAGGAAAGGTTTTGGTTTTCTTTTTTCACCAAATCAAGATTCTTACTCAAAATCTCAGTTTCCTTTTGAGAAAGATCGTACTCAAGTTGTAGGGATTTTACGCGTTTATCCACCTCTTCCTGGGTTGATAGTTCCTTTTGTTTAATATAGTTTTCAAAAGCCACCAATGCCTCTTTGTGCCTATTTAACGCTTGTAAATTTTTATATTTCCAATATAAACTATTGGTTAGAAATTCATCTGAACCTCCTTTCTGGCCCAATTCAAAAGCTATATTTCCCGAAGCTAAGGACTTTTCATATTTGTTTTGTCTGAAATAATGTGAGGCCAAATCAACATAAACACTGCTTAAAGAGTTGGTCGCTTTTTCCTGAGTATGCATTTTTATGCTTTCTTCAAACAACGGCAAAGCTTCATTGAACCTATTCTGCAAACTCAAAGCATGAGCCAGATTATGAAAAGCAATAGCTTTTGAATGATTGTCATTTAATTCATCGGCTACAGCTATTGTTTTCCTATAAAACTGTTCTGCCATTTTATAGTCAGCAGTTTCGATCGCCAAATTACCCAATGCATTCAGCGTAGCCAACTGTTCGTAGTGATTTGTATATTTTAATGCTAATTGGTAAGCAGAATTGAGTAATTCACGAGCTTTATCATATTTTTTCAAGTCATAATATGAAGTCCCTAAAACTCTATTGATGTATGTAGTTAGATGGGGCTTATTGAGTTTATTGGCTAGAATTAATGCCTTGTAATTAAGATCAATAGATTTATAAATCAAACCTTTTTGTTGGTAAGCAAAAGCCATCTGATTCATTAATTGCACCTCACTCTCAGCCCATTTTCTCCTTTTGGCTATATCAATCGATTTTTGAATAAAATAAATGGCAGAATCGATATTGACTTTAAAATAATAGTCAACAAAAAAAGTGGAATTTACTGTAAAAAAAGTCGTATCATTCTTTTCAATTTCCCTCAACTTTGCTCTCAAACTATCTATTGACTTTTTTGATTGAGCCGAAATTTGACCGCTCAATAAAGCAAAAATTAGAAGAGAGTAAAGTTTAGATTTCACAAATTTTGTTTGTTAAAAATCAAATATCCCCAAATTTGAGGATGCTAAATCCTTATTTCATAGGATTCTTTGTGATTTTACGCTTGTGCAATTTTGTAATATTATTTCGATAACAAAACAAAATCTCATTAAATCATGAAAACAGTAAGAATCCTAAGCCATTTAGATCTTATTTCTGCATACGCCAATTGGCAAAACACACCAGTTCTTCAATCTGATGAAAGTTTACTGAAGTGAATATAACCTCGGGAAATTACTCAAGTATGTCCATTTCGTGGGTGATACAGAGGGTGATGAAATAAGCAATGATGATATGGCAATGATGCCAACATTGATGCTAAAACAGAATTCTTATCACAACTGTGAAATACTCAAATTGATAAGTACATCTAAATTTTTAAAATATAAATAGGTAGAAAAATGAATTTCAAAATTGAAATATCAATCTCTGTTCGTAAAAATTAAACTAAAAAAATCATGAAAAAAATTATTTATTCATTGCTCGTTATCTCATTCTCGATACCTGTTTTCTCGCAGAATAGCAAGGAGGCTACTTCAACAGTTTCTCCAAATACAAACACCGAAGCTCTATCTGAATCTAAAATCTCTACCCAGCGAGGTTTAGGAGCAAAAAGTGTAGCTGTTACAAATTTTTCCGCTTTTCATGAAATTGCAGGACTAGGTAATACAGATTCGAAAGTGCATTTATTGATTAAAGAATCGGGAAGCAATTACCCTAGAATTAGAATGATCGGTTCGGCCTCTACACCTCCCAATAATCGTTATTGGGATATTCAGGGAGATGTTTTCGATACAGGTATTTCTGACGATTACATGCTCTTCGCCTACGGTACCTCTACCTATGCTTCTCTTGCTTTGAATCCTTTTGGAAAAGTGGGTGTAGGAATTCAAACCGAAACAAAAAACCTACATGTTCATGAAAATAACAGCGGAACCATGACCAATATTAAGTTAACCAGCGTAAATACCGGAAGTCTTGATGGAGATGGTCTGGAATTACAAATTTTATCAAATACAGATGTCTTACATCCGAATGCCGCTAGGGTGATGAACAAAGAAAATACTCAGCTCTTTTTAGGAGCAAATAATGCCCCAGTGGTGAATATCACTCCAACTGGAAATGTTGGCATTAACAGTTTCTTTGGTGGTGCTCCAACAGCGAGGTTCCAGGTATTTCATGATACTGAAAATAATGCCACAAAACCACACATTAATCTAGTAACCGCAGTGGATGCCAACAATGGTATGGTAAAAATGACTAATTTGACAGCAAGCCGATATTTTGGACAGTATTTTAGTCTCAATAGTGCCACTGCCGCCAATAATTTTCTGTCTTTTGATTATAACGGAACTACGCCCATTCTAGACTTGAAAGGCAACGGAAATATTGAAGTGGCAGGTTACACAAAATTGGGAAGTGAAATCTCGGCACCCAAAATAAAAATGAAAACAATTACCAGCACCACATCGGCTTTGGAAGGCGGCGATTCTAGTTTCCCACATGGACTAACTGCCTCCAAGATAATTGATTACACAGTATTGGTGGAAGTTGCAGGAGGTGGAGTATGGGTAAAAAGCAATCACCTGCATTTTACTGAACGCCAGTTTGATACAGAAATCAACTCTGTAAACATAAGGGTGTACAACCACCCGACCAATAGCGGTAATATACTTAGCAGACCTATAAAAGTAGTACTAACCTACACAGAATAAATCAAATACCATGGAAACCATAAAGTACATAGAAAACTGCCCACAAGTACATGTGGGCAGCCGAAAATATCTTTCACCAACCGATATTTTACATCTTGAATCAGACCTGAATTATACACAAATATTATTGGCAGACGGCAAGAAAATACTGAGTTCTACTACGCTCAAAATCATTGAAAATCGGCTTAGCCCTTTCAAAAATTTTGTCAGAATAAACCGCCAGAGTATTGTAAATCTTGATTTGGTAGAAAAAATAGAAGAAAAAGCATTAATTCTTCCAGACGGACAGAGAATCCATTTTTCTAGAAGAAGAGGTAAGAATTTTATAATATGGTCATCAATGAGAGCAATGAACTCTCATTGATTTTTTTTCAAACTTTATAAACCAAGCACACTGCGTGTGCCTCCAAGCCTTCTTTCTTGCCCACAAAACCCATCGTCTCTGATGTTGTTGCTTTGATAGAAACATCGTCTGGCTCAATATTACAACACTTAGCTATGGCAATTTTCATTTCTGGAATGTATTTACCTATTTTGGGTTCCTCCAAAATCAAAGTACTATCAATATTGCTTACTTTATAACCCTTCTCCCCTATCATTTCGGTTACTTTGGTAAGGAAAACTTTGCTATCCATTCCTCTCCATTGTGGGTCTGTGTTTTTAAAATGCTTTCCAATGTCGCCCAGCGAAAGTGCTCCCAAAAGTGCGTCGCAAATCGCATGTAGAAGCACATCGGCGTCAGAATGCCCCATGGAGCCTACTGTATGAGGTATTTTTATTCCACCTAAACTGAGTTCGTATCCTTCCGCTAACTGATGCACATCATAACCGTGCCCTATTCTGAATTTCATATTTTGATGTTTTTAACCGCAAGGACACTATTTGCAAAGCAAAAAGTCGGATTGACAAATTAAAGCGGTATTATCTTTTTGTTTTTAAATCGTAAAATTAGCCATAAATTTACACCAAATTAAAGTATTTGATGATTCAATTTCAACATTTCGAGCTCAACAACGGCCTAAAAGTTTATGTACACGAAGATCCAACCAGTCCAATTGCAGCCTTCAATATCTGTTACAATGTAGGTTCAAGAGACGAAAATCCCAACAAAACAGGCTTCGCACACCTTTTTGAGCATTTGATGTTTGGAGGTTCTAAAAATATTCCGTCCTACGATGAACCTTTGCAAAGAGTTGGCGGAGAAAATAACGCATTCACCTCTCCCGATATAACCAACTACTATATTACACTTCCTGTGGAAAATCTCGAAACGGCATTTTGGTTGGAATCGGACCGAATGCTGAGCCTGTCTTTTGACCCAAAAGTGCTTGAAGTACAACGAAGTGTGGTTATTGAAGAATTCAAACAGCGATATTTGAACCAACCCTATGGCGATGTTTGGTTAAAACTCAGGCCGTTGGCATACGAAGTGCATCCCTATAGGTGGGCTACCATTGGTAAAGAAATCAGCCACATCGAAAACGCAACCATGACGGATGTTAAAGAATTTTTCTATTCTCATTATTTGCCAAACAACGCAACTCTGGTGGTTGGCGGTAAGGTGTCGGTCTCACAAATAGAAACATTGGCAAAAAAATGGTTTGGAGATATTCCAGCAGGTAAAATCAATACCAGGAATTTACCCTTTGAGCCCATACAAACAGCCGCAAGGCGACTGGAAACTACGGCTAAAGTTCCCTTAAATGCTATTTACAAGTCTTTTCATGTTCCGGGTAGATATGACGCCAACTATCACGCTATAGATCTACTTAGCGATGTTTTAGGAAGAGGAAAATCGGCTCGATTGCATCAAAAACTTGTAAAAGAGGCTAAACTCTTCAACAATATCTCGGCCTATACCACAGGCTCTCTCGACCCAGGGATGTTTGTGCTAAGTGGTAATCTCAACCAAGGAGTAGACTTAAAAATCGCCGAGGATGCGTTGAATGAAGAAATTGAAAACATCAAAAACGCCAATATAACCGAAACAGAACTCGAAAAAGTAAAACACCAAGCCATGGCCACAAGTGCTTTTGGAGAGGTCGAACTTCTCAACAGAGTCATGAATATTGCTTTTGCTGCAAATGCTGGAGATGTGAATTATTGCAACCAAGACAAAGAAAAAATTGAGGAAATAACAGCCGATATTTTACACAAGCAGGCGGTTTCTGTTTTAAGAGAAGAAAACTGTAGTACTTTAATTTATGGTGCAGAGTGATACCACATGAAGTGTAGCTTACCTGGCTTTAGGCACTTTTATTGTCCCTTTTGATAATTTTATTTGCATATTTCATACAAATGCTTTAATATGTGTTCATTATAAAACCCTAAAAATATATGAACACCAAAAACTTCTTTACAGTTGAGGCTATTATTTGTCTCATTTTCGGCATCGCATTGTTTTTCTTTCCTGACTTTTTGGGGCAAGAATACCTCACAAACCCCGATTGGACCAACGAAGGGTCCAAAATAGTCGCTCAAGGCTACGGTTCTATGTTACTGGCGGTGGCCATTGCTAACTGGCTTGCACGCAAATCAGGGCCATCCATTGCTCGGCATGCCTTGGTAGTTCTAGGAACATTTGCCAATATTTTCCTGATCATTATACACACCATGGCCATTTTTGGAGGAGTTGAAACGGCCTTTGCGTGGGGTACCGTTGTAATGGCCTTAATACTGGCCATTTGGGGACTTACGTTGATCCCAAAAGAGAAAGACATAACTGTTTGAGTATAGAAAATCTCAAATTAAATGCCTCATTTTTAAATAATTAAAAATGAGGCATTTGTTTTTTATCAAGAAAAATAACTTTTGGCTTTGATAATCTTACCATTACCGGGAGCAGTAGTCACCGAAAAAACAAACCCAGGATTTACTGCATAGGCTCCATATTGTCCGTATTTATTTAAGGCGATAAGACCTACCTGAAAATCCTTTGCTTTTTTGGGATTTATCTTCACTAGCCTCTCCACGGCCATTTTACAGGCCACTTCTGGCGATTTACCCTGACGCATAAATTCTACTACCATGGCTGCACCAGCTATTCGGATCACCTCCTCTCCTTGTCCAGAGCCAGTACAGGCTCCTACCGCATTATCAACATACAATCCTGCTCCAATAATGGGCGAATCCCCAACACGTCCTCTCATCTTAAAGCCCATGCCCGAGGTAGTACATGCTCCTGAGAGGTTGCCGGATTGGTCTAAGGCCAGCAAAGCCATGGTGTCGTGGTTAAAATCACCATTCTCGAGCATATTAGGTGCAAAAGGCCCTTTTCCTTTCTGCATGGCTTTATTTTGCTCTAATTCAATATTTTTAACAGGCTTATATTCAGACTTTTGCAACCAATTTTTATAGGCATTTTCTGCGTCTTTTGAAAGTTTATCTTCCTCCACTTTAAAGCCCTTTTCAATGGCAAACTGCCTGGCACCCTCACCTACCAGCAGTACATGAGGCGTGTCTTCCATTACTTTTCTAGCTACCGAAATTGGATGCTTTATGTTCTCCATAAAAGCCACACCTCCACAATTCATTTTTTCGTCCATAATGCACGCATCCAGCGTCACTTTACCTTCTCTGTCAGGATTGCCACCCAATCCTACACAGCAGTTTATGGCGTCCTCTATGTTATTGGCCCCTTTTTCCACTGCGTCAAGGGCTCTCCCTTTGGCATTTTTTAAAACCTCCATGGCTGCCTCGTTCACCGGAATTCCACTGTCCCATGTAGAAATCACGATAGGCTTTTTTACAGCTTTGGTTTGTGCCCAAACTGCATTTGCCGATAAAAATGGTAGTGAAAATAAACCTTTGGCTAAAAATCCTCTTCTGTTTGTCATGAAATTATTCCTTTAATGTTCCTATTTTTCTTCTGTTTTTTCCTTCATTGTTGGTCAGTTCGTCTCCGAGGTCTTTTCTTGCCTCATCAGCAATTTGGTTCAATTTACTCACTACATCAGGATAATCATTTATCACGTTATACCTTTCTCCTGGATCACGCCTCAAATCATACAAACCGCCTTCAAACGAAAAATCCTCTTTTGCTCCACTGGGCATTCCGTCTTTTCCAGGTGCAAAACCCTCGTATGTTCTCCCTGGATGTGGCAAAACCAGCTTCCAATTGGCATCTCTTACTGCTTCTAAATTGTTTTTTCGATAATAGTATAAAAATTGGCTTCTGGGTTCGCCTCTCAAATCGCCTTTCAGAATCGTGGAAATACTCACGCCATCAATTCTTCGTTTCGGCATTTTGGCTCCAGTAACTTCTACAATAGTTGGTAGAATATCCAAAGCAGCAGAGAGGTTATTTGAAACCAATCCTGCTGGGATCGTACCCTTCCAAGTCATCAGACATGGAACACGCTGGCCACCCTCAAAACTCGTCCCTTTTCCTTCACGCAGTCCACCTGCACTTCCCGCATGATTTCCATAGTTTAGCCATGGTCCGTTATCACTCGTTACTATCAATAATGTATTTTCTTCCAATTTAAGCTTCTTTAAAGTTTCGCGAATCTGCCCGATGCTCCAATCAAGCTCCATAATTACATCGCCATACAGGCCTTGTTTTGATTTGCCCTTAAATTTATCAGAGACGGCTAAAGGCACGTGTGGCATAGGATGAGCCAAATAAACAAAAAATGGTTTATCTTTTTTTCTCTTTATAAAATCAATGGTTTTATTGGTAAAATTTGTGGTAAACTGACTTTGATCTGGGTTTAGTTGAATTGTTTTTGTACCTTCTATCAATGGCAATTCCGGATAGTAATTCTTAGAAACCGGATGATTCGGCCACATGTCGTGCGAGTAAGGGATACCATAAAACTCCTCAAAACCGTGATTTGTAGGTAGAAATTGCGGCAAATGCCCCAAGTGCCATTTACCAAAAGCCGCCGTGGCGTAGCCTTGATCCCTGAGTAGTTCGGCAATTGTTTCCTCCTCCGTATTTAGACCAATTTTGGCCGTATGGTCCAAAGCACCACTAAACCCAAGTCTGTTTGGATAACAACCAGTCATTAGTCCAGCTCTTGAAGCCGTACAGACAGCTTGAGGCGAATAAAATTGCGAAAAATAAATGCCCTCAGAAGCCATTCTGTCAAAATTTGGAGTTTGGTAGCCCTGAGCACCGTTTCTGACAATATCACCATAGCCCATGTCGTCCATATAAACCAACACCACATTGGGTTTTGCGGTTGGTTTGTTTTTCAGACTAAAAGAAAAAAACAAAATAGAGGTGATAAAAACGACACTTATTCTAACCATTAAAAAGGCTTTTGAGGTTTCGTTGGTTTTCTTCACGAAATTAATAAAATATTTTACTAAATAATTATAAAAGTGATTGAAGATAGCAAAATGGCTTTCTTAATTATCTGTTCCAAATTTATTAAAGATAAATCTTCTTTAGATTGCTCTAAAAATCCTTAATTTTGTAGTGATTTTAACCAAAACACGAAAATTTTGAATAAGAAAGTAATTTTAGCGATACTAGATGGCTGGGGACTACCAAAACCCGGTGAAGAGTGGCGTTCGGCCATTGAAGCAGCCAATGTGCCATATTTCAGACAATTGATGGCTACATATCCCAACAGCACCTTGGAGGCATGTGGCAGAGCGGTAGGTTTGCCAAATGGCCAAATGGGCAACTCTGAAGTTGGACATACCAACTTGGGTGCCGGACGAGTGGTTTATCAAGAACTTGAAAAAATAAATGTGGCCGTAGAAGAGGGCAAATTGGCTAAGGAACAAGTTATGATAGAAGCTTTGGAATATGCCAAAACCAATTCTAAAAAGATACATTTCATTGGTCTTTGTTCCGACGGAGGTGTGCATTCGCACATTGATCACGTAAAAGGTCTTTGTAAAATAGCCTCAGATGCTGGTCTTAAAGACGTTTTTGTACACGCTTTCATGGATGGACGCGACTGTGACCCGAAATCAGGCAAAGCTTTTATAGCTGACTTGCAAAATACATTAGACCAAACTGGTGGAAAAATAGCCTCGCTTACGGGTAGATATTATGCCATGGACCGCGACAAAAGATGGGATAGAGTGAAACTTGCCTACGACGCCATGGTGAATGGAGTTGGCGAGCTTAAAATAGGTAAAGACGATATATCTGCAAGTATCCAAAAATCGTACGATGCTGACATTACTGACGAGTTTTTAAAACCAATAGTAGTCGTTGAAAATGGCCAACCTGTGGGCAAAATAGAAGCTGGTGACGTGGTGATGTGCTTCAATTTCAGAACAGACAGAGGTCGTGAAATCACAGAGGTACTAACACAAAAGGACTTTGCAGAACAAAATATGCATGCTTTGGATTTGTATTACATCACAATGACAAATTATGACGAAACATACAAAAACGTGAAGGTTATTTATGACAAAGACAATCTGAATAACACACTGGGAGAGGTCTTGGAAAGAGCTGGTAAGAAGCAGATTCGCTCGGCTGAAACCGAGAAATATCCGCACGTGACTTTCTTTTTCTCTGGTGGTCGTGAAGAGCCTTTTGTGGGTGAAAGCCGACTATTGTCTCCATCGCCAAAAGATGTTGCCACTTATGATCTCAAACCTGAAATGTCGGCAAGAGATTTGGCCAAAAACTTGGTTCCGGAGCTGGAGAAAGGAGAAGTGGATTTTGTTTGTCTTAACTTTGCCAATCCTGATATGGTTGGGCACACAGGTGTGTTTTCGGCAGTTGTGAAAGCTGTAGAAACCGTAGACGAGTGTCTCAAGCAGGTAGTAGAAACTGGTAAAGCCAATGGATATACTACTTTGGTTATTGCCGACCATGGAAATGCAGACTACATGCTAAACGACGATAAATCTGTAAATACGGCCCATTCACTAAACCTAGTGCCGTTTATAGTTGTTGACGATACTTATAAAGGAGAACCTAAAAACGGTAAACTTGGGGATGTGGCCCCAACTATTCTTAAAATTATGGGGATAGATATTCCTCAAGAAATGGATGGCAATGTTTTGATATAAATCAGATCTGAAAAACAAGAAAGGCTCCTGAGAACAAAATTTCAGGAGCCTTTTATTTAAAAAATACTTTGAGTTCCTAGAATCACAAGGAGGTCTCTTCATTATTGATATGTCGCACAATTTTCACTAGGTCAGAGGCATTCTGAAGGCTTAAATTGTTCTTATCTGCAAATTCTTTAGCCTTTTGTTCGTTTTCTCCAAAAACCTTAAATTTTCGCCCCACACGCTGCATTTTGTTGTGGTAATTGATAAAATAGTTGGCTTCTTTTTCAAAATACCCTTCATAACCGTCGCCTGTTTGTTCATAACCGTTCTTCTCTCCCTCCACGGCTGGCACATATTTACATTTCAGATTCATAAAAAGCTCGGTTTGTCCTTCAACCAGCTTTTGGTAATACAATTCTCCGGCTGCCACAAATTGATTTCTGAATTTTCTGAACGTTTGGCCGGCAATCGTAAATTCAAGAGGTCTTATTTCTACCGCTTCTTTGTTCTCACCAATGGCAAAAAACAAAGAATTGCTTAAAATATTATAAGCCATATAACCCTTGGATACACCACCGGTTTCCATCACAATGGTGCCCTTAAACCAACCATTCTTGTAAAATGGCGTGCCCAAATACTCCTTTGTAAAGTCATTCCGACTCTGGAGTTTAATGTTCGGGTTTTTGTATTCCGAAACCAAAACAGTGTCTTTGCCTCTAATTTCTATTTTACTGTCAGAAGCCTGAACAGAAAGTTTATCCATGAAATAGGACGTAGTCGTATTTTGAGCCAAAACCGTTTTGAAAGAAACGACGAACAAGGCAGAGAAGTAGAACAATTTGGTGCCCATAAGCTTAAAGTTTATGATATTATGTAAATCCAAGTATGAATTTACATAATATATTCAACTCATTGTCAAGTTTTTAGAAATAAATATTCTTAAAAACTTTTTTCTCAAATATTATCTAAGCCATTAATTGGTATTCAGCATCATAGGGGTGCCCTTTCCATTTCCCATTATTACGATTTTTGTGTTTGGGGATGAGGCTAGGTCTTTTTGAGCTTTTATTTGTTCATATTGCAACTGTTTATCTGTCAAAGTAGAAGTAATGATTCTCTGATAATCTGCAATACCCTGTGCTTCCACACGCTTTCTTTCGGCTTCCTGCTTTTCTTTTTGTAAAACAAATTGCATCTTTTGAGCATCTTGCTCGGCATTAATTTTAGACTCAATGGTTTTCTTCACTGATTCTGGTAAAGTAATATTTCTTACCAAGAGCTGCTCCAAAACCAAACCCCTGCCGCTGAAATCTTTCTCTATGGCGTTGAAGATTCTGGTTTGGAATTCGTCTCTTTTCGTAGAATACAAAGCCACTGCATCGTAATTGGCCGAAATATCTCTAATTCTTGTACGAGAAAGAGGTCTTACTATAACATCCACGTAATTCATGCCAATTTTTCGGTAAATGTCTGGTGCTTTTTCTGAAACTATTCTGAAGAGTACGGTGAGATCAATGGTTACCTCCAAACCATCGGCTGAGAGAACTTTTATAGCGTCATCACCTGCCTTACTACCTTCGTCATGCACACCAGACATGGTATAGTTTTGGGTTTTAAGATCAAGTTCGTTTACTGCAGCAAGCGGATTGACCACATTGAGACCGCTGTTGAGCGTTTCGTTTTTGACATTTCCGAAAACCGACTGAACACCCACCTTTCCGGCGTCGATTTGCACCACACATTTCGAAATCAGGCCGAAAGCAATTAAAACCAAACCAACTACTCGAAAAATCCGCGACCGCGATGCAATGGGGCTATTTAGATTTTTAATATTGAAAGCCACCAACAATAACACAACACCTAAAATAATAATAATCATTTGTTTATAAGTTTAGTGGCCCAAATTTATGTGGTGTTGGAATATTATATTTCAAATATTTATGAATGGCTAATTTTATATCTATTTTGAAACAAATCCGTTTTGGATACAAAAAAGGTCTGGGCATTGCTACCCAGACCTTTCTAAAAAAACTAGAATTTATTAATAGCCAGTATTCTGAACCAATGTTGGCTTTCCGTCCTTCTGACTATTCAGGATTTCGTCTTGAGGAAGTGGAAAATAATTATTCTTCGAAGTAAAAGTTTTACCGGCCATATAGCCTCTTTTATTGAATGTACGACCAGAAGGCTCTTTTCCTGCAACAGCCTCTTCAGCAGCATATTTGTTAAGAACTTTCTCGGCAATACCCCAACGAACCAAGTCAAAGAATCTGTGACCCTCCATTGCAAACTCAAGTCTTTGCTCCATTCTGGTAGCGTTTCTAGCAAAATCGGCACCTCTTGTAGCGAAAGTTCCAGCTGGATATGGCTTTACAACATAGTTTACAGATGGATCTTGAACCCCACCCTTTTGTGCTCTTTCTCTTATTTGGTTTACATAACCCTCTGCAGCTGCCAAGTTACCAAGTTCGATTTCACACTCAGCCAACCAAAGAATCACGTGTGACATCTTCAATAATCTGTAGTTATTGTTCACATTTCTCTTACTGGTAGAGTGTGTAGTACTGTTTTCTTCAGCCAAGTAATACATCCATTTTTTACCTGTAAACGGACCCGCATACACTTGGTCTCTGATCCAGGTTGAACCCGGCATAGGGCCCCAATCAAGGAAATTCACTCCTCTTCTACCCACTGTCCAGTCTAATCGAGGATCTACCGGTATGGATTTATCCAAGGTAAACGCCGTACCTGCACTGATACCCTGATCATTTGGCAAATCTACTTTGTTATAAGTATCCTCGGTTCCATCAGCAGCATTTCCAATCAATGGAAGTCCATCCTCGCTAGTTTTGAAAGCGTTTACAAGATTATGAGATGGCTGATAAAATCCGCAACAACCTCTACCAGGAGCCGTAGAAGAATATGGCCAGTTTAGGTTATCACCTGCATTTCCATTGTTACCAGTAGTACCGTCGTTTACAGAAAATTGTACCTCAAAAATAGACTCTGTGTTATTGTTACCACCAGTTCTATAGTTATCGTGATAGTTAGGAACCAATTTCTTACCAGAGTTTTTGTAAACATCTTCCAGCAAAGTTTTGGCCTCACCCCATTTCTTCTGGAATATCTTGGCTTTGGCCAAATAAGCCTTTGCAGCCCATTTGCTAGCTCTACCTTTTTGTGATTGAACTGCTGGCAATGTATTTGCTGCAAACTCAAAATCCGCTTCGATTTTTGGCCAAATATCTTCGGTATTTGGTACTTTGGTAGAGTTAGGATCCGAAGCATTATAGATTTTGTCGTCTATGTAAGGTACTTTACCCCACATTTTTTTAGCCTCAAAATGATAGTGACCTCTCAAAAAGCGAGCCTCTGCTATAACTTGAGCTTTTTCAGCGTCTGTCATATCTTTCACGTCTGGGCTATTTACAATCTGTATAACCTCATTGGCACGAGCCACACCGTCGTAAGAATGCCACCATTTACCCAGAAAATAGGTATTGTCTGCCAACCAGTTGTATTGTTCAATAAAAGACTGCTCCGGTTGGTCACCAGCATCGGTTCCTTTTACAGCGTCGTCAGAGCTAATGCCCCCAAATACATAGTTCGAAATAGTTGATTGACGACCAGTATTACCCGCACCTACGCCATCAAGGAGCGAGTATGCTCCTATTAACAAGGCGTTTACACCATTTTTTGTAGAAAGTTGAGCCAAAGATGCTCTACCCTGCGGCTTTAAGTCGAAAAAGCTATCAGAGCATGAAAAGCTGATAAAAACAGCGACCAATAGTATGATTATTTTCTTCATTTTATTTAATATTTTTATCATTATAATTAAAAACCAAGTCTTACTCCCACCAAATATGACTTAGCCACTGGATAAGCACCTTCGTCAATTCCCATGTGAATATCTTGGTTATCGTTGCCTGACCTTCTAAGGTTAATATCTGGATCAAGACCTGTGTATTTGGTCAAAGTCAAGATATTTTGTCCTTGAACATATATTTGAGCAGAACCCATTTTTGCTTTTTTCATGATAGAGCTAGGCAAAGTATAGGTCAATTGAACGTTTTTCAATCTCAAATATGAGCCGTCCTCCAAGAAATATGAAGAGATCTGTTGGCTAGTAGCATCACCAGAGTTGAGTCTAGGCAATTTGGCCACATCGCCTTGTTTTTTCCAAGAATCGTAAAGCATTTCATGCGAACGGTTGCCTTGGAAAGTATTGAAATCTGTCCAATATCTCACATAGTTGAAGATTTCGTTGCCTTGAACACCCTGTCCGAACATCGTCAAATCGAAGTTTTTATACCCCAAATTGATGTTGATACCGTAAGTAAAATCTGGATGAGGGTTGCCAATTATCGTTCTGTCAGCTGCAGTAATTACTCCATCGCCGTTTACATCTCTAAACTTAAATGTTCCTGCTCTTGTATAAGAACCAAACTTAGGTGCAGAAGCTGCCTCGGCGTCGTCTTTGATTACACCGTCAACAATATATCCATAGTAGCTGGCAATCGGAATACCCGCTTTTGTGGCAGAAATAGCCGGCAAACGAGTAGTAAAACCAAAGATTGTAGCGTTAGGGTCGTTATTAAGTTTGATTACTTTGTTTTTGTAATGACCTATGCTTAGACCTATTTGGTATCTAAAATCGCCAACTTTATCGCGGTAGTTAATACCCAAGTCAATTCCTTTGTTTTGAACTTCACCAATGTTCGTGTATGGTATTGTACCGGTACCGGCTGTTCTAGGGATTGCGATTTGGGTCAACATGTCAGATGTGATTCTGTTGTAAACATCCAAAACCAACTCCATCTTGTTGTTCAACAAAACGGCATCTAAACCTACGTTTGTCGAAGTAGTTGTTTCCCATTTTCCGTTTGGATTTCCAAATTGAACAAGGTCAAAGCCACCTACTATAGACGAACCAGTACCGTTTATGTCATATGCGTTATTCGACGGATCAGCCGCATAAAGTGTGTAAGCATTGTAAACGTTAGGAATCAACTGGTTACCAGTTTTACCCCATCCCAATCTCAACTTCAAATCGTTTACAAATTTCAGGTCTTTCATAAATTCATACTCTGAAACTCGAACTCCAACCGAGAACGCAGGGAACACACCATATCTATAAGCTTCTGAGAAACGCGAAGAACCATCTCTACGCAATGTAAAATCAGCCAAATAGATATCTTTGTAGCCATAGTTCACTTTACCAAACTGAGAGAACAACGCACTTCTTATGGCACCATCACCCGCATTGCTAAGACCAGCGGCTGAACCCGAGTTGAGGTAGCGATAGTCAAGATCATCAAAAGCAAAGCTACTTCTACTTGCCTGAAAACCAAACGAATACGTAGTAACAGATTCTGTACCGAGCAACACATTAAATTCGTGCAATCCCATAGATTTGGAATAATTGAGGGTATTAAACCAAGTAGCTGACTTATCGAAGTTGTTGATAACATTCAAACTGTTGGCATTTCTTGCTTCTGCCGCCTCAATATCTCTATGGAAATATTCCGAACGGTTGAATTGGTTATATTCAAGACCAAAACTTGTTCTTGCTTTCAGGCCTTTCATGATATCAAACTCTGCATAAACGTTTCCAAAAACGTGCGTGCCCTTGGTCAGGTTATCTTTCTCACGATACAATCTTGCAAGCGGGTTTGGAGCATTTCCTAGGTTTACACCTTTACTTCCTGCAAAACCATTGTATGGCGAAGTATTTGTACCTCCCAAAGCCACTGGCCCACCAGTAATATCAAAAACTGGAATAATAGGATGCACACGAATAGCAAACATGATCGGATTCGACTCGTCGTTATTGGTAATACCTTGTCTTTCGTCATAAGAGAAAGTAAAGTTCTCACCTATCGTCATAAAGTTTTTCTTGAATTCTGTATTTGCTCTTACCGAATACCTATTGTATTTGGTGTATTTCAAAATACCATCTTGAGAAAAATAATTGGCCGAAATGGCGTATTTACCAGAATTTGAACCACCAGTAGCACCTATTTGATAGTTTGAAATCGGTGCAGGGTCGAAGATGGCATCTTGCCAATCTGTACCTTGTTTGTTGGCTTTTGTGATGTTAAATGCAGTCTTACCCAAGTTTGGATCAGCTATATCGTTGGTGTAAGTGTAGTTTGCAGGCAAACTTCCATAAACGTTTGGATAGATATAATCTGCAATGGTTTGTTCTCCATTAGGACCAAATTTATATTGAACAGACGGAGAAGTAACCGAAGGATTCTTGCCTGCACCTATATCAGCTTGGTACAGATATGAGCCCAGTTCCTCAGTGTTCAGCAAATCCAGCATTCTTCCAGGCCTTTGAGTACCTGTGTAGTAGTCAAACGAAATATTCGGCTCTCCTGCTTTTCCCTTCTTTGTAGTAATGATAACCACACCGTTTGCTGCTCTGGCACCGTAGATAGAAGCCGCAGAGGCATCTTTCAAAACCTGCATCGACTCTATATCATTCGGGTTGAGTTGGTTCAGCGTTCCTTGTGTAGGTACACCATCTATCACATACAGAGGGCTGTTGTTGTTCACTGAACCAAAACCTCTAATACGTACCATGGTACCACCACCTGGAGAGTTGTCGTTACCAACCACCACACCAGCAGCTCTACCTTGCAGCATTTGTGTAACACTCGCGGCTGGTGTTGATGTCAGTTCCTTTGAGTTTACAACTGTCACTGCACCGGTAATATCTTTTTTACGCTGTGAAGCATAACCTGTTACCACCACTTCGCTCAATGATTTGGTATCAAGAGATAGTGCTACGTTGATTTCGGAGCGTGCACCTACCACTTCCTCTGAAGGATTGTATCCTATAGATGAAAAAGTAAGAACGCTATTATTGTTTGGGACATCAATGGTGTAAGCACCATTAGCATCTGTGGTAGTACCTTGTGTAGAGCCTTTCACCAAGACAGTTACACCTGGAATACCTGAAGTGCCGCCAGCTTCTGTAACTTTACCGGCAACTTTTCTTTGAGCGAAAGCGATATTGACCGTCAAAAGAAGGCCAACCACCACCATAAACCGACTCAAATTTCGAAAGAGTAGTTTTTTTTTCATACGAATAGGAGTTTTTGTTAATTTTAAATAGTTTTAAGAAATCGAATAGATTTTCAAATATAATTAAATAATCGACGGAAGAAATTAAAAGAATTATTTTTTTTACCCGAATTGTCCAATTAAAATATAAGTAATTACATAAATTGTTATGGCTGACGAAAACATTGTTTATGACGCTCTGGTTGTGGGTTCTGGTATTTCTGGTGGATATGCAGCAATGGAGCTTACTAAAAAAGGTATGAAAGTTCTGATGATTGAAAGAGGCAGAACTGTTGAACACATCAAAGACTACACCACAGCCACAACACCTATTTGGGATATGCCTCATAGAGGAAGAGCCAGTTTAGAACTATTAAAGGACTATCCAAAAACGGCCAGAGTTTACAATAAAATCAACGAGTACTCTGCACATTTTTATACCAAAGACGCAC
This sequence comes from Leadbetterella sp., assembly GCA_035299025.1. GTDB lineage: Bacteria > Bacteroidota > Bacteroidia > Cytophagales > Spirosomataceae > Leadbetterella. The sequence goes on from DATGXK010000007.1 coordinate 1,341,169, forward strand.
TTCACCCCTACCAAGAAGACAAAAGATTTGACTGGATAAGAGGCTACCAATTGGGCGGAAAGTCGATAACATGGGGTAGAATAGCCCTCAGAATGTCGGACCTCGACTTTGAGGCCAATGCCAAAGAAGGAATCGCAATAGACTGGCCCATTCGTTACAAAGACCTGGCTCCGTGGTATGATTACGTTGAGAAGTTCGTTGGGGTTTCGGGCAATGTTGACAAAATTCCTCACTTGCCCGATGGCGTCTTTCAGCCCCCCATGGCCTTTTCATGTGTCGAAAAAGATTTTCTCGACAAGAATCTCAGCAATAAGTTCGGAGCGAGGGTCATTCATGCTCGGCAAGCCCATCTGACCCAGCCCACAGAAGAACAACAGGCTCTCGGACGAGCCAGCTGTCAGTACAGAAATATGTGTGGCAAAGGCTGCCCATTTGGTGCGTATTTCAGCACCCAAGCAGCTACACTACCAGCCGCCAAGAAAACCGGGAACCTCTCTATCATGACCCATGCCATAGTAAAAGAAATTATCTATGACGACACCAAACAAAAGGCCGTTGGGCTACTTTTGGTAGATACTATCACAAAAAAAGAAAATGAGGTTTTCGGCAAAACAATCTTTCTCAATGCATCGGCACTTGCCTCCACGCAAATTCTCTTAAACTCCAAATCAAAGAGATTTCCGAAGGGAATGGGCAACGACAGTGGTGTTTTGGGACATTATCTCATGGATCATCATTTTGGAGCTGGGGCCAGTGCAGAGGTAGAAGGTTTTGAGGACAGAATAGAATTCGGCAGAAGACCCAACGGTTTTTATATTCCCCGCTACAGAAACATCGGAACTGACAAACGAGATTACCTACGTGGATTTGGATACGAGGGAGAGTCAAAAAGAATAAGACCAGACCTAAAAGATGAGTTCGGCGAGGATTTCAAAAGAAAATATACCGAATTTGGTCCGTGGAAGATCGAATTGTCGGCCTTTGCCGAAACGCTTCCTTATCAAGACAACAAAATATACCTCAGCAATACCGAAAAAGACGAATGGGGAATTCCACTTTTGGTGATGTCTGCAGACTACAAAGAAAACGAGACCAAAATGCGTGTAGATATGAAAAACGACGCTGCCGAAATGTTTGATGCCGTCGGATATAAAAACATAAAACCCTACGACGAAATTAGGGGTTTTGGCCGCTGTATACACGAAATGGGCACGGCTCGTATGGGAAGCTCGCCTGAAGAATCGGTTTTGAACAAAAACAATCAGGTTTGGGGTGTTCCAAACGTTTTCGTCACCGATGGTGCCTGTATGACATCCAGTTCTGCCGTAAACCCCTCGCTGACCTACATGGCTTTGGCCGCTCGTGCAGCAGATTTTGCAGTGAGTGAAATGAAAAAACAAAATATTTAAAAGATGCTGAGTTTTTGGGAAAAAGACATTTTCAAACCACGATATGACTTTCTGATCATAGGCTCCGGTTTTTCTGGATTGTGGTTGGCTTATTTTCTTAAACAACAAAAGCCAAATTCGGAAATTGCGATACTCGAACGCGGAACTTTGCCCAATGGTGCCAGTACCAAAAACGCCGGATTTGCCTGCTTTGGAAGTCCTTCAGAACTGCTCGAAAATGTGAAAGAAATCGGCTGGGACAAAACCATAGAAATGACCCAAAAGCGATTTGAAGGAATCCAAATCATCAAGCAACATTATGGTGAGGTGATAGATTATAATCCATGTGGTGCGACGGAACTTTTCAGCGAAACGAACATTTTTGAGGAAAACATGGGCCAATTGGAGGTTTTGAACAAGAACCTGTCCGCTCTCGTCAGTTCTGACCAACATTTTTATCAGGATGGTCGAATAATTCCTGAAAGCAAATTTTCTGGATTTCGCCACGCCATCAGCAATACTGCCGAAGCCTCTATTCATTCCGGAAAGCTTTTTTATGCCCTCTACAAAACCTTGGTGAGCCAAGATGTGAAGTTTTTCTTTGGAACGGAAGTAGAAAACATAGACGCCAACCATAAAACAGCGGTGGTTAAAACCAAAAACTTAGGCGATTTTGAAGCCCAACATGTCTGTATTTGTACCAACGCATTTTCGAATATCTTTCTGCCAGAGCAAAAAATACAACCCGGCCGCGGACAAGTTATCATCACAAAACCCATTGAAGGATTGAGTTTCAACCGTACCTTTCATTTCGACAAAGGCTATTACTATTTCAAAAATGTCGGAAACAGGGTATTGTTTGGAGGCGGAAGAAACCTAGACTTTACAGGTGAAAACACCGACCAATTCGGCCAAACAGAATTGATTCAGAATCAATTACTGAAATATCTAAAAGAATGGATTCTACCCGAACTTGATTTTGAAATAGACCAAAAATGGAGTGGAATAATGGCCTTCAACGAGTCCAAAACACCCGTTTCCAAAATCATCCAGCCCAATCTTTCGGCCAGTGTCTGCATGAACGGCATGGGCGTGGCCTTGGCTCCGTTTTTGGCTAAGGAATTGGTTGGGGGGATGGGGTGAGTTTAAAATTTGAACATATAAAATTGTCATTCAATTAAATATCTTTAGTTTTATAAAGACTTTCAAACTTTTAGATATAAAGGAATAAAATAGTATTTTTGCTTAGTGAAATGTTAAACAAGAATACTCTTAAAAAAACAAAATTCAGCATAGTTCACTAACTTCCTCTCAACAATATTTTACTTATTTTTCAAGTAAAAGCTAAATGCAATATTGAATGACATTCAAAAAATACGGTTCACAATAGACTGATTTGGTACCAAAGAAATTGAATAGGAAATCGCAAATATGAATGAAATACAATCAAAATATCATGGATACATTTATTTCTGGTTTACATGTAAAGAATATTGGCCAATTTGAGAATTTGGATATTGAATTTTCTTCAAATTGTAATATTATCGTTGGTCCTAATTCTTCTGGAAAAACATCAATTCTTAAATTTATTTGTTTTTGCCTTAGTGAGCATCATCTTGAATACATGAGATTTAAGAACAATGCTGAATTTTGGGTAAATGCAAATCATGAAAATATAAAATACAGAATTGGAGCAACTAATATAGTTAACAAAGATCAGGATTATAGACGAATAGAAATTAATAATTGGGGTCAAGTTCCATCTGAAAATGTGGATAAAACTCTCTTTAATCATAACAATAATATTTATAATATTCTCGCAATTGGAGCGAATCGATACTTCGATTACACTCAAATACAAGGAATGCAAAGAGAAAAAAATGGTCAAGAAAGTATACGTTTTTATAGAGAAAAAAATATTGAATTCTTAGATAAACCTCTGTTGCCAAATATCAAGCAATGGATGATAAATCGTTATTTTGTAATTGATAAGGATTGGGCCAAGATAGAAAAGAACAATTGGTATTCTATAATGAAGTTATTACCTAAAATTTCACCCAAAAATTCAAATCTTAAATTTGTAAAAATTGAAAGAGATTTGGAACCATTATTTTCCATAAATGATAAAACATGCTATTTTGAAGAATTATCTAGTGGCTTTAAATCTTTCCTATCAATAGTGTTTTCAATTATTGATTGGGGTGAAAGCATTTTTGAAAATGAAGAAGCTCTAATTGCTAATATAAGAGGAACTGTTTTAATAGATGAGATAGATGCTCATTTACATCCAGAATGGCAATCTCAGATAATTAAAAATTTAAAACTAATTTTTCCGAAAATACAATTTATTATCACAACTCACTCCCCCCATGTTATTGCGTCTGCATCGGAAAATGAATTAATTATTATACCAAAACATAACGGTTCCATTAATATTGGTCCAGACCAACGAAATTTTAAAAACTGGCAGTTAGAATTTATTCTTGAAGACTTAATGGGGCTATTTAATTATGATGAAAATATAAATCATTATTTAGAATTACTAGATAAATTTATAGAAAAAGCTAATTTGGCGAAATTTGATGAAAAGTTAAAAGAATTAGAACAAATTTTACATAAAAACGACCCGATAATTAAAGTTTACAAAATTAAACGTGGTAATATTTTTTTAAGCCAAGAAATATGATTCAGATAAAACGACCAAAAATACCAGATGTTTTGGCAAAAAATCAGCTTCAATGGACAGCAGACCTTATAAATCTAGTAAAAAAATATGGTGATTATAATAAGATTCCCGATAACGAAAAAAATAAAGCGGTTGATAAATATAAGCACTTTCAAATAACCGAAGCTGTTATTGAAATTTTAAATGGGAAATGTGTCTTTTGTGAATCAAAAATCGATACTGTTGACTACATTAATATTGAACATTTTTTACCTAAATCTCTTTACTTTAAATCTACATTCATGTGGAACAATTTATTTCCTTCTTGTAGGAAATGTAATATTCCAAAAAGTAATATTGATACCAAATTGAAACCTATAGTTAATCCTGAAACTGAAAACCCTGAACTTTTTTTCGTTTTTGATAACTTGCGTATTGAAGTATCACCTACTAGTCCTGATAAAATTAAAAGTTTAAATACAATAACCACCTGTGATTTAAATAGAACTGCCCTTTCAAGAGCATATTCAGAAATACTTATTTCATTTTATGAGGCAGAAAAAAATTTAGAAGATTCTGTTAAAGATTATAATGCTTTGGTTCAAAATGCCGCTAAGGTTAAACATGCAAATAATATGCATAATTCAATTGATAATATTAAATCCTTATTACAACCAAATCAACAGTATTCAAGTTTTATGAAAAACATTACAAGAAAAAGCAATGTGCTTAAAAAAGTAATCTCTATTATTAATGTCCACAAATACGATATAGGGTTAACAAATGACTATTCGTTGAATATTTAACGAGCCCTATGTTGGCTCCACAACGTTGCAATATCAAGTAAATTTATTTGCCAATATTTCAAATCCAGCTCTACGATGGTTGGACCATCGTTGTGGTGTTAAACAAGTTTTACTTGCTAAAACCCATCAATCAACATCATTTTAATTCAAAAATCAAACTTAATCCCCTGAGCCAAAGGCAAAGTTTTTCCATAATTAATGGTGTTGGTTTGGCGACGCATGTAGGCTTTCCAGGCATCTGAGCCACTTTCTCGGCCACCACCAGTTTCTTTTTCACCGCCAAAGGCTCCGCCAATTTCCGCTCCAGAGGTGCCTATATTTACATTGGCAATGCCACAATCCGAACCTGAGTTTGAAAGAAACCATTCTGACTCTTGCATATTATTGGTAAAAATAGCCGATGAAAGTCCTTGCGGAACAGCGTTTTGCAAGGCAATGGCTTCCTCTAAAGTTTCATAACCGATTACATACAGTATAGGTGCGAAGGTTTCGCTGCAGACCACCTCCAATTGCTCATTTACCTCTACAATGGCCGGTTCTACATAACATTTACCCAAATCGGTCAATAAATTTCCACCAAATTTCAATATTCCGCCGCCGTTTATGGCACTCGTAATGGCCGACAAATACATGTTTACGGCTTCGTTATCAATGAGTGGGCCTATATGGTGCTCAGGTTTTAGCGGGTCTCCGATTTTTAATTGGCCATAAGCCGAAACCAAGGCTTCTACAAGCTTACCTTTTAATGAATTATGAACAATCAAACGTCTTGTGGTGGTACAGCGTTGGCCGGCGGTACCTACAGCACCAAAAACTATGGCAGGCACAGCCAGCTTTAGGTCGGCATTTTCAGTAACTATGATGGCATTGTTGCCTCCCAGTTCGAGCAAACTTTTACCAAGTCTGGCGGCCACATTTTGGGCGACGGCCTTGCCCATTCTTGTACTACCCGTAGCCGATACCAAGGCCACACGTGAGTCTTTGGACATCAATTCGCCAATGCTCCTGTCTCCCACTATCAGGCAAGAAACCCCTTCAGGTATCTGATTATTTCTCAAAACTTCGCCTATTATATTTTGACAAGCAATGGCCGAAAGTGGTGCCTTTTCTGATGGTTTCCAGACACATACATCGCCACAAACCCAAGCCAACATGGCATTCCATGACCACACAGCCACCGGAAAATTAAATGCCGATATGATACCTACAATACCTATCGGGTGCCACTGCTCATACATCCTATGGTTTGGCCTCTCGGAGTGCATCGTAAGGCCATACAACTGCCTAGAAAGACCAACAGCAAAATCACAAATGTCTATTATCTCTTGTACCTCACCCAATCCTTCTTGCAGACTTTTTCCCATTTCGTAGCTCACCAAATAGCCCAGGTCTTCTTTATTTTTTCTGAAAGCCTCCCCCATTTGTCTCACTATCTCCCCTCTTTTGGGTGCTGTTATGGCCTTCCAGGTAATGTAAGCTTTTTCGGCTGTAGCCACTAGAGTCTGGTAGTCTTCAGCAGAGGCCAATCTAACACTACCAATGCTCATGTCGTTGGTAGGCGAAACAGATTCTATCTGATCGCCGCTGCCCTCCCAAAAGGTCAAACCGGTTGATAATCCGTAATTTAGTTCTTTAATACCAAGCCTGCTAAGTCTGTCTTTCATTATTTGATGAGTGATTATTCACAAATTTATAAATATTCTTTTAGATTTGTTGGTATAAAAATTTGACAACCACAGATAATATTTTTTCATGCTACTAAACTTTTATATTTCACTCAACACACTTTTGATTGCTTCTTGGATGTTTCTGACACCGCCCAATTGGGGATTTTATGCCCATAGCCTGATCAACAGATTGGCGGTATATAGTTTACCTCCCGAAATGCTTGGCTTTTTTAAGGAAAATATCGAATATGTAACAGAAAACGCCGTAAACCCTGACCAAAGACGCTATGCAGTAGTAGGCGAAGCACCAAGGCACTTTATAGACCTCGACGATTACCCAGACTCCGTAAGGGTTATTCTGCCCAAATTAAATTGGAGCCAAGCCGTGGAGAAATACGGTGAAGACAGCCTTCTGGCACATGGAATAGTACCTTGGCAAATTCAGAGAATGACTTACCAGCTTACCCAAGCTTTCATGAAAAAAAATAACCGAGACATCCTGAGAATTGCGACGGATCTGGGCCATTATATTGCAGACGCCAATGTCCCCTTGCACACCACCCGTAACTACAACGGGCAGCTGACCAACCAAGTTGGAATTCATGGCTTTTGGGAGTCCAGACTACCAGAGCTTTTTAGCAAAGATTACGATCTTTTTGTAGGCAAAGCCGAATATGAAAACAATATTGACAAAAGGTCGTGGTCTGCCGTCTTGAATGCCAACGCAGCCTTGGATTCCGTGTTATTATTTGAGAAAAAACTCACCCAAAACACTGGCGAGGACAAGAAATTTACGATTGAAGAACGCAATGGTGTCACAGTGAAAAGCTATTCGAGAAATTTCTCCAAAGATTATCACAAATCGCTTGAGAATCAGGTAGAAAGGCAAATGAAAGCTTCGGTAAAAATGATATCTGACGTTTGGTTTACGGCATGGGTAAATGCTGGGCAGCCAGATTTAAAAACCATTCCAAAGCTAGAAGTTGACCCAAAAGAAGAGCAAGAAGTAATGAAAACTTGGTTGCAGCGTTTATTGAATGTTAGAAAAGAATCTGATCATTGAGCTTGAAAACTTCGGTAATAGTCCTTTTATTTTTACTGCATCCATTTCTTGGAACTGGACAATATGTTGTTGATTTAAAAACCAAAAATTCAAACATTAAAAATACTGATTTCGAAATAGTTAGTGTCATATCGAACATGAATTCTAGCAGTTTCGGCGAAGTTTATATTTCGGCTAATCAAAAACAAAAAGTACGATTTCGAAACGCCATTGATAAGTCAATAGAAGCGTATTTCAAACAATATAATACTGGCAATAAAAAAGTGAAGGTACTTTTCACAATTAAAAACCTGATTATCAGCGAGTCTATAATTGCAAACAATTCGATTTCTGGAAAAATAAATTTTGACATTGAGGCTTATTTTATCAGCGAGAAAGACACCACCAAGTTTTGCAATTCTAGAAATTCCTCCAAATACACCCGTACACTGCAAAATTCTATGCTCGAAAATGTGGAGAAGCAATTGATACAAACATTGGACAGCGGCCTAAAGTATGTAATTGGATACATCAAAAATTCAAAACCGAACTTGGAAGCCTTTGCTACCGACTCAAAGGTAATCATAAGGCCATTCTATGTCAGACCATCTATCGACACCGTTTACTATCAACAACGCAAGGTAACTTGGGCCGATTTTAACGGCCCCATACGACGTGGCGACAAATACGGTGCTGCTATTTTTACAAGTTTTGGGTTCGATAGTAAAGTTACTGTTGAAAACGGCGTTGTTACAGCCGAAATAACCCCAAAAGTATATACCGACAAAATTATGTCTTGGGCCAAACCTGAAGTAAAAACGCAGTATGCTCTAGCTCATGAGCAGTTACATTTCGATATTTGTTACCTGAACACCCTAAGATTTCTAACAAAGATCAAGGCCTTCAAAGAACCCACCCGCGACGATTTGATAAGCCGAATCCAATATGAATATCTCGAATTCTACCGCACAACCCACAGTATGCAAACGCAGTACGACGACGAAACCAACCACAGCCTCGTAAAACCCAAACAACAAGAATGGGAGCAAAAAATCAGAAGGGAAATATTGGAAATAGACACTCAGAAAATCTTCAATTAATACCTAATTTTGCAAAAAACTTCTTTAATGCTTCAAATTGCGGTAGCTGTTTTATATTTCGCCAATAAAATCCTGCTGAGTCTCAACAAAAAAGCGGGTTGGCAGATTGGCATTTTGGCTTCTAGCTTGGCAGCCTTATATTTTTTCAATCTCAAATTGTATCTTTTGGTTGGGCTCGAGGTAGGTTTTATGTCGATTCTAATATTTGGGCTGGTCAATCATGGAAAAGAGCTGAAATACCAAAACATCCTTTACATCGTCATGTCTGTGTTGCTTATCTTTTTATATTTTGTATTGAAAAATAGCACCTTATTGGAATTTTTAATTTCACTCGATTTTATAGTAGCCATATTTTTTTTAGCAAAAAAACGAACCATTTTGGGCTGGGCGGTGATGGGCCTTGGGCATGCCATGATGGCCTATTTCACCTATCAAAACCAACAGCATTTCTTTGCTTTTATGCAGATACTCTCTATCATTGTTTCCATTTTTGCAATTTACAGATCACTAAAAATCAGAGCTTTATAGCACAAAACTCAAAGTCTTTTTTAGAAAAATATTCAAGAAAACGTGGCAATACATAGCGAAGATTCTTTTGGGCTTTTATACTGTCATGAAAGAGCACAATGGAGCCATTTCCAGTTTTTTGAATAGCCCGCTTTAAACATTTTTCCTTATCCAGACGCTCCTCATAATCTCTGGTCAGCACACTCCACATTACTATTTCATGTGTTTTCAATATCTCAGTGGCCTGCCTTCTTTTTAGTTGTCCATAGGGCGGTCTGAAAAGCAACTTCGATTCAGCATTACTACCTTGAATTTCATTTTCGCACTTTATAAAATTAGCCAAATAAGCCCCGCTCTCTGTTTTCCAACCTTTTAGATGATTATAAGTGTGGTTACCCACGGCATGCCCATCTGCCATAATCCTACGAAATATCTCCGGATTTTTCGTAACATTTTCGCCCACCACAAAAAAAGTGGCTTTGGCATTGTACTGCCTCAACTGATCCAAAACCCAATCCGTAACCTCTGGAATTGGGCCATCGTCAAAAGTCAAAAAAATCTTTTTCTCAGTGGTTTTGATCCTCCAGAGATACTTCGGAAAGAATATTTCAAATAGCTTAGTCATTTCAGTTTTCTACCTTTCCATTGATACGTTTTCTTCATAAAGAGCGAATTCAAACCAAAAAATACCACATATAGCGGATAAATCAACTGTACGAGAGGAATAAAAAACAGTGTCCTTTGCTTACCCAAAAACATCAAAACTGAACTCAGAAAAATAAATTCGGCAAGAAACCGAAATCCAATCAAAGTCCACAAACCACTGATTATGAGATAAATGCTAGACAGATTAACCATAAAAACAAAAATTGCCAATAGTTTGGGCAGCAATGACTTGTAATGCGTCCATTTACTGGCCCATCGTCTTCTCTGCTGATAGAAAGCTCCTAAACTTTCGCAATCATCGGTCTGCACAATACAGTTTCTGTTTTTTACAAAACTTACACCCTTTAGGTACTTTTGATGTATTTTGTGCATCAAAAACTCGTCATCTCCAGAGGCCAAAGTATGGTTTCCATCGTAACCATTTACTTCATAAAAAACGGACTTTCTGTATGCCAAATTTGCTCCGCTACACATATTTGGTTTGTTCAAGAAAATAGAAACTGCCGCACTTCCAACCAAAGATGCAAACTCCACAACTTGAATTATATTCCAAAAACCTCGCCTAAAACCTGAATTGTTTTCCTTAAAAGTAACTGGCCCAGAAATAAACTTAATATTCTGATTATTAAATTCTTTCACATAATTAGAGAGCAATTTAGGCGGCAAAATACAATCGCCATCTGTACAAAAAATCAAATCATAATTGGCTGCATGGATGGCTTTCGTAATAGCATTTTTTTTGGGAGAATATCCTCTTTCTTCGGCCTGAAGGTGAATAAGTTTCAAATCCAAAAGGCCGAGATATGCTTTTGCTATTTCAACCGTGGCATCTTCTGATGAATCGTCCACCAAAATGACCTCAAAAATGGCATCTATTTGATTTACAAGACTTTCTAAAAGAGTAGCAATATTTTTTGCTTCATTTCGGACCACAATGATAACTGAAAACGCCTCATTGTTAGAAATTATTGGCTGATGTTCATTTTCGGGATTCAACCACCAAACGAGACAAAACCCCACCAATAATAGGCTATAAATCAGTATCAAGAGGGTACTTATGACTATCATGATTTTGATTTGAATAAAAGTCCAAGCAAGACTGGAACAAAAATATTGAAAAACCAAACTATAAAAGTGGCAATCAAAATCAAGCCGGCATTGACCTTATAGAGTCCAAAAAAATGCAAACTTACCAACTCGCGTAAGCTTAAATCACCTAAAACATTCAGGCCACCTCCAACCGTTTTTATTAATAAAATTAAGTTTACTCCTATGAATATGACCAGTTTGGGCAAGTTTATGCCTAAACTAATGTAGAACAAATAGAATTGAACATTGTAAACTAAACTTCGAGCAAAAGACAATATTAAAACTTTAAATATCAATGCATTACTAAGACTCATTTCCAAAGTTTCCGGGTTTAGGTAAACCTTTAGGAAGTTAATTTTGTCCAAAAACTGCCAAGAAACCTTAACTTTAAAGACAAAAAACAAACCCAAGAAAGCCGCAACACAAAAAACCAAAGTTGGAAACAGTAGCAAGCCTTTGAGCGGACCTTCAGAAATGCCCCACCAAAACAAAAAAGATAAAGCACCCAGAAAAATGGCCGTATAAGTTTGACAAATACTATTGAAAAAATTGGCAGCCATGGCTTCAGTTCTATTCTTTTTTGAAAACCCCAAACTTCGACCTATAAAATCGCCAATCATAAAAGGCGTAAAAAGCCCAATCCGCAAACCTTTCAGCACGTCTCCGATCGCTTCAGCCATCGATCGCTCTTCAATTGGAGAGGTCAACACCTGCCATTTTTTGATTTCCAAAAAATAATTCAGAAATAGCAAAGCTATGGCTGTAAAAAAATAGCCTAAATTGCCGCTTAAAGATTTCAAGATATCGACAATCGAAGGCTCAGAAACGCCTAAGTCTTTGATTTTAAGATACAAAAGCACCAAAATACAGCCCAAAAAGGCAATTTTGAGTTTTTTTCGAATCCCGGGTTTGTACCTTAATTCTTGAATACGCTTATTTTTTAGAACCAACAATAAACAATTTGGAAGCAAATTTAACTGAAAAAATCATACTTGGCATTGACCCGGGCACTCGAGTGCTCGGTTATGGAATTATTTCAGTGAAAGGTTCTAAACTCGATATTATTCAGTACGGTGTTTTGAGATTGGAAAAACTACCCTCTCATGAGCTGAAACTAAAAAAAATATTCGAACGTATCACCCAAATCATTACTGAATACCTGCCAGACGAAATGGCCATTGAGGCACCTTTCTATGGCGAAAATGTACAATCCATGCTCAAACTTGGACGTGCCCAAGGGGTAGCCATGGCAGCGGCTTTGGCCAAAGACATAAATATCGTAGAATATCTTCCGAAAAAAGTCAAGCAAAGTGTAACTGGCAACGGCAACGCCAACAAAGAGCAAGTAGCCTACATGCTCGAAAAACTATTTAATCAAACCCTCGAAAAAAAGACTTTGGATGCAACTGACGCATTGGCTGTGGCCGTCTGCCACTTTATGCATGCCAAAACCAAAGCATTGACCGGTAATAATTCTAAAAAAAGTGGTTGGTCGGCATTTTTGTCTGAGAATCCGGAAAGATTAAAGAAATAACTCTCGAAATAACAAGATAATTAAAATACATTAATGCGGATATTTTCAGAAAACTTTCAAAAAAAAATGATGAACTCTTCGCCCTCTTTGCACTAAAATTTCATAGAAACTTGGCAATTTTCAATTTCACAAAAAAAGTTTAAAAAAATATCAAATAGTAAACTCTTATGGTTCAATAATTTAAGAATCAAGGTCAGAATATCTTTAAATTATTTTTAATTGAAGTTTTGACAGTAAAAAAAAAGGGTCTATATTTGCAAACCTTTTCGGAGAGACGGAGAGATGGGTGAGTGGCTGAAACCACCAGTTTGCTAAACTGACGTACTGGTAACGGTACCGCGGGTTCGAATCCCGCTCTCTCCGCTGATAATTAAGAAGGCCAATTCGGGGTGTAGCGTAGCCCGGTCATCGCGTCTGCTTTGGGAGCAGAAGGTCGCAAGTTCGAATCTTGCCACCCCGACAAAAGAAAGCAGCTCATGCTGCTTTTTTGAATTAAAAAGGTTTCGTTTGCTTGTCAAACATTCCATGGTTCCATAGCTCAGCTGGATAGAGCAACAGATTTCTAATCTGTGGGTCGCAGGTTCGAATCCTGCTGGGATCACATAAAAGCTCAAACTTCGGTTTGAGCTTTTTTTGTTTCTATTGAAAACCTTAAAATCAGGTGTCCCCTACTTTAAGGCAAAAATTTTAGGCAAAACCGAGTGTGTTCCAAATCTGAGTATAATTAAGTCAGGCCAACAATTCATATCTTTGCCTCTTACCATTAACCTATGAAAAAGGCAATCATCGATCTCGGAACCAATACATTTCACCTCATGATTTTTGAGGGAAAAGAAGTTTTGTTCAAAACATCCATTGCCGCCAAAATTGGTCAGGGAGGTATAAACCAAGGAATCATTACAGAAGAAGGTATCCTCAGAGCTTTGAAAGTACTGGACACTTTCAAACAAAAACTGGAGGAATTTGATGTGGAGCCTGAAAACGTTTTCGCCTTTGGCACCAGTGCCGTTCGAAACGCCAAAAATCAAACTGAGTTTCTAGAAAGCGTGAAAACCAACACTGGTATTAACATTACAGTGATTGATGGAGAAAAAGAGGCGGATTTGATATACAAAGGTGTTAAACAAGCAGTTAGTATTCAGAAAAACGCCCTGATTGTAGATATCGGAGGAGGGAGTGTAGAGTTTATTCTATGTAATCCTGAAAAAATACTTTGGAAAAAGAGCTTTGAGATTGGAGGACAACGACTGATGGAGAAGTTCATGAAAAAGGATAAAATATCCCAAATAGAGATGACCAAGCTTGAGGAATATCTACGTCAAGAATTACTGCCACTTACCAATGCCGTCCACCAATATCAACCCGAGATGCTGGTTGGCTCCTCTGGATCTTTTGATACATTAAATGATATGTTATATTGGAAAAAAAAGGGCAACTTCGCCCCTACCGATATCGTGGGCTTCGATTATCCAATATCGGAATTTTGGATAGCTTTTGAGCAATTGGTCTTTGCCAATCATGAAGAAAGATTAAACATCGGAGGTATGATTCCACTAAGAGTAGACATGATCGTGGTAGCCGTTTGCCTCATAAAGTTCCTTTTACAAACTTATCATATTGAAGCTATCAGAATTTCAAATTATGCACTCAAAGAGGGTGCTATGAGTGAGTGCTAAAATCCGAATACGTTTCGTTACATTTTTTCATTAAATAAAAGTGCATAACAATTATCATTTTATTAAACATTTGGCTTCCGAACTGAAGGAAATTCTTTTGGGTGCTCAATTGTTCACATGTTTTAGCCAAGAAAAAGACGAATTGTTGGTAGGTTTTGAGGCCAATGGAATTGAAAACTTCCTAAAATGCACCTTAAAACCTGAATTCTCATGCATTACTTTACTAAAAGAATTTGCTCGAGCCAGACGAAACACAGTCAATATTTGGGAAGATATTTACGACAATAGAGTCATAGACATTGCTGTTTTTGAAAATGAAAGAGCATTAAAAATCACCTTAGAAAACCACTATACGCTGGTTAACAAGCTTTTTGGAAACAGGCCAAACCTACTTTTGTTTCATAAGGAAAAGTTGGTTTCTATTTTTAATAATTCATTGATTTCAGACCGCGAATTATTGCTTTCGGACTTTGAAAAAACGATGGATTTGAGTTTTGAAAACTTCCTTCGCCATGAGGGAAACTACCGAAAAGTGTTTTTTACCTTCGGCAAAAATGTATTTCATTACCTCGACTCCAGTATTCTAAACTTAGGCCTGGAAGAAAAATGGTCATATATTCAGAATTTTATTGAGAAAATGCAAACCCCAAACTTCTTTGTCGGCAGATATAACGAACTGCCGAGTTTGACACTTTTCGAACATCAAAGTACTGAAAAACATTTCGAAAGTGCCATTGAGGCTATTAACTTTTTCTATTCCTATCACCAAAAGGAGTTCTCCTTTGCCAATGCGAAAGCAATCACATTGCATCAATTGGAAAAAGAAAAACAAAAAACAGAGAGCTACTTAGCGAACACCGAATCCAAGTTGGTGGCCATGAAAAGTGGGCATTCCAAAGAACATTTGGCAAATATTCTTATGGCCAATTTGCATGTGATAGAAGACGGACAGAGTGAGGTGGAACTTTTCAATTTCTACACCGAATCCAACGTAAACATTAAGCTAAAAAAAGATATATCTCCACAAAAAAATGCCGAAAACTATTACCGAAAATCCAAAAATGAGAGGCTTGAACTAGAATCTATAGAAAAAAACATAGAAAAAGCTTATTCTAAAATAGTGGAATTAGAACTCCAAATAGAAAACATTAAAGGCTGTGATTCTTTCAAAGAATTAAAGTCAATTTTAAAGACGAATACAAAAAAAATCGACGAAAACACTGACAATAAAAAGCTTTTTAAAGAGTATCTGATAGATGGCACTTTGATTCTTGTAGGAAAAAATTCCAAAAACAACGACCTTCTTACCTTAAAACATGCACAAAAAGAAGACTATTGGCTACACGCAAGAGATTGCCCAGGCTCGCATGTGATTATTAAACGAACAAGCAAAGAAACTCTGCCCAACCATGTGATAGAATTTGCGGCTAGTTTGGCAGCCTACTATTCCAAAAGGAAAAATGAACAGGTTGTTCCAGTAATTTTTACACAAAAAAAATATGTAAGAAAAACCAAAGGACTACCCGATGGTCAAGTAATAGTAGACAAGGAATCTACCATAATGATAGAACCTTATCGACCTTAATTTTAAAAAACAGGTCTCTTAAACCCAGCAAAGGCACCGTATTGGCATAGAATTTAATATTCATTTCATTTTCATAACTATATTTGTTTTCTTTTTTATATGATTGTATTTCTACAGAAAATAAAGAACAAAAAAACCTTCAGAAAAAACTAAATATGAGAAGTTTACACTTAGAAGCAGAGGTCGGAGAAATAGCAGAAACCGTCCTTCTCCCTGGCGACCCCTTAAGAGCCAAGTTTGTAGCCGAAAATTTCCTGAGTGATGTGGTTTGCTACAACAAAGTAAGAGGCATGTATGGCTTTACTGGTACCTATAAAGGACAAAGGGTGTCGATACAAGGCACCGGTATGGGCATGGGGAGTGCGGGCATATATATACATGAACTGATAAATACATACAAATGCCAAAATCTGATACGTGTGGGTACTTGCGGCTCTATACAACCCGAACTCGACTTGGGACAGGTAATTTTGGCCATGAGTGCTTCGGGCGACTCTGATGCCAACAGCAATTTGTTCAAGGGCATGCATTACGCAGCCACGGCAGACTTCGATCTTCTGCATAGGGCATACCAATTGGCCCAAGAACTCAACATAAAAACACACACGGGTTCGGTTTTCAGCACCAATACCTTTTATGACCTTGAACCAAACAGATGGGACGTATGGCAGAAACACGGAATTTTAGGTGTAGATATGGAGTCACAGATTTT
The DNA here is from genome assembly GCA_035299025.1 of Leadbetterella sp. Classification (GTDB taxonomy): domain Bacteria; phylum Bacteroidota; class Bacteroidia; order Cytophagales; family Spirosomataceae; genus Leadbetterella. The sequence continues at coordinate 1,357,606 of DATGXK010000007.1, forward strand.
ATTCACCATAGCTAAAAGATTCAACGCCAAGGCATTGGCTCTATTAACCGTAAGCGACAACATAATCACGGGCACTGCCTCTTCTCAACAAGAAAGAGAAAATACCTTTAATGATATGATGAAAATAGCATTAGGATTGGCTTGACTGGAATAAGAGGAATGTTTTAAAACATTCCTCAATCCAAAAACTTCCAATCTGCAGCTTTGTCTTTTTTCAAATCCTCTCCCTTCAATACCGCCTTTACAAGCTCTACCGGCATTGTATTGTTTTGGAGAATTGTATCGTGAAATTTCTTTTCAGTTATTTTACCAGAATCTACCAGTTCTTTCTTTAGGCTATAAAACTGGAGACCTCCAATCATATAGGCAATCTGATACAAGGGGCCATATCGTCCAGTAAACGAACGTCTTACTTCAGCTTCGGCATTGGCTCTTTCGTGCCCTACTTTGTCTACAAGCAAATCAATACATTGCTGTGGAGTCATTTTTTCGAGATGATAGTTTAGGGAAAAGATAATTCTGGCACATCTGTGCATTCTCCAAAATAACATTCCAATTTTCTCCTCAGGGGTACGAGGAAAACCCTTATCCCAAAGATTAAACTCCCAATATAAAGCCCAGCCTTCTGTCCAGAACGGTGTTCCGAATGTTCTCCTGTAAGGCTTAAAACGTTGATTCATAAACTGTTGCAAATGATGCCCCGGTATGAGCTCATGTTGAACAGTAGCACGAGAAAAGTAGGGATTATTGCCCCTCATGCTCATCATTTTATCGTCTTGGTCCATGGCAGCTGTGGGGTACGATACCATTATTTGTTCACCTCCCAGAAAAAACGGACTAACTCTTTGCTGTTCAGCCGAAAGCATTACGGTTCTCCAAGTCTCTTTGGCCAAAGGCGGTACGGTGACCAGATCTCGATCTTCTACATATTTTATGGCTTCCCAAGCCAATTTATTAACATCTTCTTGCCATTGGCCAGGCGGCACGTAGGTTTGTTTTACATGCTCCAAAGCTTTCTTCCAGTCGTTTCCATAGCCAAGCTCATTCGAAGCCTTTAGCATTTCCTTTTCACACCATGCAAATTGTTTATTGGCCTCGGTAATGAGCTGCTCTGGGGTATAAGCTATAAACTCAAAACCCAAATCTTTCTGAAGTGCGTCTTTGCCCAATGGTTTACCTATTATTCCACTTCCGTCGTCCTTCACCAAAGTGTTCGAAAAGTGCTTTCTGAGCATTCCTTCATATTCTTCTAAAGTTTTCATGAGCTTCTTATGCGGAGCTTGCATCCACCAATTAAATTCTGGATTGTACTCAAAATAAAATTTGTAAGACTCTTCTGTAGCTTTGCTCAATTCTTTAATTATATCGGCGGCCATTTCGGCTTTTTGCCAACTATCAAAAGGTTTTGTTGATTTTAAAGATGCTATTTCGGCTCTTAATTCCTTTTCAACAATGTTAAAATCGGCAGCTAGTTTGTCTGATTTAGGATTAACAGCTGTTTTTCTGGTCTCATTAAACAAATAGATTGCTTTGGCTTTACTGGCCACAAATTTTACCTCATTGAAGGTTTTATTTTCTATTCCATGGAAATAAAGACTCTTTTCTATCTGATTTCTGAGCAAAACATAATCTACTTTTTGATCTTTAGACAGGGACTCAAAGTTGATTTTTTCCAAGTCTTTTTTAGCCTCAGTGTAAAATTTGGTAAAACGGTCGAAGTAAACATCCGAAAGAGCATTCGGATACTTTCTCTGCAAAGCCGTCTTATCTGCTTGATAATTCGCAATTATTTCACTGAAATCCTGAGCCAGTAAATTGAAAGTAATAAACAGAAAAAGAAGAGTTAGTTTCATATTGTTGATGTATTAATATTGTTGATGTATTAATTGAATTGAAATGCAAAATACGTTGCAGATTCTCCCCCTAAATTGGTTAGATTATGAAGTTGATTTGACGGTAAAAAGAACAGGTCTCCTTTAGAACCCTCAAAAACTTTATCTCCAATCTGCATTTTGGCCTTACCTTCCACCAGTAGAATAATTTCTTCGGTTAGGTGCTTATGTGGCTCGTGGCTCTTTAGGCCGGCATTGAGTGTGGTTACGTGCATTTCCATCCTCGAAAACATTGCCGTAGGTCTATCAAAGAAATCTCTCCTTCCACCTTTGTCATGTGGCTTAAAACCTATTTCCTTCCAATCATACATTTTTGATTGGCCTGCTTTTTCAAGACCTTTTGGGGACTTTGACTTATAAATCAGTACATAGTAACTCACATTCGTCTTACCGAGATTGTTCATCATTTGGTCTGATTTCGGTAAAATCAACAAAACACTGCCCGACCTCAATGTTTTTGTTTCATTATCTAAAGTTACAGTAAGCTCACCTTCCTGTATTATTATGAGTTCCTCGTCAGTTTCTTGGGCATGAGACGGCCTTAATGTATGTCCGGGTTTCAGTGTGGAATGGTGAATGCTGAATTTTTCAATAAACTCCGTGCTCTGATTCTTGAAAATTTGTCGAAAAACTCTATTCTCATCTTCAAGTTTTGGCAAATCTGCAAGATGAAAGACCGAACCTGAGAGTGTGTTTTGAGCTAGAACAGATTGTATACTCATGATCGAGAAAAGGATAAAAAGAATCTTCATATTATAGGGTTGATAAACTTTATCAAAAATATAAAAAAATCCCACAAAGCCATTAACCTTGTGGGATTTATCCAAAACTTACTATTTATTTTTAGAATTCTCTATGAATAGCCTCGTCAAACAATCTTTCCTTCGGAAGATTACGGAAATAATCGTAGGTAATTCGAAGACCCTCAGCTCTGTCCACCTTAGGTTCCCAGTTCAAAATAGCCTTGGCCTTTGTAATGTCTGGTTGCCTTTGTTTCGGATCGTCTTTAGGCAGATCCAAATAAACAACTTTTTGGGTAGTTCCAGTAAGCTTAATGATTTCTTCTGCAAAGTCCTTTATGGTGATTTCAGAAGGATTGCCAATATTGACAGGTTGTGCATAATCTGACATCAACAATCTGTAAATACCCTCTACCAAGTCTGCCACAAAACAAAAAGACCTAGTCTGAGAACCGTCACCGAATATCGTAATGTCCTCACCACGAAGGGCTTGGCCAATAAATGCCGGAAGAACTCTACCATCGTTGAGACGCATTCTCGGACCGTAAGTATTGAATATTCTTACAATACGGGTCTCCAAACCGTGATAGGTATGATAGGCCATGGTCATGGCTTCTTGAAAACGCTTGGCCTCATCATAAACACCACGTGGGCCAACTGGATTTACATGCCCCCAATATTCCTCTGTCTGCGGATGCACGAGCGGATCACCATAAACCTCTGATGTTGAAGCGATTAAAACCCTAGCACCTTTTACCCTTGCCAAGCCTAGGCAGTTATGAATACCCAAAGAACCAACCTTTAGAGTCTGAATTGGAATCTTTAGGTAATCTATTGGACTCGCCGGCGAGGCAAAATGCAATATATAGTCCAAATCACCAGGTACATGTATAAACTTACTCACATCGTGGTGATAAAACTCGAAATTTGGTAATTTAAACAAATGCTCAATATTACGAAGATCACCAGTGATAAGGTTGTCCATGGCTATCACATGAAAACCCTCTTTTATAAATCTGTCGCAAAGGTGTGAACCCAAAAATCCGGCTCCGCCTGTTATTAATATTCTTTTCATAATTTTAAGATGCTTTTATGGTTTCGCGACCGATTGAGAAATAATCAAATCCTAACTTAGTCATATCCTTGAGTTCATACAGGTTTCTTCCATCAAAGATAACCTTGGTTTTCAATCCAGAACTCAATTTCTCAAAATCGGGGGTTCTGAATTCAGGCCACTCGGTCATAATCATAAGTGCATCAGCACCTTGAATTGCCTCGTACTGGCTTGCTGCATATTTCACTTTTTTGCCTATTTCTTTCCTCACGTTGGCCACCGCCTCGGGGTCGAAAACTACCACCTTGGCACCAGCTCTTTTTAAGGCTTTTATGTTGTACAAGGCTGGAGCTTCTCTGATGTCGTCCGTATGCGGCTTAAACGCCAGCCCCCAAAGAGCAATCGTCTTACCTTTCAAATCTCCACCAAAGTAAGCTTTCAGCTGAGGTATTAATTTTGTTTTCTGACGGTCATTTACAAACATTACAGATTTCAAAATTTTGAAATCGTAACCATATTCCGTTGCTGTTTTTCCCAATGCCTGAACATCTTTCGGAAAACAAGAGCCTCCATAGCCAATACCCGGGAACAAAAATCTTTTACCGATTCTACTGTCCGTACCAATTCCTTTTCTAACATTGTCAACATCTGCACCAGCAAGCTCGCAAAGGTTGGCTATCTCGTTCATGAAGGTAATTTTCATGGCCAAAAACGAATTGGCCGCATATTTGGTCATTTCAGCCGAACGCTCATCCATAAAAATAACTGGATTGCCCTGGCGTACCAATGGAGCATAAAGTCTTTCCATTATTGCTTTCGCTCTGTCTGACTTCGTACCAATAACCACTCTGTCGGGTTTCATAAAATCATCTACAGCAACCCCTTCTCTTAAAAATTCGGGATTCGAAACTACATCGTATTCAACCTTGGCATTTTCGGCGATTTTGGCGGATACTTTTTCTGCTGTACCAACTGGCACAGTACTTTTATCAACTATTACTGCGTAACTTTCCATTACTCTACCCAAATCCTGAGCCACTCCTATGATATATTTCAAATCAGCAGAACCGTCTTCTCCTGGAGGGGTTGGAAGAGCCAAAAAGATAACCTCAGCACCTTTTATTCCTTCAGCAAGCTCCGTAGTAAAAGTTAACCTACCTTCTTTCCTGTTTCTTTCAAATAATACCTCTAAGCCCGGCTCATAAATGGTAATCTTACCTTTTTTTAGACTTTCTACTTTCTTAGAATCAATGTCTATGCATGTAACGTAGTTTCCTGTTTCAGCGAAACAAGTTCCAGTCACTAAACCAACATACCCTGTACCTACTACAGCAATTTTCATACAATTAAATTAATTTTTAAAATGTTTAGCAAAGTTATTTCAAAAGGTGTGCCCATTCAATTGAAATTGGAAAAACTTTACAAGAAACTAAAAAAAAGTAGACATTTTAGGCAAAAAACACAATTAAGTAGGCAATTTCTATGAACCAATGTAACATTTAAAGCAACAACTACAACATCGCAATTCCAAATATTGGAATAAATCATTTTATATTGGAAAAATAAAAACCTACTTAAATGATTTGATTCAGAACCTTATACCTTCCAAACAAAAGGATATTTGACACCTTTATAGTTTTTGATTTCCATATCTATGGTACCAAACGAAAAATCAACTTCTATCTTTAGCGGAACACGGTTTTTATCATCTGAAACCCAAATCCTAATGGCATTTTCACCTTTAAAAAGGTCATTTTTGGGTAGTATAGGATTTAATTTCAATACTCTCATTCTACCAAACTTGGTATGAACTACCCCTTTTCCTGCATATTTGATTTTCATATTATACAGATCTTCATCGAAAAACATTGGCGAGGTAACAGTCTGACCTACAGCAAATTTGGAGAAATCTATGGTTCTCAGGAAATAGTATCCTGATATCACGTCCTGAATATTATTTGGAACAGCAAATGTCTTTGACTGCTCCTTTTCAACCTTTACCACTTCATTTTTTACATGATCGAAGTTCATAACTTGATCTCTTTTGTAGCTATTCTCACGAGCACTGTAGATAAATCTGTGAGGTATGAAGGCAGAAGTGTCAACATAACTCCTGTACGTATTTCTTACTTTGAAAACGTCCGTCAGTCCGGCCGTTTTACCAAGCACATTCACTTTGAAGCATGGCCTATTGTTTACGGTGTATATCTTTTCATCTACATCCACTTCGGCCTCGCCAATCGTCAAAAAACCGTATTTCACTTTGTAGTCATAAGACTCTCCCGCTTTGAAACTATCGTTAGGAATGGTTCGATAGTCTGCAAGGAAGTTAAAAGAAAGAAGATAAAAAGCTAAAATCAGGTAAAAAGACCTCCACATCGGTATCGAATATTTATGAAAATAAATACAAAGTTATGATATTTATAAACGCCCAAAATTAATATTTAATACTTGAGAGGGGTATTTCAACAAAAAATGCCTCGAATGAGGCATTTCTTTATAATAAGTAACTAAGTTTTTACTCTTCGTCAGGGCCATTTTTATCCATCAAGGCATCGGCATTACCAGCCACAGTGGCTTTGATTTTTTCTTCGATATCGGCCATCAGCTCTGGATTATCTTTAATTAAGCTTTTCACAGAATCTCGTCCCTGACCGAGTTTATTGTCGGCATAAGAGAACCAAGAGCCTGATTTTTTTACAATGTCCAGATCTACAGCCAAGTCAAGAACCTCTCCCGATTTCGAAACTCCCTCGCCATACATAATGTCGAACTCTATCACCTTGAAAGGAGGGGCAACTTTGTTTTTAACCACCTTTACCTTGGTACGATTTCCTATAATATTGGCATCGTTATCTTTGATCTGACCTATTCTTCTGATATCAATCCTTACCGAAGCGTAGAATTTCAATGCATTACCACCCGTTGTAGTTTCTGGGCTTCCGAACATAACACCAATCTTATCTCTCAACTGGTTGATAAAGATACAACAACAGCCTGTTTTGTTTATGGTACCAGTAAGTTTTCTTAGAGCCTGAGACATTAATCTTGCCTGAAGACCCATTTTACTATCGCCCATTTCGCCTTCTAGCTCGGCTTTTGGTACCAAAGCAGCCACAGAGTCAATTACGCAAATATCAATAGCACCGGATGAAATCAAATGCTCAGCAATTTCTAAAGCTTGCTCACCATAATCTGGCTGTGAGATCAATAAATTTTTTGTATCAATACCCAATTTTTCGGCGTAAACTCTATCAAAAGCATGTTCCGCATCAACAAAAGCAGCTATTCCACCCTTCTTTTGAGCCTCGGCAATGGCATGCATCGCCAAAGTCGTTTTACCGGACGATTCAGGACCATAAATTTCAACAACTCTTCCCTTAGGAAAACCTCCAACACCTAATGCCAAGTCAAGACCAAGAGAGCCAGTAGAAATAACCGGAACATCCATTACCTTGGTATCGCTAAGCCTCATTACGGTGCCTTTCCCGTAGGCCTTGTCTAACTTATCTAATGTAGATTGTAATATTTTAAGTTTATCTGAGCTATCAGCTGCCATTTCTTTTCGTTTAAAGTTTAAAACAAAGTTATATAAATTTTTTAGTATTTTTATGCTATAAAAATTAGCAATAAACGCATTTTACTTATAATCAAACACTTAAATCTAAAGTTTTGCAATTTTAATCTTCTTCCACTCTACCCTTATACCACCACCGTCGTGAATTTGCAAAGCAATTTTACCATCCACTTCGCCAATAGCTGGGTCATCAAGGGTAATCATTTGCTTGCCGTTTACCCAAGTAGTTACAACGGTACCAACTACTTTTACCTTCATTGTATTCCACTCATTCATTTTCACGTTGTCAATCTCTTTGGGTGGTTTAATGAGCCAGCCTCTTTTGTAAGATTCATAGATACCACCCGAAAAATGCCCGGGAGGTGCCACCTCGGCCTGCCATCCAGACACTTTAGTACCCACTATATCGGAATGAAAAAACACTCCACTATTTCCGTTTGCCAGTGGTTTAAACATTAGCGTAAGTTCAAAGTCTTTGAATTTTTCTGATGTAGCCAAATACCCATAACCTTTGTCGGGGCCACTTTCGCAAATAAGATTTTTATTTTCAACATACCATTTTTCAGTACCAAATACCTCCCAACCTGACAAGTCTTTGCCGTTGAATAGACTGACAGGCTTGGATTTCTGGGCAAATCCGAAAACTGGAATTAACAAAAACAGAAGTTTTTTCATTTGATTTTTTAAGGTTTAATTTCTGGAAGTCTAAAATTAGGCAAGAAATTTAAATCTAAAAATTACTTTTGTATTTAAATATTACCGTAGAAAATGAAATTTAGCGATTTAAACATAAACAGGTCTCTCTTAAATGCCTTAGATGACCTTGGGTTAGAATCTCCAACATCTATCCAAAGCAAGGTTTTCTCCATAGTGATGTCAGGAAAAGACATGGGCGGCATAGCACAAACCGGCACTGGAAAGACCCTCGCCTATCTCCTTCCCCTTATGCGAATGTGGACGTTTTCGAAAGATAAATTACCTCAAATAGTGGTTTTGGTACCTACACGTGAGTTGGTAGTTCAAGTTTTAGAAACAGCAAAAAAACTGGCTTCTTACATCAGTTTTGATTGTGTCGGTGTTTATGGAGGAGTAAATATCAAGCCACAGGTTTTAGAACTTTCGCAAGGTTGTGACTTATTGGTGGCCACTCCCGGTAGGTTTATTGACCTGGCAGCCAGTGGTGCCCTGAAAGTCAAAAACATAAAAAAACTGGTCATAGATGAGTTTGATATGATGCTTGACTTGGGTTTCAGGCCACAGCTTCAAACTATTTTCGACAAGATACCCGAAAGACGCCAAAATCTACTTTTCTCGGCCACCATTTCAGAGGAAGTAGAAGATCTTCTGGAAGAAACTTTTAAGTCTCCTGAAATTGTGGAAGATGTAGCAGTAGGCACACCCCATCAGAACATTGAACAGAGAGCCTATCTGGTACCAAACTTTAGAACTAAAATCAACTTTCTCGAAATATTGCTGGCCAACGATAGCCAAATGACCAAAAATTTGGTTTTTGTAGGCAATAAAGTATTGGCTGATACGCTCTTTGAAGAATTAAAAATGCGTGAAGTGGAGGGTATTGATGTTATACATTCAAATAAGTCTCAAAACTACAGATTCAATGTTCTCGAAAGTTTCACAAAAGGAGAAACCCGAACATTAATAGCCACTGACCTTGGCTCACGCGGTCTTGATATTCCGAAAATTAGCCATGTAATCAATATCGACATACCAGAAGTAGCCGAGGACTACATCCACCGAATTGGCCGCACGGGCAGAGGAAACGAAAAAGGGATTTCAATCAGTTTTATCTCAGAAAAAGAGCAAGAATTGTTTGAGCAAATAGAATCCTTGATGAACTACAAAGTGGGTATTGGAGAAACCCCAGTTTATCTTGAAGTTTCGGATTCATTGATGCCTTTCGAAATGGAAAAAATAGACATGAAGATTATAGCTCCGAAGAAAAAAACGGAAGTTGGCCCAGCTTTCCATGAAAAACTAGAGAAAAACAAAAAAGTAAATAAACGCCGCGACATAGAAGCCGAGAAAAAGGCCAAGTACGGAAAAGCGTATAAAAAGGAAAGAAAATAAACCGAAATTAATCAAATCAAAGATGAAAGTAGTTGCTAACTCGGTAGAGGAATACATCGAAAACACCTCAGAGAATCACAAAGAGGCCGTGGTTAAGCTCCTGGATGTAGTTAAAAACAATATCCCCAAGGGATTCAAAGAAATGATAAACTACGGAATGATTGGTTTTGTGGTGCCCCACGAAATTTATTCTGATGGCTACCATTGTGACCCAAAGTTGCCACTTCCATTTATCAATATTGCCTCACAAAAAAACTTTATCAGTTTCTATCATATGGGGCTTTATGCCAGCAAAGAACACTTCGATTGGTTTCTATCTGAATACACCAAGGTTTCGACAAAAAAAATCGATATGGGCAAAAGCTGCATCAGATTTAAGAAACCAGAAGACATTCCTTTCGACTTAATAGGAAGGCTCGTAAAACGAATGTCGGTAAAAGATTGGATAGAACTTTATGAAACCATGAAGCCAGTCAAAAAATGAATTATTCGGAAAATATAAAAAATATTTACGGTGGCCATGTTCGTGTGCGTGTGTGCGGAATACTTAAAAAAGAAAACAAGTATTTACTCATAAATCACAAGCAGATGAATGACGACAATATATTCTGGAATTTCCCTGGAGGTGGTGTAGAAGACAATGAAAGCCTGACAAATGCCCTTCAGAGAGAATTTGGAGAGGAAGTAAACCTAAAGATTGCGGTTGGCAGCTTTTGTTTTCTTAATCAAGTAATTGCCGAGCCTTTGCATGCCATTGAACTCTATTTCCAAGTATTTACCGATAATTTCGAAGCCGAAATAGGCTCTGATCCTGAGCTAAACATACTTTCCAATCTAAAGTGGATGAGCCTCGAGGATATTCGAAATCTTCCAATTGGCCATCGTCCTGCTTTCTTTTCAAATTTAAACCTCTCAAATGATTTAAGTTTTGAGATTCAGCCTTAAATTTGTCTATGGGTGTTTCCAATTCATTTAAAATCATCGACGACCGATTCTCAATTGATAAAATTGAGAACTACGATGTATTGATGGAAATTCAACAAACACGTTTCAAATTTATTTTGCGTGACATTCATACCAAAACCGTTATTTGGTTAGAAGACTACTACCTTGGTCCGAGTACATCTCACGCTACATTTCTGGAGAATTTAAAAGAAATCATTGACGAACATGAGTTTATAAAAGCCAATTTCTGGAACAACATCGCTGTCACTGTTGATTTTCCATGCTTTGCTGCTATTCCAAATGATTTATTTGATGAAAACCTCATCGATAGGTACCTGAAACTACAAAACCCAGATATCACCCCGTCGGACTATGAATTAGAAACTATCAAATTATCTGCCAACACCCATATTTTCTTAATTCCGAAAACCATAAGGGCATTGCTCAATGGTTTTTATCCAAACAAGATTCTCCAAATTACCAATTCATTCGCAAATTCAATCCGGTATTTCCAGAGCCATGAGCGTATCCAAAACAAAAACCTGTTACTTTTTAGCGATGAGTGGCTCGAAGCAATATTTATTGAGCAAAAAAGCGGTTATCTCAGAACTGAAAAAATAGCTCTGAGTTCAAGAAGTATAAAGGATTTTATGGGAGAAATAGAAGGCAAAGGACAACTTAAAACACTGATTTTTGGAGAAATTACCCCATATTCACCAAACTACCGAATGGTTAAAAGTAGATTAAAGGCACTTGAATTTGGCGGAATACCTCGAAACTGCACACTGAGTCAGTTTTTCTCCGAAATACCCGAACAAAGATATTTTAGTATACTAAACGTCGATTTCTAATTATTTTCTGATAAAATAATCAAAACCATATTGTACCCTGAGGTTGTAGTCAAAAAATTCGATGGCTCGCTGAACCGCCTTGCTGTTTTTTGCAATAAAATACGGACGCTTACCTTTTTTGTTTACCAGCTTGGTATCTACTTTATAAATGGTACCCTCAGGATATTTCGCAATAAATTTGCTAGGTATAGACACCTTTATATCTTGCGGCACCTGCTGCCCGTCTATGGTTTTTAGCTTCATTTTGTCGGCCTTTACATCGTAAAGAGCCTCGGCATAAACATCAATAAAGTAGGTTTTGGTAAACTCAGGCACTTCGTCTATCAATGACAACTGCATATGGTAAGTATTTTATTATAGATTCTGACGCAAAATAAAACCATTTTTTTAAAATAAATATGAATGAGAAGTATTTTTTTGTACTTTTGCGGAACTTTTCGGAGAAATAAATCAAAATGGCAGAAGTAAAAATATTCTCAGGCACCAATTCCAAATACTTGTCTAGTAAAGTAGCATATTATTATGGGAAAGAACTAGGAAAAATCTCTATTCAGCGATTTGCTGACAGTGAAATATCTGTAAATTTTGATGAATCCGTAAGAGGTTGTGACGTTTTCTTGTGCCAAGCTACTTTTCCTAACGCCGACAATCTGATGGAATTGCTCCTGATGATAGACGCTGCCAGAAGAGCCTCTGCTCATTATGTTGTGGCTGTTATCCCTTATTATGGATATGCTCGTCAGGATCGTAAAGACAGGCCAAGAGTAGCCATTGGAGCCAAGTTGGTGGCCAATATGTTGAGAGCTGCAGGAGCTGACAGAATTATGACTTTAGACTTGCATGCAGGGCAAATTCAAGGTTTTTTTGATATTCCTGTAGACCACTTAGAAGGAACTTCAGTATTTGTACCTTATTTGAAGACCAAGAATATTGAAAATCTCATCTTTGCCTCACCAGACGTTGGTGGTGTTTCTAGAGTGAGGAAGTTTGCAAGTTATTTTGAAGCGGATATCGTTATCTGCGACAAACAGAGAAAAAAAGCCAACGAAATTGCAGGTATGCAATTGATTGGTGACGTGAAAGACGCCAATGTAGTTTTGGTAGACGATATGATTGACACAGGTGGAACGATTTGTAAAGCCGCAGAACTGATCATGGAAAAAGGAGCTAAATCTGTAAGAGCAATATGTACACATGCGGTTTTGTCACACAAAGCACATGAAAATATCAATAATTCGGTTTTTGAGGAAGTAATTGTTTCGGATTCAATTCCGTTGAAACAAGACAACCCAAAAATCAAAGTCATTTCGGTAGCCGAGCTTTTTGCTCATGCCATCGGAAGGATCAGAGACAATGGATCTATTAGTTCATTATTTATAAATTATCAACATCAAATTACATTTTAATTATGAAAGTAACTGAGATTGTAGGGTTTAAAAGAGCGAATCTCGGTCGTCAGGCTGCTCAAGAACTTCGTGCCGAAGGCATGGTTCCAGGTATTCTGTATGGCGGAGAAGAGCAAATATCATTTTATGCACCTGCTTATTTATTCCGTCCATTGATTTTCACTACAGAAGCTTATGAAGTGAAATTGACGATTGATGGCAAATCGTATACTGCGATTCTTCAAGACAAGCAATTCCACCCGGTAAATGACCTTTTGGTTCATGTGGACTTGTTAGAAATCACTCCTGAGAAAGTAATCACTACTTACATTCCGATCAAATTGACTGGAACTGCAATTGGTGCAAAACAAGGGGGTAAATTGGTGCAAACATTGAGAAAACTCCGTGTTAAAGGACCTGCAAAAGCCATTCCGAACTTTGTAAACTTAGACGTTTCAGACTTAGGTCTTGGTAAAGCTATTAAAGTAAAGGCTATCGATCTTCCTGAATTAACAATTCTTGACTCGGAAGCTAACCCTGTTGCAAGTGTAACTATTCCACGTGCATTGAGAGGTACTTTACAAGCATCTTAAGTAATTTATTGCTTAGAAATAATTTAAGAGTTCCAAATTGGAGCTCTTTTTTTGTGCAATCAATTGATCGCCAAAAGCCTATCTTTCAATTCCTTCAAACCCTCCACAGCAGTCTTCTGAATAAACTCCACATTCTTAGTAGTGAAAGAATAGGATGGCAATGACGGATCTACAACAAATTTGGGCACTTCGTTACCAACATACCCAACTAAACCAGCAGCTGGGTAAACCTGCAAACTGGTACCTATCACGATAAAAACCTCGGCATTCAAGCACAAATCAGCTGCAGTCTCAATCAAAGGCACCATTTCTCCAAACCAAACGATATGAGGCCGGAGTTGACCTCCATCCTCCGCAAAGTCTCCCAGTTCGATAGAATCCGCCCCAATGTCATAAACCAAATTTTCGTTTTTTACACTTCGAACTTTTGAAAGTTCACCGTGCAAATGCAAAACATTCGTAGAGCCCGCTTTTTCATGCAAACCATCCACATTTTGTGTAACTATCTGTACATCAAAATACTTCTCTAAATCTGCCAAAATAATATGCCCTTGATTAGGTTCGGCTTGTGCGGCCTGTTTCCTCCTTTCGTTATAAAAATCGAGGACAATCTGAGGATTCTTTGCCCAACCTTCGGGTGTGGCCACGTCTTCTATTCTAAAATTCTCCCACAAACCATTGGTATCACGGAAAGTTTTGAGACCACTTTCGGCACTCATGCCGGCACCAGTCAGAACTACTAATTTCTTCTTCATATTCCATTTTTATACCGCTGAGTGTCCTTCAATTTTCTACAAAGCCACTCAGTTTTTTCATAAAATTAAAGATTTGTACTTATTTTTTTCCTAAAAAGCACAAAAAAAGCACTGAATTTCAGTGCTTTAGTTTTAGATTTCTTTCTTTTATGCTTCGGCCAATTTCAAGCAATCATCTAGCGTAAGTTCCTCCGGAACAGTCCCTTTTGGAATCTTTACGTTTCTCTTACCTACTTGAATATAAGGACCATAACGGCCGTTAAGTACCTTTACTTTATCATTTTCAGGGTACTCTCTTATGATTTTCTTAGCAGCAGCTTCCTTTTGTTCTTTGATAATCTCAGCTACGCGACTATCGTCAATGGTAAGCGGGTCGTCCGTTTTTCCGATATTATAATATACCGCACCGTGCTTTATGTACGGGCCAAAACGACCTTTGTTGATTACCACAGCTTGGCCTTCATACTCAGCCATGTCACGCGGCAAAGAATTATCCGATCCACTCAATCTGGCCTCGATTATCTCTATGGCTCGCTCTTTTGTAACCGTCAGAGGGTCTTCCCCTTTTTCTAGATTGATATATTTGCCGTTATATAATACATACGGGCCATAGCGGCCTTCGTTTACAACAATTGCATTTCCTTCATAAAGACCAAGCTCTAAAGGTAGTTTAGGACCTTGAAGAATGGCTAGGGCCTCTTCGAATGTTATATTTGAAATAAGCGTACCTTTTTTGATAGATACAAAAGTCGGTTTGTCCTCATCTGTGGCCTCTCCTACTTGCAAATAAGGCCCAAATCGACCAATTTTCGCAAAAACCTTTTTGCCTGAATCTGGGTCAATGCCTAACTCAAAGGAACCCGCAGCCTTGGCTCCATTTTCGCCTGTAGCTTCCTCTATTTTGTTGTGAAACTCATTGTAGAAGTTTCCAATCATTTTTTGCCAAGAGACTTTTCCTTCTGCTACTTCGTCAAACTCGTTTTCTACTTTGGCCGTGAACTTATAGTTTAGAACATCTTCAAAATTCTCTACCAAGTAGTCATTTACAATAATTCCGAGATTGGTTGGAAACAATTTGGCTTTTTCAGCACCGTAGTTTTCAGTGCCGACAGTACTCTTAATTTCGCCGTCTTTCAACAAAAACTCTTTGAAATCTCTTTGAAAACCCGCCCTATCTTCTTTTACCACGTATTCTCTCCTTATAACGGTAGAGATGGTAGGTGCATAAGTAGATGGACGACCAATGCCAAGTTCTTCTAATTTTTTAACCAAACTTGCTTCGGTGTATCGAGCAGGCGGCCTTGAAAATCTCTCCGTTGCCTTCATGTGTATCAGGCCTAGGTTTTGCCCAACAGAGAGAGGCGGCAGCATGTCTTTATTCTCTTCGTCCTCGTCATCGGAAGACTCCAGATAAACTTTCAGAAATCCTTCAAACTTTATAACTTCACCTGAAGCTGTTAGTTCTTCGGGTCTGGTCGAAATAGAGATCTTGGCAATAGTTCTTTCAATAATAGCCTCCGACATTTGCGAAGCAATGGCTCTTTTCCAAATCAAATCATAGAGTCTTTTCTCGTTTCGCTCCGCCCCAGCGTCTGTTACCGAGAAATCTGTTGGTCTTATGGCCTCGTGAGCTTCTTGTGCCGATTTATCTTTTGTTTTAAATACTCTTGGCTTCGAAAACTTCTCACCATAAGCATTGATAATCTGACTCTTGGCATTTTCCATGGCTTCAGAAGAAAGACTGGTGGAGTCTGTTCTCATATACGAGATTTTACCTGATTCGTATAATTTCTGAGCTAATGTCATGGTTTGTAAAACCGAAAAACCAAGTTTTCTCGAAGCCTCTTGTTGTAATGTAGAGGTTGTAAATGGTGCCGCCGGGCTTTTGGTAGTAGGCTTTACTTCCATGTTGGCAATGGCAAAAATTGCAGGTACACAATCTTGAAGAAATTTTTCAGCGTCTGCTTCTTTCTCGAAATTTTTACTCAATTCAGCAGAAAGAACTTTGTTCTTTTCCACCAGAAAATGAGCCACCACTTTAAATGAAGACTTCGAATCAAAACTTTCAATTTCACGCTCCCTTTCTACTACTATTCTTACCGTAACGGACTGAACACGTCCAGCCGAAAGGTTTTTTCGGTCTCCCGCTCTTATTTTCTTCCACAAAACAGGCGATAGCTGAAAACCCACCAGTCTGTCCAAAATTCTGCGAGCTTGTTGAGCATTTACCAAGTCAATATCGATGGTTCTCGGTACTTCTATCGCTTTATTGATAGCGTTTTTCGTAATTTCCCTAAATACAATTCTTTTGGTGTTGTCATCAAGGCCTAAAGCCTCTTTTAAGTGCCATGAAATGGCCTCTCCTTCGCGGTCATCATCGGTTGCTAGCCACACTTCCTTGTCTTTGGCCAGTTTTTTGAGTTCGTTTACAACCTTAACTTTATCGGCAGATATTTGATAACTTGGCTCAAATTCTTTGTCTACGTCTACCCCAAGCTCTTTTTCGGGCAAATCTCGAATATGACCGAAACTAGATTTTACAATAAAATCACTTCCCAAATACCCTTCAATGGTTTTGGCTTTCGCTGGGGACTCAACAATAACGAGATTCTTAGACATAGATGAAATTTATAATAAACACGGAATCAAAGGGCAAAATAAGTACAATAAAGCCATTAAAAGAAAATTTTTTTCGCAAATCGGACTTTCGAACCATCTTACGTCAAAGAAACACAATGCTAATTTGCAATTAAATACCAGAAATTATTAAGATATAATTAGTAGAAGAATAACCTCTAAAATCTTGAAATATTACTATTTATCCGGATTACCGATATTTGGTTTTCGAAAAAAAAGCATAGCAACTCTTAACTTTTCCTATTTTGAAAATTTTGCATACCTTTTTTAATTGATAAACGAGAAATACAAATAACTATAAACTAAATACTTACACCAAATTCAACACTTAAAAGCATTATTTGTTCGAAAAAAATAAAAAAAATCCTATTTCGAATTAGAAATGAATTTGTATTTTTGACGAATTAAAATTCAATTTTAAAAATATATACTGATGAAAGTATTTGATTTGGACATGATAAAAGCTGCTTATGCTCGCATGCCTGAGAGAGTAGAAGCCGCCAAAAAGTTATTGGGAAGACCAATGACCTTAGCCGAAAAGATTTTGTATTCTCACCTGTGGGAAAATCTTCCTGCCAAACCATTTGAAAGAGGTAAGGACTATGTAGATTTCGCCCCAGACCGCGTGGCTATGCAAGATGCTACGGCTCAAATGGCCCTTTTGCAATTCATGCAGGCTCAACGTGAGAAAGTGGCGGTACCTTCAACTGTACACTGCGATCACCTAATTCAAGCCAAAGTAGGTGCTACAGAAGATTTGAAAATAGCCAACGAATCAAATAAAGAAGTTTATGACTTCCTTTCATCGGTTTCAAATAAATATGGTTTAGGTTTCTGGAAGCCAGGTGCAGGTATCATTCACCAGGTGGTTTTAGAAAATTACGCCTTCCCAGGTGGTATGATGATCGGTACGGACTCTCATACGCCAAATGCTGGTGGATTGGGGATGATAGCCATTGGAGTTGGTGGAGCTGATGCTTGCGACGTAATGGCGGGCTTGGCTTGGGAACTTAAAATGCCTAAATTAATTGGTGTTAAATTGACTGGCTCATTAAAAGGATGGGCATCTGCAAAAGACGTAATTCTTGAAGTAGCTGGTAGACTTACTGTAAAAGGTGGTACAGGTGCCATTGTAGAATATTTTGGTACTGGGGCTGACAAACTTTCGGCAACCGGTAAAGGAACAATATGTAACATGGGTGCTGAGATTGGTGCTACCACTTCAGTATTTGGTTTTGACAAGAAAATAGCAAAATATCTTACTGCAACTGGCCGTAGAAACGTAGCCATAGCTGCAGGAAGAATCAAAGAATATTTAAGACCTGACCAAGAGTGTATAGACAATCCTGAGACTTACTACGACCAAGTAATAGAAATCAACTTGTCGAAATTGGAGCCAAGAATCAACGGTCCTTTCACACCAGATTTGGCTTGGCCTCTTTCTAAATTTGCTGCTGCCGTAAAGAAAAACAACTGGCCAGCTAAATTGGATGTAGGTTTGATAGGTTCTTGTACCAACTCTTCATACGAAGATATGACCAGAGCAGCTTCAATAGCCAACCAAGCTGCGGAGAAAAACATCAAAGCAAAAGCTGAATACACCATCACCCCAGGTTCTGAATTGGTAAGATTTACGGCCGAAAGAGATGGCTTATTGACAACCTTCGGAAAAATAGGTGGTGTAGTTTTGGCCAATGCTTGTGGGCCGTGTATCGGTCAGTGGGCACGTCATGGTGCTGAGAAAGGTGAAAGAAACTCTATCATCACTTCGTTCAACCGTAACTTTGCAAAAAGAGCCGATGGTAACCCGAATACGCACGCATTTGTGGCTTCTCCAGAAATCGTAACTGCTTTGGCGATTGCGGGTGACTTGACATTCAACCCTCAAAAAGATACCTTGACCAACGAAAAAGGCGAGCAAGTAAAATTGGATCCACCATTGGGTATAGAATTGCCGCCGCTTGGTTTTGACGTTCTGGATGCAGGTTACCAAAAACCAGCCAGAAGTGGCAAAAACGTTAAAGTTAAAGTAAGTCCTAAGTCGGACAGACTTCAATTGTTGGCTCCATTTGCCAAATGGGAGGGTACGGATCTCAAAGGTTTAAAACTTTTGATAAAAGCCAAAGGAAAATGTACTACTGACCACATCTCTATGGCGGGTCCTTGGTTGAAATTCCGTGGACACTTAGACAATATCTCTAACAACCTTTTGATTGGTGCCGTAAACTTTGCCAACGAAGCTACAAACAAAGTTAAAAACCAATTGACTGGCGAATATGGCGAAGTACCAGCTGTACAAAGAGCGTACAAGGCAGCTGGAGTAGGTTCGATAGTAGTGGGCGATGAAAACTATGGCGAGGGTTCTTCAAGAGAGCACGCAGCCATGGAGCCTCGTCATTTGGGTGTAAGAGCCATATTGGTGAAGTCGTTTGCACGTATTCACGAAACCAACTTGAAAAAGCAAGGTATGTTGGGCTTGACCTTTGCAAATCCTGCGGATTATGACAAAATCAAAGAAGACGACAGTTTAGATATTTTAGGATTGACAACTTTCGCTCCAGGAAAACCATTGACAGTGGTGGCTAACCACGCTGACGGTTCGAAAGACGAAATCGTTGTTAATCATACTTATAACGATGCTCAAATCGGCTGGTTCAAAGCTGGTGCGGCATTAAATATTATTGCAGAACAGGCAGGAAAGTAATTTTTCTGTTTTGTTTTTGTAGAGAATCCCTAGCTGAGAAGCTGGGGATTTTTTTTGTTGATTGAAACTAATCATTCTAAAATACCAATTATACTCCTGTTTATAAAGTTAGAACTTTCAAAGATATTTAACTTTTTTTTGTTTTAGACTTTGCAGCAATAAAATGTTGAAAGAAATTTTCGCTTCGGCAGTTATTTTTTGAATTATAAGACTCCCTCCTACTTCACCACCGCATTTATTTTGGCCCAGAGGGCGTTGTCAAACCCCGAGACTGCGAAGCTGGCATTGGCTTTGTCGGAGCTGTCGCCCATACGAACTACCACCATGTTTTTACTCGGAATCACATAGATACGTTGATCTTGAGCTCCCATAGCCGCAAACATGTCAGAAGGGGCATTGGGCACCAAAGTATTCTGATAAACGGTTTGGCTGCTGGGTACCATAAAACTACTTTTGCCATTTAACCACCACAAATAGCCATAAGACGGGTTGATGGTTTGAGAAGAGTTGGTACTCTCTTTAAAATAGGCTTCATTGAGAATCTGCTCGTCTTTCCATTTGCCTTTGTTTAGGGCCAAAAGCCCAAAACGAGCCATGCTGCGGGTATTGCTTTGGTAAAGTTTGAAAATCAGGCCCATATTCCAAGAGCCATCCATACCGATTTTAGACTTCAGTTTGGTGTTAAAATACGCCTCAAAATCTTGTTTGCTAGCAGCAGAAACTACATCCATAAGTCTTTGGAATACATTGGCGTAGGCCCATCGTTTTCCGGCATCAGCCACATAGGTGAGATTGGCTTTGCTAACAAGCTGCTTTTCATCGTCTAGGCCAGAAGTCATGGTTAACAAATGACGAACCGTAATAAGATTTTCTTTTTCGAGCGGTAAGCTAGTCCAACCTGTGCCGATATGTTTGGATACTTTATCATTTATATTCAGTAAGCCTTCCTGTTGGGCGATTCCGGTGGTGGCCGAAACCAGCGTTTTGCCCGCACTGTTCCAGGTCCAAGTTGTCGACGGCGTGTGGCCATCGAAATACTCCTCCATCACTATCCTGCCATTAACCAAAATCATGAATGACTTTGAGTTTTTCTCTTTCAAAAAATCTTTTAAGTCTTTTACCGCAGTTTCGTTCCAGCCTAAAGAAGACATCGAAACAGTTTCCCATGCCGAGCCGCCATTGGTCGGAAAATACATCAAGTTAGGATCGGTTGGTTGTGGGGTTTCACTTGATGGTTGACAAGCCAAAATCAGCATCAGGCACAGCAAAGTAAGGATTTGGAGCTTCATAATTTTCATGCTTTGGTTTTTATAAATATCTTGGACAAATAAAGTGCCTAAAGGTTTAGATGGTCACTATAATTTTGAGCACGAGCACATTTAGTAGGTTCATTTTTTGCCAATTACAAAATTTGGCCATATTATTGTATTGGAGTGTTTAAGGATAAAAAAATAAATTTATGAAAAATCAAAAAAGTACGATTTTGGCCGTGGGTTTTGTGTTTTTGGGAATGATGGCTTGTGATACCGCCAAAACCACAGAGCAAACCGCCATTATGGAAAGCCCAGCTCCTGCCCCTGCTTCAAGTGAAGCGTCGGACCTACCACCATTGTCTTCTATTCCTGAGTCTACCCCTCCAATATCTGCTTCAATACCGCCTCCAACAGCTTTAAATCCTGCGGGTGCGTTGGCTACATCGAGTGTTCCGTTGGCAGCAAATGCTCCTTTGGCAAGCTCTGCACCTGTGAATACAGCCAAAGTAGTAAGTGCTGCCCGACTAAACCCGGCTCATGGACAGCCAGGACATGATTGTTCGATAGCAGTAGGTGCTCCATTAAAAAGTACCGCAGCAGCAGCAAAACCTGCCCCAGCTCCTGCCCAGCCAGTTGCCACAAGCACGCCAACATTTGAGACCAAATCAGTGGCCGCTCCTGCCGTTGCCAGTGTTCCAAATCTCAATCCCAACGCCAAGATAAACCCTGCTCATGGCCAACCAGGACACGATTGTGCCGTTGCAGTAGGTGCTCCGCTGCCTGTGAAATGAATTATACTCCCTTAAAAGTTTAATAAAGTAACTTAAATATTATCTTGTAGGGTAAATGTGACATAGAATCAATCATGGAAATGTGAAATATAAAATACACAAATCCTTTATTTAATTGTGCCAAATTATTACTTGTGTGGAAGACAGTGCAGCAGTTAAACGAGTTTATTTTGAAAAACTTCAAAATATAAACCTACTTTTCAAGTACTCTATTTGATTTGGTATTCATCTTTGGGCCACATATCAGTATTAAAATCCTGATTTTGAAGAATTTTCCCATTTTGCACTACTCTAAGTGTAGACAGAAAATTCTTCATAATTAACTTAGCGTCTATGTTTGCTTTTTTATAAAAATTAGAAGAAAAACTCTCATCGAACCTTTTGAGAATTGCCTCATTATTAAAAAGGATGGGTGTCTCAGAGCCTAAATAAAGAGATTCTTGAATTTCATAAACATATGGAAAAACGGCACTGAATGTCCGTTTTATTCTCTCAGTTGGTGCCCAGGTGACAGCATATCCATTTGGTTTTAATTTCGATTTTAACAAGCTAAAGTAGTTAATTGAGTACAAATTACCTGCATATGAAGATCGTGGTCTAAGTGCATCGGCCTCCAAAATATCAAATTTTTCTGACGAATTGTAAAGATCTTTTCGTCCATCTTCAAGCTTAAGTTTTAATCTCGTATCATTTAAAACAAAAAATGCTGAACTATCTCCCGTCCTTCTAACATATTCGTACAAAACTTCAGGTTGACTTTTTATTACTTCCCAACAAGTAATTTTTGTTGTAATTGAACGACCAGAGGCACCATATAGTGTCCCTGCTGACCCTAAACCGATAATACCTATACTTTCGGGTTTGGGATGAACAAACGCTGGTACAGCACCGAGCATCACATGAAAATAATCTGTCTGCATTGGAAAATGGCTTTGACCTAGGCCATTTACAAAAACTGTAGATTGTTCGGAACCAATTTTGATGGAAGAAAGTGCTGTTTTATCTTCAAAGTAAATAAAGTTCGAAAGTTTATCAACACCGGAAGCTATCCTCCAAAAGTCTGACTTCCCAGGAATAGAGTAGATGAGTAAAAAAAATAACAAGACCAAAACGGAGGTCTTAACAAGGCTTAAATATTTTTTGGCATATAAAATCAAGAGATAAAGAACACCAAATAATACCAAAAGTTTAATTGTCATGGATGTGCCAAGTATTTCAAAGCCCACAAGGGAAGCAAACCAAGCCCCAAGTATTGAACCCACTATATTGACAAATTGTAGAGACCCAAGTTTTTTACCCACGAATAAAAAATCGTTTTGAATAATATTCTGAGAAAGGCTGAAACTGAATCCCATAATAAATGTGGGGATGGACATCAAAAAAACAGGAATAAATAATCGGGTAAATAGCTTAATTTTAAAGGTATCTAACTCGTCATATCCATTAAAATAGTTCTTTAATGGCTTTAGAATCATGAAATTATCAACAGAAAAATATAGTACTATTAAACTCAATGCAACATAACCATACAACAAAGTTTGGGCATATAGAAAAACCTTGAGTTTATCGGATTTAAACTTACGGTTAAAGATGACACCAAACCACGTTCCGAAAGCCATGGATCCCAGATATATAGTAAGAATAATAGAAAATGTAACGGCATGTGATTTCATCATGACGTCGATTATTCTGAACCAAATAATCTCAAAAGAAATAGCGGCAAACCCTGAAATAAAATACTGCGTTAGCCAATTGCCAAACGGTACATTATCAACAAAATTTGGTTGAGAAAAATAGGCTTGGGGAGCTTCTTGTATACTACTTTCCCAATAGATTTTCTTGGTTCTAAGACCAAAAATTAATACCGAAATACCGCAAAAAAAATTAATTAAAGCTGCATAATAAACGGTTTTTTCAAATCCCAAAACAGGTATCAGATAAAAGGAAGTAGCGAAAGTGCCAACAGCAGCTCCCAAAGTGTTGGTGAAGTAAAGTAAACTAATAAAATTACCTTGATTCCCGATATTTTTGAATGCTTTGGAGAGCAAAGGCAAGGATACACCCATCAAAAAAGTTGGAACCAACAGCAATAAAAACAAAAGGCCATAAAGTGACAAATTATGCAACTGTCCATGACCTGTGTTGTCAATGACCCAGTCATAGAGAATAAGTTTACTAAATATTGCAAAAATACCAATACAAATTTCAGCCAAAAAAAAGTAAAATATATGCTTACCCTCGGATAACTTATCCGCAATAAAACCACCCACCAAGTAGCCAAGACCAAGACCGGCCATAAAGGCCGATACGATCAAACTAATATTTATAGAACTTATTCCGGTAAAAAAAGACAACCACCTTTGCCAGATTATTTGATAGACCAATGCGGCGAAGCCCGAAAAAAAATAAATAGAAACTAGAAAGTAGGATATATAGGTTTTCTTATTTGAGAAAATAGTCATTTCAAAAAATTAGTCTGGGTTCGATTATCTAAAAGTAAGAAAATAATTTCTATAAGTTCAATGATGTAGTATTAATTAGTTAGACAACACGTAAGCCTCGCCCTACAAATTGGTAATGCGTAATTTAAAATCAATTATTAGGGGCTTACGGTTTGTTAACAAGGAATAGATTTGTCCACCATAGATTCAGTTATTTGCCCGCGAAAATTAATTTTGATTTTCCAATTACAAATTTCTAATTCCCAAAGTCTATTATTGAAACTTATCAAACAAAAATTAAAAATTAATACAACTTATAACTCTAAAATGCACCCCAATATGTCAATAAGCCAAATAAATTTAACTATTTTTAGCCTTAATTAGACATCAATTCAGAAGTTTGGCACTGAACCTGATTAAACCATTTCAAAAACAAATAGACCATTTTAAATTATATGAGAAAACTCGCCTCTATCCTATTTATTTTCATCTCCCTTTCTTCTTTTTCACAATCTTTTCCAGATTTCCAAAAGGATAGCTCCTTATTTAATAATCTAAAATTTAGAAACATTGGCCCATTTAGAGGTGGTCGATCAGTGTGTGCCACTGGCGTGATTAATGACCCACAAACCTATTATATGGGAACCACAGGGGGCGGACTTTGGAAAACCAAGGATGCAGGTTATAATTGGAAAAATGTGTCGGATGGTTATTTTAAAACTGGGACTATAGGTGCCGTTGCAGTTGCCGAAAATGACCCCAACGTGGTGTATGTTGGAATGGGCGAACACGCACCCAGAGGTGTTATGACGAGTTTTGGCGATGGCGTATATAAAAGCACTGACGCAGGACAGACTTGGAAAAACATGGGTCTAATTAAAACCCAACACATATCTAGAATTGTAATTCATCCAAAAAATGAAGACATACTTATAGTGGGTGCTCAAGGCCCTCTTCATGGACCGTCTGCCGAACGTGGAATCTATAAAAGCACCGATGGCGGAAAAAACTGGACTAAAACCCTGTATATAAACGAAACCACCGGCTGTAGCGAATTGTCTCTTGACCCCACCAATCCAAGAATCATTTACGCTGCCATGTGGGACCACGGCCGTAAACCTTGGGAAGTAAAAAGCGGCGGCCCAGGTAGTGGTTTATACAAATCTACTGACGGTGGCGATACTTGGGTAAAGTTAACAGAGGGCTTGCCCAAAATGCTTGGCAAAACTGCCATAGCCATGTGTCCATCAAACCCACAAAAAGTGTATGCACTCTTAGAGGCTGATTGGGAGAAAAATGAAGGCGGTTTGTATGTATCTACCAATGGCGGCAAAAAATGGTCACAAGTAAGTGGCGACCACAGACTGATACAAAGATCGTGGTACTATATTGAGTTATTTGTTGACCCCAACAATGACCTAAATGTGTATGTAATGAGTGCTCCCGCACTAAATAGCACCGACGGCGGTGTTACTTGGAACAGGATGTCGGGCACACATGGCGACTACCACGATTTGTGGATCAATCCTAAAAATAGCAAAAATATGATTATTGCTGACGACGGAGGTGCGGCAGTAAGCTTCAATGGCGGCGACACTTGGTCTCATCAAGATTTGGCCACTGCCCAAGCCTACAGAATCAATACTGACAATATGGTGCCTTACAATATTTACTTTGGCCAACAAGACAATACCTCTGTAAAAATACCTTCATGGAATATCAGCGGAAGCAGCATAGAACGTAAAGACTGGGAATATTCGGCAGGTGGTGAAAGTGCTTTTTTGGCTTTTGACGTAAATAATCCAAGATATGTTTTGGGTGGTAGTTATCAAGGCACCATCGAAGTATTAGACACAAAAAATAGAAGCTCTGTTAATGTAATGGCGGCTCCGATTCAGTATTTGGGCAAAGATGCCAAAGACATGAAATACCGATTCAATTGGAATGCACCTATCATCTGTAGTATCCATGACCCTAAGGTGTTTTACCACGGTTCGCAAATGCTACTTGAAACCAGCGACCTAGGCAAAACATGGCGTGAGGCATCGCCTGATTTGACCAGAAACGAAAAATCTAAGCAAGGAAAAGCCGGAGTACCATTTACCAACGAGGCAGTAGGTGCTGAAAACTACGGAACACTAACCTACATTGCGGAATCTGCCCTAGAAAAAGGCGTGATTTATACAGGTAGCGACGATGGTTTGGTGCAAGTAACCACAGATAATGGCAAAACTTGGAAAAATGTAACACCTGCAGGCCTAGAAGAATGCCAAATAAATGCCATCGAGGTTTCGCCCCATAGCAAATCAACGGTATATATTGCCACCAATAGATACAAATTCAACGACCATAAACCTGGCTTTTACAAGTCGACAGACTATGGTAAAACTTGGGTGAAAATTAACACCGGATTACCAGAAAACAGCATTTCTAGAGTTGTTATAGAAGATAATGTTCAGAAAGACTTACTATTTGCAGGTATAGAAAATGCCCTATACTACTCGACCGATGGCGGTGGCAATTGGAAAACTTTACAATTAAACCTTCCCGTTTGCCCGATAACAGACTTGAAGGTTCACCAAAATGCCTTAATAGCAGGAACCTCTGGAAGGTCTATTTGGATATTGGATGACCTGAATTTGCTAAGACAGTTGCTAAAAGAGACTCCCAAAAAACACAAACTATTTACACCTCAAAACCAATGGATTACTGGTAGTGGCAGCGTGATGAATCAGTCAATCATAGACTTTAAGGGCGAAAACGCAAGTTCGGGCATCAATCCTGCCACGGGTCTGGTATTAAACTATTATGTATCAAAAACAGATTCGGTAAAGAAAATTAGCCTCAACATACTTGATAGCAATAGTAAAACGATAAGAACCTTAAGCTCGGAGGCCAATCCTGACTTTAAAAAATACGATGGAGGCCCAAGTGCTGAGCCCAAACTTCCAAAAAACAAGGGCTTAAACAGGTTTGTGTGGGATATGCGTACCAATACACTACCCGGCATACCCGACGTGTATATCGAAGGAAGCTACCGAGGCTACAAAGTGCCCGAAGGCAAGTACCAAATACAATTGATTATAGACAAAGACACCCTAAAAACCCAAGCTGAATTGCTTTCACATCCTCATTTAAAGGACACTAATATCGATAAAGCAGACTATTTAAAAGCCATGGCTCAAATGCACAGCAACATCAAAGAAATGCATGAATTGATCAATGAGTTGTATAAAAAACAACTACAATTGGGCAAATTGAAAAGCACGCTTAGCAAAAAGGCTGCTGATTCAAAATTGATTGCCGCGGTAGATTCATTGGCAAAAGACCTCAAAACATGGGACGAGGCCTTGGTGCAACGAAAGTCAAAAGCCTATGATGACGTAGAGAACTTTCCGAATAAATTTACCTCAGACTATCTCTATCTCATCAACCAAACCGAGAACGACTGGTATCGCTTGAATCAGCCCTCGATAGATCTTAGAAACCAAATGGACCCACAATGGCAGGTCTTTAAAGAAAAAGGCCTTAAACTGAAGAATGAGCGATTAACCGACCTCAACAAAAAGCTTTGGGAAGCCAATTATGGGGCGGTTTGGGAATAGATTTGGGAGTTTTAAGTTGAAATAATAACAAACTTTTTGAAGCGAGAGCCATATTTGAGCTCTCGCATTTTAAATACAATCTCTTTTTTCCTTTTCAAGGGCAGTGTTAAATCGTTAGCTTATTCTTAAAGTTCTAAATTCAATAAAATAGATTCTAAATTAACGAAACATCTATCACCACGGTCCATTCTTTTTCACTTGATAAAATTGCTTACCATCATATCTATAAAGGCCTTGTCCTGAGCCCCACCACATATTGCCAGATTTGTCTTGGTACATGCTTTGAACACAGCAATTTAATCCTTCTTTTGGGGTAAAGACTTTGAAAGCAGCAGGTTCTGTTAATGGAAGAGAAGGGTCAAACCGTGTGGTGGCTCCTCGAGCTGTTACCCAAATAATGCCTGATTCTTCAATATAAATTCCCCAAAATTCATTTCCACCTAGACCGTCTTTGTTGGTGTATTCGGTCCAAGTTTTAGCATTAGGTTTGTTTTGTGCTGTAGGATCATATTTGCAAATGCCATTTTTCATCGTAAACCAAATGTTTCCCATTTTGTCTTCCGCAATACCTCCAGCATAGTTTTCTCCTAATAATTCTTGTTCTGAAAAATTCGTAATGGTCTTGCCATCATATCTAAAAACTCCGCTATCGGAAGTCGCAAACCAAATATTGCCACTTTTGTCTTGCATTATGCCTGCCACATTTACCTTTGTAAGGTCTTGAAACAAAGAAAAACTCTTCTCTCCCCTGCCATCTGCAGCAGGGTCATATCTGTAAACACCTTCATGTGTACCCACCCACACATTGCCATCTTTATCAACTAAAATACCTTTACGGGTAATATTAAGATGATTTAGGCCATCTTTTTGGTTGTAGTTTCTGAAGGCTTTTTTATCTCCGAAAATTGAAAACGCTGGATCATATTTGTAAACACCTTGGTCGGTTCCAAACCACATGTTACCTTGCTTGTCTTCGTTGATGGCATAAACAGTTTGGTTTATAAAACCCTCAGGATAAGAAAAATAAGTCAAAGTTTGTTTATCATACCTCACCACACCTTCTCCCAAAGTACCAAACCAAAGATTGCCATTTGAATCCTGAAAAATACTTCTGATAAACTGACTTACCAAGGTTGTGTCAAAATCTGGGGCAATCGAAACTGCCTTGAAGTTTCTAACTACACGAGGAATAGCTTTAGACTTTTCTTGACTTTGGCAAGAACCAACTACAAAAAGTGTTGTGAACAATAAAAAACCAATCAAACGATTTACAAATTTCATTTTTTAAAATATTACGTCTTTCAAAAGTATTCTTTCAATCGGTAATTGTTGTAAATCAAATGTAAAATTGGGTAAAATATCTTCTTGCTGGGGTTTCGATATAAACGTAATTTACCTAAAACTCCATAACATTAATTTACTGACAAACGGAAGTACCCATTTCTTATCCAAAGTGGCCAAACAGGTAATTATGCCTGATTAGAACAACAAGCTTTTATGCCTAGAAACCCACCATTCTATATTCTTAATTTTGACTAAGCAAATTAATTATATGCCATGAATGAAAATAAAACAGTTTTAGGTTCTAGTCTTTTCACCTATCGCAGTCTGTTGAATAATCCCGACTTGTCGGCTAGCTTTGACAGTCTTGAGTTTGGAAGAGCCAACTTAGCCATCGATGTCAACTCCTCTGGTTTGGTGACGGGGAAAATTTATGACACCGGGTGGGAGCTCGATTTATTTGGTTCTTACCAAGCAGGTTCACCAGCCACACTTTGGTTTCAGGGCAAAGGGGTGGTTTCGGGTTCACTGTGGATTTACGATTACTTGTGTTATGTGGTGCCTGTTATTCCAAACGGTATCAACCAAAGGCTCGCATTGGTGGGCAGCATCACACGTGCCATTCCTCATCCTGATGGAAGCGGCGGTACAAGTCCAGCTGGGGTAGTTAATTCGTTTTATGCGGTAGCTCAAAACTAGTGTAAGGTCATGGAAACTAACGCTCAAAACATTCCTACTGGCTGCTGTTGTCAAACTTCACAAAAGCCTAAGCCGCCATCTAAATCAGAAATTGTTAAATCAACTTCCTTAGCAGTATTTATTGCTTTTTTCCCTAAATGTCCCTTGTGCTGGGCTGCTTACATGAGTCTTTTTAGCAGCATTGGGCTTACACAGATTCCCTATATGCCTTGGTTGCTCCCTGTTTTGATGGTTATGTTGGTTATCCACCTCTTTTTTCTCTTTAAAAAAGTGAGTGAGAAGGGCTACTTGCCTGTTTCCATCAGCTTAGTGGGTGCTTTGTGCATTGTCATTAGCCGATACTATGTATTGGAGAATCCTACCTTAAGCTATTTGGGTTTAGCGGCTATGGTAGTGGGTTCTTTTCTTAACACCCGTTCATTTCAAAATTTCAAATTTCAAAAAAACTAATAAATAGACATGGAAAACAATTCTAAAATCAGAAGATCAATCACAGAATTACAGGCAGATTATGATGCAGGCAACAAAAAACCGCTTGAGGATTTGATGCGGGCTTGGAAAGGAATTAAAGAACTTCCCGCTACCGACCCGAACTCGTTTTTTATGTTAGGAGGTTTTCATGGTGAGCCATTCAGAGGTGCCGGTTGGGGCAACAATCAATATTGGGGTGGCTATTGTAACCACGGCAACGTACTTTTCCCGACTTG
This sequence comes from Leadbetterella sp., assembly GCA_035299025.1. Classification (GTDB taxonomy): domain Bacteria; phylum Bacteroidota; class Bacteroidia; order Cytophagales; family Spirosomataceae; genus Leadbetterella. The sequence continues at coordinate 1,387,604 of DATGXK010000007.1, forward strand.
GCACAGGGTATATTTGTTTAAACTCGAACTGGCACTTCAAAGCATAGCCGGCTGTAGCGATGTAATGTTGCCATACTGGGACGAAACCAGTCCAGAGTCTCTCAAAAGCGGAATTCCGTCTGCCTTAACTGACGAGACATTTGTTTTGGATGGTCAAACCATTCCTAATCCCTTAAAATCCTTCACTTTCCCTCAAAATATCGTTGATAACATTAGTGGCGACAATCCCAACTATTCCAAACCTCTGGGTTACGAAACCGTCAGATATCCACTTTCGGGATTAGTAGGAACGCCACAAGATATCCAAAATACCAAGGCCCACAATGCCCAATTCCCTGACCCTGCAACCAACGTCGATCTTTTAAATAAAAATATTGTAGCATGGTTGACCTCAGGCATTACAGTGAACGGCAAATTTCAGCCCACCAATGTAGCCAAGGCCTTTAAAGACTGTCTGAATGCACCAAACTATACGGTTTTTTCTAATACCACATCAGCTGCCGAGTGGAATTCAAAAACCGAAAATGCCAAAAACAAGGTCGTTCCGCTAGAGTCGCCCCACAATAGCATACATTTGGCCGTTGGAGGCTTTGATATTCCCGGGGCGGATTTCTCCCCTATCGATGGTGCAAATGGCGACATGGGCGAAAACGATACTGCCGGGCTAGATCCAATTTTTTACTTCCACCATTGCAATGTAGACCGCGTGTTTTGGCTGTGGCAAAAGAAAAATGGATTTACAGAAAACTTTGACATCATACCCGAATACCCAGGCACCAATACGGTGGATAGCCAAGGTCCTACCCCAGGAATGGCACCCAATTCTTGGCTTACCATGGACTCTCCTTTAAATCCCTTTACGCTTTCCGAAAACGGAAGTTCAAGACCCTACAACTCTTATGATTGTGTGAATATCATCAAAATGGGCTATGATTACAGCAAAGGCTCGCTGGAAGAAGAAGCTTCACCAATGGCCAAATTAGAAAGCCCTGAAAATGCAAAAAAACTCATAAAGATTACAGGAATCAACCGTGCCCCTGTCAATGGTTCGTTCCTAATATCGGCATTTGCCACTATCGACGGCAAACGAGAGCATCTTGGTACCGAGGCAGTTTTGGCCCGATGGAATTCAAAATATTGTGCAAACTGCCAAACCCACCTCGAAGCCCGTGCCTTTTTTGAACTACCTGAAATTGCCGATCATAAAAATCTAAAACTGACTGACTTGGCACAAACTATAGAGGTGGAGGTAAAAGGACGAAAAGGATTAATTTCTGGCAATGTAAACAACATGCTCTTGAAATCCGACGGTTCTCCTGCTATTAAGTATAAAGTAGAAGTCGTATAAACACCAGATAACCAATACGCTATAATTTGAACGAGAAAATTGCCTTTCGACAATTTTCTCGTCTTCACCTTTAACATATTAAACAAAATGAAAAATTTAAAAAACATATCTCTACTTCTAATCATCGGGCTGTGTTGGAGCTGCGGCACCTCCAATAAACCCGAGGAAGAAATTTTAAGCTCCACCAATTTTAACATCAATTTTTCGATGACGCCACCACCAGATTTGTTAGACTCCAATGCCACACCTCAACAATTGGTTGAATTTGCATGGGAGGAGTTTTTGGCACTTAACTGGCAATCTTCTTTCGACAAAGACGGCCTGAGAGACCATCCAGACCCTGCGTGGTCATACAACGACAGTAGCTCGGCCTACCCTTCACTGGCTGTATGGGAGACCTTTGCCCATAGAACCGAACTGAGACCAGCATCCGACAAAATGCTTCCATTCGATACAGCACCTCATTACAGTTTCGGAACCATGCCGGCCCAAGACCCAGGCTCAAATGCCAGTTTTGGTTTATTCAATATGTTAGACGAAAATAATGAAATTGGTTCGTGTGATATCTACGCACATACCAATACCTACAACAAAGACTACAGAGTGTTGTTTCAGGCCAAGGTAAACAGAGACGAATACGACTACATCTTAAAAAAATACCCTACAAAAAGTGCTTTGGCCAATGCCACAGCTTTCAATGTTTCGCGTTTGAAAAATAACAATGAATATGCCCCGGGTGTACTCAATTCATGCAATGTACCGACCAATTTCGCGGGCATATCACTCCCATGTGGTGACCTAAAAACCAAAAAAACAGGAGCTATTGAAATTAAAACGGCCTGGAGGGAATTGACCCCAAAAGATGATTCTACAAAGTTTTTTAGACGAAAAGTGATAAGATTTGTGGAAAAAGCAGGCAAGTTTTATTATCAAAACAAAGAATATGCCTTGATTGGAATTCATATCATACACAAAACCAATAATTACGAGGATTTTGTATTTGCCACTTGGGAGCACGTAGGAGTAGAGAAAGATGGCATGGGTTACGTGGAACTGAACAACGGAAACGAAGTTGGCAAATTCTACAAAGACTTCCCACGCCTTCATCCGATTGCCGATATTACAGACCAATCTACCGCCTATGTGCATGCACAGTTGAAGAAAATGAACCCCAAATCTATCTGGCAAAACTACAGACTGGTGGGTGTGCAAGCCAAACCTACCAATGACCAAAATTCGTTTAGCTTCTTTCTGGCCAACTATGTGATAGAGTCGGATTCGACCCTCGGCAACTTCCAAGGTAGCGGAATAGGTACCCCTCATGATAAAGGCAACAACACCCTCTATCGCGGAAAAAGAGTGAGCATGGGCGGTTGCCAAGGATGCCACGGGGTAGCTCAAACCAATCTAGGCACCGATTTCTCGTTCTTATTGGACAATGTGGGCAAGCCAGTGCCAAATCCCGATCCCGATGGAGATAAAACCAAGTTATTCAAACTCATTACGGCCACTAATCCCAAAAAATAGCTCATGGAACCATTAAACGTAGGTTTTTTATTATACCCAGGCTGCACACTCATGGATTTTGCTGGGGCTGTGCAAGTGTTCTCCTCGGCGGTAGGCAAGTTCAAAACATTTATTGTGAGCGAACAAAAAGCCATAACCACCACCGAAGGCCTCACGGTATTATCAGATTACTCTCTTGATCTTTATCCCGCTATCGACATCCTTTTTATACCAGGCGGAGGCGACCAAGGAGTGATAGCCGCTATGAACAACATCAAGGTACTGGATTTTATAAATACCGTGTCACCCAAATGCCAATGGAGAGGATCGGTTTGTACTGGAGCATTTATTTTGGCTGCATCCGGGATATTAAAAAACTGTAAAGCCACCACCTATTGGTCGCTCCTACCTGTTTTGGATCGCTTGTCAGATAAGCTAAACCTTGAAGTTCCTCAAAATTCTTACCCGAGATACTTGATTGATATAAAGTCAAAACTATTTACTGGAGGGGGAATTTCCTCCTCTTTAGACTTGGCACTGGAGCTTGTAAAAGTCATTTGCGGAACTACCGTGGCAGAAGAAACGCAACTTTTTATACAATATCAACCACAACCTCCCGTAAACTCAGGAGACCCAGCTCATGCTCCACAAAGCGTTCTTGACTCCGTAACACAAATGGAACAGGGCTTTACATCTGCCATGAATGGAGAAGTAGATGTGTTGTTGAAAAAATGATATTGGTTTAATCATGTAGCCGCTAAAGCAGAGTCTCCCCAGGGACTCTGCTTAGGTGGTAAGATTTCTTCGTAAAATCATAAATACGCTAAAGATAGATTTTTGATAGACAGGAAAAACGAAAAATATTCTTTATACAGCTGGTATCTTCGTCATGTAAAATCCGCTTTTCACCTGAACGAACGAAATATTCTTCGTGGAGCTCGTTGCTCACAAGTATTTAATTTTATACTGTTAAATTCAATTAAAAAGTAATTCATAAAGCACCAAACACTCCAAACCTCTTCCTACAGCCCTCAAGGTGGTTTAATTGAAGGTTTGGAACATTGCTAAAGCTCTGCATTTCTACAAAAGGGTCCTTCTTGGTCTTTCGCCATGTACCAACTATCTCATTTTCAGACACTACGATTGGTTTAAAAATCCCATTTCCAGTTTCTGAGCTGTCAACACCTTTGGGCAAAGCCAGACTTCTTCCTTCAGAATAACCCACCATGTATTCATCGTAACAAGGAAGCAATACCGATGTCTTGTAGTTTGGTATAGTAATATCGGTTTCAAAAAAATAATATTTCAGGTTTTCATGGGTGGTAGCCTGTAGTTTATCTCCTAACTCGGCAATACCAAGGTTTGCTTCGCTCATGCTCAGGCCGCTCCACCATGCAAAGTCTTTGGCGGTGGCCGGGCCTCTGGATTGAAAATATAGCTGGGCCAAATTGACGATAGCCTCTGATTTAGATACTTTAGTGCTTGGCGGCACCCTCTTCTCAAAAAGTGCGTAGCTTCCTTTTTTTGTTCCGTTGCACAAAAGCATTTCCAATTCAGCTCTGATGATGATTTGCGTCGCCAACAAATTGCTCACTTCCATCCCACGCTTCTGGAGACAAGACATTATTTCTTCCTTGGTGAGTTCGGAGTGTTCTATGTATTCTTGCTCTAGGATTGTCCAAGTTTTAAGAAACAGTTCGTTGGTAAGGCCTTCTTTTTTGTCGTTATATTGGGTGGCTTTCTTGACGCTTGGGGCCGAAAGCTCCATCATCCAGCGGATGTCTTTCTGATGCACAAAATGCCATGTAGGTCGCAAAATATGCGTCCTGATGATTGTGCCGGCATTTACGAGGGCTTCTATTTGGCTTCTAATGGCGGTGTGGGTTCGTAAACCTACGGCCCAAAGTGCCATGCCGTAGTCTTGGGCTTGCATGGCACCAAAATGAGCGACCACATCGGCAGCCTCCACAAAACCACCGCCTGCCAGACCTTGATTAAACAAACGCATTTCTAAAATCGCTTCTCTTTTCATCTAAATTTGATGGTTCAATATCTCGGGCATTTGGAATACAAACATTCAAATAAATTAAGACCCTCGCAAATCTACAAATTTCTAAATGTTTAATTCATAGGTTTGCATGTCATGGAATGTCGGAGAATATTTTTTTACACGGAATTAGAAAAAACTAGATTTAATCTGAAGCCCAAAAAAAACGACACTCACAATGGACGCAACCAACCTACCGACCTAAAATATGATAAACCTCGTCTTGAATAAAACTTCGGCTTTTAAAAAACGGTGGCCTTGAAAATACTAGTTCCTCCGACTTGGTTGGGTTTTTGAAGTAGGGCAAAATTATCATTTCGAGGGGTTCTGAGGCTATTTCTAGCAATTGCTGCCGAGCAACTGGTATCGTAAGTTTTGTGATATAGCCATCTTGTGAACGCTGAATCATAAAATCGTTCATTTCACGGTAGCTCTCTATAGACGTAAGAATGTTTTCAAGGCTCAAATCCACACTTTTACCGCTTTTAAGCACAAACGACATATTACTTTTTCTGGACAGGTATATTTCGCTGTACTGCATGGCGGGTATATACAATTGACAACGCATATAATACGAAGTATCTAACCTACCCAGCACAATGCCAATATTCAAGCCCGGTAAGGCACTGTTGGCTCCACCCACATATTTCACTTTTGTTTCGTGTTTTATTTGGGAAAAACCAATCTTTGTAATGAAGATTAATGCCAAGAAGATGATGGAAATGTGTTTTTTGTTTTGGTTAATTTGCATTGGTTTATAATTGTTTGGTCTGCCCTGAGTAGTTGATGTGAACTCTACTTATATACTTTTTTTCAAAGAGTAAAAGCCGCTTTTGGTCCGAACGAAAGAGCCAACCTTTGCTCAGCTGACTATTTACTTCAATTTAACCCGATAAATATCTGTAAACTCAATGGCCAATTGGTTGTTGAAAAGGTTGTCGCCAATGTTGGTGGCATTGAAAGGACTCAGCTGAATCTGCTCCTCAAATTTCGCCTCAAAAAAATCATTCAACGCCTTGTTATTGGGTATTTGGGCAATCAAATCAACAACTACAAAGCATATCAGAAAAAATTACACTCAGTTTATTCATATTCAAGGGTCTAAAAGGGTTTTTAATCAAATGTATTGTTTGGTAAATATAGGTGGTATCGGGTTTAATTCTAGAAGTGAAAACTGGATTTTGTCTTAATAATTGACTATCTTTTACTTAGAATATGGTTACTGCGGGTAAAACCCGCATTTCGGCTGAACGAAGGAAATATTCTTCGTTCAGCTGGTCAATTAAATGATTCATCATTCCCAATATCAATACGCACCTCCTCTCTAAGTTTTATATTAGAATGTAAAAAATTTCTATCAGCCAAAAGTCTTGATACTTCATTATATACTTGTTTCTGGGCTTTTGTATCTCTTATTGTCACGATAAGTGTGAAATCTTGGTTTAATTCTTCACCATCTTGTATTGCTAATGTTTCAGCAAAATCACGATAAGTTCCTTTGATTTTAGCAAACCATTTTCTGTTTCCTGCTAAACTATCACGTTGTCTAGCATCTTTCATTTCCCATAGATTAACAGAATATTTCTTTACTGGTTGATACTTTTTACCATAATTAAGTAGTACTCTTTCACGTGCATATTCGCTCTCAGTATCTTTAATGTGGGCACTTTTATAATTTGAATCAAGTAAAATATTTTGCGTGCCGTCTGGACCAATTTCATTGAGAATATTAGCTTTGGTTGTGTCTCGTTCTTTTATATTTTCATAAGTACCAAACATTAACTCTAAATTTGATTGACAATATTCTGCACCTTGCTTTTCTCTCAACACTGGTTGGCCAACTAATGTGATTTTAATTTCTCCATAAAAAAAACCATCCTCATCAATTAAACTTTCAGGAAAAGGAAATTCTAATATTTCAATAAATTCGCCCCGAGTTATATTTTCTTGTAGAATCAAGGTTATTTCGTGTGGATCATTATAGATTATTTCATCTGCTGAATCAGGAATCCCAAAACCCATTTGATTAACTCTTTCACTAATAGGAAGACTAATTCCAGTCGGATACTTTGCAGAATGGATAGCTAAAGCCTTTAAAAGAGTTGGATTAAAGGTTTCATTAATCTTAAAATTTAATTCAGATAATAATGACGTTACCCTAGGAGTTGCGAAACTTGTTCCAATAATTTTCACAGAACTACCATTATGAGCTATTGCATTAACTCCGTTTTGAATAGTTCTACCTCCATGCAACCCTGCATTTCCTCCAAAAGAAACTAAATCAGGTTTAATACTATTGGCAGGACCAGGACCAATTCTTGTAAATGGAGATGGATGATTAATTTCTGCTATATCATAAGGGTTTTTTGCATGAGCTATGGAACCAACTACTAAAGAACGAACTGAATCGCCTGACCTTGCCACTCTGCTTTTTGGATGACCTTTTTCAAAGTTTCTACAATTGCCAGTGGATTTGCAAATAATTACATCATTAACTAATTGAATATCGTCTAATGCCTTTCCAAAATCTGAAAAATCATTGATGTCGGACTCTGCGGAAGTTCCTAATGACAGATTCCAAATTTTAATATGTTTATTTTTCTTTATTGCCTCTCTAATATTTTCTACCAATTCATCTTCATCAATTGATTCTTGTTTTTGATCTGGAAATACAGTTGCATCAAAAATTTTGCAACCGGTATTTCCTGTCAAATTTTTACCTTGTAATTGATCTCCATAAAGTATTATACTTGAAACACAAGAACCATGCATAGGATCAATTAACTCGTCTGGATATGAGGAGAATTTATCATCGAGTAACCACGGAGCTAAATATGGATTTTTGGACACTCCTGTATCTAAAACTCCAACAATTGGATATTCAACACCGTCAGTTGGTGTTTTTATATTAATTGTGTTTTCAGACTCAAAACTATCTGTTTCCACTTGATATTTTGGCATAAAAGTTATTGACTCTATTCCTTCAAAATCTGAAATACTATCTAAAACTGTTTGTGAGGCATTTTTGATTTTAAATATTATTAGCCCCGATGAATAATAGACTTCTTTTACTTCGATATTAGATTCATTGCAATATTTTATAAAAGCAAGTTTGACAGCATTATTAATTTCATAATTCAGAAAATCAATTAAAGAGATTTTGACAGATTGGTTATTATCAATGTCCACTATAAAAGGTTTGAAGACTTCAATTGATTCAATAGCAGAAATACCTCTTGGATTTTTTAAATAATTCGCTAGATTATTTTTTATCTGTAAACCTTCTTCAACGTTATCAATCTTAACAATTGCACTGTTTGAGTCAAGAAAACCAATAATATTATTTTTGGTTACTTTGCCATTAAATATTTTCTGAATGTCTTTTCTATGTGATTTAGCAATTGCATTGTCATCAATATCAATTTTTAGAGTAGCTGGAATAAAACTTCTTGAAGAATTACGTTTTTGAAATACTTCAATTAATTCATTTATAGGCTTAATGAAACTTTCTGCTCTTTCTGCAAGCAATTGTCCAGATAACTCCCACTTCGGAATATTATCTCCACCGCCACCTTCAACTCTTCTGTCGTCAATTTTTTGTCTTTTTTGAAAAAGCTTAATTGGTAAATTCTTTTTTGCCATTTTATTCTACATTTAAAGCATTTCGAACTTGTCTAATTGAAATATTTAAATAGCCTGCTATTTGTTTTTGAGGAATGTGACTATCATTTAAAAACTTAATCAATTCTTCCTGTGAAAATCTGTTGTTGTTTTTGTATTTGAAATATTCAGAAAAGATATCTTCATATTCAAAAACTGTTTTTTTTATGATTGAGTTGTAAAACGCACTGTTAATTATTTTAATAATCTCTGAATGGGATAAGTTACTCATATACGATTTAACCATTTCAAATTTTTTATCATCTGTTGCTAAATCAGAACCAATTTTTTCAAAATAATTCTCAACTAGATTTTTTATTTCGTCAGAATTTGGCTTGTTTACATTAACTACTTTTTCGAATCTTCTCCAAATTGCACTATCTAACAATTGTTCGTGATTGGTTGCTGCGATTAAAATTCCTGACTCTAAGAATTCATCTATATTCTGCAAAAGACTGTTAATTACCCTTTTTAATTCCCCTGTTTCTTGATTATCGTCTCTAGCTTTCGCAATAGCATCAAATTCATCTAAGAACAAAATGCAAGGCTTACTTTTTGCATAATCAAATAATTTCCTAATGTTCTTAGCTGTATTTCCCAACAAGGAAGAAATTAAAGAATCGAAGCGTGCTACTACAATTGGTATATCTAGCTCTTTTGCAATATGTTTGACTAATGTTGTCTTTCCACAACCCGGAGGACCATAAAGTAAGAGAGAGAGATTAATTTCTAAACCTTTACTTTTAATTTCATTTTTAGAATTCACTAAAGAAATAAAATTATTTATTGGCTCAACAATGCCCTCAGAAACATTTATGTCGAACTTTATATCTTGTGGCAATATTATATCAGCAATATTCAATCGGGTGTCATTATCAACAGGGGCATCAAATAATTGGTCTTTAAAAACTGGCATACCTTTAGCTCCCTGAATGGTTTTTAGAATTTTGTCTGCTAATTTACCATCTCCATCATCTCTTAATTTTTTAGCTAAATGATTGGAGTAACTAATCACTTTTTTGAAATCGTTACTCAATCCACCTTCAATTATTTTTATTAGTTCAGTATACATTAACGTAAATTTATTTGGCTTTTACGTTACAAACATAACTAAAAGTGTAATACAAAAATAAAATATCGTAATATTTTTTTACAAAAATGTAATTATATTACCTAAAAGTGCTCTTTAATAAGTCTTTAGCGTGTTTAAAGTTATTTATATTGATATTTTTATAAATTCTACAGTTAAGACCATAAAATATCATTTGTTTTATTTCTGACTATTAAGTTCTATCTCAGAACTTCTTTAGTTTGTCCCAATGAAATACAAAGTATTGTCCAGTATTACTTTTAAGCCTAATATTCATCTCAACATTGCCTCCGTCTATGTTGACACCACCGACGTTGCGTTTGACATACACTCCGCAAAAAAAGCCCGAAACAAAAGTTTCAGGCTTTTCCATAAAGATATTTTCAGAGCCTCAATTCACGCATCCCCCAATCTTGGCCTCAAAAACTACACCGTTTTTGACCTCAAAAACGCCTTGGGTGGCATCCATCAGGATGGATTTATTGGACTGGAACAGTACATTGGCGTTGCCTTGAATGGTAATGTTGGCTTTTAGCTCTAGGTTGGTTTGTTTGGTGGTGCTGCCTCCCGAAATATCGTCGGTGGGGCTATTGAGTACAATAATACTGTTGCAATTACTGGCCCCGCAGGCAATGGTGTTGTTGAGTTCGCCCACAAAAACGTCGTCGACATAATAATAGGCATTGATATGCTCCGAGTTGCCATATGTACGGGTGCCCGGCGGCGTTAAGGTGATGGTAGTTTGTCCGTCACGAAAAAAATTGCCCAAATACAGATGTGTATAAGCTTGGTCGGCCGTTATTTCTGCTGAAATGTTCACCCAGTTTTCGGTGTCGGTGACGAGCGTGTTGTTGGTGGGCAATACCGTCCTTTGCACCGCAAGAGTATCGTAGGTACTCACTATTCTCTCGCCTATGTTCAGTCCGAAACCGATGTTGTTGGTGGCGTATTGCATATAGTCTGCCCTAGAGACCCACATGCTGAGCAAATACCTTTTACCCACTTGCATAGGAGCAGTAAACTGCGTACCGATGTATTCTCTGTAGCCATTGATACCCGTAAAAAAGCCCGCATAAGCACCGCCATTGCGAGGCGACTGAATCCCAAACCGCACATTGAAAGGCGTCTCTATGTTGCTGTTGTACTCGCCGCAGTCGTTGAAATAATCTGCCGAACCTCTGGTAGGTATCTTCCAGTGGTTGTTGGGCGACAGCCACTGACCCTGTGTGGCTGGTGTAGGCGTAAAGTTGGTCGGACAGGTTTCGTAATACTCAAAACCAGGATTGGGCAATAGATTGGTGGTCAGGCAAGTAGTGGTATAAAGCGGGTTGTCCGTTATCTCGGTGGCATTGATGGCATAGATTTTAAATTCAAGTGGAATCTCTATAGTGCTGAATCCGCTGGTGTTCTCACCTGTAGAAATCACCCGCACGTAATAGGTCTGACCTACTGTGAGGCCCTTCAAGATAACCGAATTGTTTTTTAGACCAAATTGAGCTATGGAATAAGAGCAACCGATTTGTGTCAGGCTTCCGCAAGTGCCGCTGTAAACGGTGATGGCACTGTTGGTAGAGAGGTTTTCTACATAAATGTTCATTTTGGTATGCGTGGCCACGGTGGTAAACCACACGTCTTGCTTGGTTTTATAGTAGCAGTCAGGCGTATCGCCAGTGGCACCTTCAGTGGAGTGAAAACTTCCATTGACCAGTGGTATGGCACCCGAGCAGAGATTGTTAACTGGCACGGTAAGCGAGGTTACGGCAATCTTAAATGTACCTTGGTTGTGCAAAACCGTGAATTGTGAACCCACTGTTATGTAATAATCTGTACCTATGGTAAGACCGGTGACATTAAATCCTGAGCTGCCATTGGCTACAAGCATGCAATTATTCAAAGTTAATGCACCACATGTGCCAGAGAAAACACTCACAATGGCATTAGAAATAAAGCCATTGTAATAAACCCTATGAGAGGTAGCCGTGGCAGTAAATTTATACCAAACTTCCCCACCTTGATGACAAGTGGTTTGCTCGTTACCCGCCATCATGTTTGATCCATCTGTAAACTGTGGCACATTGGTGGATGATACACTTAAAACCGTAGCATTGGCACACAAATCGTTGGCTGGTGCATCTACATCGTCGGTCAGTGCTATCGAAAAACGCCCCCTTACCGTGGCTGAACTAGTTGAGCTAAACACCCTAATTAAGTAAGTTTGACCTACTGTTAGGCCAGTTACCAGTCTATCTTGAGAGAATTCCCCAGATACAGCCCCACTGCACATAAGAGCAGTCAGTGCTGAACAAGTACCACTGTAAACCACGAAGCTCGGTTGTACAAAATTGGCTGATATTCTGAGCCTTACTCTGGTTTTGGTAGCTGTGAAACTGTACCAAACGTCATCATCATTGGAGCCAATTCCCGTACAACTTAATGCCTGGGTACTGGCGGTGGCATTGGTGGTATTGCCCGTCAAAAAAGTGGCTGAGAGCGTATTGGCTTGTATGCTTAAGGCAGTGGGCGAAGCACAATCGTTGTTGGTTGGGGTAGCGGTTTCTTGGTTCACTTGTATTCTGAAACTCCCCTGCGTAGCCGTAGTGGCTGTGGAGGCATACACCCGTATGAGATAGGTTTGACCTATGGTTAAGGTCGTTAATTTCATAAAATTCTCTGTCGTAGATACCATAGAGGTAGTGAGGCAGGTAATTTGGGAAATGGCATTACAATCTCCCGTGTAAACGGCCACTACTGGGGTAGTCATTTCTACCTCCGTGTTATGCCTGGCTATGGCCACCAATGCGGAGGTGCTGGCAGCGGTAAATTTATACCATACATCAAAAGCATTGGCTTGTCCGCAAGAATTGGTACCAGTGGTGGCGTTGGCATCTAAGGTACTGCCGACCACATAATTGCTCGACAACCAAGTGGCATGATGCGTGAGTGTGGTGGCCGTAGAACAGATGTCGTTGGCTGGTGGAGTGATGTTTTTTATACAGCCTTCAAAAGAAGTAACCGAGAAACTCGTAGAAAAAACCCGAATAAAATACTCATTACCAACAGTTAAGCCTGGAACCACTCTTTCTTCAAAAGTGCTTATATCGCCCGAACATTCCAAGAAAGTAAGTGTACCGCAGCTACCGGCGTATACTTCAAACTTAAAATTCCCTCCAGATATTTTACTGAATCTAATACGTTGTTGGGTAGCCGAAGCCGTGAATTTATACCAAACATCTCTTACCAGGGTGGTATTGTTGCCCGTTCCAGCATTACACTCTTTTATAATCGACTGAGATGAATTTTGGAGATTTCCCGCAAAAGTATTGCAAGAAAGTGCATTACCCGAAGATGTAAGGGCTATAGCACCTGAGCATTCATCGTTGGCGGCAAAGTTTGGTGAAGTAACACAAACCCGGAAGCTTAAAGCTGCCACGGTAGAAGGTACTATTCGGATAAAATAGGTCTGGCCTACTGTTAGGCCACCCAAATTGGAAAGTGAATCTATACTACCTCCGCACCGCAAATGCTGCAAACTACCACAAACGCCAGCATGAAAAGAGGCGGTGAAGGAGTAGTTTTCGACACTTACTATTTTGATGCGGTGCTGGGTGCTGGTGGCCACAAACTTGAGGTAAATATCACGGGCGATGTCATTACAAGTACCTGTAATGGCCGATGGAAACGAATTGGCCGTGCTAACTACTGTCTCAATACACGTGCTATTACCAGAGGCCGTTATGGCCAAAGCTGTGGCACAGTCGTCGTAAGGAGAAAAAACGGGTGTGGTAACTGCCAACGAAAACAGTGATTGGTTAGAAGAGGTAGTTCCACTATAAACTCTAAAAAAATAGGTTTGCCCAGTAGTTAAACCCGAAAGTACATTGATGGCCGTGTCGCCCGAAAAAGTAGTGGTATTGCAACCCAAAGAAACTAAAGCAGCACAAGACCCACTGAAGGCCTGAATTCTGCCTAGGTTTGAGTTCCAACCTTTTACCTTGATTTTATGCACGGCTTGGGTAGCTACAAAACTATACCAAACGTCGTCGTCGGTGGTGGTTTGGACGTTACAATCTAAAGATGACTGGGTGGCATCGAAAGAACTCCCTGCAATAGCTCCAGAGAAATCTTCGCCAACAACTGGCGTTAAGCCTACGGCTGAGAGACAGTTGTCGTTGGTAGGATTAGCAGTGATGGCCACCGAAAAAGTACCGCCCTCACCTACTCCACCCGAACTGTACACCCTGAAGAAATAGGTCTCGCCGATGGTTAAAGCCGTAAAAAGAGCCGAAGAATTATCTAAAGTGCTTAAACCCGACGATACACATTGTTTGGCCACCAAGGCCCCACAGGTTCCAGAAAACAAAGAAACCTCCGCAGAGCCTTGGAAGTTGAGCATTTTCAAAAACAAACGGTGGGTGGTTTGAGTGGCTGTGAAGGAATACCAAACGTCGTCGTCGGCTGTTCCACTACATCCTGCCAAACTTTGGGTAGCAAATTGCGTAGTACCGTTAGTCCTTACAGCCGGAATGTTTGAAGGCTGGATATTCAAAGGCACAGCGGCCGTGCATTCGTCATTGGCTGGAGGAAGGGCATTTATCAAACAAATGTCAAAGGTACCTAGATTGGTATCACTAGCTGTAGAAACCGCAATTTTATAAACATTACCGACTGTTAAACCCGTGAGGTTGATGGTGGCGGTGGAGTTATAACTTGTATATCTACAAAAACCAAAACGTGTGCTGCAGTCTTCTTCATAAATATCAAAATAAAAATCCTGAATGGTTCCGGGGCTTATCTGAACAATTTGAGAGGCACTGGTGGCCGTAAACTGATACCAAACCATGTATTTGTTAAAATCGCAGCCATCGTATTCACTGTTTTCAACACCCACGTTGGTGCCAGTCGTTGGGCTACAGGTATTTGCGGAGGTTAGTACCACGGCATTGGCACAATCGACATTGGCGGGTGCTTGAGTAAAACCACTGTAAACCGAGAGCATCAAAACAAAAAGAACGTAAAGTTTTTTCATAGCAAGATTAATTTGCCCAAAACTACGCTTTCTAAAAACCTTGGAGTACTACTAATGTTAGTAGGTGCTATTCCGAAAAAGTATTATTTCAACCTAAAACTGGTAAAAGCCTCATGCAAGAATCATAAATACATTGGTGGCCCTCATATAAAAAACCGCAAAATAAAAAACTCCTGAAATAGCGGAGAAGAAGGATAACATTGAAAACATTTTGAATTTACTTTTGATATCAAATGTGACCATTAAATGAAAAAAAATCTCCCCCTATTTCTTCTAATAGTAGCTATCAATGCCAACTCACAATCTTTTTTAAAAATATTCGAAACCAGTAATCACAGCTCAAGTCCAAGATATGGAGTGGATGCCAACGGTACCTTCTATTTTACGGCTGGACAACCAATCAATGGTGAGGTACGTGTTTGGAAAACCGACGGTACAGATGCCGGTACTACCAAAATAACGGCCGCAACAGGAGCTCCTGTTACTGGGCCCTTTCCTCATTTCGCTTCATTAAATGCAGTGAAAGCATTCGGCAACAAAGCTCTGATAGTAGCAGCTCCAGCCAATCAAAATTATGACCATGAATTATGGGTAAGCGATGGCACCCAAGCAGGTACTTTTAGATTGGCCGACATCAACCCTGGAAGCGGAGACCCTTTTATTCAGAACCTCACCGTATTAACGGTTGGGAGTAGCACTTTGGCTTTTTTTTCGGCCTATAACCCTACCAATGGACAGGAATTATGGATGACAAATGGAACGCAAGCTGGTACTATATTGCTCAAAGATATTAACCCCGGGGTCGGCTCCTCGAACCCATTTGGTTTTGCGGTCTTCAATAATAACGTTTATTTTTTTGCTAATAATGGCACCAATGGAAGTGAATTTTGGAAAACGGATGGAACGACAGCCGGTACAACCATGGTAAAAGACATTGTTCCGGGAACAGGCAGTTCTGCTCCGCCAACAAGCAACAGAAATACTATAATTGCCAACGACTTCGGTTTGTACTTATCAGTTTTTGACAATTCATTTCCAACTGGTGTGACCAAACTGTACTTCTCAGACGGCAGCGAAGCCAACACCAATAGTCTTGGCGGATACAATGCTCCAAGAAACTTCAAAAAATTCAAGGACCGTATTTACTTGACTATTAATGAATCATTCACCAATCTGATGTATATAGAGAACAGTTCCGCTATTAATTATCCGCAATATGCAAGTATGAACACCGGCGGAAATGTTCTGAACGCGGATGATCTGACGGTATCTGGAGATTCTCTTTATCTTACCGCAGAGTTCGGAGCAAACGAACGCCGATTGTTTTTGGTCAATACTTCGAGTCCGATGATTGCTTACTTGGTAGCAGACCTTGTACCTTCTGCTACATTCAACCCATTTCCTACAGCAGCCAACCAAAGGAAATTTATCCCCACAGGCAATGGCCGGATGTACTTCTTGGCCAATAACAATGTCAATGGAAAGGAGCTTTGGTATACCGATGGCAACTGGGCCACAACCAAAATGGTAAGAGATTTTAAGCCAGGATCGGCAGATGGCTCCTATTCCTACATGAAAATGTATGGGAATAGGTTGTACTTTATAGCAGACACCTCAGACACCGCCGCAGAATGTTATTACACGCTAAACGGTAACACGCCCATCAAGATGGTTAACATAGACCCCACCAAGGGCCTTAGCAATTTTTACCCCATAGAAGTTTCTGGTGGAAACCTTTATTTCAGTGCTTTTCATCCCACCTATGGCTATGAGCTTTACAAAACCAACGGAACCACCTTTACTCTCGTAAAAGATTTGGCTACACAGCAAAACTCTCTTGACTTTGATTTTTTTAAAGAAAGAGTGGTTCTAAACAATAAGGTGTATTTCACAGCCACAGACGGTAAACTGGGCAGAGAAATATGGGTAACGGATGGCAAAACCAATCAAACCAAAATTCCATTTGAAATAAACAGGTATCCGGCCACTGAAGGTTATAGTTTTTACCCGACCACTTACAGTCATTACAAAACCAGTACAGCTATTCATAAAATTTTTAAAATCAACACCAAATTATTGATTTTTGAAGATCGGAATATTTGGAGTACCGACGGGACAGCCAATCCCGTACTTATATTTTCAGGAAACAACCATTTTTCTTCCTTTACCTCGGGATTTGAAATGAACGGATTCTTATATTTTGATAATGCCAATAAACTCTATAGAACCGATGGAACGGCAGCCGGAACCACTCAGGTTGGGGTCCCAGATGCCTCTATTCCTGATGACTATAGGCCTATCAAACTCCTAGGTGCTGTAAACAACAAGGTGTTCTTTATGGGCTATCACAACACCCATGGTTGGGAGGTTTTTTACAATGATGGCACCATTGGGAATGTGTTTCTATTGGATAATTTGGAGCCAGGAAACAATACCTTAGAAGTTTTCCCAATTAGCAGGGTTGTAGGCAACAAGCTCTATTTTTCCTATTATTCAATTTCAGAGGGCGTTGTCTTATATGTTACTGAAGGAACATCTGCCACAACAACCAAGCTAAAGGTGTTCGGAATGAATTCCTCCATACCCGTAATGCTCACAAATTATCTAAACACCCACTTGGTATTCACTGGTGATGATGGAACCCACGGCCTCGAACTATGGAAATCAGACGGTACTGTTGGAGGGACCAATATGGTAATAGATTTAGACCCAAATGCCAGCGGCTATCCTAGAAATCAGCTTCACTCTGGACAATTCGCAATTTATAACAACTATGTCTATTTTAATGCTTACAACGGCACGCAGTCGGGTCTTTTTAAATCAGACTTAACAGAGGCTGGCACTACTTACCTAACTGATTTCGACGGATCATATGCAATTAGCTCAGATTACGGAATATACATGTCTGGTTACACGCCAACTACCAACAACGAGCTCTTCAAAATAGAATCAGAAACCAATTCTAAGCGTCTGGTTGCCGATATAAGAGGTGGTAACCAATCGTCTAACCTTTCAGAAATGCAACTTTTGGGAGATTTGATTATAGTAAGCAACCTAGATGCTCAATTCAAAAATCAGCTGCATGTATTCAGAATTTGTCCTAACATTGCTCAAGTATCGGGTGCACAAAATGCCACTACCACTACCTACGCCATGGATATGGTACAGAGCTCTGCCAATCTCGCAGCCTCAACTCGGCATATCTTCAGTGCATCAAATAATATCTTATTAACTCCCGGATTCCAAACCAACGCACAAACGGTGTTCCAAACCAGTCTTCAAGGTTGCGTATATGCTACTCAAGACTGAAGGATTTCGTATGTATGAATTATACTAAAAAGCTTGATTAGGTAATAGCTTTTAATATTAATAGACTGGTTGTAAGCTTAGTACAGACGGATAAACATTTATTAAGAACTTTTAAACGTTTGCGGAGAGCTTGCAAACATCTATTAAGAACTTTTAAACGTTTGCGAAGAGCTTGCAAACATATAATAGGAACTTTTAAACGTTTGCCAAGAGCTTTGAAACATCTATTAAGAACTTTTAAACGTTTGCAAAGAGCTTGCAAACATGTAATAAGAACTTTTAAACGTGTGCTATGAGCTTTGAAACATCTATTAATAACTTTTCAAGGTTTGTTAGAGCCTACAAACATATGGTAGAACTTTTTAAGGTTTAAGTGATTAAAGTATCGGAGGCAAAACGTAAATAAGTTTATAAAATTCAGCCTTTAATATCCGAGATATTCCGTAGCCGACTTTCTATTCGAATCGGACGGCGTTCTGTTCCCGATTTGGCATTCAAGATTGACGATTTTCTATTCAACATCCACGATTTTGTATTCGAATCGGGCGGCGTTCTGCTCACAATTTTCTATTCAACATCGACGATTTTGTATTTGAATCGGGCGGCGTTCCGCTTACAATTTTCTATTCAACATCGACGATTTTGTGTTCGAATTCCACGATTCTGTGTTCACATAGGAGGGGTTCCACTAATGATTTCGAATTCAATTTCGATTTTTTTGAGTATCACTAATACACCATTCAAAAGGACAAATATTAAAACTGAGTTATACTGTCGACTGTATTGAAAATAAATACACAATCTCAAACACTCCCACCCAAGCCTTTTATCTTATCTTTTAGAAGCTCGATAATAGTTTTTTGGTGGCGAATAATTTCGTGCAGCTGCTCAGATTCATTTTTTGTTTCTTCTTTTTTGCCAGAAACCAATTTCACAATATCATCTCTTTTCGAGCCATATGGCCCAGAGAAACCAGTTTCCCATGAGCCAACAGTAGGTTGTGAAACACCAAAAAGAACTGCAAACTCCGTTTGGCTTAATTTATGTGCTTTGCGGTACTTCTGAATGAGTGTACCCAATTCATCATTGGACATAAAATATTGTATTTTAAAAGTTTAGGAATCGTTTACGGTGCTTTTTGGGTGTCATTGTGAATTACTTCACTTTCCAAAAATATTATTTATAAAGTTAACAAACAATACCTTAATCAAATTCTAATTTTAGGGGGGGGGTATAACACATTTACTATCAACAACTTACAACTAGCCAAAATTCCATAATATTATCGAATGGAAATCAATTATAATTAAACCTTTATAAATTATATGAAAACTTATAATTTTTATAAGTCAGATATTTGGAAATGCTTTCTAGGTTTTTGACTTTTGACACAGCAAACAATCTTAAACACCTTGAAAAATAATTTTCTAGACACTTTCACTAAATTCTTAAAACAGCTACAAGTGCCTGTTACTGAGAGCAGTGCTTTGGAGTATTTAGAAACTCATCCCGACGAAGGCTCTATGTTGGCCTATTCTGATGCCCTAAATCATTTTAAAATAGAAAATGCGGCGGTTAGAATTTCTCAGGAAGATTTGATTACACTACCAACCCCCTTTATTGCATTTTCCCAAGTCCACGGTGGTACATTTTCTGTTGTTAAAAATCTTACTGAAAATACTATAGAGTGGTTTGATACACAAAAAGGTTGGGTAAAGGATAAACTTGAAGAATTTACAAAAACTTGGTCAGGTGTAGTTCTACTTGCCGAAACCGATGAAAAATCTGGTGAGAAAAACTATACTTTAAAACGACGAAATGAGATTTTGAGTAATATCAGAATTCCGATAGCCGTCTCCATTGTTGCCTTGATTTTTTTATATTTTATCTTCACTGCCCCTTTGGTAAACACTCAGACCTATATTTTATTGGGTTTAAAGGCTGTGGGGATGATTATAAGCACCCTATTGTTTGTAAAAAGCATAGACAACGCCAACAGCCTAGTAAACAAACTCTGCAATGCCGGTTCAAAAATATCCTGCCAAAGCATATTGGATAGCCCAGCAGCCAAAATAACCCCATGGTTTTCGTGGTCTGACGCTGGCTTTATATATTTCTTTGGCTCATTTTTAGGTTTACTTTTTTCTTTGGGAAATCCTAACTCTATTAATACATTTTGGACTGTGCAATTAGTATTTAGTTCATTCTCAATGCTATTTTCGAGTTATTCTCTATATTACCAGGGTGTAAAAACCAAAATGTGGTGTACACTATGCTTAGGAGTGGTTACAGTTTTTTTCTTAGAAGCCATCCTTACCCTTTCTTTTACTTCTTTTATGAAAAATACATTTGAAATTCAAGAGCATTTAAGCACCGCAATTGGTTTTCTTTTACCCACTGCTTTTATAGTTCTTTACCAGCGTACAGCCATCAAAGCACTAGAAAGTAAAAGTCTCAAAAAGGAGCTGACCAAGCTGAAGAGCAATCCACAGGTTTTTGAAGCATTGATGGCCAATCAAAGACAAATGCTCGAAATACCAGAAGATATGCCCGTAATTACCATAGGTAATGAAAATGCTGAACACACACTAACGATGGTGAGTAATCCATTGTGTAGCCCTTGTGCTAGCATGCATGCTCGTATTGAGAAAATTTTGGAGGAGAATGAAAATGTCAAATGTCAAATAATATTTCTTTCCAGTACAAATGAAAATAATGCTGGTGGAAAATTTGTTCGAAAATTATTTAGTTTACCTGAAGAGCTTGTTCCCACTGCATTACATCGCTGGTTTAATATAAATGATAAAAATTTTGAAAAGTGGAATGAAGGTTTTCAGACTTATAAGACACAAAAAGAGACGCGAAACATTCAAGATTACCATAATTTCTGGTCTAATACGGCAGAAATAAAAGTAACGCCCACGATTTTTTACAACAACAGATTATTACCAGATATGATAAAATTGGAGAATTTGTCACATTATACGGCAAAAACATCCTCCCTTCTCAATTAAGGTTTTGCAAAACACATGTATATATTTTTAAACAATTAATTTTAAACAAAAATGAAAAGAATGTTAGCGAATTTTGGAGGAGAAGTACTTTCTCGTAATGAATTAAAAAATATTTCAGGTGGTGGTGATTATAAATGCCAAGCTGGTAATTTGATGTCAACTCAGTTTACCGCTAGAGACTCTGCAGATGCTCAAGCTAAATGTACAGCATCGAACTTTTGTCAAAGTTATGGTTCTAGCGGTTGCACACCTGTTTTACAATAATAATTTTTTAGGTCGCTATCGTACTTATGCGATAGTGACCGTTTATACTATGAAAAAAATTCTTTTAACAATAATATTTTTTTTAATTTCAATCGAAATATTGAGATCTCAAAATAGATTTGAGCAGGGTTATTCCGCGACGTCTTTAGGATTTCAAAAAGATAGAAAAGAAGGAATATTCAAGTCCTACGACTTCGTTTGGAAACAGACAGGCAACTTATTTGTGGTAAAGAAAATTATTCATGAAAAGGCCGGTTTGCATACTCTTAGGTCATGGTTAATTAATGAAAAAGGAGAAAAGATAACTAAAAAGATATATACTGATATTGGAGACTTCTCCGAGGGATTGGCAGAAGTAACCGTTGGTCCTAAAGACTTTTGTAGAAGCTGTTTTGCAACTGGAAAGTATAATTTTGTAGTTCAATTAAACAATAATTGTGGATTTATTAATGAAAAAGGAGATGAGATAATTCCTCCAAAGTACTCTAATGTTATCAAAGGTTTTTCATCTGGCTTTTGTTTAGTTGCATTCTCAACCTCAAATTACTTTTATATTAACAAAAAAGGTGAACAACAATTTAACAAAGTTTTCAAGGGTGGAGAACCATTTCGAGGAAAAATAGCAGGTGTAGTTTACCGAAATGGTCAAAAGAACTTTATTAACACCAATGGAGAAAACATAATCCCAAAATACTACAATTATATTCAACCATATAGCGAAGACTATGAAGACATGATAAGAGCCTATCAACCAAAAGGAGATAAGGTAGGCTTTTGGACCAGCAATTGTGAAGAATTGATTCCTCCTCAATTTGATGACTTCAACTATGGTTACTTAAGAAAAAAAATATTGGTAAAAAAAGACAAGAAGTATGGTTTTTTGGATTTTTTTTCTGGACAAACCGTCATTCCTATTAATTACGAAGCTGTAAAGAAAGACAAAAACTTAGATTACACACTTCTAAAAAAAGGTAATGATTGGTTTCGAAGCGACACTTCCTTCAACCTGATAAGACTTGTAAAAGCCGAAGAAGTTGAAAGTCTTGGAAAAGGAATATTTAAATTTTCTATCAATAATAAATGGGGAATAGTGGACAGTACGGGAAAAACTAAATGTAATCCAATATACTCTGAAATTTCTAATTCTTTTGTCAACGATTATCTACCATTTAAATCTGGCTCAAAGTTTGGCTATCTAAATTCAAATGGTGAATTGATAATTAATCCTGAATATGATAAAGTAGGTGCCTTTCAAGATGGAATTGTTAATTGTGAAAAAGGAATCTATCAGTATACGCTCAATACGAAAGGAGTAATCACCGAAAAAAACATAATACCAAACCTTCTTAAAAAAGCTTTTTTTGGTGTAATAATTACCCTTATTATTGGAATGACATTCTTTCTATTTAGGGTGAAATAATTGTTTGAAATCATAACTCATTACAATCGTGATCTTTTGTTTATATCTTGATTAAATTTAAAACATACCACCAACTCGACGCAATGGACTGCGGTCCCACCTGCCTCCGCATGGTGGCCAAACACTATGGGCGTAGCTTATCTGCTCAAGAGCTACGTGAGGCGGCAGAAATTGGTAAGGATGGTGTAAATATGCTAGGCATTGCCCAAGCGGCTGAAAGGGTATGTTTTCGTACTTTAGGTGTAAAAGTCACCTTGGAAAAACTCAAAATGGAAGCTCCAATGCCCTGCATAGTACATTGGGGTCAAAATCATTTTGTGGTTGTGGTTTCGACTTCGCTCAACCACCGCTGGTGGAGTCGATCACTGAGCGTAGTCGAAGTGGCCGACCCTGCGAAGGGACTTATAAAGTATACGGAAGCGGAATTTGAATCTCAGTGGGCTACCACCGTAATAGATGGAGAACGCACGGGCGTGGCTTTGCTTTTAGAACCCACAGCGGCTTTTTATGAAAACGATACCTTTGCCGAGAAAAACAAGGAGAAAAGCTTTGGGGCTTTGTTTCAGTATTTTTTTAAGTACAAATCTCTTGTTGTTCAGTTGGGTTTGGGGCTGTTGGTGGGCTCTTTGATACAGCTTATTATGCCTTTTCTTACTCAAAGTGTGGTAGATACTGGCATACAAACCCGCAATCTTAATTTTATTTATCTAGTGCTGGCTGCACAGCTCATGCTGTTCATTGGGCGTATGGCGGTAGATTTCCTGCGGTCGTGGATATTGCTGCATGTGAGTACCCGTATCAACCTGTCTATTCTTTCAGAGTTTTTGGGTAAACTGCTCAAACTGCCCGTTAGCTATTTTGAGAGCAAACAAACGGGCGACATCCTCCAACGCATAGGCGACCACAGCCGCATAGAGTCCTTTCTGACAGGCACATCGCTCAATGTGCTGTTTTCTATGTTTAATTTGGTCATTTTTTCAATTGTGTTGGCCTACTATAATCTCAGCATCTTTGGTGTTTTTGTGGTGGCTTCGGTGGTTTACAGCGTTTGGGTGGTTTTGTTTCTCAAATATCGCCGAGCGTTGGATAATAAACGCTTTGCTCTCAACTCCAAAAATCAAAGTTCATTGATTCAACTTGTGCAGTCTGTCCCTGAGCTAAAACTAAATAATGCTACTTTGAGAAAACGTTGGGATTGGGAAAATTTGCAAATCCAAAGCTTTAAACTAAGTATGAAAGGCCTAGCCCTCCAACAATACCAACAAGTCGGGGCTTTGTTTATCAACGAGGGTAAAAATATTTTTATCACTTTTCTAGCAGCTACAGCTGTGGTCAACGGTCAAATGACCCTCGGAGCCATGATGGCCATGCAGTATATCATCGGGCAGCTCAATAGCCCAGTGGAGCAATTAGTGGGTTTTATGCAACACCTCCAAGATGCCAAAATGAGCCTGGAACGCCTCAACGAAGTCCACACCATGGACGAGGAAGAACCCGCAGACCAGCATTTGCTCAAAACCTTGCCACAAGACCATAGCATCAATATCGAAAACCTAAGCTATACATACCCAGGTGCGGGCAATGACCCAGTTTTGACCGACCTTAACATAAAAATACCCGCTGGTAAGACCACCGCCATAGTGGGAAGTAGTGGCAGTGGAAAAACAACATTATTAAAGCTGTTGCTTAAATTTGTAAATGCCCAAAAAGGCCAAATCAAGATAGGCAATACCCAACTCAAAAACATCAGTCACGACTATTGGCGTAGCCTCTGCGGTACAGTAATGCAAGACGGCTATATATTTTCAGACACTATAGCCAACAACATCAGCATATCAGACGAACGACCAGACATACACAAACTCATGAATGCCGTAAAGGTGGCCAATATTCAAGATTTTATAGAAGAACTGCCACTGAGCTATAATACCAAAATAGGTGCCGAAGGAAATGGCGTATCAAAAGGCCAAAGACAAAGATTACTAATAGCCAGAGCCGTATATAAAAATCCCGAGTATTTGTTTTTCGATGAAGCCACAAACGCCCTAGACGCCGAAAACGAAAGGGTAATAATGGACAATCTAGAAGAATTTAACCGTGGCAAAACTGTAGTAGTAGTAGCCCACCGACTAAGCACCGTAAAAAATGCAGACCAGATTATAGTTTTAGAAAAAGGCAAAGTGGTAGAAGTAGGCACACATGCTGAATTGAGCAGGGCTAATGGTAGATATTATGAGTTGGTAAAGAACCAGTTGGAGTTGGGGAGTTGACTTGTGAGTGATGAGTTGTGAGTATTGAGATTATTAAATTGAGGTACTCTGTGAAAAACTCTGTGTTACTCTGCGGTAAAAAATAAGACATTGATTATTTACAAACAATTCCTAATCATCAGTATAATTGATTCACATCTTACTTAACCATTAGCTATTGAAGAAACAAATGCAATGAACGAAAAAGAATATATCAATAATTCGGAGAGGCTTCTCCATACCGACATCAGGATTTTGATGGGTGGCAGAGGAAGTTTTGAGCCAGAATTACTTCCCAAAGAGGTAACTCCTCCCCCTACTCCACCTGAGATAACCTTCGATGGAGAAGATGGTGGCAGAGGCAACAGAATGCCTGAATTAGTAAATTCTAATGTAGATGAAGTACTGAACAAACCACCTACATGGTTGGTTCGATGGGGCACCACGGTATTCTTTATGGCCTTTGTTTTGCTGATAGGCATCACTTGGTTTGTAGAATATCCAGATTTAGTGGGGGCTCCATTGAAAGTGGTTTCGAACAACCTTCCCAAGAACATTATCAGTAAAACAGACGGGAATTTAATAAAGCTATTTGTAAAAGAAGGCCAAGTTGTACAAAAAGGTGAAATTTTGGCTTACCTAGAAAGCACCGCTAGCCACGACGAAGTCCTTGAGCTTGAGAAAACGGTGAATCAACTGGTCAATTTGGCCCAAACTAATAACCTCAACGCCATTCAAAGCACCCAAATACCGCAATACTTTAGTTTGGGAGAATTGCAGAAATCTTTTCAGGCTTTTCAACAAGCATTAATGGCCTCTAATGCCGCTGCTGCAAATGGAGTTTTCAACAAGAAAAAAGCGACTATTGGCAATGAAATAGGGTCTTTGAGACGCTTGCAAGAAAATACCAGAAGCCAATTGCAAATGCAAGAAGAAGACTTAAAAATGGCTTTAGAAGAGGCTCAAAGTCAGCAAAGACTGAGCGAAAAGGGTTTCGTATCAAAACTTGAAGCCAAAAATGCCATGAGCAAATATCTGAGCAAAAAACAAGCCTATGAACAAGCAAAAGGTAACCTTGAAAACAACACTATCAGCCAAACCCAAAAACAACAGGAGATATTTGAGATTGAGAAAAATGTAATGGATCAAAAAGTAGCTTTGATTCAGTCCATTAACACTCTCAAAAGCGATATAGAAGCATGGAAACAAAGATATATAGCAGTGGCAAGTATTTCGGGAAAAGTAAATTTCTTGACAAATCTGCAAGAGAACCAAATTATAAAAGCAGGCCAAGAGTTGTTGTATATTTTACCGCAAGGCTCAGGTTATTATGGAGAAATGATGGTGGGGCAATACAATTTTGGCAAAATCAAAAAAGGTCAGGAAGTGATAGTTAAATTCCCAAGTTATCCATTTCAGGAATTCGGAACTGTTCGAGGTCTAATCAGCCATATTTCTGATGTGGCTCAGGATTCAGTTTATTTGGTCAAAGTACATTTCCCAAATGCCCTCAAAACTTCTTCAAAAAAAGACCTACCATTTAAAAACGGAATGACTGCTTCGGGCGAAATCGTGACAGAAAACTTAAAGCTCATAGAAAAGTTTTTTTACGATATCAGAAAGTCATTGAAAAGGTGAGTTGGTTATTGGTGGATTGGTTACTGGTTGATTGATTACTATAAATTAGGATTTTTAAAAGTATGAGAAAAATTTTGATTTTGATTCTCATTGGTTGTCAAGTGTATGCTCAAAAAGTTTATACTTTGGAGGAGTGTATAGAAACGGCATTTAGACAAAGTCCTGAATTGCAAGTTCAGAACTTGAATATTCTTCAGGCCAATGAGAATTACAGATATTCGAAAAAAAACCAATTCCCTTCTGTTACTGCCAATATTTCGCAAGGCGTAAACGGTGGTCGGAGCATTGACCCCTTTTCCAATGCTTTCGTACAACGAAGTATTTCTTCCAATTCGTTCGGAGTTGGGGCAAACTGGAATATCTTCAATGGCTTTTCTCTCAAAAATCAAATTGAAGTAAACAGAAATGAAGTGGAAGGTCAAAAGCAACAATTGGCACTCAATAAAAAAGGGTTAAAAATAAACGTTATTTCGGCTTTTATGCAAGTTTTGGTAGCTCAGGAATTACTAAAAATATCGCAGGAACAAAAAAAAGATTTAGAAACCCAGCTCGATGCCCTGAATGAAAAAGTCAAAGAAGGCTTATTGCCAAAAAGTCAAATTTCAGACTTTGAGGCCCAAATAGCCAATGTTTCTTTAGAAGAGTATAACGCAAAAAATAACTTAGAATTAGCAAAACTTAATCTTGCTCAATGGCTTGGATTCACTTCTAAAACTAATTTTGAGGTTAAATATCAAAGAAAAATTACGCCAAAATATGAGGAATCGAACTTTATTCATCCCTCTCTAAAAATTTTAGAAACCAAATTCACTAGTGCTAAGCTAAATACAAAGATCGCATATGCATCGAAATATCCAACTGTTAATCTCAATGGCGGCCTCGGTTCGGCCTATTCGAGTGCTGCATCTTCAGAATTCTCCTATTTCAACCAACTTAACTATAACCTCAATCAGTATTTCAGGATTGGATTAAACGTTCCAATATATGCTAATGGACAAGTTCAAGCCAAAATTTCTAATGCCAATATTCAAGAACAAATCATTAAAAAGCAGATAGACCAAGAAAAACTTAAAATAGGCCAAGAATTTGAAAAGCAAAAAATGGAGATTGCATTATTAAGCGAAAAACTTAAATTTTCAGAAATCAACCTAAATGTCCAAAACAAAGCATATCTCTCCGGAAAAGAAAGATTTGAGGAAGGAATAGTTAACAGCATAGAATTAAATACCCTCAGAATAAACGCTGAAAAAGCCAGAATTACTTATATTCAAACACAAATTGAGCTTGATTTTAAAACTCTTTTGCTCCAGGCTTATGTTGAATAAAAAAAACCACCCTTTAGGATGGTTTTTACTTCAATATTAAACTAAATTCAGTTTACAAACCTACATAGTCTGCAGTGATCATTGGCGTAGATTTGGCTTCGAGGAGCGAATAGCCCATCAAATACTCATCTACCGCTCTGGCGGCCTCACGGCCTTCTGAAATGGCCCAAACTACTAGAGATTGACCTCTACGCATATCTCCGGCTGCGAATACTTTTTTTACTGAAGTTTGGTAATTGCTCGTGTCAACATTGCCTCTATTGTCAAGTTTTACACCCAAATCTTCTATCAAACCACTGGCTTGTGGATGAAGAAAACCTGCGGCAATCAAAGCTAGCTCGGCCGGATATTCTTTCTCTGAACCTTCAATTTCTTTCATCACCATTCGGCCATTTTCCAAAACCCACTCAATGTTCACCAGTTTTAGGGCTTTTAAATTACCATTTTCGTCACCAATAAATTCTTTGGTGTTTACGCTCCACGCACGCTCACAGCCTTCCTCATGCGAAGTAGAGGTACGGAGCATCATAGGCCATTGTGGCCAAGGCGTACTTTCAGCTCTCGTAGCTGGAGGCATTGGCATGATTTCGATTTGTGAAACCGACTTGGCTTTGTGCCTGTTAGAGGTTCCTACACAGTCAGAACCAGTATCTCCTCCACCAATCACAAAAACATTTTTGCCGGTAGCCAAAAGTTCACCATTTTGGTAAGCTTTGCCTTGGTGATCTTTAGCCAAGTCGAGCGATTTACCTCTTTCAGTTGCTACTCTTTTGTTTTGTTGACTCAAGAATTCCATGGCTGGGTAAATTCCTTTGAGCTCACGGCCCTTTATTTCCACGTCACGAGGAACAGTAGAACCACCTGTGAGAACAACTGCGTCATATTTCTCAAGCAATTTCTCAGCTTTGATGTCTACACCTACGTTTACACCAGTTTTAAAAGTGATTCCTTCTGCCTCCATCACTTCTAGACGACGATCTATAATACTTTTGTCCAATTTAAAATCTGGAATACCATATCTTACCAAACCACCTATTTGATCTGCTCTTTCGTATAAAGTCACAGTATGACCAGCTTTGTTGAGCTGAGAAGCTGCGGCCATACCAGCAGGACCTCCACCAATAACCGCAACAGCTTTCCCTGTACGTTTTTTTGGAACTACAGGTACTACCCAACCATTCTCAAACGCCTTCTCGATGATAGATTTCTCAATGTATTCAATGGCCACAGCGGGCTTGTTGATACCCAAAACGCAAGACGATTCACACGGTGCTGGGCATATTCTTCCTGTAAACTCCGGAAAGTTGTTGGTTGAGGATAACAATTCGTATGCATATTGCCAGTTTCCATCATACACCGCGTCGTTGAATTCGGGTATAATATTGCCTAGCGGACAGCCATTATGACAGAACGGAATACCGCAATCCATACAACGAGCCGCCTGATCCTTGGTCTGAACTTGGTCATAACCTAGTTCCACTTCATTGTAATCGTTTTTTCTTTCGTTTACATCTCTTTTTTGAGACGCTTTTCTTTCAAATTCTAAAAAACCAGTTGGTTTTCCCATGATCTAAAAAATATATTAATCTATTTGAAATTCTTTAATTAAGCGGCAATACTCTCTGCCATTTTTTTCATCAATATCCTCTTGTAATCAGTAGGATAAACTTTCACAAACTTCTCGATTTCAGTTTCCCAGTTGTCAAGAATATACTTGGCGACTTCACTTTTGGTATTGGAATATTGTTTTCCAATCATGTCTTTGAGCAGTTGATAGTCGCTATCTTCCAGATTCTCAAGGTTTACCATTTCTTTGTTGCATTTCGAGTCGAAGTCTCCTTTAGTATCGTAAATAAAGGCTAGTCCTCCACTCATACCTGCTGCAAAGTTTTTGCCGGTTTCGCCGAGTATCACAACAACTCCACCAGTCATGTATTCACATCCGTGGTCTCCAATACCTTCAACAACTACTTTGGCACCCGAATTACGTACACAAAAACGCTCACCAGCCATACCGTTTATATAGGCCTCTCCCGAGGTAGCTCCATAGAACGAAACGTTACCCACGGCCATGTTTTCAGAGGGTTTGAAGGTAGCATTTCTATCTGGATATACTACCAATTCAGCACCGCAAAGGCCCTTTCCGAAATAATCGTTGGCATCGCCCTCTAATTCAAACTTCAGACCTTTTGTAGAAAACGCTCCGAAAGATTGTCCGGCAGTACCTCTGAATTTGTAGCTAATAGTTTCCGCTGGCAATCCGTCTCCATCATATATTTTAGAAACTTCGTTAGACAACATAGCCCCTATCGATCTATTCAGGTTGTTTACTACATACTCGCCTGTTACCTTTGATTGATTCTTCAAAGCAGCCTGAGCGTCCTCAACAAGTTTCCAGTCCAAAACATT
The DNA here is from genome assembly GCA_035299025.1 of Leadbetterella sp. GTDB lineage: Bacteria > Bacteroidota > Bacteroidia > Cytophagales > Spirosomataceae > Leadbetterella. The sequence goes on from DATGXK010000007.1 coordinate 1,417,909, forward strand.
GGCTATGCCATGGTCTTGCTCCTCCTGTTTGTAAAGTGCCACTGAATCGTCCGCTTCTTCTTTGTAAAGAATTCTCGAAAGGTCCAGATTCTTTATCTTCCAATGATCAATATTATTGCGTTTTTCGAGCATTTGCGACTGACCCACCATTTCGTTGATGGTTCTGAAGCCTAACTCGGCCATGATTTCCCTTACCTCTTGGGCTAAATATTGGAACATGTTTACTACATGCTCTGGCTTGCCACTAAACAAGGCCCTGAGTTCTTTGTTCTGCGTAGCCACACCTACAGGACAAGTATTGAGGTGACATTTACGCATCATTATACAGCCTACAGCTACTAAAGCCGCAGTGGCTACACCAAATTCTTCTGCTCCAAGCAAAGTAGCGATAACAATGTCTCTACCCGTACGTATCTGACCGTCAGCTTGAACCGTAATTCTTCCCCTTAGTTTATTTTTAACCAAAGTTTGGTGTGTTTCGGCCAAACCAAGTTCCCAAGGTAAGCCTGCATGACGAATGGACGACAAAGGCGAAGCCCCTGTTCCGCCGTCATACCCAGCCACCAAAACTACATCGGCATGAGCCTTAGCCACACCTGAAGCTACCGTACCTACACCGGCCTCAGAAACCAATTTCACCGAAATTCTGGCGTCCTTATTTGCATTTTTAAGGTCATAAATCAGCTGAGCCAAGTCTTCAATAGAATATATATCGTGGTGAGGTGGTGGAGAAATTAGGCCCACACCTGGAGTGGAATGCCTTACTTTACCTATCCAATCATCTACCTTGTGTCCTGGCAACTGTCCGCCTTCTCCAGGTTTGGCACCTTGGGCCATTTTAATCTGAAGTTCTTTGGCATTGGTCAAATAATAAGAGGTTACACCGAATCGTCCCGAGGCCACCTGTTTGATACTTGAACTTAGGTTGTCTCCATTTTCTCTCAAAGCATAACGAATTTCGTCTTCGCCACCTTCGCCAGAGTTAGACCTGCCTCCTATTCTGTTCATTGCGATAGCCAGCGTAGTGTGTGCTTCCCATGAAATGGAACCAAACGACATAGCACCCGTTGCAAATCTCGTCAAAATATTCTCAATCGGCTCTACCTCATCGATAGGAATCGGGCTGGCATTTTTGAAATTCAACAAACCACGAAGCGTCATAGCTTGCTCGGTTTGATCGTTCATTATTTTCGAGTATTTCTTGAATATCTCATAGCCTTTATCGAAGTCTTTCTCTCCAACCCTTGTAGATTGCTGCAGCAAGTGAATAGTCTCTGGATTGAAAAGGTGTTTTTCACCTCTTTGTTTCCATTGATACACACCACCCACTTCTAGTCTTTTCACACTCTGCACTGCCACTTTCGGGAATGCTATGGTATGACGAATGAGACATTCTTTGGCTATTTCGTCTAAACCCAGACCTTCTATTCTTGATACTGTGCCCGAGAAAAATTTATCTACAACAGACTTATTCAAACCGATACATTCAAAAATCTGAGCTCCTCTGTAAGACTGCAGGGTAGATATTCCCATTTTTGAGAAAATCTTAAGCAGCTCTTTATCAACCGCTTTTGTATAGTTTTTATAAAGTTCTTCGTCTGTAAATTCGCCATCTATCATACCTCTTCTGTTCATATCAGAAATGGTCTCGAAAGCTATATATGGGCAAATACCCGAGGCACCATAACCTATAAGTGTAGCAAAATGGTGTGTTTCCCAGATATCTCCAGATTCCACCAAAATACCTACTTTGCCTCTTATGCCCTCTCTGATCAAATAATGATGAACAGCAGCCACCGCCAAAAGCGAAGGGATTGGAGCGTGGTCAGAGTCAATGGCCCGGTCAGAAAGAATAATGATTTCGAAGCCGTCGTTTATGGCGTCTTCGGCATATCTACAGATCCTTTCAAGAGCAAACTCTAAGGATTTTGCAGGATTTACGGAATCAACATTGAAGTAAGTATTGATAGTTTTGGCTTGAAAACCTTCATAATCTACAAAACGTAATTTATCAAACTGCTTGATGGTCAGTACTGGTTGCTCCAATTGCACCTGACGACAATGTTTAGGCGACTCCGTCAAAATGTTGTCAGCCGCACCTACAAAAGATATCAAAGACATGATAGAACGTTCTCTGATAGAATCTATCGGCGGGTTGGTTACCTGAGCAAACAGTTGCTTAAAGTAATACGAAATGTGCTGACTTTGGTTGGAAAGAACCGCCAAAGGCGAGTCAATACCCATAGAACCAATGGCTTCAGCACCTGAGGCCGCCATAGGAGCCAATATCATTCTTAAATCTTCTGATGTATAACCACTGGCCAACTGACGTTTCAACAAAGATTTTTCGTCATATTTTGTATATGGTCTGATAGAATCAGGAAGTTCCGAAATTCTGATTTTGTGTTCGTCTAGCCACTCTTGGTAAGGTTGTCTCGAACAAATATCGGCTTTAAGTTCTTCGTCAGGAATTATTCGTCCTTGCTCCATGTCCACCACGAACATTTTACCCGGTTGCAAACGACCTTTTGAAATAACTTTTGACTGATCTACATCCAAAACACCTGCCTCAGAGGCCATAATAACGGTGTCATCATTCAGAACCCAGTATCTAGATGGGCGAAGTCCGTTTCTGTCTAGCGTGGCTCCAACTATCTTACCATCTGTAAATGAAATAGATGCAGGACCATCCCACGGCTCCATTATACTCGAATGATACTCATAGAATGCCTTTCTTACTGGATCCATGTGTTCGTTGCCATCCCATGCTTCAGGAATAAGCATCATCATCACATGTGGCAATGAACGGCCCGAAAGATAAAGCAATTCGATGGCGTTGTCCAATTGTGCCGAATCCGAATTGCCTTTATCACAGATTGGCAAAATCATCTGCATTTCCTTCTCCGTAAAAAACTCAGAGTAAAAAGTAGATTCTGCTGCCCTTATCCAGTTTACGTTTCCTTTTACTGTGTTTATTTCACCATTGTGGGCGATATATCTAAATGGCTGAGCCAATTTCCACGATGGGAAGGTATTGGTTGAAAACCTAGAGTGTACAATCGCAAATGCTGAAACTACATCTTTATTTTTAAGATCTGGGAAGTAATATTTCAGCTGATCTGTGGTCAACTGACCTTTGTACGAAACCGTACTCGAAGAAAGTGAGCTGAAATAAAACTGCTCTTTTGTACCATCTACTGACTCATGAATCAGTTTAGTGGCATATTGTCTAAAAACGTAAAGTTTTCTCTCAAATGTAATATTGTCTTGTAAAGGATCGACTTTTGAAATAAATAACTGCTCCACCCAAGGCTCCACAGAACCCGAGCCCTCGCCAAGCGTTTCGTTTTGAGTAGGTACTTTTCTGTAACCTAGCAGTTCAAATCCAAGGCTTGTAATCTTTCGATTCAAAATCTCTTTGCACTCTTCTCTTTTCTTGTCGTCACTCGGGAAGAAAATCATACCAAGACCGTACTCTCCAAGTGGTGGAAGTCTAAAGCCAAGGTTCAAACACTCTTCGTACAAAAATTCGTGGGGAATTTGCAGCAAAATACCTGCCCCGTCACCAGTGTTTGGGTCACACCCACAAGCACCGCGGTGATCCATACGCTCTAGCATGTGGATAGCATCGGCTACTATTTGGTGCGATTTTCTTCCCTTCAGGTGAGCCCTAAATCCGATACCGCAGGCATCGTGTTCAAACTCGGGTAGGTAAAGACCTTGATTTTGATCGATTTGAGTCATTTTCTAATAAATAGTTTTTTTATATTGTACTCTAATTTCAGTCTGATTTTTTAGAATATCATCCGAAAAACCTCTAAAAATAAAAGTTATTGAAAAGCAGAAAATAAAGTATTTTATTAAACCTGCAACGCAATTTAATAATTTATTGAAAGGTCAAATGCACAATTTGCCAAATTTTATGAATGCTAATTTATTTTGTAATTATATTACTAAATAGTATTGAAATTATACAATTTGACATAAAAAAAGGCGACAAAATTTGCCGCCAATCTTTATTAAACTTATTAACCCCCAAATATTATTTAGCAAATCCTACCCCTACGGTGTTGTTGTTCATTTCATCGATAATGATGAAGGCTCCATTGCCCGGATTTGCTTCGAAATTATCTGTAAAAACATGACCTGCCAACTTAAACGAAACTTCACCTATTTGGTTAAGTTTAAGTTCGTCAACATTTGTCGACTCCTCAAATGTAGAGATCTCGAGCCTAGTGTCTATACTTGCTACTTTGGCTTTCACCCTGTTTATACCATGCTGAACCAAATATCCCTTGCCCACTTTCATTGGTTCGGTGTCCATCCAGCATATTTTAGCGTTGATTTGCTTTTTGAGCTCTGGTTGCTCGCCAATTTTCACCAACATATTTCCACGGCTTATGTCGATGTTGTCTTCGAGCGTAATGACTACCGACTCATTCTGATGTGCCGAATCCAACGAATCGGTGTATTTCAAGATTTCTTTTACTTTGCTTATTTGCTGACTCGGCAATGCCGCCACCATATCGCCTTTGTTGATTTTTCCGGAGGCAATTTTACCTGCATACCCTCTAAAATCGTGATATTCTTCGGATTTCGGGCGAATAACGTGCTGCACTGGAAATCTAAATGGCAAAACCTCTGCATCAATATTTTCTGGTGCTACAGCCTCCAGAATCTCCAGAAGTGAGTTGCCCGAATACCAAGGCATTTTTTCAGACCTCTGAACAATATTTTCGCCATAAAGAGATGATATCGGAATAAAAGTAATGTTTTGTCCAGAATTTCTCACTTTTTCCGAAAGCTCAAAGAAATCATTCTTGATTTCCTCAAAACGAGTTTCAGAATAATCTACCAAATCCATTTTGTTGACCGCTACCACCACATTTTTTATTTCTAAGAGAGAAGAAATGTAAAAATGTCTTCTGGTTTGTTCGCCAACGCCATTTCTGGCATCTATCAAAATAATAGAAACCGAAGCATTGGAAGCACCAGTAACCATGTTTCTGGTGTATTCAAAATGACCTGGTGTATCTGCTATGATGTATTTTCGGGTGGGAGTATTGAAGTAAATATGTGCTACGTCAATAGTGATACCCTGCTCCCTTTCTGCGATGAGTCCATCGGTCAATAAGGATAAATCGACAAAATCTAAACCTTTTCGCTGGCTGGCAGCTTTGAGGGCCTCAATTTTGTCTTTGGTAATAGACTGTGTTTCAAACAACAACCTTCCTATTAAAGTACTTTTTCCGTCGTCAACAGAACCGGCTGTTGCAATTCTTAATATATCCATTTTTTAAAAATATCCTTGTTGTTTACGTTTTTCCATGGCTGCCTCTGAGCGTTTGTCATCTATCCTTGCTCCTCTTTCCGAGATTTCAGCCTCTAAAATTTCTTCTATGATGGTATCGATATTGTCAGCATTCGACGAAACCGCCGCCGTACACGTCATATCACCCACAGTTCTGAATCTTACGATGGTCTTGTAAGGCACTTCATCCTCAGATTTATTTATAAATTCAGAGTCAGACCAAATCATACCGTCTCTGTCAAAAACCTCACGCTCGTGTGCAAAATAAATGGAAGGTATTTCGAGATTTTCGTCTTTGATATAATTCCAAACATCCAACTCTGTCCAGTTAGAAATTGGGAAAACTCTAACATTCTCGCCCAAATCTATCTTTCCGTTAAGCATGTCAAAAAGTTCTGGTCGCTGTTTCTTGGCATCCCATTCGCCAAAATCATTTCTAACCGAAAAAATCCTCTCTTTTGCTCTAGCTTTCTCTTCGTCTCTTCGGGCTCCACCAATACAAGCATCAAACTTAAACTCCTCTATGGTATCGAGTAAAGTAACGGTCTGCAAGGCGTTTCTACTGGCATATTTACCAGTTTCCTCTTTAACCTTACCTGCTTTTATAGAATCTTCTACATTTCTTACGATAAGTTCTACACCGAGCTCTGCCACCAGTTTATCTCTGAATTCTATGGTCTCCGGGAAGTTATGACCTGTATCAACATGTACCAATGGAAAAGGAATTTTACCCGGAAAAAAGGCCTTCTGAGCCAATCTTACCACAGTAATGGAGTCTTTACCTCCTGAAAAAAGTATTGCCGGCTTTTCAAACTGAGCTGCCACTTCTCTTAGGATAAAGATGGCTTCGTCTTCTAGAGCACGAGGAAATTGTTTGTTTATATTCATTCTTATATCAAAAAACTGATTCTTTTATTTAACTGCGTGTAAACCACACTCTTTCTGTGACTCCTCCCACCACCATCGACCGGCTCTAGGATGCTCGCCCGGCTCAATGGCTCTGGTACAAGGCTGGCAACCAATACTCACGAAGCCTTTTTTATGAAGTGAATTTTGCGGAACGTTATTTTCTTTCAGATAGGCTTCCATTTGCTCAAAAGACCAATGAACCAATGGGTTGAACTTATTGATCTGATTTGCCGCATCGTACTCCCAAATAGCCATGGAGCTCCGATTCTCAGACTGCTCTGCTCTCAGGCCGGTTATCCATACTTCATTGCCTTTTAAAGCTCTTTTCAGGCCCACAATTTTACGAATTCCACAGCATTCTTTGCGGTTTTCGACAGACTCATAGAAAGAGTTAAAACCCTTATTCTCAACAAATTCTTCAACCTGAGCGGTATCAGGAAAATATGTTTTAAAGTCTGTTTTGTATCTTGCTTTGGTTCTATCCATGAGCTCGTAAGTCTCTGGAAACAAACGACCTGTATCTAAAGTAAAAACTTGTATATTCAGTTTATTCTTGAAAATGGCATCTGTAATTACCTGATCTTCTTGTCCAAAAGAAGTGGAAAAAACGACTTTGTTAGGGAATTTTTCACTTACCAAACGTAAGGAATCGACCAAATTCAAGTTTTCTAATTCTTCAATCATAATTTTTTCAAAGAAACAAACCGCAATTTAGCAGTCAAATTTCATTTATTTTTATATTGGGTTTCTAAAAAATCCTCTTCGAAACTGGCCAAACTCAAGGCATGGTAATCAACTACATCGCCAATAATAATAATAGCAGGGTTTGTCAATCCATTTTCTGAGGCTAAAATTTCTAAATTTGAAACTGTACCAATGGCCATTTTTTCTTTACTTGTACTAGCATTTTGAATTATACAAACAGGCAGATCGGTTCTATTGGCCTCTTTATATTTATCTGCAATATAGGCCAGTTTCGACATGGCCATCAAAAGCACAACCGTCGATTTTGATTTAACAGCCAAATCCAAATCTTCTGCAAATCTTTTATCAGATTTATGACCAGTAATAACCCAAAATCCGTCACTCACACGTCTATCGGTAAGCGGAATCATGTGTTTACCTCCAGAGAAAACCGAAGAAATTCCGGGAATATATGTAGAATCCACTCCACGCTTCTTAGCAAATTCTATCTCTTCTGTACCTCTACCAAACACGAAAGGGTCACCACCCTTGAGTCTTACAACATGTCCTTTTTCGAACGCTTTCTCCACAATCAAGAAGTTGATACTGTCTTGCGTAATACCTTTTTGATGACCTCTTTTTCCTACAAAAATTTTCTCGCAAAGCGGATGGCAGTATTCGAGAAGTTCTTCGTTGGCCAAAGCATCATACAATACCACATCGGCATTCCGAAGAGCATTTATAGCTTTCAGTGTGATCAATTCAGGATCACCCGGGCCTGCTCCTACTAGCGTCAATTTCGGTATTTTGTTGTTCGAAAACATTAGGCTGTCACCTGAGATTTTAGATTTTCTTCTCTTTTCTTTTTGGTTTCTGCACAGAAAGTAACGGCATCTCTGATGTAATCAACAGCAAAATCTTTAGATGGGTTCTCTTTGTTTATCCTTAAAATACTTTGTTCAAACCCCTCATCAAAGTTTTTGGTAAATTCAGTGATGACTTTCATTTGTGTACTGCAATTCACATCGATGTCGAGTAACATAGCCTTTGCTGCATTTACTTGTGCACTGTAAGCAAAATAAATGGCATCCGCCCATTTTTCATTCTCAAAAGCAGCTTTGGCGTCGGCCAATTTTTCATCGGCTTCTACAAAAAGTATGGCTACCAAGTCTACCATTACGGCGGCACATTCACCAACACCTATGGCAGTTTCAAAAGCTACATCCTGCCCCCAATCTATGAAGTCAGACTGAACAAGAGCATCTAAACTGGCTAGTGGTTTCAGTAATTCATAAAAATAATTCTTTCCTTGTCTGTCAAAATAATCATTAAAGTACTCACCTTCAAGTCCATTTTCTTGATAGTCAGAGAAAAGATATCTCAATACCTGAGGGCCTCTTTTCGAAGGTACTTTTATAACTTTCTCAGCCGCACGACCAAAACCATCTCCAGTAGAACCACCACCAAGCAATACCTGCAAAGCAGGCAAAACATTTTTGTTGGCGTCCTTTAGAGAGCTTCCATGAAAACCAATGTTGGCCATTCCATGTTGACCACAAGAGTTCATACAACCCGAAATCTTTATCTTAAAATTATTATTCTTCACCAAGTCTGGAAACTCCTGGTCGATGACTTTTTCTAGTTCGTAAGTCACACTTACGCTATCAGAAATCGCAAGGTTACAAGTATCTGTACCCGGACAAGCCGTAATATTGGCAACGCTATTTGCACCAAACGCAGCTAAGCCCTCAGACTGCAATACATTGAAAACATAAGCCAAGTTTTCGGCTGGAACGTTTCTCAGGAAAAGTCCTTGATTAATAGTAACCCGTACATCGTTACCCACGAAACCTTCTAGTTGTGATATCAAACTTCTCGAAACCACACTAGAGATATTACCAAGAGGTACTCTCACGTACACCCCAAACTTACCATTTTGTTTCTGTTCAAAAGTGTTTGTTTCCTTCCACAGTTCAAAACTTTCTGAATCAGCAGCTGCTACCTGCTTAAGTTCTACTGTCTCAGAAACTTCGAAACGCTCGGTATTGATGGCATAAGTTTTGTTTTTTATGGCCAACCTTTCAGCATTGACCAATTCCATGAAAGTATCAAAACCAATCTTTTGCAACAAAAACTTCATTCTGGCTTTGCTTCTAGAATTACGCTCGCCATGACGATCAAAAACTCTCAAGACCGCTTCAGCAAACGGAATTAATTGATCTTCTTCGAGGAATTCATAAGCGAGGTCGGCCATACGTGGCTGTGCACCAAGGCCACCACCTACTACCACCTTAAACCCTCTCTTACCGTCTTTTATTTTTGGGATAAAGCCCATATCGTGAATAAAGGCCAGGGCTGTATCTTCGTCAGTATTTGAGAAAGAAATCTTTATTTTTCTGCCCATTTCTTGGCAGATAGGGTTTCTCAATAAGTATTCAAACAAGGTGTGGGCGTAGGGTGTAATATCGAAAGGCTCATTTGGATCAATCCCAGCCGTAACAGATGCGGTGATATTTCTTACTGTATTTCCGCAGGCTTCTCTGAGCGTTACGCTGTCTTGCTCCAACTCATGCCAAAGCTCTGGCGTGCGATCCAAGCTTACAAAGTGAATCTGAATATCCTGGCGAGTAGTTAAATGCAGATTTCCAGTAGAGTATTTATCTGAGATATCAGAGATTCGTTTCCATTGCTTGAAGGTCATTTTACCATATGGCAACTTTATCCTTACCATTTGAACACCCTGCTGACGCTGGCCATAAACGCCTCTTGCCAAACGCAAACTTCTAAACTTATCTTCGTGAATGGTACCCTCACGAAACATCCTGATTTTTTTCTCTAGGTCTATAATATCCTGTTCTACTACCGGGTTCTCTAACTCTGTCCTAAAACTTTGCATTGTACTATTCCAATTATATTTCTTCAAAGTTATTATTTATCCTACTAATCTCATAGAGTTTATATGGTAAATACAATCAAAAAAACGAAATAGATTAAAAATATTATATAATTTAATTAAATAATGAAACTTTCACCCTCTTGAGCAAGGTATGTATTCGCAAATACAGACTGGGCCTCTGTGAGGAACTGGTCGACTGTTTTGTAGCGAGAAGAGAAATGACCAATGACCAGAATCTTTGCCTTGGCGGCCTTGGCTATAGAGGCTGCTTGAATAGCTGTGGAATGAAAAGTAAACTGAGCTCTTTCAGAATGTTCTTGAAGAAAAGTAGCTTCGTGATAAACAAAATCGGCATTTTCGATATACTGGACTATTGATTGGTCAAAAATGGTATCTGAACAATAGGCCAATTTTATCTCAGGATGCCCCTCAGAGGTGTAGTCAGCATTTCGGTAAACCTTTCCTTGTAACTCGTCCTTTACATCAAAACCATCTTTGAGGAGCTTAAAGTAAGGAATTGGGAAGTTTTCAGGAATTTTATCCGCCAGAATCTTTCTTTTACTTGACTTCTGAATAAGTAAAAACCCAGTACAATCAATTCTATGTCTTAGTGGGAAAGTATTGATTTTCAGATGATCATTATCCAGAAGTGTATCAAAACTGTCTGGATTGGTGGTGGTAAACTCCAACTTAAAGTTTAGAATAGTACCCGAGTATTTTAGCTGAAGAGCAATGATTTCGTCTAAACCTTTAGGCCCAAAAATCTCCAAAGGCTCGGTTCTCTTTTGCATATTGAGTGTACTGAGAAGACCTATCAAACCAAAGTAATGGTCGCCATGAAGATGACTGATAAGAATATAACGAAGCCGAGATATTTTGGCTTTGTACTGCAAAAGTCTGTACTGCGTACCTTCTCCACAATCAACCAAAAGTAGACAATTGTCTACGGTCACTAAAAAAGCCGACGGATTTCGTTGTAATTGCGGTGTGGCAGAGCCGGTACCCAGTATTTTAAATTCCAATATATTGAGATTAATTAATAATCGCTTTCACTTTCTGTGCCAAACTCATCATCTTGCTCGTCTTTGAAGTCATTCTCAAGTTCATTCATATAAACAGCGTCTACGGCTTCCTCTTCGCTTGGCAAAATCAGAAGAAAATCTTCAGTTGCACCAGAAATATAATCAATAACGGTATCGTTGGTGGTAACAAGAACCAACAAACCTGATTCGTTTTTACAAATTCTCTGAACTTTATTGAAAAGCGTAATAGCACTTGGGCTAACAGCGTCTACCTTCACAAGATTCAAAATAAAGTTTATTCTACCTTCGGCAGAATACAAACCCGCTATACTTTTCTCAATCTGTGACGCCACTGTTTCGTCAAAACTGGCTCCTAAAGGTTTGTAAACTACGTATTGTTCGTTTTTGGTAATTTCCATGTGTAATCAATAAATTTCAGTCCACAAAAATACTTCAATTCGTTTATTTCTACCAAAAGAATAAAAAAAACTATTTCTGTTCTGATAAGAATTAATTCAAGATTGAAAGCTTGTAGCGAAAAAGTGCTATCTTTCCTTTTTAAAAATCTTTTAATATTGTTTTTGAAAAACAAGAAATATTTTAAAATATTGTAGGAAAAATACATTTGACCTTTATGAGCAAAAAAAAACAAGAAAGCCCTGTAACCCAAGCCTTCAAAAACGTTGAGCCGTTTTCACTTCTCACCGAATTTGATATAGGTCTTTTCAAGTCTGGGCGGCACTACAGACTTTATGAAAAACTGGGCTCTCATGTTCGCGAGAATCAAGGAGCTACTGGTACTTATTTCGGTGTTTGGGCACCAAATGCCAACTCGGTGTCTGTATTTGGAGATTTTAACGGCTGGAATAAAGAGAGTCACCAATTGTATCCACGTTGGGATGGCTCCGGAATTTGGGAAGGCTGGGTAGCCAATATCGGCAACGGCGAAGTGTACAAATATTTTATAGACTCTAATATTGGTGGTCAAAAACTAGAAAAAGGCGACCCATTTGCGTTACGTTGGGAAGAACCTCCAAAAACTGCTTCTATTGTTTGGGATACTTGGTATGAATGGAAGGATGAGGAATGGATGAAAACCAGAAAGAATGCCAATAGTCTTACGGCACCTTGTTCAGTTTATGAGGTCCACATGGGCTCTTGGAAAAGAGACCCTAGTGATAACGACAGAAGACTGACTTACAGAGAGATAGCGGACACCCTAGTACCTTATGTTAAGGAAATGGGCTTCACCCACGTGGAGTTTATGCCCATCATGCAGCACCCTTACGAACCCTCTTGGGGCTACCAAATAACTGGCTATTTTGCGGCCAGTAGTCGTTTTGGCACACCTCAGGATTTTATGTACTTGGTGGAGCAATTACACGTAAACGGTATCGGAGTAATACTCGACTGGGTTCCATCGCATTATCCCAACGACGCACACGGCATTTATAGATTCGATGGATCGGCCCTGTATGAACACGAAGACCCCCGTCAGGGCTATCATCCTGACTGGAAATCTTATATTTTCAACTACGGTAGATACGAAGTTAGGTCATTCTTGATAAGTAACGCCTTATTTTGGTTAGATAGATTTCATGCAGACGGTTTAAGGGTGGATGCTGTAGCTTCCATGCTTTACAGAGATTATTCAAGAAATGACGGAGAATGGATTCCGAACGTATTTGGAGGACGAGAAAATCTCGAGGTAATTTCGCTTTTCAAAGAACTTAATGAGGAAATCTATAATTCATTTCCTGACGTGCAGACGATAGCCGAAGAGTCTACGGCATTTCCGGGTGTTTCACGTCCGACTTTTCTTGGTGGACTGGGATTTGGTATGAAGTGGATGATGGGCTGGATGAATGATACCCTCAGATATTTCTCAAAAGACCCGATGTACAGAAAATGGCATCAAAATGACCTCACTTTCAGTACAGTTTATGCTTTTTCAGAGAATTTCATGTTACCCTTGTCTCATGATGAGGTCGTTTACGGGAAACATTCACTTCTAAACAAAATGCCTGGCGATGAATGGCAAAAATTTGCCAACCTTAGACTTTTGTTTTCTTATATGTTCACACATCCTGGTTCAAAACTCTTGTTTATGGGAGGAGAGTTTGGGCAATCTGAGGAATGGAATTTCTTAAAAAGTCTTGATTGGCATTTACTCAATTATGACAGCCACAAGGGCATCAATTTGTTGGTACAAGACCTAAACAAGGTTTATAGAGCTCAGCCTGCCTTGTTCGATAAGCAATTTAGCTTTGAAGGATTCGACTGGCTCGACACCGCAGATACTGAAAATTGTGTGGTTTACTATAGAAGAAAAGGATTCAACGAAGAAGTTTTAGTTATCCTGAACCTTACTCCACTTCCAAAGTCAAATTACAGAATAGGGGTTCCTCAAGACAAAGTATATACTGAAATTCTCAACTCTGACGACAAGAAATATTGGGGTTCGGGAGTTACAAACGAAGTCCTAAAAACTGAGGAAATCAAGGCACATGGTTTTGAACAATCAGTAACACTCAATATACCTCCTTTGGGAGCAGTGATACTAAAGTAAAATAAAGAAGGTGGCAAAATCAAAATTTTGCCACCTTAAATCAAATTTGTAGATAAATATTCTTTGAAAGCCTCAAAATCATTTTTCATAGTCACTGTCACTTTCTTTTTTTCCAACAAAACCTCCAATCTTTCTGGAATTTCGGGCACAAAACCTAGGGTAGAGACCATTTCGGGCATAAACTTGGCATAATGGGCTGTAGATAAGAAAACTCCGACAGCGTTTTGGTTTGCATTTTCAGAAAAATACTTATTCAAGCCCAAAAAGCCAATAGCAGAATGCGGACATGTCAAATAATTATAATTCCCGTACAAATCCTTCATTCCCAACCTAGTCTCTTCATCATCAAAATAATATCCCGAAACGTGGTTTCTCATTTCCTCCAAATTATTATTGAAAAGAGCCTTCATTCTTGGAAAATTACTTGGATTGCCTACATCCATTGCATTTGAAATAGTTGATTTCGAAGGAGAAATTGGCTCAAAAACGCCGGATTCCAAGTATTCAGGTACAACTTTATTCACATTGGTTGAGGCTACAAATTTACTAACAGGCATTCCCATTTTCATGGCTAGCAAGCCGGCAGTAAGGTTTCCAAAATTCCCTGAAGGAACAGAAAAAATCACCTCTTTCCCCAATTTCTTCAACTTCGCATAGGCAGCAGCATAATAAAATGATTGCGGTATTAGCCTAGCAATATTTATAGAATTTGCAGAAGCCAAACCAAATTTCTCCTTAAGTTCTGCATCCAAAAAAGCCTTCTTTACCAAAGCTTGGCAATCATCAAAAGTACCTTCAACCTCAATGGCCTTGATATTTTTACCCAAAGTGGTGAGTTGCTTTTCCTGTATATCACTAACCTTGCCTTTTGGATAAAGAATTGTTACAGAAATATTTTCTTTTTCATAAAAACCTTGAGCTACAGCCCCTCCAGTATCTCCAGAAGTAGCCACAAGTATATTGATAGTTTTGTTTGACTTTTGTAAGAAATATGACATAACTGCGGCCATAAATCTCGCCCCAAAATCCTTGAAAGCCATGGACGTGCCATGGAATAACTCGAGGCAATATACATTTTCAGAAATTTCTACCAAAGGTGCCTCAAAATCAATAGCCTTGATTATCAAGGACTTCAATTCTATCTCCGGAATATCGCCGCCAATGAGGGTTTTCGATATTTCGAATGCAATTTCTTGCAGCGAAAGTCCGTCAATATTTGCCCAAAAGCTTTCAGGTAATTTAGAAATCTCGGTGGGCATATACAATCCATTATCCGGTGGTAATCCCCTGAAAATTGCTTCTTCAAAACCTACATTTTCACTTATACGGTTGGTACTATACAGTTCCATTTATTAAGAATTAGTTCATCATTCCTACGAACTGGTCAAACAAATAATTAGAGTCGTGAGGGCCTGGTGCCGCTTCTGGGTGATACTGAACCGAGAAAGCCGGCTTATTCTTCAATCTAATCCCTTCAATTGTATTGTCATTCAAATTTAGGTGCGTAACCTCTACCTCTTCACTTTTAAATGCTTCTTCAGGAATTACCGCAAAACCGTGGTTTTGAGATGTCACCTCGCATTTACCAGTTAAAAGGTTTTTTACTGGATGATTCAAACCTCTGTGACCATTGTGCATTTTGTATGTGCCGATACCTACAGACCTGCTCAAGAGCTGATGCCCCAAACAAATACCAAACAATGGTTTTTCAACCTGTAATAAGCCCGTAATGGTTTCAACAGCATAATCCATAGCTCCTGGGTCTCCAGGACCATTGGATATAAAATAACCATCTGCATTCCACTCTAAAATATCACCAATATTGGTTTTGGCATTGAAGACCTTCACATAGCAATCTCTCTGAACAAAATTCCTGAGAATATTTCTTTTGCATCCATAGTCTATCACCGCCAATTTATACTTTGCGTCAGGATTTCCGAGAAAGTAAGGTTCTTTGGTGCTTACCAGAGAGCTTAGTTCCAATCCGTCCATAGAAGGGCAGTCGTCCAGAATCCTCTTCAGTTCAGTTTCGTCGGCTATTTCAGAAGAAATTATACAGTTCATTACACCTGCATTACGGATGTGTCTCACTATTTGGCGAGTGTCTATGTCACAAATGCCAACAATTCCATTTTTCTCGAAATACTCTTGAAGTGAATAGTCAGCAGTGTTTCGGGAATAATAATGCTCAGCGTAAGCATTACAAATCATGCCCTTAATTTTGATACTTTCCGACTCTTCTTCAGAATCGAGTTTTACGCCATAATTGCCGATATGAGCCGTAGTGTTTACAATAATTTGGCCGTAATAGGATGGATCTGTGTAAATCTCTTGGTAACCCGTCATGCCTGTATTAAAGCAGATCTCTCCTGTGGTTGTACCAATTTTTCCTAAAGCTTTGCCTTTGAAAACCGTGCCATCTTGAAGCATTAAGATGGCGTCTTGGGGAATGAAACTCATTAGAATGTTATTTTCCGATTAGATAAGATTATCGGAGTACAAAGTTAAATCAAAAAATCAAGATATCTAATAATTATTTGCTTATCCGTATACATTCACATTAAATTACAATTAATCTTCTTGATACCTAATCAAAGTCATACTTTCAAATTAGAGAAATTCTTACATTGAAACTGATTTCAAAAGAGGTTAAATCTAAATTTTAATAATTATGAAAACTATACTGGTTGCAATCGACTTTTCTGAGGGATCTCTTAATGCTCTCTTTTACGCCAAAAAGCTTGCAAAAATCCTAGATAATGACTTGGTTATGGTTCATGCCTATACCCCTCCTATTCTCGATCCAAATGTGCCTGTAGGTCTGGCAGAGGAAACTTACACACAATCACTTTCTATTCTGGAGGATAAACTTCAGAAAGAAGTAGAGATAGCTTGCAAGGATAAAATTAGAGCAGAATTCAAACTAGGTTTTGGTGATTTGGCATCTATTATTGACGACCTGAGCGTGCATACGCATTTGAACATGATAATCGTTGGAAAAACAAGTCATAGTGGACTTATCGACACGATTATTGGCTCTACTGCGGCATACTTAATTGACAGTATTGAAGTACCTCTGTTGGTTGTTCCCGAAGATTTCAGGGCCGACCTTTTTGATAAGTTCTGCTATGCAAGTCAGCTTGAATATGACGAAGAAAAATATATTGCAGAAGCTATCAAATTTTCAAAATATTCAAATAACAGTCTCGAAATAGCCCATATTAAAGATTCCGATGAACTTGACATTTATCCAGACCAAGAATTCTTAAAATCTATTGCCGAAAGATTTAAAGACGACAATTTGCATGTAATTCATAAAGAAAGTAAGAGTTTTAAAAAGGGGATACAACAATTGGTACAGGAAGAAGGAATATCCTTACTAATTCTTACCACTCATAAACGTGGTTTTCTAGATGGTATCCTAAACCCAAGTAAGACCAAACAAATTCTAAAACACACCGCAGTCCCTATTTTGATTTACAGCTTTGAATAAAAAGTAAAAGAGGAGCCCATTTCTGGACTCCTCTTTTTACATTCTATTTTCTTTGTAAGAATTATTTTGCCTCTTCTTCTGTCGCATCAGCAGCAGGAGTTTCTTCAACAACTTCAGCAGATGGAACTTCATCAGCTATTGGAGCAGCCTCTTCCACAACCTCTGCAGAAGGTTCTTCAGCAACTGGAGCAGCTACAGAAACCGAATCGTCAGATTTCTTCGACTTACCTCTTCTCGAACGCTTGGTTTTAGCCTCGCCTTCCTCAGTAGCTGAGCTTAACAAGTTGTCGTTAAAGTCTACAAGCTCGATAAGTGCCACTACTGCATTATCCCCTTGTCTTTGGCCCAACTTAATAATTCTTGTGTATCCACCATTTCTTTCAGCTACTTTCTCCGCAATCTCACCAAAAAGAATTTTGATGGCCTCTTTATCTTGCAAATATGAGAACACAGTCCTTCTAGAGTGTGTGTTATCAGTTTTTGACTTTGTAATTAAAGGCTCCACATACATTCTCAAAGCTTTGGCTTTAGCCAATGTAGTTTCAATTCTTTTTGCTTTAATCAAAGAGATTGTTAGATTGGCCAACAATGCATCTCTGTGCGATTTTGTTCTACCTAAATGGTTTACTTTCTTTCCGTGTCTCATTTTATTCGATTTTCGTAAGTAACGGTTTGAAAACTATTACGCAGATATGCTTTCCACCTATTACGAGTTTTTAAAATTAATCCTGCGAGATTGTGATTATTATTCTTCGTCCAATTTATATTTCGCAACATCCATTCCGAAATGCAATTGCTTGTCGGCAATCAGTTGCTCCAATTCAGTAAGCGACTTTTTACCAAAGTTTCTGAACTTCATCATGTCCGCAACCTCCAATCTAGCCAAATCTCCCAATGTACGAATATCGGCAGATTTAAGACAGTTGTAGGCCCTTACAGACAAATCAAGGTCCTGTAATGATGTTTTAAGAAGTTTTCTCATATGCAAGAACTCTTCATCCACCATATTATCTTCTTCATCCTTCTTAGAATCGAACACCATGTTCTCATCAGTGAATTTCAAGAAGTGCTGAATCAATATATGAGAAGCTTCTTGTAAAGCCTTCTCAGGATGGATAGAACCATCCGTTTTGATCTCAATTAAAAGTTTCTCGTAGTCAGTTCTTTGCTCAACACGGGTGTTTTCAACACTGAACTTAACGTTTTTTATAGGTGTATAAATCGAGTCAATTGAAATAAATCCAATTGGAAGGTCATTGGCCTTGTGCTCCTCACTTGGCACATAACCTCTACCTTTATCCACGATAATCTCAAATTCCAACTCCTTTTTAGAATCTAAACGAGCGATAACTAAGTCAGGATTGAGAACCTCAAAACAAGAAGAGAACTTACTGATTTCACCAGCAGTTAACTCACTTTGATTTTTTACTTTTACGGTGATTTTATTATCTACAAAATCCGAAATTTTCTTGAATCTCACTTGTTTCAGATTCAAAATAATTTCAGTTACATCATCCACAACACCTTCAATTGATGAAAACTCATGAAGAACACCAGGAAATCTTACCGATGTAATTGCGAAACCTTCTAATGAAGACAACAATATACGACGAAGAGCATTACCGATGGTTACTCCATATCCTCTTTCGAGTGGTTTAAACTCAAAAAAACCATGAAAGTCGTCTGCTTTTTCCATTACGACTTTGTCGGGCATTTGAAATGCTAAAATTGACATACTGTGCTGTATATTTTCGTTAACGAAATAATCGCGGGATTATCCCGCAATATATTAAAGAAACCACCCCCGCAAAGGGGTGGTATGATATTATTATTTGTTGTACAATTCGACAACTGCCTGATCGTTGAAATTCTCAGGAATCTGATCTCTGTCTGGGTAGTTTATAAAAACACCAGCCAAATCAACTGAATTAAATTCAATCCAACCGTATTTCTTAGACGAATTAATACTTGTACTAGAAGTAATATTCTCCAAGGCCTTTGATTTCTCTCTTACTGCTACCGCCTGACCTGGTTTTACTAACAATGAAGGAATGTTTGTAATCTCTCCATCAACAACAATGTGTTTGTGTGCCACCAATTGTCTAGCTGCTCTTCTTGTAGGAGCTATACCCATACGGTAAACTACATTGTCTAATCTTGATTCACACAATTTAATCAAGTTAGCACCTGTTTGACCATCTTTAACGGCGGCCAAATGAAATATTCTAGCGAACTGACGCTCAAGCATACCGTAAGTATACTTTATTTTTTGCTTCTCCTGAAGCTGCAAAGCGTATTCTGATTTTTTACCTCTTCTACCTCTACCGTGCTGACCTGGAGGATAGTTTTTCTTAGCCAATGCCTTGCTTGGCCCTAAGACTGCCTCTCCAAATTTTCTTGAAATCTTTGATTTCGGACCTGTGTATCTTGCCATGTTTTAAAAATAAATTGTCAAATAATTAGCCCCAATGTCCAAACTAATATTTGTTAAAAATAAATAAATTATACTCTTCTTCTTTTTGGAGGTCTACATCCATTATGAGGAAGTGGAGTTATATCAAAAATGTTAACCACATCAATACCTACGCTTTGAACAGTTCTCATAGCAGATTCTCTACCAGAACCAGGTCCTTTCACGTAAATGTCAGCCTTTCTCATACCTAAATCATACGCCACTTGGCAACAGTTTTGAGCTGCCATTTGAGCTGCATAAGGAGTGTTCTTTTTAGAACCTCTGAATCCCATTTTACCAGCTGATGCCCATGAAATAACTTGTCCAGTACTGTTTGTAACCGAAATGATGATGTTGTTGAAAGAAGCTCTTACATGAACTTGTCCATAAGCCTCAACAACTACTACTCTTTTTTTTGCTTTGTCTTTTCTTTTAGCTTGTGCCATTATTGATAGAAAAACTTAAATTAAGGCAGGAAAACTATATGCCTTCCTCTGATCCAATTAAATATTATTTAGTTGCTTTTTTCTTGTTAGCGATAGTTTTACGCTTACCTTTTCTTGTTCTAGAATTGTTTTTGGTTCTTTGACCTCTCAAAGGTAAACCTTTTCTATGTCTCAAACCTCTGTAACAACCGATGTCCATCAAACGCTTAATGCTAAGAGTAACTTCTGAACGCAAAGCACCTTCTACTTTGAATTCATTTGAAATAATAGCACGAATTGCGTTAGCTTCGTCGTCAGACCATTCCCCTGCTTTCTTATCAACAGAAATATTGGCTTGTCCTAAAATATTTTTTGCAGTACTGCGACCTATACCGTAAATATAGGTAAGAGAAATTTCACCTCTCTTTTTGTCCGGAATATCAACACCTGAGATCCTCATAAATATTAACCTTGTCTTTGTTTAAATTTAGGATTTTTCTTATTAATTACGTAAATTTTACCCTTACGTCTGATAACTTTACAGTCCTCACTACGTTTTTTTACTGATGCTTTAACTTTCATTTTATTTAATTAATATATTAAAACCGATTATTTGTACCGGTAAGTAATTCTTGCTTTTGATAAATCGTATGGAGACATTTCGAGCTTCACCTTATCACCAGGTAAAATTCTGATATAATTCATCCTCATCTTTCCCGAAATATGAGCTATTACCTCATGCTTGTTTTCCAGTTCTACTCTAAACATGGCATTAGATAAAGCCTCTACAATAACTCCATCAACTTGAATATTCGACTGCTTTGCCATTCTTAAATTATCTCTAAGTTTCTACTCTTCAAAACCTGTTCTATAAATTCGAAAGTAGTCAAAATCTCATAACCACTTTTAGTAACCAACACCGTGTGCTCAAAATGTGCAGCTGGCTTTCTATCTTCAGTTCTGATTGTCCAATTATCATTCTCCTGAACTACAAAACGTTTACCTTCTGTAATCATTGGCTCGATAGCTATCACCATTCCAGCCTGAAGTTTAGGACCGTTACCTCTTTTTCCAAAGTTAGGAACTTCTGGTGCCTCATGCAAATATTTACCAACACCATGACCCACTAACTCCCTTACTACACCGTAACCCAAAGATTCAGTAAAACTCTGTATACCATAACTGATATCACCAATTCTATTACCAGGTTTTACCAATGTAATTCCCTTCATAAGTGATTCCTTTGTATCAATTAAGAGCTTTCTAGTAGTATCACTTACCTTGCCAACCATATAGGTGTAAGCACTATCTGCGTGATAACCATTTTTATAAACTCCACAATCTATAGATACAATGTCTCCATCTTTCAATTCTCTAGTACTTGGCAAACCATGTACTACAACGTCATTTACAGAAATACAAAGTGTTGCTGGAAAACCGTTATAATTCTTGAAAGATGGCTTTCCACCATTATCCAATATATATTCTTCAGCTACCTTATCTAAATCCCGAGTCTTTACGCCTTCAGCTACCAGCTTAGCTACTTCGGCATGAGCCTTTCCTAGAATGACTCCATTGTCTTTTATAACTTGAGCCTCTTCAGAACTTTTAAGGTAGATTACTCTTTTAGACATTCCTATTAATTGCCAACAACAGCCGTCTGACGTCCTTCAATTCTACCCGACTCCATTAAGCCCTCATATTTTTTCATTAGTAGGTAACTTTCTACTTGCTGAAGTGTATCAAGAACAACACCTACCAAGATTAAAAGAGAAGTCCCTCCGAAGAAAGATGAAAACAATTGGGTCATACCAAATAAACTAGCAACAGCTGGAAATATGGCAATCATAGCCAATAAAATACTACCAGGTAAAGTTATTCTATCCAACACTTGAGCCACAAAATCTGAAGTTGGCTGACCAGGCTTAATTCCAGGAATAAAACCACCTCCTCTCTTCATGTCATCCGCAATCTGATTAGGATTGATAGAAATGGCAGTGTAAAAGAAAGTAAACGCAACAATCAATACCAAATAAAGTAGATTATACTGCCAAGACGTTGGGTCACTAAATATAGTATTTACAGTCTGAGCAAACTCACTTTTTTCTGCAAACAAAGAAGCAACAAAAGCTGGTATAAACATCAGAGCCTGTCCAAAAATAATAGGCATTACACCAGAAATATTCAATTTCAATGGCAAATACTGTCTTTGACCAGTTACTGTCTTGTTTCCAACAATCTGCTTAGCATATTGAACAGGAATTCTACGAACAGCCTGCGTCATTGCTACAGCAAAAATCACAACTAGAAACAAGGCCACTATTTCAATAACAAAAAATAGTATCTGACCATTAGCGGCTCTAGCTTTTGCCTCGCCAATGATTGCACCAGGAAATCTCGAAACAATACCAATCATAATAATCATTGATATACCGTTACCTATACCCTTCTCTGTTATTCTTTCACCAAGCCACATACTCATCATTGTACCTGCTACCAACATTATTACTCCTGAGAAGTAAAAAAGTCCTTGCGAGATAGTAATTGCATCTGTAGGTATGGTTGTTTTAAGGTAAGTAAAACCCTGAGTAGCAGTTACCGCTATCGTTAACCAACGTGTTATTTGGTTCAATTTTCGTCTACCCGATTCTCCCTCCTTTTGCAACTTCGAAAAATATGGAAGAGCAAGACCTAACAACTGTATAGCAATAGAAGCCGATATATAAGGCATGATACCTAGAGCCATGATAGAAGCCTTACTAAAAGCACCACCCACAAGCGTATCCAACAATCCCAAAAGACCGTTACCGCTAGTCAAATCTTGCAACTTAGAAGGATCAACTCCAGGAAGCGAAACATAAGAACCTACTCTGAAGATTACTATAATCAATAAAGTAGCTAAGATTCTATTTCTTAGCTCCTCAATTGACCAGATGTTCTTAAATGTGCTTAGTAATTTTTTCATAAAAATAGAATGAATTATTCAGGTTGAACTCCTGCATTCGCATCAGCCGATGACTTCGAAACAACTGTAGCTGTTCCTCCTTGAGCCTCGATCGCAGCTATTGCCGATTTTGAAAAAGCATTTACGGTAACGTTAACCTTTGAAGTCAACTCACCTCTTCCCAAAACCTTAATCAAATCAAACTTCGACATTAGACCGTGCTCTTTCAAAAACTGAAGATCTACACTGCTAACACCAGTTTTTTCAACCAAAGCCTGAATAGTGTCAAGGTTGATACCCTTGTATTCTACTCTATTTATATTGTTAAAACCAAATTTAGGCAAACGTCTTTGCAAAGGCATCTGACCACCTTCAAAACCTCTTTTCGAGCTAAAACCAGATCTCGACTTAGCACCCTTATGACCTCTTCTTGCAGTACCACCACCACCTGAACCTTGACCTCTACCTTGTCTTGTATTGTCTCTAACAGATCCAGCAGAAGGTTGTAAAATTTCTAATTTCATTATTTTTCTAATTTACGCAGTGCAACCACTACTCGGTTATCCCTTTATTAACAATTTTCTACTCTAATCAAATGATTGACCTTTCTAATCATTCCCTCGATAGCCGGATTGGATTCAACTTCAACCGATCTACCAATTTTGGTCAAACCCAAAGCCTGCATTGTAAGCTTCTGCTTTTTAGGTCTTTCAATGACACTTTTTACTTGAGTAAGTTTTACTTTAGCCATTACTAAAATTATTTAACCGGTTATTAACCGTTGAATACTTTGTTTAATTTAATTCCTCTTTGAGAAGCTACCTCGTGCGGAGCTCTCATTTTAAGAAGTGCGTCCAAAGTGGCCTTCACAACGTTGTGAGGGTTAGAACTTCCTTTAGACTTTGCAAGTACATTATGAACACCAGCAGCCTCCAAAACAGCACGCATAGCACCACCAGCGATAACACCCGTACCAGGAGCAGCAGGCTTAACATACACAAAACCACCTGAAAACTTACCTTCCATTTCGTGAGGAACTGTTCCGTTAATAATAGGAACGTTTACCAAGTTCTTACGAGCATCTTCTATTGCTTTCGAGATAGCGTCAGTAACCTCATTAGCTTTACCAAGCCCTTGACCTACGGCACCTTGTCCATCACCAAGAACAACTATTGCTGAAAAGCTAAATCTACGACCTCCCTTTACAACCTTAGCAACCCTATTAATGGCCACAACTCTTTCTTTTAATTCTGATTCGTTTACTTTAATTGCTTTCATTTAAATAGTATTAAAAGTTAAGTCCTGCTTCTCTTGCGGCGTCTGCCAAAGCTTTAACATTTCCATGATATAAATAACCGCTACGATCAAATACACATGCAGAAAGACCAATTTCGGCTGCTTTCTTGGCAATGCTTGAACCAACTTGTTTTGAATTTTCTATATTCAAAGATTTAAGACCTAGTTCCATTGAAGAGGCAGCAGTCAAAGTTTTTCCAGCAATATCGTCAATTAATTGAGCGTAAATACCTGTATTGCTACGAAAAACCGATAACCTTGGTTTCTCAGGCGTACCTGAAACCTTTTTCCTAACTCTCCACTTTATTTTTTGTCTTCTTTCAGACTTAACACTAGACATATATTATAAAGTTATAATTTTCTTAATTATTTTTTACCAGCAGTTTTACCAGCCTTTCTTCTGATAACCTCACCTACAAACTTGATACCTTTACCTTTATATGGTTCAGACTTACGAAGCGATTTAATCTTGGCCGCAACCAAACCGATCAATTGCTTATCTGTTCCCTCTAAAGTAATTATCGGGTTTTTACCCTTCTCCATTTTAGTTTCCACCTTCAATTCCGATGGAACAATCAAATAAATATTGTGAGAGTAACCCAAAGACATATCAATGATATTGCCGTTATTTGTGGCTTTGTAACCCACACCGACAAGCTCAAGCTCTTTTTTGTATCCCTCTGAAACACCAACAATCAAATTACTAATCAAAGATCTGTAAAGACCATGTAAAGCTTTGTGTCTTTTTTGCTCAGATGGACGAGTTACGGTCAATACACCATCCTCTATAGCTAGACCCATATCTGAATCTATTTTCTGAGTAAGTGTACCCTTTGGACCTTTTGCCGTCACTAAATTATCAGAATCAACAGATACTGAAACTCCCGCTGGGATTGAAATTGGTTTTTTACCTATTCTAGACATTTTTAAACGTTTAAGGCTTCTTGGAAGAAGCGGTCAACAAAAATTAATAAACATAACAAAGTACTTCGCCACCTACATTTAAGGTTCTAGCTTCTTTGTCAGTAACAACTCCTTTTGAAGTTGATAAGATAGCAATACCTAAGCCATTAAGCACTCTTGGAAGCTCTGTAGACTTAACATACTTTCTCAAACCTGGTTTTGAAACCCTCGAAAGATTTATGATTGCTGATTTCTTTGTAACTGGGTTATATTTCAAAGCAATTTTTATAACTCCCTGAAGACCATCATCTTCGAACTTATAACTTGCAATATAACCTTTTTCATAAAGAAGAGCGGTAAGCTCTTTTTTAAGATTAGAAGCAGGAATCTCTACGACTCTATGCCTCGCTTTAATAGCATTTCTGATTCTTGTAAGAAAATCTGCTATTGGATCCGTTGTAATCATCTCTAAATTTAATATTTTTTTGGATACCTTAGCCAACATTAGACAGTATCACAGGCGTGACTTCTCTAACTGGGCTGCAAAGATAGTAATTCTAAATAAGAAAAAAAACTTTTTACCAAGAAGATTTGGTAACTCCAGGAATAAATCCTGAATTGGCCATCTCACGGAAAGTAACACGGTTGATACCAAACTTTCTCATGTATCCTTTGGGACGTCCTGTAAGTTTACATCTGTTGTGTAATCTAACTGGAGAAGAGTTTTTCGGAAGGGCATCTAGACCTTTCCAATCCTGAGCTTCCTTTAGGGCTGCTCTTTTAGTAGCAAATTTAGCTACCAATCTTTCTCTCTTTCTTTCCCTAGCTTTTATTGACTCTTTTGCCATGTCTCTAAATTATTGCTTATTGTTTATTTTTATTCACAAACGGCATACCCAATGCTTTCAAAAGCTCGTAGCTCTCTGCATCAGTTTTTGCAGTTGTTACAAATGTAATGTCCATACCTTGTATCTTATTGATTTTATCAATAGATATCTCAGGGAAGATGATTTGCTCAGTAACACCGAAAGTATAGTTTCCTCTACCATCAAATCCTTTGTCGCTGATTCCTTGAAAATCTCTTACCCTTGGAAGTGCTACCGAAGTAAGACGATCCAAAAATTCATACATGATTTTAGATCTTAAAGTTACTTTCGCACCAATTGGCATACCTTCCCTCAATTTGAAGTTCGATACAGCCTTTTTAGAAATAGTAGGAACGGCCTTTTGACCTGCAATAATTGTTAACTCGTCAACACTATTGTCTACTAATTTCTTGTCGCCTGTAGCAGCACCAACACCTCTGTTGACTACTATCTTAAGCAACTTAGGAACCTGCATAATGGATTTATACTGATACTTCTCCATCAAAGCAGATACAATTTCTTTTTGATATTTTTCTCTTAACCTTGCCATTTTTATAAATTTAGTGGATTACCGACCCACTTTAAATTATTAAATAAATTTACCTGATGCTTTAGAAAATCTTTGAAGTTTTCCAGCGTCATTTAATTTTCTACCAGTTCTAGTAGCCTTGCCAGTAGAAGGATCTACTACCAAAACGTTACTGATATGAATACTACCCTCAAGCTCCTTGATTTCGCCTTGAGGAGTTTGTGCGTTAGGTTTGATGTGTTTCTTGATCATGTTCACACCCTCAACCACTACACGGTTTTTCTTTACCAAAACCTCAACAATTTTACCCTTTTTTCCTTTAGAGTTACCAGCAATTACCTCAACAGTATCACCAGTTTTAACATGAAGCTTCGGTTGTTTGTTAAATTTCCTTTCCATTGTAATAAATTAATTACGATATTTTTTTCAGCTATTATAGTACCTCAGGAGCAAGTGAAACGATTTTCATAAATTGCTTCTCTCTCAACTCTCTAGCTACAGGTCCGAAAATCCTTGTTCCTCTTGGTTCGTTTTGGTTGTTTAGAAGAACAACCGCATTTTCCTCAAACCTAATGTAAGAACCATCTTTTCTTCTTACTTCTTTCTTAGTTCTTACAACAACAGCCTTAGAAACTGTACCTTTCTTCATGTTAGAAGACGAAAGAGCTTGCTTAACTGTAACGACAACTTTGTCACCTACAGAGGCATATCTCTTCTTAGTACCACCTAAAACTCTTATTACCAAAACTTCTTTAGCCCCGCTGTTGTCAGCTACATTGGCTCTTGATTCTTGCTGTAACATTATTATTTCCTTTTACTAATTTTAGAAATATTAGATTATTTGGCTCTCTCTATGATTTCAACCAATCTCCAATTTTTATTTTTGCTCAACGGTCTTGTTTCGCTTATTTTCACAGTGTCGCCAATACCAGCTTCATTGTTCTCGTCATGAAACATGAACTTTTTAGTTTTGAGCATAAACTTACCATATTTAGGATGCTTTACCTTACGAATCACTTGGATTACGCCGGACTTCTCCATCTTGTTGCTGGTAACAACTCCAATACGTTCTTTTCTTACTTTTCTTTCTTCCATTTTCGGATAAAATTAATGGTTAATCAAAACCATGAAATTTGGATAATGATATTTTACTTTGAACTGTTAAGAGCAGTAGAAAGTCTAGCAATATTTTTACGAGTCTCAGTAATTCTCCTAGGATTCTCGATTGGAGTGATTGCATGAGCAAACTTCAACTTTACCAATCTGTCTTTTTCTTCAGATATTTGTTGTTTCAACTGATCTGCAGTAAAACCACTTAAATCATTTTTTTTCATCTTCTTTACTTATTGAAGTATTTATTTATGACTATACTTCGTAATCTCTACGAACTACAAATTTTGTTTTTACTGGTAATTTCTGAGCCGCCAATCTAAGAGCCTCTTTCGCTAACTCTAATGAAACGCCGGTAGCCTCAAACAATACAGTACCAGGATAAATGTTTGCCACCCAATATTCCGGAGCACCTTTACCTTTACCCATCCTTACCTCTAAAGGTTTTTTGGTAATAGGAGTGTCAGGGAATATACGAATCCAAACTTGACCTTCACGTTTCATGGCACGTGTAACACCAATACGAGCAGCTTCTATTTGTCTAGCAGTAATTCTGCCTGGCTCTAGACTTTTTATTGCAAATGAACCGAAAGCAATCTCGTGACCTCTAGTAGCGATACCTTTGATCCTACCTTTTTGTTGCTTACGAAATCTAGTTCTTTTAGGTTGTAACATAATAATAACGTTTAAGGCAAAATGCCACTAAAATTTAATTTCTCTTTTGGCCGTTTGATCTACCACCACCATTGTTGTTGCTCTTCTTTCTTCTGCCGTTTTTATCACCATCGTCGTCTCTACGACCTTTTCCTTGATGATTGCCACCAGCACCACCCATAGTAGATTTTTTACTATCGGCAGACTCAGTTGCCAAAGCTGCTACAGATGTAAGGTCTCTCTTACCAAAAACTTCACCTTTGAATACCCAAACTTTGATACCGATAAGACCATAAACTGTCAACGACTCAGATATAGCATAGTCGATATCAGCTCTAAGCGTATGAAGAGGAATTCTTCCCTCTTTGTACATTTCCGAACGAGCCATCTCAGCACCGCCTAATCTACCTGACAATTTGATTTTTATACCCTGAGCACCTACACGCATGGCCGATTGAATGGCCTGCTTCATAGCTCTACGGAAAGAGATTCTTGCTCTTAGCTGCTGTGCGATTGTCTCACCCACCAATTTGGCATCGATCTCAGGTCTTTTGATTTCAAATATGTTGATTTGAACATCCTTTTTAGTAAGTTTTTTAAGTTCTTCTCTCAACTTATCAACCTCACTACCTGCCTTACCGATTACTACACCAGGTCTAGCAGTATGGATAGTAAGGGTAATTCTTTTAAGAGTTCTTTCAATTACTACTCTCGAAACAGAACCTTTCGGAATACGTGCATTGATATATTTTCTGATCTGATCGTCTTCAACGAGTTTCTCAGCAAAATTCTTTCCGCCGTACCAGTTGGACTCCCATCCTCTGATGTAACCTAGTCTAAAACCTACAGGATTTACTTTTTGTCCCATTTTAACTAATTATATAATATTCTAATTTCTAAGTATCGTTACTTAATTATACTGCTTGACTTTCTAATGAATCCACTACAATTGTAATGTGTTGTGAACGCTTTCTTACTCTGTAAGCTCTACCTTGTGGAGCCGGACGAAGTCTTTTCAACATTCTACCACCGTCAATCATGATTGTCTTCACATAAAGATCTGCCTCTTCGATTTTCACATCTTCGTTTTTGTTCTGCCAGTTTGCTACTGCTGACATCAACACTTTCTTGATTACTGGAGCCGCTTGTTGAGGTTGGAAAGAAAGTATTCCTAAAGCAAGGTTTACCTTTTTGCCTCTAATCAGGTCAGCTACTAACCTAGCTTTTCTAGGCGAGGTTGGAAAATCGTTTAATTTTGCTACTGCTTCCATTTTTTATTCTTATTTAAAGAGCTAAGCTCCTCGGAATATTATCTTTTACCTTTATCTTTTTTATTCACGTGGCCTCTAAAATTTCTTGTAGGAGCAAACTCTCCCAACTTATGACCAATCATGTTATCTGTTACATATACAGGAATAAATTTATTACCATTATGAACAGCAAAAGTATGTCCAATAAAATCAGGGGTAATCATCGATCTTCTAGACCAAGTCTTGATTACAGACTTTTTCCCTGAATCATTCATCACGTCGACCTTGTTCTCAAGTCTAAAATCTACGTAAGGTCCTTTTTTAAGTGAACGAGCCATCTATTTTGTATTATTTTGTTCTACGTGAAATTATTAATCTATTAGAGTATTTGTTCTTAGCTCTAGTTTTCTTGCCTTTGGCAATCAAACCGTTTCTAGAACGAGGGTGACCTCCTGATGCACGACCCTCACCACCACCCATCGGGTGATCAACAGGGTTCATGGCTACACCTCTTACTCTTGGAGTTACACCTAACCATCTCTTACGGCCAGCTTTACCAAGTACCACGTTCATGTGGTCAGGATTTGATACAGATCCTACAGTAGCTATACAAGAACCAAGAACCATTCTCATTTCACCTGAAGGCATTTTGAGCGTAACAAACTTTCCATCTTTCGCTAGAACCTGAGCATAAGTACCCGCACTTCTAGCCATTTGACCTCCTTTGCCAGGTGTCAACTCAATGTTATGAACAATAGTACCAAGAGGCATATTCTTCAACAACAAGGCATTTCCTACTTCTGGAGCCACTTTCTCTCCTGAAACAATCTTTTGTCCTACTCTAAGACCTTGAGGAGCGATAATATATCTTTTCTCTCCATCAGCGTATTTTACTAGAGCAATTCTTGAAGTACGGTTTGGATCGTACTCGATAGTCATCACCTCAGCTTCGATATCTTTTTTATCTCTTTTGAAGTCGATTATACGATACTTTCTCTTGTGACCGCCACCGATATACCTTGCTGTACGGTGTCCTTCATTGTTTCTTCCACCTGTTTTTCTGATAGCCTCAGTTAAGCTTTTCTCTGGCTTACTTGCAGTAATATCAGAAAAATCTGGTGCTATTCGATGTCTGGTGCCGGGTGTTACCGGATTTAATTTTTTAACTGCCATTTCTCACACATTTGCAGCCTATAAAAGGCTATACTTTAACAATTTAATAAATTATAATTCTGCGTAAAAATCGATAAGGTCACCGTCTTTCAAAGTCACAATAGCTTTTTTGAAAGTGCTAGTTTTACCCGAACTCAATCTAGATTTGGTCATTCTTGACTTTTTCTTTCCGATTTGAGTTATCGTATTTACTTTGTCTACTGTTACGCCGTACATTCTCTCTACAGCAGCTGCTATTTCGATTTTGTTGGCATCACGACTTACTTCAAATGTGTATTTTCCTTTTGAGGTAAGCAACTGTGTTTTCTCAGTTATTTTTGGTCTTTTTAAAACGCTCATGTCTTTAAAAATTAATCTTTTAAAATTGATTCTAAATGAGAAACTGTACTTTCAGCCAACAAAATGATTTCTGTATTGATCAAATCATAAGTGTTTACAGAATCCTTATCCACAACTTTGGTCTTAGGAATGTTACGAGCAGATAGATAAAGGTTGTTTTCACCACCATTAACTACAAACAAGGTTTTCTTTCCTGACAAACTCAAAGCATTCAAAAATTGGATATATGCTTTAGTTTTAGGAGAATCGATATTGAAGTCTTCTACAACGATTAAGTTATTTTCTGCAACTCTTGCAGAAAGAACCGATTTACGAGCCAAAACTTTGATTTTTTTGTTCAATTTGAAGTCGTAATCTCTTGGACGTGGACCGAAAACTGTACCACCACCTACGTAAGTTGGTGATTTGGCCGAACCGTGTCTAGCACCTCCAGATCCTTTTTGACGCACAAGTTTCTTAGTAGAACGAGAAACCTCAGCTCTCTCTTTAGACTTGTGTGTTCCTTGACGTTGGTTAGCAAGATAATGCTTTACATCTAACCAAACTACGTGTTGGTTTGGCTCTACACCAAAAACCTCCTCGTTCAGCTCAACAGACTTACCTGTTTCTTTGCCTTCTTTGTTTAAAACTTTAACTTTCATTTTTACTTAGCCTCTTTTTCGATGTCGTTGGCTACCGACCTTTTATTTGTGTAATGTAATGATTGAGTTTTTAGCACCCGGAACAGAACCTGATACCAAAATCAAGTTTTTCTCAGGGAAAAGTCTCAACACTTTAAGGTTTTGAATAGTAACATTGGTATGTCCCATTCTACCGCCCATTTTAATACCTTTAAATACTCTTGCTGGATACGAACAAGCACCGATAGATCCAGGGTGTCTTGCTCTGTTGTGCTGACCGTGAGTAGTTTGACCCACACCACCAAATCCATGTCTTTTCACAACACCTTGAAAGCCTTTACCTTTGGTTTTTCCGCTGATATCAACAAATTCACCTTCTTCGAATACATCTTCTACTCTGATGGTCTCACCTAAAGCAAACTCTTTGTCAAATTCTTTGAACTCAACAAGCTTTCTTTTAGGAGTAGTATCAGCCTTCTTAAAATGACCCATTAAAGCTTTTGTTGTACGCTTTTCTTTCTTCTCTCCGAAGCCCAATTGAACTGCTTTGTAACCGTCGTTTTCTTCTGTTCTGACTTGCGTTACTACGCATGGACCAGCTTCAATTACCGTGCAAGGCACAGCTTCACCATTTGTAAAAATGGTAGTCATTCCAATTTTCTTTCCAATAATTCCAGACATAGTCTTAACTTTAATATAATCGCTAAATTTTAACCAAATTTGAATCGGGCTGCAAAAGTACAAAAAACCTTGCTTAAATCCAAATTTTAATTCTTTTTTCAAACCCAGAGGTTGGTAAACGAACCAACTTGCCAACACTGAGAACCTTTTAACGGGTAAGGCATCTTTAATTATGCAGGAACATGCCTTGTTACCTCTCTGTGACTCCAAAAAAATAATCGCGAATCGGAGACTGCCTAAAGTGAAATTCACAGTCGAAATTAAAATGGTTTCGTTCGATGCCGACTTCTTTTAATTATTGATAAGGAGATTCCTCCGTCGAATTGAGGTGCAAAATTATACCTTTTTTCTCAAATAAAAAATATATTATTAAAAAAAGTGATATTTTAATGAAAAAACTTTTCGAAAGCCATTTATTAAAACTCTGAAAACAAATATTTTATATGGATTCCCCAAAAAGCAGATGGAATATTTAAGACCGAAAACAGCCAAAAAAACAAAAAAACAGTCGAAAAATTCAACTGTTTTTAACCTATCATTTATTCAACCACTCTTAAAAAACGATTAGTTTCAAAAGAGATTTTTTCATTTTTTGAACGAATTGGGCCTAAATAGCACCAATTATCTCACAAAAGTAATTCTTTTTTAAAACTGAAAAACAAAAAAAAAGAAATTATTTTTGCATTTTATTTCAAAATCGAAAAAAACAATATGCGTAGTCCGAAGAACGAAAACTTCTATTTTCCTGCCGAATGGCATCCACATGAAGCTACATGGTTGAGTTTTCCTATAAACACCGATACTTGGGAGGATAGGCTGGAGAGGATATATCCGGCATACTTCGAGTTGATTCGGACCATTTCTCTGAGCGAAAAAGTAAGAATCAATGCCAATAATCCAGAAACAATAGCTCTTATTGAGCAACTTCTTGAAAATTACAAAATAGATTCAACAAACATAGAACTCTTCGACCATAAGACAAACGACTCATGGTGCCGAGACCACGGCCCTAGTTTTCTTGTTAACAGAGCCAACAGTTCCAGATTAATATTGGACTGGGAATACAATGCTTGGGGCGGAAAATATCCTCCTTATAATAACGACAACGAAATTCCTCAAAAAATTGCCAAAGCCCTCAACCTTGAGTTTGTATCGCCCGGCTTGGTAATGGAAGGTGGTTCTGTAGAGTTTAACGGTGCCGGTACGGTTATGACCAGCAGATCGTGCCTCCTAAATAAAAATAGAAATCCAAATTTGACCCAAAGTCAGATCGAAGAAAATTTAATTAATTTTTATGGGGTAGAGCAAGTGTTGTGGATTGAGGATGGCATAGTAGGCGACGACACCGATGGCCACATAGATGATACCGTAAGGTTTGTTTCTGAGAGTAAAGTGGTGACGATGGTTGAATCGAACAAATCAGATGCAAACCACTCCATTCTGAGCGAGAATTTGGAAATGCTCAAGAAAATGAGACTCTTGAACGGCAAGCAGTTGGATATTGTGGAAATAGAAATGCCAAAACCTGTGGTAGACAATGGCGAAAGACTGCCGGCATCTTATGCAAACTTCTGTATGACCAACAAACACGTGATTGTACCAACTTACAGATGCAAAAATGATGATAAAGCACTAAGTATATTGCAAGAATGTTTCCCTGAAAGAGAGGTTGTAGGTATAGACTCCACAGAGATAATTTGGGGACTTGGCAGCTTTCATTGTTTATCTCAACAAGAACCTTCTGCAAATTTTTCTTAATTTAGCGTTTGGTTAGTAATAAATGATGGTTATCGGAGTTATAGAATGGCCATTGTGATAGTTTTGAGTAATCGCTTCCACTAGTAAGGATAGCAGATTTTCTTTTCATTTGAGATTTTAGAAATGTTTTATAGATCATATATATATTTAGGAATACTGTCGGTATTGGCCTGGGCCTGTGTAAAACCTACCTCCAAGCCAATAGTACAACCTCAAGCTGTAGAATTGGCCTCGACGCCCGTTGAACCGCCGGCTTTGACCATAGCAGAAAACGCCATGTCGAAGGACGAGTTTGTGGCAGAACTAGAGAATACACCAAACCTCGACTCAAGTTCAAATGAGGAGCTTATTGCCGAGATTACGAGGAAGAGACTATTCATAAAAGAAGCCGAATCTATGAAAATGGACACGGCTGCACTTTTTAAAGAAGAAGTAGAAACCTACAAAAGGATAGAGATTCAAAATTATTCTGAAGACCGAAACACCTTGTCGAAATTGGCAAATGAGTCTTTTGAAAAATATACTACTGAGGTCAATGCGTCTCATATTTTTATACCGTTATCGTGGTATGCTTCGCCCGAGGACACACTGAAAGTTTACAACGAACTATTGGAGCTCCGAAAATATGCTGTAAAAAACGATAATTTCGCAATCCTAGCCAAAGAATGGTCAAAAGATAACAAAACCAATTCAAAAGGTGGGAGTCTAGGCTGGTTTACGGCCTTCCATCTTATTTATCCGCTTGAGCAAGCTGCATATTCTACACCCGTCGATTCCATTTCTCTACCCATAAAAACAAAAGCGGGCTATCATCTCGTAAAAGTCAACGACAAAAGAAAAAACAGTGGATACGTGAAGGTCAAGCATATTTTTAAATACTTGAAGCCGGATGTTTCTAAAGAATATTACGACGAAGTATACAACACCTTGGATTCACTTAAAAACCTCATAAAATTAGGAGCAAACTTTGACGACTTCGTGGGCAAATATTCTGATGATTTCAACTCTCGGAGTTCAAATGGACTATTGCCCATTTTTGGTATCGGAACAAGAGAGGAATCCACTTTTGAAGAAGCCGCATTTTCTCTGGAAAAGGGCGAAGTCTCAAAACCAGTAAGATCTAGCAGTGGGTTACACTTAATAATGCTGATAGAAAAGTACAAACCAGACACAAAAGAGGTTTACTTAAGGAAAATAAAGCCCAAACTTACCACAGACTCGCGAGCGGAATATCTGCAAATGAAGAAATTCGAAGAACTTAAGAAAAAACACCACTTTGAACTAAACAATGAGATATTTGCCCAGTGCCTAAATTATGCCGACGACAGAATACTTTCGCGATCATGGAAGACCGTATCGTCGGATTTGTCTGGCTTTGCCCTTTTCAGCATAAACCAAAAGAAATTCTTCGTTTCGGAATTCTTCAAATACATAGAGGAAAGACAGGAATACGATAAATGGAGTCTTCAAGAGAAACCTGTTGAGATTTTCAAAATGTTTTTTGAAAAATTTGTAGATCAACAGTTGATTGCATTTGAAGAAAAGAGTGTCCAAGAAAACAACAAAGATTTAGAAAGACTATTTAAGTTTGAGAGAGACAATCTTTTGTATTCAAAATTTTATAGCAAGATGATTATCGGTAAATCTCTTGACGACAGCACCGGCCAATTAAAGTTTTTCCAAAGCCATCCCGAGCTCTTCCCAAGTGTAGAAATGGGGTCCTTTACGGTGGTGAGTTTTGCAGATACCTCCATTTATAATAAATTCAAAACTCTGCGAGCCAAAGCAAAACCTTACCAGCTTAATAGAGGCATAAAACCGCTTTATTTCCAAAAAGACCAAGCGAGCATTGACGTAGAAGAAAAACGTAAACTCATGGGGCTCATGGCCATCATGAGAAAAAACCCAGGCTATATTGTCGAAATTGGTGGCCATTGTGATAAAAACGAAGATGAAAAGGTGGCAGAGCTAAGAATTCAGCAAATCGTTGATTTTTTGGTTGAAAATGGCTTACCTTTGACCCGAATTTTGGAGGTTAATTACAAAAACAACCGAGTTCAGGACCGCTTTGATTGGTCTAAAAACCAGAGGGTTACTTTTCAGTTTTTCAGCAATTTGGAATCTGATTTGGTTAAGACCTTCAACGACAAACAAGCAGATGCCATAATTTTCAGGTCTTACAACATCGAAAAAGACGAGTTTGAGAAGAAAATGGGACTGAAATGGCAAGCTCAAAACGGCATATTGGAAATAGCAGGACGCACCGAGGAGTTTTCGTTAAAAATAAAGAAAACCACCAAGACGTTTAAAGATTATAAATACGAGGTGATTGAAAAATATCAAGATTTTCTAAGTCAAGAGTTGAGCAAAAGTCTTGCTGAAAAATATAGATTGAATTTTGACAAAACCGAATTAATCAAAATTATAGAAGTAGTTAAAAGTAATAATAAATGATAAAAAGGATTTTTTTGGCTCTCATAGCCATACCGTTTATAAGTTTTGGACAGACATCCACCAACGTAGATAAGATCATTGCCAAAATAGACAACTATTACATACTGAAGTCTGAGGTGGAGACCATCGTAGAAAGGGGCAAGCAAGAGGGCCAGGAGCTAAACAGGTGCCAAGCACTCGAAAGCCTTGCTATTCAGAAACTCCTCGTAGCAAAGGCCGAAATTGACTCGGTAATTGTAGAAGAGGATATGGTAAATGGCCAACTGGACGCCCGTATGCAAGAGATGATAAGAGCCTACGGAAGTGAGAAAAATATCGTGCAGCAGTTTAGCAAATCCATAGAAACCCTGAAATCTGAGCTTAAAAGCCAAGTTCGTGAGCAGTTGACCTCCGATAAAATGCGAAATACAATCACCGAAAAAGTGAATGTGACTCCACTTGAAGTGAAAGAATTCTTTAGTAAAATACCGAAAGATAGCCTCCCAACTATTCCAACAGAAGTGATTATCTCGCAAATTGTGAGGTTGGCTCCAGTGACCAAAGCCATGAAAGACGAGCTCATAGAGCGAATGAATGATTTCAAAAAACGAATAGAAAAAGGTGAAAACTTTGCCGACTTGGCCAAAGAATTTTCTGAAGACCAAGGCTCACGTGTGCAAGGTGGCGATCTCGGTTGGGCCAAAAGAGGGCAAATGGTGGCGGAATTTGAGGCAGCAGCCATGACCTTGGATTCGGGAAAACTTTCGGGTATTATAGAATCGGATTTCGGTTTCCACTTGATACAGACTTTAGAGAAAAGAGGTCAGGAGTACCGTGCAAGACACATATTGTTAAGACCCGACTACAGCCGACTTGACCTCACAGAACCAAAGAAATTCTTGGACAGCCTGAGAAACCAAATAACCATAGACAGTATAAAATTTGAGAGAGCCGTAAAACTACATTCTCAAGATAAAAACACGGCCGATGCTGGCGGAATCATCATAAATCCTGAAACCGGAAGCAACTGGCAAGCTGTGGATGTGTCGATGGAGCCTAACCTTTATTTTACGGTAGAGCCCATGAAGGTTGGCACGATAAGTGCCCCTATGAACTACAGAACCGCGGATGGCAAAACTGGTATGCGTCTTATTAAAATTGCGGCTAAAAAAGAGGCTCACAGAGCAAACATGAAAGATGACTACGAAAAACTTAAAAACTATGCCCTCAACAACAAGCAGAATGAGAGTATAGAAAAATGGTTTAAAGATGCCATCTCTGAAGTTTATATAAACATTGAAAAAGAATACGAAGCTTGTAAATTATTTGAACAATAAACCCTTTTAGTAAAGTGCAATTGAAAAACTTCAGCTCCGATGTAGAGGCAGCAGATGCTCTAAAAAACACATACCAAGAACTTTCAAAAGAAATAGGTAAAGTAATAGTTGGTCAAGAAGAAACCGTGAAGCTCCTGCTTACAGCTATTTTTTGTCAGGGTCACTGTTTGCTAGTAGGTGTGCCAGGCTTGGCCAAAACGTTGTTGGTTCAAACAATAGCCTCAGCATTAGACCTTGATTTCAACAGAATACAGTTTACTCCGGACCTTATGCCTTCAGACATTGTAGGATCTGAAACATTGGATAACAACCGCAATTTCAAATTTATCAAAGGACCTGTCTTTGCCAATATCATTCTGGCAGATGAGATAAACCGTACGCCACCGAAAACACAATCGGCTTTGTTGGAATCTATGCAGGAATATTCGGTGACAGTAGCGGGCGAAAAACATCAACTTTCGAAGCCATTTTTTGTATTGGCAACCCAAAACCCGATAGAACAAGAAGGTACCTATCCCCTACCGGAAGCTCAGCTTGACCGTTTCATGTTTATGGTCAGCCTGGACTATCCAAGTTTTGAACAGGAACTCGCCATCGTGAAAAACACGACTTCAAACCTCAAACCAAAAGTAAACAAGGTACTAGGTGCCGAAGAAATAGTAGTCTTTCAGGATTTGGTCAGAAAAGTACCTGTAGCTGATAATGTAGTAGAATATGCCGTGAAATTGGTACACAAGACTCGACCAAACATAGCCGGTGCCTCAGAGGAATCTAAGAAATTCTTGGAGTGGGGAGCGGGTCCGAGAGCTTCTCAAAACCTAGTTTTGGCCGCCAAATGCCATGCCCTTATCAATGGGAAATATTCGCCAGATATTGAGGATGTTAAGGCCGTAGCCTTTCCAGTACTGCGACATAGAATAGTTCGAAACTTCAAAGCTGAGGCTGAGGGAGTAAGTACCGAAGAGATAATTAAAAAAATAATGTAAAAATAAGGAGAGCAAAAGCTCTCCTTATTTTTTTGAAAATACCTTCAGAATATCCTCAGTTGCGAGGCAATTGAGGGTCATATCTGCCGTTAGACCAGCTTTGCGAGCCACAGCCAAGCCATAGTGCATATCATGAATTCCTTTCATCTCGTGTGCATCAGGGTTTATACTGATCATCACGCCTTTTGTGAGACAATAATCTATCCATCGCCAATCAATATCTAATCTGTATGGGCTGGCATTGAGCTCCATCACCACTTTATTGGCCGCACAAGCGTCTATGATCATTTTGTAGTCAAACGGATAACCTTTTCTAGAAAGCAGCAGCCTGCCAGATGGATGACCCAAGATACTCGTATATTGATTTTCTACGGCCTTCAGCAGCCTTCTTGTGGCCTTTTCCTTGTCCATGTTCAAAACGGCGTGTACGGAGGCCACCACGTAATCAAACGAGGCCAAAACATCGTTTTCATAATCTAAATCTCCGTTTACTAAAATATCAGACTCTATGCCCTTTAGAATCCGAAAATCTTGATAATTGGCATTCAGAGCATCTATTTCTTGGTGTTGTTTCACTACGGTTTCAGGCCAAAGTCCTGAGGCGTAAGAAGCGGTTTGACTGTGATCGGCTATACCGAAATACTTTAAGCCTAGGCCTCTGCAATAATCGGCCATTTCTTTGAGCGTGTGGCTACCGTCGGAGTAAGTAGAGTGATTGTGCACTGTGCCTTTCAGTGCTTCCCAAGTCACCAAATCTTCATTCTTGTGGGTCTTCGTCCATTCGAACTCCTCACGGCCTTCACGCATCTCGGGAACAATATAGCTAAACCCAAAAGAAGTATAAGCTTCTGGCTCGTCTGCAAAAGTATTTTTGGTCAGGTGCGAGAGAAACGTAATGCCGTCTGCATTCTGAAATTTCAGGTGGTCTTCGGCTGAGTTTTTTATTAGTTTTTTTACCAAAAAATCACGAGAAGATACTTTCTCAATCTCTATGGCCACGGCATACTCAGCATATAGCCCACGCCACACACTCGGCGACGACGTTTTAACATCCTGGTGAAAAAGTGTATCGTCGAATTTAAGTCCACCAAAACCATCCTTTAGCACTATAAATTGGAGCAAATCCACAGTTTCTGACTTTCGTATAACATGCCCCACTTCATAAGAATTTTCATACACACTTTTTATGTGACCGAGGATTTCGGCACTCAAAAAAGCCGCTTTGTCCATTCTGAGCTTGCCCATCTGCTCCTGCATAAAGGCCAAAGACTCCAGGATGGCGTCTTGTGTTTTTTGTCCAAAACCCTTGGCATTGGCTATTTTGTGGTTCTCACAAGCTATTTTGAGGTCATTGATGTTGTCAATGCCCAATTCTTTCCAAAGCGTTTTTATCTTTTTTACGCCCAAGCCTTTCACCTTGAAAATATCAAAAATACCTTCTGGCGTAATCTCTATGAGGTCGTTGAGCTCTTTTAAAGTACCTGTTCTGACAATTTCCTCGATATTGGCCGACAAAACTTTACCAAAGCCACGGATCAAACCCACTTCTTTGGGTGTCATTTCGGCGATGGGTGTATCGAGTCTTTCTAGGGTA
Source organism: Leadbetterella sp. (assembly GCA_035299025.1). Classification (GTDB taxonomy): domain Bacteria; phylum Bacteroidota; class Bacteroidia; order Cytophagales; family Spirosomataceae; genus Leadbetterella. The sequence goes on from DATGXK010000007.1 coordinate 1,458,143, forward strand.
AAAACACTGGAAATATACACCTTAGACCGCATTTCGTCTCGGTCGTGCAGGTCAAGAAGTTTACCCGTAAGCTGGATAATATCGGCGATGTCAGAATTGCTCATTTTTGATTCATAATTGAAAAGTAAAATTATAGGATTTCGAGTGGAATTCAAATGGTTGGTGGAAGGTTTGCTGCAGAGTTTAGCAGTATATGAGAAATTAAAACTATCGCAAAGTTCAGACTATTAGGTTTATAAATCCAATTTTATGCGAACTGAGGATACTTATCTGAATATATTTGTAGATGAAATAAATACTTGGAAATTAAGATATTGAATAATACATTTGCGGAAGACCGCTGTTAATTATCAAAACACAAAAAAAGCTCATGGAAATATTAACGAAACTCTACTTTCTGCACAAGTCACTCATTAATAGCACATTATTAACAAAATCAGCAAAAATTTAATATATATATTCGTTTAACTCTGAAAAACTAGGTTTGAAAATGTGCCTTTATGCAGAAAATGAAAGAAGGTCACAAGATGCCTAAAATAGTATTGACGAGAACAGAAAAGTAAACTATTTTGACCAGAGACCCAAAATATTTAAACCATGATTCACCTAGATAACGAGAAACACGATAGTCATCGAAATCCTTTTATTGTTTCAAATATCTCTTTCTTGTTAACATATCTTTCAATTTCGGTAGCAGCTCAAATTAAACAACAGATTTTTCCTCTAAACAAAATAGTGATACATTAATGAGCAAGAAAAACATTTTTAAACGATTCAAAGACTGAAGTACTTGTGAGAAAAATTATTTAGACAACTATAAATTTTAATTCGACTTCAAATAATAAATGAGTTCAGACAATCCAATATTAAATAGTCCATACGATGAGCCATTGCTGCATTACAACACAAATAGCGAAGGTAGTCTAGATTATACAGATGTTCGTAGAGGACGAAGAATTTACAAAGCCGACTCAGCGGTTATTCCAACCCGTCAAACAGGACAAAAAGATGTATTTGAATGGAATGAAGATGCTGGAGAATATCTTACTCATGTCATAAATATCTGTCGAGTAGAGGTTGGTTTGTGGCGAAGAGAAAATTACCCTAATACAACTAGGGTAACTAAAGAGCTACTGAATTTTTGGTTCAACAATCCAGAAAGGCTTGTAACAAAAAAGCTATTTTTTGCTCAACAAGAAGCTGTAGAAACAGCAATCTGGCTAAATGAAGTAGCCGAAAAATCTAATGCAGGCCAACATGTTTTAAACTTACTTCGTAAAGGACAACAAACCGTTAGTGAAGACCCAGCTGACCAATTACCAAGAATTGCTTTTAAAATGGCTACTGGTTCGGGTAAAACGGTAGTTATGGCTTGCTTGATTTGTTACCACTATTTCAACAGACAAGAATATAGAAACGATACCCGTTTTGCAGACTACTTTTTAATTGTTGCCCCAGGTGTAACCATTAAAAGCCGTTTAGGCGTATTGTTCGTTGATACGAAAAACAAAAATCCTAAAGATATTGAAGATTATTACCGTGTTCGTGGATTGATACCTTCCAAAATGGAACATCGTTTGGAAAACCTTAATGCTAGATTAGTAATAACCAATTATCACACTTTCGAACCTAAAATTCTTCAAGGCAACAAACGTAGCCCTTTTGATGGTAAAGTAGATTTACAAGGTAAGAAAATAGACACGGGAAACAAAGAAGATTTTTCACAAGTAGTAAAACGAACACTTGGGAAATTCAAAGCAGGAAGGAGACTGTTGATTTTAAATGACGAAGCACATCACTGCTATTTACCAAAATCAAAAAGTAAAACTACCGACAACGAAGAAGCAGACGAAAACGCAAGAGCAGCTGTTTGGTTTAGTGGACTTCGTGAAATTGCAAAGAAATTCAAACTGCAATCTGTTTACGATTTATCAGCAACGCCATACTATTTAACAGGCTCTGGTTACACTCCTTACAGTTTGTTTCCTTGGGTAGTATCTGATTTTGGTTTAATTGAAGCCATTGAAAGTGGACTAGTAAAAATTCCTTTCTTGCCTGAAAGCGACAATACCCAGGAATTAACAATGCCGGTTTTGCGGAACTTGTATGACCATGTAAAAGATGAATTGCCGAAAAAAGGACAGCGTACACAAAAGAAAGATGCTGCTGCGGAGGGTAGTAAGTTTATTGAATTACCTCCACGTTTGCCATTCTTGGTAAAAGGTGCTCTAGATCAGTTTTACAATCACTATGTAGAATATTTCAATGGCAACAGAGCCCTCAATGAGGAAAAAGCCAATATTTTTTCAGCACCGCCTGTTTTTATTGCCGTATGCAACAATACTGGTGTTTCAAAAGAAGTTTATAAGTACATCGCTGGTTATGAATACGAAGATGTTGATGGAAACTCAGTGACAGTCCAAGGAGCAAAAGATTTATTCAGCAACTACGACCCTACTACCAATAAACCATTGAAACGGCCACCAACTTTGCTTATAGATAGTGATGCATTGGAGAATGGCGAGCAAATTAATGACGATTTCAAAAAGATATTTTCTTCGGAAATAGAAGAATTTAAAAAGGACTATGCTCGCATGCATGGTCAAGGAAGTATTGAAAAAATTTCCGATGCTGAAATTCTTCGTGAAGTAGTAAACACAGTTGGCCAGCAAGGGAAATTAGGCTCACACATTCGATGCGTGGTTTCAGTTTCAATGCTAACTGAAGGTTGGGATGCCAATACAGTAACTCATATCATGGGTTTACGAGCTTTTGGTTCTCAATTGCTCTGCGAGCAAGTCGCTGGTAGAGCCTTAAGAAGAATGAGTTATCATTTGCAAGGTTATGACAAGGCGGGTAATCCAACAGACGATAAACGCAAAATCGTAATTGAGAAATTTCCACCTGAATACGCTCATATTATAGGTGTACCATTTAAAATGTTCAAAGGAGGTAAAACAACTCCACCGCCTTCACCAGTTGATCTTACACACATTGCCCCAATTCAAGCCAGGCAAGATAAAATGGAAATTGATTTTCCGAATGTAGTAGGCTATCGTGTAGAGAATTTAGATGGAGAAATAAAACACGATTTTAGTAAAATAGAAAACTATGAAATTGATGGCTCAAAGTTTCCAACTGAAACTATTACAGCTAGCCCTATTTCTCCAAATGAAGAAAAATTGGAAGTGAAAGGTGTTTTGGAAAAACGAGACCAAGAATTGATTTTCCTTATAACAAAAGAGTTGATAAAACAAAAATTCTGCGATGAAAATGGACAAAATCCCCATTTTCATAAATTTAATAAACTCAAAACTATTGTTGAAGAATGGTACAACGAAAAGGTAATTGTCCTGAATTTAGAACCTAAATTTAAGAAATTACTTTATTTTGAGGAACCAGGTAAAATAGTTGGGCATATTTATAGAGGTATCAATTCACATCTGAACACATCTGAGCATATCAGACCTGTGTTTAACTATTACAATAAGTTCAGTAGCACAAAATATGTAAACGGTAATACTGTAAAAGACGTATATCTTACCAAAAAAAGCCACATTAATTATGTGGTGATGGATAGCGACTGGGAAGGAATTTGTGCTAAAACTTTGGAAGAATTAGAATCCGTTGAATGTTATGTAAAAAACCAATTTCTAGGATTTGCAATACCATATACCAAAAACGGAAGCGACCATCAATATTTTACTGATTTTATAGCAAGAGTTAAAACAAAAGATGGTACCATCAAAAATTTGATGATAGAAATAACCGGAATGAGCAAAGATAAAGCCGAGAAAAAATGGTATGTAGAAAACCGCTGGATACCCGCTGTAAATGCTTTAAAAGAAAAATATGAATATCCTGAATGGCATTTTATTGAGATAGCCAACGACATTCGAAACATTAGAAATCAATTAATAGATAAAATAATAAACCTATAAGTTGATTTCGATGAAGATTATAGATACTTTTGTGCCTGGTTTGTTTACTTTCAAGTATGAAAACGAAGAAAAAGATGAATTATCTAAACATTTAGATCTATGGAACGATATCATTTTCCTCGACGATTTCTTTGAAAAAAATCAGAATGATCTTAAATATTTCAACCTAGACATAAGCAATTCAATCAATAAAACAATCTATGAGAATGAAGAACTCCAAGATATTTTAATTAATCTCTCCGAAAATAGTGATTTCCTTTTGGATCATTTTTTTGAAAACCTACACAACGAAGAATATAAAACAATTGTATTATCGAAACAGAAAGCCAAGCAATATTGGCTAAGATTGTACGCTTTAAAAATTGACGCGAATATATATGTTATTACTGGTGGAGCTATCAAACTTACCAGAAGAATGCAAGGAAGAAGCCATACTGAAAGAGAGTTGCAAAAGCTAGAAGAATGCAAACAGTTTTTAAAAAAGAATGATGTATTTGATTCTGAATCATTTAAAGAATTTAAGATAAATGAATAACACAAAAACCAACGTAGAAAAATTTCTTGATTTAGTAAGCAAGGAATCTGATGGTAAACTCCTAAAAGAACTAAAATGGAGACAAGCCAACCGTGCTTGGCTCAGAAAATCACAGTCTATTGCGATAAAAATATTGAGTACCTTGAAAACTCAAGGGATTTCGCAAAAGGAGCTTGCCGAGAAAATGGGGGTTTCTCCGCAAATGGTCAATAAAATACTGAAAGGCTCAGAAAATCTAACCTTGGAAACTATTTCAAAAATTGAAATAGCCCTCGGAATTCATTTGATTGAAACTGCCGAGACCTTAAAGGCCAAAATTTCAGAGTATGAAGAAATTATATTTGGTATTACAAAAACTTTGAAAACAATTGTTCAGATTTTTGAACCTAAAAAGGAGACATCTGGGGTTCAAATTGAGAAGAGCAAATTCATAAATGCAATTTCTCAAATAAATACCAATACATGCACCACTGGTGAATCAAATCTGAAAGTAGAAGAAACTAATTATGCAATGGCAGCCTGATGGAGACACAAAATAAACCTGTAAGTTTTAGATTGGTAAAAATCCAAACTGAGCAATTTGCAACCTTCGATGGTGTTTTTAATAACCAAAAAGAAGTTGAGGTGCTCACTGATGCCAGCTATGGTGCAAATATTGAAGGTAAAACCATTTTTTGTAAAATATCACATAATTTCAAAAACATAGAAGGAAATACCTTTATCAAAATTGCCCTAACCTGTATTTTCGAGATTCAACCTGCCGATTGGACAAGGATAATTTCTGAAGATAAAACTGTTTTAACATTACCCAAAGACTTGTGCATTCACATGGCTATGCTTGCTATTGGCACTGCGAGGGGTGTTTTACATGCCAAAACCGAAGGTACTGCTTTTAATATCCATGTATTGCCGACTATAAATACACTGGAAATGATACCAGGCGACTTAACTATAAATTTAACACCCGACAACCATGGCCAAACAAGTTGACTCTATAAAACATAAAACCGACACCAGGTCTCACATACCGAGCCACGAAGAAGCAGGTTATGAAGAAGCCAACGATAAAGTAAGTAGCGGCAAAAAAGTATTAGAACTACCCAAAAACCCAGTCGTACACCGTGGACAAGACCCAGAATTGTTTTGGTTGAATAAATATGGAAACGACGACCGTGACGAACTATTAAAGGTGGACATACGTAGTCTTTACCGTCACGAACACATAGCACCAGAAACGTTGATTAAAAACCTCTATAGAGTTACCGAAACTGCAAGCTCCCAATTAGATTTATTCAGCGTAAACGAACTCTTTGGCAACGCACTAGAAAAAGACGAACTCGAAAAAATAAGTGAATACTACCAACACCAAGACGGCTGGACAAACCGACTGATACAAGGCGATAGCCATTTGGTAATGGCAAGTTTGCTGGAAAGAGAAGGTATGTCAGGACAAGTACAAACCATTTTTTTTGACCCGCCTTATGGAATTAAGTATGGTGGTAATTGGCAAATAAAAATTAATGACAGAGATGTAAAAGACGGAAATGATGAAGCACTTACAGGTGAACCAGAGCAAATTAAGGCATTTAGAGATACTTGGGAATTAGGCATTCATTCTTACTTAGGTTATCTACGTGACCGTTTACTTATTGCTAAAGAGTTACTAAACGAAAGTGGTTCTTGCTTTGTACAAATTAGTGATGAAAATGTTCATCTAGTTAGAAACTTGATGGATGAAATTTTTGGTAGTGAAAATTTTGTAAGTCAAATAGCATTTGCCAAGACTTCATCTTTTTCTGCAAGCAATTTAAGTTCTACATATGACTACATAATTTGGTACGCAAAAGATATAGAGAAAATTAAAGTTCGCCAACTCTTACAACCAAGGATCGAGAGAACAGAAGGTGGAACATTTAATTATATCGAATTACCTGATGGCAAAATACGTAGGTTAACAGCTCAAGAAGTACGGGGTGAACTTGAAATGCCTATTGGAAAAAGATTTAGAGCCGACAATATTGTAAGTTCTGGTGCAAGTAAAGTCACTCATCCAATTATATTCGAAAACAAAGAATATTTTCCAAGTTCAGGTTCACATTGGAAGACCACAATTGACGGGATGAACAATTTGGTCAAGAAAGGAAGAGTAGTCGCAAATGGTTCAAGACTTGCTTATAAACGTTATGAGAATGATTTTCCTTGGATGCCTTATGATAATGTTTGGACTGATACAATAATTGGAACTTTTACGGATAAACATTATGTAGTTCAAACTCCAATTTTGCCAATTCAACGCTGTCTTTTAATGACAACGGACCCAGGCGATTTGGTATTAGACCCAACCTGCGGAAGTGGTACAACTGCATTCGTTGCAGAACAATGGGGCAGACGATGGATAACCATTGATACCAGTAGAATTGCCTTGAATATTGCCAAACAAAGGTTAATGACGGCTGTGTTTCCATATTACAATTTGTATGATGAACAAGGTGGCGACATTCGCCAAGGCTTTAAATACAAAACCGTTCCGCATATTACCTTAAAAAGTTTGGCAAACGATGAACCACCTGCTACCGAAACATTATACGACCAACCAGAACAAGATAAAAAACTTCTTCGTGTAAGTGGTCCGTTTACAGTTGAAACCTTACAAAACTATGAGCCCATAAGTCCCGAAGAACTTGATGATGAAATAAGAGTAAATGAAGAAGAAGGAGCATTTGAAGAAGTAATCAAACAACACTTGTTGAGTGCAGGAATCAAAAACGGTAGAAAAGATGAAATGGTAATCTTCCGTGGTGTGGAGCTACTAGCGAGTGAAGCATTACATGCGGAAGGTTTTTATCAAACAGCCAAAGGAGAGGAAAAGGCCTATTTTCATATCGGACCAAAATTTGGTACAGTTAGCAAAAAACTGGTGAGTGAGGCAGTTAAGGAATGTCGCCAAATAGGTGACGCCAATTGGCTGGTTATTATGGGTTTTAGCTTTGAAAGCGACATTGAAGGCAGTACACAAACCACTAGCATGGGTAATTTTGAAGTAACCAAAGTGCGTATTCACGATGATTTACTACAAGAAGGCCTGAAAAAGAAACCAGCCAAATCAGCAGCTAGTTTTGTAACCATAGGGGAACCAGACATTGACCTTATTAAAAACGGAAACGAAGCAACTGTTGAAATAAAAGGCTTAGACATTTACGACCCCATCAAAGACGAAGTGAAACCACGTAACGTTCACGACATTGCCTATTGGATGGTAGATGAAGATTATGACGGCAGCAATTTCGTAGTTAAACAAGTATTCTTTTGCGGTGGAGATAAAGATGAATTTGCTAAATGGAAAAAAGGACTAGACAATTTAGCCAGAGATAGCACTAAAAAGAAAGTAGAGAAAACCTTAAAAATTGAAATTGACGATGAGGCCTTTGACCGTTTGTATGGCCACGTTTCTCATCCCATCGAAATCAAAAAGAAAGGACAAAAAATAGCAGTAAGAATCATAAGTCAGTTTGGAGAAGAATGTACTAAGATATTGAAAACCAATTAATATGAAAGAACCAGATAAACCAAAAAATTTAAAATTGGTGGCTAGTAAAGCTGCTAAAGAAGCAATCTTAAAAGAGCTTTACCGTCCAAAGCTATTCACTGAAAAAATAGAAATTAAACTTGCCGAAAATATAGTAAAAGATGAAAATTACGTACAATGATTTAGATAAAGCTAGACTTCTTTCGGAGGAAGAGTATAATGATGAGTCAAATCACGATGAGTGCAGAACTCCCTTTCGAGTTGATTGTGCTCGAGTGATACACTCATACTGTTTTCGCAGATTAGCTGGTAAAACACAATTATTTCCATTTATGGAATCTGATTTTTTCAGAAATAGACTTACACATTCCCTCGAGGTAGCTCAAATAGCCCGTACCATCGCCACAAAGCTCAATAGGACTTATCCAGATCTCAATATTGATTTAGACTTGGTAGAATTTGCTGGTCTCGCACACGACTTAGGCCATCCACCTTTTGGGCATCAAGGCGAAGAAATTCTTGCAGAGTGTATGAAAGGGCATGGTGGATTTGAAGGAAATGCACAAACTTTAAGAGTTTTGAGCAAACTTGAAAAAAAATTTCATGATGGTGATCTTGACCGTGGAGGTTTCAAAGAAGAAAACAACGAAATAGTTGATAGGAGATATGGACTAAACCTGAGTTTTCGTTCGTTGGCTTCCATTCTTAAATATGATACTGAAATCCCCTTAGAAACTGAAGGAAAAGTGATCAAAGGGTACTATAGTGAGGAAAAGGACCTTGTTTCAAAGATTAAGAAGTCAGTTTTAGGTGGCAAAAATAATTCAAGTGAATTCAAAACAATTGAATGCCAAATAATGGATATTGCGGATGATATTGCTTATTCAACCTATGATTTGGAAGATGCTTTTAAAGCAGGTTTTATAACCCCCATTGATATGTTAATACAAAGCGACTCATTTTACAGTAAAATCTCAAAAGACATTTTCAAATCCGCAAATATTCATTTGGAGATTAAAGATATAAAGGACATTATATCTGACCTGCTCATTTTTATTTTTGAACTACCAATTGAAGGAATTGGCACACTAGAATTTAAAGATCTAATTACCCAATCATATTTATTTTTAGCTCAACAATATTCCAGTAAGTATAGTAAACTATTGGTAAACAACGGTTACGTCAGACGACATTTCACCACACAATTAATTGATGCTTCTATTGACGGCATAAGCGTTGTCCCTAATGAAAATTTACCAGCATTATCTAAAATAAAAGTTGACTTGGACACAAAAAAACGTATAGAAATTTTAAAGAAAATCGCCTTTCATACTCAAGTGCTTTCTCCAAAATTGAAAGCTAATGAAAGAAGGGGTAAAAAAATAGTAAAAAAAATATTTGATTCATTGGCTCCGGATCCTAACAAACTAGAAAAAACACCAGACTTATTGCCTGAGGACATCAAAATAATCTATAACCAAAAAGCTGACTTAAACCATAAACTTCGCACAATTTGTGACTTTATTTCGAGCATGACAGATAACTATGCTATTGAATTTTATGCCCGAATTACCTCCAAAAACCCAATCAGTATTTTTAAACCTATGTAAATAAAAACTTAATCTATCGGAATCTAATAATCCAATTTAAACATTATTGGAAGATTACTATTTACATACTACAGCGAGATAGAAAGAATTCCAAGACCGCTGAAAAAGTCCTTCACCAACTACCTTTTATTTAATTATTTGAATAATCAAAAAGGCAAACATGACTTTACAATTATTTCTTTAAATCCATTTAAACACTTGAAATCTCTAACTATCAAAGTTGTTGACATAACCCATAATCTCTAATTCAATTTTGTACAAAATAAACTCTTATTGGATTAATTAATGTAAATATTACTACAATGAATTCCCTAAAAAGTAATCTAACCCCAATATCATACCACCAAAAGCTCATTCAAAAAACTAAGTTCTTCAAAAGTTTCTTTGTCCAAACTTTTATTTTCTTGGAGAATACGGATTATTTTTTTCGAAAAGCTGGCTTTTACATTTTTGTCATTTAGCCAATCGATTATTGCCTTATCATTTTCAGCATCGGCGTAGGTATTTTTAAGGATTAGTTTGTTTTCTAGATTAAATTCAGTTCCGGTCAAAATAAATTCATTAAAATTCAAAAGACTTTCAAGCGTGTCCACTTTTTCCCAAATTTTAATTATAGGTTTTAAATCAAAATGAGCCGCCGAAAACATTAAAAGGTAGGTGGAAATATCGCAATCATCGGGAGAGTAAGGAAAATAAGCCAGACACTTTTCAAAAAATAAAACAGAATAATCGCTTAGCAATTGTAGCTCCTCGCTCGGCCATTTGTCTCGATTTGCCAGATTTAACCTGTAAAAAACAGTTTCAGCAGAAGCGTCGGGCACCTCAAAGTTGGCCATGAGTTCGAGCACCCTCGGCAGGAAGTGCTTCATTTCCCAAAGTTCCCGGTCAGAATTACTTCTCGCCGACTCAAAATAACCGCTTCTCAGTTGTTGCATCGATATTTGCCTAAGTGGGGTATTGACCAATGCCGCCTCGTCGCTATCGCTGATACAACATCTTTTGCACACATCCAACGTTTTTCCAATGGTATATTTTTCAAAAATTATATATGAGTGCTCTATCAATTCTTCTAAATTCATGTATCGGTTTTCTGGCTATTTTTTGTGGCAAAAATAATATTTGTAGCTCAAAGTCCAAATGAATGAAATTAACCACAAGGATAAATCAAGGTTTCATTTCATATCAAAGCTCTATTAGAAATTCAACATCTTCTCGACTTCAAAGCGAGATAGGTAGGATTTCCAATCCGACCAGATAATGCTAAAATTCAAATTAGCAATTCAAAGCAAAAAAAATTATCAAGAGATATCTATTCACAAAAAAAAAGACACCCCGAAGGATGTCTTTCAAATATAATGCTGGGTTGTATTACTTTGCTGGTGCAGGCGTAACTGGCGTAGTGGCAGGAGCCGTAGCTGGTGCAGTGGCAGGGCTAGCAGCAGGTGCTGTTGGCAAAGCAGGTGCACTAGTAGAACGCTCTACGTTAACGTCGCTGTCGGTATTGGCAGAAGAACCTACCGTTTTTGTTAAAATTACTGTTCCGAGAGCAGCTACCAACAAAAACGCAAAGAATCCCCAAGTGAGTTTCTCCAAGATATCGCCTGTTTTCTGAACACCGAACATCTGTGTAGAACCACCTCCAAACTCAGAGGAAATACCGCCACCTTTAGGATTTTGAACCAATATAACGATGATGAGCAATAAAGCCACCAATATCATCAATACAAGAATAGTTGTTATCATTTTTATAAATTTCTTATTGTTTTCTGAAAGAACCGCAAAGTTAGTATTTTTTACAAACAAACCATATTTTTTTGTGTTTTTAGCTCAAATAAATTTGGGGTGGCCTTTCTCCAAAAACTTTTGAAGCAACAGCCGCTGGTCTATTTTTTTTGAGCCGCCCGCTGCGAAGGGCTTGTTGGCATGACTTCTTTCTTGAGAAGCCCCGCCGTCGAAATAATGTTTAAGGTTCGCCTTGGCCTCCAGCAAATACTCCTCCCCTTTTTTCCAAAATTCTTGATTGAAAAAATCGGGTTGGTAGTTGAGCAGCAGCACATAAGGTAGTTTGAAATGCGGATAGGCCCTACAAATTTCTATCAGTAAATCAATATCTTTTGGATCTTTGAAGTCTTTTTTCTGAATAATATTATTGAAAATATCTTTCATAGACATTACCACGAGGCGGCGGTAGCATTAAATATATTCAAAACCAACTGATCCAAAATTTTGGGCACAAGCACCGGCTCGGCTTGCGAAAGTGACTGCTCCTGAGGAAACTCTTGGTAGAAGCTAAATTCCTTCTCGAAGCTCTCAGCCTCACTGAGTTTATTCACAAATCTGACCTCGACGGTAACCGTAAGTCTATTCATGGCCGCACGGTCTCCAGCAGTAGCCGACACCGGAGATACTTCGTAGTTGATAATGGAGCCCTCCAGGTGAATGTCTCCGTCTAGATTCTTAAACTTCAGACTGGTGTTTCGTTGGTAGTATTCTTTCAGTTTTTCGTTGAAAGAAAGACTCATGTTTTGCGGACCACCAGCAGCCCCCATCGTGAAGTTTTGGATTGAAAAAGTCTTAAGATCAGGCGATAAAGTGGTGCCAGTGAAGGAATAAATCTTACAAGCCGCCATCAAAAGACCGATAAGCACTACAGAAATTATATGTTTAATCTTCATCTTCGATGTCATATTGTTTTATCTTTCTGTATAACGTTCTTTCGGAAATTCCGAGGCTCATGGCGGCATATTTTCTCTTAAAATTATTCTTTTTTAAAGCTTTGATAATCATATCCTTCTCGTTTTTCTCTAAAGACAAGGACTCTTCCTCTGTTTCATGGCTGATATCTTCCACATTTTCACGAGATTTTTGATAATCATCGATCTTTATGAAGTTTTCGCTCAGTGGCTGATTATAAACAGGATAAACCGGCTCTGCCTCTGCGATGGCCGGTCGGGTATAAACCACCGGTGGCTCATTGAGTACTTCCTTAAATATCTCATGATTGAGATTTTCCGTAGCATTTGGCATTCCGTCGTTCGACATCATTGAATACACCAATTTCTTCAAATCCGTGATATCTTTTTTCATGTCGAAAAGCACCTTGTAAAGCAACTCTCTTTCAGAGAAGTCGTTTAAACCGCCCAAGTCTTGGGGATTAAGTAAGGCCGGCAAACCTGATTTCTGGCTTTTGGGCAAATATTTTTCGAGTGTCTGGCTGTTTATTACCCGGTCGTTTTCGAGGATGGTGATTTGCTCGGCAATATTTTTTAACTGACGTATATTGCCCGGGAATCTGAAATTACGTAAAAGTGTCCTGGCTTCCTCGGTGAGCTCTACAGGTTCAATCCTGTTTTTTTCGGCAAAGTCACTGGTGAATTTTATAAAAAGCAGCTCAATATCAAAACCACGGTCTCTGAGAGGCGGCACCACTATAGGCACGGTGTTGAGTCTGTAATAAAGATCCTCCCTGAACTCTCCTTTCTCGATAGCCGCTTGTAGATTGACATTTGTAGCCGCCACAACACGCACATTGGTCTTTTTTACCTTCGACGAACCCACCGGAATATATTCGCCGTTTTCAAGAATTCTGAGCAGCCTGGCCTGGGTGCCAAGTGGCATTTCGGCTATTTCGTCCAGAAAAATGGTACCGCCGTTGGTAATCTCAAAATAACCTTTCCTGTCTTCTATGGCACCGGTAAACGAACCTTTAACGTGCCCAAATAGCTCAGAATCTATGGTTCCTTCAGGAATAGCACCGCAGTTTATGGCAATAAATGGTCCAAGTTTGCGGTTACTCAAGCCATGAATAATCTTCGAGAAAGACTCTTTTCCACTACCGCTTTCGCCGTTTATCAAAACAGTGAGATCTGTTGGTGCTACCTGTATGGCTATACTCAATGCAAAATTGAGCGATGGAGCATTGCCTATCACCCCAAATCTATTTTTTGCATTTTGTATTTCTGCTGTATTTATCATTGCTTAGTCTATGATTTGGCCGAGAAGTGTTCCTGAAGTACAACTATTTACAAAAACATTGACATAATCGCCTTTTTTGTAATGTTTCCTTGGGAAAACAATCACTTTATTTTGGTCGTTTCTACCGGCAAAATCATCTTTTGATTTTTTGGATTCACCTTCTATCAATACTTTAAAAACCTTACCCACAGACTCTTGATTGCGTATGGCTGAATGCTGACGTTGTTTATCAATGATTTCGTTCACTCTGCGTTTTTTGATTTCAAGAGGCACGTCGTCTTCAAATTTCTTTGCGGCGGGTGTACCTGGTCTTTCCGAATAGAAAAACATGTATCCGTAATCAAAAATCACCTGATCCATCAAACTTAAAGTTTCTTGGTGGTCTTCCTCTGTTTCGGTACAAAAACCAGCAATCATGTCATGAGAGACGCCACAATCTTCACCCAGAATTTCCTTTATCTTAGAAACTCTTTCCAAGTACCATTCTCGGGTGTACGTTCTATTCATAAGTTCAAGAATCCTCGTACTACCGCTTTGTGCAGGCAGATGGATGTAGTTGCAGATGTTATCGTATTTTTTTATGGTCCACAAAACTTCGTCTGTAATGTCTTTTGGATGTGAAGTGGAGAATCTAACCCTTAAATCTGGGTCAATTTGAGCGACTTTCTCGAGCAAATTGGCAAAATTATAAAATTCGCCCTCTCCAGTCCATTTGTAAGAATCTACATTTTGTCCGAGCAGTGTTACCTCTCTGTAACCCTTGGCAAAAAGGTCTTTGGCTTCCTCATAAATGGAATGCGGATCCCTGCTGCGTTCACGACCTCTTGTATAGGGAACTACACAAAAACTGCACATATTGTCGCAACCTCGCATGATGGATATAAAGGCCGAAACACCGTTGGAATCAAGCCTTATGGGTGAAATATCAGCATAAGTTTCTTCTCTCGAAAGAAAAACATTGACGGCCTTGTGTCCTTCTTCTACTTCTTCCAAAAGATTGGGCAAATCGCGATAGGCATCAGGACCAACCACCAAATCAACCATTTTTTCTTCTTCTAGGAACTTGGTTTTCAGTCGCTCGGCCATACAGCCCAAAACTCCAATTTTGAGATTAGGATTAGATTTCTTGTTTTTGTTGAGTGCCGAAAGTCTCGTCCGAACTTTCTGCTCGGCGTTGTCTCTGATGGCACAAGTGTTCAGCAGCACCAAATCCGCCTCTTCGAGATTGGCAGTTGTAGAATAGCCATTGGTACGAAGTATAGATGCCACCACTTCGCTGTCTGCAAAATTCATCTGACATCCGTAGCTTTCTATGTAGAGCTTCTTTGTGCCAATTTTGTGCTCCGTTATTGAAACCTTGGCTTCATCTAAATTCTCTTTTTCTTCTAATGAAATATTTTCGGCGGTCATTGATATAGTGTCTTTGTAAAATCGAATACAAAATTAACAAATATGACAATATGTCAGTACCAAAATCAGGTAATAATTATAGAAGGGGGTCTATTGTGGGTAAAACCCAGTAAAGCGAAGACGAATGGTGGTTTAGAAAGGGTATCCAATACCAAAATTCCAATTGAGTCCGTACTGTTGTTTTCTTTTCAATGAAAAATCGTCTAAAACGAAGCGGTTACCCACTGCTCTGCTTGGGTCAAATACTTTGATACCCCAGTCGAATCTAAAAAGGAAATAGGACAAGTCCCACCTGAGACCAAAGCCTGTTCCTACAGCTATTTCTTTGTAGAATCTTTTAAAATCAAAATTTGCTTGATCCTGCTTATTGGGCGTATTAATTTGGTGCCATTTCCAGACGTTTCCGGCATCAATAAAGCCCGCCAACTGAATATCGCCTGCAAAACGTAAAACTTTTATACGGTATTCTATGCTCGATTCGAGCAAAATATCACCAGGCTGTGGAATCGTATTGCCCGCTGCCGTGGTGTCTGGTTTTGACGAACCCGTTCCCAATGTACGAGGTGCCCATGCACGCACACTATTACTGCCACCAATGAAAAAATTCTTGTCGTAAGGCATAGATCTGTTGCTTCCGTATGGATTGGCCAAACCAAGATTAAACCTGTAGGCATAGCTGGATTTGCTGTTGATACCAATGCTCCGGCGATAATCGGCATTGAGTTTCACAAATCTGAAATAGGCACGAACACTATCTATACCATTTTCAGACTGCCGCAAAGGAAAAATCCTTTCTATGAGATTGAGTTTTTCTTTGTTTTCCAAAAAATTCAAAACCGTACCACCCGACTCTAAAAACAACCTAAAAAACCTCGAAGACGAAAGTGGCTTGCTCGGGTTTTGATTGTTGTAAACAAAATTGGAATTCAAAGACGAAACAAACTGCGGGTCAAAAGTAACTTTGAGGTTATTGCCTTGTTGCTGTAGATCCAAAAGGCTATTGTAGAACTCTTGTCCCGACTCGTTATTGAAATAAATGGTATTGATAAGGTGAGCATCGAGAACGCTCAAATACAGAAATGCGTTTTTAGAAAACTGAATGGAGTGATTGGTATTGAGCTTAAAGTTCAGTCTTTTGCCCCAAAAAGGCTCCGAATAATTATAGCCTACGCCCACTATGGTGCGGGGATTCATTAGGTTTAATTGTCCTAGTTTGTTTTGAAATGGCCAGAGTGTTGGCAAGGTCATGTTGAGATTGAGACCAAGCTCTAGACTACCTCTGATAGACTTATTAGAGGTATTGATGGGCGACGGCTGCCCCTCATAAGATGCCCTCAGCGAACCCTCAAAAGTCTCTAGTTTTTTAAGAAGATTTCGCCCGGTGAGCGATACCGGTACACCAAATCCAAAAAAAGTAGAGCCATCGTTGTAAATATTATTAATACCCGGACTTATCCCGAATGTGTATTTTTCCAACAAAGGAGCAAAATACTCGAGCGAAAGTTGACCTGGCGACAAGGCTTTTACTTGAGAACTCGCAAAGGCAAACTGGTTATACAGCGAAATCTGGCGTTGGGTTTCCATAATATCTGAAATTCGATAGAGCCCACCCGGTTTGGATATTATTCTTGGACTTATGATGTTCAGAGGTACGTTTTTATCGAGTCGTATAAATTTAACACCGTTATAGAAAACAGTGTCAGGCTTTGCCAATGTACTTCCAGAATTTGGGTCAAAGGCCTTAAAAACAACCTCTTCTACTGTAAAACGCTCATGGGCGAGTTTGATTTCGGGGTTTTGAATCTCAAATTTCAGATTTCCACGCTTTCGTTGCACAAACAAAGCCTCGTCGTTCTCGTAATTGCTGGCACCGTGGGTAATAAATTTATTGTTGAAGTTGTAGTAGCCATTGTTTTTCAATAGTTGCTCCAGTCTAAGTTTCTCGGCAGAAACCAGCCGCAAATCAAACAAACTCCCTTTTGTAATCAACTGTAATTTCTCGTTTGACCTGAGTAAACTATCTATAACAGGATCGCTGGCAAAATACTGAACGGTATCTATGCTGTACCCTATTTTTTCATCGATAATATAAGTAACATTCAGCCGCTTGTTTTTTCTGGTGGTATCTAAGTTATATCTCACCTCAGCATCTCTAAAACCGGCATCATTCAGAAATTTCTTCATTTTTGAGGCCGTCTCGGCGATATTGGCCTCGCTTATCAGCACTTGCTTTTCTCCTATGTTTCTCCAAAGCCATCCCGACTGTTCCTCCAAATTCCCTTGAAATCTCTCAATTTTTTTCTCCAATTTCTGCACCTTTCGGGCAGATTTCACCTGGCTATTGTTTAGGTTTGTCAAACTATTTTGTAAACCCGTAAGTTTCTTTTCGTTTTTGGGAGCATTGAAAGTATTTCTTCCAAAATTATACCACCAAACTCTCGGTGTAATCGGCAGTTCCAGCGGCTTGGAGTTTTCTTTTTGAGAAAAAGGAATGATGAGTTCTAGCTCTTCGTCTATTACTTTTTGATTTCCTTTAAAATCATTTCTCCATAAAATATACTTATTATTGTCCACCGGTACATTATTTTTACACGAAAACAGTGTTCCGAGTAGAAAAACCAGCAAACTATATTTTATTATCCTTAACAATATTCGAATTGGGTTATGATTTCAAAGCAACAGCAAAAATACGTTCAATCTCTTCATAATAAAAAATACAGAAACGAATATGGCAAATTTTTGGTGGAAGGAGAAAAAGGTATTCTGGAGATAGTAAACTCTGATTTTGAAATAGAAAATATATTTTGCTCCGAAAATTTCGCTCAAAAAATAGGACAAAAGGCATTAATCAACAAAATAATAACCTGTAAAGCCTCCGAAATTGAAAGTATATCGACTTTCAAAAGCAACAACACAGGTGTGGCCGTGGTTTATCAAAAAAAGAATTCGTCACTTGAAGAAATACCAGAAGAAGACTTGGTTCTAATTCTGGACGACATCAAAGATCCTGGAAATCTTGGCACCATTATCAGACTTGCCGATTGGTATGGCATAAGAAACATTTATTGCAGCCCAGATACTGTGGAGTTTTATAACCCTAAAGTTATAGCCGCCACCATGGGTTCGTTTGCACGCACAAACGTGTTTTACTTGGATTTACCTCTATTTGTTTCTAATCTCAAAATGCCTGTACTTGGGGCTTTTCTCGGCGGAGAAAACGTGCACAAATTGACCATCCAGAAGCCATTCGCACTAATTATAGGAAGCGAATCGCACGGCATTGGCTCAGCTTTGAAACAACTCGTGACCAAAAAAATAACAATACCGAGAATCGGAATGGCCGAATCACTCAATGCTGGCATAGCCACTGGTATTATACTGGATAATATTTTCAGAGAGGTTTAACAAATCTGGATTCATTGAAATCGCAGAGATTCATTTCAAAACCAAATACGACCGTTCTTAATTTAATTAAAAATAGATTCCATTTAATAAAGATTTTTTCCGAATTTTGCGGAAATTTTATTATCAATAATCTCCTAAATGGAAAAATTAGACAAGAATTATATCATAGGCTTCATACTTCTATTCTTGATGTACGGAACCTACATTTACTTTAATGATTCGCTAACCCCGGCGGTTGATACCGCAAAACCAGCCGCCGCTGCCCAAACAAATAAAGCTGTTGTAAAGGATTCTCTTCAAGCCTCAAAAGCTTTGTTGACAGATACATCTGCAATTAAAATCACAGAGCAAACGGTAACCGCCGAAAACGACGACATAATAGTGACGATGTCGAGCAGAGGTGCCAAAATAGTAAAAGTAGAGCTTAAAAACTACAAGACTTTTGACTCATACTCAGCCAACAAAAACGAGGCGATGGTGTTGTTTGATGGTAAAAACACCGCGTTTGATTTTCAAATATCAACCAACTCAGGCGATTTGAGCCTTTCTAACCTCAACTTTGCCCCTTCAAAGACTTCGGTCAAGGTTTCGGGTGAAAAATCAGACAACATTACTTTCTCAACACCAATTTCTGGAGGTTCAATTGAGAAAACATACACCATAAAAGGTAAAGGCTTCGAAATCAAGCAAGAAATCAAAACCAATGGCCTTTCTGCAGTTTTGAAAAACGCACCTTCAACGCTCATTTGGGAAAACCCAATGAGAGTTTTGGAAAACGATTTAGCAGAAAACCGTAAAGCCGCTCAAATCAACTATTTTGACAAAGAAGAAACTTTTGAAGATTTGGGTCTTGGGAGTACATCAGACGAAAACGAAAACGCCGAACAGCCTATCAAATGGTTTTCATTCAAACAAAAATATTTTACCGCAGGTGTTGTTTCTGAGAATGGCTTTTTCGAAAAAGGCCAATTTGACCTAAAAACTCCACAAATGGATAGCTCAGTGGTTAAATTGGGTAAAGTCACTGCTCAGATCCCGTATACAGACTTGAGCCAAAACAAAGTTGCTCTCAAATATTTTTTCGGTCCAAACGACTTGGATGCCTTGAAGAGTGTCGGAAACGACTTCCAGAAAAACCTTTACCTTGGTTATGATATTGTAAAGCCTATCAACAGATACGTTTTTGTGCCACTCTTCAACTGGGTGGAGTCTTTTGTAAGCAACTACGGTCTTCTGATTATCATTGTAGTTTTGATGATTAAGATTACGCTTACACCACTAATCTATAAATCTTACGTAAGCTCAGCGAAAATGCGGGTATTGGCTCCTGAAATTGCGGCCATCAAAGAGAAAGTCGGTGACGACGCCGTGAAAGTTCAGCAAGAAACCATGAAGCTGTATCAACAAGTAGGCGTAAGTCCATTGAGCGGTTGTGTGCCACTATTGTTGCAAATGCCAATATTAATGTCGGTTTTCTTCCTTTTCCCTAATATGCTGATGTTTAGGCAGAAAAACTTCCTTTGGGCCAACGATCTCTCCACTTATGACTCACTCATAAACTGGGGCTTCAACTTGCCAATAATCGGGCACCACATAAGTCTTTTTGTGGTATTGATGACCATATCGTCTTTGGCGTTTACCTACTACAACAACCAAGTTACGCCAGATCAACCAGGCCCTGTGGACATGAAAAAACTGTCATACATCTTCCCTTTGGTGTTTTTCTTTGTGCTAAATAGTTTCCCAGCTGCATTGAGTTTCTACTACTTGGTATCAAACGTAGTTACCATTGCTCAGCAATTGATAGTACGGAAGTTTATCGATGAAGATAAAATTTTGGCGATTCTCGAGAAGAATAGAAAGAACTATCACACCAAGCCTCAGAAAAAAAGCAAGTTTGGAGATTTTATCCAAAAACAACTCCAGGCTTCGGAAGAAATGAAAAAACAAAGCGACGAATTGAAAAATTCGAGAAAAAAGAAATAAAAAAGTGCTCTACAAGTTTTAGATTTGTAGAGCATTTTTTGTTACACCCAAAAAGAAGCCTCAACTTTAAAATGAAAAAAGTATTTCTAATCGTGTTGGGTTTTATTTCGATAGCCAAAGGTCAATCGCTAAACGACCAAGCTTACCTTATCGAATACAAAAAAGCTGTGCAACTCTTTGCCGACGGACAATATGAGCAGGCTGGCCAAAAACTTACGCCGCTATGCTCCAGAAACTATTCCAACCCGATGGTGCCCTATGCCTATTATTACAATGCCCTAACTTCTAAAAACAAAGGAAACTTATACCAGAGCAGAGTTATTTTCAGGTCTTTATTCGAGAATTTCTACGATTGGGACAAGATTAACGAGGCTAGAATCATTTATGCCGATTTAAATTTTGGGGAGAATTATTTTGAAGAAGGTCTAAAGAGCCTTGAAACCATACAAGATACTGAATATGACAAAATAAAAGTTGAAATGCTGAATAAGTATATTCCCAAAATCAAAAGCATTTCAACCCTAAAGGAACTCTATTTTAAGTTTCCGACGCAAGAAATCCTTGCCAAAAATTTGGTTGAAAAAATCCAAGCCAATAGATATAACTCTAAAGATGACTTGGAGATTTCGGACATGCTCACCAATAGGTTTAAATTTAAAGAGGCCGCCAATAAAAACAAAAAGTCAAGCAGTTCAACCCAGAACACAAGTAAAGAGTCGATTGCAAGCCTTGATTTCGGTGTGTTATTGCCCTATAATCTTAATGATGTCACCAATAGCATTGCTTCAAATAAATATACCTACGAGCTCTACGCAGGTATGGAGATAGCCACCGAACAACTAAAAAACCAAGGGATTGAAGTAAAACTTCATAGTTTTGATGTAAAAAAATCAAAATATGATTTTGAAATTCTTGAAAAAAGAGATGGCTTTAAAAACCTCGATCTGATAGTGGGCCCACTTTACCCAGACCCAAACGCCGAGGCCGTAGAGTTTGCGGTGAACAATAAAATAGTGCAAGTTCATCCGCTTTCCAACAACTTGAGTCTGCTGAAAGATGGCAACAGTATTTTTCTATTGCAGCCTTCACATCTTCTTCAATCAAAAAAAACATTGGAGTACGTTGCAGGGTTAAACCATAAGAAAACGGTTAGTATATACTTTGGCAATGCCAAGAAAGACTCGCTTTTTGCGAACATTTACAGAGAAGAGGCCTTAAAAAAGGGATATACCATTACTACTTTCAAGAAATTTAGTGGAAACTTACAAAAACTGAGCCCCGAAACTGGCCATGTTTTCCTAGCAGCAGACAACAATCAGGGAGTTAAGTTTCTACAGAGCGTATCTTACAGTAAAATCAACACAGAAATCATTTGTACGGCCGCTTCTTTTGCATGGGATAAAATAAGTGGAAGTACTTTTACCGAAAATGTATCGTTGATATACCCCGAATATGTAGCAAAGGATAAAGAACAGGTTCGACTATTTGAAAAGTCTTTTTTAGAAAAAATGGCTGCACCACCTTCATACTACGCTTATGCCGGTTATGACTTGGTATTGTATTTCAGTAGAATGATGAAAGATGGAAAGGATATTTTCAAACTCAATATAGAGTCGGGTGAATACACAGACGATTATCTTTTGAGTGGGTTTGATTTTAGAGGAAAAACAAAAGAGAATTTAATAGTACCGATAGTAAAATACAAGAACGAGGCGTTTGAGGAGATTTTTAGATAACCAATGAAAAACAAAAACAGTACAAAGCTTTTCGAAGAAGCAAAACAATACATTCCAGGTGGCGTCAATTCGCCCGTAAGAGCATTCAAATCCGTTGGAGGCAATCCGAGGTTTATAAAACGAGCCAAGGGAGCATACCTTACCGACGAGGATAACAACAAATACATTGACCTTATTGGATCTTGGGGTCCGATGATTCTTGGGCATGCTTTTAATCCCATAGAAAACGCTGTCCGAAAAGCCGTAAAATCCTCATTTTCTTTTGGTGCACCTACCAAAAAAGAGGTGACCATGGCCAAGTTAATATGTGACTTAGTACCATCAGTGGAAATGGTGCGAATGGTGAATTCAGGAACTGAAGCCACCATGTCGGCCATCAGACTTGCTCGAGCCTATTCTGGAAAAGACAAAATAATCAAGTTTGAAGGCTGCTATCACGGTCATGGTGATGCGTTTCTTATTGCAGCAGGCAGTGGAGCCATGAGTATGGGGCATCCAGACAGCCCTGGTGTAACCCAAGCCACCGCAAACGATACGCTTACGGTACCTTACAACAATACGAAGGCCCTTACTGACATAATAAAGAAGAATAAGGGAAAAATAGCAGGCCTTATTCTAGAGCCCGTGGTAGGCAACATGGGTTGTGTTCTCCCAAACCCTGGCTATCTTGAATTTATCCGAGACATTTGCACAAAAGAGAATATTGTATTGATTTTTGATGAAGTTATGACTGGTTTTAGGCTAGCCATCGGTGGAGCTCAAGAACGATTTGGTATAACGCCTGACCTCACTACGATGGGTAAAATTATAGGTGGTGGTATGCCTGTAGGTGCTTATGGCGGCAAAAAGGAAATCATGGAAATGGTATCACCCTCGGGGCCAATGTACCAAGCGGGTACACTTTCAGGCAACCCAATAGCTATGTCGGCGGGTATTGAGATGCTCCAGCATTTGAAGAAAAACCCAAGTATTTACAAGGATTTGGATGAAGCAGGGGCCGATATCGCCAATGGCCTAAGAAAATCACTCAACGAACTAGAAATGGACTACACTATTAACCAAATCGGTTCGATGTACAGTTTGTTTTTCACCAATCAGCATGTAGTTGATTACGAAACAGCCAAAAGCTGCGATACCAAAACCTTCGGTCAGTACTTCAACCTAATGCTCGAAAAAGGGGTATATTTAGCTCCTAGCCAGTTCGAATCGCTGTTTATTTCCACCAAAATAGACAAAAAATTGGTTAAGAAAATACTCAAAGCCAGCCACGAAAGTTTGAAAGAAATCAAAACCGGCAAATGAGAAAATACTCTATTGTAATTCCAATTTACAATCGACCTGAAGAAATAGATGAGCTTCTTGAGAGTTTGACCCGTCAAACATTCAAAAATTTTGAGGTTATTATTGTAGAAGACGGCTCAAAAGACAAATGCGAGGATGTTGTTCAGAAATACAAAGAGGTACTAGAAATAAAATATTTCTACAAAGATAATGCAGGACAAGGCTTTGCTCGAAACTATGGTTTTGAGAGAGCAAGTGGCGATTATTTCGTACAATTCGACTCTGATGCCATTATACCTGAAAACTACTTCGAAAATGTACAGAAATACTTTGAAAACGAATATTTAGATGCCTATGGAGGGCCAGACGCTGCACATGAGTCATTTAGTAATACGCAAAAGGCGATAAATTTTGCTATGACTTCGCTCTGGACAACAGGAGGAACACGAGGAAAGAACAATAATCTTGGTGGTAAATTCCACCCAAGAAGCTTCAATTTTGGCCTATCACGAGAAGTCTATAAAAAAGTAGGTGGCTATAAAATCACCCGAATGGGCGAAGACATTGAGTATAGTATCCGTATTATCGAAGCAGGTTTTAAAGTTCGACTCCTTCCCGAGGCATACATATATCACAAAAGAAGAACTAGCTTAAGCCAGTTTTACAAACAACTGTTCTTTTTCGGCAGAGCTCGAATAAATATTTGGAGGTTTTTTCCAAAAGAGCTGAAATTGGTTCATTTCTTCCCAGTGGTTTTCACTTGTTTTGTGCTCTCTTTGCCTCTTCAATTTCTAATAAATAAGGGACTGTTTATCGCTTCCATAGCCATATTAATGTTGTACTTCTCAGTCATATTTATAAGCTCAACCATCGGAAATAAAAGCATAGCGGTCGGAATCAAGAGTATTCCAGCAGCATTTATACAACTTTTTGCCTACGGCATGGGTTTTATGAAAGAGGCCTTGGGGAAAGATTCCTAGCCAATAATGAGGTCTAAAGTCAATTTCAAATCCCTTAGATTTTTTTTAATTGTAGAGTACCAATCTAGGTGAAGCGAAATTTCTTGACAATGGTCGGTTTGGCATTCGGTATACTCGTGTGAGTATCCGCAACTTGGGCAAGTACCCTCGGTATCGAAGTGGTTGAAGTGTTCTCCGCAAAAACATTCCCATTTTTCAAGAGGATTGGGCTCATTTTTGCACTTTGGACAGCATACGTGCATTTTTAAAGATTAAGGTGTACAAAAATACTAATTTCCACCTAATCTTTTTTGAAACTAAAAATATTAATTCTCAAAAAAAACTACTTTGGAAGCAGATAAAAAAATAATTGATTATCAGATACTCAAGCGACTTTTTGGCTTTCTAAAACCTTACAGTCAGAAGTTCTATCTATTGGTTTTCCTAATTATTCTCGGTGCTCTTTTGGCACCAGCTCTACCCCTATTGATTCAAGCCACCATTGATGGACCCATTGCCAAAGGTAACTATAATTCTTTAGCACTTAATTTACTCGTAATGATTGGCCTTTTGGTGCTCAACTCCGTGGTTTCTTATTTCAATACCTATGAGGCTGGATGGCTTAGCCAACAAATTATACACGATATCAGGCAGCAGGTATTTCAAAAGATCATTCATCTAAAACTCAAATATTACGACCAAACTCCCATCGGTAAGTTAGTTACAAGAACAATCTCTGACGTTGAATCTCTGTCAGAAGTCTTTAGCTCGGGTTTTGCTGCCATTGCTGGAGACTTTCTCCAGCTAATTCTCATCATTTCTGTGATGTTTTATCTCGATTGGAAACTCACACTAATCAGCATTAGCACCATACCGCTCTTGCTTATCAGTACATATATTTTTAAGGAAAAAGTAAAAAAATCGTTCAATCAAGTTCGCAATGCAGTGGCCAACCTAAATGCCTTTGTGCAGGAGCGAATTTCAGGCATGAGTTTGATTCAGATTTTCAATGTTCAGAAACAAGAACATGAAAAATTCAAAAATCTCAATATAGAACACCGCAATGCCAACATAAAATCTATTCTTTATTATTCCGTATACTTTCCCGTTGCCGATGTTATTTCGGCCTTGGGTGTGGGACTCATAGTTTGGTATGGTGCACAAGGTCTGATCAATCATGAAGTTAGCTACGGCACTATCACCGCCTTTATAATGTTTATCAATCAATTTTTTAGGCCCATAAGAATGATTGCGGATAGAATAAATACCTTGCAAATGGGTGTAGTAAGTGTTTCTCGAATAATAGAAATTCTTGATGACATTGAAAACAACGAAAAGGAATTTCGAGAAAAGAGAGAAATAAAGGGAGCTGTGAGATTTCAAAATGTATGGTTTGCCTATATTGATGAACAATGGGTGCTTAAGGATTTGAATTTTGAAGCCGAAATTGGTGAATCTGTGGCCTTTGTTGGAGCCACTGGAGCAGGAAAAACCTCTATAATTAGTTTATTAAATGGTTTTTATTCCATAAACAAGGGAAAAATATTGGTAGATGATCAAGATATTGCCAACTGGAATTTAGAAAATCTAAGAAGTCAAATTGGCGTGGTTTTGCAAGATGTTTTTCTGTTCAAGGGAAGTATAGCCGAGAACCTACGTATGGGCGACGAAAGTATTTCAGATGAAACGATTATTGCGGCAGCCAAAGAAGTTGGGGTACATGAGTTTATCATGAAATTGCCGGGGCAATACGATTATGAAGTAATGGAACGCGGTGCTACACTTTCAATGGGGCAAAGGCAGCTGTTATCATTTGTTAGGGTTCTTCTTCAAAATCCTAAAATCATCATTCTCGACGAAGCCACCTCGTCGATAGATTCTGAATCGGAAGAGCTTATTCAAAACGCCATAGAAAAGCTTATGAAGAACCGAACTTCTATAGTGATAGCCCATAGACTGAGTACGATTCAAAAGGCGAATAAAATCATATTGCTTGAAAAAGGTGAGATAAAGGAAGTTGGCACGCATCAACAACTTTTAGAATTGGACGGTCTTTACACTAAATTGTACGAAATTCAGTTCGAAAACATATCTTGACAATCAACACCTTACAGCAAAAACATCCACTTATAATAAATTTATAAAAAATCTTAAAAATATTTTCTCTTCAAAAAACAAAAAAATGGCACGAGAATTGAAGTAGTATTTGCATAATTATACTACCCATGTTACAGGAAAAAAATAAAACTCTACTTACATTGGCTTTTGCATTACTTGCAGTAGTCGCCACTTTTGGACAAAACACAAAGAAATTTGTTGCGGGTTATAAATATTCCAGCGGATTTTCTAAAATACTCCTAAACGGAAAGTTTGGTTACATCGACAAAGAAGGTTCTTTGGCGATTCCTTGCGTTTTTGACTACTCCAATGATTTCGAAAACAACTACGCGGTTGTTAGAAACGAAAAGAAGTATGCCATCATTAGCTCAAACGGGCTACCTATAGTAGAATTCAAATATGAATATCTCGAAAACTTCAACGATGGTCTAGCTTTGTGCAAGCAAAATGGCAAATTCGGTTACATTAACACGAAGGGAGAAGAAGTGGTTGCCCCTATTTATGATTTTGCCACAAGTTTTTCTGAAGGTATGGCTTTGATTGAGAAAAACGGTAAAGTAGGTTTTATAGACAAGACAGGTGCCCTTAAAATAGAAGCAAAATACGATTTTGCGAGCTCATTTATTGACGGACTTGCTCTTGTTAAAGTTAATAACAAATTTGGTTATATTAATTCCAAAGGTGCTACGGTTATTGAACCGATATACGAAGCAGCATCAGCATTCAGCGAAGGCTTGGCCTCAGTGAAATCGAATGGTAAATATGGTGTAATTAACAAAAAAGCCAAAATGGTTGTAGACTTCGGTTACAACAATATTTCAGCATTTAAAAATGGCCTTGCGGTGTTCGAGAAAGACGGAATGTTTGGTTTAATGGACAATAAAGGTGCAATTACAACCCAAAACTTTCAGTACATAGAAGAATCCTCTGAAGGTTTGTTTGGCTTTAAAAAGTTTGGCCTTTGGGGTTTTATGAACAGCAAAGGTGAAACAGTCGTTGAGCCAATTTTTGAGAATATCAGAGCCTTTTCAAACGGAATGGCTGTAGTAAGCGTGAACAAAAAATTTGGATATATTGACAATAAAGGCAAATTGGTAGTACCGATTATTTTCGACAATGCCATGGACTTTTCTGAAGGTCTTGGTGCGGTGAAATTTAGAGAAAGCTACCTATTTATTGACCATAAAGCCAAAGAAAGAATTGAAATTACAAGAATCATTGATGGCCAAGATAAAATAATGGTAAAGGTTCTTGATGAAGATACGCATTCGAAAGAAACGCTTATCTCAAGCATAGCATTAGACTAAAAAAAAGTTTATTTTCCTGAATTATAAATCACCCTAGCTTTGCTGAGGTGATTTATTTTTTTTTGATTAACTGTAAAACTTTTTCTACCGGAAGTGCCTTGGCTTCGAAATCATTAAACCCCTTTATATCTTCAGCTGCAAAAAGGGAATTGATAATGGCCTCCTCAGTAGTTTCAATAACAGCCTGAAAGAGCAAATCCATCTCGTTATTTCTCAAAACTTTGGTTATCTCGAATTTTTCATTTGTACTATGTGACACTCTTAAATCTGGTGAAGTTGATATCGCAATCACGTAATCACCGCTACCATTGGCCGCAATACCTCCCGTTCGTGCCAGACCTAACATGGCTCTAGCTGCCAATCTTTTAAGGTTTCTGGCATCAAGTGGTGCGTCCGTGACAACCACCATCATGCATGAACCGTCATCTTCATATTCCTTTTCTAGTTGCGTAAACTTATGATTATCAATAACTTTACCCACCTCAACACCACCAATTTGGAGTACACCGCCAAAATTAGTCTGCACCAAAACCCCCAAATTATACCCTCCTTTTGATTTCGGTAAAACTCTCGATGAGGTTCCTATACCACCTTTGTATCCAAAACACACAGTTCCTGCTCCAGCTCCTACATTGCCTTCATCCACTTTTCCATCTTTTGCATTACTGAGAGCCTCCAACATATTGGCTTTTGTCAAAATACGTCTTCTAATATCATTTAAATTGCCGTCGTTTGTTTCTCCAACCACCGCATTCACACTTTTAACATTCTGATTTTCAGGATCCGACAGGGTGTAATCAATTAAAGCGTCTATGCCAGTAGATACAGCCATAGTGTTGGTAAGCAATATCGGTGTTTCTATATTTCCTAGTTCCTCAACCTGCGAGTAACCCGCCAGTTTTCCAAAACCATTTCCAATATGAATGGCTGCATAGAGTTTATTTTGGAAAATATTTCCATTTGATGGAATAATTGCGGTAATGCCAGTGTGAATATCCGAATTTTTATGAAGTGTAAAGTGACCGACCTTAACTCCGGGCACGTCTGTAATAGCATTTAGTTTGCCAGTCTTGAGAACTCCAAATTCCAAGCCCAAATCTCGTGGACGAGGTTTTTGAGAAATTGAATAATAACAAGAACAAACTAGAAAACTAAGTAAAATAGTGAATTTCATTTCTGATATTTTAGTTAAAAAGATTACTAAAACACAAAAATGCAAATTATGAAGTGAAACTCATGCCATAATATTAGATTTCTCCTTAAACTCAGTGGGAGAAAGATTCTTTTTCTTCTTAAAAATTCGGCAGAAATAAGAGAAACTATTGAAACCGGAGGCCAAGTAGGCTTCCTTTACGCTCATTCGGGGATTTCGGAGAAGACTTTCAGCTACCTTAAGACGCTCCTCTATGATGAAATCGTTGGGCGAAGACCCCAATTCGTGTTTGAAAGTTCTATAAAAATTAGATTCGCTCATATAAGCTTTCTCGCTCAAAAGCTCAATAGACAAATCCTCCGTTATATTCTCTCTAATAAATTTTATGACATAAGAAATCCTGTCGTTGTTGGCATCGGTCAGAGATTTTTTCAAATACATAGATTTTGTCTCCGTTTGAAGTATTCTGATCACCAATTCTTGAATTAATAAATCTGAAAAAATATCTTTTGACGGATGGTTTTCCGTAAAAATAAAAATCAAACGCTGAAGAATCTGATTGATAGCTATATCATTGGTAAAATGATAGTTATAATCCATCATAGACCACTCCAAGCCATTTTGTTTGGTACCTCTGTTGTTCAATAAATCGACCGCTTCTTGCAGTTTTTCTTCAGAAAGTGCAAGGGCCAGACATTGCGTAGGATTCTGAGAAGACGCCTCAGGAAAATCAATCACCATCTTCTCATTAGATGGTAAAATCACCGATTCGCCAGGTAAAAAACCGAATGCCGGTGAACCATCAAGATGCATGACTTTCTTACCTTTTATCATACTGGCCAGTACTGGTTGAGGAAACCTAAGATATACTTGCGATGCCTGCAAATGAGTTTCAAAAATATTCAACTCTGCGTTTTTGAGGGTATGCACTGTTCTATTCTCGACATGGTTTTCGAGTTTTCGGTTTTCGTAATGTGCCGCACTGAGGTTTAACATCTTCGATATTTTTATTAAAAATAAAGAATATTATTTTTTCCTCAAAAAATAGTATTATCCAAACAAGCCTTTATCCGAAAAAATGAGAGAATTGTGCAACTACAAGCAGAATTGTACAACTGAACAGTAGAAAAATGAAATCGCAGTGTAGAATAATGCTAATAAATATAAAAATATAAAGATTCTTTTGTATCAAATCTATTTGATAAACTTAAATAAAGAAAACTATGTCAAGCAAAAACAGTAATCTGGTTGCCAAACCAAGTTTAAAACCTCATTATGACAATTATATCAACGGAAAATGGACTCCACCTTCTACAGGGCAATATTTTGAGGTGGTATCGCCAGTAGATGGCAAGGTAATGTCAAAAGCCGCACACTCGGCAAAGATGGATATAGAAATGGCCGTAAATGCTGCTCATGATGCTTTTAAAACTTGGAGTAAAACATCTTCAACAGAAAGAAGCATTATATTAAATAAAATTGCCGACAGGATTGAGGCCCATCTGCCACATCTTGCAGCAGTAGAGACCATGGACAACGGAAAAGCCGTTAGGGAGACTTTAGCCGCAGATTTACCATTGGCCATTGATCATTTTAGGTATTTTGCGGGTGTTATTCGTGCCGAAGAAGGAAGCATTTCCGAACTCGATGCCGATACGGTTTCCATAATCGTCCATGAACCTATTGGTGTGGTGGCACAGATAATCCCTTGGAATTTCCCGATACTAATGGCCGTTTGGAAACTTGCTCCTGCCTTAGCAGCCGGCAACTGCGTGGTACTAAAGCCTGCAGAAAGTACACCGATATCTATCATGGTGTTGATGGAACTCATTGAAGACCTTATACCTGCAGGTGTGATAAATATTGTAAACGGATTCGGTGCTGAGCTAGGCCGAACATTGGTTACAAATCCCAAAGTTTCTAAAGCTGCATTTACGGGTTCCACGGCTACCGGACGAATGGTAATGCAATATGCCACCGAAAATATCATCCCAGTAACGCTCGAACTGGGTGGAAAATCACCTAATATTTTCTTCCCTTCTGTTATGGATGCCGATGATGCATTTCTCGACAAAGCGATAGAAGGTGTGGTACTTTTTGCACTAAACCAAGGAGAAGTCTGCACATGTCCTTCACGTTTGTTGGTTCACGAGTCTATCTATGACAAATTCATCGCCAAAGTTTTGGAAAGAGTGAAGGCCATAAAAGTAGGAAACCCACTAGACCCAACAGTAATGATGGGAGCACAAGCATCTCAAATTCAAAAAGATAAGATACTTTCTTATATAAAACTCGGTAAAGAAGAAGGAGCCGAATTGCTTTGTGGGGGTGATGTAAATCATTTGGGTGGCGACCTCGAAGGTGGTTATTACATTCAACCTACCCTCTTTAAGGGGCACAATAAAATGAGAATATTCCAAGAGGAAATATTCGGACCGGTGTTGGCAGTTACAACTTTCAAATCAACAGAAGAAGCTATTGAAATAGCCAATGACACACTTTATGGACTCGGTGCCGGTGTTTGGACTCGCGATGCCCATGAACTTTACACCGTACCTAGGGCTATACAAGCCGGACGTGTTTGGGTCAATCAATACCATGCATACCCTGCAGGTGCACCATTCGGTGGCTACAAGCAGTCTGGTGTTGGTAGAGAAAATCACAAAATGATGCTTGGACACTA
This sequence comes from Leadbetterella sp., assembly GCA_035299025.1. Classification (GTDB taxonomy): domain Bacteria; phylum Bacteroidota; class Bacteroidia; order Cytophagales; family Spirosomataceae; genus Leadbetterella. The sequence goes on from DATGXK010000007.1 coordinate 1,489,768, forward strand.
CCGTCAGTCTAAAAATATGCTTATTTCGTACAACAAAAATAAGCTGGGTTTCTTTTGAGATTAAATAAAGTGTAGTTCACAGCCGCAAGTTCGCAAATTTCTATTTTTTGTTGAATTTGCGGTTTTTAACCCAAAAAAACTAATTAGAAAATCGGCTACAATAAAATTTAGCTTCATATCTATTGAGCTTTTTGAGTTTAAATTTCTGTTTATGGAAAAAATAAAAAGATTGGCTGCTACCGAAAAAGCTTTGGAAATGATAGATATACTTTCCGAAAAATTCGGTGATTTGATGTTTTATCAAGCCGGAGGCTGCTGTGAGGGCACTCAGCCCCAGTGTGTTGAGAAAGGCGGATTTTACCTAAGACTTGGCGATGTGTGCATAGGTACTGTTCGAGGATTTGAATTTTGGGTCGACCGAGATTTGTTTGAATATTGGAAATTTTCTCATTTTACCCTTGACATCACCGACGGATTTGGTCCTGGTGGTTTTTCGCTCGAAACACCTTTCAACAAAACTTTCAAGGTTATTTACAATCTTTTTACCGAAGAAGAAACGTCCAATTTGGAGGATGTTAAACTGAACGAATAGCCGAATTATTCGAAAAAATACTTGTAAACCAAGGTGTAATAGTAAAAATTAAGCTTGTTTTGAAGTACATTTGATTTGGCAGACTCCAAATTTAGTTTGGCCAAATTAAACTCAGCAAATCTTATAATGCCTTCCTCAAAACGCATTTTGGAGAGTTCAAAGGCCTTCTGCTGGGCCTTTTCTTGATTTTGGGCTTGGGTATATTTATTTTTCGAAATCTCAATGTATGTTTTGTACTCTTTTAACTGATTCGAAATTTCTTGCTCTGTTTTGATATAATTATTTTGGGCAATGAGTTTTTCTATTTTCTGCGACTGTATCTGAGAATTCCTTAATCCTCGATCGTAAATAGGATATTGAAAATTAACCTTCAAGCCGAGCCCAAAGTTGGACACCAGCTGATTGAAATACCCAAAATTTGTTTCTTTGACATTGGGAATGGTCACCAATTGAGAAACAGGAATCCGCTGATTTTCGACTTGAATGAATTGATTGGGAATTTGAATAGTTTCTTGTTTTGGGGTTCCACCCAAAATCTTAAATCTAGGTGGTGCTTCGCTAGAAAAATTAGAAAAAAGTCCACCATTAAAAAATACTGAAGGTTTTTTCTGGCTTTCGCTCAACAAAACATTTATATCTGCCTGATTTATCTCCAATTGTTTTTGTTTGAGGTGTGCTACGCCAACGATACTGCTACTCAAACTTGGATTGGCCATTGCAATATTGGCAGGTTCTTGTACATCAAAATCTTGTAAATCCTTCTGGTTAAGTAATCTCGAAAGGTTAATTTTTGCAAGCCTAAGATTAGCCTCAGCCTCCACAATCTGATAGATCTCATTTTCGAGCTGAGCAGAAAGATCTATTTTGTTGCCAGCAGCTTCATTGCCAAGCTCGGACAAGGCATTGTTCCTCTTTATTTGTTCTTCAACAATATTCTTCTGCTCTTTTTTTATTCTCAGAATTTCCTTTTTCAGTACCACCTCCAAGTAGGCCAAGGCTACATTTTGTTTAATCTCTATCTTTGATTTTTCGGCCTCCAGTTGTACTTTATTTTTTTCAAGCTCGTTGAGTCGAATGGTATTTTTGATTTGCCCACCATTGTAAAGTATGGTGCTGGAGGAAAATCCGAGATTAGCTGAATTGATGGGTTTGGTCACAAATTGGTTACTAAATGGATCCACATTTCTACCCAAATTAAAGCCTTGTGAAAAATCACTAGAAAGCGATGGATACTTTTCTAACTCAGCCTGGCCTCTTTTTATGTCCGCAATTTTGGTCCGTAAAGAAATATTCTTGTAGTCCTGGTTATTGGCCAATGCCATATCTATACAATTTTCCAAAGACAGTGGTTTCTGAGCCCACGAACTGGAAAACTGCATAACAATGCAAAGCAAAAAGAATATAAATTTACCTTTTGACATATCGTCTTATTTCGTAAAAAAGCTTTTCTATTAACCGCAAATCTTCTGTTACTATTTCGCCAGAGGCCGTCATACCGACTTTTATCTGAACATTTTTATTGTAAGTAATCAGCTGATTACTAGGCAACAATACCTTTATTTTATAAACAGAGTCTATCGGAATATCTGAGATTGAGGCTATTTTGGCGTCCATCGTACCAAATTCTTGATAAGGATAACCGTCAAATTTGAGTATGACCCTTTGGCCCACTTTTATTTTTCCGATGTTGTATTGACCGACAAACATTTCGCCGAAAGCTTGGGTAGCATTTGGCAAAACGTAAAATAGATTTTCGCCATTCCGTAGTTGTTGATTGGCCTGAATATTTTTTAAGTAAATCAATTTGCCGTCCGTAGAAGCGAGTAAATAGTGCGTTTTCTCCCAATTTTCGATGGCCAACAATAATTTATTAACTTCTTGTGTAAAAAGAGAACTTTGCTCAACTTTTCCTTTTTTCACCAGCAATATCTCTTGTCTTTTCTGATTTTTTTGAAGCTGATTGGTATTAAATGACGAAACCAATTGGTCAATTTGCTGCCTTTTGGCTATCATTTTGCTTTCGGCAGCACGCAATTCATTGGCCGAAATAAGCCCCTTTTTGTTCAGCTTTTGTTGATTTGCGTATTCCTCCTTTGCTAAGTTGTAGTCTGACTGGTAATTGTTTATTTGCTTCCTGAGATTGTCGTCTAGTTCTTCAATCTCCTCCAAATCTTTATTCAGTATGCCAATCCTCTCTGACTCTACTCCCGAGGGGTCGAAGTTGCTTTTGGAAGTAAAAACCTGAGCAAAACTTTGAAAATCCTGCTGAAGTTCGCCCAGCCCGTTAAACTCCCGAAAAGAATTCGGCACTTTTGATGTTGCTTTATTATTTGTTATTTCTCTTTGAATATCAAGCAAATACGTTTTTAGTTTTTCAACTTCCTGTGGATTGGCAATAGATTCCATTCTACCTATCCTTTGATTTTTCTTCACAAATTGGCCTTCTTTTACATAAATCTCGTCCAGAAGCCCATCTTTTTTTGCATTTACTGCCTTTGCTATATCTTCGCTTGTAATTTGAACAGCACCTTTTACCAAATCGGGGTATTCAATAAACCAGCTAATGGCCAAAATCATAATCACGACCAGAAGTGTCCAAGTGCTTCCCCATTTCACCAACCACGACGGTGGAGCCTCTAGAACTTCCTTCACCAAATCGCTTCTATCTGCTTTTCCAAGGCCTTTTAGTTTACGTTCCTGAGGTTTTGCCGGAATTTTGCCCACCAAATCTTTAATGCTCTGGTTGATACCAAGCACCTCCGAACCACTGTAGTGATCCTTTTCGAAATTGCCACTTTTGCCCAAAGGTTTGTCATCCCCAGAGGCGTCGAGAATTCGCATGCTGAGGTGGTCTTGGGTATATTTCTTATCGTAGTTGTTTTCTTCCATAGTTTTAACCGAGTTCTAGTTGATTTTTGACTAAAGAATAATAAAAACCACGTTTTTGAATCAAGGTTTCGTGCGAACCCACCTCTGCCACTTGGCCATTTTCGAGAACAATTATCTGATCGGCATTTTTGACGGTGCTTAATCTATGAGCCACCACTATTACTGTTTTGCCTCTGAAAAAACTATTGAGATTTTGCATGATGATACGCTCATTGTTGGCATCTAATGCATTTGTTGCTTCATCAAAAAATATGTAGCTGGGATTTTTATAAACCGATCGGGCTATTAAAATCCGTTGTTTTTGCCCTTGGCTTACACCGATGCCTTCATCTCCTATTTTGGTATTATAGCCTGTGGGCAGTTGTTCTATAAATGGAGCTATATTCGCCACTTTTACAGCATGAAAAAGTCTTTCATGGTCAATTTTCTCTACTCCTACTGCTATATTTTTGGCTATGGAGTCAGAGAAAATATAGCCTTCCTGCATGACAGTGCCGCACTCTTGCCGCCAAGCACTTGGCAAAATATTACTCAAGTTTGAGTCTCCTATGCTTATTTTACCCGAATTTGGTTCATAAAAACGGAGTAAAAGTTTCAATAAAGTGGTTTTGCCAGAGCCACTTGAACCTACTATGGCCGTAACTTTTCCAGCCGGTATCTCAATATTGATATTTCGCAAAGTGGGCTTATCAATTCCCGGGTAGGCAAACTCCAAATTTTCTATTGTGATATTTCCTTCTGTATTGAAATTTTGGACGAAAGAGTTTTCGAGTGGTTCTTCATCAATCAAAGTATGAATTTCATTGAGACGTTCTAGACTGATTTTGGCGTCTTGGTAATGCTGAATAAAGCCTACCAAACTGTCTATCGGTCCGTTGAGTTGCCCCACAATATACTGCAAAGCCATCATGCCACCGAGTGTAAGATTTCCCTCAATCACCTCTTTGGCCGCTATAAACGATATGATGATATTTTTACCTTCATTTATAATTAAGGCACCTGAGGTTTGAAATTGTTCCAGAGCCAAGTTTTTAAGGTTCAGTCGGAAAATTTTTATTTGCAGATTCTCCCACTCCCAACGTTTGTCTTGCTCCGAATTGGTAAGTTTTATATCCTGAACACCGTTGATCATCTGGATAATCTTAGACTGATTTTGTGCCGAGTAAGTAAATCTGGTTTGATTTATAGAACGTCTTCTTTTCAGAAAGAACCTTACCCAAAAAACATATAAAACCCCACTAATCAAATATATAGCAAATATTTGGAGATCGTAATAGGCCAAAACAAAGCCAAATACAATAAAAGTAAAGAAGTTGAATACAAAGCTAAGTGTGGTGGAAGACAAAAACGACTCGATTTCATGGTGATCATCTATACGTTGAAGTATATCACCTGTCATTTTGGTATCGAAAAATGAAGGCGGCAGACTGAGTAGTTTTATCAGAAAATCCGATATTATGGTAAGGTTAAGCCGCATACTTATATGTAAAAGCAGCCAACTTCTAATAAATTCGAGGCCTGTTCTACCCAAAAACAGCATCAGTTGGGCAATAAAAACCAAATAAATGAAACTGAGATTTTTGGTCTGGATTCCGGTATCAACCACCGATTGTGTCAGAAATGGCAATATCATCGAAATGAGTGTGCCAGCCAGCAAACCTATAAATAATTGAAAAATGAGGGCTTTGAATTTGACCAAATAACTACCAATACGCTTAAAACTTAGAGCTTCTAAGGTATCTTGGTTTTCAAATTCTGCAAATTTAGGCGTGGTTTCAAGCAAAAGTGCAATACCTTCTTTTTCTTCGAAACTAATCCAATGCTCCTCAAATTCTTCCTGTGTATAAACCTCGTTTTCAGTGCCTGGATTAGCCACAAAAACCTTAGTTTTTTTACCCTTCTGTTTAATATCATAGACCACCACAAAGTGGTTTTGATCCCAATGTACGATGCAAGGCAACGGAGCTTCCCTCAGTAAATCAAAAGTAATTTTGACACCCAAAGACCTGTATCCCAAGGCATCAGCCGCCTTGCTTATCCCTTTGAGCGAAACACCTTCCTTGTTTATTTGGCATTTTTCACGAAGATATTGAATATTTACATTTTTGCCATGGTGCTTTGCTATCATGCGTAAGCACGTGGGCCCGCAATCCATCTGGTCAAATTGACGAAAATGTACAAAGTTTTTACTCAATATAATGTAATAATCCTATGCATAGAAATACAAAATTCATGCCGTAAATAGCAAAAAAAGAACCTCCAAGCGAAGGTTCTCTTTCCAACATAAACAATTAATATTTCTTTAAATCTCGAATTAGTCGTTAATAACTACAGGAGGCTCGGGCGTCACAGGAGGATTACAAGTCTTTGGTTTTGAGTCACATCCGTTAAACGAAAATGAAAAACCGAAAGAAAAATTGCAACCGCTGTAGCTTGGTTTGTTATAAGTTTGAGTTGAAGGTGCACAAGAATATCTTGGCGTATAAGACCTGCCAGAACAGAATGTTCCACCTTTAACTTCTGAAGTTTCGTTACTGTCAAGAGCGAATGAGTTGAAAACGTTTAAGCCTTTCATATCTTTGGGGGTGTTTTTTGGTTTAATAACATCACAAAGGTGAGCCCAAAATATGAGAAGTTTCATATACCAAAGTATATAAAATACGAAATACCCGATTTTTTAAAGAAAAAATCGAGCGAAAAGAAGAAAAAAACTAAAAACTAACGCTTAATCTCGTCCTCTAGCAAGGATGAAATCTGAAAACAAGCGTTGTCTATTATGTTTGAAACAGCGTGATCGTCTGTTGCTGTTCTTATTGTTTCTGAAATTTTTTTAAGTATTTCTAAATAAAATCCCTTCAATTCCAAAGTCTGCATTTCTTTGTTCCAAAGTTCCATTACCATAGAACCTCTTCCCTTTGCGTCCCAAACACCTATCGAAATCGCCTTGGCCTCTTCTACTTCTATTCCTGTGTTGTTCCCCCAAAGAATTCGTTCAGGTATATTGTCAGAGTCAGAGGCTATTTCTATTTCTATGTTTGTTATGCTCAAGTCTTGAAATTTTGTACATGAATTCAATTACAAATACTGTACCAAAACACCTCCGCCATTAAAAAAAAATTACCTAAAAAATATTCGTGGTTTCAGAGTGGCTTTGTGGAGCCTTTTTACAAGTTACTACCTCAAAATCGCTCCAAAAAATATTAATATTTCCAAAAACAAAAAAAATGATTAAGTGGTATAATTTTTGAATTTTACTCTTATCTAACGAGTGAAAAACATGAATATTGATTACATTTCGAGCATTGCCATTGGCAAGAACTTGCGAAACTTAAGACTAAACTTCGGCTACTCTCAGCAGGAAATATCCTACATGCTAGATGTAACACAAACTACTTACTCAAAATGGGAAAGTGATCTCAAAACACCAAACATCCGGAATATCGTGAAAGTGAGCCAGTTTTTCAATGTGCCCTTGGAGGAGATTATCTTCGACAATTACCACAGAAAACTAAGCAGTCTCAAAACATCCGCCTAATTTTGTAAAGAAAAATTACCCGAAAACATAGAGAAACATATCAAAATATCTTTTTGCACAACGGCGATGAACAGGCTTCATCACCTCAAAGAAACTTTGCCCGAAAATTTACAAAGTTGCAAAGATTATGATGATTGCGAATTTGTGATTCTCGATTATAATTCCACAGACGGTTTGGAAGAGTGGCTCAAAAATAGCAGCCTTTCTTTAGACCCAAAAATCAAATACTACAAAAACAAAGAAGCCACGGCTTACAAAAGAAGTCATTCACGAAACATGGCAATGCGACTCGCCGAAGGCGAAGTGCTTGTGAATCTAGACGCCGACAATTTTCTTGGAAATGGCTTCATTAACTTCATTTTCGAAACTTTCGAATCCAGAACCGATACTTTCATAGCACCAGACGAAGCCGGAGTGAGTGATGTATTTGGCAAAATGTGCTTTAGGAAAGACCATTTTGAAAAAATGGGTGGATATGATGAGCAAATTGAACAGTATGGATTTGAAGATATAGACTTAAGAAATCGACTCAAAATGTCGGGTTTAGAAGTGCAGGTTTTCTCTAACCCTGAGTTTGCGAAGGCCATTACACATTCCGAAAAAGAAAGAGTAGAGAACGAATCAATCTATAAAAATTTGGCTAACCTATATTTACAAAAAATTAGTCCTTCAGAGACTCAAGTTTGCTTTATATTTAAAGACCAGACCTTTGAGATGGCCATTATTTCTGATAGTCTTTATGAGAAAAAGAATGAAACCGTACAATTGCTAGAACCAAAAAAGAGGTATAATTTGGCCGAAAATTCGCTCATGAGAGGTAATTTATCGGAGCTTAATTTGTCGAAATTTGAAATTCTCAACAATGCTGACCACCAAACCAAAACAATTCATTTTTATTCACAAATAAAAAACAAACTCCAAGCCGAGCAAAAACTTATTGTAAATCAGGCGGTTGCAAACAGTGGTAAGAATATTGGCCAAGGAATAGTTTTCTTGAACTTTGATTATTCAAAACCAATAATACTTGACTAATGAGTTTATTTGGCAAATATCAATTATCCAGTATCAAGATTTTCTTGGAAAAGCCTAATTGGAAATCCACGCTTAATTTTCTAGCTGAAGGGGCGTTTCGAGATAAATTCTTTTTCTTTTTCGATACCGAAAGAGGTCAAAACCTAAGTATTTACGCCAAAAACTTTAGCGATGAGCATATTTCAGAGCTTCAAAGATTTATTGATTCTCTTCCGAGGCATTATTTAGGACAGCCAGAAGACTTTCTTTTTGCAAACTTCAGAAATTGTACCATTCTGAGTATTAATAAAATCCCAGTCAACTTTGACATAGAAATCCCGACCGACATTGAAAATGCTTTTGATTTTCAGAAAAAATTAGGCAACGTCATCATTGGTGCTCTCAACTACAACGACTTTTTCTTGGAAGAAAAAAACAGAATCAATCTGGCTCTGCAGTTGGTATTTCTATCGATGATACGGGCAAAAAGAGCGGAAATCTCAAAATCGCTGAAAAGTATCCCTGAGATTCAGAAAGTTGATGAGGGCTTAAAGGCCTTTTTCTCTGAAATACAGAATATAGAAAAAGAAGGGAACTTAGAAAAATGGGTGGTCGATTGGCTAGAAATTACAGCGACAATAAAATCAATTTCTGCTTTAGAATTCATGATTGAAAGTGTTTGCCAAACGCTAGAAATTAGGAGTTTTTCAAAAAATCTTACCTACACACTTTACGCCATACTTTCAGATTTGGACTGCCGTGCCTGAAACAGGTTTGGTAGAAATTAGGCCGCACTTTTAGATTATGTGCAAAAATCATACCGTTTAATCATCCTTTAGGTCTAATTTGATTAAAATCAAAAAGAAAAAGTAGTTGTTGTATTGCTAAGAATTAAAAGTTTAGATTTGTAATGTATTCGATGAGTGAAATCTGAGAAAACAGGAAAATAAACTATAATTTTAAAACACCCAGAACAATGAAAGCATTAGACAAATTTGCAGGAATGGAAATTTCAAACACAGAAGAAATCAAAGGCGGAACTTTCGGTCTTTTCTCTCTTTTGGGAGGTTGTGCTCCAAAACCAACTTGTTACACTCCAGCACCAAATCCTTGTTATACACCAGCACCTCCAGCTTGCAACACAGGTGGTTATTCAACTCCTAAGCCAGTTGTATGTGCTCCAAAACCAAGCTATTGTGCTCCAAAAATCAGCTTTAGCTTCTCTTTTGGATGGGGATGTTAATTATTAGGCCGCTGGTCTAAACATTTAAAGGGAATTTTCTTCGGAAGGTTCCCTTTATATTTTTCCACGCATTCTGCTCAATGTCTCCTGGCTCATACCCAAATAGGAGGCCAAATATCCCAAAGGAATTCTGTTTAGTAGATGAGGGGTTTCAGCCATAAACTTTTCATAACGCTGCAAGGCACTGTCTATTCTGATACTATTTAGTAGATTTTCGGCCTCTATGAACAGTTTTTCGTATAGCCGCCTAACGTAATCGTTGAAAACCCAATGCTTGGCCAATAAGTACTGAATGCTTTCGTAAGACAAATAAAAACAAAAGGTTTTTTCGATTGCCTGTATGGACTCCGCAGAAGGGATCTGTTTGAGATAGCTTATCGGAGAACAGATTATATTTTGATCTAAGCCAAAAGAGGTGGTGTATTCTTTGCCATTGCTACATAGATATGACCTACAAAGCCCAGTTTCGATATAATAAATACCAGTACACACCTCTCCTTTTCGAAGGATAAATTCATTTTTCTGAAAATCCATTGGCCGAAAATGTGATGCAATTTCGATTTGAATATCCAACTCAAAATGTTGATACTCTTGTGTGAGATTAAAATCTAAATTGATCATTGAAAATATGATAGTTTTGACAATTAACTGCAAAAACTATTCCATTGCCCAGCTCAAACCTAGTTTTCAAGTAAAATCTAATCAATTAGCCACAAAAGAATTCCTTTATCCTAATTAAGGCATGCAAAATCACCTAATTATCGCCTGTATTTGGCCTGAAGCCCGTCCAGAAAATTACGAAGAAACTGATCTTTGCATTCGCGGTATTGCGGCTGAGAAGGATTTCTAAAAAACGCACTAAGCTCGTGCTTGCTTACCCTCATGCCCATCAAATCATAGATAGCTAAGAGGTCGTCATCCTTAAAATTCAGAGCGATTTTCAATTTCCTGAAAATAATATTGTTGTTCAATTGTTTTTCTGGTTCAGGTATTCCGCCTTCCTTTTCTCCTCTAAAATTTGCTATAAAGCCATTAAGAAAAGCTGCAAACAATCTATCATTCAATGGCTTGTGACTTTCATCTTCTTCTTTTTTCAAATAATCGCTTATTTCCGCTCGTGAGGCCACCAAGCCTCCCTTGGCGAAAATCTCAATCATTTTGTCGTCACCAAAGTTGAAAGTGTATCTCAGTCTCCGAAGAATGTCGTTGTTTTTCATGTATTATCTCTTATTAAAGGACGAACGAAACAAACGGCCAAGAAGGCCAATCTGTTTCGTTCAAATACCGGTTTGCGATATAAGCCATAGGCTTTTAATTCACAAAATTACAACAAAAGCATTGTAGAAAGCTCGAATCTAGCGTTTTGAATCAAAAAATGATTCAATGTTTCGTAAAATCCAAGTTCGTCAGATACGATATTCTCAGCGTTGGGTTGCTTTCCTCAATGGTATCCGTAAAATTCCAGATTTTCTGATGTACAAAACTCAACTGGATTTGGCTACTTTTTGAAAAATTATAGCCCAAACCAGCGATGACCCTATTCTGATTAAACAATGTACCACCAGCTTTTTTACCAATATTCAGAAAAGCTTCGTCTCCGATAAAACCACTCAAAAGAATGTTTTTCTCTTTTTTTACAAATGGATACATAAGCATTGGCATATATCTGAACCTATTTCGGTAGGCATAATCAGTAATTTCCAATTGATTGGTCGTCGAATTTATAGTCGCAAGCCCAACCCAGCGGTTTTCATCTCTGAGCCGATTAGTTATTTTCAAATCACCAATTTGATGTGTAAAATTGGCTTGGACCCATACGTGATTTTCGGGTGTTGGTCGCTTGAAAATGGCAGGATTTCCATAAACAAAAGTATTGTAATGTGTAAATCCCACACTGGCCAAAAGGTTCTTATTCAATTGATAATCAAAAGATGGCCGAACAAAGTACTGTTGTTTCTCCAAAAAACCATTGGCATAACGCATGGTGGCCTCAAGTGTAAAATATGTCTTCTTAGCAATTTTATTTTTACCCACATAGTGCAGCCAAATATTGTTGTTTTGGCTCTTTGTTTGGGCCGAGGTAATAGACAACCCTATGATTAATAGGCCAAAAACGGCCGAAATTACTTTTTTCATGATGATACATTTACATACCAATTCCACCCCAGCGAGGTACTGGGAAGCGAAATTAGTGTTTTTTTTCTGAAAATTACTTTTTAAATCTGGCCGCTAAGGCATGGTTTGAGGTAGGCTTATGTTCCTCATGACCCACTATTGAGACGGTTCCGCCCTGGGCTTGGTAGTCGCGTTCGAAGTTATGTAAGCTCTCCATCACCGAATGATCCACGAGCTTTGTATTCTTCAAATCTATAACCACTTTAAAACCAGGAGGAATTGCCTCTAATTTACTTTTGATTCCGAGAAAATTTGAAAAAACGGCTGCCTTGTCAATTTCCACAAGATATTCCTGATCGGTAAACGAAACCACCACCGGAGCCTTAAAAAGTGCCAAAACTGGTGCTCCATGATAAGTATGAATGATGAGTTTCAAAACCATACCTGCTGCAATACCGACCAGAAGATCTTCGAAGAGGGTAAAGAAGATAGTGACCAAGAAGATGGCCAATTGCTCTTTACCGATTTTAAAAGTATGAATAAACTCTCTAGGATGAGCCAATTTGATACCCACCGTAATAAGCATCGCAGCTAGTGCAGTATTTGGTATCAACTCAATTAAGTGAGAAGCCAAAAGAACAAAACTCAATATAAAAAAGCCATGAAAGAAATTAGCCCAGCGAGTTTTGGCCCCGTTGTTTACGTTAGAAGAACTCCTAGCCACCTCCGAAATCATCGGCAAACCACCCAAGATGGCGGAGAGTGTATTTCCAATTCCCACAGCTATCAAATCTTTATTTGTATTTGATTTTCTCTTGTAAGGATCTAACATATCTATGGCTTTTACAGTCAAAAGAGACTCCAAAGTACCTACCAAAGCAAACATAATCACGTATTTAATGAAAACACCTGTTTGGGCTATCCCCCCGAAATCAACGTTTATTTTAATATTTTCAAGCAAATTACCAATATGTACCAAAGCATAGGCGGGCTCGGTTGTTTGGAAATCCAGCATGAGTTCGGCAGGAATAGCGAACATAAGAACTACCAGTGGGGCCGGGATTTTCTTTATTGGGCTATCTAACATCGGCCAAATCATCATAATACTAAAACTCACCAAGCCAACCAATGTGGCTTTGGGGTCCATGTGCATTATATAGTTCGGAATGGATGCCAAAAGCTCAAGTGGAGCTTTTCCTTTCAAAAGTGCCGGGTTTATATCGAGCAAAATAGGGATTTGCTTTGCAATAATGATGATTCCTATGGCCGCCAACATGCCATGAATGGCCGAGAGAGGAAAAAAATCGGCGAGTTTTCCCATTTTCAAAACCCCAAAAATGATTTGAATGATACCTGAAATCACCATAGCTCCGAGAGCCAAATGCCAGCCAGTTTCACCACCGCCAAATTCGTTTACAGCACCTGCTACTATGACAATCAAACCTGCTGCTGGGCCCTTTATGGTAAGTCGTGAGCCCATGAAAAGACTCACTACCAAACCACCAATAATAGCAGCCACTAAACCCATTATGGGTGGAAATTCCGAAGCCTTGGCAATACCCAAACTGAGTGGCAGTGCCAACAAAAACACGATAAAACCTGAGATAGCATCAGTTGAAAAGTTCTCTTTCAGACCAGCAAGCCCGTCAAGAGGTATTTTATGTTTTTTATTTTCTGTATTCATTTCTTAATTTTTTATTTGCCTTTCGGCGATTATTTATGATGAACGATAGGCCACTTCGTGGTAGGTTTTGGTATGAGGGCCAAAAAACACCCGAGCGAATATTCTTATAATAGCAAGACCATCCATTATCAGGCTCAAAGCGGTAAGCAGAGCCAGTAAAATTTGATCCTCATGTATGTGCGAGAAGATTAAGTCCTCACCTATAAAAGACGGTGTAATTGGAAAACCACTGACCCCCAAGCAGGCAATAAAAAATGCAAAGGCGATCTTTGGATGAACATAAACATGTCCATGGAAACGATCTAAATCAATATTTCCTTCCAAACGTTTTATTCGCCTGAGGGTGAGATAACCAAAAATACCTGCAACCAATATACCACTCAGATAAAGCGAGATGTGGCTCAAACTGAAGTGCTCATTGAACGAAATCGATAATGCCACCCAAGCATGATTGAGAATAATCAGAACCCAAGACATCCTTGCCCTATATCTTTCAGTAAAGGCTTTCAGAACCATCAGCAGCCCAAAAAGTGAAAAAAGTATGGGCAAAAGATGGATGGCATTTTGAGGAATATTGTCCTGATAAAACCAAAGAAAAATCCCCGAAATGTAAAGCGGCACGAAGAAGATTATGAGCTTATTTAAACTCAGGAAATGAATTTTTCTACCTAAAACCTTCATGGGATTCCAAAGATAGGTGTACATCAAGTTATCCAGATTAAACTCTTTCAGACACAATATATACAGAGAGCTGGCCATGCGAGTGGGATACTTTGACTCTATGGAGGTGTCGTCTGGGGAGTATCTATAAAATTGTTCGCGAATGAGATAGGTAACCACAGACGGCGAAACGAGCAACTGGTAAGTTCTCAAGAAGGCATTTCCAGCAAAATGAAACAAAGCCAAAGTCTGGAGACCTAAAGCTACTTCGATGAATATCAAACCTATCTGAGCTATAGAGCCATAGGCAATTTGGCTTTTTATAGATGACTGCACCCTTCCAATGCCAGTAGCCACCACCGCAGTAATTATGCCCACTACGGCGATGAAAACCCGCACCGAGATTTGTTGTTCAATAAAATGAAAAGTACGAAGCAACAAAAATACGCCGATATGTACCGACAGAGAACCATAAAAAATGGCACTTGAAGGTGTAGGGCCTTCCATTGCACGCGGCAACCAACTGGAAAATGGCAACTGGGCAGATTTTACAGCTGCTGCCAGAACGAGCATCATGGCTATAAAAACTCCTGTAGAGGAGTGGCTCATCAAATGCTCGTGAACCAGCTCAAAATTATTGAGTTTCTGAAAGGTAATGTTTTCGTGCCACAAATGATGGCTCATCCACATGGCCAGTAGAATTCCGATGTCGCCAATCCTATAGATAGAAAAAACTTTCACCGCATTTTTTACGGGCAAATAGCGGTTTCGGTAAAACGCTATCAGGAGAAACGAACATATTCCCAATATTTCCCAACCAATAAAAAGCGTTTCGAGATTTCCGGACAAAACAGTAATGCTGTAGCCTGTATAAAAAAACAAAACCGTATTGAAAAACCTCTTGTAGCCCGACTCGCGGTGCAGATAATATCGGCTAAAACGAGTTACCAAAGATACCAATATGCCGCCAACCAGCAGGTAGACGGCCGATATTTTGTCGAAATAAAAAGACAAGAAAAAACTATATCCCTTGGTTTCGAAAATATTCGGAGAATAAAAATTTACCGAATGTCGACCTTTTAAAAGCCAAAGCCCTGTGTAACCGATCGCCAACGATAATTGAACTCCGATCGTAACAACGGCTATCCAAGACAAAAGACCTTCCTTCTTCTCAGAAACTACAAGGCTCAATAAAAACCCCACGAGGGGAATCAGTACAAATATTTGCAACGTTACTTCCATATTAAGCCTCATATTTTAAAATCTCCAAATTTTCAATACTGCTCTCTACCAATTCATTGAGATTCTCCACCATCACAAGTTTTCTATTCGACGGAGCGTAAGGTATCATCTCTCCTTTATCGAAAACAGCAATGTCTCCGCTTTCAGGATCTATGGAAGCCAAAAGTATCCAGCCATTCTCTATCCACTGATAGGTAGCCGAATTCCTTTTGATAACCTCAAGAACCAACTCAGCATTTTGCTCAATGAGCATCAATAGTCTTATGGGATCATGCACCTCAATCATTTGGTTGGGCAGTCCTGGCCTCAAATCTCCATCAATACCATTGGCTACTCCAAAAAGCCCCATCACATTGTGCGGCAGCTTGGAACCGGCACCCAATTTCTGATTATCCACCCTTGAGAAGTAATACTCCAAATTTATACCTCCACAAACAGGTACAGCGGCATTTAGAATACCCAAGAGTCTGTTTCCTTCTGGGTCAATTTTGGCATCGTAAGAGTTCAGAAATGACCTACGATCTAGAAAAACACCTTTTGTTAATGCACGCTTACCAACTATACAAAGTGCATTTGTGGCATGATTGAGCTCAGGCCGAGGTTCAAAAAGCGAAACGGATCGTTGCAGTATTTTCCTGTGTATGTCAGAATCAGAAAGACCTGTATGGATAGACTCAAACCTTCTAGAACGCTCTTTGGCGTTCTGTTTAGAGGCTTTTCCAAATTTGGTCAGATTCTCGAGGTGCATCTCACAATGAGCAACATCCAATTTATCAATGTCGTAAAACATAATTTCGTCTCGAGTGGTATCTCTCAAAGCACCTACAAAAAAAGTTTCAGATGGAATAGAAATGCCTCTCTGGGCCAACTGAGCCCTTACTTCAGGTTTATTAGCCATGAAAGAAAATACCCTAGCGTTGACCGAACCTGCCCTTCCAGAACAAGCCCCGCAGTCATACGCAGCATAATGCGGATTATTGATACTGCTTGCCCCATGCCCTATTACATACACCAAGGGAGCAAAATCTTCTACAAGGCCAATACTCTTCAGGACATTTTCGACCCTATCTACCATTTCTTCGGTCTTGAAACCTACTTGCAAACCATTTTCAAATTCATCTTGATGATCAATAGTAAGTGTAGAGTCACTATCCATATGCTTAAAAGAGTGACTAACCATAGGCCCCATAGATGGTTTGAAAATATTAACAAAAAGCCTAAAAGCAGACCAAAAACCAAGTGTTTGGGCTATTAACCAACCGCTAATAAAACTATGGCTATGTTTGGAGAAATGAGCGTCTTTCTCTATTTTTCTCCCATTCCCCTCTTCCTTTATTAAAAACTTGGGAGTAACTGGAGCCGGACAAACTTTGGTATAAAATTTCCCACCGATGGGCTTGAAGAAAAATTCTACACCAAAAAAGCCCGGTGTTCCGAAAGTTTCACAATTTGAATCCAGAATTTCGAGGTATCGCCTATAAGAACACTCCCTGTCGTCAATACAAAACATGGCTTGAAAGCTCTTCTTCTTAGACATTGTCGGCAAAGTTTCCAGCTTGTTTTGCCTCAAACCACCCAACACCTGGTCGTAGAATGTCCATTCAAATGCCTTCTGCCAAAGGTCTATAACCTCGAAGTATTCGGTAAGCGGTACATCTGAAAACAATGAAACGGGCGGATGAATGATACTTTGACCAATTGGCCTCCAAGCTCGACCCAATCGCGAGGTTATGGCATCAATCTCCAGAAGACATTCCAATTTGATGATTTCCAGCAGGGTAATTCGACGGGTTTCTAACAAAGTTTCGGGCAGATTTTGTATAACAGACACCATCCCTGACCATCCCTGATGCGAAAACTGCTGATCAAAAATGTATTGTTCGTAAAGGCTCTCATCCCCTACCAACACATCCAGCAGATGCGAGAGAGTGTAATTTTTCGATAAGAATAAACTTCGGGCCTTCTCTGTTTTAAAAATAGAAGAAACGCCGTTTTTCTCAAGCTCATGCAATGAATCCAAAAAATTCAGATCACCTGAGGGAAATCTCCAGATGGCAATTCCTTGGTCTAAAAAAGAGCACAAAAGTCGAAACAAAATAGGTTGAACTACGGAATCTAGGTCTATCTGATAAACTGACTTCCAGTGATTCCGTACGCTTCCAATTCTTTCTTTGGTTTCATTTTCAAAATTCTTGTTCTTCAAATTTTGTAACCAAAACTCCAAATAAGCCTCTCCCTTTTCTTTTACAATTACCTGATAAATAACACTTTCCGATATCTTTCCTTGTCTATAGAATGACCTATATTCTAGAAGCGAAAGGGATGTTTTATAACCAAAAATTGTTCGAGCCGTCCTTAAGGCCTCTTCGAAAGGCAAATGCTGAAACCCATGAAGCGTGTTGTGATGCACAAAGTCCTTGAGTGGAGCTTGTGCAGGTAAATAATGCTGTAATTGATGCAACAAATGTTGTTCATCAAATACAGTCTTGTGACTGTTTGAATCCATACTTCAAAATTTAAGAGATTTTCTAACAGACTGTTAGCATAATGAAAAAAAAAGCAAACTGCTACATTTGACTTAATTTCCTCTCAAATCCTGATGTTTCTAAATAAATAATAAATGGGGGTTTTGTGCGAAACAAATCTCTCTACCGATGGAATTCCATCTGAAGAAAATTCTGAGAAATTTCCGTGAAATAAAAAAACTAGACGGTGTGGTAGGTCTAAAAATACAAGCCCTGAATGGTCTTCGTCTAATTCTTCCTCCACTTCTTCTACCTCAGCAAAGGCCAAGATAAGTTTTTCGACATGAAGTTTTTGGTGAGAACTGTCGTAGTGGAAAGAACTTCCTGAATTGGTTTCTACAAAAAGACCAGCAGCAAAACTCCCAAATGTGCCGAGACCCAGCACAAAGAGCAAAACCAAAACCAGTGTTTTCTTAATTCTTTCCAATTCCAAAAAATTACTGCACAAATGAATATATATTTTTAAAACAAAGTACGCTTTTAACATTTTTTTTATCGCCAAGATAAAAATCCAACAATAAAATAACGAAAAAGTAATATTTCCATTCTGCTTACATGAAAATCATAAGACCCTTATTTCTAGCTTATTCAAAAATAAATTTAATTTTTCTTTAAGTAATAAGAAAATACAAGCACTTAATTTACAGAATATTATCCGACAACAAACGCTTATACCCGATTACAAACGACTAACAACCGAATCGTTTTTGTTGGCTGCCCCAACTTTGCAACATCAAATCGAAACAAACACGAAATGAAGTTTCGAACAATGTTAAACTTTTAAACAAAACAAAAAATGAACTCAGTTAAATTAATCGGAAATGTAGGTGCAGAGGTGAACGTAATGAAATTTGAAACAGGCAAAAAGGCGAGCTTCAGCTTAGCGACCACAGACAGTTACAAAGACAAAAACAACCAAGAAGTTAAAAGCACGGCCTGGCATAATGTAATTGCTTGGGGAAAAATTGCCGATGTATGCGAAGCCTTGATTTCGAAAGGAAAATCAGTAAGTGTGGAAGGCAAATTGGTTTACAGAAACTATACCAACAGCCAGAATCAAAAAGTCTATGTTACTGAAATTCAGGCATTCAAGGTGGAAGAATACGTTTACGAAAAAAAGTAATTTCAACCAGTAAATTATCAGATTAACAAATTATCAAATTAACAGATTAGTAAAATGAACACAGTAAAATTAATCGGAAACGTAGGTAACAATCCCAATATCAGAACATTCGAAAGGAGTAAATTAGCGAGCTTTAGTTTAGCTACCAAAGAAACTTTCGAAAACCAAAACCAAGAAGAGATCACCAACACACAATGGCACAACATAGTGGCCTGGGGCAAAGTAGCTGAGCAATGCGAGGAATTGATCGCCAAAGGAAAATTCATAAGTATCGAAGGCAAACTACAAACCCGCAATTATTTGAACAAAGAAAACCGTAAAGTGTACATCACTGAGGTACTCGCTACTAAAGTGGAAGAAGTAGCAACTAAATCCAAAACAAAGACATTCTTTCTATAATCCAACGCTTCAGCAAATTTGGGAGTCTACTCTGTAGATTTCCAAATTTCTATTTTATGGCCAACCCAATATTTGGGTGAAATCTATCGTTTTTAGAAGAACTATAAACTGTAAATTCTGAATGCCTAAATCTATACAAATTTGTGCTTTTCTTATACTTTCATTTTTTGGAGTCCAAGCCCAGCAAATGGTCACAATTAGTGGTTTTCTAAAAGAAAAAAGTACCAAAGAACTGCTAATAGGCGTGAATGTCTATATTCCAAACACCAATATTGGTGTTTCAACGAACACTTATGGCTATTATTCTTTGTCTGTTCCTGCAAAAGACACTCTCACTTTGGTGTATTCTATGGTAGGTTTTCAAAAGAAAACTTTGCGATTGCCTTTTACAAAAAATCAAAAACTTGACATAGAACTTGAAAATGAGAATTTTCTTGAAGAAGTAGTTATCAGCTCAAAAACAGAACAAAATAAACAAAGCAATTCGCCGAATATGTCTAAAATTGATTTGCCCGTAGATCAAATCAAAAATCTGCCGACATTGATGGGAGAAAAAGATGTTCTGAAAATCATTCAACTACTTCCCGGAGTTCAGAAAGCCTCTGAGGGTCAGTCTGGTATATATGTGAGAGGTGGCGGACCCGATCAAAACTTGATAATCCTGGACGACGCGGTTGTTTACAATGCCAGCCATTTATTTGGTTTTTTCTCAACTTTCAATGGTGATGCTCTCAAAAGTGTCGAACTAACCAAAGGTGGATTTCCCGCACGATATGGCGGAAGACTTTCATCAGTGATAGATTTGACTATGAAAGACGGCAACAAGGAAAAGTTTTCTGGCGAAGGTGGAATTGGTCTAATTTCTTCGAGACTCTTGTTAGAAGGTCCGTTGAAATTCAATAAAAACAAACCAGCCAAAGGGTCTTTTCTAGTTTCGGGAAGAAGAACTTATGTGGATTTTGTGATGCGTCCTTTCATAAAAGCACAAAATGAAGAGTCGGAAGGAAAGCAAACATCTGGCTATTATTTTTATGATTTAAACGTAAAACTCAACTACGAAATCAATTCAAAAAACAAGATATTTTTGAGTTCTTATCTTGGAGACGACGTTTTTTATAACAAATATTCTTCCCCTACAGACAATTCTGACGCAGGCTTAAACTGGGGAAACATAACCACCACACTACGCTGGAATCATGTATTTAGACAAAAAACCTTTGGAAATGCTTCTTTGATTTACAGCAACTATGGCTTTAACATTTTCACAAAAGAAACAAGAGTTAACTCATTAGAGGCCAACAACTTCACACTAAAATATAACTCTGGGATTGAAGACTACAGTTTAAAATACGACATCGATTACTTTCAAAAACCCAACCTCAGTTTCAGATTTGGAGTGATGGCCACCCATCATACTTTTACACCGGAGGCTTTAATTTTACAAAATGCCTCCAGCGAGGTTAATTTAACAAATGACAAATCCTACAAAGTTTGGGAAAATGCCATTTACACCGAAAGCGTTTGGTCGCCTATACCGAAAATAAAAATAAATGCTGGTTTAAGGCTAAGTCAATATTTAATAACAAATGCTCCTCAGCACAGGCTTGAACCTCGGATTTCATTGGCTTATAAAGTCAAAAATGACTTGGCTATAAAGGCTTCTTACGCCACAATGAACCAATATTTGCATTTACTCACCAATACTGGTTTAGGTCTGCCCACAGATCTCTGGGTACCTGCCACCGAAAAAGTTGCTCCTCAAAGTTCGTCTCAAATTGCAGCCGGTGTAGTAAAAGATATTGACCAGACAAAGGGAATTTCGATAACCTTAGAGGGCTACTATAAAAAGATGAACAACATCATCAGTTACAAAGAAGGAGCCAGTTTTCTTTCCATAAACGCCAATACCAATATAGAGGAAAATGGCTGGGAAAACAAAGTAACTTCAGGACAAGGAGAATCTTATGGTTTGGAGTTTTTGTTGCAGAAAAAAGTCGGGAAGTTCTCTGGTTGGATAGGTTATACTTGGTCAAAAACACTTTGGACCTTCCAAGAGCTCAACTTTGGAAAGTCATTTTATCCTAAATACGACCGCCGACACGATTTATCCTTGGTCGGTATTTACAAATTAAAACCCAAAATCACTCTTTCGGGCATTTGGGTTTATGGTACTGGCAATGCCCTCACTATTCCTATCGCCGAATACAGAGCCTACTCCAGCAACTTCGTGAGAGGCGACAATGCCGATAATCCGATCGGATGGCGAAACTTTACTGTTCAAGAATATGGCGAAAGGAACAGTTTCAGAGCCGAACCCTATCACAGATTGGATTTAGGCATACAATTTCACAAAAAGAAAAAACGCTTTGAAAGAACTTGGGATGTAAGCATTTATAACGCTTACAACCGCAAAAATCCATTTTTCTATACGGCATCCAACGACCAAACATTTTTTGGAAGTTCGGCAAACACAAATACCAGCAATACGTTGACCCTAAAAAGGTATTCGTTGTTCCCGATTCTGCCATCCATTACTTACAATTTCAAATTCTAATGGTTAAAAAATATAAAATACTAATATTCAGCCTATTGTCAACGATTCTATTTTCTTGCGAAACGGTAATAGACGATATACCACTAAGTAGGTTTCCTGATTTAAAAGAAAAGCTAGTACTAACGAGTTTCCTTTGTCCCCAAGACACCATGATATATGTGAGTTTGGGCAAATCAGTTCCCCTTTTTGGTTCTGGGAATCTCGACACCAACAAGGTTTTGATTTTTACGGGTGACTCCGCCAACTTTGTGAGGGTGAATAATTTTGTACCGAATGGCCTAGTCACTATCAGCGATGGCTCAATTGTGGCCGTTCTAAAATTCAATTCAAAGAATAAATTTTATGAAATTCCGAGAAGGACCTTCAGAATTGAAGCCGGTAAAACCTACGTGGTAAAAGCCCGAAGTGGGGACCTTGAAGTAGAAGCTACCACAAGTATCCCTGTCGAAAGAGTACGAATTAATAACCTACAAATCAGACCATTTACCCAAATTACCAGCTCATTTTTCGACCGAGACACCAACACCGGCTATCAACTTCAGTTCAATTGGCAAGATGTGGCAGGACAGCCCAACTACTATAAGATATTTGGCGAGATGGCTTATCGACAAATAGAACCAGTGGTAAAGTATACCAACAACAAGGAAGAAATCAGTTTCGTAGAAAAAACCAAATATTCTTATTTCCGTTGGCCAAATGAACAAAACTCGGGGATCAGAAATTATTACACCGACCAAAACGCTGACGGCAATATATTCAAAGTTGATGCAGTGAATTTGTTTGAAAATATCAGTCGTTTCAACACTCAATCTGGTACTTACAAATCAGAAAAGATACCAGACTCAGACAAGGTAATTCGGGTGCAACTTGCCAACATCAGCAAAGAATTCTACGATTACCAAAAATCCTTAACGGAACACAACCGCACCGACGATAATCCTTTTGCCGAACCTGTACAGGTTTATACGAATGTTAAAAATGGATTTGGGTGTGTTGCGGGCTATAATAGAACCGAAGTAGTGGTAAGGACAAAATAAATTTATTATTTTTGACGAAAAAACCTTCAAATGAAACTCTTCTCGGCAGAAACCTATAAAAATCGAAGAAATAATCTAAAAAAAGTCATTGGCAAAGGCCAAATTTTGTTTCTTGGAAACAACGAGGCCCCAATGAACTATACCGACAACACCTTTAGATTTCGTCAGGATAGTTCTTTTCTCTATTATTTTGGAATAAATCTACCCGGGCTTTCGGCACTTATTGATATCGACAATGACCAAGAAATCATATTCGGTCACGAGTTTTCAATTGATGATATCATTTGGATTGGCCCTCATGAAAGTTTGGCCAGTTTAGCATCTAAAGTGGGGGTTGAGCAAACGATTTCTCCTTCCGAAATCAACAAATCTATTTTAAAAAATGCAGTTCATTTCTTACCACAATATAGATTTGACAATCAAATATTTCTATCAGAACTTCTTGATCAAAAAGTAAGTGAATTAAAGCCTTCATTATCCTTAATTCAGGCGGTAATAGCTCAAAGGTCAATTAAAACAGCAGAAGAAATTATTCAAATGACTGAGGCTGTGAACATTACCCGTCAGATGCATATAACTGCCATAAAGTCTACCTCTGTAGGAAAAATGGAGTATGAGGTGGTTGGGAAAATATTAGAAACCATGCATGGCCATAATGCTGAGTTATCTTATCCTGTTATTTTTTCGGTCAACGGACAAACGCTGCACAATCATCATCATGGAAACAAAATGAATGCTGGCCAACTGGCCATCAACGACTCTGGATGTGAAACAGAAATGGGTTATGCTGGTGATATCACGAGAACAATTCCTGTTTCAGGTAAATTCACACAAAAACAAAAGGATATTTATGAAACTGTGCTAGAAATGGAGGTTTCGTCAATAGAAAGTTTAAGACCGGGATTAATGTACCGAGATGTTCATCTTTCAGCCAATAAAATCTTACTCACCAACCTAAAGTCTTTGGGACTCGTAAATGGTAATGTGGAAGACATGCTAACTGAAGGAGTTTGTGGACTATTTATGCCGCACGGACTTGGACATATGATTGGACTAGACGTACATGATTTGGAAGCCTTGGGTGAAAATTATGTGGGATACAGAGCAGGATTGGAGCGAAGCACGCAATTAGGCTTAAAATCACTGCGAATGGCAAAGGAATTAGAAGCAGGCCATGTTATTACGGTAGAGCCTGGATGCTATTTCATTCCTGAACTGATCAGCAAATACAAATCAGAAGGAAAATTCAAAGAATTTGTAAACTACTCAAAACTCGAAGAGTATCTTGACTTTGGAGGGGTAAGAATTGAAGATAATGTGTTGATTACCGAAAGCGGATATAAAATATTGGGGGATGCAATTCCAAAAACGGTAGAAGACGTTGAAGAAATAATGAGATAATTACGTATTTAAAACAGGAAGTGGTCAGACTAGCGTCTGACCAAAACTAAATTGAAAACTCATTTTCCCTTAAAATCAAGGCACCGGAGTTCCAGCACTTTCAGACCAAAGTGCGAACCAGTCTTGCAATTCCATTTCAATCTGGCAAGCTTTGGTTAAATTGGCAATTCTAGCAGGATCTGCTGTGCCACAAACAGGTAAAATACCAGCTGGATGTTTCAGAATCCATGCCAAAAGTATGATATCAACGGAAACTTCGTATTTCTCAGCTAGTGATTCTGCCATCTTTTTCACACGCAAAGACGGCTCATTATCTTTTTTAAAAACACTTCCCAAAGGGGACCAAGACATAGGTTGAATGCCACGGGTTTGCATATGATTTAAACTTCCATCTAACATGGCCTCGAAATGAGTAATCGAAAACTCAATTTGATTATAAGCAATTTTGGTTTTTGTCTCTATTAAATCAGACTGAAATGGTGTAAAATTGGAAACTCCGAAATCAATAATTTTACCTTCTTGTTTCAGTTTTTCAATCGCTTTGGCTATCTCATCAGCATCCATTAATGGACTAGGTCTGTGCAACAAAAGCAGGTCGAGATAATCAGTTTGTAGATTTTTCAGAGATTGCTCTACCGACCAAATAATGTAGGAAGACGAATATTCATAATGCTTAACTGTATTTTTTCTAATTTCAGACAGCATTTGAATGCCGCACTTTGAAATCAACTGAATTTTATCCCTATCAATTTTGCTTTCAGCAAATGCCTTTCCAAAACCAGCCTCAGTGGTGTAGTCACCGTAAATATCTGCATGGTCAAAAGTTGTGATGTCATTTTCCAAACAAGAATGCATCAATTCAATCATTTGCTTGGTATCACAATTTTTTCCCCAAACACCCCAGGTCATGGTGCCTGCTATAATTTTAGAAAATGGTTTTGTTTGCATTTGGCTTTTAATATATTGACAATTAGAACTTTACTTTTATTGCTGAAAATATGGTAAGAATAGAAGAGTATTGAATATTTGAAAACTCCCTTTCTTCTTATTTTCTTTGATTTTTTAAGGTTTGGTCTATGGAAATACCTGAGTGAAAATAAACTTCTTTTCAGTTCCGGTATCGTCTGACCGCTCTATGAATTCGAACTTGTATCCGAAAACTTCTGACCTTTGATTTTTTCTTGCAGCTTTATCAATCCGCCCAAAAGAGCTTCTGGCCTTGGTGGGCAGCCAGGAACGTATACATCCACTGGAATTATTCTGTCGACACCCTTGACCACATGATAACCATGTTCCCAATATGGACCACCACAATTGGAGCAACTACCCATTGAAATCACATATTTAGGGTCGGGCATTTGTTCGTAAAGACGTTTGATTCTGTCTGCCATCTTGAAAGTAACGGTGCCAGAGATGATAATCAAATCAGACTGTCTCGGAGAGTTTCTTGGAAAAATACCGAAGCGTTCTAGGTCATAATTTGAAGCGTAGGTGGCCATCATTTCAATAGCACAGCAGGCCAAACCAAAGCCCAAGGGCCAAAGGGAATTAGCTCTTGCCCAATTGGTTAACTCATCTACCGAGGTTAAAATAACTTCTCCCTCACCTGATTTTAATCTATCTGCAGCCTCCAATGAATCAAAATTCATGAGTATTTCTCGTTAATATTTTTATAAAGATTTCCGGGTACTGGCGATTTGAATTCATTATCTTTTTGAGAAGGTTTTATCCAGTCGAGGTGTCCTTTTTTCCAAGCGTACAATAAGCCTAGAGCCAATATGAACACGAAAATAAACATCTCTACACCTGCATATATAGCCCAAACGCCGTTGGTTTCTGCAAAGAGTTGACGATCACCAAAAACAGTAGCCCAAGGAAAAAGTAGCACCAATTCAACATCGAAAAGAATGAAAATCAAGGCCACAATATAAAACCTGAGGTTGAAAGAAACATGGGCTGTGCCTTCAGTTTCTTCCCCAGATTCGTATACAGCATTTTTCTCAGGATTCGGCCTAGAAGGTCTAAGGAGTCTGGCGATTCCTAAAACCAAAAGCACCAACAAAATACCTGAAACAAAAAATAAGAGTACAAATCCGAATTGACTAACCATTTTTATTTAACCAAATTAAGCTTGTCATTGTCTAACACTTCAAAAGACTTATTAGTTTTTACACCTTCAATTTGCTAAACCAATTGCCGTAAGCATTCGCGTATTCTTCTTTTTGGGCAACATTTGGCTCAATTACCTTCAGTAGAGTAAGCCCAGCCATGGCTTCGGCAATGTTGGCAAAAACACCTGCTCCTACTCCACTTCCCAATGCCGCTCCTTTTGCTCCGTGGGTATCATACATTTCCACAGGCACTTGTGTTACATTCACCATAGTTTCTGTAAAGACCTCACTCAAAAACATATTGGCATGTCCGGCTCTAATTACACTTGGCACAACACCCAAGTCTTTCATCAAATCAAAGCCATATTTCATAGAGAAAACAATACCCTCCTGACCCGCTCTAAACAAATGGGCTTGCGAGTGAATATTAAAATCTAGTCCCAACACTTCGCCACCATAGAGTTGATTTTGAAGCATACGCTCTGAACCATTTCCAAAAGGCATCATCACCAACCCATCCGAACCAATTGCAATTTTAGAAGCTTTATTGTTCATTTCTTGGTAGCCGATCCCGCCTCCAATATTATCTTTCAACCAGCGATTCAGAATACCCGTACCGTTGATGCACAACAGTATACCTATTCTGTTTTGAGCATCCATTCCATGGTTCACGTGAGCAAACGAATTTATCCTTGATTTTGGATCAAAGGCTACTTGGTCACTTACAGCATATACCACGCCCGAAGTTCCAGCCGTTGCGGCTATTTCCCCTGGATTGACCACATTCAATGAAAGTGCATTGTTAGGTTGGTCACCAGCTTTATAAGCAATCGGAATTCCAGCCTTTATTCCTAAACTTTGAGCTATCTCCGAGGAAACTTCTCCATGGTTTGAAAAAACAGGTTTGATTGTCGGAATTATCGAGGACGTAAATCCAAAGGCTTTCAAAACATCTTCCGAAACTTTGTTTTCTTGAAAATCCCAGAAAATACCCTCGGATAGACCCGAATTTGTGGCAGTGATTTCTCTCGTCATTTTCATGGCTATAAAATCGCCAGGAAGCATGATTTTATCACATTTTTCGTAAACAGCTGGTTCATTTTCCTTTACCCAAGCCAATTTAGCGGCTGTAAAATTACCAGGTGAGTTTAACAAATGACTTAGTGCTTTTGCTTGACCTATGGCCTTGAAGGCACCATCTCCTTGACCCACCGCACGGCTATCACACCATATTATCGACGGACGCAAAACCTTTTGGTTTTTGTCCACCATCACCAAACCGTGCATTTGGTAGGAAATACCGATAGAAACTATCTGTTGGGCATCAAACAAGCCAGAGGCAACCACTCTTTTAATGGCTTCTTGGGTATTTTCCCACCACATTTCGGGGTCTTGTTCAGCCCAACCTTTTTGTGGTGACGATATTTCAGCCTCCACGTCAGGATACTGTGCAGATGCGATTTCCTTTTTTGAATTGGCGTCTACAATTGACGCTTTTATTGAAGATGTACCTAAGTCTATTCCGAGTAAAAACATTTTATTGATTGATTCGATCGGGCGGCGTTCCGCTTACGATTTTAGATTGAACAATTATTAGATTTACGATTTACTTTTTTTTTATCTAAACTTTTCCCATTCCCTTATCGAGATGTGACTAAGCGGAGCCGAAGTGAGCCGCGGTCGCTGAGCGGAGTCGAAGCGAAGGGACTTACTCCGGAAACCCACTTTTATCTAACCTTGGAATGATTTTCAGGGCATTTTTGTAATACACTTTTTTCAAAACATCATCAGACAATCCTATGCCGTACATTGGCCAGAATGCATGATATTTTTTGTGATATTGAAAATACTCATCTTCGGTTTCTAAAACTCTAAAGTACGTTGCATATTCCGACGGAACCCAAGAGTCTTTCCCGAACAAAATTCTATCCTGCCATTTTGTAAAAAACTTATTCGAAGTTCTCGGCTGACGGCCAAGTTCGGCAATTACCGCACCTATTTCTACATACATATTGGGCATCGCAGTCAAAAGGCTATCCAGTTTTCCTAAATTATTGGGATACCAGCCCATGTGAGCACTGATAAACTTTGTGCCTTTGTGTTTTCTGATAATGTTATGTTGCTGTGCTATAATTTCCTCAAAACCAAAATCTCCTTTGGCTACATCTTTCTTACGTCCAGGGTGTGTTTTCAGCTCCAACCAACGCTCATTAAATTGGTTTAAAGGCTCCCAAAAAGAAGCAGGATCTGCAGAATGAATAATAACAGGAATTCCCAATTCACCGGCCTTTGCCCAAACCGCATCAATTCTCGGATCGTCTACTCTCACCAAAGAACCATCCGTGTTCTTTACACTAAAACCCAGGTTCTTGTACACTTTCAAACCTACTGCACCTCTGAGTTTTACATCTTCCTCCAATATTTTCGCTGCTTTTTCTGACCAACCAGTTTCGTTGATTGAATCAAAATCTACATTCGTAAAAATCGCAAATCTTCCTGGATAGATTTTGCTGTTGGTCACATTATCCACAAGCGATTTAGTAGATTTATCTTGATCCTTGGTCCATCCTCTACCGCTAAGATTCACCAAAATCTGCATATTTAGCTTGTCCATATCTGGAATCAGCTTGTCCACATTCTCTTTGCTTTCACCCATCGCAAACTGATGATTGTGCACATCAATAAAAGGAAATTTGGACCTAGTTTTGGGATTTTTATCCACTACCAAAGTGCTTTTTGGGTCATATTCTTCAAAAGTTACGGCTCCTTTGTTGTCTCCAATGGTTATTTGCTGCGAAAATGAACTTAAAGAAAAGGTAAGACCGATAAATAGCAAGGCTGCTTTCTTCATATTTAGGCTTGAATTTTCGGTAAAGATAAGGATAAAATACTAAACTGATAGACTGATAAAAGCAGAATTTGGTAATTCTGACACATTTTAAATTCTAAACCGAGATGGAAGCTCAAGTGCCGCGTTTCGAAAATATTGAATTAAGAAAACCCGTTACTAAATAGATAAACCACATAAATGACAAGGCCTATCCAAGCCACCAAAATCAAAATACCCAAAGACCCCAAAATTATACCCAAACGAGCCCATTTTTTGTTTTTTACTCTACGGACGCTCAACACACCCATTACCAATGCTGCGAAAGAAATTGCAGCACCAATTAACACTGCAAACGTACCAAGACTCGCTATACCCAAAACCAGCATAGTTCCTAAACCTACAATACCCAATATCCCAGAGGTTTTCGCTATCTTTTGGTGATTTGGAAGCTTTTCTTTGATTACCGAATCTTTTTTAACCACCTGATTATGAACTTGAATCTTCAAAGAATCAAAGATAATTTCGCTTGATTTGGTTGTTTCTGTATTGGCGAAAGTGACTAATGGAAATATTAAGATGAAGAGAAGTAAAAATGTGGATTTCATTTTTGGACTTTGTTTGGTTGAAAATTCAAAATAAGAGAAAATTTAAAGACTAATATTCAACTAAAAGAAATGTTTAAAGTCAACTTTTTTTAAAATAAACTAAAAAACAACAGGCATATTTTAGACTTAAGTTGAACTCTCCAAAGAAAAGTCTCAACACTCTAAAAATAGGATTTAGTAATCAGTTAGATTTAGAAATAATTAATTTGAACTAAGAAACCTTCAGAAACCTTAAAATTTCTTTCAAGGCATTAGAGTATCCTTTTGTAAAACTTTTCTCATCGGCAGGGTAAACAGAAATACTATTTAAGCCGCTAATCAACAGTCCTAAGGCTTTCTGCGAATCATTTTCGTCGTAAAAATTCTTATTAAAGTCTGCCAAGGTGATTTCTTTTATACCTATGCCATTGGAGTAAAACTTAAACGGTGACCTTAAATGCCCTACCATAAAACTGCTATGTCCTTCATCGTTTATAAAAGTAAAATAGTCTATCATATAATCAAGTTGTGCAATTACTCTGCTTTTTATTTCAGAATCTGTCTCGCTCTTTTGAGGTTTAATCCTCCAGTTATTCGAAGACACTGACATTAGGTCCTTTTTGTTATATTCAAAACTTTCATTTTTTTTTAAAAGCAACTTTACCGAATACTTTCCATTTGCACTACCAGTTAGAACCAAATATTCAGGATCTCCTTGCTCATCCGCTTCTTCTCTCGTGGAAAATTGAAATTCTCCAAGGTCAAATAAATTGAAATCTAATTTTTCTTTTTTTTCTGAAGTAAACTTACCAAAAGTAAAGTCTCCCATTTCGGTCAAGACAGTTATTGTATCCTTAGCATATAATTTCACAAAAGCATTTGTAAAATAAATCTTACATTTCTCTTTAAAAATTACTGCATCGAGTGAGTCTACTAAATTGGGACTTGAAATATCGATTTCCGATTTTGTGATTTTATAAGTGGTACTTGACGATTCAGATTTAGAACAACTAATCAGTAATGTTATCACTCCAGCAATTAAAGTTGAAAATAGACTTGTTTTCATAAGGCAAAATTAATCGTTAACAAATTCTTGATCTTGAAAAACTTCGTAAATGGGTTCTATGAAGTTGAGTAAAAAACCAAATACTGCGAGATAAAATCCCTCTTGAAGAGTGATTTTCAAAGATTTAGATAGTGTATTTTGGTATTCACTCGATATTTTAAGTATAAATCCATCAATCGTAAGGCCAAAAACAATAAGCAGACCTACTCCAAAAAGAGATATTAATCCAAAAGTTTGTTTTCTTCTTTTTACTTTCAAAAAGCTAATAATTAGACCTAAAAGGGCAAGTAAAGCTGTTGCAATAATGTAAGGATTCGATTCTTTTTTTAATTCCTCAGAATTAAGCAAACTTGAGTTTTGCCCTTTATCCTTTTTGTCTTCAAATGGATTATTAGGATCAAATTTGCCTGCATTATTTACTTCTTCTATTTCTCCTTTGATTAATTCAAATCCCGTGGCAGTTGCCACCTTCTCATCAACACATTTAACAAGCATGAATGGCAAGAAAATGGAAACAATTACTAGACTGAAAGAAAGTTTGGAGGTGATTTCAAAAAAATTATTCATATAGTATGGATAAAAATTAAAATTAAGAATTCGGTTTATTTTAACATAATGTACCTTCAAAGGAATATCATAAGGACTTGCTTTAGCAGATTCAGAGCATTATAATAACAAAATTAGTATCAAATATCTTTAGATAAAAATATTCTACTATTCCTTTCGAACATCTTCTCAGAATCTGACAGATTATACTTATATTTTTCTAAACACTTGAGAATAATTTTAAAATAAATCGAGTAAAACTTAAACACTCTCGAAACAAGGGCGGAACCACAATTGAGCTGATGAAAATTCAATTCCGCTACTCCAAAACCTTTATTAAATATTCTTCTAATTCACTTTTCATTGGGTTCGGTGTCTCCATATTAATTACTTTACCCTCACTGTTCACAATCCAATACCTTGGAACTGATACTAGGTTAAATTTCTTTATTTCGGACTCAAAACTCTCTTTGGTAAGAATATAATTGTCGTCAATATTCTCATCCTTATCTCTCACAAATCGCTCCCAATGCACCCAGTTATCATCTATTGAAATCTTGACAACCTTGACTTTGCCCTGATATTTTGCTTTTATTTTTTCTAAGTATGGATTTGCTGCAATACAAGGTCCACACCAAGTTGCCCAAAAGTCGATTAAAATTATCTTTTCTTTGTACTTTTTGACCTCAAATTTTTCATTGTTAAGGTTCACCGCATTGATTTCGAATTTCTGCGTGGATAAGGATTGTTTTTGTTTCAAAAAAACCTGAATAAAGTCAAAATGAGAGGAATTTGGGTTAACCCTACAGAAATTTTCCAAAAAGTTTTGAGTTGTAACGTCCAGAGGAAGATTAAATTTGGCCATATATTGAATTAAATCGCCAAGCATATAAATCTTTAGATTTTCATCAATTTCTAAAGAATTAATCCATGTCTCACCGGCGACCAATAATTCGGCAAAATTGGGTTTCGGAACTTTTAAGTTCTTATAGATTACCAGCAAATGATAGATAATATATCTTCTAATTGTCTCTAATTCATGATAATTTGAGTGTCGATAATCGATTTGAGCTAAATTCGCCCATTCTTCTATGTAATTAGTTTCAGCAGATTGCTTGGTGTCAGGAAATTTAAAAAGTTTGTACCCTGAAACCCTGTCAACATAGAGATTAAAAAAGGTTCTTCTTAAAAAGGACTCATCCGAGGTATAAATTTTTCTTTTGTTATAAGGATCTAAGCCTAAAGAATCCATAAAATCAATGTGATATCTTACAAAAGAAGATGAATCTTTCCATTTTGGACTCTTGTAACCTATGAATACTTTGGCCTTTTCAAAATACTCGTCGTTTTCCTTTTTGATATCCCATTTATTATTTTCACCATCATAAAACAAGGTTATTTTGTCCTTTTCTTTGACTTTAAGTAAAATAGCACTTTTACCGATTTGAAAGTAATAGAATTTTGCATGAGTATTATCTAGCTCAAAACTAATGTCCGCATCGCCAACATTTTTTTGACTGAAAGCAACAATTTTTTCTTCGAGATTTTTGGAATAGAAAACAGATAATTCAGAAGATGCTTTTACTTGCCCTTCGAATTTGATAACGATTTGAGAACCATAGGCACATCGGCCAATGATAAATAATAAAAGTAAAAGTGTAAGGAATAGTTTCATACAATGAAACTAAGAATTTGATATCAAGTTTGCAAACGCTGCTTCAAATTTCTTCATGCGAATTAGAAATTACTATTTTGAAGTAATTAAATCAATGCTTCGAGGCATAGAAAGTTCTACTTTCTTAAAAAAACTTGGTAACCTTTGAATTCGAATAAACCGAGTGAAACTCGTACGCCACAACTACGATGGTGGAACCAACGTAGAGCTAGTTTAAATATTGAGTAAAACTCGAATATCATTCGAACTTGGGTGGAAACAGCACATATGGATTAAGCAGCTTTTGGTCTTTAAAATGTAGTACAGTTTAATTACATTTCTTTAACTTTTCAATAGCATTAACGTACTTCGAATAATATAGCTTAAATTGGTCGTAATCATTACGTGATAATAAACCAACTGATTTATTGGGATTTATTGTATCGCAAAATACTTCAACCGTTAAATTGTTTATCTGTACGCTGTCTTTAGGTTTGAAGCAATAAGTTGGTTTTGTTATACAATACTTTTTTGATTTGTATTCAAACTCAATAATTACAGACGACCTGGTTTTATAATACTGGCTGACTCCAATTATTTTTCCTTGAATAACTTTTCCATTCTTTTTAAGTTCCTTAATTACACCGATTGAGTTAAGATAAATTAAGGCACAAAATCCACAAAAACATATAACAGAAATTACAATCTGAATTCTCGGGCTTACCTTCATCATTGCTTTTTTGCTGTTTATTCAATCATATTTCAAAATGTTATCCTGATTACCCCTGTAAAAAATAGAATTCCAAAAACTTTCGAAAAAAGTTGAATCGTTGCTATCTCCGCCAACTTGTGAATTTGGAATTCGAAAACGCATTAATTACAAATCGTGAATACGCTTTCGCTTGAAGATGAAAAAGCAGATTGACTAAATTTGAACTAATAGTTTTCTTTAAAAAGTATAACTCCTTCCTTTCTTTTGTTTTTATGATTGGTGTTAATATTCTAAAATCGCCATAGTCATTTACTTCCCATCTTCCCTTTTCCACATAGCCCAAACTATATGTATTATCTGAAAAAAGTACTAATGGATTCTCTTCATTAGTATTAGAACAATATTTTCCATTTAACTTTTTCTCTATTTGAGAAACAGATTGATTTGTACAACCAACTAGTACCAAAAGAGCAAAAAAGTATCTAATCATACGCATGTCCAAAATACGGTGTAAATATCTTCTAAAATCATTTTGTAGATGTTTCTCAGTCTTTCCTTATATAAGTGCAATATTCAATCCAAAAAAAAGAGTCGACAAATTCTAAATTCGCCAACTCTTTTTAAATCATTCATTTAAGTACTGAATTATTAAATTACCTCAATCCCGCATTGATCTTTTCCAAAACCTCGCTTCCTGGGCATAATTCCTTTTCGGTGAGAGAGTTTAGCGGTTTGTTTACGGTTCCTATCAGGTCGTTGAGTTCTATGCTCTGGGTGTCGAGATACAATAATCCTGTAAGTATTTCGTCTTTTTGGCGGGCTACTTGAAGGGCATTTATGATAGATAGTTTGTCCTGCGGATCCCAATCTTGGTGTAGTTTATTTAGTTTGATAAACGTTCCATCGTGCATTTCTACCATCTTGACATCTATTTCATCATATTCGGTTGTGATTTCCTCTTTTACAGGTACAAAATCTAGAGAAGAAAGGGCTTCGTTGTGCTCACGCACATAGTCATACGACTTCGTTGAGCCTGGGTTGTTGTTGAAAGTCACACAAGGCGAAACCACGTTAATCAAGGAAAATCCAGAATGTGAAAGAGCCGCTTTTATCAATGGAATCAGCTGGCCTTTGTCTCCACTGAAACTCTGGGCTACAAATGTCGCACCCAATTCTATCGCAATGGCACACATATCTATGCCTTCAAAGTTGTTAACACTACCCGCTTTTGATACTGAACCTTGGTCAGCCGTGGCCGAGTCCTGTCCTTTGGTTAGGCCGTAACAACCATTGTTCATCACAATGTAGGTCATGTTCAAGTTTCTACGAATCACGTGTGCAAACTGACCAAAGCCAATAGAAGCACTATCGCCATCGCCAGAAACGCCCAGATAAACCAAGTCTCTGTTGGCCAAATTGGCTCCTGTAGCTACCGAAGGCATACGACCATGCACAGAGTTGAATCCATGCGAATTGTTAAGAAAATAAGCTGGTGTTTTGGAAGAACAACCAATGCCCGACAGCTTGGCCACACGGTGCGGCTCAATAGAAAGCTCAAAACAAGCATCCACAATGGCGGCTGAAATAGAATCATGTCCACAGCCTGCACAAAGTGTAGAAAGTGAACCCTCGTATTCTTTTCTGGTATATCCCAAAGCGTTTTTTGGAGCTCTTGGATGTTCGAATTTTGGTTTTATATATGACATAAAAATTAGATACTTTGTAGGTTTAATGCACTGATGGGCTCAATAATCAAATCGGCGGTGATAGGCGTTCCGTCAAAATTCAAAACTCTGATCAACTTCTTAGGATTCACCTCCAACTCATTGATGAGCAAGGTTCTCATTTGAGCATCGCGGTTTTGTTCTACCACAAAAACCTGCTTGTGGGCATCGATAAAGTCTTCTACCTCTTTGCAAAAAGGAAAAGCTTTCAAACGCATGGCGTCAATTTTCAACCCGTCGGCTCTCATAATATCCAAAGCCTCCTCAGCCGCATATCTCGAAGTTCCAAAGAATATCACCCCGATTTCTGACTCATTATTTTCTTGATAAAATTCTGGTCCAGGAACCAAAGTTTTGGCAGTTTCGAGTTTCTTCTTCAACCTATTCATGATACGCACGTAGGTGTCAGAATCTTCTGAGTAAGCCGCTTTTTCGTCGTGAGACGAGCCTCTGGTGAAATACGCTCCTTTGGTAGGGTGTGTACCCGGTAAAGTTCTGTAAGGAATTCCATCGCCGTCCACATCTTTGTATCTTCCCCAATCTTGAGCCGCTTCCAATTCTTCGGCGTTCAATACTTTTCCTCGGTTATATTTGCGGTTGTCGTCCCATTTGAATGGCGGACACATGTGTTCGTTCATTCCCAAGTCCAAATCTGTCATAAACAAGACTGGAGTCTGTAATTGCTCTGCCAAATCAAAGGCATCGGCCATCATTTCGAAACACTCCGTAGGTGTAGAAGGAAGCAACAAAACGTGTTTGGTATCCCCATGAGAGGCATAAGCGGCCATCAGCAAATCAGATTGCTGCGTACGTGTTGGCATACCCGTAGAAGGACCCGAACGTTGCACATCAGCCAACACCACCGGAATTTCCGAGTAATAAGCCAAACCCAAAAATTCATTCATCAACGATAAACCTGGTCCTGAGGTAGCAGTAAATGCTCTTGCACCGTTCCAGTTAGCTCCTATGGCCATACCGATAGCTGATAGTTCGTCTTCAGACTGCACAACTGAGAAGTTATTTTTACCTGTTTCAGGGTCTTTACGTAGTTTGTTGGCGTATTTCTCAAATGAACTCACCAAAGAAGTAGAAGGCGTAATAGGATACCAAGAAACCACCGACGCACCGCCATAAACTGCACCCAAACCGGCAGCGGCATTGCCATCTATCAAAATCCAATCTTTCACCAAATCTCTTCTTTCTACCCTAAAATCAAGCGGGTAGTCAAAGTTTTCAGCTATATAATCCCCACCAAGATTCAGTGCTTTTACGTTTGGAATCACCAACTTTTCTTTGCCTTTGAATTGCTCCGAAAGTAATTTTTCTATTTCTTCGAAACTGATATCCAATAGTTTAGCCAAAGCTCCCACATATACAATATTCTTGAACAATTGTTTCTGACGGGGATCTGAGAATTCTTTATTACAAATATCCATCAGCGGAATTCCGATGAAGTTGATATCGTCTCTTAAAAATTCTTCATAAAGCTTTTTGGTGCTGTCGTATACAAAATATCCACCCGGTCTTACAGAAGCAATGTCTTTCTTCAAGCTCTGCGGATTGACACTTACCATAAGGTCAATACCATTTTTTCTACCCAAATATCCCTTTTCGCTAACTCTAACTTCATACCATGTAGGTAAACCTTGAATATTGGACGGAAATATATTTTTAGCCGACACAGGCACGCCCATTC
This sequence comes from Leadbetterella sp., assembly GCA_035299025.1. GTDB lineage: Bacteria > Bacteroidota > Bacteroidia > Cytophagales > Spirosomataceae > Leadbetterella. Next base: position 1,526,701 of record DATGXK010000007.1, read on the forward strand.
TGAAAATAGACTTGGCGAAAAGCGAGTTGGCACTTGCCGAACCGGTACCGTTTACATTGGCAAATCTTACTACAAAATCATTTATACTACTCATATTCCTATATTAACAACCTGCTTTAGCAGTTTTATACATAAATTTTTGCATGTCCCAAGCCGAAGTTGGGCAACGCTCAGCACACAAGCCACAGTGAAGACAAACGTCCTCGTCTTTTACCATTACTTTACCCGTCTTGAGGCTATCTGACACCAAAATATCCTGCTCCTGATTAAGTGCTGGAATGAGCAATTTGGCCCTCAAATCTCCTTCGTTTTCTTCGTTGAAAGTAAAGTTGATACACTGTGTTGGGCAAACATCCATACAGGCATCGCACTCAATGCATTTGTCTTCCATGAAAACAGTCTGTACGTCACAGTTGAGACAGCGTTCAGCTTCTTTAAAAGCCGAAGTCAAATCAAAACCCAGCTCAACTTCTTTCTTTCTATCGGCCAAAGTTATCTTTTTGTCCTCCTGAGGCACCACAAATCTTAAATCTGCTGAAACACCATTGTCGTAGCTCCATTCGTGAATACCCATTTTGGTACTGATCAAAGTTACGTCTGGTGCTGGTCTGTCGTGGATATCTTGTCCTTGGCAAAATTTATCAATTGAAATGGCTGCCTGGTGGCCTTGAGCAACGGCCGTAATAACGTTTTTAGGTCCAAGAGCGGCATCTCCACCAAAGAAAACACCTGCACGAGTGGATGCAAAAGTAGTTTCATCAACTATTGGCATTTCCCACTCGTTAAATTCAACGCCAAGGTCTTTTTCTATCCACTCAAAACGGTTTTCTTGACCGATGGCGATAATCACATCGTCCGCTTCAATAAACACATCAGGCTCACCAGTGGGCACCAATTTACGCTTTCCTTTTTCATCATATTGAGCCTCCACTTTCTCAAAAAACATGCCTTTCAATTTGCCATTTTCAGACACAAAGCTTTTTGGAACGTGATTTTCTAAAATCGGAATATCTTCATGAATGGCATCTTCTTTTTCCCATGGAGAAGCCTTCATTTCTTTGAATGGACTTCTAACCAACACCTTAACCTCTTCACCGCCCAATCGGCGAGAAGTACGGCAGCAGTCCATGGCGGTATTTCCTCCACCCAAAACAATCACTTTTTTACCGATTTTGTTGGTGTGCTCAAACGCCACATTCGCCAACCATTGAATACCGATGTGAATGTTCTCTTTCGCATCCCATCTGCCAGGAAGATTTGGCAAATCTTTGCCTTTGGGAGCTCCAGTAGCTACAAAAACAGCGTCATAGCCTCCATTTATAATATCTTTTAGACTCGTCACATATTGATTGAAATGCTTCACGATGTCCATATCGAGAATGACATTCACCTCTTGGTCCAAAACCGAATTTGGCAAACGGAAAGAAGGTATTTGACTTCTCATCATACCGCCGCCCTTGCTTTGGTCGTCATAAATATGAATTTCATAACCCAGCGGAGCCAAATCTCTGGCCACTGTCAAACCCGCTGGTCCAGCACCGATGATGGCAATCTTTTTGCCGTTCTTTACTTTAGGAATCTCAGGCAAATATTGAGCGATGTCGTCTTTGAAATCCGCCGCCACTCTTTTAAGTCTACAAATGGCTACAGGCTCCTCTTCTACTCTACCTCTTCTACATGCAGGCTCGCATGGGCGGTCGCAGGTTCTACCTAAAACTCCTGGAAAAACATTGGACTCCCAGTTGACCATGTAGGCCTCGGTATATTTGCCGGCGGCAATAAGTCTGATGTAATGAGGAACTGGGGTGTGAGCAGGGCAAGCGTACTGACAATCAACTACTTTGTGGTAATACTCCGAATCTTTGATATTTGTGGGCTTCATATGCCTCTATTATATAATATTATTTCTATAATTTATTTGAAAATTCAAATATTGCCAAATATAAATTGTTAGTATTTCTTAGAAAAGAAAAAGACTTCATAATAATTGGGCAAAAAGCAAAAAAACAGTTATTTAGATTGGTTATAAATAGAAAATGCCATTTTTAATACTAAATTTTGGATAAGTAATATTTTTTTGAACCCTCTTAAAAATCAAAAAATAGTAGTTTTTGAAAGCACAGAAAAATGGATTCTGATTCTGAAAGAGTAATTTGAGCGAAGGCTACGCACTGACCAATTGAAGGAGTTTTTGAGCAAAAATATACTCGTCTGCTTCTTGAATTATGATGGAATCAAGTTTAAGTAAAAACTTGGCATAATGGCCGGGCATTTCTAGAATATTAGACTGAAACGGTTTGTTACAAACTATAAATTGGAAACTATCGGTAAATATGTTGTAAACAATAACCGCCTCTTGCTGTCGAGAATTTGGAAAACAGTAAAGAAACATCGGCACATCTAGCAAATCATATTCGGTGTAGCCGTTTACCAGACAGATATCAAAAAAGTTATAAATGAGTAAATCTGTTTTGAGATTGACACTTTGCAATAATTCTTGGAGTACCCTCAGCTTAGATCTTATCAATACCAAAGGTTGGTGATATGCTTCAAATTTTTGAGTACTCAGCCAACTCTTTTTACCAAAATGGAGAAAAGCCGTAGAGGATTTGGCCATCTCTAGTTTGTAATCAAACTGTTTATAACCAGGCACAAAATAACCCGGATAAAAATACTCGTATCCAGCATTTTTTAGGAAAAGAATTTTCTGGAGAAATAGATACTTGCCAAGACTATATTTTTTGTAATTGGGATCAAAGACGCTCACGATTCCTTGAGCAGTATTTTCTCCCAAATCAAACACACCACAGCCTATGAGCGTATTTCCATCATAAATTTCGAGATGTCGAGAGTCGAATCTATCAAACAGTGAATTGCCGGTGAGTAGGTTTTGAAGTGATGGAGCAATAGAAAACGACAAACTCTGGCGATAACGATAAAAAAGATCTTCTTTTTCGTAGGTAATCTGGCCTGAGACCACCTTTATCGTAAATCTTTCGTTTTGTTTTAATAGTTTTTTTTGAGAAACACTTGACTCAAATTCTTTCAAGTCAACCCTGAGCCAAAGGGCGTTGAATTGTTCGTTACCAAAAACTAGAAAATTGGTAGTAAACATACTCTGTCCCATTCTGAACCAACCTAATTCTAAGAAACGATCAAGTTGTTTTGGAGAAATATATTCCAAATTACGGATATCGGCCATTTTCCAATTTCCGACCGGCACGTCATTGTTTTCTTGGTATTTCAAAATTTACTAAACAAATTTTCTGAAAAGATGCTAAGCCGTTTTCAATTTACAAAGACAATTGATTTAAAAATATTCAAAAATGGCTTTTTTCCTGCACGAACGCAATTTTAGGGCATAAAAAAAGTGGTTCAGAAGAACCACTTTTCAATATAAATCTGACAATATCTTATGAAACGAAGAATCTGAACAAAAGGAACAAACCAGCGGATAGCATCATAGAAACAGGCAGAGTAAGTACCCAAGCTATGGCAATGTTTTTGATAGTTCCGGCCTGTAGGTTTTTGATACCTTTGGAGGCTACCATAGAACCCGCTATACCAGATGAAAGCGTGTGCGTAGTACTCACTGGCAACTTGAACCCTGAAGCCAAACCAATGGTAACGGCAGCCACCAGTTCGGCAGAAGCACCTTGGGCATAAGTCAAATGTGACTTTCCAATTTTCTCACCTACAGTAACCACAATTCTCTTCCAGCCAATCATTGTGCCTAGTCCAAGAGACAATGAAATGAGCATAATAACCCAGAAAGGAGCAAAATCTGTTGCTTTACGAATACCCTTTTCTTCTTTTGTTGCCAATTTTGTAAGAGTTTCTCTATCTGCAGCACTCATACTTACGCTTTCGTCAGACAAGAGTTTTTTCGCGTTGCTGGCCACTTTCAAAATGGCACCTCTCAAATGTAGTTTTGAGGTAGTGTCTGATGAAGTCTGGTTTACAACCGGAGTTAAGAATGTAATATTTGATTTAATCTCGTTGATGTGTTTCATTTCAGAAACGCCCAAACCTACAGTGTCAATTTTGTTTACAATAGCTTCAATTTTGACCAAATCTGGCTGAATATCCTTTAGTTTTTTAGCACTTGTAATTGCAAAATAGGAAGGAAGAACACCAATCAAAATCAACATCATCAGCCCTATACCTTTCTGGCCGTCATTCTTTCCATGAAAAAAACTAACCAAACCACAGGTAGTTATCAGTGTACCTCTGATCCAGTTTGGAGGCGACTGGTTCTTTTTAGGTTCTGAAAATATCTGATCTCTAACGTTTTTACTTACTGTACGTCTCAGCACAAACATCAAAAAGATGGCCATTGCAAAACCTAAAACCGGAGCCATAAGCAAACCAGTAAAAATGTCTTTTACCTTATCCCAGTTTATTGCAGCCACACCAGTTTGGTTTTCTGGAAGCAAAGCATAACCCAAACCAACACCCATAATAGCACCAATGAGCGTATGCGAGCTAGAAGAAGGCAATCCGAAATACCAAGTACCAAAATTCCAGATGATGGCACTAAACAACATGGCCATAACCATCGCCAGTGAATGGTATACGTTTTGGTCTATCAGAAGTTCGACTGGGAGCAGATTGACGATACTCATTCCGACACCTACACCTCCGGTTATAACTCCCACGAAATTGAGAATACCTGAGTAAACCACTGCTTGGGTTGGTTTCAATGAATTGGTATAGATTACTGTAGCTACTGCATTGGCAGTATCGTGAAAACCGTTGATAAATTCAAAGAAACAAGCAGCAAGAAGGGCAAAAAAAAGTAGAAAAAAAACGTCATTTTCTAGACCAAACATAATAATTAGATTTTAGTTTTAGATTCTGATTCACATTGGTGGCACAAATGTCAGAATTTATTTTGACCTAACATAAAAGTTATCCACATCCAATGTTACCAAATTGTTAATTTTCTTTGATGGCCAACTGGCCGCATGCAGCATCTATGTCTTTTCCCCTACTTCTTCGGATGTTTACAGTTACACCATTGTTTTCTAAATACTTAGCAAATTTCTCTATCGCATCTGCCTCCGCGTTCCTAAAATCTGCTTCGTTTATCGGATTGTATTCTATGATATTTACTTTAGAAGGTACTCTTTTACAGAACTTTAGTAAATCTTTGGCATCTTCTATGGTGTCGTTGAAGCCATTGAAGACTATATATTCAAAAGTAATTTTGTTGCCAGTTTTTTTGTAAAAATAAGTCAAGGCCTCTGTTAAATTCTTTATGCTGTTCGATTCATTGATAGGCATGATGGTGTTGCGTTTTTCATCATTTGCGGCGTGCAGTGACAACGCCAGATTGAATTTTACACCATCATCTCCTAGTTTTTTAATCATTTTGGCTATGCCAGCAGTTGAAACAGTAATTCGTTTTGGCGACCAATTTAGACCTTCTGGGGAGGTTATTTTTTCTACGGACTCCAAAACTGCTTGGTAATTTAACAGTGGCTCACCCATTCCCATATACACTATGTTTGTTAATGGCTGGTTAAAACGCTCTTCGGCTTGATTTTTTATCAAAATGACCTGATCATAAATTTCCGCTGCGTCAAGATTTCGCTCACGTTTCATATATCCCGTGGCACAAAATTTACAAGTCAAACTACAGCCCACCTGTGAAGAAATACAGGCCGTCATGCGGGTTTCGGTGGGTATCAAAACTCCTTCCACCAAGTGCTTATCAAAGAGTCGGAAACCAGATTTTATGGTGCCGTCGTCAGAATACTGCGATTTGTAAACAGTAACTGGGTTAATATCAAACTCGGCCGCCAAACTTTCTCTTAGATTTTTAGAAAGATTGCTCATAGACTGAATGTCCGTAACAGATTTTTGCCACAGCCATTCCATTATTTGTTTGGCTCTGAAAGCCGGCTCGCCTTTTTGCTTTAGCCAATCTTTCATCTGCTCTAAACTAAACTTTCTTAAATCCTGTTTCATACTGTTTTTGTTTTACCGCTTGGTCGCAAAGACGCTATATTTTGTTGGTTTGATGCCAAACCAAAACCCAACCTCTTAGAGATACTCCTTACTTTTTCACAAAAATCCGAATTAATCGGCCGTTTCTCAACATTATTGCTCTAAGATTTGGTCAAAGTTAAACTTTTAGGACATTCGTTTTGTTTTTCCAACAATATATGGTATTTTTCAAATAAAAAAAATGAAAAATAGAATCCCAGTTCTGTTACTCGTTTTGATATTACTTTTTTCGTTTCAGAACTTTACTCAGGCCCAAAAGAAATTGAAGCCAGAGAGGTTTGGATTCCATTTTAAAGGCCTTCGCCAGAAAACTGCCAAGCTAAAATTTGATTTGTACTCAAATCTTATTGTTGTAAAAGTAAAAATCGACAATTCGGATACTTTAAATTTTATCTTAGACACCGGTGTTAGCTCGTTTATTATTACCGACCCTACCATAGCCCAAAAACTAAATCTAGAGTTTACAAGACAAGTAAAAATAAATGGAGCGGGCGAAAAAGAATTTATAAAAGCAAATGTGTCTATAGGCCACACCATAGATTTGGGCTTTGTAAAAGCCGAAAGGCAAAATTTGGTGGTTTTGGAGGAGGATATTCTGAAACTCTCCGAATATATGGGTATTCCGATTCACGGTATTTTTGGACATGACCTCTTCGAAAGATTTGTGGTTACCGTAGATTTTGGTGACAGAGAGATTTATTTGCGAAACCACGAAAAATTTAAAGTCCGAAAATCGATGGGCGAAAAATATCCGTTGGTAGTGACGCAGTCAAAGCCGTACATTGAAGCCATAGAAATGGCTCAAAATGATGAAAATGACTTCACAAAACTTAGACTCGTGATAGACACCGGAGCTGGCCATGCACTGCTATTGAATACCCAAGACAACCCACCTATTCATCTGCCAGACAAAGTGATAAGGGCAAATCTGGGCAGGGGTCTCAATGGCAACATTGATGGACATATAGGTAGAATCGAGAAATTCAGAATAGGAAAATACGAATTTAAAGATGTTTTGGCGTCATTTCCAGACAGCCTTTCCTTTAGCATTAAATTCAATGAAGATTATGAAGGGCGGCAAGGCAGCATTGGAGGTGAATTTCTTCGCAGATTTGTGATAACCTTCGATTACAGAAATGGCTACCTCATATTAAAACCGCTTAAAAGTAAATATCGTGAGACTTTCGAACACGACATGAGTGGTATGGAGGTGCGAGCAAAAGGAGATGGCTTTGACGAATATTTCGTAACTTTTGTAACGCCGGGTTCTCAAGCCGATCAGGCAGGTGTAAAAGAAAATGATCAGATTATTTTCATGAACAACAAACATTTCAAAAACCTTACTATCAATGATATATACAAAAACCTAAGCAAGAAAGAAGGTACGGATATTGAACTATTCCTTAGAAGAGAAGGAGAGTTGAAATTCTGCTATTTTAAATTGAAAAGGGTTATTTGAAAATTTTGGTCCATTCTCAACAAGGCAAAGTTACAGAGTGATTTCTACTTTTTAGGAACGCCAAAGGCAGCTAGCATTTCATTCGCTTTTTGCATTTTTTTAGGTGCAAGAACTTTTTTTGAAAGTGCATTCAATTTTTTATCTACTACAATAATAGGTAGCTTTTGTGCATTTAACTGATCGACAATCATGATAGTTTTTTAATTAAAAATGCCTGATAATCTTTCCCCAAAACGAAATCTTCCCAAATTCCATTCATATCCAATCCAAAAATATTAAAATCCGAACGAATTTCCAAATAGTTAATTGAGATACCCATTCTGTACAATCTTGTTCGTGAATTGGTACTCCCTGTGGCGAAAACATGTGCATCAGGATACCTTTCAAAAAATGCGTATACGGTAGAAGCAACTGTAGCAAGTACCTTTTGACTATCTCCATTATTCGTAACCCTCAAATCATTAATGGTTTCCTTCTCCTCATCAAAATCACCAAATGCTAGATTAAAAATACCTCTGACACTGGTTTCTGAATACTGAACCATTTTCTTCACTGTTCCCTTCGGACCAACGCTTTCGAACTGAAAAACCATTTTAGAGTCGTCGGATTTATAGAGATATTTGGGCAAATGCATTGTAGCTAATTTGAAATTTATAAACCTAAAAACTATAGCTCAGATTCAGACCCAATCCTCTAATTCCCAAATAAGGAACAGGCTTTACAGACTTAATTTCGGCTTTTTCTCCAGCAATGTCCAAGGCAAAATATTCTCCCGAAAGACCAAAACGTTCGGTTATTTTATCCTTGAGATATACTTTTTCGTCCTCTGAAAGTTTTGAGAGTAACTCTGTTTGTGCCACAGCATAAAACGCTTTGGCCTTTCCAAAATGCGGCCCAATAACAACCAAATCGACTCCCATCCTGTTCCATTTCCATTGTTTTCCTACCAATAAACCACCTGAAATAGTATTAAAAGTAAAATTCACTGGAGTTTTAACATCCACTATAAGGCCTTTGTAAAGAACGGCTAAAGATGCTGGCACGGCCATATCAAAGTCTTCATATTGCCCAAATAGTGCCACAAAAGGCCTATTTTTCTTTTTTCCAATATAATACCTGAGTTCAGGAGCGTAACCCCTAACACCTACCCGAGCTTCGTTCATAAAAATATACTTGAACTTAATGCCCGTAATTCCCACACCATACCTTTTGGCCAGGGTATCTACTTGTGTACCTAACGGAATAAGCGATTTTTGACGATAAAAAAAAGTATTATTGAAAGACAGTTTTTTGGTCAACATTCGTTCGTATTGCAAAGAGTAAGTTTGGGTTAGTGGACCGGCAACATTGAATTTTATAGCGTTTTTTTGCTGTGAAAATCCAGAAAACGAAATGCTAGAAAGTATAAGAAAAACGAAAAAACGCATTATTTACTGATTTGGGTTAATATTTTTTCGAGCAAATTCAAATCTTCGGTTTTGAAATCTAAATGGGTAACAAACCTTACCAATTGCGGACCAAAAGCCACTGCACCTACTCTATTCTGTTTTAAAACCTCCAAAAACTCTGTATTTGTCCAATTTTCAACTAACTCAAAAATCACAATATTAGTATCAATTGGCATTATTTCTTTGACAAAAGAACATTTTCTAAGTATTTGTCCAATTGCCTTTGCATTTGCATGATCTTCTTTGAGTCTCGCTACATTATTATCTAAAGCATAAATACCAGCTGCTGCCAAATATCCAGCCTGACGCCAGCCTCCACCAAATGACTTACGAATTCTCCTTGATTTTTTTATAAAATCTACATTTCCCAAAAGTAGTGAGCCAACGGGTGCACCCAATCCTTTTGACAAACAAATGGAAATGGAATCAAAAGCACCTCCAAAGTCTCTCGGAGTCTCCGAAGTCTCGACTAAAGCATTGAAAAGTCTAGCTCCATCCAAATGAAACTTAAGGCCTTTTTCTTGACAAACTTCCTTAATCTTTAGTATTTCAGCGAAATCATAAATAGATCCGCCGCCCTTGTTCATAGTATTTTCTAACGAAACCAACCTACTCAAAGGCAAATGAATGTCTTCTGGATTGTTAAACGCACCTCTCACCTGCTCAGCGGTTATTCTGCCTTTATCTCCATCTATCAATTTTACAGAAGCATGGGCATTTGAAGCAATTCCACCGCCTTCGTAAAGATAAATATGCGAATATTTATCACAAATCACCTCAGAACCCGGGAACAAATGAGCTTTCACGGCAATCTGGTTGGTCATGGTGCCAGAAGTACAGAAAAGTGCCGCTTCCATCCCAAACATCTCGGCAGCTTTGTTTTCTAATGCCTTTACTGTTGGATCACCTCCAAAAACATCGTCGCCAACTTCGGCTGAAAACATGGCTTCCAGCATCTCTTTTGAGGGTTTAGTTACCGTATCGCTTCTTAAATCTATCGTCATTTGCAGTTTATAATTCGAGAATTACAAAGTTAGAAGGTTAATTTGTTAATTCGACAATTTGTTTAACGGTTAATGTTTTTTGAAGAAGAATATCCTGACTACTTAGAAATTTGACTAATTCTGGGTAAAATTAGATAATTGGCAAATTAACACATTAACAAATTACTATCATTTCCAAGTTTTCCTTATTTTTACTAAAAAATCAATCTTTATGCCGGTATTCAACCTCAATATCAATAACAAAGTCTATAAAATCACCGCTGAGGCCGATATGCCTTTGGTGTGGGCTATCAGAGATTTGGCCAATTTGAAAGGCACAAAATTTGGCTGTGGAATGGCCCATTGTGGTGCCTGCACGGTTCACCTTGATGGGCAGCCGATTCGTTCTTGCCAAATGCCGCTTTCTGCATTATCGAAAAAAGCCAAAATTACTACGATAGAGGGTATTGCAGAGCCAACTCTTCATGCCGTACAAAAGGCATGGATAGAAGAACAAGTGCCGCAGTGTGGCTATTGCCAATCAGGTCAGATAATGTCAGCGGTAGCTTTGTTGAAAACCAACAAAAACCCGAATGATGAGGAAATATTGGCCGCCATGGAAGGCAATTTGTGCCGTTGTGGAACCTACCAAAGAATTAACCAAGCCATCAAAAACGCCTCAAAAATGCTTTAATCATGAAAAATAACAGAAGAGAATTCATCAAAAACCTCGGATTGACTGGTATTGGATTGAGCATCGGTATAGATGGTTTTTCCAAAAATGTCGCCCTCAAAAAACTTACGCCAGCCACGCTGGCTTTGGAGATAAATCCGTTTATAATTATTGAAAATTCGGGCAAAATCACCCTTGTGAATAGCCGACCAGACATGGGTCAAGGCTCTACACAGGCTGTTCCATCGCTTTTGGCTGAGGAATTAGAAGTCAGTCTAGATCAAGTGAGCATCATACAGTCAGACGGTAGAAGCAAATACGGAAGCCAACAATCTGGCGGAAGTAGCTCAGTTAGAGGACTTTGGATGCCGCTGAGACAAGCTGGAGCAGCTGCTAAAGAAATGCTCATCAAAGCCGCTGCCGAAAAATGGGGTGTAAATGCAGCCGATTGTTACGCCGAAGCTGGAAAAATATTCTTGAAAGGCTCACAAAAAAGTGTGACCTACGGTGAAGTGGCAGATTTGGCCTCGACTTATCAAGTGCCGAAAAATCCAAAACTAAAAGACCCAAAAGATTTTAAGATTATTGGCAAATACAACAAACGTCTTGACGTTCCTGATAGAGTTTCTGGAAAAGCCATTTATGGAATAGACGCTGAAATTCCAGGTATGGTGTACGCCAAAGTAGTTCATTCGCCAAGAATTCACGATTCTATAGCTTCAATTGATGATGCCGCTGCCAGAAAGGTTGTGGGTGTTCTAGACGTCATAAAAATAGAAAGAGCCATGCCGCATACCAAAGTGGATGCTGTGGCCGTAATTGCTCAAAACCAATGGGCAGCACTAAAAGGGGCAAAAGCCTTGACTGTTAATTGGAAGTCAGAAAGTGGAAAGTATCTCAACCAAAATACCTCAGAATATTTTGAAGCTGCCTACGAAGCGGCCAAAAAGCCAGGTATTAGAGCAGAAGAAAAAGGAGATTTTGATGCTCATTTTGAGTCAGCAAGTACCAAATTGGAAGCCGTTTACGAAACACCATTTCTTGCCCATGCGGCCATTGAGTCTGAAAATGCCACTGTTCATATAAAAGACGACGGTACAGTGGAAGTTTGGGCTCCTATTCAAGGGCCAGATGGAGCTTTGAGCCAAGTAGCTCAATATCTGGGAGTTCCGGAAGAAAAAGTAAAAATAAATGTAACACTTTTGGGTGGTTCGTTTGGTAGAAAAGCCTACATGGATTTCTTAAATGAAGCTTGTGACATTTCTCGAAAAATCAAGAAACCCGTGAAAGTACTTTGGACCAAGGAAGACGACATTTCTCAAGGACCATACCGTCCGGCCATGCTTAGTCGTATGCAGGGCGTTATAGAAAACGGTCGTGCCAAAGCCTTCCACCACCAAGCTATTGGTGAATCTATTGCAGGTCAGGTATTTAATGGTTTAAGACCTAACACTGCCGACGATTGGTTGAGCGGTGAGCTTAGCCAAGAAAATCACCAATATAATTTCGAAGTTAACAAAGTTTCTTACTCTAGGGTAAAAACCAGTATTCCAGTTGTTTGGTGGAGAAGCGTGTATGCTTCTAACTTTGGTTGGGGACAAGAATGTTTTATAGATGAAATGGCCCACGAAGCCAAAAAAGACCCTTTGGAGTTTAGATTAGGCTTGTTGAAAAATGCCCCAAGATTTACAAATGTTTTGAATCTTTTGGCCGAAAAAGCGGACTACAAAACACCTCTACCAGCAGGAAAAGCAAAAGGAATCGCCGTTTTTCGTTCTTTTGACTCGATATCTGCGGCTTGTGTGTTTGTTTCGAAAACTGACAACGGCATAAAGATAGACAAAGTGGTTTCGGTAATTGACTGCGGAATGTTTGTAAACCCCGACAACGTAAAAGCCCAAACCGAAGGAAACATCATTATGGGTATTCAGGCAGCAACAAAAGGTGGTATAACCTTCGAAAACAACCAATGTGTGCAGTCCAACTACCATGATTATCAAGTACTTCGTAACTCCGAAACGCCAAAAATGGAAATATACATCGTAGAAAATTACGAACGCCCGGGAGGTGTGGGAGAACCAGGCCTTCCTCCTATCGCTCCAGCCCTAGGCAACGCCATTTTTAATTTGACGGGGAAAAGAGAGAGGAAATTGCCGTTGGGGGTGTGAGGAGCTATTAAAAAAGTAGGACAAATTTTATTTAGTCCTACTTTTTAAGATTCCATAATCAAGAATTAATTAAATCGATTATTTCCAATATTCTGCAGGAACATAAAAAAACGGGCTTTCAACTGGAATTATCTCAAAAGGTGCTTTATTTCCATCGAAAATTTGTTCAAGATACCTTTTTATTCTTAAGGAATCGGCAAAGTCGTAACCTTGGGTAAAGACTTTGGTTCTATTAATTAAACCCTGAGGGCCAAGCTGGCTTTCAATATGTAAATCTGTTTTAAGGAGACTGAAAAAGGCTTTATCAATATCGCGATTGAACGAAGGAAAAGAATATCCTATTACAACAACGAATCTTGTTTCTTGGATATCAGAAAAAGTGAAACGATCTAGACTATGTTCCCATGCAAATTTCAGTTTATTCTTGACTTTGTTGTTCTTTACCTTTTGATAGATTTCAAAAAGCCTTTCAAAAACTTTGTCGTAACCTACAGATTCAGGAAATTCAATAATATCGTCCAAATTTGAACTACCATTAAAATTAACAATTTTACAATGTAAATTATTTTTAACATTAGAGAAATCTAATTTTGAATTTTGATTTTCAAAATCTCTACAGAATGTTGCCTCCAACTGAAAGTCGTAATTCCATGAAAAGAAAGAAAATTGATAAGGTATCAATAATGTATTCCCTTTTCCTGTATTTATAGTCCTAATTAAATTTTCATATCTTCCTTCCAAAGTATTTTGGGTGGTATTTGTTAATTCTTTCTTAGTCTCACGAAAATGGAAAAAATTAAAAAGCACTACTAGAAAAAGTTTATAATCTTCGTATTCCACCTTTAAATCTTGATCCCAGAGCCTTTTAGCATAAGTATCAATGCTTGCAACATTTTCTATTAAATCGGAGTATTTTAAACAAAAGTCTCTGAAATCATGATGTTTCATTTTCAAATCATCAGTCAAACCAGAATAAACGGAAGTTTTTTGATTTGTTTCATTCAAAACAAAATAGCGAAACTTTTGAATTGCTCTAGCAATCTCGCTGACCATTGGAATGGCATTCGCACTTGCTCCAGCACCTAAATAATAAACTATGCGATCATCATGATTTCTATTTAACTTTTCCCTCATTTCTAATAATTATCTAACCTTAAAAATATGAATCAATTTACAAATGTCTGGAATAATTGTTGTTTATTTTAAACGTTTAGACTTTAAGAGCTTTTCAAGTTGATATTAACACACCAAGATTTGATAAAATAGAAAATAATCATTTATCGTAAGGAGGCCTATTTACCGCCCATTCTGATTTTAGATTTATGCTAACTTCGGGTAAATTCTGAAATAATCCGACCTCGCTGAGGTCGTGAAATCTCGTTAAAAATCAAATTCTAATATAATTTGACCTCTCTGAGGTCAAGAACATGCTCTACAAACATCAAAATTCTACATGAACATTCATTGCAAACATCAAAATGCTAATACAATCCGACCTCGCCGAGGTCATTAAATACGGAAATTTCGGTAAGTTTCAACCTTAGAGAAGCCAGATTATGTTAAACAAAAGTAAAATATCTTACATCTTCGACCTCAGCGAGGTCGGATTATGTTAAAATAAGAGCCCTTAGTCTTAGTACAACCTCGACCTCAGAGAGGTCGGATTATTGTCATACGATAGTAATTGAACGAATTTAAATACTACTTGGAATTAAGAGAAGGCAAAACAATCAAAAAAGCACAATACACTGACTGTAAATACTTTCAAATATACTCTGGTGAACAAATAATGAAAGGAATTTGCAACATTTGGCTCGAACATTTATCTTTAACATGTATTAACAACCTCAAAACTTGCTAATTATGAAAAGCTTACTTCTAGTCCTTATATTTCCATTTTTGAATTTTTCGAATAGCGAAAAGGCGGTCTACGGTGGTCATAAACTGACTACGCAAGAAGCCGAACGGATTTTAGGTGAAACGTGCCATCTCAAAGAAAGTGGAAACGAAGAGAAAGCAGGAGGCCATAGATATAAAAGTACGCATATAGGCAACTCAAGTTCGAATCATGCCCTATATTTTATTTTTGAAAGTTATGAAGACGAACTTTCAGCCAAGAAAATCTTTGAAGATTTCAAAAATTCGAACCAATCATTAGAAGGTTTTGAAATGATAAATAATCTAGGCGACGAAGCCTTTTTTCACACAGATAAGGCAAATTTCGGTCTGGTAATAGCTCGAAAAGGTAATGAAATGATCCGACTGAAAGTGAATAAGCTCAACGCTAATATTTCTATTTCGGAGCTCAAAAAAGTGGCTGCTGATATAATTGCACGTACCTAACTTTCAGTTTTCCATAATTTTAATATTCCGAAACGAAACACCTTTTGACCAATCTTGAAGAGCCAAACGACCTTTAATGTTTTTACCAAACAATGGAAAAAATTTAAATCCGCTATTGGCCACCATGCCTTTCCAGGCCTCAGAAGTCAAATCTTGTTCAGCAGTCAAAATACCGTTCAAGTAAAACTGAATTTTGCCAGAATTCTGAACAATCTTAGATTCGTTCCACTCACCTGCTGGTTTTGGTTTTGAGACATTTTTTTGTGGCATAAAACCATATAAGCATGCGGCCCATTTGGTAGAATCCTTTAGATAATCTTTACCAATACCCTCGTGGTCAAGCAATTGATATTCAGGACCCGAGGCCCAAGCTCTGGGAATCGTATCATTTTCAACGACATTTATAAAAACCCCACTGTTGCCCGCTGTGGTAATTTTCCAATCAAATTTAAGTTCGAAATTTGCATATTCCTTATCCGAAACTAAGTCACCGTGTTCTACTTCGAAAGTGTCAGGATTGCAAAACAACTCGCCGTCTTTTACAATCCAAGCCGAGGGAGCATTGGCTTTGTTATACAAATGCCAACCTTGGGTAGTTTTTCCATCAAAAAGCAACTGCCAACCCGCTTCTATTTCAGATTCTGAAAGCTCATTGTTACCTACTTTTTTTTCGGAACAACCAAAATCTAAACAACCCAAAGCGATAATTGACAATAAGTAAACGAGTCTTAACTTCATAATGAAAAATACTTTTAAAATGGTTTTTTAGGGCATTCTCTCTTTCTAAATAAGCGACAAATGAATTGTTCTCGCTAAAATACAAAAAATAATTGATTGTCAGAGAAGAGCTCCATACAATGCTGGATTTAGAGCGGCTGGGCATTTGGAGCCCGGAGTTTTAAATTCGGTTTTTCGTTCATACAAGTCTCTAGAAGCACTATAAGATACCCCGAAAAAACTCAAGTCAACTCCAACCACTCCTTTTAGCCCCAAGATTGTCTGGTTGCATGGACCAGGCACGAATGGAAGACCGCTTTCGAAATAAGACTGAACGCTGGTGTTATTTAGTATATAGGGTACCACTACCGAGTGAAATATGCCTATTTGAAATCTCGGAAACTCTAGGCCAACACCTACTCCTACTATTCCCTCAGAAGCCGAACCGGTATCTCCTATTCTTGTAACGTCAAATCCGGCTAAAGTACCAGCCGTTTCAATATTTCGATTGTTGTAATTAAAACCCTGCGTGCCATTGTAGGTTAATTTCAAGTGAGCTTGGCATGTGCTATTCGCGGCTACCTCTGGGTACACCTTCAGATTACATTTTAGTGTAAAAGTTACCGGAATTACACCATTTACAAGAATAGTCCTTGAAATTTCGAGCGGAATGCTGATTTGGGCTATCTGGCTAAGGCTCAAAAAAGCATATTTTACTTCCAACTCACCATTCAAACCATTGTGTTGATGATTATAGCCATCTAAATTGCCATTATTTAGATCTATATCACTAGTGGCAGAAAAATCAGAAATAAATCCTTTGGCTTCAATTCCGGCCAAATTTCCACGCTTTGCCGTAAGTTCAACGTTCAGTTTTCTTCCACTTCCGCCCTCCGGGTTTAGTTTAAGAGATAGATTCCAACCGCTAAGCTCCCCACTGAATTCAACACCGTCGTCATTGGTACCCGTTACTGACTTTATTCTTCCTCCGGCTACTTTTATTCGGGCATTTTTGATATTGTTAGAAGTCCAATACATCTGTTTCTCGAAATTGACCTTGGCAGACTTGTAATATTCATTAAATTTGGCATTTGTTGTTGCGACGGTGGTTTTTCCACCCGACTCGGTGATTGAAACAACTTTTCTTAAGGAATTTCCTTCAAAAAGCACCACCTGACCGTTTTTCAGAGCTTTTACAGCCGCCGGATTTCCATCGAAAATCAATTTTGAATTATCAAAACTCGCCAAAGATTTCATATCAGAAAGGCTTATTTCTGTGGTATTATTTTGTTTTACGACATTGGTAATGGAGCCTTTATCGGCAAACTCCATTTTTTCGCCACCTATTGTTACTATTTCATTTTCTGGAGCTACGCCGCCATCGTCTTTTTTACAATTAAACACCAAAAGCGTGATAACAACAAGAAATGTAAATTTTGTAAGTTTGTTTTTCATTTTCAATAAATTTTAAATGTAATTTATTGATTTCAAGAGGCTTCAACAATCAAAAGAGAAGAATTAGGTGAGGTTTTTTATTTTGTGGCATTTTATGAATAAAATGATGACGTTTTAGAGCCTAAATAGGCTTGAAATCATCTGCTCATCAAACGATGTAATAATCTTGTAGCGAATATTCTATTCTCTAGTTTTTTTTGAAAGTCTATTTTTTAAGTGGAATAGAGAAATAAATCAAATCTATTCTCTCCCAATGCTTCATCAACAAACTATCATGTAAAGGGCTACAATAAATATGATCACATAAATCAATATTTCTATGTTTTGAATGTATTTTCTAAAGGGTTTTGACATGGCAATATCGTTTAATGATACTTAAATCGAACTGTTAATAACCTGTAACTATCCCACCAACAAATCGGAATTGAGAAAAACGAAGAATACTAAATTCCAAACTTATCGATTTACAAGAGAATCTTTTATGGTTTTCATATTTAGATATTTACTGTGTCTGTTACGCCAATTTCTATGCCACTCATGAATATTCTATAAAGAAAACCATTTTGTATCCATTAAATAAATTTTTAAGTAAAATCTTATTTTAAGGCTACCCGAATAAGGTCTTTTGGCATGCAGAAATAGGTTGTTTTTTACTTCTAAGAATTCATTAATCCTGGAATCCATGTGGGTAATGAAGATTATGATTGTATTATTTTTCAGATTTAATCATTGGAAAACAAGCCTTGCTTTATCGGAAAAAAGAGTTTACAGACACAAAAACTGTTTTAATATTTCATAAACCAAAATTTAGTGTTGCAAATACTAAGCATTTAGTATTTTTGCACCCGAATCAAAACTATCTACAAATAAATGTCTAAAGTTCTTATAATTGGTGCTGGCGGAGTTGGAACAGTAGTAGCTCACAAATGTGCTCTGAACTCCCATGTTTTTACCGAAATCATGCTGGCCAGTCGTACAGTTAGTAAATGTGATAAAATTGCTGCTGATATCAAAGAAATGCACGGTGTTAGTATTAAAACCGCTGCTGTTGATGCCGACAATGTGCCGGAATTAGTAAAATTGATTCAAGCATTTCAGCCAAAAATGGTTATCAATGTAGCTCTTCCTTACCAAGACCTGACCATTATGGACGCATGTTTGGAAACGGGTGTACATTATCTTGACACCGCCAACTACGAACCCAAAGACGTGGCTAAGTTTGAATACAGCTGGCAATGGGCTTATCAAGAACGTTTTAAGTCTGCAGGACTGATGGCTCTTCTGGGTTGTGGTTTTGACCCGGGCGTTACACAAGTCTATACAGCCTATGCCAACAAGCACTATTTCGACGAAATGCATTACCTAGACATCATCGACTGCAATGCCGGTGACCACGGAAAAGCATTTGCTACGAATTTTAATCCAGAAATTAACATCAGAGAGATAACTCAACCTGGTCGCTATTGGGAAAATGGAGAGTGGGTTGAAATACCAGCTATGTCTATTCATAAACCGATCGACTACCCGAATATTGGACCTAAAGAGTCGTATGTTTTGTATCATGAAGAACTTGAATCATTGGTAAAAAACTTCCCTACTTTGAAAAGAGCGAGATTTTGGATGACTTTTGGTCAAGCTTACATTACACATTTACAAGTTTTGGAAAATGTTGGAATGACAAGCATTGCTCCTATCAAGTTTCAAGGCATGGACATTGTGCCACTTGAATTCTTAAAAGCTGTACTCCCAGCACCAGAGTCTTTGGGAGAAAATTACACAGGTCAAACCTCGATTGGTTGCCAAATAAAAGGAATAAAAGACGGCAAAGACCGCACTTATTATGTGTGGAATAACTGCCACCACGCTGAGGCTTACAAGGAAGTAAAATCTCAGGCAGTTTCTTATACTACTGGGGTTCCGGCGATGATTGGTGCAATGCTTATGTTGACCAACCAAGAATGGATGAAACCAGGTGTTTATAATGTGGAAGAACTCAACCCAGATCCATTTATGGACTTGCTGAATATTCACGGACTACCGTGGAATGAGCAAGTAGATGGCGTTTTGCCGCATGAGTACTGAGCGAAAGCGAAGATATTTCATTTAAAAAGCAGCATTCGCTGCTTTTTTTTGTTCACGTTAATTACCTTTGCCTCAGTTTTAGGGTTCAAAGGTGCATTTCTTGCATCGAATGAATAATAGGGAATCACGTTGAAGTCGTGAGCTGTCCCCGCAACTGTGCGGTTTATTTGTTTCATTTTACCTCTAAGCCACTGATAAGCAAAAACTTATTGGGAAGGCAAAAATGAAAAACCAAGCCAGGAGACCTGCCCCAAAATTATCCTTTTTGCTATCATACGGCGGATGTATAGCAACGAGCGGTCGCCCATTTTTTATTTTTTTACAAAAAACAAATGTTTCAAACATTCAAAAAAGTCCTTTTTGTGGGAATAATCCTACAAGCAAATCTCTCGTTTTCGCAGTCTGAAAACCAACTTCAAGATGTAGTAATTACAGCCAACAAGTACCCTCAAAAACTGGATCAAACGGGTAAAGTCCTCACAGTAATTGGAGATTCTTTAATCAAGGCCAACATAGGCCTTAGTGTAGGGCAACTCCTAAGTCAGCAAGTTGGTGTAATGGTAATTGGTAGCGGACAAACAGCCGGAAGTACCCAAAACGTGTCTCTACGAGGAGTGAATTTTGGTCATACTTTGATACTAATTGATGGAGTACCTGTAAACGAGGCTTCGGGTATCGGAAGCACATTCGACATTAATCTATTATCGTTGCAACAAATTGAGCGAATAGAAATCATGAAAAACGGACAGTCGAGTCTTTATGGTTCGGATGCCATAGGAGGCGTGGTTAACATAATTACAAATCGAAAAAGCAAAGAAAAAGGTAGCATTTCGGCCAGTTTGGCCACTGGAACACAGAAAACGCTTCAAGCCAACTTTGGAATTTTTGGCACGATAAATAAGACCAACTATAATTTCTCGCAGTCTTTGTCCAGCACAGGAGGCTTTTCTACTGCAGCTCCAAAAACTGAAACTGAAAAGTTTGAAAACGATGGATTCAAAACCTCCAATTCTCAACTTTCTATTACCCATGAATTAACTAAAAAACTAACAATCAACGTATTATACAGATTCAATACCTACAAAACTGACCTTGACGAAGGTGCTTTTGTTGACGACAAAGACTACACTTATTTGAGCAAAAACAATCAAGTTGGTGGTGGATTGTCATGGCAGCTACCAAAAGGTAAATTGGTGTTCAATTATCTTTACAATCAAACGTATCGCAATTTCAAAAACGACAGTAGTGATGTTGCAGCGAGTGCTTTCGCAAAATATTCAAACACAGATTATACTTCCAAAGCCTCTTATGCAGAGATTTTCACAAATTTCAAATTGCACAAAACCACGGAGTGGCTGATCGGAGCTGATTATAGGACTCAAAATATGGCCTATGATTATTTTTCAGTAAGTGCTTTTGGGCCATATACCGATACCCCAATCCTGGCAGATTTGGCCAAAATAAATAACCAAAGTATCTATAGTTCACTAAATGTAAATCTCGAAAGCGGCCTTGGATTGGAATTGGGCGGCAGATTTAATAATCACTCTGTCTATGGAAACAATTTTACGTATTCCATAAATCCATTTTATGTGGTAAATGACTATATTAAGTTTTTTGCTACTGCTTCTAGCAGTTTCAAAAATCCCGCACTTTACCAGTTGTATTCTCCCTATGGCAATCTTGAATTGAAGCCTGAAAACGCCAGAACGATAGATTTGGGTTGGCAGTTTTTCGGAAAATCGAAGTCTAATTTCTTGAGAATGGTATATTTCAATAGACAATATACTGACCTCATTTCTTTCCTTTCAACCAGTAAACCGCCTTATGGTCAATATATTAATCTTGCAGAGCAAAACAATGAAGGCTTAGAAATGGATGGAAATTTGAATTGCAAACAACTCTCATTTTCTGCCAACTATACATTTTTGGATGGCAAAATATCTGATGATTTAAAATCAAACGCCAAAGAAATCAACGCCTTTTTGAGAAGACCTAATCACAATTTAAACCTTACGGCTTCCTATAACTTTAGTTCAAAACTCAAAGGCTCAGTGAGTGCCCAGCATTTAAGCAAAAGAAATGACTTGTATTACAACAGCGATACTTTTGGAAACGAGGCAGTTATTCTTGATGGTTTTACTCAAATACATACCAATTGGAATTATAAAATAAATGAGTCAGTAGGCGTATTTTTGAATATTCAAAATCTTACAAATAAATCATTTACAGAGATTTACGGGTATTCATCTAGACCATTTACAGCTTTAATTGGTTTAAGTTTCGCAAAATAATTTTCGAAAAACCGACATTATTGCCGCCAAAGATTCAATTTCTTTGGCGGTATTTTTTTGATTGAGTATTTTCGCATAAAAAACAAACAAATGGCAATAGACTTCTCACAAATACCTTCTCCATGCTACGTTTTAGAAGAAAAACTTCTCCGCAAAAACCTTGAATTGATCAACCGAGTTCAGACCGAATCTGGTGCTGAAATCATCTTGGCCTTAAAAGGTTTTTCGATGTACAAGATGTTCCCGATGGTCAAAAAATACCTTTCGGGTGCAACTGCGAGTTCGCTGAATGAAGCGAGATTGATTGCGGAAGAGATGGGTTGTCTTGCTCATACATACTGCCCTGCTTACAAACCAGAAGAATTTGAACAGATATTGGGCTACAGTAGCCATATTTCTTTCAACTCGATGAACCAGTACAAACAGTTCAAATCTCAGGTAGAAAAATCAGAGAAAAAAGTCTCTATGGGCTTGAGAATCAACCCACAATATGCCGAAGTGAGTACGGATATGTACAATCCGTGTGTAGTAGGTTCGCGATTGGGCATTACGAGAGAAGCTCTTGGAGACACTTTACCAGAAGGAATTGAAGGCCTACATTCGCACACCATGTGCGAGAATGATTCTTATGTTTTGGAACGAACATTGGTTCATATCGAAGAAAAATTCGGTGATTTGTTGCACCAAATCAAATGGTTGAATCTGGGAGGTGGGCATTTGATGACCCGTGAAGGCTACGACCATACACATTTGATTTCTATCATAAAACGCTTAAAATCAACTTACAATATAGACATCATATTGGAACCAGGCTCTGCCATTGCATGGCAAACTGGATATTTGAGAAGTAGAGTGTTGGATATTGTGGATGCCCAAGGAATTGATGTGGCCATATTGGACATTTCGTTTGCGGCCCACATGCCCGATACTTTAGAAATGCCCTATAAACCCAAAGTTTGGGGTGCCACAGATGCCGAAAAAGGAAAACCAACTTACCGATTAGGCGGAATGACTTGTCTGGCAGGCGATTATATGTCGGAGTATTCGTTTGAAAAGCCTTTAGAAATTGGAGATACCGTCATTTTTGATGACATGATTCATTATACCATGGTAAAAACCACTACTTTTAATGGAGTAGGATTGCCGTCAATAGGTATTTGGCACGAAGATGACACTTTTGAATTGGTTAAAAGCTTCGGTTTTGAGAGTTTTAAGGAGAAGATCTGATTGTTGATATTGCACGCAGATAAAACCGATTTTGCTGATTATCGCAGAAATGTTTTTTTTAAATTCAAACTTCTCTATATCATTATGGGTTATATTTATTCTGACATCACAGCGAAGATCATTAAAATATTCTAGAAAGTTTACAACACTTTGGGATATGGATTCTTGGAAAAAGTTTATGAAAATGCAATGTTCTTTGAGTTAGAAAAAAACGGCTTTACATGTGAAAAATAAAAAAAGTTAGATGTCTTTTACGAAAATCAACAAGTAGGATTTTATTTTCCAGACTTAATAGTCGACGACAAAATAATTATTGAACTTAAAGCGAGTGAAACTTTAGCAGAAGCACATGAATTTCAATTGATTAATTACTTAAAAGCGACAGACATTGAGTTAGGGCTTCTCTTAAATTTTGGGAAAACACCAGGAATTAAAAGAAAAATCTTTTTGAATGAAAATAAAAAAAACAGAATCAGATAAACGAATTTGCATAGAAAATCAGAAAAAATCTGTTTCATCTGTGTTCTAAATAAAGAAAAACTATGCTAGGATTTCAATTTTCAGATTTTAAGCCAGACGAAAAGAAAAATACGGGATTCGAGAAACTCCTTGATATTTTTCAACAACTTCTTTTGATATTTTCAGGCAATGTATCTGAGGCTTTGGCTTACATGAACGACCTAGACAGGCAATATAAACTCACGGACGATAAATATGGTATTGCTGATTTCATAGACGAACTCAAAGAAAAAGGTTACTTGACCGAAGCCGAGGGCGATGGTGAGATGATCATGACACCAAAATCTGAGCAGAGTATCAGAAAACGCAGCTTGGAGGAGATTTTCGGTAAATTGAAAAGAGCAAAATCTACAGGAAATCATAGAACTGCATTCACTGGTACTTCTGACGAAAACAGCAGTGATATTCGGTCTTTTCAGTTTGGAGATGGTCTCGACCAAATATCCATGACGGAGTCTATCCGCAATGCCCAAATAAACAATGGCATGAGTGACGATTTGGTCATTTATGAAAAAGATTTGGAAGTAACAGACAGAGAATCAAACATCCAGACCTCCACTGTTTTGATGATAGACATCAGCCATTCGATGATTTTATATGGTGAAGACCGCATAACTCCCGCCAAAAAAGTAGCTTTGGCCATGGCTGAAATCATTAGGACTCGTTATCCGAAAGATACTTTGGATATCATAGTTTTCGGAAATGACGCTTGGCAAATTTCGCTCAAAGATATCCCATATCTAGAAGTTGGGCCTTATCATACCAATACTGTGGCAGGTTTAGAACTTGCTATGGATTTGTTGCGAAGAAGAAAAACCAAAAACAAGCAGATTTTTATGATAACCGACGGCAAACCTACTTGCCTTAAAGAAGGAATCAGATATTATAAGAATAGTTTTGGTTTGGACAGAAAAATCGTAAACAAAACCTTCAATATAGCCGCTCAAGCACGAAGATTAAATATACCAATAACAACATTTATGATTGCACAAGATGCTTATTTAAAGCAATTTGTGCACGAATTTACCGAAATCAATAAAGGCCGAGCCTACTACAGTAATCTTGATGGATTAGGCGGTTTTGTGCTTGAGGATTTTGAGAGAAATAGACGGAGGAAGGTTAAATGAGTGGAGAATTGTGAGTGCCGAGTTGTGAGTTGTGAGTGCCGAGTTGTGAGTAAAATAAGTTTTATTAGAATATATAAAAGCTAATGGCCAATTGCTAAAAGCTATTAACGAAAATGACCCTAAAAGAACGCTATAAAAGTTTAGTTGAATATTTTGAGGCAAATATGCCCAATCCTGAAACGGAGTTAAACTATTCGAATCCTTATGAATTGTTGGTAGCGGTGATTCTATCAGCACAATGTACCGACAAACGGGTAAACATTATTACACCTGAGCTTTTCAAGCGTTTTCCGAATGCCACAAGTCTCTCAAGATCTGATTCTGACGAGGTTTTTGAGTATATCAAAAGCATTTCGTATCCCAACAATAAAGCCAAACACTTGGTGGGCATGGCCAAAATTCTGGTAGAAGAATTCAACAATGTAGTACCTGATACTATTGACGACCTCACCAAAATGCCAGGTGTAGGTAGAAAAACTGCTAATGTAATAGCATCGGTAATTCACAATCAGCCCACAATGGCGGTGGACACGCATGTTTTTAGAGTTTCTCACCGATTAGGCTTGGTGAGTTTAAAGGCGAAAAATCCATTTTTAGTAGAAAAGGAGTTGGTTAAGCTATTTGATGAAGAAATTATCCCCAAGGCACACCATTGGTTGATCTTACATGGGCGATACACCTGTTTGGCTAGAAGTCCAAAATGCTCAGAGTGCGGAATTACTAATTTGTGCAAGTCTTACGAAAAAATACAGAAATTTGGCATAGCTGAAGTTGACAAAAAACTGCCCTCGATTAGCTGACCTTCTATAAACTTCTGATTTTTCTAAGCACTGCTACTCCCATCAAAAAAAATATTGCAGGAAGTAAAGTTACTAGAAAGGCATTCAGAAAAACACCATCGTCGAAATAATCCCAAGCAAGTTTATAAGCTAAAGCAAAAATAGCTGGATAAGCAATAAAGCCCAAAGGGAGAAAAAACAAGTAGACGGGATTGGCATTTTTGTGCTTATTGAGCAAATAAAAAAACTGACTATTGAAAAAAAACCAATAGTAGAGCGTAATTGCCCCGATTCCCTGAAAAGTCAATAATAAGTATAGCATAAAGTCGTTTGATTATGCTAAATTATAGAAAAGATGATGCCAGAGAGACAAATGGGTATGACTATTCGATATTTGGTAAGTTATACCAAATATCTGGCGAAATCAAGACATGAGCTCCATCACCGCCATATAGGCCATTAGGCCAGGTCCAATTTCCAAAGCCGCCTCATCTATATCAAAAGTGGGCGTGTGTACACCTGAAACTATCCCCTTCTCTTCATTTCTGGTGCCTAAGCGGTAAAAACATGCGTCGACTTTCTGGCTGTAAAAAGCAAAATCTTCACCTCCCATCCACAGGTCGAGCTCGACAATATTTTCGGCACCGACGTAGTCAGAAGCATAAGTTCTGAGTTTTTGAGTAAGTTGTGGATTATTCTGCAGAAATGGGTAACCCTTCACAATCCAAAATTCACATTTTGCTCCCATGGCTTCGGCCATTCCTTCAGCCATTTTTTTCATTCTTTGTAAACCTTCGGCACGCCAGTTTTCGTCCATACATCTAAACGTACCCTCTATATAAACTTCATTGGGGATGATATTTGTTGCTCCTTCAGCCACAAACTTACCAAAGGTCAATACAGACGGAAAAGCAGGATTTTTGTTTCGAGATATAATTTGTTGTAGAGAAACTATGATGTGCGAAGCCACCACAATCGGATCTACAGCCTGATGTGGAGCGGCTCCGTGCCCGCCCTTACCGATAACCCGCATATAAACCTCATCTGTACTGGCCATGTACATACCTTCTCTGAAACCAATTTTACCGACGGGGATATTGGGAGCCACATGTTGGCCAATTATAGCGTTTACCTGCGGACTTTGCAAAACACCCTCTTCAATCATCAAAGACGCACCGCCCGGTGCTTTTTCCTCGGCAGGTTGAAAAATCAATTTAATAGTGCCCTCAAAGTCTTCCCTAAGTTCGGCCAATATTCTCGCAGCTCCCAGCAATGACGAAGTGTGAACATCATGACCACAGGCGTGCATAACACCCTCATTTTTAGATTTATAAACTACATCATTTTCTTCGAAAATCGGAAGAGCATCCATGTCCGCTCTCAATGCGATGGTTTTTTTCTGATGATTTCTGCCCTTAACCAAGGCTATCAAACCAGTACCGGCAACACCTTCTGTTACCTCAAGACCAATATTTCTCAGTTCAGATGAAATAAATTTGGCTGTTTCAAACTCACAAAACGAAAGTTCTGGATTTTGGTGCAAATGCCTTCTCAAACCTACTGTTCTGCCACTATTTTGGTTTGCTAATTTCTTTATTTTCTCTAAAACCGACATATCTTTTGATTTTTAAACTCAAAATTAAAGCTATCAAATCAAACATTTGGAGAATGTCCAAATTAAATTGAAGTTTTTTGGTTTTTTCAAGTACAATAAGCAGTTTTTAGTCAAAAACACTATAATTTTGAGAAAAAATATAAAGTTTGGATAATAGAATTTATGTGATAATGGGTGTTTCTGGTAGCGGCAAAACTACTTTGGGGGCTTTATTGGCTGAAAGACTGGGTGTAGAATTCTTTGATGGTGATGATTTCCATTCGGCTGCCAACATAGCCAAAATGTCGGCCGGCACCCCTCTTACAGACGAGGACAGATATGAATGGTTGACAAGTATAAATGCCAAAGCGGTTGATCTCTCCCAAAAAAGTAAGTCGGGGATTTTTGCTTGCTCGGCCCTAAAATCAAAATATCGCGACATTCTACTTGAAAACCTCAACGAAAAACTTGTTTTTATTTACCTAAAAGGTACAAAAGAAGTTATTCAAGCAAGAATGAATGCCCGAAAAGGTCATTTCATGCCAAGTCAATTACTTGATTCACAATTTGATACATTAGAAGAACCAACCAATGCTCTCGACATAGACTTGAGCAAATCTCCCGAAGAAATGATACAGCAAACACTCGACAAAATAGCCAGAAGTGAATTTGGATTAGTAGGTTTGGGCGTAATGGGAAAAAGTTTAGCCCGAAATCTTGCTGGAAAAGGTGTAAAACTCTCGCTTTTCAACCGATATGTAAAAGATAAAGAAGAGAATGTAGCAAATAATTTTATCCAAAATTTCGCAGAACTAAGCCAGGCAAGAGGATTTGAAGATTTGGAGCAGTTCTGCAATTCTCTCCAAACTCCCAGAAAGATTTTTTTGATGATAAAAGCTGGTCCAGAAACGGATGAGTTTATAGAACGAATAGTGCCATTTTTGGAAAAAGAAGATGTCTTGATTGACGGTGGCAATTCTCACTTCAAAGACAGCAAACGTAGAATAGATTATTTGTCTGCCCAAGGAATTCACTTTATTGGCACTGGTGTATCTGGTGGTGAAGAAGGTGCATTGAAGGGCCCGTCTATTATGCCATCAGGCGATGCCTCGGCCTATCGCTACGTAGAACCATTTCTGGATAAAATAGCGGCGAAAGACAAAAATGGTGACAGTTGTTGTACCTATATAGGCCCTGATGGTTCTGGGCATTTTATAAAAATGGTGCATAATGGTGTAGAATATGCCGAAATGCAGCTTATAGCAGAGGTTTATGCATTATTAAGATACAAAAACCAAATGAGCCCAGACGAAATCTCGAAGGTGTTTTCGGAATGGAACAATGGCGAACTCATGAGTTATTTGTTGGAAATTTCAGCCAAAATCCTGAGTAAAAAAGAGAACGAAAACTGGCTGATTGATCTTATTCTGGACCAAGCAGGAAACAAAGGAACAGGCAACTGGACCACCGTAACGGCTACCGAAATGGGTCTGCCAGCTACTTTAATTACCTCGGCCTTATTTGCAAGATATATCTCTACGATAAGGGAGAAATATTTGCAGGAAAATCAGAATATAGCGGATATCGGAGTTAAAATAGACCTGGAAAGTGTTAAAAATGCCTATAAATTAGCAAGAATCATTAATCATCAGCAGGGATTTGGGCTTATCAAAGCTGCTTCGGATGAGAACCATTGGAGCCTTAATATGTCGGAAATAGCCAGAATTTGGACAAACGGATGCATCATAAGAAGTACATTGATGGAAAATCTTAAAAGTTATTTTACAGTTTCGGAGGACCTTTTAGATGTGACTGAAATTCAGAATGATATTTTGAAATTAAAATCAAGTTTGAAGGCTTTTTGCATGGCTTCGTTGGAGGCAGAATTGCCAGTTCCGTGTATGTTGGCCGCTAATGACTTCATTAACTCTTTGAACGGCAGCATAAAAACTGCCAATGTTATACAGGCTCAAAGAGACTTTTTTGGAGCACATACCTACCAAAGAGTCGACGCTGAACGCGGAAAATACTTCCACACCATCTGGGAGTAAAATTTTGGAATACATTTTGCGTTAAAATCAAAAACGATTTGATAAAAATGAGGATAAAATTGATACTTATGTTTTTGGTCATGGCCAGCATTGCCGCAAATGCCCAAACCAAAATCAATTGGCTGAGTATAGAGGAAGCTTATGCCAAGCAGAAAATTACACCAAAAAAAATACTAATAGACGTGTACACAGGCTGGTGTGGTTGGTGCAAAGTGATGGATAGGGAAACCTTTACCAACTCTGATGTGATAAAGTATGTAAACCAAAACTACTACGCCGTAAAGCTCGATGCTGAAAGTAAAAAAGACATAAAAATTGGCCCGAAAGTATATAAATATGATGCGGCCAATCGATCCAACGAAGCGGCCATAGCTCTTCTGCAGGGTCAAATGAGCTACCCGAGTATTGTATATCTTGATGAAGCTTTTAACATGATACAACCTGTGCCAGGCTACATGAATGCCAAAGATTTTCACCAAATCATAACTTACTTTGGTGGAAATTATCATAAAAAAGAGCAATACGATAACTACAAAAACCTTACTTACAACAAGTTATATAACAAAAAAAGGATATAAAATCCCTTTTTTGTTTATGAAGACCTTGTCATCTTTTCACCCAAAAAAGACGATGATATTTACAAAATATACTGACTTAAATCTTTGTTTTTGATTAAACTCGAAAGTTTGTCAGACACCATTTCTTTTGATATTTCTATACTAGAACCAGCCGTAATGCTCTCCGGCACATCAAAGAGTATGTCATTCAACAAATGCGACATGACCGTTTGCAAACGTCTCGCACCAATGTTTTCTACCTCAGAGTTGGCCTGAAAAGCCAGTGATGCCAGTTCACGTAATGATTCGTCGCTAAAAGTGAGTGTAACACCCTCAGCCTCAAGCATGGCCACATACTGCTTGGTTAGTGCATTTTTAGGCGTTTTAAGGATATGATAGAAATTATCTTCGGTCAAAGATTCTAATTCTACACGAATAGGAAAACGTCCTTGGAGTTCAGGAATCAAATCAGAAGGTTTGGAAACATGAAACGCCCCAGCAGCTATGAATAAAATATGGTCAGTTTTGATGGCACCGTGTTTGGTATTTACGGTAGAGCCTTCCACTATCGGTAGCAAATCTCTTTGAACTCCCTCCCTACTCACATCAGGGCCCGACTTTCCACCTGAAGAAGCTATTTTATCTATTTCGTCAATAAAAATCATTCCCAAGTTTTCAGCCTTCCAAATGGCTTCGTCTTTTACTTCGTCCATGTCTATTAGTTTAGCCGACTCTTCCTCCATCAAAATTTTTCTGGCCTCTGCTATGGTCACTTTTCGTTTTTTATTGCCTTTGGGCATAAACCCTCCAATCATTTCCTGGATGTTCATCATTGAAACATCGTCTATAGGGCCACCCATAACGCCTATTGGAGCCACATTTCCGCCCGCCACGTCTATCTCAATCTTCCTATTGTCTAAATCTCCGTTTTTGAGTTTATTTCTAAAGGCTTCCCTGGTCTCTTGGTTCAGTTCTTCGTCCTCTTGGGCGTCTAAATCTATATCGGTTTTTTGTGTGTTTGTTTTCTTAACAGGCGGAATCAAAATATTCAAAATCTTGTCTTCCACAGCCTCTGAGGCTTTTATTTTCACCTCTTCTTTCTTTTTGGTTTTAACTATGTTGATACTCTGCTCTACCAAATCCCGCACCATACTTTCAACATCCCGACCCACATAACCCACCTCCGTAAATTTTGAAGCCTCCACTTTGGTAAAAGGAGCATCGGCTATTTTGGCCAATCTGCGAGCTATTTCGGTTTTCCCAACTCCCGTAGAGCCTATCATCAGAATATTGTTAGGGATGATTTCTTGCTGCATCTCAGGTGTGGCATTCATCCTTCTCCAACGGTTTCGTAGTGCTATGGCCACGTTCTTTTTAGCGTCTTTTTGACCAATGATGTATTTGTCTAATTCGGCAACTATCTGACCTGGAGTAAGATTATCTATTATTTTGTTCATTCAGTTTTATTTAGAATTTCAGTACAAAAAAACACAAAAATTGAGGGTTTTCAATGGGAATTTTGAGGAAATTGAAATATGGCTTATGATTAAAACAAAAGCACCCAATCTTCAAATTATGAAAATTAGGTGCAAAAAGTTTTTTTAAGAGCAATGCAAGGAAAATATTTTGCTCTGATAGTGCTATTGGTGAGAAACCACAATTTTCTGGCTAAAAGTACGAATACCATCTATGATAAGGCTGTAGAAATAGGTTCCATCTACCCATCTGTTGGTCTCTACTTTGGTAGAGTAGCTATTTTTGGGTAATTCAATAAACTTCATCTGCTTTCCGTTGACATTTGAGAAATTCAAAGCTGCTTTTACAGCAGTCTTCGGTAATCTGTACTCTACTGTCAACAAGTCATTAACGGGATTGGGATAAGCCTTAGCAGAAGTTATTTCGCCTAGGTCACCTTGAGGAAGCATAAGCGGATTGTCACAATCGCACACTTCCTCGCCATTAAATTTCCCAGGTTTTTCGTTGGCCAATTCTTTCAGATAGGCTTTTACGGTAGGGCCAACGGTTTTGGTTTTTTTATCACGAAAAGCTACGTAATATACGCCAGGCTTTGTGGCTCTAAATTTCTTTCCTTTGTGCAATTGTTTGGTTCCAAGTTCGTCTTCGTACCAAACTATATCCGTACCTTCTTCTTTGGTAATTACCAAGAAAGCGGGTGGCATTTGATCGTCATTTATAAATTGGGTGGTTTCGTCCAAAACAGGCATTCCGATGGGTTTGGTGCAGTTTGGAGCATTTACAATTCTTACGTTTCTGCATTTGCCCGTTAAATCGCTCGAAACCAAGGTAACATTTGGCATGAAGGCCGGAATGTTTTCGATTCTATAGGAACTATTGCCCAAGGAAGTCACGAAACCCGAACTTGAAGTAAGGGGAAGCGTGTTTATTCTGCTCAAATAATTGGTTAATACGGGAAAATTGAGGTTCGACATCGCAAAAAAGACTTTCTCGATAAGACTGTATTTGTCATTTTCGAGATGAATTACTATGTTATAACTATCTACAGTGGTGTTGCAGTACACCGAATCAACCACAATTGGCGGCCCAGAACAAGATTCCACAATTACTGGGCAACAACTGCTGATGTTGCAGTCACCCACTTTTTTTGAAAATGAAAACTCCCCGCCTTGCTTGATGGTGAGCGAGCTGTCGGGATTAATAACCGCCAAGGCCGGATTGGTACGCTCGTTTATTTCAGAAAAATTACCAGAGGCATCTTTGTAATACCATTTTATGCCTTTGTATTGTTTTAAAACCATTTTATACACCTCTTCGGAGTTGATAGCGATAGGAACCGTGACACAACTTGTACCACTGCGTTTTCCTCCTACTATCCCTGAGGCTTGGGCATCGTCAAAATCAAATATTTTATCGCCTTCTTGAGAGATATAAGAAGACAAATAAGACAATCCTGTAGCTTTTACTTTCAAACGTAAAACCAATTTTACTACCTGGCCACCACTTAGTTTGCCCACTCGCCAGATATTTCCAATGGAAGTGTAGGCTCCTTTCTCGGTATAAAAGTTAACTGTCTCTAGGCTAAGACTTTGAATAAGTCTTACTTCGATATCTTCGGATGTCTTGGTTCCTTTGTTTTGAACCAAAGCGGTAAAAGTGACTATATCGCCAATTTTTGGTGTTGAATTATCCATGCCTTGTACTAGTTCCACTGTGGCATAGTCTCTGTCAACCGCAAAATTCATGTGTTCGAACGTGACTATTTCATCTGTATAACAATCTGCACCACCGTTGTACAGTCTTATTCTATAGATTTTTTTTCCTGTTGGATTAGAAATGTTTTTTATTTCTATTTCAGATAGTCCATCGGGTAACTTCACTGATTGAGCAAAATCAAAGGGTGTATTGTTGCCCTCGATAATTTCGTAATGGGTGGTATAATCAATAGCGGTAATTAATAGTCTTGCGTCGCTTGTTGTAGGAGATGTTACGTCATTGTGTCTAGTGGTGAATGTTGGGCGTTTACAAACAAACTGAGTGGAGTCATTTTCTATTGCCATGCTGGTTTGCATAGAAATAAAAAATATTCCGAACAGAATAATGGAGTTTTTTAAGATGGGATAAAGGAAATTCATAGAGAATTTTTCCGTTTATTTAGATTTAGATTCTTTTTTACTTTTTGTTGTAAAAAGTAAATACCCGAAGGTTTATTTTCAGGTATTTACTTTATTCTTGAGCGTATTTTCTCTAAGAATTATTTTGTTTTTGTAACTGTAGCTGGCTCACAGTATCCACCAGGACAAGTACAATCTTTAGCAATTAAAGGCACAGTTACGTCTAAGAAACATTCAAACTGAGTCGGTCCAAGTGGACCAGGATGGAAGTTCTTTATTCTTACTGT
Organism: Leadbetterella sp.; assembly: GCA_035299025.1. Lineage (GTDB taxonomy): Bacteria > Bacteroidota > Bacteroidia > Cytophagales > Spirosomataceae > Leadbetterella. Next base: position 1,560,066 of record DATGXK010000007.1, read on the forward strand.
ATAGTCCTGCTGAGCAGTGGCAGGATTTGGTAAACCTGGTGCTGGTACAATCTCACCATTTGCAGGAATTACGTTGAACGTACCTGGAGCAGTAAAGGTAGAACCTATATTGTATGCCGCTTGCTCGGAGTCTCTAAATCTTGTTAATATCAATTGACCATTGTTTTGAGAAATAGTACCAATACACAAGGCACTTACTGGAATCACGCCTGCCACTGGAAGTGGATTAACAGTGATTTTCAGAGGTGATTGTGGAGACTCGCATGATAGCGTGTCATAAAGAACGGTTTGCGTTACATAAGCCCATGTGGCACCTGGCAAATCTGTGGTCGGCGTAGGAGCTGTAGGCTGAGTTCCTCCATTCCAATACCAAGTTAAAGTATTTGGTACATTAGTCACCGTATTCGTTATTATTGGAGTAGCCTGAAGAGGAACAGCTGTGGAGTTTGTAACATCCAAACAGTAAGTTGGTTCTACAACTGACGGTCCAACTGGTGTGTCTTTAACAAAAACATCGAAATCTATCGTATCTGATTGACAATTAGTTGTAAGATCATACTGTGAAACCCAATATGTAAAGACTCCAACAGTATCGTTAGTTCGAGGTGCCGTAAATGTTGCCCCTGTATCTCCTGGAATGACCATTTTATCTTCTCCATACCAAATAAGTCCATAACCAGATTGAGTAGTAGTGGCAGTAAGTGGTGTTGCTGGGAAGTTTTCACAGAATGCAATATCTCGGACTATCGGGACTGTTGGTTTCTCCCGTATGGTAATGACGAGCGTATCTATGTGCGATTGACATCCAAGACCATCAGTGGTCGAAACCCACCAGATATCTTGTCCAGCAGAAATTGTGGTGTTTGCAAAGGGGCCAACATTATAACCTATTACAGTAGTTGTATCTGGAATATCGTCGATATCGTAAACATCTGTGATACCAGACGAGTGATACCAATTAAGACTTGTTCCAACGTGATCCGCTACTGGGTTTCTTAGAATAGCCGAAAGTCTTTCTGGTGAAATTTGTTGACAATAACTAGTGTCAATTGCTAGTGGCCTATCTGGCAAAGGATTTATTACTACAGGAATGGAAACCGTGTCAGAGCAAACTCTACCGTTTGAATTATGAAAAGCTCTCAAGAAATAGTTCCCTTCCATAGCCTCAGTAGCGACAAGAATTGTATCGTTTGCTGCATTTGATGTAAAACCATCTGGACCCCACCACTCAAAGCTAGTTGCTGGAAAAGGATTTATAGTACCGTTCACCGCATCATTTCTGCCAAACAATTTTATGGTATCTTCCGCACAAATTGGAGTATTACTAGAAGCAAATGCCACAGGAGTTTCATTTATAATAAATTGTACCTCAGTAGTATCCGTACATGATATATGGCCATTTTGCTGAGAAATCAATCGGTAATTGTAAATTCCAGTAGCTGTTGGCAAAGTAGCCAAAGTCAATGTATTGTTTCCCGAAAGTGAATCCGTTGTAGGATTACTTGGGCCATTATTATTGAACCATTGATAATTGAAGACACCTTGATCTGCCAAGAAGCCAGTTATAGGCGATGAAATGCCATATGTAGTATGGTCTGTGGCAGTGTATCCAGTTTGAGTGTTGGTTGATTGAATTAAGGGAGCGGGTTGCCCAAAACAAATAACTTCGTCTGATGGTTTTGTCAAAATTGGCGGTAAACCAGGGATAACTTTTATAGGACAACATCCTTCATAACCACATGAAGTTGGAGTTGCATCTCTGTAGTATTTGTAATCGCCTACGCTCTTAATTATAAGTTGTCCAGTTGCTGTTACTTCATAGTTTGGTGTATTCCCCGTAATGGTAGTCCAAGTGGTACCATTGTCAGTACTTCTCTGCCAAACCACACCCGTATAATCTCCGTTAACCAAAGCAAATGTGTATTCGTCGCCATTACAATAGTCTCTATGAGTTGTGATACAAATTTGAGCTTCGTCATCTTCTACTTCAGGATTTGCTGTTGGAGTACTATCCAAATCAATCTCATTCAGAGCAGTAGCTTCGGCGGTTATTTCTTTGATACCTCTAGCATTCACTGTGTAGGTTAGTGTCAGACTTACAGTTTGTCCAGCATTAATATTGCCAATGGTCCAAACACCAGTTCCAGGCACATAGGCACCATCTGTTGTGGAATGAGTATCAAAAGCCAAATCTACAGCACTTCCTATTTGATAAACTACACCTGTTGCATCTAAGGAACCACTGTTTCTAACAGCTACTGTGAGTGTTACTTGAGATCCAAGCGGCACATCACCTGCTGGAGATCTTGTAATAGTGGCCTCCAAGTCAACGTAAGTTGGTGCGTAATTGTAATTTACATAAGGTAAATAAAAGGTTGAATCCGTAAAGCAGGATCCTGTTTCGTTAAATACCCTAACTGTATATTGTGTACCTGGGGCAGCACTTGGGGCAGCTAGAGTTTCTGAAACGAAACCATTGGTGAGAGAAGAGTATACTCCCAAAGCTGCAAAAGCCGGCCCTGCGTATGTGGCTCCAGTACTTAAACCAACTTTGTAATTGCCGTTTTGAATACCTGAGATACGGATTTTTGCATCACTTACAGTTTCTGCCGATGCATCATAAGTCGTTATAGTCATGGCCAAATCTGGGTTACAGGGCTGAGCATACGTTGACAAATGAGCAAACAACATAAGGAATCCTAAAATGAGGATTTGGGTCCACATTTTCCTTTCCCTTTCAAAAACAGACGCAAATCTGGTTTTTAAATAATTGTTTTCCATGTTAAAAAAAGTATTAATTGTTTATGATTCTAATTCGTTTTTTCTACTGTTGCATCTGGACAAACCAATATTTCACAATCTTGACAAACATTTTCTATCGTCGCTGTTCGTTCAATTGGACATCCGTCAGCACTTGTTATTCTAACCGTGTAAATTTGTGGACTCCCTTTAGCCGGACCAGTCAGCGTTGAAGTTATTCTTCCGTTTGGTGGAACAACCGTCGGCGAATTGGCCAAACCTACGTTATAACTTGATCCTATATTGAAAGAGTAGGTTTCCCCATTCTTAAATCCAGACAATATCAGACTTCCGTTGTTTAATACCGACCTACCCGCACATGTTGGGTCTATAGCCAGTACGTTTGTTGTTGGGAACTCTTTTATTTTAGCCAAGACCACACTTCTGTATGGGCTAGAACAATTTTCAGTTGAAATGCACGAAGCAAAGAAATTTTGACTTTCACTCAATATAGTGGTAGCAAAATTTGTGCCACTTAATAAGATATTTCCAGAAAATTGTTGGTCGTACCAGTTAATTGTTCCTGTACAATTTGAAGCGTTTAAAAGTAAGCTCGATGGGCCGCAACTGCTATCCCCAGCTACCGTAGGGGCATTTGGAAGTGGCAAAACATCAACCAAAACAGAATCGTTAGATGTACAAGCAAATGAGTTTGTGACGGTTAGGTAATACTTCCCTTTATGAATGGTACTGTCTGCATTACTTATAGTTGGATTTTGTTGGTTAGAGGTGTAGCCATTTGGACCTGTCCATGCATAAGTTTGACCTCCATTGGCAGTAAGATTAATATCTGTATTTGTACAAAAATCGCCCCCTGTTATCGAAATGACAGGATTTGGATTTACCTGAACTGATGCCGAAGAAGAAGTGGCACTTCCACAACCCATACCACTTGCGGTAGCTATTATCTGATACACATTAACTCCGGCAGTGGCTGTTGGCACTACTAGACTGTCTGCAGTTTCACCAGAAATATTTTGAAATACTGCACCGACAAGTCTTCTCCATTGGTATGAGATCGTACCCGTGCCATTGGTTGGGTTGGCTCGAAGTATTAAATCGGCACCTTGACAAACAACCGAATTCGTAAGATTTACATCAACGCTGAGGTTAGGAACTACAATTACTCTACTTACCGAAGATGTATCAGAACCACAACCCAAGCCACTTGCAGAAGCAATAATTCTATAAAATGTGGTGTCGGCCGTAGTTGTATTTGGGTTAAAAGTTAAGCCAGTTGCTCCAACAATATTCGACCAACTCAGGCTATCTGATGATGATTGCCATTGATAAGTGAATGTTCCGGTGGCATTGGTCCTTGTGGCTGTAAGTGTTGCTGCTGCTCCTTCACAAACAGTTATGCTTGGAATATCAACAGTAACAGAAATATTAGGCACAACAGTAATTATGGCAACATCGGGATCAGAAGCTCCACAACCTACTCCACTTGCTGTGGCTATAATTTGATAAAAAGTAGCACCCAAATTTGCGACAGAAGTTGGAACCACGAGGGTATCCGCAGTTGCTCCAGGGATTACATTCCAAGAAATTCCATTTGTTGACCTGCTCCACTGGTAGGTGATTGTACCCGTGCCATTAGATGTGCTGGCTCTTAAAACCAAATCGGCGTCTTCGCAAACTGTGGTATTTGGAATATTCACATTTACACTAAGATTTGGCAGAACGATGACTCTTGAGCTATCAGAATCTCTGTAGTTACAACCTACACCCACAGCTTGTACACTCACTTTGTAAAAAGTTGTATCTACTGATGAACCATTGATACTTAAAGAAGCATTGCTAGCTCCCGAAATTGGAGACCAAACCAAACCATCAGCTGATGATTGCCACTGATAACGTATTGCTCCATGTTGATTACTTACATTGGTATTTAATGTAATGGTTCCTGTTTGACAAATGGTTATATCTGCTAAATCAATATCTGCACCTAATTGAGGTAAAACCAAAATAGTGAAAGTCTGAGTATTTCCTGGACAACCGTTGATCAAAGGTGTTACGGTAATGGTGGCCGTTACTGGTGTGGTTCCGTTGTTTATAGCAACAAACGACGAAATATCACCAGAACCACTTGCGGCTAATCCAATACTGGTATTACTATTTGTCCAAGTATATCCTGTTGATAATGTTCCAGTGAAGATTTTTGCAGGAACGGTACCGTTCGTACACACCGTATCGCTCGCAACTGGATTCATGGTAATTACCGGATTTACAACTATAGTAAAGGTCTCTACATTACCAGGACAAGAATTGATTAATGGCGTAACTGTGATGGTTGCAGTAATCGGTGTTGTTCCAGTGTTGATGGCTGTGAAGCTAGCTATGTTGCCAGTTCCACTCGCTGCTAAACCTATCACTGTGTTACTATTGGTCCAAGTGTAACCTGTAGAAAGGGTTCCTGTGAATGTTGTGGATGGAACTACTTCGTTGTGACATACTTCTACATCTGCAACTGGATTCATCGTGATAATCGGATTCACAATTATTGTGAATGTCTCTACATTTCCAGGACAACCGTTAACCAATGGTGTTACAGAAATCGTTGCTGTAATTGGTGTTGTTCCTGTATTAGTAGCTGTAAAGCTCGCTATGTTGCCTGTTCCGCTAGCTGCTAAACCTATCGCTGTGTTGTTATTGGTCCAAGTATAATCTGTTGCTAATGTTCCAGTGAATGCTGTGACCGTAACTACCTCATTATGACATACTTCTACGTCTGCAACTAGATCCATGGTAATGATTGGATAAACTAATATTGTTTCCGCTGTCGTCGCTGGAATACAGCTGTTGCCTGTTGTTGTTACTGTAAAGTTAAATGTTCCTGCTACTGTCGGTGTTCCACTGATAGTTACTGTGTTTCCTACTACACTTGCCGTTACTCCTGCTGGTAATCCTGTTACTGTTGCTCCTGTTGCTCCACCACCCAAAGTCATGGTGATGTTGGTGATTGCATTGTTGATACAAACTGTTGCTGGGCTTGCTGCTGTGATCGTATGATCTGGGTTTACAGTAATCGTTGCATTCGTCGTTGCTGGGATACAGCTATTTCCTGTTGTCGTT
>DATGXK010000008.1:0-1028426 GCA_035299025.1 Leadbetterella sp.
GCCACTGGCCAATACCACTGGAGCTGCTTTGCCCGTTGTTACGTCCGCATCGCTGTCTTTGGTATCGTCTGTGCCTTTGTCTTTGCTGGTTGGCTCATAGCCTGCTGGCTTGGTGAACTCTACCACATATTGTACGCCTGGCTTCAAGTTCTCAAACTTGTAAAGTCCAGCTGCATCTGTTGTAGTGCTGGCTACTGGGTTGCCATCTGCGTCTTTGGCTGGTTGGCCTGCTGCATCCAACAATTTAACTACTACACCTTGGATTGGGCTTTCGCCTGTCTCTTGGATGCCGTTGTAGTTCTTGTCTTCCCATACATAATCGCCCAACTTCGCTGGACGGAATATTCCAGCATCAACTGTTAAATTATTATCTCCACTTGCTAAAGAAATAGTCCCAGTTTTACCAGTGATTTTATCTGCATCACTATCTTTAGTATCATCTGTACCTTGGTCTTTATCAGAACCTGTGTATCCAGTAGGTCTTATAAATTCAACATAATAATCACCAGGAACCAAATCATCGAACAAATATTTACCACTTGCATCTGTGGTTGTAGTTCTAGATACTGGATTTCCGTCTTGATCAGTACCAAAAAGATTAACTATAACTCCTGAAACACCAAGTTCAGTTGACTCTTGGATTCCATTGCCATTTTTATCATCCCAAACAAAATCTCCCAAGGAAGCAGTTGGAACAACATAAGCATCATCGCCGTCATCTTCATCAGCTGGATCTTTAGAATCATCGTTATCTTCTGATCCAACTTTTCCATTTCCATTCGTATCGGCACCATTTCCTGGTTTGGAATCAGGATCATATTGATCTACCGATTTTACTTCAGCTAAGTTAATGAATGAAACACCAGTTGCTGGTTGTCCAACTTTAACATTAAATGTAAGGGTCGAAGAGGCTCCTGATGCAATGCTTGGAATAACCCAGGTAATAACATTTCCAGAAACAATGCCGGAATTACTGATTGAAGATATAGCTGAATATCCATTAGGTACCACATCTTCAACTTTTACATTCGTAGCAGTTTGAGGACCACCATTTGATACTTTCACAGTAAATGTCACTACATCACCCACTTTAGGATATTTATCATTTACTGTTTTAACAAGACTAAGGTCTGCTTTCTGAGGTACTATAGTCTCCGGATCCTCATCATCTTCTGATTGATCACCGTCATCGTTGTTTGGTTTAGAATCTATGTCGTACTCATTAGCGGCGGTAACTTGGGCTACGTTTTTATAGCTTACTCCCGTTAATGGTTCTTTTACCTTTGCAGTATATGTAAAGGTTTTTGTCTCATCTTTTAATACAGTTAAACCACTGAAGGTAATCTTATTGCCTGCAATTACACCTTGTGGTGAATTCGTCGCCGTTAGTGTGATATTCTCCAATCCATTTGGAATAACGTCTTCTAATGCAACTCCTGTAGCTGTATTTGGCCCTTTGTTAGTTAGTTTTAATGTATAGGTTATTGTCTCCCCTACATTCGGTGTAGCAGTACTAACTGTCTTATCTAATTCTAGGTCAATAACTTTTGGCGTAGTTTTGGCATCATCACCATCATCTTCATCACCAGCGTCTTGCGTATCATCTGCATCTTGACTACCTATTCCACCTGTTCCGTTTGTATTCGCAGCGTTATTTGGTTTTGAGTCCTTATCAAATTGATCAGAAGCTGTTACTCTTGCTACGTTTACAAAATCAACTCCCGTTCCAGGAACTTTAACTATCGCATCAAATGTAAGATTAACAAACTGACCATTTGGTATGCTTAAATTGCTCCATGTAATTTCTGAACCTGATAATGTTCCAGAATTAGAAATCGCACTTATCGTCTCATAACCATTAGGAACCACATCTTTTACCTGTACGCCAGTAGCTGCACTTGGACCATCATTGGAAACCTTAACTGTAAAGGTTACTTTTTCTCCAACGTTTGGTGTTGCATTATTAACCGTTTTAACTAGGTTAAGGTCTGCTTGCTGAGGTACTATCGTCTCTGGATCTTCATCATCTTCTGACTGATCACCGTCATCGTTGTTTGGTTTAGAATCTATATCATACTCATTAGCGGCGGTAACTTGGGCTACGTTTTTATAGCTTACTCCCGTTAGTGGTTCTTTTACCTTTGCAGTATATGTAAAGGTTTTTGTCTCATCTTTTAATACAGTTAAACCACTGAAGGTAATCTTATTCCCCGCAATTACACCTTGTGGTGAATTCGTCGCTGTTAGTGTGATACTCTCCAATCCATTTGGAATAATATCTTCTAATGCAACTCCGGTAGCTGTATTTGGCCCTTTGTTGGTAAGTTTTAAAGTATAGGTTACTGTCTCCCCTACATTAGGTGTAGCAGTACTAACTGTCTTGTCTAACTCTAGGTCAATAACTTTTGGCGTAGTTTTGGCATCATCACCATCATCTTCATCACCGGCGTCTTGCGTATCATCTGAATCTTGACTACCTATTCCACCCGTTCCGTTTGTATTCGCAGCGTTATTTGGTTTTGAATCCTTATCAAATTGATCAGAAGCTGTTACTCTTGCTACGTTTACAAAATCAACTCCCGTTCCAGGTACTTTAACTATCGCATCAAATGTAAGATTAACAAACTGACCATTTGGTATGCTTAAGTTGCTCCATGTGATTTCTGAACCTGATAATGTTCCAGAATTAGAAATCGCACTTATCGTCTCATAACCATTAGGAACTAAATCTTTTACTTGTACGCCGGTAGCCGCACTTGGACCATCATTGGAAACCTTAACTGTAAAGGTTACTTTTTCTCCAACGTTTGGTGTTGCATTATTAACCGTTTTAACTAGGTTAAGATCTGCTTGTTGAGGTACTATCGTCTCTGGATCTTCATCATCTTCTGATTGATCACCGTCATCGTTGTTTGGTTTAGAATCTATGTCGTACTCATTAGCGGCGGTAACTTGAGCTACGTTTTTGTAAACTACTCCCGTTAATGGTTCTTTTACCTTTGCAGTATATGTAAAGGTTTTTGTCTCATCTTTTAATAAAGTTAAACCACTAAAGGTAATCTTATTACCTGCAATTACACCTTGTGGTGAATTCGTCGCCGTTAGTGTGATATTCTCCAATCCATTTGGAATAATATCTTCTAATGCAACTCCGGTAGCAATTTGTGGTCCCTTGTTAGTCAATTTAATAGTGTAAGTGACTATTTCATTAACATTCGGAGTTGAATTACTTACTGTTTTATCTAACTCAAGATCTATAACTTTAGTAAAACCAGCATCCAATTTAGGATCATTTTCACCCGAAACTAGAGTTGCAGCGTGAGAAGTAAGGGTAGTAGAATTAATATCACTGTCGTTATTTACGTCTGTGGCATCTGTATTTGCACCAGTAACATCCTGTTTCGCTACTTGATATCCGCCAACCGTTCCAAATGTAACAGTATAGGTTCCAGGAGCAAGATTAGTAAAGGCATATATACCTGAAGCGTTGGTGGTGGCTGTTTGAGCAGCGATTACCGTTCCATCACCTTTTGTTCCATTTAGAGTTGCAACAACTCCTTGGATACCTGGCTCGCCTGAATCTTGAATACCATTATTATTTACATCATACCAAACAAAGTCTCCAAGGCTTGCTGGTCTGTACATACCTGCATCTATAGTTAGATTTGAGGCGTTAGTTCCAAGATTAATAACCGGAGATTGTTTTGTAGTTAAATCCGCATCACTATCTTTTGTATCGTCTGTACCTTTATTAGGCGATGTTAAAACATAGCCCGCTTTATCTCCAAAGGTTACAGTATATGTTCCTTTTACTAAATTATCAAATAAATATTCTCCATTAGCTCCTGTGGTAGCTGTTTGACTTACCACATTTCCAAAGGCATCCGTACCATTTAATGTAACTGAAACCCCAGGAATACCCAGTTCACCTGAATCTTGAATTCCGTTTCCGTTTATATCTTCCCAAACAAAATCACCAATTTTAGAAAGACAAGCATTTACTGTCACGGCAACTGTAGCGGTAGTTGTACATCCACTTGCACTAGTAACAGTCAAGGTGTATGTTCCAGCAGCAGCAAGTGAAGTATTTGTAATTGTTGGATTCTGAGATGTACTGCTAAAGCTGTTCGGACCAGCCCATTTGTAAGAAGCGGCATTTGTCCAAGTGCCAGAAAGCAAATTTAAAGTTTCGGTTTGGCAAATCGGCGTGATGGCCGGAATAGAACCCGTTGGATTTGGGTTAACTTTCACCAAAATATCGTCAGTCGCAATACATCCATCATTGTTGGATGTTTTGCAAGTTACTGTGTAAGTAGTATTGGTGGTTGGAGATACCGTTACGGTCGAAGTTGTTGCCGTTATGCCTTGGTTCCACGATATTGTGCCACCAGCACAGCCAGTTGCTACTAAGTCGATAGATTTACCCAAACAGATTTCAACATCTGGCCCAAGAGAAACTGTTGGTTTGGCCAAAGTGGTTATTTTCCCAGTTCCTGTGGCTGTACAACCACTTGTATTTTTACAAGTAGCAGTATAAGTAACCTCACCTACTGCTGATGGTGTTACAGTGATGGTGTTTGTTGTAGCACCAGTATTCCAAGTAACAGTACCAACACAATTTGAAGCAGTTAAAGTAGCTGTTCCACCTAGACAAACTGTTTTAGAGTCTACATTGATAATTGGATTAGTATTTACAACCAATGCTACCGTAGCAGTTGCTGAACAACCTGCCACAGATGTCACTGTTAGTGTATATGTACCAGCAACTGTAGTTGTTGCGGTTTGGCCGTTTTGTGTAACAAATCCAGCTGGACCTGTCCAAGTATAAGTTGAGGCGTTTGTCCAAGTTCCGGCTTTAAGCGTGGCTGTTTGACCAACACAGATCGGATCAACCGAAGGAATATTTCCACCAGTAACAGTTGGTTTAGGATTAACTGTAACTTTTACTTCGTCAGAGGCATCACAACCATTTTTAAGAACCGTAAGAACATAATCGGTAGTTGAAGTTGGGGTAACCGTAATCGAAGGGTTCGTTGAAATAACAGTACTACTTGTTGAGCTTCTCCACTCGTAGGTTGCACCAACAACAGGAGTGGCAGTTAGCGTAACTGATTCTCCAACACAAATTGATTTATCAGTGCCAGCATCTGCAGAAACAGTATTTTTAGTTACTACCACTATGTCTGTCCCTGAGCAACCATTACAACCTGTAACAGTAAAGGTATAGGTACCCGCTTGGTTGACAGTTACACTTTTTGTGTTATTTGCCCCAACAATACCAGGTCCTGACCATGAATAAGTAACCGCATTGTTGTAAGTATCTGGTGTTGTAAACTTAACATAATCAAGTCTTAAAGCACATTTACCATTATCTGATACTTTGATATATCTCGCAGAAGAAGTAAGTGTATAAGTATATTCTTTGTATGAAGTATGATTGAACAATAAAGAAGAAGCTAAACTAGTAAATCCAGATCCCGAACTTAATGAAGCCTCAATTTTAGCATCTGACTGGGTAGATGTTGTATTCTCACAATGTTCAAGTTTTAGATTTACTCTAATTACTGTACCAGCAGGTAAAGTCGAACCTAAATCCAATGTAATAGAAGAAACTCCTTGTCCAGATTTTGTCCAAAGTTTAGCTCCAGCATTATCTCCACATACTTTGGCAGTATTTAAGTCTGCAATCCAAGCTGTAGAACCGGCTATTGTGGTGGCACAATTGGTAACGCCAGGAGTTCCACAAGAAGTTACACCAGATACAGAACCATCCAAAACTACTTCGTCTGTATTACAAATGGTTTTATCTGCACCAGCGTCAACAGTAATATTAGGTTTTACAGTAACCTTAACCTCGTCGGATTCATCACAACCATTTTTTATAACGGTCAAAACATAATCTATTGTAGCTGTAGGTGTTACAGTAATACTTTGGTTGGTTGAAATAACTGTGCTACTGGTAGAGCTTCTCCACTCGTAAGTTGCACCCGCTACCGCAGTGGCTGTCAAAGTAACTGTTTCTCCAAGGCAAACTTCTTTGTCCGGACCAGCGTTTGCAGTTACTGTGTTTTTCGTAACCACTACTATATCAGAGTCTGTACATCCATCACATCCAGTAACCGTAAATGTATAAGTACCCGCTGCATTAATGGTAACACTTTTTGTATTTGTAGCTCCAACAATTCCAGGACCTGACCATGCATAAGTTACGGCATTGGTATATGTATCTGGAGTAGTATATTTTACATAGTCCAACCTCAAGGCACACTTCCCGTTGTCAGACACTTTGATGTATCTGGTAGGCGTTGTTAAGGTATAGGTATACTCTTTATATGATGTATGAGCAAACAAAAGTGAAGATTGAATTGCCCCGAATCCAGATCCTGAACTCAAGGAGCCTTCAATTTTGGCATCTGACTGAGTAGAAAAGGTATTATCACAATGTTCTAATTTCAAGTTTACTCGTATCACCGTACCTGCAGGAAGTGTAGAGCCCATGTCTAAAGTTATAGACGAGGTACCTTGTCCAGACCTGGTCCATAATTTCGCTCCTGCACCGTCACCACAAACTTTTGCTGTATTGAGGTCTGCAATCCAGCCCGTCGAGCCACTTATTACAGTTGCACAGTTGGTAGTACCAGTGGTACCACAAGACGCTACACCTGTAACAGTACCATCGAGCACGGCTTCATCTGTATTACAAATTACTACATCCAAACCTGCATTGGCTTCTATTGAACAATTACATGTCAATTTCACCACCAAAGATTTAGTACAAGTAATTGCATTCTTGTCTCTAATATCTATGGTATAGTTAGTGCCAGTCAACGTACCTGTTAAACTTCCAAATACATTTGATGAACCCCAACTACCACCATTGATTCTATATTCATATTCGCCGCTTCCTCCAGAGCCTGCTACGGTAATTGAACCATTATTTTGGTTACAACCCGGATTTACAACAGTTCCTTGAGTAAGATTAACCGCTTGATCATAACACCTTGTTAATACCACATTGTCGAATTTCAAGGCACGTCCTTTTGAATGTGCCACAATTCTAACATGAGTAGTATTGGCCGGTGCAATAAACTTAATGGTATTAAGAGCAACTAAGGTTCCATTATAACTAACTGTTGTATTGGATTTAGATGAAGTGGCAAGTAAAGTAGTTCCATTGTAAAACTCAAGATACATTTCGGCTATAGCACCTGAGGTACTCACAGCGTGCGTAGAAGCCAAAGCATCAAAAGTAATTTTTGCACCAGGAGCCATAGGAATATCCTGGTAGGCGTAATAGTCAGAATTAAAATCACTATTATTCAAAACACCAAAGTTTCCAGTAGAAGAACCAGTCCCTAAGCTCCATTGGCCCTGTGGAGTAGTCCAAGATGAAGGTGGATTTCCAGAGGCCATGTCTCCATTTACTGCAAAATTGTTTGAGGTACACACACATGTAAAACAAACACCTTGATAAGTAGTAAATGTCAAATCAGAGAAACAGGCATCTTTTCCGCTCCATACTCTGATTGTATACTGGGTATTCGGTTTGAGACCTGTGAATGTTAGTGAAGTTTGGCCACTCCCAAGAGCGATATTTGCATTATTACCGTAAACAGGAGTTTCACCAAAAGAACCTCCTTCCTTAATTGCTCCTTTTACAATATCAGTAGAACTATAAACAAGACCACCTATGGTAACAGCGGCATCATTGTTTGGAATTGAACCATTACAAGAGGCAGAAGTTTGGGTTAAGTTAGAAAGATTTAAAACTGGTGAAGTACATATACACTTAAAATTACCCCCAACAAAAGTTATTGACTTTGCTTGTGAACCCGTCACGTAAGGTAGAAAAGTTTGAGGAACCGCACTACTGTTGCTAACGTCAAGTCTACTAACACAGTCTCCCCAGAATGTAGTTATGTACAATTTTCCATCAGGACCAAATGCCAAATCATAAGGATCTACCTTACCAGTTCCAGGGACTTGATTTTTCAAAGGAGTACCAAATAGGAACTCATCCAAATATACTCCCGAAGAATTATATTTGTAAACTCTATCAGGCACAGAATTAGAATTACTCGCTGCAGTAGCCCAGATATTGCCCGCCGCATCAAAAACTATACCTCTATAATGAAAACCAGCAGGAGCCGTTACTAAAACAGTTGGATTAGAGAAAGTAGAAGTAAAAGAAACGATTTTACTGTCATCGTTTGATGTCTGCCAGTTGGTAGTAGCATAAATTCTCGAATTCGTAGGATGAATAGCAATTCCCCAGAAATTACTAACCGTGTAGCCCGATGTAAATAAAGTCCCTGCGATGTTAAATGTAGATTTGGGAAGTTGACCTACAATACCCTTAGTATTAGTATCAATCTTATAAATAAAATTATAAGTTGCAACATATAAAAAATCGTTATCAGCCGAAAGAGTGACATCGAGTATATCTTCACCCGCAGGAAGCTTAATTGGCGTTAAGAAAGTCGCTGTGGTGTAATCATAAATCCTCACTTCACCGACACTACAACATGTGGCTATGTAAGCTAACTTTTTCTCATAATCGATTACCATACCTTCTCCCCCTCCTCCTGGAAGTGAGCAATTGACAATACCACCACCGGTTGAGTATTCGTATACGTCAGTTCCAGCAGTACTGTTGCCCAAAAGCTCGCCTACAAGCATGTAATATTTATCATACCCAGAAGGGGCATTTTGAGCTTTCGAAACATTCGCCATACCTATCAGCAATGCAACCAAGGCCATGGCACTTTTTGCAAAAGATAGTTTTAGTCCATTCCTATGGAATCCAAATAAACTCTTTGGTTTGAAGAGTCCACCGAAATGAATAATCAGAGAAATAACGGAAATCGCAAAAGCCGAAAAAGCTTTAAAAGGGCTTCCATTGTGCTCATTCCTCAAATCTGGGGTATTCGAAGAATGTTGTTTTGTAAAGTCTCTCATTTGTTTGTAATTGTAATGTTTCACTCAAAAAAAATTGTATATGCTAATTTATTTTCCTAATTATTAAAAAGGTCGTTGATATTCTTCCCTATTTTTTTTCCTTCCGCTAGGCCCACCTCGTTGTCGTGCCTGGTGTGTATTCCGCCATAAAGTCTAGACATAGCCGACTCTTCTGCAGCTTCAAAAAAAGAATTAAATTTTCTTGCCTTATAATCCACTCGCCTTTCTCTATCCCTTGGCCTACCCACATGCGATTTGTCCTCAAACGCAAAATGCTCACCATAGAGATGAGTTAGTACTGTTGCTGCTGATGAAGCCTGTCCTGCATGGCCAGAATAAAAAGCTGGAAAAGGAGGTTCGGGCCAATACAAATCCCAAAGCGTGCTCATGTTATAATAAATAAACATGAAGGGCCGCTCGGCATTATAATGATATTTGGTTTTCCAACAGTTCACAAAAGCATCTGCCACCGCCATACCGACTGATGCAAAAGTTCTGCTCGCTTTCACCAAATCAGCTTTCGAGGTTTCAACCGCCACCTTGGCCATATAGTAGGAATGCCCAGGAGGAGAGAAAGTCTCAGAGGGATCATCACCCCACCAATTGGCTATTTCTTTTTGTTCTTGTGTAAGTGTTTTTCTAGTATTGAAAACTTCCAACATGTAGTTGTGATAAGCCGAACCTTGGTGATAGTCAAAAGCTACCATCTCAGGAATAGGCAAAGTAAAGTTTGCGTTTGCGAAGGTTCTGTTTTTGCCCCAGTAAGGATGAAGCGGCATAGGAATTTCAGATTGGCCCTTTACTGGAGGTGCCCATTTGCCTGCATCTCTGTTGACCACAAACGAGCTATCAAAATTTCTTTTATATCCTTCATGTCCGCCGTCTGTTTTTGACCATTCAAATATTGCGTTTGCTACGGCCTTTCCAAAATTTATCGAAGCAATATTCTCCGATTCCGAAAAGCCCTTTTTGAACTCATTGTAGACGGCACTTTCTAGCGAATCAACCTTAGCTTTACTTGCAGCAGATGCAAACTCATATATATATTTTATAATGGCCGATTGTCCGGCATTAAGAGCCAAAATATAGTTCACTTTTCCTTTGGAGGGAGCATGCGGCAAATCGTCCAGTCCGTTTAATTTGCCTACCAGACTTACGTAAGACCTATCCGATTCTAATACAGTCTGATACATTGTAAGGCCAGTATAGCCCAGAAATCTCGAATTGAATGTTGGTGAACCTCCTCTGGTATTCTTTAGAATATAGAGGGTCATATCTGCCCATTTTACAGCCACCTGGCTGCTTTTAATTGGCTTTGCGAAGGAGAGGTTTGAAACGAGCAATAACACAAAAACCACGAAAGATTGTAACATCCATGCGTGCTTATTAACCGTTAGATAAGAAATAGTAGTAAAGGTTTTACTCATACTTAAATTTCTACGAGAATCAATCTTAAAAAACCTTTGGCACAATATTTGTAATATAAAATATGCCCCAAAAATTAGATAAAATTTACTTCTCTCTTTAATTCACTCAATTTATAAAATTTATCAAAATCCCTTTTCAAACATAAAACAGGCCATTTTGCATGTTTTTGGTTATATTTTCAATTGATACATTTGAGAATATAGTGCAAAAACCATGCTAAAAAACTTATTAAATGGCGTCATTTTTTTTTCATCATATTTGACTAATGAAAAATCAGTTCGTCACTCTTTTTTTTGTTTCTTTGTGGCTCTGAACCAAACCTCAAAAATTTTGAAACTCTGGCAAAAACCAAACTCAAAAAAAACAAACGAAATTATTGACAAGTTTACAGTCGGTAAAGACCGTGAACTGGACGTCAACTTAGCACCTTTTGATTTATTGGGATCGATGGCTCACGCAATTATGCTGTCTGGCATCGATTTATTAGAGAAGCAAGAATTGAAAAATATTCTTAGAGAGTGCAATATAATATATAATGAAGAAATAAAGCAAGGGAAATTTGAAATACTTGATGGCATTGAAGATGTACATTCTCAGATAGAGTACACACTGACTACCCGAATTGGGGATATCGGAAAAAAAATACATAGCGGCCGCTCAAGAAACGATCAGGTCTTGGTAGATCTTAAAATGTATCTTCGCCACAGGATAGAAGAGATTGTGGATTTATCCAAAGCTCTTTTCGATGCCCTACAGACCAAAAGCGAACAACACAAAAACGACCTTCTGCCCGGCTATACACACCTCCAAATAGCCATGCCTTCTTCCTTTGGTTTATGGTTTGGTGCCTATGCCGAAAGCTTGGTAGACGACCTGACTGTGCTTCAAAGTGTATATAAAGTTGTAAACAAAAACCCGCTGGGATCAGGGGCTGGATACGGCTCAAACTTCCCGTTGAGGAGACACGTCACCAAAGAACTCCTAGGTTTTGATGACCTTAACTACAATGTGGTTTATGCACAAATGACACGTGGCAAAATGGAATTCTTGGTTGCTCAAGCATTGGGTGTATTTGCAAATACGCTATCCAAAATGGCCATGGATGTTTGCCTTTACAATAGCCAGAATTTTAGTTTTATAACATTGCCAGAGGAAATGACCACCGGCTCAAGTATAATGCCACACAAGAAAAATCCGGATGTGGCAGAAATACTAAGAGGAAAAGCCAACAAACTGAAAGGACTAGCTTCTGAAATTGCATTTGTCCAAACCAACCTACCGTCTGGCTATCACAGAGAAATGCAACTCATTAAAGAAATCATAATGCCAGCTCTTGATGACTTTGCCGAGGCCTTACGTGTTGCGACCTTCATGATACAAAATATCAAGATTAAGGAAAATCTGTTGGAAGACGCCAAGTACGACCTCATGTTTAGTGTAGAAAATGTAAATCAAAAAGTAATAGAAGGCATGCCATTTAGAGATGCCTATAGAGCCGTTGGGGCCGAAATAGAAGAGGGAACCTTCGCCCCTATGAAAAACCTCAATCATACTTTAGAGGGCAGCATAGGCAACCTTTGCAATAAAGAAATAAAAAATGCGATGAACGAGGTGCTTACCTCATTCCAGTTTGAAAAAGTACATGAAGCATTTGAAAAACTTCTCAATTACAAAGTAGATTAAGGTCACCACAAAGATGTAAATCGTTAGAATCAATCCAGTTTATTCCATAAAAAAAGCCTCATTTCTGAGGCTTTTTTTTTTGATATCAATAACATTTAGACTTCGAGGTGCCATCGCTGCAACAACGTTTAAACACCTTGCCCAATTTTTTATATTCTGACTTGGTCAATGTTCTGTATACTTTACCATAGTCACCAATCATAGTCTCTTGCTTGGTAAAGCTGTTGGTCAACTTCATAGCTGCATTCAATGACTCGTTAGGATTTACACTACCGTTGTCACAAACCTCAATTATATGATTCAGGCTACTATTACCTTTCAATGAGTAGTTTAAGGCCGACTTGGCCGGAACATTATAAGAACCCAAACACAAATATTTGTTTGCAGTCTCCCCTTTCTGAAGTTTACCAGCTTTCTTGTATACTCCTATAATGGTAACCTCGTTTGTTGAAGACTTAGTAGAAACATCTTCAGTAACAGCATTACCTGTGATACTCAATGTTTGCTTCACACAGTTTTTACCGTCACCCGCTGCTCCAACTGAAGATGAAGGAGAAGCTTCTGAAGCCGTGCTTACTTTTTTACCAGCAAGAGTAGAGTTTTGAGGAGCCGCAGCCACATCTGAAGGGCAAACCTTATAAACTTTCTTTAGTGATTTGTATTGCTTCTTATTGACCACCATCATCATTCTACCGTCTTCGCCTATGGATACATCAGAACTGGCAAGATTGTAGTTTAGATTGAGAGGCAAATTAATAGTAGACGAAGCCGGAACACCTGTACCGTAGTCACAGATTTGAACGGTTTTGGCATAATTCACTTCTCCCGATGCAGTCATTTCGTAAGTCAACCTAACAGGAACTGTAAAATCACCTAAACAAAGGTTTGTACCATTGTAAGAGGCCACAACTGGCAAATTCTTAGTCGTATTTACTACATCTCCTGCCTGAATTTTTCCTTTACCAGCAAATGTAATGGTTTGAGTAACACAGGTGGTTTTGGGCGTATTCTTAAAAGCCAATGCAGCAGCCTCTGCGGCTTCTCTCGGAGCTGGATCATAAAAAGCGTTGCCGCATTTTTTCATGATATATGCAGAACATGAACCATCTTTAGAATCGATTCTGAATGTTTCAAAATCCTTTCCAAGTACCGACCACTTGTATTGGTGGCCTTTGGAGTAGGCACCCATCCAGCCAATTTTTCCTTTCGGAAGTATTTCGGGAGAGATTTTGCTCGGACCAAAGGCAGGATCTAAAAGACCGGTGTATCCAAGGGCCTTCAGATAGCTATCAATCTCTGTACGACTGTTTCTTACATTTTTTTTGTGCACCGTTTTGAGGTGATTGTAGGCCGCCTGTGCGGTGTGTTTCGGTATTTCACCAAACTGAGGGCTAGTTCCGAGTCTGTTCAAAACCACAGGGGTTGAGGTGGCCGAATTTCCGAAAACTGCGTGTAGGTCTGCACTACATGGGGTTTGAGAATAACTTTTGAACGTGATACCTGTCAAAAGCAAGAAGGCAACATTCAGTACGATAAAATTTAATCTCTTTTTCATTGTGAGAAATTTTATACAAATTTAGATAATAAACAAAAAAATAAGTCGCAGAGGGCACTTTTAAGAGCCTTTCTCCAATGCAAAGTAAATTTTTTTTGCCTTAGATTAAAAATATATGAGGGGTTATTTTGCAGAAAGGCCCAAAATAATCGAAAAATTGATTTTTTGAACCTAATTTTGCACAAAAAAACATTAAATGAGCTTATTAACTGTAGGATCAGTAGCATTCGACAAACTAGAAACACCGTTTGGCAAAACTGATAAAATCGTAGGAGGTGCAGCCACGTTTATAACACTTACTGCATCATATTTTACAAAGAAAAATTATTTGGTTGGCATAGTAGGCGAAGACTTCCCAAAAGAAATGATCAGTACCTTCAATGAGCATGGTGTAGATACCGAGGGCTTGGTGGTAGATCCAAACGGCAAAACATTCTTCTGGCATGGAAAGTATCACGACGACATGAACCACCGCGATACACTCGATACACAGCTGGGTGTTTTTGAGAACTGGCATCCTGTAATTCCCGAAAAATATCAAGACACACAATACTTGATGCTCGGAAACATGGTACCCGAAATTCAATACCAAACTCTCAAGCAGCTCAAAAACAGGCCCAAATTTGTGATGCTCGACACCATGAATCTTTGGATGGACATCATGATGGACGACCTCAAAAAAGTCATTGGGGAGATTGACTGTCTGACCATCAACGACTCTGAGGCAAGACAACTTTCGGGAGATTATTCGTTGAAAAGAGCAGCCAAAACTATCATGGCGATGGGACCCAAAACTCTCATCATCAAAAAAGGTGAACACGGAGCATTGTTGTTTCAAGGAGAAAGAATCTTTTTCTGCCCAGCCCTACCACTGGAAGAGGTTTTTGATCCAACAGGAGCTGGAGATACATTTGCTGGTGGTTTTATTGGCTACTTGGCCAAAACTGACGACTTGAGTTTTGAAAACATGAAAAGAGCGATAATTTATGGTTCGGCAATGGCCTCTTTTTGCGTAGAAAAATTTGGAACAGAAAGAATGCAATACCTCACAGAAACAGAAATAGACAATAGAGTCTTAGAGTTTGTTCAGTTGGCGAGTTTTGAAATTAACAGTTGATTCATCTTATTTAGAAATACAGAAAGAGAGGCCTTAAAGTCTCTCTTTTTTTGTGGCCAATTGAATAATTTCGGTAAGACAAAAGAAATAATTATATATTTCAGAATTTATCTAATTACAAAAAAACAAATCCTTAAAAAAATTATTTCAGGAAACATGGTTCTTAGAAATTACCAGCTCTGCGTTTTGTAAGTTTCAGGTCTTTGAGAAGAGATGATTTGGGCTGAAGTGTAAAGAAAAAGCCTCCTCCGCGAATATTACTACCCGAAATAGGCGTCCAGTTCATACTCATACTCCAACAGTGAAGTTCACGCACGATTCCAATGTTTGTAAGTGTCACTTGTTTGAACTCAAAATCCCAACCCGAGTTATAGGTAAATTTAAACTTTGGGGTAAGGCTAAAATCTCCATTGATCGTAACACTCTGGGTAACCCTCGGCTCAGACAATCCTTGCTTGGTGTAATTGAAAGCGTAACTAATACCAAGACTCCATGGAATGCTAAAATCAACATACTCCATAGGATTTGCATTGACTATTTTCTTCATAGCCTCTTTTGCTGGGTCTGTTTTTTCACCTGCTACTGGTTTGTTTGACTGCCCCTTGTTAAAAGTCTTTGGAGAGAGGTTGGTATTTAATGAAAAATTGAACGCACTCAAATACTTGGCAGTTTGAACTCCGTCCTCTGGGTTGTAGTTCCATTTAAAAGTCGGAATGCGAGTACCGGCCAAGTTAGACTTCACCACCTTATCTACCTCGTAAGCATATGGATCAAGAGATCCATTAGCGTTGATACTGATGAGGTTTTTAAACAAGGACGTACTGGTGCCAATACTGATATTGGAAAGAGCATACTCTCCGAGATCTTTCTTGGCCAAAAGATTATAGCTTCCGCTGATGTTGAGGTTGTCTAAAATCGAAATGGTTTCCAAAACATTGTCGGACGTATCCGAATTGTTCTTTATTTTGGCCTCTAGCTGGTTTGACAAACTGAAGCCCACATTGCCCGAAGCCGAACCTGTAGACCCTCCACCATTTAAGAATCTCGGCAAAAAGCGATACACATCGTCAGACCTAATCTGTACTTTAGATGCATACTGACCTTCACTTGTAGGCGTATAATTGACATTAATAGACGGGGCGATGGTATGCCTTATTTTCTGAATCTTGCTTTTCTCTCTAAAATTGAAGGTACCATACATACGTGTGTTTAGACTTGTTCCAAAAGAGTATGTTTGACCAAAACTAGCACGGGCCACGGTATCTACCACCACCACACCCCCACTATTTGGGTTTAGTACAACGTTCAAATCCCCATTGGCCAGATATTCATTTTTTATAGAATCTGCGGCGGAGTTTAAGCTCACGTTTACCAGTTTCCCATTACTTTTAGTTATGGTCTCCAAGCCAGAAGTTGGGTTCACAAAAGTATAACGCAACTCTTTGGTATAAATGTCACCTCGGTAAGACATACTGGGTGTAAGATTGAGATACTTGGCAATTTTGAGGTTGGGTAAAACTATCGGTACATTGTAAGAGGTATTTATAACATTGTTTTTCAGAATTTGCCCAAAATCTGTAATCACTGGACTTTCCAGCTTAGAAAGTTCTTTCTGATAAATGACTTTGAGTTCTGTCGAAACATTCGGATCGGCGAGGATATTTCTCAACTCCTCAATACGCCGCTGCTGTCCAGTGGAGAGCGGCTTGTTGTCAACTCCCGCAATGTTATAATCCGTATATGACGTTGACCTACTTTGGAGTGCATTCGTAACTGCCACCCCGCCACTCACATCTAGGCCCACTCTAAATGACTCATACCAACGGCCAATCTGTCTTTTCTCAGGAATAAACGGATTGAATTGTTTTATACCGAAAGTATAACCCAACGAAGACCGAAACGAATTGGCCGACTGATCGACCCTAAAGGAAGAGTTTGTGGTAACGAGTCTACCAAAGTTTCGCATGTAATTCACGGAACCGCCAAAATTGTTTTTGGTCAAATTTTGAACATCCGTAGAGCTTCGGTTATTTCTATTGAAACCATTCGAGACAATGTCCATTGACGACGAAAAGCTCCTGTCGGTACGAAGACTACGTGGTGAGTGAGACCAACGAATGTTAAACTGATTGGACCTTGTGGTATCCAAACCATTGCTACTGTAGGCTATATTTTTATTAAATTGAATATTAAAATCACCATTGTACTTATACTTTTTGGAATAAGTGGTATTAAAAGCCACACCAAAGCTACCGTAAGTGTAGATTTCGCCTTTGAGCGTGGAGCTCAAATACTCATTAAAAGCATGATAATATCCAAAATCTTTGAAGAATAGCCCACGGTTATCGCGTCTTTGTTCACCATAGGAACCCATTATAAAGCCGGACGTTCCGATTTCTTGTTTTTTAGGAATAGGGAAAAAACCGAAAGGTAACCCTATGGGAAGCGGTATGTCGGCCAATACAAAATTAAACGGACCCGAAATCAGAGATTTTTTATTTACAAGTTTTATTTTTTTTGCGGCAATATGAAAATGAGGTTCAGCCAAATCACAGGTAGTATATTTAGCTTTCGACAAATACATATTATCCTCCGCATCTTTTTTAACCAATTGCCCTTGTACAAACCCATCGCCTTGAACTGTCACAATTTTACTCACCAAAGCTTTTTTTGACTTAAAATTGTAACGAATCGTATCTGAATTAAAAGTCTCCCCGCCATCGGTAAAAACGGGCTTTCCTTTTACTGGTGGGCCTGTTTTTTTCGTTGTATCGGGCATACCATGAGCATAAACTTCGCTTTTGCCCCAATCCAGCATAATATAGTCGGCCTTAAGTTCTATTTCCCCATATACTACTTGAGCATTGCCATAGAGATGGTACTGCTGTGTTTCGATGTCGAGAATCGTAGAATCCGATGAAAAAGTTTCTACAGTGGTTTCCAGCTGATTTTCTTTACTTTTAAGAGAATCAGGTATCACTACAGAGAGAGAATCTCTCGTTACCTTATTTTTTTTGGCCAAAGCCGATTTAGAAGGCTGTCTGGTATTGTTGGTTTGATTTTTATTGTTGTTCGGAAATTGCGTATTGCCAGTGTTGCTTGTTGGGCTGCCGAATGTTCTACCACCGCCGCCGCCCAAATTGGGCAAAGTAGGCCGCTGGGCAGACGCTGCCAGAGCCATAAAAGCGAAGAAAGTAAGTAGAATGACTTTTAAATTCAAAATGTATCGAAGTTTTTGGATAGAACTTTCAAAATATACGGCCAAACTTGACCTATTGTGTTAGAAAATTGCACAATATTTATAAATTTTTTAAGTTCTAACAAATGCACTAATTTTGTAAAGGCAAAATTAACCAGAAAGTAAATCTAAAAACGATTTTATCTTAAGAAAAAGATACGGATTTAAATGTTTTCCTGCAAAATGAAGTTAATAAATCTTAAAATAGCCCTCTCTTGGGCGTTTGTTTCTCTTGTATTTTTGGCATTTACTACCAAATCTAGCTCCATAGCCAAAGGCCTTAAAACGATTGTACTCGATGCGGGTCATGGAGGAAAAGACCCCGGCACCGGTAATGGCAAGGAAAAAAAATATGCTCTTGACATTACGCTCAAACTTGGTGAAAAAATTGAAGAAAACTACCCCCACGTCAAGGTAATTTACACCAGAAACAAAGACGTTTTTGTGCCATTGCATGAGCGAGCCGCCATAGCAAATAAAAACAAAGCCGACCTTTTCATATCAATACATTGCAACGCCAACCCGCACTCCAAAAGCCTCAGAGGAACAGAGACTTACGTGATGGGGCTACACAAAACCCAAGAAAACCTAGACTTGGCAAAAAACGAGAACAACGTAATACTTTACGAAGACAATTACCGCAAATCGTACAAGGGATATAACCCGGCGTCGCCTTTGGCACATATTATGCTGGCCAATTACCAGAATGCTTTTATGAACCAAAGTTTGGAGTTTGCGTCTAAGGTAGAAAAACACATGGATAGAGTTGGCCACAGAAGTAGAGGTGTTAAGCAAGCCGGCTTTATTGTAATCTGGGAAACCACCATGCCGAGTGTACTCGTAGAAACCGGCTACCTCACCAATAGTCAGGACGCCGAGCTGCTGGCCAGCACAAACGGCCGCGAAAAAGTAGCTTTGGCCATTTTTAGAGCATTTGAGGAGTACAAAAATCAAATTGAAAAATAATAATTCGTAAATTGCGAGCCAGATGAGGTTCTGAATTGATAATTAACAGGAAATGAATTTTAAAAAAGAAGCTAAAGTTGGGCTTTTGGGCTTGGTGGGTATCGTGATTCTCTACTTTGGATTTAACTATCTCAAAGGCTCCGATTTGTTTTCTACCACACAGAATTACAAAGTTTACTACAAAGACGTACTTGGCTTAGAAGTCTCTAATCCAGTAACTTATAGCGGTGTGGTGGTAGGAAGAGTATTGGGCATGCAGCCCGACTACGAGAAAGATTTGGTAGAAGTAACACTGGCCATAAAGAAAGAAGTTAAGCTCTCAACTAACACCATAGCACTTTTGGCCGACGATGGACTCATAGGCGGCAAACTCGTGAAACTAAAGATATTTCCAGGACAAAAACTCGCACAAGGACAAACAATAAAAAGTGAGGTAGAAACTGGCCTAATGGACATGGTTCAGACTAAACTCGACCCTACTCTTAAAAACGTTGACTCGCTTACGGTTACGCTTACCAAAGTGGTGAGCGAATTTGCAGAGACCGGCCAAGCCCTCAAAGTTTTGCTGGCAAGTGCTACATCATCTACAAATGGTGTGAACGGCATAATTGCCAATAACTCCAAAAACCTTTCGACCATAACAGGCAATGCGGCCGTACTTACACAAAATCTCAATACACTTACCAAGAGCCTTGATGCTCAGTTAAAGCCGATTTTGGAAAAAACGGGGTCTTTCACGGACTCCCTTAGTCAGGTTAAATTGGGCTCAACTGTCAATAGCTTAAATGCCACTATAAAAGACCTGCAAGGTGTAGTGAATGGCATAAACGAAGGTAAAGGAACACTAGGCAAATTGGCTGGAAATGATTCTCTTTATGTGAACCTCGACAAAACTGCCACTTCATTGAACATGCTTTTGTCAGACATGAAGAGCAACCCACGTCGATATGTCCACTTCTCACTTTTTGGAGGAAAGGATAAATCTAAAAAGTAATCACTCGATTGTTTTTATTGTAAAACCTTCATTTTTAAGCAATTGAAGTACACCTTTTGGTCCGCCAAGGTGTCCAGCTCCCACTGCTATGAATGTTGTCTTTTCCGAAACCAGTTTCTTAATTTCCGGAATCCAAGCCAAATTGCGTTTGAAGAGCATTTCGTTTTCAAAATCAGCCATCATGCCTTTTTCTACGTTAATAGATTTCAATAAAATCTCGAGATCTCTTTTTTTATAAGCTTCTGCCATTTCTTGAAATTCCCGAATTGATTTCTGTTTATCAGCGAGCGTTTCTAATAAATAGTCGGCTTGTAGCTGGTAACTCATTTTGTCCATCAAACCCATCTGAAAATCAAGCGTTTCTAGGCCAACTACTTTTTTACCCTTGCCAATTTTCATGATTTCGTTTTCGAGCATCAGGGTTTCACAGGGCAATAATTTGGTCAGAATCAATGAATATATCAAAAAAGGCTTGGTCTTTTGAAACATCATGGGAGGTAAATTGAGGGAGTCTTTTAGATAAGTTCTCAAGGAGTCATATCTGGTTGGTGGCATCAAATCACTCAAACTGGTATCACCTTTCATTTTCATCTTTCCCAACATTTTGAAGCCCATGGTTGGGTCGTCCATATCCATTTCCATAGCCAAGATTTCCGAAGAATTAATTTTCGAAATCATTTCTTGGCTCATTTCAAAATCGCCCTTACAGAGCAAATGCATGGTACCAAAAATGTAAGACGGTTTTTGCAAATTGTTGTCAGAAATCTCAAACAAAAGGCCCTTTTCTTGGGCAAAAGCAGTGTTGAATACAAAAAATAATAGAATAGCGATGAGTCGTTTCATAAAAATTCAGAAAACTGTGTAAAACTTTTAAAAAATCAAATAGAAGCAATAAAATCCAAAATCAAAGATAAAGCATTTGAAAAAGATAAGATTTGCCCTTATTTTTACTCAAACATTAATCATCAAACGCATGAAAAAAATATTTGTTTTCTTTTTATTTGTTTCTTCCACACTCTCAGCCCAACAAAAAAAGATAGAGAGCAATTTGCTCATTGCCAATAAAAACCCTGACAACTTTTTGCAATCACTGCCGACCATCAACAAATGGCTGGACAACGATAGAGTGTTGATTTACATGAAGCCGTCTCCAACCGAAAGCATGAAAAATGTGGTGCTGAATCTGAAAAGTGGGCAAATAGAAGACGCCAGCAATATAGATGTAAGTAGGGCGGTAAATCCATCCAAAAGAGTGACTTTAAAAAATGGTGATTTGTATCTAAGCACATCTCAAGGTGAAACAAAAATCACCAATGACCAAGATGTGATAGAGAAAAACCCCATGTTTTCGCCAGATAGCAATTATATAGCTTACACCAAAAACAACAACCTTTTTACCTACAATATTAAAACGAAAAGAGAAACTCAGTTGACCATAGACGGCTCCAAAACGACTTTAAATGGCTTTGCCACCTGGTTGTATTGGGAAGAAATTTTTGGAAGACCGACACTTTTCAGAGCTTATTGGTGGAGTCCTGATAGCAAAAATATTGCTTACATGCGATTCGATGAATCTAAGACTCCGATGTTCCCGATTTACAGCAGTGAGGGTCAGCATGGATTTATAGAAGAAACCCGCTACCCAAAAGCTGGCGACCCGAATCCGACTGCTAAAATAGCGTTCGTAGATCCCGACGGCAACAAAACCACTTGGGCAGACTTTGAGGAGAATCAAGACCAATATTTCGGTTGGCCAGAGTGGATGTCAGACGGCTCAGGACTAATGGTGCAGTGGATCAACAGAGGAAATGACAACCTCAAGCTTTTTAATGTTTCCCCGAAAACAGGTAAAAAAATAGAGCTGTATGACGAAAAACAAAGCTCTTGGATAAGCATTGACGAAGCTGCAGAAAGATTGACCGTGTTGGATGGCGGAAAAGAAATGATCATCATCAGCGATAAAACGGGCTGGAAACAGCTGTATTTGCATGGAATTGATGGCAAATTGAAGAACCCTATTACCTCAGGCAAATTTACCGTAACCGAAGTAAAAGGCATAGACCAGAAAAACCGAGTGTTGTATTTCCATGCCAGAGGATTAGAGAACTCAGCCAGATTTGACCTTTACCGTGTGGGCCTCGACGGTAAAAACATGAAACGCTTGACTTTTGGTAATTTTAACCATAGAAGAATAGAAGCCTCGCCAGATTTGAGTTATTTCGTGACGACTTACTCCAACTTGAGCACACCAAACGCCATGGCCATCATAGACAATACCGGCAAAATAGTGAAAGACCTTGGCTCAGCCAAAGGCTCAGAATATGACAATTACGCCATCAATAAACCTGAGCTGGTAAGGGTAAAAAGCGACGATGGCAAGTTTGATTTACCAATGACCATCGTATACCCAGAAAACTATGTGGCTGGTAAAAAATACCCTGTTTTGGTAAGTATTTACGGTGGCCCAGATGCCGGTACGGTGTATGACTCATGGAACTGGAGTGCAAGATCACAGTGGTTGTCGAGAGAAGGTATTATTCAGGTGGCTTTGGACCACAGAGCCAGCGGACATTTTGGCAAAGAAGGCGTGGCTTATATGCACCGCAACCTCGGCAAATGGGAGCTTGACGATTACAAAACCATGATAAAAGACCTCATAAAAAAAAGCATAGCTGACCCAGCCAAAATAGCCATAACAGGTTTTAGCTATGGCGGTTACATGACCTGCTTGGCACTTACCAAAGGCTTTGATGTATTTACACACGGTATGGCCGGCGGAAGTGTTACCAGCTGGAAACTTTACGACTCGGCATACACCGAACGCTTTATGGATACCCCGCAAGAAAACGCCGATGGCTATGAAAACGGCGGAATATTGAAATATGTGGACAATTACAAAGGCAAACTGCTGATTGTACACGGCACCATGGACGACAATGTACACCTCCAAAACAGTATACAGCTCATAGATGCCCTACAAGAAAAGAAAAAAGACTTTGAGATGATGTTTTACCCAGGCGGAAGACACGGCTGGGGTGGCAACAAAGGTCTACATTTCGATAACCTAAAAACTCAATTTATCTATAAAAACCTGTTGAAGAAGGAATTGCCGGTTGGGTTGTTGAGGTGATATTTGTAAAGAATTAATCTTACAGCACCAGTTTTAAATGACTGGTGTTTTTCTTAAAGTTCAAGAAGAGTCTCCGATAGGGACTCTGCTTTTTCCGAAGGTGTTAATTAGGCATTCAAGTTTGATTCAGAGTCCGCTAAAGGGAGACTCTGAATGGACAAAATTTTCCGCTTCCTAATTTTTATTTGCAATAATTTTTAAAGCTTCGGTAATAATGGCAGAACTTAATCATTTCGAAAAGAACATATTAATTCAAATTGACTTTATAAGGCGGTTTCAAGAGATAAATAATATGTTTACAAACAATATTGACAATAAATTTATTTTAACTAAAAAAGTAGTAATTGCCGAATTAAATAAAACAGGTTTCGTTTTTGAATCAAATAAAAATAATTATATACTTAACGAAAAGGATGGAAATTTCAATTTCAGATTTTTACTAGAAATAAAGAATAAAAATTGCCTCTCCTACATATTCGTTCTTAAGGATGAAGAATTTTTAAATAATGGATTGTCTCATTTTGGATATTTATTAAATTCTTTCGATTTATCTAATTTGTATTTTAATCAAAACTTTGGGATTAATTCCGAGATAGAATTTCAAAACTACGTTGAAAGAGTTTTGAGTATTTTTCATGACTTCAAATTTGAATATTTAAAACAAGTAAAACATTAATCATGCTCTACGATGGTTCCACCATCGTTGCGGCGAAATTCGAGTTTTACTCGAAAAACGATTACTTATTTTTCCAAAACCATCAGAAAAAAAATTCTTTTTCCATGATTAAAAGAGATTGTTCAGCATTATTATTTAACAATGATTTGTATTTAATAGTGCAAAAAGGTACAGAGAGTCTTTCAATCCCTACTGAAAAATTTTACAAATTGAGTATTCTAGATAATTCAAAATATATCGGCTCTTTAGTGAAAGAAACACTTTATTCATATATTCCAGACCGAACTCGATTGGGTCGAGAAGATTGGAAAAAAGCAGATGATACACTTTTAAAAGCTGTAGAATTTAAAACCGTAAAAAAACTTTTTGATTCTGTGAAAATAGTTAATATCTTTTCGCGAGATAATAAACTTATACTATTACCATACAAAAACTCTGGATATAACAAATCTGGATCTAAATCAATCGATGATAAAATGATTACAACAGATTTGGAATCAGTAACAGATTTTGAACTTGGTGAAATGCTTAAACAAGCCTTTGAAATTGCAACTCTTGAAGTGTAAAATTGACATATTAAAAAAAGTTGGATATATAGTCATACTTTTAACCTGGCTCTACAATGGTTCCACCATCGATGTAGTTACTTTCGAGTTTTACTCGAAAAACGAATACTTATTTTACTAAGGCCAACACGAAAATTTCTTTTGTAGGTCAAGCCAATATATTCGAATAAAAACCAAGAGTATCCATTTAGAAAAACTTGTGTTTTTTGTTCAATTACTACCTTAATTTGCCTTTGTAATGAAACAAAAAAGACTGAAAATTGCCTATGTAATGAAACAAAAACATCATGTAACCTATTTACATTCAGGACTTTATAAATTAACATAAAATTCACCCTAAAAAATAAAAAAAAATCGAAGCCCAAACAGACTTCGATTTTTATAAAACTCTGAAAAATACTTTTGCTTAATACCCAGCTCCTTTTACGATTTCTTCTACAACGGTTGGGTCGAAAAGAGTTGAAATGTCTCCAAGGTTTTTCACATCGCCTTCAACTATTTTTCTGAGGATACTTTTCTTGGCAAGTAACCAACCTACATCAATTTAAATTCTTTCGAATGAAAATATCTTTTTTCCTTAGTAGGAGTACGAATAAGTAATGGTATCAGAACCACTTGGTGCTTTTCTTTGAATAATTACCTTCGTCACTTTATTGTTTTGATCGAATGTGTAGCTAAAATCAAGGGTGGTTTCATCTTGTTTGCCTCTATTGAAAACTGCCTTTTGTAAGAGATTTGTACTAAAATTACCAAGATAAGTGTCTCTAAAGGTCCAGTGAACAGCTTGCGGTGATAACACCTCTTGGCGAATATTATTCAGATACGAGGTGTATTGATATTCTGCCTTTGTGTTGCTTCCCACATAATTCATCAGGTTTCCATTGGTAGAATATTGAAAATCCGTGATAAGGTTATCTTTTCTTTTTACTAGAAAATTGTTCTTGAAGTAATATTTAGTATTGCTATTTTCTCCTTGATTATAGTCTGCTAGGCCCTTTTCAGTCAGTTTTATTTTATTGGTTTGTTCAGCGTTTTGAATGGTTAGCACACTGTTTTGATAATCAAAGCGATATAGATTATTGTTCGCCTCGTGAATAGCTTTTATTTTACCGTCAGAAAAATAATCCAAACTGTAGGTGAATTTCGCAGTTTGGTTGGTATTTGAAGGACTGAGTTCAACTTCAATCTTTCTGAAAGACTCCTGAATGATATCAGGAGAAGTGATCTCAGGTAGAGCTGCAACCTCTTTTAAGATAGTATCCTCAGCAGCAACTGGGGAATTTGATTGGTCTTTACAAGAAGAAAATGCGATAAATAAGCATAAAAGAAGGAGTAAATTAGTTCTCATTTTAAAATAATTTAGGTGAATTAATACGGTAAATCATGAATCGAATTTGAATTGAAAAACAGTCCAAAAACTCAATATTGATTTGAAAACGGACCGTTGTTTCATTTATTTTAAACTCTTACAATTTAACAAAAAAATAACAAATTTCGGGTGGAAATAAATTGGTTGATTTTTACAGAATATCTCAAAAATCACCTTTCATATGAAACAAAAAAAAATCGAAGCCCAAACGGACTCCGATTTTTATAAAAACTCTAAAATTTTATAGCTTAATACCCCGCTCCTTTTACGATTTCTTCGACTACGGTTGGGTCTAAAAGAGTTGAAATATCACCAAGGTTTTTGACATCGCCTTCGGCTATTTTTCTAAGAATACGCCTCATGATTTTGCCTGAGCGGGTTTTTGGTAAACCTGATACAAACAATATTTTGTCTGGCTTCGCTATGGGTCCGATTACACGTGTCACGGTCATCAGGATATCTCTTTTGGTCATCTCTGGGTCTTCCGGTGTTTCCTCACAGATGATGTAGGCATAAATCCCTTGCCCCTTGATATCGTGCGGATAACCCACCACGGCAGATTCTACCACTCCAGTATGCATGTTGAGGGCATTTTCTACCTCGGCTGTACCAATTCTGTGGCCAGATACGTTAATCACGTCGTCTACCCTACCCGTAATTTTGTAATATCCGTCTTCGTCTCTTTGACAGCCGTCGCCCGTAAAATACAAGCCTGGGTAAGTAGAGAAATAAGTCGTTTTGCAACGTTCGTGGTCGCCCCAAGTGGTGCGGATTATCGATGGCCATGGGAATTTTATTACCAAGTTGCCGTTTACGCCATTTCCTTCGATCTCGACGCCATGTTCGTCTACCAACATCGGCTGAATGCCTGGTAGCGGCAATGTCGCAAACGAAGGTTTAGTTTTGGTGATTCCGGCCAGTGGCGAAATCATGATACCGCCTGTTTCTGTCTGCCACCAAGTGTCTACAATTGGGCATTTGCCTTTACCAATATTGTCGTTATACCAATGCCATGCCTCCTCGTTGATAGGCTCTCCTACCGATCCCAGCACTTTCAATGAACTCAAATCCTTGTCTTTGAAATACTCATCGCCAAAGCCCATCAATGATCGTATGGCCGTAGGTGCGGTATAGAATATATTCACTTTGTGTTTGTCGATAATATCCCAGAAACGGCCAGCGTCTGGATATGTCGGTACACCTTCAAACATCAGTGATTGTGCTCCTGAAGCCAATGGGCCATAAATGATATAAGAATGGCCGGTAATCCAACCCACGTCTGCTGTACAGAAAAACACATCACCTGGATCATATTGGAAAACATTCTGGAAAGTGTAGGTGCTGTAAATCATGTATCCTCCACAAGTATGTACCACACCTTTTGGCTTGCCTGTAGAACCCGAAGTATAGAGAATGAACAATGGATCCTCTGAGTCCATTTCTTCGGCTGGGCAGTCGGCACTTACGAGTTTCACCTCGTGCTCCCACCAAGCATCACGGCCTTTGATCATCGAAACGGGTGTGCGGGTATGTGTAGCCACAATTACCTTTTTCACTGACGGACAGCCGATTAATGCATCGTCCACTGTATCTTTCATCGGTACATGTTTTGCTCCACGTACGGCTCCGTCGGTGGTAATGACCATTTTACACTGGCTGTCGTTGATACGGTCAGCGATAGATTGGGCCGAAAATCCACCAAAAACTACCGAGTGAATGGCTCCAATTCTGGCACAGGCTAAAACGGCAATGGTCAACTCAGGTATCATCGGCATATAGATGCACACAATGTCACCTTTTACTACGCCATTCTTTTTCAATACATTGGCAAAGCTACAAACTCTATCAAACAAGACCTTGTAAGTCAGCGTAATAGACTCCTCAGCGGGATCGTTTGGTTCCCAAATGATGGCTGGCTGATTGGGCTTACTCTGGGCATGGCGATCGAGACAGTTCTCGGTAATGTTCATCTTGCCGCCCTTAAACCACTTGACATCATAATTATTAAAATCCCACTCTAAGACTTTTTTCCAGGGCTTCTTCCACACAAATTCTTGGGCTACTTCACCCCAAAAACTCTCGGGATCTTCTACGCTTTCTTTGTAAGCTTTCTCGTAATCCTCAAAACTTCTAATTCTCATTGATGTATTTTTATTTAAAATTGTTTTTTCGAAACTAAACCTACGTTATTATCCTGTAAAATCACTTTTATTTCTTCCAAAATGGCAGGGTCGTCTATTGTTGACGGCACCGTAAATACCTTGTCATCAGCTATCATACGCATGATTTTTCTTAAGATTTTGCCTGAACGCGTCTTAGGTAACCTTTTGACAATCACCACCGTTCTGAACGCTGCTACTGCACCCACTTGAGCCCGCACCAAGGCTACTAAATCCTGTTGAACCTCCTCTCCAGAAATGGTAGAAGTATCTTTCAAAACCACCAATCCCAAAGGTTTTTGACCTGTAAGTTCGTCTTCGATACCTATGACGGCACATTCGGCTACAGCAGAATGACTGCTCACAATCTCCTCCATTTCGCCTGTAGAAAGCCTATGTCCTGCCACGTTGATGACATCATCAATCCTACCCATAATGAAAACATAACCGTCTGGGTCAATATACCCACCGTCGCCAGTTAAATAGTACCCTGGAAACTTGTCCATGTACGATTCCTGAAAACGCTCGTCGTCGTTCCAAAGTGTAGGTAAACAACCCGGGGGAAGTGGCTCTTTGATACACACAAAACCCTCCTGATTTGGCCCTAACACTTCTCCAGTTTCATCAAGAATCAGGACTTCGTAACCACAAACAGGTTTCGTAGCCGAACCTTCTTTTACTGGAAATTGCTCTACACCCATCATATTGGCTACTATCGCCCAGCCAGTTTCGGTCTGCCACCAATGGTCGATAATCGCTTTTTGGGTAATTTCTTGTAGCCATTTCAGAGTGGATGGATCACATCTTTCACCTGCCACAAAAATAGTTCTTAGACTCGATAAATCGTATTTCTTCAGATATTCTGATTCAGGATCTTCTTTTCTAATGGCCCTGAAAGCCGTTGGAGCCGTAAAAAATATATTTACTTTATACTCTTCTATCATTCTCCAAAACGTACCCGGATCGGGCGTTCTGACTGGTTTTCCTTCAAAGAAAACAGTGGTGCAACCTGCTATCAATGGTGCATAAACAATGTAGGAATGTCCCACAACCCAACCCACATCAGAAGCAGCCCAAAATACATCACCTTTTTTGGCATTGTAAACGTAATCCATGGAAAACTGCATGGCTACGGCATGGCCGCCATTGTCTCTGACTATGCCTTTGGGCTTACCCGTAGTTCCTGAAGTGTATAAAATATACAATGGATCTGTTGCTTTCACTTTAACGCAATCTGCTGGTTCAGCTGCATTGACAGATTCATCAAAGTCAAAATCGAATCCTTCTTGAAGCGAACAAATGTGCATTTCTCTTTGTAAAATAAGACAAGCACTAGGCTGATGTTCAGCTTCTTGTATCGCTTTTTCTAAAAGAGGTTTATAAGGAATAATTTTATCAAACTCTACACCACAACTTGCCGAAATGATGACCTTGGGTTTGGCATCATCTATTCTGATGGCCAGTTCATGAGGTGCAAATCCACCAAAAACTACTGAATGAACTGCCCCTAAACGTGCACAGGCTAACATAGAAAATGCCGCATCAGGCACCATGGGCATGTAGATGATGACCGTATCGCCTTTTTCTACACCTTTATCACGCAATGCTCCTGCTATTTTAGAAACTCTTTGTTTGACTTCGTCGTAAGTATATTTTCGCTTGGTATTGGTAACAGGAGAATCATAAATCATGGCTACATCACCACCCTTACCATCCTTAACATGTTTATCAACAGCCAAATAACAAGTATTTAACTCACCATCAGGGTACCATTTATAGTAACCGTGCTTGTCTAACGTCAAAACGGTTTTTGGGGCTTTGTACCAAGCAATTTTAGCTGCTTTTCGGCCCCAAAATTTACCCCTTTGTAGGATACTTTGTTGATAAAAATGATTGTACTCCATTTTAATATTTTTACAACATGTCTGTTGCTATCAGATTTACTTTTTTTATTAACTCTCTCGTGGAAAACGGTTTTGGAACATACAAATCGGCACCCAATTCATAGCCATGTTCTATTTCAGTTTCTTTATTTTTGGCACTTAGAAAAATTACCTTCGGTGCTCTGACCTTATAATTGGTTTTGACGTAAGAACAAACTTTGTAACCGTCCACATTGGGCATCATAATATCTAAAATCATGATGGATGGCTGCTCCAAATCAAACATATTTATGGCTTCCTGGCCATCTCTGGCTATCAGAACTTTGTACCCTTCTTTTTTAAAAAGGAACTCCAAAGACATCAGGATGCTTGGTTCGTCATCTGCAATCAATACTTTAAGTTCGTTTCTTTGAATCATAACCTTTTCATGTT
Organism: Leadbetterella sp.; assembly: GCA_035299025.1. Lineage (GTDB taxonomy): Bacteria > Bacteroidota > Bacteroidia > Cytophagales > Spirosomataceae > Leadbetterella. Next base: position 30,155 of record DATGXK010000008.1, read on the forward strand.
TAATATGGAAAACTAACCATCACTTTGGTGCCTTTGTCTGGCATGCTTTCAAAATGAATATTTCCTTTGTGAATTTCAACTATTTTTTTTGTTATTGAAAGACCTAAACCACTCCCCTTTTCCTTCATAGAACCCTGATTATCTGCCTGATAAAACTTTTCAAATATCCTGTTTTGCATTTCAATAGGAATTCCAACTCCATTGTCTTCCACCGTAAAAATGACTTTCTTTTTGATCGTATCCACACTCAATAAAACCCAGGCGTTATCAGGTCTTGAGAATTTAATGGCGTTGGACACTAAATTTATGAGCAACTGAATCAGTTTGTCTTCATCCGCTTTGAAACCAACAATTTCCTGATGAATAAACTTGTTTAGTTTAATATTTCTTTCCTTGGCCAATTCTTCCATTCTTGCAAAAATAGTATCGACCAAATTGGGAACATCTATTATCTTCTTGGCAAGTCTATGTTTGCCAGACTCATATTTTTCCAAATCCAAAACTTGATTTACCAGCCTGCTCAATCGGTCGGTTTCGTCAATAATTGTATTTAAGAAGACCTTCTTTTGCTCAAATTCCAAGTCTTCGTTGTCGTAAATAATTTCAGAAAGGGCTTTTATAGATGTTAAGGGCGTTCTTATTTCGTGTGTTACGGTGGTCAGAAATTCATTTTTGATGATGTCTGTTTTTTGTAACTTTTCATTGGCATTTTTAAATTCTCTCGAAAGTTTTTCTAATTGGAGCGTTTTGTTTTTCAGCTCTTGGTTGTCTTCTACAATTTTCTGTGAACGTTTTAATACCTCCAAAATCTCGTCAATACTCACCACTTCTTCTTTGGTAATGGAAGCCACTAACATGCGAGCCGTGGACGTACCAATAATACCACTGATGGTATTCTCTACATAACTCACCAACTTAGGGTCGGCAGTGACGTCTTTTAGGTCTATGTTGTTTTTTCGAGCGAAATCTTCAAGTTCTTCCTTGGCTTGCATACTTCCTATAAAACTCACCAAAAGTTCAATCAAATGCTCATTTCTGGCCTTACCTTTCCACAAAACCGACTGACCTTCTTTGGTGGAATATTTAAAAACATCGACAAAAAGTAAAGCTTGTTTGGCCTCCGATGGCGTAACTTCGGTACACATGGAAACTGCAAAATACATCAAAGAATTGACCAATAAACTCCAAAAAGTGGTGTTCGAAATATCATCGAATCCTTGAATTTTGAAATGTGCAAAAAACTCGAAGAAACCCGTTACAAAAGTGTTGATATATTGACCCGACGAATCGGTTAATAGCGACGGTAAAATGAGCGAAAATAACCAAATAATGAACCCCGATAATAGTCCCACCAATGCTCCAGTTTTTGTTGCTCCTTTCCAGAAAATTCCTCCCAAGATAATAGGCCCAAACTGCCCAATAGCCACAAAAGCGATTAACCCAATGGATACCAATGAAAAATAACTAGCTACTGTTTTATAATAAAAGAAACCAAGCAAAACTGTCAAAACAATGGCTCCTCTACGAATCCAAACCGCAAAATTGATAATACGAAAAGTATATTTTTCTTTAAATCTTTTGTTTTCCAAGAGACTTGGCAGCACCAAACTATTGGTGAGCATGGTACTGATGGCTATGGTTTCTACGATAATCATGCCTGTTGCAGCAGAAAAACCACCGATATAGGCAATGAGTGCAATGACATTGGCTGAAACACTCAGAGGCAGCTCAATCACGTAATTATCAGCCAAAATACTTGGATTACCTGCAAAAACAGAACTACCTGTAAGTGCTATAGGTATCACAAAAATATCAATCAAAAACATATAAAGTGGCAGCAACCAAATGGCCTGCTTGAGGTTGTTCTCGTTTTGATTTTCTACCACCGCTACCTGAAACTGCCTCGGTAAAAACATAAATGAAAAAGCTGAAACGAGAATATGCATGAACCAGTTGCCATAACCAGGTTGCTTCTCAAAATCAAAAGCTTTTTGGATTTCCTTTTGATAATAATGTTTCTCAAAAACATCTGCAAAGCCATCATTTAGCCAAAAAGTAACAAAAATACCTACAACCAAAAACGCCAAAAGCTTGAAAATACTCTCCGCTGCTATAGCGAATATCATTCCCTCGTGGGTTTCGTTGGCTTGTACTTTTCTTGTACCAAAAAGTATGGTAAAAACCACCAAAAGCATCGAAATATAGAATGCAGGTTCTTGATAAAAATAATGACCTGCAGTAACACCAGAGAGGGTCTCGAAACTCTTCGAAATGGCCTTAATTTGTAGACCAATATAAGGAACACCTGCCAAAAGCGAAATAATAGTAACCCAAACTCCCAAAGAACGATATTTGCCATATCTGGCAGAAATGAAGTCCGCTACACTGGTAATGCTGTGTACATGAGATATTCTGATGATTTTTCTGAGAACACTCCAACCCAACAACATAACCAAGGTGGGACCTATGTAAACCGAAAGAAATTCAAGACCGGTTTGGTTTACTCTACCCACACTGCCGTAGAACGTCCAAGCTGTGCAATATACCGAAAGCGATAGTGCATAGACATAGGGATTGTCAATCAGGCTCTTTTTTTTACTTTTATATCTTTCGGCCACAAAAGCCAAGTAAAACAAGAATCCCAAGTAGAGAACAGAGACTACCGAAATCAAAAATCCATTCATTTTTTTCGATTGACGAAAAACGCTGCCATAAGTATTATGATAAACCAAATAATGAAAACTATTACTATTTTCAAAGGAAAACTGCCAATATATTGATTGTTTTGAATAATCGATAGAATCGGAAAATTCAATAAAACTAGCAATAGAATAAACAGTAAAAATAGCTTTTGTTCTCTGGTCTTATTTCCCATTTGATTTTAATTTTTAATGGTTATTTTTAAGAATATATGCCAACGGAAATAATCTCAATTGGCATATATTGCTGCATTTAACCCTAACACGTTCTGAAATTTTAATTTTGTTTCCAAAATCTATATTTCAAAATGAATTATATTTTTGGGAGAAATTGAAGACTTTTATTCTATTATTTCTCGCTAAATTTTAGTCCTTTTTATTGTATTCGCCCTGCAAACAATACATTCCGAAATAACCCAAAGCACCTGCAATCATCGGACAAAGCACTACTGTATAAATCACGGCCGGAATCACGTTTTCTCCGCCTTTGTTCCACAACGTTACGGCCTGATTTACAATCAGATAATACACTGCAAATGCTCCCAAAGCTATCCAAACTATTCCTAAAATTTTCTTTATGATATCCATGTTTTTAATGTTTTTTGGTTTAAAAATATTAATCGTTTACCTTATTATCGTTTCCATCGAGATATATGGTTCCTATCACAAAACACACTCCGGCGATGATTATTGGATACCAAAGGCCTTCCAAATAGGGCTTATCAACCGGCATGATTTCTAGGCCAGCTTCTTTGGCTTTGTCGTTGATAGATTTGGCGTTAGTCACCAAGAAAGTAGCAATGGCTGGTAATAATCCTCCGAATATACCATTTCCGATATGATAAGGCAATGACATGGACGTATATCTGATTTTTACAGGGAACATTTCTACCAAAAATGCCGCCACAGGACCATAAACCATGGTTACAAAAATCATTTGAACGAACACCATCAAAACCAAGAACCATTTATCAGAATCATTGATAGTAACAGTCTTTTTGACATCTACCAATGGTTTTCCGTCTTTCATGTCCACGGCACCGTTATTTAAAGTCACAGTTTTCACTTCCTTGTAGGCCGTTCCGTCCTCAAAAGCCTTCGTAACTGTATAAACCGAGTCAAGTCCGCCATTTTTGTTTTTCACATTTTCTTTTATTTCGGCTAACGAAGTGGCTTTATCTACAATTTCGGTTTTTAGTTTGATGTCTACTCTATCATACATGTTAGAATAGATGGTACGGTAAGACAAAATAGCCACCAGCATACCTGCCATCATGATCCATTTGCGACCGACTTTGTCAGATAACCAACCAAACAACACAAAGAAAGGCGTACCAAGACAAAGACCCCAGATCAAAACGCTATCTACTTGCTCCTTAGGCACATTCATCACTTTTTCGATGAACGACATGGCATAAAACTGACCGGTATACCAAACCACACCCTGGCCCATTGTTACGCCTAAAAGTGCCAAAAGAACAAACTTAAAATTCAATTTATTTCCAAAAGATTCTTTCAAAGGATTAGTAGAAGTTTTGCCTTCCGATTTTACTTTGGCAAACAAGGGAGACTCGTGCATATTTCTTCTTATGAGGTAAGAAACGCCCACCATAAAAACAGAAGCAAGAAAGGGAATTCTCCAGCCATAATCGTCAAATGCCTCTTTTGAGAGCGATGCCTTTGTAATCGCTATTACGATTAAAGATATGATTAAACCGGCGGTGGCTGTAATCTGAATCCACGAGGTCATGTAGCCTCTTTCGTTGTCTGGCGAGTGCTCGGCTACGTAAGTTGCAGCACCGCCGTATTCTCCTCCAAGAGCCAAGCCTTGCAAAAGTCTTAGCAAAAGAACCAACAATGGAGCCACTATTCCGATGGTTTCGTAAGAAGGAATAAGGCCTATGAGAAAAGTGGCTCCACCCATCAAAAGTAGCGTAACCATGAATGTATATTTTCGACCGATGAGATCACCCAAACGACCAAAAAACAAGGCCCCGAAAGGTCTAACTATAAATCCTGCTGCGAATGTTGCTAATGTTGAAAGAAAAGAAAGGGTTTCGTTTCCTGGCCCTGAAGGGAAAAATTTTGTGGAAATAATAGTGGCCAGACTTCCAAAAATGTAGAAATCGTACCATTCTATCATTGTTCCCACAGATGATGCCCCGATTATAGAGAACATCGAACTTTTCTTAGTAGATGACATAATGTTAAATTTTAGAGTTTAATAAATTTTTAAAGGTTGATAATTATAAATACACTTGCAATTGCATGATGAATTCGCCCATGGACTTTTTGTTGCCGGTAGATGCCTCTATGCCCGGCCTCAAAGAATACTGCGTAGTGATTTTGGCATGGTGACCATCAATAAGCCAGTTAGCCCCAAGGTCAACATTTGAAACAGACGTTGGCAATGCTTCAAAGTTTTTAATGGTGTATGCCGCAAAAGGTTGAACCCTCATTTTAGGTTTTTCTTTGGTTTTAGGCAGAAGCAATCCCGCTTGGGTATAGAAAATTGTTCCAGTTCCAATCATCGGTTGGGCATTTCCGGCTCCAGCCATTAGTTTGTCAGTACCTTTGAAATTCCCATCTGCCACACCTACATTCATTATTCCGAGATTTCTAAGGTAATTTGGCCCGAAATTATAGTTAAATAATCCTGAATACGCAGTGATGGCCATATTTTTCTCCTTTTTGCCTATGGTCATATCCAAAAATGCATCCACCGCCATCAAATTTATGTTGTGCGTGCTCACAGTTCCATTTACTTGACTCTTGGTGCCTTTTGGTTGGCTATAGAAACCGGCACCAATGTTAAATACTCTTTTTGTTCCCAAGTAAGTTCCGACTTTGAAAGGGAGAAAGTTAGATTCAGAATCCAGAAATTGATATTCAACGTATCCTGTTTTTGCAAAAGCACTCTTTCCGTTATTGTCAACAGCTACGGCTTTGTCTGAGGCAGATGCATTGCCCGGAGCTAAGTTAGTAGCATAAGGTTTATTCAGGGCAAATCTATACTCCAACTTATTTAGTTTTCCTTTTGCAAAAAAGCCCATCTGACGAGCAAACTGATCGGAGTTTTCGATGGTTGCCCAAGAAAAAATAGGCGAGTCCACAGTTAGGAAATTCAAAGTAGATGCATAAGTCATTCTCGAAATTCCTAGGAAATAATTCAACCCCGCTCCAACTGTCAGACTTGAGTTTTTGTTTTCTTTGGTTGGTTGAATAACAGCGTATTCGTTCCAGAAATCATGAAAAAACAATTGTGGTTTTTTGCCAGCTCCATACCCTCCAGTGCCCGTTGAACCAGAGGCTCCACCGTTTAGAAAGGTTTGGTTGTTTATACCAAAATGAGCCATAACCATGTATCTTTTACTTACTTGAGCATAAGCCAACATTCTGAGTCTTCGCATGCCCACATCGTAGTTTTTTGTCACAGCCTCGCCCCCGACCGCTGTGCCTGGGTTCATCTGCGAAGCCCTAAACCATGTCTGATTCCAGGTAATAAACCGCACATACTTGGTGCCTTCCTGATTTACATTAAGTTTAATGCCTCCACCGTAGTCCGAAGACCCCTGACCGGAGGAGGAAATTACCGTGGTGACCAACACCGAGAATAGAAGAATTAATTTTTTCATAGATTTTAAATTTATTGAGGTTTTGTTGTACTTTTCGATGACAAAGATTAGGGTTCTATTTTTCAAATCGAAATTTCCATATAGTTAAGCTAAATTGATATAGAAAATAACAAAAGTGGACTTACAGTAGTATTTGAACAGGAAAGCAAGATTTTAAATTATAGTAAAAGAAAAAATCCGAATTATATTTGGCATTTTTTAAAATATACCAAACTTGTAGAGTATTAGATCAGAAAAGAAATATACCAATTTGGTAGGATACTATAGATTAGTTAAACGTGATCCTATTCCACTGAATGACCATAAACTTATCCCCAAGCTCGGTTATGAGCATTCCTTTTCCTTCTACATTCTGGGGTCTAGAAACAAATTCTGCTAACTCCTTTTGATTCAATATTTTGTATGTCGGGGTAGCAAGATTTTGCTTGGGCACCTTTATTTGGTACTTTTTCACCCAATTCATGACTGATACGTGGCTAATACCCAATAGACGCTCAATTTCCCTGTAACTAACGCCTTCAATATAAAGCTGTAGAGCCTTCACCACATAGTAGCTATCGATGCTTTTACCCATTTTTTCAACGGTAAAATTGTACAAACAACTGCGGCATTTGTAGCGTTGTTTACCCTTGATAACACCATTTTTGGAGATATCTTCTGAGTCACATTTGGGGCAAGGAGGGAATAAACTGGCCATCTATACTTTTTTAGCAAATATATACCTTTTTAGCAAAATTTACATTATTTATAGATAAAATATAAAAAATCTTCGAAAAAGAACAAGCCCTAAATTATTCAAGGGGATTCAGAATCGTTCCAATTTTGCTTCATCGGAATTTTAATATTTCAAAATGTGTTAGTTATTCTTAATCCGAAAATTTTCTTCAAGCCCTTATGAAACTACTTTTCCAGTATTTATCAAAATATAAATTAGGTGTATTTCTGGCATTTTTATTGGCCGCCATCAACCAGAGTTTTTCTTTAATGGATCCGTTTTTCTTCGGAAAACTTATAGACAAATTCGCTAAAAATCCAGATCAATACACCCAAAATGAATTCCTAAAGGGTGCTGGGCTTATAATTTTGGCCATTATCGGTGTGGCCATGGTGAGTAGAATTGCCAAGACATTGCAAGACTATGTAATGAACAGCGTGATTCAAAAATTCGGAGCCGATGTGTTTATCGATGGCTTGAGACATACACTCAAATTGCCCTTTCAGCAATTTGAGGATCAACGAAGTGGCGAAACACTTTCGGTTTTACAAAAAGTGAGGTCTGATTCAGAGAAATTCATTACAGTTTTCATCAACGTGGCCTTCACATCGATAGTAGGTATAGTTTTCGTGATTATCTATGCCATCAATCTTAATCCGGCCTTGGTAGCGGTTTATTTCATTGGAGCATTTGCATTGGGCACTTTGACCAATATTTTGAGCAAAAAAATCAAAGAAATTCAGAAGACCATTGTAAAAGAAACCACAGCTCTTGCTGGGACAACTACAGAATCGCTAAGAAATATAGAGTTGGTAAAAAGCCTTGGTTTGGCTGACCAAGAAATTAATCGTTTGAAACTGAACACACTCAAGATTCTTAAACTAGAACTCAAGAAGGTGCGAGGTGTACGCTCGATAAACTTTGTACAAGGGACGTTCGTAAACCTCCTCAGACAAGTTATTCTTTTTATATTATTGTTCTTAATTTTCAAAAATGAACTTACTGTTGGACAGCTACTTACACTTCAGTTTTACTCGTTTTTTATTTTCGGGCCTTTACAAGAATTGGGCAATGTTATATTAGCTTACAGAGAAGCTGAGGCTTCTCTAAACAATTTCCAGAAGCTCTTAAACACACCCATTGAGAAAAATCCTGAGAATCCGAAACCACTTGGAATTGTAAACAAATTGACTTTCTCTGATGTAAGTTTCAAACATTCTAGTGCTGAAAATCATGCCCTGGAAAATGTAAATTTTGAGGTAAAAAAGGGCGAAACTATTGCATTTGTTGGGCCATCGGGGTCTGGAAAAACTACCCTGGTAAAACTATTGGTGGGACTGTATAAACCTAATGATGGAAAGGTTTTTTACAACAATATAGACTCTGACCAATTAAATATAGACGAGCTCAGAAACCAAATCGGCTTTGTAACTCAAGACACGCAGTTATTTTCCGGCACCATTCGCGAAAATTTGCTCTTTGTAAATCCTACTGCCACCGACGAACTGATGCTCGATAAAATGCGTAAGGCAGCTTGTCATAACCTATTGAAAAGAGCCGAAAATGGGCTTGATACCGTAATAGGCGAAGGTGGAATGAAAATCTCGGGAGGAGAAAAACAACGTCTTTCCATCGCAAGAGCCCTGTTGCGTGACCCAAAAATATTTGTTTTCGACGAAGCCACCTCGGCTCTCGACTCACTAACAGAACAGGAAATAACCACCACAGTAAGAGAAGTAACTGAAAACGGTGATTACATAACGGTGATGATTGCCCACCGATTGAGCACCATTATGCATGCCGACAGAATCTATGTTTTGGAAAAAGGCGAAATTATTGAAGTCGGAAAACATACAGAATTACTGGAAGAAAAAGGCCTATATTATGCCATGTGGCGTCAGCAAATAGGTGAAAGACAAGACATTAGAAAACAACCTGCAATGGCATGAGCAAACCTGTAACCATTCTCACCGGCTTTTTGGGTTCTGGAAAAACGACTTTTTTGAATCAAGTTTTAGAACAAAAACCTGATACCAGATTCGCTATCATTGAAAATGAATTTGGTCAAGCAGGTATTGATGGCGAACTAATCATTAAACCCGACAATGAGATTTTTGAATTGAGCAATGGCTGTCTTTGCTGCTCTCTAAACGAAGGCATTTATGATATTCTAAACGAACTGAGTCAAAAAACTGGGCAATTTGACGAGCTCATTATTGAAACCACTGGAATTGCCGATCCTGCAAATGTAGCTAGTCCTTTTTTCTCAAATTCAGAAATAAAAAAAGATTTTCCCATAAAAAGAATCGTTTGTTTGGTGGATGTAGAACTCGTTGAAGACCAACTCACCGAAACCGAAGAAGCTATTCAACAGTTGGCATTTAGTGATATTATTTTGTTAAACAAAACCAAGAATATTTCTGAGGCATACTTAAAAGACCTGAAACACAAACTACTGTCTATCAATCCATTCATAAAGTTCTTCGAAGAGAAAGACATGGTCTTTCCTGTGACAGAAATATTTGAAACAGTTAGGGATGCAGATTTGAAAATAGAAGAAATAGAAAACAAACTTCACTCTCAGGAACACAAGCATGGCAAAATAAAGTCATTCACTTTCAGATTTCTAGAGCCCTTCAACGACAAAGAACTGCAAATGAGGCTATTCGGATATTTGGTATTCGAAGCCAAAGGATTATACAGAATAAAAGGCATTATCAATGCCAAAGACGTAAATCATAGATTGATTTTGCAATCTGTGGGCCAAAGTCTAAATATTTCTGGAGGAAAAACATGGCAAGAAGACGAAATCAGAGAAAGCAAAATTGTGTTTATAGGGAAGGACTTGAATAAGGCTTTTTTTGACGAATTGTTGCGGGACTGTTTGGCGGAAAAATTTGATGAGGCTTAAAAATCACAGCACTTTTTTTGATTTTTTTAGATGAAGTTGATTAGAAGAACTAGTTTACAATTGACCCACAAACAAATCTAAAAATGTTTTTGCAAATTCTGATTTAACCACATCGCCTTTACCCAAATCAAAATCATGACTCAGGCGGTCGCTATTGGCAAGGATTATTAACGTTAAATTTTTCTCTAAAACCTTTAAATAAAGGGCGGAAAATGAGCCTGGGTGGTGGCCATAATGCCAGACGAGCGTCTGGTCTTTATATTTCTGTGTAAACCAACCATAGCCATAAGGCGAGAGACTTCCGCTGCTTAATTTATAAGGCTGAAATTGTAAATTCTTAGTTTTCTCCGAAACCAAAATATTGGTATTGATTGTCTTATCAAAAATCATCAAGTCATTTACGGAGGAAATTATCCCTGCACCAGCGTTTAGTTTTGGATTGGGAAACTCGGCTCTTACAAAACCCGAATCTGTAGGATTATACGGCAAAGCAATTTTGTTTAACATTCCCTTTTTCGATTTGTCCAACTGAGACGATGCGGTGTTTTTCAGATTTAGTCTATCGATGATCATGCTATCTACCAAATCGTCAAATTTAGAACCAGTTGCGGTTTCAATAGCTACCGATAGCATTCCAAACAAAAAACCATTGTATTTATATGAGTCTCCAGGTATATTTTCCGAAGTATGCGTCAAATGATGTCTAAGCGTAATATCGTTTCTTTCGGGATGATAATTTTCTAACATAAAGGTATATTGGGGCATCTCTTCCCTGAAATAGCCTAAAATCCGTTTGCACCGTTCCTCATATCCTGGATACAAATTCTTTATTTTTGCGTCTAAACTCAGCTTATTCTCCTCTACCAAACGCATCATTACAGCTGCGGCGAAAGGCTTTGTGATGGAAGCTATGCTATAAGTCGTGTTTCCATCTGGCTGAATTTTCTTTTCAATATTAGCAAACCCGAAGCCTTTAGAATAAACAACAGAATCATTGTACGATATACCAACGGACATGCCCGGAATCTTGTATTTATCCATCAATGGCAGAATCTGATGCTCATAATCTGAAAGATTCTTGACCAATTTATGATTCTGAGCAAAGCAAGAATTGAAAATTACCCAAAGTACAAGTATCCCTTTTTTCATGTTCTATGAAAATTATTTCTTCCCCAAATATTCGTCTGTGAAATGACCCTTCTGCTTTTCTTTTGAAAATTTTTCGGCGTTATAGGTTGAGCTTTTGCCTCTAGCTATCGAGAGCGTTTGCCAGTTTTCATCCAAAAGCATTTTGCCAATAAAAACTATTTGCCCAACATGATAGGGATAATGTGCCAATTGACGGTTGATGGCCTCCATTACTGTATGACCCTGATTTCTGATGTAAATAATTTTGTCCAAATCTTCATCAGAAATACTGTCGAGTGCCTCAAAAAGGCAATTCCAGCCTTTGTTCCAAATTTCTATTAATTGTGTTTTGGATTCTATTTCACCTTCGAATTCACTTTCTCGGTTTCTCCATTCCTTTTCTCCGTCAGTAGTCAAAAAATCGGTCCAACGTGAGAGCATATTGCCAGTTAAATGCTTGACAATAATGGAGATAGAATTAGATTCCGAATTGTATTGCCAATTGATTTGATCGTCAGAAATCTGATCAAAAGTCTTTTCACCGAGCAGTTTGTAATACTCAAATTGCTTTTTTGTTGAATCCAAAAATCCGTTATTCATACTTTATAAATTTACCTCCCGGTCCCAAAGACGCTAGGCCATTAATTTCAAGAGCACACTTTGAATTATTCAGTTCAAAATACCTTTTTCATTCTGAAGTTTTTCAAATGAACTCCTTTTCTAATATTTCTATTGGTCTTCACTACGTGATAGCCACTTTTTTCAAAGAAACCTCTCCCAGACACACTTACGTCTGCGTATAGTTCCGACAAATCATTCATTTTTGCCTCATTTTCAATATTTTCTAACATTTGCTTCGCTATTCCCTTCCCAAATTCATCTTTCTGAACAAACATCAAATCTACATAATCCATGGGCCCGAGCGAACTAAAACCCACCAATTTGGTATCCTGATGAGCCAATAAAAAATATTCACCCTTTATTTTATTCAACCACATCGTTCTATTTTCTGTCGAAGAAGCCCAAACTTCCTTTTGTTCTTCATTATAGTCCTCATTTGCCAAAACATTCGCTTTAAACAAACTCAAAATATTCTCTAAATCCCCTACCTCAGCCCTTCTAAATTTCATATTTATGATTTTGTGTACTTCCCACCTTAAATAAGTGATAAAACACAAAAATGATTCATTAATTTTGCATTATCGTTCAGATTGGAAATTAATCGCTTAGAAATTCTGTTTCAAAACAGATGAATAAAGAAATGCAGAAGAATACGAAGTTTGAGGTGATGGCTCCGGCGGGTTCGTGGGAAGCCATGATGGCCGCTATAAAAGCAGGTGCCGACTCGGTATATTTTGGTGTGGAGCAGTTGAACATGCGAGCTCGCCAAACCAATAATTTTTTGGTGGACGATTTGCCCGAAGTGGCTCGCGTATGCGGCGAAGCTGGAGTAAAGAGTTACATCACCATGAACACCATCATCTACGATCATGACATTTCTTTGATGCGAAGGATTGTAGATAAAGCCAAGGAAGCGGGCATAACAGCAGTAATTGCCTCAGACCTGTCGGTGATGAATTATTGCCGGAAAAAAGGTATGGAAGTGCATATTTCTACGCAATCCAACGTAACTAATATCGAAACAGTTGAGTTTTTTGCCGACTACGCCGACGTCATCGTGATGGCCCGTGAGCTTACTCTCAAGCAGGTGGGTGACATGGTGAAAGCCATAGAGAGGAATAAAATCACGGGACCATCGGGCAATTTAGTACAAATAGAAATCTTCGCTCACGGAGCACTTTGTATGGCGGTTTCGGGCAAATGCTACTTGAGCTTACACTCTCACAATGCCTCGGCCAATCGTGGTGCTTGTATTCAAAACTGCCGACGAGAATATACCGTAACCGACGAGGAAGGAATAGAGCTACATATTGATAATGAGTACATTATGTCAGCCAAAGACCTTTGTACAATAGATTTTCTTGATAAAATACTTGAAGCCGGTGTAAGAGTTTTGAAAATAGAAGGCCGTGGACGTGCTGCTGACTATGTTTACACCACTACCCAATGCTACAGAGAGGCCGTAGATGCTTTTGAAGAAGGTACTTACACCCAAGAAAAAATAGAAGTTTGGAAAGAGAAGCTTAGCTCAGTGTATAACCGTGGTTTCTGGGACGGTTATTATTTGGGCCGAAAAATGGGTGAATGGAGTAATGTACATGGCTCAGTGGCCACCACAAAGAAAATTTACATTGGCAAAGGTGTGAAATACTTTGAAAAAATAGGTGTCGGTGAGTTTTTGATGGAAAGCCACGACATCAACATCGGTGACAAACTGATCGTAACGGGTCCAACAACTGGCTTGATTGAAACTACGGTAGAAGAAATCAGATTGGGTTCTGGAGAATCAGTAGAGAAAGCCATGAAAGGAAACACCATTTCGCTAGCTATAGGCGAGAAAATACGCCCTTCAGACAAACTGTACAAGATTGTAGCTGCCGATGCCTAAGATGTTTCATTACCGCCAACGCTGCATAGGTTGCAATGCATGCGTAGAAATAGCCTACAACCGTTGGCGGATGTCTAAAAAAGACGGAAAAGCAGTTCTGCTTGGCGGAAAAGACAAAAAAGGCATCTACCAAGTAGAGCTAGATTATGATGAACTTGAAGAAAACAAACGAGCTGCGGAAGCATGTCCTGTCAAGGTTATTCAGGTTTTGGAGTAGAAGCCTGATTTTTATTTAATTGTTTAAAAATCGGTGGTGAAGATATTTTGGCTAAAGCCAAATATGCTAATTCCAAAAATGAGAATGGGCTAAAGCCCATTCCAATTGAAATTCCCCCGATGAATGGCTATGAATTGCATCGGGCTTCAGCCCGATTTCAGAAATGAATTTTCAAATGATTGGCTTTAGCCAAAATTCCATTTTAAAATAAATTCTACACCCCAAACTGCCCCAAATGATGGTCTAAATGCTTGTAAAACATATTATTCCATTCTGTACTGGTAAGTGGCCCAAAAGAATGTGATTCTTTTCCTTCAAAATGTGCTGCACCAAGTTCTTGGGTTTTGATGATGTAGCCTTTTAATCTAGCTTTTTCAGCCTCGAAATTTTTCTCGTCTTTAATAACAAATGCTGGAGCTGTCGAGGAGTTCTTCTTGTACGGAACTTCATTCACCACCGTGTTTTTGACCAACATTTTCAAGATAAAACGCATAATTGCATTTGGCTTTGGGTGAATGTTTTCAAAAGCCATTTCATAAGACACATTACAGTGGGCCAGCATTTTATCCACTGACATTTTGCCCCAAAGTGGTTGGGTAGAGGGTGTAAGCTTGTCTATTCGTGCAAATAATTCGTCCGTAACAGTTTTGTCGAAAATGTTCTTTACCATGGTTTATCATTTTTTTATAAAGTTAATAAATAATACTATAACCTCCATCGAAACGATTTGCTATCAATGGCCCGCATCGTGCAAAGTATTCCCTCCAAATGGTCGAATTCATGTTGAAAAAGCTCAGAAAGGTCATTTTCGAATAGAGCGGCTTGCTTTTCCCAGTTTTCGTCCAAATACTCTATTTCAATGGATTTGTGGCGTAAAACTTTCACAAAAAGATTCGGAAAACACATACAATCATCCCAAACTTCAAACATTTCAGTGCTCTTATTGGTAATTTTTGGATTTATGAAAACCGTAGGATTATCAACGTTCATATAAATCAAACGTTTCATTATACCCAGCTGTGGTGCTGCGATTGCCCTGCCAAAATTATACTTGGCTCTAATATCCTCCATCACATCGTGTAAATCCCGCACCCATTCATTTACCAAAGGCAATTCATTCGGTTCTACTTCCTCAGAAATCTCGTAGAGTAGCGGATTTCCTAAAACCAACAAATCATTGACAGTTTTCATATTTTATTTCTAACTTTAAACTTTCGCAATCTATAAATTAGTGGCAAAATGTCTTTAAAAAAACTCAAGTTTCTCTTTACCCTTGTTTCCCTCATTGTGCTTCAGGATGCCAATTCTCAAAGTAAAAATATCCTGATTTACAATGCCAATGTGATAGATGTAAAGACTGGAGCAATCAAATATAATAAAGCCATATTGATTGAAAATCAAACCATTAAAGGAATTGAGACTTTCAAAAAATATAAAAAACTGGCCTCAGAAAAAATAGATGCCAAAGGCAAATTTGTGATTCCCGGCCTTTGGGATATGCACATACATATTGAGGGGCAAGATTTGGTAGAAGACAACAAAGCACTATTTCCAGTTTTTACAGCCCATGGCATCACGACTGTTAGAGATGCCGCGAGCGACTTGGGTCTTCAGGTTTTAAAATGGCGAGATGAAATAAACGATGGTAAACTTCTTGGTCCAACCATTTATACCGCAGGCCGAAAACTAGAAGGTTTGAACTCTATTTGGAAAGGTGATTTGGAGATAGAAAATGAAGCACAATTGGCCCAAATGCTGGATTATTTAGACAGCCTTAAAGTAGATTTTGTAAAAATTACAGAGAATACTTTGAAAGGTGACCTGTTCCTTAAAAGTGTAATTGAGGCCAAAAAACGAGGCTATTTGGTAACAGGGCATGTGCCTTACGACCTTACTGTAAATGACTTGGCCAACGAAGGTTTTTCTGCCATTGAACATGCCAGCTATTTATTAAGACTTGGAAATGATGAAATTACCGCGAAAACAAGTATTCTGAAAGGAACCCTCACCAAAGCCCAAGCTGAAAAAGACTTTCTGATTAAATTTAACCAAGAAAAAGCAACCCGAGCTTATGCAGAATTGGCAAAGAAAAACGTGGCTGTTTGCCCAACACTGATAGGTGGCAAACAGTTGGCTTATCTAGACGAAAATAATCATAAAAATGATGATTTCCAGAAATATCTAACCAAGCGATTCATGTCTAACTATCAATGGCGAATAGACCGTATGGCCAATGAAACAGCAGAACAAAAGCAACAACGAAAAGACCGTTACCAATTGATTGCGAAGCAATTGCCATATGTACAAAAGTCTGGCATGTTGATAATAGCTGGTAGCGATTGTGCGGCATTGAATACCTTTGTATATCCCGCTGCGAGTTTACTAGAAGAATTAGACTTGTTTCAAAAAAGTGGATTGAAGCCCTTGGAAATTCTACAATCAGCCACGATGAACGGTGCAAAGTTTATGGGCAAATTTGAAAAATCTGGAAGCATAGACATTGGAAAAGTAGCAGATTTGGTAATTTTGGACGAAAACCCCTTGAATGACATCAATGCGGTCAATAAAACATTTGGCGTTTTTACGAAAGGACAATATTTCGATAAAAATGCACTTAATGAAATGCTCAATCAAGCCGCCAAAAAGAAAACAGAATTGGATAAAAGCAGGGAATAATTTATCCTAAATTTGTGCTGATGATAGACGAATTCAGAACCCTAAAATCCCATTCAGAAGGCCTTTTTAAAGACAAAGGAAGTAAGTTTTTTGCTTATGCCTTTCCAATTCAAAGTGAGGAAGACGTTCGATTTTATTTAGAAACCGTTAAAGCCGAACATCCCAAAGCCCGACATGCCTGCTATGCTTACAAACTTGGCGTAGACGAGACCAATTTCCGAGCCAACGACGATGGAGAGCCTTCAGGATCGGCCGGTAAACCGATTTTGAACACCATCACTTCATGCGAACTAACAGATACTTTAGTGATCGTCATTCGGTATTTTGGCGGAACACTTTTGGGCGTACCTGGCTTGATAAATGCCTATAAAGAAGCCACTAAAGAGGCTCTTTCGATAGCAGAAATAGAAACCAAAACCATCAATAGCTTAGTGAAAATCAGCTATGATTTTGACCAAACCAATGCCGTCATGCAAATGGTGAGAAAACTTGAACTTGCGGTAAAAGAACAAATCTACGACAATCGCTGTGGAATAATTCTAGATGTCAGAAATTCCTATATCGACAAAATCAGAGAAGAACTCAAAGAATATTGGAGTTTGGAGATAGAGGTACTTTAGCTCTTAAATTTTCGTCAAAACCTTCATGCTCCTTAATTAATTTACACTTATTCGTACGACTAAATGTAATATTTCACACTTTTTCGTACGAAAAAGTGTGAAATATCAAAGTATAAAAGTATTCTTGATTCAAAAAACACCTATTAACGTTGCAATGCTTAGATAATAAACACCACGAACTCACAAAAAAACTTCATTAATTCGTGGTGATTTTAAACCTTTTAAGCCAATGATTTCCTTGCTTCACCATCGGGATTATTGGCTAACACCGAATTATCATCCAATATCATCGTTACACCATTTTGGGTAGTATAGGGTTTCCAATTTGGCAAACCACCACCATTTGGATTTGTTGTTTTCATAAAATTCAACAACGATTTCGACATTTTCTCTGACAAAGCTCTTGGTCGCCTGCCCCCACCCGTATGCGTAAGCATGAGATCAGTATTGTAAAACCAAAAACAAATGTCATCGCAATGGAATGCTCTTATACGTCCATCAAAAAGCGGTGGCTGCCAGCCAAACCATGCCAAATAAACAGGAGACTTCCTTTGAGAAAACTTGGCATCGGCAATGGCCACGGCATTTTTTCTGTTTGAAATTATCATCGACCAAAGCTCAATAGGCTTGGCTTTCGGGAAGTTCTTTGCGTAGGCCTCCACAATTTCTGATGATTTATTACCAAATCTTGGTTTAATTTTCTCTTCAACTTCAGCCAGCGTAATTCCCTCTAACCTAGCATCCGTCCGGCTCGGGCTTTGCTCGTTGAAAGTAGAACAAATAATAACAGGGATATCTGCTGAAAAATGATTGGAATCGGCAAAAAACGTACCTCCATTTAGATATTCGCCATCAGCCACAGGCGAAAAACCACCTCGCATAAGATTTAATCTTTTGGCTTCATCAGCCATTTTTACTACAGCTCTATCAGCGATATCAATGTATTCTCTCCACGGAATCTGCTGTAGTTTCTCTATTTCACCGTTTTTAAGACCAGCTTCTTCCATCACTTTCTGTCCCAATTTCTCTGCATATTCCTTATTAACTCCAGCCAAAGAACCTCCACTCAATACCACTGCTTTGTGAAAAAGTCCTTTTGCTGCGGGCATGTTCATCAAAGTAGTCACTTTCGAACCACCTCCCGACTGACCCATAATGGTGACATTGTTGGGGTCGCCACCGAAATTTGCGATATTGTTTTTTACCCATTCTAGTGCCAAAACCATATCCAGATTTCCAACATTCCCTGATGCCGGATGCCCTCCTGCGGCTTTCAAATGGCTATAACCCAATGCCCCCAATCTGTGATTTAGTGAACAAAATACGATATTTCCTAGTCGAGAAATATTTTCGCCATGATAGCCGTCTTGCTCAATGGCGTTTCCGTTCACAAAACCCCCGCCGTGAAGCCATACTAAAACTGGACGTTTTTGGGTATCAATTGCTGGCGTCCAAACATTGATTTTTAAACAATCCTCAGAAACATCGTCATAATTCCAATGATCTACAAATGAGGCATAAGTATTGGCGTAGCGTTTCTCCATAATCTGTGGAGCAGAATTCCCCCACCAAAGTGTTGGTCGAATATCTGCCCAAGGAGCTGGTTTTTGAGGTGGCATAAAACGGTTTTTACCCGAAGTGTCTGCTCCATAAGGTACACCCAAATATGTATGAATGCCTCTAAGAATAAAGCCACGTACTTTACCATGCTCGGTATTGGCTATGGCAATATTGTCACCAACAAACAATTGTTGGTCGTCTCCGTTGGGTTTTGAAGCAGCTGAAACTTTGGTGGTATGGCCAAAAGTCTCCGTAGAAATTCCGATTCCAGCTCCTACCACACCGAGCGATTGGATAAAATTACGTCTTGATGATTTCATATTCTTTGATTTTATAAAAGGCTGAAAATAAATATTTAAGCTAAAAATATAAATATTTCAGGATATTTCTTCACAAAATCCACAGCTAAGGAGAATCTACCCACAAAATGTTATTTTTCTTCGACAATCGCTTGAGAAAACTTAAAGAAATCACAAATACAGATTCTGAAAAAAATTGGTGCAAATAAAAAACCTTCTATATTCTCAACTTTCCTAATACTTACAAGCACTCCTATCCATTTCTAAGTAATGGCTCTTATAATTCTTGGCTTTTTTGTCCATACAGCCCTTGAGGTTCAACAATTTAATATCCTTAAAATCAATCGGATGACTTTCGGCTTGTAAAGCTATATAACCTTCCTTTAGCGGCACTCCGTTTTGTTTTTCCCAAAAAGCTGCGGCTTCATCACTAAAACCCCACTGTTTCCAGTTGAAATTCTTAGTAGTTCCCTCCCCTACTTTGGTGTTTTGATAACTCAAGACCGTGTCACCTTCTATAATTTGGTGTACCATAGAATCTCCCAAAACTATCAATCTGGCCTTTATCCATTGATCTCCATCATAGGTTTTAGAATCGGAATCGATGCAGTGTTCCATTCGCAGTTTGTTGTTCATGTACACGTGTGTACCTGGTGTGCACAGATTGGCCGTATGCCTTGGCCCATTACCCAGCCCGCCGAGTAGCTGCATTTCGAGCGAAACAGGAAAATCTTGGTCATAACTCAAACTTTGAGCCGACTGAGAGTGAAACATCACACCGCTGTTTCTTACATTCCAAGTGGCACCACCTGGTGTTTGATTTCCTGTGAATCGGTAAGAGTAGTCGAGAATATAATGCGAATAAGGAGTTTTGTAATACAAATGACCATAGTTATCTCCGAAAGTTTCATATTCTTTATAGCTTATTCTGAGCATTTTATCTTCGACCAAAAAAGTATTTTTATGGTTGACATTTACGTCATGACCCGAAATCTTAATATCCCAGCCGTCCAGATTTTTACCATTAAAGAGACTTTGCCAGTCCGATTTTTTTTGTGCAAAAACCACAGAAATACTCAAGAAAAAGCAGATAATTATTTTCATTTTTAAAAGAATGGTTGAAGGTCAAATTTACGGTAATTTTTAAGTTAGTTTTACTTTTAACCAAAAAAAATGACCTCATGGAGGCCATTTTTAAATTGACGATATTTATTACTTTTTGATTATTTTTTCCAAGAAAGAGCGTTGATATTTGCTCCAATTTTCTTTCCTTCGGCTAAACCTACTTCATTGTCTTGACGGGTGTGAATTCCGCCATATAGTCGTGATATTCCACATTCTATCGCAGTTTGAGATATAGAAGTAAAACTTCGTTTTTTATACTCTACATTTCTGAATATATCCTTTGGCCTACCCACATGGGTCATATCATCAAAAGCCACATTATCGCCGTAAACACTTATCAGGGCCTCCGCAGCTGACGATGCTTGCGTAGAGTGACCTGAAGCAAATGCTGGAAATGGTGGCTCAGGCCAAAATTGTTCAAAAGAACCTTTAATATTCTTACGAATGTAAGCTGCTGGTCTTACCGAGTGATAGGTGTATTTACATTTCCAACAATTGATAAATGCATCAGCGACAGACATGCCCACTTTAGCGAATGACTCTGCCGCCGTGAAAAGATTTGGCTTCTTTACTCTCAAAATTTGCAGTGCCAAGCTGTAAGAGTGGCCAGGAGGAGCATAAGTCTCTGATGGATCATCTCCCCACCAGTTGGCAATTTCCTTTTGGGTTTGTGTTAGAGCAAGCTGAATATCATAAACTTCCTTAAATTCTTTGTAGAAAGCCGAGTTCTTGTCGTCGGAATAGGGTATAATTTCGGGTACCGGCAACTGAGAATTGGTAGAGGTAAAGGTCCTGTTCTTGCCCCAATGTGGGTGAAGTGGCATCAACACTGAAGACTGTCCATTCATTGGTGGCGACCAGTTGGTTGAGGTTCTTGGAAAAACATATTTGGCGTCGAAGTTTGTCAAATAGCCCAGATGACCACCATCTGTTTTAGACCATTCATAAATGGCCTTGGCTATGCTCAAACCATATCTTTTTGAACGGCCTAGTATGGCGGTATCCTTGACAACCAATGCTCTGTCATTAAAAATGGCAGTTTCTAGAGAATCCAGCCTTTTGTTATCTACAGCCAAGGCATGTTGCCACATTTGTTTTATCATAAAAGCCTGACTTGCGTTTAGCGACGTCTCCCAGTCATACGTTTTGCCAGATTCAGGCTTTGGCAATATGCCCAGACCGTTGAGTTGAGGTGCTACAGATTGGTACACTATACTACCGTTTACTACACTCTCGTACATGGTAAGACCAATATAGCCCAGAGACCTCGACACGTAGGTAGGTGTTTTCAGTTGCTGTACTTTCAGGTGTTTAAGGGTCATTTCTGCCCATTTGTCGGCCACTGTACTCTCAATATTAAGTTCTACAGGATCAGGAGCATCCTCGGTCTTTGAACAACCCGAAAACATAGCCGCAGCGGCAAGAAACAGGATGTAAATTTTCTTTTTCATGAAAACAAATTAAATATTAAAAATGGGTATTCAAAAATGAGACCACACTTTTGAATTACCCAAATTTAATAGGCTAAAAGTAAAAACTTTCGACTTTTGAAATATTCAAAAGTCCTTTTAGCCAAATTTTAGAACCTAAACGAATAAGAAGCAGAAATTAGATAATCTGCAAAAGCAGCATCGCCTTCTCTGAAACCAGTAACTGTCCAAGTTGGTATTCTGTCTCTTCTAACTGCATATGGTACGGTAAGCAAAAACGAACTGTGATGCCCACTCCATGCTATGCCTGGCTCTACCGATACGATGTAGCCCGGACGACGAGCACCCAAGCTCCCACCTATGGCGTCAACTGCCGGTAGACCCTCCAAACGACCTCCTAAGCTAACTCCGATATTCTTTTGAGGAAACAAAACATAGGTCATTCCCAGTCTTGCACCAAATTGATCGGGTACTGAGAAATTGGTGGCTTTGTTGAGCTCTTTTGGGCTAAACATATAAAAACCATTATAGTACAGGGTAGCTTTTTTGAACAAAGACTGATACCCTTGAATATCTAAGCTCTCTCCCCAGCCACTATCGCCAAGCTGCATCGACTGATCCACTGCCCGTATTTGAATATATTCCTTTCCGTTTCTATCTAGTCTATGAAATTCGTCGAGAACATTGGCATCACCGGTTGGAGCTTTTATACCGACTCCGATGGCGAAGTTACCTTTATGTGTTTTTACTGGATCAAGCACCCAGTATGACGCAGAAAATCTCATATCGCCAACACCTTTTGATTGTGTATGAAAACGTGGATTTGAACCCGGAGGTGTACCATTGCCATAATGCTCGTACAACGATGAGCGGTCGTTGTAAGACAAAGGAATGTTGACACTTACGTTGAGCCTGCTCGAAACTGCATATGTAAGACCAAAGTCGAAATTGTAAGAATCATTGATTACTTCGGTTTTTTGTTCAACCCTTTGAGGTTGTTCTACAGTTCCTACAAAATGCTTATAAGAATGAAGCTTCCTAAAATTAGCTGATACTTGAAACGAGCCAGCCATCATAAAAGCCGAACCCGAGGGATTTCCATTGGCTGTTGACATTGACCTTACCGCAATGCAACCTTGCGAAAACAGATGACTACTGCTGCAGATTAAAGCCAATACAAGGCCGAGTCTAACACTTGAGATGTAGAGTTTTTTCATTATTAAGTATATTAAGGTAAAAATATTTCAAAGAAGATAGATCAGAGCTTATAGCCCTGATCCATCCGATTTTCCTCTTGCAATTGCAAATTCGCCGATTTTCTTTCCATGAACCAAGCCCATCTCACAGTCTATTCTGTAATGAATTAGACCGTAAACACGCGAGTCGGAAGCCTCCTTGGCGTAGGCCTCAAACTTGGCTGCATTGGCAGGAAATATACTCCCTAACACTGTAGCTGCTGCTGAGGAGAATGTCGAATGACCTGATGTGTACGAAGGAAAGTTTGGTAAACCTACTGAAGTCTTCAGCCCGAACTGCTGAGGGCGAGGAGTGTAATAATAGAATTTAGCTTCCCAACAAGCAATGCCAGCATCCATAAGAGCCGTATTGACCAATGCCATAGTACGGGCCATACGAACTTCGCTAAACTTGGCATTGTGACCTTGATTGGCAGCTTCTCTGTTCCAATGCCCTGGTGGTGTGTAGCTACCAGCTCCGTCTGCCCAGTAATTGGCTATTCGAGCCTGCTCTCTAGTTTGATTTTTATTGATTTTTTCAAGTTCTGCAAAGTCTTTGTTCCACTCGGCCGAACCTACCACGTAAGGCATTACAGGTCTAATCTGGGCGAGTGTGGCCTTGTCAAAATTCCAAGTGGCTACAGCACCATAATTTGGCAACATTGGAGGACGAATTGGTAACTCTTGGCTCAACCAAGGCTCTTTGATACCCCTTCCTTTGGCAGCTTCAATCATTCCGGCAGTAAGTGCTTGATTATTTGCGGCTCCCATACCATCTACTTTGGCTTTTGCCATAACTTTAGCGGCTACAGCTTTTCCAAGAGCATCTCCGGCTACCACATCGCTAGGCACATTTACCCCAGCCCAAACTCTGACATTCTTAGCTTCTGCCAATTTTGTATCTAAGTAAGGTACTTCGCCAGGAAACATGGCAATCAAGATAGTGTAAGACGCTCCAGCAACTACGGCATCCTCTGATGGATATGAGGCAAGGTCAGAAACCGGTAGTAAAGTCTTCACTGATGCGTCAATTTTTGATGGGGCTTTTCTGCCATATTTAGCTTTGTAAGACCACGCTGCCACCAATGCATCATATTGTGCAACACCCAAATAAGCCAATGCTCGGGCAGTGTATGGGGGGTTGGCAAAAGGAAATTTAGGATCTGCCAAAGGATTAGCGGCGTCTGGAACCGGATATTTACCTTCGGCATTCGAAGCAGGCGGCACATTGTATTTTGCCGCAAGTTCTCTTGCTATTTCGTTCCATCTATAAACCGCACCCGCTCCCCAATAGGCGATGGCATCCTTGTTTGCAGGAGTAAGAGCAGGATAAATTTTAGTTTTCAAAGAATCTAATTCTTTAATATATGAAGGGTCGCTTGTAGGCTTGGGAGTTGCCACGGCCACTTCACTATTAGAGGTCAAAACGTATGTTTTCCAGTTGGCTGCGTTTGCATCCAAATCGGCAGGGATGTAGGCCTCTGGAGTTTCAATTTCCAAGCTCTTGTCGCAAGAGATACCGAAAACGGCAATCAGAGTTAGTAATAATAAAGTTTTTATATTGAAATTTTTCATTTAAATCTGTATTTAAAAAATCGACTATTTAGATAATATCAGAATACGTTGGTTCTGATTATTTTTTAAGTATTAAGTTATTGAACTGGCACAAAATCCCTATGGAATAACTCAAACTCTTTCCCATGTTTAGACCATTTGTAACATAGGCTACTCTGGCATTTCCCCCAATATTTTTAGGCTGAAACTTACCATACCATCCTATCGAAGTTGACTGCATGTTATTGGTCAAAAAAGGCATGTCGTTTCTACGAATATTATCTCCTCCTACACATGTAAATCTTTCTACAAAAACCTCCGTAACAATCGCCTTTTTGCTGTAACCCAAGGCTGCACGTGCATCGGTGGCATTCGGAACAGCCACAATATCTGTATTGTACACCTTGTCATAGGCCTGATATCCATCCTTGTCAATTTTCACATTACTCCTGAAAATATAACTAGCATGACCAGTAAAATACGCTCCTGATTTATGATAATAGCTACCTATAAAACGACCAGTAGCAGTTTTGGCTTGCAAACCGATTGACATT
The DNA here is from genome assembly GCA_035299025.1 of Leadbetterella sp. Lineage (GTDB taxonomy): Bacteria > Bacteroidota > Bacteroidia > Cytophagales > Spirosomataceae > Leadbetterella. The sequence goes on from DATGXK010000008.1 coordinate 55,022, forward strand.
GGAAGAAACTCAGCGACATAGTTTCCAACTGGCAATGAGGCACCTACAGCACCATGAATTGCCAAGCCTTCCTTTTCAACCAATTTATATTTTGCCCAAGCCGAAAAATCTTGAATACCTTTCTGACCCATCAAATTGCCAGCACTGGTTTTGGTGGCTACATAGGGTAAAGCTACTATGATATTGAATCTATCGGAAACACCCACCGCCAACATCGGCATCACATTTTGAGTAGTATGCTTTCCCATATTAAGGTTTTCACGAAGCAGAGTATTCTCCCAATATTCTTTCCATGAACTACTACCATAAGACACCGCCAAACAAGCCGTATTTTTAGGCATATAAATGGCATCATGAGGCATCTGGGCCCGAGCAGAAAGTGATAAAACAAATAAAACTACAGCAGTAAAGATTCTTTTCATAATTTACTAAAAAGGTACACAATTATTGATAATGCATTAAACTTAGAAACTTTTGCAATATTACAGCAAAAAATGAAATATTCAAAAAATTGGAAAAATATATTAAAGTACGATTGAAATACGACTAATAATAGATTAAAATTCCGATATTCTGGATTTTTGACACTTACTCGTTTCTGAATTAAACAATTCCCTCCTGTACCAAAAACTCCTAAAATGCCTTAAACAGCTCCAAAGAAAAAAAACCGCCATAAGCACCCCGAGCCAAATCGAAAGATCGATTTCCATCAAACATGTGTCCTTTTTATTTTTCCCAAATCAAGGAATTAATATTCCGACCTATTCTAACACCTTCTGACAAGCCAACTTGGTTATCCTGATCGGTATGAATACCCCCATAGAGACGAGAAATACCGCACTCAATGGCCGTATCTGATATTTTCACAAAATGTCTGCTTTTATAATCTACCTTCCGGAGTTCATCTCGTTTTCTTCCTTGGTGCGATGTATCTATAAAAGTGAGTTTATCTCCAAAGATATTTACCAACACCTCAGCCGCAGCCGAAGCTTGCGTAGAATGCCCCGACGGAAAAGCAGGAAATGGCGGCTCGGGCCAGTATTGCACAAACTCAGGATCTATAACTTTTCTGATATAATTATACGGCCGCTCAGAATGATATTTGTACTTACACCGCCAGCAGTTGATAAAAGCATCAGCACAGGCCATACCCACACGTGCAAATGACATAGCCGCTGTAACCAAATCGCTATTTTTTTGACTGTTTACTATTATGGCCAAATTATATGAATGCCCAGGAGGAGCCACCGTAAAAGCTGGATCATCTCCCCACCAATTGGCAATCTCCTTTTGTTCCTGTGTTAGCTTTTTTTGAATATCATATACCATTTTGAACTGCTTATAATACTCAGACGCCGTGTCTTTAGAAAAAGGTATAATTTCGGGAATGGGCAAGTCGGCATTGGCCTTTAAAAATTGCCTATTCCTACCCCAATATGGATGCAGCGGCAGCAAAATATGCGACTGACCATTGAGCGGTGGACTCCACAGATGAAGACCTGTTGGAAATTTATAGTTTGGGTCAAAATTCATAAAATTCATCTCATGTCCGCCATCTCGAAACGACCATTGAAAGATTTCATTGGCTATCTTGACACCGTACGCAATAGAACGCCGAATGACCGCTGAATCTTTAACCACTACATACCTAGCATTCAGAGTAGCACTTTCAAGCGAGTCTACATTTTTAACCATAAAATTGCCATTAGGTTGCTTTAAAGGCTGCCAGATTTGCTTTACAAGATTTGCCTGACTTGCATTAAGCACCGTTTCCCAATCATAAACCAAACCAACCTCAGGTTTCGACAAATCACCCAACCCATTTAGCTGCGAAGCTATGGACTTGTATTTCTTACTACCATGAACCACCGATTCGTACATGGCCAACCCCATATAACCCAAAGACCTCGAAATAAAAGTCGGAGACTTATTGGACTGAATGTTTACAAAATCTAGGGTAACTTTTGCCCATTTCAGAGCTAGCTCATTAGAAGATCTACCCTTCATAGACTTTTGACCCGAACAGAGGAAAAACGAAAAACTAAAAACCAAGCACAACAACCGAGAAATATAAAATTGACCCATTCCAAAATATGTATTTCTTTAGAACACAAACAACCTATTCCTTCAACTCGGACCCAGACAACTACAATAGTAAAAAGCACAGCTCACAGATAGAAAGCAAAAAAAAATATTTGAGTACATCAAAGACATAAACCAATATAATAACATTAACCTATATAACCAAGTACTATGAACAATGATATACTTACAAACAGAAAGACTAATCTTTGGACAGTCATAATTTTGCATGTAAATTGGTTCATTATTTCATATCAAAGTTATATATGAAAAATGTTTTTCCAAAAATATGGAAATTAATATTTAAAAAAGATGACAAAAAGTTACTTTGCCAAAAATTTAAAAAATCTAAGAAAATACAACAAAATCACACTAGAAGACCTTTCTGAGGCACTAAATATTAGTAAAAGTGCCATTTCAGATTATGAAAATGAAAAATTTTCCCCGTCACTTAGCGTCTGCCGAAAGATTGCAGATTACTTCCAAATCGGAATTGACAATTTAGAATATTCCGAAATATTGGAAAAAAACGAAAACAATAAACTTACCCTTAAGGACGCTTCTTCCATGCCTAAACTAGTTTTAGAGGCTAAAGAGTATGCAGAAGTGTTAGAAAAACAAAAGAATGAATTGATGTTGGAGTTGCGTCTTCAGAAACAAAAAGTAGAGTCGCAAAACCTTCAATTGAGACTACAAGAACAGCTGAAAGCAAGTAAACTTTCAGAAATAGAACTCCTTAAAAACCAAATAATCCTACTCCAGGAAAAAATTACGCTTATCCAGAAATAAACTTATTCCCCTATCGGATTTTCAAAGCCCTTTGATATTTCAATTTGAGCGTTTTCAAAGAAGGTATTGATTTCATCCGAAATTTCCTCTTTAGGCCGTTTAGTGAGCAAAGTCAAGATTTCAACCTGAGCATATAGAAATGTCTTAAGATACGCCTGATTTTTCACAATTTTTGATTGGTTGTGTATAATGGAGCCTTGATTTTGAATAATAATGCCCAAATTCTGAATGATGGTGTTCTGATTGGCCACTACCAAATCATGATTTTCAGCCACTTGATTTTGATTTTGCAAAAGAAAATCATAATTCTCCACTATACTGGTCATGTGAGTAATTACCGACGACAGCTTACTATCTATTTCACCAACCTGACCAGCTACTGTTTCAATTAAATCATTTGACTTTGCCATAAATCCGTTTCAGTTTTTTCAAAAATTCCCAATATTCAGAAATCCAAAGTTATTTCTTTGCGAAAATAACATATTTATATCAGAAATTTCCAAAACTCTGTAATACCGAATATCTTTGAGACTCGGTCTCAAATTTCAACCAGTGTACAATTGAAAAAACTACCCAAACTATACATCGCGTTCTATTTAATTGTAATATCGACCTGGCTATATTACGTATCAGAGAATCAATTGTTCTTCTATATTGAAAAACACTTTTGGGCTGTTGTAACTATGATTTTTGGTTCATTCATAGCTGGATCTAGCCCAGAGGGTAGTGCGGCAGTTGCCTATCCTGTATTTACTTTATTATTAGACATAAAACCTGCCGTAGCTCGTAACTTCGCCTTTGCAATTCAAAGCGTCGGAATGACCTCCGCTTCGCTTCTCATTTTGGGTCTTAAAATAAAAGTAGACTGGAACTACATAAAATACGTTACGTTTGGTGGGATTTTCGGGCTAATTTTCGGTACATATTATATAGTGCCGCTCATTTCGCCTCCCATGGCCAAGCTCTTCTTTGTATCCCTTTGGCTGAGTTTTGGTATAGTTCTTTGGAGAGAAAACTCTAAACCGAACCGGGTAGTTTTTGACTTGATTGAGAATTTTCAGAAATCCGATACCGTCAGACTTATAATTTTCGGATTTATTGGTGGCATCATTTCATCTATTTTTGGGACTGGTATCAATATCTTCACGTTCTGTTTAATGACCATCTACTACGGCATAAATGAAAAAGTGGCAGTTCCGTCGTCTATAATCATTATGAGCATCGAAACCGTCCTGGGCTTTTTTGTACATGCCGGTGTGATAAACGATTTTCAGACAGAGGCTTTTGAAATGTGGATTGCTTGCATACCTTTCGTGATCATTTTTGCACCACTTGGCTCCTTTGTAGTTTCTAAATTACCGCGAACAGCAATCGCCAACTTCCTCAATATCATACTCATAGTTCAGTTTATTGGTGCCATTTGGGTTATCAAACCCAATCCATTTCAGATACTTATTTGTAGTATTACTTTGGTGAGTGGACTAATTTTGTTCTTTTTTCTGTCAAGAAATCCTAGAATCATTCAGTGATTGTGTTTGCGTTTTATGGGGTCCCAACCGTGCCCACCCCATGGATGGCACCTTGCGATACGCCTCAGACCTAACCAAAATCCTCTGAAGAAACCCCATTCTTTTATACTGTCTATCATATATTGTGAGCAGGTGGGCTGATAGCGGCACGAATCTGGAAAGTAAGGCGAAATGCCAATTTGATATATTCTGACAATCAGAATAAGAAATCCGCCAACAATCTTGTTGAATACCTTCATTTTATTTCCTTTTTTACTACAAACCCTCTAAAAATACTTTGTAATAGCGAATATCCAAAATGTTCGTAAGACCATTTCAAAAAAAAAACAGGCCCAAGGCCTGTCTTTTGAACAATATTATAATTTCTTCGGTTCTACTTAACATCTCGAAGCTCCCTTCTCAATATCTTACCAACATTGGTCTTGGGCAAATCAGCCCTAAATTCGACATGTTTAGGACATTTGTAGCCTGTGAGGTTTTCTTTACAAAACTCACGAACAGCCTCCTCTGTAAGGTTTTCATCCTTTTTCACGATAAACACCTTCACCGCCTCGGTAGATTTATCGTCAGGAACACCAATACAAGCTACTTCCAAAACACCTGGGCATTGCGAAACCACCTCTTCTATCTCATTCGGAAAAACATTAAATCCTGACACCAAAATCATATCCTTTTTCCTATCTACAATCTTGAAGAAACCGTCTTCCTGCATTAAGCCTATATCGCCAGTCTTAAAAAATGGCCTACCTTTGTCATCGCTAATAAACACATTGGCAGTTTCTTCTGCTCTTAAATAATAGCCAGACATCACTTGTGGGCCATGGGCACATATTTCGCCTACTTCACCTACCGCACCCCAAGTGCCATCTTCTTTTAATATTCGCATATCTGTGGAAGGAAACGGCAGGCCTATAGTACCTATTTGCTGCGTACCATCCACCGGATTACAAGACAAAACTGGTGCTGTTTCAGACAAACCATAACCTTCAGTCACCCTACAACCCGTGGCTTTTTCCCAAGCATCAGCTACTGTTTTTTGTAAGGCCATTCCACCGGAAATAGTAATCTTGAGATTGCTAAAATCCAATGCTAAAAACTCAGGGTTGTTTAAAAGTGAATTGAAAAGGGTATTTAAGCCAGGAAAAACAAATAATTTGTGTTTCTTCAAATCTTTCAAAAGTGCTTTTTGGTCTCTTGGATTTGGAATCATTATATTATGAAAGCCCAACTTAAAAGTTGAGAAAGCGTTGACCGTCAAAGCAAAGATATGATAAAACGGCAAGGCTCCCAGAATTGTCCTTGGGCATTCAAAATGCATCATTGGGCCAAACCACGCAGCAATTCCTTCTGTATTGGCAACCATATTTCTGTGGCTAAGCACCGCACCTTTGGATACTCCAGTGGTGCCACCTGTGTATTGAATAAACGCTGTATCGCTACTTTTTACACTGGGTCTACTATAGCTTGCGGCCGCTCCCTTTGCCAAGGCCTCGCCAAATTTCACAATTTCAGAAATACTGTAATCAGGCACCATTTTCTTTACACTCTTAACCACGAAGTTCACGATTTGCTTTTTAGGAAAGCCCAACAAATCTCCCAACTCAGTTACGATAACATGCTTTATTTGAGTCTCCTCTATTACTTTCTCAAGATTAAAAGCAAAATTGGCCACGATAACGATGGCCTTCGCACCAGAATCGGTAAACTGATGTTTCATTTCGCGAGGTGTATACAGCGGATTGGTATTTACGACCACCAAACCCGCTCTCAAAGCTCCATAAAGTGCTATAGGGTACTGAGAACAATTGGGCATCTGAATGGCAATCTTGTCTCCTTGTTTCAGCCCGATGCTCTGTAAATAGGCCGCAAAATCTCTCGACATTTTATCTACCTGGGCATAACTTATGGTTTTATCCATAAAAGAATACGCCGGTTGGTCAGAAAACTTTTTAAATCCCTCCTCCATCAATTCTACCAAAGATGGGTAAGCGTCGGGATTGAGTTCTGCTGAAATTCCTTTGGGATATTTGCTAATCCAAGGAAAAGTATTTTCGACGACTGACATTTTTATTTAATTTTTAGGTTGGTTCTTAAATATGAAAAAGTGTTTTACAAATATAACGACATGCAAATGCGATACCAATAATAACCAATTTATTATTTAAAAAATACAATTATAAATCTGAAACATCCTTCTGATTTTTTACTCCCAACAGACCTATCATCATCAATACAGCAGTAACCAAAATAACAAAAAACAAAATACCGGTATTGAAGTGCTCCAACTGCCTGTCAACAGGAATACTGTAAAACAATAGAATGGTGATCAATCCCCGAGGCATAAGAAATAACTCGGGAAGGGGGTTTTCTTTGGGATTTAGGTATTTCAGAAAAACCAACCTCACTATCAGCAAAATAACTACAATAACACTCCCCAAAATCTGAACTTCTTGTAATCCCAACTTTGCCAAATCTATGGAATAACCAAACAGAATAAAGAAAAAAGTACGGACCAAAAAGGCGGTTTCTGCTGTAACTGACTTCAATTGCCCTTCCAACTCTCTAAAATCATTTTCTTCTGGAACATACTTTCTAACCCAGCTCAGTTTTAAAAAGAACTGCCTATTGTTGATAATTAAACCAAAAAAAAGTATAATTAACAGCGAAGGTAAATGGGTGATTTTACCCAAAGCATATAGAGCTGCCAAAACGGCAAAAATCAAAAAAAACTTTATATGCAACTTAATTTTTCCAAGATAATACACCAACAAAAAAGCAAAAAAAACGGATAAAATAATACTAAAGCCCATTTGCCCAATATAGAAAATAGCATTAAGAGGCTGGGTAGAGCCTTCGCTAATCAAATAATTAAAGAAAAGTATCCCCAGGATATCAGAAAAAGAAGATTCATAGACAAGAAATTCCTTTTTCTCGGCTGTCAACTGCCCCAAACTGGGAATCAATATGGCACTACTCACAATAGAAAGAGGAGTAGCATAAATGAGGCATTCTATAAAAGGCTCGCGAAGCCAATAATTTAACAAGTAAGCAATTACGAATGACGAAACCAACAAAATGATTAAGCCAGATATGAATGCCCTGAGAATCATTGCCTTCTTATCTTTGGTAATGTGCAGGTCAAGAGAGGCTTCCAAAATTATCATAATAAGGCCTAGAATACCGAGCACCTCAACGAGTTTATTGATGGTATATGCCGACACAATGGTACTTTTCTCAAAATAAGAAAACAGCATACCAGATCCCATCAAAAGCAAAACCGAGGGTATCCGAGTCTTGTTACTGACAATGTTGAAAAAATAAGATAAAATTATTACCGAGGCGAATATTAAAACTAAAACACTGCTTTGCATATTTGTTGATGGTAGGTGGTAATTACAAATAAACAAAAAATGATTCAAAGTCACCTAATAAAGTAGACGTTTCGGGAAATTCAATATTGTTTGCCAGAAATAAAAAAGGCGAACCGTTTCCGATTCGCCCCAGTTTATGGTCAAAGGAGTATTATGCATCTACATTGGCGTACTTGGCATTGCGTTCGATAAAATCTCTACGAGGCGGTACTTCGTCGCCCATCAGCATCGAGAACAAATGATCCGCCTCTGTGGCTGACTCTATAGTTACTTGCTTCAAGGTTCTAAACTCAGGATTCATGGTAGTTGTCCAAAGCTGCTCTGGATTCATTTCTCCCAAACCTTTGTATCTTTGAATTCCCACACTCTCTTCTTTACCACCACCAGCAAGTCTTTTCACGGCAGCTTGTCTTTGTTCTTCCGTCCAACAGTATTCTTCGTCTTTTCCTTTTTTAATCAAATAGAGCGGTGGTTGAGCGATGTACAAATACCCTCTTTCGATAATTTCTTTCATAAACCTGTAGAAGAATGTAAGAATCAAAGTACGGATGTGGCTACCATCTATATCGGCATCCGTCATAATTATGATCTTGTGGTAGCGAAGTTTATCAAGATTCAAAGCTCTTTCGTCGCCATCCTTACCCATCTGAACCCCCAAAGCGGTAAAAATATTCTTGATCTCGTCGTTTTCGTATATTTTATACTCTTGGGCCTTCTCTACGTTCAAAATCTTACCTCTCAGAGGCAAAATGGCCTGAACACTCCTATCTCTACCTTGTTTGGCTGAGCCACCGGCGGAGTCACCCTCTACCAAATAAACCTCACAAAGAGCTGGATCGGATTCGGCACAGTCGGCCAATTTACCAGGAAGGCCAGAACCTATCAAAACATTCTTACGCTGGACCATTTCTCTGGCCTTTTTGGCCGCAATACGTGCTTTGGCCGCTAAAACCACTTTATCTACAATGGTTCTGGCATCTTTTGGGTTTTCTTCCAGATAGTTTTCGAGCATTTCCTGTACACAACTACTCACAGCCGAGGTCACCTCCGAGTTACCGAGTTTTGACTTGGTTTGCCCCTCAAACTGAGGCTCTTGAACTTTTACAGAAATAACGGCCGTAAGACCTTCTCTGAAGTCATCGCCCGAAATCTCGATTTTTTCTTTGGCCAAAATACCCGATTTGTCAGCATAAGATTTCAATGTACGCGTAAGTGCCATTCTGAAACCGGATACGTGCGTACCTCCTTCGGGCGTATTGATGTTATTTACAAAAGACGATACGTTTTCAGAGTACGAAGAGTTATAAATCATCGAAACTTCCACTGGAACACCGTCTTTTTCACCTTCCATCCACATAGGTGCTGGGATCAATCTCTCACGGCTTTGGTCTAGATACTCCACAAACTCAATCAAACCACCTTGAGAGTGGAATATTTCGTGTTTCGGAGCATCGTTTTCGTCCAAATCACGCATATCGGTTAGCGTAAGTGTGATGCCTTTATTTAGAAACGAAAGCTCTCTGAGACGATTGGCAACGGTCTCGTATTTGTATTCATGTGCTTGAAAAATGGTATCATCAGGCTTAAAAGTCACAACGGTGCCTCTTTTGTCTGTAGTACCAATTTCTCTAACAGGATATTGCGGTTTGCCTATTTTGTATTCTTGCTCAAACAGTTTACCCTCCCTGTGTACCTCTACACGAAGGTCAGTAGAAAGTGCATTTACGCAGGATACACCCACACCATGCAAACCACCAGAAACTTTATAAGTGTCTTTATCGAATTTTCCACCTGCGTGAAGCACAGTCATAACTACCTCTAGGGCCGACTTTTGCTCTTTTTCATGCCAACCAGTAGGTATTCCGCGGCCGTTATCACGCACGGTTATTGAATTATCGACATTGATAATGGTATCTATAGTATCGCAGTAGCCAGCCATGGCTTCATCTATAGAGTTGTCTACAACTTCCCAGATAAGGTGGTGGAGACCTTTTATGCCGATATCTCCAATATACATGGCGGGTCTTTTTCTTACTGCTTCTAAACCTTCTAAAACTTGTATGTTATTTGCGGAATAATCTGCTCTATTCTCTAATTCTTTTTCTGCCATAAACTTAATTTCAAATAGTATAAATTCCGATTACTCAGGAATGTTTTTCTAATCTTTTTATTGTCGAATTTTAACCCACAAATATACTGAAAAATATTGGATTATTTCTGAAAAAAATGAAAGCTATCAAAGCATACCATATTCAATTCATACACACCAAATACCAGCTCAAACAATCAGTATCTTTATGACCTTATTCCTCACACTTCTAGCCATCTACAGCCTATACCTTTTTGTGCTTGGGTTCGTAAATCAGCCGCAAAAATGTACTGAATCTTTCATTCTCGCGGCTCATTGGTATACCCGTAACAATACCGATCAATAGATTATCAGATACTCCAACACGCATCTGCGGCCTGAAGGTCATATCAAAATCCTTAACACTCATATTTTTATTAAATTCAACGCCCACGAAATTTCTCGTTCCGGAAATCATATAGTGAAAATTGGTATTTACCTGCCAGGTTGTATTAAAGATATTGCCTTCGAAATGATGCTCCACCAAAGGGCCGGTGTATAGTAGAGAGTGCACATTGGTTCCCCAGCGTTTGGCAGCTACAAAAAACGGATTGTAAACATTACCTTTCAACGGCTTTCCTACTGAGTATTTTTTAAATTCGGTAAGCTCAAACTCGTGAATGTAGCCCAAAGCCATACTGGTATTGTACTTGGGTGAAACATAAAATGAATATTGTGCAGCAAGTTTGAGACTATTAAGTTTACTGCTGGGCGTTGTACCGTTGGTAACTACCGGATAATAAAAAGAAAATGGCAACTCTACCTCCAGACCAAGTCTATTCATTGGAGCCCATTCATATTCTATTAAAGCATTGTATTGGTCAAAATTGGTGTTATCTGTCAGTCCGAGGCCGACATTCCATTCTTTTTCGCCTTTTCTGGCACCTAAGTCCCGAATCAGATCCACATATAGAGGCTCGGCGTGAAGAACTTTCTCGGAAGTCAGCCTTCCTTCGACTTCACTGATGTAAAGACTGTCTAGTTTTCGGTTTGTCTGATGATTTTCTCCTTGTGCCTTAAGATTTTGAACCACCACTAATAAAAATACACTGAAAATAATTTTACGCATAAAGCTTTCTTTGGTTTGTACCCAAACCAACGATTAATTGAACAGTATATTTTCAAAAAAAACTTGCCTGAAGACGTGTATTGTACCAATACACTCATTTTAAAACAATTAACAGCAGCAAATACCTGGGTAATATTATTTGACACCCCAGCGATAGAAGACCAGTTATTTAAGACATTTCTAACTTACCTAGAATCTCGGCGAGTTCGTCGGCGTTAGAAAACTTAATAGATACATTGCCTTTATTGAGGTCTTGAACTTGAATTTTTATCGGCACAAGGGTTTTTCCTTTTAGTGTAATCTCTTCTATTCGCATATCTTCTCGGTGCAAATCTAGTTCATTGGCACCCGCCTCAAAAGCATTTCCTTTTTTTACCAAAGCTTCAATATCCCTGGCACTGAGGTCATTTTCGAGGATTCGCTGATAAATATCCAACTGCAGATTTTGGTCTTGAATGGGCACTAATGGCCTGGCTTGGCCCATTGAAATGACACCCAAAATCAATCCCGACTGCACCTCTGTGGGTAGATTGAGCAGCCTCAGATAATTCGTTACGGCCGAGCGACTCTTACCCACTCTTTTGCCCAATTCTTCTTGACTCACTTGGCACTCTGTAACCATTCTTTGGTAGGAAAGTGCAATTTCAATTGGGTTGAGATTTTCGCGTTGAATGTTTTCTATCAAGGCCATTTCGATAGACCTGTGATCGTCCACATCTCTTATGAAGGCTGGCATACGATCCAAACCAGCCAATTTAGCTGCTCTGAATCTTCTTTCTCCCGAAATGATTTCGAATTTACCACCTTCCCTCTCACGAACAGTGATGGGTTGTATGAGCCCATGCACGCGTATAGATTCCGCCAATTCTTCGATAGATTTTTCGTCAAAATGGCTTCTTGGTTGTTGAGTTCCGACTTCCAGTTTTGCTATTTCAACTTCACTTACCCCTCTGAAAGCGGCCACTTTACGCTGTACTACGAGGTCAGAGTCTGACAGAAGTGAGTTAAGCCCTTTGTTCTTATTTTGTTCCATCTACTTCTTTAATCTCAGGCAGATTATTACGTTTTAAAAGTTCTTTGGCCAAATCTATATAACTTATAGCACCTTTGTTTTCCAAAAATTTGATATCAAACTCCCCTTCTTTATCGCCTGAAAACATCAACAAAGCAGGCACACCATAGCTCGGAGCTTCGGCTAGCTTCACATTTCTAGGCACAATAGTGTCAAAACACAAGGTTTCAAAGTACTTCTTTACATCGTCTACCACCATTTTAGATAGGTTCGTGCGGCCATCATACATGGTCAATACATAGCCTTCCATTACTAGGCTGGGATTCAATCTTTTCCTGATAATTTCGATGGTATTCTGAAGCTTGGCAATACCTTCTAGAGCGAAATACTCGCACTGCACCGGAATCAAAACCGAGTCAGAAGCTACAATGGAGTTGATAACCATTAAACCGAGCGACGGTGAGCAATCTATAAGTATAAAGTCGTAATCGTCTTTTATTTCATGAATTATCTCTTTCAAAATATACTCACGAGCTACTTGGTTTACAATTTCCAACTCAAAACCGGCCAAGTCAATGTGACTTGATATAAGATGAAGGTTGGGGATTTGGGTTTCGATAATGCAATCTTTTATTTTAGAATGCCCCACCAAAGCCGAATAGATATTGTTTTTTTGGTCCTTGCTATCAATACCTATTCCTGAGCCTGCGTTGGCCTGAGGGTCGGTATCGACTATCAACACTTTGTAATCCAACACCGCCAAACTCGCTGAGAGATTGATTGCAGTGGTGGTTTTACCTACTCCGCCTTTTTGGTTTACTATCGAGATTATTTTTCCCATTGCTTGTCTGCTGTTAAAGAGCTGCAAAGATAGTCAATTTTGAAAAAAGTACACCGACAGGATTTGATTATGTAGATAAGTTGGCCTAATGTGGAAAAGTTTTTGAATCAACCCATAAAATGACCTTTCCACCCAAGAAAAGCTCAATAGGTCCTCTCAACTGAGGTATTGTTTGCTGCGAAATACAAGGTCAGAATAGAGGCCAAAATCACCAAATTCTTGATTATATATTGCCCAACCAAACTAGGCGTAAATAACTGATTCCAAGAAGCATCTGGAAGGAACACAGTTGGCAAAAATGTAGTAAACAAATGGAAAATCGTTAACCAAAAAGCCACTTTGGCAAGTTTAGGCCAAAGCCAAATCAAACCCAGAAAGCACTCAAAGAGCCCAAACAAAACCAAAAACTTGTCGGCCTCAAAAATGGGCAAAGTCACATGAGCTAAATCAGAAACCAAACCCGTAGCAGGCGATAAGCCAATAACTTTTAGGCTTCCAAACCAAAAATATACCACAAACAAAGCCACTCTATTTGCCAACAATACCACCTTAAAATTCACCTTCATGATAAAAAAATTGGTTTGATAATTATAAATCCTTGATTATCCGTTCGAAAACCCATGATAGTTTCGCAATATTTCTAAAAAAAGAATCAAGAAAATATGTCCAAAATCAATTTGTTGGATTTTTTGAACCCAAAAAGCTCAATTGACAATCTGGCGAAATAATCGGTCCGTCGCACGGTTTTGCAAAATAGCTATGACGAACATCGAAAAACCTATCGAGATAGGTTTACAGATGGTCGAAAATAGATATGAAGCAACGGGGGTCGCCTTCGACTTTTATTGCAGCCGATTTTCTATTGAGCTTTTTGGGTTGAAAGAATCAAAATTCTACTGCGACAAGAAGTTTTAATTAACACATGAATTTTTGGAAAGAAAAATAGATAATTTTACGGTATGATACCTCAGGATACCGTTCAGCAAATCATACAAGCCGCCGACATTGTAGAAGTAGTCGGAGAATTTGTGAGCCTCAAAAAACGTGGGGCCAGTATGATTGCCTGTTGTCCGTTTCACAACGAAAAAACTCCTTCCTTCAATGTATCGCCATCAAAAGGCATCTACAAGTGCTTTGGCTGTGGCAAAGGAGGAGACTCACTACGCTTTGTGATGGACTTGGAAGGACTATCGTATCCAGATGCACTGCGTTGGCTAGCAAAAAAATACAATATCGAGGTTAAGGAAAGAGAGTTTACCGACCAAGACCTCATCAACCAAAACGAAAAAGAGAGCCTCTTTATAGTGTTGGAATACGCCCAAAACTATTTTGCTGAAACCATGGCCAAAACTGAAGAGGGCCAGAGTGTAGGACAGTCGTATTTTATAGAAAGAGGATTTTCAAAAACTGCAATAGAGAAATTTAACCTTGGCTACGCCTTAGATGCTCGAAATGAATTTGTAAAAAAAGCCGAAAAAGCTGGCTTCAGCTCCGAAATTCTCCAAAAAGCTGGACTGATAAGCGTAAAAGAAGGTGACGTAAAAATAGACAGATTTAGGGGGAGAGTAATTTTCCCGATACACAATGTGGCCGGAAAGCCCATTGCTTTTGGGGCCAGAATATTAAAAACAGACCCCAAAGCCCCGAAATACATCAACTCGCCAGAAACCGAGATATACCACAAAAGCCAGATTGTTTACGGAATTTATCAGGCTAAAAACGCCATTCGCCAAGCCGATAACTGCTTTTTGGTAGAAGGCTACACCGACGTGGTTTCGCTCCACCAAGCGGGCATTGAAAACGTAGTGGCCTCTTCAGGCACTTCACTTACACCCGAGCAAGTCAGACTCATCAGGCGATTCAGCGAAAACATTACGGTACTCTATGACGGCGATGCCGCTGGTATAAAAGCGTCGTTAAGGGGAATAGACATCATATTGGAAGAGGATATGAATGTAAAATCGGTGGTTTTTCCTGATGGAGACGACCCCGACAGCTACATCAGAAAAGTGGGCGGTGCGGCTTTTTCAGAATATGTAAAAACACACCAAAAGAACTTTATTAATTTCAAAACCGAGCTTTCACTGGCAGATGTGGGCGACGACCCCATCAAAAAAGCTGAGCTCATAAGTGACTTGGTAAGCTCAATTACCAAAATACCGAATCCCATAAAGCGATCGGTTTTTTATCAAGAAGTGGCCAAAATGCTGCAGATTGATGAAAATATCTTAATAAATGAGGGCAACAAACTCATAAAAACCAAAATTGTTGACAACAAAAGACCTGAAAGAGGAGATGGTGGGGCGGTAATTAGCCCTGCACCGCCTGTCAGAAATCAGGAACTCGAAATCATAGAAACCCTCAAAAAATACAATGGTCAGGAAGAATCATTGGTAAAAGACTTGGTGCTCTATGGTCATATTGTTATAGAAAAAGACGAAGAGACAGGAGAAGACCATACCCTGGCCGACTATCTTTTCCACGAAACCAACGACCTGAAGATAGAAACGCCGCTTTTTCAAGAAATATATCAACAATACAAAACTGAATACCTCAACGGCAATTTACCGACCACTCAAATGTTTTCATCAAATCCCAATCAACAGATTCAAGATTTGGCAATAGGTTGGATGAGTCCAAAACACGAAGTCAGTGAAAAATGGCTCAAATATGAAATTCGGATTCCGAAATATGAGGAAATCCTCAACGAAGTATCATATAAAATGGTCTTAAGAATTCGAAAGGAAAAAATTCAGAAAGAAATTGACGCACTCATTGAGGAAATAGACACGGCCTCGGATGAAGATCTAGAAATTATAATGAACACCGTTGGCAAAAAAAGAGGAATTCTCAAACTTATCGCCGATGAACTTGGTTCTGTAATTTGAAGTAGTTTCTGAGTATTTCGGCCAAAAAAAAGGCATTTCTGCGTTTTTTTGTGCAAATTGCGACTTAATTCAGTTTTCAGTAATTTAGATTTTATGTCAAACGAAGTTTTGTTTTTTGGAGCTTTCGCCATATTTGTAGTTTTCGTCATGCTCCTCGACCTAGGGGCTTTCAGCTCTAAGAAAGCAGGAATTGTAAAGTTCAAAGAAGCTGCTTTTTGGAGTGCTATTTGGGTGGGTTTGTCCATTGGTTTTTATTTTTTCCTTCGCAATTACGGCTATTTTATCCACGACATCAGCGATGCCAGTCATTTGTCTGAAGTACAGCAGCTTTACTACAAAACCCTCAAACTCGGCTCAGACCATGCTGAAAATCTGAAGATTTTTCAAAACAACATGGCTTTAGAATATATCACGGGTTATTTGGTTGAATACTCTCTTTCCGTCGACAATATTTTTGTATTTATCCTGATTTTCAACTCATTTGGGGTTCGCAAGAAAAACTATAAAGACGTTTTGGTGTGGGGTATTTTGGGTTCTATCGTACTTCGATTCATATTCATATTTCTAGGTGCGGCTCTCATTCAAAAATTCGAATGGATACTATATATATTCGGAGCATTTTTGGTTTACACGGGCATAAAGATTCTCTTCTCAAAAGAAGAGGAAGAGAATATCGATACCAAAAACCACCCAGCCGTAAAAGTGACCTCGAGATTCTTCAATGTATATGAAAAATTTGTTTCCGACAGATTTTTCTTCCGACACAAATATAGAGCTAACAAACTGTTTATCACGCCTTTGTTTGTCGTAATTGTGGTCATAGCATTTACCGACGTCATCTTTGCTGTAGACTCTATCCCAGCCATTTTTAGTATTACCAAAGACCCGTACATAGTGTTTTTCTCTAATGTATTCGCCATTATGGGCTTACGCTCCATGTTCTTTTTCTTGGTAAATATTATAGATATGTTTGCCTATCTCAAATATGGTTTGGGCGTATTATTAACTTTCATTGGTGTTAAAATGCTGGCACATCATTGGCTTGAAGGTGTGGGCTTTACGAATGTACATTCTTTGATAGTTATTGTAGGTATTTTGGGCGTAAGTATAGCTGCATCGCTCCTTTTTCCTCCAAAAGAAACCGAGCACGCCGCCAAATAATTTAGAAAATAGACATAAAAAAAGCACTTGAAGGATATCCTCAAGTGCTTTTTTGTTTACCCCAAAGCCCGATTATCCGTTCAAGATATAGCTTTCCAGATATTTGATGTGTTCTTTTTGTTCTTCCAAAATAGCACTCACTATATCACCAACACTCAGCACTCCAACCACCACGTTATCGTCTACCACAGGCAGGTGCCTAAACTTTCTCGCATTCATTATTTCCATACAATCTTTGGTGGTCATTTTAGACTCCACCGTATACACATTGGAAGTCATTACCTCAGCAATGGTGGTAGTTTTGGCACTTCTACCTTGCAAAATTCCTTTTCGGGCATAATCTCTTTCCGAAAAAATACCCACCAGCTTTTCATTTTCCATAACCAACAATGCACCAATATTATGGCTACCCATGATTTCGAGGGCTTCGAAAACCGTGGCCGTAGGCAGTACAGACAAAATATCTTTTATCTTTTTGTTGTTCAAAATAGTCTTTACGGAAGTAGGCATGATGTTTTAGGTTTTATTAGATACACAAAGTAAAAAATAATAATGAAAAAAGTAATATTAATATTAAAAAATTAACATAAGGCATCAAATCATTTGTATCCGCTTTGATTTTCAAAGAATTATATTTTTTACCTAACACTAAATTTGGCAAGATTTTTGAAAGGTTATTACTTAAAAAACTTATTGAATGGACACAAAAGTTATCATAAGTTTATTGTTTGCATTTTCGTTTTTCATTTCATGTAAAAACCAATCTGATCCAATAGACCCAGTAATTGCTAACCCTTCTCCGGTAGCCTCCACATTTGATGGTGAGCTGGCTTCTGATTGGTTAAAAATTCACTTGGACTTGATCAAAACAACGCCTGGTTTTACTCCACCGGTAGCTGCCAGGTCGTTGGGATATGCCTCATTGGCCCTTTATGAAAGTGTAGTAAACGGAATGCCGGGCTACAGCTCTATGAAAGGACAACTTAACGGCCTCGGTATGGTTCCTCTGGCCGATACTAGCAAAATATACAATTGGGGACTTGTGGCCAGTGTGGCACAATATACCTTACTTACTCAGTTTTTTTTAACAACAAGCGACAAAAACAAAACGAAACTAGACTCTGTACGCTCGGTGTATGAAGCAAAACTAAAAACCGGCACTACGGATGAAGTCATAGATCGTTCAGTAAGATACGGTGCAATGATTGGAACTTCAATTTTCGAATATTCCAAAGGCGATGGCGGCTCAAATGGACACTTGAGCAACTTCCCGCAAAACTATCAAATACCTTCGGGAATAGGATTTTGGAAACCTACTGGAACACAATTGATACCTCTATTGCCTTCTTGGGGAAAGAATCGAACTTTGGCCGCAGCCAATATGGATGATAAATTGAAACTTCCGGTTCCATTCTCTTTTGAAAAAAATACAGCTTTTTTTGCTGAGGCTAAGAAAGTTTACGACATTTCAAAAACACTAAGTTCTGATGAGAAAGCCATTGCGAACTTTTTTGCGGATGGCACTGGAACTATAACTCCTCCCGGACATCATTTCAATGTGGCCCGTGAAATATTTTTGAAGAAAAAATCAAAATTAGACGAAACAGCTCTGGCTTATATAAAAATGGGTTTGGCACTCAACGACGCCTTCATAGGCTGCTGGAGAGGCAAATACAACTACTTTTTGATGCGACCAAGCACTTATATTAGGCAAACCATCGACAAAAACTGGAATCCATTGTTGGCCAACCCTCCTTTTCCTGAGTATGCTTCGGGCCACAGTACTTCTGCTGGTGCTTCGGTTACTATTTTGGAGAGCATTTTGGGCAAAACATACAGTTTTGAAGACAACACCTATGAGGGTACGTATCCCAACCGCAAATATGACACATTTGAGAAGTATGGACAAGAAACCTCAAAATCAAGAGTTTATGGAGGAATTCATTATGAATTCTCTTGTACAAATGGCTACGATAATGGTAAAATCATAGCACAGAATGTTTTGAACCTAAAATTTAAGAAATAGATGTTTTCTTTGTAGTTTTACAGAAGATGAAATTTGTCTCTAGGAAATCTTGAATAAATATTTATCCAAAATATTATCAATTTTAGCTCTTTTTTCTGTCCTTCAAATCACATTCGCTCAGAAAAAAGCTCCGCAACTCAGTAATGAAGTTGCTACGAAGTGGTTTGACCTACAATTAAAATTAATACCGAAAACTCCCGGATTTACTCCACCAGTGGTATCCAGAGCCTTGGGCTATTCGGGACTTACACTTTATGAATCCCTTGTGCATGGTTTGCCCGGCTATAAATCTTTGGCCGGAGAACTTCAAGAATTGGAGAGATTGCCTTTGCCAGAAAAAAGTCAAAATTACGACTGGCAGATAGTGGCCAACAATGCTCAGTCATTTATACTCCTTGAGCTCTATGCAGCCAATCACAAAGAAAATGTGGCAGCAATTGTGGAACTAAAAGACGCTCTGAACCATAAATACAAACTTGGCCTTACAGAAAACGTCTACAAAACATCTGTAAAATATGGTGAGGAAATAGCCAGAGCCATCTACAAATACTCAAAGACAGACGGCGGACATAATGCCGAAAAAAATAATTTCCCGAAAGATTTCAAAGTCCCTCCAGGTTCTTGTATGTGGACGCCTGTAGGTAATCAAACTGCTCTTCAGCCCTTTTGGGGTTCAAACAGAACCTTCATAAAAGGAAATGCAGATTTTGAGTTACCGATTCCTCCGAAATGCGACGTCGGCAATTCGTCACTGATGTTTTCTCAGGCTGTTGAGGTATATAGTGTTGGCAAAAATCTGAGCGACGAACAGAAAGAAATTGCACTTTTTTGGGCAGACGACGCTGGCAAGACTTTCACCCCTCCTGGACATGGCGTTTCCATTGCACTTCAGCTTATAAAAAAAGAAAACTTTGATTTAGGCAAAACAGCCGAAACCCTTTGTAGAATAGGAATTGCGGTGAACGATGCCTTTGTGTCGTGCTGGAAATGCAAATTCAAGTACAATGTACTTAGGCCCATCAGTTTTATCAATACAACAATAGACACCAACTGGAAACCACTTCTTGACACTCCGCCCTTTCCCGAATATACCTCGGGCCACGGAACGGTATCTGGTGCTACTGCAGCTGTGTTGTCTGATATGTTTGGCTATAACTATAAGTTCACAGATTATTCTCACGAATCTCGTGGACTCAAACCTCGTTCGTTTGATTCATTCAATGAATTTGCCCAAGAGGCAGCCCTATCGCGACTCTATGGAGGCATTCACTACCGAATGTCCAATGAAGAAGGTTTAAAAAATGGT
Source organism: Leadbetterella sp. (assembly GCA_035299025.1). Lineage (GTDB taxonomy): Bacteria > Bacteroidota > Bacteroidia > Cytophagales > Spirosomataceae > Leadbetterella. Next base: position 75,224 of record DATGXK010000008.1, read on the forward strand.
AAAAGAATAGGCAGAAGTGCCTGCGAACTGAAACTAAAAATGAAAGATTCCTGAGTTATCACCCAAGAACCTCTCCTATTTACCCAAAAATACGAATCCGTTAATATCTTAAGCTGCTCTGAGAGCGGCTTCCATTTCGCGAGCCATCGGAACCAAAACATGGTCTTCAATGATGGCGTGTTTACGTAGTTCCATTTCAAAAAGTTCTACCTGGTTTAAAAACACCCTGTACGGTAGCGGTGTCTCAACATCTGAGGAATAACTATGAATGATAGATGATACAGATTTGAGATCGTCTTCAATCGGGTCATGATTGTCATCAAAAGACGCAATAGAATTATTCTCGAGCAAAGCCCGCACGTCATCAGATGCAAGTTGGCCTTTCGAAGCGGCAATCAGACTTTTGATGTATGGGAAAAAGGTCTTTTCTTCCATACGAATGTGCTCCACGAGTCTGTTTTTGTAATCATTGAAAAAAGACGTCAAACTAGTCAAGATTTGATGTGTAGAACCATACTTGTTGAAAATGTGCATCATAGTTTGTTCTATCTCTGGCAGTTTTTTAGATAAATAGAACTTATGTGAGGCCTGCAAATAAGACAAAACCTGCTCCACCGAAAATTTATGGAGCTTCTGATACTGAAAATTTTCGTCGTCGTTGTGATAAAGCTCCAAAATAAGCTCCATCAGCTCAGATTCCATATTGAATCTGGCATAAATATCTTGTGCGGCGGGGTCTATTACTTCTAATCGTTCGGTAACGAGCTGGTACATTTTGTTGGTTTCAACAAGATCTTCAAGTGTTTTAGCGTCCATATCAATTATTATTTTGAATTCCTTTCGCAAAGGTTCTAATTCAAAAATAAATTAAAAATGACATAAATCATAGATAAAATATTTAATTAATTTGGGGAAAGGCACAAAGACACTTATTTTTAGAGAAAAAATAACGTTTGCCAAAATTACTTTTCTGAATGCCCTAAAAACCCAGCAGAAAGGGTTCGGGAAAATTTTGAATAGCATAAATTTCAATCAATCTTAAAATGAAAAACAAGACCTCCAGAAGAAACGTATTAAGATCGCTCGGAACTGCCTCTGCGATATCTTTCACGGGAATTTCTGCAGCCAAAGCGGCTGTTGAAACCAACAATTTGCCTTTGAAAAGCAACATCAAACATTCTGTGTGTAGATGGTGCTACAGCTCCATACCATTTGAGGAACTTTGCCAAGGCGTAAAAAACATAGGCATGGCATCCATAGAACTTACAGGCCCTAAAGAATGGCCAATATTGAAACAATATGGACTTACATGTGCCATCGGTTGGGGCGATTGGCCGAAAGGTATGGGTTTACATAATTTCTTTAACAATCCAAAAAATCACGACGAACTCATTAAGCTGTACGAAGAACTCATTCCGCAAGCAGCTGCCAATGGAGTAAAAAACTTGATTTGTTTTTCGGGAAACCGGAATGGCATGACAGACCTAACCGGAATGGTAAATTGTGCTAAAATCATCAGAAAACTCATACCTACTTGCGAAAAAAATGGTGTGATTCTAACTATGGAACTCCTCAGCTCAAAAGACAGCCATCCAGACTATATGTGCGATACCATAGAATGGGGAGCTGCATTGTGCGAAATGGTGAACTCTGAGAGTTTCAAAATGCTCTATGATATTTTCCACATGCAAAGTATGCACGGCGACCATATTCGCAATGTGCGTCGATATGGCAAATACATTAGCCACTATCATACAGGTGGCATGCCCGGTCGTAAAGAAATAGACAACACCCAGGAAATTTACTACCCTGCTGTGGTTAAGGCCATTATTGACTCCGGCTATAAAGGATTTTTGGGACAGGAATTCGTACCAACTCCAAAAGACAAAGAGGGTATGCTGGCTTCTTTGAAAAGATGTGTTGAAATATGTGATATCTAAGTATTTCAAAGAAATAAAAGACAAAGAAAAAGCTTCTGAGAGAGCCCTCAGAAGCTTTTTTATAATCCAAAACGGCGAATCGAAGTACTTTCTAATCTAATTTTCTAATAAGTTTTAATAAAACCTAGGCCAATTTGTCATTTATTCGAAACAAAATATGTCAGAGCCAATAAACATACTAAATCGCAACTGACCCAAAGTATCAAAAGAAATGTGATTATAAACTTGGAAGACAAAAGAAAATTCATTGTTTCGAAAAACAAGTATGCCTTAAAGTATTTTGCCCATAATCCTGCTAGAGAAGTTCGTCGTCGTCAGCTGGTTTCAAGGCCGGTTGGCCGCCCGTATCACCCTGAGGAACTGGAAAACCCTCATTCGGACTCAAGACACAGTCTCCCGCAATCCTAATACCCTCTGGTATCAAAAACTTGGTCTTTTTATATTCTATGGTTTTGTCGGCATATACTTTTTGCATAAACATTCCCCAGGCCGGCATGGCGATTCTAGCACCTTGGCCAAGTTCAATGCTTTGAAAGTGAATGGCTCGGTCTTCACCACCCACCCAAACACCTCCTATGAGCTCTTGGGTCATTCCCATAAACCAACCGTCCGAAAAATTGGAAGTAGTACCTGTTTTGGCGGCAACTTCATTGCCATCCAATACCCCAAATCTACCCAAGCCCACGGCTGTACCGCCCGAAGCGGTGGCACCACGCATCAGGTGAATCATTTTGTATGCGGTTTCTTTGCTCAAAACCTCCTTCTGATCTGGCAAATACTCCTTAACTACTTGACCATTTTTGTCTTCTATCCTTACCAATACCATGGGCTCGGTATATTTACCTTGGTTGGCAAAAACAGCATAGCCCGCCAAAAGCTCAAAAAGAGAGACCTCTCCAACTCCCAAGCAGAGCGAAGGCGAATTCGGCAACTCACTCTTAATGCCCAATTGGTGGGCATAATCTATAACTTTTGAAGGCTTAAATTCCTTAATGAGTCTTGCACTTACAGTATTTATAGACTGTCCAAGAGCCTGACGGAGCGTTAGGGAAGCATAAGAGTATTTTCCGTCTGAATTCTTTGGTGTGTACGAACCACTTATCCCATCTTCGGAGCCGAAAGTGACTGGCTCGTCAATTACTCTTTCGCAGGTAGAAAAACCATTGTCTATGGCTGTAACATATACAAACGGCTTAAATGTAGAGCCTGGTTGCCTTCGACTTTGGTACACGTTGTCGAACTTGAAATGCTTGAAATTAATACCTCCTACCCAAGCCCTGATATTGCCATTTCGGGGATCCATGGCCAACATACCGATATTCAGAAAACGCTTGTAATGTTTTATAGAATCTATATGTGACATCACCGTATCTCTCTCGCCATTCCAAGTGAAGACCCTCATAGGTACTTTTTCTCGCATTCTAGCCAAAATAGCCTTGTCGTCGTCACCATAAGTTTCTTTCAAGCGTCGGTATATTTCGGTTCTCTTGGCGTTATTTTCTATAAAATTTGGAATTTCTACATACTGCGACGAGTTCTCACTTTTTCTTTGAACCCACGGATTTTTGTTTTTGTAAACGGTGTTAAACTTATTTTGCTGATCTCGCATGTGGGTTTTCATAGCCTCTTCGGCATAATTTTGCATGCGGGAATCTATGGTTGTATAAATTTTAAAACCTTTGGTGTATAGGTCAGACTCCTCATAGCCAAGCTTTTTAAGGTCTTTTTTTACGATATCCTTCAGATATTCTCTAAAATACTGAGCCACACCATAGTTATGACTTTCGGGAGCGTAGTTGAGTACAACAGGCATTTCAGCCAACTCTCGTCCCCTTTCTGGCGTAAGTTTGTTAAATTTTACCATTTGCGAAATCACCACATCTCTCCTACCCCTTGAGTTTTTAGGAAAAAATTTGGGATTGAACTTCGAAGGATTTTGAATCATACCAACCAAAAGTGCGGACTCTTCGGGTTCCAAATCCTTCGGTAGTTTTTTGAAATATGTCTTGGCAGCAGACTTTAAACCATAAGCATTGCTACTAAATTCTATGGTATTCAGATACATGGTCATTATCTCACTCTTGGTGTAGCGTCGCTCCAGTTTTATGGCGGTTACCCATTCTTTAGCTTTGATGGTCAGGGTTCGCAATAGCGGCACATTGTAGAAAAATCCTTCATAAGATTCGTCCTGACGGAGTTTGAATAAGTTCTTGGCCAACTGCTGAGAAATGGTACTCCCACCTCCCTTTTTGTTGAGTGTAATTAGTCCACCAAAAACACGCAACATACTGCGGGCATCGATACCTGAATGCTTGGTAAAACGAACATCTTCTGTAGCAATAAGGGCGTCAATAAAACTCTCGGGAATTTCATCAAAAGTCATATTACTCCGGTTTTCGTAGAGAAAAAACTTCCCCAAAACCTTATTGTCAGAAGAAATAATCTCGGATGCTACGTCGCTTTTGGGGTTATCTAAATCATCAACCGAGGGCATTTTGCCAAATAACCAGAAAAGGTTGAGATTGAGAGCAATAATAAAAAACAGGAATGCCGCCAGACCTAAATAAAAAAATCTGTAGGTTAATTTTATAAGAAAGCTGTATTTGCCGGAGGCTAGGTTTTTCAGAATTGGGAGATTCATATTTAAGGGTATGAACGTTTATTTAGAAATCAAAATTAATACTTTAAACGATTGAACGCATAGCTTCACTATTAATTACGACAAAATTTAAAAAAAATCGAGTTCAAATCTGAAACCTCGGCATAGGGCTTACCTGCTGGTGGGTAAAATCTTGTTCCAAAAACTTGAAATGTGCAGCCATGGCTATCATTCCGGCATTGTCTGTACAATACTGAAAATCAGGAATATAAAGAGCCCATCTTTGTTTTTCAGCCTCTACCTGCAATGCACTTCTCAAACCTTTATTGGCCGAAACACCTCCGGCAATGGCTATTTCTTTGATTTTCTGTTCTTTAGCTGCTTTTCGAAGCTTTCTGATGAGCGTTGTAATGAGGGTATGCTGGTAAGAAGCACAAATGTCATCAAGTCTTTCAGAAACAAACTGTTCGCCATGTTTTTGAATAAAATACAACAAAGATGTTTTTATACCACTAAACGAAAAAGTGTAAGCTGGCATTTCGGAGATTGGAAATTCGAATGCCAAGGGATTACCCAATGCCGCATGTTGGTCAATTTTTGGACCTCCTGGATAACCCAAACCTAACATTTTTGCTGCTTTGTCAAAGGCCTCGCCCACTGCGTCGTCGGCTGTTTCGCCAAGTACCTCCATCTGCAAAGGACTGTTAACAAGCACTATCTGCGTATGACCGCCACTTACTGTAAGGCACAAAAATGGAAACTTGGGCTTGGGTTCGTCAATAAAATGGGCCAGTACGTGAGCTTGCATGTGATTGACCTCAATCAATGGAATATCCAAACCCAAAGCCAAGGCTTTGGCGAAAGAAGTACCAACCAAAAGAGAACCGAGCAATCCCGGTCCACGCGTAAACGCCACAGCCGAAAGTTCACTTTTTGATATTTTGGCCTCCACAATGGCCGCATTTACAACACGAACAATATCTTGCTGGTGTGCCCGTGAAGCCAACTCAGGAACTACCCCACCGTGCTGCTCATGTATAATCTGAGATGCCACAATGTTAGACAACATTTTACCGTTGTAAATAACCGCCGCCGAGGTCTCATCGCATGATGATTCTATGGCTAGAATGACTATATTTTGACTATTTGACGGCATTTAGTTTTAATTATCATTATTTTTAAGAAATTTTGTGGGTTATTTTAATTGGCAAAGATACAGATTAGTGTTTTAGCAGCCAAAAAAGCCCACCAAGCTCAAGTGTAGAGATTTGGACAATATATACCTCCGAAACAGCACAAATTTTAGGCATTGGTCTAGTTTTTGAAAATGAAAAAACGGGGTTCATCTTAACAAAGCAGGAATTTGAAACGAATATTCAACATAGTCATCCATACCGTAGGAATAATATTCCTGCTGCTGGTTTCGTTGTCTATTTTGGCCTATTATTCATTACAACTACCTGAAGTACAGACAAATATAACACAAAAAGCTACCGAATGGCTTAGCGAAAAAGTGGGTGGAAATGTCACCATTACACAGGCCCGAATCTCGTGGCTAGACGAAATAACCTTCGAAGACATAAATATCAAAGATCTCCAAGGAAGAGACATGATATATGTCCGAGAGCTTTATGTCAACTGCAAGACTAATTTTACTTTTGACATAGCTAAAAATCTGAAAGTAAGTTTTGGCGATTATTATCTCCCGAAAGTTAGTTTTGACGCGAAGAAAATCTTTCGTTTTGACAACAATCTCGACTATGTTCTACTCAAAAACCCCGAGGTAAAACTAGTAAAGGATAAAACTGGAAAGCTAAATATTGACTACTGGATAGCGGCCATAGAAAAAATAGGAAAAGACTCTACCAAGAAGTCTGTTCCGAACATGAACAAGCCATTTACGATAGACAATGCCTACATAACCAATGGCAATGTGAGCCTGAGTGATGCCAGAAGGGAGCGGTTTCCCGACAAAACCTTTGACTATTACAACTTCAGATTTGATAAAATAAACGCCAATCTTGAAAAAGTCCTGATATTGGGAGATACCGTGGCGTTCAGAACCACCAACCTCACCGCCATAGACTACAGAAGCGATATGGAAGTCAAAGACATAAAGACTGACTTTCTGTATTGCAAAACAGCCATGTTGTTAGACAACTTGTCGGCTTACATAAACAACTCATTTGTAGGTAATAAACTACATTTTTATTACCAAAAACCTTCGGCATTTAATGACTTTTTCAGAAAAGTAAGTATGAGTGCCAATTTGAAAAATACGATTTTAGACGCCCAAGATTTGGGTCGTTTTGCCTCTCAAATGTACAATTATAAGGAGCGATATGTTCTGAATTCCAAAATGGACGGGCTTTATGTAGACCTCAATTTCAAAGAGTTTGATTTGAAATTTGGCTCTGGCTCAAATCTAAAAGGTGACGTGAATTTCAAAGGGTTTCCTGATTTAAAAAAGACGAACACAACCCTATCGCTAAAACCATCTACACTTCTGGCCAAAGACGTAGCTCAGTACAGCCAGAATGCTGACTATCAGAAATATATAAAGAAAATAGAAAAACTGGAACTGTCTGGTACCTATGCCGGAGTTTATGACAACTTCAAGACAAAACCAGACCTCTTGGCGAGCGGATTGGGCAAAATCAGTGGCGAAATGCAAGTAAAAATTGCGAACCAAGCCACCTATGAAGGCAACCTCAATATTCAACAACTCGACCTTGGAAAACTCTTTGACGAGCCGTCTGTTCAAAAACTTACTTTTGATGGCAAAGTCAAAGGCACTGGTTTTGAGGTAAAAACGGCACTTCTTGACCTAGATGGCACAGTTTCAGAAATTGGATACAAAGGCTACACATATAAAAACATCGAAGTAGATGGCGATTTAGGGCAAAGTATTTTTGACGGTTATGTTGACATAAAAGATCCAAATCTTACTGCACAAGTTGAAGGCAAAGCAGATCTAAACAAAGAACTCAACACCTTTAAAATAAAAGGATTACTGGAAAATGCCAATCTTAAGGCACTCGGTATTTCTGAACAAGACATTAAGGTAAAGTCCACTATAAATTTTGATTTTATCGGAAACAAAATAGACGATTGGATAGGCCGAGCTAGATTCTCGAACACTGTTTTGGAAAATGAAAACCATGTTTTGGCTGTAGATTCTCTCTACTTCAACTCTGGTATTGCAGACGAGCAGCGTCGATTTTCATTGGTATCCGAGTTTTTCAATATATATATCAATGGAGATTTTGTACCAAGCAAAATAATAAGTGACATAACCACATTGGTGAAAGAATACAGGCTGTATTTTGAAGACACCGAGGAAGATCGCATGGACTATTACAAAACAAAAAATAAGGCCACAGGAAATTATTATGAAGCCAACTACAGCTTATATTTTAAAGACAGCAAACGTTTTTTTGGCTTTTTTGACCCAAATATTTACATCTCGGCAGGATCAAATCTTAAAGGTCAGTTTTCGTCAAGGTCTACTTCGGAACTTTCTTTAGTGGCGGAATTGGATACCCTGAATTACAAAGGAAATGAATTTTACAATTCAACGATAGATTTCAATACCTCTAAATATCGTCGCTCGCCAGAAGTACTAACCTCACTCATAATAAATTCGGCAAGTCAAAAAATCAAAAATGGAACCCTTACAGAAAACTTAGTCACCAATGCCTACTGGGGTGAGGAAAACACCATCAATTTTGATGCATCTATTGACCAAAAAAATAGCAATAGTAATATTGAACTCTTCGGAAATATCAAATTTACACCGGAAGGATTTGACATTAGATTTAATCCAAAAAACAGTGAGGTTTTCTTGATCGATAAAAAATGGACTTTTTCCAAGAACAACGTTATCAATGTTTTGGAACAGAAAATAATATTCAACGACCTGAAGTTATCTAATAATAATCAGATAGTTAGGTTTGAAGGTGTGGTTTCTACAGACCCCCAACAGGAATCTATCCTTTCCGTACAAGATTTTGATTTACTTACTCTTAAACCTTTCACGAATGTTGAAATAAAAGGCGTAGCCAATGGTGAACTTCGGCTGAGAGATTCTTACAAAAACCCGCTCTTTACCAGTAACCTGCACATTGAAAACTTAGAATACCGCAACAGCCTCATAGGAACCGTGACTACTGAAGCCAGTTGGGATAATTTAGCAGATAAACTTAAAATCAATGGCAGCGTTTTTAGGCAGTTTGAAGAGATTTTCAGAATGAGCGGTTATTATGACCCGGCCATCAAGAATAATCCCTTAAACCTCAAAGCCAAGGTAAGAAACCTGAACCTCCAGATGTTTGAAGGGATGTTAACAGGCGTAATGACCAACATGACCGGCCAGGCCGAAGGTGACGTAGAAATTTTTGGAAGCCCGTTGGATCCCATTTTTAAAGGTCAAATAAACATAACCAAAGGCTCACTTAAGGTTATCTCGTCAGGTACTACCATGTATTTCGACGATAAAATTATGCTCAACGAAGAAGGCTTTGTGGCTGCTCCTGAAGGAATAACCGTGCGAGACGCTCCAACTGGAGGCAATACCGCTACCATACAAGGAGGGGTTTTCAACGGTGGATCTGGTAAATTTATGGTGGGTCTTAATGCCACCATAAAAGGCAAAGACGGCTTCAAGGTGCTAAACCTAAAACCTTTCGAAAGTGATGTTTTCTACGGAACGGCCTTTGCAGGCGGGGACTTGCAAATGACCGGCGACTTTGATAACATATCGGTAACAGGAAATTTGAACAGTAAAAAAGGAACCAAAATAACGATTCCGATGGATTCGGGTAAGAAAATAGACCTCAAGCAGGAGGGAATTCCATTTCTGAAGAAACCCGAAAAAGTTGACTCAACGCTATTGCTCAAATCCAAGAAACCAAAAATAAAAACTGGAGGCGTGAAGCTGGCTTTCAATCTTAGTTTTACAGCAGACGCCGAATGTGAAATCATTTTTGATAGAACCAACAACGACGTTCTCAATGTATTTGGTGAGGGGCGTTTGAGCATACTTTATGACACCAGAGGTGAGTTTACCATAAGCGGGCCGTATGTAGTAAGAAGTGGCAAATACAACTTTAGCTTCCAAAACTTGGCCTCACTACGGAAATTCAATATTGTAGATGGCAGTCGCATCACTTGGTCGGGTGATCCTTATGAAGCCTCGCTTGATATGCGAGCCAATTATACCGCAAACATTCCGATTCCAAGTTCTATATCTCAAGACCTTGCGAACACCTCCACGCGTTTTCCGGTGAATGTTTCAGTGCTTTTGTCTGACCGATTACTTACACCAACCATCAAATACGATGTTAATTTTGACCTTAAACAGATTCCCATTAATGGCCAAACCGATCTTTTGGGTTTTGAACAAAGACTGCGAAATGACGAACAACTTTTGAGCAGAAACGTATCTAGTATATTGGTTTTCAATGAGATATTTCCTGACAACATAGCTGCTGCCATGGCTCAGGAATTCCTAATAGATAATGTGAGCAATCTACTATCGAATCAAATCGGAAATCTGGCCAACAAACTCAATCCTAACCTTGAGTTGGGAGTTCAATTTGGCGATTTTAGAGAAAACATCCTCAACAACATGCAGCTCAATTTTAGTTACAGATTCTTAAACAACAGAATAAAACTTAGTGGCAAAAGCTCTTTTATCAATAGTTTGGAAAACAACATCAACGCCAACACCACTGGTCAGCTTTCGGTCGGAGGAGAATTAGAATACAATCTTTCGCCTGATGGAGAATATAAATTCCGGTTGTTCTCTAGAAGTGTGCCTACCAATTATTATACTTTTTCATCTACCGGAAATGTGGTGGTTTCGGGAGGAAACTTTATCATTTCAAGAAACTTCAATTCTTTGCTGAATACCAAAAAAGTGAAGCCGTTTCCACTGGGTGTCGGAAAAAAAGAAGAGGTCTCTATGCTGAAATTAGACTCAACAGGTAGTAATTTAGTGAAATAATCTGGCCAAGGCTAGATTATACAAAGCCAGAAAGAGTCTGCTGGGAATATGGCATCTCCGTGGCTAAAAATAGAAACAAATGAAACAACAAAGAAGACGAACCCCTGACAAAGCCAGACGAAATCCTGAACAAATCTTTGATTTTCAGCAGTCTTCTCATATTATTGAGCTCGAAGCGGCGGTTTTGGGAGGCGTTATCAAAGAGAAAGATGCCCTCACCACAGTGATAGACGTTCTGAAACCCGACAGTTTCATCTCGGAAAAACACGAAGCCATATATCAGGCCATACTTTTGCTTTTCGGAAAATCAGAGCCCGTAGATTTACTGACTGTAACCAACCAGCTGCGTCTCACTGGTGAGCTCGAGTTTATTGGCGGAGCGGCTTACCTAGCCCGTATTACAGCCAAGTCTACTTCTAGCCATATAGAGCAAGATGCCCGTATAATTGTACAATATGCCATCAGGCGAAACATTGTAAAAATCATGGGTGATGTGGTGACGAAGGCATACGAAGATACAACAGACGTTTTCAATTTGCTAGACAGCACCGAACAGCATTTGAGAGAAATTCAGGAGGGAAATCTTAACAAAAACATACCGGACCTTCAACTGGTAGTTCAAAAAACCATTCAGGAACTCAAAAATAAAGCCGAACAGGACGCTGGCGTTGCGAGTGTGCCCTCGGGTTTTCCGTCGCTAGACCGGGTTACGGGTGGCTGGCACAATACAGAGCTTATTATTATAGCGGCTCGTCCGGGTATGGGAAAAACCGCCTTCGTGGTTTCTGCCCTCCGAAACGCCGCCATAGATTTTAAAATGCCAGTAGCTCTGTTTTCGCTCGAAATGAGTAGTCAGCAAGTTATGCTCCGTTTAATCTCTGCAGAGGCGGAAATTGATTCTCAAAAACTGCGAAAAGGAGACTTAGAAACCGAGGATTGGCATGCCCTGCATTCGAGGCTCAATAGCCTAGCTACCTCGCCAATATACATAGATGACACCCCTGCTCTATCTGTTTTAGAACTCCGCACCAAAGCTCGAAGACTCAAAGCCTTTCATAATATCAAGCTTCTAATAGTGGACTACCTCCAGCTCATGACAGCCGGAAATGGCAAAGGAGGAATGAACCGTGAGCAGGAAATTGCGGCCATTTCGAGGTCTTTGAAAACCATTGCCAAGGAGCTGAATATACCCGTTATTGCCCTTTCGCAGCTAAGTAGGTCGGTAGAAACCCGTGCCGGAGACAAGCGACCTCAACTATCAGACCTAAGAGAATCGGGCTCTATAGAACAAGATGCCGACGTGGTAATGTTCCTTTATCGTCCTGAGTATTATCAGATTACTGAAACAGAAACCGGTGAAAGTACTAAAGGCATGGCCGAAGTTATTATAGCCAAAAACCGAAGTGGATCAGTAGATACCGTCAATCTACGTTTTGTTGGCAAATACACCAGATTTTCAGAATTTGATGGTTTTACAGTTTCGCAAGACAAATATGAAGAAATCAGTGGCACCAAAATTTTGGGAAGCAAAGCCAATGATTTGTAATTAAAATTAATCAGAAACAGTAATCATTTTATCTGGCCATTCTCCGCTCCAATCTTCTCATTCTGGAGTGATTTTTCCCGTCCACACGAGAAGCCACAGCCCAAAGAGCAGCTGGCAACCAGCCAACAATCGTAATCTGAAGAATTAAACATAAAATACCGCTCAGAATTTTCCCACGCAGAAAAAAAGATAACCAAGGCACTAAAACCGCAATTAATAACATAGCTTTCCTATTTTTTTACACCAATTTATGCCAACCACTGCTTAGCTTCAAGCATTTTTTTATGAATGGTAAATCCATGCCTTGGTTCATTCTCACAACTTGATAGACCATTTTTTTAATGTTTTCAAAAAAATATTAAAAAAAATTTTGAGAAACCAATTGGTTGCATATATATTTGCAACCAATTAGTTTCATTTAAAGATGCGAAGAGATATTTTTCAAGCCATTGCCGACCCCACCAGAAGAGCCATCATAGCTTTGATAGCCCTTCAGGCCATGACTCCCAACGCCATTGCCGACCACTTCGAAAGTAGCAGACAGGCGGTTTCGAAGCACCTTAAGATACTCACTGAGTGCGAGTTAATTCAACAAGAACAAAAGGGCAGAGAGATTTTTTATAAACTCGAAGTAGAAAAAATGAAAGAAATAGACATTTGGCTAGAGCAATTCAGAAAGATTTGGGAAAGCCGTTTTGAACAGTTAGATGCATTGTTATTCACCCTCAAAAACACTAAAAAATGAAACCAGATATCGCCATAAGCAGATTGTTTGATGCCGACATAAACTTGGTTTGGAGAGCAATTACTGAGCAAAAACTCATGAAAGAGTGGTATTTTGACCTTGAAGAATTCGAACCTAAAGTGGGTTTCAAATTTGAATTTAAAGGTGGGCACGAAGACGGCATTCAGTACAACCACCTCTGTGAGGTAACAGAAGTGGAGTTTGAAAAAAAGCTTGTTTACAGTTGGAAATATGAAGGCTACGAAGGCATCTCTTTTGTGAGTTTCTTGCTCACTCCAGAAAATGGTAAAACCCGTTTAGACTTTTCGCATTCGGGCTTATTGAGTTTCCCTTCAAACAACCCAGATTTCGGTCTTCATAATTTTGAAGCCGGCTGGAATCACTTTATTATTAATGCCTTACCTAATTTTTTATTAAAAAACACCAAAATATGAAAAAGGACTTATTGTTTGATTTTGAAGCCGACAAAAAGAACAACACCCTAACCATCCGACGTGAATTCGCCGCTGGTAGACAGTTAGTTTGGGACTGCTACACCAAGCCCGAATACCTCAGTCAGTGGTTTGCTCCCAGCCCACTTACCTCCAAAACCAAATCGATGGATTTTAGAGATGGTGGTCATTGGCATTATGCCATGATAGAGCCAAACGGTACCGAACATTGGGGTTGGACGGACTTCGAACATATACAGCCCATCGATTATTATACCTCTAAAGATGCCTTTTCTGATGCCAATGGCAAATTGAATTCAGACCTCCCAACGGCACATTGGAAAGTTACTTTTACTGATTTGGGCCAAAACACAGTGGTAGAAACTTTGGTAAACTACAAAAGTCTTCAAGACCTCGAAACCGTTATAAACATGGGCATGAAAGAGGGCATGATTTCGACACTCGAAAGACTCGATGACTTACTAGAAAAAATATCTTAATTTAAACATTATCAATACATTTTTATGAAAAGTATTTTAGCGTTCGATTTTGAAGTAGACAAAATCAACAACCAGATAAACGTAAAAAGAGAGTTTGCGGCAGAGGTCCCTTTGGTATGGGAAGCATGGACCACCGCCGAAATGTTGGACCAATGGTGGGCACCTCGTCCTTACGAAACCAAAACTCTGTCGCTCGATTTCAGAAATGGCGGCAGGTGGTTTTATGCCATGATAAGCCCTGAAGGCGAAAAACATTACTGCATAGGCGACTACAGCAATATTGAGCACCAAAAATCATTCAACCATCTCGATGCTTTTTGCGATGAAAATCAGGTACTAAACACCCAAATGCCTCGCACACAATGGTCTACTCGTTTTGCCGAAAATGGTGAAAACACAATGGTAAGCATAACGCTTCAATATGAAAAACTCGAAGACTTGGAAAACATTATATCCTTAGGCTTTAAAGAAGGCTTTACCATGGCTATGGATAACCTTGACCAGTATGTGGCCGCTCAGTTTTATCTCCGAAAACAAAACAAAACAAGCAACCGCTCCAGAGTGAGTACATACCTTAACTTCCCTGGCAAAACCGAAGACGCATTCGAATTTTACCGCTCAGTATTCCAATCGGAGTTTGCAGGTGCGGGCATTCAGCGATTTGGCGATCTTCCCGCCGACCCTTCACAGCCACCCATGGCCGAAAATCTCAAGAAAATGATACTCCATGTAGAGTTGCCAATCATGAACAATCATATACTCATGGGCACCGACGCTCCGAAAGAAATGGGTTTTACCGTAACCCAAGGCAACAACATGCACATACAGCTAGAGCCCGAAACCCGAGAAGAAGCAGATCGAATTTTCGCTAGTTTGTCAGAAGGAGGTACCATTTCTATGCCTTTACAAGACATGTTTTGGGGAGCTTATTTTGGTAGCTTCACCGACAAATTTGGTATAAACTGGATGATAAATCATATAAACAAATAGATAACAAAAATGCATAGTTTCGGTGGTTTTCAGCATCTGACTTCAGGAAAAATCGCCGAAACTGTGCATAAATCACACATTATTTCCATAAAAATTGATTTGAAGCATTCAATGCTACAAAGCAAACTTCATTTAAATACATCAAAATGAAAACACTATCCCTACTAGCCAACGGCACTATTGGCCTTGGTTTTATTTCCCTATTATGTATTGCTGCATTACATTTTTTGAGTTCTGAATTCAGGCCAAGTTTCAGAATGATAAGCGAATACGCCCTCGGAAATTATAAATGGCTTCTCACACTCTTCTTTATATGCTGGGGCTTAGCCTCTATAAGTTCGGCCTTTATGCTTTGGAATGTGGTGACTAGCGGATGGGCCAAATTTGGAGCCATTCTAGTTTTTGTAACTGGTTTAGGTGCCATTATGGGTGGCTTATTTGATGTTCAGCACAAGTTGCACGGCCTGGCTTTTGGTATCGGAATTCCATTTTTACCGATTGGAGCATTGCTCATCTCTTATCACCTACTTAAAAAAGCCGAGTGGCAAGAATTCAGCAGCACTTTGTTGGTATCTACCCATTCTATTTGGATAAGTGTGGTATTGATGGGCCTCACAATGTTTCTCCTTTTCTCAAGTCTTAAATCTGCCGGCATTCCTTTCGGCCCTGATTCCCCTCCTATGAACGAACTCTCAAAAGGTATAATTGGTGTTAACGGTTGGGCAAACAGGCTATTGGTACTATGTTATTTGGCGTATCCAATTCTGACCGCCAAAATGGTTTTGAGTATCTTAGAATTAAAAGAATAAAGAAAAATCCCTTTGGCAAAGGGTAATTCAGTAAAAAGAATAAACCCACACGGTTTCTCTATCAATCAATGAGAATTTTTTAACGGAATAACTCGATATAATCTCTTACGCTGCATGAAATTTATACAAAAAACAGACCCAATTTTATTGTAAAATGAGCAATTGAACATAAATTGTTTTGAAAATAAATAAACCTGAATATGGCAAAAACTGATTTTAAATCTATTGATGAATATCACAATACTTTTGAGGGAGAGGCTCTTAAAAGGCTGCAGACCATTAGAGAATTGGTTCATAACATAGCTCCCGAAGCTGCAGAAATCATTAGTTATCAGATCCCTGCATTCAAAATAGGTCCAAAGGCACATCTGATATATTATTGTGGATTTGCAAAGCATGTGAGCATTTCCAATCCATGGAGCCAAGCTTTGCTCGAAGAGTTTGAAACCGAACTAAAAAACTACAAAGTTTCGAAGTCCGTCATTCAGTTTCCTCATGATAAAGAATTACCTGTTGACTTTATCACAAGAATCCTGAAATTCAGAAAAAAGGAAATAGAAATGAAACAATAGCCAATGCCGTGGATAATTATAGCAAAATCATTGGCGAATTTGAAATCCATTCAGCAGATGGCATAAGAACCTGTTTTTTGAATGGCGTCGACCCAAATCAAATCCACAGAGGCAAACCGCTAGTTTATGAACTGATAAACATGTACTTACGCAGCCCGAGGTTCAAAAACTGCATGCAAGTTTTTGTAGAATTTGGACTAAAGTTTGAAGATGAAGCACTCTTAGCCGTACTGCTCGATGATGGCCCTAAGCTGGAAGATTTCTTGAATAAAAACACCTCTATCATCTCTAAAAAATATACTTTAGACAGTACTTTTACGCCACTTTTTGATGCAACACTCCTCCATATTTGTGCAGAATACAACCATCTCGAATGTGCAGAAATCCTTGTCAAGTTTGGTGCCGATGTCAATGCAAAAGCCGGGGTTGATATCCATGGTTTTGGTGGGCAAACACCTGTTTTTCATACCGTTAATCAGCACCAAAATGCCTCTATGGAGATGTTGAAATTCTTAATAGCTAAAAACACTGACCTAGGTTTAACAGTGCGGGGCCTTATTTGGGGAAAAGGATACGATTGGGAAACTTATATTCCAGCCGTAAATCCGACTAGTTATGCTATGATGGGCCTATTGAGGCAATTTCAGAGAACAGAAAAAGACATTTATGAAATTGTAAACATCTTAATGAAAGCCACTTACAATCTCGACTACGAACCAAAAAACATCCCAAACAAATATCTAAATAACTGATTAGATCTCAATTATGAGCTCAGCATTGACTTCAATTTTGTCGCAAAAGGCCCTATAATTGTCAGGTTTTCGATCCAAAATCATGGCTGTGAATCTTATCTTTGGGTTATGAAAATAAAAACAAAATGAGAAAACTGAAGCTACAAATGCAAATGTCGCTTGATGGATTCGTGGCAGGGCCAAATGGCGAAGAAGACTGGGTGGTACGAGGAAGTGACCCCAAGCTGTGGCAGTTGATAAACGAACTGGCCGATACCTCAGACACACTGTTACTCGGCCGCAAAATGTCAGAAGCATTCATTCCTCATTTTGAATCGTTTACATCAGATAACCCAAGGTACACATTTGCCCAAAAAATGGTAAATCTGAAAAAGTACGTTTTCAGTCGAACTCTCCAGAGCCCTTTTGGCCAAAATACCCTGCTTGTAAAAGGTGAGCTAGCCGACGAAATCACAAAACTTAAGAGTCAAAAAGGTAAAGACATGTTGGTATATGGCGGTGCTAGTTTTGTATCGTCGCTCGTTGCCGGTGGCCATATAGACGATTTTTATATATTTCTAAATCCCGTTCTGATCAACAAAGGCATGAGAATTTTCGATAAACTCACTGAAATACAGAGTCTTGCACTTGCAAGTGCCACGGCCTACGACGGGGGTGTTACAGTATTGCACTATCAACAAAAAAATCGTTTCTAAAACAGATATTGGGTCTCTGAAGTCTCCATTCAGATTATCAATCATACCAAAATCTGCCGCTTTGCCTTCTTTTTTGGTTCAAAATTCAGTAAGTTTGGATAAATAAGGTCCTTCTATCTCAATTTTCTAAACAAACTTCTCTTTCTAAAAATATGCTAACTATCGATAACTACTTAGACAACCACTACATACATCGCAGCAACTGGCTCCGTGCGGCAGTGCTCGGTGCCAACGACGGCATCATCTCTATTTCGAGTATTGCTATCGGCATAGCTGCGGCCAGTGCATCCAGAGAACCGATAGTTCTGGCTACCGTAGCAGGCCTGGTGGCTGGGGCATTGTCTATGGCTGCTGGCGAATACGTTTCGGTGAGTTCTCAAACCGATACCGAGAAATCAGATATAGCCCGCGAAGCCAAGGAATTGGAAGAAATGCCCGAAGAAGAACTACAGATGCTGGCCATAATCTATGAAAAACGAGGACTCAAAAAAGAGACGGCCCTGCAAGTAGCCAAAGAACTAACCGAAAGTGATGCCCTCGGAGCACATATTAGAGACGAATTGGGCATCAACGAAATCAGCCAAGCCAATCCGATTCAGGCCGCTTCGGCATCAGGGCTGGCATTTACAGTTGGAGGCATTTTGCCTTTGCTTGTTGCACTTTTTTGGCCCGTTGGCCAAATAGAATACGCACTATATGGTTCCTCCATTCTTTTTCTGGTCATTTTGGGTATAATATCGGCCCGAATAGGAGGATCTAGCATAACCAAGGCTATTCTCAGAATAACTATTTGGGGAACCTTAGCTATGGGCTTAACCGCCCTCGTTGGCTATTTATTTGGGGTAAACGTAGGCTAATGGGAAAATATGCACTTTTTGTTTTTCTGGCTTTGATTTCCGAAATCATCGGAACAGTTTCGGGATTTGGCTCGTCTATACTTTTTATTCCGATAGCCTCCTTGTTTTTCGACTTCAAAACCGTTTTAGGCATCACAGCGGTTTTTCATGTATTCAGTAATTTGTCCAAAATTGCACTTTTCCGCAAGGGCATCAACAAAGACATTGCCATCAAACTGGGGATACCGGCCATTATTTTTGTAATAATAGGGGCGTATATTACTACTTTTTTGCCCACTCAAAAAATAGAATTGGGCATGAATATGATGCTGGTGGTGTTGGCAATTTACCTATTCATAAATTTCAACAAAACCCTCAAACAAACCAATCAGAATCTGGTACTGGGCGGTGTAGCATCTGGCTTTTTGGCTGGAATTGCTGGTACTGGTGGAGCCATTCGGGGCATTACGCTCTCGGCATTTCAGCTTTCCAAAGACGCCTTTGTGGCCACTTCGGCCTTTATCGATTTGGGCGTTGATTTCAGTAGGGCCGTCGTATATGTGTCCAATGGCTACTTTTCCAAGGGGTATCTTTTCCTCATTCCTTTTCTAATTGGCGTCAGTATACTCGGTACTTACCTCGGAAAATTACTTTTGAAACGGACCTCAGAACTCGTCTTTCGATACATAGTTTTGGGTGTTATTATACTCACTGCAGTTGTCCAAATCATCAAATATTATTTTCAGTCTTAAAATTAAAGTCCTTTTCATCCTAACATTTGATCTTCAAACAAAATGAATTTTCATACATTTGATAAACACTATTGGTTTTTCTCGCACCCAGCGATTCCTAGAGTTTGTTTATCAACGCGAGCTTAAACTTTTTTGAATAAAATATCAAAATGAAAATCATAGGCATAACCTCAATATTACTTCTTAGCCTTGTGCTCTTTTCATGCTCAAAAAAGAGCCATTTTTCAGAGGCAAATACCAGATTAACCTTGAAAAATACGGTAATCCGAAGTGATTTCAAACGATATTTTGACTCCTGTAACGTCGAAGGCTCGGTCGTCATTTATGATTATTCCAGAAAACAATATATCGTGTCTGATACTACCCAAATATACCAAGAAGTTCTTCCAGCTTCCACTTTTAAAATACCGAACTTGCTTATAGCATTGGAAACCAATACCATAAAAAGTGAAAATGATACAGTAAAATGGATTGGCAGTACTGATACCGTAAAATATGGATATAGGCCTGAAATCTATCATGATATGACCGTAAAAGAAGCCTTTCAAGTATCTGCTGGTTGGCTTTTTGTAGAATTAGCAAAAAAAATCGGGAAAGAGAATTATCAAAAATTCCTCACAAAAACCGGATATGGAAATAGTGACCTAAGCCAAATAGACCCTGATTTTTGGAATTTTGGCTCATTCGGTGTTTCGCCAGTCAATCAAGTGCTTTTCTTGCAAAATCTTTATGAAAACAAACTGCCCTTTTCTCGGAGAAATATGGAAATCGTAAAAACTGCGATGATAAACGAGCAAAGAGAAGGTTATTCACTTCGAGCCAAAACAGGCTGGACCCGCGACAAAGGACTAAACACCGGCTGGTGGGTCGGTTGGGAAGAAAAAAATGGTAAGGTATATTTTTTTGCTACAAGACTTTTGCAGGATAGAAAAAACAATGGCCAAAATTTCGCCAATTGTCGCAAAGAAATCACCCGAAAAATTCTTTCTGAATTTGATAAATAAAGCTCCAATGTAAATTTTCCATAAAGATGACTATCGAAACCTATAACAATCAGCTTGACCCTTCAGAGGGTGAAATTTGTGATTTCCTGGCCACATTTATTCATAAAAACCTGCCAGATGCCGACTCCAAAATATGGCATGCCCATCCAGTTTGGTTTTTGGATGGCAACCCCATAGTCGGTTACAGTAAACAAAAAATGGGTATCCGGCTGATGTTTTGGAGCGGAGCAAGTTTTGAAGAAGAAAACTTACAAATGGGCACCGGAAAATTCAAAGATGCAAGCATATTCTACAAAAAATTGGAAGAAATAAGCACTACGGACCTGAGTAGATGGCTCAATAAAGCCCGAGAAATTCAGTGGGACTATAAAAATATTGTTAAAAGAAAGGGCCAATTGGAACGCCTAAAATAGAAACATATGGAGAAAAGAGTAAAATTTGACTTTGAAATATATTTTACAAATGGAGGAAGCCTTAAAGGCCAAGATTTCCGACTCGACATTGTAGGTGATGATATTTCTGACAAAAAGCTGAGCGATTATATCGTGGCAGACCTTAGGCTACTTATGGTTGGAGAAACGAAGATTTCCAATAAGGAAATTATTTCAGAGCCTCATAAACGAAATCGTACCGAGCAATACCAAGAACAGAGCCTTCTCATAGACCTCAGTCATACGATTGAGCATGGATTAGTAACTTACAAAGGTCTACCGGCTCCTATTGTGTGCGATTATCTGAGTCGTGAAGACTCCAGAAAACTATACGCCGAGGGCACGGAGTTTCAGATTGGCAAAATAGAAATGGTAACCAACACAGGCACTTACCTCGACTGCCCTTTTCACAGGTTTGAACACGGCAAAGACCTTTCAGAAGTAGGTCTGGAATGTTTCACTGATCTGGATGGCATTGTGATAAGTGTGCCGTATGTTGAAACATTGGCCATAAGCAAGGCACATCTGCTCAACCTTGAACTCAGAAATAAAGCTGTGCTGATACACACAGGCTGGTCAGAGCATTGGAATACTGATAAATATTATGAAAATCATCCCTACCTTACAGAAGAAGCGGCCCTTTACCTCAAAGAATGCGGCGTAAAACTGGTTGGAATCGACTCGCACAATATAGACAATACCCAAACCAAAGCTAGACCTGTACATACTACACTTTTGGGAGCCGAAATCCTTATTGTGGAGCACCTCTGCAACCTTGGTTTATTGCCAAATGACGGCTTTGCTTTTAGTGCCATTCCGCCCAAATTTAAAGGCGTGGGTACATTTCCGGTTAGAGCTATGGCTAAACTCACAAAATGAAGATTCTCTCACAACCTTTAAAAAGAATTTAGTTGACAAAAAATATTAATATATTTGGAAAAAACTTTAATTCCATGTCATTCAAGGCCTACATAGACAATATCAAAACCAAAACCGGTAAATCGCCAGAAGATTTTAGAAAACTAGCAGAAGAGAAAGGCTTTATGGTGGGAGGAGAAATTCCGAAAAGTATAAAAGCAACCGAAATAACCAATTGGCTCAAAGAGGAGTTTGAACTCGGCCACGGTCATGCCATGGCCATTTATGCCAGTTTAAAAGGTAAAACCGAATAATTCTTAACCAAATACATTTATGTTGACTTCCATCAATCCCAAATTACCGATGCGGAACAAAGCCGATAGCAAAGACTTTTACATAGACAAACTCGGCTTTGACTTTTTCGGCAGTGCAGACTATGAGGGTTATCTAATGGTCGAAAAAGACAGCATTCAAATTCACTTTTTTGAGTTCCGTGACTTAAATCCCCTCGAAAACTACGGTCAGGTATATATCCGAACCAACAACATTGAAGAATGGTACAAGCAAGCCATCGACAAAAAACTAATGATGCCAAAAGCAGGTCATCTGGAGATAAAACCTTGGGGAATGAAAGAATTTTCACTCCTCGACCCTGACCATAACCTACTTACATTTGGGCAAGATATTTAATTGATTTGCCAATTTTAAATTTCACTTATTAAGAAATTCTTTGATTCAATTTTTGGGTCAAACCAATTTTCAATTTACTAAAACAAAAAATATTTAGTTATTTTTAATGTATATTTATTGTTTATCAATAAATATTTATTACGTTTGTCACATAATTTAAAAATAGTACAAAAATGTCAAACACTAATAAGTATGTATTTTACGGCCTCAGAGTAATAGCTTGGATCATTTTTATTGGTCTCTGTATTGAGGCCGGAGCCCTCTTGGTCAATTTTGTGATGAGTATCTACAAACCCGAACTCGTTTCTAGACTTTACGAAAAACTAGATTTAAGTAAGTTGTTTGCCTATTCAGAAGATGCTTATTATTGCATGTATAGCTTCATTTTGGCTATAGCCATGTTGAAAGCCTACCTATTTTACGTGGTGATCGAGTTGGTGAGTAAACTCAGTTTGTCAAAACCATTCAGCGAGTATGTGGCTGACAAAATTTCCAAAATCAGCTATTATACATTTTCTATTGGCATCATTAGCTATTTAGCCCGAGAATCGGTCAGGTATTTGGAACATCGTGGTTTAGACCTAGACATTTTAAACAGATTTTGGGCTGACAGTGAGGCATTTATCCTTATGGCGGCCATAATATATGTCATCTCCAATATCTTTAAAAGAGGTATAGAAATTCAAAATGAAAACGACTTAACGATATAGATTATGCCCATAATAGTGAACCTCGATGTAATGATGGCCAAGCGAAAAATGTCGTTGAACGAACTTTCCGAAAAAGTAGACTTAACACTTTCGAACCTCTCCATTCTAAAAACCGGAAAAGCCAAAGCCATAAGATTCAGCACTTTAGAAGCTATTTGTAAAGCCCTAGACTGCCAACCGGCCGATATTTTGGAGTTTGTTAAATAAGCTTATTAAAATTTTCTCATAACCGAAAACCAAATCTTTATACAATCTTTATACATGATGGTTTAAATTTGCTCAAAAGCAGAGAAAATTTTGAGTTTCTTCCCAAATAGAAATTATTCAGTTCAGCTCCAACTACTCTGGAGCTTAAGCTTGGTATTCGGCGTTTCATTGATTTGTTTTCTGAGCAAAGAACTCATCGGTTACCGTGTAGTGGCAATGATTCTACTCATGGTGGTTTCGGCATTAGCCATGCTGTTTGATATTGTTCCAGTTTTGATTGCAGCAGTTCTGAGTGCCGTTATTTGGAATTTCTTTTTTATACCACCGATTTTCACATTCCACATTGGAAGTACCGAAGACCTCTTCATGTTTTTTCTCTATTTCATCATTGCACTTATAAATGCAGTACTTACCTACCAGATCAGAAAAGAAGAGCAAAAATCCAGAGACAAAGAAGAGAAGGAAAAAACATTGAAACTTTACGATACACTGCTCAATTCTCTCTCCCATGAGCTTCGAACGCCAATATCTACGATTCTCAGTTCTGTAGACACCTTGAAGGATAATCGGAATATTTCTCTCGAAAACCAAGGGGAAATTCTTAATCAAATAGATATAGCATCCGTAAGGCTGAATGGGCAGGTCGAAAACCTATTGAATATGAGCCGGCTAGAAAGCGGCACACTAAAACTGAGCTACGATTGGGAAGACATCCATGACCTGATTCATGCTACAATCCAAAAAATTGAACGAAATGAAGAGCGTTCACAAATAGTTTTTCTTGAAAAAGACAAACTTCCCTTATGTAAAATCGACTCAGGCATCATCGAACAGGTCATTTTCAATTTACTCCAGAATGCTCAACAATATTCGCCACCAAACACCAAAATTCATGTAGAAAGTTGCATAAAAGACGGCAAACTACTTTTTAGCATTCAAGACGAGGGTCCTGGTGTATCGGTGGAAAATTTGGAACAGATTTTTGAAAAATTTTTCCGCGGAAACAATACCAAGGCCGGAGGAATAGGCCTCGGTCTGTCGATTGTAAAAGGATTCGTAGAAGCTCATAATGGCACTATTGAGGCCGAAAATGTAATTCCTCACGGACTAAAATTTCAGATTAGTATTCCCGTAGAAGTTTCGTACATCAACAAACTCAAAAATGAATAAAGCAGAAATACTAATAATAGACGACGAACCCCAGATTCGGAAATTGCTTGAAATCAACCTTGAAAGCAATGACTACAAGGTCTGGCAGGCCGAAAATGCACGGGAAGGAATTTTGATGGCCGCAAATCACCCTCCCGAATTGATCTTGCTCGATTTAGGATTACCCGACAAAAGTGGGCATGAAGTTTTAAAAGAACTCAGAACTTGGTACAATAAATCCATCATTATTCTCTCTGTCATTAACAACGAAAAAGACATCGTGGAAGCCTTAGACAATGGTGCCACAGATTACCTCACCAAGCCCTTCCGAAATGCCGAACTTCTGGCAAGAATTCGTTCAGCCATTCGTAGAAATTACACCGACAATACCGATAGTAAGAAAGTATGTGGTGATCTAGAAATTGATTTCGTTTCCAGAACTGTCAAACGAAACCAAGAAACTCTAAAATTGACGGCTACCGAATATAACTTGTTATTACTTTTTGCAAAAAACGAGGGCCGAGTACTGACTCATCAATATATTTTAAAAGAAATATGGGGAGTCGGAGCACAGCTCGAAACTCAATATCTTCGCGTTTTTGTGGGCTCTTTACGAAAAAAAATAGAGCAGAATCACAACAAACCCCTTCACATTATTACCGAAAGTGGCGTGGGTTATCGGTTCGAATAATTAAGAGAATTTGTTCTTTATATTTTCTTTATAATCTCACTCATTTCTTTACTTTTTCATGATGCTCTGAGGTATTCCTTTGCAACATGAAAATGACCAAAGAAATCGCTTCTCAAATAGTAGTGCTTTTTGAGAACTGCAACCAGCTCAAACTTCTAGCAACATCAACGCCTGATTATCCTCCACTAAGGTTTTTTGCAGATCAACTATATCAGGGTTTAAATCATCTTTTGCTTATTCAAAATCTGCAAAACTTCGAATCTTCTTTGTCTCAAATAGCAATAGAAATAGTTGATTTTCAAACCCATAGTTCAATAAATCTATCTACAGATGTAAATAAGCAAATAGAAAAAATAAAGATATACATATTAGAATTTCAAAAAACAATCGAAAATGAATAAGTCAAACATAACCAATAAAGTTACTGCGGCATCGCTTTTGGTCGCATTGGGCATCATTTACGGAGACATCGGAACAAGCCCACTATATGTTCTCAAAGCCATTATTGGCACCAAACCTATAACCGAGAATCTCATATTCGGGGGTATCTCATGTATATTCTGGACGCTCATGATTCAGACTACCATCAAATACATCTGGCTGACTTTACAAGCCGATAATCATGGAGAAGGTGGTATTTTTTCGTTATATGCTTTGGTAAAAAGGTATGGTAAAAAACTGGTGATTCCCACCATTTTAGGAGCCACCACCCTACTTGCCGACGGTATCATCACGCCGCCCATCTCAGTGGCCTCAGCTGTTGAGGGTATTCAGAACATTAAAGGGTTAGAGAATATCCAAACCGTGCCCATTGTTATCGTCATTTTGTCATTTCTTTTCTTTTTCCAACGCTTTGGTACACAGAAAGTTGGCGGTACTTTCGGGCCTATTATGGTTGTTTGGTTTTCTATGCTTTTTGTTTTGGGTTTAAGTCAAATCATGCATTTTCCAAATGTACTTAAAGCCCTCAATCCCTACTATGCCTATGAATTGCTCACGCAATATCCCAAAGGTTTTTGGTTATTAGGAGCCGTTTTTCTAGCAACCACAGGTGCCGAGGCACTCTACTCTGACCTTGGCCACTGTGGCAGACAAAACATCAGAATAACGTGGCTTTTCGTAAAAATCGCACTACTTACAAACTATCTCGGTCAATCTGCTTGGGCCTTAAATCAAGGACAAGAGTTTTTAAATGGCCGTAATCCCTTCTACGAAATCATGCCTGAGTGGTTTTTGATCCCAGGAATAATAGTAGCCACGATGGCCACCATAATAGCTTCACAAGCTCTCATAAGTGGCAGCTATACACTTATTAGTGAGGCCATTAATCTTAACTTCTGGCCTAGGGTGGCAGTCCGTCAACCAACAGAAACCAAAGGCCAAATATATATTCCGAGTGTCAATAATATTCTTTGGGTGGGTTGTATCATGATGATTCTTTACTTCCGCTCCTCGGAACACATGGAAGCGGCTTACGGATTTTCTATTACCGTAGCCATGATGATGACCACCGTACTTTTAAGTTATTTTCTTCTTTACAAAAAACATTGGAACAAGTATCTGGTATTCGGAATCTTACTGATTTTTGCTACTGTTGAAATCTCCTTTTTCATAGCCAATGTTTCCAAAATCAAAGAACGTTGGATGTTTCTATTCTTCGAATTGTTCATTTTTATGGTGATGTACATCTGGTATTATGCCCGAAAAATCAACAACAAGTTTACCAAATTTGAGGAACTTGGCAAGCACATCAATCAACTTCAGGAATTGAGCGAGGATGATGCAATTCCCAAATTCGCAACACATTTGGTCTACCTCACAAAGGCCGACAGAAGGTACGAAATTGAAGAAAAAATTATCAAATCAATTTTTGCTAAAAAACCCAAACGTGCTGATGTCTATTGGTTTGTACATATCCATAGAACTACCGAGCCTTACACGCTATCCTATAATGTAACCGAACTCCTAGATGACAAGGTGATTAAGGCAAATATCAATGTAGGCTTTAGGGTACAACCCAAAACCGAACTTTACTTCAAAAAAATCGTAAAGGAATTGGTACTAAATAAAGAACTGAACCTCCACATTAGGCCGGACGGTTCAACCAAATACAACAGTGAGCCGGATTTTAAATTTGTTGTTATCGAGAAGTTCCTATCTGTAGAAAATGAATTTACTTTGCGAGATGGTCTTTTACTCAATGCCTACTTCAAACTCAAGCACTTAGGTCAAAGCGACGAAAAAGCCTTTGGTTTGGACAAAAGCGATGTGATAGTAGAAGATATTCCATTAATTTACCAACCACAAAACCACGTAAATCTGATAAGAGAAGAAGTATGAAATATTCTATAAGTATACTGTTGATTTTAGTTGCCTTGCATGCTATAGCACAAGAAAATAGCAATAAACGACTAACATTCAGCGGGTATGGAGAACTGTATTATAGTAGCGATTTCAGCAAAGTTGTAGATGAAGAAAAACCCAGCTTCATCTACAACCATAAAAAATTAGGAGCGATTCAAATGAACTTGGCTTTCTTGAAAGCAAGCTATTCCAATAAAACTTTTAGAGGAAATGTGGCTTTAATGGCAGGAAATTATCCACGATATAACCTCTCCAACGAGCCTTCCTGGGCAAGAATAATTTACGAAGCCAATGCCGGCATCAAAATCGTCAAAAATAGAAATATTTGGCTCGATGCGGGTATTATGCCTTCGCATATAGGTTTTGAAAGTGCTCTTGGAGCCGATTGTTGGACCTTGACCAGAAGTCTTTTGGCTGAAAACTCCCCTTACTACGAAACAGGCTTTAAACTTTCTTCTGCTTCAAAAAACGAAAAATGGAATGCTTCCATTTTGGCATTGAATGGTTGGCAAAAAATCAAGAGGCCAGATGGTATCAGAAAACCTTCTTTCGGGGCTCAGATAAATTATAGACCAAACGAAAAAGTGTTTGTAAACTACAGCAACTTTGTGGGTTCAGACAAGCCCGATTCCTTGGGAATCAGCCGTGTTTTTCACAATTTTTATACTCAATTGCAAGTTAGGAAAAACTTGGATCTTTTAATTGGGTTTGATATCGGTACAGAATTTGGGTTGAATGGTACAAAAAAAGCTCATTGGTATTCCCCAGTTATAATTTCTAAACTCCGTCTAAATAATGATAACCAATTGGCTCTTAGACTTGAATATTATGCGGATGCAAACGAAATCATTGAACAAACCGAGTCAAAACTGGGTTTCAAAACATCCGGAATTTCGCTAAATTATGACCACAAATTGTCAGAAAATATGCTTTGGCGAATAGAGCCCAAACTTCTTTATGCCGACAAGAAGATTTTTACAAACGATAAGCAATCAAGTAAAACTGATTTTACAATTACC
Organism: Leadbetterella sp.; assembly: GCA_035299025.1. Classification (GTDB taxonomy): domain Bacteria; phylum Bacteroidota; class Bacteroidia; order Cytophagales; family Spirosomataceae; genus Leadbetterella. Next base: position 103,521 of record DATGXK010000008.1, read on the forward strand.
ACTGCACTTACTTTGAAGTTGTGATTATTCATTAATCAAACTTTCTCAAAAGCTCCAATCCATAAGGCCATTCTCCATAACCAGCCGAAACATTGATATGGCCAGCTTCACCGATATTTATAAATTCGCTACCCCAAGTTTCTGCAAAATATCTGGCTCGCTCTTCCGAAACCCAAATGTCGTTTGTACTGGAAACAACAATACTTTTGAATGGCAACTTCTCGGTTGGTATAGGCGTAAATCCCGCCATCGGAAAAGTATAAACCGGATTTTCAATATCACTGGGAGCCACCAAAAGTGCCCCCTTTATGGCTTTCGGAAATCGTTTTGCCCATTGAGCCACAGCTGTACATCCCAAACTGTGAGCTACCAGAACAACCTCGGAAGGTTCATGGCTCGAAATTGCGTTCTCAATATTCAGAACCCAATCCTCACAATCTGGCTCATCCCAGCTTTTTTGGTTGATTCTCACGAAATTTTCGCCCGAATTCTCAAAATGTGTTTGCCAATGATTTTCGTCCGAATTTCCTAGGCCTGGAATTATGAAATAAACAGTCATGAGTTTTCTTGATAAAAAATAAAGAGGAGCTAAAATGACTACAAAATTTCAATCAAAAAAGTTTTTTATTTATCCTTAAATTTATCTTCTAAAACTTTCATAAAATAGCCGCCAACCACACTTCTTGCTTGAAAACCTACCATTTTTCCTGATTTTGTATCGTGCCAGTCACTGATAGGCACACGGCTGGTAGTATTTTGTGAATAGTAATAAATTGGCTTCAACAAAGCATCAAAATCTGCTTTGTTGTCAGTCAAAACCGATGTCCAAACTATCCAGTCAGATTTAGTGTAAGTCGCACGACTGTCGAGTGGCAAGCCAAATTGATTTTGTTTGGTGAGATAATATTTCACTTCCTTTTCAAATACACTTCTCGGGAAATAATTCAGCTTCAATACTTTATCCCAAACCAAATTATACTTCTGACTCCAAGTATCTTTTTTGTCGAAAGTCAAAGCATAATGGTCGCCTGCTGAGGCCATTTCTTGCCATTTTGTTACGTATTCTCTTGTGAGTTTTTCGTATTTGTTGTAAAGTTCGGTTTCGTTCAATTGCTTTGCCAACTGCGTGAAAGTTTCGAGAGCCACAATGGCTTTTATCGAAAGATTGGTGTTACGAGCCAAATGTCCCGCAAAATCATCGGTGCAAAGTTGCGTAGCTGGGTCGAAACCTTCTTTGCTCAAATAATCTGCCCAAATCTTGATGGTTTCCCAGTGCTTTTTTGCATAATCAGTTTTGCCTTCGGCTTTACAAATAGCCGCCGCCAGAATTATCATATTTCCACATTCTTCTACTGGCATATCTTCGCCATACGTTTGTCCATTGGCCAACGGATACGTTCCCAAATCATGAGCCGCAAAAGGTTTTTTCCATTTTCCACTTTCGCTATAATAAAAAATACCATTGAGCATACCTTTCAGCAAATCGGGATTATAAACCAAAAACAACGGAGCAGATGGATAAGTCACATCAACGGTATTGATTGAGCCATTGCTAAAATTTTCTTTCGATAAAAACAAAATCTCTCCTTCTGGACTTTTCACCAATTTATGGGCCGAAATTGCCTGACGATAAGCCAATTCACAAAGAGCTGCGTAATCTGCTCCACCTGATTTTAGAGCATCATTATATATCATCTCGTTGGTTTGCTGACATTTTTCGATGATACTCGGATATTCTTTCGAGGCTTTTGCCATGAGCATTTCAATCGTAGTCGCTTTGTCTTCTTTCCACCACGGCAACAAGTTTTTACCAAAATATTGAATCGAATAAAGGTCGTCATAGCCCAACATTATTACTTGTTCTTTTGCCTGACTGCCGATGCTTCCCATATTTGCAACTGTGTGCAAGGATAACTTTTTGCCAGTTTTTGCAGCAGTTTTTCCTATTTGAAAAGGTTTTGCATTATCAGATACTAATTGGCTGATGTTTTTATCATTCGCAACCGCTACATACATATAGCCCCAGTCGATGCGTAAATCATCGCCTTTTTTCTTCAAAATAGCTTGTTCGGTTGTGCCAGCTTTCAAAATACTGAGGTTATTTGCCACATATTTATTAGCCGAAACTTCCTGCGAGTTGACATTGCAAGCAATATCGGTCGAGGCCGCAAAACTCAATTCTACTGCATGATTTTTGCCATCATTAGCTTTTACTCTGGTAGAAACGTAGGAAACTGGGCGAGCTAAAATATCTAAATCTTTTATCAATAAAGGCGATGTAAACGTAACATTGAGGTCGATTTTTCCACAAGAAAACTCATAAATAGTTTGTGTAGCATTGATTTTTACGCTTTTTTGTTCAGCCAAAACGATATTTTGAGCTTTAGCAGGAATAGCTTTTTGTACAATTCCGACATCGACCAATGCACCACCGCCCGTGTTGATTACGTGAATCGCAAAAACGTTTTTACCTTTTTTCAGCTTAGATTTCATCTCGGCTGACATTGGCAACATCAAATATTTTCCTGCACAGCAGCGAGCCGTGTAGATGAGTTCGCCATTGAGATAGACCCAAACATCATCATCATGTTGTAATTTGAGCAATGGCTCATTGAAATCAACTTTATCAAGCGTGAAAGTGCGACGAAACCAAATGTCTCTCGAAGTCCAACGTGTTTTTGAGACTCCATCAATGTTACCTACGGGTGCAATGGCCGTTTTCCATTGGCTATCATTGAAGGTTGATTTCATCCAATCATCAGTAGGGGCAGTTTCAGTGTATTTTGCTTGATAATTTACATCATCGCCCGCTGGCAAAATATTGTTGAAACTTGGGCTTTCGGCACCCAAAAATTGATAAATAGTGCCATCAACTTTCAGAAAACCCGTCAATGAATGAGCGTTGCCCGTCCAATGCTTAGTTGGCGAAGCATTCAGTTGATCGGTGTTTGACCAAATACTAAAATATGGGTCATGCGTGATGAGCGGATAGGCAGGTGCTTTGGTGCTTTGCGAAAAGGCATTAAAGCCCAGCAAGGCCAATAAAATGACTAAAAGATAAGATTTCATGAAAATTATAGGTTGAATAAATGATAGTCGATTTTGCATATAAAGCAAAACTTGGCGGTAAAATTAAGTGGCGATGGTGGGATATCAACACCTTAAATATGCAATAAGACCGACAAAGAGATTGCTCAACAGTGTTATTTTGAATTAAAAATTCCAAAAAAATAAGATTAACTGATTGACTAATAGAATTTTGAAAAATAAAAAGTACCAGTATTTTCCAAAACTGCAAATGTTTGCCTAAAAAATCGAATTCGTAAAACATATTTCTACAAATCTTAGCAAGAATCGGATTTTTTGGAAAGAAAACTATATCGACATTTGTACCATCAAAATGAGAATATGGAAACGCAAGACAAACTGAATTACGATAGAATAGCCGAAGCAATTGATTTTATCAAAAACAATTTCAAAGCCCAACCCAACCTAGACGAAGTGGCCGAAAAAGTTCATCTGAGTCCTTTTCATTTCCAAAGGCTCTTTAGCGAGTGGGCAGGCACAAGTCCCAAGAAGTTTTTACAATACACCACCGTTGAGCATGCCAAGAAACTTTTAAAAGCCAACCAAACCTCAGTCTTCGTAACTGCCCATGAAACTGGCCTTTCAGGCACTAGTCGTTTGCACGATTTGTTTGTAAATATTGAAGGCATGACACCATCAGAATATAAAAACGGAGGCAAAAACCTGAAGATAAACTACAGTTTTGCCGAAAGTCCTTTTGGAAACATCCTTGTGGCATCCACCGAAAAGGGTATCTGTCACATGGCATTTTATGATAATGAGCAATCAGCTTTCGAAACGCTTCAAAGTCATTTTCCAGAGGCTATTTTTCAAAGAAAACTAGATATTTTACAACAAAATGCCCTTTTTATTTTTCAAAACGACTGGACCAAGCTCAAAGAAGTAAAACTGCACCTAAAAGGCACAGACTTTCAGCTAAAAGTTTGGGAAACGCTCTTGAAAATACCCATGGGACAATTAACCACCTATGGCACCGTAGCACAACAAATCGACAAACCCAGTGCCTCCAGAGCTGTTGGAACGGCCATCGGCAGCAATCCAGTGGCGTTTTTGATTCCCTGTCACAGGATTATCCAATCGTCTGGAAATCTGGGCGGATATATGTGGGGAACCACCAGAAAAACCGCCATTATTGGTTGGGAAAGTGCAAAACTAAACCCCTAATGAGAATGGAAAATAACGAAATAAGCACAAAACTGGACGAAGTAAACTGGAAAGCTTTTGGCGAATCTATGCATGAGAACGGCTATGCTATCATTCCAAATTTTCTTTCGGCAAATCTCTGTGAAGAGTTTATTGAAAACTACAGCAATGCCGCATGGTATAGAAAAACAGTGTTTATGGAACGCTACAGATTTGGACTGGGTGAATACAAATATTTCAAATACCCACTTCCAAATCTTATTTCAGAAATTAGAACAGCTATCTATCCAAAGCTTGCACCAATAGCAAATCTGTGGTTTAAAGTCCTAAATATCGAAACAGAATTTCCAGAAACTCATGAAGAAATGTTGGAAAAATGCCATAAAAATGACCAATTAAAACCAACTGTTCTGATTTTAAAATATGGCATGGGAGGTTACAACACTTTGCACCAAGATCTGTATGGCGATGTGTTTTTCCCCATTCAAACCGTGTTGTTTCTGAACCAACCCGAAGAGGATTACACTGGCGGCGAGTTTGTACTTACCCAACAAACACCAAGAGCCCAATCCAAGGCCATAGTTTTGAAACCAAATAAGGGCGATATGCTGGTTTTTACCACCAATTTCAGACCAATAAAAGGCTCAAAAGGTTATTATAGAGTAAATATGAAACATGGTGTAAGCGAAATTCATAGCGGAGAACGCCATACTTTGGGCATCATTTTTCATGACGCTCTAACCTGAAAAGATGATAAAACATTCTGAAATAAACGCCTTAGATTTACATCGGTAAATCCGCCAAAAACAAATTTGTTTGGGCGGAAATCTTAATCTCAAAATCTACGGAACACTCGGCTGCCGTTAAGGAAAAAGAATAAAAAAACAGAATAGGGTGTTCTTTGGTTCTGAACAAGAAGCAATAAAGCATAATTTTAGACCGTGTGGTCATTGTATGAAAAGTAAATATATAATCTGGAAAAATGGACTTGTTTGATTTCAAACCGGACGCCTCAAAAAACTGGTTGCCTTATGAAGGAACTGTGAATTATTACGGAAAATTGCTGAATCAAGAAGCGGCAAATCATTATTTGAAGGCACTGTTAGAAAATATAGAATGGCGAAACGACGAAGCCGTGATTTTTGGAAAGAAAATAATCACTAAACGTAAAGTGGCCTGGTATGGCGAAAAACCCTTTGAATATACCTATTCCAACACCACCAAACACGCACTTTTGTGGACCAAAGAGCTTTTAGAGCTGAAACAATTAATAGAAAACGAAACTGGAGAGACCTTCAATTCATGCCTCCTAAACCTGTATCATTCTGGTGATGAAGGGATGGCATGGCACAGTGATGGCGAAAAAGACCTCAAAAAAAATGGAGCCATAGGTTCGCTCAGCTTCGGAGCAGAGCGGAAATTTGCGTTCAAGCATAAGAAGTCCAAAGAAAAAATTGAGTTGATACTCGAGCACGGCAGTTTATTGGTCATGAAAGACACCACCCAAACACATTGGCTGCATAGGCTTCCACCTACCAAGTTGGTTTCTAAACCGCGGGTAAACCTCACTTTTAGGACAATTGTAGAGTAATCCGAGAAATTCTGCCTTTTTTCATTAGAATCAGAGCTCGAAGCGTAAGAAAAATTTATTTGTTACGTTGGCTTTATGCTGGTTGATGGAATTTTTATTCCGCCAAAACCATTCTTTTATTAAACCAACCCTTGTGCATCAACAATGACAGCTTCAAAACGACTCACAAAAGATACTGTTCTAATTACCATTGGCATCTTTTCGGCAGCCTTCGGATTTAAGGGATTTTTACTTACCAATCACTTTATAGACGGCGGAGCCACAGGCATTTCACTTTTGATTTCAGCCTTGACCAAAATACCCCTCTCCTACCTTATTGTGGGCATCAACTTGCCATTCGTAATCATGGGCTACAAAATAGTAGGACGGCAATTTGCCATTAAGACCGCCCTAGCTATTTCCGGCTTGGCATTGGTATTGGCCACGGTTACATTTCCAAATGTTACCAACGACAACCTTCTGGTAGCCATTTTTGGTGGTTTTTTCCTTGGTGCGGGTATCGGTTTTGCTATCCGGGGTGGAGCGGTTATAGACGGCACGGAGGTTTTGGCCATTTACTTGAGCCGCAAATTCGGTACCACCATTGGCGACATTATCATTGTCATCAATGTGATGATTTTTGGTGCGGCGGCCTATTTTTTAGGAATGGAGGTTGCTCTTTACTCAATGATAACTTACTTGGCGGCTTCCAAAACCCTCGATTTTATAGTCGAAGGACTCGAAGAATACACCGGCGTGACCATAATTTCGCCTAAAAACGAGGAAATAAGACGGATGATAATTGATAAAATAGGCCGGGGCGTTACGGTTTACAGCGGCAAAAGTGGATACGGAAAACGTGGTGAAATGCTCGAAACAGATATTCTATATACAGTGGTTACTAGACTTGAGCTCAACAAACTCAACTCAGAAATAGAGAAAATTGAACCTGACGCTTTTGTGGTGATGAATAGCGTAAAGGACACCAAAGGTGGTATGATTAAAAAACGCCCGCTTCATTGAATTTCGGTATTGAAAACCATATTTTCAATATCTTTACATTTCAATACAAATTTTATGCAATCGAAAATAGAAGAATTTCAGGATATCATACCAACCGGTGGCACATGCATGGCCAGTGGGAAAATTACAGATGAGGGTATGAAGGTAGGCTTTATGTATCGCGAAGACCCTGAAGACGAATTTGACACTGGATGGAGGTTTTATTCAGGTACCGAAGACGATGCCTATGTAGAAAATCCAAACAACTTTATGGTTTATGACGTAAATACCATCGCCAACTATGACCGCTCTATAGTGCCGATGCTCAAAAAGCCGATTGGTTCAGAATGGGAACGCATAGAAGGCACCAACAAGTTTCAGCCATTGGAAGAAGAATAAAACCAAGTCTGCTGACATAGGGCTGTCAGATAGGCCATTTATTTTTGTAGAAAAAACAAAAATGCAAAAGATAAATATCATCGGTGTTTCGGTTAGAACGAGTAACAACAATGGCGAAGCCGCCAGAGACATCCCAGCCCTATGGGGTCGTTTTAGAAGTGAGGGCATATCAGGTTTGATACCCAACAAAATAGACGAAACCATTTTCTGTCTTTATACCGACTACGAAAAAGATCACAATGCACCGTACACAACTATTTTGGGTTGTGCAGTAAGCAGTTTAGACGAAATCCCAAACGGAATGATAGGAAAAACCATAGAAATTGCAAACTATCAGCAGTTTACAGCTAAAGGCAATATCAGCGAAGGAATAGTTTTCAATGAATGGGTGAAAATCTGGAACACCGACTTGGACAGAGCCTACACCACCGACTTTGAAGTATACGGAACCAAATCTTCAAACCCAGAAAATGCAGAAGTGGATATTTTTATTGCCTTAAAATAGTTTTTTGGGCCATTCAAAAACACAAATTATGAAAGAGCATACGACCAACTACTTCAACGCATTTATAGAAATTGCCGAAGACTGTCCGGTTGAAAAAGCCGAAATTCCTCCACAAAAAGGAGACGCCAAATCTGTGGCCAATCTCCAGTTTGAGATGGTCAACAAAAACCCCTACAAATTCACTTCAGACGATGTTTTGTTTAGTGTTTTTGCAACAAAAAAAGAGCTTTTGCAAGAAGAACTAGACGAAGCTCGAAAAGCGTTTTTCTCCAAAGGACAAGCCTGCTTTAGGGCCTCACCACTTACCAAACGCTACGGCTGGGGGCTTCACAGCAATGCAGAAGGCAAAATAGCACTATTTGCGGCAGGTTCTGATGAATATGAAAGACTAAAAAATGACCCAAGTCTAAAAAAATATAAAGCAATGAAGTCGAAAAGATAAATATTTGGTTGAACAAAGAAATAGCAACAATGACCAATCTCCAAAAACAAATAGAATTCATAAAAGAAATAGACAAACTGAAGTACATTCAGCGAAAAACCAAGCTTTTGAATAGCGACAGAAACGAAAACGATGCCGAGCATAGCTGGCATTTGGCAATCATGGCGGTAATTCTTTCCCAACACGCCAATACCAACATTGACCTTCTGAAAGTCATCAAAATGGTGCTTATTCATGATATAGTAGAAATAGACGCCGGAGATACTTTTATTTACGACACACAGAAAAACCACACCAATACCGAAGAGGAACTTTTAGCCGCCAAACGTATATTTGGAATTCTACCCACCGAGCAAGCAGAAGAACTAATAACCATTTGGGAAGAGTTTGAGGCAGGTGAAACCGAAGAAGCAAAGTTTGCAAAATCGATGGACCGTTTAGAGCCGCTTTTGCAAAATACTTCCAACAATGGCGGTACTTGGAAAGAATATAATGTTGACTTTGAGACCGTTTATGAAAAGAAAAAAGTTATAAAAAACGGGTCAGAAGTTATATGGGAATATGCAGAAAATCTGCTTAACGAAAATGTAGAAAAAGGAATTCTGAAGAAAAAGAGTAGCTAAAATTCCATAAAAAAAGGAACGGAGATCATCTCCATTCCTTCCATTTTGGAGAAAGTCTCATCTGATTTACAGCAGAACCACAAAACTCTTGATAACCGCCGCTAACCTTATAGCATCGAAAATTCGAGATTCCGTACCGCCATGATTTTTCACTGAAGCTTCGTGGGAAGTAACACACTGCTCGCAGCCATTGATGGCCGACACCGCCAAGCTCATCAGCTCAAAAAACTCCTTTCCCAGCACAGGAGTCATCATCACCGACATCCTGATACCCGCAGGCATGGTTTGGTAGTTTTGATTGGTATGCATAAAATGCCTAAATCTATAAAAAATATTGTTGGCATTCATAAGCGACGCACAAGCCGCAGTTTCTTGGATTTCAGTAGAAGTAGCCCCCAATTTCGCAGCCATTTCTTCCAATGCAGCCCTCAACACACTGTGCTTTTCATTGATAGCCACCGCCAAAGCAAGAAGAGCGGCTTCTTTTTCACTGAGATTTTGCCCCTTTAGCACATTTCCTACGTTTATTTTAAGGTCTTTCAAAAACCTTGCATCCACTTCATTGAAACGGTCTATCAGTATACTTTCCAAATCTTCAGGCAAATTCACCGATTCAAAAAGTCCTTTTTTTGTATTACTAGCTGTTGCAAACATTTTCGGTATAAATTAAAATACTACCCGCGATGTTCAACTGCGGGTAGTATCTGTCCAAACTAATTTTCTTAAACGGCCAAAGTTGCTTCACCTGCTTTCCAATTACATGGGCAAAGTTCATCAGTTTGAAGAGCGTCCAATACCCTCAAAACCTCATCTACATTTCTACCAACCGAAAGGTCGTTGGCACTTACCCAACGGATAACACCCTGAGGATCTACGATGTATGTTACTCTATAGGCTATTTTCTCATTTTCTTCCAAAATGCCCAGCGACTCCGCCAAAGATTTTGAAGTATCTGCCAACATTGGGAAATTCAAACCTCTCAAATCATCGTGGTCTTTTCTCCAAGCCAAATGAACAAACTCAGAATCGGTAGAAGCACCAATCAAAATGGTATCTCTATCCGCAAAATCTTCATTTTTAGCGTTAAATGCTGCTATTTCAGTAGGGCATACAAAAGTGAAATCTTTTGGCCACCAAAACATACACATCCATTTACCGGCGTTGATGTGGTCTTCCGAGGTAATGTCATAAAATTCGTTTCCTTTTTCCAGAGAAACTACTGACGTTTTCTTAAAAGTAGGGAATTGTTTTCCTAAACCTAACATGTTTTCTTTGATTTAAATATTAAAATAATGCAATTTAAACTAGTCTTATTACCATTAAAATGATTACCGTCATAAGAATAGTCTAATTTTGCCGCAAGTTAACCAAAGCCCAATGCATAAGTCAAATAAATGATAATTATGAAAACATAAGTAATACTTATAAGTCATCAACCTCAAGCGTTTAACTAAAGATAATTCGAGAAAAAAAAAATTCCACAACGTTCTTTTTAGATTTCATCAGGTCATTTTACCATTTATACCAAATAAAAAAAACAGTCCGAAAAATTTCAAAACCTTTACTGACTGATTAGTCAGTTTATGAAAAGAAGAACCGTAATTTTAATATTTATCATAGCAGCAGCAATGAGCATAAGTGCCTTTTTAAGGATGGCCGTTTTCGGAAGAATGCCTTCTGGAGCCAGATTGAAACTTATAAAAAAATCTCCAAATTACAGAGATGGGGCATTTCAAAACCAAAGTTTTACCCCAGATTTGACTGAAGGTGCCACGTATTTCTCAGTTATGCGTGAATTTGCCTTTGGCGACAAAAAAGGTCAACAACCTGAAGCCAACATTCCGTCGCACAAAACTGACTTGAAGAATTTAAACCCCAATGAGAATGTCTTGGTGTGGTTTGGGCATTCATCTTATTTTATTCAAGTTGACGGCAAAAAAATCCTTATCGACCCGGTGCTCAGTGGAAATGCATCCCCACTTAGTTTTACCACCAAAGCGTTTGCAGGCACCGATAGATATTCAGTAGATGATTTTCCCGAAATTGATTACCTCTTCATTTCTCACGATCACTACGACCACCTCGATTACAAAACGATCGTAAAGTTAAAATCAAAAGTTAAAGCCGTAATTACGGCCCTCGGAACAGGCGAACACCTCGAATATTGGGGCTACGACCCAAATCTCATCATTGAAAAAGACTGGTATGATAATGTAGATTTGGGAAATGGATTTAACGTTACCTTAACTCCATGTCGACATTTTTCAGGAAGAATGATTAAAAGAAACCAAGCTTTATGGACATCTTTTGTGCTAAAAACACCAACTCAGAATCTATTCCTTGGAGGTGACAGTGGTTACGACAAACACTTTGCCGAAATCGGTGAAAAATTCGGTCCTTTTGATTTGGCCATTCTGGAAAACGGGCAATACAATAAAAGCTGGAAACACATTCACCTGATGCCCCATGAGATCTTTCAAGCGGCTAAAGATTTAAATACCAAGCGTTTGTTCCCAGTGCATTCGTCAAAGTTTGCATTAGCCAACCATGCTTGGGATGAACCATTGAACAAAATCGTTGAGAACAATAAAACTGAAAATCTGAACCTCGTAACTCCTATGATTGGTGAAAAAGTGTACCTCAACAATCCCGAGCAAACATTTACCGAATGGTGGAAAAGTGTAAAATAGGAAGGTAATGGACAAAAAAGCAAAAGTATTAGATGCAGCTTTGAAGCTTTTTGTGGAATTTGGTTTTCACAATACTCCAACAAGCAAAATCGCCAAAGAAGCTGGTATTTCGAGCGGAACTTTGTTCTATTTTTTCCCTACCAAAGATGACTTGGTGGTAGCCTTATATCTTTCTATTAAAAGCAAATTGGGCTGCGAAATAACTGAAAGCATCTCAAACGAAACCTCTTTTAAGGAAATTCTCAGAAAGTATTACACCTCTACATTAAATTGGGCAAAAGTGCATCGAGATGAATTTAAATTCATGGAGCAGTTTAATTCTTCTCCTTACCTAAAAAAAATAGCCGAAGACGAAATCCAAAAGTATGTAAAACCACTTAAAGAATTATTGCAGGCCGCCACATCGTCTGGCATTCTGAAGAAAATGGACTTAGATATGATTTTTACGCTCATCAGCGGACACACCTTCAGTATCAACCAGTACCTCATCCTATCCGAATTTCCTGAAACCAAAAGGCAAATTGTAATATCAGAAACATTTGATCTACTTTGGGAAATGATAGCAAAAAAATAAATTTAATGCAACAGTGTTGCATTAATACCGTTTCTATGTTTACATTTGCAACATTGTTGCATTTATTTAAAAATATGAAATTCCAATCGGACTGGTTGGGCATAGCAAGTGCCGCACTTTGCTTGGTTCATTGCTTATTTACGCCTTTTCTCATCTATCTTGCGTCTTATTTTTCTTGGTGGCACCAAGTTTCCTATCTTTTTTTGGTCATTAGTTTTTTTGCGGCCTATGAGGCCACCAAACATACCGACAGCCAGATTGCCATACGGATAGTATGGTTGAGTTTTGCCATCCTTGCGGTATGTGTATTATTTGAGGACGAATACCAGATACTGCACAAAATAAGCTACTTGGCCAGTTTAGGTCTAATAATTGGTCATATTTATAATCTGCGTTATTGCAAAAAGTGCATTACTCCATAAGTTCTTGTGATTTATATTGTCAAGGTCTGTTAAAGCTATAGCAATGCACCGCTGCATTCGCTCAATGGAGAAAACATCTCCAATAAAATAGACGATGAAAATCTAAAATTTGGCGATATGTGATTTTCGAAATATTAAATCAGTTTTTAACCATTCATAAACTTTTATGCAGAATATTAATGCTCGAATTCCTACTTTTAGATAAAATTTAAATCTTTGAATAAATGAAAAAAACAATTAAACTTCTACTAGCGTCAGTACTGACTTTCGCAGCAACATTCGCACAGGCACAAACTGCCGAAGAAATTGTCAACAAATACATTGAGGTAACTGGTGGGGCTACCAAATGGGCTGAGTTGAAGTCCGTTAAAATGACCGCAAAAGGCAAACAGGGCGGCATGGAGTTCCCGATAACCAGTCTACAGAAAGCTCCAAACTTGATGAAACAAAGCATTTCTTTTCAAGGCAAAGTAATTACCATGTCAGCTTTTGACGGAAAAGAAACTTGGAAAACAAACTTCATGACCATGAAAGCTGAAAAAGGTGAAGCAGAAGATAGCGAAAACGCAGCCAAATCTCTGGATTTTCCTGATCCGTTCTTGGATTACAAAGCAAAAGGCTACAGCATTGCCCTTGAGGGTGAAGAAAAGGTTGAAGGAACGGATTGTTACAAGATAAAATTAACTAAAAAACCAATCAAAGTGGATGGTAAAGAAGAGGAAGATTTTAGTTACTATTTCTTCGACAAAGAAAACGGAGTTGTCATAATGAACCGTAGCGTTATTAAGAAAGGTCCAGGAAAAGACCAAGCGATAGAAACACTAATGAGTGATTACCAAGAAGTTAATGGCCTATTTTTCCCATTCACCGTTAGTCAAAAAATGAATGGTCAGGTTATGTTTAGTATGGCCATGGAAAAACTAGAAATGAACGTTGCGATTGACAACAAAGAATTTGCATTTCCAATTGATTAATAATCTCTAAAACCCAATGCCTCATTTGAAAACCCTCAATGAGGCATTTTTTTACAATTAAGTATGAAAAAATTTACACTTTTAAGTTCAATCTTGAGCTTGAGCATGGGAGTTTTTGCTCAAGAAGCATTGCCAATCAAAGGCGATGAGATTTTTGGCTCCATGCGGGCTAGGCACATCGGCCCTGCCTTGATGAGTGGCCGTATCACAGACATCGAAGGCCATCCGACTAACAACAAAGTGCTTTTTGCTGGGGCAGCTGGAGGTGGTGTTTGGAAAACGGGTGATGGAGGTGTAACCTTCAATCCGATTTTCGAAAAACACAATCAGTCTATCGGGGCCATTTCCGTTGATCCAAAAAATCCAGACCAAGTGATTTGGGTCGGAACAGGCGAAATCTGGACCCGGAACTCAGTGACCATTGGCGATGGTATCTACAAATCAACAGATGGTGGCCAAAACTGGACCAATATGGGTTTGGCAAATTCTGAGAGAATTAGCTCTATAAAAGTAAATCCAAACAATACCAACGAAGTCTTTGTTGGAGTTTTGGGTGCTCTTTGGAGCGATAGCCAAGATCGAGGCGTTTACAAAACAACCGATGGAGGCAAAACTTGGGAAAAAATATTTTACGTAAATGCAACTTCGGGATGCTCTGATTTGGTAACGGATTCAAAGAATCCCAACATTATGTACGCTTCTTTTTGGGAATTCCGTAGAACTGCTTATTCGTTTAACTCAGGTGGTGAGAGTAGTGCCCTTTACAAAACAACTGACGGCGGCAAAACTTGGAACAAAATTCATAATGGTTTTCCAGCAGGTAAGTTGGGGAGAATCGCCATAGCAGTAGCTCCTTCCAATCCAAATATTTTGTATTCTGTAATAGAGTCTGAAAAAGATTCGGACAAAGGCCTTTACAGATCAGAGGACGCTGGAGCTAGCTGGAAACGCACCAATGGAGATTTTGGTTTGGTGGTTCGTCCTTTTTATTTTTCAAGAATTGTGGTTGACCCGAAAAATCCAGATATTGTATTAAAAGCAGGCTTAAATGGCTCTTTGAGTAGAGATGGTGGCAAGACCTTTAAAGATATCGGCGGAGGTATTCATGCCGACGTGCATGACTTCTGGTTTGATTTACACGATTCTAACCGCATTTATTTGTGCGACGATGGTGGTTTTTATCGTTCCTACGATGGTGGGTCTATCTGGGATATGGCAAAAGGAATTCCAGTCTCTCAATTTTATCAAGTTGCGATAGACAATCAAACACCTTTCAAAGTTTATGGAGGTTTGCAAGACAATGGTTCTTGGATAGGGCCTTCTTCAAAACCTGGTGGTATCGAAAACCGCGACTGGGTATCTGTAGGTCAGGGAGATGGATTCAGGGTATTTCCGCATCCAAAAGACCCAAACATCGTTTATTCTGAGATGCAAGGTGCTGAATATATTTGGAGAATAAACCTAGAAAAGAATTCGGCAAAAACAATCAAGCCATTTCCTGAGGCTAATGATCCAAAGTTTAGATTCAACTGGAACACACCAATCACAACAAGTCAGCATAACCCAGAAAGATTGTATGTTGGTAGCCAGTTTTTACACAAATCTGACGATCGTGGTGAAACATGGGTAAAAATTTCACCAGACCTGACAACAAACGACCCTGCCAAGCAGCAACAAGAAAACTCAGGTGGATTAAGCATGGATAATTCTGGTGCTGAAAATCACTGTACCATATTTGCGATTAATGAATCTCCTTTAGACCAAAACATCATTTGGGTAGGTACAGACGACGGAAATGTTCAATTAACTCAAGACGGCGGAAAAACATGGACCAACGTAACGGCCAATATCCCGAATCTTCCAAAAAATACATGGGCGTATTTTATTGAGCCGAGTAGTTTTGATAAAAATACAGCTTATGTCGTATTTACAGGTTACACCAGTGGGGATTTCAAACCTTATGTATACAAAACCACAGATGCGGGTAAAACCTGGAAATCTATCGTTTCACCTGATTTGAAATCATTCGTAAGAAACATCAAAGAAGACTATAAAAACCCTAATTTGTTGTTTTTAGGCACAGAGGGCGGACTTTATGTTACTATCGATGGTGGACAAAACTGGTCGCAGTTTAAGAATAATATGCCTCCCGTTGCAGTACACTGGATTGCCCTTCATCCTACCGAAGATGCTTTGGTGATGGCTACTCATGGTAGAGGTGTAATTATCATCGACGATATTTCGCCACTACGTCAGTTGACAAAAGAAATCATAGCGAAAGATTTGCATTTCTTCACCACAAAACCTACTAAAATGGCCGAATCAGGTGCTTTTGGAGGCTATGCTCGAATGGGTGAATTCGTTGGTGAAAACCCAACTTCAATGGCACAAGTGGTGTATTATTTAAAGAGCCGTCACACTTTTGGTAAAATGTCCTTGGAAATTTTCGACCAAAACGACAAAAAAATTGCTGATTTAGCACCAGGAAAATCGAAGGGAATCAATTATGTGGATTGGACTTACAGTCTCAAACCACCAAAGGTTGCAAAAGGAAAAACAATCGTTCAGGCCGGATTCCAAGGCCCAACCGTTCTTCCTGGACCATACAAGGTAAAAATAACCAAGGGGGCAAAAACTTACGAGAGCACCTTGAACCTAATCGCCAATCCTAAGTCGATACATACGGCCGATGATCGTAAAGTGCAGTTCGAAACCGCAATGAAGCTTTTCAATATGAGTGAGGAATTGGGTTATTTGGTTGACCAAATAGACAATTACAAAATAAAAATCGACTCCATTTCACCGAAATTGACCTCGACCAAATTGAAAAAACAATTCCCAGTGGCCGATATTGCAAACAAAATGCAAACACTGAAAGAAACTTTGGTGGTATTGAAGGGAGACAACTACGTGGGTGCTGCCGAGCCGCAATTGAGAGAAAAAATCTCAGGTTTGTATGGTGAGGTATTGAGTTATACCGGCCGCCCAACCAACGCACAATTGGCCAGCATGAAAGTTTTAGACGAGAAACTTTCGGCATCCAAAACGCAAATGGAAGGTTTTAAAGCAAGTTTAGACAAATTGGCACCAGCCATGGTAAAAGCCAAAATGCATGAGCTGAAAGTGAGAAGCTTTGAGGAATTCAAAGCAGCTGAAAATTAAGAATATTTTGTTTTTTTGATAAAATTCACCCTGACTGAGCAATTGGTTGGGGTGTTTTTTTAAAACAGTAATACTGTATGTTATTCTAACTATATCATCACCCTGGGTGTACAAATCAGACCTTCCAAATAAATTTCAAAAAGATAGTACCGATTCTTTCCAAATCTTACCTATTTTTATCGACAGAACTCTGAAAACTTGAAACTAAGATTAACTGGCATATTCCTAATCTTTGCTTTGATTCTTCCTTTTGCTGGGACTTTTTTGGTACATAAAATCCAAAAAAAACAGATAAAAAGAACTATCAAAAGGAAGATTATTGCCGGTATCGACAAAAGCGAGTTAGTACTGTTGAAATTCACGGAAGAAGAAAAACAAACACTGCTCCGTTGGGAACATTCCAAAGAGTTTGAATACCAAGGTCAGATGTACGATATCACTGATTTTCAAATTGTTGGCGATACCACTTACTATTGGTGTTGGTGGGATTACGAAGAGACGAATTTGAACAAACTACTAAACAAAAAGCTGTCTGAATCGCTAGATGGTAATCCTCTAAACCAAAAAAGGCAAGTCAAATTATACAATTTCTTAAACTCACTTTTTTGGGATCAGATTGAAATTTTGATACCTAAAAACTTCTTCTTTTTAGCAAGAAATGAGTTTAGTTTTTCTGATAATTATTATCCCGTACGCTTATTTGCAAAGCCTCCACCACCCTGAAATATATCTTTTTTAATCTCTAACATCCACTTTTTTCAAAGTGGACAGAGTTCTTATTGATTAATTTTTTAAAGAAAATAGATGAAGAAAATTATCCTTTTGGGAATAGTTTTCGGCATGCCTTTGCTTTGTTTTTCTCAAATAATCACCATCAAAGACCAGAATTCGGGAGAACCGCTGGAAATGGTGAGTATTCTGAGTGCGTCACCAACCTTGACGACAACCACAAATGCAAAAGGTCAGGCCGATATTAGCCCCTTTAAGTCCAGAGAAAAAATAGAAATACATCGGATAGGCTACAAAACTCTCGAAAAAAGTTTCTCAGAAATAGCAGCGGCAAACTTCGAGGTAAGAATGAATCTTTCGGCCAATCAACTCAACGAGGTGATAGTTTCTGCCACCCGTTGGAGCCAAAGGTCACAAAATGTGCCTTCTAAAATATCCATAATTTCGCCAAGAGACATGGCTTTGCTCAATCCCCAAACTACTGCAGATTTACTCGGCGGTTCGGGTGAAGTATTTATCCAAAAAAGCCAACAAGGCGGTGGAAGTCCCATGATACGCGGTTTTTCTACTAATCGACTTCTTTATACGGTGGATGGTATACGAATGAACACCGCCATTTTTAGAGCTGGAAATTTGCAGAATGTTATCTCTATTGATGCATTTGCCGTGGAAAATACCGAGGTGTTTTTTGGGCCTGGTTCAGTTATCTATGGAAGCGATGCCATAGGTGGAGTGATGAGTTTTCAGACGCTAACGCCTCAGTTAGCCCTCAATGACAAAACGCTAATCAGTGGAAAGGCTGTAAGTCGTTATTCATCAGCCAACAATGAGCTCACCAACCATTTTGATGTAAATGTTGGTTGGAAAAAGTGGGCCTCAGCCACTAGTATCACTTACTCTAAATTTGGTGACCTAAAAATGGGTTCCAAAGGGCCTGAGGAGTATCTCAAGCGATACTATGTTTCGAGAATCGACAGTGTGGACAGAGTAGTGGAAAATCCAGACCCAAGGGTACAAAATCCCAGTGGGTATTCGCAAGTTAATCTAATGCAAAAGTTAAGATTTAAACCCAACCAAAACTGGGACATCAACTACGCATATCACTACTCCGAAACCTCGGAATATTCTCGTTATGATAGACTTATAGAAACTCAAGCGAACGGTTTGCCAAGGTCTGCGGTTTGGAAATATGGCCCTCAAATATGGAGCATGAACAATCTATCGATAAGCAAAATGGGCAACCATAAACTCTTCGATCAAGCCACACTAAGGTTGGCACTGCAAACCTTTGAAGAAAGTAGGATTGACAGAAATTTTTCAGGGGGACAGCGTTTCCGATTACGCACCAATTTGGAAGAAGTGAAAGCCTTCTCAGCCAACTTAGATTTTGTCAAAGAAATACAGAAACACAAGTTTTTTTATGGCCTTGAATCTGTTCTTAACGACGTGGTGTCTACTGGCTCAGCTGTCGACATTCGTACCAATAAGCCCATTGCCGTACCAGACAGATATCCTGCCTCCACTTGGAAAAGCAATGCGGCCTACCTCAATTATCAGTTTTCAGTTACAGAAAACTTCTTTTTACAAGGTGGGTTAAGATATAATACCTTCAAAATCGAATCTGATTTTACGAGGCATTTGGCCTTTTTTCCATTTGATTTCACAGAATCAACACTCAAGAATGCGGCAACCACGGGTAGTTTAGGATTAGTTTACCAGCCGTCTGAAACATGGAAAATCAGCCTCAACGGGAGCACTGGATTTAGAGCTCCAAATTTGGATGATATCGGTAAAATTTTCGATTTTGTCGCAGGCGATGTCATAGTACCCAATACCAACCTCAAAGCTGAGTATGCAAGAAATGTCGAACTGAACATTTCGAAAATCTTTGGTGATGTTTTGAAATTTGATGTTTCAGGCTTTTATACTTACCTGGACAACGCCATGGTGAGGCGAGCATTTCAGGTAAATGGCCAGAACAAAATCTTGTATAACGGCGTGATGAGCAATGTTTTTGCCATTCAAAATGCAGCTTTTGCAAAGGTCTATGGTATCAATGCCAATCTAGATTTGCGACTACCGGCCGGTTTTATTTTTTCAACGAAATACAACTATCAGCTAGGCAAAGAAGAAATGGACAATGGCAATGTTTATCGCTCAAGGCATGCCGCTCCGGCCTTTGGCGTTGTAAAATTTGGATATCAAAAAGATGGACTTGTGCTACAACTATATACTGTTTTCAATGCAGAAGTAAGCCATGCCAACCTAAACGAAGAAGAAAGGCAAAAGCCATTTATTTATGCCAAAGATGCAGAAGGAAAGCCCTATTCTCCGGGTTGGAAAACATTGAATTTCAAAGCTATGCACAAAATTTCTCAGAATTGGGCGATAAGTGCAGGGCTTGAAAACATCACCGACCAAAGGTACAGACCTTACAGTTCAGGGCTCGTGGCTCCAGGTCGGAATTTCGTCATTTCGCTAGACGCCAAATTCTGATTTTAACTCATCGCTGTGAAACTCCATGGCGATGAGTATTTTCAAAATAATGAACAATTATCTTTTCAAAATCTATCTTAAAAAGAAATACTTGTTCAATTGAATCTTAAAACCAAGTATATTTTTTTACTTTTGAAAAATCATTTCATCAAAACTTGAAAACCAGATAAACTATGAAAATCCTTTATTTATTTGCCCTTTCTGTTGTCCTTTCATTCCAAACTTTTGCCCAAGACGAAAAAAAAGTTTCAGTCCAAGAGGTTTACAAAAACCAAATAGAAGCCATAGGAAAAGATAAAAAAGTACAAAAAGCGTTTGATATAATCCAAAGCTTAGAACCACAAACCATGAAAGACCTTGTGGAGTTAACTGAGATTCCTGCCCCTCCTTTTATGGAACAAAAAAGAGGCGAAAGGTTTATGCAGATGGTAAAAGCAGCCGGTGCAGATTCTATTTGGAAAGATGAAGTAGGCAATGTTTTGGCACTAAAAAAAGGTAAAACAAGAGGTAGAACCGTAGTTTTAGAAGCCCATTTAGATACTGTTTTTCCACTTGAAACTGATGTTAAAGTAAAAAAACATGGAGATACACTCTATGCTCCCGGCATTGGGGATGACACACGCGGGTTAGCAATGGTATTGGCGGTTATGAAAGCCATGAATACTGCTCAAATCAACACTGCTTCGGATGTGCTATTTGCAGGAGTGGTGGGCGAGGAAGGCTTGGGCGATTTACGCGGTGTAAAGTACCTTTTCAAAAACGGAAACCGTAAAATTGACGCTTATATTGCTATTGACGGCGGTGATTTAGGAAGAATTAACAACATGGCTCTGGGTTCCTTGCGTTACAAAGTCACTTTCAAAGGGCCAGGAGGACACTCATGGGGTGCTTTTGGTGTGGCCAATCCCCATCATGCCATTGGGAAATCCATAGACTATTTTGATACAGTAGCTGGTGCATATGTGGCCAATGGACCTAAAACAACCTACAATGTGGGTCGAATAGGTGGTGGCACTTCCGTAAACTCTATTCCTTTCGAATCTTGGATGGAAATAGATATGCGTTCGGTAAGTCCTGAGAAGCTTTTGGGAATAGAAAGGATTCTTAAAGAACAGATGCAAAAAGCACTTGAAGACTATAATAAAACCGTAAAGAAAGGAGATAAGTTGACCTTGGTTTTAGACAAAATTGGTGAAAGGCCCTCAGGAGAATTAGGAGAAAATCTTCCTTTAATTCTAAAAGCCATCGCTGCCACTTCCTATTTTAATGCTCAACCAACGCTCACCAGAGGCTCAACAGACTCAAATATTCCTATTTCGTTGGGCATACCAGCTGTAACAATTGGCAGAGGTGGCAAATCAGACAACGCCCATGCCTTAGACGAATGGTATTTAAATGACGAAACTGGGCCATTGGCCATCAAACTTGCACTTTTAATTCTGGTTGCCGAAGCCGGTTTGGCGAATTGACCTCCATTTGATTTTTTGAAGATTCTTTACCCTGCTTCGACCTCCTCTAAACTTCAATTTGTCGAATCAAGAGAGAATTTCAACAAAAAAATACTATTTTTATTTCCTTAATAACCTTCAATCAAAAACTATGAAAAAAATTTCCTTTTTGATTCTTCTTCTATCGTTTACTTCCGTGCTTTTTGCCCAAAAGAAAAAACCAAAAACTACGGAGCCCATGGCTGTTGAATCTCCCAAACAAGATTATAAAAAACTATACGGTGGCCTTCAATGGCGAAACATCGGGCCATTTCGTGGTGGACGATCTTTAGCTGTTGCTGGTCACAAAGATCAGCCGATGACCTACTACTACGGAGCAGTAGGCGGTGGCGTTTGGAAAACTACAGATGGTGGTCAAAACTGGGCATACACGGGCGACAGCACCTTTAAATCTAGCTCGGTAGGTGCCATTGCAGTGGCACCTTCAGACCCTAACGTAATATATGTGGGTATGGGGGAGGCCGATATGCGTAGCAATATCAGTTACGGAGATGGCATGTACAAGTCTACCGATGCTGGCAAAAGCTGGAAACACATTGGTTTGCCAAAAGCCGATGCCATAGCTACCATAGAAGTTCACCCTACAGACCACAATCTGGTTTATGTAGCTGCGGTGGGCAATCCATTTGCTCCAAACAAAGAGCGTGGAGTTTTTAGAAGCAAAGACGGCGGAAAAACTTGGGAACATATTTTGGCAAAAAACGATAGTACTGGAGCTTACCATGTACGTATTGACCCCAACAATCCTCGCATAATCTACGCCACACTTTGGCAAGCTTATCGCAATGGCCACAGCATGAGTAGTGGTGGCAAAGGCTGCGGATTATACAAATCTGTAGATGGTGGCGATACTTGGGTTTCCCTGAATGAAAAGCCCGGGATGCCAAAAGGACTTTTAGGAAAAATCGGAATTGCGGTTTCTCCAGCTAATTCAAACCGATTATATGCACTAATCGAAAATGCAAAAGGCGGACTTTTCTCGTCTAATGATGCCGGTGAGACCTGGAGACTGGTGAATGATGACAAAAATCTTTGGCAACGCCCTTGGTATTACATGAACTTGCAAGCCGACCCTAAAAATGTGGATGGCGTGATTATTTTGAATGTAAACGCTTTCAAATCAACAGATGGAGGAAAAACCATAAGAAATATCAGAGTGCATCATGGCGACACGCACGATGTTTGGATAAATCCCAACAATCCGGAGAACTTCATCATAGCCGATGATGGAGGTGCAGAAGTAACTTATAACGATGGCGTTACGTTTTCGGATGTGGACATTCCAACCTCACAGTTTTACCATGTACATTTAGACAATGACTTTCCATACAATATCTATGGTTCACAACAAGACAACTCTACGGTCAGAATCGCAAGCCGTACCAACGGTTATTCTATTGGCGTAAGAGACTGGTATTCAGTAGCTGGTGGGGAGTCGGGCTATATTGCAATTGACCCAAAAAACTCTAAAATAACTTACGGTGGTTCGTATGATGGTTATTTGACCAAACAAAATGCCGAAAACGGCCAAGAGCAAAACATCATGGTGTATCCTGAAAACAACATGGGGCACACTTCAGCTGAAAAGAAATTCCGTTTTCAGTGGACTTACCCAATTATTTTCTCGCCGCATGACAATACCCGACTGTATTGTACTTCACAATATGTACACGTTACCCATGACGAAGGTCATTCTTGGGAAATCATCAGTCCAGATTTGACAAGAAACGACCCGAAAACTACTGGTGCCACGGGAGGACCTATTACACTCGACCAAACTGGTGCTGAGATTTACGCCACCATATTTACTTTGGCAGAATCAAAACTCGAAAAAGGAAACATTTGGGCGGGTTCTGATGATGGCTATTTGCATGTAACCCGCGACAATGGCAAAAACTGGACAAACATCACTTTACCGACTTCTCAATTGGGAGATTTCGCTTTGATGTCGATGATTCATACCTCGGATTTTGAGAAAGGAAAGGCATATTTGGCAGCCACCAGGTACATGTTTGGCGACAGAACACCCTATTTGTTTAAAACATCCGATTATGGAAAAACTTGGACAAGCATCAGCAAAGGAATTCCATCTGATGAATATACAAGAGTTGTTCGTGAAGACCCAAATAAACCAGGATTACTCTATGCGGGCACCGAAAGAGGCATTTATGTATCTTTTGATGATGGTGCATCATGGAATCCATTGAACCTCAATATGCCGATTTCACCTATCAGAGATTTGCAAATTCACGAAAGAGAGAAGGATTTGGTCGTGGCTACTCATGGTTTATCGTTCTGGATTTTGGATGACGTCACGCCTTTTCACCAAATCAAAGACGGAATGGCTTTGGCAGATCAATATCTTTTCAAACCACGTCATGCTTACCGAATGGAAGGTGGAGACGGAGGCCGCAGAGGCACTCCTTTGGACGAAGGTAAAAATGCCGCCAATGGAGTTTTGGTAAATTATTATTTGAAAGAAACACCAAAGGAGGAGCTTAAGCTGCAGTTTTTGACCATGACCAATGACACCATCATCACGTTTTCTAGCAAAAAGGACCTCAAAGGTGAGCCATTTAAGGTTTCAAAAGATTTTTATGAAAACCCAGATGCACCAAAACCTAACAGTGTTAGTACCACCGCAGGACTAAACAGATTTGTATGGAACATGCGATATGTTGACGCCACCGAAATTCAAGGCGAAAAAGCTCCGATGTGGGCAGGAAATACGACAGGACCAAAAGTTGTACCTGGCCAATACAAGGTAAGGATGATTTTGGGCGATAAATTGGTGAAAGAAGAAATAGCCGAAATCAAAAAAGACCCAAGGGTAGATGCCACCGATGCCGACTTCAAAGCACAGTTTGATTTGTTGATGAAAATACACAAAAAGCTGGACGAGTCGCACCGCAACATTAATGATATCAGAGAGATACGCAAGGCAGTTACAGAATACATGAAAGCTGTAAAAGATACGGTTATCATCTCCAATTTCCAGAAAATAACCAAGCCTATGCTGAAGAACTTGGACGATTTGGAGCAGAATCTCTTACAAAATAAAGCCAAAGCGATGCAAGATTTACTCGCCTACCCTATCCGCTTGAACGACAAAATGGCGGGAATTGCAGGTGTAGTCAGCAGTGCCGACACCAAACCTACCAAAGCCTCTCACGAGGTGTTCAATGACATCAGCAGCAAAATAGACAAGACCTCCGAAAAACTTAAAAAGATAGTGGACGAAGACGTACCGGCCTTCAACAATTTGGTAAAACAAAACCAATTACCAGCTATTAATTTGAAGCAGAAAAAGGTGGGGACGGCGTTGTAGACTATGTTTTTTATTCCAAAAAAAGAACGGCCTTGATTTTTTAAAAATCAAGGTCATTTTTTCGTTAAATGACTGACAAAGATTTGGCTAAAGCCAAAAATTGCTTTGGAAATTCGATTTGGGAATGGGCTAAAGCCCCATTCCTATTCATAATAAACAATACGAAACAAATTCATTTTGGAATAGGCTAAAGCCAAATTTCAATTCAAAGAATCCTCGAAACAAATTTTGATTTTTAATCATGGAAATTGTTTAATTGCCTCCAGATTTATCTGGAGGATAAGATATCATCATCAATGATTGGCTTTAGCCAAAGTCTAAGAAGAAACTAAAGCTACATTCAAATCAATTCAATTTATTATAATTTTGAAAAATTCCAGTTATCGAATTGTCTCCAGATTTATCTGGAGATGACAAATTTATGAAATCCAATTAGGCTTTAGCCAAAATATTAGAAATGGTTAAAGCCACATTCCTATTCAATCATTTATTTGATAAAACATTATATTTTTGAATCAACACAATTTTTGAATTGCCTCCAGATTTATCTGGAGATAGGAAATATTTAAAGATACAAATTTGGCTTTAGCCAAAACCTTAGCCTTCAAATTTTTGGAATCCGAATTTCTTTATAAACTCATCATATTCTTGTTGAAATGTCTTCTTAGAATGATGTTCTTCTTGATTTTTAATATAATCTCTTACCTTGTCAATTACTGATTCTGAAACAGAAACTGCAAAATACTCATCTTGCCATTCAAACTTTTCTTTTGTTAAACCTTCCTTGTTGATCCAAAATGATGATTCGCCTTTAATCAATTGCATCACTTTTTGAATACTTTGATCTACCCCCAAAGAAACCAAACAATGGCAATGGTCAGAGTATCCATTCACAAAATCGACGAAAATACCTTTCTTTTTAGCATTTTCACGAATATGATTCCAAACTTTGATTCTCAATTCTTTATTATCAAGAAACTGAGTTCTATTTTTTGTACTCCAAACAAAATGGATATAAACTTTGACAAATGGCATTTCAAAAACGAATCTAGGTTGTGAATAGAGATTTCAAATCTATGAAAATTTCACTAAATCACTTTACAATATTAAAATGGCCTAATAAAACTTTATCAAAAATCTTAGATTCCACAAATAAAATCCATTTCCCCACCCACCCCTTTGCCCCAAACAGAAAATTCTTTACCTTTAATATTCATTTACAAACCATTCTAAACCTCTCTTATGAAAAAACACTTAGCCCTATTATTAATTTTTCTATCCCTTTGCACTTTTGGCCAAAAGAAAAAGACGGCTGCTGTGACTGAAAAACCAAAAGAGGTTGCAGTCACTGAAAAAGGACCAGACCTTTCTGGCTTCAAGTTTCGTTCAGTGGGTCCATCCTTTATGAGTGGCCGTATCATTGATTTGGCCCATAATCCAACCAAAAGCTCGGAATATTATGTAGCTGTGGCCTCGGGAGGGGTTTTTAAAACTACCAATGGCGGTACGACATTTCAGCCCATTTTCGAGAACTATGGTGCATTTTCGGTGGGTTGTGTTACCCTTGACCCGCAAAATCACAATGTGGTTTGGGTTGGCACCGGTGAAGCCAATAACCAACGTAGCGTGGGCTATGGCGACGGCATCTACAAGTCTGAGGATGGTGGTAAAAGCTTTGTCAACATGGGTTTGAAGGACTCCCAACATATCGGCGAAATCATAATTGATCCAAAAAACTCCGATATCATTTATGTAGCTGCTTATGGCCCATTGTGGAATAGCGGAGGCGAAAGGGGCGTTTACAAATCTACCGACGGAGGCAGGACTTGGACGAACGTATTGAAAATCAGTGAGCACACGGGTGTGGCCGATATCGTGATGGACCCAAAAAACTCATCTGTTTTGTATGCCTCTGCTCACCAACGTCAACGCAAAGGCTATGGCTATGTGTCTGGTGGCCCTGAAAGTGCCTTATATAAAAGCACCGATGCTGGTGCCACTTGGAAGAAAATCAACAATGGTTTCCCAGGAGGCGACATCGGACGTATTGCAATAGCCATTTCTCCGATAAATTCCGATGTACTTTATGCTCATCTGGAGGCTACCACGGGCAACAACGGCTCCTACAAAAGCACTGACCGTGGTGCGAGTTGGGTAAAAATGAGCTCTTATGCATCTTCTGGCCTATATTATGGCAAAATCTACCCTGACCCTGTGCAGTTTGATAGAATATTTGTCGGCGATGTGTATTCCAAATATTCAAACGACGGCGGCAAAACTTGGGTGAACCTCAACCACCAAAATATCCATGTGGACAACCACATCATTACGATAGACCCAAAAGACAACCAACATATTTTTATGGGCGGCGATGGCGGTTTGTATGAATCTTTCAATTTGGGACAAAACTGGCATTTTAAGCAAAATTTATCCATCACCCAGTTTTACAGAGTGGCTCTTGACAATGCATTTCCGTTTTACAATATCTACGGAGGCACACAAGACAACAGCAGTTTTGCTGGCCCGAGTCGAACCAACAATCAGGCTGGAATCACCAACAATGATTGGTACCTTACGGTTGGCGGCGATGGATTTGAGTCGGCAGTGGACTGGAGCAATACGGACATCGTTTATGCACAATGGCAACATGGCGGATTGATACGTTTCGATAAAAAAACAGGCGAACAAATAGACATCAAGCCCGTGCCTTTGGAGGGTGAGCCAGCACTTAGGTGGAACTGGGACTCTCCATTGTTGGTATCCAAATATGATGCTAAAAGACTTTATTTTGGAGCGAACAAAATTTATAGGTCAGACGACAGAGGAAATTCATGGAAGTTGATCTCGGGAGACTTGAGCCGACAAATAGACCGCAATAAATTACCATATATGGATAAGGTTTGGAGCATGGATGCCGTACAAAAGAACACCAGTACATCTATTTACGGCCAATCTACATTTATATCTGAAAGCCCCTTGGATGAAAATATATTGTATGTAGGTACAGACGACGGCTTGGTACAAGTAACCACCGATGGCGGAAAAACTTGGACCAAAATAGACAATATTCCTGGTGTACCCGCCATGAGTTACGTGCCACAGGTCATTTGCTCTCAGCATGATAAAAATACGGCCTATGTGGTATTTAACCACCACCGATATGGCGACTTCAAACCATATTTGGTAAAAACAACCGATGGCGGCAAAACTTGGACCAGCATAAGCGGTAATTTGCCTGAGCGTGGCTCGGTTTATACCATTGCAGAAGACCATGTGGACGGCAACTTGCTATTTACCGGAACTGAATTTGGACTTTTTGCTAGTCTGAATGGCGGAAAAACTTGGACCCAAATGAAAAATAATTTGCCAGTAATAGCCATTAAAGATTTGGAAATACAAAGGAGGGAAAATGACTTGGTTTTGGCCACCTTTGGTAGAGGATTCTATATTTTAGACAACTATGCTGCCATGCGTAGTATTTCGAAAACAGAAGGAAAAGAAGCCATGATATTTCCCATAAAATCTGAATGGGCATTTAACCAAAAAGATCCGCTTGGAGGGAGAGGAACTGGTACCCAGGGCGATAGCTATTACACGGCTGAAAACCCACCAGTTGGAGCCACTATTAGATATTTTGTAAAAGAAACGCCCAAATCTTTGAAAGATAAAAGGAAAGAAAATGAAAAAGCCCTATTTGCGAAAGGTGAATTAAAAGGCTACCCAAGTTTGGACTCTATCGTGGCTGAAGAAAACGAAATTTTGGGTGCTTATTACCTCACTATCAGTGACGATAAACAAAACCCAGTGAGAAGATATCAGGTAAAACCCAAAAAAGGAATGAACGAATTCCTGTGGAATTTTACCACATCTAACGGCTTCTCTATCAACGCAGAAAACAATTCAGGTGCCAACGACGGTTTACCAGTCATTCCCGGAAAATATGCCGCTCAACTGAGCTATTTTGATGGAAATACCGTAAAAACTTTAACGGATGCAGAGCCTTTTGAAGTAAAAAGTTTGGGCTGGGCTACTTTGCCTGTTCAAGACTACCAAGCTCTACAAACCTTCGCCAATGAAGTAAAAGACTTTGCAAGGGTAGTTTATGGCACGAGCGAGCATGTGGCGTTTTTAAAAGAAAAGCACAAGGCACTCAAAGCGGCATTGCTGGCCAATCCAAATTCAAAACTAGAAAACATGGCCATTTTGACACAAATGGAAAGAGAGTTTCAAAAAATCAACTTGGACTTGAACGGCAATGAGGCATTAGAAAAGCATCAGTTTGAGGTGTTGCCTGGAATTTCAGACCGAATAAGAACAATCGTTTTCGGTATGTATGGTCATTCAACCGAGCCAACTACCACCCAAAAACAAGGTTTGGCCTATGCGAAAAAGCTTTTCGGAGATACCTACAAAAGTGTCACTCAATTGGATAAAACCATGACAGACCTTCAGAAATCACTGGAAAGCAACAAAATACCCTACATTCAGGGCTCTTTGCCAAAGTGGGATTGAGATTTAAATTCAAATAAAACGGAGTTTTGAAATCAGAATTCCGTTTTATTTTTGAAATAGAAATTTTACAATACTTATTAGTCTTTAATGCAAAAACAGGACCTCTCCAAACAAACCCGATTTTACCGAAAAATACACAAATGGCTGGCTGTGCCGATGTTTTTAGTGATGTTCTTAATTGGAGTTACAGGACTTCTTTTAGGCTGGAAAAGACAAACTGCACTTCTACCCAAAACACAAAAAGGAGCTACCGAGGTCAGTAGCGAATGGCTAAAAATTGATAGTCTGGTAACCGTGGCAAAAGCGTACTCAAGAAACACCCTGAAGAAAGCGGACGAAATAGACAGAATTGACATCAGACCACAAAAAGGCATAGCCAAAATTGTATTTGCACAACATTTTACAGAACTCCAACTCGATTGCAAAACCGCCGAGATTCTATCGATAAGTACCAGAAAATCAGACTTTATTGAAAAAATTCACGATGGTTCTATCGTAGATTATTTCGTAAAAACTTCAAGTGATCAATTCAAACTTTTCTATACGTCGGCTGCATCATTGAGCCTTATTTTGCTATCGTTTAGCGGTTTCTGGCTTTGGTATAATCCGATTAGGATTAAGAAAATGAAACAGAAAATTTGAAAAATAATTTTAAATTTTTCATTAGAATAAATGTTTAAATTATAACACAAAGGGTCACAAAGGAGGCACGAAGTTTCACAAAGGTTTTTAACCCAAAAAGAGCATTTTCTTTGTGTCTTTTGTGTACCCTTCGTGAAACTTTGTGGAATAACAAAGAATCAATATTGTATTATCAAACGAAACAAAGTATCTCATTTCCAAGTAATTACCATATTTTTTTAAAAAAATGAAAAATCTCAAATTCGTTCTTCTTTGCCCAGTTTTGACTTCTTGTAGTTTGCTCTTTCCTCAAAAAACACTTCATGAACTGCCTCTAGGCGAATGGAAATTTGAACAAGCCTATTTTGTCGAAAAAAGAAATAGAATCGAAATAGATTATCTGCAAAACACCATCATTCATTTTAAAAACAATCGAACTTTCGAACTTAAAAATCCAAGCCAAGAAATTTTAGACCACGGCAAGTGGAGAATTACGAACTTTGGGTTTAGTGTTGATTATGCTGATTCCACAGGTATGAAATCCTCCTCTGATTCTAAAAAAATCATAGCTATTTTTTCCGATCAAAATCTAGACATTTTGGGAGAAGTTAGCTTCTCGAAAAAAGGTATCAAAATAGATGATCAAGATGGAAAATATCATAAATACTATATTTTGAAAAAGAAAGAATAAAATTTTTAGATTTCCTGTCCAATTTTATACTTTCGGATTGTCTTCTTAGCATAAAACAAAATAATTATGGACGAATATGTATTGATTATGAGGCATGAAAATGCCACTGGACAAGTTTCACCAGAGCAAATGCAAGCGTGGATGCAACAAACCATGGATTGGCTTGGTAGTATAGCCGCCCAAGGTAAATTACTGGAAACTGGAAACGGTCTTTCGTTTGACGACGCCCGTGTGGTGGGCCATGGTGGTGTAGTTACCAACGGCCCATTTGGCGAAATAAAGGAAACTATCGGTGGCTATGTGATTGTAAAAGCGGAGTCTGTTGAAGAAGCCGTCGAATTTGCCAAAGGAAGTCCTGTTTTACAAGGCCCTGGCAATACTTTAGAGGTTAGAAAAGTAGCCAAACATGATTTCAAATAAGTCTTCATATAGATTAGAGACCCTTTTTCATGAATACCGAAGTGCTAATACCTCACTTGTTCAGAACAGAATCGAGTAAAATCTCGGCTGTTTTGAACAAGCATTTCGGTATTAAACACATTGAAATTGCTGAGGATATTGTTTCTGACACGTTTTTAAGTGCTTTAGAAACTTGGCCCTACAAAGGAATTCCCGAAAATCCCAAAGCTTGGCTATACGCGGTTGCGAAAAATAAGAGTAAGAATTACTTAATCAAATCAAGCAATTTTGAAAAAACTATTTCCCAAGAAATATTACAGACTTCAGAGTTATCGACCGAAATAGACTGGTCAGAGAGAAATATTTTTGACAGTCAACTGCAAATGTTGTTTGCTGTTTGTCACACAAGTATTCCAGCCGAATCACAAATTGGTTTGGCCCTAAAAATTCTTTGTGGCTTTGGCATTGACGAAATAGCCGCAGCATTTTTGACCAACAAAGAAACCATTAACAAAAGGCTATTTAGAGCGAAAGAAAAACTAAAATCGGAGCAAATTAAACTCGAATTTCCACCAGAAAACCAAATAGAAAAAAGAATCAACACCGTACTGCTGACATTATACCTGCTTTTCAATGAAGGATATTATTCTGAAAATCAAGACGAAGTTATTAGAAAAGAGCTTTGTTTGGAGGCCATGCGGTTATTAGAAATGCTGATTGAAAGTTACGCACATACAATACCAAAAATCCATGCCCTGTATGCGTTAATGTGCTTCCATAGTTCAAGATTAGATGCCAGAAAAGACGATACCGGTCAACTAATTCTTTATCAAAATCAAGACGAAAATCTTTGGAACCAAACCCTTATAACTAAAGGAGTTTTACATTTGCACAAAGCTACTGGGGGCGATAGTGCCTCCAGATATCATATTGAAGCCAGTTTGGCGTTTTGGATGACGCAAAAAGAAGATACTTCAGAAAAATGGCACCAAGTACTAAAACTTTATAATCACCTCTTGTTTATAGAATACTCGCCCATTGCGGCTCTAAACCGTACTTTTGCATTATCAAAAGTGTATGGAAATGAAATTGCTATTGCCGAAGCCGAAAAACTAAAACTTGAAAGCAACCCCTTCTATTTCAGTCTCTTAGCAGAGCTATATCGGCAAATCGATCGACAAAAATCAAAACAACATCTAGAAAAAGCCATAGAACTTTCAAAATTAAAACCACAAAAAGAATTACTTCAAAAAAAGATAGCAGAATTAAACATTTGAAATAATTTCTAGAAAAAATTTGGAAAGAAGAAAATTAATACTTCACTTTGTGTCACAAAGTACTTTTAGATATAAACCTGAAAGGTTGCTATTTTTTCCTTGAATACTTTGTGAGAAAAGACTTTTATAGAAAATTACAATTCAATGAAAAATCCAAAAAACCTCTCGTTTTTCTTCTGTCTCACGGTTTACTACTTTATATTTTGGCAAGAAAACATAGCCTTAAATCTCTTTATTTTTGATATTCTGTTGCTTGGTTTCAGCTACCAGCAAATGCCAAAAAATCTAAAAACCAACATACTCCTCACCATAGCATTTCTTTCATCGGCTTCAGTTCCCTTGATTAATACCGATGCCAGTATTCTGATAAATGTCCTCATTATGGGTGTTGTTTTGGGTTATAGTTTACTTCCAGAAATAAATTCGGCAATAAGTGCTGGATTGGTATTTTTCATTAATATCACACTCAATATAAGACACTTATCAGCTCCCATAACGAACTTGTTTGAAGGAATGGCATCAAAATCTACATTGTTCGATCAGGTTTTAAAAATCATAAAAATCGGAGTTTTGCCCGTCGTATTGTTTGTTGTATTTCTGGTGCTTTTTCAGAATGCCAACCCCATTTTCCTTGAAAAAACCCTATTTCTACAGAATGCTTTAGAAACTTTTTTTACGAATTTCCCCACATTCTCAGTTCCAAGAACGGTATTCACAATCTTTGGTTATATATTTTTAGCAGGCGTATTTTTCAATCGGAATTTCCAATTCGGTCAAAACTATTTCACAAACAAAAGCAAATCCATAGAGCCACCAATTGAAAGCATCAAAAACGACAAGTTTCAAACGGCCACAATCAGCCTTTTCACTCTAAATGCCCTTTTACTAAGTGTAAATTTCATCGACATCCAATACCTTTGGTTCAATTTTTCAGAAACCAGTGCTTCAGAAATGTCAAAACTGGTTCATTCGGGCACTTATCTATTGATTATAAGCGTAATAATCTCAATAATCGTTCTACTTTTCTTTTTCAAAGGGGAGCTAAATTTCCACAAAAAAAGCAAAATTTTGGTGGTTCTCGCTATAACCTGGATAGCCCAAAACGCCATATTGGTGGGTTCAGTATTTATTAGAAATTACAAATATGTAGAAATGTATGGGCTCACACACAAGAGAATCGGAGTGTGTATTTTTCTTACTTTAACCCTGGTAGGGCTATTTACAATTACTTGGAAAATCATAAAAAAGCAAAATTTCAATTTTATATTCATTTACAATTCTTGGGCATTTATGGTGGTGTTCTTAATTGTAAGTTTTATCGATTTCGATAAAATAATTGCAGAAAACAACCTCAAAAGGCCCAATTGCGATATGGAATATGTCAAAAGTCTTTCAATTCATGCGATTCCCTCCATTCTCAAATATCATCCCGAACTAAAAAAAGAAGATCTAAAAACTTACAAAAGATATAAGCAAGAGAGTGAGAATTTCACATGGCTTTCTTGGACTTTGATAGATTATAGACTTCAAAACTTAAAATAAAATGCATTTTCACATGAAATATCCAATTGCCTCTGTGGTACTTTTGGCTGTAGAAATATTCATTGCCGTTTTTATCCATGACCAATTTATTCGGCCCTTCTTTGGTGATTTTCTGGCTGTAGTTTTTGTTTATTGTGGGCTACGAATATTCAATCAAAATATCTTAAAAACAGCACTGCTCAGTTTACTAATAGCGTATTTTATCGAGATTTTGCAGTATTTTAAGTTTATAGAAATTACTGGCTTGATCAAATACAAGATGCTAGCCATTTTGATTGGTAATTCTTTTTCTTGGCTAGATATTCTTGCCTACACCTTGGGTTTTGTTTTTATACTGCTGATCGAAAATTTCGAAATCCTAGGGATTTTATGGAAACTACAATTTGAAACTACCAAAAAACGATAAAGATGGAATACTTCGTAAAACCAGATTCTATTGTTCGGCAAATTTGGAGTGATGCGGACTGCATTCTTTTCATTTTTGGGGCAAGTTCAGGAGAATTTGCCCTCCACAAATCTGTCGACTGGCTATTTTTTACAGGTAAACTTCCCTCCGACCCCATCGGAAGGCTTTTCTCAACAGTAGTTTACGCCCAAAAGATAATTTTTGAAGAAAAAGCAAAAGCTGAAAAGACGCTACAAAACATGAAAAACATCCATGTGGATGTAGAAAATAACCGTGGTTTCCAGATTCCAAACTGGGCCTACCAAGATGTGCTCTACATGTTGATTTACCACTCTATCTCTGCTTTTGAACTCCTTCATCGGACACTAAAACTGTCAGAAAAAAGGGAGGTTTTTGAGGTATTCCAAGAGGTTGGAATTAGAATGGGAATTACAGATTTACCCAAGAACTTTGAAAATTGGGAGGTAAAAAGAAAAGAAAATCTATCCGAAAACTATCAAAAAACAGAACTAAGTACAAAACTATTTGAGGCCTACAAAACACATCTTGGAAGTATTAGATTTCAACTTTTACTTTACGTGCAAAAAATCCTTTTGCCTACGGAATTAAAAACATTGGCTGGGAATTTACCTACTCCAAATCTCGACATACTAATGTACTATTATAATTGCACCAAAACCTACTGGCCAATACATCGACTGAAATACTATCTTTTGCCAAAACAATATAGAAACGCTCTTAAAGACCTTGTTAGAAATTAAACTACGGTCGCTTTTCATGAAAAAATAAAATATCTCTTATTCCGGTTTCACTATTTTGTTGAAGCCAGAAAATAAATTTTGTAAAACCTGTAAGTTTTCCTCCAAAAAATCTACTAATTGTGAAAAATGTATGGAATGGAAAAGGAATTTACCGGACTGATTAACCAACATAAAGGTATCATTTATAAAGTTTGTCAGCTCTATTGTAATGATAGCGAAGACAGGAAAGATCTTTTTCAAGAGATAGTTATTCAGCTTTGGAAAGCCTACACAAACTTTAGAGGAGAGGCCAAAATATCGACTTGGATCTATAAAATAGCCCTAAACACGGCTCTTTCGAATTTGAAAATAGAAGGTAAAAAGAAATTTATTAGAACGATTTCCGATCATGAACTCGAAATCCCGGCAATGGAAATCACCGAAAATGAAAACCTCAAATCGCTCTATCAAGCCATTCAACAATTGACCGAAATAGAGAAAGCCATCATAATGCTTTATCTCGACGACAAAACCTATGAGGAAATAACGGAGATTGTCGGCATTAGCAAAACTAATGTAGGTGTAAAGCTCAACAGAATCAAACTAAAATTAAGTAAAATCATCAAAACCAATTGATAATCATGGAATTAGAAGGATTAAAAACTACATGGGGAATGTACGACAAAAAAATATTGTCAACACAAAACATCACCCAAAAGCTCATAGAAAGTATGATAAAAGAAAGATCGGTTTCGAGGGTGGAACGTTTGAAAAAACAGTATTTCAGTTTCTTTGCATTATTAATTGTCGAAGCTGGGTTTATGATTGCCATACTTTTCGGCAATCCGTTTGATTTCAAATATCAGATTCAGTTTCTCCCTTTTTTATTGCTTTTGATGGGAATCATAGTGGCATTTATAAACCTGACGAGATATTACGAAAAAATCAGTAAACCGCTCGTTGACAAAAACATAGAAACATTTTTAAATGATATTTTAGATTTTTATGAGAAAAACCAAAAGTATGAGAAATGGTTTGGGCTGATTTTATTTTCTATTGGTTTCTTGGTTCCACTTTCCTTTTTACCTCCCAAAATGGAAAAATATGGAATCCTAAAAGGTCTTTTGGACACCGCCATACCAATGGCGATTTCTCTTATCCTATACTTTTTGGCCTTCAAAATGGGAGCTTTCAAAAAACGCCACAAAGAAAACTTCAAAAACGATTTGGAGGAGTACAAAGAACTGAAAGAAATGAGTGGTGAATTGAACGAAAAAGTCAGCTAAATCAAAATTAAAATTCGCTAAATCATATACTAAATCAATAAACTTGGCGAGATATAAAAATTATAATTCGCCAAATGATATGTATTTTTATAAAACTTGGCGAATTATAGAAATTACAAATACTTGTAAATAAGTATTTTAAATGTTTTCAACTATAAATTTAAAAGCCACAAAGCAAGTCTAATTTTTTCATAGCCCATGTTGCCCTCAAAATGCTCAAAGATAGTTTTTATACCATCGCCTTTTTTGAAGCCAATCTCTTCTAAGGCGTCTTTGATGGCGTTCAAATCCCAAGTATCTATCAGAACCGACAAGTCGATTTCATGACCATCCTCCTTCATTTTTATGAGGTGAGAAATGACTGTTGACTGAGCAATTGAGCGTTGCTGGGCGATTTCCTCCACCGAATATCCATCCTGATATAATTGGTACGAAACGGCTTGAGTCAAGCCTTTTCCCATTCGAGAAGCGGACTCCTTGTTTTGATTTACAAACTCAAAAATCTCCTTCATAAACGTATCGCCAAACCGTTTGAATTTCTCTTGGCCCACACCCGAAACCTCCAGAAATTGTGCTTTTGTGATGGGTTTCTTGGCGGCCATATCAACCAAAGTAGCGTCCGAAAAAACAATATATGCCGGTGAGCCTATGGCGTCAGCTATTTGCTTACGGAGTGTTCTGAGTTTTTCAAATAATTCTCCTTTTATTTGCTCTGTCTTACTTGGCGAAAACTTAAGCTGTTCGGCTTCAGCGGCTTGTCTTTCTGACGGCGATATATATTCTGATATTTCCACTTTTCGGAGGCCTTTTAAAATTTGGCGACTGACTTCATTCAATTTAAAAGTATGCCCTTCGTCGTAAGCAATGTCAAAAGCCCCGTAGTTTAACAGTTGCAAAATATAATCTACCCAAATTTCGGCTTTGAGGTCTTTTCCAACTCCAAAGGTTGGCAATTGATCATAGCCATGGCGTATCACACTTTGGTTTCGGCTACCTCTCAGAATATCCACCAACATGGTAAGAGCTATTTTCTGATTGGTCCTAAAAATGGCCGAAAGAGCTTTTTGTGCCAAAACCGTAGCGTCAAATTTCTTTCGTGGATTTTTACAAACATCACAGTTTCCACAATCTTTACCTATATCCTCATTAAAATAGCTTATTAAAATCCGCCTGCGGCAAATATTGGCTTCGGCATATTGCTTCATTCTATCCAACTTCGCCAGCATCAGTTCTTTCTGTTCCTCAGGAAGTTCTGAGCTTTTTATCATGTCAGTTCGTGTCACGATATCTGCAAAGCTATAGAAAAGTACAGTTCGAGCAGGAGTGCTATCTCGACCAGCACGACCAATTTCCTGATAAAAACTCTCCACATTGCTGGGCATGTTATAATGTATGACCCAACGTACATTCGATTTGTCAATACCCATACCGAAGGCAATGGTAGCCACAATAATGGGAGTTTCATCATTAATGAAATTCTCCTGAATTTTGGATCTTTTATCGGCCGGAATTCCAGCATGATAAGCCTCTGCCTTGAAACCCAAATTGTTGAGGCTTTCCGCCACCGCTTCTGTCGATTTCCGACTTAGACAATAAATTATACCCGACTGATTAGGAACTTTATTGAGGAATGACTGAATTTGTTGAAGCCTTTTCCGTCCCGGCAATACTTCTAAGCTGATATTTGGCCTATCAAAACTACTGATAAAGGTATGTTCCTCAGGAATTTCCAATTGTTTACAAATGTCTCTACGAGTGACTTTGTCGGCCGTGGCGGTGAGTGCTATTACTGGGATTTTAGGAAATTCTTCTTTTAAAATTGAAAGCTGACGATACTCCGGCCTGAAATCATGTCCCCAAGAAGAAATACAATGCGATTCGTCTATTGCAAAAAGTGAAATGTTTAGGTTCTTGAAATTCTCAACCATATTGCCCGAAAACAATTTCTCCGGTGCAATATAAAGCAGTTTTAATTCTCCCAACCTAGCTGCCCAAAAAACGGCATCTTGCTCATCATTGGATATGCTCGAATTCAGAAAAGAAGCCTTTATCCCATTGCTTCTTAGGGCCTCCACTTGGTCTTTCATCAAGGCAATCAATGGCGAAATAACCACCGTAAGGCCATCCAAAACCATCGCTGGCACTTGAAAGCAAACAGACTTCCCTCCACCAGTTGGCATCAGCACCAATGCGTCTTTTTTATCTAAAATATGGTCAATGATTTCGGCTTGAAGGGGCCTAAATGAATCGTATCCAAAGTATTTCTTGAGAGCGGTGGTTTTGGTCATTTCTTAAATTCCTGAAAATAAAGATTTTGAATACTGCAATATAAAGGCTTTCCAAGATTTCTAAAAAATTTCAATTTTTATTGCTAAAATTTTGAGCAAAAACTTCACTCAAAATCCTCATACACCTTTGAGGAATCAACTGTGGCGGAGTTGATGATTTCCAGTTCTTTAGCAGTAAGATTTCTCCATTTTCCGATTGGTAAATCTAAATGTATGTGCATGATTCTTACCCTTTTGAGCTTGGTCACTGAATAACCTAAATATTCACACATTCGTCGGATTTGACGATTTAAACCTTGCGTAAGAATAATTTTGAAGGTGTATAAATCCACTTTTTCTACTTTGCAGGGTCTCGTGACTGTGTCCAGAATCGGAACGCCTTTGCTCATTTTAAAGACAAAATCTCGGCTGATGGGTTTATTCACCGTTACGACATATTCCTTTTCGTGGTTGTTTCTGGCTCTTAGAATTTTATTTACAATGTCTCCATCGCTGGTGAGCAATATCAATCCTTCTGAAGGTTTATCGAGCCTTCCGATTGGAAAAATTCGCTTTGGATGGTTGATAAAATCGATGATATTGTCTTTTTCGGCCTTTACATCTGTTGTGCAAACTATACCAACTGGCTTATTAAAAGCTAAATAAACATGTTGTTCCTTGGGTTCTGAAACCAACTTTCCGTCCACTCGTATTTCATCGCCATCTTGGATTCTTGTTCCCATCTCTGGTACTTTTCCATTGATGGTTACACGACGTTCTTCAATGAGTGTGTCGGCGGCTCTTCTCGAACAAAAACCGACTTCGCTCAAGTATTTGTTGATTCTTGTGCCTTTGGGTTCTTGATTTGTTTCTTGATTTGTCATCTAGGTGTTTTTGTACCACGGAGGGTCACAAAGTTTTGCACAAAGTTCCACAAAGGATTTGTAATGCTTATAAAAATTTGAAAAGTTTATATTTAAACTCCCTCATCCCAAAGGTTCTCGAGTGTATAATCTGAGCTAGGAAGGCACCAAAAATCACCTTTTATGTAACGATAATTCATGTTTACAGCAGCCATTTGAGCCAATTCAGTTTCTGAAAGTTCGATATCTGCGGCTTCTAGATTCTCTTTTAGCCTGCTGGCATTTACTGACTTGGGTATGGTACAAGTGCCACGGCTCACTGCCCACGCAAGCATCAGTTGTGCTACCGAACAGCCCTTACTTTCAGCCAAATCTTTAATAATTTTATTGTCAAAAAGTTTGGGCTCCCCTTCTACAATTCTGTTGGCGGGTCTGTCTGCCGAACCTAATGGAGCGTAGCCAGTCAGCGAAATTCCTTCTGCATCACAAAAGCTTTTGAGAGCGTTTTGCTGTAAAAATGGGTGCATTTCTACCTGATTATTTTCTGGTTTTACACCTGTCACCTCAGTGAGTTCTTTGATTTTTTTAATACTGAAATTACTCGTGCCGATATGTATAGCCATGTCCATTTCTTGCACGTCTATCATTCCTTCCCAAGTTTCCGTAAGTGGTGTTACTTTTAGGCTAAGCATCTCATCTGCTTTGGTAGGAAAAGTAACATCTTCTCTCAGGGCGATTGGCCAATGAATCAAATATAAGTCAAGGTAA
Source organism: Leadbetterella sp. (assembly GCA_035299025.1). Classification (GTDB taxonomy): domain Bacteria; phylum Bacteroidota; class Bacteroidia; order Cytophagales; family Spirosomataceae; genus Leadbetterella. Next base: position 143,547 of record DATGXK010000008.1, read on the forward strand.
TCTAGGCGAAGATTTTTTAGGGTTAATTCGAGAGCGGGTTGAACTTGTTCTTTTCGGTGGCGATTGTTCCAAAGTTTTGAAGTTATCCAAAGCTCCTTTCGTTTTAGCTCACCAGCTGCCATGGCATCAGCAAAAGCTTGGCCGATTTCGGGTTCATTATTGTACAAATGTGCACAGTCAAAATGCCTGTAACCAATCGCAATAGCCTCTCTAACAGCCTTGTAAACTTCACCAGGTGCTGACTTCCAGGTTCCTAATCCTAAACTTGGCATTAGGTCGCCATTATTGTATTTTATATATTTCATTGTTTTTCACCGCTAGGTCGCTAGGCCGTAAAGAAATATTCATTCTTTTCAAAATCTAACCCTAACACGGAACTTTTATTATTTCTTTTTCAAATATACAGTCAAAGGTGCAGAACTTTCAACAAAAATAGTGTCTGTCACATATCCTTCTTTCGAAAATTCAAGGTCGAACTCTGGGCATTTCCCGTTGGCTCTACCAACCTCTACCAAACTAAAAGCCCCATCAGCCTTGGTTTTCTCTTCAAAACCTGGGTTTACCAGATTATCAATCAAAACACCATCCAAAGGTTTCTTTGTTTGGTCGTCTAATACAACACCAGTGGCAGTAACCATGCAGTCACAACTCAGCAGAAAAGTTAAAGAAATAATACCAAGAATTCTTATTGCCACTTGTTAAACTTTATCTGGAACTATAAACGGAGCTCTATATTTGCGTGTCAACATTTCGTTGGCTTTTTTGTCGCCTAGAAACTTTTCTGCTATCGGGTCAAACTTCAACGTGCGACCAAGTTTATATGAAATATTCCCCAAATGTGCCAAACTAGCTGCTAAATGTGCCGTTTCAACTGGCCCATTCAACATTTTTTTATCCTGAGCTCTGACTGCATCCACAAAATTTTTGTAATGATCGCCTCCCTCCTTACGAGCTGGACCAGGAGCACGTTCTTTGCCCAAAAATGTCTTGTAATCGTTGTAGCCATTGATCACCATATAACCTTTGTCGCCATAAAAAATATTGCCAATTTCCACACCGTCCTCTTTGTTGGTCATCCATGGACGCACCTCAAACTGCAAGATTTTATTTTCTTTGGTATATTGGTAAGACGAAGTCAGATATTCGGGAGTTTCCTTGCAATCGTTCCACAGATATTTACCGCCGGATGAGCTTATGGTATCAGGCAAACCCACATCTAATCCCCACATGGCAAGGTCTGTTTCGTGAATTCCTTGATTACCAATATCGCCATTGCCATAGTCCCAAAACCAGTGCCAGTTATAATGCACATAGTTTTTGCTGAATGGTTTTTCCTGTGCTGGGCCTTGCCACAAGTTCCAGTCCAATCCTTCTGGTACAGCCGAATTACCTAAATTTCCAATATCTGGTCGCCATTTGTAAACGATTCCTTTGGCCATATAAACTTTGCCAATGAGTCCATCTCTGAGGTGTTTTATGGCTTCTTGAATTGCCAAAGAACTTCTCAATTGCACACCATGCTGTACAATTTTATTATATTTGGAAGCAGCCTCCACCAATTTTCTTCCCTCAAAAACATTGTGACAAGCGGGCTTCTCAACATACACATCCTTACCTGCTTGACATGCCCAAATAGCAGCCAAAGCATGCCAGTGGTTTGGAGTGGCAATACTTACTGCATCAATATCCTTATCCTCATAAACTTTTCTGAGATCTTTTTCTTGCTTTACAGACTTGTTATATTTTTTCTCAAAATCTGTAGCTCCAGCACCTAAAACCACACTGTCCACGTCACAAAGTGTGGTGACTTGAACATTGTCTAAATTCATAAAACCTTTGATGTGATCCTTTCCACGGCCGTTTATTCCAATTACTGCTACCCGCAAGCGGTCATTGGCACCAAATGCTGTATGTGGTATAAAAGTTGGAATAGCGTAAGCTGCGAAACTCGCAGGTAAAGCAGTTTTAAGAAGGTCTCTTCTGGTAAATTTTTTCATGAATGGTTGAATATTTGTTAGGTTAAATTTACATTTAATATTTTGTAAATCACCATTTGGTGGGGCAATTTTTCAATTGCCTTAATAATATTCAATTCATAAAGTTGTCAATTCCTATATGTTCAAATTGAAAATTTGAACCACTAATTACAGCCGTGCCACCGTCAGTCCGCCATCAACTACAAAAACCTGACCTGTAGAATATAAAAAATTTCCTTGAGCTATAGCCGTAACAGTTTTACCAACATCTTGAGGCAATCCCCAGCGTTTGGTCAAACATAATCCATTTTCTATCAAATCGTCATATTTCTGACTTACTTTCTCGGTCATATCTGTTTTAATAATTCCTGGACGAACTTCAAAAACTGGGATATCGAATTCAGCTAAACGAACTGCAAACAATTGCGTGGCCATGCTTACGCCAGCTTTCGAAATACAATATTCTCCCCTATTTACAGAAGCCACAGCAGCTGAAATTGACGAAACATTGATGATAGTTCCTTCAAAATAAGCGTCTTGGGATTTCAAATCCACCATCCAGTTGGCTACCGATTGTGTAAGAAAATAGGGTCCTTTTAGATTGGTTGAAATCAAATAATCGAAACTTTCCTCTGACCCTTCAAGTATATCTTTTCGTTCCTTCGGTGCAACTCCAGCATTGTTTATCAGCACATTGAGTTTTCCAAAATGGTTTTTTATTTTTTCTAAAATACTATTTCTATCTTCTTTTCTCGAAATATCTCCTTGGCAATAAATGACATCGACACCCAACTTTTTGAGATTTTCAATTACTTCTACTACATCAGATTCGGTCCGCATGCCGTTAATAGCCAAGTCAAAACCCGCTTCTGCCATTTTTTGAGCTATGCCCAGGCCTATTCCTCTTGAACCTCCGGTTATTAGAGCTACTTTTTTCATAATTTTATCTAGATAATAAATAATCAACCACCATAAAAGTTAGGATTAGTCTGAAAATACTATTTTTTTCCTGAATCGAAAAATATGATAATCCAAAGAAATAGAACTAAATAAATTCTCATTGTTCCTTATTTTTTCTGTGCAGTCCGTTGGAAAATTTCTCAATTCCTAGTCCTCTTAGATCTGAATTGTAAAATGAGAAATTTTACAGAGGATCATTGCACAGAAAGTGTTTTTTTGCTTCTTTTTTTCGAAAAAAAAGAAGGCCCGCCTGGCAAGGCACACAAAGTGAATTCTTCAGGTTGTTAGTTTAACTATAAAAACTTTACTATAATTTCTCCTTAATCTCTTTCAAAGTAACAGACTCTGGGAGTGTTTTATACAAAGGATCCAAAGGATAACAACCCGACACTAAACCATTTCTTGGTGCGGTGGTGCAGTCTGAAAAGGTTCTACACAAAAGTTTTCTTTCTGTTGGACGATTGTTGAGCATATCATCAGGCATAGTTGGGTATGAAAGCACCATCCTGCCGAATCCCACTGAATCCACCATTTTGTTTCTCAGAACATTTTGGGCCACATTAGGTAGCCATTCTTGCAAATAAGAGTACCCCGAGCCTACTATAACTAAATTTGGAAAATCCTTTTTCAAATCCGCTACCACGTTAATCATTCTTGCAACGCCAATCAGCGGCTCCTCAGGTGGCTGATAACCATCCGAAGGAGGAAAAAGGGCCGGACGGGTAACGTGTGGATTGTAATATGGACTAGAAAGCGTAATACAAACCAACTGAACATCAAGCTCTTCCAGCAACTTTAAGAACTTACGAGGTTCTTCCAGGTCTATTTCTAAACCTGTTTCATCGCAACCAAAAGCATATTTATACCTTTCGTCTTCTTTCAAATCGGGTATCCCAATGCCATCTACACCTTTTTTGAAAGGGGCAAAATCTACTGCACTTAGTCTAACACCAATTTCTAAACCTGGGGCTTCTTTTCTGATTCCAGCTACTATATTTTTCAGAAAATTGGTACGGTTTTCAAAACTTCCACCATATTTTCCGTTGCGATCTACCGCACTCAAAAATTCATGGCCTAAATATCCGTGACAATGCTTGATATCCACAAAATGATAGCCGGCTTTTTGAGCCAATACCGCAGCTTTTACGAAATCCTCCACCAAGGCATCCACCTCTTCGTCAGTCATAGGAAGGTTATCATTAGTCACATGAAATTTGGCATCTAATTTTGGGTGATTGTAAGCAATTCGTGACTCAAACTTGGTATTGTCGTTGGGTTTACAAAAACGACCTGAATGCGTCAATTGTAAACCAACCAATAGATCATCCGCGGTTCCGAATTTCTCCGCATGTTTATCTAAAACCATCTGTAGCATTTCGTCCAAATCGCCAATATTCGCCTCATTGATAGTCAATTGTCGTGGATTGGCTCTGCCTTCATGCGTAACCGCCACAGCCTCACATCCCCATAGTAATTTAGCTCCCGAAATGGCGAAATTCTCCCAACGTTTCTTTGTAAAATGGGTCGGTTTACCATCCGCCGTACCATCCCAACCTTCCATGGGCAGTATTGAAAGGCTATTTCCGATAGTTTTTCCTGATTTAAGATAAATCGCCTTGTTAAATGGCGAAGTCTCTTTTGGAAGCAATTCTTCATCAAATTTTAGATCTACTTGATTGTCTTCCAAGTATTTGGCAAAATCTGCAGCCGTTTTTAATTGTGCTACGCGACTGTATTTGGGTTTAAATTTTCCGGTCATTATTAAGGATTGGACAATTGTATTTTTAAATTCACTATGGTAAAATAATATACTTTGTGTGCCCTGCCGGGCGGGCGATACTTTTTGCGATTCGTCGCACCGTTAAAAAAAGTATCCAAAAAAACATCTTCTGAACAATGATCCTCTCTGAAAATTTGATTGAAAATATTGTAAAAAGTAATTTGATTTAAGTTAAATCAAATTACCAGAACGGACTGTTCAGAAATTAAAGGAACCATTTAGTATTTATTTCTCCGTTCCAAAAATTCTCTTAAGTAACAAAAATTAAAACTATGCTTAAGAATTAATCATTTAGGCAAACAGTTAAAAAAAGTATAATAAGACTCATTATTTAGATGTTTTTGCAAATAAAGTGCCGCCTCTCTGAAATGATAATCGCCCCACATACATGACTCTCCATAAGGTATTTTGCTTCCTTCAGGTACAAAATCCCAGCCGTTGGGCTGGTGATAAATGGTGTGCAAAAGCAAGCCCTGGTGGTTTTTATCGGTACTCAGATAAGGTTCTTCTAAAAGCGAATTCACTACGGTCAATCCTGTTTGCCAATATCTGTTGCCATCTTCGGTATCGCCATTTTCATTCAAATATTTACCCAAACGTAACAAACCTTGAGCCGCTATAGCTGCAGCTGAGCTATCCACAGGCTCATGGTCGTTAAAAGGATTAGCTTTTTGACTAAGATAATCGCCCATTTTATGCAAATTCGGAGCTCCAGTATCCCAATAAGGTATTCCACAAATCGGCGTGTTTTCAATATAAAAATCACATGTTGCTTTGGCTGCTTTTAGCATAAAACTCTTAACATAAGACCTTCCGCCTACCACTTCCAATTCCATTCCGTCCAAGATTTCAAGACATTCCAATTGCTCGGCAAAGCCACACATGGCCCAAGCGAGTCCACGTGTCCAAGTACTAAAGCCGGTGTAGCCTTGCTGCGAATTTGGACAACGGAAATTTCCGTCTTTCACATTAAAAACCGACTCGTGAGCCGCCCGACCCCAAACATCGTAGATATCTCGGCCTTCTCCATAAAATACCGAAAACTTGGCAGTAGCCTCAATATGCTTAATGGCTCGCTCCAAAAGGCTGATTTTGGCATCACCTTCGCCCTGAAAAACATGACCCAGTTGGTGACTAATGATCAAAGCTCGACACGAACGAATGGTGTCCACAAACAAAGAATGTGCCCCATTGAACGAATGAATAAAACCACCGTCATTTTTGATGTCAGTCCATCTGCTGGCCTGCACTGCTCCAGAAATCTTCAAGGCCAATTCATAGAAATTTTGCTCCCAATCGTTCTGAGCAATTTTGCCTTCTCGCATCAATCGGAGCAAATTGCCATAGGTACTCACATTGTTGAATCCATGGTCATGCACACCAATATGGCTTATATGCGGAGCCATTTTTTCTAAAGTTTTTTTTCTTCCTATTTCAAGAAAATCAACCTCACCAGTTGCATCAAACTGTAAAATAGCCGAGCCATACTGAAAACCTTGCGTCCACTCCGTCCACCCACGGGTAGTATATTTTCCATTTCTGGTAAAAACGGGCGAACCGTCATTTTCGTCATATTCAGATTGAATAGCGAGTATTTTTTCGCCTGAAAGTTTCCAAAACTTTTCTAATTTGGGCTGCAAATCCTGTACTTTGAGCGATTTATTTATATTTATCATCTGTAAAAAATCATTTCCAACAAGCTTGGTGAAAGGGATAATTATTTAGGGTTGAAATTATTTCTAAATTCTTGATTGGTAAATTTAGAAATCTTGTGGGATTATTGAATTAATTTCATTTTAAATTTTGTTCTTCTAATAATCAATCTACCAAAAAAAGGAAAAATAGTATGAAAAACATCTTGATTGCAATTCTGTTTTTGGGCATCATTGCCTTTTTATATTTTAGAAATAACCCAAAAGTTGACTTCAAAGAAGACACGGCTGACGGGGTTCATTTCCAAAAAGGCAACTGGCAACAAGCTTTAGATTTGGCGAAAAAAGAGAATAAATTGGTATTTTTAGACATCTATGCCACCTGGTGTGGGCCATGCAAACAACTCAAAAAATACACCTTTGCAGATAAATCAGCTGGGGAGTTTTTTAATAAGAATTTCGTAAATATGGCTCTTGACGGCGAGCAAGAAGAAGGAGCAACTTTAGCTCAGAAATTTGGAATTGAGGCTTATCCTACCTTAATGTTTGTAACGCCCGAAGGAGAACTGATCACCAAGTCAGCTGGGTTTCGTACTGCTCCAGATTTGATAAACCTCGGTAAGGAAATTTTAGCGAATAAACAATAATCATTTCTTCCGCCTTTTGCGTTCACTGTCAAGAAATTCATTATCCTCCATTCTGATTTTGACAATTTCTTGGATCAAACTTTTGGGTAGAACCGCATCAAATTTAAAGCGGATAGTACCCGAAGAATAGTCCATTCCTTGGAGTTGGGTTTCGAAATGACTTAAAGGAGCACTACTCATCGTATAAAAAGCCACATGTTTTTTTGCTACCCCTACTGCCACCAAAGTTCCCAAATATTTATAAGTCGGTATCCCGTAACTTATGGCTTCCTGAGCCTGAGGCACAACCTCCTTGATGTTAGCCATCATTTCCAAAAGCTTTGGTTTTGACTCTTCTGGAATATTTTGGAGGTATTCAGCAAAGGAGCTGATGCTGACGTTCATTCTCATGGGTTGATTATAGGCTTCATTTTACTGTACAATCAAAAACATAAATACAATTTATAAAAAAATGCGACTCAAAATATTGAATCGCAATTTTTAAGATACTCAAATTTCTACATAACTTACTCTGAAACTCTCAAAACAAACCCATTTTGTGGTGTTCCTGAACTTGTAAGTATAGTTCCGAAGTTTACCGTTTGAGCGAATATTCCAGTTATGAATAAATTTGAGTCCACATAAATTTTTCTCGCAGAATCAAAATCAGAACCGCCATAATTTTGTAACAAAGTCGGAAATCCAGAAGCAGTAAACTTGCATAAAAAAATATCTGAACCACCGTTTGAAGTTATAGATTTAGAGCCATTTGTGAGTGTTCCAGCAAACTCTCCAACTAAAAATACATTTCCTTCTATATCTGTGCCCATATCATTTGCCTTATCGTTATTGGCTCCTCCGAAAAGTTTTGCATTCAAAACGCTTAGACTATTATTCAATTTTACAAAAAAAGCATCGTAGTTGCCGGCAGATGTTAAAATGAACGACCCAATTGTTGCATTTTGATAAATAGCTCCGCAAGCCCAGATATTTGAGTTATTGTCTTTTCCTAATCTTGAAGCCTCGTCAGTTCCAGCACCTCCAAAGCCAGTTGCTACTTGGCAAACTCCTGATAAATTATACTTTGCAATAAAAATGTCTATATTTCCCGCTCCAGAGCTAAGAGAGACTGAGTTTCCAAAATTAGTTGAATTTTCAAAAGTTCCAAGGACATACAAATCTGTACCTGCTATCAAAACGTCATTCGCCTCTTGAGTCGCTGCACCTTGAATGCTTATCGCCCACAAAACATTTCCAGAAGCATCCAATTTCGCAACAAATCCATCTTCACCACCAGCAGAGTTCAATGTAATATTACTAACACCAAAAAAAGTACAAGAGCCAACAAACGACCCTCCCAAATATACATTTCCTGAGGCATCTGTATCAATGGAATTACCTAAATCTAAGCCAGAACCTCCAACTTTTTTTGCCCACAAAACACTACCTGAAGGATCATATTTTGCAGCAAACGCATCACTAGAACCGGAACTTGCAAGAATATTCCCTCCAAAATTTATGGCGTCAAAATAATAACCAGTAATCAGGACATTGCCACTTGGATCAATAGCTATATCTGTAGCAAAGTCTCCCGCCAAACTTCCCGCAGTTCTTACCCAAATGAGAACACCCTCTGAAGAATACTTTGCTAAAAAAACATCATTATCTCCGACAGAATTGACATTTGTGGGTCCAAAAACACCAACGTCTTTAAAGTTTCCAACAACATAAATATTACCATTCGAATCCTTTACTATGGCATTTGAATTATTGCTATTGTTACTACCCAGTTGCCAAGCAAGATTAGCCGTTTGTCCTAAATCTTGGGCAGAAAGCAGTTGCAACCATTTTGAACCATTAAAAACTCTCAGACAATTAAACGTCAAATCATAGGCTAAATCTCCTTTTTGAGGATTCGGCAAAGCCAATATTTGATCATTTGTAATTCTTGGATGATTGCCAGCCGGTGCAGGAGCTATACCTGTAGGTAGAATACTGACGTTTTGACCAATAGACACTTCAATTACAACAAAAAGAAGGAAAATGTGCAGAATAATTTTCTTGGTCATGGTATGGAAAATTAAGTTTACTGTTTAAAGAAAGGCCAAATTCGGCAATAATCGGGAAGTTATCTATTCATTGTTAAAATAAATTAGTAAACCTGCTCAACACCTGAATACACCAAATTGACCTAAATCAAGCAGAAATCGTTAATATTTTCACTTTTCGCTAAGGATGAGTTCTTTTCAAGAATAAGACCGTTCAATAAAAAAAATCGCGACCCAAAAAATATGAGTCGCGATTCCTACACTAATCCCAGTTATTTAATTTTTTTAGGGTGAAAACTCTACCCCATCCCAATTAAATTCCACTTATATAGACGCAATTGTTTGGCTTTTCGATGCTTCATTTTCGAATTTATTTTCCTTAAAAAAATTCATCTACCAATTAAGCCAACTGATACCCAAAAAATCAGAATTTATACCCGATTTTGTTTTTTTGTTTAAAAAATAAATACATTTACTTCTCATTTTTATCACCAAACGAAACCCTCAAAATGGATAGAAGGAAATTTATGCAGCTCTCTGGGCTCGGTATGGGTGCCTTGGTAAGTGCTGGTATTCCGATTATCGGAAACGCTACCACGCCAGAGCATCTACTAGAAACTCCAGCAGATGCTGCTCAAAAAAAAATAATGGCAGACATCGCTCTCAATGCCGCTCGAAGTAAGGGTGCCACATACACCGATGTGCGTATTGGCCGTTATCTGCAGCAGTTTTTATTTACCCGCGAAACCAAGGTTCAAAACATCGTAAACGCAGAGTCTTACGGTGTGGGCATAAGAGTGATAGCCAATGGAACTTGGGGTTTTTCGGCCACCAGCGATGTGAGCAAGGAAGGCATAGCCAAATGTGCGGAAACTGCCGTGGCGATAGCTAAAGCCAATGCCAAAATACAGACAGAACCCGTGATACTTGCTCCCCAAAAAGGTGTAGGCGAGGTTACATGGAAAACACCAATCGTAAAAAATGCTTTCGAGATTCCTGTTCAAGAAAAGATAGATTTATTGATGAAGGTAAATGGCGAAGCCATGAAAAACGGGGCTGGCTTCGTGACATCTAACTTGTTTTTTGTTAACGAACAAAAGTATTTCGCTTCGTCAGATGGTTCATATATTGACCAAGACATTCACAGAATATGGCCAACATTTACAGTAACTGCTGTAGACAAAGCCGCAGGAAAGTTTAAAACCCGTGACGCCATCAGCTCTCCAATGGGCATGGGTTACGAGTATTTAGACGGCTTGGCTTCTGAAAAAATACCTGGGCCAATTGGCTTGGTAGGCTACAGAAACTCTTACGACATGGTGGAAGACGCCATAATGGCTGCCAAACAAGCCAAAGAAAAAATAACAGCAAAGTCGGTACCCGCCGGCAAATATGACTTGGTACTCGATCCAAACCACTTGGGTCTTACTATCCACGAATCTGTTGGTCATCCGCTAGAACTTGACCGAGTGTTGGGCTACGAGGCCAATTATGCTGGAACAAGCTTTGCCACATTAGACAAATGGAAAGCTGGAAACTTCAATTACGGAAGTAAAAACGTAACCATAGTGGCTGACAAAACACAACCGCATGCCCTCGGAACAGTGGGGTATGATGACGAAGGTGTTCCTTCTAAACAATGGAATTTGATAAAAGACGGTGTTTTGGTTAACTATCAAGCTATTAGAGACCAAGTGAATATTTTGGGCGAAAAAGAATCGCATGGATGTTGCTATGCCGACAATTGGGATTCGGTACAGTTCCAACGTATGCCGAATGTTTCTTTGCTGCCTGGAAAGGACAAATTGAGCGTTTTGGATATGATTAAAGGGGTCGAAAAAGGTATTTATATTGTAGGCCGTGGTTCGTATTCTATTGACCAGCAACGCTATAACTTCCAGTTTGGTGGACAGCTTTTCTACGAAATCAAAAACGGAGAGGTAGTAGGAATGCTCGACGATGTGGCCTATCAATCGAATACCCAAGAGTTTTGGAACTCATGTGTTCAGGTATGTGATAAAGACGATTATCGTACTTTCGGGTCGTTTTTTGATGGCAAAGGCCAGCCTTCGCAGGTTTCGGCGGTGTCGCATGGTAGTTCTACCACACGTTTCAATGGGGTAAATGTAATTAACACTGGCAGAAAGATTTAAAGCCCCAGCCCTCCCCAGTAGGAAGGGGATTAGGACCTGAAATCAAAGTCTTTTTCAAAAAACAGATTTAAAAAAATGAAAATATTAACTAAAGAAGAAGCCAAAAAAATCATCGATAAGGTGTTGGCTTACTCCAAAGCGGACGAAATGAGCGTCAACCTAAACGGTGGTCGCACGGGCAACATTCGCTATGCAAGAAATACGGTTTCTACAAGTGGAGAGTCTGAAAATCAATCCTTAGCAGTCACTGCTGTTTTTGGTAAAAAATCAGGTACTGCAACCATCAATGAGTTTGATGATGCATCCCTAGAAAAAACAGTAAGAAGAGCAGAGGAAATAGCAAGACTTGCCCCTGAAAACTCAGAGTACATGCCTATGCTCGGACCTCAGACTTATCTGAATACAAATACATTTTCGGAAAATACGGCCAAAATTGATCCAAATCTAAGAGCCAAAGCGGCTTTGGACAGCATTTTACCCTGCAGAGAAGGAAAACTTACAGCCGCCGGTTACATGGAAGACACCGCTGGATTTTCGGCAATGGGTAACTCGAAAGGCCTCTTTGCTTATAACAAAGCCACACAGGTAGACTTCACCATAACGGTTAGAACTGATGATGGTTTGGGCTCAGGCTATGGTATCCAAGACTTCAATGATGTGGCTCTGTTGAATACCAAAAAAGTAACGGAAATAGCTATGCAAAAAGCCAAAGCTTCAGCTTCTGCACAAGCATTGGAACCAGGAAAATACACAGTAATTCTTGAATCAGCTGCTGCGGTAGATTTGCTACAAAACATGATGCGAAGCATGGACGCCCGCAATGCCGACGAAGGTCGCAGTTTTTTAAGTAAAAAAGGAGGAGAAACCAAACTTGGCGAAAAGCTTTTCGACGAAAGAGTAAATATCTATTCTGATCCAATGAATGCCGAAATACCGGGTTCTCCTTTCGCAGGAGACGGTCGTCCGATGGAAAAAATATCTTGGATTGAAAACGGTGTGGTAAAAAACATGACTTACTCACGTTTTTGGGCAGATAAAAAAGGAGTCAAAGCCACTCCTCCACCCAATGCCTTCATCATGGCTGGTGGTGACAAGTCTCTAGCCGATTTGATTAAAAGCACGGATAAAGGAATTTTAGTGACCAGACTCTGGTACATTAGAGCAGTTGACCCTCAGACTTTGCTCTACACAGGACTTACCAGAGACGGAACTTTCTATATCGAAAACGGAAAAATAAAATTCCCAGTGAAAAACTTTAGGTTCAACGAAAGCCCAGTTATAATGCTGAATAACTTAGAGGAGATGGGTAAACCAGTAAGAATTACGGGAAACTTGGTACCGCCACTCAAAATCAGAGACTTCACCTTCTCAAGTTTAAGTGACGCAGTTTAAGAATAATATTCTTTGAAGAAAATGGGGTGCAAGATCAAACTGCACCTCATTTTTTATTTAAAGCCCTCATTAAATTGGCACTTTTGAAGTAATCCTAATATATTTGCAGTTTCGTTTAATAAATCCTTGAAAGTCTGCATTCATGTAATTTTGAGGCTTTGGCTACGATACCTTTAGATATTTTCCTCAGAAAATTACTGTAAAAAACAAAAGACTTCTTTATATGACAAATAATATTTGGCGGTATCTCTCTATCATCCTCCCTATATTATTGTTCGGTGTTTTGGCCAGCTTATTATTAGAAAGACCTGGTTTACAAACAGATGAAATACTTTTCGCCAATCTCTCTTTAGGCGAAATCAACCACACCACCTACATAGCACGCAAAATTGGCGGCATCACTTTTTTCGTAATTTCATACATTGGAGCCTTAAAATCTTGGATTTTCATTCCGATTTTTAAATTTTTTGGATTCAATTACTTCAGCGTCAGAATTCCAATGATTCTGCTGAGTATGATAAGCCTTTTGCTGGTCTACCAGGCTGTCAATATCTCCTTCAAAAAGCCACTTTTAGCTTGGTTCATTTTAATGGCACTGGTTACAGAATCCACCTTCATAACGATGGTTAGGACTGACGTCGGCCCGATTGCGATTGAGTTTTTTTGTAAAATTTTAAGCATTTTGCTTATTTTCAAATACTTACAAAACAGAAAACCATCAAATCTATATTTTTTACCTATTGTGTTAGCATTAGGTATTTTCAACAAAATAAATTTTATCTGGTTTTCTAATGCACTCCTTTTTAGCAGCCTAATCCTTGTTTTTTTATTGGAAACCAAAAAAGAAAAACTGACTTTGGTTAAATTTCTAGGCCTTACTTTTTTGTTAGAATTTGTATTGTTCATCGGATTCAACAAGCTGAACCCAGGCATGGTTAGTTCTTCGAACATAGGCATAGACTTGGAGTTTATCAAAACCAAAATTCAGCTGTTTTACTATTTTGGCAAAGGTATTTTTGACGGAACCGGTTTTTATAGAATTCAATATTTAATCTCAGAAGAAACCTTTGGTTACAACTCTCTTTCAAAGGGTATTTACCAGACCTTCTTCTATCTATTTGAGGTGTTCCTCTCGGTATTTATTATTTATAATTTGCTGGTTATCAGAAAAATATTAAAAAAACAAAACGATAATGGAGACATCTACTACCTGTTTTTTGTAAGTATTATTCTTTGTATCAGTGCTCAAATATTTGTAGTCGAAAATGCCCGAAACCTGTGGCATTTCTATACCTTATTTCCGTTTTTTACCATTTGTGTATTTTATGCTGTTTACAAGTTGTTCAGCACAAAAATCAGTTGGTTATTTTCCGTCGTAGTAATAATTTACAATGTTAATAACTTTTCGACCTATGTTTACGCATTGACAAACAAAACTCCCAATCCCTTCTGGAGCAATAAAATAAACGAACTTGCTGAATATGTAAAACCTATGAAGGGTGAGTTCGTGGAGTTAGACTGGGGAATGAGTACACAGTTGCTCTGTATTACCAAACAGGATAAGTTCAAGCGTGGTTTTTTAACCCAAAAAGGAGAACTTATGGCTTATTTGGATAATCCCGAGGAAGTTTTTTATCGTGAGTATCTAGAAAACAAAGAACTCCAAAATCTATATTTCATAAGTTTTCAAAGCAAATTGGCTGACCCAAAAATGAATATTATCTTTGACAAAATGATTGACAAAAAAGGTTACCAAAAAGTTTTAGTTAAAAACTTCTACGAAAACGACAAAACTTTGATTTACAGCATATTTAGACTAAAAAAAGGATGATTTCAGAAAACCAAAAGACCTTATCAATTTTAATACCTGTTTTCAATGAGGAAAGAACGGTACACTTTATACTTGAAAAAGTAGTTGAGGTAAATCTGATTGGTGGCTATAAAAAAGAAATCGTTCTGGTAAACGACGCATCACGAGACAACACTGAAGGTAAAATTCAGGAATTCATCAATAAGTATCCTAATGAAACCATCAGTTACTACAAACACGATATAAACCAAGGTAAAGGAGCTGCCATACATACAGGCATAAAAAATGCAAAAGGCGACTTGATAATAGTACAAGATGCCGACCTCGAGTATGATCCGCACGAATTCAATATTCTACTTAAGCCTATTATTGATGGTTTTGCTGATGTAGTTTATGGTTCGAGATTTATTGGAGGTAAGCCTCACCGTATTTTGTTCTTTTTCCACTCCATTGGCAACAAACTTCTTACGTTTTTGTCCAATGCCTCCACTAATCTCAACCTAACAGATATGGAGACTTGCTATAAGCTTTTCGATGCGAAAATCCTCAAAAGTCTTTCTCTTAAAGAAAACCGTTTCGGATTTGAGCCAGAAGTGACTGCCAAAATATCAAGAATAAAAGGAATCAGGATCTACGAAGTAGGTATTTCGTATTATGGCAGAACGTACGAAGAAGGCAAAAAAATCAACTGGAAAGACGGTTTCAGAGCACTTTATTGCATCCTAAAGTATGGCTTCTTTAAAGGAGCTTGAGAATATTATTAGGTTTCTATAATTATAGTTTCAACTCACCTTTTCAGAGATTCCCCGGTCTCTGACAATATCTTTATTTACAGTATTAAGATTTCGTTTTCGTTAAAGTCAATATCCTGAGGTATCTTAAAAACCATATTCCGTTAAAAATCCTTAAAAAGATCTCCTCTCAACGTCCTATTTTATCCGCTTATACAATTGCAACTATTCGTCCATTGTTTTCATCTTTGATTTGATATATATTTACCTCATATTCATTTTCTAATCTAAAAGCTATTTACTTTGAAAAGACGAGATTTCCTTCAATTATCGGGTCTGGGAATCGGTGCGGCCATGCTGCCCAATATTCCTGTTATGGGAAACAATGTTTCCTACGAAGCCCTGCTCAATGGCTCCATGGATGTAGCCGTAAAAAAACGTCTGGCAGACGCTGCCCTAAACGCTGCTAAATCAAAAGGGGCAACTTATACCGATATTCGTATTGGTAGATATCTTAACCAATTTGTGGTTACCAGAGAAGACAAAGTCCAAAACATCGTTAACACCGAGTCTTACGGAGTTGGGGTTCGTGTAATAGCCGATGGCTGCTGGGGCTTTGCTGCAGTAGTAGATGCCAAATCAGAAGCTGACACCGCTCGTGCAGCCGAAGAAGCTGTTGCTATAGCAAAGGCAAATGCCAAGCTAATGAAAGAGCCTGTTAGCTTAGCTCCACAAAAGGGCTTTGGCGAGGTAAGCTGGAAGACGCCAATTGTTAAAAATGCTTTTGAGGTGCCAATTCAGGAAAAAGTTGATTTACTTCTTGGCGTAAACGATGCCGCCATCAAAAATGGAGCAAACTATGTCAACTCGATTCTGTTCTTAGTAAACGAGCAAAAATACTTCGCATCGTCTGACGGTAGCTATGTTGACCAAGACGTACACCGTACTTGGCCGATTTTCAATGTAACGTGTATCGATCCAAAATCAGGCAAGTTTGAGACCCGCAATGCCCTCAGTGCTCCAATGGGTATGGGTTATGAATACCTACAAACCAATCCAAAAGATAAAATAACAGGTGTAACGACCAGATACAACAAAGGCTATGACATGCTAGAAGATGCCATAGCTGCTGCTCAGCAAGCCAAAGCAAAACTTTCGGCCAAGTCTGTTGAGGCCGGCAAATATGACTTGGTTCTTGACCCATCGCACCTCTGGTTGACCATTCATGAGTCTGTTGGACACCCGCTGGAATTAGACAGAGTATTGGGTTATGAAGCCAACTTTGCCGGAACATCCTTTGCAACATTAGACAAGTGGCAATCGAAAAACTTCAATTATGGCAGCAAAGAGGTTACGCTTTTTGCTGATAAAACTCAAGTCGGTTCTTTGGGTGCAGTTGGTTGGGACGACGAAGGTGTAAAAACCAAAAGATGGGATTTGGTGAAAGACGGTACTCTCGTAAACTACCAAGCCATACGTGACCAGGCTCATATCATTGGTGAAAAAGAATCACACGGCTGTTGTTATGCCGATAGCTGGTCATCAGTACAGTTTCAGCGTATGGCCAATGTTTCTTTGGCACCGGGTAAAACACCACTATCGGTGGAAGAAATGATAAAAGATGTAAAAAAAGGAATTTACATTATAGGGGATGGGTCGTTCTCAATCGACCAGCAACGCTACAATTTCCAGTTTGGCGGTCAGTTGTACTACGAAATCAAAGACGGCAAAATTGGTGAAATGCTAAAAGACGTGGCTTACCAATCCAATACCCAGGAATTCTGGAACTCATGTAGTAAGATCTGTGATGATAGAGATTATCGTTTGGGAGGTTCATTTTTTGATGGAAAAGGCCAACCGTCTCAATCGAGTGCCGTGTCACACGGTAGTTCAACTGCAAGATTTGACGGCGTAAATGTAATTAATACGGGAAGGAAGATTTAAAGCCCCACCCCTGCCCTCCCCAGTGGGAAGGGAGAATCAGGTAAATTAGCTAAGTCAAGCCCTAAGTCAAATCGAAATATTTCCTTTTTACCGAAAAAAGAACAAAACAAATGAACATAATATTAACAGAAGAAGAAGCTAAGACCCTGCTCAAAAAGATTTTGAGTTATTCGAAAGCCGACGAATGTATCGTAAACATCGTTGGTGAGCAAAGAGGCAATATCCGATATGCAAGAAACGAAGTTTCAACTGCGGGTGGCCTCACAAATAAAAACATTGCTGTTACCTCGGCGTTTGGAAACAAGGTGGGCACTGCAACAATTGATGAATTCGACGACGCTTCACTGGAGAAGGTCGTAAGAAGAGCTGAAGAATTAGCAAAATTAGCGCCCGAAAATCCGGAATACGAAGGCCTTGTAGACCCACAGACCTACATGAAAGCCAACGGATATTTTGAGTCAACCGCCAGCATCAATCCCGACAAAAGAGCCACTAAAGTAGCTCAGAGTTTGGAATTGTGCCGAAATGAGAAACTTGTAGGTGCTGGATTCTTGGAAGACCAGCACGGCTACACGGCCATTATGAACTCCAAAGGCATGTTTGCTTATTATGCCTCAACCAACGTAAACTTTTCTCTAACCGTAAGAACCGAAGACGGTAAAGGCTCGGGTTATGTGGCAAAAGGCTACAGTGATTTTAATAAATTGGATACCGCCGCAGCAACACGAGTAGCCATTCAAAAGGCTAAAGCTTCGGCTAGTGCACAAGCCATAGAACCAGGTAAATACACCGTAATTCTTGAACCCACTGCTGCTGCAGTATTGTTGGAGAACATCTTCTTTGGTATGGATGCCCGCAGTGCGGACGAAGGACGTTCGTTTTTCAGTAAACCTGGTGGCAAAACAAAACTCGGCGAAAAAATAGTAGACGAAGCTGTTACTTTTTACTCTGATCCGACTCATCCTGAGTTACCTTCTTCTCCTTGGTCGGGTGAAGGCTTGCCTCAGCAAAAACTTAAATGGATAGACAAAGGTGTCGTTAAAAACTTAGCTTACTCTATTTATTGGGCCAAGCAAAAAGGCGTTAAACCAGTGCCATTTCCTAACAACATGATCATGGAAGGAGGAAAAGCAAGCTTAGAAGAAATGATAAAAAGCACCAAAAGAGGCATTTTGGTTACGAAACTTTGGTATATCAGACCGGTGGACCCACAAACGCTCTTATTAACAGGTCTTACGCGTGACGGAACTTTTTACATTGAAGACGGTAAAATAAAACATCCAATCAAAAACTTGAGATTTAACGAAAGCCCAATCATCATGCTTAATAACTTAGAAACGCTTGGTGTTTCGGAAAGAGTAGTGAGTACGGAATCAAACCAGAACTATATGATTCCCCCGATGAAAATCAGAGAATTTACTTTCTCGAGCTTGAGCGATGCGGTTTAAGAAACGATAAATGTAGCTTTTATTAGAGGCAAGACTCGTTGGAGTCTTGCTTTTTTGTTTCCCACAAACCAATCTAATGACACAATTAATAGTAATTCAGTCATTATGTTGACCCAATTAACATTAATTTGGTCAATAATTAACAAAAAGCATAATCCTAAAAACCAAAATTCCCGAAAAAGTAGTTTTTCTTTGAAGTGCCAACCAATTATTCGTAAATTTCATCTCCAAAGAACCAGAGAGCTATAAACTAATAAAAAACTAAATAAATGCACCGCCATTTTATAATATCATTGTTCACCATTTTGCTGATTGGACTTCTGTCTTGCAGCAAAAAAAACATAGATATCAACCCCACCAACAACCCCAAAGATTCTACCAGTAATGTAACTCCTTCAAAGTATTTAAAAGAAAACAACTGGATATATGCCCAAATGAAAAAATACTATCTTTGGGAAGAAACCATGCCAGCAGAGGCCAAAACTGACAAGTATTTAGAACCCATAAAGTATTATAAATCACTCGTAAATGATAACCAAGACTGGTTTTCGTATATGAAAAGTAATAAGGACGATGTTCTGAATTTTTGGCTAGGCACGCCCTATGGCTACGGATTCAGGTTTAGGCCTTACAAACCAGATGCAACAAAAGAGAATATCTTTTTGGCAGTTTCCTTAGTTTCTCAACAAAGCCCTGCAGAAAAAGCGGGTCTATACAGAGGCGATATCATTCAAAAAATAGAGGGCAACAACATCACGGAAGGTAATCTTTCGAGTTTACTAGAAAAACTAAACATAAACATCACTTGGCAAACCACTTCGAATGAACTAAAAACGGCGGCCATTGCAAAATCGAGCTACCGAGTAAAACCCATTTATGATACACGAGTGATAGAAATAGAAAAGAAGAAAATTGGCTATTTCGCGTTTACTCAGTTTTTGCATGATATAGACAATGACCTCCGAGCAGTATTCAATAATTTTAAAGCCCAAAAAATAGACGAACTAATTCTGGATTTGAGGTTCAATCCCGGTGGCTTCACTCCAAACGCAGAAGTTGTGGGATCGCTGATTGTTAAAAACCTAAATCCCAACGAGAAAATGTTTGGTGGCCATACCAACAAAGCACAAACCCTTGAAGCTCAAAGCAAACCAGACGGTAACAAAGACGGCAGAAATTGGACAAACGAGTCCGCAAATCTGAACACCCTAAATCGTGTTTATATTATCACCTCAAAATCAACCTCATCTTCATCGGAATTGGTCATCAACTGCCTAAAGACCAAAATGGAAGTAATATTGATCGGAGAAAATACTTTGGGAAAAAATGTAATCTCGACCATAATTACAGACGAAACGGGTCAATTCCCTTTTGTGATAATGCCTGCCTATTCAACCATCGAAAATTCTAAAGGAGAATCATACTATGGCCGAAAAGAAGGATTTATCCCAGATTTCTTAGTTCAAGACGACATTTTGCCTTATTATCCAATCGGTAATCAAAACGAAACATTGCTAAAAAAAACCTTGGAAATAATTCAGGGCAATTTATCAACAAATATCAAGGTAGATTCTGGCTTTTACAGGGTAAATTTCCTAGACAAAAACCACCATTACGACAGCCACACGCCGTTTGTTTCCAACTAAAACAGCACTATTACTGAAATAGTGAGTTTTGTTTTTCCGATAAAAAAAGCAACAAAAAACAGAATATGTCGTCATTTAGACTCCGTTGGTCAAGTTTTTTGTCAAAAACTGAGCCTTTTTACATAAATTGAATAGTTTTTTAATTCATCTGAAAAAGCAAACTTGAAACCTTTCGTATTTACACGTATTCAATATAACTCTGGCGACTGGGATACCGATCAACGTATGCCAAGCAACCTGTTGAATTCGCTGGTTGAATATACCACCATACCGATTGACGAAAAGGAAAGAACTATTTTCCTGACAGACAAAAACCTTTTCAGAAGCCCTATTTGTTACCTCAGTGGTCATAAATTGGTGGAATTTTCAAGCCTTGAAAGAGATAACCTGCACAGGTACATTCAAAACGGCGGTTTTCTGTTTGTAGACGATTGCAACCACGACATAGACGGACTTTTTGCCAAATCGTTCGAGCAAGAAATCGGGCGAGTTTTTGGACAAAAGGCATTGCAAAAAATACCCAATACGCACCAAATCTATAAGTCATTTTTTGAGTTCGAAGGCCCACCTACCACGAGTTTTGAGCTCAACGGTTGGGGTGATGACCTCGTACATGACTACCTGAAAGCCGTTACCGTCAATGGGAGAATTGGAATTTTATATTCAAACAAAGACTACGGTTGCGAATGGGACTATGACTTCAGAAACAAACGCTGGCTGGCAGAAGACAACACCAAATTTGGTGTGAATATCATTAATTATGCATTAACACATTAGAATAAATTGGAAACCAAAGAACAATACAAATCGCTGGTAGAGAAACTGCCCCTTCTAAAAAAAGAAATAGCAAAAGTTATAGTTGGCCAAAATGAGGTGATTGAAGAAATTCTAATTGCATTTTTGGCGGGTGGCCATTGTTTACTCGAAGGTGTGCCAGGACTCGCCAAGACATTGATGGTGAAGACTATATCTGAAGCTTTAGAAATGGAATTCAAAAGAATCCAATTCACGCCAGACCTTATGCCAGGAGATATTATTGGTACCGAGATATTAGAAGAAGACCATGATACCGGTAAAAAATTCTTCAAATTCAACAAAGGGCCTTTATTTGCCAATATAGTTTTAGCGGATGAAATAAACCGTACCCCACCCAAAACTCAAGCCGCACTTTTGGAGGCCATGCAAGAATACAAAGTGACTTACGGCGGTGTAAATTATGACCTAGACAAGCCTTTTTTAATCATCGCCACCCAAAACCCCATCGAGCAATCGGGTACGTATCCTTTACCGGAAGCTCAATTGGACAGATTTTTACTGTTCATAAAACTTTATTATCCTTCTGAAAACGAGGAACTTGAAGTATTAAAATCGACAACTGCTGAACGTAAAAACAAAATAGAAAACGTATTTACAGGTCAGGACATCATTGCTCTCCAAAAACTTACTCGCCAAGTACACATTGACGATAGCCTAATTGTAGAAGTAAATAATTTGGTCAGAAATTCACGCCCACAGAACAGCACTTCGGAGTTTGTCAAAAAATGGTGTGAATGGGGAGCTGGACCTCGTGCAGGTCAGGCCCTGATACTATGTGCCAAAGCTCGAGCGGTGATAAAAGGAAGATTCTCGGTAATTCCTGAGGACATTCACATTCTTGCGTTCCCTGTTTTACGTCACAGAATTTCGCTTAATTTTAGAGCAGAAGCAGAAGGAATCAGCACAGACGATGTGGTAAAACATCTTATAAAATCTTAAAGAAATCGATTTTACAGAATATTTATGTCGCTTACCCAAGACCTCATAAAAGTCAATAACCTTCAGCTCGCCGCCAAATTGGTGAGTGATCAGGTGGTGCTTGGGCTGCACAATAGCAAAAGGTCGGGTACTGGAGCAGAATTTGAACAATACCGACACTACAGACTGGGCGACGACCCCAAAAGTATAGATTGGAAACTGTTTGCACGAACCGAGAAACACCAAGTAAGAGAATCGGCCACTGAAAGTACGCTCACCATAAATTTTATCATAGACCTTTCTGGATCTATGAATTATACCGAAAATGGCGTCTCAAGACTATATTTTGCCAAAATTCTGCTAGCATCTTTTGCCTATTTGGGATTTAAGCAGAACGACGAAATGAATCTTTTCGCATTAAAAAATGGCAAACTCGAAATATTGGCGGGTCAAGGAAAACAGAGTTTTCAAAAAATATTATACGGCCTAGAGAACGCCAAAGCGGAAGGAAACTGGAGCTTTGAAAAAGTAAACTTCCCTGAGTTTCAGTCTAAAAATAAGGAATTGCTCATTTTTGCTTCAGACTTTTTTCAAACCGACAACGAATTCTACGAACTTATTAATCGCTGGTCAAGACCCGGAAAGCAGATTTTGCTCTATCAAATATTGGGCGAAAAGGAAGTTAACTTTGATTGGGACGGTGTTATAAAATTTCGGGATTTAGAAACTGGAAAAAATAAGGAACTAAGTCCCAATGAAACCAGAAACGTTTACTTAAAGTCATTCAACGCTTATCTTGGCGAACTCGAAAGTGAGTTAAAAATTGAAAATGTACATTTCTTTAGATGTCAACTAAATGACCTCATAGCTGAAGTTCTCAAAAACTCACTAAAAATGCTAAAATGGAGCTAATAAACCCAAATATACTTTGGGGATTGGCAGCCATCGCCGCCCCAATTTTGATTCATTTCTGGAATCAAAAACAGGCAAGAAATGTGGATTGGGCAGCCATGAAATGGTTGGTAGAAAGCCAAAAACTAAAGGCCAAGGGATTCAGATTTGAAGATCTTTTGTTACTCATTTTAAGAATTTTAGCATTCATTATTTTGGTTTTGATTGTAGCCAAACCATTGATAGATTTTTGGCAAAAAAACGATACCACCCAATTGGAGAAAATCCATATTCTGGCAAAAGATAAAGCGACCGTCAATGAATTCAAATTCGAAATAAATGAAGCATTCAATAAAAAAGAATCCGTTTATTTCATTGATAATTTGGAACAAAAACTAAGTGAAATAGTCACTGACTTTGAAGAAAAAGATATACCATTGACTGATTTACAAA
Organism: Leadbetterella sp.; assembly: GCA_035299025.1. Classification (GTDB taxonomy): domain Bacteria; phylum Bacteroidota; class Bacteroidia; order Cytophagales; family Spirosomataceae; genus Leadbetterella. The sequence goes on from DATGXK010000008.1 coordinate 166,791, forward strand.
GTATTTCAAAAGCAATGAATTTAAATCTATCGAAAAGTAAAATTATACTTTACATACCAAACAATATAGACTTCAAAGAAAACCCCAATGTCTTTCTACCGAAATTCTCTGAAATCAATTTCTCCAATAAAACTGAAAAGAATGGAGCTAAAGCATTGGCTACTAATGAATATATTTATTTAAATGCGGAGCACAAACTTATAAAGAACTCCACAAAACCTTCTAAAAAAATTATTGAAAAGGAAGAGATAAAAGTAGCCATAGAAACCAGCAATCCGTCAGAAAACAATAGCATCAAGGCGGCTTTGGAAGCCATCAAAGAAGTTTATGGATTTCCATTTATTTATGACAAAAACAATCCTGAGTTAGCCATCGGAAATGGAGCCATGAAATACAAAAATGCCGATTTAATAATCTTGACAAATGGATTACAAAGTACTGCCAATAATGTGATTTCGCTCAATGAAAACCCAAACTCGGGGAATGTATTTCGGGCGGAATTACCCACCCAAATACTTGAAGTTCTTCTAGAACATTACCAAATGATTTCGCCGAATAATCATTTGAGTGAACAGCAATTAAAAGACATTTTCAAAGAAAAAACAGTTACAAACCACAAAGATAAAACACTCATTGACAAATACTTGTGTATGCTATTTCTTGGAATAGTATTGGTAGAACGTTGGATTTCGCTTAAAAATAACAAATGAATAGACTCAATAACATAGTTTCAAAAGTATCCCTTAGAATGTTGATTATAGACATCCTAAAGTGCATTTTTGTGGCTATTGCATTGTATTATTTGACGTTCTATTTGGTGGGTAAATCTGGTATTTCATTACCTATTTCTATCATTGGATTCTTCATTACTGGCTTTTTATTGAAAGCTTGGAAAAAGAAAAACGATCTGGCCAAAAATTTCATACATGAGCACAATCCACAACTTGAGCACAGTTTGTCTCTAATTGAAAAACCGAAACTGAATATTGCTGAAGAAATGCAAGTAGAGAGAATTTTGGAAACCAAAATCCAAATCCCATTGAAGCTAGATAAAGGTTTTTGGGTATTATTTCTCTTTGCTATTTTAAGCTCGGCCTTCTCATTTATCCCTAAAAAAATAAAAGACACTACCCTATCAATAGAAAAAATACTTGACTCAGAAACAAATAATTTTGAACCCAAACAGGCACAATACAAAGGCTCAACCTTACAAATAAATCCTCCCCAGTATACAGGTTTATCCAAAAAAGTTTCCGAAAATTTAAACGCAGAAGTCATAACCGGTTCAAGGTTAGATTGGACTGTAAAGTTTGAAAATGCCGAAAATATTACCGTAAGCATAGAAAATGCAAAAGGGAAAAGTATAGTTTTCAAACGAAATGGAAGCATCTTTACACATTCTGACCAAGTTTTGCACAGCGGCTTTTATTCCATTAAGGCATACACAAAAGACTCATTGATCTACCAATCAGCATTTTACAGAGTCGAGGCTTTACCTGATAATCCACCTAAAATAGAGCCTGCATCAAAAGAACTCTACAAATTTCATCAGATAAAAGACCCCAGAAATATACAAATTCAGGCAAAAATATCGGACGATTTTAAGGTCAGCCAAGCCTTTATCGTAGCCACTGTGGCTCGTGGTTCTGGCGAAAATGTAAAATTCAGAGAAGTGAAATGGCCAGTGGGAAGCACCAATTTTCATGAAGCTAATATCTCAAAAAATATAGACTTGAAAGCTCTAAACTTCAGTCCAGGAGACGAACTATATTATTACTGGGCGGCATTTGACAACAAAACACCCGAACCAAACTTCACAAAATCAGACACTTACTTTGTGGTCTTTAAAGATACCTCCTCCAAAGACGAGTCAGATTTAGCCACAATGGCCATGAACATCTTGCCAGAGTATTTTAGAAGTCAAAGGCAAATAATCATTGATACAGAAAAACTGATCAAAAAACGCAACAAGATTAAACCAGCAGTATTCAACTCCGAATCTAACGAAATAGGCTATGACCAAAAGGTGCTTCGACTGAGATATGGCCAATATTTGGGAGAGGAATTTGAAAATAGCATCGGAGCTGCCCCTCATGAAGAGGAAGATGGAGATTTTATGAAGGGTTTTGTGCATGCCCATGACTCCGAAGAACAGGAGGACAACCATGAGCATGAAGAACACGGAAACGAACATGCACATGCTACAGAAAATCCGAATTCCAATCAGGATCCTTTGGCTGCATTGATGGCCGAGTATGTGCATTCTCATGATGACGCCGAGACGAACACTTTCTATGAGCAGTCAACAAGAAGTTTACTCAAAATGGCCTTAGAACAGATGTGGCAGTCAGAACTTCACTTGAGACTTTACGAGCCAGAAAAAGCATTACCATTTGAAAATAAGGCACTTGCCTACTTAAAAGAAGCCCAACAAAAGGCCAGAGTTTATGTAAAGAAAACCGGATTTGACCCACCTCCAATTAAAGAAAAAGAAAAAAGACTGACGGGTGAGTTGACAAAATTCAATGAAAACCAGACCATCAGCAAAGAATTTTTTGAGGCAGAAACTCGTCTCTTGGCAGCTTCCATTATTGACATTCTTGAAAAAGAAAAAATTGACAATTCCGACAAGCAAAAAATACTTCGTCTTGGCCAGGCCTTGTCTGAACTTCCCAATATCAAAAGTCTTATTATAAGAGACATACAAGCTATCATAAACACCAAGATGGTGTCAAAGGAACAAAAAGAGAATTTAAAAACGAGCCTATTGGCAGTTTTAAATTTCGAAAACCAAAAAAACAAAGGCGGAAAGACCATTACGAATAACAAAGCACTAGAGACGGCTTTTAGAAAACATTTGAAATAAATTGACCGAAAAAACGCAAAATATTATCCTCATTGCATTGCTAATAATACTGTTAGCTCTTCAATTATATTGGATATTTCGCCAGAAAAACCAAAAAAGAAAATACACCAAACTCATTATCAATGTTTTGCTTTGGCTGTCATTCGTATTATTGATATTTCCACCTAAAACTCAAAAGACCAGAAATCTCGATAAAGTAGGCATAAGCGATGGCCATATTTCAGACCAATTTCTGAAAAAAACCAAAGATAGCCTAGCATTAGAAACTGTAATTTCTCCAACTAAATACGAAAAAGAATTCCAAGATAAGAATTCACAAATCAATTTGTTAGGTCAGAAATTCAGTCCAGAGTTTTTAACCCAATTGTCAGGCAAAAACGTCCAGTTTTATCCTGAATTTAAGAAAGATGAAATCCAAAACCTCAGCTGGAGGGCTGTACTTTTCCAAAATGAAACACAGGAAATTAACGGATTGATAGATTTAGAAAAATCTAGTATTCTAAAATTAAAATTTGGAACACAAACACTTGACAGTGTGAAACTTGAAAAAGGCGTTCAAACTTTCTCGCTCTCGTTTCCTTCGTTTTCAGTTGGCAAAACAAACGTCAATCTGGATTTGAATAATGAGCCGATTCGTGAAATTAAATACTATTCTCGGCCAACACCAAAACTTAAAATCCTTGTTCTAGCCGAGAACCCGGATTTTGAAACCAAAATGCTTTCGGAATGGCTCGGGAAAAATGGACACTCGGTAGCTGTAGAGACAGCGGTGAGCAAAAATACCCAAAGCAAAACCAATATAAATCAAACCAAAACGAACGCTTATAACTTAGTTTTTGCCACTCCAGCAAGATTAGGCAATCCAAACTGCTCCAAAACTTTAAAAGCCGGAGGCGGCGTTTTTGTATACAACTTGAATGAAAAAGATATTTCAGTAATCAATAAATCTTTCTGGGAGGGTTTTGCATTACAACGAATTAGTGCTGAGAGCGAATCAAAACTGCCGAACGATTTGATAGCTTTACCCTTTGTTTTTAAAGAAAATAAAAGTCAACAAAAACTCAGCAAATGGCCCATTTCTATTTCACAAAAACGAGTGGGTGTAAGTTTGATTTCAGAAACGTATCCTTTGTTATTATCTGGCGATAGTATTACTTATCGAAATATTTGGGGAAGTGTGCTACAATTTTTACAACCAGTTCAGAAAAACAACATTGAGATAAAAGCTCCCATCCTTCAAAATCAATTTACGACCTTAAGATTCAATAATTTCGAAAAAGTTCAGGAAATTTTCAAGACAAAGAGCGATACCATTTATGCCAAAATATCTCCTATTAACGAATATACAAGTATCGGCAAATATGTATTTCGAAAACCTAACTGGCAAACGATTAATGACAGTTTAGAAATATATGTGAATGAAGTTTCTACTGCTGACCAATACTTTGTGCAAACAAAAAATATCCTAAATTCGTATAACACGGTTCAAAATGTGAAACTATCTGAACGCAATAACGAATCTGAAATCCTGCCCGATTGGTTACGTTTACTCATCTGTTTGGCTATGTTTATTGTGGTTTGGATAGAGGCAAAATGGTAAAAGAAATTATAAAACCACAATAATTCTTGGCTTTGCCAGCAAATATTGTCATCTTAGTATTTCAAAAATACCCAACCTTAAATGATTCTTCTCATAGTCCTGATTGCAATAGCATTCATTGTACTTTCTTCCACCGTTTTCAAAATTCACCCTTTGGCTGGATTACTCATTGCAGCACTTTTTGTGGGTATTTCAGCGGGACTGCCCATAGACAAGCTAGCAGAAACCATCGGCAAGGGATTCGGTGATTTAATGACTAAAATAGGTCTAATGGTGATTTTGGGCTGCGTGATTGGTGCTATCTTGGATAAATCAGGTGCGGCCATAAAAGTGGCCGATTTGATTATTGACTCTTTCGGAAAAAAATATCCGACCTTCGCAATGTCAGTCATTGGGGCCTTAGTAGGTATTCCAGTTTTTTGCGATTCAGGTTTTATCATTCTTTCCAAACTCAACAAAATAGTCGCTCAAAAATCTAATGTACCACTCGGAACTATCGCCATTGGGCTTTCAGGAGGACTTTTTGCCACGCATACCCTAGTCCCTCCTACTCCCGGGCCCTTATCTGCGGCGGGAAGTTTAAACATTTCAGATTCTATAGGCTTGGTGATTATCATTGGACTCGTGGTATCTATTCCTAGTTTATTTCTATCTACTTGGTTTGCCAACAAATTCGCCAAAGACCTGGTTTTAATTACTGATGATGAAGAGATTACCCAAACAACAGAATACAAAAAACTTCCATCCGCCTGGCTAGCCTTCATGCCCATTTTACTACCGATTATTCTTATTTCACTAGCCTCGTTCGCCAAAATTTTGGAGTTTCCGGAGCAAATTACCACATGGCTTAGTTTTATAGGTAGTCCATTGATATCATTTTTACTCGCCATATTTCTTTCCTATTTTCTTTTTCCCGAAAAACCAGCAGAAAAACTGTTAGAATGTTTCAAAAGTGGCATTAATCATTGTGGAACAACATTGGTTTTGGTGGGTGCCGGTGGAGCTTTTGGGGCGGTTTTAAAAGAAACCTCTCTTAAACAAATCATGACAGATTGGCTCATGAATAATCAGAGCTCTGGACTGTTATTCTTGCTTTTTGCGTTTATAATAGCTGCATTTTTCAAAACAGCACAAGGCTCAACCACCTCAGCTATGGTATTGACATCAAGCCTTTTAGCCCCTATATTGATTTCTGTCGGTTTCGTAAAACCCTTCGAACTCACTTTACTCTTGATGGCCATCGGTAGCGGTGCCATGGTAGTTTCACACGCCAATGACGCTTGGTTTTGGGTAGTTTCTCAGTTTACAGGAATCAGCCAAAAAGACGCTTTCAAAACTCACACTTTACTGACTGGCCTGCAAGGAGTTGCGAGTTTTGTTATTGTGTGTATTTTGTATTTAATCTTTAACTAACGCTTCATTAATATCAACCAATATTTAGCATGAAAATTTCAAAAAAAATAGTCACCGTCTGCTTTCTTTTTGTTTCAACCATAACTAATTCGTTTTCTCAAACCAACCCACTCTTTACGCAAGAAACGGCTGAAAAATTGGCTTCTTTGCCACTTCACTGCATAACTCAAGAGTTTCCCAATAAAACCGGACATAGCTCAGACGGAGCAGCCGACCACAAAATGCTCCCTTCTGATTTACATCCAAGTTTTTATGGATGTTTAGACTGGCACTCTAGTGTACATGGCCATTGGATGTTGATTAAACTCCTTAAAACCTTTCCAGAAATAAAAGATAAAGCTAAGATTATCAAAACCTTAGAAAACAGTTTTAAACCAGAAAAAATAAAAATAGAGGCAGAATATTTCACCAAATACAAAACTACCAAAACATTTGAAAGAACCTACGGCTGGGCATGGCTACTCAAACTCGACCAAGAATTATTGACTTGGAGCGACCCAATGGCTAAAAAATGGCACCAAAACCTACAGCCGCTCACCAAAGAAATTGTTCGAATTTGGACGGAATTCTTACCTAAACAAACCTATCCCAACCGTACGGGCGTACACCCCAATACCGCTTTTGGGCTTTGTTTTGCTCTGGATTGGGCTATCGCCACCAAAAACGAAACTTTCGAAATGGCGGTAATATCTAAAGCAAATGAGTTTTATTACGAACAAAAAAATGCTCCAGCGTATCTTGAGCCAGACGGGTCGGATTTTCTTTCGCCAAACTTAGAAATCGCCGATTTGATGAGACGAATAATGCCTCCACGGGAATTTGAAGGTTGGTTTAAATCTTTTTTGGAACCAAAATCTATTGAAAATATCCTCAAAATGCCAGTGGTATCAGATAGAACTGATTTCCAAATTGTGCATCTAGATGGCTTGAGCCTGAGTAGAGCCTGGTGCATGAAGGGTATCGCAAAATCTTTGGCCAAAACCAATCCACTTAAAGCTAGGTTTGAGAAAAAATCCCAAGAATTTCTAGAAAAGACTTTACCTAACGTCACCTCTGGCAATTATGGCGGAGACCACTGGCTGGCTTCCTTTGCGGTTTATGCCATTTTTGATTGAAACTGCTTTTATAATATTCTAAATGAAATACAATTTGGCTTGTGCATTTTAATTGCATCCAAAGCTTTCAAGAATAGAATAAGTATTTAGAATTGTTAATACATGAAAAAAGCACCTCGAAAGGTGCTTTTTATTATTGTAAACAGTCTAGTTTATTGGAAAAAACCAACTTCTGTTAATTGTAATATTACATCTGATTTGGAGGCTTTTTCATTTCTAAAAATTAGATAAACATCGTGTTTTCCAGTAAAATTGCCATTGAGTGTAAGTTTGGCTTTACTCGACCTATTTCTATTCCACTCAGCCATGTTTGTACCAGCTGGTGGTCTTTCAAAAGGCAATTCCCTCATGCCAACAAAATCAGATGTGGCCAATATCTTACCATCTGGTTTGTCGATTCTTAGCTCAATAAATCCACCAACAGCTCCGTTTCTAGCGTTTGCCTGAACGTAAGCTATAACCTCTTTTATCGAAGTGAGGTCAATATTTTTAAAGAAACCATAGGACTTGTCACCCACTAAAGAGAATGAATAGCCCGCCGTAGTGATTACTTGAGTGCTCGCCGATCCGCTCAAATCTTGCGGGCGAAGATAATTTGGCCTTAGCACTACAAGCTTCTCGTTCAGCAAAGACTTAGTTTTCATGGCACCTTTATCTTTGTAAGCTGCCCTCAAAACAAAACTACCTGGCGTGGTTTCATAGGATGGGTTTTCAGGTTTTACATTTCCATTCAATCCTAGTTTGGAAACATTCGGAATGTTTGAGGCCAAACTGAATATATAATCGGCCATACGTTTGGCATTTACCTCACTCAAATCTGGGTGTGCACTCATACCGTGATCACCCCATACGCCACTTCCACCTTCTTTAATTTTCTTTACCAAATAAGCTAAATTCTCAGGTGTGTTTTGATACTTATCAGCCACTGCTTGATAACTTGGCCCTATGGATTTAGTGGTATATTGGTGGCATGATTTACAATCTGATGATTCTATAAGATTACGTCCAACTGCATATGAAGCCATGTCATCTGCACTTTTTTGTTTGGCAGCTATTTCAATTGGATCAAAACCTTGTGGTAGGTAATCAAATGTTACAGCCACCTCCTCAGGCCTAATTTTATCACCATCTTCTTTGTCTTTTACCTTAACATTGTAAGAAATCGGATTTTTACTAAAATAGAAAGTCTGGTTGGGTGTCCCTAACTCAATATCGACCTCAGGAGCGGTATTACCCGCTGTAATTGGTATTGAAAGGCTATTTTTGGCTCCCTTTGTATCCGACACCTCAAGTGTTGCAGTGAAGTTTCCGGCTGTTTTAAAAGTGAAATTAGTTTCTTTACCAATTAAATTTCCAATTACGGCCTTTTTTGCATCAGTAATTTTCCATTTATAAGTCAACTTGCCTGCATCTGCAGGGTCGTAATCGTTAGAGCCTTCTCCCGAAAATTTGACAGATAGAGGCAAAGCTCCGGAGGTTTTATCAGCATTGGCAACCACATTTGGCTTTCGGTTTCCTGCATTGTATTCAATTCTTACCAATTTGGAGTTGTCGTTTCCTCTAAACCAAGCTGCACCATATTCAAGCACATACATATCGCCACTGGGACCAAAATCCATATCGATGGCCGAACTAAAACTCATATCCGGCAATACTCTTTCCATAGATACGTAATCGCCTTTGTCGTCCATCGTAACAGCCATAATCCAGCCCCTCATAAATTCTGTAATGAGCCATTTACCTTCGTAGTAATCTGGCCACGGGCGTGGAGCGGTCTTAAAATCGGCTTTTCTATAAACTGGACCTCCAGTGGCACTTCTGCCAGAGGCACCCACCAGCGGAAACTCCTTCGATGGGCCATAAGGATAATAAATCATTGCTGGAATTGGTTTCGGCAAATTCACCAGACCAGTATTATTTACAGAATTGTTGACAGGATTGTTGACGTCAAAAGGCTCACCATAAGTTCCATCAGCTGAATTATACTTTCTGTAAGGAAAATTATTTCCTATAAAATATGGCCATCCGAAAAATCCAGGCCCCTTAGCTTGGTTGAATTCGTCGTAACCCCTTGGTCCCCATGTAGAATCTTTAGATGCATCAGGGCCAACTTCACCCCAATATAGAAAACCTGTTTTGGAGTCCAAAGTTGGTCTCCAAGCATTTCTGTGACCCATGGTATATATTTCTGGGCGGGTTTTGGCCGTTCCTACAGGAAACAAATTACCTTTCGGAATCGTGTAAGTTCCGTTTGCCTCTGGGTGAATTCTCAGGATTTTACCTCTCAAATCGTTTGTATTTCCTGGTGCACGTTGGTCGTCTTCATTTTCTTTGCCTGGTGTTTCTACCAAATTAGACGAACCTTGGCGAGGGTTTACGGTATTGTTTCCTACTGTTAAAAACAAATTACCAGCTTTGTCCCAAGTCATACCGCCGCCTGTATGGCAACATTCTTCTCTTTGGGTTTTCACGTCTAATATTTGTTTTTCGGAGGCCATATCGAGTGTATCGTTTTTCAAAACAAATCTAGAAAGAACGTGCTTCGACTCCTTCGGGTGGGCATAATAAAGATAAACCCAGTGATTTGTAGTGAATTTAGGGTCAAGACTCACACCCATCAAACCTTCTTCGGCCTCACGTGTTTGGCCTTGTTTATTGGTGTATTTGGTATTAACCGTTATAAAACCGGCATCCAAAACTTCCTTTGTTTTTTCATTGACGATTTTCACACCGCCCTTTCTTTCGACAATTATGATTTTATTACCTGGTAAAAATGCCATTTCCATAGGCTCGTCAAGTCCTTCGGCCAATACAACTTTGGTGAAGCGGTTCCAATCTGGTGGAGTGGGTTTATCAGCCAAAAAGCCAAACCATGCCAAAACACTTAAAAACAAAGTAGAGAAAATCTTAATCATAAGAAAAAGGTTGATTGAGTTTGAAAAAACCAAAAATAACAACATTTTCTCAAAATGAGACAATTATTAGATATATACCCCTATTTCTTAGATGATTGGTGAATTTTGTGGGATTTGGGGAGGAGGTAAATAAGATTTACGACCTTTTAAAAAATATCCAATCCCCTAATTTTCAAAGCCAAATGATACGCAGAGTTTCCTTTTTATCAGCCTTTAAGACTTCCAAAATATGAGTACCGGGTTTTCCAATAAGTTGTAATGGAATTTCCGTCTGACCGCTTCCCATTTGAATATTTTGAAAAACAGCGTATTTTCTTCCCAAAGAATCAACCTGATTTACAGTAAGTGTTTCACCTGGTTCTAAATGTATCCTTAATAATATTCTTCCATCAACAGTCGGATTGGGGTAAATCAAAGATTGGATTGGTTTCTCGTTTGACAATAAAATGGAGGACCGTTTTACTAAAATACCTCCCTCAATGCTTTCAAACCTCTTCCCCAAAATCTGATTGGTAGTATTTCCATCGCTTCCAAGCCATTTTGAGAGAACTTCATCATAAACAGATCGGTAGTCATATTGATAAACGAAATCCTTGTTTTTGTCTAAATTATTGAAATCAAGTGCTTTGCCATAAACCTTTCCGTTTACGTCTTCGCCAAACATAAACATCACTCCAGCCGCTCCGTGGTCGGTGCCGTTGCTGTCGTTTTGATTGGGCCTTCTTCCAAACTCTGAGACCGTCATACCTAAAACGTTTTTTGAAAGGTTTTGTGTTTTCAAATCTGCCATAAAGTACGAAACTGCATTACTGATTTCTGACAGTAAACCAGCGTGCTTTCCGTCGGTAGTACCCTGACCAGCGTGGGTATCAAATCCATCAATGCTCAATAAATAAACTTTAGTTTTCAAGCCGCCTGAAATAAGCCTTGAAACCAATTTCAGTTCATCGGATAGTTTTCCTTTTGCATATTCGGTGGTGTTTTTGCCTGCATCAAAAGCACTTTTTACAACTTTGCTATATTTGTTGGACTGGATACTCAAATCCAAAAGAAAGTTTCGTTCATCCACATAAGCCCCACTTCCCGTTAAAAAGCTCTCACCAGAAAGCAAGTCTTTCCCTCGTTCGTAAAAATCATTGGGATTTTCTACCGAAATACCTACATCTGCGGTGCCAGTAGAAAAAAGTAAGGACGAAGAACTTCCTATGTTCATGCAGTCTGGATGCTCCGAAACCTCATTTACCTTGTCAAAATATCTTCCGAGCCAACCCGATTCCAATCTCTCAGAGTCATTGGCAGGAGTAATTCCGCTCAGCCAAATATCCGTAGATCGGAAATGTGAAAGGTTAGGATTTGGATATCCAACACCCTGAATTACAGCAAGATTTCCATTTTTAAACAAACCAAACATCCCATCGTTTTTGCCATTTTTTAAAGCTGGATTAAGGTACGAATTTGTATTACCCAGCTTTAAGGCTTTTGATTTTGGAATATTAAGTGTTTTTCGAAATTTTGAATAGTACAAGTCGTTGTCGGCCGGAATCACGGTATTCAAACCATCATTTCCACCAAACATTTGTATAATAACCAACACGTTCTCGTCAGGATGGTCAAGGTCCAATGTTTTTGCCCAAACCGGTATTTTACCCAGATTGAAACCTGCAGAAAATGCCGCTGTTGCCGACGAATATTTTATAAATTTTCTTCTGTTCATGGCTATTAACACAGGTGAAAGTCTGGAGATTTGACCAAAGAAATCATTAAAAGTTTTAACCTAAATCCACCAACTTCGCTATTTTTAAACATGTTTGGCCATTCATAGTCTGGGTTACCACCTAATAGCTCCTTTTTGTATCTTTCCTTTTGAGCAACCGTAGGACTTTTTGCGAAAAACAGCTGAAGAATCTGTTCAATTAGCCTATCTGGGTTTTCTTTTTCGTCAAACTGGCCTGCCCAAGTTATCATTTGGGGGTTGGACTGGTTCCAGATAAAATAACCCATCTGTTGAACTGCAAAAGGGAACGTTCGGGTATCGGCCCATTTTCGATAGCCTGGCCAGCCAGCTACATTCGGAGGATTCAGCAACTCTTGGCCCATGGTCACCATTACCCATTCTTTCCAGTCGCCTTTGACGTCAAAATGCTTGGTGATACCTACAATGGTTTCAGCGGGAGTTTTGATTTGGACACCTCTGACGGAATCGCTAAAAAACAAATCTGATTTAAGTAATTGACTGACAGCGGGTTTTATTTCCCAATTATTATCTCTAAAAGTTTTGGCCAAAATTTTTATTAATCCCTCGTCTTCAGCTTGGGGTTTGCTATATACAAAAAACCTAAATAGTTTTTCACAAATAAATTCAGATACCACCACTGACTTTTTTAGAAGTATGGTATTTATGAGTGTCTTGATTTCTTGAAGAGCAACATTTTCTGTTTTGTTTGAAGCGTCCCCTGAGATTATTTGCCCCAGGTAGGCTTTAGAATTAAAATCATGCTCATCAGAATTTAGAAAAGGCTGAAAAATAGGATATTGCTTCCATTCATCCGTAAAAATATTGACCTTCCAACCCGTGAAAACTCTGGCACCTTCTTTCACATCTTCTTCGGTATAATGTCCGATTCCAGTTGTATAAAGCTCTAGCAATTCTCTGGAGAAATTCTCGTTTGGTGCATTTTTAGTGCTGTCTTTTCCGTTCAAAAAGAAGAGCATAGCCCCATCAATACAAATTTTTTCTAACAATTCTCTGAAATTTCCGAGGCATAAATTTCTAAAAAGAGTATTTTGACGGTACATCAAAGCGGCGTGCATGGGGTCGTCAATAGCAAATTTGGTGGTGAAATGTCCATGCCAAAAAAGTGTCATTTTTTCTCTGATGCTTAAATTGTCTTTGGTCATTTCTTCCATCCACCAGCGTTTAAGCTCATAGTTTTCTTCATAAACTCTCTTATAGACCTCGTCTACAACTTTTTGCTGATCGGCTGCGGGGAGTTTCCACCAAGTTTTGAAGCCTGTATTTACCCAAGCCGGAGGTACAAGTTTGGGATTGACCGTTGCATTCATCAACAATATATCCACCACCGTATCAGAGTTTTTTCCAACAAAAGCTTTGGTATGGGTCCACGAGAAGGCATGAGTAGTTCTTCTTAGAAGATGTATGGCATCTGCCAAACCGAGCGTACGGGCAAAAGGACTTAGCATAATTCTAAAGAACCGGGAAATTTTATACTAAGAAACGAAAAAAAGCTTTCAAAATTGAAAGTTTCATGCGTGGATCTCAAAACTTACATAGACTTGTTCAGTTTCGATTTTTTCCAAGCGGCATCAGTGGCAAAAAGAGGATACTCGGTAAAGATATTTGCCACGATGTTTTTGAAATAACTTTTTTTGTGTGAGTTATCGTTGAAAATCCCAGTAGCATAGCCCCGCCAAACAATCTCGGAAGTAGTCCCTTCTATAAGTGAAATCATCAATGTGCCCTGTTTGAGGCTGTATCTTACGGGTTTGTAGGTGTCATTTTCTTGGTTATTGTTCAACCAAAAACTGATATTCGGCTGCTCGTATCCTGTATACTTGATGGGATCGTAGTAGACAAAAAAATTCACAAACAAGTCGGGCTTTTCATACGACAACACATAGCCTCTTGCAGCCATCTGCTGCTTTATGGCTTGCTGTACATCCTCGCAGATATAATTGGTGTCTCGCTGACATTCTACGAAAGAATAGGATTTGTAGTCCGTAAAACCCAAGGAATACTTATAGTCATGCTCAATAAAAACACGATTTCTAAGGCAACCTGAGGAGATCACCGAAACGAGGAGTAAAAAGTATAATTTGTTCATGATTACATCTCGGTAATCTTTCGTGGTTTTTCTCCTGCAGCGAAAAGTGGATATTGGTCAAATATACTTCTGACCACCGAACGATAATAGTTTACTGGCTTATTGACTTGTTTATTGAAAACACCAGAGGCGTATCCTCTCCAAATCAGACGGCTACTTTCGGCATCTAAGAGAGACACCAGAATCATGCCACCGCCAAAATTGTAGGTTTGCACTTTATAAGTTTCATCGTTTTCGTAACGATTTACCCAACGCTCCATAGAGGGTTGAAAATAACCTTTGTATCCAACTTTATCTTTAATAATGCTGTAGCTTACCAAAAGGCCCGGTTTTTCGTCGGTCATTTTGTAGCCTCTGGCTTTCATCTGTCGCCGAATGGCATCCTGGATTTCCGAACAAATATCTGAAGTGTCTATTTCACAATTAAGGAAATTGTAACTGGTGTAGGTAGTAAAGTCGGTGTCGTAACTGTAGTCGTTGTCGACCATTAATTTCAGAGAATTGCAACCAGTAAGACCCACAAACACAAAAAAAGTCAGAATAAAGATTTTTTTCATCAGGCAATAAGTTTAGAATTCCAATACATACGTAAAACCAACAATATCAGTTGCTTGTTTTAACAAATTTTAAAAAAAGAATTCCAAAATCCAAGTTAAAGCCCAAAAGGTTTTTAAAAACCAGAATAATAGTTAAGAGCCTTCAGCATTTCTGACTTCGTGATAGCCACATCATATTGACACGAGCCCAACCCATCCAACAGAGAGGCCTTCACTACGTTTCCTATATTTTTTTTATCCTGAAGGGTCAGTTTAACTATAGAATCCATGTCTTCTTTCCTGATTTTTACACTTCCGTAAACAGCATAAATAAACTCTTCAATTTGCATCAAAGTAGACTCGTCAATCAGTTTTTTGGTAAATGACAAGTAGGCCTCGGCTATCATGCCAGCTGCAATTGCTTCACCATGCAACAGCCTTTCTTTGCCTTTGTCGAGAAAGAAAGTCTCTATGGCATGGCCAAGTGTATGCCCGAAGTTCAAGATTTTTCGCAAGCCCTTCTCTGTTGGGTCTTCGGCTACTACTTGTTTCTTTATTTCTACCGAATGCCGTATCAAATCTGCCAAATTCTGATTTTCGAGGTCAATGGTTTTTATCTCGTTCCATTTGGCCTTATCTCTTATCAAACAGTGCTTTATTATTTCAGCAAAACCCGACCGAAGCTCATTCTGAGGTAATGTTTTAAGAAATACGTCATCAATCAAAACGGCCTTGGGAAGTGTAAATACGCCAATATGATTTTTAAAACCCTGAAAATCAATACCTAACTTGCCACCAACACTTGCATCTACTTGTGAGAGCAAAGTGGTGGGTATCTGTATAAAGTCGATGCCTCTTTTGTAAGTAGCAGCACAAAAACCTCCCATATCTCCAATAACTCCACCCCCAATATTGATCAACAAAGCATGCCTGTCTAGCTCATTTTTGGTCATTTCCTCCCAAATTTGCTGACACGTTTCCAAGTTTTTAAAGTGTTCGCCTGCCTTAATTGTAATTAACTTGTGTGCCGGAAGAAAGTCTTTCACCAAAGGATAACAATGTTTTTTGGTGTGATTATCCACCAAAACCATCACTTTAGAATAGTTCGTTTGAGTAAAAAAATGGCTGAGGCTTTCAGATATTGGACTGATGATTACTGACATATTGTTTAATTTTGGTGCAAAATTAAAGCTATTTTTGTTATTAAAACGGATTTTTCTAAATCCTGAACTAGCGAAAAAGTTTTTTATGAATTGGTGATATTTGGTTGTTAAAATATTAATTGAAGAAAGCTCAAAAAAAACCTTCTCAAATTTTCAAAATCTAGGTTAATACTTTTATTTTATCTTTGTAAAAAAATACTATTTTGGACAGCGTAGACATTATTTTGAAATATTTTCCAAATTTATCCGAAACTCAAAAAGAGCAGTTTGGACGACTGGGCGAGCTTTATGAACTCTGGAACGGACAAATCAACGTCATTTCAAGAAAAGACATGGAGCATCTTTATGAAAAACACGTTTTGCATTCATTGGGAATAGCCAAAGTGTGTAGCTTTGTGGATGACACAGACATACTAGATGTAGGCACTGGTGGCGGTTTTCCGGGCATTCCACTGGCCATAATGTTTCCCAATTGCAATTTCCATTTGGTAGACTCCATAGGTAAAAAGATAAAAGTTGTGACAGAAGTAGCCGCAGCTTTAGGGCTAAAAAACGTAAAAGCCCAGCACGAAAGAGCCGAAAAAATTGAAGGCACCTACGACTTTGTTGTTAGTAGGGCTGTTACACGTATGGCTCCGTTTGTTGACTGGATAAAATACAAGTTTAACAAAAACCACTTCAATCCGCTAGACAATGGTATTCTTTATCTAAAAGGTGGCGATTTGGAAGAAGAGTTGGCGGAAGCAAAACGGAAGTACAGCATGTATGAGCTGCCAAATTATTTTGAAGAGGAGTTTTTTGAAACAAAAAAGGTGGTGTATCTACCCTTCTAAAAATATGTCTGCCGTAGCCATCATAAATTCTGACACAACACAAATATCCATAGAGGCCGAGTTGATTTTCTATGGTAAATACGCCACTGATAATCTTGCACAAAAAATAATCTCAGAAATAAACCAAATGTGGAATGAGCCCATTGCTAAACTACAAATTGGCTCGGATTTGTACAACATCATTTTTAATGTAAAATATACTTGTTTAAGCAATTCGGAGGTAGTCTTGAAGGTTTTAAACAACAGCAATCACCGGATAAATTTCATAAGAATTGAAGACAAAAATGTGGCCGAACGCTCAATGATGGGCTTTGGACTGGGCGAAAACTCGGGCCACTGGCTCATAACTGACCAACTAGGTGAAAGTACTACAGCAGCTCACGAATTTGGGCATGCCCTCGGGTTGCCTCATCCTGCTCAACTGGATTTTAGATTCTCTGGAAATCCCCCGATAATGGCTCCAAGAGGAACCCTTGTTGACGCTAATTTTCAGTGGAATCCACTTGCAGAACCCGGAGCATACGGTGGCACCATGCGGCCAATATTTAGAAGGGTTCGGGCTGCCGAAATTCTTCAAGTCGTAAAAGGCATTGATCCAGAAAAACCTGAAGACTTCCTTATCGGCAAGCTTACCAATCAGCTTTTTGACGAAATCGGTAGGCCTGTAGCTTTGAATCAGGATTTAACGTTTGAATAACAAACTTTTGAACTAAAAAATAGTCAAAGTCTAAAAATTGAAAGACAATGAAAAATATATTTTGTGGGTTGTTAATTATAATAACAGTAGCCTCGTGTCTGGCTCCACCGAGCAATTCTACCTCTGGAAACCCAAGTGCATCCAGTGCTGAAATGGAAGCAAGGAGACTTACCACAAAGATGAAAACAGCCTTGACACTAAACAGTAGTCAAGAAGAAAAAGTAATGGTGATTAACGTTGTGAATCTCAGTTTATTGAAAAAACTCAGAGAGGGCAATCAAATCGAGCAAATTTCTAAAACGCAAGAAAAGTACAGATCTGAGATGAGAGAGGTACTAAATACAGACCAATACAGTAAGTTTTTGACCGAATTTGGCAATATTTGAATCGGCTTTTGTAAATTGGTTAAAATAAATTTTTATGAAAAATATTTGTTGTCTTTTATTGCTTGCATTTTGGGCACTGAGCTGTGCTCCAAGCACTACGCCAACCGCCGGAAACAACCCGAAACTATCGGAAAACAGCCCAGAAGCTGAGGCTCGAAATTTGACAACTGAAATGAAGGAAAAACTTCAACTTGATGCTACACAGGAAGACAAAATATTGATGCTAAATGTAGTGAACAACAAAGTAATAAAACGACTCAGAGAGAACAACGAAACAGAGAAACTTTCGAGTACCAAAGAGAAGTTTCACACAGAACTAAAGGCTATACTTACGGAGAATCAGTTCACTAAATTTCTTATAGAATTCCCTAATTTATAAGCCCTTACAGTAACTTATGGAATTTGAAAGAATTATAAAAATAGAAACTAAAAGACTGCTTAGTGGTGTAAAATACCGAGAAATCAGAGAAGATTTGCTTGAAAGATTCTACCCTGAAGAGGCACTTCACATTGCTACTTCTAGTTATAAATCCTTTAAAAAAGAAAGAATAAAATCACTGGCCAAAGCAGTAGGCATTAAGTTGTTGCTCCTTTGTGCAATCTATTTTACCGCACCTCCTTCACACCAGCTTAAAGCTAAAATTTCATTGATTATTGTGACCCTAATGGTTTTGAGAGTAGGATATGACTGGTACATGATTAAAAAAGCTGACCGAGAATTCAGTCTCTTTTAGATCATTTTGTCTTTACTAATGTCCTGTAAATCTGTTTTTTGCTAGTTACAAAAGGAGTTTGCACCAAAGCCGTATTTTCGATTTCTCTTGTGTCTACTTTTTTCACGACTGCTGGATACTTCACGCCCACTTTAATGTTCTGATACTTCTTAGATGAAGAATAAACGATTTTTTGAGCTTTTGTAATAGTTGAGAACAACACAAGGAAAGAAACAAGGATGGATATTTTCATGATGGATATATTTATTGTTTTGAGAACGAAATTTTATTAGAAATATTCTAAAAAGGCAAGCCGACAGCAAAATTCCAGATGACGTTGTCTTTACGCCATGGTTTATCAAACGGTTTTATATCTTTTAGTACCCATTTCTCACCAACTGGTAACCAAGGCTTTACGACTGGCGTAGCCACATCTATCCGAAAAATGATAAACGTAAAGTCGAATCTAAAGCCAATGCCAGTGCCTACGGCCAATTCTTTGTAGAAATTTTTGCTAAAAAGCGAGCCTTCGTCATAAATGTATTGGTCTTTGTACATCCACACATTACCAGCATCTACAAACAAAGCTGTATTTAGAAAACTATTGAATTTAAACCTGAGCTCAGTGTTGAATTCCAGCTTGATATCACCCGTATTGTTGCCTAGAAATTCTTCAGCGGCATTGCCCTTTTTCTCGTAAGTTCCTGGCCCAACTCCCCGAGCCTTAAAAGCCCTCAAGGAGTTATTTCCACCCACAAAAAACTGACTCACAAAAGGCAGTTGAAGCGAATTGCCATAAGGAACGCCCAACCCGACTATACCTCTGTTGGCCCATGTAATGGTAGAATTTATGTCATATTTGTATCTAAAGTCATTTTCTAAGCGAGCAAACTGGGAGAAGTTTTCACCAAATATTTGGCCACTTTTTTCAGGATTATTTCTAATTTTATCAATTAAACCAAACACATTTCCTGCAAAATCAAAACTTCCTCTATATGAAAAATTACTCCTTTTGTATTGTTTTGGGCTTACTGTAATTTCATAAGCACCGCCCGCAATGAATTGATTTTCAAGTATTATCAAAAGTCGCGGGTCGGCAAAGATTTCATCAATAAATACTGTACTGATGTTTGATGATTTCACGAGGTTAACACCAATAGGCCTCAAAGAGTGTTCAATCCCACGTCCACGCGTCCAAGCGTAATTTAGCGATGCTCTGGCTGAGTTCAAGTTATATAGGCCGGTTTTTATAAAACTCTCATAGCCCAATTTTATCTGAGTTTTGGGCAACACTTTGCTTACTTCCGGGTCAATTTTCACAAAAGGAGCTAAAAATCTCGGGATATTAAACTGGGCATCCGCTCCAAGTCTATAATTGTCACGATATTCATTGGCTTTGTTGCCACCCACTTGCAGCTCGAAGTTACCATTGAGCGAAAGCTTAAAAAATTCACCTCCTCGGAAAGCATTGATATTCTGCCAATTGAGGCTCAACTGCGAGCCAGCCAGTCCACTCGAGCGGCTAATGGCATTGGCCTCTACTCTGAGCGACTTCCTCTTGTTTGTTTGTAAATTATAATACACGTCTATCAGCGTGGAGTCTAGCCTATTCACCACTTCATAGTGGCTTTTGATAAACTTAAAATTTGACAAACCTATAAGGCGATTATTTGTAATGGCCTGGAGGTCATTGTTAAAAAACGTACCTGGCCTGAAAGCTATGGCATCAGAAAAAATAGCTTCTTTGTATTTCTTGGTAGGGTCGTCGAGAATTAAGCCCCTAAAAAAATCTAAAGAATTGGGGTCTGAATTAGAAACCACCTCGGTTTTGGTATCGATATTTACAAAAATGTCGTTGATTTGAAACTGACGTTTGGCTTGGGTCGGAATGTCGGGTTTAGGTCCAACTTTCAAAACCACTTTTTGCGGCTTTATGGTGGTGTCGGCTTCAATGCCTACATAATCAGGTTTAAAATAAAAATACCCTTCGTTGCGGAGTTCTTTGTCTACATCTACCCTAGCTTGTTTGAGTTTGGCCAAGTCGAAATACTGACCGGGCTTAAATTTCGCAGTGGCTCTCAAAAAATCTTCTCCAAATTTACCCTCTTCTCCGAGAAAAATAATACTATCAATCTCAAATCTGCGATTGAGTGTGACCGTGTATTCGGCAGAAGCCAAAGTACGTTTTGACTTCATAACACCTACCACATTTGCTCCGAAATAGCCCTTAGATTTTAGAATTCCTTGAAGATTTTCGGAGTTTTTGTCCACCAATCCTGAATTGATAAAAACAGGTTCTTCGGAGAGTTTCTTTTTAAACCATGCCCTTAGACCCTTTTCAGATTTGACATCGCCAATGAAATAATAAAACCCCACTTTATAGGGATATTGGCTCAAAAAAGGCAAAGGAAGAGTGGTATTTGGCAGTGGCCTGGTCAAAGTGAGCAATTCTTCCTTCAAGTCTGGGATTTTCTCCGAATCCAAACTGTCATTTTTTATGATTTTTACAGACGCTCCTGCATAAAGTTTCTCGCCAGCAGGTAATTTTTTTGCCACTTTGCAGGAACTCAAACCTCCTCCAAAAAGCAAAATGGCCAATATGTATCTCACTAGTTTCATTTGCGTTTCAAGAGTTCTTTCCAGGTTTCGTAATCTATGGCTATGATAAAACCTACGCCTGTCTCTACCACGGAGCCTTCTATTACCATTTGATTGAGATTTTTTCGGAAAACTTTCAGTCTATATCTTCCATCTTTGGTTACTTGCCAATTGGCCTCAATATTATCGAAAATCTCGTCTGACTTTAAGTCTTTGTTTTCCAACTCAAAGTTTTTACCCACCGAAATCGAGATTCTATCATTGGCCAGTTTTTTACTTACACCCAAGTTCAAGTTGGTGTTACGCTCATCATTTACCACATTATAGCCCGATTGCACTCCAAGGTCTAGGTCGATTCCCTTTATCAGACCCGAAGCATAATTTTCGAGCTGACTCGAAATAAGGTCGCTTGCTTTTTCTCGAGCTATATTCTCAAAATTTGTAATACTTTGGGCTATTTGTGAGGCATTAAACACCCCTCCTACCAACATCATGATGGCGTTGGCGTTAATTTTCTCTTGATTTTTCTTGTACTCGGCCTCTTTAACAGACTTTAAACCGTTGTCTGCAATAATACCAAAGCCTTCATTTTCTACAGCGGCCACCATATCACCTAAATCAGAGTTCCTTACCGCCAACTCGAATTTAATGTCTGGAGAAGACAGAATACCAGAAACCCGCAAATCGACCCGAATTGGGACACTGAGTTTTAACTCTTTAAATTTATCGGCTTCTTGCTTATTGGCAAAAGGGTAAGAAGAAAGTGCCTTTTTCCCGGCGTTATACTCTGCAGTAATGTCAAGATTGGCAGACATGGGATCGCCAGACCAAACGATATAACTCTTACTTGACTCATTGATTTTAAATGACTTACGAATAGCCTGATAGGTAAGATCATATTTTCCACTTTCTATATCATATCTCCCCAGAATAAACAAGTCACCTTTGTTGTCGAAACCAACATTCAGCTTGCCAAGGCCATTTACACTCATCAAATCTCCCGTGATCGGATCCATCAAAATCTTCAAAGTGGCTTTTGAAGGAACGTCCACATTAATGTTTACCGCATTGGCAAAACTTAGAACATCCTTCTGAGTTTCCTTTTTGGTTACTTTTGGAGCACTGAAATTAACAAATTTCACGACAGATTCCATATCACTAATGGCATCAGAGTCGTCTGATAATAAAAGCGTAAGGTCTGTTTTATCTTTCACATTTACATCACCCGTAAGCCGGAAGTCAAGTTTTTTGCCAGACAGTTGCAAATCAGCACCCATGTAGCCAACTCCCTTGAATAACTCATTTTGACCAGTTTTGGCATTAATCAGCTTAAATTCGTCAGTCTCAATGTCAAAATCATAGGTATAATTTGGTAAAACAGAAAAATCTATTTTACCGTTGATATCCATTTTTCTATTGTCCTCGTCGAGTAGCGAAACATGATTAAATAAAGCCTTTTGGTCTGTCAATGTGATTTTTTGCTGAGTAAACTTCAATTTTGCCCCAGTCTCCACCAAAGTAAAGGCGAATTTAGGAAACAAAGCCTCGCCTTTTATGATCGGCTTTTCGGTAGAGCCCTTCACCTCAAATTTGCCCGCCACATTTCCGCTGATATTGGTTATAATATCTTTTACAAAATATTGAATCGCCACCAAATCTACGTTTTTTATATCTGCCGTAAAATCCAAAGATTCTTGGCGTTGGGGGTAGTAATAGCCTCGAACCTCCATATCTGTAACATTTCCTTTGAGCGTAGCAGATAGTCTAATTTGCTCCAAAGAATTACTCTCGGCCTTTCCCTCCAAAGTTCCGAGTTTGGTTTTGTTCATTTCAAAATCCGTTACCAAAACATCCCCGGTAAACGAGGGCTTTCCATCCATATAGTTTAGAATTTCCAAATCTAAGTCGGCATAACCTGCCACAAAGGCCGAATCCTGCAAAATAGCTTGAGCGAGAAAATTCAAATCGATATTTTGCGAAAAAACATGCAACGGACCGTTTGGTTGATCGTTGAGACTACTTACCCTCAAGATTTGGTTTTTCGAAGTAAAAATTACATCGTTGATAAGAATCCCTGAAGAAGAATAAGTTATACTTCCATAGGGATTGCCGGCCCAAGGTTCATAATAAAGCATACTTCCGTCTTCGTCAAAGCTAATCTGCAACTGATTGTTTACACTTTGAACAAAGCCTGTAAGCGAATGAATGTCTTTATCCAGCGAATCTTTTACAGACAAGTCAAAACTGCCTATATTGTTCTCCAATTTACCTACCAAACTGGCATTTCTTACTCGCAAATCATTGTTGGTGATTTGTTTTGTAAGCAACTGATATTTAAGCACTTTTCTGTCCCCGATACAATCAAAAGTAGTATTAAACACCCGCAGAGAATCATACTGCAAAAATGGAATACTTACGCTCCCCTCTATTGGAATATTACCTTCGCTTTGCAGAGTGGCATGTACTGAAACATCCGAAAAAGACTTTAGAGACGGCAAAAAAGCACTAAAAACCGAATCGTAACTTACCTTTCCATCTAGTCGAAAATTATACGAATCTTGTACAGCCACTGGTTTGTAGTTGATCAGCTTAAAGTAGTTGTTTACCTCATTGAGAAAGATTGGCTGTAGCTGGTTATAATCAAAATCTCCTGAAAGGGAGAGATTTAAAAAAGCCGTAGAAATCTCCAATTTGTTGGCTCCATCGTTATTGGCCGTCAGAACTGTCAAATCACCTATTGGGAAGCGTTTCCCGTCTTTGTAAACGTCTATATTCTTACCTCGAAGATCAATAAACGGAGATTTTGAATCCAGAACAGCGTTGTTAAGAGCAATATCCCCTCTCAATTCAATATTTTCCTTGCTCAAACCAAGCTTTTGGAGATTTATGAATTCAAGCCTCGAAGAGCCCTTTAGTTCTATTTCAGGCTTTGACAAATCTACTTTCCCATCCCACTTAAAACTTGCACCAGGGTCATTTACCGCTAGTTTTGTATCCAATATTTGGTTTTTAAGGTCGCCATCAAAAACAATATTTTGATATTTTTTACCTTCATAGAAAATATCAGAAATTTTACCCGAAAGTGCAACTTTCGCATTCTTCAAATCGGTACCAATACCATTGAACTCCACCTCAGCGGTGGTTGTTCCGATTTTGGGATTTTGAATCAATTCGCCAATCTTATAAGCCTTGGTGCTAAGTTTGCCAGAGTAAGCTAGACTTCCAGACTTATTGACTATATGGCTATTGAGACTGGCCGAGCCTTGCTCAGATACCAGATTTAAGTCAGAGTTAAAGTCTGAAACCCTACCCCTAACATTTCCCTTTAGGGTAAATTGCTGCGGAATATTTATGTTGCTGGGCAAAACCTCTGCGGGTACAATTTTAAGAATATCGGCTTTGGATGACGTCAAATTTGTAATATTCAGGTCAAAAAATGGGTCCTTGAAATCTTTCACAATACCTGAAAAACTTAGACGTGAATTTCGAATTCCTCTGAGATTTACATCCTCAAATTTAACAGCAGACCTATCACCAGAAACGAGGCCATCTAAAGAGATTTTATCCTTTAAAATATTCTTAAAATAAGCATTTTTAGAAAGTTCTTTGTTAAAAAAAAGTGCGTCAGAGGCAGACAATCTGCTATTGATCAAACGATAAGAAAAAGTAATTCTTGCGATATCAGAACTATTCAAGGCTATCTCGGCAGACGAATTGAGCTGCGAGTCACTAGTTTCCAATTCCAATTTGCTTATCGAAATCCTATTTTCCTTTGCGGTGGCCTTGGCATTCAAATTTTTTATCTCAAAACCAGATTTTTCCTTGGCACTCATCGCCAAAATTTCGCCAGAAAAGTTTCCTTTCTGGAATTCAATACTTTGAGTTTCCAGATTAAAGTCCTGAATTCCAATATCTTGAAAGTTTATCTGTCCCGGAATATTTCGCTCAGATTGAGAACTTTTAAAATCAAAACTTCGTGAACTGGCTTTCATAGAAGTCACAGAAATACTCTCTTTGGGCAGGTCAATCTTGTCAATACTCAGACTTAAATGTAGGCCTTTCCCTTTGGTTAGGCTCGATCCAAAAGAAACATTCCAATTAAAGTTTTCGGTTTTAAATTCTTGAATTTGAATATCCGGCAGAATTGATTTCACACTTTTTGAAGCCGTTTCTCTCTCCGAAACTCCGAAATTAGCCTCCAAATTGGTATTCCTCAGAACCGTGTTTTTGAGGAAATACTTATTCTTTTCTAAATCTATTTTTGAGAAACCGGTTTGCAAATCACCAAAGAAGGCTTCAATACTCTGTTTAGCCTGACTGTCATTAAATTTCACCCTAAGGTCTTTGGCCAAAAAACGCTGTAACTCATAGCTCAACGGAGCTTTTGTGGTATCCTTTGGTTCTTTTGATTCAAATGCTTTGAGTGCGTATTCATAGTTAAAAATTTTATCCTTTTTGTAAATATTGACTAATGCACCGTTAAGCTCTATTTTGTTGATTTTAAGTACATTGCCTAGATACGCCCACATATCTATATCCAAATGTGCACTTTTGGCAGCTATGAGTGTATCTAATTGTTGATCTCGGAGAAGCAGATTTTCAATCTTTACCCAATCCGGAAAACCATAGGAAATATTACCCTCCACAGGCGTTTTGAGTTTCTCAGAAAGGGTTGAAATTACCAACTCACTAAGACGTTTTTGTCCTGAGGGTGAATTGAAATAGAGCATCAGACACGCAGAAGCCACAAACAATAAAAGAAAAATTATTGCGAGTGTTTTTAAAATACGCCTAAAAACCACTTGAGCCATAGATGGATTGTCGATGCCGAATACAAAAATAAGCCTAAAAGCCTATTTTATAACGCTAAAAAGTCTCAAATAAGGTAAAACCAAGCACCTACTATTTGTATTCATCTTTTTAATAGCTGACCGTAATGAAATCTGAATATATTACTGGGCTATTTTTAAGCTTCATCACAAAAAATAAAGTACCTCTTTTTAGCTCGTTTTTGTCCACAAAATGAATGTCAACTTTGGAGTTTTCGGCATTCTTTGTCCATTTCACATTCTGCATTTTCCCGCTTTTGTCAAAAACCTGAAAACTCTCCAATTCATCAAATTCTTCCAAAAGTTGAAGTTCAAGGTTTTCATTTCGGCCATCATCATTTGGAGATAAGCCTTTGGTTATAATATAATTAGAAGCTTTCGAGGTGTTTTTTTTAATCTCCGTTTGTTCAATATCCTTTTCAAAAATGGCCAAAATCGTGGTGTCCGAAATCACCTTAAGCTCCATTTCAGTTTCGTAAAAAGGCTTTCCACCTATTATCCAATACGAAAACTTGCTGGTGCTTGTAGACCGAGGTTTGATTTTCAAAATACGATTGGTTTCCAAATATTTATTCACTGAAGTTCGCTCCATTTCTTCATCAACCTCTATTTCGGCAGCCATTGGATTAAGGATTTGTACTTCGTTTATTTCAAGGCCGAATTGTTCGGTAAGTTGCCTTTTAACTATGTCTGGCCTAAATTTCAGATAATCCAAGACATCCTGACAGTTTCGTTCCCACTGCTCTTTAGATGAAATTATTCTCCATCTTTTTACGTGGGCTTCTATTTCGGGTTCGTACATTTTTTTAATTTCAAGATATAACTTCGAACTGTTTTCATACTTGAAAGTACTGTCCAAAAGCTCCCTAAATCTAGTTACAAACTTGAGTTTAAAAGACTGATTTTGGAGTAGCCGCGTGAGAATAAAGTTTTGAGGCCTTGTAATGGCATCCGAGAGATTGTTGGCAGAAACGTTCACCGTTTCCCCAAGCGAGCGGTCTGCATCAAAGAACACCCAACGCCATTTTCCATCATTTGGAGCACTGCTGGCTTTATCTGTCTTTACACGCCAAAGTCTAACATTGTTCTGCGGCCAGTCGATGTTTCCGACGAAAATTTCGGCAATTTGATAATCAATAAAATTGTCGATGTCCATCAAAGCTTGGGCTTTTTCAAAATTGCCCGCATCAGTAAAATTATTGCTTAAGAAAAAACTTTTCAACGAATTGTAAGCTTCGCCATCGCCATATTCCACTTCTTCCGGACCATCAAAAACCACCTTTATCATGTCCACATTGCTCTTGTCTACACCATAAACTTTCTGAAGATAGTCGTTATCTACTCTATCACGAAGATTATGAATACCCCAATATTCGCCATTAATATAAACCACACTTGGTCTGAATTCTTGAATCGGAATACGAAGCGGCTTTACCAGCTGATGAATAAAGGCGTCTTTAAAGAGTGTTTTGTTGTAGTCGTTGCCGCTATTTCGCAGAACTAAACTGGCCTGATCTTTGGTTTTACTCTTTCGGATAAGGTCATATTTGTCAAAAGCATCATCGCTAAAAAGCTTGAAGGATTTATAAGGAAAAGACCTACTACAACCTCCATGAATACGCGTGCTGATGTTCTGAGATATCTTTTGTGTTGAATTCTCAAAAAACTCGAAAGACGCCCCTCTATCCCAAAAACTTTCTCTGTTGGCATAGTTGCCGGGTGTGCATAGGCCTGTTGTCTCGAACGAAGACCTCCTAAAGGCATCAAAACTACTCCCTGCCACATACATACCTCGCTCATAATCAAAGAGGTCGTCGGGATTGAAAGACAGTGAAACTACAGGAAACGTATAAGGACTTTTTTTGCTGGATTCAAAAAAATAGGTATTGGTAACTACCTCACTCGGAAGTCTGCCCTTCTTTACGGCCACAGCCCTTACCACTTGAGCTTTGGGCACATTGGAACTGGGCAAATAAGTAGCAGAACGTGCAAAAGTAGTAGGAATTAGACTGTAACGATTCCCACCCAAATTCTCCGGTTTAATATCTAGTTTTTCATCATAGAGAAAACTCTGCTTCGAATCACTAAATTTTTGATTAACAACTGGATCACCTGGATTTTCCTGATAATTTCGCTTGAATTCGTATTTGACAGAAGTAGTATCAGAAGGGCTTGGCTCTGAGCCATCGAGTGTATAATATATGTCAGCGTTGCTCAGAAACCTTGAAATTTTCAACCTGAAAGCCGAAGAATTGTATCCTCCTTTTTTTGAAAACTTTGGTGTTTTGGTTATCTTTTTAATGGCCTCCTGGTCGTTGTTTGAAGCCCCAGGGCTTGGTTCGGCATAAAACCGAAGTCGACGAGCTCCGTCATTAATTCTACCATAGCTAATATCTTTTCTGACTTCGGGATATTTAAAACTATCTACAACCTTACCCTCTGAAGAAAATAATCTGAGGCTTTCGCCAGCATGATTAAGGCTGAAGTTCAGGTGTCTGGTTCCGGCAGAAGTATTGCCACTTGCCAGAAGCACCAGAAAGCCCTTAGCAGGAATTTTTAATCCGCTGTTTGCAAAAATATGTCTGATGGTGGCGTTGTCAGAAATGCTCATTCCAGCCAAATCGATATCCTCATTAGCGGTGTTGTACAACTCGATCCAATCATAATTTTGCACCAAACTGTTCCTCAAGGCCCCTTGATTATTGGCCATTACTTCATTGATTTTCACCTGACTGTGGGCAAAAGTGAGTGCCAAAAGCACCAAAATTGTTGTCTGAAGAGTCTTTTTCATTCCAATCTTTTTCTAGTAATATTTGGTATTCTAATTTACGAAATATACACAAAGATGGTTTTAGGGCGGTTCTATTGGCTTATTCTCGAAACAAATATATAACCCATTCAATAATAAAAAATTATTTCTGGATGAATTTTAATTAATTGACCATAAATACGAAAAAAAAAAGCAGCCAGTCCGAAAGACTGACTGCTAAACGTTATACTTAGAACCTACAAAAATGCTATCAAATGTATTGATTGATAATCATCTCGAACAACTCTTGTTTTCCAGATATCTGAGCTGGCTCTCCAACTTCCTTGGCAATTTTCGCCAAATCATCTAGGCTTAGTTCACCATTTTCGAATTTGGCTCCATTTCCAGAGTTAAAAGAAGCGTAGCGGTCGTCACGCAACTTTTTGTAAGAAGATTTTGTAAGAATATCGTTTGCCACAAGCAAAGCTCTTGCAAAAACGTCCATTCCACCTATGTGAGCGATGAAAATATCCTCCAAGTCTGTAGAATTTCTTCTGGTTTTTGCGTCGAAGTTTATACCGCCGTGCTTGAAACCACCAGATTCTAATATAACCAACATGGCCTCTGTCAATTCAAAAACATCCACTGGAAATTGATCGGTATCCCATCCGTTTTGGTAATCGCCACGGTTGGCATCTATGGACGACAACATACCGGCATCGGCAGCCATTTGCAGCTCATGAGCAAAGGTGTGGCCAGCCAAAGTAGCATGATTTACTTCTATATTCAGACCAAAATCTTGATCTAGCCCTTGAGCTTTCAAGAATCCTATAACTGTTTGAGCATCAAAATCATACTGATGTTTCGATGGCTCGGCTGGCTTAGGTTCAATGTAGAACGTACCTGTAAAGCCATTTTTACGGCCATAATCTCTGGCTGTTCTTAAAAACTGCCCCAAATGATCCAATTCTTTCTTGGTTTTGGTGTTCAAAAGCGACATATAACCTTCTCTTCCACCCCAAAATGTATAGCCCATTCCTCCTAAAGCTATGGTGGCGTCAATACAGTTTTTCACCTGTAAACCTGCATGTGCTACCACCTCAAAATTAGGGTTTGTAGAAGCACCGTTCATGTATCTTGGGTTTGAAAACAAATTGGCCGTTCCCCAAAGAAGTTGAGCACCCGAAGCCTTCTGTTTTGCTTTCGCATATTCTACGATTTTGGCCAAATTACTTTCATACTCTGCCACTGAATTTCCTTCTGGAGACATGTCTACATCATGGAAACACCAGTATTCGGTACCTAATTTTGTGAAAAATTCAAAAGCAGCATCCATTTTGTCGTGAGCCGCCTGAAGAGCGTTGCCATTTGCATCCCAAGGAAATACTTTTGTGCCTGGGCCAAACGGATCACCACCGGTGCCGCAGAATGTATGCCAATAAGAAATAGCAAAACGCAGGTGCTCACGCATGGTTTTTCCAGCCACCACTCTGTCTGCATCATAAAATTTGAAAGCAAGCGGATTGTCAGACTCCCTTCCCTCAAACTTGATGGCTTCCTTTATAAATGGAAAATATTCCTTTTCGCCTAATGTAACAGTCAATTTCGACATAGGTTTATTGTTTTTTGAAGTAAAAATATAAATTTTTCTTATTAAGTGTCAAAAGTACAATTAAAAATAATTTTATCAAAACAATATTTACATTTTTTCTAAAAAACATAAATACTAAAATATTTAGCCAATATTAATTTCGGAATGGATACAAATAACTCTAATTTTGGTCGTTCAAAACCAGAATAACCTTCAAATGAACCGCTTAGATCGACTAACCGCCATTCTAATACAACTTCAGTCCAAGCGGATTGTAAAATCCCAAGAAATAGCAGAACGATTTGAGATTAGTCTTCGCACTGTTTACCGAGACATCAGATCTCTCGAACTAGCTGGAGTGCCCATTTTAAGCGAAGCAGGCATAGGTTATTCATTGATGAAAGACTATAGACTTCCGCCGGTTCAATTCACCACAGAAGAAGCCGTTGCTTTTTTTACGGCAGACAAAATTTTAGCCAAATTCGGAGGTAATCAAACCAAAAAACACTTCGAATCAGGACTTTATAAGATAAAATCTGTACTAAATCCGCATGAAAAAGAGTTGCTTGATGATGCCAACGAATACATAAGTATAGAAGAAAACCAATATATTGCCGACACCTCAAGCGTAAAAATAAGCGAGGTATTGTCGGCGGTAATAGATAAGAACATCATAAAGATCAAATACTTTAGTGCTCAAAATTATGAGGAAAATTGGCGAGAAATAGAACCCATCGGACTTTATAACCAAACCAACAATTGGTATCTTATAGGATGGTGCAGGCTCAGAAATGACTACCGAAATTTCAGACTTGATAGAATGCGAGAGTTTGAAAAACTTACGAAAAGATTTGAACAGAAACATCCCAAAATATCGGCCTTTTTAACAAAAACTGCCCAGGAACACCTACTAACCAAAATTGTAATCAGGATAGACATAAAAGCCTACCAATACCTTAGAAATCAACACTTTTATATGGGTTTTGTATCCGAACACCAGATAGATGACCAGATCGAGATGTCCTTTTTATCGTCTAATCTGCACGGATTTGCTCATTGGTTTATGCTCATCGGTAAAGATGCCGACATACTGGAACCCGTTTCGCTCAAAGAAATGGTATTGGAGAAACTAGAAAATGTAAAAACTCGACTTCATGGATAAGCCGATTATAAACAAGAAAGTAAAAGTCCAGAAATACCCGGGTAAAGGAGGCTGGACTTATGTAATATTAGAATATAACCCTTCTGAAAAAGGAAATTCGCTCTGGGTGAAAGTAAAAGGAACGGTAAATGGTGCCGAAATAGAACAATATAAGTTAGCCTCAATGAAAAACGGCCTCTATATGCTGCCTTTGAAAGCCGAAATAAGAAAAAAATACAATATCAAAGAAGGCGATATGGTGGACGTTTGTCTTTATAGGGACAACAGCGACTTGCTTGTACCAGAAGAAATCTTGGAATGCCTAGAGGATTTCCCGAAAGCCCTTGAGTTTTTCAATAAAATGACAGAAAGCAATAAAAAATACTACATCGATTGGATAGCAGAAGCCAAAAACATCGACACCAAAGTGAACAGAATCAATAAAATGATAGATAGGTTGCTTGACGGGAAGAGGATGTATGATATTTGATTATAAGTTGGGAGTGCCGAGTTGTGAGTTGTAAAAAAAATATAGCTATCAATTTCATAGTTTCATTTAGAAACTTTAAACCTTGATCATGTCCAACATTAATCAAACTCTGTTGACATAGGGTTGTCATTTCATAAAATTACTTTTGCTTTAGAACAAATTTGAGTCAAAACTAATAATGGCAGCTATCGGATTACAAATCTAGGTAGCCCTAAATTTAAAAATGAATCAATCGTAATTCTAAAATCGAATTAATCGTAAATCAAATCAATCAAATCATGATCTCATTTATTGAAGCTTTTAAAAAAGAACTGGAGGCCGAGGCCATCCAAACCCGTAGAATGCTAGAAATAGTACCAACCGACAAAATGGACTGGAGACCACATCCAAAAAGCATGAACATCAAAACCTTGGCTACACACTTGGCGGAAATTCCGCTCATGATAGTGATGGGCCTAAAGTATGACAAGTGGGACTTTGGCAATTCGCCTTTTGAGGCGGCCGATTGTAATACAACCGAAGATCTTTTAGCATGTTTTGACAATAGCTTAGCCGAGGCTAGAATTGCCCTCGACGAGTCGACTGACGATATACTACAAGACCCTTGGACGATGGGCATGGGCGACCAAGTTTGGCTCCAAATTGAAAAATGGGAGACTTTCCGGCATGCAATGGGTCAAAATGCCCACCACCGTGCTCAGTTGCAGGTTTGCTTACGCCTGCTAGACATTCCTGTTCCGGGTCCTTATGGCCCAAGTGCAGACGAAATGTAGAATTTATAGGCAACCAACCTCTTCCAAGAATAGGCCTGAATTAGATAAAATCTAAAATTCAGGCCTGTTTTTTTGATTACAATCTAATAATTAGGCGTATTTTTTTGATTATAAAATTCACAAGTTTTGTCATTGAAGATTAAACACTTGATATTGGACTCCCAAAAACGTAAGATTTCCGAAATCATTTCTTGAGGTTATCCGAACAATATCTGTGAAGTTTTAGACAATGAAAACTATTCACATTTTTTGATGGAATAGATATTCGCTCTAGAAGAAGAAGATTAAATCTCAGCTAAAAGTATTTTGCGGTACTGAATGCTCATGGTATTTCCTGGATGCAATTGAATTCCAATTGGGCCAGAGGCTGGGATTTTTTCAGAAGTATACGTCATTACTTCTTGGCCATTTAACCAAACTATATAGGTTTTGTCCACCACTTTTATTTTCAGTGTATTCCAGTCGCCCACTTTCAGTACTCCCGCTGTTTTGGCTTCGGAAGGATATCGCAGACCAGGAATATAAGGCGAGGCAGTTAGGTCTCTTTTAAGCGAACCCGAAATCCCGATCTGAATCTGGTCGTTTTCTCCCCTCAAAAAAACACCCGAATCCACCACACCACTTACATCTTTATATTCTACTTCAACTATAAAATCTTTGTAGGTTTTCTCCGTCCAAAGTATACTCCCCTTTCGGTCGTCGCTACTTTTTACCAAAAGCATTTTGTCTTTAACGGTCCAATTGTCGTTATTTGGCTGAGGAACAACCCAACCACTTAGGTTTTTTCCCTTAAATATTTTTTTTAGCTTTTGGCCAGAAACTACTACCGAAAAGCCCAAAATCAAGAAACAAAGAATAATCTTTTTCATTAAGAGAAGTTTCAAATTTTAAAACAAAAATGTACCCAACACAGCTCCCAAAATAGGGCCAACAACAGGTATCCACGCATATCCCCAGTCGCTTGTGCCTTTGCCAGCTATCGGAAGCAAGGCATGCACAATTCTAGGCCCCAAATCTCTGGCCGGATTGATGGCATAACCCGTAGTTCCTCCCAAAGCATTGCCTATCACAAAAACCAGCATACCAACCAAATAGGGAGAAAGTCCTGAGCCATCGGAAGCATAAATAGAGGATACGCCTATAAATAATACAAATGTGCCCGCCAGTTCTCCAAACAAATTGGATGGGGTATGTCTGATAGCCGGACCAGTTGAAAAGACCGCAAGTTTGGCACCTTTATCTTCTGTAACTGCAAAGTGTGGATAGTAAAATAGCCAAGTGCAAGCAGCTCCAAGCATGGCACCCAACATTTGAGCAGTAATAAAAGGTAAAACATTGGACCAATCACCTGATTTCAGAGCAAAGGCGATTGTCAAAGCAGGATTAAGATGAGCATCTTGACTACCGAATTTTTGGGATACAAATACACCCATCATAACGGCCAAGCCCCAAGCCGTTGTTATCATTATTAGTCCAGAATTGTGCCCCTTTGTGCCTTTGAGCAAGACATTGGCCACAACGCTTTCTCCAAGAAAAATCAAAACGAAAGTTCCGAGCAATTCGCCCAAAAAAGGTGAAGGTGTCATAAATCAGTGAGAGTTTTAAGGTTTATTGTGGCGGCAATTTAGTAATTTTGTGGTTTACTAAATAAATTATGCAATTAAATTCTTTAAGTGCCATTTCGCCAATAGACGGAAGGTATCGCAGACAAGTAGAAGACTTGGCCAATTATTTCTCCGAATTCGGTCTAATAAAGTACAGAGTTAGAATAGAAATAGAGTATTTCATAGAGCTTTGTGAACTGCCCCTGCCACAATTGTCTGACTTTCCGAAAAATCTTTATGGCGAACTCCGAAATATTTATCAGAATTTTTCGGAAGAAAATGCACTTGAAATTAAAGAAATAGAAAAAACGACCAACCACGATGTAAAAGCCGTCGAATATTTTATTAAAAAACGTTTCGAAAATTTCGGAATCGAGAAATATTCGGAATTCATTCATTTTGGCCTCACTTCTCAAGATATCAACAATACATCTATACCTCTTTCATTAAAAGAAGCACATGACACAGTGTTTTTCCCTAACCTGATGGCCGTAGTTGAGCAAATACAAGAATTGGCCGAAGCGTGGAAAGCCATTCCGATGTTGGCAAAAACCCACGGACAGCCTGCTTCTCCTACTCGTTTGGGTAAAGAAATGAAGGTATTTGTAGAAAGGTTGGTAAATCAGATTGGACTTTTGGCCGCTATTCCATATTCAGCAAAATTTGGTGGTGCTACAGGAAATTTCAATGCCCATTTTGTGGCTTATCCTGAAACCAACTGGGTGGATTTTGGAAATAAATTCGTAAATACCACGCTAGGACTTAGCCGTAGCCAAACCACCACACAGATAGAGCACTATGACAATCTTGGAGCTTATTGTGACAATATCAAACGTATCAATACCATACTTTTGGATTTTTCACGTGATGTTTGGCAGTATGTTTCGATGAATTATTTCAAACAAAAAATAAAGGCTGGAGAAATCGGCTCGTCGGCCATGCCGCACAAAGTAAACCCCATAGACTTTGAAAACGCTGAGGGGAATTTAGGTATCGCAAATGCACTTTTCGAGCATTTTTCGGCCAAATTGCCTATCTCGAGACTTCAGAGAGACCTAACAGATTCTACGGTTTTAAGAAACCTAGGAGTGCCTTTGGCTCATACGCTTATAGCCCTGAAATCGCTACTAAAAGGAATAGGAAAACTGGAATTGAACCAAGCCGCCATAGACGCAGATTTGGAAGAAAACTGGGCGGTTGTGGCAGAGGCTATCCAAACAGTTTTGCGTAGAGAAGGCTTCCCTAAACCTTATGAGGCATTGAAAGATTTAACCCGCAAAAACGAAAAAATTACTGAACGAGCCATTAAAGAATTCATAGAAACCTTGGATGTTTCGGAAAAGACGAAGTATGAATTGAAGCAAATTACACCGTTTACATTCACAGGAATATAACTACCTAAAAATGAGCACAATAAACAAACTATCCATAGCATTTTTTGTATGCTTCATGGCTCTTAATTTGTTTATTATTTCTGATATTTTCATCAACTACCCTCTTCTGGATGACTTCGGGGCCATCGTAAATTTCATGGTAGATTACCTCAAAACCACTGGTTTTAAGGATACCCTGAAACTACTTTTCTCGCAGAACAACGACTTCAGACTCGTAGTTTTGAAACTCATAACTTTATCGGATTTCTATATTTTTGGGCAATTGAACTTTCAACACCTCAGGTGGATCGGTTTTTTGTTCTTTTTGAGTTCGTTATTCTTTTTCTTTAAACTGGGCAAGTTTAAAATCCACAAATTTCAATACTTTCTTACTGTACCAGTACTTTTGGTATCCTTCGCATACGCCGAAATCAATAGTTTGGCCATGGAGTCACTTTCACATTTTGTGGTGATTTTCTTTGTGGTTTCTTGTCTTTATTACCTTTTTGAAACCAAACAAATCGTTCTGCCCATCATACTTTTGTTTTTAGGAATATACTCTAATGGAAATGGCCTGCTGCTGGTCCCGATAGGTATTTTAGGACTTCTAATAACTAAAGATTACAAAAGACTTGGCATTTGGAGCCTTTTCTGTGCTTTAGCTATTTTTGTTTTTTTCCTAGACTACGAAAAAGGGAATACACCTCTTGATGCATCTGTCTTTAAACGAATAGCCTACGTTTTCCCGATATATTTGGGAGGAATTGGTGGTATGGAATCCATAAAAATCAACATGATATTTGGTGTTTTGGGAATTATCCTGGCCATTTACTTTCTAATCATAAAAACATCCTACAAAAATAATACAGCTCTGTCAGCACTAATTCTTTTCTTTTTGAGTACTTATCTGCTTATATCATCCAAAAGACAATATACAGATTCCACGGCACTACTCAGAGGTGCTTACCTGATAAACAGCGTTTGTATTTTTGTTACGTTTTATATTCTTTTCTATAAAATCCACCTATCCAAATTTATAGAATCCAAAAACACCAAACTTGCGAACTGGACTTTTCTTGCAATATTTATTGTCTGTTTGGTTTATCAAGCAAGAAATTATACCAAATGGATTCAAGTTTTTGGATATCAAAAAAGGGCAATTCAGTCCGTGTTGGTAATGATTTCAGGAAACACCAAACAACTCTATACCGACGAAGGCACAATTCATAATATTCCTTTAAACATGCGTCCTGGACTTGATACCTTGATTAAAAGAGGTATTTTTGACAATTCAGATGCCTTGGAATCATTAATTGTTAAGCCTTTAAGTTTTAATTCAAGTGAAATATCGGGAGAGCTCAAAAACAAAATAGACATCCTCAGTATAGACGGAACACAAATAATTGACAATCCGTACATAACCATCTCTGCAAAAATCAAAGACTATTTGAAAAATCCTTTAAACGGCTTAGGAATAGTTTGTAATCAAAATGGCGTAAAAAACTATTACGAAATTCCACTCAAAAACGACAAGCTGTTTCTCATAAAACCTGTAAAGGGCAGAGATTTTTATTTTGAGTTTATGATTCCAAAGAAAATGCTAAAAAGTGGCAGCTTTAAGTTGGCTTTCTTGAAGTTTGAAAACAAAAGAATATTTCAATCGAAAGAATCACTAATAATAAATTGGAACGGCCAGACAAATTCAAATTTGGCTTTATCAAAATTCATTAATTTGGATACGAAGAATTTCTCAGCAGACTCCCTTGATAAACCTGAGTTCTATGAAGCATATTACGATGGCCAGAAGCATGAAATTGTAGTAAAACTAGATGCCAAGCAAAAGGAAAATACCAACTATTTAGAGTTCCAAGATACCGAAAGCACAAACACTTTTCAAATAAAACTCACCACTGATAATAGCCTTAGTAAGAACAATATTGCAAACGCTATTTTTAGCCAGAGCGAAGCCAAATCCTTTTTAAAAAACAAAAGCGGCCTTTTCAAATTATCCCTGATTAGTAAAAAAGGAGAAAAAAACTTTAAAACCTATCCTTTGAAATCGCTATACTATTTCAGATTCTATTAAATAAAAAAAGAGTCTTTTCAGACTCTTTTCATACTCTAAGCTATATTTTTCGATTATACACCCGCTGTTTCTACTTCAGGCGAAATCTTTTTCACTAAACCTTGTAAAACTTTACCAGGACCACATTCTACAAATTTTGTGGCACCGTCAGCCACCATGTGCTGCACACTCTGGGTCCAACGTACAGGAGCTGTCAATTGGTGAATCAAGTTCATTTTGATATGCTCAACCTCTGTAAATGGCTTTGCACTTACGTTTTGATAGATAGGACAAATAGGAGTTTTAAATTCAGTATTTTTGATGGCCTCCGCCAATTCTTCACGAGCAGGCTCCATCAAAGGTGAGTGAAATGCACCTCCAACTTGAAGAACCAAAGCACGTTTAGCCCCAGCTTCTTTCATTTTCTCGCAAGCTGAATTAATACCTTCTATGCTTCCTGAAATCACCAGCTGACCTGGGCAGTTATAATTTGCAGCTACAACTACTTCCTTGGTTTCGGAATGAACACTAGCACAAACTTCCTCTACTTTTTCGTCCGACAGATTCAAAACTGCAGCCATTGTTGAAGGGTTTAATTCACAAGCCTTTTGCATAGCATCGGCTCTTTTGGCCACTAATCTAAGGCCATCTTCAAAAGACAAAGAACCTGCTGCCACAAGAGCCGAAAACTCACCCAAAGAGTGTCCAGCAACCATATCTGGTTTGAAATCTTCAATAGTCGTAGCCAAAATAACTGAATGCAAAAACACAGCTGGTTGTGTCACATTGGTTTGTTTGAGTTCCTCATCGGTACCTTCAAACATTATTTTTGTAATATCAAATCCTAAAATTTCATTCGCTTTGTCAAAAAGAGCCCTCGCCTTCTCGTTAGTTTCGTAAAGCTCTTTTCCCATGCCACTAAACTGTGCACCTTGTCCCGGAAATACGTATGCTGTCATCTTATCAGAGGTTTTGTTTATGGTGCAAAATTAGTTAAAAAGTCTGTAAGTTGGTATGTTAGAAAGTTTGTAAGCTGGAAAGTCGGGAAGAAAATAATCCAAATTAATATGATAAGGTTTGTTCTTTACTCTTAGTCCTTTGTTTGCTTACCCACAAACGGAGACCTTATAAACCAAAAAATCCCCGAATTTCTTCGAGGATTTTTTCAACATCTAGAGAAAGTATTTCTTAGTTATTTTCTGGTCTAAGGCTTCTTACAGTCTTACCAGCTCTCCACATTTCTGATTCACGAAGTTCTGCCAACTCAACTTCCAATTTCTCACGGTAGTCTGGTTGAGAGTTACGCTCGATAGAGATAGATGCTTCGTTTTGAGTAACAACAGAGTTGTATAGTTTCTCGAAAACAGGTTTTGTGGCATCACGGAAAGGCTTCCACCAGTCCAAAGCACCTCTTTGAGCAGTCGTTGAACAGTTAGCATACATCCAGTCCATACCGTTTTCTGCAACCAATGGCATCAAAGATTGCGTTAATTCTTCAACAGTTTCGTTGAAAGCTTCAGATGGCGAGTGACCATTTGCACGCAATACTTCGTATTGAGCGGCAAAAATACCTTGGATGGCACCCATCAAAGTTCCTCTTTCTCCTGTAAGGTCAGAAGATACTTCTTTGTAGAAATCTGTTTCGAACAAATATCCTGAACCTACACCGATAGCCATAGCGATACATTTCTCACGAGCCTTACCAGTAGCGTCTTGGTAAACGGCGAACGATGAGTTCAAGCCTTTACCTTCTACGAATAAACGACGTAGAGAAGTACCTGATCCTTTTGGAGCGGCCAAAAACACGTCCACATCTGCTGGAGGAACGATACCAGTTTTTTCTTTGTAAGTAATACCGAAGCCATGAGAGAAATACAATGATTTTCCTGGAGTAAGGTATTTTTTAACAGTTGGCCAAAGCTCGATTTGAGCAGCATCTGAAAGCAAATAACAAATGATTGTTCCTTTTTCAAGAGCTTCTTCGATTTCGAAAAGCGTTTCGCCAGGTACCCAACCATCCGCTACAGCTTTGTCGTAAGTTTTACCTTTACGCTGTCCAACGATAACTGGAAGACCATTGTCACGCATATTCATTGCTTGACCGGGACCTTGTACACCATATCCAATCACAGCGATTACCTCGTTGCTTAATACTTCTCTTGCTTTTTCAAGGGGAAATTCTTCTCTTGTTACTACTTCCTCCTCTACACCACCAAAATTTAACTTTGCCATTTATATACTATTTTGTTTTAGAAAATCGAACAATATGTTCTACGTTATATTTAAAAAAATCTCAAAAACGCTACAAATTTCCGAATAAATTCGGCGAATTTCAAATTATCACAGATAATATTCCCATTCCTGATCCTCAGGTAGATACTCCACCAATCCTTGTGGGGTTTTGCCAATGGCCACCCTTCCAGAGCGAACAAATTCTATGATTCCATGAGGTTTAAGGTATCTGAAAAAATCAAAAATTTCTTCTTCCGTACCTGTTTTTTGGATGGTTACATAATCCAAGCCCCAATAAACCACCCAAGCCTTATAAATGCGGTTGATGGTGTCTATGTCCAAGGCTTTTCCACCAATTGGCGTGGAAATCTTGAAAAGTGCGATTTCGTTGTACACGATTTCGTCGTTGAGATACCCAAATACAGCCAAAACTTCTACAATTTTCCTGATTTGGCGAACCAACTTTTCTACTTCTTCTCGCTTTTCGTGTTTGATCACAATCGTGAATCGAGAAACGCCTTTTCTGACAGTTTCAGAAACGGTAAGGCTTTCTATATTTATTCTTCTACGTGTAAATATTACCGTGATCTTGTTCAAAAGACCAATGCTATTTTCAGTAAAAACACATATGGTATATTGCGTCATAATTTTTCTAATTTGCTGTAAATGTTACTCTTAAATTGTTTTAAACAAGTCTGATTTCACTTACACTTCTTCCGGCAGGTACCATCGGAAATACATTCTCCTCTTTCTCTACCACTACTTCCAACACGTATCCACCATCGTGAGCCAACATTTTGTCAATGGCCTCACTCAATTGATCTCTTTCGGTAATCTTCTCACCTTCTAGTCCAAATCCTTTCGAAATCATGATGAAGTCTGGATTTTGAAGCTCTACGAATGAATACCTTTTGTCAAAAAACAGCTGTTGCCACTGGCGTACCATTCCCAAATAATTGTTATTCAGAATAATAAGCTTAACAGGTAATTTACTCTGAGCTATAGTTCCCAATTCTTGAATAGTCATTTGAAAACAACCATCACCAATGAATGCAATTACGTCTCTGTCTGGAGCTCCCATTTTGGCTCCTAAGGCTGCAGGTATTGCAAAACCCATGGTTCCTAATCCACCCGAAGCTATATAAGAATTGTGTCTTTTAAACTCAAAATATCTGGCCGTAACCATCTGATGTTGACCTACATCCACTACAACACAAGCTTCCCCTTTGGTTTTATCCGAAACCATTTTCACCACCTCAGCCATTTTTATTTGACCTTCAAACTTGAGGTCTCTGTCGGTAACGGCTTCTTTTTCTTTTGGTTCAAGTTTCCTGAATTCGTTCTTCCAGCCTGTAAAGTCACCCTTTTTCACCAATGGCGTGAGCAGCTCCAAAACTTCTTTTACGTCCCCAATTACAGGAGCTTCTGTTTTCTTGATTTTTTCAATTTCTGCTGGGTCTATCTCAATGTGCACAATCTTTGCCTGCTTGGCAAAAAGCGAAGCATCTCCCGTAACCCTGTCGTCAAAACGCATACCTATGGCTATCAAAACATCACACTGGTCGGTCATTACATTAGGTGCGTACATACCGTGCATACCCAACCAACCCATATAGTTAGGGTGGTCTATAGAAATACCAGAAAGTCCTAACAGTGTACTAGCACATGGAATATCGGTTTTTTCTACAAACTCTTTAAACTCCTGCATAGCACCTGAAATAAGCACTCCATGTCCAAAAAGTATATAAGGTCTTTTGGCTTTGTTGATCAGTTCAGCGGCTTTCTCCACTTGGTCCATTTTAGGAACTCTCCTTGGGTGATAACCCGGCAGTCCTTCCACTTTTTTATACTTAAATGGCTTGGTCATGCTTTTTACCTGAGCATCTTTGGTGATGTCAATCAAAACCGGACCAGGCTTTCCGGCTCGAGCAATAAAAAAAGCTTTTGCCAATATCAATGGAATCTCGTCTGGGTCAGTGATTTGGTAGTTCCATTTGCAGATGGGTGTAGTAATACCAATTACGTCGGTTTCTTGAAAT
Organism: Leadbetterella sp.; assembly: GCA_035299025.1. Taxonomy (GTDB): domain Bacteria; phylum Bacteroidota; class Bacteroidia; order Cytophagales; family Spirosomataceae; genus Leadbetterella. The sequence goes on from DATGXK010000008.1 coordinate 208,354, forward strand.
GCATCAGTTCCCAACAAATTGGAAGCCACCTGACCTGTAATGGCCACCATAGGTGTACAATCTATAATTGCATCGGCGATTCCCGTCACCAAATTGGTAGCTCCTGGGCCAGAAGTTGCCATACAAACACCTACCCTACCACTTGATCGGGCATAGCCTTCGGCGGCATGAGAGGCACCTTGCTCGTGACGAACTAAAATATGGTTTATACGATCGGTGTAGTCGTAGAGTGCATCATAAATAGGCATAATGGCTCCACCTGGATACCCAAAGATGGTATCTACACCCTCTGCCACGAAGCACTCCATCAATGCCTGACCACCAGACAAAAACTTCACCTCTTCGATTTTAATGTCTTCTTCCATGAAAGCTATTTCTTTACTCATGGTAATATTGGTTTTGTTTGTTTTTTCTTGAAATGAATGTTTTTAGAATCCAGTTTTGCTTTTTTTGAAAATTACAAATCGGTTACACAGCCTTTACTAGCTGAACTTACGTTTTTGATGTATTTTCTCAAAACTCCTTTTGTAAACGGTGACGGAATTTGCTTCCATTGTGCTCTTCTTTCTGCTAGTTCTTCGTCAGAAACATGCAAAATCAGTTGATTAGAATCCGCATCAATCGTAATTTTATCTCCGTCTTTCACCAAGGCTATGTTTCCACCTTCAAACGCCTCTGGCGTAACATGACCCACCACAAAACCGTGTGTACCTCCTGAAAAACGACCGTCGGTAATCATGGCAACATCATTACCAAGACCTGCACCCATTACGGCCGAAGTAGGCTTTAACATTTCTGGCATGCCGGGGCCGCCTTTAGGTCCTTCGTTTCTGATTACTACCACATGACCTGGTTTTATTTCTCCTTTTTCCAAAAACTCAATAACTTCTTCTTCCGACTCACATACTTTAGCAGCTCCCTCAAATTTCAAACCTTCTTTGCCCGTTATTTTGGCTACAGCTCCATCTGGGGCTAGATTACCATACAGTATCTGTAAATGTCCGCTTGGTTTGATAGGATTAGAAAGTGGACGAATAATCTTCTGGTTTTCAAACTCTAACTCAACCACATCTGCAAGATTCTCAGCAATAGTTTTGCCAGTAATTGTCATACAGTCACCGTGTAATAAGTTATTGTTCAACAAATACTTCATCAAAGCAGGTAAGCCACCAATAGCGAGCATATCTTCCATGTAATATTTACCCGAAGGCTTCAAGTCTGCCAAGAAAGGAACTCTGTCCGAAATTTCCTGAACATCTTTCAAAGTAAAATCTACATCTGCCGCATGAGCAATGGCCAAATAATGCAAAACTGCATTTGTTGAACCACCAAGAGCCATAACAACAGTCATAGCGTTCTCAAATGCCTTGCGGGTCATAATATCTTTTGGCAAAATATTCAGCTCCAACATGTTTTTCATGGCCGCACCTATAGCAATACACTCTGCTTTTTTGCCTTCGTGCGTTGCTGGATAGCTTGAAGAGTTTGGCAATGTCAATCCCATTGCTTCCATAGACGAAGCCATGGTATTGGCCGTATACATACCTCCACAGGCACCGGCACCAGGGATGGCATTCTTTATAACACCTTCGTAGTCTTCATCTGAGATATTTCCTGCAAATTTCTTCCCAAGGGCCTCAAATGCCGAAACAATATCTAATTTCTGTCCTTTGTATTCGCCTGAACGGATAGTTCCACCGTAAACCAACATAGCAGGGCGGTTTAATCTAGCAATGGCTATCATGGCTCCGGGCATGTTTTTGTCGCAACCGACCACCGCAATTACACCGTCGTACCATTGTGCAGCCACTACGTCTTCAATAGAATCGGCAATCAAATCACGACTTGGTAATGAATAACTCATACCATTGTTGCCGTTTGTCATACCGTCTGATACACCTATCGTATGAAAAATAAGACCTACCATGTCATTGGCCTGAATCCCTTTTTTTACATGAACAGAAAGTCCATTTAAGTGCATATTACAGGTATTGCCCTCATAACCAGTACTTGCAATACCGATTTGTGGCTTTTGCATGTCATCTGAAGAAAGACCGATACCGTAAAGCATGGCTTTGGCAGCCGGATTCGTGATTTCTTGCGTTAGGGTTCTACTGAACTTATTGAGGTTTTGCGACATTTTATTTTTAAAGTAAATTGTTAATTAGCGAAATTTCGCTAAAATACTTATTTCAACTTTACAAATAAAAAAACATAAAATAATAATTACAAATAAAACTTGTAAAAATCGGCAGCAATAGGCCTCCTTGTTGAATTAGTGAAATATCGCACTTAAAAAAGTACAATTATTTGGAGTCCATCCCCTCCATATTGAACATATCAAAGCCTTCGTTTTTCTTTTTTTGGCCAAAATTGTAGCGAATATTGATGCCGAAACGACGAGAATCGCCTCTGCGAAAGCCAGTGGCGTTTATATTTCCTTGGTTTAACGTAAAGGAATAGTTGTAAGAATAAAACAAATCTCGCATTTGGGCAGTAATGACCAACTTCTTGTTAAAAAACTGTCTGTTGATGCTCAAATCTAAATCACCAAAATTGCTGAGTTCATAGAATTGTTGCTGTCCATTTGTTCTGAAAAAACCATTGAGATAAACAGACGAATTAGCGTCGATTTTCAACTGATGAAAGGTAAAGAAAGACCATGTGCCTTTGGAGAAAGTGATAGGCTTATTGTCCAGCTGACCTTCATAATCGTTAAACATAAACATAGTACCCACCACAAAAAAATACTTTTTACCAGGGGGAACAGCACCCAAAAGCCTAAAATACGTTTCCGTATTTTTACCTAAATTTTGATAGGTTCTGTACGAAACTCTAGCGTCCGATTTATCCTGAAGTACCACCGATGTGAAGATATCCTTTACGTAATTTCGGCCAATGGCGAAAATCGGCCTTTCATCAAAACTGATATTGGCCTCTATGTTATTGGTAAACTGTGGCCTGAGCGATGGATTTCCTGATTCATAAATGTATTGATCTACAAAACGTGGAAATGGATTCAGGTATTCATAGACCGGCCTGCTAATAGTTCTACGAGCTATCAAATATCCCCGAAGGTCATAAGAAGCGATTTTAAATAACTTTCTACTGAAGAAAATATAAGGAAAAAGATCTGTTCTATTGATACTAAAAGTAGTATCCGACGGCACAGTTTGACGGCCTTTCATGACTGTATTTTCCAATCTCGCACCGGTTTTAAGTACATATTTCCCAAAACTTTTTGACATCTGAGAATAGGCCGCATTGATATTCTCAAAATAATCAAACGCGTTGGTTCTAAAAGCATCTTTGGCCGTGATACCATTTCTAGTTATGGTATATTCGGTTTTAGAGTCAAAATTCTGAATGGAGGTTTTCAAACCCGACTCCAGCGTTAATTTTTTAGGAAAAAGATATTTAAAATCTAACATTGAAGCAAATAAAGTTCTGGAATTGAGCCAGTCGCCCGCACCACTGAAACTTATGGCTGTAGGAATCACAAAGTTAGTATTGTAACCCTGCCCACCGTTTGTCTCAAAATAATCTAAAGATGCATCAAACCTTAACTCCGAGCCTTTTTCATCAAATTTATATTTGGCGTTTACGCCTTGATTAATGTTGTAGTTTTGGGTATTATTTTCTACCAAGTTGGTGTTTTGAGAAAATTTTTCAGCAAAACTTACTGAATTCACCACCTCACTGTTGTTTTCAATTCTGCTTTGGTTGTCGTTAAAACTGAGCCTGCCATCGTAGCCCACTTCTAGTTTTTTGGAAAGGTCGAAATTAGCTCCAAATCCTGAAAAAATACTGTAGGCAGGAAAAATTGAATAACTATCCGTATTCAGATTACGATTTTCAGTTCCCATAACACGCTCAAAAGCTGACTCATCAAAGGATTTGCGGTGGTTGAAGTTCAGGTTGAGATACGAACTTCGGGTTTCTAGACTCCGGTTGAGATTTATACCAACAAACTGGTTTCCAAATCTTCCTTGATTAAAACCTGCGTTTACTGTACCCGTTCTTCCCAATTTTACACCTTTTTTCAAAACCACATTGACTGCTCCACCGGAACTCGAGGCATCCATACTGGCGGATGGGGTTCTGATAATCTCTATTTTTTCGATACTGTTCGGCGGCAAACTTTTGAGAATAGACGCAATATCCGAAGGTCCCAACTTTTGTTCTCGGCCGTTGATATAAATTCTAGCTGGACTTGAGCTATTAAGATAAACATTACCATCTTGGTCCACAAAAAGCCCTGGTGTTTTTTCTATCAACTCGAAGGCATTGGTACTCATACCAGCCAGAGGCTCTGGATCTACGATGGTTTTGTCGTCTTCCTGAGTCATGAGCGGCTTTTTGGCCGTTACGGTAACCGAACTAAGCGTTTGAGAATCATCCTGCAAAGTAAAAATATAGGCTTTGCCCTTTTCAGAAGTATTTATAATTGAGGTAAAAGGCTTGTACCCAACCGAACTGGCTCTTAGAAGATAAATAGAATTGGGGTTAAGATTAAACTCCGCTCTTCCAGAAGTATCCGTGAAATTATTTAGTTGAAAAGATTTATTCAAAGAATCTCTCAAATTGACTGTAACGCCAAACAATGGTGCCGAAAATTTGTCGACAAACTTTACTTGTATTTTTTGAGAAAAAGCTTGAAGGCTGACGTTGAGGATGAAGAAAATTAGGAATAGCTTTTTCATGCTGATTTGAGAGAGTCGAATTAAATTGGATTCAAAATTAGGTACTTTGCAAGAGTTTCATGATAGAAATTGATGAACGGATAAACAATCAGTATTTCCTATCCCTCATTTCATTTAGATTTCGCTCCCAAGTAACTTGTCCAAACAATTCTATCATTTTTAGTCGTTTCAGGGAAACTAAATGTAACCTCAATGCTTCCTCAACTATTTCCTCTTTAGTTTTTAATGATGATAAAAGTTGAGCTTCCTCCAAAAGTATGTTTTCAATTTAAACTTTAATTTTCATTTAACCTTTTGTTATAATTGTCACTAAAATACAAATTAAATAGTATCATAAAAAGCATAAAAACTCTTTAAATCAAACAATAAGGCCAGTTCCCAAAGAAACTGACCTTGCTAATATACCATGACAGAAAACCTCACTTCTTCTCCGCCAATTCCTGATTTTTTTGATGAATCATTACTTGGTTGGAGGCTATTTTTGAGAAACCTCATAATCCAATATTCGATACCTACAAAGGATTTTCAACAACGAAGGGGACATAGATATCGTAGAATTTAAATGAAACATTATAAGATACTTTTTGCACCGTGTTTAATTCGAAAACACCAATGTAACTACCTGTAAGGCGATTTTGAGAAAGTTTTGAAATTATCCACTTACCTTGTATCTCAACCAAACTCCCTTTTTTATCAACAGATTGTAAACCCAAGCTTCTGAACTGAATTTTAGCGTTAACGAATGATTCTTTTTTATTGGAAAGAATAAATCCTTCTGGATTAAATGAAAAGAAATCGTTATTCTTATCCCTTAAATACCAATAACTTAAAAACAAATACCGTTTAGTGTAATCATAATATACCGGCAGTTGTGAAGGATAAATAGTACCACTTAATCCATTTATGTTAAACTCGATGCGGCCTCTTTGTTGTATTTCGTTACCATTTGTTTTACTGTAAAAATCCCTAACTTCCTTTTTATCAAAAATAGCATTTGAATTATTTACTTCAATAACTTTAGTTTTTTTATTTGTTTTACCAAACTTATTTTCAGCGATGAATTCCACAGAATAGTTTCCATTCAGAAAATACTCAATTTCTGGGTCAACGTTTGAAGAAGTTGTACTATCACCAAAGTCCCACTTATAATTCAAGGAATTTTTTGAAAGATTCTGAAAATTTACCGAACCAGTTGGGTTTAATCTAAAACCAAAATCAGCAATCGGCTCAGAGTCAGGCGTAGTTTCTATTTGGTTTTGGCATGAGATAAAAAATACTACAATAAAATGGCTAAATAAGAACAACTTTTTAATCATATAATTAGGCCATTAAAATATTTCAGTCTTACAAAACTCACTTTTTCTCAGCCAATTCCTGAATTTTTTGATGGATCATTACTTGGTTGGAGGCTATTTTTGAGAAACCTCTTACGTCGTCGCCAGACCAGGCGTTGTTCATTTCGCCATAGCTTCCAAATACTGGGGACATCAGGTCGTAGTCTGATTTTATACCCAAAATCTGGAAATTATATGGAGCCAACTGTACCCTTACTACTCCCGAAACATTGCTTTGGCTATTATCAAAATAAGCTTCGATGTCACGCAAAACAGGTTCATTAAACTGCCCTTCGTGGAGTAACATCCCGTACCATTCAGCGAGGTTTTGTTTCCAATATTGTTGCCATTTGGTCAATACATGTTTTTCTAACAAATGGTGCGATTTTATAATAATCAAGGGTGCTGCAGCTTCGAAACCGACACGGCCTTTGATACCAATAATGGTGTCCCCCACGTGTGTGTCACGGCCGATGGCATACGGAGAAGCCAATTCATGCACTCTTCTGATAGCTTCAACTGGATTCTTAAATCTGCGATTGTTCACGGCTTTTAGTTCGCCTTTTACAAATTCTAAAGTTATTTCTGTTGGCTTTTTCTTGGTCAATTGCGTAGGCCAAGCACTTTCTGGGAGATTATCCCAAGAGTTCAGTGTTTCTTTTCCACCTACCGAAGTTCCCCAAAGGCCTTGGTTGATAGAGTAGGTCGATTTGTGCCATTCACGCACTACGCCTTTGGCTTTCAAAAACTCTATTTCTTCTTCTCTAGATAGTTTTAAGTCTCTGATTGGCGTGATAATTTCGGCTTCAGGAACTATAATTCTGAAGGCCATGTCAAAACGAACTTGGTCGTTACCCGCTCCTGTAGAACCGTGGGCGATTGCGTTGGCACCAATGGATTTGGCATATTCTGCCACGGCGATGGCCTGAAAAATACGCTCTGCACTTACCGAAAGTGGGTAAGTATTGTTTTTTAGGATATTACCAAAAACCAGATATTTGATGCACTCTTTGTAGTATTTGTCTGCCACTCTGGCGGTATAGTGAGATTTTACGCCCAATTCATAGGCTTTTTTCTCGATATCAGCGACTTCGGCGTCAGTAAATCCACCTGTATCTACCAACACAGAGTGCACTTCCATGCCTTTTTCTTCGCCCAAATACTTCACACAAAAAGATGTGTCTAAACCACCACTGTAAGCCAAAACTACTTTTTTCATCTATCTGATTTTTAAAACCCCTAAAATTTCCGCAAAATTAGGACTTTAAGTGTTTAGTTGGAAGTAATATTAAGTATTGTTTATCCTCGAAGCCAAAAAAGTCCCGTAGACCTTGGCCTGCGAGACTTCAATAATTTCTAAATTACACCTCAAGGCATCTCTTTCTTATATTTTTCGATGTGTTCTTTAATTCTGCCAATTCGGTTGTCGGGACTTGGATGCGAACTCATAAATTCGTCTCTACTCTTACCGCCGGACGCTTCTGCCAGAATCTCCATCACCTCTATCATCGATTCGGGTTGGTAGCCCGCTTTTATCATATATTTTACACCAAATTCGTCCGACTCCAATTCGTCGTCTCTACCAAATTTCATGAGCTTCATTTGAGCCACATAATTGGCTATTTGAGAAGCTCCCATGTCTCCAGCAGCAGCAGTGGCAGCCCCCGCTAAACCTTGGTAAAACTCGGTTTTGGCCATTTGCTCGGAAGAATGCCTGTAAACCACATGTCCGATTTCATGACCCAAAACTCCTGCAATCTGGTCTTCTGATTTCAATCTACTCAACAAACCAACAGTAATAAAAATCTGTCCACCCGGGAGGGCAAAAGCATTTACGGTTTGGGGATCTCTCAAAACGTGGAAATCAAACTGATAGGGATTCCCGTGTCCAAAAGACTCCACTTCTCTATTGAAAGTAAGCACAAGTTCTCTACCGATAGACTTAATTTTTTGCTGCACTTTATCGTCGGGATATAGCCCCCCATATTCTTCTGCCATCTGTGGTGCAGACTGTAGCCCCATGGCTACTTCTTCAGCGGGAGACAAGCTAACTTGCTGTTTTTCACCGGTCAACGGATTCTCCTGTGTCTTTCCATAATAACTCAAAAGAGCCATTACGGCCATCACCAAGCCTATGACCAACCTTAATTTAAAACCTCCGTTATTGTTCATTTTGTATCAGATTTGAGAGGAGAATTACACTTCATGACCTAAAATTAGAATATTTTGCAAACAAAAAAAACTGATTGAAGTTATTAAAATTACCGAATCGAAAAAAGGCAAAAAAATGTTTTTGTTACTGATTTTTTGATGTAATTTTGAGATAAAGAATGAATAAATATACTACCGAAAAATAATGACAGACGCAGATCTAAAACTCACCGAACCTTTACTTATCGAAGACCCCAACAGATTCGTAATTTTCCCCATCAAACACCCCGACATCTGGGAGTTCTATAAAAATGCCGAGGCATCTTTTTGGACAGCCGAAGAGCTTGACCTTTCGCAGGACACCAAAGATTGGGAAGCCATGAGTGATGGCGAGCGTCATTTTATTTCTCATGTTCTTGCGTTTTTTGCGGCATCGGATGGTATTGTAAACGAAAACCTAGCCGTTGGTTTCCTCTCAAACGTGCAGTTTCCAGAGGCCAAATGTTTCTATGGGTTTCAGATCATGATTGAGAATATTCATGCCGAGGTTTACTCTTTATTGATAGATACTTATATTAAAGACTTGAAAGAGAGGGACAGGTTGCTTCATGCCATCGACCATATACCTTGTGTAGCCAAAAAAGCGGCTTGGGCTATGCGTTGGATTGAAAACGGCAACTTTATAGAGCGTTTGATAGCATTTGCTGCCGTGGAGGGTATTTTCTTCTCTGGTTCGTTCTGTTCAATATTCTGGTTGAAAAAACGTGGTTTAATGCCCGGCCTGACTTTCTCCAACGAATTGATTTCGAGAGACGAAGGACTTCATAGAGATTTCGCATGTTTGTTATATACGCAATACATCAATAACAAAATGAATCCGACTGATGTGACGAAAATCATCACCGATGCTGTAGAAATAGAGAAAGAGTTCGTATCTGACTCATTGCCGGTATCGTTAATTGGCATGAACGCTCCGCAAATGTGCCAATATATAGAATTTGTGGCCGATCACCTTTTGGAACAACTACAACTCCCTAAGGTATACAACGCCACCAATCCTTTTGATTTCATGGATTTGATATCGCTACAAGGTAAGACGAATTTCTTCGAGAAAAGAGTTGGGGAATACCAAAAAGCTGGCGTAACATCTGACAGAGAAAAAATGTCGTTTTCGTTGGACGAAGACTTTTGATTCGAATATAAACTCTGCTAATAACAATAAAAGCCTCACTCATAAAGTGGGGCTTTTGATATTTTATAATTAACCTAAACTACCTTAATTCGTTTCAAATCATGTCTGCCACCACGAGTGGACATACCTTGCAGGCCTTTGTTCCGTCTTGTGCATACCACCTGCAATCGTTCAATATGGGACAGTTTTGTATTTTACCGTTCAAATGTTCTGTTTCCATCCCTAAAACCTTATCAATTACACCGCATTTATGGCCCGTCCATTGTCTGCAACCACCTTCTGCACAGGTTTGGGTATATCTAAATTTTGCTTCGGGATTGCTGTGGCTGTTGGCGGCCGAAATGAGTTCGGCATCTAAAGGCACCACGTGAGGTAGAAACTTCACGAGCCCATCATTGCCAACAATACCGAAAAGCGATGCCCCTTCGCTATTGGTAGCGGAAGGGCATGCGTACTTTTGTTTTTCCATTGCTCAAAAAGGCTTAAATGTCTTGGCTTTATTGAGCAAGGCTTCGTTTTTGAATTTTTTAAGCCAAATACCCAACCATTCGGGGTTGATTCGAAGTTTTGAGCCGATAGACTTGCTGACCTGGGATGTCACCAAATGTTTGGCTACCAGACTGTTTACTTCCTTTTCAAGCCCTTTCAGTTGACTATCGGATAAGTCAAATCCTTCAAGAACGATTTCTAATTTTTGATTTTTCATGGCTATAAATTATATAGTTTTCATGATGTAAAGCTACACCACGGCACTAAGTCATTTTAGCGTAGAATGTCCTGATTTTAAATAACGTAGAAATACTTTGTGAGCAAGTAAAAGATTTAAAAAAGCCTACTTTTTGAGTAGATTTTGCAAAAAGGCCGTCAATATCTTAAGGCCATTTTCAAAATGCTTGTTGTTATTGATGATGATGTCGGCGTCTTGCTTGGTAGGTTTTATAAATTTCTCATAGGTAGGTGCCACGTGGTTTTCCCATCTGTAAAGTACCGAATCTAGGTCGTAGCCACGCTCGTTGTTGTCTCTGATTATTCTTCGGCGGATTTTGATATGCTCCAAGGCATCTATAAAGACCTTCAGATTGAGCAATTCAGAGATATAAGGGTCATGAAATACAAAAATTCCCTCTACTACAATCACCGGGGCTGGTTTGAAAACCAGAATGTTCGGCTCTTTGTCAAAAACATCGAAAGTATATTCTTTCATTCTTACCTCTTTACCGTTTTTGAGGTCGTTGATGTGTTGTGAAAAAAGTTCGAAGTCTATAGATTCGGGAAGGTCAAAATTCTCGACTTTATTGTCATCTCGAGGCACCAAGTCGCGAGTTTTGTAATAATTATCCTGAGAAATCAAACAAACTTCGTCTTTGGTAAAATGGCTAAGTAAACTATGGAGAAAATAGGTTTTGCCAGAAGCACTCCCTCCCGTAATTCCAATTATATAAGGCTTAGCCATCTGAAGTATATTAAAAAATTAAAATTTCGGATACAAAACTAATAAATCTCGGTGTGGAATTGGCCATTTTTAAATAGAAAACATTTTTTTCAAACCAATATATTCCGAAAATCGTTGTGATTAAACTATGGATACAATATCGATTTTGGGCTGCGGTTGGCTGGGTTTTCCTTTGGCCGAAGAATTATTAAAACACCATTACAAAGTTAAAGGAAGCACCACTTCCCCCGAGAAATTCGATATTTTACAAAAAAAAGGGATTCAGCCTTGTCGTATAAGACTTAACCCTGCTTTCGAGGGAGAAACCGTTTTTTTAGACTCAGAAGTACTGATTATCAATATTCCGCCCAAAGCTAAGACTTTAGGAGAAGAATATCATCTGCAGCAAATTAAAAATCTATTAGACGAATGCCGAAAGCCCTCTTCGCTCAAAAAGATAATTTTTGTGAGTTCTACTTCGGTATATCCAAACATCGAAAAAGAAATGATTGAAAGTGATGCGGACTCGGAGCATTTCTTGGTAAAAGCCGAAAATTTAATTTCTGATTTCTGTGAAATACATAATAAAGCGTTTGTAATCATCAGATTTGGTGGCCTAATGGGTTACGAGCGTAATCCTTGCAAATATTTTACAGAAAAAACAGCTGGTGACGGTTCCAGAGTCAATTACATCCACCGAGACGATGCCGTAGGAGCCATTATGAGTCTACTTCATGCCAAAATAAGCAACGAGACTATAAACATAGTATGTCCTGAACATCCAAGTAGAGCTGAGATTTGGGCGAAATGTAAAGTCCATAATGACACCCAAAGCCGAAATAGTCGTGAAGTTTCAAAAAAAATCATTCGTGCCGATAGATTTTTAGAAAAAACCAAATACCAATTCCTTTTTCCTGACCCTTTGGCATTCAAGTATTTATAAGAAATTAGAAATTTGGATTTTAGCAGATTTCAAAAACCAGAAGATTTTCTTAAAAATATTTTTAGGAAACTGTTTGGAAGAATTGCAAAGTGGGCTTAATTTTGCACCCACATTACAGGATTGGCTTATGGTGTAATGGTAACACAGAGGTTTTTGGTGCCTTTATTCAAGGTTCGAGTCCTTGTAAGCCAACAGAAAAAGTCGCTTTCTAGCGACTTTTTTGTTTTTTCTCCATCTCCCACTTCATTTTCTTTTTTATTATTTGCTTATCCTAAAACTTTTTGCCTAATTGAAATCAAAATAATATTCAATTCTTTACCCATGAGTTTTACTGAAAAAGACCTTAAACAAATAGCTGACAGAGGCAGCGATTTAAAAACGATAGAACAACAAATAGAAAACTTCAAGACGGGGTTTCCATTTATGACTGCCAATAGAGCCGCCACCATAGGTGATGGCATGATAAAACTCGACGAAAAAGAACTCAGTGAATATCTAGAGATTTTTAACCAAGAAACTGCCAAAAAGAAACTTTTGAAGTTTGTACCAGCCTCAGGTGCGGCAAGTAGGATGTTCAAGTCGCTTTACGCAGCCAAAGACGAGGGCAAGTCAGACAAGTCGGTGGAACAATTTCATGAGCAAATCAAATCTTTTGCGTTTTATAAAAGTCTGTCCAAATTTTTAAAAACCAACGAAAAACAAGAACAATTAGAAGCACTATTGGGCTCAAATGGGCTGGATTATGGCAACTTACCCAAAGGCCTACTGGAATTTCATACCTATGGTGACTCCACACGTACGGCATTAGAAGAACACCTGGTGGAGGGAGCACAATATGCCAACAACAAAGGTAAAGTAAGGTTGCACTTCACCGTTTCGCCTGAGCACCGAAAAAAGTTTAAAGACCTTATAAGCAAGGTTTTGAAAAGCTATGAGACCGAATACAATGTAAAGTTTGACATATCGTTTTCTGAACAAAAGGCCTCCACTGATACCATTGCAGTAGGTATGGACAATGAACCTTTTCTAGATACCAAAGGCAATTTGCTATTTAGACCAGCCGGTCACGGAGCCCTTCTCGAAAACCTAAACGATGTAGATGCCGATATCATTTTCATAAAAAATGTAGACAATGTAGTGCCTGACCATCTAAAAAGTGAGACAATTCTCTACAAAAAAGCATTGGCGGGTTTATTGTTGAGTTATCAAAAACAGATTTTCTACTTCCTTAAAAGATTAGAAAAACCAGATCCTTCGGTTTATATGGTAAATAAGGCGATCAGATTTATCAAAGAAAAACTCAGTGTAGAAACTCCAAAAGGATTTAGAAATTGGTCACCAGAAGAAAAATACAAATTTGCTATGGCCAAACTCAATCGTCCACTTAGAATCTGTGGAATGGTTAAAAATGTCGGTGAGCCAGGCGGTGGACCTTTCTGGGCAAAAAACAGTGACGACTCAATATCGCTACAAATCGTGGAGTCGGCTCAGTTTGACATGAAAAACAAAAAACAAAAGGAGATTTTTGAAAAAGCGACGCACTTTAACCCCGTAGATTTGATTTGTGCCACCAAAAATCACAAAAAAGAAAAATACAATTTATTGAAATTCCGAGACCCAAAAACTGGATTCATTACTGAGAAATCACAAAGTGGAAAAACGCTAAAAGCTCAAGAGTTGCCAGGTTTATGGAATGGAGCCATGTCTGACTGGAACACACTTTTTGTGGAAGTTCCGTTGATTACCTTTAACCCGGTGAAAACTGTGAATGATTTGCTCAGGAAAGAGCATCAACCGGCGTAAATTTTCCTTCAAAAAGAGTGGTTCTCCACTCTTTTTTGCTTTTGATATTATCAGTACACCTTCTCTCCTTTTTTGACCCACACACCCCATTTCTGGTTATAGGCATGTACTTTCTGCGTTGGTTTCTCTTCCATATCCACCACTTCATTGCCTTGGTTTACCCATTCAAAAATACTCCCATAGCAGTTTCTAACATTGGTATAGCCTGCAGCCAATAACTTCTCCCCTATTTTTTCGCTTCTCACGCCAATAGAACAATAGACCACAATAGGACTGTTTTTGGGAATATCCTTTATACTTTCTATCGAAAAATCGTTAAAACCCACATAACGTGCATCTCTCAAATGACTCACTTCAAACTCATTTCGCTCACGTGCATCCAAGAGAACGACCTTCTCCTTTTGGGATTTCAGTTCCTGCACTTTTATGATAGGCACAGTTTTTTTAATCATACTTCTCAGAAGTAAATCGAATGACTTGGATTGGGCAGACACGGCTAGGGTTTGAAAAATGGACAAAACAATAAAAATGATTTTCTTCATTAGTTGGATATATGACCTAGATAAAACAAAATAAAATCAATAAAATTTCATAATTTCGCAAAAAACCAAATAAACTAACATGCGTTTCATCAAACACTTCTGGAGCTATCTGGTCATGGTCGGCTTGATCTATCTCCTCCATAATCCCATCGGTATGCTCCCTCCTTTGGGTAGGTTATTTAGTCCTTTCGAAGGATTTTTACAAAATAGTACGAACAAAAGCACCCTTTTGGACCAAAATCTTGACTTAGAAGGTGTAAAAGAAGAAGTAAAGGTAATCTATGACGTGAACCAGGTACCTCATATTTTTGCAAATAACGAGGACGACCTCTATTTTGCCCAAGGTTATGTGATGGCCAAGGACAGAATCTGGCAGATGGAGTTCTACACCATGGTTGCAGCAGGCCGACTGACCGAAATTGTAGGTGAAAGGGCCTTAGAATACGATAGATACAACAGAAGACTGGGAATGGCCAGAGCTGCGGCCAAAATTGCCGAAAACCTCAAAAGTGACCCTATCTCTTCGAAAATATTAGATGCCTATACCAATGGCGTAAATAGTTACATTGCTCAGATTGACTACAAAAACCTTCCAGTAGAGTACAAAATATTGGGTTACAAACCAACTGCGTGGACGCCCTACAAAACAATTCTGATGCTCATGAATATGCGTAACACCCTCAATGGCGGTAGCGACGACTTCAGAATGAGCAATGTAGTGGACGAATATGGCTTAGATACCGTCAAAGATCTTTTTCCAAATTACCCCGCGGAAGAGTCTCCGATAATCCCTGTAGGTACACCTTGGAACTTTAAACCTTTACCAGTTACCACTCCGAGCAAAGTAATGGCAGGCAAAAATGACGATAAAGTAATTGTGAAAATACCTAGTCCTGCACCAGAAATTGGCTCAAACAACTGGGCCGTGGGCGGAGCTAAATCTGCTACAGGATTACCAATTTTATCTAACGACCCACATCTTGGGCTTACATTGCCTTCGATTTGGTATCAGATGCAGTTGAGCTGTCCAACGGTAAATGTCTATGGTGTGGCATTGCCTGGCTGTCCTGGCATAGTGATTGGTTACAACAAGGATATCGCCTGGGGAGTGACCAATGTGGGTAGCGATGTGATGGATTTTTACAAAATAAGATTCAACAATGCTGAAAAAACGCACTACATGTACAACAACAAGTGGACTCCAACCACAAAATACACGGAGGAGTTCAGACTTAAATCAAGTAAAATAGTAAAAGACACCTTGATTTATACCCACCATGGACCCGTGGTTTACAACGAATCAAAAGAAACCAATTTCAACAAAAACGCTCCTGCGGGACATGCCATGCGTTGGATAGCCCTAGAGACTTCGGGTTCTGACCTCATGATTTTTTATCATCTTAACAGAGCAAAAAATTATGATGATTATAAAAAGGCATTAACCTATTATACCGCTCCAGCTCAAAATTTCATTTTCGCGAGTAACCAAAACGACATTGCAATCACTCCAAATGGTAAATTTCCACTAAAATGGAAAGAACAAGGCAAATACATTTTGGATGGCTCAATGCCCGAGCATGATTGGCAGGGATGGATACCGACGGAACAAAATCCAACCGTAAAAAACCCAGCCAGAGGTTTTGTAAGTTCAGCCAATCAGTTTTCAACTGACCCTACCTATCCTTATTATCTAGGATGGAAATTTGCACCTGCAAATAGAGCTGTGAGGATAAACGAAAGGCTCGCCGCTATGAAAAATGCCAATGCGGATAGTTTAAGGTCTATTTTGAATGATAATTATAATGTGGCTGCCAGAAGGATTTTGCCAACTTTGCTGCCAATTTTGGAAACTTCAAAAGACGCTAGCATAGCTCCTGCCAGAGAAATCATGAAAAAATGGAACTTGATGAACAACCCTGACGCTGTAGGTGCGACAATTTATGAACGTTGGGTGAAAGAACTTGAAAACTGGATTTGGAATGACGAATTCCCATCAGACCAATATATGTTACATCCAACGGAAGACCGCACTTTTGAAATGCTAAAAAAACAAGCAGATGCAAAATGGTTTGACAACAAAAACACCAAAGACAAGCTGGAAACCATCAATGACATAGTTTTGGGCAGTTTCAAGGCTACGATTGATAGTCTAACACTGCACAATGGCCCCATGACTCCGGAAACTTGGGCATGGGCCAAGATAAAAAATACTAGCATAGGGCATTTAGGCAAAATCCCGGGATTTTCTAGGACTGGTATCATAAACGGCGGCGGCCGTGGCATCGTAAATGCCACATCAGAAACACATGGACCCTCGTGGCGTATGGTGATAGAACTAGATAAGGAATGGCCAAGGGGGTATGGATTATACCCAGGCGGACAGTCAGGCAATGTGGGTAGCAAATACTACGACAACATGGTGGACAAATGGGCTGCAGGCAAACTCGACACTTTGGTTTTTATGAAAAACAAAGACGAGAAATCTCCAAAACTGACCAGAACAATGACAATTAAACCTAAAAAATAAAATACTAGACTATGTTATACTTATTGATATTGATAATTGGGGGCATTGCCTCATATTTTGGCCCATGGTGGATTATAGCTCCGGTGGCCTTGGCTCTTTGTTGGTGGAAAGCCAAAACACCCAAAGAAGGCTACGTAGTTTCGGCAGCGGCTACAGTGAGTTTATGGATTGGCTATGCCACTTTTCTCAATGCAACAGCCGATGTAAACATGATAGACAAAATAGCCGAGATGTTTACAGGTGGGGTAGGATTTTTATCCAAAATCCCTAAGATTGGCCTGGTTTTTACAGTAATGACCCTTATTGCCACGGCCATTGGTGGTTTTGCAGGCATGTCGGGTGTGCAAATGAGGAGATTTTTTAAGTGATTTTTTAAACAAAATGGACACTTTAGAAAGTCGTCCATTTTGTCCTTTGCAATCGATTCATATTCTCGTTTTCTTTAGATTAATCATTAAAATAATTATATTTGCACCCTTATTCAGAAAATAAAACATTAAATGAAAAAAATAAGCTTACTATTTTTAGGTCTTTCAATGGCCATTTTGGGTTGCGACAAAGCAGCTGGTGACTCAAAAACTGGCGGTCAACCTTCAGGAAGAATTGTATATGTAAACACAGATACATTATTGAACAACTACGAATATTACAAAGACGTAGTGAAAGAATTCGACAGCAAGAGATTTGCTCTTGAGAACGACTTGGCCAAAAGAACGCAATCGTTCCAAAACGAAGTGGCTTTGTTTCAAAGACGTGCACAAGCCGGTGGTATGACCGAAGAGCAAGGAAAAAGCACACAGCTGGCCCTTCAACAAAAAGAGCAAGACATCATGATGTTTAGAGATAATGCAGCTGGAAACTTGCAACAAGAACAAGCCAAAAAAACGGACGAATTGTTGACAAACATTCAGACCTACTTGAAAAAATATAACTCTGGAAACAAGTTTGATATGGTTATTGGTTATTCAAAAGGTGGTGGTGTATTGTACGCCAAAGAAGATTTGGACATCACACAAGACGTATTGAAAGGCCTTAACGAGGAATACAAAAATTCGGGTAAAAAACCAGCCGCAGCTGATTCGACCAAGAAATAATATTTTTAGAAATAAATATTCAAGAAAAGGCGAGACCAATAATCTCGTCTTTTTTATGTTTAAAACTTTCGTTTCAGCTCGAAATTCATTCCCAAATACACTTTTCTCACCAATTCATCTGCAGCCAATTCCTCTGCAGTACCTTGTCTCAGAATTTTACCTTCGAAAAGCAAATAGGCACGGTCCGTAATGGAAAGTGTTTCGTTTACGTTGTGGTCGGTTATCAGTATTCCAATATTTCGGTGTTTTAGCTTGGCCACTATACTTTGTATTTCTTCCACCGCAATAGGGTCGACTCCTGCAAAAGGCTCATCCAACAAGATAAATTTGGGATCCACCGCCAAGGCCCTGGCAATCTCCGTTCTCCTCCTCTCGCCACCAGAAAGTACGATTCCTTTGTTTTTACGTACATGTGTAAGGCTAAATTCTTCCAAAAGCGACTCTGTTTTTTCTTTTCGCTCTTGATTGGTCATTTTTGGCAAGGCCAACTCCATTACGCCCAATATATTTTCTTCAACCGTCAAATCTCTAAAAACAGATGCCTCCTGAGCCAAATAACCTATACCCAGCTTGGCCCGTTTGTACATGGGCAGACTGGTGATATCGATATCATCCAACCAGATTTTACCCTCATTGGGCTTAACCAAACCCACCGCCATGTAAAAAGAGGTAGTTTTACCTGCACCATTCGGTCCCAAAAGTCCAACAATTTCTCCCTGAGCTACCTGGTAACTCACTTCATTGTTCACGAGCCTTTGTCCGTATTTTTTTATAAGATTTTCGGTGCGTAATATCATTCTGTATCAATTTGGTTGTAAAAATACCAATTTATTCTTTAAGTGAGGATGTTAAAAAATGTTAGGAGTTTCTAAAACTTTATATCCCTCACAAACAACTGCAAAGTTGTTTTGTCTCGAAACGTATTTTCTTCAATCGAATACGCCATACTGAATTTGTTCCCGGCTTTTAGACCTTGGTAAAAATCGTCCACCATTCCGAAGCCAATGGCCGAAAAAACTGAGCCTGTGTCTTCGTCCAAAATCTCCAGTTTAAGGTGTTTTTCCTTTAAAATTCTTGGTTCAGCAGCCAATGAAAGGTTCTCAGAAACAAAAATAGGCTGCATATTGTGAGGACCAAACGGAGCCATTTGCTTCATGATTCTGTAAAATTTCGGACTGATTTCAGACAAATCTATTTTGATATCGATATTGATTTTCGGAACCAAATGTTCCTCCAAAATCATTTCGTTAACAATTTGATCAAAATGAGCACGGAATTCATCGATTTTATCAATTTCGATGGTCATTCCGGCCGCATGCATGTGCCCACCAAACTGTATCAACAAATGAGCACTTCGTTCGATAGCCGCATATAAATCAAAGCCTGGCACTGACCTTGCCGAACCAGCCGCCACTTTGTCCCCCGATTTTGTAAAGATGATGGTGGGTCTGTGAAAATTCTCAATACACCTCGAAGCGACAATGCCAATGACCCCCTTGTGCCAATTTTCTGAGAACAAAACCGTACTTTTGGCCATATTGAGCAGCCAGTCGTCCTTCCGAATCATATCCAAAGCCTCCTCGGTTATGCGAGAATCGTGGCCTTTACGCTCAGTATTATTGGCCTGTATTTCGTAAGCAAATGCCAATGCTTCATCAAAATCATCGGCCAATAGTAATTGTACAGCGGCCTTGGCATGTTTTATCCTTCCGGCGGCATTAATTCTTGGGCCAAGAACAAAAACCACGTTTTCAATGCTCATTTCGCCTGAAAAACCCGCCACTTGTTTGAGTGCTTTCAAGCCAGTTCTGGGATCCTCATTGATTTTTTTAAGCCCAAAATAGGCCAAGATTCGATTTTCACCGTTGATAGGAACTATATCAGAAGCAATACTGACCATGGCCAAATCGAGAAATTCAAACAGATTCTCTATAGGAATTTCTTTTCGAATACAAAGTGCCGTAAGCAGCTTAAAACCAACACCATTACCCGTCAATTCTTTGAAGGGATATGGGCAATCTGAACGCTTGGGGTCTAAAACGGCCACTGCAGCTGGAAGTTCATCACCTGGTTCGTGATGATCACAAATAATGAAATCTATACCGTATTTGGTTTGTGCATATTCAATTTTGTCGATGGACTTTATACCACAATCGAGGCTAATCATCAACGACGCCCCTATTTCAGCCGCAAAATCTATTCCCAAAGTCGAAATCCCATATCCTTCTTTGTATCTGTCAGGATTGTAATACTCGATGTTGGGGTAGTAATTTTTCAGAAAACCATAAAACAATGCCACGGCTGTCGTTCCGTCCACATCATAATCTCCGAAAATCAAGATTTTTTCATTTTCATCTATTGCTTTTATGAGCCTTTCTACGGCCACATCCATATCCTTCATCAAGAATGGATCATGTAAATCTTCGATTTGAGGCCTAAAAAAGTGCTTTGCTTGATCAAAATCTTTCACGCCTCTTTGCCAAAGCATCGTGGCCATAGATTTGGAAACAGAGAGTTGATTTACCAAATCTCCAACAATTTGGAGATCCTCTGACTGCGTTGGTGTGGGTTTAAAATTCCAGTTTTTTTCCATAATTAACAAATTTATAAATTATGGCACAGAAATTGAAATCTATTAAAAAGAAAACAAAAAAGATTGACAATTCACACATTGTTCGGTTTTACCCAGAAAATGTAATTTCGTTAAGTTTGTCAAATAAATCGTTTAAGAGAGTGTCGTGGAGGCACTCTTTTTTTTGTTTTTAGGAAATAATGAAAGTTTGTTTTGATAAATCCTCGTTCGTGTACTTATTTTAGATTTCAAAAAAAGTATTAATGAAGAAACTCCTCGAAAGTCTTATTTCAGCCACCGATTTGAACCTTGAAGAATCACGAAATGCCATACTCAAAATCGGTTCTGGAGAAATAAATCCTGCCCAAATAGCCGCTTTTTTAATGGGAGTTCAACAAAAAGGCATTGCGGTAGAGGAGCTAAAAGGTTTTAGAGAAGGGATGTTGGAGTTGGCCATAGGTATTGACTTGAGCGAATTTGACGCCATGGATGTATGTGGGACTGGCGGTGATGGCAAGGACACTTTCAATATCTCCACCACTTCCGCATTTGTGGTAGCCGGAGCTGGCCAAAATGTAGCCAAACATGGCAATCATGGTGTGAGTTCATTGGTAGGCAGCAGTACCGTATTGGAGCATTTGGGAGTAAAATTTACCAATGATGCAGATTATCTGAGGTCTAAAATCGAAAAAGCAGGTATTTGTTACCTCCACGCCCCACTTTTTCATCCGGCCATGCGGTTTGTGGGTCCTATACGTAAAGAACTGGGTATAAAAACCTTTTTTAATATCCTCGGGCCACTGATGAACCCAGCCAAAGTTCAAAAGCAACTCAGCGGGGTTTTTGACCAGAAAACTTTTGAACTTTACAAAAATCTTTTCCTTTCGTCTGGTACAAAATTTGGCGTTTTGCATGCCCTCGATGGCTACGATGAGGTGTCTTTGACTGGCGACTTCAGATTTGCGAATGGTCAAATTGATGATTTACTGAGCCCTTCCAATTTCAATTTTGAAAAAATCAATGCTCAAGAACTTTCGGGAGGAGACACTTTGGAAGAATCTGGAAAAATCATGATTGATATCCTGAAAAATCAAGGAACAAAAGCACAAACCGACACCGTAATTATCAATGCAGCCATAGCTTTGAGTGTGGCAAGAGACATCAAAATAGAAGAAGGAATAGCCCAAGCGAAGGAATCCCTTGAAAGTGGTAAAGCTTTGAAAAGTTTGGAGCTTTTGGTGGCGTAAATTTAAAATTTCAACATATAAGATACCTTAAATATGCTAAAACTAGGTTTTGTGTCTGCCATACTAGCAGATTCGAGTTTTGAGGGAGTTGTCGATTTTGCGGCAAATAATGATTTCAAATGTGTGGAAATGATGTGCTGGCCGGGCAATTCGGCAGATGCACGTCGATATGCAGGTGTAACCCACATCGATGTGGAAAACATGGACATCAAGCACATCAACGGATACCTGAAACAAAAAAATATCAGCATATCAGGACTGGGCTATTATCCAAATCCACTTGATGCCGACGCCAAAAAGTCAGAGTTCTATATTGAGCATATCAAGAAAATCATAAGAGCCTGTAACCAATTGGGAGTGCCAGTTATGAATACTTTCATTGGAAGAAATCAGGCATTAAATATGCAAGACAACCTTGAGTTGTTTAAAAAACTTTGGAAACCCATCATAGAAACTGCCGAACAAGAAGGCATCAAAATAGGTATAGAAAACTGTCCGATGTTTTTTACAAATGATGAATGGCCAGGAGGTAAAAATTTGGCGATTTCTCCTGCCGTGTGGGACAGAATGTTCGAGACCTTCCCTACTCCACTATTTGGATTAAATTATGACCCCTCGCACATGATTTTTCAGATGATGGACGAAATCAAACCAATTTACCAATACAAAGACCGTCTACATCATGTACACATCAAAGACGTAAAAGTGTATAGAGACAAACTCGACAGAGTCGGTATTTTAGCCAATCCGCTAGAATATCATTCTCCAAAGCTCCCTGGATTGGGAGATGTAAACTGGCGGGCATTCTTTGCGGCACTCACAGACATCCGCTACCGTGGCCCGGTGGTGATAGAAGTAGAAGATAAAGCCTACGAAGGTAGTCAGGAAGATGTGCACGCTGCCATCAGAACTGCAAGGAATTATGTGAAGCAATTTTTGGATTGATTATTCAAAAAAGTTTTAAGAATAAAAGACTTAATGTAAAGAACTTAACCTTCAAAGCCAAGTATGCTTTATGATTTATTCAAATAATATTCCAACGCTCAAGCGTCTTTCGGGGTCAATAAGAAAAAACAACATTACAAATGAAAATGCTAACATTATTGGCCATAATGGCTTTCACATTCACTTCATGCGAACAAACTGAGGTAGTAGTAGGAGAAAACTTCGCAGTAAGCTACAAACCTACCCAATGCTCAGAACCATGGGACGAGGCCGCTTATACCGACAAAGGAAATTTGTCGCGGGAGGAAAGATTCAAATTATTTTTGAAAGATAAAGGAGTAAGTGATTTGAAAGAATTCAAAAATACACAAGACGACAAAGTCTTTTGTTCAGCTTGTACTTGCCCTTCAAATGACAATTTCTCGTTCAAAGTGAGTGAATCAGATCTTGCAAAATTGAAGACTTTTGAGCCGTTTAAAACCGCTTTAAAATAATCTCTAAATGGCTTTAATGAAAAAGGCTGGAGCGATGCTCCAGCCTTTTTTTGTTATTTCAGTGAGTTGATATAACCCGCAATCGTTAGTGCATCTTTTCTAGGTACCTGCGGCATAGGAGCCATCGGAGTAGCAAAATCTGGCCAGTTCTCTGGTTTTGGATTATAAATCAATTGTACAATCTTCTCGTTGGTATATTTACGCTTTGCTATCTCTTTAAATGCAGGTCCGACCACTTTTTTATCTTCTGCATGACAAGCCAGACAGGTGTGTTTTTGTAACAATGGCTTTATTGTCGCAAAGGTAACGGGAGCAGCCTTAGCTGGAGTAGTAGCAGCTGTAGGCTTACCTTTTCCATCTGGCGATACCACTTCTTTGACAGTCTTAGATGGTGCTGCAGCTTTTGTTTTACCTGAATCAAAAGTCTTCAGTTCATTGGCAGCCAATTTATTTCCTGTCGGAATTGAATTAAGCGTATAATAAACCGTTGGATGTACCAAAGACCAAGAGTTTGATGCAGAACGAATTCCTTCAAGATTAAGCTCATGGATGTAATAAGGACGAAGCCCGTCAATCACTATTCTCAAAGTTTTGCCATCTTCGCTTAACTTCACACCTTTTACTTTCAAATCTTGTCTGTTAACAGGTGGTGAACCATAAACTGGATGGTGCTTGTATAGGAAACTACTTGCGGCTATTGAGGCCAAATCTTCAGCTGATTTTCTGTCTACAGGCATGGTGAAGTTTATCTCAAAACCATCAGGCATGGCCTTGCAAGTCAACATTTCGAAAGGCACTTTTCCATTCCATACCAATCTTTGCAATCCCTGATTAGCATCGCCAGCACTTCCCCAACCACGGTTGGTTTCGCCTACAAACATCGATCCGTCTGGCGAGAAGGTCATACGCATTACACCTGACTGAAAACCTCCACGAAAATCCCAAGCAGCACCTTGATACTCCCCGTTAACTTTCTCCATAAATACACGCATAATCTTAGACTGGCCTTGGTCACCAATAAAAACTTGTCCCGCAAAAGGTCCAAAATCTCCGTTGGTTTCGTCTCTAATGATTTCAGAATTAGAAATACCCAAAATGCCGTGAGGCAACCAAACCACAGGAGTTTGTACCATCGGATACTTTTCTTTCAATTCGTAAAGCATTTTGAATTTCTCATCCACCACATTTTCAGGTTTGATATAATAACCTGAGGCATTTCTTACTTTTCTATTGTCTCTCTCCGCAAAAAATTGTTCCTCTGTAAGTTTAACAGGCGAATTTTGCATAGTGGTCCATTTCAAACTAGCAGGATGACCCACAAAAGCTCCCTTTTTCACATGCCAAATACCACCAGAACCCATCCAATCACCTTGATTGTCAGAATAGAAAAGTTCCCCATCTATCATTCCCAAACCTGCTGGCGAACGCATACCTGCGGCCCATGGCTCATATCTTCCATCTTCGTAAATCTTAAAAATCGAACCTCTGGTTTTGGCTCTGGCCTCACCTCTCCACCATTCCTCATCGCCAAAAGCCACGTTTCCACTTACGAAAAATCCACCATCTGGAGCAATTTTCGGCCCGAAAGAATATTCGTGGTAATGTCCTGAAACCTCCCATGCGTGAATAGTTTCATAACTATCAGCTTTGCCGTCACCATTTTTATCGGTAAGTTTTGTCAATTCGCCACGCTGAGCACAGTAAAATGAACCGTCTTTGTAAACCAACCCCAATACTTCGTGTAATCCAGAGGCAAACTTCCTGAAATATGGATTTCTAGAACTTGGGTTTTCTACCACCCAGATATCTCCTCTTCTAGTGGCCAATGCCATTGAGCCATTCGGCATCATCGTGACACCACCCACCTCAAGAAGAATACCCTCAGGCACCGGCAAGGTCACTATTTTGTAATAATCCTCCTCTTTTGGCGATTCTTGGGCCCAGACACCACAAGACATTAAGAATAAAAATCCTAATATTTTAATTTTCATCTCTATCGAATTTTTAGAATATGATTGAATAAATGATTTTATTGTCCACTGGACTAGCTACTAGCTCATTACCATTTTTGATGGTCGCCGGGCTGGCCGTTCTGATAAAATAAGTTTTACCATCTACTGCGTAAAGGCCTTCTCCTACTTTTTCTATTTTTGAGCCTTCTGCTATTCTTGCCACTATATTTCCTGATTTTGAAAGACTTATCTCTCTTGTAAACATTTTATTGTCAGCAATTCTGATTTTGTCTTGTACATCAGAACCAAAAATCTTGTACTTGAAAGTCGGCAAATCGTTTTCGTCCAACGAGTAACCCATTGGCTTATAACCAGTACCAACAGTATCTTTAGGCCATGAAGAATTTTGGTTATTCGTCAAGGTCAAATCGTGATTAAGTAATGTTACACTTCCCAATGGCCTAGAGGAACCATCTCCCCTGTCTTCCCACATTGGAGTGGCATCTAGAAACTGTCCTTTCCAAATTTGAACAATCGCTCCTTTGTCCAAGTCATAGGTATAATGCATTTTCTCAGGTGAACCAATAGAAATAGCGTGTACAATTCTAAAATTCTTGTCATTTGGTGATTTCTTAAAATCCATGAAACTTCTAAGGGTAGTATTGGTATTTGCTTCCACCAAAATTGGATCGCTTGGCTTAGAAGCTATCAAAGAGCCTACCACGTGATGAGCAGTGCTTCTGAATCCCGGACCTTCAGACCAAAAACCCAGAGCAGGTTTTATCCAACCATCTCTCTTGTTATTGAAAATCTCGAAAGTATGCTCTCCAGCTGTAAGTTCAATACTCGCCTGACGCTGCTGAGAGGCTAATGTCCAATTGTTACCCAAGATCTCCTTGTTATCAATTTTCAGAGTACTATTTCCTCCTAATTGAGTATAAAAAGTATATTTACCGGCCAAAGGAGCTGTGTATGTTCCTTTAATTACAAAAACATAATCGTTTTGTTTTTTTGTAACTTCCCAAGTAAGGTCTTCTGTTTTGCCACGCTCATCTATCTTTAATGTTGATAAGTCAAGATCGTGCATGTAGCTTCCATAGTAAACTTTGTAGCTCAAATCTGACACTTTGCCTGGAGTTTTATCATATTGACTAACCACAATATTTCTAAAAGCTACTGAACCATGGTCTCCTTGGATTCTCAAGGGACCGCTTTTAGTTTCTTCTTGTGAAATACTACCACGAGTTACACCCGAAAGCTCTACATTTTCGTGAAGTAAGACATTATTGAGTTTGATGGAAAGAATTTTAGCATTCGCTATTTTCTTCCCATTTGCATCAAATCTAGGAGCTTGGAAAGATATTTTCATATTTTGCCAAAGACCAGGAGCTTTGTAAGCATTGAATCGAGGTGCGTATCCTTCGTAACCTTTCTGACCATCTGGTTTGCTATCATTCCAACGCTCGTAAATACCTCCGCAATCATAGTATTTAGGAACGTTTGCTCCCCAACTGTCATTCAACTGAATCTCATAACGGCCTTGCAGGTACACTCCTGAATTGGAGCCTTTGGCCATCATAAAGTCAAATTCTATGTCTAAATCCCCATGTTCTAATTTGCTGAAAAGATCATAATCTAAGCCATATTTCCCCTGTTCGTGTTCACAAAGAAGCACACCAGTACCAGCAACAGAAGTAACTGTATTTTTTTTATCAATATCCACATTGACATCACTCACAATCTTCCAATTGCTTGATTTAGAAACAAATGCTGATAAATCATTTAAAGGAATGGGCGTTTGACCATAGACCATACTCTGGCAGAGAGCCAGCAGCAGAAATAGTTTTTTCATAAAAGAAAGGTTTTTTTTTGCACAAAAATAAGGTATAGGCATCCTATAATTGATATTTTTTAAAAAAATTTATTAAATATTTAAAATGCCCTAAAACGCAAAAAAGGTTGTGACCTTGAGGAATCACAACCTTTTTAACTAAAACGAATATTCTCAAACAACAGCTTCAGCCAAAACCAAAACCTTGTTGTTAAATACTTGCAATACTCCACCATCTACAACGACGGTTTCTTTTTTGTTTCCAATTTCATAAACCAAATCACCCGTTTTCAGTGTACTCACCATGGGGGCGTGATCTTTCAAAACTTGAAACTGACCGTTTTTTCCAGGAAGTATAACTGAATCTACCTCGCCATTAAAAACGTTTTTTTCTGGAGTTATTATTTCTAAAATCATATTACTAATTTGTTAATGTGTTAATTAGCTAATTAAAGCCAATCAACCAATTATTTCGAAGCCTCTGCAATCAATCTCTCACCTTTCACAACTGCATCTTCGATAGTACCCACCAAGTTAAATGCAGCCTCAGGAAGGTGGTCATAATCACCGGCCATGATTTTGTTGAATCCTTTGATTGTATCATTGATATCCACCAATACGCCTTTCAAACCTGTAAATTGTTCTGCAACAAAGAATGGCTGAGAAAGGAAACGTTGAACACGACGAGCACGAGATACAACCAATTTATCGTCTTCTGAAAGTTCTTCAAGACCAAGGATGGCGATGATATCTTGCAATTCTTTATAACGCTGAAGAATGTTTTTCACGTTTTGAGCACAGTCGTAGTGAGCATCGCCCAAAACTTCTGCAGAAAGAATTCTTGAAGATGAATCCAATGGATCCACCGCTGGATAGATACCAAGCTCAGCAATTTTACGACTCAATACCGTAGTGGCATCTAAGTGAGCAAAAGTTGTTGCTGGAGCAGGGTCAGTCAAGTCATCGGCAGGTACGTAAACGGCCTGTACCGAAGTGATTGAACCTCTTTTTGTTGAGGCGATACGCTCTTGCATCACACCCATCTCAGTAGCCAATGTTGGTTGGTAACCCACCGCTGAAGGCATACGTCCCAAAAGGGCAGATACCTCAGAACCCGCTTGTGTAAAACGGAAGATATTATCGATAAAGAAAAGGATATCACGTCCTTTGCCTTCGCCATCACCATCACGGAAGTGTTCTGCAACAGTAAGACCCGAAAGAGCTACTCTCGCACGAGCACCAGGAGGCTCGTTCATTTGACCAAATATAAATGTAGCTTGAGACTCTTTCAAAGCTTCTCTGTCTACTGAGTCAAGATCCCATCCGCCTTCTTCCATTGAATGTTTGAAAGCCTCACCGTATTTCACGATGCCTGACTCGATCATCTCACGAAGAAGGTCATTTCCTTCACGAGTACGCTCACCCACACCGGCAAACACTGAAAGACCAGCATAAGCCTTAGCGATGTTATTGATAAGTTCTTGGATCAATACGGTTTTACCCACACCAGCACCACCGAACAAACCAATTTTACCACCTTTTACGTAAGGAGCAAGAAGGTCGATAACTTTAATACCAGTAAATAATACTTCAGTGGCAGTAGCCAAATCTTCAAACTTAGGTGCACTACGGTGAATCGAAAGACCTGGAGTGTTAACAGCTCCCAAACCATCGATAGCCTCGCCCACAACGTTGAAAAGACGGCCTTTGATTTCTTCGCCTGTAGGCATTGTGATTGGAGTACCCAAGTGTGTAACTTCTTGTCCTCTTTGAAGACCATCAGTACTATCCATAGCGATGGTACGAATTCTATCTTCACCAAGGTGTTGCTGACACTCAAGGATAACTTTTTGACCATTTGACTTTGTTACAGACAAAGCATCTAATATTGCAGGTAGAGAAGCGGCTTCCCCCTCAAAACTTACGTCCACAACGGGTCCGATGATTTGTGAGATTTTACCAATATTTGCCATTTATGAAATATTTAAAATTTATCTACTGATTTTTGGACTGCAAAATTATGAATTCTGCATGATAAAACAAATCCCAGTCCTATCTTTTTTTGTATTTTTTTTAGAGAATATCAAAAATAAGGCACTTTTTATTGGAGTAAACTATGAATCTGCATTTCTGATAGCCGAAAATTTGTCGCTTCAAATGAAATCACCATTAGCATAAAATAAAAAAAACTTGCCGTTGGCAAGTTTTAAGATGCTTTCAATTTCGCCTCAATGGTCTGTTGGGTATGTGGCACAGCCATTAGCCTTTCTTTCGGTATCAATTTGCCGCTGTCTTTGCAGATGCCATAAGTACCATTTTTGATACGTATGAGTGCCGCCTCTAGCTGTGAAGCAAACTTCTGTAGTCGGGCAGCTGATTGGCTCAACTGCTCCTTTTCTCTTACATCGGCTCCGTCTTCTAAGGTTTTTGATCCAACGGCCGTGTTGTCCGTTCCATTGTCGTTTTTTCTACTTAAAGTTTCTTTAATAAAATTAACTTCGTTGTAGGTAGCAGCTAGTTTCTTATTTATTACCGCTTCAAATTCTGCCAATTCGGTTTCCGAATATCTGGTTTTTTCTTCTGATGAATTAGCCATAGTCAAACTTTTTTCTTTGGGTTGTAATTAAGTAGTCTCTAAAAATTTCCGCAAATATAAGTCATTTAAAAAAACTAGCAATCTTTTTTTAAATATTCCGAAAAATGACTGTTTATCAATATTTTGTATAATTCTAAATTGACTTTTTTTATTCCAAAAAAATGAGCCATTTAGCTCTGAAATGGCACCACAAAATAAGAGTTCAGACCAAATAAAATTTCGTTCAAAAAAATTTTCAACCATTATTACATCCAAAAACCATATAATAGTTTGAATTTACCCCCAAAACCCTATTTTAATATTACAATATCAACAAACAACAATATAACTAATTGTAGATAAAATATAACATTTGAAAGAATCGAAAACTTTGTTGTAAGTTTGCAACCAAATCAAATAAAAATATAAATGACCTATTTAGAACCGGCCCCTATTAAGGACAAAGAAAATCCTTTGGAGTCTATGATGTCTAGGTTTGACGCTGCAGTAAAAATCCTTGGCATCAGCGACGAAATGTATAATATCCTCAAAGTACCTGCCCGACAAGTGATTGTTGGGTTACCAGTAACGATGGACAATGGGAAAATCGAGGTTTTCGAAGGATACAGAGTAATACACTCCACTATTCTTGGCCCAGGAAAGGGCGGCATTAGACTTGACCCGGATGTTACTCTCGATGAAGTACGTGCCCTCGCCGCTTGGATGACCTGGAAATGTGCTGTAGTGGATATACCCTACGGTGGAGCCAAAGGCGGTATTGCTTGTAACCCAAGAAATATGTCTGCCGGTGAAATTGAACGTTTGATGCGAGCTTACACACTCTCTATGCTTGATATTTTTGGGCCCGATAAAGACATCCCGGCTCCAGACATGGGTACTGGTCCAAGAGAAATGGCATGGCTGATGGATGAGTATTCTAAAGCAAAAGGCATGACCGTGCAAGCGGTAGTTACTGGAAAGCCACTGGTGCTAGGCGGATCGCTAGGAAGAACCGAAGCTACCGGGCGAGGCGTAATGGTTTCGGCTCTATCAGGTATGGAAAAACTTAAACTCAATCCATATAGAGCCACGGCTGCCGTACAAGGCTTTGGTAATGTAGGCTCTCATGCTGCTGCACTGTTACACGAAAAAGGAGTTTCCATTACAGGAATAAGCGATATCAGTGGAGCATATTATAACGACAAGGGCATAGACATTGAAAAAGCTATGGCGTATAGAAATGCCAACAACGGAACCTTGGAGGGTTTTGGTGGTGCAGAAAAAATTGATGCCGAGGAGTTGTTATTCTTGCCTGTGGACTTACTTGTACCGGCCGCAAAAGAGGATGTTATAACCAAAAGCAACGCTGGGAAAATTCAAGCTAAACTTATTGTAGAAGGTGCAAATGGACCTACCTCAGCCAAAGCTGATGATATCATCAATGAAAAAGGAATTATGGTTGTGCCAGACATTCTGGCCAACGCTGGCGGGGTAACGGTATCGTATTTTGAATGGGTACAAAACCGCATTGGCTATAAATGGACACTCGATAGAATAAATAGACGTAGTGACCGTGCCATGAAAGACGCCTTCAACAACGTATTTGACATTTCGCAAAAACACAAAGTACCTATGAGACTGGCGGCCTACATTTTGGCCATCGATAAGGTTTCTAGCTCTTATAAATTTAGAGGTGGATATGGATGATCCGATTTTAGATTGGTTCGATTGATGATTGATTCGATTTGCGATTAACGCTTGAAAATTTATTGAAATTAGACTTTTGCCTTGGCGAAAGTCTTTTTTTATGAAAGGCAGGCCAATTGATTTATTAAAATTTTACCTTTGCATAAACCTAATTTATAAATGAAAGACTTAAAGGATAAAATAGTGTGGATCACAGGGGCTTCTTCGGGTATTGGAGAGGCAACAGCTTACCAAATGGCCAAAGAAGGTGCCAAACTGGTACTTTCGGCCAGACGAAAAGAAGAACTCGAACGTGTGAAAAAAGCCTGCAATCTGCCAGAAAACGACGTACTCGTACTTCCTTTAGATGTAGAAGATTTCGGTTCGTTCGAGAAGCATAAAGAGACGGTTTTAAATAAATTTGGAAAAATAGACTTGCTTTTTAACAATGCCGGCATATCACAAAGAGGAGGCGTCTTAGAGAGTGCTCTGGATGTTTTTCAAAAAATAATTAATATCAACCTAATGGGCGTGGTGGCACTCACCAAGGTGGTATTGCCAGAAATGATAAAACAAAAATCGGGTCATATAGTTGTTACAAGCAGCTTATCGGGCAAACTTGGTTCGCCCAAAAGGTCGGGTTATTGTGCATCAAAACACGCTCTCCATGGTTTTTTTGATGCATTACGGGCTGAGGTATTTTATGACAACATAAAGGTGACCATGGTGTGCCCGGGATATATCCAAACCGACATTTCGATAAATGCGATCGGAGCTGACGGCTCTCAGCATGGCCAAATGGATAGTAATCAGGCCAATGGCGTTCCTGTTGAGCTATGTGCCCACAAAATAGTAAAAGCCATAAAAGCTGATAAAAGTGAGATTTATATTGGAGGAAAAGAAGTATTGGGAGTATATTTGAAACGATTTTTCCCTAAAATTTTAGAGAAAATCGTTATAAAACAAGCACCAAAGTAAAACTATAAAGCTCTAACCCAATAACAACCATGAAAAAAAATTTACTCCTAATCAGACATGCCACTGCCGAAGACGTTACCAACTCTTCAATGGTGAGAGACATAGATCGAGAGCTCACCTCAAGAGGCATAATGGAATCGGCCAGACTAGGAAAACACCTCAAAGACAGCGGATTATCAATAGAAGCCATACTTTGTAGCCCAGCAAATAGAACACTCACCACTGCCAATCTTATAGCTGAACAGTTGAAATTTGATACTGAAAACGTATCAATTGCCGAAGGGCTTTATGGAAGTGGTCCGAGAGGTTATTTGGCCTTATTAAATGGTTTGAGTGAGAATTTAACGAGTATTATAATTGTAGGACATAACCCTGACATTACTTTTTTTGCAGATTACCTGACCCGCGATGATTGTGGTGGAAGTATGGAAAAGGCCTCAGTGGTTCATTTAAAATTTGAAGATTTGAAATGGGCCGAAATTTCACAAAAATCAGGCTCTTTGGTTAAAAGAACAGACGTGAAAGATTTAAGTTAGAATGAAAAACAATAAAATTTTTAAAATCGTATTTTTTCTATTTGTGTTGGGTGTCATCATCGTTTTGATAGACATGGCTCGTCAAACTACAGCACCTTGGAACAAGAAAAAGCAATTGGAAAGAGCGTTGCCAAAATGAAAAGGAAGTGATTTACGATTGACGATTATCGATTGATGATTTAAGATTAACTATTGGTGAATTTCGATTGACGATTTACGATTTTTGATTAACGATTGATGATTTAAGATTAACTATTGGTGAATTTCGATTGACGATTTACGATTTTTGACTAACGATTGGAGAATTTCGGTTGAATATTTTCTATTAATGAATTAGCCCCGCTCCTATTTAAACAACTTCATAAAAGTAGAAGTCAACCACGATTCTTCGGCTTTGGTTACTAATTCCAAAGTGTTGTCGGCAAAGCCAGCTACCGCATAAATATCGTTTACAACTTTCAGAAATTCGGCACTTTCGGGTGAATTGTCGCTTACCCCTTTTTTGATTTCCTCCATTGTTTCGAGTATGGGAGAGAGTTCTCGTCTACGTCTTTCTCGTCCTATTTGTCTTGCGGCTTTCCAGATATCTTTTTCTGCCTGAAAATATTCTTTACGCTCGCCCGGGAGCAACTGCTTGTATATCAGACCCCAGCTCATGAGATCACGAAGGTTCATGTTTACGTTTCCTCTCGAAATCTGGAGTTCTTCCATTATCTCGTCGGCATTGAGCGATTTGGGCGAAAGAAGTAGCAATGCGTGAATCTGCGACATAGTTCTGTTTATCCCCCACTGTGTGGCAAGGGTGCCCCAGGTATGGATAAACCGATCCTTCGCTTCTTGTAATTCCATAAAATAGGTCTGTTATATAATAGCACGTACAATAAGTTCCAAATTAAAATAGTTATTTTGAATTTTCAAAATATTCTGAAAGTTTTCTTTCTAAAAAAAAGACTTTTAAGGTCTTTACGGTACGTTTTTTTAGCATTTTTTACTATTCCTGATAAATTCATTCCAAAAACGTGCCAATTAATACAAAAAATGAAAAATCACCTTCTGTTTCTTCTAATATTTATAACTATTACATTTTCAGGTTGTGAGAAAATAGAGAACACCAAAACCTTGGGCGACTTAGCCGCTGGTGAATACAAAGGCAAAGCCATAGTTTTGGGAGGCACCGAGATACCGCTTCCGCTTGAAAGTGGAGACAACTCCCTCAACATCAACTTTATAGTACAAAAAACATCCGACATCACTGTTGACTTTCAAATTGTATTCGAAGAAAAGACCAACGGTACAATGAAAACCGAATACGAAGATTATATGGGTCTAATACTAAACCGCAAACGAGATGGGAGTATTTAGCTGATAGAAAATGAAAAAGAACTTGCGGTAGTAAATGGTCAGAAATGGAAATGACGGTAGAAATAGAAGAGCTCACGAGTACCTTCAAAGGACTCAAAAAATAAAATCAAGACATTAACTTAACCAAAATATTGGCCGCTACCATTTGGCTGAGTAGTTGCTCTGTCTGGTTGTTGACCAATACACGCATAGATTTATCAAACTCTTGAATTTCGAGAATCTGTATACTATCGCCCAGCTTAAGATTAAGTTTGTCTATGAGTTTCAGAAAACTGTCTTGCGATGACCCTACAGACATGAACACAACCGTCTGTTTTTCAGCACATTCCTCAAGTTTTTTGTAATTCTGAAAAGCTATTTCGCCGTTGATATCTGGTATGGGAGAACCATGTGGGTCTACCGTAGGAAAATCCAAAAGTTGATCTATTCTGTCAAAAAAACGCTGTGATTTTATGTGTTCTATTTGTTCGGCTATTTCATGGACCTCATCCCAGCCGAAGCCCAAATGCTGCACCAAAAACATTTCTACCAAGCGGTGCTTTCTTATGATGAGTCCAGCCGCACGCTTTCCGGTAGAGGTGAGCATAAGTGGTTTATACTTTTCATAGAAAATCAGCCCTTTACCCGAAAGTTTTTTGACCATACTGTTTACAGTTGGCATTTTTATATCCAGACTTTTGCTCAAATCCAATACCGAAACCTCCTCGTTTTCGGTGCTCAAATGAAACAAAGCCTTCAAATAGTTTTCCTCCGTCAAAGTCATCATGCACAAATTTATCCCATTTTATTTTTTCAATGGAAATATTTAATCTAAAATTTTTGTTAGACTATTCTAACATTTTAGTTTTAATATACTACCTTTGTGTGTTGATTAGAATCATATGATGAAAAAATGTATCCTTCATTTCCTTATAATGTTGCTCTCCGTGAATATTTCAATGGGGCAATTTGAATTAAAAGGGCAAGTTTTTGGGAAAGCTAACAGTGAAAAACTAGCGTTTGCAACCATTAAAATCAAAGGCAGCACCGTAGGTACCACTACCAATGAACTCGGAGAATTTTCTTTTAAGAATTTAGAAAAGGGAAAATTGACACTAGTCACGAGCTATATCGGTATGATGGAAAAACAAACGGAGGTGATAATGGATAAAAATACATTTGTGCGAATTGAGCTCAACGACGACCCAAGTCAACTTCAAGAGGTAGTGGTAACCGGAAATCTCAAAGAAATGAGTAAAGCTGAAAGTGCCATTCCGATTGATATCATAACGCCAGCATTTTTCGCCAAAAATCCCACGCCAAACATCTTTGAGGCCCTACAAAGTGTAAACGGCGTAAGGCCTCAAGTAAACTGCAACGTGTGTAATACAGGCGACATCCACATTAATGGTCTGGAAGGGCCTTACACCATGATTTTGATAGACGGCATGCCGATAGTTTCGTCGCTCGGTTCGGTTTATGGTTTATTCGGAATTCCGAACGGACTTATAGAACGCATAGAAGTAGTTAAAGGTCCTGCTTCTACACTTTATGGCTCAGAGGCCGTGGGTGGGCTTATCAATATCATCACTAAAGTACCATTGAAAAGTCCCAAATTGAGTTTAGAAACCAACAGCACGAGTTGGGGAGAATGGAACACAGACCTTGGCATGAAATACAAAGTGGGCAAAATTAATGCCCTTTTGGGTGTAAACTATTTCAATTTTGGACAAAAAATAGATAAAAACCAAGACGGTTTTACGGACTTAAGCCTCCAAAACAGAATTTCGGTTTTCAACAAATTCCAAGGAAAATCTGGCTCAGTAGCTTTTCGTTATTTTTATGAAAACCGTTGGGGAGGGCAAACCAACTGGACGCCGAAGTACAGAGGTACCGATCAAGTATATGGCGAAAGCATTTATACCAAAAGAGTGGAAGTTATTGGGGCACAGAATATCTCTAATGCTTTGTCTATTAACTACTCCTACAATTCTCACCAACAAGATTCTTATTATGGAAATGTGCCTTTGCTTGGCATACAACACATAGGCTTTTTGCTAGCCAAGTACCAGAAAACATTTGGTACGGACGATTTGCTAATTGGGCTACCACTGAAATACAATTTTTACGATGACAATACCATGGCTACCCAATCAGAAAACCAGAACAAACCTCAGAAACTTTGGATTCCAGGTGTTTTTGCCCAACACGAGCGAAAAATTGGAGAAAACTTCAAAACATTGGAAGGGTTGAGGTTCGATTACAATCAAAATCATGGGCTGATTTTCACACCAAGGTTGGCTTTGAAATGGAATGACAAACTCAATATTCTGCGACTCAATGTAGGAAAAGGATACAGAATAGTAAATGTTTTTGCAGAAGAACACGCCGCCATGACGGGTGCACGAGAGGTAGAAATAACTGAAAACCTAAAACCAGAGCAAAGTTGGAATGTTAACCTGAATTTCAATAAAAAAATATTGCTCAAAGAAGCCTTTTTGGGAATTGATGCCTCGGCATTTTACACTTATTTTTCAAACAAAATAATTCCTGATTATGACACTCCCGACAAAATCATTTACAAAAACCTCGATGGATTTCTGATTTCGAAAGGCATGAATATCAATCTAGATCTAAACCTTACAAATGGTTTGAAGATACTTGGTGGGGTTACTTTTCTGGATGTTAAAAAAAATGAA
Source organism: Leadbetterella sp. (assembly GCA_035299025.1). Lineage (GTDB taxonomy): Bacteria > Bacteroidota > Bacteroidia > Cytophagales > Spirosomataceae > Leadbetterella. Next base: position 244,931 of record DATGXK010000008.1, read on the forward strand.
AACGGTTTAAAGACTGTACCTTATTTTACAGAAAACTTTTCGGCAAACTACACCATTTCTTACGAAATCACGAAGCCTAAAGTCATGATAGATTACTCGGCAAACATCGTAGGCCCTATGAGGTTACCTTTGCTCAACGAATATGATCCGCGACCAGAAAAATCGCCCTGGACCAACATTCAGAACGTTCAATTCACCAAAGAATTTAACGGAAACTTTAAAATTTATGGCGGCGTAAAAAACCTTTTGAATTTTGTTCCATATCGCAACCTCCCATTCTTGATTTCGAGAGCCAACGACCCCTTCGACAAAAAAGTGATTTTTAATGAAAATGGTGTGGCACAAAGAACAGCAGAAAACCCTTTTGGGCTGACATTTGACCCCACCTATGTGTACACTTCGCTACAAAGCCGAAGGCTGTTTTTGGGCGTAAAATACAATATCCAATAAGTCAAAAATGTGAGCATCTAAGAGTTACAAAAACCAAAGGCACGCTTTTTGATTATATTTGGGTGGATGATTGCAGAATTTGCATCCGAAATAGAACCGAATATATGTTTAATAACAAAAAAGTAGTGGTGGTTTTTCCGGCATATAATGCCTCTGCCACTATCAAAAAAACTTACGACGAGATTCCGTTTGATATTGTAGATGAAGTGGTGTTGGTTGACGACGCCTCGGTGGATGCCACTATAGAAATGGCCAAGAAAATTGGCATAAAGCACATAGTAGCTCACCAGAGCAACAAAGGCTATGGTGGAAATCAGAAAAGTTGCTACAACAAAGCCATTGAACTCGGAGCAGATATAGTAATCATGCTACACCCTGACTATCAGTACACGCCGTTATTGATTCGGTCTATGGTGAGTATCATAGCCGAGGGACTTTTTCCGGTGGTAATAGCCTCCAGAATTTTAGGCAAAGGTGCTTTGAAAGGCGGCATGCCGATTTACAAATACATCTCTAACCGATTCCTTACTTTTGCTCAGAACCTCATTATCAGTCAGAAACTTTCAGAATATCACACCGGCTACAGGGCTTTTTCAGCAGATGTGATCCGCAATATCAATTTCATGGCCAACTCAGACGACTTTGTATTTGATAACCAAATGCTTTGTCAGATATTCAATAAAAACTACGAAGTAGCCGAAATCACCTGCCCAACCAAATACTTTGAAGAGGCTTCGTCTATCAATTTTTCAAGAAGCCTGAAATACGGAATTGGCTGCCTAAAAACATCGATTCAGTATTGGCTACACCGAAAAGGACTTTCTAAAAATATTATTTTTGAATAAAAAAACTCCCCGAATTTTTCATTCAGGGAGTTTTGTCACTTCGAGACCTTCGGTCGCAATTTCACTTAGATTATCATCTGAATTTCATTGTGCTCAATTTCCGAAGGCAACTATATTCCAATTGTCTGTGCGGCGGCCATTGAGTCTACCGAAATGAGCCGAAGACAATCAATCTTTTATTGTTGGCGGCTTTGGCGGATTCGGAGGTGTAGGCAACGACTCAGTTGCAACAGCCGACCTTGGCGAAACCTTGGCTTTGGGTGTAACATGAGACTTTGGCGATGGCGGAGATGCCACAGATTTTGGGGCCTTTGGTGCTTTAGGAACTCTTGGCAAAGCAGGAGGATTAGGCCTATCTTTGGCTATTTTACTCTTGATATCCTCCGGAAGCAACTCAATGATAGCATCGACATTCTGGTCTAACTCGTTTGAAAGAGCATCCATGGGCTCTGAAAGCTCATCCATTTCTTTTGAAAGTGCGTCCAACGGTTGTGAAGATTTGTCCATTTGAGCCGCCAGTTCATCCATTTGTTTGCTGTAAATATACATCTGTCCACTGTACTCATCCATTTGCTTATCAAATTTCTTTGAAAAAGCTTCTAAATCCTTATCTCCTATTTTCTTATTGTTCATTTCGGCCGAAAATTTCTTAGAAGCAATTTCCATTTTCCTTCCCACTTCTTCCATCTTTTTCCCGATTTCCTCCATCGGCTTACTGTTTATCTCCATTTCAGATGCGTACTTTTCCATCTTTTTGCCTTGCTCTTCCATTAGCTTACCTTGAGCCTCCATTTGTTGTTGGCTCACTTGCATGGCCTTCAGCCTCACTTCCATTTGGGCTTGCACTTCTGGGCTTAGTTGTACTTCCTTTCCATCAAAATATATTTTGTTGTCTTTTATCCTAAAATCATGATGGTCGTTCTGGATAACTATCTGTCCTTGAGATTTTTTAGGATTTCCCAGAGTATCAGTTTCTGTATAAGTAGTAGTCAAACTTTCCGATCTTTCTATTTTTACAGATTCCACTTTTTCAGCTTTCTTTTGTGCAAAAGCAAAAAATGTAACAAACAAACCCACCACTATCCAGGCACTTTCTTTGGCAAAATTACGAGACTGACTCAGGCCAACTATTCGCTGAACTCGCTCCAGAAGCGTATATGATTTTTTGCCGAATGCCAAAGCCAATTTTGGAGCATAGGCCGTTTCCTGAATCTGAACCAAGGTTTTAGCCAACAAAATCCTGCTTCCAGCATATTGAAGAGCCATATCGTCGCAACAATTCTCTCTTTCCTTGCGTATCTGAGCGGACAGCAACCACATGGCGGGATGGAAAAAATAAAGCACATCCAAAACCGACTGCAGGCCGTTAAGAAGGAAATCGTGGCGTTTGAGGTGAGCCAGCTCATGGGCCAAAATAGTCTCCAACTGATCTTTACTAAAGCCCGACATCAAACTGGCCGGAATGAGAATAACTGGTTTAATGACGCCCATAATCATGGGAATGGTTATCACATTGGAGAGCTTCACCTGTACTGCCTTTGTGATGTTCATTTTGGTTTTTAGATTTTCTAAAACCTCCGTCAGTTTACTATCCAACTGGTTTTTAGGATGATTTTTGAGTTGATTTACCCATAGATAACCCATCAAAAGTCTAACAAAAAGTACGGTGCAACCCACTACCCAAATGCCCACTATCAGAGGAAGATTGGTTTGAAGATACGCCAATAACAACTCAACTTGGCCGAGCATCTTTGGAGCCAAAGTCATACCGCTAAAGTTTTTCTCGGGAGTAGAAAACTGCTGCACAACCAAAAAAGTTAAAATACTCGTAAATACCTGACCAACAAGCAACAACATGCCAGACCAGTATCTATGGCTAGCTTTTTTGGTAAAAAGCACGATAGCAAAATACACCAATGTAATGGCCAAAATCTGCCAGATAGAGTGCACCAAGGTCCAGCCAAGCGACTTGGCCAGCGGGTTAGAGAAGATTTCTGTGATGTTTTTCATAAGATTTTTTGAATAACACTCGATGACTGAGCGGAGCCGAAGCCACCGAGTGAATTTTTTAATTTTTTAAAATAGCTTTTTCATAAATTGTTACTTGTCTTCTTCGAGTTGTTGGATGAGTTTTTTGAGTTCAGATAGTTCTTCCTCCGAGGCGTGATGATTGCCCAGAGCCTGCATCACCAAGCTCATGGCATTTCCTTGGAAAGTAGAATCTATAAAACGATTCAAAAGTGATTTTTGTGTTTCCTCCTCCCCCACAATGGCCTCAAAAATATGCTGTTTGCCCTCGGCGTTTCTTGAGACAAGGCCTTTTTCAAACATAATCTGCATGATTTTCAAAGTGGTCGTGTAGCCTGTTTCCTTGGTTTTGTTGATTTCCTCATTGACTTGCTTCACTGTGGCACGGCCCATTTGCCACAATATTTTCAGGATTTCAAGCTCCGACTCTGTTGGTTTTTGGAAAGTTTCCATCTATCTACGAATTGTTTCGTACAAATGTAATACGAAAAGATTCGTACTTCCAAATTTTTTCTACGAAATTTTTCGTACGTGGAATAAATTTATACCGAAAAGACGCTAGGTCGCAAAGCATAGCGAATAGTGCAGATGAACAAAAGCTCTAATAATGAATACTTTGCGTAACTCCGTGGAAAACTCTGCGTATCTCTGTGGTGAAAAAATCAAAGGCCCAAAACTCCCCGAATCTCCAAAAGTTTTTCTTCATACGAAGACCCCACAGGTATCTCCTTACCCAAAATGCAAACAGAATTGCGACTAATTTTCTCGATTTTTGATAATGAAATAAGGTAAGAGCGATGAATTCTGACGAATTTGTCGGTGGGCAGTGCGGAGAGAGCGTCAGAAATACTCTGCCTTGAGAGCAGTTTTCGGTTGTTAAGTATGTAAGTCATGTAATTTCCTTCGGCCTCGATATAGTGGATTTCGTCGAGCATTACTTTTTCCTCTTCATAGCCCGTTTTCAAGAAAATATACCCGGGCTCACCTACCTTCTTCATTTCCAGGGCTTTGTTGCAGGCTTTTGTAAATCTGGCTAAAGAGAAAGGCTTCAAAAGATAATCTACGGCATCGAGTTCAAAACCCTTCACGGCATATTCCGAATAAGCTGTAGTAAAAATCACCATAGGACACTTGGGCAGCACATTCACAAACTCTATTCCCGATATATCGGGCATGTTTATATCCAAGAAAAGTAAGTCTATTTTGTTGGTTTGCAGATAGGGTATCGCCTCAAAACAATTGGTAAAAGTAGCCTCCAAGCTCAAAAAAGGCACTTTTTCAGAGAGCATTTTCACCACCTCTAAGGCGTGTGGTTCGTCGTCGATGGCGATGGCTTTTAATATCATTCTTATTTTTTTTCTACCACAGAGGTCACGGAGTTTTGCACAGAGTTTTTGATTCTCACGCGATTATCCAATACAAATATAAAAAAACTCCGTGTAACTCCGTGAATTTCAACTCTGTGTCCTCTGTGGTGAATTAACACCCCCTCAATGCACCCCCAACACCAAGCTCACAAAATAATCATGATCTGTGGCCTGAATCTCCAGCTTGTGGCGGTTCGGATATATCAATTCCAAGCGTTTTTTTACGTTTTCGAGGCCTATACCGTGGCTTTGGTCGTCCAAAGTATCCTCCGTTTTTTGATGGATGCTGTTGTGCACCTTAAAGTACAAGTGCTGAGCATCATGCGTAAGCGTGATATATATCCACGACGCCGACCTGAAACTGATGCCATGCTTAAAAGCATTCTCTATAAACGGATTCAGCAACATCGGAGCTATAAAAATCTCACGATCTGCATTTTGTATATTCACCTCAATCTTTATGTCGTGGCTTTCGTCTATCCTCATCCGCTGGATTTCAATAAAATTATTCAAATACTCTATCTCTTTAGCCAGTGGTATACGGTCTTGGTGGTTTTCGTGGAGCATAAACCGCATCATGTCGCCCAGTTTTTGTATACCGTCCGAGGTTTGGGTGGCGTTTTCTCTCAGCGAGACAGAATACAGCGTGTTCAAGGCATTAAACAAAAAGTGTGGATTAATCTGCGACCTCAGGTTGCCCAACTCGGCCGTTTTTTGGCTGATTTGCGTCTTGAGTTGCGTCTTTTCTTTCGTAAACACCTTTCTCAAAAAAGCCAACACCACAGCCGCAATAACAAAAACCGAAAACATCGTAACCATCCACTCGGCATGCCAGCCAAACGGTACCGGGTGAAACGAATGCCAACCAATGAACAGAATACAATACATGCCAAACGTACCCACCAACAGTGTCAGCCCAAACTTCAGCAGTCCTGTCTTAAACGCCGCCGAGCGGTAATCTCTGTAATTCGGCAAAACCTCCAGATAGAAAAAATTCTGAGCAAAAAACACCGTAAACGCCCCAATGGCCATCATCGAGAGTTCTTTTACGGCACCGTACCAATAATCCTTGCGGGGCAGATTGGCAAAAAACGCCAGAAAAAGTAGCAAAACCACCACAGAAGCCACCAAAATATGACCAATAAAACCACCCTCCTGCTCCTCTTTGAGCTTGGTCTCCACATAATAATACAGCTGAGCAAAAAGCTCATAAAACACCAAAACTATCACCACCGCAATGCTGTCGGTCAGCAAATACAGCTTCCGAAACTCTGAAAACACCCTCATGCCGACTATCACCTCGGGGTCGTCCGAACTCATGGCCCGGTAGTATAGCCTGAAATAATTATGCACAAAAACACTCCCCACCACCAACAGCACCGTCACCACCGCATACACCAGTGTACTCACCGACGACTCCACCGCCCGCAGCTTCGGAAACAGCCCCACATGAAACACCGCCCACGCCCCAAAAAACAACAAACCACCACCGGCTATCGGAAACATAGCGTTCCAATAATGCGAGTAATTATCCAGCTCACGCCAAATAAGCCACATCACATTGCCCGGCACCCTGGGTTGCAGGTCATAAATAAAACTGTCAAACCCACTGGCCTCTTGAAACAGCCGCCTCACCACATACACAAACACACACCCAAACACCAACAAAACCTCCCATTTTCTACTTTTCAATACATTCTGCATAGCATTTCATGTTTTTAATTTCTCGCCGCAAGGTTGCCAAAACGCAAAGAGCTCCTCGTTCTCTCTGCGTTTGTAGCTGCCCAAGCTTTTTCATAATTGTAGCCCAAAACTACTCCTCTGCCCCAAGCCAAATGAAAAAATGTTGTGAAAACCACCAAAAAAGTGACCAAAACCCTCACATCCAACACTTGGGCAGCCACGCCGCCTGCGTCAGGCGTGCCGGTAGAGCTACGCTCGCAATCTTCGCACTCCCGTGCTTGATTGTACTCCAACTCCTCGCGGCTTCGCCAGCTGTGGGGTATCCGTTACTATCCCTGCCGCGGGGATAGAAAATGTAAATTTATCCACAATCTAAAGAAAAAAGGCCTCCAATTGAACCTTTAGAGTATTGTTACTTATAGAATGTTGACTCATTGAATGAATTTTAAAACATTACATGATTTATGGATATAAAAATAAAAATTGGAAAAAGAATTGCTCAACTGAGAGCTGAAAAAAAACTAACCCAAGAGGGCTTGGGATACGAATCAGAAATTCACAGAACATATATAGCTGCAGTTGAAAGTGGTAAACGGAACATTTCTGTTCAAGCATTAGAAAAAATTATTAAAGGACTAGGAGTAACGTTTTCAGAATTTTTTAAAGAAGGAATAGACAATTAATATGGGATTAAAAGCTGTAGATTTCTTTTGCTCAGGTGGAGGCATGAGTCATGGTTTGCAAGAAGCTGGAATTGAGATTTTAGCAGGAATTGACTACGATAAAACCTGTAAAGAAACATATGAAGCAAATATAAAAGGGGCAGAGTTTATACATGCTGATGTATTTGACTATAAAGAGGAAGAATTGGAAAAGAAATTGGATCTTAAAAAAAATGATGACAATTTAATTTTAATTGGATGTAGCCCATGCCAGTTTTGGAGCATAATCAATACAGATCGAGGGAAATCAAGTAAATCGAAAAGCTTATTGGTGGAATTTAGGAGGTTTGTTGAATATTTTAACCCAGGATATGTTGTTGTTGAAAATGTACCTGGAGTATTAAAAAGAAAAGACGAAAGTGGATTGGAAGATTTTATCCATTGGTTAGAAAGTCAAAATTATAAAGTTCATTGTGACATACATAATGTAAGTGATTACGGGGTCCCTCAAAGTAGGAAACGTTTAACTTTAATCGCCAATAGAATTACAAATCAAGAATTGAACCCAATTAAAATTAAAGGAAAAAAAACTACTGTTTATGATGTCTTAGGAGAACATAATGGATTCCCAAAAATTCCAGCCGGACATAGAGACAGAACGGATTTCAATCATACCGTTGCTGGTTTAAAACCGATAAATATTGAACGATTAAAACTAACAGAAAAAAACGGCGGCTCAAGGATTTCTTATGCAAATAATGAAAAACTTGCACCTAATTGCCATAAAAATGATTTCGTAAATTTCAAAGATACATATGGTAGAATGTGGTGGGATAGACAAGCACCGACAATAACTACTAAATTTTTTAGTATTTCTAATGGAAGATTTGCACATCCAGAAGAAGACAGAGGAATTTCTCTTCGTGAAGGAGCCGTTTTACAATCTTTTCCTAAAGATTATATTTTTAAAGCTTCAAGTGTTGCCAATACTGCAAGAATGATAGGAAATGCAGTACCCCCAAAATATGCAGCCTCAATAGGAAAGGCAATTATTAAAAATCATAAAAATGCAATTTAGAACCAAAGCCAGGGCTGTAGATTTACTTGGTAAAGGCCAAATTGCTGATTTACCAACCGCAATAAGTGAGTTATGGAAAAATGGTTATGATGCATACGCAGATCAACTAAAAGCAATTCTTTATACAAAGGGTTATGAAGATGTTGATAAACCCTTTTTTGTCCTCTCAGACAACGGAAAAGGGATGTCTAACCATGAACTTGAAAATAAATGGTTAATATTAGGAACCGATTCTAAAAGCAGGAATAATGCTCCTGAAAAAGGAATTGATACATTATGGAAAGAACCACGCCCAATTATGGGAGAAAAAGGTATTGGAAGACTATCCGTTTCATATTTAGGTTCTCCAATGCTAATGCTAACTAAGAAAATTGGTGAGCCACTTCAGGCTCTATATTTTGACTGGAGAACACTTGAAAATTACAATCTTTTTTTAGACAATGTAAACATCCCAATAGCTTCAATAAACAATGAAGAAGAGTTCTTAGATCAATTTGATTTTTTAAAAAAAGAGTTTCTTAAAAACTTCTATTCTGACAACTCCGATTCTGAAAAAGCAAAAAAAGAGACAGCAGAAAAATTAGCATTTTGGAGTGATCAAAAAGAAATACTAGATAAAATTATAAAAAGTACTGAAGAATTAACCCTAACCAATTTTTTTTCAGAAGAAATTGTAAAAGATTTAATAGGTGACACAGATGAAATTCATGGAACAAAATTTATAGTTTTTGAACCTGACGAACAGTTTTTACTTTTAAAAAAATGGACTAATCAACTAAATAATTCGGATGACCAAGATATTGAAACTATTGAAGATCTCAGGACAGGATTAATTGGCTTTTACAATGAATTCAAGTACAATAATGATAATAAATCACTATCAACTGCTTTTATTATTAAAGATAATACGGGAGAACGAGATTTTATTGGTGCCAACTCATTTTTCACATTAGATGATTTTAAAAATAGTGACCATTTAATTGATGGTGAATTTGACGAATTCGGAACATTTAAAGGAACTATTAGAATCTACAATGAAATAGTTAAGGATTATACTTTTAGACCAAATCGACCCATAAATCAAAAATCTTCATACGGAAAATTTAAACTTAAACTTGGAATTGTTCCTGGTATCACTGAAACATCATTAGCAGAAAATACTTTTAGGTATTTTGATGATAAACTTAAAGCTTTTGGGGGTTTATACATGTATAGAGATGATTTAAGAGTGTTACCATACGGAAGGCCGCACTCTGATTTTTTGGAATTCGAAGAAAGAAGGACTAGAAGAGCGGGTACGTATTTCTTCAGTTACAGAAGAATGTTTGGTTACATTGATTTAAAAAGAGAAAATAACAGGCCTCTAAATGATAAAGCTGGACGTGAAGGTTTTATCAAAAACAAAGCATATAGAGAATTTAAAATAGACCTTATTGGTTTGTTTCTAAACCTCGCGAATGAATATTTTGGCACTGATGCAAAGCAAAATATAAAACAAAAGCAACTTAAAGAATTCAAGGAAGCCCGAGCCTCCGAAGTTGAAGAGAAAAAACTTGAAAAAGAGGAAAGAATTAAATTTAAAAATTATTTAAAAGCAGTACCAAAAGAATTGGAAAGTTTTAATACAAAATATATAATTCTTAGTAACGAATTAAAAAGTAAGTTAAAAGATTCTAATGTCATTTATCAAGATATCCAACAGTTACTTAGACAAATTGACAAGTTAAAAGCAGACTTTGAAAATTTAGAACCTAAAAAACCGAAGCGTTTTTCAATGGATTCTAGAGATAGAGAACGTTTTGAAGAGTCTAAAGATTTATATAACCAATCAAAAACAGAATTTGAGTCTATAAACGAATTAAGAAAAGAAGCTCTTGACAAAATAGCAGAAGAACAGCTGGTTAAGGAGTTTGAAAATAAGTTTCGTAATTATTTGTCTTTACTAAATGACATTACTTCTAAAAGCAAACTAGAACTAAAGAAAGCATTTGAAAATATTGATTTTGAGTTTGAAAAAACAGAAATTGCTTTTAAAAACAACTTAAATAAAATATACGAAGACAATATTCCTTTTCCACCTTCAAGAGATAATTTGGAAAAAAGTCTTCAAAATTTAGAATTTGAATTTTCAGATTTACGAATAAAATATCAAACTGTTTTAGATGCTAAGTCAGATCATTTATTAAGAATTAATTTTGAGATAGATGATGATGCTTTAGTAGGATATTATAAAAATAGATATGAAAAAACATTAAAAGAACTTGGCGATTTCAAAAACTTAGCTCAATTAGGAATTTCTGTGGAAATTATAAATCACGAACTAAATACTTTGTATAGTCAACTTAGTACTTCAATTAATGAAATACAAAAACATCTTAGAGATACAAATGAAGCCAACAAACACTTCAAGTATCTAAAGAATGCTTTTGAGCATTTAGACACAAAATATCAGTCTTTAAATCCATTATACAGAAAATCTAAAAGAACTAAAAAATATATCAAGGGATTTGAAATAAAAGAATATTTGAACAATTTTTTTGAAGAAACATTTAAAGAGGAAAAAATCAATTTTCATTCAACCTTATCATTTGATACTTTAGAGACATATTCATTTGAATCCGTTTTATTCCCAGTTTTTGTGAATGTTATAAATAATGCTATTTATTGGGTAAGATCTTCAAATAATCCAGAAATTTTACTCGATTATGAAACAGAAACAAAGACTATCATAATCTGTAATAACGGAACTGAAATTAAAGAATCTAGATTAGAAGAAATCTTCGATTTATTCTATACAAGAAGAGATAAAGGACGCGGAATAGGACTATATCTTTCAAAAGACAGCTTAAATACAGTGGGATATGACATCAAAGCTTCAAACGATAAAAAGTATAATATATTGAATGGTGCTTCATTTATAATAAGCCCAGTTAACTAAATCATAAATATGACTACAGCATTAACTTTCAGGGACGTTGCTAAAAACATTATTAAGGAAACAATAAGTTCTGCAATTTTTATTGACGATAAAGCTCTTGAAAATTTTAAATCTAAAAATTCAAAAAATAGAGATGATAACAAAAGAACGATAGAATTATTCCAAGATTTTAGAAAGAATCAATGTTTGCTACATTCTTTTAAATATACAAAAAAAGGATGGAAAGATAATAAAAGATTTTATCTAAAAAATAAAGATCTTCTAATTTTGGATTGGCAATTAGTTAGAGATGAGCATTATGAAGCATTGAGAATACTTAACGAAGCGGTTTCAGAAAAGAGCCTACATTTTATATGCATTTATACAAAAGAAAATCAAGATGCTGTAAAAAATGAAATTAACAGATTTTTCCTGGGAAATATCAGTGAAGAGAATAAAGCAACGATAAGAGAACTTCTTTCTGGATCAAAATTAGATGATTATTGGACAATTGAAAAAACTCATCAAGACTGGGAGGAATTAGACACCTCAATAAATAGTATTATAAATGCTAAGATCGAAGATATTGATAGTGAAATAGAAAATTTAAGAGCTTTTTATGACCTAACTCCAGAAATTATTGAATCTATAAAATCCATTAATTCCTCAAACATAATTTCATCTTTTGCAAAACTTAAAACGGCACTTTCTAAAGATATTTCAGATTTTTCTAACCACTCTGAACTTAGTTTCTTTAAGAAATCAGTTGATGATGATAATACATTCTACATTGGACATACCATAGTAAAAATATTTAAAAAAGATACAGTCTCAGGAGACCAACTTTATGATTCTTTTTTAGTATCGTTTTTAAAAGAAAAAAATATCTTTCTTTCATTAATGGGATTAGAAATGAGAAACAGATTTCGTGAAAATTCTGCTTTCATTGGAAAAGATTTTGACGATTTAAATGAAGATGCTTTTTTTTATCACAAGAAAAATAATGGAGAACATCCATATATTTTCTTTGATTTTTTAAGAGATATTTTAAAAGATCAAGTAGCATCTTTCATGTATGAAAAAAACCTTACTTTATTTGATGTCCTTGAAGAATATTTTAAATCAATAAATGGAAGCAAAAGAATATCTGAATTTGAAGCTGGAGGAAATCCAAATTTCAAAAAAGATGTTTTTAAATTGAATTATTTTTACAACAGAATTAACATAAATCATAGGTTAACAAATGATTTTTTAAGGTTTGGAGATGTTTTTAAAGCAGATTTCCCAGCTTTAGATAAAGATAAAAATCCAATATTAATAGAACGCTTTTTTATATGTATCACACCACATTGTGATTGCTTAAGATCTAATGAAAAAATTAAAAATCAATTTTGGTTTGTTGAAGGAAAAAAAGAAGACTCGCAAGAAAGTGTTCTAAAAAAAACCGATGGTAAATTCATTTCATTCATTAAAGAGGTGAATTCAAATGATGTTATTGCTATTAATTGGGAAATCAAAGAATTTTGTCAACCTTTCACAATGTTAGTAGCTAATAATAAGTTTACAGAAAAACTTAATGTTAGTTATTATGGAACAAATGTTGAGCTTACTTTCATTGACAGTATTAAAGAAAATTACACACAACGCATTGCAAACGAAGCATTTGGATATCCCATGAGAGTAGGTATTGATTTTGTAAAAAAGTAAATTATGTCAAAAAAGAATGATTATAAAGCATGGTCTGAAAAGTCTTTAAATATTCAAGAGGGCACAAAGAATCAATATGTTACAGCCATTGAAAATTTATCTAAAATTGTCGGATTCAATATTTTTGAGACTGATGACACTCAAAAAATCAAAGAGCTTTATGCAGACCTTATAAGAGAACAAAAGAATGTTGGAGGTAAATATTATTCTGATGAAAGACCTTCTTCTTCCTTAAAAGGCTGGTATTCTGCATCAGTCAAAACATATCTTGATTTTTTAATTCAAAACAAAGCTCAATTACAAAAATTTAGACTTTTAAATATGGATGTGTTTGAAATTTCAAAATTAAACTCAGACCTTCATTATTCAGGATTAATCTATAATCCGCAAATTATTACTCGTTTTATTTCGTCTCTTTTAACAAAACCATTTGTAATATTAACTGGATTATCTGGCTCAGGAAAAACCAAATTGGCACAAGCATTTGTTGAGTGGATTTGCCAAGATGAAAATCAGTATAGAATAATTCCAGTGGGTGCAGATTGGACAAATCGAGATCCAATATTAGGATATCCTAATGCTTTAGAACCAAATAAATATGTAATACCAGACAACTGGGTATTGAATTTAATTATTCAAGCAAATAATAATCCTGATTTACCATATTTTTTGGTTCTTGACGAAATGAATCTTAGTCATGTTGAACGATACTTTGCCGATTTTTTGAGTGTAATGGAGTCAAAAAAAGAAATTCCTCTTCATTCTCAAAGTGATGATATAGATGGAATTCCGCCCAAACTTAAATTGCCATCTAATTTATTTATAATAGGTACAGTTAACATAGATGAAACCACTAACATGTTTAGCCCTAAGGTACTAGACAGGGCCAATACTATAGAGTTCCGTGTAACTAAAGATGACATGAAAAATTTCCTAGGCGAAGTGAAAAATATAGAAATGGAAGCTTTACAAGCTAAAGGTGCAGGAATGGCTAATAAATTTCTTAAATTAGCAGCAAACAACACTTTTCCAAAGACAGATACTGATAAAATCAACAAAAAATTACTGGAATTCTTTGTCGAATTAAAAAGAACAGGTGCTGAATTCGGGTATCGTAGTGCTTCAGAAATATTGAGATTAATAAATCAACTAACAGTTATTGATTATAAACTCAGCCTTAATGAAAAATTAGATTATGCAATCATCCAAAAACTTCTACCCAAATTACATGGATCTCGTAGAAAGTTAAGTCCCATTTTGGAAAAACTCGGTTCCTTTTGTATTAAAAGTGAGTTAAATATTATTAAAGATGTATTTGAAAATGAGGACTTTAATTTCAAATCTGAAAAAGTTCTTTTTCCTTTGTCTCTCGAAAAAATAGTTCGAATGTACAAAGGTGCTATAGATAATGGTTTTGCCAGTTTTGCAGAAGCTTGATTCTATGAAATCATTACCTTCCATTGAAATAACGCTTGATTCTGTTAAAGAAGGTTTACGGCTATATATTGATGCTCGAACATCAGAATCATTGTTTGATGCAGAAGAAAGTGCTGAGGAAAATAATGAAGCTAGATTTCAATTAGTTGAAGGCTGCTATTATGACTTTAACATAAATGATACAGAATATATTTTAGGGGATATAGGTGAAAATATCATTCAGCGGCACAGTAGAAGCCCAAATCTAGGCACTATTTCACCTAATATTTTTGTTGGTACCCTTTCTATACCTCTATTAACAAACAATTTCTTAGTTGAAAAATCAATAATAGAATTAGAAGTACAATCAATAAAGTCGGGTTATCGTGACGATTACCGAGATATGTTGGAGCTAATAACAGAAAAATGCACGGACTTATTATTGCAAGTAAACTCTCCGGTTTCCCATCATTTTGAAATTGATTATCTCAGGGACAGTCAAACATTATATCAAAAATTTGCATTCATAAAATCTGTAATTGGCACAAATGAATTTACAGAAGCTATTTATCGTATAGTGACCTCTCCCGTTACTAAATGGACTGAAATTTCAGAGAACAAAGACATTAGAAATGCTAGAAGATTTTCTAATGCCAATATTAAAGAATTTCTCAAAGGTGGTAATCGAACAGAGTTACCTGAATTTCATTTTCTTAGAGATTATAGATTACAAACCTTACCTGAAAGAATAACCACAAATCGAAAGACCGACTCAGTTGACACGCCAGAAAACCGTTTTATTAAACACGCTTTAGAAACATTTTTGAAATTTTGCACAGATATAAACAGTAAAGCAATCGAATTCAGTCATCAAAAGATGTTGAGTGAATCAGAAACGTTAATTCATGAGCTTGAAAGTTATTTGCACCATAATGTTTTTAAAGAAACTTCAAGGCCAACAACATTAAAACTTAATAGCCCAGTGCTACAAAGAAAAGAAGGTTATCGTGAGATTCTTAGAGTTTGGTTGATGTTTGACCTTGCTGCCAAATTAATCTGGACAGGCGGAGATGATATTTATTCAGGTGGTAAAAAAGATATTGCGACTTTGTATGAGTATTGGCTATTTTTTAAACTTTTAGATTTGTTTCAGTCTATTTTTGAAATTGAACCCAAAGAGATTTCGGAATTAATAAAACAAACGCCAGACGGTCTTAATTTACAAATAAAACAAGGTCAATTTACTGCATTAAGTGGAATTTATGACTCTGGAAAAAGAAAGCTCTATATTCGGTTTAACTATAACCGCTCATTCATTGGCAAAAAAGAATATCCTGAATCAGGAAGTTGGACGACAACCTTGCGTCCAGACTATACTCTTTCATTTTGGCCATTTGGCATTTCTGAAGAAGAAGCAGAAAGGCAAGAACTTATTGTGCATATCCATTTCGACGCAAAATATAAGGTAGCTAACTTAAACGATTTTATTAATCAAAATGCCGAAAGAAATTTAAATGAGGAGAAAACCGAAAATCGCAAAGGTATATATAAAAATGCTGACCTATTAAAAATGCATTCTTACAAAGATGCAATCAGAAGAACTGGTGGAGCATATGTTTTATATCCAGGAGATAAATTCATCAAACAAAAAGGATTCCATGAAATTATACCAGGCCTAGGAGCTTTCCCCGTAAAACCTTCCAAATCTGAAAGTGGTATAGAGGAGCTAAAAGTATTTATTTTAGAAATTATTGATCACTTTATTAATCGAGCCTCCCAAAGAGAGAAAGCAGCTTTTAGAACATACGATATTTACTTAAACCCTCCAAATAGTGACAACATTGTTAATGAATCGCTTCCAGAGCCTTATGGAAAAAATAGAAATTTATTACCTGATGAAACTTTTGTTTTAATCGGCTTCTACAATTCACCTGAGCAATATGATTGGATAACAAGAACCAAACTATACAATTTCAGAATGGGCTCAGGAAATGGTTCACTAGAATTAGACTTAGAAACTGTAAGTTCAAAGTATCTACTTCTACATACAAACAAAGATAAGAGCTCATCAGATATATGGGAAATTATATCAAAGGGACCTAAAGTATATTCAAATAAGAATCTCGTTGACCTTAAATATCCATCACCTAGTCAAGACTCTTATTTAATAATTAAAATTAAAAAAGTTGAAGACCCTGAGTTACTGAATTTAAAATGGGATTTTAGAAAACTTAAAAACTATAGAACAGGCTCTGCTTCTGCTTATCCATTTACAGCGAGTCTTTCGGAGCTTATTAAAAATAAACTTTAGTGACTATTCTTAATCAACAATATTGAACTTCAAACTAAAAAATTTCCCAAATTCCTTAGCATTCAAAATCCACTTTAAGCCATTTTCTTCATGTCAAAATCACACCAAAAAACATTAATGAAAGAAGCTTGAATAAAACCAATACAACTAGAATAAGCAAAAAAAAACACCTCCAAGCAATGCTCAGAGGTGTTCTACTACCCTCTATTTCCCATTTAAACTACTTACTTACCTACAATTGATGGCTTAAGGCTGCCGATTACCGTCAAAAGTTCGTTTTTCTCGGCCGCAGGCACACTGAATTTATCCAACGCTCCCGAAAGATTACCTGCTAGTGAGTTGAACTCTACCTCCGTAATCATCATGCCTTTGTGAGCTGTCACCATGTCTTTGCCCATATATTTTTGTGGGCCACCTGAGGCCTCGCCAATTTGGTCTATGAGGTTTTGTCTCAAAGCAATCAACTTCGGAGAAGCCGCACCTTTTTCACCTACCTCTGTCAACAAAGGCTGGAAAGTACGTTTCATGTCTGGATTGGCAGCCACTCTTCCGATAAACTCATCTACCACAGCCGAAATGGCATTCACACCGCCCAAACGCTCATATAGCGTAGGAGTAGCCACCATCTCCTCTTCCTCTTTGCAAGAGGTCATCATCATACCTAGCACCAAGGCTATCACAGAAATCTTTACCAATTTCATAATTGTTTTGTTTTATGTTTAACGAAAATTTAATGCGTACTTAATTTTTTGAAATCCCATGATATACTCATGCGGAACCGGACATTCAGCCGCTGGCGGACCGCTGGTAGTGAAGTCGGCTTTGTCAAAAGCAATGTTTTTCTCTGCCAACCAAGTCTTCACATCGTTTTCGGAGATTTCGTCTGGATGAAATACTACACTCAACATTTGGCTGTCGGTATTGCCCGCCACCGCCGAGATGCCCTTTACTTGCTCTAGTTCATCGTTGATTTTCTGTAGGTCCTGCTCCGTAGCCGTCTTTTTAAGCTGATAAATGCTCAGTTGAGAGTCTTTGGCGTAAGCGTGCAGAGGTTTAGGCTGCCAGTTGGCATATACCACAAAACCAACAAACAACGCAGCAAAACCGTAAAGTGTAATTTGAAGCGACTTTTTCATGTTATTAGTAGAATTTTGAATCAGTTACGCAGCTAGTGTTTTTTTGGATTGAAATTATCAGATTTTTTTTTCGTGGCTTTGAATGGAACACGGATGACGCCGATACCTACGGTAGCACGGATTTTTATTTCCTGATGTTGAATGGCACGCTGATGACGCTGATGCCTGCGGCAACGCTGATTTGTACGGATTTTTATCGTGACGTTGAAATGGTAAATTGATGACGCCGATACCTGCGGTAGAACGGATTTTTATTTCCTGATGTTGAATGGCACGCTGATACCTGCTGTAACGCAGATTTACACTGATTTTAATTCTAATCTTAAGAACACTGAAGGGGTAGCTAAGGCTGCAAGATTAGGACATTTGGTTTTTCCGTCCAGTTTCCCCCATCGGGGGCAAGGGGGCAATAAATATTTTGAGTTTTATCTTGCACCTGATTGTAAATATTTTGACCTTTGTGGTCTAAAAAAATCGTGCAAAATTTTAGGTTTGCACACCTCCAAAAATATCATGAGCGACGCTATCAAACACGAATGCGGCATTGCCCTCATTCGGCTCCGAAAACCTCTCGAATATTACATCGAGAAATATGGCACACCTCTCTATGCAGTAAATCGGCTGTATGTTTTGATGGAAAAACAGACCAACCGCGGACAAGACGGTGCTGGTGTGGCCAATGTCAAAATAGAAGTTCCGCCAGGTAGCCGCTACATCAGCCGGTACCGCTCCGTTGAAAACCGCCCCGTGGTGGATATTTTCAAGAAAATCAACGACAAATACCTCGAAGTACAGAAAAACAATCCCGACAAAATGAAAGATGCGGCGTGGCTGCAGAAAAACGTGGCGTTTTCGGGTGAAGTGTTTTTGGGGCATTTGCGATATGGTACGCACGGCCGCAACGAAATAGAAAACTGCCACCCCATGCTACGCCAAAGCAACTGGCGAAGCCGCAACTTGGTGTGTGCCGGCAATTTCAACATGACCAACGCCGACGAACTTTTCAGAAAACTCGTTCACCTAGGCCAACACCCTAAAGACCAAGGAGATACCATAACCGTTTTAGAAAAAATTGGGCATTTCTTGGATGAAGAAAATCAGAGAGTATTTGAGCGTTTCAAAGGAATATATGAAAACCCTGCCCTGAGCGATATCATAGAAGACAACATGGATATGCAGCGTGTGCTACACCGTTCATGTCGTGATTTCGACGGTGGCTACGCCATGGCGGGTATTACGGGTTTTGGGGCATCGTTTGTGGTACGTGACCCCGCTGGTATTCGTCCGGCATATTATTGGTACGACGACGAGGTGATTGTGGTGGCGTCTGAAAGAGTAGCCATAAAGGCGGCTTTTGGGGCCAAATACGATCAAATAGTGGAGATTTCGCCCGGCAATGCCCTCATTATAGATAAGTATGGCGAATTTGGAGAATTTAATATTTTGCCAAAAACCGAAAGAAAAGCCTGTAGTTTTGAGAGAATCTACTTCTCGAGAGGCTCTGACCCAGATATTTACCAAGAACGAAAAACACTGGGGCGTTTGTTGATACCGCAGATTTTAAAAGAAATAGACTACGACCTCGAAAACACCGTATTTTCATACATACCAAACACCGCCGAACCTGCATTTTATGGTATGGTGGAAGGTATTGAAGACCACCTGGCCGAATGGCGTAAAGAAAGGATAAAATCGGGTAAACTAAGCGATGAAGAACTAGATAAAATCTTGAATTTCAAGCCGCGATTTGAGAAATTGGTTTCGAAAGATGTAAAACTTCGCACATTCATCACCAACGACGACGACCGCTCAGAGATGGTGTCGCATGTGTATGAAATGACGCACGGTGTTATTCGTAAGAAAAAAGACACCCTCGTAATCATAGACGACTCCATAGTAAGAGGTACCACTCTAGAAAAAAGTATACTGAAACTCCTTGACAAACTGGGACCGAAGAAAATAGTGATAGTGTCGTCTGCACCGCAGATTCGCTACCCCGACTGCTATGGTATAGACATGTCTAAGGTAAAAGAGTTTGTGGCATTTAGGGCCATGTTGGCCTTGCTGAAAGAACGTGGCATAGAGTACAAAAAAGAAGAAGTGTATAATGCATGTTTAGAACTGCAGAAAAACGGCCAATTGCACAAAGAAAACCTTGTGCAGTCGCTATTTGAGCCTTTTTCAGACGAAGACATATCGAAAAAAATAGCAGAAATCATCAGCCCAATAGGTATCAATGCCGAGGTGGCGGTGGTTTACCAAACTGTAGAAAACCTCAGTAAGGCCTGTCCGGGTCACTTGGGCAACTGGTACTTTACCGGCGACTACCCTACCCCGGGCGGAAACAAAGTGGTGAACAAAGCGTTTATCAATTTTATGGAAGGCAAGCTGGTAAGGGCATATTAAAAAACAAAAACCTCCGCTGGAGGTTTTTGTAATATAGAGCAATACTAAGAGTATCTATCAGATAGACTGAAGTTCATTTTTGGGCTTTTTACCCTTGGGTACAGCATAAATATTGGCCGTGAGTTCTTTGATACCAATAAGTTTCAGGCAATCTTTGATGCCTAATGAAGTCTGGAATTTGGGATTTTCGAGTATGTTGGTGATATTGTCCATGATATTTGATCAATTAAGGTTCAAAACTAAATAATTAGCGAAATTTCGCAAAGTATTTTTTTGAATTTTATTAAAAGGTATCTTTTGTTTTGAGGTCTTAAAATAAAACATTTTAATTTTTTTAAAATATGACAAAATTCAGTTTTCTTAAAAAAATATGCTTTTTAGCACTACTGCTCGTGGGCAGTGTAAATCTGCGTGCTCAAGACGTAGAAACACTAAAAAGTAAAGTCGTAGAGGCCATGGGTGGTCAAAAAAACTACGACAAAACACGATACATACATTGGACTTTTTTTGGAAACCAGTCTTTGACATGGGACAAGCACAAAAGCCGTGTAAGAATAGACTTTTTGAAGGAGAATTCCGTATATATTCTCAACATCAACGATAAAACCGGCAAAGTTTTCAAAAAAGGTGTAGAGCAAACCCATCCTGATAGCCTCAACAAATTTCTGGAAGAAGCCAAAAGAATATGGATAAACCATTCCTATTGGCTGGTAATGCCATGGAAATTGAGCGATCAGGGTGTAAGTTTAAAATACATGGGTGATACCAAAACAGCGGATGGCAATGACGCTGAATACTTGGAAATGACATTTAAAGAAGTGGGTGTAACCCCCAACAACAAATATTGGATCTATTTCGACAAGAAATCGCATCTGATAACACAGTGGAGTCATTTCACAAACTTTGCTGATGAAAAACCAAGATTTACGATGCCGTGGAAAGATTATAAAACTTATGGCAAAATATTGCTTTCGGGCGACAGAGGAGAAAGGAAATTGACGGATATCGCCGTTTATCAGAAACTCGACGAAAGTGTTTTCACAGATTTTAAAAAACCAGAATTTAAGCAGTGAGTAAGAATTTAAAAACCGGCGTATTATTGGTCAATTTGGGTACTCCAGATTCACCTAGTGTGCCAGATGTTAGAAAATATTTAAGAGAATTTCTTTGGGACGAAAGAGTAATAGACATACCAACAGTGCCACGGTGGTTTCTTGTAAATGGTATCATAGCACCGTTTAGAGCTCCAAAATCGGCAAAAGTTTACAAGGAACTCTGGACCGAAAAAGGTTCTCCATTGAAAATATTTGGTGAGGCCAACGAGCGAGACCTCCAAGTTAAACTTGGCGACCAATATATCGTGAAACTCGCCATGAGATATCAGAATCCTTCGATTCAATCTCGATTAGATGAATTCCAAAAATCAGGCATTAAAGATTTGATTATCATCCCTCTATTTCCGCACTATGCATCGGCCTCTACGGGTTCTGTGTATCAAAAAGTAATGGAAATAGTGTCAAAATGGCTGGTGATTCCTGAGATAAAGATCGTCAATCATTTCTATGAATATCCGAAGTTTATTGATGGCTTTGTGGCGAATGCCCGCATGCATATGGATAAGTTTGACTACGAGCATTTTCTGTTCTCTTACCACGGCATACCTGAGCGACAAATCACCAAAGGCGACTGCCACAATGTGTGTAAATTTGGTACTTGCTGCGACAACATCACAGAGAAAAATCAGCATTGTTACAGAGCTCAATGTTTTGAAACCACCCGACTGTTGGTAAAAGCCCTCGGTTTGAAAGAAGGCACCTATACCACAAGTTTCCAGTCGAGGCTGGGCAGTACACCTTGGATAAAGCCCTACAGCGACGAGGTTATTAAAGAATTTGGCAAAAAAGGCATCAAGAGTGTCTTGGCATTTTCGCCTGCTTTTGTGTCAGATTGTCTTGAAACTACTATAGAAGTTGGCGAAGAATACAAAGAGCTTTTTGAGGAGCATGGCGGCGAAAAATGGAATTTGGTAGAAAGCCTTAATGACTCTACAAACTGGGTAAATTTGCTTGAAGAATTGGTTTTGGAAAACAGTCACCAAAAATAAATTATCCTAAAGTTTATCGAAAGGTATCTTTTTTGCGTTTCCAAAATAAAGAATCAGAAGTTTTGAAGAGAATATTGGCATTTGTCCTCCTAAGTTTAAGTTTAAATTCATGCTTTTTGTTTGGCGATGGAGGCGATGACCCTAAACCTGTTGTGGACTCTACCACACAGTTTAACCTAAATCCTCAGATTTACGATACTCCATTAGACAAAACCAACGAGGCATCTGGCATTGCTCCCTCTCGCCTGTATTTCGGAAGCCTTTTTATCGTTGACGACAGCGAAGCGGCGGCGGGTTATCATGTTTTTTCTAAAGACGGTTCTTATCAGAAGTTTGTAAGCATAAACGGCCACAACCGCGACTGGGAAGACATAGCCACTGGCGATGGCCCAGAAACTGGTAAAAGTTATATTTATGCGGCCGACATTGGCGATAACGGAAATGTACACAAGCAATATACCATTTACAGATTTGAGGAGCCGAATTCGAGCGTAAACCATGTAGATAAAGTAGATGCCATACAGTTTTTCTACCCAAACAACGAGTCTAATAATTCGGAAACGCTCCTTTTGGATTCTAAAACAAAAGATTTGTATGTTATAACCAAGGATCAATTTAATGTAAAAGTCTTTAAATTGAAATATCCACAGCCCGTCAATCAGCCATTTGAAGCAGAGTTTGTGGGTACTATTCCTTATTGGGGCATCGTTGGAGGCGATATTTCAGCCAACGGAAATGAGATTTTGCTCAAAACCTACATAGCGGTATTTTATTGGAAGCTGAAAAGCAATGAAACTATTTTTCAAGCACTTTCTCGTACTCGGGATGTTGGAGCACCCTATATTCAAGAAAATCAGGGCGAATCTATCTGCTGGGATTATCAGGCCAAGGGTTATTATACCATAAGCGAAAGAGGTGGACAACCTACTGCTCCTAAGTTATATTATTACACAAAGAAATAAAAAAAGCCGTTCCGAGAGTTTCTCTAAACGGCTTTCCGTGTATTCTTAAACAAGATTTCAACCAAACATTCTAGACTTACCGCTTGGGCTCATTTTGTTGAATTTCTTCATCATTTTTTTCATTTGGTCAAACTGCTTTAGTAGGTTGTTTACTTCCTGAATTGTTCTACCGGCACCTCCAGCAATACGCTTTCTACGACTTCCGTCTATGATATCAGGTAGTTCACGCTCCTTGGGTGTCATACTTTTTATGATAGACTCTATGGGTTTAAAAGAATCGTTGCTGATGTCTAGGTCTTTTACTGCCGAGCCCATGCCCGGTATCATACCCATCACATCTTTTATATTACCCATTTTTTTGATTTGCTCCAGTTGAGAGAGGAAGTCGTTGAGATCGAAACTGTTCTCACGCATCTTCTTGTTCATCTTTCTGGCTTCGTCTTCGTCAAAAGCCTGCTGGGCTCTTTCAACCAATGATATAACGTCACCCATGCCCAATATCCTGCTGGCCATACGATCGGGGTGGAAAATATCAAGGTCTTCCATTTTCTCTCCCGTACTCATAAACTTGATCGGCTTCTCTACCACCGTGCGTATAGACAAGGCCGCACCACCACGAGAGTCACCGTCTAATTTGGTAAGTACTACCCCGTCAAAATCTAAACGCTCATTGAAAGTCTTGGCAGTATTTACGGCATCCTGACCCGTCATCGAGTCTACTACGAATAATATTTCAGACGGAGCTATGGTTTTTTTTATGTTTTCAACCTCGGTCATCATCACCTCATCTACAGCCAAACGACCAGCCGTATCGACAATGACGATGCTCTTCCCTTTGGTTTTGGCAGCCGCCACGGCGTTTTTGGCAATCGAAACCGCATCTTTGTTGTCGGGTTCTGCATAGACTTCTACACCTATTTGTTCGCCCAAAACCTGAAGTTGGGTTATGGCAGCCGGACGATATACGTCACAAGCCACCAGCATCACTTGTTTGCCTTGCTTTTTGAGATAAGCCGCAAATTTTCCTGAAAAAGTGGTTTTACCAGAACCTTGGAGACCTGCAATCAAAACCACAGCCGGTGAACCTTTAAGATTAACAGTCTGGGCCATACCTCCCATGAGGTCTTGCAACTGCTCCTGAACAATCTTAACAAAAAGCTGACCTGGTTCAACAGCTATCATCACCTTGCGGTCCAGAGCCTCCTGTTTTACTCTATCAGTTACGTCTTTGGCTACTTTGTAGTTTACGTCGGCGTCCATCAGGGCACGACGGATTTCCTTTACGGTACTGGCTATATTTACATCGGTGATACGCCCCTTACCTTTTAGGGTCTTGAATGCACCGTTGAGTTTATCCTGAAGATTCTGAAACATACCTGTTTATTTAGAAATTGAGGTGCAAATTTAAGAAAAAAGAGAGACAAAAATTTAAATAAATTAATTACTGTTGACTTTAAGTCTACAGTTTAGTTTAGCACCGAGAGTCCCATTTAATTCGGATAATTGATTTGCCACGAATGCACAAACAAAAAACTTTCTAAAATATTCGTGTATTGGTGGCAAAAAGTTTTTAGAAGCTAAAGCAACATACACCAAAGTGTATAGTTTTATATATTTTTGAGAACAATAAAAAACCCAAGCTATGATAACTTGGGTTCTTTTCAAAGGTTTTTTAGATTCGGCTACTTGCTAACCTATTACTGTGCTGAAGCAGTCCTGGTTACGTTAGTAGCTATCTGGAAGTTTTTCACTAATTTCTCTTTTCCGGTTACAACCTCGAAGAAATACTCGCCATCAGCCAAGGCCGAAAGATCGTAAAGCTTGCTAAAAGACTCTGTCTTAGATACGTACTCGCTGTGAAATACGTTTCCGTTGGCATCTTTGATAGCTATATATGTTTTTTTGTTGAGATTGTCTAAGGTCAATTGGAACTTAAGGCCTTTGAAAGCCTTTACCTGAAGCTCGCTAGCTCCAGCATTGATTTCAACGATTTTGATTCCGTTGAAAGTTTCGTTGGCGAAAGTGTTGTTAGCAGCTGATACTCCCATCAAAACTGCAACTGATAAAATAAGCTTTTTCATAATTTTCTTTGTTTGTTTTCTAAGTTTGATAAAAATTTAAATCTTGTTTCTTTACATCAAAAAATTTACCTCTCTAGAAAACCTTTGATGTTGCAAATGTACAGAACAAATTGAATACGTGTCAATTAGCAAAATACCCGAAATTGAAAGTTCTTCACAGGATGCCATGAAAATATTGGAATAATACCACACATATCAGAATAATACAAGCATTGGGTAGAATGTTACAATGCTTTTTAATATAGGCTTAATTTTGGCCTTTGGAGGATTTTTAGAAAAAGATAGGATACGATGAAGGCAATGGTAAATTATTTATTTGAATAATGATAAATCATTTTTTTGTTGAAATTTTTTTAGAGATTTTTCTGAAACTACATTTGTACTTTAGGTTGATTTTATTGTAACAATCAATTTTATAATTTGAAATATAGTTTTACGAATGCTTCAATTGATATTAAATTCAGAAAGAAAACACTATAAATGTGCCATATTAGACAGTAACGGGTCCTTTTCCTATGGCGATTTAGAAGAAAAATCCTCCCAAATAGCAGCCCAATTGTTAAATGGTGAACCAGACTTGAACCAAAAACGAGTTGCATTCATGATATCTCCCGGGTTTGATTATGTGGCTTTCCAGTGGGGCATTTGGCGAGCGGGTGGAGTGGCGGTACCGCTTTGCATTACCTATCCTTTACCTTCATTAAAATATGTGATAGAAGATACCATAGCTGACATTGTAATTGCCGGACCTGAATATGTGGATGTCCTTAAGCCCTTGGTACTTGCTAAAACCTTTACTTTTTATACTGTTTCAGATTTTTCGGCAAGCCAAGAGGCCCATGCCGTTTTGCCTGATATCGCCACCGATCGTAATGCCATGATTCTTTACACCAGCGGCACTACTAGTTTGCCCAAAGGAGTAGTAACAACACACGCCAATCTCGAGGCACAGATCAGCACGCTGGTAGCTGCTTGGAAATGGACCTCAGCGGATCATACCATTTGTATATTGCCCCTGCACCATGTTCATGGCATTATCAATGTGATTTCTTGTGCATTATGGGCAGGAGCAACTGTTGAATTTTTGGAGGGTTTCAGTCCAGAAAAAGTTTTTGGGGCTTTATTGAAGGGTAAGATAAACGTCTTTATGGCAGTACCGACCATATATTTTAAACTCATCACCTATTGGGATAATTTGGCCGAAAACGAGAAAAAGGAAATAACGAATACCTTGGCAAAACTGAGGTTGATGGTTTCTGGTTCGGCCGCATTGCCGGTTTCGGTTATGGAAAAGTGGCAAGAAATATCAAGACATACACTGTTGGAAAGATATGGCATGACGGAAATCGGAATGGGAATCAGCAACCCATACGAGGGAGAAAGAAAAGCTGGGTACATTGGAAAACCACTTCTCGGAGTTTCTGTAAGACTTATTGACGAAAATGGCGTGATTGAAAAAGAAGAAGTTCCTGGAGAAATACAAATAAAAGGAGCCAATGTTTTTAAAGAATATTGGGGAAAAACGGAGGCCACAGAGAAGGCTTTTACCGAGGACGGCTGGTTTAAAACAGGCGATGTGGCTGTAATAGAAAATGGCTATTTCAGAATTCTGGGACGAGATTCTGTTGACATCATAAAATCTGGAGGTTACAAAATATCGGCACTAGAAATAGAGGAAGTCCTCAGAAAACATCCGCAACTGGCCGACTGTGCCGTGGTGGGTATTCCGGACGACGAATGGGGTGAATTGGTGGTGGCTGCCATCGTACTCCGAAACGCAAACCTCGACCTAAAGCAACTCAACGAATGGATGAGGAGTATGATGCCCGCTTATAAAACCCCTCGAAAGTACTTGATAGTGGACGAGTTGCCAAGAAATGCCATGGGGAAAGTGACTAAAAACGATGTAAAAAAACTATTTTAACCCTACCAAAAGCATGATAATTTATGGTGTGGCCATTTTGGCATTTTCTTATTTAACTGGTCAGATTGCCGGCGAATATCTGGGCGAATTACTCGGCGTCAAAG
Organism: Leadbetterella sp.; assembly: GCA_035299025.1. GTDB lineage: Bacteria > Bacteroidota > Bacteroidia > Cytophagales > Spirosomataceae > Leadbetterella. The sequence goes on from DATGXK010000008.1 coordinate 272,112, forward strand.
CCAATGTCGGCGGGGTTGGATTCGCCATGATATTACTTTTGCTTTGCAAAGAATGGCTACAGAAAAAAGGCTGGCTAGATATAGAATTTGAGAAAGGCGTAGATTTTTGGAACAAAATGTACATTCCTGTTATCATTGCCATGAGTGCTTCACAAAATGTCAAAGTAGCTGTTTCTAGTGGCTTTCTGGCTTTGGTGGTTGGTACTATTCCTGTTATTGCTGCATTTGTTTCGTTGCCATATCTAATTAAAATTACCTCGAAAAACTAAAATGGAGATATTAGAAAGCTTTATTGACAAAAACGGATTAATCGTTGGGTTCCTCATTGTTGGTGTTATCGCATTTCTCTCTGAGCTATTTTCGAAGAAAATTTTAAAAAGTTACCTTCCCGGTTCGGCAGTTGCTATTTTGGCAGGTTTGATATTGGCATACTTTGGCGGAATATTTTCTGGCGGTGAAAAAGGTATCTCCGATTTGCCATTTTTGAAAGGTATAGGCACTTTCGGTGGTTCTATGTTTCGGGATTTTACAATAGTGGCCACCGCTATGGGAGCAAGTTTTGCAATCATGAAAAAAGCTGGATTTCTTGGCTTTGTCTCTCTAATCTATGGCACACTCATGTTCTTTATATTAGGTGTTGCATTGGCTTGGGCTTGGGGTTATAGAGATGTTGTAAGCCTTTGTACCATTGGGGCGGGTTCTTGTACCTATATTGTTGGGCCTGTTACGGGAGCGGCACTTGGTGCGGGCTCTGATGTGATTGCTCTAAGTATAGCCATTGGCGTCTTAAAAGCTATCCTGGTTACCATTCTCACGCCGCTTTTGGCCAAAAAAGTAGGATTAAACAATCCCGCAGCCGCCATGGCTTTTGGTGGATTGATGGGAACCAACTCGGGTGTATCGGCCGGTTTGGCAGCTACAGACCCCGCTTTGGTACCTTATGGAGCAGTTACTGCCACTTTCTATACTGGTCTGGGCTGTTTGCTTTGCCCGTCGCTATTTTACCTGATTTTAGATTTGATTTTCTAAATCTTATACAAACATTTACTCCCCAAAATTACCCAAACTTACGCTATCTGGGTATCTCACTTGCACGCCCTGCAGACCGAATTCCTCCTTAATTTTTTGTCTAATTTCATAGGTAGCGTCTGAGTAATCGTCTGGGTGAACATAGGGTTTCACACTTATTTGTATAAAGAAGTTATCGAAACTCTCAATTCCAACCTGAGGCTCAGGTTTTTTCAAAATCACGGGAATATTATCTAGAACTGACTCAATGATGGCTTTCGCTCGCGGAAAACTTTCCTCGTAAGGTACATGTACCATAATATCTAACCTTATGCTACCTTTTTTTGAGTAATTGGTGACCATATTGGAAGTGATTTGTCCATTAGGTACAATGAATGTTTTGAGACCCGGAGAAACCACCAAAGTATTGAATATTTGAATTTCCTCCACTTTTCCAAACTTCCCGTTGAAATCAATCCAATCACCCACTTTATAGGGCTTAAACACCAAAATCAAAATACCAGAGGCAAAGTTTCCAAGACCACCTTGGAGAGCTAAACCAATGGCAAATCCGGCCGCAGCGAGCATACCAACCAAAGCAGAGGTATCGAAACCCGCTATACTGGCCGAAATCAACATGACAACAATTTTTAGAGAAATACCCAACATTGACCCTAAGAACGAAGTAATTTCGGGCGAAAAATTGGAGCGTTTTAGTCTTGCCAAAAATACCCTCTCAAGACGATTAGCAGACCAAAAACCACAAAAAACAAGAATTATGGCCCCAATAAGGCTTGGAGCATAAGCCATAATACTATCCAAAATAATGTTCACGTATTTCTCAAATTTTATCATACCAAGAAGTTTTTAGAAATCTAAAATTAAGGATTAGAAGGCTTAAAAAGAAATTTAATAATTCATAAAAGAATATATGTTTATTTGCAAAAAATAAGCACAGCACTAGAAAGATGCACCTTAAAAAAATCCAAAACCTATCCCAAGTCATTTTTTAGGAGAACACTAGCCACTAATTTTACTTACCAAAGCTGAACTGTGTATAAAACTACATTTGAACAGCCAAATTGTTGATTGTTAACCAAAAAGAATTTCTTTTCAGCTGATATGCGATGGATTTGCAAATCTTTGCGTCTATTCATACTCTTAAAAAACTACAATTATGACAGCACATTCATTTCACATTCCAGTAATGGGATTGGGCTACACTGTCGAAACGCCAGCCAAAGTTGCACATTTCGGTATTTCGTCGGTAATTTCTATCGTTGAAGACAACATGATAGAAAAAATGAGAAAAATGTACTACGATCGCGAGGGATTGGACTATCATGAAATAACACTCAAAGACGAAGATTATAGAGCCAAAAGAATTACTTCGTACTTAAATGTTATCAAACAAGTAGTGGATGCAAACTTTGAAAGAGTTAAAAATCAAGACTTTATAGAGGGCACAGAACTCACGCAGTATTTTGAGTTGTTGCCCGACTATGCTGAACTGAAAAAACTTTATTTGGAAATGTTGGCAGCAAGCAAAACTGATAAAGCTAAGTTAAGTGAAGAGCTTAAAGCTAAAATGGTAAAAGGCTCTATTGACGTAAATATTATGACTAAACTCGACAAGTTTAATTATGATAAAAATGGAGAGCAACTGGCACCAGAATTTTGCGACGCCATGGCTGCATTGCGAGGTTTTGCACTATCAGACCTCAGCTCCGGCATTGTGTTTTCGGCAGGTATGAATCCAAGACTTTTTAGTTATTGTACTTCATTCCCAGACTTTTTCCCTGACAAAGACAGCAATTTTAAAAAGCAAATCATACTGAAAGTCAGCGATTATCGCTCTGCTTTGATTCAAGGTAAATTTTTGGCAAAAAAAGGCCTATGGGTATCGGAATTCAGAATAGAATCTGGCCTAAACTGTGGTGGCCATGCCTTTGCATCTGGAGGTACGCTTTTGGGGCCAATTATGGAAGAATTTAAAAACAAAAAAGAAGAACTAATTGACGAACTTAAACAAATATGCCAAAAAACTTGGACAGAAATGGGCTTGGAAAACATAAATCCGAATCTCAAAATTACGGTTCAAGGAGGCGTAGGAACAGCCAATGAACATAATTTCCTTTTGGAACATTACCAAGTAGATAGTGTGGGTTGGGGAAGTCCGTTTTTGATGGTGCCAGAAGTGGTGAGTATTGATAATGAATCGCTTGACTTGTTGGTAAATACAAAAAAAGAGGATTACTATTTGAGCGATGCTTCGCCTTTGGGTGTACCTTTTAACAATGTAAAAAATACGTCATCTGAGCTTTTGATTCACACCCGAATGAACAAAAATCGTCCTGGGTCTCCATGTTACAAGAAGTTTTTGCAGTTTGATACCGAATTTACCAAAATTCCAATTTGTACTGCTTCACGAGAATACCAAAACTTAAAGGAAATTCAGATGAAGCAACCCGAAACACCAGAAAAAGTAATCAAAAAAGGAGAAGAGACATTGAAAGTAAAAGAATGCTTATGCGAAGGCTTAGCCGCTTCAGCACTTTTGGCAAATGGCATTCAGCCCGATCGTAAACTGACAGCTGTTTCGATTTGTCCAGGGCCAAATTTAGCCTATTTCTCAGGCATATTCTCTATGAAAAGCATGATAGGTCATATTTACGGTAAGGAGAATCTCTTGAACAATTTGGTGCGTCCGCATATGTTTGTAAACGAACTTGAACTGAACGTAAAATACCTAAAAAATCAAATCAGGAAGTTTACAGACGAGACCATAGAGCAGCAAACCAAATTTGTGGAAACCTTCAAAAACAATCTTTTTGAAGGAATAAATTATTACAAAGATTTGGCAGAAAGCATGAAAGCCGAAACCAAAACTTTCATTGAAAAAATGAAAAATGATTTAGAAGAAATCGAGAATGAATTGTTCCAAATTACCATCGGCGAACCCGAATTGGCATAAAATATTCTATTCACCATGCATCTCAAAGCCTCTTTTCTTTATTGAGAAGAGGTTTTTTATTGGCATACGGATTAACATGGATGAAACATGGATATTACTGATACTTTCCAATGACTATTTTCAAAGCGTTATGACAAAAACCAAAAGAATCCGTATCAAATCCAAACCTCCATGTTCTATAAGCCACAATAATTACTTCAAATACCCACGAACATTTTCCTTAGTTACCAATTCAAACGGAATCAAAACTTCTTTTTCGAATGCCTGTTTCTTGGCAATTTTAACAGCGGCTTCTATAGCTCCAGCTCCTTGTTGATTGGCGTTTTGGAAAACAGTAGCATTTAATTCACCTTTTTGAACAGAAGCCAAGGCATCTTTGATGGCATCTACACTTATTACCAACACTTTATCTTTCAATCCCGCAGCTTGCAAAGCTTTCACCGCTCCTAAGCCCATCTCGTCGTTGTGAGCGAAAACTGCGTTTATTTTGTCGCCATAAGACTGAATCCAGTTTTGCATCAAGTCCATACTTTTGGCTCTGTCCCACTCACCAGTTTGTTGTGCAAGCAGCTTTATATCAGGAAATTGCTTTAAAACCTCCTTGGCTCCTTCTTCTCTTTGGAGTTGTGCGGCCTGTCCCATCAAACCATGAATCATGACCATATTTCCCTTTCCGCCCAATTTTTCGGCAATATATTTCATCGCTATTCTTGCCGATTCCACATCGTTTGAACCCACAAACGCAGTTGGAGTAGCACTAGTAGCGGAATTTACATTGATTATCGGAATTTTGGCAGCCAAAGCTTTTATAACAGCAGGTGAACTGGCCTCAAACTCAATAGGATTCATGACAATCACGTCCACTTTTTGTGCAATAAAACTCTCAACTTGCTCAATTTGCTTCAGCGGAGAGCGTTCGGCATCTACAATTATCAAATCCGCTCCCAATTCATCAGCTTTCTTTTGCATCTCATCTGCAATGTTCACGATGAATTCGTTTTGCATACTGAGCATGGAGGCTCCTATTTTAATCTTTTTTTCGTCTGAATTTTTTGAGGAATTGCAAGAGAATATGGCAATTGAAAGAACAAGGAAGAGTATTTTTTTCATTTGAGTCTTTAGGTTGAAATTGATTCAAATATAGTGGATTTTGGAACAAGGATTTCATGTATGAGACACAGATATTTCACATTATCTGGTTTTTAAATAACCGCTTGTCCGCATCCAATCCAAAAATCTGTGTTCTGTTAGCCTAGGAAGCCATTTTTCCCTGGTTCCAACTATCCAAAAGTACGGCACCAATAATGATAGCACCCATAATAACCTGCTGATAATAAGAGGTTACGTTTAGCAAATCGAGGCCATTATTTATTACGCCAATCAACAAAGCACCTAACAGCGTACCTGCAATAGTTCCAGTACCGCCCGAAGTGCTCGTACCGCCAATGATGGCCGCAGCTATAGCATCTAACTCAAAACCTGCACCTGCGTTGGGCTGACCCGTGGTTATTCTTGAGGTAAGTAATATTCCGGCCAAACCAGCCAATGTGCCACACAGTGCATATACGGCCATCTTTATTTTGTTGACATTGATGCCCGAAGCCCAGGCTGCTTGTTCGTTACCACCAATGGCGTACACATATCTTCCGAATACTGTATTTTTTAACAATAAATAACAGATAATAAATACAATAATTAAAACTATAATCGGAAATGGCACAGCAAAAACATCTCCCCCTCCCATAAAATTAAAAGCATCTGAGAGATTAGAAATGGGGCGACCTTTGCTTAAAATTAAAGCCACCCCCCGACCAATGGTCATTATGCCTAAAGTGACAATGAAAGGAGCAATTTTGCTTTTGGTGATGATGAGTCCATTCAGAAGTCCAAAAACTAAGCCAGCCAAAAGTCCTCCCAAAATAGGAACAATCAAAGGCAAATCAGGCTGAGAAGCCAACAAAGCAGCCACTACACCTGCCACGGCAACAATAGAACCCACCGACAAATCTATACCCCCAGTGATTATCACGAACGTAACCCCGAAAGCCAAAAGGGCGTTAATAGACACTTGTGTAATGATAATGGTCCAATTGGAGACAGTCAAAAACTGCGAACTCGCATAACTCAAAAAGCCACAAATAATCAAGAATGCTAAGAAAATCCCGTATTGACGGATGGTATTAATGAACTGCATATTGCATAATTTTTTCTTGTGAAGCCTCTGATTTAGGCAAAATGGCCATTTGTTTTCCTTTGGAAAGGACCAAGATCCGGTCACTCAAACCTAATATTTCGGGCATTTCTGATGAAATCAAAATAATAGCTAAACCTTTGGCTTTTAGGATATTAATTAATTTATATATTTCAAATTTGGCTCCCACATCAATGCCCCTGGTGGGTTCATCGAGAATCATGATCTTGGGATTTGACATTAAAACTTTTCCTATCACTACCTTTTGCTGATTACCTCCACTGAGGCTAATCACTTTTTGGCCCAAGCCTGTCGCCTTCACTTTCAAATCTTCAAAAACCATCTGCATACTTTTTGTCTCTGAATCCGTATCGACAAAACCCATTTTAGAAAAACTTTTTAGTGAAGCAAGTGAGATATTCTCACGAATATTCATTTGAGGTATAAATCCCAAGGCTTTTCTGTCCTCACTCACAAAACCAATTCCGAGTTTAATAGCATCAGAAGGTGAATTTATTTGTACTTCAAGACCTTCTAGTGCAATTGTTCCCGAATCATATTTATCCAATCCGGCAATGGCTCGAGCAATCTCAGACCTCCCGGCCCCCACCAATCCGGCCAAACCCAAAACTTCTCCTGCGTTAACTTCAAAATTTATATCAGAAAAGACCCCCTTTCTAGCAAGATTCCGAACGGAAATAAGCGTCTTTCCAAGCTCTGTTTTGGATTCGGGAAAAATCTCTGATATTTCCCTACCGACCATAAGCGAAATCAATGTACTGCTATCTAAGTCAGAGGCCTTTTGGGTAGAAATTAGTTTTCCATCTCTCAGTACAGTGATAGTATCAGAAATCTTAAAGATTTCGTCCATTTTGTGCGAAATATAAATTATAGCAACACCCTGATTTTTAAGCTTTTCAATTGACAAAAAGAGTGTTTCTACTTCAACATCAGAAAGTGCAGAAGTTGGTTCGTCCATAATAATTACCTTCGCTTTGTTGCTGATTGCCTTGGCTATTTCTACCATTTGGCGGTCTGCAATACTGAGGTTTTTTACTTTTATTTTTGGAGAAATATTGACTTTTAAGTCTGCAAGAATACTTTTTGATTGTGAATTAATATCGTTCTCCTTGAGCCAGGAAAATCGGTGACTTTCTTTGCCCAAAAATATGTTTTGGGCCACGCTGAGTTCAGGCACCATCAATATCTCCTGGTGAATCATCACAATTCCTTTTTTCAAAATATCTTGAACCGAAAGGTTTGAAATAGACTCATTTTCAAGCAAAATTTCTCCTTGGTCGGGTTTCAACAAACCCACCAAAATCTTCATCAAAGTAGATTTCCCAGCACCATTTTCGCCCATTAAGGCATGAACTTTACCCTTTTCTATATCCAAAGAGATACCGTCAAGCACTTTTGTGCCTGAGAAACTTTTGGAGATATTATTAAGAGAAAGGATTCTATTTTGGAATACAGATGACACGGATTTACTTTGATTTAATATTCAAAAATTGTTCGGCCCGAACCAATTGAATTCCTTTTAACGTACTATTCAACAGTTTTTTATCATTTGTAATGAAAAAATCCACCCTATTTTCTAATGCCAATTGAAATAATAATGCATCTTCAAAGTCTTCAAATTCCAAACTTAATGCTCTATCCAGTATCATATTGCTACATGGTAATATTTGAATTTTTCTTGATATTTCTCTAAAAAACTCAGTCCTAAAATCTTTTGAAAGTAATTTTTGTAAAATATAATCCGTTGTGGCAACGACACTTTCAGAAAAAAAAGCCATTACTTCCCCATTATCAATTAGTTTGAAAAGCAAAACGGCTTCTTTGTGGCATTCTCTCTGATTATCAAGAAGATCCAAAATAATATTGGTATCTAGAAATATCCTAGTAGCCATATTTGCTCTTCAAATAATCTTCTTTCATTTTTTCCTCGTCCAATATTTTACCTGAAAGAATGCCAGCGAATTTTTTACTTATATTTGATTCGGTTGAACCAGTCTCGATTTCTTCTCTCAACAAGTTTTCGACCAGTTTTGACACTGATGTTTGCTTTTTTGCTGCATAAACCTTGATTTTAGAAACTAAAGTTTCGTCAATTGTTAAATTTAATTTTACTGTCATTTCAAAATATTTTTTCAAATATACGTATATTTTCAAAAAATACGCATGAAATTAATTTTCCTTTCATAACTGGCTCATAATAAACACATAGTTTACATAGACCTTGACAATCTTAAAAAACACATAGGTACATAGAAAAGCTTACTATGTACCTATTTGGCAATTCCCTATGTAATCTATGTGTTTCAAAAAAACCTACCAAACATACTTCCCATCCACATGCGTATCCTTCCAGCTTTTAGAATTCGCCGAATCTATCACTGCGGCACAAACTTTCTGTGTTTGTAGAGCCTCTTCAAAAGTCGGAGAGCATTTTGAGCCATCTTCCAAACTTTTTAAGAAATCAGCCACTTGATGGACAAAACTATGTTCCCAACCTATTCCACAGCCCGGTATCCACCAGTTTTTGATATACGGATGGTCACCATCAGTGATGTGTATTGACCTCCAACCTCTAAGATTACTCTCGTCACGGTGGTCAAAATATTCCAATCGGTTCATATCATGCAGATCCCATTTCAAAGAAGCATCGGCCCCGTTTACCTCAAAAGTATAAAGTGCTTTGTGCCCACGAGCGTAACGTGTAGACTCAAAAAGCCCAAGTGAGCCGTTTTCAAAATGGCAATGAAAAAGACAAGCATCGTCAATTCCAACAGGCTCCACTTTCCCTGTCAGTTGATGCAAACGTTGCTTCACAAATGTTTCAGTCATGGCCGATACATCCGTTATGCCACCATTGAGCCACATAGCCGTATCGATACAGTGAGCCAAAAGATCGCCCGTAACCCCCGATCCGGCGGCTCCCACATCCATCCTCCAAAGACCCTCACCACCTTGTGGTAAATCCTCACTTATAGTCCAATCTTGCAAGAAATTGGCTCTATAATGATAGATTTTACCCAATTTACCAGTTTCAATAATATTTTTCGCAAGCGTTACAGCCGGTATTCTTCGATAATTGTACCAAACAGTAGTTTTTACGCCTGCCTTTTGAATTGCATCTACCATTTGTTGGCCTTCCTCCAGCGTTCTAGCCAAAGGTTTTTCGCATAAAATCATCTTTCCAGCAGCAGCACAAGCCAGTGCAATCTCAAAATGTGAGTCATTTGGCGTGCAAATATCCACAGCATCAATGTCCTCACGAGCCACCAAAGCCTTCCAATCGGTTTCATAACTCTCAAAATTCCATTGAGCAGCAAAAGCCTTCACTTTCTCCTCATTTCTTGAGCAAACTGCTACCAATTTCGGCTCATATTGCAATGCTGGAAAAAAATTATGTATCCTGTTGTAGCCATTGGCATGAGCCCTGCCCATCAAACCAGTACCTACCAAACCTATTCTTAGTTGTTTTTTGTCAGCCATATCTTTAAATTTTTCAATTTTAGAATCAATTATATTTGGGCGTGCCCCAGCTTCGTTCCTCAGGGGTCGGGCTATCCGTTCCCGCTTTTTTTATGGGCTAAGGCCACATAAAAAAGAGCTCCACTTCTATCCCTCACGCAAACTAGACTATACCTACTCTACCCAGCCGTGTTGTTTTCTCACCTGAATCATAGCAGCCAGTATGTCGTTCCAAGTTTGTTGCTTAGTCATTACCTCGTTAGCAAACATGCAGCCATCCCAACAAATATGTTTGAATGCCTTCGTCAATGCACCCGAATCATCTCTTAGCCAAAGACCAGCATCATGAGCAATATCCAGTTTACCATTAGGGTCTGTAGCCAAGCAGTGGCGACCAGTTTTGTCATGCGAACCCGTTCCATGCACAGTTCCGTCGTTTTGAGCCACATGGAAATCTATTGTCCAAGGACGCAAAGCAGCAGTTAATTTCTTTAATCCTTCTAAAAAAGTAGCTCTATCGCCCCACTGAAAATCTGCAGGTAAAACTCTGTCTTCTGGAGCATTGTAGCCCAATAAGTACAATGTAGTATGTGACATATCTGCCTGAAAACCAAGCAGTCCTGGCCTATCTACCATTTCCATGGTCTCGATTACTTTCTTCCAAGAGTGCATACCTCCCCAGCAGATTTCGCCTTCGGCAGCTAATCGCTCACCATAGTCTGCAGCTACATCACAGGCTTCCCTCCAAGTTTGTGCTATCAATTTCGTATTTCCAGCCGGATCTTTCGCCCAAGCTTCTGGACTTGAGGCAGAGTCAATCCGCACGATACCGTTTGGTCTGATGCCCATATTTCTGAGTTTCTGACCTATTTCACAGGATTTTTTTACCATTTCTACAAAAGTTTTGCGTTCGTCGGCGGTACCCATGGCTGGTCCACCCCAAATCGGAGCTACCAAACTTCCGATTTCTAAACCGTGTTTTGAAACCTTATCGGCCAATCTTTTTACGCCATCGTCTGAAGTATCGAGGTCGTAATGCGGGTCAAAAAGGCCTAAATCAACCCCATCGAATTTCACACCGTCCACTTCCGCAGCGGCAGTCATTTCAAGCATGGTGTCGAGGGCTATGGCCGGCTCTGAATCGGGGCCTTTTCCAACTATGCCTGGCCAAGTGGCATTGTGGAGTTTAGGATAATTATTTTCCATTTATATTTTTTATTTAAGATTGTACTTTACTATTTCTGAACCTATAAACTTATTAAATTTGGTCTTGACACATTTTCAGGGCTGACCGTTGGTACCGACCTTACTCAAAATTTCTCCACCACCAAGTCGGGGTTTTTCGGCCCAAAATGTTTCAGAATCACAATTGGGTCAGTACTAGAAGGATTTGAAATTACAACGCCTTCTTTTGCAGTCTTTTCAGTAATGAAAAACTCATCGTTAGTTAACTGACCATATCGAATCAGTGCGGGTGTTTCGATGTCCCAAACGCCCATTTTACCATGACCTTGCATGACTATACAGCCATAAGCGGCCGAATCTTTTATAGTAACCGTTTGGCCAGGCAACACGGTCAATTCCTTTGCACTAAAATCTTCAGATTTGTAGCAAATCCAATTTTCTATAAATCCTTCGGCTTGCATTTCCGCAACTGATTTTACAGGTTTTGGAAGCATAAAGAACTTCTCAACAATATTCGGGTCGGTGTTCAGTTCCCAGTCGATGACACTTACCAATTCGTCATAATCACCGATTTTATCTTTCGGAGTTCCTTTCCAAAGCAATTCTTCGGGCACAATGGCCTCGTTTACAAGACTTTGATACATCGCAAATATATCTGAAGCTTTTTGAGGCTCATACGTACACAAGCTGCCTGGTGCATGTAAAACTCCCGGCGGCACAAACCAACCCGTACCCGGCTCGAGTCGTTGGGCAGCCGAATAATTGGTGATTTTATTGTCGCCTTTTGTAAAGTTCATTAAGCACTCTTTTATCTGCTCTTTTGTAGTTCCTGGGGTTATTCCGAAAAAGGTATAAGGAAAGTCTCCACCGTGGTTGTTTAATTGTGGTGGAAAATAATAGGCTTCTGGTTTACCATTTTGTCCAACCAATGCTGCTTTTTCATCATTGTGATGAATATGATGTGGCAAAGGTCCCATATTATCAAAAAACTTAGAGTACATCGGCCATGCTTTGTATTCGTTCCAAAGTCTTTCGCCAATGATTTCTGCACCTACTTCATCAATAGCATCTTTAAGAGATATTTTTTCGTCATTGTGTACAATCATGCTCAGGCCTTCATTCTCGCCTGTAAGAGGACCGTTTTCTGCAGGAGTGGTGGACGAAAGCCAACGTTCATCAATACCTCCTCTAACGCCACCCAGCACATAATAATCGTCGGGATGGAGTTTGATTCTTCGGCCGGGTACACAGAAAGAACGTGGAACCCATGTTGGGGCTAATCTTAATATTCCTTGGCCTTGTTCTAGGGCTTTTTTTGTACTACTCATGGTTGAATTTTTCGTTTAAATATATATTTTTTTAAGATTGAATGTTTTCTTTTTAAGATTTTATTCTTGGTTTCGGGTTTAATTACAGTTCGTGCCTTGCCAGGCGGGCTTACTTTTTGCGAGTCGTCGCACCGTTCGAAAAAAAGTAACAAAAAAAACATTTTCAAAATAATGATCCTCTGGTAAAATTTGGTCTATCATTCTCTCAAGAAATAAACATCAAGAAACCAAATTTTCCCAACGGACTATTTTGAAAGGATTAGGAACCATTCGATTTATTTTTTATTTGAAATTTAAAATTTTACCCTTCATTTACTACTTTCAAGGACACTTCAAATTTTCTTGATTCTTTTGGTTTCAGGAAAATGAGTTCTTGGTTTTCTCTTGCTTGTTTTTGGCCAATTGGCCAGTTGGTTCCTGGTTCTAAACCTGTTACATATTCACCTTCACCGAAATGCTGCCAATTGGTTAGCGTTGGCAATTGAGCTTTGTCAAATTCCATTTCAATACCAAAGTTTAGTTTTGGATTGAATAAACCACAATGACATTTTCCATTTTCATCGGCTTTTGGGGTTATCAAGGCAACTTCTTCACCACCACCCTTATGGCTTTTTAATGGTGCCGGACAGGTCTTGAAGTCGTTTTCTTCTTTGAATATTTTGGCGTAATCTCCCCCAAATCTTGGTTTCCATTCTCCTTCCCAAAGGATTTTTGTACCCTCTTGCACCGATGGATATCCAAAATTGAAATGGTACAATAGCATCAAAGGCGTTTCGGTATTACCACGATTGATTACTTCGTCTTCAATTTTAATTTCAGCTGAACCTAATTGACATGAAATCTTTCTTCTTAATTCTAAATTTGGACCGAAAATTTTGGATTCTTTAATTATTCCAGTGATACTCATTTCCATTTGTCCTCTAGCCATATCAGGTTGAATGATAGATTCGATTTCCGCAGGTAAATTACTTATATTTCCATGAATTCCTCTTTCGCCAAATTCATCAGATTCTGGTCCACCGACATGTTGAAGGCCGCATGTGGTCAATAAACCGCCTCCAAAAGTTCGTAACCAATTTAGACCAATGTCTGATAAAGTCTGTGGTGCTGGAATACCACCATGACTCAGCCAAGTGAGACAATGTTGATTATAAAAAGTCTCACCGATATCCATTCCACGATCAAAATTCACTTTGAATCTTAAACCTGAACCTGTATTTATCCAAGCGATACGGTTTCCTTTTCCTATTCCATTATCGAGAAGAGAAGATTCTATACCGCCAATTTGGTGGTGATTGTTGATATATTTATCGCTATTTTGGAACACAGATGACACTGATTAAACTGATTTACACAGATATTTTAAATATCCGAAATTTATTTCTTACTCTTTTCAAATATTGACTCTTTTTAGAACACAAATGACAGCATCGGCTGCCGCACTGATTAAACTGATTTACACAGATTTTTTTTAATTATTTAACAGCCAACCACGTACCCTTTTATTAAAATCTTCCAAGTTTTCGAAATGAAAAATATGGCCGGCATTTTCATATAAAAAGAGTTCGGCATTTGGAATGGCATGGGTAACTTCTTCGGCCATCCAAACAGGCGTAAAAATGTCTTCTTTACCCCCTATGACTAATGTTTTCTGAGTAATTTTTGGCAAATCAGCCAAAGCACTGTGGTTAATACACGCATGAACCTGACCCACCAAGCCATGTAAAGGCTGCGGATTGGGGTCAAGATGTGCATTTTTTCTTCCTTCTGCTAAATCTGCCGCTACCTTTTCGTCATCCCATGATGCTTTTGAATAGATCAATAGTTGAATATACCTCGTAAATTCTTCAGGATTCAGATGAGCTTTACAGGCCATGATATGCTGAAAAATCCCTTTGGCAGCATTATCACACCTCGCCCATGGACACATCAGTACCAGAGAATCAGCTTTTTCGGGATGACGAATGGCCAATTTTTGGGCAATGGTGCTGCCCATTGAACAGCCTATAACTTTGGCTTTTTTTATGCCCAATTCATCCAAAAGACCAGCATAGTCATCCGCCATTTCGTCTGTACTGTATGATCCAGCGGGTTTATCGGATTGTCCAACTCCTCTATTGTCACCCACAATACACCTGAAATGTTTCTCAAACTCGGCCAAATGAGGCTCCCAAACAGATCCTGGTGCCGTAATACCCATAATCAAGAGCAGCGGTTCGGCAGTCAAATTGCCCCGCTCCTCATAAAACATCCTTATTCCGTTGGTTTCTACTACTGGCATTTTATTTCAAAGCAGGAATTAAGTCATTTTTAATCCAATTACCGTCATGTAGTGTCACGTAGTCGGGGTCTTCTAATGCTTCAGGGCCTTCGTCTTCGCAGATAATCCAACCGCTGTAGTTGATATCCTTTAACCACTGGGTAATTCCAACCAAATCTACCTTTCCATTGCCCATGATGGTCCACTCAGGTGTACCATTCCAATCTTTGTAATGCACGTGGTTAATCAAATGCTGATATTCTTTCATTTTAGCCAATGGATCCATGTCGCCATTGATGATATGACCAACATCTGGCGTCCAGCCTGTTACTTTTTCGTTGAGGCCTTCTAAAACGATTTTGTAATCCTCAGCAGTACGAATAATGGAACTGTGAGGCGAGTTTGGATGATAACTACATACAATTCCCTTATCATGAGCTCTTTGAGAAACGGCATTTACAATATTTACCAATGATTTTTGCCTTGCCTCTAAATCGTGTCTTCCTGTTGGAATTTGGACAGTATTCAAAACAGCCTTTGGGAAATGTTCTAATAAGGCGATGGCATTATCAGAAATTATTCTTTCTTCGGCGGTTTCTTCTTTACTGTTCCACTCTTGGGCCAATGCCAAAGCTGCCAATTCAATTCCATTTTCTTGAAGTTTTGCGGCCAAAAGACTTGGGTCTACCAAATCACCCATCCAGGTAAAAATAGGCTGAATACCTGTAAAACCAGCCTTGGCGATGATTTCTATCATGTGGCCCAGACGGCCTTTGTGGGTTTCGCCATTGCCAGCCATGTACCAAGTGTATACTTCTGAGCCGAATCGGAAGGGGATATTATTTTTCATTTTAAATTGATTTTAAATTGGAACACAGATGACACGGATTGAACTGATTTACACTGATTTTAGAAGAAAATTATTCAAAATGAGGACTATAATTGGTGCTTTTCACACATCATTTTTATGAATTTATAGCCCTGTTCTGCAATGTCCCAAGGGGCGTTGTATTCTCGCCAAACGCCTATGGCATTGGCAAAGTCAGGGTCGTTTCTTGAGAAAGCTTCGATTGTCAAATAACCCGAATAGTCTATTTTTTTCAAAGTAGAAAAAGTGTCATCAAACTGAATATGACCCTCCCCGGGCGTACCACGATCGTTTTCGCTGATATGCACATGGTGCAAATATGGAGCGATGGTTTCGATCGCTGAAGCGAATTTCTTTTCCTCCATGTTGGCATGGTGCGTATCAAACATTGCCCTTACATTAGGATGATTGGTTTCCTTTAAAAGCCTTACAAGTTGCTCCATTGTATTGCATAGGTAGCATTCAAACCTGTTCAAAGCTTCAGGGCCCAAAACTATCCCCGCTTGTTGAGCGTAATCGCCTGCTTGATATAATACTTCGGCGGCACGTTTATATTCTTCGTCGAGAGCCGGATGTGACTCAAAATGATTGTGTGCCGAATGAATAGGGCCACAAAGTAAGGTACCACCCAAATCATGGGTTCTATCGATGGCAATCTTGATGGCATCAAGTCCAGCAGCTCGGATTGAGGCGGAAGCATTGATGGGATTGGTGTCCTTTCCCACTACAGTGACCGTAGTAACATCCAATCCTAGATCTTTTGCATGTTGGCCTACTTTTTTGCAATTTTCAGACTCCGCTCCACCGACAAAAAATTCTACTCCGTCGTAACCAATTTTCTTAAGCCTATCCAGTGTGGGGAACAATTCTTCCGAAACGTTGGCCGTCCAAGCCAATACATTAAATCCAATTTTAACCATTATTTAGCTTTCTGCTTATAGATACTAGCTTTGAGCTTATAACTAAAGCTTTTTTATTTTCTACAAATTTTTAATTCTTAAGTTACGATACTGTACTTTCATAGGTGGGCCTACATGAACCTGAACCCCAAGAAATCCTTTTGATTTACCGTTAACAGAGTCGTTGTCAGTCACATCACTCATCAGGATGCCATTGACATAATGTTGAAGTCTATTGCCCTTGGCTACAATACGAATCTCGTTCCAATCTTGGGCCTTTATGTTTGCTTTCAAGGCTTCGTTTTCACCCAAACTACCGGTTACTTTTAGCTCAGTCCATGCATTTTTAGCGACTTTGGCACGTACTTGTTCTGGAGTCATACTACCACTTTGAGGGTTTATTTCAGTTATTTGACCTCTGTAAGCTAGGGTGGTTCTTCCACGCTCTTCATAATTCTGACCAGTGTAACGATTACCTCCATCTATATCGGCTTGGTAACCTTTTAGGGCATTCGGAACATCAGGAAACACCACACTTCTATAGTTTACACCAGAATTGCCTTTTTCGGTAATGTTAAACTCGGCTTTAAATTCAAAATCTGCTGGCTGTCCACCTTCCCATGTTAAAAACGAGTTGGTTTTTAAGACGGTCTCAGGGGTTATTTCTCCCACTAAATTACCGTTTTCGACCCTCCAATATTTGGTATCACCAGACCAACCTTTAAGCGTTTTTCCATCAAAAATAGACTTGAACCCCTTTTCAGAATTTTGGGCCATATTACTAGTTTTGCAACTTATTATGACAGCCAAAACAGAAATTAAAGTTATATATTTTTTCATTTTAATTAAGGTTAAAATAGAATCTGTGATAAAAAACCACAGATTCCATATTCTTTTTATTTCTGAACTTGAGCCTTAAACATCGGATTCTTCGGATTTCCACCGGCGATCAAATAAGCCATTAAATCTTTAAACTCCTCCTCATTAAGGCTATTGATAAGACCTTGGAACATCATAGACACATTAGAAATTTTGGTTGAACTTACGTTTTTCTTCAAAACTTTCTCCAATGTTTCAGGAGCATAAGGATTTTGAGATACATAATATGCTAATTTATCCTCATTCACCAAACGACCCACTATAGATGTACCGTTTTTGAGAGAAAACTGAGTAGCAGCGTATTGATCAGAAATGGCCTTATCTGGATCAACAATAGCTTCAAGAATATCTTTCGGGCTAAAACGCGTGCCAACTTGTGTTAAATCAGGCCCTGTGGCTCCACCTTCGCCAAGCATAGAGTGACAGCCTTTACAAGTAGTAGCTGCAAACATGGCCTTGCCTTGTTCGAAGTCTCTATCAGTTAAGCCTTTTTCTAAAATAGGCGTACCAGACTGCAATGTCCATCTTCTACCAGGGCCCTTTGGATAGGCCGATGACACCAAATTGTTTCCGTTTGAACTTAACAACTCAGCTCCAGACAGTTTGTCGAAATAAGCCTTTTTATCTTCAGGAACATTCTTTAGTGCCAATTTTCGAGATCTATCAATGAATCCTACGTAACTATTACCTCCCTTATATTTAAAAGCATTATTGAACCACTTAAAATAGGTTTCTCTTTCTGCGTTGGTCCATCCTTTTTTGGCCATAGTTAAAACATTGGCATAATAAGTTTGCTGCATTGGAGGCAAATTGGCCAGGGTATTGGCAATATCTCCACCATATTGTGTACTTCTACTTATCAAGTCATTAGAATTTGTAGCTGTTTTGAGCATATTATCGGTAGCACCGGGCTCATCCTTTAGCTTCATCAAAGCCATTGTTTTCTGAATAGCCCCAGGAGCATCCAAATAGAGTAGATTTTTACTAAGCATCTTATTCAACTCTGCCGTATTTGCCGGATAATTTGGATCCATGTAGGCAATAATTTTAGTTTTATTAGCTTCATTTGGCATTCCCATTCGCAAGAAGCCGAGTTCAAAAGCTCTAAGAACATCTATTTTTTGAGACTCTGAAAGTACTTTATAATTGATTTTTAAAAGAGCATTGTAAATCTCATTTTGCTTATCTCCTTTGCCCATTCTTATCAAAGAAATCAAAGCTTGTGTAGAAGCTATTGGATCTTTTTCGGCCAGAGCCAACTCTTGCCACTGATCTACTGGCTGATGCTCCAGAGCCAATCTCGCTGCATAACGAATAAATCTATCTGTACTTTTGAGGTGGGGCCAAGCAGTTTTAATTGCATTTGGATTTGGACCTCCGGTATGAAACTTCTCCAAGCTTCTACGCAAAGCATTGGCCTCGTTGATGGGTGCAGCAGGTACTGGAGCCGTAGATTCACTACCTACATAAGTAACTCTATACAAATCAGACTCCAGCCTACGTCCTCCTGTCATAAAATATAACGAACCATCGGGTCCTATTACACCATCGGTAAGCGGAAGAGGTAAGCCAGAAAGAAACTCAGTACGCTCAGCAGTATATGTCGATCCAGAAGGCTTAAGGTGAATAGCATGCATTATACCAAAACTCCAGTCAAAAGCCAGAATAGTACGTTGGTACTTAGCAGGAAACTTTGCGTTTTTCAGGTGAATAAGGTTTGTCGGTGAGCCTTGTCCGATGTTTATTACAGGAGGAAGGTTATCTGGATATGTTTGCGACCATTTGCTATTACCCGTTCTCCAGCCAAATTCCGCCCCAGAGGTTGAATGAGAAACTCTTGTTGGTCTATACCAAGGCGTACCAAAATCCCACTCCATGTCGGCATCATAAACGAACAAATCACCTACTTCGTTGAAATCAAAATCAAAAGCATTTCTGTATCCAGCGTTGAGCAATTCCCAATGTTTGCCATCAGGGTCAAGCTGAGCAACCCATCCCCCCGGTGCATATCTATCATTAGCATGGCCACGTGGATCCTTAATTAATGGAAACAACTGATCCTCTTGCCAATTTTTGGGCAACCTATAATGGTCCATAGGAGGTACGTCTGTATGGTTTCCTGAAATCACAACCAATGATTTACCATCAGGTGAAAGTTTGATACTATGAGGACCATGCTCTCCATCTCCGTCCATGGGTTTCATGAAAGTCACTTTCTCAAACTGGTCGTCGCCATCCAAGTCTTGAAGGCGATACAGGCCACTTTGTCTAGTGAAGGATTTATTGTTTTTGCTATTGTTTACCATCACATAGAGACTATTGAAAGCATATAATAATCCCTGCGAATAGCCCATTCCCATAGTGTCTGCTCCGATTCCAGTACCAATCTTTAATTTCTCAACGTCAGGTGTGAGATTGGAAGCACCTATGGCCGGGATTTTGAGTCTATATAGTTTTCCGTATTGATCTGATGTAATTAAGCGTCCTTTGTCGTCAAAGGCCATAGCCACCCAAGAACCCTGATTATTTGCGGATGGACTATAAATATGTTCCGCGGCAAATCCATCAGACAATCTCAATTTCTTGATTTTGGGATTATCTTCAATGGCGTGTTTTGAGAAAGGATTTTTGGTAATTGTAAATGAAGCAGCTCCCACTACGGCAAATAATGCCACAATGAATTTTAAATTTTTAAGGTTGAATAACATGATGATTGTTTATTTAAGCTATTAAATTAGGCATTAAAAAACATGCTACACAAGAATCGTCTAACTTTTTCTTGTGTAGCACGAAAATTTAATAATTTTTTTTAAAAATTCGGTGAAAGTGCCGCCTCATCGGCTGGAAGACCATAGTAAGGGCTTATATTTGAGAAGGCATCGCTAGGAACAAAACCCTCAGCAGGGAAATAATACCTAAACTTATCAGCCTTAACCTTGTCGCCGTAAGCTTTAATCACAGAATCAAAACGGCCTGTTCTGACCAAATCATATAATCTTTTTGATTCGAAGGCCAACTCCACTCTTCGCTCTTGATAAACTGCATTACGAAGGTCTGTTTGAGAAGCGGCAGTAGTGGCTTCTAATCCTGCACGGGTACGAATTTGGTTAATCAGCGTAGCCGCCTCTCCAAGTTTATTTTGCTCAACCAAAGCTTCTGCCAAAAACAATATGGCTTCAGAATATCTATACACAGGCCAGTTCATGCCATGGTTATCATGCAAAGAGTGAGGTCTTGCAAATTTTTTCATGTAAGGAAATGACTTGTTGGTATGTATGGCACTTGAAAGGGTAACGTACCCGATAGATGCGTCTTTTCTTTTATCTCCAACTTCGTAAGCCTCTACCAAGTCTGGAGTAGGTACGTTATTTCCATCACCAGTCAGACCTTGGGCATTTGAAGTACCTGTCAAAGCTGTCAATTCTGGGGCAGTGATAGGCCTAGGAGTCATGTTGTAAAAGAAATTACCTTGTAAACCTGCCGCCCCTTCTAAATATTGCACTTCAAATATTGATTCCTTCCCATTTTTCAGACCATTGGTTGTAGTGAAGGCATCGGCATAATTAGGCATTAGGCTATACTGCCCACCAGAAACGATTTTTCTTAACTCAGTCTCAGCTTCTGCCCATTTCTTTTGAATTAAATACACATTGGCCAGTACCATTTGAGCAGCACCAGAGGTGGCTCTGCCCGCAGCTTGCGTATTTTTGTCGGGCAACAACGCAGCCGCTTCAGCAGCATCTTTTATTACTTGGGCATACAATTGGTCGGCAGTACCTAGGGGTGCAGCGGCATCCTCACGGCCAGTTACTGGTTTTAACTGCAACGGAGCCCTGTTGAACAGTCTAACCAAATCCAAATAGGTAAGTGCTCTCAAAAATAAAGCCTGACCTTTGACATTCTTTTTAACAGCATCAGTAATTGTAGCCTCATCTATCAATGATAAAACTTGGTTGGCACGAGCTATGACCAAATAACTCTGTCTGTAAAAGGCCAAAACATTGGTATTAGAAGTTAAGCCATTTGCAGTAGGAACATTGAAATCTGCCAAGTTAGACTGGTTTTCGGTGGCACCGAACAATACGTTACGCACGTATCTGGCGTTGTCAGAGTGTTGTTCTGTCAAATAAACCGAGGTAATGTTATGAATTGACCGTAAGGGAGCATAAGCTGCATTGACGGCCTGTATAAAATCGGTATCGGTTTTGAAGAATGTATTAGTACTAAGGTTAACCTCGGGCGTAATACTTAAAAGATCATCAGAACAGCTAAAATTGACAAAGCTGAGTAAAAGAGAGAATATTATTACTTTTTTCATGTTTTTTTAGAAGTTAAAGTTTACACCAAATGTAGTAGTACGAGGTACCGGATAGTTAAATTGATCAACACCCGGGCTTAAGTTTCCTCCGTCTCCATTTCCGTCGTTTTGAGCACTAGTCTCAGGATTTTGTCCTCCCCAATATTTGGTAAATACCAAAGCTTGCTGTATTGACCCATAAACTCTCGCTGATTTGAAAAGCTTATTGGATTTATTAATGGTATAACCTAAAGTAATGTTTTTGATAGTGAAAAACGAGGCATCTGTAATGAAACGACTATTCCACCAGTCACGCTCAATACCTGTCACAGTACCTCCACCTACGGTAGTACCATAAAATCCTTTGCCAGGATTGGCCTCTGAACGCCAGCGATATTTCACCTCTTTGTGGAAGTTAAACACGCCGTCCAAATTAGCAGTACTATACAAATGACGCACCATTAAATCGTTGCCTTGCGAGCCCGAACCTACTATGTTCAAATCAAAATTTCCATAAGTAAGATTGGTAGTGGCACCATATATAAAATCAGGAAAAGGATTTCCCATTATGGCTCTGTCATCGTTATCTCCACCGTTGGTAATTACACCGTCACCGTTAATATCGACCAGCTTAATAGTACCCACAAAAGAGCGGCCTGGTACCTTAGGCGAATTCTTGAGATCTTCGGCATTTTGATATACACCATTGGCTATGTGTCCGTAGAATTGTCCAAACGGCAGTCCAACTTTGGTGATATGATGTAGTCCATAAACCCTGTCTATACCAGGTGCCAGAGCCAAAACTTTGTTACGGTTAAATGAAATATTGGTATTCAAAGTCCATTTCAACTTCCCTTTTGTGAGCAGTCTAGTGACCAAAGCCACTTCGTGACCCCAAAACTTGATTTCCCCAATATTATCATTGAAATTGGCAAAACCTGCCTCTTGAGGTATTTGCACGGCAAACAATAAATTACTGGTTTTTTTGGTATAATAGTCGTAAACAATCTGGAAACGATCATTCAATAAGCCTATATCCAAACCCACATCAACTTGTCTGGTAGTCTCCCATCCCAAGTTAGGGTTAGCAAGGGAAGTTACGGCTGCTCCTGGAGCAATTGTACTTCCAAAAACGGCATTCACGGTATTGTTGACCAAAGCGTATTGGGTATAATTACCAATATTATTATTACCAGTAACACCCCAGCTAGTTCTCAATTTCAAGAAAGATATTTTTTCGATATTCTTTATGAAATCTTCGTCCGACAATACCCATCCTGCTGAAACAGATGGGAAAGTACCCCAACGGTTGTTGGAACCAAAACGAGAGGAGCCGTCGCGACGAATGGAAGCTGTAAAGAGATATTTGCTCTTGTAGTTATAAGAAAAACGAGACAGCAAAGAGGTCAATGCCCATTCCTGAACGTTGGTACCTGTACCCCCAAAAGTTCCTGTTGCTCCAAAACCTGCTCGGCTAATATTTATACCTCCTTGTATAGTTGGTAGGCGGTCGTCAGAATAAGTATCTGAGGTGATACGGTTTATATCGCTTCTGAAAGACTGATTGGTGTATCCACCCAAAATCTCGAAATTATGCTCGTTTATACTTTTGTTGTAAGTAGCCAAGTTTTCGTTTAGCCAACCAACGTTGTTGGTGTATTCTCGGGTAGAAACGGCTGTAACAGGAATGGCAGTATTGATGTTACTTGTCGCTGTTGATGGGTTAAAATAGAAAAAGTTAGACCCCAGAAGTTCAGCATTGAAGGTTGACTTCAATGTCAAACCTTTTATTGGATTATAAGAAATGTAAGCATTGCTCAATAGGTTGGTTTGCTTGGTTTCGTTTTTAATCTCATAAGCCGACCTTACGTAATTGGGATAGGCGAAAATATTACCCGTACTCGCTGGGAAGCGGTTGAATAAGGTAAGTGTTTTACCATCAGCCTCATAAATAGGCATAATTGGCCAGGTATGCATTGCATTAAACAATATTCCCGTTCCTCTTGTACCATCAGTACGAGGTGTATTATCAGTCACATAGCTCGGTGCCAGATTCATTCCAATGGTTACTTTGTTAGAAATCGCATACTCGCTGTTTACCCTGAGCGAGTATCTATTGTATTTGGTATTTAGAACTACTCCTTCCTGATTGAAAACTCCAGCCACTACGGAGGTTTTGAGTTTGTCCTTGTTAGAGGTCATGGTTAGATTGTAACTTTGCACGGGAGCTCGTTGCAATAAGGCATCAAACCAGTCATTATTTTTTCCGGCATATTGAGAAGGATTTTGAAACTCAACAGGCACGGGTAGTTTTGAATCTTCGTAATGCTCTTTCTTTGCTTGAGCAAATTCCTCGGCTGTCATCATTTGAAAGCGACCTTTCATTGGCACCACTTGTGTACCTGCAAAAGTGTTAAAACTAATATTGGTTTGACCCGACTTTCCACGCTTTGTATTGATGATTACAACGCCATTGGCCGCCCTCGAACCATACAGTGAAGTAGAAGCAGCATCTTTCAAAATCGAAATATCCTCAATTTCATCAGGATTGAGTTGACCTATGTTTCCGGTTATTGGGAAACCATCGATTACATAGAGAGGATCGCTACCCGCCGACACTGACAATTGGCCTCTGATACGAACGTTCATACCTTGGCCAGGCTTACCAGTCGTTTGGTTGATTTGAACCCCCGCCAACTGGCCTTGAAGTTTTTGTGCCATTTGAGATACTGGAATATCTTTGATTTCTTTTGAACCCACAGTTTGCACTGCACCAGTCACAGATTTTTTGAGCTGAGAACCATAACCAACTACAACTATTTCGCTCAGGAGTTTGTCGTCCAGTTCGAGCGAGATATTGATATCTTTTTGGCCAGATACTGTAGCTTCTTTGGATTCATACCCCACGAAACTAAAAACCAACACCGAGTTGTTGGCAGCTTCAATACTGTAGCTTCCGTTGATGTCTGTTTGTGTACCTTTGGTGGTACCCTTGATAGCAACACTAACACCCACTAGGCCGTCGCCGTTGGGGTCTGTTACTTTTCCTTTAATCTGAGAATAAGCAAATGAAGAACAGAGGAGCATCAAACCAGTAATAAAACTCAGTAAGAGCAAACCTCTACTTCGAAAAGTAGATTTTTGGTTCATAAAAAAGATAATTTAAGGTTGAGAATAAGTGATATGTAAAAAAATCACCTTAGTAATTTTTTTATAAATTTTTAAATTATTCTAGCAAATAGTATCCTGCTCTGTACTGCTTTTGCAATAATTTAATAAATAATATAAATTTTTTAAGCAACAATTAACAAAACACCAGTAAAGCAGTTTTTAGGCCCAAACAGAAATGATTTTGTAATTTTTAATGAAATTGACACCGAAGACGAAAAAGAGAAAAAAATGAGCTTTACGATTTACTAAATATGATTTTTGTCACGTTTATTTTTAAATCCTGTTTTAACTTTGCAGCCGAATGGAATTGAGTAAAAAAATAATTGGAGCAACGCTTTTTGTTTCCATGGCATTTAAGATGCTCTTGGCTCCTATATTTTTTGTCAATTATGAACTCCACAAAGATTACATCATCAAAAATTATTGCGTAAACAAAAACCGACCAGAAATGCACTGCGATGGTAAATGTTATTTGGCCAAACAAATACAAAAAGCAGAGCAGGAAGACGAAAAACAAGCTACCAATAATTTTATCTCGAAGTTGTTGTCGTTCGAAGTAGTTCAGAAGAATCCTTTTTTCTCAAATTATTTCCCAGCAAAAAGTTTTAGAGAAAAGTCTATTCAAAACTTTCAATATAAAAACCGCATTTCACACCTACACGCCTTTTCATTTTTTCACCCTCCGCAGGTATAATTTTTATAAGATAAATTTTTATTAAAATCAATCATCGTGGAATTGTCATTAGCATAATCCATTGATGATTAATGGCTTTGTTTTTCTATCCAAGTCGTTGTATATTTTTATTTATTTAAAAAATTATATTTCAAAAAAATGAAAAAAATAGCATTTGCTTTAGTTTTAAGTATTTCTGTGTTTTTTGGTGCTTGTGAAACTTCTGATATCAATCCAAACGATAAAAACAGTGTAAGTCTTTACTTCGAAAACTTGGTGGGTACTGACCCTGTGGTATTAAATACTAAGACTTACACCAATGCCTCGGGTGAAGATTTTACCATTTCTACTTTCAACTACTTTGTGAGCAATATTAGCCTCAAAAAGTCTGATGGCACAGAGTTAAAGTTTGCAGATAAATATTTCTTGGTTAGGCAGTCGGTTGAATCTAGCCATACAATCACCTTGCCAGATGTTCCAGCTGGTGATTACACCTCTGTGTCATTTATGGTAGGTGTAGACAGTGCCAAATCAGTATCTGATGTTTCGCAAAGAACGGGTGTTCTTGACCCAGCCTCTTACGGAACAGACAACATGTATTGGTCATGGAACTCGGGTTATATTTTCTTCAAAATGGAGGGAACTTCGTCAAAATCAGCCGCCGCAAATAAAGGTTACAAATTTCACATTGGTGGATTTGGTGGAATGTCGGCCAAAACAGCCAATAACCTTCGTTCGGTTACTTTAACAATGGCTGACTTAGCTAAAGTAAGAAAAAATATTGCCCCAGAGGTTCATTTAGCCATCGATGCTCAAAAAGTGTTTAAATCAACACTGAAAATAGCAGAGAGTAATACCATCATGAACCCAACATTGGGCACAGCAGTGGCTAACAACTACAAAGACATGTTTGCGGTAGAACATGTTCATAACGACAAAATGTAAGCCGAAATGAAGTTAAAATTAGGAATTGTACTTGTTGTTTGCTTATTACTTTGGGGTTGTTCTGCAGAAGAAACTACCAAACCCGATACTCCTTTGGTATTATTCGAAAAGCCGAATACTTTTCCTAATACTTCTTACAAAATGGAATCCAACCCCATCACTGAGGATGGATTCTTATTGGGAAAAAAGATATTTTTCGACGGTAAACTCTCTCGAGATGGGACTATTTCTTGTGCCGAATGTCATAATCAACCGTATGCATTTACACATCATGGGCATGCACAAAGCCACGGTATTGACGGCCTGGTAGGTCCAAGAAATGCACCCGCCTTGCAGAATTTGGCATGGGGGAAGACTTTCTTTTGGGATGGCGGAGTATTTGACCTAGACCTTTTTTCTTTGGCTCCGATAGAAAACCCAGTAGAAATGGACGAGCAGATAGGTAATGTTTTGGAAAAACTTAGGAAAGACGCCACCTATCCTCCTATGTTCAAAAAAGCATTTGGGTCGGAAGAGGTAACAACGGAAAGATTTCTGAAATCGCTCTCTCAGTTTATGCTCACTTTGGTTTCAGCCAACTCCAAATACGACCTATACAAAGCAGGGAAAGCCAGTTTCAGTGGAGATGAAAAGGCCGGACTAACACTTTTTAACGAAAAAGGTTGTGCCAGTTGTCACCCAGAGCCACTGTTTACCGATGAGTCTTTCAGATCCAACGGACTACCGACTGACTTTTTCAGGAATTTTGTGGATACTGGTAGATATAGAATAACCGAACTCAAAGAAGACAAGTACAAGTTCAAAGTACCGAGCCTGAGAAATATAGAATATACCTTCCCTTATATGCACGATGGGCGTTTTATAAGTTTAGAAGACGTTCTGGACCACTATGCCGATGGAAACATGGCAAACTTAGAGACGCTTGACCCTATTTTCAAGCAAAATACAAAAAGAGGAATCGCTCTTAATCAAAAGGAGAAAAGCCAAATCATTGCCTTTCTAAAAACACTCACCGATGAGTCGTTTTTGAAAGACAAAAGATTTGCACCATAATTAAATATCAAATAAATATGAAAAGAGTAATTTTAATCTTCAGTGTTCTTGTAAGTATTCAAGCCATAGCTTTTCAACAAGACCCTAAAAAAGAGAAAGCTGAAACTTTAGCAAAAAATGGCACGGATCCAGTTTGCAAAATGACGGTTAAAAAAGGCACCAAACTGGTTTCGACCCATAAAGAGAAGCAATATGGTTTTTGCAGTAAAATGTGCAAAGATCAGTTTGATAAACATCCTGAGAAATTTGTAAAAAATTGAGAAAGAATCAATTATTAAGACTAGTTTATAGCCTCCACAAATGGTTTGGGCTAATCACAGGATTTTTCTTGTTGATTTATGGCCTTAGTGGCTCTATATTGGTTTACAAAGACCAGTTGGAAGAGTTTTTTTACCAAAAACCGATAGTATCGGATAAAAAGCCGCTTTTGTTGGACAGTATTTACAAAATCATAACAGATAAATATACCCATGTGGATGGACTCGCTTGGGTAAATCCAAATGCCGACAAAAAACTGCCATATCATTTTAGACTTTATTTAAATGATGCAAGGTTAATCTCTTATGACTTGGGTGCCTTAACCATCAACCAATTCACTGGCGAAATCCTGCGGCACGGTAGAGGCGATGACCTCGAAGTGGGCTGGATAGAGTGGATTTTCCAACTGCATTTTTCATTGCATCTAGGTATGCCTGGAGCGGCACTTTCGGCCATTTTTGGGCTGACTATGCTCATTTCTATCATCACGGGCTTTATAGTTTATCGAAAATCCATCTGGAAAGCCCTGACCTTCAAAGTGAAACTCAAAGGTAAAAACTGGAGGACCTTCTCATCTGATTTGCATAGAATTGTGGGCGTTTTGTCTTTGTTTTTCAATGCCATCATATTTTTTACAGGTTTCTGGATGAATATTTTTGCTTTTGAAAAAGAAACTTGGGATAAAGAAACGATTCCTACACCTAAGAATACCTTGGCCAAAATGTCCTTTGACAAAATGTTTGCACAAGCTCGTCAGATTCATCCCGATTTAGAGCCAGGTTATGTTTATTTTCCGACTCAACCGGAGAGAAAATTTAGTATCAGAGGCAACATAAAAGGCCAAAACGAAATGTTTGCTGGCGGAAACTCGATTGTATTTGATGCTCAAAATGGCGAATTGCTTAAGATTGGCACTTTCGACCAACTTGCTTTTACAGACAAACTCGAGGCTTTTGTTTTTCCATTACACGTGGGAAATTTTGGCGGACATTTACTTAAAATATTTTACATCATCTTAGGTCTTACCCCTGGTTTATTGGCCATTACTGGCTTTTTACTTTGGTATAGACGAAAAATCAAACGAACATGAGAAAAAAACTGACGCTAATTTTTGCATTATTCTTTACTGGACTATTCGCCCATGAATTTTGGCTGATGCCGAGCAAATTCAGACTGTATGTAAACGAAACCATAGACTTACGCTTGTATGTAGGTGAGGATTTCACGGGTGAAATATGGGCCAATAGAATCAAAAGGCTCTTAAATCTAAAAATTCACACCAAATCTGGAGTAAGAGATTTAACGAATCAAGCAATTCAAAGTGACTCACTACCCATTCCAGTAAAATTTACGACGGAAGGAACTCACCTTTTGAGCATGGCTTCTAAAAACTCATTTATTGGACTTGAAGCCGACAAATTCAATGATTATCTGGAAGAAGATGGTATTGAGAACATTTATGAGCTGAGAAAGAAAAACGGACAACTCAATAAAGCTTCGAGAGAATTTTACAGCCGTTGTGCCAAATCAATAGTACAAGTTGGAAACAAAAGCGACGATTCGTACAAAAAAAACACCGGTATGCCTCTGGAAATCATTGCTTTGAAAAACCCTTACTTGCTGAAAGTTGGACAAGAAATGCAAGTACGAGTATTGTATAAAAATCAGCCGCTTGCCAACAAAATGATACTGGCTTGGCACAAAACCGATACCCAAAAAACTACGCATCAGAAGCTCAGAACTGACAAAAATGGGGTTTTGAGTTTGATTCTCGACAAAAATGGATATTGGATGATCAGCACTGTACACATGATAGAACTTAAAAACAACCCGAAGGCCGACTATCAAAGCTATTGGGGAAATCTTACTTTTGAACTTTAATAAAATGAATATCAACAGAAAAACCGCATTAAAGACACTGGCATTGAGTGCTTTAAGCTTCCCAAGTTTGGCCAACAAGAAAAAAGTCAAAAACGAGTTTTCTCAGCAGTTCGCTTCTGCTTGGAAAAGTTCGGAAAGCTACACTTTGAGACTTTTCAATCAAATGCCCGAAGATAAATTAGACTGGAAATATACTCCAGAATCTTTCTCTTGGAGAACGCAGTTTGTGCATTGCATCACTTTCAACACGGCCCAACTTTGTGGAAGACTGAAAATAGAAAACCCCACAGAAGCTAAAAGCAAAATAAAGGATTATTGGAAAAAGCTTTCGAAGACCGACCTTGAAAATGAGATTAAAGAATTCTACGCTTGGGTGGGCAAAATAGCTACCGAAACTTCACCCGAAACACTCGAGAAAATGGAGCCTTATGCCGGCGAGGATATCACAGTTTGGAGATTATTTTATGCTCTAGAAAATCACATCATTCACCACAGAGGCCAAGCCATTTGTTATTTAAGACTCAACAACATCACCCCAATCGGTTACATAGGTTGGTAATTATCATGAAAAAACTCATACTTATTTCCCTTTTCATATTTTCTCTAAACGCCTCAGCATGTGATGTTTGTGGCTGCGGAAATGGTTCTTCATTTTTTGGTATTTTGCCGCAATCTCATTTTAACTTTGGTGGACTGAGATATCAAACCAAAACTTTTGATTCGCATTTTACCAGTAATTTACTAAGAACCGAAGAAAATTTCCAGTCCATAGAACCTTGGCTCAGGTTATATCCACTCAAAAAAACGCAACTGATTCTCATGGGTTCTCTACAATCTAATACCCAAACCATAATGGCCTCTGGCGAAAGAAAAACACTTTCGGGAATTGGTGACGTATCAGCTTTGGCACATTACAATTTGGTCAATACTTTTTTTGATAGTACAGCCCATTCAATAGATCATATTTGGCTTTTGGGTGGAGGAATAAAACTTCCTACGGGCAAATTTAACTATGCAATTAGCCAAGACGAGGTGGCCAATCCAAATTTTCAGTTAGGCACGGGTTCAGTTGACTACATCATCAACAGCATTTATACCGTCAGAAAGAATAATATTGGACTAAACTTTGACCTCAGTTATAAAATAAACGGAACCAACAAGAACAATTATAAATTTGCCAACAAGAGCCGAGCAATAGTGAACGGTTTTATGCAATTAACGGCTGGAGATTTCACTTTTTTACCCAATTTGGGCGTCTTGGGCGAATACAATGGTCCCGACAAACAGAACGGTATTGACAACCAATTCTCAGGTGGATACCTTACCACGGCCATGCTCGGTAGCGAAGTTTATTACAAAAAAATAACCGCTGGTTTTTCGCTTCAAAAACCCATAGCTCAAGATCTTTCTGGCTCACAACTCAAGCTCAGAAATAGCTTTATGTGTCATTTGACTTTGTTGTTTTAGTCTGAAAACTAGCCTAAAAACTTTTCTGGAATAATCTATTTCAATGCCCTCTGGGTTTTGTATACCTGTGCTTTCCAAGAATTAAAAAACGTAATCAAAGTGCCAGAATTAGTGAAATAAAGGCTTTTTCGGGTGTCACCGAGGAGGTTTAGCCCAGTTTTCTCAAAACTCAAAGCCTCGAATGTACCCTTGCCTTTGCCTATCAAAACCGTTCCGCGAGATGCGTCTTGGCGTCCTTGATGTGCCTCATTGGGGTGAAAATTACCCGAACAGATAATATCAGCTATGCCGTCATGGTTTAAATCATCCACAATGAATGAATAAATAGGTGAAGCCTGCACTTGCCATGGCAGTGGTTTCAGGTCAAAATCTCCCTTACCATTACTCATTGCCATACAGCTTCTCAACTCCTTGACTTCTTTTCTAAGTGCTCCTTTTTTCTCCTCATCGGTGAACAAATCATCAAACAATACTTCTGAATAATCTTTAAAAGTGATGTATTTCCTTCGAAATCCGATAATTTGTAAATTGAGATTCTC
This sequence comes from Leadbetterella sp., assembly GCA_035299025.1. Classification (GTDB taxonomy): domain Bacteria; phylum Bacteroidota; class Bacteroidia; order Cytophagales; family Spirosomataceae; genus Leadbetterella. The sequence goes on from DATGXK010000008.1 coordinate 303,468, forward strand.
CCTCGGATGCACCGGAACGAGCTTATTTTGCAGGTAGTGTCCCATCACTGGGTCAAGTTTTTGGTCATTGTCAAAATCTTTGGCCAACATCACTACAGGTTGGTCTGCACTGGCCTTATAAAAAGTATTTAGTCCTTCATTACCCAGTAGAAAATCGTCATGACCATCCTTATTTAAGTCGGCGACTTCAATTGTATTCCACCAGCCTTCGGTATTTTGTTGTTGTTTCAGCGTAAACTTGCCTTTGGTATTTTGAAGAATGGTAAGCGGCATCCACTCTCCTACCATGGCGATATCGGCGAAGCCGTCTTTATTAGTATCCGTAACCACAACATCGCAAACCATACCCAGATTTCTTAAAAACGGTGCTACTTGAGAGGTTAAATCTTTAAACACTCCATTATCATTTCTAAGGATATAACTGCTCGGTTCTGATGGATATTGATTTGGAATCATTCGACCACCTATGAATAGGTCTAAATCATTGTCTTTGTCAAAATCTATCGGTAAAATCACCTGACTGCTTACATTTATACTTGGCAAAGTCGGTGAAAAACTAAATTTCCCTTTGCCATCATTAAGCCACAGCTGTGGCTGGAAGGCCTCTGGAATATCAAGCGGTCGCTCGCAACTTCCGCCAGCGAAAACCAAATCTTGGTCGCCATCTTTGTCCACATCGAGGAACGCAAGAGCACCAACTTCCATGTTTTTACTGGTACTTATTTCTTGGGTTTTCGAGAATTGACCTTTAGAATTTTGAACAAAAACCATGGTTTCGCTTCCTCTGTATGCCCCACCAACCACAAAATCTTCTAAACCATCTAGATTGATATCAGCCTTAGCGACAGTAGGTCCAAACTTCGAGAGCATTTTATGTAGAGAGGCCGTTTGATTAAAATCATTAAAGTCTGACTCCAAATGCTGGTAGTCAAATTGGTCCTCCACCAATTGAAACAAAGGCTCTATTTTTTTACTTTTTGAATCTGTCGATGTGGCATCTTTGTATCGAAGTTTCAGGTTCTTTTTTAGGTTTTTCAAGACCTGAGAATGACCATCTGGCCAAGTTACAGTCAGCGAGTCGATGGTATTATTTTGACCTAAGCCCACCAAAACTCCTTTTTGTACAGAAGAGAGATAGCCTCGTACTGGGTAGTTTTCAAAAAGCAATAATTTGCCACCTACCCAGGCTTCTAGTTTCGCACCAAAACCTGAAAGATTTGACTCGCTACCTTCAATGTCTATTCTAATACTTTTGGTCGATTTGTTTTCGTTGGTTTTGTTCTTGTAAATCGATGCCTCAGAATCCAAATTGTTAATAATCAAATCCAAATCTCCGTCATTGTCAAGGTCAGCGTAGGCTGATCCGTTGGAATATGAAAGTTCGTCCAATCCCCATTTGTTAGAAACATCTTCAAACTGTAAATCGCCGGTATTTCTGTAAGCGTAGTTTTTGAGAGGAATCTCCGGTACTTTTTCTATTAGGTCTGCCCTGTTTTCTTTACGATAAGCATCAGACCCAAACATGTTATTGTTACGGTAATAGCTTATAAAATCCAGGTCTGTCACATTTTTCCGGTAGCCATTTGAGATAAAAATATCTTTGAAATTGTCATTATCGAAGTCACAAAGCATGGTTCCCCAGCTCCAGTCCGTTTTCGCAACTCCCGCCAAAAGGCCGTTTTCACTAAACTGTGGTATTGTGCCCTCATTTCCAAGATTTACCTGCAACATATTTCTCATATATTGCAATTGATACAAATATGGACTCAAAACACTCAATTCTTTGCGGTCATAGTCTTGCCTTCCCAACATTTGTTTTTGTCTAGCATTTTCTTCGGGCATCATATCTAGCTGGAAGACATCCACTTTACCATCCAAATTTATATCTGCGGCATCTATGCCCATCCCCGACATAGCAGTGTGAGGCATGGCACTTTTCACTACGTTTTCAAACTTGCCGTTGCCTTTATTAAGGTATAGCACGTCAGAACTCATAAAGTCGTTTGAACAATAAATATCCGGAAGTCCGTCATTGTTGAGATCTGAAACCACCACACCAAGTCCGAGTCCTTCGTAAGTTACGCCCGCCTCCTCAGAAACATCAACAAAAACAGGATGTCCGTCTTTTAACCCGTCATTTTTATACAATTTGCTAGCGGAAGGATGAGAGCCGTCATTTATAGCCACCCTTTGGTAACTCGGATTTTGCGTATCAGGAGAGGTATTCAATAAAAAAACATCCAAATCTCCATCAATATCATAGTCAAAAAAAACCGATTGGGTAGAATAACCAGCAAAATCAAGTCCGTATTCCGCGGCTTGTTGCTTAAAAGTGGGTGTTTTAGTCCTTTGATTGATAAAAAGGAGATTCTGGGTATTTTTCAATAACTTATGATATCCTACAGATATATATAGGTCGTCCCAACCGTCATTATTTATATCTACCACCGAAACGCCGTTGCACCAAGATTGCGTGTTCAGCCCTGCCGAGGTTGTAATATCTTCAAATTTGAAATCTCCTTTATTCAGATAAAGCTTAGAACTCACTTGATTTCCTGTAAAAAAGACATCGCTCAGTCCATCATTGTTAAAATCTCCAACTCCTACACCACCTCCATTATAAAAGTTGGTAAAAGTAAAGGCATTTAATGAGTCCGAGGAAATTATGTCGTTGCTGAAACTGATGTTAGTGTCAGAAGCTGACATTTTTTCGAACAGGGTGTCACCATTTCTTTTACATGCGACGAAAAGCAATAAACACCCGAAACAGAGGAAAATAGGTTTCATTATTAAAATTTCTAATTAACGATTTATCTATTAATATAATTTTTTAAAGAATTATTGACATTCAAAACAATTTTAGTTCATTTAAAAATAAAAATTGTGATATTATTTTGACATTTTATTTTTTTGTGTACTTTTGACACATATTAATATGTGTATAAATGACACTTTTGTATGTTTTGCAAATATATCATAAATGATAAACAATCCAGATAAAGTGCCTTGACCAATTATGAATCTTTTTTACTCAAATATTTAATTAACCAATTTCCAATTTTTCAAAATTTATGGTACACGGTCAAATTTTACCTTTCAAAAAAGACCTCTTGACAAAGTCAATAAGGTTTTTGTCCATTCTCGTGTTAAGTCTGTTTTCATTCACACGCCTATCTGCCCAAGTAAAAGGGCTTGTATTGAACGAAAACAACGAAGGACTGCCTGGTGTGAGCGTAGTAGTAAAGGGTACCTCTTTGGGTACAGTTACCAACGGCGACGGTAAGTATGAAATCAAAGCAAACAATGGCTCTACTTTGGTATTTAGTTTCTTGGGTTATAAAAACCAAGAGGTTAAAGTAGGAAACCAAAATGAAGTGAATGTGTCTCTACAAGTAGACGAAAACCTCATGAACGAACTCGTGGTAGTAGGATACGGAACCCAGAAAAAGACCAGCTTAACGGGAGCCGTTTCGTCCATAACGAGCAAAGAACTTACTGTTCAGCCTGTTATAAGTGCTACACAAGCTATGCAAGGCCGAGTAGCCGGGGTGTCAGTCGTAAACAGCAGTAGCCCAGGCAACGAACCTACCGTAAGAATCAGAGGTATTGGGTCCATCAGCCTTAGCCCCAACCCACTTTATGTAATAGACGGCGTACCTGGAGGCGGTCTGAACACCATTGCACCGGCCGACATAGAATCTATAGAGGTTCTGAAAGACGCGAGTGCAGCGGCCATTTACGGATCAAGAGCTGCCAACGGTGTGGTGCTCATTACGACTAAAAAGGGAAAAGCAGGTAAATTAAGTGTGAGTCTGGACAACTATGTGGGTACACAGTCGGTATGGAGAACCTTGGACTTGCTCAATAGTGCCGACTATATTAAATACGGAACAGCACTTTTGACAGCTTCGGGACAAGCCGTGCCGGGGCGTTTCAGCAACATGAACACACCCATATATGAAGGTGCCACTACTACATTTGGCCAAACCGAAACCGACTGGCAAGATGTGATGTTCCAAAAAGCTCCAATTTACAACAGTCAACTGGCCATTTCGGGAGGCTCAGAAAAGTCTAAGTTCTATCTTTCTTTAGGAAACTTCAAGCAAGAGGGTATTCTACCTTATACGGAGTACGCACGCAGAAGTATAAGACTAAACTCAGACCACAACATAGCAAAATTCCTCACAGTAGGTCAAACCATGATGGTATCTAACGACAACAGAATAGGCGAAGGAAGTGCAGGTGGTAGAAGCCTAATAATGAACATCATGCGTATGGTACCTTACTGGCCAGTGAGTGATCCTACCAAACTTGGTGGATATAGCACCACGGCCCAAGGTTTGGATGCTACTGACCCAGAAAACCCGATGAGAATAGTGGTTCAAGAACAAAAAGATAGAGTTAACCGCTCATATAAAGTATTGGGAAGTATGTTTGCCGAGGTGAAATTCACAAACTGGTTGAAATATAAATTTACTATGGGTGGAGACTATGCTAGCTCAATTTTCACCTCGTTTGTGCCTATTTACAATGATGGCAATCGTAGCAGACAAACCGCCGAAGTGTCTCAAAACAGGGGAGAATACTTTTCATCAGTGTTCACCAATCAGCTAAGTTTTGATAAAACATTCGGAAAACATCTGGTAAGTGCTACAGCCGTAGCCGAGAAACAAGATGCCCAATTTAAAGGTATAACCATCTCAGGCCAAAGACCCGACAACAATATCAAAGAGGTACAAGGAGCCTCTAACATAAGTGGTAATACCTCTATCACCGAAAACACACTGATCTCGTACGTGGGTCGTCTGAACTACGAATACGACAGCAGGTATTTACTTAGTGCTACTGTTCGTCGTGATGGTTCATCAAAATTTGCACCTGAAAGAAAATGGGGTACATTCCCATCAGTATCAGTTGGTTGGAGGCTAAGCGAGGAGTCGTTTATGAAAGACCTAGCTACTGTTTCGGAGTTAAAGTTAAGAGCAAGCATAGGTACTACAGGTTATAATTCAATTGGCGACTACGACTGGCAGCCACTTATATCTGCCAACAATACCAACTACTCGTTTGGCAATACCTCTCAGCTGGGTTCGTTCTTTAATAGCCTGGGCAATACAGGCCTAAGCTGGGAAGAGACAACAATGAAAAATGTGGGAGTTGACTTGTCTCTTTTCAACAACAAAATCACCCTTTCTACAGAAGTTTACTCTCGCAAAACCGATGGCCTTTTGCTACGTGTACCGCTTCCTGAGTCCATCGGATTCTCGAGCAGTCCACTGGCCAATGTGGGTAGTATGCAAAACAATGGCTTTGAACTTGCCCTTGGATACCGTCTTGACAAAAAAGATTTAAAATCGACCATTACAGGTACTTTTGATTTGGTAAGAAACAAAGTATTGAGCCTAGCGACGGCAAACGCCACAATTAATGCAGGAAGCAATGCCGATTTTGGAGGATTTGACATTACTCGCACAGAAGTTGGTCACCCTATACAATCATTTTATGGATGGCAAGTAGCAGGAATTTTCCAAAACGAAGGGGAAATTTCGACAGCCAACGGGGCCGACGGAGACCCAAAAACACCCTATCAAAATGCTGGAACCAAACCTGGAGATATCAAATTCAGAGATTTGAATGGTGATAACAAAATAGACGCCAGCGACAGAACTTATCTTGGAAGCTACCTTCCGAAGTTTTCTTACGGCCTCAATTACGCCGGAAATTACAAGAATTTTGACTTTGCTATATTCTTCCAAGGGGTTTATGGCAACAAAGTCTACAACGGAACAAAAGTTATTGGCCAAGGTATGCTAAGACTTTTCAATGCATCTGCTGACGTACTAAATGCCTGGACTCCAACCAATACCGCCACTGACGTACCTCGTGCAGTAAGCGGCGATCCAAATCAAAATTCCAGAACTTCCGATAGATTCTTAGACAACGGCTCATACCTGAGACTAAAAAACCTTACGGTAGGTTATACTTTACCGTCAGTCAAAATAGCCAAAGTAACCAACAATGTTTTGACTCGAGCAAGATTATATGTAACAAGCCAAAACTTGCTAACATTTACCAACTACTCTGGGTATGACCCAGAAATAGCATCTACTGGTGGTAACCTTCTCAACGGCGTAGACTATGGTGCTTATCCACAGGCACGTACCATGACTGTAGGCTTAAATCTTGGTTTTAATTAATTCTAAAAAATATTTAAAAATGAAAAAAATATTGTTTCTCACAGGGGCACTTGGTCTAGCAACCATACTGAGCTGCGACAACTCAGACCTGAACAAAATTAACCCAAATGGGGTAACTTTTGACACGTACTTTACAAATGATGCTGAGCTTATAGCTGGCGTAAATAGTGCCTATGCTCTTCTTCAAGGCTTTGGTCTTGGAGCTCGTGAGTGGTTTTTCTTACATGATCTTCGTGGCGACGAAATGGCAACCGGTGGTGGCCAGCTCGAAACCCCAAGAAATCAGTTGTTGATAGGTGTAAACGACCCAGGCAACTCAGTCGCCAGAGATGTTTTCACGGGCTGGTTCAGAGTTATTCACCGTGCTAACGTAGTTATTGAAAGTTCTAACAAGACTACGGCATCATTCTCAGCTAATATCAAAAATCGAGTGGCTGGAGAAGCCAAATTCCTAAGAGCCATGGCTTATTTTGAGCTTGGTACTTTGTGGGGTGGCGTGCCTTTGTATACAGAATATGTTAAGTCAGTAGAGGGATCTAAAGGTAGAGCAACTCAACAAGAGGTGTACAAGCAGGTAATTGACGACTTGAAAGCGGCCGAAAGTGCTTTACCTGACACTTATCCTGCTAGCGAAGCCGGTAGAGCCACAAAAGCAGCTGCTCAGGTATTATTGGCTAGAACTTACCTTCAACAAGGAGACTACGCAAGTGCCAAAACTGAATTGGAAAAAGTTGTAAATTCAGGTCGTTACAAAATCGTTGATAACTACTTAGATCTTACTAATGAAGAAGGCGAATTCAATGCCGAGTCAATTTTTGAATTTGTGTTCAGCCCATCAAACGGAGCTTTCAACTGGAGTGGCCCAGATGGCGACGGAAACAGTGCACAGGAAGAAACCATCAGAACACAAGAGTATTCGCCGATTGGCTGGAGAAACCTCATCCCTTCTAACAAAATTCTGGCTAACTACGAGAAAACCACCAAAGGCGATGCCAAAAACGACCCTCGTTTTGACATGTCATTCTGGAAAGCAGGAGACAAGTTCAACAACGGCAAGGACGTAATGGATGACAATGCAGTGCAAGGGAACTCATCTACAGTAGATGGCAAAACGATGAAAATAAGCTGGAGAAAATACTCTCTTCTTTACAAATCTAATGCTGGATTTGCAACCAGCGGTATAAACATGAGAGTGATGCGTTATGCAGACGTTCTGTTGATGCTCGCCGAGTGTGAAAACGAACTTGGTAACTCAGCAAGAGCGATTTCACTAATGAACCAAGTCAGAGCGAGAGCATCAGTAGCTATGCCTGCTTATCCTACTGCTAACTATCCATGTGACTCAAAAGCCAAGGTTTTTGAAGCCTTGCAACACGAACGTTATGTAGAGTTGGCCGCAGAACAAGTTCGTAATCTTGACCTTATCAGATGGAGAAAGAACAAGAAACTAACTGCTGAGCCAATCTCTTACTTTGCTGCTAACAAACATGAATTGTTGCCCCTTCCTCAAACAGAGATAGACAACAACCCTAAAATTGAGCAAAAAGACCAAAACCCAGGATACTAACCCCTCTAATTTTAGATAGAATAAGATGATTGAACGGAATAGGGCGGCCTTATAGGCGGCCTTATTTTTTTTCACAAAATGCTATCATGAAAGTACCCAAACAATCATTTTGCGATTTCCAAAACCTCCTACAAATCAAATAATCCATGCAATAGCCTATTTATTTTCAAAAATTGTTTCAAAGTAAAACTCTAAAGCCTATTTTTGACCGTTTACAAAAAACCTCTCGTTTCGGACATCAAACCAGAATAAAAAAATATTCTTTCATGAAAAAAATACTGTTGGTAGAAGACGAAGCCCATGTTGTTTCTTTCATAAAAAAAGGACTCTCAGAAGAGGGCTTTGAGGTCACGGTGGCCTTTGATGGCAAAACTGGCCTAAACCTCGCTCTTGAAAACAGTTTTGATCTCATTGTGCTCGACATCATGCTACCCGAAATAAACGGATATGAGGTTTGTAAAGAAATCCGACGGAAAGACTTATCGGTTCCTATCATCTTTCTATCTGCATTGGGCACCTCAGAAAACATCGTGATGGGCCTTGAATATAATGCCGACGACTACCTGGTAAAGCCATTCAAATTCATCGAATTGTTGGCTCGCATCCGTAATCTGTTAAGACGAACCGAGAACACCTCCATGCCCAAACCCGACACTCAAGAGGAATTTATCTATAAAATAGACGACTTGGTGGTAAACGACTATACAAAAACGGTAGTTAGAAACAACCAGGAAGTTTCGCTCACTACCACAGAATATCGCCTGCTGCTTTTCTTTATTAAAAACAAAGAACGCGTTCTCTCCCGCCTAGATATCCTAGAAGAAGTGTGGGGCGTAAACTACGACCTCGGTACCAATGTGGTGGATGTGTACGTCAATTACCTCAGAAAAAAAATAGATGCCCAAAGCGACAATAAGCTTATACAGACCATGATAGGAATGGGCTATGTGATGAAACTGTAGTGCAAATTCTCATCATATTCTAATCCAAATTTTACAACAAGCCCTGATTTTTGTAGTTTCTTTGATATACCAAAGATAGTTCTAAACAAAACCTAGCTCCTCTCAAACTCAGGCTAAATCTGGTTTTGAGATAACAAGTATTCATGAAAATTCAAGTAAAATCTAATCTCCTGCTCCTTACATCCTTTTTCTTGATCATTCTGGTGTTCGGGGGATTCGTTTATTTTTTTGAAAACACTTACTCTAAAGACGATTTTTATAAACTCCTCGAAGCCCACATCGATACCGTCATAAAAGGAAAAATCAAGTCTAATCACGACCAAAAAGAAGGATTGATACATGGTATCGAGGCCGAATTTCCCAACGAGAAAAACTACCTTTTTTTCTACAACGGCAACGAAGACTTCAAAAAAGAAACACAATCAACCCACTTACCTTTAGGGTTTTATCTTAACATTGTAGCCAACAAACAGGCCGATCATTTCAACAAAAAAGTGTATTCAAAAGGCAAAATGATTTCGCTCAACGACAAAAATTATATTGTGGTGAGTTCTGCCGAAAATTATCTGCTTCTTCATCAAAAAAAATATCTAACCAAAACCCTTTGGGTGTCTTTGATCGTGGCTTCTCTACTGGCCGTCATTATTTCTTATTTTTTGATGCGGTTTGTGTTTAGGCCCATCACTCAAATTACCGAAAAAGTGAAACAGATCAATCTCGAAAACCTCCACCTGCGTCTTCAAGAAAAAGGAGACAAAGACGAGCTGGACGAACTGGCGAATACATTCAACAACATGCTGAACCGCATGGAAACGTCATTTAACACCCAAAATAATTTTATCAGCAACGCCTCTCATGAACTCAGAACTCCACTTACGGCCATCATTGGGGAAGCCGATGTGACACTCAATAAAACAAGAACTGTAGAAGAATACATAGAAACGCTGAAGGTTATTTTGGAGGAAGCAGAAAACCTCGACAACAAAACGCAGGCACTTCTATTTTTAGCACAAACGGGCTTTAATGGCAAAACCGTGAAGTTTGATAAAGTAAGAATGGACCAACTACTGTGGGATGTAAAAGCTACCACAGAGAAAATAAACCCGAAAAGCAGGATAGTGATAGACATGAGTTTATTGCCCGAAAACCCCATGAAACTTAAAGTAAATGGCAACAATCAGCTTTTACATTTGGCCGTAAGCAATATTATAATCAATGCCTGTAAATACTCTAAATGCGACCCTGTGAATGTATCGCTCGGCTCTACGGACTCGCATATACTTTTGGTGGTAAAAGACACCGGAATCGGTATTCCCGAAAACGAGATGGCCTACATTTACGACCCTTTCTTTCGGGCGTCTAATACACAAAATTTTGAGGGCTACGGCATTGGTCTTCCTCTCACACGCAATATAATTCGTATGCACGGTGGCGAGCTCCTCGTGAGTTCAATCCAAAATGTGGGCACCACCGTCCAAATCAAACTTCCTATTGGCCAATTCTAACATCGTTTCCTTTTTGTATTAAATTCTTCAAATTTAGCGTTTCCAGTTCATTGAGTTCTTCTCCAAAAGTCCGTTTTTTTGTAAAATATTTCTCGCAAAGTCGTTCCAATAACCCAGTGACTTCAGAATTTTAATACCAGTCTAATCTCCTTCAAATATTTTAATGGTATATTAATTTGCCTCTTAAATCAGTCTAATAAGTCAATATTAGGTTTGTACAATCAAATAAAACATTGTACAGACATGAACAAAAACATTCTTATAACTACAGATTTTTCTATCTCATCTTTGAATTTTTTGAAATATGTGTTGGAGAATAAACTTGGCAACGAAAAACACAATATCGTGCTGGTACATGGTTATTCTACCAATGACTCCATCACTGATTTATTGTTTTTCTCCAAATCGAAAGTCATAGAGACACTCAACAATGAAGCTTTTGAAGAAGGCCTTAGTGTTTTGAAAAACAAATACAACTCCAAGATTCACATCATCAGAAAAGATATTTTCACGGGTTACAACCAAGGTGCGTTCGATAGCTTCATGAGAAGCAATAAGATAGATTTCGCATTTATCAACTCCAACGAGAATGCCGACTATCCTAATCGCAACAGCTTCGACATCAAGCCTTTAATCAAAAAGAGCGACATAGACCATGAAGAAATATCTCTCTACACAGAAACCTTTGTGCCAGAGCGAGGAGAACTGGCAGAACTCTTCCAAAATAGTTTTGCGAGCAACAACTGAGGTCAACCTCTAATTCAAATTTTGAAGTTTGAAAGCTAATTTCTCTTAATCACTGACGAAAAGAAAACATTTATGAAAAAAGCACTTATAACCATCGTCGTGACGAGCCTAACTTTTTTTGGCTTCACTGCCCTCTTGAAAACCGCTGTTAACCCAGAAAAAACCATAGTTGGGCAATGGAAAGAAATGGATTGGGAGTACGAAAAAACCGATAAGTTTTTGGGAAATTCAGAAATAGTCAAAACCATATCTGAGATAGAAAAAATGGAAATAGCCAAGGACTTGGTGATACACCAAGCAGAGACTTGGACTTTCCTGCCCAACGGTAACCTGAAACTCACCAATAACCGCAAAACCCGAGGAGTAAAATGGGTGCTAAAAGGCCGGGGGCATATTTTGCAACTCAAATACGACAAAGGCACTACCGAAAACTACTTGTTGACCTACCTCGACGAGCACAAAATGGTACTCAACCTCGAGTTAGACAATCAAGCCCGCGGAATCGCAAAATTGGTTTTCAGTAAATAAAAAAACGCGTTACGCAAACATTAAAAAACCATGCTGAGGAAATATAGCAACAGTAGAACAATAGCAGACAATATAAAATTGGGTTCTTTGACTGCATTCTCGGGAGGAATGGTCAACATAGCCTCTTTACTCATATTTTTTTCGTTTTCGTCAAACATCACTGGTCATTACGCCATCTTAGCCGCCGAGATAGTTAAAGGGAACACCTACCAAATAACCGTGGTCTTTGGATGGATTTTAATGTTCTTTTTGGGAAGCTTTGTTTCTAACCAATTGGTCATCAATTTCAACAAAAAAAGTACTTATTTGGCCCACAGTTTACCTATTCTGATGGAAATCATTTGCCTAGCAATAGTGGGTTACTATGGCCAGTTTTTCTATCGCGAAACCCTCTTCGAAACCGAAATTTTATTGATGGTGATGCTCTTTGCTATGGGTTTACAAAACGGACTCACAGCAAGCATTTCCAACTTTACCGTGAAAACCACACATTTAACAGGTCTCACCACCGACCTCGCCATATTGGTATCTATGTTTACAAAAAAAGAATTCAGAAACAATGAGGAACTCGTAAATCGTTGTAAACTCTTACTAAGTATAATGGTCGCCTATGTGACTGGTGCCATTGTGTCGGGCTATATATACCAGGCTCTTGAGTTTAAGGTATTTTATGTGGTGTGTTCATTTCTGTTGGTGGTATTGGGTTATGATTTTTACAAAATAAAAGTCGGAAAATTGCTAGCCTCAAGAAGAGCAAAATCCAAGAATCTCGTTTACAGCTACAATGAACTCGTAGATCAAGCAGAAAGCCGAAAAATAGAAGAAGGAGTTATTTAGTATATTGGTAATATCGTGCATAAGCCCCAGTTTGGGGCTTTTTGCATTTTATTCACATCCTAACTAATCCAAAAAACTTCCATTCTTTGAGGTTTAAAATCTAGAAAAATAGAATATTGCAAAGTCTAATGTGAAAGCAGGGAAAATTAAAGAGAGATTAAAAAAAAATATTTATTTTTTGTTTTAAATCAATAAAAAATATTAATTTTCGGAGAATTTCTATTTAACCCTAACCTAAACCTATGATATTATGGAGCAAATTATCGGTCCATTGACCAAACTCGGTCGTTTCCTTTTGGCTGTTCCTATGGCCATTTTTGGTATTTTACACTTTATGGCCGCTGATGCTATGGCTGGCATGGTACCTCTTCCGGGTGGAGCTATCTGGGTGTATGTTACTGGCGTGGCTCTTATCGCAGCAGCAGTTTCTATCATCATCCAGAAAAAAGCTCGAATGGCGGCTACTCTATTGGCCATTTTACTTTTGATTTTCGTTTTTGCCATTCATTTACCAGGAGCCATGAAGGGTGGTGATGCTGGCCAAATGTCGATGATGAGTTTATTAAAAGATTTAGCCATTGCAGGTGGAGCACTCATTTATGCAAGCACCCAGCCTATCGAATAAGACCTTGTAATGTTCCACTGCGGTGGAACATTTTTGTTTGTTTTTTACCCCTAAACCTATATAAACACAATACGCCTCGAGATTTTTGAGGTGTATTTTTTTTGTTAAAATCTAAGTCAAATAACGCTATCAGGATACGAAATCGCTATATTTGGTACAAAAAATTCAACCCTTCAAAATATATGAAAGCTTCAAGAAGAAAATTCATTAAAAATATAGGCGGTTTGGCCGTGCTCTCAGGTGTAAGTACGGTAGCAAAACCCTTCAGCATAATCAAAAGTCTTTCAGTTAGCCCCAATGACAAAATAAGATTGGCTACCATTGGCATGGGAATTCAGGGGCATTATGACACAAAAGCAGCCTTGAAAACCGCCGGAGTGGAACTTGTTGCTGCGGCCGATTTGTACACAGGTAGGCTAGAAAGAGTAAAACAAACCTTTGGCAACGACATGTTTGTCACCCGCGATTACCGAGAAATTCTTCGTAGAAAAGACATTGATGCTGTAATTATTGCCACTCCAGACCATTGGCATGACAAAATCACGATAGACGCCCTCAATGCAGGCAAAAATGTGTACTGCGAAAAACCCATGGTACAGGCCATCAACGAAGGTAAACCAGTAATAGACGCTTGGAAAAAATCTGGCAAAACCATGCAAGTAGGGAGCCAGAGAATAAGTGGAAGTGTTTTTCAAGAAGCCAAAAGAATTATTGCAGCAGGAGACATCGGAGCTATAAACTATGTGGAATCTAACTCAGACCGCTTCAGTGCCATCGGAGCTTGGAATTATTCCATACCCACAGATGCATCTCCGACCACCGTAGATTGGGATACTTTCTTAAAAGACACCACTAAAATGCCCTTTGATGCCAACCGCTTTTTCCGTTGGAGAAATTATAAAAACTACGGCACTGGTGTGGCTGGTGACTTATTTGTACATTTAATAACAGGCGTACATTATGTGGTAGACTCCAAAGGACCAAACCGAATATTTGCTTCAGGCGGGCTAAGATATTGGAAAGAAGGACGTGACGTGCCAGATGTGATGGTGGCTATTTTGGATTACCCGAAAGCAGCTACACATGAGGAATTTCAGATGGTATTGAGAGTGAACTTTGCCAATGCGGGAACCATTAACAACAACACCAGAATAATAGGGACCGAAGGTCAAATAGATTTCTCAGGTAACGGACTGACATTGAGCAAGAAAAAACTCCCAAAAGCACCCGGATTCGGAAATTACGACAGTTACTTTACCTTCTCAGATGCCCAACAAAAAGAATTCGAGAAAGAATACAACGCCAAATTCACGGAAGCAGACCGTAAGGCAGAACCAGTAAAAGAGGTAAAATTCACTCCTGAACCAGGTACAGACGAGCATGCCAACCATTTTGGCAATTTCTTCGAAAATATCAGAAAAGGAAGTCAAGCTACCATTGAAGACCCTATTTTTGGATTCAGAGCAGCCGCTCCAGTTTTGGCTTGTAATGAAAGCTATTTTCAGAAAAAAGCTATTAATTGGGATCCAGTGAATATGCGAAAACTGTAAGGATTTATTAATCTTGAAACTCTGAATTCTAAGTTAAGAATTCAGAGTTTATAAAATATTCAACCGACCCAAACAAAAAATGAAATCAAACAGAAGGAAATTCCTCCAAAATATAGGCACAAGTGCGGCGGCCATTAGCTTGCCGAGCATCTCTAATGCGGCCATTACATCAGAAAAAAGCGATTTTGCTAAGCCCAAAGCCAATCAAACATTTAATATGAGTGGTTTTGCAGCTCCCAAACTGGACAAAGTTAGGATTGGATTCATTGGTTTGGGCAATCGTGGCCCTGGAGCTGTGAAACGTATGAGCCAAATAGCGGCCGTAGAAATAGTGGCCCTTTGCGATAAAGATCCATTAAGGGTAGAAAAACAACAGTCCGTTTTGTCCAAAGCCAATCTACCAAAAGCACGGGAATACAGCGGTGTTGACGGATGGAAAGGACTCTGTGAGAGCAACGATATTGACTTGGTGTATATCTGCACGCCATGGAGTTTGCATACCCCAATGGCTGTTTATGCCATGAAAAATGGTAAACATGCCGCCTTAGAAGTGCCTGCAGCAAAAACCATAGATGAGTGTTGGGAATTGGTAGAGACCTCCGAAAAAACAAAAAAACACTGCATGATGTTGGAAAACACATGCTATGACTTTTTCGAGCAAATGACCCTCAACATGGCCCGAAATGGTCTTTTTGGAGAATTAATTCACGCCGAAGGGGCCTACATTCATAATTTACTAATCGCCAATTTCGGGAAAACCTCCTACTCCGACATGTGGCGGCTAAACGAAAACGCCAACCGAAACGGTAACCTCTATCCTACGCATGGCCTAGGACCCATTTCGCAATGTCTGAATATCAACCGTGGCGATAGATTTGATCATTTGGTGGCTATTTCGTCCAACGATTTTCAAATGGGTGAAATGGCCAAATCATTAGCAGCCAACGACCCTTTTTATGAGGATTATGTAGGAAAACCGTTCAGGGGCAACATGAACACAACCATCATAAAAACCGAAAAAGGCAAAACCATCATGCTCCAACATGATGTAACCTCCACAAGGCCGTATTCGAGAATTCATTTGTTGAGCGGAACCAAGGGAGTAGCACAAAAATGGCCCGAGCCAGGTAAAATTGCACTTGGAGAAGACTGGATGAGCGAAAAAGAGCTGAAAGAAATTGAGGAAAAATATACCACCCCACTGGTAAAACACATTGGCGAAATAGCCAAAAAAGTAGGTGGACACGGCGGAATGGACTTTATTATGGACTGGAGATTAATCGATTGCCTAAGAAACGGTTTACCGCTCGACCAAGACGTTTATGATGCCGCCGCATGGAGTTCCATAGCTCATGCAAGTGAACTCTCGGTAATGAAAAAAGGAAAAACTGTGGATATCCCAGACTTTACGAGAGGAGCCTGGAAAAACAATCAACCTGTAAGTTTGACTTTAAATGGTGGCGGAAATACAGAGGTTAGGAAAGTTTGAGTAAGAAAAGTTTCAGTATCCAGCCCTTTTTGGTTCGTCTACAATTCGCCAATATATTGACCTTTGCCGTCTTAGCACTATATTTGTACTATTCTAGCTTTGGCTAATAAAATAAATAGTAAACAATTGCAATTCAACGAACTCAATATACACGAAGACGTACTGGCAGGCATAGATGCCATGAACTACCTTCAGGCCTCGCCAATACAAGAAATGGCCATTCCGATTATTCTAGAAGGTAAAGATCTCATAGCCTCTGCTCAAACCGGTACAGGCAAAACCGCCGCCTATCTGATTCCGCTTTTGGACTTAATCATAAGAAGTAGAAACGAGCACATAACTGCTCTGATTTTGGTACCCACTCGTGAGTTGGCCAAACAGATAGATGAACAAATAGAGGGATTTAGTTATTTCATAAGAGCTACATCTTTAGCCATTTATGGCGGAGGAAAAGGAGAAAACTGGGACCAGCAACGCAAAGCCTTGGTGGATGGAGCTGATATCATCATCGCAACTCCAGGCAGGCTTTTGGCTCATATGAAATCAGGCGATGTCAAATTCGATGATCTCAAATGCCTCGTGCTTGACGAAGCTGACAAAATGTTGGACATGGGATTCTCGGATGACATACTTTATGTTATCAAACATCTACCTGTCAATCGTCAAAATTTGATGTTTTCGGCCACCATGCCTCAGAAAATCAGAGACTTTGCTAATAAAATCCTCAGAAATCCTGAAGAAATAAAACTGGCAGTTTCGAAACCGGCCGTGGGTATAGACCAACAGTTTTTCTTAGCGGCTGATCACCAAAAACTTCCACTTTTAATTCATCTATTAAAAGATAAAAAAGACCTTACTATTATTATCTTCTCTTCACAAAAATCCATGATCAATCAGATTATCAGGGCTTTAGGAAAAGTAAAAATAATGGCCAGAGGTATTTCTTCGGACAATAGCCAAGAGGAGCGAGAGGAATATTTGAGGGGATTTAAAAACAAGAATTTCAATATTTTAGTAGCTACGGATGTACTTTCGAGAGGTATTGACATCAATAACCTCAACTTGGTAATCAACTACGATGTACCTCGCGATGCCGAAGATTATATTCATAGAATTGGCCGTACAGCTCGTGCTGAGACAACAGGTACATCGTTCACTTTCATCAACGAAAAAGATCAACGTAAAATAGCCAGCATAGAAAAACTTCTAGAAAGAGAAGTAGAAAAACAAAATATAACGGAGAGCCTGGGACTTGGTCCAGCACCGGAATATTCGGTAGAAAAACGTAGCTTCAAAAAGCCATTCAAGAAAAAATTCTTTGGCAAAAAGCCCGCACCAAAACCGTAATATAAAATTTTGAGGAAAATTTCGCTAATGATTTCGTTTTCTTTACATTTATTGAAGATTAACCAAAACAATACATGAAAATTGAAAAATTAGCCCGAAGAGATTTTATCGAAAAATCTTTCGGATTTGCTGCCCTAGGTGCCACTGGTCTTGTACTTCCCCGCAATGCTTATGGAAAAACACTTCCAGAAGACAGAAATTTGAACATTATAGGTCCATTAGCAGGCTATTCCCCTCAGATCGGAACATTAATTTCGATGCTTGACTGGCTAAATAACTCAGTAATTGCCTACCACAAAAAACTGACGGTTGAGCAATTGGACTACATCCACGACAAAGAATCCAATTCTTTTGGTTCATTGATGATGCACATAGCGGCCACCGAAGTAATCTACCAAGACATCACTTTTCATAATCTCGAAGATTTTTCGAAAGAAAATAAGGAGAAATGGAACGTGGCCATGGACCTCGGAGAAGCTGCTCAAAAACAGATTAAAGGAAACCCACTGAGCTACTACAAAGACGCCATGGACGAGGTTCGAGCCAAAAGTAAAGAGGAATTTAAGAAAAGAGATGACAAATGGCTGCTCTCAGGCGAGACCAAAGATTGGGATTGGAACAACTACTGCAAGTGGTTTCATGTAGCCGAACACATAGCTAACCACCGAGGCCAAATGACTTGGTACGCCAAAAGATTGCCTAAATAAGTTTTTGAATGCCGAAAAAAGAGTTTTTTTCATTACCAGAAAATATACATTATCTCAACTGTGCCACCATGTCACCACTGCCAAAAGTGGTAGAAGAAGCTGGTATAAAGGGTTTATTACGAAAATCACAGCCGTATGAATTAATCCAAGAGCATTTTTTTGACACTGCTGAAACTGTAAGAAAGCGATTTGCCCAACTCATCAATTGCTCTGATTATAAACAGATTGCCATAATGCCTTCGGTATCTTACGGTATGGCGACTGTTGTAAAAAACATTTTGAAAAAAGGAATACCCAATCATAAAACCAAAGTGCTTTTGGTAGGCGAGGAATTCCCGAGCGATGTATATGCATGGGGAGAACTAATTTCCGAAAATCCTAAAGTAAGTATTGAGACCATCCAAGCACCCGATGAACTCGAAAACCGAGGTAAAATCTGGAATAAGAACCTAATAGAAGCTTTGAATTCTGAGGCCTTAGCTGTTTGTATTTCACCTACACATTGGGCAGATGGCACACGCTTTCATCTCGAAAAAATCAAAGAGAAATGTGCCGAAAATGATATCTTATTTATCATAGATGCCACCCAACATTTGGGAGCTTATGCACTTGATATTCAAAAAATAAAGCCTGATTTTCTAGTTGCCGCCACCTACAAATGGCTCCTCGGGCCTTATGGAACCACTTTGGCCTATTTTGGAAAATACTTCGACAACGGTTTTCCACTCGAACAAACCTGGATTGGACGAAAAAATAGTCAAGATTTCAAGAATCTCATCAATTATCAGTCTGAATATCAAGAAGGTGCGTTTAGGTACAACATGGGTGAATTTAGTAATTTCATCAACCTTCCTATGGTGGAAAAAGCCCTTGATTTATTGATAGAATGGAAACCAGAAGAGATTCAAAACTACGCTAAAAACCTAGGAAAACCTTACATTGAAAGACTAAGAAAAGCAGGCTATTGGATTGAAAATGAAGACTTTCGAGCAGCCCATTTATTTGGAATAAGATTGCCAGAAAATATCAAAATAGAGACCATTCAGAAAGCCCTTTCTGACCAAAAAGTATTCGTTTCTTATCGTGGAAAGGCTATCAGACTATCCATAAATGTGTGGAACGATGAGGCCGACATGGAAATATTCACCCAAATATTAGAAAACTTAAGTAGACAATAAGAATCTTTATAAAACAAAACCATTATAAATAGCTCATGGACAAAATGTATTTTATTCTGCTCGGAATCGTAATTCTTGCTTTCATTTCTAACATACTAATTATTACAAAAAGTAGCTATCCGGGCAGCGAAGTTGGGGTAGGGCCAATCATTCAACTTATTGTCGCCATTCCTCTTTTCTTAATCTCAGCCTTGGTGTACTATTTCACCAAAAACCTGGAAATCAACTTCTGGATATTACTACTACCTTTATTTCTTGAAATAGCCTACTTTGCATATACCAAAGACCTATTCAATATCTTCGGTAAAGACAACGGTGCATTTCTTATTCGGAGCTATATTTATGCCATCGCCTTGAGTACTGCAGTGGGTATTTTAGCCGCTTGGATGTTAGGAGTTTTATCAAAAAAATAAACCATGAATTACTTATCCGCCTCTTTCGGTTTGATCTTTTGGCAAATCACAGTATTCTCATTTTGGCTCTTTATGATTTTCGCCATCATAGACATCGTTAGGTCCAAATATGAAGGCAATCACAAACTCATTTGGGTGTTGGTGACCATCTTTGTGCCTTTTGGTGGACTCATATATTTTATTTTTGGCAGAAAAAATAAGGTGATAGAATAGATTAGTACAATTCAATCTTAACTTACTGGCAAAAAAAATAGCCAAAAGCCTCCAAGGAATTTAGCATTTTTTTCTAATTCAGATTCAGCTCCCTACTTTTAGAAAATGAAAGGACAAGGAGCTGTAAACAACGTAAAAAATCGCTTTGACAAAACGGAAACCGTACCGTTTTGGGAAAACGATTACGACTATGAAGAAATAAAAACCAAGACAGAATTCATAAAAGTACATGCCAAAACGATTGTAAATCAAGTCAAAAGCACAGACTTGCCTTTTGTGCAATCGCTTAACCCTTATCAAGGCTGCGAACATGGCTGTTCTTACTGTTATGCACGACCCACACACGAGTATTGGTCACTGAATGCTGGGGTGGATTTTGAACGAAAAATTCTTTACAAACCAGACGCCCCTACCTTACTCGAAAAGCACTTTCAGAAACGTAATTATGTACCTCATCCCATCTCATTCTCTGGTAATACCGATTGCTATCAGCCTGCCGAGCGGAAATTTATGCTCACACGACAGTTATTAGAAGTCTGCCTGAAATATAAACATCCGCTGACCATCATCACCAAAAACGCTCTTGTGTTGAGAGATTTAGACATTCTTAAAAAACTTCGAGAAGACAATTTGGTAGCTGTGGCACTGTCCATCACCACCTTAGACGAAGAAACTCGGAGAGTTTTAGAACCCAGAACATCGTCAGCGGCCAACAAACTTAGAGCCATGAAAGTCCTTTCCGAAAACAATATACCCGTTTTTGGCATGATAGCTCCCATCATTCCAGCCATCAACAGTCACGAAATTTTTGCTTTAGCCGAACAGTTCTATCTAAACGGAGCATTCGGATTTTCATCCACCATGGTCAGGCTAAACGACACCGTTGAACCAATCTTTATGCAATGGGCCAGAACTCATTTTCCGGATAGAGCAGACAAAATACTAAACCAAATCCGTAGCCTTCATGGCGGAAATCTGGGCAGCAAAATACCTAAGGAGCGAATGAAAGGCAGCGGAATACTGGCAGATTCTCTTCAACAATCCATCAAAATAGCCAAAGACAAATTTTTCCCCAACTTCGAATTTCCAAAACTCAATGACACAGATTTTCTGCCCTTACATTCTGGACAGCTCAGCCTTTTTTAGGACTCGCAAAAACGTTTTATTCTAAAAAATATCAATTTACCAATATTTAATTTGGAAAAAATAACATTTTACTTGCTTTTCCCCAACAAATATTCTCATTTTCCCACTTTTTTTTGTGTTTTATTATCTTTGTTTTGAATTATTATCATTTGGAAAAACAAAACCATGTCTAAACAAAATCTTGAGACACTATTTACCCAAGAGGTTCATAACAAATATCTGGTATTCAACACCCTCTTTTCGAGGTTGCCGTACGATAAAATGACCAATATTGGCACACTTATGCCCTTTTTGCATGACAAAGCCAAACAAGGTTTTGAAGATGGCCAAACTCCTAAAGAGATTATTAATTCGTTCTTTGAGCGATATACCAACATCAAAACAGAGAAGGAGAAAATAGACCTTCTGTTCAGATTTATCACTTACATAGAACGTCAAGTGGTGCTTTTTGACTCCGTGGAGGATGCCGCTTTCGAGAAACTTAATGCCACCAATACCAAGGGAACTTTGGCATCTATTATTGCCTTGGCTTCGCAGCATGGCAAAATTGAAGAAGTAAAAGAAAAACTTAGAAACTTCAAGGTAAGAGTGGTTTTCACGGCTCACCCAACGCAATTTTATCCAAACTCGGTACTCAGAATCATCCAAGACTTGGAAGCCTGTATTGCCACGAATGATATAAACGCCATAGATGCCCTACTGCAACAGTTGGGCAAAACGCCATTTATCAATGATGAGCAACCAACGCCAGTTCAAGAAGCTCAAAGTATCATTTTTTACTTGAGACATGTTTATTACGAAGCTATCGGTCAGCTACATGACCTCATTTATAACGATATTTTAGACGAAAACGAAGCATTCAAATCCATCATTGACCTAGGTTTTTGGCCAGGTGGCGATAGAGACGGTAACCCATTCGTAACGGCCGAAATTAGCAAGAAAGTTGCTCAAGAGCTCAGAACCAACATTTTGAAGTGTTATTACAATCATTTCAAAGATATCAGACGTAGGTTCACGTTCAAAGGTGTTATTCCGCTTTTGGATAAAATCAACAACAGAATATACACCAACATGTTTGGTCTTAACAATGACCTTACAGCAGCAGAACTTCTTGCAGCCCTGACCGAGGTTAGAGACAAAATGGTAAAAGACCACAACTCCATGTTTTTGGGAGAATTGGATAGGTTTATAAGAAGAGTGAAGTTGTTTGGCATGCACTTCGCTAGTCTAGACATCAGACAGGATAGCAGCATACACGAAGCAGTTTTTCAGGCAGTTGTAAGCAAATACAATGTTTCAACAACCCCCTACTCGGAGTGGTCTCACGAAGAAAAAGTGGCTTTTTTGACCAACAACGATATAACCATTAACGAAGATGACTTTGAGGATCCTTTGGTGAAAGATACGTTCAAAACCATCAAGGCCATCAAAGAAATCCAGACCAAAAATGGCGAAAAGGCTTGTCATAGATATATCATTTCAAACTCTACTTCCTCGTGTTCGGTACTTGAAGTGCTGGCCATGTTTAAATTCTGTGGCATAGAAGAAATAAATGTCGACATCGTTCCGCTTTTCGAAACCATCGAAGGCCTAGATACCGCCAGACAATCAATGGGCGAACTCTATAACCTGGAATATTACAAAAAACAGCTCAAATACCGCTCTGATTTCCAGACCATTATGCTTGGATTCTCCGACGGTACAAAAGATGGCGGTTACATAAAAGCCAACTGGGAGATCTACAAAGCCAAGGAGAATCTTACGGCGGTCTCTATGGAAAATGGCATAAACGTCGTCTTTTTTGACGGCCGAGGTGGTCCTCCGGCTCGTGGTGGCGGTAAAACACATCAGTTTTATGCCTCACAGGGTCCAAGCATTGCCAATAATGAGATTCAGATTACCATACAAGGGCAAACAATTTCGTCGATGTACGGATCAAAACCACAGGCCATTTTTAACTTCGAGCAGTTGTTGTCGGCAGGAATTATCAACGACATCTTCACCGACGACAAATCGTTGATAAGCAGCCAAGAACGTGAACTTATTGAAGAATTGGCTGAAGTAGGTGGCAAAAAATATTTAGATCTAAAAAATCACCCGCTTTTTGTGTCTTATCTCGAGCACAAAAGCCCACTGAAATACTACGGAAAAACCAAGATTGGAAGTCGCCCGAGCAAAAGAAGCACTTCTAGTCAGCTTAAATTGAGTGACTTACGAGCCATTCCGTTTGTAGGTTCATGGAGTCAACTGAAGCAAAACGTACCGGGATTCTTTGGCTTTGGTACTGCTCTTCAGCACAAAATTGACCAAGGCAAGCTGCAGGAATTGAAAGAACTTTTCGAAAATTCATTGTACTTCAAAACCTTGATGCAGAACAGCATGATGGCACTTTCGAAGACGTACTTCCCGCTGACTTCTTATATGAAAAACGACCCTGTGTATGGCGAATTTTGGAATATTTTGTACGAAGAACAACAAAGAAGTATAAACAACATGCTTTTGGTTTCTGGCCAAAAACTGTTGATGGAAACTGACCCCATAAGCATGATGTCAGTGGAATACAGAGAAAATATTGTGTTACCGCTTTTGGCTATTCAGCAATATGCTTTACAAGAAGTGGAGGAAACCGCAAATGAAAATGCGAAAACGGTTTTTGAGAAAATGGTAACCAGATCACTTTTTGGGAACATTAACGCGAGCAGGAATTCGGCATAAAACACTTTACAGATAATCACTGAGGACCAAGGAAATCTAATTTTCTTGGTCTTTTTTTGTTTTAAAAACCTTCGTTTACCTAATCGCTTCATGTTAAAAAAACAAAACTTATGTTTTTCTAACATTAAGAAAGTGAAAAATTTAAGAGAAATTAAGACAAAGTGAAACCTTCATTTACTTCATTACTTAATCACTTCATGTTAAAAATAAAAACGGATGCTTTTTTTTAACATGAAGAAAATGAAGAATTTAAGAGGCATTAAGGTAAAGTGAAACCTTCATTTACTCCAATACTTAATCACTTCATGTTAAAAATCAAAACGGATGTTTTCTTTAACATTAAGAAAATGAAGAATTTAAGAGGCATTAAGACAAAGTGAAACCTTCATTTACTTCATTACTTAATCACTTCATGTTAAAAATCAAAACGGATGTTTTTTTAACATTAAGAAAATGAAGAATTTAAGAGGCATTAAGACAAATAGAAACCTTAATTTACTTCATCACTTAATCACTTCATGTTAAAAATCAAACGAATTCTTTTTTTAACATTAAGAAAGTGAAAAATTTAAGAGAAATTAAGACAAATAGAAACCTTAATTTACTTCATTGCTCGATCACTTCATGTTAAAAAATCAAGCTCTAATCATCTCCGATACCTCAAAATCATATTCATTCTTTTCATCTTTTTGGTAAGAAAGCGATGAAACCAATATCCAGTCTTCGTAAGGTTTTAGGTTGAAAAAAGCATCTCCGTCTAGGGTAGCATTTACTTTGGTAAGATAGAGCTTGGTAGCTAGGCTTTCCGCCAAATTATATATTTTCTCCCCTCCTATTATAAAAACCTCGTCTTTGTCTGACTCATTTTTGGCCATTTCAATAGCATCTTGCAACGAATTTGCCACAGTACAACCTTCAATTTTTAAATCTTTGCTGCGTGAAATAACGATATTCAATCTATTTGGCAATGGTTTTCCGATAGAATCGTAAGTTTTGCGACCCATAATGACCGCATGGTGGGAAGTACGTTTTTTAAATAACTTAAGGTCTTCTGAAAGCCTCCACAATAGCTGATTGTCCTTTCCGATAACGCCATTTTCGGCCACCGCCACAATAATAGAAATATCCATGAAATATTGAAATATTAGGCAAATATCCGACTAAATTTGTAAATAATCTTTAAAAGAAGAAAACATAAATTGCAGTAGAATTGAACGACATAAAAGAGGAAAATCTTTTCGTCATGGCGTATTAGCGGTATAAAACACAAACAACATGAAAAACAAAGTAGGCTTCATAACAGGTGGATCGAAGGGAATTGGTTTAGGAATAGCCGAGGCCATGGTAAAAGAAAATATAAAAGTGGCCATAACGGGTAGAAATGCCGAGGCAGTAAACTCAGCTTTGGAGCTTTTGAGCAAAATAAAGCCAGATTCGGCCATCGGGTTTGTGTCTGATGTCAGAAAACCCGCTGATTTGGAGCAAAATGTGCAAGAAATAATCGCCAAATGGGGAAGTTTGGACTATGTTTTGGCCAATGCTGGAGTGGGCCATTTCGGAAATATCGAAACCCTAACCACCGAACAATGGAACGAAACGATTGATATTAACCTGACAGGAGTTTTTAACACGGTGAAGGCTTGTCTCAACCAAGTAATTGAAAGTAAGGGCTATATCATTACTATTGCGAGTTTGGCTGGAACAAATTTCTTTGTAAACGGCACAGCTTACAATGCCAGCAAGTTTGGTTTAGTGGGCTTCACACAAGCACTCATGTTAGATGTAAGGAGCAAAGGCGTAAAAGTAACCACCATTATGCCCGGCTCTGTAACCTCCTACTTTAACGGACATGTTCCCTCAGACGCAGACGCTTGGAAAATCCAACCGGAGGATATTGGCCAAATGGTCATAGACCTCATAAAAATGCCAGCACGTACACTTCCGAGTAAGATTGAAGTTAGACCTACAATGCCGGGGTGATTGGTTATTGGTTATTGGTTATTGGTTATTGGTTATTGGTTATTGGTTATTGAAAACTCGTACCAAGTACTAGAAGTTTCATTATTAACTCATTATCAAATTAACACATTGGAGGTCACTTACAATACTTATCCTGCAAGACTTTGGCTTTTTTCTGTTCCAGAAAAACCAATTGTTGGTAGTCTTTGCAGGCATCGTCTTTGCGACGAAGTAATATTAAACAAGCTGCGTGTTGGTAGTACGAATTAATATTTAGCGGGTTGTAGTTGATGGACTTCTGATAATAAGACTCCGCTTGCTTGTAAGCCGCTCGCTCAAAGAAATCGTTGCCATAATCAAAATACATTTTAGAATATTGAGCAGAATCTACTACAGAAGTCATTTGTCTTTCTGCGTAATTTAGGTTGTAATCATATTCTACTTCCACATTCACCTTTTCACCCATATATTCAGCTGGCAGCCATTTTCCTTTGGTTTTGTTTACAGCAGCTACAAGTTTGTCATTGTACTTGTCGTTGGTAGACGCCACCACGGCAACCCCTTTGAGAGCACCAGTTTTTGTCACCACAAACCTCACCACGAAACCTCCCTTTCTATACTCTGGAAAGCCAAATTTTTCGAAAATATAGTCCATCACAGCCATATTTTTATCAACAAAATATGGCTCTAACTTGCCATCTACTTGCTGATAAACCTTTTCGCCATTTTTAGAAATGTAAGCTTTGGGTGTATAAGTAAGATCAAAGAACTTTTTAGGGGTAAATCTTAAACTCAGGGCTTGGGTTTCATCTGCGAAGTCAGCCTGATCAAGAACTAGCTCGGTTTCAGAAATTGACCTGATCTTAAACATTATCTTGTTGAAGCTGAAAATACTATCTTTCAAAGTATAAGGATAATTGAAACTCCTTCCGTTGGAAAACAATCTGACCGAGTCTTTCGAAAAAACGTTGATATCAAAAGTGGCACTTGTGTAGGTTTGGTCGTAGAGTTTGCTCCCATCTTTGGTTCTAATTTCAGTTTTCTTCCAATTTTTTAATAAATCTTTAGAGAAATCTCTCTGACTGTAAGCTTGCATGGTGGTAATCAGAAAAAAACAAATTAGGAGCGGCCTCATATTGAAAGATTTAATTTTATCGCTAAATAAATACGTTTTTCGGCAAAAAATAAACCCAAACATAAAAAATAAAAAAAAACCTCCAAAACTGGAGGCTTCTATTAACATATCGTTATTTGATTGTATTCAGGTATTTGACCGCAAAGCCCACCCAGTCGGCTTCTGTGTCAGGAATTTTCACATCAGGTTTTATCCCGATGCCCTCTAGAGGGGTAAGTGGTAGCCTGTAGCTGTAGCCCAACGGAAGGGCCAATCGCCAAGCGTAGCAAGGCAGCCCCCAGTCGCGTACTTCGGTGTAGTCGAAAGCACCTTTAGTGTTGGTTCCCATCAAAATGGTTTTAGTACTTTGTTTTGCTTCGAGGCTTAAACTTTCTGCAGTACTTGAGGTATTTTTATCTACCAAAATCACCACTTTCTGGGGGTTATTGGTGCTTTTGGGAAAATCAAATGTTTTGTCGGCAGCAGCGAAGATAGTTCCCGGATTTTTCTGCATTTTACGCAGCATATCCCTCAATTTAGGATCAAGACTGTTGGCATATTCGGGAAAATCCTGAATGGCCTTAAGCTCGTGATTGAGCAATATTTGGTTTTCCATAGATGCCCTTACTTTCGATCCTCTACGCACAATTGGGCCGTTGGCGATGTACGGAAAAACAGCATCAAACACGGCCTCGTCGCCTCCAGGGTTATTTCTGAGATCAATAATGAGGTTTTTGCTTGATCTGATGAGTGCATCATTTTGTTTCAGCATTTCCTTCACATACATCTGTACGTTCGACATCGTAAATGGCGGAAGTTTGACATAGGTACTATTCGAATCTACTTTTTCTACTCTGTAGTCGGGCACTCTATGAATGAGGTCGTCTTGCGAAGCAACCTCCTTTGGTATTGGGCTTACTTTATTAAATTTATAGACATTTTCCATCACCAGAAGGTTCTTTACCACTGTGCTTAGCGTCACTTCAGATGTAAAATCGGCGTAGTAATAGGTAGTCTTGAACTTTGCATCTGACAACTGCTCCAACACAAACTTGGTTTTTCCTGCTACCCATTTTTCATCTCTTTTATTGAGCAAGAAGCCGTAAAACTTACTTTCACTAGCTGCATCCTTAACGATTCCCAATCTGTAGGCCTTGTCATCGCTTTCCCAAATACCCTCTATATGAGCCAGTTTAGAAAGATTTGAGGTTAAATATGACTGAAAACTTGCTTCGGTAATGAACTTTTGCTGAGGTACGGCCGCCGCTCTTTTTACCAAAGCATCTTTTGGTTCTTCTGGCAAAATGGGTGTAACCGTATTGATAAACAAATGTCCGTCTTTAAAAAACTCAGTCCACTCCTTTAGGATAAAATAGCATTGGCGAGGGTCAGTAATACCGGCCGACTTTTCTTTCACTTTTTTAGAAAGAGCATCAAAGGCAGGTTTTGTAGTAGGGTTGACTTTCATGCTGTACGCTCCGTAATTATCACGCACTTTTTGATAGATTTCATCAAAATTTTTCTGGCAATTACATTCACTTTGAGCGTTTACTTTGGCAGAAAATAGGACAAGCAATAAAATTATAAATCGTTTCATATTAGAAAAATGGTAATTTGGCTAGAAAGTATGAAATCCAAATTCGTGCCTAAAATGAAATATTGAATAAATAATTTCAAAAAAACCTTATCAAAAGGCTAGTATTCATGGATTAGCATCATTTTACTCCACTTCTAGCTCGTCCGCTCCACCTAGTTCAAGGTACTGGATTGGAGCTATGGCGTTGCCTGCAATACCTTTGATACTGCCATACATATCTATGGTGTTGCCTATAACTTTTTCGATCTGCATCTCACGCTCCTTCCATATTCTTTGCATGGCACGTTTCTCTTTGTCTAGCTCGCTCTTGAGGTTCGAGAACCCATCTACAATGGCCTCCATTTGCTGTTTAAACTGACTGCTAGTCAAGAAACTATACAGCATCCCCATCTTGTCGGCCTTGTTGTCGTTCACCGATTTGGCTAAAGTGGTTCGTATCAAAATCTCTCTTAACACAAAAACCAGACTCTTGACTTCGTGAAATCCACAGACCCAAACGCCTTCCTTCTCGCCGAATCTTTCCATTTCTTTCGGCATTGTTTGGGTAACCAACACCGCTATTTCGGCACCCGTTTCACGTTGGTCAGTCTTAAGTTTTTCTATCCAATCTCCACCGAAATTCTGTGTACGTTTACTTTCAAAAATAATTTTACCGCAAATTTGCCCAAACTCGTTGATGACTGTCTGAATGGCGTCGGCACCACGTTGTCCTTTCTTTATTTCCTCTATTTGATCATATGGAAAAGCTTGCGTAAGCATGGATTCTATGGCTAATTCTTGCACTTCGCCCTGTAGCTGCATCGAGCCCTGGTCGGCTTTGCGTTTCATTTCGTTAACGAGATCTACTTGTGCTTTCAGTTTTTGTTCAAAGTCTTTTTTGACTAACTCAAACTCGTCGTCTTTACGTTTTTTGGCGGCTTCTTCTATCTCTTTTGTTTTTTCGAGCATAGTTTTTTCGAGCTGAATCTTCATCAATTCCTGCTGATTTTTCAGTTCTTGCTCTTTTTTTAAAAGCTCAATCTCTTTCTCTCTGCTCTGAATTATTAGTTTTTGCTTCTGTTCGTTGTCTTCTTTGAGTGCGGCTAACATGGCGGCATTTTTCTCGTCCGAACGTTTCTGGGCTTCGGTTTGTGCTATAGCCCACATTTTTTTCTTTTCTTCTTGTTCAAAAACCCGTTTCTCCTCCGCCATTTTAGCTTTTAACTCCTCTATTTTCAAAGCATTTATTTTTTCTTGGGCTTCGATACCTTTCTTGAGTTCTATTTCTAAATGTTTTTGCAAAGCTTCGCCAGCATCAAATTGATGGCCACAGTTAGGACAAGTAGTAAGGTTTTGTTTCATTGGTTATTATTTACCTCTAGGTCGCCAAGACGTAAAGGAGCACACCTCCTAATGAGCCTTAAGACATTTCACTTATGATTCCGATGAGTTCTTGAAAAACCCATTTTACAAAAGTAATGAAAATAAAAAAAGTGTAACGGAATGATAAGGAATTTAGCAAAGGGGAAACTGGAATTCAAGGTGCGTTTTTGAATAACCAATAAAATTTGAGATATTTGTATAAGACAAAACGATTCTCAATAGATATTTAGAAATGGACATTTTGAAAAATAACGAGGAAGCTCTTTCGTCATTATGTGAAGCTCATAATGTGAATGAATTATACTTTTTCGGCTCTGTCCTTACCGAAAAATTCAATAAATCAAGTGACTTAGACATCCTGATTCAATTTGCAGAGGTAGATTTGAAACACTATTTCGAAAACTATATGGACTTGAAAGAAAAACTAGAGGGACTATTTAAGAGAAAAGTAGATTTAGTTGAAAACCAAGCAGTAAGAAACCCAATTTTTAGAAAAGTGTTAGACCGAGAAAAAATATTGGTTTATGAACGAAAAAGTGCTTAAATGTCTGTTTGACATTAAATATGCCATCGAAGAAATCGAAACCTTTCTTTCAAATGAGCCAAAACAATTTGCAGCCTTCAAAAGGAATCTTCTTTTAAAACGAGCGATTGAAAGAAACCTTGAAATTGTGGGAGAAGCTATGAGTCGAATTTTAAAAGAAGACCCCGAAATTGCAATTTCAAATGCAAAACGAATTATTGGACTGAGAAATCAAATAATTCATGGATATGATAGTGTTTCTGATGAAAATATCTGGGCGATATTGATAAATCATCTGCCAATTCTAAAAAGAGAAACGGAAAGTCTAATTAACTCAAATAACATTTAAAAAGACTTTCCTTTTCATTTTTCCTAAAAAACCCAAACATTCACCCCCAAGCCACGGCTGTCTGTTTCTGTTGACCAAGGCCTTCAATACCGAGCTCAACTACATCTCCAGCTTTGAGGTAAGTAGGTGGTTTGAGTCCAAGTCCTACACCTGCTGGAGTACCAGTAGATATCACATCACCCGGGAGCAAAGTCATAAAATTGGACAAATAACTTACCACTTGTGGTATATTGAATATCAGATCATTGGTATTAGAATCTTGCAATCTGCTTCCGTTGAGGTCTAGCCAAAGGTGCAAATTGTGCGGGTTGGCTACTTCGTCTTTGGTTGCCATAAATGGCCCAAGCGGTGCAAATGTATCATTAGATTTTCCCTTCACCCATTGTCCACCACGCTCTAGCTGAAACTCACGCTCGGAGTAGTCGTTGTGCAAGGTATATCCCGCCACGTAGTCCATAGCTGACTCCTCCGTAATGTATGAGGCTTTTTTGCCAATTATAACCGCCAATTCTACTTCCCAGTCAGTTTTTACGGAATTTCTCGGAATTATCACGTCGTCATTGGGTCCACAAAGTGCGGTGGTAGATTTAAAAAACACCACAGGTTCCTTAGGCACATCCATACCTGATTCTGCCGCATGTTTGGCGTAGTTCAGGCCAATACATATAATTTTTGAAGGCCTCGCCACACAAGGGCCTAATCTTTCGCCTTCCGAAACTTCAGGACATTCGTTTGTTTTCAACCATGCCTCTAATCTTTCTAAACCATTGGTAGCAAAGAATTTCTCGTTGTAATCCTCACCAAAAGCACTCACGTCAAGCCTTTTTCCTTCTGCTGTTAATACTCCAGGTTTCTCGTTTTCAAAAGCTCCAAATCTTATTAATTTCATATTTTTTTGTTTTATAACGCCAAGTCGCCAATGCACGAAGAAATTAATATTCTCCAATTTTCAACACTTGACTTTTTTGAATAAATGTATAGTTTTCAGCGATTTGTACGCCGTTAATTGTTCAATTTCACAAATCCACCATCTATTACATAGTCATTTCCTGTTACGAAACTGGCTTCATCCGAGGCCAAATAAACTACCAAAGCTGCTATTTCTTCTGGCTTCGCCATACGTCCTATTGGCTGAGTTTTTGAAAGTTTTTCAAACATTTCTTTTTCTTTGCCCGGATAATTTTTCTTGATAAATCCATCCACAAAAGGAGTATGCACTCTGGCTGGCGATACACTGTTGCAACGGATGTTGTCCGCCACATAATCACGGGCTACCTGCAAGGTCATGCTATAAATTGCTCCTTTACTCATTGAATATGCAAATCTATCAGGAATACCCACCGTGGCAGCTATAGATGCCATGTTGATGATAACCCCACCTTCGTTTTTGATCATGAAAGGAATAACGGCATGCATGCAATTATACGGCCCTTTTATATTGATGCTGTAAATTTTGTCCATGTCAGCCTCCTCCGTGGTTTCCACCGTGCCTATATGAGCAATACCGGCATTGTTAACCAATATATTAATGGGTTGAATCGCATTGATTTTAGCCATTTTTTTCATCACCACCTCTTGGTTTGAAACATCTACTTTATGGCAATATGCCTTTCCTCCACTGGCATTGATGAGGTCGGCCTCACGCTCAGCTAGGTCAATATTAAGCTCGAAAATATGCACAATTGCTCCCTGCTTGGCAAATGCCCTTGAGATTTCAAGACCTATACCACTTGCTCCACCAGTGACAACGGCTACCTTTTTATGAAGTTTAAACATCCTAGTATGATTAATTTAAAGGGCAAACCCAATTTTAGCCAAAAATAAGGTAGTTTTTCCTAAGAAAAAAGTAATTAAAAAATCTCTCCCAAAATTTGACTAAATCATTTTTTTGCCTAATTTTGCAGTCCAATTCGACACGGAGGTTATAGCTCAGTTGGTTAGAGCACTGGTTTGTGGTGCCGGGGGTCGTGGGTTCGAGCCCCATTAGCCTCCCCGTGGTAAGCGAGTCTTTTTAAGACTCGCTTTTTTTGTGCCCTTTTTTTTAAAAAAAACAGTCACGTTTTCTAACGTCATTTTTTTGCAAACAAAGACTTTGAAGGTATTTATGAGCTTACATAAAGGGTTTTGATATTATTGGCCACACTAGCAGACAAACCGCCATAATAGGCTGTTTCTTTTGATTAATAATTTCTCTGCAATTTGGATGTATTCAATATTTGGCTATATTTGAAATATAAAAACCAAAGAAAAATGTTAAGTAGAGTTGCTAATTCCATCTATTGGATGAACCGTTACATAGAGCGTGTGGAAAACTACGCACGTTTTGTCAGTGTCAACATCAATTTGTCGTACGATTTGCCCGGAATGATTTCCCAGCATTGGGATTTGCTGCTTCAGGCCACACACGACAAGGCCAAATACGACGAACTTTATACCGAAAGCAGCGAAGACAAAATAATTTATTTTATAACTTTTGACCCACTCAATCCCAACTCCATTTTTAATATCCTGGGGAATGCTCGGGAAAATGCACGTACAGTAAAAGAGACATTACCGAAAGAAATTTGGGAGCATTTGAATAGCTTTTATCTCAGCTTTAAGCAGTTTTCGACCAACAAAAAGCTTGACTCAGAAGAACTGCCTCAATTCTATGAAAATATTAAACAGCAATGCCAGCTTTTTGCAGGTATGATAGACGGCACATTGCTTCGCGACGAGGCCTATTATTTTGCCAACATGGGTAAGTTTTTAGAAAGAGCCGACAAAACCTCGAGATTTCTTGATATTGGATATTTCAATTTCCAGTCTGTATCTGACATCAAAACTGTCAATCCTCAAGATTTGCTCATTTGGTCGGCCGTACTGAAGTCTGTAAGTGCTTTTAATATGTATCGCCAGCAATACAAAAGCCTCAAACAAGAGAATATCATTGAGTTTCTGATAAAAGACCGTGATTTTCCGAGGGCTATATGTCACAGCATTAAAAAAGCCGAGTATGCCATCTACAGAATATCTGGTGCAAGACCACAAGACAGCTATTCAAATGAAGCCGAAAAAGCCATTTCTCAGCTAAAACACGAGATAGATTTTACTGAAAACGGCGAAATTATAAAATACGGACTGCACAAATACCTAAACGATTTTCAAGTCAAAAACAACAACATCGATCAAGAAATATTTAAGGTGTATTTTGCTTAGTGTAAAAATTAGCGGTGTGAAAACACTAAATTTGTACCGAAATAATATTTGAAAATCAAAATGACTTTTTGTTTAGGCGTAAAAACAGCACAGGGATTAGTAGCAATTTCAGACAGGAGAATCACATCGGGTAGCGAGGTTTCGAGTGAAAAAAAACTTTCGGTTCATCAGGTAAAAAACCATTCCCTGTTTATCATGACGGCCGGTTTGAGATCTGTAAGAGACAAGGCAATTACGTATTTTCAGGAAGTTCTGGACAAAGAAGACAACAATTTCGACAAACTATACCAGGCTGTAAATGCCTTTGGAAACCAGCTTAAACGCGTGGCGGCCGAAGACAAAGAGTCGCTGATGAATGCTGGTTTGAGATTCAATTTGTCGGCCATTGTTGGAGGGCAACTCCAAAATGACAACGAACACAAGCTGTTTTTACTTTATCCTGAGGGCAACTGGATAGAGGTAACTGAAGGCTCTCAGTTTATCATTATCGGTAACTCAGGCTATGGCAAGCCGATTTTGTATCGAAACATCAAATATTCTAGCCCATTTGAGGAAGTGCTGAAGTTAGGTTTCTTAGCTTTTGACTCTACAAGAGTAAGTGCCAACGACGTGGACTTCCCGATAGATGTGCTTCTTTACGAAAAAAACAGTTTCAATATCATTGAGCATACTTTTGAGAAACAGGACCTGGAACACATTTCGTATCAGTGGAATGCCTTACTGAACAATTCGGTTCAGAAACTACCTGTAGACTGGATCGACCCCTTACTTAGAAAAAAATAATATGGTACTAGAAGTTGAGCATCAACTGAGCTATTCGTATTCTGATTATGTGAGTCTGAACCCACATTATTTTTTCTTAAGCCCCAAGCCCACGCCTTATCAGTACCTCATAGACCATGAATTGAGCGTATTGCCAAGGCCCGATTTACTAAACAAAAACATTGATCAAGAAGGTAATATTCAGCATGTGTGTTTTATCAATTTAAAACTCAAAACCTTCGAAGTTCGCTCCAAATTCACAATAAAGTCTGAAGAATTCAAAGGTTTAAATTTCGTATTCTTCCCTTTTGAATGTGCCAAAGTCCCGTTTAAATATCCCGCCAGAATGGCTAAATACGTGGAGTTTATACTCAACAGCAGAGTAATAGCGGATGACATCATGCTGTTTGGACAGGAATTGGCCAAAAAGACAAACTACGGAACCATTGATTATTTAATGGCACTCACCACACATATACATAAAAACTTTCGTTATATTTCTAGAGAGCGTGGCGACGCCCTACCAGCAGAAGAAACACTCAAAAGCCAAAGCGGCTCTTGTAGAGATTTTTCAGTTTTTATGATAGAAGTATGTGCTTCTATGGGTATACTGGCCAGGTTTGTAAGTGGTTATCTATTTGGAAGCGAACTACACCAGCATGACTTACACGCGTGGGTTGAGGTATTGTTGCCTGGAGGTGGCTGGCGGGGATTTGACCCCACCGAAGGCCGAATTGTTGACAAAAATTATATTGCCTTGGCGGCGTCTATAGAGGCTATAGGGCTAAGTCCCGTAAGAGGAACTTTTAGGTCCACTTCAAACGTTGATTCACTACTAAGCACGCTAGTTACAATCAAGGAAATCGACTGAAATGGCTCTGAAGACGAATCGGAATGCAATTGAATGCCTTTTTGTGTTTTTCACTATCTGAATCGCTTCTAAATTATTATAATTGCTAAAATTATAAGACCCATAAACCAAAAACTAGTGTTAATTTTGAAACCTAATTTATATTCTACGTGACGTTAATAAAATCTATATCTGGGATTAGAGGAACAATCGGGGGCAAAAGTGGAGAAAGTCTAACTCCATTAGATGTTGTGAAGTTTACGGCTGCATTTGCGGCTACTATATTGAGCAAACCCGAAGTAAACAAAAAAGTTATAATTGGTCGCGATGCACGTCCATCAGGCAAAATGGTATCCGATTTGGTGGTATCAACACTCGTAGGAATGGGCCTTGATGTGCTTGATCTTGGACTTTCTACTACTCCTACAGTAGAAATGGCCGTACCAATGGAAGCAGCGGGCGGTGGTATAATACTTACGGCCAGTCATAATCCTATTCAATGGAATGCCCTAAAATTGCTCAACGAAAAAGGAGAATTTATATCTGGAAGTGACGGCGAGAAATTGCTTCAAATAGCCGAAAAAGAAGATTTTTCTTTTGCAGAAGTGAAACAGCTTGGCAAATACACCACGGACGATACTTATCTACAAAAGCATATCGATGCTATTTTAAAGTTATCTTCCGTAAATGTGGAAGCCATAAAAAGTGCCGGCTTCAAAGTCGTTGTAGACGCTGTCAATTCTTCTGGTGGTTTTGCTGTGCCTATGCTTCTCAAGGCCCTCGGTGTAGTAGAAATCAAAGAACTCAACTGCGAACCTACCGGAATTTTTGCCCATAATCCTGAGCCACTTCCCGAAAACCTACGCGAAATTTCGAGCGAAATGAAAAAGGGCCATTATGACTTGGGAATAGTGGTAGACCCTGACGTTGACAGACTTGCTCTTATTTGCGAAGATGGTGAGCCATTTGGTGAAGAATATACTTTGGTAGCAGTAGCTGATTATATTCTGAGCATCAATAAGAAACAAAAAAACACAACAGTTTCGAACCTTTCTTCTACCATGGCTCTTAAAGATGTTACCGAAAAACACGGAGGCGAATACTTTTCTGCGGCTGTAGGTGAAGTAAATGTGGTGGAAAAAATGAAAGAAACTGGCTCAATTATAGGAGGAGAAGGAAATGGTGGAATCATCTTCCCTGAATTGCACTATGGCCGAGACGCTCTGGTAGGAATAGCCCTTTTCTTGACGCATCTGGCCAAATTCAATAAACCTGTGGGTTTTCTCAGAAAAAAATACCCCAACTATTTTATTGCAAAGAAAAAAATTGAGCTTGAACAAGGCACCAATGTGGACTTAATACTAGAGAAAGTTCAGAAAAAATACAGTAAATATGATATTGATACCAGAGATGGTGTTAAAATCTATTTCGATAAAGAGTGGGTTCATCTTCGAAAGTCAAATACCGAGCCCATTATCAGGATCTATGCCGAAAGTGAATTTGAAACCAAAGCTGATAACTTGGCCGACAAGATTATTCAGGACATCAAAGAATTGATGACGGTCTAATTTTTAGAAAAAATTAGAATAAAATTCAATAAAATATTAAGTTTACAAAGAAGCAGGAAATTACCCTTCCTGTTTCTTTTTTTAATACAGAATGCAGAAACAAAAACCTTTGGTGAGTGTACATTTGCTCACCTACAATCATGCCAAATTCATAGCCCAGTCTATAGAAAGTGTTGTAAACCAGCAGACTACATTTCCTTTTGAAATTGTCATTGGCGATGACTGCTCTACCGACGGCACCAGCCAGATTGTAGACCAATATGCAGCGAAATATCCTGAGCTCATAAAGGTTGTGAGAGGAGAGAAAAACGGTGGCCCACAGCCAAACTCAATTAGGATTTTAGAAAACTGCCAAGGCAAATACATGGCAGCATTAGAAGGCGACGACTACTGGATAGATCCGCTAAAGCTGCAAAAACAAACAGATTTCATGGAAAACAACCCTGATTTCTCTATTTGTTTTACCAATACGAAAGTGGAGTTTTTTGACAATGACCAAGAACCATATTTGTTAAATGAAGGTATAGAAAAAGACGTTTTTGAACTTAAAGATCTTATAGCCGAAACAGAAGTTTGGTTTATGGGAACCGCCACCCTATTCTACACCATGTCGTCTATTTTTCCGGTGCAGCCTTGGTTTCACAAAACCAAAAGTGGAGACATACCGATGATTATGCTGGCTGCAAGGTTTGGTAAAATAAAATATCTACCTGATGTAACTGCGGCTTACAGAAGACACCCCGCTGGGGCAAGCAATACTGACCACAAAGACGATGCCGTATTTCTTGAGAACAGAATTATGATGTACAGCAATCTGGATATAGACACGGGACACAAGTTTCATGAGAAATTCAAAAGAAATTTGGGCGGCTGGCACTACTTGTTACTCAACTCGAAACAATACAAGGGGCTGTATTTTAAAAAACTCGGAGTTGCCATCAAATACATTTCGCTCATGTATCCCAATGTTCCAAATCTGAAATTGGTGATACGAGACCATATAATTCCGGATTGGATGATGGAAATAACTAGAAAAATTAGGAGAGCTTTGGGGATGATTAATTAAGAGTTAGAATTTAGTTTCAAATTCCCTTATTAATAATAATATCCAATAATTCTTGAAGTCTAACGATTTTTATGCCCTTGTATAGATTCAATGAAATCAAATCTTGTTTATCACCCGTTACTAGATAATCGGATTGAGAATCAATACAAAGTGACAAAAGATAATTATCGTCATGATCTTTGCAATCAAAAACAGCAGTCTGGGGAACAATAAATGTCAAACGTAACGAAAGAACATCTATAAAAACATCAACTTCCGTTGTGGAGATATATTTACGAAATTTCTCTCTGTAAGCTACCTATCTTATTTCAGTAATTAAGGCATTATCAGCAAAGACTTCAATATTAGGGTCCGAGAGGATTAAATATAACTTATCTCTATGTTTTTTACCAATCAGAGCACTTATGAAATCATTCGTATCAATTACAATTTTCATTCCTTAAATCCCTTCTTTTCTAGTCTGTAAGCTTGAATTTCATTCAAAACATCTTGCTCTGAAATTCCAGAATCCACTTGAGGAAGCATAGTATCTAACTTTTCCCAAAGTAGGTTCCATGAAGGTTTTGAAGACAACAAGGATATCAAATCTAAATCAACTAAATCTTCAATTAATTTCTTAGCCTTCGGATTTCTAATTTCAATTGTAAGTGTTTCCATACTACCATTTATAAAAAATTGAAAACTATATATTTGTTAATTGAGTCCAATTACACATTTCCTTAGCCAGAAAATCGCAAAAAAGGATATTTTCATCCCACTGTCTTTTCTCTAAACGCTCTAAAAAACACAACAAGACCAAAAAGTACTACTGGAATACTCAAAATCTGACCCATATTTAGAGCCATAGTGTCTTCAAATTTCTCCTGATTTTCTTTCAGGAATTCGTAGAAAAATCTCAACCCAAATATCCAAACGAAGAAAATACCTGTCAATGAGCCTCTTGGTGTTTTTTCTTTCCAACGTTCGTACAGGAAGAACAATAGCACGAAAAGTACCAAGCAACTGATGGATTCGTACAATTGAGCTGGATGACGTGGCACTTGCAAAAACTCGAAATTTCTTTTGAAAAGTACACCCCAAGGCTTATCAGTGGCTTTGCCGACAATCTCGGAGTTCATAAAATTTCCAAATCTGATAAATGAGCCACCCAAAGCACTTACAATCACCATTCGGTCGGTTAACCATAGGTAATCATAGCTTGGATTACGTTTTTTGAAAATTATTAAACCTATCAAAACACCAAATGCAGCACCATGGCTGGCGAGTCCAGAATATGGCGGAATCAGCATATCCCAGAGAAAAGCACCGGGATTATCCAAAAAATGTCCTCCTTCGTAAAATACGTAATGGCCAATGCGAGCACCGAGAACGATAGAAACAATCATGGTAAGCAAGAGCTTGTCCAGATCTTTCTCGTCTCTATTTTCTAGCTTAAAAATTCTTGCGATTATCTGAAACCCGAAAAGGAAACCCATGGCAAACAACAATCCATACCAACGAATTTCGAATTCTCCAATTTTAACAATAGTGGGCGACACATCCCATACTATTTGGTTGAGCAACATCTTTATTTCTTTTTATTTTGAGATAGTAAAATTAAGCCATTACATCAAAACAAACTAAATTTATTAAATTTCTTAACAAGTTTTAATTATTTTTGCAGAGATAAGAGCAAAAATTGAGATTACTCCAAATCATATCACCCCTTCGACGACCAGTTCGAAACACCCTCTGATGAGATTCAACTCGTCCTTTGTCATTTTTTTATCATTTTTTCAAAACACTTATTTTAATGAACTCCATAAAAATTGGAATCATAGGTGGAGCCGGCTACACAGGTGGTGAGCTTCTAAGAATACTTATCAATCACCCTTTTGCCGATATTGTTTTTGTAAATTCGCAAAGCCAGGCAGGCAAACCCGTTTACAGC
Organism: Leadbetterella sp.; assembly: GCA_035299025.1. Taxonomy (GTDB): domain Bacteria; phylum Bacteroidota; class Bacteroidia; order Cytophagales; family Spirosomataceae; genus Leadbetterella. The sequence goes on from DATGXK010000008.1 coordinate 343,472, forward strand.
ACACATACCGACCTGCTGGGAGATACTGATATGCTTTTTACTGATAAATTGCCTTTTGAGCAAGTGGACGTTGTTTTCCTTTGCTCTGGCCATGGCCAATCGGCCAAGTTTTTAGCAGAAAACGAAATACCTTCTTCCGTAAAAATAATAGATTTGAGTACTGACTACCGCGACGAAGCCAACGGGTTTGTTTATGGATTGCCGGAACTGAACAAAGAAAGAATAAAAAATACAACCAAAATAGCCAATCCTGGCTGTTTTGCCACTTCTATTCAGCTTGGTTTGTTGCCTTTGGCTGCTGCGGGTTTGCTGAATTCCGAGGTGCATGTCAGTGCTGTTACAGGCTCTACAGGTGCGGGACAATCCCTAAGTGCCTCCACTCATTTTAGTTGGAGAAGTAGCAATATCTCTATTTATAAGGCATTTACACACCAACATTTGGCAGAAATAGGTCAAAGTTTGCGACAGTTGCAAGCTGGTTTTCAGAAAGAAATAAATTTTATTCCATACCGAGGAAACTTCACACGAGGAATTATGGCCAACATATACCTCGACTATGAGGGAAGCATAGAAAAAGCTTCTGAGATTTTCGAAGAATACTACGCTCATCATCCGTTTTGTACGGTTTCAAAAAGTCCGATTGACTTGAAGCAAGTGGTAAATACCAACAAGTGTATACTTGAGCTTCAAAAACACGGCAATAAACTATTGATAACCTCCATTATCGATAATTTGGTAAAAGGAGCCTCGGGTCAAGCCATACAAAATATGAATATTGCTTTTGGACTATCAGAAACTACCGGTCTAAATCTAAAAAGTGTTGGATTCTAAAAAATTAAGAAAATGAAATTATTCGATGTATATCCTATAAACAATATTGAGCCGGTTAAAGCTCTTGGAAGCAAGATTTGGGACGAAAATGGCCAAGAATATTTAGATATGTACGGCGGTCATGCTGTGATTTCGGTTGGTCACTCGCATCCGCATTATGTAAAAAAGCTTACCAAACAGTTGAAAAATCTAGGTTTTTACTCCAATTCGGTAAAAATTCCGTTACAAGACAAACTTGCTGATAAACTTGGCAAACTTTCTGGTTTGAAAGATTACAATCTATTTCTGGCCAATTCGGGTGCTGAGGCCAATGAAAATGCATTAAAATTGGCTTCCTTTCAAAATGGTAGGACCAAAATAGTGGCTTTTACGAAAAGTTTTCATGGCAGAACATCGGCCGCGGTGGCCGTGACCGACAATCCTTCTATAAAGGCACCACTAAACTTTGCAGACCACGTGGTTTTTGTACCGTTCAACGACATCGAGGCTACCAAAAAAGCCATCGACAATGACACCTGTGCGGTTATAGTGGAAGGCATACAAGGTGTGGGTGGCATTCAGGTGGCCACTGAAGAGTTTATGAAAACCATCAGAACAGCCTGCGATAAAACTGGTGCGATTTTTATTCATGATTCGGTACAATGTGGATACGGACGCTCGGGAAAGTTTTTCACATTCCAACATTATAAAGTAAAGCCTGACATTGTATCCATGGCCAAAGGAATGGGCAATGGTTTTCCAATTGGTGGTATCTTAATATCGCCCAAGTTTAAAGCAAAACATGGACTTTTGGGCACTACTTTTGGTGGAAATCACCTCGCTTGTGCTGCAGCTATTGCAGTTTTGGATATAATCAAAAAAGAAAAATTGGTAGAAAATGCCGCAGAAATTGGTAATTATCTACTTTCAGAATTATCTAAACTGAAAAGCATAAAAGATCTTCGAGGGAAGGGGCTAATGATAGGAATAGAACTACACGAATCTGTGTCTGAAATCAGAAACAAACTACTCTTCGAAGACCACATTTTTACAGGCGTAGCGGGCTTAAATACCATCAGGCTTCTTCCAAGCCTAGCTTTGACGAAAGACGAGGCTGATGTTTTCTTGAATGCATTACGCAAATATATAAAATAGCAAAAGAGGCTTCGGCCTCTTTTATTTTGCTCTTAGCCTACCTTGCGGATATTTATTTACAAAACCACAGCCCACGTTTTGGTTTGCAAAACTACTCGAATTACTAACTAAGTATTTGTTTCCGTTTACGCTGAGCGTCTGGTTGGGAACCAATTGGAAACAATTCGTAGCCGAAATGGTATTGTTCCTAAATCCATCAATCACCTCCAAATGAGTTTGATGGCTGAATTTTTTCTTCGCAAAATTCGAATTTGTAAAATTGATGGTACTGTTATTACTCGAAACATTTACGTCAATATAGCAATAGTCGGCCAAAAATTCGCAGTCTTGGATATTTACCTTTTTGGTATCGGAAAACTTAAGACTGAAAAAATAAATATCTCTGAAGCTCAAATTCTTTAAGGTAGATTCCAAATTTGATTTTAAATCCAAAATACCTATTACGCAATTATCGAAAAATACATGGTGTATATTAGGCAAAGCCGTACCAAAAGAAGACACCGAAACACCTTCGAAATTCAAACCGACCTTTGCGTTTTTTATTAAAACATAGGAAAAATCCAAATCATATTGAGCGACTATTCCACCCCAGTCACCATCTGTAGTGGAATTTTCATTGGATCTAAATTCAATAATTTTCGATGATTCTCCGTTCGACACCAATTTGCCCAACACATTAATTACCAATGGTGTAGGAAGTTTCTTAACCCGAATGATTGTTCCCGGCTTTATAGTTAAGGTCCAACCTTTGGGTACTATTATATCGCCATTAAGATTTATATTTCCTGTCCAAGTTTCGTTTTTGGTAAGTGTGTGTCCTTCTACAGCACCTGTGATGGTATCGTCATAAGTTCCGGAGATGGTCACTACGGAAGTTTTACCTGCTACTCCCAACACTTTGGGCGTAATGCTCACTTTGGCCTCAAAATTACCTGCCTGCAAAGTAGTAGGGTCAATATTTACTACCAGCGAGTCCGTGGAAACCACAGTTCCCGAGGTTTTATTCAATTTCACCCAAGATTTGTCAGAAACGGCATCATAAGTTAAACCCTCCAGTCCCAGTTTCTTGAGATAAATCTTAGCTGAAACGCTCTTCTTTATTGTGCCGAGTGCTATTGAATTGGTATTTGTTTCGAGTGTAGTTAGCGTAAACTTTCCCTTTATTTCTACCTGATAATCAGGCATTACTACATCATTTATAGTCGATTTCACGGTTAAGGCGGCTACATTTTCTCCGGCAACTAGATCCTTAGCAAGTGCATTTACATGAAACTTGACGGTATCCGCCAAAAACCGCAAAGAGCCAGCTTGGTTATCCAGCACTAACCAAGACTTGTTAGAACTTACCGAATATTTGATATTTCCTATACCATCCTTTTTGAGTTTGACATAAGACTTCGAAGTAGATAAAATATCTCCTAAGTCTATGGAATTCTTAGAAACGGCAAGTTTAGGGTCCGGGATAGGAAGCGGCTCAGGAATAGGGTCTTTACAACCCAAAAACAAAAGAACAAGAGTAAGAACAGCAATAACAACTTTCAAATCATAGAGAATTATTGTTCAAAATTAGGGCTAATTTCTTAAAAAATAAAGGAACCTATTCGTCAAGCTTTTAATTATAAAAAAGATTGAAAAATAGGTTCTATAAAACTTAGCACTATTTATTCTTGCTTTTTATTTACTTTGGTAAATCCATAATAAATCGGTACACCCATACCGACAATAAACAGCCCCGGAATGGTAAACTGTGGTTTCTCAATAAACAAAATAACCACCAAAGCCAAGGCAAGAATCACATACAAAGCTGGCAAAATCGGAAACAACGGTGCCTTCACGGGTCTTTCCAGTGTAGGTTCTTTTTTCCGAAGTATGAATATTCCAAAAATAGTAAATGCGTAGAAAAGGATTACCACACCCATCAGATAATCCAGCAAATCGCCATATTTGCCTGTAAAACATAAAAATGAAGCCCAAAAACACTGCCACCAAAGTGCATTTTGCGGCACGCCATTTTTGTTGAGTTTGCCAAAACTCTTAAAAAACAAGCCATCTTTGGCCATGGTATAATAAACTCTTGAGCCAGATAAAATTAGGCCATTGTTACATCCAAAAGTTGAAATCATTATTAATACCGCCACAAAAATGGCAAATTTGGCACCTCCAATAACTATCGCCGTAGCCGCCGCCACACGATCTTCAGAGGCAAACTGGATACCTCTGGCCATCACATCAACGCCGTTGGGGTCGCCTTTTAGAGGCAAGATGCTGAGATACGACAAGTTCATGAGAAAGTATAAAATGGTTACCAGTATAGTTCCGATAGCCATTCCACGAGGGATTGTTTTCTTTGGGTTTACTACCTCGTCGCCCGCAAATGTCAGGCCATTCCAGGCATCTGACGAAAACAAAGTGCCTACTTGGGTTACTCCCAGAGCCACAATAACGCCCAATAATGAAAGATTGGTTACATTTAAAATTCCATCTACAGCCTCAGACTTACTAGCGGTAAACATATCAGTAAAATTGATGGAAATTACATCCGCGTTAGCCCCGAGTGCAAAACCCAACACAATCAACAAACCGATGGCCACAAGTTTGGTACTGCTAAATATATTCTGAATTATCTTGCCGTAGTTTACTCCGTTGGTATTGGCCCATGTCAACAAAATAATGCTCGATATAGCCAAAACACGTTGTGGTGTAATCTTAAACGACGACTCTCCAATAGCTAGCCACACGTCGGTATCATTGATTATTGAGGGAAATAACACCCCCGTGTATTTTGCAAAAGCCACCGCCACCGCCGCTATGGTGCCAGTTTGAATAACCGCAAAAAATGACCAACCATATAAAAATGCCAAGATTCTACCATAAGCTTTTTGTAAAAAAACATACTGTCCGCCAGCATGAGGATACATGGAAGTGAGCTCACCATAGCACAAAGCACCAGTCATGGTAAGTAGGCCAGCAAGCAGCCATGAACACAACAACCACCCCGCCGAGCCAGTCTGCCGAGCCACATCGGCACTCACCACAAATATTCCTGAGCCTATCATAGACCCAGAAACGAGCATGACTGCATCAAATAATTTTATTTCTCTTTTAAATCCAGACATAGATAATGTATTAGGGTTAGAATTTTAGTTTGTCAAAATCCTTACAAATAAAGCAAAAAAAAGATAAAAAAGAAGTGAAACTCAAATAACAAATAAATGTGTAGATAAAACACTGTTGGCTAGGTTTTTGCTAGTAATTCATAGACTTTTAATTCGAGTGTAAAAATAAAAAACTACAATGAAAAACCTAAAATTACTCCATGGTTTGGGAGCAATTGCTATTGCCTCCATGCTGAGCTCCTGCGAAAAAGACCAAGTAAGCTCATCTGATTTTAAACAACAAGACAATGTTGTAACGGCCGATGTGGTAGAGGCCAAACTGAAATTAGTAGATTTACCATCTCCCATTAAAACAGCTTTGGACAAAGAATATGTGGGATATCTCTTTCTAGAGGCTAAAAAAACTACCACTGCAGCTGGTGTAAATATTTACTCAGTAAAATTTCTCCTGAAATTTATACCCTACGAAATTAAGTTCAACGCCGACGGACAGATTTTGGAATCTAAAAAAGCTGGAATTCCTGAGTATTCACTTAAAGAAACAGATTTACCAGCAGATGCAGTCACCTATCTAAAAGCCACCTACCCAACTTATACTTTTGTTTCGGCAAAAAAATATGAGGCAAACAAAGTGGTTTATTATGAGGTAAAAATCAAAACTACAGCCAACGGTACTGTAGAGCTAAAGTTTGATGCTACCGGAAAAGTAATTCTGACCAGCTCAAATGGACTGACTACTGTCTCATTGAAGGAGTCAGAGCTTTTGCCTACCATTACATCCTATTTAAAGGCGAAATACAACGCATACACAGTTATTTCGGCTAAGAAAATCACCAAGAATGGCATTCAATACTATGAACTGAAAATAAAATCGGGCAACAATACCTATGAAATCAAATTCAACGCCAATGGGGTTGTTACTGAAAGTTCAGACCCAGGCTCGAAAAGTACGGCAATTTCACCAAATACTATTCCTGCGTCAATTTTGGAGTATTTGAAAGCAAACTACGCCGGATACTCATTTGTGTCTGGCGAAAAAGTAGAAAAAGCAGTGGTGTCTTTTATCAACATTAAAATAAAACTGAACGGCATAACTTATGAGTTAAAGTTTGACGCCAACGGTGTATTTCAAAGTGTTTCGGGTAGCAATAAAACATCCGAGATAAAAATTGAACTTGCCGGTTTGCCTGTAAATGCACAAACGTACCTAAAGACTACGTTTACCCAAATGACCCTGATTTCGGCAAGAAAAATCATCAAAAATGAGACTACCAGCTACGTTGTAAAGCTCAAGTCTGGACAAAAATCGTATACAGTTACTTTTGATGCTTCCGGAAAAATGCTCTCCAACAAGCGTTCTTGATAGATTATACCCAACATATTTATAGAGCCGAGAAAACAACTCGGCTCTTTTTTTGTGCTTTTTTGTAAATTCTTTGAACTTTTAATAATTAATAAATGTATATACATTAATTGTTAAAACTTAAAACAAATTTCTGAAATGAAAAAAACAATTTTATCACTAGCCGCAGGTTTAGTTTCATTGGCGACATTCGCACAAACATGGTCTTTAGACAAAGCTCACTCAAATGTAGGTTTCAGCATTACACACATGATGATTTCTGATGTAGACGGAAGCTTCAAAACTTATGATGCCAAACTTACTTCATCAAAAGTAGATTTCACAGATGCAGTTTTTGAGTTTTCTGCTGAAGTTGGTAGCATTAACACTGGAAATGACATGAGAGATGGACACCTTAAAAGCCCAGACTTCTTCGATGCAGCCAAGTTTTCGACAGTTACCTTTAAAAGTACATCTATAAAGAAAGGAAAAGGTCAAAATTACACCATCAGTGGAAATCTTACCATGCATGGCGTAACCAAACCATTGGTTTTGCAAGCTGTATTGAAAGGACCAGTTGAAAACCCAAGAAGCAAAAAGTCAATGATGGGTATTTCGGCCACAGGAAAAGTAAATCGTATTGCGTTTGGTGTGGGCACTTCGGGAGCAACTCTAAGTGACGACGTAGCCATCAAAATATCAGGAGAATTCAATAAAGACTGATTATACACTTCGTTCGATAACAAAAAAGGTGAGCCAAAGCTCACCTTTTTTGTTATATCTTTTATTCTCTCCAATCTATCAAAGTGGGTAAAGCGTCCACATCAAAAACCGGAATATTCAACTCCCGCTTTACTGCAAGCCGTTCACTATAAGCATTATCCACAAATATCACCTTCTCTCTTTCCTTAATAAATTTATACTTTTCATCTTCCATTTTCAGATGAATTATTTCATCAAAAACTCCCTTGTGAATGGCCAATCTGTCAAGGGTTTGGTATATGTCGGTTTTATGCTTCGTAATGAGTTTTAAAGTTCTACCCTTATTTTTTTGATGATATACAAACTGCATCACATTACCGTTTACTCTTTCATTTTTGGTAATGGTATCGTCAAAATCTATATATATAGTATCATATTCCAGATGGGCGTTGTACCTGCTTAGCAAAGCCCTGTCACCTTCTAAAACGTAGTCATTTACAAAAACCTGAACGTCGTAATCTAGGTAATCATAGACCATCAACATCGGAAAGTTCACGCCAAGACCACGGAAAACATTCATATTTCCAGCTATTTTGTTTGAGGCTTCTAGCAATTTGTAGTTACCGCTGATATCTCTTTTAAGTTGAAAATACCACGAGCCTCTGATGCCAATTTTATCCGAAACAATCTTTCCAATCGCCTTGATTTCATCAGTGGCCTCTACGGTTACACTATTTACACATACACCATCAAAGACTCTTTTTCTTATTCTGGGTCCCACAAACTGCAGGTTGCCATGTCTATCTGTGAAACAATCTATGGTGAGCTCTTCTCCTGGCAAAAATTCTGTAATTACATAGTTTTGAGGATCTTTTAGCTCTTGATAAGTTTTTTTGTCGCGAAGAATAAAAGCTCCTTTACTTCCCTGACCTTCATCCAGTTTCACATAAACCGGAAACTCCCGCACATCTTCGATATCACTAAAAACAGTAGGGCAGAAATCAAATCCTTGAAACAAATCATAGATTTTCTTTTTGCTTCTACAAATCTCCGCTTGACGCAGCCCGGGCACCGCCACTTTTGTCTTAATCTTATCGGCATGCTTAGCCATGAATACCAAAACTGTGTCGTGTGTAGGCAATATTAAATCTATTGACTCCTTCTCTATCAACTTATTGAGTTCTTCCAAAAAACTATCCTCAAGAATATTGGGAAAATCTCCGTAGTAGTTTTCATACACCATTCTGCCATGGTCTTCCCTACCCGAAGCCCCCACCAGCCTCATATTCATCACGTCTTTGAGGGCTATGTGTATTTCAAGAGCACTCTCTGCACCACACGGAAACACCAAAACATTGGTTTTCTTATTCATAAATCAATTTCTAATTACATCAAATTCACCAAGCCAAAGTTTGATTTGGTCGGTGCTGTTAAACATCAATAAGTCCAAAATAGACAACCACGGCACAAAATTATCACTAAACTGTGGATAAACTATCGGCCTCGACCTAATAAAACTCAAATCTAAACCTCGCTCACTGAACGCTGAGTTTTGGTAAAGTTCGAGACCACCGATGGGATTTACATAATCTGAAGCACCCAACGCTTGGCATAGAGCTATCACCTTATCTTGTCCTCTCAAAGTATGGTCTATTGACAAAGAAGATGAAATGACAAAGGGCGTTTGAATGCCCAATAATTTGGTAACAGACCGCAACGAATTCAAAAGAAATCGAAATAGGTTGTCATCTTCAAAATAGCAAATTGCCTCAATTTCTGGGAATACTAAATCAAAAAACGGGGCTTTTTTATAATTTTCTCTAAATTTCCTAAGTATCTTCTCTCTTTCCGCTGGCCAAGTTTCGCTCAGCTGCCGTTGGTCCACATTCAGGTAGTCAGAGTCTTTTCTAAGAGGCAATGTAAAATATTCATCCTTCCCATTTTGTAGAAACCTATTTCTGTGAAACCACCCTTTCTTTGAAAACTGAATGTTGTCGTACACAATAAACTCGTCTACAGCGTTTATCAGCTGAAAATAACCGATATAAGGCAAAAAATAAGGTTGCATGATGGCAACTTTCTTCATATTTGTATTGAGAGAGTGAGCGGTCACAAAAAACAAAAAAGTGATAGATTTGAAGAATCAAAGCTATCACTTTCTCAAAAAATTATAAAAACTTATAGTACAGCAACTTTCTGTCTTAATTCTTCCAAAATTACCTCCTTCATCAAGAGCTTCCTCTTTTGAGTCTTTAGGTTCGACTGCATCATTTGATCCATCTCATAACCTTGGCTTTGGCCATCGTAGCTATGTATCAAATCTTCTAGGTCTGTTCTAGCTCTTTTCACGATGTTCTCCATTTCTCTGTATTTCGTGAGGTCCTTTTGCTTGTCGCTCAAGAAATTGAAAGTAGGATATTTACGAGCTATAACTTTAAACAAATAACTCAATTCAAAGATTTTGTCGCAAGCTGCCCTGAAACGCTCCGCTACGTTTCTGTCTGCCAAGTGTGCTGGCACCCTGATGGTTTTCCACTCGTTAAGCAAGTATTTCGCTCTGTTTGTAGCAGATACCATATCGTCTGACTCAGCAAGTTTTTCAACTTCTTTCACCATTTTCATTTGTGCCTCAATACGTGGGTCTACCCTGCGTTTCGGCACAATGCCTTTGGCTCTACAATACTTATCATAGAAAAGTGAAGTAGGCTTTTTGAAGTTTTTGTACAAAACTTTCAAAACCTTAGGTGGGATATCTCCGATTACTTTCCACTCGGTTTGCATATTTTTCAAATCCAAGAAAGCCTCATCCCAATCCGTACGACCCTGCAACTCTTCTCCCTTTCTAATCAGCTCGTTGTACTTGAAAATTCGCTCATCGATAACACGATTTTGCTCTTCAAAAAATACTTTACGGGCTTGATAAAAAGTATCCAAAATGGACTTGAACTCCTCTTCGATTTGTTCGTTAAGTTCCTTCTCTACAGGACCTGTCCTTATCCATTTGGTCCTGATTTCTTGAAGAATATCAGCTGTATCTTTCCAGTCATCACTGTGTTCGTAAGGCCTAGCTTCCTCTATGAGGGCTCTCTTAATTTCAAGATTTGACGACTGATTCTCGCCAATTAATGAAGTCAGACTTGCTTCCAGAACATCAAGTTTTTCTAACAATGGAATAAAATTGCCGATACCGTCAAAATTCAACAACCTCTTGCGAAGTTGAATAAGTTTGGTAAGGTATGAACCTTTGTTTTGGGCTTCCTCGATTTCGGTCTCGAGCTGATTCACTTTAGATACGGCTATGTCGTATCGATTTACGAAGTACTGAAAAGCTTCCTCTTCTGTTCTTTTAACTTCTCCAATCTGTCGGTCGGGCATACCCATATACCCTTTTAAAAATACCTTACTATCAAGGATGTAAGCGTATTCGTTTTCTAATGTAACGCCTTTCATAATTTAAGGAGTGGCTACTTTTTGTTTGTAATAAAATGGTTTTAAAAATGTAAAAATCGTAGTTTTTTTGCATATTACAAAGTAAGCTAACGATATTTGTACAAAAAATTAATATAACGGTTTTAAAATTTACTAAATTTTGATATGAGCGAGCAAATAATCTTTTCAATGGCCGGTGTAAGCAAAATTATACCACCCCAGCGACAAGTATTAAAGAATATATATCTTTCGTTTTTTTACGGTGCCAAAATTGGTGTTTTAGGTCTAAATGGCTCAGGAAAGTCCACCCTTTTGAGGGTTATTGCTGGTATTGATAAAAACATCAACGGCGAGGTAGTTTTTTCGCCCGGTTATTCCGTGGGAATGCTCGAACAAGAACCCCAACTTGACCCCAACAAAACCGTTAAGGAAATTGTGGAAGAAGGCGTACAAGAGGTAGTAAATCTTCTCAAAGAATTTGATGAAATAAACGAAGCTTTTGCCGATCCAGACGCTGACTTTGACAAGCTAATGGAACGCCAAGGCGACGTTCAAGAAAAGCTTGACGCTGCTGATGCATGGGAGCTTGACAGCCGACTTGAAAGAGCCATGGATGCATTACGTTGTCCGCCGAGCGAGGCTAAAATCAGTACCCTTTCGGGAGGAGAAAAAAGACGAGTGGCCTTATGTAGATTACTCTTACAACAGCCTGATGTACTGCTACTTGACGAACCTACCAACCACTTGGACGCAGAGTCCGTTTTGTGGCTTGAACAGCACCTAAATCAATACAAAGGAACCGTAATTGCCGTAACTCACGATAGGTATTTCTTGGACAATGTAGCCGGTTGGATTTTAGAACTTGACCGCGGCGAGGGTATTCCATGGAAGGGAAATTACTCTTCGTGGTTAGAGCAAAAACAGAACCGATTGGCCCAAGAAGAAAAGTCACAATCGAAGCGTCAAAAATCTTTGGAACGAGAACTTGAATGGGTAAAAATGAGCCCGAAAGGAAGGTCTGCAAAAGGAAAGGCAAGATTGAATGCCTATGATAATTTGCTCAACCAAGACGTAAAAGAAAAAGAAGAAAAACTGGAGTTATTTATACCGCCGGGACCAAGACTAGGCAATAAAGTAATTGAAGCGACAGGCATAAAAATGGGCTTTGAGGATAGATTGCTTTATGAAAATCTAAACTTCTCCTTGCCCCCAGCTGGAATTGTCGGAATTATCGGGCCAAATGGTGCTGGTAAAACCACCCTCTTCAAACTTATCACGGGCCAATTGAAGCCTCTGGAGGGAACTTTTGATGTAGGCGAGACAGTAAAAATAGCCTACGTAGATCAGGAGCATGATAAACTTGACCCGAACAAGTCCGTTTATGAACTCATTTCAGAAGGAAACGACTGGATCATGCTGGGCAACAAACAGGTAAATGCTCGAGCATATGTGAGTAAGTTCAACTTTGGAGGGTCTGACCAAGAAAAGAAAATTGGCGTTCTATCAGGAGGTGAAAGAAACCGAGTTCATTTGGCGATGATGCTCAAAGAAGGTGGCAATCTACTACTCTTAGACGAGCCAACCAACGACTTGGATATCAACACCCTAAGAGCCCTGGAAGAGGGCCTAGAAAACTTTGCTGGTTGTGCAGTTGTCATCTCTCACGATAGGTGGTTTTTGGACAGAATCGCCACGCACATTTTAGCTTTTGAAGGTGATTCTAACGTGGTTTGGTTTGAAGGAAACTTCTCAGAATATGAAGAAAATCACCGTAAACGTATGGGTAACGACCTCACTCCTAAAAGAATTAAATACCGTAAACTTCAATAACAATGCACCACTGTTGGTTTAATGGAAAAATAACCGAGGCAAATGCTACCCAAATAAACATCAACGACCTCGGTCTTATGAGAGGCTATGGGCTATTTGATTATTTCAGGACTTACAACCAAAAACCGTTTCAGTGGGATTGGTATTGGGAACGCTACGAACGCTCCGCCAAATTGCTCAAAATTCCGAATCCGATAACCAAGGAAGAAGCACAAGAAGTTGTTCATTCATTGATAAAAATGCATGGAGACGGTGAAGTGGCCATAAGGTTTTTGTTGACAGGCGGTTATACATTTGACTCTGTGACATCTGCCAAACCGAACTTAATGATTATTTCGGAATCCTTACACTTTTCTTCACCAAAAGACTATGAAACAGGTATAAAAGTAATATCATACGAGTATGTGAGAGACTTACCAACAATAAAAAGCATTGACTATAAGCACTATATGATTCTGCAAAGCGAGCTAAAAGCCAACAGTGCCGCAGATGTACTATTCCATAAAAATGGTGAAATAAGTGAGCTCAGCCGTAGCAATGTTTTTATTGTAAATGGCAATAAACTCATTACGCCCGACAAAAACATTTTGGAGGGAATTACCCGTAGGACAGTTTTGGAATTGGCCAAGAACGACTTTGAAATAGAGCTTCGCTCGGTTGGTTTTCAAGAAACGCTTGATGCTGAGGAAGTTTTCACCACAAGTACCACCAAACGTGTTTTACCTATTTCAAAAATCGATGACAAGGTCATAGGAAATGGAGGAATTGGGCCAAAAACGCAGTTTTTGTTGGATAAAATCAATGCTTTGGTTGAGAATTGGTAAATAGTCTAACAACATTCTTCCTTGTGTAACTGTTTCCAACCAAAGACCATTTTGTATTTTTAATAATACACTTTGGAATATTTGATTTGGCTAGTTCTTCACTCTATAACAACAAATGGACCTTTGAAGTAGGCGGAAGAAACAAAACCCAGAAACAAATTTCAGGAGTTTCTAATGCTTTTTTGGCTATGGACGAGATTGAATACGGCTACGGAAATTGTGTGCCGTTGTGGCTGTTGGGGTTTATGTATTGAGAAGAGACTCCGAGTCTGTTGCTTATAAATTCCAAAATTCACTCCAGATTAAAAAAGTTAGTACAAAACCGTCGAGCAATTTAGTAGACTGAGTCGGAAACTTATTTCACCCAAAAATATTTCTAAGTTTCCCAAACAATCCTTTACTATTCTTCTCAGATTTTCTAATTGCCTCGTAAACTTCAGGAATTCCTTCAAATTCAAAGCCTTTAGGCAGTTCTTTAATTAAATCTGGGTGAATGTTTGGGCTTTCAAATTCAACAGTGATACCCTTATAACGTGCAAAATTTATAAAGCCCATTACACTAAAATTATATGGAAAACCAACACTATCTCTTGACTCTCGATTACGATTAAACCATTTCAAATGTGTTTCAATTCCTAATTTTATTTTATCAATATTTTTCTCCAAAATTCCTTCTATCATTTCATGGTATCCCTTTAACATCCCAGCAGGTTTTTTTGCCAATTTGGTTCTAGCTAAATGTTCTTTGCATTTATCAATATCGTTTAAGATATAATAAGAAAGTGCCAAAAACAACTCGGGATAATCATAAATTACTTTTCCTCGCTTGTGCCTTATTGTATGGTCATATTCTATAAAACCTGTAGCAAATTTTGTGTAATTTTCAGGGTTTTGTGCGATAAAGAGTAATTTAAAAAAAGCATCCGTTGGAAAATAGTTCAGCTCGTTACTATATCCTTGAGATTGTTTAATTTCACTTTTACCTAGGTAAATATCCATTGCAAGAAGGACACATAACGAAGCTTTGTTTCCAATTTGATAACATTCTTCAATTTTAAGTTTACCCACCCCTTCAGCCAAATAGCAATAGTAATCAGTATGTGAAATCGAACATAATCTTGCTAATTTATTTCCATCTGGTTTCTCCAAATACAATAAACTATTTGTAATTGCCTTAAATCTATCGTTCAATTCATTCATGCCTTTGTTAAATTTATAGTCCTATAATTTTTGCCTCGCCACTTGAGTTAACGGATACTACATACCGTTCAGCTTTTCCTGCTTCAACAATATCCTTAATTCTTTGGCCATTTGATTTTACATTGGGTTTAGAATTTTGATTAATCATTCTTCTAACCATATCTTTTAACCTAAACATTTGATTATCTCAGCAACATACTATTTCCGTGTACGAGTGAGAAGAACTTTAAACAAAAAAACTAGCCTCAGCTCCTAGATCCCACAAACTCATAAACATTCATCTCTGAACATAAGATACAAGCAATTTTGTATAACAGCTTTCTCATAAAAATAAATAATTAAGCACAAAAAAATCCCCATCATCTTAGAAAACCAGAAATGATGGGGAAATATATAATCTACAATGGATTAAAACAATCCCTCGCAACGATTGATGCAGTTCAAGTCTTCGAAAGCCACTTTTAGTCTTGCTACCATGGTTTCTTCGCCTTTACGCAACCATACACGTGGGTCATAATATTTTTTGTTTGGAGAGTCAGCACCCTCAGGGTTACCCAACTGCGACTGAAGATATCCTTCTTTGTCTTTGTAATATTTCAAAATACCTTCCCAAGTGCTCCATTGCATGTCGGTATCGATATTCATTTTCACGGCACCGTATTCTATCGCCTCTCTGATTTCGGCACGGCTAGAGCCTGAACCACCGTGGAATACAAAGTTTACTGGCAATTCTCCCGTTCCATATTTCTCGATGATGTAATCTTGAGAATTTTTCAAGATAATTGGTTGAAGCGATACGTTACCTGGCTTGTAGACACCGTGAACGTTTCCAAATGCTGCAGCAATGGTGAAGTTTGGAGAAATTTTACCCAATTCTTCGTAAGCATATGCTACTTCTGAAGGTTGTGTATATAGTTTTGAGCTATCTACATCCGAGTTATCTACGCCATCTTCTTCACCGCCAGTTACACCTAATTCGATTTCTAAAGTCATGCCCATTTTGGACATTCTCTCTAAATATTTAGCACAGATCTCGATGTTTTCTTCAATTGGCTCCTCCGAAAGGTCAATCATGTGCGAGCTAAACAATGGGTTACCTGTAGCCGCAAAATGTTTCTCACTAGCATCCAAAAGTCCATCTATCCAAGGCAACAATTTCTTCGCACAGTGGTCAGTGTGCAAAACAACCGGCACACCATAATGCTCAGCCATTTGGTGAATATGCAATGCACCAGAAATAGAACCCGCAATGGCAGCTTTTTGACCTTCATTAGAAAGGCTTTTTCCTGCATAAAATATACCTCCACCATTCGAAAACTGAATGATAACTGGAGAATTTACGGCTTTGGCCGTTTCTAATACTGCATTGATAGAGTTAGTTCCTACAACATTCACCGCAGGAAGGGCATAATTATTTTCGTTGGCATGACGCAACAATTGGTTGAGTGCTTCGCCTGTAACTACGCCCGGTTTGATCAAAGATTGGCTCATAAATAAATTTTTAGAATTAAATTAAGTTTTTCTTGTATTTTCTGTCTGCTGAAGGAGTTAAACTGCTAAGAATGACACAAAAGTACAAAATTTATGCTTTATCCTATCAAAAAAAGACAAGATTCTAAGGTCCGAAAATTTGGCTTTACTGTAATTTCCCCCAGAAAAGATTGCTATTTAAGGCTTAAGAAGTACTTTCTTTCGTGTTCCTCCATTTTCTCGATGGCATATCGCAGTGCCGTTCTAGGGATTACTGGGATGTTTTCGGTTAAAAACTCCTCTACCTCCTCACGGCCTCCTTTGCTCCAGATTTCTCGTAGCATCCAGCCCACGGCTTTGTGAATTAAATCGTGCTTGTGGTTGAGTAGCATTTCGGCCAGTTTAAAAGTAAGGGCAAAATCACCCAGTCGGATATAATAGTGTGTCGAAATAATGGCAATTCTTTGAGACCAAAGATGGCCAGTTTTAGCCAAATTTTCCAAAACAGAATTGTCCTTTGTTTCATAATAATAAGGCCCGAGAATAAACATGGAAGAGCAATCCACCAAATCCCAGTTGTTGATGTAGGGTATATTTCGAAGATAGAGATTTACGAAATCTGTTTTCTCTTCAAGTTTTTTTAGTTTCTTATATTTCAAAACCAAAAGTGTCAAAGCAGCAAACCTGACCTCATGGATTTCATCTTTTACTAGCATTTCTATATCCTCTAAGTTTACCAAATCTCGGTAGTGCTTACATATCTGATGTACCTCTGGATTGGTTAATCCAATAAAAACATCCCCTTCAGCATATTCACCTTTGCCATTTTTAAAATACTTGGCTTTGGAGATTGCCTTCTCCGGATTTGAAAGAAAAAGTAGGTCGTTTTTGACAGATTGATACATAAAATAAGTATTTTAGAACTCTTTAAGGTATTTTTTGTTGAAATAGTAATCGTAAAAATCTGAATTTAAATGTCAAAAACCAAAATAGGAATAATAGTAGGAACCAACAGAAAAGATTCAAGAACAGAAGAAATAGCGTCTTATTATTCCAAAAAAATCAAAGAGGCCGGTTTTGAAACCAATTTTGTTAATCTGATTGACTTACCCCACGACTTTGCATTTTCTGCACTTTATGACAATGGTGGCAAGAACCCCGAATTTCAAAAAATACAAGCCAAAATAGATGAGTGCGAAAAACTGGTCTTTGTTTTACCAGAATACAATGGCTCTTATCCAGGAGTTTTAAAAACTTTTGTGGATGGATTGAGACACCCAGACAGTCTGGCTTTTAAAAAAGTAGCTTTAGTCGGAGTTTCATCGGGCGTTTTGGGTAATGCCGTTGGACTGGGGCATTTCGATGATGTTTTGAGCTATCTCAACGCCAACGTCATGGGCCTCAGAATAAAGCTCGGAAACATTAACCAACACTTTGCAGATGGTGTTTTCACCAACCCGATCTACCAGAATTTTACTGAAAAACAGATTAAAAATTTCCTAGAGTTTTGATTTCGTCTATTTCTTTTGGCTTAGCATCAATTATTATTTAGAATAATGAATTTTTATTCTAAATTTGAAATCCAATAACCTTAATTTTACAAAAATGAAAAAACAAAACCTCATTCAAGTTCTTTGTCTTTCGCTTATCACGACATTTGCAATAGGTCAAAATAAATACCCAAATACGCCACCAGAAGTGTCTCCAATGCCCATGAAGCCTGAGATGACTGAGATTTGGGATCCTGAAGTACGAGTAGTAACTCCGGCCAAAAAACTAGGCGATGCACCTTCGGATGCTATCATACTTTTTGATGGCAAAAACCTAGACCAGTGGGTGAGCCAAAAAGACATCACAAAACCTGCACCTTGGAAAATAGTGGACAATGACCACATGGAAGTGGTGCCACAAAGTGGTGGAATTCAAACCAAAATGAAGTTTGGCGATTGCCAAATACATATAGAATTCAGTGCTCCTGACATAGTAGAAAGTGCTGGTCAAGGACGTGGAAATAGCGGATTATTTTTGCAAAACAGATACGAGTTGCAAATTTTGGACAGCTACAACAACAGAACTTATGCAAACGGCCAAGCCGGAAGTATTTATAAAGATGTGCCACCATTGGTAAATGCAATGCGTAGCCCTTTAGAGTGGAATTCTTATGATGTTATTTATACAGCAGTGAGATACAAAGCTGACGGCAGAGTAGATGCTCCAGCAAGAATAACGGTATTGCACAATGGTGTTTTGGTACAAAACAATACCACGATTGCGGGTTTGACCAATTACATTGGCTTACACATGTACCCTGCAGCTCATGGCGACGATGTGATTTCACTTCAAGACCACGGCAACAAAACACAATTCAGAAATATCTGGATTAGAAAACTGTAATCGAATAAAATTTAATATTTGAGGGAGAGCTAACACTCTCCCTTTTTTTATGATGCTAGACCTAAAAACCGAATATAAACGCTGTTGTGAACAGATAAAAGCTTATGAACCCTCAGAAGCTAAAGAGATAGTCTTTATGGTGTTCAATGAACTTTTGGGCATTACCAAAAACGACTTAATTGCTTCAAAATCAATCACTGAAGAGCAATTATCAGGAATAGATGACATCATAAAACGTATCAATAATTTTGAACCTATTCAGTATATTTTGGGCAAGACATGGTTTTATGAGCACGAATTTTTTGTAAATGAAAACGTACTTATTCCTAGGCCAGAAACCGAGGAATTGGTTCAGCGAGCCATCAGTCTCTCACCCAAAACTGTATTAGATTTAGGAACAGGTAGTGGCTGCATAGCCATCAGCACTGCATTGGGTTTAAAAAACGCAAAGGTTTTTGCTATCGATATTTCCGAAAATGCATTAGAAATTGCTGAAAGAAATAATGAAAATCTGAAAGCAAATGTAAACATTCAAAAAGCTAATATCTTAAACTTTGAAAGTCCATTTGGTGAACAGAAATTTGATTTGATTGTGAGTAATCCACCGTATGTAAAGGAAAACGAAATGCCCGAAATGCGTTCGAATGTCTTAAACTTTGAACCTCATTTGGCACTTTTTGTAAGTAACGATGATCCTCTGGTTTTTTACAAAAAAATTGCAGAAATAGGGCAAACTTACCTACAAGATGAAGGCCATGTTTTAGTAGAAATCAACAGTTATTTGGGACAAGAAACCTGTGAGGTTTTCAAAAAGGCTGGATATTCGAAGGTGGAATTAATTCAAGATTTTTTCGAGAAAGACCGTATGGTTCTGGCAAAAAAATGAGGGTTTTTCAGTTCAAATTCGCCCAATTAAATATATTTAGCTAAATTCACATCTTTGAAAACCTACTCCATGAATAAAATAGATTCTTTATATAAAAAAATAGACGATGTACTTGCCGAAGTTCACAAAGTAGTTATCGGACAAGAATATCTTATCAATAGATTGCTGATTGGTTTGTTTACGGATGGTCATATTTTGCTTGAAGGAGTACCAGGATTGGCTAAAACAAAAACCATCAATACCCTCGCAAAAGTATTGGATCTAGGATTCAGAAGAGTACAATTCACCCCCGACTTGTTGCCCTCGGATTTGGTCGGAACGATGATTTATAACCAGAAATCCGGTGATTTCGAGGTAAAAAAAGGACCCATTTTCGCAAACTTAATTCTGGCGGATGAAGTAAACCGTGCCCCTGCCAAGGTGCAATCTGCTTTGTTAGAAGCCATGGCAGAGAAACAGATTACAATCGGCGAGGAATCGTTTCAGCTGGACCCTCCTTTTTTAGTAATGGCCACTCAAAACCCTGTTGAGCAAGAAGGAACTTATCCCCTACCTGAAGCTCAGGTGGATAGATTTATGATGAAAGTCTATGTTGATTATCTCGACAAAAAATCAGAATTGGAAATGATTCGCAAGATAGCCAACATGGATTTTAAAGAAAATGTAAAGTCTGTTTTGGGCAAAAATGACATTCTCGATATAAAGAAAATCATTAATGGCATCACGATTTCGGATATGTTGGAACGCTACATTGTCGAGCTGGTTTTTGCCACGAGAAATCCAGAAGATTATGGTCTGAAAGAAGAAGCGAGATATATTCAGTACGGTGTTTCGCCAAGGGCTGGAATAGCGATTCACAAAGCCGCAAAAGCCCTAGCTTTCTTTGATAAACGTGATTATGTGCTACCTGAAGACATCAAAGCCGTTGTTAGTGATGTTTTCAATCACCGCATCATACTGAACTACGAAGCCGAAGCCGACGGCATCAATACCCGTCAGATTGTTGAGGCTATTTTAAAGAAAGTGGCTATTGGAGGTTGAGTTGATTGACGATTGACTCGATTTGCGATTTTAGATTAATGATTGATTCGATTTATTCTCACTCATTCAACAAAAACGCAACTTCCTTAGCGAAATAACTCAAAATAATATCCGCTCCTGCTCGCTTCATACTTAGGAGCATTTCCATCATGGCTTTGTCGCCATCTATCCAGCCGTTTTGAGCAGCAGCTTTTATCATGGCATATTCGCCAGAAACGTTGTAGGCTGATATGGGGATATTGAAGTTTTCTTTCAAAGCTTTTATAACATCCAAATAACTAAATGCAGGCTTTACCATCATGATATCTGCTCCTTCAGCAAAGTCCAATTCTGCTTCTAAAATTGCTTCCTTGACATTGGCTGGATTCATTTGGTAGGTTTTCTTGTCTCCGAATTTGGGAGCAGATTCTAGAGCATCTCTAAAAGGTCCATAAAATGCACTAGCGTATTTGGCGGTATAAGCCATGATGCTTACATCTGTAAAACCTTCTGCGTCCAATCCTTTTCTGATAGCTCCTATGCGGCCGTCCATCATGTCTGATGGCCCAATTATATCTGCACCAGCTTTCGCTTGGGCGATGGACATTTTCACCAAAATCTCAACGGTTTCATCGTTGATTATCTTTCCATTCTCTACAATTCCATCGTGACCATCAGAACTATAAGGATCCAAAGCCACATCTGTCATGATGACTAAATCTGGGAATTTAGATTTGATTTCGGAAAGAGCTTTAAGATATAAAGTATCTGAAACTAAGCTTTCAGAACCATATTTGTCTTTTTTACTTTCCGGGTAATTTGGGAAAAGACAAATTGATTTTATTCCCAGAGATTGGACTTCCTTCAATTCTTCCAATAGCGTATCCAAAGTGAATCGGTAAATACCTGGCATAGATTTAATTTCTACTTTTGTGCTGGTACCCTCTTGTATAAACATGGGAAAAATGAAATCATTTACCGATAGCGTATTTTCTTGAACCATTGCTCTGATGGCAGCAGTGGCTCTGTTTCTTCTTGGACGTCTATTTAGAATTTGCATTTTTTTGAATTTTAACAAAGGTACAATGCGAATTGTTCGCATTATAAAAGAAATCAATTAAAGCATTCATTTTTACTTTTTCCACTGCATTTTTTTAAAACCTGAAGATAGCAATGAAATTAATTGCTGTTCATAATTAATGGTAATTTTGAATTTATTGTAAAAATAGTAAAGTTGAAATCACTTTCGTCACCTTACCGGCGGGGTCCTACTTTTTTTTAAAAAAAAGTAGGCAAAAAAACACTCATAAAATAATGATCCTCTCTAAAAATTTGATAATTATCGTCATTGAAAGTTTCCCCCCAATCTAATATCAAATTTTTAGAACGGACTATTTTATGAATCAAAGGAACAATTCAATTTATGACAATTTGTATAAAATAATATTAAACAATGACAATGGTAGAATAGGAGTTTCTTACATAAAAAAAACGTCTCGAAAATAATCCGAGACGTTCAATTTTGAATATTGGTTTGAATACTATTAAGCTCCTTTCAAAGCTTCCGCTCCACCAACAATCTCCAAAATCTCTTTGGTGATAGCTGCTTGACGTGAACGGTTATATTCTATCTTAAGGGCTTTCAAAAGCTCTCCGCCGTTTTCTGTTGCTTTGTCCATGGCTGTCATTCTGGCTCCGTGCTCTGAGGCATTTGAGTCTAAAACAGCTTTGAAAACTGACAACTTGATGGCTTTTGGAATCAACTCAAGAATGATTTCTTCTTCAGATGGTTCAAAGATATAATCTGTACTAGAAGTTTTTTCTTCTGTTTCTTCGCTTACTAAAGGAAGGATTTTCTCTGTTCTGATGATTTGTGTTGCAACGTTTTTGAATTCGTTATACACCAAAACCACTTCGTCGTAGGTACCTTCAGCAAAAGCAGCCATTACTTTTTCAGCAGCTTCCTTTGCAGTATCAAAACTTAATCTTTGGAAAATATCAGTAAACTCATTGTCTACTTTTATACCTCTTCTGGCAAAAGCCTCACTACCTTTTTTACCCAATGACAATACCGAAACATTGCCTTTTTCGAGTTGAGTAGGATAGTTTTCGTTGATAAAAGCAACTGCAGCCTTGATAACGTTGGTATTAAAAGCTCCACATAGACCTCTGTCTGATGTTACCATAATGATAAGGACGTTTTTCACTTCTCTTACCTGCGTGTACGGGCTTGATGCTCCAACCTCCGTGCCTTGAGAAACCTGAGCAATAAGCTCGTTGAGTTTCTTGGCATAAGGTCTCATCTGAATGATTCTATCCTGAGCTCTTCTCAACTTAGCCGCCGCCACCATTTTCATGGCTTTGGTGATTTGCATGGTAGAGTTTACCGAGGTTATTCTATTTCTTACTTCTTTTAATGAAGCCATTTCGATATACGATTAATCTTTATAACGATTGATTCGATTGTATTTTAAAAACTATACTGAAATTTTTCCCTTGTAAAGTTGAGAAACTGGAAATATCAAATCCCAATTTTCACCCCAAACTACATTTCCACTCTCAATTTTAAATTTTTGGAAATTTTCTATCTCCTTATATTTATTATATTGAGGATGAGAATGCTTTTTTAGAAAACTTTCAAAATCCACAACTTTGGAACTACCATCATTGAAATTCACTTTCAACAAATAAGACCCTTGATAATCTGCACTTATAACATCAACTGTCTTCATATCTTTTTAGAAATTTTCTCTAATTTAATTTCTGTTTTATATACAAAAAAGTCAACCCACTTTTTTACAATTTCTTTCGCATAAACATTGACGAAGTCTTGTGCATTTTTCAAATCAGCCTGTTCTAAATGGTCTCTACCTCGGACTTTACGCTTTTTAATTTGTTTTACCTCTTGATTTTCTATGATAATTTCAAACACCGTTTCTTTACCTCCTTTACCTGCATGAACATGAATGGGTTCGTGTTCGTTAGAATAAAAGAAAAACGCAATGTTCAGATATTCATATATCTTCGGCATTATTAAGCGTACTTCTTAGCCAAGTCTTTTCCGAAAGAAATGATATAATCTGTATCTTCTTTCTCCATTTTACCTTTTGAAAGGTTTTCGATGATAGCTGGCTTGGTTGATTTCAAGATAGTCAAGAACTCAGTCTCGTATTCTTTCACTCTCGCAACTGGCACTAAGTCCATGATACCGTTGATAGATCCGAAAATGATAGCTACTTGATCTCCTACAGGGCTTGGCTGATATTGTCCTTGCTTCAAAATCTCTTGGTTACGACGACCACGCTCAATTACCAATTTGGTAGCGGCGTCAAGGTCTGAACCAAACTTGGCAAAAGCTTCCAATTCACGGAACTGAGCTTGGTCTAGTTTAAGTGTACCAGCCACTTTTTTCATTGACTTGATTTGAGCGTTACCACCCACACGCGATACCGAAATACCCACGTTGATAGCTGGACGAATACCTGCGTTGAACAAGTTCGACTCCAAGAATATCTGTCCGTCAGTAATAGAGATTACGTTTGTAGGAATATACGCCGACACGTCACCCGCTTGAGTTTCGATTATTGGAAGGGCTGTTAATGAACCACCGCCTTTTACTTTTCCTTTCAAAGAAGGAGGAAGATCGTTCATCTCCTGAGCGATTTTGTCTGACTGGTTGATTTTAGCCGCACGCTCCAACAATCTTGAGTGAAGGTAGAAAACGTCTCCTGGATACGCCTCACGACCTGGTGGACGACGAAGCAATAGAGAAACTTCACGATAAGCAACGGCTTGTTTAGACAAGTCATCATATATAACAAGGGCCGGACGACCAGTATCTCTGAAATATTCACCAATAGCTGCACCCGTAAATGGAGCAAAGAACTGCATTGGAGAAGGATCAGAAGCTCCAGCGTTTACGATTACCGTGTAATCCATGGCTCCGTAACGTCTCAAAGTTTGCTCAACCGCCTTAACAGTAGAGTTTTTCTGACCACAAGCTACATATATACAATAAACTGGCTCCCCTTTATCGAAGAATTCTTTTTGGTTGATAATGGTGTCAATACAAACGGCTGTTTTACCAGTTTGACGGTCACCGATAACCAACTCACGTTGACCTCGACCGATTGGAATCATCGCATCCACCGCCTTGATACCTGTTTGAAGAGGCTCAGTAACTGGCTGACGATAAATAACACCGGGTGCTTTTCTTTCCAATGGCATCTCGAAAAGTTCACCAGTGATAGGTCCGTTACCGTCGATTGGCTCTGCAAGGGTGTTTACAACACGTCCGATAATGCCTTCACCTACTTTTACAGAGGCAATTTCACCCGTACGTTTTGCTATTGCACCTTCTTTGATACCCGCTGAGTCACCCAATAATACGGCTCCAACGTTGTCTTCTTCAAGGTTAAGTGCAAGTCCTTTCAGACCGTTTTCGAATACGATCAACTCTCCTTGTTGTACTTTTGAAAGTCCATAAATACGAGCAACTCCGTCACCTATTTGGAGTACCGTACCTACTTCTTCTAATTCTGCTTCGGTTTTTGCACCCGCCAATTGCTCACGCAAAATTGCCGAAACTTCATCTGGTCTAACTGATGCCATGCTCATTATGCTTATTAATTTTATTCTATTTAAAAACGCCTTTTTGGAGAAAATTCTTCAAAGAGGGTGATTTTTCGGGTGCGAAATAACGAAGAAAATTTCATAATTCCGATAAAAACCTAAAAAAAAGTGTAAAAAGGTAGGATTATTTTGGGATTGTGAAAGTGGAAATTAGAATATTAATAACTCATCAGTATTAGAGAATAAAAAAAGATGTTTCGGAGATTTTAAAAAGCTTTTTTCGAAAACTTTTGGATATAGAATTGACAATCCATAGTCTAAATTTCACAAATGAAAAAAAAGATTAACTTTTCAAAACCATCTTCTCCGGATCCCAAAGCACTGGTGCTTTTCTTTCGGTACTCAAATTACACGCAATGGAAGGAGCCGCCGCTCTTAATCCAAAACTTGCGTCTTCAATAATTCTCGAACCTGATCTGATGGCATTGAAGAAAACAATCATATGGTCAAGCCTATCATCGTAACCTTCGGCTGGAGCGAAACTGGTTTCTTTGTTCATGGTATAGCCTACTTCAGCATCGCCATATTTGGCCGCATACCATTTTTTAAATTCCTCTTTTTGCTTCGCCGAAAAACTATCAAATGAGTCGTATCCATCATATCCAGGAGCCGAATGACGCTTTAGGGTTTTTACTGTAAACTCATTCCAACCGATATCAATTACGCCTTCTGTACCTATCAATTTTATACCAAACCCACCTTTTCCTGAGCCATCAGCCAGATTTACTCTGGTAATTACCTGAAAGGCAGGGTGCGTTTGGGCTTTGGGATAATCCATTACGGCATTTATCAAATCATAGGCGTCGCGACCATCTTTCCAGTAGTTTAGTTCTGCTAATGAAAATATCCTATTGGGTCCTTTTGATTCGGTTATGGTATGAATGCCAGTTAATAAATGCACTATTAAATCACCTGCGGCACCGGTTCCATAATCTTTGAAGTTTCGCCAACGGAAAAATCGCTCGGCACTAAAAGGAACTTTTGGGGCATGACCTAAAAATTTATCAAAGTCAATAGTTGCAGGCGATGCATCCAAAGGAATAGAATAGTTCCAAGCACCACGGGCATCAGAACGATCGCAAAAAGCGTCAACGTAAGTTAACTCTCCTATTGCCCCACTGTCTAATACTTTTTTGGTTTCCCAAATGGCCACACTACTCGCCCTTTGGCTTCCCACTTGGAAAACTTTTCCGGTGGCTTTTTGGGTATTGACCAATGCCATACCTTCAGAAATCTTCTGAACCATGGGTTTTTCACAATATACATGCTTACCAGCATTCATGGCATCTATCGAAATCTTTTGATGCCAATGGTCGGGTGTACATATCAACACTGCATCTATGTCTTTTTTGGCCAAAAGTTCACGGTAATCTCTTGTTGTAAAAATCTGTTTTCCCCATTTTTCTTTGGCCCTTTCAAGTCGTCCATCATATAGGTCACAAACAGCTACCAACTCAACACCAGCTACTTTTAAAGCGGTATCGGTATCATAATGACCGATGATTCCGCTGCCAATAAGACCAATCCTGATTTTGTCGTTGGCACTTATTTTTATTCGGGATTGAAGTACTTTTTTCTCAATAATAGTCCCTGAAGAAGCTTCAACATTTCCACCAATGGCTATTCCGGCAGCCGTACCACCAAGTTTTTTTAAGAAATTTCTACGGTTGTTCATAACAGTTAATTTAGGGTTACCTTCTCCACAATTTCCTTTGTCACTATATTTTTCAAAATCACTTTTTTGTCTCCGTTTGGCAAAAGTTCTTCTTTTATGAGCCAATGGTCAGCATCGTATTCGGTATACACAGAAGGCTTCGTTAGTCCAGTTTGTCCTCTCCAATCGGGCAATTTAACAGGCTCCCAAATTTTGGTTTTAGCTGATTTATATGCTGCATCAATAATGGCATTTACTACATAACCGTCATAAAATGTCTCTTGCGGTTGAGTACCTTTTTCATAAGCCTCAAACATATCGATAAACATACTGGTATAGCCCAACTCGTGTGCCTCGTCACCAACGGGAAACTGCCATCCTGAAGAGATTTCTGCTTTTTCCACCAAATACCCATCCGTATTTCCACTTGTAAACATCTCAAAACCAGTCCTTAGCCAAGAATTCACCCAAATTGTTCCCTCGGTGCCCATCACTTCATCTCGTAAGTCCATACCTCCACGAAAAGTCCACGAAACTTCAAATTGACCAATGGCTCCGTTTTCATATTTCACTAGACCTATCGCGTGATCTTCGGCATCAATGGGTTTTACTTGGGTGTCTGCCCAACACATTACTTCTACAGGTAAAATGTCTTTTCCTATAAAATTTCGGGAGATTTCGATGCAATGACAGCCCATGTCTACAATGGCTCCGCCACCTGCTTTTTCCATATCCCAAAACCAGTCAGAATGAGGTCCGGGGTGCGTTTCTCGAGATTTTGCCCACAGCACTCTGCCAATGGCTCCTGCTTTTACACTCGCCAGTGATTTTGAGAATTTTGGGGTGTAACAAAGATCTTCTAGATATCCGGCAAAAATTCCAGCCTCCTCACAAGCTTGGGTCATGCGAAGTGCCTCCTCTGCTGTTCTTCCCAAGGGCTTTGTACACAATACCGCTTTTTTGTGCTTTACACAAAGGTGGACGGCCTCCTCATGCACATAATTTGGAAGGGCTATAATCACCATTTCGGTCTCTGGATGGGCAATGGCCGCCTCCATGTCTGTAAAAAAATGGGGGACATTATAGTCTTTGGCAAAACGAACGGCAGTTTCTTCTCTTCGTGCATAAATCACTTTGACTTCGTCTTTTCCGCGACGACCAATAAGTGATTCGGCATAGAAACGGCCAATGAAGCCGCCTCCCAAAATACATAATTTTATCATAATTTAAGGCTTTAAAACAGTTTTAAATGTATCTCTAATTTCTTTCAAATCAATAGTATGGGCCTCAATAGCATTCATGGTATTCGGTGAATTTTTTTCCAGACATTGCTCTATAACTAAATGCGGCTTCAGATTTTTCTTCAATAATTCTAAAGCAAATTTTTTAAAATCGATATCGCCTTCAGAAGTGAAAACTTCCTGCCAAATTCCATTTTTTGATTGTCGAATGTGAAGCTCAATAATACGGTCTCCATACATTTTTAGCACATCAAAAACCGCCAATTGAGAGTTTTGAGAACCTCTATAAACCCAATGTACATCCATACAGAAATATAGATTTTCGGGTGAAGTGTTTTGTAACATGTGATGAAACTCTCTTGCACCGGCTTTCAATTCCACGTCGTGGGTATGATAGGCAAGCTTCAAGCCATTCATTTTTAATGAATTTCCTATTTTCTCTAATGCTTTGGCTTGGAGTGTTAATTGCTCATCCGTTTTGAGTTTGTCGCTTCCCCAAGCTATGGGATTTGGGTTGGTTACTATGATTTTGGTGCCATAGTTTTTCACAACTTCCGCAATCTCAAGAATAGTTTTAATCGACTTTTCTACTTGTTCTTCTTCATGCAAAACACTCCCAATATACACTGAGGGCATTTTAATATGGTATTTTTTCAAAACGGCAATCAGTTTAGTGGCTTCTTCGGCACTTCCCAAACTGGGCTCATAGGCTTGAAGTCCAGTCTTCACATACGCTGCCATATCAGCATCCAGATTTTCACCCCAATTCTTGTTTTCTCTTCCATAAAAAGTACCCCAATTGTAGGAATTGCTACTAATTGGGAAAGTTTCTTTTGTTGGTTCAAATTTTTGAATCATTCCCAAAACTGGCACTGTTGCTATGAAATTTCTTCGTTTCATGGTCTATTATTTGAACACTGATGACACAGATTGAACAGATAAACACTGGTTTTTAAATACTTATTAATTGAGACTTTACACGTTTTCATATTATCCTTATGGTTATGTCTTTTCGATTGAAATTCTAAAATAAACTATTTCCTATGAAGTCTTTATAAATTCAACTCCTTCTCCAAGTTCTAGAATTTTATAAGGAGTTCCAATTTTTTCACAGGCAATTTTAAAGTTTTCAGGGTCTTCTGTATTAAACTCAAACAAGTGATAATGATGAGGTATAACACATTTGATATCAGCCATTTTACCTAAGTCGGCTGCTTCTTGAAAACTTAAATTTCCGGCTACTTTTCTTTCAGGCTTGTTTCCATTTATGGGGAAAAACGCCAAATCCAAATGGTAACTTTTGAGGATTTTCTCCAAACCTTCATACCATAGCGTATCACCGGAATGGTAAACCACAAAATCTCCAAATTTAACAATATAGCTCATAAATTTGCACTGACCTTTTTCGTCTCTTTCTATAGAATTATGTGCCGCAGGTAGTCCAATTATTTCGAAATGCCCTATTTCAATGCTCCTGTTTTCATCTAATCCAATCGGAAAATCAAACTCACATTTCAATCTATCTGTTACAAAATCTCTATTTGCTTCTGGAATAATGAATTTTGCGTTTTCATTATTTTCAAAAATCGAATTCAAAGTTTCAGCATCTAAATGATCGGTGTGGTTATGACTAGAAGTAAGCACATCTATATTTTCTAAAAGCGAAGGATTCACCACCAATTCGCTCATTCTTGTGTGCGGTTTATCTGTATTTTGGTATTTTACAGAAAGTGAATCAGACAAATAAGGGTCGAACAGAATAGTTTCACCTCTAAATTTAAGCAAAAAACCGCTCTGTCCAAGCCACCAAACTTTGAAGGTAGTTTCGGAAGAAAAGGAATTTATATCCTTAATGACTTGCTCGTTTTTCTGTTTCGGTTTAATCATAATTTTTTAACGCAATTCTGCCGCAGCTTTACACATGCTTTCAATTTTTAACTTTGATGCCCACCTAGCAGTTTGTGACAGTCCGCAATCTGGAGCCACTGCTAATTTTTCTGCAGGCACATATTTCAGGCACTTCTGGATTCGCTCTTTAACATCTTCTACCGTTTCGATGTAATAACTTTTTACATCAATTACACCCACAGCCACATCCATTTTTTCGGCAAACCGTTCTAAAAGATGTACCTCAGCAAAGTTCAAAACGCACATTTCGGTATGTAATTCGTCAACAGTCATATCCAAGAAATCTGGCAACATAGGAGCAATGGTTTTCTTCCCTATCGAACGACCTTTGAAATTCCCAAAACACAAATGCGTGCCGATTCTAGTTTTACCAACTATGCCTTTAACTGTCCGATTAAAAATATCCACAAATCGTTTTGTGTCTTCTTTGTAGGCATAACAAGACATAGATGGCTCGTCAATACATATTTCTTGAGCCCCGGCTTCTACCAATTTTTCTAATTCCAAGGCCACCAAAGGCATCAACGCCTCAGTAATTTCCCAACGGTCTTTGTAAATTTCTCCTGGCAACATTCTACCTGATAAAGTGTATGGACCAGGAATTGAAGCCTTTAATATTTTGCCTTCGGGAGCTAGTCTTTTCAGTCGATTGTATTCTTCAAGCACACCAAGCCCTTTTGGAGCACTTAGCTTTTCGACAATCGTATGTTTTCCTCTTTGGTCGTGTGCAGGTGGGCCATATTTACGAGTTTCTTCCTGATTGGCTTGAATTCCTTTTATGAAACCATAAAACGAAAGGTTGAAATCTAGCCGCGTTTGTTCACCGTCGGTAATAACATCCAATCCTCCTGCGACCTGATCGTGAATGGCATTTACCACGGCATCTTCAATCATTTCGTTGACATCAGCTGGGCCAAATTTATCAAGATTTTGAGAGGCAAATTCTAGCCAACTTGGAAACGGCCATGAGCCTACTACGGTTGTTTTTATGGGTATTGGTTGCATTATTGGTTCTGTTTTGTTAGATATTCAATTAAATCTGTCAATTCTGTTTCATTTATAGCCAACGAATAGGCCGTTGGCATCACACTTTTCTTTTGTTTCGCTTTGCTTTTAATTTCTTTTTGCTGAATGGTAATTATCTTTCCCGAGAGGTCTTTTACGGTCAAAAGTTTGTCATTTTCAGCTATTAAGAATCCAAAATAAGTGTTGCCATTTTTAGTGTCGATGGAATAGGTTTCATATCCAAAAACCAAAGATGCTGAAGGATATACCAAGGCCTCATAAAGTCCTTTTTTTTCTAATTTTGAACCTATCTTAGTCAATTCAGGGCCAATTTCTTTACCCGAATTCCCTATTTTATGACAAGAAGAACAATTGGATTCAAAAACCTTTTTACCGTTTTCGATATTCCCTTTGGTTTTTGTTACGAGTTCTGAATTGTAGGTGTTTTCAAAAGTATTTATCAGATTTTTTGCTTGATATTTTATGGTAGACTCCGAATGGTTGCTTAACAAAGGTCCGACATATTCTATTAAATCCTCACTAAGTGTTTGTTTTTGAATCATTTCCAACAACATTTGACTGCCTTGGGTAGATTTAAGCATTTCTATGGCTGCATTCCTTCTGTCACCAAATGCAATATTTCCATTCAATACTATTTCTTTTCGCCCCAAAAGTCTGCTGAGTATTTTTTGCTGTTGAATTTCGTCTGAAATACTACTCCAGTTGTGCAAATCGAACCAATCATTGGTGCTTCTGAACGAAAGCCAATATTTTGACATATCTGCAATTCTCTTGTCTTTAGATTCTGCCAATTTCAACATAGAACCAACAGCTTCCTTTGATTTTATAAAACCAATGGCTGTGATTGCCCTTTTTCTTTTTTCGAATAACTCATTGCTATTTAGGGCTATCTTTTCAAAGTAATTTAATGCTGATGATGGATACATGGCAAATGCCAAATCAAAATGCTTGTTGAACCAAAGGCTATTTTCCTTAAAAAAATCATTCTCTTTTCCTGCGAAAACAAAGGCCAAAGCATTGGTATAAAATGAATCATTTATAGGACTATTATCTGCAAATTGCTTAAAAGTAGATTTAGATTTTTCATAAGAAAAAGGTTGTAAGGCCAAAATAGCTTCTCTTCGAACAAATGCCGAAGGATCTTTAGTCAAATTTTGTAAAAATTTAAATAATTGATCCTGATTTATGTTTTGACGCAAAGCACGCAGAGCCACCACCTTTTCTTGTTCATTCCCAGTTTTTAGTAACTCAATGGTTTTTGATTCCCCTTTGGCACCCATTGTGGCTAAAAGCCAAATAGTACGAGATTTTATAAATGGATTGGTATCTTGTAATAATTTCAAAACCGCGTCAAGATTTGCCTCTGGGTTTTGTTTTAATTTCAAATAGGCTTGATATTTAACATGTATCGCAGGATTTTTAAATGACTCAATTTGGCCTTTGGCTGTACTCAAGTCTAAAATCGGAGTTTTCAGTTTGCTATTTTTTGGACTAATTCTATATATTCTTCCGTATGCTTTTTGATCTTGAATTCTATGGCCACCCACCACAGCATCATACCAATCGGCGATATAAAGTGCTCCATCCGTACCTATCATTAAGTCAGAAGGCCTAAACCATTTTGAAAGGTCATTCTGAAAATTGGAATTATTCCATTGGTAGGCAGGGTCGTCTGTAAAACTGGATGAAACAAAAACCTGTTTCTTGTTTTTTAAATCATAAAATGAGTTCTTAATTTTTGGCATATATCCAAAAAGCACATTCCGGCCTGCATCGGCACTTAGCACCATTCCTTGGTATTTTTGGCCTAAACTATTGCCTTCAATTCGTAGCATTCCAGTAGGCGAACCAGCCCCTGAATTATCGCCAGCGGGCATAACACCAGGATCTTCTTGGTGCCAATGAGCCGTAAACATATTTTGGCCAGGCCTTTGGTCGGCGTTCCAATACCTTGTGCCATCTTTACTAAAAAAACCTGCATCACCGCCCTCCACTAACCACGAAACTCGGCAGGTTACCACTTGGTCATCGTTGTCATTTTGCCACATTTCACCATGGCCATCTATATAGGTCTCATAAGAATTCCTAAAATTATGTGCCTGTACTTTCAGTCCTGTCATGTCAGGATTGATACGCATTTGTAATCCTCCCACCCAAGTTTTGCCATCATCGCTGACCATATTTCCTTGGTTTTTTTCGTTATAAGGCGAGCCGCCAGTATAAATGCTTCCTGAACGAAGCGTAAAGCCGCTTTTATCAGTAACCACATGTGGACCTGCATTTCCGACACTAAAATGCCACTTTCCATCAGGACCAGCCACCACAGAATGTAATGAATGGTCGTGGTTAAATCCTCCAAAGCCTTTCAAGATAATTTCTTTTGAGTCGGGTATGTCATCGCCATTCTCGTCCGTATATTTTATCAAATAGGGAGCACAAGAAACGATGATGTCTTTTCCAAAAACCGCAATTCCTAATGGAGCTACCAAATCTTTGTCTTGCACAAAAACTTGTGATTTATCAGCTTTGCCATCTTGGTCGGTATCGGTCAGTATTACTATTCTATCACCTTTTTCATGATGATAGAAAGCAGAAGAATCATTATTGAAGTTTCTATAATTCACCCCTTCGGTCACCCATATCCTTCCTTTGATGTCGGTATCCATGTTGGTGGGATTGTACAGCATAGGAGACTCTGCCCAAAGTTCAATTTTCAAGTCATCCGGCAGATAAAACTTAAGATCTCCATCGTCTGCACTGGGATTCACCGCAAACCCGAAAAAGAGGAAGCTTGTGATAATCAGGGCAGATGGAATGATTTTGTTTTTCATGAAAATCTAGTTTAGAGATTGGATAAAGTCCAGGTTCTTTTGATGGCCAGAAACAAAATCATACTTATCAGGCAAAGACCATTCTAATTGCTGCCATTTTTTGGCGGAATATCCTATTTCTTGCAAAGCATTAATTACTTTTTGCCAATCTATGTCGCCAGTTCCGAGAAATTTTCCGTTCTCTTTCAAATGAATTTCACAGATATTCTTATTACCCAAAAGCTTAATTTCATGAAAAATATCATTTCCAGCGTCTTTGGCATTTCTAAAATCATAATACACCTTTATGGCTTTTGAACCCACTTTTTCCATGATATCCAGGTGCTCTTCTGCGGTTAAATAGGATTCTATTCCGAGCGTAATGCCATTTTTTTCGGCATCTGGGGCAATTTCTTTGAGCTTGGAAATTACATTTTGAATGCCTTTCGGGTCGTTTCTTAAATCGTTTTTAGAGAAAAATGCCAATAATACTACCTCAACCCCGAGGTTTTTAGCAACTCCAATGCTGTCTGCTACCCAAGCGGTGGTTCTATCATCTGATTTATATGGAATATTATTAAGCTCTCCAATGGCCAAGCTGGTGATTTTCACCTTGGTTTCTTTTGATTTTTTCAGGAAAATTTCTTGAACCGATTTTTGTCTCAAGTGAAGGTTGTTGGATACATTACCCATATTCACTTGAACTCCAGCAAGGCCAATAGCCTGGGCCACCTCAAAAGACATAGGGTCGGAGCTTTTACCTAAAGACCAGTCACAAGCACCCAATTTTTTAAGTTTAAACGAATCCAAAAAAGAGGAATGCAGAGGCATAGCCAAGCCTAAAGCAGACATTTTCGATACAAATTCTCTTCTTTTCATAGTCTAAATAGTTTTAAAAGCTAAACATCCTCTTTTGATACGTAACTTTCTATACCCACAGATTTATACATTTTCGATAAGCGGTGGGCATGTTCATCATAAGCACTTTGGAAAAGTTCCGCTGCTTTTTCCGTTCCCACTACGGCTCCTGCGGTCAATACTTTTGGGGGACGGCCAGCCTGAGTTAAAAGATTAGCCACTTCTGCTTTGATAGAATTGATGAGCATACAAGAACCCACCGTAGAACCAGGTGCCACAGGCGTTTCTAGGTTCTCAATTTTTATCATGGCATCGCCCAATGGTGCTCCCGAATCTAAAACCACATCACAAAAATTCTGTAATTTCTTACCATCTTTTCGTTTTGATTTACTGGCTTCAGAATGCAGTTTGGTATTCAATCCCACTACTTTCAAGCCTTTAGATTTAAAAATCTCGGCCATTTCTATAGGCACCACATTGCAGCCAGAAGAAGAAATAATCAAAGCAGCGTCTTGTTCATTTACATCAAAATTTCTGATAATTTGTTCTGCCAAACCTGAAACATTTTCTAAAAACATAGCTTGTCTTTGTCCATTCGCACCCACAACCAAATTATGAAATGTGAGCGAGAGCTCCACAATAGGATTGAAACCAGGGAATGACCCATATCTTGGCCACATTTCTTCCACCATTATGCGGCTGTGTCCGCTTCCAAATACATGCACCATTCTTCCTGCTAAAATAGAATCAGCAAAGATTCTAGCCACTTCAAGAATCTGTTTTTCTTGAGCAGCTACCCTTTCGATCATCAGCTGGCATTTTTCTAAATATTGTTTTGTATAGTTCATATTCTATTTTTTTTAAAAACACATAGGCATTTAGTTAGCATAGTTTTTTCTATTGACTCGTATTTTTTCCTTAAACACATAGGCACATAGATAGCATAGTTTTTTTTCATTGATTCGTATTTTTTCTTTGAACACATAGACATCATAGCTTTTTTGTAATTTTCTAATGTGCTCTATGTGCCTATGTGTTTATTGATTTCCCCCAATGCAAAAGCTGCCGCTCCAATGGCTCCCGAGAGATCATCAAAATGAGCCTTTTCTATTATTGTAGTTTTACCTTTTGGTCTAAATTCATAGAGCTCAATAAAAGTTTGTAAGGGCTGAAAAAGTAAATTGCCAGCCAGGGTTATTCCTCCACTCAAAACGATGATTTCAGGTGAAAAAATATTAATTAAAGATGCTATGGTAATGGACAATTTACGGAGTGAATCCAGCCAAAGCCATGTAGCAAAACTGTCTTTTTCATTATAGGCTTTTAACAATTCATGGGTAGATTTAAATTTCCCCATAGAGCGTTTTTCGATAGAATAATTTCCCAAGGCATATTCTAAACTGCCTGGAATTCCCAAAATACTTCGCTCATCGTCGGAGGTATTGATTGATATATGCCCCAAATGTCCCGCCATCTGACTTAAGCCTTGGTACAATTCTCCATTTATCAAAATTCCACCACCCACGCCTGTTCCTAAAGTGAGCAAAATCGCATTTTTATAACCTTTCACAGCTCCAAACTTAGCTTCGGCCATCAATGCGGCATGAGCGTCGTTTAAAACCAAAGTTTGAGTTTCAAAATAATCTGCCCATACAAAATTCTCTAATCCAAAAAGACGATTTGGTAAGTGAGCGATGCAAGAATTGTCGGTATTTGCTAAGCCAGGAGCCGACAAACCAATGATTTCCACTTGATTATGGTTTTTCTCTTTCAAATGGTTTACCATTTCTAAAACATTCTCTTTCCACTTTTCATCCCCCTCATCACTGGTAGGAATATAGTGCTTATGTAGTACTTCACCCTTTTCGTTAAGTAAAATCCCTTTCACGTTTGTTCCACCTAAGTCTATTCCTATTGCTACTTTCATTTTTTAGCTTTTGGCTTTTAGCAAATGGCTATTAGCTTTTATTTCAATCCATTATAAAACCTATTCCAGTTTCAACAAATCCACATTTGCTAATTAGCATATTAACTAATTGACACATTTACAAATTAATACTGTCCTTCCGAAACCTCCCAGCCGCCATCTACAAAGAGCGTTTGTCCAGTAGTGAATTTTGAGGAATCCGACATAAAATATACAGCCGCACCGTCTAAATCCTCAGGTTTCCCGTTTCTTCCACCATCTAATGGCTGTTTCGTTTTTACAAAATTCATGATTTTTTCATCGGTACTCGCTCTTGCCGACATGGGCGTTTCGACCAATGCTGGAGCCAAAATATTTATTCTGATATTGTCTTTGGCATAATAAGCAGCCAAGGCTTTTGTAAATCCGGTTACGGCTGATTTTGCTGCGGCATAGGCATGTGTAACAAAATACTGTGGCGAAGGCGAAAAGCCCAAAACGGAACTCATATTCAAAATACTTCCAGATTTTCCGAGTTCTAGAAATTTCCTCACAGCAGCTTGGTTGGAAAGCATCAAACTCGTGAGATTCAAATCAAAGGTTTTTTGCCAACCTTC
Source organism: Leadbetterella sp. (assembly GCA_035299025.1). Classification (GTDB taxonomy): domain Bacteria; phylum Bacteroidota; class Bacteroidia; order Cytophagales; family Spirosomataceae; genus Leadbetterella. The sequence continues at coordinate 380,302 of DATGXK010000008.1, forward strand.
TAAGGTCAGCTCATGCAAAGGGCCATCGCCATATTTACGGCCACTTCCACCTGCAACATGATACAAACCATCAAAATCACCGAATTCAGAAATGCACATTTCTATGGCCTTCGCTGCAGTTGTAGAATCAGAAGCATCCCCTTTAAGAGCTCGAGCATTTTCACCCAGAGCCAATTCGGCAGAAATGCAACTTTCGGGATTTCTACCCACCACCACCACATTTGCACCATTTTTTATAAAAGCTTTTGCAGCTGAAAAACCCAGCCCAGTAGTTCCGCCGACGATAACAATCTTTTTACCCTTGAGCATTTTATTGAAAATTATACCATTTAGATAAAATCATATTGATAAAATACAAAAATATATAGATAAAATTTTAATTTCCACCTATATTTAATGCTCGACCAATACTATATTGATATTTAATGAAACCTATTCTTCAAAGACTACCGCTTAGCAAAGACCTTTCCTTTATATATGAGCGTTACGAATCTCCCTATTTTGAAACTCCTTGGCATTATCACGAAGAATTCGAAATTGTGCTCTGTGATGGTGGTTTTGGCAAAAAAGTAATAGGAAATCAAACTTCTGAATATAAGGAAGGAGATTTGGTGTTGATCGGGAGCAAATTGCCGCATTGGTTCCGTGCGGATGAAATGTTCTATAGCAAAGAAGAACTCCTAGCTCCAGCTTCTATTGTTATTCAATTTCGCTTAGACAGTTTCGGCGAGACTTTTTTCGATTTGCAAGAAATGTCTCCCATTAAAAGTTTATTGGAAAAAGCAAAGTTCGGTTTAGAATTTCATGGCAATGTAAGAGTAAAAATAATGGAAATCATTAAAGGAAACATCTACAAAACCAATCTGGAGAAATTTCTAAGTCTTTTTGAAATCCTTCAACTGATGGCCACTACCGAAAACCACCAAACTTTATCGGAAATAGGAATGGAAGGCATCGGCCGAAAAGACTCAGAGAGAATGAGCATTATTTTTGACCAAATTTTGAAAAACTTCAAAGAGCCCATATCTGTAGAAGAATTGGCTCAAAAAGTAAACTTAAGCAAGGCCGCATTTTGCAGGTATTTCAAGGCCCGCACACAAAAGACTTTTGTGGAGTACCTTACACAAGTCAGAATTAACCACGCCTGCAAGCTTTTGAGAGAAACCGAGATGAGTGTCTTAGAAATCTGCTTCGAATCGGGCTTTAATAACCTTTCCAATTTTAATAGACAATTCTTAAAACTGATAAAACAAAACCCAAAATCATTTAGAAATAGCTAAATCTGCTGATCCACATTCTTTAATTTTTCCGCTGAAAAAACAATTTTAATTTTTCAGTAAAAACCTAAATCTTAATTAAAATCAATGGTTTATTGGAAAAGTTTAAAAGTGTAATTATTACACGTAAAAGTAAATTTCCGATATGATTGTATTCAATTAGACATTATAATTTTCGACAACTATCTCAAAATCAACCACAAAACACCTTTCTAATTTATGATTTTATAAGTAAACGTTGCATTATTTCAAGAAATGGCCATTTTTTTCGTTATCATTAACACTTCTGAAAAATATAATCCGTTTGTTTTGCATAAAAATTAAGTGCGTATGAATTTTACAAAAACACTTTTTATAATACTTTTTTCTGCTTTAGGTTTTGTGCCTTCATTTTCACAAGGATTAGAATACAAAAAATCGTTTGAAGGCCTCGCATCTTTTTATGGCAAAGAATTTAATGGCAAAACAACTGCAAACGGCGACGTTTTCAGCAACCGCTATTATACTTGTGCACATCGCACATTGCCTTTTGGTACATTGATAGAAATAGAAAATCCTAAGAATGGAAAAAAAGTAATAGTAAAAGTAAATGACCGCGGACCCTATTGTGGCGAACGAGTTATTGACCTTTCAAGAGAAGCTGCTAGTAAGTTGGGACTCATCCACCATGGGGTATCCGACATAAAAGCGAGAATTTTGAAAAAAAGAAAAGGTTTTGATGTCAACACGGGCTCAATGGCAACAAAAAGTAAGTGGCCAGAGCCTACCACCTCTCGTAGTTTTCATGAAATGTTATTCTTGAATACAGCAAGAAAAAACTTCGTGATGAAAATCTAGAATCATCATTTGGCCAAGTCTTATCATAAAAACCTTTGAGAATTGTACCCTCGAAGGTTTTTTTGATTTATGATTATTGATTGACGATTTTTTGATTGACGATTTTTAAGTGAGCAAAGAAATCAAAATTTAAATCACAGTTAATTCCTTGAAATTCCGAACTTTCTGTGCGAAAAAACAGAACAATTAATGATTAACGATTGTAGATTTGTAAACTAAAAACATACCAAACCATTTCAGTGATATTCCGTGATTTCTGTGCGAAAAAACAAGATGATTAATGATTTTTGAGTGACGATTTTTGATTATGGATTAGGCAGTATCCGCTCCGAATTTCAAATACCAAACCATTTCCGTGAAATTCCAAGCTTTCTGTGCGAAAAAACAAAAAAGGCCCTAAAACCGAAGCTTTAAGACCTAATTGTACCGGGGACGGGAATCGAACCCGTACGAGCGATAAGGCTCACAGGATTTTAAGTCCTGCGTGTCTACCAGTTCCACCACCCCGGCGGGTGATATGCCCTAAGAAATAAAAAAAGCTCCCATTTTCATAGGAACTTTCTGTTTCTCGAGCGAAAGACGGGTCTCGAACCCGCGACCTTAACCTTGGCAAGGTTACGCTCTACCAACTGAGCTACTTTCGCTTTTAAAGAACCTCTCTTGTTCAATGTGGGTGCAAAGATAGAAGGCTTTTTTATATTTGTCAAGCCTTATTTGAAAAAAAATATAATAATTTTAGAATACCACCCACAATTAATTAGTACTTAGTATTTTTGCACAATTAAAAAATTTATGAATAGACAAGCAGATTTTTCTAAAGGCTTACTTCCAGCCATTATTCAAGACTTTTACACTGGAAAAGTACTCATGCAAGGATACATGAACCAAGAAGCCTTAGAGAAAACCATAAATGAAAAAAAAGTAACCTTCTACAGCCGATCCAAAGAAAGGCTCTGGACCAAAGGCGAAACTTCCGAAAATTATCTCAATTATATAGAGCATAGAATAGACTGCGACAATGACGCGATACTAATAAAAGCGTTGCCCGATGGCCCAACTTGCCACACAGGAGATGATACCTGCTGGCAAGAAACAAACTCAGGCAAAGTGATGTTTATTCAGCAGTTAACAGAAATAATAAAAGATAGAAAGAACAACCCAACTGAGGCTTCTTATACAACTTCCTTATTCAAAAAAGGCATCAACAAAATAGCCCAAAAAGTAGGTGAAGAGGCTGTAGAGCTGGTAATAGAAGCCAAAGACGACAACAAAGAATTGTTTCTTGGAGAAGCAGCAGATTTATTGTTTCACTATTTGATTTTACTGGAAGCCAAAGAAATAAGCTTGGATGAAGTTTTAGAAGTATTAATTAAAAGACATCACTCGAAATGACAAATTACATTGTTCGACTGCTCCTCATAGGCCTTATCGTTATGATTTTGCCCAACTATCTCAAGGGTATAAATGTGGATGGTTACACCACTGCTTTTGTGGTAGCACTTGTGATGAGCATCCTCAACACTTTCGTAAAACCTATTCTAAAACTTATCGCTTTGCCCATCACTTTTCTAACGCTGGGATTGTTTTCATTGGTCATCAGCGTAGGCATTGTATATTTGTGCGATTATCTCGTAGAAGGATTCAAAGTAGAAGGTTTTATAGCCCCTTTGATTCTGAGCTTTGTGATCTCGATTGCTAACGGTGCAGTGGGTATGTTTCAGAAGGATAAGTGAGGTTCGTTACTGGTTACTGGTGGATTGGTGATTTGTAAATTAGTCACTGGTTAATACAATTGTCACATCCAGTGGTAGCAGGAGGCTTTCCGTTCGAGATGCAAACTGAAAAGGCAGTACAATTAGTTAATTTTAGCACTTTAAAACGTATTCTCGGCTACACTCGAATTGATATTAATCTGTCCACATTGAGCTTGTCGAAATGCAAACTGAAAAGGCGGTACAATTAGTTAATTTTAGCACCTTAAAACGTATTCTCGGCTACACTCGAACTGACATTAATGTGTCACATTGAGCTTGTCGAAATGCAGACTGAGAAGGCAGTACAACTAATTAATTTTACAATTAGAAAACGTGTTCTCTACTAACGCTCGAACTGACAAGAAAATGCTCGAACTGACAAGAAAACGTTACCAAACCAACTATGAATCATATTTATTGATAATTTATATATAATTACTATTGCAGAAGGAAGTTTGCCCTATAGAAAAAAAAATTCAAAATGCATATTTTAAAATATATCCTTTACATCTCAGCAATTGTGCTTCTACAAGCTTGCTCCTACTCAAAACCGCTAGAAATCAAAGGCTTTGATTCCGAAGCTTTCAAGGGTGATCGTGGAGGATGTGAAGGAAAAAGAATTAAGCAGCTTCAAATACTAAAAGACAACAAAGATCAAATCCTAAGTATTTCGGAGAACGAAATCGTAAAAACCATTGGAAGATACGACTACCAACTTTTGGATAAAAAATCTGAAAAGTACGTGGTCTATTTCTTTGAACATGGCCCTCAGTGCCAAAACATTCGTAACATCACCGCCTCAGAAGCCATGATTCTGCACTTCAACTCCATAGGCCTAGTCAAGGAAGTTATTTTCCAAAAAGGTGGGGCGGATAGTATGTAATTTTTTTTAAAACACATAGGCTCATAGGAATCATAGATTGTTTTCTTTGTGTACTATGCGTTTATAATTTTTCACCACGGAGGACACTGAGTTTAGCACAGACGCCGCAGAATTGTTGATAATTATGCCTTTATGCCACAGTGCCTTTTACCTCGATGCCTCAGTGCCTATGTGTTTATAATTTTTCACCACGGAGGACTCTGAGTTTCGCACAGAGTTACACGAAGCCAAACTTTTACCTTTTTGATTTTTTACCACAGAGATTCAAAGCGTTTTGAACGGAGACTTAAAGTAACCATAGTAAGTTTTCAATTTGGCTTTTCCTATATATCTTCATGCACCTTTAAACAACCATAAACATAGAAAACTTGCCATACTTAAACAAAAAAACATACTATAAGAACCTTTATCCACTAAAATTAAACAGTTCTTAACACCACAAAATAAAAAAACTCCAACGTTTAACCCTTTTTTACTAAATTTGTACTTTGCTTAACCCAAATTCTTACTCCATAGTTTAGACGAATAAGAAATTGTATGAAACTTAAAATTTACCTCATATACATTCTATTTGTCCTCACAGATTCTAATATCTCTGCACAAGACTTTCTTATTAAAGCAGAAAAGGAGGTTTTCGTAGGTGCTACGGGCAGTACCTCAGGTATTAATCCATTCTGGCTAAGGTCAAATGTTTATGGTACCGTGCCATTGGAGTCTAACTATGCTACTGCAGGCGGAAAAATAACTTTTGATTATGACTCTACTTATACCCTCGCCAAAAAACTAAAGAAATTCAATTGGGGCTACGGAGTAGATGCACTTGCAAACTTTGGTTCTGAGAATAGATTTTATCTACCGGAGATTTACGGAAAAGTCAGATACGGAGCATTTGAACTTTACATAGGCAAGCGAAGAGAAATTTTTGGTTTGGTAGACTCTACCCTCAGTTCGGGTTCATTTAGTTGGTCTGGCAATGCTATGCCACTTCCTAAAATTCAACTATCCATTCCAAACTTTGTCAATATTGACAAGAAAGGCCTATTTAGCATCAAAGGTGGCTACGCCCACGGCTATTTTGATAACAACCGCCAATACACCCGAAACGTAAAACTCCACCAAAAATGGATGTACGTAAAACTAGGCAAACCCAACTGGAGAGTAAACTTATTCTCTGGCTTCAATCATCAGGTGATGTGGGGTGGTCAGTCTCCTTTTTTTTCTACCAACGGGCAACTGCCTAATGGATGGAAATACTATAAATTTGTGGTATCTGGGAAAAGAGGTGCATTGTATGATGGAAAAACTGGGTTTTTCGACTCAAATAGAATTGGAAATCATTTAGGAAGCATTGATTTGGGAGCTTCTGTGATATCTAAATTCGGTAGTTTAATAATTTACAGACAAAGCTTTTACGAAGATGGGTCATTATTTTACCTTTTAAATATAAAAGATGGTTTAAATGGAATAATACTAAAAACTAAATTAAAAAAAATAGCTAAAATTAATTTTGAATTTTTAAACACCACCGACCAAGGTGGTAACGTTTTTATTATAGAGAATGAATTTCTAAGAGGAGGTGATAGCTACTATCTAAATAGTCAATATTTCGATGGTTATAGTAACCGTACTAAGATAATAGGAACGCCGTTCATTCAAATTCCGTCAATTGGTTGGTCCGAAGAGAAATCATTAAAGAGTTTTTATTACAACAACAATAGGGTCCGAGTTTTCCATTTAGGTTTAGATGGTAACTTGAATGGCTTAAATTATGAATTCAAATATTCTTTTAGTAAGAATTTAGGTAGTTATACTGGCACCATAAATCACTCTCAAACTTCTTTAGTGAATAAGTTTTTATACACATTTCAAAAAGTAAGATTAATTTCAGACATTTCTGTCATTTCAGGATTGGATATTGGAAATTTATATCCAAAAAATTTTGGGACATCGCTGGTAATTAGAAAAACAATATAAAACGTCAATAAAGTAGACTAAATTAAGAAATCACAATCTCAATATACACCTTAGATTCCAATAGCATAAAATGAAAAAATATAGACTATCCTTCCTTTTTGCTCCTATAGCATTCTTGATGAACATTGTTACATTAAATGTGTCAATTATTGGCTCATTCTATTATAAATTTGGTCATTTAAATAATCTTTTTGAGACGCCATACAATTTTTTATTCTGGTTTCTAAACCTTTCTTGGATTACCATATTAGGTATTTCTAAACCTGCAAAAAAGTCGAGAATTTCATTCAATATCCCTACATTGGTATTTAATTACTCTAAAAACATTATTTTTCTTCTTCTTCTGGCATCTCTTTTCTGGGTTTCGTTTAAAAGCTATTACTACTCTAGAGAAGTCTTGTTTTTAACGATTTTTAGCACCACAATACTTGGCTATTTTTGGCGAGTTCTAGCAGTATTGGTTCTGAAAGTTTATCGGAGCTCTGGCCATAATGTGCGTAGCTTCGCTGTTTTGGGAGAAGGTGACTTATCCTTGCAAATTCAGAGCTACTATGCCCAATCACCTGAACTGGGTTTTCATAATCTTGGAACCTACGCCGAAGGTTCTTTGAAAGGGAAAAAAATAGAAGACCTTTTTGAGCTCTGTATCAACAATAATGTTGATATTGTTTATGCCTGTGTACCCTACATTGACAACAAACATGTTAGGAAACTTATAAAGTTATCTGAAAATTATCCATTTGAAGTAAAAATTATTTCAGATTTTCGAGGGTTCTTTGATAAAGGCCTTTCTGTGGAATACCATGGGTATATTCCAGTTCTCAATGTATCTAAAAAACCCTATTCTGATCCAAAAGTAGAGTTCATTAAGCGTACTTTTGATTTGTTAATTTCAGTCTTTGTAGTTATATTTCTTTTTCCGATTTACTTAGCTATTGGATTGATTACGGTATTAAGCTCTCAGGGACCCGTTTTTTATACACAAGAACGGATAGGCCGTTGGGGAAAGTCATTTCGAATTATCAAATTCCGAAGTATGTATGTAAATTCCGAAAAAAACGGCCCTCAACTCTCTTTGGGGGCAACAGATACTCGTATAACTCCTTGGGGAAGAATAATGAGAAAGACCCGCCTCGATGAACTCCCACAGTTTTTCAATGTAATTCTAGGAGATATGTCCATCGTTGGCCCTAGGCCAGAAAGACAATATTTTATTGACCAAATAGTACAAACAGCCCCAGAATTCAACAAATTGCTTACGCTAAGACCTGGAATTACCTCTTTGGGTCAAGTGAAGTATGGATATGCCTCCAACGTTTCGGAAATGATAAATCGCATGAAATATGACTTGGTTTATCTCAAAAAATATTCTGTTGAGACCGACTTACAAATTATTTTTCTAACGGTTTCCGTCATGATTCAAGGCAGAGGAAAGTAAGTTCACAGCACCATTAAATAAATTTTATTTCATCTATCATTCTTATTTGCTAAATTGTAATCCTTTTTGAATAAGGTAACTATGTTTACATTAAGATTTATTTGGGTACTAGCTTGTTTGGTAGTTTCGTCGACTTCCATAGGGCAGAACATCTGCCAAACTCTACCTACCAATGCCATTGCCGGAAACTTCGACATAGCAGGAAACCTCCTTTCTGGGTGTTCTCCCTTACAAATAGATTTGATTGACAAATCTGGTGGAATCAATGTTAAATATGAATTTTATTATAGTGCTCAAAGCCCAGCAGATTTAAAGAAAAACGGAAATGATGATCTAAGCAATGTTTATTTCACTTCCACAACCACTAAAACCTTTACCATACTACAATATGGAGAGAAAAATGGCAAACCTATGTATGCTTGTAAAAATGTGACGGTCTTCCCTAACAATAAACCCAAGTTTTCATATTCCATTTGTAGCAGTGCTCTTGAAATCGTTATTCCAAGAGCCAATGAAAATAACTTTGATAGCTACAAAATCAATTGGGGCAGTGGAAATTCTGAGGTTACCATCATGGCGAATCAATTGCCTTACAGTGCCAGCAAACCGGTAAATTACCCTACTCAAATCAAAGTGGAGGGCGTGTATAACACACAGAGCAATGTAAGTTGTGGAGCAACAGGTACTATTACCATCCAAAAACTTGACCCAGTCAATTTCCCAAATGGATACAATCCGCCTTTTGACCCCAACATAGATGAAATTGTGAATGCAGGAGGCAAACAACTGACCCTAAAAATTAAAGGTAGTGAGGATGGACAAGGCTACAACCTTAACATGCGTAAACTTACAGGGGTTTATCCATCCAATGCATTTATGACCAATGTAATTCCCAGCAACTTAAACGTCACCTTGCCAGACTCCGAGCAAGTTTACTGCTTCTACTTGACTCGGATATCAGGTTGTGGGTCTTTCGAAGAATCTTCGGAAGTATGCAACTTGGTACAAGAGACGCCAAAGATAAATCCAGGTAATGTTTCATTACAGTGGTCAACTTATCCAAACGCCAACCGTGATTACACTTTTCAACCTGCCTTACATAGTTTCAACAAAAAAATAGAAATAGAAAAGGATATCAACGGGACAAAGACCTTTGTTACAGTTCAGAACAATACAACAAACTTTCTCGATCAGATAGAATGTGTGGCAAACTTAAAGTATAGAATCAAAGTCACTACAGAAGGCCTGCTGTGGGGCTACCAATTCAAAAACGTGAGCTATTCAGATTGGGAATATATAGACGCCTCCAAAATAAAAGCTCCGACCGTTTCCGAAGTCATGGTAACAGCCAATGACAACAATAAAATACAAATAGATTTTAAAAATAACAATACTTGGAACACCCCCATTCTAAGATACTATATTCACGAAATCACCAATAATGTTGCACAATTGATAGATTCCGTTTTGGTACCCACACTTTATATTACCAATAAAGATGCTGCACTACAAACCTATTGCTTTGCTTTGAGTTATGTTGACCAGTGTGGTATTTCGTCTGTACTTTCTCCTGAAGTTTGTTCTTTAAATTTGAAACTCGCCAATAACAATGTTTTGGAATGGGCACTGGCGAATCCATTTGTACCAGGTGACATAATGGATTTAGTACTAGAGAACAAAAAAAATGAAATGGCTGTATTCAGCAATCCTACCTTATTGCTAAACAATCAAACCTCATATATCCCAGATTATAGCGGTTTTACAGATAAAGCATTTTTCAGACTGAAAGCCTCCAAGGACAACTATATCTCTTACTCCAACGCACTTGAGGTACCTCTGAAAACAAGTCTAATATTTCCAAACACTTTTTCGCCTAACGACGATGGCATCAACGACAGCTACTACCCCCTTGGAGCCATCAACAGAATAAGCAATTATACCATGATGATATACAATAGATGGGGAGAGATCATTTTCGAAACTAAAAACCCATTGGAAAAATGGGATGGCAAAAATAAACTGGACAAACCTTATCTTGCTGGCATTTATTTTGTGAAGGTTAATTATCAGAACGAAAAAATGGCAACAGAAGAATTGAATATTCCACTCTTAATAACCAAATAATGTCAAGACCATACTTAGCCATTTAATAAAAAATGAAAAGAACTATTTGTTTACCCAAAAATTAGCTCTAATTTTAATTTATCAAAATGTCAAAAAATAAATATTTATAACATGAAAAAATTATTTACAATTGGTGCATTGCTTTTTGCAGGTACGGCTTTTGCACAAAACGAGAATGTTGGTATTGGTACAGCCCAACCCGATAAATCTGCCATCTTAGACCTTTCATCTAGCAACAAAGGTTTCCTATTACCCCGTATGTCAGAAAGCCAAAGGCTCAATATCATAAAACCTGCTCAAGGTCTACAAGTTTATCAAACAGACGGCACTGCTGGTCTTTATGTATATAACGGTAAAAATTGGGAGAACGCATCTAAAAGTGTAGCTGCCGCCACTGATCCTTGGTTAAGAGGGGGGAATGCAGCCTTGGCAGGTGAATTTCTTGGAACAACTGGTATACCTCTCCAATTTAAAGTAGGTGGAGTTCAAGTCGGACTATTGGCGGCTGATAACTTTACATTTTTCGGTTATGAAGCTGGCTTGAGCAATTCTGGTTCAACGCATAATACTGCATTGGGCTTTAGATCACTCAAAAGCAATGTTACTGGAATTCGAAACGTAGCTATAGGTTCACAAGCCCTTCAAAATAATACAAATAATGATAATGTTGCTATTGGCTTTAATGCATTACAAAGTAATGTCAGTGGTAATAACAATGTTGCATTGGGTTTAAGTGCACTTCGAGTTAATAATGGTGGTAGTTTTAACTTAGGTTTAGCGGCTGGTGCCTTAGAGAATAATTTGTCCGGCAACAACAATGTTGGAATTGGATATGCAGCTGGTTATAATAACTCTACGGGCTCTAATAACGTCGCAATTGGGGCTTATTCATTATTTACTGGCAGTGCCATTTCTGGGAATACTGCAATTGGTTCTGAGGCTGGCAGAAATGCCACTGGCTCAAATAATATTTTTATTGGCCCAAAAGCAGGTTATAGCGAAACAACAAGTAACAAACTTTATATAGCAACCAATGATTCTAATATGCCGCTAATTTATGGAGATTTCTCAGCTAAATATGTAACTATAGGAGATGTATCTCCAGCTCTGAGGACTCAAGGTGTGGCAACAGGAGGTTATAACCTACTTGTGAAAGGAGGCATTTTGACAGAAAAAGTAAAGGTAGCATTGGCTGCCGCAGGTACAGACTGGGCCGATTATGTTTTCGAGCCTGATTATAAGTCTAAAATGATGAGTTTGGAAGAAGTTGAAGCATATGCTTTAAAAAACAAACATTTACCGAATGTCCCTTCAGCACAAGAAATGGTTAATAATGGATTAGACGTAAGCCAAACTTCGAAAATGTTTATGGAAAAAATAGAAGAGCTTACACTGTATATTATCGAACTTAACAAGCAAATTCAAGCCCTTAAGGCGGTGAAAAAATAATTCAGTAAAGATTGTTTACCGCATAAAAAGAAAAAGCCTCAACTGATTGAGGCTTTTTCATTAACAAAGGCTCTTATCTTAGCTATAAACTTTTCTTCGCTGAAGCCCTCGGCATGTCTTCGAATATCTTTTGAAGAAAACAAGGGCTCCAGTTTCTCAAATCTTTGAATTCCAGCTCTTAAACTTACTTCATCCTGAGTATCAAAAAATATAGCCGTTCCGCTAGAGTCGGTTTCATCAAATTCTTTTTGTGTATCCAAAACTCCACCTTTTCGGAAGGCTATTACTGGTCTCCCACTTGCATTGGCTTCAAGAGCTGTCAAACCATAATCTTCGTACTGTGGAAAAATGAATGCCCTGCAGCCAGCATAGAGAGTGGCTAGATCTTCCGTACTCACATTCTTCATAAAAGTCACTTTTTTGCTATCCGCAAGTGCAATTAACTCAGATTCCTTAGACCCTTTCCCAACTACAACTAGATGATGTTCAAGGTTATTAAAAACTTTAATTGCCAAATCAACCTTTTTATAATATTCCAAACGCGAAACAATCAGAAAATATCCCTTTGACCCATTGTCATTATGAGTACTATATTTTTCCAAATTATTAACTGGTGGGTTAATTATGGGCACAGAATTTCTCGGCTCGTATGCCTGGACAATACGACCCTGAGTCTCCTTGGTCATGGCTATGAAGTGATCCACTCTTTCTGCAAATCTCTTATCCCAAAACTTCAGAACTGACACCACTTGCTTTAAAAGCAGTTTACTTAGAGTCTTCGACTCTGAAAACTGAGAATAGGAGTCCGGGTTCCAGGCCAATCTAAAAGGTGTAAAACAATAGTTAATGACAACTGTATTTGGGGAAAACCTGACGTACTTTCCACAGTGTGTCCCAGTAATTAAAACAACGTCATACTCAACTAAATACAACGTTCTCATTGCTAAAATTCCTAAAGGGAAAAAAAGCTTTTTCAGTTTATGCTCGTCGTTGGTTATACTTTGAAACCAACTAGACCTAATATCACAATTCTTAAACTCAGGGAAAGTGGCTTCCCGGTTATAAGCCAACGTAAATATTGGTGCCTGCGGAAAAGCTTTATGAAAAGTTAATGCAACTTGCTCACCACCCGCTTTGCAAGTGAGATGATCATGAATAAGAGCGATTTTCATATTAATTCTAAATATTTTAACTCTTCATCGATTAACATATCAAGAACTTCGAAAAAGGAATAATTATAATTCCAACCCAATTGTTCTATTGAATTTCTGTTATCTCCATAAATATCCTCGATTTCATTAGGTCTGAACAATTTTGGGTCTTCTAAAATAGCATTTTTACTAATACCTAATTTCTCAAATACATAATAAACAATACTACGCAAGGAAATTGACTCCCCTGAACAAATCAAATAATCTCCTGGATTCTCCTTTTGCAAGGCCAAGAACATAGCCTCCGTATATTGGGGAGCATAACCAAAGTCTCTTTTAATATCAATATTGCCAACTTTTAAAAAACTTTGAACACCTTTTTTGATTCTCAGTGACTCCAAAATAACCTTTTTTACAAAGAAATTGCTACTTCTTAAAAAAGACTCATGATTAAATAAGATTCCATTTGAAACAAATAATCCATAACTTTCACGATAACTTATTGCTGCCCAATAGGCAGTGGCTTTAGAAATCGCATAAGGACTTAATGGATGCAGTGGTGTCTTTAAAGTAATTGGCAAGTTTTCCACTCTTCCGAACATCTCACTGCTAGACGCCTGATAAAACTTTGTATTTAGCTCAAGAATCCTAATACTTTCGAGCAAGTTAATAACAGAAATTACATTATAATGAATTGTGCCAATAGGCTGCTCAAACGACAATCCCACCGAACTTTGAGCTGATAAATTGTAAATTTCTTCAGGCTTGTATTTCTTTAGTAATTTGATTATACTTGAAATGTCTGATAAATCGCATTCTTCCAATTTAACATCTCTATCTATTCTTAAATATTTTAGGTTGAAAACATTTGAGTTACCATAACTTCTTGTAATACCAATTACAGAATATTTCTTATTTAATAATAGTTTAGCAAGATAGGCACCATCTTGTCCAGTAATTCCTGTAATAATTGCCACCATACCTATTTAACAACCTTTAATTCGAAATAGAGTTCAGCGGCAGGAAATATCCAAGCCAAAAACTTCTCATAAATTCTAGGAAATTTGTTAACCAAATATTGAATTCCCAATATTTTCCAAGGGTTCCATTTCTTATCTTTAGAATCATTTGGTACAAAAAATTCAGTAAAATGGATTTCAGATTTGACAACCTTAAAGTTCACATGCCCCAAATAAAATCCATGTCTATGGTTTTGAGATTTATCAAAATAATTAAAAGACCTACTGGAAAAAAAAGTTGTATGAGTAGGATCTGTATACATGTTATCGCTAGAAAAATGAGGAACTGATATTTTGATAACACAGTCGGCCTTTGCAACTCTATATACCTCGGAAAGAATTAACAAAAAATCCTTTGAGTGTTCTAAGACATCATCAAAAATTATCTCCTCCATCACATTATCCGGTATTGGCCACGGTTCAACATTCATACTATGAACAATATCAACGCCATCCATCTTTACAATATCCATGCCTAAAAAACCTACCCGCTTACGACTCCCACAGCCAACATCCAATTTATTATAAGTCATTATATGTAACAAATTTATATATTATTAAAAAAAAACTTAACCTCTGGCTCGAGTTCAAATGTTACTACATCACGATAGTATCTATCTATATTCTTAAAAGCATTCCATACTTCCATATCCAATGGTTTCTTTAAATCAATAGATTCATGAGCTGTAGTAAATTCAAAATGCTTACTCAAACCGCGTATTACAACTGGCATCCTTCCCACAACAAAACCGTCGTATAAGGTCGTCGATTGAATTGCCATAACTGAACCTACTAGCACCAAATACTCACTCAATTTCTTCTCATTTGCCAAAATAACGTTCTCCAAAATACCATACTTCTTAAGGAGTTTAATATATCTATCTTTGTCAGGAATTGCCGGATGAAGTCGGTAGTAGACATGATAGCCCTTTTCCTTTAAAAGTTTAAACAGTGGTGCAATTTTTTGGGTAAGTTCCTCTTCAGAATAACTACAATCAGGATTAATCTCATTTAATTGTGCTGCGAACAAAATTCCATTTCTTATTTCCTCATCACTTTTAGAGCGTGACTGCTGAAGCTCATATACTTCGTCTATCAATTCTCCTTTACAAATCATTGGAGATACTATTACTTTTGACTGTGGTGCATGTTTACTTACAAATTCTTTTTCTAATTTTCCATACACAAAGTAGGTATCAAGTTTAGAGCCCCCAAATCCATAACCCAAAATAGGATATGTATTAAAAAATTTAAATATCTTATTTACTAAATGTCTAACTTTAAGGGCTGGCCCATCCCTGAGCATAAAAAAGCCATGTTGTATGTTAATAATCGTTATATTGACATTGCACTTTTCAGTAATTCGATGTTTTAAAACTTTAATAAATTCTCCCCAAACACCCTCGTCAGCCAAATAAAAATAAACTTTATTACTGAACTTATTTTCGTCAATGACATTCCATATCAATCTCTCCAACTCTCTAAATACTTTCCTATAATTGATGGCTCTACGTAATATTTTCAATTCCGATGCAGCACTATATAAGAATACCTTTGCATACTCCGCCTCATCTATAATATCATAATATTTGTCATCAAGAATTATATCTTTTGCTATTATATTCTCGTATTGATCTAATTTTTTTTTAACTCCTGTAAAAAAGTCTTTCGGTCTCTTTACTAGATGAAAAAAAAGGTGAAGGGATTCATTCCTTTCCATAATAAATATTTACAATTATTTTTAAACGAGCTTTGACTTCTGAGATTGGGCCCAAAATAAAGCAAAAAAGAAAGGAAATATCCACCCAATTTGTGTCGCTCCCCAATATGAATCATAAAAAAAGCAAAATACTATCTGCCCAAAAAGGGCAATGGTAATAGACTTTTCATTCGAATTAGGTACAGCTTTAATATTCTTGTATACTTGAAAAAGATACCTTATGAAAACAGCTAAACCAATAACACCACAAGAATAGAACACATCCAAATATGTATTATGTGCTGATATTAGGGGTGTTTCAGCCGAAACATCTATTTCAATTGCTCCAAAACCAAATCCAAATACGAATGCTGAAAACGAGGAAAATAGGTCATTTAATAAAAACAAATACACTATCGAACGACCAGAATCAAAATCTTCATCCCTTTCTGAATTTAAAAACCGATTCATAAACAAATCTGTACCATCTACTTGTATTAGGATTTTTCCAACTACTACAATGGCAAAAATAGTAAATAATAGTAAATAAATTTTAGTTTTTTTATTGACAGAAAAGTTATAAAGTACGAGACCCATAACTAAGGCAAAAACCCCCCCTCTAGATAGCGTAAGCAATAATACTATTAATAACGGGGACTGAATACCAATAAATAATAATTTACTAAATATTGGTTTAATTTTAGTTAATAAATAAATAGAAATTATCAATGATACTGCTATCAAATATGCATAGGCATTAAAGTTTCCTAAGTTATCAATTTTTATCCTATTCGCCGTATTTAAAGAGGTGAGATCTGCTACTTCAATCTGAAAAAATGGAGATAATGCTGTACCGAAACATAAACCAAATAATACAATTGACATATCTCTATTATATAGTAGCAAATACCGTGAAAATGAATAATAAGTAAATAATGAGAGAGTAAGTTTTGGAAATACCGAAATCATATTTTTATTATTATAGCTCAATAGTGCTATGATGGAGATAACAATTAGTAATAGGAAAACCTGTTTGAAATCAGAAAGAAATCTTTTTTTAAGATGAAATAAAACCTTGAATAATAAAAGTGTATCAACAAAAAAAAGTATTAAATTTGACAAAAAAAGAGGTGGAGCTTCACTCAACTTTGTGTTAAAACAAATGCTAATACACAACAAGAAAGACAAGACATATGCAATTGACTTATTTGTCATGTAAGCAATATTTTCTGATTATAATAAGCCTGCTGATTGATAATATAAAAACTACTATAACTTTTGCAAACACAGCTCCCATTACTCCTCCAATATTTATCAAATAGTAATTAACAATAATATGTATAACCATCGTTAGCAAATAGCTTTTTAGAATTAGGCTATCTAAATGTCTAATATATAGTTGTATATACTGTATTTCTGAAATGATAGTTATAAAAGATGCTAATAAAAGTCCCCAAAATAAATTCTTATAATCAGCATAAAGATTATCTTTCAAAAAGTAATTTATTATAACAAAGTAAGCGATAATTGTTAATGTATAAAATACTAAAACAAAATATTTAGTTGTCGTTAAAAATTCCTTCTTTGTATTCAAAAAGGCTTCTCTTGTATCTGTTTTAAAAGTATTGATAATTTTGGGCAAATAGTTAATTATGAGTACAGTGGTAAAAAAAGTATAAGGCAGGTATGCGATATTGTAGAAAAAGAAATAAACACCAACTGTTTTTGTATCAATAATTTTTTGAAGGAAAAATCGCTCCGAATACTCAATTGTTTTAAGCACAATACCCGAAATAAAAAATACTGAAGCAGCTTTAATCCCATTTTTTATCCAGTGCCAGTTAATTTTCTCTTGCGTTGCATTTCTCCAGCCTAAGCCTTTAAAAAAATAAATCGAGAATACAGAACATAATAGCTCCCCAATAAGCCATGTAAGGTAAATAAAATCGAGTGTGCGTAAATCTGGGTTGATATAACTCAAGTAAATAAATACTAAAATCCATATTCCACTTCTGAAAAAATTATTAAAAGTGGCTACTACGGTTTTATTCAGAACAACTAATAATCTATAAAACTCTTGATTAAGATGGTCAAGTATAAGTATGACTATAAAAAAAATCATATATTCTGTTGGAATAAATGATCTGGAAAATATAATAACGAATGGTAGTAAAAACATGTAGCCAATTGAATGAAAAACGAATTGGTTTCTTACAAAACTGGCAAACCTTGAAATATCTACTGACAAATATTCTCTTTGGCTGTAAGCGTAATACTCAAAACCAATGAAATAAATACTAATAGTTACCGTAGTTAGAAAAATCGTATAACTACCTAAAAAATCAGAACTTAAATATTTAGCTAAATATAATGTAAGCAGAAACTTACTTGAAAGATTTAAACCACGTATAGTTGCATTGGTAACTATGCTTGAATAAATCTTATTGCTATTTATAAGCAACTTTATCTTATCAATCATTCATTATACACGCTTACCAATATACTTTATAATTTTAGCAGGATTTCCAGCAGCAACAACACCGTCAGGAATTGACTTTGTTACCACAGATCCAGCACCGATAACAGAGTTTGCACCGATGGTAACTCCTGGTAATACAATGGTATTAGCACCTAACCAACACCCTTTTTTCAATACTACGGGTTTTACATTATAATACCCTTGCTCTATAAGTGGAATATCCAATGTTTCAAACTTATGATTATTCACATATATATGCACACCTGAACCCATCATAACATCATCTTCAATTCTTATTGTCTCAATTATATCTTCATCTGTAGCCCCAAAAAACATACTATTAGGTCTAATTATAACTCTGCGACCAATGGATATTTTTGAACAGCCAACAATATAAGCTCCGAATCGAAGTTCAGCATCATCACCAAAATGTAAAAATTTCAGTTTACATAAAGACATCATTGTCGATTTAAAATTTAATCTCCAATGTGTCCAAGGGATATCAGGACCAATTCTATCTGTTGTTCTCCAAAATTTTATTTTTTTTATTAACTCAAATATTATCATTCCAATTCGCTATATTAATCCCATTATCTATTATTTTCTTTCTTGCATTTGGTAGACCATCGCCAATAAAATTAAATAGATTTGCTGTTGCTACTGCATTTATACTGTTTTCTTTTAATCCTTTTAACAAATGTGCTTCATTTCCTGCACCACCAGCAAAGATTAGTGGCACTTTTATATTATCTCCTATATCTTTAATTGTATCCAAGTCATAACCAAATCCTGAACCATCTTTATCAATTGAATTTAGATATATTTCTCCAACCCCCAAATCTTCAATATATTTTATGTATTCTATTAACGAGTAGCTAACAGAATTATTCCCATTATTAATAAAAACTTCGTTTTTACCATCAACCTTTTTATAATCAATAGAAGCTACAATACTTTGTGTGCCATAATTCTTCACCAACTCTCTAATAAAACTTGGTTTCTCTACGAAAACACTATTTAAAACAATTTTGTCTGCTCCATTCTTAAATAAAATCGATGCATCTTCCATGTGACGAACCCCTCCTCCAGCAGCAATAGGAATAAAGACACTATTAACGAGAGAGTTTAGCATTGCAGAAAACTCTGAAATAGATTTATTATTTCGAGAAGCATTCAAAACAATTAATTCATCTATAGCAAATGCTATCTTTTGAAATTTATAGTTTTTTTCAAGCCAACTTAGATTTCCGACCTTTTGCAATCTAAAGTTTCTACTTTGCATAAAGAAACCATCACTATAAATTAATGTAAAAATTATTCGTTTTCGTAGCATTAAAACTTATTAATAAAATTTTTAAAAAGTTTTATTCCGTTAAATTGGCTCAATTCTGGGTGAAATTGAACTCCTGCAATATTATCTAATTCGAAGGCAGCTATAAATGTTTCACCATATTTACAATAACATTGATTTATTTCAGATTCACTCAACATTCTATAACTATGTGTAAAATAAAAATCAGGGTTATTGTTAGTAAAACCTTCAAAAATCTTTAAATTAGTCTCTATTTTGACTTGGTTAAAACCAACATGTGGAATTTTAATACCCTTATCCTCAAATTTCCTCACATGGCTATCTACAAGTCCTAAGCCCTCATTCATTCCATCCTCATCACTGGACTTTCCCATCAGTTGCATACCTAAACAGATTCCTAAAATTGGTTTTTTTAGAGTTCCAGCAACTTGTTTAATAATAGAATTTAAATTTCTTTTTCTTATTTCTATCATTGCATTCGCAAATGACCCAACCCCTGGCAATATAATTTTATCAGAAGTAAGAAAATCGTCATATTCATTAGAAATAATTATATTTTCAATTCCACAGTACCTTAGCGTACTTTCAATTGATTTTATATTACCCATACCATAGTCAACTATTAGAACTTTCATATATAGTAGTCTTCACCAGGAGTAAATTTAGGTTGCCAGATCCCATCTATCTTTTCAAAAAGATTTTTATTCGCATATCTATCAAGAACAATATCAAATTCTTCTTTAGTCATTTTATAATAATCTAAATACACTTGTATCAAATCATGAGGGTAGGCATTATCATACATTCTAACTAAATTCAACGCTTGGTCTCTTGTCATTGACCCCCTCCTTATTTCAATCCCCGCATCTTGAGTAGCTCTCCCAAATCCAAATTTGAGGTACATCAAATAAGCATGCAGTGTATATAATGCTTGGTCGTTTTGAGAAAAATTTGTAAAAGTATCAACGTTTCCTTCTTCTTTTTCAATTAGTCCACAATGTTCTTTTGCAACAACATAATTTCTGTATGAATCCCATGCTTCAAAATATGACCAATGTGTAAATTGAAGGCCGCTTTCAGCAACTTCTTCATCTGACGGAAACTTGAAAAAAGATAAGTCAGATTCACTAATATCTTTATCTTGTTTTATTCTCTCAAAAACTTTCTCATGCCCACCCTCTAAATAAACACTCTTCATGTAATCAATACTATATAAGGCTTTATTCTTACTTTCTAAAGACCCACCATATTCTACTTCTCCATCTTCTCCATAAAATAATAATGGTATTTTAAAACTAACAGCGGTCTTTATTACTGCTGTCATAATCGCAATTAGCCAGCCATAATAGGGAAACCCTTTTTCAATAAAACCATACTTATTTAATCTATCTATAACAATTGGATTTGGAGTAAGATGAATATGATTATACCCAGAGTGTATAAAGTTATATAAGTTTTTATCCCCAATTTCAAGTGATAAGGCCGGCCTAATTGTGATGGCTAAAGGATTCATGCCATATTTATGCTTTAACATATAAGCCACGTAAGAGCCATCTTTTCCTCCACTTACAGGTACAATACAATCAAAATTGTTATTTTTAGAACGATGTTTCTCAAGTAAATCTTTTAATTCTGCTTCTCTTGGATTCCAATCCATTGTTTTCTTCTCCTCCATCCACTGGCAAGCATTACACCACAATCTTTCGTCAAATGAAATTCGGGGTCGTGTGGACATATTTAGGCAGTTTTTACACCAAAATATTTTTTCTTCACTATTCATACAATAAAGGGTTCTTTGGGTTTTAAAATTATTCAAATAGCAGTCCAACCGCCATCAACTATTAGATTATGACCAGTTATGTAAGATGCTCCCTCGGATAATAGGAATACCACTGGGGCAGCAATATCTTCGGGTGTACCCATTCGTTTCATAGGCACTTTTTTATTATAATTCTCTACAAAAGTTGGGTTCTGGTTATCAAATATTCCTCCAGGAGAAACACAATTTACTCTTACTCCAAATTTTCCAAAATATGACGCAATATAGCGACTAAAGTTGATTAATCCTCCTTTTATGGCAGAATATGCCGCTGGCATAGTCATTTGAGTACCTTCGTAAACAGAAAAATCAGCACCTACAACACCATAAATGGATGCCATATTTACAATAGAGCCTGAGCCTTGTGTTTTCATTACTTCAAAAACTTGTTGGCAAAACAAAAACTGACTGTTTAGCTGCCAATCAACATTTTTTTGCCAAGAATCGTATTGAATATTTTCAAACTTCAATCCCCAATCTTTGGTTCTTGGATAAGCATTATTGACCAACCCATCTATTTTGCCGTATTTCTTATAAATAGTCTGTATGGCATTTTTGATAGATATTTCATCCGTAATATCACAATTGATGTTAGTCAAATCATCATTCGTTTCAACATTTATATCAGCATTAATAGGCAATCCTTTTTCTTCCTTGATTTTATCAATAATACATCTACCAAGAAGTCCACTGCCACCAGTAACAATGATTATTTTACCTTCTAAATTAGTCATCTGATAAACATATTTTTAATGTCTCTATTGCATTATGAATAGAGTTAAGTGATTCAGCATTATTATTAACAATATCTAACACGTGCTTCATTTGCAACAAATAGGTGTCGATTACTTTAAAGTCACTCGAAAAAACAATTTCATTTTTATCATTAGTAATCGACGAATTTATTAAATCGACTGTCCAAGTTTCATTTTCTAACAAAATCTCAATCGAACGTTTGATTTTTCGTCGATAGAAATTGAGTGTTATAGTCGCAAAAAATGTTTGATATTCTAATAAATAGTGAGCATAGTCTGCTGCTTCAATATCAATAGTTGATTTTGAGGCCAGTACCCTTTTCGAGTTTAATGGAACACCAAATAACCATAAAGTATAATCTAATTCATGGATTAATTCTAAATGAATTCCCCCACCTAAGCCACCTTTTGCACTATATATATTTTTATAATCTCTGTCAGGTCTCCAATCAGGAAAGTATGAACCACAATAGACATTTACTTCATTAATTCGATTGTTATTTTCTTTTAAAAAACCATTTAATGCAATAAGTACAGGATGAAATCTCAGATTACAAGCAACGTATGTTTTTATTTTTTTTTGTTCTAATTCATTTATTAGTACTTCATCACTTTCATCAATTGTATGAAAGGCTGGTTTTTCAATCATTAAAGGCACTCCCAATTTCACTGCATTTCTTATACCTTCACGGTGAAATTGCGTTGGGGTACAAATAATGATAAAATCAGGTTTAACAGGTAATTGCTCGTAACTATATATATTTATTATTCCTTCTACCTCATTTGAGTTTATTGAAGACCTTAATCCATAAATAACTACATTCGGAATCAACTCCCTTAATGCAGTAATATGCTTTTGAGCTATTGAACCAAGACCTTCAATCAATACATTCATAATTCAAAACCCAATTTATTAGTGCTAACTAAAAACTCCATTATTTCAAAATCAATCATATTATCAATATCGAAACAAAGATGTGGCACTTCGTATATCAAAGCTTTATCTGTTAAAACAGACTTGCACCCTTGGTCAAAAAATATTCTTTTGTAAAAATAAAACGAGGCATTCAAATCATATACCACTGGTGCTTTTTGTCTTGATAGCACATCCTTAGATAATGGCTTTATTAATTTAAAATAACCGTCTTCTCCCTGCTCAACCATATTAAAGTAGGGGTTTCTATGTGCTTTTGAAACAGAGAAAAGATTTAGTGCTTTTTTATCATTATTAATTAATCTAAACGCTTCTTGTAAATCTATGGCTGTTCGCAATGGAGAGCTTATATCTAAATCTAAAATATAGTCATACCTACATTGCTTTTGTTCTTCTTCAAATTTGAGTAAGTGTGCTATTGTTTCGACTTTTCCAGCAGCATCAGTTGCTAACTCAGCTGGTCGGATATAATCAGTACTAAAACCAAACTCTTTTGCTTTGAGTAAAATGGTTTCGTCATCAGTCGAAATTGCCAAATCACAGGCAAAGCCTGAGATATTTTCAAATTGCCTGGCAACTTCAATGCTGTATTGTATTAGAGGTTTTCCACAAAGAGGCTTAATATTCTTCATAGGCACGCCTTTTGAACCACCTCTTGCACAAAAAGTTATGAGAATTTTTGTCATATTCTTAAATGCTTAATATCTTCTTGTGCTTTTAAATAATCGGGCATTTTACCAATATCAAGCCAATAGCTTAATATTGGGTAAGAAGTAACCTTTCCCTCATTTTTTATTACATCTTCTATTAAATCAGTAGCATTATAAAATTGATTGAAAGGAACTTGCACAAGCACACTCTTTTTTATTAAATATATACCTGCATTAGAATAGTAGGTATATTTAGGTTTTTCTTTAAGAGATTTTACTTTATTATCCTTATCTGTCTCGAGTACAGCATAAGGAATATCAACATAATAAGGAATTGATGCAATACTTATATCTGCACCCGTAGATATAAAGTCTTCAAAGAAATCTGAGTAATCAATATCAGTCAACAAATCAGAATTCATCACTAAAATATATTCACTCGAAAAGTCTGGCACTAAAGATATAGACCCCAGTGTTCCAAGTGGTTCTTTTTCTTCTACATAAGAGATACTTATTTCCTTCTTCTCACCTGTTTCAAAATAATCTCTTATAACATGACCTAAATAATTAACACTGATGGTGTAATTATTTACACCAAATGCTGTCAGTCTATCAATATTATGCTCTATTATAGGCTTGTTGCCTACTTTCAGCATTGGTTTCGGGCAATCCTTTGTAAGAGGCATTAATCTTGCACCCTTACCTCCTGCCATTATAAATACATCAATCGGCAAAAAACCCTTGTAGTTATCAGTATTTATTACCTTTATTAATTCTTTATTTTGATTAAGCAAAGGAACAAATCGAACTCCTTGTAATTTGAACTTTTTTATTGTTTCAATGTTATCTATTTTATCATAAGCAAAATAAAAATCCTTATTTGCAGTTTGAATAGCGGGAGAATTTACATCAAGATTTTTCAAAAGCCCTCGACGAATATCTCCATCTGTAATAGTCCCAGTTAGTTGTCCTGCATCGTTAATTACAAATAAAACATTACCAACAATACCTATCTTATCTAAAACAGCTAAGGCTTGTCTTACGGTATATGTGTCAGGAATTATATTTTGTTGTGTGTTTTCCATAAGTTAATGTAAATCATAAAATTGTTTTTTAAGATTTTGAGGAATCGGTCTGCTTTTTAGGATAGTCATGATTTGCAAGGTAGTTTCTCCTTCACCATAAACATTTTTAACAGACTTACAAAAATCTTGAAATTCTGATGATATTGCTTTCTTAATTGATACAGCTATTGACTCACAATCAGGTTGCGTATCAATCACGCTTTTAGCTCTTTCTCTTCCTTTTTGTCTATCTCCTATATTTACAGTAGGAATACCAAATGAAGGGGTTTCAATAATTCCACTTGAAGAGTTTCCAACAACAGCACAAGCAAACCTCATTAATGATAAATATCTTTTTTGGCCTAAACTCACAAACCCTGCCGCTCTATGACTATTATGATTTACGTAATCATCGATTAGTTTTATAATTATTCTGCCATTTGAATCAGCATTAGGTTTAGTGAAAATTAACCGTATATCTGGAAATTGTTCTAAAGCATCTAATAACGCTTTAAATTGTTCCTCTGCCGAATTATTTTCAAGTGTTACAGGATGGTAAGTAATCAACAAAAATGGTGAATCTAAATCAAACTTCAAACTCTCGGTTAAGTACTTTTTATTTAAGGGTTCAATTTGCTTGATGTTATCAATACCAATTGCACCAACATTGAAGACTAAATTAGGGCTTTCTCCTAATTGAATAACTCTTCTTCTATAAGCCTCTGTTGAGGTAAAATGCCATGTTGACATCTTAGTGATTGCATGTCTTAACCCTTCATCTGTTGCACCCTCTGTTAGTTCTCCTCCATGTAAATGAGCGATGGGTATTTTGGCAAAATATGCGGCTGTTGCAGCAGCAAAAGTTTCAAATCTATCTCCTAAAAGAATGACTAAATCAGGTTTTAAGCGATTAAAGGTATCAGCAAAGCCTATCATTCCTAAACCTGTTGATTTTGTTATGCCTGCATCTGTGTCACTCGAAAGTAACATTTCCACTTTCTCGTGAATTTGAAATCCATCTTTTTCAATTTCTTTGTAGGTAAGTCCAAATTCTGGTGAAAGGTGCATACCCGTAACTAAAATCTGCAAGCTAAAAGCTTCATCTTCCTGAATGGCCTTCATCAATGGATATAATAATCCATATTCTGCACGGCTTCCAGTGATTACACAAACTTTTGTTTTCATAGTATAATCAATTCATCCTCTTCAAAATTTCTTGGTGCTTTTTGTCCAATGACAGTATCCCAAAGCATAGGACTAATACCATTACCAGGTCTTTTTACTGTAATATTTTCTTCCGTCAATGTTTCACCAATTACTATTTTTTTGCTTGCAACAATACTTTTACGGGCAATTGCTTTATTTTTTTGTTCAGAATTAGATGTTAATTTATCTCCAGTTCCTGAAAGTGCCAACTCAATATTTCGTATACTGGTTATCATGGTTTTCAATTCAGATGGTTCTAAAGAAGCCTTGTGGTCTGGGCCTTCCATATTTCTATCTAAGGTGAAATGCTTTTCAATAACCTTTGCCCCCATTGCAACTGCGGCGATTGGAATTTCAATACCTAAGGTATGGTCAGAGTATCCAATCGGAACGTTTAATTCTTTTTCAATAGTCAACATTGCTTTAAGGTTGACATCTTGAAATGGTGTTGGATATTCAGTATTGCAATGTAAAATCGTTAAATTCTCTTTTTTTGTCCCCGCTTTAAATAAAGCATCAATAGTTGCTTTCACCTCATCCATATTTGCCATTCCTGTTGAAAGAATTATTTCAGGAAAAGCTTTGGCCATTTTTCTTAAAAACGGTAGATTTGTTAATTCTCCAGAAGGAATTTTACCAAGAGTAATTCCAAGTTTTTGTAAAAGCTCGATACTTTCGAAGTCAAAGGCCGTTGATAAAAATGCGATATTCTTTTCTTTGCAATAAACGATTAGCTCTAAGTGTGCATTTTCATCTAATTCTAAACGTTTGAGCATATCTAACTGGCTTTCGCTTACATCGGTTGATTGCTTTTGGTACGCAGCCTTTTGGGCTTGTTTTGACGCAATTTTATCTGCTTTGAATGTTTGAAACTTTACATAATCAGCACCCGCTTCTGCGGCAGCATCTACTAACTTTTTAGCAAGCTCTATACTTCCATTATGATTAACACCTGCTTCGGCTATAATAATTGTCTTAAACATTTTTCTTAGATAATGGATTACCGTAATAAATCCCTTTTTCAGTAATGTTTTTTGTGACCAAACTTCCTGCCCCAATCACTGTATCATTTTCGATACTTATTCCGTGAAAGATTGTAGTATTACTTCCTATAAAAACCCCATTTTTCAACTCACAATTTCCGTTTACGACAGCATGAGTTGAAACATGAACATCATCTCCAACAGTGGTATCATGCTCAATGTTGGAATTTGTGTTGATGATACAGTTTTGTCCAATTTTAGAGCCAGCACCTATAGTCGCTCTGTGCATTATAATTGTTCCTTTCGCAATGCTGCTGTATTTTGAAACTACGGCATTTTTTGAAATTACAGTTGCAATATTTGCGTCAAGGCTTTCTAAATTTTTAAATATTTTTCTCCGCAAAGCAGAAGATTTGATATGCCCTAATGTTATTAAAAACCAAGTATCTTTATTGATAAATTTGGGTAAATCTTCGTCAGTTCCGACAACCGAATAATCTAAAACAGATTGTCCTAATTTATCTTCTGTATCAATAATACCAATAATTTCAAATTTTTGTGTTGATTCTATGACATCAATACAGGCATGGCAATGCCCTCCTCCACCGATTAGTATAAGCTTAGATACCATAAAACTGCTCAATATGCTTCACAACTATTTCTAATTGTTCATCTGTAATATTCGTAGAACAGGGCAGACTTATACAAGTATCATAAATTTGATTTGAAACGTCAGTTTTAGTAAAATATAAATCATTTTCGTTGGCAGGAAGCTGATTCATAGGTACCCAAAACGGACGTGCTTCAATAGCTAAATTCTTGAAATGAGCTAATAAACTTTTTGCACGGGGTATTTTGATTGTGTAAAGCCAGTAATTAGGATTTACATCTACTAAAATTTTCTGGTTAACAAAACCTTCAATTTTTGAAAGCCTTGCATTATAAAACGCCGTAATTTCGGACTTTCTCTTCAAAAACGTTGTTAGTTGCTCCATTTGAGCAACACCCATGGCTGCTAAAACATTTACCAATCTAAAATTATAACCTATTTCATCGTGAAAATATTCATCAGGTTTTGCTTTGGCTTGAGTAGTGAGGTGTTTTGCTTTTTTTGCCAAATCTTCATCATCGGTCAAAACCATTCCTCCGCCACCTGTTGTAATGAGCTTATTGCCATTATAACTAAGTGTACCTAAAAGTCCAAATGTACCCGCATGTTTACCTTTATAATAGCTGCCGAGTGCTTCTGTGGAATCTTCCACTACATGAAGGTTGTATTGATTAGCTAAGAACATGAGTTTATCCATATCGCAGATGTTGCCCAGTACGTGTACGGGTAATATTGCTCTAATAATTTGGTGAGTAGCTTTATGAAAACACATACTGTTCTCTACAAATGTATTGTTTATCAGAAAATCTTC
Source organism: Leadbetterella sp. (assembly GCA_035299025.1). GTDB lineage: Bacteria > Bacteroidota > Bacteroidia > Cytophagales > Spirosomataceae > Leadbetterella. Next base: position 408,530 of record DATGXK010000008.1, read on the forward strand.
TAATAAATCTACGTCCATTTGCCAAGTATCATAATCAATATCAATTAAAATAGGTTTTGCTCCCGTATATTTAATTGCATTAATAGATGCAACAAATGTAATATTGGGAGCTATCACTAAGTCATTGGTTTTTACACCAGCAAGCATCAGAGCAATTTGAATTGCCGATGTACCATTTGATGTAGCAACAGCATATTTTGCACCTGTATATTCTGCAGTTACTCGTTCAAATTGATCAACATAAGACCCTACGGATGACACCCAAGAGGTGTCTAAGCAGTCTTTTATATACTGCCATTCATTACCAGATATGTTTGGTACGGAAAGAGGTATCATACGTTATAAATATCTGATTTGTATTTAGCTAAATTTCTTTTGTCCGAAAACCATGATATGGTTTCTAAAAGCCCTTGCTCTAATGTGAAGTTGGGTTTCCAATCTGTTAGCGTTGTAATTTTCCCATTATGCCCCAACAAACGCTCGACCTCGCTTTTTTCGGGTCTGAGCCTTACATCATCACTAATGATTTCAGCTTTTGGATTTATTAAACATATAAGATTTTGTGCTAAATTTTGTATAGAAATCTCATCTTGTGTAGCAATATTAATATCTTCTCCGTTGGTATTATCGGATTTTGCGATTTCTACAAAACCATTTGCGGTATCTTTTACGAACAACAAATCTCTCGTTGGATGTAAGGCCCCAAGTTTTATCTTTTCTTCACCATTTAATAACTGCGTGATGATAGTTGGAATAACCGCTCTTGCCGATTGGCGAGGACCATAAGTATTAAATGGCCTAACAATTGTAACCGGTAAATTGAAACTTTTATAAAAAGATTCTGCTAAGGCATCTGCCCCAATCTTAGTCGCCGAATAGGGAGATTGACCCTGACGTGGGTGTTTTTCATCAATCGGAACATACAGAGCTGTTCCATAAACCTCCGAGGTAGAGGTTACTAATAATTTTTCGACCTGTAAATCTCTACAAGCTTGCAAAACATTTAGAGTTCCTTTGATATTAGCATCTACATAACTTTCTGGCGAATAGTAGCTATAAGGTATAGCAATTAATGCCGCTAAATGGAAGACAATATCTACAGCTTCAATTGCTTTACGAACACCATAAGGATCACGAACGTCTCCAGCAAAAATCTCTATTTTACTAAGTTTTTCTTTATCAAAAGTATCTAACCACCCCCAGCTATTAAAGGAATTATAATAAACAAAAGCCTTCACCTGACAGCCTTCTTTTAATAGTCTTTCAACTAAATGACTCCCAATAAAGCCATCAGCACCTGTTACTAATACCTTCTTACCTGCTAATTTCACTTAATTCGTAAATAGTTTTAAATAATTTTTTTTAATTAAAATAGAGACAAACAATCCACATAAGAGCCCAGCTAAGGTTGAAATCAAGATAATTATGACTCTATTCGGCTGAATTTTAAGATTAGGCACAACAGGCGGTTCTAAGACCTTAATAACTGGCGTCTCTTGTTGTATTTTCAAATTCGCCTCCTCATATTTCTGGAGCAATGAATTATAGAAAGAAGATGAGGTTTTGTATTCAGCCTCAATTCTTTCTCTTTGCAAGTCGGCGGTTTGTAATCTTAAAGCATTTAAAGGCATTTGATCTGTGTACGAAGCCTTTTTTGACTGATTATTAAAATATTTTCCTTTGGCAGCTTGTAATCGCTCTGCCAAAAAATCTAAATCTCTTTTCTGTTTTTCGGTTCTATAATTAATGATATAGTCCGTGAGATAATCCATACTAAATCTTGCCACATTGGCAGCCACAACGGGGTCTGGCATTTTAACTGATATACTGATTACACCCGCTTTTTTGTCGTATGTACAAATAATTCTTTCCTTGAGATCTTTTATATTCTTTTCCGTTTGTCTATTAAAGCTGATATAATTATCACTCTTAGGAAATAAGTTTTTTTGGTCTTTTTGCTTTAATTCTCCATCCAATACTTCACTGTTATAGAATTCTTGGAATGATAACTCTTTATTGGTTTTGTTTTTTATTTTTTCCTGAAATAGCCGCAAGAAAAAAGGAGTACTTTTTAAAACATCCGGATACAAATCTGGTCTTACGGCATCGGCTCCACCACCTGCACTACTTAAATCTACTCCTGCCAAGGCCGCTAGGCCAGCAAATTGACCCATAGAGCCTCCCTTAGCTTGTATCTCTGGCAATATTTTACCTTCAGATTTAAATTCTTCTTTAAGCGAGAATGCAAAAATAACCCCCACAACAATAAAAAGAATAGTAATAAAGATTATGAGCCACTTCTCCTTAAGAATTATTCCCCAAAGTGCTTTAAAGTTTATTCTTAACTCATCGTATTCCGATTCCATTGAATTTCTAATTTTCTAAATTAACCATCATAAATTTCTGCAAATCACTTTTTAACATCTCTTCACACAAACTGTCTAGTGAGTATTTTGGTTGCCAACCTAATCTTTCTTTGGCTTTCAATGGATCTCCAATAAGTAACTCAACCTCTGTAGGCCTAAAGTATTTTGGATCGACCGCCACCACTTTTTTGCCGATTTCAATATTAAAAAGATTATTGTTACTTCCGACAACATAAGCCTCCTCCTGAACTCCTTCCCCTCTAAATTCCAAAGAAACCCCCACTTTCTCAAAACACATTATTACAAATTCTCTGATAGTGGTTGTTATCCCTGTGGCAAGAACAAAATCTTGAGGCTTCTCCTGTTGCAACATTAACCACATACCTTCCACATAGTCTTTGGCATGTCCCCAATCTCTCTTGGCATCCAAGTTTCCTAAGTGCAGGCAGTCCTGTTTTCCATGAACAATAGCCGCTACAGCACGCGTAATTTTTCTTGTGACAAATGTTTCTCCCCTGAGTGGCGATTCATGATTGAATAAAATACCATTACATGAGTACATTCCATAAGCTTCCCTGTAATTCACTGTTATCCAGTAGGCATACAACTTAGCTACTGCATAAGGTGAACGTGGGTAAAAAGGAGTAGATTCAGATTGAGGCACCTCTTGCACCAAACCATATAACTCCGATGTGGATGCCTGGTAAATTCTAGTTTTGTTAGTTAATCCCAAAATTCTAACGGCCTCCAGAATTCTAAGTGTTCCGAGTCCATCCACTTGGGCTGTATATTCAGGTTCGTCAAAACTAACTTTAACATGAGACATTGCACCTAAATTATAGATCTCATCCGGTTCAATTTCTTGTACTAACCGAATAATATTCGTAGAGTCACTCAAATCTCCATAATGTAGATGAAAGTCTGTGCTCCCCTGATGTTCATCTTTATACAAGTGATCTATTCTATCTGTATTCAGCAATGAAGACCTTCTTTTTATACCATGAACTTCATAGCCTTTTTTTAATAAGAGCTCAGAAAGATAAGCTCCGTCTTGTCCAGTTACGCCAGTTATTAATGCTTTTTTCTTCTTCAAATCGAATAATTTAGAGTAAATAATCAAGGTACAACCCTCAATACCAAAGTTAACAGAACTGTGGCAATTGAAACAACAGCAGAACTAACAGCTATTCTTTCTGCTGAGGTCCATCGTTGTTTTTTATGGAGTGGCACATATATTTCCGCTCCATTTTCTATTTTTGGGAAGGACTTAATGCCTGCAAAGTATTTGGTACGGCTAATTTTTCCATTTCCATATTTCACATATATCTTTTTAACATATGCCGAGTCTGTGGTTCCTCCAGCCAAACTAATGTAGTCTTTCAAATTTAATCCTTGGTCAAAAGGTACGGTAATTGGATTATAAACCTGGCCTAAAACTGTTACAGTTTCTTTCCTTCTTGGGATGTCCAAAACATCTCCGGGGTTAAGTAGTAAATTTTGATTACTATTCTTATCTAAAAAAGCTCTCTTCAAGTCAATACCCATCTGTACACCATTTCTTGTAAATTTGGCACTTGCTAAGTCAGCTTGTCCTTTGGTTCCTCCTGCTTTTTCTATAAGGTCCGATATTCGTTCTTTTTTGTCGTTGAGTGTATAAGGTCCTGGATAATTAATTTCCCCCGTAATAGAAACCGTTCGCTGAACTTCATACTGAGACATTTTTCTTACGTAGACTCTGTCAAACGGCTGTAATAAAGTTCTCTTATCCTTGTCTAAAATCCCCAAACTTGGGTCCACTTTTATTTGGATGATTTGCACATTCTGGTCACCATCTCCCCCATCGGCTTTTACACGTCTGGCCACCTCAATTCGTGACACATTTGCTCCATCTTTTAGACCGCCTGCTAATAATATGGCATCAGATACCGTGATATTCTCCACAAAAGGTATTACTGTTGGTTTGTTTACTTCGCCATCGAGTTGTACGGTTCTACGCTCTCGGGTGCTTTCAAAAGTCTTTATGAGCAAGGAATCATTTTTCTGCAAAACTATGTCTTCCTGTTTGCCATCCAAAATATCTGCTAGATTTAAAGGTATAAGTTCAGGGTCGGCATTTGCTTTTTCTCTATACAGCAAGGCCCTCGTCCTAAAAGCTTCGGGCTTCAGCCCCTCCGCTTGCATCAAGAGCTGCTTGACGCCCATTCTCGCTTCTAATTCATAGTCCCCTGGGCGGAATACCGCTCCCGCAATGCTTACCTTATTCTCAAATCTGTTGAGTAAAGAATCTACAAAAATATTATCCCCTTTAGACAAGCTAAACTTCGTAATTTCCTCCTTGCCCACTTTCAGAATTTTCATCTCCGTGTCTGTCATTCTGTATATTCTGATAGATTTAGAATATGCCATTTCGCTAAACCCTCCTGCAAAGTTGATTACGGTATTGAGATTGTCACTTCCTTTAAGCTCATAAATCTTGGGGTTACGCACGGCACCAGAAACCGTAATGCGTTTATCAACATAAGGAATCAAAACGACATCTTGGTCTAACAAACCAATGTCATCTGACAAATCACCTTTAAGCAGAAAATCATATAGATCCAGAGTTCGTACTTTCTTGCCTTTTCTGAATATCTCGATATTTCTTAATGAACCAATGTCTGTAGGGCCACCAGCTGCATACAGTACATTGAAAGCTGTGGCTAAAGATGGTACGGTGTAAGTACCAGGAAATACCGCCTCACCTATAACAGTTACTTTGATGCTACGGATTTTACTTAGTGTAACATCGGCATTCAGGCCTCCATTTCCTAAGCCTCCAAATAACGTTTTAAGTCTTTGTACAATTTTTACCTTGGCTTGTTCTAAGGTTTGGCCAGCTACAAAAATAGGATTGAGATTTTCTATCTTAATGTTTCCGTCGGGATTGACTTTGGCATCGTAGTGTGCATACGCATAACCCGTAATGTCAATGCTTAGCTCATCGTTTGTACCCAGTACGTAGTTTTTGGGTGTAGCAATATTGAGGTTCGGTTCGAAGTTAAGGGTTTGGTTATTAAAAATGTTCAAACCAAAGATTTTCATCCTTCTGTCTTCGGCCTTTTCGTCAATAACTTGCTTTTTATTGTCTCTTTCAGATGCTTGTATGTCTGTAGAATCTACCGACCTTATATTGAGCGATGATTTGACTCCAACTGCCTTTTTGCTAGACTTAAGTTTTTCTATCCGCTCTTTAAACTTAACAATATCACTAGCAGTAAAACCCTTAGCTGCTGCTGCTGCTGCCAACTGATCTTCGTTCATACCGCTTTCTTGTGCCTGTTGCATGAATTTCTGAATATCTTCATCAGAAAGTTCGTCAACAGACTGAGCATAAAGACTATGTCCAAGAAAAAAAGTGGCTATAACAAGGAGTTTTAAAAAATATTTTTGGGTCATAATTAATCTAAATAAGTCCTTCTGCACCTTCGAAAATAGATTCAACATTTATTTTAAGTTCTGGGAAAAGTTCACTTTTGTAAATATCGCCTGGTGCTTTTGGTTTTTTTGCCACAAAAGTAGCGTTTTCAAGCGAATAAACCTGCAAAACTTGCTCGGCAGGGTAAATTACCCAATATTCCTTCACGCCAGCCTCTTGGTAGATATCATACTTATCGATAACCTCCTTTCTGGAGTTTCCAGGAGAAAGTATCTCTACAATAAGATCTGGAGCTCCTACACAGCCCTTTTTTTCTATCTTTTTTATGTCACAAATCACGCACAAGTCGGGCTGAACAACCGTTTGTCCAGAATTATCATTGCTTGGCAGATAAACATCAAATGGTGCAGCAAAGGCTTTGCATGGTTTATTTTTAAAAACAATTGAAAACTCCGAAGTTAAATTCCACGAAATAATTTGGTGGCCACTGTTGGGAGCTGGCGACATTTTGGCCACGTACCCTTTGAACAATTCTACCCGCTCCTTAAATTTCCAGGAAAGATAATCGGCTATGGAGTATTGCTTAGTAAAGTCTAACTGCGATATATCTGTGATTTCCATTTTATTGGCTTTGCAACAAATTTAAGAAATTAAAAAAGCTTCGGGTTAACAAACTGTCAAAAATTATATACTTTGTGTGCCTTGCCAGGCGGGCATTCTTTTTTTTCGAAAAAAAAAACCAAAAAAAACACTTTTTGTGTAATGATCCTCTGAAAAATTTCTTTTTTTAGCCTTATTCATCAAAAAAAATGTGTTGTAGAAATTTTACAACGGACTACACAAAAAATATTAGGAACAATTATTATTAATATTGAAATGTTAACTCATCTATACTTAGCATTCTAAATGAGGTATACTATTTGTAGACACCTCATTCTTAGTTTTTTTCTCCGGAAATTTACAATCTAATCTTTTTTTTAGGAAATCAATGCTCCATTTGGTTTCGCTTTCCACAGCTTCGCCCTCTCAGTCACATTTTTTGTGGCCTACTTTTTTAATTGGTAATTGGGCACTGAGCACAATGAAATTCAGATGATAATCTGAATGAAATTGCGACCGTAGGTCTCGAAGTGTGTTACTAGTAAAAGTTTACCTAAACTGTTAAACTTTTTATCTCCTTCTCAATTACAATCCTTTGACTGCTCAGTCTTCGTTTCGACATGCTCGACGTGACAGATGTTTGTCAGTTCGAGCGGTGGTCGAGAACACGTTTTCAAATGCTCAATACAACCCATTAGTCACCGCAACGTCGGACCGAACTCATCACCCGCAAATCAATTCTCACAACTCATCGAAACGTCGGACCGAACTCACAACTCATTAATCACAACTCACCGAAACGTCGGACCAAACTCACCAGTAACCAATAACCAGTCAACCAATTAACCAGTCAACCATTAACCAACCTCACCCAGCCCTCTCCAAAAGGGTCTCGCTCAACTTTGTTCTTAACACCAAGCCTAGGCCTTCTAAAGTCAAGACCAGGTGATTGCCATACTGCTTGACAATCTTGGCTTCTTGGTTGATAAAGCTTCCGGAAAGTATACGAACTTTTTGGTCGGGCTTAAAGTAATTAACTTCTATATCTTGATGGTCAAAATCATTGAGCCATCTTTTTATTTCTTCTATTTCTCGGTCTCTAACAATGGCTGGCTTACCGCACCAATAAATATATCGCACCACTCCTGGTACAGCAAAAACAGCTGCACGGGTGGCTTCTGTCAGTTTAACAAATAAATAGGAGTTGAACAAAGGCGTTTCTACATTCTTCTTTCGATCCGACCATTGTTTAGTTTTAATTCTGGTGGGGCAGTAGGTTTCTACTCCAAGATGGAGAAGCATATCGGCTACTTTTTTCTCATGCCTTGGTTTGGTGTAAATAACATACCAGCTAAGGGCAACATTTTCACTGGCTTGGTTAATTCTCACTTCTTGACTGTTATGGGTATCCATTTTTATAAAGCATGCACTTTCATTCGCAAAAATAGGAAATTTTGCCCAAGATTCTAAACAGCTAACGGAAATTTTGATTATTCGGTATGGTAGGTAGGGCAATAAGGCAATGAGGAATAAGGCGACAAGGCAAAAGGCATCGAGGCATAAGGCACAAAGGTATCGAGGCACAAAGGCATCAAGGCAATTGGAGTCGAACTCTGTGCAAAACTCTGAGTACTTTGTGGTGAAATTATAAACACATAGTCACATAGCACACATAAGAAAAAGCTATGATATCTATATGTCTATGTGTTTGATTAAATACACCATAACTTTAAATAGCACCGAGAAAAGAAACTCCGAACTACTTTGTGGTGAAATTATAAACACATAGTCACATATTACACATAAGAAAAAGCTATGATATCTATATGTCTATGTGTTGAAAAAAACCACACGATTGGCGGCCTAGAATTAAATACCAATAATGGTTTGCGAATTGTTTTGAAACATTTGCAAGCTACATTTATATGTTTGCTAAGAGCTTTTAAATGTTTGCAAGCTACTATTACATGTCTGCGAAGAGTTTTTAAATGTTTGGATGTTACTATTATATGTTTGCGAAGAGTTTTTAAATGTTTGCAAACTACTTTCAAATGTTTGCGAAGAGCTTTAAGATGTTTAGAAGTTACTATTAAATGTTTGTGAAGAGCTTTTAAATGTTTGCGATTTACTATTACATGTTTGTGAAGAGCTTTGAGATGTTGCGAAGCTGCTATGAATATTTTTTCAAGGTGCGTTGGAAACAAAACAATGGAACACAAAAAAAGCCCATGAATTACTCCATGGGCTAGTTCTAGAAGATCAATTAAGCGACTTTCTTCTTTACCGAACGCCGGATGTGTGATTTTTTGGTACCACCAGCCATCTGGTACTCGTTGGAGTCTTTGCCGAATTTGGCAGCTACCCCGGCGAGCATTCGCACGGAAAATTCGGTAACGAGCTTTTCCTTGTCTGCTAAATTGTTTTTCAGTTCATCAGCGAGCGAAAGATGGGTGTTGTAGGTGTCGAGCACCTTTTTCGCTTCATCAATAGCTGTTTGATAATCAGCAACTGAAAGACCATTTCCGAGGTCTAAATCTGCGGCAATGGATTTCACACCGGAAATCCTTTGAACTGCTTGTGCCATCGCTGGACTTGCTTTCTTTTTGTAACTCATTGTTTTATTTTTTTGAGTTAAAAGAATAAATACCTTCCCTCAGAATTTGAAAAACAAAAGAAATGACGTAGTATTGAAGCTTGAACCTCACCGTACGCATTACAAAGGGTCTTTTTCCTCGCAAGAAAAAGGCCTTTTTTTGTGCTCAAAACACCAAGTTTCAGCCCTATCAACACTTATAGGCAAAACTAAAAATGAAAAACCTAACTAGAAATATTACGAACCGAGTTTTGAAAGCCATTAGAGGTTCAAAACCTGATTGCGAACAATATTTAGCTGATAAAAGACGGCATCACACGGTTTTAAACCCCTAAATATTATTAGAGAGTTTCAAAACTCAAATGGGCATCTTTAAAAACTTACTTGAAAACCTTTGATAAAAAAACCAAAATTCTGAAGCCTAAGTTGTTCCAATATAAATACGTCAAAAAACTTGCTAATTCTACCCCTGATTAACTTACAGGATCGAATTAACTTCAATTTCATTTCTGTTACTCATAACCTTCGACTCTTATTGCACAATCGAAGTCATTTGATTGAAAGTTTAAATTAGTATTATATTTCTGCTTAAACCTAACAATGCCACGGTAAAACACTGTTAAATAAAGGCTATGGATTTATGTGTTAATGAATAAGTAAGTAATGTACCCTTTTAATCATTTCTACAAAAATAAGGTATGATTTTTGCAAACAAAATATTTTCTTTATTTTTTTTTAAACAAAAGAATAGGAAGTGAATTGCCACAAAGGGTGGCCGTTATTGTTTCTACATAAAACTGAGTAGGTTATTCTGAAAAGAGGGATTGGGCAAAAGACATCTAGGCAGCACGCTAATTCTGTGCGATTCCGTGGGATTCTGTGCGATACTATTAGTACGCTGCGGTGAAAAAAGGCACTAAGGCTTCGAGGCTTAAGGGCAGATGCGTGATGCTAAATCTGTGCAACTCCTTGCAAAACTCTGAGTACTTTGTGTTGAAATTATAAACACATAGTCACATAGCACACATAAGAAAAACCTATGAAATCTGTATAGATTAAATACAATAAAACTTTAAGAAGCATTGAGAAAAGAAATTCTGAGTACTTTGTGGTGAAATTATAAACAATAGTCTCATGGCACATAGAAGAAAAACCTATGATATCTATATGCCTATGTGTTTGATTAAATACAATAAAACTTTAAGAAGCAACTAGAAAAGAAACTCTGAGTACTTTGTGGTGAAAAAATTATAAACACATAGTCACATAGCACACATAAAAAAACCTATGATATCTATATGCCTATGTGTTTAAGAATAAAAAAACTACAACCTAGCATCCACAATAGCCTTATCCAGTGTACTCTTCACATCAAACAGTACATGTGTATCTGAGGCAAAATCCTGAATATTCAGTTTCTCGAAAGCCTCGTGGTTGACGGCATGAATAATCAGATCATATTTTTGTTGCAAAGAATCTACCAATCCAATGCCATACTCGTGTTCAACCTCTGCAGCATCAGCCCAAGGGTCATAAATATCTGTTTGAATACCGAAATCCTTTAGCTCTTCATAAATGTCTATAACTTTGGTATTGCGGATATCGGGGCAGTTTTCTTTGAAAGTAAAACCTAAAATCAAGGCTTTGGAATCCTTCACATTGATGCCTTTGCTGATCATCAATTTTACCACCTTGTTGGCTACAAAAACACCCATATTGTCGTTAATACGTCTTCCCGAGCCAATTAGTGCTGGATAATAACCCAACTGCTCTGATTTGTAAAGCATGTAATATGGGTCTACACCGATACAGTGTCCACCTACAAGCCCTGGCTGAAACTTGAGGAAGTTCCATTTGGTACCCGCGGCCTTTAAGACCTCTGTGGTGTCCAAATTCATTTTTTCGAAAATCAAGGCTAGCTCGTTGACAAAAGAAATATTTACATCTCTTTGGCAGTTTTCTATCAGTTTGGCTGCTTCCGCAACTTTCAAAGAGGGGGCTTTGTAGGTGCCTGCTTCTATAATAGAACCATACAAATCATCCACAAAATCGGCCACTTTGGGTGTAGAACCAGATGTGATTTTAAGAATTTTGGTAAGCGTATTCTTTTTGTCACCGGGATTTATTCTTTCTGGAGAATAACCACAGAAGAAATCTTGGTTAAATTTTAGTCCACTGTGTTTTTCTAAAACAGGCACGCAGTCGTCTTCTGTACAACCGGGATAAACGGTGCTTTCGTAAATTACTATATCATCCTTTTTCAAGAATTGTCCTATGGTTTTGCTTACGGATATTAATGGCGTTAAGTCTGGTTTCTTATAAATATCTATCGGAGTGGGTACAGTGACGATAAAAATACTTTTCATTTTTTTGTTCCGAAGGACACTTAAATCGGATTCAAAATTTAATTGCTGGGCTTCAGAAAGTTCTTTGCTTGTAATTTCTAGTGTTTTATCAAGACCAGCTTCTAATTCTAAAATCCTTTGAGAATTAATGTCAAAGCCTATAGTTGGATATTTTTTACCGAATTCTACTGCTAGTGGAAGACCTACATATCCTAGTCCACAGACCACAATATTTATATTACTTAACTGGTTCATCTATTTGTTATGGTGCTATTTAAAACACAAATCTAAGATGATTTCTTCAGAAATTGTTTAATTAAATTATTTCAAGACCAAAAATCTATTATTCGGTTTAGCGGTTGGTACTTGGTTTAATCTTAAGCCCAAAATTAACAGAGTTCTTTGTTCGAAGTGTTTTTGCTTCAAAAATTGAAAATACACGAAGAAAAGAAGATTTCTTAATAAAGTAATTCATTAGGATTTAAAAATATGGGTTTACAGTTTTAAGAATTACTTTTGTGGAAAATTAAACAATATATACCATGCGTAAAGCAGAAATGATAACAGATAAGGGCACAATGTTGATCGAATTCTACGACACAGATGCTCCCATAGCAGTACAAAATTTTATTGATTTATCTAAAAAAGGATTCTATGATGGACTAACTTTCCATAGAGTTATTCCAAATTTTATGGTGCAAGGCGGCGATCCAGATGGCACTGGTGGCGGCGGCCCAGGATACAGCATTCCTTGCGAATTGACGGGTGAATTGCAGTATCATGACAGAGGCGTGCTTTCTATGGCACACAGAGGCCGAAACACAGGTGGTTCACAGTTTTTTATATGTCATAACAGAGCCAATACCCAACACTTAGACAGAAACCATACTTGTTTTGGTAAAGTTGTGGAAGGTGTTGATGTGGTAGATTTGATCCGTCAAGGCGATAAAATTCAGAAGATAACTATAATTGAAGAGGTGGCGTGACTTCGGCTCCGCTCAGCTACCGTTCGGCTCCGCACAGTCACCGGTAGGCTCCGCTTAGCTACCTGTTTGAGTTAGGCTCAAATATATTCATAACTGTTGAATTGAGCATCTCTTGTCACTTCGAGCGTAGTCGAGAAGCTATCTTAAATGTCAATAAAGACTTGGTATATTGGCAATAGAAATGGTATTCTCGAGACCTGCGGTAGCTTCTTCATTTGATTTTAGCCAATCAAATTTCGAAGTGCTCGAACTTACAAGGTTTTTCTGTCACTTCGAGCTGGGTCGAGAAGCGAATCTATATGTTATTGCGACTTGTGAATTTTTTAACAATTATTGACGTGTTCAAAACAACAATCGAAATGAAAATGGGTAGTTGAATAGTACTCAAAAAGAAATCGCATAATAACTAAAATTATAAAACACACCTTATTAAATGCGTACCTATTTTTTATATATTCTTAAATGTGCTGACGGAACGTATTACACAGGCATGACCAATAACCTAGAGCGTAGACTTTGGGAACATGAAAACGGAGTAAATGAGAACTCATATACTCATTCTAGAAGACCAATAGAACTACAATTTTATGAAGTTTTTCAAAATGTAAAACAGTGCATTGAATTCGAGAAGAAAATAAAGAAATGGTCGGCAAAAAAGAAGGAAGCTTTGATAGAAAAAAATTGGGATAAACTACAAGAACTTTCGAAATGTAGAAATGAAACAAATTGTGAGAATTTTAGGAGAAACTAATATTCTCGAACTTACTAAATATTGGTATTTGAAAAACTGTTCTCGAGCGGAACGCCGCCAGCTATGCTCAAACTAACAGGGTGTTGCTCGAACTGACAAACACTTAGATATTATTACAACTAGTTGTATTGAGCATTTAAAAACATGTTCTCGACTTCGCTCGAACTGACAAACAAAACACTCGAACTGACAGAAAATGCTCGAACTGAAAAGTGAGACGCTCGAACTGAAAATGATGTCAAAATAAAAAACCAGCCCTAAATTATATAAGGCTGGTTTATTGGTTTTTAATTGTTGATTCTAAGCCAAAATACTTCACTCCCAAAGCTCCCCCTCTCCTTAGGAGTGGTACGGCATACCGAGGGGGTTGGGGGGTGAGGCCTTTTAAAATATATATTTATTCTCAGCTAAAAGTGCATCTGCGACTCTTCTTCTTGCTTCTTTGGTGTTGATTGGGTCAATTTTGGTGAAACGCTTCAATCCCATTAACATCACTCTTAATTCATCTCCCTCAGCAAATGCTTGGATGGCTTCGCGTCCAGCCTGATTGCATTTCATAACGGCATCTTGTAGATAAACCAAGGCCATGTCTTTTTGCAATGAAACGGCTTCCTCGCCTTTGATTCCGATAAGTTTTTCCACTCTTAACATGGCTGATTCAGCAGCATATACTTCGGTAATCATATCTGCTACGTTCATCAATATTTCCTGCTCGTGCGAAAGTTTCATCATGAATTTCTGAACAGCCGCCCCTGCTATCATCAATGCCGCTTTTTTCATGTTCTTGATGACCTTTTTCTCAGTCGCAAACATCACATCATCATCATTTGAGCTGAAATCAGGAATAGAAAGTATCTCTTTGCCCACTGCGGTGGCTGGTCCTAACAAATCTAGCTCACCTTTCATGGCTCTCTTGAGATACATGTCCAAAATCAACATACGGTTGATCTCGTTGGTACCTTCGAATATTCTGTTGATTCTTGAGTCACGGTAGGCTCTTTCCATTGGAGCATCTGCCGAATAACCCATTCCTCCGTAAACCTGAAGGCCTTCGTCAGTTACGTAGTCTAAAACCTCCGAACCGTGTACTTTTAGAATAGCACATTCGATGGCGTACTGCTCTAAAGCTTTAAGTTTGGCCTCAGCATCGTTCATGCCATTGGCTACGAAAGTTTCTATCAGGTCGTCGATGTTTTGTCCTGCTCTGTAACAAGCCGTTTCGCTCACCCAAATCTTGGTGGCCATTTGAGCCAACTTGTGTTTGATGGCTCCAAATCTTCCGATAGAGATACCAAACTGCTTACGCTCGTTGGCATAATTGATGGCATGATTAAGAACCCCTTTCGAACCACCAACTGCAGCGATACCCAATTTGATACGACCAATGTTAAGGATATTTACAGCTATCTTAAAACCGTTTTCACGCGTAGAAAGCATATTTTCTACAGGCACCAAGCAGTCGTTAAAAAATACTTGACGTGTATCTGATCCCTTAATCCCTAGCTTTTTCTCTGGTTCGTTCATCGTAATGCCTCCAAACGCTTTTTCAGCGATAAATGCCGTCAGATTTTTGTCGTCTCCTATTTTGGCAAAAACGATGAAAACATCGGCGAATCCACCATTGGTGATCCACATTTTGGTGCCATTGATTTTATAGTGTTTGCCATCAGTAGTTAGCTCTGCTTTTGATTTTCCGCCGTTGGCGTCTGAACCAAAATCAGGCTCTGTTAAGCAGTATGCCGCTTTCCAAACGCCAGAAGCGAGATTTGGAAGATATCTTTGTTTTTGTTCTTCGTTTCCGTAGTATAATATGGGTAGAGTACCGATACCCGTATGTGCAGATTGTGCAACTGAGAATGAGTGACCAGCACCCAAAACCTCTGCCACTAGCATAGAAGTGTTGAAGTTCATACCAAAGCCACCGTATTCTTCAGGAACAGCCGTACCCAGTAGGCCCAACTCCCCTGCTTTGTCCATCAAAGATGAAATCAATTCTGGTGATTTGGCATAGTCTATTTCATCTAAAATAGGCCAGATTTCAGTTTTTAGGAAATCACGACAGGTATCAGCAATCATCATTTGCTCCTCGTTGAATTCCTCACGGATAAATATTTGGTCTGCGGTAGAGTCTTTAATTAAAAACTCTCCTCCTTTCAATGCTTCTTTTTCTGCTACGGTTGCCATGTCTTTTGTAAATATTTAAAGGTCAAAAGAATAGTATGCAAGCATACCGTTGGCAAAGTAATAAAATAAAATAATGTTATGCAAGCATACTATTATTTTTTTTAAATTATTATTCGTCGAAGTTGGTTTGGTAGGCTATTTTACCAGTATAGGAGTTTGAAACTTTTACCCAATCAATAGAACCAGCTCCTTTGAAGGTGAAACGTAAGTCTGCCAACTCTTCAGGAGGCATGTTGGTTTCAAACGAATTTCTGAAAACACTTTTTCCGTTGATAAAAATCTCAAATAAATTCCCCCGAAGCTTAATTTTAAATATGTTCCACTCATTCTGGTTTACACCGAAGCTGTCCAAATCGTACATTTTACCTTCGAATGGCCTGGTTCTTCTAAAAATAGTATTTCCAATAGAAAGTGCAGCGAAATCCGTGCAGCCTATCATGGTAAAATCTGCAGCTCCCAGGTTAAAGTTCTTATCGGTAAACAATAAGCCCATGTCATAGCAACTTTCACCACCTTCATTTTCCGGATTTTTCATTCTGTACTCAATCGTCAGGCTGTCGAAGTTTACCTTAA
Source organism: Leadbetterella sp. (assembly GCA_035299025.1). Lineage (GTDB taxonomy): Bacteria > Bacteroidota > Bacteroidia > Cytophagales > Spirosomataceae > Leadbetterella. The sequence continues at coordinate 424,343 of DATGXK010000008.1, forward strand.
AATTCTGCGTGAGTACATGAACCGAATGCCTGAAATCATTTTCATTTTTTATTTCCCTCGGCAACTCTGTCGGATCAAAATGCAAAACTCCGTCTTGAATATAGTTTTTTACAGTACTTATCGATGTTGCCCAATCTTTTTCGTAAGCCACACCAAAACCCCAAGAAGCCCACTGGTTAGGCTTCGAGTAAACAACGTGGTTGATTGTTTTCACTACCTTTTTGTTTACCAGAAGCTTCAATTGATATACACCGGGGTAAAAATAAGTTTGAGACAGTGTGTCGGAGCGTTTGTTTGATGATGAAAAAGAACTAAGGTATTTGTCCTGAGCGAGAATTTTGCCAACACCAAGCTCCACATCTACCCTTTGCACATGGCTAAGGGTATTCACATCGTAGGCGATTCTGACGGACTGAGGGTATTGGCCTGTGGTTTTGATAACTTCAAATCTTACATCCTTTAATTCGTTTGCAGTGTAGGATTGATTTCGCCAAATATCATAGACTACAAATGCACAAATAAGCAGTAGAAAGAAAGCCGCTGAGATATAAAAAAACTTACGTTTGATTTTGTTTGTCTTAACCTCTTTAACCTCCGTATATGCTTCATTGTCGATATGTATAATTGACGTTTTTCGAAGCGATGGCAAAAAGGATTCCTCTACATTTATGTAGTTGATGTGGAGTTTTTGGTTTTGGAGGTCTTGGTTCTTTGCCAAAAAGTCTTCCCAACTTTCATATTCCAGATAAAGAGCTATACCTGTTCGTGAGTGATTCTGAATACGAGCGTCTTTATGTCCATATTCATAAATGAATCGCCTAAGAAAATCTTTGCTAAATAGGTATTTGCTACTTTCTGTGTTGAGTTTTTTATATATACAAGCCTCAATATCGGCAAGAAGGGCCTCCAGGAATGAATTTTTATTCTTAATGTCTTCAAAATGTTCAAAATCGCCAAAGTTTTGTTGCCATTTGGAAGACCACTCATCTACAATTTTTTGGAGAAATTGCTCCCGGAGTTCTTGAAGGTAGACCTTGTTTTGCAGGTGCATAAATTATAGTTAAATCTTTGGTTTTCATGAATGTGGACTAAAAATAGTCATTTGCAAAAACTTTTGCAAAAAAGAAGCATTTGCAAAATTGTTTTTGCCAAAGAAATCAATGGGTCGAGTGCTAATATTACCATTAAAATAGAAACTCATGAAAACACCCAAAATTCTAAAAAATCTTAATCAAGAAAGTATTTGCTATCTTGAATCCTCGGTTAACTATACGCTTTTATTTTTTCAAGATGGTAAAAGTGTTATTTCGGGCTACAATATAAAAGTATTTGAGAAGATCTTTCAAAAACAAGATTTTGTAAAAATCAATCGCTCGAAATTAGTGAATGTGGCATTTATCAAAAAAACTTTTGTCAATCAAAATAATTATGCTGTACAAATGCTCAATGGTGAAGAAATAAATATTTCGAGAAGAAGGCTAAATAAAATCAAAGAGTTGTATCCAATGATATTTTAGATTTTCTATCAATCTTTTTACAAAACATTCAAAACCAAAATCGTAATTCCAATGAAAAAAACATTTATCTCCGTCAGCATTTTATTTTTTGCCTCTTTTATGGCTTTTGGGCAGAGTATTACGCTTACACCAACCAACCCAAACCAAATCTCTGTTCGTGGTTACGGGTCACAAAGACCGACTTTGTCGGGGTATACAAGTCAAGGAAGCTTTAGTACTCCAGGTGCAGCTGGCACTTTACGCTTGCTTGTAGGTATATATGGCTATGGTTATACTGGAAGTTCGTTTACAACAGAACCAAATGCCTCCATTGAGCTTAGGACAAATAATAGCTACACTTCTTCTTCGACTGGTTCGAGAATAACTTTTCAGACTACAGCTGATGGCAGTACTTCTTTGTTTGAAAGAATGATGATTTCGGATATTGGTAATGTTGGAATTGGTACATCTCTTCCAAATGGAAATTTATCATTTAGTAATTCAAATAATAATCGAAAAATCGTACTTTATGAGGATGCTAATAATGAACATCAATTTTTAGGTTTCGGAGTAAATTCTCAAATATTCAGATATCAAATTCCATCGACTTCTAATAACCATGTTTTTTATGCTGGCACAAGCACCTCAACTTCAACTGAATTGATGCGAATAACAGGTACAGGTAATGTGGGTATTGGTACATCTAACCCAATTAGCAAATTGCAAGTAATTGGAACACTTTCGGTTGATCATTTCACCAGATTGGGTCAACAAGCTCCTGGAATCAAACAAATCATGTTAACAGATGTTACGCCAGCAATTGATGGTGGATTTCTCTCATATAACCATGGACTGGCACCTTCACAAATAATAAGCGTAGATATTATGGCTGAAACAGTTGTGCCATTCACGGGACGTTTAAGTTTTATTCCACCAAACTACAAATCAACGGCTGAACGTGAATACGACTACTATATTGATAATAGTGTTATTTCTATCGGGCTTAGTTCGGGAAATTGTAATGATATAAAAAGTAAACAAATAAAAATGTTAATCACTTACTTAGAATCGAGTGTTCCATTTGTGATTTAATTTGGAAAGTAGAAACAAAATACAAATATCTACCAAAGAAATTAGCTCAAATAGATACATTCATAACTATTATATTTATATGCTATGCAAAAAAAGTTTAATCCTTTCATTTTGATTTTTCTTAGCAGTGTGTGTTTCGGTCAAAGTGTTTCTCTTACACCAACCATCAATAATCAAACTTCCTCTACATTATTTGGCAATGGAAGTATTAATTACTCTGGGTTTAGGGGAGGCAATAGTGTTGGTACTGCCACTTTTTCAAATGCCCAAATAGTCGGCATACACGGACGTGGGTATGATGGCTCTGAATTCAGTTTCAGTCCAAATGCCTATATTAGCTTAAATGCAGCAGAAACCTTTTCACCCACCGCCAACGGAACCAATATTAGTTTCTGGACAACACAGATTGGTTCTAAGATTGTGTCGGAGAAAATGCTAATTAATGATGTAGGAAATGTTGGTATTGGTACAAACACATTTAGTATTGGCGAAAAGCTTGCTATCAAATCTGCATCTGTCCAATTTGGAATATATCCCGGTTATTTAGATGGTGCCTCTAACTCAAACTGGACAACCTTTGAAATGCCACTCAACCGAGGACTTAGAGTTTGGGATAATTTTTCAGTAAATGGTAATGTCGGTATTCGTATGACTGATGCACTGGCGACATTGGACGTAGCAAGAGGCACCGCACCGCACGGCACTGCTCGATTGAGTGGTACACAGTGGAACTCTTCATTCAATAGTGCAACTAACGAGAATACTTATATTCAATCAGGTAAAAATAACTCTTCGGTTGTCATAAATCGCTTTGGAATCGGCACTCGAACTTCAATTGGAAATGAAGCCAAACATTATTATGAGTTGGAAATCCACCCAAGTGGCTATATAGCTTTTGCCTTATTTAACCAAGATGATTCCCATCTGTTTAACTTCACTGTTTGTGATTGTGGATTCGGAGCCGATCTTTTTTTAGGAACATTTGATTCATCACATGGATATTTTGATGATTTAACAGGAGACTATTATAATTATTCAGACAGAAAAGTTAAAAAGAATATTTCATATTTAGAAAATGTGATGAGTAAAGTGGTGCAACTTAAACCAAGCACTTACGAATACATTTCTAACAATCCACAGGGTAACGAAAGTATAGGTTTGATTGCTCAAGAATTAGAACCCTTATTCCCAGAATTGGTGGGAAGTATGAGTGATAAGGTTGGAAATCGAACCAAAGCCGTAGATTATTCGAGTTTAAGTAGCATTGCACAAAAAGCGATTCAAGAACAACATGAGATAATCGAAAATTTACTGCAGCAAAACAATGATTTGAAAACACGCAACAAAAATGTTGCGTCTCGATTGGCCATTTTAGAAAAATTAATTTCCGAAAAATAATATAACTATAAAACTTAATTAATTAGACGTAAACATGAAGAGGTTCCTAATCATTAGTAATATTTTATTGTTTTCAGTATTTATGTCAATGGGACAGAGTCTAACATTAACCCCAACCATAAATAATCAAAATTCTGCTGTATTATTTGGCAATGGAAGTATCAATTATTCAGGATATAGAGGCGGTTCTACGCCTGGTTCGGCAGCTATCTCTGGCTCAACATTAGTAAGTCTCCGTGGATATGGCTATACAGGTGCAAATTTCTCATCTACACAAAATGTACAAATTAGCCTAAATGCTGCAGAACCGTTTTCACCTACCGCCAATGGTACAAACATTGGTTTTTGGACAACTCAAATTGGTACCCAAACATTATCCGAAAAAATGTTCATCAGTGATAATGGAAGTGTAGGAATCGGAACAAACTCATTTAATGTAGGTGAAAAATTTGCCGTAAAATCAGGTACGACGCAATTTGGTATTTATCCAGGTTATTTAGACGGTGTTCCCAACCAAAACTGGACAACCTTTGAAATGCCATTTACTAAAGGCCTAAGAGTCTGGGATAATTTTTCAGTAAATGGAAATACAGGTATTCTTATTGCAGATGCTTTTGCAACTTTAGATGTTGCAAGAGGAACCGCTCCGTTAGGGACAGCTCGTTTTAATGGTACGCAATGGAATACGACATTCAACCAAGAATTAACCGAAAAGACCTATATACAATCTGGCAAAGATGAGTCGACGGTGGTTATCAATAGATTTGGAGAAGGAACAGAAACTTCAATTGGTGGCGAAACAATACATGGCTACGAATTAGAAATACATCCCAAAACTGAAAATGGATTAGGAATCTATAATACTGATGATTCGCACCGCTGGGAACTCTACGTAGAACCAGCAGCCTCTGGTAATGGTGGAGGAGATTTGGCTTTATGGGCCGATGGTAGCCCAAAAGGCTTCTTCGATAGAATCACAGGTTTATACACGGTAGGTTCTGATAGAAAATTAAAAAAGAATATCAAACCACTCGAAAATGTGTTAGAAAAGGTAATTCAACTAAAACCCAGTAAATATCAGTATATTTCTAATAATCCAAATGGACGAGAAAGCATCGGCTTTATTGCTCAAGAAGTAGAACCCATATTTCCTCAACTTGTAGGTACTTCAATGGATAAAGAAGGAAATATTACCAAAACCATGAATTATTCAAACATGAGTGTTATTGCCATAAAAGCAATACAAGAACAGCAAGTCTTAATCGAAAAATTACAACAAGAATATTTGGATTTAAAATCCGAAGAAAAATTACTCGAAGTTAGATTGCAAAAGGTTGAAACACTGATTTCGGGTATGCAATCAGCTAAAAAAAAATCTAATTAATTGTGTGATTTTGAAAGTAAATGGGTCAGAAAATAAGTGAAGTAAACATGAAACAACATTCCAAATGAAAAAATCATTTATCATATTAAGTATTTCTTTTTTAGTAGCTATTTCTGCATTTGGGCAGAATATCATGATATCCCCAAGTATTTTGAGTCTTCAAAGTACAGATGTGGGCGACGTTGGTATCAGTGCCTACCGTGCAAACAATGGAGGATTACCCGTCACGAGCGGAAGAGTTTTGTTCTCTATTCACGCAAGAGGAGAAGCAGGAGCTACGCCAAATATACCCAACGCAAGGATTATTATTGCTGCAGAAGAAAACTTTACCGCAACATCAAGAGCTACTGGCATATCTTTCGATATCACAAAACCTAATTCAAACATATTTCAACGGGCCATGAGATTATCCTCCAAAGGCTTTCTTGCCATTGGGAATCTTACGCCCAACGCTCCTTTGCAATTTGAAAATATCATTTCGAACCGTAAAATTGTGATGGTTGAACAAGCCGACAACGACCATGAGTTTACGGGGTTTGGTGTGGGTGGAGGCATTCGTTACCAAATACCTCATACGACTGAGGCTCATATTTTCTATGCCGGAACAAGTGCCAGTAGCTCCAACGAACTGATGCGTGTACAAGGCAATGGCAACGTAGGCATAGGAACAAATAATACTACAGATGCCAGATTGAATGTTGTTGCAAATTCATCGAAAGGTTTAGTTGGTTCGAGTGTTTCGAATATCGGAGTTCAAGGGCTATCTGTATCATCTGTAGGTGTAAATGGCCAATCTGATAATGGCATTGGCGTATCAGGAAGTTCACCTAACGGAACTGGAATTAGAGGATTTTCTGGTTCCGGATCTGGTGTAATAGGTATTTCAAATAGCAGTAATGGTTTTTACGGAAATAATAACTCAGTCGGTACGGCAACCGCACTTTTCGAAAATCAAGCATCGGGGGGCAATGCACTTCAAATACAAGGTGGAATAAAAGTATCGGGCAGTAGCCCTGCAGCACTCAGATTAACTGCAAATACTGATGTGTTTTCGCTTCCTGTCCCAATAACCTCTGCCAATACTACCGATGATTTACTCTTTGTTACCCGTGCCACAGGAACGGGCGGAGGTACAAGTACCAGTTATTATGCCAAATGGACTGGCTCTGATTGGGAAATCAGACGTGAAGACAGTGGTACAATAACGGCAGGGACATTGATAAATGTATTGGTTATCAAGCAGTAAATCTTTAATTTGCCATTAACTGAAATATTTCCCAAAGAAATACTCCTATTTAATGAAGACCTAAAATGAAATTATTATTATTTTTTGCATTTTCTTTAAGCATTTTTAAAACAAATGCACAAATAACCCCATACAATAATGCCGCCCGAAATACTTTCTTTGGCATTGGGGGCTATTCTTATACACAAACTACCTTCCCAAATGGCATACAGGCCATTCCTTACGTAGTGTCGGGACCTTCTCCACAAAATGATTTTAGTTACGCAGTTTCGGCAGTGGGTGGTATCAATAATATTTCCGGCTTATTAAGAACTGCATCTATTAATACGACAATGAATCTCAAATTTTTTGGGAATAATGTTAGAAAATTTGGCTGTAGAGTAAAATCAATTGACCAATCTGGACTTAACGAAGGCACAGAGGATATTAGGCTCACTGCAACTACCAATTTAGGAAATACTGCCAGTCAAACTGGTAATTTGTTTGCAACCTTTATTGGCTTCAACGTAATCAATGAAAATGAATACATCACCTCCATAACGGCCGAGTTTGTGAGTGCTACAGCTACTCAAATGATAACTTTGCGAGATATTATTCTTGGCGACAATACTCCCCAAAATGTAGCCCTTAATTTTGATGGCGTTGATGATTATGTTTCGATACCAAATGTTGTAAACGATTTTAGTACAATCACCGATTTTACGGTAACCTGCTGGATAAAGCCTGACGTTTCCCAACCATCTTCGGCTAACAATCCCGATGAAAACGATATAATCAGCAAATGGGCTGGGCAGGGTTCTGGGACTAACAACAATTATCCCTTTGTAATCAGGTATCTGAATATGACCCAAAGCAATATAGCTAGAAGGGGTAGAATATTGGTAGGGCAATGGGACGGCACTAATTTTACTACAATTGTTTCTACAACGGCTGTCAATGATGGGCAGTGGCATCACGTAGCCTTTGTGCGGCAGTTAGAAACTTTTAAACTATTCATTGATGGTGTGCAAGAAGGAGGAGATGTTGTTGATAATGCCACGGGTTCTGTGAATAACACAACTCAACTACAAATTGGCAGAAGAGGCAATGGTCAAAATTATTTTAGAGGAGAAATAGACGAAGTTCGCATCTGGCGAGTTGCCAAAAATGCCACCGATATAGCGAATGAAAGATTTTGTAAAACGCCAAATTCTACCAGATTAGAAGCTGCATTTAGTTTTAGCAATGGAGTTCCACATGATAACAACACCCTCATTACACAGGTACAAGATGCAAGTATTAACCTAAATAACGGCACAATAAACAACTTTGCTAAAAATGGCGATGCATCCAATTTTATAACCGGGCAGGTAAAATATGTAAAACTCGATGCTCCCGGAGCTAATAATGGTAGCTCATGGGCAAATGCTTTTATTCAACTACAATCAGCCTTGCAAGCTTCCAATTGCAATGACCTTTTCGATGTGTTTGTAGCCAAAGGTACTCATTATCCTGATTTTCCAACAGTTTCTAATGTCAATTTATCTTTTAATATTCTAGAAGGAATGAAGGTTTATGGTGGATTTTTAGGAATAGAAAAAAGCATTAACAAACGTAATTTAGCTTTGATTTACAGCACCAATAGCACCATCCTTACGGGGGATTTATCAAATAATGATACACCTTTTAATTTTACAACCAATCGAGGTGATAATTCCTTCAGTGTGGTACGAGTAATTGGCTCAAATACTGTTTTTGATGGTTTCTCTGTCAGAGGAGCAAGGAATACTGGTTTACAAATTAATTATCTAAGTACAAATAACCTTATCAAGAATAGTAAAGTAATTGATAATAATTTTGGAATTACTACATTAGGAAACAACACATCAATTTTAAATTGCATTGCATCAGGAAATCAACAAGATGGTCTCAGAATTGAAGACGTTGCACTAATAAATATCAACAATTGCCTCATCGCTAATAACTTGAACACTGGGGTTTTTGTGACTGGGTCAAGCGATGGTCGCCAAGTTAATATTAGCAATTGTACCATAGTAGCCAATGCGGCCAATGGAATTGGTATTGTGAATGAAGGAGGAGCGTTAAGTTATTCCATTAAAAATACCATTAGTTATGGCAATTTATTTACTGGTTTAGCAGTTGAAATAAATGCTGGAATTTTAAGGCCCGATGTAAGGAACAGCTTGATACAAGGCGAAACCAGCACTGACAATGGCAATTTGAATGGCAATACCACTAATCCACAGTTTGTGAGTCCTATAGCAAATACTGTGCAAAGTGATGCAGGCGATTATCGCCTAAAATGGTGCAGCCTTGCCATCAATGCAGGCACAAACACAGGCATCAGTCCCTTAGATTTAGACCGTAATCCAAGAAATTTCAACGGCACCGCCGACATAGGTGCGTATGAGTTTTTGGGCAATACGCCTTCACAAGTTAATAACAGCACCATTTCGGGAACAATAGATATGCCTATTTATCAGGGTGGAGCCATCCAGACCATTAGTTCAACTGCCAAAGTCTTAGCACCTGCGGGTGCGATAGATTTTAAAGCACCAAACTCAATAACACTCAACCCAGGTTTTGAGGCAAGGGGTGTCGGGAAGTATTTTCAAGCTCAGATTGGGGCTAATGAAACTTGTGTGAATTAAGACTCCTTCTCCAATTTCTCCACAAACCTCGTAAACTCCTCTACAAACTTGTTGTAATATTCGCCTGTACCGGGTCCGCTAAAACCCGTATGTATTTGGCGGACAATTCCCTTTTTGTCAATAATGATGGTGGTAGGAAAGCTGATGATTTTGTTCAACATTGGCAATTTGTCCGAAGCATCTGCTTTGTCATTTTTACCCGCTAAAAGTATGGGATAAGTTACGCCGAATCTGGTTTTGAGTCTTTGTATTTTAGGATTTACAAAAGAAGGCTCCAAGGATTTTTCGAAGGCCAACCCGATTATTTCGACTGAAGGATTTTTCTTTTTGAAATCGGCCAAGAAACGAGTTTCGTCCATGCAGTTGGGACACCACGAGCCAAGTACTTGTACTATGGTTACTTTGTTTTTGTATTGCTGGTCTTTTATGGAAATGATTTTTCCTGTTTCGTCAGGAAAACTAAAATCTATGCTTGTAAAACCTGGCTTTAAGAAAGTTAGGCTGTTGGCGTCAGGTAAAGCAGCTTGGTCATTTTTTATACCAGACCATTTTTCAGTACCCTTTAAACTGTAACAAAATGTACCTCCCGTCAGGCTATCTCCACTGATTTTGGCGGTAAACAAAAAGATATGATTTCCATCAAAACAGGTAAGTTTCAGGCTATCTCCCACCACGTTTCCATCTAAATATCTATAGTCGCCAGTGGTGGTGAGGAATGTTCCTTTTACTTTATTGTCTTTTTGCTCGAAAATTCCCACTGCCTGGTAGGTAGATTCTCCATCATTGAATGTTACCGAATATTTATTTGCCAAAGAAGGGCTTACTTTTCCATTCTCGAATCTAAAATCTTGTCCAAACTTAGCCGAAAAAGCTCCCTCTCTATTGTCCAAATTGGCCATTTTCTTACGGAATGTGCCCTTCATACTTTCACCATCTACTTTGGCAACTATTTCAGCATCAAAGAGTTCCATCTTCAGGTGCAAGGAGTCGTTTTCGAAATATAAGGTATCAAAAGCCAGTTTTTCATCGGCATTGATGGCAAAGGCTTGGTTGTTTTCTACAAGAATATGGAAGGGCAAAACGCCTGCAACCGTAGGTACTTCTGCACGCCAAAGTCCGTTTATTAGTTCAGGGGTACTTTTGCAAGAGAAAAATAGCGATACGCTCGCTAGTAGAATAAATATTTTTTTCATCATTGATTTTCTTTGGTTTACAAAGAAATACAGAAATCTCGAAAAATACTTACTTATTGCAAAAAAGGAAGAACGTATTTTTAACATGAAGAAAATGAAGAGTTTAAGCAAATGAAGCTCTTAATGTCCTTCATTTCTTAATCCCTTCATGTTAAGATATCGTTGTCTGATTTAACGTGAAGGGGATAGAAGATTTTAAGAAAATGAAGCTTTTAATACCTTGTGCCTTGATTCCCAATTGCCTCGATGCCTCAGTGCCTTCAAAAAAAACCTCACTTTGGAGCCGTGCTGTCATAAATCAGCTTACCATCTGCACTGTATTCCTGCATCACAAAAGGCTCGGAGTTATCAAAAATATCTTTCGGATACTGCGTCACTTTCTTCCTACGGTTGCCCCCAGGGTAAAACTCTACCCAACGTCCAACTTTCTTACCTTCATCATAATGGCCTTCTTCGGCAGTGGTGCCATCTTCATAAAATTTCCAATAAGCTCCTGAAATTTTACCGTATATTTTAGGCAAAATTTCCCTAATCTTAGAGCTATCAGTGCCGTAATAACTGATTTCGGACTCTTCATAAAAGCCCTTGTTGTAATATTCCTTATTCAAAAGGTTAAAATCCTTGTCGTATTCAAGCCATCTTCCGTGCTTTGCACCCAAATAATAATATCCTTCTCTGATGAGTGTTTCACCTCGATACTCCTTAAATGGGCCGTGGAGCAGACTATTTGTTTTGATATCTCTGGTGAGTGCTTCTACAAATTTTTTGTTTTTTTCATCAAACCAAGTCACTGTTCGGTGGTAAGCACTAGGCTTTTGAAAGTTTTTCAACACATAAAACTCCTGATAAACCAATCTACTGCCAGAGCCCTTCTTGTAAACTCGCTTGTCAATAGCAATCTTTTCGTAGCTTCTACCGTCAAAAACCTCCGCCTTAGCTTTTGCAAGAGCTTTTTTGGCTTTCTTACTTTTGGCTTTTACATCGCTTGATAAGTTGGGGATTGTTTCATTCAAAAACTTCTTGGCGTCTTCTACTGAGCTTATTTTATTATCTCCGGGTAGATTTACATTGGCTTTGGGCAAGCTTACATCCAAGGGTACTACGTCTTCAATTCGCTCTTCCAAGCTCATTTTTTTCCTTTCGGCTTTTCTTTCCGCCTTGGTTTTGGGCTTCGGAATGATATCCTGAGCACAAACATAGGACGAAAACCCAAGTAGAAAAATGTATAAGAATAGAATTCGTTTCATTATAAGATACCTGTGTAGTACTTTTGTGAGCAATTTGAATTTTCAAAACGTAAATTTCAACAAAAAATTGGAAATATCCGATAAAATATATGTAGCTGGCCACAACGGAATGGTGGGCTCGGCCATAGTGAGGAAACTGAAAAGCCTAGGTTTTACAAATTTTTTGCTCAGAACTTCAAAAGAATTAGACCTTACCAAACAGTCTGAAGTTTTAGAGTTTTTGGAGACAGAAAAACCAGATTACGTTTTTTTGGCAGCGGCCAAAGTGGGCGGAATAGTAGCCAACAATACCTATAGAGGGCAGTTTTTGTACGAAAACTTGCAGATTCAAAATAACGTGATTCATGGGTCCTATTTGGCTGGGGTAAAAAAACTTATGTTTCTGGGTTCATCGTGTATTTACCCTAAACTCGCCCCACAGCCTTTAAGAGAAGACTATCTGTTGACAGGTCTTCTAGAACCCACCAACGAACCTTATGCCATTGCCAAAATAGCCGGCATAAAAATGTGTGAGGCTTACAGGGACCAATATGGCTGTAACTTTATTTCGGTGATGCCAACCAATCTTTATGGCCCAAATGACAATTACGACCTCAACAATTCGCACGTTCTGCCTGCCATGATTCGTAAGTTTCATGAAGCAAAAATGGAGAATAAATCGAGTGTTGAACTCTGGGGAACGGGCTCACCTATGCGTGAGTTTTTACATGCCGACGATTTGGCCGAAGCCTGTGTTTATCTGATGGAAAAGTACAACGATAGCACCTTGGTAAACATCGGGACTGGAGTGGATGTGACCATCAAAGAATTAGCCGAAACTATCAAAAACGAAGTTGGCTACAAGGGAGAAATAATATGGAATACTGAAAAACCTGATGGCACACCACGCAAACTGATGGACGTAAGTAAACTGAATAGCTTGGGCTGGAAACATTCTATCGAACTCAAAGACGGAATAGCCCTGGTGTATAAAGAATATAAAGCCCAGCACTCTTAATATGGCAGAGTGGTTTGCAGAATGGTTTGATACGCCTTTTTATCATATTCTATACAAAAGTAGAGGACAAAATGAGGCCCAAAGGTTTATTGATAACCTGTCTAGAAAACTTGATTTCCAGACCAACTGGCAATATTGCGATATGGCCTGCGGCAAAGGTCGTCATGCCATTTACCTCAACTCCAAAGGCTTTGATGTAGTAGGCTTGGATCTTTCTCCCAACAATATTTGGCATGCACAAACCTCTGAAAACGAACGACTTCAATTTCATGAGCATGATATTCGTGAGGTATTCCGACCTGAGTTTTTCAATGTCATGCTGAACCTCTTTACGAGCTTTGGTTACTTCGAAAATCAGGAAGAAAACCAAAAAGCGGTGGTGGCAATGGCCAGAAATATTAAACCCGACGGAACCTTGGTGTTGGACTACATGAATAGTCGAAAGGCCATTGAGGGTTTCAACTCCCATTATGAAAAAACGGTTGATAATATCACCTTCCATATCAACAAAAGAATAGAGTTTGGCTATATTTTCAAAAACATAAGTTTTGAAACTGAGGGTGACCAGCACCAATATGAAGAAAGGGTAAAATTGCTTTTCTTGGAGGATTTTAGGCACTTTTTTGAAAAAGCTGATTTGACTTTAACTGCAGTTTATGGAGATTATGACCTCAATCCTTACCAAGACTTGGTTTCAGACAGAATGATAATGGTGTGTAAAAAGAATTGATATGCCGACTTCCAAACTTCCATCCATTCTGAGTTTTGTTGGTTTTACATTGCTTCCGCTTTTTAGCACCTCATTGTTAAGTTATTATCTTCTTAAATATGAGTCAACTATTTCTACTTTTGGTGTTTTTGAATGGTTGGTTTTAACTTTAATTTTAACACTTGGGGCTACTATTGCTCTTTGTCCTCCTACATTTTTGGCTATAGTTTTTGGGTATTTCATGAGTTTTAGAGCTATCCCCTATCTGTTAATAATTAACTTTGGAGCCATATTTTTAATCTATGTTTTTTATAAAGTATTAGATTTCAAATGGATAGAAACTTACTTTGAAAAAAATGAAAAAGTAAAGAATCTCCTGAAAAACATCAGGAAAGATGAGTTGAAAATCATATTTTTTGCTAAACTCTCTCCTATTTTGCCATTTGCTTTGACCAATCTCACCTTTGCTATTTCTGGTGCAAAACTCAAAAATATACTACTTGGAGGTTTTGGGGGTATGCTTCCAAGGACACTCTTGGCAGTGTATACCGGCAGTCAGGCCAAAGAAATACAAACACTCATACAAAACCCAAACGAAGGTCTTTTTTCTAAAATATTGGTACTTTTACTCATTATTGTGTCTGTTTGGGGCATTACACATTATTTTAGGAAAGCAATAAAAATGTAAAAAATGGATTGGCAAACACTATATTCTAACAAAAGACTAGGTTCGCAAAATACCCACGCCAGAGACGAAATAAGGGGCGACTATATGCGTGATTACGATCGCGTAATATTCTCTTCACAGTTTAGGCGTTTGCAAAACAAAACTCAGGTTTTCCCTTTGCCAGGAGCATTTTTTGTGCATAATCGCCTTACGCACAGCCTAGAAGTGGCCTCAGTTGGGCGTTCGCTTGGAAAAGCTGTAGGCGAACTTTTGGCGACCAAACACAAAGACAAATTTACCCCAAACGCCAACGATTTTTATAGATTTGAGCTTTCTGATGTCATTCAAACAGCTTGCCTTTCTCATGATATCGGCAACCCTCCTTTTGGACACTTTGGGGAAGAAGCAATACGTACTTTTTTCAGTGATTTTTTTGTAAAAAATGAAGTAAGCAATGATATCACCGAAAATCAAAAGCAAGATCTGATTAAATTTGAAGGCAACGCAAATGCTTTCCGAATACTTACAAGCCTATTCCAAGAAGCTGGACTGAAACTCACTTATACCACTTTGGTTTCTGTAATAAAGTATCCTACAGACTCGCTTTCTGGATTTAACAAAAAGTCTTTGGGCACCAAGAAATCTGGCTTCTTTGATTCAGAAATTACACATTATCAAGAAATTGTGGAGGAGCTGGGCATCAAAAGACTTGATGACACGAAAAATGTCTATGCACGCCATCCTTATGTGTTTTTGGTAGAGGCAGCCGATGATATTTGTTACAGAATCATCGATTTGGAGGACGCCTTTAAGTTGCACGTCATTTCTTTTCAAGAAGCTCAGGATTTACTTTTGCCCTTATTTGTAAACGACGCTAGCTATCTTTACATCACACAAAAACTGGAAACAATTGCAGACGAAAGTCAGAAACTTTCGCTTTTGAGGGCGATGCTGGTAAACAATCTCACTCAAAAATGCACTCAGGTTTTCCTTGAAAACGAAGAAGCACTTTTGAACGGTGCATTGAACAAATCTCTCATAGATTTGATAGACGAGCCTTCGATAGCTCAATTGAAAAAAATAGACCAACTTTCGTTTCAAAAAATATACAATCATCCATCTGTTGTAGAAAAAGAACTGGCAGGGTATCATGTTATTTATGGTCTTTTTGAAGATTTTGTAGGTGCATTAATGCAGCCCGATTTGGCTAAATCTCAAAAAATCCTACGATTAATCCCGAGCCAATTCCGTATTTCAAAAGAAAATACACTTTATCAAAACTTACTTTCCATCGTAGATTTCATCTCGGGCATGACAGACGTTTACGCCATGGATTTGTTCAGAAAACTTCGCGGAATTCAGACTCCTGAGTTTGGTTAATTTTAGAATGACAGCATACTTCAATGATTGAATGCCTTAATTAGCGATAATTTCGTGAGATAAAACTTAATTTCCAACCAAACCTAAGTGCATTCGCAGTAGCAATATCCGATATTTTGGGAATTAAATCCTTAAAAATAGCGATATTTTGGGAATTGAATCCTTAAAAATAGCGATATTTTGGGAATTGGAATAATTTTTGAATAATTTTGGGTCAAAATCAAGGCGAAATGATAAAGAGAATTCTTGAAGAAAAACTTAAAAATAGGATAGATTTTAAGAAAGCAATCATCATACTTGGACCCAGACAAGTTGGTAAAACTACTTTAATCAAAAATCTGGCGAACAACATAAATGAGAAATATACCTATTTCAATGGCGACGAAATAGAAACTCAAAATCTTTGGAAACTAGAAAACATAAATTTTCTGAAACAAAGCTTTGGAAATCAAAAACTTATCTTGCTTGATGAAGCTCAAAGAATAGAAAACATTGGCCTCATTTGCAAACTGATTATAGATGCCGAGGAAGGATATCAGCTAATCATCACCGGTTCCTCCTCACTGGATATAGCCAATCTTACCCAAGAACCATTAACGGGCCGCAAATGGGAATACAACCTTTACCCCATTTCGATAGAGGAGCTTTTACAACACACCAATTATATAGAAATATTAAAAAACCTGAATAGCTATTTGGTATTCGGTACTTACCCCGAGGTTGTAAACCAACCAAAAGATGCTCAAGAAATACTAAAAAACTTAACCAACAGCTATTTGTACAAAGACATTTTGGCATTAGTTGGCATAAAAAAACCACAGATATTAGAGAAAATCTTAACTGCACTGGCCTACCAAGTGGGAAACGAAGTGTCACTAAGCGAACTTTCACAAACGGCTGGAGCAGACGTAAAAACCATTGAAAACTATATACACTTGCTAGAACAATCTTTTGTAATATACAGATTAGGTACGTTTAGTAGAAATTTACGAAACGAAATAAACAAAAAGAAGAAGGTGTTTTTTTATGATAATGGTATTCGGAATGCCTTAATTTCAAACTTCAATCCCATAACTGCCAGAAACGATATTGGAGCACTTTGGGAGAACTTCTTGATAATGGAACGAAAGAAACTTCTCGCCTATCATGGCTTTTACGGAAAAACTTATTTCTGGAGAAACAAAGACAAAGCCGAAATAGATTATGTAGAGGAAATTGACGGAGAATTGTATATGTACGAATTCAAATGGAATCCGAAAGAGAAGGTGAAGTTTCCACCTATTTTTATGGAAAACTACAAACCGAAATCTTCCCTAATAATCAATAAAGAAAACTTTATGGAGTTTTTGACACTCTATCCCTATTAGTGGGAAATACTGCTTAAGCAAAAAAATAGCGACCAAATGATCGCTATTTTTAAAATCTATTCAACCTTAAATAAAAAACTTTTTATAACGCAACAACAGAGTTTAAATCTGCTGAAACTCCCGAAGGAACATATTTGTCAGCAGCGTCGTCGTTGATCCAGTTTTGGCCATCTACTAAATAACGAAACTGAGTCTCTGTGCCTACTGGTAATTCTATTGTCGTTTTGTAATATCCATTTTTTTGTTTCTTCAACTGCGTTCCTTCTGAATCCCAATTGTTGAAATCTCCTAATAATAAAACCTGATTTCCCTGAACTTGTTCTGGAGCCAATTCAAAAGTTACTTTACAAACTGGCTTCGATTTTAAAAACTGTTTAGCTAATGCCATAGGTAATTTTCGTTTGATTACATTGCAAATTTACTACTATAGTTTTTTTAAGTGTATGTTTATGAGTGCCTTAATTTTCAAAATTCTTGAAAAAGTACAACAAAAATATTGATGTATTCAAATATTTCGAGAAAAGAAACTTAAAAAGTTCTTAAAATTTCAAAATGTTCTCTTTTTCGATTTATCCAAATTTGCACTATACAATGAATTAATTTCATAATTTTGAACTATCATCCTTAAAACCAAATCAATGAAGACCTTCAAGAAAATAATTTTCTTTGCACTCGGCTTTATAATTCTCTTGGCCGCCAGTATTTATGGATATTTGGCCTATCTAAAACCAGACCTAAACGCTAACCTTTCATTGCCCGGCTTAAAATCTGAAGTAGAAGTTTTGTATGACAACCACGGCATTCCACACATTTATGCACAAAACGAAGAAGATCTTTTCTACTCATTCGGGTATGTACATGCCCAAGACAGATTGTTCCAAATGGAAGTACTCAGAAGATTGGCAGACGGCCGACTTTCAGAATTGTTTGGAGAACCTGCCTTAGAAAGTGACAAGTTCTTCAGAACGCTAAGTTTCAGAGAACATGCCAAACTTACATTGGCCACCACTTACAAAGATCCTAATTCGCCATTCGTAAAAGCCGCCAAAGCGTACATAAAAGGTATAAATCAATACATCAAAAACGGCAAGACACCTATTGAATTTACCATAGCGGGTATTCCGAAGACAGAATTCACCCTCGAGGATATGGAAATAATTGTTGGCTACATGGGCTATACTTTTGTGGGTGCTTTTGGTTCCGAAGCTGTTTCTACAGACATTATGAATAGACTCGGGCCAGATTATTTTAAAGATGTATTGACAGCATGGCCAGATTCTAACTACAAAATTCCGGTTCAAAGAAGTGCTTTGGCTGCTAAAAACTTAGCAATGATGCACAATCAATTGACCAAAATGAACCAAGATTTGGCCTTCCCGCCTTTCCATGGCTCCAATGGTTGGGTAATTTCTGGCAAAAAAACAAAATCGGGCAAACCGATATTAGCCAACGATACACACATTGCATTTTCACAACCATCCGTTTGGTACGAAGCCCATCTCGAATGCCCAACTTTCAAGATTTATGGTAATTTTTTGGCTGGCACTCCGGTTCCTGCTCTTGGCCACAACGATAACGGCGGCTGGGGACTTACCATGTTTGAGAACGACGATGCCGATTTTTTCAAGGAAACCTTAAATCCTGCTAATCCAAATCAGGTAAAATATAAAGACATTTGGGAAAATATTAAAATCAGAAAAGAGATTATAAAAGTAAAGGACAAACCAGATGTGGTTTTGGAAGTAAAGAAAACCAGACATGGATATTTATTGAATGGTGCATTTAAAAACATTGAAACCATCAAAGACCCGATAGCCCTTTGGTGGGTGTATCATCAGTTTCCATCACAACATTTGAATGTTTTCTACAATATATGCAAGTCAAAAAATGCCACTGATATGGCAAAGGCAGTGGCCCCGCTAACATCTCCAGGACTTAATTTTATGTGGGCCGACACCCAAGGAAACATTGCGTGGTGGGCAGCAGGCAAATTACCGATCAGACCTAAGCACGTTAATCCCCAAGTGATTTTAGATGGCTCTACCGGACTTGATGACCCACAAGGTTGGTATGACTTTAAACTAAATCCACAAATTCTAAACCCTGAAAGAGGAGCTTTGTACACGGCTAACAATCAACCAGATGATATGGGCAACGGCCTTGTTCCTGGGTATTATGTGCCAGCCAATAGAGCGAAAAGAATCGAAGAGTTAATTTTTACGGACAAAAATGATTGGACCGAAGAAGAAGTAAGGAGAGTAATCAACGATGTAAAAAGTAGCAGTTATCCAGGGATGATTAACAGTATTTTTGCTGGGATAAACGACACCGAACTTCAAACCAGTGGAAATGAACTGAAAAACATTCTGACCAAATGGGATGGCACCCATGAGCTAGAAAACATAGAACCAACGGTGTTTTACAAGTTACTTTACAACATTTACAAATTGTCGTTCTTTGATGAACTTGGCCCTGATGTTTTTGCATCATTCGAGCATAATTTTGCGATGAAAAGAAACACCGAATTTTTTCTAAAAAATCAGAATTCGAAATGGTGGGATAACATCAAAACCAATGAAAAAGAAACCAGAAAAGAAATAATCCTGAAAGCTATTGACCTTACCAATAAGGACTTAATAACCCAACTAGGCAAAGATAAAACCCAATGGAAATGGGGAAAAGTACACACCATAGAGCACAAACATCCGCTTGGAATAGTACCTGTCATCGGCAAATGGTTTAATGTGGGTCCGATTCCCGTAAATGGCGGCAGAGAGACCATCAACAACCTTGACTTTCACATGGACTCTACAGGAACCTACAAAGTGGTTTATGGCCCAGCCCTGCGGAGAATCATAGATTTTGGTAATCCAGAAGCCGCTCAAAGTGTAAACCCAACTGGACAAAGCGGTTATTTTATGAGCAAAAGATACGACGACCAAGCGGAAATGTTTGCAAAAGGAGGCAAAAGACCAGAACTCACGAATAGAAAAGATATCGAGAAGGTGATTTACGGGAAGATTATTTTTAGGCCCTAAGCATGAAAATTATTAGTTGGAATTGTCAAGGAGCATTCCGAAAAAAGGCACAGTTTATTTTAGACAAGAATCCCGATGTAATAATCATTCAAGAATGTGAACATTTGGAGAAACTGGAGACTGAGAAAATACTAGGTCTCCCAGAAAATAGACTTTGGATTGGAGATAATAAACACAAGGGGCTTGGTATTTTTGCCAAAGAAAATATATTGTTAAGAGTAGATGAAAATTATCGTTCAGACATAAAATATATTGTTCCTATAGAGTTAACAAGCATTGGTGATGAAAGTGAGAGCTTAATTGTTGCCATTTGGGCAAATAACAAAGAAGATAAGGATGGACAATATGTAGAGCAGGTTTGGAAAGCAATCAATCATTATGAAAAACTACTGAATATTGAACGGGTAATTCTTATTGGAGATTTTAACAGTAACACCATTTGGGACAGACCTAAACGTAATGGCAATCACTCCGATGTAGTACAGAAATTAGCTTCTCAAAAAATCGAGAGTGTGTATCATAAGAAGTATGAACAAGTACAAGGAAAAGAACAACACCCAACTTTTTTATTACAGAAAAACAAAAATAAACCTTACCACATAGATTACTGCTTCGCTTCTGAATATCTCATTGAAAGAATCAAATCGTTCCAAATAGGTCAGTTCGAGGAATGGATAACCTACAGCGACCACGTTCCAATAGAGGTAGAGTTCGAAAACTATTGAACAAACAGTGGAGCATTAATCATAAAATCCCTAAATCATAAAAATCCTAATTCCGCGTTTTTATTTACTCGCAAACAACCCTTCTAACACAGTTACCGTTCTTTCAATTTCTTCTTCAGTAGTGTATTTAGAAAACGAAAAACGGACATTGGCTCGATTTGGATCGGCTTTAAGAGCGTTTAATACATGTGAACCGAGGTTTGTACCACTTGAGCATGCACTTCCTCCTGAACATGAAATACCTTCAATGTCAAGATTAAAAAGTAACATTTCGTTGTCAGGATGTGGTGGAAAACTCACATTCAATACCGTGTAAAGGCTGTTTTCAATATCTCCAGATGCTCCATTAAAAGTTATGCCCGAAATTTTTTCCTGAAGCAAATCCTTCATTTTACTTTTCAAACCTTTGATATGGTTTTTATGATTCTCGAGGTTTGCATTGGCTATTTCTAAAGCCTTGGCCAAGCCAATAATTCCATAAATATTCTCCGTACCTCCACGCATATTTCGCTCCTGAGCACCACCATGAATAAGCGGGTTTATTTTAGAATTGGCATTGATATACAAAAAACCAACCCCTTTGGGCCCATGAAACTTATGTGCCCCTGCAACCACAAAATCTATAGGAAGTACCTGCATATCAAACGTATAGTGACCCATGGTCTGCACGGTATCCGAATGAAAGACAGCATTGTGTTGTTTCGCAATCTCTCCTACCCTATTGATATCTAACAAATTACCAATCTCATTATTTCCATGCATCAGCGAAACCAAGGACTTTGGTTTATCTTTCAATATTCCACCGAGGCTATCAATGTCTAAATTTCCAGCAGCGTCATTTTCCAAAAAAGTCAATTCTATTTTGCCTAATTTTTGGAGATTTTCCAATGTATGCAAAACCGCATGATGCTCCAGATGAGAAGTAACCGCATGTTTGACGTCTAAAGTTTCGACCGACTGAATGATGGCAGTGTTATCGGCCTCAGTTCCGCCCGAAGTGAAGAAAATTTCACCTGGGGAGGTATTCAAAATTGCCGCAACCGATTTCCTAGCTGTTTCTAAAGCCGACTTTACTTTTCTCCCATGCGAATGTATAGATGATGGATTGCCAAAGTGCTCTTTAAAATAGGGAAGCATGGTCTCGAAAACTTCTGGGTCAAGAGGTGTGGTTGCGGCGTTGTCAAGAAATATCTTTTTAGACATGATTTTGAAGATGAAATTTTGTGCAAAAGTACTTTTTTTAAGCAAAACGAATCACTCAATTGGTACATTTCTTTTAAATGCCCGTCCAAAATCTATGAGTGACTCGGTTTTCAACACACCCGGAATATGGTCAATTTTTTCGTACAAAACCTTCCGCATGTGTTCACTATTTTTAGCTACTATTCTGATATACAGCGTATACTGTCCAGTAATATAATAACATTCCACCACCTCAGGAATTTCTTTTAGGGCATCTATGATAATCTCCGAATTACAATCTTCTTTCAGAATAATACCCGTAAAGGCACTCCATTCATAGCCCATTTTACGTTCGTCCAGTTCGAGGGCCATTTTTTTAATGATACCTTCTGCTCGCATTCTATTCACCCGCTGATGTACCATGGTGTTCGAAATCTCCATTTTCTTGGCAATATCAGAAAAAGGCTTTCTACCGTCTTTCTCTAATTCCTTCAGTATCAGTTTGTCGTATTCGTCCAATTCCATAATTTAAAAAATCAAATTTTCTATTTAGTTTGAAAATAAAGTAATTATTTACTTTTTAAAACCAAAAATAAAAATTATCATCAATATTTTGTAAATATAAAGAAATACCAACTTTTTTGCACAAAATAACTGAATTATGACAGCCGAAATCACCAAGACCGAATCGTTCATTGAACTCGAAGAGAAACATGGAGCCCACAACTACCACCCACTTCCAGTAGTTTTGGAGCGTGGTGAAGGCCCATTTGTTTGGGACGTAGAAGGAAAACGTTATTATGACTTTCTTTCGGCATATTCGGCTGTAAATCAAGGACATTGTCATCCAAGAATTATAAATGCACTTGCAGAGCAAGCTAAAAAACTCACCTTAACGTCGCGGGCATTTCACAGTGCTTCATTAGGTGTTTTTGAAAAATACATCACTGAATTATTTGGCTACGACAAGGTTTTGATGATGAATACAGGCGTAGAAGCTGTGGAAACTTCCCTAAAACTTTGCCGTAAATGGGCTTATGAGAAAAAAGGTATTCCAGAAGGAAAAGCTAAAATATTGTTTGCAAGCCAAAACTTCCACGGACGTACCTTAGGGGTAATTTCTGCATCTGTTGACCCAAGTAGCCGTACTGGTTTCGGGCCGTTTTTGCCTGGATTTGATGTAATCGAATACGACAATATAGAAGCTCTTGAAAACGCATTAATTTCAGATCCTTTTGTGGCGGGCTTTATCGTAGAACCTATTCAGGGCGAAGCTGGTGTAAAAGTTCCCGCAATAGGATATTTAAAGGAAGCAGCTAAACTTTGTAAGGCTGCCAATGTGCTTTTTATAGCAGACGAAATTCAGACAGGAATTGCTAGAACTGGCAAAATGCTTTGTGTTGACCATGAAGACGTTAGGCCTGATATCGTGATTCTAGGAAAAGCACTTTCTGGTGGAGTGCTTCCCGTTTCAGCAGTTTTGGCAGACAATCACATTATGCTATGTATTAAACCGGGTGAACACGGCTCCACCTACGGTGGGAATCCTCTTGCTTGCGAGGTAGCCAAAGAGGCACTTCAAGTAGTTTTGGATGAAAAATTGGCTGAAAAGGCCGAATTTCTAGGAGAAATTTTCAGGTCCGAACTCAATAAATACATTGAGAATAGTTCTATTGTGACACTTGTAAGAGGAAAAGGACTTCTAAATGCCATTGAAGTAAACACCACCGAAGATTCAGATTTAGCTTGGAATATTTGTTTGTTATTGAAAGAAAATGGCCTTTTGGCAAAGCCCACACATGGCAACAAAATTCGTTTCGCACCGCCATTGGTAATTACAGAAGCTCAAATACGAGAGTGTGTGGCAATTATTACAAATACGATTTCTACATTCGAGCTTTAAAATGCATTTTGCAGAATTCGATTTTTCAAATCGTTGGAAACTGATTCCATAGAATACTGAAATCTATATTTTTGAGCGATTTGAAAAATCGCTTTACGTTTTGAACAGAGCGGAAATTTTCATAATTTGAAGATTCAAAAACCTTAATATTGCTCTCAAAACGAATATCAAACCTTCCCTATTCTGTCCAAACGCTCTTTGCCGCGGTAGCCGCATTCTGTACTTATTTGTGCTTTTACCCTTTCCGTAGAGCCTACACCGCTGCTACTTTTGAGGAATTATATTTCTGGGGCATACATTTTAAGATACTCATAATCAGTGCTCAAGTATTGGGTTTTGCAGTTTCGAAAGGCATTGGCGTAAAGATTGTTTCTGAAATGAAACCCGAAAATAGAGCCAAAGGATTGTTACTTTTCACTGGGCTTTCTTGGATTTGTATGCTGTTTTTTGGACTGACTCCAGCTCCCTACAACCTGATCTTTGTTTTTCTGGGAAGTTTACCCCTAGGTTTGTTTTACGGAGTTATTCTTGGTTTTTTAGAGGGTCGAAAAAGTACCGATTTGCTTGTGGCCGCACTCACGGCCTCTTTTATTATTGGCTCAGGCTTTGCAAAAAGCATTGGAAAATGGGTTTTGAGCAGTTTTGACGTGTCCGAATTTTTGATGCCATTTATTGCGGACTCAGTCATGTATGTTCCATTAGCTATTTCCGTTTGGTTTTTGGCTCAAATTCCGAAACCCTCCGAAGCAGACAAAAAAGACCGAGTAGAAAGGCTTCCTATGAACAAAAATGACCGAAAAGCCTTCAGAAAAGAATTCGGAATAGGATTGGTTTTATTCATTATATCTTATGTTTTACTCACGGCTTACCGGGAATTCAGAGACAATTTCATGCCAGAAATTCTCTTGGAGTTGGGTTACGGTGGGCAAACTGCTCTTTTTACCAAAACCGAAATTCCCATTGCGGTGGTAGTTTTATTGCTGATGGCCTCCATGCGATGGATCAAAAATCACGCAAAAGCCTTTCTGCTAATTCAAAGTTTACTATTATTGGGTGCTATTATCATAGGAGTTTCCACCATATTATTTCAGATGCAAATCATCAACCCTATTCTTTGGCTCATCAGTGTAGGTTTTGGAGCGTATGTGGCTTATTCTATGTGCAATAGTATATATTTTGAACGTATGCTGGCGGCCTTCAAATACGCTGGTACGGTTGGATTTATGATTACCCTTGCAGACTATTATGCTTACTTTGGAAGCTTACTGGTTTTGTTTTATAAAAACTTTTTCCAGAACAAAACTACCAATGTAAACTTCTTTATCTATGGCTCTTACGCTCTGGCGGTTTCCTATTTTCTGATGGTTTTGGTTTCAATGTTCTATTTTAAAAAGAAAGCCCTTCAAACTGCAAAACAATACGATGAGTGATTTCCGTTTTCTCAACTATATTTGTAAAATTATCATCAAAATTCAATCTTAATTTCATGAAAAAAATCATTTTTAGCCTATTTTTAGGCACTGCGATGCTATTTGGTTGTAAATCAGAAACCGAACAAAAACCTGACTTGAATATCTCTTTGGCCCAGTGGTCGCTGCACAAAAGCTTTTTCGGAGATGCTCTAAATGGTGACTGGGCGGCATTTGGAAGACTTTTGAAAGAAAACCCAGACTCTCTTTTACAGGGCAAATTACATCCAGACGATTTCCCGAAAATAGCGGCCGGATATGGTGTAAATACCATAGAACTGGTGAATACTTTTTATTTCTCAAAAGCGAAAGACATGGCCTATTGGGAAGGTTTCAAAAAGAAATGTGATGATGCAGGAGTAAAAGTGGGCTTAATTATGTGTGATGCTTTGGGCGACCTCGGCCATGACGACTTAGTTGAAAGACAAATAGCAGTACAAAACCATTACGATTGGGTTAAAATAGCCAAATATTTAGGAGCTGCTACTATTAGAGTTAATGCGGCTGGTGTAGGTACAGCCGAAGAGGTTGCCAAAAATGCAGTTGATGGCCTTAAAAAATTGGGTGAATTTGCGGCAAAAGAAGGCATAAATGTGGTTGTTGAAAATCACGGTGGTTATTCTTCAGACGGCTCTTGGTTGGCGGGTGTTATGAAAACCGTAAATATGGAAAACGTAGGAACACTTCCAGATTTTGGTAACTTCTGTATTGAAAGGGGTCCAGATGGATGCCTAAAAGAATACGACAGATACAAAGGAATAGCCGAACTGATGCCGTACGCCAAAGGCGTAAGTGCCAAAACGCACGTATTCGGAAAAGATGGCAACGAGTCTGAAATGGATTATGCGAGAATTATGAAAATTGTAAAAGACGCTGGATTTAAAGGAAACATCGGTATAGAGTTTGAAGGCACAGAACTATCAGAAGACGAAGGCATCAAAGCTACCAAGGCTTTAATTGAGAAGGTTTTGAAGTAAATTGTTCTCTTTATGAAATAATGGCAGTAGACAAAAAAGCGGATTTAAAATCCGCTTTTTTGTTGGTTAATATATAAAAACGACATCTATTTCTTAAACAACGAATCCACAAAAGCCATTTTGTTGAATACCTGCAAGTCTTCCATTTTTTCGCCCACACCAATGTATTTTACTGGTATCTTAAATTCGTCTGAAATACCTATTACAACACCGCCTTTAGCAGTTCCGTCTAATTTCGTAATGGTCAATGAATTTACCTCTGTCACTTTTGTAAATTCACGTGCCTGAATCACAGCATTTTGGCCAGTACTTCCATCCAAAACCAACATTACCTCGTGAGGAGCTTCGGGTAAAATCTTTTGCATCACCCGCTTAATTTTACCCAATTCATTCATCAGGTTAACTTTGGTATGTAGCCTTCCCGCTGTATCAATAATTATTACATCGGCTCCTTTTTCCACACCAACTTTTATGGCATCATATGCTACAGAAGATGGATCAGTATTCATACCATGGTCTATTACCTCCACACCTACTCTTGTGCCCCATAGTTTTAGTTGGTCCACAGCCGCAGCTCTAAAAGTATCCGCAGCACCAAGCACTACTTTTTTGCCATTTTTTTGGAAGTTGTGAGCTAATTTTCCGATCGTAGTGGTTTTTCCTACCCCGTTTACACCCACCACCATCAAAACATATGGCTTAGGCAGATTTTCAGTTTCAAAACTATTTTGTACATCCTGAGAGTTATTTTCTTGCAAAAGTTCAGCAATCTCCTCTCTAAGGATAACATCCAACTCTGCGGTGTTTGAGAATTTGTCTCTAGCCACGCGAGCCTCTATACGTTTAATGATTTTAATAGTGGTCTCTACACCCACATCGGAGCTAATTAAAATCTCTTCCAGTTCATCTAAAACTTCCTCATCAACTGTGGATTTACCAACAATTGCTTTAGAAATCTTATCGAAAATACTGGTTTTGGATTTTTCCAGACCTTTGTCGAGTGTTTCTTTTTTTTCTTTACTAAAAAAATCAAATAAGCCCATTTATCAGAGATTGAGTGTTGTATGCAAATTTATCAAATAAAATCCGTTTGTTAGAATTTAGTTTCCTGTTGCTTTTAGAAATTACTCACTACTCCCCAAAATACCTCTCCCACAAATCAGCTGGAACACGCTTCGGTCGCATCGAAAATGGATCAAGGGCAACCCAAAGTGTGCGGGCTTTTACGAGTAGAATATCGCCCTTGTAGATTTCATAATGGCGGTCAGAAGTAACTCCTGAAAAATTATCGACCCAAGTTTTGACAATTATTTCGTCTCCCAAAAAAGCAGGTTTAAAGTATTCAATCTCATGTTTTTTAACCACCCAACGCATACTATCAGATATTTCTGTAGGCACAGACGAGTACCATTGTGCCATAGCTGCTTGCTGTAAATAATTGAAATACACCACATTGTTCACATGATTTAGCTCGTCAATATCAGCTTGAGCGACTTTAACAATATTTTCGTAAATTATAGGCTTCAATTATAAAAACTGAGAATAAGACGGTAAATAAAATAAGAAGCGTGAAGAAAAACTCACAACTCGACCCTCGCAACTCAAAACTATAACATTAATACAAAACAAAAAGCCTTAACCGAATCGGCAAGGCTTTCATAAATATCTTTGAAAACTTATTATTTTAAAGCTTCAGCGATGTTGTCTACAGCAACCATCTCTTCTTTAAAAGTATAAGCACCAGTTTTGTCAGATTTTACGGCTTTGATAACTTTCGCAAAACTCTTCAACGCTGATTTATCCCTTAGGGTCGCAACTACTTTCTTTGCCATTGTATTTTTATGTTAAATGTTTGATGTTCGACTTTGGCCGTGGCCATTTTCAAACAAATTACTTGATTTCTTTGTGTACTGTAACTTTTTTCAATACCGGATTGTACTTCTTCAACTCCAAACGCGACGTAGTATTCTTACGGTTTTTGGTAGTGATGTATCTAGACATTCCTGGCTGACCTGTGGTCTTGTGCTCGGTACATTCTAATATAACCTGAACTCTATTTCCTTTCTTTGCCATTATTATAAAATATTATCTTTTTCTAAATCGGGCTGCAAAGATATTAATTTATTTCTTTTTACAAAAACCTTTATCTAAATTATTTACGATAAAAAACAGAAACCTTTTAAAACTGTATTTTTCTGAGTAAAAATTGTTATGCTTGCAGAAAGATTCAACAAAAAAATGCAAAACACCAGAATATTACTCAACCAAAGACCAATCGGGACGCCCAGTTCGGAATGTTGGAAGCTTGACACGTCGGAAATACCAGATTTGAAGCAAGGTGAGGTACTTCTAAAAGTAAAATACCTCTCTATTGACCCAGCCATGCGTGGTTGGATGAATGATTCGAAAAGCTACATAAAACCCGTCCAACTAGGCGATGTAATGCGAGCACTTGGAATTGCAGAGATAGTTGCCTCTAAAAACGAAAAATTTGCAGTAGGTGAGCACGTAAGTGCTAGTGTAGGTGTGCAAGAGTACGTTGTTTCTGACGGTTGGGATTTTGTAAAAGTTGATCCAAATATATTTCCTCTACCAGCCTATTTGGGTACTTTGGGTATGTCAGGACTTACTGCATATTTTGGACTTTTGGACACAGGGCAGCCCAAAGAAGGTGAAACCGTGGTGGTGTCAGGTGCTGCTGGAGCGGTTGGAAGTGTGGCAGGCCAAATAGCCAAAATAAAAGGATGCCGTGTGGTGGGCATAGCTGGTGGTAAAGACAAATGCGATTATGTAGTAAACCAGCTTGGGTTTGATGCATGTATCGATTACAAATCCAGTAACCTTAGAGCTAATTTAAAAGAAGTATGCCCAAGCGGAGTAGATGTTTATTTCGACAATGTAGGTGGAGAAATTTTAGACACAGTGTTGACGCTTATCAATAAAAAAGCACGTATAGTGATATGTGGAGCCATATCTCAGTACAATTCCACCAAACCTGAAGGGCCAAAAAATTACCTTTCACTGTTGATCAATCGAGCGAAAATGGAAGGAATCGTGGTCTTCGACAACGCCGCCAGATATAACGAAGCCGCAAAAGAAATGGCGGGCTGGATAAAAGAAGGCAAACTCAATGCCAATTTTCATATCGAAAAAGGCGGTGTAAAGTCTTTCCCTGACGTTTTGATGAAACTTTTTGCTGGAGAAAATACCGGGAAAATGGTTTTGGAAATTGACGCATAAAACTCCACAAGATTTTCGTTTATAAAACAAATATTTAAAATCAAATGAAACAAATCCTACGATTAAGCATCATTTCGGCCATTTTATTTACGGCCATTTCGTGCAAAACCAATCAAAGTTTCTTGGCCGAAAACGCCAATTCGGTGCTAACAATGCACAAAAGAGTGGCCATTCTACCATTCAAAGTTAGCTTTAACGATGAATATAAAGCCGTAAGCCGCGGACGAGGTCAGGGCAACTGGCCTGAACAGGAACGTGTAGCTGGTTTGGACTTACAAAAAAACACTTTCAACATACTGGCTAGAAGAGCAGAGAAAAAAAAGTTGGGCTTCACGGTACAAGATTTTTTGACTACCAACAAAACTCTTCAAAGTGAAAACATTAGATTTTCTGAACTAAAAAGTATTGACAAAGGCAAACTGGCCAGGCTATTGGGAGTAGACGCCGTTATTTGGGGCGAAACCGAAATGCAGTTTTCGGTGAGAAATTTTGCTGGCCGAAACGGCATGAGCACCCAACTGCAGCTCATTGATGCTGACTCAGGCGTGTTGGTTTGGCAAAATCACAGCTTTCAGGACATCAGTAATCGCATGGACTCACCGCAAGACTTGGCCATACGAGCCATACAAAATCTTGTTGGAGCACTTCCTTACAAAACGCAGAAATAGCCAAACTGCAAAATTTTATTTCCAAACATGGAATAGTGATGAATTTAGTTAATTTTGCACCTTGAAATTTCAGAAAATCTATGGGAAGAGCATTTGAATTTAGAAAAGCACGCAAAATGAAACGTTGGTCTTCTATGGCCAAGGTATTTACACGTATAGGCAAAGACATTGTGATGGCCGTAAAATCTGGCGGACCCGACCCTACCACAAACTCACGTTTGAGGGCAGTTATCCAAAACGCCAAGGCAGCAAACATGCCTAAAGTAAACGTGGAAAACGCAATCAAAAAAGCCTCTTCGAAAGACCAAGAAGACTACAAAGAAATGGTACTTGAAGGCTATGGAATGCACGGAGTGGCCGTTTTAGTAGAATGTACAACCGACAACAATAACCGCACAGTAGCCAACGTAAGGAGTTATTTTACCAAATGCAATGGAAGCCTTGGTACCAACGGCATGCTGGACTTTATTTTTGAGAGAAAATGCATTTTCAAAATAGCAAACACACCTGGGGTAGACTTAGAGGAGCTGGAGTTTGAATTGATAGATTTCGGTGCCGACGACGTGTTTTTAGACGAAGAACACGACCAAATAAATATCTATGGTGAGTTTACGTCTTACGGGGCCATACAGAAATTCTTAGAAGAAAAAGGCTTGGAATTGCTCCACGCTGACTTCGAAAGAATACCAACAGATACCAAAAAACTAAGCGAAGCAGAAGCGGCTGACTTAGACAAGTTGCTAGAAAAACTTGACGAAGATGATGACGTACAAAACGTTTATCATAATATGGTGATTGAATAATTCGATTGACGATTAATTCGATTAACGATTCATTTGATTTACGATTGGTTCAATTTACGATTGATTCGATTAACTTGCTTTTAATTGAATAATATAGATAAAGGTCAACGCTTCCGTTGACCTTTTTTGATTTACCCTTTGCTCTCGGGACGTACTCCATGGTGAGGACCACCATGATTTCCTCCTCTTCCTTTTCGCATCCCTTCTTTTCTTCGGGCTTCGTTAGTGGCCATTTTTTCTTCGAAAGTCTTGTATTGCTCTGGAGTCAATATCTTTCTCATTTCGTTTTTGTAGGCTAGTTTTTTTGCATCATGCTTGGCTTTCATTTCTTTACGTTCAGCCTCACGAATGGCAACCGACTCTTTGTGGAGCTTGGTAACAGCCGCAAACTGCTGATCGGTTAGTTTTAAATCCGCCTTGAGTCTTTCACTTCGCTTTTCAGCCATTTTTTCAGGATTAAATTCTCGCTTACCAACTTCGTTTCCACTTTTTTGGGCAAAAGCACCTACTGATAAAACCGAAATAACGGCAAAAGACATAATTAACTTTTTCATAATTGTTTTTTTTATTTGTTATGCAGCTTTGACCGTCTCGGTGTTATAAGGTTTAGCAGGCAAATGTTAAAAAACATTAAAATCAGAAAATCAAAGACCTTTAGGTCAAAACCCGATTTTCTAACATTTTCAAAACGCATGTTTTCCTTTTTAGCCTTAAAAGGCTATCTTTGTGCGATTTTTGAAATATAACGAAAGCAAAAAATGAGAAAAAAATACGCCGCTGGTAACTGGAAAATGAACAAAACTTTTGAAGAAGGCCAAATCCTTTTATCAGAAGTAGTAAATATGGTAAACGACGAAATGAACAACCCAAATGTGCATGTAATATTGGGCGTTCCGTTTCCTTATTTGAGCACTTTTACTAAATTATTGAATTCATCTAAAGTGTCTATAGCAGCTCAAAACTGCCACCCAAAAGCTTCTGGAGCATATACAGGTGAGGTTTCGGTGCAGATGTTGAAATCTGTAGGTGTAAAATATGTCATCATTGGACACTCTGAGCGTCGTGAGTATTTTGGCGAGTCGGATACATTTATTGCTGAAAAAGTGGATGCTATTTTGGCAGAAGGCCTAACTCCAATATTCTGTTGTGGAGAAACTTTGGCTCAGCGTGAGGCAGGCATACACTTTGACTTTGTTTGTGGTCAATTGACCAACAGTCTTTTTCATCTTTCGGCTGAGGCTTTGCAAAAAGTAGTTATCGCTTACGAACCCATCTGGGCTATTGGCACGGGCGTAACCGCCTCCTCAGCACAAGCACAAGAAATGCACAAAGTATTGCGTGACCACTTGGCTAGCAAATATGGACAAACCGTGGCTGACGAAATTTCGATCCTTTACGGTGGTAGCGTAGGTGCTGGCAATGCCGTGGAATTATTCTCTCAACCTGATGTTGATGGAGGTCTTGTAGGTGGAGCATCACTCAAATCAAGAGACTTTACTGATATTTCTAAGTCGTTTCCGGCGTAAGAGATAAAATATACTATAAGTCGGTCCGTATCGAAGGTCAGACCGCCAAATAAGCCAATGCGAACTGCGTTGGCTTTTTTGTTTGGTTAGAAAAAAAATTTAATAAAAAATGTGACTTTAAAAATTGATTAACGTCCAAGCAAATTTCACAACCTTAGCCATAAAAAAAAGACACACTTCGCAGCGTGTCTTTCCTCAAAAAAATATCTTTTCTAAATATTAAAACGGCAAATCGTCTTCTCCTTCTAGGGCAGCCGGAATCGGTGCTGGTGTAGCTGGTGCTGAAGAAGTAGAGGCCGCAGGTGCCGAAGTTGCTCCGCTTTCTTTCTCTATTCTCCAACCTTGTATACTATTGAAATATCTTGTTTCGCCTTGCGGACTTTGCCACTCTCTTCCTCTAAGGTTGATAGACACCTTTACGGCGTCACCCACCGCATAGCTGTTCAATAAATCACATTTATCTTGCGTAAACTCTATCATTATGTGCTGAGGATAAGTCTCTTCGGTAGTCACTACCAATTCTCTTTTCTTAAAAGTGGGGCTTACTTGCTGCTCAGGGTTTATTACTTTGATATTTCCAGAAACTTCCATCGTATTATGTTATTTTTGTATAAATTCTCATACAAATATAAAAACGATAAGTAGGTTTAAAAAATGATAAGCGTAATAATTTCGGAAATTGCCAAAAAACTGAGCGAAGTAGAGAGCGGTTATCAGAACTTATCGGTAAGAAAAAACGACCTTTGGCGTTATAAAAGAGCCGACGACAATATTTTTGCCCTCGCCTCCACCCTATTTATTTTGCAGAAATATCAAGGTTTTTTAAATTCTGAAGAGCTTCGGATATTCGAAAAAATTGAATCTCAAATACTAGCATTTTATCCGAACTACCAAAACAAAGACGGCCGACTGACTTACAATTTTTACAGAACCAAACCTTCGGGTCATTTCCCAAACGGAATATTGATGCGTAGGCTCGACCACTTTAGGTTACCCGACGACATTGACGATACCGCCCTTATTTACCTCACATCAGATTATACGAAAGAGCAAACCGTTTGGCTAAAAAATCATCTTTTAGGTTTTACCGATCAGTTTGGAGACTCCGAGAAAAACAGAATTTATGGCACGTGGTTCGGCAAAAGCATGCCTAAAGAACAAGACGTATGTGCATTATTAAATCTGATGTGCCTGTTTTTCAAACACGACTTGGAGCTCAACCATACCGACATCAATACATTGGAGTATCTGGGCTCTTCGGTAGATCAAATAACGACAAATCCATTCAAAATAGCTCGACATTACGGACATTCCGCTTTGATTATCTACCATTACGCCAGATTTATGGGAGAATATTCGCACAAGACACTAGACGCCAAAAAAAGTCAGTTGATAGAAATTTCGAAAGAATTGCTTCTGAAAGAAAAAAACAAACTTTTCAGGATATTGTTGGAGACATCGCTTTTGCAATTCGGAGAAAAAAGAGAGTCCATTGAACTAGACTTAATCGTAGATAAACAGTTCTATTCATTTATTGGAGCCCCACTTGCTCCCTTTCAAAATCCTGCCTTGCGATTTATTTCTCAGAATCGTTGGTTGCAAATATTCTGGAAGTCCGAAATCCATGAGTTGGCATTGGTGTTGGAATATGACTGTTTGTCCAAAAAGCAAAGTATAATTTGAATAACAATTGAAAACCAGCAAATGAGATTATTTTGAGACAATAAATAGCTAAATTTGCGTTTTGATTACAAAAATTCTAACAGAATGCGTATTAAATTACTGCTCTTTGTGGCGGTTTCTTCAATTGCTCTATTTTCGTGCGGAGACAAAAAACCAGAAGTAGATGTAACAATCAGGAGATTTGAAAGAGAGCTTATGGCCGTAAAGAGCCAGGCGGATATGGGTGTGTTACTTAAAAAAAACGAAAACATAGTAAAATCTCTTTACCGTACATTTCCTGATGATACTGCGTTTGTGTCACACATGTATTATTTGGCTTCTCACCCCGAAACCCGCAAACTCTACGAACAAACTCAAAAAGAATTTGGAGAGCTCACGGATATCCAAAAAGAGTTTTCTGACGCATTTGCCAATATCAAAGCCAGCTATCCAGAGTTCAAAGAACCCAAGATTGTGACCACATTTTCAGGCCTAGAGAATGATCTTTTTGTTTCGGACACACTTATCATCATTGCATTGGAGTCGTTTCTTGGACCTAATGCATTGTACAGGCCAGACCAGCCCAACTATATTCTGAAGCGATATTCAAAGGAATATATTGTGCCTACTGTAGTGAGATATTTATCAAACTCCTACAACAAACTGGACCCAAAAGATCAATCCTTCTTGGCCGATATGCTGTTTTTTGGCAAGTCTTTAGAGTTTACAAAAGAGATGATTCCGAATGCTCCGGATTCTCTTATCATTGGTTATTCAGCAATACAACTTACCGAAACTTGGAATGCACAAGACTTGGTCTGGGCTCATGTAGTTGACAAAAATTTGCTTTATAATCCCAATCCACATCTGAAAGATAAGTATTTTGGTGAAAGACCATCAGTACCCGAAATAGGCCCCAGTTGCCCTGGAAGAATAGGCCAGTGGCTTGGCTGGAGGATCATTCAGCGTTATCGAACCGAAAACCCGAAAGTTACGTTTCAAGATTTAATGGCAAATGACAAACCCGCCGAAATACTGCGGGAGTCGAAATACAGAGGACAGATAGAAGAAGAATAATGGCGAAGGGAAGACACGGTGGCGGAGTAGATTTGGCACCTGAAGACAAAAAGAAATTAAGTAAAGACGGTTTGAAAAAGGCAGTTGCCCTTTTCAAATTTACGGCACCTTACCGAAACACCTACATCATAGGCATGTTGTTTTTGGTGTTATCTACAGTTACTACCATGGTTTTTCCGCTTTTAATAGGCGAAATGACCAAAGTAATGGAGGGCAAGTCATTGTACAGTATAAACCAGGTGGCCACTTTCTTTGCTATCATTTTGGTAGCTCAAGGCGTTTTTTCGTTTTTTAGGGTATACTTTTTCTCTATAGTTAGTGAAAAAACAGCGGCAGATATCCGCAAAATACTCTACGATAAATTTATAACCTCTCCTATTTCATTTTTTGAAAATAACAGAGTAGGTGACCTCATGAGCCGCATAACCTCAGATGTGTCAGCCATTCAGGGCGTACTTTCCACCACATTGGCCGAGTTTTTTCGTCAAGTGGCTACGTTGGTTATAGGGATTGCTATGCTGGTCTACATATCTTGGAAACTAACGCTTTTTATGTTGGCCACTTTCCCGATTATTGTCATTGCAGCCTTGGTTTTTGGAAGATACATCCGAACCATCTCAAAGAAAGTTCAAGAAAAACTGGCAGAAGCAAACGTAATCGTAGAAGAGTCCTTACAGTCTGTTTCGATTGTAAAAGCCTTTACAAACGAAAAATTAGAGTCGAAGAGATTCTCCAAATCCGTGGCCGAGTCGGTGACTTTGGCACTCAAAGCTGCTACGTTACGCGGTGGGTTTATTACGTTTTTTATCATTGGGCTATTTGGGGGCATCGTCTTGGTGATTTGGTTTGGGGGCAATCTGGTCATCGAGAAAGAAATACTTATAGCCGACCTCATTACTTTTCTTACACTCACCATTTTTATTGGTGGCTCTATGAGCGGCTTGGGCGATCTTTATGCTCAACTCCAACGCACGGTAGGGGCCTCAGAAAGAATTTTGGAGATTTTAGGAGAAACCTCTGAGGTGGATATTGAAAAGCAAAAGACTCCTAACCCAATTCAGGGAGAGATTTCTTTTAAGAATGTAAAATTCAGTTACCCCTCTAGAAAAGATGTAGAGGTATTGAAAGGCATAAATCTGGAAATAGAAGCAGGCAAAAAAATAGCTCTGGTGGGGCATTCGGGTGCCGGAAAATCTACCATAGTTCAGCTCCTAATGAAGTTTTATCCGGAGTACACTGGTCAAATCCTAATTGATGGCCAAGATATTAAACATCAAGATGTCACATTTTTAAGACAAAATATCGCCATTGTTCCCCAAGAGGTTATTTTGTTTGGCGGTACTATTTTCGAGAACATAGCCTACGGTAACCCAGCAGCCTCAGCAGAGGAGGTGGAAGCCGCCGCCATAAAGGCCAATGCTTTTGAATTTATCGAGAAATTCCCGGACAGGTTTGAAACTGTTGTAGGAGAGCGAGGGGTAAAACTCTCAGGAGGGCAACGCCAGAGGATAGCCATAGCCAGAGCCATTTTGAAGAATCCGGCCATATTATTACTCGACGAAGCCACAAGTGCTTTAGATTCTGAGTCAGAAAAACTGGTTCAGGATGCCCTCAACGAGCTCATGAAAGGCCGCACTTCTATCATCATAGCTCACCGCTTGGCCACCATCCGAAATGCCGATCAAATACATGTGTTGAGAAATGGAGAGATTGCAGAATCTGGCACGCACGAAAGTTTGATTTTGATAAATGACGGAATTTATGCAAATTTGGTAAAAATGCAGTTTGATTTAGTTTCTTACGAAATATAGAACAATGGAAAGTAACGCACTGGGCATTTTACGCCAATATGAACTGAGGCATACCGATACCCGAGAAAATATCCTGAAGGGTTTTCTTCAGAAATCAACTGCACTGTCGCATGGCGATATAGAAAATCTATTAACCGACGGTTTCGATCGCGTTACAATTTATCGTACCCTCAAAACATTTCTTGACAAAGGAATCATTCATAAAATACTCGACAATAACGGAGGCGTAAAATATGCCCTCTGTAAAGATCAATGTGCCTCGGGGCATCACCACCACGACCACGTACATTTCAAATGTTCGGAATGCAACGAAACCTTCTGTTTAGAAAAGTTTCTTATACCGGAAATAATACTTCCAGAAGGTTACCAAAGAAAAGACATCAATGTGCTGGTGCAGGGAATCTGCCCCAAATGCAATTAAAATCAACAAAATGTATCAAATAAAAGAAGCCAAGTTTAATAAAAGTGCAGCCAAAGTAGAGCATTGTCCGCAAGACGACCTGCCCGAAATTGCATTTATAGGAAGATCAAACGTTGGCAAATCGTCTTTGTTAAATATGCTTACTGGTGTAAAAAACCTTGCAAAGACTTCCTCTACGCCTGGCAAAACCCAGCTTATCAATCATTTTATGATTGACAACAAATGGCATCTCGTAGATTTGCCCGGTTATGGGTATGCCAAAGTTCCGGTTTCGGAAAAAGCCAAATGGGAGAAAATGACATGGGACTACTTGCTGCAAAGACCAAACCTCATGTATGTCTTTGTGCTGATCGACATCCGCATTTCTCCTCAAAAAATAGACCTAGAATTCATAAAGAAACTAGGCGAAAATGGTGTACCCTTGAAGCTTGTATTTACCAAAGCCGACAAGGTAAAAACCATGGAAGGCCAGCGAAATATAACTTCGTTTATGTCAGCACTTTCTGAAGACTGGCAGATATTGCCCGAATACTTCATTAGTTCGGCCGAAAAGAAAACCGGCAAGACCGAAATAATGGGTTTAATAGAAGAGATAATCTTCCCTAATTTTTAATTTATTTTAATATATATTTGCAGAAAATTTTATAATTCATCGGGATGGCAACAGAATATTTGGGAATAGACGTTGGTGGTACAAATGTAAAAATGGGCATAGTAAATGCTGAAACTGGTAATATTACAAACTTTTACAGCCATGACACTGGCTCCTGGAGAGCCACGGGTCACTTTGTAGATAACCTTGGCGATGCCATCGCTGTGCAGCTAAAAGAAAATCCAGAAGTTAAGAAAATAGGCATTGGTGTGCCAGGTCTTATCTCTAGAGACCGTTCAACATTGATGGAAATAACCGCTATACCAGAAACAGACGGCACCCCGATTATCCCACTTTTGAAAAAACGATTCCCTGATCATGATTTTTTCTTAGAAAATGACGCCAATGCTGCCGCCCTCGGCGAGTACTATTTTGGAGAAGAAAAACTACCTGAAGATTATATTTTCGTCACGCTTGGTACGGGCGTTGGTGGTGCGGCCATTATAGATAAATTGGTGTTTAAAGGTGGCGGTGGAAACGCCATGGAGCCGGGCCATATGCCATCTGCCAACGGGAAAGTTTTGGAAAGAAACATAGGAAAAAACGAACTATTAGATATGGCCAACAGAATGCGTGCCGCCTACAAAGGCGATACCCGACTGCCAAATGATGGTTCTATATCTACCACAGGATTAGTAGCGGCAGCCTCCGAAGGCGACGAACTCGCTTTAGCTGTTTTTGATGAAGTTGGTAAGCTTTTGGGCGACGGATTGGTTTCGATGATAAGAATTCTCGACATCACCACTATTTTGATAGGAGGTGGCCTTTCTGCTTCCTTTGAATACATTATGCCAGCCATAGAAAAGCAGCTAAATTACTGGCTAACACCATATTATATAAAAACCTTACAAATAAAGAGAGCTACATTGGCCAACGACGCCGGTCTCTTAGGTGCAGCTAGCTTGTGTTTCTAAGATTTTAAGATTCTTCTAGAAACGCCTCATTTCTTAAAATTTGAGGCGTTTTTTTATTAATTTTCGGCATAAATATTTATCGACTTGGCTCGAAACTCCCACCCCATCTACTCTCATGAATACTTCATGGCCAAAGCCTTGGACCTGGCCATGGATGCCTACGAAAACGATGAAGTGCCTGTGGGAGCCATTGTAGTAGCCGAGGGAAAAAAAATAATAGGCAAAGGTGTAAACCAAACCGAGCAGCTTCATGATGTTACTGCCCACGCCGAAATATTGGCCATCACTGCGGCCTCCAATTTTCTTGGGGCTAAATACCTAAAAAATTGCACCTTATATGTCACGCTTGAGCCTTGTGTAATGTGTGCAGGAGCCTTGGCTTGGTCACAAATAGATCGGGTTATTTTCGGGGCGTATGACAAGAAAAAGGGTTTTACACTTATCCAACAGCCCATTCTTCATCCCAAAACCGATGTTATCGGAGGAGTTCTGCAATCAGAATCGGAGGCAATTCTTAAAAGTTTCTTTAAAAAATTAAGAAACTGAGCCTTTGTGACATTGGTCATTTGACAAAAAAGATTGTTTAGTGGAGTTTTACAAAAAAACTAAGTTTCCGCCCGAAACACCAATAAATTTCTTTCATGCCTGAAATATTATCCGTAAAAATGGGCAAAAAGTGAATTCGACAATTGAAAAAATCAGCTTAAATCTTCATTTTTTTCATGGTCTTTCGAACACATTTTAAAAAACTGATGTTAATCATTCATAGATAGAAAAATCAGTTTAAAGAAATACAATTATGGCTTTTACATTAGCACCCCTTCCTTACGCCAATGATGCATTGGAACCACATTTTGACGCCATGACGATGGAAATTCACCATGACCGTCACCATAACGCTTATGTTACAAATCTCAATGCTGCTATAGCAGGTACAGATTTGGAAAACAAAACCATTGAAGAAATATTAGCAAATATCAGCAAAGCAACTCCTGCCGTTAGAAACAACGGAGGTGGACATTACAATCACGATTTATTCTGGAATATCCTTGCTCCTCAGGGAGTTGGCGGTAACCTTTCAGGTCCATTGAAGGAGGCTATCATTGCCGCTTTTGGAAGTGTCGATGAGTTCAAAACTGCGTTTAAAACTGCCGCCACTACTAGATTTGGTTCTGGCTGGGCGTGGTTAATAGCCAAAGAAGACGGTACGGTAGCCGTGTGTTCAACTCCAAACCAAGACAATCCTTTGATGGACATCGCAGAGGTAAAAGGAACACCACTTTTGGGCTTGGATGTTTGGGAGCATGCCTACTATTTGAAGTTCCAAAACAAACGTCCTGATTACGTAGATACTTTCTGGACTTTGGTAAATTGGAATGCCGTAGAAGCTAGATATGCTGCCGCAACGAAATAAAATTTAGATGTTTAAAGTTTAAGGAGGGCGAACAATTGTTTGCCCTTTTTTTGTAAAATAAAATCTCAAAAATTTTGATTTAAGTTTTTCGTAACTACATTTGCGACATGAAATTATCAAACAACATAACAACAAAAGGTTGGTGGCGTTCAAACTCTTCTGTTTGAGCAACATTCCGCTATGTGGTTTTTTACATATTTACGGCTTGCTGTTCAAACACGGCAAGCCGTTTTTTGTTGTGGTTTCGGCTCTGCTCAGCCACCGAAAAATCGGCTTTGCTCAGCCAACGAAGCATAAACAAAATGAATAAGATTTTAAGAATTAATAAATGAGAATTACACCGATGGCTAAATGAAGCCAAAGGCTATCAATAAGAAACATTACATTATGAATTTCAATATTACAACTAGAAGTAGGAGACTATTAGCCGATACCCTTACGCCGGTAAGCATTTTTCTTAGAATCAGGGAGCAATTTCCGCTCTCGGTTATTCTAGAAAGTGCCGATTACCATGCTATGCATAACAGTTTTAGTTATATAGCATGTGACCCCATAGCATTGTTTGTACTTGACAATGAAGAGGTAACACAATCATTTCCGGATGGTTCTGTGGAGAAGATCCAACTATCTTCCAGAAAAGAGGCCGTAAACGCCTTGCAAAGTTTTGCGAGCAGATTCTGTCCATCAGAAAATGAGCACTCATTTATCTCAAATGGGCTTTTTGGGCACATCACCTACGATTCCGTGGAATATTTTGAAGATATTGAAATTCAGGATAAAAGCCAGGAAACGGCCATTCCACAAATCCTTTACAGGGTTTATAGATATGTTATAGCCGTCAATCATTTCAAAGACGAACTCTACATGTTTGAGCACGCCTACGCCAAAGAAAACGAGGCCCCGAAATTCAAAGAGGACGGCCTTGATACGCTAGAATTTTATGTAAAAAACCCAAAGCGAACTTCCAGCAATTTCTCAAAAAAAGGAGAAGAACAAACCAATATCAATGATGCCGATATGGTGAAAATCATAGAGAAATGTATCAAACATTGTTTGAGAGGAGATGTTTTTCAAATAGTACCTTCTCGCAGATTCTCTCAAGAATACAGCGGCGACGACTTCAATGTTTATCGAGCACTACGTAGTATAAACCCATCTCCATATTTGTTTTATTTCGATGGCGGCGATTACCATATCTTTGGCTCAAGTCCTGAAAAACAGATATTTATAAAAGATGGACAAGCAGAAATCCACCCAATAGCTGGTACTTTCAGACGTACAGGAGACGATGCAAAAGACGCCGAGTTGGCTCGTCAACTACACGCCGACCCAAAAGAATCTGCCGAACATGTAATGTTGGTAGATTTGGCCAGAAACGATCTTTCGCGTAGTTCAGACAAAGTTCATGTAGATATCTTCAAAGAGGTGCAGTTCTACAGTCATGTGATTCACTTGGTTTCAAAAGTGACCGGCCACATGACAAAAGGTACAAACCCATTGCAATTGGTGGCCGACACCTTTCCGGCCGGAACACTCTCAGGCTCACCCAAACACATGGCCATGAGCCTGATAAATGAAATGGAACCAACCAATCGCAGTATCTATGGAGGAGCTATTGGTTTTATGGATTTCAAAGGCAATTTTAACCATGCTATAGCCATCAGAACATTCCTTAGTAAAAACAACACGCTGTATTTTCAGGCTGGTATGGGTGTGGTAGCGAAGTCGGTAATAGAAACCGAAATGGCAGAGATTCATCTAAAACTCGGGGCATTGAGAAAAGCCATCGAAATGGCGTCTGAGATATAAACTCAAAAAGAAAAAAGTTAAAAAAGACCTATCAGAAATAGCAAATTTCGCGAATTTGCGGATCCAAAATAGAAATTTTATGCACCCTTTATTGAAAAAACTAAATTTCAAAACTCACAAGAATCTTGTGATATTAAATGCTCCCAACGACTTGGACAGTCTTTGGGCAGAATTTACGGATCAAATAAAGGCTGAGAAAATGCTCAGCGAATCGGCTGTGGATTTTGCATTGGTTTTTTGCACAAAACTGGAAGAAGTGATTAAATATGCTGCACTTGTTGATGCCAAAATGGAGGAAAATGGATTGTTTTGGTTTGTATACCCCAAGGGTAGTTCAAAAAAATACAAATGCGAGTTCAACAGAGACAATGGCTGGCAGGCAATGGGAGATTTGGGCTATGAACCCGTAAGAATGGTGGCTGTTGACGACGATTGGAGTGCCTTGAGATTCAGAAAAGCCGAACATATTAAGACCATGACAAGAGGTGTAGAGTGGCGAATGTCTGAAGAGGGCAAGAGAAAATAAGATTGAATGTATTATAGATAAAAAAATGTAACGGCACCAACCGCAAAATCAAGGATAAAGAATCTGATTAATAACGGTTTAGCTGCAAAACAAAAAACAAAATGAAAATATTAGTATTAGATAATTATGACTCTTTCGTATACAATTTAGTATACATTCTAAAAGATTTAGGAGGCGATGTAGACGTAATTCGGAATGATAAAATAGCTCTAGAAGACGTAAAAAAGTATGATAAAATATTACTGTCGCCTGGCCCGGGAATACCTGAGGAAGCCGGTATAATGATGGACTTACTAGCTGAGTATAAAACTTCAAAGAGCATCTTTGGGGTCTGTCTGGGTCATCAGGCCATTGGCGAGGCTTTCGGGTCAAAACTCCACAACATGGATGATGTATTGCATGGGGTAACCACCAAATGCATCATAAAAGACCAAAATGAATTGCTTTTCAGAGGCATTCCTGACACATTTGAAGTTTGCAGATACCACTCTTGGACGGTCGTACCAGAAAGTATGCCCGCCGATTTAAAAATAACGGCTATAGACGAGAAGGGCTATGTTTTGGGCGAAGCTCACCAAAAATATGACATCAGAGGCGTACAGTTTCACCCAGAAGCATACCTAACCGAACACGGCGTAAAAATGGTCGAGAACTGGATGAAGAATTAAAATTCAGCAATTCGAGACTTCCACAATCCTAAACCCAGTATATAATTTCCAACAGAAATCAGACAAAATGAAACTATAAAATTCTTATCAATATTTTGGTTAAAAATATTGAAGCCACCAAACACCTCGTGAAGTGATAAAAATATTAAGCCTGTGCGGATGAAATTCACACCGTTGTAGTTCTTAAAA
The DNA here is from genome assembly GCA_035299025.1 of Leadbetterella sp. Taxonomy (GTDB): domain Bacteria; phylum Bacteroidota; class Bacteroidia; order Cytophagales; family Spirosomataceae; genus Leadbetterella. The sequence continues at coordinate 467,844 of DATGXK010000008.1, forward strand.
TAAAAAATATAACTAAACACTAGGGCCTGCACTACGGCATCAATTATCAGCAAAAGAGATATAGAAATACCTAAATTTGTATTGTTATAAATCAGGTATCCAATAGCAAATGATAAAAACTGGGGGCCGAGAATTTTGACAAAATCAAAACCTGTTGTGAGTTTAAAATCTTTTAATGAATTCCCAAAAGCCAAAATTAAAGAGAGCTTCGAGAAAAGGTAGAATGACATTCCGATGAAAAGAAAATAAATATTCTCATAAAAGATAATTGCAATTTCGCCTATTGTAATTAGAATGAAGTACCACAAAATATTGCTCCTTGGTTTAAAAAAGCCAGCAACGAAAAAGGGATATATAAGTAGAATATTGGATAGAAAAACAAACAGAATTTGAAGTGGTGAATCAAAAAAAATTTGGTAGTAAATTTTTAGGAAACAAAAAAATGAATACAAGAGCAATAATACAATGCTCTCGTAAACAATATTGTTTCGCAATATTGTCTTAGTCTCGTTCATAGGCTATTGGTAAGTAAATACGTAACTACAAAATACTAAGACAAAAATGTTTTTATCAAGAAAATCCTCTAAAAAGTTTTCTACAAGTCATTACAATTCAAATCTTTAATAGAATCGTTGGCCTCCTTTACCTCAGCCGCCGACAGGGTTGGACAGTCTTTAAGATAGTTTGAGGCTGCACTTTTGAATGCCTCACATTTACTTTTGCTCGAAAAGTCGCTAAAAAAAGCTGTGGCGGCATCTGTGAATTTCGTAGCCGATTTTTCACAACCACCCAGCGGATCCACTAGTTTTGAACCGCAAGAACTAAGTGTTACTACTACAAACAAGAAGCCTATAAATTTTTTCATGATATTGATTTTTTGTCAAAATTAGAAGTATAACTGAATAAAAAAAGGACGGAAATCATATATCTCCATGGAATTTTATTTTACGGTTTTTCGCAAAAATGTTCAGAAAAACCTTGGTTAGCCTATATTTGTATTTCAAAATCGGTCCTAATTTGTTGTTTGGATTTTTAAAAAAGAAACCTGTCGCTACGGTAAATACTTCATCGCTGAAACTTGAAAATTTGCTCAAAGCAAAGATTCCAGCCTCGGCGGTGTCTTATGTGATAGATCTTTGGAGGCAGCAGCCGTTCAACTTTGTCTCTTCGAGACCCCGAAAAACCTGTTTAGGCAATTACAGATTTAAGGACAATCAGCACTATATTTCGGTCAATGCAGATTCAAATCCATACTCTTTTTTAGTGACTTTAATACACGAAATTGCTCACCAACATGTTATGGTCAAACAAAAATTGTTTCGAAGAAAGCCTGCTCCTCATGGACCTGAATGGAAGAATACTTTTTCGGCTCTCATGGCCCCATTGCTCACGCCCGAGGTTTTTCCTGAGGATATTTTGGTGGTTTTGAAAAGGCACATGAGAAACCCTGCCGCCTCATCAACAAAAGACCCAGAACTTGTCAGGGTTTTGGGAATTATGGATGATGCAGACAAAAAAGTATTGGCCGAAATTCCTTCGGGCAAAGAGTTTGTATTTAACAATAAAAAGTATAAAAAAATAGAAAATAGACGTACCAGAACCTTGGTAGAATGTACTGCAACCAGAAAAAGATATACCATAGCTTCGTATGCTCCAATCCAAATTATTGACTGATTTTGATACCAAAAACCCTTTAGAGGCGTTTCAAGTAGGTCATTATATAAACCATTTATGAGATTTCACTTTTTTGTACTGATGTTATGTAGCCTTGGGCTTTTTGGCCAGAAGTCTGTATTGTCAGAAGGTGAATGGATAAAAGTAAGTGTCTCAAAATCTGGTATTTACAAAATAGACCAAACGTTTCTAAAGAAAAGTTCTTTAAATACAAAATCGCTAGATCCACAAAAAATCAGAGTATTCGTTGGAAATTCCGAGGTTCTTCCTCAACCAAATGCTTCGGGAAGAATTAAGGATTTGGTTGAAATTCCAGTTTGGTGCAATGACACCGATGGAAAACTAGACAATAACGACCGCATCCTGTTCTACGCCACCTCACCTCATAAAGAATACCTCGATACCGCAAACAGTAAACTAAAACACTCCTTAAACCCATATTCGGCAGAGAATTTTTACTTCATAAATTTGGGTAAAGAAAATGCCAAAAAACTAGAAACACTCGAAGCTGCGTCCAACAGCAACCCACCCATAAGCACACTCACATTCTATCTTTACGAAGAAAAAGAATTAAAAAATCTACTTTCATCTGGCAGGAAATGGTTTGGGGATTTTTTTTACAATTCGCTAAACTATGAAATAAAAACACCAGATGCTCAGTCAGAAATCAAACTAAATTTGAGCGTTTTAGGCGTTGGGCGAAGCGACCAAACCCTCGACTTAAAAATTAACAATCAGAATATTTCGAAATACACGCTGCCACGTTCACTCTACAACTCAGCAGACAATTTTGCAAGATATAACCGGGTATCAAACCTAACAGAAATAGCCCTCGACAGTATAAAAAGTACTTCTCTGGTAAATCTCGGCCTCTCTCTGAGCACAGTCGGCTCGGCCAATGCCGGTGCCTACATAGATTTCTACGAAATTCAGTATGACCGGACACTTACTTATGACCCTCAAAACCAGCTTCTGTACTGGTATTTAAAAAGAACAAAAGAGACAAATTTTAAAATAACGCAAAACAACAACGATACTGAGATTTGGCAAATATCAGATCTCTATCAACCACGAAGATTCGATTTGAAATCTGATGGAACTTTTGGTTCAAACCTTAAAGAACAAGAAACCAAGTTGTTGGTTTTCAACAAAAATGACGTGCCAACTCCTCGTTTTGTTGAAAAGGTAGCCAACCAAAGTATTCTTAACAACCCCACTCCTAACATGATTGTGGTTTATCCCGAAAAATTCAAGGATGAGGTACAACGTCTTATACTTTACAAAAAACAAATACAAAATCTAGAGGTTTTAGGCGTGAGCACCAAAGAGATTTACAACGAATTTAGTTCTGGAAAAGTAGACCCTACCGCTATTCGAGATTTATGTAGGTATTTTTGGTTGAAAGACAAGAACGCCCTCAAGCATCTGCTCCTCGTTGGTGACGCCAGTTTTGATTATAAAAACAACAGCCAGTTTACATTTGTCGAAGTCAACAACATGGTACCGACTTACCAGTCAAATGAGTCTTTAGAGCCTATTTATAGTTTTTCATCTGACGATTACTTTGGTTTTTTGGAAGACTCCGAAGGCCTTTGGAGCGAAGGTTTTAGTCAACGAAACATTTGGATAAGCAACCGAGACAACGACCACACCATGGATATTTCGGTGGGTCGGTTGCCAGCCAAGAGTCTTTTTGAGGTAAAAACCTTGGTAAACAAAATCATTGGCCACCAAAATGCGGCAATTGGTTCTGGAAATTGGAAGAGTAAAATCACGTTTGTGGCTGACAACCGAGACTATAACATTCATCAACAAGACGCCGAGTCGCTCAGTGCTTTATCGAAAGAAGCCTTTGGTGGTTTCGAAATAGAGAAAATATACCTTGACCAATTCCCAGTTACAAATGCCAGCACCATGCCACAGGCCACTGCGGCACTCAATGAATCTATAAAAGACGGCACTTTCCTGCTTAACTACAACGGCCACGGTTCAGAAGATGGCTGGGCAAACGAAAAATTATTGACCATTGGCGATATTCAAAACTTCAGAAATTCTACGAGATTGCCCATATTCTTTACGGCCACGTGTCAGTTTGGCAAGTTCGATAACCCAACCCTTGTTTCAGGGGCCGAGCTTTCGCTCTTAAACCCTTCCGGTGGATGCATTGCTCTACTTACCACCACTCGGCCTGTTTATTCAAGCACCAATGAACGGATCAATCGGGCATTTTATAACAATATTGCAAAGGTCAAAACATTGGGCGAATTGTTCGTTTTAACCAAAAATCAATCTATGGAGGGGGAGATTAATCGCAATTTCAGCCTACTGGGAGATCCTTCGCAGCCGCTTCCGAGCTTTCAAAATAATGTAATTTTGACTTCGGCAAACGGACAAAAAGCTGAGGGTCAAACATGGAAAGCCTTAGAAAAAATCCAGCTTACAGGGAAGTGCACAAAACCGTTTTCGGGTAAAATAAGAGTGGCTGTTTTCGATAAAATAAATAAAGAAAAAACCCTGGGAACATTCTCCGACGGGCCGTCTTTTGAGTTCGAAAGCTCTAGCCAAAAGATATTCGAAGGGATTTTCACTCTTCTAAATGGAGAATTTACGGGTACTGTTATATTGCCGAAAGATCAGGTGTCTGGCAAGGGCCGAGGTGTGGTCAGTTTTTATGCCATAAACCAAGATTCTACCGAAAATGCGTACGGATACTTTGATAATTTTGAGATTTCGAGCATTTCTGAAACGAACGCCGAAGACAAGACTGGGCCCGAAGTAAAGGTCTCGCTGGATGCCAACCAGACGCTAAGATTTGAGATTTTTGATGAAAACGGAATCAACTTATCCAATGCAGATGCCAACCACCAAGCCAGAATACTTTTCAACGATACCACAGTAATAAGGGCAAACCAACTACTGGCTCCAATCACCGGAGGTTTTGAATTTTCATTAAATTATTTTGTGGGGAATTTGCCTTCAGGAAAACATACTGTGAAATTTATAGTGTACGATAGCCATAATAATAAGACCGAAAAGACGTTTGAGTTTAACATTGAAAAGCCGGATTTTGCGATAGTAAATTACGCCAACTACCCCAATCCTTTTTCAAACTATACCAATTTGATATTTAAACACAATAGATTAGGCGATGATATTTTGGCCAATTTGGTGATTTATGACATTTTTGGCAACACGGTGAAGGCACATCAAAAATCTTGTAAAAATTGTGATGACAAAATAGAATTTGGACTGGATTTTGAAGGTAATACCAATGTATCGCCACAGTTGTTTTACAAATTGAATCTGTTGGCACAATCAGAAAACGAATCAACACAGACCTCCGGGAGATTAATCTTTTGGAAATGACAATAAAAATTTATTATTTTGAACACTTTTTTGATGAATATTAGCATAAAAGAATTCGTGAATACCTCATATATGAATAAAAAATCGCTTTTAGGAGTTCTTTCTTTCCTATTGCTATCCGGTATAATCCATGCTCAAACTAAAACAAAGGACTACCAAGTGGTTACTACAGCCGTGCCGTTTCTTACACTTACGCCCGACTCCAAGTCTGCTGCCATGGGCGACGCCGGTGTAGCCTCTTCTCCAGATGCCAACGCCATGTATTGGAATACTTCTAAACTGGCTTTTACTGAAAATAAATATGGTGTGAGTTTCTCTTATGCTCCTTGGCTGCGTGATATCGTGCAAGACATGGGCCTCATGAGTGCCAACGGATATTATAAAGTAAGCGACAAACAAACGATTGGTGCGAGTGTAACCTACTTTGACCAAGGAGACATTCAGTTTACGAACATCTATGGAGACTTTCTGGAGCAATTTCACTCTAAAGAGTTTAGTTTAGCTTTGGGCATTGCCCAAAAACTCAACTCTGATTTCTCAATGGGTTTGAATCTGAAATTCATAAACTCCAACCTTGTAGGAAACACAGTGGTAAACGGTCAAGCCGGAAAACCTGGTAGAACAGGAGCCATAGACGTTGGTTTTTATTACAACAAAAATAGACCTACAGATAAAAATGCCGATAAACCTAAGAAATTAGACGTAGACTATGGTGTAGTGCTTCAGAATCTTGGTGGTAAAGTAAACTACGGATTTGGCGAATATTTTATACCTGCCAACCTCAAGCTTGGCACCAAAATATCTCACAAACCAGACGATTTGAACACTTTTACATTTTTGTTAGATATAAACAAATTGCTCGTACCAACTCCTATAGCCAACACTCCGCCAAGTGAAAAAAGTATTTTCTCCACCATGTTTAGCTCTTGGACAGATGCTCCGGGTGGTTTTAGTGAAGAAATACAAGAGGTAATGGGGTCTGTAGGTGCGGAGTATTCTTATGCCGACCTCATTGCTCTCCGAACAGGCTATTTTTATGAAGCCACAAACAAAGGTGGTAGACAGTATTTTACAACGGGTTTCGGAATTACGTTAAAGGACATTTACAAACTAGATATGGCTTATCTTATCCCTACCAAGGCCGGAAATCCACTGGCCAATACTTGGAGGATATCTTTGAACATAGGCATACCTACCAAGAACCTCAAGTCTAGAGAAGTAAGGGGCGAGGAAGAAGAGTAAAAAATATTAAACATCGAACCAAAAAGCCCGAAATCGGGCTTTTTGTATTTATAAAAAAACCAAGGAATATGGACTATTTTGAACTTTCGTTAACTGTTGAGCCTGATTTTTCGGAAATATTGATGGCCGAATTGGCCGAAATTGGCTTTGATTCATTTGTAGAAACCGACGAAGGGCTACAGGCTTATGTTTTAGAAAGTGAGTTTCAAGAACGAGATTTGAAGCAACTGATGGAAAACTATGCGGACAAAACACCACTTAGCTATAGTTTAAAAAAAATAGAAAAACAAAACTGGAACGAGGAGTGGGAATCTAACTTTTCTCCGATTGAAGTACTAGATAAAGTATACATAAGGGCTACTTTTCATGAACCTGCTGCTGCCAAATACGAACATGAAATAATCATAACACCCAAAATGTCGTTTGGTACTGGCCACCACGAAACTACCTCGCAAATGATGGAATTGCAACTAGAAATAGACCATGAAGGCAAAGACATTCTAGATGTTGGCACAGGAACCGGCATTTTGGCGATATTGGCAGCTAAACTTGGAGCTAAGAAAGTTCATGCATTTGATATCGACGAATGGTCTGTTGAAAACACCATAGAAAACATCGGTCTGAATAATACAGAATTGGTAAGCATAGAATTGGGCACTATAGATAGTCAAAAAGCGGAAATTTACGACATAGTTTTAGCCAATATAAACAGGAATATTCTTTTGTCCGAAATACCCAAGTATGCAACTTTCACCAAGGATTACTTACTGCTAAGTGGCTTTTACGAACACGACATAGCCGATATTCAGCAAAAAGCAGAGGAGAGTGGTTTCAAAAAAATAAAACATATAAGCAAGAATAATTGGGCGGCCGTCGTTTTTAAAAAACATTGAGCGTAAAAAACATGCATTTAAAATCACTCTTTCTTACGTTTTGGATTTCTGTATTTACGGTTATTGGAGCCAAGTGTCAAGTTTTGACTTTATCTACTGAGCCCGAGCAGTTTATCAGTGATTTTCAAAAACAAATGGAGAAACAATTGGGGGCCTATGCCAAAGCTCCCATGGCAGATTTTGCTGTATTTTATAAAAACACCCTCGACGATAAAGGAAAAACCGAAACCATAGCACTTACTCAGTTTTTGACAAAAAAAGGAATAAAACCCCTTGAAATTCTCACTTCTCTATCTATACTGCAGGCCTACCAAAAATCGGGTGAAATAGATGCTGGTTCTCAAGCTACTTTTACCAGCTATCTCCGAAAAACCTTCGAGGCTCAAAATCAGAAAGTAATAATTGATGTATTGCTACAACTCAATAATTTTTTCAAAAATGGTAATGTCTACACCTCAGCCTTTAATAAAGTTAGGGTCGTAAATGGAAAGTATAAGTTTGCTTTTTTCAACAAAAAGCAAGACTTCTTTGAGCCCAACTTAACGGCTACTGAAGCACCTAAAACCGAACCAGCCGCCGAAGATATTGGATGGGGAGAAAACGAGAAAGTAGAAGAATATGATCCCTGGAATGACCCCAAACTGAATGTCAACTCGACAATCAGCCAAGAGCAAGATTTGGTAAAAACTCCTAAAATAGAAGGCATACACATCGTTTTTGAAAACGCAGATTTGGTATTACTGAGCCCTTCTGACTCCACTGTCATAAACAAAACGTCGGGTGCTTACGACTTCGTAAATGCTGTTTTTGTTGGCCAAAATGGGGAGATTAACTGGTTAGCAGCAAACGAAAACGCCAGGGCAGTCTTTGACAGATTCCATTTAAAGTCTAGTACGGGAAAATTGCTCGCAGATAAGGTAAAAATGGAACATCAAAATATCTTGAAGAGTCAAGTAGAGGGTGTTCTGGAAATTAAAATGGAGAAACGCCAAAAAAATGAGCTTTCCAGTTATCCAAGATTCAAATCTTACCACAACGATGCAGAATTGGTCCTAAATATCCCGAGCTATTCGTATATCGGCGGCTATACTTTGGTTGGCTCCAAAATCACCAGCACCTCAGCGTTTGATCCTTACACTAAGCTCATTGCTAATAAAGATCAAAAAAACACATTCGTAGTCATCGGCAGAAGTTTTACGATTACCGATTCACTCATTACCTCAGACAAGGTAAGCTTCCTGACCAAATTTGGTACAGACTCGGTTTCTCACCCTGCGGTGAGAATGGAATATGACCTTAAGAGAAATCATTTACAGCTCAATAAACTCCAAAAAAGCGGATTCAGAACCAGCATGTATTCCGATACTTTCCACCAAGTAGATATTCGCTGCGATGCCATGTCATGGGATCTGGGCGGTGGGAAAATGGATTTCTACATTGTGTCTGGCAAAACTGAGATTCCTGCACTTTTCGAGTCCTTTAATTACTACAACCCAGACCGGGTGCGGGCATTAAGTGCAGCCTCTGGTTTCAATCCGCTCATAGCGGCAGGTAATCTTTTCGCAAGAAAAAAGGTAAATTCGTTTACGATTGAAGAAATGATGAACATTACCAAAAAAGAGCGTTTCCAAGTAAGCAATGGTATGCTTATAGGTAACCAAATGGGCTTTTTTGATTATGACCCTTACAAAAACACATATTCACTTACCCGCAAAGGCCAGCATTATTTCCTATCGTTCAATGGCAAAACTGACTTCGACGACTTGGTGCTTTCATCTCTCGCTTCCGGAAACGGTGCCAGCGGAAATGCCTCTATAAACCTTGAATCCAAAGCCCTCGACATCAAAGGGACCCAAGACTTTAAACTCTCTGACTCGCTAGGCATCAGTTTTGTGCCTGCCGACCAAAGTATGAAGATTGTTGGCAACAAAGTTTTCAGGTTTAATGGGAAAATTATTGTGAAAAACTTCAAATTCTACGGTGATTTTGAGGTTGAATATGAAAACTTCTTGGTAAAACTTAAAAGAATTGATTCTATAACTTTTATACCTTTAGAAAGCTTCAAGAAAGGCGGCAAAAACGAAATAGGGGCACACTTTGCCTATGGCCAGACTGGTACACTCTATCTCAATAGTCCAGACAATAAGTCGGGCCGGAAAAAGCTAGCAGAATATCCCAAACTTAATATTCCGGGAGGAGTAACGGTCACTTTCGCCGAAGATGGTCGTCTGCAGAAATATGAAGAGAATGTGGTTTTCAAGGCCAATAGTCTCAATATTGATAGCTTAAATACCATAAATCCGGTATTTGCAGGGACTTTCACTCCTGGTAATATATTCAAGGCAATTCCCGAAAACCTGGTAGTGATGTCAGACAGCACGATGGGTATAGTACACAAAGCCAGAGTGCCCTATAAGCTCTTCGGAACCGAAACCACCATAAAAGCAGAGTCGGATATTATTTTGAACAAAAGGGGAATCAAAACTTCAGGAGAAATTACGCACCTAGCTGGTAAATTAAAAGCCACTGAAGTAAGGTTTTTTGACGACTCTCTTACCGCTAAGGGAGAAAGTGGAAGAATTACCGAAACCACCAATGCTGCGGCCTATTTTCCGGAAGTGGCTATTGCCGAATATAATTTGCATTGGAACCCCGCTTTAGACAGTATGATTGTAAATTCTATTAAAGGTTTTAATTTTTATGCGGGCTCAAGTGTACTCAAAGGAGGGATAGTTCTAAAGAAAAAAGGCCTTTTTGGTAATGGTCTCTTAGACCGATCCGACTCCGACACCAAATCCGAAAATTTCAAATTCAACAAATCAGGCTTCTTGGCCGACAACGCCACTTTCAACATAAAGTCGGCAGAGACCGGTGGAAAGCCAGTATTTTCAGGTAAAAAGGTCGGCATCGACTTCAATATCCTAAAATCCGTGGCCAGCATTGAATCACAGAAAAACGACTTCAATAGTATGGTGAGTTCAGTTTTGGAGTTTCCGTACTCTTCATATACCACCACCATCGACAAAGCCACTTGGAACATCAAAGACAAAAAAATTACCATGCAAGGCGTACTTGAAAATTCACTCTTTACCTCTACGCTTACATCGCAATATGGCTTGAAGTTTAACGGAACCGCCGCCACCTACGACATTGCCAATCTCAATCTAAAAATCTCAGGTGTTAACGAAATTCACTCGGCCGATGCCGCTATTATACCCAATAAAGGACTTGTGGCAGTAAAAAAAGATGGTACTTTGGAAGACTTCACCAACGCCAGTATAGTAGCAGATACACTCAACAGATATCATAACCTAACCAAAGCCAGTGTAAAGATAAACTCCAGAATTTCATTCGCAGGAAATGCTGATTATCAGTTTGTAAACGTCAGTGCCGATACGTTCAACATCAAATTAGGCAATTTTGAATTTGCCGAACTTGGGCCCGACGGCACTATTCTGAGTTCAAAAGCTTCAAACAAACTATCTACCATAGCTCGAGCAAAAGTAACCGAAAAAGACGGTGTTTATCTTTCACCAAAAATGCTTTACAAAGGCGACATTGTGATGCTTGCACCTTTCAAAAATCTCTCTTTGAACGGCCAAATATTGCCTGATCTGAAGAAATATCCGATGCTCGGAGGCTCTTGGATAAATTATAGTGGCAACAAGTCAGAGGCCATCAGCATAAACGTGGACGAAACTCTCAAAGATGGTGGTAAGCCACTTCATGTTGGGCTTCATTTAAAATCAAACGCCCAAATGGACGCCATTTATCCAACTTTTTTATCTTCGAAAAAATCAGAGGATGACTTAGACGTAATGGTGGTTTCGGGTATTTTCAAAAGAGACGAACCTAACAAAAAATTTGTGGTGAGTTTGGCCGACGAAAACGCAATTGGCAACAAATATGAATTTTATGACGAAAAAGGTATTATAGCCCTAGAAGGCAAATTTAATTTATTAGGTGGGCCATCCAAAATATTCGAAACAGTAGGAATTGCCAACATTAGGTTAGATTCTATGAAATATCAGTTTTCTACACTAATGAAATTTGATTTCCCGATATCGATCCCTACCACTCAAAAACTGGGTGGCAATATAGTTAAAGCCAACCTCGATGCCGGAAATAGTGACCCAGCCATAGAGCCGGAGTCGCCTTATTTTATATCAAAACTCAGCCAATATGTGGGTTACAAAGATGCTGAAGCTTACAAAACAAAAAGCCAAAAAGAACACCTACCACTGTATAAGCATTCAATGAAGTTTCTGAGTACAATAGTACTTTCAGACGTAGACCTCAAATGGAATCCTGTCTCCAATTCTTACTACAGCGTAGGCAATATTGGTATATCAAACATTGGCGACGTGGACATAAACGCAATGACGCAAGGCTATGTTGAGATTGCAAAAAGTCCTCAAACAGGCGACGAAGTGCATGTATTTTTTGAAATATCGCCAACAACCTGGTATTACTTTGTATACAGAAACGGTGCTTTGGGCGTAACCTCCACCGACGAAGAGATAAACAAAATCCTGAACACACCCGTAGCTGGTGGAAAAGAAAAGAAGTCGGGCTCCGAATTCATTGATGCGGCCGAAGCTATGAAATTCAGAAAGAGGTTCCTTCAAGTTTACCTAGGCATAAAAGAAAACGAAGTAGTGAAAAGACCAGCCGACAAGGCCAAACTCACCCCAACACCTAACGCCAAAACTCCTACCAAGAAAGAAGAAGAAAAAGAGGGATTCTAAGATTCGTCACAATTTTACTCTTTCCAATAAAACATACTTAAAAAAGAATATGAGGCCTTATTGTGGCCAATTCTGATGGTGATGAAGGGATAAAAACCAAGGAAATCAAAAAATACTTCATAGAAATAGTACAACAATGCCGAAATTTATACCATGTGTGATTTTTTGACAATCAGGTCGATATTTTTGCAAAAATGAATAAATTAAGTTTCAAAAAATATGAATTTTAATAAAAATTTGTTCAAATAAGCAAAAACATGTATAAATATTTGCCAATTTTTAAAAATTCAATTTCTTAAACAAAACAATTTTTCTGAAAATACTCTCAAGATATTGAACAAAACAGATTTTTAATTTACCTATTTCAATATTATTTTAAATTAGTCCTCTTTTTATTTAAAATAATTTTTTAAATAAAATCCACCACATTAATATTGGTACATAAATATTAAAAAATTACAATATTTATAATTCTTCAAGTATTCATTTCCGACCGCAGAAAGTGAATATTTTAAAGGTTTCTTTTTTTGGACACAACCAAATATAAGCGGGTTTCTTAGGACTCTTTTGAGTCAGTACAACGACAATAAATTTAATAAGATTTTAAAAATGGGTAAGGTCAAAAGACCTGAATCCATTTAAAGACTTTGCCACCGAAGCTTAGCTAATCAATCACTGAGCGGTCGGAGTTTTGTATTCGCTATGGCGATGGTGGCATTTATTTTCTAAACTGTTAACCAATGAAAAAGATGAAGAGAATTCTACGATTAAGTTTTATCCTTCTTTTCGCACCTGTGCTGTTGATGGCACAAGAAAAAAAGGTCACGGGCATCGTCAGCTCAGTGTCTGATGGCATTCTACCTGGCGTTTCCGTTTTAGTAAAAGGCACCAGCCAAGGTACAGTAACAGACGCTCAAGGAAAGTTCTCTGTTACATTATCAAACCCCGACGCCGTTTTGGTTTTTAGTGCAATAGGTTTTACACCTATGGAAGTGGCAGTAAAATCTAAAACTTCCCTAGACATTTTGATGGAAACAGATTCTAAACTTCTAAACGAGGTAGTCGTAACTGCACTGGGTATTTCAAGAGAAAAAAAGTCGTTGGGCTTTTCACAGCAAGAAGTGAAAGGCGAAAGTCTGACAGAGTCGAGATCTACTAACGTGGCCAATGCCCTTTCGGGTAAAGTGGCTGGTGTAAGAATAAGTGCTAACGGAGGCCCTGGAAGTGGCTCAACTATCCAAATCAGGGGTTCTTCGTCGGTTTCGGGTAACAACCAACCGCTCATTGTGGTAGATGGAGTGCCTTTACAACAAGATAATAACAAACAATTTGGAGGTGGTATTTCTGAAATCAATCCAGATAACATCAAAGAAGTATCCGTACTTAAAGGACCTAATGCAGCTGCATTGTATGGTTCTAGAGCGGCAAACGGTGTAATCCTGATTACGACCAAAAATGGTGCTGGCACCAAAGGATTGGGCATAGAATTCAATACAAACTACACCATGGAAAGGCCTTTGGTAAAACCTGATTTTCAGGATATTTATGGCGGTGGAAATGGTTACAGAACATGGTATTCAGATGGTTGGAGTGGTGTATTGGCACCAGATGCTTACGATCAATACGCTGCGGCTTATGGTTCGGTGTCACCCGGTAGAACTACTGGTACCGACGGTACCGACGAAAGCTGGGGTGCTCCCATGGATGGCCGATTGGTTAGACAATGGTGGACCGGAAAGGACGTAGCTCCTTTAACACCACAACCCAACAACTGGGAGGAATTTTGGGATACGGGTACATCCGCTACCAATTCAATAGCCCTTTCAGGTGGAAACGACAAGGGAAGTTTCAGGATAAGTTATTCTAATCTTACTCAAAAAGGTATAGCGGCATTCAATGGTTTCAACAGAAACAACTTCAAGCTGAATTCGGCTTACACCATCAATAAGTTTTTGTCAGTAAATACTTCTGGTGAGTATATCAAATCGGGTGGAAACAGAACATTTACGGGTGGAGACCAATTTATCTGGTCGCACAGACACATTTCGTGGGATCAACTGGCTAACTGGAGAGATTACACTGGCGTACATATTCAAAGAGCTGTAGCCGGTAGACTTCCTGACAATGACCCACCGAACTGGCAGCACACATTTTTTACTAACCCATTCTATTTGAATGAGTTACTGCCTAACATTAACGATAAAGACAGGCTTGTAGGTAATATTTCATTGAGTATAAAAATCAATGAACACCTAAAAGCTTTGGTAAGAACTGGTACAGACATGTGGACAGATACCAGAACGAACATCGTGAACTTTGAAAGGGTTAGAAATGGTAATAAAACTCCGGGAAGATATTCAGAGGAAGTGTTGAGAAGCCAAGAAACCAACCACGATTTCCTTTTCACTTATGACAGAATGTTTGGCAAAAACTTCTCACTGGTTGCTTCGGCCGGTGGTGCACAAAGAACCAATTTCTACAAAAGAAACTTCACAAACGTGGGTGAATTGGTAGTTGACGGCGTTTATAACCTTGGAAACTCTAATCCAAGCCAAAACACAGTAGCCAGCACCATTACTGAGTCTGAAGTGCAAAGTGTTTATGCTTCGTCGCAGTTTGGATACAAAAATGCTTTGTTCTTAGATGTAACTGCTCGTAACGACTGGTCAAGCACGTTGCCTTCTATAGATAGATCTTATTTCTACCCATCGGTATCAGGAAGTGCTGTTTTGACAGATTTGCTTTCTATCTCTAACCCTATATTATCCTACGGAAAAGTGAGAGCATCATGGGCACAAGTAGGAAATGATGCAGATCCATATCAGCTGGCTCAAACTTTCAGAGCCTCAGGTTCATGGAACGGCAGCGTTCCTCAATATTTTGAAAATTTGACCATTTCAAATGCCACTCTTAAGCCTGAAATCACGACCGGTATAGAGTTCGGATTAGACTTGAAATTCTTGAAAAACAGACTATCATTAGATGCAACTTACTATGACCAAACAACTAAAAATCAGATACTTGGTGTAGAGATATCAAAAGCTAGTGGATATGACAAACGTATATTGAATGCTGGTAAAATATCTAACAAAGGTATCGAAATTTCACTCTCAGGCTCTCCTTTGAGTACCAGTAGCAAACTGAAGTGGGAGATTGGTGTAAACTATGCTAGAAATAGAAACTTAGTAGAAGAACTTGCTGAAGGCCTAGACACTTATACTTTACAAGAAAGAAGAGGTCTAATCTCGATAGCCAAAGTTGGTCAACCTTACGGTACATTGTTCGGTATTGGTTTTGTACATTCTCCTGATGGTCAAGTAGTTTACAATAATGGCTTACCAGTTGTAGACAACACCCCTAAAATACTTGGAAACGTTCAGCCTAAATGGACAGGTGGCTTGAGCAACTCCTTTACTTACAAAAGATTTGTGTTGAGTGCATTGCTTGATGCTAAAATAGGTGGCGACTTGTTCGACGAGGGAACAGGTACTGCAAGATGGACAGGCCAATACGAAGAAACAGCCATTGGTAGAGAAGAAGGGGTAATTGGAACAGGTGTGATGAACATCGGAACAGCCGAAAATCCTAACTATGTAGCCAATGATATAGTAGTAGCAGCTAATCAACTCTATGGATTTAACAACCCAAGAAGATACCATGAGGCCGCCATCTTTGATGGTACCTATGTAAAATTGAGAGAGATGTCGTTTGGCTACAAAATACCGGATAGAATAGCTCAAAAACTTAAAATCCAAAGTGCCAAGTTTTCAGTAGTGGGTAGAAACCTAGCCATATTGTTCAAAAACACGCCGCATATCGACCCTGAGGTGGACAGGTTCGGAGGTAACTCTCAAGGGTTTGCTTATGGCGAATTGCCAAATTCAAGAAGCTTAGGTTTCAATCTAAATCTTGGTTTTTAATCAATTAAAATTTCAGAATTATGAAAAATAAAAGTTTGATATTCCTGGGTGTTTTTTGCTTGAGCATTTTCTCTTGCACCGACGGTTTCGACGAAATGAACACCGACCCAAACAACCCAACAAACATCAGCCCGCAGTACTTGTTGCCTTTCGCTATCGAAAGAAGTGTAGATCGTTACTGGGGCGGCAATGCCCGTTTTGAAAGATTAAATATAGACGGAGCCATGCTTTGGGTGCAGCAATTATCTCGTAATATTTACTCCAACGAAGGCGACAATTACGGTATAACTCCTACTTTTTACAACAATACTTGGAAGTCATTCTATACCGACGGACTAGTAAATTTCCAAAGAATTGTAGAGCAGTCTAAAGCTGACGGAAACTTGCCGAACACCAATTATGAGGGCATTGCCTTGGTAATGAGATCATGGACTTTTTCATTGTTGACAGATCTTTACGGACCAATACCTTATAAAGAAGCCATAAAAGGTTCGGCTGCTGAGCCCGTTTACAATCCATCTTTCGACAGCATGGAGGTGGTATACTCCGGTCTTTTGGCAGATTTGAAAGAAGCAAACGAAAAACTAAAAGTTGGTGGGCCGGCTGTTTCAGGAGATATTCTTTACAATGGAGATATCTTGAAATGGAAGAAATTTGCTAACTCACTAAGGGTGCGACTTGCCAATAGACAAGCCGCCAAAAAAGCTGCTGAATCGAAAGCTGTTTTAGCAGAAATTCTCGGCAACCCTTCAACGTATCCAATTTTTACCTCAAATGATGACAATGCTGTTTTGAAAAACACCGATTCCCGTCCTTCAAACAACGAGTTCAATGAAGTAATGATAGTAGGTGGAAGAACAGACTGGAACTTAAGCAAGACTGTTGTTGATAAACTTTTGGCTCTGAAAGATACCAGATTGGCTGTATTCGGAACTCCAGTGAAAGGTGTTTATGAGGGAATTCCGAACGGATTACCAGATGCTATTGCCACTACTTACCTAAGTTCTGCGGCTACATTGGGCAATTATTTCACCAAAGCCAGTGCTCCTAGTGTTCTGATGACCTACAGCGAACTTCAACTGAACTTGGCCGAAGCTGCAATAGACGGAGACATCTCAGGAAGTGCCGACGAATACTTCAAAAAAGGAATCACTGCTTCGTTTGGACAATTTGGAGCTGCTATGCCTGCTGACTACTTCACTACGGTAGGGGAAGTTAGCAGAGAGAAAATCTTAGACCAAAAATGGATTGCCCTTTTCGGACAAGGCGTAGAAGCTTGGACAGAATACCGAAGAACAGGCTATCCAGTTATGCCAGCCAAAGACCCGAGAGCGGTTTTTGAAAACAACGGAATTATTCCTACTCGTTTACCCTACCCTACTACAGAGTATTCGTTGAACAAGACCAAATTAGATGGTGGTATAAGTCTAATAGGCAAAGACGATATGCAAGTAAAACTTTGGTGGTCAGAAAAATAAAACATAGAAAAAATCATGAAGAAATTAATATACATATTCGTAATAACGCTATTGGGAGCTGGTTTAAGCTCGTGTGAAAAGGCAGATCCATTCGTGGCTAGAGTTGTATCGCCAGTTCTACTTTTGGTACAAGGAAGTGATGGTGTACTTTCAAGTGGAATGACAACAGAACCAAGCGTTCCTGCACTAATATCATCAGACGCAAGCGTGAACCTCAAAGTCCTTGAGCTGGACAAAACGGGTATTCTTGATTACAAGGTGGGTATAGATTCACTTCCTGTTTCAGGCGTAAAAATCACTTTCAAACTACGCACAGGAGCAGTAATCAAAGAAGTTTCAACAGATACAAAAGGTGTGGCGGCATTATCTACTACTTGGGCTTCATTAGGAGTTGCAACTCCCAAGGCAGGATCTACCGTAAGACTTACAGCATCAGGCATTTACAAAGATGTCTCATTTTCGAAATATTTCATAATCACCGGTAAATAATAAAACTTTAAATATCAAAACAATGATGAACAGACGTAATTTATTGAAAAATGGCTTGCTAACTTTGGGTGGATTGGGCATAGCTCCACACCTTATGCAAGGTGCATTTGCAGCCACTACATTAAAGGTTGATGCTAAAAATAGGATCGTTTACAGCCCATTTATGCGTGAACACTTCTTAGACGAATCTATAAACCCCGCCCCCATAATCAAAGCCAAGTTAAATTCTAACGAAAACCCATACGGACCTCCGATGAGTGCTCAAACCGCCATCAAGGAGTCCGTAGCGGGCGGCAATCGTTATGCTTGGAAAGAAATGTTTGACTTGGTTGCAAAAATTTCGAAAAAAGAAGGCGTGCCAGCTGACCACATCATGATGGGACCTGGATCATCTGATTTATTAGAAAAAGTAGCTCTTGTATTGTTTATGAATGGTGGAAACATCGTTTCGGCCGACCCAACTTATATGTCGCTTATCAGAGTTGCAGAGTCTGTTGGTGCCAAATGGAAAGCCGTGCCATGCAAAAAAGACTGGTCGCACGACTTACCAGCAATGGAAGCAGCCATAGACAAAGACACCAAATTGGTTTACATCTGTAATCCAAACAACCCTACAGGTAGCTTAACCTCAGCAAAAGAACTTTTTGATTTCTGCTCAAGAGTTTCTGAAAAAGTGCCGATTTTCATAGACGAAGCCTATTTGGAATTGGCCGCTGGTCAGACAGAATCTATGGTTTCATTATTGGGTCAAAAGAAAAACGTTATCATAGCTCGTACATTCTCCAAAGTAATGGGAATGGCTGGTATCAGAGTAGGTTATATGGCAGCTCTTCCAAGCTTCTTGGAGTCTATCAATAAAATAACAAGAGGCGGAATGGGTATTTCATTGACATCTATTTTAGGTGCCACTGCTGCTATTGACGACAAAGAATTCCAAGATATGAGCATCAAACTCAATGCCGAAGCAAAAGAATATGTTTATGGCGAGTTGACCAAAATGGGTTATACTTATATTCCTTCTTATACCAACTTCATCCTTTTCCCTATAAAAATGAACGGAAAAGAAATGCTCAAAAAGATGGCAGACAAAGGCGTAGGTGTGAGGTCATTCGACATCCAAAATCAGACCTACTGCAGAGTAAGTATTGGTACCATGGACGAAATGAAGATGTTCACCAAAGGATTTGCAGAATTGAGTTAACCCTTCTCCTATAAAACAAAAATTTCGAGCTGCGGCCATTGTCGCGGCTCGATACTTCAACAACACCTTTAAGACTGTCAGTGATGAACGAAGCATTACAAAAATCTCTAACGCTTATTTTTCTAATCTTGCTCGGGATCTTCCTGAAAGCAAAATACAAAAACAAAGACATGGTGGGCGGTATCAAAGAAATGGTGCTTACAGTGGCACTACCCTCAACCATCTTTATTGCCTTGATGAAAATTCCGCTTGACTCCACCTTAGCTATGGTGCCGCTCATAACTGTGGTCTTCAACTTCTTCTTGTATTTTCTCATTCCACCAATATTAGGTTTTTTCAATATCGACAAAAACTCTTCGAGAGGCCGAACCATCAAGATGCTGATGCCTTCTTTGGCACCTGGACTTTCTTGCTTTCCGTTTGTTGCGGAGTTTTTGGGGGAAAAGAGCCTCGCCATGGCAGCCATGGCAGACGTAGGCAACAAGTTTTTTGTGCTTATTTTCCTCTATATTATTGCCCTGAATATGTTTCTGGAAATAAACAAAAACGAAAATGCAAATGCTTGGACAAAAGTTAAAAGCCTACTGATGAGTATGGTAAAAGAACCTATCAACTCCATAATGATAATAGCCATAGTACTTTTGGTATTTAATGTCAGTTATAAAAGCCTGCCCACACTCATCACCGACATATTCGACAAAACCAGTGCCATGATGACACCGCTTATTCTGCTTTTCATTGGCTTGGCAGTAGAGCTAAAACAAAGCCAAAAAAGAGTCATCGTTTCACTGTTGTTTTTTAGGGCTGGCATAAGTATTTTGTTCAGTGCACTCCTGATTACCCTGCTCGGCATCAATGACCCAACCCTCATGTTGCTGGCCCTAGTGGTACCACTGAGTTCGGCCAGTTTTTGGCCATTTGCACACATTTCGGCTTTCAATCTCAAAGAAGATAAACTCGATATAACCAAAGAAAAAAGAACGTTCGACATAGAATTTGCCGTTTTGATTTTAGCCTTTTCGCTACCTTTTTCATCAGGACTTATCTTAGGTATATTATCTTTTGGAACATTCTTTGCTCATAGCTCCACCATGATATATATGGGTATCGGCATGATTGCCATATCCGTAATTCCCATCTTTATCAATAAACTTTCACTTCGCTTCTCAAATACAATCGCTAAAAACTGAAACCATAAGGGGTTTCTGGATTCAATTCTGGAAGCCCTTTTTGTTTCTCAAACCAGATTTTTTATTCGCACAAAATATAAACATTCTCATAATCAATTTGATATATCCCAAAACCCTAAATATTCGGCGTGATTATTGGCATAAAACAAATAGCTAAGAATTAATTTTGTGTACACTTTAGCATTTGGAAACCATGACAATAGCAAGTCAACAATTAGACAGAGGGCTCGCCACCAACATCGAATCTACCCGATCTCGAATTAGATGGGCCGTTTCAGCATTTTATTTTTTTCAAGGTTTGTGCTTTGCATCTTGGGCAAGCCGGATACCGGACATTAAAACTGCCTTGCAACTTTCCGACGGAGCCATGGGCTCTATACTTTTTGCCCTCCCAGCTGGACAAATGCTCACTATGCCTTTTTCAGGTTATTTGGCCGGGAAATATGGCAGCAAAAAAATCATGTACTTTGGACCTCCCTTATACGCTCTGGCTATGATTGCTCTAGCTTTGGCCACTAGTCCATTTCAGTTGGCACTGGCCTTATTTTTCTTCGGAATTTCAGGAAACTTAAGTAATATCTCTATAAACACACAAGCCATAACCGCCGAGAAAATGTATCGCCGACCCATAATGGCCTCATTCCATGGATCTTGGAGCTTGGCTGGATTTGCAGGTGCACTCATCGGGCTTTTGATGGGCGTGTTGCAGGTTTCGCCATTGTTTCATTTCATCTTTGTTGCGGCTATATCCATAGGAGCTACTTTGCTCAATTCAAAATACCTTTTGGAAGAAGTGAGCGTTCGACAAGAAAAAACAAAACTCTTTCCTAAACCCGACCGTTTTATACTTTCGTTGGGCGTAATAGGTTTCTTTGCCATGTCCTGCGAAGGAGCCATGTTTGACTGGAGTGGGGTGTATTTCAAAGACATTGTAGGAGCAACAGGCGGCTGGGTGACATTGGGCTATGCCAGTTTTATGGTGATGATGACCACAGGCAGGTTTATTGGCAACAAACTCACCGCACAGTTCGGAAAGAAAAAAATGATGCAAATCAACGGTGTTATGATAGCCGTGGGTTTATTGATAGCGGTTATTTTCCCTTATGTTCCCACCGCAGTTTTTGGGTTTTTATTGGTTGGTTTTGGTATTTCCACCAACATTCCAACCGTATTTAGTTTGGCTGGAACACATAAAAACATGTCTGCAAGCACAGCCCTAGCCTCCATTTCCAGCATCAGCTATCTCGGCTTTCTTTTAGGGCCACCCATGATTGGCTATGTTTCTGAAGTCTTCAATCTACGTATCTCCTACTTACTTATTGCTGTTTTTGGTTTGATGATTAGTTTGTTGGTGAGTAGGATTAAGGCGATTAGATGAACCAATTCAAATTGATAATTCATACAAAAAATTAGCCTATTAACCTTAGTTTTTAGACTAAATATGAATATTTTAAAATCTTAAATCAGAATTCCTTCGTCTAAATTACAATATCCCTAAAATAACTTTCCCCTCTCAAATATAATACTCCGAGCTATGCTTGATTTCTTTCAGTACAAAAGTGCTGTTCAAAACACCGATGTTCTCAATTTTTGAGAGTTTATATTTGATAAAATCGTGGTATTCTTCCAAACTATTTACGTGTATCTTTAGAACAAAATCAACTTGGCCGGCTAAGTGATAGCATTCTTGTACTTCTTCCAATTTTTGAATTTCCTGCTCAAAATTTTCGATAAATGCCTCATTGTGGTATCGCATCGAAACTTGGCAAATAGAAGTTACAGACTTGTTTATCAGGTCTTTATCCAAAATAGCCACGTATTTTTTTATGAATCCCAAACTCTCCAAACGCCTAATTCGGTCATAAATCGGCGAAGGTGTGAGTTTCAACTGACTGGCTATTTCTTTAGCAGTTTTTTTAGCGTCCTTTTGTAAAATCCTAAGGATAATTTTGTCGGTTTCGTCCAATTGCTCCATAATGCACTAAAATTTATTTCATACAAAGTATAAATATAATATTATTTAGTAAAAAACACTTTCAAAATAGACATAACAAACTATTTTTACTGTTTTCCAGCACATTCAACCAACATAATATTTCATATGATACTTTTGTACGTAAATATTACTTCTCAAAATTACACTTCATCAAACTATGAAAACGACTAAGGTTTTAGTAGTAGGAGCCAATGGGCAGCTTGGGTCTGTTTTGACACAAGCTCTTCAAACAAAATACGGAATCGAGCAAGTTATTGCCTCTGATTTGTATCAAAAACCTGATTTTAATGGCAATTTTGAAATATTGGACGGCACAAACTTTAATCAGCTACACGAAATTGTGGTTCGTCACGGTATCACGCAAATCTATCATCTGGCGGCAATTCTTTCTGCCAATGGCGAAAAAGACCCGCTTCGCACTTGGGATATAAACATGAAAGCTCTACTAAATGTGCTGGAAGTAGGGCGAATCAAAAAAATTGATAAGATATTTTACCCCAGTTCAATCGCTGTGTTTGGAAATTCAGCACCCAAAGGCACTTGTCCGCAGGAAACTTTCTTAGACCCAAGCACGGTTTACGGCATCAGCAAAGCAACAGGCGAAAATTGGGCAAATTATTATTTCAATCGTTATGGTTTAGATGTGCGTTCGTTGCGTTATCCTGGGGTTATTGGCTATCAATCTTTGCCCGGTGGCGGCACAACCGACTATGCCATTGATATTTTTCATAAAGCAGTTTGCGACGAGCCTTATACTTGTTTTTTGACAAAAGATACACGTTTACCGATGATTTTCATGCATGATGCCATCAAAGCAACGCTCCAATTGATGGAAGCCCCGAAAGAAAGCATCAAAACTCGCACATCATATAATCTGGCTGGTTTGAGCTTTACGCCCGAAGAAATTGCGGCAGAAATCAAGAAAATTATTCCGAATTTTGCTATTTCTTACGAACCCGATTTCAGACAACAAATTGCTGAATCTTGGCCACAAGTAATTGATGATAAAGAAGCGAGAGCCGAATGGGGTTGGCAATCAAACTACACTTTGAAGGACATCACCGAAACAATGATTTTAAAATTACAGGAACAATTAACATTTGCATAAGACCATGTTTGATAACATCAGAGAATACTATTCAGAAGAACTTTCAGCCATTAAAGAGGCTGGTTTATATAAATCAGAAAGGGTAATCACTACGCCACAGTCGGCCACGATAAACACACAAAATAAGGAAGTTTTAAACTTCTGTGCCAATAATTATTTGGGGCTTTCGTCGCACCCCGAAGTACTTGAAGCTGCCATCGAAACCATCAAAACGCATGGGTTTGGTATGTCTTCGGTAAGATTTATCTGCGGTACGCAAGATATTCACAAAGAATTGGAGCGTAAAACGGCTGAGTTTCTGGGTACAGAAGATTGTATTTTGTATGCTGCGGCTTTCGATGCCAATGGTGGTGTTTTTGAGCCACTTTTGGGGGCAGAAGATGCCATTATTTCGGACGAACTCAACCATGCTTCTATCATTGATGGTATCAGATTGTGCAAAGCTGAGCGTTTCCGTTATAAAAATAATAACATGGACGATTTGGAGCAGCAACTCATTGCGGCCAGCCATTGCAAAAAGAAGTTAATTGTAACTGATGGTGTTTTCTCGATGGATGGTTCGATTGCCCAGTTGGACAAAATCTGTGATTTGGCTGACAAATACGGTGCAATGGTAATGGTTGATGAATGCCACGCAACGGGTTTTATGGGAAAAACTGGTCGTGGAACGATTGAGTTGAAAAACGTAATTGGCCGAGTTGATATCGTAACGGGGACTTACGGAAAAGCTCTGGGCGGTGCATCGGGTGGTTTTACGGCTGCAAGAAAAGAAATCGTAGATATGCTTCGCCAACGTTCAAGACCATATCTTTTCTCGAATACGCTTGCACCCGCTATCGTTGGAGCTTCGATAAAAGTATTGGATATTTTGCAGCAATCAACCGCTTTGAGAGACAAACTCGAAAGAAATGCGGCCTATTTCAGGGCAAAAATGACCGAAGCTGGCTTTGATTTATTACCAGGCGAGCATCCGATTATCCCAATCATGCTTTATGATGCTCCATTGGCACAAACTTTTGCGGCCAAATTATTAGAAGAAGGCATCTATGTGATTGGTTTCTTCTATCCAGTTGTGCCGAAATCAAAGGCACGCATCAGAGTTCAAATTTCGGCAGGTCACGAAATTGAACATTTGGATAAAGCCATTGCGGCATTTACCAAAGTCGGCAAAGAGCTGAACGTGATCTAATATTACTCCACTCTCTGTATTTAAATCCACCGGGTGTCTTTTATAGACGTTCGGTGGTTTTTGTTTAATGACTCGTTTCAGTTTGTCTTGCTCCTTAAAAGTTTGCAATTCAGAGATGGTTTTTGCCCTTACTTAATTTTAAACTACCGTAAATACAAGGCCATTGTTTAGAAAGTCAGAAGCGAACTTTTTTTGCATAAAACCACTTGTTTATTACAAACAATAAAAAGCTGATGGGTAAACAAACCGATAGAATTGAGCCAGAAATCAAGACTTTCATAGAAAACCAAAAACTTTTCTTCGTGGGCACCGCCATGTCTTCAGGTATAGTAAATATATCGCCAAAAGGAATGGATAGTTTGAGGGTTTTGGGTCCCAATCGTGTTATTTGGCTAAACGTAACCGGAAGTGGCAATGAGACCGCCACCCACATTCAAGAGTCGAATAGGATGACGATTCTGTTTTGTGCATTTGAAGGCAAACCCTTGATTTTGAGGATCTATGGCACGGCCAAAGCTTATCATCCTCGTGATAAAGAGTGGAACGAATACATCGACATGTTTCCGAAATATACGGGTGCGAGGCAAATTTTTGACCTCGAAGTGAGCATAGTACAAACCTCCTGCGGAATGGCAGTTCCTTTTATGGACTATCAGAATGAACGAGAAGAATTAAACATTTGGGCAGACAAACAAGGTGAAGACGGTATTCATAAATATTGGAACAATAAAAACACAGTGAGTTTTGAAGGACACCCAACAGGGATTTTTGAATGAACTTACTGAAACCTATACCCTCTCAAAAATTCTTCAGTTGTCATTCGTTTTTTCCCTTCCAACTGAAGGCTTTTTATGGCCAAAACACCCTTTGAGGTTTGAATTAACAGATGCTTTTTGTGGTCCGTTTTTAGGGTAAATTCCTCAAAAACAAGACTCTCAAATTCTGGCAATTCTGAGTCGCTAATTTCCGTCTCAAAAATCTTCAGGAATTTTCCTTCCAATACTGTCCATGCAGCCGGATAAGGGCTAAGACCTCTCACAAAATCGTATATGGTTTTGGCATCTTTTTGCCAATCTATTTTGCAAGTTTCTTTAAATATCTTCGGTGCTGATTTTAATTCTTGCGAAAAATCTTGTTTTACACTAGGGTATTCGCCTGATGCTATAGCTTTAACGGTTTTCACCACCAAGTTTCCGCCAATCCACATCATTTTGTCGTGTAAGTCACCAGCGGTGTCGGTAAATTTAATATCAATCTTCTCCGAAAAAATAATATTCCCCGTATCTATTTCCTTCTCAATAAAAAAAGTGGTGACACCCGTTTCTGTTTCGCCGTTTATAACCGCCCAATTAATAGGAGCCGCACCGCGATACTGCGGAAGCAAAGATCCGTGCAGGTTAATAGTGCCCATTTTTGGCATAGCCCAAATTACCTCAGGCAACATCCTGAAAGCGACTACTACCTGCAAATCAGCATTATATAGGGCCAATTCTTCCAAAAATTCCTTATTTTTTAGTTTTTCGGGCTGTAAAACAGGAATTCCTCGAGAAACCGCATACTTCTTCACCGGAGATTCACTAATTTTTTGTCCTCTGCCCACGGGTTTATCGGGAGCCGTTATTGCCGCCACCACCTCAAATCCGGCTTCTACCAGACTTTGCAAACTAGCCACTGCAAAGTCAGGCGTACCCATAAAAACTATTCTCATTGTCTAAAGATTTTTAACGCATTCTGTCGGCATCCTTTACCAACTTTTCGTCCTTTTTAATAAACCTGTTGGCCAGCCAATTGGCTGCCAAAGCCACAAAAGCAGCCCACATTCCTATACCATAGGTACCTTCGCCGATGCCTAATTTTATGGCATCTGTTTGGATATGATAAACGGTAATGGCCAATGCCGCTCCGATAAGCAGCGAATTGAGGGCCACAAACAACATCTGACGAATGCGATTTTTATACTGAAAAATAGTAAAAACAGTGAGAATTAATGCCAAACCACCAAGAACCGCTACATAATAAGTATCTTTATTAAAACTAGCCAAACTGCCAGTTTGGTGAAATACATGGTAAGGGTTTACAACCACCTTCTCATCGGGTCCAATGGCCTTTACGAATGAATTTGTACCCAAAAATACGCCCAAAGCAAGGGCTGTTAACAACAACAATACAGATTGAACTCTTTGTAACATGTCAAAATTTTAAATATTTGCAAAATTAATATATAGATTCGTTTTATGGGTAAAGTATTTGACTAATGGGTCAATTTGGCGATAATATCGCTAAATTGTGGATAAAGGTTAGTAAGCACTTTTCTATCTGCCAACTCAAAATCTTGAAAATCAAAGCCCGGCGATACCGTACATCCCACCAAAGCATAGTCAGATTGTTCTGGCAAAAAGCTTCCAAACCACGTATTAGCCGGAACCACAGCTTGCAGTACCTCACCATTATCTAGGTTTCTTCCGAGTTTAATGATTTGGAGGTTTTCAGTATGATCAATGTAAACTATTTCAAGAGTATGCCCTTCGTAAAAATGCCACATTTCGTCTGATTGTATTTTATGGAAAGCCGAAAAATGCCCCGATTTTAACAAAAAAAATATCCCGGTTGAAAAAACTCTGTTCCCCGAAAACCTATCAGGAAGGCAATCATTGGATACCGCATCGCTCGATTTGTAGGTTTCTTTATAAAAACCGCCCTCAGGGTGAGCCAGTAATCCTAGTTTTTCTATCCAATAATCCGCACTTTGCATTTCTGACTTTAATTTTAGCCAAATTTAGCGTAATTTTAGGTCAAATTTAAATTACCGAATGAGCAAAATATTGAAAAACAATATTATTCTGATTCTCTCCATTATAGCTCTAAACATCATAGGTTTTTGGGTATATTTTAGAGCCGACCTTACCGCAGATAAAAGATATTCCATCTCTGAGTCGAGCAAAAACTTACTTAGCACTCTCCCTAATCAAGTAGTTATAAAAGTATATCTAGATGGCGAAGACCTCCCTGGTGGGTTCGAAAGGCTCAAAAGGGCAGTGAAAGAAACACTAGTAGAATTTAAATATTTCGGTGAAGATAATATTGATTATCAATTCATTAACCCATACAATGGCTCAGAGGAAGAAAGAAACAAACTTTTCAAAGAGCTTGTAGAAAAAGGCATGCAGCCTACCAATATATTTGCAAAAGAAGATGGCAAAAAAGTTGAAAACCTGGTGTTTCCTTATGCCACCGTTTGGTATGATAACAAAGAAGTACCGGTACTTCTCCTAAAAGCCAATCTGGCCAACGACTCGCAAACAAAGCTCAATCAATCCTACGAAAACGTAGAATATGAACTGGCCTCAGCCATTCAAAAATTGACCAACACCAGCAAAAAGAAGATTGGACTACTCTCTGAATTCACCAATCTTCAGCCAATTAATTTTGCGGGACTGATAAATACACTTCAAGAATACTATGACCTATACATCATCGATTCAAAGAAATCCCCATCATTTGCGGGACTTGATGCCCTCATTGTTCCGAAACCCGACCAGCCCGTTGACGACAGCACAAAGCTCAAAATAGACCAGTATATTATGAATGGCGGCCGAGTGCTATTTTTTGTGGATGGCCTCAAAGTAGACTCCGTTGGGCTTGAAGGCTCATTTGCCCAACCACTGAACGTAAACCTTGACGACATGCTCTTTAGATATGGCTTAAGGATAAACAAAAACATCGTAAAAGATGGCCTAAACGCCGCCATAATACCACTTGTGGTAGGTAATATGGGTGATAAGCCGAATATTCAGCCCATGCCCTACAGATATTTTCCGTTAATTAACAGCTTTAGCAACAGTCTGATTACAAAAAATATCGACATGGTTTATACCAAGTTTACGGCCAGCATAGACACGGTAAATAAAAACGATGGATTGAAAAAAACACCTTTACTTTTAACAACGCAGTATACGAAGGTACTCAATGCTCCTGCCCTGATTACTTACAACGAGGCCCGAACAGACACCGACGAAGCGGAATACCAAAGCGGTGTAAAGAGCATAGCCTATTTGGTAGAAGGCACTTTCAAATCTATCCTCCAAAACAGTTTTGCCAATACTGGTCTGAAAACAACCTCAGTTCCGACGAAAATATTGGTGTGTTCAGACGGAGATATCATTGTAAACGAAGTTGATAGAAAAACCGGCAATCCTTATCCTATGGGTTTCGATAGGTTTTCACAGCATCAGTATGGGAACCAAGATTTTGTAATTAATGCCCTGAATTATCTCATAGACGAATCAGGCCTATTGACGGCCAAGTCTAAAAGTGTAGGCTTAAGACCATTGGACAAACTCAAAATCAAGAACGAGCAGACCAAATGGCGATTAATAAATATTGCCCTTCCGCTGGTTCTATTAACCATTTTTGGGTTTCTTAGGTTTTATTACATTAAAAACAAGTACACAAGAGCTTAAAATACAAAAAGCGGCCATCGGCCGCCTTCTGTACTTTTTATTAACCTAAACTTATAAAATAATCTTTTTCTCCACCTCAATTTTTTCGGTGTTAACCACATTGAGGTCTTTCACAAATACTTCCTTATCGTTGGTTATTTCCAGCTGATAAGCCCCAGAGTCCAATTGGGCCAAATCGAAGCAATAAGCCGCTTTATCGCTTTTTTTGTCGGCATACTTGGTCATTATAACCGACCCCTTGTTGTCTTTTAACTCTACCCTAAGGTTATCACCTTTTTGTTTTTCAACAAACACTTTCAGCGAATGTGAGTTTTGGACATTGTACATACCAACTTTGAAACTTTGTGGCTTAGGATTAGCCAAAGAAACTGAAACAGTGAACAACAATAAGGCGAATGTTTTAACTAGCTTTTTCATAATTGTACTTTTTTTAAAATTTTAATTGTAATAGCTTTTCATTTAATTAACGATACAAAGATAATAGTACTATGCACTACAAGGTACTATTTATACATTAGTGGTTGATTGTTTTATGTGAACGGTAATTATTTTGTAATAGCTTTGAATGATAGATGTAAGAAAGTGCCTGAGCGTTGCATTAGAAATGTTAACAAAGGTTAATTTGACTAAAATTTAATAAATACATTAGAAAGGCAGTATGAGAAATCAATTTAACCCAAAAAGCTCAATAGACATTCTGGCGAAACAATCGGTCCATTGTACGGTTTGGCAAAGTAGCTATAATGGGTATCCTAAAACCTAACGGAATAGGTTTACCGAGGCTCGGAAATAGATATGAATCATCGCGGATCACCTTCAACTTTTATTGCAGCCGATTTCCCAATGAGTTTTTTGTATTTAACTCTTCAAGAAATTTATATAAATCACAAAAAAAGAGCCGACTCTTTCGAATCGGCTCTTTCAATATATCTTTAAAACAAGTCTTACATTTTTTCCACCTGAAGATAACCCAACTCCACTGGAGTGCTTCTTCCGAAAATCTTTACACTTACGCTTAGCTTTTTCTTCTCGTCGAAAACTTCCTCTACAGTTCCTTCAAAACCATTAAATGGTCCATCAATAACTTTCACGGCTTCGCCTTGAACAAACGAAACGCCCGAGTCAATACTCTCTTCTGAAATTTGCTCCTGAACACCCAATATTCTGTTCACCTCAGATTGTCTCAAAGGCTCAGGCTCTATAGATGCTCCACCATTCTTACCCAAGAAACCAATAACACCAGGAATACTCTTTATAAGGTGAAGAACCTCACCATTGCTAAGATCCGCATTAATAAGGATATAACCAGGGAAGAAGTTTTTCTCTCTAACCGTCTTTTTACCGTTTTTTACGGTAACAACTTTCTCCGAAGGTATCAAGATTTCGGGAATAAAATCCGTCAATTTTCTTCTTACAGCCTCGTTTTCAATGTAGTTTTTAATTTTCTTCTCTTGT
Source organism: Leadbetterella sp. (assembly GCA_035299025.1). GTDB lineage: Bacteria > Bacteroidota > Bacteroidia > Cytophagales > Spirosomataceae > Leadbetterella. The sequence goes on from DATGXK010000008.1 coordinate 498,253, forward strand.
TGAGAAACTGCTCTTACTACATACCAGTTGAATTCACTCATGATTGGGAATTTATAATTATATTGATTGGTACAACAATCTGAGAGCGTTGTCAATCAAAAAGTCAATACTACCTACTACCAAAGCAAATATAATAGACGCAATCAATACGAGTGTGGCACTTGCTTGCAATTCACCCATTTTTGGCCAATGAACTTCATTGGTTACTTCGTGCCATGAATCTTTTACAAACTGAACTAATTTATTCATAATTCTTAATGTTTTTCAGACAATCCTCTTGTCGAATTTGCACAGGTACTAGGACTCGAACCCAGACCGACGGTTTTGGAGACCGTAGTTCTACCTTTAAACTATACCTGTTTATATCAATCGGGCTGCAAATTTAGTTTATTTTTTTTGTCGGAGCAATTAATCCTTTAAATTTTCTTTCTTAATTGTTCTAAAAACCAACATTAAACTTATCAGAGAGAGCAAGCCACCCATCAAAAACGGTGCCCCTGGAAAATATACGGGGGCATTTTCTTTCGTAAATGTCCTAAACAACCCGAGCATCAAAGGCTGGCCAATAATAGCTGCTATACTCATCAGACTTGTCAAACCACCTTGTAACTCACCTTGTTCATTTTTACCTACCTGATTGGAGATAATTCCTTGAAAAGCTGGGCCAGCCAACCCACCAACTGCGAATGGAACCATAATGGCGTACATCATCCATGAAGAAGAAGCAAACGCAAACGCTGCCAATCCCAAAGCATTTATTGCCAATCCCAAAAATAAAGACTTCTCTTGGCCCAGTTTCGGAATAATAACTCTAATTAATCCTCCCTGAACAATGGCAACCATCAGCCCTACGAAACCCAAAGACAAACCCACCTCTAACTTCGACCAAGCAAATTTTTCTATCCCATAAAAAGACCATGTGCCTTGCGTTGCAAAGTTTGAAACATTTACCAAAAATAAAGATAAAACCAAGGCCAAAACATACGGATACTTTTTAAGATTCAATAGGCTTCCGATGGGATTCGCTCTCTTTATATCAAACTTCCTTCGATTCTCTGGAAGTAATGACTCTGGCAAAATAAAATAACCGTAGAGCCAATTGAGTATGGCCAATCCAGCAGAGACCCAAAACGGAATGCGTGTGCCATACTCACCCAAAATGCCGCCCAAAGAAGGTCCGATAATAAATCCGAGTCCAAAAGCCGCTCCAATCATCCCGAAACTCTGGGCACGCTTCTCTGGTTCTGTAATATCTGCAATGTAAGCATTGGCTGTTGTAAAACTCGCCCCAGCTATCCCGGAAATGACCCTTCCAACGAACAACCACCCAATATTAGGAGCCAAAGCCAAAAAGATGAAATCTAGACCAAAACCAAAAAGTGACATAAGCAAAACAGGTCTGCGTCCGTATTGATCACTCAATCCACCGATAATCGGAGAAAATATGAACTGCATAAGGGCATATATAAAAACCAAATAAGCGGAATATTGGGAAGCCTCGCTTACAGTACCGCCAGTAAGTTCTTGATACAAACTTGGCATTATCGGAATAATTATACCGATACCAATGACGTCAATGAGTACAGTAACAAGTATAAAAAATATAGCTTTGGAGTTCTTTTTGTCAGACATAAATAAGGGTTAATCCTACAAAGATACGAAAAACAGATGAATTGGATTAGATTAAGAAATTCTCAAACAGACTTCAACTAACTACCAAAGCCTTCCTTGGCATTATCAAGGTCAATTAAAGACATCATTGACCACCTTCCTCATTTTGTCTATTCCCAACTTACAAGCCTCAGTTACATCCATTTTCCAAACCTCCTCGTTGAAAATCTCCAATGACAGCACAATTGGGGTATTTTTGTTATTCAAAATACCCAAAATGTCCTTGAAAGGAGCCACTCCATCTCCCGGCATTACACGCATACCGTCTGTAATAGTATTTTTATCGGCACTAGCCGGAAAGTCATTCATGTGAAACATCTGCATTTTATTGCCAGCAATCATACTCAAAGCCTCAAAAGGAGAACCTCCTCTGAAAAGATGATAAACATCGGGCAAAATAATGGCATCGGGATGTCCACTTTCTGCTGCAACAAACAAAGTTTCGCCAAATAAATGCAAATTCTTCGAAAATCCCCAGAGTTCAAGTTGCGGCAAAACGCCCATTTCTTTACCCAACTCTACTACTTTATAGAACCTTTCAGCAGCCTTTTTCAAGTCAATATCTGCCCCAGTAGTGGCACCGAAAGGCGGAGCAGCTATACGTTTACATCCGATTTGAGCAAGCATGTCCATTTCACGTTTAAGCTGTTCCATGGCTTTACCTCTTTCGGTTTCGTCATCAACAATCCATTTGGCAAAGCCGATGGAATCTTCAATCACAATACCCAAGTCGGTTGATTTCTTCTTTACATCAGCCAATTTACCTCCATCTTTCACATACTTCTCCAGCGTACCCATCCAAATTTCTATGCCATCAAAACCCACCTTAGCGGCAGTTTCTATTTCGGCCATTAATCCAATGTTTTGTTTTCGGATTGTGCTGGTGTTTAAGCAAAAAGTGAAATTATGCTTGCTCTTCTTGGGTTTGGCAGCAAAGCTGTCTATACTAATTGAGGTAACTGCAGCTCCTGAGAGAGCTGTCTTTAAAATATCTCTACGTTTCATTTTTATGGGTTGAATAAATATAAAAATATACTAAAAGAACTTTAGTTTCTGAGTTTCTTTAAAAGCTTTTCAAACTTAACGGGATTTTGTCTGGAATCCCAAATAGCCAAAATACGAATCTCTATTTCAAGATTTTCGTAAATAATAAGATATTTCCCTGAAATCTTAATTCTTACAAATGACACATTTGATGGTTTCCCTATTTCTGGAAAACGACTTATTTTCTCTATTGCAGTTGTAATCCTAGAATACAATTTTAAACTGTAAGAATCGGACTTATTATGTTCTTCCCAAAACTCCAAGATTTCGTTAAACTGATTGACCGCAGAATCCGACCAAACTATTTGCTTTGCCATCTAACAAACTTTTCTTTTAAATTTGCGTGGGTTATGAAATTACCAGTTTCTATTTGCTTCTTTGAAATTTCTAATTCGTCAATTTGGGTCTGACTGAAGGTTGCAACAATCTGACTGCCATCTTCAAATTCAATTAAATCCAAGATTTCGTTCAAAAGAGAATCTTCACTTATGCTATCAATCCTACTTTTAACTTTGGTTTTCAGTTCTAAAGAACTCATATATATCAATTATTAAAATCAAATGTAAAAAATTGAAGTTAATAAATCAAACACTGAAGATCTAAACACAAAAAAAGCACTCTATTTCTAGAGTGCTTTCTTAAAATATGATTAATCTAATCGATTACTCAAGGATTTCAGTTACCTGACCAGCACCTACTGTACGTCCACCTTCACGAATCGCAAAACGAAGACCTTTGTCCATCGCAATAGCGTTGATCAAGTTAACAGTAATAGTGATGTTATCACCAGGCATAACCATCTCAACATTCTCTGGAAGGAAAATCTCACCAGTTACGTCAGTAGTTCTGAAGTAGAACTGAGGACGGTATTTGTTGAAGAATGGTGTGTGACGTCCACCTTCTTCTTTCGAAAGAACGTAAACCTCAGCTTTGAATTTAGTGTGAGGCTTCACAGAACCTGGCTTACAGATTACCATACCTCTTTTGATAGACTCTTTGTCGATACCTCTCAACAAAAGACCTACGTTATCACCGGCTTCACCTCTATCAAGGATTTTACGGAACATCTCAACACCAGTTACTACTGATTTAAGACCTTCAGCTCCCATACCAAGGATATCTACTGCATCACCAGAGTTGATGATACCAGTCTCGATACGACCTGTAGCTACAGTACCACGACCAGTGATTGAGAATACGTCCTCAACTGGCATCAAGAAAGGCTTGTCAGTAGCACGAGCAGGAAGTGGAATAAATGTATCAACAGCTTCCATCAACTCCTCGATTTTAGCAACCCACTGAGGCTCGTTGTTCAAACCACCAAGAGCTGAACCTTGAATCACTGGAATGTTGTCACCATCGAATTTGTAGAATGAAAGTAACTCTCTGATTTCCATTTCTACTAATTCAAGTAGTTCTGGATCATCTACTAAGTCAACTTTGTTCATAAATACAACAAGCTCAGGAACACCTACCTGACGAGCAAGAAGGATGTGCTCACGAGTTTGTGGCATTGGACCGTCAGTAGCAGCTACCACGATGATAGCTCCGTCCATTTGGGCAGCACCAGTTACCATGTTTTTAACGTAGTCAGCGTGACCTGGACAGTCAACGTGTGCGTAGTGGCGATTAGCAGTCTGATACTCCACGTGAGAAGTATTGATTGTAATACCACGCTCTTTTTCTTCAGGTGCATTATCAATTGACGAGAAATCTCTAACCGCAGCTAGACCTTTATTGGCCAATACTGAAGTGATAGCAGCTGTCAATGTAGTTTTACCGTGGTCAACGTGACCGATAGTACCAATGTTTACGTGAGGTTTACTACGGTCAAAATTTTCTTTTGCCATTTTATTTGATAAAATTTATGTTGTTCAAAATTGTTTTTACTAAAAAAGAGCAATCAGAAAACCCAATTACTCGAAAATCTTTACGTATCTTAAAACAGTGTTGAGCCTTTGAGCAGAATCGGACTGCCGACCTCTTTCTTACCAAGGAAGTGCTCTACCACTGAGCTACAAAGGCTTTAATGGAACAGAGCGGGAGACGGGGCTCGAACCCGCCACCTATAGCTTGGAAGGCTATCGCTCTACCAAATGAGCTACTCCCGCTTATAACACTTTTTTGGTGGGGGCGGATGGATTCGAACCACCGTAAGCTCACGCTAGCAGATTTACAGTCTGCCCCATTTGGCCACTCTGGTACACCCCCAAATACTATCAAAGAACATGCCCTTTTCGAAAGGAGATGCAAAAGTAGAACCTTTTTTTATATTGACAAAACTTTCTCTGAAAATTTCTTTATAAAATTTCGCAGAATTCCTTCGATTTATATCGTCAAAAGCAATACCCTCCTCAATTATAAGGTTTTAGAATGCAAATAATTTAAGTAAAAATAATTCAAGTGAGAGTCCTATTAAAGCAGAACGTCAGGATTATTTCTTCTTTAGCTCGCTCAACAAATTTTCTCAGTTAAAATTGTGTTGGATTATCTAAGACCAACACTTAGATATTAGATATTGAGGACTAGATTTTCACATCTTCCGAATCATTGTCTCTATTATAACAACAAAAGGGCTTTGCAGCCCTTTTGATCTTTAGATTCTACATTGGATTTACAGCCTAAATCCAACACTAAATGCCTGAATATCTTTGAAATTGGTTTGACTTTCTTTGAAAAGTTTGTTCATGTCGTATCTCACAAAAAGGGTCATGCCATTCTTTTTACCCACCTCAGCAGTTACACCATAGATGAAGTCATTCAAACCGAAATCTCCTTTGATTTTATCTTCGCTTCTTTTGGAGAACTTTTCTCTGGTATACCCACCAATTCTATACCCTGCATATCCTCCGAAACCCATTTTAAATTTATCTTCCTTAAATCCAAAATTCAACAAAACAGGAAAATTCAAATACGGCATCACCAACTTGCTTTTCTCGGTTTCTTTGGTGTTTGCTACAAATTGTACCATGCTTTTACCCGACAAATCTACTTCTCTTGCCACATTGCTATTTTTCAACATAAAGTTATACCAAGCTATCTCTGGACCATAGGAGAAGGCAACATCTACTTTAGCACCTTTTACAAGTGTAGCGTTTTTTCGTAATGACAGTGCCACATATCTTGATTGCCATGTTCTTAGTCCGTTTAGCTGGCTAGGTGCCGAAACTTCGTTGGCATGGGCAAAATTGTTTAAGCCTATGTAAGTTCCGAAATCGCTTTTAGAGAAAAACCTCTTTTCTTTCGGACTTTTTTTCTTTGAATGCTTATTGTGATCCCCATCAGAGTCGTAATCCCTATCAGAGTCATGATCATCGTTATCGAAAGTCTCTATTTCGTCCTCCACTCGTCTTTCGCTTTCTTTGATGGTAGTGTCGCTTTTCATAACCATTTCTTTGGTTATTATTTTTATTCTTTGCCCTTCTTTCGAAACCACCAAGAGCGTGTCTTTCTTTGCCCCACCTTTGCTGATCAATACCAAGGCTCGTTCTCTTTCGTTAGAATCCACTCCAATGGCCCTTAAAACGTTTTCTAAATTTAGAGATTTTGGCAATTCCACGATTTTGTTGTTGTTTGTGATGACCTTCACTTTATTATTGGTGCCTTTGTCGTTGAACTCAATAATAGTGGTGTCTCTTGGTGCGGAGGCTGACACCGCAAACTGACAACCCGTGAGTAATGTAATTAAAAGTAACTTTTTCATAAATTTTCTAATTGTTGTTTAATCTTGCTTTTATCCAGTTTATTTTATCTTTTATTTGGTTTGTTTCTGACACTATGAATCCTTCTTTGTCTAAAGCCAGCTCCTCTATTGGTTTAAATCCAAGTTTGTTGAAATCCACTTTTTCACCTTTTTTCAAATGCTTAACTTCATCCAAAACTCTTGTTACCAGTGATTTATCATCAGAAAAGTATTCATCAGAAGTGGTTTTGGTGTTTTCAGGAATTCTTAGAGAACCGTTAAAAGTATTTACTTGATTCATAGCCAAAATGGGCGTTAAATAAATCAATGTCTCTTCCAGTTTATTTTGTCTGGCCTCTTCAATATTGGCCATCTTGGTATTGTTTTCTGTTTCAAAAAACTCCTCTAACTTTTTGTTTTCCACTGCTTGCATTTCTTTCTTTTCACTTGTTTGCACAACTTTTGGGTTGGTCAAAACAATTTCAGCACTGGAAGAAAAAACATCTGTAACATTACTTTCTAATACTGTTTTTTTAGACTCGGCCTGATGAACTCCAGATTTCTTAGCTTCCATTATTTTTTCGTGCGAAACTTCAGCTAAATTTTTATTACGGTTAGTGTCAGTACTTGAATTAAGCTCCTCGCTATTAGTCAAAACACCCTGAGCATCATTTTGCTCCTGATAGTAATAAACACCCACCAACGAAACAATAAACAAAGAAGCAGCCAAGGCAAAGTACCAATATGGCACAGATTTCTTCTTTTTTTTAGCCTCTAATCTACTCAAAAACAACTGATTGGCTCTTTCGCTTGGAGCCACCTCGTGGTTGTTTAGTTTTCCCTGAAAAAAATCATCTATAGGATTCATACACTAGTTTTTTTAAACGATATATCCGTATTTCTCATTTTTCAATAATTGTTCTTGCAAGATTGCTCTCGCTCTGCTCAACTGCGATTTAGAGGTACCTTCCGAAATCCCGAGCATGTCTCCTATTTCTGTATGGTTATAGCCCTCTATGGCATACAGATTGAAGACCGTACGGTATCCATTCGGAAGCGACTGTATGAGTTGCATTAGCTCATCCGACTCAAAATCAAGAATTTGACTGTACGAATTATGCAATTCAGCGACATCGTCCAATCCAACCTCCAACATTTTTTTGCTACGCAAGTACATCAATGCCTCGTTTACCACCAACCTTTTCGCCCAACCCTCAAAACTTCCTTTAAAACCAAACTGACTTACTTTTTCAAAAATTTTCATCACACTTTCCACCATCAAATCTTCCGCCGCCATTCTGTCACTAACGTACCTGCAACAAATAGCCAGAAACTTGCCGGAAAACTTTTCATAGAACAGTCGCTGTGCATTTGGGTCTCCTTTTATCAGAGCCCTTGCCAGATCGTATTCAGTTTCGAAAAGTGATAAAATTTTAGCCATATAATCAGTTTCAATCTCAAGATGCAATTTTTTTATGTTAGGGTTGCATTATATTTGTAAAAAATTAAAACAATATGTTTACTTCTTTTGTAGAATCATTGAAAGCAATACATCCTATAAAAAAGGAAACTGAAAAAATGCTAGTTAAAAGACTTACCAGGCACACTGGTAAGGCAGGAGATATACTTGTAAAAGCGGGAGAAATAAACGACCGCTTATATTTTATTGAGAAAGGAATGGTGAGGTCGTTTTATACGATTGAAGAAAATAAAACCAAAACTGACGTGACGTCTTGGTTTGTAGGTGAGTTTGGATTTATTTACATTCCGCATAGCTATATTCCAAAAGCACCGTCTGTTGAAACCATAGAGCTTTTGGAAGATTCTCAGATGATATCGATTACAAACAAATCGATGCAGGAATTATATGATTCTGTGCCAGAAGCCAATTATATTGGACGAATTCTTACGGAAATGTATTTGGTAATGTACGACGAACGCGTGCGGTTTCTGAGAATGATGAGTGCCCAAAAACGTAACGATGCTTTCAGGGAGATGTTTCCTGACATTTACGATAGAGCACCCAAAAAATATATAGCTTCGTTTTTGGGCCTTACGCCCGAAACCTTGAGCCGAGTACGAAAAAATGATAACAAGAAAGCTGAATGACGATTTTAGATCAAATAATTGAAAACAAAAAGATTGAAGTCTCTCGTGCCAAAGAAAAAGTGGGTATTGAAGAGTTGAAAAATTCGGTGTATTTCAACAAAAAAACAAACTCACTGAAATCGGCTTTGTTGGCCTCTGGAACTAGTGGTATAATTTCGGAATATAAAAGAAAATCGCCATCGAAAGGTGAAATTAACGTAGGTGCAGGCATAGCCGAAACAACGGCGGGTTATACAAAAGCGGGTGCGGCGGGCATAAGCGTACTTACAGACACTTTGTTTTTTGGGGGATTCAAAGAAGACTTGTTAATTGCCAGAGAGCACAATCCTGACACACCGCTTCTTCGAAAAGATTTCATGATTGATGAATACCAAATCTATGAAGCCAAAGCTTGGGGTGCGGATGTGATTTTGTTGATTGCCGCCAACCTAGAAAGTGAAGAAATAGAAGTTTTGAGTAAAAAGGCCCACGAATTGGGCTTGGAGGTGCTTTTAGAGGTTCATAATAAGGAAGAAATAGATAAAAGCCCACTGGCTAATGTAGATATAGTAGGTGTAAACAACCGCAATCTGAAAAACTTTGCTGAAAACAATGTAAATGCTTCCATCGAGCTTTTTGATTTTATACCCAACGACAAAGTGAAAATATCAGAAAGTTGTATCAGTCATCCAGATACCGTAAAACAGTTAATAGAAATCGGTTATAAAGGGTTTTTAATGGGCGAAAATTTCATGAAAACAAGCAACCCAGCCAAAGCCTTAGAGGAATTCGTAGAATTAATAATGTAAACTATTGCCTTGATGCCTTTTGCCTTGGTGCCTTAATGCCTTCAAAAAATGCTAAAAATCAAAGTATGCGGAATGCGAGAAAGTCAGAATATTCTGGCTTTGGCAGAGCTGCAACCTGATTTTATGGGTTTTATTTTTTACCCTAAATCGGCGAGATATACCGGAGATATTTTGGAAAAGGAAATACTAAAATCTTTACCTCGGAGTATTCAAAAGACTGGTGTTTTTGTAAATGAAAGCCTCGAAAAAGTAATTGATATTTCAAAAGAATGCGGCCTAGATTTTGTGCAGTTACATGGAAATGAGACCGTCGAATTTTGTGAACAATTAAAAAAAGAAGGCCTAAAAGTCTTAAAAGTATTTTCGGTTGACAATTCATTTGATTTTTCAGAAACCGTTAATTTTGAAAACTTTGCAGATTATTTCTTGTTCGATACCAAAGCAGAAGGCGGTTATGGTGGACATGGAAAAGCTTTCGACTGGAAAATTTTAGAAGAATATAAAGGCAGAACCCCATTTTTGCTAGCGGGAGGTATTTCTTTAAAAAATTTGGAAGATTTAGGTATTATAAAAAATAAGAACTTTGTGGGAATTGACGTGAATAGCAAATTTGAACTCAGCCCTGCAAACAAAGATATTGAAGCTTTAAAAGAGCTTTTTGGAAAAATTAAACTTAACCAATAATTCGACAAGCCAAAGAAAAATCTTTGCGACCTAGCGACTTAGCGGTAAAACTAAAAAAATGAAAAGTCTAAAAGAAAACTCACCATTTCAGGTGGACGAAAGAGGGTATTACGGAAATTTCGGTGGAGCATTTATTCCCGAAATGCTCTATCCAAATGTAGAAGAATTGCGTGAAAACTATCTCAAAATCATGTATGAGCCGAGTTTTCAAGAGGAGTTCCAGCGTCTTCTGAAAGATTACGTTGGTCGTCCGACGCCGCTATTTCATGCAGAAAGACTTTCAGAAAAATACCAAACCAATGTCTACTTAAAAAGAGAAGACCTCTGTCACACCGGAGCTCACAAGGTTAACAATACCCTCGGGCAGATATTATTGGCCAAAAAACTCAATAAAAAGAAAATAGTAGCCGAAACCGGTGCAGGACAACACGGCGTGGCCACCGCCACCATGTGTGCATTGATGGGCTTGGAGTGCATTGTGTACATGGGCGAAATCGACATCGAACGTCAAGCACCTAATGTTGCTCGTATGAAAATGCTCGGTGCAGAAGTAAGACCAGCAAAAAGTGGTTCAAGAACCCTCAAAGATGCCACAAACGAGGCCATGAGACACTGGATAAACAATCCGACAGATACGCATTACATCATTGGTTCGGTAGTTGGCCCTCACCCCTACCCCGACATGGTGGCTAGATTCCAGTCCGTTATTTCCGAGGAAATTAGAACCCAGCTTTTTGAGCAAACTGGCTCAGAAAACCCAGATTATGTGATAGCTTGTGTTGGAGGAGGGTCAAACGCCGCAGGTACTTTTTACCATTTCCTGGACGAACCTTCTGTAAAAATCATAGCTGCTGAAGCCGCAGGTCATGGTGTAAAAACTGGAAAATCAGCCGCCACTACATTTCTGGGGAAACCAGGTATATTGCATGGAAGTAAGAGCCTTTTGATGCAAACATTTGATGGCCAAGTGGTAGAGCCACATTCTATTTCAGCTGGTTTGGATTACCCCGGCATCGGGCCATTGCATGCACATTTATGGGAAAGCAAAAGGGCCACTTTTTACGGAATTACAGACGATGAGTCGCTTTCAGCAGGCTTTGAGCTTACCAAACTGGAAGGTATAATTCCAGCCATAGAATCGAGCCACGCATTGGCAGTTCTCAATTATTTGGGAGCCGGAAAAGGCGAAACGGTGGTGATAGGACTATCGGGCAGAGGCGACAAAGACTTGGCGACTTACATGAAGCATCTGTAAGAGTTTTACCCTTCTCTCTCAAAACGACCTGTACTGGCATCAAATTCCATTTCTTGGATATCCCATTTGCCGCTTGGGGCATCTCGTTCATATTTTTGAGCAATTATCATTCGGTTTCCATCCGAACGGAGATTTATCATACCAAAACGTGTAAGAAATGAGTTAATGTCCTTCTGAATATCAGTAGTTTTCTTATCCATTTCCTTCAAAAGTTCGGCCTTATTCGGATCATTTCCATCAAGAATAGCCTTTCTTTGAAGTTTCAAATCGGCAACTTGCTTTCCCCAATCGTTCAAGTTTATGAGATTTTTATAAGTGATTTCTTTATTTGACCTGGCCAATTCAGTACTAAAAATCATGGGTCTTTCGCCATAGCCATGCTTACCCAAAGCTCCCAAAGTATCAGGTCTTGGATGAGAATAGGGCTCATCGTCTCCACTTGAAATAACCGTAGCGGCAGCATTTACGGCTTTCAAGAAGTCCAAATCAAAATGATTTGAACCATGGTGACAAGCTTTTGCGGCATCAACTACTAGCTCATCTAGGATATTATTGTCAGCATAATGTTTGTGCATAATCTTACCAAATTCTTCGTTCAAATCACCTCCAAGTAAAAGCCGAAGATTTCCGTACTTCAATTTTATTATAACCGAATGTCCATTTTTATCTTTACCGCCTTTGTCGATTGATTTCAGACCTTTCTTTCCGTTTTTTGTTTGAGGAATCGGCCCAAGAATTTTCATAGAAAACTCCTTGCCATTTACAAAATTTTGGTCTGTAAAAGCATCCAAGTAATTGTTTTCGATATTTAGCATCTTAAAATTTACGTTCGGATTGCTTTTTAATGCCTCGGCAAGGGTTTTTGGGTAAGTTGATCCTTTGCCACTTAACTTGTTCGGATCAGTAATTATGGCTTTCATCTCTGTGGTATTACTTACCAATTCGGTTATTAAACCTTCCTCAATTTTTCCAAAAGAAACCTTCCCCGCTTCTGGTCGCTCTACAATACCTTGGTGATAAACATTCGAAAAACGCAATACCTTATTTTTGAACAAATCCCTAAATCCGCCATAATGATCCATATCACCATGACTGATTATGGCCTGAAAATTCAGTTTTATCGGCTGATTTTTTTTGTACAAATTAAACCTCCAAGTAAGGTAGCGATTCATATTGTCCCCTTCGCCGGCATCAATTATAAAGTGCTCGTCAGCAGGAGTTACCACATGGCATCCGTCCCCTTGGCCAATATCTATAAAGTTAACCTCGAGCACTCTTTCTTTTCGGATTTCACTCACAGAAATCCACCCAAAATTGTTTCTAGCTTTCACTTTTACGCGGTTATTTTTGATTTCTAAGTCAATAATCTGTATGAAATCACCAAATAACAGATGCTGCACCCAGTCTTTTGAAGTCTCATCTTTAAAGACTTTAGCGTCAGGAAATTCTGCAAAAGTGTAGTAATAATTATTTACTCCTTCCACATATTTTGTTGTGTCCAACTTTGCCATGCTTTTGTTTTTTTGATAAATAAAACTACATCCAACGATTATTTCTTCCTAATTAATTTTATTAAAAGGAAGGTATTTCTATTTTTGCTGAGATTATATTTTTAATAAAATTCAACCATTCCCAAACATGCATATTTTCAGCACCTTATCATTCAAATCATTCTTAATCGCAGCGTTATTTATGGCAATTTCTACTTCGGGTTTTTCACAAAAAAAAGAATTAAGACATGTAGTGATGTTTAAATTCAAAGAAACATCCTCGGCAGCCGATGTTAAAAAAGTGGAAGATGCTTTTCATGGACTGAAGGGCAAAATCAAACAAATAAAAGACTATGAATGGGGCACCAACAACAGTCCAGAAGGTCTTGACAATGGCTTTACTCACGTATTTTTTGTAACATTCAGCAGCGAAGAAGATAGAGCAATTTACTTGCCTCACCCTGACCATAAGGCTTTTGTGGAAGTTCTTATGCCTCATCTTGACAAGGTAATGGTTTTGGATTATTGGGCTAAAAAATAAACTACAGTGAATCTAAATCTCAAAGAAAAAGTAATAATTGTCTCCGGTGGTGCCAAAGGAATTGGAGAAGGAATTGTAAGTCAATTAGCATTAGAAGGTGCGTTTCCGGTAATTATCGGAAGAAATGCAAAAGACAACGAATTGGCTTTGGAAAAGGTAACCGTCGCCGGTGGATTTGGATTTACCGTAGAGGCAGAACTTTCGAACCCTGACGAATGCAAAAAAGCTGTAGATGCGGTTTTAGCTCGCTTTGGAAAGATACATGGTTTGGTAAATAATGCAGGTGCCAACGACGGAATAGGCCTCGAAAATGGAGATTATGAGGGCTTTATGGCATCACTTCACCGCAACGTTGTCCATTATTATTTATTGGCGAAATATTGTTTACCATCATTGATTGAAACCAAGGGTTCAATTGTAAATGTTACCTCGAAAACTGCCGAAACGGGACAAGGAGGTACTTCAGGATATGCCGCAGCCAACGGTGCTCGCAACGCCTTAACCCGTGAGTGGGCAGTGGAATTGTTGAAGTATGGTATCCGAGTAAATTCTGTTGTGGTGGCGGAATGTTATACACCGCTTTACGACAAATGGATAAAAACCTTGCCGAATCCTGATGAAACACTAGAGAAAATAAAGGATAAAATTCCTCTAGGTAAACGTATGACCACTGCCGAGGAATTGGCAAATATGGTGGTTTTCCTTTTGTCAAATCGCTCGAGTCATACCACAGGTCAACTCATTCATGTTGATGGTGGTTATGTGCATTTGGATAGGGCTTTGTTGTGAAAAAATTAGATGGTCGGTTGGTGTCTGCACAACCGACCGCAATAAACCTTACCCAATCTCCAAAAACTTCACATCAATACCCTTTAATAATTCTTTGGTTCTGTTAGGGCGAGCATCTGTCAAAAAAACCTGACCAAAGACTTTGCTATCAATCATTTCTACCAATTTCTTGATTCGCTTTTCGTCTAGTTTATCGAAGATATCGTCTAACAAAAGAATAGGTTTGAAACCTTTAATTTGTGTAAGTATATCAAACTGAGCCATTCTGATAGCCATAATAAAAGCCTTTCGTTGGCCTTGCGAACCAAATTTCTTCACCGGTTTTCCTTCCATCCAAAACTCATAGTCGTCTTTGTGTATTCCTTTGGTGGTTCTCAGTGCTGCCAAATCATTGCCGATGGATTTTAGAAAAATCGCTTCAAAGTTTTCATCTGCCCACTCCGAGTTATAGTTGATTTCCACCGTTTCTCTGTTGTCGGAGAGTTCGTCAAAATGTTTCTTAAACAAGGGCAAAAACTGTGTTATGAAATTATTCCTAAGTTCAAATATTTTCCTGCCTGTTGCCAAAAGTTGATCTGAGTAAATTCTAACTAAATCTTCGTCGAAATAATTATGCTCGGCAAACTGTTTCAGCAAACTATTTCGCTGGTCAAGTGATTTATTATAAGACAAATACAGTTTTAAATATTCTGCGTCAATCTGTGAAAGTATGCCATCAAAAAGCTTTCTTCGTATCTCACTACCATCGCGTATGAGATCTGTGTCGTCAGGAGCAATCAAAACCACAGGATATTTGCCAATGTGCTCTGAGAGTTTTTCGTAAGGTACTTTGTCATAAAAAAATGACTTCTTCCCACCTCTTTGCATAGAGCAAGTGATTAATTCCTCACCAAAACGACCCTCAATTTGAGCAAAATCTTCGTCAAACTTTATACTCAAAGCATCCTGACTGTGAATAGAACTTTTACACAACGACAGAAAATAAACGGCATCGAGTAGATTCGTTTTGCCACTTCCATTTTTACCAACAATACAGTTCAATCCCTCCGAAAACTCATAAAATTGATTTTCGTAATTTCTAAAATTGGACAACTGGAGTTTTTGCAAATGCATAATGACTACAAAGGTGCGGAAGAATTATGGCTTGGTCAAATTCATTTTTGATTGAAATAAATTTCATAAAAAAAAGTATACCTAATATTTGGATGCATAAGAATATTATGTATGTTTGTATCAAATTATATCAATTCATTATGAATCAGCATCTGAAAGGCAGTTTGAGTACCATTATTCTGAAATTGTTACACGACAACGGCAGAATGTATGGTTACGAAATCACGCAAAAAGTTAAAGAACTAACCCAAGACGACATTCAGATAACCGAAGGAGCACTTTATCCTATTCTGCATAAATTGGAAGCCGAGGAAGTTTTGACAGCCGAACTCGAAAAAGTGGATGGTCGCACAAGAAAATACTACAAAATCACGCCAAAAGGAAACGCCGTTGCAGTGGACAGAATAGCTGAGCTTAAAGCTTTTGCCGAAAATTTAAACCTAATCTTAAACCCAAAACTTAGTTTATCATGAAACTGACTAATTCACAAATAGCTGAAATAGAGAAGTATTTTAATTCTTGTGAACTTACATTCAAAGAATTCTATGATGAAATGTTCGATCATTTCTGCTCTGAAATAGAGTATAAAATGAATGAAAGTAAATCGTTTGAGGAATCATTTAATGAGGTCCATGAAAATTTTGATTCCTACAAACAGAAAGTTAGGCTTGGCGAAATCTCAGAATTTTACGGCTTAAAAGCCTTAGAATATCAACAAGCAATGTGTTTCGACAGAAACATTAAAACAGAGTATTTCAAAAGTTTAGCTAATAATTTTTTAACTTCAAAAATACTAATCTGGTTACTTATCGGTCTGTTAATCTTTAAGTTTTTGCCATACGCAGCCATCAATTTCAAATTAAATAGCCTAGGGTCTTTTACACAAGGGTTCAGTATCCCCTTAAATATTTTTTTAGCCGCATTCATTATTGAAAAAACCAATTTAGTTGAGGCATTTAAACACTCAACATTAAGTTCGTTGTTTTCTACCAAAAGGAGGGTATTTACAGATTATTCCCTGAAAACCGTATCGGTATTTAAAATAGTCCTAATACCTATTTCTACTTTGATTTTTATCATCCAGTTTGTTACACTATTTGAAATTCAAATGGATAAAGTAAGTCAGAGCATAGTATTTACGTTGACTATTCTAATGTTATCAACCACATTAAATTTTTTCATAGAAAAGAAAATTTTAAACTTTAAAATATTCAAAGCATGACCCTTACAGTTACCGAAATCCAAAAAATCGAAAACTTCGTAAAAGCAAAATACGTAGAATATCATGATATTCAATTAGAACTGGTAGATCATCTTGCGTCAGCCATAGAGGCGGAATTGGAACAATTTCCCAACCAAGATTTCGAAAAAGTACTACTTTCAAAATATAAAAACTTCGGTTTGTTTGGCTTCTCAGACTTCGTCACTGAAAGAGCCAAAGCCGCTTATTCAGAAAGTCGTAAAAAATATTGGAAGCACTTTTTTGAGTTCTTCAAACTTCCAAAACTTGTTTACACACTCCTGGTGTTAACATTGACATTCCTCATTTTAAGTAATTTACAATTCAACCTTTACAAATACTTCGTGCTGCCCTACTTTCTAATTACAGCATTGGCGGCAGTTGTAATATTGTTCAAAATGAAACGTGAAGAAAAACTAAAATTAATCCAAAAAAAATATCAACCCCTCTGGATTTCAATGAGTGGCTCCATTCTAAATCTCAATAATCTGATATTGAGCGAAAGTTTCAAAAACGCCCTTTTTACTAATCCTTATTTTATTTCCTTTATTTGCACACTTTCACTGATTGGCACATGGGCCGAGCTCTCCACCCACAAACAAATACACGAAAAACTTCGTTATCAGTATCCAGAGGCATTCAAATAAACAAAAATATCCATGGAAATTACGAAAATTCAAATCGAGGAGTTAACCAAAACAGATTGGAAAATTACTGATGGAAAACTTCACAAACTATTCAATTTCAAAAACTACACTGATGTGATTAATTTCACCAAGAAGGTGTTTGAAACAGTAGAAAAACACAACCATCATCCTGAAATTGTTGTCAACTACAGCCAAGTAGAGATTTCTGTAAACAACCACGAAGAGAAAAATATATCAGACAAATGCTATCTTTTGGCCAAAGACATAGATTTTATCAATAATATTCCTTCTATTTAGTTTTAATCCTTATTTTTGCAATCCAAAAAATTCTAAGCGAAAACTTTATGGCAACCAGCAAAAAGAAAGAGGCAGCTCAAGTGAAATACACAAAAGAACAGTATATCTTTTGGTACGAAACTATGCAATTGCAACGCAAGTTTGAAGAAAAAGCAGGCCAACTCTACGGCCAACAAAAAATCAGAGGTTTCTGTCATTTATATATAGGTCAAGAAGCTTGTTCTTCTGGAGCAGTTTCAGCTCTCGAAAAAGGCGATAAATACATAACGGCCTACCGCGACCACGGCCATCCTTTGGTTCTAGGTACTGACCCAGGAAAAATAATGGCTGAGCTTTATGGCAAAGCGACAGGTACAACCAAAGGCAAAGGCGGCTCTATGCACATTTTCGACAAAGAAGTTGGGTTTGTTGGAGGCCACGGAATAGTGGGGGCTCAGATTCCAATGGGTGCTGGTTTGGGTTTTGCTGAGAAATATTTGAACACAGGCAAAGTTTGTATTTGCTATTTTGGTGATGGTGCCACCCGCCAAGGAGCATTGCACGAAGCCTTCAATATGGCCATGACCTGGAAAATACCTACAATCTTTGTGGTAGAAAACAACGGCTACGCCATGGGTACTTCTGTAGAAAGAACCTCAAACGTAAGAGAACTCTACACATTAGCCGAGGCTTATGATATGCCTGCCGAGCCTGTGGACGCCATGGACGTAGAAATAGTGCACGAAGCAGTGGGTAGAGCGGCGGAAAGAGCCAGAAAAGGCGATGGCCCTACTTTCTTAGAATTCAAAACATACAGATTCAGAGGTCATTCGATGTCTGACCCTCAGAAATATCGTACCAAAGAAGAAGTAGCCGAATGGAAACAAAGAGATCCAATAGAGCTAATAAAAGACAGAATTTTGTCGCAGAAAATAGCATCCGAAGAAGAACTGAATACGATTGATGCAAAAATCAAAACCCAGGTAGACCAAGCCGTTCAGTTTGCAGAAGAATCTCCTTGGCCTAAACCAGAAGAAGCATTCGAGGATATCTACGTACAAGCTGATTATCCTTTCTTGAGAGAATAAAAAAATTATCAAAAGGCCGTTTTTACGGTCTTTTTTTATGCCAAAAGTCTTTTGGCACATTTTTTAGGAGTATTTATACAAATCTTATGAAGGTTTTTCATAAATTTGCACTCCAAAAATTTTGAACAACAAAAAAATGGCTGAAAAAGAGAATAAAGGAATAGATATTATAGAAAATGCTGACGCACTTAAAAAAGAGTTTTTTAAGTATGAAGGTCTTTTAGAAAAGAACTCAAAAATACTAACTTATATCGGCGGTGCAATCATAGCAGTCGTGGCCCTATATTTCGGATACAAATACTATTCTGATAGTCAAGAAAAAGAAGCTCAAGTGGCTCTTTACGATGCAGTCTTCTCTTTTGAGGCTGACTCTCTAAACCAAGCACTTAAAGGAAAAGGCGGCAACGAGGGTCTTCTTTCTGTTGCAGACAACTACAGCGGCACGAAGGCGGGTAAATTGGCGAGTCTTTATGCAGGTATAGCTTTGATGAAACAAGCTAAATATGCAGAAGCCATAGAGAGATTGGATAAGTTTTCATCTGATGACCAAGTACTTCAAGCAAGAGCTTATGCTCTAATAGCAGACTGCTACATGGAAACCAAAAAAGTGGAAGATGCCATATCTTACTACGAAAAAGCCTCTAACCACAAGCCGAACAAATTCTCTACGCCGGGTTACATGATGAAATGGGCAGGAGCACTTACTGAAGCAAAAAAAACGAAAGAAGCCGCAGAAGTTTATACAGACATTATAAACAAATATCCTACGGGTACAGAAACTCTTTTGGCTAAAAAGTATAAATCGAGATTAGAAACCGAAATTGGCGAATAACCGAGATTTAAAATATTAAAAATCAAAGGGATAAGCCATGTGGTTTATCCCTTTTTTGTATCAATTATATAAAGAATCATGTCGTCTGCTCATAAGAACCTAAGTATTTTCAAAACCGAAAACCTGCCTGACATTAGTTGGAAAAAATTTGCTGTAATTGTAGCGGAGTGGAACGACGATGTCACAGAACCTTTGGCTCAAGGAGCAATTGATACACTTCTAAAATATGGTGCAAAAGAATCTAATATTCTGAAAGTTTACGTACCGGGAAGTTTTGAGTTGAGTTATGGTTCACAGGTATATGCTCAAAAAGAAGACATTGATGCAGTTATTGCTATTGGCTGTGTGATTCAGGGAGAAACCAAACACAATGATTATATCAACCATGCGGTGGCTGGTGGATTAACTGAAGTCTCATTGAAATATAACAAGCCTGTGATTTTTGGGGTACTAACCCCCAATACACATCAACAAGCCCTAGACAGAGCCGGTGGAATTCATGGCAACAAAGGTGATGAAGCCGCAATTACGGCTATTAAGATGTTGGGTTTGGTATAAAAATTCTGTGTCGCTCTGTGCAAAACCCCGTGACACTCTGTGGTAAAAGAAAAAAATATAACTATATAATATGCAAGTTTGGAAATTTGGCGGCACTTCGGTAGGAAAGCCAGAAAGAATGAAATCAATTAGAAGCCTTGTTACTGAAGATAAAACAAGGAAAATTGTAGTATTATCAGCATTGTCTGGCACCACAAATGGTCTTTTGGCTATTGGAGAGGCCATTAAGCAACACAAAAACGAAGAAGCTTTTGAGGCTATTTCAACTCTTAAAAAACACTATCAAACTTTCATAGAAGAACTTTACACCACTCCCGAGGGCTTGGCTAAAGGTCAAAAAATCATCGACACCGAATTTGATTTCATCACTTCTTTGGTAAGTATCAATCCCTTTACATTAAAACAAGATAAAGAACTGGTAGCCCAAGGCGAAATCCTTTCTACCCAAATGTTTGCCACATATCTTGAAGAAGTTGGAGACAGTGTAGTATTGATTCCAGCACTTGATTTCATGCGTATCGATGCCGACAATGAGCCCGAACTTGCGGTAATAGAAGAAAAACTAGGCCATTTGTTGTCTAAACAAACCGATAAGCAAATCATTGTAACTCAAGGATTCATTTGCAGAAACCCGCGTGGCGAGGTTGACAACCTAAAACGTGGCGGCTCAGATTACACTGCTTCATTGATAGGTGGAGCCACGGTTTCTGACGAAATACAAATATGGACCGATATAGACGGCATGCACAACAACGATCCGAGGATTGTAAAGCGTACGTTCCCTGTGCGTGAGTTGAGTTTTGAAGAAGCTGCTGAGTTGGCATATTTCGGAGCGAAAATCCTCCACCCAAGTACCATAACGCCAGCTAAAATGAAAGGCGTACCGGTAAGATTGAAAAACACCATGGAGCCCAACGCTCCAGGAACTTTGATCAAATCGGAGGTTTCGCATACATCTGAAATTACGGCGATCGCTGCCAAAGATAACATTACAGCCATTTACATTCATTCTACCAGAATGCTAAATGCCTATGGATTTTTGAGAAAAGTATTCGAGGTTTTTGAAAAATATAAAACCCCTGTGGATATGATTACGACTTCAGAAGTTTCGGTGGCTGTAACGATAGACAATACCGAAAATTTAGATAAGATCACGGAAGAGCTTAATCAAATCGCTGACCTTGAGCCGCATGATTTCAACCAAAGTATCATTTGTATCGTGGGGAATTTCATGGCAGACAAAGCCGGTATAGCCATAAACGTGATGAACGCCTTGAAAGATATTCCGGTAAGAATGATAGCCTATGGTGCATCAGAACACAATATGTCGCTCCTAGTGGACACAAAACACAAAAATGCAGCATTGGAAGCATTGAATGAGGGATTGTTTAAATTTGAATAAAATGCAAAACTCACTTTCTGCTGTTTTCGAAAAAGATCTCATTCGGCTAAAATCCGAAATTGAGGCCTACGCAGATGAAGAAAAACTTTGGATTAAAGCCGAAGGCATCAACAATTCGGCAGGAAACTTATGTTTGCACATATTGGGAAATTTGAACAATTACATCGGAGCAATTTTGGGAAATAGCGGATACATAAGAAACAGGCCGGCAGAGTTTTCTGAAAAAACCTCAAAAGATTTTCTTATAAAATCTCTCGAACAAACCATAGAAATGGTATCCAGAACTATTTCAAATTTAGATTCCGAAGTTTTAAATCAAACATACCCCGATAATGTATTTGGCCATGAAATGAAAACAGACTATTTCCTGATTCATCTTTTGGGCCATCTCAATTATCATTTAGGACAAATAAATTATCATAGAAGAATATTATGTTACAACTGAATTTCATCAAAGAAAACAAAGACCTCACCATAGCAGGTCTGGAGAGAAAGTATTTCAAAAATGCAGCTGAAACTGTTGAGCAAGTATTGGTTTTGGACCAAAACCGCAAAGACGCTCAGCAAGAACTTGACAATACTTTGGCACAATCCAATAGCTTGGCAAAAGAGATTGGTGGTTTGATGAAAGAAGGAAAAAAAGAAGAAGCCGAAGCAATAAAAGGTAAAACAGCCGAACTTAAAGCGACTTCTAAAAATCTAGAAGAAAGATTGAAGGAATTGGAAATTTCGCTTCAAGATATTTTGGTAACTATACCTAACTTACCACACGAAAGTGTACCAGTAGGAAGAACCCCTGAAGAAAACCTGAATATTTTTTCACAAGGCGACATTCCAACACTTCATAACGAAGCACAGCCTCATTGGGAGTTGATTAAGAAATATGACATCATAGACTTCGAACTTGGCAATAAAGTATCAGGTGCTGGTTTTCCCTTTTACAAAGGCAAAGGGGCAAAAATCCAGCGTGCTTTAATAAATTTCTTCTTGAACGAAGCCGAAGCCGCTGGGTATTTTGAAGTTCAGCCACCCATTGTTATCAATGCTGCCTCCGGATTTGGAACTGGCCAATTGCCTGACAAAGAAGGCCAAATGTATCATGCAACAGTCGACGACCTTTATCTGATTCCAACCGCCGAGGTGCCCATCACGAATATGTATAGGGATGTAATTTTAAATGAAAACGAGCTTCCTGTTAAAAATGTGGCATACACGCCATGTTTCCGTAGAGAAGCTGGCAGTTGGGGTGCACACGTGAGAGGCTTGAACAGGCTCCATCAATTTGACAAGGTAGAAATCGTGCAGGTTCGTAAGCCAGAAGAATCTTATCAGGCTTTGGAAGAAATGTTAGAACACGTAAAAGGACTTCTCACCAAACTAGAGTTGCCTTTCAGAATTCTTCGTTTGTGCGGTGGAGATATGAGCTTTACTTCAGCTCTTACATTTGATTTTGAGGTATTCTCAGCCGCTCAGGAGCGTTGGTTGGAGGTAAGTTCAGTTTCAAATTTTGAAACTTATCAAGCCAACAGACTCAAACTTAGGTATAAAGTAGATGGCAAAACCAAGCTGTTGCATACCCTGAATGGCTCTGCTCTAGCCTTACCAAGAATCTTGGCCGCTATACTTGAAAACAACCAAACTCCAGAAGGTATTAAAGTACCCAAAGTTCTCCAAGCTTTCTGTGGATTTGACATGATAAAATGATAATGAAGCCTTCGAATGACATCTGAAGGCTTTATTTTTATATGAGTATAAATAACTATATAAACGATAGTTTTCAAAACATAAATTTTCTAATATTGTTTATATAATAACTGGTCTCATTTTGACCGAGAAACAATATTCTACACGAATGAACCAAATATTTCTGTGTATTTATATTGATTCTAAACGGTTTCTGAATTAGATTTGAGGTCTTAAAGTAAATTGGATTTTTCTAAGTATTTACTGTTAAATAAAAACTAAAATATAATATGTCTTGGCTTACAAAAACTTTAACAAGTTCGATAGGTAAAAAGCTTCTGATGGCACTTACCGGCTTGTTTCTTTGTACCTTTCTAGTGGTACATTTGATAGGTAACCTACAGTTATTTAAAAACGACGGAGGTTATGCTTTCAACAACTATGCGGTTTTCATGACCACATTTCCCCTCATAAAAATAGTTTCTTATGTAAACTACGCATTGATTCTTTTCCATGCTTTCTGGGGTTTGTATATCACCTACAAAAACCGTCAGGCTCGTCCGGTGGGGTACGCTGTCGTGAAAAACTCATCGAGTGTTTTCAGCCGCAACATGGCCGTATTGGGTACTGTATTATTGGTTTACATAGTGGTTCACATGAGCGACTTTTGGTATCGATATCACAATGAGGCTCTTCCTTATGTAAAATATACAGAGCAAATTTCATCAGGGCAAATTGAAACAACTTTGATGGAAACTGGTTATACGCAAGAAGCCAAAAAAGTAGAGTCGTTCAATGAAGAGGCAGGAACTAGAACAGTAATTGTTAAAGACTTGTATAGTGTTGTTTCTTTTTCATTCCAAAACATACTTTTAGTACTTTTTTATGTACTCTCAATGTTTGCTGTCGCTTTTCACTTGTTTCATGGTTTTCAAAGTGCATTTCAAACAATGGGATGGAATCATCCGAAATACACACCACTTATAAAAGGACTTGGTGTTTGGGTTTTTGCAGTATTAATTCCAATTGGATATGCCGCAATGCCGCTTTATTTCTATTTTTTAAAATAATTTCAGCTTAATTCTATAAAAATGGCAACAATAAAATTGGACGCTAAAGTGCCTGAGGGCCCAATAGGTGAGAAATGGACTAAATACAAATCGTCAGTTCCTTTGGTAAACCCCGCCAACAAGCGTAACCTTGAAATTATCGTAGTAGGTACAGGTCTAGCCGGTGCATCAGCTGCTGCTTCTTTGGCAGAGATGGGTTATAAAGTTAAAACTTTCTGCTTTCAGGATTCTCCACGTAGAGCACACTCCATAGCTGCTCAAGGAGGTATCAATGCCGCCAAAAACTATCAGAATGACGGTGATTCAACTTACAGATTATTTTACGACACCATCAAAGGTGGTGATTATAGAGCTAGAGAAGCAAACGTACATCGTTTGGCCGAAGTTTCTGCCAACATTATTGATCAATGTGTAGCACAAGGTGTACCTTTTGCTCGTGATTATGGCGGTATGTTGCGTAACAGATCGTTTGGTGGCACACAGGTTCAACGTACCTTCTATGCTGCAGGCCAAACCGGACAACAATTGCTTTTGGGTGCCTATTCGGCCCTTGAAAGACAGATTGGTAAAGGTTCTGTAGTAAACTATTCTCGTCATGAAATGCTTGACGTCGTAAAAATCGATGGAAAAGCAAGAGGAATAATAGCCAGAAACCTTATCACTGGCGAATTAGAAAGACACTTTGGACATGCGGTGTTGTTGTGTACAGGTGGATACGGAAACGTATTTTATCTTTCTACAAACGCCATGGGTAGCAACGTAACAGCAGCTTGGAAAGCACACAAGCAAGGAGCACTGTTCGCCAATCCATGCTTTACACAAATACACCCTACCTGTATTCCAGTTTCTGGAGATCATCAGTCAAAATTGACTTTGATGTCAGAATCACTTCGGAACGACGGACGTATCTGGGTACCAAAACAAAAAGACGACAAGAGAGCCGCAAATGATATTCCTGAAGAGGAAAGAGATTATTATTTAGAGCGTCGTTACCCTGCTTTCGGTAACCTCGTTCCTAGAGATATAGCTTCTCGTGCTGCCAAAGAAAGATGCGATGCTGGATATGGTGTGGGCACCACTAAAATGGCGGTTTATCTTGACTTCAAGTATAATCTAATCAATAAATACGGAAGAGCAGAAGCTACAAAATTGGGTATAGAAAATCCTGACTTGGACACTTTAGTTCGCCTCGGAAAAGAAGTTGTAAAAGAGGAGTACGGTAACTTGTTTGATATGTACAAGCAGATTACTGGAGAAGACCCTTACGAAGTGCCAATGATGATTTATCCGGCCGTACACTATACCATGGGTGGCGTTTGGGTAGATTACAATTTGATGACCACCGTTCCAGGTTTATACTGTCTGGGAGAAGCTAATTTCTCTGATCATGGAGCCAACAGACTTGGTGCTTCCGCATTGATGCAGGGCTTATCAGACGGTTATTTTGTTATTCCTTACACCATCGGTGCATATCTTTCTTCTGAAATAAAAACCAAAGCGATTCCTACAGATCACGAAGCTTTTGTAGAAGCCGAAAAAGCCACACGTGAAAGAATCGAGAAGTTGGTAAGTATCAAAGGAAAACAATCTCCAGAATCTTTCCACAAAAGACTTGGAAAAATAATGTGGGAAAAATGCGGAATGGCCAGAAACGAGAAAGGTTTAAAAGAAGCTATTGCCGAAATTCAAGCACTGAAAAAAGAATTCTGGAGTGATTTAAGAGTTTTGGGAGATATAGACGGCTTTAATCCGGAACTTGACAAGGCAGGCCGAGTGGCTGACTTTATTGAGCTTGGTGAACTGATGTGTATTGACGCACTCAACAGAAACGAATCATGTGGCGGACACTTCAGAGAAGAATATCAAGAAGATGGCGGGGAGGCATTGCGTGACGACGAAAACTACATGTATGTAGCTGCATGGGAACACAAGGGCGAAAGCCAGTGGGAACTGCACAAAGAAGAGCTAAAATACGAAAATATTAAAATAGCTCAACGTAACTATAAATAATTATCTCAATTTTTTGAATTATGAGCACAGGTAATATGACCATTAATCTGAAAGTTTGGAAGCAAAAAAACGCCAAAACATCAGGTAATTTAGAAACATACAAAGTTGAGCACGTATCACCAGACATGTCATTCCTTGAAATGTTTGACGTACTGAATGAAAAACTTGTTCAAGAAGATAAAGAACCAATTGCATTTGACCACGACTGCCGTGAAGGTATCTGTGGCATGTGCTCTATGTATATCAACGGACAGCCCCATGGACCACTTCAAGGGGTAACCACCTGTCAGCTGCACATGAGAAGTTTCAGCGACGGCGACACCATAGTGGTAGAGCCTTGGAGATCGGCCGCCTTCCCAGTTATCAAAGACTTAGTAGTAGACCGCACCGCCTTCGACAGAATAATTGCCTCGGGCGGATATGTCTCCGTCAATACCGGTAATGCACAAGATGCCAACAGCCTACCAATAGGAAAAGACAAAGCAGACGAAGCCTTTGCTGCGGCAGCGTGTATTGGATGCGGAGCTTGTGTAGCAGCCTGCAAAAATGCATCGGCCATGCTATTTGTATCAGCAAAAGTATCTCAGCTAGCACTTTTACCACAAGGTCAACCAGAGAGAGAATCAAGAGCTCTCAATATGGTCGCCCAAATGGATGCGGAAGGTTTTGGTGCATGTACAAACACAGGAGCATGTGCGGCAGAATGTCCTAAAGAAATATCACTCGAAAATATCGCAAGATTAAACAGGGAATTCTTGGGTGCGAGTTTGAGTAGCAAAGAGGCCTAAAAATATTACTCTAATTTATTGCAATTATCAAAGTTTTATTTAACTTTGTCACAAAGTTGTGTGGATTTAGTAGCGAGACACCCACGTCGGTTTCCGGTGTGGGTGTTTTTTTATGGAAATTTTCCATGTAAAAACGCCTATTTTTGCTCATACATACTGTTTTATTTGAATTTTATACCGATTTTTGCGTTTTACATAAGAAAGACAAACATCAGGCTTTAGCCAAAAAATATGGAAGGATTAATCATGGCCGCTCAGCTTTTGCTGGCACTTACAATTTTAGTTGGACTACACGAATTTGGGCATTTTATATTTGCAAGAATTTTCAATATCAGGGTCAATAAATTTTATATTTTCTTCGACTTCCTATTTCCGCTACCAAATGTTCTAAACTTTGCACTTTGGAAAAAGAAAAAAGGCGACACTGAATACGGACTTGGCTGGTTTCCACTAGGAGGATACGTGGATATAGCCGGAATGATTGACGAAACCAAGGACTCTTCGCAGCTTTCCGCCACACCAGAACCATGGGAGTTTCGTTCAAAGCCAGCTTGGCAGAGGCTTTTTGTGATGTTGGGTGGTATAATCGTAAATATCATTCTAGGTATTCTAATTTTCTCAGGAGTTAAATATGTGTGGGGAGACGAAGATTATACCAAAGAAGAAATAAATAAAAGAGGAATATTTGCCTATCCGATAGCCGAAAAAATAGGCCTCAAAACAGGAGACAAAATCATCAAAATAAACGGTAAAGAATACGCTACATTAAGCGAACTGAGAGGCTCCATTACAAACGAAAATACACTTTTCACTGTTCAAAGAGACAGCACTACCCTAGAAATTCCAATTCCAAACGAACTTATCGATAAGGTAGCCCAAAAGAATTACTTCATTGACCCCATTATTCCATTTGAAGTAGACCGAGTAACCAAGGGTATGCCAGCCGAAAAGTCGGGTCTCAGAAGTGGCGATAAAATCATAAGCCTAAATGGCACTCCAATTACTTATTATCAGCAGATTCAACCGATGATTAAGAAATTGGCGAATAAAAAAATTGATTTGGGTATAGAAAGGAAAGGAACAACCTTGCACATTCACCCGGTGGTAACTGCAGACTCGGCCATAGGATTCTACCCAAAGAGCCTCTTGGCTTCAACAAAAGCGATGTATTCGCTACCCGAAGCATTCAAAGTGGGTTCGGTAGAAGCTCTCAGCGTTATTCCACAACAAATAAATGGCTTTGCTAGAATATTCAAGGGGCATATTTCTCCGAAAAATGCTCTAACAGGTCCAGTAGGACTGGCTCAAATGTTCTCACCAAAATGGGATTGGGAGAAATTCTGGGGACTTACTGGCCTACTCTCAATGGCTCTGGCATTTATGAACGCCCTTCCTATACCAGCTCTAGATGGCGGCCATGTTATAGTATTGCTTTATGAAATGATAAGCGGCCGTAAACCATCTGAAAAATTCATGGAGCGTACCCAACAAATAGGAACGTTTATCCTTTTGGGATTGATGGTATATGTGCTATTCAATGACACCATAAAATTGATTTTCTAAAACAATGCTTAGAATTCTGTTATTGCTCTGTTTTTTCAATGTAAACACAGGTTCTAAGCATGATTTTCATACCTCACTTACCGAAATCAACTACAACTCCAAATCAGGGTCTTTGGAGTTGTCTGTCCGTGTATTTACCGATGACTTAGAGCTTACACTCACCAATCTGAACAAAGGTAAACTTGTAAAAATAGAAGATTCAGAAAATATTGTAGATCCCCTGATTGAGCAATATATTAGGAAAAATTTAGCCTTAGTTTCTCCCGAAAAAGATGTAAAGTTTGGGAAGTTTTATGGCAAAGAGAAAGAAGCAGACGCTACTTGGCTTTACCTAGAAATATTTGACTGTAAGCAGATTAAGAACTACACAATCTATAACAATATCATGCAAGAGATGTTTTCAGACCAAACCAATCTTGTAAACATCATTTTCGGAAATCAGAAAAAAACAATCGTTTTTGATTCGAAAACAAAAATTTCACCTTGGCCATTTTGATGTGATATTTCTTTACAAAAACATTATAGTATGCTTGCATAACATTAAAAATGCTTAGTTTTGTAAAAAATAAGAAGTGAATTATTGAGCAAAATGAAAAAAGAAAAAACCATAGACTTTCATATAAAGTGGGTTTGGCATGCTATATCTCGCATGTATAATATATATGCTGCCAGTGAAGATATGACCATGTCTATAGGCTATGTTTTGCTCAACATCGACCTTGACAAAGGCACACCTGCCACCAAAATTGGCCCTTCGATTGGAATGGAACCTCGCAGCCTGACCAGAATGCTCAAATCCCTTGAAGAAAAAGGCTGGATTTATAGAGAAACTGATCCAGTTGATAAGCGTTTTGTAAATGTTTTTCTGACAGAACTAGGTAAGGAAAAAAGAAATTTTGCCAGGCTCGGAGTTATTGAATTTAATAATAAACTTAGCGAGGCTCTATCTAAAGAGCAATTGAAAACCTTCTTTGAGGTTATACAGCAAATCAACGAAATTGTAGAAAAAACTGCCGCAGACGCTAAAAATACTGAGCCGGCACTCCAAGATTAATTGCGAAAGATGAGACCAACTCGAAAGACCCTAGCTCTGTCCGTATTACTATTGATTGGCAAGCTATGCTATGCTCAAAGTGTGGTTTATTATCCTTTCAATTCACTTTTGGGAGTAAGTACCAATCCTTCGAGAGCGTTATGGCTCGATGTAAAACTCCAAACCAATTCCTATTTCTCATCGCTCAGTACAGATATTTCACCAGAAATAAATCTAAAAAAAACTCCGAAGTCCATAACCTATTTGGGAGGAGGCGTAAAGATGAATTATCTGAATGCCATAGAAAATAACAATATTTTAGAAGGTTATTTTATGAACTTCGGGGTGAGATTGATGCCTTTTGAGAAATATAAGAAAATACACGTTGCTTTCGAGCTTTCACCTTATGCCGGCCGTAAATTCGACATTGGAGTTTTCAGGACCCATTTTGGTATTGGATACAACTTTTCCAGATAAACCTTCATGAAAATAAGACCTTGTGCGATAATTATATCGGAGAATAAATTACTCACACTTAAATATATTTACAATGGCACACCACTTTATGCCATTCCTGGCGGAAATCTTGAATTTGGCGAGAAACTCGAGGTGGCATTGGTCAGAGAACTACATGAGGAAATTGGGCTTACAATAGAAGTAAAAGACCTGTTATTCGTGGCGGAAGTACACCAGCCAAATAAGGACACACTTCATTGTGTTTTTAATTCAAATGCTATTTCTGGTGAACCAAAAATAAACCCAAAAGAGACCTCGGCCATAGAGATCAGTTGGCTTCCTATTTCAGAAATACAACAGGTAAATCTATACCCAAACATCAAAAACGAACTTTTTGAGAAATTTGCCGAAGGCAAAGACCACGGTGTTTTTCTTGGAGAAATAACCCAACCATGGTATTAAACAAAAAAAAATAGCGACTGAAGCCGCTATTTTATATTCTTCAGAAGTTATTTCCTCTCCTACCCGAGTCGTTGGTTTTCCCTCTATCCGGCAGGCTGGTTCTACCTCCTTCACTTCCTCTATTTGAGCGTCCGCCATCAGTGCTTCTAGTAGATGGTCTCGGAGTTTGAATTTCTTCTCTTCTGTTGTTCTCTCTACTTCTCGAAGACGTACTTGGTGCCTCTGACCTTGTTCTACCACCCTCGTTTCGCGGTGATGTGGACGGCGAGCTACTTCTTGAGTTTTCATTACTCCAGCTACCACTGTTACTTCTGCCGTCAGAAGGTCTCGAGCCTCTGCTTTCTATGTTATTCCTATTGTTATTTCTGTTTTCGGTGCGGCTTCGGCTGTTACTATTATTCCAATTTCTGTCTCTATCCCAATTGTTGCTTCTGTTCCAACTTCTGTCTCTATCCCAGTTATCGTTTCGATTCCAGTTATTGTTTCTATGGCTCCAGTTGCTGGTATAGCTTCTGTTTCTATAATATACGTGGTTATGAGGAAAAAAAGCCCTTGGACGATATCCAAACGATATGCTTCCATATCCCCTTCTGTCAAAACGATAAAAGTCGTAGCTGTTGCCAAAATACCAAGGAGAGTATCCTCTATAGCTTAACCCGCGAGCACTGTAACCGTAATAGGTTCTGTCCCAATCACGAAGCTCGATGCCAATCAAACGGTTAAGGTCAACAACATCTTCCCAGATTTCGTCTTGCTCAAAAGCACTTAAAAAACCATCAGATTGGTAAGCATACTCTTTTCTTTCGATACGCTCCAATTTGTTGTAAAGCCTGTCTGCCTCTCTACGGGTAAGGCTTCCATTGTCAATTCCATCAGATATTCTTACTCTTACGTCCCATCGCCAGTCAAAGTTTTCGTCATAGAAATATCGGTCTGGGCCATCGTAAGAAGTACCGTATTCGTCGTTATAATCATATTGAGCCGTTGCTGTAGCTCCAAAAAGTATCAATCCGAAAAAAACCACCAAAGCTCTCATAATTGTAGAAGTTTAAATTTGAACATTAGATGCATAAAAGTAGCCTATGGTTTACTCATGAATTGTTAATGAAAATATAATAACGAAAAAGCCCTCATTTGGAATCAAATGAGGGCTTTAAAAATTCTAAATCTATTCTAATTCTTACACCACACTCAACCTAACAGTATTGGTTCTGTTGTTTTCGGTAAGAGGGAAACTCATGGTATTGATATACTTGTCGCCAGTTTCTAGCAATCCTTTGGTTACCAAATATTTATTGGCTTCTTCTAGCATATCTCCAGAATTGGCGTATTTAATTTTTTCTAAGGCAATAACTTCAACACCCCAATACAAGCTCAACTGTGTCATTAGCTTAGTATTTGATGTAAATATATAAATATTGGCCTTTGGTCTGTGGTGCGAAAGTCTCACGGCTGTATAACCCGAAGACGTGATACCAATCAAAGCCTTAACACTCAAATCACGGGCCATTCTACAACCCATCATGATTACCGTATCATTGTCCTTATCGTCAGAAACATAGTCAGCCTCTGTTACTCTTGTATGATGACGGAAATACAATCTCGTAGGGTCACCATACTTCTCTACGTGTGAAATCGTTTTTGCCATGGTTTCTACCGAAAGTACTGGATACTTGCCTGATGCACTTTCAGCACTTAGCATAACAGCGTCAGCACCGTCCAAAACTGCATTGGCCACATCACCAACTTCAGCTCTTGTTGGGCTTGGGCTTTCTATCATGCTTTCCAACATTTGTGTTGCTACTATAACAGGCTTAGCCGCCAAATGGCATTTGTGAATCAATACTTTCTGAATGATTGGCACTTCCTCTGCTGGCATTTCTACACCTAGGTCACCCCTGGCCACCATAACGGCATCTGTAGCTGCTATGATTTCGTCCATATTGGTGATGGCCTCAGGTTTTTCAACTTTAGCGATAACCTTTGCTGATGAGCCCTTTGATTTGATGTATTCTTTGATGTCCAATATCTCTTTGGCCGTTCTTACAAACGAAAGAGCAATCCAATCCACATCATTGGCCAAGCCAAAGTCTAGATCTGCCCAATCTTTATCAGTTACAGATGGTTGCGAAATATTGGTGTTTGGTAAGTTAACACCTTTCTTTTGTTTCAAAAGACCGCCATAAACTACCTCAGTAGTTACTTCTTGTTTCTCTTTATCTACACTTACTACTCTTACCTCCAACTTACCGTCGTCCATCAATATCCTGTCTCCAAGGCTTACGTCTTGAAACATGCCCTTATATGGCGTACTTGCTCTTTCTGCGTTTCCAACAATATCTTCATTAGTAAAAACAAACTTATTGCCGGCTACTAACTCCACACCAGCGTTGCCGCCTACCATCTCACCGACACGGATTTTTGGCCCTTGCAAATCCTGCAAAATGGCACAATTGAAACCGTGCTCGCTATTTATTTTTCTAATTTTTTCTATTCTTAATTTATGGTCTTCATGTGTACCATGAGAAAAGTTCAATCGAAATACATTTACACCCGCCTGAGCCAAAGCCACCAACATTTCTTCCGATTCAGAAGCAGGGCCTACTGTTGCTACAATTTTTGTTCTTTTGTTCATATGATAGATTAATATTTTCGGAGATTTGAACGGTTTTTAAGCAAAACCATCCAAGATTCGCCACATTTCGATGTTTCGGGTACAAAATTAAAAATATTAGTTTACACTTACAGAATAAAATTTCAGTTTGTTCGGAATTGATTAGCATATTATTCCTATTTTGACTTTCAAGACCCAATAATGTGCATCTTCTTCTCTGTTTTAATTATTTTTGCGTTCCATTATGAACGAGTACCAAACATTTTAAGATAAAACTATGAGCGAGAAAATCTATGTTTTCGATACCACACTACGCGATGGTGAGCAAGTGCCGGGTTGCCAGCTAAACCTTGAGGAGAAGCTAATGATAGCCCGTGAACTAGACAGATTGGGTGTGGATATTATTGAGGCTGGATTTCCGATTTCAAGTCCCGGTGATTTCAAATCGGTAGAAGCCATATCGAGAGTGGTAGAAAATGCCACGGTCTGCGGCCTTACTCGCTCGGTACAAAAAGACATTGAAGTAGCCGCTGAGGCCCTTAAACCAGCTCGTAGGCCAAGAATTCATACTGGTATCGGTGCTTCGGATATTCATATTTTATACAAATTCAATAGTAACCGTGACGAAATTCTACAAAGAGGCGTAGATGCAGTAAAATATGCCAAGAGCTTCGTGGAAGATGTAGAATTTTATGCTGAAGATGCCGGAAGGGCGGATTTGGAGTTTCTGGCCAGACTTACAGAGGCCGTAATAAAGGCGGGAGCGACAGTTGTAAACCTACCAGACACTACGGGCTATTTGTTGCCCCACCAAATGTACGATAGAGTCGATTATTTGATGAATAACGTGCCGAATGTGGACAAAGCGATACTATCAATGCACTGTCACAACGATCTTGGCATGGCAACTGCCAATACCATAGCGGGTATCAGAGCCGGTGCTAGACAAGTAGAAGTAACCATAAACGGTATAGGAGAAAGAGCAGGAAATACTTCATTAGAAGAGATCGTAATGACCCTAAAAGTACACAAAGACTTGGGTTTACATACAGATATAAATACCGAGATGCTCTATCCACTGAGCCAGTTGGTATCCAAAACCATGCGTATGCCTGTACAAGCCAACAAGGCCATAGTTGGTAGAAACGCCTTCGCTCACTCGTCAGGCATTCACCAAGATGGATTCTTGAAGCACTCGCAAAACTACGAGATAATGACCCCGCAAGAGGTGGGCATTAATAAATCGGATATTGTTTTAACAGCTAGAAGCGGCCGCCATGCCTTAAAACACCGCCTCTCTCTGTTAGGCTTTGAAGTTGGTAAAGATAAAATAGATGAAACCTACGAACAGTTTCTAGAGCTTGCCGACAAAATCAAGGAGGTAAATGATAAAGACTTGGTTGTTTTGATGAAACAACTCACCGAGGCTGAGGTATAGAAAAGACTCCCTTTACATTTATCCTAAAACAATAATGGAATCTGAAATCCAGAATGTTCCAGTGGCTTACTATGCCATAGAATTCGCCACAAAAGAAATGGGTTTTACGATGCCTTCGGACATACTTACTTGTTCATTATTAAAAACATTGGCAGCGTCAAAACCATGCGGTACGTTTCTGGAACTCGGTACGGGAACGGGCCTATCTACAGCTTGGATTTTGGATGGAATAGACAAGAACTCCACCCTCATTTCTATTGATTATGATTCGAACCTTCTACAAATTGCACAAAAACATCTCGGACGCGATACTCGGCTACATTTGAAATGTGTAGACGGCGAAGCTTGGGTAAACCAGAACTTAGGTCAAAAATTCGATTATATTTTTGCAGACACTTGGCATGGAAAATACCTGATGCTCGACGAAGTATTGGAAATGTTAAACGTTGGTGGCCTTTATATCATTGACGATATGCTTCCACAAGAAAACTGGCCCGAAGGACATGCCGAGAAGGCACTAAAACTTGAGAAGTACTTAGAGAATCGAAAAGACCTAAAATTAACCAAACTTCATTGGGCTACGGGGATTATTATTGCTGTGAAGCTTTGATTTCAAAAATATCGAACCCACTTCTCTCAAAATTTGTCATAATCACCACTAAATCAGCAACAAGTTTTGGTTGGTAAATATTTTTTCATAACTTTGCAGCCCCAAATACCGCCTTATGGGTGCTGCCCGCTCTCGTAAGGCCATGCAAATTATATGAAAAGCTTGGATTCCGACTTGCTTTATGTGCTTAAAATTAGCACCTTATAATTAGAAAAGATTTGAATTGAAATAGAGCAAACCGATTGGGTAAGGTCCTCCTTTAAAATTCATAAATTGATTAATTAACGTTAAAAATTAGTACTCGTGGATCAATTAAGTTATAGAACTGTATCGGCTAACCGCCAAACAGTAGAAAAAAAATGGGTTGTGATAGACGCCAGCAATCAAATATTGGGTCGTCTTTCTAGTCAGATTGTAAATATTTTAAGAGGCAAAAACAAGCCTTCGTTTACACCTCATGTTGACTGTGGAGACAACGTGATTGTGATTAATGCAGAGAAAGTTCGTTTGACAGGTAAAAAAATGACTGATAAAGTTTATACCCGTCATACTGGTCACCCAGGTGGTCAACGTTTCGCTACCCCAAGAGAGCTTATGGCTAAGGATGGTAGAAAAGTAGTAGAAATGGCTATAAAAGGTATGTTGCCTAAGAATCGTTTGGGAAGCAAATTGTATACAAACCTTTATGTATACGAAGGAGCTGAGCACCCGCATCAAGCACAGCAACCAACCACTATCGAAATCAATTAATAAGAACGAAAAAACTTAAAATAAAATGCAGGTAATCAATACCGTTGGTAGAAGAAAAACAGCAGTTGCCCGTATCTATATGAAGCCTGGTAAAGGCGACGTGACCATCAATGGTCGTGAGATGGCAAATTATTTCCCAACAGAGGTTCTTCAAATTATTTTGAACCAACCTTTTGGTGTAGTTAACGCTACGGGAAAATATGATCTTAAAGTTAACGTAAGAGGTGGTGGTATCGCCGGACAAGCAGAAGCTATCAGAATGGCTATCGCTCGTGCATTGTGCGAAGCTGACACTGAGAACAGACCTCCGCTTAAGAAAGAAGGATTCCTTACAAGAGACTCACGTATGGTTGAGCGTAAGAAATACGGACGTCGCAAAGCTCGTAAGAGATTCCAGTTCTCGAAACGTTAATCAATTTACGATTTTTTGGATTTACGATTGCAGATTGGTCTATTTGACTTTTACTCAATCGTAAATCTAAAATCGGATTAATCAAAAATAAACTGGTCCAGACAGTGCTTATCGTGCCCGATGTACTGTGCTGCAAATTCAATTTTTTTCAAAACATTTTTAAACAAAAGAAATGGCACAAATTCAATACAAAGACCTGTTAGATGCAGGCGTACATTTTGGTCACCTTACACGTAAGTGGGATCCAAGAATGGCTCCATATATTTTTATGGAAAAAAACGGGATTCACATCATCGATTTGAATCACTCTCTTGAAAACCTTGCAGCTGCTCAAGCTTTTGTAAAAAGCGTAGTTCGTTCAGGTCGTAAGATTATGTTTGTTGCTACAAAAAAACAAGCTCAAGAAATCGTTTCTGAAGAAGCAAAACGCCTTAAAATGCCTTTCGTGACAGAAAGATGGTTAGGTGGTATGTTGACTAACTTCTCGACCATCAAAAAGTCGTTGAAGAAAATGACCAACATCGACAAAATGCTTTCTGACGAAACTACTGCGAGCAACATAGCCAAAAGAGAAAAATTGATGCTAGGCCGTGAGCAAGCTAAATTGGAGAAATTGCTAGGTGGCGTTGCTGACCTTTCAAGACTTCCAGCTGCCTTGTTTGTTGTAGATATCAAAAGAGAACACCTTGCAATAGCTGAAGCCAAAAGATTGGGTATTCCAGTAGTAGCTATGTGTGATACTAACTCAAACCCTGAGATAGTAGACTTCGCTATTCCTGCCAATGACGATGCTTACAAATCTATTTCATTGATTACCCTTGCTATCGGTAAAGCCATAGAAGAAGGTATTCTTGAGAGAAAAACTGACAAAGAATCTGCTGCTTTGCAAGAAGAAGAAGATGCCAAAAGAGCTGTTGATACTGCCAGAGAGGTAGTTTCGAGAGACGAAGAGTCAGCTGATGGCAAAAGAAAAAGAGTAAAAACCGCTGAGGTTGCTGAAGAGGCAGCTCCAGTAGTTGAAGTAGCAGCTCCCGTAGCTGAGGTTTCGGCACCAGTAGAAACTACTCCTGAAGTAGACGCTGCTGCTCCAAGCGAAGAAGAACCTGCGGCATAATACCGAACGCTTCGATAAGATAATAGAATAGCCCGAAGCATCGCTTTGGGCTGTTCGTTTTAAAAAAAGACTTAGAAATTTATTTACATAAAAATAATATAAAATGAATATTACTGCAGCTGACGTAAACAAACTACGTCAATTAACAGGAGCCGGAATGATGGATTGTAAAAAAGCCCTTACAGAAGCTGAGGGAGATTTTGACAAAGCCGTTGAAATATTGCGTAAAGCAGGACAAAAAGTAGCCGCAAAACGTGCCGACAACGAAACTTCTGAAGGAGTGGTGTTGGTAGATGTTAGTGACAGCGGAAAAAGTGCAAAAGTATTGGCTTTGGCTTGTGAAACTGAGCCAGTTTCTAACGTAGAAGACTTCAAAAACCTTGCGAATGCCATTCTTCAAGCTGGTGTAAAACACCATGCTAAAGACGCAGAAACATTGTTGGGTCTTACACTAGAAAATGGACAATCGGTACAAGAAAACATCACTGAATTGATTGGTAAAATTGGTGAGAAAATAGTTGTAGCAGCTTACAATCACGTAGAAGGTGAGCAAGTAGTGGCATATATCCATAGCAACAAAAAGGCTGCTGGTGTGGTTTCTTTCGAAAACACAGGTGGTACTGATGTAACCGAACTTGGTAGAGACGTAGCGATGCAAATCGTGGCTATGAAGCCAGTAGGTTTGGACAAAGACAGTGTTGACCCAACTATCGTAGAGAAAGAAATCGAAATCGGTAAAGAGCAAGCACGTGCTGAAGGCAAGCCTGAGGCTATGTTGGAGAAAATTGCTTTGGGAAAATTGAACAAATTCTACAAAGAGCAAACTTTGCTTAACCAAGAATTCGTAAAAGACGGTTCATTGACCATCGCTCAATTGCTTGAAAAAACTGTGAAAGGTTTGACTATCTCTTCTTTCAAAAGAATTCAGATTGGATAATACTTTAGCTCTTGGCTTTTGGCCGAAAGCTTATATTGGACCCTGCAAAATCTTTGTAGGGTCTTTTTTATACAGTGTCCGGAAAGCAGAAGTGCGGAAATGCTCATAAAAAAGGACTTTAGCTACTGCCAAAGTCCCTTGAAATGGAAACTAAAATGGTTACTTACACACAAAATGAGCATAAACTATTCTTTCGAATTTGTTCCAATCTGGGTCTTTTTTTAGAGCAACCATAGCCGTGGCACAGCCTTTGAAGAGTTCTTTTGATTGTTCGTCGTACTCCCCTTTCGTGATTTTATAAGCCGGTTTGTTACCTACTTTTACAAAATACGATTTATCCAAGCCACCC
This sequence comes from Leadbetterella sp., assembly GCA_035299025.1. Lineage (GTDB taxonomy): Bacteria > Bacteroidota > Bacteroidia > Cytophagales > Spirosomataceae > Leadbetterella. The sequence goes on from DATGXK010000008.1 coordinate 536,751, forward strand.
ACTTTCATTGGTCCTACACCCATAGACATGGTTTCGCCGGCGAAAGGATTGAAATAAACGCGAATTTTGTCATGAAAACCCGGATTGACCAACTGCATCAGTAATGGCTGAACTTTGCCTTTCAAATCTACCTGTGTGTACTCGAAAAAGCCATAACCATCAGTAATTCTGTCGTTGTTGAGGTCTTTAGACAGATTAGTGCCAACCTCCATTTGCTTACTAAACTTGTCTAATCCAGATGCCGGCAGATACATGTCTTTGATCTGTTCCGGCTTATAAGACTTTTTCTTTCCGTCAACTTTTATAGTAATTTCGGAGATATTTCCTTTTTTACGGTCTAAGTCTTCGATGTCGCCCTCTACTTTTGTACCGTCAGACAAGGTAAGGTAGGCAATTTTCTTGGTGGAAAACCTGTCAAACCCCTCCATAAAACTCTGGGAATGAGACATAAAAGAAGCCAGCATTAAGAATGCAAAAGTGTAAATTTTCGATTTCATATATTATAAAGTTTAATTGCTAAAGATAAGAAAAGATTGAAGAAACTCTACCTCAAACGCCTGATAATTCGAGTATTGCGAAAATCGCCGAGACATTTAAGAATTTTAAAAGTGAGTTCATAGTCGGTGGCGTTGAGAATAAACTCCTGAGTAGGTTTACAAAAAACCATGAAATCATCAAGGTCTTCGTCCTTAAGATGTGTGATCTGAGTAACCACTTGTTTGTTGTATTTGAGATCTGCATAAAAACTTTTGGCGTCTTGGAATTGCATATCCGCAAGTTTGCGGTTCATTTTACCTTCTTTGCTGAACATCTGATAAAGTGCATCGATAGAGATACCGATGCCAGGCTGGCTTGTGTTGGTGTTCAGCATACTTTTTAAAATCTCATTTCTGATGGCCTTGGAGTCGTTGGGATTTGCCAAAAAGTCCTGAATTTCCTTGTGCAATTCGCTCAGTTTCTTGTCTTTAACCACCAGTTCCTGAAGCATAAATGGCTGTAATTTTACCTCAAAGACTGGATTTCGCTCTTTACCATCCCATTGAATTCCCTTACGATTGTACCCAAAGCTTGTGATGAGTAATGAATCCCCTGCGATGGCTCTGATATAGAAATCCCCAGACTCATTCGTGGCCACTACTTGATTAGTGCGTTTATTGAGAATATTTAGACTCGGAATGCCCTTCTTGGTACTTGCATCTATTACCTTGCCATAAACGGAGCGTTCTTGGGAAAAGGTAAAAAATGGAGCCAAAGCAAAAAAAGAAAGAAAAAATATTTTTTTGATATTCAATACTTTAAAGAGTTACTCAACCACTTTGCCGTTTAGAATTACGGTTTGATGATCTCCGTGGTCAATGATAAAATGGGCTTCCTCTCCTTCTAAAATCAGATTGTCATACTGAAAGCCATACTTCTGAGCAATATCAGGAAAATCGGCGATTGGCTTTAGAAAACCTCTCTTAGCATCCAGGGTCTTTATTCCCCAAAAAACTGATAGGTCGCCCATATCTTCTATAACGCTTTTATGGGTAAATTCGCTTGCTGAATTGATGTTTTTTTCTTCCAAATTAATACCCAAATCAACATCGAAAACGGTCTCACCGGATTTTACTTGTGCATTCTCAATTTTCAAATCAAACAAATACTTTTGGTTTTGTGGTATGTTTTGGTAGTCATTAAGCGTATATTTTTGATAAGAATCATTCCATATAGATTCAAAAGCACTTAATATAGAAATAAAATTAAGCTTTCGGATAAACTGCTTCTCGGTATCGTGTTTGTAACCGCCAGATTCGATCAAAATAAGGCTACTGCCCCATTTTTGAATATTATCGCCGAAAGCCCTTGGTTCAAATTCGTCTGAAAAACGACCAATATTATTTGGAATAAATTCCTTAAGGGTTTCGTTCATCGCACTTATTACCTGCCGAGACTTTGTCCTCACCTCGTTCCATTCGGTTTCCTGATTGTAAGCAGTGGCCAAAAATGAAATCGTAGCCTGCTCTGCCGAAATGCCTGCAGAATAACGGATGTTTTGGTCATGAAGATTAAACGAAAACTCCGGCTGCAAATCAAAAACCAAAGACTTAAGCAACTTACTCTCAGGACATTGAAGAGCTACAGCATCTCGGTTCATGTCTATTCCCTGAGCCGTTCTACGAATAAAGCGTTCTGCTCCATCGGGGTTGATCATAGGTACGAAATGAAGCTCCAGATGGCTTAGAATATTATCGCGAAAGTCTTGAAAACCATCATGCTGAGCGGCAAAAAACTTCAGAATGTCAAATATTGCCATGGTCGCTGTAGCTTCATTGCCATGCATTTGCGACCATAGTAGAATCTTTCTTTTTCCGTTACCAAGTTTAATTTTGTAAATATCTCTTCCCTCAAATGATCGCCCTACTACGCTTTTTTCAAAAGGCAATAATTCAATTAGTGGTAAAATATCGTGGTGTTTGAACCTCCTTTTGATAAGAGAGTTCTCCTTGAAGCCATCGTAAGCCTCAAATAATTTTGAGTATATCATCTATACACTAGGTTTATTGCAGCACCAAAGCTACTATATTTTTGCCAATCATTGAATAGCCCTTCACTTTGCCAAAACCCGAATATTTCACTTTGAGACCCTTGTTTTCGAGCAGTGGTAGGGCATCTTTAAGTGATAATCCCTTTATGAATTCTAGGCCTTTGTCAGGATTCTTTGATTCCCAAACTACGGAGTCACTTTTTACCACCCTCGGGTTGGTGAATCCCTCACCAGTGGGTTGATTTTTCATTCCTAATCGCTCCGCAATATTCCTTTGGTCAGCTATCTTACCCGGGTTTTGTTTGTCCGCGAGTTTCTCGATATTACTTTTCAATACCAATCTTGGGTGCATAGAGATATCATAGGCAAATATTTTATCAGCGATAGTTTTGAAGACTGGTGCACAAACGTCAGCCGCATAAATATTGGTACCCACTGGCTCATCTATGACCACCACACAGCTATACTTAGGTTTATTTGCTGGAAAATAACCTATAAATGAGGTGTGATAAAGACCCTGTTTATAATTTCCACCCACACGTTTCTGTGAGGTACCCGTTTTACCTGCGATCTGGCATGTACCTCCATTTACATTTTTAGCTGTGCCATTTTTTACTACACCCTCCATCATTTGCCTAATGCGGGCTAAGGTAGATTTAGAACATAGGGGCTCAGAAATGCGATTGGCCGTGAAAATCTCCTCTATTTTAGTACCTCTTCTTATCTCTTTGACTATAATAGGTTGTATCCATTGCCCTTCATTCGCTATCGCATTATAAAATGTTAGCATCTGTATAGGAGTGATTCTCGATTCGTAACCTATTGACATCCAAGGCACGGTTGTTCCTGAAAAAGTAGAGCTCTTTGAGTTTTTTAAGACAGGATATGGCTCGCCTTTAAGCTGAAAACCCGAAGGTTTGTCGAGTCTAAATTGTCGAAGATATGCGAAGTAGTCTTCGGCAGTGGAGAAACCAAAATGTTTTTTCATTAAACTATAAATACCGATATTGCAAGACTGCTCAAAAACCTCTTGTACGGTAAGCTCGCCATGCTTGTGCGAACAGGTAAACGAAAGTCCATTATGCCGTATTTCACCGGGACAATCCACACCAAAATCTGTTGGTTTCAGATTTGCTTTCTCCACCAAAGCTACCATAGTAGGTAACTTGAAAGTAGAGCCCGGATCGGTACCTTCTTTTACCGCATAGTTTTGGTCTTCGATGTAAGATATTTCGCCGTTTTCATCAGTTGTTCTTGTAAGGTTAGCAATGGCCTTAATTTCGCCAGTTGCTACTTCCATAACTACTGCCGTGCCATATTTGGCCTGAGTCTTTGTAACCTGACTCCTCAGTGCACTTTCTATAATATCCTGAAAATTAACATCTAATGTTGTAATTACATCCCAACCTGGCTCAGCACTTATGTCTGACTCCAAGTCTATTGGTTTTTGATAACCTCCTGCCAATCTTTCATAATAACCTTTACCGTCTTTACCCCTCAAGTAATTTTCGAAACTTGCCTCAATCCCGAAATCTCCTATTTTCTTTGTCTTTCGATCCAGCTTTCCGATGGTACGCATGGCCAGATTATCAAAAGGCAGAAAACGATACTCTTCTATTTCGAATCGTCCACCACCCTTGTTGGCTCCCTCTCTGAAAAGCGGAAATTTCTGAATCTTCTCCTTTTCTACATGGTCGAGTTTTCTATTTCCACCAATGAGCATGTAGCGGGTCTTGGCCTTTCTCGCATTTGATATTTTTTCCTTGTACTCTAGGTTATTGTAGTCTTGAAAATATGCCGACAAAAGCAATGAAAGCGAGTCGATACTGCTGTCAAACAGTTCCTTTTTTGATTGATATGGATCCAAAACTACTTGATACTTCGGGATAGATGTAGCCAAAAGACTCTGACCGTCTGACGCATAAATATTTCCACGGGTAGCGTTTATAACCCTTTCTTTCATTTGAATATCTACTACTTTGGCCAAAAGCTTGTTCTTCTGACTTGTTTGTAAATAAATGATTTTCAAGAAGATAGCCACTCCCACTATCGATAAAACTAGAATCGTCCATCTCGAACGCTGCTTTATCTGTTCCTTTATTGAACTTTTACCAGACATTTCAGATGAATTTTAGGGTTTTTCGAAAGCAATCTTTACGGGAGGCTGAGCATTTTTTTCAAAACCCCTTTCGGCAAGTTTTTTCTCAACTTCAGATTGTTTACTGGCATAGAGGTATTTTGATTTATGAGAGATAAACGAGGCCCTCTGCTCGTTGAGCTGTTTGTCGGCTTTGTCTAACCTCCTAATAAGGCCATCAAAATTATGCTGAAAATAGATATAAATTGTCACCAAAAAACCCACCCAAAGCACTTTACGTAAGGTAGCAGGCGAAAGTCGCTCGTCGATTTCGAGCTTGCGGTTTACCCATTTGGCCAATGGGTCTATTAAGTTGAAAGTAAAGGAATTAGAACTCTCTTGTTCAACTCTCCTTCTGGGGCGGTTCTGTGACATTAAACTATTCTTTTATGGGAAGCACTTCTCAAAATTAAAGATAATTTTCTTTAAAATTAATTTTAGTGTTTTAAAAAATTTAATGCTAATCCAAAAATGGAATTTTTTACGCCAAGAGTTCTGCTATTCTGAGCTTTGCACTTCGAGCTCTTGGGTTTTGAAGTAACTCTGTTTCCGTGGCTTCAATAGGCTTTCGGGTAATTGAGTGCAATGGCTTAATTTCGTTACCAAATAAATCCTTTTCCACTTCCCCAAAGAATTTACCGCTACGAATAAAATTCTTGACTGGCCTGTCTTCGAGAGAATGATAGGACATTACCACCAAGCGACCGCCGGGTGCCAGAACTTCGGGTGTTTGAATTAAAAACTCCTCCAATACCTTTAGTTCTTCATTTACTTCTATGCGTAATGCCTGAAAAACCTGAGCAAAAAACTTGTTTTCTTTACCACGTGGAGCAAAAGACTTCAAAGCAGTCTTGAGGTCGTTTATGGTTTCTATAGCCCCTGCACCTCGGGCCGAAACCACTGCTTGAGCCACGGTACGGGCATTTTTTAGCTCGCCATAAATGCCAAAAATCTTGTGTAAATCCTCAAAACTATATTCGTTCACGACAGATTTGGCCGATTGCTCCTGTTGAACGTCCATACGCATATCCAGTTCGGCATCGAATCTCGTAGAAAAACCTCGCTCGGCGGTATCAATCTGATGCGAAGATATTCCCAAATCCGCCAAAATACCATCAACAGTTTTTACGCCGTAAACTCGGAGATATTTTTTTATAAACCGGAAATTTGCGGAAACAAACGTGAAATTCTCAGACTCTATTTTTGCGGCTTCCTGCTTTGCGTCGTCGTCTTGGTCAAAACTGTACAAATGCCCTGTAGTAAGTTTTTCAAGAATAGCCCTGCTGTGGCCACCACCACCAAAAGTAACATCTACATAAATACCTTCTGGCTTTATGTTGAGGCCTTCGAGGCACTCTTTAAGCATTACGGGTTTGTGATAGTCGTAGTTTGGTTCCAAAGTGAATTATTGAGTTTGAACCACAAAAATACGATTTTTTGGGGAGAAAAGGTGGGAGTTGGTCTTGAAGTTTGTGAGGACACAAACTTTGGCAAACAGAAAAAAAGGCGACAAAATGTGTCGCCTTTTCAAAAATCAAAATAAATCAGTATCAGTTTCTATAATTCAATGCAGGTTTACGAGTACCCAAAAGCGATTCATATTTGAAATCGCCGCCTGTTTTGGCTTTGAATTCCTCAGTCGCTTTTAAAATAAGGTCTGGGTTTTCGAACAAATCTATGGCACTCATGGCCAAGGTTTTGGCTGCTATCATCATGCCTTTTACGCCTATGCTGGTACCACCCGCAGCTACCGCCTGCCAGCTATGTGCTGGTGTGCCTGGCACCCATGTGGCCGTACGACAACCCACTGTAGGTACAGCCCAACTTACATCGCCGACGTCTGTAGAGCCACCATTGGCCGTATTTTCAAGTTTTAATTCTTGTATTTTGCTGGTAGCGTCCAACGAACTTTTGAACATGCCCGGCGTAGGAAGTATTTTGTTGGCAAAAGCGAGTTCGTCCGGCGTCATTATGTAACCTCCAACTGTACTCATGTTTTTGTGCATCACTTGAGCCAAAGTTTCGTTGGGCAATAACTCGTAAACGCCGCCCAAAACCTCTACTTCTACCCTCGTACCTGTTCCTTGAGCGGCCCCTTTGGCTATGTTTTCCATCCATTCCCACATGTCTTTAACATTTGTGCGGTTGGGGTGACGGGCATATACATACAACTCCGCAAAGTCTGGAACTACGTTTGGAGCTTTTCCTCCTTGGGTAATTACGTAGTGAATTCGAGAGTCTTCTTGCACATGCTCACGCATCATGTTGATCATGTGCGTCATGGCCTCCACACCATCTAAAGCCGAGCGACCGCTTTCCGGCGAAGCTGCTGCATGTGCTGAGCGGCCATAAAATCTAAACTTACCCGACTTGTTGGCCAAAGAACTTGAGGCATTGGCGGAATTGTCAGAACTAGGGTGCCAATGAAGCACTACATCGACATCTTTAAACAAACCCTCACGAACCATATACACTTTTCCTGAGCCACCTTCTTCGGCAGGGGTTCCGTAGAATTTAATGGTGCCTTTTTGTCCCGTTTTTTTCATCCAATCTTTCACCGCTACGGCTGCTGCTGTTGAGCCTACACCAAACAAATGATGCCCACAAGCATGTCCTGCAATGCCATTGAGCGATTGTTTCTCAGGATTAGCCGACTGCGAAAGACCTGGCAATGCATCAAATTCACCAAGAATGCCGATTACGGGTTTGCCAGAACCAAAGGCAGCCACAAAGGCTGTGGGAATATCCGCAACTCCAGCCGTTACAGTAAAACCTTCTTTCTTCAAGGTATTTTGCAAAAGCTCTGAGCTTTTAAATTCTTGATAACCAACTTCTGCAAAATTCCAGATGTCCATGGCCATAGAGCTGTACTCTGGTTGCCTTTTTTGGATGTCGTCCATTACTTGTTTTTTGGTCTGGGCCACAGCAAAAGTGCTTGAGACCGCCAAAATGAGAGATAGTATTTTTTTCATACAGGTTTAGGTTTGGTGATAAAATAAGTTTAAATTCAATATAAAAATGCCTATTTATCTAAAATATTTCTTACAAAAACTTAATTCTATAGATTTTAGGCCAAAGTTTTCCAGTAATTAAAAACTCGCCTTTTTTAGGGTCATAAGCTATACCGTTCATTTCCATAAGTCCAGGGTTTTGTTTCTGAGCTTCCACATAAAGTGGCCCCAAGTCTACCTTTGCAACCACATTTCCGGTGGTTAAATCAATTTTTACGATTTGGTTGGTCGTCCAGATATTGGCATAAACAAAACCATCTACATATTCCAGCTCATTGATCTTGTCCACTGCATAGCCATTTTCTCTAATGTTCAATTCTTTCACTTTCGAAAAGTCTTTTGGACTAAAAAATGTAAGTTTACTCGTGCCATCACTCATGATTAGGTGCGTACTGTCGTGGGTCATGCCCCAGCCTTCGGCATTGGCATAAGGATATTCTGCAATGGGTTTGTATGTTTTGGCATCGTAAACAAAGCATTTCTGTGCTTTGTAAGTAAGTTGGAAAATTTTACCGTCCAATTTAGCAATGCCTTCTCCAAAATATTTCTTTGGGTCAATAGAGGCCTTAGGAATAATTTTACCTGTAGTAGTATCTACCGGCCCGAGGTGTGACAAAGTATAGGTTAATTCTTCAGGAGAACCTGTACTTTCGAATATCTGACCGTTGTCGACATAAAGCCCTTCCGTAAACGACTGTATATCATGCGGATAACTACCTACGACACTATAATTTAGTGTGGCAGTTGAAGCCGGTTCCTCGGTAGTTGAAGCGGTTTCTGTAGTATCCCTACTGCTGGTTTTATCGCATGAGGTGGCTACAAACGCCACAAAACAAATCCTTAAAAAGTTTTTAAACATTGTTGTTTTTGATTTTTTAGAAATGTAAATATCAGTAGAAACCGACGTTTTTTCAAATTTATTGCTTCTGGTAGACTCCGAAAGTCTTAAAATTGCTTTTCAAATCAGGAAACACCCAAATCAATATCCCCTCCTAATCGCCTTCAAAAGCGACCATTCATCGTTGGTGTCGCTAGAGATTTCCCAAATCATCACGCCGGCTAAGCCTCGTTTTTTTGCCAACTTGGTTTTTTCTTCGATTGTAAGCATTCCGTTGTAAAAAGCACCTTTCCAGTAATCGTCATAAGGACTTGCTCCGTCTTTAAGCAAATCTTTATAGCTTGGGCCATAATTTCCCATTCCTTTTTTGGAGTAAAATGGCAGGCCGAGTGTTGCTTTTTTTGCAGGTAAACCTCTTTCTACCAGCCAATAGTTTAGGCTTTTCAATGCCAAAGAATAAGGAGAATGAGCGACCACATAATTAGGGCCGTAGTCATCGTCATAAGCCATGATATTCAGCCAATCCATTTTTTCAAAGACCTCATTTTTGGTCCCGTATCCTTTTTTACCATAAGATATTACGGCAGCCGTCAGCTTTTTGTTCTCCTTGTGGAGGGCATCGCCCAGCTCATTTACCAATGCCACATAATGGTCCGCCGACGGGCTATCTTCATCTGGATATTCCCAATCGAGATCAATGCCATCCATGTTGTATTTTCGCACAAAAGCCATCACGTTCTTTACAAAAGTATGCCTTCCCTCTGCTCTTTCGGCCATTTTATGAAATCTGGTGTCGTCGCCTCCGCCATCTCCAATGCCCCAGCCGCCAATAGAGATAAAAATTTGCTTGCCGTGTTTGTGAACAAATTTCTCGGTTCTGATTAAATTCTCTGGGTTGGCAATAGGTAAAATGGTATCCCCTGTTTTGGCTGGAATGGCGAAAGCATAATTGATGTGAGTAAGCAAATCTATCTGTATTTCTTCTGGATTTTTGGTGGGGGTGTAATATCCAACTACCTTAAATTCTTGGGCTATGGATAAAAAAGCTTGGCAAATAAAAAAGGCCAAAAGCACACATTTTTTCATGATGAAGTTTTTGTTTACAATTTACTATACTTTTTCCGAAAGGCAGAAGGATTTTCACCAGTAACTTTTTTGAAAGTTCGGTTAAAATAAGAAAGACTATCAAATCCACTGTCAAAACAGGTTTCGGAGACATTTTTATGGTTCATGAGCATCAGTTTGGCTTGGTTTATTCGGTAATTGTTTAGGAATTCTGTAAAGCTCAACTTGGTCATTTTTTTAAAATATCTACAAAAAGCGGCTGTGCTCAGATTACTCAAATGAGCTATTTCAATCAAATCAATTTTCCTTGTAAAATTTAACTCTATGAAGTGATTAATCTTTCTTAGTCGCTCCTCCTCCTTTTTATTAAACTGATTTTTAGGAATTTCGGTGTGTAGCAAGGTGTAATCGTCAGTTTCACCAAGTATTTTAAAAATTTCTAACATGGCTATAAATTGCTCGAAGTAGGGCAATTCCGAAGCTTTCTTGAATTTTTCACCTAACATGGCCTTTACCTTTTCACCAAAAGCAATTCCGTATTTTGATTTCTCTAGAAGTTTACCCACTGCTTCCAATTCAGGAGTATTCATGATTTCACTTTTAAGAAACTGTGGCTGAATGTGCAAAACAGTTTTCAGATAATCGGTTTTTATGCCATAATCAAAGTTGAGGTGCGGAATATAAGAGCCAATAAACACAAGATCGCTCCCATAGAAACGCCCGACGTGCTCGCCCACATGTCTTTTCCCTTCCTCGGCCTCAATAAAAACCAACTCATATTCAGGATGAAAATGCCAAAGAAAAAAATCATTCAACTTTGGATTTACGAGCCAATGAAACGAACTTTTCTCTTGGTCGGGGACAATTTTCTCGAGAATCAATTTGTCGTTTGACACTATAATATACTATTTGAATTAAAAAAATATAGAAAAAGTCAATATTGTTCAAATATAGGCAAATTTTGAGAATATAATCTTTGAATTTTCGTGTCAAATTTGTATATTATTTAAACATAAAATATAAATATTTATGGAAACGCCTAATGTTGGAATGGTGCCTACCATGGCTCCCACAATGATACCGAACACCAATCACCTTGATATTCCGGGAAATCCATCTACAGCTACTAGTAGTCAAATAGCTCTTAATGACCGTTCAAACGGTGTTCCTCTTCGCGTTTTAAGTGAAGAAGACTGGAAGTTTTGGATAGAAAACGGATATGTTATTGTAAAAAATGCCGTTCCGAGAGAGCAAGCCTTGGCAACTGCCGCCTTTCTTTGGGAATTTGAAGAAAAAGACCCTGATGACCCATCAACTTGGTACACCGCACCAAGGGCCGAAATGAAAATGAAAGAACTCGGAGGTACCGGTATGGTAGAAGTTTACAACAACCAACACCTCTGGAACAATCGCCAAATGCAAAGGGTTTATGACGCCTTTGTAGATATTTGGGGAACGGAAAAACTTTGGGTAACCATAGACAGAGCCAACTTAAATTTCCCAATTCGTCCGGGTTTTGAGTACAAAGGTTTTATTCATTGGGATTATGACCCAGAAACCAAACCCGTAAATGTACAAGGTGTGTTGGCTCTGGCCGACCAAACCGACGAAAATATGGGAGGTTTTCAGTGCATACCAGAACTTTACCGAACTTATGACACGTGGAAACTCACTCAACCTGCAGACAGAAATCGTTTTCAACCTGATACCTCCGCCTTTGAGGGACAATTTCATAAAGTAAAACTGGAAGCAGGTGATTTGCTGATATTCAACAGTTTAGAACCCCACGGCATTAGACCAAACAACTCAGAAAATAAGGTGAGAATAGCTCAATATATATCGATGATGCCGGCCGAAGAAGACAACCAAGCTATGCGTGACTGGCGAGTAAATTCATGGAAAAACCGCATTGCACCAGAAGGTTATGCCTTTCCAGGTGACCCAAGAAACTGGGAGCAGACCAGATATGGAACTGCGGAATTGAACGAATTGGGAAAAAAACTTTTAGGTATTGAAAAATGGTAACCAAAATTATGAAATCAAAATTTAGATTATTTATATCCTTGTTTGTTGTTTCAATGATGTCAACACAGGTTTTTTCTCAAATAAAATCAAGCCAGAAATTACTTAGGCATGTTGTTATTTTTAAATTTAACGACAGCTCCTCAGCGGAAGACGTACAGCATGTGGCTGATACATTTTATGCCTTAAAAAAATCAGTACCTCAAATAAAGGACATGGAATGGGGGATAAATAATAGTCCCGAACAGTTCAATCAGGGTTTTACTCATTGTTTTATAATTAGTTTCAAATCCGAAAAGGACTTAGCAGATTACCAAAATAATTCTAACCACAAAGCATTTCAAGAGGTGTTAAAGCCCCACATGGAGAAGGTTTTTGTTGTAGATTATTGGGTCAAATAATCTAAATATTCTTAAAGTAGATTTATTCAAATATATTTGGGTAAATCTGCTTTTTTGCTTTAAAAGTTCGAAAATCTAATTTATAAAAATTTTACTGAATGAAATCTCAACCAACAGCTATTCTCAATAATGGCCTGGAAATGCCCCTACTTGGCTTGGGTGTATATGATATGTACAACAAAGAGGCCGAGCAGGCTGTAGAATGGGCTTTGGAGACAGGATACAGGCTAATTGACACGGCTTCTATGTATGAAAATGAACTGCAAATAGGGAATGCCATAAGAACCAGTTCGATACCTCGAGAAGAAATATTTCTTACCACCAAAGTAAATGACAAGGACCAAGGCTATGATGCAACTCTAAAGGCATTTGACCAAAGTTTGGAACTTCTGCAGACCGATTACGTGGATTTATACTTGGTTCATTGGCCACTAAAAGCCACACGGAAGGAAACTTGGAATGCGTTAGAGAAAATCTATGAATCTGGTAGAGCTAAGGCTATTGGCGTCGCCAACTATTTGGAGTCATTTCTAAATGAGTTACAGACTTATTCCGAAATCATTCCTGCAGTCAATCAAGTGGAGTTTAGTCCGTTTTTGTATCTAGAAAATCTGAAACTAAAATGTGAGCAGCTGGGAATAGCATTACAATCTTACACGCCACTTGTGAGAGGGCAGAAAATGAGTGATGAGCGTCTTCGGGCCTTGGCCAAAAAATATGACAAGACTCCCGCCCAAATAATCCTCAGATGGAACGTACAGCACGGGGTTTCCACAATTCCAAAATCCAGTAATTTGCTGAGAATCAAAGAAAATTTCGACATTTTTGATTTTGAAATTTCTGATGAAGACATGGCTCTTCTAAATTCTTGCCACGAAGATTTTCGGGTGGTTGACAACCCAATGGATTTACTCTAAGAATTTGCTCCTAGTTCAACGAGCTGATTAACAGTATTGATAATCGTAATATTCTCAGTTAACTCCAGCCTCTGACTAACTACCTGCATACCAGTAAGGTATATGGTTTGATCATGAAAAGCAGTACCCATTTTGGTGATGTAATTCTGCACATCTTGCGGTGTAGAAAACGATGTGAATGCAGAAAAAACAAAATTTGGTCTCTCTTTTTCTACGATAAATTTAAGCTCGTCAAAGGGCAGGCTTTGTCCCAAATAGATGACCTTCTTACCCATATTTTTAAATATATAGTAGGCAAACAAGATACCTATTTCATGGTATTCTCCTTCGGGAGTATAAACTACTACTTTTTCAGCGTTGGGATCATAATTTGTAGGCAATTTGTCTATTTCAACGACAATTTTCTGCCTGATAAGATTTGTAATGAAGTGTTCTTGCGACGGTCCGATGGAGCCAGAAAGCCACAGTATGCCAATCTTGGTTAAAAACGGATATATAACATTAATCATGGTTTTCTCAATACCATGCGTTTCTATATTTTTGTTGATGATGGTTTCAAATGTCTGCTCATCAATGTCTATCATCGCAATAGTCAAGGCCTGTATTTGGTCTGAATATTGCATCTGTTTGTCAGAGAGAGAAAACACCTCTTCCTTAATTTCGGCCTCTTTCAGTTTGGCTATTTCCGAAATTTTGTATCCATGATCTTTTAGGGTTGAGATATTGAGCAAAAGCTTCAGCTCGTGGTCGCTATATGTACGGATGTTTGTATCAGACCTTTGGGGAACCAATATCTTGTACCTCTGCTCCCATATTCTGAGGGTATGGGCTTTAATGCCTGAAAGCTGTTCGAGGTCTCGGATGGAATAATGGCTCATTTCATTGTAGTATTCGGTTAACATAATTGTTAACCAATTGGAATCAAAATTGTTTAAAATTTTTCAGAAAACATACATTTACTCCTCTTTTAGCCATAAAATAATGTCAATTAGACACAAGCCTGCCTTGTTTTTCCGAAATAAATTATCTCAAAAAAATGTTTACTTTTGACCAAACATTTCATCAATGGTTCAAAGAAATGCGATAAAGAAACACTTACTGAAAATCCTCTGGGTCTATTTTTGCCTTTGGGGGCAATCACTTTTGGCTCAAGTAAGGATTGAAGTAGAAATACTGTCGCCAGTTCTTGATGCCAACAAACCCCTCTTTATTGCCCTTGACTACAACAATTGGAATCCGGGCGATCCGGCATACGTACTCACAAAAGTAAAAGAGAACAATTATTACATCGTTCTTGATGATGCCCCACCGAGTTTCGAATATAAATTTACTCAAGGAAGTTGGATTTTGGTAGAAGGTACGCCCAGTGGAGAAGGTCTTCCGAATCGTAGTTTTGACATAAATTCTGCAAAAACAAAACTCGTTAAGGCCAAAATTTTGGGTTGGGAAAAACAAGTAGCCTACGACATTATTGTTGATAATATTCCTGAAAACACCCCAAAGGATGCTGAAATCTATATCTCGGGGAATTTTAATAATTGGGAAGCGAGCAATGCCGACTATAAACTAAAACGCAATATCCAAGGCCAGTTTACGACCCGAATTTACTCCGACTTACAAAAACTCGAATTCAAATTTACACGCGGAAGCTGGGAATCTGTAGAAGCCCGAGAAAGCGGAAAAGCCAGACCCAACAGAATTATCAAGCGAAGCTCAGACATCAACAATAAGGCCATAATCGTGACCATAGAGGGCTGGGAGGATCTCATGGGTACGCTTCACGTGTATTCGCTTTTCGACTTTTTGCTGCTCTTTGCTGTTTTTCAAGGCATTCTGTTGGTGATTGCCATTCCGCTCATTCAGAATGCCAACATTGAAGCCAACCGTTGGCTCATACTTTCAATTATAATTTCATCTCTGAGTATTTTCTTGTACTTAATTTCCAACTTCCAGACTTTCGTCAACCGTTTCCCGGGAATTGTGATTTTGCACGACTTTATTTACTTTGTTTATGCTCCCGTTTTTTATTTCTACCTGATAAAACTGCTCTATAATGTTCAGTTTCTACCTTCAAAATGGTATTTGCATTTTGTGCCTTTTTTGATACAGTTTTTTGTCTATTTGCCATTTTTGATTCAAAATGACAAACGTTTTTTACTGGATTTGATGGAACAAAAGCTTATTCTGACTTACATATTCGGCGGAGCTGGCATTTTTGGCTTACTTTGGAATGTATATTATTGGTATCTTTTTAGAAAAACCATAGTTGCTTACAAACTCGAATTTCAGACCAATTTGTCTTACGAACAAAACCTCAACTACCTCAACAGTGTTTCTGTAATTCAATTTGTAGTGCTTTGTTTCTGGGCATTCTCTATCATTGCTATTTTGATCGGGCATTATTTTGACATAGATAACATTAGACTTTTTGAAAACAGTGTAGATCTTACTTGGTTTGCTTTTTCTACCATCACTTATTTTGTTGGTTATTTTGCTATTCATCAGTCTGAGACATTCAAAGCTCAGCCTCAAAAAATCTCGATTTTCGATGACCTACTCGAAACTTCAGTTAATCTCAATCAAAAACCTAGTCAAAATGATTTGGAAAGTACCAAGAGAGAAGTGGAGAAATTGGAAAAATATATGTCTGAGCACAGCCCCTACAAGAACCCAAAAGTGAGTTTGAGTGAGCTGGCTTCGCAATTACAAATACCTGCACATTTATTGTCAAAAATTATCAATGACCATTACCACCAAAACTTTTTTGACTTTATCAATCATTACCGTATTGAGGAATTTAAGAAAATGGTTGTAGATCCCAAAAACCACAATCTTACCTTCCTAGGATTAGCCTATGAAGTGGGCTTTAATTCAAAGACAGCCTTTAACCGTTCTTTCAAAAAAATCACCAACCAGACCCCCAGAGAATACCTCGATGGTATAAAAATAGATTAGAAAATAGGTGCCATTTTATAAATCGGCACTTTTTAGAAGTACAAATACTTCATTATCAATGTTTTATAAAAAAACAAAAAAATATTAGAAAAATACCAAATGGGGCGATTGCCCTGTTGCTGGCCAATACCTTTGCATCACGAAAAACTTAAATAAAAAAGGTGCAAAGTCCAATTCTCAAATATTCTTCAGTGCTTGTGTTGGCTTTGGCATCGCTTGTCAGTTGTAAGCCAAAACCAAATCTGAAACCGAGTTTTTATTTGGGGGCAGACCTATCTTACGTAAACGAGCTTGAAGACTGCGGCGGTATTTACAGAGAAAAAGGAGAGAAAGTGGAGCCATTTGGCTATTTCGCCAAAAAAGGTTCAAATCTCATTAGATTGCGTCTTTGGCATACGCCAGAATTCAAAGCCTACTCGTCTCTTTTTGATGTCGAAAAATCAATTAAAAGAGCTAAAAACGCCAATCAGTCGGTATTGCTGAATTTTCATTATTCCGACAACTGGGCCGATCCATCCAAACAAATTATGCCACGAGCTTGGCAAAAAATTAAAAACCTCAGTATTCTAGGAGACTCTGTTTACAATTACACTTTATCAACCCTTACCTACCTCAACGGTCGCGGTCTCACACCCGAAATGGTGCAGATAGGCAATGAAACCAACATCGGTATCATTCAACATCCTGATTCCGCCAGCAACGGCCCGATCAATTGGAAACGCAATGCCTATTTATTTAACAAAGGCCTCGAAGCAGTGGCCGATTTTAATAAGACCAACAACCTAAAAGTAGAAACCATGCTACACGTGGCACAGCCCGAAAACGCAGAGTGGTGGTTTAAAGATGCTAATGTCAACAGTGTAAAGAATTATGACTGGATTGGTGTGAGTTACTACCCGAAATGGTCGAAATATGACTTAAACAAGCTTGAAAGTACCTTAAAAAACCTAAAAAACAGCTACAGCAAAAGGCTAATGGTGGTTGAGACGGGATATCCTTATTCAACTTGGGAGTTTGACAAAGCCAACAACATGCTAGACAAGGATGCGGCCATAAAAAACTATCCGATTTCGCCCGAAGGCCAACTAAGTTTTATGGTAGATCTCGTAAAAACGTGTAAAAATGCAGGTGCCGAAGGGGTAGTTTATTGGGAGCCGGCATGGATCTCGACGGCTTGTAAAACTCAATGGGGAACAGGCTCACATTGGGAAAACGCGGCTTTTTTTGATGCAGGCAACAGCAACGAGGCCTTGCCTGTTTTTAAATTTTTCAAACCAATTTTTTAATATTTTATACTTTAACTTAAACTTAATTTCAGATGCAAAAAAACAAACGCAGTCGAAATTTAAAGTCATCAAGCTCAGCCTTCGGCATGTTTGCCGTTTTCTTATTGATGATTTTAGGAAATGTTGCTTTTGCCCAAAGAACCATCACGGGTAAAGTAACAGATGCCACAGACAAATCAGAATTGATTGGCGTGACGGTATCCGTAAAAGGCACTACAGTTGGTACACAAACCGACGTTAGCGGAAATTACTCCATAGCTGTTCCCAACAACCAAGCTATTTTGGTGTTTTCGTTTATCGGCAAAACCAGCAAAGAAGTGGTGGTAGGAACACAGACGGCCATTAATGTAGCCTTGGTCGACGACTCCAAAATACTAGACGAAGTAGTAGTAGTAGCCTACGGAACAAGTAAAAAAGCTGACTTAACTGGCTCAATAATAGCGGTAAATGCCAAAGATTTCCAAAAGGGAAACATTCAATCTTCAGAGCAATTGCTTCAGGGTAAAGTGGCTGGTTTGCAAGTAACTAGTGGTGGCGGTTCAGCTGGCGGCGGTAGTACAATCCGTATCAGAGGAACGGCTTCCCTAAACGCTAGCAATGACCCGTTAATCGTAATAGACGGGATACCAGTAGAAGGAAATGGCATAGCTGGTTCGGCCAACCTTTTGAACACCATCAACCCAAATGATATAGAAAGTATGTCTGTCCTGAAAGATGCCTCTGCCGCAGCTCTTTATGGCTCTAGAGCATCTAACGGGGTTATAATCATCACCACCAAAAAAGGCTCGTCTGGTAAACCAACCTTCAATTTCAATACCGCGGTTTCAGCGGGTCAAGTATTCACAAAAGTGGATGTACTTACTGGTGACCAAGTAAGGGAAATCATAAACGCCAGAGCTGCTCAAACTGGTGACAACACCTACAAAAACCTCTTGGGAACAGAAAATACCGACTGGCAAGACCAGATTTTCCGAACTGCCATAGGAACAGACAACAACCTGAGTGCTGGTGGTACGTACAAAAAAGTGCCTTTCAGAGTATCATTGGGTTACTCTAATCAAAACGGTATTTTGAAAACTAACAATTTCAATCGTACTTCTGGAGCCATCAATCTCAGTCCCAAGTTTTTGGACAATGCCTTGGCAGTTAATGTTAACCTAAAATTGGCCAATACAAATAACCGTTTTGCGGATGAGGGAGCCATTGGATCAGCTTTGAGAATGGACCCAACCAAACCAGTAATGACGGATAACCCATACGGTGGATATTATCAATGGTTAGATGGCCAAGGTAAATACAAGCAACTTTCAGGATTTAATCCGCTAGGATTGTTAGAACAACGTGACAATACCTCTACTGTAAACAGATTAATCGGAAACATAGAATTGGATTACAAATTGCCTTTCTTGCCAGATTTGCATGTAAGAACCAATCTTGGCCTCGACAATACCAAAGGTAGCGGAACAGACCTCATCGATGCTCTTTCGGCAACCAACTACTTGACCAATGGCCGATTGACAGACTACAAACAGAGCAAGTCTAACAAACTTTGGGATGTGTCTTTGTTCTATGAAAAAGACCTGGTGGGCATTAAAAGCAAAATCGATGTGTTGGCCTTGCATTCTTACCAAGATTTCGTAACCAACGTTTACAACTTCCCAGCCTACAGTGCTGATGGTAAAACGATAATCCCTGGCACCGAGCCAATATTTGCAACAGACAAACCGCAATATAGACTTGATTCTTATTTGGGAAGAATAAACTACTCATTTATGGGTAAATATTTGGTCACAGCGTCTATTCGTAGAGATGCTTCTTCGAAATTCTCACCTGCTACTAGAGTAGGTTATTTCCCTGCAGTTGCATTGGCTTGGAAAGTTAGAGATGACATTTTTAAGAATAGCAAAATTGTTTCTGACATGAAACTTAGAGTTGGTTATGGCGTAACGGGTCAGCAAGATTTTGGTCAATTTTACCCATATTTAGCCAGATATGCCCAAAGTACTGCTACAGCCCAGTACCAATTCGGCGATAAATTCTATACTTTCTATCGACCAGCAGCTTACGACGCCAACATTTCGTGGGAAACTACCACCACCAAAAACCTAGCTTTAGATTTTGGTTTTGCAAACAACAGAATCAACGGTACCGTGGAGCTTTTCCAAAAAGATACCAAAGACCTTTTGGCAACAGTGCCTGTAGCTTATGGTTCTACGTTTGATATCAATTTGTTCACTAACGTGGGTAGCCTGACCAACAAAGGTGTAGAAGTAGTATTGAACACTACGCCAATCAAAAAAGACAAATTACGTTGGGATTTAGGTTTTAATTTCACTAGAAACAATACCGCAATTACCGCACTTCGTAAGCAAGAAGATCCAAACTTTACTGGAATTCCTGTTAGTGGAATCTCTGGAGGTACAGGTAACTCTATCGGCTTGCATGCTATCGGCCAATGGCCCTACACATACTATGTATTCCAACAAGTATATGACGAAAACGGTACGCCGCTTGAGGGAGTTTATGTTGACAGAAACAAAGATGGTCAGATTAACGATTCAGACAGATATTTGTTCCAAAAGCCTGCACCAACCATGCTTTTTGGTGTAAGTACTTCGGTAAACTACAACAAGTTTACGTTTAGTGCTTCTGGACATGCCATGGTAGGCAATTATTTGTATAACAACCTTCAGTCTGAGCGTTCGGTTCTTAGAAATTTGATTGATCCGCTTTTGGTGATTAACAATGCCACAACCCTTCTGACAAAAACCAATTTCTTCAATAACCGATACCTTTCTGACTATTACATAGAAAATGCCTCTTTCTTCAGATTAGACAATGTTAATGTAGGATATTATGTAGGTAAAGTATTCGGAAACACTACTTTAAGCTTAAATGCAAGTGTAAACAACGTGTTCTTCGTAACCAAATACAGCGGTTTGGATCCTGAAAACTCAAGTGCCACTGGTGTTGACAATACCATTTATCCTCGTCCAAGAGTTTACACATTTGGTTTAAACTTTGATTTTTGATAATTATTAAAAAGAAGAAAAAACAATGAAAAATATATTTAAAAAATTCTCAGTTGCTTTGCTCACGACGGCCTTCATAACCTCGTGTTCAAACAAACTCGATTTGTTCCCTCAGAACGACTTCACGCCAGACAAAGCTTATTCAAGCGTAGAAGGTTACAACTCGGTTTTGGCGAAAATATACGGTACCCTTTCGGTAGGTGGAAATACTGGTGGCGGTGGGCAGCCTGATATTACAGGTCTTGATGAAGGCTCACAGATAGCATTTATTCGTCCGTTTTTCAATATGCAGGAGTTACCAACCGATGAAGCCATGGTAACTTGGAATGACCAAACTATTAAGGACTTCCATAATTTATCATGGACAAGTACAGACCCATTCATCAAAGGAATGTATGCCCGTCCGATATGGAATGTAGCTCTTATAAATGAGTTTATTCGTGAATCTTCAGATGCAAAACTTGCAGAAAGAGGAATCACAGGTGCCAATGCAACTAACCTCAAAAATGCTGTTGCGGAAGTAAGATTTTTGCGAGCTTTCAACTATTGGGCAGCTATGGATCTTTTTGGCAAATATTCATTTTTGACTGAAGCCGATGCCGTGGGGGTTACGCCTGTTGAAAAATCCTCATCTGAACTTTTTGCCTACATCGAAAAAGAATTGATAGAAGTAGAAAACCTACTCCCTGCTGCTAAAACAGCCATATATGGAAGAGTAGACAAAAGTGCGGCTCAAGCTCTTTTGGCAAGAATGTACCTGAACGCCAAAACTTACATCGGGACAGAGAAAAACACCGAAGCCGCTACTTATGCAAAGAAAGTGATTGATGCAGGCTATGCTTTAACACCAAAATATCATGAGCTTTTCCAAGCAGACAATCATACCAAAACAGGCGAAATCATCTGGGCTATCAATTGTGACGGACTAAAAACCCAAGGATACGGAAACACTACATTCCTAGCTCATGCGGCAGCCGGCGATGACTACCCAGACTTTGGCGTGAATAGCGGCTGGGCGGGTTATAGAGCTACAAAAGGACTTTCGAGCAAGTTTTTTAGTGGAAATGCAACCACTACAAACGACAAACGAGCTCTTTTTACTACTTCTAAATTCAAGATTGACCCAGTAGAAAACGAAATCGATGACGTGAGTAATTTTGCCAATGGTGTTCACGTGAAAAAGTGGACCAACAACTATACTTCAGGTGCCAAGGGCAATGATATAACAGGTAATTTTGTGGACACTGACTTCCCAATTTTCCGCCTTTCTGAGATGTATTTGATTTATACTGAAGCCGTACTCAGAGGTGGTACTGGAGATAGAAACCTAGCACTTTCGTACATCAACAAAATTAGAGAAAGAGCATACGGAAGTACATCTGGTAATATCTCAGCGAATGATCTTACACTTCAATTTATCCTTGATGAACGTGCCCGTGAGCTATATTGGGAAGGACACCGTCGTACGGACCTTATTCGTTTTGACCAACTTACTACATCTACTTATATATGGCCATGGAAAGGTGGTGTAAGTGCAGGAAGAGCAGTAGATACGAAGTATAAACTGTTCCCGATTCCAGCGGAGGCTCGTACGGTAAATACCAACTTGACACAAAACACAGGTTATTAATCTTAAATTTTTTAGAAAATGAATAAAATATTTAAAAATATAGCATTCTTCGTAGGGACATTGATACTGATGACCTCATGCGAAAAAGACGAGATTCAGGCTGTGCTCAATTCAGGAGCCACACCAGTTGTTTCACTGTCAGCACCTACTGTGGTCCTTTCAAAAGACGTTGCAGAAAACACAGTTTTAACCGTTTCTTGGCTAAAACCAGAGTTTGGCTATGATGCTGCTCCTACTTATACTATTCTTTTAGACAAAAAAGGTGGCGATTTCTCCAAAGCTTACAGCTACAGTGCAGGCAAAGATTTGACCAAAACCTTCAAAGGTGCCGAGCTGAATAGCATTTTGCTTAATCTAGGTTTGCCAGCAGGGGCTGCGTCTGATTTAGATGTAAAAATCCAAGCCAAGCTTAGCGATGCCGTTACGCTTACTTCGCCCTTAGCAGGATTTAAAGCCACTGCATACTTGGATAAACTCGATCTTTCTAGCCCATGGGGAGTAGTAGGAAGTGCCTATAACGACTGGGGTGCATTTGCAGATGCCCCATTCTATAAAACTGGTTCTGCTGATGTTTTTGTGGCTTATGTGGCACTTAAAGATGGAGAGTATAAAATCCGTAAAAACAACGACTGGGCCGTAAACTACGGCGACGACGGAGCCAATGGAACCCTAGAAGCCAACGGTGCCAATATTATCTCAAAAGCCGGCACTTACAAAATCACTTTTGATGCAGCAAAGCTTACGGTAAAAGTAGAAAAGTATTCGTGGGGAATAGTAGGAAGTGCTTTCAACGATTGGGGTGCCACACCCGATGCACCACTCAACTATGATCCATTCTCGGACCAATGGAGAGGAGTGGTTACGTTGAAAGATGGTGAGTTTAAAATCAGACAAAACTCTGACTGGGCAGTAAACTACGGTGACGATGGAGCCAATGGTACGCTGGATGCTGGCGGAGCAAACATTGTAGCAAAAAAAGGCACTTATCTGATTACCGTGAATTTTAAAGAAAATAAGATGACAGTAGAAAAAATAACAAATCTGTGGGGAATAGTTGGTAGCGGATACAACGACTGGGGTGCTACTCCTGACTTTACTTTCACACCTGACTTTGGCAATTTCTCTAAAGATTTTGACACAAAAGGAGTTTGGATAGCACAAAACGTAACGCTTAAAACAGGAGAAATTAAGTTCAGAGCTAACTCGGACTGGGCTGTAAACTACGGTGATGATGGAGCAAACGGCACCCTCGAAGCGGGAGGAGCAAACATTGCAGTTACCGCTGGGAAATATGATGTCATTTTAGACTTTTCAAAGTCAACTCCGGTATATAAAATTACAAAGAAATAATACGAAGCAATTCGTTATAGGTTGATTATAATCTGCGTAGAGCATTTCTACGCAGATTTTTTTAAACTTTACCAAACATATTCCATGAAAAAAGCCTCCACTGTCCTTCTATTGCTTATTACTTTGCTGGCCTGTTCAAAAACCGAAAGTATACCATCAAATTCTGCTCCCATGGATTTGAATTTGGTAGAAAATTCGGGCGGAGTAATGATGCAGGGCTTCTACTGGGATGTTGAACCAAGGGGTGACTGGTGGAATACCTTAGCCACAAAAATAGATGCTTGGAAGAAAATAGGTGTGGACAGAATTTGGCTTCCTCCGGCCTCCAAAGGCATGTCTGGTGGATTTTCGATGGGCTATGACCCGATGGATTATTTTGACTTTGGTGATTATGACCAAATGGGAACATTGGAAACAAGATTTGGCTCCAAAGCAGAACTCAAAAAACTAATAAGCACCGCTCACGGATCTGGCATTCAGGTAATTGCAGACATTGTGCTGAACCATAACAGTGGCGGATCTTTGGAATACAACCCTTTTCGGAACAAGAATACCTATACGCTTTTCAAACCAAAATCGGGCAGATTTTTTAGAACAGCGAAAGATTTTCACCCCAACGACCACCACTCTAAAGATGCCGAGGCACTATTTTTTGAAGAACAAGACCTTTGTCACGACCAATTGAATGTACAGAAATGGTTCTGGAAATCAGATTCTTCAGTGGCCAAATATTACAAAAACACCATGAAGTTTGACGGTTGGCGGTTTGATTATGTAAAAGGATTTGACCCATCTGTTATAAAATCTTGGATGGACGAAGTGGGCGGATTTGGAGTGCTAGAGGCTTGGGATGGCAATGCCGATTATATCAAAACTTGGGTGGATAAAACCGGAGCCAAAGCTTTTGACTTTGCGGCATTTTATAACATGGAACAGGCATTTGACGGAAATAACCTAAAACTTCTAAGAGACAAAAGTGCCCTTTTCAAACTTTCGCCACAAAACGCAGTGACCTTTGTAACCAACCACGACACCGAAAAAGAGACCAATCAATCTAACAGAATCGGGAGTGCTGAAAACAAACTTTTGGCCTACGCTTACATACTCACGCATCCCGGTTACCCATGTATTTTTTACCTCGATTATGAGGTTCAGTTGCCTAAATGGAAGCTAGATCGTCTAATCCAAATTAACAGAACATTGGCCAAAGGCGATGCCTCCGTGATTTTTGCTGACACAGAATATTACGTGGCCCAACGGACTGGCGAGGGCAAATCACCTGGCTTGGTAGTGGCCATAAACAACGGCAGTTTAAGCAAAAAACAAGACGTTTTTACTTCTTTCAAAAATGCCACACTTTACGACTATTCTGAAAACACCGCCAAAACTATCACCACCGATGAACGAGGAAAAGCAACCATAGAAACGCCATCAAAAAGCTATACGATATGGTCGTTGAAGAATTTCTAAATAATATTTGTAACACTGAATACCTATGAAAAAAATACTTTTTATCTTATTGATTATCAACCTAAAATCCTTTGGACAAGTCATAGAACATTTCGAGCCATCCTCTTGGTGGATAGGTATGAAAAACCCTAAACTTCAGGTACTTGTTCATGGGAAAGAAATTTCTACTTTTAGTGTAAATGTCAATTACTCTGGCGTAAAACTTTTAAAAGTTAATAAAACTGAAAACCCAAATTACCTTTTTGTTGACTTAACCATCGCCCCCAATGCCAAACCTGGGAAAGTCCCATTTCGTTTTACAAATGGAAAGCTGAAAATCGAGTATTTTCTTCATTTGAAAAACAGAAAGCCGAATTCAGCACAGCGAGAAGGCTACAGTCAAAAGGACGTCATCTATTTGCTTACACCTGATAGATTTGCCAATGGCGACCCTCAAAACGATAATGTTGCAGGCTACCCAGATGCACTTAATCGAGCGAGAGATTATGGCCGCCACGGTGGCGATATTGCGGGTATCAGAAAAAACCTAAACTACATCTCAGACATGGGCTTTACCACCATTTGGCCGATGCCATTGGAGGAAAACAAAATGCAAGAAGCCAGTTATCATGGCTACGCCATCACCGATTTTTATAAGATTGACCCACGTTACGGAAGCAACGAAGATTACATCAATCTCGTGAAAGAATCGAAACAAAAAGGCTTGAAATTTATCAGAGATGTAGTGCTGAATCATTGCGGACTTAATCACTGGTGGATGAAGGATTTGCCGTCAAAAGATTGGATAAACAACGAAGGTAAATTTAAGCCAACCAACCACCAAAGAGAAGTGATGCACGATCCATATGCCTCTAAATATGACATGGACAAAATGACCCAAGGATGGTTTGTGTCGGCTATGCCTGACATGAACCAACGCAATCCTTTCATGGCCAATTACCTGATTCAGAATACAATATGGTGGATAGAGAACGCCGACTTGGATGGACTTCGCATAGACACTTACCCTTATTCTGACAAAAACTTCTTATCGGTTTGGTCGAAAGCAGTGATGGACGAATACCCGAAATTCAATATGGTGGGCGAAGAGTGGTCCACACGCCAGGCGGTAACCGCCTACTGGCAAATGGGACAAAAAAACAAAGACGGATACAAGTCGTACTTGCCCACTATGATGGATTTTCCACTGAACAATGCACTCATAGAAGGCCTAAAAGAAAACGACAAAGAATGGGGAAAAGGAATGCTAAAAGTGTATCAATGTTTGTCTGACGACTATCTGTATGCAAACCCCAACAACCTAATGACTTTTGCCGACAACCACGACATGAACCGAATTTTTACCCAACTCAACGAAGACAAAAATCTTCTGAAAATGGGATTCGCGATTATTTTTACCATGCGTGGGATCCCACAGTTTTTCTATGGAACGGAGGTGGCCATGACCTCACCGAAAGAAAGAAACGACGGCCTAATAAGAGCCGATATGCCGGGAGGTTGGGAAGGTGACAAGGCCGATGTTTTTCAAAATAAAAACTTGAATCCACTGCAATCAGAAATGCGAGAATATGTAAAAAAACTACTCAATTGGCGAAAAACAGCCTCTGCCATTCACAATGGCAAACTGGTGCATTATTCTCCTGAGGAAGGCATTTACACCTATTTCAGGTTCAACGAAAATGAAAAATATTGGATAATTCTGAACAAAAATGAAGAACAAATTTCTCTAAATACCCAAAAATACAAAGAACATCTTCCCGAAAAAGCAAAATTTCATGATGTTCTAGAGAACCAAACCCTTGAAAATCAAATCTCTATCCCAGGCAAAGGGTTTAGAATTTTGAAAGTGGATTGAAAAACAATACTCATCTAACCAAAAAATGAGGGTTGACAAATCAGCCCTCATTTTTTTGTGATATCATTTAGGAAAATTTAAACCTTCGGAAATAATTTCTCCAAAACGGCCTTTCTATAAGTAAAAATTCCTTGCACTTTGGCATCTACGAAGAGTTTTCCAGCTATCCAGCCAAAAACCCACTTTCCGATGTCGTAATGCAGTATATCGGTCATCAAAACTCCACCTTCTACTGCTTTAAAATGATGCTCGTGGTGCCAGATATTGTATGGCCCGAGGCGTTGCTCATCTACAAAAAACTCGTTTTCTTTCACGTGAGTTATCTCCGTAACCCAATCCAAAGGAATATTCAGCATAGGCGAAACCTTATAACTAATCATCAAACCTTCGTACATTTTTTCGGGAATATCGTATAAGATTTTGAAGGTCATTTCAGGTGGCGTAATCTCATTGAGGTTCTTGGGCGAAGAGAAAAAATCCCAAGCTTTTTCGAGACTTATTGGTAAAAACTGTTCAACATGTAATCGTTTCATTCCACGATAAATTTTAAATGTAATATTAGAGTCTTAACATATTCTGGTCGTCATTGTTTCAAGAAAGACCTTAGGCACAAGGTTCTTAATCGCTGAAAAAAGCCAATTTATCGGATAATGTTTTGAAACTGTCGTTTTTGTGGTACATAATTATTTTTTAATTGTATTTTTATAAGAAAATAAAAACGTACTCGATTATCTATTCAAAAATAAAAAATGGAAAAAATAGACAAAACCTCAGTTTCTCGTCGCCAATTCTTGACTAACGCAGCACTTATTTCAGGCTCAATGCTGGGAGCAAGCAAGATTTTTGGAGCTCCGGCCATCATCAGAGACCTTTACAAAGGAGGCTCGCTAATTAAAGGAGTTCAAATTGGCGTTATCACCTACTCTTTCAGAGAAATGCCTGACCAAAGTGCCGAAGCCACGCTACAATACATTCTGGATAGCGGCATCAGTGCGGTTGAGCTAATGGGTGATCCTGCCGAAACTTTTGCAGGAAGACCAAAAAATCCAATTGACATGCGTACCTATTTTCCATTGATGAGAAAACGCAGAGAAAAACAACCACTGACTGAGGAGGAAACCAAAAAACTCGATGCCGCCGATGCTCAGATGAAAGAATACAACGCAGAGGTGAAAAAATGGAGGTCTAGTGTGCAAATAAGTAAGTTTGAAGAATTCGCCAAAATGTATAAAAAAGCCGGAGTAAGTATCTATGGTTTCAAGCCAAATGCCTTTGGAAAAGACAATAGCGATGACGACGTTGCCTATGGGATGAAAGCAGCCAAAGCCTTGGGAGCTAACCAAGTAACCCTAGAACATCCATCTGACGATGCTCAAACGCTAAGATTAGGGAAATTGGCCGAAAAATATGGTATAAAAGTAGGATACCACGGACACGAACAGCAAACGCCAACTTTCTGGGATACTGCCTTGGCACAATCACCAGCCAACGGTATGAACTTAGACCTGGGTCATTTTGTAGCAGCCGGCAATATAGAACCACTGGCATTTGTGAAAAAAATGAACAAAAACATACTCAGCATGCACATCAAAGACCGCCAAAATGCAGCCAATGGTAAAGGAAACTTGCCATGGGGAACGGGTGACACACCTTTGGCTGATGTGCTGAAAATAATGAGAGACAATAAGTACAAATTCCCAGCGACGGTAGAATTGGAATACAAAATACCTGAAGGCTCTAACTCGGTGAAAGAAGTTCAGAAATGTTTGGAGTTTTGCAAAAATGCCTTGTCGTAAAATACTCACCTGTGAAAATCAAGAAGGGCTTCGGCCCTTTTTTATTTCAAAATCCCACTTTCTAGTACAATTTTTCTTACTCCAGCTTCAAAAAAATAACTGATACTAAAGTCATCAAAACACTGATTTTCAAGAACTATGACACTTGTTTTGGTTTGGGGATAATATAAATTCACGGAGGTGAAACCTTGCTCGGGTACAATGCCCGTATGGCCAAATTCGGTGATTTCTGATTGATCATTTATTCTAATTCCATATCCGTATCCTATTGCTTTTTCGCCAAAAACATTATGTTGAGAGAGAATGTTGTATGAAGTCATTTTCTTGTAAGTGACTAGTTTTAAGAGTTTTCCATTGTGCAGTTTTTCGTTCCAAATGGCCAAATCAGAGACTGTTGAAACTAGACCCGCCGCCGGAACTCTATCTTTTGAAATGATATATTTCGAAACTTCTTCTTTGTTATCTGAAAAATGAAAACCATTAACCAAACTGCTTTGAATGGCACTATTTGGATATCCAGAATTTTTCATTCCACAGCCGCTAAATAATTCACTTACAGCTATTTCGTAAGATTTTTTGGTGACGGCCTCCACTATTTTCCCCAA
This sequence comes from Leadbetterella sp., assembly GCA_035299025.1. GTDB lineage: Bacteria > Bacteroidota > Bacteroidia > Cytophagales > Spirosomataceae > Leadbetterella. The sequence continues at coordinate 565,648 of DATGXK010000008.1, forward strand.
TAGAATATAGTTTAAATCGGTATATCTAAATGTGGTGCCAGGTTTTGAGGCCAAGGGTTTTTCTAAGCTCACAATTCCAGAGGTATGATTCAACAATTGATGGATATTCACCGAATCAGCCCATTTCTGAATATAATTTGGCAAATAAGTTCGGATATTTTTCTGTAAATCTATCTTTCCCTTATCTACTTCTCTTAATATCAAAACGGCAGTAATTTGCTTGCTATTAGAGAGTAAAACAAATTTACTGTTCAGTTTCAACAACTCATTATTCTTTGATTTTGCCAAGCCCAAAGCACTTTGATAAATGGTTTTTCCGTTTTGTGAAATTAAAACCACTCCATTGAAAGATCTTGGTTGTTTTACACTCAAAAGGCTATCAATTCTTTCTTGCAAATGCGATTGAGCAAAAGCAACATTGGCAAATAGATAAAAAACAAAAATGATAATTTTATTCACGTTAAATTTAATTCAAAAACCAAAATCCAAAGTCTCAGCAACGATTTTCTCTACTTTCCGACCCATTTTTTTCTGAATAATGTAAAAATGGTGCTCCTCTTCGTCTGTCACTAAAGAAATGGCTTCTCCAGTGGCATTTGCCCGACCAGTTCGCCCGATTCTATGTACATAATCTTTGGGCGAGCGGGGCAATTCGTAGTTAATAACCGTCGGAAGTTGTACAATATCAATTCCTCTAGAAGCTATGTCTGTTGCAACAAGAACATTGATTTTGCCTTTTTTAAATCCACTTAAGGCCTCACTTCTAGCACTTTGCGATTTGTCACTGTGTAAGGCCGAAGCATTTATTCCGTTTTTCTTGAGTTTGGCCACCACATTGTCGGCCGTGCGTGTGCTTGAGACAAACACAAGCACTTGTTGCATATTTTGAGATAAAATCAAATGTCTTAAAAGTGGTCCTTTTTTCTCGGGTTTTACGATATAGGCCGTTTGTTTTATCAAATCCAGATTCAGAACTTCAGGCTCAATCTCAATTATCTCGGGCTCATGCAGCACCGAAGATTTTATCTTGTCTAGTTTGGGGTCGAGTGTAGCCGAAAACAACAGATTTTGTCTTTTAGCAGGAATTAACCGCAAAATATCGGCCATTTCGTCCTGAAAACCCATGTCAAGCATTTTGTCGGCTTCGTCGAGTACCAAAATCTCAATTTTACCCAAATGAATGGAGTTCGTCGAAACCATATCAAGTAGCCTTCCCGGCGTAGCCACTAAGATTTCCGTATTTTTGAGTTTGACCATCTGTTGGTTAAGCGGTACGCCGCCAAATACCGCCAAATTTTTAGGAACAATGGGCAAATCTACTGAAAAAGAGCTAAATACCTCGCTTATCTGCATGGCTAGCTCACGTGTTGGAGCCAGAACGAGTACTTTTAGATGTAAGTTTCTCGAAGGTTTTCTCTGCTGAAAAAGCTCCAGGATGGGCAATACAAAACTGGCGGTTTTTCCCGAACCTGTTTGAGCCTTAGCCTGCAAATCTTTACCTTTCAAAATTACCGGAATGGCCTGCTGCTGAATAGGATATGGTTGGGTATATTCCATCTTTTCGATGGCATCCAGCAAAGGTTTCGATAGTCCGAGCGATTGGAAAGACATGATTCGTTTTTTTCTGCAAAGGTAGAGCGATTTTTCAAATCAGACATTATTATTCTGATAAACCATTTTGAGCAAAATGCTAGTCGAAACCGCGGAACCTTAACCTTCTCTAAAATGTAATTTTTATTTTTTAAAAAATCGGTCTTATTGATTTCAAATTTTCGTCATTACACAGATACCCCAAAAAGTGTTTCTTAATTTTTAGCATAAAATGAGGTGATGCCCAAAAAAGACGCTATCAGGATCCGCTTCGTGTCTTTTTTAGAATACAATTTCTCAGTTTGACAAACTATAACTAAAACCAAGAATGGCGTTGATTTGGGTGTTTTTTACACCTTCTGTGTTGATATTCTCAAAACTATTTTCTAAAGCCGCTGTAAGCGAAATATGCTTGGCCACTTTTAGCTGAATCTGCGAAAAGGCATTCCAGCGAAGATAATTGCTTGTAATAGAAGGCTGAAAAAACGTAACATTATTGAAGTACAGTTTGTCTTTCACCAGTTCGGCTTTCAGTTTTATTCTCGTCGAATTCCGCCAAATGTTTCGGTCTTCTCGTGTGTAAAAATCAGTTTTTTCTTTCAGAAATGCATTGCTAATTCCCAGTTTCACTCGACTGTTTGGGTGGTTTTTGCTCCCAATTATTTTGTAACCCACGCCCAATCCAAGCATAAATCTGGAATTGATTTTTCGCAAATTGCTTTCTTCATAAGATCCAAAAACTAGGCCGTAAACGTCAGATTGTGAATAAAAAAGTGTGTTATTGAGGTCGGCATAAAATTCTCTTTCTTGAAGGATTTTGTTGTTTCGCCCATATTGATATTTCGGAGAGGTATTGAAGCCCCAAATTGATTTTGGTTTTTCGAAGTTCACAGAGGCTCTCAAGGTTAGCAACTGCCTATTTACGTTGCCAGAGTTGTAAACACCGTCTGCACCAAATGAGTAATACCACTCAGGCAGGGCTTCCCGCTCTTCTGTAGAAGGCATTTCGTCTCCTTCTTCCTCTTCGTCCTCAGAGGTTTGTTGGGTGGTTTGGGTAGAGTCTATTTGAGCGTAAATATTATAGAAAATAAAATTTAGGAGTATCAACAGTACAAGTTTTTTCATAGGTTTTCAGGGCTTATTTTTATTGAGTGCAAAAATAATTTTAAAATCTCGTTTCACAATCAAAAATTCATTCCTAAGCTTTTCAAACCATATTTTTTATGAATTTCCCATATTTTTATACAAATCGGGCCTTGAAATCTGCATGATTTTTTCGGGAAATTTGGGAGCATCGAATCCGAACTGACGATAAAGTCCATGAGCGTCGTTGGTGGCCAACAGCCATGTTCTGAGGTTTTTGAACTCTGGAATACCCATAATGCACTCCATCAGAAACTTCGATAAACCCAGTCCACGGTGTTCTTCCAACACAAAAACATCGGCCAAATACGCAAACGATGATTGATCCGTAACGACTCTGCAATAACCCACTTGGGTATTTTGCTGTGTATAAATACCAAAAGTAACCGAATGTTTTGCCGCATTTTTGACGATTTCGAGCGGAATATTTTCAGACCAATAAGAGCGTTTGAGGTATCCATGAATCACCTCAAAATCCAGTAGAGTTTTATCTGTACTGATATAGTAATCGTCTTTTTCGAATCGGTAGTTTTCGAGGAACATTTATTTAATAGGATTGTGAACTTTTAAGTTTTCTATCCAATCAAAATCTGAGGTGTTCCTGGTTATAACTTCAAAACCACTAATCAAAGCTGTTGCAGCAATTATTGAATCTCCAGCAGTCATTTTCTTCTGCTGCCTAAGGTCTATTACCTTTTGAACAATGGGGTCCGTAATTGGAAGCACATTTAAACTATAAAAAACACTCTCGAAATATTGCTTTTGATTTGGTTTTAAACCATAATAGCCTAAAACTTCTACTTCGGAGAATTTGGAAACGTAGCTTTGTGAATCTTTCAAATATTCTCTTAGATAGCTAAATTCATCAAGGGCGGAGTAAATTATAATATTACTGTCTATTATTCTCATCAAATTCTAGGCAGTTCTCTATCTCTCAAACTATTCTCGAAAGATTCTATGAACGATTCCGATAAATCAGGACAACCAGCATCAATGGTTTTATGTGCTTCATTCAAAAGCACTGGATCCTTCTGTTTTCCGTTGTCATCCATAACTGGCAGTATAATTATTTCCAATGAAGTCTTTTGATATTCTTTTGGTAAATCAATGGTTATGCTGCCTCCCGTTGACTTCACAATTTGTCTTAATGCATTCATAATAAATAATTTTAAAACAAAAATAACAGAATTTTCAATAAATCCTCAATACTTACAAGTCCCATTATCTTCTTTTACATAATAGCTTTTGTAGTTTTTGGCTTTCGGATCCATGCAGCCTTTGAGGTTGAGTATTTCTACTTTTCTGAATTCTACCGGGTGACTTTCGCTTTGTAGCGATATACTTCCCTCCGTCAGCGGCTTGCCATCTGGCTTAAACATTGGGTCAAAACTTCCCACGTTGCCTCCGCCTATAGTTGGTTTTTCATAGCTCATCACCAACTCGCCGTTGATATAATGTCTGATCAGCGAATCGCCCAGCACTTCTACCTCTGCCCTCACCCACTGGTCGCCATCAAAAGTCTTCGATTTTGAATTGATGCAGTGACGAGTGTCAAATTTGCCTTCATACACCACATTTGTACCTGGCGTGCATAGGTTACATGTTGTCCTCGGTTTGCTATCACTTTTGCCTCCAAGGAGCTGTACTTCTATTGATATAGGGAAATCCTGGTCTTTTAACATACTTGCAGCAGGCTGGCCATGTACCATGATGCCCGAGTTTCTAAACGCCCAACCTTCGCCTTCATTAACTTGGTTTCCCACAAAACGGTATTCTGTAGCTATTTTATAATACGAGAAATTCTCTTTGTAAAACAAATGCCCATAACGCTGGTTAAACTTGTCGTATCCGTCGTAATTGACCACTATCTTTTTGTCTTTTACACTGAATGTATTGGCAAAATTATCGTTCAGCTCGTAGTTTCTGATTTTTATGTCCCAACCTTTCAGGTTTTTGCCATTGAAAAGCTGTCGCCATTCTTTCTGAGGAGCGGTGATTTGGGCAAATGCAATATTTGATGTTAAAATAAGTGCAAAAAGTATTTTTTTCATGAGATTGGCTGAAAATGAATGGGAAATTTAAACTCAAATTTAGCCGAAAATATAATTATTCAATCATTTAATAAGCTTTTTGAAGAAATATTGATAATTTTAAAATTATTTAGGAATTCAACCAAATTATCGGAAATCTATGAAACGAAGAGAGGTTTTTTCAAATCTCGGATTGGGGGCTTTGGGTGTCATTGCCCTACCTGCTTGGGCCAATGGATGGTCTGGAGCAAGCATAAAGAAAGATACGCTACAACTGAGTTTGGCAGATGCCAGACTCCTCGACGATCTTACAGAAACCATAATGCCGGAGACACAAACACCTGGTGCTAAGTCGCTTGAGATAGCCAAGTTTGTGAAACTCATGGTGGCCGACGTTTTTTCGCCAGAAGACCGCGAGCGGTTTACCAAGTCTTTGGCCAAGGTAGAAGACGTCACAAAAATGCTATATGGAATTACCTTTGCCGAGTGCTCTACCGCTCAAAGGCTGCACTTGCTTCAAGGGCTAAATCTGAGCTCGGATAAAGACCAAAAATGGTTTTTCAGCACCACCAAGAGACTCACCGTACAAGCCTACACATCTTCAGAATATTTCCTAACCAACATCGCCAAGTTTGAGTTTGCCCCAGGCAGATACCTCGGCTGTGTACCTGTAACCCAGTAAAAAATGTTTGTACCAGATAAAAAGAAAAGAACTTTCGATGCCATAGTAGTTGGCTCAGGAATAAGCGGCGGCTGGTCTGCCAAAGAATTGTGCGAAAAAGGCCTAAAAACCTTGGTTCTGGAGCGTGGCCGCGATGTAAAACACATCGTGGATTATCCAACCACCATGACCCAGCCGTGGGAATTTGAGCACCGTGGCCAGCTGAACCACGACTTCAAGAAAGAGAATCCTATCATCAGCAAATGCTATGCTTTTTATGAAGGCACCACCCAGTTTTTTGTGAAAGACAAAGAGCATCCTTATGTGCAAGAAAAGCCGTTTGACTGGATCAGAGGCTATCAAGTGGGCGGAAAGTCGTTGCTATGGGCCCGCCAAACGCAACGCTGGAGCAAGTACGATTTTGAAGGCCCTGCCCGTGATGGCTACGCTGTAGAATGGCCCATAAGCTATGACGACATGGCTCCGTGGTACAGTTATGTAGAGAAATTCGCGGGTATATCTGGCAACAAAGACGGCCTGGACATCCTACCCGACGGCGAGTTTTTGCCTCCGCACGAAATGAACTGCGTGGAGGATTATTTCAGCCAGAAAGTTGCCCAAAAATATGGCAAAGACCGCCATGTAATCATAGGCCGAGCAGCTCACCTGACCAAGCCGAATCAAATCCACTTTGACCAAGGCCGTGCCCAATGTCAAAACCGAACCATCTGCGAGCGTGGCTGTCCTTATGGTGGCTATTTCAGTAGCAATGCTTCCACCATTCCGTGGGCCATGAAGACGGGTAAAATGACCTTGAAGCCCGACAGTGTGGTGCATTCAATCATTTACGACGACAAACTCGGCAAAGCCACTGGTGTGCGAGTAATAGACGCCAATACCAAAGAAATGACGGAGTATTATGCCAAGATAATTTTTGTAAATGCTGCGGCCATTAATACTAATCTTATATTGTTGAACTCCACCTCGGCACGTTTCCCGAATGGCCTCGGCAACGACTCAGGTGTGTTGGGCAAATACGTGGCTTTTCATAACTACCGAGCCAGAATATCGGGTGAATATGAAGGATTTTTGGACAAAACCACTGAAGGAAAACGCCCAAATAGTCCGTATATACCGAGGTTTAGAAACGTTCTGAAACAAGAAACTGACTTTTTGAGAGGCTATGCGGCGGGTTTTGGAGCTAACCGTATGTCGTGGAATCGTAGCGAGGGCTTGGGCGAAACGCTGAAGGACAATTTGGCTAAGAGAGAATATGGCAACTGGAGCGTAGGCTCGCACATGATGGGCGAAACCATACCGAAAGAAAGCAATTTTGTGGCTTTGGACAAAAACCTCAAAGATCCATTTGGCATGCCACAGCTACGCATATCTGTAGGCTACGACGACAACGACGAAAAAATGGTGAAAGACTACATAGACCAAATGACGGAGATGTTTACGATAGCAGGCTTTACAAACATCAAAGCCAACGACAGCAAACAGCCTGCTGGCCTAGACATACACGAAATGGGTGGCGTAAGAATGGGCAAAGACCCAAAAACCTCTATGCTGAACGGCTTTAACCAGCTACACGCCTGCAAAAACGTTTTCGTGACCGACGGTGCCTGCATGACCTCCACCTCTACCCAAAACCCATCACTGACCTACATGGCGTTCTCCGCCAGAGCAGTAGATTATGCAGTGAAAGAGATGCGGAAGAAGAATATGTGAGATAAGATTTAGATTTTTTTTGAACACCTCAGAGCTTGGCTTTGGGGTGTTTTTTTTGATAAATTTCTGAATTAACTTTACCTATAATGCAAAAATTTTAGCTGATAAATTAGAATTTTTAAGTCCGTTCATAGTCTCCCGCTAGGGGACTTTGAACTATACTCTAATGCTTTTCTCATCAGATATTAGCATCGCAGAGTCCCTGCGGAGACTCTGCTGGAACTTCAATCAGGAGGCCATAGAATATCAATCTTTTTTGTCAAAGATTTCAATTGCCACTGGCTTTAGCCTGTGGATAATGAAATAGAAATTCCTTTTTGACTTTAGTCAAAATATTGAAGCTTTTTTGTTTTGGCTAAAGCCCAATTTGACTCCTTAAATCCTCAACCTGCAGCTAAAGCGGGAGGCAATTCATTATCAATCTTTGAGACAATGTTTTCAATTGCCACTGGCTTTAGCCTGTGGATACTGAAATTGAAATCCCTTTTTGACTTTAGTCGAAATATTGAAGCTTTCTTTTTAGAAGATTTATTTGTGGTTTATCTATATGCACTCGCTGTGCTAACGATATTTCTTAGCACGAGTGTATTTCAGGTTTTACCCGAAGATTTACAAAACGCTTTAAACTTCCAACTCACTATTTTGATACAAAACATCTGGGCAGAAATCTAATGGAGCAGGTTTTATAGTGCCATCATAATCTTGAATTGAAGCCATCTTATCCCAAAACAAGGTTCGCCCATCGGTTTTTACTTGCGAGAATATTTCCTTGTTAAGCAATTTTGAGAAATCCCCTACTGTTTTTAAGTCTGAATCTGTCAGAATTTTAGAGAAATTCACCCACCTAACCTCATCATTATTCCACCGAGTTTTCACTTTCGGAAATTCAACTGCCAATATTTCATTAATTCTTGGTAACATCTTAAACATCAGTTTAATGGCTGAATTTTTCTTAAAATACCATTGTCTTTAAGTGATTCCTGATAATTAAACATTAATTCATCTTGATGAAGTTCCACCCATGCTTGTATAAGTCTGGTTTGCTTTCTCGGAAGATCCCCTTTTATAATATTTCCTGTCTCTATTGAAAACATTGCCTCCCCACCATTACATTCAGCATGGAAATGGGGCGGAAAATGATCCTTAAAGTACATGTAAATAATAATTCCAAAGAAGCGACTTATTTCAGGCATAGGTATTTAGTAATGTTTTGTAAATGTAAAATAAATATTTTTATTCCGATTAAAATTCTACCACTGGCTCACTCTTCGAGGGAAAATTTCTTAAATCTAGCTTAATCAAAGTATACATATAAGGATTGAAACTTCAAATTGAATCCTATAGTGACTCTAAAGAATGCCATTTGACCTAAAAGGCTCAATTGCCACAGGCTTTAGCCTGTGGATGCTAAAAGACAAATTCCTTTTTGACTTTAGTCGAAATGTGGAAGTTTTCTTTTTAGAAGATTTATTTGTGGTTTATTTGTATGCATTACTGCTTGGTTTATATAAATTCTATTCTTGCATTGATTATAGTTTTGGCGGAGGTATATGGGAATAATCCAAAAAAATGATTCTCTTCTACCTTCGCTATTTTCCTGATTTCTAAAAGAGGTAAAAACTTAAAGCACGGGCCAAATTTTTATAGAGCTTTTTCGAAGAAAACTCATTTCTTGTTTAGATTTTGATTATATATTTGAAAATTTCGAATGAAATTATGTATCCGCTTAATAACAAAACATGCTTTTGTAAAATACTTATTATTCGGTATCAAAATAGATTTAAAATCTTATTCATCAATAGTTTAGGCACACGCAAACCAATTGATTTATATCAATTTATGAAATTTCAGGTGAGTAATTTACAAATATTATAAATAGCTTTGCAATTGATTTATATCAAGTCATACGCACCCAAGTCTATTAATCTAAAGAAGAAAACTAAATGAAATTGTCAGTTATTAAAAGGTCACAAGCTATTTTATCATTCGGGATTTCAAACGTCTTTCTAAAGTTTAAATCACCAAAATTTACAATAATCCAAACAGGTTCTAAAAGGCGAAATCAGCCATTACTTTTGTTGGCTTTATTGATAATGCCCTTCTTGGGTTTTTCAAAACCACTACCAAAGAGTTCAAAAACAACCAAAACCATTAGGAGAAGCATTCTGGACGTAGAATTTGGTACTTTCAGGTATGTTAGCCCCGTTACTTCGCAAAAAAGTGTATTTCTTGGCTAATCAGGACTACCGTTTTGATATCGTGCTTCTCATGAACGCTTCAATTTATAATCGTCTCTTCGTTTTTAGATGAATTATCAAGATTTTCGGTATCCAACGTTTAATAGCGAAGGCCTAGCTGGCGTTCTTAATTTGTGTAAATACACACGCAGAAAGGTAATGTAATGAAACACATCAGTCAAACTTTTTTGGAAATTGCGGTCTACCACCAATTTTTCAATAATTTTGTCGTTCATTACTTTTTAGAAAACCTCATTCGATGAAAAAGCTTATAATTACTTTTGCAACTAGCCTTGCCTTGTTTTCCTGTGGCTCTACCGAGACCGAAAAAGACGCCACCTCAACAGCCTCAGCTTCTCAAAAAAGAAACAGCCACACACTGGTGTTTTTTGATAAAACCCAAAGCGTTAATGTAGACGACGCCTTTGTACGAAATAAGTATCAAGCCGCTCTGAAAGCCCTTATCGACCAAAACATTCAGTCTGAAGGAGATGTTTTTGAGATCTATTACATTCATGAAAATACAGCCAAAGCCAAGGTATTATCACTTTCGGCCCGAACCACCAAAGAGAGTTCGGAAGGATTGAATGCAACCGATTTGGAAGCTGCCCAAACCAATTACGACATGAGCATAGGCAAAGAACGTCGTATGATTCTTGACCTAGCCGTGCAGAAAATGCTTGAAAAAAACAGTGGGGCTTCTAATGCCGAAACCAATATTTCAGCCTCTGTTCCTTTACTTTCGGAAGCCTTAAATGGCAAAAAAGATGTAAAAGCATTTTACTTCTCTGACATGGTAGAGAGTATCAAAAACGGTAGGGATTTTCATAAAGTAGCACCCATCAGCCACGACCAAGCCGAAGAATGGGCCAAAGCCGATGCCGAAAACTACAAATTGTATAACCTTACCAACGCCCAGATTTCTATCATTTTGCCGTTTTCGCCCAATAGCTCCTCAAAAGAAAACAACCCCAACGTAAGCGACTACTGGAAAGTGTATTTCGAAGCTTTGGGCGTGAGTGGGGTGAAGGAGATTTGAGACGGGAGTTTTTATATTTTCTCTTCTTGCGTTATGTAAAGTTGTAGAAGATTTCCATTTGATTCATAATTACAAAAAGATAATTGCTCTTGAAAACTCTATTTCTTATCAAAATATGTCTCGATAAAGAATCTATAGACAAATCTTATCGTAATAAAACCATGTAATTGTATTACAAAATATCGAAAGAAAAAATATTATAACTTAACTATTACCTTGTAACTTTCAATGAATTTTACCCTGAACCTTCCCCATTCGATTAAAAAAGAATCTAAGACAAGCCTAATGAAAAACCATTAATCTATTAATTTTTAATTCTTCTAAAAGTATAATTGACATTTTTTAAAACTTGCTTGTTTTCATAATCATATTCGTTATTAATTTTAAATTCAAGAGTATTATTATTAATAAATTTATAAAAATATACTTGAACCTTTCCTATTGTATTTATTGGCAAAGTACTTTTCGTCAGTACTTTCAAATCACATGTACTATAACCGGTATCATATTGTTCGTATCCAAAATCATATATGACATCAAATCTTGATGTATCCAATTTAATTAGACCCTCTTTTTTTCCATTATTGTAAAAAGTCAAAGTGTATTTTTCGTCAAATTTGGGTATTAATTTACCTTCCGAGTTTTAATATTCAAACTTTTCTAACTCCCAAGTTCCATCAAGTTTTTCATTTATCTTTATGTTTTCTTGCTTGCAAGATATAATTAATACAAAAAGAAATATGTAAAAATAAGTACTTTTCATTTTTTTAAAGTTTATCAATACCTGCAAGTTTCGAAATTAAACTTGCAGGTATTTTTTTTAGTTTGACAATATAAATTCTATTGAACCATCAGCAATAGTTGCAGGAGAGCTATTGGTATAATGTATTAATTCCCCTTTAAGTTTCTTATCCTCTTCCTTATAGGTCAGAGTGTAAGAAGCACTACCACTTATCGTGTCTTTTTTACCCGCAGTTACACCAACCGTTAAACTATGAGTTGTCCCTGAATCATCAATTTCCCAAGATTGAATATAATAATCTGGCCCATGGTTGTTGTCAAAATGCCAAGTAAATAGATTCTGAGTAGCAGTCCATGAAGCCAAGGTGTAACCATTTGACGCATTGTGTCTAGCAGGGGGATATTCCATATTTTAGAAAGCCTGAAATGCTGCAGAAAAATCATTATTATAAACAACTCCATCAAATCTAAGTTCTGGAGCACCAAAATACCACGATTCAATATCAGATAAATTCGGGCATTTCAACCAAGTTATTTTTTCATAATTACCAGATGTTCGGGCACTCTTGTTTTTCTTTATTTCCTCTTTATAATTCATTCTTTCATTGTTACCAATGATTATAACAGGAACATTTGGTTCAATATTTGCATCCAAAATATACGATTTACCTTTACTGTCAAATGCTTTTAAAAATTTAGTCTCCTTTTCAACGACACCAATAGCAACTGCGACTAAAGGCTCCTGCTTTGATTCATTCCAATTTTCAATCAAAATTGGAATAGAAATATTAAGTTTTTCATTCGCTCTTGCAACATTTGAAGAGGTGATAAAATCCTCTATCTTCTTTGATTTAAACTGAACATTTTTAAAATTAGAAAATAAAATATCATAATCTCCATCAAACTTTTTATTTGCTTCTTCTTTTAAAATTTTCCTAAAATCTTTCTCCGACAACAATCTGGCTATTTCTTTAGCAAAATCTTCATACTCTTCTTTATCCATCCAAGTAACTTAATCGAATAGAAGATTCTTTAACCAATTTTGCACTGCTGGCACTAAGATTTCAGAATCAATAGCGGCACTAATTTGTCGATTACCAGAAATCTCATCGTTCTTTTCACAAGAAAAAATAAGAAGTGATACTAAAAAAGTTGAAATTAAAACTTTTTTCATAAATTTACATTGTTTAGTTATTGAAAAATTAAATATCCAAAGCCCCTGTGTCTGCCAAGATTTAAAGGGGCTTTGTTGTTTGCAAAAGTCTGATAGGTTTTTCAAAGAAAAAATTGCAAAATGTTAATAAATATTTCGCAAAGATTATTAGACTTTTCTGCGGCCGCTTCTAATACGGCTCAACTGTTGAGGGCTAACGTTAAGGTAGGAAGCCAACAGTTTACCTTTTACTCTGTTACTAAGGCCAGGTTGCGTTTTCTCAAATACTTCAAGCCTTTGTTCGGCATTTTTTATTCGGTGAAACGCATTTCTATTTTCAAGTTGCAGCAGGTAACGTTCATATATAGTTATGATTACGAATGCTAAATTGGGAATAGTTTCTAATAAAGCCTTCACTGTTTCTTTTCTTATGTATAACGCAGTAAGGGGTGAAAGTGCTTGAAGATAACAGGTAGAGGGTTGTTCTGTAACATAGCTTTTAATCTGATAAACCCATTCCCCCTCTCCCAAAATCCAGTGAGTTAAAGTAGATTCAGATTCAGATTCAGATTCAGATTCAGATTCAATATACGAAAACTCACGCAGAATTCCTTCGGTTATGAAGAATATTTTATCGCTTATCTCACCTTCGTGGAGCATTATGTCTTGCTCCTCAAAGCTAATTTGGCCGAAAGAATTTTGGATTTTTGAAATTTCATTTTCGGTAAACAGGTTGAAATCCCTGAGAAATTGTGTAAAAGGCATTTTATTTTTTTTGGATTATCGTTTTCAAAATTAATGAAAATTTTGAAAATACACAGTTCAAACTTTTTTTACCTTTAGACTTTTGCAAAAAAAATCGTTTATCTTTGCTTCACAAGACTATTATACCCCTAAAACAATGCTTTACTACCTTTTCAGCTACCTCGACCAAATGTTCGACTTTCCGGGTGCTGGCGTGTTTCGTTACATTTCGTTTCGTGCTTCGGCAGCCACTATTTTGTCGCTTTTGATAGCCGCCATCTATGGTAAACCCATCATTCGTAAGCTGCAAATGTTGCAAGTGGGTGAGAGCATCAGAGACTTGGGCCTAACAGGTCAGCTAGAGAAAAAAGGTACACCCACCATGGGCGGATTTATCATATTGGCTTCTTTGATGATTCCAGTTTTGTTATTTGCCAAGCTTGATAACGTTTACATCATCCTGCTTATAGTGGCCACTCTCTGGACCACGATGATTGGTTTTGCTGACGATTACATCAAAGTATTCAAAAAAGACAAAGAAGGCCTCAAAGGTACTTTCAAAATAATCGGGCAAGTAGGCCTAGGATTGATTGTCGGCCTCACCTTATACTTCAACAACAACGTAAAAATCAGGGAGTTTGGAACCAACGGATTCATAGACAAGCAATCTTTGACCACCACCGTGCCGTTCCTGAAAAACAACTTGTTGGATTACGACATTCTGTCGAGTTATCTGCCAGAAAGTTTGGCCTGGTTGCCTTACGTATTTATTTGTGTGTTTATCATTACAGCGGTCTCCAACGCCGCCAATATCACCGATGGCATAGACGGTTTAGCTGCTGGCACTTCAGCAATTATAGGACTTACGCTTGCTGTATTTGCATATCTATCTGGTAATAAGGTTTTTGCTGAATATCTCAACATCATGCTGATACCAAACTCTGGCGAAGTGGTGATTTTCTGTGCGGCCTTTCTGGGTGCTTGTATTGGTTTTCTGTGGTACAATTCGTACCCGGCATCTGTATTTATGGGCGACACCGGTAGTCTTATGCTAGGCAGCGTAATAGCAACTTTGGCATTGATTCTTAGAAAAGAACTAATGATTCCGTTGATGTGTGGCATTTTCTTGGCCGAAAACATCTCTGTTATTCTCCAGGTAAGCTATTTCAAATATCAAAAACGCCGTAGAGGTTTGGAATATGCCAAGCAAAACCGCCTGTTGCTGATGTCTCCATTGCACCACCATTTTCAGAAAAAAGGCTATCACGAAGCCAAAATAGTTACCCGTTTCTGGATTGTGGCCATAGTTTTGGCGGTAATTAGTATCGTTACGCTCAAACTACAATAAAAGGTAGGGTGTGAGGTTCAGCCCAAATCAAATTTTTTGCTATATTTGACTGACCCTTCAGCGGGCCCGAACCTATACCCCTAAATGAAACAGACAATAGCTCTCTTACTGCTCATTACTACTGGCTTATTTGCCCAAAAACGACCTTTACAACACGCTGACTACGACAGCTGGAAGGCTATTTCCGAAACAAAAATCACGCCAAATGGGCACTGGATAGCCTATGTGCTTAGTCCGCAAGATGGTGATAATAAACTTGTTCTATATCCTTTGCTTGGCAATGCCATTGATACCATTGAACGTGCTTCTGACCTTTGGTTGAGCCAAGATTCGCAATGGGCGGCCTGCAGGATTTCACCATCAAAAAATGCTGTTAAAGCAGCCAAATTAGCTAAAAAAAAGAAAGATGAAATGCCGAGGGACAGTATCGGTATTCATAGTTTTTCTACCTTCGAGACCATAAAATTTGCCAATGTAAAAAGTTCTATTTTTCCTGATAAATCCAACGATTGGCTGGCTTTTCTTGGATATCCCGAAACAAAGAAGGATACTTCTGCCAAAGCGAAAAAGGCAAAAAAAGAAAGTGACGAAAACGGAAGCACCCTGCATGTATACAGCTTAAAAACCAATACTTTAGTCAAGTTCCCTTTTGTTTATAAGTACCAGTTTGACCCTTCTGGCCAAAACTTGACTTTTGCGACAACCGGAAAAGACAGCACCTTGAAACCCGGCTTGTATGCCTTTTCGACCACCTACCAAAAAACCAAGCTTTTAACTGAAACAAAGGGGCTCTACAAACAAATAAGCAGTTCGGAAGACGGGCAAAATTGGGCGGCAATCCTTGACCCGGATACCACCAAAAAAGCCCTAACCAAAAACCATCAATTGTGGTATTGGAAAACCTCAGAAGAACCAAAACTTATAGGCGATTCACTCACAAATGTCGATACACAACTCCCACTGATAAGTGCAGAGTTTGAACCAAAATTCTCCAAAGATGGAACCCGATTGTTTTTTGGAAAAACACCTCGAAACCTACTAAAAGACACAACCCGACTGGAGGAGGATATTGTGAGCCTTGATGTTTGGAACTGGAAAGACAACCGCCTAATGCCACAGCAATTGGCCAATCTCAAAAACGATTTAAAAAAGAGTTATCTGACACTTTTTGATATAAAAAACCAGAAAATTATAGCGTTGGCAAGCCCTGATTTTCCTGAAATAAAACTCACCAAAACTGCCAATGAGGAAGAAATGCTGCTTTTAGCCTCTGACAAATATGCCAACCAGCATTGGTTTTTTAATCCGCCAATAGACGCCCTCACGGTTTCTAGCAAAAATGGAAATCGAGAAATGGTATTTGAAAACAAAAGAGTAGGCGACCTTACGATGTCGCCCGATGGAAAATTTGTAGTTTGGTATGCTTTGGAGGACACCGCTTGGTATGCCTATCAGCTTAGAAACCAAAAGACCTACAAACTTACTGAAGAGGTAAGTTTTTCGGATAAAGCAGACGACGACCACCCCGACGAACCAAGCAGTTACGGAATGGTGGGGTTTACGAAAGACGATGAAGAGGTATGGATCTATGACAAGTACGATATTTGGGCCATAAACCCTTCAAAACCATCAGAGAAAAAGCGGCTGACCAATGGCCGAGAAAATAACCTTACCTACAGGTACATTTCTTTAGATGAAAAGGAAATCCAGATTGATTCAAAAAACACAATTATGCTTCATGTTTTCAATCAAAAAACCATGGAATCGGGCTTTGCAACCCTATCGGCCACTGAAAACGCCACTCCAGAGCTGGTAATGTATGATAAATTTTATTTTTCGCCGAAAATCATAAAAGCAAAACAAAGTACCGATTTGGTTTTTACGCAAGAAAACTTTGAGGTTTTCCCTGATCTTCAGCACACCAAAAACTTTGATTTTAAAGAAGTTAGAAAAGTGAGTACGGCCAATCCGCAACAAGAGGCCATTAATTGGGGAACAGCCGAAATAATAAAGTACAAATCGCTAGACAACAAAGACTTAGAAGGAATTCTCTACAAACCGGCCAACTTTGACCCCACTAAAAAATACCCGATGATTACGTATTTTTATGAGAAAATGTCGGATCAGATTTACCGATACAATGTTCCGCAACCAGCCAGATCGAGCATAAACTTCGCTTATTATCCTAGTAATGGATACTGCGTTTTTGTGCCAGATATTGTTTACAAAACCGGTCAACCAGGTCAAAGTGCTTATGACTGTATATTGCCTGGCATAAGAAAAGTGTTGGAAATGGGCTTTGTGGACAGTACCCGTTTGGGTGTACAGGGCCACAGCTGGGGTGGTTATCAGATAGCTTGGTTGGTAACCAAAACCAATCTTTTCAGAGCTGCTGAGGCCGGAGCACCAGTGGCCAACATGACCAGTGCCTATGGCGGTATTAGGTGGGAAACCGGTAATTCTCGCCAGGCACAATATGAGCGGACGCAGTCTAGAATAGGTGCCACACTTTGGGAAAGCCCTCAGAAATATATCGAAAACTCGCCATTGTTTTTCCTACCAAACGTCAAAACACCTTTACTTATGATGCACAACGACGACGACGGTGCTGTGCCGTGGTATCAGGGAATTGAGATGTTTATGGGCCTAAAACGACTCGGTAAGCCCGTGTGGATGCTCAATTACAACGGTGAAAAACACGGACTTACGCAACGTAAAAACCGCCAAGATTGGTCATTGCGTATGTCGCAATATTTTGATTATTACCTCAAAGACGCTCCTATACCTGAGTGGATGAGCAAAGGCATACCCGCCACCGAAAAAACATTAAACTATGGATTCAAACTTGACTAAGACCTCGGAAATGGGCAACAAGCGAAGCTTGAGAAAGAAAGTTTGGAATACCCTCGATGTTCGGTATTCCGAGCGAAAGGGTATAAGTTTTGTGTTCAACATATCACTTTCGATACTCATTTTTCTGAATACCATAGCCATCATACTCAATACCATTCCTGATTTGAGTCAAAACTACCATACCGTATTTAGAGACTTCGAGTATTTTTCGGTTGCGGTGTTTCTGATAGAGTATTTGCTTAGGTTGTGGTCATGCGTTGAAAGCCGAGGACATGGCCATCCATTTTATGGTCGTTTAAGTTTCATGTTTTCTTTTTGGGGTATTGTAGATTTGTTGGCCATAGCACCGTTTTTCCTTTCGGCTTTCGCCACTGATTTTGCCTTTATTCGTATGCTGCGTCTATTGCGTATTCTAAGGCTTTTCCGCATGAGCCGCTATTTTCATGCCTTCAGGATCATAAAAAACGTATTGAATAACAAGCGAGAGGAACTCATTTTGGCATTTTCGTTTATATTTTTCTTGATCATATTTTCGAGTTCTTTGATGTATTACATCGAACATCCCGTACAGCCAAAGAACTTTTCGAGTATTCCTGCGGCTCTTTGGTGGGGAGTAAACACCATGACTACAGTAGGTTATGGCGACATTTATCCCATTACCATACCTGGTAAAATATTGGGAGCCTTTGTGGCCATATTGGGCATTTCGCTATTTGCCCTTCCTGCTGGTATTATAGCCTCCGGTTTCAATGAGCACATTAGAGGCTATAAAAACGAGCACGGCAAAGTGAAATGCCCCTACTGCCAAGCAGAATACTATTTAGCCGAAAAAAACAAGCACGTTCATTGAATGAACCAATCCCAATGAGACCTTAGTTTGTGTCCTAACAAACTTCTCCAAATTCCATAAACATATTTTCCAAAAAACTTTTGCAATAAAAAATTAATTTTCTACCTTTGCAGTCCATTTTGGGCAGCTTGTCCATTTTGGCGAAGTTTTTCTCTGTCTCTTGTCATATTATCAATATGTTAGGCTTCCCCTGAGGAGTATGAGAAAAAACTTTGGAGAATCGGATGACCATCTGTTTTTCAAGCTTTGGATTGTGACTACAGAGCATTGGCGATAGGTTGAGTTCGTTAGTTCGTATTTCTCAAATTTTTAAATGTAAAAAGACAATGGCGAAAGACATCGCAGGATACTTAAAATTACAAGCTAAGGGTGGCCAAGCCAACCCAGCACCTCCAATTGGTCCAGCTTTAGGTTCGAAGGGTATCAACATCATGGAATTCTGTAAGCAGTTCAATGCCAGAACACAAGACAAAATGGGTCAAGTGGTTCCGGTTTTGATTACCTATTATACAGACAAATCTTTTGAGTTTGTTATCAAAACTCCTCCTACGGCTGTGTTATTGATTGACGCCTCTAAAGTTAAGAAAGGTTCAGACCAACCAAACCGTAACAAAGTTGGGTCGGTTACCTGGGATCAAGTGAAGGCTATTGCCGAAACTAAAATGCCAGACCTTAACTGCTTCACGATAGAGTCGGCCATGAAAATGGTAGCAGGTACTGCAGCAAACATGGGAATCACTATCAATGGTGCAAGTCCTTTTTAATTAATTAAACAAAATGGGAGTCATTGCCTAGAGCGTGACGTTAATTACCAAAATTATGGCTAGAATAAGCAAAAAAAGAAAAGAGGCCCTATCTAAGTTCGATGCGACAAAATCGTATAGCTTGGTAGAAGCTGCTGAAATTTTGAAACAAATCTCATACACTAAATTTGACGCTTCGGTAGATATCGACGTAAGATTAGGTGTTGACCCTCGTAAAGCAGACCAAATGGTTCGTGGTGTTGTTGCACTTCCTCACGGTACTGGTAAAACTGTTCGCGTATTGGTTCTTTGCTCTCCTGACAAGGAAGAAGAAGCAAAAGCAGCAGGTGCTGACTTCGTAGGTCTTGATGATTACATTCAAAAAATCGAGAAAGGCTGGACTGATATCGACGTGATTATCACCATGCCAACCGTAATGGCGAAACTTGGTCGTTTAGGTAAAGTGTTGGGTCCTAGAGGCTTGATGCCAAACCCTAAGTCGGGCACTGTAACACTTGAGGTAGGTAAAGCGGTGCAAGAGGTGAAAGCAGGTAAAATCGACTTCAAAGTTGATAAAACTGGTATCATCCACGCAGGTATTGCAAAGGTTTCTTTCGATGCAAAGAAAATTGCTGACAACGCAAACGAGATTATCCAAACATTGGTTAAACTTAAGCCTTCTTCAGCAAAAGGTACTTATGTGAAAGGCATAGCTTTGTCTAGCACAATGAGTCCTGGTATTCAGATTGACAAATCAACAATAATCGGACTGTAATCATGAGAAGAGAAGAAAAAGCGATCATTATTCAGGAGCTTAGCGAGAAGTTTGCCAATATCCCTTATTTCTATATCACCGATGCTAGCGGCATGTCTGTTGCACTTACCAACAAACTACGTCGTCAGTGTTTCGAGAAAGGTATCGAATATATTGTGGTAAAAAACACACTTATCGAGAAGGCTCTTCAGACCCTCGACACAGATTACACGTCTTTCAATGAGTCAGTTTTGAAAGGTTTCTCAGGCATCATGTTTCACCCAGAAAACGGTAAAGCAGCTGCTCAACTGATCAAAGGATTCTTAAAAGAAAACAAAGACTCAATCAAGCTGAAAGGAGCTTCAATAGACGGTGGATTGTTTGTTGGTCACGACCAATTAGACGCTCTAACGAACTTGAAATCTAAAGCTGAGATGATTGGCGAAGTAATCGGATTGCTACAATCTCCTGCTAAAAATGTACTTGGTGCATTGCAGAGTGGTGGCAACAAACTGGCTGGTATTCTTAAAACTCTTTCTGAGAAAGAAGCCGCCTAATTTTTTTAACCGGGTGTTGCAAGGTGCAGCATTCAATTTTTAAATATTGTTTATAAAATAAAAATTCTATAGAAATGGCAGATTTGAAAGCATTCGCTGAACAATTAGTTAATTTGACAGTAAAAGAGGTAAATGAGCTTGCAGCTATCCTTAAAGACGAATATGGTATTGAGCCAGCTGCTGCTGGTGCTGTAATGGTAGCAGGTCCTGCTGCTGGTGGTGGCGAAGCTGAGGCTGCTGCTGAGCAAACAGCATTCGACGTAATCCTTAAATCAGGTGGTGCTAACAAACTTCAAGTAGTGAAGTTGGTTAAAGACCTTACTGGCTTAGGTTTGAAAGAAGCTAAAGAATTAGTAGACGCAGCTCCGAAGCCTTTGAAAGAAGGTATTGCTAAAGATGAGGCTGATGCCCTTAAGAAGCAATTAGAAGAAGCTGGTGCTGAAGTAGAAATCAAGTAATTTCTCGTAAAGCATTTACAATCAGACTCAGGTCAAAGCGTTATAGTTTTGACCGAGTCTTTTTGTCGTTTTAAAAAGGCTCAGTTTTTTAAGATAAATTCACCAAAGCTGAACCAATTCAAAACAGAAGCATTTTTGCGAAAAGCTACAAAAAACCACAACATTTAAAACATTTGGAGCTCACACTCCATCAAAACTTTTTACCCGATACACTTCTGTTTTTCGTAGGGCAGATGCAAAGGGGTAGAATCGTTTTTCTTCACTGCGATTTTTTCATGATAGGTCAAACCTAGCGTTTGAATATCATCAAGTTTTTTAAAATATTTTTCATTAAAACAATTTAAAACCTTGAAATTGACAGAAACCGGAAGGAAGTCCTTTGCAAGCGTTCAGCCCGTACTTGAATATCCTGACTTTTTGGATATCCAATTGCAATCGTTCACCGAATTTTTCCAGATTGATACTCCTGCCGAAAGCCGTAGAGCCGAAGGTTTGTATCAGACATTCATGGATAATTTTCCGATTGCAGATTCACGGGAGAACTATGTCCTAGAGTTTGTTGATTACACAATCGACCAACCAAAATACTCTGTAGATGAGTGTATCGACAGAGGCCTAACTTATTCAGTGCCATTGAAAGCTAAGCTAAGATTGCTTTGCAATGACTCTGATAATGAGGAGTTTGAAACTATTGAGCAAGAAGTGTTCTTGGGGAATATCCCTTACATGACTGGCCGTGGTTCATTCGTAATCAATGGTGCTGAGAGGGTAATTGTATCTCAATTGCACCGTTCACCAGGCGTGTTCTTCTCAATGAGTAAGCACACCAACGGTACCAAACTTTACTCTGCTAGGGTAATCCCTATGAAAGGTTCATGGATCGAGTTTTCTACAGACGTAAACAACGTCATGTATGCTTACATCGACCGTAAGAAAAAATTCCCTGTAACTACCTTGCTCCGTTCTATCGGTTATGGTACTGATAAAGACATCCTCGACTTGTTCGGATTGTCTGAAGAAATCAGTGCGACCAAAGAAAATCTTAAAGCAGTGGTAGGGCGTAGACTCGCTGCAAGGGTTTTGAAAACCTGGACAGAAGATTTCGTGGATGAGGACACCGGTGAGGTGGTTTCTATCGACAGAAATGAGGTTATCTTAGAAAGAGATTCATTGATTTCTGAAAATGATGTTGAATTGATACTTGATACAGAAGCAAAATCGGTAATTATTCACCGTGAAGATGCCAACGTGTCGGAGTTTAACATTATTTACAATACATTACAAAAAGATAGTTCAAACTCTGAAAAAGAGGCTGTTGAGCAAATCTACCGTCAATTGAGAAACACCGAAGCACCTGACGAAGCTACAGCTCGTGAGATTATCCAAGGTCTTTTCTTCTCTGACAAACGTTATGATTTGGGCGAGGTTGGTCGTTACAGAGTAAACACCAAGCTTAGTCTAGATACTCCTTTGGAGACTTCGGTTTTGACCAAAGAGGATATCATATCTATCGTTAAATATTTGATTGGTCTTATCAATTCAAAGGCGGTTGTCGATGATATTGACCACCTTTCAAACAGACGTGTACGTACTGTAGGTGAGCAGCTTTCTGGCCAGTTTGGCGTAGGTCTTGCTCGTATGGCCCGTACCATCAAAGAAAGAATGAACGTTCGTGATAACGAAGACTTCAAGCCGGTTGATTTGATCAACGCTCGTACTTTATCTTCTGTAATCAACTCGTTCTTCGGTACAAACCAGCTTTCTCAGTTTATGGACCAAACCAACCCATTGGCAGAGATAACGCACAAGCGTCGTCTTTCGGCTCTAGGACCAGGCGGTCTTTCTCGTGAAAGAGCAGGTTTTGAGGTACGTGACGTTCACTATACGCACTACGGTCGTCTTTGTACTATCGAGACTCCAGAGGGTCCAAACATCGGTTTGATTTCTTCGCTTTGTACTTACGCGAAAATCAACTCAATGGGCTTTATCGAAACTCCTTACATGAAAATTGAGGAAGGTAAGATTTCTGGAAACATAGAATACTTAACCGCCGAAGAAGAAGATGGCAAGCACATTGCTATGGCAACTGCCGATACCAAAAACGACGGTAACTTCAGTGTGGATTTGTTGAAGTGTAGATATGAGGGTGACTTCCCATTGAAGCGTCCTGACGAAATCGAATACATGGACATCGCTCCAAATCAGATTGTATCTATCGCAGCCTCAATGATTCCTTTCTTGGAGCATGATGATGCCAACCGTGCCTTGATGGGCTCGAACATGCAACGTCAAGCCGTGCCTTTGTTGCGTCCAGAGTCTCCAATTGTTGGTACTGGTCTTGAAGGCAAACTTGCTCGTGACTCTCGTACTTTGATTGTTGCGGAAGGCGAGGGTGTTATTGAATATGTAGATGCACAGAAAATCGTAGTGAACTACGAATGGACTGACAACCAAAGACTTGTAAACTTTGATACCAATCTAAAGACTTACAATCTTATCAAATTTAGAAGAACCAACCAAGATACTTGTATTAACCTACGTCCGATTGTTTTGAAAGGACAGAAAGTGAAAAGAGGTCAGATATTGGTTGAGGGATATGCTACGCAGGGCGGAGAACTTGCTCTTGGACGTAACCTACAGGTGGCCTTCATGCCATGGCAAGGATACAACTTTGAGGATGCGATTGTAATATCTGAAAGAGTTGTTCGCGATGACATCTTTACTTCGATACACATTGAAGAATTCGACCTTGAAGTACGTGATACCAAGCGTGGAGAAGAAGAACTAACGGCCGAGATACCTAACGTATCAGAAGAGGCTGTGAAAAACCTTGACGAAAATGGTATCGTACGTGTGGGTACGCACATCAAAGAAGGTGATATCTTGATTGGTAAAATCACTCCAAAAGGAGAGTCTGATCCAACTCCAGAAGAAAAACTTCTTAGAGCTATCTTTGGAGACAAAGCTGGCGATGTGAAAGACGCTTCGAAAAAGGCTTCTCCTTCGTTGAGAGGTGTAATTATCGATACCAAATTGTTCTCTCGTCCTTCAAAAGAAGAAAGAGTGAAGCACAAAGAAGAGTTGAAAGTTCTTGCCAGAAACCACAGCAAATCATTGGTAGAACTCAAAACCGTGATGATCGACAAAATGGTGGAGCTTCTAGATGGCGAAACTTGCAATGGCGTGAAGCACAAATTTGGAGAGGAGCTTGTTTCTAAAGGTGTTAAGTTCAACAAATCTAACATCTCAAACAATCTTTTCCCCGACAAAAACCCGTTTGTTGACGAAAGCTCATACAATGTTCCAGAAGAAGCTAACCTTTTAGGCGATATTATTTTGGAAGGATGGACAAGCAGCGACGAGAAAAATGGACTTTTGGTTTCTTTAGTTAAAAACTATTTGACCAAAAGAAGCGAGCTAATCGGTATTTATAAAAGAGAGAAATTTGTACTCGAAGTAGGTGATGAACTTCCTGCGGGTATCGTGAAATTGGCCAAAGTTTACATCGCTAAAAAACGTAAGTTGAAAGTGGGTGACAAGATGGCGGGTCGTCACGGTAACAAAGGTGTAGTAGCAAGAATCGTTCGTGACGAAGACATGCCTTTCCTAGAAGACGGAAACACCATGGATATCGTTCTGAACCCTCTTGGTGTACCTTCGAGGATGAACATCGGTCAGCTATACGAGGTAGTTTTAGGATGGGCCGGACGCAAGTTGGGTCGTAAATATGCTACTCCTATTTTTGACGGTGCTTCGGCAGACGAGGTATCGGCTGAGCTAAAAGAAGCTGGATTGGCCGAATATGGTCGTACTCAGCTTTACAATGGTCTTACTGGAGAGCCTTTCGATCAGAAAGTTACGGTAGGTATCATGTACATGCTTAAGCTAGGTCACTTGGTTGATGATAAAATGCACGCTCGTTCTATCGGACCGTACTCTTTGATTACTCAGCAGCCATTGGGCGGTAAAGCTCAGTTTGGTGGTCAGCGTTTTGGAGAGATGGAGGTTTGGGCATTGGAAGCATTCGGTGCTTCACATGTACTACGTGAAATCTTGACGCTTAAGTCGGATGATGTGTTGGGTAGAGCTAAGGCTTATGAGGCTATCGTAAAAGGTGAAAATCTTCCGAAAGCAAGTATCCCTGAGTCGTTCAATGTATTGGTGCATGAGCTAAGAGGGCTTGCATTAGAAATCACTCTTGTATAATTTAAACATATCATTTTCATTAAAAGCATTAGAAAATGTCATTAAAGAAAAATAAAAAGCTCAACAGCGATTTTGATAGCATAACCATTAGCTTGGCTTCTCCAGAATCTATTTTGGAAGGCTCTTTTGGTGAAGTTACTCAGCCTGAAACTATCAATTACAGAACTTACAAGCCTGAAATGGGCGGTTTGTTTTGTGAGCGTATTTTCGGACCAGTAAAAGACTGGGAATGTCACTGTGGAAAATATAAAAGAATTCGTTACAAAGGAATTATCTGCGACCGTTGTGGTGTAGAAGTTACTGAGAAAAAAGTGCGTAGAGAAAGAATGGGCCATATCGAATTGGTGGTTCCAGTTGCTCACATTTGGTATTTCAGAAGCTTACCCAACAAAATCGGATACATCCTTGGTCTTTCTTCTAAAAAACTCGACCAAGTTATCTATTACGAAAGATACGTAGTAGTTCAGTCTGGTATCAAAGAAGAAGACGGCGTAGCCAAAATGGACTTCTTGACAGAAGAAGAATACTTGGATATCTTGGACAAGTTGCCGAGAGAAAACCAAATGCTTCCTGACGAAGATCCGAATAAGTTCATAGCCAAAATGGGAGCTGAAGCATTGTATATGTTGCTTTCGCGAATCCTGTTAGATGAACTTTCTTACGAACTACGTCACCAAGCTGCCACAGATACTTCTCAGCAACGTAAAGCCGAGGCTTTGAAGAGACTTAAAGTGGTAGAATCGTTCAGAGATTCTCGTACCAGAATAGACAACAGACCTGAGTGGATGGTTATCCGTATGGTACCAGTTATTCCACCAGAATTACGTCCTTTGGTGCCATTGGATGGTGGTCGTTTTGCTACCTCTGACCTGAACGATCTTTACAGAAGAGTAATCATCAGAAACAACCGTCTGAAAAGATTGTTGGAAATCAAAGCTCCTGAAGTAATCTTACGTAACGAAAAACGTATGTTACAAGAAGCCGTAGACTCGCTTTTTGATAACTCACGTAAAGTAAATGCCGTAAGATCAGACGGTAACCGTGCATTGAAATCACTTTCAGATATGTTGAAAGGTAAGCAAGGTCGTTTCCGTCAAAACTTATTAGGTAAAAGGGTTGACTACTCTGGTCGTTCGGTTATCGTGGTAGGACCTGAGCTTAAATTGCACGAATGTGGTCTTCCAAAAGACATGGCTGCCGAGTTATTTAAGCCGTTCGTTATCAGAAAACTGATAGAAAGAGGAATAGTTAAAACTGTAAAATCTGCCAAGAAAATAGTTGATCGTAAAGATGCGGTTATTTGGGACATCCTCGAAAATGTATTGAAAGGACACCCAGTAATGCTAAACCGTGCTCCTACGCTTCACCGTTTGGGTATCCAAGCTTTCCAACCAAAATTGGTGGAGGGTAAGGCAATCCAATTGCACCCATTGGTATGTACGGCCTTCAACGCTGACTTTGACGGTGACCAGATGGCGGTACACGTACCACTAGGTCAAGAGGCAGTTATGGAAGCTTCGGTTTTGATGCTTTCGTCACATAACATCCTTAACCCAGCCAACGGAGCACCTATCACGGTACCTTCTCAGGACATGGTTCTGGGTCTATATTATGTAACCAAAGGCAAGAGGTCAACTCCAGAAGAGCCAATTATAGGAGAAGGTAAAACTTTCTACTCGGCAGAAGAGGTTATAATAGCCATCAACGAAGGGCAACTTTCGAAGCACGCTATCATAAACGTGAAAACCAGAATCAAGGACGAAACAGGTCAGATGGTAGAGAAAATCATCGAAACTGTAGCTGGACGTGTATTGTTCAACCAGTGCGTTCCTGAGAAAGTTGGATATATCAATGAGCTTTTGACGAAGAAAAAACTTCAAGGAATTATCGGTAGAGTATTCAAAGAAGTAAGTTTTGCTCGTACAGCTCAATTCTTAGATGATATCAAAGAACTTGGATTCCAATCGGCCTTCAAAGGTGGTTTGTCTATCGGTTTGGGAGATATCATGATTCCAGAAGAGAAACAGGCTTTGATTGAAAATGCCAGAGGTGAAGTAGAAGAGGTTCAAAACAACTACATGTTTGGTATTATCACCGAGCGTGAGCGTTACAACCAAATCATCGATATTTGGACACGTGTAAACACACGTTTGAGAGAGACATTGCTTCGTCAATTGGAAGATGATCGTCAAGGATTTAACCCTGTGTATATGATGATGCACTCCGGAGCTCGTGGTTCGCAGGAGCAGATCCGTCAGTTGGGTGGTATGAGAGGTTTGATGGCGAAACCACAGAAAAACATTGCGGGTTCTGTTGGTGAAATCATCGAAAACCCAATCCTTTCTAACTTCAAAGAAGGTTTGGATGTTCTTGAATACTTTATCTCTACACACGGTGCTCGTAAAGGTCTGGCCGATACAGCCCTTAAAACTGCCGATGCTGGTTACTTGACTCGTCGTTTGCACGACGTAGCCCAAGACGTGGTTATCAATGAAGAAGACTGTGGTACTTTGAGAGGTATCAACGTGTCAGCTTTGAAAGAAAACGACGACATCATCGAGCCATTGTCAGAAAGAATATTGGGTAGAGCTTCGGTTCACGATATCATTGACCCTATCACCAAAGAGTTAATCTTGGCGGCAGGCGAAGAAATCACCGAAGAGATAGCAGAGAGAATTGACGAAACCGCGATAGAAACCATCGAAATCCGTTCAGCTCTTACCTGCGAAACCAAAACAGGAGTTTGTAGTAAATGTTATGGTAGAAACCTTGCTTCAGGCCGTATGGCCGATGTGGGTGAAGCCGTAGGCGTTATTGCTTCTCAATCAATTGGTGAGCCTGGTACACAGCTTACACTTCGTACGTTCCACACCGGTGGTACAGCCATGAACGTGTCAGTAGAAGCCAACATCAAAGCCAAATTCAACGGTAAACTAGATTTCGACGATATCAGGACTGTAGAGTCAATTGACAAAGAAGGAAATCCAGCTACTATAGTAATCGGTCGAAGAGGTGAAGTAAGAATCATCGATGAGGCTACTAAGCAAATCTTGATTTCTAACATCGTGCCTTACGGTTCAACACTACAAGTAAAAGACGGTCAGAAAATCGCCAAAGGTGAGCCTATCTGTCACTGGGATCAGTTCAACGCCGTTATCTTGTCAGAGTTTGACGGAGTTGCAGAATATGACTCTATCGAAGAAGGCATTACTTACCGTGAAGAAGCCGATGAGCAAACAGGTTTCCGCGATAAAGTTATTACAGACTCCAAAGACAGAGCCAAAAACCCGTCTATCATCGTTAAAACTGGTGGAGAAGAAGACAAGGAATACAACCTTCCTGTAAATGCCCGTTTGATGATAGAAGATGGACAACAAATAAAAGCGGGACAGATTTTGGCCAAAATACCAAGAGCTATCAACATGAACCGCGACATCACTGGTGGTCTTCCAAGAGTAACAGAGCTTTTCGAAGCACGTAACCCTTCTAACCCAGCTGTAGTTTCTGAAATAGACGGTGTGGTATCTTATGGTACTATCAAACGTGGTAACAGAGAAATATTTGTAGAAGCCAAAGACGGTACCAAAATGAAATACATGGTGTCGCTTTCTAAACTTATCTTGGTGCAAGAGGGTGACTTCATCCGTGCCGGTGAGCCACTTTCTGATGGAGCCATTACACCTGCCGATATCTTGAGAATCAAAGGACCAACTGCTGTACAAGAGTATTTGGTAGATGAAACTCAGGCTGTATATCGTCAGCAAGGTGTGAAAATCTCTGATAAGCACATTGAAGTAATTGTACGTCAGATGATGCAGAAAGTTGACGTTCTTGACGCTGGTGATACGATGTTCCTTGAAATGCAAGCCGTTGACAAATGGACTTTCAGAGAGGAAAACGACAGAATCATTGACAAGAAAGTAGTTATGGATGCTGGTGCATCTGAAAATTACAAACCGGGTCAAATCATCACCAACCGTGAGTTTAGAGACGAAAACGGTAGATTAAAACGTGAAGACAAAAAACAAATGACTGTAAGAGATGCTCAACCGGCTGTATCACAAGTGATATTGCAGGGTATCACCACTGCGTCATTGGGTACTGAGTCGTTTATATCTGCGGCGTCGTTCCAAGAGACCACCAAGGTATTGTCAGAAGCTGCTGTAAAAGGTAAGCGTGACGACCTAGCAGGTTTGAAAGAAAACGTTATCGTGGGTCACTTGATACCAGCAGGTACGGGTCGCAGAACCTATCAAAACATACAGGTAAACACTGTAGAAGAGATAGAAGCAGCCAATGCCCGTCGTTTAGCCGAACCACGTAAGAGAGAATATGTAGATTGATACAATCTCGAAACGATATAAAAAATCCCCCTCGGAGCAATCTGAGGGGGATTTTTTTGGTTAATGCGGCGGTCAGACCGATAGGTCGGACCTGAAGATGCCTCAAGTTTTGTTACAATTACTTACAGATTTAGCAAGTAAAACTTGCTTTTCGCCACAACGATGGTGGAACCGTCGTGGAGCCGAATATAATATGGCTGTTCCTTCCAAAATACAAAGAACTCAGAAACTCAAACATATCGCTTATCTACCCACAAAACTGATTGGAAATATAACCCCGGCTAGCTGTAATTATCTGATTTCGCCAAAATTGACTTTATAACTGAAGAAAACTGCACCCTTGACGAGTCACCAATAAAAAAAGAAGAGTCTACTCTTCTTTTCTTCGGTGTCCGTAATTTTTATCTCTTTCAAAAGAAGTAATGTGCCTATCTTTTTTTATTTGGAAAATATCGTCTATCGTTATCAATATTCCGGTTTCTTCAACCTCGCCAAACTCATCATTTAGGGCTGTACCAAAAGCCTTCATAGTAGATGACAAGCCCATATAAGTGTTGATGAGCGGTGGAATATTTTCGCCCAAAGCTCTGACTCTAGAATTTAGGATCTTGTATCCATCTT
Source organism: Leadbetterella sp. (assembly GCA_035299025.1). GTDB lineage: Bacteria > Bacteroidota > Bacteroidia > Cytophagales > Spirosomataceae > Leadbetterella. The sequence continues at coordinate 595,450 of DATGXK010000008.1, forward strand.
TGTAGGTGAGTCCATCAAACAAACCTTCGAATCCCGCCACATCTCCGAAATATCCGAGTGGTTTTATAGGCCAAACCAACTTTTCAGGATCAGGGAAATAGTGGTTCATAAAATAAAGCAAAAGGTCACGAGCCTCCTTATTATAATGCGGATACATGGTCACTTTTCCAAACAGATATTTTATATCCGGATTCAAAACCACAATAGCCCCAAGGCCATCCCAGAGGTTATCCAGTGAAAAAAGACCTTTGCGGTTATCTTTGCCGGGTTGAAACTTCGGCTGTACAAATGACCTACCCAACTCTATGGTGTAGGGCAGATATTCATTCTTAAATTTTTCAGAAAAATGAAAATAATGAGAGGTAGACAGGTTATGAACTCCGTGTTCGTTGAGGCTTACATCACCTCCCCTTATTAGACGGTAACCGGCTACTATTTCTTCTTCCTCGGGATCCCAAGTGATGAGCTGATCGTAGGCGTCTTCACAGGTGTCGTTTTCATCAATATCCACAGCCAATCCTGTACCTCCGCCAGCTGCTCTGAAAGTGAGCTCTCGCAGCCGCCCTATTTCCTGAATCGTATTCGGCTGGCGGTGGTGATTTACGAGATGTACCTCAATATTCCCAAAATTTGTATACCTCAGAAACGTGGTTTCATTTATTTCAGTCTTCAGCACGCTTCTTTCTATCGGTTCTAATATTTTCTGCATAAATCTGTTTTTTTATGCCATGGCATAAACAATCTCTTTTATTACCTCAGCCCATTCTTGTTCGGTTTTGGTATTATCAAACCGGGTGTATGAAATTGGCTTTCCGATAATTATGGTTACTTTTTTTCCTTGTTGTGCAAACATCTCATCGGCTAAGTAAAACATTTCGATGTTCGCTCCGATTCCTATGTTTTTGCGAAATCTCGCTAAATTATAAAAAAAGTCTGAATTTCGACCGTCTATGAAAACAGGAATTATATCTTTTTTATATTTCTTGGCTTTGGTAATGAAACTTTTCTTCCATTCCAGATCCTTAATCACTCCATTTTTTCGTTTCCGAGACACCAAACCAGCAGGGAAAACCAGCATAGCTTGGTCGCTGGCGTATGTTTCGTCTATAGCCCGCATGGCTTCTCTGGCCTGAGCTCCGTGCTTATTGATAGGAATAAAAAGCGAATGGAGATTTTTGATGTTCATCAGGATATCATTCACCAAAAACTTTATGTCTTTACGGTACTTTCCTAAAACATGCATAAATGCCACTCCGTCCAATCCACCCAAAGGATGATTGGAAGCAAACACAACTCCTCCACTAAGCGGAATATTTTCGGCCCCTCTGAGTTCAACATTTACCTTAAGTTCTTGCTTTATAAGTGCGTCTACAAAGTCTAGGCCTTCAAGGTGGCCTATGTTTCGCATGACCTTGTTTATATCATCCTCATGAACAATCCGCTCGATATATCGCAATACAAAACCCGGAAGCCACTTCAGAAGTTTTGGGTTCTTCTTGGCTATAGCTTCACGAATTACTATGAATTTTTCGTTTTCCATTTTTTTTATTTTCGGGGACCAATGGAATTTGCAACAGTAGAATCCATTTAACAATAAAGGATACCTTAAAGCGAAATTACATTCCCGACCTACAAAATTACGGATGTTTTTCTTATAATGCTTCTAACCACCCGAAGGAATTAGCTTTGCTGCGAATTTGTTGGTTTCCATTAAGGGTTCAAACTTGGCGAGACGAAAAAACTTAATGAATAAACATTGAATTAATTTGAAAGCGTTGCTGAAATGTATTTACACAAAAAAAGAGCCTCTCAGCTCTTTTTCTAAAATTCGATAAATTATACCACCACTACGCCTCGCCCATCTGTCCACCAAAATTCATAGGAAACGGAACGGGATCATTGGATTGTCTGATTTCGCCAAAATTGGCTTCATATTTTCTGATATTGTCTTGCAGTGCCATCAAAAGTCGTTGTGCATGCTCGGGCGTTAGTATCACTCTTGATTTTACTTTGGCTTTCGGCACGCCGGGCATAAGTCTGATAAAATCCACCACAAACTCCGAGTTGGAATGGGCTATCATGGCCAAGTTGGCGTAAACACCTTCGGCCATTTCTTCAGACAGTTCTATATTGATTTGATTTTCTTCTTCTTCCATCATTGGTTATTCTTTATTCTAAATCAAAACTATGAAATGTTTGTTTATAAACGAAAATTTATCTTAAAATCTTACTGTAAGGTTATCAAATGGTAAAGTTTACAAGCTGAAATTGAGCTTTTTCGACCTAAAAATGAGATTCTTAGCACATTTTTGGCTTTTATCAAACTATTAGCCCGTATTTGTTTTAAGTTCGGTATTTTTTTTATAATTTTGCAGCCCGAAACCGAAATCAATTATTCTCGGAAGTAATCTGGATTAAAATATCCGTAAACAAATTAGAAATAATGGCTCGCGATTTAAAATTTACAAGAAACATTGGTATTGCCGCCCACATTGACGCCGGTAAAACCACTACTACTGAGCGTATCCTTTACTACGCTGGGGTTAACCACAAGATAGGTGAAGTACACGATGGTGGTGCTACTATGGACTGGATGGAGCAAGAGCAAGAAAGAGGTATCACAATTACTTCTGCTGCTACCACTGTCAACTGGAAATACAGAGATAACAACTACCACATCAACATCATTGATACTCCTGGCCACGTGGACTTTACTGTTGAGGTAAACCGCTCGCTTCGTGTATTGGATGGTTTGGTTTTCTTGTTTAGTGCTGTGGATGGTGTAGAGCCACAATCAGAAACGAACTGGCGTTTGGCCAACAACTATAACGTGGCTCGTTTGGGCTTCGTAAACAAAATGGACCGTTCGGGTGCCGACTTCTTAAACGTGTGTAAGCAAGTAAAAGAAATGTTGGGCTCACATGCAGTGCCGTTGCAATTGCCTATCGGTGCTGAAGAAAACTTCAAAGGTGTGGTTGACTTGATCAACAACCGTGGAATGGTTTGGAACGAGGCAGACAAAGGTATGACTTGGAGCGAAGTGCCGATTCCTGACGATATGGTTGAAGAAGTAGCTGAGTGGAGAGAGAAATTGCTTGAAGCAGTGGCTGAGTATGATGAGACCTTGATGGAGAAATACTTCGAGGATCCAAACTCTATCACTGAAGATGAGATATTAGCCGCTTTGCGTGCTGCTGTTATAGATATGAAAATCGTACCTATGTTGTGCGGTTCTTCATTCAAAAATAAAGGTGTACAAACCATGCTTGACCTTGTGATGGCTCTTTTGCCTTCACCATTGGACAGAGATGGTATCAAAGGTACCAACCCAGATACTGGTGCTGAAGTTGTACGTCAACCAGATGCCAATCAGCCTTTTGCGGCTCTTGCATTTAAAATCGCTACTGACCCATTTGTAGGCCGTTTGTGTTTCGTAAGATCTTACTCTGGTACATTGCCTTCAGGATCTTATGTCTTGAACAACCGTTCAGGCAACAAAGAGCGTATTTCTCGTATCTTCCAAATGCACGCCAACAAGCAAAACCAAATCGATGTACTTGAGGCGGGTGATATTGCGGCTGTAGTTGGTTTTAAAGATATTAAAACCGGAGATACACTTTCTGACGAGAAAAACCCAATCGTTCTTGAGTCAATGGTATTCCCAGATCCAGTTATTGGATATGCCATCGAGCCTAAGAAATCGGCTGACCAAGATAACTTCTCGAAAGCTATTACTAAGCTTATCGAAGAAGATCCAACATTGACAGTTGAAACCAACGAAGAAACTGGTCAAACTATCATGAGAGGTATGGGTGAGCTTCACCTAGAGATCATCATTGACCGTATGCGTCGTGAATTTAAAGTGGAAGTAAACCAAGGTGCTCCGCAAGTAGCATTTAAAGAGACGTTTACTAAGACTGTTGAACACCGTGAAGTTTACAAAAAACAATCGGGTGGTAAAGGTAAATTTGCTGATATCGTATTTGAGTTTGGTCCAAGAACAGACGAAGAAGAAGGAAAAGAAAAGAAAGTGGGTCTTCAGTTCGAAAATGCCATTGTCGGTGGTGTTATTCCTCGTGAATTTATCCCAGCAATTGAGAAAGGTTTTAGAGAGGCTATGAAGAACGGTCCTTTGGCTGGTTTCCCTGTTGATTCATTCAGAGTGAAATTGTTCCACGGATCTTTCCACGATGTTGACTCTGACTCTCTATCGTTCGAATTGGCAGCTCGTATGGGCTTCCGTGAAGCTGGAAAGCAAGCAGGTGCCAAATTGCTAGAACCAATCATGGCTCTGGAGGTATTGACCCCTGACGAATATACAGGACCTATCACTGGTGACTTGAACCGTCGTAGAGGTATGATGAAAGGTATGGATACCAAAGCTGGATCACAAGTGATTAAAGCTGACGTACCTTTGTCGGAGATGTTTGGATATGTAACTGACCTAAGAACAATGTCTTCAGGCCGTGCTACTGCCAACCTTACATTCTCTCACTACGATTTCGTTCCTGCAAACATCGCAGAAGGGGTTATCAAGAAAGAAAAAGGATCGTAAGTGTTTCTATAGATTGTTATTAAGAGCAGCTCTTCGGCAACGGAGGGCTGTTTTTTTTGCGATAAAATTCGTAGATTTGACTTTAACCTTTGATAAAATGAATATTTTTAAAATCCTTTTTTTTCTACTTGTTTTCTCTCAGTTTTCTTTTGCCCAAAAAACAATTAGCAAAAGCATCGCTCCTCTTTTCGAAAATTCAGAGAAAATAATCGGAAAGGTAGAATATTTACCTAGTCCTTATGCCACCGCTGGTGATAGGCTCTACATGGTTGGTCATCAAGACGGTACGTTTCCAGACCTTGGCTGGCATGTGCCGGGAGAAATGGGTGGAGTGTGGTGTCATCCAATAAAGCTTATGGATGGATTTGAGGTTGAGATAATAGTAAATGGCCAAAAGTATGTTTTGAACAAAGCTGATATCTTTGAAAATTATCCATTTGGCAATAAGCTTATTTACAACACCCTATCCGCTGATTTCGAAGTAGAAAGGTATCAATTTGTTCCTGACAGCCAAAAGGCCATATATGTAGAATTTCTTATTAAAAATAAAACCACCAAAAATCTCAAATTGGAAATTTTCGTCAAAGCCATTTCTAACCTCATGCCGGTTTGGCTCAGCGAACGAACAAATATGATTGATGGAAAAGACGAAGCCGTTTTTAAAGAAAACAAATGGTTGGTAAAAGACAAATTGAATCCTTGGTATGTGGTTTATGGCTCAAAATTAAAAGTAAATGCGGTTCCAAGTCATTCACAAAAACCCAATACATCCGTCACCCAGACTCGGTTCGATCTGAGTATTTCGGCAAAAGCAAAGGTAAGCTTTCCACTCGTAATCTCTGGTTCAGAAAAAAGCGAATCAGAAGCTTTGAAAACTTATGAGGAGCTAAATATGAATGCTTCACTGTTTTTACAAAAAAAGAAAAGGAGGCTTGAAAATATCAATGAAAAATCCAAAATTACCCTGAGTGACAAAGACTTAGAGAAGGGATTTCGTTGGATTAAATACAACACTGATTGGCTTATAAGAGATGTAGAAGGTAAAGGCAGAGGGCTTTGTGCAGGATTACCAGATTATCCATGGTGGTTTGGAGTAGACAACGAATATACCTTGAAAGGCCTAATAGCCACGGGGCGTAAAGAATTGGTATACCGTACGATAGATTTAATTCATGGTATTTCAGAGAAAACAAATGGGAATGGACGAATAGTTCATGAGGTTTCTACCAATGGAGCGGTTTTTAATGCTGGAAATGTAAACGAAACGCCACAATTTGCATCTTTAATTTGGGAAGTATTTTCTTGGACAGGTGATAAGGCCTTCTTGAATAAGTATTTTCCGACTATAGAAAAAGGCCTAGACTGGCTGTTGAAAGAAAACGATAAAGACGGAAATCTTCTTCCAGACGGCTTTGGAATGATGGAAATTCACGGTATGAATTCCGAAATGATTGACGTAGCAGCATATACACAAAAAGCATTTGCCGATGCTGCGAAAATGGCAAAGATATTAGGCAAAAGCAGTCTTTCGGATGACTATCAGATGAAGGCCAATCTTATAAAGGAAAGGGTAAACAGTGAATTTTGGGTGAAGGAATTCGACTCGTTTGCAGATTTCATAGGCACAAAAGAACAAGCTTTACACTTGCTAGGCGACGCGATTATTAGAGCAGATACCTTGAAAAAGCCATGGGCAGTACAGGAATTGAAAAAATCACAAAAGGAAATAGAGGCCTATCCCGAGGGTATCAAAAGAGGTTTTGTAATGCATCACAATTGGGTGGTGAATGCCCCAATGGAAATGGGCATTGCTGAGAAAGATAAAGCTATCAAAGCCCTTGAGACCGCCAAAAGGTTTACCAATCCTTATGGTATGTTTGTAACAGGAATCGACCGAGATGAAACCGCAGGAAATGATGAGGGTTCATTTGTAACCAATCGAAAAATATTTACTTACACTGGTGCGGTAATGACCTTACCAACTGGGGTTCAAGCAGTGGCCGAAAATAACTACGGAAGACCTGACGAAGCCTATTCGCTGTTGAAAAGAATGATGAAATCTTTCAGCTTTGCACTTCCTGGCTCCATTTATGAAGTTTCACCCGACTTTGGAATGTTCTCGCAGGCTTGGAACATGTACGCTTTCGGCGAGCCCATTATAAAGCAGTTTTTTGGCATTAAACCACTGGCTTACAATAAAACTATTACGATTTCACCTCTACTACCCTCAAAACTGAGCAGTGGAAAAATCGAAAATGTAGATATCGGTGATAACAATTTGGATTTGGCATTTACCCAAAAAGCCGATTCAGATATTTTTGAAATCAAACAAAAATTAGGAGAATGGACAATTACCTTTATACAACCCAAAGGCCTATATCGTATTTGGAAATTGAATGGAAAAATAATTAAACCGAACTTACTGAAAGATTCAGAAAGTCTTGAAATCAAGGAATTTAATAATGTTTTGGAACTTATAAAGTAACCTGCCTAATTTTTTTTGGTATTAAATTCTGATTAAAAGTATAGGTTAGAAAATCTAAATCTAACGATTTAGCGTAGCTAAGAAAACTAAAAATTATCTTATGCTACGACTCAAAACCAATTTTATAGCCCTTGCCTTGTTAGTGGGCCTGGTTTCTTGCGATAAAGAAACTTTAGAGGTTCCGGTTGCAAAACCCGATTTGGATTTCTTTGTACTTCAGGATGGAAAACAATTGCTGAAAATCAATGCCAAACAATCCGATATGGCAACAAAAACTGTTAACATAACTGGTTTGATGGCCAACGATGCCCTTACAAGTATTGATTTTAGACCTGCCACCGGTGAGTTGTATGGAGTAAGTGCCATGAGTCGGTTGTATGTTATAAATCAAGAAACAGGTGCTGCAAGAGTAATAGGTACAGCCGCCCTTAACCCCGCAATCAACGGCACTTCTGTGGCCCTAGATTTTAACCCAACTGTGGATAGAATCAGGCTTGTAACCAATACTGGCCAAAACCTGAGACTTCATCCAGAAACTGGAGCGGTTGCGGCCACCGATGCGGAAATCTCGGGCACTATGTCTCAAGCTATAGAATCAGTGGCTTATACGGGCAATTTTGCTGGTTCTTCGGCAACAATTTTATATGATATTGATGCCAAAACAGATAGGTTATATAAGCAGGATCCTCCAAATAACGGAACTCTTGCGGATGTAGGTGCACTGGGTGTTGACATCTCTGCGAGTGCGGGTTTTGATATAAACCCCGAAGGAGATGTGGCACTAACGGTAGTAAAAGTTGCTGATAAATGGGAGCTTCATCAAGCAAATTTAACAACTGGTAAGCTGACAAAGTTGGGTAATTTACCTTCTGGAAATATAAATGGACTGGCTATTCCCACGGCTCCCGTCTCTTTTGCTGTAGACGAGGCAAATAATCTATTGGTGTTCAATTTTATGAAAGTAGGAACTCCAACCAGTAAACCCATTACCGGTTTACAATCTGGAGAAACAATTTTAGGTATTGATTTTAGGCCGCTTAATGGCCAACTTTACGCTTTGGGAAGCTCTAGCAGAATGTATATTCTGAATACATCATCTGGGGCAGCCACTTCAGTTGGAACTATGGCATTTAGCACTATGTTAATGGGAACTTCTTTCGGCTTTGATTTTAATCCTACGGTTGATCGAATTCGTTGTGTGAGTAATACCGGTCAAAATCTAAGATTACATCCAGAAACTGGAGTTATAGCCGCTACTGACGGTGCTTTGAACCCAGGAATGCCAATGATAGTTGCTTCTGCCTATACCAATAATTTTGCTGGTGCCACTTCGACAATTCTTTACAATTTGGATGTAAATACCGACAAATTATACAAACAAGACCCACCAAACAATGGCACACAAGTCGAAGTGGGAGCTTTAGGTGTAAATATGGAAGCCGCAGCTGGGTTTGATATAGGAAGCAGGAGTGGAACGGCTTATGCGGTCTTGAAGGTTGCAGACAAATCTTCGGTTTATTCTATAAATTTGACTAGCGGAATGGCTACTAAAATGGGCGATTTACCCGTAATCATTCGTGCTTTTTCTGTTGGAACTGGTTTTTGATATTTCGATTTTCGGTAAAAAAAAAGACCTCTGAGATTGTTCTCAGAGGTCTTTGTCGTTAGAAACCATCGGAATAGCCTTTCAAAAATCAGTCTATAAGTTTCTGATTGCTGAGCTCGGTGTATAAATCCAAAAGGTTTATTTTGTCAAGGTTTTCTTCACCAACTTCCGAAACATCTATCAGTTCTACACCATAGCGTTTGTAAGCCGGTGTATCCAATAACTCCTCTATCATCGCCCCGTTTTTTGAAAATTCCCCAATAGCTTTCAGAAATTTGTCTTCTTGCTCAAAAAGTCCAATTTGATTGGTCGGTTTTGGAATGGAAATCTTAGCCGGTTTTTCAGGAATAATGGCGTTGATTCCCTTACCAACTTCTACTTTCGGTTCTTCTTTCGGTGGCTCTACAATTTCTGGTTCTTCGAAATTATCATCGAATCTAGCAGCTACTATGGTTACACGAACTTTGTCTTTGAGTGTACGATCTATTGCAAAACCATGTTTGAATATCTTGGCTCTCGACTTTATTTGACTTTCTACGAAATCTGTCACCTTTGCTTGGTCCGACATCTTGATTTTGTATTCGGGAAGCTCGTCGGAATAGGCAATCGAAACCAATATACGTTTTGCCCCTTTGATATTATTATTTTCGAGCAATGGAGAGTTTAGAGCCGCCTCAATGGCCAAAGAAGCTCTGTCTGGGCCAGTAGCTTCTGCGGAGCCCATTACGGCATGCCCAGCATCACCCAAAACAGTTTTAACATCTGCAAAGTCGAGGTTTACAATTCCGGGACGTGTAATGAGTTCGGCTATACTCTTTACAGCATTGGCCAACACTTCGTCGGCTTTTTTATAGGCCGATTCTATGTCTAGATCACCATACATTTCAACCAAACGGTCGTTTTTGATAACCAATACAGTATCACAGTAATCTTTAAGCTTGGCTATGCCATTTGAGGCCTGTTCAAACTTGTCGAGACCTTCATGCCTGAACGGGTCAGTGACCACACCAATTGTTAGTCTGTTTTTAGACTTTGCATACCTAGCAATTTCAGGAGCGGCACCCGTACCTGTTCCACCGCCCATTCCAGCCGTAATGAATACCATTTCGGTAGGATCGGCCAAAATATCATTTATGCTTTTCTCAGACTCTATGGCTGCTTGCTTTCCTACTTTCCAGTCAGTACCAGCCCCGAGCCCTTTGGTGAGCTCTGCCCCAAGTTGAAGCTGAATAACATCTTCTGGAAACTGCTTTAAGGCTTGAGCATCGGTGTTGCAGGCCACAAAGTCTACGTCGTGCATGCCTTGGTTGTACATGTTGAGCATCGCATTTCCCCCACCGCCACCAACACCAATTACTTTAATTATTTTTTCCATTTTGGACTTAAATTCGATTTTGTATCTAGCTGTCAATACCATAATAGGCTACCGCTTGATAGGCATTAATTTATATATTCATCATTCATTTTTTTGTCGATGATCAAGTCTTTGAGCATCTCAAAAATCGGCTTCTTAGAAGCTTTTGGTTCTTTTGTACTTTCAGATTTTCTTGTTGTTGGAGATTCCACTTCAAGCTCTTTCAAAGTTGCATGTCTCAAAATCCTATTATCTAGCCTTGTGTCAAAATTTTGGTTTGAAACCATCAAGAGTCCGAGTACAGTGGAATATTTAGGCTTGCTCAGGAAGTCGTGGCCGTTAAGGTTGATTTTATTGCTGAGTTTTGCTTTTCTAACACTTTTTATTTTGCATACTTCTACAAAAATCTCCTTTATGATACCCATCGAAGCGGTTCCACCGGTAAGTATAATGCCATTGGTGAGCATTCCTTCATAGCCCGAACGAATAATTTCGCTTTTCACGATGGCTGCTATTTCTTTGAGTCTCCATTCGACCACCGTAGAGGCATTTTTTAGAATAATTTCAACTGGAGCCAAATCCTTTTTACGTTCTATAACGGCTGCTTCGGTATCGTTTATACTGCTTGAAGGGATGTTTCCACATATTTTCTTCAGAATTTCGGCTTCTTCAAAACTTATATGGAAAGTTTCTGCGAGGTCATTGGTTATGGCATTGCCGCCTATTGGTAATGCTTTGAAATGTCTGATTCCGTTTTTGAGATAAATACAGATTTCGGTCATTTCGGCACCGATATTTACTATTGCCACACCATTGCGTTTGTCGTCTATGGTGTTGTCAATCAATGCAAAAGAATCAGCTACGGTGCTCAACAATACATTTTCAATGTTTATAGGAGCGGGTTTGTCGTCATCTGTTTTCGCTTTTACGCTTTTGAGGGTATAGTGAAGATTTTCTAAACTCTCAGACTTTGAAGTGATAAAATAAAAGTCGCCACCAATCTGTACCCCAAACTTACCAACAACTTTTTCGCCTGCTTTTATGTCATTCACATAAAAATCTTGTGGCATGCAGTGGAGTACCATTCGGCCGGGATGGGCCTTGAAAGTAACTCTTACATCATCTGCCAATTTATCTACGTCTGACTGTTGAATTTGCTTGTTTTCACCAGATTTGGTCACTTTTCCTTTGTGATAATGCCCGCTGATATCTGGATTCGAAATATTGACATTTACAGATTCAAGGTTAATGGTGAGCTTATCGGCCAATTCTTCTAATACCTCGTCTATGATTTCGATAGTACGATGAGCATTTTCTATCTCTCCATTTCTGAGCACCTCGTCTTTTGGCACCACAGGCCTTTCCACGAAGCCATTGATTTTAATGGTTCCGTCTTTCTGCAACGAACCTGCAGCGGCACTGATTTTCGAGGTTCCTATGTCGAGGCCTACTACCAAGTTATCTTCTTCCATGTCAGATTTATATTATTAAACTGCAAACTAATATTTATACAAACTTATTTAAAATCACTCAATTACAAACTATTTGGCCCTCATATTTTACACTCACTTTGGTGAAGTCGCTCCAAATTTTCTGCGGTAAAATTTGTTTATAGAATACCAAAAGCTTTTCAAATTTGGCATCAATGTTTTCGGGCGTACCAAACTCAATTGTGTTTTTCCCCATCAAAGGTAGCATGTTTACTTCCTTTTGGTTATTTACATCTATCTGTGTGATTTGAGCCGACCAAAACTCGTCTTCATGTATGGCGTTTATTAAGGCCAGCAGATCACTATTTTTTTCTGACTTCAAGCTCTTGTGTCGGTTTACATAATCGCCGCTAATCAGCAGTACTGTTGGGCTAAAATGCTTAGAGATAGGGAAAATATTGCCCTCGTTGTCGATAAACCTATCTGCATTTTGGCTGTTGCTCAGAATCCTACCTACAGGTCTGTAGGCTTCAATATCCAATATCAAATGGCCTTGAAGGTCAAAATAAGCCTTGCAGCTTTTCACAGTACCACTTTCAAGAACCCTCTTCTCTACTTTTTCAAGGCTAATGTTTTCTATAATTTTTCCTTCGAAAGGGTCGTTGCCGTATTGGGTCACCCATTTTTCTATATCTTCTTTGGTCACCAAAAACTGCTCGGAATTGTCCTTTATTCTGGTTTCTAGGCCTTTACATCTTTTGGATGAATTATTCTTGGTAGCCGCCAATATTAAAAACAAAGCCAAGGCAGCTAGAGAGCCACCCAGAACATAACTGATCGATTTTCTTAGTTTCGGGATTTTCATAATTCACTTAAAAATTTATTTGGTTCTTCAAGTAATTTAAATCTGTCCGCTGCTTTGATTTCCAAGTCTGTTTGGCACCAATCTTTCAATGTTTTTGTGTCGGTATTCCACTTTTTTCCGTCCCAAAATTCCAAGCCCTTATGGTCTCTGATTTTATACAGGGCTGCCGGTTTGTAGGCAGTTCCGAGGTAAATGTGTTTCTTGTGGTTGTCTTTGCTCCAGCGTATTACTCGCCACATCATCCATTTACCAAACGAATGCGTTCGCATGTATTCGGTATCGAAAAAAGCAAACCAATAATGCACCAAGTTGTCGTTGATAGCAGCCAATACATAACCCAACACTTTTTCAGAATTGCTGAATTTAAAGAAATGAGTGCCCGTTTCTTGGGCAAGGATATAGTCCCAGCGTTCAAGGCTCATGTTGTCCTCGCCAATGCGTTCGTTTATATAATTGGAGCAAAATGCTACAAAATCGGGGTCTTTTGTATCAAAAACACTTTTTTCAATTACCTCAAGTTTTACTTCGAGTGGCTCTACCAGCCTGTTTACTCTTCTGTTTTCTGAGGTATCGTCAAAGTTCTGAAGGTCAACTCTTAAACTTCTTGCCAGATAGAAAAGCTCACTTTGAATGTTTACATTGCCCGTGTAAGGCAGAAAACCTTTCTCATATATCTCAGTCAACTCCGCCTGTGACTCTTTCTGAGCATATATGGCATAGTTGAAAGTATAAGTGCCGTAGTCGACATTATTTTCTGAGAAGAAGATTTTCATTTTCGGGTTATTTTAAATATTTCTGCAACTATTTCTTTTGCAGCGTGAGGTTTTGCAAATTTCCGAATATTTTCTGATAATACGCCGAGCTTTGTTGCATTTTCCGCCAATTCAACTACGGAATCAATCAATTTGTCGGTTATTTCGGAGTCCTTTACTAGCAGGGCGGCATTTTTAGAAGTCAAACTCATTGCGTTTTGGGTTTGATGGTCTTCAGCAGCAAATGGGTAGGGCACCAGAATGGCGGCTTTACCCACCAACGACAATTCAGAAACCGAAAGGGCACCAGCTCTAGAGACAACCAAATCCGCTGCTGCATAGGCTTTGTCCATTTCGTAAATAAAGTCTGAAACATAGACACGTTGGCTATGAAGATTGCCTACCGTCTCTTTGGCCTGTTCTACAAATGTTTTTCCTGTCTGCCAAATTATTTGCAAGTCGGCATTTAAAAGATCTTTAAGACCATGAAGAATGCCTTTGTTTATGCTTAATGCCCCTAGACTACCTCCGATAATGAGCAAGGTCTTGCGATCGGGCTCCAACCCGAACGATTGTTTGGCTTCTGAGCTATTGATTTTAATCTCCGCCAAATCGCCTCTCACGGGGTTGCCGGTGAATACAATTTTGTCTTTCTCGAAAAAAGCTTCCATATTTGGATACGCCACACAGACTTTCTCTGCTTTTTTAGAAAGAATTTTGTTCGTAACACCCGCATACGAGTTTTGTTCTTGTATTAGTGTTTTTATACCGAGCAAATTGGCCACTCTAAGCGTAGGGCCACTGGCAAAACCGCCCACACCAATGGCGATGTCTGGCTTGAAATTTCTCAAAACTTTGAACGCCAGAAAAAGGCTTTTTACCAATTTAAAAGGAAAGGAGACGTTGGCCAGCATATTGGATCTATTGAAACCCGCTATCGGCAAACCCACTATTTCATATCCTGCTTTTGGCACTTTTTCCATTTCCATTTTGCCCAGAGCTCCCACAAAAAGAATCTTTGCCGCTGGATTTTGTGCCTTTATTTCATTGGCAATGGCTACAGCCGGAAAAATATGGCCGCCTGTGCCACCTCCAGAAATGATAACCCTGAGTTCGTTTTTCATGATTTGTCAACGTTTTTAGTTACGCTCAAAACTATGCCAATGGCTACAGATGTAAAAAGAGCCGAAGTACCCCCCATACTGATTAGGGGTAGTGTTTGCCCTGTTACCGGACCCAGACCAACATTTATAAACATGTGAGCAAATGCCTGTAATACTATGCTCAGCGTAAGCCCCACACTGAGCAGCCCACCAAATGCTCTTTTGGTGTTTTCTATATTCCAAACACCTCTATAAAGTAACCAAATGTATAAACCCATCACTACCAAGCCACCAAGAAGCCCCCATTCTTCGATCAGAATAGAATAAATAAAATCAGAAAAAGCATCTGGAAGGATATTTTTTTGGCTACTATTGCCGGGCCCGATGCCGAAAACACCGCCCTTTGCAATGGCTATCAGTGCATAATCTTTTTGATCACTTACGCTACCATGTTCGCCGCCCACGTTTCCATCGCCGTCAAGGTCTTTTCCTACAAAACTTTCGGTACGATCTATTACTGTTTGTACACGGCCCAGTTCGGTACCCGTTGCACGTTTTACGACCAATCCTAAGGACAATATTCCAACCAATCCACAAACCAATACCAACACCATTCTGAACAAAAACCTATTGGGTACTCTACCAATCCACATGATAAGAAAACATGTGATGCCCAGAATGACCGAAGTCGAAAAGCTTGAGATAGACAAAAGACCTACAATAAGGCCCGACCAGAAAATCATTATCCAGAGGTCATTGGCCTTGTATTCTATATGTTGCCTTCTGGCAAGCATGGCCGACAGATTGGTAATGAGTACCAGTCTCACAAAGTCTGAGGTCTGAAAAGAGAAGCCTAAGATGGATACCCAACGCCTTGCCCCGCCTACACTTATTCCAAACATGAGGGTGTAAAGGATCAAAAATGGCGTAAACCAAAGAAAAATATGTGCCAAACCTGCGTATTGCGTAAAGTCAAACTTGTGAATAACAAAAGTGATAGATAGACCAACAAATAGAAAAAAAGTATGTTTGAGAAGAAAAAATTCGGTGTTTCCGTCGGTTTTACGGTAAGCCAAGGCACTTACGGAGCTATAAACCACCACTATACTGATGAGGGACAATAACAAAAGTATCCACCAAATCTGCTTGTCACCTTGCAGATGGTTCTTCAGTTTGAAGGGAATCATCGGATTAAGAATTTTTTAATTTTAGCACGTAAAGAACTTGACGTTCTTAAAACAAAAATAAATTATTAATTCTGAAAAAATTAGCAATTTATCTAAAATATATCATCGAAAAATAAAAAAAGGGGAAATCTCGCTTGATTTCCCCACTTTGAAAAAAAACCACAAATTCTATTTTCTCAGAGCATCCCTGATTTCAGTTAACAAGTCAATTTCCGAAGGGCCAGCAGGTGCAGGAGCTTCGACTGGCTTTTTGGTTTTGTTGTATGCCTTCACAATAAGGAACAAAACAAATCCAACAGCTACTAATTTTATAATGCTGTTCATCCAAGAACCATATTTGATGGCGTTTTCTGGAGTAACAACGGCTCCGTCAGGCCCTAAAACAGCCTCGTCTAAAACATACTTTAGTTCCGCAAAGTCCACACCCCCCGTAAAATGGCCTACGAATGGCATGGCAATGTCAGCCACAAAACCGTTTACTACAGCACCTACTGCAGCACCTAAAATAACACCGACAGCAAGGTCAATTACATTGCCAGTCATAATGAAGTTTTTGAATTCTCTTAACATAATATTATAAAGATTTAAGTGAAAAATAGATTACAACTGTACACCGAAGCCTAGGTTTGCTCCGCCGTTTAACTGCCAAGTGCTACTGTATTTACCTGCATCAATTTCCGATTTCGAAACTTGGTCTCTATCAAAGATACCAATCAGCCCTATATTAAGGTTGATGTATTTGTTTAACTTGGCGGTAGCAATTACGTTAACATTGTGGTCAATAGCTTTAGAAACCGGAGCATAAGCATAAAACGACTGCCACCTACCCTTAATGTTTAAGTTTGGCGTTATGTTTTTGTCATAAGCCGCTACTCCTTGAAAACCAGCTTCAAACAACATTTTTTTTCCTTCCTCTACACCGTAAGAAAAGAATGTATCCTTGCCGGCTTTATTCTTACCCGCCTTTTTGGTGTTTTCGAATACTTCATCGTTTAGAACAAACGTTTGACGAAGCGTAGCTCCACCGAAAGACAGCATTAAATGAGGTGTGGCTCTGTATTCCAAACCAAGGCCTTCTGAAAGAAATGCTGGAGCAAAAAGATTAGAAATCACTGGTTTTTTGGTGTTGGCGTAATCATAACCTTTTATAAATTGAGAAAGGAGATTGACACCCGCATACCAATTGAGTTTTGTGTTTATTTTTTGAGCATACTTGGTGTCTAAAAACAATCTATCGATGTTTTTACGAAATTCTCTTTCCACCTTACCGTTTACCTTCGGTAAATTGTTCAAAAAACCGAGCTGAAGCTGTAGGTCATTAGTAAATATGCCTTTGCTCTTGAAGTGCTGCACCTTGTTGTTGAAAACAGTGCCCATACCGAGGTTGTTTACTCCACCGCCTTGCCACGATTGACTAAATGCCGAACCACTAAGGTTGGCTCCGAGCTGAGTGCTTTTGGTCCACCAACCGTATTTTAAAGAATCTTCCATGTTCTTTAGTACTGGTTTTTCAGTTTTTTGAGCCCAGAGGATAGTGCTTGTCAACAGGAAGCAAAAAGTTAAGAGTGTAAGTTTTTTCATTTTCGAATTTGTATAATGAGACATAGACCTATGACGACTTAATTGTATAAAGTCACTTTTTCAGATTGTAGCACTTTCAGTGGAAAAATGGCCTGGCCGCCCTCAGTTTCTATAGTTATACTGGTATTGTCTATCTTCAGAATTTTACCTTTGGTATCTGATATTTCGATTACCTGGCCTTCAACAAATTTATTTTTGGAATAAAACGAACTGATTATGTTTAGCAGAATTTCTTTAGAAGCAAAGCCATATCCAATTGAAAAGGCAAGCACCATACCACCAATGATGATGTTGAAGCTAGACTCCAGAAGGGTGGTATTTATGCCGGCTTGGCCTAAAGCCAATATCACGGTTATAAACAACAAAAAGAAAAAAACACCCATCCCAATTAGTTTGCCAGAGGCTATATTGAAAGATTTGCAGAGTGCAACAACGAAGTTGCGAGCCAGGTCTGAGAGAAATAAACCCAGTAGCGTCATAACTCCTGCCACCAATACTTTAGGTATAAAATTTACCAACATCAAAAACATATTGGAAATGGCCGGAACACCAAGCTTATCTGCCGCAGAAACTGACAAAAACAACATAATGAAGATATAAACTATAAGGGCGATGATATTGCTCAGTTTAAACTCTAGATTAAACTTCTTTATGGCTTCAATTTCTTTTATTTTATCTCCGATTTTGTCGATCCCTACTCGTGAGAGCACATTTTTAATGATAAGAGAGGTGGTTTTGGCCACTATCCAACCGACCAGAAGTATAACAATGGCACTGACTAAGTTGGATGTAAAAGTGCTGAATTGTTCTATTAGTTTTGAAAATGTATCTATCAGGATGTCCTTAAGGTTTGGTAGTTTATTCATGTGTATTATTTTTTTTAGGTTCAAATTCTTGTAAGTACTTTACGCCTGCTTTCATAGGTTCGCCCACAAACATGTTTACAATCATCATGGCTTCTCTGATGAGTTCTATCTCGGAAACTAACATCTCCTTCAAAGCATCAGGAGCCTTTAGGTCTTCTTCATCAAAGTCATTTTCTGCGTTCATTTTTTCCAGAAAAATATTATTTTTAAAATAATTAAAGCGAAAATCACCATGTTTTCTAAGTAAAGCTTTCTGAGCTTTTCTTTACTGCGTAAGAGCCTCATTTTTACAGCACTTTCAGTAATTTTTAGCGTGTCGGCAATCTCTTTTATGCTGAAATCATCTTGGTATTTCATCAGAAGCAGTGCTTTTTCATCGCTCGGAATGGTCTCGAGTGCTTTGTTGAGCTGCCTTCCCTGCATCTGATGCAAATCGTCGTCGTTTTCTTGTTCTTCTATGTCGAAAGAGCCATCCATCGCAACCTCCTGATTCTTCTTTGTCACACGTATTTGGTCCATACAATAATTATAAGTTATTGAATATAACCACGTTGAAAATTTGGATGTTTCTTTAAATGTACCAATTTTTACGATCAACTTCAGGAAAATATCGTGTGTAAAATCTTCGGCTTTGGCTTGATCGTAAACAAACGAATAACACTTTCGATAAACTTTGTTGGCATACCTTTCATAGACTTCCTCGAAATACATATTCCGTTGTGTATCTACATATAGAGCTACTAACTCTTCGTCTTTAAGATGTTTTAATTTTGAGTTCTTCAATTTTGACCAGTTTTTTTGAAAAAGTAACTTTTGGGTATAAAATTTTAACTCATGGCTTGGGTGATTCCCTTGGGAGGGCTTACAAAATTAAGATTTTATTTTTAAATGTCTCAAAACCGTTCTTTAATTGTTAGCAAACGAATGTTAAACTCTTATTTTTCAACGTTTTATTATGCTCGGGGGAGCGTTTTGTTGATGATTGATTTCGGGAAACTTAAGTGATTTAAAAATATTTTTTGCAAACTTTTAAGCATAAATTTTAAAAATACGGTATGCTTGCATAATATTGTGCAAATTTATAATGATATAAAATGACCATAAACGATTATTTCGAGAAACTGACCACAAAATTGAATCCTGCGGATTTGGAAGGAATATCTACTTTGATAAATTTTGATTTGAAAGGCAAAGAGATGCACTTAGTTGTGAAGGATGGAGGAATAGCTGCCCACGAAGGTTTGGGAGAAGATGCCGAAGTCAGTATCACTGCCAAAGAGGAGGATTTGTTGTCTATTATAAAAGGAGAAACCAATCCTATGATGGCTATGATGATGGGTAAAATAAAAATATCAAACCCAGGAGCCATGATGAAATACGCCAAAATTCTTGGCTTGATGTAAGGTTTTGAGCAAATTAAAAACCCCAATTTTCTCTGAAAAATTGGGGTTTTTGTTTTTTTATCTTGTCGAATAGTTTGGAGCTTCTTTCGTAATCTGTATATCGTGCGGGTGAGATTCTTTCATACCCGATGAGGTGATCTTAACAAATTTGGCCTCTTGCAATGCAGCTATGTTAGCGGCTCCACAATAACCCATTCCAGCTTTGAGTCCGCCAGTCATTTGATATATGATTTCTCTTACCAAACCTTTGAAAGGTACTCTTCCAACTATACCTTCTGGTACTAATTTTTTAACATCGTCAGTTGCATCTTGGAAATAGCGGTCTTTAGAGCCGTCTTCCATAGCCTCTACCGAACCCATACCACGGTACGACTTGAATTTTCTTCCTTCAAATATCACTATTTCTCCTGGAGACTCTTCAGTACCGGCGAACATTGAACCCATCATAATCGTACCCGCACCGGCTGCTATGGCCTTTACTATATCACCCGAAAACCTGATACCACCGTCTGCTATAACGGGTACTCCGGTACCTTCTAATGCTTTTGCACATAGATAAACGGCTGACAATTGAGGCATTCCGATACCCGCAATAATACGGGTTGTACAGATACTTCCTGGCCCTACACCTACTTTTACGGCATCTGCACCAGCATCTGCAAGAGCTTTTGCTGCCTCTCCAGTGGCTACGTTTCCGCACATCACATCAAGATTGGGAAACTTGGCTTTAATGCTTTTGAGTGCATCTATAACGCCTTTTGAGTGGCCGTGGGCGGTATCAATACTTACCACATCAACGCCTGCTTTTACCAAAGCCGCTACTCTTTCCTCAAGGTCTGAAGTTACACCTACGGCTGCACCAGCCAATAATCTGCCTCGTTTGTCTTTAGCGGCATATGGTTTATTTTTCTTTTTCAGAATATCCTTATAGGTAATCAAGCCAACCAATTTGTGGTTGCCATCGATTATAGGAAGTTTCTCTATTTTTTTGTGCATCAAGATATTTTCGGCATCTTCAAGACTTATACCCTCGTTGGCGGTTACGAGGTTGTTGATGGTCATGATTTCTTTTATCGGCAGACTCATGTCGGTCTGAAATCTCAAGTCACGGTTGGTTACGATCCCTTTTAATATTTCGTTCTCGTCTATTACCGGAATTCCGCCGACTTTGTATTCTCGCATGATTTTCAATGCATCGCCCACCACAGCATGGATGCTGAGGGTAATTGGGTCACTTATCATGCCACTTTCTGAGCGTTTTACTCGCCTTACTTGGTCGGCTTGTTGCTCAATGCTCATATTTTTGTGAATAATACCGATACCACCTTCTTGGGCTATGGCTATGGCCATTTCGTGTTCGGTTACGGTGTCCATTGCAGCAGAAATCAATGGAATATTTATTTCGATGTTTTTTGTAAGCTTAGTTCTGGTGTTGGTGTCTTTTGGAAGAACCTCAGAATAGGCAGGAAC
This sequence comes from Leadbetterella sp., assembly GCA_035299025.1. Lineage (GTDB taxonomy): Bacteria > Bacteroidota > Bacteroidia > Cytophagales > Spirosomataceae > Leadbetterella. The sequence continues at coordinate 616,107 of DATGXK010000008.1, forward strand.
AAGGAGTACGTCGTCGTAGGTGAGTGCTTCAAAAAGAAGCTTTGATGAGTCTAACATATGGCAAATAATTCAGTTTTATTATTTGCCAAGCAAAGCTAAGGAAAATTTATGAGAAAACAGCAGAAATCTTTAATCAAAGCGAAAATATCGTCTCAATAGGACTAAAATGATACCAAAAATTCGAAAAAGCTAATATCGCATATTAATTTCACGGATTTCGAAGGCAATCTTTTTGTTTGAATTATTGTTGATTTTTCGCCTCAAGATTTTGCTTTTCAGAGATTGAAATTTTTAACAAAGTTCTGCCAGAACCTATAGCATAGGCAGTGTTTTGGTTTATAAAAATGGCCTCATAAATACTAAAAGGCATATTGAGTGCTGTATGATGAAGCAGGGTTTTCTGGTCTGGGGTTTCTAAAATTATGTTGCCATCACAGCCAGTAAATAGCGTGTATTTGTCATTTTTAACCCTACTCCATAGCAAGCCAGTGTTGTTGTACACTTTTTTAAAGTCCGTGTTATGTATCCTGCCTTTTTTGCCGACCCAACCACCCGTAGCGACAAATTTGTCTTTACTTTCAAACTGCACTTCGTGGTAAATACTGTTACCAAGTTTTTGTTTTTTTACCCACTTATTGTTTTCAAAGACCATTAGGTTGGTGCGGTTGGGCGTATACATGAGGCCATATATTTTTTCGTCGAATGGGTTGTTCTTTACGCACCACACCATGTTGAAGGTGTTTTTATAAATACGCTGCCAGGTTTGTCCCATATCTTTAGAAACCAACACGAATCCATTCGGAATACTCTTTCCGGAATGGGCTATCTTTGAGTTTCCACCACTTAGAAATATGTTTTTGTGGTTGTCTACTATCAAATTATAAAAGCAAGTATTTTCGTAATTCTTGACTTTTATGGTTTTCCAAAGTTTGGTTTTGAGGTCGTGGATATAGAGTGTGCCTTTGTCTCCACTAGCCAATATGGTTTCGTCGTTGAGATTTTCTAGTTTATAAATATCCAATCCTTCTGATGGGTAAGGAATATTCTCAATCTTACCTTCTGCATCCAAGGTTTTCAAAATTCCGTATTTTCCGCCTACCCAATATTTATCTTGAACTTTTATGATATCATAATATGAAGAATCGGCAAAAGAATTTCCTTGCTGCAAAATATCAACTACAATATCTTGAGCTTTTGTGTGTGAAAGGTTGAAAATAAGTATTATAAATAGTAGAATTCTCTCCAAAGGCTTTGTTTGTTTTTATTTTTCAGATAAAAAGGTTTATAGCTGTTTTTTCAAAAAGCAATAATAATAAAAAATGTTTAAAAACTCAGTGTAAGCTGATTCAGAAAAGCAAAAATCGTTCCTTTTATTTTAGTTCGAAAACGTCTGCATCGGATAAAAAAGGAAATCTTGTTCTGAAGTTTGTGAGATTTTCAAAAGATAACTCTGCAGAAAACAATCCTTCGGTTTCTTCGGCATCAACCAATATTTGGCCAGCATAATCAATCACCAGCGATTGGCCGTTGTAAGATAGGTTATTGCCGTCTCGACCGATTCTGTTTACACCAATTACATAACACTGATTTTCTATGGCTCTCGCCTTAAGGAGCGTTCGCCAAGCGTCTATGCGAGCTGCAGGCCAGGAGGCCACGTAGATTAGAAGGTCGTAGTGTGGGCTTACATTTCGACTCCAAACCGGAAACCTTAAGTCATAACATATCAATGGTCTAATAGTCCAATTTTTGTGTTTTATGTTTAAAATTTTGGAACCAGAGGCGTAACTTTTGTGCTCTTTTCCATACTTAAAAAGATGTTTTTTGTCGTAAAACCGATGTTCACCATCTGGTTTTACAAAACACCCTCGATTATAGTTTTTGCCGTTTTCAGCAATAGCCAAGGAACCATAGATGGCGGTTTGTTTTGCAGATGAAACTTTGGAGAGCCACTCTAAACTTTTGGATGGAAGGGTTTCTGAAAAGTTCATAGAAAACCCCGAATTGAACATCTCTGGTAAGATAATCAAATCGGGGTTACTAGTATCGTTATTTATTTTTTCTTCAAAATTTTGTAGGTTAGCTTGGGGATTTTCCCAAACCAAGTCGGTCTGAATCAAACTAATTTTGAGATTCTGATCCATTAGGCAAATTTCATTCTGTAATCTGCATCTACTATTCCTTTCTGAATATTTCCGAGCCTTTTCTTGAGCATTTGTTTTTTCAACGGTGCCAAGTGATCGGTGAAAAGTACGCCTTCTATATGATCATACTCGTGCTGAATAATACGAGCTGCAAGTCCAGAATATTCCTCTGTGTGTTCTACGAAATCGGTATCTAAGTATTTGATAACTAAGGTGTCGGGCCTGTAAACATCTGCTCTTACGCCGGGTATGCTCAGGCAGCCTTCTTCATAGGCCCATTTTTCACCTTTTTCTTCAATGATTTTGGCGTTAATAAATACTTTTTTGAATCCTATAAGAGACTGATCTATTTCCTCTTCGGTTTCGGCTCCTTTGTTCATTATTTCGCCATCTACCACAAAGATTCTATAGGCTAAGCCAACTTGTGGTCCAGCCAAACCTACTCCAGAGGCATGGTACATCGTCTCAAACATATCTTCAGATACCTTTTTTACGTCCATTTGGCCTTTCTGAATATCAACGCAAACTTTCCTTAATACAGGGGCTCCGTAAGCTACTATAGGATAAATCATTTTTTTGGTTTTATATTTTTTGTTGAGGTCTCCTTTGTTATTTTATTTTGATACCAGCTTTATTGAAAATCGGTTGGTTTTGAAAATAATCTAAATCTGCAGCCACCATTTCTTTTACCAAGGCAGGTAGGTCATATTTTGGTTTCCATCCTAGTTTGGTTTGTGATTTTGTAGGGTCACCTATCAATAGTTCTACCTCAGTAGGTCTGTAATATTTTGGATCTACTGCCAATACTTTCTTTCCGATTTCTAGCTGGAATTCAGGGTTTGCACAACTTACGACAAAACCCTCTTCCTTGTCTTCTGAGCCTTTGAACTCAAGCGTAATGCCAACTTCAGCAAAAGCCATCTTCACAAAATCTCTTACGGTTGTGGTAATTCCTGTGGCAATAACGTAGTCTTCTGCCACTTCCTGTTGTAGAATTAACCACATGGCCTCTATATAATCTTTGGCATGTCCCCAGTCTCTTTTGGCATCAAGATTTCCCAAAAATAGGCACTCTTCTTGGCCTAAGGCGATTTGAGAAACAGCTCTAGTGATTTTCCTTGTCACGAAGGTCTCGCCTCTTAATGGCGACTCGTGGTTGAAGAGTATTCCATTGCAAGCATACATATTGTAAGCTTCGCGGTAGTTTACCGTAATCCAGTAACCGTATAATTTGGCAACAGCATAAGGAGATCTCGGATAAAAAGGCGTGGTTTCTGACTGAGGCACCTCTTGTACCAATCCATAAAGTTCTGAGGTGGAGGCTTGGTAAATTCTACAGGTTTTTGTCAACCCCAATAGTCTAACGGCCTCTAAAATTCTCAGTGTGCCGATTCCATCAACATTGGCGGTATATTCGGGTTCATCAAAACTTACTTTTACGTGAGACATTGCTCCCAAGTTGTATATCTCGTCAGGTTGAACCTCTTGTATTATTCTAATTATGTTGGTGGAGTCACTCAAGTCGCCATAGTGAAGTATGAATTTCACATTGGTTTCGTGGAGGTCTTTATAAAGGTGGTCAATGCGGTCAGTGTTGAACAAAGACGCCCTTCTTTTTATACCATGAACTTCATATCCTTTTTGTAATAAAAATTCTGCCAAATAGGCTCCGTCTTGGCCTGTTACACCAGTTATGAGTGCTTTTTTCATTTAATTTCGAGTGCTTTTTTTACGTTAATTTTATCGCTTATGATTCTTACGGTACTAAACTTATGTTTCAGTTCGGTCACATATCTGTTGGCCTCATCTATACTTACAAAATCACCAACCTTGATTCGGTAAGTAGGCTGGCTGTAAGACTCATAGAGTTCAAGATCCGAAAAATTTCGGTATAGATAACTCTTGGCGGATTCAAAATCCATCTTATTATTTCCAGAAAAAACCTGAATTCTGAAACCTTTACCTTCGGCCAATTTTTTGTTGGTTTCTTTTATATGAAGCAGCATTTTTTCTACTGCCTCGTTGTCGTTTTTGAGTGTGGAGGCCGTGGTATTTTGTGTTGCTTGTGATTTTGGAGTTTCTGTTTTTTCAATGATTACTACCTCACTTGACTCAAATTTTGGCCTAAAAACTGATAAATCTTCTGAATATTCCGTAATCTTCTCCACGTTTTTATTCTCTTTGCTAGGGCTTAGCTTATTTGTACAAGCCGCCAGAACCAAAAGAAAACTCAAGAAAAGCAGATAATTCCTCATAATTCTCAATATTTTTTTGCAAAATTAACAATTTAGTCTCGAAAACGGACGATTAGGGGTAATAAAAAAGACATTCGGGAATCCCAAATGCCTTTCCAAGACGAAAATACTTTAACCTATGATAAATCACCTCAAATGAATGAGGGTGATGTTTTAATTCTAAAACATTGGTTGCAAATATAAAAAAATTAGTTTAATAAAAAAATTTAATTATTGCCAATTTTTATTTTGTGGAAATATATCTCTCGAAGAATTCATAAATTCTAAGAATTCTGTCTATTCTTTGGCGTACGTTTCCTGTTCTCGAGAGTTCATGAGTTCCACCAGGCATTCTTACATATTCTACTTCTTTTTCAAGATATTTAAGGCTTTTAAACATCATTTCGGATTGGATTACTCCGGTCCGAAGGTCGTTTTCGCCATGTTTAATGAGTAAGGGCGTTTTGATTTTATCCACAAAGGTGTAGGGCGAATTGGCATCTATTTTGGTTTTGGCTTCGTCGTCCCACGGTAGTCCAAAGTAATTTGGCGTAAGTCTCCAGGCATTTCCTTCACCCATGAAGGTGGTAAGGTCGTAAACGCCCCTTTGAGCAAAGGCAGCTTTAAAACGATGGTCATGAGCGATAATCCAAGCGGTTAGATATCCAGCGTACGAACCTCCTGTTATTACTTGTTTGGAAGTGTCAACCCAAGCTTCTTTGGCCGCTATGCTCGTAGCTCCCAATGCATCCTCTTGTGGGCCTTTGCCCCAATCGCGGTAGTTAGAAAACTGAAAGTCTTTGCCGTAGCCGCCTGATCCTCTTTGGTTTGGAAATACCACGCCGTAGCCTTGGGCAGCAAAATATTGCAGCTCATGCCACATGGATGCCTCACCTGGCCCCCACATGGCAGTAGGCCCACCGTGCATTTGGAGCAATAGTGGATATTTTTTCCCTGCCACGAAATCCGTTGGTTTCATTATCCAAAATTCTATTTCTTGGCCTGCTGAGTTTTTGAAAGTTCGTTTTTCGGGATAGCTCAGTTTTTTGTTTTTGACCCAAGGCGTGTTTATATCGCTAATTTTCGTTTGATTTTTAAAGGTAAGGTCCGAAACATAGATTTCGTGTGGATTAGAAACGTCGTTTTTAGCGAAAATGGCTTTTGTTGGATTTACTAGTTCTAATGAACCAATACCCGACTCAAAGTCAGTTAAGCGGTCGACTTTACCGCTTGTAACATCTAATTTAAAAACTGGAACACCACCATTAGAATTGGCCACGAAATAAAGGCTTTTTTCGTCTGCTGACCAAGTCATGCTATTTGGAACTCTGTCAAAATTTATTTCTTTGAAGCCTGTGCCATCTGAGTTTATGGTAGACAGTTGACCATGTGAAATCACGTTTGCAGCATTCATGACCAATGCTATTTTGGCTCCAGTTGGAGAAAGGCTTAAACCGCCAAAACTTTTACCTTCTTTTTCGTAAATGGTGGTTTGCTTCAACGAAGCGAGGTCAATCGAAATGATTTTGTTTTCTTGCTCTCTGTCAGGGTGTTGGGTGGCGTCTTTCGCAGTAGTGGCAATAATTCTTTTACCGTCAGGGGCGTAGTTTACATTCTGGAATGACCAATAGCCCGATGTTATAGCTTTTGCTTTGGCATTTTCCAATATATCTATTTCAAAAATATGGCTAAATCTCATTTCAGGTTCTACGGTAGCCTCTCCTTGAAAATTTAATCTGTTTAATACTTTGGCTTTTTTGTCTACTACATCTTTGTTCAGGTAGGCTCTGATTTCTTCAATATTTCCATCTGGATTAGCTTTTACCCCTTTTTTCTCCACCAAAAAATCGTTGGATTTAAAACCGGGTTTTTCGAATGACCACGAAGGCAATTCTTTTTTTGCATTGAAAATAGAATCGGTTAGGATTTCATTCAAACTCAAACTTGACGAGAAAAGAATTCTTTTTCCATCTGGGCTAAACTGTGGTGAACTCGATCCATATTTTGAAGTCGTCAATTGCCAAGGCTCACCTCCCTCAAGTGGCATTATAAAAATTTGTGATTTGTCTTTTACCGTACGAACAAAGGCCACACTTTTTCCATCAGGTGATAGGGCAGGTTGGCTAGCACCTTCGTTTCCGCGTGTAAGTGCAATATGCTTTGACGGATTTTGAAGATTTATCAGGTACAAATTTGTGATATAATCGAATTCAAGAGGTTTGTCCGGCGTTGGTTCTATGGTTTTTAGGGCATAAATGGCTTTATCATTATTGGTAACGATAGATACCACATTTTTGATTTTTGTAAGATCTGTAACTTGGATTTTTTCTGTTTGGGCAAAAGAAAAATGAGCCAATAATAGAAGAAATAGAATTTTTCGCATCGTTTTTTTGTATTGTTGATTGTAATGACATCGAAATTTAGACTAAAAAAATGAATATAAAAATAGATATTGTGTCGGATGTGGCGTGTCCATGGTGTTATGTTGGTAAAAGTCGTTTGGAAAAAGCCTTGGCCATGGTTCCTGAAATAAAAGCCGACATCACTTGGCAGCCTTTTCAACTAGACCCGACTGTGCCCGAAGAGGGAAGAGAATTGAAACCTTACTACGCCAAAAAGTTTGGTAGTGACGAAAAAGTGCAACAAATATTCCAACACATGGAAAGCGTGGGAGATGAAGAAGGAATCCATTTTGATTTCAGTAAAATGGAACGAACCATGAATACTATGCCACTGCATGTATTAATGTTAGAAGCTGAAAAAGAAGGATTTAAAGCAAAACTTAAGGAAAGGTTTTTTAAAGCTTATTTTGAAGATGCTACTGACTTGAGTAAGACCGAAAATATCATAAAGATAATGACTGAGTTTGGCTGGGGAGCCGAGAAAGTGGAGACCATTTTAGCCAATGAATCACTTTTTGAAGAAGTAAAAGAAAAGATTTCGTACTTTCAATCTAGAGGAGTGAGTGCAGTTCCGTTTTTTATTTTTAATGACAAGTACGGTATCAGTGGAGCTCAGCCACCTCAAGTTTTGGCAGATACATTACGCCAAATTCATCAAGAAATGCAAGCGGAAATGCCAGTTAATGCAGGCGAAAGCTGCGACGCGGCGTCAGGTGAGTGTTTATAAGATTTTGTTTTAATCAATAGTTTGAGTAGCCAAATTTTGGAACGAATTTGGCTATTCTTTATACCTAAATTGTTTCCCCTCGCTAATAGGCAGACTTGGTTTGCCTTTATAATCTTGCACAATTCCAGTAATGAAGATCGTTCTTCCGATGTCATCTTTTGTGATTTTGACTTCGGGGACTGCATCAGGAAATACGGTTACGCCTATTTCGGTGTTGGGGAAACTCTCATCAATATCTAAAAATAGGATATCTTTCCCATTTCGGTCAGAATAGGGTTTTACACCTTTCAGAATTCCTTTTAGTACCACTTCTTTTCCAATATAATTTTTGGCCGTAGCGGCGGTAATGGTGTCTGATTGAGCGAAAGAATTTAGAGAGAAAAGAAAGATTATCGAGAAAAAGAAAGATTTCATGTTTTTGCTTTTGGGTAAAATTTCCTCAAATATAACCTGAAAATGGATGTAATTGAATTTTCAGAACAAACTCATGACGCCATTGGCCACACGGTTTTCTAAATCAAGCAAAAACCTTTTGTTTTCCAAGCCTCCGGCATAGCCAGTTAAGCTTCCGTTGGTTCCGATTACCCGGTGACAAGGAATTATGATGGCTAAAGGATTTTTTCCATTGGCTGAAGCAGCGGCTCTGATCACTTTCGGGTCGCCCAATTTGTTGGCCATGTCGGCATAAGTCCAGGTTTTTCCGTAAGGAATTTTGTAAAGCAAATCCCAAACTTTCTTCTGAAAATCTGTGCCATCTGGGTCAAGTTTTAGGTTGAACCTTTGCAGATTTCCCTCGAAATAACTTTGTAATTGTTGTTTGGCATTATCAAGAATTTCGGGTTGAAATTCAGACGAATCTTCCATCTCCTTCACAAAACTGATGGCTTTGATGGCATGTTCATCAGACTCAATTTTGAGCAGATGCTCAGCGGTTTTTAGGAAAGTTTTAAAATATTCTGCCACAATTTTTATAAAGGATAATACGAAATTAAGCAAAAAGGCAGAACTTTGATATCGAAAACACGATCGAATGCAAATAGCAGAAATTTACGAGAAATTTAAAGAAAGTAAGGGCGTTACAACCGACACCCGCAAAATTGGCGAAGGACAGATTTTCTTTGCCTTAAAGGGCGAGAAATTTAATGCCAATAACTTTGCGGAACAGGCCATCGCTCTTGGAGCAAGCTACGCGGTAGTGGATGAAATGGAACACGCCCAAAATCCGCAATGTATTTTGGTAGATGATGTGCTCGAAACACTACAAAAACTGGCCAATTTTCACAGAAAGACATTTAACATTCCGGTTATTGGCCTAACGGGTTCAAACGGAAAAACGACCAATAAAGAGCTTTTGGTAAGGGTTTTAAGTAAGAATTTTAAAGTTCATGCTACCAAAGGAAACCTCAACAACCATATTGGCGTGCCGTTGACTTTGCTTGAAATGACAGCTGACACCGAGATGGCCGTGATAGAAATGGGTGCCAATCACCAAAAAGAAATAGCGATGTTGAGTAACATTTGTGAGCCAACACATGGTTTTATTACCAACCTCGGGAAGGCTCATCTCGAAGGTTTTGGTGGTGAAGAAGGTGTTAGAAAAGGGAAAGGAGAGCTTTTTGATTTTCTGAAAAATAGTAATGGAACCACATTTGTAAATCAGACCGACGTGAAATTGGCCTCTCTGGCAAAAGAAAAAAACATGATGTTGGTAGTTTACTATGGAGCAGATGAATTTGCACTAAAAATGACCACAGAAAGCCCCACGGTTTCATTTCAAATACCTGAAAGTGAGGATATTTATACAACGCACATTGGTGGAAAATACAACTTTGACAATATGCAAACGGCATTCGCAGTGGGTCGCTTTTTTGGAGTAAGCCACACAGATGCAGCCCAAGCTATAGCTGACTACAACCCTGACAATAACCGTTCACAAGTGATAGAAAAAGGGAGCAATTCTTTCTTGATGGATGCCTATAATGCCAATCCTTCGTCAATGGCCGCCTCTGTGAAAAACTTCGGTAACTTGAAAACCGAAAAACAAAAAGTAGTGATATTGGGCGATATGTTTGAGCTCGGGGAATACAGTCAAACGGAACACGAAGCTTTGGGCAAATTAGCCTCAGAACAAGATTTTGATACGGTGGTACTTTATGGCGAAAACATGCACCACGCATTGATTCATTTACCCAAAGCCTATTACTTTACCGATAAGTTTTCTTTACATAATTGGCTGATAGAGAAGGCTTTTGAAAATACTTATTTTCTTGTCAAGGGTTCTAGGGGTGTTGGTTTAGAGAGTGTTTTGACGGTGATGTGAGGAACTAAACCCTCAACCCTGCCAAATATATCGGGATATATTCAATTTTTCCTTCTGACTTTTGGGTTTTGCTTGAATATACTACTGCTCTTTTTATATTGGGATAGCTTTCTAATAGGTTAACCAAGCTTTTGATTTTGGTATTTTTACCAGCTTTTACTTCTATTGGTATTATTTCTCCTTCCTTCGCTATTACAAAATCGACCTCTGCACTCGCACTTCCTTCCTCTCTAGCCCAATAATATAACTCTGAACCATGGTGGGAAACCAATTGTTGTGCTACGAATTGCTCGGCCAATTCACCTTGAAAAGTCGCATAGAGGTCGGTTTTTAGGTAAATGTTTTTTGCCTCTAATCCATTTTTTCTAACCATCAATCCTATGTCCAAATAGAATGTTTTGAAACGTTTTCCAGAGACAGTAAGAGGCAATCTACTTACTGATACATTTTCCACGCTATGAATCAGTCTCGCCGTTTTCAATAAATCGTGAGCTTTTTTGATAGTTGGCCCACTGAATCTATCGGATAATTTGGTATAGATTATCTGATTTCCAATAAATTGAATACTATTTTTCAATACATCCTTTAAGCAACCCTCATCTATTTGTGGTTTGTATTTTTTAAAATCCTGCTCGTAAGTATAAAGTAAATCATCTTGTATTTTCTTTACTCCTTCAAAGTCTTTGGTTTCCAAGTAATATTTCACACTCGATGGCATGCCTCCTACTACTATGTACTCTAAATATTCGCCTTCGAGCTTATCTAGTAGAGAATCCGGGATATCAAATTTTCTATCTGCTAATAAACTGTAAGCATTGTTCTTTGGGCTTTTTGCTTTTAAAAACTCGAAAAATGAAATTGGAAAAATGTCCAAGGTTTCAACCCTACCGACTGGATAGGGATAATCTGAAAATGAAAAATCAAGAAGTGAACCTGCTGCAATGAGGTGCAACTCTGGTATTTCTTCGTAAAAATATCTGAGGCTCATTAAAGCATCAGGACATTCTTGTATTTCATCAAAAAATAATAAAGTGCTTCCTATCTCAATTTTCGTATCAAGAATAAGCCCTAACTCCAAAATAATGCGTTCTGGAACAAGGTTTTTGGCGAAAATCTGATGTACATCCCTTCGTTTTTCAAAATTTATGGTTAAGATATTTCCTGAAAAAGCTATTTCGCCCAGCTTTGAAACCAACCAAGACTTTCCAACTTGGCGAGCACCATTCAAAATTAAGGGCTTCCTGTTGGTTTTACTTTTCCAATTTATCAAATCTTGTAATTTATCACGCTGTATATCCATAATATTCTCATTTTTCTAAATGCAAATATAAGATAAATTTAGAATATACAGGTAAAAACTAAAATTATCTTTTAGAATATATAGGTAAAAACTAAATTATTCTTTTAGAATATACAGGTAAAAACTTAAAGTGCCTAACGCAATTTTTCTGATTATATAAAATTTGTTATGACTGCTATGCGTACTTAGTTCTAAAATCCTTCATTAGGGTTGGCACTCTAGGTAACCTTTCTTATTTGTTGGTTAAATTCTAAAAAATAGTCTGGATATTCTCACCAAGAAATGCAATGACTTCCTCATTCAATTTCCCTCTAATTATTGTTTGAAGTTTGGGCATTATAATCGACTCAAATGTATCCGAATGGTCTTTGAAATATTCAAATCAAACTTTTAAGGTAGACTTTTGACTCGCTATGTGGTTTTTCATTCTTAAGCTTCAATTGACACTTGGCTTGGATTCCTTCAAACGAGTCCTAAATCTCTCCTGACAGAGCAGGACCTAAAATTTGTTTCATCAATGAGGTAAAAGCTCAATACTACGCTTTAAAAGACTTGTAAACATACCCGACTTTTATGGTCTAAAATTTAAAAAATCTTAAAGTCAAACAAACCCACAAAAATTCTTTTCAAAAAAACTGCCAATACAGGAATTTAATAGTTTAAATTCAATTGTCCAAGCTTAGTTTACAAACTCAATGTATACCAAAAAAAGACACGACCAGGATTCTGATCGTGTCTTTCTAGTTTTATTCCTCTTCCTCTGTTTCTTCTGAGCTCTCCTCTTCAGACTCAGCTTCTTCCTCGGCCTCTTCTTCAGCTTCCTCTTCTTCGTATTCTTCTTCTTCCTCCTCAGACTCCTCTTCCTCGTACTCCTCTTCTTCCTCAGATTCTTCCTCTTCTTCAGATTCCTCTTCTTCCTCGTATTCCTCTTCTTCCTCATCAGATTCCTCTTCTTCTTCAGATTCCTCTTCATCAGATTCTTCCTCTTCCTCGTACTCTTCTTCCTCAGACTCTTCTTCTTCCTCAGATTCCTCCTCTTCTTCGTATTCTTCTTCTTCTTCTGACTCTTCTTCCTCAGATTCCTCCTCTTCCTCGTATTCTTCTTCCTCAGATTCCTCTTCTTCCTCTTCAGATTCCTCCTCTTCCTCGTATTCTTCTTCCTCAGACTCTTCTTCTTCCTCTTCAGATTCCTCCTCCTCGTATTCTTCTTCTTCCTCAGACTCTTCTTCAGATTCTTCCTCTTCCTCGTACTCTTCTTCTTCTAAACCTTCAAACTGGCTTTCGTACTCTTCAAGTATTTCGTCATATTCTCCATCTCCCTCATACTGTTCTAATTCCTCAAATTCTTCTGGCAATTCTTCGTCATACTCCTCTATTTCGATTCCGTCCAAAGGATCAAATTTACCATAGTCGTCGGGGTTGTAAAAGACAAAATCTTTGCGGTTGTAGCCTCTGCCATCATCTACTACAGATTTTTTATCTTCTATCCACGTATCATCAGGCTCAGGAATTGGTGTTGACCTTCCGAAAATCCAACAATCTCCAAGGTTGAATTTCGGGTTGATCACATATTCAAAAGGCATGTAACAATAACCGCCATCGCCCCATCTTTCGCCCCAAGAGTTTCTGACAATAAATAATTTATCTACTTCTGAATACCCCACACAGAGCATAGCATGCAGCCCATGTGCACTTCTTGAAGCCTCTGTAGGCGATGGCATAGGCACCACACCTTTGTTTTTATTGCATGTATCGAAAGACGGAAAAAGGGCGATTCCGAATACTATCGGATATCCTTCGGCCAAACATCTCTTCCAGTCTTCTAACCTTACAGGCACAAACTTGGTCTTTTCTATTTTAAAATTTGCCGCAGCCTCATAAGATTTTTCATGCGGTTTTGCATTGACTTTGGTTTGATCATATGGCCAAGTTTCCTCTCTACATGCACCTATTTTCATTAAGCTATCCACCGCATATTGAATATGACTTCCGGCATCCTTGATCTCTTTTCCGGCTCTAAGGCGGGCGTTGTAATAGATAAATAATCTACTAACATCAAAAGCTTTTTTTGCCAGGTATTTTTTTGCCAGGTACTCATAAGCTCCAGCTACAGCATTGGCCGTACAGCTGCTAAGACGCTGCTGGTCCTCAACTCTGGTCATGTGAGGCCTTAGATCAACCTTGTTTGGCAATTTGGCACTTTTGATACTCGACGAAGCCCTGTACTGCTGAGCCCCGGAACTTGGCGTCATGTAGGCATAACCCGAAATCTCACGGTCGTCTCCGCCTTGATTTTTGAAACTTAATTCCATTGTTCTGTTTTTGGTGGTTTACCACCATTAATTGGTTAGAGATTAATAAAAAGATGAGGTAGATTTTTTGCGGCGTGCAAATCTAATTAAACACAAGTATAGTTTACCGGATGATTAGACTTACTTTTTTATGTTATCTGGCGAAACCCATTCGTCCCATTCGCTGCCATAGCCTTCATACCTGATATAATGCAGACACGAAAACTTTCTGAGCACCCTAGCTTTCATCCATTTTTGGTCATAAGAAGAATAAACTCTCACCAAAGCACCCAAAGCAAAATCTGACTTGCAAACAAAAGGTTTTACCCTACTGGCCTCCACCCACTCTATCTCGTTGTTGGTATAGCTGTAGAACCTAACGTTTATGCCTTTGGCTGCGTCCGTATTGGTTATAAAGCCAAGGTAGTCTTCACCATCGTAATCTACCATTACGTGCTGGCCAATTCTTTTGTCTTTTTTGGTGGGTATTCCCTTTGTAACAACCCAGTTTTTAAGACCTTGCGGAATATAATAAGCGGCCTTTTGCCCTTCTACCACAGCCATTTCTTTGTCTACATAATTGGCCAATTCTGCTAAACCGAGGCTTCCATTGGCATCCGTATCTGTGAAATTTTTTCCCTGAAGTCCGTAAAGTAATGCATTCGAAAACGTCCAGTTGCCCGTTGAAAGATCTTTGGGAACCACAGAATTGAGGGCCACAAAGTTCTTGGATTTATATTTTTGAGCTTCATCGGCCAATCCACCAGAATTGCAACAATCAGCCACAAAGAAGGCATTTTTCCCTATAAAATTCTCATCCACGGCTTTTACTATTTCCTTGGCGGTCCATTCTCCTCCCGAGTAATTGGCGAAACACACCTGGCTGTCGTCATTGTGATAGCCATGTCCGCAATAATAGAAAAAAAGCTGATCATCTTTTTGTGCCCTTTTCAAAAAATTATTGAATGCTCTTTTTACCTCAGGTGTTGTGGCTTCTTTGTCTCTGAAATAAACTATATGATCTGGGGCAATACCACTCTCTTGAAAAAATTTCAATATTTTGACATCTACTCTTCCGCGTTTGTCAAACGATGCGAAAGACTCCTTATCGGCCCATTCGAGTACACCCACCATAAAAACCCAAGTGTTTTTATCAAAACTAGTTTTGGTTTGGGCAACAGTTTTTTCTAGACCAAACAATAGGACTAAAGCCAGACAGATTTTAAAAAATAACGAGGGCTTTTGTATTCGCGGTTTCAAGGGCGATTTTACTTTGTAAGCTTGGCAGTTCAATGAACAAATATATTTTTTCAGGGTCAAAATAATATCAAAATCCAATTTCTAAATATTTATGCAAGTTTAATTAACCAAATATTGACTTTACGGTAAATTTTGAGATTTCTATTTCAATAATTTCTCCAATTCGGCATGGTATTTCGGAAATGTCGCAAGGTTTTTATGGCCTCCATTTTCTATGGTAATAAATGTACAATTTGCTATTCTACACAGCTTTCTGCCTGAGGCGTAAGGCACCACAAAATCGTCAGTCCCATGGAAAATACCAATAGGCATTTTTACACCCTTTATCCACTCATCAGATGGAAACCGAAATTTCAAAAAATACTCAAATGGCACAAATGGCACCCGTGCTTTGCCTATATCGGCCATGTTATAATAGGGTGTTTCCAAAATAAGAGCATCTGCCTTTCGATTTTTGGCCAAAAAAGTAGCTATGCCAGTACCGAGTGATCTTCCATATATTATTACCTTTTTGCCCTTGTAAGGATAAATAACGCTATCGAATAGAAACAAGGCATCATTTAATACTTCTTTCTCCGAAAAGCCCCCTGTACTTTTCCCAAAACCTCTGTAATCGTAAAAAAAGACATCGTAACCCAGTGCTGTAAAATCTGTCGAATGCCTGCCCCATCTTTGGAGGTTATCGGCATTTCCGTGATTGTAGAAAACTATGCCTTTGGCATTTTTACTTCGAAACAAGACCCCATTGATCCGAATGTCTCTATTAATCGCTATATTGATTTCCTGAAACGACTCATCAAAAACATACTTGTAGTTTTCTGGGAGTTTAATAGGGTGTAAAATGAGTTTCTCCTGAAAAATCAGAAGCAATGCCGTCAGAAGCATGGCCCCCACAAGTATGTACTTCCCTATTTTCAACATTTTTTGTTTAAGGTTTATAAAAACCAAATTTTACACTAATTTAGGGATTATTTTAAAACCAACCTTAAAGAAACTTCCATTCCTAAGTTAATAGAAACACAGAGAGGCGAGTCTTTCTTTGCGTCATAGCGACTTAGCGGTAATAAATTAAACTTATGAAATTAATAGCCTCCATTGACCAAGGCACTACAAGTACGAGATGCATTTTTTTTGACAAAAAAGGAGAAATTGTGTCGGTAGCACAAAAAGAACACGAGCAGATATATCCTCAACCCGGCTGGGTAGAGCACAACCCCGAAGAAATCTGGAAAAACACCCAAGAAGTTATAGCCCAAGCTCGTATAAAAAAAGGTATAAAAATAGAAAACATCGTAGCCTGCGGTATTACCAATCAAAGAGAAACTGCGGTGGTATGGAACAAGCGAACTGGTAAGGCATATTACAACGCCTTAGTTTGGCAAGATACCAGAGTGGGAAAAACCGTAGAAAAACTAGAAAAGGAAATAGGGAGCGACTGGATAAGAAGCAAAACCGGGCTACCTCTAGCAACATACTTTAGTGGATTGAAAATTCAATGGCTACTCGACAACGTAGATGGGATTCGTGAAGATGCCGAAAAGGGAGAGGCTATTTTTGGCAATATGGATACATTTATTGTCTGGAATCTTACTGGAGGAATTAGGGGCGGTATACACATCACCGATGTTACAAATGCCTCCAGAACACAGCTCATGAATCTCGATACACAAAGTTGGGATGACGAAATTCTGTCGAAATTGAATATTCCGAAAGCCATGCTGCCTGAAATAAAACCAAGTAGTATGAAATATGGCAATATTACAGCAGAGCCTCTGGCGGGCGTGCCCATTGCGGGTATTTTGGGTGACCAACAAGCTGCCTTGGTGGGACAAACTTGTTTCAAACCCGGCGAAGCCAAAAACACCTATGGCACAGGTTGTTTTATGCTTCTCAATACAGGCACAAAAGCCATTCCATCTAAGTATGGTTTATTGACAACCGTGGCCTATCAGTTTGAAAACCAGCCAGTTCATTTTGCTTTAGAAGGATCCGTGGCTATAGCAGGTGCTTTGGTTCAGTGGGTGAGAGACAACCTCGGTCTGATAAAAGAAAGCAGCGAAATTCAGAAACTTGCCGAAACTGTAGATGACAACGGTGGTGCATACTTTGTACCTGCTTTTTCGGGATTATACGCTCCCTACTGGGAAAATTCGGCACGTGGTGTGGTGGCAGGTTTAACAAGGTATGTAAACAAAAATCACATTGCCAGAGCGGTTTTAGAGGCCACAGCCTACCAAACATTAGATGTGCTGGAGGCTATGGAAAAAGACGCCGGCATTGAGATTTCATCGCTAAGAGTAGATGGCGGAATGACCGTAAACGAACTTCTGATGCAGTTTCAGTCTGATATGCTCAAGGTGCCCGTGATAAGACCAATGATGATCGAAACCACGGCTTTGGGTGCAGCCTATGCGGCTGGCCTAGCAGTAGGTTATTGGGAAAATTTTGACGACTTGATAGCCAACTGGGGGGTAGATAAAACTTGGACACCTAAAATGGAAAATGGCATCAGAGATAAAAACGTGAAAGGTTGGAAAAAGGCCATTGAAAGGTCTTTAAATTGGGAAGATTAGAAATGCAAAATAAAATAAAAGATAAATGGACAAAGGGCGAGGTCGTAACCAACGCTTGGATCAGTACACCGAGTTCTTGGTCATCTGAAATAATGGCCAGTGTGGGCTTCGATGTAATGACCATCGACGCTCAACATGGTTTAGCTACGGACCTGAGTACAATTTTGCCCATGCTTCAGGCCATTGAAGGAAGTGGAACGGTGCCTTTTGTACGCTTACCCGCCAACGACCCCGCATACATTATGCGTATGCTCGACGCTGGTGTGGCTGGCCTGATATGCCCAATGTTAGACACTGCCGAGGAAACTGCGGCATTTGTAAAAGCCGCCAAATATTATCCAAAGGGAAATAGAAGCCTTGGCCCTACCCGATCCAATGTAGTCTATGGTGAAAACTATGCGAAGCAGGCCAATGATTTCACCATTACTTTGGCCATGATAGAAACCCCCGATGCACTAAAAAACATCAGAGAAATAGCCCAAGTGCCAAACTTGGATGGGTTTTATGTAGGACCGTGGGATTTGAGCATGTCACTAGGCTACGAAAAATTGGCGGATTTTCAGGATCCAAGCTTTCTCGACATCCTAAAACATATACTTGCCGTGGCCACAGAAAATAATCTAGTGGTTGGTATTCACGCTGGTACGCCGCAAAATGCTCGGCTATTTGCAGACTTGGGCTATAAATTCGTAACGATGATCAACGATTCTTCGGCTCTAAAAGCTATTGCCAAAAGTACTTTGGCAGAGTTTAAAGGTTCAGGAGAAAAAGGTAAATTGGGTGGATACTAAGTTTTGCTATTCAAATAAAACCATTAATCTGGCGAACATAATCCCTAAATTAATATGAATTTGGGGATTATAATCCCCAAATTTAGTATTTCTTCTTAAAACCACCCTTGCTCTGTGGTTTTTTAGAACCAGCCTTGGGCTTTGCCTTTGCCGACTTTTCTTTAGATTTCTCTTTTTCTTTGGCCTGAGCCTCTCTAAGTTTTATAAATTTTTGGTTCTTTTCTGATTTTTCGTGAAATGCACCTTTAAAATCCGGGTCTTCTTTTCTACGTTGATCATCCAGTTCTCGCAACATCGCTTGGCTTTCTTCAAACTCCGTTTCCTCTATCTTCACCTGTTTCGGAAGTTCTACTATGGGTACCGTAGTACGAATAATCTTCTGTATTTTATTCAAATGATACTCTTCTGATGGCAGCAAGAATGTAATGGCCTCGCCTTCTAACTTTGCCCTACCAGTGCGGCCAATTCTATGCACGTAGTCTTCATAAATAAGCGGTACGTCGAAATTTATCACATGACTAACCGCATTGATATCAATACCTCTGGCCGCTACATCAGTTGATACCAAGGCCTTTATCTTACCACCCCGAAAATCCTCCACGGCATTGATACGTGTATTTTGGCCTTTGTTGGCGTGTATTACCCTTACGTTTTTAGCACCCAAGACCTTCCTTTCCAAAAACTTAAAGACATTGTCAGCCACTGTTTTGGTTCTGCAAAAAATCATTGCCCGTGTTATCACTTCAGAATCAAGCAAGTAGCCCAAAAGATTAATTTTGGTCTTGAAGTTTGGCACATGATACACGCTTTGGGTAATGGTACTGGCCGCCGTAGCCGATGGTGTAATCTCCACTTTTATAGGAGCTTCCAGAAATTCCTCTGAAAGTTTTTCAACCCTCGGCTGAAAAGTAGCAGAAAACAAAAGATTCTTTCTTTTGCGAGGAATAATCTCCAAAATTCGGCGGATTTGAGGCATAAAACCCATGTCCATCATTTTGTCGGCCTCGTCCAATACCAAATATTGCAAAGTCTTGGTGTTGATTTCTCCCAAGAGGTACAAATCCATGAATCGGCCGGGAGTGGCAACAATTATATCTACACCCTTTTTGAGGTTTTCTATTTGCGTTTTTGGTCCTAAGCCGCCAAACAAAGCTACATGACGAATGTCTGTATATTTGGCTAGCTCCACAATGGCCGCATCAATCTGCATCACCAGTTCCCGTGTCGGAGCAAAAATCATACAGCGAGCGTCCTTTCCCTGAGCATATTTGATTTTCATCAAAATTGGCAACAAATATGCGGCCGTTTTGCCCGTACCTGTTTGGGCAATTCCCAGTACATCGTGCCCAGCCAAAACCAATGGAATAGCCTTGTCTTGAATCTCACTAGGCTCTGTATAACCCAAGTCTTCCACAGCCATAAGCAGCTGTTTGTTGAGGTCAAATTTTTTGAAGGCGTTTTCCATAATATACAATTTGGGTGCAAAGATACCCAAGAACATAGGTTAAAACTGTATTTTCTGAACGTAAAATAATTTCAGGATAAAATCATACTATTAAAATTCAGGTTTTTCGTAATATTATTATCAAATTCTAAAACCATACTAATATGAAAAAACTTCTTCTTTTGACTCTTCTTTTTACCTTACAAAAAACCTCGGCACAATCATTTTTAAACCTCGAAATAGGTAATTCCATACTTTTACGACCAAATCTTGGGTATGAATATCGGTGGAAAAATAAGGCAGTTGGTACTAATATTAGGTGGCAAAGAAATGCTCATATTTGGGTCACCGAATGGCCAGGATTCATGAAAACTAAAGGCCTAAACTTAGATTTTATCTACAAGCATTATCATAAAAAATATGTCTATGCCGAAACCGGTTTGAGAATAACTGCTTTTGAAGCTCCATTTTTGGTTGATGGTTGGCAGATTTCAAGTATTTATAATTCCGACCGAAAAATTGAACCGTTTGTAAAGATCGGTCTGAACTCCGGTCGTGGCAAAAAAATACAGTGGGATTTGGGGGTTGGAGTTGGAAGAGTCTTTTCAACAAAAAATCTTTTTGTAAGCGAAAGCAATCTGATGAACAAGCAGTTTATTCCTTATTCAGAGCAGGAGTTAAGAGAAATTTACAAAAAGCCAGAGGGGATTGAAAGTAGCTGGGCACCCCATGCTCAATCGAGACTTTTTTATAGAATTAAGAAGTAAGCTCCTAAAGCACGAACTATTTTGCCGAATACTTCGATATTTTTGTAAAAAAATGCTTAGAATTTGTCAAACCTCCGCAAAATAATACACATCGACATGGACGCATTTTTTGCTTCTGTGGAGCAGCGTGACAATCCCGAGTTGCGAGGTAAACCCGTGGCCGTTGGTGGTAGTGCAGAACGAGGTGTGGTGGCGGCAGCAAGTTATGAAGCCAGAAAATTCGGCGTAAAATCGGCTTTGCCTTCCAAGACAGCTAAGCGTTTGTGTCCATCTCTTATTTTTGTAAAACCAAGATTTGATGTATATAAACAGGTTTCGATGGAGATACGTGAAATTTTTGCCGAATATACAGACCTGATAGAACCTCTTTCTCTAGACGAGGCATACTTGGATGTCACCGATAACAAAAAAGGCATAGAAACGGCGACACAGATTGCGACAGAAATCAGACAGAAAATTTTTGAAAAGACACAACTTACGGCTTCTGCAGGTATTTCTTTTAACAAGTTTTTGGCAAAAACCGCCTCCGATATCAACAAACCAAATGGCCAGTGTGTCATAAAGCCCAAGCAAGCAGAGGCATTTGTAGAGACTTTACCCATCCATAGGTTCTATGGCATTGGGAAAGTGACCGCCGAAAAAATGATGGCCTTGGGTATAGTTTCGGGCAAAGAACTGAAAGAACAATCGCAGGAGTTTTTGGTGAAAAACTTCGGAAAAGTTGGTAAATATTATTTCGAAATAGCCCGCGGTCAAGATCACAGAGCAGTGGTGGCTGAGCGAGAAACAAAATCTATAAGTGTAGAAACTACTTTTATTACAGATCTGGAGTTGGTATCGGAAATCTATGGCCAGCTCTATAAACTTACAGACGCCCTGTTGATAAGAACTCAAAAGCATCAGATGATTGGCAAAACGCTCACTATAAAAATAAAATATGCTGATTTTGAATCTATTACACGTAGCAAAACCCTCGAAAGCGGGTATTTTCAGAAAGAAGAAATAAACAAGACGATTGATTATTTAATAGAAAATTTACTGCCGTTTCCAAAGGGTATTCGGCTTTTGGGTTTAGGAATTTCTAATTTTCTGGAAGACGAAACCTCAAAGGGCAAACAACTCAAACTCGAATTATAAAAAGGAATTGCTTGGGTGAAGAAAACAAATTTGTAATTTCGATAAAACATTATTTACCCCTAAATATTTAAACCTATGGAAATTGTAAACTGGATGGCTGTGGTAGCAGCCGCATTCGTAAACTTTATTGTTGGATTTTTATGGTAAAATCCAAAAACATTCGGAAATGCTTGGATGAAAGAAGCTGGCATGACTGAAGAAACCATAAAAGGAGCCAATATGGCGGTGATTTTTGGTGTTTCGCTGCTTTTTGCTTTTATGCTGGCGTCCACCGTCAACTCCCTTGTTATTCATCAAATGCACCTGTTTTCTATCTGCATGAACCACCTACAAGGCACAGACGAAGCTGCCAAAGCCATGGCCACGGCAGATATAGATAGCTTTATGGCAAAGTACGGCAATGAGTTTAGGACCTTCAAGCATGGGGCGTTTCATGGCCTGATGTATGGCGTATTCTTGGTTTTACCTATAATAGGTACCAACGGCCTATTTGAGAGAAAAAGTTGGAAATATATCTTTATTAATGTGGGCTACTGGACGGTAAGTCTAATTCTCATGGGGGGTATTATTTGTGCTTGGCAAAAATAACATCGCCCTCTAAACAAAAACACACCACTTTTAGTGGTGTGTTTTTGTTTTAATATATCACGCCCAAGTTTGTGTCCACACAAACTTTCCACTAAACACCCACTTTCTCCAAGTCAAACAAGTCGTTCAAGACATCTATAAGTGTTTCGGCCTCACCACGTTTACAAGCAGCTTTGAGTTGCAATACCGGCAGTTTTATAATTTTCTGCATCATGGCAGAAGTTATCTTGTCCATTTTCTCGGCCTCTTCTACAGACATGTTCTTCATAAACCTCGACATCTCGTCTTGACGAATCTGTTCTAAAGCATTCTTGAGTTTCTGAATTGTCGGCGAAACCATCATTTCTTTAGACCAGTTTTCAACTTCCACCACCATATCGGCTATAATGGCCTTTACCTGTGGAATAGCCGCCTTTCGTTTCTCCAAAGCTTCATCTGAACGTTTTTGGATTTCGTCAAGGCCATACAACACCACACCTGAGATGTTCTCTATGCCCGGTTCAATGCTCCGCGGCACGGAGAGGTCAAACAAATAAGTAATCGATTTCTTGCTAGAAAGATATTCGGCCTTTACAACAGGGGCTTCGGCTCTTACAGAAGACACCACAACGTCGAAACTCTGTATTTGCTCAGGCAAGGCCTCATAATCCATAACGTTCATTTCATAAAGCCCGCCCACTTCAGTAGCCTTTGACAAGGTTCTGTTGCAAACAGTCACGTTCTTTATGCCTTTTTCAAATAGTGTCTTTGCTACATCTTCACCCACTTCTCCCAAACCCAAAACCAAAATTTTCGGATTGGCCAACATAGGCAAGAAGCTCTCCATCAAGTCTATCGTTACATACGAAGTAGAAGCAGCACCGTCTCTAAACGATGTTTCCTGAACCAGTCTTTTGTTGGCAAAAAACACCGTGTGCAATACTCTGTGCACAAAAGGCCCGGCCATTTGCATATCTGCCGACCATTGGTAGGCATTTTTGATTTGATTTATAATCTGTTGGTCTCCGATTACCTGAGACTGTAAGCCCAAAGAGACTTCGAAAAGGTAGGTGGTAGCAGAAGCTTCGTCGTTTATAATTTCGAAGTATTCCTCAATTTCTGAAGAAGGTACGCTTTTGTTGGCGGCCAATAGTTTTATAACCTCAGAAGACAAATCTGCCTCTGATCTGAAATACACCTCGGTGCGGTTACAAGTAGAAATAACCACCGCCTCGGCTATGCCCAAAACGTCCTTTAATTTCAAATAAAACGCCTTTGTTTCGCTTTCGTCCAAAGCCAAACGCTCCCTTATTTCAAGAGGTGCTTTTTTGTAAGAAATTGAAACTACTCTAAAACTCTCGCTCATTACCTTTCTATTTGAAAAAATTTTCTGCAAAAATACGCTCTACCAGTACTATATTTGTTATGACAATAAGCAGTTTTTTTAATTTAGAATTTTTCTAAATTACCATTTTCTGCTGCCGCTCACATACACCTACGATAAAAATCAATGTTTAGATTCTAGTATAGAAAAAATATAACAAGAATCTGGACAAAATAATTTAAAGTTTTTGATGAAAAGTAATCGTCTTTTTCATGATTTATACGTAAACATATCAACGAAACGTATCATCCTTGCTGGGGTACTGTTGGTGTTTGTGGTTGGGGTGCTTTATTACTTCAATGAAGTGCGTAAGTCGCTGGAAGACAGGGAGGAAAAGTATGCAACATTATATGCCGAGAGCATCAGATTCACGATTGAGCAAAATCCGAACAGCGATTGTGATTACACTTTTGTTGAGGAAGTACTTTCAGCCAACGAAACCGTTCCAACAATTTTGGTTACAGGAGGGAGTCCTATGGATTACAGAAATATTCCTGAGCTTGATGATTCTACAAATAAAATTACCGGAGAAAAAAAACTTCAATATTTATTGGCCAAAATGGCTGAAATGAAGGCCGAACATACGCCTATAGAGTTTATTGTTGGTAAGGACAAAGGCTATGTGTATTACAGCAACTCCACCATTGTCACCCAGCTTCGTTATTTTCCTTATGTACTCATCATTACCTTCTTAATATTTGGCTCATTGGCCTTTATAGCCTATTCGTCATCACGAAAAGCCGAACAAAACCGGGTTTGGGTGGGTTTGGCTAAAGAAACTGCCCACCAGTTGGGCACTCCTATATCGGGCCTTATGGGCTGGATAGAAGTCTTGAAAATAAATCCGGACTTCGACAAGTCCATTGGCGATGAAATGTTGAAAGACATCTCAAGACTAGAAACCATCACCAACCGTTTCTCCAATATCGGCTCAGAGCCCACCATGAAGGAAGAAAACGTAGGCGAACTTATAGAAAACGCCGCAGAATACCTCAAAAAACGAATTTCGACAAAAATAAACTGGACAGTAGAAAATCGACTTCCTAAGCCGTATTTACAGAAAATCAACAAAAACTTGATAGAATGGGTGGTAGAAAACCTTTGCAAAAATGCAGTGGACGCCATGGGAGGCATTGGCAACCTTAATCTCGAAATGAATTATAATTCTGCGGGAAAACTGACCCTAGATATCACAGATACTGGCAAAGGAATGCCCAATGCCGTTCAAAGAAAGGTATTTAACCCTGGGTTTTCAACAAAAAAACGTGGCTGGGGACTCGGGCTTACATTGGCGAAGAGAATCATAGAAACGTATCACAATGGCCAAATATATGTATTGAAGTCAGAAGTTGGCAAAGGTACTACTTTCAGAATTATTCTTTGAAAAATGTCTAATTTTGCTTATCATTATACGTTATTTCATGGCTAGAATTTCTAAGCAAAATTTAATGTTTAGGTAATTCTATTTTTTTGAAATTTGTGAAGTTTTAATATCCCAAAAATTAAAGATAAAGAGTTCAGCATGGGTAGTGTTACAGAAGGTGTGGTATCGTTTTTTAAAGATTTGCTCGACTTCAATATGGAAAGCGAGTATAAGTATAATCCCACCATAAAAGACCAAAAATCAGACAATAACATTGAGAAGTCTAATCTGATCAGTCGGGATTTGAGTTGGATGAAATTCAATGAGAGAGTTCTTGACCAGGTCAGAAAGACAGACCTGAACATATTTGAGAAGCTTAAGTTTATGGCCATTACGGCCTCGAATCTCGACGAGTTCATGACTGTTCGCTTGGGCAGTTTATACAATTATATAGATTACGACAAAGAGCGTGTAGACTATTCAGGCCTAAGAGAAATACAGTTTAGAAAAGTTCTTCTCAACCAAATAAAGAAATTCATAGATGAGCGAAACCGTATTTTCAGAGAAGAAGTAGAACCGGACTTTGAAACCAACGGATTCAGAATCATAAAATACAATGACCTCAACGAAAGGCAGTTAGAAGAAGTTACAGACTTTTTTGAGAACACGGTGTATCCCATGCTAACCCCCATGGTGTGTGACCATACCCATGCCTTTCCAAACCTCTTACCCAAAAGCCTCATATTAGGTATAGTTTCTATAGACCAACAAACTACGCTTTTCCCGGAGACAGAAGACAACAAGAAACTCTCATTTGTGCAGATACCAACCAACCTGCCAAAGTTCTATGAGTTTGAAAACGACGACATCATAGATTTTCTACCAACCGAAGAAATCATTAGAAATCAAATAGGCAAATTATATAAAAACGTAACGATTGAGTCTGTCGACCTTTTCAGAATCATCCGAAACGGAGACTTTACCATCGACGAAAACGATGACGTAGACGCTGACTTTGTGGACGAGGTAAAAGAAAAGATCAGAAGCCGACAAGCCGGTCGTGTGGTGGCCTTGGTTATAGAGACGCGTCCTTCTGATTATCTGATGGATATATTGAAGAAAAAGTGGGAGATTGACAAATATAACATACACGTAAACAACGAGTTGATGGACTATACTCGCCTTTGGCAAATCATCAACCACGCTGATTTTAAGCCATTGCTGCCACCTTCACCTAGCTCATTGGCTCCGCTAAACTACAACCGCGAACTGGGCATTTTTGATGCCATCAAAGAAAACGATATACTACTTCATCACCCATACAACAGTTTCGAACCAGTACTAAATTTGCTTGAAAAAGCCGCAGATGACCCAAATGTGCTGGCCATAAAGCTCACTATTTATAGATTGGCCAAAAACTCTAGAATAACTTCGGCACTATTAAGAGCGGCAGAAAACGGAAAGCACGTTTCGGCTCTTTTCGAGATAAAAGCACGGTTTGATGAAGAGAATAACATCCGAGAGGCCGAAAAGCTTCAAAAGGCCGGTTGTTTCGTTATTTACGGCATCGGCTGGCTTAAAACCCATACCAAACTGATGCTCATCGTACGAAAAGAAGGGCCAAAAGTGGTTCAATATGCCCATTTGGCCAGCGGGAACTACAATGAAGATACCTCGAAACTTTATACCGACATTGGTCTATTGACGGCCAACCAAGACTATACCAAAGACATCGCCGAGTTTTTTAATGTTATCACAGGACACTCACAACCTGCTGGCTATAAAAACCTTATCACATCACCAAAGAATATGAGGGCGTCTTTGATAGAAATGATAAGAAACGAAGCCCGAAATGCAAGTAAAGGTCTTCCGGCCGGAATATGCTTTAAAGTAAACTCGCTTGAAGACAAAGACATCATAGAAGAACTATATGCGGCCTCAAACAAAGGCGTGAAAATAGAGCTTATCGTTCGTGGAATCTGTTGTCTAAGGCCCGGCCGCATAGGTCTTAGCGAAAATATAAGCGTGAGATCTTTAGTCGGAAATTATCTAGAACACGCCCGCATTATCTACTTTCACAACGATGGCGAACCAAAGGTATATGGTGGCAGTGCCGACATGATGGTCCGAAGCTTCGACAAACGAATAGAATCCCTCTTTGAATTTATCAATGAGGATATAAAACAGCAGCTTATCAATATCCTGAAAGTTAATCTGATGGACAATTACAACGCCTATGTTTTGCAAGAAAATGGCGAATACAAAACCATTAGAGAAGCTGAAAATCAGATAAATATACACAAATATTTCTTTGACAAAGAAAAGCAAAATGTGAAAGTAGGGTCTTTGTTTTGAGCAAAATGACCTGAACAAAAAACTTCGTTGACCGAAAACTTTATGGAAAGATTAAGGTTTTCTGAATAAATGAGATTCGGAGCGACGTCGGATTTATTAAAAATTTAACTTTAAAAGAATGGAAAAAGCAACATTAGCCGGCGGCTGTTTTTGGTGCGTTGAAGCTATATATCAGCAATTGGAAGGCGTAGAAAAAGTAGAGTCTGGCTATGCCGGTGGTAAAAACCCAAACCCAACCTATAAAGAAGTTTGTACTGGCGAAACAGGCCACGCCGAGGTAATTCAGATTACTTATGATCCGACCAAAATCAGTTTTTTGCAACTTTTAGAAATATTCTTCAAAGTACATGACCCAACCACCCTGAACAGACAAGGTGGCGATGTGGGTACCCAATACCGCTCGTCAGTATTTTATCACAACGACGAACAAAGGCTGTTGGCAGCTTCGGTAATAAAAGAACTTGACGAATCTGGAGCATTCACAAACAAAATCGTAACGCTCCTAGAGCCCTTCACCGAGTTTTTCGTCGCTGAAGATTACCACCAAAACTATTTCAACGACAAGGGCGACGAAAACCCCTACTGTCAAATGGTGGTAAGACCCAAAGTGGAAAAATTTCAGAAGGTCTTCAAAGACAAACTGAAGCAATAAAGTATTTCGAAAACAAACCAAAAAGAGACTTTGTGAGAGGAGTCTCTTTTTTTTGTTACCAGTTTTTATTGCGATTATTCCCTTTTTCCATCTAATCCTCTCTTCTTTTTTGAAAGTATTACCTTTCCAAAACAAATTCCTAATTTTACACAAAAAAAGACCTTTTGAAAGACCTTCTACTCATAACGCCGCCATTTACCCAGCTCAATACGCCTTATCCGGCCACGGCCTATTTGAAGGGGTTTTTGAATACCAAAGGTATCGCGGCTTTTCAGATCGACTTGGGCATTGAGGTTATTTTGGTGCTGTTTTCTAAGGTTGGTTTGGCTTCTATTTTTGAAAAGGCCAATTTGGTTGGAGTTTCGGAAAATGCCCAAAGGATTTTTAGGCTAAAGAATGATTACATTCAGACCATCGAAGAGGTAATTCCCTTTTTACAAGGCCATAAGCCCACTTTGGCTCGGCAAATTTGTAGTGGAAATTTCCTGCCGCAAGCATCGAGGTTTTCACAAGAAAATGACTTGGAATGGGCCTTTGGCAACATGGGCATGCAGGACAAAGCCAAGCATCTGGCCACGCTGTATCTCGAAGATTTGTCTGATTTTATAGTGGAATGTCTCGACGAAAACTTTGGCTTTAGTCGCTATGCCGAACGGCTGGGAAGAAGTGCCAATTCGTTTGATGAACTGTACGGCCATCTGCAAAAACAACCAACTTTTATTGATGAAATCACACTCCGAATTTTAAACCAAAAACTAGAAGAAACTCAGCCCAAGTTGGTTTGTTTTTCTGTGCCTTTTCCGGGCAATTTGTACAGTGCATTTCGTTGTGCAGGCTACATCAAAGAGCACTTTCCTGAAATAAAAATCGCCATGGGCGGCGGCTTTGCCAATACTGAGCTCAGAAGTGTAAAGGATGCTCGGGTTTTTGAATATTTTGATTTCATAACCTTGGATGATGGCGAACTGCCGATAGAATTACTGGCGAATCATGTTTTGGGTAAAAGCGAAAGTTCAGAATTTAAACGAACTTTTTGCCTACAAAACGGGGAAGTGAAATATGTCAACAATTCTTCCCAAAAAGAGTACAAACACAGCGAAGTAGGCACGCCAGACTATTCTGATTTGGCATTAGATAAATATATTTCGGTAATTGAGCTGGCTAACCCTATGCACAGCTTATGGTCGGATGGCCGCTGGAACAAGCTCACCATGGCACATGGATGTTATTGGGGAAAATGTACTTTTTGTGATATTTCGCTTGACTATATCAAATTGTATGAACCCATTGCTGCCAAAATTTTGGTGGACAGAATGGAGCAGATGATAGCCCAAACTGGCGAAAATGGCTTTCATTTTGTGGACGAAGCCGCCCCGCCCGCCCTCATGCGTGAAGTGGCTCTGGAGATTTTGAGGCGTGGATTGGTAGTAACATGGTGGACCAACATCCGATTCGAAAAAAGCTTTACAGCTGACCTTTGTGTTCTGCTCAAATCCTCAGGCTGCATAGCGGTTTCGGGAGGGCTAGAAGTGGCTTCTGACCGACTTTTGGCATTGATAGACAAGGGCGTTACGGTAGCACAAGTGGCTCAGATAAACCGCAACTTTGTGGAGTCGGGCATCATGGTGCATGCCTATCTGATGTATGGCTACCCCACACAAACGGTGCAGGAAACCGTAGATAGCCTCGAAATGGTGCGACAGATGTTTGAGTTAGGCATTTTACATTCTGGCTTTTGGCATCAGTTTGCCCTTACCGCTCATAGTCCCGTTGGTTTGAGTCCTGAAAAATTTGGCATAGTGCCTGATTACAAAGACATTACATTTGCCGATAACGATATCCAATTCAAAGATTCTACAGGTATAGACCATGACAAATTTAGCTTCGGGCTCAAGAAATCGCTTTACAATTATATGCACGGGCTATGTTTTGAGTATCCGCTACAGGATTGGTTTGATTTTAAAATACCCAAAACCAAAATCCGACCAGATTTTATAGCCGAATGTCTTGAAGAGCAGGATCATAGCCTAATTAAGACGAACGCCAAAATCGTTTGGATTGGGAATCAACCTATCATAGAAGAAGTAAAAACTAAAAAAGGGCCGGCATTGCAACTGACTTTCCACGAAAAAATGGAAACTTTCAGCATAAACATCGAAAAAGAAAAAGGTGAGTGGTTTTTGGAAAACTTAAAATTGATGGATGTGAGGAACGCTAAAACCATCACTTTCAATGAATTAAAAATTTCTTTCGAAAACAAATTTGAGCATTTTGAGCTTTTTTGGTACTCCAAACCCATCAACGAAATGCGTGAGCAAGGACTTTTGGTTTTGTGAGATTTTTGTATATTTGAATAGGAATTGGTTCGTTAAGAATAAAAAATACGATTATGACGACAGTAGCAGAGAGAGAAGAACTGAAAAAAGTTATTTTGGAATTGGTAGAAACAGAGCCTGGATTTGTTGAGAGCCTAATAACTGACGCTGGAGAAAAATTGCGTGCTGCCAAAAAGGCTAAACTGGAACAAATTGTAAATGAGGACTTTAAAGAATACAATGAAGTTTTCAAAGCTTTAGCTTAATGATAAATTATTTAGATAAAGAGGATATTGTTTATATCAACAGACGAACTGTTGCTGAACATGGAGGAAATTTATGCCTCCTGATAATTTTCTACGCGAAGAAAACCTCGATTATTTACTAGAAGCAGTACAGGCAGAAATGTTTGGGAACCTCTTTATCCAAAAATTACAGACAAAGCTGCCTTGTATTGCTATAATATAATTTGTAATTACATTATCAGTGATGAAAATAAACTACTGGCTTAGAGGTTGCTCTCGGCTTTTTGAAATTGAATGATTTTAGATTAAATAAAAATCTGAAATATGAAGATTTATTAGCCTTCATCCTAAAAATAGCCTCAGGGAATTCCAATTTAGAAGAATGCAAAGCATGCTTTGCAGAAAATGTGACGAGCCTTTAATGGCACTTCACCATTTTTTTGAAATGTAAGCGGCTTAAAAGATTGCTTTCAGGAAGAGCGATTTTGAAAGACCTACAGCTGGTATTAAATAAAAAACTAACATAAATGAGCAAAGTTTATGTTATGCATATTAACACGTTGGATTTTAATAGAATAAGAAAATCTATCAATATGAACTACAATAACAAATGCTTCAGGCCCATATCGAATACCAACAACGGTGAAAGCTCCTCTGAAACAGTTTTTGAATATCGTCAAGATGGAAAAATATTAACCTCAACCTATTCGGGAGGAAAGATAGTTTCGGGTCATCTATTAGCAGTTGTAGACGAGAAAGGCCATATCGATATGCGTTATCACCATGTCAACTCCGAAGGTCAATTAATGACTGGCATTTGTAAATCAACTCCAGAAATATTACCCAATGGCAAAATACGCCTTCATGAAAAATGGCGATGGACTGCCGGTGATTGCTCAGAGGGCGAATCTATTTTGGAAGAAGTTTAAATTCCATAAGATTCAATTTCTATTTGTGGCTTTTTTTATTGCATTAAATAAGTCTTTGGGATTGAATGGCTTGGTGAGGTAATCATCCATTCCTGAATTAAAAACTTCGGTTTGCGTATCATTAGAAACAGAGGCCGTGAGGGCTATAATTGGCGTTGGGATGTTCAGCTCCCTTATACGCTTTGTGGCTGTAATACCGTCCATGATAGGCATTTGAAGGTCCATAAGTATAACATCAAAGTTCTTTTGCTGAACCTTATCCACTGCTTCTTTTCCATTCTCGGCGAGGTCAATATTTACTTTCCAGCTTTCCATCATTTTTTTAGCTACTATAATATTGAACTTCACATCTTCAACCAATAATACATTTACACCCATCAAAGTCTCACTTAGGGCTTCTGCATTTTTTGGGGCAAGGGTCTCTGTTTGGTCTGAAGTTTGGAAATCCAGTGTGAAGTAAAATACCGATCCTTCACCAAATTTACTATTTACATAAATATCGCTATTCATCAACACCAGGAGCTTTTTTACAATAGCCAAGCCCAGCCCAGACCCACCATGAACCCGTGTGATATTCGAGTTGGCTTGTGTAAATCTTTCAAAGACCTTAGTAATATGCTCTTGCTCTATTCCGATACCCGAATCCTTGACTTCAAACTTTATTTTTAAGCCTGTAGAAGATTGCTCTACGAGCGAAATGTCAATATCAATAGTACCATTTGAAGTAAATTTTATAGCGTTGGACACAAGGTTATTGAGGATTTGTCCTAATCTGAGTGAATCACCAATTACATATTCAGGAAGTTGAGAGGAGTAGTTCAAATTTATTAAATTTTGATGCTCGTCCGCTCTAAACCTATTGGTAGACTTGATATCCATTAGCAAACTTTTCAAAGAAAATGATTTCTTATCAAATTTCACTTTGCCATCTTCAATTTTGCTAAAATCAAGAATATCATTAATTAGATTCAATAAATTGTGAGAGGATATATCTAAAGTTGTAATAAACTCGCTCTGCTCAGGCAAGTGCCTCTCTTGCTTTAAGATATGGATATTTCCAATTATGGCATTGAGAGGGGTTCTTATCTCATGGCTCATCACAGAAAGAAAATCTGACTTTGCCTTAGCCGCCTTTTCTGCATTGTCTTTGGCCAAAAGCAAAGTTTGCTCAAGTTCGTTTTTAATATTTATTTGAGCATTCAGAAAATCAATGATTTCCATGAGGTCATCAGAGTCACTCCATTTCGATTCGTTATCCTTATCAAGTGCAGACAAGGCAAATTTCACCTTTTGAATGGACTCCTTTTTCAGGTCAATTTCCTTTTTGAGGTTATTCAATACGTCTTGGTATTCTTTTTCGCTTACCTGAAAGGCATGTTCTGTGATTTTTTTATCTCGCTCGTAAGTCTCATACGAAGCACTAACAATATTTATTATCGAAGCGAACTCTGGATTTTCAAGCCCTTGAGGGCCCAAATGTTTTGTAATTTGCTTAAGCAATAGTGGATGAATTGCCATGGTTTTAAATTTCTTTAAGTGTTGTAATTGTCATGGTTTGGTTTTGAAGTTCACACTTCAGCGACTTTACCAGTGGCGATAATTCACCATAGGAATAGAATCCGCAAACCGGAGTTTCCTTTCCGAAAATATCTTGTAAAATATCGATCTCTTCTTCCACTCTATCGTTTAAGATTAGTCTTCTTCCTACGCAGCTTATCAAAATAGAAAGGTCGGGTTTTTCAAAGCTACTAATAGATTCTTTAGCGGCCAGTCCCGAAGCATTTATTATTTTATCAAAATTTGCTTTCATTAATCTTACCTTGCTGCCTTCGGGTAGATTGCCGGCAAAAGTCATCGATTTACTTTCTTCGTCGAGAGAAAGGATTGTTCTTACGTTTTTCAAATCGTGAAACTCGCTAGAAATTGACAATGGAAATAACAAGGCCGATCCAGGGAGCTCGTCGGCATAAGACCCCAGATATTCTTTATATAAGTCTAACGCACTTTTGTGGTCTAATTCGTAAAGTATGTTATTGTTTGATTTTGTCACAACTCTTTCTGGTCCAAATTCGTCCCATCCGCCCAGCGAACCGTGTCCTACCTTGATATGGTCTCCATAAAAACCAACTACCACCACATTGCCCGCCTGAAGGTCATTGTTTAGACCGACCACGGTAGACTGAAACCTTGAGCCATCACCAGCTAAGCCACCTGTTATCAGGATTTCGTCGGTATTTTCATGGTTCAAACCGTTTATGAGGTCTGTACCGTTAATTAGACCTCCATCTGACAATACAAAAATGTATGTCAGATCTTTTTTCTCCAATCTATTGTAAAGACTTAGACCAAGCTGGAAGCTACTTTCGTATTCACTGATGTTTCCTATATGAATTTCGTAGCGAGTTTTATCAAACTGAATGGCCGTATACGACAATTCTTCATCATGAAAGGTATAATCAATTATTTCACCCGATGTTGATGAGGAAATTACATTGCTGTTTGGATATTGGGCCTTCAATTGGGCCACCATCAAATCGTTAATTTTATCTTTGCCACCAAACATTAAAATAATGTCGGCATTGTTGTCATTAAATCCATCTGCCGTATGGAGATTCGACCATTTATTGTTTAAGAAGATTTCTTGTTTAATTTTCATTTTCAAAAATTTTTAAATTCTGTTTCCACTAAATTTATTAGGTTCGGAACTTCCGACAAAAACAACACTATTCTGTCTTTAGTCGCTTGATTTATTCCATTTATTTTGATTTCAGACTCAATCTCCTTTAGAAGTCTTTCGGTTTTAGGAAGCCCCACCATAGAAAAACTCGGTTTCATTTTGTGTGCTGTTCCGGCAAGGTCTTTCCAGTCCTCACATTCCAGTTGGTTTTTAAACTGTAAAATATTCTCTTGTATTTCATCAAGAAAAGTTTCGAATACCACTTTCTTAAAATCAAGATCCTCGCCAAAAAAGGCCACAAGGCCGTTTTGGTCAATTTTCAGGTCAGTGCTGAAATCAGCCGGACTAGGATTATCATTTATAAAGGATGTATTGTTTAAAATTGTATTCTGTTTCTGCAGGTAGTTGCTCAACAAATTATTTAGCTGCTCAGGGGTGAAAGGTTTTATAAGTACCCCATTCATTTCTGCATCGACCGCCTTATTCTTTTCATTGATCATGGCAGAGGCTGTTAGTGCCACAATCGGCGTTTTTTGATTGGGTCCGAACTCTCTTCTGATTGCCATACTCGCCTGATATCCGTCCATATTAGGCATTTGTATATCCATTAGAATTAAATCGTACTTCTGGATTTTGGCTATATCTATGGCTTCTCGTCCATCTTTTGCATATTCATAATTGATATCCCATTTTTTAAGAAGGGTGCTCAAATATTTAAAGTTTAGGGGGTTATCTTCTACTATGAGAATATTGTAATCGCTAAACTCTACTGGTCCAGAATTAATAATAGTTTCGTTACTTTTATCAATTTTTATGGTTGTTAGCTCAAATGGCAAACTGATGGAGAAGGTTGAACCCTGCCCGGGTGAGGTTTTGAGCGAAATATCTCCTCCTTGTAACAGTACAAGCTCTTTTACTATTGCCAAACCTAGGCCTGTACCCTTGGTTTTAGTATTATTGATTGTATGTACTTGCTTGAATTTCTGAAATATACTCTTGGCATGTTTTGGTTCCATGCCAAGTCCGGTATCTTCTACTTGAAAACTCAAGTACACTCTTTTTTCATCGATTTGAGACGCTATCTCAACAGAAAGTCTTATGTGGCCTTTCTCTGTAAATTTTTCGGCGTTGCTCAGTAGGTTGTTAAAAATTTGGTTGAAAATCAGTTCGTCTCCAATTACTAAAACGTCTAGTTTAGGATCTATTTCCAAAATTACCTTCAGGTTTTTGGCTTGTGTTTTTAGTTCATAAGTTCTCTGAAATGTTCTAAGCTGACCAACTATATCAAATTGTTGTTTTTTTACTTCTAATTTTTTAGCTTCTATTTTGGTAATATCCAGAATGTCAGAAATGAGCGAAAGCAGAAAACTGGCTGAATTTTTTATTATATCTAGAAATTCTACCTGCTCCTGACTAGGTTTTGTATCATACATCAGGTGCGACATGCCTATAATGGCATTGAGCGGTGTACGAATTTCATGGCTCATATTTGCCAAAAACTCTTGTTCTGCCTTTTGTGCCAACTCCGCTACTTCTTTGGCTATGGCAAGTTCTGATTGTATACTTTTTAAATTAGAAATATCGTAATGAATACCCACAGAACCCACCACCTGCCTTTTGTCATTCAATAATGGACCACCACTTACTATCACCCAAAGTCTTTCGCCATTTTTCTTAATTATTTGCATCTCATAGGACGAAATTTCCCCGTTTTCTCTCAACTCTGTTTGGCGTCGGAGGGTTTCCTTGAATTCATCTGGAATAAAAATATCAGTTGCAGATTGGCCAATTAGTTCTTCTTCGGTGTAGCCGGTCATCTTGCACAAAGACTGGTATACCCTCTGAATAATTCCATTATTATCGACCTCCATAAATCCAAGATTCATATTTTCTAGGATTAGTCTATATTTTTCCTCATTCAGTTTGAGTTCGTCCTGAACTTTGTGAATACTTGTGATGTCCCGAGCCATGGCTTTCAATCCATTGAACATCAATTGACCCTCGACATCCTTAAAATCGAGCTGGAAGTTTTGGCCAAGCCAAATTAAATCTCCGTTTTTCTTGACGGCTGGAAACTCCAAGTAACCATGCGACACCTTTTCTTTAAGGCAGTGTATCAAAAAATCTTTTACACGTTCTTTGTGTGATTCATCTACAATCTGCAAAAAAGTAATATTCGAAAACTCCTCCGGTGAGTATAACAAGAGATTGGTTGCTGCAGAGTTGATATAACTGAGTTTAAAAAAACTATCTACCTCAAACACTATTTCATTGACAGATTCTACAAGTTCTTTATAGATTTTCTTACTTTTCTGCAAATCGTCCGTCCGCTGCCTGACTTTAAATTCAAGACTTTCATTAAGCTTTTGTAGATTTAAGTTTGCCCGGTAGAGCTCCAATGCTTTTGATTCAAGAATTTTTTCGGCTTCCTTTCTAGATTGCCGTTCCCTGTAAATTCTTCGCTTTAGTAGCTGTATTTCTAATTCTCCCATAATTAAGACTTGGAAATAATAAACTCCACAACTTTACAATCGTCGGTTAATACTTTTTTTGAAATTTCGGCCTTTTCATTGAAATACGAAAGACACCCTCTTATTAGTCCGAGGGCCAAGTCCGCCATTTTTCTTTCAGATTTGTAAATCATTTTCAGGGTATTGTCATCGAGCTGGCTTACTTCAAATTTAGGGAGCTCTGCTTCAGGGTATAACATTTTAACCTGTAGATGAATATTTTGATCTACAGCTTGCAGCATTTCGAAAGAGTCTTTAATCCTGACAAACATATGTCCATAAGACTTCATAAGAGAACTAAAAAGATACTCGCCGAATACTTCGTAAAGAACCGCCTCTTCAATGCCCGTTTTCAGATGTAGATGGTCAACCAAAACCATCATCTCTTCTCTAGCATAAGTACCAACAGAAGTGTAAATTCCATTTGATTTCAATTCCGATTTAGAAATTATTTCATCAACAACCTCATAACCGAACTTTTCTTCAACCATTTCCAAAAACTCAGTGAAAATTATTCCCTTCATGTTAAATTCCTTTTAGTCGCACTTAACTTTTTAAATTATTCTAAAAAATTGCATTAAATCATTGCTTCTTATCTGCCCCATTACTAAAACCAGAAAGATCAGCTTCTAAAATTTGATCTCCTAAATATGCAAACATCATTATACCCTACTTGACGTCAAACCGATAAATTTCTTTGAATCCATAGAAGAAATACCATGATAACCCAATCCTACTATCATTTGATACATGACGTGAGCCTTTTTATCTTCGGTCTTTTCGGCTTCAATAAATAATTCATAATTCTTAAATATATCGGAGCCAAAATAAAGTGTTTGCATTTGGTGTTTATAACCAAAAGCTCGGCAATTACAACTTGCATCAATAGCTGACTTTGACTTAAAAATTCCTGAGAAATCAGCCATTAATTGACTGATTTTAAGACCAAAAGCATCATCAAATTTTCCACTTTCAAGCATTTGAAATCTAGGAGAAAGCGGGTTTTGACCAAGGCCAAAAAACCGAATGAGGGTGAAGATAACTATGATTTTAATAGTTGTTTTCATTAGATTTTATTTTTTAGAAAGCACAAATATCGTGTATGTAAATGTGTTGATTGGAACTACCACAATCTGCCTACTTCGGTTTTGGCCGAGTATGTATATTTAGTATCTCTCCCCAATAAGCAGTAGTTTTATCATTAACTACCCCAAATAAAGCATCCTCTGACCTTGGATATCAGCTATTGTTGCTTTACCATTTGCACACGAAAAAGTATTAATCAAAAACCATGCTAAGCCAAAAAAGGAATTCTTCACATGTAAAAAACTATCGAATTTTATGTAAAAACTTTCCATTTTGGGTTGTTCGCTAATGTTATCAAACAAAATAAAGATACCAAATTGGGCTCATTTATAAGGTAATTATTACAAAAATGGATCAAAACCGCCAATAATTCCGAAAACACCACCGTAAAATAACTTTTCTAAAATAACTTGTATCCTCTCCTGTAAATCGGCTTCAAACTACACCAATTTGTTTTAGAGATCGATGTGGATAATCAATAGTTTCATTACAATAATTTCTTCTTTTTGATAATTCAATAATTTCCCGGATATCGTTGAATCATTACTTTTTAAATCCGCTAAGCAGAGAATTAGATAAGTCATTCTTCTCTACGATCGGTCGGTCACAGAGCCTGAGGTCAATGAAGAAGTAAAGCAAATATTAGAAACTCCTTGGGATTGAACTTGGCATATTTCGATTTTGAGCTTGAACCGCACTTCAATTTCCTAGATACAAACCAGTTTTTGAGTAATGGTTGGCAAAAATTATATGCGTAAGCAGTATCGACCTTAAAAAGAAAATGACACCTTGAAAAATGGCGATGGACTTCTGGTAATTACTCAAAGGGCGAATCGATTTTGGAAGAAGTTTAAGTTCTAACTCGGAAAGTGAGTCTGTGGTGTGGCGTATGGCCATATTCTAAAATGGCTTTTCTGTGAAAAATGGTAGGATAACCGGCATTTTCATGCCATTTGTAGCGAGGATATTCTTGAGCCAAAGCCTCCATAATCTCATCTCGATAAGTTTTGGCCAAAATAGAAGCTGCGGCGATAGACAAATATTTGCCGTCGCCTTTTATCACGCAAGTGTGCGGAATCATGGGATAAGGCGTAAATCTGTTACCATCTACGAGCAAATGTTCGGGTTTAAGCCTCTCCGAAATCGCATCTACGGCCCTGTGCATAGCCAAAAAACTGGCTTTCAAGATATTTATTTGATCAATTTCGAGGTTTGAAGCTTCGGCCACTGCCCACACCAGAGCACTTTTTTCAATTTCGGTTCGGAGTTCGAGCCTTTGATTCTTACTAAGTTGCTTAGAGTCATTGAGCCACGGATGTTCATAATCTTTGGGCA
Source organism: Leadbetterella sp. (assembly GCA_035299025.1). Lineage (GTDB taxonomy): Bacteria > Bacteroidota > Bacteroidia > Cytophagales > Spirosomataceae > Leadbetterella. The sequence goes on from DATGXK010000008.1 coordinate 654,912, forward strand.
AAATCACGGCTGCGGCCACTACAGGCCCTGCCAAACATCCTCTACCGGCCTCGTCGAGTCCTGCTTCTATATAATTTTTGTTGAAATAGGGTAAAAGCATATCATTTGTATTTGTTGGAGTTACAAATCCATATTTATTTGTATCGAAATGCTCCAACGAAACATTTCGATAGCCAACCTAAACAAGTTTAATTTAACGCCATTTAGGATTTGGAGTCCAGAAATTTGTGCAAAATACCAAATATGCTTTCTTTTTCAGGCCTTTAATTAGAAAATCCACACTTTGCGTAGGAAAAACTTTACAGGAAATCATTCTTTTTTTGTTAAATCTCCAGATTTTCAGCTAATTAACCAAAAATTAGAATCATATAAATCCAATATCACCATCTTTAAATTTAAATAATACCGCTCATCCAATATAGCGTTTCTGATAATTTTCGAAGCAAAATTTGGCCTATTTTTGAAGCAAATAATACGATCAAATTATGAAAAAAAATTACTTCCTAAAGACTCAAATTCTTGTTACTAGCATATTTTCAATCGCCATTTGGAGTTTATTGACTTGGAATCATTTCCATGGTGGAGTGCCTAGACACCATATTCTGGCTCGGGAAGACTTACCAGAAATATCCAATTGGTGGGGCGGGCTTTTGCTACCGGCTTTAACTTGGCTGGTGTTGTTCAGAATTCAAAAAAGAGAAAATCTAGCCCAAACTCAGGAGCTTGGATTTTTAAATATTCCGAACAAAATTTGGTTTGCTTTTTTAGGTGCCTTACTATTAAGCATTTGCCTTTCGGTATTTTTTACCTTGGGGCATAATGGCATGTCAGGCTATTTATTGATGTCTGTTTTATTTATTTCTCTCTTTTTTCCGGTTTATCGAGCAGAATGCCTTTTAGGATTTGTGGTCGGCATAACCTACACTTTTGGAGCCACATTACCTACCGGCATTGGCAGTATTCTGGCTACAATGGGTTTCTTAATCTATAATTTGATTAGACCGGGCTTGCTTTTTCTGTTCAATTTCTTGAAAAGCATAAAAAATTGAGATTGATTGACAACTCAACCCCAATATAATTTTTTAATACCGAGTCTTGAGGTTTATTTTATGTTTCGAAAGCAATACTTTTGAAACGAACCAAATTAATCTCGTAATAAATGCTCCTCAAAAAAGCCTACGGCGGACTATCTCCCAAAATTTGGTTACTTGCTCTGGTGATGCTCATCAATCGAGCTGGTACTATGGTGGTGGCATTTATGACCGTTTATACCACACAAAAGCTACATTTTTCTATTGAAAATGCCGGTTTCGTGATGATGACCTTCGGTTTTGGAGCTATTCTTGGTTCTTATTTGGGCGGAAAACTCACCGACATTTTTGGTTATTTTGTTGTGCAGGTTGGAAGTCTGTTTTTGGGGGGTCTACTTTTTTTTGTAGTTGCAGAGATACAATCTTTCGAACTTCTCTGTGCGTCAGTTTTCGTACTTTCGGCTTTCGGTGAAGCCTATCGACCAGCCAATTCGGTAAGCATAGCTCATCTCAGTACACCCGAAACCTTCACTCGGTCTATTTCTTTGGTTAGATTAGCAATCAATTTGGGTTGGGCAGTAGGGCCCGTTTTGGGCGGATTATTTGCCACGAGAGATTATAAATATTTGTTCTGGGCCGATGGCGTCACCAATATTTTTGCGGCCCTTGTGGTTTTGTTTTTTCTAAAAACAAAGTTTGTCAAAAAACAAAAACTATCGAAAACCGAAGCCCAGCAAAACAGATCTGAATCGCCCTGGCGAGATGGTTTTTTTATGGTTTTCATGCTTTTCACCACCATTTATTTGATGTCTTTTTCTCCTTTGTTTACGGTTTTGCCGGTCTATTACAAAGAGGTTTGTGAGATGTCCGAGTTTCAGATTGGAGTCTTGATGGGCCTCAATGGTCTTTTGGTGGCTTTGGTAGAGATGCTTATCATTTATAAAGTTGACGGTAAATTTGACCGACTCAAGCTCATAGGCTTTGGTTGTTTTTTGTTGGTGGTCAATTATGTTGTTTATATCTATTTTACGGCCTATGCATGGATGTTGGTTGGAATTATTTTCGGTACATTTTCAGAGATATTTGCCATGCCCTTCATGAATTCGTTTAGTGTAGAAAGGGCCAAATCACATAATCAGGGCCAATATTCGGCCGTTTACGCCATGACCTGGCCGATTGCCCAGATTGGCTCGTCGCTGCTCGGTACACAAGCCATTGCAAGATTCGGCTACGACTCGTTGATACTCTTTTTGGGTGGGTTAGCCATTATTTCCACTATCGGTTTTTACTCCTTGGCCAAAAGGTAATGTGATTCTCGTAAATCGCAGAATAGTGTTTGTTCGATTGTTAATTTTTTCCAATATAGTGTGGAAAATCGTGACGTTGTCTTCTACAATTTGTAAAATTGCTTTACGCCAATTCCGCAATCACCGTCTCTCCCCCAACCGGTTTGTCTTCTAGGTTTACGAGAATTTTTGCATCTAATGGCAAGTAAATATCTATTCTGGAGCCAAATTTTATGAATCCAAATTCTTCTCCTTGTGTTACTGCCTGGCCCTCCTTTACATACCAACAAATTCTACGAGCCAAGGCTCCGGCTATTTGTCGGAACAATACCTCTGTGCCGCTTTGGTGTTTCGTAACAACTGTTGTACGCTCGTTTTCTGTACTGCTTTTCGGGTGCCATGCCACCAAATATTTACCAGGATGATATTTAAAATAGGAGATAATACCTGAAAGTGGGTTGAAGTTGATGTGTACATTGAAAGGCGACATAAAAATAGATACCTGAATTCTTTTGTCTTTGAAATACTCGGTTTCTACCACTTCTTCTATAACTACCACTTTCCCATCAGCCGGTGCTATGATGTGCTTTGGGTTTATTGGTGTTTTTCTTGTAGGTTTGCGGAAAAATTGCAATACAATTAAGAACAAAACAAGGCAAACCGCTAGCACAAAGTAGTGCAACGCTGCCATGTCTGGCGTAAAGTGTTTTATAACGCTATAAATGATAGCCAGAGTTAACGTAGAAACTATCAGCGTGCCTGTACCTTCTTTATGTATTGTCATTTTCGGGGTCAGTGATTTTGAGAAAAATTTGGCAAATATACAATTTTCGGCTTTTTAAGTACGCCTTTTGTCACTATAAAATTAAACAAGGCCTAAAATAATTACACAAAAAAAGAGTTTAAGCTTTCTATGAACGACAACATAAATTTTTGGCGAATTTGGCCACGCAATCAGAAATGGCCACTTTTTATTGGTCTTTTTGCATTGGTTTTACTGGTAGGTTATGGCACGTTTTCATGGTACCAAGGCCTCGAAAATATTCTAAAATGGAATGTTTTGAGCGAATTACATGAGAAGATTATTTCCGCCAACTCTTTCTTTTATGATGACTTCAAGTTTTCGGCCTCCACACCGGTTTGGTATATAAAAGAGCGGTACATGCCGTCTTTGGTAGAAGTCAATCATACAGCTTATTATATATTACTTTTCGGTGGACTGCTTGGTTTATCTTTTATTCTTACTGGGTTTTCTCGTCTTAAGGGCATTTGGTTTCTGATAGGAGCATTGATCCTGGGTGGCGTCCTGATCAGTATGCGTGCCGAAAGCGTATTTTTGAGTAAGTCCAACTGGGCATTTTTGGCTGCTTTTACTACTGCTGGTGTTTTTTATTATTATACCAATAACTTCGGGCAAAAACTAAGTATTTTGGCCATATTTTTATGTTGGATATTTATATGGACGCTCCTTTTATTGCTTGCAAATAAGTTCTCAGCTATTAATCAACCAAACCTCTCACTTGCAGCTTATGGACTAGTAGCATTTATGGTTATTTCGGGAGTTTTTGTTTTTCTTATTTCTCATGAAATAATTGCGGGCCTGGTATGGTTGGTTTCTAAAAATGCTCAAAAAGGCAAAAGTTCTTTGCCTCAGTTTTTGATAATTTCGGCAGTTTTCTTAGTGAATGTACTGCTAGTTTATCTCGAAAACGCCAAAAAAATTGAAAAAAGCACCTTTGTTATTCCACCTACTTTTTTATTTTTTATAAGCACCGGCCTAGGTTTTTGGGGGTTTAGGCAGTTTATCGACCAAAAACAATGGTTCAGCTATCAAGCCGCTGGAGCTTGGATATTTTTGGGCACGGCCAGCATAGCTTTAGCCACCATAGGTTTTATTTTTGGTACCAACAACGACCCCCTCATAGAACTCTCAGACGATTTCATAAGTATTTCGTTTCTAGCGGTTGGTCTTAGTTTTGTGGTGTATGTTTTAATCAACTATTTGCAGATATTTAAGCAAGGCTTGGAGGTGCACAAGGTACTTTACAAGGCTCCTTTTAACAAACTAATCTATACCCGCACGGTATCTGTTTTCTTAATTCTGTTTTTATTTTCTCTAAAAAACTTCTATTCGTTTTACCAAGCCAAAGCCGGAGTAAGCAACGCCATTGCCGATTTTTATTTGGCAGAAGGAGACCTGAAAACCGCTGAGACTTTTTACAAAGAATCGACCCACAATGACCTTTACAACCACAAGGCCAACGTGTCTTTGGCTTCTCTGGCCTTAAGCCAAGGCGATAAAGTAAATGCTGCGTTTTTCTATAATCAAACACTCAGCCAAAAACCAAGTACCTACGCCTATGCAGGTCTAAGTGCAAGTTTAGAAAACGAAAACATGTATTTTGATGCTCTTTTTGCATTACAAAATGGGCTTAAGAAATTTCCTGAAAGTAGTGAGTTGCTCATCAATTTGGCGTATTTGCAAGAAAAATCTAAACTGACAGATAGTGTACTACTCAACATTGACAAAGCCATGAAAGTCTGCAAAAAATGCGAGGTAGAAAACACAAACTTTCTAGGCTTTTGGATAGAAAATGCCAAGCCAGAAAAACTGGCAGAAATGGCAAATTTGGCAAAAAAAATAGAATATAATGGCCTCAAAGCCAACGCGTTTGCAATCAGTAGAATGCTGGATGTAGAAACAGAATTTGCTGATTTTGAGCTCAGTAAAGACTCCGCATTGGATATGAGCCGTGCGGCATGGCTGTTTAACGCCATGAGTCATTCTAAAACCATCAATAAAACAAAAATAAACGCTGCCACACTCAAAAAACTTCAAGAAAATAGCTTTAACGAGCCAGTTTTTGAGCCGCTTAGTTGGGCTTTTGCAAACCAAAACTACATCAGAGAGTCCAAATCGACCGGTGTAAAACAGCTCTATCTTTTGGCCAATTCCAATTCAAAATACCGGAATATTTACAACCAAAACTTGGGCCTATGGCTCATGAAAGAGGGCGTGTTGGATCAGGCCCTAGAAAAACTCAAAGTGGCTGGCGACAGCGTTTCGTTTGGCTTGTTATCCAACGCCAATTTGAAGCAAAAAGTAGAAATAGACCTTCAGAAACAATCCGAAAAGTTTGGTTCGAAACTATCTGTTGGCAATTACGAGACCGTGCTTAATCAGGCCCCGTTTAATCCGTATTTAGTAGAAAGAATATCAAATTATTTGGCCTCGAAAGGCAAGAAATTGGAGGCTTACAATGTGGCTTTCTATGCTACAGAAGTGAATAGTAACTCAGCCATAATTTGGAAAACTTTGGCAAAAAGAGCCTTGGATATTTCGGAGTTTGAATATGCCCAAGATGCCCTAAAAAAACTCGAAACTTTGCTCCCGCCAGGCGAGCTACAAACGTTAAAAACCCTATACCAAGAACGAAAAGAAAAAGTTCAATCGGGCGGATTTTAAATTGAGAAATTGCATGATTAAATCAGATTTTTAGGTACTTTTGCATAAAATTATTCAAAAACTAAGCTTTTATTGGAAGAATAATTTAAAAATCAATATTTTAAAAATTCATTTCTAAAATATTGCTTGTTTTCTTAAATTTGCCATGAATTGAGTTTAAACCAAATCATTTTACAAAACAAAACAACATGAAGTTTGTCGTTTCGTCCTCAGAATTAGTAAAAAACCTTTCAAATATAAGCGGAGTTATTGCTCCAAATCCACTCGTTCCGATTTTGGAAAACTTCCTTTTCGAACTTGACAAAACCTCACTTACAGTTACGGCTTCTGACATGCAAACCGTTATGGTAGCCGACCTCATGGTGGACTCAAGCGATACCGTTTCGGTGGCTATTCCAGCCAAACTTTTGATGGACACCCTGAAGAGCTTGCCTGAGCAGCCAATCACCGTGAGCATCAGCAATGAGACTTTCGGAGTAGAAATAACAACAGCCAACGGCCGTTTTAAAATAGCTGGCGAGAATCCATTGGATTTTCCAAGAGCACCACAAGTAAATAGAAACTTCAACATTGAGCTAGACTCGCATGTGTTGGCTTCGGCTATAAACAACACCTTGTTTGCCACAAGTACCGACGACCTCCGCCCTGCCATGACAGGTGTGTATATCGACATTCAAGAAGAACATACCACTTTTGTGGCAACTGACGGCCATAGACTAATCAGATACCGCAGAGAGGATATCAAATCTTCAACACCGACTACGATGATTTTGCCAAGAAAAGCTTTGAACCTCATCAAGATTTCTTTGCCATCAAATTCAGTACCGGTAGTTACAGAATTTAGCAATTCTAACGCATTCTTTAGCTTTGGAAATATCAAGTTGATTTGTAGACTGATAGACGAGCGTTATCCAGACTATGAAAACGTGATTCCGAAAGCCAATCCGCATCATATGACGGTAGAAAGGTCGAAGTTTTTGAACTCGCTGAAAAGAATTGCCATTTTCTCGAACAAAACTACGCATCAAATCAGACTGAAAATCACGGCTGATGAACTTACTATCTCGGCAGAAGATTTGGATTACTCAAATGAGGCCGTTGAGAAAATATCTTGTGAGTATGTAGGAGACGACATGGAAATTGGCTTCAATGCCAAGTTTCTGGCCGAAATGTTGAGCAACATTAGCTCTTCGACCATCACAATGGAGTTGTCGCTTCCGAACAGAGCGGGTCTTATTATTCCATCTGACAAAGAAGAAAACGAAGATATATTGATGCTGGTAATGCCGGTAATGCTCAATTCGTATTCTTAAGAAATACAATAAACCTTTTCTCTATAAACTTAAGCCTCAGCTCGCTGGGGCTTTATTTTTGCCTAAAAAGTATAAGGTTTGTAAAGAGCAAATAATTTTAATACCTCTTCGAGTTCTTCTGACTTTTGCGTACCTATCAAAAGTTTCTCGTTAGAACCATACACCAATTGCAGCCCCTCGTTACCTGCCACATTGTAAGCTTTTCCAGCAAAACCGTATCTAATTCCCCAGCCACCAAACTCCCGAAGTGGCTTGTATTGCCTCACATAGCACTGTTGAACTCTTTCCCAGGCTATATATCGTTTTCTTAAATGAAAAGGAAATAATTGAACATATACTCCGTTTTCCGTAATAATGGTCTCTAATCTCATATACCAAAACAAGGCCAAAACCACTAATAAAAGTAATCCCAAACCCATTACACCCAAATTACTCAAGGGGTGTTCACCAAATGTCACTCCCGTAAGCAATTGTTTGCTAATTCCATAAAAAGCATAAGACACAAGAAGTAAAAGTGGAAGCCAAATCCACCATTGGGTAAATCTTTGGGTTTCTTTGAAAAGTACTTTCTTATTCATGATAACCAGACTTCAATTTTACATAGAAGATAATCTCCAAAAAACAAAAAACCATGAAACACAGTGTCTCATGGTTTTTAGTTTTTATAAAAAGTATCAAAGTTCTTTAATCCTGATTTTTCTGAAAGAAACCATGTCGCCGTGGTCCTGTAATGATATTTTTCCTTTGGCATGAGCCTTTGCATAAGGCCATTTGGCAAATTTACTTCCTGCCACATCATCAGCCCATTTTACGCTGCCGTATTCGTAAGACGCTGTTTTTATACCATTCACAAAATGTTCAATGAGGTTATTTTTGATTACCAGTTTGCCTTTGTTCCACTCTCCTGCTGGCTTTACGGCCTTCATATCGAGGGGTGCTTGTATGTCATAGTTGGCTCCTGTTTTTTGAACGTCCTTTATTTTGTCAGGATAATTTACGTCATCAATAATCTGAAACTCTGGGCCTGAAGCATACGGAGCAAAAAGGTCTTTGTTAGAAACATCCTCCAACACTTTATATATAACGCCGCTGTTTCCTTTTGGTGCACATTTAAACTCAAACTCGAGCACATAATCGCCATATTCTTTGTCGCTTACCAAGTCGCCGTTGCCGCCGTGGGTCATAAGCACACCATTCATCACATGCCAGCCTTTCACACCGTTTTCTTTCCAAGTATGCCAGCCATTGGTGGTTTTTCCGTCAAAAAGGTTTACCCATTTTTTCTTCTGTGCAAAAACCGAAATGTTTGCTAACATCAAGGCCATTATTAATACTTTTTTCATTTTGAGGTTTGTTTTTGATATAAATGTAAGTTCTTTTTTTTGAAATTATTACAACGATCTATATTTCAAATTTAAGTGCTATTGCCGGTTCTGTCTTATATTTCTCCACCATATTTTTCGGAATCTTTACAGTGGTCCTATTTCCTACCGTTTCCCATTTTAGGCTATCTGTTTCGCCTACAATACTTATTCGCGAACCTTTCTTAGGTATATTTTTATCCCAACTAATGGTCTCACCGAGCTGGCTATCGACAGACAACTTTTTTATGGCATAAATAAACTTCTCTTTCGCTCTTGTAAAATATATATCGTCAGACTGAAACCTTTCGATACTTCTGGTATTATAAATGGCCTCTCCAAACTTGTTTAGCCACAAACCTATTTCGCGTAATCGGCTAATTTGTTCGGGTAAAAACTCTCCCTCGGCATTGGGCCCTACACCTAGCAATAGATTTCCACCTTTGGCTACAATTTCGATGAGGGTATGAATAACCGAGGCTGATGGTTTAAAGTTATCGTTGGGAACATAGCCCCAAGCTCCTCCCAATGTAATACAACTTTCCCAGGGGTTTTCGGAGCGGTCTTTCGGTATGGCCTGCTCGGGTGTACGATAATTTTCAAATTCACCATGCACTGTACGGTCCACAATCAAGATGCCTTTCTGATTTTTTCTGACCATAGAGGCTACTTTGGGCATATTTATCTCTTGGTCGAAATCCGGAATTGGTGCTCCCCAGGCTCTGACTTCCTCTGTGACGGTATTTCGTGGCCTTACCCAACCACCATCGAGCCAAAGAATATCTATTTTTCCATAGTCTGAAGTAAGTTCATTGAGTTGATTGTGGGTAAATTCCACAAATTTATTCCACCTCCAAGGATTCTTTCTGATGTCATAATTTACATTTCGATTTGGAGTGGAATGCAGATCCCACCAAAAATACTGCGAGTGCCAGTCAGGTTTTGAATAATAAGCCCCAATCAGAAAATCTTGTCTGCGAAAAGCATCAAAAACATGCTTGGCCACATTAGACTTCGGGTTATCACGAAACGGACCATTCGATATTTTAAAATCCGAAAATTTTGTGTCAAACATATTAAAGCCATCGTGATGTTTGGTTGTAAAAACTACGTATTTCATTCCGGCTGATTTTGCTGCATTTGCCCAAGCATCCGGATTAAATTTAACAGGATTAAACGATTTATTCAGGCCCCAATACCATTTTTTGTATTCATGGTAGTTGCTACTAGAATCCCTCGTGATCCAGTCTTCGTCACAAAGACTCCATGATTCTATAATGCCTGGCACGGCGTATAGTCCCCAATGTATAATGATGCCGAATTTCTGGTCTCGCCAGTTTTCAAGATTTTGAGCCACGTCCGTTTCCCTCGGATACTGATATTCAGTAGAAATGGGATGTATTGTACTTTGACCCATGCTTTCTTGAAAAAACAAACTAAGAAACAACAAGGACGAAAAAATATAACGCGATACTAGATTCATTAGAGACGAAATGAGTTTAATTTATTTTTAAAAAATTTTAATAAATTTAGTCGCTTCTATAAATAAAAAGTTAATTTTAGCTTAATGAAACAATAAAATGGCTAACTTTTGGCAAAATTAGGCCCGTAAAGCACGTATGTTCCCAAAATCACTTTTATTACTTTTCGTACTCTTTAGTTCAAGGCTTGTGGCTCAGGACTATGGCCTGGAATTTTTGGGACACGAAGTAATACCAGACCAAAGAACCTCATTGGCGATTGGCGACAAGAAAGCAATTTGTTTCGATGACGATTTTGAGTTGAGCTTTGACATAAAATTCAAGAAAAATGTTATCTCATATTTTGGGTACGTTTTCAGGATAGTAAATGCCGAAGGACAAAACGTAGATTTGCTTTTCAACTCTCGAAAAGACAAGAAATTCCGGATTGTAAACAAAGACTTAAGTATTGCCACAAATTTTGGTTTAGATTCTGCAAAGCTGTATTCTGACTGGTCAAGAATGAGATTTATTTTTGACATAAAAACCAGAGAAGTAAGTCTTTTTTTGGGCACTAAACTCATAGAAAAAAAAGAGATTTTGTTCAATCCTCGGGCCTGTTTTAAGATTTATTTTGGTGGAAACAAAGACATCAAATTCTCTACGAAAGACGCTCTCCCGATGTACATTCGAGATATAAAAGTATCGAAAGGCACCAAAGAAATTTACGCTTGGGAGTTGAAAGAAATTTATGGAAATCAGGCCTCCGAAACACATAGTGGCAACAATGGTGAGGTGAGTAACGGTATTTGGCTACTAAAGCGGCACTTTGAATGGATGAAGTTGATAGACACTACATTCAAGGGACAATCGGTTTTTTACTTTGACCCCAAAGTCAAAAATTTTGTCATTCATTCTGACGCCGGAAGATTATATATTGGCCAAAGTTCTGCACGAACAGTTTCTGAACCTTTCTCACAAAAGCACACGAAGTTTACTTTTGGCGACCAAGCCTATTATCTTGAAAACTCCCAAAATGCCATCAATGTGAGATTAAGCCAAAGAGAAGTATTCGGATTTGACCATAAAAATAACAGTTGGGGAATTCCGGCTAATCTCAATCCAGAACTTACAGAATACTGGCACCACAACGGATACCTTTACCCGAACGATTCCGCCATGGTATTAATCGGTGGATATGGCCAATTTACATATAAAAACAGGTTTCAGAAATATTCTTTTACCTCAAAACAATGGTCTGATCTCAAAATGAAAGGTGACCAGATGGAACCACGATATTTGTTTGGAATTGGCCACACGAAAGATCGGATGAAATCCTATATTTTTGGCGGTTTCGGTTCGAAAACTGGTGAACAAGAAATAAATCCACAAAACTATTACGACCTCCTTGAGGTAGACTGGAGAACTAACTCCATAAAAAGAATTTATTCTCTAGATATTCCCAAATCACCATTTGTGGTTGTGAAGTCGATGGTGATTGATGAAAAAAATGGCGTTTTCTATGCTCTCATATACAATCAACTTGTTTTCAAAAGCTCCCTTCAACTCATAAGAGGCTCCCTTACCAAACCAGAATATACCGTTTTAGGCAAGCCTATAGATTACGATTTTCAGGACGTGGCCAGCACTGCCGATTTGGCTTTTGACCAGGAAACTCAGAAATTGTTTTGTATCACGTATCACTACGATAGGCTCAAATTTACTTCGTTCAGCAGAGTGTACAGCCTGGCGTTTCCACCGACCAACACTCAGAACGAAGCCGGTACTAAGACCGAATCATCCCTGGGCTGGGAACTAATGTTGGCCATTGCCGCCATTTTGTTGGCCGGTGTTGGGCTAAGGGTATATTTTCTCAGGAAAAACAAACCAAGAGAAATTATAAACGAAACAACCGCAGCAAAGAATCTGCCGGCGGAGACCAATAAAATAGTAGCAGAACCAAGTCAAGAAAACGAAAAAAGTAAGTTGATTCTTTTTGGGGGATTTCAGTTTATGACTGCCAAAGGTGAGGACCTTACGGTACATTTTACACCTTTATTGAAGGAGCTTTTCTTGTATATTCTCCTGAATTCTATCAAATGGAACAAGAGCGTGAACTCGCACCAACTCAATGATTTGTTTTGGTATGATAAAACAACCAGCAGTGCAAGAAACAATCGTTCGGTAAATCTTACCAAACTCAAAGTCCTATTTGAACAAGTCGGGCATATTCACCTGTCAAAGGAATCCGGCGACTGGCAAATAGTTTTCGATTCGCAACATGTATTCGTTGACTACGCAAATTTTCTAAAACTTACCGACGAAAAGAAAACACTCAACAAAGACGAAATCAACCTTTTGACAAAAATTGTTTCGAGAGGTAATTTCCTTTTTAACTTAGAATACGAATGGCTAGAATCTTACAAATCCGAAATATCAAATCGGGTAATTGATGCTTATACCTCCTACTCCAAAAACTTAAATTTCGAAGCTGATTCTCAAGAAATTATTGAGATAGCTGACCGCATTTTTGTATTCGACAAAGTGGATGAAACAGCCATGGAAATGAAGTGCAAAGCTTTGGTAAAACTGGGCAAACATTCACTAGCTCAGAAGTGTTACGAAAACTTCCAAAAAGAGTATTTGTTGCTTTATTCTGAAAACTTCAATAAAACCTTCAAGCAAATCACAAGCGAAAAACAGTCTTAAATGACTAATTATCTGTCATTTATACACTTCTTCTTTTTTTAAATTATTTTATTAATAATTCACTTTTTAGCATATTTTTTTTCAGTATTAAGTATTTATTAATTTTAAATTAAAGGTCAAGATTAATTTGCACGAAGTTTTTTTAAACCTTGAAAATCAAATTTTAATCATTTATGAAAAAAAATCTATTCAAAGTAATGATGTCGTTACTCATTACGTTGATGGCCGTGAGTGTTCACGCACAAGATGTGGCTATCAAAGGTAAAGTTACCGACGACACAGGAAGTCCGATCTACGGCGTTAACGTGGCTGTAAAAGGCACAACAAAAGGAACTATCACCGACAGCAATGGTGACTACGCTATTTCAGCTGCCAAAGGCAGTACCGTTACTTTTAGCTACATTGGTTTTGCTCCGGCAAACGTTGTGGTTGGCAATGCTTCAACTATCAACATTAGCCTGAAGCCAGATGCAAGTATTTTGAACGAGGTCGTAGTAACGGCCCTTGGTATTTCTAAAGAAGCAAGAAAAGTTGGTTATGCCGTAACAACAGTAGGCGGCGATCAAATGATCAAAGCCAGAGAAACGAACGTAGCCTATTCAATGGCCGGAAGAGTGGCGGGTTTGAACATTTCAGGAACCAACGGAGGTTCTGGTTCTTCTGCAAGAATCTTGCTTAGAGGTATGGCCAGTTTTGGAGCTAGTTCACCTTTGATCGTTCTTAACGGTGTGCCTATCGACAATACACAAAGAGGTAGCTCTGGTGAGTGGGGTGGATCAGACAACGGTGATGGTATTTCAAACCTTAACCCTGACGACATCGAAAACATGTCAGTTTTGAAAGGAGCCTCAGCTTCGGCACTTTATGGTGCACGTGCTGCCAACGGTGTAATTTTGATAACTACCAAATCAGGCAAAAAAGGTAAAATGGCCATTGACTATAATTTAAACACTGTAGCTGAGCAAGCAATCAATTTCACAGATTATCAGTATGTATATGGTCAAGGCTTAAATGGAAAAAGACCTGACAATGTAACAAGTGCTCTTAACAGTGGTATGTTGAGCTGGGGTGAAAAATTGGATGGTGCTTCAACGATTCAATTCGATGGAAAAAATTATCCTTACACGGCAGTTAAAGATAACATCAAAAACTTCTACCGTACAGGTAGTTCTATTACAAACTCTATCTCGCTTTCTAGCGGAACAGAAACTGGTAGCTTCAGACTTTCATTGGCCAACTTGAATAATAACTCTATCCTAAGAAATAGCGGTTTGACAAGAAGAACAGCCAACTTCACAGGAAATCAGAAATTCGGCAAAAAACTGACCATTGATTTGATGGCCAATTTTGTGGATGACTTCAACAACAACAAGCCACAGCTGAGCGATGGCCCTATGAACGCCAACAACATCAATTTCTTGGCAACAAACGTAAGCGAGTCGGCCTTACAACCGGGTTACAATGCAGCCCTTCCATTTGGAAACGAGATTCAGTATAACGACGACATATATGTAACCAACCCTTGGTTTGTGGTGAATCAATATGAAAATGACGTCAAAAGAAAAAGAATGATTTCGGCCATCCAAGGTAAATACGACATCACAAAGAACATTTACGGTTTGGTAAGATTTGGTTATGACTACATCAATGACGGATTGTTTAAAATCACACCGACTGGAACTGCCTATTCAGGTGGAAACGCAGGTGGATTAGACGATTTAGCCAAATCTACGACAATAGAAATGAACGCTGATGCGATTTTGGGCGGAACATTCAAAATTACTGATGATTTTGGTATTGACGCTTTAGCGGGAGGAACTATCCGTAAAAACGAATACGACAGAGTGAAAATAGGTGGTGGTCCTTTCGTGATTCCGTTCTTCTATAGCCCTTTCAACGTTTTGAACTTCAACAGAGACTATTCATACTCTAAGAAACAAGCAAACTCGGGCTATTACTCGTTAGATTTCAACTACAAAAATATGTTGATTCTATCCACTACAGGTCGTTATGATGCGTTCTCTACGTTGCCTACAAACAACCAAGGTATCTTTACTCCATCTTTCTCATTGAGCTATGACTTCACAGAGGCTTTGAAAATGGACAAATTGACTTATGGAAAACTAAGAGCATCCTATGCAGTAGTAAGTGGTGAGCCATTGAGTCCTTACTCGACTTCACAGTATTACAGCGTTGGATCGGCTATTCAAGGAATCACAACCGGTTCATTTGGTGGAAGCCTTCCAAACTTATTCTTGAAGCCATTTACACTTACAGAGTTTGAAGTAGGTACAGAACTTAAGTTTTACAAAAACAGATTGGGCATTGACCTAGCCTATTTCAATAGAAAAACCAACAATGAAATCATAAATGGCTCATTGTCAGAAGCAACCGGTTATTCATCTCAATTGATCGGTACAGGTTCAACCCAAAACTCAGGTCTTGAAATGTTATTAACAGGTGTGTTAATTGAAAGCAAAGATTTGAAATGGACCAGTTCATTGAACTTTACAAACATCAAGAACAAGATTATTGAAATCAACGGTTCTGGCTCAGAAAATCAGCAATTAGGCATGGGTACTTATCGTCCCTTGAACGCCAACATAGCAATTATCAAAGGAATGCCTGGCCCACAAGTGATGGCTAACGATTACACTTACCTAAATGGTAAAATTGTAGTTGACGCTTCAGGGATACCAGTACAAAACGGTACTAGAACTCCAATGGGTTCTGTATTGCCTAAAGTATACGGTGGTCTGAACAACGAAGTGAGTTACAAAAACTTCAACTTGTCATTCTTGATTGACTACAGATTTGGAAACAAAATCTTGTCTGCAACAAACTACTACACTATTTTCAGAGGTCTTAACCAAATCACTTTGGAAGGACGTGAAACCGGTGTGAAAGTAGACGGTGTAACTGCTGATGGTGCTGCTAATAATGTAACTGTACCTGCTCAAACGTACTACCAAAACTTGGCAAGAAGAGTTTCAGCATTGAACGTTTTGGATGGAGACTTTATCAAGTTGAGACAAGTAACATTGGGATATTCTATCAAACCTAGCGTATTCGGTCGTCTTCCTATCAAATCAGCCGAAATATCTATTGTTGGACGTAACCTATTGACTTTGTTCAAAAAGTCTGACAACATAGATCCTGAAGCTGGATTCTCGTCTCTAATAAACTATGCTGGTATAGAAGGTAACAGTTTGCCATCTACTAGAACTTATGGTTTAAACCTAAATGTTAAATTCTAAATCGTAAAAGAAAGATGAAAAAATTCAAATATATATTCTTATTGATTTCGGTCTTTACACTTTCGTGTACAGACAACTTTGAGGAAATCAACACTGACCCGAACAATACCAGTGCGGCGGTTTTTAATCCAAATTATCTTTTGGCACAGTCGCAGTACGATTACAGCAACACAGGTTACTCACAATTGCTTTTCCAAAGTATGTGGTCACAAGTATTGGCATCTACGTTTTCATACTATGGAAATGGTGACAAATATGTAGCTTCTGGAAGTTTTGATGCGTACAAAGGCCGTGTTTTTGAAGAAACCTACCGTGCGGCTACTAAGGTTTATGAAATGCAAAATCTTACTAAAGACAAGCCGGAGCTTTCAAACCTTTACAATGTCGGTACCATCATGAAAGTGTTGTGTATCGCCAGAATCACAGATACTTACGGTGATGTGCCTTACACAGAGGCTCTTAAAGCTAAAGAAGGCATAACCCTTCCAAAGTATGACGATCAGTCAACTATATACCCAGGCTTGTTATCTGAACTAGAAAAAGCCATAGCTGCATTGAGTACCTCAAAAGCTGGTCCTACCAACGACCTTATGTTTAAGGGAGATGTAAATAAGTGGAAAAAATTTGGTAACTCACTTATGCTTAGACTTGCCATGAGATTGGTAAAAGTTGATGCTGCAGCAGCCAAAACTTGGGCTGAAAAAGCCGTAGCAGGTGGTGTTTTTACAAGTGTTGATGATAACGCTAAAGTTCTTACGGATGCTAGCTCACAAAGCAACAATACAACTGGTGCATTGAGAGTTGGTGACGATTACAGAGAAGTAAGATGGAGCAAAACTTTCATGGATTACTTGAAAAACACCAAAGACCCAAGAATCAGTGCAATTGCAGAAATTTCACAACCAGGTCTTGCAAATAACTCAAACCAAGACTTAGCTGGTGATAACGCAGAGGCTATTCAAATTGGTCTTCCAAACGGTTATGATTTAAATGGCGGTGCTACTGACATTTCTAAGCATCCTCAATATCCTGGTGCATCGGGTACAGGTACTGATGTAGCAAAAGTTGGTAAATATTCAAGACCAAGAACATCAGTATTTTTGAATAGAAGCGGTGTAAACTTTGTATTGACTTATGCAGAAACAGAACTACTTCTTGCTGAAGCAAAAGTGAGAGGTTTCTCAGTTGGAGCCGCTACTGCTGCTGACCACTACAAAAATGGTGTGAAGGCTGCTATTGCTTCTTTGGCTCAGTTTAACTCAGCTGCTGGCTCTGATGCTGCTATAGCTGATGCTTTGAGCAAGTCTGATGCATTCTTAGCTGCCAATCCACTTTCTACAGCGTCTGTGGAGGCGTCTTTGAAACAAATCAACGAGCAAATATGGGTTGCAACAGGTACTACTTTCAACTTCATTGAAAACTGGAACAACTGGAGAAGATCTGGTTATCCAACTTTGACTCCAGTGGTTTATCCAAATGGATTCTCTAATGGTCAGATTCCAAGAAGAGTACCTTACATTCTAAACGAAGCTTCTTACAATGAGGCAAACTATCGTGCAGCTGTTGCGAAACTTTCTGGTGGCGATACCTTCACTGGACGAGTTTGGTGGGATAAATAATCTTCATAGAATATACTTTTTAGAGACGGGGCTATTTTAGCCCCGTTTCTTTTTTTTAGAACCTACCCTAGTTTTATGTCTTATTTATCGAGAAAAAAATTTATTTTTAAATATGAAAATCCAACCACAACCTAACAAATTGAAAAATTATCAAAAAAAATTCAACCCATTAAATAAAACAATAAATGAAAACGGTTTCAACATTTGTTCTTACAATTATTTTACTTATCTATTGTAAATTTACAAATGCACAAGATTGGCTCATAAAACCCATCAAGCAAAAAGCCCAAGTAAAAAATGAAGGAAATACCATTGAGCTCAACAATGGTTTGGTCAAAAGACAATTTATTATTGGCCAAAATTTGGCTTGTTTTGATTATGTCAATTTAGCAAATAACCAACAGCTCATTAGGGCCATAAAACCCGAAGCAAGACTTAAAATTGACGCAAAAGAATACAATATTGGAGGCCTAAATGGCCAATCAGAACAGGCATATTTACAAACGAATTGGCTACAAAAACTCGAAAAAGGCAAAGCTGATTTTGTGTTCAAAAACTATGAAGTTAGTGAAATCAAACCTCGAATAAATTGGAAATCAAAGTCTTGGCCGAATAACACGCAGAATCCAAGTGGCAAAACATTGGTCTTAAATTTTGTTCCGCAAGATGCTCTTTTAGATGGACTTATGGTCGCCATTCAATACGAAATTTATGATGGTATTCCATTGATAGTAAAATCTTTACAAATCAAGAATACTGGAACAAAAACATTTAGAGTAGATAGGGTTGTAAATGAAATATTGGGGCTGGTAGAGGAAGAAAGTGCTGTGGTAGGCAAACCCGAAGAAATGAAAAAACAACATGGCATTTATATAGAAACCAATTATGCATTCAACAATGCCATGCGGTATGATATTAGCGATCAAACTACCCACTGGAAAACCGACTCCATTTACACTTCACAAGTCAATTACAATTACCAAACACCCTGTTTGTTGGAGATTTACCCTGAAAAAGCCCCTGGTATAGATTTAAAACCCACCGAAACCTTCAATTCAGTAAGAACACACGAATTATTGATGGACAGCTATGACCGTCAAAGACGTGGCCTTGTGATAAAAAAAATGTATAAAACTGTAGCACCTTGGACGCTGCAGAATCCGATATTTATGCATTTGGTTAGCAAAAATGATGAAGAAGTAAAAACAGCCATAGACCAATGCCAAGCAACTGGATATGAGGCCGTAATTCTAAGTTTTGGTAGCCATCTCGAAATGGAAAATAATTCTGCTGAAAATATAACACGCTGGAAAAAATTGGCAGATTACGCACACTCCAAAGGTATTTTATTAGGCGGTTATTCTCTATTTAGTTCTAGAAGAATCTCAGACGAACACGATGTCATATCACCCATAACAGGCAAGCCAGGAGGTGCATTTTTTGGAAACGCCCCTTGTTTTGGTAGCCAATGGGGATTAGATTACAGTCAAAAAATAAAGAATTTCTTTGAAAAAACAGGCTTCGATATTTGGGAAAACGATGGCCCCTATCCTGGTGATGTCTGTGCCTCAAAAGTACATCCTGGCCACCGAGATTTGGACGACAGCCAATGGAAACAAATGGAGATTCAGAAAGATCTGTATCGTTGGCTCAACGAACATGGCGTTTATATCAACGCCCCTGACTGGTATTTTTTGGATGGCACACATAAAATAGCCTTAGGATACAGAGAAGTAAATTTTTCTCTCAGCCGAGAACAGCAACGCATCTTGAACCGCCAAAACATTCATGATGGCACTATAGAAAAAACCGCAGCCATGAGTTGGGGATTTGTACCACTTACTCGTTATCAAGGTGGTGGCCCCGAGGCGGTATTGGAGCCTTTGGAGGAGCATCTTGAAGACTACAAGCAGCTTATGATGCAGTATTATGGTGCGGGTGTACAGGCTTGCTATAGAGGTCCAAGGCTTTACGATACCGAGAAAACAAAAAATACAGTAGCAGAAACCATCAATTGGTACAAAAAGTATAGAGAAATTCTGAATTCTGATATAATTCACCTCCGCCGAGCAGATGGAAGAGATTGGGACGGTTTTATACACGTAAATCCTACCCTAAAGCAAAAAGGTTTTTTGATGCTATTCAACCCTACCAATGAGGTAATTACACTAAAACTAAAAGTTCCTCTTTATTATACCGGACTTGATTCCAAAGCGATGATTAAAGAAAAAGATGATATTTCAAAATCTTTACCTTTGAATAGAAATTACGAAATTGAACTTACAGTTACGATTCCTGCAAACGGCAATAATTGGTATGTTATTGAATAGGTGGAGCAAAAGGTGAAACAATTTTCCTAAATTGTTTGGGGAATTAGAAATATAAATCCATTTTATGAGCTGAAATCTCTTCGCTCCATTACTAAATTTATGTTTTCACACGAAAATAAAAAAGTATTTCATCGCCGCAACCTACCCCATTTACAGCCTTTGAGTGATATTTTTTTTTGTCACATACAACCTTGCAGAGGCAATTCCAAGAAGAATATTGGACAAATGGAGACATGAATATGAAATTCAGAAGAGGTTAATTATTCAGACTTCTGCTCAAGTGGAAAAAGATTTAGATACACTTCATAAGAGAAACTTTGTAGAAAGAGACAAATACTTAGATCTAAGCAAAGAAGCAAATACCGACCTAAACAACCCGGAATTAGCTCAAATTGTGGTTGATTCTATAAATTTTTGGGATGGTAATAGAATAGATCTAATCTGCTACTGCATAATGTCGAATCACGTCCATTTGGTTTTTAGATTACTCGATAAAACTGAAACAGATACGCCAAAATATTTGGAAGACATAATGCATTCGATAAAACAATTCTCAGCAAAAAAATGCAATGCTATTTTAAACCGAAAAGGAGACTTTTGGCAACATGAAAGTTATGATAGACTTATACGAAATGATGAAGAGCTATTCAGAATTGTACTTTACGTCCTAAATAATCCCGTGAAAGCAGGCTTGTGCAAAAACCCATTTGGCTGGAAATGGACTTACTTGCAAGAAAAATTTAAGAAAATTATACTGTAAAACGCTTTTCCTAAATTGTTAAGAAGACAGTTTCATTATTGCCATGGCACTTAAAATCACATTTTAGTTCACCTAGTATTTATAAAAAATATGCTGTGTATTGATGATTATTATCTGACTTATACAATTTAGGACAATTGTATTACATATCATTCTTAGCCTTTCCACACACAATTTAGGAAAATTGTGCTACACCTTAAAAACCAACTTCCTTCTATCCAAAAAATACAAAATCACACTCCAAAAAGCTACGTAACTAATAGCATAAGCCAAAGACGAGTTCATGGGATTGTTAAAAATGGGCACCAGTGTTTTTTCATAGAAGTATTCTAGCAAAACCAGGCTTTCCTCTCCACTTGGGATTTTGATAGCATTCAATGCCCTAGGAATAATACCTGAACCATAAAACACTATCATGGGATTTACACCCCACATAATCAAAAACTTAACCAATCCTTTAGGTTTCCCACTTTTGAAAATAACCTCTACTGCCGCCAAAACAACCATGGCACATCCACCAGCAAACAATACATAAGAACTTGTCCACAAGGCCTTGTTTATCGGAAAAACCAAACCCCAAACTTTACCAGCAACAATTAATGCAAACCCCAATCCAATCAACCATTTGAAAGACTCTGAGCCTTTGTTTTGAAGCAATTTGCCCGTCCATATACCTAAGAGAGCCGTTACAATGGCCGGAAATGTACTCAGGATACCTTCAGGGTCCCAGGTTTTAGAAGTAGCCCAAAGATGGCCTGGGAGTAAATAATTATCTAACCAAGCCGCCAAATTGGTTCCTATTTCATAATTTCCAGTTGTTTGGCCCGGAATTGGAATCAACGCCATAGCCGCCCAATACCCCAAAAGTAAAGTAGATCCTGCTATCAATTGTTTACGAAAATCGAGGCCAAGAAATATCAATGCCGCAAAGAAATATACAATTCCGATTCTCTGCAAAACCCCCGGTATTCTAACAGAAGCGTAGGTCTCGATTCCACTAAAACACAAGCCAATCATGAGTACAAAAAGCCCGATGGCCGAGTACAGCTTTACTTTAGGTTTAAAATTACCCAAAAGAACATACGCCACTAAAATGCTTATTATTAGCTTTAAAAGAACTAATGGTGTCCCTTCCAAGTACCCAATTTTGATTTTTGAAAAGAAATTCAAGAATAAGCCCAGATTGAAAATCCTAAGCGAGCGGGTTAAAATCTTAAGAAAATTTGAACCATCTATCCCCGAATTTTCATTTGTAGAAAAAGGCATAGCGGTACCCATAATAAAGACAAAAAACGGAAAAACCATGTCCGTTGGAGTGGCACCATGCCATTCTGCGTGTAGCAGGGGAGCATACACATTTCCCCAATCGCCTGGGTTGTTTACAATGGTCATGAGCATCATGGTGAGGCCTCTGAAAATATCAATCGATGTTACCCTTTGTTTTTCCAAAATTCTGTCGCTAAATTGTTATCTGATAAACCAAAGTTAAATAAAATATTCGCTCATACATGAAAAGTCTCCTCTGTTTCATTCTTTTGGCGTTTTTAGGGTTTTCGTGTGCTACACAAAAAGCAAAAATTTCTAAAATAGACAAATGGATAGATTCGACCCAGATAGAAACCAATAGTTTTGTTGGCATAAAAATATTGGACCCAAAAACCCAAGAGGTGATTTATTCGAAAAACGAAAAACGCTATTTTGTTCCAGCCTCAAACATCAAAATCCTCAGCCTTTATGCCGCTTTGAAGAACAGCGGAGATAGTATTCCGGCTTTCAAATATGTAATAAAAAACGACAGTTTGTTTATTTCAGGAACAGGAGATCCCTCATTTTTGCATCCTGATTTACCCAAAAGTAAAGTTTATGATTTTCTGAAAAATACCAAAGTCAAAACGATAATATTCTCAGAGGACAATTTCAAAAATCCGATTTTAGGCTCTGGTTGGGCATGGGATGATTACAACGACTACTACCAAGCCGAACTGAGTCCCTTCCCCATCTATGGCAACATTGTGAGGTTTAAGAAAACCGCCAATCAAGTGGCCATAAACCCACCATTTTTTGCGGATTCACTATTTTCAACCCAATCTACATTTTCAGGAATCAAAAGAGATATAAATAAAAATGCCTTCTTTTTCGACCAGAAAACCAGCCAAAAGTCTGAATTCGAACAAGACATACCCTTCAGAACCTCCACAAGTTTGTTCCTGAAATTGCTCTCCGACACGCTCAAAAAGGAAGTAAGCCTAAAATCGTTTATGCCCGACAAAAGCTTTAAAATCTTCAATTCTTTACCTGTAGACACGGTTTATAGAAGAATGATGCAGCTGTCTGACAATATGCTGGCCGAGCAACTGCTGCTAGTAGCTGGTGGCAAATACAGCGACACCATCTCCACGTCATTGGCCATCAGAAATATTCAAAAAGACCTACTAGCTGATATTCCACAGAAATTCGCTTGGATAGATGGCTCGGGGCTGTCTCGGTATAATCTTGCCACACCCGAAGGCCTCGTTATGGTTTTAGACCGAATGCTGAAGGAGTTTCCGCAAGAAAGGCTTTTTTCGTTAATGTCTATTGGTGGCCAAGCAGGTACTTTAAAAAATGCTTACAAATCAAACCGTCCATTTGTATTCGCCAAAACAGGTTCGTTGGGTGGGGTGTATAACCAAAGTGGCTACCTTGTTACCAAGACTGGCAGGCTTTTGATCTTTAGTTTTATGAACAATAACTTCGTAGGTTCTACTTCAAAAATGCGGATAAAAACCTCCGAAATCCTTCGTCTTTTGTACGAAAATTATTAACCAAATAATTATAGCAATATTCATTTCCCCTTAATATTTAGGATTTTAAGCCTTTTTCGTCGCCACTCAAAAATCTATAAAATTTACAAAAATGCCAAGATTAGTTTTAACGAAAAGTGCCTTTTTTCTAACCGTTGTTAGATTTGAATTCAATAAAAATCGTAAGAGTTTGCATTTGTTGAAAAACCTACTAACATTTGCATCTGATTGTAGCCCAAAATAAAAATTTCAGAAGTTTTATTCAACCTTGAGTTTAGAATATTGCTGGAGAAAAAGCTACAATTAAAAGGCCAAAAATCCAGACAAAATAGGACTCGGGAAAATAATTTCTCGGGTCTTTTTTTTGAATAAAACCTCTAATTCCATATAAATAACCTTATGACCTTTTCCCAAAATCTACTAAAAGACATCGTAAATAGTATTGTGCCCATCTCAAAAAATGAGTTTAAAAGATTGGGGTCAATATTTAGTGAAAAATCTCTTAAAAAAGGCTCAAAAGCCATAGTAATAGGCGAAACAACCAACCTTGTGCTGTTTGTGACCAAGGGTCTTCTGCGAGAATATACCATCAAAGACAACGAAGATCACACGCTTTGGATAAGTGGTGTGGGCGAAGCCATACTGGACCCGGGTAGTTTTATGGTGGGCGAGCCGTCAAAAATTGAGGTAGAAGCCTTGGTGAATTCCCACATACTTTATACCACCCGCGAGCAGCTGGTGGCTGTCTTGTTTGAAATACCGAGTATCAATGCCGTGGCACATGTTCTTTACCAGAAAAACCTCCAGGAATTTAGAGAACACATGCTTTTACTGAAAATTTGGCCTACACAAAAACGCCAAGAAATTCTCTTTGAGAAAAAGCCCCATTTGCTCCGAAAAGAGGTGAAATTAAAACATATCGCTTCTTTGCTCAACGTACACCCCAACTCGCTCAGTAGAATCCGGAATCAAAGGGTTGGCTAAAAAGACATTATGAACCGTTTGACATGATTTTAAGTTAAATCAGTAGGGAATATCTATGGCCCTATTTCAGAATTTGAAATAGCAGATGCCCCTAAATCGGGTAAAATCAGACAATTTTGCCTATTTTTGTAGCGATTTATAAAAATCTTAGAGCATGTTAATCGAACAGTTAGAGTCTATAAAAGAGCGATTTGAAGAAGTTTCGCAGCAGATAACCATGCCCGAAGTGGTGTCTGACATGGACAAATTCAAGAAAATAAGCAAAGAATACCGCGACCTTGAGAAAGTAGTAGAACAATACCGAAACTACAAACTTATATTGGCCAATCTGGAAGAAGCTCGTCAGATATTGAACACCGAAAAAGACGAGGAAATGAGAGAAATGGCTAAAATGGAGCTTGACGAACTTCAGCCAAAAAGAGAAACTCTAGAGGAGTCTCTCAAAGAAATGCTGATTCCTAAAGATCCTATGGATAGCAAAGACTGTTTCTTGGAGATACGCGGCGGTACAGGCGGCGACGAAGCCGCCATTTTTGCCGGAGATTTGTTCAGAATGTACCAAAGATACGCCACCACACAAGGTTGGCAGTTTCAGGTGATGGACTTCACAGAGGCGTCTTCGGGCGGCTATAAAGAAATAGTGGTAAGTGTAAAAGGCGAAGACGTTTACGGAAAATTAAAGTTCGAATCAGGCGTACATCGTGTACAACGAGTACCCGCCACCGAATCGCAGGGCCGTATTCATACTTCGGCGGCTACAGTGGCAGTACTTCCCGAGGCCGACGAAGTAGATGTGCAAATAAACATGTCTGACATCAGGAAAGACACATACTGTTCGTCAGGTGCTGGTGGTCAGTCTGTTAACACCACTTACTCCGCTGTACGTGTCACGCACATACCTACAGGCGTGGTAGTACAGTGCCAAGATGAGCGTTCGCAAATCAAAAATTTCGACAAAGCCATGACCGTACTACGTTCGAGAATATATGAAATGGAGCTCGCCAAACACAACGAAGCCATAGCGGGCGACCGCAAATCTATGGTAGGCTCAGGTGACAGATCGGATAAAATCAGGACTTATAATTATCCTCAAGGCCGAGTAACCGACCACCGCATAGGTTTTACGGTTTATAACCTCCCAACTGTTATGGAAGGCCAAGTAGGTGAATTCATAGAAAAGCTACGAATAGCCGAGAATGCCGAAAAGATGAAAGAAGGTGTAGCTTAATTTGTAGTTTACGGCCAAGGCACAAAGAGTTACTTGTTCATACGTTTGCGTTAATTTATTTTCAACTTCATTCATGGAAAAAATAGAAATCTGTTTGGCATCAAACAATGCCCACAAAATAGTGGAACTTCAACAAATGCTGGGTGATACTTTCTTGATAAAAACCATGAAAGACATTGGCTGTGAAGATGAAATAGAAGAATACGGGACTACTTTTGAGCAAAACTCTCGAATAAAGGCCGACTACATTTTTGATAAATTTGGAGTAAATGTAATATCCGATGACTCGGGACTGGAGGTAGAGGCTCTTGACAACAGACCCGGTGTGTACTCGGCTCGTTATGCCGGCCAACCCACCAATCACCAGGCCAATATAAAAAAACTGCTTTTAGAGCTCCAGGATAAAGAAAACCGAAAGGCGAAGTTTAGAGCTGTTATTACTTTGATATTGAACGGAGAACACCACATTTTTGAAGGAGAGGTATCAGGCAAAATCTTGACCGAGCAAAGAGGCACCGACGGCTTTGGTTATGACCCTGTTTTTGTGCCAAATGGTTATGAAACCACCTTTGCCGAAATGCCGGCCTTGCTTAAGAACCAAATGAGCCACAGAGCCGATGCCGTAGATAAGCTCTTAGCATTTCTAAAAACAAAAAAGTAACGAAAATCTGCTTCTCGTTACTTCTACACATTCTAGGTCTTTCAAGTAATATCGTCTTAGAAAGTTTCTGCTCTTTCTATTCTGATGCAAAATTGCACCAAAAAAAATCATTAAACTATTATTGCATTTTCCAATACTTGTTCTATATTAACATTAAATTTGGATTTTGTTCAATACAGATGTTAATTAAGCATGAAAGTAGAGTTTGAAAAAATAGCACCAGATCAAGGCAGTTCGTTTAAACTTATTCAATGGAAATCCGAAAACGACAAGTTTTTTTGGCATCAACATCCTGAATATGAGATCATTTATGTAAAAAAAGGCTCTGGCAAACTTCACATTGGCAATCATCTTGGAGAGTATCAAGAAGGCGAGGTAATGTTTCTCGGTCCGAATCTCCCTCATACGGGCCTAGGCTATGGTGTCATAGGTGAGCACGAAGAGATTATTGTGCAGTTAAAAGACATTTTTTTAGGCAACGATTTTATGTCTATTCCCGAAATGGAAGGCATCCGAAAACTCTTCGAGAGGGCCATATTTGGTATTTCTTTTACAGGAAAAACCCGCCAGCAGGTGGCTCAAAAAATGGAAAACCTCACCGAAATGGCCGGCCTCGACCGCCTGATTTCGCTTTTGGAAATCTTGAAAATGCTTTCTCAATCTGCCGAATTCAAGATTTTAAATAGCCGTGATTCCAGATACGACTTTCGGCATCAAGACGAAGAGCGTATCAATCGTGTTTATAACTACGTGGAAGAAAACTACACCCAAGACATCAAAATAGAGGACATCGCCGAGGTGGCGAGCCTCACTGTTCCGTCTTTTTGTAGATATTTTAAGAAAATGACTCACATGACTTTTACTGATTTCGTGAATGAGTTTAGGATAAACAACGCCTGCAAACTTCTCCATACCACCAAAGGAATCTCCGATATTTGCTTCGAAAGTGGCTTCAACAATATTTCACATTTCAACAAGACTTTTAAGTACTTCAAGGGCAAAAGTCCACGCGACTACCGAAAAGAAGTTTTATTTGTGGGTTCATTAAATTAGATTTGTAATAAAAAACAGAATACCGATAATGTCAACTATAAACTGGGTAACCGCAAAAGAATACGAAGATATAACCTATAAAAAATGTAATGGCGTGGCCCGAATAGCATTCAATAGGCCCGACATCAGAAATGCCTTCAGACCCAAAACCACTTTCGAGCTTTATGATGCCTTCGAAGACGCTACACACGACCCGAAAGTGGGCGTAGTGTTGCTCTCTGGCGAAGGGCCGTCTTCAAAAGATGGTGGTTGGGCATTTTGCTCAGGTGGCGATCAAAACGCTCGCCAAAAAGGTGGATACCGTGCCGAAGACGGCCGTGACAGGCTCAATATACTGGAAGTGCAACGCCAAATTAGATTCATGACCAAGCCGGTGATAGCCGTTGTAACTGGCTGGGCAGTAGGTGGTGGACACAGCCTACATGTGGTGTGCGATTTGTCACTTGCCAGTAAAGAACATGCGATATTCAAACAAACCGATGCCAATGTAGCCAGCTATGACGCAGGTTACGGTTCGGCCTATTTGGCTCGACAAGTTGGACAGAAACGTGCCCGTGAAATATTCTTTCTAGGCAGAAACTACTCGGCACAAGAAGCCTTAGAGATGGGCATGGTAAACGCCGTAATACCTCACGCCGAGCTCGAAGATACCGCTTACCAATGGGCCCAGGAGATACTGCAAAAAAGCCCGATGGCCATCAGAATGCTTAAATTTGCCTTTAATCTTATAGACGACGGCCTCGTGGGTCAGCAAATATTTGCGGGAGAAGCCACTCGGCTTGGTTACATGACCGAAGAAGCCCAAGAAGGCCGCAACGCATTCCTCGAAAAACGCCCGCCAAATTGGGATAAGTTTGAGAGGTATTCGTAACAAACCGCACATGCACTGATATCACAAACTGATGTTGGTGCATGTTTTGACTTTATATTGTGAATGATTCTCCACTTCATACACCATGATAAGTCTCGTTCAGAGTCAACCAATAACACGCCTCCCACAATAACACACCTCCCAAAATTTCAGAAAACAGCTCGCTGCCAAGCCTTACTTGCTGTGCTAATCTACGCCACTCAACTCAGTCATTTCGCTCTCTATTGCCTTCTAAAAGTGCCTCTTTCTCTATCAATCTATTGCTTATTAGTGATTTTTTCTCTACAAAACACACCAAAAACCCTCTTCAGTTTTAAAATATCACCTCTTTCTTTCTTTATTATAAAATTCTTATTTTCAGTATATTATAAAAAATAAACACCCAAACTCTTATTTTTTTAGCAATCAACACTAAAATTTGTAGCAGAAAATTTAATAAAATACTTTTGATGCTCCCAAAGTAAACCACTGGTTTTCGGAAGGAAATAAATAGACGCTTATTACTTATGTTTTCTATACCATGACACGATCAATATTACATTTGGATCTCGATACTTTTTTTGTGTCTGTTGAGCGTAAATATCATAGCGAACTCAAGGGTCTGCCGATAATCATAGGCGGCACGGGCGACCGGGGTGTGGTGTCGGCGGCCAGTTATGAGGTTCGGCGGTTTGGGGTGCATTCGGGTATGCCCATGAAACAAGCACGTATGCTATGTCCCGAAGCCCAAGTCATCAAAGGCAATGCTGGAGTTTACACAGAGGAGTCAAAGATTGTGACGGACATTCTCCGCGAGCATGTACCTGTTTTAGAAAAAGCCAGTGTAGACGAATTTTACGTGGATCTCACAGGTATGGACAAACACTTTGGCTGCTATAAGTTTGCGAGTGAACTACGCCAAAAAGTGATTAAAGAAAGTGGATTACCAATCTCCTTTGGTCTTTCTGTAAACAAAACGGTGTCGAAAGTAGCCACCGGAGAGGCAAAACCCAACAACCAAATAAAGATAGATTTTGGCACAGAGAAACCTTTTCTGGCTCCGCTATCTATTATGAAAATACCATCCGTGGGCGACAAAATGTACCAAACACTCTGTAACCTTGGCATCAAAAAAGTCCATACCGTACAGCAAATGCCCATGGAAATGATGGAGCGGGTACTTGGAAAAAACGGCCTGACGATCTGGGAAAAATCTAATGGCATAGACGACAGCCCCGTGGTAGAGTTTCATGAACGAAAGTCTATTTCGAATGAGCGGACTTTCGGCCGCGATACCACAGACATAGCCAAGCTACGCACGCTCGTAACAGCCATGGCCGAGCAGCTCACTTATCAGCTTCGGCAGGGCGGCAAAATAGCCAGTTGTATAGGCGTAAAAATACGCTACTCCGACTTCCAGACTTATTCTAAACAAGCTCGTATACCCTACTCATCGGCAGACCATATCATGATACCGAAGGTAATGGAGCTTTTCGAAAGCCTTTATAATCGAAGAATGCTGGTGCGGCTGGTAGGCGTAAAATTTAGCGATATCACTTACGGAAGTTATCAGATGAGCCTTTTTGAAGATACGCGTAAAACAGCCAATCTCTACGAAAGTATGGACAAAATCCGCAACCGATTTGGAAGCCGAAGCGTGATGCGTGCCTCCACTTTTGGAGCCAAAAATATCGGCGGTATAATGAACCCATTCAATGGCGAGCCACCGATAGTACTGGCACATCGTACCCAATAAGCTTTCAGAATTTTTTATACAAAAAGCATGTACATCAACTGCCATACGTATTACAGTTTACGCTACGGCACGTTTTCGGAAGAAGACCTGCTCAACCTTGCTGTGGTTTATGGGCAAAAAACCATTGCTCTGACCGATATTAACAACACCTCAGCATGCCTGAATTTTGTAAGATTAGCACAAAACAAAGGTATAAAACCTGTGATAGGTGTCGATTTCAGACACCGAGCACAGCCGCTTTATGTGGCTCTGGCAGCCAATAATGCAGGTTTTCAAGAAATAAACGCCTGGCTTTCAGCACATTCTCACGCCCAAAAAGACATACCAGAGCACGCACCACACTTCGAAAATGTGAAGGTAATTTACCCATACAAACAAGTACAAAAACTAAACAAAAAACATTTTGAAGAATATGAATACATTGGACTAAATCTTGGTGATTTACCCTATTTTCATAATTCTCCATGGCGGAAATTTACCCAGAAACTCGTTTTTTTACATCCTATAACCTTCAGAAATAAAACCGATTTTAACATTCATCGTCTGCTGAGAGCCATTGACAACAACACCCTGCTCAGCAAACTCTCACCAGAGCAGCAAGCCGATGTTTCGGAAAGTTTTGTAGAAAATCTAACCTCAGCACTCAGCGACACTGGAGGAGACAATTACATTTTTTTGCTAAAAAACACCCATACACTCCTCGAAACCTGCAATGTATCTTTTGATTTTTCAGCACAGAGACCACACCAAAACCTACTCAGCTACAGCGGCTCCGAAGAGCAAGACATGGCCCTGCTCAAACTAAAAGTATACGAAGGCCTAAATCTGAGATACCCAACAGTAACCGAGCAGATAAGCAGCCGCATAGAGAAAGAGCTGGATACCATCAAACAGATGAATTTCGTGGCGTTTTTTTTGGTCAACTGGGATATCATCCAGTACTGCAAACGTATGAACTACTTTCATGTAGGCCGAGGTAGCGGAGCCAACAGCATAGTAGCCTATTTGCTCTATATCACCGATGTAGACCCCATAGAACTAGACCTTTACTTTGAGCGGTTTATGAATCTCTTCCGCACATCTCCTCCTGACTTCGACATAGATTTTTCGTGGCGAGACCGCGAAGACGTAACCCGATATATTTTTGAGAGATTTGGTAAAAACGGTCAAGTAGCATTACTGGCCACATACAACACTTTCCAACACAGCGGGGCTATCCGTGAGTTAGGGAAGGTATTTGGCCTGCCCAAACACGAAATAGATATGCTCAGCGAAGGAAATTATAGCTACGAAAAACTCGATGCCATACCACAGCTGATCGTACGCTACGCCAAGCGTATCCATGGTATGCCCAACCACCTGAGTGTTCATTCGAGCGGTATATTGATTTCCGAAAAACCAATGCATTATTTCTCGGCCACAGACCTACCTCCCAAGGGATTTCCGACAGTACAGTTTGACATGATTATAGCAGAAACCGTAGGCTTATACAAATACGACATACTAGCACAGCGTGGCCTCAGCAAAATAAAAGATAGCCTAGAAATCATCAAAAAAAATCAGCCAGAAGCTCCTGAAATTGATATTCATAATGTAAAACCGTTTTTGGTAGATCCGCTGATTAACGCCAAAATAAGCCAAGCACAATGCATCGGATGTTTTTATGTGGAATCGCCAGCTATGCGTATGCTACTTAGAAAACTTGAAGTAGACAACTACCTCACACTCGTGGCGGCCAGCTCCATCATCAGGCCTGGCGTGTCGCAGAGTGGTATGATGCGAGAATATATATTACGCCACCGCGACCCTGAGCGAAGAAAACAAGCCCACCCGATTATGTGGGAGCTCATGGAAGACACTTATGGCGTGATGGTGTACCAAGAGGACGTCATAAAAGTAGCACACAAATTTGCAGGCCTCGGACTAGCCGAAGCCGACGTACTGCGACGGGGCATGAGCGGCAAGTTTAGGTCTTCTGAAGAATTCAGGAAGGTAAACATCCAGTTTGTTGAGAATTGTCGAGAAAAGGGTTATCCCGAAAAAATCATACACGAGGTATGGACACAGATAGAGAGTTTTGCAGGCTATGCTTTTGCCAAAGGTCACTCGGCTTCGTATGCCATTGAAAGCTACCAATGCCTGTATCTGAAGACTTACTATCCGCTCGAATTTATGGTAGCGGTGCTGAACAACGGCGGCGGGTTTTATCGTGTGGAAACTTATATACACGAAGCCCGGCTACATGGAGCCGAGATAATACCACCGCAAATCAACCTCAGCACCGCTCAAACACACATTAATGGTAAAAAAATATGCCTTGGCTTTGAGTTTTTGTCCGGAATAGAAGCTAACATGGTAGACGCTATAGTGACCGAACGCCAAACCAATGGACCATTTACGAGCCTCCAGGACTTTCTAGACAGAATACATATAGGCATAGAACAAATGGATATTTTGCTAAGAATAGGAGCTTTCGATTTCACGGGCATCAACAAACGCACCCTGCTTTGGGAAGCACATTTCAGACTCAACAAAACACCGCCCAAAACTCTCCAGCAGGAGCTTTTCAGAACTCCTCCTAAAAAATTCAGTCTTCCCAAACTTAGCTCGAGCCAGCTTGAAGACGTGTTTGACCAGATAGAATTACTCGGTTATCCGCTCTGCGACCCATTCGATTTGCTGCTCGAAAGCCCGCTTCAGACCCATTTTGTGGAAGATATGCCCAAGCATATCAACCAGACAATCACAATGTATGGCTATTGGGTAAACCATAAAAAAGTAAAAACCTCAAGAGGCGAGCGGATGTTTTTCGGAACTTTTCTCGACCAACGCGGGCAATGGATAGATACCGTACACTTTCCACCAGTAGCAGCTCAATATCCATTTCGAGGACGTGGCATCTATCAATTGATAGGCAAAGTAGTAGACGAGTTTGGTTTCCTAAGTCTCGAAATAATAGAAATGAAGCACTTGGCCTACATCACCGACCCTCGGTTTTCGGAAGAAAAAAGTGAGCACGTAGCTAGGAATTTGACAAGCCCTGAAATAGAAACATTAGTAGACGCCTGACGATGCTTGATTTATAGTTCCATATTTTCTATATTTGAATTTTACAAATAAAAGATGAATACTATATCTATAGAGGAGTTTTACAATGATATAAACGTACCATTGCCTGAAGGATTTAAGAAAGAAATCGGACATTTTAATGTTTTTGAAATCGACGATTTCATCAGGAAATTAAGAGAGAAAAACCTGATGCTTTATAACAGACGAGCGTATTATAAAATCAGTTTGATTATAGGCAAAAACAGAGCCGAATACGCCGATAAAGTAATTGAAATAGAACAAAATGCATTGCTATTTGCAACACCCCAGATTCCATATCACTATCTGCCTTACGATACCGACCAGCACGGCTTCTTCTGTGTTTTTACGCCCGATTTTTTAGTAAAAAGTAAAAGCGGCATGCATATCGACGAACTTCCGCTTTTCAGACCCAATGGTTTTCCAATATTTACACTTAGCAACGAAAACGTTGAAGAGATAAAAGCCATTTTCAAGAAAATGCAGCGAGAAATAGCCTCTGATTATGCTTTTAAGTATGATTTGATTAGAAACTACGTGCTGGAGTTGATACATTTTGGGCAAAAACTACAACCCGCCACAGCTCTCTACTCAAACCACAACGCCGCCACTAGGGTATCGTCTTTGTTTTTGGAACTGCTCGAGCGTCAGTTTCCGATAGATTCTCCCCAGCAAAAACTCTCGCTCCGAACCGCCAAAGATTATGCAGATAGACTGGCCGTACACGTGAACCACCTAAACAAAGTTTTGAAAGAAAATACAGGAAAAACTACTACCAAAATAATAAGCAGCAGAATAATACAAGAAGCAAAAATTCTACTAAAACAAACCGACTGGAACGTTTCAGAAATAGCCTTTTCGTTGGGTTTTGAGGAAATAGCCCACTTCTCCAACTTCTTCAAAAGGCAAACATCTCTATCGCCACATCAATTCAGAAGTCCGGCCAGTTAATGATTGACTCATAATATTCATTATTTGAATTTCGCAAACAATGCTTTCTTTTTTGCAAACAGACATAGCCAATATCTCCCCAATTTTGTAACATTAAAAAAATGATTATGACCAAAATAGCATTATTAACTGGCGGTAGTCGTGGACTAGGCCGAGACATGGCGTTGGCATTGGCCAAGAAAAAAATTGACGTTATCCTCACTTATCACAGCAACAAAGACCAAGCCGAAGAAGTAGTAAAGGAAGTTGAGGCCATTGGTCAAAAAGCAGCAGCACTAGCGTTTAATGTGGCCGACATCTCCTCTTTCGATGTGTTTCTAGCCCAAGTATCGGGTATTTTGAAAGAAAAATGGAACACCGAAAAGATAGACTTTCTGATCAACAACGCAGGCATAGGAGCCACAGTGCCGATTGCCAACATGACTGAAGCCATCTTTGATAATTTCGTAAATATTCACTTCAAAGGCGTATATTTCTTAACCCAGAAGTCCTTATTGATGATGAACGACGGCGGTGGTATAGTATTTATATCGTCTGGCACTACGCGTATGACCATCCCTGGTTATTCCATTTATTCGTCGCTAAAATCGGCCGTAGAGACATTCACGAAGGTAGTAGCAAAAGAATATGGCAGTAGAGGTATAAGGTCAAATGTAGTGGCTCCAGGCCCTGTAGAAACAGATTTCAACGACGCCGCTATCAGAAACAACCCGCAAATGAAGGGATTTTTATCAAGCATTACAGCACTCGGCAGAGTAGGAAATGCCGATGACATTGGCGGCGTAGTGGCATTTCTATGCACCGACGACTCCAAGTGGATAAACGGGCAACGACTAGAGGTCTCTGGAGGAATGAGTTTATAAACCTTAAAAAAATCAACACCAATTCTAGAATTTGGATGTTCGTTTTTTAGCTTAGCTACAAGGCATTCTGGCTTAACTAAGTAATCCAAACAGAGCACCATTGCTTTAGGGCATTCATTGGGTTCAACTGGAGCGAGACTCTCTGTCCAGATTTTCAACGAGATGCGTAGACGTAACCAAAAATACGCAATGGTAACTGCCTGTGTAGGTGGCGGACAGGGCGTGGCAGGTATCTACGAGCTTTTGTAATAAATTGATTGTGTAAAAGATAGAATTTCGCCTCCAGCAATGGGGGCGTTTTTTTGTTCAAGTGGTGCGATTTTTCAAATCGCAGTATTTATGATTTGGATTTTGTATTCTTCAGCTATTTGAAAAACCGCTTTACGTTTTCTTTAAACTGCCCTTGTTTTGTTACAGGAAACTAATAAAATTGCCTTTGTTTTATTACAATATTTTACAAAAACTACCCTTGTTTTGTTACAAATATTTTATATATTTGCCCTTGTTTTGTTACAAAAATATTCTATAAAGTAAGTTTAAATATTTGATAATATGTCGTTTAAACGAAATTTGTTCGATAGACTAGTTTCTTGGGAAAAAGATCCATACAGGAAACCTTTAATATTACGTGGTGCTCGGCAAGTAGGAAAGACTACTTTAGTAAAAGAATTTGGAAGGAACTTCGCTCAAAAAATATTATTGAATTTAGAGAAAAAAGAGGATAGAGATTTTTTTGAACAAAACGATAACACAAAGACCATCATCGAGTCTTTGTTTCTTAGAAAAAACCTAAGATTGGATTTTAAAAATACGCTTTTGTTTATCGACGAAATTCAAGAATCTCCTAAGGCCATTCAGTTGCTGAGGTATTTTTATGAAGATTTTCCTGACTTGCGTGTGATTGCTGCGGGGTCATTGCTTGAGTTTGCATTGAAGAAAGTGCCTTCTTTCCCTGTTGGACGAGTTGAATATTTGTATTTGCATCCATTGAATTTTCAAGAATATCTGTTGGCAACCAACAACGACTTGGCTTTGGAACAGTTAAATGTGGCACCCATCCCTAGTTTTGCCCATACTACCTTGATGGAGCGTTTTCATGAATATGCCATAGTGGGCGGTATGCCTGAAATATTAAAAGTTTATACCGAAACCAAAAGTTTGACTTATTTGCCCAAAATCTATGAGAGTATCATCAGAACATACCAAGATGACATTGAAAAATATAGTCATAATGAAACCGAAAGGCGTGTCATAAAACACATAATGTCTGTAGCACATGGCTTTTTGGAGAAAAGGATTAAGTTTCAGAATTTTGGGAACTCCAATTATAAATCTAGGGAAGTAGGTGAGGCATTTAATAGTCTGAATCAAGCCAAAATTTTGCGGTTGGTTTTTCCAACCACCTCTATTGAGCCGCCACTCTTAACTGATTTTAAGAAATCACCGAGAATGCAATTTTTGGACACTGGATTACTAAATTATATGATTGGTATTCAGGCAGATATGCTTTTATACGATGATTTGAGTCTGCTTTATAGAGGAGCAATTATTCCTCACTTATTATCTCAGGAATTAATATCGCTTGGAGTTACTTCCGATGAAATGCCAAATTTTTGGGTCAGAGAGAAAACTCAATCATCGGCAGAAGTTGATTTAATTATTAAGTATAAAAACCTGTTGATGCCTATTGAGATTAAATCGGGAAGTACTGGTTCTTTGAAGTCTTTGCATCAATTTATTGATGCCTCTCCCCATCATTATGCGGTTAGGATATATGGAGGAGAATTTAAAGTAGAAAATGCTACTACTCCCGCAGGTAAACAATACATTTTGATGAATTTACCTTATTACCTCGGCACAAAGATTCATGAATACATAGTATATTTTGTTGAGGGTAAATTTCATAATTAATCAAAACTGCCTTTGTTTTGTTACAAACTATTTATCGAAAACACGGATAAGTTATTTATAATCAACAAAAAAGGAGGCTTTTTTCAATAACCAACCTTTTGGGGTAAATATCCAAGAATTTAGATATTTAATTTCTGTACTTAATTTCTACATTTTTTCCGTAAGGAATTGGCGTGCCAAAATCTGGCTTGCCGTTTTTCCAGTCAAAAGGCTGAATATTCACTTGTCGGTCCCAGCCGGCTCCCTTTCGGCGAGCAGAATGATAGACTATGTAATCCTGTTTATTTATCTGAATAAAAGAAGCATGACCGGGGCTTGTTACAACTTCATTGCTCTCAAAAACCGGCTTCGAAATTTTAGACCACGCCGAGGCAGACAATGGATTATCATCAGTGAGCTCTAACATGCCTAAGCAGTAGTGGTCAGACCAACTACCTGCTGCTGAATATATTAGAAAAAGTTTTCCGTTGCGTTCTAAAATTTCCGGGCCTTCGTTTATGGTCGGCAGG
The DNA here is from genome assembly GCA_035299025.1 of Leadbetterella sp. GTDB lineage: Bacteria > Bacteroidota > Bacteroidia > Cytophagales > Spirosomataceae > Leadbetterella. The sequence goes on from DATGXK010000008.1 coordinate 692,140, forward strand.
TCTTTACTTGAGCCACGTTTTTCCCATTCGTAGTCTGGTTGAGAGATTTTCACTCGCTCCGACTTGATACTTGTTGGGCTGTCCATTTCGGCAATGTAAATGTTTTGCTGAACGTTTTGTTCACCTTCCCAACCACTCCAAACGAAGTAGAGTTTACCTTTGAACTTAAATGGCGAACCGTCTATGGCCCATTTGTCGGATTTATCGGTTATTTTGCCCAAGAAACTAAATTCTTCATTGATGTTTGCTCCTTTCGTGGCTAGCACATACATTCTGTGGTTTTCGTTTTTACCATCATCAGCTGCTAGATAAACATACCAGCGTCCGTCAAGAAAATGAAGTTCTGGAGCCCAAACTTCCTTGGAGTAGGCTGTTCCCTTTTCTGGAATCCAAATACTGCGTTCCTTGGCACGGGCGAGTTCAGAAATTCGTTTGACCGATTTAAGGAAAACGGTGTCTTTTCTAACATAACAATAATGGAAAATATCTTCGTCGGTAGTGACCCATGGGTCGGCTCCTTTTGTAACAATTGGATTAGAAACAAGTTCGGTTTTCTGTGCATATGTGTTTAAAAAAAAGCACAGTAGAATTAATACAAAAGAATGTTTAAGCATAAAAGGTTGAATAAAATCTTTGAAATGTTTGGAGAAGTACTTAAGAAGAATCTACTCTTTTTCGAAAACAAACTCCGATAAAAATGGATGTTTCAAAACTAGTTTTTTACTTGTCAAAGAACTTATTTCTATCAGTGTGCCATCCAACGAGGACATACATGTTGCCTTGATTCTTACACTTCCGTTTTCTAAATTATAGCCACCGGAGCCGCATCCAAGAAAGGCGTAATCGGCAGCTATGGTATTTTCGTAAGTTTCATTAAAAGTGCCTTTTTTAGAAAACTCAACATAAACAGCTTTATTTTCGGGTAGGGTTATTTCCTGACAACCAGAAGCCAAGCCACCGGAGGGTTTACAATAGGAAACCAATCGCCATTTGCCTACGATATTAATTTCTGGACTTGGACCAACTTTTTCATTACAACCCAAACAGAGTGTTATGGCAAAAATGATTAGTAAATTCTTCATAAAATATTCTTATTTGCGGTCTTAAACTGAAAGTTTTGAACTATCAAAATTAACTCAATTCTCAAGACAAATAGTATTAATGAAAAAGACTTTTGTGATTTTGATCTAATTCTTAACGTTTGGGGTAGAGGGTAAATCATGTTTCGGACGAGGTCAACAAATTCATTTTTTACAATGACTTTATTTAGAGTTAACAATTAGAAAATATTTAGAGGCGAATTTTGCCTAAAAAAAGCAATGCAAAATTTAAAAAACAAAGACTTCTTTGGCTTCATAAAAGATTGGGGCTTTTTGATTCTTTTTTTCTATCTTATTGTGGTTTATTACTCCCAATCGGTACCAAAATAGGCTAAATTTCAACAAATAAGTTTGTACTACCACCGTCTGCTGAGCCTTTGTTGGTGGTTTTAAACTGCGGGTCCACCCAGTTTTGGCCATTTATTACAAACTTAAAATATTTTCTTTCCCCTTTTTTCAAAACCTCAGAGATTGGCAGTTCTAACTCAAAAACATCCTTAGATAATCTCTTCATTTGGTAAGCCACTGCGTCTTTGCTCCAGCCGTTAAAATCTCCAGCAATGTTAACTGTTTTTATATTTTCAAAATCAGAAGCTTTGTAAATCACCATGCCATTATTTCCATAAGAAACTATGTTGGGCTGAGATTTAAAGACAAATTTTATACGGTCATTTTCTAATTTATAGCCTTCTATATTTTCAGCTTTTGAGGGCTTGAAGCCTCTCTTTATGAGATAATCCAAATATCCAGAATTGTCTAGAAATGTAGAAGAGAATGTTGAATCATCCCACTGTCCCTCAATTATCTGTTTTATGGCCAAAGGCTTATTTTTAGCATTTTTATAAAAATACTTGCAGATGCTATAACCAATAGCATAGCCCAAATCAGAACAGGGTAAATTGGGATTGCCTCCAGTACCAAGCCAATCCGACTTTGCCATACCGTACATTTGATTATTAAAAACGCTCCAAATCTCTAATTCATGTTTGGGATAATAATCCAAATAATTTGCTTTGTAAGGTTTTTTAGTAATCAATTCAGCTATAAAATCACAAGCACCTTCGGCTATTACATTACCCAATAAATTTGCCTTTCTTTCATCTACATTTTGTTGTGTATGGATATATTCATGAACATTTAGAGCCACGAGGCGGTCGTCGTCGGCAAACGCAAAAATATCTCTAAGCCAATTGTCCGAAAACTCAGTTACATCAACAGATCGATCGCCCAGGGCAATCTCTGAACCAATCAATACTTTGTTAGCTTGAATCGTACCTCCGGACTTTAGAGCTCCAATAGTAAAATACATAGCAGACTCTTTCAAATCTGGATATTGTTTCTTGAGATTACTTATGGATTGCTCCATATCATGTATTTTTGTCTTTACTAGCAAGGTTCTCGGTCTTACAGTGTTCCAGAACTTAGGAAAAGCATTAATTTGTTTTACTAAATCGGATGCATTAAATGGCCTTTCTTCGATAAAAGCCTTCAAGCCAACAGTACCTTTGTCAATATACATTTTTTGCAAAACTTCAGTTTGCTTTTGTATGTCTTTGATTTTTATTACGCTGTCATAAGCCACCCAAAATCTATCTATATCTTCTGTAAAAACCTTGGAAGATTGTGAAAAAGAGTTATGAAATAGTATGCATGCAGCAAAGAGTAGCAGTTTTTTCATGGAATAGTTTTTATATTTTTCAAATATATATACTTTCACGAAGTATTAAAAAAATATCTCAATGGCACTGCCTGTTTATTTCGATTACGCTGCCACTACGCCTTTGGCTCCCGAAGTTCTCAACGAAATGACACCCTTTTTCTTGGAGAATTTTGGGAATGCCTCTAGCCGACACCACGCCTATGGTTGGCTGGCCGAAGAAGCCGTTGAAGAAGCAAAAGAGCGAATTGCAAAGGCTTTTAAATGCAAAAAAAACGAGGTCGTATTTACTAGCGGAGCCACGGAGTCTATAAATCTGGCATTGAAAGGATTTGTAGACTTAAATCCTGATTATCAAATAATAAGTTGTGAAACAGAGCACAAGGCCACCCTTGAGGTTATTTCTGATTTAGCCAAAAAGAATGTAAAAACTATACTTTTGGGGGTTGATAATCAGGGAGAAATCTCATTAGAAAAACTAGAAGAAGAACTCCAAAAGGGTAAAAGTCTGGTGACGGTTATGTGGGTAAATAACGAAACTGGCCTTGTTCACCGCATTTCGGAGATTCTAAAACTAAAAGAAAAGTACGATTTTGTGTTGCATGTAGATGCTACTCAAGCAGTCGGAAAAATCCCGATAGATTTTTCTGATATTGATTTCCTGAGTTTTTCGGCTCATAAAATTTATGGCCCCAAAGGCATGGGGGCATTAATAATAAAAGACTCACACAAGATACGTCCGCAAATATTGGGTGGCGGCCAGCAACGTAACTTTAGAAGCGGAACACTTAACATTCCGGGCATTGTTGGGCTCGGAAAAGCTACCGAATTGGCCAGCAATAGAATTGGTGATTTTAATACCCATTGTGAAAAATTGAAACTCACACTAGAGTCTGAAATTATTAAAATTTACCCCAAAGCCAGAATAAACTCCCCAAGTGCTCAAAGAGTTTCTAATATTTCAAACATTTGTTTCGAAGGCCTTGATGGCGAAGATTTGATGCTAAAACTCCATAAAGCGGCTATTTCTAATGGTTCGGCTTGTAACTCCGCTATTACGTTTCCATCGCACGTACTCACGGCCATGGGCATGAGCGAATCCGACGCATTTGCGAGCTTGCGTTTTAGTTTTGGATGGGGCAATTCAGAGAAAGACTTGGAGATGTTTTTTGAGAATTTAAAGAAAGTTTTGGGATAAATTTTTCAAAAAATATAGCGTGATTCCCTACAGAATCATTGAACCCTTTTCCTAATTATTACCCCGAATTTCCATTCGGGGCTATTCAGATTTAAGCATTTCATGGTCATAATGCTTGTTTTAGAAGAAAACAGGTAATCAAATTTTCTTAATACTCACCGCAAATCCACCACCAGCTGCCATTTGCAAACTAAGACTAGATTTGCTGCTTACTTTCATTTTTTCTATCACATAATCTTGTGGATTTTTATCCCAAGACGCCTGCGGTCCATCTTTGTAAATGGTAGCTTCGTACTCCATATTATCACTTAGAAAATCAAGTTTAAAGTCCATTTTTCTGCTGTTTTCGTCTGAAATGGCTCCCAAATACCAGTCTTCAGAGTTTTTCTTTTTTCGGGCAGTTACCACATATTCGCCGGGCTCCGCCGAGATAACTTTGGTGTTGTCCCAATCTACCGGCACGTCTCTGATAAACTGAAAGGCATCAGGATATTTCTGGAAATTCTCGGGAAAATCACCCGCCATTTGCAATGGGCTATAGATGGTCACGTACATTGCTAGCTGCTTGGCAAGTGTGGTTTTTACTTTCTGCTTTCGGCCAGGGTCATATTGGTTGAGGTTGAAATGGAAAAAGCCCGGCGTATAATCCATAGGGCCGCCCATGAGTCTCGTAAAAGGCAAAATGGTCTCATGCTCGGGCTTGAGCCCAAGTGTTGGTGCGTTGTTAAATTCGTTTCCGCGTGCAGCCTCGTTGGCCAGCCAATTGGGGAAAGTACGGTGCAAGCCCGTGGGATGAGCGGGCTCGTGGGCCTCCACCATAATCTGATTTTCGGCCGCTTTTTTTGCTACTCTTTCGTAGTGATTGACCATCCACTGGCTGTCGTGGTGTTCTCCACGGGGTATAATTTTGCCTACATAACCCGTTTTTACGGTATTCATGCCATGGCTTTTCATAAAATCAAAGGCTTTATCTATATGTCGCTCGTAGTTAGTGGCTGAGCCTGAGGTTTCGTGGTGCATAATGATTTTTACCCCTTTTTGCTTGGCATAATCGCTAAGGTATTTCACGTCGTAGTCGTCATAGGGGCTCACAAAATCAAAAACGTCTTCTTTCCAATTGCCAAACCAATCTTCCCAACCTTGGTTCCAGCCCTCTACTAGCACACCGTCAAAGTTATTTTCAGCTGCAAAGTCTATGTATTTTTTTACGTTTTCGGTATTGGCCCCATGTTTACCACCAGCTTTAAACCAGTCCGATTTACCCACGTGCATTTCCCACCACATACCTATAAATTTCTGTGGCTTTATCCATGACTCATCCGCAATTTTGCTCGGTTCGTTGAGATTCAGAATCATTTTTGATTCTAAGATTTTCTCTGCCTTATCGCTTACATTTATAACCCTCCAAGGCGTGTTAAAAGGCGTTTGTAGGTAGGCTTTGTTGCCCACGGCATCGGGTGTGAGATGGGAAGTAAGCGTAAATGTAGTTTTATCCAAATCGAGGTGCATAACCGGGTAATTTATCAACGCTGCCTCATGGATATTGATGTAAAGCCCAGTCCTTGACTTCATCATCAAAGGAGTTTGGACCGCATTTTTACCTATTATGGATTGCAAAGCGATATCTTTTTCTAGGTTGGCTGCCTTCTGAGCGTCTATTTCAGATAGAAGCGTGGTATTGTAAAGATATTCGTTGGTATCATAATCGCCTGGTATCCAGAAAGTTTTGTGATTACCGGGCAAATTGAACTGTGTCAGTTCATTTTTCACAACAAAATGCTTAAAGCCAACCTGCTCAGGAAAATAATAACGAAAACCCAAGCCTTCGTTGAAAACCCGAAATTCCAAATCGAGCAAAACATTTGATGTAGATTTTAGATGAATTACCAATTTTCTATAATGATTTCTTATTTCAGAAACCTCGCCCCAAACCGGCTTCCAAACTTCGTTTATAGTAAGCGTATCTGTACCCAACCAACTAAAAGAATCCAGTTTTAGACTAGGTTTGCTCAACTCAAAACCCACAAGTGAGTTTTCGGCCACCACTTCTTTTCCGAACTTTAAATTGTAGCTTATTTGCTTTATGGCATTTTGATTTACCGAAAGGCTAATATTGTTGTCAGGTGACAGAATTCTAAAAGTCTCTTGGCCAGAAATCTGCGAAATGGCTAAACAACAAAAGCAAACCAAAAGGGTGATTTTGGAGAATTGTTTCATAGGATAAGTATTAATGAAGAGCAAAATAGTACATTTTTGGGAAATAATCTGAAACCTTCACGAGTATCTTTTCGTATTATTGGTATCAGTTCCAATGTCTATTTTGAGCAATATTTGTTTCCATTTTTAATTAAAAACGAATTGGTATCGCAAAACTATTCTAAAAATTTAAGTCGTCGTTCATTAAAGTTGCCGATTTTTTGGCTCTATTTGTCGATTAAATTCGTCCAACGCCAGCGATTTTACTGTTTTTAAGATACTTTGGAGTACATTTGATAAAACTTTTACCTATGACAAAAAAACGAGCATTTCCGCAATTGCTTATCCTCATATTTGGCTTGTTTCTAACAATATCGTGCATTGATCCCTACAAAGTAACGGTACAAGCTACGCAATCTTACCTGATTGTAGAGGGTACCATAACGGACTTAGACGAACCTCAAACCATTTCTATTTTTGAAACCAGCGAAACAGCTAATTTTAAAAGTTCCCAATTTACCTCTACCATTTCTCCAAAATCAAGCGATATAATTCCGGTGTCCAAAGCCAAGGTATCTGTTGTAGAAAATGGTCAAAAAACCTACGAACTCTTTGAAAGCCAGGCGGGATACTATACTACGCCCTTAAATTTTGTAGGCGTTATTGGTTCTTCATATAAGCTAATTATAGAAAAGAGTACTGGCGAAAGATATGAGTCAACTGAAGAAAAAATGTTTTCGGTACCTGAAATCGGCACACTTTACGATAAGTTTAATCAAAAAGGCATAAAAGACAACAACTCAAGTACGGGAAACATAGCCACCAACGATATTTACATAGATTATATCGATCCTGCTGCCGAAAGAAATTTTTACCGATGGAAATGGACCTCATATGAGCTTCAAAATATATGTGCTTCTTGCAAACAGGGATTTTATGAAAGAACAGGCAACACTGCCTCCGCCGATGGAAAATGTATACAAGACATCAGACTTCCCGGATTTAATTATTACGATTATTTCTGCGAGACATTTTGTTGGGACATTTTTCAAGGAAAAGATATAGATATTTTTTCGGATGTTTATACAGACGGGCAAACCCAATATGACAAAGTTGTAGCACAAATACCTTTGTATCAGTCAAATCCATGTCTGGTGGTAATTCAACAAATGTCTCTGAGTGCCAATGCTTTCCGATACTTAAAACTCATAGAAGACCAATCAGAAAACACCGGAACATTGGCCGATACACCACCTGCACCTATAAAAGGCAACGTAACAAATACCAAAAATAACAATGAGATAGTGTTGGGATACTTTTCTGCCTCTGCCGTGAGTGAGGTCAGGTACATGATGAACCGCCAGAACACTGTTGGAGCAGTGAAAGATGGCTTATTTAAATACCAAACTCGGAGAGACCCCACACCCGAGTCGGAGTCAGACGAAAGACCGAATATTCCTTTCGCAGTATGCAAACCAAGTGTTAGTCGGACTGCAATAGCACCCAAAAACTGGCAATTTGGTAGATAACAATTTTTAGAAAATGAGAATGAAAAATATATTTTTACTAAGTTTCTGTTTCCTTTCATTACAACTCTTTGGGCAGTCCTTGACCTTAAAAGTGACTGTGCTGGATTCCTTAACAAATGAACCTTTAAAGGGAGCATCTGTAGTAGTTGATTTAAGAAAAAACCAATGGCAAACCAAAACCGATGAGAAGGGAAAATTTAGCCTAAATATGACCAAAGGCGAGCATGCTATTTCAATAAAATATGTAGGTTATGTACCATACTGGATTTATACCACTGATCAAACGCAAAGCAAAGACTACACAATAAAAATGCGATTGGTAGAAAATGAACTGGAGCAGGTGGTTATTTCAACAGCCAAATCAGACCAAAACGTGAAGAAAACGCTACTGGGAGTTAACCAAATAAATATCAAGACTTTACAGAAAATACCGGCCGCTTTTGGAGAAGTTGACTTTTTGAGAGGTCTACAAATGCTTCCAGGCGTTTCAAGTGTTGGTGAAGCATCAAACGGGGTGAACATCAGAGGCGGTACGACGGATCAAAACCTAATTTTGGTTGATGATACCCCTATATTTAATCCAACCCACATGTTTGGGCTTTTTTCAGTTATTCCACCCGATGCCTTGAGCAACTTAGATTTGTACAAAGGCAATGTACCCGCAAGATACGGCGGAAGAGCTGCGTCGGTGTTAGATTTAACCCTGAAAAACCCTAATCTAACCAAACTCAAAATCAACGGTGGACTGAGCCTTATTTCGTCCAAACTAATGGTAGAAGTTCCAATTATTCCCGACAAACTGGGCATTTATTTTTCAGGTAGGGGAGCATTTACAGATTTTCTATTGCCGAAAATCAGTCAAGAACTTGAAGATGTTAAATCAAAATTTTACGAAGGCGTAGTGAAGGCCTTTTGGAGAATAAATTCTAAAAATACTTTTACCGCCATGACGTATGGCAGTAACGACTTCTTTCAAACAAACTTGCTTTCGAGCTTACCAAATGTGGTCGGGAATACGACGTTTTTCGAACACAAAACACTGAATGGTAACGCAAAATGGGTTTATTTGATCAACTCCAAACTTGACTTAACAACGAGTTATACACGAGCAAATTATGACCCCACGATTGGTACTATAGAAACTGTTACGGGTTACAAAATAAGATTAAACTCGGGTATCACTCAAAACATTTACAAGTCGAGCCTCAATTTCCAAAATGGAAACAATAAAATGGAAATGGGGTTAAATTTCACTCAAAACGAAATAAGACCCGGAAGTTTAGAGCCAGGGAAGGCATTTAGTGTTAACAGGATAGTAACCCCTACAGAGTATTCCAATGAATACGGTATTTTTATCGATGACGAGTATGAATTCTCGAAAAAACTAGCAGGTACTTTCGGTCTTCGCTATTCTTTCTTTACGGCACTCGGAGCCGCGGTGGTTAGATCTTACGATCCTTTGCAGCCGAGAGATGAATTCTCCGTGATTTCGTCAAAAACATACGAAAAAGGAGACATAACCAAAACTTATGGCGGACTAGAGCCTCGCGTGGGCTTAAGGTATTTGTTAAGTGATGACATTTCGTTGAAATTAGGCTACAACCTGATGAGACAATACCTTCAAATAGTCTCCAATACCACCACGCCCATACCCACCTCAAGATGGAAAACCTCAGACCAAAACGTAGCTCCGCAAGTCAGTCACCTACTCACTTTAGGGCTTTACAGGTCCATTGATAAAAACATTTATGATTTTAGCGTAGAGGGCTATTATAGAGCCTCCAAAAACATCATAGATTACAAACCAGGAGCAGACTTCCTCTTGCAACAATTTCCAGAAACGCAATTGGTACAGGGTACTAGCAATTCTTACGGTTTGGAGTTTATGTTTTCAAAGAAAAAAGGAAACCTGACCGGCTGGACGAACTACACCTATGCACGAACTTTCAACCAAGTTTATGCTTCAACGAATGTGTTGGAATTGGTAAACAATGGCAATCCTTACAGAGCCAATTATGATCGCCCACATAGCTTCAACACGTCTATTGACATTGCCGTGGATAAGCATAATTCCTTCTCTTTCAACTTTGTATTGAGTTCGGGAAGACCTTATTCTAAGCCAGTTGGTTTTGTGAGTTTCCAGAACAGCTACTATCCATTTTATGATGAACGAAACAATGAGCGTATTCCTACTTACCACCGTTTAGATTTATCGTGGAACATTTCAAATCCAACCATGAAAGATAGACGCTATGTAGGCAACTGGGCGTTTTCGGTGTACAATCTTTACGGCCATCGCAATGCTTATTCTGTCTTTTTCAAGTCCGAAAATAACAGTATTAAAGGCTACACTTTACAAATATTTGGAGCACCGATTGTTTCTTTGGCTTACAATTTCAAGTTTGAGTGATGATTTAGAACCATCATTTTGTCGTTGTTTTTAATGACCAAATAATGCGTTTTTCCTCCAATATTTATAGTTCTAATCCTTCTTACTTGCCCTTTAATGGGTAAATTACTGATGGGGGTTTTAATTGTTTGTTCATTTTTCAGTGAAAAAACATTGCCCTGATCAGCATCGTAAAGTCCCATTTGGATATTGCATTCGTAAAAATTCCCCATCATCAAAAACTGCCCTTTTTTGAACTCTGAAATGTTCTGGGCAGCATAATAGGGTGTAAACTGAGCATTTCCGCCCAATGGCTTGAGGTCAAAAGTGCCGTCACCTTTGTTTATAAGAACAGAGTTTTCGAAATAATTGGCCTCAAATATCTCAGCATCTCCTATTTTAGCCTTTCCGAACACATCTTCTAAACTCGCTTTTGCAAAATCTCTTGAATAGATAAATTGCTTCTTTACATATGGCATTTGTTTCTCAATCTCTCGCTTATCGGCAAAAATGGTCTCCTTTCCCATCATATAAATGGTTATAATCTGATCCAACCTACCATTCTCATCGATATCTTTTACGTACATTCTTACCGGCTCCTTTTCGGTGGCATACAATCGGCTATTTTTTCCAAGATTTCCACAAATAAAATCGATTTTCCCATCTTGATTTACATCCATGGGATACACAAAATTCCACCATCCTTTCTTGTCTGTCAAGTCTTTAGCCTCATACTTTTTACCAGATTTTTTAAAAGACTTTATACCGCCCCAATCATAAGCCACCACCAACTCATCTACCTTATCCTTGTCATAATCAGCCCATACCGCATGCTTCACCATACCTGCTTTCTTCAAATCTGGAGCTAGTTCGTCTGTTTTGTCAGTGAATTTCCCAGAACCATCATTTATCAAAAAGTACGAACTCGGAATCTCGCCATAGGCCCAAGATACGCCTCTTGCACCCAAAAACAAATCTGGCTTTTTGTCGTCGTTAATATCTTTAACCAATACCACAGAGGCCGTCATTAATATACCCGAAAAGGCATCTAACTTTTTAGTGAAAGTCCCTTTCCCATCATTCAAATACACTCTTGGGGCCAAATACTCAGACTTACCGTAATATTCATTCCCTCCAGAGGCTACCACCAAATCTATTTTTCCATCCGCATTGAAGTCTGCAAACTGTGCATCCACATCTTCGAAAACACTGTCTGCTTCAATACTTTTTTGAGGGGTTTTTACAAATTTTCCGTTCGAATTCTGAACATATATCTGAGACTTGATTCTTTTCGAACTTCCCAAGAACAAATCATCCAAGCCATCACCGTTTACATCACCCACCGCTATCGCTGGCCCTTCGGTAGACATCATATTGGGAATCAGTGCCTCCCTGTCAAACTCATTGTACTGATTTTCTTCGTGTTTGATATCTAGACCAACGCTGGCTGCGATGTCCACAAATTCAGGTTTTAATTGGTGAAAAACTGAATAGTCAAACTTGGGTAATCCTGCTTTATAATTTGCTGAAAAAGTAGTATTGGTATTAATGTTTCGGTGCTTTTCAAAAGTATTATCAGGCCAAATAATGAGTACAGAATCGATTTTATCAACTTTTCCTAAACCAAAATTCAAGGGGATTTCCATGGAAGACTGAAAACCACGAACTGGTATTTTTTCTTGATAATATTCGTTTCCTCCAGCGTATAAAATGCACTTCGTTCCAACTGCATTTTTGTTTTTTTCGCTTCCCGTGAGCTTTACATTAAGATATTTGTTCTCTGGCTTAAGCGAATTACTCTGATTTTCATATAAAAAAGCACGCTGATTGATATTGTTGGTTATCAAATCTAGATCGCCATCGCCATCCAAATCAGCATAAACGCATCCATTCGAAAAAGAGCCCGCATTCCCATTGACATTTTCGGCTATATCATTGAAAGATAAGTCTGTGCCGTTAGAATAAAACTTGTTTGGAATCTTGATTTCAGGCAAAAGATCCACCAAAGATTCGTCTGATTCATCAAATCTTTTCTCAGATATTTTCTGTTGGATTTCATCACTCGATACAAAATTGATGTAGTCCAAATCATTCATCCGTTTGTTTATACCATTCGAAATGAAAATATCTTTTTTACCGTCGTTTTCGAAATCAAAAAGAAGCGTTGACCAAGACCAGTCCGTGGCATGAACGCCCGAATACATCCCTATTTCAGAAAAATAACCATTTCGGTTGTTGAGCTGGAGATTGTTTCTGGCAAATTGTATATTGTATCCTTGAGAAAGTTTGAATTTAAAATTGTAAAAAGCGTCCTCACCTTCTGATCTCTTCAAAATTTCAGGGTCATAAGGAAGCATGTCTAAGGTGAAGATTTCAGGAAAAATATCATTGTTCAAGTCTGCCATATCCACGCCCATCGAGAATCTACTGGTATGGTCAATTTTGTCCAACATTTCATCTACATACTTACCATTTTTTTGGTTGATATACAAATAATCGTTTTCATGAAAGTCGTTGGCCACGTATAAATCTGGGTATCCATCGAGATTAACGTCCGATATACCCAAGCCTAATCCATAGCCAATAGCAGACGAATGGATACCCACCTCTTTGGTTTTCTCTATGTATTTCCCTTCAACATTTTCAAAAAATCTGTCTCCTGCCAAAGGGTGAAAGGTATTCAAAAAGACTTGTCTTTGGCCATAGGTGCCGTTCTGATGCACAGAATGATTGAGCTGAAACATGTCCAAATCACCGTCGGTGTCGTAATCAAAAAAGGCCGCTTGTGTACCAAATCCCACTAAGTCGAGGCCATATTCTTTTGATAACTCTTGGTATTTCGGCACACCATTTTTATCAATGCTTTGACAAACAAAAAGCAAATTGTGGCCTTTCAGCACTTCAAAATTGCCTACTCGACTCACATAAATATCCAATAAGCCATCTTGATTAATATCGACAATCGAAACTCCAGTAGACCAGCCCTTTTCGGCCTTGAAATTTGATTTCTCAGTGATATCCTCAAATTTTAAAGAGCCCTTATTTAAGAAAATCTTATTTTGATTTTGGTTAGAGGTAAAAACCAAATCTGGCTTACCATCATTGTTCAAATCACCAGCCCCAACTCCGCCACCATTATAAAAGTACATATAGTTAAATATGTTCAGGTCAGCCGTAGGTTTTAGATCATTGGAGAAATTAAGACCCGATTCCTCTGCCGAAATAACTTTAAAAAGGGTTTCTTTCGGCTTGGAACAAGAAATTGCTAAAACACCCAATAGTATAAAAGATATTATTCTCATTTTTTAGATTGGGATATTTCAAAAAACTGTGGCTTCTTATTGTTTGCAAACGAAATTAGGTATTGTTTTTTACCAAAATTCATAAATTTCATATCTCTTACTTCGCCCTCAGTTACAAAGCCTGTATCTTTATTTCTTTTACTAATGAATCCACCCTTTTTGTCATTTAAAAGCACTACTCCTCGGCAAGCATCTAGTCGGGTGAACTGAGGAATGAATCCGATAAAATTTCCAGCCAAAACTAAATCTTTGAAACCATCTTGGTTTACATCCATCGTTTCTATAGCATTTATACAACTTATTTGAGCACTTGTTGGTAGTTCTTTAACAGTAAAATTGCCTTTACCGTCATTGATTGCATAAACCGACTTTAAGGTATTTACTTCTGTTTTTTGTGATTTATTCAGAAGTTTTTTGTCAAACAAATCTTCCACTGAGCGTTTTGCATATTCTTCGTGCTTCAGATTTTGAGCTTTGAGTTTTGGAAACTGCTCCATCATTTCTCTTTTCAAGAAAACCGGAACATCTTTTCCTTCAAAGGTTTTAGTGAAAATTTTGTCTAGGAGCTGATTGTCATCAAAATCCCCCACCCAAAGTTTTAATGGCTCTTTTTCGGATGTTTTCAAAGCAAAATTTTCACCAATATTACCTAAAATAAGGTCCTTATCTCCATCATTATCCACGTCTTCTGATTTCAAAGCTCCCCAAAAACCTTTGTAGTTTTCTAGTCCAGTTTTCATCTCTGCAAAAGCTCCATTTTTGACTTTGTATATTTTCGGGTTCATCCAATCTCCAACCAAAATGAGTTCCTTTATCTTGTCTCCATCCACATCTTCCCAAATGGCCTCCCTCACCATCCCTGCATATTCAAGGTTTTTTGCAACTGTCTTTGTAACATTTTTGAAAATCCCTTTCCCATCATTCTGCAAAATTTGCTGTGGAGGAGTCAATCCATATTTTTTGGGTTGCGACCTATTCCCAACAAAAAGATCTAAATCACCGTCATTATCATAATCATGAGCTGCCACACAAGAAGTATTCATTCCATTGAAAGGAATTGCTTTGTTGTTAAACGTAAAGTTTCCCTTTCCGTCGTTCAGATACAACCTATTTATATACAATCTCTCCTCTGGATTTGACTCATTACCACCGGTTCCGACAAACAAATCTTGATCACCATCTCCATCTGCATCAAAAAACTCAACTGCGGTATCTTCAAAAAATGCTGCATTATCGAACTCTTTATTTGCTTTCAGAGTCAATTTCCCATTCTGCTGGACATATAGTGCTCCAGCTTGGTTTTTAGCTCCACCAACAAACAAATCCATTAATCCATCCCCGTTTACATCTGCCGTTGCCGCATTTGGCCCTTCTTTCGAAAGCATCATCGGAATGTTTTTCTCCTCATAAAAGTCCTCATATTCGTTTTCGATATGTTTATTTATCGAAAAGGAATTGTCAAGCACAAAAGCCCGAGATGCTATTTCATCAGACCCCAAGGTGTTATACGCTCGGCCATCTTTAATGTCGAAATTTTGCAAACTATTTATCTTGGTATTTCTATATATAGATCGGGTATTATTAGGCCAAAAAACCACCAGTGAATCTATTTTTTTTGACTGTCCCAAACCAATGGTCTGAACATACTCCGTACTAGATTGGAATCCTTTTGACGGATTAATTTGCTTCACCAGAATCTCCTTGTTCGAGTAAACAAAAATCTTTGCACCAATAGCAAAAGTGTTCTTTTCTGAGCCCTTAAGTTTAATTTTTACGTAGTTATTCTGAGTTTTAGCTTTTTCCGAGTTGTTCTTGTAAACAAAACACTCCTGGTTAACATTATTAACCAGCAAATCCAAATCACCGTCGTTGTCTAAATCAGCATAGGCTGCTCCATTCGAGAAAGAAGGTTCTGTAAAACCAAAATCCTCTGCCCTTTCAGTAAACTTCAGGTTGCCATCATTATGAAAGAAATTGTTAACGATAGGCCTTGACGGCATGTGTTTAATGATGTTATCAAACTTCTCTTTTTCACCAGATAGCACCATTTTTTGATTGACTTCGTTAGCAAAGAAGTCTATAAAATCTTGATCAATAACGTCGTGATATATACCATTGCTAACGTAAATATCAGTTTTTGAATCGTTATCAGCATCAAACAGTAATGCTCCCCAGCTCCAATCACTGGCAGCAACGTTGCTGTAATTGGCTATTTCACTAAAGGTACCATCAGAATTGTTCAGCTGAAGACTATTTTGCATATATTGGTTATAAAAACCCTTGTCATGCTTGAGTTTGTACACATAGTTGTTGTCAAAAGAAGTTGTCGTTTTGAGTCTGACTTCGTCTCTTGGAAGCATGTCTGTAACATAAATCTCCTGATTGCCATCGTTGTTTATATCGCCCATATCGGCACCCATCGACGCCAAACTTGTGTGCCCGATTCGAGATTCCAACTCCTCAGTAAACTTTCCATTCTTTTGGTTGATATAGAGGTAGTCCTTTTCAAAGAAGTCATTCGAAATGTAGATATCAGGATAGTTGTCATTGTTTACATCACCCACCGTTACACCTAGTCCAAAGCCAATCAAACTTCCATAAATACCGGCTTCTTTGGATACGTCCACGAATTTTCCGTTCTCATTTTTCAAAAGTTTATCACCACCTCCCTTTAAAAAGTCTTTAACTGGCCAGTCCTCCGCTCTTAAATCTCTATTATTGTCATAATTGAGCGTGTTTACTGGTATAAAACTGTTGTTTAGTATATAGCAATCAAGGTCGCCATCAAGGTCGTAATCAAAAAATGCTGCATGTGTTGAATATCCTTTATCATCCAAACCGTATTCCGCTGCACTCTCTGTAAAAGTCAGGTCATGATTATTTATGAAAAGAGCATTCCCTTGCTTTTTCTTCCATTTATCAATTCCAGCATTACAAATATAGATATCTAGCCAACCATCGTTGTTTATATCTACCATTACTACGCCCGTATTCCATTTGTCAGTTTCAGCAATACCCGCCTTTTGTGTTATATCTTCAAACTTAAAAGACTCGCTAGATTTATTTCCTTTGTTGAGGTAAAGTTTATTAGAGCCCATATTAGCTGTAAATAATACATCTTGGTAACCATCATTGTTTATGTCGCCAACTGCTACACCTGCTCCGTTATAAAAATTACGATAATTGAAGATATTGAAATTCTCCGAGTTCTTTACGGTGTTAATAAAGTCAATACCCGTTTTAGAGGAGTCTAGAAGTTCAAAAATAGCATCGCTAGATTTTCTCTTACAAGAAAAACCCAACAGGACAATCAAAACAAAAAGAATACTATTTTTCATTGTTGAACGGAATTGCGATTTCATTTATATTTTCGAAAGAGTACCCCGGTACTTTCCAGATTATATAACCTTCAATCGGTGAAAGTGTTGAATTGCCAAAAGGTTGTTTTAAAGAACCCCTCACATTTACAACCATAACCTCTTTAGAAAGATATTTTATCTCAAAAAACCCATCAGACAGTAAATATCCTTCCCCTTTGTTTTCTTTTAGGCTAGTTATTTTACCAACCAAAAATGAGCCCATATTTGAACCCGTTGGATAACCATTTTTAAACTCAACCATATAAGGTTTGGCTTTATACCAAGGTTCCCCTTCAACGCTCACAATCACATTTCCAAAGTCTTTATCCTTTAGACTAACCTTGATTCCCTTTTCATCAACCACACCATTTCCCACGAAAATGGAGGTATCTGCATAAAATTGTTTGTTATTAATGCTCAGGTTAATAATCGCTTGATTAGTTTTTAATTTATCCAAAATTCCCTGAATTTTTTGATTGTCCGATTCAGAGCTTTGTCCACAGGACAACAGCGTTGCTACACCAAATAGTGCAAGGAAGAATTTCATCATAGATTATTAAAGTATTATACAAAAATACTTCTTTATTGTAAACGAAAAAAGCCCATCCTTTCGGTTGGGCTTTTTTTCAAGAAATATTTAAAATATTCTTAGTATCCTTTGTTCTGAGTTAGGTTCGGGTTAGAAACCAATGCAGGAGAAGGGATTGGGAACAATACAGTATAACCGTCTTTTATCAAAGTACCAGTACCTGTAGTGAACTTGCCAAAACGAATCTCAACAGTTCTTTTTCCACCTTCCCAATACAATTCACGACCAATTTCTTCGAACATTGCGTTGTCAGTCAAAGAAGCCAATGCTTTCGCAGATCTCTTAGCTCTTAGGTTATTAACCATTGTCAATCCGTCTGCAGCTTTACCACTTCTCAACAAAGCCTCAGCTTTCATCAAATAAGCCTCAGAGTATCTCATCAAGATATACTTGCCAGCAGTAGCTGGGTGATACTTAATTACACGAATACCCTTTTCTGTAGGTGTACCAGCCAAGTTTACGTCACGAGAGAACTGAAGTGGTTTTTTCGAACGTGAGTCTGTAATAGCCTGTCCTTTATCGTTGATTTGTTGCCCAATCAAGAAACCGTTACCAATTCCAGAGAAATTAGATCCATCTCCTTTAGCTGGAATACCTTTACGAATATCGCCAGTTTCAAAAGTATCGTAGAAATCTGCCAACGTTGCAAAACCATTCCAACCTGATGGGTTTTGATCATAGTGCAAAGTCATCATCCAACGGTTTTGAGGAGTACCTTCCGCCGAATTCAAGATAGTTTCGGTTGCAGCCTCTGTGGTAAAATTCTTGAAATAATCAGAGCTTACTGAGTAACCATCAGCAGTAATAGCGTCTACAGCAGCAATAACTTTAGCCATATCATCCGCAGCATGAGTATAAGGACCCTCAGGTGTCGCAGATTTGTAAACCGCTTTGTTTAAGTACATTTTAGCCAGCAAGAAGTTCGCAGCAGCTTTAGAAGCCTTACCATTCAGAGCAGCTGGTCCAATTTTCTCAAGATTTGGAAGAGCCTCTGTAAGGTCTTTCAATATAAAATCAAAAGCTTCAGAACGAGTCAATACTTTAGGGTTTACATCAACACCGTCAGTAACTTCTCTAAAAGGAACTTGTCCGAAGAAATCCATTACATGGAACATGTTGAAAGCTCTTAAAAACTGAGCTTCTGCCTTTTGAGCTGGACTTGGATTTGAAGCAATGATTTCGTTTGCTTTAAATACCCTTTGGTTCAACTGATTCCAAGCGTTGATTACGCCCGAGTGAGTTGCATCCCAAGTATGTTGATCCAATGTTCTCCAAACACCATTATCACCCCAGTCAACACCACGTGTCGGTGGAATCATCTCGGCAGTAGTATGCTGACCC
Source organism: Leadbetterella sp. (assembly GCA_035299025.1). GTDB lineage: Bacteria > Bacteroidota > Bacteroidia > Cytophagales > Spirosomataceae > Leadbetterella. The sequence continues at coordinate 710,800 of DATGXK010000008.1, forward strand.
AAAGCATAAATGTTGGCTTGGTCAGTGTAAGTACCTAAATCTTTGTAAGCAGAAATCAACAATTCTGTTGGGTTACCTGCTGTAAATCCACCACCCTCAGATGCTCTTACGATTGAGTCAGTTTCTTCATTTACAAGATCAGTACAAGAAGTAGCGGCAAATAAGCCAATACCTGCAATTAAAAATCTTTTAAAATTATTATTTTTCATCTTTTATTATTTTGAATAATTACTGATTAAAACGATATGTTCGCTCCAATAGTCCAAGTTTTAGCTCTTGGATAAGCTGTATAATCAATACCAAACGATGGAATACCATTGATTGATTTGTTTGTACTAACCTCTGGATCTTGACCAGAATATTTAGTAAACGTCATCAAGTTTTGGCCAGTTACATACAATCTCAAACCTGTTACATTTTTAATTCCTTTAGTAGGAACTCTATAACCAAGGTTAAGGTTTTGTAATCTTACAAAATCACCTTTCTCCAAGAATCTTGAAGATACGTCAGGAGCATTGAAAGGACCTTCTGCAGTACTTACTACGTCAACAGTTACGTTACGTCCGTTATTCAAAGCACCTTTAGTGAAGTAAGCATTAGCCGTATTGTTGTATATGTAGTTACCAAATACACCATTAAAGAACAAACTAGCGTCAAAGTTTCCAAACTTAAAGTTGTTTGTCAAACCTGCAGTTACAGTAGGGTTAGGGCTAGTTCCGTTGAACGACTGGAAGTCACCGCTTGGATAAATAGTGTTACCTTCTGCATCATAACCACCAAACTCTCTAGTAAAGTATGCAAACATCGGCTGACCAGCAGCTAAACGTTGAGCAAACGCACCAGTAAGACCTTGACCACTGATTTCACCTGTGTCATATACACCCGCCAAATCTTTGATTAAGTTTTTGTTGAAAGCTGCATTCGCAACAACCTCCCAAGTGAAAGCTTTGCTGTCAACAGCAACCACGTTCAATCCCAATTCAAGACCACGGTTCTGAATATCTGTATCTAGGTTTTTCCAAACGAAAGGAGTTGGAGCTGGTTGAGCAGAAACTACTTGGAACAACAAATCTTTTGTATGTTTTTCGTAGAATTCGATATTACCAGAAACTCTGTTACCAGCTATTGCATAGTCAAGACCAATGTTCAATGTTGAAGTTGACTCCCATTTCAAATTAGGGTTGTTAAACGCTACAGCATTCAAACCACCACCCGAAATATCTGTTGCACCTTGGTTAGCACCCCATCCAGCATATCTGTCTCTTCTGTCATAAAGGTTGTGAGGTATATTTTGGTTACCTACTAAACCGTATCCAACTCTAAGAGCAAGGTCAGAAAATACATTTTTAGGAACGAAACTCTCTTCAATCAGTTTGTATTTCACAGCACCAGAAGGGAAATATCCGTATTTGTTGTTACCACCAAATTTAGTTGATCCATCCACACGCAATGTACCAGTTACCAATACTTTACCAAAGTTTAAGTTAACACGAGTAAAGTATGACTGCAATTCATCAAAATCTCTATTAGAGTTGTTAACAACGTTGCTAGGTGCTTTACTTGCATCAGCAGAAGCAAGGTTATTTGTCATCACATCCAAGTTGTTAGTTGCAAAATTCGCCATACTAGCTGATTTGCTGTAAACATCAAAACTTTGGTATGAATAACCCAACAAAGCATTCAAAGATGTTTTTCCGAATGTTTTATCATAAGTAAAGTAGTTCTCCCAAAGTCTGTTACTCATTTCGATGTCTCTGATGTAAAGACGACCGATATTAAGTACACCATCCAAAGATAAATCTTTCGAATAAGCTGTTTTTCTAGAAGAAAGCGATTGATCAAAACCTACAACAGTTTTGAATTTCAAACCTTCGAAAAGATCTAATTCAGCCGAAATATTACCCAAAGCTCTCAAAGTATTTGTACGATCTTTGGTCATATTAACGATTGCCAATGGATTAGGCTCTGTAATACCTGGTTGCGTAAATACACCCGGAGATTTATAAATTGGCATAGTTGGGTTCGATTTGATAATCGCAGCCAAAAGGTCACCAGTATATCCTGAGTTTTCAGAAATAGCAATACCGTTGTCTCTGTTGTTAGCCAAGTTTACATTTGAAGTGATATTCAATTTATTGTTAATAAATTTCTTTCCACCATTAAATCCAACTGAATATCTTTTGATTCCAGATGTCAAAATGATACCTTGCTGATCTAAATAACCTACTGAGAATCTGTAGTTTCCTGTAGCATCACCACCACCGAACGAAAGGTTGTGCTGTTGCGTTGGAGCTGTTCTGAACAATTCATCTTGCCAGTCAGTGTTACCACCTTGGTTTTGTGTAGGGTTAGCTGCAGCAAAACCTTTGGCGTCTAGAAGGTCATATTTCTTAGTAATAGAACTCAAACCTAAAGAGTATCCATAATCCAAAGTTCCTTTTCCTTTACCTTTTTTGGTAGTAATCAAAACCACACCTTGTGCACCACGTGAACCGTAGATAGCAGTTGCAGAAGCATCTTTCAAGATGTCAATGCTTTCGATATCATCTGGATTCAAGAAGTTAAGTGGGTTTTTTGCAGGCTGACGTCCAAGACCTTGAGAATCACCACCACTTGAAGTGTTGTCAGAACTCAAAGGCACACCGTCGATTACAAATAGAGGTTGATTTCCACCGTAAACTGAAGATGTTCCACGAATACGAACGTTAATACCACCACCTGGCTCACCTGAGTTTTGAGTGATTTGAACACCCGCTACTCTACCTTGCATCAATTGCTCAGGAGAAGTAACAATACCTTTTTGGAAATCTTTGGTTCCAATGGCGTTTACTGCTCCAGTTGCATCTTTTTTCTTCACAGTACCATAACCTACAACAACCACCTCTTCAAGAAGGGCAGCGTCATCAGCTAAAGTCACGTTGATAGTAGAACGACCACCGATAGCAACTTCCTGAGAAGTCATTCCAACGAATGTAAAAGACAAAGTTCCGTTGCTAGGAACGCCAGCGATTGAATAAGAACCATTCATATCAGTGGCAACTCCTTTTGATGAACCTTTCAATTGAACGGTTACACCAGGAAGACCATCACCTGATTTGTCTGATACCTTTCCGCTCACTGTAATGTCTTGAGCAAGAACTGAAAATGAGAAAAACATTGAGATTAAAACTACTAGAGAGCTTTTGCTCGAAAGTTGATTTACCCCAAAGTCGAAGACCATTCGACCGCATTGGTAGAATCTGTTCATCATAGGTTAATTGTTTAAAAATTAAAGTAAATTAGTTTTGCATCAACCAAAAAACATTTCAACATTTTGATTAAATGTTGCACGTTTTTAAGAATCAACCCACAAAACTACAAAAAGAAGTTTCTAAAGTCCAAAATTTTAAAAAAGAATTTTTTTTCATCTAATCATATTATGCTGGTTTTGTTGTTTGGTTTTTACGTCTATTTTCCTAAGAAGGTTGTATTTCTTCCCGAAATAAATTTTTAGCTACTATCTTTGATACAATTTTCTAAATATGATTTTTTGATGAAAAGTATAGACTTCGAAGGCCTTAGAAGTAGTTTTAAAGGTGAAATTTTTGAAGATAAGGTTATGCGGACGCTTTATGCCACTGATGCCTCTGCTTACAGAGAGTTTCCGTTGGGTGTTGTTTTTCCTAATGACCGCCACGACATTGAACAGCTCATTTCATTTGCCAATAAACACAAAACCACCCTAATTCCTCGCACAGCAGGAACCTCTTTGGCTGGACAAGTAGTAGGAAACGGTATAATTGTGGACGTTTCAAAGACCTTTACTCAAATATTGGAAGTCAATGAGGAAGAATCTTGGGTAAGGCTACAGCCGGCAGTGGTGAGAGACGAACTCAATATGTTTCTCAAACCAAAGGGCTTGTTCTTTGGACCGGAAACCTCCACAGCCAACCGGGCCATGGTAGGCGGAATGGTAGGCAACAACTCATGTGGAAGTAACTCCGTGGTATATGGCAGTGCCAGAGACCACTTGATGGAAGTTCAAGGATATTTGAGCGATGGCAGCTTTGTAACTTTTAAAGATATTTCTAAGGAAGATTTCACCAATAAAATTTCGGAAATAAAAAGTAAAAGTACGATTTCGCTCGAAGACAAAGTCTACCTAAACGCTTTCGAAACGCTTTCTTCGAAGGAAGTTCAGGATGAAATAAGGGAGCAATTTCCGAAAAGAACAATTTCAAGACGCAACACTGGTTATGCCGTAGACGAACTTTTGGAAACAGAGGTTTTCAATGAAAACTCAAGCGAGAAATTCAATTTCTGCAAACTGATAGCTGGCTCGGAAGGTACATTGATGTTTATCACGGAAATGAAACTGCACCTAAATCCACTTCCGCCGAAATTCCAAGGTGTTGTAGCGGTGCATTGTGAAACCATAGACGATTCGTTAAAAGCCAACTTGATAGCTCTTAAATATAAACCAAGTGCGGTTGAATTGATGGATCACTACATATTAGAATGTACCAAAGCGAATAAAGAACAAATGGCTAATCGGTTTTTTGTGGAAGGCGACCCTGGTGCATTACTTTGTGTGGAGATTTCACGAGATTCCATAGAAGAGGTAAATAAATTGGCAGCCGAAATGGAAGCTGAAATGCGAGCAGCCGGGTATGGTTATCATTTCCCCATACTTTTTGGTGATGATATCAAGAAATGTTGGACACTTAGAAAAGCGGGTCTTGGCTTACTTTCAAATCTGCCTGGCGACGAAAAAGCGGTGGCAGTAATTGAAGATACTGCTGTTGATGTCAACGACCTGCCGGAGTTCATTAGAGAATTCAATGAGATTCTAACCAAAAACAACATGTACAGCGTGCATTATGCACACGCCAGCACGGGTGAATTGCATTTACGACCAATAATCAACCTAAAAACACAAGAAGGGAAAGGTCAATTTAGATTGATTGCTGAGGAGATTTCTACTTTGGTAAAAAAATACAAAGGCTCGCTTTCGGGAGAACATGGCGACGGCAGACTTCGTGGGGAGTTTATCAAACAACAGATAGGGGAGAAAAACTATGCTCTCATCAAGGATTTGAAGAAAACTTGGGATCCAAACAATGTTTTCAATGCCAACAAAATTGTGGACACTCCTCCGATGGATGAATTCTTGAGATATTCAGCCGGACAGGTAACACCCAACTTTGAGACCATGTTTAGGTTTAAAGACCAAGACGTATTGCAACACGCCGAGCAATGCAATGGCTCGGGAGATTGTAGAAAATCACATTTGAGTGGCGGCACCATGTGTCCTTCTTATATGGCTACCAAAAGCGAAAAAGATACTACACGAGCAAGGGCCAATATTCTTAGAGAAACACTGACACAATCTGATAAACTTAATAGATTTGATTCGAAAGAAATAAAGGAAGTTTTGGACCTTTGCTTGGTTTGCAAGGCCTGTAAGTCTGAATGCCCTTCGAATGTAGATATGGCCAAACTCAAGATGGAATTTATGTACCAATACCAAAAAGAAAATGGTGTGCCTTTACGTTCGAAAATGATAGGAAATTATCCAAAAATGTCGGCTTTGGCATCATATATTCCTTGGGCTTATAATTTTGTTTTCAAAAACACACCATTAAGAAAGATTGCCAATACGGTTGTTGGTTTTCATCCTGACCGAACCATGCCTTTGCTATCCGACACCACCTTGAGAGCTTGGTTTAAGAAAAACTATGGAACCAAAGCTGGAAATGGAGAGAGAAAGGTATTTTTGTTCATAGATGAATTTACGAACTTCAACGATGTAGAAATAGGCAAGAAAGCCGTGGATTTACTTTTGAAATTAGGTTATTCTATCGAAGTTCCGAACCATGTAGACTCAGGTCGTTCTTATCTATCAAAAGGTATGTTAGACGAGGCCAAAGTGTTGGCTGATAAAAATGTAAGTCTACTATCTGGGCTAATTAATGATAACACGCCTTTGCTGGGTGTAGAACCTAGTGCTATTTTGACCTTCAGAGACGAATATCCTGAGCTGGTTTCGGCAGAATTGGCAGACAAAGCCGTAGAATTGTCTAAAAAGGTATTGATGCTAGATGAGTTTTTGGCAAAAGAAATGGATGCTAAACGTATTGATAATTCCAAATTCAAAGCCGAAAAACGATTAATAAAACTCCACGGGCATTGTCAACAAAAGGCCGTGGCATCAATGGTGCCGACCAAGAAAATGCTCAGTTTACCTAAAGGTTATGATGTGCAGCTAATTCCAAGTGGTTGCTGTGGCATGGCAGGCTCATTTGGCTACGAAAAAGAACATTATGACATTTCGATGAAAATTGGCGAGTTGGTTTTGTTTCCAACAGTTCGCCAACAACCCGAAGAAGTTATCATAGCCGCCCCTGGTACCAGCTGTCGCCACCAGATTCATGATGGCACGGGCAAACATGCCAAACACCCCATTGAGATTCTTTGGGAAGCTTTGGCGTAAAATATTGAACTGCACAGACAATCGACTTTCTAAATCTTGTCTGTGCAGATTTTAATACGTATCAATAGTTCTACTTCTTCTTATAATCATATCTAAACCAACTCCTATCAAAAGCAAAGGCCAAAGTTCGAACACCGAATTTACCGAAAACTGGCTCAAATAAGCTGGATAGTAGAATACTGTAGCTACGATTCCCCAAAAAATACTACTAAAGACCTTACCCTTAACCAACTCACCAAAGGCGATAAAGACAAAAATTAGCTTCCAGCTGATAAGGTTTTTCGGTAATTCAAACCAAAGCATGTCGAAGTTTCTCATTAAGAAAAGGCTACCGATAACTATTATGGCTACTGCCCAAATAACTGATGATGTACTTTTTTGCGTTTTCATAATTGTAATTTGTTTGTTTTTTCTTCAAAATTATACTCAAAACCCTCTCAGCAATAGTGCTTTTCGTTGAATGATAAGCATTTTATCGTTGAATATTTGATTTTTACCGATGAATGGATACCGAGAGATTGAAAACATTTGAAGTTTTGGTAAGTTTACCCATCAGAACAAACTCATCAAGTTTGCATTTATCCAAGTTAAAAGTTCTGAATTATATAATATTTCTAATATAGCGGGTCATTTTTGTGCTACAAACAATACAAATGTTTGTTGTAATCTTCAATACTATTAATTTTGCGACCCCGAAAATGTAAAAATTACCTTATGAAATTAGAAAGAGGAAACATGTATGTAGAGGTAAATACTTTAGTAAACGACGATCGACCAGTTTTTTTGTCAGGAAGTTTCTGCAATTGGAACCCTAGCGACACTGATTTTTTGATGAAAAAAGTTGGCGAAGGAAAATATAGATTTGATTTTGAAAAAGACTTCACAGTGGAGCAACCGCTTGAGTATAAATATACCAAAGGTGGCTGGGAGCATGTAGAACTGGATATTTTCGGAAACACAAGTCGAAACCGCACCCTAATGCCTGTGTTTCGGCCACATCTCGACTACGTGCCTCTTTGGAGACAGAATGGTTTCACACCTTTTTATGAAGAAATGATGCCTCTTGTTGAAACCATGGAAGTGGAAATCCCACAGTTGAAAAAAACACGAACAATCAGCATCATTCTTCCATTTGACTACGCTAAAAATGTGGACAAAAGATATCCCGTTATATACATGCACGATGCCCAGAATCTTTTCGGTGAGGGCTCGGTATATGGAAATTGGGAAATAGACAAACGCCTTTCTCTACTCAAAAAGCAAGGCAAATCTGATGTAATTATTGTGGCCATCAATCACGGCGAAGAAGATCGTCAGGTAGAGTTTTCACCCTATAAAAATAGAGTAAAAGGCCAAGGAATGCGTTATGCAACATTCATTGTCAGAACACTCAAACCACTGATAGACAACACATATCGTACTTTGTCTGAGCGTCAGCATACTGGTATCGGTGGTAGCTCAATGGGTGGGCTCATAAGTATTTATACCGGTATGATGTACCCAGAAACCATTGGCCGACTGATGGTTTTTTCCCCATCACTGTGGACATCTCCTAAAATATATTTCGATGCAGTTGAGTTTTTTAATCCGCTCGACACCAAAATATATCTATATGGTGGCGGAAAAGAAAGTGAAAGCATGCTCCCAAACATAGAAAAACTAAAGGAAACCATAGACAATCAAGGCTTTGACTCAAAGAAAATACAAATCAGAGCCGAGCTTGACCCAGAAGGACTACACAACGAAAAACGCTGGGGTCAGGAGTTTCCAAAAGCATTGGATTGGTTATATAATTGATATGTATGCAAATAATAAAGTAGAGTTTCTGTAAATCGTAAAGTAAAGTTTACGCAAATCATAAAGCAGAAACCCATATATGCCTAATAATGAATACTTTATATTCAAATTGAAAAAGCCAAGTTTCTATGAATTCAAATCAATAAAAGAGAAAATTCTTTTCGAAAATCTTGAATCTATTTCACATGATACACATCTACCAAACTCTTTAACTCTTCGAAAGTCCTCGCAGGTTTTTGATAAGGCGATGGCACGGGCATTTTGCTATATTTCTGAAAATATACCACTGAGGCATCTCGCCACCAAAGGGCTTCTTTGTGCTGCGTTTTGAGTCTTGCCTCTACATTTTCAAAGGTTTCGGAGTCTATTTTTCCTTTGATTGAAGCCCACTGCCTTTGCATATTTTCTACAGACTTTACACCTTCATAATACCGAGTCACCATTTCATCCCACACGATTCTACCATTTTGGAGTTTATGTCTCCATGGTGCATGATGAAACCAAAGCAAGAATTCGGGCTGTATAGTATTGATATCACTGTATTTACTCCTCAAACCAGGATGATACTGGGCCAAGGAATTGCTTCCCTTTTCGGTACGGTCAAAACCAATACCTATGGAATCAGCTCGGTGATAATACAATGCTGTCCAGTCAGGCCGTGGTGCTTTTTCTACCCATGGTTCGGGACCAAAATGGTGGCTTTCGCCCATTACATGGTGTACACCTAGTGGGTTGGTGTAGTTAGTATAAATTTCTCTAGATTCCATCATTATTTTCTTTATGGTCTCAGTAGATTTCTTATCCGTCTGGAAAGTCATTTTCACCCATTCATCAGCAATTTTGTCCGAAGTAATTTCTGGATTCCAGGCCATTCTACCAAGCGTATACCAATTCGCCTGAGCCATTGGATGTCCCGTCCAGTTGCGGTCGGAGCCAGTATTGGCCACACCTATCATAGAAGTCAATGGATATTTAAATAATTGACCATCAATTACCTTAGCAACTGTTGAGCCAGCTCCCTTGGCATAAGTGTCGGTTTTCAAAACTTCTTCAAACATTGGGCCTTCATATACCCAATGTGTAGCCCAACCTAAATATTCCTGCGTTAGCTGAAATTCCATCGAAACTGGTGTTTTTTCCATCGCTCCAAAAAGTGGCGATATCGGCTCACGAACTTGAAAATCTATAGGGCCGTTTTTAACTTGAATGATAATATTGGGCAAAAACTCTCCGTCAAATTTCTTAAATTCATTATAAGCTGCCGCAAAACGATCGCCTTTGGGGTCAAAATTATAAACAAAAGCACGCCAAATAATAAGTCCCTTGTGAGGAGCCATGGCTTCGGCCAACATATTAGCTCCATCCTTATGTGTGCGGCCAAAATCCATCGGGCCTGGTTCGCCTTCGGAGTTGGCTTTTACCACAAATCCACCAAAATCAGGTATCAATTTATAAACCTCATCGGCCTTGTTTTTCCACCATTGTCTCACCTCAGGATCAAGTGGATCTGCTGTTTTTAAACCTCCCAAAATTTTGGGTGAAGCAAAATTTACCGATAAGAAAACTTTAATTCCGTACGGTCTGAAAACATCGGCAAGGGCTTTTACTTTTCCCAAATATTCCGCCGTAATAAATCTTGATGAAGCGTTTACGTTGTTCAAAACCGTTCCATTGATGCCAATAGAAGCGTTTGCTCTGGCATAATCGATATATCTAGTGTCAATTCTTTCCGGCAATTCGTACCATTTCCACATCGACATACCGGCGTATCCCCGCTCTATGGTGCCGTTGTTGTTATCCCAGTGGTTGAGCATTCTGAGTTGGATTTTGGGAGAAGAGGCAATTTTCAGGTTTTCCAAAGATTCCGAAGTTTGAATTCTTCTGATCAACTCAAAAACACCATAAAACACTCCTTTTGAGGTGTTTCCTGAAATAACTATCCGATTATTTATACTTTTTATTTCAAAAGCTTCTGGGTTTTTATCTGCCAAGATTTCTTTTTTGAGAACCAAACTAGCAGAACTTCCAACCACTTTAGCCTTTACACCCAAAAGCCCCAAAGATGCTTTTTCTAATTCTGAAAGCGTAACTTTTGAGGTTTCGTCAGAAAAATTGAGCGATACGGTGGCCAATTTTTGTGCATACGTTTTTCTCAAAACCTCATTCTGAATACGATCGTACTTAAGCCAAAGTCTGTAGCCGTCATCTGCATAGGTATTTAGGCTAATTATGCTCAGCAAAAACAGGACGAATAATCTCATAGAATATTAAGTGTTGAATTGACAAATATCGGAAGAAAGGTAGAAATATTTTCTTAAACCATTGAGTTATTTGATTTTTTAACTTTACCTAAATTGAACTACATAAAGCCCGCCGTTTTCTTTTCAAAATCAAAGCGGTCTGGTATTTTTTCATTCTAATTAACTTGGCCATTACTAAACTTTTAAACGTTTTCTCGTTCTAAAACAAAAAACCCTCCCAAAACAACATTCAGGAGGGTCAATTATTTCTGATTCAAATCTTACTTCACCACCTCACCATTCACTTTCCTCCAAATACCCAAATTATTGTTGTTTTGAAGCTCAACGGGTAATAACGTATCCGGCATATCTTGATAACAAACCGGCCTTGTAAATCTGGTGATGGACATCGTTCCTACCGAAGTGCTGCGGCTGTCTGTAGTAGCAGGGTAAGGGCCACCGTGAACCATCGCATGAGTAACCTCCACACCTGTTGGGAATCCGTTGATGATCAGTCGCCCAACTTTTTGCTCTAGAAGTTCAAGCAAATCTGCATATTCAGCCAACTCCTCTGGTGAGCCAAAAACTGTGGCCGTTAGGTGACCCGATAGGTTACGAGCAACCTCCATTATTTCCTCTCTGCTGCTGGCTTCTACCACCAAGCTCGAAGGGCCGAATACCTCTTCTTTAAGCGTTTCGCTGTCTTTAAACGTTTGATAATCAGCTTTAAATATAACAGGTTGGGCTGCGGTAAAACCTTCTGGTTTTTTACCAAAACTGATTACCTTGGCATATTTTTCAAACTCCTCAATGCCTTTGTGATAAACCGACTGTATGCCTTTGTTAAGCATTACACCACCATTGGACTCCGCCGAAACGCTCTCTAGTTTTTCTACAAAGGCATCATCTTTTTGTATAACCAAAAGCCCAGGATTGGTACAAAACTGACCCACTCCCATCGTTACGGAATTCATATAGTTCTGAGCCAAAACATCCCCTTTTTCCTTGAGTGTTTTTGGTAAAATAAAGACAGGATTGGTACTGCCCATTTCGGCATAAACTGGGATAGGTTCTGGCCTAGCCGCTGCGGCATCGAAAAGCGATTTCCCACCTCTCAACGAACCCGTAAAACCTACAGCCTTGATCAAAGGGTGTTTTACCAAAGCTTGACCAATTTCAATACTATCATCAAAAACCAAAGAGAATACACCATCGGGCATACCTGTTTTTTGAGCAGCTGACAAAATAGCTCTACCCGCCAATTCTGAGGTACCTAAATGTGAAGGATGACCTTTGAAAACTACGGGACAGCCCGCTGCCAATGCCGAAACGGTATCGCCACCTGCCACAGAAAACGCCAATGGAAAATTGCTTGCTCCAAATATACCTACAGGACCAAGGGGTCTTTCCATTGCCCGTAGGTCTGGTTTTGGAAGCGGTTGTCTGTCTGGCTGAGCGGTGTCTATGATGGCATTTACCCAAGATCCTTCTTTTAACACACTTGCAAACAATCTGAGCTGGCCAATTGTTCGGCCTCTTTCGCCCTGTGCTCTGCCCGCAGGCAGGCCACTTTCGGCGGTGTACCTTTCTATTAGGGTGTCGCCCAATGCTTCGATTTCTGCAGCTATGGCTTCAAGAAAAGCGGCTTTTTCAGTACCTGATTTTTTTCTATAAATAGCAAAAGCCTCTTTGGCTTTGTGCACGGCTAAGTCCAATTCGCTTGTGGTTGCCTTAAAAAACAATGGGCCAATCGGTTCACCCGAGGCCGGATTGATGGCCTGAATACCGACTGTGCCTTCCGAAGATTCTGTGAATCCAATTAAATTTTTTCCTAAAACTTGCATTTATTCTACTGTATTTATGAGCGTACCTATGTTGTCAATACTGATTTTTACGACATCGCCACTGATCATCGTGAAGTCGTCTGGTGGAACGGTTCCAGTACCTGTCATCAAGAAAACGCCTTGTGGAAAACTGCATTCTCTTGTCAGATATTCAACCAATTCGGGCAATTCGCGTTTCATCTGCGAAAGCTGAGTTTTTCCATCAAAAACAGTTTTTCCATCACGAAGAATTTCTACTGCAATGTCTGTATCTCTGCTTATAGGCTCTTCCAAAACTAAAATACACGGCCCAATAGCCGCACTTTTATCGTAGCTTTTGGCCTGCGGCAAATACAGTGGATTTTCGCCTTCAATGTCTCTCGAACTGACGTCATTGCCAATAGTATAACCCGCGATTTGGTTTTGGTTATTCACAAAAAGCGTCAACTCCGGCTCTGGAACGTTCCATTTAGAGTCCTTCCGAATTCTGATGTCTTGCAAATGACCTACTGTACGGGCGGCTGTGGCTTTAAAAAATATCTCAGGACGTTCAGCATCATAAACCCTGTCGTAAAAATCGCCGCCACCTGCGTCTTTGGACTCCTCCATACGGGCAGTTTTACTTCTGAGATAGGTAACGCCTGAAGCCCAAATTTCTTGAGAAACTATGGGTGCCAAAATTGTGCTTTCGTCTAAAGAAGCCACGCTTTCTGAGTTATTTATTTCGTTATTCAAGAAAGCGAATAATGCAGGCTGATTGATGAGATGGTCCCAACCTAAATCATTAATTTTGAAAAACTTTGAATCTTTTTCGGCAATTATGCCCTGGGTAGTATTGTATATTTTCACTGGTTGAATTTTTTGGGCAATTTACTAATTTTTTGATTATTCGAAACACTTAAACTCAACATTGTGTTTATAATTAAATGTAAATCATTAGAATGCCGCAAATAATCAATATTCCGCTTGTAGACGACAACGACAACATCATAGGCCACGGCGAAAAGTTGGAAGTACACCAAAAGGGATTGCTGCACAGGGCATTTTCGATATTGGTTTTTAATGAAAAAGAGGAAATACTGATACACCAGCGGGCTTTTGGAAAATATCATTCTCCGGGTCTTTGGACAAATACCTGCTGCGGGCATCCCAATGAAGGCGAGACTATGGAGGCAGCGGTGCACAGGAGATTACAGGAAGAAATGGGATTCGATTGTGAACTTTCGCATAAGTTTACCTTCAGGTACAAAGCCGTTTTTGACAATGGTCTAACGGAAAACGAAATTGACCATGTTTATATAGGCACTTTTAACGATACTTTTATTGTTAATCCAGACGAAGTGGCTGGCTATAAGTGGATTTCTATCTCAGAAACCAAAGATTTAATTCTTCAAAATCCTGCAAACTTCACAGTTTGGTTTAAGGAAATAATGAAGCATGAAGCCGAATTATTGGCTTGATTTATTCTTCCAAAAATGCCTTTACTCCGTACAAAGGATAACTCTTTACTTGTTGATACTCTGAATAATTTTCGAGGGAAAACCGATAACCAAATGGTCTATTTTTCTCTGATAAAAATTGCCGAAGACTCTGCATACTTCCTTTGCCCGAAGACTTAACCTCTATCGGTAAAACCTCTGAACCCTTTTGAATAACATAATCCAGTTCTGCATTTGCATTCGGATTTTCACGATGCCAATAATACAAGTTTAAAATTTGAAACGGAGAATTGTACTTCAAATATTCCAAAGCCCAAAATTGCTCAGCGATAGCCCCTTTATTTATTAATGATGTATCTGTGTCAAACAAAAAGTCAGAAATATTAAGACCCAAAATTCGTTGAAAAATACCTGTATCGAATAAAATCATTTTACGCTTTTTGGGGTCTGACTCTGCACCCAACGGAATGCCATTTGCTGAGGTATGCGTCACAGGATATACCAATCCCGCTTGAATCAGTAGCTCTAGGGTCTCCTTCGCTTGCCCATGGTTGATGTTTTGCCCTACTTTGGAATACACAAACTTGCCTCCACTTTGACTGATTACAGAATCAAAAATTTCGGATATTCTAGCTGCTGGCACACGCTTTTTGTATTTCACAAAATCAGCCTTTAAAGACACAAACAATTCATCCAAAACAAGCTGAACAGAAAGCAAAGACTGACTTTTTGCGTACGCCCCAACTGCCTCTGGCATACCACCAACTAAGAGGTAAACCTTCAGGAAATCAATTAACTTTTGATGAATAGCTGCTGGTAATGGATTCGTAATATCAGCCGAGTTCTTCGCTTTTACCAGTTTCTCCTCGCCCATAGCATCTAAAAACTCATCAAACGAAAAAGGGTACATAAAGATTGATTTTATTCTACCCACCCCAAAAGTCGGAAGTTCCGAAAGGGCAAACTCAAGCAACGAGCCTGCCGCAACCAAATGCAATTCGGGCATTTTTTCGTAAAAAAACCTTAGTGATGCCAAAGCCCGAGGACACACCTGAATTTCATCAAAAAACAAAAGTGTCTTATGAGGAATGATGTCTTGGTTGAGGAAAATTGAAAGATTTTGAATCAAATATTGAGGATTTAAATCTCCATCAAACAAATCAATTAAACCAGGGTTTTCCTCAAAATTTACCTCTACAAAATTATCAAATTGCTTAGCCAAATTTTTCACTGCCGATGACTTTCCAACTTGTCGGGCACCTCGAAGCAATAGAGGCTTTCTTTCAACAGCGTCTTTCCACTCAACTAAATGCCTATCAACTAGCCTTTTAAAATACATTTTTGCATTTTTAGTACCCAAAAATAATACATTTTTTTCATTTTTAGTACCCAAAAGAAATTATTTTTTTCATTTTTAGTACCCAAAAAATAAACACTTTTTGCATTTTTAGTACCCAAAAGAATTTTTTATGCATAAAAAAAACCAAAACCTTTAGAGATTTTGGCTTCCCTTTTTCGAAATATCTTACCCAATTTTTACTGAGGTCATAGTCAAAGAACCCGCAATAGCCTTGTCATTGAAAAACTCTACTTTGTCTTTGTCGTCCTGTACTCCGAGCGTGTAAAGCAGCGGATAATAATGGTCTGGGGTGGGTATGGCCAAGTGAGCATCTTTGTGCAAAGTTTTATAATCCCAAAGAGGTTTATGATTCTTATCAGCTATCAATTTCTTGAAAATTTGATTCATCTCAATGGCCCAATCAAACCCGTATTCTACGTTGAATCCCTTGGCGGGATCGGAGCCTTTCGGAATACTTATCATTCTCAAATTATGTACCATATTGCCACTACCCAATATCAATACGCCTTTGTTTCTTAACGCAGCCAACTGCTTCCCCAATTCATAATGATATTCGCCTGATTTATAGAAATCTACGCTCAATTGGATCATCGGAATGTTGGCTTCAGGATACATTTGTTTGACCACACTCCAGCTGCCGTGGTCAAATCCCCAGTCGTGGTCGAGCCCTACCTCGGTGTTCTTTATTAAATTCTTTGTTTCGGCCGCTAATTTCGGAGAACCTGGAGCTGGATATTTAACATTGAAAAGTGCCTGTGGAAAACCGCCAAAATCATGAATGGTTTGCAGCTGAGGAGCGGCCGTAACAAAAGTGCCACGGGTGAGCCAATGTGCCGAAATACACAAAACAGCAACTGGTTTAGGTATATTTTTGGCCATTTGACGCCATTTCTGACTGAATTCGTTGTCTTCTATCGCATTCATGGGGCTGCCATGGCCCACAAAAAGGACTGGCATTTTTTGACCAGTTTCGGGTAAGCTGTCTGCTATGTTTTTTAATGAACTAAGTGTTGCCATTGCTGTAACGCCTGCTGAGGCTTTTATGAAATTTCTTCTTTTCATTTAATTATTATTCAAAATGTTCTACTACCTTAATCATAGTAGCCTTACTTTTTTTTGAAAAAAAGTAACAAAAAAACACTCACAAATCGGGACGCCGAACCGAATGAGTCCTCATGAAAAATTTGATTTTAACTTTTACTCCAGATTTTAAAATTAGCCACAATCAAATTTTACAAACGGACTTTTTTGTGATTTAATGGAATCATTCAGTATTTATTCCAAACACGCTATTTTGAATTGGGTTTACTCTCTAAAAATTGAATTACAGCTATTTAAGTTCAAAGAAAAGGAAATATTTTCATTTACATAATATGTATCTACATGTTTTTAACTTCTATTCAAAAAATCGCCCAATGGCTTCAGCGTTTCGAATACTTTTGCGGCAGTTTCTGTAAAATTGTCCTTGGTTAGGTCTGAATCCTTTAATTTATGAGTTGCCAAGAAACTTTTCATTTTGAGAAGTTCAATGTATTGATGATCTTCAGGATATCCTTTGGGCATTCTGGCTAATTTTTCACCTTCTATTTCACCAAAAGTCTTTTTGAAGTCAGGATTTTCAAGAATTTTTACCAAATCGGCACCATTGTAATCAATCTCCTGCCTGATGCCTTTGAGCCAGTCGCCCTGTGGCAAATATGCTCCACCTGCCAACATACTGTCACCTGGCTCAATGTGAATGTAATAGCCAGAGCGAGTATGTATCTCAGACTTTTTAGCGGCGATAGAAATATGTGCCCCAAAGTGTGTTTTGTAAGGTGATTTGTCTTTCGAAAACCTCACATCACGGTAAATTCTGAAAATACATTCTTTAGCTTTCAAGTGACCAATACTTGGGTCGAAGACCGCTATTCGAGCAAAAAGTTCGGTGATGAAAGTTTCAAACTCTGCCTTTGCGGTTTCGTATCGGCCTTTGTTGGCTGTAAACCATTCTTTGTTATTGTTGGCTTTCAAGTCTTTTAAGAAAGCCAAAAGTTCGTTTGAGATTCCCATAGTTAATTTCAAAGTATTTATATCGCAATTTAAAAAGGAAAACACCTCAAAAAAATAAAATTTCAAGCTACCAAAAATCCTATGCCATCTATATGCCTATGTGTTTATTAAAAAAAAGAGTACATTTGATATACAAACCAAACCCCCTAACCCCATGAAAAACAAAAGATTAGTACTTCTTGCTGTATTGCTAATGCTATCGGTTGGGAATTTTACGCGTATTGCGGGCAACGAAAACATACGCACCGTTCAGTTTCTTTCGATATTTGCTATCGGAGCCTTGACAGCACTTTTAATTAGAGAAGTAGCGGAGAAGATAAAAAGCGGGAAATAGCTGTTTATAGAAATGTTTTGCTCTTGACTGTTCGCAGTTAGCATTTTGTCTGCCTTTTCTTAAAACAAAAAAGCAATTTCATTGAAGAAATCACCTTTTTGTAAGAAAACCAGAAATGAGATTTAGATAACCGCAAAACCAATAGAAACCGTAGCAAAAGGCAGATTCTGGTCGTTGTTGTAGATGGTTCTCTCAAAGGCATTGAGTACCAACACATAGCCGCATTTGGCCATTGCTCCCGTATTGAGCGTCCATGCTTCACTGCCAAATCCACTGACGTGGGCCGCATCAATAGGCCTCACCAATGTGCCACTTGGGGCTGTGGTAACTACTCCGGAAGACAAGACTGCATTAGAGTTGGCCGGCATCACAAATAGCTGAGCCTGCGAAAAATACGCATGGGTGGCCTTAAACGAACCCGTAAAGTTTGTGCCTTTGGGCTGACTGATACAACCTCCACCATTGTCAAAAATCATATCGACACTGTTTACACCGCTGAGCGACAATCCACCGGCCATGTAATTATGGAAAGCCGTATTTGCATCGTACCTGATGTTATTTATCCTTACGTCCTTCGGAGCGGTAGTAATAAAACTGCTGTGGCTTGGATCCAAGGTGTACAGTACCCGTATTTGATAGTTGCCTTGTAGACCAGCGGTATTCCAATCTACCAAGGTGGCGTTTTGCTCGTCTACAGGAATAGCTCCACCCAGATTTTCTACCGAAATGTACCAGCCGTCGGCAGAGTCTTGCGACTGAGTCTGGTAAGAATTAGTTACAGGATTATAGACCGCAAAATTCTGCACGCCTGTTTTGGCAGGTAGCCAAGTGAAGCCATTTGCCGAATACTCTACTTTGTAGTGTACACCCGCACTGCCAAACCTACCCCCGATATGTACCGAACCACCAAAAGGGCGGTTGTTATTGATCTGACTAACAGGGCTTTGGTAGGCCAACCCGCCTTGAATCAAATCCTCTGGCACGCCGCCGATATCGTGATAATGAAAATGCAAGTCGCTGGTTTGGCTTCCTTTGGCTCTCAAAAGCACCATAACTTCGCGACGGTTTCCCCAATAAACTGCGGCGTTAGGGTCGGTAGTAGAAGGTGGCGTTTGCCACGAAAGTACCGCTCTTATTTTGGCTATTCTTGGGCTGCTGCACCTTTGCAAATAAGGCTCCAAGTTAAGCGGCAACTGTACGTTATAATTCAAGCCTTCGTCTGGAATCTGCCCAATATCATGTACCTCTACTTCACTGGTACCGAGATATTCAAACACACCATTGTTGTCAAAATCTCCCCAAAAAGCCACATACTCTGTGGAACCTTTCTGACAAAGGGAGCCACTGTAGCCATTTTGTTTTTTGATATGTACCACCGCTCCCAAGGTATCATTGGCGGAGTTAAGACCTACACAGGTGAGTTCCTCAAAACTAGTATTGAACTCTTTGTCGTAGCCTTTGTAGATACTCTCCCAGTTGAGGTCAAATTTGCCAAGGTCTATTTTCTCAAAAACTGGATTCTTGGCCATTTTTAAACCCGAAAAACCGGCCGCTTCGCTCATAAAACTGTGTAAAGTACGGTGGGCAGGTACCTTGGCGGCCGTGTTGATTTTTAGTAATTTTTCAACGGAAACCTCCTGCTTTTGCATGGTCAAAACCTGATTTAACTGGAGCATTTCTGATAGTTCTGGTGCTATTTTTATTTTAGAAAAATCCAACAGATCGCCCAAAAACCAACGACGCGGTTTTATCTGAATCCTGACATCAAGTTTATTTCCAAAGCCCACCGTTTGGTTGGGATCATGGCTCGGGATGCTGTTCCAAGAGAGTATGGCACGCACTTTTGGAAGCACCGGAACCGTACAAATTTTACGGTGCATAGCCTCGTTGAGGGTTTGTTGCACCATAAAATGCAGTGGATGGTTGTTGCTCGGAATGTTCGGCACATCAAAAGCCTTAAAACCAGTAAGGCCCGCATCTTCAAATCCTGAGCCCCAGTCGATAAAAAACCGAACGAACTCTGTAGAGCCGTTGGTGCAGAGACCACCAGAATAGCCAAACGCCTGTTTGAGCTGAACCACAGCCTCCAGTTTGCGGCTTTCGGGATTGTAGCCCACGCAGGTGAGTTCTTCCCAAGTGGTGTTTTCGTTAAAAGCCAGAGCCTGAGCTGAGGCAAAATACATGGACTGACTACGGGCAGGCAACAACCGCTCCACGGCGGCCTCCAATTTAAACTTTGTTTTATCAATTTTCATGCTATTAATTTTTTAAGATTCAAAATTAATAGCCTTATTATTAATGTTTTAGCGTACTCTTACCAGAGTTTTTTTAGGGTATTTAGTACGTGGATGGGGGTGGAAATACTCACACAAGGATTGCTTGAAATACCTGAAAAGTGGTAGGGGGGAGACAAGACTTGGTAAAATGAAACACTTACTCTCCCGTCTAAGGGATTCAAAACATCTTGAGAATTGAAGTTTTTCAGAAATATGTTTTAACCGCAAATTCGTACTGGTCGATGAAGATTTGTTTCATTGGCTGCACATTATTTTGTTCATAAAAAACCAACATAGCTTTTTTATAATCCAATGAATCCACGGTTCTGAATGATAAAGGGCAATGTTTGTTGGCCATTAAAATAGCAAAGAAATAAACTAGTTTCCCTTTCGCCTCAGCCTAGTATTTGTTCTTTAACATATTTTGTAGCTCAAAACATTGCCAATATGCAGCTCATTTTTTGACATTTTGAGCTTGAAATGATATTTTATTGAGCTTGAATTAGTAACTCAACTTTTTAGAAAGTAGAGTTTAAAATTGGGTGATTATGGAAAATTCAGAACACAATTTTGATTTCCATAAAATC
Organism: Leadbetterella sp.; assembly: GCA_035299025.1. Lineage (GTDB taxonomy): Bacteria > Bacteroidota > Bacteroidia > Cytophagales > Spirosomataceae > Leadbetterella. The sequence continues at coordinate 731,180 of DATGXK010000008.1, forward strand.
AGTTGTACTAAGGTATTTTCCTTTGTACTTCCATAATGTGGCTTGTAACCGCAGAAAATAAAACTATAAAGAAATAAGGAGGATATCAAAGAAGTAGGCAAATATATGAAATAAACGAAGTGTAAGTAACATAACTAATAAGGTCGCTTAAAGACCGAAATAAACACGAAAGAAGGTTGGAGCTTATTCACAGTGGTTCATAAATATACTTTAGCTTCTCTTTTGTTTATCAATCTTTAAAATCTTTTACAGTACTTTGTTCTTGGGAAGATTTTTAAATTAATACGATTTGAAAAATGGCACAATTAATATTGGATGGCGAGCAAAATAAAACTCTCAATGAGGGTATAAAAAAAATGGCACTTGCCCTTCAAAAATTTAATGAATTAAATAAGCCACTCGTTGAAAATCTTATTAGGATTAAACAACACATTGAGCAGACAACTAAGCCATCAAAAGAAATTTTTGAAAAACTTAGTGAGTTAATCAATTTAGCTAGGGAAAGTGCACCTGAAAATATTAAAAAGTTAGCAGATTATGGTTGGTATTTACCTTTTACAAGTTCAATTCTTCAAGCTCATGATTGGGCAAATTATATCTCAGAAGATAAAAGTTTAGTTTGGATTAACCAACAAATAATTAATTTAATAGATAGACATCAGCAAGAATTATATGAGGAACTTATCTCTAATTTCCCAGAACGAAAAGGCTTAATAGAATCTGCATTAAAGGCACATCGAAATAAAGACTATAATTTATCCATACCTGTTTTTCTTTCTCAATCTGATGGAATTTGCAAAAAAATTACAGGCTTCTCCATGTTTTCCGGTTCTTATGAAGAGAATGGCGAAAAGCATATTCCACATACTAGAAAATGGGCAAAACAACAAAGCATTGATTCTCTTTATGTCGCCTTTTTAGAGCCTCTTAAAACTAAAGTAGGTTTCAACAAACATGAAAGTAAAGAGGATTACATTGGTTTTACTCGTCATTCTGTATTGCATGGAGAAAGTTTAGATTATGGCACAGAGGTTAATAGCTACAAGGCGATGTGCTTATTATTCTACATTGGATATTTGGTAAACTTTTTAGTTAATGAGAAGAAAGATGGTGTTTAAATAATTATTCCCCCATTAACTCCTTCCTAAAATCCCCCAAACTTTGCCCGGCCAAACTTGCAGCTTTGCTCAAGGATACCACTTCCTCTATGGCCGCCCGATAGACCAAACCCGAAAACCGAATGGCCTTTTCTACTCCTGCGTATTGTCCAGGTTCTTTGGTTCGATAACCCATTTTGGTCATCCAAATCATAAAGCCTTTGTAGGTAGAATCATTGATGATTTCGAGGTTTCTGAGCCGCATCAATAGGGCTTGTATCGAAAGTCCGTAGTATTCTTTTTGCTGCTTTAGCTCTGCAAATGCTACTTTCTTCCTTTTTTCAGAAAACACTTTTATTACACTTTGCCTTGGAAACAAAAATGCTCCCGCAAAACTGTGGCAGGCTTTTTCTTCGTCCAGACTTTCGTCTATTTGCAGAACAATATGGGCCAACTCATGCACGGCAGTGAAACGTTTGCGACAGGCATCGTTATTTTTATTCAGCACAATTACCAACTCCTCATTGGCCTCCGCACTAAACCCTTGAAAAGCATCCGAAGCATCAATTTCTATCACTTTCAGGCCTTTTTCTTCCAGCATTTCTATCACGCTTGGAATAGGTTTTACACCAAGCTCCCACTTTTGTCTAAGACTTTCAGCGGCTTTTTCAATATCCTCCTGATTGGTGATATAAGTACCTGCTATGGGATTTTGAAACTTTAAAACGGTGTCGGTAAGTGATTCAACTTCAAAATACCGCTCCAGTTTGTCTTTGGCGGTTTCTTGTATGGCGGCCTCTTCGGTTTTGGTAAGTTTTACTTTTTTTCGGTAGGCAAGCTTTTCAAAAGTCAGGGTATTAGACCTGAAAAAATAGTCGAGACTAACCTTTAAGGCATTGGCAATGTTCTGCAAAGTGCCGGCTTCGGGTTTTGATTTACCTTGCTCAAATTGGTGAATGGCTTGTTTGCTGATGCTATTCTCCATTAAATCAGCCAATTCCTGTAGTGATAGTCCAGCCATGCGTCTTGCACTGGCAAGGCGTTCGGCGAAATCTATATTTTGATTAATTGCTGACATTGATTTTTGTTTACTTGACAAAAGTAATTAATTTTTTCTTCAACGTCAAGTAAAAATCTGTTTTTTGTTTATAAATCTCCCATTTCAAACCCCATCGATAACTAATCAAGCCTTTTGCAGGGTAGTTTTCTGTCCATGCTTTTTCATGGTGGCTGAGGGCTATGAGATTTGAGCCAATTTGTTATACATTAATAAAAACACGACAACACACCACAAAAAAAACGCCCCCATTGCTGGAGGCGAAATTTTATCCTTCTATCAATCAATCTATTACAATAGCTCGTAAATGCCGGCCACTCCTTGGCCACCGCCTACACAGGCTGTCACCATACCGTATTTTTGGTTTCTTCTCCGCATCTCGTTGAAAAGTTGTACGGATAACCTGGCTCCCGTTGAACCCAAAGCATGACCTAGAGCTATAGCTCCGCCGTTGGGGTTGAGCTTGCTTTGGTCTATATCCAGTTCTTTTACTACCGCCAAAGCCTGAGCCGCAAAGGCCTCGTTGAGCTCTATTTGGTCTATATCACTTAGTTTTAATCCAGCCTGGGTTAGGGCCTTCGGAATGGCGAACACCGGCCCTATGCCCATCAAACTTGGCTCACAACCAGCTACAGCATAAGAAGCCATTCTAGCTATGGGCGATAGGTTTAGTTCTTTCATCAACCTTTCAGACATTACTATCACAAAACCCGCTCCATCTGAAGTTTGAGAGGAGTTTCCGGCAGTTACACTTCCTCCGGCCGCAAAGACAGGCTTTAATCTTCCAAGTGCCTCAACGCTCGTGTCGGCTCTTGGGCCTTCGTCTTTGGTTACGGTATATTCTTTGGTTTTCTTTTTGCCTGAAGCCGCATCAAAATAGGTTTCCTTTACTACAATCGGCACTATGCCGCTATCAAAATAGCCTGCAGCTTGTGCAGCAAGTGCTTTTTGGTGAGATTGATACGAAAACTGATCTTGCTCATCTCTACTTATTTTGTATTTCTGGGCTACGTTTTCGGCAGTAAGACCCATGCCTACATAGTAATCAGGGTTTTCGCTTGCTATACCATAATTCAGAGCCGTTTTGTAGCCTGTAGTTGGCACCAGAGACATCGACTCCGTACCTCCAGCTATTATACAGTCTGCCATGCCAGCAGATATTTTGCCCACGGCCATGGCGATAGACTCTACTCCCGAGCCACAATAACGGTTTATCGTAACACCAGGCACAGTTTTACCCAAAGCCAAAAGAGAAATATATCTGGCCATTTGCATGCCTTGCTCGGCTTCTGGCACAGAGTTACCTACAATGATATCATCTACTCTGGCAGGGTCCAAGGCGGGCACTTTGCTCAGCAAATGCTTGATAACATCTGCCGCCAGGTCGTCTGGTCTAGTAAATCTGAAAACGCCCTTGGGAGCTTTTCCCACCGGCGATCTATATCCATCAATTATATATGCATCCATTTTTGCTAAATTTTTTAATCCATTTTTTTGTTAATCGTAATTCGTCGACTGAGCCAACGGTACCTTCGACTCCGCTCAGCCACCGGACTGGCAGAATCTTCGGTAGCCGAGCGGAGCCGAGGCTAGTTTCGTGGTGGCTTGCCTCCACTCAATAGGCCTTGCATACGCTCCATGGTTTTGCGTTCGCCACAAAGTGACAAAAACGCCTCTCTTTCAAGCTCAAGGAGATACTTTTCACTCACCAACTGAGGATAGCTCAGGTCTCCACCACATATTACATAAGCCAATTTATCGGCTATTAATGCATCATGGTCAGTGATATAATTGGCCATTCGCATAGATTTTATACCTGCCTTGAAAAGTGCGATACCTGTTTTTCCTTGGACTTTAATGTCGTTTCGGCGGATAGGCTGTGTATAACCATTTTCGGCCAACTCAATGGCTGCTTGCTTGGCTTCCGCTATCAACCTACTGCGATTAAGCACGATTTGGTCACGGTTCGGTTTCAAATAATTCATGTCAAAGGCTTCTTGCACAGAAGTAGAAACTTTGGCTTGGGCAATGTTCATAAATGCCGACTGAAGGATATTTAGCTCTGCATCGCCGGGCTGATATAAATCCGAAGCTCTCAGGGCCATTTCTTTAGTTCCACCACCGGCGGGTATCAGACCCACACCTAGCTCTACCAAGCCCATGTAGGTCTCTGCCGAGGCTACTACCTTGTCGGCATGAAGGTTTATTTCACATCCACCACCAAGAGCCAAAGTATGTGGTGCGGTAACCACCGGAATCGATGAATACCTAGCACGCATCATAGTTTCTTGAAACTGAGCTATCATGAGATCAATCTCGTCATATTCTTGCTCAACGGCAAACATAAACAACATGGCCAAGTTTGCTCCAGCAGAAAACGCCTCCTGACTGTCGTTCCCAATTACCAAACCACGGAAATCTTTTTCGGCCAAGCCATAAGCTTTGTTTAAAGCCTCAATAGGTTCTGCTCCTAAGGTGTTCATTTTAGACTGGAATTCTACACCCAAAATACCGTCGCCCAAATCAAAAATAGACGCTCCGGCGTTTTTCCAAACCACATTGGTTTTACGAATATTGTCTAATATTATAAACGACTCGGTGCCTGGAATTACCTTGTATGATTTCGTCGGAATATCATAATACAGTTTTTTGCCATTTTCTATTTTGTAGAAAGATTCACACCCGGCCGAAAGCATATCGTAAACCCAATGAGCAGGTTTTAGGTTTTGGACTTCCATCATTTCTACAAAAGCTTTTACACCTACTGCATCGGCAGTAGCAAAAAGACCCAACTGCCAGCCAAATCCAGCACAAATGGCGTCATCTATTTTGTATAATTCGTCTGCCACTTCAGGAATTCTGAAAGAAGCATATTTGAACGCATCAGCGAAAGTCTTTCTGTAAAACTCACCTGCCTTATCTGTTCCCTTTAGCAAAACAGGAATTCTACCCGCAACGGTGTCGATACCTTTTGTGGTTTCTAAAGTTGCGAATTTCACTTTTTCAGACGGTCGGTACTCCATCGTCGCAAAGTCCAACCCAAGTATTACGGTCTTACCGTTTTCGTCTTTTGTCTTTTTGTAAAACCCTTGTCCTGTTTTATCGCCTAACCATTTGTTTTCCATCAACTTGGCCATAATGGTCGGCAATTTGAAAGCCTCCACAGACTCGTCAGTGGTCAAGATCGCAGAAAGGTTATTGCATACGTTTACGGTTGTATCAAGCCCAACCACATCAGAAAGTCGGAATGAACCCGACTTTGGCCTTCCTACTACAGAGCCCGTGAGTTTGTCCACTTGCTCTATGGTTAGACCAAGCTCCTCGGTAGCTCTGATGGTTTGTACCATGGCATAAATACCTAGCCTGTTGGCTATAAATGCTGGGGTATCTTTACACAAAACGGTTTGCTTACCAAGAAAAAGATCTCCGTAATGCATAAGGAAGTCTATAATGGCCTGGTCGGTTTTGGGACCCGGAATTATTTCGAGTAATCTTAAGTATCTTGGAGGATTGAAAAAGTGCGTTCCACAGAAATTCTGCTGGAAATCTTCACTTCTGCCTTCGGCCATCAAATGAATGGGAATACCCGAAGTATTTGAGGTTACCAATGTTCCGGGCTTGCGGTGTTGCTCAACTTTATCATAAATCAACTTCTTGATTTCTAGCTTTTCTACAACCACCTCAATGACCCAATCAACCTCCTTGATTTTGACCATGTCGTCATCGAAATTGCCCAGTTTCACTTTGGCAAGAGATTTTTGGCCGTAGATAGGCGATGGACTCGCTTTACAAGCTGCTTGAAATAAATCACTAACGATTCTATTTCGTACAAATGGACTTGAAACATCCAATCCTTTGGCTTTTTCGGCATCGTTTGGTTCTTTCGGAACCATATCGAGCAACAAAACCTCGCAGCCAATGTTGGCAAAATGAAGAGCAATACGGCTACCCATGATACCAGCACCCAAAACGGCTACCTTCTTTATAGATTTTTTCATATATCCTGAATTATTATTTAAAGGTCAAATAAAACAATACAAACATTATAAAACAAAAATTAGTATGCAAGCATAACAATTACAAATCTATTACTTCCAAAATTATTATGCAAGCATACTATTAAAAAAATAATAATATGCTACCTGGTGGAACGAAAAATAGATTAACATGTTTATATTTGCAGCCTTGTTGCATTTATCAATTCCAAATTTAATGCTAAAAAGAATTAGAAAACATTCGCATCTACTACACAAAACAGGCATGACGCTCTCGTTTTTGTGTTTGATACATTGTTTATCCATGCCATTTATTATTACACTTTTGCCTATTGTGGCCGAAGGATTTCTAAATCACACGCTCGAAATTATGTTGGTGGTTGGGAGTTTTGTTTTGGCCGTATTGCTGCTTACCAAAGACTATAAAGTTCATCACAAAATTTCTCCATTATTGTTGCTTATTAGTTCTAGTGTTTTGCAATATATTGGGCTTTTTGTGGTTAATGAATCACAGGAGTCGCTCTACGTAATTTCAGGCTCGGTTTTAATGGCCATAGCATACCTTACCAACTGGAATATGCACCAAAAAACCTGCTCCAATCACGAACACTGATTCTTGGCAAATTTGGGTTTATTTATCAATTTTTGGACTAAAACCAACAAAACAGATACTTTTTCAATAAAAACGTGGTCATTAAAGATAATTGAAAAATAAGTTATAAATTTGCACTTTCATTTTATAAAAGTATAACCCAAAAGCTTCCATGGCTGGATTTTTTAGTTTCCTTACGAGCGATATTGCGATAGATTTAGGTACTGCCAATACCTTGATAATATATAAAGATCAGATAGTGGTTGACGAACCGTCGATCATTGCGTTAGATAAGGTGTCGGGCAAGGTTTTGGCCATTGGCCACAAAGCCATGCAGATGCATGAAAAAACCAACGAAAACATCAAAACCATCAGACCACTCAAAGACGGCGTGATAGCGGACTTTACAGCTGCTGAACTCATGATCAGAGGTTTGATAAAAATGATAAATACTGGCCGTAATTTATTCTTTTCTCCATCGCACCGAATGGTGATTTGTATTCCTTCTGGTATTACTGAGGTAGAGAAAAGAGCCGTAAAAGACTCGGCTGAACACGCAGGTGCTAAGGAGGTTTACATGGTACATGAGCCTATAGCCGCGGCTATCGGTATTGGCATTGACATTGAGCAACCCAACGGCTCTATGATTGTCGACATCGGCGGTGGTACTACAGAGATTGCGGTCATTGCACTTTCTGGTATTGTGTGTGAGTCTTCGGTTCGTATTGCTGGTGATTTATTCACTAGAGACATTGTTGACTATATGCGTAGAGAGCATAACCTTCTTATAGGTGAGCGTTCGGCAGAATTTATAAAAATACAAGTAGGTTCGGCCCTACCAGATTTAGAGAACCCTCCTGCTGACATAGAAATCAGAGGAAGAGACCTAATGACCGGAATTCCGAAAGAAATAAAGGTAACTTACAGTGAGATTGCCTACGCTCTTGACAAATCTATCTCCAAAATTGAAGAGGCGATCATGAGAGCATTGGAAATGTCTCCGCCAGAACTTTCGGCAGATATTTACGAAAACGGCATTTACCTAACAGGTGGTGGAGCGTTGCTTCATGGACTAGACAAGAGATTGGAAGTTAAAACCAAGTTGCCGATACACGTTGCCGACGATCCGCTCAAGGCCGTAGTAAGAGGTACTGGTGAAGTGCTAAAAAACATCGCCAAATATCAGGCTGTATTGGTACAGTAATTTTCTTAGAAAAAATATTTTAACAGGGTATCCATTCTTAAACAATTTGGATACCTTTTTTTTAAATATAAATATTCATGTCTCAACTATTCGGAATATTATATAGAATAAGGCATTTTTTCATGTTTCTGTTTTTGCAGATAGCTTGTTTCTACTTGATATCCAAAAACAGCGTATACTGGGATGTGACCTTCTTCAACACCACCAATTCGGCAGTGGCGAAATCCTTGAAACTCTCTCAAGATGCAAGAGAGTTTATGAATTTAGGTAAGGTAAACGACCAACTGGCCTTGGAAAATAAAAAGCTCCGCGAAGAACTTACCAGGTCCAATGAACTGGCAGCACTGAAAGACATAGGTTACAAGCCAGACTCTGTGATGGCTAACAGGTTCAATTTTCTGGTAGCCAAGGTTATCAGCAGCACCGAAAATCTTACTGACAATTATATAACCCTCGACAAAGGCACCAAAGACGGTATAAAACCTGGCATGGGTGTAATATGTCCCCAAGGGATAGTGGGGCAAGTGATGTCGTGTAATGAGAATTACTCACGGGTGTCGTCTATACTCCACTCTGGTTTTCAGGTCTCTTCCGAAATCCTCGGAGCCAAACTCAGAAAAGAGCAAACCACTGCTTTAGGAATCGGTAAATGGGGAGGCACCAATCCAAGTATTATAGAGCTTACCACGGTAGATCGGTTTAAGCCAGTTACCAAAGGCGACAGCGTGGTGACATCTATGCAAAACTCTATTTTCCCTCCGAAAATAATGATTGGGCGTGTAAGCAAAATTTCCGCATCGCCTAGCGAAGCTTTTTATGATATAAATGTGAGACTTTCTACGGATTTTTCGAGCTTGGTGTATGTGTATGTGGTCAACAACAAGCTGATAGACAATCAAAAACAAGTAGAAGCAAAACCAGTAAATTAAGTGAATACTCAAACGTTATTTAAAGTTATAGGTACTGTGGCGTTATACTTGTTTCTGCAAGTATTTATAGTTCGCAACTTGGTGTTTTTTGAGGTGGCATTTTGTTTTGTTTATATCTCTATTATACTGTTTCTACCAAGCAATACGCCAGTTTCGGCCATCTTACTTATTGCCTTTCTGGTGGGTTTAGCGGTAGACCTGTTCTACAACACGGCGGGCATGCACGCCTCCGCGAGTCTGCTTTTGGCCTATTTGAGGAGTTATATTATCAAAGTACTTTTTCCTACCAAAGGCCTCGATACCGAACTGGTGATTTCGCTCGATGGCATGGGCATGGAGAGATTTATCAGGTACATTGTGATTCTTACTTTCGTGCATCATGTTTATTTGTTCTTTCTAGAGGCCGGTTCGTTAAATTATTTTCTGAATACCTCCCTCAAAGTTGTAGCCAGTGTTTTGTTTACTTCTATTGTCACATTTCTGCTACATGTATATTTCAAAAGTCTTCAAAATTCTTAATAAATGCAGTTTTTACGGTTTTGTGTGTGGGTGATAAGTGTGGGTTTGGTATTTGGCTGTAACAAAACCGAAAAGGCAAATACAGAAAATAAACCAACTGAAAAAGTACTGACTGAGGCAGAAATCAAGAAAATAAAAAAGGAAATCAATGCCGAACACAAAACCGCACTGATAGCCGAAATAGTCAATCGAAAGATAGCCAACGGATTCAACGGTAGCGTGTTGGTGGCACAAAAGGGCGTGGTTCTGTTCGAAAAATCGTCTGGATTTGCCAAAGATACCATTCCAAACACCAAAGACTCGAAGTTTCAGCTTGCGTCATTGTCCAAAACCTTTACGGCCGTGGCCATTATGAAAATGGTGCAAGATGGGCAGTTGGGCCTAGACAATACAGTAAAAGACTATTATCCAAAGTTTCCTTATGATGGAGTAACCATCCGCAGCCTGCTTTCGCACCGATCCGGCTTACCTTATTATCAATATGAATTTGATGTGAAAGTTCGTTCGGAGAAAATCTACCCCAGCAACCAACAAATAATGGAGTGGTTTGCCAACGCCGTGCCAACTCCAAAAGCCTTGAATCTTCCTGATCATTTTTTTTCGTACAACAACACCAATTTTGCTGTTCTGGCTGCCATAGTTGAAAAAGTTTCAGGAAAATCATTTGATGATTATCTGAAAGAAAAAATACTGCTGCCTGCCGGCATGACCAATACATTCACGGGTGTCTCTAAAAACCCTCAGTTAAATATTAACAAAACAATCGGGTACCAAAACGGCAGAAAACTTGAGAAAGATTTTTATGACGATATAATGGGCGACAAGGGGATATATTCTACCACGGGCGACCTACTCAAGTGGTATAATGTCTTGAAATCAGAGAGTATTTTATCGAAGGAAAACTTAAGAGAAATGTACACACCACGGAGTTTTGAGCATCCTGGGCTCAGAAATTACGGTTATGGATTTAGGCTGTGGGTCAATGAATTACAACAAACCGACTACATTTATCATACGGGCTGGTGGAAAGGTTATAATACTATCATGTTTTTTGATTTAAGAGAAGATTTTGTCGTAATTTTGTTGAGCAATAAGTACAACAGAGACGTGTATAATATCAAAGAAATTGTAAATATTTTACACGGAAAGGAAAAACAAAGTACTTTAGAGGAAAACATTTTAGATCAATAAATACTTACCAAACCAATGAAAAAGTATGTCATTTTACTTGCGGTAGTAATTTTCTCTGCATGTAAATCAAAAACTGCTAAAGAATATAGTAAAGTCACAGACAATCCTCAGTTTATACATGATGCATACGAAAAACTGACTGACGTAATCATTCACGACATATTTTCGCCTCCTGTTTCTTCAAGAATATATGCCTACGCCACCATTGCAGGATATGAGGCCTTGATAGCCGGCAATCCAGAATACCAAACTATGGCCGGGCAGCTGAAGGATTTGACGGATTTTCCAAAACCCGAAACAGGCAAAGAATATTGCCATTCACTGGCGAGTGTAAAAGCCATAATGACTATTGCCCGAACCCTCACTTTTACGGTTACAAAATACGACGACTTCGAAAAGCAAACCTATCAGAAATTTAAAGATGCCGGTGTGCCTTCTGATGTATATGAGAGATCTATGGCATTTGGAGAAGCTGTCGCAAAGCACGTTCTAGCCTATTCAAAAAAAGACAACTACCTACAAACCAGAGGCTTGAGATACTCTGTAAAAACAAGTGGTGACAAGTGGGTCCCTACTCCCCCACAATATGCCGATGCCATGGAGCCATATTGGCCGACCATCAGAACCTTAGCAATAGACTCAGCGGGTCAGTTTCAGCCTGCTCCAGTTATACCATTCTCTAAAGACCCCAACAGTGAATTCCGCAAAGAAGTAAAAGCGGTTTATGAAACTGTGAACAATTTAACACAAGAACAGAAAGATATAGCTTGGTTTTGGGACGACAACGCATTTGTGATGAACGTACAAGGTCATGTGATGTTTGCAAATAAAAAAATGACTCCCGGCGGACACTGGATGGCCATAACTAGAACTGCGTGTCAACAGACCAATAAAAACATCTACGAAGCACAAGATGCTTATTTAAGGGTGGCCATATCTCTTTTTGATGGATTTATAGCTTGTTGGCACGAAAAATATCGAACTGAAAAAATTAGGCCCGAAACAGTTATAAACGCTGATATAGACCCGAAATGGATGCCGTTTCTTCAAACGCCGCCGTTCCCAGAATATACCTCTGGTCACAGTACTATTTCTGCAGCATCTGCTGAGGCTCTAACTGCCGCTTTTGGGGACAATATTGCTTTTACAGACTCTACCGAATTTAAATATGATCACGGAGTAAGGAAATTTACCTCATTTAGAGAAGCAGCCCTGGAGTCATCTATAAGTAGGATTTATGGAGGAATCCACTACAAATCGGGGTGTGACGAAGGCAACAAGGCTGGCACCAAACTTGGGCAGTTCATCGCTAACAAATTAAAAACTAAGAAATAAGTAACATCAACAAAAGCCCTTAAAATGGGCTTTTGTTTTTTTTAATATAGAATGACCTACATAGTTTTACGTCAGTTTATTCGATTTGTTTTAAGATTTTTTATAAAAAAAATTGAGATAAATGGAATAGACAATTTGCCAAAAGAAGGAGCCGTATTGTTGGCTGGATTTCACCCAAACTCTTTTCTTGATGCCATCATCATCGATTGCAAAGTAAACAGACCCATTTGGTCCTTGGCTCGTGGCGATGCCTTCAAAAAACCGTTGGCTCGCAAAATTCTTGCTAAATTCTTCATGATGCCAATCTACAGAATTTCTGAGGGAAAGGAATATTTGGGTAAAAATGATGAAACTTTTGAGCGTTGCTCGGAGATTTTTAAGAACAAAAGCCAAGTGCTTATTTTTAGCGAAGGCCTTTGCACAAATCAAGTCGAACTTTTGCCCTTAAAAAAAGGCACAAGTAGACTGGCCATGCAAACTTGGATGTCTGGAACAGAAATGGTAATCGTGCCCGTGGCAATTAATTATTCTGAATTTGCCAAAGTTGGTAAAAATATAAGTCTTAATTTTGGACCAGCTATAAAACAAACCGATTTTGAAGAATTGGCTATGGACGGCAAAGCCATCAGGACTTTCAACGAAAAACTAACTACTGGACTCAATAATCTGATTACCAGAAATTTTAACAAGCCCACTTTTGGAAGTTCTTGGTTTTACTACTTCACTTACGTTTTACACTTTCCAGTACATTTGCTATTAAACGCTTTTGTAAGAGCCAAAACGAAGGGAACAGTTTTCTATGATTCGATATATTTAGGCCTATTAATAGTGGCCTTGCCCATTTATTGGACTATTTGGTATTTCTTAATCAGACTTTTTATTTAGAGCTAACGTGAGCAATACTTCGAAAAAAGGACTTTGGTATATGCTCGGAGCGGCATTTTGCTTTTCCGTTTCTGGTGCATGTACAAAAGTATTAGGGAAACGAATTAGCTCAGTGGAATTGGTTTTTTTTAGGAATATCATCGGTGTAGTTTTCGTTTTGTTTACTATCTATCAGCGGCCACTGGTTCAAGTTGGCGGAAAAATGAGCTTACTGATTTTCAGGGGCGTAATCGGCACTTTGGCACTTTATACTTTCTTCTTCAGTATCACCAAAATAGGCCTTGCCGAAGCCATTACCTACCAACAATCTTACCCCATCATCTTGGCACTTCTTGGGGGATATTTTCTAAAAGAAAAACTAGATTTAAAAAACTGGATAGCTGTTTTGGTAGGCTTTGGTGGCATTTGTTGTATCTTTTTGCCGCAGTTCAAAATAGACTTAACATCCATCAAATACCATACTTTCGGCTTGGCCAATGCCATTATGACGGCTCTGGCTTATATGAGTATCAAGCAGCTTAGTGGCTACTACGACTCCCGCTCTATTGTGCTTTCGTTTATGTTTTCGGGTATCGTGCTACCCATTATATCTATGTTTTTGGGGCAATACATTTATATCGATTCACTGGCGTTTCTTTTTGGATCCTTCTACTGGCCCATAGGAAGCGAATGGATCTGGATTGCCTTACTGGCTCTTTCTGCTTTGGCAGGTCAAATTCTGCTCACGAAGGCATTTACCTATGGCAATACAGGCGAGGTTTCGGCTATTGGTTATAGCAACATCGTTTTCTCGGTCATATTCGGCATAATACTGGGCGATGCTTTTCCAAGTCGGCTAAGCATGGTTGGCATTATGCTCATAATTGCTTGTGGTGTTTATATTTCTTTCAGAAAAAACGAACCCAAAACTGCGGTTTAAGAAACTACAATTTTGGCAATTCGGCATCCATCCAAACCAATCTGTTGGCTAACCAATTTTTGATTTGTTTCACTTCGTCGGCGTGGGAGCCCTTGCTATTGTTGGGTTCAATTCTTTTGTTCAGAATCTTCCACCTATCAAAATTTCTCTCTATTGCTTTCGTCTCTGTCAAAAACAATACCTCGTCGTCAATTGAACGCATCAGTGCCTGTTCAGAAAAGGCGGCTTTCCGAAGATTTTTCCACCTAAGATTGAGTTTCGCTACAAACCCTTTGTCTTTGAGCAATTTTTGCCACCAAAAAGGCACCACCCACATGTCGTCGCCACAGTAATTGTTGTACTGAAAAATCCAATAGTTTTTGTTTTCATCGTTCATGTTGTAACAAAAACCTTTACTTCCAAGCGATAAGTCAAAGTCCCAAATCGGTCCCATCTTTAGTTTTTCGTTGCGTTGTTTTTGCAAATAAGTACTAATTCTGTAGCCGTCGAAATTCTGAAATAGCTCGGTAAGCAAGAAATAATCTATGAAACTGTCTTCATCTATAAAATTTCTAAATCCAGAAATGGGGTCAGAAAAGCTGGATGAAGACAAGGCTTGCTCAAACGCATTTACATAATCTTTGATATATTTCTTCTGAGCTTCCGAAATGTTTTTTTCTTTCGGGTAATCAAACAAAAAATGAATCTTTGACTCTCTAGAAACCTTCCCCGACTCATCGTATTTTGAGGTGAAAGAGTTGGAGGAATTATAATCGGTTTCATTAGAAGTACCACTACCCGCTGTTTTATCCATTTTGAGAATGTAGCCCCCAGAAATAGAGTCTGTGGCCACGGTTTCAGGCCTAAGTTTGTCCAAGTCTACTCTGTTTTTGTCCCGTTTAATTTTCTCCATTAATACATACAAGCCCTTGAAATCACCATTGATTTCCAATTCTACAAAAAGAGTTTTAGGGGCGTATTTTCCGATGGCGTTCGAGGTTTTATAGGCCAATACATTCCTAATCAAGGACTTGTCGGAGTATGGCCCATGCAATATCCAGTCTTCATTGGCCGGAAGACCCAACAATTCCTTAGAAATACCTTGCTTGTCTTGGTCCCACAATTCAAAACCATAGGATTTCTTTTCATAGAAAAGTTGTGAAACCGCTCCTCGATATTCTATGCCAACCAGAGAGGAGAACAACAGGCTGTCTTTCAAAAATATCTTTAAATCGCCTTGTGTTTTCGGCTCATCTTTAATTTTATGTGAAGTAGTAATTTTTACTAAAAAAATAGGCTTGCCAGAAACCGGCAAGGCCTTGTGAATGGTGTTTTCACTCTCGCCGCTACAAGCAACGAGCAATACAAGAAATAGGAAAATTTTGGACATAGGGAGGCTTGGTTCTTTAACCCAAAAGCTTTTTTCATAATCTAGTTAAGAAACGAGACTTTGGAATTGATATTGCAGAAAACAAAATATACCCGTAGATAGCAGTTAGATACCACTTTCATCAAGGGTTTCGCCAATTTTCCTTTTTATGACTGCCTCCACTTTGGCTGTTTGGGTGCTAAAGATCAACCACAAAACGAAATAAATACCACCTAATATGACATAACCCACCCAAACAGTATTGGTGAGGTAATTTAGACCAACAGCCATCAGAATATTCAAAAAGAAGAATACGATTATCAGGAAAACAGCCATGAACAATTTTACTAAAACCTTAGCAATCAAGGCCTCCAGTTTCTCTTGAATCTCCAATTTTTTGAGCTCAAACTTGGCCTCTACAAGATTCAAGAGGTTTTCTTTTAGCTCGTCTAACTTGAAATAATCTGATATTGAAGATTTTAAACTCATGGTTATACTCGGTTTGAAGACATTAATTTATTCTAAACTTGCTAGAAGTCCGGTCAGACTTTATTACTACACGGCGTCCACATTTACTACAACTTGTACAGATTTGAATTTCTTTTCGGTTACCAAATTTACAATTTCTTTTTGTAGAAACGCCTTTGTGGCTTGAATATTCATTTTATCCTTTTCCAATTTCAGCCAAATCACAAACAAAAATTTGTTCCGAATTCTCTCCACCAAGGCCTTCTCGGGGCCCATTACACGGGTTTTTCCAAGCTGCTGTTCCAGTAATTGAGCCAGTCTAGCGGCGGCTTGATGTGCCAGTACTTGATCTACATCTTTTACGGTAATTTCAATAATCCGAGAATATGGCGGATAGTTATATCCTTCTCTATCCATAAGCTCAGCTTCGTAAAAACCCTCGTAATCGTTTTGAAGCACAAACTGTAAGATTCGGTTTTGTGGGCTACCTGTCTGAATCAACACCCGGCCCTTTTGCTCACGTCTACCGGCTCTGCCGCTTACCTGAGTAATCAACTGAAAAGCTCGCTCGGCCGCACGGAAATCCGGAAAGTGGATCATTTTGTCTGCATTGTATATACCTACCAAACTCACATGGTCAAAATCGAGACCCTTTGAAACCATCTGAGTACCAACCAATATGTCCACCTCCCCTTTTTCAAACTCACCGATAATATTTTGATAGGCGTTTTTGGTGCGTGTAGTGTCCAAATCCATTCTTAAGATTTTTGCCTCCGAAAATATTTCATACAGATCCTCCTCTATTTTTTCGGTTCCCACACCCACGGCCTTGACCTTGGTAGAGCCGCAGTCGGGGCATATTTTAGGCACCGATTCCTTATGACCGCAATAATGACAAACCAAGGTTTTCTCAGCCAAATGATACGTGAGCGAAACCGCACATTGGTCGCAGTGCCCTATCCAGTTACATTCTTGGCAATTGAGGTAGGGAGCGTATCCCCTTCTATTCAAAAAAACTATAGTTTGCTGTTTATTGGCCAAGTTTTGTGACATTTCTGCCAAAAGCTGCGAGCTAAACTCCTTCACAAGGGTTTTCTCTTTCCTTTCTTTTTTCATGTCTATCAGCCTGATTTCGGGTAGCTGGGAGTCGCCATATCGCTCCTTCAAAACCACTAAACCGTATTTATTGCCTTTGGCCTGAAAATAAGACTCTATCGAAGGAGTTGCTGATCCAAGAAGGACCTTGGACCTAACTTTCAGTGCCAACATAATGGCCACGTCGCGGGCATGATAACGTGGGGCGGGATCAAACTGTTTGTAGGATGCCTCATGCTCTTCGTCAACAATAATAAGCCCCAAATTGGTAAATGGAAGAAAAATAGCAGATCTAACTCCTACTACAAACTGAAAGCGGCCTTCCAAAATTCCTTTCCAAACCTCCACTCGTTCGTTGTCCGAAAACTTGGAATGATAAACGCCCATACTGTCGCCAAAAACAACACGTAATCTATTCACAATCTGGGTAGTGAGAGCTATTTCTGGCAAAAGAAACAAAACTTGCGAACCCGAATCCAGTACTTTCTGAATAAGGTCGATATAAATTTCGGTTTTCCCAGAACCCGTGATTCCATGGAAAAGCACCACTTCGTTTTGGGTAAAAGCATCCATAATCTGGTCGGAGGCTTTGAGTTGTGGATCTGAAAGTTGCATTTGAGCCTGTGAGCCCAGATCTTCTCCATCAAATCTCGAAACCACAATTTCGAATTCCTCAAAAACGCCTTTCTCTAACAAGGTTTTCAACGAAGATTCCGAAATATCCCCAGCTTTGAGTGTACTTTTGGCTACTCCTTGCTTATTTCTGTAGTGAAGCTCATTGATGGGTACATGGCTAAGATATTCCAACAAAACCTCTTGTTGTTTGGTGCTTTTTTCGAGTTTCTCTATCAAAGCCAATATTTCCTCTGTGCCCTCATAGACCCGTTTCAAGCGTATTTTCTTTACAATCTTGGGTCTATATTTATCTTTGACCTCCTCAAAAAGAATAATGGCATGCTTGGCCACCAGTTCTTTGATAGTTTTGTTGACATCCTGCTTTTCTAAAAAACGCCCCAATTCATCGTAGCTCATAGATTCTTCTTGTATCAGAATATCCATAAGCCAGGTTTCATCTTCTGTCAATAACTCGGGATGGGCAAAGTCAGGGTTGTATTGAATTCTTGACTGACTACTGATTTTTAATCCAGCCGGGAGGGCTATGTTCATTACTTCGCCTACATGGCACATATAATACTCCGCAACCCACTCAAACAGCCACAACTGTGTGGCTGTCACAACTGGCTCAACATCCAGTAATTCTTGAACATATTTGGCCTGATATTTTGGGGGCGGATTGGTATGAATTTTTACAATGACGGCCGTCAAAACTCTTGACTTGCCAAACTCCACCACCACACGAGAGCCCACTTTTGCCAGTTGGCTCATTTCTCTTGATAGCCGATAAGTAAAATACTGAGGTATGGGTACGGGCAATACCACATCCACAAAAAAAGTTTGCTCTACAGCCAAAAACTCGTTGCTCTCACTTATCATATGCAAATTTAAAATTTGAGCATTTAAAACACTATAAATATCAGAAATTATAGCGTTTCAGATAAAAACAAATAATCTCATCAATCCAAAATTAAGTGTTGTACGTAGTTTGTTTAAAAATAATACAAAAAGATTAAACACAATAATTGCACTTTGACTATAAAACATTGGACAAAATATTGTTTTGTTTAATGTTTTGAAATATAAGTTAAACAATATTTTTTATTTTGTTTAATCTTTTTAACATTTGTTTAAACAAATTAAAACAATCAAATGACTGCGATAGAATTTAATTATGCTTTACAAACCAACACCAAAACGCTTAAGCCTTTTGCGATGAGGTTAACGAAAAACTACGACGATGCCAATGATTTGGTTCAAGATACATTGGTGAAAGCGTTTTTAAATAAAGATAAATACGCTGACGGTACCAATTTGAAGGCTTGGTTGTTTACGATTATGAAAAATACTTTCATCACAAACTATCAACGCATGATGCGTAAAAACACCATCATAGATACCAGCGACAATTTGCATTACATAAACTCCACCGACAGTATCGTACAAAATGACGCATATGGGAATTTTGCCAATGAAGACATCAACAAAGCCTTAGAAAAGCTTGACGAAACCTACAAAGAACCTTTTTTAATGTACTTTAATGGTTTTAAATATCATGAAATTGCCGAAAAAGTGTCAATTCCTATTGGTACTGTAAAAAATAGAATACATTTGGCTAGGAAAGAGCTAAAAGACAGGCTCAAAATTTATTCTAATACCGAAACTATATAATTATCGAGGCAAATTTGAAAAAAGTTATCGTCATAGGGTCAGGTTTTGCGGGAATAGCTGCCGCTACAAAGCTTTCAAGTTTGGGCTTTGATGTGACGGTATTGGAAAAAAATGCCGACCTAGGCGGCCGAGCCCGAGTTTTCAGTTCAGCGGGCTTTAAGTTTGACATGGGCCCGAGTTGGTATTGGATGCCGGATGTTTTTGAAAAATATTTTGCCGAGTTTGGTAAAAAGCCTTCGGATTATTATACCCTTGTTAGACTGGACCCATCTTACAAAGTAGTCCTTACCAACGGCAAGGAAGTAGATTTGCCTGCCAATCTTAGTCAGCTTCGGGCCCTATTTGAGCAGCTAGAGCCTGGATGCGGCCAAAACTTCGATAAGTTTTTTGAAGAAGCGAAATATAAATACACCGTAGGTATGGGTGAATTTGTATGGAAGCCTTCGCTTTCAGTCTCCGAATTTTTTGAGGTTAGGCTTCTATCAAAAGCCATCAGCCTCGACTTGTTCGCATCCTTTGGAAAACACCTTCGCAAATTCTTCAAAAACGAAGATTTGCTGAAAATCATGGAATTCCCAGTGCTTTTTTTGGGTGCTACTCCAAACGATACCCCAGCACTTTACAGCCTCATGAATTACGCCGAAATGGCCATGGGTACGTGGTATCCGATGGGCGGAATGCACGAAATTATAAAAGGAATGGTATCTCTGGCCGAAGAAAAAGGCGTGAAGTTTATAACTCAACAGGAGGTAAAAGAAATAAAATCTGAAAATGGCACGGTAAAGAAAATTATCACACAAGACGGAGCTTTCTTTGCTGATATTGTGGTGAGTGGGGCCGACTACGAACATACTGAGGGATTGCTTAATGGTAGCCGAAACTATAGCCAAAAATACTGGAACAAAAGATTGATGGCCCCTTCTTCGTTGTTGTATTATATCGGAGTAGATAGGAAAGTAGATAAACTTGAGCATCACAATCTCTTCTTCGATGAGGACTTCAATCTTCACGCTGATGAAATCTATAAAAACCCCCAATGGCCTTCGAAACCTTTGTTTTATGTTTCGGCACCATCTAAAACCGATCCATCAGTAGCACCACAGGGCCAAGAGAATTTGTTCTTTCTGATTCCTATAGCCCCAGATCTGGAAGACGACGAAGACACGAGGGAGAAATACTTTGATATAATGATCGAAAGGCTAGAGAAATACGTAGGTCATGACATTAAAAGTCATGTTGTTTATAAAAGAAGCTATGCCGTGAGCGACTTTAAAGCCGATTATCATGCTTTCAAAGGAAATGCCTACGGTTTGGCAAACACACTTCTACAAACGGCATTTCTGAAACCCGCACTAAAGAATAAGAATTTAAAAAACATGTATTATACCGGCCAATTGTCTGTGCCCGGGCCTGGAGTTCCTCCTGCCTTAATTTCGGGACTTGTAGTTGGCGATTACATTTCTAAACATCATTAAAACCCTGATTGAGAATGTTTGCACTGTATGAAAAATCAACCTTCGGATGTAGTAAGCTCGTTACAGAGCTTTATAGTACTTCTTTTTCGCTGGGTATAAAGACACTTACCAAGCGTTTTCATGAACCTATTTATGGTATCTACGGATTTGTTCGCTTTGCAGATGAAATCGTAGACACTTTTCATCAGTTCGACAAAAAATACCTTCTCGAAAAATTTAAAGCCGACACCTACGAGGCCATCGAAACGGGTATAAGTCTCAATCCTATTTTGCACTCATTTCAAAAAGTAGTTCATCAGTACAAGATAGACCAGCAACTCATCGATGCTTTTCTTTACAGCATGGAAATGGATCTGGGAAAAATAGAATATGACGACAGCCGTTACAAAGAATATATCTATGGCTCGGCCGAAGTAGTAGGCCTAATGTGTCTCAAAGTGTTTGTTGAGGGTGACGATGCCCAATATGAAAAACTTAAAACCGATGCCCGAAGCCTAGGTGCAGCCTTCCAAAAGGTAAACTTCCTTAGAGACCTTAAAAGCGACTATCAAGAGCGTGGACGCGTATATTTTCCTGAAATAGACATGACCAATTTCTCGGCCTATGAAAAACGAGAAATAGAAAAAGATATACAAATAGACTTCGACAACGCACTTCGAGGAATACTCAATTTGCCAGTTGGAGCACGTTCGGGAGTTTATCTCGCCTACGTCTATTATCTAAAATTATTCAAAAGAATCAAAAAAACATCAGCAGCTAAAATCCAAACCCAAAGGGTTCGGGTGCCGGATTTTATAAAATTTACATTATTGGCAAAAACCTTGGTAAAAGGAAGGCTCGGAACATTGTAAATCATTTGGTTTCAAACCCAGACTTACGAATTTTCTCAAAAAACCTGGATGTGGCTTCGATGCCACTTTCTGCGTTTATGTCGAAATACCAAAATGTCTCCAAGTCGCCTCGGTGCATAGATCCGTTCATATCGCCGCTTTGTGATTTGTGACAGGCCTTCACCCAATCCGCCACAATCATGTAACTGTGTTTGTTGTTTTCTCCGAATCCATACGACCTATCGAAATAAAATACTGGGGCTTTTTTGGAGATTTTGGTTTCGGGAAAGCCATCCAATACATCGAAGCTGTAGGTATAATTTTTATTCAATGCTCTACCTCCCAAAACAATCGGTTTTTTTGCAGACTTTAAGTTTTTGACCGCTCTAATAGCCAAAATACTGGCAGTTTTATGATGGGCATGTTGCTCAGCACTGGGCACCAAACAAAATACATAATCGTATTGCCCATCCTCCAAAATCTTGTTTAATTTTTTTTCGCAAAAGGCCATATCCCAACGCTTCCCTTCGAAAAACGGCTTTGGATCTATTTGATAAAAATCATCGACTTGGTCAAAAAAGAAAAAATTTCTGATACCCATTACTTCACCCGCACAAAATAGTTCTTTTTTACGCAGTAGCGGCAATGCTACCCTACCCGTGGCGGAATCCGTTAAGTTTTTATCATAATAAGTAGATGCCACCAAACCATTATAACCTCCCGAAGCGTCAGTTATCAAAGCCAAATCAACAGTGCCTTTCAGCTCACGGGTAATTTTAAAGACCGTAGCCGGAAACATCGTTTCGTCGTCGGGATGAGCTGTTACAATCAAAACCTTTGGGCCTTGGGCGAAAAGGATATTGGAGGTAAGGAAAAGAAATAGTAAACTGTAAACCGATTTCATAATTAAGGGAGGTTGAATATTGTATCTAACTAATAACCAAGGCAAAATTAGAAGAAAAGGCGACGAAAACAACAGCTCCAATTGGGACTCCAGACAATCGAACTTTAAAATGAGCAGCTACATTTTTTAGAAAAATCTATAAGAAAAGGTTCATAATGTCAACTCAGAAGTCGTCAAGTCAGTACATAGTGTCTGTGAGGACACAGACATTGGCAAGCACAAAAAAAGCCGACTCTTTCGAATCGGCTTTGTGGTGATGGACGGAATCGAACCGCCGACACAAGGATTTTCAGTCCTTTGCTCTACCAACTGAGCTACATCACCATTGTGATTTCACCACCATTCCCTTGTTTGGGACTGCAAAATTAGTTAAAAAGTTTTCAATAACAAATTTCAACTAAAAAAAACATAATTTTTTTTTCGAGCGTTTGTTTTCTTCTACTTTTTCTTGATATTTGTATATAGTATGCATGCATACCATTATTAAAAACCTAACAAGATGAATTTCATACCACAAATATTATTCTTAGCCGCACTTGGTGTAGCAGGTTATTTTATTGCCCGCAGGGTTATGTTGATTAAGAAAACCATTCAATTGGGCAAAGCCGAAGACAGAACAGACAATCCTAGTATTAGGCTTAAAAACATGCTTTTGCTGGCATTTGGTCAGAAAAAAATGTTTGCAAAACCAATGGTGGCCATTCTACACCTTGCCGTTTACCTAGGATTTATCATTATCAATTTGGAAGTGTTAGAGATTGTGCTAGACGGATTGTTGGGCACGCACCGCATTTTCTTAAAGCCTTTGGGAAGTTTGTACCCGGTATTAATTAATATTTTTGAGTTATTGGCCTTGGCTGTTGTGATAGCTTGTGTGGTGTTTTTGATAAGGAGAAATATTACCAAAGTGGAACGTTTGCAGGAAAGTCGCCACCGTGAAATGAAAGGTTGGCCGGTAAAAGACGGTAACATCATTTTGGTTTTCGAGATAATACTGATGGCTGCTTTTCTGAAAATGAACGCAGCCGATGCTGTGCTTCAAAGTCGTGGTGTTGGGCATTTTGCCGAAGCCATCACAGGCTCTTTTATCGTAAGTCAGTGGTTAGTGCCAATTATGGATACTTTCTCTACTGGCATGTTAATTTTTGCCGAAAGGGCGGCTTGGTGGTTTCATATCTTGGGTATTATGGCTTTTGCCTTGTATGTAACTTATTCTAAGCACCTTCACATTGCTTTGGCTTTTCCAAATACCTACTTTTCCGACCTCAATCCGAAAGGTAAAATGAGCAATATGCCTACTGTAAGTACTGAGGTGAAAATAATGTTAGGACTTGAACAAGCTCCTGAAACTCCAGCTGAAGTGGGTCGATTCGGAGCAAAAGATGTGGAAGACCTTGGCTGGAAAAACCTAATGGACGCCTACAGCTGTACCGAATGCGGCCGCTGTACTTCTGCTTGCCCGGCCAATCAAACAGGTAAGGCTCTTTCTCCTCGTAAAATAATGATGGACACCCGAGACAGGCTGGAAGACATCCAAAAGGGCTGGATAAAAAATGGTAACGACTACAAAGACGAAAAGTCTCTTCTTGGCGATTATATTACAGACGAAGAAATATTGGCTTGTACGAGCTGCAACGCCTGCGTGCAGGAATGTCCAGTCATGATTAGCCCACTAGATATTATCTTGCAATTACGCCGCTACCGAGTAATGGAAGAAAGCCAAGCTCCTCAAAGCTGGAACATGATGTTCCAAAACCTCGAAACCAACATGGCTCCGTGGAAATTCTCTCCTGACCAAAGATTTGATTGGGCGAAGGAGGGTTGATTGGTTAATTGGTTAATTGTTGACTTATTATAAAATGGTTCATTATGAGCCTTTTTATATTAAATTGCGGATACTTTACAAAAATCTTATTGCTTAGATTGCCCAAAGCAATTTTCTTTTTCGATCAAACCACCCATGAACCAAAACATCCAAAAACTCTACGAAATAGCTCAAAAGCCTAGCAGAAAGATCATCGGACTGATGTCTGGTACTTCTATGGACGGCCTGGATGTAGCCCTTTGTGAATATGAGGGAAGTGGACTGAAGACCAAAGTAAAGGTTTTGAAATTTGAAACCGTATCTTTTGCAGAAGATATAAAACTAGAAATCAGGAAGATATTTGCAAAAAAAGAGATTGAATTTCAACAACTCTGCGTGTTGAATCCTTGGATTGGCAATTTGCATGGAGAAATCGTAAATCAACTTTTAGAGAAATGGGGAATCCCGAACTCAGAGATTGATTGTATCGCAAGTCATGGACAAACGGTTTTCCATGCTCCAAAAATCCAACATAAAATAGAGAAATTCCCCAACGCCACACTCCAAATTGGCGATGGAGATCATTTAGCCGCCAAAACAGGCATCATAACTTTGTCTGATTTTCGTCAGAAACACTGTGCCGCTGGAGGCGAAGGAGCTCCACTGGCCGTATATGGCGACTACCTTATTTTTTCCGAAAAAGACAAAAATAGAATATTGCTCAACATGGGCGGAATCTCCAACTTCACGTTTTTGAGTGGCGATTTGAATCCCGAGAAAGTTTTTGCTACCGACACTGGCCCAGGAAATACTATAATGGATGCTTTTGTTCAAAAACATTTCGGAGTTCCTTTCGATCAGGACGCTGAGATTGCTTCTAAAGGATCTGTTTCGGAAACTCTTCTAACAGTGCTAAAAAAACATGATTTTTTTAAAGCTCCCTTGCCAAAAACTACTGGTCCAGAAGTTTTTAACTTGGCATATCTAGAAAATGCTCTTGAAAAATCGAACACAACGGAGCTTTCTAAAGAGGATATTATGGCCACGCTTTGTCAGTTCACCGCGGAAACCATCACCGATTGTATTTTCTCCATTTCAGAAAATGAAGCCCCTTCGGAAGTATTCATGAGCGGTGGCGGTATGCACAATCCATTGATTGTAAGTTTTTTAAAACAAAGAATGCCTAATACGAAATTCTTAAAAACTGACGACATTGGTATAGATGGCGACGCCAAAGAAGCGGTACTTTTTGCTACACTCGCCAACGAAGCACTTTGCGGCGGCGAAACTGATTTTGGCACCAGAAAAGGTGTACCAAGCGTAAGTATGGGAAAGGTAAGTTTTCCGGGGTAAATATATCTTCAAACAAAGGAGACTTCGATTCCACCAATGATTTGACTCATAATACTGGCACTCTTCAATGTCAGAACTAAAGACACAATTTTCTGTTTATCAGACACTTACAAACTCTTCCCTGAAAAACAAATTAAATAACTGAAAAAACAGTTGCAAAACTGAATTTTTAGTTTTAAGTTTGCTTCATGATGGAAGAATTAACAAAAACAGAAGAAAAAATAATGCAGATCATCTGGAACCTCGACAAGTGTCTGGTTCGAGATATCATAGATCAATTGCCTGATGACCCGAAGCCGCCTTACAACACTATTTCGTCGGTGGTTCGACTCCTTGAAAGTAAAGGATTTTTAGATTACAAGGCATACGGGAAAACTTACGAGTATTTTCCAAAGATTACAAAGGAGGAATACAAACAATTCACCTTCAAAAAAGTGTTTGCCAATTATTTCGACAATTCGGCTGAAAGTTTGTTATCGTTTATGGTAAAAAAAGAAAATCTCAGTAAAGAAGAAATAGAAAATCTTAGAAAAATAATTGATAACAATTAAGCAATACCAACATGGAATATCTACTAAAATCCTCCGCTTGTTTAATAAGCTTTTATGGCTTGTATTTTTTTATCTTTCGCAAATTTACTTTTCATACTGCAAATAGATTCTATTTAATCTTTAGCCTGGTTCTTAGCATACTCCTGCCTTTTCTTACCAATACCAAAACAGAAATAGAATACACAAACACATCAGTGATTTCAACGCCATCACTTATTGAATACCCTCAACCCATACTTCAAAGCACCACAAGTGATCCAGTTATTAGCACTGATACTGACGATTCGCTATGGATTAAATTGAGATCATCGACATTCTAGAAATCGCTTACTTACTAGGTTTAATTTTTTCTATTTTGCTATTTTTAAAGAATATCCTTTTCGTCATAAATACCTTAAAAGGAGAAAGATACGATATTGTTCACCAAAACATAAAGATTTACAGAACAGAAGGGTTTCTTCAAAATTCTTCCTTTTTGAATAACATATTTATAAACAATAAGCTACTAAATCCACACGAAGAATCCTTAATTATTAAACACGAAAGTCTTCATTTCAGAAAACTTCATTCTTTAGATTTACTATTTGTAGGTTTTGCCAAATGCTTTTTTTGGTTTAATCCGGTAATCCATTTTTTTCAAAAATCTCTTAAAGAAATTCATGAATATGAGGTAGATGACCTGATGGTAAAAGAAACTGACGGCAAAGAGTATGCTCTTCTTTTACTCAAGTTGGGGGTTTCAGAAAATCATACAGTTCTAAATCAAATGAGCAAAAAGCCTCTTTCAAAAAGGATTGAGTTTTTGTTTAGCGGCAACACTTCACAAGCTAAAAAATATGCATATTTAGCTGCTTTACCACTTTTAGTCTTCTCGCTTTTCGCATTCACCAATGAGGAAGTTGTAAAAGTTTACAAAGAAACCAATGGTGGAAAGAAAATTACGAAAATAGAGGTAAAGAGTTATCCGCTAATTATAAAAAGAGAAAGAAACTACGCCACATGGGGATTTACAAAAGCTCTGAAAATGCCCCCTTCGAATCTAATTCTTAACAATTTGACAACTGTCAACTTTAACGGTTACAGATACGAAGTAAATCCCATTTCTTTAACAGAAAGTACTGTAAAGGACGTAAATGCCGAAATCCAAAAAAGAAATTTGGCTCTTGTTATTTCAGAAAAAGAGCTTGACATTAACGGAAATTATAAAAAAATAAAATTAGCTATAAAGCACTTAAAAACAGGACAAAGCACTGCTCCCGAGTACTTTGATATGCAAAAGAGCAGAGATCAGGGACGAAATGGTGCTTTTTTTGTATTAGAAGCGTATGACCGAAATTTCGAAAAATCACAGATTTCATACTTTTTTGGTTCATCTAGTTTACTCATTAATAAAAGCAATTTGCCTAAAAAGCAACACAACAGCTTTAATATCAATTCGGAGTCCAGCATTATTAGCCATAGTTCGGACTATATAAGTTATACCGTTTACCCCGATAAATTGACACGCAAAGCAGCAGAAGAAGCAAAAGGTTACTTCTCAAAGAATGGGTTTAATTTTGAATTATTAGATTATTCAGAAAATCCTTCTGGTGGTTTGGATAAAGTTAAGATACTCTTTGGCAAACAAACCAAAAGTTTTGATTTAAGCCAAATGCGTCACTGGGTGAAGCAAAAAGGTGAAGCTGATACAAAACAATCAAGATTGGACGAATCCTTGGTATTTGAGGGAAACGTGAAGACCAAAGAAACCAAAATATCAACCAACAATGCTTGGTTTAAAGGAGTGTTAATGTCTAATAAATACGACATTGTAACAGGTAGTATAGAAAAACAGGAAATTAATCAGAAAAAGGAAATTAGAACGGTATATGAGACCAATTTTCTTGGAGAAAATCCTTTGGTAGTAATTAATGGGGAAGAGTTTCCTTCAGAAATTTTGACAAGGTTAAATACTAAGGCGTTCGGTTGGTCACTTATTTACCTGCCAAACAACGAAAAGGCAATTACTAAATATGGCGAAAAAGCAAAAGATGGATATTTTGAAATGCGTTCCATCAATGATTACGTATTTACTAACGAAAAGGAATTGTCCATTGCTCGTGAAATCGGAAAAAAACATCTTAATGCCAACAAAAAGAGAGTTTTAAGAATCAATTACAAAGATGCAGAAGGTAAGGAAATCGAAAAAATAATTATTCACAAAGAAGACAAGACGAGCACTCATTTAAGTTTAGATGTTCCCAAAAACAGCAAAATTCTTTTCATGATTGATAAAAATATTGTTTCTGAGAATGATATCGAAAATACTGAGCTGAAAATTATTGGTGGTGTTTGCTCTGAAAAAATAGGAGAAGCGGACATTACCCGTTTTGGAGCAGTTTTAAAAGGCTACGACGGCTACTTTAATCTGACTACTACCAGGTTCTAAAAAGGTATTCTATATCTTCAAACACCTAACAAAGTGATTTCGTTTGCCCACTTTAATGCGAAGTAGGTAAAGACCTGGGCCACCTTTTAGCTCAAGATATACATTGTGAAGACCTGATTGGTAGGATTTCTCGTGAATAACACCTAACTCCTGCCCAGATACATGAGCCTGTGTAATACGTACTGCAGCCTGGAAATACAGACGCATGTTGAGAAACGCCGAATTGCCTTGAACTGGGTTCGGATACAAGGTAAATTTATCTTGCTCGGTAATGTTTAATGGGCTTAATGGATTGTCTGGATTGTTCAAATCCATGTTTACCTTCGGTATGTCAGGAGGAGGAGGCAGCGTAAGATCTTGCTTGGTGTTTTTCAAAAAACCCTTTTCCTCTATGTAGGCAAATTTGGAACCGAGAACATACTGTGCATATTCTGGCGTTTGATTAAACCAACTCACCATTATCTCATAATAAATACTCCTGAAGTCGGTTTTAAACCAAAGATTTTGAAAATCGCGAAATTGAAGAAAAGCGAAATGAAATCCGAAAATCTCGCCCTTTACGGCTTCGCCAAAAGCAAAACCCACATTAGCAGTGCCATGGTCTGTACCCAAAGATCCGTTTTCGTATGGCCTTCGTCCAAACTCCGAGGTGGTTATACCTACTACTTTGGAAGCATGACCTAGCTGCTCAATATCAGACTGAAACGCACTGATGGCCTCGCTCAACTCCGCCAATAGACGAGAGTGCAAACCATCTAAACCACCCTGATTGGAGTGTGTGTCATAGCCATGATGTTCTACAAAATATACCTTGGACTTCAAGCCACCATCAATGAGCCTCGCCACAAGCTTGAGTTGGTTAGAAAGGGTCTGGTCAGCATATTTTTCGATGTTTTTACCGTTGTCAAAAGCTTTTTTAATGACTTTGGAATACTCGTTTACCTCCTGCCCTACTTTATTTATATAGTCAAACTCATTCATAAAATAAGCCGAGCCACCAATATTGATTTTATCAGATTCTACAGACTTTGCCTGGTTATACAACTGCTCTGCGTCTTCAAGTACAATGGATTTTTCGCCCGTTGCACCCAAAAACATCAAGGACGGATTTTGCCCTACTTGAATACAAAATGGACTATCGGTACGCTCAGAGGGGCGAACTCTATCAAAATACCTTCCTATCCATCCTGACTTGAGCGGCTCGGTATCGTTATTGGGTACCACACCACTGAGCCAAATATCGGTAGATCTGAAATGAGAATAGTTGGGATTGTGATACCCCAAACCGTGCATCACGGCCAATTTGCCTTGTTTAAACAGACCCAGCATACCATTCTTAGGGCCTCGCTTGAGGTTGGGGTGCATAGCCATGCCTAGCTCTTTGCTTATAGGCTCCACTACATTCTGCGGAATATGCAGTTTAGGTCGGTATAATGTGTAGTAAGAATCCCATTCGTAAGGCGTAATGGTATTCATGCCGTCGTTACCGCCGAATTGTTGGATAATAACGAGTATATTGTCGTTTTCAACATTTGCAAAAGCTGGCTCAAATGCACTCACGTTCATTTTGCCTAGAGATAGATTTGTAACTACCCCTACACCCATGGTGGACTGCTTTATGAAATCTCTTCTTTTCAACATACTTTCTAAAATAAGAAATACTCCGGTGCCTTAATCAGTTCAAATAGAAACCCCCTCACTCTCTGACCCGCCTGGTCTTTGTTTTTGATGATTTCGTACCACTCGTAATCTGGAGCTCCGCCCAGAAACACATTCTTTAACTTCTTAAATCTATCTTCTGACAGTGGCCTTGCTAAAAATAATTCTACATATCGCTCCGTGAGTATATGTACGTCTCCGCTGCCCTCAATACTCAGGGCCCATTCGGCCAACTGAGTATTGGTATTGCTGTCTATAATTTCTTTGAGATAATAAATTGTTGTGGGCAAAGTCTTGGTGCTTATCCATGACCTATAGCCACGCCATCCAGCCACATTTGGCGGATTGAAAAGCTCCAGACCGAGCACAGCCATTATATTTCGGGCGTAGCGGTCAGGATATTTGAGGTGTTTTACAATTCCTACCACCGTCTCGGCCGGCGACTTTATCTGTGTGCCTATGTTGAGGTCATCAAAAAAATGTTGGCTTTTGAGTAATTTTTTCAGTGCTGGCTTTAGCTCAAACTTATTATCTAAAATAAGCTGTGCCATTTCGTCGATTATCTTCGTGTCGGCCTTTTCAGGATTGGCATACACAAAATATTGATACAGTTTGTTACTCAAAAACTTGGCCGCCACTTGGCCTTTTTTGGTAAGAATAACATCTATGAGCCTTTGAATTGAATTTTTGAAAACATTCTGCTCGTTTACCTCGTAGTTTACAGCAAATACCTCCCCCATGAAAAGCTTGGAGGTTTTATCAAATTCAGCCAAATTTAGAAAAGGCTTGTATGGCGTACCTTCGTCTAGAAAGTAACTTACCTTCCATCCAGTAAGAATCTTGGCGGCTTCTCTTACATCTTGTTCACTGTAGTTGCCTACGCCTAACGAAAAAAGCTCCATTAACTCCCTGGCGTAGTTTTCGTTTGGAGATGAACTGATGTTCATATTCCCATTGAGATACTTGAGCATGGCCCCGTCTATAGAAAGCTGCTCTAGTAGTGTTCTTAAATTACCCGCATAATTTCTCCGGAAGAGGTCATTTTGCCTATACATCGAAATAGCCGGTATGTTGTCGCAGCTTGCAAATTGAGTAGCAAAATGGTCATGCCAAAATAACACCATTTTTTCGAGGATACTGTTGTTATCCTTTTTCATGAGTGTTACCCACCACTCGCCCAGAGTCAGGTTGTACTCTCCAAAAAGCAGTGCTCTTTTGGCTTCGGCTTCCTCTCGCTGCTTACCCGAAAGGTTTCCCGGGTTAGAAATGTGATCGTTTGCAAAAAAAGGAGCTGGTGCGTTGACTGTGGAATCGGCATTGGCAAAAAGTTCGTCTACAACTACAGCTGCTGTTTGGCCTACATACTTGTCTATTATATTGTTAGAAAGACTAAAAGTGGTACGTCTGAGTAGATGCTGAACTTGCAGCCGATTGAGAGGTTGTGTGAATTCATCCAAAGTGGCATTCATATCTAGCCTATCTTTGGTAGATGAAATCAAACCTTCAAAAAAATTTCTCCTCGAAATACCCCCCATCGTGCTATAGAAAAACTGATACAAGTTAAGCACAATCGGCCATTTTGCCAAATTAGAATTGTATTAGACCACAAGATACCTTTTCGAAAATCGGCTTTTTCTCATTATTAAAATAATTTATTTATTCTTAAAAAAAGCCATATATTTGCGATTATTCAATCAAAAAAACGAATTCATGAAAAGAAATATTCAGATTCTTCTAGCCGCTCTAATGCTTTCGAGCGTAGCATTTGCTCAAAAAAAAGGCAAATGGGTTAAACTGAGCGATGGCAAAACATTCAAAAACTGGCACATCTACAACCATGCCGGTCAACCCGTAAATGCCAAGTGGAAAATTGTGGACGGAGCTTTTGTGTTTGACCATACAGCCAAAAGCGAATGGAGGGTAAAC
Source organism: Leadbetterella sp. (assembly GCA_035299025.1). Classification (GTDB taxonomy): domain Bacteria; phylum Bacteroidota; class Bacteroidia; order Cytophagales; family Spirosomataceae; genus Leadbetterella. Next base: position 763,030 of record DATGXK010000008.1, read on the forward strand.
GACCTCGTTACAGACAAAGAATACGAAAACTTTGAGCTTGAACTAGATTGGAAAATTGCCCAGAATGGCAACAGCGGCATTTTCTATGTTGTGCATGAAGATGCCAAATATGGTACGCCATATCTCACGAGCCCAGAGATACAAGTTCTAGACGACGAAGGCCATCCAGACGCCAAACAAGGAAAAAACGGTAACCGTAAGTCAGGATCGCTATACGACATGATACCTTCGGCCTCAAAAGGGAAACTTGCAGGAGAGTGGAACAAAGTAAAAATAAAGAAACTGAACAACCAAGTGACTGTTTGGCAAAATGGAATATTGGCAGTGACATATCCAACTACAGGTCCTCAGTGGGAGGCAATGGTAGCGGACAGCAAATTTAAAACTTGGGAAGGCTTTGGGAAATATCCAAAAGGAAAAATAGGTCTTCAAGACCATGGAAACGAAGTTTCTTTCAAAAATATTAGAATTAAGGAGTTGTAAGACTTCTTGAACATATTCAAAATCTGACCCTCGAAATTTCTTTGAGGGTCTTTTTTTTTGCTCAAAAACCACGACTCTAAAGGATTTTTCCTAAATTGAGGTCTTCAAATTACCTTGCCTCATCAAAATGAAAAAAACATTATTTACTCTGCTCCTGGCTCCCTTTTTTGTCTTTAGTCAAATAAAAGACGCTCCTAACAGAACTGAGGGCGACGGACCCTATAATAAACTCATAATCAGGGGCGTGACTCTGGTAAATAGCACCGGAGCACCACCGGTTGGGCCAGTAGATATAGTAGTAGAGAAAAACCGAATCAAAGAGATAAAGCAAGTTGGATACCCTGGAGTGCCCATAGACCAAAAACGCAGACCAAAGGCCGAAGCTGGCGACAAGGAATTAGACTGTACAGGCATGTATCTAACACCTGGTTTTGTAGATATGCATGGACACATTGGCGGCAGCTCTCAGGGAACACCTTCCGAATATGTCTTTAAACTTTGGATGGGGCATGGCATCACCACAATACGTGACCCTTCGGCTGGCAACGGGCTCGACTGGACACTCAACCACAAACAAAAAAGCCTTAAAAATGAGATTGTTGCACCCAGAATTTTGGCCTACACGGCTTTTGGGATGGGGTCGGATAAACCCATAACTACACCCGAACAAGCCAAAGAATGGGTAAGAAATAACGCCAAAAAAGGTGCTGACGGCATTAAATTTTTTGGAGCCGAACCCGAAGTTTTCAGAGCCGCATTGGGCGAAAACAAACTATTGGGTTTGCGTTCAGCATGTCATCATGCACAGCTTGAAGTAGCCAGAATGAACGTTTTGGCAACGGCAAAAGCTGGCCTGACTTCTATGGAACACTGGTATGGACTTCCCGAGGCTTTGTTTGACGAAAGGACGCTTCAAAACTACCCAGCCGATTATAATTACAATAACGAACAGCACAGGTTTGAAGAGGCTGGAAAACTCTGGAAACAAGCCGCAGAACCGGGTTCAGAAAAATGGTATAAAGTAATGGATGAGCTCTTGAAGTTAGACTTTACGCTCGATCCAACCTTTAATATTTACGAAGCCAATCGAGAGCTGATGTTGGCTCGAAGAGCAGAATGGCACGACGAATACACGCTGCCGTCTCTTTGGAGATTCTATGGACCGAGCAGAATATCACACGGAAGTTATTGGCTCAACTGGGGTACCGAGCAGGAAATTCAGTGGAAGGAAAACTACAGAATCTGGATGCGGTTTGTTAATGAATACAAAAACAAAGGTGGCCGTGTAACAACAGGTTCTGACTCGGGCTTCATTTATCAACTTTACGGTTTTGCATATATCAGAGAGTTGGAGCTCTTGCGTGAGGCAGGATTTCATCCATTAGAAGTAATCAGAGCCGCCACCATAAAAGGAGCCGAAGCCCTCGGGATGGACAAAGAAATTGGCTCTGTTGAAGTAGGCAAATTGGCAGACTTCGCCATAATGGAAGAAAACCCTCTGGCCAATCTTAAAACGCTATATGGTACCGGAGCCATAAAAGTAAACGATAAAAACGAGGTAATAAGAGTCGGAGGTGTAAAATACACGGTAAAAGACGGCATTGTGTATGACGCCAAAAAATTGCTCGAAGACGTCAAAGTGATTGTCAAAAAAGCAAAAGAAGAGGAAAATTTTGAGATTCTACAGCCTGGTATTAAGAAAGCTAGTGAGGGAAAGTTGGGGAACTGACATTTGAATAAAATAAAGAACCCTGATATACTCAGATTTGATGGAGATTGCGAAAGTTTAAATAATAAACTACTGTTCAAATTCAGATCTGCCTGTGTTCTTGTTTTTCTCGAAAGATTATTACTATAAAAAAATATTCCTTTACTATGCTCCGAATTCCCTCCGAAATACAAGCTCATCAGTTTGAGTCACTTAAGATTCAAGAGAATACTTTTGTGGCATATCGGAGTGACGTGTATCCTTCCAAAAACGATGTTTTCTTCGAAGAAAATGCGGTAATATATGTACTGGAAGGCGACAAAATATTTAGTACTTCCAACTCTGAGGTGCGTGTACAAAAGGGTGACGTACTTTTTGTAAAACGTGGATATTACCTCATGTCGGAGTCTATCAATGAGGCCTACAAAAGCCTTGTTTTCTTTTTTGATGAAAAAATACTGAAAGAGTTTGTAAGTCAAAACCTCGAGCTTTTCGAAAACCCTTCCTCCATAGATGCCAACAGCTCCTGGTTGCTTACCCTAAAATCTAACGAAGCCTTTGGAAAATACATAGAGTCTATTTTGCCTTATTTCAAAAGCAAAACAAAGTATCTCAATCAATTTCTCAAACTTAAAGTGCAAGAATTGCTACTTCATTTGCTCGAGTTTGACCCTAACAATAAGCTGAAAAACCTACTTTTTTCTATTTACACCGGCCAAAAAGCCGATCTCGAATTCATACTCAACACTTTTTATCTAAAACCCCTGAACCTCGACGAACTAGCAAAACTTTCGGGTAGGAGCCTGTCTGCCTTCAAAAGGGAATTCCATGAAACCTTTGGTCAATCGCCCGGCCAATGGATAAAAGATAAAAAACTAGAACATGCCGCTTTTCTTCTGAAAAATAGAATCGGCAACGTGGAGGAAATAGCCGAAGCAGTTGGCTACGAGAGCGTGTCGCATTTTATCAAAAGTTTCAAAGAAAAATATGGCCACACGCCCAACAAAATCACCAAATAGTGGTGTTGATTAAAAGGTAGCCTACAAATTGTCGAAAAAACCTCCTCTGTTTTATAAGCACAGTCTCGCCCTTTTTTTGCCATATTTTGCCGTTCAAATAAATTATATGCAACAATATCTAAGTACTTCTTAAAATTGTAGTCAATTATTGAATTAATATATGAAATTCAAAAAACTACTCTTTTCTGTATTGGTAATATCCGGCACACAAGGTTTTGCCCAAACCAAGGTCACTGGTTCTGAAGTGGCTCAGAGGTTTTCGCTAAGGGCTTGTGTAGACTATGCCATCAGCAACAACGTTTCTTTGAAACAGTCTCAAATAGCCGTAGAAAGTGGCATCGTTCAACTCAACCAGTCCAAAGCGGCCAAATTGCCTATTGCCAATGGCCAATTTAACCTCAACGGCAACGCCGGTAGAAACGTCGATCCCTTTACCAACGGTATCGTAACCAACACCATTGGTACCAACAATATGGGTGTGGGGCTAAGCGTACCGATTTTTGATGGAAGCAGAAACAACAATACCATAGAAAGAAATCGCCTGAGTCTGGAAGCAGCTCAAATGGATGTAGCCACACAGAAAAACAATGTATCGCTTCAAGTAGCAGTGGCATATTTAAACGTACTTTCGGCTGAGGATCTCATTGATGTTTCAGAAAGACAATTGGATGTAACACGTCTTCAGCTCGAACGCACGCAAAAATTGGTTAGTTCGGGTTCAATGGCAGAAACCAACCTCTTCGACCTAGAAGCTCAAATGGCCAACGACGAACTGAGCCTTTTGAATGCCAGAAATAGCTTGGAGTCTGCTATTTTAACTCTCAAACAAGCCATGAATGCTCCGGCAGATCTTAACCTGAGAGTTGCTAGAATTGATGTGCCTGACCCGAATATTGTTAATTATGCCGAAAACGCCAACAATATTTATCAAACTGCCATAGGATATTTGCCAGAAATAAAAGCAGGTGAAATAAGGCTTCGTGCAGCAGACAAAAATATAGCCATAGCCAAAAGTGTGGGTTTGCCAAGTATATCAGCCAGTACAAGTTGGGGTACGGCGTTTTCAAGTGCAGCCAAGAGGCTTACCGAGTCTGGCACCACATCTAATCAAATTCCAGTTTCGGCCGAGTTTCAGGGCCAAACTATTCCTTTCGTCATCAATTTCCCGCAAACTAGCTATACCTCTGACGGCATCCCATATTTCAGACAATTGGGCAGCAACCAAAACCTGAACCTTGGTATCTCCGCGAGAATTCCAATTTTCAACGGATACAATCAAAAGTACCAATCACAAGCTGCCAAAATTCAAAAAATGCAGGTAGAACTACAGAATCAAAGTACACAGCTACAGATCAAGCAAAACATAGATCAAGCGTATATAACGATGTTGAACGCTCAAAAACGCTATTCAGCCACTTTGGCACAAACCAATGCCCTGGAAAGGTCGTTCAAAGCGGCGGAGTCTAGATACAACGCTGGAGCAAGCAATTTTGTCGATTATAATCTGGCCAAAACCAATCTCGATAGGGCCAAATCAAACTTAATCGTAGCCAAATACGACTACATATTCAGAATCAAAATATTAGACTTTTATCAGAATAAACCATTAGAATTTTAAGAAAAATGAAAAAGAAATCAAATAAAATATGGTGGATAATCCTCGGAGCCTTGGTGGTTTTGTTGATACTATTTTTAGTTGCCAAAAAACAAGGCTGGATAATGGCCGAAAAACCAACAGAGGTAGAGCTTTCGAAAGTTAACACCGTAACTTTGGTAGAGACGGTATCTGCATCAGGTAAAATACAGCCGGAAGTTGAGGTTAAAATTTCACCAGATGTGCCAGGAGAAATCATAGCACTGTATGTTAAAGAGGGCGATTCGGTTAAAAAAGGTCAGCTTCTACTGAAAATACAACCCGAAAACTATGTGTCGGTAGTGGATAGGTTCCGGGCAGGAGTAAACCAGTCTAGAGCCACTGCTGAACAAACCAAAGCGAGTATTGCAAGGGCAGAATCTCAACTCTTGAGAGCCCAAATGGAATACAATCGTCAAAAGAAACTATTGGCCGACAAAGTCATTTCTCAGTCTGATTTTGAAACTGCCGAAACCAATCTAAAAATCGCTAAACAAGACGTAGATGCCTCAAAGTCAAACTATGAAGCCGCCAAGTTTGGGATCAATAGTGCTGAGGCTGCCTTGAAGGACGCCTCCGAAAACCTACGTAAAACCAACATTTATGCTCCAATGAACGGCATAGTGTCTAAGTTGGCTGTAGAACTTGGAGAAAGAGTGGTGGGAACCTCTCAGATGGCAGGAACAGAACTACTCAGAATAGCCGACCTCAACAACATGGAGGTAAGGGTAAATGTAAACGAGAATGATATCATCCGTGTGGGACTTGGCGATACGGTTATAGTTGATGTAGATGCCTACTCGGCATCAGGCAAAAAATTCAAAGGTTTGGTAACCCAAGTGGCCAATACCGCCAACGGTGCAGGCTCTCTCACTGGAGCGGCCACCAACTCTACCGAGTCAGTAACAGAGTTTGAGGTCAGAATCAAGATCTTGGCAGTGTCTTATCGTGACCTTATAGACCCAAGAAAAGGCAAAAAATACCCCTTCAAACCAGGTATGACAGCCACAGTGGATATCGTAACAGCCACCAAACCTTCCGTTCTTTCTGTACCAATTTCGGCAGTAACAACCCGTGTGGAAGGAAAAGATAAAGATGCCAAAAAGAACGAGGATGAAGACGATATGAACCTCGGAGCTGTAAGCGAGGAAGAAGATACCAAAAAAGAAAAACCGAAAGAAATTGTCTTCATAAACGACAAAGGTATAGCCAAAAAACGTGAAGTTAAGACCGGCATAACAGACACAAGTGCAGGCCTCATAGAAATTACTTCTGGCCTTAAAGCCGGAGAAGAAATTATTTCTGGGCCGTTTTTAGAGGTTTCTAAAAAACTAAAGGATGGCGATAAAGTAGCCAAAAAGAAAGCAGAGGTAAAGAAATAAGCCAGCAAAGAGATATTAACAAGAAGGAGTGGTGAGGTATTACCACTCTTTTTTTGTGAAAAAATTGACCAAATACCCTAATTTTGTTTCGTAAACATTTCAGAAAACAAATGAACGTAACCGTAATAGGAGGAGGAAGCTGGGCAACAGCCTTGATAAAAATTCTCTCCGAAAAAAACATAAAGATAAAATGGTGGTTGCGTGATATGGAAGCCATAAATCACATCAAAAAGCACCATCATAACCCACAATATCTGAGTAGTGTAGAACTTCACCCTTCAAAAATAAAGCCATACCATAATCTCAAAGAGGCTCTTAAAAATACCGAATGGGTAATATTAGCCATTCCAGCAGCCTTTATAGAAGGTGCCTTGGCCGATGTAAATTCAGAGGTTTTTGAAGGGAAGAAAATTGTTTCGGGCGTAAAGGGAATGGTGCCATCCTGCAACCTACTTGTTACAGACTGGTTTTCAGAAAAATTTGGTGTTTCAAAAAGCAATATGGCAGCTATAGCAGGCCCATGTCATGCCGAAGAAGTCGCCCTTGAAAAACAATCATACCTGACCATAGCTTCTGAGGGAGCAGATACCGCCAAAGGCTTCGCAGACTTACTCGCTTGCAGGTTTGTAAAGGCCGCACATATTTTAGATATCGACGGTGTAGAATATGCCGCAGTTATGAAAAACATCGTGGCCTTGGCCTGTGGCATTACTCATGGCTTGGGTGCTGGCGATAATTTCCAAGCCGTAATGGTGTCTAATGCTATGCTCGAAATAGAGCGGTTTGTAAACAAAATCTCCCCCAGCGACCGCGAAATAAACTCCTCTGCATACTTGGGAGATTTGCTCGTAACAGCCTATTCGCAATTCAGCAGAAATCGCACATTTGGAAACATGATAGGCCGAGGATACTCTGTAAAAACAGCCCAAATGGAGCTAAAAATGATAGCCGAAGGCTACTATGCCACCAAAAGCATTTATGAAATAAATAAAAATTTAGACGTAAAAATGCCAATTTTGGAGTTTGTATATGGTGTTCTATACAAAAACCAGAGTCTCTTAAAAGCATTTGAAGTTTTGAAAGAAAAGTTGGTGTAAAACAGGTTTGAGCTCAAGTCATACAATTTTCCTAAATTGTTGGCACAATATCATTTTACATTTTTAACGGAGCGACTTAAGAAAATCGCTCTACGGGAGATTTTTCATGAGGAAATCAATGAAATTTTGGTGCATAATTTTCGAAATATCATTTTGGCTGTATCCCCTGTTTTTCAAAATATCTCCTATTTTCTGCAAATCCGCTATCGTTTCAAGGTCATAAGGGCATTGTTCTCTTCCAAAAGCTCCGTCAAGGTCTGAGCCAATTCCTGCATGATTGGTATTTCCTGCCAGTTGACAAATATGATCGATATTGTTGACAGCAATCTCCAAATTACACCCCATACTTATCGGGTCTGAAACTCCCCTTGTCCAGTTAGGTACCATCATCCAAGCATCCAAAGCCACGCCTATTACCCCATTTCGGGCTATAATAGCTTTGATTTGCTCGTCTGAGTACTGTCGATTGTGATTCACAAATTTTCGGCAATTATTATGGCTCGCCCACAAAGGCCCAGCGTAGTGGTCAAGTGCCTGCCAAAAAGCGTCATCACATAAGTGAGTCATATCCAAAATCAGACCGAGCCGTTCTATCTCTTTGAGCAAATCTAGCCCCGACTGTGTCATTTTCCCTGTAGAATCTGTTCCGTTGGCATATCGGCCTTCTTTATAATGTGCGGGGCCTATGGCCCGCAGTCCCTTATTGTAAGCTCTCTCTAAATAACTTAAATCCACGATAGAATCTGCCCCTTCCAAACTCAATACAAAGCCAATCGCCTTCTTATCATTTTCCCAAATGGCAAGATGCTTTTGCAAATCCGTATAAGATTTTATCATCCGCATTTCGCCCTTGGCCTCCATGGCTTCATACCAAGCAAGCTGGCCTTGTGTTTGGGCCCAGGCCTGCTCTGGAGAATTCCAGCCTGGCAAAGTGCTTTCTGGTTTTACAAATCTGGCAATTTGTGTGGCCACAACCAACCCAATGTTTCCTTTACGCAGCTCGTTCAATGAAATCGTTGCTTTCCCTCTGTCTGGCTTATCGGCCATTCCAACTTCACGGGCATTAATTTCAGAAAGTTCTCGTGTTAGATCACGATTCCATTCCAGGGCATTCATGGAAAGATCAAGATGGGCGTCTAAGATAAACATAGTTTTATGGGTTGAATATTTTTTTGAAGACAAAAATATGAATCGCAATTCAAAAAATAAGATACTCAATAATCTATTTTCAGAAGTCTAAAAAACTCCTTCTCCTCATATTCTCTAACTTTTCCAACAGCCAAATCACCCAATTCGATATCTTCTATTGAAGTTCTAATCAGCCTTTTACATTTGTTGTTTACCGCAATTATCATTTTCCGAATCTGCCTGTATTTGCCCTCTGTGAGGGTCATTTTAAGCCAAGCGTGTGGGTGACGAGGGTGCAAGGTGTTTACGATGTTATAACAATCGTCGGGTTTTTCTATTCGTTCCACCTCACAGGGGCTGGTGGTCCACAATTTGTTTCCTCTTAGCAATATCTCTACCCCAGACCGTAAATTTTCAATGTTTTCGTCGGTAATGGTAGCGTCCACCTGTACCAAGTATGTTCGTTTGTGGAGTATTTTGCTATTAAAAAGCAGTTTCGTAACCCTTTTGTTGCTGGTCAAAATCAACAATCCCTCTGAATGATTATCCAATCTACCAATGGCATGCGTGCCTTCAGGAAAATCAAAATCAATCTTCCCAAGCATGTTGTTATCAAACTTATCTCCAATAAACTGCGAAAGCATATCGTACGGCTTGTTGAGTATAAAATAACGGTTGGGCACTTCTGAAAGGATTTCGATAGATTTTTTTATTAAAAATATGAATCCAAAATTAGGTGTATTTTGCCTTGAAACCTAAGAAATGGAGGAAGAGCTTATGCTTAAATTATAGTAAAAATATCATTGGGGAAGTATCTTTTATCAGCGATTTGAAAAATCGCTTTACTTTAAAATCTCCAAGCCACCAAACGGCTAATCTTTTGGCCTTGAGCCATTTCTATGGTCTTGACTTGACTCACTTTTACTTTTTCGAGTTCTTTATAAATTCTATCGAGATGCTCTTTTTTTGAAACCAAACTCGTAAACCATTTACAGTTTTCCGAAAATCTCACACTTTCTCTTATCATGGAAACGATAAACCTCAGTTCGCCACCTTCGCACCAAAGTTCACTGGCATTTCCTCCAAAATTTCGTAATGGCTCCGAATGTCTCTTAACAGTTAGGTTTTGATTTTTTTGAACGTTTTTTTCCATAGCTTCTTCAGCCGAAGCATAAAAAGGTGGATTGCAAAAGGTAAGATCGAACCGTTCGCCTTTTTTTATGATTCCCTCAAAAAAATGGGATTTATTCGGTTGTAATCTTATTTCTATGCCGTTTTTAAGTACGTTATTAAAATCCACAATAGCTTTGGCTGCTTTTACAGAAAGTGGATCAATATCTGTTCCGACAAAACTCCAGCCGTATTCCTGATAGCCGATGATGGGATAAATACAGTTGGCACCCGTCCCAATATCCAAACATCTAATCGAGCTGCCTTCTGGTAGATTACCGGCATTTTCTTGCATCAAAATATCCGCCAAATAATGCACATAATCAGCCCGACCAGGAATGGGTGGACAAAGATAGCCCTCTGGAATATCCCAGTTCTTAACCCCATAATAATAAGCCAAAAGAGACTTATTTAATATTTTTACTGCTTCAGGATTTGAAAAGTCAATGGTTTCTGTGCCAAATTTGTTTGTAAAAACATAAGCCTCCAGTTGTGGAAGAACGGCCACCAGGCTTTTAAAGTCATATTGACCTCTGTGCTTGTTTCGGGGATGAAGAGACGGTTTTTCTTTGAATGTTTTGCTTGGCATCTTTTAATATTTCGCCCAAAATTAGCCTCAAAACCTCTCAAAAAACGAATAACCTACTGCTTTTTATAAAAGTAGGTACTCCCATCGGCCAACTCAGCATCCAAAGGACATTTTTGGTAAAGAGCAATTTCACCCTTTTGTTCATCGATACTTAAGAAAGAGTAGGTTTCGGACTCCAAAAAAACCAGGGCCAAACGTGGATTTGGAGAACTTTTGGGATGATTCCCTATTTCTATTTTGGTGGACTCCGTCACTACGCCATTTGCTTTTCTTATTAAAGTGCTGGCCTTTGCGTCAATTTCCAAAGTTTCTGTTTCGGTTGGAATTAATTCCGTCGGACTATTAGGTGCCGGATAACCGACTCCAATTTTATACAAAATCCATTTACCATCGAGTTTTACAAGTTCAGGATCAATATCGGCCTCACATTGTGCCGCACTCAAAACCAATCCGAATAGAAGAAACAATAGTCGGGTCATAACTGTAGCGTTTTCTTTAATGATTCTGAATACGGAGATTTAGTTGGAAATGAAAAAGGAGAGCCAAATGACTCTCCTTCCATTATAATACTTAAATCAATTTCTTATCAAAATGGCTTCCAAGGTTTTCCGCCAACCAAAATCTCTTGAGCTTTGGCATCGAAAGTTACTTTTAGGCCAGTTCTGTAAGCAGCGTTTGACATCATGGTGGCTATAGAGTGCTGATATCCGGCTTCTATTGGAGCATTTGGTGTCTTGCGGCTACGTACGCACTCCATCCAGTTTCTGATGTGAGCAAATGTCAACGGATCGCCACCTGTGTTGGCATCAGACGCTACTTTGTCGCCTTCCAATTTCAACGGTGAAAGCAAGTTGGCCTTCATTCCCATGGCTTTGGCTTCACGCTCACGTAAACCACCCGTATCAGAGATTTCGTTGGTATCCAAGTTAATCATACCGCCATTTGAGTAGTAAAGCTCCTTGGTATCACCAGCAGAGTTTGAGAATCTACTCGTAAACTGCACTTGGAATCCATTTTGTGGTTTGTCAGCAGGACCATAATCAAATACTACCGTCAGTGTATCGGCGTTTGTGCGGCCATCCTGCCATTGGTATATTCCGCCGTTGGCTACTACGCTTCTTGGGTGGCTCAATCCTGAGAACCAGTGAACGGTATCGATCTGGTGACTCATCCATTGGCCTGGAATTCCTGACGAATATGGCCAGAACAATCTGTATTCTAAGTATTTACGAGGATCAAATTTCTCATAAGGGCGGTTCATCAAATAACGTTTCCAGTCCACATCTGACTCTTTGAGGCTGGCAACCAAATCAGGACGTCTCCAACGACCTGGTTGGTTAACGTTCCACATCAACTCCACCATTTTGATATCACCAAATTTACCTGATTTGATGAAATCTTCGGCTGCGTGATAGTTGGCTCCAGAACGCCTTTGAGAACCGATTTGAACGATTTTTTTCGAGTCCTTAACGGCTTTTAAAACCGCACGGTTGTCGGCCATAGTTTCTGCTAAAGGTTTTTCAGCGTAAACATCACAGCCTGCTTTTACGGCCTCGATGGTATGTAAGGCATGTTGAAAATCGGCTGTCGACATCATGACGGCATCTACAGATTTTGAGGCATAAAGTTCTTCGTTATTTCTATAAACCTGAACATTAGCACCCAATTGCTTGTCCAAAAACGCCTTTCCTTCTTCACGGCGGCGATTCCAGATGTCTGAAAGACCGACCATTTCGAAATTCATTTCTTTTTGCAATGCCGCAAAAGGCCCTACATGGGATGCTCTATGACGGTCAGAAAAACCTACACAAGCTACTCTCACACGGTCGTTTGCACCTATAATTTTTCCGTAACTTTTTACCGAAAAACCAGTAGCTACACCAGCCATTATCGATTTTTTAACAAATTCTCTTCTTGTTGTCATTCTGATATTTTGGTTGAAATTTTATACTTATAAATTTACTGTTTTTATTAAAATTAAAAATGTTTTTTTCGAAATTTTATGTCCTAATAAGTCAAGCCTTCGTCAAATTTAAATAATGCATAACCAGGACTTTCCATGCTGCCGGGCAAGTCAGATTTATTCTCTGCTGCGGCCTTTTCCGAACTTGGAGTTGCAAAAGGCATCTTGCCAGATGGCTTAAATTTACCCGTGATAATATCCATTACGGCCTCCGAGGAAGTTCCGAAAGTAGCCATTATCGCTTTAGCATTTCCAAAATTCAGCTCGTCTATTACCCATGGATTGGTATAATTCACAACCAACACGGTAGGTTTTGCATTTATGAGTTCGTTGACATGAGCCACATCAATTTTGTTTTTCGAAAGACTCAGTTCAATGGGTTTGCCACCTGAGCTAAAAAGCCCCCCTGTAGTTGGGAATAACCAAAGCACCACCAAGTCCGCCTCTTCTTTGGTATTAACAAATTCAACATTTTCGGATCCAATGCTTGGTTTTAGTACTTTTATGGCTGGCCTTGGAGTTGTTGCTTGCGGCCCTCTTCCAGCGGCTTCTTCTCGGTAAGTCTCAAAATAAATCTTGGTCTTTTTTGCAATTGGCAAAGCATTATTTGAGTTTCTTAGCAGAACAATAGACTTCCGCAGAGCCAATTCTCCCTTTTCCTGAAAGGCTGTCTTACCTACTATCTTCTCTGCCGCTTCTACGTCAACATATGGATTTTCGAAAAGGCCAAGTTCAAATTTCTCTTTCAACAATTTGCTGACGGAAGCATCTAAACGACTCTCTTTTACCAATCCTTTTTGTACGGTTTTTATCAAGTTGGAAGGATCTGCCGAACCTGAAAAAACATCAACTCCGGCCTCTAGAGCTTTTACATATCGCTGCTCAATGGTTAATGATTCTACTCCCCAAGGCATCATTTCTATAGGGCCAGTGTCGGAATTAATTATACCTTGGAATCCCAATTTCTTCCTCAATAAGTCATCAATAATTGGTTTATTAAACGAAAATCCAACCTCTTCAAACTCCTTTCCTTTCGGTGCTGAGTAATATGGCATAATGGAAGAGGTCCCCGCTGCAATGGCGGCCTTGAAAGGTTTTACATGATACTCAAAGTTTCCGCCAGGATAATGAGCAAATTTCCCCCAATCAAAATGTGAGTCCTGGCCTCCTTCCTGTGGACCTCCACCAGGAAAGTGTTTGGTGGTCATAGCGACAGAGTTTTTTCCCAGTTTATTTCCCTGAAAACCTAGAATAATTTCACGAATCATGTTAGCTGAGAGATCCGCATCTTCTCCAAAAGTACCCTCAGTACGGTTCCAGCGAGGCTCCGTGGCCAAGTCAGCCATGTACATGTAGCCTTTTCTAAGTCCTACAGCCCGCCACTCGGCAGCGGCAATTTCTGCAAACTCTCTGGTAAGTTTAAAATCTCTCATGGCGGCCATGCCCAGCTCTCCCGGCCACTTTGAGAACACCGTGGTACCTACACTGAGGCCAACTGCGGCGTCAGTGGTAATGTGGTTTCTGGGATTGGATGCCACTATAGCGGGTATTCCAAGTCTCGATGCTTCGCAGAGACTTTGAAGATTGTTGGCCCATTCGGCCATTGTTCTGGCCGAAGTATTGGCTCGCAAAATAAAATGACGAAGTTGACGCTCTGTTACTGCCTTGGTTGTTCCCGAAGCCGAAAGCATGGGTTCGGCGAGGGGTTTTCGAGTAAACATATTGGTAGCTTGTACCAAATCATCTTCATTAAACCCGCTGGTGATTGGCGTTCTACCATCACTTATTGGCGTAAAACCGCCATCTCCGGCCATTCGAGTGGTGCTAATAAGCATGAAGCCGGCCTTTTCTTCCAAAGTCATTTGTGCTACCAAATCCTTCACCCGGGTGTCAACTGGCAGCCTCCAGTCTTCGTATTTGTCGAGTTTGCCGTTTTTATTTAAATCCTTAAATTCGAGATTTCCAGATTTAATTAGCTTCCCATTCTTGGTACCTAAGACTGGTTGAGCAGGTTTTTGAGCGAAAACCAAATTTACCGCGAAAAGAGAAATGACAAGAGTTTTTTTCATAAATTACTCAATTGTTAGCTAAATGAAATTTTGAAATAAAACATGTGATTTGAAAAATCACATTATTTTATTTCTCTGATTTTAATGTTTTTGTAAGATACATTGTCGCCATGGTCTTGCAACAAAATGTGACCCTTATCAGCCGCTCCAAAACCTTCATATTTGGCATATTTGCTTCTTGCTACCAAAGCATTATAAATATTGCTTTTACGCTCATACTCAACTACTTTGAAGCCATTTAACCAGTGTTGAACAGTATTATTTGGCAAAACTATCACCCTACCCTGATTCCATGAGCCAATTTTTTTAATAAATCGGCCATCCATTTTAAGGTCTTTGTCGATTTTATAGGAAGGGATAAGGTCATAAAGGCTCGCTAATGTTCTGTTGCCTGCGGCACCCATCTTTGCATCGGGATGTTTGGCATCGTCTAATACCTGAAACTCAAGACCAACACCTGATTTTCCGCCCGAATCATATTTTTCATCTACAAAATATTTCACTCCAGAGTTTGCCCCTTCTGTCAGTTTAAATTCAAAAACCAACTCAAATGCACCATATTGTTCTGTTGAAACTATGTCGTTGCCAGTTTCTGAGCCATCCGAACTCCCTACCGAAAGTATGCCATTCTCGACCTTCCAACGGCTGTTGGGTTGATCTGTACCATGTACTTTTCTCCAGCCATCAAAATTCTGACCGTTGAAGAGCATCTTAAAGCCCTGAGCTTTTTCCTGTTCTGAAAGATTGTTAAGAAGTAAATTTACAACCGGACAAGCATCTGTGGGGCTGGGTTTAAGATTTTCAGTCTGAATCCTGATATTCTTCCAGCGTATTTTCATGCCGGGTTTCATTTTGGCATAAATAGAGTGCACTTGTAAGGCAATGAAGCCCTCGGCCGTCATGTCGTCAATAACATGAGCGGTGGGTACTCCGTTTATAAAAGTCCGCAAGGTATTTCCTATCGCTTCGATTCTATATTTGTTCCAATCGGTCGGTTTAAAAGCTTTTTTACCCTCCGGATTATTGTTCGGAATATATAGCCAGTCACGACGGCCTTCGTCATAAATTGCACCAGACCATGCTCTGGCAGATGGGTCAACCTCCATTTGGTATCCATGCACTCTGCCATCTTGATAATCTGATTTTGAGAGGCTTCTGAATTGTACGCCACCGTTCATTTCGTCGTCCAACTTCAGGTCAAGTTCTAATATAAAATCGCCGTAATTTTTATCTGTACATAAGAAGGAGTTGGGCGTACCGCTGACAGTCTCACCAACTATTTGACCATTTTCTACCCTGTAGATTGCTTTCCCACCTTTTTGGTTCCAGCCTTTAAGGGTTTTGCCATCAAAAAGCGAAGTCCACTTTTGGCCAAAAACAGTAGAAGAAAAAAGAAAGAATAATAATATTAGTTTTTTCATATTTTTTAGATGAATATTACTCAAAATTACCTAATATTATTATTCCTGAATGATATAGAAAAAGCGAAAAAATATGATATTTTGATGCTTTTTTAACAGTTTACATTAGAAAGGTGTTAAAATTTCACCTTTATTCCTTCTAAATAGGATTTACTTATTTGTCCACACTCCAAAGCCGTCCTACCTTTAACCGGAACAGAGTCTAATTCAACAATATTCCACCCCTTAAAGCCTATTTTATTGAGATTTTTAAAGATGGCCGGAAAATCTACTTTTCCCTGGCCAAGTTCCACAAATCTGTAGCCCGATTTATTTTCAGTATCAGGGCGTGTATCTTTGATATGGGTAGCATAAATGATATCCTTGTATTTCAAAACGGCATCTGCTGGTACACCACCGCCTTGATGGTAGTGGGCCACGTCCAAGAGCAACTTGATATACTTTGTGTCCATTTCGTTAACAATGATTTCAATCTCTTCGGGAGTTTCGCCTAGCTGATGCATGTGATTGTGATAGGCTGGCTGTATGCCAGTTTCCTCGAAAACTACTTTTGCCACCGCCGACATATTCTTGGCATACTTGGTTAGTTCCTCTTTGGTTGGCTGTCTATCTTTCGGTCTTGATGTATTTGTAATTTGCAAAGAATTGCCACCTAAGGCCTTTATGAATCTTGCATGATTTAGGTGTGTCTCAGTATCTTTAGAAATATCATTGGTTATGCCCACATTGCCGCTAGAAAACATTGCCAAGTTCAGCTTTGCTGAATCAATTGTAAGCTTCAAATCTGCAGGTTTATCCTTAAAAATAGGATAAGTATTGGCCCTTAACTGAATACCTTTGAACCCCAAGGCGGCAATATCTTTAATGGCCACGAGATCATTACCACTCCATGTGATGGCCGAATAAGCCATCTTTTGATTGTATTTTGCCGCAAAGGCTTCAAACTGTGATGCTAAAACCAAACTTGCTGCTGATTGAATAAATGTTCGTCTGTTCATGATATTTTTTTGGTTGAATATTAGAAAAGAAAACCCCGAATTGCTCCGGGGTTTTCTTTGGGAATGAAATACGAAATATTAATATCCTGGGTTTTGTGCAAATGTACCTTTCGCTGCACGGTCAATTTGCGTTTGAGGAATTGGACGTAGGTAGTGCTTCTCTGCAACCGCTTGAGCTTGTGGATTGTGTTTTTTAACTCTATCCACCAAAAGTCCCCAACGCTTAAGATCTAACCAACGTGTTTGCTCACCTGCCAACTCACGAGCACGCTCATCTACTATGAAATCAAACGTAAGTTGATCTTGCGTAATTCTCATAGCTTCTTTTTTTCCTGGCCAAGCCGCTCTTTCTCTAACAGCGTTAACATCTGCCAAAGCTTCTGCTTTTTTACCCAATTGGAACAAAGCTTCTGCTCTCATCAAATGAATATCAGCCAATCTCCAAACAAAATGGTCTCTTGAACCTCTTGGCTCTGTTCTGTCCGAACGCTTGGTATCAAAGAATTTTTGCAAAGTTGGGAATAGTGCCTCGTTGTAAGCACTTGGCACCAATACTTGATATTTCTTCGTCGCTCTCTCTTCTTTACTCATTTCATATCCAGGAATAAAGATGGTAGTATCTCCAGCAGCAAAAGTTACTTTGGCTTTTGAGTTATCAAAAGAAGTATTGAAGGTACCAGGGCTATTTGATTTCCAAGTATCTCTAAATGACTTTTTGTAACGTGAGTCATTTACTCTATCCGCAAAAACTGTATTAAGAAGGAAATTAGTTGGTCTTAAACGCTTAAATGGTCTGCCATAGAAAACGTCACGTACCATACCAGCCTGAGTATCGTATTGCATACCAAAGAACAAGTGAAGGTTATTACCGCCACCGCCTTCACCACCAACATTGGTAGCGTTAGAGATTTGATCAGTAGTATATTGAACCGCAAAAACTACCTCAGCATTTTGTTGGTTATCTTCGTTATGTACTGCTGCGAAATCATCCAATAATTTAAATGAATATTTGGTAATCAGGTTAGTACACAAGTCTGCTGCCTTCTGAAAATCATCTGCTGCTTTATTTGGACCATAAGCCTTTGCCAAATACACTTTAGCTAAAAGAGCTTCTGCCGAAGCCTTGGTGGCTCTACCGTAATCTGCAGAGTGAGCTTTGTTTTCAAGATCAGCAATGGCTTCATTACAATCTTTGATGATTTGAGCATAAACTTCTGCTTCACTATTTCTCTTAGATTCCTTTGTTGGGGCCAAAGTTTCTGTTAATCTCAAATCAAGAGGACCATATTGCTGAAGCAAAATGTAATAATAGTGGGCTCTAAGGAACTTCACCTCTGCAACTCTCAATTTTTTTGTGGCATCAGAAACACCTGTAACCGCAGCTGATCTTTCGATAACAGCATTACAAGTATTAATACCTCTATACATTTCGTCCCATAGAATATTCAAATAATCAACCGTTGGTTGGATTTGATTATCATAGAAATGAAATCCTTTATAACCACCATCGGCTCCAGTGGCATAAATGTCGGTACCATACTCCGTCAAAGTAAGACCCAATTGTGTACCGTAAAATGTTCTCAGCGAAGAATATGCAGCCTTTGTGGCATCCTCAAATCCTTTGGCTGTATTCATATAATCATTACCAATGTTGGAAATTACTTCTTCTTTTAGTAAATCTTGGCAAGAGGTGCTCATAAGCAACAAACCACCCAATGCTAATCCTTTTAATTTATTTATATTCATGATAATCAATGCTTTAGAATTTAATATTTAAACCAAATGTAGTTACAGTTGTAGACGGTGTAACATCACTAGTAACCGCTGTTAAACCTGTTGCAGAAGTGGTAATGGCCGCTTCAGGATCTACACCATTGTATTTAGACATATAGCTTGACCAAATTTTAGGCTGCTGAATTGAAGAATAAAAACGAACAGATTCTGCACCGATTTTCTTGGCAATTCCCTTACTAAATGTATATCCAAAGTTGATGTTTCTCAACTTTATGAAAGTACCATCATAGTAAAACAAAGTAGAGTTATATACTGGAAACTCTTGGTTACTTTTTGGACGAGGAAACTCATTGGTTGGATTGTTAGGAGTCCAGTAATCAACTTTAATTTGTTGGTAACGACCAGCCAATTGTAGTTGGTTTCTGTGGAAACCAGACAAAATAGTATTGCCAAAACGACCAAATAAGAAGAAACTCAAATCAAAACCTTTGAATTCGAATCTGTTTGTAAGACCACCAGCCCATTTCGGAACGTCAGTACCTCTAAGTGTACGGTCATCAGCATTAATTTTTCCATCTCCATTGACATCTCTAACCTTGATTTGACCCACTTCTGAGCCATAAGCTTTGGCTTGGTCAGCTTCATTGCTTTGCCAAATCCCTTCTTTTTCCCAATCAAAATAAGTATTCAATGGATACCCAATAAACCATCTGTTACCCAAGTCATCTACTTTACCGTTGTACAATTCTACGATTTCTTCTATGTTTTTGGTGAATTGGAAATCTGTTGTCCACTTAAATCCATTCTTGGAATTCACATTAACGGTAGTTACTCCTAACTCTATACCTTTGTTTCTTGTATGACCTACGTTGTTACTAAAGAAGTTGAATCCCACTGAACCTGGCAAGAAGTCGTTCAACAATAGGCTCTTGGTATTGGTTTCGTATAATTCCAAGGATCCTTGTACACGTCCACGAAGTACTGAAAAATCTAAACCAATGTTGGCATTAGAAGAAGACTCCCATCTCAAATCAGGGTTACTGATAGTTCCTGGTCTAAATCCAAATGCTCCAGTTGCACCGAAAGCATAAGTTGTACGAGCTAATAAACCTTGAGTTTGATAAGGAGCAACCCCTTGGTTACCCACTTTACCCCAACCAGCACGTAGCTTCAACATATCTATGAAAGTCACGTTCTTCATGAAGTCTTCGTTGGTAATGTTCCAACCAACAGCTACCCCAGGGAAGTTACCGTATTTGGTGTTTTCTCCAAAACGGCTTGATCCATCACGACGCATAGTAGCAGTAATCAAATACTTGTCGTTGAATGAATAATTCACACGACCCATAAATGAGTTGATAGTCCACTGTACCAAACCTGATTGAACACCCAAAACAGAGGTAGCAGAGTTTAAACTGTAGAAAGATTGTGCCTGTGCAGGTATTCCTTGAACCTCAGTTCTGTATCTTTCAAAATTATCTTTTTGGATAGATTGAACACCCGTTACATTCAAAGTATGCTTACCAAAGGTTTTGCTGTAGTTTAAGATGTTCTCCATGGTCATGTTGAAACCGAAACGATTCTCGTTGAATGCTTGGGCATCACCACGACGACGAGCATTGGTTTCAGAACCAATGAATCTACCCCAACGTTGTTGCGTAAAGTCTGGGCCAAGGTTTAACCTATAAGTAAGGCCATCTATTATTTTTACTTCAGCATAAATGGAGTTAAAAATTCTATACTTCTTGGTATTATCAATGTTTACTCCATCCACTATCTCTGAAAGTGGGTTAGATAGGAGGGCATCGTTTGTTGGCTCAAATATTAAGCTACCGTCTGTATTGAATGCAGCACCAAGTGGGTTGGCGTTAAGCGTATTGCCATAAGGGTTAAGGTTTTCACCATTTCTCACAGAATACATCATGTAAGATGATATACCTACTTTCAACCTTTTGTTTACTTGGTGGTCAATGTTAGCACGAAGAGAATGACGAGTAAAATCCAAAAGTTTAGTGATTCCCTTGTCTTGGAAAAATCCACCTGAAATATAGAAAGAAGTTCTATCATTACCGCCTTGAATACCAATTGTATGGTTTTGCATCATACCAGTTCTTAAAATAAGGTCCTGATACTGGGTATTTCTTCCAGCTGCTATACCTGCGGCAACATTAGGGTCTCCGCCCAATACAGCTATTTTAGCATCCGCTGCCGGATCTGATTTACCTGTTGGAACTGCATTTCCAGCAGCATCCTTGTATAGGTTGGTAGCTCTATAGGCCTCTCTTACATATTCAGCAAATTCCTCTCCAGAAAAAAGCTCTAACTTACTGTAGGCATTTGAAGCACCTGCATAAGTATCAAAAGTTACAGTAGTTTTTCCTTTGTTTGCTCCTCTTTTTGTAGTTACTAAGATTACACCGTTGGCCCCTCTAGCACCATAAATAGCAGTAGCAGTGGCATCTTTTAGTACCTCAATAGACTGGATGTCGTTAGGGTTTATGTCTTCATAACCTGCAGAAAGTGGAATACCATCTACCACATAGAGAGGATCATTACCAGCGTTGAATGATCTACGACCACGAATAAGGATTCTTGGTGCTGAACCAGGTTTAGAACCAGACTGAGAAACGTCCACACCTGCAGCACGTCCTTGTAAAGCTTGTCCTAAGTTAGTTAGTGGCATTTCAGTGATTTGCTTTGAAGTCACTTGCGAAATAGCACCTGTCATTTGACTTTTTTTCTGAGTACCGTATCCTACAACTACTACCTCTGAAAGGGCCGTTGCATCTTCAACTAAAGATACATTGATTTGGCTTTTAGAACCAATAGTTACCTCTTGCGAAACATATCCAATGTAAGAAAATACCAAGGTGTTTTTATCACTCGGTACGTTTACACTGTACGCTCCATCACCATCTGTCACAGCTCCGTTTGTTGAGCTTTTCACCGTTACACTCACACCTGGAAGACCATTGCCACCAGCATCAGTTACCTTGCCTGTAACTGCCCTAGACTGAGCCGCTACAAACTGCGATTGGAGGCAGAAGAGCACCCCAACAAGAAAAAGTAAACTTTTCTTCATCGTTAAAAAATTGGTTAAAAAATTGAAAAAATCTTAATAGTTCTAAGTTAATTAATACTTGTGAAATTTTGCAGAAACCTGTACAATCTTGGAAAAAGTACATTTTTCTTAGAATTTATACAAAATTACAGCACGACAAACGATGTGCCTTCCAATAAAAAAGCAATTTATGGTACAATTTTGACGATAATAGTCAGAAAAGTGTCGATATAGTGCCAAAATAAAATATTTTAAAAACCTACTTGGCTTTTGCAAAAATTTTATCAGTTCCATAAGGAGCACGCTGAGGTCGACTGAGCAGCTTGTTTGCTTTTTCGCTGTTGGTAAACTTTTCCGTTTTTGGATCCCAAAGGAGTTTCCCTGGGATTTTCATGGCTATGTGGCTTACCAAACAAACTGAGCATGCACGGTGGGCTATTTCGACAGGAGAAAGCACAGGTGTTTTATGAAGGATTCCTTCCAACCAGTTGAGGTGATGTTCCTCACTTACTTGTAGTTTTATTTCGTTGTCTTTTATTACTGATGACAAAATTTTCGGGTCGGAAGCATCCAAAGCCTTTGCACTTTTGGCGGCGGTTACGGGGTCACTTGCGGAAGCCACATAGCTTCCTCTCGATACAAAAATCCAGCCCTCTGTGCCTTCATATCTAATACCGTTTGTAAAGCCTCCGCTGGTGTACATACTTATGCCATTGGCATAATCGGCTTTTACCATGAAGTCGCCATGGACATTCCACAAACCCGATTTAGGAAATTCCGCTACTGCTTCAACAGATATAGGCCCGGTGAGTTCTGTATCCATCCCCCAAGCCGCGGAATCAAAATGGTGCTGACCCCAACCAGTAATCATGCCGGCTCCAAACTGCTCCATTCTTAACCAACCTGGCCGGTCATAACCTTTTTGAGGGTGAACTCCGATTTCGGTATACTCCATATTTGGTGTAGAACCTAGCCACATGTCATAATTTAATCCTTTTGGAACAGGCATCGCAGGAGCAGATGGACCCGAAGGGTCTCCTGGCAAGCCAATTTTAACGGTATGTAATTTTCCTATCCTACCATTTCGAACCAACTCGGCAGCTATTCTGAATTGTGGAGAAGAACGCTGCTGAGTTCCTACCTGAAAAACAACCCCTGTTTTGTTGACGATATGTGCCAACTGCCTGCCTTCTGAAATAGTTAGTGATGTTGGTTTCTGTAAATAGATATGCTTCCCTGCCAAAGCGGCCTCCATGGCTGGTTGCGAGTGCCAATGATCAGGCGTACTTATCATTACAGCATCAATATCCTTGTTGAGAAGCATTTCGCGGTAATCGTCATACATTTTGGTATCCATGTATTTATCGTTACCCATCTTTTTGGCATAAAAACCATCAATTAGCCTTTTGCCGTCTTCCAATCTATTTCTATCTACATCACATGCCGCCATGATTCTGGCAGACTCGTGTTTCAATGTGCCGGCCAAATCGTGGTCACGAGCTATTCTACCACAACCTATTTGTCCAATGTTAACTTTATTACTTGGAGCATTTTTGCCAAAAACTGAAGATGGTACTATGGTAGGCATTGCTATTCCGAGTGCGGCAGTTTTTAGCGTTTTATTTAAAAATTCTCTTCTTTCCATGATTGAATATTGATGATTTAAACGATTTCTATTTTTTGGGCTTTACTTTGGGCTTTAAGGGCAAGTTCCATGGCTAGGAAACAATGGTCTTGGGTCATGGCCGTCTCCGTACGATTCACCACATCATTTACTAGTTTTTCTCCGTAGGAAAGCGGAAACTCACTGCAATCGAAGTAGGCTGTCTCTTTGTTATTGGCCATATAAAGGTGGTTGCCCATGTCCTTTCTAGCTATATCTATGTTCTTTCTGATTTCTATAAAGCCTTCTGTTCCAAGAATCGTCAATCTACCGTCTCCCCAAGTTTTGAGACCATCTGGAGTAAACCAGTCTACTCGTATATAACCCATTCCTTGGTTGCCTTTGAGCATTACATCGCCGAAGTCTTCGAAAGTCGGATATTGCTTATTGTTGAAATTCCCAACCTGAGAGGCCACAACTTGTGCCGATGTAGAACCTGTAAAATGCAAGAATTGATCAAACTGATGAGATGCAATGTCTGTGATTATTCCTCCAAAATATTTCTTTTCAAAAAACCATGCAGGCCTTGTTTTAGGATTCATTCTGTGCGGGCCCATACCGATGGTCTGTAAAACCTTGCCTATAGCTCCTGCCTTTACCAGCTCGCTGGCTTTTTCAGTAGCACGGTTCTCGAATCTCTCACTGTATACTATAGAGAAAATCCGACCTGTTTCTTTCTGAACCTTCTTGACTTCTTTGAGTTGTTTAAGGTCTGTAAGACCTGGCTTGTCTACCATGTAGTCTTTACCTGCTCTCATGGCTTTGATACCAATGGCTGCTCTTTCGTTTGGAATAGCTGAACTAAGTATCAGATGAATCTCTTTATTCTCCAAAAGCATGTTTTCATCATTTACTCGGGGAGCGTTTGGAAATCGTTTGGCAAAGTCACCTGCCAAGTCATTTTCTTTGGCATAAAAACCCACCATTTCGCCTCCACCTCTTATAATGGCGTTGGCCATCGAATATATGTGTCCATGATTGATACCAATTACTCCAAATTTTATTTTTGGAGCCAGGCTTTTAAAAAAGGCAGGAGCCTTCTCTTTATAAAATTTGGGTTCCGAATCTAAGTTTCCCATGAAAGGTAGCATACCGAGGCCCGACAATTTTAATGAAGTATCTCGCAAAAAACTTCTCCTGTCCTGTTGTTTCTTCATAATATAAGGTTGATTTTCTCTTATAATATTATTATTTTATATAAGAATTTTAACAAAAATAGGGCTAACATTTCTCAAAAACTACTAAACAGATGCTTATTGTGGTGATATTTTGACAGTAAAATAGTACTTTATGTAAAAATAGTCTTAAAAACAGGTGAGCACATGATAATTATATGACTATTTTATAATAGATTTGGAAAAAAAATACCAATTCTCATGAAACCTCAGCTTCTGAAAATTTCAAATCCGGCCGATACATCGTTTAACCTGATTAAAATGGACGGGCCAAATTTTCCCACGCCCTGGCACTATCATCCTGAAATAGAGATAGTTCTGATGTTGGAAAGTACGGGCAAAAAGTATGTTGGCAGTAGTATTACTGACTTTGAGCCAGGAGACCTCTGTATGATTGGTAGTTTCTTGCCTCATTATTATAAAAGTGATGAAGCATATATGAAAAACAACCCGAACTTGAGAGCAAAGTCTATGGTGGTGCATTTCAATACGGACTTTATTGGTAATCAGTTTTGGGAAACGCCTGAGAGTTATAACATAAAAAACCTGCTCGAAAGAGCGAAGAGAGGTTTACAGTTTAGTAAGGAAACTTCGGCAAATATTCACCCAAAATTTGTGGAGATGTTTAACCTCGAAGGAATGGCCCGATTGTTAAAGTTTTTGGAGGTTTTGGACGATATGGCCAAAAGCAAAGATTTAGAGTTTTTGTCCACTGACCCAATACAAATTAGAAATGAGGTGGATTCAGACCGTATAAAGAAAGTACTGGAGCACGTTAGTGAGAACTTTAAAAACCAAATTCGTCTTGATGATGTGGCTCAACTAGCCAACATGAGTGAGTCGGCTTTTAGTAGATATTTTAAGAAAAGAACCAGAAAAACATTTTCGAATTTCCTTACCGACATCAGAATAGAATACGCATGTAAATTGCTACAAAACGATAAACTGAGCATCTCGCAGATTGCTTTTGACAGTGGATTTTATAATCTTTCGAACTTCAATCGGCAGTTTAAGGCCATAAAGAAAATCACTCCCTTAGCTTACAGAATGAATTATTTGGATTAAAAGGAGGGTCTTTTTTAACAAGAAAAGGAATATAATAAATGGAGATAAACTTGTTATAATGTCTTTTCTGATAATTATTTCTGCACTTGAACTGGTATAAACCACCAGTGGATAAACAGTAAAAATAGTACCTGAAGGCAGGTATTAACTTGGAGATTTTAAATGATTAATACCCAAATTGTCATGAAGAATCTCTTAACTCTTTTTCTCCTACTTGGAGTCCTAAACCTCGCTTACTCCCAATGTCCTTTTACTAGTAACCCAACATTTAGTGGTACTACAAATACCAATGCAAGCCTCTACTCGGTGGGTACTCGAAATTTAATTACGGATCAAGCTTGGGCAGGAGAATACGTTGAGGTACAAAATATTCCTGCTGGTGCACAAGTGAGATTTGATGTTTGTGATGCGGTATACGATACCTACTTAACTGTATTTCCTTCAACTTCTAATACGGCGGTAGCCTTCAATGACAACTTTTGTGGAACAGGAGGCACGCGCTCACAAATTGAACATACATTTGCGGCAGCAGGAAATTACAGGATCCAATTGAACCAAAAAGTGGCAGGAAACAACTGTACAACCAATGGAACTAATACACCTATATATGCCACCCTACTTTTCGCTCCCGTTGTTTCGGCTAATGTCAATTCTATAGTTAGAGCCAATAACTCACCTACAAATGCTTCATCAGTAAATTATACCGTCACGTTTTCTTCAGCCATTACCGGACTCTCTGCAAGTAATTTTAGTCTAACTACAACTGGAGTAACAGGAGCCTCTGTAGGTTCTGTTTCTGGTTCAGGCACCACTTGGAATGTTTCTGTAAATACTGGTAGCGGCGACGGGACTATAAGACTAAATTTAGTCAATGACACGGGCTTAAGTCCAACCTTAGCCAATGAGCCATTCAATACAGGAGATACCTACAATATTGACAAATCGCCCCCGACCATTAACATAAGTAGCACAATAAATAGCCCTACGAATGTGAGTCCTATTCCATTGACCATCACTGCAAGTGAGAATATTACAGGTTTGGACTTTACTGATTTTAACGTAACAAACGGTTCAATAGCCAATTTTGCAGGAAGTGGGCAGAATTACACCGCAAACTTAATCCCTACAAACAACGGAACGGTGAATGTAACTGTTAACGCAAACTCATTTCTTGATGCGGTAAATAATTCAAATACTGCACCGTCGAGTTTTGTGATTCAATACGACAACGTAGCTCCGGTAGTTTCAGGAATTAATAGAAGTAATCCGAATACTCAAATTACCAACGTTAATACTGTAACATTTAGGGTTGTATTTTCTGAGGCTGTTTCAGGAGTAGATCTAACCGACTTTAGCATCGCAACCACAGGCAGTGTCCAAGGAAATTTATCTGGTTTCTCCTCACTAGGTAGTTTATTCTATAATGTAACGGTTAACAATATTTCAGGTGCTGGAACGCTCTCTATTACACTTAAAAACTCCGGAACATCCATTGTCGATAATTCTGGAAACGCCATTACAAGTGGGTTTTCAGCGGGCCAGACTTATATCATAAATAATGAACCCAGTTTTTCATTGAGTAGCCCACAAAATCAAACCATCTGTCAAAACTCTGGTATTTATCAATTAAACAATCTACTAATAGTCAGCGATATAGATGTAGGACAGCCCTTGACTTGGAGTATTGTAACTGGTCCTACAAACGGAATTTTGACAGGATTTAACGCTACATCAAGCTCAAATGGCGGAACTGTGACTCCAAATGGTATAAGTTATACACCAAACTCTTCATTTGCTGGCGTTGAAACCTTCACTATTAGAGTTTCTGATGGCGTAAGTTCAAGAGATATGGTTTTTAATATAACAGTAACCACTTTACCAAATATTAGTATTTCTCCCATTCAGACTTTGTGTGAGGGTCAAAACATTACTTTAACATCAACTGGAGGAGGAGACTATTCGTGGACTGGGCCAGACAGCTTTGTTTCTACATTACAAAACCCTACAGTAACGGGTGCTACCTCAAACAAGTCTGGTACATATAGTTTAACTGTAACCGCAAATGGATGTACAGCTAGTGCTACAACAGCCGTGACAGTAAATGTTTTACCAAACCTAACAATAAATTCGAATCAAAACATATGTGAAGGAAATCTTATAAACCTGACTTCCTCCGGAGGCGGAGACTATTCTTGGACCGGACCCAATGGATTTACATCAACCTCTCAAAATCCAACAATAAACAGTGCTAATGTCTTAAATACTGGAGTTTATAGCCTAACAATTACCACCAATGGCTGTACTGCTAGTGGAACTACGAGTGCGACGGTAAATCCGATTCCAACCTTGACAGCAAGTGCCAATCAAACCCTCTGTGAAGGCAACGCTATAAACCTTACTGCAACAGGAAGTGGAGATTTTTCATGGTCAGGACCAAACGGTTTTAGTTCGCTAATTCAAAATCCTACCATAAATGCAGCAACCCTTAACCAAAGCGGAATTTACACTGTTACACTTTCTTTAAATGGTTGTTCAAGCTCTACCACTACTTCAATAACTGTCAATTCTCTGCCAATTGTTACAATAAACTCTTCTTTAACCATTTGTGAAGGATCCAGTATAAACCTGACTTCCTCAGGAGGGGGAGACTATTCTTGGACTGGACCAAATGGATTTACATCAACCTCTCAAAATCCAACGATAAACAGTGCTAATGTCTTAAATACTGGAGTTTATAGTCTAACCATTACCACCAATGGCTGTACAGCTACTGCAACTACGAGTGTGACAGTGAATCCGATTCCAACCTTGACAGCAGGTGCCAATCAAACCCTCTGTGAAGGCAACGCTATAAACCTTACTGCAACAGGAAGTGGAGATTTTTCATGGTCAGGACCAAACAGTTTTAGTTCGCTAATTCAAAATCCTACCATAAATGCAGCAACCCTTAACCAAAGCGGAATATATTCGGTTACACTTTCTTTGAATGGCTGTACAAGCTCTGCAACTACTTCAATAACTGTCAATTCTTTGCCAATAATTACAATAAACTCATCTTTAACTATTTGTGAAGGATCCAATATAAACCTGACTTCTGCAGGAGGCGGAGACTATTCCTGGATCGGACCAAATGGATTTATATCAACCTCACAAAACCCAATCATTACAAGTTCTAACCCTGATAACCAAGGAGTATATACATTAACAGTCACAGCCAATGGCTGCACTAGTACAGCAACTACTAGTGCAACTATTACGCCTGTTCCATCAATAAGTACAAATTCAAACTTAACGGTTTGTGTAGGAAGTCCAATAAACCTTAGCGGCAATGGTGGCGGCAGTTACGCTTGGAGTGGGCCAAATAGTTACTCATCTGGAATACAAAATCCAGTAATTTCATCGGCTTCATTGAACAATTCGGGTGTGTATACTTTGACAGTAACGAGTGGTGTCTGTGTCGTGACGGCCACAACTAGTGTCACGGTTAACCCATTACCAAACATCATAATTAACTCCAACTTGACGCTTTGTTCTGGAAGTACAATAAATCTAACCGCTTCTGGCGGTGGTGATTACGCTTGGTCAGGCCCAAATGGATTTACTTCAATATTACAAAATCCGACCATAGCCACTTCCACAATGAGTAATTCTGGTAATTATAGTGTATCTGTAACAAACATTGGGTGTACTGCAATGGCCACAACCAATGTAACCATCAACGCAAAACCCGCCGCACCGCCATCTGGTACTCAAAATGTTTGTGCCGGTGGAAATCTTAATTTGACAACAACATGTTTAGGCGGCTCTGTTCCTGTATGGTTTACAGATATTGCTGGTCTGAATTCAACAGTTGCAAACCTAACTAACGTAACTACCAATACCACGTATTATGTAGCATGTGAATTAAACAACTGCCGAAGTGTAATTGTACCTCATCAAGTTTCGATTGATAATACCATATCCTACAACTATAGTTTCAACTATGTTGAGAATGTATTTGGATGCGATAATGGTAATGTCAAAATTCCTTTATATTTAGCAAATTCTGCAGGAATGAGTTTCCAATGGCAGCTTAACACCGGAGGAGGATTTAATGATATTTTAGCATCCTCGACCTACAGTGATGTTACGAATGATACGCTTCAAATTTCTGGATTGAGCCTTTCAATGAATAACTACTTGTACAGGGCAGTCATTAGCAATTCATGTAATTCAATCGTGTCTGACACTTTCAGATTGGCCATAAATGTTTTGCCGAGTATTGTTTCGAGTCCAACGGGACAATCCGTTTGTGTTGGAAATAAAATTACCCTTGGGGTTCAAGCAAACGGAACTGGGGTGTCTTACCGATGGCAGGTAAACAAAGGAAATGGATTTGAATATTTATCAACCGATAATAACTATGAAAATGTCAATAATGCTCAATTGTTAATCAAAAATATTCCTTTTTCATTTAACAACTACGAATACAGATGTGAAGTATTCAGTTCGTGCTTAAGCATTTTCTCCAATACCGCAACTCTACAAGTAGATCCAACCATAACAGTTCTTGGTCAGCCAGTAAACAAGACCATTTGCCAGAACAATTCTACGACATTCAATGTGTCTGCTGTACATATCGGAGGAGGTTCGGTATCCTACCAATGGCAAATAAGTTTTAATGGTATCAATTACTCCAACCTAAGTAATAGTGCTGTATATCAAGGGGTTACAACATCTACATTGTCATTATCCAATGTGCAAATGAATTTACATAATGCCAAGTTTAGGTGTTTGATAAATAATTATTGCCAAACAATAGATGCCGTTCTAAATGTGATTCCGGTTGTAACTATAACGTCAAATCCGAGCACTGTAACAATTTGTGAGGGAAATTTTGCGAATTTTAAGGTAACAGCTACTGGCCAAGGGCTAACCTACAGGTGGCAGGTTAATACTGGTGCTGGTTTTGTAAATATCTATGACGGGACATATTATCAGGGTGCTACAGCAGCAACTTTACAATTGTTTGGGGCAACGACCAGTATGAACGGCTATCAATACAGATGTGTAGTGAGTGGCACTAGTACTTGCGATGCCGTTTCAAGAGAAAGCTCGTCCGCCGTATTAAATATCAGCGTGAGTCCTGAGGCACAAAACATAGTGGCCCTAAGTCAAATAAGCACGGGAACCACGATTTATCAGGCTACTGAATATGTTTTGGGGCTAAACAAAATACTTTCACCAGCAAGGGCAGAATACCGAGCGGGTAATGCCATTTTGTTGAATCCGGGTTTTGAAGTATCTGCCGGGGCTGTATTTACCGCTAAAATCCAAAACCCGTGTAATTTACCGACAACTTCGAACTTCAATTTACCAAAAACCATCACCAAATAAATGCTTAGTAGCCGCTGATAAATATTGGCGGCTACTTTTTCAAAATAATACTCGGACTTTGGTTCATCCAGACCAGTATTTGGTTTCCAGCATTTGAAACACTTATTTTCCTGGCATTTCCTTTCAGCTTAATTCCAGCTTTTTTATTTGAGACTACTTTGAAACCGCCCTTTCCATCTCCTTTCAAGAAAAATCCAAAAGAGGCATCTTGTCTGCCCGAATCCACGTCAGTGCCATACTCATTTCCGACTATTAAAACATCCATATTTCCGTCGCCGTCCAAGTCGTTCACCAAAACATCTTTGACAGCCGAAAATTGAATCTGAATTGGCAAAGTCCTTTCGGAAAATCTGCCTTTTCCATCGTTTATAAATAACTTTGTTTGGGCAGTATGAGCCTCTTTGCGTAAGGATTTCTCTATTTGGCTTTTACTAAAAACATCTTCTATTTGAGCTTTCGAATAATATTCATAACGGTTCATCTTCTTTTTGATAGAAGGAATTTGATTGGCCAATTCATCCAGAATGTGTTTAGGATATAGTTTTCCGTCTTTGTACGGATAAACCGGAACGGCATCCATAGACCCATTATTGTCAAAATCGTTGGCATAAATTACGGCTGGTGTAGTTTTGTTAGGTTTGAAAAATGAATTTTCTCCTCTATTTCCTGCCATCAGATCCATATCGCCGTCTTTATCCATATCT
Source organism: Leadbetterella sp. (assembly GCA_035299025.1). Classification (GTDB taxonomy): domain Bacteria; phylum Bacteroidota; class Bacteroidia; order Cytophagales; family Spirosomataceae; genus Leadbetterella. Next base: position 794,468 of record DATGXK010000008.1, read on the forward strand.
CCAAATTCCAAACAATTCCACCACCCATTCAAGCCCCAAAAGTTTTGATTTAATGATTTTTCGTATACATATTTACCCCCTTGGTATTTTAAAACCGTTATAGGCATCCATTCTCCTGCAATGACTAACTCCAAAGATTTATCGTTATCTACATCAACCCATTCTGCATCGTTTATCACGCCCAAATTTCCGTTTTCGGGAAGTCGAAAAGATACATTTTTAAGTATACCATTATCGTTTAAAAGTAAGAAAGAACGGGCAGCATAAGGAAATCTGGAAGGCATTGCATGCCCGGCAATAAACACATCCATGTCACCATCCCAATCTATGTCAGCCAATTTCAGTTCACTGGCATTGGTTTTTAAATTCAAAATCTGTTTAGATTTTTCAAATATACCCTTTCCATTGTTGAGGTATAATCTGAGTGCATAATTTTCAGAATTTAAATCGTGTTCATAGCCTCCACTTGCAATTAAAATATCCAAATCGCCATCTTTGTCAATATCGAAAAGAGCGGAGCCGGCATCTTCAAAATGTTTGTCCTCTAAAAAGCATTTTTGCTGGACCGTCGTGAATTTCTTTTGAGCATTTTGGAAAAAAATTGTAGCCGAATTTCCGGCTGATCCACCAACAAAAAAGTCGCTCAAACCATCGGTATTTAAATCTCCCTGTGAAACATAGGGGCCTTTATCTGAGAGTCTTTGTTCGAGGAGTGGCTCTCTTTTAAAATCTACAAAATCGTTTTCCAGATATGTGAAATTCAAAATATCTTGTGTAAAAATAGTTTTTTCAGAGGTTGGAATTACAGATTTTTGATAGTTGGCCTGATTCATTTTGAAACTTATCGCCTGATTAGGTTTAACATTTTTCAAAACCTGACTCTTTCCATTTTTCCATTCCACTTTCAGTTCATCAATTATCTGGTTTTTACCAAGGCCTACGTGAATTTTATTATCTACAGACGACATAAACCCTTTATAAGGTGTGAATTCGAAAAATTGTTTTGTATGATTTGTTGTCACCCAGACTTTGGCTCCATAACTCGCTTCAGGGTTTTCAAAAACTATATTTAGAAAACCATTTTGGTTAATATTTCCACTATTGTTTTTAAAGAGAAATGCCTTAGAATTGAAGTTGTTAACCACAAGATCCAGGTCGCCATCCAGATCCAAATCGGAATAAGCAGCTCCGTTAGAAAAAGAGGGAATTTCTAGGCCCCAATTTCGCGTTTGGTTTGAAAAAGTTAAATCTTTATTATTTCTAAATGCATAATTTGACACTGGAGTCTTCTTCATAAGATTGACCATTTCCAAAGAGCTAATCTTTCCGCCCGTTTTCTGAATGGCCGCATCGGAGTCATATTTTGTAAAATCAAAATCGGTGACATCGTGAGCATACCCGTTGGTAATATACAAATCCTTCCAGCCATCGTTGTCAAAATCAGCAAATAAAGATGCCCAACTCCAGTCCGTGTGCGACACACCTGCCAACTGAGCAATTTCGCTAAAAGTCCCGTCGCCATTGTTCAATTGAAGCGTATTTCTCACCACCTGATGGTGCAAACCCACAGATGCCGCCAGCATGTATTTGTCATAAGGGCTATTGCCTTTCAGTTGTTTTTGCCTGAAATTATCTTCTGAAACCATATCAAGGGACATCAAATCGAGCAAACCATCATTGTTGAAATCTGCCATGTCAGACCCCATAGAATTCTTAGATATATGCTCAAAAAAAGTATCAATTTTGTCGGTAAATGTACCGTTTTGGTTATTGATGTAAAGTAAATCTTTGTCGGCATAATCACTTGCAACAAAAATATCTGACCAGCCGTCGTTGTTGATATCACCGACAGAGGCACTTAACCCGAAGGTAGTACTCATTATACCAGCTTTTGCCGAAATATCCGTAAATGTTTGATTACCATTGTTTTGAAATAATTTACAAGCACTCTCAGGAGAATAAGAGTTGGGTTTAACTCTTTTTGTTCCTTTCTCTATGAAGGTGTTTAAGGTAAGTGCATTTTTGAAATCAACTCTGTGGTTGACCAGAAACATATCCAAATCACCATCATTATCAAAATCAAAGAAGTTTGAAGCGGTGGAGTAACCTGTATCGGCCAATCCAAATTCCTTAGCTCGCTCGGTAAAGGTATTGTCGTGGTTATTTATCAATAAAAGATTTGCTCGGTTGTTTGGATTATCATCTAATGAGCGACAAATGTAGATATCTAACCAACCATCCTGGTTAATATCTACCATACTGACACCTGTTGTAAATCCCCGATAAAACACATTGGCTGTTTCTGAAATTTGCTCAAACTTCAGGTTTCCTTTGTTCAGATATAACCTTCCGCCAAACAAATTTCCTCCCATAAAAATATCAGGCAAGCCGTCGTTATTGATATCCCCAATGGCCACGCCAGATCCATTATACAGATACTCATAGGTCAGAATGTTTAAGTGCTCTGTTTCGTTAAGCTCATTGACAAAACTAAAGCCTGATTCTTCCTCTGGAACGAGTTCAAAAAGTGGTTTTTCTTTTGATTTATTACACCCAAAAAGCAATAACAATAGAAAATAAAAGCACAGCCTTAACATAAAAATATAAGGTTAAAATTGTATATAAAAAACTGAAAATTAGCTATTTACGACAAATAGAGCTATAAAAACCTATCCATCAACTCGCCCTTTTTTTGTCGAGAGACGGGCAAAAGATCGCCGTTGTGCATTTTTACGGCTCCGCCCTCTGACCTCACAAAGGCCTTCAGATGACTTAGGTTTATTAAGTAAGAATGATGTATCCTAAAAAAACCCTGGTCGGTCAGCAGGCTTTCGTAAGTTATAAGCGGCTTGGAAGTGAGTACTTTTTGTCCTGAAATGAGATGGAATTCTGAGTAATTTCTGACACTGTTGACATAAATAATTTCCTCAAGTTTCACCACCACAAAGCCATCATTATTGGGCAGGACTATTTTCCGGATTTGGGTCTGCTCGTAGTTTTCCAAGAGAATCTTGAAAGGTGTTTGCTGGGCATTGGTTTCGGTTTTTGACTCCAGTATCCGGTCTATGGTCTTTCTCAAATCCGAAGACTTAAATGGCTTTACCAAATATCCCACCGCCGAAAACTCAAAGGCTTTGATGGCAAAATGATCAAATGCCGTCACAAAAACCACCGAAAAGTCTTTTGAATCCAATTTATTGAGCAAATCAAATCCGGTTCCATCGGGCATTTTGATGTCGAGAAACAGTAGGTCAAATACCGTATTTTGTATCAAATCGAGCCCTTTTTTGCAATTGTCTGCCTCACCCACCACCTTCGTAATTTCTCCAAAATGGTCTTCTATTGCCCGCCTCAACAGAAATCGAGCATCCTCCTCGTCGTCGATAATAATGATTTTTAACATGGCCTAATATTCTAAAATTAGCTTTATTTCTGTACCTTCAACTTGTCCATTCGCTTCCTTTAATTCTTTAATTTTGAGGGTTCCGCTTTTTCCTAAACGGTTCTTTATCAATTCCATAGCCTTGGATTTGTGGTTTGGGTTTTTCTTACCTGAATAAAACCCGACCCCATTATCTTTCACACTTATTTCAAGACTGGTGTTTGATAGCGTTTCAACTTTTACCACGATTTTGCCTCGCTCATTTTTAGGTAAAATCCCATGTAGAAGTGCATTTTCTACCAATGGCTGTACTATAAAAGATGGAATGTTATAGTCGCCATTTCTAATCTCATCACGTAATAAAATTTCATAATCAAACTTATCACCTAGCCGTCGTTTTTCAAGAGAAAGGTAGGCTTCTATGAAATCCATTTCTTCATAAACTTGAATTTTTGTGCGGCCTGTTTTTTCCAAAATATCCCGCATCAGCTGGGCGAAATCAGCTATAAAATCATTGGCAAGGTGGGTTTTACCTTCCACATAAAGTCTTTGGATAGAATTTAAAGAATTAAACAAAAAATGGGGGTTGAGCTGGGCTCTTAAAAGCCGTTGTTTCATTTCAGCGGCCTCTTTTATGTTTTTTAGTTTTCTTTGTTTATTCCAAAAATAAAATCCACCCAAAAGAGAGATAATACCCAAGGTAGCAGCCAAAATAAGATAGTTTTTTTGCTTGAGTTGGGCTTCTTTGGTTTGATTTTGAAGGGTGAGTAATTCTATTTCTTTTTGTTTCTTTTCAGTTTCATATTTGGTTTGCAGTTCTGTGATTTTGGCCGTGGTATTGGTGGTATAAAGACTGTCTTTAGCAGCCATTTGGGCTTTTTGGTATTCCAGGGCTTTGGCAAAATCTTTCTCTTTGGTGTATGCTTCTTGTAAAATATTGTACAGATTGGGCAACTCCTTTTCGTTGCTCAGCTGTTTTGACATTTCCAGAGCTAAATTGGCCAGTTCAATAGCCCTTGGTGTGTCGTTTAAACCCAAATGATTTCTCGCCAAAGATGTTGTAACCTGCATTTTCAAGAGTTTTGAATTGGAAAGTTCCGCATTTTTCAAAGCTTCCTGCAGGTAAATGTTCGCACTCTTAAAGTTTTTAATAGCATTTTCTACATTGGCCAAATTGGAATACCTTGCCGTAATAGCGGTATAATCTTTCTGAGTTTTGGCCATACTGAGTGCTTCCAAAAAATACTTTTTGGAGGCCAGATAGGCCTTTTTGTTTTCTGATGAATTTTCAACCCGCAACAGATTGATGATGCCCAAATTGGCTAAAGCCACTCCGAGACGATACTGGTCGTTGATTTTTGATGATAGATTTTTTGCCGAAAAAAAGCTTTTTTCTGCCTGATCCAACTGTTTAAAATGCATCTGAATATTGCCCAAAATTATAATCGATGCCAGCTCTATTTGAGGCAAATTGAACTGATTAGCAATTTTCAATGCTTTCAGAGCATATTGGGTAGATAGTTCAAAGTCCGACATTTCTTGGTTTACAATAGCAATGCTGTTGTATTGTGCGGCCACTATTTGATTGAGCTTCTTTGGATCTGAAGTGCCATAATGTTTTTCAGCAAAAGTTATAGCTTTTTGATAATTGGCGATGGCTTCTTTAAAGTTTCCGGTTTTGCGGTAATATCCTCCAAATGAAGTATGAATAAAAGATAGGAATTTGGTGTCGTTTCGTTTTTGGAAATCTTTGTAAACTGCACTTAAAACTTTAAACGAACTATCAGGATAAGAACGCATGTTGGAATTTGCCAGAAAAAACTGGAAAAGCCCTTGATTTTCGCTACTTCTTTGTCCCAAATCCAGAGCTACCTTGGCATATTTTCTTACAGAATCTTGTTGCCCAGCCCAATAGAAACCTTCGCATTTATCTAACAACACGGCTTGGTTTTGACCCAAAGTCATTCCAGTAGTAAATACAAAAACAATGATTAAAAAGCCTTTCATTCGAACTCCTAATAGCAAAATTTACCCTAAAGTAGCCCTCTTTTTTTTACAATTCCAAACTAGCAAATTTTAAGAAACTCGAGCATTTACCGCTGGATAAGAAAATCTTACAATTTATACGGCCAACTATACATCATGATAATTGAAGAAATTTTAATTTTTTTTTCGAATCAATTTTGCTGTTGTGAGAAAAGTAAAAATTCATCAAAATTTTAACTCTTTATGAAAATTGTACGAATTGTAGGAGCAGTACTCCTTCTGGCAAACTTTGGTTCTTTTGCCCAGTCAGTAACCATTAATCCACAAAGTTTGGATTTACCTAAGGTTACCAATCTACCTGGATGTGCTGTGGCAGATTACGGCAAGGTAGTATTTCTAACCTCTAACAACAAAGCACATGTTTGTGGGGGCAGTGGTTGGGTGGCTGTTGAAACTTCGACTGGAGGCGGTGGATCATTGACCTTACCTTATAGTGGAAGTGGTGCATTCAGTGGGGGAGGATTTGCCATTTTAAATACCTCGGGTGGATTAAATTCTGCTGCTATTCAGGGTATGGCTACTTCAGCACTCAATGGAGCTTATGGCGTATTGGGAAACTCATTCTCAACCAATCCAAGTGGTAATAATGCTGGAATTGCAGGCCTGAACAACTCTACAAACGCAAACGGTTCGGGTGTTTATGGAAAGCATGATGGCGGCGGCAATGGTGTATTTGGAGAAAGTGTAATAGGAAAAGGATTATACGGACTTACTACTAGTAGCGGAGATGCAGTTTTTGGCCAAGCAAATAATATTAATGCAAGAGCCGGAGTATTTGTAAATACTGCACAAGGTGGAATAGCACTACGTACTGCGGGTACTTTAAGATTTGAAGGACAAAATGCTGGAGCAGGAAGGTTTTTAAGGTCATCCGATAATTTAGGCACTGCTACTTGGGCAAATATCACCCGAACAGAGACTATAAAAATACCAGCAGCAGGTTTTGTGTCTCACATATCCACTAATGATGTGGTACATGATGGCAAAGGAGTATATTTTTCAGGAGCGTCAGGTAGTGGTTCTTTACACGCACCTCTTACAATACCGAATGGTGCTACTATTACACAGATCAAATTTTATTATATTGACGGAGATGCTACCTTGGGGTTTACTTCTTTCGCATTACAAAAAATGGATCATACGCCTTCTGGAGCACAGTATTCCAACGTAGGTAGCGGTACTATAGGTAATGTCAATAATTCCAGTCAGGTTTTTAATGTAGGTCAAACCATAAGCGAAGTGGTGGACAATACAACGACATTTTATAGATTGGTGATAACCATGCCCTTCGACATAGATTTAAAATTTATAGGTGCTGAGGTACAATACACATATCAAGTAAACAACAACTAATAGCCATGATAGCATCACCACTAAAAATCGACAAGAAACAGAGTGTTTACCCTGCAGAGGTTCTGTTACTCAAAGCCAATATCAACTACACCGAAATTCATCTCAAATGTGGTCGAAAAATAATGTTAGCCAAAACACTAAAGGAATTTCATAAGGAATTTGAAAAGTTTGGTTTTTTTCGGGTGAATCGCTCCGTAGTTGTAAATATGAAGTTTGTAGTAAAAACAGACGAACATTTTCAAAGTCTTAGACTTAAAAACAAGCTTCAACTGACGGTCTCTCGAAGAAGAAGAGACGATTTTAAAGCATCACTGGGAAGACTCAATGTTTGAATTATATGGGAAAGATTTCGTAATGGAAATTTTAATAAATACCAAGGTAAAAATTTTGCCTTGGTTATTTTTTTAACAAAATGGGGATTTGAAATACGGTTTCACGAAAAAGTAATGCCAATAAATATTTAAGATTCATTACTTTTAGGCAAAATTTAGGGGAGAATTTTAACAGAATACATTTCCTCACTATCAAAAAACAAATGTTAAACGCCATTCTCACAGGAATCTCTATCGGCTTAGGCTTGGCAGTTTCAGTTGGACCTTATTTTCTTTTCTTGGTCAATACGAGTATCTCCGAAGGGAAATCCTCTGCAAGTTATTTGGCTACTGGTGTGGCTTTAAATGATTTGATATTTTTAAGTGTAGCGTTTTTGAGCGTCAATTTTTTGATGAAAAACATGGCTTTTATAGAAAATGCAAAAGGCTATGCGGGCTTCTTTATACTTGCTTACGGGATTTATACCATCCTTAAAAAACCAGAAGTAAAATCTGAAAAACCAGTAAAATTAAACCCCAAAGAAAAACTAAAAAACATACTTAAAGGATTTGCTTTCAATGGCTTAAATCCAAGCGTTTTTGTTTTCTGGTTTGCCACAGTTGGTATTTTAATGAGCAAAACCAATTTCAACAGAAACCAAACTTTGGCGGTCTTCATAAGTATAGTATGCACCACTTACACTGCAGACCTTATCAAAGTTCGTCTGGCTGAATTTTTTTCACATTATTTCACCGAAAGTCTCATCCTAAAAGTAAACAGAGTAGTTGGTTCTTTTTTGATTTTAGGAGCTTGTTATTTGTTGGTGAAGGCGTTTTTGATGTGAAAAATTACTTCATCCCCAATTCCTTCTTCAAGAAATATCCGGTATAACTACCTTTCACTTTGGCTACCTGCTCAGGAGTTCCTTCGGCCACTACGGTGCCTCCTTTGTTACCGCCTTCAGGTCCCATATCTATCACGTGATCAGATATTTTGATAACGTCTAGGTTGTGCTCTATAATCAGAATCGAATTTCCTTTGTCTGCCAATTTCTGAATAACGTCCAAGAGTTTTTTGATGTCTTGAAAGTGCAAACCAGTGGTTGGTTCGTCAAGAATATATAGTGTTTTTCCAGTGTCTTTTTTCGAAAGTTCCTCGGAGAGTTTTACCCTTTGGGCTTCTCCACCCGAAAGTGTGGTTGCATGCTGTCCAAGTGTTATATAGCCCAGACCTACATCGTTCAATATCTGCACTTTACGATTGATTCTTGGCTGTACTTCGAAAAACGGAATCGCCTCCTCCACTGTCATGTCCAACACATCAGAGATAGATTTTCCCTTAAATCTCACCTCCAAAGTTTCTCTATTAAAACGCTTGCCTTTGCAGGTTTCGCACTCCACATGTACATCGGGCAAGAAATCCATTTCTATTTTTTTCATACCTGCACCTTCGCAAGTTTCGCAGCGACCACCTTTTACATTGAACGAAAAACGACCGGGCTTGTAACCACGAATTTTGGATTCCGGGAGCTCTGCAAAAAGTGTCCGAATATCAGAAAACATGCCGGTATAAGTAGCGGGGTTGCTTCGTGGTGTACGACCAATAGGTGACTGATCTACTTCTATAACCTTGTCGATATGCTCCAGTCCTTCCACCTTTTTGTATTCAAGCGGTTCTTTTTTTGCTCTAAAAAAATGATGGTTCAGTATCGGGAATAGCGTCTCATGAATCAACGAAGACTTGCCACTACCACTAACACCCGTAATGGAAGTAATTTTTCCTAACGGAATTTTGAGATTTACATTCTTCAGATTATGCCCGGTAGCTCCCTTGATAGACAAAAATAGACCATTGCCTTCGCGTCGTTTTTTTGGAACTTCAATTTGTACCCTATCACTCAGATAATCAGCCGTAATACCACCTTTTTCTATGAATTCTTTTGGTGTACCATAGCTCACTACCTTGCCTCCATGTCGACCAGCCCCCGGCCCAATATCCAAAATATAATCCGACTCCAACATCATGTCTTTGTCGTGTTCTACCACCAAAACGGTGTTACCAAGATCACGAAGGTCTTTGAGGGCTGTGATTAGCTTTACGTTGTCTCGCTGGTGCAAACCTATGCTCGGCTCATCCATGATGTAAAGTACACCCACCAACTGCGTGCCTATTTGTGTGGCCAATCTGATACGTTGTGCCTCGCCGCCCGAAAGCGTTTTGAGTGGTCGGTTTAAAGTCAGATAGTCGAGTCCAATTCCAAAAAGAAAACCGATTCGTTTCTTGATTTCTTTCAGGATTTCAGTTGCAATTACATTCTGACGATCATTTAACCTATTTTCCAAAGAGCCAAACCAATCCGCCAAGTCGGCAATATCCATGTCGGAAAGCTGGGCTATGTTTTTATCATCAATCAAGAAGTGTAACGACTCTTTTCTCAGTCTTTGTCCGTTGCAATCCGGGCATTTTTTGATGAGCATAAAGTCTTTTATCCAATCTTGAATCTTGTCTGAGTCAGAATCCTGTTGTTTTTTGAGAAAATTCATGATTCCCTCAAAATTGGTGTTCCAGTCTGTTCCCGGATATTTTTTTGAAGGAACCGCCACTGGCTCCTCACTTCCATATAATATTGTTTTTAGAGCCTCCTCAGGTATTTTCTCTATCGGAACACTGATGGAAGACTTATAACTTTTAAGAATTATTTCTATTTGTTTAAAAATCCACAAGTCACGATATTCTCCTAGAGGAGCTATTCCTCCACGTGTAATTGACAAAGATTTATCAGGAATAATAGACTCCTCTGTGATTTCTTCCACTACACCCATACCGTTACAGGTCGGACATGCTCCGTAAGGCGAATTGAATGAGAATGAATTAGGCGAAGGGTCCTCGTAGCTTATGCCCGCTTCGGGATCGGTGAGGTTTTGTGAAAGATATTGCACATTGCCTTTTTCGTCTAATAATAGTACCGAGCCTTTCCCGAGTTTTAGAGCTGTACCCACCGATTGACTGATTCGGAATCTATCCTCTATTTTGGGGATTACACGATCCACCACTATCTCTATATCATGGATTTTGTACCTGTCGAGCTGCATTTTGGGAGAAACGTCAAGCACCTCGTTATCCACCCTTACTTTCTGGTAGCCCATTTTGGATATTTGCACAAAAAGCTCTCGGTAATGACCTTTTCTTCCTTTAACCAAAGGAGCCAGAATACTCACTTTTTTACCCGTATATTGATCAAAAATCTGCTCAATGATCTGGTCTTGCGTTTGTTTCACCATCGGTTTGCCTGTAACATAACTGTAAGCTATGCCCACTCTGGCAAACAAAAGACGGAGGAAATCGTAAATTTCGGTAGTGGTACCGACCGTAGAACGAGGGTTTTTAGAGGTGGTTTTTTGCTCAATGCTGATTACTGGGGAAAGTCCATTGATTTTGTCAACATCCGGCCTTTCCATGTCACCAATAAAGCTACGAGCATACGAAGAAAAACTCTCCATGTAGCGACGCTGGCCTTCGGCGTAAATAGTATCAAAAGCCAAGGAGGACTTCCCACTACCGCTAATGCCCGTTATAACCACCAGTTTGTTTCGAGGAATAACTACATCAATGTTTTTGAGGTTGTGTTCACGAGCACCGAAAACCTCTATTTGTTCGTGTCCTGTAAGCTCTACGTCGTTGAGTTTTTTATCTACCACCTTAAAGTTTTTGCTGAAAATTGTAAGAACCTCAAAATTAAACAAAAATAAGGCAGAATGGTTTTTTGGGTTTAAAATAAAGGCGGAATTGCTAAAAAAGGTGGAGAAGGATGATGGTTCCTTTTACTAACCATAACTTCAGATAATATAAAGCAAAGAATCTGTGTTATTTTAGTCGCACGGAACGCTCAGAAAACCATAGAAATTTTAAAAGAGATAAAATTCGTTTACAACTTGGAAAAAGCCTCCGTTGTTCTATTTCTTCAAACCCTTCCTCCGTTCAGCCACCATCAAGTCTATCACCAAATCGTAACTGCGAGAGCCTTTCTCCTGACCGTTGGACTTTAAAAACAAATCATAAAAAGGGCTTACAATATAAACTTGAATGGGGTTTCTGAATTTTTTCCAAACTTGTCTTTCTTTTTCTCTATCGGCCTTTACGGCTGGACTTAATTTATCAAAAAGTGATTTTGAAAAAGTGCTGTCTATTTCCCAAACTTTATTCAATGCCCTGAAAACTGTGCCATAATAGGCCGAATATTGAAAAATGGGATCTGTGTTATTTTTGCAAGATAAATAGGCCAAATAATTGGCTTCTTCCTCAGACGCAAAACCTAGTTGATGGGCCATTTCGTGCGTTGTAACGTATGGTGCGTCGTAGATCATGTTGTTGGTATTGACATTCGCCTCGCCAGTCGGAAACATATACACGCCGCTCGTACTCATGTAGGCGAGTAAATCACTTCCGGTTGCCTTTTTTATCGATGGCGTAGTATAGTTTAAGAACTTATATTGAGTTTCTAAGTTTTCAAATCCGGTTGGTGCTTTAGCAAATACTTTTTCAAACGTTAAGTCCCGAAGTTTTGATTCGGGGATTCTTGAACGAGTAATGTTTGTAGAATCAATCAGCTCTTTACACAATGCTATAACTTCTTGATTTTTAATGCTTTCGACATTCAAATTCAATAGATTTTTCAATGGTTTTTTGTGGTACGCCAAGCCCCAAGTTAGCATAAAAAACAAGTAAATAGGAGACAGACATGCGAAGAAATTTATTGCAATTTGTCTAAATGAAACATCATTTTTTCTAATTCTTAGAAACGTCTTAACGGTCAAATAAACCAAAAAAGCACTTAACGCATAAACCAAAATTAGGCCGAGAGAAACACTCGTCCGGCCAGTGATTATCCTTAAAAATCGTGTAATTATCTTAAAAAAACCTCTAGAATAATAGTACTCAACCCATTCCTGATTTGAAGTAATTATGCTAAAAAGCACAAATTGTATGGGTAGCAATATTATACTTATGGTTTTCCAGCCCAGGTTTTTCATGTTATTTTTAAAACAATTTCAGGACGCCATAAACGCAAAACGAAAGAATGGCTAAAATGCTTATCCACAGCAAAATATTGTAGGATAACGTCGGTTTTTCAACGTCATTTTTTCTAAAATATTTATTAAAAATTACCGCCCAAATAACTAGAATTAGCAAGAATGACCCCACAATTCCACCGGAAACCACCATAATCATGGGCAATTTGATATAGACAAACAAAAATGCCCAAAGAAACGGAATTACCCAAGCCAGACGAGCAATTAGTCTTTTCCGCTCAGTTATATTTCCGAAATCTATCCAGCCCATCTGACCAAAAATATCAGCAAACTGGCGAGTCCAGGCAGCTAAAGCAGCAAAAACCGTTGAAAAAAGAATGGTAAACGACCCCGCTAAAAAGAAGATTTTCGACCAAGCTCCAAGGCTTTCTGTAAACATAGACGAAAGCACTTCTATCATTTGGTAGCCTTCTGGCAAATTGGCTTGGTGGTGCAAAACCGCCGCCCCAAGAAGATAAAATGCTGCTGTAACCGTGGTGTAGATTAGCATAGCGAGAAAAGCATCCAGGTGCATGACTTTCACCCAGCCTTTCACTCTTGCTTTCCAATCAGCGGAATCGTCTCTTGGGCCTACAAATGACGCATAACCTTTCTCCAGACACCAGTAGTTGTAATGAATAATCTCGTCGGCACCCACACCTGTGATACCAAATGCCCCGAACGCAAATGCCAAAGCGGCTTTGGGGAGCTTGAAAGAAAGACCTTCAAGAATATTACCAAAGGAGATATGATAATTGGTATATTTTAGAAAATACAAAGAAGAAAACGTAAAAACGGTAAAGAAAGCAATCATAACCAATGAGAGTTTCTCAAGGCTTTGATAATAACCCTGATAAACCAAAACGGCTCCTAAAGCCGCAACCAAAAATGCAAAAACAGGCACTGAAACCATCGGAAAAACCATATTGAGCGTGATGGCTACGCCGCCAACTATTCCACCGACTTGGAGCAGTTTGAAAATCATAATTACAAAAACCAGCCATACACTCCAGCGTGTACCACAGATTTTAGGTCCGGGCAATTTCGACATAATTTGCATTGAAGTTTCACCTGTACTTACCGTGTGTTTACCAAATTCGAGCTGAACCATGACCTTCACCACGCAACTAACCAAAATAATCCAAAAACAAACAAAACCGGCTTTGGCTCCAAGTGTGGTGGTCGCAATAAGTTCGCCAGAACCCACGATAGCCGCAGAAAGTATAAGGCTCGGGCCGAGAAATTTTAGCCTCTCACTGAAAGTCTCAGGAGCTTGTTTGATTTTTTCAATACTTAAATGATATGGGTCGTTTTGCATACTATTTTTCACCGCAACGACGCTAAGACGCAAGGAAATAATTATTTCGAAAGCATCTCAAACTTTTACTGGGTGTTTCATTTTAGGGTTGAACATTTTATAAAAATAGAAATATATCTTCAAAACCCAATTTTATGAAACTTAAATACATCAAAAAGCCCGAAAGCTGTGCTTTCGGGCTTTTTATCAATATTAATGTATTCAAAAACAACTCTCTCGGAAATTATTCCACAGGAATTCCCACACAATAATTTCTCGAAGTACTGCCCTCATAAACTCCACAAATCAATACTCCCTCCTCTCCGTTTTTCTTGGCGGCATTTATTTGATCTTTTACTTCTTTTGCGGAGTTAACTCTCACATTACCAACTCTGGTAATTATAAAGCCTTCCTCAATATTGGTCTGTTCTCCAAAGAACCCATCCTCGTTGATTTCAGAAATTCTTACTCCGTTTCTCAAACCGATTTTCTCTTTGTCTTTGGCAGACAAATCTTCAAGGGTAATGCCTAACTTGCCATAAGCAGAAGCCAATTCAGGGTCCTTCTTCACTACACCTTCGCCACCTTTGTTGTTTTTGAGTGTTACAACATAATCCTTCTCTTTGCCATTTCTGTTTACGGTCAAAGTTACTTTTTCACCCGGTCTTTTTCTACCAATTAACTCTCTGAATTTTGGTTCTGATTTCGTTTCTACGCCATCGACTTTGGTAATTACATCGCCTTTTTTGATACCGGCACTATTGGCTGCTCCATCTTCTGGTACTTCGGCCACATAGATACCCTCGTCTAAGTCAGAATCAAATTCTTTGGCGTTCTTGTTGTTCAACTCCACTGGAGCAAGTCCAATAAATCCACGTTGAACGTTTCCAAATTTTATCAAATCCGTAGAAACTTTCTTAACAATACTTGAAGGCACAGCAAACGCATATCCTGCATAAGCACCGTTTGGTGAGGCTATAGCTGTATTTATGCCTATCAAATGTCCACTAAGGTTTACCAATGCACCTCCACTATTACCTGGGTTTACGGCGGCATCCGTTTGAATGAACGATTCTATCGGCGAATCTTGTTTTTGATCCGACTGCTGACCTCTTCTCTGTTGTCCTTGTCCCAATATGTTGATATTCCGGCCAATAGCACTGATAATACCGGCTGTTACGGTTGATTCTAAATTAAAAGGATTACCAACAGCGAGTACCCACTCACCAACTTTTACATCGTCAGAGTTTCCGAAGGTAATGGCGGGCAACTTTCTTTCTTCGATTTTAATAACTGCAATGTCTGTAGACGGGTCAGTGCCTACAATGGTGGCATCATAAGCTTTCTTGTTGTAAGTAACAACCTCCAGTTCGTTAGCCCCTTCCACAACATGGTTGTTGGTTACAATATAACCATCGTCAGAAATGATTACACCTGAACCTGATGACTCTTGGTTTTGGGTACGAGGACCGCCAAACATGTCGTCCATTCCAAAAAACTGGTCAAAAATAGAAGGCATTTGACGCACAGTTCTAGAGCTTTTAGCTTTTATGTGTACCACCGCAGGAGCAGAAGCACTAGCTGCAAAGGTGAAGTCGCCAGGTTGTCCAGCGGGCAAATTGGCAAATTTCATGACAGAGCCATTTGACCCTGCTTCGTTGATTACTACATCGTTGCGATAACCATCTATGGCTCTATAACCGGCAATGGTAGCCACACTTGCCGATACGGCAATGAGGGCGGTCTTCCAAGAATTATTCAATGTCATTTTTTTAATAGCTTTATGTTTATTGAATTTCAAACTTATAGTGATACAAATTTATTTTCAAGTAAAGCAATAACGCAAATTCTTGAAATAAAATTTACAGAGAGAATATTTGTTTAACATTAATTAACTAAAAAAGCATCTCCCATGTTTCCTGAGAGATGCTAAAATCAAAAATCAATACTTAGTTTATCGATATCAATTTCGGTTCTTTAGGTTTAGCTTCTTCTTTTTTAGGGATAGTTACATGCAAAACCCCGTCTTCGTAAGCTGCCTCAATTTTGTCTGAATCAACTGTGTTTGGCAATCTGAAAGACCTCGTGAACGAACCGAAGCTATATTCTTTTCTCAAAAATGACTCTGTTTTTTCTTCAGATTCCGTTTTTTCTTCGGCCGAAATGGTAAGGTTACGCTCATGCACTTCTACCTTGAAAGCTTCCTTCTTGAAACCTGGAGCTACTAGCTCAATTCCAAAGTTATCTTCAGTTTCTTTGATGTTTGCAGCGGGTAGGTTTTTGTTCCATTTAGCAACAACTGGCTCACCAAAAAATTCGTTGAACAAAGCTGGGAAAGAATTCAAATTGTCATAGTTTCTTACTAACGTTTTCATAATTATTGTTTGTTTAATGTTTTACAAATTTTGTTTGGCTGACAATGAACAAATCTTATTCCAATCGTTTTTTCAAGACAAAATGGCCGCAAAACACATTTGGTAGGAATTTTTTAATGACAAAGTGGCTGATTTTTAATTTCTTTTTATGACATTTTTTCCTGCACGCCCTCGTTTGTGTCCTCACAAACGACAAACCTTATGTAAAGTTGGGCAAAAGACAGAATGTTTGTGAGGACACAAACATTGGCTAGAAGGACACAAAAATTGCCGGCACAAAAAAACCTCCAAGACGAATCTTGGAGGTTTCTGATATATTGAAAATTCTACTCGAAATCTATATTTTACAAGTGAATTACTTCACCATAAGCAGCAGCGGCGGCTTCCATGATGGCCTCTGACATAGTTGGGTGTGGATGAACCGACTTCACGATTTCCATACCGGTTGTTTCTAAATTACGAGCTACAACGGCCTCAGCAATCATTTCGGTCACGTTGGCACCAATCATGTGACAACCCAACCATTCACCGTATTTGGCATCGAAAATGACTTTTACAAAACCCTCAGGCACACCACCAGCCTTGGCTTTGCCAGATGCGGAGAATGGAAACTTGCCTACTTTTATTTCATATCCAGCTTCTTTTGCAGCTTTTTCGGTGTAACCTACTGAAGCAATTTCAGGAGAACAATACGTACAGCCTGGAATATTGCCGTAGTTCAATGGCTGTGGATGATGTCCGGCCAATTTCTCGACACAAATGATACCTTCAGCACTTGCCACGTGGGCCAATGCCTGTCCTGGAACCACATCACCGATGGCGAAATATCCTGGGACGTTGGTTTGGTAATACTTATCTACCAATATTTTACCTCTATCGGTAGCGATGCCCACATCTTCAAGACCGATGTTTTCGATATTGGCTACTATACCTGCTGCCGAAAGTACGATGTCTGACTCTATCGTTATTTCCCCTTTTGGAGTTTTAACAGTCGAAACACAACCCGCTCCCGAAATATCTACTTTCTCCACACTTGAGTCCGTGTAGATTTCGATACCCATTTTTTTGTATTGTTTGGCCAATTCTTTTGAAACGTCCTCGTCTTCTACCGGGACAATGTTTGGCATAAATTCTACAATCGTCACTTTGGTACCCATGCTGGCATACACATAAGCAAACTCAACACCAATTGCACCCGAACCAATGACTACCAGTGACTTAGGTTGTTTCTCAAGGCTCATGGCCTTGCGGTATTCTATCACTTTCTCTCCATCGATAGGAACATTTGGCAATGCTCTGGCTCTTGCACCCGTAGCAATGATAATGTTTTTTCCTTCAATGATTGACTTGGTACCGTCTGCAGCTGTAACTTCTACCTTCTTACCAGGCTGTACTTTACCGTATCCGTCTATAACATCAATTTTGTTTTTCTTCATCAAAAACTGCACGCCTTTGCTCATGCCGTCCGCTACACTTCTTGAGCGGCCTATTACTGCCGAAAAGTCCGCACTGGCATCACCCACAGTGATACCGTAGTCTTTGGCATGCTGAATATATTGAAACACTTGTGCCGATTTTAAAAGAGCCTTGGTAGGAATACACCCCCAGTTGAGGCAGATACCGCCCAGATTTTCCTTCTCAATAACCGCTACTTTCATTCCCAATTGAGAAGCTCTAATAGCGGTAACGTAACCACCAGGGCCACTTCCGAGAATCACAACATCATACTGTGCCATAAGAAATTTGATTTTTGGTATAATTTGGGTGCAAATTTAGTGAATAAAATCGAAAGCTGAATTCTGAGTACAACTTTTGGAGTTTTATTAAACAAATAATAAATGTTTTGGGTGAGAAAGTACAAGTAAGTAAACCTAAAATTTCGATGTATATATTGTAGTAAAGAAACCTTCAAACCAAATTGTGCTCTATCATAAAAGCGATTAACTCTGCAGATGTTTTGGTATCCGTTTTTTCACGAAGATTCCGCTTATGATTCTGAATTGTGTTTACTGCTATTCCCAACTCTTTGGAAATCTTTGGATTATTATATCCTTTTATGATTAGTTTGGCAATCTGCTGCTCACGTGAAGTTATTTTTGGAAGATGTATTGGATTAAGAAACTGAGTCTCAACGGCTACAGCGAAGTACTGATTTTCTTTGTTCATGTTATCTATCATCGTCATCATTGGTTTGTTGACATACGGCAGATGCGACAAATCAGTTACCATTACAAAAACCCCTTCAGCCTGGCCAATATCATTGAAATAAATGGACGGAAACTGCATCAGCCTCCAAACAAATTTCATTTTGGCATTGAGCATTCTGCAATAGATGTTAAATTTAGGAATATCTTCATTTCTCATAAAGTACTCTGATGATTTTTTCATGGCTAACTCAATGGCGGAGAGAACATACTGCCTATCTTGCTCTTGAATATTTTCTGCAAAAAACTGTGGTGTAACACTTTTTTCAATCAACTCGGCCACGGAAAATGGTGTCAAAGATGCAAATGAATCACTTGCAGCCACAGTTTTGGGTCCTGAATTATCGGGTATAAACCAGTAAAATGGACCAATGGCAAAATTGGCAGCATTTTCAATTTCGGCTTTAAAATACTCCGTAAAATTGATTTTCACCTCACTTCCTAAGGTTTTGATTTTCTTACGAAACTCTACTGAGTTTATTGGTTTTAGAGACTGCTTTTCCACTTTTTAGTATTTGGAGTTCAATTTATACAAAATGTTTTATTTTAAGGTATTTACATGGCATATATATGCCATTGATTGGACTACCGCTAGTGGGTAATTTTGACAAAAAATTTGCCGAGAAAAGATTACCTGCATGAACAAAGAATACATACCGATTGGCAGTCGTAAAAAAGTTGCATCCGAAGAAATCCTTTATCTCCAGTCAGACCTCAACTACACCAAAGTGTTTTTGGTAAATGGCCAAATGATATTTTCATCTACCACGCTAAAAACCATCGAAAGGCGTCTAGCCCAAAACCCTGAGTTTTTAAGAATAAACCGCGGCCTAGTCATCAATCGGCAACACGTAAAAACGTACCAAGAAGCCAGAGTGGAGCTTTCCAACAACCTGAGCTTCGTGGTTTCCAGGAGGCGTAAGGCGTTTCTTAATGTTATTTAATATTCTAATTATTAATGGTTTGTGATATGAAAAAAATATTGTTTTTCTCTCTATTCATTAGTTTAAAGATGCTTGGACAAACGATTGAACTCAAACCTGGAAGCAACGGTTTCGTAATGATTCCAAATGTAAGTTCATTAGGTACTTGTGCTACGGTTGATAAAGGAAAAATTGTCTATTATTCCATTGATAATTCTTTGAGGATTTGTAACGGCTCTAACTGGACTACATTAACAGGGTTTTCTCTGCCCTATGCAAATACGGTAAATGCAGGAGGATATATATTAAATATTCAGAACACCAACCCCAATACACCATTTAGCACAATTCATGGCACTACAAATGCCGTACTTGATGATGCCGCCGGAGTGACCGGGAGAGCCACAAATACTGCTCCAACGGGCACTACATTTGGTATTAGTGGAACAAATGCATCATTAAATTCTCTAGGAGCTGGAGTGTCGGGTTTTCATAGTGGTACTGGCTCGGCAATTAGGGGAACCACTTTCAACGGCATAGCAGGAAATTTTCAATCAGCAAATGGCTATGGAATAAAATCATCTGGTAAACTTCAGCTCAGTATTCAGCCAATTATTTATTCCGGACAGTTCTTAAAATCCACTAATTCGAGTGGTGATGCTGAATGGGGTGATTTAATGCCACTGGTAAGCAGCCAAAATGCAACTCAAAATATACTGGAAATTACTAATACAAATACTGGAGGATACAGCACAATTGTGGGTAAAACAAGTACAACTGGCTCAGGTTCAGGCGTTGAAGGCATTGCTACCTATACAGGGTCAAACTCCAATTCAAGGGGTGTAACAGGTATAAATATGTCCAATACAAGCACTGGTTCGGGAGTTTATGGCTTTCATGCAGGTTCGGGAGCAGCAGTTGGAGGGTATTCATCATTAGGAAGAGGTATCAATGGCGAAACTGATAATGGAATTGGTGTAAGAGGGTATGCCGATGGTGCTTCCGGAATTGCTGGGCATTTTTACTCAACAGATAATAGTGGAGTCGTTGGAAAAACGAATTTGGGTTATGGTGTTTTAGGTGAATCAACCTCCACTGGCATTGGTGGTTTTTTTACATCAACAGGCGGTTATGCTCTAGTAACTAACTTGGGAAATGTGGGCATCGGCACCACAACTCCAGCCGCCAAAATGGATATTGCAGGAACAACTAATATTACTCATTTTTATTTCGGTGCAAACGAAGACACCTATATCCGAGGTGGTAAAGCCGGTTCAAAAGTTTTAATCAATGATCAATTTGGTATGGGAAGTGTCGGTATCGGTCTATCAAATCCAAATGATATTCTTGATGTAAATGGCAGAATGAGAATTCGACACACAATTATTGGTGGCAATCCATACACTTCAGGTCTTTGGATGAGCAATTCTACCAATAGTTTGAATGGTGCTGATGGTGCATTTTATGGCATGAAAAACGACACCGAAACAGGTATTTATATTGGAAATGCTTGGCGTTTTTGGGTGAATAATGCTGGTAACGGTTATCTGAATGGCAACCTAATTCAGACCTCAGACAAACGACTAAAAAAAGACCTTTCTCTGTTAAATAACTCTTTGTCAAATATTTACAAACTCAATGGATACCATTATAAATGGATAGAAGAAAGCAGGAGCAAAGCAATTCAGACGGGTTTGATTGCACAAGAAGTTCAACAGATTTTCCCGGAATTGGTTCAGACTGACGAAAAAGGTTTTTTGTCTGTGAATTATATCGGCCTTGTTCCTCATTTAATCGAAGCTATAAAGTTGTTGAAAGATGAGAATGATTCCCTCAAAAATAACAAACAAGTCATAGAATCTCGCCTTAGAAAAATTGAAGCAATACTTAATTTAAATCAGCAAAATTCCGAAAAATCTAATTCTAAAAAATAATTATAGGTATGAAAAAAATCTTGTTCCTCTTGTTGTTTATTAGCTTCAAAATGTTTGGGCAATCGGTTACGATTGTACCAAGCAACGTCAGTAATACCGAATTTTTGAAAATCAATAAAGATGGGATTGGCTTAGACCATCGTTCGGCTAATGGAATAATTGGTGTTGGTTCCTATTCAGATGGAAGTGGTGCATATATACAAACACATACCAATCATCCTTTAAATTTTGCAACTAACAATAGTACCTCAAAAATGACGCTAACTACAGCAGGGCGTTTGGGGATTGGCATAACTGCTCCTAATGAATTGCTTGACGTAAACGGTAGAATAAGAATTAGACATAATGGTGCTACATCTGGGCTTTGGCTAAGCAACTCTACAAATGGCTTGACGAGTACTGACGGGGCTTTTTTTGGTATGGAGGCAGACAATAAAGTAGGCATTTTTATTGCAAATGCATGGCGTTTTGGTGTAAATAGTTCTGGCGAAATTTCGACAACTTCAATGATTGGTTCAGGCAATAGGATGGTTTTAGCAACGGCTAATGGAACTCTCCTCTCTAATTCTCAACCTCAAGTTTGGTCAATCTCGGCTAGTGCATTTACCTCTACAACTTCTGGTTCTGCCCAATTTGTCAAATCAACTACTTCTGCTTATTTCTCTTCAGGGTCTTCTATAATGGTTGCTCCGGTAAATCTACCAACTGGTGTTAACGTTACCGAAGTAGCTGTTTTTTATAGTAACTCAGACCCTACAAATACGTTAAGTGTAAGATTAGACGCTCTTGTTTTAGCAAATAGTAATATCGGGGCAATAAACACTCCTATAATCGCATCAGGGAATTTAGGAACAGTATCTGGCATTCAAAGTGCTAATTTAGCAATAGTGTCTGGACAAAATTTAATTGATAATACGAATAGGGCATATAACCTAAGAGTATCATCAAATGTGTGGAGTAATAATATGGCTATCTATGGAATCAAAATAACCTATTCATACTAAAATACAAACATGAAAAACCCATTAATTCTATCAATTATATTAGCTATTATCTGCTTAATAAGTTGCAATAATAGTAGCAGTAAAACCAATACTAACGAAAACGAAGCAACACAAAAAGAAGACCTCTACTTCACTTTCACCATTGACGGAAAAGAAGTAAGTATTCCGTCAGAAGAAGTTTCGACTTCTTATAATACTGCCTTAAAAAAGCCAGTTTTCAAGATTTTTGCAGGAGAATATAGCAAAATAAACCTTTTACTCGCCACAACCGAAGATGTAACTAAGCCATCACGCACGCCTTCTGGCTCAACAAATTTTGATGATGAAATAAAACAAGGAAGCGTTTCTCTTCAAAACTATCCCGAAAAAAACTATACGTCCAATAGCTTTAACACCAACTTTCCCGAATCATCCATTCCTGTTCCTGATGCCATTGTGATTATAGAAAGTAAGCGTTACGGCGACACGCATAGAATTATTACTGGTAAAATAAACGTGAAAGTTTTTGGCGGTGATGCCACCAACGACCCGAAAGTGAGCAACCACGTCATTGTGGGTAAATTCAGGGTAAAACATGAATTTAGTGACATGAAATTTTAGGCAATTTCCCCTTCAAAACAACCCCAAAAACGCTTTAGGCACCTCAGTCTCAAAACGCATGGCTTCTTTGGTGACTGGGTGGGTAAATGATAAAACCCAAGCATGTAGGCCGAGGCGTTTGATAGGATTGGTGGTGGCTCCGTATTTGTCGTCGCCTATTACCGAGTGGCCGATGTCTTTCATGTGAACGCGAATCTGGTTTTTACGACCTGTTTCGAGGTTTACTTGCAGCAAACTGTGCTTTTTGGAGCTTTTTGTTAATTCATAATAGGTTACAGCCTTTTGCCCATGTTCGGGATTTTGTGATGAATACATAATCAAAGCTTTACTTTCTGTCAAATAGGAAATAATCTTACCCACAGGTTTAGCCACAATGCCCTCCACAACAGCCAAATAGGTGCGTTCGAGTATGTTGTCGTTCCAGTTTTCTTGCAGAGCCTTTTGGATTCTCTGACTTTTGGCGTACATCATGATGCCTGATGTGTCTTTGTCGAGGCGATGAACTACATATATCTTGTTGGCAGGATCCTGCCTTTTTACATATTCGCTCAAAATACTGTAAGCCGTGTTTTCTTTTTGTTTTTCTGTGGCTATGGACAGAACACCCGCTTCTTTGTCGATTACTATCAAATATTGATCTTCAAAAATGATTTTTAGGCCTCTAATTTTGATTTCCTCTGGCTGTTTTTCCCAACGGATTTCTACTTTTTGACCTGGCACCAATGGTTGATTAAACTGGCTGATGGCTTCGCCTTCAACGAAAACTTTCTTGTCTCTAAGCAAAACCTTTACATCGTTTCGGCTTTTTTGAGACAATTTTTCCAACAAAAAAACCAGAAGTTCAGAATCATGCTGAACTTCAAACTTGAGGTCGTTCGGCTTACCTTTTTTCTTTTGTGAAAATGTTTTTTTGATGTCTTTGGGTTGCCTCATTTCGACTATATTTTAAAAAATCAAGCCCTATCCAAAACACTTGAATAGGGCTCAAAACTTATTTCTTCTTTTTGCTTATTTCAAAGTCTCTACAGCTGCTTTTATTCTTGCTACGGCTTCTTTCAAGGCCTCGTCTGATGCTGCGGTAGAAATACGGATGCAGTTTGGAGCTCCGAAAGATCCGCCTCCTACTGTAGCAACAAATGCCTTCTCCAACAACCACATCGATAGGTCGTCAGAGTTGTTTATGATTACTTCTCCGTCTGTTTTTCCGAAATAATAACTTACATCAGGAAATGCGTAAAATGCACCTTCTGGCACATTCACCTTAAAGCCTGGAATTTCTTTCAACAAACCAATCACCAAATCTCTTCTTACCAAATACGCCCTTTTCATGGTTTCGGGAGCAGTCATGTCGTCCCAAGCTACCACTGAGGCCCTTTGAGCGATGCTGTTGGTTCCTGAAGTAACCTGACCTTGTAGTTTATCGATACCGTCCACTATCCACTTGGCTGCACCAATGAAACCAATTCTCCAGCCAGTCATGGCGAAACCTTTGGCCATACCATTTACAGTAATTACTCTTTCTTTGATGGCAGGAATAGATCCGATACTGAAATGTCCTTCCTCACGGAAGTTGATATATTCGTAAATTTCGTCAGCGAGAACGAATACGTTTTCGTGTTTTTCGATAACCGCCGCTATAGCTCTCAACTCAGCTTCGCTATAAACTGATCCAGTTGGATTGTTTGGCGATGCATACATAACCACTTTGGTTTTGTCGGTAATGGCTGCCTCCAATTGCTCAGGCGTAACTTTAAAGTCGTTGTCAAAGGCTCCTTCCAAAATCACAGAAGTACCTTCGGCCAATTTCACCATTTCTGAATAACTTACCCAGTAAGGAGCAAAAATGATTACCTCGTCGCCAGGATTTACCATCACGGCCAAGGCATTTGCCAAAGAATGTTTGGCTCCAGTAGATACGATTACGTTCTCTGGTTTCCAATCTATATTGTTGTCACGCTTAAATTTCTCGGATATTACCTTTCTCAATTCAGGAATTCCAGCCACAGGTGTATATGCGTGAAATCCGTTATCAATAGCCTGTTTGGCAGCCTCACAGATGTGCTTTGGCGTTTTAAAATCAGGCTCGCCTATTGAAAGATTGATTACTTTGTGGCCTTGTGCAGCCAACTCTCTTGATTTTTTTGACATTGCAAGCGTTGCAGACTCCTCCAAATTGTTGATTCTGTCAGCGAGCAAATTTGCGGTTTCAACCATTACAGACATTTTTTAGATTTTTTTGTTTCCCAAAACTTATTGATTTTCAAAAAACTAAGTGTTTTCAGAAATCGGGTGCAAAATTACGCAATACCTTTTTAAATGCCTTAGATTTTTTCACTAAATGTACATTCCTAGACCTCCCAAAGAGCTCAAAAACCGCAGACAGAAATTATTCGCCCAAAATTTCAGTGATTGCAGCAATGGCGGCATCGTTTGAAGAATTGCTGAGTATTATTACCGTCGTTTTGTTTTTTATATTTCTCGAAATATAATTTTCAAACCCTACCCAGCTGCCTGTATGAGACACTATTTTGTTGTTTTCTTCAATTTCCCAGCCGAAACCATAGCCAAATTCTTCTCCATTGGTAAGACTTCCACTGGTAAAAGCCTCCTTCAGGGCATTGAACGACACGAGCTTATTGGTGTAAAGTGCTTGATCCCATTTTAGTAAATCCTCAACAGACGAATAGATATTTCCATCGCCTACCACGCCATCCATGTTGGTGAGGTCGTTGCTGTATTTTTTGCCCTTTTTTACTTCAAAACCATAAACCCTTTGGTGACCGGCACTGGTATTGGTTTTTATTTTTTGGTAAAACACAAAGGAATCCTTGAAGCCAAGCGGCTGTGCAATTTTAACTCTAAAATAGTCTTCGATGGCCATTTTGGAGGTTTTTTCGATAATATTGGTCAGAAGAGCATATCCGGTGTTGCAATATTCCCATTTGGTGCCGGGCTCGAAATTCAGCTTTGGTTTCTTTTCTGCCAATAGTGCTAGCAGTTTTTTGTTGGTCAAGATTTCGTTCTCATCCAAGTGTTCCTCGGCAAAATCGAAATATTCGGGCAATCCTGAAGTATGTTGAAGCAGATGTCTGATGGTAATTTTTTTGTAAGGAAACTCTGGAAAATACATGGCCACTTTGTCATCATAGTTGAGTTTTCCTGCTTCTTTTAATTGCATGATCATCATTGCAAAAAACTGTTTTGAAACAGACGCCAAATTGAAGGAAGAGTTTAATTTTAAGGCTTCACTGGTTTTAAAATTGGCCACACCAAAGGCTTTTTTGTAAATGGGGCTCCCGTTTTTAGCAATCAAAACTACCCCATTGAATTTCTGATTTTTGTGTAAATCTTGGAGGTCATTATCAATCTCTTTTATCTGATAAGCAGTTGGTTGTGAGAAAATTTGAAATGAAAAAATGAGAAATAGAAAAAGACTAAAAAGGTTTTTCATGCTTAATATTAATACAATTTTTTGCAAAAAAACGGAATCTTGAACATTAAAATTCATTTGTGAAAAACTTCTCTTTACATTTTACAAGAAAGGAGTTATTCCTAACCCACTTTATTTTTAATACTTTTGATTAAATGGCGATTACCTTAAATTCTTTTTTAATTTTGGTATTGAAATATAATAGGAGAAATGAACGTAAACATAATTGGAGGAGGAATCGGCGGCCTAACTACGGCCTTGGCCTTGCATGAGGCAGGATTTAGGGTGAAGGTTTTCGAATCTGTAAAGGAAATCAGACCCTTGGGCGTAGGTATAAATATTTTGCCTCACTGTGTAAGAGTATTGACCAACCTTGGTTTGCAAGAGAAAATCGCTCAAAGTGCTATAGAAACCTCTGATTTGGTCTATTTTAACAAATTCGGACAACAGTTTTGGACCGAGCCTCGTGGTAGATTTGCTGGCTACAAATGGCCGCAGTTTTCGGTACATCGTGGGGTATTACAAATGATATTGTTAGATGCCGTAAAGGAAAGAATTGGCGAAAACTGTTTACACCTCAATCACCACCTTTCGCACTTTGATAAATCTGAAGGACAAGTGACGACTCATTTTATAGACAAGGAAAGCGGGGAAAAATTATTAGAATCCACCTCAGAGATCCTAATAGGTGCGGATGGCATAAACTCTGTGGTAAGAAAACAGCTCAATCCCGAAGAAGGCTCACCTGTGTACTCCGAAAACGTTTTGTACAGAGGAGCATCCAAAATGAAGGGGTTTTTGAACAGTACCTCCATGGTAATGATTGGGCATTTGGGCCAAAAAATGGTGGCTTATCCGATTTCGAACCAACCGGATGAAGACGGAAATTATCTCATCAACTGGGTGGCCAACCTCAGAGAAGGCAAATCGAAACTAACCGCTCGCGATTGGAACAGAGAAGCCGACAAACAACGATTGGTGGATATCTACAAAAACTGGAACTTTGATTGGCTAAATGTGCCTGAGATGATCAATCTGGCCGAAAAAGTATATGAGTTTCCGATGTCGGACCGCAATCCTCTTGATAAATGGACGGAGGGAAGAGTGACCTTATTGGGAGATGCGGCACATCCGATGTATCCGATTGGCTCGAATGGTGCTTCGCAGGCTATTTTAGACGCCGATGCTCTGTGTGAGGCTCTGAAAAGTGAACATTCGGCTGAACTGGCTTTGTCGGTTTATGAAGCCGAGAGATTACCGGCCACCTCAAGTGTGGTGCTGCAAAATAGAGCCAAAGGTCCTGACCAAATCATGGACATGATGGAGGAGTGGTTCCCAGAGGGTTTTTCGGAGGAGCAAATACCCCACGAAGCTCTCAAAGAAGTAATGGACAACTACAAAAAAGTAGCTGGGTTTGATATAAATACACTAAATCTAAAAAAATGAAAAGACATCTACTATTTATCTTGGTTCTAATAAGCGGACTAGCGAAAGCCCAACAACCACCCGTAAAAATTAACGGTATCCCGCAGCTTTTGCAGTGGGAAAACAAACCCTTGAGTGTGTCGCTCAAAGCGGGTGTATTAGAAATAGAAGCCGGTGCCAAAACCGATATGTTTAGAGACCCAAACGTGACTTACAATACCGACAATGCCCCTAAACTGATGTTTGTGCCAGACAAAGACTTCGTGCTTTCGGCCACCATAGAGCACAGTTTTGTAAACAAATGGGACGCCGGAGGATTAATCCTAAAAGCCGATAGTCTAAACTGGATTAAGTTCTGTTTTGAAAGGGATTATCTGGGGTATAGACGAATAGTTTCAGTGGTAACCAAAGACGTTTCTGACGATGCCAATGCACAAAGTGTAAACGAAAACTTTGCTCATTTTAAAATTGCTAAAGCCGACAATGTGGTAACGCTTTATGTTTCTACGGATGGTAAAAAGTGGCTGTTAATAAGACATTTACAGTTTAATACCGACAAAGGGATAAAAGTGGGCTTCTTGGCACAATCTCCTGTAGGACAAAGATGTAAAGTAAAGTTTTCGAACATAAAATACGAGGCTAAGAAGATTAAGGATCCTTATGCGGGGAATTGAGAGAATTAAGAATCCAAGTTTCCAAAATTTGAACCACTAATTCCTCTTTTACACTCAAAAGCCGCGGCAGGGATGGAGCCTTTGTTTGAGCTCCTTTGGTGGGCTGGCCTTGGCCACACACCAAAGAGCGAGTGGCGACAGCCCGACCTTCGGGGCCGCCCAAAATAAAATTAAAACGAGTCAACCTTAAAATATAACCTAAAATGAAAAAAAGAGAATTCCTGAAATCGGCGTCCGTTTTGGCGGCTGGAGCGGCATTTCCGCAGTTGATGTCATGCGGCAACAATACCACTGAAACTACCCAAACCGCCGAGGCCGTGCATGTGGGCCGTACAAACTGGGCCGGAAACTACACCTATAGTACCGACAATCTGGTAGCTCCAAAAACAGTGGAAGAGCTACAAGAAATGATAAAATCTTACAAAAAAGCCAAGGGCTTGGGAACAATGCACTGCTTCAATGGTATTGCCGACAGTAAGTTTAACCAAATTTCTACGGCAGCTCTGACCAAGGTTATTTCGCTCGACAAAGAAAACCAAACCATTACGGTAGAGTCAGGTATAAAATATGGAGAGTTTTGTGAATATCTCGACAAAAACGGCTTCGCTTTGCACAATTTGGCTTCTTTGCCACACATTTCTGTTGCTGGGGCATGCTCTACCTCCACGCATGGCTCAGGCATAAGCAACGGTAGCTTGGCCACTGCTGCGGTTGCTTTAGAAATGGTAAACGGCAAGGGAGAAATAGTGACCCTCACCAAAGAAAAAAACCGTGAGGAGTTTCTGATGGCGATAGTGAGTTTGGGAGCTTTGGGCATTATTACCAAACTTACCCTGAAAGTTCAGCCGACGTTCAAAATGAAGCAAGTGGTGTACCAAAACATGCCTATGGCTGCTCTGGAGAAGGATTTTGAGAAAATAATGGCCAGCGGCTATAGTGTGAGTTTGTTTACCGACTGGAAAAACAAAAACGTGAGCGAAGTGTGGATAAAGTCCAAATCTGACGACGTGAAGGAGTTTGCTCCAGAATTTTACGGAGCCAAATTGGCTACCAAAAACCTCCACCCCATAGAATCTGCCGACCCGGTGAATTGCACCGACCAAATGGGTGTAGATGGCACTTGGTACGAGCGTATGCCGCACTTTAAGATGGGCTTTACGCCGAGTAGTGGCAAGGAGTTACAAGCCGAATATTTTGTTAATATAAAAGACGCCTATCAGGCATTTATGGCGGTAGAAAAACTAAACGAAAAAGTGGCTCCGCTCCTATTCATCACTGAGATACGTACCATAGCGGCAGACGACATACCGATGAGTCCGTTTTACAAAAAGACTTGTTTGGCCATACATTTCACTTGGAAACAGGAAGTGGATGACGTAATGGCTCTATTGCCAGAAGTTGAAAAAGCTCTGGAGCCTTTTGCAGCGAGGCCACATTGGGGCAAAGTTTTTACAATAGCACCCAAAGTGCTTCAAAGCAGAATAAGTCGTCTAGACGACTTTAAAGCCCTTATGCTCAAGCATGACCCTGAGGGTAAGTTCAGAAATGATTTTATAGACACCAACCTGTTTGGTTGACAAAACGATACGCAACCCTTTTTTTAGATTCTAAATTTTGAACAAAGTAAACCTTTCTCTCAAACAATTAATTGACCACAAAAGCATGAGTGGCTTCCAGATATTGATGGTGGCCATTTGCTTTGTGTTGAACATGAACGACGGCATTGATGTTCTTATCGTGTCGTTTTCGAGCTCTGATATAGCCACAGAGATGTCGCTATCCAAGGCCGAGTTAGGCTACATATTTAGTGCTGGCTTGGCCGGCATGACATTGGGAGCTCTCGGCATTGCCCCGTTGGCAGATAAGGTAGGACGCAGACGCATATTCATTCTATCCTTGATTCTGATTACCCTAGGCATGTTATTGGTTTGGTTTTGTGAAAATTACAGCCAACTGCTCCTGCTTAGATTTATCACCGGGCTTGGTATTGGTGGCATTTTGCCCGCCATGGCAGCCACAGCATCTGAGTTTTCGAACAACAAAAACCGGGACTTCAATGTAGGCCTTGTGCAAGCTGGCTGGCCGGTTGGTGCCATTTTCACGGGTCTTTTCTGTGCGTACACTATTCCGCTATTTGGCTGGAGATATGCATTTCTCTTTGCAGGAGGTGTTTCATTCCTGATGCTTCTGGCCGTAATCATTTTTATGACTGACTCCCTAGACTACCTAGTAAAAAAACAACCAAACGGAGCATTAGACAAAATAAATGTGCTACTCAAAAAAATGCAGTTGGATCCTTTGACTCAGTTGCCCGAAAAACCGCTAGAGACAACCGAAAAGCCATTCAATAGCCTGTTTTCCAAAGAGTTCAAAGCAGATACCTTCAAACTTTGGGTAGCCGTGTTTTTTGGGTTTCTGACACTTTACACCATTATGAGCTGGGTACCAAATATAGCCAAAGACTCTGGTTTACCGTTCGAAATGGCCACTTATGTCGGCATCGCTCTTAATGTAGGGGCGGCCCTTGGAACTGTAAGTTTGGGTTTGGTTTCTAAAAAACTGGGACTACGAAAAACCGTCTTTGTTTACATGTTGAGTGCTTTCAGTATCATGATTATTTATGGAAACATCGTGCTGTCGCCTTACCTCATTTTTGCGTTAATTTTCTTGATTGGTATAACGGTACAGGGTGGTTTCAATGGCATTTATCCAACCTTGGCACGTGTTTACCCAACAGAAGTACGCTCCACCGGAGTAGGTTTTGCGGTAGGTATCGGGCGGTTTGGAGCCATCCTCGGGCCCTCTATTTTTGGTTTATTGTCAGACCAAAAACTAAGTACGGGGGCATTGTTTACAATTTTCTCCATTCCGCTTGTGGTGATGGGCATAAGTGTATTTAGTTTGAAATCCAAACGTTTAGATTAGTCCAGATTTTAAATCATCAAAAATTCTCTAGGCCGTGTTGAATAATACATTAGCCATTTACTTTTAAAAGAAATAGATGAAAGCCGCCTTTTTAAAAGATCCTTTAACGATAGAATTTCGGGAAATTGAAACCCCCGAACCAAGTGTTGGAGAGGTAAGAATAAAACTCCAAAAAGTTGGAATTTGTGGATCAGACGTACATCTGTTTCTAGGTCATCGAAAACTAGATAAACCCACTACCATAGGACATGAGGGGATAGGGATTATTGATAAAGTCGGCCCAGAAGTATCTCATAGGTACATTGGCGAAAGAGTTGCCGTTGAGCCCAACATTCCTTGTCACAAATGCAAGTTTTGTCTTGAAGGCCGAGGCAATATTTGTATGAATAAAAGAGTAAAAGGCCTAAACGAAAACGGATGCTTTGCCGAATACGTGATGGTTCCAGAAGGTTTCGCATGGAAAATCCCAAACGAAGTGAGTAACGAAAATGCCGTGGTTCTAGAGCCAACTGCTGTAGCCGTTCATGCCCTCTTTTCATCCAACACCAAGCCCGGCGATACTATTGCTATTATTGGACTCGGTGCTATAGGCCTATTAATCAATCATTTGGCTCTAGCTTTGGGTTATAAAGTACTGGTAACTGAGCCTCAGCAAGAAAAACTAATCTTTGCAGTAGACGAGGGAGCTGTAGCCATAAATACCGATGGCGACGCCGAGAATCAATCAATGCAGCTCGCCAAGGCTTGGGAGCAAAACGAGGTAAGGGCCATTTTTGAGTGTGCAGGTGTGTCGCATACGGCATCTTTGGCTACGGCCGCCGCACCACGGGGCTCCGAAATTGTATTGGTGGGTTTATCGGGTGGGCTGTCAACTTTCATTCCTCTAAAAATTGCACGAGAAGGCATACACATAGTGCCATCTATTATCTACGACCACCCAAGTGACTTCAGAAGAGCCATACAGCTCATAAAGACAAAAGTCATAAATCCCTGTAAAATTATATCGAGTTATAGTACTTTCGAAAACCTACAGAAAGCCCTCGAAATGGCCTCTGAAGGTAAAGAGAGCAAGATTGTAGTAGAAATCAACTGACCTTTTCTGTAAGGCCTATTCAAATCTTCATCCAAAACAAATGAGTCAGAAATTAACCAAGGAGAAGGGTTCGAAAGACCAAAAATCCAACGGCCAAAAGAGATACGAAAGGCTTTTGGTAGAGATTGATAACCGAAAAAGGCTACAAAAAACGCTTATCGAAAACCTACGCCTCGCAATGCACCGAGCAATTGCCGAATTGCAACCTTTGGCAAGAGCTGAAGGCGATTGGCACATCAAAAAGCTGGAACGCTTAGATGAAATTGTTGACGAAATTGTGATTTCGAAAGCAAAAAAAGATATGTTCACCGAATACCTGCTGTCAGAAATAAAAATGTTTCTGAACACCTCCCACCCCATGCACGAAAGCCTTAAAAAGCTTTATCGCAAATATGCCAAAGTAGACTTCTCAAATGGTAAACTAGATACTTTCGAAAGTATGAATCGCAACAAGGAAGAAGAAGAAAATAATTTTTTTGACGAAACGGAATTCACTGACTTTCAAGATAAAAACGAAACCAAGAAAAAGAAAAAGAACAAGAAAAAACACCTTAAAGCAGAGGAAGAAAAGAAAATCTTAGGAACGGATACCAAATCCATCTATTTCAGACTTATAAAGAAATTTCACCCAGATCGCCAGCAAGACATAGAAAAACAAAAAGAATATACCGAAATAACCAAGCTAATTACCAAAGCTTACAAGGAGAATGATTTTGTGGGATTGCTTAAACTTCAAATAGAGTATCTTGACCAAAGCGAGCATCGTCCAGAAGACTTAGCCGAGGATTTGATCGAACGCTACAACAAAATACTTTCTACTCAGCTACAAGAATTAGACATGGATATTTCTAGAACCAAATTGAGTTCCAGGGGTTTGGCCGATGATTTTTTGGACGAAAATTATGTATTTTCAGAAGACCGATTCAAAAGAGTAAAAACCAAACTCGAAACAAGCATAGAACTAATAAAGGAAAATATAGAAGAGTCGCACAAACAGAAAAAAGGGTGGTTTAAGCAATGGCTCAAAGAGTTACAAGAAACAAGGGGGCTTTCATCCAATGACGTCCTTTTCAGCGACTTTTGATACTCTAAAAACATCCTCAAAAAAACCAACACCCTGCCCATACCACAATCCCAACATTCTTCTGAAAATCAGAAAACGTCTTTTCTGTATAAAAGAAAGAATATTTTACTAATAATTGTCGTTTTCTTAAAGGCAATTAGATTATTTTTGACCAATGCAATAAAAACCTTGGTTTCGATTACCTTTTGCACATAAACAACGTATTTGTAAGCAACCAAGCGAACCTTAACTATGAGAAAAACCTTTCACTTACTTCTTACAATGTTATTGGCTCTGCCGTTTGCAAGCTTTGCTACGCACCTACGGGCCGGCGAAATTACAGCCAAGCGTGTTTCGGATACCCAACTTACCTATAAAGTAACACTTACCACTTACACCGACCAGATAAACGGTAGAGCGGCCAACGACGGCCAAGAAACAGTAAGTTTCTACTTCGGTTTTTCCACAAACAAGGTTGAATCCTACAACGTGAGCCGTAAAAAGAAGTTTTTGATAAGCCCTACCACCATGTGCAATGTTTATGACACCACCTTTACATTTCCTGCACCCGGCCGCTACACCATAAGTTGTGGAATAGTAAACAGAAACGAACGTACCATAAACCTTCCACAGCCTTCCGAAAACATTAGCTTTTTTGTACAAACCACCATTGTTATCAGTTCTAGTTTCGGTTTAAATAGCACACCCGTTTTGCTCAATATCCCGCTAGACTCCGCCGCCATTGGCAAACGATTCATTCATAATCCTGGTGCCTTTGATATTGATGGTGATAGTCTGTCTTACAAACTAACCACCCCTCAACGCGACAAAGGCGTGGATACGGGTATCGGCGAGTTCATAACGGGCTATTTAGACCCCAGCACCGTAGGGCCATCCCCTGTTCTCAACCAGGCAGGTACTGGGCCAGCCACTTTCAGAATAGACCCCCGAACGGGCGACCTGATTTGGGATGCCCCAAGGGAAATAGGGCAATACAATGTGGCATTTATAATTGAAGAGTGGCGAAAGGCCCCCGATGGTACTTATATAAAAATAGGCGAGATAGTCAGAGACATGCAAATCATTGTGGCGGAGTCTGAAAATAATAGTCCCGAACTCACCCTTCCGCCAGATATATGTATTGAGGCCGGAAAAAGACTGGAATTTGAGGTGAGAGCCACAGACAAAGACGATCAAACGCTCAAAATAACTTCATCCGGAGGTGTATATAACTTAGATGCCAATGGGTTGTTTTTCAAATATATAGAACCAGAGGCTGCCAGCTTTAAAAGTGCTGCGGCTAAAAAAACCGCCACAGGTGCCTTTGCTTGGAACACCAACTGTCTGCACGTCCGCGAACAGGCCTAT
Source organism: Leadbetterella sp. (assembly GCA_035299025.1). GTDB lineage: Bacteria > Bacteroidota > Bacteroidia > Cytophagales > Spirosomataceae > Leadbetterella. The sequence continues at coordinate 828,945 of DATGXK010000008.1, forward strand.
GATGTACTCTTTAAAGTCGAAGACAACCCCGGTCGTTTTGATATCCAGCTGGTTGATATAAAAACAATAAAAATAAACGTATTGCCGCCGAGGCCTTTGGGGCTGTCGGCCTCAGAAACAGACGCAGGCATAAAGCTTACATGGCAAGGGCAAAAAGTATGTAAAACAGCAGGTAAAATATTGGTTTACAGAAAAAGTGGTTGTAGTGGGCTAAACCCCGGAGAGTGCTCAGAGGGTTTACCAAATGACTGGGGCTATACGCTCATAGGCAATGTAAATATATCAGACAGTACCTATCTCGACACCAAAGCCGACAAGGGCTCGATTTACAGCTATCGATTGGTTACCGAATTGGCCGTAAATCAATTCCTAAACATGCAAAGTGCCCCGTCTACAGAGTTTTGTATAGGTTCTGAAATCAAACAAGGCATGAACGTTATGACCAAGGTGTCGGTCCTAAAAACAGACCTCACTACTGGTGAAATATTGGTAAATTGGACCAAACCCTTAGACCTGAACACCTCTGAAAGCAAAGGCCCTTATGTTTATAAATTATACAGAGCCATTGGCATTGGCGGAGAAAACTATACGCTCATACATACTCAAAATACACTTTTAGACGGAGCTGCCGATACTGTTTTCACAGATAAAAGCCTCAATACCAAAGAACTCGTTTATAGATATAAAGTGGAGTTTTATACAGAAAGTACCAAACTATTCAGCAGCTCGGCTGTGGCCTCAAGCGTAAGGCTGGGCATATTGCCTGACAACAAATCTCTGAAACTATCTTGGGAGGCAAATGTGCCATGGTCTAATGAAAATCGTACACATCTGGTTTACAGAGAAGACAAACTTAATCCGGGCAAATTCAGCTTGGTAAAAAAAGTAAATGTAACACAAGCCAGCACTTTTGCTTACACCGACAACGGTATTGATGAAGAAACCGCAGACGGAGACATTTCATACGATATACAAAATGGTGAAACTCACTGCTATTATGTAGTAACTTATGGTACTTATCAGGAGCTCCCACAGTTTGGTGTTCTGGAAAACTACTCCCAAATAGCCTGCGGTAGCCCTTCCGACAAATCGCCACCGTGCCCTCCAGCTATCATCAACGCACCTGGTGGGAGTGGATCTGGCTGTATAGGCCTCACATCTGAAGATTTTTGCGACGACAATGTTTTTGTGAACAAACTCAATTGGAGCACTCCGACCACCAACGGCACGGCCACTTGTAGACAAGACGTAATGTCTTACAGCATATATTTTGCAAGATATGAAGACGAGAAACCCATACTTATAGCGGTGCAAGATGCATCCTCAGGTACGAGCTATACGCACAGGCGAAACTCCAAAGATGGTTTTGCGGGTTGTTACACGATTTCGGCCAAGAGTTCATTGGGAATAGAAAGCGAAATGGGTAATAAAATCTGCTTTGACAACTGCGAAGACCTTAGTTTCCCTAATGTATTTTCACCTAATAACGACGGTAAAAATGATACTTTTTCTCCCATGAATTGCCCTGCGTTTATCAACAATATCAGCCTTGATGTATACTCTTCGCAGGGATTAAAAGTGGCCAGTAGCAGTGGAGATAGGCTAGACTGGGATGGCAAAGACCTCAAAGGCAACCCTCTGCCAGCCGGAGTGTATTATTACTACATAACAGCGAAATTCGAAAAACTTGATAGAGCTGGCTTGACCAAAACTTTCAAAGGCTATGTGACATTGATCAAGTAAGTTTCAGTTTTTCTAAAGATTAAGAAATCGATTATAAAGGCTAGGCGTAACCCTTAATTTCTTATTGCTATAGGACATTATAAAACAAAAAAGGGAGCAAAAGCTCCCTTAAATGTTCTTATAAACACTCGATCACATCGAAATCTCTACAACCTCTACCTCCACCATACCGGCAGGAGCTTGAATTTGGGCTTTGTCACCCACTTTTTTACCCAAAAGACCTTTTGCGAAAGGAGAATTAATAGAAATCTTACCTTGCTTTAAATCAGCCTCTTCCTCTGCCACCAGCGTGTAAGTCATGATGGCACCGTTCTTAGCATTTTTAATTTTCACCTTATTCATTAATGACACCGTAGATATATCTATGGTTGACTCATCCAAAATACGAGCATTAGAAAACAACACTTCAAGTTTAGAAATCTCTCCTTCCATGAGGCCCTGAGCATCTTTGGCAGCATCATATTCAGCATTTTCAGACAAATCGCCTTTGTCTTTCGCCTCTGCTATGGCTTTTGAAATCTCTCGGCGGCCACGTGTTTTGAGGTCGTTTAGCTTGTTTTTCAAATTATCATATCCTTCCTGTGTATAATATTGAAATGACATGTTTTTTATGTTTTAATGTTAATACTACTAAAAAAAAGAACCCGCCCTCTCAGGCTGGGTAGAAAAAAAAAGAACGGCGAAAATCGACCGTTCCTGATATTAAATAAAATCAGAAACTTGGCTAAGTTTTGCTTGAAAATGTACTTACAGACTTTTGCATTCTTTTCATATAAGCCACAAAGATAACACTTTTTTCTGGTGTGTCAAGCTAATTTTTTTGAGTAAAACCTTCTTACTTTTTCAAAAAACAAAGGCTCAATACTGGGGCGTTTGAACAATAAAAGACCCATTTTTTTTGGAAAAATTTAAACAAAATCGCCAATTTTTGTTCCGCTCAAACCCAAAACTCAAAAAGCTCCGGCTCGTTTACCTGCAATTGCTCAAAAAAGACTTCTGGTTCTACCAGCTCATCTACCCGCAAAACACCTGTTTGGGATGAAAGAAAAGGCAGAATAGCAGCTACGCCAGCTCCTGCTGCGTAGATGGCATCTTTTATTTTTATTTGAGAGATGTCTTTATCGTTTATGACCACAGAAATAATCATTTCAGAAGTACGGTTTTTAAACAATATGCCTCTCATAAAATAGAAACACTGGGCATAAAGTTTAACAAAAAAAGCACTTTTGGGTGCGTAATTGAACATTTTCAGTAGTGGAAATAGGGCATCGGCCATAGGCGAAAAGTAGGAGCCAATAAATTTAAAATCTGGACGAATGGCAGCGAAATATTGCGTGTCTGGTAAGTCTGCCAGAAAGCCCTTCCATGTATTTTTTTGTAGGGCTTTTTCTTGAAAAACAGCAATTGGTCCAATTGGTTTTTCTGTAAACCACTCTTGGTCTTGATAATAAACCGACGGCTTCGTCAAGCTCTCGGCCATGAGCTGGCACATGTCGCGACCGGCCTTGCTAAAAACCGAGTATTTGACATTGAAGGCTGCCTTTGAGGCATCGGGATATTGTTTGCTGGCGGCTCGAAACAAGAAATTACTTACGCCTGGAAAAATACCTGCTCCATGCACAAAAAGCCCTAGCGAAGTAAAAGTAGTTTGTTCTTGAAATTTGATAATAGCTTGCACGAGATTAGCGTTTGCCGTGGTTTCGATGAGTACCAGCTTTTGACTCAAAATTTGCCTGACAAACTCGAAATAAATGTCATAATCCGGCACCGGTGCAGCATTGATGACCACGTCAAAGTTGAAAGTATTTTCAAAGGTCTTACAGGCCTTCCAGTCAAAATAGACTTCTGATTTTTGTGGGTTTCGGCTTGTTGATGTACTATCGTAACCCACTTTTTTACAGGCTTTTACTATTTGGCTTCCAAGCTCGCCATTACCTCCGATGATTAAGATTTTCAATTGTGAATTATTTTAGTGTGATTAATTCTATTTTCGAAAATTGTTATCGCGAAAATGAACATAAATATAGTTTGTTTTTAGTAATTTTAGTAGATGATTGAATGAATAATAAACTCGGATTTTTTGACACAGAGTTACTCAGAGTTTTCTTTTTATTCACTTTACGTTTTTGAGTTTCACGGAGTTTTTCCCTTTTCTCAATTTCTTAAGCCTTTCCGCCTTTACAGTGTTAAACTATGTTCTCAATCCATCTATGTGTTTAAAAAAATTCGGCATCGATTCATAAGAATTCAAACCAAAACCTGATTATTAAGGTTATCAAATTGTTATGAAACCATAGCCACGACTATTTTGTCGCATTACGGATTACAAGACCTTCGATGTCGAAACTCGCTCCCGAGGACAAATTCATTGATTTTTCGGATTACGGACGGCCAATTGCCAGAAATATAGCGGTCATTTTAAAAAACACCAAAGCCACGCCTATTCATGTTACGCTTGCATTTGGGGTGTCTGGTTTACTGGCCATTTACTGTATTTTTGAAGAATATTATTGGGCTGCTGCCTTTTTTCTTATTCTAAAATCTATTCTCGACGCAGCTGACGGCGAACTATCTCGCCAAAAAAACACACCTTCGTACGTAGGTAGATATTTGGATAGCATCTTTGACATCATCCTTAATGTTCTGTTATTTTTTTCGATCGGATACCTGTCAAATACTCCACTTTGGTTGACGTTCGTGGCTTTTAATTGTGTGCAATTGCAAGGTACCTTGTACAATTATTACTACGTCATCCTGCGGAATATAACTGTAGGTGGTGACAATACCAGTAAGGTATTTGAGCAAAAAGCACCAACGGCCTTTCCGGGAGAAAAACAGAAATCCGTAAACATTATGTTTATGATTTTCAACGTATTATATGGGTTTTTTGATAGATTCGTACAAGCACTTGATGCCAACGCACATCGGTCTAAAAACTACCCCAACTGGTTTATGAGCTTCGTTTCGGTTTATGGTTTGGGTTTCCAGTTGCTTATCGTGTCAGTAATGTTGATATTAGGTTTTCAGAACTTTATCGTCATATTTTTTATCGGATATACAGTGCTGTTGCCGATTATGATTTTCATTCGGAAGTCTTTGAATGAATATACAAAAAGATTCAGTTGAATGATATTTTCAAGAGTCAATTTTTCAATACTTTAGTGAAAATAACGCAAATATTTTTAAATTGCAGTCGTTGTGAATTAAGGACCAAAAACCTCTTATAATTGCGGAGAATTTTGGTTTAGTTTGTTTTCAATGTAAACACTAATAAAATGGGAAAAGCACAAGACGCCAAAAAAGAGGCGAAAAAAGAACCTGCTAAAACGGCCAAAGAGAAAAAGCAGGAAAAACTAGAAAAGAAAAACAGAAAAGATTATTGAGAAACACCCTTTTGTGGTGTTTTTTTTATTCATAAAAAATGGCAATTCAGAAAATAGGAATAGACGATTTTATTAAAATCCGGAATGAATGCTTGGTTTTAGATGTAAGAAGCCCCGGCGAATATGTGCATGCTCATATACCGAATACCTATTCTTTACCACTTTTTACTGACGATGAACGAAAAGTTGTAGGTACGGCATACAAGCAAGAAAGCAAAGAAAAAGCCATAAAAATAGGCTTGGACTACTTCGGCCCAAAAATGAGAGCCATGGTTGAGGAAGTAGAGGATTTAGTAAAGTCAGGAAATAAAAAAATACTCGTGCATTGTTGGAGAGGCGGTATGCGTAGCGGTGGAGTAGCCTGGTTGTTAGACCTTTATGGCTTCGAAGTATACCAATTAACTGGCGGATATAAGGCCTATCGAAATTGGGTTCTTGGTCAATTTGAAAAGACTTATCATATTAAAGTTTTAAGCGGTAATACTGGTAGCGGCAAAACACCACTGCTTCATGAATTGGAAAAATCGGGAATGCAGATGATTGACTTAGAAGCTCTTGCTCATCACAAGGGATCTGCTTTGGGTGGCATCAATCAGCCTCCACAACCCAGTCAAGAATTGTTTGAAAATCTGTTAGCCGAAAAACTATCCGTTAAAAAAGTAGAAGAAAGTATTCTCCTCGAAGACGAAAGCCAACGAATTGGCAATGTGAATATACCCAATGCTTTATGGCAAAAAATGAAGATAAGTGAGCTGATTTACCTGCAGATACCTTTCGAGGAACGCCTGAAATATTTGGTAGAAGAGTACGGAAAACTTCCTTTGGAAGAGATAAAAAGTGCCATATTGAGAATTCAAAAAAGACTTGGTGGTCTCGAAACCAAGAATGCCCTCTTGCATTTGGAAGATGGGAATTTGGATGCCTGTTTTGGTATACTGCTTAGATACTATGACAAATGGTATGAGAAAGGACTAAATTCTAAAGAAAAAGGAGAAATTATAAAAATTGAAGGAGAAAGCGTGGATAAAGAATTAAACGCTAAAAAAATATTAGAAAGAATATGGAAGAAATAAAACTTACGCAATATTCACACGGTGCGGGCTGCGGCTGCAAAATATCCCCTCAGGTGTTGGATGTAATTTTGAAAGGAAATATTGCCCTGCCCAACAACGAAAACCTCATTGTTGGAAATCATAGCAAAGACGACGCCGCAGTATTGAATCTTGGCAACGGCACCGCACTAATTTCTACCACAGATTTCTTTATGCCCATTGTAGACGACCCCTACAACTTTGGCCGAATAGCCTCGTGCAATGCCATCAGCGACGTGTACGCCATGGGTGGAAAGCCTGTTTTGGCCATCGCTATATTGGGTTGGCCCATCAACAAACTGTCTGCAGAAGTGGCTCAAAAGGTAATAGATGGCAGCCGAAGCATCTGCCTTAAAGCAGGAATTTCTTTGGCAGGAGGGCACAGTATTGACTCGCCAGAGCCCATATTTGGTTTGGCAGTAAACGGAATTGTACCTATCGAAAATATCAAACAAAACAACCAAGCAAAAGCGGGTGATGTGTTATTTTTAACCAAACCATTGGGGGTCGGAATTTTAACAACTGCCGAGAAAAAGGCAATCTTAAAACGAGAACATAAAGTTTTGGCTCCTAACCAAATGATGCGACTCAATAACGTTGGCGAAGAATTGGGAAAATTGGCTTGTGTTTCGGCCATGACAGATGTTACAGGTTTTGGCCTGCTTGGCCACTTAACAGAAATGGCCGAAGGCTCGGGTTTGAGTGCGGTTATTGATTTTGAAAAAATACCAGTAATTACGCCTGATATATATGATTATATAGCTCAAGGTTCAGTTCCCGGGGGAACCAACCGAAACATGGACAGCTATGGGCATAAAATAGCTCCAATGTCAGACCTGCAAAGAGCCATCTTAGCCGACCCACAAACCAGCGGCGGACTACTCATAGCAGTGGGAAAAGATTATGCTTCCGAAGTCGTTAAAGTACTTTCAGAAAACGGATTAACCGATTTTTGTGAGCCGATTGGGTATTTGACAGAAACTTCGAAATTTGTGGTAACAATAGGTGGCACAATTTTTTAAATTGGGTTAACTTTATAACGCGATTTGAAAAATCGCTCTACTAAATGAACAGAAAAAAATTCCTTCAAACCAGCCTCGGTATTTTGATTGGCTCTCAAGCTTTTTCAAAACCAAAAAACAAACGAAAACTTTGTTTTAATACTTTGGCTTGCCCTGATTGGAGCTTGAAAGAAGTATTTGAAAATGCCCAGAAATATGGTTACAAAGCCGTTGAAATCAGAGGGATAAAGGGCGATGTAGATATTCTGAACAGTCCTGAATTTGCCCCAACGAGAATCACCGATATTAGAAAAATGTCTGAGGATTTTGGTGTAAAAATTCTGAACCTCAATTCTTCTGTGGTTTTGCATGAATATGAACCCTACAAAAGAGCTAAAAACCTCGATACCGCAAAGAGATACATTGACTTAGCTCAGCAATTGGAATGTCCTTTTGTGAGAGTTTTTCCCGATAAATTTCCGAAAGAGAAATCTAAGGAGTTTGCTTTGGATACCATAAAGTCCAATTACGAAACGCTTATCGATTATTGCAAAGGCACAAAAGTAAAAGTACTGCTGGATGCCCACGGTGATTTGGTATGGTCCGAAGACCTCCTAAAAATGATGCAAGGACTTGATAAAAAGCATGTTGGTATCATCTGGGATTTTTTCAATATGCATTTGATTACCAAAGAAAACCCACAAAAAATGTATGAAACCTTACAATCCTACATAGAAATAGTACAGATAAAAGACGGTTTTTTTAAACCCAACAACGCCTACGAATATACCCTGACGGGCAAGGGTGAAGTGCCAATTAATGAAATTCTCAGAATAATTGAAGGCGAAAAGTACAAAGGCTTCATAAGTTTCGAATGGGAAAAACGCTGGCATCCTGAATTACCAAATCCTGAGGTGGCGTTGCCACATTTTGTAGATTATATCCAAAAACAGTTTTGATTTTCCAGATTTTTCATACTTTTGGAAATATTCTAACCCTAAAACACTATCAATCATGGATTTAAACATCAATTATTTGGCAATTATCATTGCCGTTGTAGCCAATTTTGTACTTGGTTTTCTCTGGTACACACCGCTTTTCGGTAAAGCTTGGGCCAAAGAACTCAAAATGGACACCACTCAAAAGCCCGATCCAAAAATCATGATGAAAGGCATGGCATTCAATCTCATCGGTAATTTCTTCATGGCTTATGTGTTGGCTCACAATAACGCCGCATGGAGTTTTGTGCCGGGGATGGATCAGATGGGAAAAGTTGGGACTATCCTAAATTCTGCCATTTTTACTTGGTTGGGTTTTTATGTTCCCTACCATCTTGGAGCCATCGTGTGGGAAAGCCGCTCTTGGAAACTATTCTTTATCAACACCGGATATGCTTTGGCCTCTCTGCTCTTGGTTTCGGCAATTTTGACTTTCATGGGTTAAGCCTTGCTTTTTGTATAGATTTGCCACAAATGCACGAATATCTAAGCTGATCATCCGTGTGTTTGTGGCAAAAAATGACCCCATTAATATCAACGGAGCCATTTAACCCTAACCATTATAACTTCCTACTTACATACTTCCAAATCCATAATGACCCCAAATGCACTCCAATTCATCCTGAGGTTAGTTTCTGAAAAAGTCTCTATGTCGTATTCCCAACCTGTTTTTGATTTTTTGTTATAGTCTAGTACACTGCTGATTACGATTTTCTTTTTATTGGACGACAAAGCCCACTTGCCTATGTCGTTAAACCGCCCGCCTTTAGAGCCTTGTTCCCATGTACCGTCAGCCTTAAAATATTGCGAAGAAATGGTACCCGTACCAGCTTTTGCACACCACCATTTATTGGTTATTTGAGAGGTAGGGTCTGCGGCAGGTTCAGTGGTGCTACAGGCCGGAAAGAGTATCACACAACCTAAAAAAAGTAAAAATAAATGACTTTTCATATTTAATAAAATTCGATTTATAATAAAATAAATAACTATTAATAAGATTGTTATGGTGAAAATGGAAACGTAATAATTGAGAAATTGAATGTAGTAGTAGGCATGTCTATAGAAACCGAAGTAATATTGGTGAAAACTACCTCCACTGAGTTGTCGGCAGATACTCTAGCCTGTGAAATCATTAAACCTTGGGTAAGACCAGAATGCGGCGAAACCACAACGGTGTTTCGTGCCTTTTGAATATTTGGGATATTAAACACATGTACATAACTAGTTCCCCCTAAAATAGATGGTAAATCGGCTTCATCGTCATAATTGTTTATGGCGGTTATAGTACTCCCATTTGTACCAACCTTGGCGTTTCCGTTTACAGTTAAACTATGACTGACATTGGAATTAGGCAGTATGCCAATAGAAACAGAATTAGGCGTAATGCGTGTTTCACTATTGCTGTTGACTGACTTAATATCTTTTTGTAAAAAAACGAAAGACCCAGAATTATAGGCATCTTGGTTCTCAAAAACAGTGTTACCAGCCATATTGAATCCTGCCTTTTGAACGGTACTATTAAATGGATATTTTTGAATAGAAAACTCCGATTGCGAAATATAACCTTGGGTTTGTAACCTTAAGCCCACGGTATTATTACGACTAATCGCTTCGAGGTTATAACTCACAAGATTGTCTAAAGTATTGGTGGTGTCATCTAGGACAATTCGTTTATAGGAAACAACTGATCTATTGGTACTGAATTCTTCTCGAAACCTATATAGGCTGTTTCCAAATGTACCAGACTCATTTAAATTTATCAAAAACTCAGAGTTGAGTTTTTTATTATTTAAAAAAGCTTTACCTAAATTGTCAATACCAAACCAAAGCCCGTTGTTCGCATTTGTACCAGTCGCTCCATTGGTAAACTGGATTTCTGAATTCACATTCCCTGCCCGATTAATTTGAAGCTCGGCGTTGGGCTCAACCACATTAATTCCAACTTTATTTGCCGTGGTATTCAATGCATTGCTGCTGGCATTGTTTGGTAAAATCGTGAAGCTTTGGGCATTTAAAGTGCTTTGCACCGCCAGTAAGAATATAAAAAGTTTGGTTTTCATGAAAATAAAGTTTGATTATCTAAACAATGTGCGTGTCAACATCCATAGCACTTCCGACAAGTTTACCTATAATTTCATCGGAAACTGACATCTGCTCGGCACCTTCTTGCTCTGCTTCAATTTAGAAAGTTTAATCACCGATTAGCCGAGCTGTAGGACCTACCGTCCAACGAATGAACTTCTGCGGAAATAACGGGACATCGGCCACCCAAGTGTCGCACTTGAGTCCCAAAGCAGCCAACTTCAAAAGTACTTTGGGTGATTGGGCACCATGCTGGTCCATGACTGGGTAGAGCTGGCTTAAACCATATGCAAAATGAGACGGCATTGTAGGATGAGCGTCTGTACTATCGTTCAAGATAACCATTTGATTGGTTTCATTAAATGGCTTATGAGGCGTTCCTTTCGGAATCATAACACTTTCACCGGCCTTTAATATGCGTTTTTGGCCATTAATGAGTAAACTCAGTGTTCCTTTTTCCACTACAAAAAATTCATCGAAGTGCTGGTGAATATGTTCGGGAGGTCCGGCCGCATTGGGCTCAAGTGACACCTTGAGAAAAACTTTTTCCGCATCCAACTTTTTTATGCTCAATTGCATTCCTTCTTCTTTACTTGCAAACTGTTGATGTTTCTCGAAATATGCGGAATAATCGATCGGTTTGGGTGGGAATACATGATTAAACAAAATACCTCCGCCAACCAAATAAATCAGAAGAAAGCCGAGAATGTAAATGATGGTTTTCTGAATCATAGCTATAAAATTGTAATGATTATGTCACAAAATTATAGTGCTCAAAAGCTCAAAAATTGTAAAAAATGAAACTCACAGATAAATAACCCTAGAGGTGATGGGCAGCGAGAGATTCTTGAATTCCTTAGGTGTAAAACCCGTCATTTTCTTGATTTGATGTATGAAATGGGCTTGGTCAAAATAGTTTAACTGATGAGCCAAAGCGGTGAAATTCTCAATTTGAGAATCCTGTTTGAGCATTTGAATGGCCTGGCCGACTTTATAAATATTCTGAAGGCTTTTGATACTTACGCCTGCATGGGATCTCAAAACTTTGTTGACATATTGGTGGGAATAACCTGTTTTGTCAATTATTGCATTGATATTCAGCTCATTCCTGAATTTTATCAAGTTTATGAAATCCTGAGGTAAAGTTACGCTGTCAAACTTGGAAAGAATGTTTGTCAATATTTTCTCAAGAATAAGAATCTTGGTTTCGCAAGATTCTACTTCGCCCAAATCGTGATAGATACTTTCGAAGAGGTTTTTGTTTATCAAGTCGGCATCAATGGCTTGGTTTTTAAACTCTTCTATCGGAATTTTTATGAAAGGGTAAGCTCCGCCGCATTTAAAAATCACCCCAACTTGCTGGTGAATTTCTTCTTCTGAGTCATACTTCATAGAAATAAAATTGGTAAAGACCCCAGTAAAAACGCAGCGTTTGATGGGCAAATGTAACTTACCGCTGATGCTGGCGACAGGTTTCCCAAAATTAAAAAGCAACAAACAGGATCCATCAGGAATGACTCGTTCCTCCTTGAAGTTAGGCCGGCCATTGCTCGCCCAAATGAGGTCAATATAAGGCAAAAGTCTGGTGTTGGGTTTCTTGATAAAGAAATCCATACCTTCATTTATTTTTATATTGACGGGTGCATCCATTCAGGAAAGAATTGAATTTGTGCAAGTTAAAAGAATTTTTGAATAAGAAAATTGTAAAAAATGAAACTCCCAAATAAATAAGTCATGAAATGCTGGGCATCGGAAGGTTTTTTGAATTCCCCAGCTGTAAAATCGATCATTTTACTCAGTGTGTGAAATGGGTTAGGTCTAGATAATTTAATTTTTAGGCTAAGGCTCTGAAATTAATCATTTTTGAAGACATTTGAACATTTTCAAGGAAACATCCCTGATAATAATATCCTGTTGACTTTAAATTTTAAGTAAACAAGAGACCTCAAGGTTGTATTAAAGTATAGGTGGTGGACGCGTGTTTCATCAAACTATTGTATCAGTTTTTACTCTTTTGGTCTATGAGACATCCACTTTGCTCTCTTTTTTGTTGAAAATTGCCTAAAAATCATAACTTTGTTAGTGAAATGGAGTTATATTATTGGCCCTTCAACAAACTAACGCTATATGAAAAAAACTATCCTAACCGCAGCATTTCTTGGCTGCTCAAGCCTTTTTTTACAAGCACAAAACAACTTACTGCTCCGCCAGCCAGCTATCAATAAAGATGGCTCAACAGTAGCATTTTCGTTTCAAGGCGACATCTGGACTGTTCCAAGTTCGGGTGGAAAAGCGGCACGTCTGACTATCCACGAAGCTTATGAAGGCAATCCTGTTTTTAGTCCAGATGGCAGTCAGATTGCTTTTTCTGGAGCAAGATTTGGCAATAATGACATTTTCGTAATGCCAACCGAAGGAGGAATGCCCAAGCGTTTGACCTATCATTCTGGCTCAGATAATATTTCAAGCTGGACTCACTCCGATAAAATTTTATTTTCTACCAACCGTGAGTTTAAACAAATCGAGCGTCCGAGCGAGGTTTACTCAATCAGTTCAAAAGGCGGAACAGAATCCCGTTTTTTAGATGCCGTTGGTTTTGACCCGATTCTTTCACCAGATGGGCGTTTCGTGGCTTTTGTGCGTGGCGATATTAACCCAGTTGCTCGTCAAGACTACAAAGGAAGTTCCGACCGTGACCTTTGGCTTTATGATACCAAAAACAAAACTTATCAACAACTCCCAAGTTTTGAAACCAACGATGTTTTGCCACAATGGGGCGGAAACAATACACTCTATTTTTTGAGTAGTATTGACGGTGCGTACAATATTTACCGCCTAAAAATTGATGCCAATGGCAAAGCCGCCGAAAAAACTGAAAAATTGACCAATTTTAAAGATGAATCAATTCGTGCGTTTAGCGTTTCTGCGGATGGTAATTCAATAGTTTTCGAGAAAGACATGAATCTTTATACCATGAAAACTTCGGGTGGTTCGGCCCAAAAACTTAATGTTCAAATCAGTGCCGATGACCGTTTGGATGCCTCCGAACAAAAAACATTTACCACAGGAGCGAGCCAATACGCTGTTTCTCCGAATGGCAAAATGTTGGCCTATTCGATTCGTGGTGAGGTTTTTGTGAAAGAAGCCGACAAAGAAAAATCAAGAAGTATCAATGTTTCTGAACATGGTTTTCGTGATGTTGAACCAACTTGGTTGAATGATTCAACGCTACTTTTTACGAGCGACCGTGCCAATGGAAATTTCGATATTTACATGGTTCGCTCGGCCGATACTACGCAACGCAATATCTTCAAATCTTTGAAGCACGAACTCACGCAAATCACCAAAACTCCCACCGATGAAAATACTTTAAGTGTGTCGTCTGATGGCAAAAAGATTGCTTATGTGCGTGGAAGAGGCACTTTTGTAGTAGCGGATATTTCGGCAGATGGAAAATTATCAAACGAAAAAATCTTGAACGATAGTTGGGCATCGCCGAGCAGTATCGTTTGGAGTCCTGATAATAAATGGCTGGCTTACTCGCTCGAAGATTTGTATTTCAACGAAGAAGTTTTCATTCATGCGGCCGATAATTCGTCAAAACCTGTTAACGTTTCGATGCACCCAAGAGGTGATGGTCGTCCGTTTTGGAGTGCTGATGGCTCGAAATTAGGATTTATTTCGCAGCGAAGCGTGGGCCGTAGTGGCGATGTTTGGTTTGTGTGGCTCAAAAAAGAAGATTGGGAAAAAGAAACCCAAGATTGGCAAGAGCGTGAAACGCCAGCTGAAGCCTCTCCCGCAAAACCAAGCGATAAAAAAGACAAAACTCCGAAGCCAATCAAAATTGATTTCGACAAAATTTATGAGCGTGTGGTGCAAGTAACCAACTTTCCAGGTGATGAAAACGACCTCGTAATCTCGAAAGATGGTGAAACTTTTTATTATACCACTACCAGTAGCAATGCTAAAGGCAGAGATTTGTTTAGTATTAAATGGGACGGAAAAGATTTGAAGGAAATCACGAAGGGCGGAGCAAATCCGAATGGTGTTTCGATGGACAAAGATGGAAAATACTTATATTTTGCCAAACAAGGAGCTTTGGGCAGAATTGATACAAAAACGAGTGCATCGGAGAATCTACCTTTTGTTTCAAAAATGAAAGTTGATTATACCGCCGAGCGTACACAAGTTTTTGAAGAAGCATGGCGTACCATCCGTGATGGTTTCTACGACCCTAAATTTCACGGAAACGACTGGGTAAAACTCCAATATAAATACAAAGAGCGTTGCGTAAACGCCAGCACTGGAAATGATTTTAGAGATATGTTTAACCTGCTTTTGGGCGAACTCAACTCAAGCCACATGGGGCTTACTGTAACCGACCGTGCCGAAACTCAACGTGAAGCAACTGGATTGCTGGGTGCAGAAATTACACCTGTAAATGGTGGTGTGAAAATCAATCATATAGTGCCAGAAACTCCAGCCGATAAAGAGAAAAGTAAACTCAACGAGGGTGATGTAATTGTGGCAGTAAATGGTGAAAATGTAAGTGAAACTGCTAACTTTCATGGTTTATTGAATGGTTTAGTCAATGAAAAAGTATTATTGACTGTAAAAGCTACTGATGGAAAAACTCGTGAAGTAGCTATCAGATTGACTGCCAGTATTTCGAGCAATTTGTATGAAGAATGGGTAGAAAACCGCAAGAAATTGGTAGAAAAATATTCAAACGGACGTTTGGGTTACATTCACATCAAAGGTATGGATTTTCCGAGTTTTGAAGTAGTTGAGCGTGAATTTACAGCAGCAGGCTACGGAAAAGAAGGCTTATTGATTGATGTGCGTTATAATGGTGGCGGTTCAACAACCGATTATTTAATGACGATGCTCAATTATAAACAACATGCCTATACGATTCCGAGAGGAGCGAGCAATGATTTGGAAAAAGATAAATTGAAGTTTAAAGATTATTATCCAACTGGCGAACGCTTGGTTTATGCCGCTTGGACAAAACCTTCGGTAGCCCTTTGTAATGAAGGCAGTTATTCAAATGCTGAAATTTTCTCGCACGCTTATAAAACCCTCGGAATTGGTAAATTGGTGGGTGTTCCAACCAATGGTTCGGTAATTTCGACAGGTGGTAAAGCATTAATGGATGGTTCGTTTGTGCGTTTACCTTTCCGTGGATGGTTCACAAAAGCTACTGATAAAAATCAAGAACTCGGGCCAGCCGTGCCAGATATTATCGTAGAAAACCAACCAGATTGGATTGCCAAAGGCACCGATGACCAACTAAAAACAGCAGTTGAGGTGCTTTTGAAAGATATTGATGCTAAGAAATAAAATTTAAGAAGTAGTTTTTTAACGTCGGCAAGCAGCTCCACTGTGGGTTAAACCTTGCCGACGTTTTTTTGTAGTCATATTGTAGTTGGGAGTTGAAACTTTCATTGTCGCTAGTTTTAATTAACGCTTCTCAGGCGAACATCAAAATACCGATTGAGCCGAACTAAAAGAATTTTTGAATAGGTAAATTGTTAAAAATGAGCATATTGTCCTCGCCTCTTAATTAATCAAAAACTTGCTAACAAATCGCCTAGAATAAAGAATATAATTACAATTGAATAAAAGATTAGCTATTTTAAAAGTTATTAAAGCTGTGCAGACTTAGTAACTTATTCCTGATAAGTAATCAAACCTTGAAGGTTTACTCAAATCATAATGTGGATTTAATATAAGGCTGAGCTATATTAACAGCTCTTAAAGTTGTAGAGACTTAGAAACTTATTCCTGATAAGTAATAAAAACCTTAAAGGGCTTACTCAAAATAAGTGAACTATTGGCATCAACATTTTTGATGTAGATTCTGCCAGACTCGGAAAAGAAAGTATACTGATAACCGGCTACTGGATATGACGGAGGAACATGCGTTTGAAGTGCAGAATTAAATACAACTAAAACATTTATGCTCAATATTTTAGAGTCTGTTAAACCATGGGTTAATGAAATCAAATCTCCTTGGGCAGCCCCTGTCGTTCCGGTTAATAACTTATGCTTGATAGCAGGAGCATCTGACCCTAGCTTTGTAAAACCGTCTACTTCAAGTTTGGTGGATGGAGCATTACTACCAATACCTACATTGCCGTTGGCTTTGATTCTTAGAAGCTCCTTCGAAGATGTGGCATTGATTGCAGAATAGAAAACGTGATCGCCAAAGGGTGAATCTGTCTGATAACGAAGTGCTCCGGGATTCACCCCAAAACCATAAAATTGATGGTCGTTGTTACTGCCCTCATACAATACTATTTTACGGTTCAAAATATCGCTTGGAAATTGTAATGGTGCATTGGGAGATGAGGTGCCAATGCCTACGTAACCGTTGCCCTTTATACGAAAAAGTTCTCTCGATGAAGTGGCATTTATGCCCGTAAAAAATACATGATCTGACCATGTAGTGTCTGTCTGATACCTGAGTACGGCTCCGTTTATACCAAACCCAAAAAATTGATGATCATTGTTTCTCGCTGACCACAAAACAAACTTCCTGTTCGAAAGATTTGGTTCATACTGAATCCTTCCACCTGGGGTAATGGTTACAGCCCCTTGAGAAAAAGAATCAATTGAAAGAAAAACAAATAAGAAAATAAATAGTACTTTTTTCATAAAATATTTAGTTCAATTATAAGTCAATCTTTACAGCAAGAAAAATCACAAACGCTGGACGAAAAGACTTCTATCCAGCGATGGAATTTAAACGATAATTCTACTTTTAAGGTGGTGCAAAAAAACTTAATAGTAAGAGAAAAACCCAAAAATAAGCATGGACAAAAAGCGGTTAACGCGTAGACAATTACAACAAATGACCATATATCATTGTCTATAACACCTAAACTTCGTCATCGACTAGATTTTCGTGAGGTAATAAGTCAGGATATTTTTGACGAAGGCGATAGCGTGTTTTACGAACCGATGCCGGAAGAATACCCAGCATATTTCCCATAATTTTGGAAGAAAGATTTAGTTTTTCAAGAGCCAGAAGACGTACTTCAGCAGAGGTGAGGTCGGGGTAGTCTTTAGAAATCGTTAGGAAAAAAGAAGGGTAAATTCGCTCGAACAAAATCTTGAATTCTTCCCAATTCTCCTTAGTTAATATCACACTTTTGTTTAATACCTCCAAATAAGCTCTCTCCTCATGCTCCTTACTGACATTTTTACGTCCGTGAATTTCCTGTTCGACTTGTTCGAGCAGTTTATTCTTTTCTTTAATAACTTGTAGGTACCTTTCCATCTCACCTCTCGCATTGTCAAGAGAATTTTCTAAATGCCGTTGATTTCTCTTTCGTTTGGTATTCATCCAGACCACAACGCCCACAAAAACAATTAAAACTAAAACAAAAGTTGATATGAAAATCAAACTTTTATGCCCGTAGTTCTTTTTCACATTTTCAATTTTCTGCATGCTTTCTAAAACTATTAGCTTTTTAGAATCTAATCTGACTTTAAGAATATCCTTGAGTGCCAGTAGTGAGTCTTTGTACACCCCACCAAGTTTGAAATTTCCAACTTTGTCATAGTATAAAGCCAAAGTTTCGTACTTAATTAAATCGTAGCTAGGATAAGACCAAACAGGCATTTTGAAGTTCGGTGGAATCACATATTGTTTTGCTTTATCCAACGAATCTGTCATAATTAAACATTGAGCTATGTAGAATTTTGAAATGGCGGCGTTCTCCGGAATAATGTTATGATTTACCTCCACGTCATGATATAACATAGGCAAAGCTTCTTTAAACTTCCCTTGTAGACGCTTTAGGTTACCCCAATTACCTATCACCAGAGCCTCAAAGTTCTTGTAATTTCTCCTTTTACTGGCCAAAATACCGTTTTTAAACGCCTCCTCGGCCTTCTTATAATTTTTAAGTTTGATGTAGCACAAACCTAAGTTATTGTAGTACCCGTAGTGGGAATAAAGATCCAAATCTGGCTTTTTTAGGGCCTTTTCACAGAAATCGGCAGCAGATTGAAATTCCTCGAAGTAATAATAAACATCAAAAAAATGATTGTAAAAATAAGTAGCATAAGGTAAGCTCTCGTATTGGGCCTCCTCCAAATATTCTTTGGCCTGAAGATAGAAAGGGAGGCTCTCGACGAAGTTTTTCTCTCCAAAAGCATATTGGCCTCGAAGAATATAATAAAATCCCCTGATTTCCGAGTGTTTTGTCTCATTAAAGATGTCTCTGGCAGAATTCAAAAACAATGCTTTTTGAGAAGGTAAAGTTGCCGTTTCGAATAAATGTTGAATCCTTACCAAATTGACATATTGCCTAGCACGCTCATCGTTAATAAGCTCCACAACCTCCTGTAAGCTATCCAAAACTCTTGGATAATTATCCTTCTCACTATCGCGATGATAGCTATTTAAAATACCATCGATAAGTTGATTAGCCGAAGGCTGGTGCTTCTGAGCAAAACAATATTTGGTACTCGCAAAAAGCCAAAGTATAATAAAAAATGCATACAGTACCCGTTTATTATTCATTTTTCCAATCAACAATGATTTTAGAAACCAAAAAATGGCTTAAATAAGTGACTGTAAATCTATCCAAAAAAATGGAAATCTTAGATTCTAGATTATCACAATTACTAAAAAATCAAGTGTTCTGTAAGGATTATAAAATGAATTACTCAAAATGTTCCAATTCAATCAAGTTGTTTTCGAAAATATAATATCCACTCCCTTGCCTTGGCTAGACTTAATTTCCAACTCCCCTCCTATCTCCTCTGCACGGGTTTTCATGTTACTCAAGCCGTAAGAATTTCCGGTATTGGCCTTACTGAGATCAAAACCAAGGCCATTGTCGGAAATCTGCAAGTTGTAATTGTCTTTTTCGAAATTTCCAGTTATTTTCACCAAACTCGCCGAAGCGTATTTTTGGGTATTGTTAAGTGCCTCTTGCACAATCCTGAATAGATTTAGACCCTCAATTGGCGTTAAAACTACCCCTTCACCTTTTATATTAATTTCCACGTTGAAGCTATTTTCATCACTGAATTTTTTTACAAATTCCTGAATCCGCGAACGCAAATCTGCAACTGAAATTTCTGAATTATAGGTGGCCCAAATCGTATCTCGCAAACTCTGAGCAGCCAAGCGAACTTCTCCTGAAATATTCTCCAATTTCTCGGGTTTAAGTTTTTGATTTTCAAATAGATAAAAGGCATTGTCAAGGCTAGTACTTACTACAGTCAGTTGGCTACCTACGCTATCGTGGAGTTCTTTGGCTATGCGTTGGCGTTCGATTTCCTTGGCAGATAGTAGTTTCTTTTGGTTATCTATTTCAATATTTTTTAGTTTTTCAGTTTCTTTTGCTTTGGTTTTTATAGTGGATATTCGCCACAATAATCCACCTGTTACCATTATTCCTAAAAATCCAAGACTAAGTCCTATAATCCAATTTCTTTTTTGTAAGATTTCTAGTTGTGCTTCTTTTAATTTGGCTTCTTTCTCGGCGGTTTTGTATTTGGTTTCATAATCAGCCAAAAGTCTGTTGTTTTCAGCGGTATACAGTGAATCTCTTATTTCACCAGATAGGTTTGCATAGTAATCTCCCTTTTCCATTTGACCTAAAGAAAAATAGTATCTCTCCAGTGCCCCATAGGCTCGAGAAACAGCAACAAAATCTTTAAAGCTCTGCGTTATTTGTAACGTTTCATCAAGATACTTTTTCGCTTTAGCATATTGTTTGGTATCATTGTATAGCATTCCCAAATATCTACAAACATCCTGAAGGTTCCACAACTGGTTTTGTCTTTTTAAAATTTGGTAGGAGGTCAATAAATTACTCTCTGCAATTTGAAAATTTCTTTTCTTGTACTGTAAATGACCCAAAATTCCTATGCTGTAGGCATATCTTGACTGATTATTCTGTTTTTTGTAATATTGCGATGTTTGTGAGTAAAGAATATAGGCCTTATCATATTCATTGACAGCAATGTAATTGTTAGCAAGTAAATCTTTGATGTCATTGAGTTCTACTGGGCTATTTTTAAAAGCGATTAATAATGATTCATAAATCTGGGAGGATTTGGAAATATTTCCGAGATAGTTATAATTGGTTGCAATGTATTTTTGAGTATCCCATACGCCAGTTTGATTGCCAGTTTTTTTGTAAACCAACTCGGCCGAATCTAAATATTTTTTGGCAGTTTTAAAATCCTGGACGTAGTAAGACTGTCTTATGCCCACATACTTGTATGCTTTAGCCAATTCTTTCCACATTTTAAATCTCTTAAACCCAACAATGGCCTTTCGGGAAAGATAAAATGAAGTATCGTACAAGGCTTTCTCATTAAAAATATATGAGGCATAATCATAGGCAAGAAATTCTCCTTGTGGCCAAGATGACTTTCTTGATTGAGTAACGACTTGATTAAGGTGAAATTTAGATTTGGTTAGGTTAGAATCCTTATATGCCAATGCCAATTTACACATAGCTTCTAATTTCAAACTATCCACTTTCGATTTTGCCACATAATTGATCAGACTATCAATTTGCCTATTTTGACTCCATCCGTTTAATGCCAGACAAAAAAAGAAGAGAATTAAAAACGACCTTCTCATACCCACTTATTTTTTTGTGCTACGGCTACCGCTTCCAGTTTGGAATGTACGTGAAGCTTTTGATAAATGTTTTCGATATGCTTACGAGCGGTTTTGGCAGAAATAAAAAGTTGGTCTGCTATCTGGTTATAGGTTAGGCCTGCGGCTACTTTTTCAAGAATTTCTATTTCTCTTTTCGATAAATTGTAGGATTCTGGACTTAGATACGATTCTGTTTTTTGGCCAACAACCTCTTGACTACGGAGCATTTTAAGGGTTTTCATGGCTATGGTGGGCGACATGGGTGCACCACCTTCCATCAGCTCTTCTATGGCAGCTACTATTTTGGAGGGTTTTTCGTCTTTGGTCAGGTAGCCCGAAGCTCCGGCTTTTATGGCTTCAAAAATTTTGTCTTCACGGTCAAGCACACTCAACATCATGATTTTTATTTCAGGAAAAAGCTCCTTTATCTGCCTGGTGGTTTCTATGCCGTCCATTTCGGGCATTTCTATATCCATCAGGAGCATGTCAGGGTGGTGATTGTTGAGCTTGTCCAAAGCATCATGACCTCCATTGGCTTTAAAAATAACCTCAACTTCATCAAAAATCGAGAGGTTCTGACTAATGTTTCGGAGCAAAGTTGGGTTGTCGTCAACGAGGCCAATGGTAATCATGGAGTTTGTTTTTATACAAATGTAGGATTTTATCTTGTATTAAAACAATAGGGCATTTGACGTATTTTACTAATAACGAATTCATACAGTTTAAGATGGTTCGCTTGATTTGACTATTTCCTAAAAAAAGATTTTCGAAGCAAATTTGGCCAAGAGTTCACTTTGGTATACGTTTGGTTTTTGGGGCTTGGACGGGTTCCTCAGAACCAATCTGCCATTCTCCGAACGAGTTTACATAAAAATTTAAAACTCTAATCCAGCCGTCCTCAACTTCTGTGGCCGCTCGGTAAAGTGTTTTTACTGTGTAAGTAGCTTTAACGGGATATACCAAAGTGCCTGCCGTACCGCTTCCAGTGTCTTGCCGATAGCTCCAAGGTCTTTGAGTTCCAATTTGCAGATTTGATACTTCAACCAGAACCGCTCCCTCTTCTCCTGCCTGAACTGCTTTTTCCCCTTTTTTGCATCGAATCAACTTTTTAAAAAGTTCCACATCTGGTTTAGCTCCATTTTTCACAGTTTTTTGTAAAATAGGACATTCAACAAACTGTGCAGTAGTTTTAGTGCCAGGTAACAGCATGATGGATAATAATACAGAATAAATTGCCGAGGGTACGAGATATCGTTTTTTTGTTTTTACAGTTTTTAATTGTGACATACTTTTATTTTGTTAATTATAAACCTATTACTTCCTAAAAATCTAGTCTATTTTCGAAAAGTAAAGCGACGGACTACTGGTACTGAAACCCTGACCCACAAAGTAAACCGAAACGGTCATTGTCATGCTTTTTTTGCCTGCCGCATCCCATGCGACATCTATAAAGGTGGTGTAGTTTCTGGTAGATGAAGTGATAGCTGTTATGTAGCCATCGTAATAGAAATACCCAGAACTCGCAAAAGTATCTTTCGAAGCATTTTCAGATAAGCCTTTGGTAAGCCATTTGCCGTTTTTGTAAAAAAGACCAAAAGCCTCATTGCTCTCTGTTAATCCACCTGCCTGAATCATGACCGCCATTTCGCCGTTAGGCCCCTGATTAGCTTGAAAACTCTGAATTTGCGTCCCTTTTTTTTGTATCGATGCCAAAATATTGGTTTTTCGTGTAGAAACATCAAAATCCCAGATTTGCTCACTTTCTAAAGTCGAAGCCGGTGGTCTAAAAATGATGTGGTCATTGCCTTTTTCGTCAGCAAGCAACTCCGCAGGGTTATTGAAGGTGTTGCCCTCTGTATATTTGGGGTATTGATACACCACTTCGGACTTGGTACCGTTGAAATAGAATATATTTTTAATATTGTCGGCTACAAACTCGCCAATGAGCCGAAGTTTATTCTGTTTATCATAATAACCCCTCAGGTTTTGAAAGCCCAAGGTTGGAGGTGCTCCACCTGGATATTGCGGTTTTCCTGGCGTGGAATAATCCTTAAAATTACCAAAACTTCCACCGTTAAGAGTGGCCTCTGTTATTAAATCTGCATACCACCAATAAGTATTCCATCGGTTTTTCAGAGTTTCGTCGCTTACTTGTGACCATACTACGTGTACCTTGCCGGCATTATCTAGAGTTGCAAACCAAGAAACCTGCATGAGTTCATCACTTGCCAGCATGATGGGTTTTCCAAAAGTATTTCCGTTTAAAACTGCATAAAATAAGGTTCCGACATTATAGCCTCCTGTACCTTCCAAAGTGGTTTCGGGTATAGGATATTGCGACTTACTACTACTCCCGAAGCGTTTCCAGATGGCATAAATGGTTCCGCTTCCATCCTGAATCAATTTGGGAATAGAAGCACCATTGCCGGTTCCGTCGTTGCTTACGGTCACTGGTGCAGACCAAGATTTACCTTTGTTGCTCGATGAGGTGTAATACACGAAAACTGGTTTACCATAATCCGAATTTTCCAAGAAAACAGCATGATAGGTGCCGTCTTTGGCAATGAGCAAATCGCTGTAACCGGCTTTTTCAAACTGTGAAAGTTTTACTTCCTCCGAGGCGTCAGCCTTAATGGCATCTGGCAAAAGTTTGCAGCCAAACAAGGCTAAGGTTAAAAATATTGAAGCGGCTATTTTACTTTTCATGATTGACAGATTGATTTACAATACAAAAGTCAATTAAAAAGCAAAACTGAAAATCACCTTAAAAGGGTAATTAGAAAACTACCCTTTTTGGTGTAGTTATTTTCTTAGAGCGGCACTTCTACAATCACCGTAGTGCCGCTATTTAGGCTTGAGTCGAAGTTTACGGTGCCATTCAAGAAGTCGATTCTCGACATGATATTTTTCAGTCCGATTCCATTGAAATTTGCTATCTGTGAAGTATCAAAGCCTTTGCCATTATCTTCCACCAACATGGTGAGTTCTTTTTCATTCCGTATCAACTGAACCTGAATACTTGAAGCATTGGAATGTTTGATGATATTACCCACCAATTCCTGCAATACCCTGTAAAGCACCGTTTCGGTTAATTGTGGCAATCGTTCGTCGAGATTGGCCACATCGAGCGATACTTTTACTTTGCCACTGAGGCTCAATCGATTCACGAATTCTCGTACAGCAGACACCAACCCTTGCATCAGAAGGGCATTGGGCATCAAATCGTGGGAAACGGTACGAATTTCGCGGGCGGCATCATCTATCATGGTATTGGCGTTTTGGAACAAGGTTTCTTGTTCTATAGAATTAAATTTGGTTTGATTCATGGCGTTTTCGAGTTGAAATTTGGCTATTGAGAGTAATGGTCCTACGCCATCATGGAGTTCTTTGGCGAGGCGGATTCTCTCCCTTTCTTCGGCTTCAACTATAGCGGAGGTTTTTTCTGTTTGGAGTTTGAGTTTTTCAGAGGCAAATTGAGCTTTTTGTTTGGCTTGATGGTTCGAGTAAATAAAAAGACCTCCAAACAAAACTAAAATTGTTAATCCCAAAATACTGAATATCCAGATTCGTTGATTTGTGATTTGGATTTTTTGTTCAAGGATCATTCTTTCCTTTTTTTCAGATTGGTATTTTTCCTCGGCTTCTGAAACAGCCTTCATTACATCCTTGTTTCGGGCATTTCCATAAATCGCCGTTATCTCTGATTCTTTTAGATAAGCGTTTTCAAAATCATGAATAACGAAATAATAATGTGCCAAATCACTAGTAGCAGTAGTTAAAGCATCCTTATTATCCAATTTGCTTGCTATCTCGAACGCTTCCTCATTGTATTTTTTAGCCAAATCAAAGTTTTTCGAACTCAGCGAAACTTTTGAAAGGTTATTGCAGATATATGGTAGAAAATAATTTGCCTTTACCTTTTTTGCGATGTCATAGCTTTCATCAAGATACTTTTTAGCCTCTCCGAGTTTCTTAATTTTGAAAAAATAAACCCAGCCCACATCATTTAGAGCACCTGCTAACTGTGAAGAATCTTTTAGCTTCCTGTATGATGAAATCATTTCTTTCTGCAAAACCAACGCTCTTTCAGGATTGTCTTGTGAAATTATTTTAGCCATCATAAAGCGATTCAAGTTGAGTATATTTTCAAAGTTATTGTCTTTGGAAAGTTTAAAGCTTTTCTCAAAATCTTTCAGTGCCCCTTCATAATTATTTAGAAAATATTTGGTTTCTCCCAACCTCAGATAGGCACGGGCCATTTGGTTTAAATTCTTCGTTTCCTCAGCTTTTTTTAATGCTTTCAGACCGTACTCGGTTGCTTTTGGATAATTTCTAGAGTAAGAGTTACAAAACTGATACTGAAGGAGATATTCGGCCGTGTAGCACTCACAATCAGATTTTTTTCCTGTGTATTTCATGGTGGAATCCAAAATAGCAATCGCTTCCTTATAGTTGCCGTCATTGCTTTTAACTTTGGAAAGGACCATAAAGAGTGCTGGATAATGAGCCGTCCATTTAATTTTTTGAGCAGAACTTATCGCTTTTAAAGCATATTCTTCCGCCTTCCGATTGTCCTTTCCCCTATACAAATCTGCAATCGCCAACAAATTTTTCACCTTATTGGTATCTAGGAGTGTTTTCTGGCTTAGAGCCAGTAAACTATCAATCTTTTTCTGATTTTGTGCTAAACAATAAAAACCACCAAAAAGAAAAAATAACGAAATAGCAATTTTACTTTTCATGATAATATTTCAGGATAATCGCCGCAATATTTTACGAGCATTGCAGTGTTTTTGAGATTAAGTTTAGACAAAACATTCTTGCGATGAGTACTTACCGTGAGTGGACTCAGAAAGAGTTTTTCGGCTATCAACTCGTTGGTTAGCCCCTCTATGATTAGTCTTATGACTTCTTTTTCCCGCTTAGTAAGGTCTGGCACATAGGCCTGGTTGGGTTTTCGACCGGCCACTCCCAAAGCTAAAATTGTAGTGATTTCGGGGCTCATGTAAATCTGGCCCTTCATAACGGTTTCTATGGCTTTTTGTAGTTCCGTAATGCCCAGGTTTTTCACCACATAGCCATCCATGCCGCTTCTGAGGGCTTTTTTTATGGTGTTGTAATCGTTGAGCATCGTTACGGCAATGACTTTGATGTTCGGAAAGTCTTTCTTAATAATTTCTGTTGCTTCTATTCCGCCCATTTCGGGCATCTCCAAATCCATCAAAATCAAATCTACTTTTAGGCTTTGACAAAGCTCTATCACATCTTTGCCATTTTTAGCATCGCCAACGATGTGCATATCTTCAATTCTCGAAACAAGCATACTAAGCCCTTCGATAAATAAAGTATGGTCGTCGGCGATGAGGAGATTCATAACAAATAACGGTTTATCATTTAAAAATGTATTTCTTAATCACTTGGACAAAAGGCCCATTTTACATCACTTCTACTTTGATTCGACCAAAATAGATACTTTGCCTTTACCAAAAATAACAGACTTTCCTTAAAAAAGAGCCAAAATTCGATTTCAAACTAGTCTTTTATTCCCAAATATGTTTTGACTGCATTGTAATCCTTCAAGTCCACACCTTTCATTCTACCACCGGCAAGTGCTGGAATTACAATTACTCGGTACCAAGAATCTCCTGTAAAGAAATTTTGGGGCTCAATATTTTTTGCAAAGGTTGCATAAATATTGACAGCAGTCTTTTCAAATTTCGTAGCTGCGTAAGAGTACCAAACATGGTTATCGTCGAAAACATAGTCATAAGCTAATGCATTTATGGTGGCCTTGTCTTCAAAATATGTGTCGTAAACCAACACTATGCCTCCATTAAGATCCGCTTGAGTCAATTTATCAATATTACCACCAAATAAGGCAATGCTTGAGGCCAATATAGTCGGATCATAAGACTCAATCCAGTGATTGTTGTCTACTTTAATCCATTCTGAAGCATAAAAGGTGACTTTTCCTGCTGGACCGGTCTGGCCGGCTGGTCCTTGAGCACCAGTGGCTCCTGGTGTACCCTGAGGACCTGGTTCGCCTTGAGGACCTTCACATGAGCCAAAAATAAACACACAAAGAATGAGGAAGGAAGAAAGAATGGTTTTCATGATTTTTGTTTTTTTAGAGTTTTAGATTTATGCAAAGTTCTGAATATCAGCCTTGTCAAACATCAACCTAAAAGTGTATATTCATAAATACCCCAAAAGGTGTAGAGTATATTTAGAACAGTAGTTTTTACACAAAGTATATTTCGATAGCAAGTGTGGTAAAATTTACTTCAGCCTACCGAGATACCGTATTCCCGATTGCTCCAAAAATGCTTCTGAATTCATTATTTTTGAAAAGTCAGGAAAATACGTGTAGAAAATAGCGTCCGTAAAGTGAATTTCCTTGGATTTCAAATCATCGAAATGAAGCTTTTGCCAAAACTGGCAACCAGAAAGTAATATTCTTTCGGCCGAAACATGGTCGATTTCAAAATCGTCCCCGAATCGGCTTCCTTCAAAAAAGACCGCTTTTTTGAAATTGCTAAAATTGAAGCTCATGGGCGAGAACGTTTTTTGAAGCGAGAAATCGGCATTTTCTCTAAATTCTGTTTCACGAAAGATGGCCTCTCCCTCCCATTTACACGATTGGAAATGTGCTATTTCATTGAAAATCGATTTGTTGAAATAGGTGTTTTTTCTAAAAACTGCGTTTTGAAAAAACACCTTTCTACCGAAAATAACACCAGAAAAATTGGCATCATGTCCTATCACTGTGTTTTCGAGGTGAAGCTCGCCATGTAGTTTACTTAGTTCAAACACCAATGCTGTCCTAACTAAAGCTCCACTTAGCAGTATTTCGTCAAAAAAAGTGCAATTATAAAAACTCAGATTCGATTCAAAGCTTGATGCGACTTGAACATTGTTTCTTTCTGCAAAACCTATAATTTTGCCTTTAAATCTGCAATTTTGAAAATAGACTGGACTCGAAATCATCACTCTTGAAAGCGTTTTAGACTCCGGGTTTGCTTTCAATCTTGTGAAATCTAAGTCCCCTTCAATTGTAATGTTTTCTAAATAAATCGGTTTCTTTTTTTGGATAGTTTTTAGGATAGTTTCCGCCTCAATAATGCGTTGACTTTGACCCGAGACAGTATTTCCAAAAAGTACCAAAATCAAAACTGCCAAGTAAAATACCTTATTGTTTTTGGGGTTCAGCACTGTTGTTAGCATCTGATTTTGATTTATGATAGGCCTCCACTTTCTTCTGAAAATCCCCACTTTTTTTATGATTTTTAATCATCTCCATAATTTCATCTTTTGAATATGCATTGGGGTTAGATTTGTTGACTGCGGACTGAAATCTTATTTTCCTATCGATTGGGCTATTAAATGGAATATCATTATGAAACGAAAACTCTGCCCCAGTTCCGCTCAAACGGGCACCTTGGCCATTTTTGAATAATATGGGGTCTTCGGTAGTATAAAAAAAGTTGTCATCTTCATCGTATTCTTTAAAAACGTCACTTCCATCAACGATCAAAACCAGATAATAATAACCATTCAGATTAGAGGGTAAAGTGTAATCAGTCTGAAGAATATTTGTACTTAAAAACTGAAAACCAAAATTGTTTTTGGGAGGAATATTTAAATTAAAGTCGCATGATTTTTCACCACATAGATACTTATTTTCGGCCAAGTTCTGATTGGTAAAATTATAATTGAAAATAATACCGTATTCGTCGGCGTCGTAAGCATTGTAATAAAGGTAAAAAGAATTCCATGGTTTGGCAGTAGTAGCGGTTTGCGTACCAGAATTATAAAAATTAAAAAGCACTTTTCTGGAAGTAGGATTTTTAGTAGTTGAAAACGTTGAAACGTCCTCCTCCACCCAAGCGGATAGTTCAACTCCCGAAAGTTGAGTGCTTGTAACTGGAGGAGGATTAGAAACTTCAGTGTTTTTGATGGCGGCATCGCTCATAGTGAGTAATACCCCGTTGCCATTGGCATCTCTCTGCAAGAAAGTATTGATAAAGAAGTTATAATCAACCCATATAAAACCATTGTTGCCCCAGTTTGGCCCCCAAGAATTCACCACTTTGAAGGCCCCATTTGGTCCTTTTTTATCATCATAACCAACAATAGCCATACCGTGGTAAGCGTGTTGACCGACAGAATTAAAGGTAGTATGCGAGGAATAGACATTGGCCGAATTCCACGTCATGAAATTATCGGCAAGCTTAAAACCAGCTATTACAGGTATCCTATTGGCTATTTGTTGCTTTATAGAAAACACATCGTCATCAATAATCCTGTAATTTTTTATTTTGTGTTTTGCGGCCTCTGTTGTCCACGAAGGTTGAATAGAAGAGGACAAACACGAGCCCAAATTGGTATAGGGTACCGTGGCTACAGTAGCTGCTCCACGATATTGTAGCATTTCCATATTTATCAAATAGCTGCTTCCATTACAATCTGCTCCCTTCGAGTTGCCTTCAGGCAGCGATGTGTACAAATCCTTTGCACTTATTTGGTAGTTTGTTTTGGCCAAGTCTGCTGGTTTATACCCAAATGTCAGTGCTTCTGTGGCAGTTTTTCCATAATATCCCGTGGCCCAAGATACACATGTGGCATAACTACCCTGACTGGCCACTGGCGGCAAAAGCTCCGACAAATCGAATGATGTGGGCAAATTGGCATTGCCCGCAAATCCGAATTTGACATTGTTTGGAACAGTTCCGAGGTCTTCGTTGCCAAGCCAGCCAAAACCAAAGGCTGGTTTGTCGTCATCGGGTTGATTGGTGGGAGATATGCTTTCTACAATTTTGCATGATGACATAAATAACAAGTGCATTAACAGTACAGGGACGTAATATTTGGTTTTTTTCATGGTTTAAGAGGCTCTGATTTAATTCTTTACGCAATAATATCTTTTGAGAAAAATCTATCTATCGCAAAATTCCGAACAATACTCAACCCTTACATCACCCAAAAGCAGTATATCCAAAAATACCCCAAAAGGTGTAGTTTTGGTTTTGCTTAATTGTGTATTTTTGAAGCTTATCTACCATTACTTATTTGCTAAAGTTTCTCTTTTTCATATTGTTGAGCTTTTCAAGCATTGCCCAAATCCAAAAAAATCAGATCGAATTTTTGGAGGACGAAGCAGGGGTAATTGGTCTTGATAGTGCCGTAAAATCCACCAATTACAGGTCTGCTGATAACAAAATTCCGAGTTTGGGTATCTTCCCGCATCCGGTTTGGAGCAAATTAAGCGTGACTAATCCTACCGCAGAGACGCAAAATTATTATGCCCAAATTCTGCTGCCCTACATGGATTCCGTTCAGTATTTTTTGGTGAAAAACCAAAAAGTAATGGGCAGATCTGAAAAAATGGGCTGGTGGTCAAACACTGATAATAAGCACTTTAATAGTCCAAACCACCCATTCTTGATTACCCTCAACCCCAAAGAAGAAGTTCAGGTTTATGCACGTACCGTAAAAACCCACGGTACGATAAGGGTTCCTTTTCAAATCGATACAGAGAAAGATTTTTTGGAAGAACTTTACTTTAAAAGCACTTTCTACGGCTGGTTTGTGGGCATGGCTTTTCTGATTGTACTCCTCAATATCTTTATGTATGTGCTTTTACGGGAACGATTGTATCTCATTTATACACTGTACGTTGTATGCCAAATCTTCCCATTTATGATGCGAGAAGGCTTTCATGTGCAAACATTCAACCGTGGATTTGGTCCTTTCAATGGCTTAAACTATTACTATTTCAGCCTGATATCGATGGCCATTGCGAATTTGGTTTTTATCCACTCTTTATTAAAAGCGAAAAAATTACAACCCAAATTCATTCATTATGGCTTCCTCTTTTTAATACTTTTTGGAGTATCACTGGCTGTAATTC
Organism: Leadbetterella sp.; assembly: GCA_035299025.1. GTDB lineage: Bacteria > Bacteroidota > Bacteroidia > Cytophagales > Spirosomataceae > Leadbetterella. Next base: position 859,792 of record DATGXK010000008.1, read on the forward strand.
AGTGTTTTCCAGAAGATTTGGGCCTAGGAAAAACTAGAATGTACACCTTCGCTTTGACTTTCTCCTTTTTGTCCTCTCTGACATTGGCATTTCTGATGATCCTGTATGCCATTATAAAAAATAAAGAAAGAATGTCGGCCATTATTTACTCCATCTCAGGCATACCGCTATTGATTTTAGGCACTTTTCAAATTTTGGCCAACATGCAGGTTTTTCCTGTTAATACTGCGTATCGAGGTATATATGTGATTCTGGCCATAGCTTTCGAAATGATAGTATTATGTTTTTGGTTGGCTCATCGATTTAAGCAGTTTTCTGATGAACGAGAAAAGCTATTGGTCGAAAAATCAAAACAACAACAGATTGCACTAGAAACTGGTCTGAAAATCCAAAACCAAGAACGGAGCAGACTGGCCAAAGAAATACACGACGGACTAGGCATAGATATTTCTATAATCAGAATGAAATTGGAAGCTCTTGGAATGGACTTTGAGAAAAAAGGAATAAATACAAAGGAATTTGGTGAAACCATTGCCAATCTCGACAGTATGGCCAGCAATGTCAGGAGTTTTTCGCACAACATTATGCCGCCCGATTTAGAAAAAAACGGAATCGCAGTCGTTTTGGAAAACTTGATTTATAATCTTCAAAAGTTGAACGAGAAGATAGAAATAAACTTTACCACCAATATCACCGAAAAACTTGAAGATAATCTTTCTCAAAATTTATATTTCATTGCTAAAGAATTGATAAATAACGCTCTAAGGCATTCAAAGGCAAGTATAATAGATGTGGAATTGATGAACGAAAATACCCGAACTGAGTTGAAAATATCAGATAATGGTGTCGGGTATGATTTCGAGAAAGCCTTAAAAAATAATGGCTTAGGTTTGGAAAGTATTAAGTCAAGGGTAAAACTATTAGATGCCGAGCTTGAGGTAATTACGAAGCCCGTTTCAGGAATTTCACATAAAATTACGGTAAGAACTTAATTCTTGAAAATCCTTTATTTCTGAAAAATGAGGATTTGAAATTTTTTCAAAACGGACTAAATATTATCTATTACCTTTTAAGTACTTTCAACTCTCTTTTCAACGCATCAATTTCCTTTTGCTGTTGTATGGTGTAGAGTGTCAACTCCTCCACTTTTTCCAAGAGCTTGGAAACCATTTCGTCCACTTTAACCCCTTGTTTTACAACCTCTTCCGCTGAGGGTACACCTGGCAAGTGTTTATTTTGCTGAATATATTTATCTACTTTATAAAGCGACATCAATGGGTAATTTTTCTCAAAAACCTTATCAGACCATAATGCCACATTTTGATATTTCATTTTGAAGGAATTGAGGATAAACTCACCCTGCTCGTCAAGTTCCAAGAAATTGCGGTCATTGATTTTATATGCCGGATTACTATAAGCCACTCTTGTGTTGAAAACACCTTTTACATCTAATCTGTATCTCGGATTTGACATGCCAATGCCCACTTTTACCAACATAGTATCCCCCAAAACTAGGCCGTCATCTACTGAAACTTTGGCATTAAAACCTATGGCGGAGGCCCTTTCCAATTGGGCTTGATTCAAACCCACAGTACCGGCGTATTTCCCAAAATAAGAACCTGATTGAGCCCAGGTATTTACAACGCCGCCTAAAAATAGTATAAACAGTAATGATTTTTTCATTTTATTATCTATTAAATATTGTCTAAGTAATTCATAATCAACGGTATCTTTCTTCTCGAAATTTTTATTTGCTTTCCGGTTTTTAACAAAATACTTTGGCGGTCTTCCATAAAACTGGCATAATTAATATTGATCAGATATGACCTGTTGGGTCTAACCAGATGTTTATAATTACCTGTTCGCTCCTCTATTTTGCCCAGATTTGTTGAAGTCAGTATAACTTTCCCATCATTCATAAAGACTTTGGTATAGTTGGCATCTGATACACAAAACAGCATTTGTGAGGCTTCGATTTCAGTTCGGCTTCCTATATTTATTTTCATAGCAATTTTATTTATTCAAAATTATTGATAGAAAGTTCTTTAAAAAATACCTCCTTGGAGGTAGTTAGTTTTACTTTTTCATGATAAAAAATACTAACAAAATGATAAATAAAATGGCATCAAAAAATGCAAAGAAATTTGGGTGTTTGGTATAAAAACTTCGTTTATTAACACAAATAACCTCCTGACTACTAATATTTTCTGTAAACCAGGGAATCTCGCCATATACCCTTCCAAAAGGATCAATAAATGCCGAAATACCTCCGTTTGAGCAGCGGGCTATGGTCCGGCGGTTTTCTATGGCTCTTATTTTGGTGAAGCTGCTCAGAAACTTGGCCCCTGTTGTTTTACCAAACCAGGAATCATTGTTCATCAGAGCAATAAAGTCGGCTCCTTGATTGACCAATGAAGCTATTTTGACCGGATAGGTTTGTTCCCAACATATACTTAAAGCCACCTGATGTACTTCCCCATCTTTATCTGCATATTTAAAAGTATAGGGTTCGTTTCCTCTGACGAGCTGTCTGTCCCGAACGGAAGGACATGAGGCACAATAAGGCATAAATTCCATAAATGGCAGCCCATATTCTTTTTGATAGACCTTCACGTATTCTTCTTTAATTTGCAGAGAATCCCAAAATGCTGCCAACTCAGGAGTAAAAACTACCGCCAGATTTTTAAAGGCTTTAGTAGAATCCTGAAATTCGGCATAACCTATGGCTACGTTAGTGTTCCAGTTGAGGATATTATTTCGGGTATAATCCAGAAAGTTTTTGTTTTTGAACAATGAAAATGGAAAAGCGGCTTCAGGTAAAATCAGCAAATCCGGATTTTTAGTTTTTACCGCAGAATCTGAAAGGTTTACAACCTGATTAAGAGTTTTGGTCACCACCGATGTATCATCATCCGCATAACTGTCGATGTTGGTCTGAATCAGCGAAATGTTGGTTTTTGGGTTGCTATTTCCCAAAACTGAATTTGGGTTGATTTCCATTACCCAAACGGAATAAGAAACTGCCAGTAAAATCCAGATTGCGGAAATTGCGAAGTATTTTTTTGATCGATAATTTATTCCAAAAGTGAGGAGGACATTGAGAGCAATGACCCAAAAACAAATACCCCACATGCCTGTAAAGTCGGCATATTGGATAAAATAAGGCATATTGGCCTGAGAATAAGCCACATAGTGAACCTGTAGATTATGGGGTAAAAAATGCGTGGTCCAGTCAAGAGCAGTCCATTGAAATGGAAAAAGTATCAAAGCCCTGTGCCAGCCCAGTTTTTTTTGCAAAAAATAATGTGCAATAAACGGAATGTATAAAGATAAGGATTGAGTAATAAAACAGATAAAAAATGTGGACCAGGTGTAATAGCTTGTCCACCAATACCCTATCGGACTACTGATAACAAAAACCGGGAAAACCAGCAAAAATGATTCTTTGAATGTGGAGGTGTTTTTTAAAAGTAACAATAAGGGTACAAGGGCAAACCATGCCAATAAGCCCACCGGCAGATTAGGGTAGTTGGGGTAAGAGAGCCCCCAAAGGATTCCGGAAAGTAAAACGGCCAAAGATTTTTTTTTCATTTTACATTCCAGCTAAACTTCGCGTCGGATTTCCCCTTTTTCAATTCTTTTATTTCAAAACCATCCCTTGTTTTCTTTGACACATATATGCCATTACAATCTTCTTCAAGCTGAATGTTGATGGTCAAATCTTCAAAATCATCTCTTGGTTTATCAAATTTTATAAAAGTGGAGCCTTTTTGGAGCTGCCCTTTTCCTGAAGAAATAATTGATGCCCCAATCCTTGCATTTTGAGAAGTAATACTGGCCACAGGGACGGTGGAACTTAGCATTTGCCAGCCAATTCCATCGAAATAGTAAAAACCGGGCGTATTATCTACCTGATATATCAAAAGGCCTTCCGCTGGATTAGCCGGACGATTGGCTTTAGTAATTCTTGGAATAAGAATTCCTTTATTTGAGCTGCTTACATCCAAAATAGCCGAGGAGTCAGGATCACTTTCATTGGTATTAATACTTACTCCCTGTTGATTGTTATTTAACTCAACTTTTCCACTTGCCGAAAGCATGGCGGTAGGCATAATCGTCTGAAAAGCAATATCTTCCAATGTGGCATTGCTGCCGGAGATACTTACCACATTTGCATAAATATAGTGTCCTTGTTTTGTAAAAAAGCCAACAGAATTTTTTGTAGATTTTAAAACAAAAGAGCTTGATTCGTCGGGTCGGGTAAAGACATTTTCAACATATGAACCTCTCAAACAATTAAAAGTACCCTGACCCGGAATATTGATGGTACCAAATGCATCAACTGTTAATGTGGTCTCTCGTTTTTCTAAATTTAGATTTGAAAAGGGGTCTTTTTTTTGAATTACAGCATTGATTACATCACCAATTTTAAAAGGGACACGCATAAATTCAAAGTCTGGTTCATCAAAAGTGTCGTCAACGTCGGTTTCCATATCAAAAGACGTACCGAGGTGAGTTACGGTTGATAACCCAATATTATAGTAATCATAAATATCTATATCATTGTCGTACTCGTCAAGACCCAAAGATTTGGTAACATGAGTAGCTCCGCTGATGGTTAAGCCTGCCGGTGCATTTGCAGGAGAAAGAAAATCGTATTGTGAGTAATATTCAAAATACTCCAGAAAATCAGATGGAAGGGACCATGTCTGAGCAACACTATTATTGGCAGTACCAATATTCATAACCATTAGGTCATTGGTACCATCAAATCTTACCCAGGAATTTCCTTGAGTAGCCGCATTTAGAATATCAGTTTGATTAATTTCAATAGCTGTTGTTACCAATTGAGCCGAAGTTGTCTGATTTTTCAGGTTTAACAACTCTTTGATTTGACTTAAATCTTTTTGATGAGTTTTGGAAAGTGTTTTTATCCTGCCCCCCCTAGTATCTCCTGGCTGATTACAAATACTATTACCTCCAGAAAGTGTACAAGTTTTTGTGCTACTTGCCAAAATAATATTCGTTTTCAATAAAAAAAATGAAATAACTAATGTCGCTCTAAAAAAATTCATGTAAGTATTTCCTATTAAATGTCCACAAAAGTCGATAAGTCCATATTACTAACAGATACCAATTTGGAGGTATTTTGAAAAATATTATTGATTTGAAAAGCTTTTCTTGAGACGCATGAAAATTTAACTCATGCTATTTTCCCACTACATATTTTTAATTTTTATTAAAGCAAAATCAATGGTAAAGCCTCCTAACTTATTGTTATAAAAGATATTGCAGAAAATTTCTGCTTTTTAATGTAACGACCAACTAAATTTTACATTCGACTTTCCTTTTTTCAACTCTTTCACTTCAAAACCCTCTTTAGATTTCTTTGAAATATAAACCCCATTGCAGTCCCCTTCGAGCTGAATATTGATGAGTAAATCTTCGAAATCTTCTTGTGGTTTGTCAAATGTTACAAAGGAATATCCTTTTTTTAGTTGACCTTTTCCCATTTTTTTTGATGATGTATTAACTCTGGCATTTTGAAAAGAAATACTGGCCACAGGAGTGGTGGAACTTAACATTTGCCAGCCAGTTCCATCGAAATAATAAAAACCAGGTGTATTATCTACCTGATAAACCAATAGCCCCTCGGCTGGTGAACTTGGGCGATTAGCTTGGGTGATACGTGGAATCAAAATGCCCAAAGAATCGCTGTTTATATCTAAAATTGCACTGGCATCTGCCGTGAAATCAGTATTATTAATTGCAATACCATAGCTATCATTGTTGATTTTTACGGCAGATTGCGAAGTAAGTGTATTTGTTGGTACAAAGCGTGTAAGTTCCATGAACCCCAAAAGCCCCACATGCGAAGGATTTTCCGATTGTACCGCTGCACTGAACACAAAACCGTTTTTCGTAATCCATTTCACACGCCTAAACTCATAGTTGGGAGTTGTTCCAAAACTGGCCGTTTCATTGGCTCTTCTGAAATATTTTGTAATTTCAGTTTGGCGTAAACAATCAAAACTTCCATACGGAGTATTAACTATTCCAAAAGCATCTACAGTGCTCACTGTGTTGATTTTCAGATAATTAACATTTGTTACTTCGTCAATTGGGAAATCCTCGGTTGTCTGGCTATCGCCCAAATTTAGTGGTACATCGTATAACTCAACATCGGGTTCTTCGTCAAAATTATCGTCACTACCTTCGTCAAAATCATACGAAGTGCCCAAATCAGTCACTTCTGTGCCATCTATCTGCAAGTGCATATAGTTATCTACATCCTCACCGTTCGATTCTGATTCTATTGTTTTCAAAACATGAGTTGCTCCTGCAATTTGTAAGGCTGGCGAAATTGAATTGGGAGAAAGAATATCAATTCGGGTTGTTAGTCCATCCAAATACTCAACAAGGTTTGCTGGAAGAGTCCAAGTTTGAGCATTAACGGTATCGACAATTCCAATATTCATGTAGAAATAATCATAAAACCCCTGCGAAAAAAGAATTGATTTGCCTGTTTGAACGATATTCTCAAAGTCAGATTGGGTAATTTGAATTGCCGAATTGGTGGAGGATATTTTTCCATTCGGTATAGAAATATCTTTTTTCAAATTCAACAATTCGGTATCTGATAAGCTCATCGAAGAAGGACTTGTAGGGCAATCTAAACCTGTATAGCACCCAAATGGAAACATCACATTGGATTGATGATTTGTAAGAATAATTGTGGATTCATCGATACCAAAACATCCGTTTTCACCGCATACCGTTTTTGTTGCCCATGTTGTCAAAGGAGACATCTCAAAAAGTAAGATGAGAAAGAAAGTTAATTTTATTTTCATATTTTCCAATATTTGGGTACAAAATTGTCAGATTATGAACATCAATGAAATACCTACATGGAGGTATTTTGAGAAGTGAACGAAAAAGATAGCTTTGTAGAAAAATTCTATAAATTAGCTTGAACGCCTTCCGAATTATTGTTTTATTACTGATTCATCATCTTATTTTAGCTAAAAACGTACCTGTTTTTGAGCTGAATGACGATTTTGAGAGTAGCGATTTGATAGGTTACGTTTCAAGATATGATTCGGACAAACGAGATTCGGTTCAAAAGGTTTTTCGCTCGAAAAATTTCAGATTATCTCCACAAGTACCTTCTTTCAATGCCGATTTTAAATATCATTGGCTAAAATTTAAGCTAAATCCAGCCCAAAATAAGCAGTTAGTAATTGAGTATCAGCAAATATTCATTGATGAAATTTCTTTTTATTTGTTTGAAAATGACTCTCTGATTCAACAAAAATCTTCTTCGTGGAAATTGAATTTTTCTGATAAACCAGTGCCGAGCCGCTACCACGCTTTTGCGTTTAATGTAAAAAAAGGTAAATCATACACAGTATTTTTAATGTGCCACAATTCACACCTAAAATACTCAAATCGGGCATTTATTAGGGTTTTTGATGAAAAAAATTACGAGAAGGAAGCTGATATTTATTTATTACAGATTTGTTTAAGCGTTGGGAGTTTGATTTTTGTAACCATTCTATCATTAGGATTTTTCGGATATTCACGCAAAAGAGTATATATATTTTACACACTTTACATCGTTTCGATTTCCTTGTATATTCTGGTAGTAAATGGGGTTTTCAATCAGTTTTTTAATGCCGACAATTCCTTTTTTGCAAAACCCGAGTTTGGTTCAATACTCGTTGTTTTAAATCTTGCCTTTCACGGTTTGTATGTTTACGAATTTTTTAAAATCAAGCATAAAATCTTTACAGTTGCGTATATTATATTTTTGTTTTTGAGCTTAATACAGACTTTGCTTTTTTCTTTTACTCCACAAACCTACATCCCTTTTGGTTATATTTATCTCTATTTTGCCTTCCTAATTATTTCAACTTTAATCTTTCATTTCAAACCCAACAGAAAGGCCGTTTATCTTTATTTGGTGGCCTCTGGCCCTATATTTCTTACTTTTATTTTTGTTATTTTAGGAGCAATCGGTTTGACCAAAATCAACACATTTTTCTATTATTACGCCCACATTCCACTCATGCTTGAGGGTATCGGTTTAGGTTTGGCTTTGTTGTATCAGTTCAATGATGAACGTAAAAAAATTGAAGCCGAATTAGAAAAAAATCGGGTAGAAACGACTCAAAAAATCTTACTTGCACAAGAAGAAGAACGCCAAAAACTCGCACTTGATTTACACGATGATTTAGGCGGAAGCCTTTCGGTTTTGAATCGGGAGTTAGATGATTTTAATGAAAGAAATGGCCAAATTCTTACGAATTCGGTTAATCTGACCCAAAAAATTGTATCCGATTTACGTACCATTTCGCACCATCTGATGCCATCTTCGTTTGAAGAAAAAGGCTTAGTGAAAGTTGTGCAAGAAAGCATTGAAATGGCTAATCGACAATCAAAAGTTTATTTTGTTTTCGTATATAACGGTGAAGAACGAAGATTGACTCTCGAAACCGAAATCAATATCTATCGAATCATTAAAGAGTTAATAAACAATGTTTTAAAACATTCAGAAGCCAAACAAGCAGTTGTGCAGATGATATTCTTTGATGATTTTTTGTATGTTTCGGTCGAAGACGATGGCAAAGGATTTGATTTTTCGAGCCAGCAAAGTTGGGGAATTGGACTGAATAATATAAATTTACGAACCCAATACCTGAAAGCAAAATTAACGACTGAGTCGGGTTCTGCTGGAACTCTTATTAGCCTCGAAATACCCTATAATGCCTACGAAAACAAAAATCCTGCTGGTTGATGACCATCATCTGTTTAATGATGGGATTATGAGTTTATTACAAAACGAAGCAGATTTTGAGGTGGTTGGACAGGTTTTTGAGGGAAATCAAGTGTTAATTTCTATTCTAAAAAATTCTCCAAACTTAGTGTTGTTAGATGCCAATCTTCCTAATCGAAATGGTAAAGAATTAGCGGAAGCAATCAGAAGAGATTTCCCGAATGTAAAAATTGTTATCTTGACCATGTACGACGAAAGTCAACTGGTAAAAGAATTTAGAAAACTGGGAGTTGATGGCTATATTCTGAAAAATTCTACCAAAAACGAGCTTCTCGAAGGCATCAGAACCGTTATTGAAGGACAACCATTCTTCGACCCCAAACTTTCAGAAAATTCGCAACAACCCACGCTCGTTGATGATGAATTTATCAAGAAATTCTCGCTCACACCCCGTGAAATCGAAATGATTCGCATGATTCGTGATGGGCTTAGTTCGCAAGATATTGCCGATAAAAGTAACCTAAGCTTGCTCACGGTAAAAACCCATCGCCGAAACATACATTTCAAACTCAAAACCGAAACCACTGCCGACTTGATAAGGTTTGCAATTGAAAATAATATTTGATTATTCATATTCTTCTTCTAAAAAATAGGGCAAATGCCTTATTGATAAGGTTTTGAATTACCATCAATTTTGGGTTATCAATCCAAAATAGATTATGGCCCTCAAGAACCTGCAAATCATCCGAAACATAGAGTTAGATCCTGAAGATATTTTGATGTTTGAATCAGACGTCAATTATTCTCAGATATGGCTTCAAAATGGCAGAAAACTTACTGTTGCCAAAACCCTAAAACAGATTTCTGAAATTGTAAAAGATGCCCCCTTTGTACGGGTAAATAGACAAGTTATGCTGAACGCATTTCATGTAAAATGCCTTGGCGATAATACAAACAAACAAACCGTCGAGCTAAACAATGGCGTCAAGATTACCTTTTCTCGTCGCAGAGCAGCAGATGCTCAAAACTACATTCAAAAATATTTAATCAATTGATTTTAAACAATTTAATACAATGAAAACAAGATTTTTACTTCTTTCTTTTTTGATGCTTTCTGCAAATTTATTGAGCCGAGCTGCGGTTATTTCAGTAGTAAATGGCGATAATTTACAAACAAAGATTACGAATGCTACTGCTGGCGATGTGTTAATTGTGGGAGTTGGAAACTACACAGGTACCACTATAAATATCAATAAAAAACTAACCATTTTAGGCCCAGGTTATTTTAGGTCTGCTGGTTCTGCACAAGTAACAAACATGAATTTGACAACGGGCTCAAGCGGAAGTTATATTGCTGGAATGGATATTCTAAATGATTTTTATATTGGCTCTAGTAACAATACCATTACAAGAAATAAAGTTCACTTCCAGTTTCTTATGGGTTACGACATCAACGTTGGTACTGTTGGTACACAAAACAATAAGATAATTCAGAACTATTTGGGAACGACAAACAGTAGCAGCTATGCAACAATTAATGTAGGGTTTTCATCTGGAGTGATTCAGAACAACTACTTGATTGCCAACAACATCTGTTTAACCAAACTTAGATTTGACCACGACAATGCCTCGTCGGGCTTAGTAATAAACAACGTTTTTGATATAGATAGTACTAACACAGGAGGCTCAGGTGCTGGTGAAGTATTTGCTATGAGTGGAGGTATCAATAATGTTTCTTTCTATAACAATGTGTTTAAAGGGGGTTTTCCAAACACCACAATTTACATGTTTAATCCCACCAACCCACTTTATCATCCTTATGCATTCAAGTATAACATTATAGACAAACTCACCTCTGGTATCACCTTGCCTATCGATAATCTTGTAACTACAGCCAAAATATTCGGTGGCTACCCAACCAACACCCACGGCCTAAATAATGCAGATGGAAGGGCCGTGTTATCACCAGGAAGTCCTGCCACCAACTATGGTCGCAAAGCTCCTTACGCGAGTAATTCACCTGTTACAGACGCTGGTCCATTCGGTGGCGACCAACCTTATGTTTTGAGTGGCATACCTGTTGGCCCACAAATTTATAGTATGTCTGTGCCTACTTTGGCTGCTGCCAATTCTGTGATACCTGTTACCGTAAAGGCGAAAACCAATAATTGACATTTTGATGGTAAATAAATATTATCAAAATAATAAAAATCATATTCCTATGAAAAAATTATTGATTTTACTTACCCTTTTGGGGTGTTTTACGGAATTCGCATCGGCACAAAACATAGTTGCTGGTGAGTATTTTTGGAATACCGACCCTGGTGTTGGACTGGGTACCGCACTTACGCCATCCGAAATATCTGGCGGTATTGGAGACGAAACATTCAACCTAAATATAGCTGGACCGCTAACCGCCGGTCAGCACATACTTTATATCAGATTTAAGCTTAACGACACCCTTTGGTCACAGGCAGAAGGCCAGCCGATATTAATAAGTCCCGAAAATCATTTAGCTGGTGCAACAGACCAAGTTGATTCCTTAGAGCTGAAAGAAATAGAATATTATTGGAATCTTGAAAGTAATCCTCATGCCACCATATGGTTACCCTCGTCAGATGATGCCTTTAACTTCACCCTCAATTTCCCAACAGCTGGAGCCGACAAGGGTGGTAACCAGCTCTTTTTTAGGTTTAAAGACAAATACGGATTTTATACTCCTTGGCAATCAGAAAGTATTTTAGTTATGGGTCGACAATCTGGTGAATTGGCTAAGGTCGATTCCATCAGATATGCTCTGAGTGGCTATTCTTATGGTACGCCACCTAATGATTTTTTAAATGTGACATTTAATGTAGCCGACACACTAAAACGAGATAGCTATGATTCAGATGTGATTGGTAACAAAGAAATATCAACAACAGGACTGTCACATGGTGTACACGTGATGACCTTTAAAGTTTTCGGTTCAACTTTGCTCGATTCGAGTATTGTAAGTTCAAAAAACTCACATTTTTACCAAACTGTAGTGCGGGTAGATACCACCATAAAACTGCAAATAGGTGAACCCCGACTAGCGAATAATACACTTTCTACAGAATTTTGCCCAGGTGGAATAATAAAAATACCGATTGATACAACAGGAAATTGGCCACGGAATAATCCGGCCCTGATAAGTACTTTTACCATAAAACTGTCTAATAGCCTTGGTCAGAATTTTGTTGGTATCACTTCAACCATGAATACTACTGGCGACACGCTAGTGGGTACCATACCCAATAATATAGCCATAGCATCTGGCTATAAGGTAATGGTAGAAAGTACTTTACCTATGATAAGAGACACCGCAGCAGCAGCACTTACCATTGGTTTGACCCTAACGCCCTTTGCTACCAATGCCGTACTTTGCGAAAAGGAAACATTAAATATGGGTGTAAATTCGAATGTACCAGCCACTTATTCATGGATAGGGCCTGCAGGTTTTACAGCTACTGGAAATGCTCCTACCAGAGCAAATATTCCAGCCAATGGTGGGGGAACATACACTGTTAATGCTACATCAACTATGGCAGGATGCACTTCATCTGCTTCCTTGATAGTAACCGTAAACCCGCTCCCCGTTATTACACTAGGTAGTAATTCGCCTGTTTGTGAAGGTCAAAATATTAATCTTACTTCTTCAGCTGTTGGAAACTCCTTTTTAGGATGGGCAAGAGGGAATGTAAATATTGGTGGAAGTGGTGGTAATAAAACTGTTTCTGCTGTGACTTTAGCTGACTCAGGATTTTACAAAGTTTCTTATATGTCACCTAATGCTTGTATTAAAATAGACTCGATAAAAATAATCGTAAAACCATTACCAGTACTTTCTGGTATCAGTACCAACTCGCCTATTTGCTCTGGCAATACACTCACCTTTGGTCTCAATGCAAGCCCTGGCTCGACTTATAGCTGGACAGGACCAAACAGCTTTATTTCGACTACAGAGAATCAATCGATAAGTTCGGCAAGTACCAGTGCGAGCGGAACCTACAGTGTTGCGGTTACATTAAACGGCTGCGTAGTAAATACGACCTTTGTAAACGTGGTAAACCAAACCCCGACCGCCAATACAACTACACCGGTAGTCATTTGTGAAAACCAGCCTTTGTCTCTAGCAGTAAACAACACTCCTTCAGCTACTTATCTATGGTCTGGGCCGTTTTTTGCAGCTACGGGTCAAAATCCTTTGGTTTCAAATACCGCAATGGTCGGTATGTCTGGCACCTATTCTGTTACGGTTACTCTTGGTTCATGTAATGCATCCAACACAGTAGCCGTTACTGTAAAGCCTCTTCCTGTCATTTCAGGGACAAATACCAACTCACCCATTTGTTCTGGCAATAACTTGAATTTTGGAATAGACGCTACTGCTGGTTCTACCTATAGCTGGATTGGGCCCAATGGTTTTACTTCTGCTTTAGAAGATCCAAACATAAGTTCAGCAGCAACCAATGCCAGCGGAACCTATAGTGTAACTATTAGTTTAAATGGCTGCAATGTAAATACCACAGTGGTAAATGTGGTCAATCTTACACCAACGGTTTCTACCACCTCACCAGTAACAATTTGTCAAGGAGCAGCTCTAACTTTGAACGTAAACAATACACCATCAGCCACTTATGGGTGGTCTGGGCCATCAGGTTTCAGTTCTATACTTGAAGATCCCTTGGTTTCAAATACAGCAACGGTTGGCATGTCAGGTACTTATTCGGTTACTGTTTCGCTTGGCACTTGTTCGGCCAATGGAACTGTCGCGGTAACCGTTAATCCAAATCCAGTCTTGGTAATTACGAATCAAAATACTCCTGGAAATGGCCCAGTAAACATCACGGTGCCTGCAGCTACCTCTGGAAGTACTTTGCCATCTGGAACCATTCTGAGTTATTTTACCAACTTATTGGCCACCAACATTTTATCAACTCCAGCCGCCGTGGCCAACTCCGGAACATACTACATTAAGGCTACTAGCGTTGCTGGCTGTACAGACATCAAACCTATAGTTGTAAATATCTGTGGGTCAACCTTTAATCTCGTTAGCCCCACAGATGACCACAACACAGGTCTTCAAGTAAAAGCTTCGAACGTAAAAATAACTGCGGCAAATAAAATAACCGGAACCGCTAATATTACCTACCGTTCAGCACAAGCCATTGAACTTTCTCCTGGATTTTTAGCGGCCAACGGAACGGTTTTCTTGGCAGAAAGAGGAGTATGTAATTGATTATTAATGATTTATAACAAACACCTCAATTAAGTTTGAGGTGTTTTTTTATTAATAAATTGAAAATTCGTGAGTAAAATTACCCTGTTATAAAATCCACGTGGTATTGTGAGCTGAATTCGGATTTTTTACTTAGGCACAGAGAAAGAGATTGTGTTTTTGTTCTTTAAAGTTTAAACCACGATATTGCACAAATATTTCAACCCATTTTTAAAATCACTCTGATGAAAACCAAACTATTGCTCATCTTTACTGTGTCGCTTTTTATGGTCAATACCTCCACTGCCCAATCCAAGAAAAAAACAATTAAAACGCTCATTGTAGACGGTCAGAATAACCATACGCACTGGCCAAAGATTACCTACATGATGAAGAAATACTTGGAGGAAACCGGTCTTTTTAAAGTTGATGTGCAACGCAGTGCCTATACTTGGGGTGAAGCCGATGGACAAATCAATGATTTTACTATAGCGGGTGTGCCTCAAACAACAGCTGAGAAAAAGCCAAAAGCTGACCCAAATTTTTCACCAGATTTTAAAAAATACGACCTGGTAATTGTCAACTTTGGCTGGAATGCCGCACCGTGGCCAGATGCCACCAACCAAGCCTTTGACAATTTTGTTAAAAAAGGCGGTGGAGTGGTAATTATTCACGCGGCAGATAATTCTTTTCCAACTTGGCCTGCTTACAACCAAATGATAGGGCTTGGTGGTTGGGGCGACCGCACCGAAAAAGACGGCCCATATGTCTATTTTGACGATGCCGGAAAACTCGTTAGAGACAATTCGCCAGGAAAAGCTGGCTCACACGGACCTCAGCACGAATACACCATAGAAGTCAGAGACTCCGAGCATCCGATAACTAAAGGAATGCCTATGAAATGGCTCCACGCCAAAGACGAACTATATGACCGTCTGCGTGGTCCAGCCGAAAATATGAAGGTTTTGGCGACTGCATATTCATCAAAAGAAGTAAGAGGAACCGCTCGCCACGAACCTATGCTCATGACCATAGACTACGGCAAAGGGCGGATTTTCCATACACCAATGGGCCATATTGACTATTCGGTGGAGTGTGTTGGATTTATCACTACCCTACTCCGTGGCTCTCAGTGGGCAGCAACAGGAAAAGTGACTATTCCGATTCCAACCGATTTCCCGACAGTGGATAAAACGAGTTCGCGGGCATTTGTGAAGTGAGTTTTGGGGTGAATTTTTAAACACATAGAAGGATAGAAAACAGAGTTTATAACCGCTAGGGCGAAATACGCAAAGATATTAAGTGAAGTAAAAAGCTCCGTGAAACTCAATTATAGATATAGTTTGTAAACTCCGGGTACCTCTGTGGTAAAAAAAACTGCAATTTTAACGACCTAATAATGAAACAATTAATATTTATCGTAACGCTTATTTTTTGCTCTTTTTCTACAAAAGCCCAAAACGTAGAGAAAGAAACGGCAGCCATCAAAGCAGTTTTAACGGACTTTTTTGAGACTTTCACCCACCCAGACATGAAGTATTTTGATAGAAATTGTAGTCCAGATTTTCAACTATTGGAGGTGGGGGAAGTATGGGAAAGAAAGGAAATCCAAGCTTATGTGGACCGAATGACTGCCAAACCCTTGACTTTTGAACGCACCAATCAGTTTGATTTTATTAAAGTCAAATTTTACAAAAACATTGCATGGGTAAATTACCACAACACCGCCATCATCAGATCTTTACAAGACAATTCTATTAAAAAAAGAGAATGGCTAGAAAGCATCATACTGGAAAAAGTAAAAGGCCGATGGGTCTTGCAACAAATGCACAGTTCGGTTAAAAAATAAATAGGTCAAGTGAATTGCCAAGAATGCAATAATTCGTGCATTCGTGGCTTTTAAAACCTCATTACTTCTTCAGCGTTTTCAGGTACTTCATCAAGTCCAAAATCTCAGCCTCCTCCATGTTATCAAATAACCCAACTGGCATAAGTGACGCTGGCATAACCTCTCTCGACTGTATGTCTGACTTGTTGATGAAAACTTTGTCTTGTCCTACTATTCGCATGGTGAGTTGACGATCATTTTCCGAAATCACGTTGCCAGAATAGGTCCTACCATCACGGGTAATAACCACTACCAATTTGTAGTCGTCTTGTATTTCGCCGCTTGGATTCAGCACATTGAATAGAATATAATCTGTGCTGACTCTGTTTGATCCTGTAAGTTCGGGCCCGATGTTCCCGCCTTTTCCATACATTTTGTGGCAACTTCCGCAAACTGTCTGAAATACCTTTTCTCCTTTTATTGGGTTTGCAGTGGCCAATGATTTTTCATTTATCATTCTTTGGTATTTCGCATACGATTTCTCCAACGAAGGCTCTTGCTCTATCGGACCCCAAACTTCTATAAATCCACTTCCTACCACTCTCAAGAGCTGTCTGGCAGCATAAGGCGGCACATCACGTTTAGGTATTTTCTCCGATTTTATGGCTTGTGTAAGCTCCCAGCCGTACTTTGACCTGGAAGAAAGCGTTTGAATAGCCTGTTGTTTTTCGGAGGCGTTGAATTGGTTATAATTGGCCACCAAAAGTTTTCCAAACTCCGCTTTGTCGTATTCCGAAATGGCTCTGATGGTCTCTAATCTAAGTTTTGGGTCGTTCAAAAGATTTGGAATTTCAGCTACCAATTCTTCTCTTTTTCTTAAAGAAAGAGACTGAATAGCCTGTTGCCTTTGAAGTATCGGAGCATTTTTGTTTTTCAAAATAGCCATCTGTTGTTCAGATGCTTGCGTATCGCCAAAGCGTTGCGATATCTGTTTGGCCAAAGTAGCAGATTCTCCTTTTGCTACCTTCAATTTTGCAGAAAGGGCAGCCCAATTTTTCGGTGCTTTTAGGTCAAATCTGCCTTCCAATCCATCTCTCATTCCTTTTAAAATCTCTACTTGGTTCGCTCCATTTTTTGCTAATGAACTTACGATAGCATCTGGATTATTGGCATCTACCAATCTTCTAGAAATATAGTTTGAAATGAGTGGAATTTTAGCTTGGTGTGCCAAAGCCATGGCCCGAGCAGGATTCTCTTTTACCAAACCTTCCAAACCAAACCATATCATTTTAGGCAAATTGTGGTCTTCGGCATCTTCGCCATGCATTGCCAATCCTTCGGATATTTGCCATGCGGTGGTATTGTCAACTCTTTGTATTGCCGAAGCCAAATACAATCTAACTACAGCCGAAGCATCCTCTTTGGCCATTTTCACAAACTTCTCTTTGGCATTTTGCTCAGCATTTTTGTCTTCGCAAAGCATCTGGATAGCCCACGCTCTTACATATTCGTCTTTGTCTGAAAGCGATTTATATAGTTCGTCCTTGTTAATATTATTGGTGATAAACAAAGCCCAAAATGCTCTCAAACGATAGTCTGAATTGGCACTAGTTTCAAAAATAGTTTTCAAATCTGCCAACGCGGAGGCATCTAACTTACTTTTTAAAGCTCTATTTTGTAAAATCAACCGAGCTCTTCTGGAATGCCAATCGCTCGTGTTGGTTTGTAAAGCTACCAATTGCTTGTCGGTCAGTTTGTTCAAATCTTCATATCTACCTTCCCAATTGACGGCTTTATTTTCCTTGGGCATAATTCTAAAAACCCTACCCGTTTCCCCATTTACCACTTCTTGGCCGCAAATGTCGGCATCGTGCCAATCGAGGACGTACAGTCCACCATCGGGTCCCACTTCCATGCTAAAACCCACCCACTGGGCATTGTTTGCCATCAAGAGTTCGTCGCCGTGTTTGGCCACAAAACCCGATCCTTTTTTCTCTAAAACATCAGATAAAACCGCATGCTCATGGATGTTGGCCATGAATATACGGCCCTGATGTTCAGCCGGAAAAGCATCGGACTGATACACTCTGGCACCTCCATGGGCCGAACGATGACTATGGTCGGCGATAGTTCTGATATCACTGTAAGTATAGGGATTAAAATGCTGTCCCCCCTGACGGTGATAGATGCCTCCCGGAATGATATGCCACATGTGAGGAATCACACAAGCACTTATAAATAGCTGACCTTTAGCGTCATAATCGATTCCCCAAGGATTACTGAAACCATGTGAAACAACTTCAAACTTGTCTTTAGTTGGGTGATATCTCCATACTCCGCCATTGATATCCACGCCTTCACCTTGCAAAATATCTTCAGGAAATGGGTCCTTATGTCGGTAAAGTCTACCTTTGCCCACTGGTTTTCTGACTTTTGATGGAGTAGCAAATCCTTGGCAACCATAAAGCCAGCCATCCGGACCCCAATGTAAACTATTCAGCGTTTCATGGCGGTCGCGAATTCCCCAACCAGTCAGCCTCACTTCTATGTCGTCCATATCAGCTTGGTCATCGTGGTTTTTATCTGGCACAAAAAGCAAGTTTGGTGGAGCACCCAGATACAATCCATCAAATCCCACGGCCATGGCAGCGGGAAAAGCAATGCCTTCCAAAAACACTTTTTTAGAGTCCGCCACGCCGTCGTGGTTAGTGTCTTCCAATATCAGAATTCGGCTATTTCCAGCGTTTGAAAACCCTTTGCCCCTTGACTCATAATCACGATTTTCGGCTATCCAAAGTCGGCCTTTGTCGTCCCAACAAAACGCCATCGGTTGTGTTATCATTGGCTCTGATGCCCAAGTATTTACCTTGAAACCATCTTTCAATGTCATATTCGCCACAGCTTCCTCTGGCGACAAAAACTTAGCATCACGGCCTTCTTTTTGAGCAACTCCCCAAAGAGCGTAGGTGTCTCTATGACCACTGAATTCGGTCCACATATTGGTGAGCGTAACATCGTTTAGTTGACCCGTATAAACAATCAATTGGTGTTTTATGACTTCCACCTCTCCTTTTTTTATGTTCCAATCAGCAGTTCTGGCACGTGCGGGCCCAATGCCCAGCTGGCCATCCACCCGCCAATATTGTGGAAATCCTTTGTTTTCGGGGTGATCAAACACCGCCACGTGAACTCTATCTTTTCTACCTTCTACTGTCATGCCGGCATCTACCCACATGGCACGCTGCCCTTCGGCTTTTTCATTTTTCTGTCTTGCCGCATTTACTACTTCTCCGTCTATTCCTTCTCGCCAGAGCATTCTTACAAACAAGCCACCATAATCATATTTACTTATCGTCACGTCGGTTTGGGCATCACCCTCCCACTCTACGTTTAACACATATTTCCCATCTTTTTCCTGCATGGTCCAGGTTTGGGTTTCTCTCAAAACGGCATTTCCTTTTTCATCCAAAAGGTCATAAACGGTTTGCCATTTCACCTCAGTGCCCTTTGCTTTGATAATTTTGGAAGATACTTTTCTCCAATAATCACCCTCTGGATGATGAAAATAATCGCGACCATTCACACGCGTGTAACCCCAATAAATCCCTGTTTGGTGTTTGTGGTGGCCTGGGCTGTATTCAGTTATTACCCCTTTTCCATCTGGGGCCATTATGGGGTGCAAATATGGGCGAAAGTCTTTCTTGGCTACTTGAGTGAGTATGGCTGTAGTGCCAGAAAGCCGAAAAACAGAAATGGTTTGTGCTTTTTCGTCTTGAACAACTCTAAGTTGACTTATTTTCGGTGCTGAGTAAGTCTCCTTTTTAGTATTTGGAATAAAAAACAACAAAAAGCTAAGAAATGCCAAATGCATGGCCAGAAAAAAGTTCTTCATAAAGGAAAAGGTTGAAATTGACCTAAATTTAGAAAATTTTGGGTAAAATCAAGAGTTTTGGACCAACCATTCTTTTTTGAAAAAAACTCTTTCTAAATCTGAAACAAAAAAATGCATCCGAAATATCAGATGCATCTATTTATAAGACCAGTATAGGGGTTTTTAAAAACCCTATTTCAACTCCTCTTTAAAAAACGAAATAGTTCTGTCCCAAGCCAATTTAGCGACTTCAGCATTGTAGCGAGCTGGAGAAGAATCGTTGTTGAAGGCGTGTTGAGCTCCTTCGTAAATGTAGAGTTTGTAATCAATTTTGTTTTCTTTCAAAGCGGCTTCATAAGCCGGAATTCCTTCATTTACGCGTTCGTCCATGCCTGCATACTGGAGCATAAGTTTGGCTTTGATTTTAGGAACATCGACCGCAGCAGCTTGTCTGCCATAGTAAGGAACGGCAGCATTAAGCAAAGGATCGCTTACAGCCATGGCGTTGGCGATGGCACCACCCCAACAAAAACCTACACAACCTGTCTTTTTATTGCTATTTTTCAAGCCTCTCAAGTAATCCAAGCCACTTTTTATATTTTCTATATTTTGAGCAGGGTCTAGCTTTGGAAACATGGCTCTGCCTTCGTCTTCGTTTGCAGGAGTACCCCCAAAAGGAGAAAGTGCATCTATGCCTAAAGCAATAAAGCCAGCTTTGGCCACACGCCTCGTAACATCCTTTATGTGAGGGGTTAATCCTCTGTTTTCATGTACTACCAATACCGCTCCAAGTTTACCTTTGGCGTTTTTGGGCATTACCAGATACCCTTTCATAGTACAGTTTTTTGAGGCATAACTAATATCTTCCGCTACCAAGTCTTCATCTTGCTCTGCTACTTGATTCGCCATAGCGTAGTTGCCTTCCAACATCGGCAAAATGGCCATTGCGGCAGCGGTTCCACCAGCAAGTTTGGTTAGTTTAGCCAGGAAATCCTCTCTTTTGAGTGGCTTGTGGGTGTATTCGTCAAAAAGGTTGATAATTCTCTGATCCATAGTGTTTTTGGTTTAAGAAATCAATTTAAATATATTATTTGGGGTATCAACTTTTAAATCGACAAAATGCTATAAATAATCGCTGGATTGGAATTTTCCACTTACCCAAACTTTCTGTTTTCAGTTTTTAAGTCTAACTTCACCCCCATATTCAACCATAAAAAATGAAAAAAACTTTTTTGACTTTCTTATTCTTAGTCTTTTCAATTGGCCTTAAAGCCCAAACCATACCCTTACCTGAGCATCCAAGGCCTGATTTTGAGCGTACGGAATGGGTCAATCTCAATGGCAAATGGGAGTTCGAATTTGATAGCTTGAGCAAAGGCGAGGACCAAAATTGGCCCAAAGGATCTGCTAAGTTTTCTAAGACCATAAATGTTCCATTCCCTTGGGGAGCACCGCTTTCAGGGGTAAAAGATGAGGCGAATATTGCTTGGTATCAGAAAAACATCGTCGTTCCAGAGTCATTCAAAAACAAAAAATCTTTCATTACTGTAGGAGCATCTGACTGGGAAACAACGGTTTGGTTGGATGGCAATCTTTTAGGTAAACACCAAGGAGGTTACACGCCGTTTTCTTTCGATATTACGCCTTTTGTAAAATATGGTTCAGCCCAAAAATTGGTCATAAAAGTAGATGACAAACGCCGTGAGTTTACGCTTTATGGCAAACAAGGCTACGGAAACGCCAGAGGTATTTGGCAGACAATTTACCTTGAAGCGAGAGGAAATAGCTTTCTAGATTATGTACATTTTACACCAGATATTGATCACAATAAAGTAAAAGTATCAGGCGAAATAGTTGGAGCAGACACTAAAGATAATCTGCTGAAAATCAAAGTAAAAGATCGCTCGGAGCCATTAACTTTTACCGTACCGAAAGGTCAAAAAATGTTTGAATTTACATTTGATGTTCCAAACGCAAAACTTTGGACTTTGGAAAATCCTTACTTGTACGAAACAGAAGTTACTTGGGGTGATGATGTGGTTAAGACTTACTTTGCTATGCGAAAAATATCCGTTACTAATCTGCCTGGCACCGACATTCCTTATGTGGCTTTGAACAATAAACCCATTTATCTCCAACTTACGCTCGATCAATCGTACCATCCCGAAGGTTTCTACACTTTCCCGACGGACGAATTTATGAAAAACGAGATTCAAATATGTAAAAATATCGGCCTCAACGGCCTCCGCACACACATAAAAGTGGACGTGCCTCGCAAACTCTATTGGGCTGACAAGCTGGGTCTTTTGGTAATGGCCGATTTACCAAATTTCTGGGGAGAGCCTGATGCACAAGCCCAAAAAGAGTCAGAGTTTACGCTACGACAAATGATCAAACGTGACTACAATCACCCAGCAATTTTCTCGTGGATTGTTTTCAACGAAACTTGGGGACTAAAAACCAAAGTGAAAAACGAAACCAATGGAAAAGTGGAGAGCCAATACTTGCCAAAAACCCAAAACTGGGTGGCCTCGATGTATTATTTGGCCAAATCGCTGGACCAAACACGCTTAGCCGAAGACAATTCTATCTGTTGCGGTGCTGGCCATACAGAGACCGATATCAACTCATGGCATGAATATCTACCTGGCTACGAGTGGGAAGCCCACATGCAAAAAATAGATAAAGGCACCTATCCGGGTAGCAGTTTTCATTTCGAAAAAGGCTTTACGCAAGGTAATCAACCGATGATCAACTCTGAATGCGGAAACGTTTGGGGTTATGATGGCAGTACAGGCGACGTCGACTGGAGCTACGACTACCACCGCATGATGAACACCTTCAGAGTTCATCCAAAAATGTCTGGTTGGCTCTACACTGAGCACCACGATGTGATAAACGAGTGGAACGGCTACTGGCGTTTTGACAGAACCATGAAATATACTGGGGTGGGTGATTTAGCAAAAGGCATGACCGATAAAGATTTTCATTCATTGGTATATTTGTCTAATGGTCAGGACATTACGCATACAGTTAAAGCCAGCGAGGAGGTTTCTGTACCCATTTTTGTTTCGGTCATGGAAGACATAAAAATGGTAGACAAAGTATTTTTGGTAGAATATACACTTGAAGGTGTGAATCAAATTGGAAACTCAGTGAAAGTTAGTGAAGGTAAACTCAACTTGCCATTTGAGCCATGGATGCAGAAGGCTTTTGATCCTCTTAAAATCAAAATGCCAGAAACCAACGGTGTTTACACGCTTACATTTACATTGAAAGACAGCAAAGGCGGTACAGTTTACCACAAAAACTTCGTGTCGTTTGTAGTGACAGACGGAAAACTTCCAGCGGGTGTTTCCATCATTGAAAAGGCAGCAAATGCTTATTCAGATGCTAAATGGTCATTAAAAAAATGGGAAATAATGGGAGGTAAAAAGGTAAATGGTGCTGGTAATGGTAGCTTTACTTACACTTTTGAAGGAAAATTTTCAGGAGCTAAATCTGGCTATTTGTTGATGGAATTGGGAGCAAAAGAATTGTTCTTCAAAGACCGTGAAGGTTCTGAAATCAAAAATAGCGATTATATGTTGGGTGCCAAAGCCGAACCAAGCCAAAATCAGAATTCATATCCAATGACCGACGAGAAGAAGTATGCCTCCAATCTGAAGGTTTTTGTAGAGGGAACTATGGTAAAAACGCTTACGCTTGAAGACGATCCAGCCGATCACAGAGGCATATTGAGCTGGCATAATCAGTTACAAAACAGGAAGTTGTCGGAGGCTGGTAGCTACGGTTATATGGTAAAAATACCTTTAACAAAAGCCCAAATAAAAACACTAGATAAAACTGGTAAACTGAGTGTAAAACTAAGTGTGGACAACGGCGGTGGCTTAGCAGTATATGGCAAAGAGTTTGGCAGATATGCTTTTGATCCGTCTATTGTGTTGGTGAAGTAATAATTCAATGCTATTTTACGTCCTAAATTTAATGGAACACGAATGACACGGATTTTGAAAAAGGCTCGGATTTTCACGGATTTTAAGGGTATTTCTGAGAGAATCTATGACAAAAGTACATGTATTTTCTACGTTCTATTTTTAAATTCAAAAACGAATTTTATTTGTAAAACATTGATTCTGTGGCTATTTACAGCTTTGGCCACCTTTGCTCAAACACCCAAAACTTTTGAACTGATTAAAGTTGATTCTTCCTTTACTTTAAGTTCTGAAGTGGTCTCAACCCTACCCGCAGAAGTAAAATTTGGAGGAATTTCTGGAATAGAATTTTATAACAATTCTCTTTTTGGAGTTTCTGACAGGGCTTTTAATTCAAAAACCAACCAAAACTCTTACATTTTTGAAATAGACAGTCTGTCGCAAGTTTCTTCCTCCTTTCGATTTTTCGGAGTTGACAATGCTGAATCTATCCGATTTGATATTTCTACAAAAAAGATGTTTTATGCTTTCGAAAGAGAAGATTCCACCGGTGTTGGTTTCATAAATGAGCAAATTGTGCCCACTAATTTGGTGGCGTTCTCAATGACCAACGACTCATTGACGTCTGAAAATCGAGGAATAGAAAGTCTGTGTTTTGATGAAAAACATAACCTTTGGTTTGCTTTTGAATCCAGTTCTAGTGGCACTATTTCGTTTTTTCAAAGTTCATTTGATTCCATCAAAAACAGCTATGATTTATCCAAAAGGAAGGTATTTCATTATCCTTTTGAGTCAAAAAGTTGCCTAAAAGTCGATCAAATAATCAATGGCAGTCTTGGCAACGGTATTACAGAAATTTTGCCATATGCCGCCGACAAACTGTTGGTAATGGAACGCTGTTTTGATGGGTCTTTCGTAACCATGAAGCTATTTTTGGCATCAATTCCTATTGAAGGAAATCTTTTATCGAAGGAACAAGTATTTGATTTTAGCACAAAGAATGAGTTTTTAGGACAAAATCATGCCTTAAAACCTGACAATATGGAGGGCATGTGCTGGGGAAAAGACGAAGACGGCCATAGAATTTTATATGTAATCAGCGACGACAATTTTAGCCCAAAAAGGCAACGAACCTTGCTTTTGAAGTTGAGAGAAATTAGCCATAAATAAGACTATCAAATGAATATCGAAAAAGTAAATGTTGCAGAAAAACTTTCGCTTTTCAATGACCATTGGAACCCGAGAATTGTGGGCGAATTAAATGGTCAACATGTCAAATTGGTCAAGCTGCTTGGTGAATTTGTATGGCACAAACATGATATTGAAGATGAGATGTTTTTTGTAATAAGTGGTACGCTCAGAATGGAATTTAGAGACAAAATCGTTGAGGTACATCCCAACGAATTTATTATAGTTCCGAGAGGTGTAGAACATAGGCCAGTGGCAGATAGCGAAGTAGAAATAATGCTTTTTGAGCCAGCATCTACACTGAATACTGGCGATACAAAAGGGGAACTAACACGAGAGGTTTTGGAGAAAATATAGTTTCAGGCTATTTTAACCGCAAAGGCGGGAAGCCGCGAAGAAATGAGCAAAGTGAATAAATGAAAAAGACCTCTGCGAAACTCTGCGTCTTTTATTAAACACATAGAAGGATAGAGAACCTAGAATTAAAACCGCAAAGACAGAAAGACGCAAAGAATTGAGCCAAGCGAAAAAACTCCGTGAAACTCAAAAACGCAAAGTGAATAAAAGAAAAAGACCTCTGCGAAACTCTGTGTAAACAATCATTTGAACCAAAAATATCATGAAAAACAGAAGAGATTTTCTAAAAACTTTAGGCCTTTCAGGAGCCGTATTTTTGTCTGGCGAAGCTTTTTCTGCTGACGTTTTTACGGCATCAAGAAACAAGGTGAAACTCCGCTTTATAGTCGCTTCTGACGGTCATTATGGGCAGCCCAAAACGGAGTTTGATGGCATGCATGACACTTTGATAGGCCATGTAAATCAGTTTGCAGAAAAAGAAAAGGTGGATTTTTGTGTGATTAACGGCGACCTTTTTCACGATGACCCCAATCTTTTGCCACAAGTAAAACAAAAACTCGACCAACTCAAAACAACCTATTACGTAACCCGAGGTAATCACGACAGAGTGCCAGACAGCCGTTGGGAAGAAGTTTGGAAAATGCCTGTAAATCATAGTTTTACCACAAAAAATCACGCTGTAATATTGGGCAATACTTCCAACATCAAAGGAGAATATCTGATGCCCGACCTAGGTTGGATGAGAAGCGAACTCGAAAAGGCCAAGGCACAAAAAAACACTTTTATTTTTCTACATGTTCCACAAATTCCTTGGGTAGAACACTGCATCGACAGCCCCGATTTGATAAAACTCTTCGGAGAATACAAAAACATAAAAGCCGTCTTTCACGGACATATCCATTCACTTGACGGCCTAAAAATGCACAATGGCCTCCCCTACCTTTTCGATGCTCATTTCGGTGGCAACTGGGGTACAGAATACCGTGGTTTCAGGGTGGTAGAAGTCATGAAAGACAATAGTATCTTGACTTACATGATGAATCCAACTGTTAGGATTTTGGAGGAGAAGATATCGGTTTAGAGTGTTTCCTGTAAGGCGGTCAGACCCATAGGTCGGACCTGAGATGGGTTTTGTTTTTAGATAAACTCTATTCATTTATCTTGAGACAGAATATTGCAATTACCGCAATTTGACTAAAGTCAAACAAGTTCTGACTTTTCACCATCCACCGGCTAAAGCCAGTGGTAATTAAAATCTCGCAACGTTAAAATTAGATCGATTTATTTTTGAATTCCCACCAGCTTTAGCTGGTGTTAATCTATTAAATATCCAATTGGGCTTTAGCCAAAATCTTAAAATCAACCTCACCCCCACTTCTTCACCAATCCATCCAAAAGCTTGTTAGTTACTGGATTAATAATCATTCGGGCGGGGTCAGCTTCAAACCAAGCGATGGTTTCTTTGATACCTTCGGCGTAAGGAATGGTGGCTACGTAATCTGGTACCAAACGTTTTATTTTAGTGTTATCAAATATCGCACAGTGAGACTTGTCGCCCCAAAGGCCGCCTTCTTCCGACTCAAAGCCGTTTTCGTTGGCGTATTCTATAATTTTCTTTGAGGGTACGTGCACAATATCGGCCTTGGCTCCTGCTGCTTCTGCCAGTTGGGTGTAGATTTGGTTCCAAGTGAGTACTTCGTCGGAAGTGATGTGATAGGCCTCTCCTATTGCCGCTGGTCTGCCCATCATACCTAAAAATGCTTTTGCAAAATCTCGGGCGTGGGTAACTGTCCAAAGTGAAGTGCCATCGCCTTGTACCACCACAGGCTGCCCTTTACGCATACGATCTACGGCGTTGAACTCCATCCACCCGCCCAGCGAAAGCGGAAAAACCGAATAGTAAGTATGCGAAGGCCTGATAATGGTCATCGGAAAATTCTGCTCTCTGAAAGCTTTTACTAGCAAATCTTCACAAGCTATTTTATCTCTGGAGTATTGCCAATGCGGGTTTTTGAGCGGCGTTGACTCAGTGATGATGAAGTTGGTCGGAGGTTTTTCGTAACACGATGCCGAGCTGATAAATACATACTGACGAGTTTTGTTTTTGAAAAGATTGATGTCTCGCTGCACCTGCTCGGGCGTGTAGGCTATCCAGTTTACCACTACATCCCACTCGTGGTTTTTCAATACCTTTTCGGTCTCTGCTATGTTTTCAATATCAGCAACCAAGTTCTTAACTCCCTCTATCGGCGTTCTGTTGCCACGATTAAGGTGATACAAATCTATGCCACGAGATACGGCCATTTCACTAACTGGCGTACTTATGTTTCCTGTACCGCCTATAAATAATACTTTCATTTTGTGATTCTATATTTTATCAAATTTAAAAAATAATTGAGGGTTTTTCTTGAAAATTAAAGACGCGTTTCTAAAAAAGTGCTACAATCTTTCATAAAAGGCTACTTCTCGATCTCGCTCGAAGTAACGTTTATAGGCCAAAATAAAACTCTCACAACTCCCTCAACTCCACTTTCCGGAATTCAACCTCTGAGCCTTCGGCCTGTAAGGCTATTTGACCCTTATTCGCTGTTGCCAAACCTTCGTTTACAAGGTCGCCATTTACCCAAACGGTTATTTTATTTCCATCGCACCTTACTTTCATTGTGTTCCACTCTCCTACTGGCTTTTCAGAATTATCGGTGAGGTTTTTCACCCTACGTTCTTTGCCTTCGGTTACGCCCCAATCCTCTTTTTTGCCCCGTCGAGCTTCCATGTTCGGTGTGACAACGTCTTCACCAATACACCAAAAATCACCCGCATTGGTATGCATGAGCTGGCATTCTATGGATTTTGGAAACATTTTGTAGAGAATCCGAGGTGTGGAACAAAACACCAAAACGCCACAGTTACCAGGTTTTCCAGCAAACCGATACTGCACTTCCAGCTCAAAGTTTTCATAGACTTTATCGGTTATGATATGGCCCTGTGGTTCGGCGAGACTTACCAATTTACCTTCTCTAATAATAAATGGATTTTTGCCGTTGGGGTTTTCGTCGAGTTTGGGCACATCTATGTGCCAGCCGGTGAAATCTTTCCCATTGAATAGACTAATCGCTGGCTTTTGGGCAGTTACGGAGAATCCCAGGCACCACAAAATAAGCAAGAATGCTTTGTTTAAACTCATAATTTTATTTTGGTCGAATTTTGATTTTAAAAGTACTAAATCTCTCGCAAGTATTGTGTTATAAATTGAGTGTTTTGACAAAATCAAGGCCAGATTTCTATAAATTTGCTATGTCAAAGTCAGAATGGCTTACCGTACCTTTTACAGGATAAATGTTTAAACTTGTTTTTACTTTTTTGGCCTTAAATATTTCGTTCTTGGCCTTAGCCCAAAAACCAAACCTCGATAGCCTTTTAGCCATTTCAGAAAAAAGTTTCACAAACGACTCCGTAAAGACAAAGCATTTCATCAAAGTTTTTGTGGCTTACAACAAAATTCCCAACTTTAATAAAGTAGCAGAATTTGGACAAAAAGCTTTAGACGCCTCCAAAAATCTTAAAAACTCAAATATTTACCTCAACGTTTACGAAAGGCTCGGTATGTGTTATCACGGACATTCGAGGTTTTTGGAAGCTGAAAAATTATACCTGAAAGGTATAGAACAAGCCTTAGAAAGAAAAAACAAATCTAAGGAAGCAAATTTTTACCTAAACCTAAGTGCTTTATATTCAACTATGTCTGACTATCCCAAAGCTTTGGGATCTGCAGAAAAAGCCATGAATTTGTACAAACAAGAGAACCTCATGGACGACATGTACTCCTGCTACATGAATATCGGTAATATTTATCTCTACCTCAGCCAACCGCTGAAGGCCATTGAATACATCAAAAAAGCAAATCAGGCCTTTGTACTTTCGGAAAACGGTATAAACTATGGTGTATATTCTGCCAACCTAAACTTGGCGGAAGCCTACTTGAGGTGCCAACCAAATGAACTAAAGCAACTAAAGATAGGTCATAATCAACAGCAACAACTGGCCATTAAGCACCTCAACACGGCTCTAAAAGTAGCCAACGCCATGAAAGACGATGGGCTCATTGGTACAGTATATATGCAAAAAGCCGAGCTTTTTGACCAAATGAATGACAACAAAAACGCTCTGATTCATTATAATTTAGCTCTTGAAATTGCCCTTAAAAAGAATATAGACGAGAATCTGAGCGACCTCTACCTGTCAATAGGGCTTCATCACCTAAAAAACAAAAACTATAGCGAGAGCAAAGAGTTTCTGACCAAAAGCCTCGGTATTTCCGAAAAGATTACCCTTCTTGAGAACCAAAAACAAGCCCTCGAAAAACTAAGTTTCGTGGCTGAGCAACAAAGCGATTACAAAACGGCATTGGCCAGACATCTACAATTTGTAAAGGTAAAAGACCAAATTATAGATCAAGAAAAAGAAAAGGAAATAACCCGAAAACAGCTAAAACTTGACTTCGAAATCAAGGAGGAAGAATATAAAAGCAACCAGGAATTTGATAAAAAGATCCAATGGATTCTCGGAATTTCTGCCTCTGTTTTACTGGTGCTTGCGATTCTAGTTTATCGTAACCAACAGAAAACCAAGAAATTAAATAATATAATATCTAAACAAAAAATTGAATTAGAACAACTCGGAATGGTGAAAGACAAGATGTTTAGCCTAGTAAGTCACGATATGCGTACGCCCGTGAATGCCCTCATTTCGTTTATCACTTTGCTCGAAAACCGGCAAATATCTCAAGAAAAACTTGGCCTTTACGCAGGCGAACTGAAAAATCAGCTAACCTCCACCACCAACTTGATGGAAAATATGCTCAGTTGGGCCGCCAGTCAAATGCAGGGCTACAAGCCCATTCTACAACCACAGAACGTCTCTCAGTTAATCCATTCGGTGATTGAAAATATGAAAAATCAAGCCAATTTGAAAGGAATTGTTATAAATAACCGAATTTCGGAAACCACCACAGCCTTGGTTGATACCGATATGCTGAGCCTAATTGTCAGGAATCTGCTCGCAAATGCCATAAAATTTAGTCCTAAAAATGGAAAGATAGAAGTTTCGGCTTTCGAAGAAAATAATGTTATAAAAGTCGTCATAAAGGACAACGGAAAGGGAATACCGCTCGAAAAACTTCAACAAATAAATGACCCAAAAAACACCCTGATAGAAAGCAGCGTAGGAACTCAAAACGAAAAAGGCACTGGAATGGGACTGATGCTGTCCAAGACTTTTGCCAAACTAATAAATGGCCGCCTAACCGCACAAAGCACTGAAAATGAAGAAAGTGAGTTTGTGATTGAACTCCAGAAAGCTTAACGATTAATTGAATCTTTTCAAGGTTTTTGTGTCTACTTGACTTTCCATAAATTCCGCCTTATAACTGGCACTAAAGGGCACGGACTGATTGCCGCTAAGGTTTATTTCGGTAGGAAGAATGGCCACAACATGCCCTAGGTTTACAATGAACTGCTTATGAACTCTTCTAAAGTTCTCCTCTGGAAGTTGGCCGATAATATTTTTAAGGCTCACCAAAACCACATACATTTTGTGGTTTAGTGTATAAATTTTCGAAAAATCGCCCATGCTTTCTATATGCGTAACTTCATCATAAGACACTTTTATGTGGGCATGATTGTCTTTTACATAAAAATACGCTGCCGTTGCAGATTTGACGTCCTCCATCTTTGGAGCTTCGATTTGCTTTTTTTTGAGCTCTATGTATTCCATGGCCTTGTTGGCAGCTTTGAAGACACGTTCGAAACTTGCGGGCTTAACTATAAAGTCTATCACATCAAGATTATAGCTCTCTACGGCATAGTCGGCATAGCTCGTCACGAACACAAAAACCGGAGCTTTCTTCAACGCTTTCACCAAACCAATACCCGACAAATCAGGCATATCAATATCCGAAAATACGATGTCAATGTCTTGATTTTGAATCACATCCATCGCCTCCAATCCATCCGCACATTCGGCTACGATATTTAGACTTTTGATTTTTGAAACATGCAGAGCCATCAAATCTCGTTCTATCAGACTATCATCTACAATTAAGCAATTGTACATTTCTCTTGGTTTATTCCTGTCCGTAAAATTAGGTAATAACTCCAAATAGCCTTCTTAATATTTTGTTAATCTACAAACGGAGGTATGAAATCTACTTTTGGGCGGCATTCCTCAAATTTATTTTCACACGAAACATCTTCCTAAGAAATTGTGTGGTTGTTAATAATTTCAACGTCTCCAAAGCTTCCGAGCGATGGAGTCAAAACCTAAGAAGTAAAAAGTTATTGCCATGAATTTCGAAAGTAGAGTGGTATAAAAACCCTCTACTTTATTTTAAAATCTATATCTAATACAAAAACCTATGACCATAAAATACATTTTTGTTGGATGCCAAAAAAATGTTCGATCAACCGAAATAGTCTATATACAAGCCAAGGCAAACTATTCCATTGTAAAAATGAGGGATGGGAGAGAGTTTTTGGTAGCCACCACCCTCAAAAGAGTAGAAGAAAAACTCGATGGGTGCGGCTTCATCAGACCTCACAAATCTTTCTTGATTAATAGGCAGTATATTTTAAAGTATGATTCAGGGGTTTTGAGCCTCACAAACGGCCTTTCTTGTGCCTGCTCTCGCAGAAAAAGACAAGAAATGGACCTGATATTGAATCCTTCTAAAAGATTTGTAGATAAAAAAGCATTAAAATAAACTTGGCCTGGGAGAGACCAATCAACAGCATAGGATGTCGCATATACTTCTCAACAAAATCAAACTTATTTCCCAAACACCAAGTTTAGCTTTATCGGCACCTCTTCGGCTATCAAGTCATTTTTAAGCGATGACAAAAAATCCGGGGCTTTATAAGTAACACCCCACCAAGACCTAAAAAGCGTTAACTCGCCTGTGGCCTTTGTGGAAGTAGGGTTAGGTTGTATTTTAACCGTGAAGACAATCTGCTTTTGAACACCCTTGATGGTGAGGTTGCCTTGTACTGAATAATTGCCCGGCACGGTGGTTTTATCAATCTTAGTTCCTACAAAATATGCCTTAGGAAATCTTTTCACAGCAAAAAAATCGTCCGACTTCAGATGCTCCGCCAGCCTATCTTTGTCTGGCCTTGCGTCTTTGGTCTTTATCGTGTTCATATCTATTTCAAAATTTGCAGCAGTGATTTTCCCAGATTTATCCATTGTCAAACTGCCTGAGTTAAATCGAATGGTGCCCTCGTGACTGTCGTTAGACATCCACATTTTCCCTTGCCAATGAACATCACTATCTATGGTATTCAAAATCCGTTTTTGTTGGGTATAAGCTGGTAAACAGGCAATAAGAAGAAGTAAGACTGTGTTTTTCATTCTCAATAAACTAATATTTCGTTATGAGGCAAGGCATAAGTATTGTCAGTGGTCATGATGATGATTGTATCTCCTTTCTTACATTTCTCCAAAACCTTTTCTGCTTCAATTTTTTTGAACTCTTTTGGTGAAAAAAGAACTATTGTACCCGTATTGGCATCTTTTATGGCTACACCAAATTCAATTTTCTGGGTAATTTCTGCCTTCTTTTCGCCCTTGGCCACGTCTCCCAAAGTCACGGCTCCTGCCGAAATCCAGCCTGTGGCATCTTTAGAAATTTTGGCTTTGGCATTAGCCGAATATTCTTCCACAATCATGTGGTGGTTAAGAAAAACCGCCGAACAACTGCTAAACCTGTCTTGGCCCAAAACCACGTTTCCAGTGAACAGTAAAATAAAAATCAATAGCTTTTTCATAAATGTGTTTGCGTATCGTCGCCACGAAATGTTTGCCCAAATGTAAAGTTGAGAGCCTAAAACAATGTAAATCAGATGTAAAAGAGAGGTAATTTTATGTAAACTCTTTGACCAAAACTCAGCAACCACCTATACCCATACTAAACTCAAAGCGTTGTCTCACATTTTGCCCATCGGCGTTTTGGGCTGGTTTCCAGTTTGGCATGTTACCAATCATTTCCAACAGAAAATTGTCTAAGTCGGTGTTGCCCGAAGAGGCGGATATTTGAGGGTTGGTTAATTTTCCGGTGCTGTCTATTATAAACGATACTTTTCCCCTTTGAAACTCCTCCGGTGTACTTTCTATTACTCGATCTATAATATTCTCTTTCAAATACTTTTTGAGCTCTTCGTAGCCACCGGGAAACTCCGCTTGCTTCTTGGGCACAACC
This sequence comes from Leadbetterella sp., assembly GCA_035299025.1. Lineage (GTDB taxonomy): Bacteria > Bacteroidota > Bacteroidia > Cytophagales > Spirosomataceae > Leadbetterella. The sequence goes on from DATGXK010000008.1 coordinate 893,240, forward strand.
GTCATTTTTACATTCATTTCGTTGTTTTCAGTATACTCCGTAACAGCGTTTATAGTTCTGTACCTAACTTTTATCTCTATCTCCGTTTCCAAATCTACTTCTTTCAAGATTGTTTTTTGATGTTTACTTAATGTCAAATCTGTACCTTCAGCCAACTGTTTTTTACCATCGTGGTCCGTTATAACCTCCACGGCCACATATTCTTTCACCCAATTGATGGGGTAGTCGACAATAATATCACTCAGCAAGTTTGAGTTTTCCAGAATATCTTTGGTTATGGGTCTGGTGTATTTGCCACGTATCTCGAACTCCAAATCTTGAGCAAAACTCTGCAAACTTATAAGCAAAAAACAAACTAGTGTAATTCTCTTTTTCATCTTAATTTTATTATTCTGTAAACATAATATTCTAACAACCAACCAGTTGACCTGCCAAGATATTCTCCACAGAATCTCCTTTTACTCTAAACAATCCGCCCGAAAAGCCCAGCCATAAGTTGCCACGCTTATCTTGCCATATGCTCTGTACATGATTTTTTGTCAATCCCTTGGTTTCTTTAAATGTCTTAAATGCTTTTCCATCAAACTTCATCGCCCCTCCCCCGCCCGTTCCGAACCATATCTGGTGTTTTTTGTCTTCATAAATAGTCCATACATCATTGCTAGTCAGACCGTTTTTTGTGCCAAAATTTGTAAAGTTTCGACCGTCAAATCTGCTTATGCCTCCGCCTTGGGTTCCAAGCCAAACCATACCTTTTGCATCTTCAAATACACTTCGTATGTTGTTTGAGCTCATGCCATCTTTTTGCGAATAAGTATGAATGCTTTTCCCATCAAATTTCTTCAAGCCTCCACCATCTGTTCCAAACCAAATGTTTCCCTTTCTATCCTGAATTATACTCCACGCCACCGACTGATTAAACCTCGGAGAACTCGACTGGTCCAATCTGGGTAAATCGAAACTCTGAAAGGTCTTGCCATCAAATTTATTGACACCAGCCATAGTTCCTACCCAAATGTTGCCTGTTTTGTCCAATAAAATACTCCATATCTGGTTGTCAGAGAGGCCATTCTTTGTGGTATAATTTGTAAATTTCTTTCCGTCAAACTTACTAAGACCACCATCGGTAGCAAGCCAAATGTTTCCTTTTTTGTCCTCAGCTATACCGTTGATTTGATTGCCAGCCAAGCCTTCTTTCTTGGTTAAAAATTGCATTTTCGAACCATCATATCTACAAATACCATCCCCGTTTGTACCAAACCATAGTACCCCGTGCTTGTCTTCATATATCTCTCTAATGTACTCGCTGAGCTGCTTTATTTGGGACCTATCAAAACATGAATTTTTGAGAGTATTCAATGTGAAAAAACTCGGGGTTTGGCTATTTTGGAATCTTTCAGTAGATTTTTGGCCAAATGCCAGAAAACCGATCAATATCAATAAAATGGTTTTGATGTACATTGTTTTTTTCGCTTTTTGTTAAGACTTGTTTTCAAACTGTATACGTCCTAAGACTTCTGAGGAACAACCCAAAACTATTCCTAAAGGCCTTAAAAAGTGTAAATAGAATGTAAATTATTGCAAAACGACAGCAAAACAAGACTAAGATACACTTTTTTGGAATAAATTGCAGGTCTATGCAAGCCAAGACTTTTATATTTCTTCTAACTCTGCTGGGGTTATCGTGTGTAACACCTCAAGATGACGAAAAACACCAGATAGTGCTTTTCCGTACTATTGGGCATCAACTTTTGTTGGCCTCTGGCGACTCCACATCTCGCATAATGCCCATTCAAAAGACCACCAGTGGCACTTATCAGATTCGCTTTGAAAATAGTTTCGAGATAATGCCTGATAGTTTGGCCAATATCACCATAAAAACGCTTCGAAACGGCAACCCACAGAACCAATACCGCGTAAGCGTATTCACTTGCCAAAAAACCGAGATGGTGTACGGCTTCGAATGGAGTCCAAAAAGCACCGAAGACGTAACATGCCTTGGCCGTGGCCTACCAGAAAACTGTTATATTGTTGAAATTGAAGTGTTAAAGTCGAGCATTAATCCAAATCTCCTTTGGGGTGCAGTGGTTGGTTTGTTGATTTGTGTAATTTTATATGTGGTTTTTTTCAGGAAAAACCCAAATGAACAACTGACTGCAGCTGAAAACTCTGGCGATTTTCAGAAAGTTGGAGCGTTTAGTTATTTCCAACAAACAGGTGTTTTGGTGCTGGAATATCAAAAAATTGAACTTTCAGAGAAAGAAAACAAACTGATGAATATATTGCTCTCAAAACCCAACGAAACTGTGGCGAGAGAGTATCTGCTGAAAGAGATTTGGGAAAATGATGGTGTTTTTGTCATTAGCCGAAATCTTGACGTTTTGGTTTCTAAACTTCGTAAAAAACTGGTAGCAGACCCTTCTGTTAAAATTACCAATAGCCACGGAAAAGGGTATAAATTGGAGGTTTGAACAATTAAAAACCAACCACTCTGCTTTCAGAATATTTTGTTGTCGAACACTGCTTTCAATCCTTTTCACATTTCCTTTTTAGCATCCACCCACCACTCGTCTTGTTCCCAGTAGTTGTCCCAACCTAGGTGAACATATTTTTCGTTGATTTGAATATCTCTTTCACCGTAGCTAAAGTCGGCCAGAATATCGTTGGCAAACATAAAAATATCTCTACCAAATACAAATGGTTTGGTGTTGGGCTTTCCGTATTGTTGCCAATTACCCGCCGACGCGAATCCCGCTCCTTTAGAGCCAATAGATGGCGAATAAAACCAAAGGAATCTATCGCTTTTGGCCATGTTGGCAAACTCCATCCTGAAATCGCCATTGAAAACACCTGCATGACCAAGCTTTTTGTCTTCTTCCAAAATCAACCGCCCAACCAAACTGTACATTCCTCTCAAAGAATCCCCATTGTCATATTTCCATTCATCTAAGTTTATCTTTGGGTCAGTAAAGCTTTTTGCTTTTTCAAGCACTATTTTTCCCTTAAAAGGAGCTATATTTTCTTTGAATTTACTTTTACCCACGATGTGATAAACTAGATGATTTCCGCTGTCTCTCTTTACGCTAGAAAAATAAAACTGTATGCGATAATGATCGTCTCCAAAAAAACCATCGAAACGGTTGTCATAAGCACCGAGAGAATCGTAATTGCAAAACATACGAGACAGATCGCTCGTATCTAGCAACTTGTGAATATCTATGTCTGCAAATTTCACCAAAGTATCTTTTGACCCCGTATTCAGCGTGTCAACAGCCTCTTTGTGGGTTTGCAACACCATTTTCTTTTTATCAGCACACGAAAGTTGGGTTAAAAAAACAGCAATTACAGCAATCAACAACAGTTTAGTTTTCATTTCAGGGGTTTTAAAATTTTTACGAAATATCTGTCTATTTTGGTTAATAATAAAATTTCGGCCAGAAAAAGATTGCCCACCCAGCTTAGCCAAACCACTGTGAGATAGGTTTCTATTGGTTTTGTGCCCAAAAACTGGTACATCACATAACTCTCTGTCCGTAAGCTAAATGCAGCATAGGTTACCGCCAAACTTCTAATCATATACCGAACGTGTTCTACAATATTTCCTTCTTTTATAAACCAAAAGGCCCTGAAAGTCAGAAACCACCACACCAAACACTGTAGAGCAAAACCAATTTGAGCTGAAAGCCCGCCGTTGGCAAATCGAGCTAAAATAAGGCCCGAAGGAGCTGCCAAAAAGAGAATGCCAAAAACATAAATTTTACCCAAATTTCGATGCCATTTTGGATAATTCAGTATGAGCGAAGGCCACAACTGCGGGATTCCAGCAATCCAAACCACCAAAGCAGAACCGATATGAACATAAAAGCCAAGCCTGAATATTGATTGTGATGTTATGGCAAATGTTTTTGTTCCGAGGAAGCCTTTACGAGGAGAAAAGTCAAAATAGGGGAGGGTGTTATGGGTCATTACCATAGCAAAAAGTACCCCTACTAAGCAGAGAATAATGATGGGCAAACGCAAATTATTTGATGACAAGCTAGTTTAAAATAGGGTTTCTACTTGTAAATCTATGACCATAAACTCAAAAAGACTATACAAAGCCGCATTTTTAACACTCTTTCGGCACATTAAAAAAAATTTAATCCTGATTTAATTTCCATTTAAGTTCGCCTTTCCTCCTTTGCGTCAGGTTCTATTCCGAACCGTTCAATGGAATTTCTTTTCAACAAAACTTTTTTATTTATGAAAAATCTAAAAAAACTAATCGCCACTGTTATCACATTGTCTGTTTTCAGCTTTTCATGCGAGTCTGAATTATTTGGCCCAAAAAACGACATTAACGACACCAACAGTGCCCAAGGTAGCCTAAGTCTGAGCATCACAGATGCACCGATAGACCAAGCGGATGTGTCGGCGGTTTTTGTAACCATTACAGAGATAAAAGTCGACGGCAAAACATTTTCTGGCTTTAAAGGCCCAAAAACGGTCAATCTCTTGGCCTTACAAAACGGTAATACCCTCGAGCTTGGAAAAGGAAATGCTGCGGTAGATTCCTACTCTACGCTTACTTTAGTCATAGATGCCGCCAAAGACGAAGTACAAAATGCTCCTGGATGCTACATAACCAAAACAAACGGCACAAAACAGGCCATAGAAATATCGGGCAATGGAGCCACAGAAATAGATCTCAAACCCAAAAACTTTTCGGTAAACGAAAATGCAAACACCGAAATAGTGATGGATTTTGACCTCAGAAAATCTATAAAATCAAAAAACAATGGCTTTGCCTTCGTGACACTCGGAGAGCTAAAATCTGCCGTGAGAGCTGAAAACAAAACAGCCACAGGCACACTGAAAGGCAAAATAGAAAACTACGCATTGGCCAAGTCTGATGTTGTGGTGTATGTTTACAAAAAGGGAACTTTCAACAGCAGCAAGGAAATAAACGGCCAAGGCTCAAGCGACATAAAGTTTGCCAATGCCATCACAAGTGCTAAGGCCGACGCTAACGGCAACTTTACACTGGCCTATTTACCAGCCGGTGAATATGAGATCCACTGTGATAAACCAGATAAAAGTGCTCTTGGTTTGGGTGTGAATACTCTTTTGAATGTGACGAGCAGTGTTGACCTCAAAAGCGTCGGTGTAAACGCCGGAGCTCAAACCAACCTTTCACTTAGTATTTCTTTAGGCGGCATTCTGAATTAACATCAGCTTTTTCCACACAACCGCATAGCTTTTTTCAGATTAATAGATTCAAAAGAGAGGGCAAATATGAGCCCTCTCTTTCTATTTTATCTTCGAAAAACCCGTTGGCTTCATATAAATAGGCTCTACCTTTTCTACTATTTTACCCGATACCTCAGACGCATCACGTACTTTTATCCAATCAGGATCTGCCCTAAATCCATCCCACGATTTTTTGGCGGCATCGGCATCTTTGTGAGCAATAAAATAGAGCAGGGTAGGTTGTCCTCCATCTTTTTCAATCGTTTCAAAATACATGATATTTTGCATGCCATGTTTTTCAAAAAGTTTACGTGTGTGATCTCTGAAGCGAGCCACGATATTTGGATATCTACCCGGCAAGCAGTAGTAGGTCCGCATTTCAAACAATCGTTCCGAATTGGCTTGTTGAAACTTGATTTTCTTAGTGAGTTCAGGGTGCAAAGTCATGAACTTTGACTCTACTTTGGCCACAATTTTACCACCTTCTTCCGACTTTTTAGCCACTTCTTTCCATTCTGGATCGGCAACAAAAGCTTTCCAAGATGCGTCTCTTGCCTCTTTGCTTGGGTAACCCAACACATAATAAAGCACACTGTTGTCAGTGGTTGTTGGTGTCCAGTAACCAATGTTCTCCATCCCATGTTTTTCAAAAAGTTTGGTGGTATGGTCTGTAAATCTGGTTATTAAATTGGGTAATTTGCCCGGATGGCAATAATAAACGCGAAGTTCATAATATTTTGATGGCTTCTTCTTAGCGAAAGACAAAATAGAAATGGTCATGGCCATTAACAGTAAAATTGTTTTTTTCATTTTGGTCGAATTAATTTTTATCAAATGTATTGCAAAGTTTCAACTTCAACAAATAACCCTCACCAAAGGCCTAAGTTTGTGTACGCACAAACTTCTCAATCGCCTATGTTTGTGTCCACACAAATCTATCACCCACCTATGTTCGCGTCCACACAAACTTCATCACACACATTTCAACACCCGCTCAACTATTTTCTTCGAATAAATTAAATACCTTGCATTAAAATGTTTCTTCCAAAAATGAAAAAATTCAACATAAAAGACTTCCAAATATCTGAAAAAGAGAGTTTTAATCCTAAAAATCACCCAACCAAAATCAATGATTTTTATGAAGACAAGGCCGATTATGAAGATATTCTGAAAAACCTACAAACCGAAATGGACGAACTCCAAAGCATCATGTATGCTCATTCGAAATATGGAGTCTTGGCGGTTTTTCAAGCCATGGATGCAGCTGGAAAAGACGGCACCATGAAGGCCGTTTTTCAGGGAGTTCACCCATTGGGGTTGAGTTTTTATTCTTTCAAAAGACCTTCAGAAACCGAACTCAACCACGACTACATGTGGCGTTGTTTTAAAGAACTACCCGAAAGAGGCAAAATGCAGGTATTCAACCGTTCCTACTATGAAGAAGTTTTGGTGGTGAAGGTACATCCCGAAATACTAGAAAATTACCAAAAAATACCCGACGAACTAAAAAACAAAGATGTTTGGGAAAAACGATACCAGGACATCAAAAACTTTGAGGATTATCTAGCCAATAATGGCATAGTGGTATTGAAGTTTTTCTTAAATGTATCAAAAGAGGAGCAAGGCAACCGACTGATAGAGAGGATAGAAGACATCACAAAAAATTGGAAATTTGAGGAAGGCGATATCAAAGAGCGGGGCTACTGGAACAATTACCAAAAGGCGTACGAAGAAATGATAAATTCCACCGCCACCAAACAAAACCCCTGGTACGTAGTGCCTGCCGACGACAAAAAAAATATGCGATTAATCGTTACAAAAATCATTGTAGAAAGACTTAAAGAACTAGAAATGAGCTATCCAGAGCCTGACGAGACCCAAAAGCAAACACTTTTGGGTTTGATAGATACCATTAAACAACAGAATCAAGAGTAGAACAATTTTCCTAAATTGTTAAAACCATTAAGGTCATTACCGAAGGTCAAACTTGGAATACAAATAACAAAACAATTATTTCTATCGAAAATTCAACCAAAAAATGAAAAGAAACCAGTTCATAAAAGCCATTGGTTTAAGCTCTTTGGCTTTGTCTACAAAGGCCAATTTTGAAAACAATAAAGCTTTCGAGGGCCTAAAAATAGGCTTGGCTTCATATACCTTAAGAAAGTACACATTGGACCAAGTCATAGAAATCATGAAACGCTTGGCCATCAAGGATGTTTGTCTCAAAAGTTTTCATTTACCTTTTGACGCCTCTCCAGATGAGCTAAAAGCCATTTCTGAAAAAATGAAATCCAACGGGCTGAATCTTTATGCAGCCGGTGTTATTTACATGAAAACCAACGAGGAAGTAGAAAAATACTTCAATTATGCCAAAAATGCCGGTGTAAAAATGATCGTTGGAGCTCCGGAACATCATTTGCTACCCAAAGTAGAAGAAATGGTAAAAGCCACCGACATCAAAATAGCCATTCACAACCACGGACCAGAAGACAAAGTCTTTCCTTCGCCAGCTAGTATTTATGAAAAAATCAAAAATCTTGATGCCCGAATCGGCCTTTGTATAGATACTGGACATACATTTAGGCTCAAACAAGACCCTGCTGCCGAGTTTAGGAAATACAGAGACCGGCTTTTTGATATTCACCTAAAAGACCTCGATGCCCAAAAACCGGATGCCCAAAATGTTGAAATTGGCCGTGGTGTGATGAACATTTCGCTCTATATTCAAGTACTTAAGGAACTCAAATACGAGGGAATTATTGGTGTAGAATACGAAAAAGATGCCGAAAATGCCGCTTACGGACTCACCGAATCCGTGGGTTATCTTCGTGGAGTTTTGAGAATGTCTTGATATTTTGACCTAAATTTCCTGCAAAATCATCTTTCTTAGTATCTTTGTATTGGTTTTCGCTTGAGCCCGCCAATTGGTAGACAAGAGCGTGTGCTTTTCAATAAAAATTTTAATATCGGTAAAGCCTTTGACTCTATAGCAATGGCTTTTACCAAAAGAAACAGGCTACTTTTGAACTCAGAGGATTTCCTAAAAATATATTCCGACGATAGTTTTGTTCAGAACATCGTTCTGTCACAAAAAACCTATCCCAAAATTCACCTCGAAGGCACTTCGGGGAGTTTGGATGCTATTTTGGCTGCCGCTGTTTTTAAAAACCTGCCCCAAACTACACTGGTTGTTCAGCCCGACAAAGAGGATGCCCTGTATTTTTTCAATGACCTCCAGAATATTTTAGGATTTGAAAGCCCCCAAATAGCTTATTTCCCAGCGTCTTTCAAAAGACCTTATGAATACGAAGAAATAGAAAATGCCAACGTTATTCAGCGAGCCGAGCTGCTCAATCGCCTCAACAATTCTGTAGAACCTCTACTGATAGTGAGCTACCCCGAGGCCATTGCCGAAAAAGTAGTGAGCAAAAAAACGCTTGTCGCAAACACTTTACGCATAAAAGTAGGAGATACACTTGACCTCAACTTTGTAACCGAACTACTCGTTTCTTACGATTTTGAAAAGACAGACTTTGTATATGAGCCTGGTCAGTTTGCCATCAGAGGTGGTATCTTTGATGTTTACTCCTATGCTGCCGATACGCCCTTTAGGATAGAGTTGTTCGGCGACGAAATTGAAAGCATCCGTATATTCGATACGGAAACGCAGCTTTCAAACAAAAACATGGACGCCGTAAGTATTGTGCCGAATATCCATGAGAAACTTCGATTTGAAGAAACCGTGCCCGTTTTCAGTTTTATTCCAGACAAAACCAATCTCTGGATAAAAGATTACACATTTACCCTAGATAGGGTAGAAGACAATCTACGAAGAATATCGGAAATATACGAGTCCAAAAAAGCAGTAGGAGGAGACATAAACATACTTTTTAAACCCGATCACTCTTTTTTAGGCAAAGATGAGGTTTCGGATTTTCTTAAAATATTCCCCACCATAGAGTTTGGCAGAAAAAGTGTCCTTGAAAATTCGCAGAAAATCAGCTACTTATCCAAGCCGCAACCATCTTTCAACAAAGACTTTACAATATTAATAAACGACATCGCCGAAAATCAAGCAAATGGATTTTCGTGTTATATAAGTTCAGATTCACTAAAACAGCTCAATCGTCTCGAAACCATTTTTACCGAAATCAACCCCACCATTAGGTTTCTTTCGGTCTATGCCAACTTCAGAGAAGGTTTCATCGATTTACAAAACAAGATCTTGGTTTATACCGACCACCAGATTTTTGAGCGGCTCAATAGGTACAAAGAAAAAGACCGCTACTCCAAGTCGAAAGCCCTTACTATAAAAGAGTTAAAAGCCCTACAAACAGGAGATTACGTAACACATGTCGACTATGGAATAGGGCGTTTTGCGGGTATGGAAACCATAGATGTTGGTGGCAAAAAGCAAGAAGCCATTCGACTGGTTTACAAAGACAATGACCTGCTGTATGTCAACATACATAGCCTTCATAAAATCGCCAAATATTCGGGCAAAGAAGGAGACGCCCCCGCCATGAGTAAATTGGGTTCGGGCGACTGGGAAAACAAAAAGTCGAAAGCCAAAAGGCAAGTAAAAGACATAGCCAAAGAGCTCATAGCACTTTATGCCAAACGGCGTGAAGTACACGGTTTTGCATTTTCGCCCGACAATTATTTACAAATAGAGTTGGAGTCTTCTTTTATGTATGAAGATACACCAGACCAAGCCTCTGCCACAGCCAAAGTAAAAGAAGATATGGAAAAACCATATCCTATGGACAGGCTGGTATGTGGCGATGTGGGTTTTGGTAAAACCGAGGTGGCCATTAGGGCGGCTTTCAAGGCTGTAAATGACTCTAAACAAGTGGCAATATTAGTGCCTACAACCATTTTGGCCATGCAACACCACCGTACTTTCTCTGAGAGACTAGCCAAAATGCCCGTAAATGTAGATTACTTGAACAGGTTCAAATCCGCAGCAGACAACACAAAAACCCTCAAAGGACTCAAAGAAGGTAAGGTTGACATCGTTATTGGCACACATAAGTTACTAAACAAAAATATTGAATTCAAGAACCTCGGCCTACTAATTATTGATGAGGAACAGAAGTTTGGAGTGAAGTCGAAAGATAGAATAAAGGAACTGAAACTGAATGTAGACGTACTCACGTTAACGGCAACGCCAATTCCCCGTACGCTACATTTTTCACTTATGGGTGCTCGAGACCTTTCGGTTATTGCCACTCCGCCGGCCAATCGTCAGCCAGTAACCACCCAAGTAGAGGTTTTTAAAGAAGAAATTATCCGAGATGCCATCAGTTATGAGCTAAATAGGGGTGGGCAAGTATTTTTCGTTCATAATCGTGTAAACGACATAGAATCAATCGCCAACATTATTTATAGATTGGTTCCCGAGGCAAAAATCGGTGTTGCCCATGGTCAAATGGAGGGCGATAAACTCGAAAAAATAATGATGCGATTCATTGAAAACGAAATCAATATTCTGATTTCAACAAACATCATAGAGTCGGGCCTAGATATTCCAAATGCAAATACAATCATCATCAATCAAGCTCACATGTTTGGACTCTCTGATTTGCACCAAATGCGTGGTAGGGTGGGGCGTTCGAACAAAAAAGCCTTTTGCTTTCTATTGGGTCCGCCAACCTCTGGGCTTACAAAAGATGCCAGAAAACGACTTCAAACACTTGAAGAGTTTACAGATCTTGGCGATGGCTTTAAGGTTGCCATGAGAGATTTGGACATAAGAGGTGCTGGAAACCTTCTGGGTGCTGAGCAAAGCGGATTTGTAAATGACCTCGGCTACGACATGTATCATAAAATATTGGACGAGGCCGTGTCTGAATTGAAAGAAAACGAATTCAAAAATCTATTTGCTGGCGAACTTTCTGAAAAAACATTTAAAGTTGAAGACTGCCAGATAGAAACGGATCTACAAATTTTGATACCAGACCATTACATTGTCAACATGTCGGAGAGGCTTTCGGTTTATAATGCCATCGATGATCTAAAAAATGAGGACGAACTGATAAAATTTTCTTCCTCTCTTGTAGACCGATTCGGAAAATTACCTGTGGAAGTAGAAGAATTATTCAGAATCGTAAAAGTGCGTTGGAAGGCCGAATACATCGGTTTTGAAAAAATAACCCTGAAAAATAATAACCTCAAAGGATATTTCGTTTCAGAAAAGCATCAAGATTATTATCAAACGGATAAGTTTGGCAAAATTCTTGATTATATAAAATTGCATCCAAAAGAGTGCAGTTTAAAACAAATCAAAGACAAGTTGATATTTTCGGCGGAAAACACCACTAATATCAACAAAATCAATGATTTATTCGAAAAAATTGTGGCTTTCATAGATGCCAAACAATGACTTGGTAATATATTTTAAACTATTTTTGTGTTTTAATTCGCAGAAACAAAATAAAAAAAAGAATGAAGAGACTCATTTACAGTGTAACCGTGCTTACACTTTCTCTTTTTGTAGCCACCTCTTGTAGCAAAGGTAAAAAAGCTACCAGTTTGAATCCCGGCAAAAAAAGCCGTACTACTGGAGCCGCCTATGCTAAAAAAGGTAAAGAAGGTTTCCAAGTGGCATCTTTTGCTGGTCAACCGGCTGGACCCAACATGGTTTTCATAGAAGGTGGACGTTTTACGATGGGTACACTTGAAGAAGATGTAACCTATACTCGCGATAACATAGAGCGTACCGTTACTGTGGCCTCGTTCTACATGGACGAAACCGAAATCGCAAATATAGACTATCTGGAATACATCTATTCTATTGGACAAGATTCTACCAGAGAATTTGTACAAGCGGCTTTGCCCGATACTACTGTGTGGGCCAACGAAATGTCTTTTAACGATCAGTATGTAGATCAATACCTTCGCTATCCTGGCTTTAGAAATTTCCCGGTAGTTGGTGTTTCTTGGATTCAAGCAAATGACTACTGCAAGTGGCGTTCGGCCATCGTAAATGCGGGATTGTCTGCCAAATATGGCGACGGAACAAAAAAGAAAGGTGGTCTACCATTTGGAAAGAAAAAGAAAGGTGCTGCCGAAGTAGCTGCCGCTCCTAAGGTAAATGGAAGAGTGCCGATTGAGACAGGTATTAATATCCCTGATTTCAGACTCCCTACCGAAGCCGAATGGGAATACGCGGCCAAGAGTATGATTGGTACCCAATATATCGATGAGAACCAGTCAAACCAGAGAATTTACCCTTGGGATGGCTCAGCCATGCGTAAGTCTAAAGGAAAAAACAAAGGAAACATGATGGCCAACTTCAAAAGGGGTAGAGGTGACTATGCAGGTATAGCTGGTAAGCAAAATGATAAAGCCATCATCACTGAAGAAGTATATTCATTTGCTCCAAATGACTTCGGCCTATATAATATGGCGGGTAATGTAAACGAGTGGGTGTATGACCTTTACAGACAAGGCTCGTACCAAGACTTTAACGACCTCAACCCAATTCGTAGAAGCGACTTCCAAGACGAAGCCAAACTTTACGATAAAGAAAACTTTAACTCATTGATAGACAACAAACAAAGAGTTTATAAAGGTGGTTCGTGGAACGACATAGCCTACTGGTTATCACCAGGAACAAGACGCTGGTTAGATCAGGATTCGTCTACAGCAACGATTGGTTTTAGATGTGCCATGATATCTGTAGGCCCTAAAGGCAAAAAATCTCTTTAAGAAGTTTCAAGTTTAGCCAATATTTAATAGCCTCGGTTTTTCAATAAGCCGAGGCTATTGTTATTATATACAGTTCCTTACATCCCGCCGCCATGAGTGTCTTTCCGGCTTCTTCGAGTGTAGAGCCGGTAGTCAGCACATCATCTACCAAAGCAATCCTTTTGTCCTTTATTCCATCAGGCTTGTCTATCACAAAAACCCCTTCAATATTTTTATATCGCCTAAATCGGCTACCAGTCTTGGTTTGTGAGATAGTAAACGTTTGCCTGACCATCGATGTGGTGTCAAAAGGCATTTTTAAGACTTCTGAAAGGCCTTTAGCAAACTCATCAGCCTGATTGTAGCCACGAAGCTTTTGCTTGTCTTTATGAAGCGGAATTCCGATTATTAAATCTATTTTATCGGCAAAATCTACTGCCTTCAAATCATTTGCGTACATTTTTCCGATATATTCTGCCAATTCTGGCTTATTTTTGTATTTAAGAGTGTGTAGTATATTTTGAACCTTCCCTTTTTTAGAAAATTTTAAAAAGGAGTATACCTGTTTCACGTTCAATTTTCCCCAAAACTTTCTCTCTAGAAGTTCAATAGGGTGCAAATGCGAATTGGTCTTAGGTATTGTAAGGAGACATTCTATGCAAAGGTGGCTTTCGGGTCCGAGTAAGTTTTTTTCACAACTTACGCACACACGTGGATAGAGAAAGTCCAAAAGTAAGTTTAGGTATCTTTTAAATGTGGTTTTCATTATTGTATGTCATTAGAAATCAAAGATAATAAAGAAATATGGGACAATTTAATTCGTTTTTTAAAACAAACAACGGGTAAAAAACCTGCTGATCTCAACGGAGTCCTATTTTTAATTGGTATTCAGGAATTAGGTAAAGGAAATTTGCGTTTTTCGAAAGAAGAAAAACAAGACCTTATGCATATTGCCATTTGTAAAGTGTTAAGTTTAGGTGGTTTTTATCAGCTAGAGGGAATAGATACCGAAGGCTGGCCACACTGGAAATTGATAAAGCCTTTGCCTCCCTTTGACTTGCTGAGTCAGGAACAATTGCTCAAACATTATATAATTCAATATTTCAGAAACGACATAGGCTTACACATTTGACATAATTACTTGGTAAACAGACTGTTGTAACAAAAAATTACAGTCCTTTTTACCAACAGTTTGAAAAATATGAAAATCACTACTTTCAACGTAAACGGTATAAGATCGGCACTAAATAAAGGTCTTGAGGAGTGGCTAAAAAACCACAACCCTGATGTGCTGTGTTTACAAGAAATAAAACTTTCAGAGACAGAACTGGTAGAGCCGTTGTTTGTTGCTTTGGGATATTATTGTCATTGGTATCCCGCTCAGAAAAGGGGTTACTCTGGTGTAGCTATTTTGAGTAAAGAAAAGCCCTTGGAAGTAAAATATGGAATAGGAATAGACCAATATGACTCCGAAGGAAGAACGATTGTGGCTAGTTTTGAAAAGTTTCACGTGATGAGTGCCTATTTTCCATCCGGAACAACGGGAGATATTAGGCAGGAAGTAAAAATGGCTTTTCTTGATGATGTTTATACGCACATACAGCAATTTGATAAGGCCGAAAAGCCGATTTTTGTGTGTGGAGACGTGAATATTTGTCACAAAGAAATAGATATCCATAACCCTAAATCCAACGCCAACAGTTCGGGTTTTCTACCTGAGGAAAGGGCGTGGGTTGGCAAGTTTCTTGATAGTGGTTTTACCGACTGTTTTAGACTCTTAAACACTGATCCTCACCATTATACTTGGTGGTCCTATAGGGCAGGGGCAAGGGGCAAAAACTTGGGTTGGCGTATAGATTATATTTTTGTAAACGAGACCCAAAAATCTATTGTGAAAGATTCAAAAATACACGCCGATGTGATAATGTCTGATCACTGTCCGGTTTCAGTAGAATTGAATCTATGAAGAAAAAATTCTATATATTATTGATTTTCAATATTTTATGAAAAACAACATCGAGTTTTCGGCACTTTTAGAAAAAATATCAGCCTTCAAAAGTAAGTACTACAAAAATCTACTTTTGAAAGGTGCCCTCATTGGGCTTTCTCTGATTTTGTTTTCTTACATCGTCATTAATTTTTTAGAATATTTCGGTAGGTTCAATTCTACGCTGAGGGCTACTTTACTTATCGGATTTATTTTAGTGTCGGCTTATACCTTATTCTTCTACATACTAAAACCCATTTTTTATTTACTAAATATAAACAGGCCTATATCGGACGAGAAAGCCGCCGAGCAAATTGGTGAGTTTTTCCCAAATATAAAAGACAAACTCCTAAATACACTTCAATTAGCCAATGGCCTATCAGATACTGACAATGCTCTTTTAGAGGCCAGTATTACGCAAAAAACAAAAGAACTAAAACTGGTAAAGTTTGCAGATGCCATAAACTTAAAAGAAAACAGAAAATATCTCAAATATGCTCTTCCGCCGTTAGTTGCTATTTTGCTTATTTCTGCCATAGCACCATCATTTTTCAAAAGCACAGAACGAATTGTCTTTTTCAAAAGAAACTTTGCGGAGCCCGCACCTTTCCAATTTGAAATACTCAATAAAAACCTTCAAGCAGTCAAAAATGAAGACTTTCAGCTCAACTTACGGCTTTTGGGCAATTCGCTACCTGATGATGTTTTTCTCGTTTATAACGACCGCAAATACAAGATGAACCTCAAGGATTCGCGAAATTTCGATTTTGTCTTTTCTAAAATTCAGGAAGAAACAGAGTTTCATTTTTTGGCTGGTGGATTTTCTTCAAATACTTTTAAGCTTGGCCTGATTGCCAGACCAAGTTTGTTGTCTTTCAATGTGGAACTGAAGTATCCCGCATACCTAAACAAACCATCCGAAGATTTCGATAACGTAGGAAATCTAATTGTTCCAGAAGGCACGGTTGTGGAGTGGAAATTCAAAACTGATGCAACAGACTCTCTCAGTGTTATTTTTGAAGGATCAAAACCACTAAATGTTTCCAAAGGACTTATTACAGATTTCAATTTCCAGAAAAAATTTGCGAAATCTCAAAACTACGAGGTACAACTCAAAAACATAAACACCGCCGTAAATGCCGACAAAATTTCGTATTACATAAATGTGATTCCGGATAAGTATCCACAGATTAGCTTTGAGCAAATCAAAGACAGTAGCCTCTACAATTATATTGGCATAGGAGGAAGCATATCGGATGATTACGGCCTCTCTGACTTTAAATTTATGTATCGTACCAAATCTGGTACCACACCTTATAAATCTGTAGATATTCCGTTCAACAAAAACTCTCTTTCACAAACATTCTTCTACCAAGTCAATATAAATAACCTTGGTTTAGAAAAAAGCGACAAGCTTGAGTATTATCTCCAGGTTACCGATAATGATGGCGTAAATGGTCGTAAATCCACCAAATCGGGCACGATGGTCTTTGGAATGCCTACAGCCCAACAATTTGACCAGGAGGTAGAAAAACAAATTGAGAAAACAGAAGATAAGTTCGAAGACCTTCTTCAGAAGTCGAAGGAATTTAAGAAAGCTTTAGAAAATTTGGAAGCAGATTTGAAAAAGAAGAAAGAGATGGACTTCCAAGACAAAAAGGAGTTCGAAGAATTGTTGAAGAAGAAGGATGAAATGATGAAAGAACTAAAAGATCTGCAAAAACAACTGCAAGACCTCAAGGAAAAACAAAATCGTTTCGAAAAACAAAGTCCAGAACTCCAACAAAAAATGGACATGCTCCAAAAAATGTTAGACGAACTCATGAAAAATGAGGACAGTAAGGTATTAGAAGATCTTAAAAAAATGATGGAGGAGCAACTCAACGATAAGTCTTTGGATAAAATGAATGATTTCAAAAAAGACCAAAGAAACATTGATAAAGAAATAGACCGAACAATGAAGCTTTTCAAAGACCTACAGCTTAAACAGAAAGTTGAAGAGGCCGTGAAAGAGCTTGAAAAACTCGCTGAAAAACAAGAAGAACTTGGCGAGAAGACCGAAAAAGCCAATGAAGATTTAAAGAAAAATGAAGAACTTCAGAAAGAACAAGAAAAGCTCAACAAAGAGTTTGAAGAGAAAAAAGAGAAAATGAAGGATATTGAGAAGCTAAGTAAAGAACTCAAAAAGGAGGTTGATACCCAAAAAGAAGATCAGAAGGAAATATCAGATGAGCAAAACAAAGCCCAAAAATCTCTAGAACAAAAAGATAGCAAAGCTGCCAGCAAAGCCCAAAAAAAGGCATCAAAATCAATGAGAAATATGGCAGCCAAAATGGCCGATAGTATGCAAGATTCAGAAATGAAACAACTGGATATTGACTTAGATGCTCTTAGAGATATTCTTGAAAACCTCCTAAAAGTCTCTCACGACCAAGAACGTGTTATGAAAAACTTCAGAAGCATCTCTGTTTCTGACCCTCGGTTTGTTCCTCTTTCGCAAGAACAACTCAAGATCTCAGACGATGCCAAAGTCGTTGAAGACTCGCTATATTCCCTGGCCAAACGAGTAATGCAAATAGAGTCTTTTATTACCAAGGAAGTGACTGATATGAAAAATAACATCGATGAATCCGTGAAATATATAAAAGAACGCAAAACGCCACAAGCAGCTTCAAAACAACAATTTTCGATGACATCTATGAACAATCTTGCCCTTATGCTTGGCGACACCTTCAAACAAATGCAACAAATGATGGCCATGTCTATGCCTGGCTCAGGAAAAGGGGGAAAAGACGGCAACACACCAAGTGAAGGCATGGGCAAAAAACAGCAAGAATTAAATAAAAAAATACAGGGCTTAGGACAATCTGGGCAAGGAGGGAAGCAAATGTCGGAAGAGTTGGCCAAAATAGCCAATGAACAAGCCAAAATCAGAAAGCAACTCAAAGACCTCCAAGATCAAATGAACGGCACTGAAGGTGGTAAAAAACTCGGAAATAACCTTGACGAACTTCAAAAGAAAATGGACGAAACCGAAAATGACTTGGTAAACAAACGCATCACACCAAATCTTCTGAAACGTCAACAAGAAATAGAAATTAGACTTCTCGAAGCAGAAAAGGCGATAAAAGAGCAGGAACTAGACTCCAAACGAAAATCAAATACTGGTGTTACTTTTAACAGAGTGAGTCCTCCGGACCTTGAAAAATTCAAAATGGAAAAAGAGAAACAAGTAGAGTTGCTAAGAACAACACCTCCGAACTTTACACCTTTTTACAAAAAACAGACCGATAATTATTTCAAAAAAATTAATTAAATAAATGTTTCACGTGAAACATACACAAGGAAGTTTCACGTGAAACACTAAACTTATATGTTCGAAAAATACGATGTAATAGTAGTTGGGGCAGGGCATGCTGGCTGTGAGGCCGCACATGCAGCAGCTACAATGGGTTCTAAAGTACTTCTAGTAACCATGAACCTACAAACCATAGCACAAATGTCCTGCAATCCAGCCATGGGTGGAGTAGCAAAAGGCCAAATAGTTCGTGAAATAGATGCACTAGGGGGGATGTCTGGCATTGTTTCTGACGAGACTATGATACAATTCAGAATGCTCAATCGCTCTAAGGGTCCCGCTATGTGGTCTCCACGATGCCAATCCGACCGAATGGAGTTCGCCTTAAATTGGAGAGACAAACTTGAAAAAAACGCGAATGTGTCCTTCTGGCAAGAAATGGCTGTTGGTCTTCTGATCGAAAACAACCGAGTAACAGGTATTAAAACCTCTCTAGGATTGGAAATAAAATCTGAATCTGTAGTACTCACAAACGGCACATTTCTTAATGGAAAAATTCATATAGGCGAAAAAAACTTTGGTGGCGGTAGAACTGGAGAATCCGCTGCCTACGGAATAACTGAGCAACTTGTCTCCTTGGGTTTCGAATCTGGTAGAATGAAAACGGGCACACCTCCGAGGGTAGACTCTCGAACGGTAAACTACACTGCCATGGAAGAACAACTTGGCGATGAACATCCAGAAAAATTTTCTTATACCAATACACCGAAACTCGTTAAGCAAAACAGCTGTTGGATTAGCTATACAAACCTTGGAGTTCACGATGAATTAAGAAAGGGTTTCGATAAATCACCCATGTTCAACGGCAGAATACAAGGGCTCGGACCTCGATATTGCCCATCGGTCGAAGATAAAATCAACCGCTTTGCTGACAAAGATAGTCATCAAATTTTTCTAGAACCTGAGGGGAGAAGTACTATTGAAATGTATGTAAATGGTTTCTCTACTTCACTTCCAGAGGATATACAATACTCAGCACTTCGAAAAATTCCAGGCTTTGAAAACATAAAAATGCTCAGGCCAGGCTATGCCATAGAATATGATTTCTTTCCACCAACCCAACTCAAACTTACATTAGAAACCCATTTGATAGAAAATCTATTCTTTGCGGGACAAATAAATGGCACCACTGGTTATGAAGAAGCCGGGGCTCAAGGACTTATCGCCGGTATAAATGCCCATAGAAAATCCCATGAACTTGAAGGTTTTATCTTAAAACGTGATGAAGCGTATATAGGTGTTTTGATTGACGATCTTGTAAACAAAGGTACCGAAGAACCTTACAGAATGTTTACATCTCGAGCAGAATTCCGTACTATTCTCAGACAAGATAATGCCGATATAAGACTTACTCCAAAAGGTCATGACATAGGTCTAGCATCAGAAGAGCGACTTCAAAATGTGAAAAAGAAAATCGCCAAATCTGAAGAGCTTTATAAAATTCTTGGAGAAACCAAAGTTAATCCCGAGGAAATAAACGCATTTCTATCTGAAAACAAATCGGCCAATATCAGAGAAAAAACCACTTTCTATAATCTTCTTAAAAGACCCGAGCTCAATATAGAAATTCTAAAAAATACCAATAACACCATTTATTATATCATAAATCAATATCAAGAAGATGAATTGGAACAAACGGAGATTAAAATCAAGTACGAGAAGTACATAGAAAAAGAACTTCTCCTTGCCGAAAAACTCACAAAATTTGACGATTTAAAGATAAATCCTGATTTCGACTATGAGAGCCTAAAATCAATATCCATTGAAGCAAGACAAAAATTAAAGAAAATAAAACCCATTACATTGGGACAAGCCTCTCGTATTAGTGGCGTTTCACCAGCAGATATTTCTGTTATAATGTTACACCTTGGCAGATGAAATACATACTTTATTTAGTAACACTTTTTTCTATTTTGAGCTGTGCACAATTTGTGCCTCCTACTGGTGGGCCTACAGATGAGACAGCCCCAAAACTTTTGTCGTCTAACCCAATAACGAAAACTAAAAATTTTAAGGGAAAAGTAGTAGAACTGAACTTCGATGAATACACCGATATTTCAGCACTAAAACAAGAACTTATTATTATTCCAGATCCCAACTCACTGTACTCCATTAAACAAAAGGATAAAAATATCAAGCTAATTTTTGAAAAACCATTTGCAGATAGTACCACATACACGCTCAATTTCAGAAATGGAATCAAAGATTTGAGCGAACGCAATCCCACAAAAAATCTCAAGATCGTTTTCAGTACAGGTCCAGAAATAGATTCACTCTCCGTAAAAGGAACTATCGTAGACCTTCATACTAAGTTACCAGTATTGGATGCCCTAGTAGGTCTTTATAAAAAAGATACGTTGGCCATGAACAAGAAAAAACCTGACTATTTCATTAAAACAGATTCAGCTGGCCAATATACTTTTGAAAATATAAAAGCCGCCAAATACTTCCTGCTGGCCTTTACAGACAAAAACCAAAATCTTATTTACGACCAGAAAACAGAAAATGTAGCATTCAAACCAGATACCATAAACTTGCTAAGCAATATTGCCTTAGATACCCTTGAAACCTACACAGCAAACTATGCTAAAAATAGAATAAAGAAGAACATAAGCCGGCAAGATGAGTTTGTGATGCAGCTTGATAAACCCATAAAAGAAGCAAAGGTAAATCTCACAGACGATGCTCTTGTTTATAACTACGATAAACTTAACCTGAACGTTTTCAAACTCTCTGATCCAAAACTAGATACCAGTCTTGCAGAGATTATACTTACAGACTCACTAAATATTTCAGATACGATCATACAGAAAATTTATTTTTCAGCACCACTTAAAAATAAAAGGAAGATACAGTCATTCCAAATAAATAGCAGTATCAAAAACGGACAAGAACAAATCAGAAATTTAAAGTTCAATCTGCTTTTCCAATATCCTATAACCAAATTCGATTCGAATAAAGTTATTTTCAAAACAGATACATCCCAGATAGAAATACCGAACTTTAAGTGGATTTCCAAAAATAATATAGAGGTAAGCCTTACGACCAAAGCCAAACAGCAAGTCGAACTCACTATACCATCAAATACACTTCAAAATTATAAAGGGGACACCAATGCTCTTTTCATCCTAAAAATGCCCATACTTGGTCCAGATGACCTCGGTATTATGGAAGGCAATACCATTGATG
The DNA here is from genome assembly GCA_035299025.1 of Leadbetterella sp. GTDB lineage: Bacteria > Bacteroidota > Bacteroidia > Cytophagales > Spirosomataceae > Leadbetterella. Next base: position 914,698 of record DATGXK010000008.1, read on the forward strand.
ACAAAGTCACAAAAATTGCACAATTGATAAACGAAGACAGCGGATTAGTAACTGATGAACAGAAATTCAAAGACAAATTCTATTTTAAAAATATAATACCCAGTTCATACCTAGTAAAAATAATCTTTGACAATAACAATAACGGGATTTGGGATCCTGGTAACTTATCCACCAAATCACTTCCAGAAAAAGTGTTGATAAGTAAAGAATCAATAAGAGTTAGAGCTAATTTCGAGCTTAAGGATATTAAAATAGAATAGTATGTGGATAACCCCGTGGATAAGAGCCAAACAATGTGGATTAGATAGTTAATAATAATGTCTAAAACCGAAGTAATAGTGTAAAAGTATCCAGAAATATCAAAAAAATATATAACTCACAAGTTGTAAAAAATTGTTAACAGGTATCAAACAAAAAATATGTGCAAAAAAGTAAGTGAATAAAAAATAATAATTAATTAACATTAAAAGTTAAATATCTAAATAACAATATATTAAATGTGGAAAAACAGAAACCTTATCCACACAAAATAAAGGAAATAAACAATCGATTTAAACAAATAAAGTATTCCACTTATTCACAGACATAATAATTAATAACAATAATTTAATAATAATAATCTTCTTTTATATTATATGAATTCTAAAATAAGAAAAACGATTTTTCTCTGGCTGGCGGTCTGCTTCACTGCCCTTGCTCAGGAAATGGAATTGGCCAATTCGTATTTTAAACAAGGAGAATACGATAAGGCTGCAGAGCTTTATAAAAAGATTAGTAACAATAAAGACCAAGCACGGTTGATACACAACGACTACTTGGCCACTATGGTAAAGCTCAAGGATGTAGTTTCTGCCGAAAAGTTTCTTAGAACTCAAATTAAGAACAATCCAACATTGCTTTCTTACAAAGCCGATTTGGCTCAAGTTTTCGAGATTTCGAATAGGGCAGAACTGGCCAACCAAGAATACGAAAAATTAATAGAAGAGGCTTCAAAAAACGATCAACAGGTTTATGAGCTTCAGAATTTCTTCTATAAAGCCAACAAAATAGACTTTGCCGTAAAGCTACTGTTAAGTGCTCGGTCCAAAAGTAAAGACATTTATAAATTTGATACACAATTGGCCAGGGCTTATCTCTATCTCGACCAAAAGGACAAAATGCTAGAGGAAGTCCTCGGTTTTGGTCAACGAAGCAAAAACTATTCTTATGTGCAGGCCACTATTCAGGATAACATAAAGTCAGAGAAAGAGATAGAAATGCTCGAAAAGATGCTTTATGCCAAAATACAAGCTGAACCTAACGAGACATTCAACATAGAGATACTGATTTGGCATTTTACCCAAAAAGCAGACTATGCCCGGGCATTTATACAGGCTCGAGCCCTTGATAGACGTGAAAAACTCAATGGGTTTAAAGTCTTCGAACTTGCTGGTCAGAGTTTTAATGCCAAAGACTTCAAAAATTCTTCAAAAATGTATCAATACATTATGGAGGAATATCCCGACGGCGAACTCTACCCGTATGCACGCAGATGGCTGATTCAGAGCAAAGAAGAGTTGGTGAAAACTACTTTTCCTATTGATAATCAGCAAATTACGGATCTTATAGCACAATATAAACAAATGATAGTAGATGTAGGCATCAACCCAAAAACGGTGGATGCTCTACGCAATATGGCCCTTCTAAACGCCTTTTATTTGCAAGACCATACCAAGGCCATAGAGATACTCGAATCGGCCATTGCAGGGGCTGGAAACAACCAAAAATTCAAAGATCAGTGCAAGCTCGATCTTGGCGATATATATATTCTCAAAGATGAGCCTTGGGAGTCAACGTTGCTCTATATGCAGGTCGAAAAATCGCAGAAAGAAGACAACCTTGGTGAAATAGCGAAACTAAAGAATGCAAAACTTCAATACTACACAGGTCAGTTTGAGCTATCCAAAGAAATATTAGACGTATTGAAAAAAGCTACAACCAGAGAGATTTCTAACGATGCTATGCAATTGAGTCTGTTAATTCAAGACAATACGGGTCTTGATACCTCTGAAGTGGCTATGGCTGATTTTTCTAAAATAGACTTATTGATTTTTCAGAACAGATACGAGGAGAGTATACTAAAGCTCGATGAATTATTTAAAAAATATAGAACACACAGCTTGGCCGATGAAATCCTTTGGTTAAAGGCCAATACTTTGCTCAAAATCAATAGAATAAACGATGCCGTGGCAGATTTGAAGAATATTTTGGAAAATTATAAATACGATATTTTGGCCGATGATGCACTATTTACACTAGCCAAAGTGACCGAGGAAAACCTCAAGGATAAAGAAAAAGCAATGGAATATTATAGACAATTGCTCAAAGATTACCCAGGAAGTATATACGGTGCCCAATCTAGAATTAGATTCCGAGAATTACGTGGAGATGTTGTTAATTAGTTTATTATAAGTATTTTATATGTTGATAATTTATAAATTAATTATACCTGAAATACATTATCTGCGATTACCGCTTTCTCTCGGGCATCAGTATTTCGGGTTTTATAATAGAAATTTTGTATATATTTGACACAAAATAGAATCACCATGAACCGTTCTATAAGGCTAATATTTGCTTTCGTAGTTTTTCCAATTTTTGCCTTTGCACAGGGCAATGGCTGCTTAATGACCGAAATGACTGTTACCAAACTCGAAAGACCCATTAGTAAGATTATTTTTGAATTCGATAAATTCGATAATCCTATTTCTAGGGAAACAATCCAGTATTTTGACGGAACAGAAGCAAGTTCTAAGGTTTTGTATGAATATAATGCGAAGAATAAGCCTGTAAAAACCCAATACTTTTTCAAGAATAAGCTGACCCGAACAGTTAATAGTGAGTACGACAATGCGGGAAACTTATTGTCAGAATCAGAGTCCAAAGAAAACAAGGTCAGCAATAGATCTGTAAAAGTTGATAATAAATTGGAGCAAGTTTTTCTTAATGAAGATGGTTCGGTTGCTGCCAAACATGTCTCGGAGAAAAACCCTAATATGCAGGTTTTTACGAAATATGATGCCCAAAACAACATAACCTCTACCGAAAAAAAGATACTGTCCACATCTGGAAAAGTTGTGGAAAACCAATTTGATGATGTATTGGGACATGTAAAGAAAACAGAGAAAATTACGTATGACGGCAATGATAAAATGACTCGTTCAGAAAATTATATCAATGGTATTCTGCAGAATTATTCGGTTTATGAATATACCGACAATCATTTGAGCAAGATTACGGTATTTACTAAAAATAACCTTGAGGATTACAGGCTTGAATTCAAATACTCAGGATCCAATCAGACGGAGACTTATAATTATTACAGAAACGAGCTCGCCAACAGGAGTATCAAAGAATATGATACACGAGGCAATTGTGTAAAAGAAACCAGTTTCAGGGCAGATGGCCAGATCATTAACGTAACAACATATAAATTTACTTGTAAAAAATAAAAATGGATTTTGTAGCAGAGATAAACAGACTTAAAAAAGAGAAAAACGCCGTAATACTAGCACATTACTACCAAACGGCCGACATTCAGGATGTGGCCGATTACATTGGTGATAGCTTGGGTCTTTCACAAGAAGCCGCTAAAACTGAGGCTGATTTGATTGTGTTTGCCGGTGTAAAATTTATGGCCGAAACTGCCAAAATTCTTTCACCAAACAAAAAAGTCGTTTTGCCGGATATCAATGCGGGTTGTTCTCTTGAAGAATCTGCTCCTGCTGATAAATTCAAAGCTTTCAAAGCAAATTATCCAGATGCTGTAGTGATTTCTTATGTCAATTGTTCTGCAGAATTGAAGACACTTACAGATATCGTTTGTACGAGTACCAACGCTATCAAAATAGTAGAAAGTGTACCAGCCGACAAACAAATCATCTTTGCTCCAGACAAAAATTTGGGTGGATATATCAACCGAGTGACAGGTCGAAACATGATACTATGGGACGGAGCATGTATGGTTCACGAGGCATTTTCAGCTAGAATGCTCAAAGATATGAAAGAAAAATATCCTGAAGCCTGCGTTATAGCCCACCCAGAATCTGAGAAACCTGTTTTGGATCTGGCCGAATACATTGGTTCTACCACAGGATTGTTGAAGTATACCATCAACAGCCCGAAAAAAGAATTTATAGTAGCGACTGAATCGGGCATTTTGCACCAAATGCAGAAAGCTTCTCCAGATAAAGTGTTCCACGTGGCACCAACATCAAAAGACGGTCGAGCATGTCAGGCATGTCAAGATTGCCCGCACATGAAGCTCAACACCATGGAGAAACTTTACAATTGCCTCAAAGACGAAACCCCAGAGATTATTTTACCAGAAAAAACCATAAAAGACGCCAGAGCGGCCATAGATCGCATGTTGGAGATCTCGGCTAGGTTCGGACTATAAAACACAAAAAAGCATGTCACAGACCCCATTACAACTAAAAAACATACTCTTTCTCGACATCGAGACGGTGTCGCTTACAGAAAACTTTTCGGAGCTGCCCGAAAGGCTTAAAGACCATTGGAGACGAAAAGCTAGTAAACTTAAAAACGAGGGCGACCTAGAACCCGAGGATATGTATTTTGAAAGAGCGGCCATCTACGCCGAGTTTGGCAAAGTGATATGCATTGGGGTAGGAGGGTTTTACGAGCAAGACTCTAAGTTTAGGGCCAAAACATTGGTAAACACCGACGAAAAACGATTGCTGTTAGAATTCAAAAACCTATTAGAAGAACACACTGCCAAAGGAAATCTGATACTTTGTGCCCACAACGGCCGAGAGTTTGACTTTCCCTATTTGTGCCGAAGAATGCTCATCAATGGCATAAAATTACCTGCGGTATTAGACATAACCGGCAAAAAACCATGGGAAGTAATGCACATAGACACCCTAGAATTCTGGAAGTTTGGCGACTATAAAAACTACACTTCACTCGACCTGCTCGCCTCAGTTTTCAACATCCCAGGCTCCAAAAGCCTCATGGATGGCTCAGAAGTAAACACCAACTACTACCACCAGAACAACCTAACTAAAATAGCCGAATATTGCCGCGAAGACGTAGTAGTGTTGGCCCAATTGTACCTCAAAATGAACGGAAGGGACATTTTGGAGGAGGGGAGTATTCATAGGGTTTAAGGTTTAAAATTAATCACATAAGGTTAGTACCGCAGGTCAGACCTTAGAAAAACAAATTAAACAGAACATTAGGACAGCAATTGTGACTCGGTCAAAGACCGCTATACACGCGTACTAAGGCAATAGCCTTAGCACAGCGAGGGTATTTACGGGGTTTGAGTATTGGAATGAGTTTTGTTATATATCGGTCAAAGGCCGAAATACACATGTACGAAGGTCGGAGCCTTCGCACAGCGAGAGCGGAATAGAAACTAAAGTAGGAACCTCACGTTATTTGCCATTACAAAGATTAAAAGGTACTTGGCTTGGAGCTAATCGCTATCCAGTAAACTTAGTACGTAAACCAGGAACTTGGTAGAAAATATGGATATATTTAAGGAATTTATTACAAAAATAAATCAGCCATTAAAGCAAATGGGATTTATTAAAAAAGGGAATAGTTTTTATTTGCAAGTAAATAAAAACTATGGAGTTATAAACTTTCAAAAGAGTAGGGAGAGTACAAAAGAAGAAATCAAGTTTACCATCAATTTTGGTGTTTATTCTGACGTGTTGGGTCAATTACAATATGATTATAATAATTCAGTAAAACCTGAAGTGGAACAATGTCATTGGCTTGCAAGGATTGGTGCTTTTATGAAAGACAGCCCTGATTTTTGGTGGGAAGCTAAAATTTCAGACGACTTAAAAAGTGTTGCTTCAATTGTGATGGATATTGTTCAAAATATCGCAATGCCTGAAATTAATAAACGCTTAAATGATGAAGGTTTAATTAACTGTTGGATGAATGAAGCTTTTGCAGGAACGACCGAAATAGGCAAGTTTAAATATGTTACAACACTCTTAAAAACGAAAGAAGACTATAATACTTTAAATCAAGTTGTAAAAACCTTTATGGAGAAATCAAAAGGGAAGCCGAATGCAAGCATAGCAACAGATCACCTGAAACAAATAAAATATAGCAATTAATAACGGCTCTTCCTGGTGTTCTCCAGGACAATCCCGAAGCTCGATAAAAAGGATTTTAATCCGCTAAAATGGAAAATGAGATAAATAGAAAAACAACATTTGAACGCAAACAATATAATTTCCGCTTTGACACGGATACTTTATCCGTACTGCGTAATTGGCCTTTGGCCTGAGCAGTGTATGTTGATAGATTTTTGGAAGAAATGTTTGACACAATAGGCACTTAAAAATTTGATTTTAAAATGAAAAAGAGAAGAAATATAATGAGGAAAAAGTTGATGAAAATAGCTTTAATGGTTGTTTTTCCATTAATAACTAATGCTCAATGGAGTATTACCGGCGGCCTAAGTTTGAATAAAAGTAATTTTGTTTTTGAAAAATGGACACCAGAAAAAGTTGGAGACCCTATAGTTAAAAGAACATTTTCAACAAACATAATACCTGATTTTTCAATAGGAATAAAAAAAAATATGATTATCGGTAAAAAAATAGGTCTATCATCAGAATTACGTTTTATCAAACGTTCTCTAGAATTTCCTTATCCTCCTGTTAAAAATATGGATCTCCAGCATATTTCCTTACCTAATAACTTCTGCTATAATTTAACTAATAAGTTAATGTTTAAATCGGGCCCCCAGGTAGACTATTTATTAAATAGAAATAAATATGGCAATAGGTATTATGTAAAATCTACTTTGAACAAAATAAATTTATCTGGGGGTCTTGGTTTAGAATATAAACTATTTAAAAAGCTCTCAATAGATATGAGCTATAATAGAAATATTATTAGTGCTATTCGATCCTCAGAAAATAGCCTACATTATAATACAGTATTAATAAACTTATCATATTACTTTCAAAAATAAAAATAGCCACAATATTAAATACTTTAAATTAAGCCCTCCAGCTGAGCGAAGGATATTTCCTTCGTAAGTGCGTAAAGCAGGTTTCACCCGCAGAAAATGCAAGTAAAATAGAAAAAAAGGTATAATACCATTCCAATAAAAACCTAATGCAAATACTAAAAACCCTCCTAATTCTTCTTTTTCTCCCTATAACCCCACTATTTGCCCAACAAAAGCAAGTATGTTTCAGCATTGATGACCTCCCGGTGGTGAACTACGGAATAAATACGCCCGAATTTCATAATCAAATCACAGACAAATTATTATCAGGTTTAAAAAAGTATGAAATACAGGCCATAGGCTTTGTAAATGAGGGTAAAATGTACGATGCCAAAGGAAAAGTCATAACTTTCCAAAAGGAGAACCTCGAGAAATGGTTGAAATATGGAATGGATTTGGGCAATCATACCCTTCGCCACAAAGATTTCAACAATGTGGATTTTAGTGATTATACGGCCGAAATATTAAAAGGAGAGAAAATCACCAAAGCATTGCTTCGCAAACACAAGAAGGAAATGAAGTATTTTCGGCATCCCTTTTTGCACGTTGGAGCAACAAAACATCGGGCAGATTCTTTAGAAAACTTCCTCAAAAAGCACGATTATATCACCGCACCAGTTACGATTGACAACGAAGATTACCTCTTTGCCAATGCCTACCAAAAAGCACTGATAAAGAAAGATACGGTTTTAGCCCAAACGATAGGAAAAGACTATATCAGTTACATGGAGCAAAAGATATTTTACTACGAAAAGATGTCTCAGGCACTTTTTGGCAGACAAATTCCACAAATATTGCTGATTCACGCCAGCCTTTTGAATGCCGATTATATCCAAGAATTAGCCGAAATATTTACCAAAAACGGCTATAAATTTACATCAATGGACCAAATAATGAAGGACGAAGCCTATAAAACACCGATAACAAAATTTGGCAGATACGGCATTTCGTGGCTTGACCGCTGGGCCATTTCACAAGGCAAAACAGGTGATTTCTTCAAAGGAGACCCCGAAACACCCAAATATGTGGCAGATTTGAGCAATCAGAAGTAAATCAAGAGTAAGGTCGGTACCGCCGGTCAGACCTAGTAAAGCTAAGAAATATTAGAGTATGGCTTCAAAAGAGAGAAAAACAGACTTACCCAACAAAATCACTCAAAAACTGGAGTTACCGTAAAACCTTCTTTTCGGAGTAAGTTTATAACGCCATTTTCACCAGCCAAATGAGCAGCACCAAAAGCATACAACATTTGGCCTTTCTGGGAGTATTGAGATATTCTTGGAATCCAAAGTTTATTTCTAAAATCAAGCACTAATTCATTTTCTTTCTTGGTTCCCTCACTGATAGAGTTTTCATACAATTCATTTATTTTGCCTTCTTGGTACAAATTTGTCAATCGAATAAATTCATTCGTATAATCAGTTAATGTTTGTTTGTTAGTAATCAAAGTATACAGTCGTTCGGCATTTGCCTTTATGGTGCTATCTGATTCGGTTTCGAAAGAATTGTGTTCTTCGTAAGTTTCTAGGCCTCCAGTAGATATCTTATTCTTCTTCGCAATTTTAGAAATTTCTTTTTCATAAGAAGTCCATTTTGGACAAGGCATTGTATTTGGAATTATAAAACGAAGAATTTCGGAGGGTTTAAAATTGCTGTAGTAGGATAATTGAACCTTTTTGTAGGCCATTTTTTTGTTGAATTTCTGTTCCAGAATCTGGTATTGGTCGGTGGTATAATAACTTCGCAAAGTTTTACCATTTTTAAGATATAAATCATAGTGTGATTTAAAGTTATTCAGTTCTTCATCGAAAACAATCTCCAAATACACTTTTTCAGAACTTTTAATAATCTTTTCAAGCTGAGGCTTTACGAGGAGGTTTGAATAACAGATTTGGTGAACGGTACCATACAAATATGATGGTTTTTCGAGGCCATTACCCGAAATCTGCCATAAAAGGCTGTTTTCCAGTTGTGCAAAAGCAGAATATTGAATAAGAAATAAAATTATTACGATTAGTTTTTTCATCTTTGGTAAGTAAAAATTGTTGTTAGTACGCAGAAGCCAAGGCGACTCTCATGGCCGTTAGGAGAACCGTGAGTAAAAAGCCCTTTAGTACTTTGTTGGATATATTGGTGTCCACACCTTTTGTGTTGATTATGAAAGGAATAGCTGTAATTGGTATGTCTTCAAGGTTATGAAAAATCTCCATTTCCTCACGGCCTTGACGAATAAGTATTTTTTTTGGCACACTTTTATTTTCTGATTTACCGTCTTGCAATTCCCATAGTTTATACTGTTTTTGGTTATCCAGTCGTTCCAATTTAAAAATCCTGTTTCCTATACCAACCAAATGAATTTTACCATATTTTTTGCTCATTCCTACCACTTTACCATTGTTATCTTTTACCAATGCTACGCCAATATTATAGTCTTCTGGCATGGCCTTGAATGACGTCTCTCCAAACTTGACATCTATCTGTCCTTTTGAGAGGTAAATTTTTGATATTTCTTCGCCGTTTATCACCAACATTCTGTGATCTGATCCAGATATCTTTTTGAGATCAACATTTGTAGAATAATCTAACGCTATGGTTTTATCAGTTAAATCTACCGAAACTTGAGAAAATGAAAGTGTGGAGGTCACAAGAAAAACCGCCAAAATACATTGTGGATACTTCATTTGTTTTATGGAAATTAGAAATTTTATCCGCATAAATGATGCCAGAAACATGATTTGTGCTGCGGTTGTGAAATTCAAATGATTTCATATCAAATCACACAGGCAGTTTAGGCCTTAGGTTTTTACCTTATCAAGCACTTCGCCTACCCATATTCAATGCTGGCAGGTTTTCCATGATATTGGTTTGGCGATGTTGCAGCCCCCAGGTTATCATGGATTCCATAACGAGGTGCAATTCCCTTCCAGAAGGAGTAAGTTCGTATTCAACTGTGACAGGCGTGGTGTTGTAAACGGTGCGTGTCACTATGCCGTTTACTTCCAAATCTTTTAGCTCCTGGGAGAGCATTCTGGGGGTTATTTTGCTCACTTCCCTTTCTATTTCCTTAAATCTTTTTTTGCCAAAAAGAAGAGTGCCGATGATTGGCATTTTCCATTTTCCGTGGAATGCATTTAGTGTGTCTTGTACTGCCAAAACATAGGATACCGGACACTTCTTTACGTTTTCGAGTTTTTCAAAGAATTTCATCTTGCTGATAATCAAATAACTATACTTTTTGATATCGCTATACTAAAGTATACTGATATATTTTATATAGCAAATGTAACATACTTTTGGGTATTAATAATTAAAACGAACAGAAAAATGATACTAGTAACAGGAGCAACCGGACAACTTGGGCAGATAGTGATAAATAAACTTTCTGAGAAATTACCTAATAATCAAATTGCCGCTTTAGTAAGAGATGCCGCAAAGGGAGAAGCCTTATCTGCAAAAGGAATAGATGTGAGAGTAGGAGACTATCATGACAAAGACGGACTTTTGGCAGCTTTCCACAATGTGGAAAAACTACTTTTGATATCTTCAAACGATTTTAATGACCGTTTCGGGCAACACAAAAATGCTGTAGATGCCGCTGTAGAAGCTGGAGTAAAACACATATTTTACACAGGGGTAAGTATGAATGATATCCAAACCTCGCCTTTAAAGCCATTTTTAGAGGATCATTACCTCACCGAAGATTATATAAAGTCAAGTGGCCTTACGTACACATTTCTCGAAAATGGACTATATGCCGAGGTGTTACCTATGTTTTTGGGTGAAAATGTAACAGAAACGGGCTTATTTTTTCCGGCAGGAGAGGGAAAAGTTGCTTTTGCGACCAGAAAAGATTTGGGTGAAGCAGCTGCCCATATTTTGTTAGGCCATGGACATGAAAACCAAACGTATAAACTTACAGGAGCCGTGGCATATTCATTCGACGAGGTCGCCAATACCTTGTCTGAACTTTCGGGTAAAAATGTACCTTACATCAGCCCAGAGCCAGAAGTTTTTGTTGAAACTTTAAAGCAGTTTGGTTTGCCAGAGCATATTATCCAAATGTCACTTGGTTTTGCATTGGGCATGAAAAACAACGATTTTGATAAGCCTTATGATAATTTAGAGAAGTTTTTGGGAAGAAACCCGACGACACTTACGGAATTCCTTAAAGAAGAGTACAAACTTTAATTTTGATAAAATAGATTTCCACATACCTTGTGTGGAAATCTTACTTTTATATCGAAAACCCTAAACTCATCCCAAAAATATTGGTTGAGCCAGTTATTGGATTCCAAGAGAAACTTCCTTTGTAGTATTTAGGGGTATATTGAACTTTCAAAAAAACTACTTTGGGTTTAGGTGGAATATCAAAAACCACTTGTTGGCGTAGCCCAATAATTCCAGAAAAATTATGTCTAGGCTCTGAAATTCCATAAAATACGGGTGTATAAGCAGCTCCAACTTCAGCAAACCACTCAACTGATATTTTAGATGGAGTGGATTTACATTTCAACGAAACCCGCTGTTTAATTCTGCGTTTGAGATTATTTACCAGAAAGTTTTGAGTAACTGACAGAGGCAAAGAAACTCCATTATCACTCCAGCCAAATCTATCTCTATTTTTTGACCCAGGCACAAAGCCTATTCCGTAACGAATATCAGTAAAAGACTTCATTCGGCGATTAACCGCATGATCCATGCTTAAAGAAAAAATGGGGCTAACAGCGAAGGTTTCGAGAAAAACAGCCTTTTGGTATCTGGTACGATACGAGATTTGGCCAATTCCTTCCAAAGAAAAAATCAGAATTAAAAGTGTAAATATGGTTTTCTTCACGAAAAATTTATGGGTCTTAAAGCACTTATTCTCATCGAAAGCTGTCGAACAAAGTAGATTAGCCAACAAACATAGGTCTGATTTTTAGGTATTAAAACGTAACAAACAGAAACTTATTTTAGTATCCGGCGTTTGTATACCGTTAGCAAATTGTAAACTAAAGATAAAAGTTTCATTTTAATAAACAGAAGATTGGTATGAAAAAAATCTCAATCTTGATTAAATGGCTTACAAAGCATCTTAAAATGTACATTTTTAGATAAAAAATTAGGTAATTTGCGTTTATAAATTATCAATTGTCAAAACATTAAATGAATTATCAAAACGATAAGAGGTCAATAGTTTTACCGCTCGCTGTGGCGGTTTCGTTGGTTATAGGGATAGTATTAGGTGCTACTTTTTTTGGAAAAAAAACATTTATTTCAAATGCCGGGGGTACCAATTCTGTGTTTAAGGAAGTGCTAATGCACATCAATAAAAGCTATGTTGACGATGTTAACATTGATTCGCTTTCGCAGTACGGCATAGAAAAAATGCTCGAAAAACTTGACCCTCACACAGCATTTTTGCCTCCACAAGATGCGGAGTTGGCCAGTGCAGACCTTCACAATGGTTTTGACGGAATAGGGGTGGAGTTCAATATTTTCAATGACTCTCTTTTTGTCGTTTCACCGCTTGTGGGCGGCCCTTCAGAAGCCATCGGAATAAAAACCGGAGACATTATTCTGAGGGCAGATACCGTAAATCTTACCGGAAAAAGCCTTAACTCCAATGTGGTTTTTAAAAGCCTGAGAGGGCCTCGAAACTCTGTCGTAAAGCTTACTATAAAAAGGAAGGGGACACCTAAACTACTGACGTTCAATGTAAAAAGAGATAAAATACCGACCTATTCAATAGATGCAGCCTACATGATGCCGGATAAAAAAACGGGTTATATCAAAGTAAACCGCTTTGCCGAAACCACTTATGGTGAGTTTAAGGCACACTTGGGGGTATTAAAAACCAAAGGAATGACCCAACTCATGATAGATTTGAGAGGAAATCCAGGTGGATACATGGACAGAGCGACAGATATGGTAGATGAATTGGTGGGTGGAAATGACGTTATAGTTTACACCAAAGGAAAAGATCGCTCTAACAATTACGAAGTTAAAGCTTCAAAATCAGGGATATTTGAAAAAGGCAAGATCGTTGTTTTGGTAGATGAGGGCAGTGCTTCGGCTTCCGAGATTGTGAGTGGAGCATTGCAAGATTTTGATCGTGCGACTATTGTGGGAAGAAGAACGTTTGGAAAGGGCCTTGTGCAAGCTCCTATCCAACTATCGGATGGTTCAGAGTTGCGTTTGACCATTTCTAGGTATTACATTCCTAGTGGGAGAAGTATTCAAAAACCGTATGAGTTGGGCAAAACGGAAGATTATATGGAAGACATGCACAATAGATATGCCAGCAAGGAACTCTTTGTAAAAGACAGCATAAAAGCAAACCAAAAACTGAAATTCAAAACCAAGGGCGGGCGGACAGTTTACGGTGGTGGTGGTGTAACACCTGACGTATTTGTGCCACAAGACACGAGCTACTATACGGGGTATTTGGTGGATATGTTTGCCAAAAACATCTTTAGGGAATACAGTTTGAACTACACCGTCCAAAACATCACAAAGCTACAAGCAATGGGTTTTGATACTTATCTTAAAAGCTTCCAAATCGATGATAAAATGCTTGCTGATATTAAATCGATGGGAGCGAAAAACCAGGTAAAGTTTTCAGAAAAGGAATATCAGAAATCTAAAGCATTTATAAAAACACACGTGAAAGCTCTAATTGCCAGAAATGTTTGGAAAAATAACGAAAAAACGGGTCTGACCAACGAGTTTTATCAGATTATAAATCAAGATGATAATATGATAAAAGTTGGTTTGAGTAAGTTTTGAGTAAGATAATGACAAAAAACAGAGGAGTTAAAGTTGGTCTGCTAATAATATTTGTGGTCACGGTAATATTTCATTTTTTTGTTCTTTTTGGAAAAGTACCTTTTCAGAATGTTTGGGGTGGGAGATTAAAAACGGAGGAAGAAATGCTCAAATTTGAGACAGCTTCTGTTGTCATAAATTTTATTTTTATTTTAGTTATTATGGTGAAATCGGGGTTTTGGAAATTAAAAATCTCACCTAAAATCATTACGATAATTTTATGGATAATGACCATTTTGTTTGTCCTAAACACTATTGGAAATCTCTTTGCTGTCAATAATTTGGAGAAATATATAGCTACGCCAATCACCTTTTTGTTAAGTATTTTATGCTTTATTTTGGCAACCGAAAAATAAACTAAAACCAATTAAATATGAAAAAGAGATTATACCTACTGATTTCGGTTTTATCGGTTCTTGTTTTCACTAATTCCACAGCTCAAAAGTTTGACTTCGAAAAAGCAACAATTGAGTCTGTTGGCAAAGATTTAAGAAACGGCAAATATTCGGTTGTACAATTAACAACGTATTATCTCAAACGAATAGATTCATTGAATCCATTGGTTAATGCCATGTTGGTTATTAATTCCGACGCCATGGTATTGGCAAGAAAAGCAGACTTAGAGCTAAAAGCAGGCTTGGACAGAGGTAAATTGCATGGAATACCTGTCATATTAAAAGACAATATTAATACCCACGACAAAATGCCAACGACTGCTGGCTCAAGAGCTTTGGCGGAATCAATAGCTTTGAATGATGCTTTTATTGTAAAAAAACTAAGAGACGCCGGAGCAATAATTTTAGGGAAAGCAAACCTAAGCGAGTGGGCGAACTTTAGATCGAGCAAATCCTCAAGTGGATGGAGCGGAATTGGCGGACAAACACATAATCCTTACAAACTAGACTGTAATCCCTGTGGCTCAAGTTCGGGATCTGGCGTGGCTGTTTCCTCAGATTTTTGCTTGTTGGCCATTGGAACCGAAACCAACGGCTCGATAGTCTGCCCTGCCAATGCCAACGGCGTTGTAGGATTTAAACCGACAGTAGGTCTTTTGAGCAGATCGGGCATTATTCCTATTTCATATTCACAAGACACCCCGGGCCCAATGACAAGAAATGTTACTGATGCCGCCATTGCCTTGGGATTTATGACAGGAGTAGACACCAAAGACAGTTTAACGAAAGAATCAATAGGAAAATCATATTTGGATTATTCTCAATTCTTGCAAAAATCAGGATTAAAAGGCAAAAGGTTGGGAATATTTCAACCTCCTATGGGCAAAATTAAAAGTGTAGATAGTTTATTTTTCATAGCGGTAGATTATATGAAATCGCAGGGTGCAGAAGTCTTTGAAATACCCATGATTGGCACTAAAGAAACCGGGAAAAGTTCTTTTGAGGTCTTGCTTTACGAGTTTAAAGACGGCCTGAATAAGTATTTTGCAGAATTACCTGCAACCGTGAAAATTAGAACCATTGACGACCTATTTGCATTTAATGCATCTGACCAAATAGAAACGGGTATTTTTGATCAGAAACTGATTGCAGACGCCATAAAAAAGGGGCCAATAACCGACCAGGCGTATTTAACTGCTAAAGCCAAAATGCATAAAGAAATGAGAGAAGAGGGGATGGATAAGATAATGGATGATCTTAGGCTTGACGCATTTATCGCTCCAACGGGTAGCCCAGCATGGAAAACCGACTGGCAAAAAGGGGATAGTTTTCATATCGGAAGTTCTTCGCCTGCAGCCATAGCGGGTTATCCAAACATATCTGTTCCAATGGGTTTTGTTGGAGAACTTCCCGTAAATATTTCTTTTTTCGGTAAAGCATATTCCGAACCACAATTGTTAAGTATTGCGTATGCATATGAACAAGGCACTTTGCATAGAAAGTCACCAAAATTTTTAAAGTGATTTTGGCTTAATTTCTACTCTAACAGCACTAAAAGCCGAATTTCCAGTTAATTGGTCAATTACCTTTTCGTCAGATAGATCATTTATACTTACGCCGGCATATTGCTTTGCAACGTCTAGTTTTATACCTTTTCTATGATGCCCATAGCCATGGGGCATACTCACTACACCAGGCATAATGTCGGCACTAATTTCAACAGGAATCTCCACTTGACCAACTCTTGATGTCACCACAACGGTTTCGTCCTCTTTTAAACCTAAAAAGTCTGAATCTGCGGGGTTAATCAAAAGCGTACACCGGTTTTTGCCTTTCATGAGTTTTGCAGAATTGTGCATCCAAGAGTTATTGTCTCGTAAATGTCGGCGGCCAATTAGCCAAAATTGTTTAGAATCCGGCACAAAAAATTCATGTTTAGCATCCAGCAGTCGAGAGAGGTCTTTAGCCAATACATCAGGACAAAGATTTATTTTTTGTTGAATACGATTTTCGGCAATGGGTTTCAATGCTCCAAGGTCTATACCATGCGGATTTTGTTTTAAAACATCCATCGAAAGTTGGTATGGGCCGTATTTTAAACCGAAATCCAGTTTTACTTCTGGTGGAATAATAGCTTGATTTTCGTCTAAATCCAGGTTTCGTAATTCTTGAAAAATTTCCCAATCGTACTTTGCCCCTTCGGCTTTTTCAAAAAGCGGAGGACTATATTTGGCGGTATTTCTAATGGCCAACACGTGAAAAGTAAGGTCGTAATGTGGGTTTTCTAGTCCAGTAGCCGGTGGCAGAATCAAATCGGCATGACAGGTGGTTTCGTTGAGATAAATATCAAAAGAGACCATAAATTCGAGAGTTTCTAGGGCTTTTTCTAGTTGAACGCCGTTAGATGTGGACAAAACAGGGTTTCCACAATTGGTAAACAACATTTTTATTTGCCCATCGCCGTCGATCAGCATTTCTTCGGCCAAAGCAGCCACAGGCAATTCTCCAATAAACTCAGGATATCCACTTACGCGACTTTTCCATCTCGAAAACTTATCTTTGGGTTTTGCATTTCCAATAAAATCTATGGCTGGTAGCGTAAACATTGCTCCACCTTTTTTGTCGAAATTACCAGAAATGATGTTGATAACATTGATTAACCACAAACAAATACCGCCAAAAGCTTGTGTTGAAACGCCCACTCTGCCATAACAAACTGCAGTCGGTGAACTGCAGAAATCATTCGCAATTGTTCTTATTGTTTCACCTGAAATTCCTGTTATTTGTTCAATGTCCTTCAGGTCAAAATTATTTATTTCCTGTTTCAGTTGGTCTAATCCAGTAAATTTTGATTCATCCAATTCGAGATTCTTTATGGCCAAAATTTCTTTAGCCAAGGCAATCAAAAAGAAGGCATCAGTATTGGGTTTAATAAAAAAATGCTCAGAAGCATGTTTGGCTGTTTCTGTCTTTCTTGGGTCAATAACCACATATTTTCCACCGCGACTTTTAATTGCTTCAAGGCGGTGTGCAACGTCAGGCACACTCATCATACTACCATTTGAAGCGAGTGGATTACCTCCGATGATGAGCATATAATCGGTATGATCAATATCTGGCACGGGCAAGAGCATTGGGTGGCCATACATCAGCCATGATGCAAAATGATGCGGAAGTTGATCTGTGGAGGTAGCCGAAAACATATTTTTGGTTTTCAACAATCGGAAAAAATCGGGAGCAAACATCGTGGTGCCGAGGTTGTGAATCGTTGGATTGCCTTGGTAAACGCCAATGGCATCCCTTCCACATTTTTCCTGAATTTCCTTCGTTTTGCTTATCACCAAACTGTAGGCTTCATCCCAAGAAATCTGTTGCCAACCGTTTTCGGTCTTTTTTATCGGGAATTTCAGTCGGTCTTTGTCTAAATAAATATCTTTCAAACCATTGGCTTTTGGGCAAATATGCCCTCGGCTAAAATTATCCTCAAAGTCACCTTCTATTTTCAGTATTTCTGAGTTTTCATGGGTAATCTTCAAGCCACACATGGCCTCACAAAGATTACAAGTTCTGAAATGCGTTTCCATTGATTTTTCGGTTGATTGAAAGCAAATTAGTGATTTTTCGCGATTTATGGTTTTAAAAGAAAAATTCAGGAAAACAAGTGCTTATTTTTCCCTAATTTCATGCCTACAATTCAACCCCCTAAATGAAAAAAATTACGCTTTTACTAATTGCAATATTATTTGCAAACCTCAGCTTTTCGCAAGAAACTAAAACAATTAACGTCGATTTTAATAAGCCGATAGGTAAAATGTATCCTTTTTGGGCATTTTTTGGTGCAGATGAGCCGAACTATGCCTATATGAAAGATGGCAAAAAATTGCTTTCAGAGTTGTCGGCTTTGAGTCCAGTACCTGTTTATTTCCGGGCTCACAGTTTGCTAAACTCTGGCCACGACACGCTTTCACTGAAATGGGGCTCAACAAATGTCTATACTGAAGATGCGAATGGAAATCCAGTGTATGACTGGAAAATAGTAGATAAAATTTTCGATACATATCTTCAAAGAGGGATAAAACCCATGGCACAGTTTAGTTTTATGCCCGAGGCATTGTCTACCCAACCACAGCCTTACGAACACGCATGGAAGCCTGGAATGCATTATACCGAAATATTCAAAGGGTGGACGTTTCCTCCAAAAGACTATAAAAAATGGGCGGACTTGGTGTATGCTTGGGTAAAACATTCGGTTGAACGCTACGGAAAAGCAGAAGTAGAAAGTTGGTACTGGGAGCTGTGGAACGAGCCGAACATTGGCTATTGGAGCGGAACAGTGGAAGAATATTGTAAATTATACGACTATACTGCTGACGCAGCCAAAAGAGCTTTGCCAACCATCAGAATGGGTGGACCAGAAACGACAGGCCCGAGTTGGAACAAAGCAGCAGAATTTCTAAAAGTCTTTTTGAATCATTGCAGTACGGGAAAAAACTATGCCACTGGCAAAATCGGATCGCCACTTGATTTTATAACTTTTCATGCCAAAGGTTCACCCACAGTTGTTGATAACCATGTGCAAATGAACATGGGCACACAGTTAAGAGATATTTCGGAAGGGTTCAGAATAGTTACGTCTTATGAAAAATATAAAAATCTTCCCATAATTATTGGTGAGTCTGATCCAGAAGGTTGTGCGGCTTGTGGAATGAAGACCAATCCACAAAATGCCTACCGAAACGGCACCATGTATTCGAGCTATACCGCGGCATCGTTTGCCAGAAAATATGCTTTGGCAGACCATTTCAAAGCCAATCTTTTGGGGGCGGTTAGTTGGTCTTTCGAGTTTGAAAATCAACCGTATTTCTACGGATTCAGAGATTTGGCTACCAACGGAATAGACAAACCAGTTTTGAATGTATTCAGAATGTTTGGACTGATGTCGGGACAAAGAGTGAGCGTAAAAGGTAACCAGAGTTACACTTTCGAGATGGTGCGAGACTCGAGCGTTAGAGGAAAAAATGCCGATATTGATGCTTTAGCCAGCAAAGATGTAAATTCGGCAGCCGTGATGCTCTGGAATTATCACGACGACGACGTAAAAGCCGAGGATGCGACTATAGAACTGAATTTGTCAGGATTACCAAACAAAACTATCAATTTGCAGCATTACAGAATTGATGATGAAAACAGCAATTCTTATGAGGTTTGGAAGAATATGGGTTCTCCCCAAAGCCCGTCCAAAGAGCAAATAAGCATTTTGGAGAAAGCAGGTCAGTTGACACTTTTAACCTCGCCTGTTTATCTAAAACCTAAAAATGGCATCTTAAAAATGAACGTTATTTTGCCAAGGCAAGGAGTTTCTTTGTTGAAAATGGATTGGTAAAACTATTTTTTCACCTCAGAAATATGATATTCCTGAATTAAGGCTGGTTTTTCGGGAGAAAGCGTGAAACTAATTTTAATGTTGGCGTTTTTTCCTTCTAGTATAAACGATCCACGAAGTGCATTTTCAGGCATCATTTCACCCACTCGCATAATTCTACCAGCTTTTTGGTAAATGGCTTCGGCCTCTTTTTTTAGGCTATTTGTGAAATAATCCAAAAAGAAGTTCTCTGCAAAAATTCCTGAGGCTTCGGCTTTTTCCCATGATGGAAGTAGAGAAACTAGCTGTTTTTGACGTTCTTTTAATACTTCAGAAACAGCCCAAGAAATAGGCTTTAAGTCGGCCAAAGCGATTAATGTATCCATGATTTGGGTATTCAAAGCATTTGCTGGGGCATAAGTTCTATTGGCAAATGACACAAACCCAATTCCATATTGTGGTAAAATTTTCCAGTTGCTTCCAAAACCCGGTAACCCGCCACTGTGGCCGATGTTGATATTGTGTTCGCAGTCTTGTACCCATCTTAGTCCATATCCATAAGCTTGTACAAACGGACACGAGTTTCCTTGAGCATTTTTGTTTTCTACATTTAGCAGAGCAAAATTCCAAGGTTGCTGCATTTCTCGTAGTGAGCTTCTTTTCAATACTTTAGATTCCGGTTTATCGGAGCTTGCAGCAGATAGATGAAAGGTCATGTATTTTCCAAAATCCTCTATGGTGGTCAGCATACCACCCATAGCTCCATAAGCACCGTCGCCCAGCATGGGTTGTTCTACCCATTTGTCATCAAGCCAGCGGTAGCCGATAGCCAGTTGGCTTTTAGGCACTTTGGTATAATCCCAGTAGGTATTGTTCATACCCAGTGGTTTCAAAATATGTTTTATAGTGTAGTTTTGGTAAGTTTCGCCTGTAACTTTTTTGATAATATAACCCAGCATAGCAAAGCCCATATTGCTGTATTCATAACTCACACCGGGTGTATTTGAGAAAGAAATGCCTTTTTTGAACATTTTAAGCATGGTTTCGTCTGAAATGGCCAGTTGTCTGTCGCCCCAAGGATTATCTTCGGGAAAACCAGCAGCGTGAGTTAGCAAATGCCTAATTGTGATTTCTGGTGAATCTATCGAAAACTTTTGTCCTTTTATCTCAGGAATGTATTTATGTACGGGATCGTCTAATTGTAGTTTTCCAGCGTCTCTGAGTTGCAAAATAGCCATTGCAGTTATACTTTTTGACATGGAGGCAATACGGTAAACCGATTGTTGACTGGCAGGTGTTTTTTCGGATAAATTCGCGACACCCAAAGCATTGAAATGTACAATTTGTCCATCTACTACTAAGCCATAAACCAAACTAGGCAGGTGGTTTTTCTCTTCATTTTCTTTACAAATTTGATCAATAATGGGTAGGGCGGCTTTTATCTTAGCCATTTGCTCGGCAGACGATTGAGCGGAAACTTTTTGCAACACACAAAAGGAAATAATTCCTAACAGATAGTAGCTTAGTTTTGTCATAGTTTGGAAGAGGCGATTTTTCAAAACTTAAATATAGAAAAAAGAAACGGATTCTATCGTTTGTCGCGACACAGAAATTCTGAATAGAGGGTTAAAAAAAGCATATCAATCGCCATTGATTTTTCCAAAACGCAATATTTTTTATAGTTTTGGAAAATAATCAACCACAATATTTTCCAAAACGCAACATTTTTTATAGTTTTGGAAAATAAAAATCAATTAAATCGTGTTTATTTATAACACAATGAAGTAATAGATACAGAAATGAAAATAATTGGGAGACAGCCAGAGCAAGATAGAATTAGAGAAATCATGAATAATGATAAACCTGCTTTTGTGGCACTTTATGGTAGAAGAAGAGTGGGAAAGACGTTTTTAATCAAAGAATATTTTAATCAAAAGTTTACTTTTTATGCCACTGGATTGGCAAATAGCAATACCCAAAAGCAGTTATTAAACTTTACATTATTTATAAATAATCAATTTTCTGCATCATACGAACCACCCAAAAGTTGGTTAGAATGTTTTTCTTTTCTACAAAAAGAGCTTTCAAAAATTGAAGGAGAGAAGATATTGTTTTTGGATGAATTGCCGTGGTTTGATACCAAAAAATCAGATTTTATGACTGGACTAGATTTTTTTTGGAACTCTTGGGCAAGTTCCCAAAGTGGGCTAAAGCTATTTGTGTGCGGTTCGGCAGCTTCTTGGATGATAAACAAGCTTATCAGAAACAAGGGTGGCTTGTACAATAGAATCACACATCGTTTTAAGATAGAGCCATTTACTTTGGCCGAGACCGAAACGTTGTTTAAATCTCAAGGAATAAACTTGGACAGATATCAAATTATCAATATTTACATGACCATTGGGGGTATTCCATTTTATTTAGAGCAGGTTCAAAAAGGATTGAGTGCTGCTCAAAATATCGAGAAAATATGTTTTAGTCCAAGCGGACAACTCAGAAACGAGTTTCAATTTGTGTTTTCGTCACTATTTAACAACTCTGAAAAGCACGAAAAACTACTAAGGGCGGTATTTCTGCTTGGAAACAGGGCTACGCGTGACCAGATAATCAAATATTTAGGGTTGGAGTCGAGTGGAGATTTTAGTTTAAAACTTAACGAATTAGAAGAGAGTGGTTTCTTAAAATCATACGTACCGATAGGAAAAAATAAGAGTAAGAAGATATACGTAATAGCGGATTATTATACATTATTTTATTTTAAGTTTATCGAACACTCGGCAAAATATGCTGAAGGCGTATGGACAAGCATGGTTGACTCTGGTACCATGAATGCATGGGCGGGCTTGGCGTTTGAGCAAGTGTGCTGGGACCACACAGCAAATATTAAACGCAAACTGGGAATTGAGGGAATTTACAGCGAAACAAGTACTTGGTCAAAATCGGCTGATGCGGAGATAGGAGGTACTCAAATAGACCTGGTAATAGACCGAAAAGATCGGATAATTAACCTATTCGAGATAAAATATTCTACCAGCCCCTTTACCATTACAAAGGAGTATGATTTAAAACTCAGAACAAAGCAAAGTATATTTAAAGAAGTTACCAAAACACGAAAAAGCGTTTTTTTGGCCATGATTACAACTTATGGCATTACCCCAAACGAATATGCTAAGTCCATCATTCAAAACGAATTGACTATGGACGATTTGTTTTAAGAAAGGGAACCCTTCAAAGTTTAATTTCCGCAAGACTTAATTTCGGCTTTAAAAACAGCACCCGAATTGGCTTGAAATCCATTCGAAAGTAATATCGAATTTCCTGCATTATAAATAATTCCCGTACCATTTTGAAGTTTATTTGAAGCAGAAATGGTTTGGCTTGCTTCGAACTTTATCAAGGAGTTACCACCGATTTCATTGGTCATTTGATAGTTGTTGACACAATTGGGGTTTACTTTAATAGTGAAAGTATCTCTCAAACACTGCCGACTGTCCTCTACAAAATAGCTCTGTCCAATAACGGGATTAATTGTCAATGTTTTGGCTGTATTGGAATAACCATTCCAGGCATAATCACCCAGCCAAGATGCTTGAAGGCTGAGGCTTGGAGTGTTTGGAGTAATAACAACCTCAGTGTTTTTATTCACATCCTTCATAATCGTAAACTGGTCGGCTACGGTTCCATTTTCTGAAATCCACTTAGAATCTAGTCTGTTGCCTTCTATTTCGAGATAAATAGAGCCGCCCGTTGCAGAATTGGAATATACCGTTGCATCATGCGGATAACTTCCCTGAATACCGCTCACCCACCCGGCAGAGCCAGATACTACATAAACGATGCCCTTGTTGGGTAAAGCGGAGGATTTTACATATGGACAAGAATCTGCAGTGCCATCGTATCTTCCAGATGAATTGCTTTGGTTGTGGATATTGGCACTGAAAGTAGTTTCCAATCCATAATGCCCTTTTATTAAGCGTGTTCTTTCGTAGTTATGACTATGGCCACAAAGAACCAAATCTACGTTGTTTCTTTCAAGAATGGGGAGCACCTTTTCTCTAATATATCGAAGTTCTAGCTCTGTGTCTGAATTGTGGCTGCCCATCGTGTAAGGAGGGTGGTGCCAATAGACGATGGTCCATTTTTGTGTATTTGCAGCCAAATCGGCTTTTAACCATGCTATTTGTGGGCTATTGAGCGTATCAGATAAGCGATATAAACTTGCAGTTTCTGTCCCGTAAGAATCGAGACTTATAAAGTGAATATTGGCGTAATTATAAGAATAATACCCTTCATTATAAGAAGGCGGTCCGCCGATTTCGCCATTGGTTGGTAGTGTAAAATTCTGAAAATAAGCCCCACTTCTGCTGGCTTGGGATGAACTATAATAGTCATGATTGCCGGGTGCAGGAAAAATTGGGGTTTGCTTCATCGTTCTGCTGTTTTGATAGGGTTCAAAAAACAAAGACTGATACTCGTAATCGTGTCCAGAACTGTAAGCATTATCTCCCAGAAGAAGCCAAAGGTCTATATAATTGTTTCCTACGTAGTTTAGAAAAGCATTTTTTACATTTGCTTGAGTACTTGTGCCCGTTCCACAATCCCCAGTTACCCATACTTTGGTTTTCTTTTCGGTACCTACAGTTGGGGCTGAGTAAAAATAGTGCTGAGCCGAACTCTGAATTATTTGGTCGGTATTCGCAATGTTGTAGTAGTACTTTCTATTCGGTTGTAGGCCTATCAGATTTACAATATGCTCGGTTTTAAAAGCATTATCTGAAACAGACAGGATTAGGTTGTTCGGGTCTGTACCATAGTTTATTTTGCTGGTGGTCAGTGAGTTGGTTCTGTATCTTATTTGCATGCCAGTAGAAGAAGCCATTTGTAGATATGGTCCTCTAGACACAAAAACACTGTTCTGGCCAATGAGCTCAAAGTCGAAGGACAAATCGGAGCTACTCGATGCCGTCTGGTGAATCTCTACGGCTATCATGTTTTGTCCCATTTGTAAAACACTGCCTGGCAAAGTTGTGCTTAGCCAGACCTGTCCATCGTCGGCAGCGTTTGTAGCTAAAGTATTATATAAAACAGGATCTCCAAGCCCATCTTTAAAAACTTGTAACCCGTTGAAATATACAGCCACACCGTCGTCTCTTTTGCCTCGTAAAAGAAAGCTACTGTAAGTACTTGATAGCGTGACTACCTTTCTAAAATAAGTAGTGATATATTTGTTGTTGGGATCAGGTCCATAATTCACCACGGTGGTTTCGTCTCCTTCGCCATATCCAAATTCTGCATTACCACTGGCCCACAAAGCGTCGTTAAATCCGGCATTTCGCCAGGTTGTTCCTTGGTCAGAGCCATTGTCGAGGTATTTCCAAGTGTCACCTGCAGCAACAATGGTCGATTGAGCCATTGTGACTGAGACAGAAGCAAGAATAAGAAAAATTGATTTTAAAATGGCCATTTTTAAGATGAATTGCATATTTATAATTTGATCTTAGGAATTATTCAGTGGCTCATTTTTTTATACCCAGAGTTATTCCCAAAATCAAATTATCAAATCCAAAAATATTATATCTTCACCACACCACCTGTTTTTACAGATTTGTAGATAGCTTCCACCACCCTAATATCTCTCAAGCCTTCCTCTCCTGGAACAATCATAGGTTTTTTCTCGATGATAGACAGAGCGTCTTCATCCAGTTGTTTAGGTTGTTGGCTGGCCAACGGGAAGTTAATTATTGTGCCGTCAGACATGCTGCCTTTGTTGTTGCCATAGCCACTTTGAGGTTCCATTTTAAGCCAACCTTTTTCGTAGTTTACTTGCAAGTGGTTCATGTTTATCCCGAAACTCGACTGACAAGCCGCTCTCGCTCCCGAAGGAAATTCCAACTGAAACATCATAGTCTCTTCTACTTCTTTGTAAATCTCCGGACGAGTAGTGGAGGCTTGTGCTATTACGCTGATAGGTTCTTCGCCAGCAGCCATACGTGCTCCTTGCAAGGCATATACGCCCATGTCGCCCATTACGCCTCCGCCCAATGCTTTGTTTTGTTTCCAATGCGTAGTGCGGCCATCAAAATATCCAGCTGCAGAATTAATCATTTTTGGCTTTCCAAAAGGACGTTCTTTGGCAACCTTCATTACTTGCTGTAGGTTTGGGTCGTGTTGACAACGATAGCCAATAGAAAGTTTCACTTTGTTTTTGTTACAAGCATCTATCATCGCTTGGCAGTCAGCTACTGAGGGAGCCATAGGTTTTTCGCAGAAAATATGTTTGCCAGTAGCTGCCCCTCTAACCGTAAACTCTCGGTGCATCGATGGTGGCAAGATCACATAGATAATGTCGATGTCGGGATTATTGGCTATTTGGTCGTAATTTTTGTAATCATAAATGTTTTTATCTGCCAAACCGTATTTGTTTTTCCAGATTTCCACTTTTGAGGGTGTTCCTGTCACGATGCCTTTGAGTTCGCAATGCTCGGTTTTGAGTAAAGCTGGTGCTATCAAGTCGGTACTGTAATAGCCAAGCCCAACTAGTGCTATACCTAATTTGGTCTTTTGTGGCTGGGTAGCTTTGAGCAATACGTGAGGTGAAAAAACGGCCGATGCGGCGATAAGTCCTGTACTTTTTAAGAAATCCCTTCTGTTTTTCATTTTGAGGTTATTTTGGTTGAAATAAAATTCAGTTTCTAGAAAATTCAAAAAATCGTTTTTTATTTGTTTGAAATTTCTAATTTGCCAAAAATACAAAATTTCCTCATGAATGAAACACCAAATGCAGGCAAAGTACTGATAGCCGAGCCATTTCTTGGAGACCCAAACTTCGAACGTAGCGTGGTACTCATTTGTGAACACAACGACGAGGGCTCGTTTGGATTGGTACTAAACAATGTCTCCAAAAACTCTATAGCAGATGTTGTAGACGATATTTATGTAGAATTTCCACTTTTTATTGGTGGTCCGGTCGAGCAAAATACCTTGCATTTTGTGCATCGTTTGGGTCATTTGATTGAAGATTCTATAGACTTGGGCAACGGAATTTTCTGGTCGGGGGATTTCGAAAGTGTTAAAAGTTTATTGAGCATTGGTAGTATAAAATCCGAAGATATTCGATTCTTCATTGGCTATTCTGGTTGGGGTGCAGGACAGTTGAAAAATGAACTAGCACAAAACACATGGTTTGTTTCAGATATCAATTCTGATGTGCTTTTTGAGGAATATACCAATCAATTTTGGAGAACGGTGCTGAAACGAATGGGCGGCGATTATAAGGTTTTGGCCAATTATCCAGTGGATCCTAGGTTGAATTGACTCTTTAGTTGTGAGATCTGAGTGTCAAGTTTTGAGTTTTGTTTTCCGAGTTTTGAGTTTTTTAATGAATATAGATTATGAAAAAAATTGTCTTTCTGTTTTGTCTGATTTTTGCAGGAAATCTGTTTGCTCAAAATGAGATTGTGACCCATCTCGACGAAAACTTTACGAAATATACCCAAATGTCAGACCAGATTTGGCAATGGGCAGAGCCTGGTTATTTGGAGGAAAAAACGGCTGCTTTGCTGATTAAAGAATTGGAAGGCAATGGTTTTTCTGTAAAAAAAGGCGTTGGAGAAATGACAACGGCCTTTGTAGCAACCTTCGGCTCAGGCTATCCCACAATCGGTATTTTGGCTGAAATGGATGCTTTACCGGGTCTTTCACAAGAAGCCATTCCAACCAGAAAGGCTAAAGCCCTTAATGGCTATGGTCACGGATGTGGACATAATTTGTTCGGAGTAGGTTCGGTGGCTGCAGCTATTTCTACCAAAACTTGGATGGAAAAGAATAGAATAAAAGGTACTATAAAGCTCATCGGAACCCCAGCCGAAGAAGGAGCGGGCGGTGGGAAAACCTATTTGGTGCAGGCAGGTGTTTTTAAAGAAATAGATGCTGTAATCAATTGGCATCCAGGAGATAATAACAATGCAAGTCCAAACTCTTCGTTGGCCTATCGGGTTACAAACTTTACTTTTGAAGGCCTAGCAGCACACGCTTCGGCGGCTCCAGAAAAAGGTCGTTCGGCCTTAGACGCTGTAGAGGCCATGAATTACATGGTCAACCTGATGAGAGAGCATATTTCTCCTGAAACAAGGATTCACTATGTGATAAAAAACGGGGGCTTAACTTCCAACATTGTTCCAGACTATGCCATGGTGGAATACACCGTCAGGCACCCATCAGCTAAGGGCTTGGAAGAAGTTTGGAATAGAGTACAAAAAGCCGCACAGGCAGCAGCTTTGGGTACAGAAACAAAGATGAGTTTTGAGATTATGGCGGGTTTGTACAATTTGTTACCGAACGAAACTTTAGCTAAAGCCATGCAAAAAAACCTTGAAATTGTAGGAGGAGTGAAATTCACCACAGAAGAGAAAAAGTTTGCTGAAGATATCAGAAAGACCGTTTTTTCAAGCTCTTTGGCCACCATTGAGTCGGCAGATCAAATAAAAACGTATACTTCAGGTTTGGCCACACCCGCTTCTACAGATGTGGGCGATGTGAGTTGGGTTGTTCCCACGGCTGGACTTTCCACCGCTACTTGGGTGCCTGGAGTACCTGCTCACAGTTGGCAAGCCGTTGCTTGCAATGGTATGAGTATTGGCCACAAAGGCATGATAAACGCCGCTAA
This sequence comes from Leadbetterella sp., assembly GCA_035299025.1. Lineage (GTDB taxonomy): Bacteria > Bacteroidota > Bacteroidia > Cytophagales > Spirosomataceae > Leadbetterella. The sequence continues at coordinate 942,972 of DATGXK010000008.1, forward strand.
AACAATGGCTTTAACAGCAAAAGATCTGTTTATGGATACAAGCTTGGTAGAAAAATCTAAAGAAGAACTTTACATTATGCGTGGAGCCAAAGATTTTAATTATAAGTCACTTGCCGGCGACAGAAAGCCGCCTTTGGATTATAGAAAATAGGCTTAAGACCATCACTAATCCACGAGTTATTTGTGCATTAGTGGCAAAAATCACAGAGATTATTCAACATTAACCGTCAAAGTATCCGATTGAGCTGGGGGAACATCTGTTTCCCAAGATCTTCGGTATTTGAATATTATTTGAGTAGTACCAGCACTAGCACCTTCTATTTTGTATTTAAACTTCGATGGCGTTCCAACCATGCCATCTTTGTTTTCGCTTACTATTTCCTCGGTTATTTTAACTATTTCAGGATTTTCGGCTTTGTACTGCCATGTATAACCAGTGCTTGGGTTTCCTTCCAATTCATGCGTAATGCTTTCTCCAACTTTGATGTTTGTTCCCATAGGTTTTGGTTTTTGTTGACAGCTCCATGTCGTGATGGTGATGAGGGCGATGCTTAGGTTTTTTTTCATGGTTTTTTTGTTTGAGCCGCAACGCATTGCGGCCTTATGTTACTTGAGCCATAACGCATTGTGGCTTTACGGAGATGTCTCTTATTATGTTTACTGCAATGCATTACTTGTTACGATACTTGAGCCGCAGTGCATTGCGGCTTTACGGCCGGCTACGCTTGTGCCGATCTGCACTAGTCGTGCATGGGTTTTGTTCGCATTGCTTTTTTCTCGGCGTTTACTTTCTTGGTTTTTAGTCTTTTTTCTATTTTTTCGAGTGTTGGTTTGGTTGGTTTTCGGTTTTTCGGCACAGTTAGAGCCGATATCAAGAGTTCCTTGAACTTCTTGAGAGCCAATTCTTTGTTTTTTAACTGCGACCGGCTTTCTTGGCAAACCACCAAAAGTTCGTCTTCTTGGTTAATCTGGTTTTTGAGTTTTTCTCTGATTTTCTCTTTTTCAGTTTCGTCCAAAAGGGTAGAGTCATTTATATCAAATCGTAATTCAACTTTTGTTTCGACTTTATTTACATTTTGCCCTCCAGCTCCGCTACTTCTCGAAGTATTAAAAACCACCTCACCGGTGAAATCTATTTTTGCGATATTTTTCATTTCCAGAAATTACAAATCGGCCGCTGCTGCCTTATCAATCCACAACAAACCGTTGCTGTGTTTTCTCAAAACAGTAGCCGGCAGTTTTTCATTTATTTCTTCCGAAACCATTCTTTTAATTATTTCGGATTTTGACTTTCCATTGGCCATAACCATGGCTTCTTTAGCCTCTAAAAGGTGTTTTATCCCAACTGTAATTCCTTTTGTTAACGGCGTTGCGGAATTAAAATATTTCTGCCCTACAGTAGCCGTAATTTCTTCTAAGTTAGTTACTTGGCAATACGAATCAAACGATGAGCCAGGTTCATTTAGCCCAAGATGTCCATTTGTTCCAAGGCCCACAAGGATAAAATCAAGACCGCCGCGGGCAAATATCAAGTCGTCTACTCTTTTGCATTCTGATTCCAAATTGTCTGTCATTGAATCAAAAAAAGTGTAATTTGATTCAGGAGTATTTAGTGGTTTTAGGAGGTTTTGCTCCACAATATATCTGCAACTGCCTTCACTTTCGCCAGAAATACCCACCCATTCGTCTAGACCTATGATGAAAGTCTGGGCAAAGTCTTCAGTTTTTGCCAATTCTGTTATTTTTTGATATGCCAAAATGGGCGTATTTCCGGAGGTCAAAACCAGGGTTGCGGTTGGTTTCTTTCTTACAATTTCTATGATATGATTCGCCACAGTATCTGACAGTGACGCGTGGTTTTCAAATATCTCAACTTTCATTCTTACTTTTTTTGTTCTTTATTTAAAGTTTGGGCAATATTAGCCAAATAAAATCACTTTCTATTAAACGCCTTTATTATGGCATTTGCTATAATCTCATTTCCCATGTCTGAAGGATGAAGTCCGTCATAAGTCATTGCGATGGCGTCTTCGGGATAAGGATATTCGTCTTTTTCGGGATTGAATGGTATTTTTGTGTAAGTTGGATACTTAAATTTCTTAGTCAAACCTGTTTTTGGGTCTTTAAGAAGTTTGTATTTCACCGCATTTTTTACAGAGAGTTTTTTGTTGTGGTATAAATCCACAACTTGCACATTTTCAGTCTTTCCTATTGCTTTTATGGCTTCTGCAAATTGCTCCAAAAACTGTCCATTTTTATCTTTATACGACCCGTAAGCATTGTTTTTCATGTTGGCCAAATACACAAAATCGCCTCTCTGCATAGGTGTTATCAAGACAATTTTGGCATCTTTGTTTAGGCTTTTAAGTTTGTCAAGAATTACCCCGAAAGCTCCATTTACTGTACCGACACCGGTCTTTTGGTCATAATCAGCCAATGTGCCCAACGGTTTTCCGCCCCACCAATCGTTGGTGCCCAAAAAAACAGTGTAAATATCGGCCTTTTCTATTTTAAGATCTTCGATTTTCTCAGCAATTCTTATGGACGTCCACCCATTGTGGCCTTGGTTTATATATGAAATGTGTGGAAGCTTTTCGGTCACTCTTGTCATATATCCTTTTTTCACACTATTGCCAGTTTGCTCAGGGTGGTCGTTGAGATAGGTAATAGAATCGCCAATGGCTACCCATTTGATATTTTGAACAGATAAAGAGCTCAATCCTATAAAAAGGACCAGACTGAAAAGGAGTTTTTTCATTTAAAATCTTGATTTTGAATAGAAAACAAATTTATAATATTCTCTGGCAGTTTTGGTTTTTTATAAAAATGTTTTTGAGGGGAAAAGCCGTTAAAAGAAACTATTTTTGCTTACAAATTTGTTCTTCAAACAAAGGTTTTTAACTTAAAAAGAAAGAAATATACGATAGACTATTGAAGGGAAAGCTTGTCGAATATTTAAACAAAATATGAATCCGAACATACCAGAAACCAATCAGAAAAGAGTAGTTATTGTAGGAGCAGGTTTTGGAGGCCTTGTATTTGCTCAAAAACTCGCCAAGCAAAATTTCCAAATCGTACTGATTGATAAAAACAACTATCACCAATTTCAGCCGCTTTTTTATCAAGTCGCAATGGCCGGATTGGAGCCTAGCTCTATTTCCTTTCCACTTCGGAAAATATTTCAACACATGCCCAATGTGCATATCAGAATAACTAAAGTAAATGCTGTGGATACCACAAAACAGTCGATTTCGACAGATTTGGGTGAAATTTCTTATGATTATCTGGTTTTGGGACTGGGAACCGATACCAACTTTTTTGGAATGCAAAATATGATAGATAAGGCCATTCCGATGAAGTCAGTTTCAGAGGCTATTTTTCTTAGAAACCGTGTTTTGCAAAATCTGGAAGATGCTTTAACCACGCAAGACCCATTAGAAAGAGAGGGTTTGATGAACATGGTGGTAGTGGGCGGTGGACCAACAGGAGTGGAGGTTTCGGGTACTTTGGCCGAAATGAAAAAGATCATTCTGCCGAAAGATTATCCCGAATTGGATTTCAATTTGATGAAAATCTACCTTTTTGAGTCGTCGCCCGAAGTTTTAGAGGTTATGTCAGACGAAGCATCAGTCAAGGGGAAAGAATATCTTGAGAAATTGGGTGTAATCGTGAAAAACGGGGTAAGAATTGTGGATTTTGACGGTGAATATGCCTACACCAGCACGGACGAAAAAATAAGAACCAATAATGTAGTTTGGGCCGCAGGTGTAAAAGCCAATGCGATAACAGGTTTTTCTCCAGAAATTTTTGGTCGAGGTGGTAGAATTAAAGTAAACGAATTTAACCAAGTAGAAGGTTTTCAAAACATCTTCGCTTTGGGTGATTTGGCTTTGATGACTGCTGATGCGGATTTTCCAAACGGACACCCGCAAATGGCTCAGCCCGCCATTCAACAAGGAAAACTACTGGCTCAAAATTTCACGAAAATTATCAACAACCAAAGTCCGAAGCCATTCAAATACAAAGACTTAGGTTCAATGGCTACCATAGGACGAAATTTGGCTGTAGTAGATTTGCCATTTTGGAAGTTCCAAGGCACATTCGCATGGTATGTATGGATGTTTGTGCACCTGATGTCTATTTTGGGTGTAAAAAACAAAATTCTGATTTTTATCAATTGGCTTTGGAATTATATCACTTATGATCAGTCTTTGAGATTGATAATTAAGCCTAAGTTTAAGGAGTAGGAGGTTATTCTTCAAATAAAATTAACTATAAAGGGTCAATAAACGGAGTGTGTTCACTGAGCGTAGTCGCGTTCAATGAGTGTAGTCGCGTTCACTGAGCGTAGTCGCGTTCACTGAGCGTAGCCGCATTCACTGAGCGTAGCCGCATTCACTGAGCGTAGCCGTATTCACTGAGCGTAGCCGCGTTCACTGAGCGTATTCGCGTTCACTGAGCGTATTCGCGTTCACTGAGCGTAGCCGAAGTGAACCGCACGGAATGTTTCAACACCTCAACAGCTTCCCTCAACTCTTCAATAGTAGACGAAGCAAAGCCAAGGCGGGTATAGTTTTTGATTTTGCCCTCTACATTGTGATGAACGCCATTCGAAAGGTGAAGGCCATTTTTCAGAGCTGTTTCAGCCGTTTTCTGCATATCTATTTCATCAGCAAATTTTACCCAAACAGACATACCGCCTTCAGGTATCTGAAAATCAACTAGATTTCCGAATACATTTTTCAGCTCTTCACAGAAAAAATCTCGTCTGATTTTATATTCTTTAAGCCCTTTGCGTAAATGTTTCTGGATTATTCCTTCATGCAAAAGTTGGGCTATGGCGTTTTCGAGCATATTGTCGCCTTGACGGTCGATGATTCTTCTGTAGTGTGCCAAATGCTCAATCACATCTTCGGTGGCTACCAAATAACCTACCCGAAATGCGGGCGAAATACTTTTGGTAAATGAGCCAGAATACAAAACCATACCCTGATTGTCAGCACTTGCAAGTGGCACCAATGGCCTACTTTGGTAATGGAAATCATAGTCGTAATCGTCCTCGAAGATGATGAACTTGTATTTTTGAGCCAACTGAAGAAGCTTAATTCTTCGGTCGGCTTTTAATGTCACAGTAGTCGGGTAGTTGTGGTGCGAGGTTATATAAATTAGTCTGATTGTATTACTTTTGCACAAATCTTCCAGAGCGTCCACATCAAGGCCGTTTTCATCTATCGGCACTTTCAAAAGTTCTGCACCAACTTGCAAGAAACTGATATTAGCACTTTGCCAGCTTGACTCTCCAATGGCCACTTTATCGCCAGCCTTAATAAATGCCAGACTGGTAAGATACAAACCCATTATTGTGCCTCTCACAATCAGCAAATTGTTTTCATTGATATTCAGTCCTCGGGTTTCATTCAAATATTTGGCTAGTTCTTTTCTGAGCCAAAGACTTCCTTTTGTGTCGCCATAGCCGAGTTTTTGATAAGAATTTCCAAGAATCAAATTACTGCGATAGGCTCTTGCCAAGTCTGCCAATGGAGCCAATCGTGGGTCTGGAAAGCCGTCGTCGAGATGAAGTTTATCTGTGGCTTTTATCACTTCTCGGATAAGGAAATCTTTCTTTTCAATTGCAAATCCAGCACTTTTTGATTTTTGATTTTTTTGATTTTCTTCTAAAAATTGTGGGATTATTTCAGGAAGATTTTGAGCCACGAAAGTCCCATTTCCTTGTTTGGTTTCGAGCCATCCCTGGGTTATAAGTTCGTCATAAACTTGAGTAATGGTTTTTCGATGGACGCCCAAGGCTTCGCTTAAAGCCCTAGAGCTGAGTAGTTTTTGACCAAAAGACAGTTTTCCTTCACGTATCAAAACCATCAATTGTTGAGAAATCTGCTGATAAATAGGGGTTTTCAAAGATTTATCTATCGAAATGTTTGATTTGAAAGGAAACATAAATTGGACTACTCGTTTTGTAAATATTGGACGATTTGTATAAGCCAGTAAAAGTATAGTTTTGTGGTGTAATAAAAAATATGATGGAAATAAAATTTGCAGAAACCGAAGAAGATTTAAAGAAATGCTTGGAAGTGATACAGGCCTTGCGACCGCATTTGACGTTAGCTCGGTTCCTTTCATTGATTCCAGAAATGAAGAAAGAATCCTACCGGCTTGCTTTCATTGAAGAAAATGGAAAAGCCGTTTCTGCTTGCGGATTCAGATACATGACTACGCTTTTTGAGGGTAGGTATATCTATATTGACGACCTCAGCACTTTGCCCGAAGGGAGAGGAAAAGGTTACGCTGGAGCACTTTTTGATTTTGTGGTTGATATTGCCAAAAAGGAAGGACTCCCAGCCGTTCATTTAGATTCGGGCCATCAACGATTTGATGCTCACAGACTTTACCTCAACAAAGGAATGAAGATTGTTTACCATCATTTTAGACTTGAAATTTGATTTAGAATTTTTTAAAAACGAAGAAAATTATGATACAGCAAACCCCACGAACTACCACGAGTAGAATGCCCAAGCGTACACAATACGATGAAGAATTAGTTTATTCTATTTTGGACGAAGCCTTATTTTGTACCATTAGCTATGCCATTGATAATCAACCTTTTTCTATCCCAACAGCATTCGTTAGGAAAGAAAATAGATTATATATCCACGGTTCTGTGGGCAGCCATTTTTTACGAGGAATAGAGTCAGGAATACCCGTTTGCATTTCAGTTATGCTTACCGATGCTTTGGTGGTGGCCAAGTCTGCGTTTCACCATTCGGTCAATTACAGGTCAGTTATTATCTTTTCAAATGCAGTAAAACACGAAGAGTTTGACGAAAAAGCTTCTTTTTTTCAAGAATTGACAGAAAAAATAGTACCGAACAGTTGGGATTATCTCCGCCCAATGAAAGCCAACGAAGTAAACAAAACCACACTTTTATCTTTCGAAATATCAGAAGCTTCGGCACGCATGAGGACTGGAATGCCAAACGACGATGAAGCTGATAAAAACTTGCCGATTTGGTCAGGAATTATCCCGATTCCGAGCAACAGGTTAAACCCTATAGCGGATGAAAACAGTGTGAATATTCCTTTGCCAGAGCATTTGAATTATACCTCATAAATCATAAAAACCAATAATTTTCAGAAAGCCAGACAGCCAAAGCCATTTGTTGAAAGCAAATATTATCTTTGTAAAAAAAACAAAAATCAACAAATGGACGCAAAGAAAATAACCCTCAGTGACTTTCACGAATCAATTGCTGGCAAAATGGTGCCTTTTGCAGGCTTTTATATGCCTGTTAGATATTCATCTGACAATGAAGAGCACCGTTGTGTGCGTGAAGGCGTGGGTGTTTTTGACGTGTCGCACATGGGTGAGTTCCACCTGAAAGGTGAAAAAGCCTTGGATTTGATTCAATATGTAACTTCAAATGACGCTTCTGTTTTATTTGATGGAAAAATTCAATATGCTTACTTACCCAATAAAGAGGGTGGGGTAGTGGATGACCTTTTGGTTTATAAAATCCAAGACAACGAATACATGTTGGTCGTCAATGCGGGAAATATAGAAAAAGATTGGAATTGGATTTCGAGCCACAACACTTTTGGCGTTGAAATGACAGACCTTTCAGATGCAACGAGCTTATTTGCTGTTCAAGGACCAAAAGCTACCGCGACACTCCAAAAGCTGACCAGTATCGATTTGTCTGCAATGGATTATTATACCTTCGTAAAAGGCGAATTTGCAGGACATCAAAACATTACGATTTCGGCTACAGGCTATACAGGAGCAGGCGGATTCGAGATTTATCTGCCTAATGAAGTTGCAGAAGAGGTTTGGAAGAAAATATTTGAAGCAGGAGCAGAGTTTGATATCAAACCAATTGGCTTGGGAGCAAGAGATACCTTGAGACTTGAAATGGGCTATTGTCTTTATGGCAACGACATCACAGATACTACATCGCCGCTTGAAGCAGGCTTAGGTTGGGTGACTAAATTCACCAAAAGTTTTATTAATAGTGAAAATCTTTTGGCTCAAAAGCAAGCTGGTTTAAAGCAAAAATTAGTTGGCCTTGAAATGATCGATCGTGGAATACCTCGTAGTCACTACGAAATCTGTGACGCAAATGGAAATAGGGTTGGAGAAATTACCTCAGGTACGCAATCACCAACTTTGAATAAGGGCATTGCGATGGGTTTTGTAAAAACCGAATTCAGCAAAGCAGGAACAGAAATCTTTGTAAAAATCAGAGAAAAATTGGTGAAAGCACAAGTGGTGAAATTACCTTTTGTGAAGCCTGGGGTGTAATATTATAGCCCGAGTCTGTTTTTTCAATAAATTGGCAAGTTTTTCAAAACATCAACCTTAAAACAAAATGAAACTAAATAACAAAGTAGCCATCATCACTGGCGGAGCCAGAGGAATCGGCAAGGCTTCGGCCGAATTATTTGCTAAAGAAGGAGCAACGGTTATCATCTGGGATTTACTTGACGCTGGCCAAGAAACTGCTGCTGAAATAGTAAAAGCAGGGGGAAACTGTCAGTTCATGAAAGTGGCAGTCACAGACCCTGCGGCTATCGAAATTGCCGTTTCTGCAATCATCAAACAACATCATAGAATAGATATTTTGATCAACAATGCGGGCATCACCCGTGATAAAAGTATGCTAAAAATGACCCATGACGAATGGCAATCGGTGATTGATGTGAATTTAACAGGGGTTTTTAACTGCACAAAAGCCGTTGTTCCGTACATGGTAGAGCAAAAGTTTGGAAGAATAATTTGCACCTCGTCAATAGTCGGAATTTCAGGTAATTTTGGTCAAACCAATTACGTAGCTACAAAAGCTGCGATAATAGGTATGGTAAAAACTTGGGCTAAGGAATTCGGGAAACACAACATCACCGCAAATGCAGTAGCTCCAGGCTTTATAAAAACCGACATGACAGATCTTATGCCGCAGGAAGTTATAGATAAAATGGTGTCCGAAATACCAGCAAAACGTATGGGCTTACCGATAGACATTGCTAATGCATATCTGTTTTTGGCATCAGATGAAGCTTCATTTATCAATGGCCATACGCTTTCGGTGAATGGTGGGATGGTGTAAGTTTAACAGAAAATATAAATTTGTTGATAAAAAAAGTAGAAAGAAAAAGAAATTCTATCCGTGTTAAATCAGTGTTCTTTCACTTCTCAAAAACTATTTTCTCAAATTCAAGAAAATCGTTTTCCAGTTTCTTCAAAATAGAAGTTTTCATACTTTCCTCTTCAATAAACGAAAAGCGAATACTGTTGAAAACTAATTGTTTAATTTCTGAATAAGAAAACTCTGGATAGCGTTTGGCTAGCAAAACGTATTGTTCCGTAAGATTGGTTCTTAAAACTCCGGCATCGTCGGTAGAAATTACAATTGGAACTCCGTGTTGATGATAAAGCGAAATGGGATGCTCGTCGTTTTTAACATTCAGAATAAATTCATTACTCGTCAGGTTAATTTCTACTGCAATTTGCTCGTCTTTCATTTTTTTCAAAAGCGAAAAAGCATCTTTTTCAAATGGCATGTCTATTCCATGTCCAACTCGCTTCGCATTGGCCACAGAAATGGCTTCATTGATGTGCCAGGTAAGCTCTTCTGGTTTTACCAAACCTAGTGTCAATTCCCCAGCGTGAAGTGCGTTTTTAGTTTTTGGAAATTTCTTGTTGAGATACTTATACATTCGCATGTGCAGCCAATAATCATTCATGGCCACTTCACGGTCCTCTTGGCCCACAATGTTTACACCATTTATTAACTGACTGCTCTGATCGGATAGATAACACACCACTAAATCGCCAAAAACCTCTGCAGGCTGCTTTAATCGGAGGATAGCATTTTGGTAGCGAAGCCTAAAACTCGTATCATCAATATTATTGGCGGAGTGTATTTTTTCTAAATCGTCATTATAAATTTTTGCTTGATTTTGAGCACCATTTTTCAAGAAATAAGTATACAATTCATCTAAAACTTTTTCCAAATCTTGCTCATTTTTGTTGACTTGAGCAGCTTTCAAAAGCTTATTAAAACTATTGATTTCGTTGTGGTTTCCTTTGAAAAATAGCAAAAACATAGTTTCTATGTAGCTCACGTTTTCTTTTATGGCTCTTTCCTTTAGTTCTAAAAGACCAGTAGCAAGCTTAGGGTCTTTGGCTGGCACAAAACCATCGAAAGTGCTAAAAAAGTGATCATCTGATGGGCCTTTTGAGGGATGAAAGTCTTTGTTTGACCATTTTTCGAGAAGTTTTTGTCTGTAAACTCCAAACTCGTTTTTCTGAACCAGATCCGAAATTTTTCTCCAATTTTTCTCTTTTTGTAGGTCAGCAGAGAGACTTTTTTGAACAGATAAAGTGTTGATATTGAGCCAGAAATCATTTTTTATGGCGTACTCAATAAATGTTTCGGTATAAATAGAGCCGTCGTAATGGTGATGCAAATCTCCGCCTTTGGGCATGGCTGAAAAGAAGGCCCTTAGTTGAGCAGTATTAGTACGAATTTTATCAAATTGGACGTCGAAAGATTGGCTTTTTGCAGATAAAAAACTGAATACGGAAAGAATGATTAATTTCTTCACTTGGTTCATTGTTGAGTTTAAACAAGAGTTTAAATTCTCTGCAAGTTACGAAATATTTTCTTCTGAGTAAAATCTTGATAGCGAATCAGAATGGCGTGTAAATCACTTAAAGATTCCCTTCGGGTCGGCTTTTCTTTTCAAAAGTTCGCCCAAAATCTCGTAATTCACTTCTTTTGTGTTTAGCTCATAGCCTTTATGAAAACTGTCCCAAGCTTCGTCAAGTTTGTTTTCGATAATATTTACAAGCGTCAGTTGCATGAATGCAGGCGTATATTTTGGCTGAATTTCCAACGATTTTGAGAGCAAATTTCTAGCATTGGCAGATTCTATAAGTGAATTTGGGTTATTAAGGGCCGTTTTGATATAAACCGTGGCCAAGTCAACCATAAGCACATAGTTTGGCTCTTTTGATATCTCCAAACCTTTGCTCATCAATTTTATGGCGTTTGGAAAGTTGGCAGACTGAAACTCTATGACGCCTAATCCCCAATAGACGTCCACATTATCGGGGCTTAACAGCCACGAAAGATTAAACCGATGAATGGCGGTGTTTTTATCGCCATCCGCCAAGTAGTCCCAACCCATTTTTGAAAAAAACTCGCTGCCTTCGGTTCTTGACTTAAATTGTTTGTCACAATCCGAAACGAAAAGTTGATCGTCTATTTGTTGGGATTCGGATTTAGTATAACCCCCAAATAGTGGCACAAAGTTGACATCAAGACCTAGCGGAGCTGTTTTGTTCACAATCACAACTTCTGCAGATTCCTCTAGCAAAGCCGTAGATTCGGCTTTTGGCTTGGCTAAAAGGGTTGTTTGAGTAGTTTTTTTCTCGGTAGATATACCATTAGCCTTCACCAAGGAACTACTTCCTACGGTTTGAGACTTAAGCACAATTTGCTGGGCATTTAATGCCACACTTAAGCTCGTACAAAGACCTACTATAACTATATTTTTAACCAAAGCCTTATCTTTTCTTAAAAGCATATTAGAAACGCTAATTTTCAAAAAATATTTAAAATTTAATAATATTCTTTGAAATTTTCGTGCCAATTTTTTCTCGCGTATACTATTCTGATTATGAGCTGGTTATGTCGACAAATTTAACTCAATATTTCCTTCAGTGATTTAAAGATCTTCGGTTTATGATTATTAATTGTCTTTCGAAACCATTTTCGAAACAACTAATTTTAAATCCTCAAGATTATTCTGGGTTATTCCCCAAAGAAGTTCTAGGTCTACTCCGAAATATTCATGAATGAGGAAATTTCGAAAGGCAACTATTTTTCTCCATTCAATTTCCTGATTTTCATTTTTTAAACTCTCACTTAGATGATTTGCGGCTTCTCCTGTAATTTCCAATTGTCTCTCTATTGCAAATCTAAGTTGTAGTTCATTAAAAAAATCATCTTTCGTTTTACCTTCCAAAAAGGATTCAATGTAATTGATGGCATCTAGTATATGCAGAAGTCAAGCCTTATCTGTCATTTGATTTGGAATAAATTAGTTTCATTTCTTTCTCAATGACAGGTTTGATATGTCTTGAAAGCCCATTTGAGCTTACCAAGTCAACAGATTTTTTTAAGAGGAGGCTCAGCTGTTCTTTCATATCAAGAAACTTAAAAAAATCGGCACCGTTTTGATAGTCTAGGTCCACCAAAATATCAACGTCACTTTTTTCGGACTCTTCGTTTCTAGCAAACGAACCGAAAATATACGCCTTTTTTACGGGCTGCCGCGAAAAATATGATTCTATTATCTTTTGACTTTCAGTACTTAACATTTTTGTTTTTTTAAGTCGACACACAAATATATAAAAACCAAGTAGAAGTTTTGTTAAATTTTGGAATTGAAGAAAGGGCTTAGTTGAAAACAAAAAAGCCACTCAAAAACTTGAGTGGCTAAGTATGGCAATCTATGTTTTAGTAAATCTCCTTTCTCTGTCCTTTCACTTTTTCGTCGGTCAAGAAATCGTCGAAAGACATTAGTTTGTCTAAACAACCCCTAGGTCCGATTTCGATGATACGATTGGCCACCGAATTGGTCAGTTGGTGGTCATGACAAGCAAAAAGTATGTTGCTGTCAAAGTCTTCCATTCCTTTGTTTAAGGCTTGAATCGACTCCAAGTCCAAGTGGTTGGTTGGTTCGTCAAATATTAAGACATTCGAATTTGAGAGCATCATTTTCGAGAACATACAACGTTGTTTTTCTCCTCCCGAAAGTACCGTACATTTTTTCAAAGCTTCTTCACCCGAAAACAACATTCTACCCAAAAACCCACGAACAAACGATTCGTCTTTATCTGTGGAGTATTGTCTTAGCCAATCTACAAGTATAAGGCTGTCGTCTTTGAAGTAGTCAGAATTGTCGTTTGGCAGATAATCGTTTGTGATAGTAACTCCCCATTTAAAGCCTCCTTCTGTGGCTTGTTTTTTACCACTCAATACATCAAAAAGTGCGGTAACGGCTTGCCCATCTTTGCTCAAAAATGCAATTTTATCATTTTTACCAACCCAAAAGCTCACATCTTTGAAAAGATAAATGCCTTCTTCATTTTTGTAGCTGAGGTTGTCTACTTGCAATATCTGATCACCCACTTCTCTCTCTGGCTTAAATCCTATGAACGGATATCGTCTCGAAGAGGGCTGAATGGCCGTAATATCCAGCTTTTCAATCATCTTCTGACGAGCAGTGGCTTGTTTGGACTTGGCCACGTTGGCAGAGAAACGACGGATAAAATCCTCCAATTCTTTCTTTTTCTCTTCAGCTTTCTTATTCTGGTCGGCCTTTTGACGAGCGGCCAATTGGCTAGATTCGTACCAGAAAGAGTAGTTACCTCCGTAAAGCGAAATTTTCTTGAAATCTAAGTCAGCTATGTAAGTACAAACATTGTCCAAAAAGTGCCTGTCGTGGGATACTACTATAACCGTATTTTTGAAGTTCATCAAGAAATTTTCGAGCCAGAGGATAGATTCAATATCTAAGTTGTTTGTTGGTTCGTCTAAGAGAAGCACGTCTGGGTTTCCAAAAAGTGCTTGAGCCAATAAAACCTTTACCTTTTCGGTTGGGTTAATGTCTTTCATCAACAAGTAGTGGAGGTCTTCTGTTACTCCCAAGCCTGAAAGCAAAGATCCGGCATCAGACTCTGCCTCCCAGCCGTTCATTTCGGCAAATTCACCTTCCAATTCAGCAGCTCTATTGCCGTCTTCCTCACTGAAATCGGGTTTCAAATAGATGGCGTCTTTCTCAAGCATTACTTCATACAGCCTTTCGTTTCCTCTTAAAACGGTGTCGAGGACAGTATATTCGTCAAAAGCGTTTTGATTTTGATTCAAAACCGACATTCTTTCACCCGGATCCATAGAAACCCGGCCAGAGGTAGGATCAAGTTCGCCAGATAAGATTTTTACGAAAGTGGTTTTTCCAGCACCATTGGCACCTATAAGCCCGTACACGTTGCCTGGTACAAACTTGAGATTTACGTCTTCAAACAATACTCGCTTACCAAACTGAAGCGAAAGATTAGAAACTGTCAGCATATTCTTTTGTTATTTTTTGCGTTTTCGGCCAGTAAGGCCGCAAACGAAGCCGCAAATTTACGAAAATTAATGAGTACTCTGAATTTATATCGGTTCTTCGTGAAAAAGGTCAATTCTATCCTCTCATATTGCCTTTTTGAAGAGTTTTGGAGTATTGTAGCCCACAAAAATTTTTAATTCTTTCAGAAAAAGTGCTTTTTTGTAATTCGAAATCTCAAAAACCTATGAAAAAATCCCATTTTGTACTTTTCAGCTTTACTTTGTTAATAGGGATTTCAGGATTGTTTATTTCAGCAAATATTTCTCAAAATAGTTTGCCCAAAACCATTGCGGAGCCAGTAAAACCCATTGATTTTAAGCAAAAACAAGCTGCATGGGCTGATAGCATTTTGGCTACAATGACCTTGGAACAAAAAATCGGGCAGCTTTTTATGATAGCGGCGTTTTCGAATAGAAACGAAAACGACTATCGAAGGGTAGAGGAACAAATAAGGAAATACCATCTAGGAGGGGTTATTTTTTTTCAAGGTAACCCACTGAAACAGGCGGAGCTTACGAACAGATATCAAAGCGTCGCTCAGATTCCGCTATTGGTTGGTATAGATGGTGAGTGGGGACTCGGTATGCGGCTCGATGACGTTTTTTCTTTTCCCAAGGCCATTACTTTGGGGGCTACGGGAGACCCCGAACTGATAGAAAAAATGGCTTATGAAATAGGAAAGCAATGCAAAAGGCTAGGAGTTCATATAAACTTCGCTCCGGACGCAGATATTAATTCTAACCCCAAAAATCCAGTAATAAACTTTAGGTCTTTCGGCGAATCTGTTTCTAATGTTACCAATCTTTCATTGGCTTATGCCCGAGGTATGCGTAAAGCCAACGTGATGGGAAGTGCCAAACATTTTCCTGGTCATGGAGATACAGGAGAAGACTCGCATCATGCATTGCCAGTACTGAATCATACGATAAAGCACATCAACGAAATCGAAACCATGCCTTTTAGGGCTTTAATAGAAGATAGTATTGCGAGCGTTATGATAGGTCATCTTCATGTTCCGCAGCTCGACGACGCTCCAAATATTCCGGCTAGTGTGTCAGAGAAAATCATAAAAACATATCTCCAAAAAGACATGAATTTTCAAGGATTGGTCGTAACGGATGCTTTAAATATGAGAGGTTTGTTGAAATACTTTCCGACAGGAGCCGCGGAGGTTAAGGCTTTTCAGGCGGGGAATGACCTTTTACTGCAAACGGGAAACCTGGAAGTGGCCTATTCGGCATTGCATCAGAAGTTTTTGGATAGTACGCTATCTGTTAATGACTTAGACTATAAGGTAAGAAAAATTCTGATGTCGAAATATTGGGCAGGATTGAACAAATACAAACCCATAGACCTTAGAAATCTTTTGCCAGATCTTAACAATCAGAACTCGGCAGACCTAGCTCAAAAGATATTTGACAAGGCAGCGACTATTGTGAAAGATGACGACGGCTTGGTACCACTTGCCAACTCCCAAAAGGTGAGTTACGCCTCTCTGTCAATTGCTGGGAAAGCCGATAACGCTTTTCAAAAAACACTTGGTTTTTATTCTAATATTTCAAACTATAATATTCCTTTTAAGCCTTCAAAGTCTACAGATTGGACTTGGGTGATAGAGCAAGCGGCTCAGAAAGACTTGGTAATAGTGGGCGTTCATGGCATGCATAATCTCGATAGTAGGAATTTTGGGGTGGTACCAGAAGTGATAAAAATTCTGAGGGAACTTCAAGAGCAAACCAAAGTAATAGTTTGTGTATTTGGAAATCCGTATAGTCTAAAGCTATTCGATGAATTTGAGACGGTATTATGCGGTTTTGAGGATGAGCCAGAGGCCCATAGAGCGGTGGCGAATGTAATTTTTGGCGTAAATGGAGCATCTGGTAAGATACCGGTCAATACGTTGGCACAAGATGGAAAGGTGGATTTCGGTTTAAAAACCAAGTCTTCTGGAAAAGTTGGCCTGGGTATAGCTTCTGAAGTTGGAATGAACCAATCTAAACTTAATCAAATCAGTTTTTTGGCTAATAATGCCATTGAAAATCAAGAGTTTCCTGGGTGTCAGATATTGGTAGCAAGAAAAGGAAAAGTAGTTTATTATGAATCTTTTGGAAACCTCAGATATGGATTCCAAGAACCAGTAGATGCACAAACAATCTTCGATTTGGCTTCGCTAACCAAAGTTACGGCTACACTGCAAGCCGTTATGATGCTCTACGATCAAAAGAAACTAGATATCAGCCAGAAAGCTTCATTCTATTTGCCAGAGCTGGCGAATTCTAACAAGAAGGATATAACCGTAAAGGACTTACTTCTGCATCAAGCGGGACTTAAGGCATTTGTTCCATTTTATGAAAACACCAAAGAAGCAGCTTCAGAACCTAATCCAAAGTTCTTTTCAAGAGAAAATGCTGCGAGAGATCATCTTAAAGTAACAGACAGTCTTTTTGTAAAACCTATGATAAAAGACTCTGTTTTTCAGTGGATTATCAAAAGTGGGCTAGTATCATCGGTAAGCAATCCCAAATATTTATACTCCGATTTAGGACTGATAATTTTGCAACGTGTAGTGGAGAAAATATCGGGACAAGCTCTCGATGCTTTTGTAGATACTAAAATTTATCAGCCCTTGGGAATGCATAACACCGGTTTTAATATTTTAAGCAAAAAGCCTATTCAGAATATAGCCCCTACTGAATTGGCAAATGATTTTAGAAAGTCTCAAATAAAAGGTACAGTACATGATCCAAACGCCGCTTTGCTCGGCGGAGTGGCAGGCCATGCCGGACTTTTTAGCAATGTTTGGGATTTGGTAAAGCTTTTCCAAATGAACCTCAACAAAGGCCAACTGGAAGACACCAGGTTTTTTTCTCCACAGACAATAGATATGTTTACCAAAAAGCAATCTTCGATCAGTCATCGTGGACTTGGGTGGAACAAACCAACAAAAGACGACGGCAGTGTATCGCATTATGCTTCAGACCAAACATTTGGTCACACGGGTTTTACTGGCACTGCGGCATGGGTAGATCCCGAAAAGGAGCTTATTTATATATTTTTGTCTAATCGGGTTTATCCTTCAGCAGAAAACAATAAAATACTCAAAAACAAAACCCGAAAGAGAATTCATGATTTGGTTTATGAGTCTTTAATAGATTAATTCAAATAAAAAAAATGAAGCGTGGCAATGCTACGCTTCATTCCTAGTAACCCAAAAAGTAAAAATTAACGTCTAAGTGCTTAAATTAAGACACTCTCAGTTTAGTCTTCATTCTGATCGTAGTACTGACGTTTTTACCAGATGCCGTCAGAAAACGTCTATAGTTTCTTCGGAAGTCTGCTGCTTTTCTACGAGAGATATTAATAACTTCTTTGTCCATGAATAGTTCGCCACCTCGGCAATTGAACAAAAGATCTTTAACAAAATCGAAATTGACGATATATGATCTATGAGGACGAACAAAATTTGAAATCCCTTTCAACTCTTCCTCAAATATTCCGAGTGTTTTTGAGCTTATAACTTCTTTACCGTTTCTAAGCTTAAAAATGGTGTAATTCTTAGCACTTTTTAAATAAACGATATCGTTTAGGTCGATTAGGTTTCTCTTACCAGCCACACGCATTTGCATTTCGGTTTCTGTAGAGAGAACACCAACAGAAGGCAATCGCATAGGATTGCTCAACATCAAAGGTTTTGAATAAAGTAGTTTCATTGTTATAATTGTTTTATCAGGAAAGCTTTGTTTTATAATACATTGCAATATTGCTTCCGCTTTTTATCTTATCATAATGTAATTCGATAAATGGCAGCGAATTTGGGATAAGTGACGGGGAATAAATTCAAAAAATTATTAAACGGTATCAAACCGCCTTATTACCTCTTTTAATAGTTATTGAAGGGATAAATGGCACAAAAAAAAGTGGTAAATTTTACCACTTGATAATTTTTTCTGAAAAGTACTTGACAAGTTTTTTAAATACCATAAAAAGTTTTCAAAGCCGCCCATAGAAGCCTTTTTTCGTCTTTTTGGTTGGCCTGAATGGTTTTCAGGTCGTCCACCAAAAGATACCTAACAGACTGTTTTTCTTGGAGTTGATAAGGGAATAATAACAAATTGCTACCCAGTTTGCTCATCGCCACACCAAAACTTACAATTTCAATGGCAGATGAAAAGTTTTCTAATTTGGCATTTGGCAAGTTTGCTATATCTATAATGTCGGCATCTTCAATATTTCGTTTCACCGACTGCATAATTTTTGTTAGTAGGTCTTTCTCTGTGATCGAAAGTGCGTTTACCACCAAAACTAGTTTTTTCTGATAAACAGGGGCTTGAACAGTTTGTTTTACCTGTTCGGAAGGAGTAGTATGAGGAGCGGTTATTTGTGCAGGTTTAGAAGGCTCAGACACAACACGCTGCGGTGCCATGGCTAAGCCATCCTTTTTTACATTGAAGAGCGTTTCTCCAGCAAATACATAACCTGCTAAATATTTGTTCATAAGCCAGAGGCTCTAGTAAGGGTTGCGGTTCTGTCTGGACCTGTAGAAACATAGGTTACAGGCACGCCAACTTCTTTCTCTATGTAGGCTGTATACGCTTTTAGCTCTTCAGGCATATTCTCAAAATCTGTTATGTTTTCCAAAGAGCAATTCCACCCTTTAAAGGTTTTATAGACAGGTTTTACTTCTACATCACAAATATCAAAAGGAAGCTCTTCTGTGGTGGTTCCATCAGGAAGCTCATAGTGTGTACAGATGTCTATTTCTTCAAAAATGTTGAGAACATCTACTTTCATCATCACCAATTGAGTGACACCGTTGAGCATGATAGAGTATTTGAGAGCAGGCAAATCCATCCAGCCGCATCTTCTTGGTCTGCCCGTAGTGCTACCAAACTCTCTTCCTTCTTTACGCATTCTCTCGCCTGTTTCTTCCAATAGTTCAGTAGGGAATGGCCCCGAACCTACTCTGGTACAGTAAGCCTTGAAAATACCATAAACCGCGTTGATTTTCGAAGGAGCTACACCCAAACCAGAACATACGCCTGCTGCTGTGGTATTTGAGCTTGTCACAAAAGGATATGAACCAAAGTCAATATCCAACAAAGAGCCTTGAGCTCCTTCTGCCAAGACCTTGGTGCCTTTTTCTGCCAATTGGCTGTTTATCAAATATTCGCCATCTACCAAGTTAAAGGTTTTGATGAATTCTAAGGCTGCAAAGAATTCTTTTTCAGCGTCCTCAAGCGAATATTCAAACTTATAGAAGTCTAAAATCTGTTTGTGGCTATTGACGAGTTTTTGATATTTTTCGTTAAAATTTTTAGAAAGTATATCTCCAAGCCTCAATCCTTGACGCGAAACTTTATCGGAATATGTTGGCCCAATGCCTTTCAAGGTGGAGCCAATCTTGGCACTTCCTTTGGCTTGTTCATAAGCGGCATCCAATAGTCTGTGCGTAGGTATTATAATGGCCGTTTTCTTTGAAATAAACAAGTTTTTCTTGAAGTCTATATTGTAAGCAGCCAATCCATCTATTTCTTTTTTGAAGATGATGGGGTCCAACACAACGCCATTACCAATAATATTTACGCAGTCGTCACGGAAAATACCAGATGGGATTTGGTGAAGAACGTGCTTTTTACCATCAAACTCAAGCGTATGGCCGGCATTTGGCCCACCTTGGAAACGTGCAACTACTTTATAGTCAGGGGCAAGTACATCCACAATCTTTCCTTTGCCTTCATCGCCCCATTGAAGTCCTAATAATATGTCAACCATTAATTTTTGTTATATTTTTTGTATTAATTCTTAACTCTGTTTTCGCAGTTGGCGTTTTTGCAGTTTCCGTAGAAAATTAGGGAGTGATGCATCACCTCAAAATTCAAAAAATCTCCTACCATATTCTGAATATTTTGTACACGCGGGTCGCAAAATTCTTTCACTTTATTGCAGTCCATACATATCAAATGATCGTGCTGCTTAAATCCGTATGATTTTTCGTATTGAGCAAGGTTTTTGCCAAACTGATGTTTCGTGACGAGGTCACACTCTACAAGAAGGTCGAGGGTGTTATAAACCGTGGCTCTACTGACTTGGTATTTTTTGTTTTTCATGGAGATATACAAGTCCTCCACATCGAAGTGATCGCCGCGATTGTAAATTTCTTCAAGAATAGCGTACCTTTCGGGGGTTTTCCTCAATTGTTTGTTTTCAAGATAAGCTGTAAAAATTTGCTTAGCCGCCTGAAAATTATTGTTATTCTCTAATACCATAGCGTTTGTGAGCCCAATTGCGTCTTAGGTAATTCTTTTAAAATGCAAAATTAAGGGTTTTAATGGTAGAAAAAATAAAATTATTAAAACTTCGTGTAAAGACCGACCTTGCCACTTGGTGTAAAACCCAAGGATACACCAACTTTTTTATCTTTGGCCTTTGAGTTTAACTTATTGTTGTAAAGGTCTACAGAGGTAGATTTGAATTCGTTGGCGTATTCTATCATACAAACTCCAACAGCGAAGATGGCAATACCTCCCAAAAGTTGTTCTATTGGTCTTACATAATAAGTGTAAAGTTTTCCGTCAATTTCGGTCTGCATTTTGGTGCCTTTTATGGCATCATACCCCAAATAAATACCACCTAACACGAGTGGAGGCCCTATGGGCAGAAAATATTTTGATTTCTTGTAAAGCTTTATAGATTTTTGGGCATCGGCCTGTTGATATAAATCCAAAATGGTTTTAGAACTTGCTTTTACTCCAAGATGTAAGATTTTTGTGTCTATGACGCCTCTTTTGTGGGTGACGGTTGGCACAAAAGTAGAATCTTGAGCGAAGCAAATTGTGCCCAGTAAGCTAATAATTAAGATTATCTGTATTTTAAGGACTGATGGTTTCTTCATTTTTGGTTTATTCAGCATGGCCTCTAGAAACACTACTTACACCGTCTATTTCCTCGAGTTTTGACATCAAAATATCCAAATGTTTGGTATCAAACACGTAAACTTTGATTTTTCCCTCAAATATACCATCAAAAGTTTCAACAGAAAGCCCTCGCATGTTAATATGTAGTTCGCCGGAAATCACTTTCGAGATATCTTGAATCATGCCTACACGGTCTATTCCATTCAAATCTATGGAAACTAGGTAAGATTTTTCTATTTGGCTGGCCCAGCGAGCTTTAATTACCCTGTTGCCATAATTTGAAAGCAATTGCTGGGCGTTGGGGCAGAGGTTTCGGTGTATTTTAATGCCTTCATTTATGGTTAGAAAGCCAAAAACATCATCGCCAGGGATAGGATTACAGCATCTCGAAAGTGTGAAATCAATGTGCTGCATATCGTCACCAATCAGTAGGGTATCGTTGCCTTTGGTTTGTTTTATTTCTTTTTCAAAACTTTTGGCATCTTTGAAGGCCTTTTCATCGATAACAATTTTCTTCTGGCGGTTGACCAGGGCCTCCCTTTCATGTTTAAATTTCTTTATCTCGTCAGGAAGAATATAGCCTTTTCCAAAGAAATAAAAGAGTTCATTATAGTCTTTTTTGTTGAAGAAAGCTCGAAGCTGGTTGAATGTTTCTAGGTTGTTTTCAAGCCCAAGATGTTTTAATTTCTTGATTATGATTTCTTTACCTTCGGTTATGTAGCCTTTGTTTGATTCTTTGAGGGTATCTTTTATTCTAGCCTTGGCTTTTGAAGTAACAACAAACCTGAGCCAATCCTCCGATGGTTTTTGGTTTTTAGTAGTTAGAATTTCGACTTGGTCGCCATTCTGCAAAACGTGGCTAATGGGCACCAAATGGCTGTTTACTTTTCCGGCCGTACATTTCCGTCCAATTTCGGTATGCACATCGAAAGCAAAATCTAGTACAGTGGCTCCTTTTCGGAGTACTCGGAGGTCGCCCTTAGGTGTAAAGACAAATATTTCTTCATTGAATAGGTTTCCTCTAAAATCTTCCAAAAACTCTATTGCCGAACTATCTTTAGACGCCAAAGTATCTCGGACTTGATTTAGCCAATTGTCAAGTGGTTTGTCGAGCGAGGTATCTGCTCCTTTATATTTCCAGTGTGCTGCGTAACCTTTTTCGGCGATTTCGTCCATACGCTCGGTACGTATTTGTACCTCTACCCATACACCGGCATTGCTCATCACGGTGGTGTGAAGCGACTCGTAGCCGTTGGCTCTTGGGGTCGATATCCAGTCTTTAAGTCTGTCTGGGTTAGGTTTATACTCGTCCGTTACGATAGAATACGCTTGCCAGCAGGCTGCTTTTTCACGTTCTTTTTCTTGAGGAGGAATTCCGGTGAGGATAATTCTAATGGCAAAAAGGTCATAAATATTTTCAAAGCTTACATTTTGGTTTTGAAGTTTCTTCCAAATAGAATAAATGTGCTTTGGTCGCCCTTTTATGTAAAAATCTAAGTGAGCGTCTTTGAGTCTCTTCGAAATTGGTTTCATGAAACCGTCTATGAGCCGTTTTCTTGCGGCCTTTGAGGTGTTCAATCGCGAAGAAATGTCTTTATAAATATCTGGTTCGGTATATTTTAGGTAAAGGTCTTCAAGTTCAGATTTTATTTGATACAAACCAAGCCTATGGGCAAGTGGAGCATATATATAAATGGTCTCGTGAGCAATTTTTAGTTGTGAGTTGCGAGCCATGCTACCCAGTGTACGCATATTGTGTAGTCTATCGGCCAGTTTTATCAGAATTACCCTTACGTCTTGTGATAACGTCAAGAGCATTTTTCTGAAGTTTTCGGCTTGAGCAGACTGCGTTTGCTCAAAATTCTCGGCTATTTTGGTAAGCCCATCAATTATCTGAGCCACCTTTGGTCCAAAATCTTTCTCTATTTCGGTCAAAGTAATACTCGTGTCTTCCACCACATCGTGCAATAATGCACAGATAATAGAAGTAGGGCCAAGTCCTATTTCTTCGACACAAATGTAAGCTACTTCAAGAGGGTGATAGATGTAGGGTTCGCCAGATTTCCTACGCATTTCTTTGTGGGCCTCCATAGAAATATCAAGAGCCTTTCTTATCAATTTGGTATCTCCTTCTTTGATATGCTCTTTTGCCCCACGCAAAATCTTTTTATACCACTTGGTTATTTCCTTTTTTTCGGCTTCGGTATAGTATTCATGTGGCAGTTCTACGGTCAATATATTTTCTTTACTCAATCCCATCAATTTTTTCTCCTCCTCAGAAAGTAAGATTTAATTTTTGCTAATGTATGCAAAAACTAATATTTTCTAAAGTAAAAATTACATTACGTTTGGTAGAAAAATAATTTGTTTAAAAAAAACGAAAAACATTTGTGGTTTTTTTGATTAATAAAAAAATAAGTCTAACTTTGCACCCCGAATAATCGAAAGACGTATTCACTTGCGGGCGTGGCGGAACTGGTAGACGTGCTAGACTTAGGATCTAGTGCCGCAAGGCGTGGGGGTTCGATTCCCTCCGCCCGTACTTCTAACCCTTCAATCCTAAAATATGGTTGAAGGGTTTTTAAATTTTATAGAGTTCGAACAAAAATTCAAGTAAATGCAAACAAAATTTGACAAAGTTTCTTCTACATTGGCAAACCTTACGGTAGAAGTAAGCGAGGAAGATTACAAAGGATTGGTAGATAAAAAACTTAAAGAATACGCTAAAACCGCAAATGTTAAAGGTTTCAGACCTGGGCATGTGCCGCTTCAATATATCAAAAGTATTTACGGGAAGGGAGTTTTAGTAGACGAGGTTATAAAAGTAGCCAGTGATGCTGTAAATGCAGCTATTGCAGACAATAAACTTAACGTTGTAGGTGAGCCAACTCCAAAAGAGGATTCTTATAAAATAGATTGGGCTAATCAAAAAGAGTTTGTTTTTGAATACGAAATAGGTTTTGCTTCGGATTTTACGGTAGACGTAGAAAAACTTCCGACTATTACGCAATACGAAATTCAACCTTCGGATGAGCAAATAGCAACGACAATAGAAGACCTAAAAAACAGGTTTGGAGCAGAAACAGAGCCAGAAGAAGCAGAACTTGGTGACATTATTTTTGGAAAATTAAGCCAAGAGTCTACAGAGTTTAGTTTCCAGTCTGGAATACCAACGGATAAAGTAAAGGCAGATGCTCAAAAACTTTTCGTTGGACTTGAAAAAGGCAGCTCTTTGAAATTTGATATTCAATCTATTTTTGAAACAGCCAAAGAATTGGGCTTCGCAACGGGTAAATCAGATGAAGACGCGGCTGCACTTGAAGGAGAATTCGATTTTGTGGTTGAGAAAATAACCAGAATTAGCCCTTCGGAGCTAAATCAAGAGCTTTTTGATAAGGTCTTAGGGCCTGGCAAAGCGGCTTCTGAAGAAGAGTTTGTGACTCAGTTGAAAGAGATTATCAAAGGAAATTACAACAGAGAGTCTGAGTTTCTTTTGGACTTTGATGTAGATAAATTGTTGATAGACAACACGCCAATTGAGCTTCCAAATGAGTTCTTGAAGAAATGGTTGATTGAAATTAACCAAGGAAAAGCTACAGAGGCTGACGTAGAGAAGGAATTTGATGCTATAGCCAAAGGATTGAAGTTAGATCTTATCAAAACCGAAATAGCTAAACAAAACGATATCAAAGTACAATACGATGATGTTTTGGAAGAAATCAAAAACGAAATCAGAGGATATTTTGGTCAGCAAGGAGGTTTTGAAGGTATGGAGGAATTCATAGACAGCATGGCCAAAAAGCAGTTGGGAGAGAAAAACAATGAAGCTACCAAAAAGCATTTTGAGAAAGCATTCGGAAGAAAGGTATTAAACTTTGTGAAGGAAAAAGTGAAGAAAGAAACCAAATCAGTAATGGTGGAGGAGTTCAATTCAATCGCTTCAGAGAAATACAAAGTATAATTTTTCTTGAAAATATAAATAATAAAAATCGGGTACTGGGTTCGCTCAAACCCGATTTTTTCGTTTTGGGGTATTGAACTTTTAGATAATTTAGATAGTTTTAAGTTAAACAAATTAAATAAAATGCATTTAGGAGAAGAATTTAGAAAATATGCGGTGCATCACCAAGGAATGAGTGGTCTGATGATAGACGACTACATGAAGCACAATGTAACCAACATGACTCCCAACATTATCGAAGAAAGACCGATGCGTTTTGCAGCCATTGATGTATTCTCTCGTTTAATAATGGACAGAATCATATTTTTGGGAACTGGAGTTGACGACCAAATCGCCAACATAGTAGTGGCTCAGTTGTTGTTTTTAGAGTCTGTAGATGCCAAAAAAGACATTTTAATGTACATCAATAGCCCGGGTGGCTCTGTGTATGCCGGCCTAGGAATGTATGACACCATGCAATATGTGCGACCAGAGGTGGCCACTATTTGTACTTCATTGGCAGCTTCTATGGGAGCGGTATTGTTGGCAGGTGGTGCAGCTGGCAAGCGTACAGCATTGCCTCATGCACGAGTGATGATTCACCAGCCAAGCGGTGGTGCACAAGGTCAGTCACGCGATATGGAGATAACTGTAAAGCAAATCATTGAGCTTAGAAAAGAGCTTTATGAAATACTTGCGAAACACTCTGGCAAAACTTTTGAAGAAATAGAGGCAGACTCAGACAGAGACTATTGGATGAAAGCAGAAGAAGCTAAAGCTTACGGTCTTATAGACGAGGTTTTGTATAGAAATTGATTTGATATTGTTCGTAATATGTGAGCCTTTCCAATACATTTTGGAAAGGCTCATTTTGTTTCAAAAGCACTTTTCTGCCCTCGTTTCACTGTTAATTATTTATAATCAATTATTTTTGTAAAAATTTTACCAAATGGCATCAAATAAAGAACCCAACTGCTCTTTTTGCGGGAGAAAAAAAAACGAAGTAGAGCTTTTACTCTCAGGAACAGACGGGCATATATGCAACCTTTGCATAGAGCAGGGTTATGAATTGATTCAGCAAGAACTATATGGTGTAGGGCCGAAGTCTAAAAAGAAAAAGAAAGGAGATCTACCCAAGTTTGATATAAAACCTCCGATAGATCTCAAAAACTACCTCGATAAATTTATTATTGGCCAAGACGAAGCCAAAAAGGTGCTCTCAGTTGCTGTTTATAACCACTACAAGCGTTTGTCGCAACCCAAAAACGATGACGACGTAAATATTGAGAAATCGAATATTATAATGGTGGGTGAAACAGGCACAGGCAAGACGTATTTGGCCAGAACCATCGCCAGAATGCTTCAAGTTCCTTTTGCCATAGCCGACGCCACAGTTCTTACAGAGGCCGGATACGTGGGAGAAGACGTAGAAAGTATTTTGAGTAGATTGCTACAGGCAGCAGATTATAATGCCGAATTGGCCGAAAGAGGTATAGTTTATATAGACGAAATTGATAAAATTGCTCGTAAGTCAGATAACCCTTCAATCACCCGCGATGTGAGTGGTGAGGGTGTTCAGCAAGGGCTACTCAAGCTTTTAGAAGGATCCATAGTGGGTGTTCCGCCTCAGGGAGGACGTAAGCACCCCGATCAGCAGCTAGTACAGGTCAATACCGAGAATATTCTTTTTATATGTGGAGGGGCTTTTGACGGCATAGCTCGTCATATAGCCAAAAGAATAAATAAGGCTCCAATAGGGTTTAAAGTGGAGACAAAAGGAATTGATTTCAACAACGAAGATAGTTTGTTGAAATTTGTAACCCAGCAGGACCTGAAGTCGTTTGGCCTGATACCAGAGTTGATAGGCCGCTTGCCATTGCTTACCTATTTGAACCCATTAGACAAAGAGACTCTCCGAAAAATACTTACCGAGCCACAAAATGCTCTTGTAAAGCAGTATAAAAAACTCTTCGAGATGGAAGGTATAAAACTTGACTTTAGAGAAGAGGCACTAGATTATATTGTGGAGCAGGCGATTGTTTTTAACCTTGGGGCCAGAGGCTTGAGATCCATCTGTGAGGCTATTCTTACCGATGCAATGTTTGAGCTTCCATCAGATAAGACCGTCAAGACTTTTGAGGTAACCAAGGAATACGCCCAAAGAAAATTTGAGCACTCGTCGTTTTATGAAGTCAAATTGGTGGCATAAGATAAAAGATATCAGTAAAAGCCCTTGATTCGAAAAATCAAGGGCTTTTTTTATGAACAAATTTTGAACTTTAGGCAGATATATTGATAATAACAAATGAATTTCTAAATTGCATCATCTTAAATTAAACCCCTATTAATATGTCACAAAAACTAGCAAACAGTTTGGCCAATGGCTATGAAGTCAAAATTGGCGATTATATCTCCCGTGGATATGAAATTTTTAAGGCAAACATGGGCTCCTTCATAGGTTATACCGTTTTGTATTTTGCCATTACGATGGTAATAAATTTCATTCCTTTTCTCAATATTCTCGGCTCTCTTATTGTGTCTCCATGCCTTGTTTTTGGTTTTTATTTGGTAGCTAACGTCATTTCCAAACAGAACGCCAACCCACCTTTCAATACTTTTTTCAACGGCTTCAATTACATAGCCAAACTCATAGTAATTACCTTAATAACTTTTGTGGTTATACTGATCTGTATTATGCCTTTTATTATTTCGGTTGGAGTGAGTATTTTCACTTTACAAGATAGTGATAACGAGGAAATTTGGAACGCTATAATGGCAGGCCCTTTACCAATTTTAGCAATCGGCTTCTTGATAATGATTTACTTTAGTATAAGCTGGGCATTCTCTTCAATGGTGGCGGTTTTTCACAATAAAGAATCTTGGGCTTCAATGGAAATCAGCCGCAAAGTGGTTGGCAAAAACTGGTTTATGATTCTTCTGTTTTTGTTTGTAGTTGGTATTATCATAGGAGCAGGGATGCTCGTGTTGGGTATCGGAATTATCTTTACCCTTCCGCTCGGCATGTGTAGCATATATGCGGCCTTTGAGGACATTTTTGGCCTTCCGGCCGAGGAACAAGGGTCTGCAGATGTTGGTATATCCGAACAGACCGTTTGACGCATTTGTGAAAAAACAAAATAGCCTTTGAGA
Source organism: Leadbetterella sp. (assembly GCA_035299025.1). GTDB lineage: Bacteria > Bacteroidota > Bacteroidia > Cytophagales > Spirosomataceae > Leadbetterella. The sequence goes on from DATGXK010000008.1 coordinate 971,169, forward strand.
ACTCCTCAAAGGCTATTTTGTTCAAAATTTGATTATAATCAGGCATAAACATTCAATGCCGACACAACGTCTTTTACGCCGCACATCATCATGTTGGATAAGTGATTTTCCACATTACTTTCAAAGCCCTTAAGTTCACTCAAGTCAGAACCCCAAAGCTCTTTGTTTCTTAACACTACCGAAACCACTTCGTGTGCCGAATTGTGCTCCCAAACGGATTTAAAATAAGCCGCAGAATCACAATTGATAATATATTTTTCTCCTTCATGCTCCCCATAAAACTTACCGTTCTCCTCTTCGGTAGCCTTCATAAACAGCAAATATGCGGCAAAACATCTGGCAAAATATTGCGGTACGGAGTCGAAGGTATTGTAGTAGTTTAATAAAAGAGGAATAGCCCTTGCCTTCATTTTGAGGGTATACTGAAGTGTTATGCTAAGCCATTGATGTTCAAGATAGGGGTTTCTAAACCTGTCCATCACCTCTCTTCCATATCTATGGGTGGTTTTTTGGTCTAAATTGAGCGGAATTGCTGGCCCGAGCTCAGTGAGCATCAAAATAGTAATGTATTTTTCCATCATTTCGTCAGAAAGGGCTTCTTTTACGAGCCTAAATCCTGACAAGTAAGCCATGCCACATAAAAGTGTATGCGGGGCATTTAGAAGACGAAGCTTTAGTTCGCGGTATTTGTCGATGTTTTTGGCAATTTTCACCCCATTGTCTGCCTCGGCAAAACCCAATATATCCTCAAGACCCTCACCTTCAATCGCCCAAAGCCGATAAACTTCCGCTTTGATAATGAGATTATCTTGATATCCAATTTTTTCAAAAAGTTTTCCTGCCTCTTCATCATTTGGTTTACCCGGAACTATTCTATCTACCAATGAGCTACAGAATTTGACTTTTTGACTGAGCCATTCACCAAAACCTTCTTCAAAATTATTGGCTTTCACGTGTTTGTCTACAATGCTTTTAAGAATAGCACCATTGTTAACAATCAATTCGGTAGGTATAATTATCGTTTCAGCTTTATTGGTTTCATATCTTTTATACAGCCAAGCAGTTAGTTTTCCGGGGTAGGAATCAGGGCACCCTTCGGCCAAGTTTTCCTGAACATACACAAGTCCAGCTTCGGTTGTGTTCGAAACCACCAACTGAATCTCAGGGTTTTCGGCCGTCTGCAGTATTTCTTCCCAATGTATTTTCGTGCTAAGTGTTCTGCTGATACAGTCTACAATAATGTCCTCTTCTATGGTTTTGGCGTTTTCCAGCCCTCTTACTGAGATGGTGTAGAGGTTATCTTGGTTCGTAAATTCAGAAACATCGGGCCCCGTGGTTTTGACCATTACCACGCTGCCATTATAAATACCGGCCTTATTGGCCTTATCAATAAAATAATCTATGAGTCCTCTAAGAAGTACACCAGTGCCAAATTGTAGGACTTTTTCGGGGTATTTAGAAGAAATATTTTTAGTGGTTCTGTTAAGCATTGGTTGTTTATTTGAAAACTCAAAAATATCTAATAATTACCTGACTTTTTAGTAAAATCCAACTATTGTTTGGTGTTTATTTGACAATGATATAGCCAAAGGTGTCATATTTGTATTATAACAAGGGCTGGTCATTAAAAAAAGAATATTTTATAAGGGAAACTTTCAATAAAAAATAAAACGACTTGCAAATGTTATGCAAGCATACTATTTTTGTTTTAAATCTTTCTTTAATACTTATGGATTACAAAGTAGCTACAATGGCCGAAATGGCGGCCAATGGTCAATCGCCAGAAATATTGTTTTGGGTAGGATGTGCGGGTTCTTTTGACGACAGATATAAGAAAGTAACCAAAGCTTTTGTAAAAATTTTGAACCATCTTGATATAAAGTTTGCAGTTTTGGGTACAGAGGAGGCTTGCACTGGCGACCCCGCCCGAAGAGCAGGTAATGAGTTTACGTTTCAAATGTTGGCCCAGCAAAATATTCAAGTATTGAATGGCTACAATGTAAAAAAGATTGTGACCGCATGTCCGCATTGTTTTAATACACTCAAAAATGAATATCCTGAACTCGGAGGAAACTACGAAGTAATTCATCACTCTACTTACTTGCAGGAATTGATAAGTTCAGGAAAACTTAAAGTAGAAGGAGGGGCCTTTAAAGGGCAAAAAATCACTTATCATGATTCGTGTTATTTGGGAAGAGCCAACGATATTTATGAGGCCCCGAGAGATTTGATCAAAGCTCTAGATGCCGAGTTGGTTGAAATGAAAAAATGCAAAACCAACGGACTTTGCTGTGGAGCTGGTGGAGGTCAAATGTTTAAAGAACCGGAAAAAGGCATAAAAGATGTAAACATAGAAAGAATTGAAGACGCTTTGTCCACAGGTTCAAAAGCCATAGCTGTGGCTTGCCCCTTCTGTATGGTGATGATGTCTGACGGCGTAAAAAACAAAGAAAAAGAACACGAAGTTAAAGTATACGACTTGGCCGAGCTTTTGGTAGAGAGCTTGTAAGTGACAGTCAGACCGCTGGTCGGGCCTGCTTTTGTCCAATGTTAAAAAAACAGAATTATTTCCATATTAATTGCCTTATTTAATATTTGAGGTCAACTCAGCCTAAACAATTTAGGAAAATTGTTTTTCTCGAATAAAAAATCACCTACTTTCATATTCAAAATAATTCAACCCTATTTTTAATATGAAAAACATTTCATCGAGAAGAGAATTTCTACAGAAGACCGCCTTGGCCACACTTGGTATGGCGGCATTTCCGAGTTTTGCCAGACGAATAGCTCCTAGCGACAAAGTAAGAGTGGCACACATTGGCCTTGGCGGAATGGGCAACAGCCACCTCAATTGGTTTGCAGCATTGCCAGAGGTAGATGTGGTAGGCATTTGCGATTTAGATTCCGAGCATCTTAACAATACTGCAAAGAAATATTCAGAAAAATATCCTGATCGAAAGCTAGAGCTTTTTGACGATTTCAGGAGAGTTTTAGATAGAAAAGATATTGATGCCATAACAGTAGCCACACCAGACCATTGGCACGCACAGTTGGCCATTTTGGCTTTTGAAGCTGGCAAAGATGTTTATGGCGAAAAACCGTTATCCTACAGCGTAAGAGAGGGTCAAATGATGTTGACAGCACAAAAAAAGCACAATAAAATATTTCAGCTCGGCACACAGATACACGCAGGCGACAACTACCACCGAGTACAGGAAATTATTCAGTCGGGTGTTTTAGGCAAAATAAATACTGTAAGGCTTTGGAAAACAGGACTTCCGCCAGTACTAGGTCCTTCAAATTACCAAAAACCACCAGCCAATCTCAACTATGATATGTGGCTTGGACCAGCACCTTATCACGAATATTCCCCAGAACGTGTGCATTTCAATTACAGATATTTTCTGGACTATTCTGGCGGAGTTTTTCAGGATTTTTGGTGTCATATTGCGGATATAGTTTGGATGTCTCTGAATCCGCAGAACTTACGAAAAGTAACAGCCAATGGCGAAAAACCAGATGGAGTAGGAGATGCACCTAAGACTATTGAAATAGAATATGAATTTGATGATTTGAAAATTTTCTGGACATCTACACCTCCAAATGTGTCAGGGGCAGCCAAAAGAGGTATTGGAGCATATTTTGAGGGAGAAAAAGGAACTCTAATTTGCGATTATAGTACCAAAGAAATTACTATCAATGGTATTACGATGCTAGATGTTCCTGAGGTTCCTATTTCTATTATTCGTTCTCCAGGGCATCAGCAAAACTTTGTAGACTCCGTAAAAAGCAGAAAACAACCAGAAAGTAATCTCGAATACGCCAGAAAAATGACCCTGCCGATGCATTTGGGCTTGATTTCGTATAGGTTGGGTAAATCACTAAAGTGGAATCCTGAAACTGAGCGATTTATCAAAAACAAAAAGGCAAATAAATTGCTTTGGAGGCCATACAGAAACGAATGGAACCTAATTAATGCCTAATTAGGTCAGGATTTATATAATTTTTCAATCTCTAAACTGTACTATTTCAAATTGGGCTGAGGGTTTATGCCAAAACTGTAAGTTTTTACAATTGGTGTAAACATAAACCTAGTATTTTTGAAGAACAATAATTAAATGAAACTCATGGAAGTACTGATAGTTCTAATTTTTATCGTTGGTTATGCTGCCATAGTGTTGGAGCACAAATTGTCAATAAACAAGTCAGCATCGGCATTATTAACAGGTGTACTTTGTTGGACCATTGTGGCTTTGGTATCTACCAATATTGAGGAAACCTTGCATCACCTGAACGAACATTTGAGCGAAATTGCTAGTATTTTGTTCTTTTTAATGGGTGCCATGACCATTGTTGAGCTTATAGCGACGTATGGAGGTTTTGAGATAATTACCGATCGAATAAGCACCAAAAGTCAATCAGGCTTATTGTGGATTATCGCCATAATTACTTTCTTTATGTCGGCACTTTTGGATAACCTCACTACAACCATCGTGATGGCCACTCTTGTAAGCAAAATAGTACACGATAGTAAATTGAGGCTCATGTATGTGGGAATGATAGTTATCGCAGCCAACTCTGGTGGTGCTTGGTCTCCAATTGGTGACGTTACCACCACCATGCTTTGGATTGGGGGACAAATTTCAACGGGTAATATTATTTCACAATTGCTTTTACCCTCCCTTGTGAGTCTCTTGATACCCTTATTGGTACTTTCATCTCAAATGAAAGGTACATTGCCTATAAAAGCAGAGAATAGCCAAAACACTGATTCTGAAGAAGTTAAATTTGGTAAAAACATTATATTTTGGGTTGGACTAATAGGCTTATTATCGGTTCCCGTTTTTAAATCGGTCACTCATTTGCCTCCATTTATGGGGATGTTACTGGCTTTAGGAACCATTTGGGCTGTGGCAGAGACTTTGATTAAGAACAAATCGGAAGATGTCAAAAACAGGCTTTCTATTTTCAGAGTTATAGAAAAAATAGACATGCCAAGTATTTTATTTTTTCTTGGAATATTATTGGCCGTAGGAGCATTACAAACCATGGGAATGCTAACCTCCGTGGCCACTTGGCTAACCGATAATCTAAAAAATCAAACTGTAGTGGTGACAATAATCGGTCTTTTGTCTGCAATTGTTGATAACGTTCCTTTGGTAGCTGCCGCAATGGGTATGTATGGCTTAGAACAATTTCCGATGGACGACCCTTTTTGGGAGCTTTTGGCTTTTTGTGCCGGTACGGGCGGGAGCATATTAATCATCGGTTCGGCGGCTGGTGTTGCTGCCATGGGAATTGCCAAAATAGAATTCTTCTGGTATCTCAAAAAAATGAGTTGGCTAGCTTTGATAGGATATTTTGCAGGTATTGGTGTTTTTTTATTGCAAAAAATGATATTCTAGGTTTTAGAAATAATCTTTAGAAAAAGACCTTTAGGCATTGGCCTGAAGGTCTTTTGTGTTTAGAACGACCACAAACCAAATCTTTTTGTATTTTTGGCTATTAATATTCAACCAATCAAAATTATCATGAAAAACAAGTATCTTTTTTCTTTAGTTGTTCTCTTTCTGTGTTCTCTTTCTGCTTTTTCTCAAAAACAGTTCAAGGTTTTATTGTTTACAAAAACTGCTGGCTGGCATCATGAATCTATTCATGAGGGAGTGGAGGCTATCCGAAAAATGGGAGAACGTCATTTTTTTGATGTTGATTGGCAAGAAAATACGATGTTTATCAATGAAAAAAACCTAGAGAAATATCAGGTCATTATTTTCTTGAACACCACCGCAGATGTTTTGAACGACGAACAACAAAAAGCAGTCGAGAAATTTATACAAGCAGGCAAAGGCTGGGTAGGTATTCATAGTGCCTCAGACACCGAATATGAATGGCCTTGGTACACCAAAATGGTGGGAATGATGTTCAAAATTCATCCAGCAAACCAAACGGCCTATTTGAGAGTACAAGACAGCAATTTCCCAGGAATGGAGCGTTTCCCAAAAAAACTCCTTTGGACCGACGAATGGTACGAGTTCCAAACTCCAGCAAAATCAACAGACTTAAAGATTCTTGTTACGGTTGACGAAAAAACCTACAACCCTGCTGCCAAATGGGGACCAAATGAGGGAAAGGGAATGGGAGCAGTTCATCCTATCAGCTGGTATCACCCTTATGATGGCGGAAGAGCATTTTATACAGCTTTAGGTCATATTCCTTCCACATTCTCAGATCAAACCTTCCTTGACCACATCTATGGCGGCATCTATTGGGCTGCCACAGGGAAGGGGATTGAGTGAGTTTTTTTGAAGGCAATTAGGGAATGGAGGCATAAAGGCGATGAGGCACAAGGCATAAAGGCATTTAGGCAAAGGGATAGGAGAAAAAAGCTTATTTTTCTATGTTAACTATGTGGCTATGTGTTTAAAAAATCAAAAATGAGCAAAGCGAAAACTTTGTGAAACTCAAAATAGCAAAGTGAATAAAAAGAAAACCTCTGAGAAACTTTGTGCCAGAATTATAAAATGGAAATAACAAAGATAGAAATAGACCAAAAAGACACTCTTGAAGACGTCTTCAAAATCTATGAAACTTCATTTCCAGCCAACGAGCAACAGACTTTAGAAACATTAAAAATCAGACTTAAAGAAAAGAAAGAAGTACTTTTTACAGCCAAAATCAAAAATGAGGTGGTGGGTATTGGGTTCTTGTTTGATTTACTTGGGTCTGATTTTTTACTTTTAGACTACTTGGCCGTCAAGGAAAATCACCGAGGCAAGCAAATAGGAGAGCGGCTATTTGAATTTCTGAAACAATATTCCAAGAGCCAGAATAAGCATCTTTTGATGGAAGTGGATGATCCAGAATATGGAGAAGACAAACCTTCAAGAATAAAACGAATAGTGTTTTACCAAAAAAATGGAGCACTTTGGCTGAAAGACGTAAAATATATTCTACCGGCATTGGACGGAACGAGCATCACCGAGCAGATATTGATGACAGTGCCAAATGGTTTAAAAAACGAGTTTTCTGGAGAAGAAATCCAGAGGTTGGTAAAAGTACTTTATTCTGAGCTATATGGAATTAAAGGGGAGGACAAAAATCTTTCTAAAATTATGGAATCAATAAACGAAAAAGTAGAAGTTTTTTCTTTGTCATAAATTAAAAGGCATCAAATCAGGCTCTACCCAATCTTTTCTTGCCTCCACTGAAAATAAAGTCTCCTTAGTGTAATAATTTAAAGCTAGGTTTCGACTTGCCCAATCTGAATTTATAAACGTTTCTGCGGTTTCTTCAAAAGATTTTTCTTTGTTTAAATTCACAAAGTTTGCAGCGACCAAGAGCCAAAACCTAGTGAGGGTTTCATGGTAGCCTTGTGTATCAGAATTGGGGGTACCCACCGAAATATTATAGGTTTTTATGTTATATCGTAACAAGTCCAAGGCCTTTGGCGGCTCATAGGTTTTGCAATACCAAATGGCTACAATCAAATGTGCTTCGTGCGTCCATTTTTCTTTAGGTAAAGTACATGAGGTAAACTTACCTACTAAAATTTCATAATCGCTCATTTCAAAAAATCATAGGTAGCCTTGGCTATTTCGGCAATAATTTTTTCGTTAGTTTCGATTTTTTCTTTCGATTTGCTCACAAAAACGGCTATCGCAAACTGGTTTCCGTTTGGCAAAGTAATTATCCCAATGTCATTTACAGCAGCCATTTCGCCAGTTTGTTTATTGGTTCCCGAAGTTCCAGTTTTGTGTGCAACGACAGTTCCTTTTGGCAATAATCCTTTTAATCTATTTGGGCCAGTGGAGGTTTCTAAAAGCATTTTTTGGACATAGGTTCTACTTTTCGACGACAATATTTTTCCATTGTGCAAAGCTTTCAAAAGCTCAACCGCAGAGTTTGGCGAAGAGTAGTTTTCAAACTGTGGTTCCCAAGAAGCCTGCATAACGGTTTCGTTGTATTTAATTTGTACGTCTTTCATGCCTATTTTTTTGAGATAACCATCTACCACTATTGGCCCTTCAATGAGGTCAAGTAAAACTTCACAACCTACATTATCACTTTCAGAAACCGTGGGTTTCAGGATTTCGGCAAGTGTGAGTTTTACGTTACCGTTCGGGTATTTGTCTCGTAATGGGCTGTACCAATCTGGTTGCATGCGTTCTTTCGAAATGTAAACTTTCTGTGTAAGAGTTAATTTACCCTTGTCTACCAAATCAAGTACCGCCAAAGCAATATGAAACTTGAAAACACTTTGCATCGGGAAGTGCTCTGTTTGGTTGATACCATAAGTTTTTTTGGTTTTGAAATCGTAGATAGAGATTCCAACCGTGGCGTTTCGGTCTTTTAACAGCTGTCGAAATGTATTTTCGAGTGATTGTGAAAAGCTAATTTTCGCACAGAAAAGAAGCAAAAACAGAGATATTTGACGCATGTTAAAAGAGAAATTTCTTGATTTATTTTTGTTTAGCCTTAAAGATTCAGCCCTAAATTCCAACCTGCCTTTAATAGTTTTTCTGGAGGTTTGGTTTTTAGATATTTCGGAAGTTGAAACCCAAAATTAACCGAAAGACCGTCCTTTTTCTTCGTTTCAGTGATGTTTTTGGTGGAGAGTCTTTTTACAGAGAAATGAAAACCAAAGCCTAGAAATCGATCCATTTCTTCGGTCATTTCGCTGTCCAGTTTTTGCACAATATCCTTAGGTTGTTTTTCAAAATCAATCTTTTCAGAAAACAGAAGTTTTCGTCTTTGGGCATTGGCATGGCCAAAAACAAACATTGCAACTGTGAAGAAAAAGAGAATTCGCATGGAAAATGGATAATCTCCTAAAGTTATTCTTATTTATGATTAAAGGCAAGAAAAGGGCTCAGTAAATAGCAATTTAAGTAATAATATACACAAAAAAAATCCCGCCAATTACTCAGCGGGATTTTCGTATTTTCGTTGAATCTTTGAATCAAATCATTCCTTTTTTCAAAAGATATTCTGCTATTTGAACGGCATTTGTGGCGGCACCTTTACGAAGGTTATCCGCTACACACCAAAGGTTTAGCGTATTGGCTTGTGATTCGTCTCTACGGATACGGCCTACAAAAACCTCGTCTTTACCGTGTGCTGTGATGGGCATTGGATAAAGGAAATTAGCTGGGTCGTCTTGTACTATTACGCCTTCAGTGGCTGCAAGTAGTTCACGAACAGTTGCCAAATCAAAATCGTTTTCAAACTCGATGTTTACCGCCTCAGAGTGACCACCGATGGTAGGTATACGAACCGTGGTAGCCGTAACTTTGATGCTATCGTCGCCCATGATTTTGTTGGTCTCTTTGATCATCTTCATTTCTTCCTTGGTGTAACCATTGTCTTGGAATACATCGATATGAGGAAGAACATTCAGGTCAATTTTATGAGGATATACTTTCGCCACACTATCGTCACCTGCTCTTTCTGCAAAAAGTTGATCCACGGCAGCTTTACCAGTACCCGTAACAGACTGATAAGTAGATACTACCACTCGTTTGATTTTGTATTTTTCGTGCAAAGGCTTCATTACAACCACCATTTGTATGGTAGAGCAATTTGGATTTGCTATGATTTTGTCTTCTGTTGTCAACACATCTGCGTTTACTTCTGGTACTACCAATTTTTTGGTAGGATCCATACGCCAAGCCGATGAATTGTCGATAACCGTAATGCCGGCTTCGGCAAACTTTGGAGCCATTTCTAAAGAAGTACCACCACCTGCGGAGAAAATGGCAACGTTAGGCTTCATTTTGATGGCATCGTCGTAACCCACAACGGTAAATTCTTGGCCCTTAAAGCTGATTTTTTTCCCGATACTACGCTCAGAGGCGACTGGGATGATTTCTGATACTGGGAAATTTCTTTCCGCCAAAACTTTCAAGATTTCGCCACCCACTAGACCGGTAGCTCCTACTACTGCAACTTTCATGATAATTAATGTACCCCCCGACCCATGGCAGAGCATTTAAATTATTGATAAAGAGAGAGGTCTATTCTCTTTTTGTTGAATTTGTTGAAAACCTATTGATGGGTGTAAATGGGATGCAAAATTAAGAAAAAGATTTTTTAATAAAAATAGCTTGGCGGTTTTAGTGGTGCGATTTTTCAAATCGTTAATAAGTTAACGGATAATGAAAACGGTTTCCAACGATTTGAAAAATCGTTTTATATTTGCCAAACTCGCTCAGGAGTAATACAAAAATGCATTTTCACATCAAGAGCATCAGTATCGTGGATTAACTCAATGGGCTCAAAGAGGGAAAGCCCTACGATGGTAGTGTCGTTTGTGGCATGCTGAAGAAACCTATCGTAATAACCTTTGCCGTAGCCCACTCGATTGCCCTTTTTGTCGAAAGCTAAGACTGGTACTAAAACCAGTATGTCTTCGGTTTTATATTGCTCAAAGAATGCTTTGGAGTTAAGGGAATCCCCTAATTCTATTGGCTCGTCAATTCCCCATCGATTAGTTTCTAGCTTAGTTGTGGCCTCAAATTTTACATGGAGTAGTTCACCGTTTTCAAGGCTTTTTGAAATATAAATATCTGGTGCAAAATCGCGACGAAGGGTTTCTAAAATAAGAAGAGAATCCACCTCATTATTTCTTTTTATGGGTATATAAAGATGAATAGGCGAATAGCGGTGCATCATGAGTCTGCTGAACAATAAATCGTGTATCCGCATGCTCATTTTTTTTACTTCCTCAGCTTTTAGGCCATTTCTCAGGTCTTTAAAAGAGCTTCTTATTTCCTTTTTTGTCACAGTTTGTTTGGGTTTATATCAAATTGCGAAAAAATTTACAACATGACCCTTGTTAAATATGGTTTGGTCAGAGCATGGTAGCTCAACGAAACCATCTGCTTCCGCAAGGCTTATGAAATCGCCCGACCCATTATGTTTGAGGGGAAATGCCATTAAACTGCCATTTATATTTTCGATTTTCACTTGCAAAAAATAGCTCAAATGAGGTTTGAAGGTAACGTCTTCAGCCAGAATCACTTTGTCAAAGTCAATTTTTGCTGTACCCAGGCATTTCTCAAAAAAAGGCAATACATATCTTACTGTACAGAGATAAGTAGAAACCGGATTACCCGGAAGGGCAAAAACCAGGTTCTTTTGTGTTTTTCCAAACCACATGGGTTTACCTGGTTTTTGAGCTATTTTGTGAAATACAGCCTCTACATTGTTGGCTTTTAACGCTTCTGGAATAAAGTCTTTTTTGCCCATCGAAACACCACCGGAGAATATCAAAATATCGAAACCTTGAAGCAGTTCAGTTATTTTTTTGGTAGATTTCGCTAGGTCATCGGCTATGTGAAAATATGCCACCGAAACGTGGAGTTTTTTAAGAAGAGAACCCACAGCATATACGTTTGACTTCCGGATTTGATGTGGAAGCGGTTCTTCGCTAATTTCAACCAGCTCATCTCCCGACGAAACCACAGCCACTTTAGGAAGCTCCAAAACTTCAAGCATTTGCTTACCCACGGACGCCGCCAACGCCAGATGTGAGGCGTTTAGTTTTGTGCCTTTTTTCAGTACCAATTCCCCCGCTTTTTTGTCCTGGCCTTTGGTATGTATATTTTGCCCTTTTATTATCTCCGCATTGACACTTGCTTGGCCATTCGAGATGGTTAGGTCTTCGTACCTAATCACTGCCGAAGTGTTCAAGGGTAATACGCCACCAGTCATGATTTCGATACAGTTTTCGGGTGATTGTAGCGTACTTTGGAGGTCTCCGGCCCCTTGCATTTCTTGGATTTTGAATTTCCGAAGGCCAGTTTCAAACGCTTTGCTGTCAATGGCAATGCCGTCCATAGTTACTCTATCGTAAGGTGGAAAGTCTCTATCAGCCACCAAATCCTCCGCCAAAACTCGCCCCAATGCTTCCTGAAAAGAAATGGATATTTTTTTTGTGACAATCGAATTTTGGAGAATTAGATCGAGGGCATTTTGTGCAGAAATCATTCAATTAAATTTAAAAATTTCTTGGTTTCGTTCATTTATAGGAAGGCTTCTTTCTTTCAAAAAACCACCCGATCTTTCATTGAAAAAAGCCTTAATTTCGGCCACAATGGAGAGTGCAATTTCCTCCGGCGTAGAAGCACCTAGGTCTAAACCAGTGGGAGCAAAAATATTTTCGGTTTTTATTTTGACACCCTCTTTTTCAAGCTCATCCAATATCCGCTCAGAGCGACTCTTCGGCCCGAGCATTCCTATGTATCTCACACCTGTACTGTTTAACGTTCTTAGATTTTTTTTATCGGTTTCTAAGGAGTGCGACATCAAAAGTGCCGCCGAGTTTTCGTTAAAAATGCTCTCGTCTAGTTCGTTTGGTGAGATTATGGTTAAGCCAGTTTTATTCTGAATTTTGTTGGGCTCTGAGACAATCCGAACTTCCCAGTAAAGCATTCTTATAAGCTCTATCAATGGATAGATATCATATTGATTCCCGAAAAGATAGACTGTAATGGGTTTTGGCAAGATTTCTACAAACAAGCGTAGCTCATTTCCAAAATTATAGTTTTTAGATTTTTCCAAGTTGGAGATTTCAGAGGCCAATGTCTCCGTATCCATATGTTTTTCTAGAAAATCAAGGCTGCGTTTCGTTTCGAAGTAAAAAAGCCTTCCAAGAAGAGTACCATCATTGTCCGACTTGGTGACAGTAATCAAGGGGAAGTCATTCTTTTCGCTACTCTTTTTTAAGATTTCAACTGGATTATTGCTATCACCGAAATCTACCGGAATAAAAAGAACGTCTATCACGCCATTGCAGCCTAGACCAACACCTATTTGGTTGTCATCGCCCTTGGTGGTATCATATCGCACCAGTTCTGGTCTAGATTTCAGAATCGACATTCTTGCTTTTTTGAGAGCGTCACCTTCCAGGCAGCCACCGCTTATACCGCCTTCCCAGAAGCCATCTTCTGAGACCAGCATTCGTGCACCGGTTCGGCGATAGGACGAACCCTCTACATACACCACTACCGCCAATGCACAGGCTATGTTTCCGCTCGACTTAAGGTCTTCATAAAAACCTATTATTTTCGTTATCTCTTTCATTTCGCCAAATAATTGGCCAATTTCTACAAATTTTTTGAGGCTCAGTAAAAAATGTTGATTTTTGTGTCAGAAAATTAATTGGGAGACCGCAAATAAAACCAAATACTTGTTATTCGGAAAGCTCTTATGATTACAGTAAAATTGCTTTGTTTTGGTATAACTAAGGACATCATTGGCACTTTTGAGAAATCTTTAGATGTGTCGGTGGGATGTTCGGTGTACGCTTTTTTGACTAAACTCAAACAAGATTTTCCGGAATTAGAAAGACTAAATTCTCTCAGAATAGCAGTAAATGAGGAGTATGTTCAAGACACGTTTGTTTTGAACCACAGAGACGAAGTTGTACTTATACCCCCAGTAAGCGGTGGCTAATTCAGAAAAAAATATCGAAATAGTATTGAGCAAGCAAGCCTTGGACCTTTCGGCTTGTCAGGCTTTTGTTGAAAGCCCCGACTGTGGAGGGCTTGTACATTTTGTAGGAACAGTGAGAAACCATACCAAGGGATTAAAGGTGTTGAGTCTTGATTTTGAGGCTTATGAGCCAATGGCCATTTCTGAAATGAGAAAAATAGCAGAGCAGGCCGTCGAAATATTTTCTATTCGGAAAATCGCCATTCATCACAGAGTCGGGTTACTCCAAATTGGCGAAATTCCAGTCATAATTTCGGTGTCTTCTCACCACCGTAAAGCGGCTTTTGAGGCATGCCAATATGCTATAGATACACTCAAAGAAACAGTACCCATCTGGAAAAAGGAAATTCTGGAAAACGGCGAAGTTTGGGTAAGTGCCACACCTTGAGTCCATCCAATCTTAAAAGAAAATCATTAGAACAGACATTTAATAATAAAATTTGCTAATTTGAATTCTGAAATTCAACCTTAGTAAAAAATGTCTTTTAAGCCCTATTTTATCGGAGCATTTCTGATTCTTGGTTTATGCTCATGCAGTATTTTCGAGGAAAAAATAGACTACAGTTCTCAGGTAAAACCCATCATCAATAAAAACTGTATCAGCTGCCACGGCGGTGTAAAAAAACAAGGAGGCTACAGCCTTTTGTTTAAGGAGGAAGCATTTTCAAAAGGTAAATCTGGCAAAATTGGAATTGTTCCCGGCGATGCTTCTGCAAGTGAATTTATCAAAAGGCTGACTCTAAAAGATCCAGAAGAACGCATGCCCCACGAAAAAGAGCCTCTTTCCGATGAAGAAATAAAAATTCTAACAAAATGGATTGACCAAGGAGCTGAATGGGAGCAACATTGGGCATTTGTACCAGTTAGAAAACCTGAAATTCCAAACACCAGCAACGACTGGGTAAAGAACGACATAGATAAATTTATCTATGAAAATGCCGAAAAAAATGGCCTGAAAACTTCAGAAATGGCACCAAAAGAGGATTTGGTCAGAAGGGCTGCTTTGGATATAATTGGTTTTCCGGCACCTGAGAAAACCAAGTCAATTTTTTTGAAAAACAACCAGTTTGAAACCTATGTGGATAGCTTGCTAGCATCGCCGGCCTTTGGCGAAAAATGGACTTCCATGTGGCTAGACATGGCTAGATATGCTGATACCAAAGGATATGAGCGGGATGGCCGAAGGAATATTTGGCGATATCGCGACTGGCTTATAAAGGCTTTCAATGCAGATATGCCTTACGATAGGTTTTTAAAAGAACAGATAGCGGGAGATTTGCTGCCAGAACCATCCGAAAATCAGCTTATTGCTACTGCATTTCATCGCAACACCATGACCAACGACGAGGGTGGAACGGACAATGAGGAATTCAGAACAGCAGCGGTGGTTGATCGCGTAAACACCACTTGGGAAACACTTATGGGTACGTCGTTCTCGTGTGTGCAATGCCATAGTCACCCTTATGACCCCATTAGATTTGAAGAATATTATAAATTTTTGGCCTTTTTCAACAACAGCCGCGACGAGGACACCTACTCTGAGTACCCAGTTCTGAGGCATTTTGATGAGAAACAAAAAGAAGAATTGACGCGATTAGACAATTGGTTGGCCAAAACGGTTTCGTCATCCGAAAAAAAGGAGCTCATAACTTTCCTGAAGACCCTACAGCCCTCGCACAACTCTCTAAAATGCGATGAATTGATTAATGCTGCTCTGGCCGACACCAAGTGGCTGGCCATGAGAAATAACTCCTCGGCTCGCTTAAAATCGGTCAATCTGGAAGGGAAAACTAAACTCATCATGAATTTTAAGGTTTATGTCAAAGGCGTTTTTGAGATAAAAACGGATAATTTAAACGGAAAAACGCTGGGTTCGTACAAACTTGGCCCAGAAAAAGATAAAGGAGGATGGCGAACTATAGAGTTGCCGATTAATGCTACTTTTGGCGTTCATGACTTGTTTTTTACATTTAAAAGCCCGGAACTGAAAGATCCAAACGCCAATGGAATCATGTTTGATTGGTTTTATTTTACAAAAGGACTTCCGAATAATTCTCCAGAAAACAAAGCGGTTTTTTGGAATCTCCTAAATGCCCAAGCGGAGCAAACGCCTATTATGTTCGAAAATCCGGCAGATTTTTCTCGTAAAACTCGCATTTTTGAGCGGGGAAGTTGGCTCTCGCTCGGCAAAGAGGTGTCTCCTGCTGTACCCGTCGCCTTGGGCAAACTGCCAAATGGTGCCCCAACCAATCGCCTTGGTTTGGCACTTTGGATGACTTCAAAGGAAAACCCTTTGGTGGCCAGAACCATGGTAAATAGAATTTGGGAGCAAATTTTCGGAATGGGCTTAGTAGAAACTCTCGAAGATCTGGGCTCACAAGGTGCAGTACCGACCAACCAGGCTTTGTTAGATTATCTGAGCTACAAATTCATGAATGATTATAATTGGTCGGTTAAAAAGCTTATCAAAGAAATCATGCTCTCGGCTACTTATCAGCAAGACTCCAAATTGACACCTGAAGGGCTCGAAAAGGACCCATCCAACAGGTTTTTGGCTCGTGGACCACGGGTACGACTATCGGCGGAACAGATTCGTGACCAAGCTCTGGTCATAAGTGGGGTGCTAAATACCAAAATATATGGTCCGCCAGTGATGCCCTACCAACCGGAGGGTATTTGGAGTTCGCCATACAATGGCGACAAATGGGTAAAAGCCTCCGACGGGGAGCAATATCGTCGGGCAGTATATACTTTTTGGAAACGCACCAGCCCTTATCCCTCTATGATTTCGTTTGATGGAGTTGGAAGAGAAATTTGCGTTTCTCGGAGAATTCGAACGAACACACCATTGCAAGCCTTGGTAACTCTTAATGATTCTACTTACGTAGATTTATCTTTAAAATTGGCGAACAAGTCGCTCTTGGCCTCAAAGAATAACTATCAGGAAAGTATCAAGAAAGCATACTTTTTAGCTACAGGAAAAGAATTGAAGAAGGAGAAGTTTGATATCCTTTTTAAATTATACCAAAATACCTTTAACCTGTACAAAAAAGAACCGACTAAAAGCAAAGAGCTTTTGGGCAATCCAAACCCTGAATTGGCAGCATTGGTTTTGGTTTGCAATTCTATTTTAAATCTCGACGAAGTAATCACTAAAAGCTGATGGATAAGATATTACAAGAGGCATTGTTTAGGCAAGTGGAAAAAGAAACCCGACGAAACTTCTTGAAAGGCAGTTTTATGGGTTTGGGCGGATTGGCTCTAGGTTCTATGCTAGGTTGTAGTTCTGATTCGAAAACTACCCAGAATATCTTTGACCCGCAAAACCCGCTTGCACCCAAACCACCTCATTTTGCCCCCAGAGCCAAATCTGTTATTTACTTACACATGGCGGGGGCTCCCTCGCAGTTGGAGCTTTTTGATTATAAACCCGAGCTGGCCAAACTCGATGGTCAGGATTGTCCGTCTTCGTTTCTGGAAGGTAAGAAGTTTGCGTTTATCAGAGGAGTACCCAAAATGCTCGCTTCGCAGGCCATTTTTAAGCAGCACGGACAGTCTGGAGCATTCATTAGCAATTATCTACCTCATTTGTCTACAATTGCCGATGATTTGAGTTTTTTGAAAGCCGTTACCACAGATCAGTTTAATCATGCTCCTGCCCAATTGTTGATGCAAACGGGCAGTGCCAGATTGGGCCGACCAAGTATGGGCTCATGGGTAACCTACGGTTTAGGCTCCGAAAACAACAATTTACCCGCTTTTGTAGTACTTACATCTGGCGGAAATAACCCCGATGCAGGAAAAAGCATTTGGGGAAGTGGGTTCCTTCCTTCGGTTTACCAGGGTGTACAGTGTAGGTCAGAGGGAGACCCTGTGCTCTTTATCAAGGACCCCAACGGAATAACCCGAGATATCCGAAAGGCCTCAATAGACGCAATAAACCAAATAAATCAGGCTGAATTTAAAGAATATGGCGATCCTGAGATTTTGAGTAGGATAAGTCAATACGAAATGGCTTACAAAATGCAAATTTCGGCCCCGGAAGTCATGAATATTAACAGCGAGCCGGAGTATATTCATGAAATGTACGGTACAAAGCCAGGAAAAGCGAGTTTTGCAAACAACGCTCTTTTGGCTAGAAAATTGGTTGAAAATGGTGTGAGGTTTGTGCAGCTGTACGACTGGGGCTGGGATACCCACGGCACCGATGCCGGAGGAGCATTAGACATAGGCCTCATGAATAAATGCCGGAGTGTGGATAAAGCCATAACGGCACTCATTTTAGACCTCAAACAAAGAGGACTTTTAGATGAAACACTCATCGTTTGGGGAGGAGAGTTTGGGCGTACACCCATGGCTGAAAACCGTGACGGCAAACCGAATGCCTTCAAGGGTAGAGACCACCATGCTGAGGCTTTTACGATGTTTATGGCTGGTGGAGGCATAAAACCAGGAGTTAGTCACGGAGAAACCGACGAACTGGGTTACTCGGCTATAGCTGGCAAAGTAAATCCCCACGATATTCAGGCCACCATCATGAATCAGCTCGGATTTGACCATGAAAAACTTACCTTCGATTTTCAAGGCCGATCTTTCCGATTGACAGATTTGGAAGGGAAAGTGGTGCGGGAGTTGGTGGGGTGATTTTATGGAACACAGATGAAACAGATGCTAAGTCAACACTGATTTTCTCTGTTTTTTTAAATTTTTATTCCAAACAGTTATTAATTTTCTTAATTCAATTTTTAATCCGTGTATATCTGTGATGCTTGCATCAGTGTTCAATTTTAAGTAAAGTAAACCATATGAACCGTAGAAATTTCATAACAAATACTCTAGCAACCACCGCTGCCATGGCAACATCAGCAGAGGTTTTGGCTCAAAAAAGTACAAAAACTAACCTGGAAGTTATCGTTTTAGCCACAAATTGGGGTTTCGAAGGATCGGTGGATGCTTTATGTGCTAAGGTTAAGAAGGCTGGCTACGACGGCCTCGAACTTTGGTGGCCAACCAAAGAAGCTGATCAAAAAGAGCTTTTTGCGGCTTTAGAAAAGTACCAACTCAAGATAGCTTTTCTCTGTGGAGGAAGCGGTCCGGATTTTGAAAAGCATTTTGCCCAATACAAAAAAGCCGTGAATGAGGCCTTGTCCACAAAGCCTTTGTATATCAATAGCCATTCGGGCAAAGATTATTTCAGTTTTGAGCAAAATGCCAAAATCGTAGAGTTTACGATTGACCGAATGGAAGCTACTGGCATAAAAGTTTTGCACGAAACCCACCGAGGTCGGATGTGCTACTCAGTACCGATTACACGGGGTTTCTTAGAAAAATACCCCAAAATGAAACTTACACTTGACATCAGCCACTGGACAAATGTGCACGAGTCTATGCTCGGTGAACAGAAAGAAAATGTGGAACTAGCTCTCGCACGCACCTACAATATACACGCACGTGTTGGCCACGAAGAAGGCCCACAAGTAAACGACCCACGTGCACCCGAGTGGAAATATGCCCTCGATCAACACCTCGAATGGTGGGACAAAGTCATCGCTTTTCGTGAGGCTGAGGGAGCAAAAAGAATAACTTTTCTGACCGAATTTGGCCCGCCAAATTACCTTCCTACCTTACCTTTTACCAACCAACCCGTTGCCAATCAGTGGGATATAAATGTGCACATGTTGAATCTCATTAAAAATAGATACACCAAATGATTACGGAGTTCGTCGGGAAGTTTCACCCTCTTTTGGTTCATTTACCTATCGGATTTTTCCTTTTGGCTTTTGTTTTGAAGGTCATTTCTTTTTGGAAAAACAAAGAATCTATTGATGCTATATTGCCCATTATGCTCATTTTGAGCTTCTTGGCTTCTGCATTTTCTTCACTTACAGGCTTTTTGCTTTCTCAAAGTGGCGAGTACGATGTTGAAATGGTGGACAAACACAAGTGGAGTGGCATAGCATTTACGGCATTGATACTGGTAGTTTATTTTTTTCGAAATAATGCCAAAATGGGTATTGTATCTTGGATAGGTTCAACCATTCTTCTGATGGTCGTCGGTCACTTGGGTGGCAGTTTAACCCATGGAGAGGATTTTTTGAGTATTCAGGAAGAAGTTGAAAAGGCACCAATAACTGACATTCAAAATGCCAAAGTTTATAATGACTTAGTACAGCCGATTTTGGAAGAAAAATGCTACAGTTGTCACTCATCGAAAAAGCAAAAAGGAAACCTTCGATTGGATAGCCCAGAATTTATCCTTAAAGGGGGCAAAGAAGGGAAAAGTGTAGTGCCACATCAAACCGAGCAAAGTTTGATTAGCAAAAGGATTTTTATGCCTGAAGGAGATGAGGAACATATGCCACCTAAAGGCAAACCACAGCTAACAGAGGCTGAAACTAAAGTTTTAAATTGGTGGATAAAAGAAGGAGCATCTTTTGATAAATTGGTAAAAGATTTTAACCAAACGCCTGAAATTAAGGCAGTTTTGCTTACTTTCCAAGGGTCTGAAGGCTCTGTAGATAGCCCCAAAATATCGAATATTCCTGAAACGGAAGTTGAAAGAGGTTCTGAACAAAGCATCGCTTCATTGGCCAATGCTGGAATTTTGGTTATCCCGGTTGCTAACAATTCAAACTATCTCTTTGTAAACTTTAGAGGGATAATTCCGACAAACGAGGACATTGAACAGCTAAAAAAATTAAGAGAACAGATTGTTTGGATGAACGCCTCCAAAGTAGGCTCTATGGAGGCGTTGAGTCGAATCTTACCAGAGCTTATAGAAATACGAGTTTTACATCTAAATAATACGGGTTTTTCGGATAATCATATGGCAAGTCTAAAGAACTTGTCTGAATTACAGACACTAAATTTGTCGAACACGATGGTCACTGAGAAAGGCTTGGGTAGCCTCGAAGGAAAGAAGAAATTAAGGAAATTATTTTTGTACTCAACCAAAGTAAATTACCGACTTCTGAAAAAATCGGCATTTCCCAACATTAAAATTGATACAGGTGGTTATCGAGTTCCGACTTTTGAAACAGACACTATGGAGGTGACAAAGTAGATTATTTTGAAACAGAATACACCGGATTTATACAAATAACCCGACAAGTAAGCGGTTTCTCCAATTTAAAATATTCCATTTCAAATTCTTTGGACAAGAAGTCGATCTGACGTTCCTTGGCCACAAGTCTTTTTAGAACTGAATTGGGCCTTCTAAACCCATTTAATATAATCGCTTTGTTGTTTTTGTCAATCAATTGGATGAAGTAAGTATCGCTGACGGGAAACTTTCCAGACACAAAAATCTTATTTAATATGGTATTTTTGCCACCCCAATCAGATTCAAACGTTGGGTCGAAGTCGACATATTTCAAAACAACTTTTTCAGGATACACAACGGTGCCATTCTGAACCATGTTCAACACTTCATTATATAACTCTGAAGCATCGAAATACCCATTCTTTTTCAAATAATCGTACTTGTATCTTGCCTCAAAGGTATTATTTGCCCTCTCATTTCTTACCATGTTTTTTTCAAGATTATAGGCGTCCATCATTTGAGTTTCTTTCTTTAATGTAACAGAATACCACGATTTGAGCAACCAAAACACGTACAGGCATATGACCCCGATAGGAAGAGAATTTTTAATAAAGCGAGTATTTACTTGCTTAAAAACAAACGAAATGGCTAAAATAAGAATTATAACTCCATAAATTTTATACCGTGGAACCAATACGCTTTCATAGCCTATTACCCAATAATTATATCTGTTGAGGACAATTATTGCAAGTGAGCTAGCCATAAACAAGAAAACCAATTTTTCAAAATCGAGATCTTTTTGCTTCCAGTTTCTCAATAGGAACCAGCTACAGACCGTAAAAATGATTATTCCGAAAATCCCTGATATTGTGAAACTTATAGAGTTAGACATAAGTTGAAACACCCCCCCGAGCGACATAAAATAGGCCCAAATAAGTTCAAACTTATATTTAAGAACATTTTGAAAAAGGCCATCTGAAGTGGCATTTTCGGTACCAAAGCTGTAATAGAGATATAACTGCAAAATAAATAGTGAGAGAATAAAGTACCACTTGGGGTTGGTTTTCCTGATAATGGCGTAAACCAAAACAAAAAACACGGTAATAAAGCCAACAGCACTGCCAAAGGGCACCAGGAAGAGGCATACCAGAATTATACTGTTCTTTATAAAAGACTTACCAGAAGGGTTATTTGATATTAGATAAAAAACTAATATTGATAAAGAAATAGATGCTAATTGATACGAGGCCACATCGCTTCTAAAAAACAACTCCCAGTTACAAAGGCTGAGTAAGGAAAAGCTGCAAACGATTAAAAGAGGTGGACTTTTCCAGTATCTTCTTATGAAAATGGCAACAAGAATAAATGTATAAACATTGAAAGCAATAAGTAAATACCTAAAATTGATTTTATCGAAAAGAGCCAATTGAATCAGTAATGATATTCTTATGAGAAACGGTCGGCTTTCGTTATCTGGAGTAAAGAACAGAATGATTTTGTCGGATATCTTTTCGGCATTAAGGTAATTATAAGAAAAATCTAAAAATACACGATGGCCATCTTCAAATGGAAAATTTATAGAGAATTTATCTAATACAATGAGATGAATTACAACTGGTACGAGGATTAATAACCAGAGTAGAATATTTTTTTTGCCTTTCAAAAGTTTATTTTTTTCAAAAAATGGTCTAAAAACGTGAGGAAACCTCTTCATCTTCAGAAATTTTCACCTGGGAATATATGCAAAAATAATCTTTATTTATGAAAAATGCTTTTCTATGACACTTTTCTCTTCTGGCGTATTTACGTTTGCTAGCACCTCAGGGTTTGTCAATTGAATAACCTCGGTATCGCTATTTATCAAAACTTTTCTTGGACAAGAATAGCCCAAAGACAAGAAATTGAGCATGGTTTGGTATATTTTAGGCTCCCAAATCGTAAAAAGCGGATCAGGAAAATCAGTCGCAGGGTTAAAACATGCCGTAGCCGATCGCCATGGGTTTCTCCTAGCAACAAGATGTTCAAAGTCTTTGGTTTGAAGCAAAGGTAAGTCGCAAGCTACCACAAGCCAAGCCGAATTGGGATCGTACTGAAACGCCGAAAGGATGGCTCCATAAGGACCAAGTCCGATGAACTTATCTGTTATGGTATTATCCTCGAATTCATATTTTTGGTCATCGCGGCACGAAATAAATGGTTCGAGCCCCATCTTCTCCACAGTTTCATACAAATATTGGTATTGCGGCTTACCGTGATATTCAATGTTCGCCTTATCGCTCCCCATCCGAGTACTTTTGCCTCCAGTGAGGATAAGAACTTTTAATTGGGCAGGTTTTACTTTTTCTAGAATTAAATCCGAAATTTTCGAAATTTCGGATACCTTAAAAACAGGAATCTCTAGAGAAACTTCGAGCCAATCGTACATTTCGGTTTCGTCTTCGTCGAGTATTACGGCTTTTATATCAGTCAGTTGACTCATTCGCTTTTTTAGTGAAGCCTCTTTCTTAGAATGAATAATGACGATTTGACTTTTGGCTTCAAAATGATTACCGTTTACCAAAACAAGGTCTTGGTCATTGAGCAGAAATTTCTGTTCAAACTGAGATATCGTCTTTTTCCCTAAGTTTTTATGACTGATTTTGTCTTGAAAAATATTTTTAGAAAAAACTTCATTTTCGTCGCTTCCATGGTCAGCATCAACATAGATTGTATTTAAATCTGCCGGAAGGTTTTCGATTATTTTATCCACTAAATTTTCAATCAGTCCACATGATGCACCGAGAAATGCAATTTCGTTTCTTCCAAAAAAACCAATTTCTGGCTTTATTAATTTGGCGTGTTTTTCGTGCTTTTTCATTCTACAAGTTTAAAGTCTTTCTTTCCACCCGTTTTTTCAATCAAACGAGTTTCTTTGATAGTGATATTGTGTGACATAGCTTTACACATGTCATATATGGTCAGAGCCGCGACACTCGCACCTGTGAGAGCTTCCATTTCTATACCTGTTTTACCCGAAAGCGAAGCGGTGCAGAGAATCTCAATTTCGTTTTTACCAAAGACTTTTATAGAAATTTGGCAGTTTTCGAGTCCGAGTGGGTGGCAAAGGGGAATCAAATCGCCTGTTTTTTTGGCGGCCATCACACCAGCAATTATTGCGGTCTGAAATACCGGCCCTTTTTTGGTGTGAATATCCTCTCCAACAAATTTGGCCATGATTTCGTCGTCTACCACCACGATACTTCGAGCGGTTGCAGTTCGCTTGGTCACTGATTTTTCTCCAACATCCACCATTGATGGATTTCCGTGAGCATCGAGATGGGTGAATGAGGACATAAACTATCTAAATTATTTCTTCAAAATTAATGATAATAAAAAGAAATACTTAGATGGAAAGATAAAAATCAGTATGCTCGTTTTTAATTATGCTTTTCTCTTCGTCCAGCCCTTCATCGTCAAATAATCAATAAAGTAGATCACTTTCAAGGAAATATTGTTGTTTTGGTCGGAGTTCATGCTGTTTCTGAGGTTTTCCCCATAAGAAATTAGCGAAGCATTGTCATTCGTAAATGCAGCGTCTTTCCATACAAAATTTAAGAAACTACCAGGAGCAAATTGCCATGTATAAACCATGTCGATATTGAAATAGTTGACGTTTCGGTTATAATTTCCAGTAACAGATGCTCTTTCACTCAGCAAGCCATTATCTTCGAGATTAAAATAAGATTTGTTGGTCACGCGGCTATTGTAATGGCGTGTTCTGAAAGTCAGACCCATTTTGTTCGTAAAATTATATTTCAAGAAAAGAATATTTTCGAAGGTTTTTACATCACGTTTGGCAAAAATCACTTCTCCGTCCTCATTTCCCGAGAAACCCACACTGTTTTTTCTTGGTAAAATTCCTATTTGGTGGTTTACCGAAAATTTGGTATTGAATCGGTAAGTTTGGTTTATAGAAGCATCGTAGGCAAATAGGTCGTAGAAATTGAAATATTTCCTCATAAATATCTCTCCGTTGAGATAATATTTCTTCGCCGAATTGCCTTCTACAAATATACCTACCAAACCGCTATTTCCTCTTTCGAAATACTTTCCTTCTATCCTGGGCTCATAGAAATCATTTTGTTTTGGCATAAAATCATTTATTAGGCCTATCCAAACCAGTTTTTTGGTTTGCGTAACGATGCTTGTCTGAATTCTAGCATTTTGATACTTGGTAGCTATCTGGCCGATTGGCGAGAAAAGCGTACTGTAGGTCAAATTAAGATTGTACTGTAGCCGATTGTAGAATTTCTTTGGAGTCGTGTACCTATAACCTACATATCCTCTGTGGGTTATAAAGTTATTGTTGGTAAAATATCCTAGATCGTTGTTGTTAAATTTGGTATCGGTAAGTTCCTGATTGTATTGCCAATTAAACCTTCCGCTGGATTTTCCTAGTCCGAATGCATGAGAATATCCGAGTTTGTTTTCATCCACAAATCGTTGGTGGCTGAGTGCTGTTTTGCCTGAAACAAAATAGGTGTTTTTCTTGTCGAAAATACTAAACATGGCCGAGCTCACATTGGCGTCGTAGGCTTCGCCTGTGCGGGTAACGTTGGCATTGAGAAATGTCACGCTGGAGTTGTTTTTCAAGGTTTGGTCTAAAACGACTAAGCTATAGTTGGTGGCTGGATCTGTCTCGTATTCTCTAATTTCGCCTGTTTCTTTATTTCTTATTTGAGCATGTTGGCTTTTCGTAATGGCGTTCAAAATACCAATTCCAAGGCCCGATTTCGTCCTTCCTGATATCTTTGAAGCATTTATAAGTTTTGATTCAGTCGGATTGTTTATAACTTCTTCGTTTTCTTTCAGATTATTATAGACCTCGTTTTGGTTGATGGGCGAACCGCCAATACGTCTCGAATAGAAGAAATCGCCTTTGTTGAAAAGCTCTGTTCCTTCAGTAAAGAAATTTCGGTATTCGTTAAATTTTACTTCGAAAGGAGTCAGGTTCAACACCCTATTGTCACTTTGTACTTGTCCAAAATCAGGGATTAAGGTGGCATCCAATGTAAATGCCTGACTGATCCCCAGTTTCAGGTCCAATCCGCCAGAATATTGGTTACTCCAACTCTTAACCTTAGGGTCAGTACTAGGGAAATGATTCTCATAAACCGAGAAATATGGAAAAAGCTGTAAGCGAAGTGGAGGTTTGATGTCTGTAATTCCCGTCCAAAGGCCTTCTTGGGTCAAAAATCCATTAACATTCATGTCCACAGGATTCCAGGTGTACTGTTGCTCTGTTTTTCTTCGTCTTCTCGTAATATTTATTCCCCAAGTTTGCACTTTATCCTTGCTGAATCTGATGGCGGAGTAGGGGAGAAACATCTCGAAAGTCCAGCCAGCTTTGTCTAGTATCACTTTACTTTTCCAAACAGCATTCCAAGCAAAATCTTCGCCGCCATTGTTAGAATTTTGTACTGACGACATCTTGGAGTCCCATTGTTCTCCCAGTGGAGTTAGGAAATACTCAAATGCATTGAGTTTGTCATTGTAGGTATCAAAAATAATCCCAATATAGTCGTTGGTACCAAATCCATCACGACCTGTAAGCTCCCTCGAAACACTATCGATGTTGTTTTCATGGCAAATTCCTCCAAAATATATGCCTTCATCATCATACATCAAGTAGGCTTCTGTTTGATTTCCCTCGGCTTCTTTTCTGCCAAAAGTTGGCCTAAACTCTATCAATTCATCAAATTTTGCAGCGTCCTTCCAGGCAGCCTCGTCAATTTTACCATCAATGATTACCCTTTGAGTGGTACGTTTGGCTGGAATGTTTTTAACAGTAGTTTGGGCAAAGACAGAACTGCCTACGCCGAATAGAATGATAAATAGCTTTTTCAAAATGTAATGACTTTTAGAGTAATAGCTCGCAAAAGTAGCAAACTGGGCTTTTCCAATCCTTTAAAAAAGGTTAAACGGTTGATGGTTTAGTCTTTTTTAACTTTTGAGAAAGATGAGGAGAAGCATCGAATAGTTGCATTCAATTGTCGAAAAAATGGATTGTTATCAACATATTTACTATAAATTAGTGTTTTATTTCCCTTGACTATAGCAAGGTGAG
The DNA here is from genome assembly GCA_035299025.1 of Leadbetterella sp. Taxonomy (GTDB): domain Bacteria; phylum Bacteroidota; class Bacteroidia; order Cytophagales; family Spirosomataceae; genus Leadbetterella. Next base: position 997,811 of record DATGXK010000008.1, read on the forward strand.
CATTAAAGTATTGGAATCTAAGAAAATTGAATGAATAATATCACCATAAAAGATATTGCGAAAAGGTTTAAATGTTCGCCCTCAACAGTTTCAAGGGCTCTAAACGACCACGCCAAAATCAATATAGACACCAGAGAAACGATTCAGGAGTATGCCCAAAAAATGGGTTATCAAAAAAATTCTATTTCCTTAAGTTTACTCAATAAATCCACAAAAACCATAGGTGTGTTGGTTCCGTCCATTAATCACTCTCATGAGGCACAGATGATTCAAGGAATCCAATCGGTTTTTGATAGTCTGGGCTACATGCTTATTTTCTGTGTAACCAACGAACAACACAGTCTTGAGCAAGAACACATTAAAAGACTGCTATCCAACAGAGTGGACGCCATCTTGGTATCAATTTCTCAAGAAACAGCCAATATCAGAGATTTTTCGCATTTCGATATGGTAAATAAAAGAAAAACGCCTTTGGTTTTTATCGATCGGGATATTGTGGAAAATTACGGCAGTAGCGTGGTTATTGACGACTACAAAGGGGCATATTTGGCGACTAAACATTTGATAGAAAAAGGTTGTCGGAGAATAGCACATTTGGCTGGACCGGAAGGGCTTTTAGTCTCAAAGCTCCGCCTAGAAGGATATCTAGATTGCCTAAAAAACCACGAAATTTCGCCAAATACCGACTGGATAAAACACGTGGAGTTTAACATAGAGAGTGCGATTGAACCCACAAAAAGCTGGTTTCAGTCGGAAGTAAGACCAGATGCCATCTTTGGTGTCAATGACTATGTGTGTTATGGTGCAGTGAATGTTCTAATGGACATGGACATAAAAATACCAGAAGAGGTGTCCATTGTAGGTTTTGACAATTGCCCCATCTCGCCCTATTTTTTCCCTAAACTCACCACTATCGATCGCAAAAGTTTTGAAATTGGCCGATTGGCCGCTCAACAGTCATTAGAAATGCTCTCAAAAGATGACTTTATATCCGAAAAAAGCATCCTTAGCCCCTATCTTATTATTCGTGACTCCACGCAGTCATCCTAGAATAATGATATTATTACTACAAGAAAAAATACTTATTTGACCCACCCTAGGGTTATTAAAATTTCTTAAAAACCTTCTTTTCGACAGATTTAATGATGTTTTCATGAAATTTCGATTTGTAAAAACGAATTCAAACGTTTGCACTAAAAATTTGTATTGTACAATTTTTGGGTAAAAAAGTTATATTCTATAATTGCATCGAAACAAATAAATCGTTTTTTTATGCAAAAACATTACCCAAAATTGAAATTGCTCTTTTATGTGGCATTTTTGGTATGTTCCTCTCTGGGAGCATTTGCCCAAAAAACCATAAAGGTAGCCGGAATCGTAAGCTCTTCTGATGGGGAAAAACTCCCTGGTGTTTCTGTTACTATCAAGTCTTCCTCTACCGGAACAGTGACAGACCCGAATGGTAAATTTAGTATCGATGTCGATGCTAATGGTTCTTTGGTTTTTAGTTACATAGGTTTTGAAAACCAAACGGTGCAAGTAAACGGCCGTAATAGCCTAGACGTGGTTATGAAGGTCAGTGAATCCAGCCTAAATGAGGTTGTAGTAGTTGGTTACGGTACACAATCAAAGAAAAACTTGACAAGTGCTATTTCAAACATCAAACCAGGAGACCTTAACCGAGGTGCAATTGTGGATGTGGGCCAGTTACTACAAGGTAAGGTTCCAGGGTTAAATATCACCTCCAACGGTGACCCTAACCAGCGTGCTGCCATGATTTTGCGTGGTGCTTCTACACTCAACAGTTCGCAAGGACCGTTTTATGTAATCGATGGGGTTCCGGGAGCTGATATTTCGGTAATAGCCCCAGATGATATCGCTACTATTGACGTCTTGAAAGATGCGGCAGCCACATCAATATATGGAAACAGAGCCGCTAATGGTGTGATAATGGTTACTACCAAAAGAGGTAAAAAAGGAGCTATGCAAGTAGCCTATAGTGGCTATGTGGGCATCGAAAAAGTTTCCAGCAAATTAGACATGATGAATGCTTCTGAGCTAAAAGCATTCATTTCAAAAAATGGACAGAGCCTTTCTCCAAATGATGACAAAGGTTCCGATACCGACTGGCAAGCTGTGGTTATGAAACCAACAGCCTATTCTCAAAATCATAACATTTCTTTCAGTGGTGGTGGAGAACACAATACGTATAGTGCAAGTCTTAACTATTCTGATAAGCAAGGAATTTTACTTTCAAGTAATCTACAAAGGGTTATTGCAAGGATGTCGATAGAGCAATACGCTTTAAAAGACAAAGTGAAGTTTGGTTTGTCTGTGGTAAATTCTAACAACAACGCCAACAACACACCTATGCGTAACAATGTGTTGGAGCAGATGATCACAAGACTTCCTGTTTCGCCTGTTTTAAACGAAGATGGTACCTATTTTGAAAACTGGCAAAATACGGGGTATTTTAACCCACTGGCACTTATTGAAAAAGCGAAAGATAACAATAAGTACAACAATCTTATTGGGTCATTTAATACGCATGTAGACTTACCTTTTAATCTAACTTATGACCTGCAGTTGTCATATCAAAACAGCACCTCGTTGAATAGCCAGGCTTATGCTAGTTACTATTCACAATACAATAGTGCCAATTTCTATAACAACCCAGATCCACCGGCCGTACATTCATTGATGAATTTCGGGGTGAATGGTTCAGCCTTGAGAAATACGTATCAAGACACTCGTAAGGTTTTGGAGACATTTATTTCTTATAACAAAAATCTAGAAAAACATTATATCAATGCAGTTTTGGGTTACTCTTGGCAAGACAATACGCTCGGCGACGGTTTCCAAGTTACCAGTACCAACTTCCCAGTTGACAACATTGGTTATGGAAACTTTGCTCTGAGTAATCCTTATGCCATCACAGGTTACCGTGTAAACTTTGGTGCTGACGGTGTTTTCCAAGAAAACAAGCTGATTTCAGACTTCGCTCGTTTAAACTATTCATACTCAGATAAATACCTTTTCCAAGGATCTATTCGTAGAGATGGAAGCTCGGTGTTTGGAAAGAATAATCAGTGGGGTTATTTCCCATCGGTGGGTTTGGCATGGCGTATCAATGAAGAGGGCTTCATGAAAAACCAGTCTCTGTTCAATGACCTAAAACTACGTGCAAGCTATGGAGTAACGGGTAATGCGACAGGATTTAATGCTTACACCGCTCAGTTTATATCTGGATTATTGGGTACCTATTATTTTAACGGAACCCAGACCGCAGCATATGGTCCTACTCAGGCTGCCAACCCCGATTTGAAATGGGAAAAAACGGCCACCGCCAACCTCGGTTTAGATTTTACAATGCTTAAAGGTATTTTGAGTGGTTCGATTGAAGTTTATGAGAAAAAGACTACGGGTATGATTTACTCTTATCAGGTAAACCCAATTCTTGTACCAGTTGGAAGAATCGTAGCCAATGGTGGAAGCATGGGCAATAAAGGTATAGAGTTAAACCTGACGGCCAACCCAATCAGAAACAACAAAGGTTTAAACTGGACCACAAGTTTGAATTTGGCTCATAACAGAAACGAAATCCTTAGCTTGACGAATCCACTGTTTGCTGGTGGTGACTCTATAAGATTAACCCAGCCGGAAGGTAGTGGCCAAACTGGTAGCACAGTTCAAATTCTGAAAGCAGGAAGACCGCTAGGGCAGTTCTTTACATTTGAGTATGCAGGTAAAAACGAAAGTGGGGTATCTCAATATTATTCAAGCACTGGCGGAACCACCACTACCCCCGTTATCGGTAAAGACTACCGTTATTTGGGAAGTCCGCAGCCAAAATTACTTTTGGGATGGGCTAATAATTTCACCTACAAAAATTTTGATTTGAATGTGTTCTTCAGAGGTGTTTTTGGAAATAAAATTTTCAATGTAACAAGAGCAGATTTGTTTAGACCTACCACGGCTCAGTTTACCAATATTCTGAAAGATGTGGCTGACGAAAGCACCAAAGATGTAAACTCGTTTAAGTATTCTTCCAGATTTATTGAGGACGGAAGTTATGTACGTCTGGATAACGCGACCTTGGGTTATAATTTCAGCAAGGTGGGCGATTATATCAGAAACTTGAGAATTTATACTTCAATAAACAATGCTTTTGTGATTACAAAATATACCGGTATTGACCCAGAAATTAATCAGGGTGGTTTGGCTCCAGGTGTGGACTCGAACAATTTCTATCCTAAAACGCGTACCGTTTTATTTGGAGTAAATGTATCGTTTTAAGAAACTCACAAAATTTAAATTTTCGAAATTGATATGAAAAATATATTTAAAAGTTCATTTTTGGTCCTAATCGCCTTTTTGGTGTTTGGGTGCCACAAGATTGATGTTCCCGTAAATACGCAGTTGACTCCGGATATTTTTCCTCAGACTTCTGCACAGTTTATTCAGGCTTCAGGCCCTCCTTATGCAGCTTTGAGGGGTAATTATTCGCTAGACTATTGGTTTATGCAATCACTTACCACCGACGAGGCCATTATGCCTGCTCGTGGAGGTAACTGGTACGATAACAGAGGTTATATAGATATGCACTACCATTCTTGGACCAAGGACCACGGTGCTACAAACTCTTGTTGGAACTGGCTTTCAACCGTTATTGGAACGACCAACCAAGCCTTATCCATCCTAGAGTCTACGATACCAGCCACTGCGACAACAAAAGCTCAAAACCTGGCAGAGTTGAAAATGATAAGGGCCTACGCCTACTTTATGATGATGGACCTTTTTGGCAACGTGCCTATCTATGACACTTATGGTGACTTTACTCCCAAAACCAACTCGCCTAGAGCGGAGGTTTTCAAATTCATCGAAACAGAGGTGAAAGCGGCTATTCCGAGCCTAAGTACCGATGTAAGTGCGGCTACCTACGGTCGTTTTACTCAATGGGGAGCATGGGCACTTTTAGCCAAAATGTATATCAACGCAGAGGTGTACACAGGTACTGCTAAGAACAATGAATGTATAGAGGCTTGTAATGCAGTTATAAATTCTGGTAAATTTTCAATAGAGTCTCGTGCTAATTACTTGAAGATGTTCTACCCAGATAACGGCCCTCAAATCAAGGAGTTTATTTTCGCTATTCCTTATGACCCTGCGGCTGCTGCTATGAGTGGAACAAATGGATTTATGTATCATGCTAGATATGACGTGCCTCGTTCACTTCGCTCTAGATTCAATCTTCCATTTACACCTTCAGCTCCAAGAAGTACCTTGCCAGAATTTTACGCTCACTTTAATGATGAGAACGATATTCGTAACAAACAATGGCTTACAGGCAAACAGTTTTTGGCGGATGGTGTAACTCCTGTAATGGTAACTACAACCAAAAAAGGGTATGACCAATTTTACACCGGTGCCGACGGAGGCGAGAAATACACTTACCAAGTTGAACTCGCACCAGAAATCAAACTTCGCCAAGATGTTGCGACGTTTGACTTAGGAAACGATGAAATAGCTTGGAACATGGGATATAGAAATATCAAATTTTTCCCAGATGCTACCTCTACCAGTAGAAATCAAAATAATGACATACCGGTATTCAGGTATTCCGATATTATTTTGATGAAAGCGGAGGCTACTTTGAGAAGCAACGGCTCAGCTTCTACCGTAGCTGATTTGGTGAATCAGGTTCGTTCAAACCGTACCACATCTCCTGCTTTGACAACTGTGACGCTCGAGGATATTTACGTTGAAAGATCTCGCGAATTTGTTTCAGAGGCTTGGCATAGAAACGATATGATTCGTTTTGGTAAATTCGAAAATAAATGGGGTTACAAAACAGACGCTAATGTAAACAAAAGAATCTTACCAATTCCGCAAGGGGCTATGACTTTAAATCCGGCTTTAAAACAAAATCCTGGATATTAATAAACTCGTCAACCGAGGTTTGTTTATGACCTCGGTTGTTTTAAAAATTCATATTTGGTAAAATGAACACTGATTTAAACGCAAAAGAATTTAATCCACTCGCTAGTTTAGACGATTGGGAAGACGATGTAATTTCTAGATACCCTGAGCCAGGGACAAAACAAAAAGAAGATTACCGCAATTACGTAGATTCTGATAGAGTAGCTACTGTTAAAAGATTTTATGAGCTTAATCACACCTACCAAACGTATGATTTTGTAGTAGAAAAAGAAAGGGAATTCTTAAAATTTGACAAACGCCAAATGAGTATTTGGGATGCTGTTGATTTCTTAAATACTTTGGTGGACGATAGCGACCCAGATACCGACTTGGATCAGTTTCAGCATCTTTTGCAAACTTCCGAAGCCATTCGCCAAGATGGACACCCCGATTGGTTTGTGCTTACGGGCTTCATGCACGACTTAGGCAAGGTACTTTGTCTCTTCGGCGAACCGCAGTGGGCTGTAGTGGGTGATACCTTCCCGGTTGGATGCAAGCACTCAGACAAAATCGTTTATTCGGAGTATTTCGAAGCTAACCCAGACAGCAAAGACCCTCGTTACAACACCAAATATGGCGTTTATGAGCCAAACTGCGGATTAGATAAAGTAAAAATGAGTTGGGGACACGATGAGTACATTTACCAAATCATGAAAAATTATATTCCTGAAGAAGGTTTATATATGTTGCGTTACCATTCGTTTTATCCGCAACATCGTGAAAACGCATACGATCATTTGATGAGTAAGCATGACCACGAGATGTTTAAATGGGTGGATAAGTTTAACCCTTACGATTTGTACTCTAAGGTACCAGTGCCACCAGATGCCAAGGCTTTGAGGCCTTACTACGAGGATCTAGTGGCTAAATACTTACCAAATGTCTTGAACTTCTAGGTTAATAATAGGTTGAATATTAAAGGGCTGCATTTTGTGCAGCCTTTTTTTAACCCAAAAAGCTCAATAGACAATCTGGCGAAATAATCGGTCCGTCGTACGGTTTTGCAAATTAGCTATGAAGATCATCGAAAAACCTATCGAGATAGGTTTACAGAGGTTCGGAAATAGATATGAAGCCAAATTTTATTGCAGCCGATTTTCTAATGAGTTTTTTGGGTTTACGAAATTTTCAAAGTATGTACAAAAGGCGTTCGGCCTGTAATGTAAACATGCATCCCGGTTGAACGCAATGAACCAAAATGGGTGCTGTACATTTCGCCTTCCATGTTGTTGATGGTTTGATGAGCAAACTCTCCCGGCCCAAATGTGATTTTGTTCCCTTCAAAATCGTATGAGGCTTCTTTTTCCTTGATAGAAAAATTCTCTTCGCTGCCCGATATCGACTCACAACCCATTAGTTTTCCTCCTTTTGCAAAAGTTAGTTCTATCACTACCGGTACGCCATCCGTTCCCCGAACATCAAAATTCAGTACTTTTTCACCATTTATTTCTTCAAAAACCACCTTGTATTCTAGAACACTGATGTTGCTTTTAGGGCGATTTTTAAAATCCATTTTGTTCCAAAACCGGCGGTCTGTACTTTGGCTAAGTTCGTAATCGCCATTGGCTTTCTTGTATTTATCGGGCAAAGGTTGATAATAAGGAGCCTCTATTTTCTGGTATAAATGATACTGATTTCCTACTTTTTTTATGCCTTCACTCCTAAAAAAACCTGTACTAAAAAAACTGGAGGACATTCTGATGTGCTTCAAAACGGCTTTTCCTTTTTGCATTCCAAAAAAACTTGGATTTGTAGACCTGCCTGACCCAATAATTATCGGCTGGTCGGTTCCGCCAAATAGCGTGAATGTTTCCTCACCTTTGCGGCCACGCAACATGTTTATTCCCGCATAGAACTTCTGAAAATCTGTTGGAAGCGGTTTTGTAGGATATTTTTTAGCCAGAATATCGTCTTCCAAAAACAGATAAAGCAAATCTTTCGAGATAGTTGGGTCAAAACCTGGCATATTTTCAATAAATGCTGCCACACTTCCCATAAATCCATCATTAAATTTATTGGCCATAAACCTATATTGCGGATAAAATAGCAGAATATTCCAATTCAAATAAGCGTCTTGACGACGAGACGGGAAAGTGACCAGATTGCCGTTGGGTTCCATACATTCATACACCCAGTGGAGATTTCTTTCTACCATTTTTAGGAGTTCGGGCCTGTTGGTGTAAATAGCCACGGTTATCATCGAACGGTCAATCACCTCGGCGTAAGTCATGCTTCTTTCGAGATAAATCCCGTCTTTGTCACAAAAAACACCTTCTGAGAGCCATTCAGTTATGCGTTTGGTATATTTTGGGTTGGGGTAGAGGTGGTTTATTTTGGCCAAAGCGGCACAAACTACCCAGCGGTGATTGGGCGTATGCACACCACCGACAGCCAATCCCGCACCCGCTTTTTCTATTATTTTCTTAATCAAAAGACTCACCTCTTGGCATTTAGTATTTCCTTTTAGGATATTTCCAGCGGCACAAATAGGTTCAATTATAAAGGCAGTGTCTGGCGGAGAAGCCAAATTTCCGAAGTCAAGGGTACCGTCGGGTTTTTGCTGAGATACAATAAATTCACAAATGACTTTCATGCTGCTTATGAGTTCTTCTTTCTCATAATAATTTGAGGTTTTTTCAGAAAAGCCAGCCGCAAGATTGGCCAAATCAAACCCCAGACTTCGTTTAAGAGTTTTTAAGCCTGATTGCGTAGCTTTTAATATTTCCGAAACCGCCTTATTGTTGGCTTCTACTATTTTTGGCCAGTCAAAATTGGCTTCGTTTTGGGCAAATAAATTATTAAATTTTAAAGCCAACGCAGCGGCCGAAACACTTTTTATAAATTGAGAACGATTCATTTTTTGGTAAATATGTATTTTTTTAATTTCTTAAGAATGAGATTTATTTCACGATTTCGGTTCTGTAAACCACTTTTCCTTGGTGATTGATGGCTTGCACATTCATAGATTTGGGACCAATCGAAAATGTCATAAAGCCATATTCGGCCAATGCCAATTTTGATATGGGTAAGGTGCCTATCTCTGTAACTTCAGAGCCAGAGCCGGACACAAAATAATGCGTTTTTCCCTCTGGAAGCAGATGCTGCAAGTCGTGGTCATGACCACAGAGATAGGCATCTACTTGGTATTTGTCCAAAATCCTTTTCAGTGAATGTCTTACCGCTCGGGTGTCATAGCTTTCTCTTCGTTTTAGGGTGGCGGTGTAAAGTGGATGATGGCCTACCACTATTTTCCATTTGATATTCGGAGATTTGTTGGCCAAGGTTTTTTCGAGCCAAATTTTCTGAGCAGTGCTGTCTTGACTAACCACATTTGGCCCGTAAGTTTTGTTTTTATAAAAATCAGGAATGAGCGGGTTGGTGTCTATAAAAGCGATAAGCACTTGGTTGGTGGTATCTCCGTTTATAGCAAAAGTCTCACTAAAATACCTCGCTGGCATCCGCCATCTTCTGCTAATTTTCGAATATGCCACTTGTGCGTCTGGATTTCCGATATAGTCATGGTTGCCCAAAACCGAATACCATTCCCAGTGTAAAGCAAATTGCTTGTAAACATCTTCATATGAGGTTTTCCATTGAGGATCGTCCACACTTGCCACCCCGTGTGGATAAAAATTGTCTCCAGTAGAAATGATAAAATTTCGGTTGATTTTATCTGCCACTTTGGCCATTTGGTTGGCCACGGGTGTTTGGTGATCTTCACCAAACCGTCCCCAATCTCCCACAACCAAAAAGTTGAGAGTACCAGGAAAAACCCGAACGACGGAGTCTGGTTTAGGCGTATTTTGTGCAAAAATAAACCCCTGAAAAAGTACCAAAATCAAAGAAAATACGAGGGTAAATCGAGTTGATAATTTTGGTTGAAGAAACGAACTGAAAATATTCGGCATAAGTATGATTTTAACGTAAAAATACGAAAATCATAGCTACAGTATTATGCTAATTTCGCCCGAAAATAGTAGTTATTTGATGCGAAAAAGACATTCGAAACTTTGGTTTTTCAAAGGGGGTAAAAAAGGCAAAAAACTAGCCTCCAATGGTAGTCATACTTTCTGAAATAGCGTCTTTTCGACCAGCCTCGGCTTCGAAGCCGTCTTTGGCTCTGTGCAAAATGGAATTCTGCAGTTTTTCTTTGATTTCTTCATTGCTCAATCCAGCTCTGAGCATATCGCGGAGGTTCATTTCGCTGTCGGCATAGAGACAAGTTTTAAAGTCTCCTGTGGGCGTGATGCGGAGGCGGTTGCAGGTGCCGCAGAATGTGCGACTAAATGCTGCAATTACGCCGATTGTTCCCTCAAAACCCTCAATTTTGTAATTGTAAGAAGTAGAATTGGCTTCGTCAGTTATTTTGTAAAGTGTTGGTTGCTTGGCCTTTATGGTTTCTATGATTTTTTTGTAAGACATAAAATACTCAGGCTTTTCCCCTTCACCATTAAATGGCATTTCTTCTATAAATCTTATACCAACTGGATGGTTTTTGGCCAAATCTACCAAACCAAAAATATCTTCCTCGTTCTTACCCGCCATCATCACGGAGTTGACTTTCAGCGGAATATCGTTCTCAAGAATAGTATCAAAAGTCTTCAAAACATTCGGCAATTCGTCTCGGCGAGTCATTTCAAAAAACCGTTTTCTATCTAACGAATCCAAGCTGAGGTTGATAGAGGAAATACCCAATTGTTTTAACTCAGGTACATATGGAGCTGTAAGAACACCGTTGGTGGTCAGGTTGATTTTTTGGATGCCCTCAATCTCGGAGATTTTCCAAAGAAAAGCCATCAGTTCTTTACGAACAAAAGGCTCACCACCCGTAATTCTGACTTTAGAAATGCCCATTTCAGCCAAAAGGCTTATCAAACGCAGCATTTCCTCAAAACTCAAAAGGTGCGTTTTTGGCAAAAAATCAATGCCCTCATGCGGCATACAATAGAAACAACGGAGATTACATCGGTCGGTCACTGCCAATCGAAGATACTTAATCGGACGTCCGTGGTTGTCTATGAGCACTTTTTGAGCTTTTAAATTGTATAAAGATTGAAACTTATCTTGGAGGAAATTTTTTATAAATATCGCCTCGACTTAGAACTGTTATTAAAATTATTTTTGGGTCAATAACCTCTATTCCAATTCGATAGGACCCAACTCTTATTCTGAAATAATTCTCATCGGCTCTCTGGCCTTCCATGCGTTTTATGTCAATGTTGAGATTTTGAAGGGTTTCTACACTTTCTAAGGTATCAATTATTTCTCGAATAGAATTTTGAATTTTAGCAGGCAATTTAGCCACTTCTTTTATGAATTGCTTCTTAAGAATTATTTCCACCCTAATTCATTTTTGGCATCTTCATAAGAAACATTATCGTCGTTTTTTAGAGCTCGCATACGCTCAAGCATAAAAAACTCCTCTACATCTTCATTTTTTATAACTTTCAGCAGCCTTTCGGCATCTTCTGGACTAAATGATTTTCTGCTAATTTTGGCAGAAAATGATTGAGGCGAAATACCAAGTTTTTTGGCGATATAATCTTTCCTATAACCAGAAACAGCTATAGCCTTCGGAAGATTCGCTAGTATACTTTTATAGTTAATGATTGTCTCTTGAACCATACAAAATCTGAATTTGTGGTAAATGTAATAAAAAAATGTTTAGTGTGATAAACAAAAGTGTTAAATATCTTTTAAAACTTCAATAAGAAAAGGAACTAAATCATCATAATTATCTCCATAACCAACATTTTGTACTTTCGGGTCTATATTAATCGAATTAATTTCACTGTTTTTAACTAGTTTGTAATGATGATGTTCAGAATTTAGTGATTTTGACCATTCCATTAAAGGACCAAAATTCGGGTCATATAACCCACTTCCAAAACCAACAAATATTAAATGTTTACTCATCATTAGAGATTTCATTTGACTTTGAAAATCATTATTTTGCGATATGTTTAAATATGATTTTGTACCAAAAATCAACGTATTGGCAAAATCCCAATGCCCGTGTAAATGAACAATGGAATCCCTCTCAAATTTTAGAACTTCCCCAATTTTATCAATATCAGCTTCGTGAATCGTACTTTTATTTAAGATATTTTTAACTAAATCATCATAATTGGTTGTAAAAATTGGAAGCTTAAGTTTTCCTAAATGTTCTATTAGATCCTTTTTTAGAATAGGCAATTCTCCCACAGTTTTTTTAATCCATGTTTTATATCTGGATGCTTCAATTAGTTTCTGTGTAATTGTTTCTGCCACATGAATCCATTGATTTACATCATTTAATTTCAAAAGCATATTCATTGTTTCAAACCAAGTTTGATTGCATCCAGAAATATTATTGTCAAAACAGTATTGAATACCATTTTTCAACAAACCAACCCAAGTTGAACACGGAGCATTATTTGTTGTGTATGCACTTATTCCAGTACCAAGAAACAAAACGGCATCCTTATTCTTAATCAAACTGACTAATTCTTGATATTTATGATTTTTGTTTACCATGATTTCGGAGTTATTAATGTAAAAAAACTTGTTTAATGATTCTAATTCTACTAATTTGTTCTCAGTGGAAATGCACCTCCAATTATTCGAAGAATGTTGTTTGTTGGCCTCCTCATAAGAAACATAATTACAACCATCACCTGTAACAAAAATCTGAAATGTATCGGATATCCAGTTAGTATTATTGAAGGGATTGCCATTATCCAGATTTAAAATAAATTTTATTAATTCATCTATTAATTCTAAGTCTTTATTACTTCTTGATTCATAAAGATTTAACCTTTGTTTCGGTCGATCAAATTCTATAAAGACAATATTATTATTTTTCTCCACAACCAATTGATCTAATGCAAAAAGGTAAAAATCCTTATAATCAACAACATAGGTTCCATAATTGGAAAACAACTTCATTATTACCAAATTCATCAAGTAAGAATCTGACTCAATGTAAACCGAAGGGTAAGTTTCTATATTTTTCCTGTATATAGTAATTAATTGATTCGTTTTAGGCAAATATTGAGGAATAAAATAAGTATTTTGGTCATCATTAATTGTAAAAACTAAATCAAAACTTTTAAGAAGGTTCACTATTTGTTCTACAGTCAAAAATCTCCAAAATTCACTTCGATTTAGTTCAACTTGAATATCGTTTTCCGTTAGTTGGAAATACAATGTTCCAGAACTTGAATACCTCTTTAGGATAGATTTGTATAAAAAATCTAGGAAAACTTGAGGTTGGTTAAAAATCAATTCTGGTGCTTCTTTGTGAAAATAAAGTAAAATACCCATTGAATGAAATACTTTCAAAACTGTTTCGATATCTTGAACCTGTGAAAATTCTTCAATACGAATCACTGGGTTTCGTTTCAATAGAATTTTCTTCAAAAGGTCGACATCTTCCACCGGTCTTTCTCTTTTTTTTAATTCAATTTTTGAGTTAAGGATGCTTTTAAAAATATCAAAGAATTTAGGATCGTTCCTCGCTAATCCGCCAGGTTTCAATGAAATGTAAGAAAAGTCTAGATTCATTTTTTCTCCAAACATTTTAGCATACTTCTCTTGATTTATAAGAGTAGGTGAAAACAGAAATTCATGTTTACCCTCGTTCTCGATTGGAATATCAATTTTATTCTCGAGTACAATTGTGTCGGATTTAATATTCTCTGGACTATCAAACGAAAGTTGTTCTGCACATCTTAACCAATAATCTAATTCGAAACACTGCTCAATTTCGTCATATCTAATTACATTTTCTTTGGACCAAATTATTAAATTTATAGCCCCGCCAGAAAAGAATAACTTATGTGTTCCATGATAATATTCTTGCCCTCCAAAGTCCCAAATATGTAAAAATGTAGGATTTGTTGTTTTGTATTTTGGAAACTGTAATTTATGATATTCTAGTCCATGAGTACTATTATTATCCTCCCGCTGTTTGTTGTTTTTCAAATAATAAACTAAATCTGTTTTACCGACATGCGTATTCCCAAGCATTAAAATCTTAAAGTGATTAAATGGAACTGTTTTGTCTGCCAATAATCTTTTCACGGCTAACCAACCCTCTTTAACGTCCTCAGGATATTTTTCCTCAATAATTGTTTCTTTCAATAGAACTTGTTGAAGTTTCTCATAATCACGGAGGCGTTTTAGGTCGGATAACTTTATTTTAGTAAAAGATAAATCTAAAAATTCTAAGCTTTTAAGAGAAGAAAGGAAATAAATAAAATTTAAGTTTGGATTGTTTGAAATATCTAAAATGTTCAATTTATTAAAATTCCCGTCCAAAATTAAAGTCTCCAAAAGGTTATAAGAAATATATAAATATTCGAGATTTTTTGTGGAATTATTAGTTATTATCCATAGAATTTTGTTTGAATTCAAATTTATATATTTTAGAGCGGTAGAATTAATTGGCGTTGTAAATTTTGTTAAATTACAATTGGTTATTTCTATAAGAACAAGGTTTTCATATTTTCCTAAAAAATCTATTTTCCATAATCTTTGGCAATTATTGACTCTTAATTCTACTAAAGAATGAATTGGGACTTTATTATTAATCTTAGAGTTACCAAGTTCTATAGAATGGAGATATTGGCAATCAATAATGGTTAAGAATTTTAGTGTGGTGAATTCTTTTGAACTAAAATTTATAATATCCCCATCACTTAAATACAAGACTTCAAGTTTTGAGGAATAGTAATTTTTTGACAAAAATTGGAAGAGTTCTTCGAAACTGATTCCGCTTCCAACAGTATGAAGCCCAAACCTCTCCCCATCCCAATAATACCGTAAGTCAGGCGAAGAAAGTTGCGATGTTTCGTCGGCATTTTCTAATACAAATTTATTTCTGGAGGTTTTGAGTTCTTCGATGTTTAATATCTCAAGAAAATTTAATTTTTCTAAATAATCTATTTTCATTTTTATTAAGTGGTATTGACTTCAAAGACTAATCAAGTAAAGAAAATTTTCTGTCAAAATCTATAACATTTTTTCGTCATAGGTGGAAAAGATTAACCGAAAACCAATGCTAGAGGAACTAAGTTGAGGGTCACAGTCAAGGCCACTAAACCTATGAGTTTGAACCATATCACCATTTAAGAAGCTACCACCACGTATCACTTTAGATTTAGCTTTCTTTAGGTTAGGTGTACCATTTATTGGTATTTCACTTGCTTTTGGGTTATAATTATCGGCACACCATTCCCACACATTTCCATTGAGGTCATATAGCCCCCATGCATTAGGTTGTTTTAAACCTACTGGCATCGTTTGACCATTACTATTTTTGACATACCAACCCACATCATCCAAACGGTCAGAGCCGGCATAGCTAGTATTTTGGTCAGCCGCCGCCGCATATGACCATTGTGTTTCGGAAGGTAACCCAAATTGACTAATAATTTGAGGATTATCATTTACAATTATTCTTCGGTTCTTTAAAAGATAGTTGAGTCCCTTATTAAATATTTGTATATCATCCCAACTCACGTTCTCTACGGGTCGTATTTTCCCTTTGTGAAAACTTGGGTAGTATTTCAAATCTTTCGAACTGATTTCTTTTACTCCCTCCACCCAAAATTCTTGAGTAGTCAAATAGACACATATCCAAAAGTCTCTGTTAAATGTTATTGGAATTAAATTACCTTTACTAACCACGTTTAAACCAACATCCGCCTGAAACATAAAAGTTTTGCCTTTGGCAGGTATATATTTGAAGGGCATGGGTAGGCTTAATGCAGTGTCGCCTATGTGTGTAATCGTAAAGTCTTTCATGTGTTTAAAGGGGATATGAAAAGACTAAACTAAGAAATATTTCTGAGGTATAAAAGTAGAGCGATTTTTCAAATCGCTCAGGAAAAATCAAAATCGGTATAATTTGTAAAAATAGTTTCCTCCGATTTAAAAATCGCATTACTTAAATAGTTCTTCGGCTTTGAGTACCGCCTCTGGCTTCCCAACATCTAGCACTAAATCGTTACTGTGATCGTAACCTATAATTTTGTTTTCGGCACAGAGGTCGAGGTAAAGGTCTATCGTGCCA
Organism: Leadbetterella sp.; assembly: GCA_035299025.1. GTDB lineage: Bacteria > Bacteroidota > Bacteroidia > Cytophagales > Spirosomataceae > Leadbetterella. The sequence continues at coordinate 1,013,847 of DATGXK010000008.1, forward strand.
AATTTTCCTGTGAAGTTTATTTTGTCAAAAATGGCATTGGAAATCACATGTATGCCGCTGAAGGCCATTGGCGAGGGTTCGGTAGAGCCTAGCTTTTGTTGTGCAGGTAGTTTTATTTCTTCGGTTTTTGTGTTTTTCCAACCCACCATTTCGTGGTTTTGGTTAAAAAGCAAATACCGGCTGGTCTCTCTTTTTGCCACCGCCAATGTGGCAAGTGCTTGGTTTTCTTGGTGTTGTCTTAGTAATGTATTTAAATCTAGATTTGTCAAAATATCGCAATTCATCAGTACGAATGTCTCGCAACCTTCCAAAAGACTTTTGGCTTTCAATAGCCCGCCTCCGGTTTCCAGAACCATGTCCGTTTCGTCACTGATGCTGATATTGCTCCCCCAGCCTTTGTTGGTTTCTATGGCTTTAATGATCTGGTCAGCAAAATGGTGAACATTTACAACAACTTCTGTAATCCCAAATTTTTGAAGATATTCCACATTGCGTTGGAGCAAAGACTTGCCATTCACCACCGCCAAGGCCTTTGGGTGGTGATCCGTCCAAGGTTTCAGGCGAGTACCGAGGCCTGCTGCTAAAATAAATCCAGAGATTTTTGTCATATTTTTTGGTTTAAACACATAGCCACATAGGACATATAGTTTTCTACTTTTTTACATTTAGTTATCGCTCCCCTCTCCATTGGAGAGGGGCTGGGGGAGAGACTTTACCTCACTTCCTTAATTCCCTGCTCCACATGCTCTAGCTCCACTTTTACTTTGTACTTGTTGCGAAGGTGGCGGGCGGTTTGCTCGGCAGCGTACACGCTGCGGTGTTGGCCGCCAGTGCAGCCAAAATTTATGGCCAAGCTATCAAAACCACGAGCGAGATAATCCTCCACCGAAATGTCGATGATATTGTACACATTGTTCATGAAGTCAGGCATTTTGGTTTGTTGTTCTAAGAAATCTATCACCTCTTTTTCTCTGCCTGTGATTTTTTTGTAAGGTTCAAATCTGCCTGGGTTCAAAATTCCTCTGCAATCAAACGCAAAACCGCCTCCATTGCCGCTTTCGTCCTTCGGTATCCCACTTTTTTTATAGCTGAAGCTTTTTACTTTTACTACCAATGGCGTGTTGGCGTCGGCTTGTTGCGGCTCAAAACGTTTGATGACTTCTGGGTTGGTTATTTGAGCCAAAATATCGTCTAAAGTAGGCACAATTAATCCCACTTTTCGGTTAGCCAAAAACCACTTGAGGTTCCGCAATGCCAATGGAATACTTGATAGAAAATGTGCTTTTCGCTCAAAAAGTCCCCTAAAACCATAAGCTCCCAGCACTTGCAACATCCGAATAACTACATAACCATTGTATTGACTTACGAAAACTTCTTTTTGCACAGGTGCGGGCAAAAGTTCGTTAATGACCGTAATGTAATATTCCAAAAGCTCGTTTTTCCATTCTTCGCTGAGGTCTGCCTTGGCTTGCCAAAGAAGTGAGGCCACGTCGTATTGCAGAGCTCCACGCATGCCGCCTTGGTAGTCAATGAAGCCCACTTTTCCATCCTTAACGATGATGTTTCGGCTCTGAAAGTCTCTGAACATAAACATCTTGTACTCAGTTTTGGTAAGGTAGGTGGCTAAAGCGTCGAAATCTTCCAAGAGCTGTTGTTTGTCGTAAGGTATCTTTAGAGTATCTACAAAGTAGTATTTGAAATACAGCAAATCGCTCATGATGGCCTGTTTGCCAAACTCTTTTGCCGTGAGGGCGACATCAAAATTCAAGTCTTTTGCTCCCAAAATCTGCATTCTGGCCAATTCTCGGAGACTCTTTTTGTACAAATCAAAAACTTCGGTCGTGAAACCTTTCGCTTCGAGATTGTTAAGCAAAGATTCCTTGCCCAAATCCTCCAAAATATAAATTTTTCGTTCGGAATCAATCGCCAAAATTTCAGGAAGCGGAACATCAATAGCCTTGAAATGGCGGGTATAATAGAAGAAAGTTTCGTTTTCTTTGATGTTTTCGTTGTAACAACCGATGTACGATTTTGCTGCGGTATAAAATCTAAAATACCGTCTATCTCCACCACTGAGCGGAATTATTTCGGTATTGGTGATGGGTTCCGCGATTGCGGTCTCAAAAAACTCTTGAACGATTTCTACTAAAGGCTTCATTTTTTCGGATTAAGCCACAAAGATATTGGAAAACTGTGCGGTGTGCAATGTTGTTTTTGCTCTTTGGTTCAGGGCTAGCCATCTTTAAATTTGCAAAAGGTAAGGTTTGAAAAAAAGCGTGAACATAAATCAATTCCGACTTTTTGTGTTTAATTTTAAAATTCAATTCAACCATTTAACCAAGATGAAAAAAATCAGCTTTATTCTTTTACTCTCGCTTGTAAGCCTTTCGGGCTTTTCGCAGAAGAAACTTTATACCTATCCGCTTGGTGTACAGGCCTATACGTTCCGCAATCATTTCCCTAAAGGCGTAGAACAAACCTTGGATATTATCCAGAAAATGGGTTTTACCGAGTTAGAAGGTGGCCCTCAAAAAGGACAAACCGCAGCAGAATTCAAGAAAATGTGTAACGACCGTGGCATAAGTATTCCTTCGACAGGTTGTAGTTTTGAAGAGCTACAAAAAGACCCACAAGCGGTGGCCGACAAAGCAAAAGCCTTGGGTGCCAAATATGTGATGTGTGCCTGGATACCCCATAAAGGCAATGATTTTACACTGGAAGATACCAAGAAAGCGGTGGAGGTTTTCAACGCTGGGGGCAAAGTTTTGGCCGAAAACGGCATTACTTTCTGTTATCACGACCACGGCTATGAGTTTCGCCCGCACGATAAAGGCACTTACATGGATTACATCATCCAAAACACCGACCCTAAATATGTGTCTTTTGAGATGGACGTACTTTGGACCATTCACGGAGGAGGAGCTGCTTCGCCCCAAGAATTGCTGAAAAGATACGGCAAACGCTGGAAGCTGATGCACGTAAAAGACCTCAGAAAAGGCGTAGTTGGTGATAAATCGGGCCACGAACCAGCAGAAAATGACGTAGTTTTAGGCACTGGCCAAGCCGATTGGAAAAAGATTTTTAAACTTTCTAAAAAAGCAGGTATCCAACATTACTTTATAGAAGACGAAAGCAACAAAGAGCTAGAAAATGTACCTAAAAGCATAGAGTATTTGAAGAGCCTTTGATGGTTCCGAACAGAATAAGAGTCTAAAGCCCGTACTAGTAGTATGGGCTTTTTTATGTCAAAAACTGATGAAAATCACACAAATGGGCTACAATTGGGTGACAATCATTACAAAGTTTAAAATTTAGGTTGTCTAATTTTGTGCAAAAATTAGAACACAAAAATGAACACCAGAATTATAATCATTGGCGGACTATCAGCGGGTCCATCTGCTGCAGCCAAAGCAAGAAGAGAGGACGAATTTGCTGATATTAAGCTTTTTGAGAAAACCGCCAATATTTCTTACGCTACTTGTGGCATTCCTTACGCACTTTCTGGCCATATAGCCTCAAGAGAAAAACTCTTGGTAACGGATGTGGAGATGTTGAGGAAACGATTCAAGATAGAAGTGCATACCAATGAGGAAGTTACAGACATAGACATTGATAATAAAACCGTTGTAACGCCTCAAGGCATGTATCCATATGATAAATTGGTGTTTACCACCGGTGCCAAAACATTCGTTCCGCCCATTACCAATCTAGAAAAGGCCACCAATTGGTCAGCTTGTAGAAGTCTAGGAGATTTTGATCATATCATGAAAGACGGCCTCATAGATTCCGTAAAACACATAACGGTGATGGGAGCTGGTCTGATAGGTGTAGAGGTTGCTGAAAACTTGATTCATGCGGGCAAAAAAGTAACAATCATAGAAGGCGGAGCTACCGTTTTGCCCATGTGGCAGCCTAAATTTAGTGCTTTTGCTCAAAATGTTTTGGAAGACAATGGTATCGAAATCATCAAAAATACTTTCGTAAAAAATGTAATAGTTGAAGGGGATAAAATCACGCAGGTAGACTTAGGTAAAGGTAAGTATCTTGATACCGAATTTGTGGTAATGAGCGTGGGCATAAAACCCAACACCGCTTTGCTTTTACAAAAAGGTGCTTTAGCCATCGGTAATGGTGCATTGATAGTAAACCAAAACATGGAGACCTCAATCCCGGGAATTTATGCAGCAGGAGACAACGTAAGTATTCAGAATCTCATCACACATCAAGCCGATTATTTGCCGCTTGGAACCCACTCCAATAGGGGTGGTCGTGCCGCTGGGTCCAATTCAGCAGGCGGAAACTTGAAACTTTTTGGAGGCTACAAAACAGCCATTATTCAGTTGTTTGACTACACTTTGGCTCGCACGGGACTTGGGCCAAGAGATTTAGAAAAAGCCGGAATAAACTTCAGAAAAACGCTCATAGTGGCAGGTTCCACACCAAATTATTATCCCAACCCCAAAGACATTACGGTAGAGGTTTTTTATGATGAAATAGATCTCACCATTCTCGGAGCAGAGGTATTTGGAGAAGTTGGTGTGGACAAAAGAGTGGATGTTTTGAGTACGTCTATCTACGCCAAACTCAAAATCACCGATCTTCCACAGCTAGATTTGGCCTATGCACCGCCGTATTCTCCAGCCAAAGATCCTGTATTGGTGGCAGGCTATGTGGCCGAAAACGCCATAAATCAAGGCTGTTCGCCTATTAGTGTAGAGGAGCTTCACCAGATGATTTCTGAAAATGCCGAAATGTATATTGTTGATGTCAGAAATCCTTCAGAAAGAGCCAATGGGCAGTTTATCGAAGGTTCCGTAAACATTCCTTTGGATGAGCTGCGGGATAATATGGATCAAATTCCGATAAATAAACCCGTGATTTTACATTGTGCCAGAGGTATGCGGGGTTATATAGCGGCTAAAATATTGGCACAGCACGGTTTTAAAAACATAAACAATCTGGCTGGGGGATTTAAGATTTGGCGGGAGTACTTACGTCAATATCCAATCGTCTTAAATGACCGGATATTGGCCTGAGTTTTTTTGTGATGACAAACTTTTAAAGTGCCCAGAGGTTTATTTGAGATCAGAAATTATAGTTTTTGGTTGTATTACTCCAGAAAGAAACTCAAAAGAGACATGATTTCATCAGTATATGTGGGTTTTGTGGTAGTCTTTGAGCGTCTTTCGGTATAGATTTGTCTGTTTTCTAAAGTCAGAATCTAAGCATTTCGACTTTGGTAGTATTTTTCGAAAGACTTCAACCGATTCATTTACGATTTCAAAAAGAGAATGCGTACAGCCAAACTTCAAACCCGGTATTTAAAGACCTCTATTTTTTTATTTTTTATTCTTATCTCAGTTTTCTTTGGATTTAAAAAAATTGAGTTTTTCGAGCCAAATATTTCATTGGACAGCTACAGTATCGAAGAAGGCTTTGATCTGAAAGTAATCGCTTCCGAAAACTACATCAAGGCACCTGTGGCCATGGATTTTGATAATAAAGGTCGCATGTGGGTAGTAGAAATGACAGGATATATGCCCAATCTAGAAGGAATAGGAGAGGAAGAACCGACTGGTAAAATAAAAATCCTAGAAGACCTTGACAAAGATGGAGTTATCGATCGTTCAAAAGTGTTTTTGGATAAACTCGTGCTTCCTCGTGCTTTGGCCTTGGTGTATGGAGGTCTGTTGTATGTAGATGGTCCCAAGCTCTGGTTTGTTGAAATAAAAAATGACAAACCTGGTAAAAAGACGTTGGTCGATCCAATTTATGCTGAGGGCGGGAACGTGGAACATGCATCCAATGGCCTTATGATGAACATAGACAACTGGATTTATAACGCCGACTATAATTTTAGATATCGGCTTCAAAATGGAAAATGGTTGAAAGAACCCACTTCAATGAGAGGTCAGTGGGGGATCACCAAAGACAATTTTGGACGATTGTATTTTAATAACAACAGCACGCATCTACAAGGCGACTTTGTGTTGCCCAACAGGGTAATTAAAAACAAATATTTCAGACCAAAGGCCGCCGAGAATCAAATGTTAACCGACAACAAGGTTTTTCCAATTCATGCTACTTCGGTTAATAGAGGCTATGTGAAAAACGTTTTAGACGAAAACGGATTTCTCAAAGAAGTTACCGCTTCCTGTGGGCCATTGATTTATAGAGGGTCTTCATTTCCAACTTCTTATAATCAAAACGCCTTTGTTTGTGTTCCTGAAGCTAACCTGATCACCCGAAGTATTTTGGATGTAAAAACTACCAGCATTAAAGGTACCAGAGCCATTGCAGGCAAAGAGTTCATTGCTTCTAAAGATGAAGGTTTCCGGCCTGTTAACCTTTTTAACGGACCAGATGGTGCCATCTATATTGTAGATATGCACCGCGGGATTATTCAGCACAAAGCATATATTTCGCAATATTTAACTGAACTTTTGGCTAAAAAACAGTTGGATACGCTTCAAAATGCTGGAAGAATTTTAAAAGTAACCCATAAGAACGCCAAAGTTTTTGAGATTCCTAATTTTACCAAAACAAGCAGTAAAGATTTGGTAAATCTTTTAAGTCACCCCAACGGGTGGATTAGAGACCGAGCCCAGCAGTTGTTGATTCTCAAGAAAGATTTAACCATTGTTAAAGATTTAAAGGCACTGACACTTGCTGGCAACGAATATTCCACTGAGATTCATACGTTGTATGTTCTTGAAGGGCTCAATGCTCTTTCATTTAGTTTTCTGGAAGAAACAGCTAAGAAGTCTAAACAACCCGAAACCTTAGCCCATGTTTTGGGTCTTCTCGAAAAGTATGCTATTGCGGCCAATGTCCCAAAATTCAAGCAGTTGGTGGCTTTATTGCAAGCTCAAAACAACGAGACAGTAGATCTTTATTTGGCCAGCTCTTTGGGTTCTTGGATCAAAATATCAGAAAACAATTTCTTACCAATTCTTTCAGAAATAGAAAAGAAATATTCAACAGATAAAGTATTTCAAGATGCCTTAACAAGTAGTTTGGAGGGTAAAGAGACAATTTTTATGGATAAAATGACTCCGAATGAGTTGTTGAAAGTCAATTTGAATTTAGCCATAACCAATCGACAAAAGAAAGAGCCCAATCCGATATTTGTAAAAGTAAAAAATGAGGTGGACGGCCGCACGAAAGGTTTACAATTGTTCAGGTCAATTTGTGCCACTTGTCATGGAGCCGATGGAAAAGGAATTGAAAACTTAGCCCCTCCCTTGAAAGGATCGGAGTACATTGACGGCTCTACAAAACGCTTGGCGGCCATTATTCTGCACGGTATTGGAGGCCCAATGAGTGTAGGAGGGAAGCGTTATGAGCTGAATAACGAAATGCCCGCATTGCTCAACAACAGTTCTATCAGTGACCAAGACATTGTAGATATCATAGGTTTTACACAAAATGCGTACGCCAAAGAGCCAAAGAGAATAACTGTGGCAGACGTGAAGAAAATGAGGTCAAAAAAACCAGAGGGAAGCGGCGTTTTTAACGAAAAATTATTGTTAGAAACTGATTTCGAAAAATAGGTTGATATCTTTAATAGAGCTAAAAAAACCTTCTTGGGTCGTCCAAGAAGGTTTTTTGTAGGAAATTACCACAGCCTGAAATCGTTATTTTTTATAAACCTTCCCATCTTTCATCACAAAGCTCATTTTCATAAGAGCTTTTACGTCTTTTGTGGGGTCTTCATCTATGGCCACAATATCGGCCAATTTTCCAGTTTCAATAGCTCCAAGTTCGTTTTCCATTCCTAGCACAAAAGCATTGGTTACCGTGGCAGCTTTCAAAGCTTCCATAATAGGCATTCCTGCCTCGGTCATATACATAAATTCTTTGGCATTATATCCGTGTGGAAATACACCTGCGTCAGTTCCGAAGCATATTTTTACACCAGCCTTGTAAGCCCTAGCAAAAGCATCTTGAATCAAAACACCCGTTTCTAAGGCTTTTTTTACTACAAATGGATGGTAGTAGCCTGGGATTTTGGCAGAATCGGAGGCTGTTTTACCAGCAATAATTGTAGGCACCAAATAAGCACCCTTCTCTTTGAAAAGTGCTATACATTCATCGTCAAGGAAAGAACCGTGTTCTATAGTGGTCACGCCTGCACGCAATGCACGCTTCATTCCCTCGGCTCCGTGTGCATGAGCAGCTACACCAAAACCATAGTCTTTAGCTGTAGCAATAAGCCCGTTAAGTTCGTCATCTTGAAACTGGGGACCTTTGCCGTTTTTGGCAATACTCAATACTCCGCCAGTTGCAGTTATTTTTATCCAATCGGCTCCGTCCTGATACCTCTGGCGTACGGCTTTTCTAGCTTCCTCGGCCGAGTTTATTACTCCATTTGACGCTTCCTCAGGCAAAGATAACTTAGTTCCAATTCCGTTGCTTGGATCTCCGTGCCCGCCTGTGGTGGCTATTGTTTTTCCCGAGGTAAAAATCCGTGGACCAACCACCGAACCTCTATTTATTGCATTTCTCAACGAAATATTCACATTGCTGCCACCAAGATCTCTAACGGTGGTGAAACCAGCCATCAAGGTAATATTGGCATATTTTTGTGATTCAAAAGCTACGTCGGCTTCGCTGTACTGAATTCTTTTCTGAAATTGATCTTTAGCTGTTTGACTTTCAATATGTACATGCATATCTATTAGACCAGGCATTACAAACTTCTTACTCAGATCTATTACATTATCAGTCTTTTCACCTTTGAGTAAACCATTTTTTACCTCAGTGATTTTGGTTCCTTCTACCACTATGGTCATGTCTTTCAACACTTTTTGGTTTCTGGTGTCTATTAGGTTTCCACATTGGATGTAGGTTTTTTGTGCAAAAGCCGAAACGGAGGCGAATACTGCCAAGAGTATAGTTTTCTTCATTATTTGGTTAGTTTAAGTTTCAAAATAGGTAATGAATAGTTCTTATGGTTGGGATTCCTCAGGCATTGGTTTATGTCTTTTCTCTGCTTTTTCTAGCATTTTATGTACCCGCATGAGTTACATCATTTTTCTAAAACGTTGCTCATGAATGTTCAATTCCGATACTTTTTTCCCAAGATAAAGTTTTTCTTTCATGATGTAATTTAGGAAATTTTTACAAATCAGCAAATCAAATGGTCGACAAATAAGACTGAAAAATCAAACAAATACCAATTTCCACTTTCGCAAATTATCACATTAGCTAATAGCCACTCTTATCCTAACCAAATCCACCAAAAGCTGCTCTAAATTATCTAAATGCAACATATTAGCTCCGTCAGATTTCGCATTTGCTGGGTCAGGATGTGTTTCTATAAAAAGCCCATCTGCACCTACCGCTATGGCCGCCTTAGCAATCGTGCTTATCATTTTCGGATTTCCGCCCGTCACTCCTGAGGTTTGATTTGGCTTTTGAAGAGAATGTGTGCAATCCATTACTATTGGGGCTCCAAATTCTTTCATATCCACAAGGTTTCTATAATCAACGACCAAATCAGAATAACCAAAACTATTACCCCTATCGGTCAACATGCCTTGCACCTCTGGATTGACAGATTTTATTTTTTCTATCGCAAATCCCATCGAAGCACCTGAAAGAAACTGCCCTTTTTTGATGTTTACAGCTTTACCTGTTTTTGCGGCGGCTTCCAAAAGCTCTGTTTGACGACATAAAAATGCGGGTATTTGCAAAACATCGACATAGGCCGCAGCAAGTTCTGCTTCTTTGGTTTCGTGAATGTCGGTTACGGTAGGTATATCAAAAGTATGGCCTACTTCTTCCAATATTTTCAGAGCTTTTTCGTCACCAATTCCCGTAAAACTATCGGCTTTGGTTCTGTTGGCTTTTCTGTAGCTTCCTTTAAAAACATATGGTATTTCTAATTTGATACAGATAGTGTTTATCTTTTCGGCTATTCTCAAGGCCAAATCGCGGTCTTCAATGGCACAAGGGCCTGCCAACAAGAAAAAATTATTGCTATTGTATTTGGCTATTTTATTGAGTTTGAGCGTCATTTTCGTTTTTGGTTTTAAAATTTCTGTAAATATCCGAACTATCTTTCATTCAAAAAAAGATAGATTCGTTTTGTTGGTTTCATATAAAATCTATTTCTTTGCAGTGTTTTTCACCAAAATACATTTTTAAAATGTCTGATATAGCATCTAAAGTAAAGAAAATCATTGTTGAGAAGCTTGGCGTTGACGAATCTGAAGTTACAGCTGAAGCCTCATTTACAAACGACTTGGGAGCGGATTCGCTTGACACAGTTGAGTTAATAATGGAATTTGAGAAAGAATTTAATGTTTCTATTCCGGATGACCAAGCAGAAAATATCCAAACTGTAGGTCAGGCAATAACTTATCTAGAAGAAAATTCTAAATAATTATTTTCTCATTCATTTAAGTTCAATATTCAATTGATAAATGTTAATTTGCATTGTCAATAGGGTATTGAACTTTTAATTTTCAAATAATATGACATTAAAAAGAGTTGTCGTTACCGGACTTGGAGCACTTACTCCCATCGGTAATACCGTCGAAGAATACTGGAAGGGCCTTTCGAATGGCGTAAGCGGATGTGATTTTATTACCCGTTTCGATGCCACAAATTTCAAAACAAGATTTGCATGCGAGGTGAAGAACTTTGAAGTAACAGACTTTATTCCTAGACAAGACGCTCGCAAAATGGACTTATTTACGCAGTTTGGCGTTGTAATAGCTGACCAAGCCATTGCTGACTCGGGACTGACGGATGATAACATCAACAAAGAAAAAGTAGGTGTTATTTGGGGTTCGGGCATTGGTGGTCTTAAAACCTTTGAAGACGAAATGATAGGTTTCGCTCAGGGTAATGGAACTCCAAGATTTAATCCTTTCTTTATACCTAAAATGATTGCGGACAGTGTATCTGGTCAAATATCTATCAAACACGGATACAGAGGACCAAACTACGTTACTGTTTCTGCTTGTTCATCTGCCAATAATGCCATCATTGACGCTTTCAACTACATCAGACTTGGTCGTGTAATAGCTTGTGTTTCTGGAGGCTCGGAAGCTACCGTAGCTCAGGCCGGCATTGGTGGTTTTAATGCATTGAAGGCACTTTCTGAAAGAAATGATGATCCTAAAACTGCCTCAAGACCTTATGATAGAGACAGAGATGGTTTTGTATTAGGAGAAGGCGGTGGAGCAATAGTTTTAGAAGAATACGAACATGCCAGAGCTCGTGGGGCAAAAATATATTGTGAGCTCATAGGTGGTGGATTCTCTTCGGATGCCTACCATATCACAGCACCACATCCAGAAGGTTACGGAGCATACCTATCTATGAAAGACGCTCTCGAAGATGCACAAATAGCTCCTGAGGAGGTAGACTATATCAATACCCACGGTACGTCGACACCGCTTGGCGACCCACAAGAGATTAAAGCCATCGAGCAATTGTTTGGCGAACACGCCTATAAAGTATCTATAAGCTCTACCAAATCTATGACCGGCCACTTGCTTGGAGGAGCAGGAGCGGTAGAATCAGTAGCTGGTATATTGGCTCTTGAACACCAAATGGTGCCACCGACCATCAATTTATTCAATATCGATGAAGTGATTGATCCTCGTATAGATCTTACGCCGAATGTTGCTAAAGCCAAAAAACTCAACGTGGTGTTGAGTAACTGTTTTGGTTTTGGTGGTCACAATGCCACGCTCATTTTCCGAAAAATCTAATAAGTTCTCGGCCACTATGTCAAATCACTATTAAATGGAATTTGGAAAATCAATACTTGGGTTTTTAACCAAGGACCCAAAGCAGAAGGAATTCATAAAGTCAATAGAGCAGATTATTGGTTCAAGTCCCAAAAACAAGCTCCTTTATCAGTTGGCTTTTAGACATACTTCTGCCTCCAAACACAACGGATTCAATGGTTTCAAAGAATCCAACGAACGTCTAGAGTTTTTGGGGGATTCTGTTTTGGGTATGGTGGTGGCCGAATATCTTTTCAAAAAATACCCTTTCAAAGACGAGGGTTTTTTAACTGAGATTCGCTCCAGAATCGTAAACCGAGAATCACTCAATGTTTTGGCAAGAAGAATAGGTCTTGATAAACTCATTGAGTTCGACGGCCAACGCAACTTTCACCGTACTTCTATGTTCGGCGATGCTATGGAAGCACTCATTGGAGCCATTTATCTCGACAAAGGCTTTGCATTTACCAAAAGGTTCATTATCTCAAAACTCCTTTCCAACCACTTTGATCTCGACGAGGTAATTTCGAACAATACCAATTATAAATCTACAATTTTGAGTTGGGCTCAGGCAGATGGCCGCAAAGTGGAATTTCTGATTGTTGAAGAAAAGGGGAAAAACCACAGCAAAGAATTTATAGCCCAAGTTTTGGTAGATTCTCAAGTCATCAGTTCAGGGAGTGGCTGGAACAAAAAGAAAGCCGAGCAAGATGCTTCACGCAGAGCCTGCGAAATTCTGAGCATCTAAAGTAGAGTGATTTTCCAAAATCGCTCGATCCTGAAATTCCCAGAAGCACCAACTTATCGTGTTAACAGAAATCATACTTCTAAAAAACTCTTACTACGTTTCTTTAGGAGAAAATAAGCCAGACCTTTATTTTTACCATTATTTCTTAATGGAGAAATATAAATTCAAGCATGTTCTTTACTGGTATCCTAAAAAATTTATTATCTCATTATGTCTGATTCTAAAATTTCTCGTCGTCAATTTAGCATAGCCTCATCGGCCTTTCTTTTGTTACCATCCTTAGCATTTTCAAAAAGCAAAGATTTCCCTACCGTAAGAATTGAAAAAGCACAAAGAAAATTCAGCGATAATTTGGTAGAAAAAACGATAGAAAGAATCAAAGCCAAGTGTGCAGATAAAGAAATAGCATGGCTTTTTGAGAACTGTTTTCCAAATACTCTAGATACCACCGTTTCTCATACTCAGAAAGACGGAGTTTTTGATACTTTCGTAATCACAGGTGACATACACGCCATGTGGCTGCGAGACAGCACTGCTCAAGTTTGGCCATATCTTGAAATTTCGAAAGACTCTAAACCGCTACAAGACTTAATTCTTGGCGTTATAAATCGCCAAGTAGCTTGCATCATCATTGATCCTTATGCCAACGCTTTCAACGAAAAGCCCGAAAAAAGCGAATGGTACTCCGACCACACCGATATGAAACCCGAACTCCACGAACGTAAATGGGAAATCGACTCGCTTTGTTATCATGTCAGGTTATCCTATAATTTTTGGAAAAAAATTGGCCGAAAAGAACAATTCACCGATCAATGGCTGAAGTCAGCTAAACTAATTGTCGACACTTTTATTGAGCAGCAAAGATTGACCTCAAAAGGTCCTTATCGTTTCGGCCGTACTACTTCATGGTCAACAGACACAGTGCCCGGTAATGGCTACGGCAATCATACAAAACCAAATGGAATGATTCATAGCACTTTCAGACCTTCTGACGATGCGACACAGTATCCATTTCTTGTTCCTTCCAATCTTTTTGCTGTAAAAAGCTTAGAGCAATTGGTCGAAATAGCCAAGGACATATATAAGGACTTCAGCTTCTCAGAAAAATGTAGTACTCTCGCCAAACAAGTTCAAAAAGCCATTCAACAATTTGCTATCGTAAAGCACCCCGAGTTTGGTTCTATATATGCTATGGAGGTTGACGGATTTGGTAACGCCCTATTTCAAGACGACGCGAACGTGCCCAATCTACTCGGTTTGCCTTACCTCGGTGCTCTGAAAACTACAGATCCTATATATATCAACACCAGACGATTTGTATTATCTTCTAAAAACCCATATTACTTTAAAGGAAAAGCGGCCGAAGGTATCGGAAGCCCGCACACGCTCGTCAACCAGATCTGGCCAATGAGCCTTATCATGCGAGCCATGACCTCACAGTCCGACGCTGAAATCCTCCAGCAATTAAAATTCCTAAAAAATACCCATGCCAGCACAGGCTTTATGCACGAATCCTTCGATAAAGACGACGCTACCAAGTTTACTAGAAAATGGTTCGCTTGGGCCAATACACTATTCGGTGAACTCATCCTCAAAATAGAAAAAGAAAGACCGCATCTACTAAAGCAAGTTTTATAAAGACGTCCTATTTATAGTACGGATTTTTTTGGCGTGTCGGTCCGCCCCAGAAACGATAGGGCAAGAATAAGGCAAAAGTGCGATGGGGCTCTGGCAGAGCTACGCTAGTAATCTTCGCATCCTAATGCTCGATTACCTTCCCGCTTTTGTGCCCGGCCTAGTGGCCAGGTCATAAGAGCTCATGGTTGGTGAGCGATAGTCGAACCACTATCCTTCACGCGGTACGGGAGTTGGGTTAATAATTTTGGGAGATTGATAAAATTTCAAATCGAAGAATATAAATATTTCTATCCGAGCCTCGAAAGAAAAAAGGCACAAAATAGCCTAAGATGAGGCATTGAATTGAGAAAGTGGCGAGAATTCACTTATAACGAAAGGCTAAATAAATATAACAAAAGCAAGAACTTTTGTGGTATTAAAAGGTAAAAGTCTTTGAAAAGCAGTGAA
>DATGXK010000009.1:0-20833 GCA_035299025.1 Leadbetterella sp.
AACGAAGGCCAAGAAAATGTAAAAATCTTTGCGGCCAAGAACGTGGGCATTGAGAAAGGCAGCCAAGTGAACGCCTACATACACAGCCAGGCGGGCATAGAGGTCAAGAATGCAGATGCCAACAAAAAGACGACCATCAACGGCTTACTGACAGCCACAAAGATAAAATCGGGCGAGAACGTAGTGTTGAAAGGCCAACCGACCGACTGCAACAACACCCAAGCCGTGGCAAGCAAAGAAGACAGCCTACAGGCCAAGTCGGACGAAGCAGCAAGCGAAACAACGGACCAGGTCAGCAAGGAACCTAACGCAGGAAAGATCACCTTTGGGCCAAACCCAAGCAGCGACTACCTCAATGTAGGCATGTCGAACATCAGCCAAACCGAAAACATAAAAATAAACATAAGAGACACCCAAGGTAGACAAGTGGGTACACAAGAGGCCCTGGTAAGCCCGAGCAAACCTGAGCTACAAATAGACCTGAGGGCACTCCAAAACGGACTTTACCTGATAGAACTCAAAGCAAACACCAACAAAAGCACTATCAAAGTACAGGTTTTAAGGTAGTATTAAGATTTATTAATTACCAGAAACACACTCCAAATCTTTGGGGTGTGTTTTTTTGTGTTTGAGGTGACGATTATGGATCAAAGGGTACTTTCTTCAAATTGGCGACTTATGCCAAGCTCGTTCATGAAAATTTCTTCCGACTTATTTATCCATTGTTGGTGATTACCAGCTGGTTTGGTTTGAAGATACCTTAAAAATAAATCGCCGCAGGAGGTAGATAAATAAAACGGCCATGTCATTTTAAATTATATTTCATTTGTGCTAAATGTTTAAAGCAATACTTACTTAATATTTATTTCGTCTTCGCATTGGATTGTCACACTACTAAAATTCAACTTTGGATTAAATAAATCAAATTATATTTGGAATTTACAAACCGAACGGTTTATATTTGTTCTATGTTTACAAAATCAGATATCACCAGACAAACCATCATTGAAAAATCGGCACCGATTTTCAATACCAAAGGGTATAGTGCCACCTCTATGAGTGATATTTTGCTGGCTACTGGCCTAACCAAGGGTGGTGTTTATGGTAATTTTGAAAGCAAAGATCAAATAGCCATTGAAGCGTTTGAATATTCCATCTCAAAACTTCAAGAAGCATTAAGGTTTAAAATAAAGAGGGAAAATACAGCGAAAGACAAACTCTTGGCTATTCTCAACTTCTATAAAAACTACAGTATTAATCCTTTGACCGAGGGAGGTTGTCCATTACTTAACACGGCCATTGAATCAGATGATAATCTTCCTTTTCTTAAAATAAAGGCTCAAAAAGCCCTTAATGAGCTTTTAGCTGGCTTGGCATTCATCGTTCAAAAAGGAATCGATTCAAAGGAATTTAAACCAGAATTAGACCCACAAAAAGAAGCTACTTTAATCTTCAGTGTCATTCAAGGTGGTCTGATGATGAGTAAGCTTTCAGATAATCCCAAGATATTGAACAATTTATTGGATAATCTAAAAGTTACGATTTCAACCCAATATGTAGTCTAAATTTTTTTATCATAAAAAAGACCGTTCGGTATATTTATTTAAATAGTTATGAAATTATTTTATGTGTCCTTAATTCTTTTCGTAGGTTCATTTTCATCAAATGCTCAGAATTCACTGGGACCAAGGGACGAATTTGGGTTATTCTTACCCGACATTCCAATCAAAGTTTATCGTGGTGATAGCACTGTCATAACATTGACCATTTTAAAATCAAAAGGATTTTTAAAAGCTAAAACTATACTAAAGGTGAAACCAGATTTGCCTAAAGGAGTATTCATTAAGACTTCTCCTGAGATTGGTGTATTTGATAAAACTAAAGTTACCATAATAGTCTCGGAAGAGGCCCAAGTTGGTCAAGTTAGTTTGAATATTACCGCTGAAATGCGTCATATTAAAAAGGGTTTAATTACCACATTCGAAATTTTATAATGAAATTCATAAAACAAACAGTCGCTCGATTAACAGGAGTTTACTTTAACCTCTTGGCTTTCATACACCCCGAAAAGCTCAAAAAGGACGGTTTCATACTTTTTTGTACGCCCTTTGCCAAGTCTTTAAAACCCCACCACCAGGCCTTTTTAATTCCTGCCATGAACGAGATACTAAATGTAGATGGTAATAAAATACAAACCTACCGATGGGGTAATGGCTCCAAGAAAGTATTGCTTGTGCATGGTTGGGCAAGTCACAGCTTTCGATGGAAGTCGTACATAAAACACCTTATCGAAAACGATTTTACTGTTTTTGCTTTAGATGCACCTGCTCATGGCAACTCAACTGGTAAAATCATGAATCTGGTTATGTATGAACGAGTGCTATCTACTTTTTTTGAAAAGTATCCAGACATAGAAACAATCATAGGGCATTCCATCGGTGGCTTTGCGGCTACCTATTTTCTAAGTCGAAATCCCAAGACAGTTATTCAAAATGCTGTTATATTGGCAGCTCCAGGAAAGGTCGATGAGTTTTTCCAATATTATGTTAGATACTTAGGGCTTTCAAAACGATCTATCGCCCTTATTGTCCAGCAATTTGAAAGTGAGCTAAAACAGAAACCATCCTATTTCACTGCCGAAAATTTCGCCTCAAACATTACAACAAAGGCTCTCATTGTTCACGATAAAACTGATAAATCCACGAGTTATCTCGATTCAGAAAGTCTGAGTAAATTGTGGGAAAACTCAAAATTAAAGCTTACCACAGGCCTTGGCCATGAATTAAAGAGTGAGGAATTACTCCTTGAAATTATAAATTTTATAAAATGAACATCCTAATAAGAATTTCTCTCACCATCATTTTGGTCCTTTGGGCCATTTTACCTTACTATGAGAATTCCATAGAAAACCCTCAAATAGAGCTATTAAAATCAATTGGTTTATGGATGCTAGCTATACTGGTATCTGGTTTTTTAGGTTTCGTAGCTCTTTATTGTAAAGATATTCAGACTTGTTTAGAATTAATAAATCCACAAAATCGAAAAATGTCACCTAAATCGGCTTGGCTCATGTTTTTTATGCCTTTCAATTTTATAGAGGACTTTTTCATTGTCATCAATTTATCAAATTCTATAGAAGCCGAAGCCAAAATCAATCAAAAATTGGAAACTATCAAAGATTTTGGAATGGTTACAGGTATCGGTTGGTGTATTGCTCAAATTCTGTCCTTTATTCCAAACGTATTTGGTCAAATTGTAGGATGCTTGGGAATAATTTTGGTCGTTTTTCATTGGATATTTATCAAAAAAATAATTGCTCTTTTAAAATGAAATATGTTCTAATCATTCATGAGGTAGAGGACTACCAAAAGTGGAAACATGTGTTTGATAATGCTGCTGCCATTAGAAAAGAAGCTGGGGAGGTTTCTTATCAATTACTCCAATATGAGAATGACGCCAATCAAATAGTACATTTCTCTGTTTGGGTTTCTCACGAAAATGCTAAAATGTTCTTTGAGTCTGAAAGGCTTGTTCAAATCAGAAAAGATGCTGGGGTGAAAGCTCCACAGTTTATTTATTTAGAAAAACTAGAAGAAGCAAAATTGTAATGAAAATGAGAAACAACTACTTAGACAGTGCCCTCAAGCAATTTGAATATTACAAATTGCTGGCAGAAAAAACTTTTGATCAAATCAATGAAGATGACCTTTTTTGGCAATTTAATGAGGAAAGCAATAGTATAGCCATGATTGTAAACCACCTGGCAGGCAATATGCTTTCTCGTTGGACAGATTTTCTGACTTCTGATGGTGAAAAAGAATGGAGAAATCGCGATGCAGAGTTTGAGGACGTTATTCACAACAAATCTGATTTAATTAATAAATGGAATGAAGGTTGGAATTGCCTTTTCAATGCTCTAAATCAATTAACGGACTCAGATATGGAAACTTTAATCTATATCAGAAACCAAGGACATACAGTACAAGAAGCCATTAATAGGCAATTGGCTCATTACCCTTATCATGTAGGCCAAATAGTATTTATCGGCAAAATGGCCGCCAAAAGTTGGAAATCTTTGTCTATTCCTAGGGGTAACTCTGCTGATTACAATTCAGGTAAATTTTCAAAACCAAAAGAGAAATCACACTTTACAGATGAATTCCTTAAAAAGGATTAAATAATTGATATACAGTAATTAGAAAAATATGGAAAGTAAAATATACATTATCGGAGCAGGAGCCGTTGGTAAAACTTTAGCTGTTTTTCTAAAATTAGAAGGCAAAAATGTGTGTATTATTAGAGGCAGCGTAGACAATACACCAACTCAAATGGAGACCATTTCAATTCAAATGGATGACGGAATTACTTTAAAAGCCGACCTTGAAGTAAGTTCATTATCCAGTCATGTAAAGTTCGAAGGTATTTTAGTTGTAACCAGCAAATCCTTTGGAAATGAATACTTAGCAGAAGTATTGAGTGAAAGGGCTGTTAATCATCCTATTGTGCTGCTTCAAAACGGACTGGGCGTAGAGTCTGCGTTTGTCAACAAAGGTTTTTCAGACGTTCATAGGTGTGCATTGTTTACAACTTGTCAGGTAATAGGCGATAACCTAGTCCGATTCAAACCGGTAGCGGAATCTCTTATTGGAAAAGTAAATGGCAAATCGGCGAGTTTGAATCACATTACAAACCAACTCAATAATACAATCTTTAAATTTAGGGTGGAAGAAAATATTCAATCAATCATTTGGAAAAAAGCCATAGCCAACTGCGTTTTTAATTCGATTTGCCCTTTGTTAGATACAGATAATGGAATTTTCCTAAGGAATGATGCCATCATGAATTTGGGCCAGACCGTCATTAAAGAATGCGTAAATATTGCCAACTTATCGGGTGTTGAAATTTCTGAAAATGAGGTAATTGAAAGTGTAAAAATGATTAGTAAAATGTCGGATGGTCAGCTGATTTCTACTTTGCAAGACATCAAAAATAATAGACCTACAGAAATTGAAACATTAAATTTTGCTATTGTGTCTATAGCCCAAAGTTATGGAAAAGAAGATGAAGTGCTACAAACGAGACTTCTTGGGGAGTTAACTAAAATGAAGGCCGATCTAAATATAGCCAAATGATTAATTAATTCTTGATTATGAAATTAGAAAGATACGAACTTTTAAATAATGTACTCAAGGCTATCAAATATCGCTTTGAGAAAGCAACCAATGGGTCATTAGAGAGCTTCGGAGAATTTAGGCTCAGCGATCAGACCCGTTCGCCATCAGAAATCGTAAATCACATGTTCGATTTAGTAAATAAGACAAACAGCATAATAACTGGTGGTGAAATGAATACTGAAATCCCAGTACTACTGAAATTTGATGAAGAATGTCATCGCTTTGTAGTTGGGCTGGAAAAACTGATGACCGCTTTAAAAAAGTCGCAAATTGATTTGTCGGTCTGTATGAAGTTGCTTCAGGGGCCTATATTGGATATTACCACACATATTGGCCAGATTGCACTCTTGAATGGTTTAAATGGAAATAAAATAGGGAAAGAAAATTATTACGCTTTAGACTTGTAAAAGAATTACTTTTTATGATTAACCAAAGGCAAAACGGCCCTTTACAAGGCTCAAAAAATACCCAAATATTATTCGTTCCAGTGAAAAGGCATCATCAGACCTCTTTTCACTAAAATCATGTGAAAACAGATGCTTCAGAAAGCTTTAGACAGTTCTTGATTTCTGAAAAGGTTATTCTTTGAAGCCAATTAGAGTACATGCTTAACAATCAAGAACTTAGGATCAAGTAAATTTATGACTAATGAAATTTTTATCGTTAAGATTGACAAATCAACTCAGGATTTGTTGGAAATCTTAAAAGGTTGTTCATCAGAATTTGTTCATTTCAAAAATGATATCCAATGGAGTATTCTCGAAATTATTGAACATATTTATCTTACTGACAGGGTTATATACACGATAATTTCGAGTACATCTGATACAAGAAATTTTTCACCTGAAATTATAGGGGATAAAAATTTGCAAAAAATATTGGTAATCAACTGGAAAGAGAAAATCAAATCTCCAGATATCCTGAAACCCAAAGGAGAAATTACCAACATGGGAACCCTTGTCAACCTGTTGATAAACCAAAGAGAACTCTGGAAGGATGATGTATTAAAAGGCAAAATCTCTATTGACAACCGAATATATATTCATCCATTTTTAGGCAAAATGACTGTTATAGACTGGGTCAATTTTGCAATACATCATACACAGCGACATATTCAACAAATAGAAGGAATTATCAAAAAATATTCCAGCAAATAAACTGTAATTTATGAGCATCCCCTTTTCAAAAGCGAGAGATAGATGTAGCAAAAGTGGCCATTAATTAGCAAAGAAGGTCGTTTACAGGGGTGCACACTCACGTGCATACAATCAAAGCACATCAGACGGTTTATTGCATAATTAAGTGTGTTCAGCCTGATTTTTATGCTTTATGGTATAAAGAAAACTTTTCGTTTTCATAGCTGGCTTTTTACTTTTTCTTCCCGATTCTATCCATTCAGCCAGCCCTTGCTTTTTGAAGTAGTTTTGTCCAGATTTTGAAAAGAGTGGAATACTGTTTGAACTACACAAAGTATATAAAGTCTGTTTAGCTTTTTTGAGGAAAACTGATGCTTGATCCGTTAAAGGTAATATAAGTTATGCAACCAAAAACAAAAAAGGAGTTACATTTCTGTAACTCCTTGATAATTAAGCTCCCGAAGCTGGGCTCGAACCAGCGACCCTCTGATTAACAGTCAGATGCTCTAACCGACTGAGCTATTCAGGAATCATGGTGCAAAAGTAGAACGTTTTTGCTTACTTGTCAAATAAAATGACAAAAAAATGTGCTTTTATTTGACATTTTTGATTCAGCCCAAATTAAAGTTTTACAAATCAATCATTTAGATTTCATATTTTTTTATGCTTCTTATCTGTAAAACTTAATCTAATAACCAATTTGTGTCTTATATCTTCGAAGAATTGCATCCTCTATTGGTCAAAAAATGCCTTACAAGCTCTCGGATTATCGGTATTGATAAAATCTACGCCTAGTTCATTGAAAGTTTTCCATGCCAAAGGCGTGTCAGGCGTTCCCCAATACCTAATGAGATATCCGAGTTCATGAACTTTGTCAATGCTTTCTTTTAGTTTCAAAGTTTCACTATCAGATATTTGGTCAATACCTTTCCATTTCGAATAGCTACCAAATGAAAAACTTACCATGGCTATTTTTGATTTATCGCCATTTTGGAGGTCTTTAAGTGATTGGTGATCAAAGAAAATGTAAGAAGGATATTTGGAGTATTCCGAAATTGGTGGCCGATTTCCAGAAATCACGAATTTGATATATTTCTTTTTGGAGTGGCCTTTGGCTAGTTTTGGATATTTTGCAAGGGCCGCCTCTACGGCCTTTAAGGTTGGTTCTGCACTGGTTTTCAGGTCAATAAGTATTTGTAATTCTTGTCGTTTTTTAGATTTCGAGATTTTGTTCAGTGGCTCCAAATACAATTTCTCGAGGGTTCTTTCTTGATTGATTTCATTTTTTTCATGAGCTACATAGAGTTTGCCATCCACCAAATACACGTCTGCCTCTATAGAATTTGCCCCTGCCTGGTAGGCTTCCCAGAACGGTCGAGTTTGCACATAGTCGTTGTGAGAATGTATTTTTTGTGCAAGTACACTGTACCAACCAACAATTATTAGAAAAGTAAATAGGTTTCTAAGCATTTTCTTGAATTTCTTATCGCCAATTTAGCAATAAAGCCTGATTATCGTTACTTTAGATTTTTAAATATTCAATCTTACAAAATGAAAAAAATCTTAGTTCTTCTGTTTTCTCTCGTTTCTATTTTGGCAAATGCCCAAATTGGCGTTGGAGCCAAGGCTCCCAAAAAAGCTAAAATTCTTTTTGACGGATCGTACAAAATGCTCCATGAAAAGTGGCAATATTGGAACGGCCCAAGGCTGAAAGCCAGCATGCCCATTAAATGGGAAATTCAGAATGATCCAGTTGATGCAGGAACTGTTGTAAACACCAACGATCCGGCTGCCGCTGGCGGACTTTACGGAGCTGCCGATATTGTGACCAAGGAAGAGTTCGGAGATTTCAGACTTCATGTAGAGTTTTTTATCAAAGAAAAGGGAGGAAATAGTGGAGTTTATCTTCAAAATAGATATGAAATTCAGGTTTTAGACGGCGATACTACCTCACACGGAATGGCGGCGGTTATCAACGAATCGCCATCGCCCTACTATGCCTATAATGGCATTGGCAAATGGAATGCCTACGACATAATGTTTCGTGCGGCCAAGTTTAAGGATGGTAAGTTGGTAGAAAAACCGATGGTGACAATGTATTTTAATGGTAAGAAAGTACACAAAAACCAAAAGATCTCTCAGGTTTGGGGAGGGCCAAATTCAGGTCAAGATGGAGGTAACGATGGTGGAAAAGGAATAACAGACAGGCCGGGTGGATTGAAACTACAAGCCGAAGGACACAACGTTTATTATAGAAATATTTGGATAGTACCGATGGACATCAAGAAAGCAGATACAGATTTTTGATAAAATAAACCAATTGATTATGAGTATTATAGATTTATTTAGAGAAGCCAATAGCAAGCTGAATGGCAAACATTTATTGGCGATTGGTACTGTCCTTATTTATTTGTTAATTGCTGGTATTCCATCCAGTTTCGACGAACGTTATGGAATTTTTTCCTTACTTATATCGGCACCTTTGGCTTTGGGAATTTCGTCTTTTTTCTTGAATCTCGTTAGGGGAAATGAGGTAAGAGTCGAACAAATTTTTGATGGATTCAAAAACTATGTGCCTTCACTCGTTATGACAATTTTGATAACCTTAGCCGTTTGTTTCGGTCTGGTTTTACTGATTATTCCCGGAATAATCATAGCTATAGGTTTTTCATTGTCGTATTTTATTTTGGCTGATAATCCTCAATTGGACGCCGTTTCGGCCATGAAAGCCAGTTGGGAAATGATGAAAGGCTATAAGGCCGATTACTTTGTGTTTTCACTATTGTCTATTTTGCTTTGTGTCCTTGGTCTTATAGTTCTCATCGTTGGTTTTTTCTATGTTTTACCCATAATTTATGCCGCTTCCGCACTTTTCTATGAAAAAATAAAGCCTAATGCATAAGGTTTGATTTCTAATAATATTTTGACTTCTGTACAGCTTCTGTACAGAAGTTTTTTGTTTATCTGCATTTTTTAATAAAAATTATCAAAAAATTTATACATTTAAATTGTTTTTGAAAAACTATATTTTTTGAAAATTTAAATTATTCTTTTCATTCAGATTTGTTAGGTTTTATGCTTCATTTCCTTGGTGTTAAGAAATTGTCAATTTAATATTATCAAAAAATTTGAGGTTTTAAGATATAGTTAAGACTGAAATCGTGACATATCTTCATCGGAAAATGGACCTAATTTTACCAATATTTTTACAATTTTTTCTTAACCAAATCAATATGAAACGAAAACTTCTACTTTTAGGAGCACTTTTTTGCTGGCTTGCAATGAATGCTCCTTTTTTGTTTGCTGGCGTTCCATCTGTCGACAAGATAGTGAAAGGCACAGTGAAAGACGGCTCAACAAACGAAGCCTTAATTGGGAGCACTGTCACGCTCAAGGGGACTACAAAAGGGGTCATAACTGACGTAAATGGCAATTACAGCATCTCTGTACCAGACGATAATGCTGTCTTGGTCTTCGCATTTATCGGATACGATCCTCAAGAGATTAGAGTAGGAACACAATCAGAAATTAATGTAAGTTTGGCATCGAATTCTTCAGAACTTGCTGAGGTAGTGGTGATTGGATACGGAAATACACGATCGAAGGATGTAACCGGCTCAGTTAAATCCATTAAGAGTGAAGGCTTCAACAAAGGTATCATCAATTCGCCAGAGCAATTATTACAAGGTAAAGTAGCCGGTGTAAACGTAACTGCGAGTAGTGGTGAGCCTGGTGCAGCTCTGAACATCAGCGTTCGTGGGCCTGGTGGAGTAAGAACTGGAAGTACACCCTTGTTTGTGATTGATGGATTTGCGTTGGACAATTCGAGTGTGGGTGGTGCTACAAACCCGCTTACCTTCTTGAATCCTGAAGATATTGAAACCATTGACGTTTTAAAAGATGCTTCGGCAACGGCTATTTATGGTTCAAGAGGTGCCAATGGGGTGATTTTGATCACAACGAAAAAAGGCAAAAAAGGTGCTTCTAACCTGAATTACAGCACGAGTTTGGGATATTCTAAAATGGCCAGGCCATTGGATGTTTTTACCGCGGATGAATTTAGAGCAGAAATAAAAAAGATTGGGGCTAACTTTATTGACGACGGTGGCAACACAGATTGGCAGAAGGAGATTTCTCAGACTGCCTTTACTCAAAACCATAACTTAGGTTTGAGTGGTGGTACTGACAAACTAAAGTATTTTGGTTCGTTTGGTATGCAGAAACAGGAAGGTGTGCTTAAAAACTCAAATTTGGACAGATACACTGGTAGAGTCAACCTCAACCAGACTTTCTGGGAAAACAAACTCAGTGTAGATGTAAACATCAGTGCATCAAGTACCAATAACGAAAGACCAAATTTCCAAGGTTTAATAGGTAGTGCAATTTCGGCTAACCCAACCTATGTGCCTTACGCGGCTGACGGTTCATTGAAAAAGTATGCAGATGGTACCAACCCAATGCTTACGTTGGCTCTTGATAACGATCTAACGGTTACGAACAGAATTTTGGGAAATATAAGCCCATCATTGACCCTGGCTAAAGGCTTGGTTTATAAGCTAAATTTTGGTATTGACAATTCCAGCTCTTCAAGAGATTTACAGTCGCTTCCAAATGCTGAGCCTTTGGTTTTGGGTGGTTTGACTTCAATAGAGTATAAAAACACCAACAGATTGATAGAGAACTATTTGACTTACACCATGTCGAAGGATGTTCACTCTTTAACTGCCTTGGCGGGTCATTCCTACCAAAAAATATTCCTACAAGGTCGTTCATTTAGCATCAACAAATTTCCTCTTAACGAAATCGAGCCGAGATTTAACCCTGGTTTGGGTCAGGATTTAACTTTGGTAAACAATAAACCGTCAGGTTTCGCGACATTAAACGAGCTTCAGTCGTTTTTCTCGAGGGTAAACTACGAGTATGACGATAAATACTTGGCCACCGCTACCGTAAGGGTGGATGGATCTTCGAAATTTGGTGCCAATAATAAATACGGTGTATTCCCTTCATTTTCAGTAGGCTGGAGGCTATCAGAAGAGGAGTTTTTGAAAAACACCAAATTTGATGATTTGAAAATTAGAGCTGGTTGGGGTTTAACGGGTAATCAGGAAATTCCTTCAAAAATCACACAGGCCCTGTTTACTTCTTCGGTTTCAGGAACAACCAGTTATCCACTCGATGGCAGCACAAGTTACCCTGCAGGTACTACTTACTCACGCTTGGCCAATCCAAATATCCAATGGGAAGTTTCATCACAAATTGACGTAGGTTTAGATTTTGGTCTATTCAATGGAGCCTTGACAGGAACTGTGGATTATTTCAACAAAGTTTCTCGAGATATCTTGTTAGAAGTTATTCCAGCCGACCCAGTTCAACCAGCAGGTACACTTTGGACCAACGTAGCTGATATGCAAATCATCAACAAAGGTCTTGAGTTTGAGCTATTACTAAGAAAAAAATTGGGCAACAAAATGCGTTATGAAGTGGGCGGAAACATTACATTTATAAACAATGTCGTGAAAAACTCTCCTTACACCGTAATACCTTCAGGTTCTGCTTCAGGCTCTGGTCTTACTTCGGCTACCATCAATGGTTATATCAATGATCAGCCTATCGGTACTTTTTATTTGAGACAATTTGCTGGTTTTGACGATAAAGGCCTAAGCATTTATGCCGACACCAACGGCGACGGAATCTTCTCAGATAAAGACAGAATAGCAGCTGGAACGGCCTTACCAAACAAGATATACAACCTAAACGGTAACTTTAGCTACGGTTCGTTTGATTTGGGAGTTAATTTCAACGGAGTGGCAGGCAACAAGGTTTATGATAACACGGCCAATGCAAATTTTTATAAATTGCGTTTGTCTAAAGGTGTAAATACCACCAACGAGGCCACAAAATACCCAGAGGAATCTATCAATAACTCAGCTCCAGTGAGCACAAGATTCTTAAAAGACGGAGCATTCTTTAGATTAAACAATGCGGTGTTGGGTTATACAATGAATACCTCAAAATTGGGAATAAAGAAATATGTTTCAACTTTAAGATTAAGCGTTACAGGACAAAACTTATTCCTGATCACGAAATATGACGGATTCGACCCTGACGTAAATACCGATCGCTCAGTGAATGGTATTTCGTCCTATGGTATTGACTATTTGACCTACCCTAAGGCCAGATCCGTAATTTTTGGTTTAAATATTGGACTTTAATACTTTAGAAAACAATGAATAAGAAATTAACAAAAATATTCACAATAGTTGGCGTATTGTTTTTAGCCAACGCCTGTACCAACCTAGAAGAAAAGGTACTTGACGAGTCGTTCAGCACTACTGTTTCTGAAAAAGATGCAGCCAACGGAGTTATCGCTCCAGTTTATGCACTTTTGCCTACTATTTATCAGCATACTACGTATTTTGCACTTCAGGAAATCACTTCTGACGAGGCCATTTTGCCTTACCGTGGAGGTACCGATTGGGGTGACAATGGTATCTACATAGAGTTGCACAAACATACTTATACCAGTAACAATGCCAACGTTCGTAACACATGGAACCCACTGGTGCAAGCACTTTCTCGCTGCGTAACGGCCATCAGTGCCTTACCAACCATGTCAGACCCAAACGCCAAAACATATCTTGCGGAGGCCATTGGCATGAGAGCTTTTTATAATATGATGATTTTGGATTTGTATGGAATAGTTTTCAAAAAAGAAGATCCAGGTCAGGTTTCTGAAATATTAAGAGGACCGGAGGCGGTGGAATATTTGATCTCAGAGCTTCAAAGAGCCGAACCAAATCTTCTTAACAAAGCTGCCGTGGGTACAGGTAGGTTGACCAAAGCTGGTGCTTGGGGTCTATTAGCCAGATTGTACTTAAATGCCGGTGTTTACCGCGACAGATATGCTACAAATTTTGATTTGAAAGCCTCAGATATGGATCAAGTGATTTCTTATTGCGATAAGATCATTGCTTCTAACGAGTACAAACTCTCGAACGATTATTTCTCAATTTTTGGTGATAAAAACCGTGATAACTCGGAAGTTATATTTGCAGTAGACCAAAGACCAGAATTGAACGGGCACAATCGTATGGCCTATTTCTCACTTTCAGGAGACCAGTTTCCTCTACCTGCTTTTCCAGCCGCCAACGGTACGGATGGTCCGGCTATTACGCCAGATTTCTACAGAACTTGGGTGGAGGCGAACGAGGGTGGCGACCCAACCAAAGATCCAAGGTTCTTCCAAGAGAATCTCAAAATATACTCGACAGGTGTTGATACTTGTGTAGCGGGAGCTGATTTCAAAATAAACAGAGGTATTTTGAGAGGACAACAATATGGCTTGATTAGAGTTAACGGTGTTTTCTTAAAATGTGCTGATGGTAAATATAAAGTTGGGCCATTGACTAACCTGACCAGAAACAGACCTGACAAGAAAGTGATTTTTACTGAAAATGTTGACTTTACACCTGCAGGAAGTGATTATCCAACGGGCTATAGAGTAGAAAAATATGAGTTTTCGGCTACATCGAATACGGGTCGTAACCGTGGGGATGCCGATATCATAATTGTACGTTTGGCTGATGTGCATTTGATGAGAGCCGAAGCTCAGTTGCGTAAAAACAACGCTGCGGCAGCTTTGACAGATGTGAATGCAGTTAGATCAGCTCGTACGTTAACAAAACCAGCCGCTCCACTGTCGAATATCACCTTAGATTTGTTATTTAGAGAGCGTGGTTTTGAGTTTTATTGGGAAATGCTTCGCAGGACTGACATGGTGCGTTTCAATAAATTTGAAGGAACTTGGACCGAAAAAGATAACAACGATAAGAACAAACGTATCTTCCCTATACCGCAAACTGCTATAGATGGGGCATCGAACTTGGTCGGCTATTTGGTGCAAAATCCGGGTTATTGATATTGGATTTTAAAAGAGAAAACCGCAGCGGAGATATTTCTGCTGCGGTTTTTTTTGTAATGTAGACTCGAATAAAATTTTTACAAACCCCCTTCCAACCAATCCACTAAAAGCTTCACGCCATAGCCTGTGGATGATTTCATAGAACCATATTCTGAATCTCCGAATGCTACCCCCGCAATGTCAATATGAGCCCAGTTGGAGTGGCCATCAATGAATTCTTCGAGAAACTTGGCAGCAGTAATGGCTCCAGCAATAGGAGCGGAGGAAAGGTTTTTGATATCCGCCACGTCAGATTTCATCATGTCTTTGTAATCGTCCCAAAGTGGCATACGCCATACTTTTTCACCCGTAGTTTGTCCAGAATTTATAAGACTTTGTGCCAAATCGTCGTTGTTGCTCAGTAATGCGGCGGCTGCGTAGCCCAAGGCTTGAATACAGTTTCCTGTCAATGTTGCCAAATCAATCAACACATCTGGTTGATGGTTCTTTTTTACATAAGCCAGTGCATCAGCTAAAACCAATCTCCCCTCTGCATCGGTGTTGATGACCTCGATGGTTTTACCTAAATATGAACCAATAACATCACCTGGTTTTATGGCCAAGCTGTCTATACAGTTTTCTGTAAGAGCCACTGCTCCCACAATATTTACTTCTAAACCAAGTTTGGCCGCCATGTCCAAAGTGCCAATAACCGCCGCAGCTCCGCCCATATCAGACTTCATGTAGTTCATGTTGTCTCCAGGTTTTAGCGATACTCCACCAGTGTCAAAAGTGACCCCTTTACCAATTAACCCAACTTTTTTGTTGGCTTCAGGATGTGTATAATCCATAATCACAAACCTTGCAGGATTTTCCACACTACCTTTTGATACCGCCAAAAGTGCCTTTAAGCCGAGTTCTTCACATTGTTTTTCATTATAAATTCTAACGGAAAAACCGGAGGATTTCCCCATTTTCTCTATCTCCTCCGAAAGCATTCGTGGCGTTTTGTAGTTAGCAGGAGAATCCACCAACTTCATGATGCTCATTTGGGTTTCCGCCAGTATTTTGCCTTTGGTCAAATCCTTTTCTATGGCTTTTTCGGAAACAAAATTCAACTCAGCATCATCCGAGAACCAATCATTTTCCACTTTTTGGTTGGTTTTTAACATGCCCAAATTGTACTGAGCCAAATAAATACCATTTGCTATGGCCTCTGCAAATTCTCCTAAACCATCGTGATCCAGCAAAACGCTGATATTGCCACCAAGTTTGCTTTTGTTATTGTAGAAGAAACTTCTAAAAACTTTAGAAACAGCCGAGGCTTCTCTTTTTTTGCCAAGACCGAGGAAATAGATTTTATTTTCTTCAACAGAAAGAAGTGTTTCTTTGGCCGAGCCTTTGAAATAGTCGAGTAAAGCCCAGTTGTCGAATTTTAAGGAACTTCCAATTTTCTTTAATAAATCTGGAATGTTTTCACTTTCAAAAACCGGTATTATGTAAGAATTTGAATTTGATGAACTATTTAGTTTTATCGAAATCATGTATTTGTTTTTATGAAAATTTTAAATCTTTTTCTTTTTACTATTCAGAGCGAATTATTAAAAAAATCTGTGCCTATCTGTGTTATTTTTAATATCCGTGTCCGATATTACAAACTGGCTACTTCACCCCCAAAGCCTCCTTATAACTCACCAAACTTATTCCTTTTCTCACCACAGCTTCCTTAACCTTTTCTGATGTAAAAACAGTGGTAACATCTTGGCGTTCTTTGGCTACGTCTTCGTAGCCGATGTGAGAGATGGCCCTAAGTTCTTCATTGTCAAGGCCTGGATGTTCTACAAATACATACGTTTTACCCGCTTCCAGTTTGTCCAACATTTTTATAAAGCCCTCTATTCGCTCCTCTGTGGTTTTGTTTCTAAACTCGTAGCCGGTGTATTGAATGTGGGTAGACCCTGCGTCCACCATTTGAATACCATATTCTTTCCCGATTCTTGCTGTCATTTCTTTCATTTCCTTCGTAAAAGCCAAGCTACCCATGTGGCCCGAAACATGGCTCAGTCTTGGAATATACTTTTTGGCCATTTCTATTTGTGCCCTTAGTTCCTGTTCTATGTCCTCTATTTTCCAGTCGTTGTCCATTACGGCCTGCATGGGGTAGTTTTTGTTGTGAAACAACATCGGATAGAAATACCCATCTTTATTCCTAAGACTTGGTGCGGCTGTGAGCGGTCTCCATTTTACATTATCCCATTCGCTCGTTATAGCAAAATGTAGTCCTACGTCGATTTTTGGATTTTTCTCCAACATTTTTATGGCTTCAGGAAACCACGGCGAGGGTACAATAATTTCTATAGAAGTTTCGATGCCTTCCACATACGATTTTATAAGTGCCTCGTTGCCGGAATGTGAATACCCCATGTCATCACCCCTTACAATTAGTTTCGGTGCATTGGATATCTCCGGACTTATTACTGCCTTTATGAGCGTTCGAGTAGCATTTTTATTGAAAATATTCTGAAAATCTAAGGTTACATAATCTACATCAAAAGCACAAACAATGGTTTCGGTATGCGGACTTTCAATGTATTTCAAGGTCAATTCCAAAGTCTTGTCATCTAACCAAGTGTAGCTATTGGCAGTTTTAAATGGCGACTGACCTATTCTATTTCCCCGAGCTTTGGCTACCAAATAGGGCCCAAACTTGGTCGTGGTATTTTCTACCCAAGTTCCGTTTCCAAATTTCAGCGTGTGATTAACGGAGTCAGTGGCCAAGCTTACATTCAAATTATCACCTTCAAATTCAAACTTAACCGCCTTCAATGCTCTAGTGCTAGAATACACTCCGTAAGTTTTGCCCGAAATCTTCTCTTTCCACTGCGATGCCTTGTTTTTTACTGAAATAGGCGTGGCTAAACTTTTTGATTTGGCAGTTAATTCGGTCAGTGCTTTGGCGTTTTTAGGCAATTTGGAATCTTTCAAGGCTGGAAGAATATATTTCCAAACCAAATTTATCTCATTTTGCATGTCAGGAGCTTCGGCAGTTATGGCTATAACAGCATCTTTTTCGGGAAGAATGATGATAAATTGGCCATTGGCACCATCGGCCCTATAACCATTATTTCGGCAACGCCACATTTGATAAGCGTAGCCCTGGTACCAGTCGCTAGAATCTCTTGTTGTAACGCCTTTGGGCAGATCTTGCATGATTTTCATGCTGCTGGCTTCTTCTATCCATGCCGCTGGAAGAATTTGCTTGCCATTCCATTTGCCTTTTTGAAGAAACAATAAACCAAACTTGGCCATGTCTTCAGTTTTTAGTCTAAGTCCATAACCACCAGTATTTATCCCTTTTGGATCTACTTCCCAGTCTATATTTTGAATTCCAAGTGGTTCAAAAAGTCGTGGCTGTAGATAGTCAATGACCTTCTGGCCAGTTACTTTCTGAATGATAGCCGAAAGCATATAGGTGGCAGGTGTATTGTAAAGAAACTTTGTACCGGGTGTGTTTACAATCGGTGTCTTGAGGAATTCTTTTACCCAATTGTCGCTGGTAGCTATAAAAGTGGCATTCTCTTTTTCATGCCCTACGCTCATAGAGAGCAAATCTCTGATCTCCAAATCTGCCAAATTTGGACTCACTTTTTCGGGTAAATCATCAGGAAAAAAACTCACCACTTTGTCGCTCACGCTGAGTTTTTTCTCAGCCACCGCAAATCCAATAGCAGTAGCCGTAAAGCTTTTGCTGGTCGAATACATGGTATGCTTAAAGTCACTTCTATAGGGAGCCCACCAGGTTTCAGACACCACTTTTCCGTGCCGAATCAACATAAAACTATGGAACTCGTGCTTACTTTTATTTGCGGCTTCTAAGAAGTTCAAGATTCCTTGCGAACTCACTCCCTCAGCTTCGGGCGTACTTCTAGGTAAAGAAAGCTTGTTTTGAGCCACCACTTGTAGCCCGAGTAATATCAGGAGGAATACTTTTTTCATTTTATGTTAAGATTATGATTGAATAGGTCATTAAAAGTAGTGATTTCTGATACAATTAGAATCAAAAAATCAAATTCTTATGTATTGGATTTCTATTTCGGAATCCCCAAGAGTGTTTTTTATCACCGAATTACTTTTGAAATTCAGCACACTCCCATTTTTCCTTACTTCGTGTATTTTTTGCATTTCTAATTCTGCGAAAAGCCATATACTCTCTTGTGGTTCACCCAAGGCCAAGATTCCCTGATCTGGAAATCCCAAATCCGGCGTGCTGTAGATGGCCGCATAGCCATAATTAATATCCACTGCAGGCGACCACAAGGCATCACCAACAGTTTGTGAAACCACTACATAACATTGATTTTCCAATGCCCTCGCCCGGGCACCTACATGTACACGGGTAGCACCTCTAAGCGTTTCGGTGCAACTAGGAGCAAAAATCACCTCAGCACCTGCCTCACTCAGTAGTTTTGAGCCAATCCCAAATTCCACATCGTAGCATGTCTGAATTCCAAATTTTCCCCATTTGGATTCAAAAACGCTCAATTTTTTTGTGCCAGACGAGATTCCCCACTCTTCGTCCTCAAACCTCGTCATGAAAAACTTGTCCTGATAGCCAGCCAGTCCGTTTGACCCAACCACAAAAACCCGATTAACAAATCCTCCATTCTCCTGAACCGGAAAACTCGGACATATTATTATCTTATCAAATTCATTGGCTGTCTGACAAAAATAGGCAAGAAACTGGGGCAAAAGTTCGTTCATTTTCACTATTTGGCCGACCAAGTCTTTTTGGATTTGCTCGCTGAACAAACTCACCATTTCCATCGAGCCATATTCAGGAAATACCAAAATCTGAGCGTCTTCAGCACTTGCTACCCATTCTCGAATATTGTTTTTCCAATCCTCCAAATTAGCGAAGTAGCCTATCTGATACTGTGCGGTAGCTATTCTCATATCTTTTTCAACCAGTAAATCATCGTTTTCTCTGTTTCCTGTGGCTCATTTATGTCTTTCCAACTAAACTTACTCTTCAAAACTTCACTTTTTTTGTAGCCCCTATTTTTCCAAAAGTCATCTAGAGGTACATAAGCTTCTGGCCTAAGCGGATGATTTTCCGGCCTAACAACCGCACAAAAACAGGTTTTGGTATAATTTCCAAAACTAGCAGCATGCCTTTCCCTTTGTTCAAAAAACTGTTTGCCAATACCTTTCCCTCGATATTCCTTTAACAAAATACTTTCTCCGAAATAGAAAACTTCCTCCAATTTCATCCCAACATCCTCAAAAGGTTCTTTTACCTCAGCAGTTTCATCAATCAACGGAATGCAGGTTGTAGCACCCACCATTTTCTCATTGTCAAAAACCGCAAACAAAAATGCACGCTCGGAATTTACATAGGTCTTCAGGTATTCTTTCTCATATTCAAAACTCCCCTCATACAAATAAGGGAAATCCCGAAACACCTCAATTCGCAAAGCCGCCAATTCAGGGATAATCATTTCTATTTCCTTACCTATATATACGTAGCTTTTCATTTACCTTAATAACAACAAAAATCCAATATTATACAATTTTTTGAACCTTTATAGAAGTAACCAAATTTCTCACAACTCACAACTCACAATTCATCACTTTGAAACCAACTCAATCCAAAGCGGCAAATTATAATAAGTAGTCACTCTGCTGATTTTCCCATTGTTCACTTCCAAGAAAGCCCCTGCTGGCAAAACATACGTTTGATTATGAGCAGGCGGTAGTCCCTCATCCGCTACCTTATATATACCATTTACCACAAATTCTACTGCCACTCGGCTATTACTAGGCTCAGCAAAAAACACCATATCAGTCAAAGTCTCATCATAACAAGTATCCATGATACCCAAAAACTCCCTAAACTTCTCCAAACCTATCCTCACATCTCCCTGATTGGCCTCATGTCTAATCTCCGCATCCAACAAACCCATCATTCCGTCCCAATTTTTGGCATTAAAGTGCCCGTAATACTCCTTTACAATTTCCAGTGCGTTCATTTATCTCTTTTTTTCTTCAAATATATACCCTGCCATTCTAAAAACCAATTGGCCAACACAGCCATAGAATCATAAACTCATTACACCTATATAGAGTGGTCGATTTTTCTGCGGGCGTGCCCCTCCGCCCCAGAAACGATAGAGAAAGAACAAGGTATAGGGTTCAGGGGCTCTGGGTCGGGCTATCCGCTCCCGCTTTTGTGCCCGGCCTAGTGGCCAGGTCACAAAGAGCTCCACTACTATCCCTCACGCAAAATAAGAAACAGAACGGCGAGCCGCAGGCAAAGCCAGTCCTAACTTTACCCACCTTTGCAAGGAGGGTCGGCCGCAGGCCGGGGTGGTTAGTACAACAATTCACCCACCGCGGGTGAGCAGAACAACCGTTTTTCAAAAAATAAAACTCTAAGCAATATAAATATTTCAACAACCTATCTAAAATAGTCAAAATGGAAAAAGGCACAAAATAGCCTAAGATGAGGCATTGAATTGAGAAAGTGGCGAGAATTCACTTATAACGAAAGGCTAAATAAATATAACAAAAGCAAGAACTTTTGTGGTATTAAAAGGTAAAAGTCTTTGAAAAGCAGTGAA
>DATGXK010000010.1:0-274229 GCA_035299025.1 Leadbetterella sp.
ACTGTTCCGCAGGGTCCAAAAATATCAACACTGTATTCTGCAATGTCTGCAGTAGTTAAGTTACTTAGCGTCAGACTTGCATTGGTTTGTCCAGTGATGTTGTTACCGGCTTTTTTCCACTGATAGCCGGTGATAGTTCCAGCGGCCACCACTTCGAGGGTTACATTTTCGCCTTCGCATTTGCTTTGAGAAGTAGAAACCGAAGTGATACTTATCGGAGTATTTACAGTTAGTGTAGCTGCAGAGCTGGTTACGCTTTGGCTCGCACAAGAACCGGTTCCGAACGCTTTTACGGTGTATGTACCTGCATCGCATACAGCACAAAGATTGGCAATGGTCAGACTTGATGAAGAACTACCAGAGATATTTCCGCCGTCAGAAAGGTCAGAGCCGTCTTTTTGCCATTTGTAAGAACCTGCATTGCTGGCAGCAGCCGTGAAAGTTTGGCTTTCGCCTACACATTTTATGGCATTTACTGGGTTCAGAGAAAACACAGGTTTCAGAGCTACGGCCACGTTAATTCCAGAATGAGAGACTGTACCACATGGTCCAAAAATATCAACGCTGTATTCTGCAATGTCTGCAGTAGTGAGATTGCTGAGTGTTAAACTTGGATTGGTTTGTCCAGTGATGTTGTTACCAGCTTTTTTCCACTGATAGCCAGTGATGGTTCCAGCGGCCACCACTTCGAGAGTTACATTTTCGCCTTCACATTTGCTTTGTGAAGTTGAAACCGAAGTAATACTTATCGGAGTATTTACAGTTAGGGTAGCTGAAGAACTGGTTACGCTTTGGCTAGCACAAGTACCGGTACCGAAAGCTTTTACGGTGTATGTACCTGCATCGCATGTAGCACAAAGATTGGTTATGGTTAAGCTCGAAGAAGAACTACCAGAGATATTTCCACCGTCAGAAAGGTCAGAACCGTCTTTTTGCCATTTATAAGAACCTGCATTGCTGGCAGCAGCCGTGAAAGTTTGGCTTTCGCCTACACATTTGATGGCATTTACTGGGTTTAAAGAAAACACAGGTTTCAGAGCCACGGCGACGTTGATTCCAGAATGAGAAACTGTACCGCATGGTCCAAAAATATCAACACTGTATTCTGCAATGTCTGCAGTAGTGAGGTTGCTGAGTGTTAAACTTGCATTTGTTTGTCCGGTTATATTGTTACCAGCTTTTTTCCACTGATAGCCAGTGATAGTTCCAGCGGCTACTACTTCGAGGGTTACATTTTCGCCTTCACATTTGCTTTGCGAAGTAGAAACCGAAGTGATGCTTATTGGGGTATTTACAGTTAAAGTAGCAGAAGAACTAGTTACACTTTGACTCGCACAAGCACCACTACCGAAAGCTTTTACGGTGTATGTACCTGCATCGCATGTAGCACAAAGATTAGTAATGGTCAGACTTGATGATGAACTTCCTGAGATATTTCCGCCGTCAGACAGGTCAGAACCGTCTTTTTGCCATTTGTAAGAACCTGCATTGCTCGCAGAAGCAGTGAAAGTTTGGCTTTCATCCACACATTTGATGGCATTTACTGGGTTCAACGAAAACACAGGTTTCAGAGCCACGGCCACGTTAATTCCAGAATGAGAGACAGTACCGCATGGTCCAAAAATATCAACACTATATTCTGAAATGTCTGCCGTAGTTAAGTTAGTTAGTGTCAGACTTGCATTGGTTTGACCAGTGATGTTGTTGCCAGCTTTTTTCCACTGATAGCCAGTGATAGTTCCAGCGGCTACTACTTCGAGAGTTACATTTTCGCCTTCACATTTGCTTTGCGAAGTAGAAACCGAAGTGATACTTATTGGGGTATTTACAGTTAAAGTAGCAGAAGAACTAGTTACACTTTGACTCGCACAAGCACCGGTACCGAAAGCTTTTACGGTGTATGTACCTGCGTCGCATGATGCACAAAGATTGACAATGGTCAGACTTGATGAAGAACTACCAGAGATATTTCCGCCGTCAGAAAGGTCAGAACCGTCTTTTTGCCATTTATAAGAACCTGCATTGCTGGCAGCAGCCGTGAAAGTTTGGCTTTCGCCCACACATTTGATGGCATTTACTGGGTTCAAAGAAAACACAGGTTTCAGAGCCACGGCCACGTTGATTCCAGAATGAGAGACTGTACCGCATGGTCCAAAAATATCAACACTGTATTCTGCAATGTCTGCAGTAGTTAAGTTAGTTAGCGTCAGACTTGCATTGGTTTGTCCAGTGATGTTGTTACCAGCTTTTTTCCACTGATAGCCAGTGATGGTTCCAGCGGCGACTACTTCTAAGGTTACATTTTCGCCTTCGCATTTGCTTTGAGAAGTAGAAACCGAAGTGATACTTATCGGTGTATTTACAGTTAGCGTAGCTGAGGAGCTGGTTACACTTTGACTCGCACAAGCACCGGTACCGAAAGCTTTTACGGTGTAAGTACCTGCATCGCATGTAGCACAAAGATTGGTTATGGTCAAGCTCGAAGTAGAACTACCAGAGATATTTCCGCCGTCAGACAGGTCAGAGCCGTCTTTTTGCCATTTGTAAGAACCTGCATTGCTGGCAGCAGCCGTGAAAGTTTGGTTTTCGCCTACACATTTGATGGCATTTACTGGGTTCAAAGAAAATACAGGTTTCAGAGCTACGGCCACGTTGATTCCAGAATGAGAGACCGTACCACATGGTCCAAAAATATCAACGCTGTATTCCGCAATGTCTGCAGTAGTGAGGTTGCTGAGTGTTAAACTTGCATTTGTTTGTCCGGTTATGTTGTTACCAGCTTTTTTCCACTGATAGCTAGTGATGGTTCCAGCGGCCACCACTTCGAGGGTTACATTTTCACCTTCGCATTTGCTCTGCGAAGTAGAAACCGAAGTGATACTTATCGGAGTATTTACAGTTAGGGTAGCTGCTGAGCTGGTTACGCTTTGACTCGCACAAGCACCCGCACCGAAAGCTTTTACGGTATATGTACCAGCATCACAAGTAGCACAAAGATTGCTGATAGTCAGACTTGACGATGAACTGCCCGAAATATTTCCGCCGTCAGTCAGATCAGAACCGTCTTTTTGCCATTTGTAAGAACCTGCATTGCTGGCAGCAGCCGTGAAAGTTTGGCTTTCGCCCACACATTTGATGGCATTTACGGGGTTTGTGGTTATAATGGCTTTTGTGGTTGAAACCGTAAGAATGATTCCCGATCGGGTCTGATTCCCACAAGGTCCAAGAATATCAACGCTGTACTCGGCCGCATCTGCTGTTGTTATGTTGCTTAATGTCAGGCTAGCTGAGGTTTGACCTGTTATAGGAGTTCCAGCTTTTTTCCATTGATAGCCAGTGATTGCACCCGTAGCCGAAACTTCTAAGGTAACATTTTCACCTTCGCATTTCGCCAGACTGGATGTTGAGGATATAATATTTATGGGTTCGTTTATAGACAGAGTTGCGGCATTGGAGGTTACGCTTTGTGTGGTACATGCTCCATTCCCATAAGCTCTGAATGCATAGGAACCAACATCACAAGTTGAACAAATATTCGTAATTGTCAAATTATTGGTGGTGGCTCCGCTAATGTTACTACCATCTGTAATTACGGAACCTTCTTTCAACCATTCAACTCTGCTTGCATTAAATGCAGAAGCATTAAAAGTGTGATTTTCGCCTACACATTTTGTTACGTTGGTTGGATTTGAACTTATGGATGCACTTGGGGTTACATTTACTGTATAATTGCCACTGGTTAGTGTATTGCACGCACCAGTAATCACCACTGAGTAATTTCCTGCCGTTAAGCTATTTACATTATTTGCGGAGTATGTAGAATTAGTTTGACCGGCTATGTTACCACCTCCTTTTCTCCATTGGTAAGTTGTGGCAGTACCTGTAATTGTAGGAGCAAGCACAAGATTTGAGCCAGCACAAATATTCTGAGAGGCAGGTGGTTGAGTGTCAAAGGCTATATTGGTGGCTAAACTGACCGAGGATTTGGACGATGTAGCCGTAAATCCTGCACATTCACTTAAAGGTTGCACAACGGCATGATAATTACCAACATTGGAGGCCTGAAAATTGCTGACAGATAAATTGATAGTTGGCTGTCCTGAAATAGGAACGTCGTCTTTGAACCACGTTAGACTTAAGGCATTACCACCTATTCCAACTGAGAGTGATAATGTTGTTCCTTGGCAAACTGACTTACTTGCTACAGGATTTGTAGTAATAAAAGGCTTCAGTCTTACTTGCAATTGGAAGGTATTGTTAGAGTTTGTTGAACCACAAGAATTGGTTGCGACGAGCCTATACAGACCTTCGTCTGCTTTTGCTACATTGCTTAGGCTGAGGGTATTGGTGGTTTGACCAGGGACGTTGGTATAAGTTGGTGTTCCTGTAATCGGAGATCGCTGCCATTGAAATGAAGTAGCTCCAGTAAAGTTCAATGTGAAAGGTGTCATAGTGCCTCCCTCGCACAAAACAGCGGAATTGCCGCCTACAGAAGTGTAAACAGGCGGTGCTGAACACTGTCCATAAATGTTTGACTCCGTTAGTAGAAAAATAAATAATACACTAAGTAGAATTAATGTAAATCTTGATTTTTCAAATAGTTGTTTTCTCATAATTATGATTGATAAATTCTTTCCTGCTTTAGCAAGCCACTTATTTCAGACTTTTCATTATTTCAAATGCAAAATTATTTTGTCGAGAGTTCTAAATTGGTAGGGGTAAACCCCTGAATTAGTACTTCTAAAAAGGCCTTTTTACCCTGACAAATAGTTTTTACAAAACAAAGATTGAATACTTAATTTATGCCTACAACGGGGTATTTCGGAAGATACCGTGAGTGGTAAAAATTGGTGCGTGAGTTGCAAAAAAGCCTTCGTGAGTTTTTTTTGTATTTTTACAAAACAGGTAGTAATTGTTTTTTTGAAAAAATAAAGGAATCCAGATGGGTTCGTAACACATACTCATCTATTGGTTTTTGGATATAGAATTTTGTGAAGCTGAGCTCCTTAAATTGCTCATAATAGTTTTGACAAGCATGAGCACTGCAGATGATGAGCCATGTAGATTTGTCGGAGATTTGATTGGCTATTTCTATTCCATTCAAGCTTTCTTTTAAAATGATATCCACAATTACAAGCTGAATTTCATTCAGTGCCAAATGATTGAGAAACTCTTGTGTATTTTGTGCAAATATTGGCTTGATGGTGGGAAACTCCTCAAGAATTATTTCTAAAGTTAGTTGATCACTAATAGAGTCTTCAAGAATCAACACCTTGTGCTCTTTCATTTACTTTTGGGAACGTTAAGTTACAAAGATTTCGAACAATTCATTAGGAATCAACCAAGGTGTTTGGGTTACCACGCAAGTGGTAAGTTAATCCACGTGAATGGACTTTTTTTATTGATTGGTTGCAAGGTTGGGCTAGACTTAATTAATAGAGATAAAGAATAGTGACCTGAGTCGATTGTAAATATTTGATTTGCAGTATTTAAACTGTTTTTTCTTCAAATTTTTCTAGAAACGACTGTCTATTGCTTCTGCTAATTGGCACTTTGTGGCAATCTATTTCCAAATAATTCTCTTTAAAATTGATTCTTTTTACTGCATCCATGTTGATCAACGTATTTCTGTTTGCACGTTCAAAATTTTTGTTTTTCAGTGTGTCTTCAAATACTTTCAAGGCGGTGTAAGTTGTAAATTTGTTGCTAGGCGTATGAACGGTAGTGGCATGGTCTGAGGTTTCAATTATTGTGATATCTTCGTGGGCTACTTTATACATGTAGTTGCCCTGTTTCAGCATTACAAAGTTATCTTCAGGGTTGTCTATTTCAAGGTTCTTTCTTGAAAAAAGAAAGGACTCTATGTTGGTTCTAAAAACGAATTCGTCAATCGGTTTTTTGATATAGAACTTATTGAATTGTAGGTCTTTAAACTCGTGATAGTAATCTTTACTGTCCATTGAGCTTGAAATAATTACCCAAGCCATGGGGTCTGTTATGGAATGCAACAAATCTACGCCCGTAAGACATTCATTGAGCATGATATCCATAATATAAATTTGGAATTTATTCTTCGAAATTTCATGTAAAAAAGACTTCGAATTCTTAACATAGGTGGTACTTATTTCAGGAAATTGGTCTAGCACCATTTCAATGGCAAGTTGGTCACTCAGGGTGTCTTCTAATACCAATGCATTATATTTGGTCATACTCTAAAGGTTTTGTATTGAGCTCTAGTTCGGCTATAAAAGTGGTTTTTATGAGCTCTGTTTTCAGTTTTATGTTTGATTTTTCTAACAAAGGCAATAGCAATGCCAGACCTATTCCTAAGCCGCCATCCAACTTACGAGTCTTAGCATCACTTTGGTTTTCTATTTTTAAAATAAACTTTTCGTTGCCTTTTTTTAGCGAAATATGAATGCCTGAGGAGGCTTTGGAATGCACCACGGCGTTATAGATCAGATTGCGTAATACGATGATTACTAGGCCGTAATCTGCCGTAATTGAATGTGCAGTGTTGCTCATTATTATATTCAGATTTCTTTGCTCTATTTCATCGGCGTAGATGTCCAGTATTTGCTGTATTTGTTCCCCAATATTTTTGTTTTGTAGCGTTATCTCGTTTTTGTCCTTGGTACTTTTTACCCAATAAACCAATTCGTCTATTAACCACAATACTTTTCTGCTTTTGTCCTCGGTTTCTTTTCCCAACAAAACCAGTCTTTCTTGGTCATTTTTTTTGGTCAAATAGGCCAATTTCTTGGATAAATCATAAAAACTCTGCACCGGATATCTCACATCGTGCACCAGCAGCGAAAGTAGGGTCTCTTTTAGAGTGAGGCTATCCTGGAGTGAACGTGTCTGGCGGTCTACTTTTCTTTGAAGCGACTCGTTGCGAAGGCGGAGCTTGTAAGTCGTGTATTTGTTGAATACCCAAAATAGGAAGCCAAGAAGGAGTAAAACACTGGGAACGAAGTACCATTCAAGGTAAATTTGTTTGGGCCTTTCCACAGTGAATTTAATGATGGGTGATTCTGTGAAATTATCACAACTGACCACTTTGATTTCTACCTCAGTTTGTCCTCTGGCAACATAATCTAGCAATAAGGTCGAACCCGTTATGGGCATCCA
Organism: Leadbetterella sp.; assembly: GCA_035299025.1. GTDB lineage: Bacteria > Bacteroidota > Bacteroidia > Cytophagales > Spirosomataceae > Leadbetterella. The sequence goes on from DATGXK010000010.1 coordinate 7,132, forward strand.
GTCCTTACGGATAGATTTGCTGCTACGATAGAAGTATTTTTTTGTACAGTCATATTTAAAATCTTCATAGTCAAGATCTATAGAGAGACTGTTTTCATGTCTTTTCAGTTCAAGTTTTGAGCCGACGAGGCCGATATCCGCTCTGTTTATTATCTGATTTGCGTAGGTGGTTATGTTGTTTATTTTTAAAGGAAATTGTGGCTCAACTTGATTCGAAAAATCTCGTGGATTTATGATATTCAAGCCGTTGATTCCTCCGAAATATAATAGGTCGTTTTCGTCTTGGTGGTGGGCCAGTCTGTTGCATTCGTTAGAGCTAAGTCCATCATTGGTGGTGAATATTTTCAGCAAAATACCGCTGTCATTAAAATGCCAAACGCCCTCTTCAGAACTCGCCCATACGCCATTTTGTGTTTGATAGGCCGACAGGAATTTTTTCTGCTGAAAGTTATAATCTTGAACAAATGGCGAAACTACATTTGAAAGAATATCATATATCCAAATTCCTTGGCTGCTGGCCAGAAGGAGTTTATTTGCGGCAATTTTGTTTTTTTTGATTGAAAAGAAACTTAGGGACTGGTTTTTAACAGGCAGCTTGACGGCTTCAAAATCCCTATTATTTTTCAGTATAAAAAGACCCGCTTCTGAAGCCACCAGAACCTTCTCATTGTTAATCACATAGAAGTCGTAAATGATGGAGTTCCGAAGATTCGCATCAGCGATTTTATAATTCGACGAGATGTCGTTTATTTTGTCATAAAACACTATTCCTTTTTTTTCTAGGCCTAGCAGAATACCATTTCTGTAGCTGGCCATCGACCATATCTTGGTGCTGTCTAATTTTCGGAGCAGTTTGTTTTTGCTTGTTTTTAGGTCGGTTTGCATCAACATATCCTCTCCAAAGAGCACTTGGCCATCTTTGTCTTGGAGAATAGAGAGTATGAATTTATTATCGGGACTGTTTTGGTTGAAAGATTGCTCTAGACTTCGGGCTTTACCCTGTCTAAGGTCTATGAGTTGCCTTTTTCGGTTGGTATTTACTATTACCTCATCATTTGAGAGTTTCAGTATGGCTCTACACGAGAAATTGTCATTGGATTTGTCGGGTAGTGGATTGGTGAGGAAAGTTTTGATACGCTGCTCCACCAGTCTAAGAATAAAAACGCCATTATTGGTAGCTAGAAAGGTGTTTCCGCTACTATCATGTATAACATGATGTATAAGGCAATCGTATTTTTCATTTTTAATCAATTCGAATTTTTCATTCAAAAAATCTAGCTCGTTGCCTTTATTGATAACAAAAAGACCTTTGCTTTTATTGAAAGTAATGCTCGAGAGATAACTATCTTTCGATACCACAAACCGCCTTTCAAATTTTCCCGTAAGTTCACGAATGCCGATGTGCTTGCCATTCTCAAAAGTGAAATAGGTCTTCCCTTTGTGTTCTAAGGCTGTTTTTACCAGCTTATCGCCAAGATTCTGGCGGCTTAGAATTTTTCCTGTTTTCTCAATTTCCAGAATATGGGCATCAAATTTCGGCGTCTTTTCTATGCAAACCACAATTTTTTGAATACCCGCATGCAATAGCTTTACTGGTGATTGAGCCAAACTTATTACCCTTTCTAGCCGTTTTTTTTGTGAATCAAATTTATAAATTTCGCCATTTTTTGTGCCTAAGAAAACCACACCCTCGGGATTAGAAACTATGCTGTGAATGTTGAGTTTCTTACCGATGTACTTCTCAAAAGAAAGTGTTTTTTTGGTTTCTGGATTGAATACCACACATCTATGAACATTGAATGGATAAAACCATTCCAAGTTTTCGGTCAACCAAAAGTTGCCTTGATTGTCTTCCACGGCACTGTTAAAGCCTTTGTTTGAGAAAGAGTCAGTAAATTGATGGTTGTTTACTAGGCCAGCCTGAAACAATCCTATTTTGTTGTTTGTTAGAAACCAAATCTTTGATTTCGAGTCAATAAAAGTGCTGTTGATATGACTTTCTGTAAGGCCATCCGCTCTGCTTATATGCTTGGTGGCCAATTTAAGGCTCAAACTTGAGCTCTGTGCAGTTGCAGTAATTAAGTGAAAGAAAAAAATGCCACAAACGAGCAAGTTTTTGCTGTAAAATAATTTATTCATTTAGGCTATACTGTACTTTCCAATCTGGCGTCAATAATACCAGTTTTTTTATTCAATGGCAAAATTAGAACAATAATATATTCTTTAAAAGACCTTTTGATAAGTTAAGGCTTCATTTGAACTTACGAGCAAATGTAGAAATAAGATGTTTTTACTATTCCAAGGGTAAACCCCTGAATTAAGTTTTATTCGAATTTCAAATCTTTATTGAGAGCTGGCATTATGCAACTGAAGACAATCTGGTAATAAAAAAAACACCGAGCTTTTGGCTCGGTGCTGTATAAATGTTTATCACTTTTTTTATTTTAATTAGCACAACCCTGTATATAAGCGTAGAAAACGGTTCCATTGGCGGCTTCAAAGGTAGTTCCGCCACCTGTGGTACTTGGTTTTAATTCTATGGATTTGCCTGCACGAAGGTTTACATTAGCATTTCCAGTAATTTTATTGCTTGCCGTTACTGTTTCAGAAGCTTGAAGAGTGGTGTTTCCGGTTGCTTTATCGTCTGTAGGACTTATTAATACCAATGTAGGTGGGCATGGGTTTGTATTCTGATTAATTTTAGTGGTGAAGATTCCGCGTCCATGTGTACCTACCACTAAGGTGTTGTCAGACGGCCTGAATTTGAGCATGTCGCACCTAACATGAGCTAGAGCTGTATTGGTAGGAGCCCACTGGGGATTTGCTGCTGTAATATCACTAGTAGACCATACTCCAAGCTCTGTGGCCAACAGCACTTGTTTTGTATCAACGGGATTAACCAAAGAATACCTGATAGGTACATTCGGAAGACCTTGACCTGTTTCATCTTTCGATATCCAGTTTGTACCTCCATTGGTGGTATAAAATACCGACTTAACATTGTAATTAGACTTAGTAACAACCATAGTATTTTCATCAGTACCAAAATCTAGAGATGAAACATTACCTTCTGAGGTTGTAGTTTTATCCATAATTTTAGTAATTGTAGAAAGCGACTGATCTCCAGTAAGATTTATACCAGTAACTTTGAAAACATCCCCAGTATTGGTTCCTAAGTATAAGTTTCCTTGAGTTTTACCCAACTTGATAAACGAAATGTCTAACGCACCTTGACCGGTGATTGTCAAAATGCTTGTGGAGTAATTGTAGTTGGGAGATGTGCCAGTAATATGGTATCTGATTATTTTTGTGTCTGATTCTGACGATAAAGTGTAATTATCATACAAAGTATGGTTTTGAGAATCATAGTCAGATGAGTTTATAAATGTACCTCTATCGCCTGGCTGCGGCATCATTTCTACCCATGATGAGGTGTTGTGTGCACCAGCTTTATTCAGTTTTGGGGTGACATTTGTATAATGACTAATTACGATATTCGAATCCAGCTTATCTATGAAGCAAAGCCCTCCATCACCTGAGTTTATTTCAAAGCCTTCACCTATTGTGCCATATGCACCTTTCAAGGAGTGTGTTCCATTGTCTTGTGTGCCTCCAATGGTAGTCGCATTGTTTGCGAGGGCATTTATGTCTACTGCAAAGTATTGGGTGACGTTATAGTTCTTGTTTCTTTTTTGAAATGAGGGATAGTTATTACCAGAACTCCCCCAGTCAGCAGCATAATAGACGCCACCGTCTCCACCAAAAATAGCTTCATTTGGAAAACCGGGCCTAGCTGCAAAGGAGTGTTCATCCACGTGCATCATGGCTCCATATCCTAACTTAGGAAGCCACGTAGCTCCTCCATCTTTTGTAACACTGAAAGTAACGCCTCCAGCATATAATATGTTGGCATCTGTAGCATGAGTACCTAAAATTAAGTCATACCAACCTTGGTTACCTACAAAGTCTTTTTCACCTGCGTTATTTAAATCATCGTACTTTGGTACTGTCATATCTGTCCAAGTGGAACCTGCATCAATGCTTTTCTTGAAGAATCTGACATTAACAGTCGAATTGGCAGAAACAGCATATATGACCTGATTGGCTCCATTGGTGCTTGGTGCTAATGCAATCTCCACCCTCGCACTTCCGTTTGCGTTTGCGTTTGGAGGCGTGATTATGTCGAAATTTGAAATTGTATTGTCTGTAGATTTATAAATTTTTTGAGGAAAATTGTTGCCGCCTTCGGCAACATAAAGAATCCCGTCCGTTCCGATTTCCATGTCCGAAATTCTACCAGCGTTAGAAACTGGTGGGGCGTTGGTTCCTGTGAGTGCATTCCAGGTTGTTCCTCCATCTGTAGAACGTACAATACCCCACATGTTTACAACAAAAACATGACCTTGGGCGTTAACCACAATTTTTAGAACTTCTCTCCATCCTGCAGCTACATTGCTGTTTTCATAATCAGGAAGCGTGGAAGTCAACCTGGTCCATGTGGTTCCGCCGTTGGTGGTTTTCCAAATTCCTCCGCCACCTGTGCTACTTGAGCCTGTATTGCCTATCGCATCAGAACTTGCCCTTTCTCCTGTGCCTACATACATAACTTGAGTATTGCTTGGGTCATAGGCAATGTCTCCAATAGCTATATTATCCCAAAAATCGTTTACCTTGATCCAAGAGCTGTTGGCGTCGGTTACATCATTGTTGTACCAAAGTCCTCCAGATACACCTCCTGCCCAGGCCTTCTTTTTTGTTGCATCATTAGGGTCCCACATCAAGGCTCTAGTGCGGCCTCCTACATTATTCGGCCCCCTTTCTGCCCAAGTCACGTTAGGCACAGCACCCATAAGTTTTATCATTTGAGACATTATGTTTCTTGATTTTTCAAGTTCGTTTCTTGGCATTAAACCAGTTTTAGGGTCTTTGGTTATTTTGTATTCGAAGAGAGCTCTTGCTGATGGATTATCCTTTTTTGCCCCTTGTGAGAAAACCGTTTTGCTTAAAATCACATTGATTAAAATCAATGTAAAAGAGAAGTATTTTTTAATATTCATAAATATTTTGATAAATTTTAAATGTATTTTTACTTAGTTCTTGATTACGGGTGAGTTTTGGAATTTTTCAAAATAAACAGAGACGAAATCTTTTCGCCGCCTACTGATAGGCACTGTTGTGCCATTGATATTTAAGAAGTTTTCATTGTACTTCGTTACAAAATTCAAATTGACAATAGTATTTCTATTGGGTCTTATAAATGACCGATGGATATTAAGCCGTTCCTGAAGTTTTCCGAGATTATATGACACTATAATTTTTTGGCCATTAGACAAATATAAATTGGTATAATTGATCTCTGCTTGCAATAATATAATGTCTTCAGCAAGTACAATCTTTCTACTACCAATATGTACTAGAGGAATATCTCTATTTATTAGTTTTGTATTTTTCATGGTTTTATAAGGTCGATAAAATTATATTTTTTTTCTTTAAAAAACTAACAATTGGGTTAAAATTGGTAGTTTTTCTGGAACTTCTAAAGATAAAAGTATTTGAAACTTTTAGTTGTATGTATAAGGGTAAACCCCTGAATTGTGGCCAATGGATGGTGAAGAGGAAAATATAATTTACTTTTACGGCCTGAACTCAACATAAATATTTCTTCGTCTTGAAACACTTGTTTTTTTTTCTATGTTTTTCACTTTTCTTGGTTGCTTGTCTTTCGGACGGCAGTAAACAGGGGTTGGAATACCCAAAAGTTGAGCCGGAAACTTTAGATTATTATGGGAAATTCCTTTTTGATGCTAAGAATATTGAAAAAGATGAATATAAAACGTTTTTTTTCGATCGCTACAATAATCTACTGAGACAAAACAAGATTGACTCGGCGGGTCAACTTTTAGGCATAATTGGAAGAGCCCTTAACTACAATTCCATCAATGATTCGGTAATTAATTCTACAAGCTTGGCGTATTTGAAGCAATATGAAAACAAAATTTCGAAGAATAGAAGGTCCGAGATACTTTACAACCTTGGCAACTATTATTACTATTCCAACGCCTACGATTCAAGCATTTATTATTTCAATAAAGCCCTTACTCACACCCAAACGTATACTGGACTAAATAGAGATGGTATGATAAATTACTATCTGTTGTTTTCAACACTTAACAATGGTGGTCAGGACAGTTCTATAAAATTTGCCCATAAATCGCTTAAATTATTTGAGAAATTAAAGGATACCTCTATGCTTGGGGCGGTTTATTCTGGAATCGCCTGTATTTATAATTTTCAATACAACTACTCCAAAGCTATTAGATATGAGGACAAAGCCTATGATTTGGCCAAAAAGTCGGGGGATACTTCGACAATCATGGTGGTTTCATATAATAAAATTAACTCATACAACACATTCGGCCATCCTAATTTGTTGCCATTTATAGATAGCACATATCGGTACTATAAAGTTTGGTCAGAGAGAAATTTCACTAAAAACCAAGTGGAAATGTACAGTTGGTTAGCCTTAAAAGCTGTCAGAGAAAATAAAATGGTTGTAGCCAAGCGGCTTTTGGACGAAATAAAACCAAAAATACTTAAAGTTGGTGACAATGTATCAGAGAATTATTATCTCAATGCACTAGCAGAATACGATGTAAAAGCCGGAGCGAATCCTGAAAATGTCAAAATTTACAGGGATAAAATTGCTGAAAAGATTGAAAACGAAGATTATTTGAGTTTGAGCCTATACTACGACATATTGCATGATTATGCCCTTAAGAACAACGATTATAAAAGTGCTCATCAATACCTGAAAGACGCCGAAGTGGCAAATGACAGTTTAGTTTCGATATTCACACGAAGCAAGGTGTTGGAGTATGAGGAGAAATATCAAACCGAGAAAAAAGAGCAGGAGATTGCACTTCAGAAAAGTGATCTAGCCCGAAAAAATTCCTACATAGCTTTACTTGCGGCACTTATTGGAGCTTTGGTATTGGCTTCTTTTGCGTATTATCTGTGGAACCGTCAAAAGAAATTAAAACAAGAAAAAGAAAACACCATGAACTTTACTAAGCAATTGCTTCAAAGTACAGAGGAAGAACGGAAGAGAATAGCTGGCGACCTGCACGATAGCATTAGTCACGAATTACTAAATCTGAAGTCTATTTTTACACAAGATATCTCGGTTGTAAATTCTAAAATTGACACCATTATAAATGATATTCGCGGTATTAGTCGAAATCTACATCCTGTCATGTTTGATAAGATAGGCCTAGTGCCAAACGTGGAGCAACTGTTAGAAAGAGTTCAAAGCCAGAATAACCTATTTGTAACCACCGAAATAAGCTACGGCGGTTCGCTGAGTTCGGCAGACGAGCTTCAAATTTACAGGATTATTCAGGAGGCTCTTACCAATATAATAAAATATGCCAATGCACATGCCGCCAAAATTGCGATTTTGGAGCAATCTTCCAAAATAACCATTGAAATAAAAGACAACGGTAAGGGCTTCGATGTGAAAGAGACACTGAACAGCGGTAAGTCCTTTGGTCTTCACAATATTATCGAACGAAGTAGGGTAATAGGAGGCGAGGCTACAATAGTGTCCTCTACAGAAGGAACCACCATCACCATCGAAATCACCCCAAAATCATGAGAATTTTAATTGCAGACGACCATCCTTTTACACTTATGGGCACCAAAGCCTTTGTGGAATCGCTGAAGTTTCATGTGGAGGATATCTGTTCAAATGGCATAACCGCACTCAATCTCATCAAAAGTCATAAGCCCGATTTGGCTATTCTTGACATCAATATGCCTGGAATGGATGGCCTTGAGGTTTTAGAGAAAATAACCGCTCAGAAACTCAAAACCAAAGTCATTTTGTTGACTATGCACAAAGAAACGACCATATTTAGAAGAGCCAATCAATTGGGTGTTTCGGGGTATATTTTAAAAGAAAATGCTCAGGAAGAGCTCGCTTTTTGTTTAGAAGCAGTCATAAACGGAGACAAGTATATCAGTAAAAACATTAGTGCAGAGTTACAAATTACGGGTTCGGAAGAATCTGACAACCAACTTGACAGACTGACTTTTTCAGAAAAAAAGATTTTGGAATTGGTGGCTCAACAAAAGACTTCCAAGCAAATAGCTGAGCTACTTTTTATCTCCGAAAAAACTGTGGAGGGTCATAGAACCAATATTATCCAAAAACTAGGCCTTCCAAAAGAGAAAAATACGCTTTTGATTTGGGCCATGAAGCAATTTAGTGCTTAATTTTTTTTCTAGAATTTGGATTTAGATGTTATCTCCTAGGCTTTTTATTCTAAATCGCTTGTTATCAGACTGAACGTGGCTTTCTTTGAAGATATTCTCTGCCTTTTTTACAATTTCGGGAAAAGAAGCGGCAATATCATGTTCCTCTTTGATATCTTTTGATAAATCAAATAGCTGAGTTTTCACAATTCCTTTATGTAGTTCAGTTCTTACAGCTTTCCAGTTACCCATTCTTATGGCTTGCTGTCCACCAGTTTCTGGAAATTCCCAGTAGAGGTAATCATGTGTTTTTTGCTTTTTCTGGGTTAAAGTCGGGAGGTAACTGATGCCATCGTTTTTGGGCGTTTTTATTTTTAGTAAATCGCCAACGGTGCTCATGAAGTCGTAAAACGAACTGATATGGTTATTTTCAGAGCCTTTTTTGATCGTTTTTGGCCAAGAAACTATCATGGGTACTCTTATGCCGCCTTCGTAAACAAATCCTTTTCCTCTGCCATATTGCTCTTTATATGGTCCGCCTGATTTAAAAAACTCAGGCTTAGCTCCACCAGCATAGGAAGGTCCGTTGTCGCTGGTAAAAATAATGAGTGTATTTTCATATAAGCCTTTTTGTTTTAGCGTTTTTACAATGTCACCAACCTGTTCGTCAAGATAAGATATCATGGCTGCATAAGTAGCCTTCGGTGTGCGGTTGGGATAATAAATATTACTTTTTCCTCCTGTGTAAGGTTCTTCCGGACCAATTTTTTGTTGATAGTATTTCACCCATTTTGATGGGGCTTGTAAAGGCACGTGTGGTAATGGCGAAGCATAAAACATAAAGAAGGGCTCATCTTTTTGCTGTTTTTCAAGGTGTTTTAATGCCTCCTTGTGCATAATTTCGGGAGCGTAGTCAGTAAGTTCAAAGGATGTATAACTCTTGGGGTCGTAGGGGTCAAGTGACTTGTCTAAACTTTGATGAAGGTCTAAAAATCTGTTTTTCAGAGGGTATCTTTCTTCATTTTGCCAAAGATGGGTAGGGTAGAGGGTGTGGGCTTGGCGTTGACAATTGTATCCAAAGAAATAATCGAAGCCTTGTTTGTTGGGCGTACTTTCACTAAATGGAGCACCGAGTCCCCATTTGCCAAAAAGTGAAGTTTTGTAACCCGCATTTTTAAGGATTTCGGCCACAGTAATAATACTATCGGGCATAGGTCTTTGTCCTTCCAGGCTGGGGTTTTCCTCCATCGCTTTCAGCGACCACACATCTCCACGCTCATTCCATTCGTCGTTTCCTCTGATGTTGGCGTGTCCTAAATGTTTGCCCGTTAGCAATACACATCGTGATGGAGCACAAACAGGGGCACCAGCGTAATGTTGGGTAAACTTCATCCCATCCTTAGCCAGAGCATCGATATTAGGTGTTTCAATGATTTTTTGTCCATAAACACCCAACTCTCCATACCCTAGGTCATCGGCCAATATATAAATAATATTCGGTTTTGGGTTTTCCTTTAGAGAAAAAGAAAATAAGCAAATGGACAAAATTGCAGCAGCTAAAATTCTCATATTTGGGCGATTGATTACCCAAAATTAGAAGAATTTTTTAGAAACGAGCGTTTATTCTATTTCTACCACCACGCCTTCACTCATAGGGTGCGACACACAGGTCAGAATATAGCCTTGGGTTATTTCTTTTTCGGTTAACCCTTCTTCTTCATCCATTTTTACTTTGCCTTCGGTGCATTTACCCAAACATGCCGTACACATACCGGCTTGGCAGGAATAGGGAAGGTCAATATCTTGCTCAAGTGCAGCTTCTAGGATGGTTTGGTGAGGTTCTACCACAAACTCGTAGGTATCGCCGTCGTACAATACCTTCACCGTCTGTTTCTTCAGTTCGTCGGCATTTACGGTGTCTTCTTCTTGCATTGGAGCATTGAATCTCTCAAAATGTACATGGGCTTTTGGTACCTCGTATAGTTCAAAGATTCTTTTTATCTGATCCATCATTTCCTCCGGTCCACACATATAAAAGTGGTCTTTTGCAAAATCGGCACATGAATCTTTTAACCAAAGTGTGGCATTGGCTTGGTTGATTCGCCCCTTTTCTCCAACCCAAATTCCCTGCGGTTGGCTAAGAATGTATTGTATCGAAAGTCGCTCTTTGTACTGGTTTTCAAGCTCTTCAAGTTCTTGTTTGAAAATTATACTGTCCTCCGAGCGATTGCCATAAAATATTCGAACTTTCGTTTGAGCTTCGGTTTTCAAAACCGTTTTTGCTATAGAAATCAACGGTGTAATGCCGCTCCCCGCACCAAATAGATAAATATCTCTATCAGGTTGCTCCAGAGGTTCAAACAAGAAATTCCCCATCGGTTCTATGACCTCAAGAAAATCTCCGGTGTGTACATTGTCGTTGAGATAATTGGAAACTACGCCGTTGGGAACTCTCTTTACCGTTACAGCCACCGCAGTGTCTGTAGCTGGCGAACTTGACATCGAATAACTCCTTTTTACTTTTTTGCCATCCGCACCGGGTACTGCTATGGTTATAAATTGACCGGCTTTATATTTTATTTGTTCGCTTATGGGGTGCCAAAATGATATTGTAACAGTATCTTCAGTTTCTTTTTTGACTTCTTTTACCTGTAAAAAGTAGGTTTTCATTCGATAATATTTTGTAAAAAAATAGTGTTTACATAACTCCTTTTTACAGAAGTTTGTTCAATAAATCTTCCATTCTTTGGCTTTTGTCAAAACCAAAAAACAGTTCCTTATTCGTAAAATCCTCGTCTTCTTCGTACATTTCATGCCATTTCCAGTCTTCGCAGGTGGCGTCTAGTAGATCAAGAAGTGTCAATATTTTGGTTTCGTTTCGTTCTTTTTCAAGAAACTTCTCCGAATTTGTGAAATACACGGCTAGTTTCTCGTCTTCAATCCAACTGAGGTCGTTGAGTAGTTCATCGAGAGAGTCTAGGTTAAAACCAAAATAGTCCGGAAAATGCATTGTTTCTGCCAGAATTTCATAGAAATCACGTAGTGTCGTCACCTTGTTTGCATCAATTTCTAATATTGCGAAATCTGAGGGAATGTCTTTTTTTTGAACAATATCTAAGTTTTTCATTTGATTTTTTTGAAGGATTGATAATGGTCATTTGTGTAATATGCACTTTGGTCGTCGCCTGTTACAAGCCGTTCTTTCCCTCTGTTTTGGCCTTCTATTTTTGGGTTAACATCCCATTCCTGGTAGTTAATTCTTCTATCGCTTTGGTCTTTTTTTGGTAAAAGCCCCTCTAGGTTTTTGAATTTTCTGCCTCCCACGTAGCCTTCTGGTGCTTCGCCGTTTTCATCGATATAGCTGAGTACTTTTAATACTTTGGCCGGAACATCCTCGCTGGTAGAAAGCTCTTCTTTGGCCTCTGCCTTTTCATCTCGCGAAAAGTCAACTTTGTCTTTTCTATTCTCGGCCCTTTCGGTGTCTTGAATGACACTTTCTTGTGCCGCCGTATTTGCCGATGAGTTTGGATGTGTATTCACACCCCAAAAATACCCAGCACCGAGTCCAGCAAAAAACAAGAGCAACGAAACAATGATTCTATTCATCCAGATTTTTCTTTTTGTGCAAAATTATGGCTCTTAAAAGTATTTATTCTTAAAAAGGACAACAATTTGAAGTACTTTTGTAAAAAAAACTCAAAATGGTAGTATTGATTACCGGAGTTACCGGATTGGTGGGGTCGGCGGTGGCAAAAGAGTTGTTGTCTCACGGATTCGTTGTAAAGGCTTTGGTACGCAGCGATATAGCAGCCACGAAAGTGTCTCGCTTATCCGGGGATATTGAGACTGTAGAGGGAGATGTTTTGGATGTTTTTTCGCTAGAAAAAGCTCTGATAAGTGTTGATTACGTGGTTCATTCTGCTGCTTTGGTATCTTTTTCGCCAAAAGAAAGAGACACCATGTACAAGGTAAATATTGAAGGTACTTCAAACTTGGTTAACGCCTGTCTTGCTGCCAATATCAAGAAATTGTGTTTTGTAAGCTCCTTGGCGGCTTTGGGAAGACCAGCCCAAAGTTTACTTCAGGAAGGCCAGCAAGTTCAAATTGATGAGAACCAAAAGTGGGAAAACTCAGAGACTAACTCGCACTACGCCATCACCAAATATCTGGCCGAGTGTGAGGTTTGGCGAGCTCAAGCAGAGGGGTTGTCTTCGGTTATTGTAAATCCCTCTATTATCTTGGGAGAGGGCGACTGGACCCAAAGTAGCACACAGTTGTTTAAATATGTTTATGATCAAAAGCCTTTCTACACCCAAGGCTTTCTCAACTATGTGGACGTACAAGATGTGGCCCGGTCCATACGCTTGCTTCTTTTCTCAGAAATCGAAAATGAACGTTTTTGTGTTTCCGGAGGTTTGATAAGCTACAAAGCTTTTTTTGAATCGGTTGCCGATGTTTTTGGTAGAAAAAGGCCATCTTTTGAGGTGAAACCCTGGATGATGGATTACATTTGGCGGTTTGAAGCCGCAAAATCGTGGTTGACAGGTAAGGCTCCTTTGATAACAAAAGAAACAGCAAAAACATCTAGGTTGAAAATTTTATACAAAAACAATAAAATCAAAAATGCTATTGGCTTGGAATTTACACCATTGAATCAAACCATTGAAAGGGTTTGTTCTTTCTTGGCTTCTAAGTCTTAGTTTTCAGGTCTGAAAATTGCGGAATCTAAATTTGGAATTTCTATTCCGTTTCGTATCTTTAAATCACAAATGAATCTTATAAACTTATTACTGCATGAATCAAGACTTCAGTGATCATTTTGATGAATTTAATGAGGCTACCGTAGCCGATGCAGCAAAAAGGTTTGAGACTATGCTTCAACGAAAAGAGTCCCCATATTTCAGTGAAGAAATATTTGAGTCTCTGGCCGAATATTACATGTCGAAGGGCAAATATGATCTTTCTCTAAAGGCTTGCAATTTTGGTTTGAAGCACTACTCGCATTCGCTCGACTTAATTCTTACAAAAACACAAATATTAATCAACAAGTTTGAGCTCGATGAGGCCACAGACTTGCTCGATACTGCCAGTATTTTCCATCCATCCGATACTGAAATAGAGTACTTTAGGGGTGTTATTTTAATGTGTACTGGCGATAATGCCGAGGCTTTGGATCTTTTTAAGCAAATTTTGCCCATAGCTCAGGAAAAGGAAAATGTGTATTTTCAAATGGGAATGGCCCAAGTAAGTTTGGGGCAGGTGCCCGATGCTATAGAGTCTTTTCAGTTGGCCATAGGATGCACTTCAAAGAACGAACTCGTTTACAACGAGTTGGTTTACTGTTTCGATGTCCAGTCAAATCTGCTGGCTGGGATTGATTTTTTTAATAAATTGATTGATGAAGACCCTTATAATCAGCTGGCTTGGTTTGCTCTGGGTCAATGCTACAACCTGCTCAATCTATACGAGAAAGCAAAAGATGCATTCGAATATGCGGTGGCTATTGAGGGAGAATTCGCCTCGGGTTGGTATAATCTGGGTTTGAGCCAAATGAACCTCGAAAGTTTTTCGGATGCCAAGGAATCTTTCCTAAATACTTTACGGTATGAGGAACCCTCAGCCGAGGTGTTGACCCATCTTGCTGCGTCGCATGAAAAGCTGGAAGAGTACTCTGAGGCCTACAAAAATTATAAGAAGGCCGCCGACATGGACGAGTTTTGGGATGACGCTTGGTTCGGAATGGCCTCTGTTCTTTATGAACAAGAAAAGTACTTAGAATCTATACATTTTGTAAAGAAAGCTTTAAAACTTAACGATATAAATAGCGATTTTTGGCTTCTTTTGGCTGATAATGAGTCAAAACTTGGTAATTCTATCTCTTCGGAGGAGGCCTATGACAAAGCCGCAGACTTGGATCCCATCAATGCTGATATTTGGTTGAACTGGTCGCTGTTATACTTTGAGCAGGAAAATTATCACAGAGCTTTTGAGGTCATATACGAGGGCATCGAAGAAATACCTGACGACGCTGACCTCTATTACAGGGCTTGTACGTATTTGCTTTACAGTGCGAGTTACAATGAAGCCTACAAATATCTGCAAGAAGCCTTGGTGTTAGATTATGACAAACACGTACAACTGTACGATTTCTTCAGTAATCTAGATACTTTAAAGGCTTTGCAGAGGATTATTGATCAGTTTAGGAAGTGAAATAGGAAATGTGGTAATTTGTTAATTATTAATATGTTAATGATTTGGAATAAAAATTAAAAGAGGGGTTTGGAATTTCAAATCCCTCTTTTAATTCTAAATACTATCCGTGAGAATCCGTGCAGGCATCCGTGAAATCTGTGTGCCATTCAATACACCAAATTCTCAACTACAACAATCCGGACCACAGCATGCTGCCTTTTCTGCTGGTTTTTCAGCATAAACGGTAACACTGAAAATACCCATTTTAGAGTTTTTGAAATCCTCTAATTGCTGAGCATCAAGATATTGGCTAAGTATGTCGTCAGGTATTATTATCGCTTTTTCCTTCTGTAGTGTGATATTCGCAAATCCAGCTTCTTGAATCATTCCCAAGTATTCGTTTTTTTGAATTGCCCCAGATACGCATCCAGCGTACATTTCAGCTGCGTTTTGTAAGTTCTCTGGTAAAATACCCACTAAAACCACGTCCGAAATACTAAAATGACCACCTGGTTTCAGTACTCTCATGATGTCTTTCAAGACTGCCTTTTTGTTGGGTACTAAATTCAGAACGCAATTGCTCACAATAACATCCGCAATATTGGCCGTCACTGGCATCTTTTCAATGTCTCCTTGTCTGAACTCCACATTATGAAAACCTCTCAATTCAGCATTTACTCTCGCTTTGTCTATCATGGCAGGCGTGAAATCTATCCCGATTACTTTTCCCGATTCCCCCGTCTCCGCTCTGGCTATGAAGCAATCATTTCCTGCTCCGCTGCCCAAATCTATCACCACATCGCCTTTCTTTATTTTGGCAAATTGGGTCGGTAGCCCACATCCCAAGCCCAAATCGGCATCAGGATTGTAGCCTTCTAGCTGGGAGTAATCGTCGCTCATGATGTTGTAAACCTCTGTAGAGCAGCCACCTGAGCCACAGCACGAAGACATGTTGGTTTCTCTGTCTTGTAAAGCTATCTCGCTGTATTTTTGCTTTACAATCTCTTTTAATTGTTCTTCTGTTTGCATTTTTTTTTATTTGTTTAGTTTTTTATAATCGTAATAATGCGATGAATTTTCGCAAAAAAATATTAACAACAACTCGTTTTATTGATGTAATAACTGCTAAAAAGCTCATCAATATAGGTTTTGGCTTGATTTAGCTCGTTTTCGTCAATACAGTAACATACCTTCGCCCCTTCAATATCGCCTTTTATTAGCCCCGCTTCTTTCAGTTCTTTGAGATGCTGCGATACTGTACTTTGCGACAATGGAAGTTCTTCCACAATATCACCACAAATACACGACTGCCTCTTTATCAATATCCTAAGGATAGCTATTCGAGCCGGATGAGATAAAGCTTTGGCATATTTTGCAAGCTTATTGTCTTTAACTGTAAACTCTTCTGACTTGGTTAATCCCATAAAATTATTTTATTATCGCAATATTACGATGATAATTTTGATATTTCAAACTATTTCTGATATTTTTTTCAGAATGGGCAATTCCGGTTCGTTTTTTTGTAAAATATAGTGTCTTTAGGCATAAATTCTTGTGCAAAATTTTATTTCCAGAAAAATAATCTTACCTTTGCAGTCCCAATTTTGGGGAGATAGTATTTAATTAATTAATTTTTAACAGTTTACAATGCCTACTATACAGCAGTTAGTAAGAAAAGGAAGAGAGACATTAATGTACAAGTCGAAATCTCCGGCATTGGATTCTTGCCCTCAGCGTCGTGGGGTGTGCACAAGAGTTTATACTACTACACCAAAGAAGCCAAACTCGGCTCTTCGTAAAGTAGCTCGTGTACGTTTAACGAACCAGAAAGAGGTGAACGCCTACATTCCAGGTGAAGGTCACAATTTGCAAGAGCACTCTATCGTATTGATTAGAGGTGGTCGTGTGAAAGACTTACCAGGTGTACGTTATCACATCGTTCGTGGGGCATTGGATACAGCCGGTGTAAACAACCGTAAGCAGAGTCGCTCTAAGTATGGTGCTAAACGTCCTAAGCCAGGTCAGGTAGCGGCGGCACCAACAAAAGGTAAGAAAAAATAACAAGAAAATCTTTATAGTCTCTCACTGAGAGCACATATAGGGGAAGTAATGTTTGGTATTACCGAATGTGAATTAGTTTAAATCATTAAACGAAACCTTCTTAAAAATTTAAGAAATGAGAAAAGCAAAACCAAAAAAGCGTTACGTGTTACCTGATCCAAAGTTCAGAGATGTAACAGTAACAAAGTTTGTAAACAACATGATGTATGACGGTAAAAAATCACTGGCTTACGGTATTTTTTATGGTGCATTAGAGATTGTTGAGAAACGTACGAGCGAAAACGGATTAGAAATCTGGAAAAAAGCATTGAACAACGTTATGCCAGCTGTAGAGGTTAAGAGCCGTAGAGTGGGTGGTGCTACTTTCCAGGTTCCTACTGAAGTAAGAGCCGATCGTAAACAGTCATTAGGTATGAAATGGATGATCAACTACGCTCGTAAGCGTGGTGAGAAGACCATCACTGAGCGTTTAGCTGGCGAGATTATCGCTGCTTCGAAAGGTGAAGGTGCATCTGTGAAAAAGAAAGACGATACACACAGAATGGCGGATGCGAACAAAGCATTCTCGCACTTCAGATTGTAATCGTCTATACGACAGACCAAAAGAGAACCTCTCGATTTTTCGAGAGGTTTTTTTGTGCGTAATGGTTAGTTAATCTGGAAATCTATACAGAAATTCCGTTTTCTGCTCAAAATCATAAATATTGATTTGGTTATTTTTTAGTTTTATACTTCAACCTAAAAAAACTATATATGACCAGCTTTAGAGTAAGGCCCAAGTTCAGGAAAGAATGTCCATCCAAACCAAAAGAATTGGTGGACAGAATCAGTAAAAGATTAGAATCACAACACGATCAAATAGATGGGAAAGTCTTCCTGACTCATGGCTTATTTAGAATTCTACCTGAACACCAGCATTTCTGGTCACCACAGCTCAATGTCTCCTTCGAAGAAACCGAAGATGGTACAACGTTACGAGGTATGTATGGGCCTCATCCCACTGTATGGGCTGTTTTTCTTTTTGGTTATGCTATTTTAGGGCTTGCTTCCTTTTTTATCGCCATAGTGGGTTTGGTAAAATATTCACTACATATTGAAAGTAGTATTTTGTGGCTTTTGCCATTTTTACTCGGTGGTTTGGTGGTACTTTATTTTGTAGCTCAAGCTGGTCAAAAAATGGGTGTAGAGCAGACTTTTCAGTTACATCATTTTTTTGAAGAGGCTATTGGTGAGCCGGTCCACATAAGCTGATTTCTACCCCTGCTGAATCATGTTTTTAATAAAAGGAGTCTTCTAGGCATGAAATTTGAGGCTTTGGTATTGTGCGGGTTCTGATAAAATCTACGAATCTAAGTCACATAACCATAATTAGACCCAAGTTTGCTTGAATGACACTGCGTATTTTTATTTTTATATTAACCTTTTTAGGTATTTCGAAGGTTTTTTCACAGGAATTTGTGATTAACTGGCAAAAGACCTTTGGTGGAGAACGCAATGAGGTAGCCTATGCAGGTGTTGAAACTCCCGATGGCGGTTTTATAATGGTGGGTTCTACCAATTCCAAAAATAGTTTTGACGTAAAAGATTCTCGTGGTTTTGATGGCACTGGGGGCAATGATTTTTGGATTGCCAAGGTCTCTAATTCAGGGGCTGTGATTTGGAGTAAAACCTTTGGTGGCTCCAAAGATGACGTGGCTACTTCGGTTGTAAAAACAGCAAACAACGAGTATTTGATTTTAGGAACTACCCAATCTACGGATGGAGATGCCAATTTTAACGGAATAAATGGAGGATTGCTCCTTGTAAGGCTTAAAGAGAATGGTGATTTTGTTTCTAAAAGGTTGTTTGCCGGTGGAAACAGTAGCTCTGGTGTTTCTTATCAGCAGGTTAATAGTTTCTGTAAACCAACCATTCGAATCCTTTCCGATGGTCAGTTTATATTGGGAGCGACACGTTCGATAGGCGTAAATCCTTTCTCGGGCTATGATTTTTATGTTGCGAAGCTTTCTGCTTTTGGCGATACACTTTGGGAAAAGACTTTCGGAGGTGGCCTAGAAGACTACATGAACGATATCATTGTTACGTCCGATGGTGGCTTTTTGATGGTAGGCGGCACGCTCTCTCTAGAACGCGACATACCTGGAGCGGGACAAGGTTTTTTAGATTTTTTGGTTCTTAAAATTGATCCTACCGGAAGACAAACTTGGGAAAAGGGATTTGGTGGAAATAGTTATGATGTAGCCTTTTCGGCTTTAGAAAATATTAGTAAAACTGGGTTTTATATCGTTGGAGAGTCGAGTTCATCTAATGGCCAAATTGGGTCTTCGCTTGGTGAAAAAGACGGAATCATTCTTAGATTGGACAAGAACGGTGTTTTGTTAAATAAGAATCACTTTGGAGGAACAGATAACGACGGTTTTTACAGCATAACCAGAGGTGCAGACGGTGTTCTTTATGCCGCGGGTACCAGTCAGTCTATTCTAGGTGCGGTAAAACCTAGAGGCCCGCTTACGGATGTGTGGCTCATGGCTTTAAAGGAAGATACCTTTGTGCCAGTTTTTCACAAACTCTTTGGCGGTGCTGATATTGATTTGGCCAGACAGGTAATTTATACATCCAAAAGTGGCATTTTTTTAGCTTCAAGTAGTCGTTCGGCAGACGGTGACTCCAAACTGAATCGCGGTCAGAGTGATTTTTGGGCCTTGAATTTAAGCCTTCCGCCACCTATTATTTTTGGTAAATTTCAGGCTTTTCTGAACGATAATCAGAATATTGAACTTGCTTGGACTACTACTTTCGAGCAGAATTCTCAGTATATTTATGTAGAAAAAAGCGATAACAATAAGGAGTTTTTTCAGAAAGACGAACAATTTGCTGTTGGTGTGTCAACAGGTATTGTTACCTACAGGTTTGTCGACGAAAACCCTATTTTGGGTCTCAATTATTATAGATTGCGATACACCGATTTAGACAATAAAACCTATTACGGACCGACGGTTAGTTTTACGTTTTCTCCATTATCTACTTCAAACGTACCACTTGAAACCTTCAGAATTTACCCCAATCCTGCCACTGAGTATATTTTAATCGATACTTTTTTGGAAAACCCTGATATCAATCTCGTAGATATGAGAGGGGGAAATGTGCCTTTTGAATTGGTCAGGATCACGGATTCTTCATTTAGGCTTATTCTTTCCAAAAATCTGAGCTCCGGAATGTATCAAGTGGTTATCGGTAATCATATAGCTCGGCATACCAAGAAAATTATTGTGAACTGAGGTTTTTGCTTTAATTTGCCAAAAAAAACTGCAACAAGTGGATAAAATTATAAAGTGGGGCATTTTGGGTGCTGGAAAAATCGCAGCCAAGTTTGCGTCGGACCTGAATAAAACCGAAGGTTGTGAATTGGTAGCCGTGGCGAGTACTTCATTAGAAAGAGCTCAAACATTTGCTTTAACCCATGCTGCCAAACATTCTTTTGGGGCTTATGAAGACCTTTTTAGTATAGAGTTAGATGCTATTTATATAGCTACTCCGCATACTTTTCACAAGGAACATACAATTTTGTGTCTGAATCACGGCGTTGGAGTGTTGTGTGAAAAGCCCTTTGCGATGGACGAGAGTGAGGTGGATGAGATGATAAGTTTGGCCAAAGCAAAAAAAGTATTCCTGATGGAAGCCATGTGGAGTAGATTTTTACCTAGTTTTTTGAATGTAAAAGAGGCGGTAGAATCTGGTCGAATTGGCCAAATTAAAACCATCGATGCCGATTTTGGTTTTACAGCTGTTTTCGATGAGAAATCAAGACTTTTTAATCCGGCTCTAGGCGGAGGTGCGTTTTTGGATATAGGTATCTATCCTGCATTTTTGTCTTTGTTTCTGTTGGGTTATCCTTCAAAAATTTCGGCCGCAAGCGTTTTTGCACCAACCGGTACAGATGAAACCACTTCTTTTATTTATCAATACGACAACCATGCTATTGCTCTATTGAACTGTACTGTGGGTGCTTATACGGACTGCGAGGCTCGGATTTACGGCAGTAGTGGTTCTATCAGAATGTGGGGAAGATTTCATGAAGCCAAAAGAATAACTTTTTATGACTCCGAAGGCCAAGAAATGGAGACTTTAGAGTTTCCGAGAGAAACATTTGGCTATAATTATGAGATACTCGAGGTCAATAATTGTCTGAGAAATGGGTTGATAGAAAGCCCAAATTGGTCATTGGCCGACAGCAACAAGCTCATTCATCTTTTAGACAAAACTCGTGAAATCGCCAAGATCGTTTATTGATCTTTCTATTCCAAACCATTTAAATTATCTAATAGGAATATTCAATTGCGTATTTTCCCAATTCAATGTCATTTCAATGCCATTGTCGGCAGCTTGATTTAGCTTTATTGTAAGTTGTTCTGTAACTTCAGTGGTCTTGATGGCTTCTATTTTAAACCTGAAGTAATCTTTGGTTTCGTCATAATTGGTACCCCATTGGCCAGTTTCGGTATTTAGTATTACAGTCCAATATTTTTCTCCGGGTATGGTCCAAAGGCTATATTTGCCATCTTTTACCTTTCTTTTTCCAAAACTGCAAGTTCTTGAGAAACTAATAGTGGTGGCTTCATTTGCACCTGTACGCCAAACAGTATTATAAGGCACCAGTTCACCGAATATTTTACGCTCTTTCATCAATGGTCGGCAATAGCCTAGTTCTACTTTGAGGTCCCTATTGCCTTTGGCGGTAAGTTTTTCGAATGGGCTATGGCTTTTGGTGTAAGTGCGGATGCCATACAGTGCCAACACCAATACTCCAATGACTATAAAAATAATATTTAGGGCTTTTTTCATTTGTTAAAAGGTTAAGGTTTTTGATCCGGTATCATACAAAACTATTAATTTTTTGTTTTTTCTTTGGGCTTCTTCTTTGATTTTTTCTACCACCCACTTTTTGTTTGAACCATCTAATATGATGGTGCCGTCGTAGTTTTTTAAGTTATCAAGGTCTTTTATAGCGTTTTCGGAGCAAATCAAATATTCTGTATCGTGATTTATCAAGGAGCCATTGGGTGTTTTTATCCATTGTATGTCGCCTAAAGCTTGTTTTATAGCAAAATTACCTTCATCCGCTACTGTTTGGGTTTTGTAATTCTTGATTCCTCGGGCATCATAATAGTTTTTCAAATGAAACTGGTAAATGAGTGGCTCATTACATAGCGAATCGGTAGAAATAAAAGTAGCCGAACGACCCTCAATAACAGAAATACCCCAGCCGTTGGGTATGAAATGAAAGGTTATTTCTTTTTGTTTGTTTTGATTGAAAAGTTGAAATGCACCCGAAACTGTAAGCACCAAACAGCACAGCGTGACGAGTTTTATGTACTTAAGGTCTTTGTGCTTGAGAAATAGCAAGAAAAAGGCTATGGCCGAAAATAAGAGACCTACGCTTATGAATGAAATGGATAATCCAGTAGTGAGGGCGTGGGGTAATTCTGATATAATCTGAACTGAAAAATTCAGGATGTCGATAGACCATTTGAAAAGCAGGCCTAAAAATGCTCCCAAGAATGGCACTTTAGCCAGAAAAAGAACCAGAAGTCCCGCAGGAAGCATAAACATTGACACCAAGGATACAATTGGATTTGCCAATAAAAAATAGTTGGGAAATTGATGAAAATAATAGAGCGTCAATGGCAGTGTAAGTATTTGTGCCGAAATGGAAACTGCTGTAATGTCCCAAATCCAGCGAATTGGCCACCATTTGAAATCTAAGAGCCTATTGAGACCAGGGTAAATAACCATGATACCCAAAACCGCTAAATAGGAAAGTTGAAAGCCGACGTCATATAGCCAGTTTGGTACCATAATGAGCAAAATAACCGCCGACAAAATGAGGGTGTTTACAGAATTATTATCTCGCCTTATAAATGTGCCAATTTGAATCATAGAAAACATTAAAGTGGACCTACAAACGCTTGGGCTGAGGCCGGTAAAAATAGCATAAGACCAGAGCGATAGCAAAATGGCAAAGAGAAAAGGGAGCTTTTTTCGATCCATAAACGAGCCGAAAATCTTATTCAGAACCCAAAAAAGTATGACCACATGCATGCCCGAAACCGCCAATGCGTGTATAGCACCAGTAGCGGAATACCATTGTTTGGTCTCGAAATCAAGCTCCGCTTTCATTCCGCCAATCATGGCTTCGGCCACTCCCATTTGTTTTGGGGTATCGAGCAGGTCTTTGAAAACGGTATGGGTATAAACATTGAGAGAATTGGCAAACTTCAGTAAAGACCAGTCTTTAGATTCTCCGGCTTTTACGAAATCACCTTCTCTAAGAAACTGATGCGTGAAAATATTTTTGCGGGCTTGGTAAGTTTTGTAGTCAAATTCAAGTGGATTTTTGGGAGGTTCTATTTCGCGGAGGGTATTGTTTAGAATGTATATTTCTCCATATTTGGGTACAGTATTGGTTTCTTTATTAAAGTAAAGTAAGGTTTGTCCTTTTACTTTGATCCATCTATTGGCTTTTTTTATGGCGAAAATTTGAGCCGTGACTTTATATGTCTTGGGCTTAGACTCCGTGTAAGAGTCTATCATGGCCAGGTATTGGTCAAAGTCTCCAGCTTTGGTTATGTGGTTAGTTTGGTTTCGCTGGTCATAAAGATAGGAACTCGCAAGGCCTATTCCGAAGAATAAAACGGGTATTACATGTTTGAGAATCGAAAGCTTGGGTAATTTTAATGATAAAAAGCCCAAGAGAATAGCCAAACCGATAAAGGCATAAATATACTTTAATTCCGGCCTTACCCATTCATACAAATAAATACCTGCCACGAGCAGAACAAAATATCGAAGAATGGGGATGGACCTAAAATACATGTTAATAGGATTCTTTTTTGTTCGGAAAATCTCCCGATTTTACGTCACTGATATAGTTTGTAAAGGCGGTGTTCATTACTTCGGCTAAGTCGGCGTAGCGTCTTAGAAATCTTGGTGAGAAGTCTTTGTTGATGCCTAGCATGTCATGAATTACCAAAATTTGCCCATCACAACCATTACCAGCCCCTATGCCTATGGTTGGAATATCAAGCGTTTGGCTTACTTCGGTGGCAAGTTTGGCGGGTATTTTCTCTAAAACCACACCAAAACAACCAAGTTCTTGAAGCAATTTAACGTTGTCGCGAAGTTGCTGAGCTTCTTCGTCTTCTTTGGCTCTTACTGTATAGGTGCCAAATTTGTATATTGATTGCGGCGTAAGTCCCAAATGACCCATTACGGGTATGCCTGCACTGAGCACCCGGGCTATCGATTCTTCTATTTCTTTTCCGCCTTCCATTTTTACTGCATGTGCACCCGATTCTTTCATGATTTTTATGGCCGAACGAAGTGCTTCTTCGGAATTTCCTTGATAACTACCGAAAGGTAAATCTACCACCACCAGAGCTCTTTTTACAGCTCGAATTACACCTTGGGCGTGGTAAATCATTTGGTCGAGTGTGATGGGTAGGGTGGTTTCGTGGCCAGCCATAACATTTGAGGCAGAGTCTCCAACAAGAATAACTTCCACTCCAGCTGCATCCACCAGCGTAGCCATAGAATAATCATAGGCAGTGAGGCATACAATTTTCTCGTTTTTTTGTTTGAGTTCACGCAGTGTATTGGTGGTTACTCTTTTGATTTCGGAATGTACTGACATTTTTTGTTTTTATTTAGACCCCAGCCACGGCTCAGGATTGAGTTTGTTGAAATTATGCCAAATCTGGAAGTTTATTTCAGGACTGCCGTCTTTGTAAGCCACAGTACCAATTTGTTGCTGTAAACCCACTTGCTGATTGATACTGACATTTACTCTTTCGAGATTGGCATAAACGGTGTAATAATCACCATGCTGAATGGCCACCACATTGTTTAAACCCGGTATTTGCGAAATGTCCAATACCACGCCTTCAAAGACCGCTTTTACTGGAGCGTTCGGGGAGGTTTGTATATCTATGCCATTGTTGTCAATTTTTAAGCCCTTGAGAACCGGATGGTTTTTTACACCAAATTTGTCAGATACAAAGCCGTCAACTGGCCAAGATAAGCGTGCTTTATTGGCTCCGAAATTTCGGTTGGTGACTCTGTTTGTTTTGGTCTCTTTGTAGGGTTCTCCGCTCGATTTTTCTGCCTCCGCAGTATTCGTTTTCTTTTTATTCGATTCTCTCTCTGCCAAAATTTTCTTTTCGCGGGCTTGTATTTCTTCCAAATTTTCTCTTCTCGAGGCGGGTACTGCGGCAGCTTTTCTGTTGCTTTTTTCCTTTTCTATGGCCTTCGAAATTACCGAGTTGAGATTAGTCAAAGCGGCTTTAGATTTTTCAAGTTCTGTCTTTAAATCACTTTCTTTTGTGGTGAGTTCTTTTACGATCAGATCTTGTTTTTCTCTCAGGGCTTCTAAGCTTTTGGTTTCTATCTTTACAATATTGATGAGATTCTGCTGCGTGATTTTTTTCTCGAGCAAAGTTCTCTGACGTTGCTTGAGCATTTCTCCTATTTTTTTTATTTGTACCAGTTGATGTTTACGGTTTTCGGTATATTGTTCGAGGTATTTGTACCTCATAAATAGTTCGTTTATTGAGCCTGAGGAGAACAAAAAGCCCATTTTGGTAAGTTTATTGCTGTTTTTAGATTCTCTGTAAATTGTTTCGGAATATTCCTTTTGTAGTGCTTTAAGTTGGTCGAAAAGGTCGGCTTGAGCTTTCTGAATTTCGGCCATTTCTACTTTTATAAGCTCTATGTCTTCTTTGGCTAGTTCAATTTTGCTTTGTTGGTTTTCTATTTGCTGATTGATGGCCTTTATTTGGCCTAGGGTACTCTGCTTTTCTTTTTGGGTTTCGTTTAATATTTTCTTTACTTGTGATATTTGCTGAAGGTTTCGTTTTTTGTCAGCCTCCAAAGTTGCTCTGCTTTTCTGTTTTTGAGCGAAAACAGAGACCGTAAATGAACAAATTAATGTAAGCAGGAGTATTTTTCTCATAAGTTACGCCCAACTCAAAAGTTGGGAATTTTTTCTAGGTTATATCCTTTCGGAATATTAAAAGGAAAACGAATGTTTCTGTCGAGAAAGTCAAATTTTGAATGTTCGAATTCTATTTTACCTTCATTTTTGCCCAAAATTAGCAAAGAAATAATTGTGGGTACAAGTTTGGAGTCTTCACTGATGAAACTTTTATAGTTGATATTTAGCTGGGTGTTGCTTTTGTTGTCCTTGGCGTTGATATAAAAAAGTTTATTTTTTTCAAGATCAAATCTATTGTCTATCTCTACGTTTTTTCTGACTTGAGCTATGGAGTTAAAATCGTTGCCTTTTTTATAAATATCCATACTGTCTGACTTTATAGGTAGGTTTCCAACCAGTAGGGACTGCACCATGTTGAAGTTTATATCAAAATCAAAAGCTTTGCTAAGTTCGTCAAAACTTACCTTGTAGTAGTTGCGATGAAGGCGGTCGAGTAAAAAAATACTATCGGGATTAATACTCACTCTGGCGGCCTCCAGACCAACGGCTATGGATATCCAAATTACGCTGTCTTTTTTGACATGAATCGTAGCAGGAATGGTCTGATCTATTTTGCTGGTTTTTATACTTATCTTAGACTTGATTTTAAGTTTTTCAAAATCAATATCTTGTGTATTGAAGAATACTTTTTCTATAACCGGAGCATCGGTTTTTACTACGGTGTCGAGAGGTACTGCAGCCGTTGAATCTGTGGCAACAGTACCCAATACTATACTGTTTTTTTTCATTTTGTGGCTTCTGCACGACGCCGCAGCCATAATCACAAAACTCATCAAGAGGAGTTTCTGAAGTATTTTCATTTTATTCAATAATGGTTCTTTCTTTTATTTTGTTTTCAAGTTTTTTGTTGGATTTATTGAGTTCGAGAGCTCTTTTCCAAAAACCAACTGCCGGTTCTGTTTGGCCTAGTTTAAACAAAATATCGCCTTTGTGTTCAAAAATACTTTCGCTGCCATTTTTGTCCTTTGCTATGCCATTATCTATAACTTCGTTGGCTTTGATATAATCGCCTTTTAGAAATAAAACCCAGCCATGTGCATCGTAACTGCCGGCTCTCTCGGGGTAAATTCGTACCAATTGCTCCGTCAATGTCAGGGCCTTTTCGAAGTTCTTCTTGTTCGTAGCCAAAAGGTAGCTATAACTGTTGAGAGCTTGTTCATTATTGGGGTTTTCTTTTAAAACACGCTCAAATAACTCAGTAGCTTTTTCTATTTTGCCTGTTTTGGCATAAACTTCTGCCATACTGGCATCTATATGATGTCGGAGTTCTTTGTTACTTGTGTTTAAAGCTTGGGCTTCTTCTAATGAAATAAGGGCATCCTCGAAAGCTCTGGTTCGGATTTGTGCAAAACCCAGATGATACCAGAAATAGGAATGGTTAGGGTAATATTCCACCGCTTTTTCAGAATGTTTTAGCAGTTCGGTAAATTGGCCAAGTTTCACGTCGAGTTCGATTATAGCAAGCCAAGCCTCAAAAATTCCTTTATCGTACTTTATGGCGGTAAGATAACTATCTCTGGCAGCTTGGATTTGGTTGGTTTTTACGAGCAAATCGGCTTTGTAAACATAGGTTCTGGCCTCGTCTGGATGCAGAGCAATTATTTTATCACAAAAAGCGGCTGCATCGTTTAAATCAGCCACTTGAAAGTCATTTTTGAGTGTAGCGAATAAAGAGCCCAAAGCGTTGACTTTAAGAGAGTAGGGAAGGCTTGCTTGACTCAAAATGCTGTTTAATACCTCTTTAGCTCCTTGTTTATTGTTTTGTTTGGCGTAGGCCTCAGAAAGCAATCCATAGGCTTCCATAAAACTTGGGTTTTCGTCTATGGCATTTTTGAGCATTTGCACGGCCTCCGAAAATCTTCCGTTTGAAATCAGAATGGTAGATTGCTGAAGTACAAATTGAGGGTCAGTCTTTACCATTTTTTTACCTTCTTTCAGTGCAGCGTCTACCTTGTTTTGTTTAAGCAAAATGGCCTGCTTGGCTTGTGTTATTTGCTCTGTAGGCCCCATGGTTTGTTCCATTTCGGCCAAGGTTTTTATGGCATCTGATTCTTTTCCTTCTATCAAATAAATGTCAACAAGGTTTAAGTAGCCTTCCACGTAGTTTGGCTTGATTTTTAAGGCTTTCTTGAGTGTTGCGGTGGCATCTTTATAGAGGTTGAGTTTAAATTGAAGATTGCCAACATGCTGAAGATAAAAGAAGTTTTCTTTGTCAAGTTCTATCGCTTTTTTTGCCGAAATAAGTGCGGCTTGGTTGAGATTTAGAGCCAACTCGGTTCTAGATAGCATGAAATAGGAGCTTGGCGAATCGCCGTAAAGCTGGATATTTTTTTTAAATTCACTGTAGGCTTTTTGGTAGTCCTCGGTGAGAAAATATTTCATACCTTCAGTAAAAGATTGTTCTGCTTTAAGTTCTTTGGCCTCAATTTTCTGATCTTGAGGCTCATCTACGGCAGACTGTGCTCCAGCAGAGGCATATATAAAAAACAAAATAATGAATATTCGCATAATGAATTTCTGGTGTTGATGGTTTCGGTTTTTAAAATCTTGAATAGTTTAAAACTTTAAATTATTTTTGACAGATTTTTAAAACCCCTTCAAAACGTAAATTTCAGTATTTTGTTACAGAAAATCAATTTTTGAACCCTTAATAATATAAAACAGGTTTATGGCCAAGCACAATCCCAAACAGAAAGTTGAAAAAGTTGAGGTAATAGCTCCCGAAATTAAGCAGCAATACAATCCTTGGGTAATCTTTGGAGGTCTATTTGCAGTGGTTTTGATTTCTTATGGTAAAATATGGAACAATGGTTTTGTATGGGACGACGACCCGTATATTATTCTTAATGAAGCTGTTAAGAATTTTAACTTGCGGTCTTTGCTATTAGATTTCCATGTGGGAAACTACCATCCGCTCACTATGCTCAGCTTGGCTATTGAGTATTGGTTCGTTGGTGAAAGAACTTGGTTGGCTCATTTCAATAACTTGCTCATACACAGTGCCAACAGTTTCTTGCTTTATGTTTTAATAAAGAAATTGAACATTAAAAACCTAGTGGCCGTTCTTTTGGCTTTCTTTTTTGCGTTACATCCCATGCATGTGGAGTCTGTAGCCTGGGCGGCTGAGCGTAAAGACGTGCTCTATACGTTTTTCTTGCTTCTTTCATTTATTTTCTATCTCAATTATTCAAAATCAGACAATAAGCTGCATTATGGATTGTCATTGCTGTTTTTTTTGGCGAGTTGTTTGTCTAAAGGTATGGCGGTTGTCTTGCCCGCATTACTCATTGTCACCGATTGGTGGATTTTCGGGAAGAAATTCACTGTTAAAAACCTGGTGGATAAAATTCCATATTTTGCACTCACCTTGATATTTGCTTACATAGCCACCACCGCTCAAAAAGACGCAGGAGCAGATGCCAGCTCAGTGATAAATTCTACCTTTTCGGCTTCTGAAAGGTTCAGGATAGTTTGTTATTCTTTTCTTTTTTACTGGGTCAAGACCGTCGTACCTATCAATTTGTTGCCATTTTATCCATATCCAGTAAAAATTGGAGGAAGTATACCAGCCATATATAACCTGTCGGTGCTAGTTCTGGCGGCATTTATGGGTGTTACTTTTTGGTTGGGTCGGAAAAACCATAAAATTTGGTGGGCGGTGGCTTTCTTCACTATAGCCATATCCACTGTCTTACAGATTTTGCCCGTCGGTAGTGCCATAGTGGCTGATCGTTATTATTATTTGTCTTCAATTGGTCCTTTGTTTTTGATTGCTTATGGGCTTGGAAACACAAAGGGCGACTTTGGCAAGATCGTGTCTTTTGGCTTGTTAATTGTTTGGGCCGGAATTACATTTTTTCAGACGGGCCATTGGAAAAATGGGTATACATTGTTTAAACCTGCAGAGAAGTTTTATCCCGAAGATGCTATGGTATTGAGCAATATTGGCTGGTATCATTTGGGTCAGAAAGAATTTCCGATGGCCAAACAATATCTGATGCGAGCCGACAACAATGGGTTTAAAAACGCAGACGTATGCCGCACCATAGGTTCTATGTACATTGATGAAGGAGATTACAAAAATGCTCTAGCTTACTTAGAAAAGGCACAATTGTTTTTGCCTAAAAGTCCAAGAACAGATTGGTTGACGGCACTTGCATATTTGCGTACCAACGAGTTTGCCAAAGCCCTGCCTTTTGCACAGAAAGCCTCCAAAGACGCCCCGGACAATCTTGAATACCTGAATAGTTATGCTCAAGCATTGATGAATTTGGGTAGATTTGACGAATCCAATGCGGTTTTTAGGGAGGTAATTGCGAAAGATCCTGAGAACTGGGATGCATACTTGAATATTTCATATGCTCACAAGCTCAAGGGAGATACCCAGACCGAAATCAAACTTTTGGACGATTTGATAAAGAAACAACCGAGTTATTTGCCTGCGTATCGCAACATTGGCGTTACTTTCAGCGATTTGGGTATGCACGACCAGGCCGTTCAATACTGGCAGAGAGCTACTGTTTATGATTCTACGGGTGATTACGACTACAATATCGGTATAAATTTTTCTAACCGTGCCCGTATAGCCGAAGCCAAGGATTGGTACATTAAGGCGGCAAGAAAAGGAAAACCAGAAGCCATACAAATACTGAAGCAAAATGGAATAGCTTATTAGTTTTTCTTTTAGTTGTATCAGCATATCTGATTTTTCCGAAGATAGTGCTTTAAATTTATATTAAATTAAGGCATGAATTTTTATGTTGCATGCATTTATTGAATTATCTTCGTTTGAGAATATTCTTTGGTGAAGTTCATGTTTTTGTGTTTGTGGATGAAGTTATTATTGTATTGCTAGAATATTCGTTGGTAAATTAGCCATAAGGACGCTAATTTCAGAAAGATGAAAACTATAAACTATATCATTGACGATTTCTTTGTTGGTAAAAAATGCTTTGTCGAAAACCTTGACTTTAGTGAGAAGGAGAACTACTTCTTTTCAAAAGACCCATCGTTTTACAGGAGATATACCTTGGAGTTAGGCCTGGATATCTGTATTCTGAGGCTCGACATGAAGGAAGAGGTGCTCCTAAATCAGTTGAAGTCTCTCAATCCTCTTTTTTACACACGAGTGTTGGAGATTACAAGCAAAGAAAGCAACGCCGAGATAAAAATAAGTCACAACGACGGCTTTATACCGACGTCTTTAACTATTTCTGAAAAACAGAAACTCAGATGTTTTTGGTTTTCTTTTTCGAGTAGGTGGCTCGAGAACAAAGCTTTAGCTGCCGAAGAATATGTCGAAAAATTCTCAATTCCTTGTAAGGAAATTTCGATTCCTCAAAATCCTTATTTTCACACACTCTACAATGAGATTTTTGACATTGCCGATAAAACCCCACTTGATAATTTCAAACTAAAACTCAAGCTTTATGCTTTTTTAGACCTGTTAATGTTATCTCTTTAATCTTCGCATTTGCCACCAATGGGTGGCCTATAGCTCTCAAAAGGAATTCTCAACAATGGTGGAATATGCTCGTTTTCTTTGGGGTCCATATAAGTGTCTATGCCATACACAAGATCCTTTCTTTGAATAAAATTATAAGTGCCAAAGATGCGATCCCAAATAGCAAAAATATTACCGTAGTTGCTGTCAGTATAAGGTTGCGTATAATGATGGTGCGTATGGTGCATATCTGGGCTTACTATCAAATAGCTTATGGCGTTGTCGAGCCATCGTGGTAGGGAAATGTTGGCGTGATTAAACTGCGAAAGAACCACCGAAAGGGACTGATATAAAAATACCATCCACATCGGTGCTCCGGTGATAACTACTGCAATGCCTGTGAAGACGAACCTAAATACACTTTCGCCCGGGTGATGACGATTGGCAGAGGTTGTGTCCACGTGTAGGTCGGAGTGGTGAATCAAGTGGAACATCCACATCCATTTTACTTTGTGCTCTAGCCAATGGATGAAATACGCTCCGATGAGATCCAAAATCATCAGGCCTAGAAGTGTATAAAGCCACAAAGGCATTTCGGGCAACCAATTTATAATTCCAAATTTGTTTTCTATGGCCCAGTCAGAAGATTTTACTAAAATAAAGGCCAAAGGAAAGTTTACCAGAATGGTAGTTAAAGTAAAGAAAATATTGACTCCAGCATGTTTGAATTTCTGGTATTTAAAATGAAATAATGGTTGTGCAGATTCAATAATCCAAAAGAAAGCTATCCCTCCAACCAATAATAACGACCTGTGAAGTGAGGGTATAGTTTTAAAGTATTCTATAATAGGTTCCATAAATGTTTTCAGTGATGATTTGCCAAAATAACATATTTTTTCTTAAAATTTTGCAATTTTCATCCTTCAAAACGCAATGTTTTCCGGTAAACATGATACAGTGTTTTCTATTTATGGAATTTTCAAAGGCGGCAACGTATCTTTACGGCTCATTTATAATAGATTCTAATGACTCGGAAGTTTTTGCTAATTATTCTTACTCTTTTGTTGTGTCAAAATATCAATGCCCAAATCACCAATAAAAACGAACTGGAAGCCTATAAATCGGCATATAATGCTTATGTCTGGGGTTTTCCATTGGTTTCTCTTGCTGTAAATATAGAGGAATTTACTCGTGAAAATACTGGTGGTAAACTCAATACTTTCGCCCTAATAAATTCGAATGCAAGGGATTTATCTACAAAAAATGAAAATATTATTTACTCGCGGGCTTATGTAGATTTGAAAAACGGACCTGTGATGATAAGTTTGCCACTGACCAATTTGCGTTATTACGCCCTCACTTTTACAGATGTATTTAGCAATACTTTCGAGGTATTTGGCTCGTCTAAAAATTTGGCAAAGGAAAAGATGATTTTGGTTGCTGGACCAGACTGGAATGGTGCACCTCCAAAAGGGGTAAAGAAAGTCATAAAAGCTCCAACGAATTTGATTTGGATTGATGGTACGGTATCTGTGATGGACAAATTGGAACTAGCAGAAAGTAAAAAACTATTGGAAAGCATAAAGATTTCAGAACTTGAGGTTGGGGCAAATTCAAAAACATGGAAGGAACGTCATCAGTTTCCGAAGTTGAAGGGTACTGGAAATGTTACAGAAATGACGCTTTCTATTGACTGGAAGACTTATTTTGCGTATCTCTCTCAAATACTAAAGGAAAATGCAATTCCCGAAAACCAGAAGAAGTATGTAGCCGATTTTGAAGATTTAGGCATATTTCCCGGAAAAGATTTTGAAGATGGCAAAGTAAGCAATAAGAAGCAGAAAGCTATAAAACAGGGTTTTACGGATGCCATAGAATTACTAAAAACGGAGGCTCCTCGTCAGGAAGACTACAACAAAAATGAATGGTCTTATAATGTGGGGGAAGGAAAATGGGGGACGAAATACATGAAAAACGCAGCATCGGCTTTTAAGGGTTTCAATCAAACCTTCGCCGACGAAACCATGAAATACGTAACTGCCCTTGATGACAGCAAACAGACCCTTAATGGCAATAATAAATACAAAATAACGCTAAAGAAATCACAGCTTCCGCAAACTAAGGCATTTTGGACGGTAAACGTTCTGAAAGCAGACAAGCAGATTTTCGAGAACCCAAAAGGCAAATATGGCGTTGGAAACAAAACAAAAGGTCTGAAATACAACAAAGATGGATCCCTAATTTTGTATTTTCAGGCCGATGCACCAAAGGGCTTCGAAGCTAACTGGGTACCAATACCTGCTGAAAATTTCGAGCTTATTTTTAAGGTTTTTTCTCCCGGCGAAACCGTTATTTCGGGTGAGTGGGCACCACCAGCTGTAGAAATGACCAAATAGTTGATTATTTTAAATACGAAACGTGTTCCTCGCTGGCATCGTCTAAGTTTCTGAGGCTCTGCTCTATGGCCACTTTTAGCTGGTTTTTTGACAAATTGCTTGGCAAACCATTGCAAGTGCCTCTATAAAACACTTCTTTAGATTGGGCATCCATAATTTGAATCATCAGGCTTTTTCCGGAAGTGTATTTTTTTGAAAGTACGTTGCCACTATTTACAAAATCTACGTCGGTTAATTTGGTTTTTTCGGTGTATACCTTATAAAAAACCGCCAAATCATAGTTTTTGCTGTCTTTGAAATACCCTTTTCTCTGTAAAACATTCTCTATATTACCCCAAATTTCGGGATTTCCGCCTTCGTCTTTTACAAGTGTAAAAGTCAGATTACTTAGCTGACCATAAGTCTGATCTTTGTAGGTAACTACATCATAAGGGCGTGTGCTCACACAGCTTTGGGCACAAATGGCTATAAATAGAAGTAATTTGACTTTCATTGATTTGTATTTTCACACAAATGTAATTGATGTATCTTGTATTTTTTATATTTTGTGATAAAATAGTGCAATTATTTTATGCAACATTGAATTTCATTTTGTATTTCTTCAAAACCCTCTTGGAAATTATGGCTATGACAATGCCTGGGGCAATCCAAGTGAATAGATAATAGTAAAAAGGTAGGTTTTGAGGTAAATATCTCGGAACAATGTTTACACAAAAGGCCGTAAGTGCTGCAGAATAGGCACCCATCATTTTACCACCGTGAGCAAAAAACCAATGCATTTTCGGAGCGGTTTTAAAATTGAGATAATATTTCAAATCTCCGTAGGCGTTTAATAAACTGACAATTCCAAATACCAAAAAAAGATATTGTAGGCCGCCGAAAGATTGAGGTTTCATGAAACCATAAATGCCGTAGCACATCATCATTACTCCCGAAAGACCGATGGCAAATCCGCCGAGCGTATCAAACCACTTTGGAGTTATTTCCTTTTTCATACTTAGCATGCGTTTGCCCGACCATGTTGGATAAAAACTTACGATGCCAATGGTCAAAAAGAATTGGTATTTTAGTTTTTCAGGAAAAATAACAAAGAACAACACCGTAGTTACAAAGATGACCAACATAGACCAATAGAATATTTGGCCTGCCAGGTTATGGACTTTCCCTCCCTTTTTGCCGATTGTCATTGCTGCTAGTCCCGACGTCAGAGCAAAAACACCCGCAATTACATGCAACAAAAGGCCTGATTTGAAAATGGTATTTATCATTTTTGTATTTGTTTGATGACCAAAAGTAGTCGGTATTAAAGTTTTGTTTTGAAGAAATGGGGCAAATGCCATAGGTTTGGGGCAATTGACAAACTTTCGGGATGTTTGATGGCCTTCTGGGATGTTTGACAAAGGAAGTAGCTTTGTTTTTTGTGAAGTAAAGGTTAATTTAACAAACCTCCAGGCAACAAAAGCCGAGGGCTTTACGTCTTAGTAATTGAAGTTGCATACCAATAAAAGGCCGTGGCTAATGGTTATTTGGTAATGAAAATTGTAGCAAAATGCACCAAATGTTGTTTTCAAAAAA
The DNA here is from genome assembly GCA_035299025.1 of Leadbetterella sp. GTDB lineage: Bacteria > Bacteroidota > Bacteroidia > Cytophagales > Spirosomataceae > Leadbetterella. Next base: position 42,101 of record DATGXK010000010.1, read on the forward strand.
ACGACTTCGCCAAATAGAAAACAGGTACTAATTTCTCAGATATAAACACTAATTGAAACAATGGAACGCAAAGAATTTTTAAAAAGAGGATTGACCAGCTTGGGTTTTTTAACCGCAATACCAGTCTTAGCAGCTTGTGAGAAAACAGAAGTATCGGACACTTCAACTACGGGAAGTACCACCGCAACGGGCTCAACCAATGGCAGTTCGGCCAGTGATTGCTCAGTTACCAATGCGGAAACCATCGGGCCTTTTCCAATCAAAGATCCAGCCTCTTTGGTTAAAAGTGATATCACCGGAGATAGACCTGGTGTTAAAATTGCAATTAAAATCGCCATAAAAAATAAGAATGCCAGTTGTGCGGCTTTGGCTGGGGCTTTTGTTGATATTTGGCATTGCGATGCCAAAGGTGAATATTCTGAGTATGGCGGCACTGGTATGCAATCTACAAACTGGACTTCTGTTCATTGGTTGAGAGGGCGTCAGACCACCGACGCAAGCGGACTGGCCACATTTGCCTCTATTTTTCCTGGTTGGTACAGCGGACGTGCTCCACATATCCATGTGCATATTTACAATGCCAGTGGGAAATCATTGCTCGTTACTCAGATTGCATTTCCAAAAACAGTATGCGATAACGTCTATACCAATGCATCAGACTATAAAAGCCATGGGCTGCAAGATACAACCAACGAGCGAGACAACGTTTTTGGAGATGGTTTCGCTAACGAAATGGGTTCGGTTTCGGGAAGCATTAGCGAAGGATATGTGTTAACCCATACCATTGTAGTAAGTGCTTAATTCTTTAAATCGTATGCGGGTCTTTTGTGTGAGGCCTGTTTTTTTATGAGACAAATTACTCTCCAATATAGGAAAATAATCGATAAAAACGCCAGCAGTAATTGGGATAAGGCTGTTTGGAACGACTCATTTTTGGAATACAGAATGAAGGCTCAATACTACGATGAAAACCTTGAGTTTCCGGTGTTCAAGGATTTGATAAATGCCAAGCCTGAGGCAGAGAAATTGCATTATCTCGTTAGTTTGTCGGCTCTAGGCCATATTCAGTACTTAGGAAATGTTTTTCCTGGAGTGATAGACACTCTCGGTACGAGGTGCATTCCATTTCAGAATTATACTTTCAAAATCTTGGCTTCTGACTTTCATAATAAAGACAAGCACATGATTCAGATAGATTTCTTTTCAGATATACTTTCGCTTATCGATATCGTTGGAGATACCCTCTGGCTCTCCAAGTCGGCTGAAAATGATGAAAGAATTGAAACTTTCATGACCAAACTACAACCCAACATGATGATTAACAGTATTCTTTCATGAAAGAAATGCAAAGTTATATTCACTTGGCAAATGGAAGAAAGGTTATTGAGACATCAATTTCCAGATCATTGATTTCGTATGAAGGCAAATCTGACCTTGAAAACCTTGACTTTCGGGGTCTTTTTGTATTCGAGGATAGTATTTTGTCTCCGGGACAAAATATGGTCATAGCGGCAGATACACATTGTTTGTGTCTTATTTTGCCTTTGGTTGGAGGTGCAGAATTTCCGAATTTAGAGGATAGCCCAATAGTGGCTCCAGGAGAGTTTTTTCTGATAAAACTCTCCCAACAGGAAAATTTCAGTATTCAGAATCCTTTTGAAAACGAACCTGTGAATTTTATAAAAGTTCTTCTTTCAACGCAATTTTGCAGCTTTGAAAATAAATTTCTCATAAAACAGTTCGACCTAGATGCGTCACCCAATAAGCTGGTTTTGATGAGTGAAGGCTTTGGTAATGAGTCTTTTATTAGCAATTTCGAAAGTAGGGCAGAGGGACAAATTAATTCTGACGAAAACTTCAATTCATTCGTGTTCGTTGTGTCTGGTTCTTTTGAGGTGAACGGAATGTTACTCCATGATAGAGATGCAGCGTCTTGTTTTAACATAAAAACACTTGATTTTGAGTCTCTCAGTCTTCAAAGTATAATTCTGATTCTTAAGGAAAAATCCTGAGGTTTTTGGAGGCATTTACCTCCATCTTTCTATAATCTGCGAGTATTTTCTGGCCACCGGTATTATGCTTTCAGGGTTTTCAAAATGAAGTTTGAATCCTTGGGCATTACCGCTTATTTTTATAACGCGGCTAAGGTTGGCTACGTAAGATCGGTGCATTCTGACGATATCTGTGTCCGAAATCTGAGACTCCAACCGAGTTAAACTGCTTCTTATTAGTACTTTCGTGGCGATGCCATCTTTGCGATAATAAATAGTGGAGTAGTTGTCTGATGACTCAATGTACAGCAATTCGTGTTTTTTTAGTTCTAAAAAATCCTTTCCGTTTTCAGCAATCAATTTTAAAGTTTCGGATATAGTTTTATCTTTTTTGTGTCGTATTTCTATGGGTTGGCTAAATTTTTTGAGTTGATAAATATAATCAGAAAGCACCCAAAATATTATTGGAAATATGGCCACACCAAGCACCCATCCAAAGAATATCAAAAAGGTTCTAAAGCCAAATTGCCATTTGAAAATAGCCGCTCCGAAAAACACATTGCCAATGGTTATAATTAGAATCAGAAGTAAGACAGAGAATAATTCTTTCCATACCACCCAGTTTTTTTCTGCATGAAAACTGGGGAATAGTCTTGGAATAAACTGCCTATGCGTAAATGTGGCAGTAGCTGTTACAAAAGCAAATCCAAGAAGTTTAAAGTATTTGTTGGGGTCGTGCCATTCTGATATTTCGAAAGGCTGAAAAATTGCCAAGAAGAGATACAAGAAGCCGCCTTCGCCCAAAGAATGAACCAAAGCCTGGCTGGAGGTTCTCTCTCGCTGTGGATAAGGTTGAAAGAATATTTGGAGGAGTTTTTTCAGAATGAACCGAGTATTTGATTAAAAAAGCTTTTGAGGGAATCAGGATAAACCACCATCATAAACACCACTCCCCAAAGCCCCCCCCAAAGGTGAGCCATGTGGTTGACATTGTCGCCTTGCCTTCTGTCCATGTAAACAGAGTAGGCTACATAAATAACCGCAAAAATATATGCCGGCATAGGTATCGGTATGGGAAACATCATCAGTTTTGTCATAGGCGATAAAATTATGCTGGCAAAAACTATTGAACTAACCCCTCCCGAAGCTCCGAGGGAGTTGTAAAAGGCCATGTTTTTGTATTTTATCATGTCCGGTATATTCGACACGATGATTCCGAGCAGATAGAGAAGCATAAAATAGAGATTGGCGTTTCCACCAAAAAGATATTCGAAATAACTCTCTACTGCACCTCCGAAAAGATATAAGGCATACATGTTCAGCAAAAGATGCATGTAATCTGCGTGTATAAATCCGCAAGTCAGCACTCTATAGTACTCTTTTCGGTGACTTACCGAATACGGATTATGGATAAGTTTGTTCATCAAACCACTGTCTCTAAAAGCCATCAGACTTATTACGACAGTTATTATGATTATTATTATGCTTAAACTCATGTTATTAGTTTTCTCTGTTTTCTAATTGCTCTGCAAACTCCCTCAAAACTTGCTTTTTATCATCACTTACCGCTAGTTTATTGAGAGCTGCCGCGGCCTTTGTGAAGTATTTCTTTGCTTCCGCTTCTGCTTCTGCTCTTATTTCTAATTTGTCATAAATGGCTTTGATGGCTTCCACTTTTTCTGTTGCGTCGAATTTTTTCTTTTTCAACCATGTCTCCAAAGTCTTGGCCTCAGCTGTTCCTTCTGATTTCTCAATGGCATCGAGCAGCAACCAAGTTTTTTTGTTTTCTATAATGTCGCCTCCAACTTGCTTCCCAAACTTCTCAGGGTCGGCATATACATCAAGAATATCGTCGTTAAGTTGAAAACCAATGCCCAGATTTACGCCAATTTCGTTTAATAATTCTACTGATTCGTTGTCTGCATCTGCCACGATTCCACCCAATTCCATAGCAAAACCCAAGAGTACAGAGGTTTTAAGACGAATCATCTCGATGTAATCCTCTTTTTTTACGTCTTTCTTGGTGGCAAAAAGCATGTCTAGCTGTTGACCTTCACAAACCTCTGCGGCAGTTTTATTGAATCGTCTAACCACCTGTTTGAAGTGCCTGTCTTCGACTTGTAAAAGCAAATCATAAGCCGCTACCAGCATCACATCTCCAGATAAAATAGCCGTGTTGGTATTCCATTTTTCATGAACAGTTTGCTGTCCTCTTCTCAAAGGGGCTTGGTCCATGATGTCGTCGTGCATAAGCGTAAAGTTATGAAAAACCTCTACTGCCATGGCTGGTTTAATGGCCTTTTGCCAGTTGTAAAGCCACAAATTGGCCGACATCAGTGTGAGCAAAGGCCGTAACCTTTTACCACCCAAAGACATGATGTATTCGATGGGTTGATAGAGCTCTACAGGATTTTCTCCATAAGAATGATTCTCAAATTCCTTGTTTATGGCTTCTAGATAGGATTTAAAGGGCATTAATAAGTATTTTAGATTCAACAGTACGTTTAAGAAACAAAGCTATGGCTTATTTTGTTAAAAGACGGCCAAAAAAACTTAATTTTTAACAGATATGGTCTGTAGTTTGTACAAAGGGTAGCTCAAAACCAAGAAAATAAGTGCAAACTGGCTGCTCTTTAAATCCTGAACAACCGCTCCAATCAAGAACAAAACAGAGCAAATAAGTAAAAAATAGGGAACAAACGGAAAGCCCGGAACTTTGAAAGGTCTCAAAAGGTCGGGTTCTGTTTTACGAAGCTTTATCAATGACGCAAAGCCTGCGGCATAGCTCATCACAAAGAAAAACGTGGCAATGTCTGATAGAACCCCACAAATTTCTTTCCCTGAAATAATGAGTAGAATAGAACCAATACTAGTTATTGGCATGGCTACAGAAGGTGTGCCGGCTTTGTTTACTTTTTGTACAGCCCTGTGAAACAATCCATCGCGGCTCATGGAGAAAATCACCCGAGGGGCAAACATGGTTTGGGCATTAAGCATTCCTAGAATCGACAGCATCAAGAAGAAAGTGACGATTTTGGCAGATTTTTCTCCAAAAATAAGCAATACGGCATCTGCAGCCGCAAGTTTAGAGTTTGCCAAGAGTTCCATCGGGATAACATATAAAATAGCGGCATTTACCATCAAATAGATAAATATGACCATTAGAACTCCGAGAATCATAGATTTTGGTAAACTTTTGGCAGGGTCGGTGTTTTCCTCTGAAAAATAAGAGGCCGTATGCCAGCCATCGAAGGTGTAAAAAATAGATTGCAACGCAGCTATTATTCCGAAAAGAAGAGCGGGTTTTTGTGTTTTTTCGGCAGTGGTTTTCAAAAGCGAATAATCTACATCTTTACCATATGCAAAACAAAGAATTACGAAAACGATAAGCCCAATGGCTTTCAAAAACGAAAGTACTTCTTGAGATTTTCCTCCTGCCCAAGTGCCAAGAAAATGAAATGACGTGAGCAAAACCAAAATACTGATAGCAATAATTCTGATGTAGTTTTCAAGATTAGGCAATAGCAGAATGATATACTCGCTCATGGTATAAGCTCCAAAACCCAACGCCGCCACAGTACCGAGCCAGCTGGTAAGGCCCGTGATGAATCCAAAATAATTTCCAAATGCTCTTCGGGCATAAACATACCATGACCCCGCCTGCGGAAGCGAAACTCCAAGCTCAATAGCACACAAAACACCTAAGAATGCGTAAATGCTCACCGCTAACCAGATGAGCATGATAATTGTTGGGTCGCCAATTTGAGCCGCAATAGCTCCCGGTTTTCTGAGTATACCAGTGCCGATAGTACCGCCAATTGTAACCGCTATACCAAATCCTACGCCGAGTAGTTTCAATAATTGATTGGAAGGTTTTTGTTCCATAGTTTGTTGTTTGCTGTGCAATATAAACCAAAATACTCGCCTTTCGCAATTTGCAAATGGCTTTATATATTACTTTTTTCTGAGGAGTGGTAGTTTCTTTCAAGTTACTAAAAAAGTAAAATCGTCCAAAAATGCCGTGGTTTTGGTAATTCCTTGGAGTAGTTTTGGCCAGAATAGTTTTGTGCCAGGCAAAGTTTCGCAAACCCTTTTTTTGTTATTTTCGAAAAGCTCTGATGTCAGTAGCTATTTGGTGATTCAGAAGTATTGTGAACTGAGCTTTTTGCCAAAGTTTTGAAAAGTGAAATTCTAGATTTTTGGAATTTGGAAATGAAACATGCCACTAAGCCCAATAAATATTTGGCTCGGAATGCTCTAAAAAAGCACTGTTAATTGCATTTTATATTAAAAAAAGATTAAAATTTCATGAAGTTGGGCTGTTTCGTCTACACTCTCACCGATATTTTTCGATTTCTCTTGTAAGACAAAATGTTGGCATTTTACTTTGTGGAGTTTTTATTATTAACAAACTATTAAATAATTCTATTATGAAGAAAACTCTCCAACTTATTTTGGGGCTGTTGTTTTTAGTTGGGTTAAGCGAGTCTTTCGCCCAGTCTAAAAAGGTAACAGGTAAAGTCACTTCTGCTGACGACGGTTCAGGATTACCAGGGGTGTCGGTGTTAGTGAAAGGGACCACAAAAGGTACTCAAACGGACTTCAACGGAGCGTACTCTATCGAAGTAGCTTCAAATCAAACACTTGTATTTACTTTTATCGGTATGCAATCTGAGGAAGTTGCAGTCGGTTCAAAAAGTATTGTTGATGTTGCCTTGAAAAACGACGACAATCAGTTAGAGCAATTGGTTGTAATTGGTTATGGTACACAGTCTAGAAAGGATTTGACAGGTTCAATCTCGACAATTGCGGGTAAATCAATCGCAAAAGCTCCTGTTCAGAGTTTTGATCAGGCTCTTCAAGGTAGAGCAGCAGGTGTAAATATCACTACGCCCAATGGTGTATTGAACAACCCACCAGTAATCTTCATTCGTGGTGTAAACTCTATCAACATGAGTTCGTATCCACTAATTGTAATTGACGGAATTCCTGCATTTACAGGAAACAACGGTGCAAGTCAGGCCTCAAACAACCCTTTGAGTAATATCAACCCAGAGGATATTCAAAGTGTTGAGGTTTTGAAAGATGCTTCTGCTAGTGCTATTTATGGTTCAAGAGCTAGTGGTGGTGTTATTTTGATTACTACTAAGAGAGGTTCTGCTGGCAAAAGCAAATTTAATTTTGATTCGTGGGTAGGTGCTACCCAGGCTTTCAGACTTATAGATGTTTTGAATGCCGACGAATATATGACTATCAAAAACGAAGGTGTTAAGAATTTGAATGAGAATACGCTTGTTAGAACAGGTAAAGCAGGTACCAACGTGGAAGGTTTCAAGCCGATGACTATCAATGGTCAAACGGTTGATACTGATTGGTATGATTATGTTTACAGAACAGGATTCTCTTACAACAACGCCATGAGTTTCTCAGGTGGTACAGACAAAACCTCATATTACTTCTCTTTGGGTAACACGAAGCAGAAAGGTATGTTGGTAAATAATGATTTCTCTAGAACAAATGCTAGAATCAACGTTGACCATAAGGTTTTCAAAAACTTTACAGTAGGCGTAACTTTTGGATATTCAAATAACTTCAACTCAGCTCCTAACTCTGGATCATTTGGTTCAGGTTTCTCTATTGCTGGTTTAGGACGTTTGCCATTGGTATTGCCTCCAAACGTTCCAGCATTATTGGCTGATGGATCATACAACCTTGCGGGTGCGGGAATCGGACCAGGTGCTAACCTTAACCCTGCAACGGGAGGTCAGTTGGTAACAGGTTATTACAACCCAGCTCCAATATTGGATTTGAACAGATTCTCTTCAGAAGGTAACGAGGTTCAGGGTAGTGTATTCGCCAACTTGAATATTCTTAAAGGATTGAACCTAAGAACGCAATTTGGTTTGAATAACATGTCGCTTGAAGATCAGATTTTCTATGCAGGTATAGCTGGAGACGGATTCTCAAGCAATGGTACTGCAAGTAATTATTACAGAACCAACAAACGTTGGAACTGGCAAAATACTGCTCAGTACGATATCACTTTAGCAGACAAACACAATCTATCATTATTGGTGGGTGGTGAGCAACAGCATACTACAGTAGACAGATGGGGAGCAAGCAGGACAATCTTAGCCGATGCGTTCTTTAATACTTTCCAAGGTAATTTTACCAACATCGTTCCAGATGGTAATGCACAAGGTGAAAACTACTTGTTGTCTTATTTCAGTAGATTCAACTATAACTTCGGAAGAAAATACTTTGCTTCGGTAAACTTCCGTAGAGATGGATACTCAGCTTGGGCTCAGAAATGGGGTAATTTCTATGGTCTTTCTTTGGGATACATTGTATCTGAGGAGGCATTCTGGAAAAACAGTCCTTTGTTGAGCAAAATCAACTTCTTCAAAGTTACTGGTAGCTATGGCGAAGTAGGTAATAGCCAAGGTGTTGGTGATTTCGCTTCGCTTCAGTCTTACTCTTCTGGTCTTAATATCAACGCTGCTACACTTTTTTACAGTGGTGCTGGTAACACAGCCTTGAGCTGGGAGACTTCTAAGAAAACCGACATCGGCTTCACTTTTGGAGCTTTGGATGATAAACTTACTGGAGAGTTTGCATATTACAAAAACTTAGTAGATGGTCTAATAATGAGTGTTCCTCAGTCACCTTCTAAGGGTATCCCTGGAAACTCAATCTTGGCCAACGTGGGTTCAATGCAAAATACGGGTGTGGAGTTAAGTCTAACTTACAATGCTATTACTAAGAAGGATTTCTCTTGGAAAGTAACTGGTAACATCACTACTCAGAAAAATGAGGTATTGGCACTTACAGGAAGCGAAGGCGAACGTATTGGTACTGCTACTTCTGGTCTTGAGACGGCTAACTACACTACAGTGGGAAGATCTGTTGGTGAAATCTTAGCTGTACCAACCTTAGGTGTTAATCCAGAAAACGGTAGAAGGTTAGCTAAATTGAAAGATGGTACAATCGTTCAATACGATCACCTAGGTACAGGATGGACAACTCTTGAAGGTAAAACTGTTACTGCACCAAATCAATTGGTTGATGGTCAGTTCTACGGACCAGTTCTTCCAAAATGGTATGGTGGATTGGATAATAACTTCACTTACAAAGCTTTTGACTTGGGCATATTTACCCAATTCTCTGGTGGAAACTACATCTATAATGGTACCAAAGCTGGTTTGAGAGATCAAAGATTCTGGAATAACCACAAGGATATTCTAAACAGATGGACTCCAACTAACAAAGAAGGTACCGTACCACGTATCGTATATAGCGACAACGTATCCAATGGTTCTGCACTTGTTATTTCTGAAAACGTAGAGAAAGGAGACTTCTTGAGAATCAGAAACATCGCTTTGGGTTATGCATTTAACAAAAGCTTATTGAGTAAAATAAAGGTGTCTAACTTGAGACTTTACGGTCAAGTTCAAAATGCTCTTCTTCTTACCAAATACACCGGTATTGACCCTGAAATCTCTTCAAACGGTCAAAGCAATACATCAATGGGTGTTGACAGAAACTCTGTTGGTCAAGCAAGAACTTATACTATCGGACTTAATGTAGGCTTCTAAAAAATATTAAAAATGAAAAGAAAATATCAAAATATATTGAAAAAAGCTACGCTTGTTGTAGCTATTTCGGGAGCTCTGGTATCTTGTCAAAGTGATCTTTTGAATCCAATTCCTGAGACTTTGTTTTCAGACCAAGTGGTATTCGATACTCCTGCAAGAATTGAACTTCAAGCCAATGGTTTGTATCAATACATGAAAAACGGTGCCTTTCTTGGTGGTAGAAGCCAAGTTTATGGTGATATCAGAGCCAACGATTTCTTGAATCGTACGACTAATTCGGTTACTGGATTTCAAGTTTGGAACCATACTTTAACAGAAACATCAACCAATGATGTGATTAACTTATGGAACAACGGATATGCCGCAATAAACCAAATCAACGTGTTTCTTCAAGGTCTTGACGACAACACTGCGAAATACGTGGCTCCTACTTTTCCTGCTGACTTTAGCACTAAAGCTAATCAGTACAGAGGCGAAGCTAGATTTTTGCGAGCTTTGGCGTACCATACACTTATCCAATACTACGCAAGACCATATACGGACGGTGCGGGTAGTAAGCCGGGCTTACCTTTGAGACTTAAGCCAGAGAAAAGTTCTGAGAATAACGATCTTGCAAGAAGTACAGTTGCTGAGGTTTATGCTCAGATTTTGGAAGATTTGAATTTTGCTGAAACCAATCTGCCTCTTACTTACACTGCCAATGAGGCAAAAGTTACGAGAGCTCACAGAAACGCAGCCATAGCTTTAAAAACCAGAGTATATCTTACTATGGGTCGTTATAACGACGTGGCTACTGAAGCTGCTAAGTTGGTCCCTCAAACTTCGGCTCCATTCTCGGCTACAAGCGGTATTGCTCACAAATTAGAAGCTTCTGTGAAGTCTGTATTTGCACTTCCTCAAGAAACTGCTGAGAATATCTTTGCATTTGGTTTTAGTACTCAAAATGCTCCTGGTACACAAAACCCAGTTGCGTTTTATTACATGCCAACTAGCAAAGGTGGAAACGGAGAGTACGGTCTGAATAAAGCTGGTATCATTGCCGACACCATTGCCTTTGGTCCGAAAGATGCCAGACGTGATTTCATACTCACAGATGCCACAGACACTTACTGGATGAAGTTTTCTTCTCCTTCTCCATTCTTAGACAAAGCTCCAGTGCTGAGATATGCAGAGGTATTGTTGAGTTTGGCCGAAGCTAAAGTTAGAACTTCTAACTCTGTAAATGCTGAAGCCATTGCTCTTTTGAATTCGGTTAGAGGTCGTTCGGATGCATCGAGAACTTATACTGCTGCAAGTTTTGCAACTCCTCAGGCATTGATTGATGCCATTTTGTTGGAGAGAAGAATAGAGTTCTTGGGTGAAGGTTTGAGAAATACTGATTTGATGAGATTGTTGGCAACTATTCCTGCCAAAGCATCAATTGGTAGTGTAGAGCCAGCATCTATTAATTATATCTGGCCAATTCCAAACTCTGAATTGCAAGTAAATAAACTTATGACAAGGAATTAATCATATTCCTTAACAAGTTTTAAAAGGGAGGTTGATATTTATCAGCCTCCTTTTTTTTTGCCCTAAAACAAAAAAGACCTCAGCAGGGCCGAGGTCATTTTGATTCATCATAGGTTCTATTAAATATCTTTCTTACTTGAGTAATGCAAATTTATGCAAAGTTTTTTTATTTATGCAAATTTAATGTGCAATATTTTGCAAATATTTGCAAGTATTTTCAAAAAGTACTACTTTTACCTCAATCGGTTCATTATTATCAGATTAAAGAAGTCCAAAGATGCTTAAAGAAGAAAGACAACAACTCATATTGGATCATTTAAAAACCGCCAAGAAAATAAATCTTGGGGAATTAAGTAATATGCTTACAGTCTCTTATGATAGTGTGCGGCGTGATGTTATTGAGCTTGAGGATAAAGGTTTGCTCAAGAAAGTGCACGGTGGTGTGGTTTCCAATAGTTATCTCAATATCCTCTCAGGTCAGCGAAAAGGAGTAAAGAAAGGCGGAGATCTAGAAATAGTTATAAAAAAAGCCGTCTCTTTTTTAAAAGACAATCAAATCGTAATTTTAGACGGCGGCACAACCAATTTCTTTTTGGCTGAGCAAATTCCAAAGAGTCTTTCGCTTACAGTTATTACTAATTCGCCACCTTTAGCGATGGCTCTCAATAACCACGAAAATGTTGAAGTTATTCTGCTCGGTGGAAGGTATTATAAAAGATATCAAATAGCCATGGGGCCCGAAGTGAGCAATCAACTGAAAAGATTCAATGCCGACATTTATTTTATGGGAATCAATGGCGTAGACCAAGCCAAGGGTCTAACACTCAGAAACTATGAGGAGTCCATCTTGAAGCAACAAATGATGGCTGTAGCCAAAAGTACCATTTGCTGTGTGGTGGAGGAGAAAATAGGCGTAGTAGAAGCCTACCAAATTTGTCCGTACAACAAGATAAACACCCTAATAACGAGTATAGAACCAGATAGTATTGAGCTCCTAGGATTTGATGGATTAGAAAAGGTTTAATGTTTATTTCTTTTTTGTTAGAATGGTCAGACGAAAGTCGGACCTGTATAGTAAGTTTTTACTAACAAATTATACTTGTAAAAAGCTGCAACAGGCAGTTGCCGAGCCAGAGGTCATATTAACCGCTTTTTCAAGCTGATTTCGCCATTCATCGATTGTACCCAGAAAATCACTAATATAAAATACCCCCACTTTAGTAATCAAAGTGAGGGTGATTTGTATTATGGCTATAAAGAAAATCAGAATCTAAGTCTCATCCCCGCGAGGAAGTTGATTCCGGCTTGAGGGAATACAAAGTTTTCGGTAATCTTTCCTTCATATAAGTAACTGTAGGTGTAGCCATTGGACTCGTACTCATGGTTAAATATATTGTTGATTAATAAGCTGAAATTCAAATCCTTAAATGCCTTGGTTTTTGGAGTAAAGCCGATCCGAAGGTCATTCACAAAAAACGCATCTAGTTTTTTACTAACAGAGGAAGTATTGTCTAAGAATTGACTACCGACATATTTGGGTAAAAGACTAATTTCTAGTGTTTTGCAAGGGTGAAAGTTTAGGCTACCACCCATTATCAGATTTGGTGAAAATGAAATATCCGTGTCGGTAAGTTTATTTACTTCATCAGGAGTACCATCATAGCTTGGTACTACTTCTGTAAAATCTTGGATTTTGTTTTGACTAAATGTAGCATTGGCGGCCAGTGTAAATTTTTCCGATATTTTTCCGGAAATTTGCAATTCCACGCCTCTTCTAAAGCTTTTCTCTACATTGGTTCTGATGGCCTCCCCTGTAAGGTTTACTTTTCCGGTTAATACCAGTTGATCGCTATAAGACATATTATACAATCCAATTTCACCGGCCCAATTGCCTCTGTTGAGTTTTATTCCACCTTCAAAATCATTCAAATGTTCAGCTCTTGGAAGATTTCCGGGATTGTCAACAAAGTCTTGGCGACTAGGTTCTTTACTTCCTTTGGCATAGCTAAAGTAAGCTGAGGCAGAGGGATTAAAGGTGTAATTTAATCCAAGTTTGGGATTGAAGAAGGCATATTTGTTGGAGGAATTAAACATTTGATATGGATCCAAAGAGCCTTTGGTTTCGAAGTTTACAGTTCTGTATTGTAAATCAAGGTAAGAATCTAATTTGCTCGAAAGTGCATAATACAATTTTCCATATATGTTAAAATCCGTTTTCACACTTTCGTTTTCGTAAAAACGATGCCTGATGTTGCTCTCAGAGGCAAATTTAGACCAAATAACCTCTCCAAAATGATCGCCAAGGTACTGGTTCCAACCGCCACCAATGTTTCCTTTTAATTTTCCAGAACCTTCATAATCTAGCGACCAAACTCCCCCGAAGAAGTCATTGTCAAGCCATCTTCTTCTGATAAGGTCTGTTTCCGTGATGACCGTTTCGCCGATTGTTACTGGTTTGATGTTATAATCCTCCAGGTTTTCACCATACTTAAACTGCTCGTAGAAACCTTTCCCTTTGGTGTAGTGAAGGGTGGGGTTGAACCTCCACTTATCATTTAATTTCCATGATGATATGAGTTGGTAATTGTCTTGCTTGTAGTCGTCGACCTCATTTTCGTAATTGTAAAAATTAAATCTTCTACCACTTACTAGCATCTGCTGTTTGAAATTTTCATCGTAGAAATTTCTTGCCACAAAATCGTCTATTCCTTTTAAGTCGCCCTTTGCAAGAGCTTCTGGTATTCCGTTCCAAGATTGGTACGTTTTTTCGTGCCCAGAAAACGCATTGAATCTGATGAATGAATTTTTAAGATAATATCCCCCAGAGAGATAATACGATTGAAGATTCGAAGCACCTCTATCCACAAATCCATCAGAAACTATTCTCGAAAGCCTGGCGTCAAAAACAAACTTGTCATTTAATAAACCCGTGGAGGCCAAAAAATTGGTCTTCAGTGTATTAAACGAACCTGCCGACACATTTACCTCACCGAAGGCTTCGCGGTTGAGTTGGAGGGTGTTTACATTTATACTACCTCCAAAGGCTCCAGCACCGTTGGTAGATGTACCTACACCTCTCTGTATTTGAATACTTTGCACCGACGATGCAAAGTCTGGCATATTTACCCAATACACACCTTGCGACTCGGAGTCGTTATAAGGTATGCCATTGAGGGTGACATTGATACGAGTCGGGTCAGTACCTCTAATGCGTATTCCGGTATAACCTACACCTGCACCGGCGTCGGAACTTACTACCACTGATGGCATTTGGTTAAGCAAAAAAGGTAAGTCTTGCCCAAGATTTTGTTTCTTGATTTCTTTTTGAGAAACATTACTAAACGACATCCCTGAGTTTTCTCTTGCTCTGGTGGCGTTAACCACTACTTCGTTAAGTGTTTGAGCATCAGTAGAGTCTTTGCCCGTTTGGGCAAAAAGCCTAGGGCTTGAAAAATGGACGAAAAGTCCGATGAAAGATAGAATGGTTAATTGTTTCATAACAATTTTTTAAAAATTATTACGAAGCAGAAAAAGGAGCAAAATGCTGTCTTCGGGCCTAATGGCCTTGTTAAACTTAATTTTACTATTGAAATTTCTGAGCAACGATGCTTTTTAACCGGTATTAATGGCAAAGTTTTAGCTCAAATCCCTTCGTCGGTACTAACCGCATCAGGTTCAATGGGTATGATCTCAGCCCGCTGTTTTCAGGCACCCCTTTTATGAGATTTCGGGTGCAAATATAGATAGAGTTTTTTATCGAGCATAAGTTGTCGTACGAAATTTGTAACAAAATTCATGGAGCTTTTAAATTTCTCTCGCTAGTTTTCGATTTTACGGTATCAAAATCCCTATTTACACGATGTTTTGAAGTTTTTTGATCCACTAATTTTGAACCACAAAAATTACAAAATTAAAAGCATTAATACCATGAAGAATTTCTATTTCGTCTTTATCTCAATTTTTATCACATTTGCTGCATCTGCTCAAATAGAAACCAATCCATCTGGAAATAATGGCCTTGGTAATCCTTTTACTGGGAGCATAAATGGGACTAATAACAAACCTTTTTGGATTGGCGTTGGTGGATTTGCACACATCTATCTAGATAGTGGAGCCTTCCATAAGGTCGGCATAGGTACTGAGGTTAGAGCTCCATTGTTTGCTAAAAAACATAATTTTCATGCAAAGCTTCATGTCAGACATGATGGCGGACTTGGTAATGGCAATTCGGGTGCAGGACCTCATCTATTGTTAGACGAAGCCACTGCCAATTCTCCTGCAATTTTGAGATTTAGGCAATCTACAACTACTTCAACAGGTACAGGAGCAACTCTTGACGAAACTCTGGTTTCTGGTGTCAGGTATTGGGATATCAGGGGTTTCGCCAATGGGGGTTCTGTTAGTAACGATAATCTCAGATTCGTCAATAGTGGTAATAACGAAGATGTAATTTCGTTGACGGGTGATGGTAAATTAACACTAACCTCTCCTACAAGCTCCAAATTAATACTAAAAACTGGTTTCGTACCCGCTTCCACAACCGGAATTGAGTTTGGGGTAGTTGGTGATTTGTCTAATGGTGGTGGAATAACCTACTCAAACAATAGTAGAATGGATTTTCGATCGGGTGGTATTACAAGTTTGAGATTAAATAGTTTAGGCTATGTTGAAATTGGTTCAGATCCTAAAGTACCAGCCATCAAAACGTGGTTTGAGGATGTTACTTTATCAGGTACGTTGGGTACAGTTACCACCCTCACAATGCCTGCTCCTCAAGACGAAATTTTATCGGTGAATATCATGTATAATCAAAATAATAACAATGTTTCTGAACTTTCAAATTGGGTTATAGATAATACTCTATTAAAGATTGAAAATACAGAGCCAGGAGCAGTTGGAAAAACCGTTAGGGTTTTTGTGATGTACAGATATGTTGGTATAAATTAAAAATTACTTTCAGGTGGTATAATAAAAGTCGATAATGATGTGTATCCTTTGGAACTTACGCCCCCATGATAATTGAATCTATCAAAGCCCTGAAAGAATTGATAGACCAACAACGAGAAGAAATAAATGCTTTGAAAGCCAAACTAAATCTTGAAGACAATCATGCCACTTCCAATTCTGAGAAGCAGTAAAACTCGTTAGCTATTAAACAATTCAATCTCAAACTTATATTAAACATAAACCATGAAAAACATAGGAAAAATAAGAATAGGAGGGCATCTTTTTGCCGAACCTAGCGATTTGGTAAAACTTGAAGCTAAAGAAAACTATACGCTGATAGATTTTTCAGATGGACGCAAATTGTTGGTGGCCACAACGCTAGGCAAACTTCAGGAACGATTGAGAACCTTCGGTTTTTTCAGAAATAGTCGAGGGACTATGGTCAATTTACAGTTTGTCAAGACGGTTAATTTTACAGGAAAATATTATAATATTTTGCTCGAGAACAACGAAAATCTTCCTGTTTCAAGAAGGCGTAGTGCTACTTTGCTTAAAATTACAGAGGAACATGAATTAAATCTTTCCTGGGCTGGCTGAAAGCTCAATTGTGAATTCACTTCCAATATTTTCTTCTGAAGTGAAACTCACTGTGCCTCCAAGTTCCTCACAAATACGCTTTACAATACTTAGCCCAAGACCGGTAGATGCCTCGCCATCTGTAGGGTTGGAGGAGGTTTTTCCATACTTATCGAAAAGTAAATGACGCTCGTTTTCTGGAATGCCAATGCCGAAATCTTTGATTTTGATTCTAACTTTATCGAGCTCATGTTCAAGTCCCACGATGACGCTTGTATTTGGATGTGAAAATTTCAAAGCGTTGGAAATTAAATTCTCAATTGCCCTACGAAGTAGCTGATAATCAGAAATAATTTTAAAGTTATCAGGTAGCTGGTTTTCAGTTTTTATTTCAATATTTTTGACTTTCGCAGCGGGAGCGAAGTCTTCAACAAGCTCTACAATAAGGGCTGGTACCTCTACAGGCTTCAGGTCTATTTTGTGTGTGTTAATTTCTATTTTCTCAATGTCCAGAATGTTGTTAATCATTTGCTGGCCGTAATTTGCCGTTTTAGCTATCATTTCTGTGGCTTCAGCAACTTTTAGCGGTGATTTTCCGATGTTTTCTTGAAGTGTTTGATTCCAAAGAGCTATGGTATTAAACGGACTTCTGAGGTCATGAGAAACCACGCTTATCAAATTATTTTTTTCAATGTTTAGTTCTGTGAGTTTGTCTTTTTGTTGGGTAATGAGGTCGTTCTGATGTGCCAGCTGGGTATTTTTCTTTCTGTTTTTTCTAAGTGCAAAGCCGATTACGATAGCCAACAAACCGAGCATAAATGCTCCAATAGCGAATAACCATTGCTTGAGTTTTTCGGACTCTAGCTGGCTTGAGAGTAATTGGTTTTCTTTCTCTCTTTGAGTGGCATTGAACTTTTCTTGAAGCTCACTTATTTTGTCGTTGGTTTCGCTATTTACTAGTTCCTCTTTTATTCGAGACGCTTTTAGAGCAAATTCATAGGCCTCTTTGTGATTACCCTTGAGTGACATTAACTCACCGTATGAAGTATATATAACTGATTTTTTCTGCTTAGAATCCAATTTTTCTGCAATGACAACTGCCTTTTTTAAATATTCCTCAGCCTCAGTAAGTTTGCCTTGTTGAATTTTTAATCCACCAAGGTTGGTCAGATTTTCCCACACGTCTCCCTCTTGATCCTTGGTTTTCAAAAACTCCAAATTTTCTTTTAGCATTTTTTCTGCCTCATCGTATCTTTTCAGCTTTACCAAAAGCGGAGCCAAGTTTATTTTCTGATTGGCTATTCCTTGTTCGTCTTTTAGCTTTATTTTGATGTCCAACGACCTGTTATACATTAACATGGCACTATCATATTTCTGCTGAGTTTTATAGATGACTCCCAAGTTGTTAAAAAAAGTAGCATTTCTTCTTTCATTGGGTGTCTTGATATTTTTTGGGTCTATCCCATATAACAAAATTTTCTTGGCTTTTTCTAGCTGGTTTGTGCTTTTATACACCACTGCTAGGTCTCCAACGGCCATGAACTTCTGGTGTTCCATGCCGTATTTTTCGGCTAATTCCATCATTTTAAGGTAGTTGTTGGCGGCTTGATCGTATTTTCCATCGTATTCGTCTGCCCAACCATTAAACCTAAAAAAATACAATTCACCTTCTTTAAAACCTAGCGGCCTTCCCCAATCTCGAATTTTAGTAGCCATTATTCTCAGAGAATCTTTTTTTGATTCGTCAAAATACTGAACATGTTCTACTATTTTTATAAGGCTATCTTTGGTTAATTTTTGACAGTAACCACTTATTGAAAATGTAGAAAAATATAATAGAAAGAGTAATTTAGTTAATGTTTTCATGATCATATCAAATTGTTCTTCACTGCAATTTTCACAAGACCTACAATGTTGTCTACTCCTAGCTTCACCATAATATTCTTTCGGTGGGAATCTACAGTGCTTACACTAACGAATAATCTTTCGGCTATTTGAGAAGTAGAAAGTTCTTGTGCTACCAGTTTGAGTACCTCGATTTCTCTGCTGCTCAATATCGAAATCGCCCTATTTTCTGGCAGTGTTACGGTGTTTATGGCATCGTTTTGACTGTATCTGTCACCAAAATAAGTATTTCCGTTATGAACTGTTTCTATGGCTTCACTTAAGGTATTGAATGGACTATCTTTCAGTAAATATCCCTCGAATCTTATTTCTGAAAGTTTATTAAAATGTCTATTTCCTCGTATGAGGGTGAGGTAGATCACCTTTAAGGTAGGTTGCAATCGTCTGATTTCTCTTAAGAGTTTTTCAGGGGTAATATCGGGGAGTTGGAGGTCTAAAAGTAATATATCAACTTCATTTAAAGGTAATTGTGAAATAAGTGATGTGCCGTTTGAAAAAGTATGCGATACAGAAAATGCCGAGTTTTCTTCTAACAGACCTTTCAGACCCCTAAGAAAAATATCATGGTCGTCTAAGATTCCAATTCTTATCATTTTGGTTACTAATTCTTTTATGTGGCTTTTTTATCTCCTATTCGCCATACCCAAACTCAAGATTCCGCACGCAGTGAGGTAATGGAAAATATCAATGGTGAGGTCACCTTTGCCAAATATTTGTGTTCGGAAAGTTCCTAAGGCAAAAAATGCAACTCCGACTAATAGCCAAACAGAAACCATGGTTTTTCCTTTGGTAAAGCCCAATATGGCCAAAATTACCACCAAACTCATGGCGACAATTGGTGTGTAAGCTCCAATTTTGGTTAAGCCAAAACCCTCTGAAAGTGCGAAAAGGAAAAATCCTATGGTTAACAAGGTATAACAGGCTATTTTGGATAAATCGTTGCCCGAAACCAAGGCAAAAGTAGCCCCAACGAGTCCAACTCCACCGGTGATGGTGGCCAATTTTTGGAAGAATAATGATATTGGATTGGCGTCAGGGTAACCAGCGAAAGTAATGGCACCAAAAATGGCAGCCGCGGTTACTGATAAAACAAATGATTCCCAAAGAACGGTGCTGGTGAGATTGAGTTTTGAGAGATAAACAAAAAATACATATATACCGATTGCAGCCAAAATGACATCAGAAATTACGTGGCTTATTTGCATAGTTTTATAAGGTTTATTCGTTCAAAAATAGTTATTATTCGGACTAAAACCATTTTTTTATGAAATAAAATTCACCTCTGGGTTGATGGTAATTCCAAATTTTTCTAAAACCGAAGCTTGAATATCGTACGCTAAATTGGCAATTTCCTGGCCCTTACCGCCGCCATAGTTTACCAATACCAAGGCTTGTTTGGCATGTACGCCAATATCTCCTACACGTTTTCCTTTCCAACCGGCTTGTTCTATCAGCCAGCCTGCGGGTACTTTTACGGTGTTTTCGTCAATTGGATAGGACGGAATACTTGGATATTGCTGTTTTACTTTATCATAAAGGCTTTTTTCGATTTCTGGATTTTTGAAAAAACTTCCTGAATTGCCGATTTCGGCTGGGTCGGGGAGTTTGCTTTTTCGGATGGCAATTACGGCATCGCTGATCGCTTTGGTGGAGAGTTCTTTTACGCCCATTTCGTTCAAAGTGTCTTGGATAGCACCGTATGAAACATTGAAATTGGGGATTTTCGAGAGCTCAAAACTTACATTGAGAATAACGTATTTGCCTTTGCCTTCATGCTTGAAATAACTCTCTCTGTAGCCAAAATTACATTTTTCTTTATTGAATTTTTCTACTTGCAAAGTCTCCAAATTAAGTGCCTCCAATTCCACAAATACATCTTTGATTTCGACACCATAAGCACCTATATTTTGCATAGGAGCTGCTCCCACGGTTCCGGGAATGAGCGATAAATTTTCAATACCCGAAAGATTTCTTTCAATGGTATCCAATACAAAAGAATGCCAATTTTCGCCACCACCTGCCTTTAGAATGGCTTTTTCTGTATTTTCTGAAACGATTTCTATTCCGTTTATTTCGTTTTTCAAAACCAAACCATCGAAATCGTTCATCAATAAAATATTGCTTCCACCGCCCAAAAAGAGTTTCTTTTCTTTTTTAAATCTTTGATCTTGCAGAATTTCTTTCAAATCATCAACCGACCTAAATATTGTAAAATACTTGGCCTTGGCTTCTAATCCGAAGGTATTGTAGGGTTTTAATGATATGGTTTCTTCAATTTCGGGCATTATTTCGAATTTGGATGCAATTTAGGGGATTTTAATTTTATAAACACATAGGCACATAGGTCACTTAGGATGCCGAAAAAGGATTTTTGAATTTGAGCCAAATTTGAAATCAAATCTTCGGGAATTTAAATATTGCATCAATTAGGAATTCAATCATTCAAATATTCAGTCATTCAAGTATTATATCATTCATTCATAAATACCAAACTAACCAACTCAATGTCCCGTCAAGGGTACTTTCTCACCAGCTTCTATTCTGACATTTAGGTGGTTTTCTTTCGGGGGAATGGGACAGTTCCAACCGTCTGAAAAAGCACAATAAGGATTATAGGCCTTGTTGAAGTCCATTATCACTTTTCCGTCCTTAAAATCGTTGACGTCCATGTCCATATATCTTCCGCCACCGTAGGTCTCTTTGGGTGCTGTGGGGTCTTTAAATGGTACAAATACCAGATTTTTGTAAAGGGGTAAAACAGGTGACTGTCGGTAAGTCATTATTTTGTGTTTCTGGCCATCAACTTCGAAGGTAACTAGGGCAAACTCGGTGTAATCTTTGATTTTTACACCAGATGTCGGCACCGAAATAGTTTTTGGTTTTCGTGGTTTCTTGTAGGTGGCGGCAATTCTAAATTTGGATGTTGGTTCATAGAAATCCTGTACTTGATCAGGAAATCTACCCTTTGTTTCTGTTTTGTATTTTTCTCGGTGTGCCGCGAGTTCAGACTCAAAATCTTGACAAAATCCATTTTCTATCAAAACGAACATAAATAAGAAAAACGGAATGGATACTATTTTTTTCATGTCAGATTAATCTTTTGGCCCGTGGCAAACAAATGACCACTATTTTTAAATTCTTCGAAATTTAATACATCATTTTCAAAGTATATCATAAAATTTTCAAGAGAATTATTAACTTTGCGTTTATCAAATTTTTATAGAACCTGACCATATTTTAAGGTTAAAATTAGTCTTCAAAATCTCCTTTTCTTATTATGACACAAGTAGCAAAGATAATTTACACTATTACAGACGAAGCACCAGCCTTGGCCACATACTCGTTTTTACCAATAGTGGAGGCATTTTCAAAACCCGCCAATGTAGTAATTGAAACCCGCGATATATCACTCTCTGGAAGGATTTTAGCGGTGTTTCCTGAATACCTTACCGAAGAGCAAAAAGTTTCAGACGACCTGGCGTATTTGGGTGCTTTGGCTACTGCACCAGATGCAAACATCATAAAACTGCCGAATGTGAGTGCCTCAATGCCTCAGTTGACTGCAGCTATTACTGAACTTCAAGAAAAAGGATATAATATCCCTTCTTATTCTGAGGAGCCTGTTACAGACGAAGAAAAAGCCGCAAAAGCTAAATATGATAAAATAAAAGGTAGTGCTGTAAACCCGGTTTTACGTGAGGGTAACTCTGACCGAAGAGCTCCGAAAGCGGTTAAGGAATATGCCCGTAAACATCCACATAGCATGGGAGCTTGGAGTGCAGACTCTAAGTCGCACGTTGCCACCATGTCTGAGGGGGATTTCTACGGAAGTGAAAAATCGGTGGTAGTAGAAAAAGCTACTTCTGTGAAAATAACTTTTGTTGGTGCCGATGGCAGCGAAAAAATATTGAAAGAAAAAACTGCTCTGAAAGATGGCGAAATCATCGACTCATCGGTTATGAGTTTGAGCAAGCTCAAGTCTTTTTTAGCCAAAGAGGTGGCTGATGCGAAAGAGAAAGACCTGTTGTTTTCGATACACTTGAAAGCCACCATGATGAAGGTTTCTGACCCAATTCTTTTTGGTGCAGCGGTATCTGTTTATTTTAAAGACGTTTTCGAAAAACACGCAGCGGTTTTCGACCAATTGAATGTGAACCCAAACAATGGAGTGGGGGATTTGCTCATCAAACTGGAGAGCCTAGATGCCGCAAAGAAAGCAGAAATTTTGGCAGATATAGATGCTGTTTATGCTAAAAACCCTGCCTTGGCGATGGTAAATTCTGATAAGGGTATTACCAATTTGCATGTTCCATCTGATGTAATCATTGATGCCTCAATGCCTGCCGCTATACGTACTTCTGGTCAAATGTGGGGTCCGGACGGCAAAGGAAAAGATACTAAATATGTGATTCCAGATCGTTGTTACTCTGGTATTTACCAAGTAGTGATAGATTTTTGTAAGAAAAACGGTGCCTTGAATCCCGTGACGATGGGAAGCGTGTCAAACGTAGGTTTGATGGCCCAAGCTGCCGAAGAGTATGGCTCGCATGACAAGACATTCCAGATGAGTGCAGCTGGAAAAGTTGTAGTAACTGACGAATCTGGTACAGTATTGATGGATCAAGCTGTGGAGGCTGGAGATATTTTCCGTATGTGCCAAACCAAAGACTTGCCGATTCAGGATTGGGTGAAGCTAGCAGTAAACAGAGCAAAAGCCACAGGCACACCGGCCATTTTCTGGCTCGATAAAAACCGTGCACACGATGCTCAAATCATCGCAAAAGTAAACAAATACCTTCTTAACCACGATACAGCTGGATTGGACATCAGAATCATGACTCCGATGGAAGCTACTCAGTTTTCGTTAGAAAGAATCGTACAAGGTTTAGACACTATTTCGGTAACAGGAAATGTATTGCGTGACTACAACACCGACCTTTTCCCAATTTTGGAAGTGGGTACCTCTGCCAAAATGCTTTCAATAGTACCACTGATGAATGGAGGTGGCTTGTTTGAAACCGGAGCGGGTGGTTCGGCTCCTAAGCACGTGCAACAGTTCTTGGAAGAAGGTTACCTGCGTTGGGATTCACTCGGTGAGTTCTTGGCTTTAGCACCTTCTTATGAGCACCTTTCTAACACCTTTGGAAATCCAAAGGCACAGGTTTTGGCAGATACTTTGGACGAAGCAACAGGCAAATTCTTAGATAACGACAAATCTCCTGCTCGTAAAGTAGGACAAATAGATAACAGAGGTAGTCATTTTTACTTGGCTTTGTATTGGGCACAAGCTTTGGCCGCACAGGACAAAGACGCCGAATTGAAAGCTATCTTTACGCCAATTGCCGCTGAATTGACAGCCAACGAATCCAAAATTGATGCAGAATTGATTGGTTCTCAAGGTAAACCACAAGATACAGGCGGATACTACAAGCCAGATTTCGAAAAAGCCTCAGCCGCCATGCGTCCAAGTGCTACTTTCAATGCTATTTTGGCTAAGATTTGATAAAAGTTTAAGTCTCGTACTCTATGGGCCTCAGAATGTAATCATTCTGGGGCTTTTTTTTGGAAGATAGATTGCAAAGATTGGACTGATGTGCACAGATTTTTTAGTAAATTTTTCGTCTTAGCGTATTTGAGAGAAATACTGAGGATACATATACAAAGAAAAATCCGTTTAAATCAGAGTGGCTAGCATTGGTGTCATCAGTGTGCCATGAAACACCAACCGATATAAAGAATCAGTTTAAATCCGTGCTACTTGTATCCGTGTAATCCGTGTCCCATTCACGCACACAATAGATTTTCAATTAAATTTTATTTAACGGTAAAATATTTTTCTTAGTTTTTGACACTGAACCCTTTAAGATGATTACAAATTGAGATTCCGGACTTTTATATTACTATTTTTACTAGCCAGCTAGGCTTTTCTTAGGGCATCTTTATCTACCCTAGAATCTTTGTCGAAAGTGTTGGAACGCAAGGTTTTGTGCTAGGTCTTTTTTGGTTATCATACAGACGTAGCTACGCCTCAAATTGGACCGTTCTATACAATAAAGGATGCCATCGGCTGGTAAAATTAGATATTCGATTCGGATTTACTCCTGACGGTTATCAGCTAGGTATTGTGATAAAAATCAATAATGTTATAGAAAGCTCAGTATTAGAACACATCCGTTTCGCAGGAACTAGTACTGTCAAAAATACTTTTATATCCAGTACGTAAGTAATATATTAAGTAGGAAAATATATTAATCTCGAATATCAACAACCACCATCTTCGAATCAGTTGTTCGAAGCAAAGAAAAAAACGGTGCTAATCAGTATTTTATATCTAGGCCAATTTTTTGCTTTCTATGAATCATTAATTTGTTGGTGGAGCTAAATATACCCTGTCCATTTACTGAAACAGTATCCGACCCAATCGGATACTGTCTTGTTTAACTATATTTGAAATACGGTAGTCATAAAATAAAACATCTCCAAAAAAACTATCCAAAAGCATTGAAAATGCCGTTTTCAATGTTTAGACTTGCATCATTATAAATCAAACCCAAAGAAATATGTACAAATTCAGTGGCTTTTTAGCTTTTTTTCTCTTCTGTATAGCTTTTTCGGCAAAATCACAATCGTTTGAAAAAGGAACCAAAGTGGCTAATCTTGGTTTGGGAGTCGGTTATGGTATTGGAGTGTTGGCTTCGGCGGAGGTAGGTGTTGCTGAAGACATCAGCGTGGGTGTAGTTGGTGGTCTTACACGTAGGTCTTATGGCTATTTGGGGTCAAACTGGGGTGTTAACTACGCTGTTATAGGTCTCAGAGGCTCATACCATTTCAATAAAATCTTGAAAGAATTTGATGTAGTGGTAGATAAACTTGACCCATATATAGGTGCTACGGGTGGTCTGAGAGTAGTTTCGTACGACAATAGCTGGTCTGGGTACGGAGGTGTGGGCACAGGGCCAATGTTTGGTGGCTACATTGGTGCCAGATATCAACTGAAGCAAAAGCTCGGTGTTATGGTGGAGATAGGTGCACCTTTTTCTACTGGCGGCGTTACATTTAAGTTTTAAATATCTTGTCATGAGATTCGATTCTATTTTGGCAGCTGAATACCTCTAAATAAAAAATTAGATTTATTTTTCGACCGAAGTATTCTCATGATTTAGAATTCTAGCTAACTTGTGAAAAAAAATATAAGTATTTAAAAATTCATATATTTTTAATCTTTAATATTGTAAAACGTTAAACATCTAAATTTTTAAAAACATGAAAAGAATCCTTTCCCTATTTAGCATTTTGGCATTGAGCTTTACTGTGGCTACAGCGGCCGAGCCAATCAATTTGGACGCAAAAAACATCGATGCTGAGTTTGAGCAATTAAACAAAATCGAGAAATTTGTTCAAAACAATGAAGGTACTACTTTAGATAATTTGAAGTCGCAAAACTCTGAATTATTGACTGATATTAAAATTGAGGCTGATACTGCTTCTGTGGTTGCTTCTTCGGACCTTCCAGGAGGAATTCCTGCTTTTTGGTGGGGATGCGTACTTACGCTTTTAGGAGTAATTTTGGTTTATGTATTGACTGATAAAGACAATGCCCAAACTAAGAAAGCTCTTATGGGTTGTATTGTAACTGCGGGAGTTTACGCATTATACTGGATTTTCTGGATTGCCATAGGCGTTTTCTAAGAAGACCAAGCTATTTAAAAAGACCCACCCAACGGTGGGTTTTTTTGTGTCTATACTTTTTGGCTTAGGGTTCAATCCCAATTATTTTAGAATATTTGTGATTAGTACCACCTCTTTTGCACGGATTTTGCAAGTAAAACAATCAAGTATTTCTCATCCGTAAATTTATAATACATGAAAAGAATCCTCATTTTTTTAACAAGTTTTTGTTTATCCATCAGCTCATTTGCTTCAGATCCTTTAGAAAAGGAAGATTTGTCTACAGAGTTTAGAAAACTCAATAAAGTGGAGGCCATTGTACTGGCGAATCCTGACTTGTCAGTAGATAGTCTGGTAAAGGAGCAGCCACAACTAATGAAAGACCTAGGTATCGACAACAACGCCAAGTCAAACATTGGCGACCACGATGACCCTATGAGACCGGCTGGTTTTCCAGCATTTTGGTGGGGTTTTTGTTTGGGAGTTTGGGGTATTTTGATCGTATACCTCATAACAGATAACGATAAGGCCGCAATAAACAAAACAGTGAGGGGTTGTATTACAGCCTCGGCCATAGGTGTCGGCTTGTATGCTTTGGTAGTAATTGGCGGTTTGATAGCTGCAGCTGCTACTTCTCCTTACTAATATTCTTAAAATAAAAAACCCTTTTTATTTTTTACAGAAATAGCCCAAACTTCGAAAGCTTGGGCTATTTTTGTGTATCATAACATCCGATATCTTGAATTTTAGGACTTTCTTATTTCTTGTTTTTCTTTTGCCAAGTTTGTCTTTTGGCCAGCAATTCTACCGGTTTCGGGCAGATGTTTCTATAAAAGACAAGCTATCCAACGGCACATACAGACTTACAATGGGCAAAATCTATTATGATAAAATATACAAGAAGATAGTGTACAAGCTCATTTTTCCGAAAAAGGAAACCATGGTTGTGCAAGACACTACCATGTTTTCTATCAATGACAAGAACCTCGTGGTGGGCACTACCCGAACTTTTCTGATTCCAGAATTTACGGCTTTTCATTTGGCACTTACTGGCCAACTTTCCGATTATGGACTAAAACCTAAAAACAACGAAAAATCAATTTATAAAATTGGCAAAGTAGAGAAAACCTCCAATGGAGTTATAACAACTTGGGTGCCTTCAGAAGATCAATACAAGAAGGTTTTTGGAAATATTAGAATGCAGACCATCAACAAGAGACTCGATGCCATGGTGTTTTACAATCCCAAAGGCACGGTGGTGAGTCAACAATACTTTAAAAAATACGTTAACGTGAAAGGTGTGGAGTTTCCTACAGAAGTGACGATGATAAGTATTGGTGAAAAAGGAGACAAGAACATTCAGCTGACAACCTATAAAAATGTAACCATAGACCAAGGTGACGAAGATGAAATATATCGGTATAAAATTCCTATTACTAAGTCTGTTTCTACTAAGAAATGAGGCAGAAGCTCAGGTGAGTTTGTATAGAAATGTGGTGCCAGATGGCAACATAAAGAAGGAGTATGTGGAGGCTAAAAACAACAAGAACGAGGTTCAGGTGGTGTTTTCGGGTTTGTTTTTGTTTTATAAAACTTTTTTTTCTTCGCAGGATTTAACGGTGTGCACTTTTACGCCATCTTGTTCTGAATACGGCATTTTGGCTGTTAAGAAATTTGGAATGGTAAAAGGTGGGGTAATGACCATGGACCGTCTCACGAGGTGCAACGGCCTTTCTCCACATAATTATGAGTTTGACAAAACCACCATGCTACTCAAAGACGACCCGCGTGTCATACCTACCATTCCTGTGGTTTCAACTATAAAATAAACCCAATGAGATTTGTATTTCTTTTTTTTATCAGTTTTTCGTCTTTCGCTCAAGATATTTTTAGTGTTGAGAGCTCAAAAAAATACGCTGATTACCTTTTAAAATCAGGCCAGTTTGATCTGGCAGGAAAAGAATATGAGCGTTTGGTTTATTTTTTACCAAACAATGATACTCTGAAAACCAATCTCCTGAAATCCTACAGGCTTTCTAATCAGACATCTTTGGGGATCGAAAAAATAGGTGTTTTGTATAACGAAAAATCCAAAATACCCTATGCTCCAGCTTTGGAATTTGCCAAATTACAGATGCAAGCCCAAAATTGGCCAATGGCTAGAGAGTTTTGGAATCAAAACATCAGTTTTTCGGCCGATGACAGGGTGCTTTTGAACGTAACTTCTGACATTTTTACCAACAAATTTAAAGACGCACGCAGCACCTTGGCCAATATTTCTAATGGTGAAAATGAGCTGGGGCAGGGGTATAAGTCTATTTTGGAAAAAGAAACGCACAAGAAAAGTCCAGGTTTAGCGGCTTTGATGTCGGCCATTGTGCCAGGCACTGGCAAGGTGTATTCTAATAATTGGAAGGACGGCATTGTGTCATTGTTTTTTACAGCGGGCATGGCCTTTCAGTCCTATCGCAGTTTCAACAAGTTTGGTAGCAATAACCATCGTGGCTGGATTTATGGTGGCATAGGCCTAGGGTTTTATTTGGGCAATATTTATGGCTCTGTGAAATCAACTAAAGATTATAATCGAAAAAAAGTAAATACATTACAGCATGAAGCGAGTACTCTTTTTAATACTTATTACTAATGCTGTAAGTTTTGGTCAAAGTCTCAATCAGACTTTTGGTTTTGCCAATCAACTTTACGAGCAAAAAAGCTATCCGAATGCCGTGGAGGCTTATAAAAGAGTTCTGTTTTTTGACTCTGCGGCCGCTTTCTCCAATCAAGTATTTCCCAAAATAGCCGACTGTCTTTTTAAGTTACAAAAATACCAGGAGTCTGCACAGTATTATGATTTGGCCTATTTCAGTGCCCAAGATTCTGTTCTGAAGAATGCTTATGTTCTCAAAAAGATATCTTGTTTCTTGATTTTGAAACAATACGACTACGCCGAAGTAGAGCTTCTTGGCTTAGATGAAAATCTTGAATCGCCGCAAAAAAAAGAGAAGGATTTTAATGAGGCTGTTCTGAGGTTTGCAAAAGGAGAATATGATTTGTCCGAACAAATCTTTAAATCTTTGGTTTCGGATTCGGCTAAGGTGGATTTGCTTTTTGAAAAGAATAATAAAGTGAGCAAAATAAGTCCGAAAAAAGCCAAAATAATGAGTATGATAGTGCCAGGGCTAGGACAGCTCTATGTTGGCGATGTCAAAAACGGGCTTAATTCATTTGTACTTTCTGTTGGTTTGTTTTCTTTGGGGCTGCGTTCGGCTCTTATCAATAATCCACTCGATGCGGCCATTTCTACCTTGCCCTGGTTTCAGCGGTATTACCAGGGCGGCTTCAAAAAGGCGGAGCTTATAGCCATCGCCAGAATTCAAGAAAAGAGGTACAAGATTTATAATCAACTACTTGATGAAGTAGAGAAGGGCGGTATAGTAGGGAATTAATAAACTCAAAACACTCCCTTGGTAAAAACAAATTACTCATGCTGACAGTCGGTTCTTTAAAAAACTCGATTGCTCTTGGTATTATCTTTTTTAAATTAGTCTTTTACTATTGGCACTTCATTTTTTTACAGTAGCTAGCTCTCTCTTTCTGATTTCTTTTTTAATTTGTTTTATGTTGTAAAGATTCAACAATAAAATGGGAGAAAGGGCGATAGGAACTACCCACAACGAACTGAGAGAGCCTTTGATGGAAGAGTAAGCACTTGAAATCAGGAGATAAAAGAGAACTGCGGCCAAGAAACCTGTGATAATTTTTACGGTGGATACTGCTTTTTTTAGTTCTTCGGTACTTTTCTCGGCATAATCATTAATTTTCATTTCTATTTGTGGTTTGAATTTTAAATTGCTTAGAAAGCAGGTATTTATAAGATTAGGTTTTCAAATCGCAATTTAATGAAAATTGAGGGAAATACAATTTTTCGAAGATTTCTTGGTAGTTTTTTGATTTGGAAATGGCTTATTTACAGGTCGTTTGGTGTTGTTTTCGGAATTGTAACCCAAAAAACTCATTAGAAA
The DNA here is from genome assembly GCA_035299025.1 of Leadbetterella sp. Taxonomy (GTDB): domain Bacteria; phylum Bacteroidota; class Bacteroidia; order Cytophagales; family Spirosomataceae; genus Leadbetterella. The sequence continues at coordinate 72,314 of DATGXK010000010.1, forward strand.
ATCGGCTGCAATAAAATTTGGCTTCTTATCTATTTCTGACCATCCGTAAACCTATCTCGATAGGTTTACAGATGGTCGTCATAGCTATTTTGCAAAATATTATTTCGCCAGATAGTCTATTGAGCTTTTTGGGATAAAATTTCACCAAAAATAAAAGAGAAGGCCCCATCTGTTTGCAGATAGGGCCTTCGTCACTCAAAAATAGTATCTTATTCTTTCACAAACTTTAGCGTTTTGCGATTGTTGCCTTGCTCTAATTTCAAGAAATAAACCGCTGGCGTATATCCGGAAATATCAATTCCATACGCTGAGTGTTCTTCAGCTAAGGTATATTTATATTTCTCTATGCCTTTTGAATCTATTATAGCTATTTTCATATTCTTAGAGGATTGATTTTTGAAATCTATAAACAATTCATGGCTCGCCGGATTGGGATAAACATTGGCTAGGATATCTGCAAGCGATGATTCTTGGTTGCTATCTGCTGATATTTTGGCAGCTGCTAGTTCTTTTTTGGCATTGGCGGTACTTACTATATTTACGGTGTAGTCTTCCACCTCACCGTAGGTAAATGTCTCGCATGAAGTGCTGTAGGCACTATATTTCATCGAAACCCTCACCCTGGTCTGTCCTAGAGCCGCCGAGGCTGGCACAGTGAAATTGACATTGTAAGTTCCAGCTCCTGTGGTAGATTGGCTCACTATTTGTTCTCCAGCATCTACAAAATCGCCGTCTTTGTTATAGTCTATCCACACCCTCCAGTAGACTCTGTAGAGCGTATTTGCATATCCGGGCGAAAAGGAAATGGTGTTACTTGTGCTTCTGGTGAGATTGGTTACCATAGCAGAGCCGTTGTAGTAGCCAGCATCGGCTGCAGAAGTCCGTGTAATGGTGCCTAGCTTAAAGTAATCCACCCAAAAAAAACTTACATTATTGCCCTTACTGGCACAGTAATTTATGGTTTGAATGGCTGTGGTAAATTGCGTACCTATATATGCCGAGGTGCCTGAGGTACAGTTGGTTCTCACTTGTACGTTGTACGGTGTGTTGGCTGTAAGGCCACTAAGCGTATAGCTTGTGGTGGTATGAGCACTTGCGGCGGTTAACCAAGTGGTGCTTGTAGCGAGTTTGTATTGAATCTGATAGTTACTTGCACCTGCTACTGCTGGCCAAGAAATTACTGCACCTAAGGACGTAATACTGCCACTTGTAATACTAGCTGGGCTATTGCAAGGGGTCTGGGTAGCGAAAGTACTGTTGCTGTAAGTAGCACAATTGTCTGCTCTTACACGCCAGTCGTAAGTGGTGCCTTGTGTTAGAGAGCTCAACGTTATTGATGTCCCATTTATGAGCGAGTCTGTCGACCAAGTGCTGCTAGAAGATAATTTGTAAGAGTAATAATATCCAGCTGCTCCGCTCACAGCTGTCCATGAATTGGTTGCCCCGCTTGTACCAATGGCACTACTTTGGAGATTGGTAGGAGAGGCACAATTGTATGTAATACTGACAGTTTTATTTACCGGAGAGTGTCCATTGTCTAAGGTAATGGTAAAGTCAATGACCGTTCCAACTGGCGTAGAAGGCGATATTGTAAAGGCTAAATTTCCGGCAATATTTTGAAAAGATACCATATTGCTCAGTGTTTGAGTTGCTGGCAGAGCAGTCACATGTGGGCTAGAGCTGCTCACACTCAATGTATAGCTGGGGTTTCGTAAACCGATGTTTCTTACATTGAAAGGTATATTAGAACTCAAACTTGTAATACTCGATGGTGCAGTTGTAGTTAATTCTGCAAATTTGGATGAGAGTTTCAGGATTTTACGGTTCATCTGAAGTGTTGATTCGCAAAGAGGGATTATTCTACTCTGTGCAGGATAAAATCCATCTGTGGAAGCTCCTATTTCCGGCGTAAAACTATAGATTTTATTTTTGGTCGTTTGTTCGCCATATTTCCAATCGTCGCCAGCACCGTTTGAGGTGTAGTTTACGGTTTGTTGGGCATTTCCATAAACGAAGCTATTTTCGGCAGTCAAATAAGCCCCCATTTGTTGGAAAAGCGGTAGCTCTGGGTTATTATTGGTAGTGGCATAGCCATAAGGATATATACAGTAGTTGCCGTAAGAATGGAAGTCCATGGAGGCCACAAAATCGTGTGAATTGCAGAAGTTTCTCACTGCTTGAGTTTCAGGCTCAGAGAAAGCACTCGGGCCACGATAAGTCTCTGAACTCGTAGTAGGAGAGGAGCCGGTATTGTTTATGCCCCATTGGTAGCCGTAGTTACGGTTTATGTCTACACCGAAAGTCCCGTTGCCATTGTTTTTCCTATTTTTTCTCCACATACCCCCTCCATTGGGATTGGTATTGAGGTTTTGCTGATAGCCATCCGGGTTTACCATTGGCACTATGTACATCTCCGTGCTATTGAGCAAGGTGGTTATTTCGGCATCGGTACCGTAGTTTTCCAATACATGCCACATGAAATATATGAGTTGTGTTAGGCTCATAGGCTCTCGGGCATGGTGAACTGCATTAAGAAAAAGCTCAGATTCGGGCTCATCATTGTCTGGGTTGTCGCTGATTTTTACCATGTAAATCGGACGGCCTTCAACAGAAGTACCGATAGAGGTTTTGGTAGAAATAAGATTGGGATATAACACCCTCATTTGATCTAAAAGAGAATGGAACTCCGTCATGGTGAAAAAACCACCATAAGTACCAAGAGCAAAATTGGCCGGAGTGGCAGCTGTTCTCATGTTTTTTCCGGCATTCTTCTTGTCTATCTGCTGATTGACTTTTGCCAGATTTTTCTCCAAATCTTTGATGACGTATTTAAACTTAATGTTTTGTTTTTTCAAAACGGCAATGTCGGCATCTGATACTTCTGCCGAGAAATGCTCGCCATCTAAATGAAAATGGTCCGCTTCAAGGCCATTTTTGTACAAAAGATATACTTGGTTTTTGGTTAATGTCGCCGAAATCCGGTGATATTTTTGGGAATATCCCTTTGAAAAAAATGACAAGAAAAGAGTAATCAGAAGTATAGTTTTTTTCATGTAGTGATAATTTTTAGGCTAAAATTGAGTATTTGATTTTCCAAAAACAAGAACGAGACTTAATTCTTATTAAAGGGGGCATAGTAAAGTTCACTATTTTTTTTGAATAAATTCAAGCGGAATTCAAAATATGAGCTATTATTTTTTGTATGTTTTTTTCGGTAGAAATATTCCGTACATAAATTTTTAAGAAATTCTTGCATTTCAAATCTGTTTTGGAACTTTGAATTTACCCTCTCTTTATCAATAAATTCACGAATTGGCAAGATGCATTAATGGTAGCAAAGAAATCTATACTTCAATCATTTTAGCAACAATTATGGTATTTCGATAACAAGTATCGAAATTAACCCTTATAACAACTAGGTTTCTTTTTGAGATATATAAATACCTTATGGTTATAAGCCCTAAATCTTTTAAAATGGGAATATTGGAACGGATTTGGAAATGTTTTTTCTCACATTTTAGACTTTATCAAGCCTGCTCCCAAAACTGATATTAGCAGGAAAGCTAAATATTGCTCCAAATGCTCTTTCTGGAATTATCGAATGTCTCAGCAAAATATTTAAAGCCTATTTTATGTATCAGTTGATTCAGGCGTTTAAGAAACCTGATAAGAAGTGAAAAAAATAGTCTGATATATCCTTAGATTTTGGAATAGTTTTTGCGATATTTTCTAAGTTTTTCGGCCCATATTAATCAGATAATCTGTAAATTACAGTTAACCTTGCGAAATGGCCTTTGAAACACCATTTTTATTACTTATTTAAACTAAAACTCTTCAAATGAAAAGAACCTTACTCGCGGCTGTATTGGTGGCTATCACGATTTCGTGTAACCAATCAGACCTCATCAACAATCAGGCCAATCTTATGAAGGTAGAAAACGCTACCGCTGGCCCCAAGTTTATTCCAGGAAAGTACATTGTAGTACTGAAAGGAGCTCCCGAAACCAAAGGTATGCCGGCCAAAGTACGTGAAAAAGTTGTAGCTCTACTTACTGCCAATGGTGCCAATGCGGCGGCTATTGAGCATATTTATGGTACTGCACTTACAGGTTTCTCGGCGTTTTTGTCTCCAGGTCAGGTACAAAAACTTCAAGCATCAGGTGCGGTAGATTACATCGAGCAAGATTTCGAAGTTACAATCTCTCAAAAAGGAAAGCCAGGAGGTGGAACCACGCAACCGGCACAAGAAATACCTTGGGGTATAACGGCTATAGGTGGTGCGGGTAACGGTACAGGCAAAACGGCTTGGATAATTGATACGGGTATAGATTTGTCGCACCCAGACCTGAATGTGGACGCTTCTCGTGGATTTTCGGCCTTCACATCTGGCAGAGATGCTGGTTTTGATGATGGCAACGGACATGGAACCCACGTGGCTGGCACTGTGGCGGCATTAAACAACACGATTGGAGTGGTAGGTGTTGCAGCCGGTGCCAAAGTGGTTCCTGTGAAAGTACTTAACTCAAGAGGTAGTGGCTCTAACGCGGGTGTTATAGCGGGTGTTGACTGGGTAGCTGCCAATGGTCAAATAGGTGATGCCGCCAATATGAGTTTGGGCGGAGGAGTTTCGACTGCACTCGACCAAGCTGTATTAAATGCATCTAACGCGTCTGGAGTGAAATTTGCCCTGGCTGCTGGTAACGAAACCGATGATGCTAATAATCATTCTCCGGCTCGTGTGAATGGTCCAAATATTGTGACTGTTTCAGCTCATAACATCAGCAATGTTTTTGCTTCGTTCTCTAACTACGGTAATCCACCAATAGACATCTGTGCTCCAGGGGTGAGCATTAAATCTACATGGATCGGAGACGGCTACAATACCATCAGTGGTACTTCTATGGCTACTCCTCACGTTTGTGGAATTTTGCTCTTGGGCAATCTTAATACGAGAGGAACTGTCTCAGGCGATCCAGATGGCAATCCAGACGGATTGGCTTCAAGGTAATCATTTGGATTAGAAATACTTGTTGGAAAGATAATAGCAGCAGCAGACTAGTTTTGCTGCTGTTTTTTTTTACAGGATTTGGGTTTTCATCCAAGTTACTCGAAGAAAATTTTAGAAAATAGAAGATTCCTGAATCTAAAGGAAATAAACATCTGGTCAAATGGCTTTTCAGTTTTGTTTATTTTTTCAAGCCTAAATTTTCCTTTAGTTTTCGCTCAGATATGTTGATAATGCTAATCCTGTAAAACACGAAATTACCCAACAGATAACCCAAAGGTGTGTGGCTTAGAGATGGGCTCATTTTTGGGCATCTCCCAATTTTTTGTCAAATTGTGCCTTTATCATGGCCAGACTTTAGTCTTTAAATCCTAACTTGTGAGCAGAACATTCAAGCTAATACTGCTAATTTATTGGTTTTTCCACAGAAAAGTCATTAATTTGTAAATGAACACCTATTATTCTAAATGATAAAAGATTTGTCTTTGAGCCTACTCAGTTCTTATAAGAATGCAATAAATTCTTATGATGAGGTCATTGACAAAAACGGTCAAGTAAAACCGTATTGGCAAAGACTTTTTGATACGTTGGAGACAGTTGGTTTGGACGGCATTGAAGAGCGGAGTAAAGAAATCAATGAAAATCTAAAAGAAAACGGTGTTACCTACAACGTATACAATACCGAAAATGGAGCCAATAGAGCTTGGAAACTCGACCCTATTCCGTTTCTGATTCATGAGAATGAATGGCTTACGATAGAAAAAGGTATCAAACAAAGGGCACATTTGATGGATTTGATACTAAAAGACATCTATGGTCCACAGCATTTGATTAAGGATGCCATTTTGCCACCTGAGCTGGTTTTTGAAAATACCGGTTTTATGTTGCCTTGTTTTGACATGAAACAAAAGCTTCAAAATCAGCTTCTTATGTATGCGTGCGATATGGCCCGAGGGCCGGACGGCAAAATGTGGCTTTTGGATAACCGTTCGCAGTCGCCCTCCGGCTCTGGTTATGCCCTCGAAAACCGAACGGTTATGGCCAAGGTTTTTCCAGAACTCAACAAAAATATTTATAGAAACAGGCTCTCTCCTTATTTCAACCACCTGCAACAAACCGTTGAAAAATTGGGGAATATTTCTAACGATAACCCCAATGTGGTTTTTCTTACGCCGGGTTCTGGTAATGAGACCTATTTTGAGCACGTTTACCTCGCTTCTTATTTGGGTTACACGCTCGTTCAGGGCAGTGACCTCCTGGTAAGAGATGGCTTTGTATGGCTCAAATCTATTGACGGGCTTGAAAGAGTGGATGTAATCATCAGACGGGTAGACGATGAATGGTGCGACCCGCTTGAACTTCGTCAGAATTCTCTTCTTGGGGTGCCGGGTCTTTTGCAGGTTATGAGGCTGGGCAATGTTGCGGTAGTCAATCCTCCCGGAGCAAGTGTGGTGGAGAATTATGGCCTTTTGGCCTTTATGGGCAATGCCTGTAAATACCTTTTGGGAGAGACATTACAAATGAACTCTGTGGCCACTTGGTGGTGCGGACAAGAAAAGGAGCTCAACTATGTTTTGGGTCATTTGCCTCAGCTTATTATCAAAAAAGCCAACCGAAAGCAAGGTTTCAAAAGTATTTATTGCCGTTTGTTGAGCAAGGCTGAACTGGAGGAAATCAAAAAGATGATACTTCAGAATCCCAAAGAATTTGTGGCTCAAGAGGAGGTTAGCTTGTCTACCACACCATCGTTTGTGAATGGTAGGCTAGAGCCGCGTTTTGCTGCTTTGCGTACATTTATGGTTTCAGACGGCAACGATTACAAAGTATTACAAGGCGGTCTTACTAGAAGTTCGTCCGTAAAAGATAAGTTTGTGATTTCGAATCAATTAGGAGGTATTTCTAAAGATACTTGGATAGTTACTGACCATCCTACGTTATATTTCGAACGTTATGTGGTCAGAAAAAATACCAGCCATCAGCAAGGCAATTTACTCACTAGTCGAAATGCCGAAAATCTATTTTGGGTGGGTCGTTTATACGAAAGAACCCTTTCTTTGACCAGTTTTCTGAGGATTGTCTTGGGGCGTTTGAACGAAAACGTAAATGATAAAGGACAAAAGCAACAGGCTTATTTGGTGATTTTGCTGAAATCTATCACTCATTTGACACAGACTTATCCAGGTTTTGCCGAGGAAAATGATGAAAGCATTTTTGAAAACCCTGAGCCCGAACTATTTGGTTTGATAAACGATATCAAAAAGATAGGTTCTGTGACATACGACATACAGTCTCTTCTAAACACAGCCAACCAAGTCAGCGATAGGTGGAATTCGGATACACGCCGAATTTTGAATTTGCTCGACGATAGTATGCAGTCGCTCAGAGACACACACAGCATCAATCAATTGAGTCATAGATTAGACAAGCTCTACACTCGTCTTTTTGGATTTTATGGAAATATCTACGAAACCCTACCACGCGACAACGGTTTTTATCTTTTTGAAGCTGGGAAAAATATCGAACGAATCATCTCTTTGATTTCTGTTTTGAGGTCGGCTTTTAGTTTTAAAAATGAAGAAGAGGTTGAAGCTGTTATTTTGGAGGCAGTGTTAGAAAATCATCACTTGCTTACCCAGTATAGGCATATCTACAAGTCGCAATGGAGCCTCGTGGCAGGCTTAGATATGGTACTTTTGGAGAAAAATTTGCCATACACGCTTTCTTATTTGTTAGATCAGCTAGGCCAAAACCTTACTAAGCTACCCAAATCGGTGCATGCCACCCGCCTAAGTATAGACGAGAAAATAGTTTTGGAGGCCACCACCATAATTAAACTAATTGACACTGAAAGTCTCGTACGGGTTGATGACGAAACCCAATACCGCTCTGGTCTCGATAAAACCCTCGAAAAAGTTTCAGATCTTATTTCGAAAGTTACCGGCAGTTTATCAAGTCTTTATTTTAGCCATTCTGTCATTCAGCATTCACTTTTGGATACCATAGAAAAAATAAATTCGGATGAAATATAAGCTGAGACACCAGACAGTCTACACTTATGAAGAACCTGTGGACAACTATCAGAGTGTGTTATGTTTAAAGCCCCGCACACAAGCCGGCCAGGTCTGTAGCAATTTCGATCTCGAGATTTCTCCTACGCCTACCAGTGTACATTTCCGTACAGATTTTTTCGGAAATACCTTGGCTTATTTTTCATTACATGAGCCTCATACGGTTCTCAAGGTTGTAGCCAATAGTGAAATAGAGGTGCTTCCGAAGTCGAGACCTGCTGTAAGCTCGTATACTTGCCGCGAGGTTCAGGATATTTTTCTCAAAAATAGACCCTTAAAAGTCGAACTTTTGCAGTATCAATTGCCATCGGCATACATAAAGTCGGATGAGGAAATTGTGGACTTCGCGAAAACTTGCTTTAAACCCGACTCACAGTTTTATGATTCGGTAGGGCTGCTTTCGGAGAAAATTTTCAAGGAATTTCAGTTCAAATCTGGCTTTACGACGGTCAATACACCCCTCAAGACCGTTTTGAAAGAGCGAAAAGGCGTTTGTCAGGATTTCTCGCATTTGGCCATTGCCTGTTTGAGAAGCCTAGGCTTTGCGGCCAGATACGTCAGTGGTTATCTCGAAACACTCCCACCTCCCGGAATAGCTAAACTTCAGGGTTCAGATGCGTCTCATGCTTGGATATCTGTATATGTGCCCGACATGGGTTGGTGCGAGTTTGATCCTACCAACAATCTCATTCCACAAGAGCGGCACATCGTGACAGCCTATGGACGAGACTACGCCGACGTAGCACCTCTCAAAGGCATTGTTTTTAGCTCAGGAAGCCATAAGGTTAGGGTAGAAGTGGATGTGATTCCTGCGTGATTTTTTTGTTTTTCAACACATAGGCATATAGTGGGGATAGATTTTCAGGGTCTCGCTATGAAATATATTTCGGTCTGGTCGTTAAATATTTTCGAATTATTTGAAAAAATGAAATTCATTTTTAGTGGGGAAGAAATCTAATTTCTAGACTTATGGAAGAGATTTTTTAAATATTATGAATAGAATTATTGATAGATACATTAGCAGAAAAGCAGACCCCAATTTGTAGTTTTTATGAATTAACAATTGATTACTTGCAATCTGTAGAACTAAAGTTAATGTTGATAAAATTATTGAGTAAATAATAAAAGCTGAAGCTTGCATTCCATCTTCGTAGTACGTTTTTGTGTAATACTTGTGCAAAAGCATAGTTGTAAGCATCATTGAAATTGACATTACAAAATAGCTTAATCCAAATTTTTTAATATTTAGTCTTTTTAAGACTAAAGTAATTGCAAATGGAATTGCAATAGAAAATAAGAATAATGCAATAAAAATATTCAAGTCTTTCAATAGTCTATGTTCGCTATAATACTATGTGTTTTTAATTAAAATCCCCCAAAAACCACAGCCGTCTTCTGATATCCATAGGCCTGACTAAGCGGTACGGTTCGGTTATTGTCACCCATCGATATTTCAATGTCTTCCATCGTAAACTGTGAGGGGTGTTCGTATCCGCAGGCGTGCGAGAGTTCGAGTATTTCTTTGTTGATGGTTTTGAGGTAATTATAAAAACGAACACTTTTTAGTTCGGGATTTAGGCCCGACTCTAACCATTTGTTGTTCGTGGCGATACCTACAGGGCAGATATTGGTATGACACTTTTGAGCCTGAATACAACCAATACTCATCATGGCCTCTCTAGCTACATTTATCATGTCTACGCCCATCGCAAAGGCCATGACGGCTTTCTCTGGCAAACCAAGTTTTCCAGAGCCTATAAAAACCACCTTTTTTTCTAGTCCATATTTCTGAAAAATCTTATAAATACTCGAAAAAGCATAGACCCATGGTAAGGAGACATGATCTGCAAATGCCCTCGGAGCAGCTCCTGTACCACCTTCACCACCGTCTATGGTTATAAAATTAGGGCCTTTACCTGTTTCTACCATTTTTTGGGCTAGGGTTTCCCACATGTCCAACTTACCCACCGCAGACTTAATCCCAACTGGCAAACCTGTGGCCTGGGCCATCGTTTCTATAAAATCTATCATTTCTGGGATATCCTTAAAAGCTGTGTGATAGGCAGGTGAAATTACATCTTTTCCAACAGCCACACCTCTAATATCTGCAATCTCTTGGGTTACTTTCTTGCCTGGAAGCATTCCTCCTTTTCCTGGTTTTGCTCCCTGAGATAGCTTGAGTTCCAGCATTTTTATGCAAGAGTTTTCGCTGGTGAGTTTCTGTAGCTTGTCCAGACTAAAATTCCCTTTCTCGTCTCTCACACCAAAATATCCCGTGCCAATATTGAGCACCACATCACCACCTTTGGCGTGGTATGAGGAGAATCCTCCTTCGCCTGTATTGTGGAAACAGCCAGCCATTTGAGCTCCCAAGTTGAGCGAGGTGATGGCTGCACCTGAAAGCGAGCCGTAGCTCATGGCACTGATATTGACCACCGATTGCGGATGATAAGGCTTTTGTCTATGCGGCCCAACTATTTTGGCGGATGGACAATAAGATGTTTTCTTGAAAGAAGGGTGTTTGTCATCAAGCCGAAAGGGCATCATGGCTGGTTTTATAAATACATAGCCCGGTTCATGTATATCTTGGTCTGTCCCAAAGCCTTGCATGTTGTTTTCGATTTTGGAGGAGGCATAAATCCATGTACGTTGCTGACGATTAAAGGGGAGTTCTTCGCGGTTGTTGGCCACTATGTACTGTCGGAGCTCAGGTCCAAAACTTTCTAAGAAATACCTGATATGCCCCACCAAAGGAAAGTTGTGCTGTATCGTGTGTTTTTTTTGAAGAATATCTCGAAGGAAAATCAAGAATAGAATTACCAATACATAGCTCCACCAAGGAAAATCGAAATTCATTATTTTTTGTTTTTTTGTGATGAAATAGCCAAACCTACGAAGGAATCAGCTGTGCCGTAATAAAGATACCACTTGTTTTTAAAGAAAACCAAACCCTCGGCAAAAGTAGTTCCCTCTTTGTATTGTCCAGTAACTTCATGTGGTAAGCTCGGAACTAAAAACGGCTTATCTGATCGTTTGAGTACAGTTTTCAAGTCTTTTGGGTCAAAAACCACCCGGCCAACAGTGTAAGTGCCAAGTGGATAATCAGAAGAAGCGTTTTCTGTGAAATCGCTATTTTTACCATTGTAAACCAGTACAACGCCCTCATCGGTAATCATTGCCGGAGGACCACATTCGGTCAAATTACTATCAAAAAAGCCTTTTCTGGTTTGAATTACAAAACTCAATTTTCCAGAATTATCTACTTCAGGATACCAATCATACAAGTTTTCTGACCATGCCAAGTTTACGCCATGTTCGCCCCAATACATCCAATATTTACCATTTATTTTTGCGGCCACATATTTGTTTCCTTCTTGCATGGTTAATATTGAGCCAGATTTCGAGGCCATGTTTTTGAATTTCCCTTCATAAGCTCTCGTGAATGCGGGCCCTTTTTTCTCCCAAGTGATTAAATCTTTTGAAAAGGCAATTGAAAGCCGTGGAGTGTCATAATTCCAAGCTGTGTAGGCCATCACATACATTCCATCGGCGGTTTGCACTACTCTTGGATCTTCACAACCGCCAGGCGAATCGTAAATAGAAAAATCGTCGTCTGCCGGATATAAAACAGGTTTTGGATATTTTTTAAAATTTATACCATCTGTACTTTCGGCCAAGCCAATTCTGGAAGTTCTGCCGCCCAAGTGGGCTTTGGGATTATCTTCAGCTCTATAAAGCAGCATTATTTTGCCATCTTTTACAATGGCTGCTGGGTTAAAAACATCGGCTTTTTGCCACTTGACCACCGTTTTCTTTACTGGGCAATCAAACTCAAAAGAGGAGTCGGCTTTTAATATTGGGTTAATTTCTGTTTTTGTGAAAGCGTCAAAATCAATGTGCGAAATGCTGGTTTGGGAAGTCTTACAAGACCAAATTGAAAATAGTAAGACAAACAATATAACGCTTTTGAGTTTCATGAGGTTGTTATTTGAAACCTCTAAAAAACAAAAAAAGCTCGGCATAACCGAGCTTTTTTTGCTAAAAGAAATTATTATTAGCCTTTGGTATCTACAGCAGGAGTTACCTTCATGGCATCGCCTTCTTTCTCAAGTCTTCTTTGCATGGCATCTACTACGATAGGAGCTGCAATGAACAACGAAGAATATGTACCAACGATTACACCTAAGAACATACAGAATACAAAACCTCTGATGGTTTCGCCACCAAATATCAATAATATTAGGAGTACTATCAAAGTAGCTACACCCGTAACGGCAGTACGGCTTAGGGTACTGTTTAGAGCGTTGTTGATGGTAGTTTCTATCGGTTCTTTTTTGGCACCTTTGTCTGATAGGTATTCTCTAATACGGTCAAAGATTACCACGGTGTCGTTCATAGAGTAACCCATCAAGGTCAATACAGCACCCACAAAAGCTTGGTCGATGTCTAAAGAGAAAGGAAGTAAACCATTCAAAATAGAGAATATGCCCAAGATAATCAGAACGTCATGGAACAAGGCCACAACTGATCCAAAACCGAAAGCCACACTTCTAAATCTGAAATAGATGTAGATAAATGTGATAATAATCGAATAGAAAATAGCTTTCAATGATGACCAAATGGTATCGTTGGCGATGGTCGGCCCTATTTTCGAAGTACCTACCACTTTACCCGGATTTTCTTTCATCGAAGCCAATACTTTGTCGAGATTAGATTTAATCTCAGCTTCAACCGCCGGCTCTGTGTTGTCTATTTTATATGCAGAAGTGATTTTAACTTTGTCAAAACCTCCAAAAGTTTTTACTTCTACGGCACTTTCTGGAAATACCGAAGCCACTGTTTCTCTAACTTGCTCCGTATTTACAGTTTTCTCAAATTTCGCTTCATAAGTTCTACCACCTTTGAAGTCAACGCCTAAACCGAAACCTTTGATACCTATCGAAATAGCACCTGCAATGATAATGGCAGCCGAAATTCCGTAGAATATTTTTCTCTTTTTCAAGAAATCGATATTGGAGTCGTTAAATAATTTCTCTGTCCAAGCTGTTTTGAAGTTGACAGTTTTGTTTTTCTTAATGTAAGAATCAAATATTAACCTAGAAACAAACACCGCACAGAATAAAGATGTGAAAATACCTATCAACAGGGTAGTTGCAAAACCTTTGATAAGACCTGTACCAAAAATAAATAAGATGATACCTGTAATCAAAGTGGTTACGTTAGAGTCAATAATAGACGGCATGGCGTTTTTGAAACCCTCCGCAATGGCCGTAATAAAGCTCTTCCCTTGAGCCATTTCTTCCTTAACACGCTCATATATCAGTACGTTGGCATCCACTGACATACCTACTGAAAGTACAAGACCTGCAATACCAGGAAGGGTCATGGTAGCTCCGAAAGAGGCCATAACTCCAAGAAGCAAAATAAGGTTAACCAAAAGGGCAACGTTTGCAATCCAACCAGCTTGGCTGTAATAAACCAATACGAAAATCAATACAGCTATCAGACCCACTACAGACGAAAGAATACCAGCTCTAAGTGCTTCAGAACCTACAGAGGCACCTACGGTGGCTTCTTCTATGATGTTGGTAGGGGCTGGAAGTTTACCAGCCTTCAATACGTTGGCTAAGTCTTGTGCTTGCTCAACACTGAACCCGCCAGAAATACTCGAGCTACCACCGCTGATTTCTTGATTTACATTAGGAGCAGAGTATACGTAATTGTCCAATATGATGGCAATACTTTTACCTACATTGGCACCTGTCATGTTTCTCCATTTTCTAGCACCCAAAGCGTTCATTTGCATGGTCACGTCTGGTTTACCGGTCATTGGGTCATAGTCTTGCTTTGCGTTTGTGATTACATCACCCTCTATTGGAGCATTTCCGTGGTCTTTAACTGCATAAATTGGCACCACTTCTTCTTTGGTTACAGGATTTTCCACCGGACTTACGTCAAATAAGAAGCTCATATTCGCTGGAAAAATTCCCTGAGCGTCTGGGCGTCTCAACACCTCATTAAGTCTTGAAGTATCTTTAATTCTTACTGCTAAGCCACCAGTTGGAGAACCAACGAAGATGTTTGAAAGAGAATTGGCATTGGCCAATGAGTCTGTTCCTGTAGAGTCTGTTTTACTTTTAAGAGCTGAGGCCAAGCTACTTTTTGAAGTGTCTGTGGCGACCACCTTACTAGATGCCTTCGAAATCTTGGCTTCTAAGTCTATTTTGGTCAACAGAGCAGAAAAAGCTTCCATGGCAGGATTAAGCTCCTGAAGGCTGTAAACTTCACAAAACTCAAGTTTAGCAGCTCCCGACAACAGTTTTCTTACCCTTTCTGGGTTATCAATACCTGGCAATTCGACCTGAATACGATTCGTTCCTGGGATTTTTGAAAGGTTAGGGTTGGCTACACCAAACTTATCAACCCTGGTCTGAATAACTTTGAAAGAACGATCAAAAGCACCATCTACCTCTGCCTTGATGTATCTAACTACTTGGCTATCCGAAGAATTTAGGTTTAATACGTCTCTGTTTGAACTATTGGCAAAAATAGTAGCCAATTTTGCGTCTGGGGCTAGTTTTTTGAATTCTGCCACAAACAAATCTACGAAGTTAGACGTGCTTGTTACAGATAACTTTCTAGCGTTTTCAACGGCCGTAGCCACGCGAGGATCACGAGAGCCTTTGGCTAGTACCTTTACTATTTCGGTAGGTGAAACTTCCAAAATAACGTGCATACCACCTTGAAGGTCAAGACCTAATCCAAGTTCTTGTTTGCTCAAGTCTTCTAGGGTAGAGCCAAGGAACACCTCTTGTTTCCAAAGCGAGTCTAAATATCTTTGTTTTTTACTGGCATCTACTTTGCCATCTTTGCCGGTTGCAAATGCAGCGGCTTCTTTTCTGATGTCGTTTACTTTCCAAGTTCTGACCAAATAATATACGCTGATCAGCGAGAAAACAACAAATAGTACGAGTATACCTAATCTGTTTTTCATAAAAAAATGTTATATCCTTTTCCCAAATGAAGGATGTTGGTTTGAAAAAATAAGCACAAAGGGACGCTGTGCTTTTATGGTTTAAAAGCTAAGAATTTCGAAGGAATAAAGAAAATCAGGGAGCGTTTGTAGCAATGTGATGCTCAAAAAGCTTTTCGAAATAAGAATTTCTAAAAAATAGAGAGAATGGCTTTACAAAAACAGAATTTTGCTCGTAGCCAAATATAAAATCTTGATTGAAAACAAGCTGAAGTTCTTGAAAAGAAAAGTCGTAAGAAGGCACCACAGACTCGTAGCTTATTTGCTGAATTACTGGGGTATCTTTCTGCTTTTCGTCAGACTGCGAAGTTTCTGGTTGGGAAAACGGTACATAGGATGCCGAAGCCAAGTGTGCTGAAAACACACTGATGAGCATTATAAGCCCGATTACCTTCGATATGATATTGTTTTTTCTCATTTTGAAGCACAAAAGTACAAAACCTTCAAAGAAAAAGTCAAGAAATATGCCAAAAATTAATATTTCTGGAGATTCTTATTTTTTTACTGATTTCACCAAGGCTTTTTTCGACATCATCACCAAGCCTAGGTCTTTGTGGCAATTTGTGTAAACCAATGAGCCCTTGCTGATAGGGAAACTGTAGAGGTAAAGTGTATCATCAATCCGCTGGATATTATCACCAATGACTTGATTCTGCTCTTTGCTATATTTGTAGGCCTCTAGTATTTCTCCTTTTTTGCCATTTTTAAGATCCGCCTCCTTAAGTAGGCCGAGGTCAATCAGTTCTATAGTATTTCCTTCCAAAGTGATTTTGTCGCCACATTCAATATTGAGATTGCCATTGAATTTTTCCGAAATGGATTTTCCGAGCGTGTTGGCCACGTCAATTATTTCTTCTTGATTGACTTTTTTTATTTTGTAGTCTGACATCAGCTGTTTCACCTCGGCTGTGTCTACACGTTTTACTTGTCCACAAGAAACCAAAACAAGAAAGACGAATACGGTAAATAGGTTTTTCATAACATTATGGTATTAAGATGCTTGAGTCACCGAAACTCAGGAACCGGTAGTCGCTATCCAAAGCTTCTTGATATATTTTTTTCCAGTTATTTTCTCCTACAAAAGCACCCACAAGCATGAGCAATGTTGACGACGGCTGATGAAAATTTGTAATGAGACCTTTACAGACTCTAAATTCATAACCAGGAAAAATCATAATTTCCGTTTGACCAATGATTTCCTTTGTGTTGTTGCTTTCAAAATATGAAAGTACGGCTTCCAAAGCCTTTTTGGTTGATATTTCCTCTCTTTCAGTGTAGGGGAAAAGTTTTTCGATAAAAAAAGTCGATTTTTCGTTCTCCAGAAGCTTTACGCCAAACCAATACAAGCTTTCGAGCGACCGCATAGAAGTAGTGCCAACTGGTACCACAAAGCTATGGTTTTCCGCCAAATTGGCAACAAAATCCTTACTAAATACCACTTGCTCATTGTGCATGGGATGTTCAAGGGCGTTTTCTACTTTGACAGGCAGAAATGTACCAGCACCCACATGGAGGGTAAGAAAACTTCTCTGGATTCCTTTTTTTTCTATTGTCTCAAATACGTTTTCCGTAAAATGCAAACCCGCTGTAGGGGCCGCTACCGCACCTTTGTTTTCGGAATAGACAGTTTGGTAATTTTCAAAGTCGGCGTCTTCTGAGTCTCTATTGAGATATGGCGGAAGCGGAATTTTGCCAAAAGCTTCTACAATTTCGCTGAAACTAGCTTCACTATTCCAGCTTATTTTGACTTCGTTCGAGTCACGGTTGATTATCTCCGCACAAATCTCGGTTTGTTCTTGATTTATTTCGATTGATGCCCTCAGTACTTCGCCTGTTTTCCATTTTTTTTTATTTCCTATTACGCATTCCCAAACGGTTTCTTTTTTGGCTTCCATGCTTACCGAAATCACAGAGCTTGGGCTGATAGGATTTAGTAAAAATACTTCGATAACCGCCCCAGATTCTCTTCTGAAAAACATTCTGGCCGGAATTACCTTGGTATTATTGAGTACCAAATGCGTATTTGCTGGGAGAATTTCAGAAATGTCAGTGAATTTTTTATGAAGAATTTTGCCAGCATTGTAAACCAAAAGTTTGGAGTTGTCTCTCGGCTCAATCGGATACTTGGCTATTCGCTCGTCTGGAAGGTCGTATGTAAAATCTGAGATTTTGATTTGCATCAATCCTCTAGTTTTGGGTTAGAATAAAGTAGCCTGAGCGGTATAAAAAACAAAAGCACTAGGAGTACAACGACACCAAGAATCAATAGCCAGTTGTAATTAAAGTCTAACATTTGTCCTTTTTGAGAATTGATATTGTTTAGACCGAGTATTACAAAAATAAGATAGGTGTTTACAAATGCTAAAAAGGCATAAAACCATCCGCTGATTAGCGATTTCAGTGCAGTAGGGTTATTGGCCCACTGGCTGTTGGTATTGAGAGCCTTAAAGTTGATATTCAACAAAAGGTTTTTTAACAAATCCATCAGAATATTGATAGCAAATACAACACCTACTGTCCAATAAAAGAACTGTTGCTTATTAATGAATTTTATTGGGTAACCTTCGTCGTTGTGACCAACAGCTATAGAATCAGGCAGATTGGTATAACAAAATAGAATAACTGCGGTAATGATAATAACGGAGGCAATCCTCCAGAACTTGAAAAATATATTTGTCATAATTAGACTTTCGAATAAATGTATCTAATTTTATTCTTTAGTGTAAAACTTTTGTCTTTCCGAAATGTTTCACAAAGGTAGGGCACAAGCCATTGCATAGGTATTAAAATCAGAAAAAATGTCAAAAATATATACGAAAATGGGAGACAAAGGCCACACTTCTTTGATAGGCGGAACACGCCTGCCCAAAGACCATATCAAAATTGAGGCTTATGGAAGTGTGGACGAGCTCAACGCCTGGATAGGCGTCTTGGCAGATGCACCTGAAAATATGGAAAGGAATGCATTTTTGAAAGAAATTCAAGATCGCCTGTTTACGATTGGTGCCGAACTAGCCTCGGAACCTGAGCAAAACAAGAAAAAACTACCAGAACTTTTTGATGCTGATGTAGAACTTTTGGAAACTGAAATGGATAAATATAATGAGGAGATTCCTGCTTTGAGAGCGTTTGTGCTCCCGGGAGGCCATCCATTGGTTTCTTTTAGCCATGTAGCAAGAACGGTTTGCCGGAGAGCAGAGCGGCAGGTGATAGGGTTAGCTCACAACGAAGAGGTAAATCCTTTGATTATTAAATACTTGAATAGATTGTCCGACTATCTTTTTGTTCTTTCTAGGAAAATCACCCAAGAACAAAATGCTCCAGAAATTGCTTGGAAACCGAGGTGAAGTAATACTTTGTGATGTTTGTGAGACACAGCCATGGGCAGTGGAATCTGCGTTCTGGCCTTTCCTGAGGTATAAACAATATTAGTTGTCTGCCAAAAATTACTTCACTGTCAAGTATCCAAATCTTTTCGGCCTATGAAAAGCTGGCGACTGACCAGAAAGTGTGGCGTTCCAACAAACGAAGTCGCAGGTCTCGGTATCACATACCCAGTTAGCATCTGTGTGTGATTTATTAGATCGTATTCGGTAGAAATTTATTCTATATTTTCCTTCCTTATCTTTACCAATCAATGCCCACGGAATCGACATTTTGCCATTCCATGAGTTGTCTGACTTATGGGCTTCGTGCAGTATTCCTGCATCGCTGTGAGCTATCATTCGTTCCAAAGTCTGGGTTTCAGCACCCAAATTAGGATTATTTATGGTACCTATCCAGAGTGCATTGTTTGGGTTTATTTCTACTTCCAAATAATGTTTTGAATCCTCATGACCCGGACTTATAAAAATCTCAAAAACTTCCTGATTGTAAAGAGGAGCGTTGTGTTCCAGCATGTTGTTTTCATTGACATAATAGTCTTGATGACATGCAAAACTTATGTGAAGGTATCTGTCGTCAGAATTGATGGAGACCTCTGTTTCAAAATCGGCCTTTTGTCCGTTGGTAGAATTTTCGAAATGTGAGTTTAGTTTTTCAGCATCTCCGTTGTTTTTTAGTATTATTTCGTGGTTCATCATTATAGTATTGTCATTGCTTGTTTCAATTTTCTCTGAATTGATTCGCAAAAATATAACTAAAAACTGAACAACGAATAAACAGTTAAAATTAAGGATTCTCAAAGTCTTATTGAAAGGTTTTTATTGCCAATTTGGACGTTCACTACATTACCTCGTATTATTTGAGGTTTTGAAAGTTCAAATTTACCATTTATTTCCTTCAATACTTCAAGGCATTCTTTCGAATCGCTCTCTTTTATTTGTATTTTCATAAGATTTATTATGTGAAATTGCGTAAAAAATAACTTCTGGAAGACTAGCTTCCAGAAGTTATACTTCTATTTTTGGCTCATTTGCCTTTACCCTTTCCTTTTCCTCCCTTGCCTTTCATGCTCAGTTCGTTTAAGAAAACTCCTGCGGCATCAAAGCCAAGCATAATTTTGGTGCCGTCTGCTTTGGTTACCAAAACACCGTATTTGCCATCACTTGATTTTCTTGCACCACTTACTGTAGAACCAGCGTAAGTAGTAGATATGTAGGTCGTTATGGCTGCTGGCAATGTGGCTACATCAATTTTTTCTCCACCGTGGCCTTTTCCTGCAAACTCTTTTACAAATACGCCTGCGGCATCAAACAACAAACCTTTGTGAGTACTGTCGGCCAATACGATATGTACTGCGTATTTGCCAGAGTCAGACTGAGCCGCACGCTTTATAGTAGAACCCACATAGTTGGTTGTAATATAGCCTGTTACGCTCGTTGGTAATGCACTCAGTTCAATTTCGGTCATATTGTGTTTTTTGCCATGTCCGTGTTTTCCACTTGAGCTTGAGCTATCGGCCGTGGCCAAAAACATAAAATCTACAAAGGCAGAGTCGTCTGAGCTTTCTGAAGGAGACAGTCCAAGGTTTTCACATGAAGACAAACCCGCTAACGCAGCAAACAGAGCAAGAATTAATACTTTTAAATTTTTCATAAGAAATAGATAATAATTTGATTTAACAATTGTAAGAACTTCCTACAAGTAAATTTCTTCCATGGAATACTTGTTTGATTTGATTAATCATGAAAGGTTTAAGGCCTTTCGGAAATATTATACGCCAAGTGTTTGGCCGATGTTGCCTCAGGTTAAAAAAATCTTTTTTCATGATTGGGCAACGCTTTCTGTCAATTATATCGTATACTTTTGTGTAAATAAGAATTCCAGTATAATATAAAAGAAAGCCTTTGTGATATTTAAAAGAAACAAATCTTTTGACTTAGTAAAAGTTTTGGAAGGATGCCGGGCAGGACGTGGTACTGCCCAGAAAGATCTTTTCGAACATTACTACGGCTTAGCCAAAAGGATTTGTTTGCGGTATGCCGGCTCTAGCGACGAAGTCGATGAAATGGTGAATGACGGATTTTTGAAGGTTTTTGCTAAAATAGAAATGTACGACACCAATCAGTCTTTTGAGGCATGGTTTCGAACAGTTTTGGTAAGAACCTGCATAGATTACTATCGCCGCAACAGTCCAAAAGTGAGTTTGATAGACATCCAAAATGCTCCGCAAATCGAAAGTAACGATGGGTTGGTAGAGCGGATGTCGGCGGAAGATATTTTGGAGTTGGTTCAAAAACTTCCACCGTCGTATCGAATGGTTTTTTCGCTCTATGTGGTTGAAGGTTATTCGCATGCCGAAATAGCCGAAATGCTTAATATCAATGAAGGTACGTCAAGGTCTAACCTTGTGAAAGCTAGACATAAAATGCAAGAATGGGTAACATTATATTTAGGAGAAAATGTAAATCAAAATGATCATGTCTGAGAACAATTTTGATGATAATATAAGAAAAAAGCTTGAGTCTATACGTCCAGAGTATAGCGAAGCTGCTTGGCAGAAGCTCAAACGCTCTCTGCCCATACCGTGGTATATGAGTTTTCTGCGAGATTATGGCAGCTGGGTTTTCGGTGGCCTAGCTACAGTAGCCTTTTTGGGCTCGCAATACAATAACCAAACCATTAAAAAAGAAAATAAATTACTGAATGAAAAAATCTCTACACTAAGTAGTTCGCCAGAAATAAGAACCGTCACAGATACCATTTTTGTGCAGCAAAACGATACCGTGTATACCACCCGGTACATTACACGCTACATAAAAGTAGGAAACGAATTTGTGGAAGACGAAAACCAACTAACTGAAAGTCAGAAGGTGCTGTTGTCTCAAAAAACCAAGGAAAAGGTGGTTTTTGGAAAGGATTTGGGGGGTGGTAAGTCCAAGGCTGCTAATCAAAACGACAAGGTGGCCAGAATTTCTGAGAAATCTGAAAAATCAATGGATAGGACTACTGAAGGCAATGTTGGTGACAAAAATTTGCCTGAAACAGAGCTGCCATCTCAGGCAAATAAGCAGGAAGATAAAGTAGTAGCCGAAGTTTCTGACGAGAAGGTAAAGCTAGCTCATGTAGAAGACGTTTCTAAAAGTACCGATGAACCAGAGGCTAAGCCAATAAAGGAAAAAGTGCAGGAGGACGAGCTGATTATTCCTGAAAACAAAGCCTCGATTCCGGTAGATCAGAAAAAGCCAAAGAAAATAGATTTGAGCAGAGTAAACGCCAGATTTGGGATTTCGGGCGACTACATGGGTCATCAATTCAACAGTCTTGGACCTGCCATAGAAGTGTTTCTAGGCGAAAGATTTGCTCTAAATACAGGTTTACTGATAACTGGCAAACGCGAGTACGAGTATCGCTTGCTGCGTGATTTTAATATGAAGACTGGCAAGCAGTTTGAAGACCGTTACAAGCCGTTTATCAAGGAAAAACCGATGAAGATTGAGAACATAGAGATCGAAACGTCTAGTATAAAGCTCCCCGTTTTTGTGAGTTATTATGTGCCTTTACGATACAATCTTGACTTTATGCTCAGCACCGGTACCAAGCTTGATCTGTCTGTCATAGAAACAGTGAAATTTAGCGAACAAGCCTTTGATGGTTCAAATTCGTACAGCAAGTTTGAGAATCAGTACAAACCGAAGGTGTTCAACAACCTCTTTTACGGTATGGGTATTCAATACAAATACAAGCGATTGGTGGGTCAGGTGAATCCTTACTTTGAGTTTCCTTTCAGGCAGGCTTCGTACCTGATGCCACCGAAGAAATTCGGAGTAAACGCCTCTCTGAAGTTTTCGTTGAAAAAATAAAAAATAAACATCGTTCAAAATCCTGTTTTCTGATGAAGGAAAACAGGATTTTTTTATTCTAAAATCAGAATACGCCCTAAAATTTAGTAGATTTGCAGACTTTTTGGCGTTGGTAGGACGTTTCAAACATAAACAAAACAAAAATGCACTCCATTCGTACACTCATTCTTTCTTTATTGTGTTTGCCGGTTTTGGGTCAAATAAAACCCCGTTTGTTCGAGTTTGGGCCTAAAGCGGGTGTGTTGATCAACGGCATCGCAACTTTAGACACTGTTACTTTCGACAAGAAACTTTCGGTGGGATATCAAGGAGGTATTTTTACGAGATTCAACTTTGGCCCAATCAGTATTCAGCCCGAGTTTGTATATCAAGTCAAAGGCGGAACCTTTACTTCGCCTTCACAGGCCAAATATTCTTATAAGTACATATCTACGCCTATTTTGTTAGGGATTACACCTTTGAAAGGCATCTATTTAGAGGGCGGCTACGAACCAAGCTGGGCAATAAACAAAGGCTATAAGAAAGAAGGTTTGACTATCTACGGCCCAGATGTGGCTACTGACAAAGGTCTAATTTTAGGTACACGAATCAACATGCTCGACATGTTTTCGCTTTTTAGTTTAAACCTACGCTACACACATGGTCTTCAAAATGTAAGTACCTCGAAACATCTACTAAAAACACCTTTGGATTTTAGAAATAGAAGCGTTCAGGTGTCTGTTAGTTACACGTTTTCAGAATATTATCTCTGGAAGAAAAAATACGGTGTAAAGAAAAAGAATTAATTTATTGAAATGAGTTTTATAGAAGAATTACAGTGGCGTGGCATGCTTCATCAGATGATGCCCGGCACTGCGGAGCAGTTAGAGAAAGAAATGACTTCGGCCTACATCGGTTTCGATCCTACGGCCAAATCTCTCCACATCGGCAACTTGGCCACTATTATGCTTTTGGTGCATTTGCAAAGGTCGGGCCACAAGCCTTTTGCCCTTGTGGGTGGAGCTACCGGTATGGTGGGCGATCCCTCGGGAAAATCTGCGGAAAGGCAGTTTTTGGATGAAAATATACTTAGAGAAAATCAGGAAGGTATAAAAAAGCAATTGGAGAAATTTTTAGACTTTAACTCCGGTGCCAACAGTGCCGAGATGGTCAATAACTACGATTGGTTCAAAGATTTTGGCTTTTTGCAGTTTTTGAGAGAAGTAGGTAAGTATCTGACTGTCAATTATATGTCTAGTAAGGATTCAGTAAAAAACAGAATTACTACCGGAATATCTTACACCGAGTTTACCTATCAACTACTACAAGGGTATGATTTTTACCATCTGTACAAACACAAGGGTGTCAGAATTCAGATGGGTGGCTCGGACCAATGGGGAAACATCACCACAGGTACAGAGCTAATACGTA
Source organism: Leadbetterella sp. (assembly GCA_035299025.1). Classification (GTDB taxonomy): domain Bacteria; phylum Bacteroidota; class Bacteroidia; order Cytophagales; family Spirosomataceae; genus Leadbetterella. Next base: position 96,074 of record DATGXK010000010.1, read on the forward strand.
GAAAAGAGAACAACGATGGCTCAGATGCTGAGGGAGAAGTAGAATACTCGGCTTACGCACTTACTACGCCATTGGTTACGAAGGCAGATGGTACAAAATTCGGTAAGTCAGAAGGAGGAAATGTTTGGCTCGACCCAAACATGACAAGCCCGTACGAATTCTATCAGTTTTGGATCAATCAGGCCGATGAAGACTGCAAAAGGCTTATCAGAGTATTTACGCTTCTTAGTAAGGAAGAGATAGAAAAACTAGAGACTGAACACGCTGCGGCTCCTCACTTGAGGATAGTGCAAAAGGCTATAGCCCAAGATGTTACTACACGAGTGCATGGCCAAGAACAGTACGATTTGGCCGTGAAAGCCTCTGAGGTATTGTACGGAAAAGCCACATTGGAGACACTTCAAAGTCTGGATGAAAATACTTTCAAAAAGATATTCGACGGAGTACCGCAAACCACCATCGCCAAGGCTGATTTTGATGCTTGCTCTTCGTTGTTAGATTTGATTTCAGTGTCTACCAATGGAGAAATATATGCCTCAAAAGGTGAAGCTAAGCGAGCCTTACAAGGAAATGCCGTGAGTATCAACAAAGTAAAAACTCAAGACGAAAAACTGGCGGTTTCAGAAATTAGCCTGCTTTCGGGAAAATATATTTTGATTGGAAAAGGGAAGAAAAATCATATTATAGAGGTGGGGTGAAAACCTTCTGACAATCTTTTATAAATGAAGCCATTCAGTATTGAGTGGCTTTTTTTGTGCAAGAAAAATTTTGGAAATTTGTGATTTGCAAATCGAAAATTGAATAGCCTCACCCCTCCAACTCTCTCAAATACCTTTCCGGATTATCCATAAATGCCTTGGTGAGTTGATAATGAGGAGTTTCTCTATAAGGTATTTCTTTAATTGTGTTTTCTTCAAAAAGCATAATCTGTGACTCAGGCATGGCCATAATGATGGGCGAATGGGTGGCAATAATAAACTGTGAACCTTTGTTTTTTACAGCTTCTTGGATCAAAACAATCAAACTCAACTGTCGGGCAGGGGAGAGGGCAGCCTCGGGTTCGTCTATGAGGTAAAGGCCTTTGCCAGTTATACGTGTATTGAAAAATTTCAAGAAACCTTCGCCATGGCTCATGGCATCTAAGTTTTCGGTGTATCGGTCAGTTATTTCCTTTCTTTCGCTCAGCAATGGACTTAAAGCCAGGTTGATATCTCCGCCCGTCCAAGTTTCTTTTATTTCCTTAATTTCAGCATCTAACTCTGCGATACTTCTAAGAATGTTTTTTACAAAACCTATGAAGTCTTCTGCTCTCGCAAAAAAACCACGGTTGCTTTTCTCTACATATCGTAAAGACAACATTTTGCCCAAAGCTCTGGCGGGTTCCATCAATGGGTCGTCAGAGATACTGATTCCGCCAGCGGTAGGTACGCCTGAAGCATAAGCTATAGCCTCCAGAAGTGTTGATTTCCCGGAGCCGTTTTCGCCTACAAAAAAAGTAACAGGCTTTTTGAGAGATATATAAGGAAGGTTTTTTACAAGTTCGAGATTAAAGGGGAATTCTTCCATTTCGGGAAGGTTTCTTAATCCAAAACTCTGTAAAATCATGCCAAATGACCTTGAATTTGTAAAGATCGTACAGTTTCTACAATGCCAGCAGAATCATAGCCACATTCGGCATATAGCTGGTGTTGCTCGCCGTGTTCTACCAATCTGTCGGGGATTCCTAGACGTTTTACTTTGGCCGTATAACCATGGTCTACCATAAATTCTAGAATTGCAGAGCCAATGCCACCCTGTAAACAGCCGTCTTCTACAGTTATAACGTGATCAAACTTCTCGAATACCTCATGCAAAAGTGCTTCGTCCAATGGTTTTGCAAAACGCATGTCATAATGAGCCACGCTGTATTCTGGCTCTAATTTTTCTATGGCTTTGGTTACTTCGTTTCCGATTGGTCCGAAACTTAGTATGGCCAAGTCCTCACCATCTTTTAGTTTACGTCCTTCACCAACTTTAATTTCTGTAAAAGGTTTTTTCCAGTCTGGCATAACACCTTCACCTCGTGGATAACGCAAGGTGATAGCTTCACTCCCAGCTTGGAAATTGTCCGATTGGGCTAAAAACATCAGGTTTCTAAGCTCTTCTTCGTTCATCGGAGAGGCCACCACCATGTTTGGAATACATCGCATAAATGCGATGTCGTAGGCTCCGTGATGCGTTGGGCCATCTGCACCTGCAAATCCGGCTCTATCTAAACAAAATATTACGGGCAAGTTTTGAATACAAACATCGTGAATAACCTGGTCGTAGGCCCTTTGCATGAAAGAAGAGTAAATATTGCAATACACCGCCAAGCCTCTGGTGGCCATGCCAGCAGAAAGTGTTACGGCATGTTGCTCGGCTATACCAACATCAAAAGCCCTGTCTGGCATGGCTTTCATCATTATGTTGAGAGAAGAGCCAGAAGGCATTGCAGGCGTTATACCAACAATTTTTGGATTTTTTTCAGCCAACTCTACAATGGTGTGACCAAACACGTCTTGATATTTTGGTGCTGTAGGTTGGGTTATGATTTTTTTCTTTATTTCGCCAGTTACCTTGTCGAAAAGCCCTGGGGCATGCCATTTGGTTTGGTCTATTTCGGCCGGTCCATATCCTTTCCCTTTTACGGTGAGTACATGCAGAATTTTAGGGCCTGGGATATTTTTCATGTCATTCAAAACGGCCACCAGGTGGTCTATATCATGCCCATCTATCGGACCGAAATATCTCAGATTTAGGGCTTCGAAGAAGTTGCTCTGGCTCAGTAAAGCACCTTTCATGGCGTTTTCTACTTTGGCCACAATGTCTCTGGCACTTTTACCAAATTTACTCATCTTTCCGAGCAAATTCCATACTTCGTCTTTTACCTTGTTGTAGGTCTTCGATGTGGTGATGTCTGTTAGGTATTCTTTCAACGCACCCACATTAGGGTCAATGGCCATGCAGTTGTCATTCAGAATAATCAACAGATTGGCATCATTAATAGAACCTGCGTGATTCATGCCTTCAAAAGCCAAGCCTGCAGTAAGGGCTCCATCGCCGATTACCGCAATGTGCTGACGTTGTTTTTCGCCATTGTGAAGAGAGCCCATGGCCATACCCAAAGCAGCGGAGATGGATGTAGAAGAGTGCCCTACACCAAAGGAATCGTAAACGCTTTCTTTTCTTTTAGGAAAACCGGATATGCCGCCGTAAATACGATTGGTGTAAAATTTGTCTTTTCTGCCAGTAAGGATTTTGTGGCCGTAGGCTTGGTGGCCCACGTCCCATATCAACTGGTCATCAGGCGTGTTAAAAACATAATGCAATGCCACCGTAAGCTCAACCACCCCCAAACTCGCACCAAAGTGCCCACCATGAACAGATACCATGTCAATGATATATTGCCTCAGTTCTTGGCAAACCTGATGCATTTGCTCTGGTTTGAGTTTTTTTAAATCTTCCGGAAGATTTATGTCCTTAAGAAGATCTCCTTGGGTAATTAGCATATCGGTTCTTTTTATTTCATTCTAACCACATTAGGCAGTAGAATGTTTTTTATGAATTAGTCTTTTCGTTGGCTTGCTTTATAAAGTCTATTTTTTTCTTCTTTGGAAAGGCTCTCATAGCCACCACCTTTATTTATTTTGTCAAGCAGGTAATCTACTTCCTCTTGGTTCGGAATATTGTCGTTTTCCATAAACGAACCGCGGCTGTATTCTGCCACTGAGCTGTATTTTTTAACAACTGGTTTTTTCTTTGGTTGTCCCATTTTTGAAAACCAGAGAAAGAAATTTTCTATAGGTTGTGTAATGTTAAGGCCCGTTCTAAGGAATTTTACTTGTAAATATCCAAAAGTGGCTGCTCCAAGATTCAATACCCCAGCGTGAGGGTTTAACAAGAGCGATAGAACTAAAAATGCGATAGCAAGTATGCGTAGTTTGATAAAAAACCTAAAAAACATCAACTCATACTCTGGCAACAATGCCACAGCAGCAAACATTATGGCATAGATGCCTGCAGATGCTCCGTAGAGTAGCGTAGGATTGACTGCGTTTTTGTTGAGTAGGTTCAAAATAGACCAAACACCCATGTAAAAAAATACCGAAAAAATAGCTCCTGTAACATAGATAATCATGGTTTTGCGGCCACCTAGAAAATCTGCTAGGATGTTGCCAAACCAAAAGAGAGCTAGTCCATTGAACAGTACATCAAGTACTCCGGCGTTTGTAAAAGGAAACACTATGAGTGTCCATGGACGTTGAATAACCGTTAAGAATGAGGACGTTACATAGAAATTATTCTGAATAAAACTGCTGTAGAGACCAGGGTTTGACACTAGGTTGAGGCTGAATTTGAGTACAGCCAGAAACAAAAATACGAATATGTTAATCAGAATCAGTTGAATGATTTGATTGTCATTTTTCTTGAAGGCATTCAATATGTCCGAAAATACACTTCTCATCAGCAATAGTATTGAACGAAAACGAACACGAATTTAATAATAATTTCTTTTGGAAAAGCCAAAAAACTTCAATAAAATAAAACCTGTGAGCAATCCTCCCAAGTGTGCGAAATGAGCGATGCCGCTCTGTAGGCCTGCCGTGCCTTGTACCAATTCATAAATTCCGTACATGGCCACGAAGTACTTCGCCTTAATCGGAAACGGAAAAAACAAGAGCATCATCTCTACATTTGGAAATAGAAATCCAAACGCCATAAGTATTCCAAATATTGCACCAGAGGCCCCAACCATCGGAATTTGAGCCTGTCTCAAATATTCTAAACTATCTATAGACATGTTTGACATTTCGTAAAAGTCTAAGGCGGAGTTCATTAAGGCGGCTCCTACGCCACAAACCAAATAGTAAATTAAGAACTTCTTAGAACCCATGAATGTTTCGAGTGCTGAGCCAAAGATGAATAAACCAAACATGTTGCTGAATAAATGTCCCATACCGCCATGTAGAAATTGATAACTTACAAACTGCCATGGTTTGAAAAGGGGATTGAACAAGTCTGGTGAGTTGGGCAAGAGGGGATTAAAGAATGCAAAATATTGGTGAATGAAATCTACGGAATATAGACTTGCAAAAATGTGCACTGCTATATTGATAATCAGTAAGTTTTTCACCATTGGTGTTATTCTATCAAACATGCTTTTTAGTTTTTGATATTTAAAGATTTTTTGAGCTGATTTGGTTCAATTCAACAACAAGGTAGCTATTTTTTCTAAACTTAGAATACTCATTACTGGTTTGCCATCGGGGCTTACACTCGGCATAGAAGTCTCAAAAAGTTGATTTATAAGGCCGGACATTTCTGGTTTCGACAGCATTTTCGACATTTTTGTGGCGTTCCTTTTGGCCAGTGTTTTTGCCAAAGCCTCTTTTTTGTCTATTTTCTGGTTATTTTCGTTGATTTTATATTGTTCAATGATGCTCTTAAACAACACGCCTTCGTCTTCATCCATAAATTGGCTCGGTACACCATTGATAAGGTAGGTGTTTTGGCCAAATTCCTCCACGTTGAAGCCAATGTTTCGTATCATGTCGATGATTTCGAAACTCATGGCATAGTCAATGGCCGTAAGGGTCACAGTTTTTGGAAAGAGCAATTGCTGCGATGCACTCGGTTGGGTGTTGATCTCTTTAAGGTATTTTTCATAGAATATTCTCTCGTAAGCATTTTGCTGGTCAATGAGCATCAAACCGCTTTTAACCTGGGCGATAATGTACTGAAAATGAACCTGAATGGCGTTAATGTCGGTGCCATCCTTAGGTAATTGGGCGAGTTCCTCTACACGATTTATTTTGCTGCTGAAAATGACTTGCTGAGGTTCCTCTTCAGCCGTATTGATTTTCGAGCCGAAGCCCTCAAACAGTTTTTCCCAATTGCTTCTATTACTTTTTTCATTTATTTCTCCAAGGCTTCTTGGCTCTCTTTCAAAATTGTTTATGTGTTTTGAAGAATCCTGATGGGGTTTCTGCGAAGCCATGCTGTCTCTTTGTGGCGAGGTATTTAGAAAACTACCAATATTTATATCTGCCTCAAAGTCAATACTTGGCGTAAGATTATAAACGCCAATGGCTTGTTTTACCGCCGAGCGAAGTATCGCATAGATGGCCTTTTCGTCGTCAAATTTTATCTCGGTTTTGGTAGGGTGAATATTGATGTCGATATGACTCGGGTCGATTTCAATGAATAGGGCGTAAAAAGGGTGCGTACCCTGCGGAATGGTGGACTCGAAGGCACTCGTAACGGCATGATGCAGGTAGCTACTTTTTATAAATCTCTTGTTTACAAAGAAAAATTGCTCCCCTCTTACTTTTTTTGCGGTCTGTGGGTTGCCCACATAGCCACTGATTTTTATAAAGCTAGAGTCTACCTGACATTGAGCCAATTGGTCACGGTAGCTTTTATCTAGCACATCTACAATACGCTTGCTTAGTTTGGCTTCAGGAAGATTGTAGATTTCGATGTCATTATGGAATAGCGAGAACTGCACCTCTGGGTGAGCCAAAGCTATTCTTTGAAACTCCTCGATGATGTGCTTCATCTCTACGGGGTTGCTTTTGAGGAAGTTACGCCTGGCCGGGACATTGAAAAAAAGATTCTTTATGGCCAGGTTTGTGCCTTGAGGGCTTTGCCCAAACTCTTGTAGTTTCAAGTCCGATCCTTCTATTTTTATTATCGTGGCCAGTTCATCTTCAGCTCTTTTGGTGCGGAGTTCTACTTGAGCCACGGCTGCTATAGATGCCAGTGCTTCGCCCCGAAAACCCATGGTACGAATATTGAACAGGTCGGCAGATTCTTTGATTTTCGAGGTGGCGTGCCTTTCGAAACACATTCGGGCATCTGTAGTTGACATTCCCAAGCCATTGTCTATCACCTGAATAAGTTGTTTGCCAGATTCTTTGATGATAAGTTGAACCGAACTGGCCTTGGCGTCAATGGAGTTTTCCATAAGTTCTTTCACCACCGAGGCGGGCCTTTGCACTACCTCGCCAGCAGCTATTTGGTTGGCGATAGAGTCTGAAAGAAGTCTTATTACGTCCATTTATTTTCGTTTCAAAATTAAATGGCAAAGGTCAGGAATTTGACAGGAAATTCCGAATGGCTCTAGGAAGATATTTGAAATTGCTCAAAAAAATATCAAGGACTTATTTTTCGATGGTCATCAAGAGGCCTTGCTCGAGTTTGTTTTTTACTTTTGTTAAAGAGATCTTGGGCTGATGTTCGCGATTCCAACAGAATCCATCTTTAATAGGTACCGGATAGCCGTTTTTGTCAAAAATACGGTGAAAAAAAGCATCGAAAAGGTCATCACTGTCTTTTTCCGTGTTCATGAAAACATCTACCTGAATTTTATCAAGCTTATTGAATATGTTTTTGAAATACAGTATATCTACCGTTTCAATTTTTGAGTTGGTATACGATACTCCAATATATTCCTTTTCTCTTTCGAAAACTTTGAATTTTTCTTGAGCGATAATTTCGTCTAGGTCTTGTCCAAATTCGAAACCTCTGAAAACTCCCTCGGTTGAGTTGAAAATTTTAGTGCAGAATTTGCTTATTGGTAAATTTGCACTTCTCTTTTTAGGATAAGGTAAGGCTAATGTGTTCAATTTTTACTTAAAGGGTTTATGGAATTCGGATGCTAAAGTACTAATAAAAAGCGTATTAATCACACTTTGGGTTTATTTATTTTAGATGTCTCTTGATATACCAAAGAAGAATTTCTTTTCCTTCATTTGGTTTACGGAATAATACATTCTGACGTTGCTATTGTACCAAGTCACAATATCTAGTCCAATTCCACCACCGTTTAATAATTTGTTGGCTAATTTAGAATTACTATAAATAGGATAGTAGTTTTTTATATATCCGGTGTCGAAGTACAGATTGGGGTAAATGGCCACCGGTAGTGTGCTAAACTGCGACAACTTTATGATTTTCTTGAGGTTGAATTCTTTTTTGAACAGTTCATATTTTACGGTGTTTTTGAAAAGACCGTAGTGTTGGCCGTCTATAACATAGAGTTCATAACCACGAACAAGGTTACTCGAAAAACCCAATCCTGTAATGAGCGGATAGTTTTGTTTTTGAGGGCTTGAGAGCTTGGCTCGCAGGCTTGTTTCCCAAAACATTTTTTTCGATAGAGGTTTATAAAACGAAAAAAGCCCGTAAACGCTGGTTTGATTGTAGTTGTTTCTTACAAATAAATTTCGGAGTTCGGTGTATATTAATTTACCTCTTAGCGGGTACTGCCGATTGTCTCGCTGGTCGAACCTGTAGTCATAACTAAAACTAAAAACACTCTGTTGAGTAACCAACTCTCCGAAATAATTGGGGTTTAGCCGAGCGATGGTATCGGCAATAGTTGTCACTGAATATCCGAGATTTATGGTATGGAAGTGATACAGAGCATTTCGGAGCCGCATTTCTACCATGGCACCTTTTCGCTCTCTCATTCGTTTTTCGCTGATGAAAAAATCGAGTTTGTCGTTCCAAGTACGATAGGCCATGGTGCGTTGCGTAGAATAAAATGCTCCTGCTCTGATGCCAATTCTTTTGCGTTTGTCGATATACGGTTTGTTGTACGATAATTCGAAATAAGGCACAAAACCACCCATTATTTTTGCCCGAAGTTGGTCGTTGTTGCCCGAAAGATTGAAGTGTTTGGCATTAATACCATAGGTGAGTCTGGTTAGGTCTCGGTTTCGTTCATACCACCATTCATTAAAGCTTCTATCAGCCAAAAGAACTTCAGGAAGTACAACCAAATACCACCTTTCTTTCAGAACAATGTAAATATCAGTGAGGTTGTTGTTGGTGTTGTAGAGAATATTTACGGTAAGGAAAAGATTGGTGTTGGTGAGGTTTTGTTTACTTTTTTCAATATTTTTCTCGAGGTTTTGCTCCGTTAGAGTGTCTCCAGACTTGAAATTCAACTCACGCAATATAATTTCTCTTTTGGTTTTGGCATTGCCTGTTACCTCTATATTGTTTATTTTCAGTGTATTTTGGCAAAAAATATCTTTCACCAAAAATAGTAATACTACACTCAACAATATTCTCGTCACTCTTCCAATCTTCATTCGTCAAATCAATTCCGCATCTTGCCAAACCACAATATTAGCCATTTTAATTTGAATAAATATTGAAAAGAAATATTTGAAATATAATTTTTTTAATTTGTTTTGTAAAAATACTAACAATGTAACCTATGAATATGAACTTCAAACCTAAACTTACCTTTGCCAATATTATCAACATGAACGTTGGTTTTTTTGGTATTCAGTACAGTTTTGGTCTTCAACAAAGTGCTGTGAATCCTATATATGACATGCTCGGAGCCAGTCCTGACCAAATTCCGATTTTAAATCTCGCTGGTCCAATGACTGGTTTGCTCATTCAACCCATTATTGGGGCAATGTCTGACAAGACTTGGTCGCCGAAATTTGGAAGGAGAAAACCTTACTTTTTCATAGGTGCCGTCATGTGTAGTTTGGCTTTGTTTCTTTATCCATTTAGTAGTTCGCTTTGGATGGCTGCTGGCCTTTTGTGGCTTTTGGATGTTGGTAATAACACCGCCATGGAGCCTTACCGAGCATTTATTGCAGATAAATTAGATGCTTCGCAACAGCCAACGGGATTTCAGGCACAGAGTTTTTTTACAGGATTGGGTCAGACCTTGGTCAATCTTTCCATTTTTGTTTTTCCTATGATATTTTTGGGTACAAAAGGTTCATTGCCTACTTGGGTGTACGCCTCCTTCTTTTTGGGAGCGGTTTGTTCCGTTGGTTCGGTTTGGTGGAGTATGCGTACAACTGCCGAAATACCCCCGACCGATGAGGAATTGGCGGAAATGAAATCAGAGCCGCTGAATATTTTAACTCCATTCAAAGAAATACCAAAAGCAATAATGGAAATGCCCAAAGTAATGTGGCAGCTAGCTTTGGTCTACCTTTTCCAGTGGTATGCCTTGTTTTGTTACTGGCAAAATTCAGCCAAAAGTATCGCACAATCAGTCTGGAAAACCAATCTTTATCAAGACAACCCAGTTTACAACGAAGCCGTGAGTTGGTCGGGTTTGGTAAATGGTTGGTACAATATCGTGATGTTTTTGGTAGCTTTTAGTTTGGTTTATTTTGCAAAAAAATATTCGCCCAAAATGGTACATGCTTTCTGCTTGGTTTTGGCCGGAATTGGCTTTTTGGCCTTCCCGATGATCGAGAATAAATACTTGCTTTTTCCGGCCATAACAGGCTTTGGTATAGGCTGGGCAAGTATGATGGGTATTCCGTATTTGATAGTAGTAGGAGCTATTCCGAAGGAAAGATATGGGGTATATATGGGTATAATCAATATGATGATAGTGATACCCATGCTTATTCAGACTTTGTCTTTTGGGTATATTTTAAAGAATTTTCTGAACAATGACCCCGGTAAGGCCATAACTTTCGCAGGAGTGTTGTTGTTGATTTCGGCAGGAGCTACCTTGCTTATTAAGTCAAACCACAAAGTTGACATGGACAATATTCCTATGGCCGGAGGTGGACATTAATTTTAGATAAATCAATAGGAAAAAACCGTGATTCTATGGTGCAATCACGGTTTTTATATTTAAAAGGGCATTAAATTGTCGTAAGTCATAAATACAACGGTGCATTTTCGTACTTTTGCATTTTATTTTAGAATATAAAAATATATAGAAAAAATGAATTACTCGCTTTCGCAAGTGCCCGAGCGTACGGTTCAGCCTCGAAATGAGGGTCTTACCATGGTAATGGATAAAGGCTTGAGTATCAGAGAAACCGAAGACATGCTGAGCATCTCATCAAACTACATTGATATAGTAAAATTAGGTTGGGCCACTTCGTTTGTTACGCCTAATGTTCATGAAAAACTCGCTGTCTATAAATCTGCCAATATTCCGGTTTATTTTGGAGGTACTTTGTTCGAAGCCTTTGTGGTGCGTGGTCAATTTGAAGACTACATGCGTGTTTTGGATAAGTTTGGTTTAGAGTATGCCGAAGTTTCTGACGGTTCCATAACACTTCCGCATGAAGAAAAATGCCATTACATAACTGAACTCGCCAAAAGAGGCAAAGTGCTTTCGGAGGTTGGTTCTAAGGATGCCGAAAAGATTTTTGCTCCATACAAATGGATAGAAATGATGAAAGCTGAGCTCGAGGCTGGTGCGTGGAAAGTAATTGGTGAGGCTCGCGAAGGAGGAAATATTGGTCTTTACAGGAGTTCGGGTGAAGTAAGACAAGGTTTGGTAGACGAAATTATACATGCTATCTCTGCGGAGAATATTATTTGGGAAGCACCTCAAAAATCGCAACAAGTATATTTTGTGAAATTGGTAGGTACAAACGTAAACTTGGGAAATATCGCTCCAAACGAAATTATTCCTTTGGAAACCATTCGTCTGGGTTTGAGAGGAGACACTTTTGCGACTTTCTTAACCGACGACGTGAAGCAGAAATACAAACTTGGCAGATATTATCAGGACGAACGCATCAGACAAGACGACTAATTTATGGAATTGATACATTTTTTGTTAGAGTTTTTGAAAGATCCACTCACTACCTTACAAGGATTTTTGGCCGAGTATGACAAACTAACTTATGCCATATTGTTTTTGGTGATCTTTGTGGAAACGGGCTTCATAGTTATGCCTTTATTGCCTGGCGATTCACTACTTTTTGCCGTAGGCTTACTTGCGGCCACTACCGGACAGTTAGACGTATCAGTGGTTATTCCATTGTTGATTCTTGCCGCACTTCTGGGCGATAACGTCAACTATTTTGTAGGCAGACGATTCAGCGATTTTATAAAATCGAGAGATAAAATACTTTTCTTGAAAAGAGAGTATATTACCCAAACAGAGGAATTTTATACAAAACATGGCCCTAAAGCAGTAATTATTGCCAGATTTATGCCCATCATACGTACTATAGCACCGTTTGTGGCCGGAGCAGCAAGTATGAAGTATTCGAGATATATACTGTTTTGCTTAATTGGAGCGGCTTTGTGGGTGTCGAGTATCACGCTCATAGGTTATTTTCTTGGAAACAACGAATGGGTAAAAGCCAACTTCGAAAAAGTGGTTCTTGGAATAGTATTCGTATCGGTTTTGCCTATGATTTGGGGAATTATTAAAGTTAAATTTCTGAACAAAGCATGAAAAAATTTGGCCTTGTAGGTTTTCCATTATCACACTCTTTTTCAAAAAAATATTTTACAGAGAAGTTTCAAAATCTTGGCATTTCAGACGAACATCAGTACGATTTGTATGAAATTGAAGATATCAAAGAGCTCAAAGATATCATCAAAAGTACGGAAGGTTTAGTAGGTTTTAATGTTACGATTCCACATAAACTCAACGTGAAAGCCCTTCTGAGTGACATAGACCCTGCTGCTGAGCGAATAGGTGCCGTAAACGTCGTGAAAATTGCCGAAGACAAATCTTTAAAGGGTTACAATTCAGATTACTTTGGTTTCCGTAAGTCCTTGGAGGAGTTTTTGAGAGGAAATACGAGTGTCAAGGCTTTGGTTTTAGGCAATGGTGGAGCTGCAAAGGCAGTCTGTGTGGCTCTACAAGATATGGGTATTTCCTATCATTTGGTGTCAAGAAGAGCCTCAGACGATACCATCAACTACAGAAAAGCAAACGAGTTATTGGCTGAGTATAAGTTGATTATAAATTGCACCCCCCTTGGTACATATCCCAACATAAATACTTTTCCAGATTTGGATTATGAAAACATAGGGAATGCTCATTTTTGTTTCGACCTGGTTTATAATCCATCCGAAACAAAGTTTTTGCAGAAATCAAAGGAAAACGGAGCCAAAACTATCAATGGCTACGATATGTTGGTTTATCAGGCAGAGAAATCTTGGGAAATTTGGAATTCTTGAGGTGGTTATTGGTGGATTAGTTAATTGGTGGACTTGCTATTGGTAGGATGGTTAATGGCCACTGAGCACAATAAAATTCAGATGATAGTCTGAATGAAATTGCCACCGATAGGTCTCGAAGTGGGTTATTGATAGATAGTTAAAAAATTAAAACTTCGTTCTATAAAAAGATATAAAGATGAAATATACAAAACACGTATTTGTTTGTACAAACGATAAGGAAGCTCCGAAGAAATGCTGTGGAAGCGAGCGAGGTATGGAGTTGGTCAATGCATTTAAAGAAGGCTTAAAAGCCAAAGGATTAGATATCGAAATAAGGGCTCAGCGTGCTGGTTGCTTAGATACTTGCGGCAAAGGGCCATCTGTTGTAGTTTATCCCGAAGGCGTTTTTTACGGTTTTGTTACGCAGGAAGATGTGAACGAAATCATTGAGAAGCATTTGGTAGGCAACGAACCAGTAGAACGCTTGGTTATTGCCTAATTTCGTAGATTTTATTTTGGTGCCTGATTTTTCTATTCTATTTTGCAAATCTTTAAAAATGTAAAATATAATAATTTGGAAATCAGGCATTTGTTTTTTGACTTAGACCACACACTTTGGGATTTTGAGAAAAATTCCGAGATATGCATTAAACAAATTTATGAGCATCACAGAGCAATATTCCCTGCGGAAGTAGAATTTGATGTCTTCTTTCAGAAGTTTTCTACAATCAATTCGGCCATGTGGAATCAACTCGATTTGAGCCTGATTACCCACGAATATCTCCGAACTTTTAGGTTTCAGAAAGTTCTGCAAGCCTTAAGTATTGAAATTGACGAATCGTTTTCCTTGGAACTTAATCAAATGCTTTTGGATCTTTTGCCCCACCAACATCATCTGATGGATGATGCCTTTGATACTTTGGAAGTTTTGGCTCAAAGAGGTTATAAAATGCACATCATTAGCAATGGCTATCAGGATATTCAGATAAAAAAAATGAAAAGCGGTGGCATTCACCATTTTTTTGACCAAATTATCACCAACGATATAGCTGGAGCCAGAAAACCCGAAAAGGCGATTTTTGATTTTGCACTTTACAAGGCTAATGCAGATGTTACCAACAGCATAATGATAGGAGATAACCTTATCGCCGACATTGAGGGAGCAAAAAATGCCGGATTACGAACGATTTATTTTAATCCCGAAAATGATGGAAATGACACTGAAAATATTTCGGAGTTGAAGTATTTGTTAGAAATACTATAAGCTTAGGTTATTCCATAGAAAAGCTCATCTCCACTTTTCCGTTCGATTTTATTTTGTCAATATGTCCCATAGTTTTTGTGTCTTTACTCAAAAAATGGGCATGAATAAAACTATCCTTGTGGGTGTAAATTCCTTGATGTTTTTGAGAGTAGAAAACCAGAATTTCACCTTCTATTTGTTCAAAATTATAATCGGCTTGCTTTTTATTTGCTTGATAACCTGGTATATCCGAGGAGCGAGGCATTACAATATGTGTGGTTAGTTGATCAAATTTGCCTTTTATTTTTATCACGAAAGGTTTCTCAGAGTTAAATCCTTTTTCTTTAGCGATGTTCTCAATATTTTTTTGCAGCTCTTCCAGGTTTTGGCAATCTAGATTTACTTTATGTTTTTGCCATTTCGCCACATTGGCATAAACGAAAAACGGAGCCTCTATTTGCCAGTTGTTTGATACGATACCATCTCCGTTTGGGTTTACCTCACTGAAGTAAGGCACGCCATCCCAAATGCTAATTTCACCTTGCATTCTGCCATAAGGTCCCAAGCCAAAAAGATGCTTTTTGTTGGTGACGGTATCCAATCTGATATGTGGAGCAAAATTTTCTTTGCCCATATCGGCCATTGAGCCGATGTTTTTTACAATTTGGGAGGTAGCTACAAAAGGGGAGAAGAGTATTAAAAGAAAAGCAAGAAGGTTTTTCATGATTTTAAATGGTTCCGTATTTATTGATAATGGCCAGTTGTCCGGCGTGGTAGGCTGTATGTGACACTATTCTGCCAAAAGCCTCAGCTTTGGTTTTTGTTCCAAATTCTTTGGTGCTTATTTCTGTACTCCAATCTTCATCGGTTTGTTTTTCGATAATGGCTTGCAGGGTTTCAAATGAATATTTTACATAGTCTTTCAGTTGCCCAAGATTCGTCCATTCTCCAGTATCATATTTATCAATCACAGTTTTGGCAGTGACTTTTACATCCGCCGCACCAAATACATTTTTGGCAAAAAGTAATTCTACATCACCGATGTGACGAATCAAAAATCCAACTGAATTTACTGACGGTAAAAGTTTTTTGGGTAAATCAGTTTCCAAAATTTTTTCCATTTGATTGGTGAATCTTGTTCGAGCTTCCATCCAAAGTTGTGTTAAAATCTGTGTTTGAGTTTTCATAAATTCAAAATTTGTCTTTTTTAATTTCCAAAGTTACGAATGGTACGGAATTGTATTATGACTGCTGTCATAATTGAGTAAAATTACTATAATCGGATTTTATTTTAGAATATGACTTAGTATTCAATTTCTAAATTGTTGTATTTTTTGTTGCAATAAAAAAGAATAAAAAAAACTTGCACTTTTCGAAATTCATCGAATCTTTATCGTAATATTGCAATATGAAAATATAATTATGTTTCTTATCTTAAATTTTTTAATGCTTTTTTTTATGAACAACCCTGTACAAAATGTAAATGTTATTGATGAAAAAATACTTTCTTATATTGATAATAATACGCTGGATTTCAGTGGGATAAGTGAAGGGAGGAAGATAGATTTGGATAAAATAGCAGATTATGTTTCGATGAAAATTGAATCGAACGAAACAGCGGAATTGGTGTATATCTGTACACACAATTCGCGAAGAAGTCATTTTGGGCAGATTTGGGGTGCAACAGCTGCGGCTTATTATGATATAGCAAATATAAAAACTTATTCAGGTGGGACAGAAGCAACGGCTTGTAATGAGCGTTCGGTGGCAGCACTAAAAAGAGTTGGATTTATGATTGAAAAAACTACTGAAACCAGCAATCCAGTTTATCATATACAATACAGTGCAGATGGTCCGAAACAAATAGCTTTCTCAAAAAAGTATGACGATTCGTCAAATCCAAAGCAAGGTTTTTGTGCGATAATGACTTGCTCAAGTGCTGACGAGGCTTGTCCAGTGGTATTTGGAGCTGCCAAAAGAGTTGCGACTCCTTACGAAGACCCAAAGGCTTTTGACGGAACCGCCGATGAAGCAAAAATGTACGACGAAAGGTGTAAACAAATAGCCACGGAGACCTTTTATGTGTTTTCTAAAGTGAAAAAATAATGGGAATTACCAAAACCGAAATATTTACGCAGCAACAAAACGAAACTGCATTATTAATGAAGGCTCTTGGGCATCCGGCACGTATTGCCATTGTGGAGTACCTTTTGTCTGTAAATGCCTGTATTTGTGGGGATATAGTTAATGAGCTCGCACTGGCCCAACCCACTGTTTCTCAGCATCTAAAAGAGCTGAAAAATGCTGGAATCATCAAAGGGAATATTTCGGGAAATGCCATTTGTTATTGTATAGACGAAACCGCCATAGATACGCTTCGAGTTTATTTTGGTGGAATATCTGATAATTTAGAGAAAAAGAAAAAAATGTGTTGCTAAAAATTCAATAAAAATAATATGAAACTTTCAGAGGTAAAAAAACTGCTTTCAACCGTGGATGCTGTCGATTTTAAATTGCAAAATGGCGGTATGGTACCCGAGCATTTTCATGTGACCGAGGTTGGATTAATCACCAAACACTTTATAGATTGTGGCGGAACCGAGAGAATCGAAAAAGTAGCGAATTTTCAACTTTGGAATGCCAACGACTTCGAACACCGTCTGAAACCACAAAAATTACTTAACATTATTGAACTCTCTGAGCGTAAGTTGGGTATGGGTGATTTGGAGGTAGAAGTCGAGTATCAATCAGACACTATTGGAAAGTATGGCTTAGATTTCGATGGAAGCACGTTTGTACTAACTACCAAAATGACGGCATGTTTAGCTTCGGATTCATGTGGAATTCCGCCAGAAAAACTAAAAGTTAAACTTTCTGATTTACAAACAACTGAACAAGCTTGTTGTACACCTGGTGGTGGATGTTGTTAAGATTTAAACTAAAAATATGTCTGCAAATAATTGTGCTCCGGATGTGGAGCGAAAAAAACTTGGCTTTTTAGATAGATTCCTAACGCTATGGATATTTTTGGCCATGGCGATTGGGGTTGCTATTGGGAATTTATTTCCGCAATCTTCAAATTTCATCAACTCGTTTTCTTCGGGAACTACGAATATTCCCTTGGCCATTGGTTTGATATTGATGATGTACCCGCCACTGGCCAAAGTGAAATATGAACAAATGGGGGAGGTCTTTAAAAATACAAAGGTTTTGGGAGCTTCGCTGTTTCTAAACTGGATTGTTGGACCAATTTTTATGTTTCTTTTGGCCATACTTTTCTTGCAAGATTATCCCGAATACATGGTTGGTTTGATACTTATTGGTATCGCTCGTTGCATAGCCATGGTGGTGGTTTGGAACGATTTGGCAGACGGAAGCAGAGAATATGCTGCTGGTTTGATAGCTCTAAACAGTATTTTTCAGGTGCTTTTGTATAGCGTTTATGCGTATGTTTTCATCACGGTTCTGCCGCCTTATTTTGGTTTTAAAGGCTTAGAAGTTAATATCAGCATTGCTCAAATAGCTGAAAGTGTGGGTATATATCTCGGTATTCCGTTTCTATTGGGCATTGTGAGTAGATACACGCTTATCAAACTCAAAGGAGAAGAGTGGTTTAATACCAAATATGTACCTATTATTTCTCCAATTACTTTAATTGCTCTTCTTTTCACTATTCTGATCATGTTTAGCCTCAAAGGCGAACTCATTGTTCAGATTCCGATGGATGTTTTTAGAATCGCTGTTCCTTTAGTCATCTATTTTTCGGTGATGTTTGTGATGAGTTTCTTCATTGGAAAATACTTTGGTGCCGATTATTCAAAAAGTACCTCCATTGCCTTTACGGCTACTGGAAACAATTTTGAATTGGCTATAGCTGTGGCCATTGGCGTTTTCGGTATCAACAGCGGCCAAGCTTTTGCGGGTGTTATTGGGCCGTTGGTGGAAGTTCCAGCATTGATAGCCTTGGTGAATTTGGCTTTTTGGTTTAGGAAAAAATATTTTGTTTAAAATACTATTTCAACTCCTCCAAATACGCAATCAAATCCAAATATTCGGTTTCTTTCAAAGGGAATGCCGGCATAAGTGAGGTTTCCATTTTGGTTGCTGATTTCACTTGAGACTTTTTGTAGGCCACAATTTGAGATTGGCCGGGAAGTTTAACCAGATATTCTTCATTGGTTTTGCTGGTGATAATTCCTTGAAATGCAGAACCGTCGGTGAGTGAAATGTTGTAGCCTTCGTAGCCAAAACTTACACCCTGACTTGGGTTTATGATGGCATTGTAAAGACTCTCTTTTGTTAGTTTTTTGCCAATTTGGCTCAAAGCTGGGCCAAAATCCATACCATTTCCATTGACCACATGGCAGGTGGCACAATACATACCGAACAATTCTTTTCCCTTAGCCGCATTACCTTTTTTATCCAAGAAGTTGGCTTTTATGGCTATTTGGGGCACTTGAGGTTTGCCAAATTTCTGCTCAAATTGCACTTTTAGGTCGCTGTGGAAAGTTTTGGTAAACACCACTTTGGCTGCAGGGATGAGTTCTTTTGGTACTTTATTAATTTTCACCAAATTCCAAAGTTTGATATCACTTTGGTAGCCTTCCATGGCCAGCACTGCAGCCTCTCTTATTTTGAAAGGATATTTTTTGTTTGAAAATATCAAAATCAATTGCTTGGTGATTGTTTCATTGTCGACCAAACCTATTCTTTGTATGGCTTTGATGGCTTTTTCCTCAACAAGTGGTTTGGCTGAAATGGCTTCCTTCAATGGCATAACACCAAAAAGTTGGGATAGTACCAAGGCCGCCTTTTCATAAACTTCTGGATTTGTGCTTTCCAAAACTATGTTTTCAAGCCTGACTCGTTGATTTTGGAGTCCATATTTCGCAACAATATCGATAAAATCGACCTCGTTTCTGATATTATCAAGAACGCGGGGAAGAATGGCATTGAATTCAGCGTCTTTTACGATAGATTCTGCATCAAAATGTTTGAAAATTAAAAGACTTAGTTCCTCCGATTTAGAGTTTTTCAAAAGGCTCAAAAGAGCCTTGTTTTTAGTATTTTTTTCCTGAAAATCAAATGCTCTGAAATAACGGTAACTGTCCTTTAAATCGGAAGAACGGATAATTTCTGCAAGATATTTAGGCGTATTTTTTGCTCTACTTCTCCAAATAATATCTTTGGCGGCCTCATCATTTCTCCAATTTTTATCTTTTAAATATGCTGCTAGATAATTATCCCAATTCCCATCTGCACCAATTCCAATAGCTTCCAGAAACCATTTGTCGCCTTTTTTGTAGCTATTTGCCAGGTTAAGCCAGGCTTGTTCATTTTCAGTGTTGTAGATAGCGGAGCCCACTGCTTGCTTTACCTGGTAGGAATTGTCTCTGGCCATGCTGGCTAGAAAAGTGCTGTTATTCTCTCTTTTCGCAATTCTTACCGATGCAGCTCTCACTTGTTCGTTGGCGTTTTTGCTGGCTTCTAGTACATACTTTTCATCTATTTTTGAAAGGAGCCAAAATGCCCTAGCCTGAAAAACAGGATTGTCTGATTTGCTAAGTTTTACTAACTCAGACTCCGCATTTTTGCTCATTTGTGCCAAAGCTGTGTAAGCCAAATACCGAACAGAATTGGATGAGTTTTGCAAAGCTGCAATACACGAACTGACCGATTTAAAATCATAGGTCGGTATTTTGTAGTCGGCCTTTTTACTGGTCAATCTGTATATTCTACCTTTTTCTAAATCGCCAATAAAATGTCCGCCCACACCGGAATCGTACCAGTCCGCCACGAAAACGGAGCCGTCGGGAGCGGTACAAATATCAGACGGTCGAAACCACATGTCTTTTTGTGTGGCATCTAAAATTAGGTTTTGTTTTATGGTATAACCAGCTCCTTCATTTATTCTCTCGTAACTAGAAACATCGTTGGTGCCAGCGTCGGCCAAAAAGAGTGTATTTCTGTATTTTTCGGGAAGGAGTGAACCCTCGTAAATAAAGATTCCTGTGGGTGAGCCGTATCCGGTTACTTTAAGGTTTGGAATCACTCCAGGGTCGTTTTGATGCCAGTGTTGATTGAAAACTGAATCCTCCAGATTAGTACGGTTTACTCGCCAATCGGCTCCAGTCATTTCGTCTTTGTATCCATAGTTTCCACCTGGCATTACGTAATTGATTCTGTTGGCTTTTTTGCCGTCGTCGTCATTATCTGATTGCCAAATTCTGCCGTAAGAATCAATACAGAGTTCGTAGTTATTTCTAAAATTCCAAGCCAAAACCTCGAAATTTTTACCATCCACATCGCATCTCAAAGCCATTCCATCTTGAAAAGGAGCCTTGGTTTGGCCAATTACTCTTCCATAAATGTCTTTGATAGGTTGGTTGTTTTTGTCCAAAAGCCCTTCGCCAAAATTTCCGAAATTGAAGTACAATTTGCCATCAGGTCCAAAAACGCAAGAATGTACGCCATGGTCACTTTGTAATCCCGCTACTGTTTTGAATAAGATTTCTTTTTTATCAGGAATATCGTCACCGTTTTCGTCTGTAAAAACAAAAACATTTGGGCTACAAGAAACGATGGTTTTGTTTCCCAAAACGGTAATTCCGAGAGCAGAATTAATGTCTTCACCTTGGTAAAAAACCTTGGTTTTGTCTGATTTTCCATCACCATTGGTATCTTCTAAAATCAGAATTTTGTCGCCTTTTTTGTTGTATGGGACATTGTTTACATCGTTTCGATAATTGTAAGCCTCACAAATCCAGATTCTACCTTTATGGTCGATGTCCATATTGGTGGGATTGAAAAGGTCTGGCTCTGAGGCAAATAAGGTGAATTGGAGCTCAAGGTCTTTAAGTTCTATGCCGTCAACAGTGATGAATTTCTTATTTTTTCCTTCTGGAAATCTATCAAAAGTACTTTTCTGGCTCTTCTGACAAGCCAAAAGGGATAGATATAAAAAAGGCAAAAGAAGTTTTTTCAACATAAGCAATGAACCGTTTCAACAGAAACTAAGATTTTTATGGAAAGTTTATGCAAATGTAGTTCTGTTAGTACATTAAAGCAATTTTGGTGAATTAGAATTAAAACTAATTAATTGAAAATAGTATCAATCACTGCTTTCAGTTCCTTTTCCTTTATGAAAATATCTTCCAGAAGCATCCTCTGGTTTTTGGCTCTATTGAGGTTGTGTTCAGGGTATTTTATAGGATAGTAAAGGTCGTCGTTGAGGTAATCTGTCAAAAATCTAAGGCCCTGCATGTAAATCATAAATGGCCCGGCAAAGAATAAATTTTCCTTTTCTGCGGTTGTAATGAGGGCTTTCATTTGACTCAAATAACCAGCCATAAGAGCCTCGAAGTATTCAGGTCTAACTTTTATATTTTCAAAATTCGTACTCTCTTCGGATTCTTCACAGGTGTAGGTCCGCACCATATCACCCAGATCAGAGATTATTTTTCCAGGCATCAAAGTGTCTAAATCACAGACACACAGGCTTTTGTTGGTGTTTTGGTCAAACAATACATTGTTGATTTTGGTGTCGTGGTGAATCATCCTTGTGGGATAGTCGATATTCGAAATGATCTCTTGATAGGTATCAACAAGGTATTTTTGGTTAATAACAAAGTCAATTTCCTCGGTCACGGATTTTATTCTACCTTGGTTGCCGTTTTTTAAGGCATCTTCAAACTGTTGAAACCTCCACCCTAGGTCATGAAAACCCTCAATACTCGGCTGCAAACCATCTAAAGGCATAGAATGCAGATTTTTGGTAAGTAGGCCAAAGGCTTTGGCCGCTTCAAAAGCCATTTTAGGGTCTGAAACGGTATTAATGGAGTAGGAGTTAGAAATAAATGGGCTTAATCTCCAATACTCTGGTTCTACGACAGCCAAATCTTGTGCATCTTTAGTTCTGATTTGGTGTATGAAAAGATAGTCGGGATGATTTTGAGAGAGAAATTCGGATGTATTGCCAATATTTTGGGCAATTACCCATGGTTTTGGAAATACGTGGGTATTTATTTTTTGTAAAACGAATTTCTGCTCGGTTCTTAACGCTTCTAATAAAAAGGTGGAATTGATATGGCCGGAACCAAAAGGTTTATAATTATAATCGTTTAGATTTAATCCAAAGGCTTCTAGTATTTGCTCCAAGACGAAGTTTTTTTAGTCAAAGGTAATGTTTTTTGAATTGCTTCTCAATAGAAAAACACCTCATCCACGAAAAACCAACCTTTATCGCCTTTTCCAGGGTGCCATGCAGGTAGTTTTGTCAATGGTTGAACTATTAATTTTATCTGCTCAATATTGGTCTTGTTTAATGGTATATCTACCCCCTTTGTGCCGTTTAAAGTCATTTTGGTCAGTTGTGGCACATTTACTTTCTTAAAATGACTTAGAGGTTTTCCAACTTCCTTGATATATACATCAACAAAAACTGGAGGCATAATGTATTGACCGGTATTTTCAGCATAACTGATGGTGAGACCGTTCAGCTTACTAGGTTTTTCTAAATCAAAAACTCCTTCCATGGGATTTTCTCTAAAACCCAACCAATTTTTGTCTTTAAAATTAACCGCATCCCCTTGTTTTCTGTCAACTAATGTAAGTTCTCCATTACCCGGGTATTGCGGGTTAGGCTTGGTCAGAAGTTTCAAGCTTTTTGCTTTGATATTTGATTTGAAGAAATAGAATTCTTTCACATCAGATGCCAGCCAGCCATTTTTGGTGGCGATGGTTTTTATGGCTCCGTAATTTTTTAAAAGTAGAGGTGTTTTATAAATTGGCGAATTTACTGAATCAGGAATGGAACCATCGAAGGTGTAGCGAATATCGACATTTTGCAGTGTATGTTTAAGAGAAATGGTGGTGTTGCCCTCCAATATTTGATTTTCATTCACCAAAATGGGAGGATTAAGTTTCAAGGTTTCAGATTCATCAGGAACGTATCCCAGTTCAATTCTCTTTTTTGACCTCTTCAGTTGTTCATATTGCTCTTTGGTAAACTTGGTTTCCCAAAGATAGACTTCTTTCAGTGAAGGCATATCCATTATTTTAAGCAAATTCTCGAAGCCAATCTTGGTATTGGCCATAGCTAAAACTTCCAAGTTTTTGCAATTTTTGAGCTTTTCTATTCCTTTTCCAGTTATGTTGGTTTGGTTAAGATTCAGATATTCAAGGTTCTGGAATTTCGATATTTCTCCAAAGCTTTCGTCTGTAACAGGCATTTTAGAAAGATTCAAACTCACAATTTGCTCCCCAATTTTCGAAAGTGAACTCAGTGTTTTTGGTTCAAATTTTGAACTCACATAAAAGTTTACTTTGACGGCAGGTGAGTTATTGGCAATGGGTTTTATGGTACAAAAAGGTGTACTTAATTCATTAATGGTGCTCTCCGATGCCGCTGAGAAATTATAAACCTTAGCCTCAACTTTTACTTCTTGGTTGCTTGCCAAAGTGTAAAAAAATGAGGAAGGTTTTAAGTCCGAGAGTTTCTGGTCATATTTGGCACCTTCTTGTATCCATTTTTTTAGAATTAGTAGTTCTTGAGCAGTCAATTGCGGTTTTCCTTTTGGCGGCATATGCTTTTTATCCTCCAAATCTAAATAAGCTCTTTTAAGGATATGGCTGTTCAAAGTGTCATTTCCCACCCAAAGCTGCCCATTTTTACCTCCTTTTTTTATTTTTTCAATAGTACTCATGTTAAGCTGGCCTTTGGTTTTTTGATCGTTGTGGCAGCTTTTGCATTTTTGGTCCAGAATTGGATAAACAAACTTGTCGAAAGTAGTTTCTGGAGTTTTGGCTTCTTTTTCGCCCAATAAAAAATCTTCTCCATGGGTGATGTTTCCGCCCAAATGACCAACTATTGATACCACAATGATGGTAAGTATCAAGGTAACGTTCGTGAAAACCTTGGAGGTGAAAATACTTTCTCGAAACTCATAAATTAGATAAACCAGTAAACTTAATCCAATACCTGTGTACTTATGATTTTGGATGGTTTCGGCCTCATAGCCATTTTCAAAAGATAACACCAAGCCCGCAAATGCACTTAATACACTCGTAAATGCTAAAATAAGAAGTAGAAAATTCAATATTAAATCGAAAGACTGCTCCTCGACTTTTGGTTTTAAACTATTGAATAAAAGCAACGCTACGGTAAGTCCAATAGGAATATGCAATAACAATGGATGCACACGTCCGATAAATGAAAACCAGTCGGGGATTTGAACTTGATTTTCAAATAAGGCTACAAATACTAAGATTACATTTAAACCTAAACAAGCGTAGGAAAGGATTCTTTTCATAAATGGTATCAAGCCAAAAGTCCGGGGATTACTTTTCCTGCAATGTCAGTGAGTCTGTATCTTCTTCCCAGATGTTTATAATTGAGTTGCTCATGATTAAGCCCCATGGTGTGCATAACAGTGGCATGGAAATCATGAATATGAACTGGGTCTTTGATGATATTATAGCCCAGTTCGTCTGTTTCGCCGTAAACTGTACCCCCTTTTATACCACCGCCAGCCATCCAAATACTGTAAGCCCTTGGGTGGTGGTCTCTTCCGTAATTGTCTACACCAAATTTGCCTTGTGAATAATTCGTTCTTCCAAACTCACCTCCCCAAATTACCAAAGTTTCATCTAGTAAACCTCTTTGTTTTAAGTCAGTTACGAGTGCTGCGGAGGCTCTATCTACATCTTGGGCTTGAAGTGGCATTTCGCCGGTTAGGTTGCCGTGCTGATCCCAGCCTTGGTGATAAAGTTGAACAAATCGCACCCCTGATTCTGAGAGTTTTCTTGCCAAAAGGGCGTTTGCAGCATAGGTTCCGGAAACCAAACAGTCAGGGCCATACATTTTAATGATGTGGTCAGGCTCTTTAGAGAGGTCAGTAAGCTCAGGTACAGCAGTTTGCATTCTGTAGGCCATTTCGTATTGCTTTATTTTGGCTTCTACCTCGGGGTCGCGGTTTTCCTCAAATCCCAAATGATTGAGTTCTGCCAATTTATCCAACATTCTTCTTCTCGAAGTTTTGTCGGTTCCTTCGGGGTTGTTTAAGTATAAAATCGGGTCTTCGCCGCTTGAAAACACCACCCCTTGGTGCGTAGAATCTAAGAAACCATTGGTCCAGAGTTTTGAATAGACGCCTTGACCATTGCCTCTTCCACGAGAAAGTAAAACACAGAATGCCGGAAGGTTTTGGTTTTCGCTGCCTAGACCATAGCTCAGCCATGCACCCATACTTGGCCTGTTGCCCACCTGTGCTCCAGTTTGAAGAAAAGTGAGAGCAGGGTCGTGGTTGATGGCTTCGGTATTCATCGTTTTTACGATACAAATATCATCGGCTATTTTGGCAATATTTGGGAAAAGCTCAGAAATCCATGCTCCAGATTTACCATGTTGTGCAAATTTGAAATAAGACCCCACCATCGGAAAATTAGTCTGGCTGGCTGTCATTCCAGTGAGTCGCTGGCCGTTTCTGATAGACTCCGGCAGGTCTTGACCGGCAAGTTTATTGAGCATCGGTTTGTAGTCGAAACTTTCCAATTGCGATGGTGCACCATTTTGAAATAGATAAATTACCCTTTTGGCTTTTGGAGCGAAATGGGGCAATCCCAGTGGTAATCCAGCTTCTGATGATTCTCCCTTAAACAAATTAGGCATAAGTAGTGAACCCAAACCGAGGCTTCCAAGGCCTACAGCAGCTTTGCCTAGAAAATGTCTGCGGTTGACGTTAAGTCTATTTTTTAAAAACTCATTTTCCATTTTCTATATTCTGATAAGGGTTTCTTCCATGTTAAACATCATCTGAAAAGTCTGTAAAAGTGCCGCCAAGGCCACACCATCTTTCACGGGTTTATGTTCGTATTCTCCAATTTTCTGTAGAGACTTGATTTTTTGTGGTTGTTTTTTGAAAAACACCAATTCTTCTTCATAGTATTTTCTAAGAATCTCTAATTCTTTTTTTGAAGGTGCCCTGCAAACTATTTTTCTAAAACCGGTTATTATGGCATCGTCAATACTTGCCTTTTTCGAAAGCTGTTCCTGAGCCATTACTCTGGCACTTTCTAGTACATGCGGGTCGTTAAGCATGGCCAGGGCTTGTAGAGGTGTGTTGGTTCGCGAACGCTGCACTTCGCATTGGTCTCGATTGCTAGCATCAAAAATGAGCATAGCTGGTGGTGGTACCGTACGTTTTATGAATACATACATGCCCCTTCTGTACAAATCCTTGCCATGGTCTTGCACATACGTGGCCAAGCTTCCTCTACCTGAAGTAGCTACTTCCCAGAGTCCTTTGGGTTGGTAAGGCTTAATACTTGGGCCGCCTATTTCTCCATTTAGTAGGCCAGATGTGGCCAAAACATGGTCTCTGACATTTTCGGCTGGAATTCGAAGTCTCGAACTTCTAGCCAAATATTTATTTTCAGGGTCTATTTTTTTGTGTTCGTCCTTTACGCTTGATGATTGCATGTAAGTGGCTGAGGTGACAATTTGCTTTACGAGTCTTTTGATATTCCAGCCGTTTTGTTTGAAATCACTAGCTAACCAGTCAAGCAATTCGGGATGGGTCGGTAACTCCCCTTGCATACCAAAATCCCCCGTGGTTTTCACTATTCCTCTTCCAAAGAACTGCTCCCAGATTCTATTCACATACACACGAGAAGTTATCGGGTTTTTATCGTCAAATAACCATCTCGTAAGTCCATATCTGTTTTTTTCGTATCCTTTAAACTCAAGAATGGCCTTCGGCGTGGTAAAATCTACCACTTTGCCGTGTGCATCGTAGTTTCCTCGCTCTAAAATATAAGTTGGTCTTACTACCGATGAATCTTTCATGACCATCACCTCAAGTTTCGAGGAGTCTTTTTTGTTGATGAAATTAAAAATGCTTTTCACGTCTTCATCTTTAATTCTCATGTTTGGAGGATCAGCAAATGACGCATCAATGGTACCAAAAAGTCCTTTCTCAGGTACTTGATTGAAAAAAGCAAAGGTACCATAATACTCTTCATGGCTGATGGGGTCATATTTGTGTGTGTGGCATTTGGCACATTCGAGTGTGAGGGCCAAAACTGACTTTCCAAAAGTATTGGTTCGGTCAGTCACATATTCTACACGATATTCCTCGTCTATCACCCCGCCTTCTTGGGTTATTTTGTGGTTTCGGTTAAATCCCGTCGCCAGAAGCATTTCTTTAGCCTTTGGATGCCACTTCATTTTGTCAGCCAAAATATCCCCAGCCAATTGCCAAGTGATGAATTTTTTATAAGAATAATTAGAATTGAAAGCATGAATCACCCAATCTCGCCAAGGCCACATGGTGCGTAAGCCGTCGTCTTGATAACCATGCGAGTCAGCATATCTGGCCACATCTAACCAGTTGAGTGCCATTTTTTCACCAAAATGCTTACTTTTTAGGAGTTGATTGACCACTTTTTCGTATGCATTCGGGCTTTCGTCTTTCAGGAAAGCATCTTGCATTTCTATGGTTGGAGGCAAACCTGTCAAGTCAAAACTCACTCTTTTCAATAAAGCTTCTTTTGAAGCTTGTTCTGAAGGACTTAAACCAACAGATTTCATTTTGTCAAAAGTGAAATAGTCAATTTCGTTTTTCACCCAACCTTTGTCAGCTTTAGGTAATTCAGATTTTTGAGGGGGAATAAAAGCCCAATGTTTCTTTATTTTAGCTCCTTGAGCTATCCATTTTTTTATGATTTTGATTTCATCCTCCGTGATGGTCAGATTTGAGCTTGGCGGAGGCATCTTTATGGAAGTATCCGTGGCCACAATTCTTTTATAAACCTCGGAGGCCTCTGGGTTTCCTTTTACGATGGCATGGGCTTTTGGATTGTCTTGTAAAGCCGCATAGGCCCCAGCTTCAGTGTCAAGTCGAAGATTGGCCTCACGTTTTTTCTCGTCTGGTCCGTGGCATGCAAAACACCTGTCAGAAAGGATGGGACGTACATGAAAATTATAATCTACCACATCAGGAATTTCCTGACCGACAGATGGAGTACATTCAATGTTGATAATAGCTAAGGCAGCCACACCGATTAAAGCAAAAAAACTTATCCCTATTATCTTCGAATTCATATAGTTAGCATAATGATTACAATATTAATAATTTTTTTTAATAATTATATGGGCATTAATTTTTATATTTATTAATGGAATTATACAACATGAAATACTTGAGATATCTTTTTGTATTATTCTAATATTCGTGTGGTGTTTAAAACTTATGTTTTGTTCTAGAGAGATGCTTGCTGATTATTGGTTTTAGTGAATAAATACTTATATTTGAGATAGATAAATTTGCAATAAAGCCCTATTTTTAATGCCTTTTCGTTGTATTATTCTAATATCTTGAAATTTTTAATTGTATTTTTCTAATTATTTTCATTCGGTTTAAAAAAATATTAGTAGCCCTTGGTTATATTGCATTTCAAAGTTTTTATATGTAGAATTTTATATTATGCCAGATAAAAATATTATTGTGAACGCCGGAGGATACGAGTTTTCTTTCGCTGAAAGTGAAATTGCAGCCCTGGATGCCTTGAACAAAAATGCAAAAGATTTTTCTCTTATTCATCAGCAGAGAATTATCAAAGGAGAGGTGATTTCGGCGAATGGTAAAAACTATAAAGTGGAGATTGACGGGGAGCGGTTTCAGGTGCAGATTAAGACCCAATTGGATCAAATTTTGGACACCATGGGCCTCAATAAACCAAAAGTATCTAAAATTAAATCAATAAAAGCACCCATGCCCGGTTTGGTGATTGAGATTAATGTGGAAGAAGGTCAAACAGTGTCAGAAAATGATAAAATGCTGATCTTAGAAGCCATGAAAATGGAGAATGTAATCAAAATTCCACACGAAGCGGTAGTTAAGAAAATAAATGTAGTGAAAGGACAGGCAGTGGATAAGGGTCAGGTTTTAATTGAATTGGAATAAAATGAGCGATCTTTTTTCAGAATTTCAAGAAGCTGACCAGCAAACGTGGCTTAAATTGGTAGAGCAGGAATTGAAAATCCCGCTTGAGCCATATGAATTAACTAAAGGAGTGTTTGCCAATCCATTTGTTGGCAACAAGGTAGATTTAGCATTACCCAAAATTAATAAAAGTACGGTGGGCTGGACGATCTTCCAGCATATACAAGGCAGTTCTTCTTTTGAGTTAAATAACAAAATTTTGGAAGCTCTCGAAGGCGGAGCATCAGGAATTAGCCTCTTAATTGACTCCGAGGATTTTGATTTTGAATTAGTTTTTAAGAATGTTTTTTTATCTTTTATTCTAGTTAGGTTTAGTTTTTCAGATGATTTTTTTGGCTCAAATACATTTTTTGAGAATTTAGAAAAATTTGTCATTGGCAAAGAGCCTAATTTCATATTTGAAGGTTTGACCAAAGATGAAGCCCAAAAAGCAAGTGGTTCTGGAAAGATTGAACTCTCGTGCAAAAAAGAGGGTATTGTGGTTGAAAACCTTTCCGACATACTAAGAGAGGCTGAGCGTTTGGTTTTTCATGAAAGTTATGATATGGTCATCAGTTTGCCGGTTCAAGAAAATTTCTATCTGAATATTGCCCAACACAAAGCCCTAAAAATTATTTGGGGAAAAATTGCGGAGGCCTATGGCCATCCTGAAAAAGAACTTTTGGTTTATTCAAACCTAAAATTCAGCCATTCTGATCCAAATTCTCAGGTGATTGCCGCCACACAACAGACTGCTTCCTCGGTTTTTGGAGGTACTGATGCGGTTTTGATGCAAAACATACCTTTCGATACCGAAAAATATCCCGAAAGCTTTGCTGCCAGAATCACTCGAAATATTCAAAATGTACTATGGAACGAGAGTTTTTTATATCGAGTAAATGATCCGTCGAAGGGCAGTTATTTCATAGACGACCTTTGCCAAAAAATGATAAATGAAGTTTGGACCTTATTTATAAAAGATAAATGAAGAAAATATTAGTCGCCAATAGGGGAGAGATAGCCCTCAGAATTATGCGAACCATCAAAAAGATGGGCATAAAGACAGTGGCAGTGTATTCTGAGCCTGATGTGCAAGCCTTACATGTAAGATTTGCCGACGAGGCGGTTTGTTTGGGCGAAGCAGCATCCAGCAAGTCGTATTTGGATATGGACAAAATCATCCGATTTGCCAAAGAACTTGGTGTGGATGGAATTCACCCAGGCTATGGTTTTTTAAGTGAAAATGCCATTTTTGCTGAAAAAGTGACCAACGCGGGCATCACCTTCATCGGCCCAGAACCAGATTCCATAACACTGATGGGGTCTAAATTGGCAGCTAAAGATTGTGTAAAAAAATATGACATTCCGATGGTTCCGGGAACTGACACGGCCATCACGGACATACCCGAAGCACAAAAAATCGCGGCCAGTATTGGTTTTCCGATACTCATAAAAGCCTCGGCGGGCGGTGGTGGAAAAGGTATGCGGGTTGTAGAAAAAGCCGAAGATTTTGTGGAACAAATGGACCGAGCGATATCGGAGGCGAAATCGGCTTTTGGAGATGGTTCGGTTTTTATAGAAAAATATGTAGGGTCTCCGAGGCACATAGAGGTACAGGTTTTGGGAGACAAGCACGGCAATATTGTCCATCTTTTTGAGCGTGAATGTAGCATTCAACGTCGCCATCAAAAAGTGATTGAAGAGGCTCCATCTGGTATTTTAACGCCTGAAATAAGACTAAAGATAGGTGAAGCAGCAGTGAAAGTGGCCAAATCTTGTAATTATGTGGGAGCTGGAACGGTGGAATTCCTTTTAGACGAAAATCTGAATTTCTATTTCTTGGAAATGAATACACGACTTCAAGTGGAACATCCTGTTACTGAATATATTACAGGCATCGATTTGGTAGAAGAACAAATAAAAATAGCCCGAGGAGAAAAACTTTCTTTCAGTCAGGAAGACTTAAAAATTAAGGGCCATGCCATGGAATTACGGGTTTATGCCGAAGATCCATTGAATGATTTTCTTCCTTCAATCGGGCAAATTACGAAGTACGAGAGACCTGAGGGAGATGGTATTAGACTAGACGACGCTTACGAGGAAGGTATGGAGATTCCGATTTATTATGACCCAATGATAGCCAAATTGGTGACTTATGGCAAAGACCGCATTGAGGCTATTGAGAAAATGAAAGAAGCCATAAAGGCCTATAAGATAGAAGGTTTTGCCACTACTTTGCCATTTGGTTTGTTTGTGATGGATCACGAGGCATTCCGCTCTGCTCAATTTGATACGCATTTTGTGAAGAATTATTTCTCGAAAGAACAAGCCCAAGATTGGCAAAAAGCCAAGGCAAGAAATGCGGCACTTTTGGCTTTGGCACATTGGAACGCAAACCAGAGCAAATTGAAAGTCTCAGAAATTGAAAATTCCAATTGGAAAAAGAGATGAAGAGGCCGGATTTTTCAAAAATATCCTTGGATTCAGTCTCAGAAATTCGAAATTCTGATTCAAAAGTTTATGCCACAGCAGAGGGTATTGAAGTATTAAGTGATTTTCCTGTGAAGAGACAATCCCATCAAGGTTTTTTGTCTGGAATTGCTCCTTTTTTAGGCGGGCCTTATGCCAGTATGTATCTCAACAAACCTTGGACTATCCGACAATATGCCGGTTTTTCTACAGCCCAAGAAAGTAATGCATTTTACAGAAAAAACTTGGCCCAAGGTCAAAAAGGCTTATCGGTGGCGTTTGATTTGGCCACCCACAGAGGCTATGATTCTGACCACCCACGTGTAGCGGGTGATGTCGGTATGGCTGGTGTAGCCATTGATTCTGTGGAGGATATGAAAATTCTTTTTGACCAGATTCCGCTGGATCAAATGTCGGTTTCGATGACCATGAATGGTGCGGTTATTCCGGTTTTGGCCTTTTTTATTGTGGCAGCAGAAGAGCAGGGCGTACTGATGGAAAAACTATCAGGAACCATTCAGAACGATATTTTGAAGGAATTCATGGTTCGGAATACCTACATTTATCCTCCAAAACCATCGATGCGGATTATTGCCGATATTTTTGAATTTACATCAAAAAATATCCCGAAATTCAATTCCATCAGCATCAGCGGCTATCACATGCATGAGGCCGGGGCTCCAGCACACGTAGAGTTGGCGTATACGCTGGCCGATGGATTGGAATACCTTAAAATTGGAGTAGAAAAAGGACTGGATATCGACGATTTTGCTCCTCGGCTTTCATTTTTCTGGGGTATAGGTATGAATTTCTTCATGGAAATAGCCAAAATGCGGGCAGCGAGGTTGATTTGGGCAAAAATTGTGAAGAGATTTGATCCAAAAAATCAGAAATCACTGGCCTTGCGGACGCACTGTCAGACTTCTGGTTGGAGCTTAACCGCTCAAGATCCATTCAATAACATAGCCCGAACTACCATTGAAGCTATGGCGTCTGTTTTTGGTGGAACTCAATCTTTACATACCAATTCTTTAGACGAGGCCATTGCCCTTCCGACGGATTTTTCAGCCAAAATTGCCAGGGACACCCAAAAATACTTACAGTCGGCGGATGCAGGCATTACCAAAGCCATAGATCCTTGGGCTGGCTCACATTATGTCGAATATTTAACGGCCGAATTGGTTGAGAAAGCGTGGGAACTGATAGAAGAGACAGAAGCCGTCGGTGGAATGGCCAATGCGATAGAAAAGGGAATTCCAAAACTAAAAATAGAAGAAGCCGCGACCAGAAAACAGGCGACCATAGATAGAGGAACCGAAATAATTGTAGGTGTAAACCAATTTTTGGTAAAAGAAGAGGTGGCACTGAGTACTCTGGAGGTAGATAACGAGGCGGTTAGAAATGGACAAATTGCTTTGATCAACAAGATAAAGGCTGCAAGAAAGACCGAAAAAGTACAAGCAGCATTAAATGAAATCACTGAAACTGCCAAAACAGGAAACGGTAATTTATTGGAAAAAGCCATACATGCAGCACGAGAAAGATGTACTTTAGGTGAAATTTCGGATGCCATGGAGGTGGTTTTTGGAAGATATAAGGCTGATATTCAATCTGTAAAAGGGGTGTATTCTAAAGCTATGCAAGACAATAAAGTTTTTGAAGAAGCTCAAAAGTTGAGCAATGAATTTCTGGAATTGGACGGTCGCCGGCCGAGGATTTTGGTGGCGAAATTGGGCCAAGATGGTCATGATCGAGGAGCTAAAGTGATTGCCACAGGTTTTGCGGACATCGGTTTTGATGTAGACATTGGTCCTTTGTTTCAAACCCCACAAGAGGCTGCCAATCAGGCCATTGAAAATGACGTGCATGTCGTGGGTATTAGTTCTCTGGCTGCTGGTCATAAAACGCTCGTCCCAGAAGTCATAAAATCCTTGGCCGAACTCGGGAGGCCGGATATCAAGGTAGTGGTTGGTGGTGTTATTCCTCCTCAGGACTATGATTTTTTATATAAAAATGGAGTGGTGGCGGTTTTTGGGCCTGGAACACCCATTGCGAATGCTGGAAAAGAAATTATTGAAATATTGATGAAAGAAATTAATTAACCGCTAAGGCGGAAAGTCGCAAAGATTTTTTGAAAAGTTTAGTAATCAAGTCTTACTTAAGCAAATGGCGTTCTTCATAAAAACTTAGCGAGCTAGCGTCCTAACGGTGAAAAATATAGACAATGACGAATAAAGTAGAAACATTACAGAAAAAATTGGCCGAAGCCGCACTGGGCGGTGGCCAAAATAGGATAGACGCTCAGCACAAAAAAGGTAAACTTTCAGCTCGAGAAAGAGTTGAATTGCTTTTGGACGAAGGTTCTTTTGAAGAAATTGGAGCTTTGGTCACCCACCGAACGAAAGATTTCGACATGGAAAATCAGATTTTCTTGGGTGATGGAGTGGTTACAGGCTACGGAACAGTCAATGGTCGACTAATTTACGTTTTTTCGCAAGACTTTACGGTTTTTGGTGGCTCTCTTTCCGAAACACATGCTGAGAAAATCTGTAAAATCATGGATATGGCTATGAAAACGGGGGCTCCTGTTATTGGTTTGAACGATTCAGGTGGTGCTCGTATCCAAGAAGGTGTTCGTTCTTTGGGTGGTTATGCGGATATTTTTTATCGAAATGTACGTGCTTCTGGTGCGATTCCACAAATTTCTGCCATCATGGGACCATGTGCCGGTGGGGCGGTTTATTCGCCTGCAATCACAGATTTTGTGATGATGGTGGAAAATACCAGTTATATGTTTGTTACTGGTCCGAATGTCGTAAAAACCGTTACTAATGAGGAAGTTAGCTCCGAGGAATTGGGTGGGGCCATGACGCACGCCACAAAGTCTGGAGTTACCCATTTGACTTCAGCCAACGATTTTGAATGTATTCAACAAATCAAGCAACTTTTGAGTTACATTCCCCAAAACTGTGAGGAAACACCAACCGAATTACCTTACGAATTAGGCGACGAAATCAGAGAGGTTTTAGAAACCATTGTTCCCGAAAATGCCAATCAACCTTACGACATGCGTGAGGTGATTTCGGGTATTTGTGATTTGGATTCTTTCATGGAAATTCACAAATATTATGCGGAGAATATCGTAGTAGGTTTTGCGAGATTGGCTGGTAGAAGTGTTGGAATTGTGGCCAATCAGCCCATAAGTTTAGCTGGAGTTTTAGACATAGAAAGTTCGAAAAAGGCTGCACGTTTCACCCGTTTCTGCGATTGTTTCAATATTCCTTTGGTGGTTTTGGTGGACGTGCCAGGCTTTTTACCAGGTACAGATCAAGAATGGAAAGGAATCATAACCAATGGTGCAAAACTGCTTTACGCACTCAGTGAAGCCACAGTGCCAAGAGTAACCGTAATCACAAGAAAAGCCTACGGCGGTGCTTATGACGTGATGAATTCGAAGCACATTGGAGCAGATATGAACTTCGCTTGGCCGGGTGCTGAAATAGCTGTTATGGGAGCCAAAGGAGCTTCCGAAATCATATTTAAAAAAGAAATTTCTGAAGCGGCCGACCCAGCAGCCAAATTGGTAGAGAAGGAAGCCGAGTACGCCAAACTATTTGCAAACCCTTACACAGCAGCTGAGAGAGGATTTATCGACGAAGTGATAGAGCCACGTTTCACCCGAAGAAAACTCATAAAAGCCTTCGCCATGCTCGAAAACAAAGTGGATCATTTGCCCAAGAAAAAGCATGGGAATATTCCGTTGTGAGGATAATTTGGTTTTCATTTATGTTTATGTTATTTTTCGTTAGTTCTGAGATAATATAGTTCAGGCAACAATTAGTGCAAATAATTGTCGATTGAAGTTAGCATTTCGGATAATCTTCCCGAAGATTTATGAAATTCGACAATTAAAGGAGTCTAATATTTAGTCTTCCTTATTTGTTAAAATAGTTAACTGATTTTTATTTTGCAATCATGTCTACGAGATGTTTTTGAAAGTTTTTTTCTTTCAAAAACGTATCAGCTTGGTTGAACTACCAAAGCGGTACTGCTAAAATACATAAGAGGACAGTGATCTAAACCTAAACTTGAAAACTGTAAAAGCTGCACCTTCGCTTGCTATTTTCATTTTCAAGAAATACCCCTACAAATTAGAGAAGTTATAATTACTTTTTACGCAACCAAAAGTTTTCTATTCAACAAGTTCTGGAATTTACTTTAGACGCCGCATGAAATTTTGTTTTTTCAAAATTGACTAATCGGTGTAGAAATTTGTAATGTAATAAGTTTTTTTAAACAAATCCTATGAACTTAGATTATTTTGTCATTAATTTCGAGCAATAAACTTCATCTTTAAACAATTAACTACTTTTTTTAGTCATTTCATTAATTATCTATAACCAATTAATTTTCAATTCCATGTTTAAAAATTTACTAGTATTTTTCATGCTGGTGGGTGTAACTGCGTTTGGACAAGAAGTTCAAATTTCGGGAACTGTCACAGCAAAAGACGACGCTTCTCCTTTGCCGGGCGTAAGCATTTATGCCAAAGGGACAAAAAAAGGGGTTACCTCAGATGCGAATGGCAAGTATAGCCTAAGTGTATCAAAAGGCAGCCAAGTGATTTTTTCTTATGTGGGATTTGAGCCCACCACGGTTACCGTTGGTAGTCAGAGTATTGTCAACGTTCAATTAGAAACTGGAGCGAATGTTTTGGAGGAAGTAATAGCTACTGCTTTCGGTACCGCAAAGAAGGCTTCTTTCACTGGCTCGTCAGCAGTAATTAACGCTGATGCCATTGCCACGAGGCCAGTCACGTCTGTACTTCAGGTTTTGGCTGGTGCTGCACCGGGTATTCAATCCAATATGGGTAGTGGTCAGCCAGGAGCTAGCCCGAATATCAGAGTTAGGGGTTTTGGTTCGGTATCTGCATCGAATAATCCACTTTATGTAGTCGATGGTATGCCTCTAGGTGTAAACATTAACAACATAAATCCGAGTGATATTGAGTCAGTTACCGTACTAAAAGATGCTGCTTCTACAGCCTTGTATGGTGCAAGGGCCGCTAATGGTGTTGTTTTGATAACCACCAAAAAGGGTAGAGATGGTAAAAATAATATAGACCTATCTTACACCAAAGGAAATAACTCTAGAGGAATTCCAGAGTATGAAAGGGTAGGGGCAGCAGACTACTACACTTTAATGTGGGAGGCAAATAGAAACAGTTTGGCTTATAGACAAACTAACCCTGTAGCCTTAGCAACAGCCGGAACTACTGCCACTAACGGCTTAGGTGCTTTGGTTGGATATAATGTATTCGACGTTCCTTTTAATCAGCTCGTAAGTCCTGAGGGTGTATTCAATCCAAACGCCAAAATGATTTATGATGCGGAAGAAATGAACTGGGAAAAACCACTTATTGCTCCAAATTCAAGAGATGAGATGAATCTCAAGTTCTCGGGTGGAGCTAACAAATCTGACTACCTGATATCGCTTGGTTATTTGAGTGATAAGGGCTTTTTGGTAAACTCTGACTTCAAAAGATATACCTTAAGACTTAATGTTAATACGCAGTTGAAACCTTTCTTCAAGACGGGTCTTAACGTAAACGGTGGTCTAACGGATTCTAATTCTGGTCAAGATGGAACAAATACGGCATTTGTTAATCCTTTCTTTTTCTCTAGAAATATGGCCCCTATTTATCCTGTTTATGCCATAAATCCTGCTGCACCGGGTCAGTTTTTGTTAGATGCAGATGGAAAGAGAATATATGATATCGGTAACATGTCTGCATTGGGGCTTCCAAACAGGTCGCAGTATGCTGGTAGACACAATGTTTACGAAACACTTTTGAACAAAAACTTCTTCAAAAGAACGAATGTAGGTGCAAGAGCTTATGTGGAGTTCACATTCCTGAAAAACTTTAAGTTTACCTCAAATCTCGGTACAGATATTTCAATCGTGAATTCCAGGTCGTTTGGAAACCCGATTGTGGGTGACGGTGCTCCTGCTGGCTCAGGTAGTAATGAATTTGAGAACTCCACTGTGGTTAACTTTAACCAATTGTTAAATTATAATAACAATTTCGGTAAACATAATGTGGACGTCATCTTAGGTCATGAAAGTTATGATGAAAAAGATAATAGACTTAGAGGGTCAAGAACAGGTCAAGTATTGGACGGAAACATTGAACTTATAAACTTTACCACCACTACTAACTTGGATTCTCGTGCAAGAGATAGAAGAGTGGAGGGGTATTTCTCAAGAGCTACCTACGATTTTGATGAGAAGTATATAGTTACACTC
Organism: Leadbetterella sp.; assembly: GCA_035299025.1. Taxonomy (GTDB): domain Bacteria; phylum Bacteroidota; class Bacteroidia; order Cytophagales; family Spirosomataceae; genus Leadbetterella. The sequence continues at coordinate 134,009 of DATGXK010000010.1, forward strand.
TCTGCAAGAAGAGATGGCTCGAGTAAGTTTAATCTGGCTGTAAGATGGGGTAATTTCTACTCAATCGGAACCGCTTGGAGAATTGACCAAGAGAAATTTATGGAGAGTTTGCCTTTTATTAGCAATTTGAAATTAAGAGCTAACTTTGGAGAAACTGGAAATGATGAGGATATAAATATTTACGCATGGCAACCCACTTATAGTTTGAGCTTTAACAACGCCACTGAGCCGGGTATTTTACAAGGTAGTCTTGGAAATCTAGATTTAGTGTGGGAAAAAAGTACAGCTGCAGATTTAGGCCTAGAAGCTGGCTTCTTGGAAGATAAAATTAACGCAAGTGTTGAGGTATTCCAACGTACTTCTTCTAATCTACTATTTAACGTTCCTTTGCCAGTATCATCTGGTGTAGCCAGCCAAACTAGAAACATTGGTACCATGTACAATAAAGGTATTGAAATGGCTGCCTCTGCTGTTGTTTATAAGAAAAATGACTTGAGTATAGTAGTATCAGGAAATGCTACCTCTTTTATCAACAGGTTTACAAAATTACCAGCAGAAACTCCGGTAATAGTAACGGGAACCAAAAGATATGAAGAAGGTAGAGACATACAAAATTACTGGTTAAGAGAATATATGGGAGTTAATCCAGCAACAGGAGAAGCTTTGTATAGAGCTGCGGCTTTGGTGCCAGCAAACTCATTTGTTAGAGAAAATGGTGATACAGTTACAACCAATATCAGTAATGCAAGATTCATAAATGCAGGTTCTGCCATACCGAAATTTAACGGAGGTTTTGGAACATCCATCAGTTATAAAGGTTTCGAACTTTCTGGTCAATTTATATACCAAGTAGGTGGTAAAGTTTATGATGGTGCTTATGCTGGAATCATGGGTTCAGGATATCACAATGCAAAGAGTGTTGACATATTGAAAAGATGGCAAAAACCAGGGGATATTACAGATGTGCCACGTATGGATGCCTCAAGGACTTCAGACTTTGACGCCGCCTCAACTCGATGGTTATTAGATGCGACCTATTTTGCTCTTAGAAATGTTAACTTGTCCTACACTGTTCCAACCAAATGGGCTTCTAAAATCAAATCACGGGGAGTTTCATTCTATGTAAGTGGAGAAAACCTTGCGTTCTTTGGTAAACGTAAAGGAACCAATATTCAGCAAGATTTTTCTGGTGTAACTTCTAATACTTACCCAGGTGCAAGATCAATTGTGTTTGGTACTAGTTTAGGTTTTTAATTTTAAAATTTACGAAAACAATGAAAAAAAGAATAATAACTATATTGTCGACTATCTTGCTGGTACTCAATTTTACTGCTTGTAGTGATGATTTCCTGAATACCGTACCCACAGAATCTGTTGATGCGGCCTCTGCATATGCTACTACTAAAAATGCCTCAGCTGCTATTAATGGTATTTACCGTTCGTTAGTTGTCAGATATTTGGGTTCTCAAGGTCATTTCGGTCATCCTGCTGTGATGCTTATCATGGATCATTTGGGTGAAGATCTAATTCAAGGTGCTGCCTCAGCAAGTTGGCACGTGGCTGAAACACGATGGGTTGCTCATAGAACGGACAATACCGTTGGTGTAAGACTTCCTTATGAAATGTACTACAGGGTAATTGCCAATACCAATGTGGCCATTGAGAATACTCCAAATGCGGTAGGAACTCAGGCACAAAAAGATCAAGTTTTAGGAGAAGCTCTTGGTCTACGAGCATGGTCTTATTTTAACCTTATACAGCTTTATGGCAAGAGATACAATGCTGCAGCTAAGCCAAATAGCTCGCCAGGTGTGCCTCTTGTGTTAAAACCTACCGTAGAAGGATTGCCAAGAGCTACTGTAGAGGAAGTATATGCCCAAATCAATAAGGACCTTGAAGAAGCGGCTAAGATTTTGGGTACAGCACGTACCTATAAGTCGCACATTAACCTCGATGTTATCAAAGGTATTCAGGCTCGAGTTGCCTTAACGCAGCAAAACTGGGAGGCTGCGGCTAAGTTTGCCAATGAGGCACGTAAGTCGTACCCTTTAATGAATGAGGCTACCTATCAAGATGGATTTTCCAACATATCTAACTCAGAGTGGATGTGGGGATTTGACCATTTGGAAGACCAATCGGAGTTTTTTGGTGCTTATCATTCTTATGTTTCTTGTAACTACAACTCTACAGTAATCAGAACATACCCTAAAGTTATTAATAGCAAACTTTATGATCAAATCCCAACTACGGATGTAAGATCAAAAATGTGGATTAAAGCTCCAACTGCTGCAAATGCTGTAACTCCTCCGGGTGGAATTAGACCTGCTTATTTGAATCAAAAATTCAAATTACCAGGTACTCCTTCTACTTCTACCATGGGCGATATTCCATACATGAGATCGTCTGAAATGGTACTGATAGAGGCTGAGGCTCTTGCCCGTCAAGGAAAAGACGCAGAGGCTGCTAAAGTACTCCAAGAGCTGGTTGTTAAAAGAGACGCTTCAGCTGTGTTGAGTACCAATACGGGAGAAAAACTTATTGATCAGATCATGTTTAATCGTAGGATTGAACTTTGGGGTGAAGGATTCAGATTCTTAGACCTTAAGAGAACCAATTCACCGTTGAACCGTAATGGAGCTAATCATATTGCAGCTATCACAACCATATATGATGTTCCTGCTGAGGATAAAATGTGGGAGTGGTTGATTCCAAGAGCTGAATTGGATGCTAACAAGGCAGTAGTTCAAAACCCGCTTTAATTGCTTAATAATTTTATTTTTCAAAAAAGAGGTTGCGTGGGCGACCTCTTTTTTTTGATATTGGGCTCTTATTTTTATAAAATTATGTCAAGTATTTACCAAATTTTGTTTGCTATTCTTCTCTACACAATTGAAATGAATTCAATATGATTAGATTTAAAGATATAGACCCTTGGAGTTAAACTAAATGTTACCTCAACCCTCCACAATCTCTTTAGTAGGGTCAATAAAGAACCAAAGTGCCGAGGCTACAATCAAGCAGCCTGCAATTAGGAATAGTGGATAGTTGAAATTTCCGGTTTGCTGTACAATGGTTCCGAAAATAATGGTGATGAAAAATCCGCCCATTTGTCCTGCAAAGTTCATGGCTCCAGTCACAGCTCCAGCGTTTCTCTTTCCAATATCTACACAAACCGCAAACGCAACTGGTAATGTAAGGTCTTTGAGAAACACACATAGTGCTAGTAGATAGCCTGCTAATTGATTGTCTGTGGTCATACCTGCACCTAAAAAGCAAATGCTCGAAAGCCCGAGTCCTGCTACTCCAACAATTCTTCTTCCTAATTTTAAACCAAACTTTTTGCTCAAAAAATCACTTGCAAATCCGCCTACTATACAGCCAATGGCTCCTAGAAAATAAGAGAGCGAAATAAAGTTTTTAGTTTGATCCTCTGTCATCATTCGGCCTTCTTGGAAATACGTCGACGACCAATTGGTAAAGAAATAGGAAGCGTAAAAAAACAAATGACACATAATCATCAATAGCCAAATGTTTGGATTCTTTACGATGGTTTTCCAATGGATTTTATGAGAAATCGGAGCATTTTTTCTGGCACTTTCTATTTCATCTATCTCTTTTTGGGTAATGCCCTTATGCTCTGAGGGATTATCTCTGAACCAATAATACCAGGCTGCTGCCCAAATACTCCCTACAACTCCAAGAATGAAAAAAGCCATTCTCCAGCCTACCAAATGAACCAGAGGAATTACCAAAAGAGGGGTCAAAGCTCCACCAATTCGTCCAGCAGCCCATATCACTGACTGTGCACGGCCAACTTCTACAGCTGGAAACCAGCGTGCAATGGCAATGGAGGCATTTGGGTATGCTCCTGCTTCACCCATTCCAAATAAAAATCTGACAATGAGAATGTACACAAATCCAAAAGCAGTTCCAGTCAAGGCCGTAAATCCCGACCACCAAAGTACTACCCTGGCGAGGACTTTTCTTGGGCCAATTCGGTCGCCGAGAATACCTGTTGGGAGTTCAAATAATGCATAAGCCAACGAAAATGCTCCAAGAATATATCCAAAAGATTGATTGTCAAGGTCAAGGTCTTCTTTAACATACTTGCTCACTACGTTCATACATACCCTATCCAAAAATGTTATGATAGACAGCAAGAACAAGAAAAAGAGGACTTTGTGGCGTATTTTCATGGTTTTAGGGCTTAAGGTTTTCCAAATTTAAAGAGCTTTTCTCCAAAACCGTCAAAAATAATTAGAACCGAGTAAAATTATGGTTTTAACCCTTCATTTCTTTCATCAAATCCATGAGCACATCTATCCATTTTTCGGTGAGTTCTCGTTTTGGGTTGGTGTCCCAACTTCCGTCTATGCCGTTGCCGCCCAAATAGATGCCGTCTTTTCTGGTAATAAAATATGCACCTTTTGTCGCTAATTTATAATTGACCTCATTTTGTGGAATCAAACACGCCAATTGACCCGAGATGGGCATTAATTCTTCGTCATTAAAAACACTTTTGGCACCCAGCCCCATGCAGTTTACCACTACTTTTTCAGGTAAAGCATCTATATCTTCCAAAGACTTGATGTCATGTATTTTTAATTTTCCGCCACGAAGCAGGAAGTTGTTCAGGTGAAAATTGAGATAACTTGGAATGTTGAAAATCATGTTGCTCCTTTTTCTTACATAATCGGCCTTAAAGGGATGGTTTTTCTTGTCCATCAGCACCCAATCAGGGGCCAAGCCTTCTAAATGAAAGATTTCTCCGCCTCCATTTCCGTCTGTGGTGTTGGGGATGGATTTATGCACTACGTAGTCGTCGCACCAACTCACTATGTCTTCCATGCCCAATAGCATCTGTAATCTACGAAATGAAAATCTGGTAGCTTCTTCCCATTTTTGCTCAAATTCTGGGGTGGATTTAGACTTATCACAAACCCTTGATGCGGGAGACCAAGTTCCGGTGGCTAGGTTCGAGGTGATGTTCGGCGGTACGTCTTTGGTGTAAATGGTTATCTCGTATCCACTCTCTTGGAGTAAAGTTGCGGTGGCTATTCCCACCGTTCCGGCTCCCAAAAGGGCGATTTTTTTGTCGGGTTGTTCCATTACCAGTTTTCTGGCTAGGTGTCCAGTACCCCAAGATAATGACCAGCCACTTCCGCCGTGGCCATAATTGTGCACGATGGTTTTATTGCCCAATATCTGTTTTTCAATTCTTGGTCCAGACGCTCTGAAAGGTCGCAAACCTACGGTTTCTTTTATGATTCGGTCTTTTGAGAGCTTGAGTTTTGGTATAAATTGGTAACCTCTGTTAATATTGTAATTTTTGTCTCCATAAAGTATTGGACCTGTTGTACAAGAAGTGAGTAATTGGCTCGAAATAGCGGCACTGCCCAATGCGGCATTGATAAAAAAGTCTCTTCTTTTCATAATTTTTTCTTTGGTTAGTTTGATCGTATTTCAAATTAGTCTGAAAATTCTTGTTTTCGAAATTTTAAAATACTATTTTAATCTTCTGATTATAAACTATTTATAATTTATTTGAAAAGAAAAACTAAATATCAATATAATGCAAAAAGCCAAAGTGTTTAATCTGTTTCTGTCAGTGATGTTACTATTTTTGACAAAAGAAATTTCTGCCCAAAAGGTAGAGTTAATTGGGCCAGAGAGCAGTATCATCTCCAATGCAGCTATAATTCCTGAGGGAAAGAAACTTTATTTTTCGAGTGGGCTGACGGCCTCTGCCCTAAATGCCAGTTTGGCTGAGGGGGATTACGCCAAATATGGAGACACCAAAACCCAGGCCTTGTCGATTTTAGAAAAATTTAAAACTTCCTTGGCTGAAAAAGGACTAAAAATGGCAGATGTATTTTCTATGAGGGTTTATCTCACGCCAGATGTCAAAACTGGTGCATATGACTTTGACGGATGGAATGCCGCCTACAAGCAATATTTTGGCACCTCAGAAAATCCTAATAAACCAGTCAGAGCGACCCTGGGTGTGTCGGCTTTGGTGAACAGATTTAAGTTTATCGAAATCGAAATAGTGGCTGCTTATCCTTGATAATCAGCATTATTTTTCTGCTGGTAATGAATCTATCCAGTCCGAAATGAGTTTGACGCCCTCTTTGTGAACACTCACACGGCCAATTTCGGGCATCATAATGCCAGGATGCGTGCTGTTCATGCGGTATGTAAGGATAGATTCTGAGCTTTTTCCTGAATAAATATCGTATTTGAAAGTTCCAGCTCCTATTCCCGCCGCCACCGGTGATTTTTTTACTCCCCAGTGATAAGGATCCGTTTCTTCAAAATTGAGCCTTAAACCTGAACTAGCGGCAGGACCATAAGTGCTGTGGCAATGTCCACAATTTACATCCAGATACGACCTCGCTTTGGTATCCAGGCTGGCCATGGCATCGTTGATGGATTTTAGTCCATTTATTTTGCTTTTATCAGGCAAACTACTCAAATAGCCTACTTCCACCCATTTATCCAGCTGATTTTTCTTTTCTGAACCATAGCTTATTTCGTGATTGAGCTGTTTGATTTTTGGGCCAATTGGACTAAACGTACCGTTGCGGTTGTGGCAACTTTTACACTGGTTTTTATTCGGCATAGCGTATTTTATACTATGCATTTCTCCTTTTTCGTCTTTCCACGAAACCGGAATCACTCCACCAATAGACTTGTAGTCAGCATCTTGTTGGTCGTCTGCCCATTTGTAAGGATAAGCCTCCCATTTGTTGTTCTTTTTTATTAAAAGCCTAGTTTCTAAGATTCTTTTATCTCCTTTTGGCTTCGAAAAGTCGGCGGGGTAATAAAAGTTTTTGACAATAATGGTATGTTCAGGGAAGTCAAGTGGTTTATCTTGGTCATTGATGTCAAAGTTAGCTCTTGAGCCTTTTGGCATCCACACAAAGCGACTTTTATGAGCATAGTCTGTAAATAGTGATGCTGCTGGTTCATACAATAAAACCCCTTCGTTGGCTTCCAAATTGGCTAAATCACCTTTGAAAAAACCATATTCCGAGAGTTTTTTATAGGGCAACTTTTCAAAGTCTATTTCAGAAGGTATTCTGCTTTGTTTCATCTTAAAACAGGAAACTCCAATCCAGATGAACAAGGCAAAAATGGTAAGTTTTTTTACGGAATTCATAAATTTCAAATACCTTTTACATCCGTTTTTACCTCAACTTTACATTTGTTGAAGTTTTCTAAATCACTCACTACAGCTATGTCCATTATACCTCCTTTGTCAGGAATTACGAATCTTGTAAAGCGAAAATCAGTCGATTTTTCATTGATACAGATATTCATTGGGTTTTTGGTGGGGTCTTTACCTACTTTCTCATCTATGATTCCGTCATATATTACATCTTGTGGTTTGCGACACTTGGCTGTGATAAGTTTTCCAAAATCTTTGGACATATCAGGAATGGCCATTTTACGTTCGAAGGTGTTGTCATGAAAATAAATATCGCTTGAGTAAGGTGACCAGCCCGGATGGTTGGGTACTTTGAGCTCCGTGATTTGATAATCCAGAATGGCCACACCCGTTGTTTTGTGGTTAATGATTTGGTTTTCATATACTTCCACATTTTTTCCAGCCATGATAATTACACCGCTTCCGGGAGGAATCATCGTGATAGGATTTCCATTTTCCGAAGCAACACCTTGTGCAAAATTGTCGTGGTTGTTATCTTTTATTAAGTTTTTATACACTTTTGTATTTACTCCAAATGCCTTTGGAAGACCAGGAAGATTGAAAACCAGAATCCCAGAAGTGTTGTTAATTGCTCTGTTATTGTATACCTCGGCATTGTCAGAGTTTTCGATTTCTATTCCGGCCACATTCTCAAAAACATAGTTGTTTCGAACGATTATGTTCTCAGATTGTCCTACATATATGCCTGCGTCGCGAGAGTGCGATACCTCACATTCCTCTATCAAAACATTCTTACATTGTACCGGATATATACCATAGGTTCCACTTTTCGCTAGGTCAGAATGTGTCCAGGTAGTATTTACTCTTCTGAAGGTTAGGCCAGTACACTTTTGTGTTTTTATGTCATCTCCAGGTGCATCCATCACCGTAAAATCTTCCAATGTTATATTATTTCCTGCTATTTTCATGCCTTCACCACCTGTACTGAGGTTTTTGAAAGATATTACCGTTTTATACATTCCAGCACCTTTTACGGTAATATTGTTCAAGCTATCAAGGATAAGTTGCGTGTTCATATCATAAAAACCTTCGGGGATTTCTATGACGTCGCCATCTTTAGCGTCAATGAATTGGGTTAACAAGCTTTCTATATCAGCTTCAGAGGCTTTCTTTAAACTGGTTATGTCAAGTTTCGAGCTGGTCTTTTCACTTGAATTACAGGAAACCAAAAGAAAAGAGAAGAGAGCTGCAATAAGTAAATTTTTCATTTTGAGAGGGGTTAAATAGAAATCGCACAAATCTATTTCAAAAATTACTTATTTAATATTGACATAAGTCAAAATTAGGACTTTTTGGCTCTGATTCGGCTTAAAGTTTCGTTTGAAACCCCCAAATAGCTGGCAATGTAATGAAGTGGAACCCTGTTGTAAATCCACATTCTATCCTTCTGAAGTTTTTCAAATCGCTCATTAGCAGTGAGATAGTGAAAGTCATAATGGTAGGTTTCGGTGCTCAAGAGATATTTCTCAGTTACTATTCTACCCATTCGCTCTAAGGTATGAAATTTGGCATAAAGCTCGTCCAAAGCAGGTTTCTCAATATAAAAACCCATGGAGTCTTCTAATGCCTGAAGACCTGTGTGGCTTCCTTTGGAGTAAACTAAACTGGACAAAGAGACAACTATATCTCCTTCGAATCCGAACCAAACCGTGATTTCTTTCTGATCTTTGTCGAGTATAAACTCTCTGATGGCTCCCTGCATCAAAAAATAAATTTTATCGCATACATCACCTTTTTTCAGAAGAAATTCTCTTTTTTTAGCAGTAAATGGAGTTAGGCACGAGGAAATCGCCTCTTCCTCGGTTTTGCCGAAAGGAAAAATGGCTTTGAGATTCTCAATCAGTTGGTTTTTGGCTGTTTCCAGTTAATTGGTCATTTATCTGATTTCAATATAGAAACATTTTTTGAGAAAAATGTAATTTTATCTACCAAAAAACTCAATGACGGCTTGTTGTCCAGCAGTCATCATCATTTGTTTTTCATGGTCAGGTACTTTTCTAACTCGGGCACTCAGTCCGTTGTCGTTTATATAGATAGTTCTTTCTAAATCCCTTACGTTTGGGGCGTTTACATTTCGCATCATGAGACCGCCCAAAGCATCCATGTAGGAATTCAAATCACTTATGTTTTGCGTGGCGGAACCGTCTTTTTTGGCCATCAGGTGGTCTATTTGAATACATTTTTCAAGTCTAAGTCCGATGGTTTGTTCATTAAAAATCTCATCTTCGCCAGTACTATTGACATATTTTGCTTTGTCAAAAATATCAATCGGGTAGTTGAGCATCAATCCTCCATCAACAAAAAGGCTGCATTTTTTGGTGGTTGATGGCTCTTCATAAACAGTGCCTTCTTCATCAATCCAAATGCTTTTGTAGTAAAGTGGAATCGACATAGAAATTCTTACTGCATCAGCTATTCGCATTTTCGGGAAAGTTTCGTGAGAAAAAACAACCAAGGTTTGGTCAGTGAGGTTAGTTCCAGTCACATATAAATCTCGAAATGGTGTAGCTTCGGCTAAACGGTGAAGTTCCTCAAATGTCAGATTGGCATTTCCAGTTCTTTGGAATATCACATTTTCCATTGTTTTCAAGAAGCTTTCTCCTTTGAACCAACCGTATTCTTTGAATAGCCTTTTGGTGCCTTTTGCCACAAAACCATCATCATTGAAGGTTTCTATTGGAGTTTGATTTACGATTTCTATGATTTCCTTTGGTGAATAACCCACTGATAATAAGCACGCTTGAATAGCTCCGGCTGAAGTTCCAGCCACTCGAGTAATGTTTTGTAAAATACCTTTTTTTTCTAGTTCGAGCAAAGCCCCGCCGTATGCAATACCTTTTATCCCGCCGCCTTCCATCACGAGATTTCGATAATTGTTTTTTTGAGAGAGAGCAGTTGACGAAAACAATAATGCAAAAAGAAATGTGATTTTTATTCTCATTGTAACAAATACTGATGATGAAAAAACAACTTCGAGAATCGGGAAATATTGTTTAAATGCCATGGATAAATGCCGAAAAGACCAAATTAATGGTATTTTTGCAGTGGCATATAAACCGCCAAAGATGAAATTCAGTATTATCACAGTTTGCTACAACAGCATTAGTACCATAGAGCATACCATTCAGAGTGTTTTAAATCAAACATTTACGGATTTTGAATATATTGTGGTTGATGGTGGTTCGAAAGACGGCACTGTGGAGGTTTTGGAGAAATATAAAGATAGAATTAGATATATTTCTGAGAAAGACAAGGGGATTTATGAGGCCATGAATAAAGGCCTCAAAATGGCTGAAGGCGAAATCATAGGTATGATTGGTTCGGATGACTTTTACCCTTCAAATGATGTTTTGGAAGCGGTTTCGGCTGGTTTTGATACCTATAAAACCGATGCCATTTATGGCGATAAGCAGTTCGTAAATCCTGATAATATTGACAAAATAGTTCGCTACTGGACTGTTGGCGAGTACAAAAAAGGATATTGGCTCAAAGGTTTTATGCCACCGCATCTTTCGTTTTATGTTAAAAGAGCATGTTACGAAAAGTTTGGGAATTACCGCACAGACTTTACTTGTTCGGCAGATTATGAGTTGATGTTGAGGATGCTGTATAAAAACGACGTGTCGGCCCATTACATTCCCAAAGTATTGATGACGATGAGAAATGGTGGTACAAGCACTGCATCTTGGAAACATAGATGGGTGGCTAATCAAGAGGATAGAAAAGCTTGGAAGGTGAACGGACTCACCCCAAAATGGTACACACTTTGGTGGAAACCGCTGTCTAAAATCGTTCAACTTTTTAAGGATAAATAATTTGGTTTTGTTACCAAAAAAAGTTTTTTACGAAATATGAGAATAGTAATACTTACGCAAGACGATCCATTTTATTTAGGAAAAAATATTGACTATTTGGTGAAAAATATGCCCAAATATGCTCATATCGTTGGGACTGTTTTGTTTGATGTGTCACCATTTGGCAAGCGAGAGTCATTTTTCGAAAAGATGAAAAAGACTTATGACGTTTTTGGGTTGAAGTTTTTTGCCTACTACAGTTTTAAGTTTTTGAAATCCAAATTTGATGCTGGAAATTCGGTTGCGAAAGTATTGAACAAATATGGAGTGCCTCTGATAAAGGTACAAGGAAGTATCAATAGCAAAGAAAATAGGGCTATTTTGAAAGAATATCAACCTGATTTGTTGATTTCAATTGGTGGAAATCAGATTTTCAAAAGACCCTTGTTAGATTTGGCAACTTATGGGTGTGTAAATCTTCATACCGCACTTTTGCCCAAATACAGAGGTTTGATGCCTTCATTTTGGGTATTGAAAAACAACGAGAAATACACTGGCGTTTCTGTTTTCTTTGTAGATGAGGGAATAGATTCTGGTCCTATTTTGGTACAAAAAAAAGTAGAAATTGGGGATAGAAGTCAAGAAGAGTTGATAAATCATACTAAGCAAATTGGTATGGAATGTATCATAGAGTCCGTGGAATTGATACAGAAGGGCGGCTTTAAATTAATTCCTAATCCAGCGGAAGAAATGACCTATTTCAGTTTTCCGACCAGAAAAGATGTGGACGAGTTTTACAAAGCTGGAAAACGTTTTTTTTAATTAATGACCACAAAAATAGAATTCAAATAATTATTATTTGCGTCTCTGCGACTTTTCGAGATGAAATTTACTTATGAAAATACTCACTTTCGACATAGAAGAATGGTTTCATATCCTCGACAACGACGCCACCAAAACGGAGGCTGAGTGGGAGGGATTTGAGTCGAGAATCCATGGAAACATGAGCAAAATTCATGGAATGCTGGGTAATCAAAAAGCCACCTTCTTTTGTTTGGGTTGGGTGGCTAGAAAATTCCCTGAGGTTCTGAAAGAAATAGATAGAAGAGGACATGAAATAGCAACGCATTCGGACTTGCACCAGTTGGCCTATGAACAAAATCGGCATACTTTTGAGCAAGATTTGGAGCGTTCAATTAAATCTATCGAAGATGTTATAGGTAAGAAAGTGAGGGCCTATAGAGCTCCTGGTTTTTCATTAATGGAGCAAAATAAATGGGTTTTTGAGGTTTTAATGAAAAATGGAATTGAGATTGACGCCTCCATTTTTCCAGCCAAGCGTTCACACGGTGGATTTGCACAGTTTGGTCATGCCGAGCCTTGCTGGATAGACATCGACGGCATGCGAATGAAAGAATTTCCGATTAACCTCTCTTCTTTTGCTGGTAAAAACTTGATCTTTTCGGGTGGAGGTTATTTTAGGTTATTTCCATATCCTCTGTTGGATTTAATGACTAAAAATTCCGATTATGTGATGACCTATTTTCACCCCAGAGATTTTGACTCAGAACAACCGATGGTTCCGGGCTTGAATTTCATCAGAAAGTTCAAATCATATTATGGACTAAAAGGCTGTCTTTCAAAGCTTGATAAACTAATAAAGAAACACGAATTTGTAGATATTCGCACAGCCGAGTCCTCTATTGATTGGGAAAAGGCTAAGGTAGTGCATTTGTAAAAAAAAGACACGAACAAAACCTGTCCGTGTCCAATCAGTAAAATCCGTGTTCTATCTACCCCAAAAATGGATATTTGTAATCTACTGGCGAAACAAAGGTTTCCTTGATAGTACGAGCATTTACCCAACGCAAAAGATTAAGTTTTGAACCTGCTTTGTCATTCGTTCCTGAGGCTCTGGCTCCACCAAATGGCTGTTGACCAACTACCGCTCCTGTTGGTTTATCATTTATATAAAAATTACCAGCTGCATTTTCTAAAGCTTTGGTAGCTTGGTCTATTGCGTATCTATCTTGGGAGAAAACTGCACCAGTCAGAGCATAAGGAGAGGTGGTATTTACCAATTCTAAAGTTTCTTCCCAGGCGTTTTCGTCATATACATAAATACTTAAAACTGGCCCAAAAATCTCCTCGCACATGGTTTTGTATTTAGGGTCTTTGGTTAAGATTACTGTTGGTTCTATGAAATAGCCCACCGATTTATCAAAACCTCCTCCTACAATAATTTCGACATTTGGATCATTTTTAGCAGTAGATATGTAACCAGATATTTTGTCGAAAGCCTTTTCGTCGATAACTGCATTGACGAAATTCGAGAAGTCTTCGGTTGGACCCATTTTTATTTCTCCCAAGTCGGCCAACATATATTTTTTCACATCTTCCCAAATATTAGATGGGATATAGGCCCTTGAAGCTGCCGAGCATTTTTGCCCTTGATATTCAAAAGCACCACGAACCAATCCAACCGCAACGGCTTTGGCATCCGCTGATTTATGAGCAATTACGAAGTCTTTTCCGCCAGTTTCACCTACAATTCTTGGGTAAGATTTATATTTATGAATATTGCCTCCTATAGTTTTCCAGATGTTTTGAAACACTCCAGTGCTACCCGTAAAGTGAATTCCGGCAAAATCGGCATGATTAAAAACGACTTCGCCAGTAATAGGTCCATCAACATAAATCAAATTAATTACTCCGTCGGGTAAGCCCGCCAATTTGAAAACTTCCATTATCACATTTGCAGAGTAAATTTGTGAGTATGCTGGTTTCCAAACACAAACATTGCCCATCAAAGCTGCACTTGCTGGTAGGTTACCCGCAATGGCCGTAAAGTTGAATGGGGTAAGTGCAAAAACAAAGCCTTCCAAAGGTCTGTATTCCAGTTTATTCCATACGCCTTTAGAAGATTGCGGCTGCTCGGCCATAATTTCTTGATAAAAAGAAACATTGAATCTTAAGAAATCTATTAGTTCACATGCTGCATCAATTTCTGCCTGAAAGGCATTTTTTGATTGGCCTAGCATGGTTGCTGCATTTATTTTGGCTCTATATGGCCCTGCCAATAAATCAGCGGCTTTCAGAAATACCGCAGCACGCTCATTCCAAGGTAGATTTGCCCAGCTTTTTCTGGCTTCCAATGCTGCATCAATGGCAGTAGAAACATGTGAGGCGTCACCTTCTGAGGCATAACCTAATATATGTTGGTGATCATGTGGAGGCGAGAGTTTTATTTTTTTTTCGGTAAAAATTTCGTCTTTGCCAATATACATCGGCACTTCTACGGTTTTACAACGTAGTTCTTCAATGGCTTTTTTTAGATTAATGGTTTCTGCACTTCCGGGAGCGTAATTAAGGACAGGCTCGTTTTGAGGAAGCGGAACTTGGTATATGGCATTATGCATTTTCTGAGGTTTTATTGATGAGTATAAATATGACTGCAATTTCCATAAATTTCCACTAAAAGAAAATTGATTTATAAAAATCTTTCCTCCAACTCCTTGGTTGGTATCCAACAGCTTTCACTCTGGCCAAACCATTTCAGTCGGTTTCTGGAAACAAAATCATAGAAGAAGTCAGAAATAAATATGGGTAGAAGTCTGAAAATACCAATCCAAGCGAATCTAGGAAGATATTTGGCTATTTTAAAAACTGCTTCTGATTTTACGAAAACTTGGTTGTTTTCGATTAATATTAGCGTGTCGAAATTCTCTGTAGTTAGTTTGTGCTTTTTTAAGAAATCTTGGGCAAATTCGGATTGAAGGGATGCAAATTTAAAGATATTGTTGGTGTCATGTTTAAGTACAAACTGTACAGCAACATTGCAGAGATTACAAACGCCATCGAACAAAATGATGTGAGAATGCATAAAAAAGCCCCTTTCGGGGCAATATTTTTAGAATAATCTATCGAAAGGTAATCTGCTCAAAATTAAAATTAAGGCTAGTCCAAAATAAATCATTGAAACTTTGAATTTACGTCCATTCCCAACTGCCTTTTTCGATTTTGCATTACCAATTGTTACTAGAACCGCCGCAATTATATTCATTGTTGGGTGTTCCACAACGGCCTTTCTAATAGCTCCGTCTTTCATTGCGGCTCCCATATCTGCAAAAGCAGTTTGTGCAACAGGCGAAATAATTAAAAGAACTATTCCCAAGAGCAACATGGTATGGGTTGAAATCAAGGCAAATAAGTTGATTTTTCTGTGAGAATCATCAAATACTTTCTCTGAGTTGGAGCCAATTGCTCCGTTTATAGTAGCATAAGCCAACAAGGCCAAAGCGATGAACGCAATCCAATGGTGAGCTTGTAAAATGATAGAATACATAAAATTTGGTTTAAATGTTTGTCAAAAATAATTGAATATTTCAATATAAACACCCAAAACATGCATTTTGGTTTAGAGTCGTTTTTTTATTAATGGTTTTGAGCCTAAATTACCACTTGAAAAACCCAATAAACCCCTGAAACTCGAATGAAAAAATGGTATGAATATATTCCGCATCCGGTCATTATACTGTTTGGAATGATCGTATTGGCATGGCTTTTTACTTATCTGTTACCAGCTGGAGAATTTGATAGGGTAGAAGTAGATGGTAAAATGAAGGTAGTTGCAGGTTCATTTCACTTCGTTGAGTCTGCTAAATTAAGCCCGACGGTAATTTTTCAATCTATGCCAAAGGGTTATAAAGCTGCCATTGAAGTTATTTTTATTATCGTTGCCAGCGGAATAATGTTTGGTGTTTTGAATGCAACTGGAGCGGTTGAAAATGTGGTGGGTTCATTTGTAAAAGTTTTAGGACAGAAAAATCAAAGCCTTCTGATAGCTGGTATGACCTTCGTTTATGGGGGGTTGGGTATGTTTATAGGCTACGAAAATAACATTGCGATGATTCCGATTGCTGCCGTTTTAAGTCTCGCCATCGGTGGTGATTTAGTTTTGGCCACTGGAATAGCTGTTGGAGGCGTCACTGTTGGTTTTGGTTTGTCTCCGTTCAATCCTTATACGGTAGGTACAGCTCAACGAATCGCCGATTTACCTCTTTTTTCTGGTGCTTTGTTGAGAATTATTTTGTGTGTTTTGGGCCTTATTGTAATGGCATGGTACAACATTTCTTATTTCAAAAAAAATAAAAGTACACCAGAAAAAGGTTTGGGAACTGACTTGGATAATTCGGGCTTTTCTTTGTCAAAAGCAATTGACCAATTCAGGATGAGTGCAAAAGATTGGGTGATTTTGTTGGCATTTGTAGCTATGTTGGCCATCATGATTTATGGAGTATTTCAGTACAAATGGTATCTTAATGACATTTCGGCTTTGTTCTTAATGCTTACAGTATTTTTGATATTTTTCCTTAAAAAAAGTAATATCGAAATTGGTGAAATCATCCTAGATTCTGTTGCAAAAGTAGCCCCAGGGGCTTTTATGGTGGGTTTTGCGGCCACTATCAGAATCGTGATGGAAGAAGGCAAAGTCAGTGATTCTATTACTTTCTATCTGGCCAATTCGCTGGAAGGTCTGCCCAATTATCTCTCGGCAGTAGGTATGGTAGCCACTCAAAGTTTGATGAATTTCATGATTCCGAGCGGTAGCGGACAGGCATTGGCCACTATGCCGATTTTGATTCCTTTGGGAGAAATGTTACACCTGACCAAGCAAACTGTGGTTCTGGCTTTTCAAGTTGGTGATGGTGTGAGTAATCTCGTAAACCCAACTTTCGGTGGGCTTATTGCCATGATTGCCATTTGCAGAGTGCCTTTTGAGCGTTGGCTGAGATTTATTGCACCTGTTGTAGCTATTTTAGTGGCCCTGACAGTTATTTTTGTAATTATATCGGTCATGATTAATTATGGGCCAGCTTGATTTAATAAACATATAGGCACATAGGGCACATATTTAAAATACGCAAATTCCACTTATTAAAGATTAGAAAAGAATATATATGGCACAATGAAAAACTAGGATCTCTATGTGCCTATGTGTTTAAAAAAAAACAAAAAATGAGACTTCAAAAAACAAAAGAAATTTTAACTGACTTGGTGGCATTCCAAGTTTTAGGTGGACAAGGAAACCTGGCGATTGTAGATTATTTGACCAATTACTTAAAATCTCAAGAAATTGATTTTCAGGTTGTACCCAATAAAGATGGCGACAAAGCTCTTTTGCATTGTCGTATAGGGCCTGCGGTTTATGGTGGAGTTATACTTTCTGGTCATACCGATGTAGTGCCTGTGAAAGGTCAGGACTGGGTTACCGAGCCATTTGTACTAACCGAAAAAGATGAAAAGTGGTATGCCCGAGGCTCATGCGACATGAAAGGCTTTTTAGCTTGTTTTTTGGCAAGCGTTGATCTTTTCAAGAAATCAAATCTTAAAAAACCCATCTATTTTGCCTTTTCTTATGATGAGGAGATCGGTTGTCTTTCGGGCTACGAAATGGCCTGTGCCATACGAGATTTTTATGAAGAAAAACCGAAATATGCTATAATTGGAGAGGCCACTATGATGCAACCTGTGGTTGGTCAGAAAGGTATCTGTGTGCTAAAAACTACCGTTTTAGGCTCGGCTGGGCATAGTAGTAGAATAAAAAGAGAAGTAAGTGCCATTCATGTGGCTGCCAAATTGGTGGTTTGGCTCGAAAACAAAATGAACGAGCTTTTTGAATCGGGTGAAATTGATGATCGTTTTACGCCGAATCATACCTCAATCCATGTTGGTCAGTTTAATGGAGGAATAGCTCCGAATGTCATTGCAGACAAATGTACTTTCTACTGGGATGTACGGATTATCCCGAAAAGTAATTTGGAAAATATTCTGAATGATTATGCTGACTACTGTAAAGAACTAGAAGCAGAGCTACAACAAAGATTTGCAGGTGCCAGAATTATCACCGAAGAAGACCATCCGCCTGTTCCGCCGTTAGACACACCTGAGCATCTGGATGTAGTGCCATTTATTCAAAAAATAACTGGAAATCTAGAGTTAGGAACAGTAGCCTATGCAGCTGAGGCTGGTCAGTTTGCTTTGGCTGGTTTCGAATCTGTTATTTGTGGCCCGGGAGATATTGCCCAAGCACATCGAGCCAATGAATTTATTGCCATCGAGCAGGTTGAAAAATGCTTGACTATGATGGAAAAATTGGCGGAGGAATTGAGCTGAGAATTGTAGATTTGAGATATTAAAAAAGAGGAAAGCTTTTAACTTTCCTCTTTTTTTTGTGGGTTACATTATTTCATACTTACCAAATACTCCACCAAGTCACGTATCTCTCTTTTCGAAAGTATATCGCCCATGGGAGGCATGCTGGATGGCATGTTTTCTCTTTTTGCAATTCTCGATAAGGCCACTTTGGTTGGTTCGGCGTCTGATGTAGTAAGCACAATTTCATGCTCATTTTCTGACATCAAAGTCCCCGTAATTTCTTGGCCGTCTTTTAGTGTGAGGCTTACTTGACCGTAACCCGGGGAAATTCTATTACTCGGTTTTACCAAAGCCTCCAGAATAATTTCTCTGGAAAGTTTACCTCCAATTTTACCCAAATTAGGTCCAACAGAAGTTGGGGCATTTGGTGAAGTGGAATGACATCTAACACATTGAGCAGTGGAGTTATTGTTGAAAATATTTCTTCCTTCCCAGGTATTGCCTCCGAAGAGTGCAACTTTGAATTCCTCAAACCAATCGTCGGACTTCTTGGTACTATTGAGTTTAGATAAAAGACTTTCTGAATTGGTTTTTTTAACGGCCTCTGAGAGATCTAGGAGAAGTTCCTTGTCTAATTTCTCCGTTGCCATCATGTCTATCATTGCACCCAATACTTTTTCTGTTTTGGTTACAGGCATGTTGGCCAAGGTGCCGATGAGTCTTTGTTTTTCTCTGATAGAACCTTTCTCAAAGATAGGTTTTACAATCTCATTCAGTGCATTTTCGTCGATATTCAGCTTGGATAATGAGCCAATTGAAGCTACCCTTACTTCAGATTTTTCGTTTTGAAGACCATTTTGAACAATTTTATCTAGACCGGCATAATTCAAATTAGAAAGAGCCTCTAATGTGGCAATCTTTACTTTTGGTTCTTTAGTGGTCTCGAAAATACTCACCAGTTTGTCATTGAAAGATGCAATTTTCAAATTGGATAGTAACTGGCTGATGGCTACCTGAGTTTCGGAATTTTCGGCGTTTAGGAATGCCGTTACATGGGGTTCAATACTTTGCTTAACCTGGTTTAAATCCCTAATTATTATGCCTCTATATCTGCCATCTACCCTGTCCATCAAAGAAGGCTCAGCCCAAGTGCCTAATGCAGCTATCGCTTCTGCTCTTAGTTCGTCGGTTATTTTTTCTTTCTTTGCGTAGTTAATCAAGGCATCCAATGAAGTTTTGTCACCCACTCGCAAGGCCACGTTGATGGCTCTTCTAAATAGCGGTTCTGAGGTGAATTTGTCGTTATTGAGCATTTTTACCAAAGCTGTAAATGCTCCAGGAATCGACAAGTCATCATTGATTGCTCTTGCAGTTTCTTCCACAATAAATTCATCTTCATCTTGTAAGAAAATCTGAATTTTATCGCTTTTTAGTCTTCTCAAAACCAAAACGGCTGCTAATTTTAAAGATTTATTTTTATTATTTGCTAAAGCAACCATTTCTGTTTCAGCACCTAATCTGCTTAAGGCAAACACACCTGCGTGTCTCAAATAAACATCTTCGTCTTTATTTTCTGCTATCATGTCTAAAATATTCGGCACGACACCTTTATCTCCCATTTTTCCCAAAGCCTCTGTGGCATAAAATTTCACACGAGGCTCAGAGCTTTTGAGTAGATTTTTCAATTTACTGATTGCATTTACATTTCGGTTTTCACCCAAAGTTTTTGCGGCTTGGGCTTGAATTTCGGTATCGCTGTCTTCCAAAACCGTCAAAAGAGCTTCAGAGTATTTAGCATCGGTTCTCGCCAACATCCCAATTCCCCAAATTGCATGAATTTTAGCCAGTTGGTTTTTGGAGGTTTTCAGTGTGTTTTCGAATACAGCAAAACCCCTTTGCCCACGATTTACCAACTCAAACTGAGCCTTTTTGCGGATTCTCATATCCTCAAAACCAATCAAATCGGCAAGCATAGCGTCGGTTTGGAGCGGATATTTGAGTGTCATATAAGAGAGCGTTATTTTTCTCAAATCCTCCAAATCGTTCTCTTTTTCAGTCACATCAATTTTCCAAACTCTGCCATAATTTTTTGTATCCCAACCATTCACCCAGTCTGCGGCATACAAAGCACCCTCAGGACCAAACTGAATAGCCGTAGGTAATATACCGCTGATAAGATCTTTTTCTCCATCTAGTACAAATGACGCCCCTTTTTGTTTTAGCCCAAACGACCAAATATGAGAACCACCCGGGCTACCTACAAACTCTACCAAGAAGAATTTATTCAACCAATTTTTGCCAAATGCTGTACCGGGGTTAAACTGCATTCCCGTAGGACCATTGTGGAAATTCATGATGGGCGGAATGATGTGGGCCGCCTGGCCTTCCCAACGAGGCACAGAAAGACGCTCGTCCATCCATACTTTGTATTTGTTGTTTTTGTTGTCGGTATATTTTCCGTACTGCCAATTGGACCTCCAGCCTAAGTCAGCACCTTCTACCAAGTGCACCAAACGCTCTCGCTCAGTTGGGTGGTCTCCGTCATTGTCTGACGAAATTATGTTGCCGTATTGGTCAAAAACAAACTCATGGGTATTTCTTATTCCTGATGCAAACACCTCAAAATCAGTTCCGTCTGGATTAGAACGTACCAAAACACCTTCGTTGGGATATTCAAATCTCTTGCCATCTACTGAAGTGATGTTGGCTCCGATGTCGCCGATTTGCCAGTAGATTTTGCCATCTGGGCCTTCGGTGATACCACTCATGCCATGACCGCTAAAGCCGATATGAACGGCATAACCATGGCTTATTGATTTTTTGGTTTCGTAAAAACCATCTTTGTTTTTGTCTGTCAATCTCCATAAGTCGGGACCTGTAGCTACGAAAGCGTCATTTTCTCTGACTAAAACTCCGCCCGCTACATCTGTAATTTCTTCATACAAATCGTTGAAAACTCGTGTAGAAACATCAGCAATGCCATCTTTATTTCTGTCTTCTATTTTCCAAATTTCTTCTTTTTCTACGGCCAAATCTTTCCAGTCGTGCACTCCGTCTTCATTGAGGTCTTTCAGCCATGTATTTTCACTGCTTTTCTCAGGGGCAAATATTTTGTGAAGAAAATTACGTCTATCTTCAACAGATTGTAGCCCAATGGACTCCGTCATCCAGTTCTGATGGCCTCTGATGTCAAACTCGGAGTGTTTTTGACGGTTGGTACGGGTCAAATATACCGCACCGTTGTCGTCGATAGACATAGCTATGGGATCCGGGGCTAAGGTGTCGCTTGCCCAGAGCTTAATTTGAAGTCCTTCTGCCAGTTTAATTGGGAGTTTTTCCTTTATTTCTTGGGCTTTTTTTGCTGGATCTGGTGAATTGTCACTAATGACCAGAATGTCTTCGCTACCTTTGTTTTTTTTGCAAGAATTGGCAATGATTACGAACGAAAGAGCAACAAAAAGACTCAGAATTTTAGATGATCGAATCTGCATCGTTTGATAATTATGGTTGAAAATTCCACAAAAATATTTAAAAAAAGCTATATTCGAATTCGGTTCTGTTTATTAATTTCTAATATAAATATTTATGACAAACATTCTTGAGAAATCTGGTATTCTTATAATTTTGGCATTGCTGGTTTTTATAAATTATGCTTGTAAACCCACAGCACAATCTATTGTAGATGAGTGCATTGAAGTTTATGGAGGTAAAAAGTATGATGATTTGGATGTTGCTTTTGATTTTAGAAACATGCACTACACTATCAAAAACATAAATGGGAAGTACACTTACACCAGAATGCAGATTGATAGCTCAGGTCACAAAATTGAAGATGTCGTTACCAACGATACTTTCGAACGGAAAATTGATGGAGTAAAAACGTCAGTTATAGACTCCATGGCAGCCAAGTATACCAGTTCTGTCAATTCGGTGGCCTATTTTTTCCTTTTGCCCAAGCCTTTAAACGACCCCGCTGTTAGTAAAGAGCTAGTAGGGACCTCAAAAATTAAAGGCAAGGAATATTACAAAATTAAGGTAAAATTTAGGGAAGAAGGTGGTGGAAAAGACCACCAAGATGTGTTCATGTATTGGATAGAAAAGAAATCGAAGTCTATGGATTATTTTGCGTATTCTTATGAAACTAACGGCGGAGGCATAAGATTTAGAGAGTCTTTTAACCAGAAAACCCAAAACGGAATCAAATATAGCGACTACAGAAACTATGGCTTTGAAGATTTAAAAACAAAATTGGAGGATTTGGACGTGCTTTTTGAGCAAAACAAAATACCTTTGAAATCAGAAATTATCAACCTTAACGTAATCATAAAATGAAAACTCTCTTGTTCGGATTATTCTTAACCGCAGTTCTCTTTGCTTTTAAAGCCGATAATCCTAAAAAAATCATATTCTTTGGAGATTCCATCACCCAAGCGGGAGTAAATCCGGGCGGATACATCACCATGTTAAAGGAAATGTTCACAAAGGCTGGAAATACCTCAGAGCTCATCGGTGCGGGCATTGGCGGAAACAAAGTATATGACCTTTATTTGAGAATGGAAGACGATGTGTTATCCAAAAAGCCCGATGTGGTGGTAATTTATGTGGGTGTGAACGACGTTTGGCACAAAGCTAGCTACGGAACAGGAACTGACGCAGACAAGTTTACGAAGTTCTACGTTGCATTGATTAAGAAAATGCAAGCACAAGGAATCAAACTTATCCTAACCACTCCAGCAGTCATAGGCGAAAAAACGGACCACAGCAACCAACAAGACGGGGACTTGAACCAATATTCAAAAATTATCCGTGACCTTGCAAAAGAGTACAAATGCGGCTTGGTGGACCTTAGAAAGGAGTTTTTGGCTTACAATCTCGTCAACAACCCTGAAAACAAAGGCCAAGGTATACTCACCACCGACCGCGTTCATCTTAATGAAGCCGGTAATAAGTTGGTGGCCGAGTTGATGTTTAAAGAGTTGATGAAGTGAATTTTTATTATAACACATAGAAGCATAGAGATCATAGATTTTACTATGTTTACTATGTGCCTATGTGTTTAATTTTAATCCAGTTGTCTAAAATACTCATTTACAAAAGTTTTTTGACCTTCTTTAAATATGTTTCCAACATTGAAGTTTAGTAGAATTCCTTTTGGCTTCTTCAACAACTTCATGTAAGTCAATAAGTGTGATTCGAAGATTGGATGAAGAATTTCGACTGCTTTTAGTTCTACCACAATAGCGTTTTCGACCAACAAGTCATATCTAATTTCGCAATCAAGGGATAAACCTTTGTAAACCACTGGAACACTTTGTTGCGATTCTACCTTCAGTCCCTGATCTTTAAGTTCTTTTTCCAAACACTTCTCATATACTTTTTCGTAAAGACCTGGTCCCAGTTCTTTGTGAACCACTATCGCTGCTCCAATTATTTTATAAGTTAATTTGTCTAAATAATCTTGAGTTATAAGAGTCATAATTCTAAGTGTTTAAAATAGAGTTAGCAGTAATTTTATGTAAACTATGTGCCTATGTGTTTAAATAAAACGGGCAGCAATAGTTCTATAATAACTATGTGCCTATGTGTTTAAAAAAAACTCAGAAAGGCAAATCATCCCCATCCGCTACCTGATTAGGCACCATCCCGTTGGCAGCTTGGTTGGCAGAGGCATAAGAAGAAGCGGTATTTTTATTCTCTCCGTCACGATTAGGTCTGCTGAGCATTTGCATGCTGTTGCCTCTGATTTTGAAAGAGAATTTTTCTACTCCGTTGGCGTCGGTATATTTTTCGGTACGGATGCGGCCTTCTATGTACACGCTGTCGCCTTTTTTGAGATATTGCTCGGCTATGCCGGCCAGGCCTTCCCAAAGCTCTATGCGGTGCCATTCGGTGTTTTCTACTTTCTCGCCATCTTTGTTCTTGTAGGATTCCGTAGTGGCTATGTTAAATGTAGCCACTTTGCCACCGCTTGGGAGCGTTCTTACTTCCGGGTCTGAGCCTAGGTTTCCGATCAACAATACTTTGTTTAATGATGCCATGATTTTGCTTTCGTTTGAAATTGTTAATAATGATTTTCAATTGTTTCTTCCCAAATCGAGAAGACGATGCAAAATTGGAGAGGCCACCAAAAATTATTCGGTAGATAAACGTTTGTATTCGTTTATAAATATTTGTTGTCGGATAAGGTGTTGACTGTTATTGTTTTACATTAAACACATAGATTCATAGACCACAAAGAAAAACTATGATTTCTATGTGCCTATGTGTTTTAAAATATTAACACCTATGAGTAATTTAAATATCCTTTTCGAAAAACAAATGGATGTAAATGGCGTATCCAAAACCTGTAGAGGTTGTAGATATGAGTCGATACCCATTCTTAGAATATTCATCGAGTTTTTTTTGGATTTCTTCTTGCGATGATTTAGCGATGTGGTTTTTGTCAAATGTGAATTTTGAATAAAAAATCAGGGTTTCTACCTTGGTGTCTTTCATTGGATATAGAGTTTAATATTTATTTATAAGTGATACTAATATTAGGGCATTATCAACTTCTTTGGAAACTGAAATATAATTTTTTGTTTAATCTGTTCGTCTGTGATATCATTTTCTTGGTGTTTTTTTTATTTCAAAACTAGCAGTTTACTTCCCCAAAGTCTGCATCAGTAGCGGATAAAACTTTTCGGCTTGTTCGTACATCGGGAAATGACCGCATTGATCTATCCAATAGACGGTAGTTTCTGGTGCAAAGCTCTTGTATTCGTTGGTCAGGAAGGCCAGAGGATCTTCTTTGCAAGTGATAATGCTAATGGGCATTTTTAGGTTTTTGAGTTTGAGTGAAAGGTCGAAATTTTGCTTTTTTTGATCATTGCGAAGCAAAGTAAAGGTAGTAAAATTATTGGCTCCTCGCATTATTTTTTGTTGTTTCCAAGCCAGATTGGTGCTGTCGTAGGTATTGTATTTAACTCCAAATACCGCCATTTCGTACCTTTCCTCTTTGGTCCAAGTTTTGGAGTCTTTGTCGGCCAATTCATAATATCTGGCGAGATCCGTAGGGCTGAGTTTGTTCAAACGGTTTTTTACTTTTATCTCGTCGTTTTCTGGGGATACTCTTATGTCGCCAACGCCCGTTAAGGAAAGTAGTTTTACTTTTTTTGGGTATTTTACAGCAAATGCCGAGGCATAAACTGCTCCCCATGAGTGACCGTAAAACTTGGCTTTTTTGATTTTTAGGCTGTCCATAACATAAAGGATATCCTTGAGATAGTCCTCCATCGTGACGGTGTTGGAGTCCAATGTTTTGGGCATGGATCGACCTGTACCTCGCTGTTCGAGCAATATGGCCATATATTTTTTGCCTATTTCCATGGCTACGTCTTCCTCTTGCATGCAATTGTTGCCAGGGCCGCCACTTAATACAAACACGGGTTCACCTTTTCCGTAAACATTAAAATGTATAAAGCTGCCGTCGTAAGGTTTGTTTTGAGCCAGATTCTCAAATGCCGTGAGCACCAAGAAAATTAGGAGGATAATGTTTTTCACAGGTTTAAATCAATTGTTGGTTCTCAAAGACGCAAGAAACTAAATATTTTCTGAAAATTACCCATTGATAGTACTAAATTACTGCTGTTCATTCAGTGGCAGATTTTCAGAATAATCAAATAATTCGCCTTCCAAAATGTGCTCTTTTTTGCCGCAGGAATAGAAAGCTATCCAACCGACAAAAACATAACCGCCAATCCCCAATAAAACTTGGCTCTGGGAGGATAAAATTTCTTTTTACGAATACTGAAAAACCAAATGGCAAATGAGATAATCAAGAAGGGCATGGTGGTGGCGTTTAGGTGAGGGTTTGTGTTTTTGCTTGCGTTAAAAAAAATGTGTCAATGAATCTAATTTCGGATTCCAAATCCTTATTTTCTGGCTTCAAGATTGTCCTTTGGAGCAATCTGGAAGAACTGAGGATTTGATAGGTTTTTAAACTATCTTCGTTTGCAAAGACTATTATATTCCTTAGCTATTTTTATGTGGTCATCTAATGGAATCTCGCCCTTTTCTAATTTTTCGATTAACATAGGACAATTTCCTAAAACTTTTTTAAGTTGCTCTATAGATTTTACTGTTTTATTAAAGAATAGGGGAAATACGTGGAAATCTCCATTCTCTCTCTGGTAACGGAGGTATTCTGGATATGTAGGAGGTTTTTTAAATTCTCGAACTTTCACAGAATAGTATATAAGCTGCAAATCACCTTCAACTAATAGCCTGACAAAGAAGCAGCTTTTCGAAATATAAGCATCATCGAAACACT
The DNA here is from genome assembly GCA_035299025.1 of Leadbetterella sp. Lineage (GTDB taxonomy): Bacteria > Bacteroidota > Bacteroidia > Cytophagales > Spirosomataceae > Leadbetterella. The sequence continues at coordinate 160,503 of DATGXK010000010.1, forward strand.
TCGGAACCAAGTGATACACTTCACCTTTGTCAACAAAAGATGCACTTTTAACCTCCGTAACAGTTATTTTTTTTATTGAATCATTGTCTAAAACTCGTATTTTATCTTCGATTTCGCCAATTTTGGGCCTATCCAATAAAAGAAAATAAGGTATGTCCAATCTTAATTTGAGCGAATCCCCGTTGTTTGTAATTACCAAGCAGTCAAAGCCTTTTGCATTTGCCGTGGTCATGCCAGTTAAAAGAAGAAGAATAAGCATTTTAAAGTTCATAAGCGTTGGAGGTGTTTTTATTCGAGCTAAAAGTATGAAAATGAGCTAAGGGTTTATTTAGTATTTTATCTTATCTTCACAAGTTACCCGTAGTGTTTAAGGACTTAACCCATACGAAATAACTAAAAACTTTCTAAAAATCTTACTTGACAATGATTTAAATATTTGGAAGCCATTCTGCCTAAATTTAGAAGACTCTGTATCAGCCAAGTTCCGAATAATAATAGTCTGGCGTTCCAGTGAGACGAACAAGAATATATTTTTCGGATTAGAAATCCTTTTCATTCAACTTCTAGATTGTCCTTCGAAACATTTCTAAGAGCTGATTACCCGGCAAACTTAATTCAGTTTAATCCTCGGTTTTTCAATAAATCTTCTAAATCCTTATTCTCATTTGATTTTTTAAGCAGCCTATAAATCAAAATAATGGGAAACAACATTGGAATTAAAAATCCAAAATGTTTCTTGGATGATAATATCCATGAAATAAGACCGAATGCTAATATTCCAGCAAGAAAACCAATAGATAAAGCACGAAAAATTTTAGAATTCCTGAGATTCTTTTTCTCTTCTAGTAATTCTTCGTCAGTCATTTTGTAAATATCTTTTTTATCCATTCTACAAAATTGGTATTTGCCTATTTTTGTTTTCCAACCAAAAGAATTAAGATGGTTGGATTTAAAGTTAATTAATTGATTTACATCTACTTGCCTTTTCTTAATTCGGAAGTTTGGACATCCGAAAAAGTGAAATTACTACTTATTTTTGTTGTCGCCAAATAACAACGCAAGCTGTAAGGTAAAGCCAAGATGTTTATAGTTGAAAACCAAATTTGCATACCAATTCTTGCTCCAATTGAATGTCGCAGAAAAGTTTGAAGACCCCTTGAAATCGATCTAATATCTGGTCGCAGAGATTCTTGAAGTTCTTAGAACACAACACAACTTTAAAGTTAAGTTATTTCGAGAAATTTTTTTTAAGAATTCTTTGCAACTGATTGCTTTAGATTTTAATATCCTTGTGGGTCGCCTCTTGTTATATCCCACCATTTTAGGTTAAGAAGCTGTTCTCTTAAAAAATTATCAGCATTCCTAATTTCTAAAAGTTCAATAATTGAATATTTTGCATTTTTAATTTCATTTTCAGGATTACAAAAATTTTTCATAAAAAGCCAGTCCGAAATATTTATTTTGTAATGCTCATAAAAGCCATCCATTTTCAAAAATACAATAACCTTCTTTATATCATTGGGTATATTCTCTAATCCTTTTGTGTCTTTTAAACACTCAATGTACTCTGTAAAATTATAATCAACTCTGTAATAACCTTTTTTTAATTTAAATTCTAAGTGTCTATTTTCGTCAAAGGCGGCATCTATAAATGTGTACCATTTTTTCCATCTTGACCATGTTGAGTAAACATTCAAAGAGTAGTGTTTTTCTAAATAAGTACTGAAATCTAATGTATGCTCATCATAAATTCTTCGTTCCTTAGAGTTGTTAGGATATTCTCTCCATCTATTTATACCACTATCTAATTTAACTCTATTTTGATTTACTACTTCCTTGCTTGATATACTACCAAAGATTTTACATAAGTTATTCAGTTTTTTATTTGTCATTTTTTCTTTATTCTAACAAATAAATACGTATTAGGGGGTAAATAATTGCTGTTGATAATGAGTATTTTATATGTATTTATGTGTTTAAATTTTATTTATTTGAATACCAAAAATACCAATATTTTTTTGGAATTATTTAATCTGCCCAAAATGTTTTCTTGATAATTAAGGCCTTTAGGTTATCATCAACAAATATTTCAATCTCTTGTCTTCATCTTCCCCATAGGAATTTAAATGTTAAACTTTTTGCCCCTCAATGACACCCGCACTCACGCACCCCAGCCGCTTTTTCGAGGGATTCTTTGCCTTCGGTGTAAGAGAAATAGGCTATGCCGAGGGCTCCGAGGGCATCTATGTAGGCAAATGAAGTGAGGTAATATACAAAGCTGGAGCCGAGCAACACCATGGACATGTACATGCATACTTTGGCACAGTTGGCGTCGGAAATGATTGCGTCGGAGTGTAGGGCTTTGCCTACTTTTATTTTTTGCTGTATCAAATACCACATAAATCCAATAGAAATACTGGCAATAAAAACACCCGGTACGGTGTTTTTAGGTTCGTGTTTTTCGTAAATGCTCAGTGCGGCGGTTAGTACCAAAAGTATGGCCAAGGCATACAAACAATAGCCCGTAATTCGCAATGCTTTTTTCTCAAATTCAGAGGTGTGGCTGCCAGGATTTTGCTCTATTCTACGAACCATCACCAATATGCCTATGCTCGAAATCATCTCGATGAAACTATCCACCCCAAAGCCGAAGAGCGAGAGTGTTTCTTCTTCATAACCAAAGTAAGTGCTGACTGCACCCTCCAAGAGGTTATAAACGATGGTAAACCAAGATAATATCGTGGCGGTTTTGTAATATTTGGTCAATGAAACTTCCATACTCAAAATTAAGTTTTTTAGCAGTGCAACAGGGAATCAAAAAGGAATTATTTATTTTTGACAAACTTTTAAAGTTTCGGTGTCTGAGCGGTGGTCATTGAGCTAGTCGAAATGAGTCGAAGACACAAACGTAATGCCAATATGCCAAACTGTAACAAAAGATCTTACTTGACCGAAAACCTAGCTCTGGATGCCTTGATAGAGGCTCGGATACGCTTTGTGCAGAATTCGTCAGTAACGGTCTATCAATGTGAGGATTGTGGGCAATGGCATTTGACTTCTCGTGGGAGTATGCACCCGAGGTTGGCCAAAGAATTGTCGTCTGGAAATGTGGAGAAAAGCAGATTGGCGTATCAGTGGGAGAAGAAGTTGGGATACTGAGTTGTTTTTTACGTATCGGTGTTTTTTTACCACAGAGTTTCCCAGAGTGTTTTTTGATTAATGTGGCGTTTTTGAGTTTCCCAGAGTTTTCGCTTCGCTCAATGAAATAAAACCTTTTCTTTGCGACTCTGCGGCTTTGCGAGAAATTAAATTTGAATAACAGAACCCTGTCGTCTTGGCGACATAGCGGTAAAAAAAATATAAGGAGGAATTTGGAATTTGTAGCGATAGATTTTGAGACCGCCACTTGGCACAAAGATTCCGCTTGTGCGGTGGGCATTGTGCATGTCAAAAACGAGGAAATTGTGGAGGAATTTTATACGCTCATACAACCTCCGGGCAACGAATACATGTACCACAACACCAAAGTACATGGTATTACAGCCAAAGATACCTTTTCAGCACCGACTTTTGAAGAGGTTTATCCCAAAATAAAGAGTCTCATGCAAGGCAAAATGGTGGTGGCCCACAACGAATCCTTCGACCGAAATGTGTTGTATCACACCATGGAATCTTACGGACTTAATTATTCTGACCTCCAGATAAAATCAAGGTGGGAGTGTACGGTAAAAATTTTCAGGAAAAAAGGTAATTTTAAAGTGAATCTTGCCGCTTGTTGTGCCAGATATGATATTCCGCTCGACCACCACAATGCACTTTCTGACGCTCGGGCCTGTGCAAAGCTTTATTTGATACATAAAATGCCTTTGTTTAATTAGGCTTTGGTCCGTTCTATTGGAATGCGGATGTGAGCAGCAAGGATTTGCACGGATTTTAGTGGAATTAATTTTGTTAGCAAATTAATCTCCTGGCTATGTAATTGTCATTTTAAATACTTTGCGTGCCTTGCCAGGCCGGCTTACTTTTTTTTCGAAAAAAAAGTAACAAAAAAACACTTTCTGTGCCGCTTCGGCGGTCCGAAATGATCCCCTGAAAAATTTCACTTTTGTCATTCTCATTTTTATAAAGTTTAGAGAAAGTGAAATTTTACAACGGACTGCACAGAAATTATTAGGAACATTTAGTGTTTATTTTGTTTTTGTGATTTGTAAGGTGTTCATATGTAATATGTTATGTTTTTAGAATTCTTCTTAATTATAAAAGGCGTAAATTGCGGAGTATTATAAAATAAAGAATGAACGAAAAAGAAATTATAGAACGCAGTGGTGGTGTGTGTGAACTATCGGGAGCAACTGACAACTTACAGATTTATGAAGTGAGCCACGCACCCAATGACTCCAACGATTCTTTTGCTTACATCAGCGAAACTTGTATAGAGCAAATAGTGGACAAAAACGCCACCGATCCCAATTTTTGGAGATGCTTGAACGACAGCATGTGGAGCGAGGTGCCTGCGGTAAAAGTATTGGCTTGGAGGATGTTGGATAGACTAAAATCTGAAGGGTGGCCAGGAGATTTGCTGGATATGCTCTACCTCGACGATGAAACCTTGGCTTGGGCCCAAGCTGGTGCAGATCAACCCGAAGGCGAAGGTGATCCCGTTCACAAGGACAGCAACGGAGCATTATTGGCCGATGGCGACACAGTAGTTTTGACCAAAGACCTCAACGTAAAAGGCACGACCTTCACCGCCAAGCGTGGTACGGCTGTTAGAAACATCAGATTGGTAGATGACAATCCTGAACACATCGAGGGTAAAGTAAACGGAACACAGATTGTAATTTTGACGAAGTTTACGAAGAAGTCGAGCTGATTTACAAGAGTTTTGAAATGGGCAGATTAGCGGTATATAATCCTCTAATCTGCTTTTTTATTGACTATAATCTGCCTTGAAAAGAAGATTCTTTTTATTAATACTCCAAACTCTCCACCAAAACTTTAAGATTACTGATTATGGATTTAGGTTCGTCATTCTGAATATAATGTCCGGCATTGGTCAGATATATCAGTGCTCCACCTTTGTTTGAGCTGTAAATCAGTTTCTTCCAACGCTCCATATTCGAGTTGTTTTTAATATGGAAAAAAGCCTCTTGGTCAAAATCTTTACTTCTTTGGGCCAAGGGAACTTCAAATTTGCCTCCTACAAAAAAGTAAATCGGGACATTTGCAAGGGGTAATTCCGTGATTTCGGCAAAGTCGGTTTTTCTTAAATCATTTAAAATCTGTCTTTCGCTCCATGGACCATAATGTAGAGAATCCACCTTAGGTGTTGGTTGATACAGTCGATTTTGAAGCATTTGGTCGATTTTCTTTTCTGGAATATTCATTTTTCTAAAAATGTCATTCCAGTCTTTTTTGGTTTCCGTAAAATCCGCAGGATCCACAAAGACCAAACCACTTATTTCATCAGGATACAAGCCCGCAAATCCTCTGACATATACGCCACCGAGAGAATGGCCAACCAGAATGTATGGCGGGGTTATTTTCAAGGTTTTGAGAATGTTGTGTAAGTTTTCAGCAACAACTTTAACGGTGGGCATTTTATATACTTTGTCGGATTGCCCAATGCCAGCTCTATCGTAAGCAAAAACTGGGGCAAAATTACTGATAGGCTCAATGACTTTACTCCAGCTCTCGAGGTTCACGCCCATGCCGTTTTCGAAAATTATTACAGGAGTATTTGGTTTCCGGTTTTCAATTCCTTTCAAATAAACATTGAATTTAGTGCCGTTAACTTCAACTAATTTTTCTTGGCCAAATGTGAGGAAGGAAACCACAATCAGCCCCGAAAAAACAATCATTATTTTAGAAAAAAAAGCCATAATTGAGTTGGATTGTCTTATTTGAAAATAATTGGCATATGGTAATAGCAACGGGCATTTCTATTTTTTATTTGCCCCGGAATCCACTTGGGCATAAGTTTTATTACTCTTTTGGCTTCTTCATCGCATGTTGGGCATAAACTACGCAAAATTTCGACATCACCAATTGAACCGTCTTTTTCTATCACAAATCTCAGGTTTACTCTTCCTTTTTTGGTAGCAACGGTTTCGTTGATATTCTTAGATATGAATTTGTACATTTCTTTTTGGCCGCCAATGTATTCTGGCCATTTATCAATCACGCTTACAAATATGATATCATTGGGATGGTCTCTCGGATTTTTGAGGGTGTCAGAAACAACCTCATTTCCAAAACATAAGGTTGTCATGAAACTGAAACACATTACCAATAAGAACCTATTTCTTCTCATCGGTTTTGATGAAACTAGTTTTTGTTTTTATCAAAATAACCCCATCTTTGGCTCTTGGGCCGTAAGCTTTGATGGCTTCTTCGTTTCTAAGGACGCTTACACTTTCTATTGAATTCGGGCTAATGAAGTCCATTTTCTTGTCCAGTATTTCTACATCGTTAACAAAAATAAGGCCTTTTTCAATCAGATTTTTGCCTTTTGTATTTGAAGTATTCTCCGTCTGGCTTTTTCTATTTGCACCTATAAAAGAGGATTTAGCAGATTCCGTTGGATCTTGGGATGCTTGCTCATTTGCATAGCCAACTACAACTATTTCTTCGCCTTCAAGCTCTTTTTTTTTACCTTCGAGTCTAAAGTTGATTGGTAGGTTATAGTAAACGGCCACAGGTTTTCCATTTTGCATGGCTGGATGCCAATTGGGCATATTTCGCACTACCCTCATAGCCTCGTTATCAAGGTCAGGATTAACTCCTTTAGCAATTTTTATCTGATCAATTGTACCGTCAGCCTTTATGACAAACTTGACAAAGACTTTGCCTTGAATATTGGCTTTTTGTGCTTTTCCGGGATATATAATATTTTGACCTAAATATCGGTACATGGCCGACATCCCTCCTGGATATTCTGGATTTTGGTCAACAGTCGTAAATATTTCCTCAATTTGAGATGGTTTTGTGGTATCCGATTTAATTTCAAATTTAGACGAAACAGTGTGGTTAATTTCCTCATTTTTTAAAGGTTTTTCCTCTAATTTGGTTAAAACATTACCTATTTGTTGGGTGTCCACTATCGTAAACGAACTAATAACCAACATCACAAAGAACGCAGGTGCAAGAAGACCGTATTTCAGCCATGCTGTTTTTTTAGAAGGATTTTTTGATAACATGATGATTCGAGATTTAAGTGTTGAATGATTAAAAAAATGTTGGGTGAATGCCGTAGCGGGTTGAATACTAAACTGTTTGCTTACTAAAAGGCTAGCATAAGCTATTTTGTTTTGGGCAATTTTACTGGCTTCCTCGTCGGCTAAAAACTCATGAATGATTGCTATAGATTTTTTATAAAAATAGATAATTGGATTAAACCAAAAGACAACTTGCAACACTTCAAAGAATATCAAGTCCAAAAAATGCTTTTGCTTTACATGAATATCTTCGTGTTTAAAGATTATTGAGTTTTGCTCTAAGTGTTTGTCGATGAATATTTTACCAAAAAATGAGAATGCCGTTCCATTGGTATTTTTGTTTGATTTTAGCCAAAAGATAGTTTTAGTTATTCTGGCTAGTAAAGCTATTCCGGCCACAATCAAACCTGCAAAATATAGGTATTTCAGAATATCTAAGTAGCTGTAAGTCTCTACAATCGGACTGGCAATCACCTCTTCGCTTTGGAAATACAAATCATGGACAACAGCTTGAATTTCCGTAGGAACTATCTCAGGTTTTTGCATTTGGTTGGACTTTACAAATGGCAAAAGCAAAGCAAGCACAGCTCCCACAACCAAAAAATATCGGTTAGCTTTATGAAAGGTTTCTTTTCGGAAAAAAACGAAATAGAACCCGTAAAGTATAACCAAGAAAAGATTGGCTTTCAGAATGTAGGCGAGTAATTCCATTTTGATAGCTTAATCGAGTCTGTAAACAATCGGCATGTTGTAGTAAACCCTCACAGCTTTCCCGTTTTGCATTCCTGGTGTCCAATTGGGCATACTTTTTACTACTCTCACTGCTTCTTCGTCGCAGCCGAATCCTATGCCCTTCATTACTACCACGTCGCCAATGGATCCGTCGGCTTCCACAATGAATTTGACAAAAACGCGTCCTGAAACATTGGCTCTCTGTGCTGCTTGAGGATATTTGATGTGTTCTCCGAGGAATTTATACATTTCGGCTTGGCCGCCTTTAAACTCTGGATTTTGTTCCACAGCCGTAAAAATTTCCTTGTTGGCGGCTTTCCTTGCCAATGTGCCTTGCTCGCTTTCCGGTACTGGTGGAGGAGGTGGTGGTGCATCAGCTTTGCCTTTTTCTAAAATGTCAATCTCTACAGGTTCGGTGATGACGGTGTCTGAACAAGAGACCGAACTTATCATTATGGCCAGAAACAAGATAGGAGCCACTACACCATATTTCAAAATCGCCCAATTGTTAGATTTACCTTTCAGAAGCATTTGTATTCTTATTTTTAGTGTCGATTTTTTATGAAATTGCTGAACAAAAAGATGCTCAGGGGCTATTTTGAACTGTTTGCTGAGCAAAAGTGTGGCGTAGTCGGCCACAGTAGGCAAGGTGCGGCTGGCTTCTTCGTCGGCCAAAAACTCATGGAGGTTTTTGATAGTCGCTCTATAAAGATAAACCACCGGATTGCACCAAAATACCATAGTCAGTAACTCAAAGAAGAACAAATCAAGGAAATGCAGCTGTATGGTATGCACACGTTCATGAGCCCGAATGGTGCGGAAATGCGGAAGTTTTTTGTCTATTTTTATGATGCCAAAGAACGAAAAGGCATTGCTTTCGTTAAAACTTGGCGACTGAATTATCGCATAAGCTCTTGCCACACCAAATGCCAATTTTAAAAATAAAAAAGCGACGATAGTGAGGTACAGAATGCTGATAATCAGCACCCAGTTGAGTTTATGTTGCGTGTTTTGCGAAACCACCAACTCGGGGAGGTCATACTCATAAACTAGGCTTTGAATTTGCCCAGCCAAGGCCCAGGTTTTCACCGAACTGAGGTCGGCAAATGGTAGTAATACGGAAATGACACTACTACCAATCAGATAAAACCTGTTGACCTGATGGAAGGTTTCTTTGCGGAGAAACAACCAGTAAATGGCATAAAAAACCACTAAAAATAAGTTGATTTGGACGAACGGGATTAGCTTTTCCATAATTATTGCCGTTTTTTCATTTCTTCTATCATTTTCAAAATTTCATCAGCTTCTTTGAGGTCTATTTGTTCGTTTTCCATAAAAAACGACATCATAGCACGGGCGGAATTGTCGAAATAACCAGCTCGAAGCTTGTTGGTCACAAACGCTCGGTAGTCTTCTTTGGTCACTGCTGGATAATACTGGTGGGTTTTTCCATAGGCAATATGTTTTACAAATCCCTTGGTTTCAAGTATTCTGATGATGGTTGAAACGGTGTTGTAGGCAGGTTTCGGTTCGGGCAATACTTCTAAAACGTCTTTTACAAAGGCACTTCCTTGCTGCCACAGTACTTGCATTATTTCTTCTTCGGCTTTGGTTAATTCTTTTAAATTCATCACTTGATATTTTTGTATAATCAAACATAAAACTATTATTTTAGTTTTGCAACTATTTTGTTAGTTTTTTTTTGAAAAATATTTTGCTCCAACTGTTATCTCTAATTTGGAGTCTTTATGTAGAACAAAAGAGATTATTATGAAATATTTTATTCTGTTGATTTTCCTAGGTTTGGTTTCATGTTCTCAAAATACAATCAGTGCGGTGAAACTTGCTGGAACTTGGGGAAACGAAAATGAAAATACGGACTTGATAATCACCACCGAAAAGGCAATCTTTAATTTTACATGCGGAACCGCAGAGATTAATCAAGATGTTTCAAATGAAAACTCTGCAGTTTTTTTAAGGGAGGGGACTTACATGCAGCAGTTTGGCAATATTCCTAAAGACTATGATCCCGTAAAATATACTTACTCGGCTAATTTCAGATTCACACAAAATCAGGATTTATTAAAAGTAGAGATAACTAAAAAAACGGATGGTACGCCTTTGGGAATATACAACTATCGAAAAGATGAAAAAGTGTTGGTGAAAAAGTGTCCGTGATTTATTAATTCTTTTCAGAACAAAAGCTTATTTTTGGTGGAAATACCTTAAATATGACTTCGGCCCAACCACCAAAAGAATTTACTGGTTTAAAGCAAGAACTTGATACACCACAAACGGCCGTTGGTTGGCCAGCTATATTTTCTAGCGTCAAACATGTTTTTGGAGCCATGCCAGTTCGTAGAGGTGTGAAAACCCTTCTGAATCTCAACCAAAAAGGAGGAATAGACTGCCCAAGTTGTGCATGGCCCGATCCTGACCACCACCGGTCGGGTTTGGGAGAATATTGTGAAAACGGAGCGAAAGCTATAGCAGATGAAGCCACTAACAGAAAGGCAACGCCCGTTTTTTTTCAAAGATACTCGGTAGCCGAAATGGCGGCTAAATCGGATTATTGGCTAGGTCAGCAAGGTAGATTGACGCATCCGATGGTGATAAGGGAAGGTCATACACATTATGAAAAGATTTCGTGGAAAGATGCTTTTGAGTTGATTGCCAAAGAGTTGAATTTCCTGAACAATCCTGACGAGGCTATTTTTTATACTTCAGGTCGCTCCAGCAACGAGGCCGCCTTTCTTTATCAATTGTTTATCAGGGCTTTTGGTACCAATAATCTGCCAGATTGCTCCAATATGTGCCATGAGTCGAGCGGTGTAGCTTTGACCGAAACACTGGGTTTAGGAAAAGGTTCGGTGACACTTGATGATTTCGAAAAAGCGGAGGTGATTGTGATTATGGGTCAAAATCCGGGAACAAACCACCCAAGGATGCTTACTTCCCTTGAAAAAGCCAAAAAGAAAGGAGCGAAAATAGTGGCCATCAACCCATTGTTTGAAACCGGACTTTTAGGGTTTAAAAATCCTCAGACCATGGAAGGTTTGTTTGGCAAAGGCACAAGTTTGAGCGATTTGTATCTTCAGATACGCATCAACGGCGATCTGGCCTTACTGAAAGCCGTTTGCAAGCAATTATTGCAACAAAAAGCCATTGACTTGGATTTTATTTCGGCCAAAACTACGGGTTATCAAGAGTTTTTGGGTCAATTCGATGCCTATGATATTGAAGCATTGTTGGCCGATGCGGGCATCAAATACGCCCATTTTGTGGAGTTTGTAGAACTATTGGCCAATAACTCAAAAATAATATTTTGCTGGGCGATGGGTCTCACGCAGCATAAAAATTCAGTGGCTACCATACAGGAAATTGTAAACCTGTTGTTGCTCAAAGGTGCCGTGGGAAAAGAAGGGGCCGGTACTTGTCCGGTTCGTGGGCATAGCAATGTGCAGGGTGACCGTACTGTAGGCATCATGCACAAGCCTTCGGCGGCTTTTAATGCGGCCATAGAGAAGAATTTTGGATTTACTGCACCTCAGCAGCACGGCTACGATGTGGTGGAGGCCATAGAGGCCATGTATGAGCAAAAGGCCAAAGTGTTTTTTGCATTGGGAGGAAATTTTCTATCGGCATCGCCCGATACGGAATACACGGCTCAAGCACTTCAAAACTGTAATCTTACAGTTCAGGTATCAACCAAACTTAACCGCAGTCATTTGCTTCATGGTAAAACCGCTTTGATTTTGCCGTGCTTGGGAAGAACCGACAAAGATTTGCAAAAGTCGGGACAGCAGTTTGTTACTACCGAAAATTCTATGGGAGTTGTGCAAAAATCTCAAGGAGTGTTGGACCCACTCTGGGAAGATATGATGTCAGAGCCAGCCATTATTGCTCATCTAGCTCAGGCAGTTTTGGGAAATAAATACCAAATTAAGTGGCTCGAATACTCGGAAAACTATGCTTTGATCCGAGAAGATATCGCCAAAACTATCGAAGGATTTAAGGATTATGAGCAAAAGATAAACGAGGATGGCGGATTTTATTTGCCCAATGCTCCAAGAGAAGGAAAATTCAAAACTTCGAGTGGTAAGGCTAAGTTTACTGTGAATCTTTGGGAAAAAGTTCATGTAAAAGAAGATGAATACTTGATGATGACTATTCGAAGTCATGACCAATTCAATACCACTGTTTATGGGTTAGATGACAGATATAGAGGCATTTATAATGAAAGAAGGATAGTTTTTATGAACCCGGCAGATATCGAAAAAGACGGGTTTGAAAATTATAAAAAAGTGAATATCGTCAACGAATTTGGTGGTGTTAAACGAGTAGCAGAGAGCTTTTTGGTGGTTCCTTATAACATTCCAAAGGGCTGTTTGGCTACCTACTTTCCTGAGGCCAACGTTTTGGTACCGCTGAAATCTCGGGCAGATGGAAGCCAAACACCAACCAGCAAAAGCATTGTGGTAAGGCTCGAAAAAGTTTAAGAACTTGGCTCAAAAAGGTAGTTCTTCATCCGATTACTCAATGAATGTGCTTGTCTTGGGCATCATCAATATTAATATCTTCCCATTTCTCGGCCGCTAGCTTTGGTTTATGCTTTTCAAGAATTTGCCCTGTTAGAAGATTTAAGTAGCTTTCCACTAATTTATATTTTGAAAATATTTCTGAAATAAACTTAAAGTTTGTAAAAAATATTATTTTTGTGCAACCCTAAAGTATAAAATTACGTTCGTTTCCTTTTAAAACTACCATAGTAACCCCATGAAAAAAACGATTTGCAGTATCGCACTGATGCTGTGTTATTTTGTGTCATTTTCACAAGAAATCACCCAAAAAGTTCAGCTTAACTTTTCTAATCTTTCTCAAAAACTTTTACAATCAAAAACCGAGAAAACTTTAGGTGTCGGTCAATTGACCAATTCCGAAACCATTATCAGTCTTCCATTGACAAATGGCCGATCTGCAAATTTTAAGATGGTAGAATATTTTATAGTTCCGGAGAACGCCAAAACAGATATCAAGACATATTATGGTGAAAAAGAGGGTGACCCATCGGTGACCTGTAGAGTGACCCTCACCAAAGAGAAAGTAATGGCCAGTATCATAGAAAACGGCCAAACAATAATTGTAGAAAGAGTTCCCGGGGTCTTGTTGAGTGACGAATATCAGGTGTATGTGTCTCCAGATTATGAACACGATTGTAAAGTTCATTCTTCAATAGAAAAAAAAGGAAGAATTTCCGGTGAAAAGAGTATACTAAATTACTCTTATGGTGCCACACTCAAAACATATAGAATAGCTTTGGTTATTACTAGTGAATTTTACTCAGCTAGAGGGAATTCAGATCCATTGGTGAATAATGAAATAGTGGCTATTGTGAATAATCTAAATGGAATCTATGAAAAAGAAGTTGCAGTTAGGTTTACATTAATCTCCCCAAATAATCCTGTTAGTACTAATTTTTTCTACAGACATGCTGGTGTAACTTCAACATTAATCGGTGACTTATTTAATATTCAAAACGAAGTTTACCTGAGGTTTGGCTCCTCGAATCTTGATATCGGTCACTGTCTTCATAGTTCAGGAGGTGGTGTGGCATATCTCAATGGTGTTTGTAACAATGGTTTGAAGGCCGCGGCTCTTTCTGGCAGTACCACCTCCTCAAGTGTGCTCTTATTTGCTCATGAGCTTGGACATCAATTTAATGCTAACCATACATTTAATGGCAACGGAAGCGGAAACTGTGGTCCATCAAATAGGGAGGATGCCACTGCTTTAGAACCAGGTAGTGGAAATACAATAATGTCGTATGCGGGTATTTGTTCTCCAAGTTCGTATAATATAGTAGGGGGGAAAGTGCCATACTTTCATACTAAGTCGCTCGAAGAAATGTCGAGTTATATTATAACTGGTGGTGGAAGCTCTTGCGGAACTGCCTCAGCAACAGGAAATATTGCTCCAATAGTTTCGGCAGGGACTGCCTATACTATACCCAAAGGTACACCTTTTAAATTAATAGGATCGGGTAGTGATGGAAATGCGGATAACCTTACTTATACCTGGGAGCAATTTAATGTGGCAGCTGTAAGCGATACTGGTAAACTTGGTCATCAGGCCAATTCTTTAGGTGGAAATGCTGTAGATAGTCCTACTGCCCCACTTTTTAGGTCAGTTCAATCCACAAGCTCATTTAGATATTTTCCTGCACTAACTTATGTGCTTAATAATGCAAATAACCCAACAGATAATGTGGGAGAAGATTTGCCAAATGTAAGTAGGGTTATGAACTTTAGGCTTACAGGAAGAGATAATCGAACAGGTGGCGGGGGAGCCCATTGTTCCGCTGTGGCTGTAACTGTTGATGCAACTAAAGGGCCGTTATCAGTTACTTCACCGAACACGGCTGTTTCTCTAGCTGCCGGTGCAGCACATACTATAACTTGGACGGTTAATAGTACGAATGCATTAAGTGCAAATGTCAAAATTCTTCTTTCTATTGACGGTGGTGGGTCATTTCCATACATTTTAAATGCCTCAACTCCTAATGATGGCAGTCAGTCAATAACTATACCCTCCAATGTACCTGCGAGTCCAACAGCCAGAATTATTGTAGCCAGTAATAACAGTAGCACTGCGGAATTTTTTGATGCTTCTGATGTGAATTTCACGATAACATCAACATGTTTGGTGGCAAACTCATTTGTTTGTACTGAAATACCTGTATCGGCTTTAGCTGGCAATTCTGACCTAAATCTTGGAATGACAAATTCAGTCGGAAATAAAGTTATTGGTAATTCTAAATCATTTTCAACTACGGGGGCTGGAACATTTCCAGTAATAAATTTTACGAATAATACTTTTTCTACATGTCAAAATTCTGCATGGGGTTCGGATAAGGCGGTATTAGTTCCATTTCAAGTTTCAGCAAGTGGTAACTATTCAATATCACTGAATTATCAAGGTTTTGCTGTTTATAGTATATTCACCTCTAGTTCAACATTCAATTGTAGTACTTTTGTTAATGGAAACTCACATGGTGCTATTAGCTGGTCGCTTTCTCGTTCTATCAGTTTAAATTCTTGCACAACTTATTATGCTCTTTTGTATAATTTGAATAGCTCAAATACTTCAATTACGTTTAACATGAGCGGGCCAGGTGATTTCATTGAATTACAAAATATACCTTCTGGCTTCTCCTACACCTACGCAGCCATAAATCAAACATCAAACCTGATTACAGATGTGTCGGCTACCTCAAATTTTACTGGAACAGCGGCTGGAACCTACAAAATCTATGGCTTAATGTTTGCCAATGGGTTTAATACCAGTACTTTATTAGGCAAAACTATGACAGAGGCTTATGAATTGGGGGCATGTATGTTGTTTAGTAATAATTCTAAACCTGTTACCATAATTCCTAATCCTTGTGCTAAAACCCTCACTCTGGTAAACCCAACAGATAATATTTCGTCAGGAAATGTAACCAAAACTGCAGCCAGTGGAGTAGGGGGTAAGATAATCGCCACAAACTTGGTGACAGGTAACGGCACACGAGCCACTTATACCGCCCGAGCAATTGAGCTAAATGAAGGTTTTTTGGCTGAACAAGGTACAGTGTTTAAGGCCGAGGTTGGTGGATGCAACTGATTCTAAATCAGGTTTTTTGATATAAAATATACCAAAGAATCAGGTGATATTTTTTGGTGAGAGGGCAGGTGATGCCTGAGAAAAAAAGTGAGTTCGTCTTCCGGAAAGAATTTGCAAAGTAATTGGTATACTGGTAAATAACATTCTTTCTCAGCTTTGAATAACTCTGGTTTCAACCCAGAGGCGGTATATTTGAAGTAATTGATAATATTCAGAAAGGTTTTCTTTTTGTTTTGATACAGCATTTCTTCCAAATATGGCATGTAGAATTGTATGTGTCGGTAGTCTACCAGATATTCTATCAGTTTGTTATAGTTTTTCTCGTATCCAGCCAGTTTGATGCAGAACAAATCCGTCGTAGTGAAACTGCCTACCTGTGAATGTGATCTGAATTTGGTTAGAATGTTCACACGATAGCTTTTCTTTTCGCTTTCGTCTTCCATGTCTTCATAAACTTCCAAAAAATCCTCAAAATTGCCTGTGAAAGGCACCATTTGTTTTTTTATTTCACGCGACTTCTCAGGTTGTTTTGTAAGAACATACAGCTTTTTTAGAAAGGCCCAATAAGGAAAGTTATACTCGGCATAATAGTTATTTCTGACTATGGCATTACAAAATTCAATGGCCCTCTCAAATTTTTTACGCTCTATAAGTTTACCTATCAAATCTATGTTGAAGTCGTTGTCGTAGCTTATTGGGAGCAGGTAATCTCCGTATTTGTCAAATGCCTGAATAGTATCTAACATCATGTAGGCCACTTGTGAGAAACTTTTGTCGCCAAACTTGGTATTGGTGTGAAACTTTTTGTACTGCTCCAGCACCAAGTCAGTGATTTGAATTTTGCGGCTATCGTCTACTTTTTTAAATACCTCATATACAGTTTTCAACATCGTTGAATCAAAACCGCTTGATGTTACCAGATAAAAGCTCAATATATCAATGGCCTGTGTAAAATCGTCAACGGATAGCTCGTTTAAGGATTGAGCTATTTGCGTGTCTATTTTTTTCTGAATATTGTAATAAGCCGTGTAGCTCTTGGTCATGAGAACCGACACTTGGCTCGTCATGGATTTGTGGAGTATGTCCAGCTGCTCAAAATGGATGTTGAGTGTAGGTTTTTTTAGATAAACTTTGATGTGATTTAGGGCGTAGTTTTCCCAAAGCGACATCGCTTTTTTGAATTCGGCAGTTTCGACTTTTTTTCTGGTGCCAAATACGGCCTTCGATAGTTCCTTTAGTTTTTTCTCAACTTCTGGCTGGGTCAGAAGTTTTGCTTCTTCGTGATTAAATTCCTGAATAAACTCCACACAGAGGGCTTTATCTTTGGTCAAAATGTTGTTTACCCAAGTTTTCAGGTCTTCATGGCTGAGTTCTGACAGTATTCTTTCGACAGGCGATATCTTGTTTTTTACTAGTTTGGGCGTTTCTATTTTCTCGTTTCCTACGATGTGCGATAGCAGAGCAAATTTGTGTTGACAAAGTCCGTCTCCTTTTGGGCAATCGCAGATGGTCGATACTATTTCTTGTTTGTTGTTGATCACCACGCCGACGTCGAAAGACTGGTCTCCCATATCAACAAAAGCCACAAAGCAGCCCTTGCTTTCTTCGTCGCATTCTCTTACCACGCATTTGGCGGCCCACAGTTTGGTGTCGTCTGCAAATTGCTTTTTGAAATTTTTAAGACTTAGATTGGCCATAAAACCCTTAATTTTTATCAAAAATAGGTGTCTCTTTTTGGGTCAACAAATATTTGTAATATAAAAAATATTTGCACAAAAAAAGCAGCCCCTCCTTAGAGAGACTGCCCATCATCTATTCTAATTTACTCAACCTCAATTCAAAGCGAACTCGCCACTTGCTGTCAATTCTACGTCTTCAGCTACAACTGCAGCTGGCATAGCACCTACACCAAAGTCTGTTCTTTTGATAGTACCTGTTACTTTGAAACCTACCAATTTCTTTCCTTGACGGTTAGTACCTGTTCCAAGTTTAGTTAGGTTCAATGTTACTGGTTTTGTAACACCCTTCATAGTTAAATTGCCCGAAAGTGTATATTTGTTACCACCTGTGCTTTTGATTCCAGTACTTTTGAAAGTCATTGTTGGGTGTTTTGCAGTGTCAAAAATATCTTCTTTCTGCAAGTGTCCATCACGCATATCGTTGTTGGTAGTCACTTTTGTCATGTCTGCAGTAAGCTCAAAAGTAGCATCAGAGAAATCTTCTTTAGAAGAAGTGATGCTGGCATCGAACGACTTGAAAACACCATCAACTTCTGACATCAAAAGGTGAGTTACAGTAAAAGTCAATTTTGAGTGTGCTTTGTCCAATGTCCATTTTTGGGCTGAAACGGCAAAAGTTGTAAAAAGTGCGATTGCCAAAAGACTGATTTTTTTCATTTTTGAAATAAATTTTAGATTAAAAAAAATATAATTTAATAGTAAGAATACGGTTATAATTCGGATTGGTTGCTAAAAGTTCAAAGAATTAGCAAATCTTTAACATTAAGATTCGCTAATTCCTAGTATTAGTTTTCGTCTCCGCCACCACTTTTCACGTCGTCGTTTTTCACTTTTTTCTTGTCAGCTACAAATCTCATATTTCCGATTTTGTAGCTGAAAGTGGCCTTGATATTTGA
Source organism: Leadbetterella sp. (assembly GCA_035299025.1). Taxonomy (GTDB): domain Bacteria; phylum Bacteroidota; class Bacteroidia; order Cytophagales; family Spirosomataceae; genus Leadbetterella. The sequence continues at coordinate 178,749 of DATGXK010000010.1, forward strand.
GTTATACATGTAATTTACCGATTTTTGACTTATCACTGGTGTTTCTGTATTGTTTCTCATTATCATGCCTCCGAAGAAGTTTTCAGCGGCCAATCCAAGGCTAGCTTTTTTGCCAAAGTCTTTTCTGAAACCCAAAGAGTACATGCCCATACCACCTTGTGTTCCTTGCAGGTTAATATTGTTACCTCTCATACCGCCACCGGCTTGCATAGCCCAGCCTTTTTTCATTTTCAGATTGGTCATCAAACGTCCGCTCAACACAATGCCGTCGTTGCTCACCAGTTCTGAGATTCCAGTCAAGCCTGTCTGACGACCCTCTAAATATCTGTAGTAAACGTCCACTCCTCCATTAAGCGTCCAAGTTGATGAAAGGATCACATTTCCAAATATATTGGTGCCTAAGGTCTGCTCTTTTCCGATGTTTTCAAAAGTAGTTATGATGGCTCCTGGAATTGAGTCTGAAGCAAAGCTCACTCTCGTTATAGAATTGTTTGACTGGCGAGCAAATATACTAACTGTTAAATAAGATTTTTTGATGCTTTTGCTGATACTAAACTCTAAGTTGTCGGTGAGTTCAGGGTTCAAGCTTGCATTACCGTAGCTAATGTTTAGCGGATTCACCAAGTTAACATTCGGATTCAATTGCTGTAGTCCAGGCCTTTGAATTCTTCTGTTGTAACCTATTTTGTAGGTTGTAGTCTTAATGGTTTTAGAAATATTAAGGCTCGGTACCAAATTCGAATAGGCTGGAATTTCTATAGATCCTCTAGAATCATCGGCGGTTATTTCTGTAAGTTCGTATCTAGCTCCAAGTTTGAAATTGTATTTGTTTTTGGTTGTAAACAAATAAGAAGCGTAAGCAGCCACCACATTTTGAGAGTAGTTGAGATATCCCGAAGGATTACGAGCATCACTACTAAAGCTGCCAGTTGGGTTAGCTAACAAATATTCAAACTGGCTCTCAACAGTTCTGAAAACTCCCTTAGCTCCAAATTCTATCTGTTGTTTTTTGCCGATTGGGCTTACATAGTCAGATTGTAAGGTAATCTCAGTGTTGAGGTTATCATTTATGTTTTTCTGTCTGCTCAATATTTCGTTTGACGTATTCAATAAATCAGAATCGAAATTATTAATTAACTTATTTTGGCTAAACTGTGTCGAAACCGACCACTCTTGGCCTGGCTTGAATGTTCTGATATAGTCTATGTTTGCATCCATAGAGTTTGATCTATCCACAGAAGAGATGTCTCTGATAGACGAATTAAGCAAAGAGCCATTCAGGAAACTAGAAGAATTAAGGACCTGATCTCTATCAAAGCTACGAAGTCCGAAGGCCAAAGTACCTGACAAAGATTGATTTTTTGCCAATTCGTAGTCAAGACCGATGTTGTATCTTCCAAACATTCCGAAATGGTTTCCATCTTGGTTTTGCTCTGTACTCACTCCCGTACTTTTAAGTAATTGGCTGGTCTCACCTGAAGATTTGTTATAAAACGCTCTACCGAAACCTCCTAAAGTTATACCAAGTTTACCTTTGCGAAAGTTTCCGTTTAGTCCGAGGTTTGAACCTCTCAAACCTACCCCTGAGTCAATGTTCAGGTTTAATCCTTGTAAAGAAGATTTTTTGGTGATGATATTGATAATACCGGCAGAACCCTCAGCGTCATATTTGGCTGATGGAGAGGTAATAACTTCTACGCTTTTGATGATTTCAGCCGGAATCATTTTTAGTGCGTCTGCTATGCTACTAGCTACTATGGTAGACGGTTTATTGTTTATCAAAACTCTGATGTTCTCACTTCCTCTAAGCGATACGTTGCCTTCCAAATCTACACTAAGCATCGGTACGTTCTTTAAAATGTCTGAGGCATCGCCACCTTTGGCCGAAAGATCTTTTTCTGCATTATACACCAAGCGATCCACTTTTTCTTCTATCATGGCGGCCTGACCGCTTACCACTAGCTCATCAAGTTGCTTGGTACTTTGTTTTAGTTTTATTACACCAAGTTCTACATCTTTACCTTTTTCAACAACCACTTTTTCAATGATTTTAGTATCGAAACCTATGAACGAAACTTGGATGTTGTAAGTACCTGCAGCCACTCTTTTCATCGAGAAAAAACCTTTTTCGTCGGCCATAGTGCCGTCTACTGGTTTTTTTGTTTCTACGTTTATCAGTGCTATGTTGGCAAATTCTACCGCAGAAGTTACAGATTCGTCAATTACATTTCCGGAGATTTTGGAATTACCTTTTGGCACATTAGCTTCTAAGTCTAATGTCTGAGTTTTCGGAACGTTTGATGATGGTCTTCCGTTTTCACCACCGCCTGGTCGGCCCATTCCACCACCTCCACCTGGAGGGCCCCATTGTGCAAAAGCGGTATTGAATGCGAGGGCTACTAAACTTGTTAATAAAATCTTTTTCATTTTGTTATTTTTTTAATGATTTATGTCTTTTTGTGCAGTAATGACACAAAATAAATGTAGAAGTTTAGACCAAATTGTGTGGAATAGACCAAAGGGGTTAATAATTCGACAATACGGTAAGTTTTACGACTTTTCGGCTTTTTTAGAGGGTTTATGCCATTCTTCGAGCAAATTGGCCAATTGATAGAAGATTTTAGGAGAGATATATAAAATCGTGACATTGGTACGGTAATATCCTAAAAATCACCGTAATATTGAATGTTATTAACCTAGATAATGCAGACAAAAACAATATTTTCTAACAAAAGAGTGATGATAATGCACCTGTCTTTTTGGTGTCTTTATTTTTCATTCTTTTTTTACCAAATTACTTTTTTTAGGCACAAGGACGACATAAACATTGGCCGGGCTTTGGTAGATGCTTTTTCTCATGTGTTTTTTATGGGTCTGGCCAGTTATCTCAATTATTTTCTCTGGTTGCCGAGATTTCTAAAGCACAAAAATATTTTTAGGTTTCTGCTGGAGTTTTTTGTGCCACTTGTTCTTATCATCTCTGTGCATATCCTTTTCAAAAGGTATTTGTATTCAGAGTTTATTGAGCAAGGCAAAGGTTTTATGAAAACTGGTAAGTTTATTTTCCAACACTCGGTTATCACTTTGTTTATTACGGTTTTTGTAGGCATGCTGAAGTTCGTAGAAGATTGGTTTGCATTGGAATCAAAGAAAAAGGAGGTTGAAAACGAGAAACTGGCCTCTGAGCTCAGGTTTTTGAAAGCTCAGATTAATCCACACTTTTTATTTAATACGCTTAACAATCTTTACTATTTGGCTACGGTGAACTCGCCGAATACAACTGAGGTTATAGAAAAATTGTCGCAAATGATGCGGTATATGCTTTATGAGTCTAACCACAAAGTGGTGCCTTTGGAGCGGGAACTCGCCTATATGGAAAACTACATCAGCTTAGAAAAACTCCGATTAGATGAAGAAGTACCTGTTGGTTTCAATGTACTTGGGGACCCAAAATCGGTGCAGATCGTTCCGCTAATCTTAATCACCTTTCTTGAAAACGCCTTCAAGCATGGTGTAAGTAATAATTTCAAAGGTTCGTTTGTGGAGTTATCACTCGAAATACAAGATAAAGGTATTGTATATAGGGTCAGAAATAGTAAATTGCCTAAAGATTCTATTTTGGAAAAGTCAGGTATTGGCCTCCAAAATGTGAAACGCAGGTTGGATTTGAGCTATCCAGACAAATATAGTTTGGAGAAGTTTGAAACCGACCAACTCTATGAAGTTTCGTTGAAAATAGACCTTTAGAAATGACCCCATACAGTTGTATTATCGTAGAGGATGAGCCTTTGGCTCGCAATCTTCTTTCGGCTTATATTTCCAAAGTTCCAAGATTGGAGCTGAAGCATTCGTTTTCCAATGCCCTAGATGCTCTGGAATACCTCAGAGAAAACCCCGTAGATGTACTTTTTTCGGACATTCAGATGCCCGAAGTTACCGGAATTACGCTCCTCAAATTGCTCAAAACCAAGCCATTGATTATACTTACCACTGCTTACTCAGAGTATGCTTTGGAGGGCTACGAGCTCGAAGTCTACGATTATTTGGTAAAACCCATTAGTTTTGAGCGTTTTCTGAAAGCCGTTGAAAAGGGTATCGCGAGGCTGGACGGTACAAATCAACAAAGCACTACAGCGGTTATTCAAGAAGTACAGACTGCCCCGAGTTTAGATTATATTTTTGTGAAAGATGGCACCAAACTCATTAAAGTAAATCTTTCGGATATTTTATATATTGAAGGGCTTAAAGACTATGTTTGTATTTACACGCCTCAAAAAAAGATAATTTCTTTACAAACCATGAAGTCACTGGAGGCTTCTTTACCTCATGAAAGATTCATAAGGGTTCACAATAGTTTTATTATCGCATTTGCCGCCATTGAAGAAATAGAAAAGGATAGGCTCGTAATAAACAAGTCCACAATTCCGATTTCGGATACCTATAAAAAGGCTTTCAGAGAAATGATTGACAAACGACAGATTGGAGGTTAGGTGATTGGTTATTAGTGGATTAGTTACTGGTGAACTGGTTACTGGTGGATTAGTGAAGTGCGATCAGAAGGCAGTCGAACCTGAAATTAACAGAGATCGCAAAATAACAGATCGATCTGACGATAGTCGGACCTGAAATAAACGCCTGATTGGAAGATAAACAAGTTTTGAACTAGTCAATTATCAATCAGCCTTCCATAAATAGGCCTCGGAACCTTTCAGTGTCAGAAAACCAATCATTCAGCAATCCACTATGGCTTCCCGCTTTGTAGTCAGTGAACCAATAACTAGTGAACTAGTAACCAACAACCCAATTCTGCTTAGCACTTTTGCGAGTGGACCGGCACCCATCACCCAGTAACCAGTCACCAGTGAACCAATAAACCAATTACTTAATCTTGGTACTCAAGGATATGATATGCGAAACCATTCCGTTTGTACGATTGTAATGTCCATAGCGAACCTCGAGCGAATTCCACCAACGGTTGCCCAAAATTCCTCCCGGAGGTGCAATTCGTAGTCCAGCACCCCAAAATGCACTATTGAAATCCGAAATATCATAGTCACTCGTGTAATATTGTTCACTAAGTGTGTGCTTTTTGTAGGCCGCAAAATACTTCACAGCAGTTTGGCTGTTAAACCTATAATGTGGTGTGATAGACAAAAATGAGTTTATTTTATACGAAGTCTCGGCACTCACCGTGTGGGCTGTCATTCCCCAAGAGTCCACGTAGTAGCGGTAGAAAGTCCTGAAAATCAACCTGTCGCCCATGAAATAGTTAGCTCTAACGCTCATTGGTAATTTTGCCCTTTGTCTTGGTAATTTTTCCACTTTTAGGGTATTGTCTGTAAAGTATACCCTATGGAAAGGTGTGCTCAGTAAACCTTCCTGAAAGGCTGGCTCTACGGTAAGCATCATTTGCAATCTTTTCGAAACTACTCTTGAGACGCCAATCGAGGCATTGTAGGAATTTCTATTTTTGAAGGCGATGCCTCCTTGGTCTCCTTCAGCACCTGAAGGATAACTGGTTGGCCGAAGCTCATAGGGAAGAATAGCCATCCATTTATCAAAAAAAGCTCCTGCTTTTAGACTCAACTCCGTGTTGTTGTCTTTAGAACTTTTACTGTAACTAATGTTTCCACCAAAAGACTCATAGTCCCATTCGGTAGAATAAGCGGCACTTAAGCCAAAGTTGCTATGTTTAGTCTCATCTTTTCTACTCCAAGAGACTGAAGGGTAAAAGTGGAGGTCAGTCATAGATGCCGATGACAAGGAACGCGAATCGATCATATCAGAAGATGCAGAAGAATAGTAGTCCATTGCAGCATCCAAAACCACGGAATTGGTTCTTTGCCTTTTATCAATAAATGACAGCTTGAGATCCAAAGAATTGGCCGCATCCCAAAGTTTTTCCGTACCGATTCCACCTGTTATGGCCGAATTATTACCGGTTTGGGAGTAGTAAGAGCTTACCAGATTTACCTCGTCAATCTTCAGACTTTTTAGACCCGTTTTTTCTTTTTTTGCCTCGGCAAGTTTAAGCTCAGAGGTTTTGTTTTGTGCATTGACACTTAAGAATGCACTACAATAAATGCCAATGCTTATGATTACTTTTTTCATAGAATTAATAATGTTTTGAGAGTGGTTATAAAAGGACCGGCATTTTTTTAATTACACCCACATCCACCCCCGCTTTTACCACCGTTGGCACCGGCAGCACCTTCGCGATAGAGATAAAAATTGGTCTCAAATTTCTCCACTTTTCTGTTGGCCAATTCCATCTCTGAGTCGTTTATTCTGCTTTTTTGGTATTCTTTTACACTCACGCAAGAGCCCATTAATAAGCCCAAACTTAGGACTGAAAGTATTTTTCGCATATTAGTCGATTTTAATATTGTCTGATTTATATACATAGTTGTTGTCGTCTATTATCACGCACTCCACGCTGTTTAACTGATTAATTAGATTTATACCATCCTCTACGCCCATGATTGTTACCGGAGTAGCCAGTGCATCTGCAAGCTCGGCTATGGGGCAAATGATACTAACGCTCTTTATGCCTGATACAGGATAGCCAGTTTTTGGATTGATAGTATGGGAATATTTTTTGCCATCAATGACCACGAATTTTTCGTAATTTCCTGAAGTGGCCACAGCCAAATTGCTGATATTCAGTTTCGAGAATGCTTTTGTGGGTAGGTCAGGGTGAGCCAATGAAATGGCCCACGGTTCACCATTCGGTTGATTTCCCCAGGTTATAAGGTCACCGCTAGCATTTACGATTCCGCTTTTTACGCCTTTGCTTTTTAGCAAATTGGCCGCTCTGTCAGCTGCATATCCTTTTCCTATTCCTCCAAAACCTATTCGCATTCCTTTTACTTTCAAGAAAACGCTACAAATAGATTTATCTAAAACGATATTTCTAAAATTAATCAGCCTGACTTTCTCTTTAGCCGTCTCTGAATCAGGAAGTTCGGTCATCAATTTGTCAAAATTCCAGAACTTTTTATCCAAAGATCCATAACTCAAATCAAAAGCCCCATCCGTCAGTTCCGAAATCCTTTGTGCTCGTTCTATCAATTCAAATACTTCGAGCTCTACTTTAACTGCCTTTTTACCAGCGTTTTCGTTGATTTGATTGGTCTGGCTATTTTCTGAAAAAGTGGTAAGTAAACTTTCGATTCTTTGTATTTCACCCACAGCCTCATCAATGAGCGATTCACCCTCGTCACTGTTTTCAGCTGAGACGGTTATCACGAATCTATTACCCATTAGCCTGAGTGTTCTAGAAAAGAGCTTTTGATTCAAAAGTGTGTAAGTATTTGTTTTTTAATAGATTGAGTGCTGAGGTCTTTGGGGTAGCCATCCCATTCGGTGATTACCTTGCCATCGGGGTTTATCAAGACCGTCAATGGAAATTTACCTTTTGGATTGTATTTTTCGGCCAGTTTCTCGTTATAGGCGGTCTGTTCTTTCGACAGCTGATTTTTTTTCATTCTCGGAAAATCGGCCCTGACCAAATTCAGATGCTCTTTTGCAAAATCTTGGAATTCAGATGTTTCTAGTACTTCCTGCTTTAGTTTTATGCATGGCCCACACCAATCAGAACCCGAAAAATAGAGCAAAACCAATTTGTGATTTTGCTTGGCGTCCGCTTGAGCAGTTTCCAAGTTTTCTCCCCAAACGATCCCATTGAAAAAGAACAGAACCAAAAGTTTTAAAGCTAATATTTTCATTTTTAATAAATTATGAGTGTGTTGCCATCTGTGGCTGTGTTGTAAATTGTGAGCCCCTTGCTGCCTTTGGAGTTAAGTCCTGCACCGGTTAATGAGAACCTCGCACCGTGATCTGTACAATACCACTCCTCGTTGGAATAAACCACACGTTTTTTTGGCTCGTGGCTACAAGTTACTGTTGCTGCTATGAATTTGCCAGTTTTTGAAAGTGCCACCACATAGGTATTGCTTATTATCAAATAACCTCCCAAAGTGTTTAACTTGGCATAAGTAGAAGACTTCAGGTCTATCGTCACTTTGGCTGATATTTTACTCAGTGCCTCTGTGGTAATAAAAAGGGAACTATTCGCTTTGGTAGCGGCTACGGTGGCATTGGTTCCTGTTGTGGTGCCTGTTCCAGTTGTAGTACCTGTTCCAGTTGTTGTGCCAGTCGTTGTTCCAGTTCCACTAGTTGTTCCTGTGGTGGCTGTGGTTCCAGTAGTCCCATCAGGGTTTTGAACCAATGCTTCTACATAACTGTCATCTGTTTTTACACAGGATAGTAAAGCCATTAAAGAGGCACCGGAGAAGCCTGCTGATTTTAGAAATTCGTATCTCGTCATATAGGTTTTAATCTGTTTCTAATCTCTTATACGTATTCTTAAAACCCAATGTTGCCTATTACTAAATAAATTATATTATTTAAAAAGCTTCTAAAATAAAATTGTATTTTTTTGATTTTTAGCAAATCCAGAATATAAATTTTCTATGTTTACATACTGATTGGTAAAACTTTTGATTCGTTTGAAAAATACTTTCTATTCTTATTTTTTACTGTTTTTAACGTGTTTTGGTGCTTATTCTCAAGAGAGATTTTTTGAAAATATCAGCACGAAAGATGGCTTGGCTTCCGATGCTATTTTTGACTTAAAAAGGGATGCCCAAGGTTTTTTGTGGGTGCATTCTAATCTCGGTATCAGTAAGTATGATGGTTACCGATTCGAAAAGTTTGGCCCTAATTCAAAGCCGGATGCCATGGACATTGACGCTGAGGATAATATTTGGTTTAGTAACAATGCGGGTCTTTTGAAAATTAATACATCGAATGGAAGCACCCAAGTTGTTATCTATTCAAACCTGAAGGACGCTAATCCGGACAATGATCATTTTGATGGTTTGTTTATCGATAAAAAAGGATGGGTTTGGTCCACAGATTTTCATCATCTTAAAGCTTACATTCCTTCAGAGAGGAAACTGAAAATATTCAAAGTGCTAGATCAAAATCAGCAAACTCCTAGGATTGGAGTATTTTCTCTCGACCAAAATGGTAATCTGTGGTCCATTAGTCCCATGGGATTTTGTAAGTATAATTACAGCAGCAATAAATGGATTAGAGTTTCTTCCAAACAAGACTTTACCTCTATTTATTTCGACACAAAATCTGCTCAGTTTTTACTTGGAGATGCTCAAGGACAGCTATTTAATTATTCGCCTAAGAGACATTTATTAGTGAAAACCTTAAGAGTCGATAAATCAATAATTTCCATTTCGGTTAGAGGTTCGCAATTTTTAATTCTTACCCCGTCACAATTACTAGCCTATGAGAGGCATAGTAAATCAATACAGTATTTTGAAGAATTAGAAACTCAAAATCTCCATTATCATGCTATTCTGGTCAACCAAAATCAAGAAATATGGCTTGGAACGGATGAAGGTATATTTAAACAATCCTTTGAAAAACAGGTAATTCAGTCTATAGTTTTACCTAAAAAATTGGTTTCTGACAAGGCCATTGTTTCATCTATAGGCAAAGTCTCTGCTAATGAATATGTCTTGGGGTTAAGCACTGGAGATTTGCTGAAATGGAATCGGAGTTTAGGTACGTTTGACAAAATTGATATTCAGAATTCTGGGAGAATCAACGAAATTCTTGTCAATGACAATCAAATATTCTTGGCTGCCGAGCAGGGTTTATTTAAGGTGTTACCAAGCTTGAAAGTGGTTAAATTACTTGGTGGGCAGTTTACAAGTTTGACCCTTGATAGTCTTAATCGTTTATGGTTGGTAAGTCCCAATAAGCCATTTCAGGTATTAGATATCCAAAAAAATATGGAGGCAAAACCATGGAATAGGTTGCCTTATCCATCATTTTTTGAGGAAAACCTTTTCAAGAAAGTTTATTATTACCAAAACAAAATCTGGATTGCTGGTTGGATTCCTAAAGGCTTCGGAATGGCGGTTTACGATATGAAAACCAACGCTTTCGTTGAGTTAAGTGATAACAATAAGCATAGTGAATTTGTGAGCGATTATTACCTCAATATTGGACTTTCAAGGCACGGAAATTTGCTTTTTTCGGCTTATGGAGGATTCAACGAGGTCAGTACCAGTGGTAAAATTATTGGAAAATTCGGTTCAGAGCAATACCAAGAGTCTGTGGCTGACTATCAGTATTTCAATATCGCTGGTGGTCAGGGTGGAGATTATTGGATCGGTACAAAAGAAGGCCTTGCTCGAATGGACGCTAAGAGGAAAGTCACACGTTATACACGCTTCGACGGTCTGGTATCCAACAATGTTTCCAATGGTTTTTTTATCGATGAACACCGTTTGATTTTAGGACACAAAAATGGCTTATCCATTGTGGATTTTGATCTTTTAAATGAAGGCACTGTTCACAACGAATTGGTTTTGACTAAAGTATCGGTTTTGGGTAAGCCAACTATTGTTTCGCCAAAGGCCAGTTTTACATTCCAGAAAGCCGACAATAGCCTTAGTTTTTCTTTTTCTCCACTCAATTTTGCAGCTCCTCAAAAAACAAAATACCGATATAAACTCAGTGGTGTATCCGATAATTGGATTGAAAATGGCAATAATCCGACTTTCGTATTTCCCAACCTCAACAAAGGAAAATACACTTTGAGCGTTCAGTACTCTAAAATCTCAGGTCCCTGGGTTTCAGAGAGCAAAATCGTGAATTTTGAAATTCTACCCGCTTGGTACGAAACACTTTGGTTCAGAATTCTACTTTCTGCCACTATTTTTGCCTTGTTTTATGCATTTTATAAGTTCAGACTCAATCAAATTCAGAAAGTTTACAGTCTTCGTAATCGCATTTCGGCAGATTTACACGACGAAATAGGGGCCTCACTGAGTAGCATTGGCATTTTGGGAGGACTGCTAAAACAAAATCTCACTCAAGACCCCAAAAACAATGGTTTTGCACAAATGATATCCGAGGAAGCCAAAAAAGCAGGAACAGCCATTGATTACATCATTTGGAATATCAACCCAAAATATGATTCTTTAGAAAGCCTTTTTACCAAAATCAACAAAGAAGCGTCCGAGTTGATAGAGGCTCAAAACATTCAATATGAGTTCGAGTCCAATGATTTGAGTGGCAAAAATATGTCTTTGGAAAACAAACGTAACTTATACCTCATGCTAAAGGAGTTGATTAACAATGCCCTCAAGCATAGTCAATCAACCAAAATCAGTCTCAAATGTTCCTTATCTGGTAATTTCCTCTCCTTGGTTTTCGAGGATAACGGTTGTGGATTTGATCAAGCCAAAGAATCCAATAGAAATGGACTTAAAAATCTAAAAAAACGTACCTTCGACCTGAACGGGCACTTGCTTATTGACTCAGAAATAGGGAAAGGAACTCAGGTTGTTATAAAATTTTCGCTCAAATAAGGTTATTTTTTGAATAAAATTTTAAGTTCAATTTTGTAAAAAAATATAGAATACCAATGAAACAACTAGGTGTAGGTTTTATAAACACAGAGAAAGATTGTTTCCTAGCGTTTTTGCGACTTAGCGGTAAATAAATAAGATTATGAAAATTTCAATATATGAGGACAACGAACGCCTGAGTCAGCTACTTTGCATGCTCATAGAAGCTACCGAGGGTATGCAACTCTTGTCGTCATACGGCGATTGCCTAGAGGCACTACAAAATACTGAAGTGAACAGGCCAGATGTTATCATTATGGACATAGACATGCCCCAAAAACTGGGTACCGAAGCCGTTTTTGAGATCAAAAGTAAGTTTCCAGAGGTTAAAATTATCATGCATACTGTTTTTGATGAAGACGAACACCTCTTCGAAAGCCTGAGCAAAGGTGCTGATGGCTATATTCTCAAAAAAGATTCACCCACACGCCTCATTGAGGCCATTAGGGAAGTTCTGGCTGGTGGTGCACCTATGTCACCATTTATAGCCACCAAAGTCCTGCAATCTTTCCGTAAACAATCGCCCAAAGACACTTACAGTCTCACAGCCAGAGAGATAGAGGTGCTCAACCTCGTGGCCAAAGGCTTCTCTTACCGTATGATTTCTATCGAATTGGATATATCGGTAGAGACTGTCAGGAGGCATATCAAAAACTCCTACCAAAAACTCCATGTTCAGAGCGGACCAGAAGCAGTAGCTAAAGCCATCAAAGAAGGAATAATTTAGGGCGTTTTTACACGCTATCCGCTATTTCTTTTTGTCCGTCTTCGTCAGGCCAAAAAGGATGCCGCTGCTATCGTTAACGCTTAGAGAGTGCCGTTTACAAATATCATATTCCACAAAAAGGGTTATTGTTCAGTTTTGTTTTTTATTTTATGACCCAAAATCTCTACTTTTTTACCTTTTTATGGTATTGATGCCGAATGCCTTTTGATTCAATTTTGTATTAGTAAATGATACAAATCAATGACAAAATATTTTGTTTTAATTCTCATCTGCATTTCGGCATTGGCCAAGGCACAAGTGGCTTCAGAGCTAAGCTCCCATAGTCTCACACTTCCACGACTTTCAACAGTTCAACAGTACAACCTTCCGCCGCAGCAAGCTGGAAATTTGGTATACAATACTGACGAAAATAAATTAGCTGTACACAATGGCACCGATTGGAATTTTATTACTGGCCTTTCAGCATCTACGTATAAAGAATTTACATCGCACAAGATATTTTTTGAAAATACTATTTTTCAGGTACCTTTTGGTATTAACAAAATGATTATTGAAATATGGGGCAATGGAGCCTCAGGTCAAGTACTCTCCTCTGTTGGTGCCAATGTGCCATGCTCAGGTGGCGGTGGTGGTCAGTATGTACAAGCTTCAATAACAGTAGCTTATTTAGAAGACTTATATATCTTTTTTGATGATTTTGTTAATATGGTAAGAAGAAATAACGTGAGAGTGGCATCAGCCCGCCATGCTAGTGGCTCCACGGGAGGGGAAGGTATTGTAGATCTAAATACAAATATCATAACAATGGTGTCAGGCCAAAACGGCAGAACTGCAGATTTTAGTTTTCAGCAAGCAAACGCAGGCATTTACCGAAAAATAGTAAAGAGTGGTGCTGGCGGCGGCACCTATCCAACTTTTGCCAATGGTGGCCACGGTATTACCATGGAATTCGATGTAAACTCGGGCACTTTGATAGGAACCTCTTTGGGCCAAGCATATGAGGTATTTGGAAAGTTTCCAGGCGGTGGTGGTGGCTGTACAAACCAAAATATAAATACAGGAGCTCTAGGAGCTATTATTTTACATTACTAAAACTTTATAACCATGAAAAAAACATTAATTCTATTCATAATTTGCCTTCAGTCTCTCGCCCAAAGCCCACTTTCAAAAGGGGAGCATTTTGCAAATATCAATGGGTTGAATCTACACTACGTAGTTTCGGGTAATGGTCCTCTTTGCATATTTCCTACGCCGGGTTGGGGGCCAAATCTTGATGCCTACAAAAATTCGATGCCCAAACTAGAGAAAACCTTCACCGTGGTTTGGCTGGACACCAGAGCCTCGGGTCTTTCGGAAGGCTCAGACAAACCCGAAGATTACCAAACCGATGATTTTATTGAGGACATCGAGCAACTCAGAATTCACCTAAAACAAGATAAAGTTTGGATCGCAGGACACTCCATGGGCGGTTGGCAAGTGCTTAATTATGGCATTAAATACAATAACAATCTCAAAGGAATCATAGCCATTGCAGCTTTTGCAGGTATGGATCAAGTAGCTCAAGATGAATATGTTAAAGCTATTCAAAAACGTAGTTCAGAACCTTATTATGCTCTTGGGTCTAAGATGCTACTAGGACTAGATACCACAAAACGAACTCTAAACGAGGAGATGGGCTATATAATGCCTTTCTATTTTCATGACCAAGCCAATTTACCCAAATTCATGGCCGTAGAAAACGTTCAACTCAGTCAAAAAGCATGGGATATGACCTCAAAAGGAGGCTTAGGCTCAGAGCAAATTCTGGACTTGTTGCCAAAAATCACAGTTCCTACTTTGGTTATCGTAGGCGATGATGACTTTATATGTGATCAGGTTTCGCATGCAAGTCGTATCCAAAAAGCAATTAAAAATTCTCAACTATCGGTAATCAAAAACGCAGGACACTTTATTTGGATTGAACAGCCCGAAGCATTTTTTGGAGTAATTAACATTTGGATGAAAAAACAAAAGCTATGAAAACTAAACTTTATCTCTCAGTAACCTTCTTATTATCAATAATTTATTCTTTTGCTCAAAACACCACTCTCACTCCACAAGGTGTGGTATTTCCGCAATTGTCAACAACACAAATTAATGCTTTAACTGGTCAAGCCAAAGGCACCATGGTGTTTGATAATGTACTAAATCAAATGAAGTATTGGGACGGAACAACTTGGCAATCAGTAACCAATGGTAGTTCTGGTGGTGCTTGGCAAAGTTCAGGAAATGATCAGTATAGTACGAATTCCGGGAATGTGGGAATCGGCGTCTCTACTCCAGTAGCTAAACTTTCAGTAAACGGAAATTTGGGATTGTATGATTCAGGAGTAGAATACGGATTTCTATCAAGGAATAGTTTTAATGGTGCATTGAAACTAAACGCTGGACTTTCATTCAATGCTTTAAATGCTCCAAAGAACTTAGGGTTACAAGTGAATACTGCGAACGGATTGGGTTCGATTTTGGTGGCTGGAAATGTGGGCATAGGTACAGATGATCCGGAAGAAAAGTTTACAACTTTCACTACTTCCAATAAATATGGATTACTACATTCCAACGGTACGGTAAAAGTTGGAACTTACATAGGTGGTAATGCAGGCTGGTTAGGTACAAAATCCAATCACCCTTTGATTTTGCATACCAATAACGGTGATAATCAACATTATTTTAGAGAAAATGGAAGGGTTGGCTTGGGAGTTGAATTTCCTGAACAGAAACTTCATATAAATGGAAGTTTTAAAACCGAGGCAGGGATATATGCATCTCAAACAGGTAATCTAAATTTAGTCCCAATTGGTGTAGTAAAATATTATGTTGGTCTTCTTGATGGGGATATAGGTACCGTAGAGTTTGAAAATATTGCGGGCAATTTAATAACTTCAATTGATGTATCTACTAACATTTTAGTGGACGATAATATTTTTATTCACCTCAATTACAATCCCGCTGAAACATCAGGTTATCAAAGTATTTTCGCAGTAGGTTCGAATGTTATTTCCAATGGAGCAAGGTATTACTCGGGTACCGAGGTTAATAGTGATAATGTCTCATATAGAATTTGGCACACAGTGGATGATATGCCAAGTGTTAATCCTACCATTTGTTCAGGAACACTCATGTTTTATGGCATAAAGAGTGTAATAAATAATTAGGACAAAAATGAGTTAGAAATAGCATGGAAGTTGTCATTCTAACTCATCTCATTTTTTGTTAAGATGGCAGTAGAGTTATTTTTTATTATAATGATTTTTTAACTTTATTACTTTGGAATTAAGCAAAATCGTGAATGTTACAACATGATGTATCTTAAATTTTTGATTGGCGGAGATTTAGCCTAAATTGGGCAGAATTAAAGTCAAAATTTAGATTTCTCGAATGAAAATTCCAATTTACAAAAAGCTTATTCCAAGGTCAATTCGATTAGGGATACTTAAAAATCAGATTGTAAAAAATCTAGAAAGTAGGGATTTGAATCTTGAAGAAAAAGAAGTTTTAGCTTTTCTGAAAGTCAATCCATTGCATATTTTTCCGTACCTTTTTCCTGAAAAATACAAGCCCTCTGATATTAAAATCGAAAAAGATGAAGAAAAGGATCTCCTTTTTACTTTGTGGGAAGGGAAAAAACTGTATTACAAAAACGGTCATCAAGTAAAAAAAGCTCAGACCTATTTCAATAGTTTGTTGCTGGAGCAAGATTCAGATTCACCTCATCGATATCTTACCGAAGATTTTGATGTAAAGGAGGGCGATGTAATAGTAGATGTGGGTGCTGCCGAGGGCAATTTCTCCTTGAGTGTGATTGAAAAAGCAAAACAGGTGTATCTTTTTGAAGTGGAAAAAGATTGGATAAAGGCTTTGGAAGCAACTTTTGAGCCTTGGAAAGATAAGGTCCAGATTGTGCAAAAGTATGTGTCAGATATTGACAATGAGCAGTGTATAAAACTTGATACTTTCTTTGGGGGAGCCGAGCAGGTTAATTTCATAAAAGCCGATGTCGAAGGTGCCGAAGCTCAGGTTATTAATGGTGCTAATGATTTGATAAAGAGACAAAAGGATCTTAGAATAGCCGTTTGTACCTACCACAGACAATCAGATGCAAAGGAGTTAGATGAATTGCTAAAAACCAAAGGTTTTAAAAATCATTTCTCCGACAAATACATGATTTTTCATTACGGGAGTAATAATGTAGTAGAGCCTCCATTTCTCAGAAAAGCGGTTCTGAGAGCTATTAAATGAAGGTTATTTGATGATACGATAGTTTTTAAAACCTCCGATTACATAACCTCCAAGGAGATTTTCCTCTATCCAAGTGAGAATTCTATACTTGGGCCGCTCGTGCTTCATTTTTGATCGATTGATAGCTACGGGTCCATTGTATCTCAGTTTATCTTTCCAGTTGAAGTCTTCAATTCGCTGCAACATGACTTTTGGGTGAGTCTCTTGAAAAACCTTACAATAATCCATTCTCCCGTAATCAAAATTTTCCGCAAAGTCTTCCCAAAAAGTATGGCTGTAGTTTTTCATTACCGCATCGTTTTTAGTTTTCATTACCTCAGGAGGTCTTACCCAGCCATAATGGAAGATTCTGGCGTCCAGAGCAATACAGTTTAGTTTTCGTGTATTTTTCTTTCTGTTATAATCGTTTCCTGCAAAATCAGGAATAAATCTAAAAGATTGAGCGTCTTTCCAAGAGTGTACTTCAGGCAGATTTCTAATGATTCTTATTTCTTTTTTGTACCAGCAATGATCCGAAAAATAATGTCCATAATCTCCCCAAAAATGAAGGTAATTGAACACAAAACCCTCAATCCGATGGTCGGTGTGGTATTTTTCGCAAGCTGTTTTTATGCTTTCTAGGTCGTCTTCGTGTATTACCTCATCACCTTGAAGATAAAAAAGCCAATCGCCTGAGCAAGCTTCTTTGGCTAGGTCGGTTTGGTGAGCGTACTCCGTTCCGCTAGGGTACTTATCTAGATCCCATTCGGTATGAATTATCTTAATTTTAGGTGAATTTATACTTTGTAATATTTCCAAAGAATTGTCAGTCTCGTCTCCCTTGCCCAAAGCCACCACAAATTCGTCCACATGGTCAAGTATGGAATTTATAGACTCAGCTATGGGGTAATAAAGCTTGTGTGCGTTTCTCAGAAAAGTAAATCCACTTATTTTCATTTTTATGAATTTTGTACCAAAGTCTTTGGGTGAGAACTAGATAAGTTATTATTTTTCAAGTTTTAATTGAAATAGCTATCCCTCAGGCGTCCTAATAGACCAAAATTACTTCAACATTCGTTATCCTTCCACCATCAATTCTATATTTATTTTATATTTTTGGGCTCACAAAAACTGAAGATGCATTCACTTTCCATCATAATCGTAAATTACAAGAGTTGGGTTATTCTCCAAAAAAACTTAGAATTGCTTTCTTCTTACGATTTTGATAATATCATTCTTCAGATTATTGTCGTAGATAACTGCTCCAACGATGGAAAACTGGCTGAGTTTATTTCTCTTTTTCCAAACGTATTATTTGTTGAAAATGAAGGGAATTGGGGTTTCGCTCATGGGTGTAATTTCGGTGCAAAACTTGCCACAGGAGATATTCTTCTTTTTTTGAATCCTGATACTTTGGCTCCTAGTACATCGTTGGAGAGAATGTTTTTTGAATACATCTCCAATCCAGAAGTCGGTATTTTAAGTTGTAAGCAATCCGATAAACCGTCGGCTTATAGAAAAATTACACCCAGCATTTTTTCATTATTCGGCCCACAAAGAAGCCTTTATGTATTGCTTTTTCCAAATAAATTTAAAGAGAACAATTGCCTCACTTGTAACTGCAATGCCATTTCACCAGATTGGATTTCGGGTTCGGTTGTGATGATTTCCAGAGATTGGTTTGAAAGAGTAGGAGGTTGGAATATAGACTATTGGATGTATTTTGAGGACGTGGAGTTATCCATAAAAGTTAAGGAAGCCGGAGGTCAGTTACGAATGCTTTGTGATGTAAATATCGTGCATGAGCATGGCGGAGCAAGTAGAATAAATGTTGAAACATCTGCTTTAACCAAATCGGAGGTTATAATTTCTCATCATGTGTACATCGAAAACAATTTTTCTGCATTACAAAAAATACCCAGTCATATATTGTTAGTAATCAATACTTTGGTATTTAAATCCATTTTTGGATTTCTAGGCTCCTTTCTATTTTTTATTCCAAAGGCGAGGGTACAAGCATTACTTTTTAGAAATATTTTGAAATACTATTGGTCTGCCTTTCGAAATCAAACTTGGCTAAGCTTTCGGAGTTTTAAGTTCGCCAAAAGATAGAATAGTTTTTCATTAAGTTTTTCGTCTGTATATTTGAAAGAAAAACCTTATGCTTCGCAATAAACTTACTCTCGTTCTCATCTTTTCAACATTATTTACTGCGTTTTCTCAAAAGCTCACCAAACTGCCTGAATACAAACTGTCGCAAGCTGAAGTGGAGGCCCATTTGAGATTTTTGGCTTCCGACGAAATGCTCGGCCGAAGAACCGGAGAAGTGACTAACAATGTGGCCGCAAGGTATATTGCTGAGCAGTTCAGATTGGCAGGTGTAAAACCAATATCGGGGCAAAAAGATTACCTTCAAAAAGTACCATTGGAGTTTTCAAAAGGTGCCAAAATGGGCGAAATATATGCAGGAAAAGATACTTTGAAGCTGGGTAAAGACTTTGTGATGTTGGGTGGTAAAGCGACAAAATTGCAGAATATACCAGTGGTTTTTGTGGGTTATGGTTGGATTGATGATAGGCAAAATGATTACAAAGATGTAGATGTGAAAGGAAAGATTGTAGTGTGTCAATTCGGAATTCCGAACAACGACAAACCTTTCGAAAACATGACGGGCTCTACTAAAAAGGCAAAGTTTGCCGCAGAAAATGGTGCTTTGGCTTTGGTTCAAGTGTACAACCTTAATTTTCCATTTGCTTCTATTGTGAGAAATTTTGGTGGGGAACGACTTATGGCTTCGTCGGGATATAATGCAGACATTCCACATTTGTGGGTAAACAGCACATATGTTAAACCTTTTTCGAAAGAATCGCTAACTTCGCTTAGTCTGAATGTCGGAGAAGTTGTTAAAAAAGCCGCTCCAGCATACAATGTGGTGGGTTTTATTGAAGGTTCGGATCCGAAGCTCAAAAACGAATATGTAGTGCTTTCAGCACATTTTGACCACATCGGTGCGGGTAAAAATTATGGCAAAGTAACCGAATCAGATACTATATTTAATGGAACTCGCGACAACGCCACAGGTACTACAGCCATCTTAGCCGCAGCTAAGGCATTTGCGGCTCAAAAAACCAAACGTTCGATATTGCTGATAGGTTATACAGGTGAGGAAGTGGGAATGTTAGGTTCCAGATATTATGCCGAGAATCCCTTGGTGCCTTTAAAAAAATGTGTGTTCAACCTGAATAGCGATGGGGCTGGCTATAACGATTCTACAAAGGTGACAATCATCGGTTTAAATCGTACTGATGCAGAGGCTGAAATAGTGACAGCAAGCAAAGCTTTCGGTATTGAAGCCATTAACGATCCTGTTCCAGAACAAAATTTGTTTGATAGATCGGATAATGTAAGCTTAGCTGCCAAAGGTATCCCTGCTCCTAATATGTCACCAGGTTTAACGGCTTTTGATGCCGAAATTGGTAAATATTACCATCAAGCGGCTGATAATCCAGAAAACGTGAGCATGAGTTATTTGACCAAATTCTGCCAAGTTTTTATCTATTCGGCAAGATTAATTGCCAATAAAGCCACAGCTCCAAAATGGAACGCTGGCGACAAATATGAAAAAGTAGGCCAAGACTTATATGGAAAATAAAGAATTGAATAACTACCTGAAGGCTCTAGACTTACTTCAAAAGCTCCTCTCGGCTAATAACGAACCCTTTTGGGCCAATTGGATGCAGCAAGACATAGAGGCATGGAATAGTTCTGCGTCCACTCAGCATCATCTGGATGCTTTTGGTGGAGCTGGATCTTTCAATGATATTAATCTCAATTATGGAGAAAAGCTAGGCCATTGGAAAAATGCACTTTTGAGTAATTTGGCGAGCATTTCTTACGGCTTTGCAAAAGACCTAAAATTTCTATTGCCTAGCAAGAACTCAAATATTTTGGATGGTACGGTTTGTAAAAATTGTAATAGAATTGAGCTAAACGAGGGTACAATTACACGATTTTTGGCTGGAAAATTCGTTCCAATTTTTATCGCAGAGTATTTTTTAACAGATTCCTACCTTCGATTGTTGGATTTGGAAAAACTTATCACTGATAGCCGTATTGGAGCATTCAAGGGTCAAATTACACAGGAAATTGCTCAAATGAATGTTTTGATTAATCAGGAAAACAATGCTTGGGCTCCTAATTGTGCTTCATGTAATGCTGCAGAGAAAGTATATTGGGAATATACCACCAAGTTGGTTTAAAAGACATTTTGCAAAGCAAAAATTCACTAGGTTTTTTTGTCCAAATTATTGCAGTTTTTCTATGAGCTCAAATTCTTCTGACAGTTTTTGGGTTAGTCTCTGAAATATTTCAAACAGTTTTTGATAGGTGTCGTTGTTCTCCACTACTGGTTCAAAGACATTTTTCGTTGTGATGCTTTTTGCGGCCTCTTCTAAGTTTTTGAATACTCCTTCGTCTATCATTGCTAGCAAGGCTGCCCCTTTGTTCACATTTTCGGCCTCGTCAGAAACGATTACTTGTTTTCCAAATACATCGGCAATTATTCCAGCACAAATCGGTAAGGAAGCATATTTTCCGGTTAAGTACAGTTTGTCAATTTTCCTGTAATTTTCCAAAATCTTTCCAATGCTATAAATCTCAAAAATAATACCCTCAATGGTAGCACGCAAAAAATGCTTCGGTTGATGTTTGATGTTTATTCCAAAATAACTCCCTCGGGCATTTGAGTTCCAGATTGGTGCTCTTTCTCCCAATAGATAGGGCAAAAATATCAAACCATTGGACCCTGATTTTACCAAGGTGGCTTCCTTGAACAAATCTTCAACGGCATCTTCAAAATCTACAATAATGGGGTGATTACGGAAATTACTGGCAAACCACTCTAAAACTACACCGGCATTGTTTGTAGGTCCACCCGAAATATAGGTTTCCTCGTCCAACACATAATTGAAAAATCTATTCTCCTTGTCTTTTATAACTTTCTTTCCAGCTACTCTCACCGCACCCGTATGGCTTATAGATATGGTAGCTTGTCCTTCTCCAAATACCCCAGAGCCCAATGTTGCGAGGCAGCCATCCGTGCTTCCTATAATTATTTTGGTGTTTTTGGGCAGTTGAAGTGATTTGGCCAGTCCCGGTTTAAGTTTCAAGTCTGCATTGAAAACAGATACATAATCTGAGAACTGTGATGTTTTTAGTTCCGAAATATCTAGTGAATCTTGCTCCCACCTTTTTTCTTTTATGTTGAAAAGGCCAGTTGCCGAAGCCATGCTGTAATCTATAATATACTGATTAGTAAATTGATAGATGATATATTCTTTTATGGAAATAAACTTACTTGTCTTTTTGAATCTCTCTGGCTGTGTTGTTTTTAGCCAGGCTATTTTGGCAAGTGGTGACATGGCATGTATAGGTGTGCCTGTTTTCTCATAAATCTTCACACCATTTGCAGATTTTTTAATCATATCGGCCTCTTTTTTTGCTCTGTTATCTGCCCAAATTATAGCATTTCCAAGTGGATTTCCTTGACTATCGATTGGTAAAACACTGTGCATGGCGGCACTGAATACGATGGAGATTACCCGATGGTTTTTTTCTAATATTTGTTCATGAATAAGATCTTTTAATACGAAAAGAACAGTTATGAATACCTGTTCAGGATCTTGTTCGCTATAATCAGGCTGTGGGTATAGTATGGAGAATGATCCCTTTCTGAAAGCCACTAGTTTGCCTTCAAGATTGTAGGCAGCAATCTTAACAGCCGATGTATTTATGTCTATGGTTATGATGCAATCCATTTTCTTTCGTAATTATTTATTTTTCCTAAAATGCCCTGGTGTATATCCTGTCAGTTTTTTAAAAGTCGTCGAGAAATGCTGTGAGGAATAAAATCCAGTATCCAAGGCGATATCGGTTAGGCTTTTATCGGAGTTTTTCATTAGTCTTATTGCTTCTGAAATTCGTAAATTTATGAGATAATTGAGAGGTGGAAAACCAGAGAAAGCTTTCACTTTTTCAGTAAAAGTGGTTGTTCCTAGTCCAATGATGGCTGCCATTTCTTCTACAGTCCAAGGGTGTGCGAGGTTTTCTCTGAGCATTTGGTCGAGCCTATGAAAGGTCTGCGGGAATATTCTTCCCTGATTTTCATTTTTACTCATTTGTCGAGCAGTCCAAATCCAAATGTCATCCAGCAGGTTGTTTATTTTGGTTTTATAGCCCACCTCGTTTGCAAACATCTCACTTTCCACCTTAGAAGCCAATTCTCCAAAAAGTTTAAAATTAGGTATAATAGATTGGTCTTTTTGAGATAGTATTTGACTTATCAATCGCTGCTCAGATTCTGTTATATTGCTCCAATCGCCCAATCGAAGCTCCGATTGATCTTGAAAATCTACCTCCAATCTCAGTGATACAAAAGTCCCCACTTCAAAACTTCCAGTAAGACTTCCAAATAATTGCCCAGGGAAAATTACCACCAGATCGTTTGGGAATACCGTAAAGGTTTGATTTTCTATGGTCCAATAATACTTGCCATCGAGCACGTACATGAATCTAACCCCTTGGTTTTCTTCCATCACAAAGGAGTCTGCTTTGACGGACTGAATTTTCATTTTCGAAAACTCCATTATGTGCGGCCAAGGAGATATTTCTTGCGATTTTCCTTTTATTAAAGAGAAGTAATTCATGAATAGCTACTACGTATTTATTAACCCTCGGGTGTTTTGTGTAAAAATAGTACAAAAAAATACATTTATTATTATAATAATCACCGTCGAAGAGTTTTGGAAGTTTAAGTTGAAAGTTTGGGTGACATTTGCTTTCGGTAAAAAACAGAGACTTTTTTAACTTGTCTTTATTCAATTTAATTATCCTTTTTTATGAAAAAAACACTACATTTTATTTTGCTTTTGGCGTTTGGGACGCTCATGTCCTCGATGGCCATAGCCCAAAAGATTTCTGGTAAAGTCACTGGAGGCAAAGACGGCTCCACGCTTCCGGGAGTTTCTGTACAGGTAAAAGGCACCAACATCGGTACCTCAACCAATGCAGATGGTAGCTATTCAGTCAATGCCAATTCTGGGTCTACTTTGGTTTTTAGTTATATTGGTTTCAGTACCAAAGAAGTGAAAGTAGGCAACCAAACTATTGTTGATGTAAGCTTAGATGAGGACGTTTCGAGCCTTGAGGAAGTGGTTGTGACTGCCTTGGGAATTAAAAAGGACGCCAAGAAGCTTGGTTATGCTACAACTACTGTAAACGCAGCAGCTATTACTGAAAACCGCTCTCCGAATTTCATGAACACCCTTCAGGGTAAAATTGCGGGTGTAAACATCTCAGGATTAGGAACCGGTCCTGCTGGAACATCGAAAATCCGTATCCGTGGACAATCATCAATTTCAGGTCAAAACAACCCACTTATTGTTGTTAATGGTGTGCCTATTGATAACACCAACTTTGGAACTAACCCAGGGAATGCCGCAGCCGATAACTCAATCGGTGTTCGTGGAGGTGGAAATACATCCGACGGTGGTGATGGACTTTCGTCTATCAACCCTGACGATATCGAAAGCATGACAGTACTAAAAGGTGCAACTGCTGCTGCACTTTACGGCTCAAGAGCCAAAGATGGTGTTATTATGATTACGACCAAAAGTCGCGGGGCTGGGAAAGGAGTAGGTGTAACCTACAACATGAACTATACCAATGAAACTCCATTGGATTTTACAGACTATCAATATGAATACGGTCAAGGTGAAAACGGTGTTCGTCCTCAGTCTCCTAACCCCACGTCTGGTCAGTGGTCTTTCGGAGAAAAATTCGCTCCAGGCATGACTCAAATATTATTTGATGGTG
This sequence comes from Leadbetterella sp., assembly GCA_035299025.1. GTDB lineage: Bacteria > Bacteroidota > Bacteroidia > Cytophagales > Spirosomataceae > Leadbetterella. Next base: position 203,046 of record DATGXK010000010.1, read on the forward strand.
TTTCAGTACCGTATGTGCCACAATATGACAGAATCAGGAAATTCTTCAGAAATGGGCAGAATTTTACAAATACAGTAAGTTTATCTGCAGGTGGAGACAAAGGTGGCATGAATCTTTCGTTTTCGAATATGGACAGCAAAGGTATAGTGCCCAATAACAGTTTCAACCGCAAAACTCTTAACCTAGGCTATAGTTATGATTTGTCTAAAAAATTGAGTTTTGCTGGAAATATCAATTATTCTAACGAATACAACAAAAACCCACCAAACATTGCCAACCAGGACAACTCTATTCCGACTTCAATTTATAACATGGCCAACTCCATGCCTTTTGATTTATTGAACGAAAAGAAATACAATGCCGCTGGAAATGAATTTATCTATTCAAGATTTCAAAACCGAACAAATCCATATTGGGTTTTGGCTGAGCAGTTTCAAAACATAAGAAGAGATAGAGTTTTTGGTAATATTTCTGCTAAATATAATTTATTGCCTTGGTTGTTTGTTCAAGGTCGTGTGGGTCAAGATTATTGGTCAAGAGACCAAGATTTCAACAACTTCCCTACGGGACATGCTTCTTTGGCAGCAGCTCCTGCTGGTTTTGTAAACGGAACTTACACACAAGAATCTCGCAGGTTTAGAGAAACCAACGTGGATGTGTTGTTGTCAGGAAATCGTACTTTCGGTGATTTCGGCCTTGACTTTAACGTTGGCGGTAATCAAATGTACCGTAGGTCAGATCTAAATTCAGTGTTGGTGCAGGATTTTGTAGTTAGAGGTCTTTACACTGTAATGAATGGTAGGGTTAAAGACCCAATTTATGGCCTTTCAGAAAGAGCAGTAAACTCGGTTTATGGAGCAAGTGAATTTTCATATAAAAATTTCTTGTATTTAAATGTAACAGCTAGAAACGACTGGTTTTCAACATTATCTAAAGAAAATAGAAGCATTCTTTATCCTTCGGTTTCAGGAAGCTTTGTATTCTCACAAGCATTTGAAAACATGCCTAACTGGTTGAATTTTGGTAAGTTAAGAGCAGCGTATGCCCAAGTGGGTAGTGATACAGACGTTGGCCCTTATGCCAATAACCTATTTTATGGTATAAACTCCAATCTATTCCCAAATCCAGCCGGGCAAGCTCAGCCAGTTGGTGGATCTTCGGGTACTGTGGTGCCTAACTCAAATCTTAGACCGATGAGAACAACCGAATCAGAGATTGGTCTGGAACTCAAAACGTTAAATAACAGAGTTTCTCTTGACATGGCTGTTTATCGTAAAATTACTGATGATCAGATAGTTTCTGCTCAAATTTCTGATGCATCTGGTTTTGTTACAACTTTGATAAACAGTGGTAGTAGTAGAAATAATGGCTTGGAGGCATTGTTGACTTTGGTTCCAGTAAAAACCAAGGATTTTCAGTGGGAAGTAAACCTCAATGGTTCTTACAACATCACCAAAGTTTTGAGTTTAACTACAGATAAAGAAGGAGAAAGAATCACAGTTGGTACTCACGTATTTAACGGTGAGCTGCGTCAGGTAGTTGGCCAAGAAATGGCTCAAATCTATGGATTTGGTTTTAGAAGAAACGATAAGGGGCAAATGATACTTGGTAACAATGGTATTCCGCTTCGTACCACAGATTTGATTTCGTTTGGTTCAGCACTACCAAAATGGGTAGGTGGAATTAACAACAGTTTTAATTACAAAGGCTTCAGTTTGTCAGCACTGATTGATTTCAAATTAGGCAACACCATGTTGTCTGGAACAAACTTCAACGCTGTGCGTCATGGTTTGCACAAAATGACTCTTGAAGGCCGTTCAACCAATGGAATTACGGCAGTGGGAGTTAATCTTAACGGCGAAACCAACACCGTAAAAGCCAATGTTCAAGATTATTGGTCAGTGGTTCGTTCTCAAGCACTTATTGAGCCGGTTATTTTTAATGGTGGCTATTGGAAATTGCGTCAAATTACGGCAGGTTATGATATATCGAAATTTATTCCTAAAAATACACCTATTCAAGGAGCTAAATTGAGCTTTGTGGCAAACAATGTGTTGATGCTTAAAAAATGGGTGGATAATATTGATCCTGAGTCATTTGGATATTCTTCGGATAACCTGGTGGGTATGGAGTCTACAGGTCTTCCAACTACTCGTAGTTTAGGTTTCAACTTAAATGTTAAATTCTAAACCCAAACTGATTTTTTATAAATTACAATGAAAATGATAATGAGAAATATAATTAAAAATAAATGGACGCTGGTATTAGCTATTGGTATTCTAGGCCTTAGCTCATGCGATAAAGGTTTTGATGAAATGAACATCAATAAAACCGCGGCTACCTCTATTAACCCAGTTTTTACGCTCAATAATGCCACTCTAAATATGTCTTTTCCAGCTGGAACGGTCATCTATGAAGTGGGTATAGTTCAGCAAATGGTTTCTCCAAACTCAGGTGTATTGACAGGGGCAAACTTTAACCAGGATAGCCGTGACAATACCCAGGTTAACTGGCAGAGATACTACAGAAACGTGATAAGAAATACGCAAGATGTTATAATGAGCACGAAAGATCAAGCCACGCGTAGTAATCTATACAATATGGCTAGAATCCTTCAATCTTATGCATTTATGATCTTGTCAGATACCTATGGAGATATACCTTATGCACAGGCTGGTAAAGGCTACTCAGATCAGATAGTACTTCCAAAATATGAGTCTCAGCAAGCTGTTTATTCAGGAATTATCAAAGAGTTAACCGAGGCATCAGCAGCTTTAGATGCAGCTAAGACGGTCGAAACCGCGGATGTTCTTTATGGTGGAGATGTAGCCAAATGGAAAAAATTCGGGAATTCACTTCTACTAAGAGCTGGTATGAGATTAAGCAAAATAGACCCAACTCAGGCCGCACAGGTGGTAGCCAAGGCAGTAAGTGGTGGATTAATTGCTTCCAATGCCGACAATGCCGTTATCAGACATGATGCCAACTATACCAACGGTGTGGGAGTCATGTTGAATTCTACAGAGGCAGCGAACATTTATCTTGCCGCTCCGTTTGCTAACTATCTAAAAAACACGAAAGATCCGCGTTTGAAATCTATAGCAGTTCGTTATGTTGGGGCTAAGTCTGGTCCAGAAATGGTTGCTGCGAGAGCAAATACCGACCCAGCTGTGCAGATAGGAATGCCTTTTGGATATGACAACAGTACCATCTCAGGTCCGGTTAAAGACCTTAGTTTAGCTAGTTTTTATGACTTCTCACAAGTAGATAGAGCTAGAATGGTGAAAACAACAGCTCCTATGTTTTTGGTTACTTATGCCCAAACTCAGCTTTTGTTGGCTGAAGCCGCACAAAGAGGTTGGACTACAGGATCAGTTGAAACATACTTTAAAAATGGTGTGAAAGCTCATATGGAACAATTAGCTGCCTACGATGCCAATTCAGCCGTTGCACCAGCAGCTATTGACGAATATTTCGTAGCCAATCCGTTTGACGCTACAAAGGCTTTGGAGCAAATAAATACCCAGTATTGGGTGGCTTCGTTCTTAAACGGGCCAGAGACATTTGCTAATTTCAGAAGGAGTGGTTTCCCTGTGCTAACATCGAATCCTTTCCCAGGAAAAGTTATCAAAGGAAACTTTATCAATAGATTGACTTATCCAAATTCTGAAATTTCGGTTAATAGTGTAAATGTTAAAGAGGCGATAAGCCGCCAAGGTGCCGATGACCTCGACACCAAGGTATGGTGGGACAAATAGTACCCACAGACCATAATCTCTTTGGTATTTTACCAAAGAGATTTTTTTTGACCTAATCTTTATTCAACCATTTAATTAATTTATATGAAATTGCTTTTCAAAATTTGTTTTTGGAGTATTTTTCTTTCCTCCGTATCTGTATTTGGTCAAAATATCCAATGGACCAAAGATCAAATGTTAATTTTTACTTCTCAATGGAAAGGTGAACGTTTCCCCGACGGCCGTCCAAAAGTTTCAGATGATTTGGTAAAACGCCTCGCTAATATTTCGATTGAAGAAGCCTGGGGAACCATGAAAAACGAAGGTTATAACAACCAATTTGAGGGAGGTTGGCAAATTATACATCCCGATAAAGTACTAGCAGGCAGAGTTTTAACCACCCAGTATATGCCTTCAAGACCAGATTTGGACAACCCTATAAAAGAAAAAGGCAAAGCTGAAGGCAGATTGGGCTCTCCAAACTCTTGGCCGATAGATTTATTACAAACAGGCGATGTTTACGTGGCTGACGGTTATGGCAAAATAGTGGACGGAACGCTGATAGGGGACAACCTTGGAAATTCCATTTATGCAAAATCCAAAACTGGAGTTGTATTTGATGGGGCCATCCGTGACCTTGAAGGCCTAGAAAATATTGATGGATTTGTGGGTTTTATTCGTGGTGCTGACCCTTCTTACATCAAAGAAATGATAATGACCTGTATCAATTGCCCGATCAGAATTGGCCGTGTTTCTGTATTTCCAGGAGACTTGGTTTTAGGTAAAAGAGAGGGTGTGATTTTTATACCGGCTCATTTAGCAGAAAAAGTCATTATCAACTCAGAGTTTATTGCCCTTAGAGATAAATTTGGTATTCAAAGACTCAAGGAAGGAAAATACACCCCGGGCCAGATTGACCAAGCGTGGACGCGAGAAATTAAAGACGATTTTTTAAAGTGGATAAACGAAAATCCAAAACTCTTGCCCATGACAAGGGCTGAGCTTGATAAATTTATGAAAGACCGAAATTGGTAAAATTGACCAATTAAAAAAGACATTATTCAACCAAAAAATACAATTACGAGCATGAAAAAGAATTTTTTAGATAGGTTTAAGTTAAATGGAGAGCTGCCTTTAGGGCCTAGAGAAATCCAAACAGAGAATTTTTCGAAGGAAAACTCCCCAAAAAAGGGTGACAATAGACGTGATTTTTTGAAGAAATCGGCACTTGGCGGTCTTTCGTTAGGTATGATATTCGATGGCAATCCGGCCAAAGAAGTGGAGTTTCTTACTCAAAAAGTTAGTCGTTCGAGCAATCCTTCCGACCTTAAAATTACAGATGTCAGAATAGCAGTAGTTACCAAAGCTCCAATGACCTGCCCACTTATCAGGATAGACACCAATCAGGGGATTTCTGGATATGGTGAAATTCGTGATGGAGCAAGTGCAAAATACGGTTTGTTCCTCAAAAGTCGATTGCTAGGGAAAAACCCTTGTACACCTGAGATGATTTTCAAGGAAATAAAGCAATTTGGTAACCATGGAAGAGCAGCCGGAGGTGTTTGTGGAGTTGAAATGGCCCTCATGGATTTGGCCGGAAAGGCTTTCGGAGTTCCAGCCTACCAAATGTTGGGTGGTAAATACCGCGACCACATCCGTATCTATGGCGATACACCAACTTTACCAGATCCGATAGCTTTTGCTCAGAAAATGAACGAAAGAAAAAAACTGGGTCTGACTTTCTTGAAGATGGATTTCGGGGTTGAAATGCTTAAAAATCACCCAGGAACCGTAGTCGGTGGTCAGAACATCGACTACACCAGACAATGGGGAAATGCGGGGCCGCAAAAAGGCAATGCCCGCGGATATTCAATGACCAAACACCCTTTTTCTGGTATTCAAATTACAGACAAAGGCATTGAAATAATGGCCAATTTTGTAGAAGAAACACGTAAAGTAGTGGGATATGAAATTCCACTTGCTGCTGACCATTTTGGGCATTTCGGGGTAAATACGGCCATCAGATTGGGAAAAGCCTTAGAAAAGTATCAACTAGCCTGGCTGGAAGACATGATTCCATGGTTTTACACCGATCAATGGAAACAAATTACCGATGCCTTGGATACACCAACTTTGACAGGGGAAGATATTTTTCTGAAAGAGGAATTTATCAAACTTATTGATAACAAAGCCATTGATATGATCCAGCCAGATTTGGCGAGTTCGGGTGGATTAATAGAAACCAAAAAAATTGGTGATTACGCCGAGGAGCGAGGCATCCCGATGGCTATGCACTTTGCCGGCACACCAGTTTGCTTTATGGCAAACATCCACTGTGCGGCTGCCACTGAAAATTTTGTGGCCTTGGAGCATCATAGTTTTGATGTGCCTTGGTGGGAAGATATGGTGACGGGCATAGACAAACCAATCTACAAAGACGGATTTGTGAAAGTACCCGACACCCCAGGTCTAGGGATAGACCTCAATGAAAAAGTAGTGAAAGAACACCTAGCTACAGGTGAGCTATACTTTGCACCTACCAATGAGTGGGATAAGGTAGATAGTTGGGATCGTACTTGGAGCTGATTTTTTCAAAAACGGCAAATTATCTGTAGTTTGCCGTTTAAATATTCTAATATAAACCTTCTTTAATGAAAAAATACATTTATCCTTTTTCAATAATTCTTATTGTAATTGTCGCCTACAACTTTCCCGATTATTTTGTGGAGTATAATGGAGTTAAGTTTAGCAAATTCATTATTCCTATTCTGCAAGTAATCATGCTTGGTATGGGCTCTACCATCACTGAGGAAGACTTTATGGCTATTGTAAAGACTCCAAAATTAGTGGTGATTGGGCTTGTAGCTCAGTTTATGATTATGCCATTATTGGGTTTTGGACTTACAAAAGTATTTGATTTTCCTGTCGAGATAGCCGCTGGATTGGTACTGATAGGTTGTAGTCCGAGTGGATTGGCTTCTAATGTGATGGCCATGTTGGCCAAAGCCAATCTGGCACTGTCTATTTGTATTACCACCATGGCAACCCTTTTGGCACCCATTCTCACTCCACTTTTGATGAAGACCTTGGGAGGAGAACTCATCGAAATCAAGTTTCTGAGTATGGTTTGGGACATGACCAAGATTGTAATTCTACCGGTAGTCCTTGGGGTTTTAGCCAATAGATTCTTTCCGGTTTTGATGGCCAAAATCAAGAATATCTTACCTTATTTTTCTATGGTCGGAATAGGCTTTATTATTATTATAGTGACGGCCAGCGGTCAAAAATCACTCGAAACAGTAGGCGGGCTATTATTATTGGCGGTATTTATTCATAATATTGGAGGTTATTTGCTGGGCTATTTTTCAGCCAAATTATTGAAACTGAAGGAAAAGGACGCAAGGGCCATCGCTTTGGAAGTAGGTATGCAAAATGGAGGCCTTGCTTCTGCTCTTGCCAACGAGATGGGCAAACTGGCTACCGTTGGATTGGCCTCAGCCATTTTTGGACCAATGATGAATATATCTGGCTCACTACTAGCCAGTTGGTGGGGGACTAAAAAAACTAATGATTAACAAAAACGATTAAAAACAATTGCAATTCATAAGTGACTAAAGAGTAATATATTTTTCTTTGTGTCCTTCAGTCTTAGCGGTAAAATCAAAAACATAATGAAAAACAAAATTTTGCTTTTAACAATACTGACTTTTGTGTCTTTTGTGGGTTTTTCTCAACAGATTTCAAAAGAATATATGCTTCACCTAACCCGCGAATGGAAAGGAGAGCGTTTTCCTGATGGCCGTCCAAAAGTATCAGATGCACTTTTACAGCGACTAAAAAAATCAACGCTTGAGGAGGTTTGGGCAGTTTTGCGAAATAAGAATTACAAACACCAGTACGAGGGCAATTGGCAAACCATCAACCCTGACTCCGTTCTAGTTGGGCGTGCAGTTACGGCTACATTTACACCTGGCCGACCAGATTTACAAACGGCTATAGACGACAAAGGTCATGAGAAAGACGGAAGGGTAAAATCACAAAATGCGTGGCCAATCGATCTTTTGGTAAAAGGAGATGTTTATGTGGTGGACCAATTTGATGCTTATGAGGATGGACCAACCATAGGTGATAACCTCGGTAATTCCATTTATACCAAAACAGGAAATGGAATTGTCTATAACGGAGCAGTTCGGGATATCAACGGACTAAAAGAGATCGGTGGATTTACTTCATTTTTTAAATCGTATCATCCAAGTCATCACCTTAATAATGCTGCCACAGCATTGAATACCACCCTGGTGGGAATTAATCAACCTACTCGTATAGGCGATGCTACTGTAATGGCTGGTGACGTGGTTTTTGGAAGAGATGGAGGGGTACTTTTTATTCCACCACATCTTGTAGAAGAATGCGTAAAAGTGTCTGAAATTGTGCGACTTAGAGACATGTTTGGACATCAAAGACTACGTGAACAAAAATATACTCCAGGTCAAATAGACACCAGATGGTCAGATGAAATCGAGAGAGATTTTTCGAAATGGCTGAACGATAATAAGTCAAAATTGCCAGTGCCTATGGAGCAAATTCAAGAATTGTTAAAGGGAAGAACTTGGTAATTAGTTTTTCCTTATAGCACCAAATTATTTATTCAACCAAAAAAAATATTAAAATGTCATCTAGAAGAAATTTCCTTTCTAAAGCAGCTCTAACCTCTGCTTTAGCAGCCACTCCATTGTTGAATTTTGGCCGTGAATTTGAGGTTGCGGTGGACAAAGCACCCAAAAGTTCGGCTCCCTCGGACCTGAAAATCACCAATATCAAATGCGGATATATCAGAAATGGGCACAGTCTTTTCGTGAAAATATATACCAATCAAGACATCGTGGGTCATGGTGAAGGAGTCGATGCTACACCTGGTACTTACCATTTGGTGAAAATGTTCGGGGAAAGAATCAAGGGCAAAAGCCCTCTGAATGTTCACCGTCTTTTTGAGGATATACGTAAGTCAGGTTTCTTTGAAGGTGCTCAGTCTGGTATGTACGTGGCTGTGCTAACGGCTGTTGAAACTGCTCTGTGGGACATTGCTGGCAAAGCCTTGGGGGTTCCCGTTTACCAACTTTTAGGTGGTAAATTTAGGGACACCATCCGATTGTACATGGACACAGCTTTGTATCAGAACAGGTTACCTAGGCCCTCAGATTTTGCCGAATCTGCCTTGGAGGCAGTAAAAATGGGTTTTAATGCCGTAAAGTTTGACCTTGATCAAGCTAATGACCCCAATAAATACGACAAATACAACTGGACAGCCAGTCCGGCTGAATTACAACGTATGTACGACCAGATGGCGGCCGCACGTGCAGCGGTGGGTCCAAATGTAGACATTTGTGCCGACATGCATGGGCGTTATGATGCCATAACTGGTGAGAAAATTGCAAAAATGCTTGAGCCGCTAAATCTTATGTGGCTAGAGGAACCCATTCCAGCCGAAAATGCAGATGCCTATAAAAAAATTACCAGTTCGACCTCTACACCAATTTGTGCTGGGGAGAATCATTATTTGGCCTACGGATTTAGGCCATTGTTGGAATCTGGTGCTGTGGATATTATCATGCCTGATTTACAGAAGGCAGGCGGACTTGGCGAAGGACAAAGAATTGCCAATTTGGCCAATTTGTATTATGTGCCGTTTGCTCCCCACATGGTGGCTTCGTATTTGGGTGCAATGGCCTCTGCTCATGTCTGTGCGTCAGTGCCAAACTTCATGATTTTGGAATGGCAGATATATTTTCACAAAGACCCGATGTTCAAAGAAATCGTGAATTATGACCCATCAATGATTAAAAATGGGCAAATTACGGTTTCGGAAAAACCAGGAATTGGTGTGGAAATAAACGAGGAGGCCATGCGGAAGTATGCTCCAGTTGGCGTGCCATTTTTTGAATGAGTTTGCTTAATTAAGTTTAATTTTTAGAGAAAACAGGTAAGAAATAGGATGTCTTAATTCCGGTATTTTACCTGTTTTTTTATGAATTGGTCTCACCTCCCCAAAATCTCCAACAACTCCTTCCTATTAAAAGCTTTGAAAATATCGGCCTCGGTGTTGACCAATTTACCTGCAAGGTCTTTTTTGGAGGTTTGGAGTTTTAGCATTTTTTCCTCAATGGTGTTGGGGCAAATGAGTCTTACAGCGATAACTTTATTTTTCTGGCCTATACGATAAACTCTATCTATAGCTTGGTTTTCTACGGCAGGATTCCACCACGGATCTACTAAATAAACATAGTCAGCCTCGGTGAGATTTAGTCCAACACCACCGGCTTTTAGGCTTATTAAAAAGATCCTAACTTCAGGGTTTTCTTGAAAGTTTTTGACTTTTTCAGCTCTATTTTTGGTTTGACCTGTCAGATATTCAAAATTAATACTACGAGCAACCAACGATTTTTTTATCAAATCCAACATGCCGACAAACTGCGAAAAGATCAGAATTTTGTGTTCGCCTATCTGACCTTCAATCTGTTCCAAAAGCACATCTATCTTCGAAGAAACTTCGTTTGGATATTCGTCATCGGGAAGGAGTGAGGGAGAATCACATATTTGGCGAAGTTTTGTTAGTCCCGTCAATACGTGCATCGGGCTAATTTCCTCCTCGGTTTTATGCTGCAAATAATCTCTAAGCTCGGCCTCATAGGTATCGTAAACCGCCCTTTGGTCCAAGCCCATTTCGCAGTAAATCAACATTTCTGTTTTTGAAGGCAATTCCTCAATCACCTGTTTTTTGGTTCTTCGAAGTATAAAAGGACTGATTTTCTTGCGTAACTCTTCCGCCCTTCGACTTTCTTTAAATTTATCTATGGGTTCTGCGTAAATGTCTCTGAAATAGTTTTTGCTGCCCAACAAATCTGGACAAGCGAAGGATAACTGCCCGTACAAATCATAGGTATTGTTTTCAATAGGCGTACCCGTCAAAACTATTTTATTCCTAGAAACCAACATTCTAGCTGCTCGGTATCGTTGTGATTCTGGATTTTTGATAGCTTGAGATTCATCTAAAATGATATAATTGAAAGTGATATTTTTCAAAAAATGCAAATCAGAAAGTAAAGTGCCATAAGTGGTCAAAACTACTTCAAAACCTTTGATTTCCTCTTTTGAATTCAGTTTGGTATTGCCATAATGTGAGGCAATTTTCAAACTCGGGGCGAATCGGCTGAACTCGTCCAACCAATTGAACATCAATGAAGTTGGAACAATAATCAAACTTTGTTGCTCTGGATGTTTTTCTTTTTGAATCAAAAGAAATGCAATGATTTGTATCGTTTTCCCTAAACCCATGTCATCAGCAAGGCAAGCCCCAAAATTAAAACTGTCGAGGAAATTCAACCAATTGAGACCATGTTTTTGGTAATCTCGCAAAGTGGCATTCAATTCTTTTGGAACAGCCACTTCTTCGATTGTATCAAAATGCTCGAATTTGGACTTTAGATAACTTACTTCTGCCCAAGCTTCTTTGCTCAAAACCTCCGTTTCATATAAATCCAAAATATCCAGAAACCTTGATTTCGGCGTTCGAATCAATGCCCCTTCCAGCTTGCCTGCTTTGAAGTAATTATTGAATTTCTTAATCCATTCTTCAGGAATCAAGCCCAAAGTGCCGTCGTCTAATTCTACAAATTTGGATTTGTTTCTGAGAGACTTATGCAATACTTTTAGTGGGACATCTTTTTTGCCGAATTTAAGTTTTACTTTGGTATCAAACCAATCAATTCCAGAGGCAACACTTATTTCGACTGATGCTTTGTATGGACTTAACTTATTATTTGTCAAAGAATTAAATCCTAGAACTTTTACATTGTTTTCTCTCAGAATTTCAAAGAAATCTAGAAACCAATTGTCGTCCAGAAACTTTTGTCTATGCAAATAGAAATAATTTCCGTCTGCCAATTGTCCAGAAAACTCAGGATGTAATCTTGAAATCATTGAAGTAAAATTCAATTCCGCTGTATCATCTCGCTCCACCGAAAAGTGGTTTCCGTTGGGGTCAACATCTATTAGTTGTTTTTTAGAATGTACTGCCACTTCCAATTGACCGTATTTCATTACTGGAGTAATGTTGACAAAATTCTTTTCGTCAGTTAAATATATGAGTTTCTCTACCTCATAAGTACTTTCCCATTCTACAGATTTCTCCTCTTTTTTCTTCTTGATAAAGGCATACGCTATATTCACCTTGTCAGACATCGCATCGAGAATTTCCTTTCGGAAAAGCTCAAATTTCGAAGGATAAATGAGCATAATGGCTCGCTTTTCTGCGAAATATTTAATTATTGGCAACATTTCAGCATCTGAAATAAAAACCAATCTATCGCCAATTTGAAAAAAACAATTGAATCTGATTTTCAGATCTTGCAATGCATAAATATGCTCATTGATAGTTACGCTTGTGGTTACTTCGTAAAACGGTTCTTTTAGATTTACTTTAATATTGAGCCCAACAGAAGCATTTTCAAGTTTAACGGGAATCAGATTGTTTGCCGATATTGTATCGTTTTCAGAAACATAAAAATTAAGAGAAAGTGGGTTTTTAACAATAGAATCAATCGCCTGATTATCATTCCATTCGGTGTTTTTCTGCACTTTGGCCAATGCCGTAAAAAAACGAATAACTTCTGGTTTTTCATGATTCCAGACTTCATTCAATGGGTCAATTTGGCTAAATGGTCCCTTAATTTTTCCATTTTTTGCTAGAGCGGCATCGTAAAGTTCGAGCGAATAGGTTTCTTGAAATTTGTTTCTTCTAAATACCAAAATTTGTTGTGATATTTCGCTCTTTTCTGTTTCAATTGAAACAGTATTTTTTGCAAATAATTTATTTTTTAGAAATGAAGTAGATTTTTCATCCACCGGAATCAGTTCGGGATTTAAGGGAACTACATAAGTCTGTCTATCAGCATATTTGAGCCCAAAATATTTTTCCAAATCCTCTTCTTCGGCCATGCCGTAGGCTTCAGCAGCTTTTTTTATTTTTTCAATACGAAGATTTCTGTCAAAAAATACTTTAAAATCTGGCTTAGAAATGAGCGTTTGCAAAACCAAAGTTTGATGTTCGCAAAGTGTGTTTTTAACGGCATCACAATCGCAAGTCAATACCAAATCAGATTCAATCTGACTTACCGCCACATCAGGCAGGTTTTTACTTTGGCTATTCAAAGCAAAAAGTGCATGGTCTATTTCGATGTTTAATGGCTGAACGTCAACGTTTTTGAGCCCCAAACTTATTTCAACCCCATATCGAAACGTATCCGCATAAGTTAGCGTAGCTAGTTGGTGGTCTTTTAGGATGTATGTTTGGGGGTGGGAGAGCATATTTTTTAGTATTGTTGCACATCTAATGCCTCCAATCTCTCAATAAAATAAGTGTAACTTTCTTTCAGCAGTGGTTCTTCTTCTTTTTCATCGGGATATTGATCTGCGAAAGAATCAATAGATTTTTTTAAACCCAATTTGTATTCTTCATATCGATTCATTTGATTACCTTGGAATAACAAGAAAATCTTTTTCATCATATGAACCGGATATTGTCCACCAACAAGTATGTTCTTTTGCTCAGAAAACGGATATTGTGCAATGTATTTGGCAATATTATTTACATCACTAAATGGTATCAGAAACTCTTGCTCCACCTGTTGCAAAAATCGTTTCAGTTTAGGCAAGTAATCGTCTAAAGCACTAAGATCTGTGAATTCGAAGTTTCGTATTTCTTTAATTTCTTCTTTAAAATTTGGTGAGATTCCAAGAGTATCTTCTCCGTATTTTGGTAATATTGATTCATGCAATAAGTTCCGAAAACTTTCTTCTATTTTGAAAATTGAAATAGAATTTCCGCTAGGATTTAATGAAAATTTACTACCAAAGCTTTGACATCTTATGCCAATAAAGCCAATGTAGTTCTCTGTTTTTATTGTAAATTGAACCTCATCACTTACAACTTTGGATAGAAAATGAGGTAGTTCAGTTTTAAAATGGCCTCTTATTTTATCAAATACTTCTTTTTTGTTCATGATATCTAATCAATCTTTTAAAAATTAACTTCACCATTACCTAATAATTTATATTTCAGTTTTATGGATAGAACCTATTTAATTTCCAAACATACACTCAAGCACCAATTAAAAAAGTCAAGAACACCATTGATTCTATTATAAAATCAAGTTAAGAAAAAAAGTGTCTGTATTTTATCAAAACTCCTCCACCTTCACCTTCGGTTTCCCAAACTTCCCACGTTTTACCAAATACAAATTAGAATATTCGCTATCTTCAAGTTCTTTTTTGAGAAATTCTTTTTCCGATAATCCGTTGATAATGTGTCGTATAGTGTTACTATGTCCCACTACTAAAGTGTTTTGCTTTGATTTTTTCAGGGTTTCTATTAAAGCCGTTTGATTCTTTGGCTCATAAATTTCAATTTCAAGCTTTCGGGCATCAGCCAGGGGCTTTGCGGTAGTGGTGGTTCGTACAGTTTTCGTAGAGTATACTCTTTCTATTCCCTTGTTTTCTAGTATCTTTTTCAATCTCTCAGCCCTTTGACTTCCAGCTTTAGTTAATATTGGGTCTTCCTTTGGCGAAGTAGATTTTTCGGCATGCCTGACAATATAAAAACTTGTAGTACAGGAACTTAATCCCCATACCACAAACGCAAGAGTAATAAAATAGAACCTCCCTCTCCATGTGGAGTGGTACGGCACCCCGGGGGGTGGGGCGGCCATCGAAACGGTGAGGCTCTTCCTAAAAATTATCAGATTGTACATAGGCTTTTATGAGTTTTTGTTCACCTTCTTTGCCAGGGAACATATTGCCATGCTCCATGCCCATTATAAACTCTTGTTTGTTGGCTCTGGCTTTGTCGTGGATGTGTTTGAAAAGGAAATTATAGTTGATTTCACCAGTGGTCGGTTCTTTTCTGCCCGGCTCGTCGCCGATTTGGAAATAGGCAATTTCGTCCCAAACCAAATCCATGTTTCTGGTCATTTCGCCCTCGTTGCGTTGCATGTGCCACATATCAAACAGTATCTTGCAAGAAGGACTGTTAACTGCTTTACATATCAAATAACTCTGGTCAGAATTCTGTAAAAATAAGTCTGGCGTATCGCTCAATGGCTCCATCACCATCACCAAGCCGTGTGGCTCAAAGATGTCACATGCTCTACGATAGGCGTCTATCACATTGGCTGTTTGAATACCCATCGGAAGTTTTCTTTCAAAAAAGCCAGGAACTACGGTCATGTATTTGGCATTGCATCGCTTGGCTGTTTCTACCGATGCACGACAGGTTTTTAGGAAATTTTCCAAGAATTCAGGTTTCCCTGATGCCAGAGAAGTTTTCCAATTTTCGCCACCATCAATCACAAAAACACCCATTTTCATACCTAATTTGGTCAGTGTTTCTCCAATTTTTTTCTGGGTTTCTACCGGCCTCGCCAACATTCCGTTGTCTTCTAGAGCCATGAAACCGTTGTCGGCCATGAATTGTAGTTGGTCGAACAAATCATCGCCAGCAGAATGCTTAAACATACCAAAATGTGGTGCGTAAAGCATCTTGAAATTGTTCTTTTCTATTTTTGATCGATGAGCAAAAGCACTTTCGGTCACTCCGCCTAAACTTAAAATGGAAGCAGCACCAAGGCTTTTTTTGATAAATTCTCTTCTGTTATTCATTTTTTAATGGTTGATTATGAGATAGATGTAATTATTTTGAAAAATACTTATTTGAAAATTATATTTTTTCTTGAATTTGTCATAGTTTTGTCGTGCTATTTAACCTTAATAAACGATCAATCTTGACCTTAAACATAGCCTCCTGAGCAATCGGGAGGTTTT
Source organism: Leadbetterella sp. (assembly GCA_035299025.1). Taxonomy (GTDB): domain Bacteria; phylum Bacteroidota; class Bacteroidia; order Cytophagales; family Spirosomataceae; genus Leadbetterella. The sequence goes on from DATGXK010000010.1 coordinate 218,657, forward strand.
TTATTTTACGGCAATTACAGATATTTCTACGTTTACGTCTTTGGGCAATTTCGCTACTTGCACTGTTTCTCTTGCGGGAGGGTTTTCAGGATAGAAACTCCCATATACTTCGTTTACAATGCCAAAATCGTCCATGTTCTTTAGAAAAATGCTGGATTTCACAACGTTGGTATAATCCATTCCTGCTTCAGCAAGTATGTGTCCGAGATTTTCCATAATTCTCTGAGTTTCGGCCTTGATATCGCCCAATGGAGCCAAATCTAAGGCTATTTGCCCCGATACATAAAGTGTATTTCTGGCCAAAACTGCTTGTGAATAAGGACCAATGGCCCCTGGGGCTTTCTCTGTAAATATTATCTTTTTGCTCATTTATAATTTTATGAATAAAAGTAAAAATACGAGCAATTTCTGGGTTTGGAAATAATTATGAAAATTAAAAGTTAAGGTTAACGTTTTTGTCTAAATTTTGAAATTGTTGAACAAAAAAAATGCCTCATTCTGAGGCATTTTAAATATTATTTTGAGGTTTTTTTTCTCTTTTTTAGGGCTTCGCTAAGTACATACTCTATCTGTCCGTTAACGCTACGGAACTCATCCGCTGCCCATTTCTCCAGTTCATTCATCATTTCTGGAGTTAATCGCAGCACAAAAGGCTTCTTATCTTTTGCCATTTAATGCTTGTTTTTAGTAGATGCTTCCGGTATTTACGATTGGAGTAACATTGTGCTCACCACAAAGAACCACTAATAAATTACTCACCATCGCAGCTTTTCTTTCCTCGTCCAAATCTACAATATTCTTTTCAGAAAGTTTTGCCAGAGCCATTTCTACCATACCAACGGCACCTTCTACTATTTGCTTTCTCGCAGCCACCACGGCAGATGCTTGCTGTCTTTGTAGCATGGCTCCTGCAATTTCCGAAGCATAGGCCAAATGAGAAATTCTCGCTTCAATTACTTCAATACCCGCTAATTCCAATCTTTCATGGAGTTCTGCCTCCAACACTTGGCTGATTTCACCACTGCTGTCTCTAAGATATATCGTTGCGTTTTCATCTTCGTTGTTGTCATAAGCATAGGTTACTGCGAGTTTTCTAACCGCGGCTTCTGACTGTATATCAACAAATGAAATGTAATTGTCCACCTCAAACGAAGCTTTGGCTGTGTCGTTTACCCTCCAAACGACTATAGCCGCAATTTCTATTGGATTACCCATCTTGTCATTTACTTTTAACTTTTGCCCATTAAGATTTCGAGCTCTTAAACTTATTTTCTTTTTCAAAAAGAAGGGATTCACCCATCTAAGGCCATTGGTTTTAATCGTTCCTTGGTATCTTCCGAAAAAAGTAACAACCGCTGCTTCATTGGGATTAATAATTGTCAGGCCCATCAAGCATAAAAGGCCAATAATAATGAGAAAGATGCCTAAAATTGGCTGAATTAATTCTTTAATTAAATACACACCTAAAATCATACTTACAATTCCTAAAGCTATAAAAATAAAGCCTGAGGCGGACGAAATTTGTTTTTCATTCATATTCATTTTAATATCATTTTGATATCACAAATTTGATATGATTTGTTCTAGTTTCCAAATAAATTTTGCTAAATGGAAGAAAATATATTTGAGTGGTTTAATTCAAATAAAAAGAGATACATTGTGCCTTGGTAATGAATGGTTATTTTTATATTTAATTGTTTGATTTTCTAACTACTTGTTCATCAAGCCTTCAATAAATGCGTATTGCAAAAGCATAATAGTTTTGGCGTCTTTTATTTCACCGGTTTTTATCATCTTCATGGCTTCTTGAAAGTCGAGTTCTAATACCTCGATGTTTTCATGATCTACTCCGCCACCTTCATTCATTTTGTGTTCTTTTGAATATTCTGCCACAAAAAAATAGAGGATTTCGGTAACCGAGCCAGGTGACATATATACCTCAAAAACCTTTTTTACCTCGCTGATTTTGAAGCCAGTCTCCTCTTCGGTTTCTCTTTTTATACAATCCTCTGGGTTGTCGGCATCCAGTAGTCCAGCACAAGCCTCTATCAACATGCCGTCAGGATTACCATTTAAGTAGGTCGGCATTCTGAATTGTCGGGTAAGAATCACAGTTTTTTGTTCTGAATTGTACAAAAGAATTACCGCTCCATTGCCCCTATCGTAGGCTTCTCTGCTTTGGGTTACCCATTCGCCTGACTTCATTTGGTGGTCAAAAGTTACTTTTCGGAGCGTGTACCAATTGTCAGAAAGCACTTCAGTTTTAATATTTTTTATATTCATTATGATTATTTATGATTAAATATGATTATTTTTGAACAAATATAAGAATTGAAATGAATTTTCAACTGCGAAAGCATAAAATTTTAGGAATATTAGCGGCCAAAGATTCGGCTGAGGTAGCAGATTTGGCAAGTGAAATTGGCACATCGGAGATTACGATTCGACGCGATTTGAATACACTTGCCAATCAGGGTTTACTCACGCGAACACATGGAGGGGCTATTCGGAATGATTTTGATAAGCCCAAAATTGCTTTTTTTGATAAAAACGACGTAAATGCAGATGCCAAAGAAGAAGTAGCACAGAAAGCCTCCGAATTTATAAAAGATGGGGACGTCATATTTTTGGATTGTGGAAGCACTGTTTTTAGAATGTGCAAGTATTTGAAAAATAGAAAGATAAAGGTGGTGACGAATTCCATTCCTGTTTTGTTCGAATTACTTAATAGCGAGGTTCAAATTAACTTTGCTGGTGGCGAAATAGATGCACTTCGGCAAGCCGCTCACGGGCTTACTGCCTCTGAACATATTGCTCGGTATAAAGCGGATAAGGCTTTTGTTGGTGTTGATGGTATTTCGATCGCCAATGGACTTAGTGCAAACTCAGAAAAGGAAGCAGAAATGACGATGGCAATGACTGCAAATGCCAAAGAAACCTACTTTTTGTGTGATTCTTCGAAATTTGAAACCGATAAATATTTCAGATTTGCAGATATTTCTTTGGTTAAAAGTATTGTTTGTGATTCAAAATTACAGTCAATTTTTAAAGAAAATTATGAAGCAAAAGGTGTTCAATTCATTTAGTTGGATTTTTTACCCATTAATTCTTTCTTTTTACATAAGCATTGAATCAATTCCGATAAAAACTTCTTCAAAATGTCATTTGATAGACAAATTTTTCTCTAAGAATTTCCCATCTTTGATAAATTAATATCTGTAACATGAAAAGACACCTGATTCTCTTAGCGTTCTCGTTCTCATTTGTTTTTACTAGTCAGGCCCAAAAATTTAGAGGCCTTGACAAAAGCCCAATGGATATGGCTTATTATCCTGATAATTTTGCTCACGACATCAAATTCGCCCCAGAAAAGGTGGGTAAAGAAGCATTCGTAAGGGTTACCTATTCTCGTCCTGCCAAAAAAGACCGTGAAGTTTTTGGAGGCAAATTAGTTCCTTATGACAAAGTTTGGCGTTTTGGAGCGAATGAGGCCACGGAAATTAAGTTTTTTAAAGACGTGAAAATAGATGGTAAACAAGTTAAAGCTGGCGTCTACAGCCTTTTTGCAATTCCAACTGTTGACGAATGGACCATTATTTTGAATTCAGAAACGGATATCTGGGGTGACTACGACTACAAAGAAGCCAAAGATGTGATGAGATTCAAGGTTAAAACCAGAACGTTGGCTGAAAGCCTAGAAAATCTTTCAATAGTATTTACCAAAAGCGAAACCAAAGGAGCCGATATGCACATTGGTTGGGACAAAACAGGTGTTACCATTCCAATTGAGCTCTAAAAGTTTGCCACGAATGCACGAATTTTAATTGGATTAATTAAGCCAGTAAATTCGTGAATTCGTGGCAACTAATTTTCATATATACTTCCTCAACATTTCCACACTTTTTCTAACACCAGTTTCAGCGGCTTCGTTTCCTTCAAATTCGATGGAAATATAGCCTTGGTAATTGACCTTGTTGAGAATTTTCACTATTCTTTCATAATCCAAATCCAGACTGTACCATACTCCGCCGCCGTAATAAGTTTTGGCTTGTACGAAACAGGTATCTTTGGCTATCATCTCCAGTTTATCATAAGGATCTTCCAAGAAATTGCCCGTATCCATCAACAGTTGTAACCAAGGGGAATTAATGGCTTTATGGATTCTGAGCATTCCTTGTGGTGTAGCGGCAAGTCCCCAATGGTTTTCTAAGGCCAACAAAACGCCTAAATCTTCTGCTTTTTTAACACATTGGGCCACGCCATCGATACACCAACCGAAAGCATCATCTTCGGTATAGCCAGCTATAGCCGGTTCTATTCCGCGAGCTTTCATGAAATCGTCAAATGACTTTATAGTGTTCCATCGACCAGTGTTCAGTCGCAAGCATGGAATACCCATTTTGGCAGCTAATTCTATGCAATGATGTGTGTGGTCGATGTGTTTTTTGCGTTCAGCAGGGTCAGGGTAAACAAAACCCTGATGAATGGATAAGCAAGTAAGGGCTATGCCATTTTCAAAAGCATGACGTTTTAGTTTTTGGATATAAGCATTGTCTTCTCCTTCCATTTGTCGGTGCAAAACATCAATGCCATCCAAACCCATTCGAGCGGCATCGTCAATGACTTTTTCTATAGGAAATTTATCACCTTTAAAATGCCAATAAGAGTAACTGGAAACGCTTAGTTTTATCCTTGGTTTAAAGTTGTAATCGGCTTGAATATTAGGCTTTGGTAAGACTATCGCTGCCGAGCCAAGTCCTGCATTTTTTAAAAAATCTCTTCTTTCCATGGGTTGAATATCTTTAGGTATAAATTAATTATCTCGGAATCATATAAATTTCCTTTTGTCTGCCATCAATATATCTGAAGTTGCCTTTTTCGTCGAAAAAACCATCTTCCTCAAGCATGATCCTTACTGTCTTTTTCCATTCAGGTATTTGTACTGCTGCATTAAGTTCGATAGAATACGCAGTATTCGGATTTAGTGGATAGTCTCCGGGTCCTATGGTTTTTCCCTGATTATCCCACATGCCTATGGTTGGACCAGCGGCATGTCCATGGTTACCAATTGGATGGGTGTAAATCGTTCCGTTTATTCCCTCTTTTTTGGATTGAGCTAATGCATCAGCCAATATTTCATTTCCAGTTTTGCCAGCTTTAAAGTTCTCTGTCAAACATTCCTGTAATCTGTTTCCTTGTGAAAATGCCTTTACCAAATAGTCTGGGATAACAGTTTCTCCTGGTTTCAAAATATAGGCATGTTGTTGCTGATCTGTGTTTAAGCGTAAATAAGTTATACCAAAGTCACAATGCAGTAAATCACCTGGCATAATGACTTGTTTTTCAGGTCTTTTGGAGAATGTTCGTAGGTGGTCAAAATTCTCGGGGTCATATCTTTGTACATCCACAGTCGGGTGAAACCATGTTTCTAAACCCAAGTCGGTCACTTTTTGACGCATCCACCAAACTACATCGTCGGTGGTGGTTACTCCTGGTTGTATCACTTTGTCTGAAAATGCTTCAGCTATTATTTCATGTGAAATTTTGCAAATTTGCTGGTAAATCACCATTTCTCTTTCGGTGCGGGTTTCGAGCCAATTGACGGCCAAGTCAGAGGCTGAAACTATTTTAGAATGGAACTCGGAAGGCAGTTTCTTTAATAATTCGCCATGTTCAGTATAAGTTAAGCCATCGGCGTGAGCATAATATTTCGAGAAATTTAGGCCTATTTTCTTCGGATTACGCTCTTTTATGAGCTTTACCAATGCATCCCATTGGTCCGGATTGGTATTTAAATCCCACTCACCTTTTAATAAATTCCCGACGTCATATCTGGCTATGGCCAAACGTTCTACTCCATCTTTTTCGCCTTTGTCAGTGAAAACCATAATAGTTCTACGACGAGCCGAAAGCCAAACCGAAGGAAGCATGGTTTTCATGACAGGGTCCTCGTTGTATTCTCGACCAATAATTACCCACATGTCGATATTTGCTTTTCTCATTAATTTTGGCAAAAGATTGGTCATTCTGTCTTCCAGAATTTCGTCAACTACTGCGGCTCTTTCTTTTTCTGAAAGGATTTTTTGAGAAAATGAAGGAATGAAAACAAAAGAAAATAAGATAATCAGAAGTCGTTTCATAGTTCGTTTGAAGGTTTCAACAATTTTAAGGTTTTTTTCTTAAAAAATTATTCTAATTTGACATTAAATTCAATTGGATGCGATTAATTCTTCAAATTATCATCTTTTTCGTTTTTGCGAACCAAGAGGTTTCAGCACAGAAACCTTATGTTTTGGTTCTTGGAACGGCTCAGGATGGCGGATTTCCACAAGCTGGATGTAAGAAAGAATGTTGCAAATCAGTTTGGGAAAATAAAATACCGCACCAAGGTGTTTCTTCACTCGCTTTAATTGATCCCATATCTAAACAAAAATGGATTTTCGATGCCACTCCGGATTTTCCAGAGCAACTTCATCTGCTCAATAAACATACAGGAGGTTCAACTCCTGTGGATGGTGTTTTCCTTACTCATGCCCACATTGGTCACTACACGGGTTTGATGCATTTGGGTAGGGAGGTAATGGGAAGCAGTAAAGTGAAGGTTTTTGCAATGCCCATAATGAAAGATTTTCTTGAAAATAACGGCCCGTGGAGTCAACTGGTAAGTATTCAAAATATAGAGATTCGCAAAATAGAAGAAGCTGAAGTTATAGTTTTAAATGAGAGAATAAAGGTAGTGCCTTTCCGCGTTCCACACCGTGACGAATTTTCAGAAACAGTAGGTTATAAAATCATTACAAATGATAAAAGTCTGATATTCATTCCGGATATAGACAAATGGCAAAAGTGGGATAAAAATTTAGTCGATGTGGTGAAAGAGAATGATGTCCTAGTTTTAGATGGAACATTTTATAAGGACGGAGAGATTGCCAGACCGATGAGTGAAGTTCCGCATCCATTCATTACGGAAACTGTAGAATTGCTATCGAATTTGCCCAAATATGAAAAGAATAAGGTGAAATTTATTCACCTGAATCACACTAATCCCATTTTACAAACCCATTCAAAAGAAAGAAAGGATCTGAAGATGAAAGGATTTGCTTGGGTAGAAACGGGTCAAAAAATAGAATTATAGCCGATTCGATATTATTTTTACTAAGAATTCAACCCTAAAAAATCTAAAAATGAATCAAACCTCAACCCAAAGAAACCACGCCGTCGATATTTATCGTGGCTTTGTGATGTTCCTTATGATGGCCGAGATATTAGAGTTTTCAAAAGTCTCAGAAGCCATTCCCGATAGTAAATTTTGGAGTTTTCTGGCTTTCCATCAGTCACATGTAGAATGGGTGGGATGCTCCCTTCACGATCTCATTCAGCCATCATTTAGTTTTTTAGTGGGGGTGGCTTTACCTTTTTCTATAGCCAGTAGAATGGCCAAAGGTGCTAATTTTAAGTCACTTTTGTTGCATACCTTAAAGCGGTCGCTTATTCTTATTTTGTTGGGTGTATTTCTGAGGTCAACGGGTAGGCTCATGACCAATTGGACTTTTGAAGATACTTTGACTCAGATTGGTTTGGGCTATACTTTTCTATTCCTAATCGGTTTTCTAAAACCCAAAATGCAGTGGGTCAGTTTCGCGGTAATTTTGGTTGGGTATTGGCTAGCTTTTGCTTTGTATCCAGTCCAACAGGTTGATTTTTACCTGATTGGAAAAGGTGACGAAGGACAGCCTCCGTTGTTGAATGGTTTTGCAGCTCATTGGAATAAATTTTCCAACATGGCCGCAGGATTTGATACTTGGTTTCTGAATCTTTTTCCGAGAGAAAAACCTTACACATTTAATAGAGGTGGTTATGTGACCTTGAGTTTTGTTCCTACCTTAGGCACGATGATTTTGGGACTTTTTGCAGGAAATATCTTAAAATCTGAGAAAACCAATAAAGAAAAATGGAAGCAGTTTTTAGTTTATGGTGTTTCACTTTTAGTAATCGGTTTCTTACTAAATCTTTCAGGAATTTGTCCAAACGTTAAACGTATATGGACACCCACTTGGGTCCTTTTCAGCGGAGGATGGTGTTTTTTGTTACTTTCTTTGTTTTATTTTTTGGTAGAAATAAAGGGCAAAATTTCGTCATTCGAATTCCTGAAAATTATAGGAGTAAATTCCATTGCGGCTTATGTGATAGCTCATACTTTGGTATACTTTATTGCAGACAATTTACCAGTTCATTTGGGTAAAAACTATGCTCAGATTTTCGGAGAACATTATGAGCATCTGGTTAATGGTGCATTGGTGTTGTTTCTAGAATGGCTCGTGCTTTGGTGGATGTACAAGAAGAAGATTTTTATCAAGATCTAGTTGTTTTGAACCGCACCGGCGGCCCGGACGGATTTTATGGATTTGATACGGATATAATCGTTCTTTTTGCGATTACAAACTACTTTATGGTTTTAATTCTATTTGTTTGAAAAATAGAATCCGTGTCAAAACACGGATTTTATGGATTTGACACGGATATATTCGTTCTTTTGGGGATTACAAACTGCTTTATAGTTTTAATTCTATTTGTTTGAAAAATAGAATCCGTCCGGGCCGCCGGTGCGGTCTAATCGGTGTTAATCCGTGTTCTTATTGTAGAATATTGAGCAGTTTATTTCTCGAAACTATACAAAAACGGGGCTTTATGAGCTGCACCTGAAAATTGCTTTTCATGTCGTTTTAACAGATTCATTCCCAAAATTTTCCGTTGAAAAGCCCCTCGGTGAAGTTTTTCATCCAAAATGGCCTCATATACTTTTTGGAGGTCTTTCATCGTAAACAATGGCGGAAGCAAGTTTACGCCCATGAGTTTTGTTTCAAGATTGCTTCTTAGTGTGGCCAATGCCTTGTCCAATATCTCTTTATGATCAAAAATGAGTTCGGGAAGATTATCCAAATCGTACCAATCGCAGGACTCAGAGATGGCATCTGGCATGAGTTCCACGTCGTCGTAGTTGATTAGGGCATAGTAGGCTACTGATATAAACCTGTCCAACATCCACCCAAATTCGTTTATTCCGCCATTGGCCTCCATGATGGCTTTCATAAACTCAGGTTTCGATCTAGAGACATTTCCGAAGGTATAAAACTGCTCCAAGAAGATGTTGTCGAGTCCCGTTCTTTCTTTCAAACCACGTCTTACGGCAGAGTTTAGGTCTTCTTCTAAGCCAACAAATCCTCCCGGAAGGGCATAATAATCGGTATTCTTGTATTTCATGACCAAGATTTTTAGTTTTTCGCCAGAAAAACCAAAAACCACTGAGTCGTAGGCAATATGTTTTAGATAGGTGTTAGGGTTCAAAATTTCGTCGGGTATTTTTTTCAAAAATAAATAGGAAAATATTATAAAACTAATTAATATTGTCACAAAGTGAGACAATAAATAAACTTTAGATAAAATGAAAAAACTTTTTGGCTTTTTAGCATTGCAGATTTTGGCTGTTTTGGTCGTAAACGCTCAAAATAAGAATGCGTTTGGCGTTCAGGTGAAAATTGAAAACGGAATCATTGAAGGAAATTACGACACAAAGTCGGGTATTCAAACTTATTTTGGAGTGCCTTTTGCAGCACCACCAGTGGGTAATTTACGTTGGAAGGCTCCGCAGCCAGTAAAAAACTGGGTTGGTATTAAAGAAACCAAAGTTTTCGGGCCAAGACCGATGCAAGCGGTAGTTTTTGGTGATATGAATTCCCGTTCGAATGGTGTAAGTGAAGATTGTCTATACCTGAATGTTTGGACACCCGCTAAACGCAATACCAAAGATTTGCCTGTTTTGTTGTATTTCTACGGTGGTGGAAATGTGGCTGGTGATGCCTCCGAGCCACGTTATGATGGCGAAAGCATGGCCAAAAAAGGAATAGTGGTTGTTACTTGTAATTACAGATTGAATGTTTTTGGGAATTTCGCTCATCCCGAATTAAGTGCTGAAACTTCTTATAAAGGTTCGGGTAATTACGGCTTGTTAGACCAGGTGGCAGCCATGAAATGGGTACAAAAAAACATTGCTGCGTTTGGTGGTGATCCTAAGAAGGTGACCATTGCTGGCGAGTCAGCAGGTTCTATATCAGTGAGTTATCAGATGGCTTCGCCGCTTGGTAAAGACCTGATAGCGGGTGCGATAGGGGAGAGTGGAGCTGGTATCAATCCGACTTTGGCTCCAGTGACTTTGGCTGAAGCTGAAAAACAAGGTGCTGAATTTGCCAAAAATGCTGGTGTGCCTAGCTTGAAGCAGTTGCGGGCATTGAGCAGCAGAGAGCTCTATGAAATGTATAACGAATCGAAGAGATTTGGATTTCCGGTAGTTTTGGATGGGTATTTTTTACCTAAAACTTTACCCGAAATATTTAATGCCAAACAACAAGCTCAAGTGCCGTTATTGTTAGGTTGGAACTCCGCCGAGATTCCTGGAGGTGCGTTTATGTTCGGTATGCCAAATACCACCGAGAATTTTATTACTCGAGTAAAGAAGGAATATCCAGCTGATTTTGAGGAAGTTTTGAAGCTTTATCCTCACAGCAACGAGCGAGAGGTAGAGCTTTCTGCAACGGCCTTAGCCTCAGACAGATTTATTTCTTATAGTACTTGGAAATGGTTTGATTTGCACCGAAATAACAGCTCGGCTCCGGTTTATAGGTATATGTTCAGCAAAATTCGTCCGCCATTTGTGGATAAATCATTGGTAGCTGGTCTGGCCGGTGGAACCTTAAAGAAAGATGGGAATACTCCAAAAGCTCCGGAACCTGTTGGTGCTTCGCACGCTAGTGAGATAGAATATTGTATGGGAAATTTGTATTTGGCCAAAGAATTTGACTGGACAGCTGATGATTATAAAACCTCAGAGACGATGTTGAATTATTTTGCAAATTTCGTAAAAACAGGAAACCCGAATGGCGATAAATTGCCAGAATGGCAAGCGGCAAAAGCGGGTGACAAAACTCCTCTATTGATGAATATTAATACCGATTCAAAACTCGAAAAAGCCATGGATGATGCCCGCTATGAGTTTTTGGATAAGGCTTACAAGAACAAGTGATTGAATAAGTATAACGTTTGAATGAGAGCTTTCACCAAAGGTGGAGGCTCTTTTTTTTGGAAACGATTAACAAAAAATACAAAGTGTCATCATTAGAATAGACATTCCTCAAAATGTAAAAATGAAAACCCAATTATCTCTGAAAACAAATATCCAAGTCATCAATTTCTAAATACCTATAATCAATAACAATTCACCAATAACTAATAACCAATACACACGTAACCAAAAAACAGCTCCCTAAATATCCCTCACGCACCTAAAGCCTACATGCATAAGAGAAGTTTCTTGTGTAGATGATGAAATTCCACCAATTTTGAAGCCATGACAAACTTTGGGGTCGCAGAGAAATGAGCCGCCCCTTTGAAACCACTCGGTGGGTTTTGCTGGATTTTCGTCGCTGCACCATTGCCATACATTGCCGCCTACATCGCCAAGGCCCAGTTTGTTGAGTCCAAAATAACCCACGGGTGAAGTGGTCAAAAAACCATCTTCCACGGTATTATTGAACGGAAAATTTCCTTGCCAAAAATTAGCTTTGAATTTGTCGTTTTCGAAGAAATTGTGCCCCCAAGTATAGGTCTTTTCATAGTCAGTTTCTCCATTTTTCTCGATAAATAGAAACTCTTGGCTAGTAGGTAATCTTTTTTTTGCCCATTTGCAGTAGGCAACGGCGTCAATCCAAGAAACCTGAGTTACTGGGTGATTCAATGGTGCTGCTGTGGTGTCTTTTCCAAGAGGAAATTGCCAATTGGCCCCTTTTTTTAATGTCCATTCGCCAGTCTTGAAATCAAAATATCCTGCATCGCCAAACTCTTCGGCTTGGGTTTTGTATCCTGTGGTTTTTACGAATTCGGCAAACTGAGCAACAGTTACTGGGTATTTGTCTACCCAAAAATCTTTAATATTCCCACGGCCCTCCACCAAAACCATTCCGTCTTTTTCGACTATTTTTGGTTCTGATACACAAGAGAGAAATGAAATAGAGAGAATAATATATCGTAAAAAATTTAGCATTTCTGAAAATGAAACTAACGTTTATTGACAAAAATAGAAAAATATTTCCTTAAAAAATCTGTTATGAAGCGTTTGTAGTGGCCCTTTACAGGATCTCACTAAATAAAATTTGCTTTCATTTTAAATAGAATTCGGTATTTTTGAGAAATTTTAATAAAAACTTGATGAAACGTATTATTTTAGCTGCTTTGGTGGCACTTTCTATAAATTTGGTAAACGCACAAACTAAGAAGCCCGTAGCAACCTCATCTGCCAAAGCCACACCAACTAAGGCTGGTTTAGCACCTAAAATTGGATATATTTTTGAAGATTATATTTTCGAAAACTATAAGGAAGTGAAAAAACTCGATGAGGGAATCAAGAAAAAACAGGATGTTTATCAGGAAACATTCAACAAGATGGCCATAGAGTATCAAACCTTATTTCTTGATTATCAGAATAGTTTAAAAAATATTGACACGCTTACAACAGAAAAGTTGAATGAGAAATTGAGGAAAGTTCAGGAGGTAAAGACAGCCTCAGAGAATTATCAAAGGGAGGCGGAAAAGGAACTTCAGCAGTATACGGGGGACGCCGTTTCAAGAATCAAAAAGGAAATTAGGATTGCGGCCGAAACTGTAGCCAAAGAAAAGGGCCTAAAATACGTGTTTACAAGAAATAAGGCTGATGGGCCAATGACCTCCAACCGTGTAGTTCTTTTTGCTGGCGACAAAGGTTTAGGGAATATTTCGGATGCCATACTCTTGAAATTGGGCAGCCCAGTTGCTGTTAAAAAGTAAGCCTTCAGTAATTATAATTTAGGAACTGTGTTTTCCGCATTGGGTTTTGTTGCACTGACCATATAGGATTAGTGAGTGTTCCTTAATTTCTAACCCGCTGAATTCCTCTAAGGTGTTCTGGATGTTCTGAATTCGAGGATCACAAAATTCAAAAACTTTGTTGCAATCTATACAGATCAAATGGCTATGCTGTTTTCTCCCAAACGACTTTTCATATCTGGAGGCATGCTTCAAACCAAATTGGTGCTTGGTAACGAGCCCAACTTCAACGAGCAACTCCACTGCATTGTAAACGGTAGCCTTGCTAATGTTGAAGTTTTTTTTGATTATGCCACTAAAGAGTTCCTCAATCTCAAAGTGATCTTCCCTTTCATATATTTCTTTGAGTATTCTATAGCGTTCCTGTGTCTTTCTAAGGCCTTTTTCTTCGATTTTTCGATCTAATATAGCTTGAGCTTTGTTATATATTTCGTCTGTCATACGTTCTTTTTGTTTTGTCGTCCCCACCAAATCATAAAGCCTGTGACTGGCAAGCTTGCTGCCACCAAAGAAAGCAAAAATGCCAATACTTTACCTGCAAAGCCCAAAATACCACCTGTATGAATGTCATAAGTCATTCTTATAAGTTTGTCGGCCATGTTGGCGTCTTTTAGTCTTCCATAAACGTTTTTTACAGAAATTTCCTTGAGTGTGTACTGATCAAAATAACGGTAGTCCGTACTCCAATACATATCCTCTTGGGTGTTTACATTGGCTCCAATGGCCGAAGAATCAGACTCAATGGCATGTACTTCGAGCGAGAGTGCGTCTGGGTGTTCGGCCTTCATTTTCTCCCATACCAGGTCGGTTGCTGGTTTTGCAAAACTACCTTTGATTGTTTTTTGTGAAACGGGTTCTGTGAACAATAATTCCTTCTTACCTCCGGTGGCGGAATAAATGAGATAGGTAAACCACTGAATACCAAAGAATATACCGGTAACTGAAATAATAAGTAGCAGAAATGAACTGTAAAAGCCAAGTATATTATGCAAATCGTAGTTTTTTCGCTTCCATTGGGTTGCGTCTTTCCATCTAAACCAGAAGCGTTGTCTTGCTGCTGATTTATTCTTGGGCCACCAAAGAATAATGCCTGTAATGAGCATAAAAACAAAAATGAGGGTAGCATAAGACGTAATGGGCTGACCAATGTGGGGCGGTAACCATAAGTAATAATGCCCATCAAGCACCCAATGAAAAAACGTTTCTTCCATATTTTGCACATGAATAACCTCGGCGGTGTATGGATTGTGATAGATAATGTAGTAGTGTTCGGGCTCAAAACCATAGAAGATGGCCTCTACACTTCGCCCCTTTGCTGGGTAATTTATGGCGTGCAAGTGAGCACTGGGTAAGATTTTGCGGGCTACTTTTTCAAAAGCCGATGGGGGAAGAACTTCGCGACTTTCTACTTTTGAAAATCTAAACGGTTGAATGGCGTCTTGAATTTCCTTTTGAAAAGCATATAAGCAGCCTGTTATGCTCACAATAAACACCACCAGCCCGGTACTTAGACCGAGCCAAAGGTGTAGTTTTTGAATGATTTTTTTTAAATTCAATGTATTAGAACTTATAATTGATACTCAATCTGTAATTTCTGTGGGCTTCTGTTTGGTAGTAATAAAATTTACTCCATGAATAATACGCTCCAGAATATACATCCGCATTAAAAACATTGTTCACATTCAGAGCCACTCCGAATTTGCTAAAATTGTAGGAGGTGGCGGCATCAAAACGCGTGTAAGCTGGCATTGTTGGATCTATAGATTTGTCGTATTCTGCGTACCAAGCTGATCTTCCAGATGCATGAGAGGCACCCAAAGAAAAACCAAGACCTTCTACTTTTCCAGACTGTACTCTATAGCTAAGCCAAGCGTTGGCTATACTTTTGTCTGTTCCTGGTATTTGTTTGCTAACTTGCTTGTTGTCAGTATCTTTTGTAACTTTTCCATCGGTGTATGCATAGTTTAGAGTTACGTCTAATCCAGTCAGTAATTGCCCTTTTATGTCAAATTCAACTCCGCTGGTTTGAGTTTGTCCTAGTTGAATAGAAAAGAATTGGTGGTTTGGGTCACCTGTTAAAACATTATTTTTGGTGATTTGATAAGCTGAAGCCGAGGCAGTCCATCGTCCATCAAGCCACTCTTTTTTTAAACCTATTTCTTTATTGTTGCCAGTAATCGGGTCAAATCGTTTTCCCTCAAAGCTAGCACCTGCCTGAGGTATGAATGATTCATCTATTACGGCATATACACTGGTGCTTTTGTTTAGGGAATAACTTAGTCCCACTCGAGGCGTAAATTTTCCTGCGTCTACTGCTCCAGACCAAGGGTCCTCATCGCCGGTAGTGGTATATCGGCCGGCTAGGGTGAGTCTTAGTTTGTCATTCATTAGTCTGATTTCATCTTGAGCATACAGGGCCGTGTATACGTTGTTGTAATGTACGCCACGCTGTTTTACGCTCAGACTCCTATCAAAAACAGTATAAGCAGTGGCTGGAACCTGACCGTACACTGGTGATGTAACTATGAACGGTGTCGTTCCATTTATAGCTCCTGCTTGATTCCAGTCATGGTAAAAATCTTTGTCACCCATATCTACGCCGGCTAATATTCGGTGTTTCAATTTTCCAGTGGAGGCGTCGCCATTTACAAAGAATTGGCCTACACGTATTTGGCCCATAATGTCCCAGATAGATTCGCCTCTTTTCAGCGTATCACCACTGATTGTGCTTGGCCAAAGGCTACTACCGAGTTGATTGAACTGTAAATAAGCTAGTTGACCTGTAAATTTCCAGTTGTCGTTTATGCTATGTGAAAGCGTGGCAATAAATGAATGGTCGTTTATTTTTGTGGGAGACATGTTTGATTCCAAAGTAGAAAATCCAACTGGTAAGGTTCCGATTCCGTCGGAAGTGTAGGCATAAGCAGATCCCAGTGGCGACATATTCACGTACTGATAATTGTATTCTGTTGTTAAAGAAGTCCTTGGATTGATTTGGAATTTTAGAACCGGGGCTATAGATAAGCGGTTGTTGAATTCAAATTTGCGATGTGTGCCCTTGCTCTGTCCCATTAGGTTGAGTCTGTACTGAATTTTGCCGTCTTTACTTAGTAGTCCGTCAAAGTCTAAGGTGTTTCTGTAAGTACCAAAGCTTCCGATGGTCATGCCAACTTCAGATTTTGTTATACCCGTTGGTTTTTTTGTTACAACATTATAGAATCCGCTCGGTTCGCCACTGGCTAGCATAAATCCTGCAGGACCTTTTACAAATTCTATACGCTCAACCATGCTCATGTCTTCATTTAGCGGTCCCCAGGTTTCGGTTACGTTCATTCCATTTCTGAAGGCCGCTATTCTTGACCCCCGCATGACAATTCGAGCATAGTTTTCCCAATGTTCTGAGCGGGTGGCCCCACTTACATTTCGGATTACACCCTCTTGCATATCAAATATTTGTTGGTCTTGTAGGAGCTGTCGATTAATTACTTGTATATTTTGAGGGATTTCGAGCAGAGGGGTCTTTAGTCTGAGCGAAATGGATGGGTAGTCTGTCACATATTTACTTGGATTGGCGATAACCATTACTTCCTGCAATTGGTTGGCGTCTTCTTGTAGCGTAAACGCCATGTTGGAAGTTTCGCCATCTTTAAGTTCTATTTTTTGAGTTTGTGATTTTAGTCCAACAAAGCTTACATATACAGAATAAGAGCCTGATTTTAAATTATTTATAGAAAAGTTTCCTTCCGCATCGGCAATTGTACCTTTGGTGGTGCCTTTCAAGATGACATTTACAAATTCAGCAGGTTTTCCGTCAGAAGTGCTTACCTTACCTCTTATGGCTGAAGATTGAGAATTTGCTTTGAATACACAAAGCAGTAAGAGAACAAAAAGTATATTCTTCATTTTTTTTCTTTGGTTTAATTATATTTAGACTAATTATAAATAACAAATCATTTTTTAAGGAAACCCATGACGGATTTCCTTATTATGAAATGATCAAAATTTGATTCCTGCCGAAGCGTAGAAAGTACGGCCATCAGCGGGTAATATTCCGGGCCCAGGATATCCACCAGCTCGGCGTGTAAAATACTTCTCGTCTGAGAGATTATTCACTCCTGCTTTCAAATTATAATGTTTAAAGAATTTGAAACTTGCAGATAAATCTTGAACAGTGTACGCTGGTATAAGTCCAGTAGTGGCTGTAGAATTGGCAGTTTCCGTATTGGATGCGTCGGCATAAGCCTTACCGATATCACTAATTTGCCAAGTGATAGAAATGCCTTTTTTATTGTATGTAAGTCCAAAACGATTGATTTTACGAGGTGCATTTTCTACTCTTTTACCTGAAAGATTTCCTTCTACAACTTGGCCGTTTACGACTGATGTTGTCTTGAAGTCTCTATAGGTGGCATCTATATAGGCTACTGATGCAAAAATACTTAAATAGCCCAGTTTGGATTTTCTGAAAAGTGCTGAAATAGGGTCGAATTCTGCATAGCCTTCAAAACCCTGACTTACGGAGCGTCCCAAGTTGGTTCTGAATTGATAGCGTTGATTTGAGGCATTCGTTTGTGTAATAGTTCCAATTCGGTTTTCATAGTTTACATGAAAATAATCTACATCAAAAGTAAAGTAGTTGGCAATCTTACCACGATAACCAAAATCAAAATTATAGCCACGTGCGTCTTGTAGGTTTTCATCAATCAAGTCGGTGGTTGCAGGTGGGGTAAGGTCAGAAATGAGTACTGGTCTATAAGCCTGTGAAAAATTAGAATAGAACTCGGATTGTTTGGTAATGTGATATTCAGCACCTGTACCTAAAAGAAAGAACGTACGGTTACGAGTGGCAGGAGTTAAATTGTTTGCAACATTATTGGCAATACTTAAACGGCCAGAAATGGATGAACTGATGTTTTCTAACCTTGCTCCGGCTGTCAAAAGAAATTTTTGACTTAGTCTAAATATATTCTCAAAATAGACGGCTTTGTTGGTATTGTTGAAATCAAGAAGTCGAGGATAGTCTCCGGTAATTTCAAAATCCATATTTTTATCAACAGTACCTTTGCCCAGTTGTTTTCGATCAATGTTACCGTTGTAATATCTCAAACCACTGGCAATAGTGTTGTTCATTCCCAAAACTTTATAATCGGTAATAAAGCGTAACTCCGAACCAATATTATTGTAGTAGTCTCTGTCTACTTGTCTGTTGGAAGTCGGGTTGTCTACAGTTGTGATGGCCGCAACATTACCCACACTGCTTCTCTCTGCTATAACTCCAAAGGTTTTCCAACTCAGCTTTGTTTTTTCGCTGAAAATATATTCTGCCGAAAAAGAAGGCACCAGCCATGGGGTACTGAACCAATTGCGGTTTCGAAGACTTTGACGAGGATTCTCTGCAAACTGAGCGTCGGTTAACCCACCAGCCTGCTGACTCTCATAGGTCATGTAGGTAGCCTCAGCACCAATCTTAAATTTGTTGGTAATACTATAACTCAATTCGGCATGAGCATGGTCGGTGTTAAAATAGCTGTTGTCTCTCCAGCCATTACCGAAACGTTTCTGATAGTAAGCAGTGTAGCTCAAGCGTCCTTCGGTACCTCCTATGTAATTGAACGTGCTGAAAAGGCCATTACTTCCAACGGTATTTTGTGATTCTACTGTTACACGCGTGGAAATATCTGGTTTCCTGAGCACAAAGTTCATCAAACCACCAAATTGAGGGCCATATTGTAAGGAGGAAGCACCACGAACAATTTCAATCCGATCAACAACTTCCATTGGTGGTGTGTAATAGGCTTCAGGATAGCCCATTGGGTCTGGAGTTATGTCGTAGCCGTTCATTCTTACGTTAAATTCCCAAGAGCGGTTAGGGCTTAAGCCCCGAGATGCTACAGCCAGTTGAATTCCCGATCCATCGTTTTCCCAGACTGAAATGCCTGGTGTTCGACTAAAGATTTGGCGACTGTTGTTCATCGCCAAATTGGCATTGATATTGGCAAGTTTGATAACTTCATTCTTCTTAGTTGCATTTATTGCGTAACCTTCTATTTCGGCCAAATGCTCGTTTCCTCTTACACCTCTGCTGGCTACCACTTGAACGTCTTTCAACCTGAAGGTTTCTTCTTCCAACTGGAAGTCGAGTTTTTTGGACTCATTGTCTTTTAAAGAAAAATTGTATTCTACATTTTTGAATCCAATACTTGTAATTCTTAAGGTGTAGTTTCCTGCGTTGAGACCTTTTATGATGTAATCCCCGTCGGTATTGGTTTCTACTCCTCTTACCGTGTTCTTTAGGAGAATTGTTACTCCTACCAAGGCCTCATTTTCCTTATCTGTTATACGCCCTTCTACTTTTCCTTTTTGTCCAAGTGATATTAAGTTAGCTTGAAGAATGCAGTAAATGGTAAAAATCCAAGACTTCATATTGATTTTTTGATTTTATTTAGACTTATTATAAATAACATTACAAAAGTATATGCTCTTTAGATTCATTCCAAATAAAAGCTATAATTATTTAGAATTATTTCAAATAAGGAAATTGATTTTTAAGATTTGGCTGTAGTTTAAGCCTAATTTGATGCTACGGATCGAAATGACCAGCAAGTAAAAGCCTATTAGTCTCTAGCGAAGTAGTTTTTTGAAACCATTTGTTTGGGTGGTTTCTAGAACGCCGTTGTTGTTTGTAATAACCTGAATCTCAAATTTCATTTTTTTTGCCAGTTCAAAGCTTTTTTCTTTACCCAAAACCACAAATGCCGTAGCCCAAGCATCTGACTCAGTACATGTGGGAGCGATTACAGAAACAGACACAATTTTGTGTTCTACTGCTTGTCCGGTTTTCGGATTGAGTATATGACCCACTCTTTTTCCAGATTTTTCAATATAGTTTCTGTAATTTCCGGATGTCGCCAGACTTGAGTTCTTTAGAGCCAAAACCCCTTGCAGCTCGCTTTGTTTGTCCGATATATCTCTAATAGGTTTTTCAATTCCAATTTTCCAAATTTGACCTTCCTGATTTTTGCCACTCGCTCTAATTTCGCCACCAACCTCTACCAGGTAGTGTTTTATTCCTTTGTTTTTCAGGTGATTGCACAATAAATCTACGGTGTAGCCTTGTGCAATGGCATTAAAGTCCAGACTTATTCCTTCTAGATTTTTTATCACTTTATTGTTTACCAAGTCAACTTTGTGAAAACCTACAAATTGTAAGAGAGAATCAATAGTTTGCAAACTGGGCAATGGAAGGTCGTTTTTAGAAACAAATCCGTAGGCCTTTACAATCGGTCCAATGGTAGGGTCAAACGCTCCATCTGACTGTCTGTAAACTTTTTTTGAAACTTCGAAAACATATCTTAGGTGCTCATCAATAATATAATCTTCATTGTTTCGATTAATTTTTGAGAGGGTCGAATTACGATTCCAAAGAGACATGCTTTGATCAATCACAGTAAAAATACTATCTGCTTCTTCTTTCGAAAAAGAAGCTTTAGGCCCTTTAAATACGATGGAGTAGGTTGTACCTTGGGCTTCGCCAAATATTTTTTGGAATTCGCCACCCTTTTGTGCATTTATCCAACAAATACAACCGAAGAAGAAAAGAGGAAAAAGAAATTTATCCGATAGTTTCACTTTCAATAATAGAAGATTTTCCCAAAAATACGAAATCTACATCTCTGACTTTCGGTTTGGGGATAGCTTTCAAAAAAAAACTGACCCCATAATTCTTATGTAATAGGTAATCACAGAGGGTTTTCACCATTTAAGTCAAATTGGAAGAGGCATTTCTTTTTTTGCTGTTGATTTCTTTAAGTATACCATCCCAAAGCTGAATTCGTATTTCCAAAGCTTTTGTTGCAGTTTGTTTTACTTCAAGCCATTTTTGAGGGTCGTTTTCACAAAGTTCTTCTATCATCCTCAAAGCCAAGGGGCCATGTTCTCCTGCATCTACCTCTACATGCCTGTCAAGGTAATACCTAAGTTTTCTGTACTTCTTTTTGTTGGTTTCCGACTTCTCTAGAATGGCATAGAACATGTCAGGTATTAAATCTTCTCTGCCAAAAGTAAAAGCTGAGGCAATATTATGCACTTTTTTGCTTCGAATTACCTCAAATGTATACTCCAAAAAAAGCTGTACCTCAGGTATAACTTTAAGTGTTTGAATACAGTTGGAGACTGTTCTTCCATCTTGAATGTCCCGAATAAAGTCTGTTATTTTCGATACATCTGCCCTTATTTCAATCATGGCTTCTCGATACATTTCGAAATGACTCTTTGGTTCGCCTTTTTCGTTAACATCACTCTCTTCTCCCCATACAATTTCATTTATAAACCTACTCAATGCTGGGTTTCTCGGCGGAACCCATGGAACTTTGGTACAAGTTAAGCTTGCTTGTAAAGATTTTAACAATGACATAAAATCCCAAACAGCAAAGACATGATTTTGCATAAAAATTTGCAGGTCCTCTAAGGTTTTTAGATTGGAATACAATGGGTGATTTCGTAGTTTCTCTCTTAATTCTTTCAATTCGGTTTGAATTACATTTATTTGATTCATAGGTTTAAATTTTCTAATCTTATATTTACGATACTCCTGTTTTCTAGGATTACTGTTAAACTTGTTTTTTTACTTAAAGTTTTAAATGCCATTTCAACTTATCATGTAATTGGAGTTTTATGAATTGAGCTTTTTATGTTATTTTTGACTAACAAGGTCAAATAAATCTTTATTGAATACATTTCTTTTTTTTTGAACATTTAGACTCCATTATGAACCAAAAACGTTTCTTTACGCTGCATATCAATTTTAAGTGTCTGTTTATAAGTCTTTTATTGCCTTTTTATGGTTTTGCTAATCTTACGTTGCCTGCGTTTTTTAGCTCAGGTATGGTGCTTCAGCAGAATTCCACTGTAAAAATCTGGGGTTCGGGTAAAACCAGCGAGCCTATTAGTATCACGACTTCTTGGAATCAAAAAAAATATACCTCCACGGTTGATGTTTACGGAAAATGGACCATGGAAATAGAAACTCCAATTTATGGTGGACCTTATGAAATAAAAATAAGTGGCTACAATGAAATAGTCCTGAAAGATATTCTCATAGGTGAAGTTTGGGTGGTTTCGGGCCAAAGTAATATGGAATGGAGTGCGGCTTCGGGTATCGATAATGCGGAAGCGGAGGTTCAAATGGCCAATTTTCCTGAATTAAGATTGTTTACAGTTAATCACGCCACGGCCAATTCGCCTCAAAATAATCTTTCTGGCGATTGGAAAATCTGCACACCAGAGTCTATGAGAAACTTTAGTGCCATTGGTTACTATTTTGCCAAGCATATTTACGAAAACATACAAGTTCCTGTAGGCATTATCAACACCTCTTGGGGCGGAACGCCAGCGGAGGCTTGGACATCCGAAGAGAGTATTAAAGCAGATGCTGTTCTTTACAAAGATGCGTTGGGCTTAAAAGAGGTGCCTTGGGGTCCGGTAAAAACATCAGTAATATACAATGCAATGGTAGCCCCGCTCGTAGGTTTAAAAATCAAAGGATTTTTGTGGTATCAGGGGGAGTCAAATGTATCTAATGCAGCTCATTATGATAAATTGCTCAATACGCTCATCAACAGTTGGAGAAAAGCTTGGGGTGAGGAACTGCCTTTTTATTATGTGCAAATAGCTCCTTATAAATATGGAAATCCTGAGGAGGGGGTGGTTTTGAGAAATGCACAAAGAATGGCAGAAAATACATCCAAAACGGCGATGGTGACCATTTCGGATATTGGAAATATTGATGATATCCATCCCAGAAACAAAAAAGACGTCGGAATTCGTTTGGGTAACGTGGCTTTGAAAAATCTTTACAGTGCTTATAAAGGTGAGATTTCTGGACCCAAACTTCTACTTTATGAGTCTAAAAAAGGACAAATTACCTTGTTTTTTGACACACAAGAGTTGAAATGTGATAAAAATTGCATGAACAACTTCGAAATAGCTGATACTTCGGGAGAATTCAGAAAGGCCAATGTCAGAATTAAAAGTAATACCATTGTCCTTACTAATACTAAAATATCATACCCTGTTTTTGCAAGATTTGAATGGAACAATACAGCTGAGGCCAGCCTAAAAAATAATCAAGGGCTGCCTGCATCGGCATTTATCACGGATAATTGGTGGCAATTTAAGAATTACTGAGTTTTAGTTTATATAAAAAACTTAATGGCTGAAGCAGCCACGATTACAATCAATAGTCTGTATATCCAAAGATTGGCGTTGGGGATTTTCACAATATATTTTACGCCTATCCAAGCTCCCAGTGCTTGAAATATGCCCATTAGCAGGCCGTATCCGTAGTGAACCTTGCCGTAATACATAAACAATGCAAGTGCAGGAGCAGTAAAAGCCAGTACTAAGGCTAGTTTAAGGCCATTGCTTTGGGTTAAGCTGTATTTAGAGATCAATACGAGCCCAGCTAATAGGAAGAACCCAACTCCCGCTTGTAGAAACCCGCCGTAAATACCTATCAGAAAGAATGTTACAAATGTGCCAATGTTTTTATTTTGGGCTTCAGTGAGTTTGTCTTCTATGAGCCATCTTTCAGGCTTAAACAATAAAACAATGAGCATAAAAACCATCAGGCCACCAATGGTATAGTTCATCATTTTTTCATCAATATCCACTGCTATTTTTGAACCTAAAATGGCACCTAAAACCGATGGGATAATTAACCAAAGTGAGCCGCGAAATACTTCTGGCTTTGATTGAGCATACTTTCCAGTCGCCACGACGCTTTGTAAAAACACGCCTATCCGATTACTGGCGTTTGCGATAGAAGGTGATAAGTCACACATGAAAATAAAGACTGGCAAAGTAATGAGTGAGCCACTTCCAGCTATCGTGTTGATGATGCCTGTAAGCGTACCTACCACCACAAATACTAGGAATTGCCAGATATTTAGATCAATATGGAAGTATTCTTGCATTTCAAGAAATGGTTTTTAGAAAATTTTCAGGAGTCATTCTAATTATCATATTTGGTTTTTTACCTTGTATATTTAGTATATTCTTAAAAGAAATGTCGAAAAGAATTCTCTCATTTAATCCATTTACAATTGGTTTACAGAAGTAATACTTTTGTTTTATTTAGAAACTATTGGCATCACCTATAATTTTATTCATAATCATATCTAAACGTCGAATATTGTTCTTTATAAACGATGGTTTTAAATTTATTGCAAAACTTTTCATTCAGTTCCAACTCTAATTTTTGGTCTTTATAGTTATAATGTTTCTTATTTAAGAAACCAACCGACCTTAATGTAGAATGTTCCAATATTGGATTTAGATTTCCATCTAAGATATTTGTGTTTACAAAACGAAATTCTATTAGATTCGGGAATTTTTTTAGAAAGTGGAGGTTGTCAATTGAACCACAAGAGTTTAAGCAAAGGACTCTCAACTTTTTAAGTTGTAATAATTCGTTTGTAAACTTGAATTTTTTTGATCCGTTAATATGTAAAAACTCAATACTATCTTTAAGACGACTTAATCCAAAATCATTTTCGAGTTTCACACAGTAATGTAATTCCAGCCTTTTTATATTCTTGAATTTTTCTATTCCATCAAAGTTTTTGAAGATTCCACAATTTAATTCAAGATATAATAGTTTTTCATTTTCAGGTAGGTTATCAAATGAATTGAGTTTTTCTTTGAGATGCCAAACTATTCCATATTCTGAGTTTTCAAAAGCTTTATTTTCTGTTGCAATAAATTTTTCTTTGAAATCTTTCCGGAAGATTTTAGATTGTTCTAATTGTTCAAACCATATTGTATTAAACCTCCAGTCCATTTCTAATTTTATTCACTTTATATTATAGCCTTGAATTTATAAATACTTGTTGGATAAAGCTTGAACTAATTCGTCTTTGTAATCAATATTTATTTTTGTTTCGAAAGCTCATTTCATTGACAAAACAAATGGACTAACTTTCTGATATTGTTTTTTATACTTATTTGCAGAAGTCATCAAGTTCCCCCCTATAATATAGTCTTCATTCAAAATTTTTTTTTGAAAATGGACTTTTGATTTCTCTGTTCCCGATTTGTATTTGCTTTGAGGAGATTTTTTCTTCATTAGAAATTCATTTTTATCAAAAATAAATACGTGTAAAAAATTACTGTTTCAATCTATAGCTCAAAGTTAAATTTATTTGTCTTGGTCTAAATTGTCTATTACTTACAGTGTAAAATCCAGGGCCTTCGCTGATGGTACGCATCCAACGGGTGTTGAAAATGTCCAGAACCGTAAAGTTTACTGAGCCTTTTTTCTTAAGGATGTCTTTTTTGAGGGAGTAGTCGAAGAAATAAATGGCTTTTCTGCTCCCTTGAGCGGTTTTTTGTGCTGCTTCATAATTGAATCTCAGCTGCATATCGAAACCGTTTTTGAGTGTAAATCGAGAGGTTTGTCTCGCAAACCATGAGTTCGTTTCGGCCACATACTGTTCGTTTATATTAGAGCCATTAATGTTTGCATGGAAAAGATTGAAGTTTAGATCCATTTTCCACCATTTTGCGAGTTTGTAATTGCTCGTGAAATCGATTCCATAAGATTTTTCTGAATTCAGGTTTTCGGGTAAGGAAGTTGAAAAACCTTGATCATTCACACTTCTGATGCTAAATATAAGGTCTTGAGAATTTCTATAAAAAATGGAAGAAGTTATAGAGCCTTTTTCAAAGTTTTTTAGGTGGCCAATTTCAAATACATCACTGTATTCAGGATTGAGATTTGGATTACCACTGAAGAAATTTCGACTATCAGAGAGGGTCATGAAAGGACTTAAATCGTTGTAAACTGGTCTGCGAATTCTGCGGCTGTAACTCAACTGAAGCGAATTGTCCGCATCCAGTGCATAAGTAAAATGTGCACTCGGGAATAGATTGAAGTACTTTCTTGGATTCACCTCATTGGTCTTCTGCAAGGTGGTGGTAACGCTTGTCCACTCCGACCTAAGGCCAAGTTGATAACTCATTTTTTTAGATTTATTTGAAACAATTCCATATGCCGCCGAAATGTCTTCATCATAAATAAAATAATTATCCAGCCAGTCTATTGGCACATCTTTTCCGTCGATTACGTCATTTACCACAAAATCATTCACCATGTTTCTGAGCGAAGTCCTTGCCCCAAACTCCATTTTTCCTTCATTAGAAAATGGCTGAACATAGTCTAGTTGGAACAGATATTGTTTCTCATATTCGTCATTTAACGAAGTTTGCAAAAGTGTATTTTTGGCATCCACACCACCGTTTGGCAATACGGCAGTTTGGGTGAAAATTTGGTCGGAATTTTCAAAATGATCTAAAAACCTAAATTGACCAATGAGTTCTTGACCCTTTCTTTTGAACATTCGTTTGTAATTCAAAACATATTCAGAAAGCGGCTCGCTTTCAATTTCGTCTTGAATACGTGTTATGGATCCAAGCGGATTATTACTGGAGTTCAAGAAATCGTTGTAGATGTTTTTGGTGTACCTGATTCCGCCTGCTCTGCTATACATGTATGAGCCGGTAAGAATACTATTCTCCGAAAAATAGTAGTCAATTCCAGCTCTGATGTTGTTGTCTAGTCCGGATACATCTCCCGTGTTGTCTTGTTGAAGTATTTTAAGGGTGTCGCCAGCGGTTACTTCTTGGTACATATCGCCGCGGTAAGGATTCCATCTATAAGCCAAACCGTAGTTGACAAAGAAGTTCATCTTTCGGTGACGGTAGTTGACATTTGCCGCAAAACCATAATTGTCAGGTACGCCACCTATTAGTTCAAAAGAACCATTGAAGCCCTGTCTTGAGTCTTTTTTAAGGATTATATTGATGATTCCAGATTGTCCTTCAGCCTCGTATCTGGCTGATGGATTGGTAATTACTTCTACTCGGTCTATCATACTGGCTTGGAGTTGTCTTAATCCTGCTCCTCCTTTGAATGACACCATACCTGACGGTTTTCCATCTATCAGTATCCTCACATTGCTACTTCCTCGTAGTTTTATGGCTCCGTCAGGATCTACAGTTACGGATGGAATATTTATCAGAATATCTTGTGCTGAGCCGCCTGCATTGGCCAAGTCTTTGCCCACATTGAATACTCTTTTGTCTAAAGCCAACTCCATTGAACTTTTTTCTCCCTGCACGACCAGGGCTTCAAGTGATTTGTCTGATTGACTGATACCAATTTCACCTAAATCTAAGCCGCTTTCAGTCAGGTTGATTTCGGCAGAAATGTATTTTTTATAACCTATAAATTCGGTCTCAATGGTATATTTACCTGTTGGAATTTTGAAATCGAATTCGCCATTTTCAGTCGTAACATTCCCAGTAATCATTTTTTGATTTTGGAAAAGCTTTACGCTGGCAAATCCAAGTGGAGCTTTGTTTTGTGCGTCTATGATTTTTCCTTTTAGGTTGCTATTGTTCTGAGCAAAAGTGAATTGAATAGCGGAAAGTAAAACTAAAATTGTCCCTAAGGATAATCTGAACTGGTACATCTTGACAAGGTTGATATATGAACCACAAAGATAGTATTTTAGGAAGGTTATATTCCTATGCTAAATCTCCATATAATAGTTTTTTATCTGTCAAAAGGGTGGTTTTTTATGAGATTCGCTCAATTTGCAATGAAAAATCCATATAATGTTTGGCAGTTGCAGAATTGATTTTTTGGACCAAGAACTCAAATGTAATTTATAAACCTGAAAGAATATCCTGAATTTCGGCCTTTGATTTGCCTACCTTGGTTTCTATTTTGGCCCAAAGTTCTACTTGTTTGCCATTTGAGTAAGTGAGGTCCTCATTCTCCAGAACTTCGAAAAGTCGCTTTAATTTGTTACTCGTTTCTGCCCAATTTCCTTTCAAGTCACTGTAATCTGTCATAATTTTTATTTCATGTAAATTACGAAAAGAATTGTCTTTCTGAACCGAAATTGCCCTTTAATTTCAAGATTAGCTCTGTTGAATTTTTTTACACGTTTTATTCTAGATCAGCGTGCTTTCGTGATAATTTTCTTGAAGATATTTTTGACTTTTTGGTCACTTTTCTCTTGTGTGTCCATTTCACCAATCAGGAATCCGTAAGGTTTTAATGGCTCTATATGATCACAAACGATTTTCATCATGGCAGCAACAGGTATGGCCAGTAGTATTCCTGAAATCCCCCAAATCCAGTCGCCAACAATGAGAGCAATGATAGTGAAAAGTGGGTTGATTTTTACCTGTGGGCCTAAAATGAGTGGTTCTAAAACCCAGCCTTGTACAAATTGAACAATACCGTAAGTAATGACAATACCCAACAATAGGGTGATGTTTCCGCCATGAAGTGCCGCAATAAGCACCGTAATGGTAGTGCCAGTGATATTGCCAATAAAAGGGATGATTTCTAAAAGTCCACAAAGAATTGCAAAGAAGACTGCATTTTTTACACCAATGATACTGAAGCCAATACTATATAAAATCCAAAGACAAACAATCATTTTGGCCAATCCAAGAAGATATTGTTGTGAAACCCTTGTAGTTCCTTTGAGGATTTGTTCCACTTCATTTTGTTGGTCTTTTTTGGCAAGTTTCAGGAAGAATTGCTTGATGTGTACACGCGAGTAAAGGAGAAAGAAAAAATAGGCCAATATCAAAATGAGGTTTGTCATCAGGTCTTTTAGTGAACCGGCCGTCAACTTCATAAGACCTGATATTGAAGGTTTTTCACTGTTAAATATTTCAGATTGCTTTTCTAGACTAATTCCAAAATGCTGAAAAAGATAGGCTTGAGTTTGATTGAAAGTTTTGATGGCTTGGCTTTTGAGCAAGTCAAATTCACTGAAAAGTTCTGAGATTTTCCATGAAAGTAGGGAAATAATTATTCCGAATACTGCCAATAGGCCAAATAGACTGATGAAGACTGATAAAATACGACCCAGCCCAATCCTTTCCATTTTGTTGCAAAAAGGGAGAAAGAGGGTAGCCAATATTCCTCCAATCACCAATGGCATCAGGAATCCTTTGGCATAAATGAGGATTACTATCACCAGAATTCCGGCGAGTAATTTCTTTAAAATGGAATCAAGATTTAAAGTCATTTCAAGCGTTTTTAGAGGTTTTTCTTTTCCAAACTTTCACCAATTCATACCAAAGCACGCTCGCAGAGCCAACAATTAGGCAGAAGGCGAGTTGAATTAGCGTCAGTTTCTGAAACTGAAAAAAGCCTGAAATCGCAGGTATAAACAATATCAATGAGGTTAATGCCAACGTAATACCTATGATTATCAAAACTAAATTATTCTTGTATCGAAGCGTCGTAAAAATCGAATAAAAGAAGGAGCGATTGACCAAGGTTAAAACGATATTGGCGATAACCAGCGTTGTAAAAACCATGGTTCGGGTGGTGTTTTCTCCAAAATTTTGACCTGTGGAATACTGATAAATGCCCAAAGTGCCTGCCGTTATAAACAAACCTTGTAATATACTGGTCGTGAGCTCTTTCCAACTGAAAAAAGTATCACTCAAGGGTCTTGGTTTTAGTTTCATGGTGTTTTTTTCTAATGGCTCATTTTCATAAATTATGGAGCAGGTGGGCCCCATGATGAGTTCTAAAAAAATAATATGAATGGGTGAAAATATATTGGGATAAATCCAACCTAAAGCCAGAGGAACAAATACTGTGAGAATGATAGGAATATGTATAGAAATGATATACTGAATAGCCTTTTTTAGGTTGGTGTATATTTTACGACCCATTGAAACCGCCTTTACCATTTTTGATAAATCATCATTCATCAAAATCAATGAGGCAGCGTCTTTGGCTATTTCGGAGCCTTTTTTTCCCATGGCTATGCCTATATGGGCAGATTTCAATGCTGGGCCATCGTTGACACCATCGCCAGTCATAGCTACTATTTCGTTTTGTTCTTTAAGAGCATTAATGATTTTTAGTTTGGCTTCGGGGAACATCCTCGTGAATATCTGCGTTTCCAACACTTTTTCTGCAAGGTCTTTTTCAGACAAAAGCATCAGTTCTTTACCTGAAATATGTTTTTCAAAACCTCTAAAACATATCTGTTTGGCTATAGATACCGTGGTGGCCTCGTTGTCACCTGTAATGATTTTTACATTGATTCCGGCATCATAAAAATTATTGAGCACTTTGTTAATGTTCTTTTTGGGTGGGTCATAAAATGCCAAAATACCCTTAAATGTGAATTTAAACTCTTGTTGAGTTTTCGGAAAGTCTTGGGAGCTAGATTTGGCTTCGGCCACGCCAAGCACCCGATATCCTTCCGCTGAAAATTCCCTTATCGCTTTTTCAACCTTTATTTTTTCCTCGGAGGATAATCCAGAAACATGCATGATGGCTTCTGGGGCACCTTTGGCTGCCACAATTAAGTCATCGTTTTTGCCTTTGAAAATATGCGTCATCATGGGTGGTGTACCACTCAATGGATATTCCTTAATGATTTTAAAGTGTGGAGTTTCGTCTATTTCAGTTGATAATTTATAAGCATTGTGCAGAGCTACTTCCATCGGGTCAAACGGAATGGGCTCAGAAGCAAACATGGCTATGCGAAGGAGATTCCTGTTGGATTCAGTAAGGTTTTCTTCTGTTTTAAACACCATATCAGCTTCAAAATCATATACCTTTGCCAAATCCATCACATTTTCTGTCAGTGTTCCGGTTTTATCGGTACATATTACTGTGGCACTTCCCAGGGTTTCCACGGTTTTCATTTGTTTTACCACTATGCCACTTTTCATCAATCGCCAGGCACCCAATGCCATAAAAGTGGTGAATGCCACAGGGATTTCTTCTGGTAATATGCTCATGGCCAATGTCAAAGACTGTAACAAGCTATTCAAGATTTCTCGGGTATTGAAGTAGTTTATCGCCCATACAATCAAGAAAACCATACCACCGGTCATGGCCATTTTCTTTACAAAGTTTGCTATTTGGTTTTCCAGAGGAGTTTTTTCTTCTTCTATACCTTCGAGGCTTTTACCAATTTTACCAAGTGATGTTTGGTTGCCAATGGCCGTAACCTCGGCAATCGCCAGTCCTCCAACTACGTTAGTGCCTTTGAAAATTTGCTTGTTCTCAGTATTTTTTTCGATTGCGAGAGATTCACCCGTAAGTATGGATTCGTTTACCGAAAAGTCATTGGAGTGTAGAATGATTGCATCAGCCGGTATGGCGGTTCCTTCTTCTACTACAATGGCATCACCAACGACCAATTCCTCACTTTTTATTTCTTCTATTTTTCCATTCCTGATGACCCTAGTTTTGGCCACCATAAATTCTTTCAGTTTTTCCAGAGCATTGCTACTTCGGGCATCTTGAAAAAATGAAATACCAGTTTGGAACAGTATAGCTGATGCCAAGAATATGCCATCGGCTGTTTTGCCACTTATAAAGTAAATGACTGAAGCTACCAAAAGTATCAACACCATTGGGTCTTTGGCCAACCTTTTGATGACATTCCAAAAGCCGTTTTCTTTTTTGAAAATCAGTAGATTGTCGCCATTTTTTGTTCTTGACGCCAGCACTTCTTGGTTGGTGAGGCCTTTAATGTTGTGGGTCGCAAATGGTAGATCTGAATTCATGGTTTTCGGGCTATAGGTTGGTTATTTTCTGAGGCGAATATTTCCAATTCGAGCTTTTTGTCGAAATTATACAGGTCTTTTCTGAAGTTTAGCTGTCCCGAATTATCCACCCAGGCTGTCAAATAAAGTATATAAACCGGCAGAGTAGGTTTTACCGAAATATGTTTTTCGGCATCCGTTTTTAGAACAGATTCAATGTTCTGAAGCGTCCATTTGGGGTCGTTTCTCAGAATATACGTTGCAAGTTCCTTTGGATTTTGAACCCTGATGCAGCCGTGGCTAAATGCACGATTGGTTTCACCAAACAAACCTTTGGAAGGCGTATCGTGGAGGTAAATACTGTAATTATTCGGGAATAAGAATTTTATTTTTCCGAGTGCGTTGTTAATGCCGGGCTTCTGTCTAAAGTAAAATGGAAGCTCTTTATTGTACTTGCCCCAACTAATTGTATTTGGGTTGATGACTTTGTTATTGCTAAATACCTCGATGTTATTTCGGCTTAAATAGGAAATGCTTCTCTTAAGTTTTGGTAGAATTTCTTTAACCGCTATGCTCTGTGGTATGCCCCAATAAGGGTTGAGTACGATGGTTGATAGCTCACCCTTGAAAACAATGGTTTTGTTGGCTTTTTTTCCTACCACCACATTGCTTTCGCTGATGGCTTTGTTGTTTTCGAATACATGAAGTTTGAATTCTGGAATGTTCACCAAGATAAAGTTCGGTTCTATTTCTTGGGGAAGCCACCTGAGTCTTTCCAGATTTATCATTATTTGCTTGATTCTGAGACTTGTGGGTATATTAAGTTCGGCTAAAGTATTTTTATTTAGGCTGCCGCTTTCAGCTAATCCATATCTTTTCTGGAAATTTTTTAAGGCTAACTCTAAGTTTTTGTCAAAGCCAATAGAGGTGTCTTTTGTTGTGAGGTCTCCCGTCAGGGCTAGGTATCTTTTGAGGTTGTAGGAACTGCTATCTACATCTCCGAGTTTTAGGTCTTTTTTGTTTGGATTTATCAAAGGTAATCCTCCATTTTTTTCGATGGTTTTATATTTTCTAAGTTCGACAATGAGCGACTTATAGAATTGATTAACAGGTTCTTGTAAGGCAATGGCTTTGTTGGTAGATATCATGCTGTCTAACAATACCTGAAAGTTTTTCTTTTTTCGAGGTATAAACCATTCGAGATCAAAAGTACTTTTGGCGGTGCCACCAAATGCTTTTTCGGCGTATCGGAAATAACTCGTGGTGAGCATTAACTCTATATTTTGTCGGTCTATTTCTGACAAAATCTTCTTTTCGTTTTCGTCATGAGCAAAGTTGATTAGAGAGTCTACCAGTTTGGGATTAACAGAAAGGTCATCGAAGTCGGATGAATAACTCTGTAACTGATTGTAAAAAATATGACAGGTTTCGGTTATTCCGTTTTGGTCAAACCAGGCAAACTGGTATTTTCTTCGGGCATAAAAATCTGTAATGAGAGCTTTTAGAGAATCCTCAATTTTATGTTTTGTGTAAAAACCCTCCAAAATACTGCTGTCAAGCGATATTGGACTGTAATTCTCCTGCGAGTATATCGTAGAATCTGGTAAGATGCCTTTGTTAGAACTCTTGGCTTTTCCACAGCTTATGATAGAAAAAGCAAGTATAGTCAAACATGAAAAGGATGATGCTAATAGTTTTATTGTTAGGTATTTACGAGCTAAAGAGGTTCCTTTAGCTTTTTTGTTGAGAATGTATGTAGAGTAAACTTCCATTTGCTAACACAGGTATAACCTGCGGAATTAAGTCGTTTGGCAATGCTGGGCAGCCAAAACTTCGCCCTAAATGACCGTATCGTTGAACAAAACCAGTACTTACATATTCGGCTCCGTGGATTATTATTTCTCTTTTTAAAGCGTTATCATTTTTGCCTTTTTCTAATCCATTAAGCAATAATGCCTTCCCATGTTTTGGGCTATGGATTATACTACCAACCATATAAAAACCTAAGCTACTTTGGTGCGACTCCATTTTGTTCGAAAACGAAGTAGCCATTATTTCGCCCGATTTTTTGCCATGGGCCACCAAAGACTTAAAGAGCAGCTTCTTTTTTGCAAGGTCAATCACAAAAAAGCGTTCTTTATTTGAAGGTAAACTAAAATCAATTATGGTGAGAATTGACTTTTTGGGACTATACCTCTGAAAACCCTCCATAGATTTTTCGAAGGTTTGAAAATCTATCATTTCTGATATTTCACATGCTTCAAAAAGCTCAAGATTTTTAGTCCTTGTTGCCTCCGGTGCTTTAGTAAATGTGCTAAAAAGAATCGATAAAAGCAAATATTTGATGAGCATAATTTTGCAAAATTTAATAAGCAAATTTATAACTCACAATAAAGTAATTCATTGTTTATCAGTTCGATATTAATTTATTACTATTCCTTCTTGAATAAAATCTTGGACTATTCTCCTTTACCTTTTAAGAAACCAACCATTTCGCTCTCGGCCTAATGACGGCTATTTTCGTTTTTGAGCATTGCTACCACCAATACTTTGTTAAGTTTTTTAAGGTCTACTTGTTTCCCCGGTTCTTTCCAACTGCTAGCTATTTTTGTTGATTTACATGAAAAAACAAATAAAAGTAGCGTGGCAAATACTAAAATCTTTCTCATTGTTTTTGGTATGATGATGTGATAAAATATTTATTGACCCAAGCATGTTTGTGATTGTCAGTCATTTTCTCGGCAGTTTGGAGTATGATTTTTTTGTTTGCAAAAAGCGGATTCTTATTTAGATATTGTTCAAAAGTGAACTTTGCGTTATCAGGTCCAAAAATTAGAATTTCGTCATAGTCTCTCAGTTGCTCAGATATTTTTTTAAGGAAATTTTCATGCTGATGGCTATCATCCGAGCATTCCTCCTTCGGCTGAAGGAACTTCTCTCTTTCTTTAATTCTAGACCTGATTATTACGGTTTCTACTCTTAATTTTCGGAATTCAATCAAGTGTACCGAATCGTCGTCCATCCATATTCCAATACTTTTTTGTGTGTACATGAAATTGCTATTATAATGCAGTTTATTCAACATCAATCATCCTAGGTGTTTTTGCTACTTGCGGCTGATTCAGTATTTTTGATTACAAAAGTCGGAGCAATATCATGTAGATTTGTTACATTGTTCAGTCATAAATTTATAATATTCACATGTTGGCTATTTTAACACTTATGGTTTTTAGGATGTCGAGCTGAGTTTTCTGAGATTCAAAAAGCGTTTTTATTTGTTCTTCAAGAAGTAAATCCATCTTTTGGTGGAGACTGCGGATTTGCATTTCTGCCTTCAAGTTTATCAAATAGTCGTTTTCGTTCATCATTCGGTCCTTTTCCTCTTGCCTGTTCTGACTCATCATAATTATGGGAGCCTGAAGGGCCGCTATACATGAGAGTATGAGATTCATTAGAATAAACGGGTAGGGGTCAAATCGGAATTTCACCACTATGAGGGCATTGAATATAATCCACAGGCTCAAAACCACCCCAAAGGCAATTATAAATCGCCAACTTCCACCAAATTTCGCCACTTTGTCAGATATTTTTTGACCCTCACTCAGTCTTTCAATCGGTGGATGAAGAAGATTATAGACGATCAGCTCTTCTGCTTCAATACTGTCCTGTACAATTTTTCGGAACTTCTCAAGATGTGTATTTTCTTCGGATATGAAATCTGGCGTCTTCATTTTTATGAATGGTTATTTCGGTAAAATTGCTGATTTTTAACAAAATAGGTCTTACAAGATTGTATTGGTTTTTTGTGAAATTCACACATCGATTTATTGAAATCCACAATCTAAAGTCGATCAACCAAGAATTCGAAGTTTTGGAGACGCTGATAAAAAACAACAATAATGTATGGAGAAAAGCGAAAGCAAAACTATGTGCCACACAAGGTCCTGTTCTACTTGGTCTTTACGTAAACGGATAAAAACAAAAAAGCTCAAGTTTCCTTGAGCTTTTGGTAGGTTAATAATCGATAGCTGGATTATTTAATTTCCAGATTATAAGGTAGTTTGGCCTGAAGCCTCTCCATATTTTGCAAGTATTTTATTTCTTTGGCCATCGGAGCAAATACGCCTAAATATTCCTTAAGTTTGGCTTCTTCTTGGCTTTTACTGAATTTCTCCATTATTTGCTCAAAATCCGACTTAGGATATGGATAGTATTTCACTTGGTATTCGCCAGCTTTTAGTTTGACCTTCTTAGCTGCAAGAGCAACTGCATCGTCAAGGCCACCCAAAACATCAACCAAGCCCACGTTTTTGGCCTGTACGCCCGTCCAAACTCTTCCGCCTGCTACTTCTTTCAACTTTTCAATAGGCATTTTACGGCCAGCCGCGGCTTTGGAAGTGAATTTCTCATAGCCTCTATTCACCGAGTTCTGTATTAGCATTTTTTCAGCATCCGACATTTCTCTGGTCAAAGATGGTGAATCAGCAAACTCGTGTGTTTTTACACCGTCGAAAGTGATTCCTAGTTTGTTGTTCATCAATTCTTGGGCGTTGAATAACATTCCAAAAATACCTATAGAACCCGTGATGGTTGTTGGAAGTGCCACAATGGTGTCGCAGCCCATTGCCATATAATATCCGCCTGATGCGGCCACACTACCCATGGAGGCAATAACTGGTTTGACTTTTTTGGTCAATTGAATTTCTCTCCACATCACATCTGAGGCCAAAGCACTTCCTCCTGGCGAGTTGATTCTCAATACGATAGCCTTAATTTTCTTGTCATTTTTTGCTTTTCTGAGTTCTTTTAAGAAGGTCTCTGAACCTATCGACTCCGAATTTCCTTCTCCCGAAATAATATCGCCTTCGGCTACTATAACCGCAATTCTGTTGTCTCTTGAGCCTTCTTTAACATACTTTTTGGCTTTTTTGTAGCTTCCAAGTTTTACAAAACTAAGTTTGGCCGATTCTTTTATTCCAGCTGCTTTTTTCAAAGCTGCATCGTATTCGTCTTCATAACCAACATTAGTCAATATTTTATATTTAACGGCATCTTCAGGTTCCTGAATCAAGGCCTTGTTTAATACTTCGTCTATTTCTGCCTTTGTCATACCTTTTTCAGCTGCCATTTTAGAATAAATGTGGTTGGAAATAGAACCCAAGTATTCCGAAACTTGCAATTTGTTTTCAGGGCTCATGTCTTTCCTGGTGTAAGTCTCCACATAGCTTTTGAACTCTCCAACTCTGAATATAACTGGTTTTACTCCAATTTTTTCGAAAAGTCCTTTCATAAAAGTTATCTCAGAATCCAAGCCATTGAATTCAATTCCTCCTGCTGGATTCAAATAGCTCTTGGTCGCAACAGACGAAAGATAAACGGCTTTCTCGGTCATTATTTCAGCGTAGGTGTACACAAATTTGCCCGATTTTTTGAAGTCAATAAGTGCATTCCTGATTTCTTCTATTTCAGCAAAACCAGCCATCGGGTATTCCAATTTTATGCTGATTCCCTTGATGTTTGGGTCCAGCTTGGCATTGGCTATGGCCGCTTTGAGGTCAACTAGGCCTGTTTTTTGTTCACCATTGCTAAAGATTTCTGAGAATGGATCCTCCTTCGTCGAATTCTCAGCTATTTGGGTATTCAGGTCAAGCTGTAAAATTGAGTTGGATTTTATGGAAGTTTCATCATCTCCACTCGACATGGCTGAACCGATGCCAATCACCAAAAACAACGACAAAAGGGAGAATAGGAATATTCCGATTATCGTGGCTAAAACGTATTTTAAGAACTGAAGCATTTTATTTTTTATTGAATGATAAATTACAAATCTACAAAACAAAGTTATGTTGGTATCTTTTTGCGGAGGGTAAAAATTTATTTAGCGGAAAATTAAAGTTTTAAAAGGCAAAATAGAGATTTACCGTTTAGTTGACTCACAATTATTGCCTAATTTTAGCTTTTACAAATTGATTTAATTCTTTGGAGTTCTAACCTTGTTTTTCGATTTTTGTTTATGGTAGAATTTGAAGCTGAGATTAT
This sequence comes from Leadbetterella sp., assembly GCA_035299025.1. GTDB lineage: Bacteria > Bacteroidota > Bacteroidia > Cytophagales > Spirosomataceae > Leadbetterella. Next base: position 256,214 of record DATGXK010000010.1, read on the forward strand.
TAGGTACGCCAAAAACGGCGAAAAAACTGGATGGACTTTTGTGGAAGTTCCTTGGGATATTGCTAAGCAAATAAAACCTAAAACCAAAACCACCTACCGCGTAAAAGGTAAATTGGATGCTTTGGAGATCGGTCAGGTGGCTTTGGTGCCGATAGGAGATGGTAATTTTATTCTACCCCTTAATGCCGAAATGCGTAAACATATCAAAAAGCAAGTTGGTGATAAACTGAAAGTGTCTTTGGAGGAAGAAAGCGAAGAATTACCAATTTCAGCAGATTTATTGGCGTCATTAGAGCTTGAACCAGAGGCTCTTGAGTTGTTCAACTCCTACCCGAGAGGTCACCAAAGGTATTACTCCAACTGGGTGGAATCGGCCAAAACTTATGAAACCAAATCAAAACGGATTTATATGTGTGTCTATGGCTTGTTGCACAAAATGGATTACGGGCAAATGATCAGGCATTTCAAGAAGGAACCACTTTTATGATTTCTTCGCTTCTAAATCTTTCATTATTTCTAAGACAATATTTGATTCGTACCCCTTGGAAATCATGTAGTTAAGTATTTTTTGTTTACGTTTGAGGGGATTAATTTCGGTTTTGAGGTCGTTCATTTTTTTTTCTATGAGCAGTGTTGCGGTGGTAAAATAATCATCGTTTGGTATTTCTTTCATGGCCGACTCCAACACATACTTGCTCATTTTTCGGGCTTTAAGTTCAGCTTTTATTTTTAGCCTTCCCCATTTTTTTACTCTGAATTTGCCTCCCGCAAACGCCTTGGCGAAACGCTCTTCGTTCAAATAATTTTCTGTAATCAAGTAAGCAATGATTTCCTCCGCTTCATCTCCCCAAATCTTCCACTCCTGTAGTCGTTTACGGACTTCGACTTGGGTGCGTTCTTGGTAAACGCAATAATTGGCGGCTTTTTTTAGGATGGCGGTGTCCAAGGGGAGAGGTAGTTTTGGTTATTTTTTGTGCATTGAATCTACCAACAAAATTAATTCAACAAATTTTAGAAAATGCAAATAATTAATTTTAAATTTACGTGTAAATATTTTATTTTTATACGTATTTTAAAATAATGGATACAAAGCTAACTTTAGTTGCGGATAAAGAAATTATTGAAAAAGCCAAGCAGTATGCTAAAAGTCAGAAGATTAGCTTGTCGAGGCTAATTGAATCGTACCTTTCTTCTTTGGTGACTAAAAGGTCGGAGGAAATTGAGATTTCTCCGTTGGTTAAAAGCTTGAGCGGAGTAATTTCTTTGGAAAATGACTTTGATGTAAAAGAAAATTACACTGACTTTCTACTTGAAAAGTACAAATGAAGAAACTTTTCATTGATACCAATATAGTTTTGGACTTATTGGCCAAACGAGAACCTTTTTACGAGAGTTCTGCTAAACTGTTTTCATTGGCAGACCGAAACGAGATTCAAATGTCAGTTTCTTCTCTGACCTTTGCCAATACAAATTATGTTTTATCAAAATTAAAATCTGCCAGCGAAGCAAAGGAAATCCTTCGAAAGTTTAAATTGCTCATTCATATAGTCTCCCTTTCTGAAAAAATAGTAGATTTAGCCCTAAATGACTCAGCTTTTAAAGATTTTGAAGATGGTTTACAATATTATTCCGCCTTAGAATCTAATCAAGATATCATTATTACAAGAAATCAGAAAGACTTCAAATCTTCTCAAGTGGCAATAATGAGTGCAGAAGAGTTTCTAAGTTCTTTAAATTAAATCACCAACCCATCCAACAACTCCACATAACCCGAAATCCCTGCATAAATCTCTTCCACAAAAATGTATTCATCAGCCGTATGTGAGCGAGCAGAATCACCTGGGCCTATTTTTATGCTTGTAAATGGCATCAATGCCTGATCAGAAAGAGTAGGAGAGCCATAAGGCTTCATTCCTAAAGCTATTCCTTTTTTCACTATCGGATGGTCGAGCGAAATGCCTGATGGATTGAGCCTTATACTTCTTGGCGTTACCTCTGACTTTACATTTTGTTTGATTATTTCCAAAGTTTCCTCCAAACTATAAGCGTCTGTGGCTCTGACATCCACCACAAAAGAACATTCATCAGGCACGACATTGTGTTGGGTGCCAGCATTGATAACCGTTACGGCCATTTTAATGGGTCCTAAACTCTCAGATACTTTCTCAAATTCATAGTTTCTGAACCAATTAATATCTCCCAAAGCCTCATAAATAGCATTTTTCCCTTCATTTCTGGCTGCGTGACCGGCTATTCCTTTTGCCTTGCAGTCTAATACCATCAGTCCTTTTTCGGCTACCGCCATATCCATGAGCGTAGGTTCGCCCACAATGGCTAGGTCTATTTTAGGAAGCGATTTTATCAAAAGTTCTATGCCTTCCTTTCCTGATATTTCTTCTTCTGCAGAGGCCGCAAATATCAAATTGTAAGGCAATTCGGCCTTTTCATAAAAATAAAGAAAGGTTGCCAAAAGTGACACCAACGGCCCGCCAGCATCATTGCTTCCAAGTCCAAAAAGCTTACCGTCAACTATTTCGACCTTGAAAGGGTCTTTGGTGTATGAAGCATTCGGTTTGACGGTGTCATGGTGCGAATTCAACAAAATAGTCGGTTTCGATGAGTCGAAGTGCTTGTTTTTGACCCAGATATTGTTTTTTACCGTTCCGAAATCGATGTTTTTTTCTTTGAAAAACTCCTCAAACAATAAAAGCGTTTTATCCTCCTCTTTGCTTAAAGAAGGAGTTTCTATCAGTTTGCTTAGAAAACCAATAGCAAAATCACCCAATTGTTTAATTTCCGGATTTTTCATCTGTTTATAATTTTTACAAAAATAAATTCTCCGGTGCTTACAACCTATTTTCATCCAAAAGAATCTTAAATTTGAATGTAAAAGCTATAATTATGAAAATGTTTGCACTGTTCTTGAGTTTAATATTGTTGAGTTGTGAGTCCAATGAAGTGAAGCCCTCGGTGGTTGGAAGTTGGAAATGGGTTGAATCTCAAGGTGGTATTGCTGGTCTTACAATTAAGGCCTCAGAGTCAGACCAACGAGAAATGATTTTTGACGCTAAGGGTAATTTTACCATGATTCAAAATGGAAAAACCATTACTCAGGCCAAGTATGAGTTAAAAAATGCAAAGTCTATTACTTCCACTGAGCTAAAACCAATGATAACTTTCCCCAACGAAGATGCCATGAATTTGTCCTATGAAATTACTGGCAACAATCTTTACTTATTCGAGGAAGTTTACGATGGTTTTAGTCATACTTATGTGAGAAAGTAGTCTTGATTTTGGTTAGCCGTCAGTTTGTTTCTTATTTTTGAGTAAATATTTACCCAAGTTTGAAAAAAAAGTCGGCGGCTTTACCTGATACAAAAGCCGAAAATTCTGCCGAATTTCGAATTCCTTACTACAAGAAGCCGGCAAATCTGTCTGTTGACGAATGGCAGTGGAAGCTCCGGAAACAGTTTGGGGAGGAAAACCAATTTGTGATTACAAACATTGGAGAGGAGGCAGTTTTCTCCGATTATTTGGTTTACAATCCCAACACCATTAACAACTACAAGGTCTCAATCAGGGACTTTAATCACCAAAGAAATTTTTGTAATTGTCTGGATTTCAAGACTAACCGACTTGGGATTTGTAAGCACATAGCCGCTACTTTAAAATGTTTAACTGCCAATCTAGATATTACAGAATACCAGAGTACACAACTTGCCGGTAGTTATTCGAGTATTTATCTCGATTACCCCGGAGGAAGGCAAGTTAAACTAAAAATAGGAACTGAGAAATCTGCGGAATATGAAGTTTTAAGAAAGAAATATTTCTCTGATAACAACGAATTATTGGCTACTTCATTTCCGGTTTTTGAGAAAATTCTACACGAAGCCAAGCAAATAAATGCTTCTTTCGTTTGTTATGAAGATGCTCTTGCGTATGTAATTCAAATCAGAGAAAATATAAACAGAAGGCTAAAAATCGGGGACTTTCTAAAGAAAAATCCCAAGATTTCTGATATAGCCGGTGCTTTGAAAGTAAAATTGTTTCCTTTCCAAGAAGATGGAGTAAAATTTGCCGCAAGAGCAGGCCGCAGCCTCATAGCCGATGACATGGGTTTGGGTAAAACTTTGCAAGCCGTTGCGGTGGCAGAGATGTATAAAAAAGTACTTCAAATACACAAGGTTCTGATAGTTTGTCCCACTTCATTAAAATACCAATGGAAATCTGAAATTGAGCGATTCTCCAACAGCACCGTGGAAATAATAGACGGAAATGTCAGCCGGAGAAAGGAGCAATATTCCCAAAGCGAGTCGTTTTACCAAATAACGAGTTACAGTTCAATCGCCAACGATGTCGATTTTATTAATGATGCCTTGGAACTGGATTTTGTGATTTTGGATGAAGCCCAGCGAATAAAAAACTGGAAAACAAAGGTGTCCAAAAGTGTAAAAAGGCTAAATTCTACCTACACTGTTGTACTAACAGGCACACCACTGGAAAATAAACTGGAAGAGCTATACTCTATCATGCAGTTTATAGATGTTTACCAACTTGGTCCTTTGTATCAGTTCGTCGACAGATATCAACTTAAAGATCCAGAAACTGGAAAAGTAATTGGCTATCAGCACTTAAACGAAATAAAAGCATTGCTTTCTGACACACTTTTAAGGAGGACTAAATCAGAAGTTTTGAAGCAACTTCCTGAAAGGATGGACAAAAATCTTTTTGTTCCAATGACCCAAGAGCAGCGTGAAATACACGATGAAATGCAGATGGTCGTGAGCAAATTGGTGAGTAAATGGCGTAAGTTTGGTTTTCTCAATGAAGCTGACCGACAAAAACTTATATTGTCGCTCAGTAGAATGCGGATGGTGTGCGACAGCACCTTTATCATTGACCAAAGGACTCGGAAAGATACCAAAATAGAAGAATTGATGAATATTTTGGAGGAGTTTTTCGAAACCAATGACAGTAAGGTGGTGATTTTTAGCCAATGGGAACGTATGACCAGACTTGTAGCCGATGAATTGGAGAAACGAGATTTTGGCTTTGAATATCTCCATGGAGGAATTCCGAGTCAGAAAAGAGAAAAGTTATTGACTAATTTTAAAGAAAATCCCAATTCGAGGATTTTTCTTTCAACCGATACTGGTGGAGTAGGTCTCAATCTTCAATCTGCCTCGTTGGTCATAAATTTGGATATTCCATGGAATCCGGCAGTTCTTGAGCAAAGAATTAGTCGTGTTTACAGGTTAGGACAAAACCGGAATGTTACCGTTATAAATCTAGTTTCAACAGGTACAATTGAACATAAAATGTTGGATGTTTTGAAATTCAAATCATCCATGGCCGGTGGTGTTCTGGATGGAGGGGAAGATACTATATTTCTTGATAATGAGCAGTTTAAAGGATTTATGGAGTCTCTTGTAACTTTAACAGATGAAATAGCGACTGATATAGATTTTGAAATTGAAGCTAATTCTGAATTCGAACTTCCGTCCGAGTCACAAGAAATTGATGCTAAAAAAGAAGAAAATCCACTTCTGGGCGATGATGATATTTTTGATGTAGAAGAAACAGATAAATCTACTGACTTGGTAAATCAGGGATTGTCCTTTTTTAGTAATTTGATGGAAACATTAAAGAATCCAAAGGCTACCCAAGAACTTCTGGATAAAATTATTGAAAAGGATAAAAATGGAAAAGTGTTTTTGAAAATACCAGTTGAAAATTCTGATGTGGTTGAAGATGGGTTAAAAGTATTAGGAGGTTTTTTGGCAAGATTTAATGGGAAATAAAACACTTTTTAATGAACAATTGATCAGGTTTTATTATTATAAATTCCGTTTTTTTTATACTACTTGATTTATTAAAAATTAAGGAGATGCAGACTAATATTTATATTGATAAAGAATTGCTTCAGAATGCCATAACCATTTCTGACTTAAGAACTAAAAAAGCAGTAGTAAGTCAAGCGTTGAAGGAATATTGTGAAAAACAGGCCAAATTGCAGATATTGAAATTGCAGGGTAAATTGGTATGGGAATGAGATTTGGCCAGGGGGAGAAATAGAAATTGGGATGAAATTTTCTAATCGACGCAAAGACCATCCATATCAGGGTCTTTATAAATTCTCTTTTTTTCAATTGTTTTTATATTACCTTTTAAATCGACAAAACTTTTAACAGAATAGTAATAATGGGGTCCACAACCATAGCTGTCATAATCGTATGTTAACACTTCATAACCATTATTGAGTTTTTTTGCGTAAGATTTATTTAGTTGTTCAACATAGGTTTCATATCTAAATTTAACATCGAAACTATATCTTGGTATTGTTTCTGTGATAATTGAGACATAGGACAAGGCTTCTTTTTCACCATTAATAGGAAGAAAGTAGCTGTCAAATATTTTTTTATTATCAATTAAAATATATGTAGAATCGATTTTCAAAACAAGATTATTACAACCTGCTATAATTCCACCAGATACTTCGAAACAATTGTTGGTAGACTTGCCCAAAAAATCTCTAGATAAAAGAATTGGATAGTTTGGTTCTAAACCGTTGTAGTAAAATGGAGCATCTTCAACGTTTTTAAGATTGAATTGCTTCTTTATTTTAGAATATTCAGATATATTTATTTTTGAAGGTTTTTCATTTAGTTCCGTTAAAGGATTATCCAAAACTTTAATTTTTGAACAGCCTAAAAGCATTAAAATGAAGAGGAAAGAGTACTTTGCCTTCATAGTTTAATAGTTTTGAAAATTGTTAACTCACCACCAAATAAACCGCCACAAAATGAAAAATAGCTGCAAAGAGTACAAATAGGTGCCAAATGAAGTGATTGTAGGGTATTTTTTGATTTTGATAAAAAATTACCCCTACCAAGTAACTGAGCCCACCTGCTACCAAGAAATAGAATGGAACATCAGGAATCCTTCCCCAGAAACCTCTGTCAAAAAAGAAAATCATGCATCCTATAAAGATGTAAATCAGGCTGGAAAGTAGTCGGAAGCGACCTGTGTAAAAAACTTTCTTGATTATGCCCAAGGCTATCAACGACCATTGGACTATAAAAAACGTCTGTGCCGTTTCCGAATCAGTAAACAGAATAATAAAGGGAATGTATGTTCCACCTATCAAAAAGAAAATGCTGATATGATCTAAAACCCGAAGAGCTCTTTTAGCAATGGGATTAAAAATAGCATGATATAAAGTAGAAAAACTAAAAACCATAAATAAACCCAAGGTGTATGTCGCTGTACCCAATCCAAGGTTATTTATACCCGAGTTTTGAGCTAGGGTAACCAACAAAGGCCCAAAAGCTAAAGTCAAAATGACACCGATACCATGTGAAAGTGCGTTCGCAATTTCGGTTTTTAAAAGCCTCTCGTTTTCCAAGTTTAGAGTGTTATTTTGGTTCCAGCATTCCTAGTTTCAAGTGCGTTTTCAAGTTCGTCCGCATGACAAATCGTAACTTGACTTACCCCGTTTCTTAGCGAAGCAAAGGCATTGTCGAGCTTCGGAATCATTCCTTCATAAATCACACCTTGATTTTTGAAAGATTCATAGTTGGCAGGATTTAATTCACTTATCACCGAATCTTCATTTTCGGGGTCAGACAAAACCCCTTTTTTCTCGAAACAATAAACCAAGTTTGTAGGCAATAATGAAGACAAACCAGTAGCCACAGCCGAAGCTTGGGTGTCGGCATTGGTATTTAGCATATCGCCGTTCATATCGAATGTTAAGGGAGCAAAAACAGGAACAATGTCAGCGTCTAGCAGTGACTTTATAAATAGAGCATTAACTTCCAAAATATCCCCAACAAAACCATAATCGATGGTTTTTACAGGTCGTTTTTGTGCAAGTATCGATTTGCCATCCGCACCGGTAAGCCCGATGGCATTACAGTGATTGGCTTGAAGTTTAGCGACAATTTGCTTATTGACCAAACCTCCATATACCATAGTCACCACATCTCTCATGGCTTCGTCAGTTATACGGCGGCCTTCTACCATTTTGGTTTGTATGCCTAAGTCCTTTGCTATTTTCGTAGCTATCTTACCACCGCCATGAATCAGTATTTTTGGTCCTTTAATTTTTGCGAAATCACTTAAAAAGGCTGCCAGCTTTTCGGGGTTATCAATCACATTTCCCCCGATTTTTACGATGTTTACCAAAACTTTCTTTTTTCTTACAAAATTGGCTAATTTATCTAAAAATCACATTCAATTTTCGTTAAAAGAATTGGTTATTGCTTTTCTAAGAGCCTGGTGAGGTCTCAAGCCATTGGTTTTATAGGTTCTTGGCGTTCTATCTCCAGAATCTTCTCGACTTTGTTTTATTTTATCGAGCATATATTTGCGGTAACTCTCCAAATCTTCTGCTGAAAGATTCTCCCTGTTGGTGTTGCCACTTTCGTAGCCTTCATTATAGGTGCTTACTCTGGCAGATTCTATCGCTAACTTTATTTTTTCGTTTATGGCTAAAAGCTCGCCTTCAAGTTTGGTTTTTTTCTGCGTGAGTTCTTCCAAATTTGGTAATAATTCAAGCTTTTGGTCAGCCAATTCAAGAAGTGATTTGCCTTTAAACCATGGTTTTTTGATTTCATTCAGAGCCTTGGTTTTCTTTCTAATTTGCCTGTTTGCACTGTTTATGACAGGGTTATACTGAAACCACCGTTTCCAATAAACTTGCAAGACGGGGAAAGCAATTCCCAAACAGATAGCTCCTGCGATGGCAAACAATACACCACTCAAAACAAATGACCAAAGTGCCCAAGGGCTATTCACAAGTTTCTGATTTAGAGTATCATACTCTCTAAGTTTTTGTTCGATTTTCTGAGTTAAAACGGGATTTTCAACCGTTTGTCCTCCTGAAATCAAAGGTGTCGCCTCCATTTGAAGCGACTTTATTTCTCTGTTTATGGCCTCTTTTAATTTGTCGGTTTTGTAAGCTTCATATCTGAACCAACCTAAAATAGACAAGGTTCCGATGGATATAATAACCAAGATCAGTTGAAAATAGCCATGGGCTTTTTTCGACGAAGTACTAAGCTGTGTCAGATAAGGTTGCTCAATAATTCGTTCGTAGGCCGGTTTTAGCAAGATTGAAACTCCAGCCAAACCGAATGCAAATGCCCAAGCTTCAAAAGTGTTTCTGATATTGAGGGCATAGGCTACTATTTCGTGTGAAATAATCAAATCGCCAAAAATAAAAGTGATACCAGCTGCCAGATAGATAATGCCAGCTAGCATAGGATAAGGCGACTGATTCTGCTTTTTGAGTTCTTTTATTTCTTCTATTCTATGCTTTTTCTCAGAAATTTCATATTCTAGCTGGGCAGTTAAATGATTTTGCTCTTCATATTCGGTCAAAATCTCTTGTTTTTCTTTCAGAATTTCCAACTTTTCTGTTCTCGAACCTTCCAGAGTGGCTTTGGTTTCATCCAAATCCCTAGTGATGATTTCTTTGTTTCCAATCAACCAATCAAGGCTCACTTCACTAGATAAATACCCTTCGTAATTCGCCCTTTCAACGTTATCTATTCCGTTTTCAAAACCTTTTTCAAAATCCTCGGTGTTTTGCTTCATTCTCCTATCATATTTTTGATTTGACTGCTATTCAATTTCTGCTTGTAATTTTTTGCAAGATTGTACTCGCTCATGAACACGTTCACTATGGCTTCTTTTTCTGCATTTATTTTGGCCATCTGAGCCTCTATTTCATTGAGATCAGGCAATATTTTCCATTTTTCTATACGTATTTTCTCTATTTCAAGGCTAATTTCTTCCTTTTTAAATTGCCAATCGGTGTTTACTTTTTTCTTGTCGCCTCTGATGTTTAGGTTTTGATTGAGTGCTCGTAGTTCATATTTCAGCCTAGCAATACTTCCCAAAAGTATTTTGCCAGAAATCATAAACGCAAAAAAGGTAAAAAGCAAAAATGCCAAAGATTTGTAAAGCGGAAGAGCTTCATAAACCTGTACAAAGACAAAAATAGAAGCGGCCAAGGGCATTCCAAACTCCTCTAAGAGCCTTTTCCAGGTCAGTTTGGAGTCGTTATGTATCACTGCTACCGGGTTATACAGGCTGAACATTCCCGTCAAGAAAACTCCCCAAGCTATCCATTGGTGGTTTTCGGGGAAGGAAGTTTTTAATCCTTCGTCTATCAAATAATAGTTGCCGGCACACATTCCAACGGACAAAAGCAGACCCACAGCTACTCTGAAAAGGTTTTCTTCCTTAGATTCTTGTTCGATAGCCAATTTAGATTTCTGCTCAATTGCTAAAATCTCTTCGTTTTGTTTTTCAATGAATAGATTCAGTTCCCCGATTCTTTCAGACAATTCCTCTCGTTTTTGCTTTAAACCAGAAGCTTTTTTCTGAAAAATTGAATCTATAATTTTAAGTTTTTCCTCGGGTTTTGTGTCAGAAAGTCCGAAAATCACCCCTTCGTCTCGCAAAGCATCTTCATTGCTAAGCCAGTAAGGGAATTCTTCGTCCTCGTTGATGAGTTCTTGTATATTTTGTTTGGGGAAAGCCACCATTTCAGTACTTACGATGTCCGTGGCTGGCATCTCAATCATTTCTGAATTTTCGGTCTTATTTTTTGAAAATAAGTTTTTTAACCAATCTACAAAAGGCATTATTTTAGAATTATTTGGGAACACATATAACACAAAGTTTCCTAAAAAATTATAGGCTTGACAATATATTTGTGACGAAAGGTGCAATAAATGATTTAAAAACCAAGGTTCGACTTGCTGCTATGTATTATTTTTGTTTTTTCAACAGATATTTGTTTATGAAATTGTTTTCGAGAAAAGTAGGCGAGGGACAACCTTTTGTGGTGCTTCATGGTGTTTTTGGCTCATCTGACAATCTTTTTACGGTATGCAAAAAAATAGCAGAAGCCAGATTTGAAGTCCATATTTTAGACGCTCGTAATCACGGCCAATCACCAAGAAGTGAGGAGTTTAACTATGAAGTAATGGCAAATGACTTGAATGAGTATCTGCACGAAAACAGCCTTGAAGAACCAATAATAATGGGACACTCCATGGGCGGGAAAACCGTGATGACCTTCGCTCAGAACTATACCAATTTTTCCAAAATTATTGTTGTAGATATCGCTCCAAGATTTTACCCAACACACCACGATCATATTTTGGCAGGATTGGCCGCCATTGATTTGAGTAAAATCAGTAGTAGAAAGGAGGCGGAACATATTTTCTCCAACTATGTTTCTGACTTTGGAGAAAAGCAATTTATCCTAAAAAACTTATACCGAACCGAAGAAGGAGGGTTCGATTGGCGAATAAATATTCCGGTGATAAGCAAGGAAATATACCAGATTGGTGGCGAAATAAACTTGGAAAAAAAAGTAGAAAAGCCAACTTTGCTTATTAGAGGCTCTGATTCAAGTTATGTTACTGATGCTGATTTTGAAATTTTTCAAGCTTCTTTTACAAATGCAGAATTGGCTACGATTGATGGGGCAAATCATTGGGTTCATGCTACCAAACCGACGGAATTTATTGAGTGTATTTTGGCTTTTTCGGCCTAGATTATCTCGAAATCAACACCTTACCGTTTTTTTTGTAGGTTTTATCGCCAATTTGGTAAGTGATTACATATAAGTACTGACCGTTAGGTGCATTTTTTTCTTTTATTTTACCATCCCAAGCCAATTCCTTGCTTTCAATACTTTGTACGATTTCACCCAGATTATTAAAGATTTCCAGTTTCTTTATTTCTCCATAAAATCCATCTACTAAAAAAAAACTAAAGGTATTGTTAAGGTTGTCTTCATTTGGGGTAAAAATATCTGGCACAAATATCAACAAGTCTGGGTCAATAGTGTATTTAAAACTCTCCTTCGCCGTGCAGCCGAAATCATCCTTTATGTTCAGTTGATATGTAACCTCCCTGGTTGCACTAAAGGTTGGTGAAAAAATACTTGCGTCAGATAGGTTTGTTTGAGGGGACCAAAAATAACTGAATGGACCTTGGTTTTTGGGAATTATAGTTATTTCCTGATTAAGTTGAACTTCGGTGTTTATTTGCGGCTGGTCTTCCATTGGAAACAATTCAAATCTTTCGGTTTTGTTCAAAAGCTCACTTCCACAGACATTAGATAGAACGTTTACGGAACCTGTCATAAAACCCTCTTTGTATACCGTGAAATCTGGATTTTTAAGATTTACCATACTTGAATCTCCAAAAGTCCACTGAATATTTAGGTCACTCAATGGAGCATTCGTTTCCAAAACTGGCTTCCACTTGTAAGGATTACAACCCCCAGGTTTCGAAAATTCTGCCTTGGCATATGGTGTTTCTAGAAGTATGGAGTCGGTGATAGTATAAACGCCATAATCAATACTTACTTTGTAAAATTTACTTTGTTGTGGCCTTACGGTTATTGATTGCGTGGTTTCTCCTGTTTCCCATTTGATTTTGGGTGAAATTATAGGCGGAATTATGTTGGTTTTACTTTCGATGATGGCCACATATTTTTTCTCTCCAGATTCGTCACACCATAGTGGATCCCTCCTGCAGCCTTGTATGGCGTACATGCCTGGGTTGTTTAGCTCATCATTGTTGGGTTCACCATCAACCCAAAAAGCTCTAGCAAACGAGGCCTTGCTCATCCATTCCCACCCAGAGGCAGGATTAGGCGGGTCATTGAAGTTTTTAGCCTTTGGATTTTGAACGAAGCCGATCCAATGGATGTCGTTGGGTAGAAGATTAAAAAGAAAATTATTCTTTTGCTCGTCGTTGGCGGTAGCGAGGTGACCGTTCATCATTTTGGCCATAATTATGGCGTCTTCCACCGTGACTTGTTTACAAGTTTTAAAATAATATAAACCAAATCTTTCATTGAGTTTAGTTACACAAAAGTCAAACGGATTGAGAGCTTTGTCATTTATTTTGAGTTGCGTGGGTTCGTTTGGACAAACCAAAGTTTTAGAAGCCACAATTAACTGAGCATTGGCCACACGAATACTAAAAAATGCCACCAAGCCTAAAATCTTAGTGATTATTTGGGTATTTATGTCTTTTGAAATCTTCATTTAAGGTTATATCCTTGCTAAAATTATGAAATTTATTTCTGTGTTTCAGAATTTTGGTCTTTATTTGAAATAAACTCACGTTATACAAATATGTTATTTCAAAAAGAAATAAAACTTGCACCTTTTCAAAGAGGCTTTCACCTTATTACGGACAAAATCCTAAAAGAGTTGGATACCATTCAAAATGTCAAAATTGGTTTTTTGCATGTATTCATTAAACATACTTCTGCGAGCTTGACCATCAACGAAAACTATGACCCAACAGTAAGAGGAGATTTTGAACGGCATTTTAATGTTTTGTTTCCTGAAAGAGCACCTTATTATCAGCATGATTACGAAGGAGACGACGATATGCCGGCACATCTGAAAAGCTCAACGCTAGGTTGCCAAGTAATGATTCCTATTACCAATGGAAAATTAAACCTTGGTATATGGCAGGGCATCTATCTTTGCGAACACCGAAATCATGATTCTGGAAGAACGTTGGTTTTAACTATCTTGGGTGAATAAGTAACTTAGTAAGAGCTTTTATTTTCGCTACTATGCACAGCCTCTAACCAATAACAAGTAACCAACATTAGAGAAACTAAAAGCCAGGACTATAGGTTCTTAGTGCATTCTTTTGTATGTCTTCCTTATAAAATAGAATGTCCTTAAATATGCCTTTTGAATACATTTCAGCTTGGTCATTGAAGTGTTTGGAGTTTTTGTCTCCGCTGTTTCCACCTGCCAACACAGATTTGGCTTTTACTTTATCTCCAAACTCTACTGCACAAACAAAACTGTTTCCACTATAACCATATCTTTTCAGGGAGTTTGGATAATATCTACTGTTAAACGAAGGTAAACTTCCCCAAAGAGCAGAGGCATTTCCGACAGGTAGACTTGGAGAATTGTCGTCAAATTCTGTTGTAAGTTCTCCATTGAGCCTCTGAAATCTATTTATATCTCCCCATTTAACTTTCCATGTGCCATATTTTTTACTCAGTTCATCGATAGTTTTTTCCAAGGGTTCCAAAAGTTCGTTTTCTGAGGCAATTTCAGCAAAACGTTTAGTGGTAGTCACTTGGTCGTTTTCTCCTTGGTCTATATATATCTTTCTTATTGCTGGGCTTAATTTTTGTGCCCACTCAATCGCCAAAGTGGTTTCGATAGAAGATTCTGAGGAACGATAATCCCAACTGAGAAGCAGCTCTATGGCATCTTTTAAAACTGTATTTTCTGTTTTTATTTTTCTCAAACTTGGAATTAACACCTCAAAAGCGGGTAAATAATTGTCGTAGCCTAAGTTAATGAGTTCGTCGAGATTGATTTTCTCTACTTTCTCCAAAAGTCTTATTGCATTCACTCCTCTGAAATTCTCCCCATCTGGAGCCATATAATCAGGATATTCAGCTCGTTTGGGGCTGTTTTCAGCAGAAGCAGTATAAGGAGTTGAATTGCAATTTTGTATCCAACCGTTTTTAGGATTATAAACATGAACCACCTGGTTCACATCGTGCAAGCCTTTGTATTCCGTGGAGGCTTTACTTCCGTCCTGCGGTTTCGCCCAGTTCAGTGAATTGTCTCTGATAGGCATATAGTTACCATGCCAATAAGCTATATTTCCATATTTGTCTGCAAAGACAGTATTATTGGATGTGTTCGCTTTCAAGTCCATGGCTTTTTTATAATCTTCAAAACCCTTGGCCTTGGTTCTGAGCCAACTTTGCTCAAGACTTTTTTGGGCTCTATTATATGACCTCAAACTCACCCAATTATCACCTCTTTTTGCCATTACTGGTCCATGATGAGTAAAATAGACGTCAAAAGTTCGAATTAAAGTTTTTTCGTTTTTCTTATATTTAATATTTACTTTTTTCGAAATTACTTTTCTTAGCTTTCCTTCATATTCATAATAGAAACCATCGGCTTTTTTTATGATTTTTTCCAAATAGGTGTCAGCTACATCGGCGTTTGAGGAAGTGTGCATCCATCCACAATATTCATTAAAGCCTTGGTACACGAAAAACTGCCCCCAAGTCACTGCTCCATAGGCATTCAGGCCTTCATTACTTTTAACATGTACTTCAGGTCTAAAATAGAACGTCGTATGCGGATTAATGTAGAGCATCGCATTTTTAGATTTGCTCAATGAAGGTCCAATAGCAAAGCCATTAGAGCCCGTTTGTTGATAGTCTTCATTTTTCTTTGAAAAGCCAACACTATTTTCATTTCCATAGAATGCTTTGAGCTCGCTCAGTTGTAAGTCTGCCGTGCTTATGGCTCCTATGCTTCCATCCGTCCAAAGTAAAGCATACCACGGCTCAAACTTATGAATAAGTTTAGGTTTTACTTGCGGGTTCTTTGCCAGATAATAATTTATGCCGTCAGCGTGAGCTTCTAGGAGCTTTTTCAGCCAGACCTGGGCTTTGAGATACTCAGCCTTAGCCTCGCTTTCGCTGATCAATAATCTGATTTGTAAGTCATTGAATATTTCATCTTGACCCTTTATTTCTGACAACCGCCCTAGTTTTTCAATATAGTTCATTTCTATTCGAGCAAAATCATCCTCACATTGGGCATACATGAGACCAAAGACCGCGTCTGCATCTGTCTGCCCTTCTATGTGCGGAATACCCCATCGGTCTCTGGTAATTTTTATTTTTTCGGCCCTTTTTGATAGTTGTTCGAGTTTTGTTGGCTGAGCCTTGATTGAAATACTTATCAACAAAATCAGTAGAAGTATTTTTGCAGTTTGTTTTTTCATAAGTCTTTGGTTCGAGAAGTTTTCTTAGTGCAATATACCCAAAAGCTTCGTCTAATTCAATCTATTGTTTAACATCATTTGTTAAAATAAATTAATAAAATTAACTATTTGTTAATAATATATTGTTATAACGGTAGTTTTATATACTTTTAACTCTACAAAACCTAAAATATAACCTTATAACCTTCAATTAGAATGCCTATGGACTCAGAAATTGTGGAGTACTACCATCAAAACGAAATCTCCTTCAAAGAATCAGCAGTAGAGCTTAAAAAGTTTAAACAAAAAAAAGCAATTCTCAATGCTCTATATCGAAACGACAAAATGGCAATTGCCGACCTCTCTGAGAATCTTTTTATCAGCATACCCACACTCACCTCTCATATTGAGGAGCTTCTGACTGAAGGCTGGTTAACCGGCGAAGAGTTAGACAATAAGAAACAAGGACGTCGACCAACAATTTATTCGTTAAGTTCTCAAAAAAAGCATGTTGTTGTAATTGACATCACAACCCACGATACCCACATTTATGTGCTCAATTTTAGCAATGAAATAATCTATGAGGAGCAATACAACCTCAGGCTGACATCTCAGTCTAGCTTTCTCAAAGAACTTATTGCACTCATTGAGAATACCATAAATGAAATTAGTGCAACCCAAAAGGAAGTTATTTCTATTGGTATCGCTATTCCTGGCTTGGTAAACAAGCGAACAGGTATAAACAAAACCTATAAAAACCTCAATTTTGAGAACAAGTCACTCAGTCGCAGAATTAGCGAAAATTTTAATCTCCCGGTTTTTACCTTAAATGACTCCAAAGCTGCCGCTTATGGTGAGGCACGATTTGGAGTCGGCAAAACCATGTCTCATGTGCTATCAATAAATGTAGACTGGGGTGTAGGTTTGGGTGTTGTATTCAACGGTCAAATCTTCAATGGGGCCTCGGGTTTCGCTGGCGAACTCGGTCATATTCAAGTAAATCCCGAAGGCGAACTTTGTTCATGTGGTAAAGTTGGCTGTCTTGATACTGTTACCTCTGCATCTTCATTGCTAAAAAGCATCAAATCGGGTCTTAAAAATGGCCAAATCTCCATCCTTTCAGAGTTCAAAGACAATCTCGAAAAAATCAATCTTGAAATGGTTATTGAGGCAGCCAAAAATGGAGATGCTTTCGCCATAGACATACTTTATAATATAGGTATTGAGTTGGGCAAGGGGCTGTCTGTTGCTGTTCATCTCTTCAATCCCCAGATTATCGTCATAGACGGCGTCCTTTCCAAGGCAGGAAAATTGATAGTTAATCCAGTGGAGCATGCTATCAATAAATATTGTCTACCCGACTTTAAGGACGAACTACTCATTGAGGTCACTAACCTTGGTGACTTCGCAAAAATCCTTGGTGTTACAGCCTTCATGGCCAATCGCCTTTTTAAATATGATTGAGAGCTCTGTGAATCATAATTAATACACCCTTAAGAAACATTTATTTCAGGGGCGGAGGTCATTGTTGTATATAAAGTTGCTATCTTAAGCAGGTCTTAGCTGTTTACAACAAACAAAATAAAGTGCTTTTGGGCGGCCCCTCCCAATTATCATTGGGGGGTCAGGCTATCCGTTACAAGTCCTCGCTCGTTCCTCGCTGTGGGCTTTCCACTGCTATCCTTCCCGCATTCAACCCACAGCCAATAGATTTCTCTTCAAAGCTCTATCGTTCGTAAAAATTTCTGTAGCATTTGTCAATTGAAACTTTCAAAACAAGGTCAAATCATCTGAGAAAGCAATTTACTATAACTTAAGTCTTTTTTTAGTAAGAAAAATTCTTATAAAAAATTAAGAAAGAATATGAATATTTTATGAAGTTTAAAAACTAAACAATTGATAATCAGTCTAGGGTAAAAAAGGCCCAAAAAATATTCAAAAATTTATTTGGAAAACTAATCGAGCTTATACTACCTTTGCACTCCCAAACGGCGAGGAAGTATAGATGGAGACGCTAATAGAGGGATAGAGTTCATAAAAATAAATAATTTTTTTTCTTGAAAATATTTGGGGAATAAAAAAAGGTTCTTACCTTTGCACCCCGATTAAGACGGAAGGGAGCGAGAAGGAAAAAGAAAGAGGACTGGAAACAGTGACGAGCTCACGGTAGAGTGGGATAAAGTTCATTAACTTATTGGAGATAGAG
>DATGXK010000011.1:0-3755 GCA_035299025.1 Leadbetterella sp.
AGTAATTATTCAAAACTTTTGAGTCGAGAATCCAAAACTTATCCAAGAAATGATGTTGCTCCTGAAATATTTCTTTGAGGATTGTCTTCAAATACTAATTTTCGAGGATGATCTTTTCTAAACTCATCTATTTGCTGCTCATTATGATTTATCTGGAAGGGTTTTCGTTTTATTGCTATTCAGCTTTGGCGAGATTTTGGTTCGATTCGTCAAAGGAATAGAGCAAAGGTTCAGTTTTTATTAAGCTGTTATGATACAACTTCTCTTATTGAGGCTGATTTTGCGAAGAGATTTCCTCCATTTTGATTTTATCATCGCTTGGGCTGGATGGGTCCTCGACGGTCTGACTTGCCTGCGATTTGCCTGAATGATACTTTTTTATGTGCTCAAATATTCTCGATCTGCGACTTTTATAGCCACATGAGCACGAATAAGTCGTAGTCACACCCTTTTCGACGCAATACCCATCTGGCAGCGAGATATCGGCAGCCTTACATCTCGATTCATGCCTCTTTAGATGTCTTTTCGCCATTTTCTTTAAGCAGTGACAGCACATGGTTACATTCTTTGCTTCAGGGACTTTATTTTTGCTGCCCTCCATTTTTTTTTTCTTTAAATGTAAATAATGCCAGGAATAAAAAAAACATTTTTCCCTGAAAGCGAAAAACGGCTCAAACCAATAAAAGATATTTTTGAAGACTTGAGACTCAATGTGAACTGATTTTAGTGATTTTGTTTTTTTGTTGGTGGACTGTTGGAGTGGGGATTTTGGAGGGACCACGGCGAGAAATTCAAGGTTTAAGCAATTTAAGCCAAAAAAAGGATGCTTGGGTGTTCTTTTGGTTTCTGGCAATTTTAACATCCCTTTAATTGTCTACAACTCCTGTACCCCCTCCAGTTCCCTATATGTAAATTTTGCCAAATTGTAGACAATTAAGGGGGCTATATAGGGGGGGTCTTAGAATTTTAGACAATTAAAGGGATGTCAAAATTGTCAAGCATAAAAATACGTATCCTGCCAACTCCAATCGTCTTTGGATGACTGTTTGAAGGGAAGTGAGGCTCCTTCGAGAAAAAAATATTCCAATTTTGATTTTGTACCAAAACTCATGGACCGGATTGCATGTAAAAAGTGCCACATTCCCTACCAACAAAGGAGTTTAGTTGCTCATGAGGTAAAATGCTTGTGAGGAATCGATGGATTCACTCCCGTTCAGGAGAAAAATCGTCTTGTTTTTAGATGTCATACATGTGGGCTGACCGTCAGAAAATAGGGCACAACAAACCATCAAAAACGTTGTCTTTTGGAAAATGAGTTGGTGAAATCCACAAAATAGTGCATGCTCACTACTTCTTCTAATGTCTCCCCAAAGATTGATGATGGTGAGCAGCCAATCTAAAATAAAAAAAAGTCAATTGCAAGGAAATAGATGATTCCCATTGATTTCGATGATGAAGAAGAGCAACAGCTTCCTTAACCTTGATAATTTGTGAAGCAAGCTCAGCCATGGATGGTTAACAACATTCGATTTATTGGCATCATTGAAGAGAAACTGGAGTACTTTGTTCATGATGACGAGCATTTTATAGTTCCGAACTTTGATTTTATTTATTAGCGTGTGAAGGGGTTCATCAAAAATTTCTATTCATCTGGATATTTGAAAACTCTACTGGAACCGGTTTTAAGTCTAGATGTACAGAATCAATTGTTGAGTTCTTATATCTTTTTATTGAGCGAGAATCAATGATTGGGCTGCTTTTGCTGGTGCTAATAGCCACTGCTTCATGCCGATCATACAGCTATGAAATTTCTTGCAAGACTTGCCAACTGCTGGCACCTATCTGTCAACAGACGGGATACAATCAATGCATCTTTTACAATGGAGGACCCTTTACAAACTTATAGCTTCAATGCGCCATAACTCAACTTACCTGTGCACCCTTTCCCCTCAACGTTACAGTATCTGAATGTACAACCTGCCCTGATACTTGTTGCTAAGTCCTGAACAGTGATCCAACAACCATAAATTGCATCTCGGCGGAAAATAAAACACAAATTTGCAAATTTAACGACCCGATCCCCATTCCTGATGCCGAAACACTGGCTATCGGTGTTATAATTGCAATAATTGTTGGAGGAATTATCCTAATCATTGCTGTTGGGATTGGGATTAGGTGCTTAATGAAATGCTTAAAAAGAAAAGAAAATGAAGTATATGGCAAATTGGCTTCATGATTGATGATCATTCCTGATTAAAGTCAAATATTGCTATTTAATAAAACTTATTTTACTTTTTTACTCCAACTCTTGGGATTCGGACAATATCCTTCAAAATTTTCTGAGTTTCGAACGAAATGATGCTTTCCCAGGCCGAAAAAGGCCGAGATAAGTGTTCTGGTGAGGACTTTTCCAACATTTTTGCTTCTTTCCAAATAAAATTGTATTTCGCCTTTGCTTGCATTTATAAAAAAATTATCTTAGATTTTCCACTCAAAGGGAAGAAGAGATCGCATAGTTCTTAATTTGTCGGACTCGGCTCATTCTTTTATTTTTTTCTTATTAATATTCGTATCGCAACTTCCGAGCCCAATAACTCAGCAGAAAATTTCATAAACTCTTATTAAACCGTGCCATTTGATACTAAAAATTCTGAACTATTAACTTTACGAGGTCTTTGTTTCAAATGATACGCTGTTCTTTCTAAAAATGCTTCCAATATTGACAAAAAAAGCAGAAAGAATAAAGTAATGATTCAAAATGTTCCAAAGCTCCTTTGAAAGATGTATCGAGCTTATTCCATGCTTTTGCTAGCTTTTCATTTCTTACTTTTATTGGGTGAGCTCGAAATTCCCTGTTTTAACCCAGCATCCTTGGTCAGGCGAGTGAGAGATAATCCAACAAACTCTTACCAAATTGCAGCGCACATATGATAACCTTAGTTTTGTATAGCCTTTGTTGGCATGAACTGCTTCCTTGAGGAGTAATCTCCATTTTACTCTTGACATCGCTGCACATCACCGAGAGGTATCGGGATAAAAAGACAGAGAAACGATGGAATGGCTCAAGCGAATAGGTCTGAACAAGGTTTGGATGCATTATCTATCGATTAAGAGCTCCTTATTTTTTTTTGCTTTGGCCTTTCTCTTTATAATTATCAGCAGATAACACCAAGCCCGCCAACCAAAAAGTCGAGCAAATAAGACAAGCTCGAAAATAATAAATAAAAAAGCTGAAAAGCTCACGTTGAGGTCTTCTTAGTTGGGATTGGGATCATCCCCTCGAACTTGTTAAGAATATTATTAAAGTTCCCCACACATGCGGACCTGAAGCCATGTCTCAAGATCGAGAAGAAAGAAAGAAGAATCGACCAACGTTAAGCATAATAATCAAACAGTAGCAAAGCCTTATTGAGAAAGTGGCTGATCGCAGAAGTTCCCATGCAGGAATCGGTTCTCGGATATCGTAAATTCAGGCATATGGGGAACTCCATCGGCAAGAGCGATAAGCGCGAGGACCACCAACCAAGGAAAAGAGGAAGAGGGAGAAGCAAAATCCAAGTGCCAGCGTCTTCTGGAGACTTGTGGGAGGCTACAGTCCAATACCCCCCGGAGGAATACTTAGGGGTGTTGCATGCTATACAAAAATGCAGAAATTTTGAAAAACCAACTCGAATGGGAAATCAAGGCGAGGAAGGGAAGGGAGGAGGTCTGGGATGAATGATGAGTATATATTATAAGAAGTTTGTGTTTCGTCT
>DATGXK010000012.1:0-1909 GCA_035299025.1 Leadbetterella sp.
AAAATAAAATGGTGTCCTGACTCAAAGTCACGACACCATTTGATATAATATAATACTATAAAAAGGGCCTTCCTGGAAATAGATTAGAAAAGGGATAACAAAATAAAATTTGGTTATCCCTTTCTTATTTTTTGGCAGCCAGAGCCACAGCTTTTTTAGTTGTATGGATTTTAGTCAAAAAAATATTTTTTATATCCTATTTTAAATTTGTCTGGAGACACCTTTCCCAGGAGGTTTCTCGGATTTTTTTAAGCTGCCTTTCGATGAATCTGATCTTCTCTTCGCGATGCAATCTTCACCGCGTTGGCTGTCATCACTCCAAAAAACACCCAGAGCTTTTCTGTTGATTCAAGACGAGCCTTTATTTTATTGAGAGAGTAGTGTAATTTCTCATTGCCGAAGCTTCCTTCCAGCACTGTGGCTCTTTGTTTGCCAAGCAGAGAGCGTATTTGTTTTAATTGGACTTCCTGCTCTTTGTCTATTCTTCCTTTAGGGACAAAGTTGGTATAAATATTTTTTCCACTGATATATCTTCTGTTCTCATTGGTGGGGTAGATATTGTCAGCTGCATAATGAGTACACTTTGTTCTAAAGAGTTGCTCATGATGGAAGATACTTGTCTTTAATCTCTTAGTCTCATTGAAGGCTTTGTAACTGTAATGCTCTATGTAGTTGATTCCATCTGTCTGAGACATGTGAACTTTAGGCCCAAACTCTACGGGTTTATTTTCTTTGCCTCTTACTATGGCTCTTACCCAAGGTTTGGCCAGGGATACAATTCTATCAGGGGCTTTCTTCCCCGGATGGAGAGACATGTATTTCTGTTGGGCTAAAATGGTTTTGATTGTTTTAAGCCTTGTATAAAATGAATCCGACAAAACAAAATCAACGAACAAATTCGGTTTTGAGAGCGCATGGCAATGATCAAGAATTGTTTGGAGCTGGCCCAGCCCTTTCTCTAAAAGCTTCAGCAGTTGTTTGATGCGCCTTCTGTTTTCTTTATAACTTTTCTTCTTCCTTTTGGAAAAACTGTTCTGTCTTACTTTGTGGTTTAGGTATTTACTTCTTGGTTTTCTTATGCCCATTTCCTCACAGAGCAGGAACATTTTCTCATAAACCCAACTGGTGCTATCCCAAAGTAATTTTACGTCTGTAGGATATTTGATGTAACTCTCATACACTACTGCATCATTCATCAGTACATTCAACCCTTGAAGTTCTCCTTTCCAGTTCTCAAGACAGGTTTGCTGGAACTTATCCATATCAAGATATTTGGCAAGGCGACAGCGAATGGCAGAAGGTAAATTTTTATCTTTAATACGCTCAAATTTATTCAGCCTTATTCCACAGAACATCTGCATAGCAAAATTATTATTGAGATGTTCTATCAGGTCTGCATCGCTTAAACCTGTATGATGCTTTAAAAACATCAAAGCTATTTGGCCTTCATTGCTCAACCAGGATTTTGAGCCTGATTTTGATTTCCTCTCTGGAAGCAATGAAGCCAGTTCTTTTAAAGGAAGTGCTTCTTTTAATTTACCAAGTTCGGTGGCTTCAAAAATAACTTGGTCTTCTGATTTTATTATTGATTCTGAAAAAATGAAGAATTGCAAAATTTTATTTCGTAAATTTGGTTACTTGATTTTACTCGTTACCCCGATTCTGGCGAGAATCTCTTATTTCCGGGTAACTTGATGCAAAATTAAAAAAATAACCCACTTCGCAAGAGTGGGTTATGTATTTTCAGGAGGGGCCTAAAAAGACAAACCACCCTTTCAAAAGAGTGGTTTGTCTTTTTTATGTCAGTATCAATGTTGTAAATCTTATCCTATTCTTTGTTTTGCAAATCACGGAAACCCTTTGGTGTTCTGCCGTCTTTAGCGGCATCCAACAGGGCTGCAATGAATAT
>DATGXK010000013.1:0-135655 GCA_035299025.1 Leadbetterella sp.
CCCCTGCCGCTAATTCTAGAGCATCTCCAGTTAAGCCCTCTGCCGCTTTTGTGGCGTTGTTAGAATCAATCCATTTTCCAATGATAGGCTGGAATATTGCTGTTGAGAACATTCCGATACCACCAATTACTGACATCCCCAAAGCTCCACTCAATGGCACTTTCTCGGCAATAAAACCTACCATATTTGGCCAAAACAAAGCCACGCCAAGAGCGAAGAAAACAGCAGCAACGTAAGCCATGCTACCTGTTTGAGTACTGAAAAGGTAAATACCAATTGCAGCAAATACTGCGGAACCTAACAATACGCCTGTTTGGTCAAATTTCTCGACTATTGGGCCCGCAAAGAATCGTATAACTGCCATGAGACCTGTTACTAGAGCTAATATTAACATTGGGCTTGCACCACTTTTGCTCATAATTAAGCCCGTCCATTGTTGTGGTCCAAACTCTGTGATGGCTGTTATGGCCATACAAGCAAACATAAATAAGAACAGCGGAGTGAACATCGCTTTAATGTTCTCACCAATAGAAGTAACACCCTCTACTTTTGGCTTAGGGAACTCTTGTCCCCAGAATAAATATGCATATATAACAGTAGGAATTAATATCACCCATATTTGTGCTTGCCAGCCTAAATTAGCATCAGTCATGAATTTAGACACTAAACTACCGATGACTATTCCGCCCGGAAACCACATGTGGAAACGGTTCAGCATTTTACTCATTTTTGCACCTTGATAAGTATCTGCTATCATTGGGTTACAAGCAGCTTCGGTACATCCATTACCTATTCCAATTAAGAATGTTGAAACTAAAAGACCTGTATAACCACCTAAAGTTTGAGGATAAATTGTCAACAAAATACCAGCTGCATGACAAGCAAAAGCAATAAGCATGATTTTCTTTGGTCCAACCGTATGATAAACCAATCCACCGATGATCATCGCTACCGGAAATCCAACAAACCACATTGAATTTATGAAGCCAAGTTGTTCAGCCGTAAGATTGAATTCTGTACCTAATTGTGGAAGAATACCTGCTCGGATACTAAATGAAAATGCAGTTGTAATAAGAGCAAAACAACTACCAAGAAAAAGTCTCTTGTCGTTTACCATATCTTTAATATTTAAGGGTTAAATTTTTAAATTTCGTAAATCTACATTTTTTTTATTTTTCTGTAAAGGAAAAATTAATAATTGTATTAAAAACACTTCCAATAATTTTTTAGCGGATCATTTTAGATTTCATATCACTATACTAAGATTAGTTTTTATTTTACCAAGTATTGGGTGGCTTTTTGACCTTAATCTATTGATTTGGTGCCTGCTACACGAAGTTTCAAAATTTGAAATTTTCATAATTGTAGTTAAAATAGTCTGACGAGTTTTTTTGAAGGTACTTCTAGACGAATTTTATCAATTAATACTTTTACCAATGCTTTATTTTTCCTAAAATTGCAATTTCAACCTAAAAAAAAGCAATGGCAAGGAAGATAAGAATGGGTATGATAGGCGGCAGCCTTGAGGCATTCATAGGAGCGGTTCACAGAAGAGGGGCTGCATTAGATGGAGAAATAGAGTTAGTATGTGGGGCGTTTAGTTCTAACCCCGAAAAATCAAAAGCTACAGGAGAAGCACTTTACCTCGACCCAAGTAGGGTTTATGGTTCCTTCCAAGAAATGATATTGACTGAGAAAAACCTTCCAGAAGGTGAGAGGATGGATTTTGTTTCTATCGTTACGCCGAATCACGTTCATTTTGAGGCTGCGAAATTTGCTATCGAAAACGGTTTTCATGTGGTAATGGATAAACCACTGACGCTCAATATGGAAGAGGCAAAAGCTTTGAAGCCGATTGTTGAAAATTCGGGATTGCTTTTTGCTCTTACACACAACTATACCGGTTATCCGATGGTAAAAGAGGCGAGAGCCATTGTGAAGTCAGGAGCTATCGGTAAAATAAGGAAAGTAATTGTAGAATATCCACAAGGTTGGTTATCTCAACTGGTTGAGGCAACAGGCCAGAAACAAGCGGCTTGGAGAACAGACCCAGCTCGTTGTGGAGCAGCGGGCGGAGTAGGTGATATTGGTACACATGCCGAAAACCTTGCAGAATATATCACAGGTTTGAAAATTACCGAGCTTTGTGCAGATCTAACGATTTTTGTGGAAGGCCGTCAATTAGACGATGACGCCAATATTTTGTTGCGTTTTGACAATGGTGCCAAGGGAATTTTGCACAATAGCCAAATTTGTAATGGTGAAGAAAACGATTTAAATATTAGGGTTTATGGTGAGTTTGGAGGACTTAAATGGAAACAAATGGAGCCCAATACCTTGGAGTTAACCAACCAAGAAAACGGTTCCAGAATCATCAGAACTGGGGTTGGAAATCTTTCGAAACATGCTCAAGCACATACACGTCAGCCTGCGGGCCATCCAGAAGGTTATGTAGAAACTTTTGCCAATATTTACAGAAATTTCGCATTTGCTCTTAGGGCAAGATGGGGAACAGAAAACCGTGCAGTGGCAGTGGGGAATTTGGGTGGAACGCAAGATGATGCCGATGCTTACATTCCAGAAATTCACGATTTTCCGGGTATAGACGACGGTTTACGTGGAATGGCCTTTATTAATACCGTTGTGAAGTCTAACGCAACCGAAAACAAATGGACGAAGTTTGAAATATAGTAATTGTTGACAAAAAATATAAATTAGAAATGAGTAAAATCAAAGTTGGGGTTGTAGGTACAGGTTTTATTGGGCCAGCTCACATCGAAGCCTTGCGTCGTTTGCCAAACATCGAAGTGGTGGCACTTTGCGAGGTAAATATAGAATTGGCTACAGCGAAAGCAGCTCAATTGGGCATTGAGAGACCGTGTACTTTCGACCAATTGTTGGCCATGGAAGACATACAGTGCGTACATATCTGTACACCAAACTTCCTCCACTATTCTCAGTCGAAGGCTGTGCTTTTGGCTGGTAAACACTGTGTTTGTGAGAAACCTTTGGCTACAAACTTGGAGGAAGCTGCTGAATTGGTGGATTTGGCAGCAAAATCGGGCTTAGTAAATGCCGTTCACTTTAACTTAAGATATTATCCTTTGGTTCGTCAGATGAAAATGATGAAAGAAAAAGGTGAATTGGGTGAAATTTACTCAGTTATTGGTTCATATCTACAGGATTGGTTATTTTACGCCACTGATTATAACTGGAGACTTGAGCCAGACAAATCTGGTGATTCAAGAGCTATTGCAGATATTGGTTCGCACCTATTGGATTTGATTGAATATGTAACAGGTTTAAAGACTGTTCAGGTAATGGCGGATTTCAACACCGTACACAAAAACCGGAAGAAACCATTGAAGCCAATTGAAACATATTCGGGTAAAATGCTTCAGGCCGAAGATTATGCCGATGTGCCTATCAATACCGAAGACCATGCCAATGTGCTTTTACGTTTTGATAACGGAAATAGAGGTTCAATAACGGTTTCACAAGTTTCGGCAGGTCGTAAAAACCAATTGAAAGTAGAGATTTCTGGTTCTGTAAAAACCTTAGCTTGGAACTCTGAGGCTCCGAACGAAGTATGGATTGGTGCTAGAGATGGTGCTAACTCCGTGTTGATGAGAGATCCTTCATTGGTTCATGAGGAAGTTCGTTCGTTGATTACCTATCCGGGTGGACACAATGAAGGATTTGGTGATACTTCTAAGCAATTATTCAAAGAGGTTTACCAAGCTGTGGCTGAAGGTAAGCAACCTGAAAGTCCAAAATTCCCAACATTTGCTGATGGTTACAGAGAGCTATTGATTTGTGAAAGAATTCTTGAAAGTAGCAGAAGCGATAAGTGGGTGAACGTGTAGCCCCCGACCCCAATGGGGAGAAACGATAAAGTAATTAATAAAACATTCGTGAATTTATTAGTGCCGCTTCGGCGTACCGATTCGTGGCAAATGAAAATAATCCGTGCTAATAGCTATCAGCTAATAGCCAAAAGCTAAAAAAATAATGAAAACAATAAAAGGACCTGGAATATTTCTCGCTCAGTTTATGGGTGATGAAGCTCCATTTAATTCATTGGATACCATAGCCGATTACATGGCTGACTTGGAGTACAAAGGTATTCAGTTACCCACATGGGATCCAAGAGTGATTGATTTGAAAAAAGCCGCTGAGTCACAAACGTATTGTGATGAATTGAAAGGAAAATTGGCAGATAAAGGTTTGGAAATAACCGAATTATCAACACATTTGCAAGGGCAGTTGATAGCCTCACATCCGGCTTACAACACCATGTATGATGCTTTTGCACCTGCAGAAGTCCATGGTAATGAGCCAGCACGTAGAGCTTGGGCTGAGCAACAACTGAAATATGCAGCAGTTGCATCAAAGAATTTGGGTTTGAAATCACACGTTGGTTTCTCTGGAGCTCTGGCTTGGCCGTTTTTGTATCCATGGCCTCAAAGACCTTCAGGCTTAATTGAAACTGCTTTCAAAGAATTGGCCAACAGATGGAAGCCGATTTTGGATATTTATGATGAAAACGGCGTGGATTATTGTTATGAACTTCACCCTGGAGAAGACCTTTTTGATGGTTCTACCTTCGAAATGTTCGTAGATTATTTGGGTGGGCACAAAAGAGCCAATATCAATTACGATCCAAGTCATTTTGTGTTGCAATGTCTTGATTATGTTCAGTTTATAGATTTATACCACGACCGCATCAAAGCATTCCATGTGAAAGATGCTGAATTCAATGCCACTGGTCGTCAAGGGGTTTACTCAGGTTATTCTGGTTGGGCAGATAGAGCAGGACGTTTCCGCTCGCTAGGCGATGGTCAGGTAGACTTCGGAACAATTTTCTCAAAACTTTCTCAATACGACTACGACGGTTGGGCAGTTTTAGAATGGGAATGTTGCATAAAATCATCTGAACAAGGTGCCGCAGAAGGAGCTCCGTTTATCGAGAGTCACATCATTGAAGTAGCCACCCGTGCATTCGACGATTTCGCTGCCACTGGAGCTGATGAAGCTGTTAATAGGAAGGTTTTGGGAATATAATTCCTAGGTAAGTCTAAATAATGAAAAAGAGCCGAAAGGCTCTTTTTTTTTAAAATATTGAAAGTTCTCAATGGAATAATGAAAGGTCTGTAAAATTCCGTTCAGATTTTAACGAGCTTTTGGATGATTTGAAAGAATATTTGGAATCAGATTTACTTTATAGAATGGAACATTAGTTTAGCGGTTTTTCTTCCTTCCCCCATAAAATCCCTACCTTTGTATTTCAATTTAAAAGAAATTAGCATTGGAAAACTTCAATCAACTAGGCGTAAACGAAAATCTTGTAAAGGCCCTAGAAGAAAATAAAATCATAAAACCGTCTGAAATACAGCAACTTGTCATTCCATATTTGTTAAAAAACAATACCGACTTCATCGGGCAGGCTCAAACAGGTACAGGCAAAACAGTGGCGTTTGGTATTCCGCTTTTGCAAAGACTCAATCCTAAAATTAAGGACATTCAAGTATTGGTTTTGTCTCCTACTCGTGAGCTTTGTCAGCAAATAGCAAAGCAGATTTTTAAGATGACCAAATACTCGGAAAAAGTATTTGCCGAGGCCGTTTATGGTGGTGAAAAGATTGATATTCAGATAGCTAGACTGCAGCGTCCAACGCAGGTGGTGGTTGCTACGCCAGGTAGATTGATGGATTTGTTAGAACGTAAGGCTTTAGATATCAGCAAAGTTAAAACCATAGTTTTGGACGAGGCCGACGAAATGCTAAGTATGGGTTTCAAAGAAGCCATTGACAACATAATTGGGCAAATTCATCCCGAAAATATTAAGTGGCTTTTTACGGCCACTATCCCTGATTCGCTCCGAAAACTCACTGAAAAATATATGGCTCCTGATGTTCATAGGGTTTCGGTGAGCAAACTAGAGGTAGTAAATAGTAAAATTGAACATCAGTTTTTTATTTGTGAGGCCAAAGAAAAGTTTGATTTCGTTCTGAAGTTTTTAGAATCTCAAGGAGCAGCACGTGGCATTGTTTTTTGTAGGACCAAAGATGATACCCAGATGGTGGCCAAAAGATTGAAAGCCAAAGAAGTTTTGGCGGATGCCATACATGGAGATTTGGAGCAAAGAGACCGTGATAAAGTAATGCGGGCCTTTAAAAATAAGAAAATTCAAGTTTTGGTGGCGACGGATATTTCGGCCAGAGGTATTGATATTGAGGGGCTTAGCTATGTTGTTCATTACCAACTCCCCGATCAGATAGAGTATTATACGCACCGAAGTGGGCGTACTGCAAGGGCAGGAAAAAGAGGTATTTCTATCGCATTTGTGAGTTCTGAAGACCTCAAAATTATACGAGTTATTGAGAAGAATCTGAATATCAAGTTCTTGAAGATAAAGTGAATTTGAGAATTATCGGTCTTATCGAAACACCCTAACATAATCTACAATCATTTTCTGCGGCAGTTTGGTGAAGTTATCGGGATTTCCTGCCAAGTTTCCACCCACCGCCACGTTGAATATTAGGAAGAACTCTTCCTGAAACTCAGTCAAGCCCGAAGGGGTAGTGTCTATCACATGGTATTGTACATTGTCTACGTACCATGTGATTTTTTTCTCATCCCAAACAATAGTATAAACATGGAAGGCTTCTTTTAAGGTAAACCCGTTAACAGCCAACTTACCACCATATTCGGCATGGGAGTTGTTATTGTCCCAGTGTACTGTTCCAAGAACAGTATTGTCAGTTTCGAAACCACCTACTACCTCCATGATATCTATTTCACCACATTTGGGCCAGCCAACTGTTGAGAAGTTTTTTCCCAGCATCCAAAGTGCTGACCACAAGCCTTTGGTGTTGGGTACAGCTGCTCTAATATCGACTCTGCCATATTTGAAATTAAACTTATTCTGCGTGGTTAGTCTTGATGAAGAGTATGACCTAGAACCCGCTGTTTCGGCTTTGGCTTCAATCATTAAATAACCTTCTTTAACAGTAGTATTTTCTTTTTTGTAGAATTGGAGTTCGTTATTCCCCCAGCCACATAAGGTTGGGCAACCATCGCCAAGTTCATAATTCCACTTTTTTTCGTCCAAACTCGTTCCATCAAACTCATCGGCCCATAAGAGCTGCATGCCGGGGTACGAAGCTGGTGAAGTATTTCCTTTGGTTGGAATTTCGCTCATAGGTGTGGTTTTAGGAGTGTCGTCAGTATCATTTGAATTACTTACATACCCAGACGGCTGCTGACAGTCTTGGAGACTAACAGATTTATTTCCTAAACCGTCACCATCCAAATCTTGATAAAAAGTGGCTTTAACGCAATCTTGTTTTTCTTTTTCGCAAGCAATTGTAAAGATTATCAATACCAGTAATCCAATTTTGGTCTTCATTTATTTAAGGTTAATTGTAGGTAGTAACTATCTTGTAGTCAGTTTGTTTGGGCGAATAAAAAAAACAAGATGTTTTATTTAATACTCAAGGCTCCACTGGGGCATTTTTTCACCGTATCTATAATCTCTTGGCTGCTTGCTCCATCCATCTTTACCCACGGGGAAGTTTTGGGTTGAAAAACTTCGGGAAGGTTTTTAACACATACAGCTGAGTGAATGCACATGGCCGACTGCCAAACCACGGTTATATCGCCGTTGGTATATTCTTTTTTGATATTTTTAGGATCCATTTAAATGAGTTTTCTTGAAGCAATTTACGGATTATTTCAAGGAAAACAAATCACCAAGTTCCCTGTTTTTTTGCCAGAATCGGCGTAATCAAAGGCCTCTTTTATTTGGTCCAGCGTATAGGTTTTATCTATAAATGGCTCAAAATCATTGTTTTTCATGAGTTTGGAAATGAGTTGAATAGAAGCATTGATGTCAAAAGGAATGGGAAATTTGACTTTT
Organism: Leadbetterella sp.; assembly: GCA_035299025.1. Lineage (GTDB taxonomy): Bacteria > Bacteroidota > Bacteroidia > Cytophagales > Spirosomataceae > Leadbetterella. Next base: position 7,922 of record DATGXK010000013.1, read on the forward strand.
TTGCCTGAAAAAATGGTGAGCAACGGTAAGAAAATATTTTGTGCCATATATCCTAACTCAGATGAGATATAGGTGCCTTCTGATTTTAGTAGGTGTTTAGTTTGAAAAAAGGATGACTTACCGACAGCATCAAAAACATAGTCAAAATTTTCCTCCAGTTTTCTAAAATCTTCTTTTTCAAAGTCGAGGACTTTTTCCAAGCTCATTTCCTCAAGTTTTTTAATGCTTTCTGAATTTCCGACAGCGGTAATTTCTGCTCCCAAAGATTTCAAAATTTGCACCATAGCAGAGCCAATAGCACCTGATGCACCATAAACCATAACTTTTTGATTTGGATGTATTTTTACCTTATTTATAAAATTGATGGCATAATGGGCTCCCTCAAGACTTGCAGCAGCATTTTCAAAACCAACATTTTCAGGTATTTTGGCCAATGCTTTTTTCTTTGATATACATAAATATTCAGCATGCGAACTTACTCCCAAATCACTAAAGCCAAATACTCGGTCTCCGATTTTGAAATCTTTGATTTCCTCACCCACTTCTTCAACTATTCCCGCAAAATCAGTCCCTAAAATAGGATTTCGTGGTGCAAAGAAGCCTGTAAATAGCCTCATAATGTAGGGTTTGGCCTTCAGCATGGCACAATCGGTGCGGTTTACTGTACTTGCCTTTACTTTTACCAATATTTCGTCGGCCTTAGGTCTTGGTTTTTCTATTTCCTTGATTTCCAAGACTTCAGAGTTGCCGTATTTGTAGTAAACGCTTGCTTTCATGCCCTATTGACTTAATTATTAGGCAAATATCAACAAAAATTCAAGGGTTAATTTTTGATTTTTTTAAAAGGAGTTTTATGAGGTTTTTTGGTTACAATATTAGTTGGGTAGTAATTTTGGGTGTTTTTTGAGAAAAATAGGTTGTTTTTTTGTTACACAAAGTTTCACAGAGAAAAGGCACAAAGTTGCACAAAGTCATATAGTTCCTCTCAAAAATAACGATATAATTTTTAATTATGCATGCATGGCTTGGTGCAACTTTGTGAAACCTTTGTGCAACTTTGTGGAATAATTTAATAACTATAAGTTATTGATAATTAATGAGATATACTGATATTTAAACTTTCTCCTTCCAGCCCGGCCCTTTCACAAATCTACCTGGTTTTTTATTCGTATGTTCACCATTTTTTACCACCTGTGTTCCATTGACAAAAACATGAATCATTCCTTCTGAAAGTTGATGCGGTTTTTCAAAAGTGGCCTTGTCTTGGATTTTCATCGGGTCAAAAATCACAATATCCGCGAAATTTCCAACTGCCAAACGTCCTCTTTTCTTGATTTTGAGATTATCGCATGGAAGCGAAGTCAGCTTTCTGATGGCTTCTTTTAGACTGATTACTTTTTCGTCTCGCACATATTTTCCAAGCAAGCGAGCAAAGTTTCCATAAGCCCTTGGGTGTTGGCTTGCTTTCAGAAATACACCTTCAGGGGCCATCGAACCGGCATCCGAACAAAAACTCATATACGGCAACTTGATCTGCTTTTTTACATTCTCCTCACTCATCAAAAAATACACTACATCCACCCTCGATCCATCTGAAACTACCAATTCCATGGCTGTTTCTTGCCAGGTTTTCTTTTTTATGGCAGCTACCTCTGCCAGTGTTTTGCCGATGTATTTCCTAAGTGAATCCGTTTTAAACCCTATCAAAAGTGTTTTGTTTGCACCCGCTGCCAAACATAGATTTTCCCAATTTCCTTGGGGTGTACTCATTTCTTTGGCCACTTTTTGCCTTGTGGCGGGCGATTGTAGTCGCTTGCTCCATTGGTCAAAGCCACCTTCTTGTACCCACGGCGGCATGGCCGCATCGAGTCCTGTTGCTCCAGCAACGTAATTGTACATGTCGGTGGTGATGTTTAATCCTGCTTTTCTGGCACTGTCTATTTTGGCGATTACCTTGTCTATTTTATGCCAATTGGTCTTTCCCCCAGCTTTTAAGTGATATATTTCGGCATGAATGTTTGCCGCTTTGGCAATGCTAATGAGTTCATCTACCGTTTTTTCAAGTTGATTTCCCTCGCTTCTCAGATGTGAAATGTACATTCCGTCATATTGGGACACTACTTTAGAGAGTTCTATCAATTCTGGTGTTTCTGCATAAGTGCCTGGTGTATAAATCAATGCAGAAGCCAAGCCCATGGCACCCTCCTTCATGGCAGTTTCTACGTGTTTTTTCATGCGTTCCAATTCCTCGGCGGACGGTTTGCGGTTGGAGTAGCCCAGCTCCATTGCCCTTACGGTGGAGGCACCCACAAACGAAGCCACATTGGTCGATACACCTCTTTTTTCGAGAAAATCCAGGTAACCGCCCAAGGTTTTCCAAGTGATGTCGTATTTTATGTCTCCTTGAGATTTTTCTGCATATAACTTCATGGAGTCGGTTAAAGGTCCCATAGAATCGCCTTCGCCCATGACTTCAAGCGTAATGCCTTGCATGATGTCGCTCATGGAGCGGCCGTCGTGAATCAAACTTTCAGTAGCCCAGCTGAGCATATTCACAAAACCCGGAGCCACCGCCATGCCTTTGGCGTCAATGGTTTCTAGACTAGCCGTTTCGCCCGACAAATCCCCAATAAACGCTATCGTATCGTTTTTGATACCAATATCAGCCTTAAATGGTGCTTTACCATTGCCGTCATACACCATTCCATTTCTTATGATCGTATCGTATTTTGGGCTTTTTTGGCAGGAAATAACGGTTAATAGTAAGAAAAGGGCAAGTAGGGTTAATCTCATGGGTGATTTCAAAAAAAGGATGAATTAAAAAAAGAAGGTCTAAATGGTGATAGTTAATTATTAATTATTACATAACTCATGTTAATAAGTAGTTTTTTTAGACAGATTCATGGGTCTTATTTTCGAAAGTATACTATTTACTTTCGGAGAGAATTTGGTAGGGTGATTTATTTAGTATTTTTTTGTTTTGCAAAAAAAGTAAATTTTCATGTATTTCACCAAAGTTTTTGAGGGTTCTAAATTTCAAATCCAAACTTTTTGTAAAACCTTGCTAGGCCAGGAAAAAGAAATGCTCTTGAAATATTCATTTTCTCCAAATCTCTTAATGCTTTGGCTCTCTCTTTTCGAGGAATAGTTAATTTAATTAAAGCTTCCTTTTTCTCTAAATTAACGACAAAGTCTAGCTGCTTTTCAAAAGATTTATAAGGATTAACTGGCGATAAAAAGTAAGATTGTTGCAAATAGTATCTTTCATTATACAGTTTTGATTCTAGTGGTACAATTAAATCATGTTTGCCTGTTTTTGAAAGTTCAAAAATAGTTTTAAATGTTTTATCTCCGATATTTCCAGGGATTTTGCTTGAATTTTCTAAGTTTTCTTTTTGTAAATAGTAAAGGGTACTTTGATAAAAATAGTTCTTGTTCGCTATCCATATTGCTATGGGTTCTCGAGTATTTTCTTCATTTTCAAAAGCAAAAAATGCAGCAATGTATGGGGATTTAGTAAAGTCGATGAGTCTTGTTGGGGCACCATAATGTTGAAGAAGTGCCAACCAATCGACTAAACTTTTTGGTTGCTGGCTTCCTTTCAGATAAAATTTCGATATTTTCTTGAATTGATTTAGCATACTACTTTCAACTTCATCAAAATTATCTATTATTTTACTTCTAAACAGAGAGCTATTTATTGGCCATGAAGCTTTTGATTGGCCTCGATATACCCATTCAAGAAGTCCATGATTTGCTATTTCTTTAAACTCTTCCCAGGATGTCAAAGCGAATGTATTATATGTTTCCATTTCTAATTAAAAGTTATTTAATTTGAGTTAAAGGTAGCAACCTTCCCACCATTCACACCAAACAAAACCTTCTTATCAAACACCACTGAACTTCTCACATCACCCCAAATTTTTAGACCAGAAAGTGTTTGTGAAATGTAGGTAAAACCGTCCTTGCCATTGCCTTGGAGAAGGGTGCCGTAGTTGGCATCGAATTTTCCTAGGCGGAGTTTGGCGTAACTGTTGTTGCCAGTCAGTAGTAAGTCTTGGTGGCCGTCTTGGTTATAATCTATGATGACTATGCTATTTATAGACGAATATTGGGCCTGTAGCGGCAGTTTACTTTCTTGGTATTTACCGTCTTTTCCACTCAAAAACAGGGTAGTGGCCATGTGGTTCGCTTCCAAATGTTGGGCATCATTGAGTTCGTCGTTTTTGAATATTTCGCTCATGATAACCTTCGAAAAACTATCATAATTGGTGTAGTTGGGCTTGAGGTAAGGCAATTGATTGAGAAACTCGTCTCGGGTAACAAAAGGGTAGCTTTTGCCTTGAATGTAATAGCACAAAATGGGGTCAACAGAGCCGTTTTTGTCAAAATCTTTGGCATACATTTCAACGGGTTGGTCTTTCGAGGCTCCAAACTGCGTGTTGAGGCCCATGTTACCTATTAAAATATCTGGTTTTTTGTCTTGGTTAAAATCTCCAATGGCTATTTTGTTCCACCAACCAGTATATTTCTGGTCGAAATAATCTTCGGTGGTATTTTCAAAAGTCTGGCCTTTTAACTGGAGTACAGTAAGCGGTACAAACTCGCCAACAATGATCAGTTCGTTGGTTTTGTCGGCATTCAAATCCACCCAAGCTGCGTCTGTGACCATACCGATATTGGCCAATTCTTGACTGTAAGCCTTGGTTTGGTCCGTAAATCCGCCCTTTTTGTTATTAATGAGCAAATAACTACCCGGACTTTGTGGGTATTTGCCAGGTGTAAAACGTGTACCGACAAACAAATCCATAAAGCCATCTTTGTTGATGTCGTTCACTTTTATGCAAGATTTACTTCCTGCCAATTTCGGAAAAGCAGAACGAGTGAAAGTGTTATTTCCTTGGTTGAGATACAATCGGTCTTGCAATAAACTGTCGTTTTCGGCCAATTGGTGGTAGCCACCGCTAACAATCAAAATGTCGTTTTTCTTATCATTATTTGCATCAAATATCACAATATCAGCATCGGTGAAGGCTTTATCTTTCTCAAAAACTGCGATACTTTGTTTCTGGAATTTCCCACCTTTTTGTTGAAAATATATGGCCGTAGCTTGATTTTTTCCTCCACCAACGGCAATGTCTTCTAATCCATCGGCATTCAAATCGCCTTTGGTCATGCATGGGCCTGAGTAGGAGAGTTGACTTGGTAGAAGTAATTGACGTTCAAAGTCATTTACGTTTTCTATTTGATGAACAAAGTCAATCCCAGAACTCTCTTCTTTAAAAATCGGACTTGGAGTTTTAGCATTTCTGTTGAGTTTTAATTTGGCGTTTTCCTCACTCAAAGTCAGCGTTTGGTTGGCTTTGGTTTTGCCTATTTTCTCAGAAAAACCACTGTTCCACGTCACAATGATAGAATCAACTTCAATGGATTTTCCCAAACCAAAATGCAGAATTGGAGAAACGGATGACAAATAACCACGACTCAAATATTGTTCGCTTTGTTGTACTTTTCCTTTGTCGAAAACCTGTACTGTTGCACCTATGCCCAAAGTATTTTGCAGACTTCCTTTTAGGTTTATTTTGAGGTAGTTAGCAGTGTTATTGGCTTCGTTTTGGTATAAAAACACGGGTTGGTTGATGTTGTTGATGAGCAAATCCAAATCGCCGTCGTTATCAAAATCGGCATAAACTGAGCCGTTAGAGTTAGATGCTCGTTCTAATCCCCAGTTTTTGGTTTGATTTTTAAAGGTCAAATCGCCTTTGTTCTTGAAAATATAGTTGGATACATTGGAGGCAGGCATTTGTTTGATGATTTCCAAAACGTCCTCACGCTGCAAACGACCTTTCATGGCCACATAGTTTTCCATGTATTTGATAAAATCGAGGTTGGTGTAGTCTCTCAAGTAGCCATTGCTCACAAACAGATCTTTCCAACCGTCGTTGTCATAATCAGCCAAGAGTGCGGACCACGACCAGTCAGTATTGGATACACCCGCCAATTGCCCGATTTCTGAAAAAGTGCCATTTCCGTTGTTGAGGTGCAGCATGTTTCGCATGTATTGGTAGTAGAAACCGCTTCGTACGTTTTGCTCAAACTTGGCGAAATTATCAGGTGCCAAAAGTAATTTCTGACGGGAATTGTCTTCAGGCAGCATGTCGAGTGTAAAAACATCGTTGTGGCCATCGTTGTTGATATCCGCAATGTCATTTCCCATCGAAAACTGGCTTGTATGGCCCATGGAAGTAGAAAGCTGATTGGTAAAAGTGCCGTTTTTGTTGTTGATGTAGAGGTAATCGGGCACGGAATAGTCGTTAGAAACATAAAAATCCGGCCATCCGTCGTTGTTGAGGTCTGAAATGCCTAAGCCTAGCCCGTAACTTAATTCTGAACCACTAATTTTGGCAGCTTGCGTTTGATCTTGAAACTTGCCCCCATTATTTTTATAAAACCTTAATCCCATTTGAGGACTATCTATTTTTAGCATGGCTGCAGTTCCTGTTTCATTCAATAGCGGTAAGTTTTTAGGATTGTGGTTGAGCATTAAAGCATCCAAATCTCCGTCTTTGTCATAGTCAAAAAAGTAGGCTTGGTTACAATATCCAGCATGATCTAGGCCATATTCTACCGCTTTCTCTTCAAAAAGTGGCGTTCCTGAGGCATCATTTCCTTTGTTGATGAACAATTGATTAACTCGTTTTTCGACCGGTAAACTACCTGAATAACTCAAGTAAATGTCCATTTTGCCATCAGCATTAATATCTACTGAAGTAACCCCCGTTTTCCAAGGTCCGGGTCTTCCACCGGCACCTGACTCCACGGTATAATCTTCAAAACGCATTTTTCCACGATTGAGATACAGTTTATTCTCTCCCATGTTCGACACAAAATATACATCCAGCAGCCCGTCGTTGTTATAATCTGCAGTACTTACCCCGGCTCCATTGTAGAAATATTCATACATCAGGATATTGGTATTAGGGCCTTCTTCCAAGTTGTTTTGGAAACTCAGGTTAGTTTGTTCATTACTCAATAAGGTAAATAGGGGAGAACCTTCTAGTTCAGAACCGTTGTCACCATCTTTTTTACATGAGGCCAATGTGCAAATGATAACAATTGAAGTATATTTTAAGATTTTTAAGGTCATGGTTAATTGGTCAAAAAAACAAGAAGTTAAATTATTGAATATCAGTATTATGTAAGTTTTTTTTTTAATATATTTCTCTGTGGAACTTTGTGAAATTTCTCTGTGTCCTTTGTGGTAAAGCTTCTCCTCAAAGTCTTTTGCGTACGATTTTTTGAACGAAATCAGAGTTCTAATTTCCGCTTAAATGCTATTCCATCAAGATTTAGTTTTACGGTTCTTTTCAAAAAAAAACTATCCCAAAAATAGGGATAGTTTTCCGTTTCCATCAAGTGATTGAATAAAAATTAATAACCAGGGTTTTGAATCAATTTATTGTTCCTATTGATTTCATCGCGATGAATCGGTAGGAAGTAAATTTTATCGTCCCAGTTACGGTTCTCTTTACCCGGGTCAATTTTTCCTACAGTGTAAGAATAATTGTAGTTTTCGGGATCATATTTGTAAATGGCTACCGTTTTTCCAGGTTTTAGTGTGCCTTTTACATTTATAATACTTGCCTTACGGCCCAATGTTTGAGCTGGAATCATCCAACGACGAGCATCATGGTAGCGTTGCTCTTCGAATACCATTTCTATTCTACGCTCGTTTCTATAGCGATCTCTAAGTGCTGTTCCAGTTTCAGTAATAGCTGGCATACCCGCTCTGAAACGGACCTTGTTTAACCAAGCTTTGGCCTCAGCTTCTTCACCCAATTCTATACAAGCTTCCACATAGTTAAATATGGCTTCTGTATATCTCAAGAATGGCCAAGGAATTTGTTGCCAAGAGTTTTGGTCAACTATCGCTGGACTTGGGTTAGTAAATTTACGCATGTAATAACCTGTGTAACTTCCGTTCCAGTCTTCTATGCTACTTTTGCGGGTATCCAATCCAAAGTGTGTTTTCTTAACACCTCCTGGATTTACTTCATACTCACCTGTTTGAATTTGGTTTGCTGGATCCAACGGTGCAGCAGAAGCCGAACGTGGTTTCCAAGGAGAACCTTCATACATGATGGTAGCCTTCATTCTCGGGTCTCTGTTGGCATATGGATTAGATGCTTGTTCAGGTTTTGACCAATCAAACCTACTTCCATCCATCATTTCGTAGTCGTCTACGAGCTCTTGAATTGGTGTGTTACCAGCCCAGTTGTTGTAGCCGTTTGGTCCATTGAAAAGGCCAATTCTACCACCATCTTCGTTCTTAGTTGGGATAAAATATCTACCGAAAATCATTTCTGCTTGTCCACCATTCATCGAAAGAGACTGATTCATGTAGTTTGTAGTACCTTCTTCAGCTGAAACCGGTGCTGAGAGATTGGTTTGGTAGCCAAATCCAGGTAAATCCAAAACAGCCTTTGCTGCTGCTTTGGCTTTTTGCCAACGCTCCGCACGACTACCGGATACATAACCTACCAATTGAGGTGTAGCGTAAGAGGCCAATGCTTTTGATTTCGCTTTGGCAGTAGGAATGTCAGCCATATCACTTGCAGCATAAATCAACACCCTAGATTTAAGAGCCAAAGCTGCAGCTTTGGTAGCTCTTCCTTTTTGTAAAGACTTACCATCCAATTTCGTTGCCGCCTCATCCAAATCTTTGATGATGAAATTCACACATTCTTCATAAGTATTTCTTGCACCCAAAAAGTCTGAGTCGTTCAATGAAAATGCTTTGTCAACAATCGGCACGCCACCGTAATATCTCAACAACTGATGGTAGTAATAGGCTCTCATGAATTTTGATTCACCTATCAATCTATCAACGATATTGTTGGTATTTGTAAACTTCGGAGCCGCTAAGTTTTCTAGAGCCAAGTTCGCGGCTCTGATTCTTTGGTACATGTTTACCCAAGAAAGCGTTCCGTTAATCCAACCCGGATCGGCAGGGTTTATTCTTCCCTCGGTATGTGTAGTGATGTTACGACCTGGATGGGTAAATATGGCCTCATCTGTCAAAGAAGCCAACATTTGCTCATTAAAGCCACCTACTCCAAGGCCACCATATAGCTCACTTACAAAAGCCTCAGCGAGTGAAGCATCGCCCCAAACCACTTCTTGCGAAAGCTGGTCGAGCGGAGTTGTATTTACAAACTCGTCGTTGCAACCTGTGGCAAAAAACGAAACTGTAAAGAGTGAAATTATTATTTTTTTATACATTTTCATTTTCATTAAAATTTAATATTCAATCCCATGTTCATAACTCTTGACTGTGGATAGTACTGTCCTGTAGTACTTGCAGTTTCAGGGTCAAAAACCTTCAATTTGTCAACAGTGAAAACGTTGATACCACTAAGATAAATTCTGGCACTGCTCGAACCGATTTTTTTAGTTACGATCTCAGGCAAGGTATATCCCAATTCGAAGTTTTTCAAACGGATATAATCAGTACTTCTTAACCAGTAAGTGTTTCCGTTCGAGTAGTATTGATCAGAACGGTTGGCAATACGTGGATGCTCGCTAGAAGGATTGTCGATAGTCCAACGATTTTCGTACATATCCAACAAGTAGTTACCAATATTACCCATTTCACCAGCCGATACATATTGTTTTGCACCTGCAGCACCTTGAATCAAGATAGTCAAGTCAAAGTTTTTATATTGACCACCCAAATTGATACCACCTTGGAACATAGGCAATGTTGTATTGTCAGTTCTTACTTGGTCATCAGGTGTTATCTTACCGTCACCGTTGTAGTCCTGATATTTCATATCTCCAGGTCTAAGTGTTTTCACAATCGCTGAATAATCCACAGTTCTCGAATCTATATCAGCTTGATCTTTGAATACGCCATCATACAAGTAGGCCATGAAAGTGTTCATAGGCTTACCAGTAGTTCTTTGCCACTCTGGTGCACCTGGTGCTTCATCCCAGAACTCAATCTTGTTCTTGGCATAACCACCATTTACGCTGAAATTGTATTTAAAGTCACCTTTACCACCTCTATAACCGATATTGAAGTCAAAACCTTTATTTGAGACTTCACCGATGTTTTGAGCTGGTAGAGTGATACCAGTTGATTGAGGAACCGACGCATTTTTAAACCAAAGAATTTTAGAACGATAGTTTCTGAAATAATCCATTTCGAAGAATACTTTTCCGTTCATCAATTGACCCTCCAAACCTACGTTTGAATTAGAGGCTACTTCCCAAGTGATGTTCTCATTAGGCAAACGTGTTTCGAACAAAGTTTTTTGTTCTGCATCACCTAGAATATAACTTCTGAAACCATAAGTGGAAAGGTATTGATAAGTCGCAGGAACATCGGATGGTGTCCCGTTAGCATTAGGTAAGTTAACTTGGTCATTACCTAGCTGTCCCCATGATCCTCTTAATTTCAAGAAACTAAATACGTTTTGGTTTTTCATGAAGTTTTCCTCGGATAATACCCATCCAGCCATAAATCCTGGGAAGAAACCATAACGACTTTTTTCAGGAAATCTGTCTGAACCGTCATATCTCCAAAGGAACTCAGCCAAATACTTTTCTTTGTAGTTATAGGCCATTCTACCAAAATAGTTGATACGAGCAGTTTCATATCCACCACCACTGTTGGTTCTCTCCAAGTCACCACCAGCAAACATTTGATCCAATGCCGGCGAGATGAAGTATCTTCTAAATGCACTAAAATTGTTTCCATCTATGGTCTCACGGTTCATTCCAGCAAGTGCAGTTATGCCGTGAACTCCTATTTGTTTTTCGTAAGAAAATACACTACCAAGCAAAATATTCAATTGGTCTTCGTATGCTTGATCTAGCCTAGGTTCTGCAGGACCTCTTTTACTAGCTACTAGTTTCGGTGTTGTTCCGTCAGCTTCAAATCCTGAACCTTGCTGGTACAATGTCCATGGGATTTGCCACAATTTTCTAGATCTAAGTCTTTTATCAACGGCCGCTGTTCCAGTCCATTTAAGACCCTCAATCCATGGGATTTTTACGTTTATGGATCCATTGGTTTGGATAAAATCTTGAATTTGACGGTCGTAGCCAGAAAGATCTGTAGTGATAACTACCGGGTTTTCACCATTTTCAATGTCCGGACCAGGTAATCCGTTTGGCCAAAAAGCTTGCTGTTGAGGCTTGCCTCTCATTTGCATTCTGAAAATAGCACCCGCACTTCTGGTTGGATAGTTTCTAGCTTCTTCTCTGCCCAATAAACCAACGTTGACATCAACATATTTGTTGATTTTAGCATCCAAGTTTAAACGGATATCATATTGCTGGTAGCCTGTTGCTGAGTTTTTGTAGAAACCATCTTGGTTTTGGTAACCCAATGATGCTAAATATTTTACGGCGTCTGTACCTCCTGAAATCTGCAAGTTATGCTGGGTTTGAGGAGACCAGTTTTTCAGAGTAGCGTCATACCAGTCTGTATTTGGATATAACCAAGGGTCTGAACCATCAGCATATTTCTGAATATCAGTTGGTGAGAAAGGAGCCTTTCTTGTTGTTCCATCTGGACGTGTATAAGTACCCGTACTTTTGTAAGCCGTGTTGGCTGCTGCCCATTCCGTTGTTGGTAGACCATAGATATCCAAGTCGTTCAACATACCCACATATTGGGCGGCATTGGTCAACTTAGGAATTACAGTTGGCTGAGAATAACCTTGGTTAGCAGAATATGACAACTGTGGCTTTCCAGTTTTACCTCTTTTGGTGGTAATCAAAATTACACCGTTGGCTGCCCTAGAACCATAAATGGCCGCCGAAGCATCTTTCAAAACCGATACACTTTCAATGTCATTTGGGTTGATACGATCTAAACCACCCGCTCTGTTAGGAATTCCGTCCACTACAATTAGTGCGTCGCCATTGTTCAAGGTATTAGAACCACGAATTCTGATGGAAGAGCCATCGGCACCAGGCTCACCACTACGGTTAACTGCCACAACACCTGCCATACGGCCCGCAATGGAGTTTGAAAGGTTTACCACTGGTGACTTCACAAGTTCTGAACCCTTTACAGAGGCAACTGAACCAGTAATGGTCTCCTTTTTCTGAACACCGTAACCTACAACAACAACCTCTTTGAGACTGCTTACGTCAGGATTAAGTGTTACGTTGATGATTGAGCGATTGCCCACAACCTCTTCAATTCCAGAATAACCAACAAACGAAAACACCAAAATTGATGATTCGTTTTTTACATTAACTGTAAACTGACCGTTTACATCAGTAATTGCACCATTTACAGTGCCTTTTTCGGTTACAGTTACGCCAGGTAGTCCTGAGCCAGTTTCATCCGTTACTTTACCTTTGATTTCTTTGGCATAAGCTACTACGCTCATCAAACCAAACATCAATAAAGTCAACGTAATTTTGGAGATATTAGAACCCAGTTTCCAAGGGATGGTCCAAACTCCATTTTGTTTGAGTAATTGTTTCATCATCATAGACGAATTTTTTAAGAGTTGAAAAATAGTAAAATGAAACCTAGATGTTTTACCATTACTATACAACAGTAAATCAGAAGCCAGATTGGACTTCCTAATGATTGGGTTTTACTGGGAGTGATGTCAGGTTAACAATTAAGGTTTGGTATCAAAATTACTAAAAAGGAATACCAAGAGAGTATTAAAAAAATTATATTAATTCAGAAAAAAGTAAAAAAAAGTGCAAACTGCATTTGAAGTGCCTTTTTTGAGTATTTTTAATGAAGTGCAAATATTTGCACAATTTTTTTATTAATTTTAGACAAAAGTTCTGGCGAAAATGCTGAGAATTGATTTGTATCAACCATCCCAATAAAAAAGCGTGTAAGAATGAAGAGTGGTATCAATATTAAAATAATAGCTGAAGCACTCAGTATATCAATATCTACGGTGTCTAGGGCATTGCAAAATAACCCCAAGATAGGTTTGAAAACAAGAGAGCTTGTATTGCAAAAAGCGAAAGAATTGCAGTATGTGCCCAATCCGGCTTCTATGTTTTTGAAAGGCAAAAAAATGTTTGTCATCGGTATTATAGTTCCGGCACTTCAAGAAGAATTTTTTTGTAAAGTAATTGACACAGTCGAAGATTTTTTTGAAAAACAAGGCTACCAAGTTTTTGTTTTTCAAACCAGAGACGACATGTCTCGGCAAAATAGAGCCCTCGAACTTATGCTCAAATACAGAGTAGACGGCCTGTTGGTATCTTTGGCGGCCAATACCACCAATTATGCCCAATTCAAAAAGGTTGAAGATTTCGGAATACCCGTTGTTTTCTTTGACCGTGTACCGCGTTCGTATCCAGCTCACCGCATAAAATGCGACATTCAGAAGGGTGCCGTGGATACCATAAGTTACCTCAAAGACTTGAATTGCAGTAAAATAGCTCTCATAAACGGGCCGTCAAACTTAGATGCCTCTGATGAGAGATTGAATGGCTACTTGCTTGGTTTGCAGAGGAATAACATCAGAAGCAGCCCGATTTTTATAAAGTCTTGTGATTTGAAAAAAGACAGTGTAATGTCAGCCATGAATACATTGCTCGATCAAACAGATGTGCCAGATGCCGTTTTTGCTTTCAATGATTACGTGGCTCTTTATGCCATGCTGGCTTGCAAAAAGCGTAATATTCGCCCCAATGATGAAATAAAGTTTGTGAGTTATGGAAATTTGCCCATCACTACACTGATGAATAACCCGCCCTTGGCTTCTGTGGAGCAATTTCCCGACAGAACTGGCCTAGAGGCGGCTAGTTTGTTGCTTAATATTATTGATGAGAAGATTGGAATTGACGATTATCAAGAGAAATTGATTGAAACAAAACTAGTGGTACATTAGTCACATAAATGTTGAATTGATTAGGGTAACTTGCCGAAAATAATTGAGATTAGACTGAAGATGAACAAAAAATACGCACTTTTAGCCTTGGCTTTTATCGTTTTTTCTGCAGCGGTTTACTTTGTCTTGGATAAGAGTATTTTTTTTGGCGAAAAGGAAGTAGTGACGCCGCTTACAAAATCATGGGAAAAAGTAGTGCCCAACCAACAAGTGCCAGAGGGCTTGGTTTCACTAAAATCGGAGGATTGCGGAACTTGCCACAAAGAATATTTCTCTGAGTGGAAAACATCTACTCATGCTCAGGCTTGGGTCGACCAGCAGTTTCAGGCCGAGTTAAAAAAGGAATCGAGTCCTTTTATGTGTATCAACTGCCATATTCCCCTGCAAAATCAACAAGAATTTATTGTCAAAGGTCTTATAAACGGAGATATCTATAAACCTGTAAAAGAAAAAAATCCCCTTTTTGACAAGGACCTTCAAAAAGAAGGAATCAATTGTGCGAGTTGTCATGTCAGAAGTAATGTGATAATTGGAACTACTGGAAGCACTTTGGCACCTCATCCGGTTAAAAAAGACCCAATTCATTTGTCTGAAACGCTTTGTATTTCATGCCACAATGCCAATGCTGTTGTCACACCAACGTTGGCCTGTACATTTCAAACAGGAGATGAATGGAAAGCTGGGCCATTTTATGGGAAGAAAAACTGTATCAGTTGCCACATGCCAGAAACTCATCGTTCTTTGGTTGAAGGTTTTTCTGCCAAAAAGAGCCATTTTCATAATTTTCCAGCCTCTGGAATTCCTAAACACGATACTTTAAAGCCAGCTATGTTGAAGAGTCTGGAGTTCTACAGCACATCCGTCAAAAAAAGTTATAAACTATCCGATTCTTTAAAGTTTAGTATTACACTTAAAAACGAACATGCAGGCCATCGAGTGCCGTCAGGAGATCCTGAGCGGTTTATGTTGATAGACTTGGTTCTTAAAAACGCCGAAGATAAAGTTATTGCAAAAAGCCAAGGAAGAATAGGAGAGGCTTGGGAGTGGTATCCTGTAGCTAAAAAATTGAGCGACAATAATTTAAATCCAGGCGAAGCAAGGTCCTACAGCATTAAACAATTCTTAAACACCAAAGGAAAATTTACTTTAGAAATCAAAGTTACTAAACATAGAATGACTTTGGAGGCTTTGAAATACAATAAAATTGATAAATCCTACCCTACAAATATTACCATTTACGATAAAAAATATGAGTTTCAGGTGAAGTGATGGGGTTATTTGACAGTAATTTCCAACTGTATAACTTAAATTTTTTAAACTTTTGCATTAAAGCCAATATTTGACGAAATTTGCGTCCAATCAAAAAGTTTAGACGAGATGGCGACTTTCGATTTGACCAAAGAGTACCTCAGTAATATTGAAGAAGCCATTTCTTCAGACGATACCGCATTCTTGACAAAAGAGCTTGATGAGCTTTTTCCTGCAGATATTTCTTCTGTTTTATATGAATTAACTGGCTCTCAGGCCCATCAGCTCTTTACACTGTTAGACACCGAAAAAGGTGCCGAGGTACTCTCCAATATTGAGTCTGACGATCGGAAGAAGTTCATAAAGGAACAGTTTACAGTCGAAGAGATAGCCAAATATGTAAATCTTTTTGATTCTGATGATGCGGTGGATTTGCTCAATGAGCAGCCTATTGAAGTCAGGGAAAAGGTAATTGCACTACTAGAAGATAGAGAGCAGGCCAGATTTATCCTTGATCTTCTTCATTATCCAGAGGACGTTGCAGGTGGATTAATGCAAAAAGAGCTTGTGAAGGTTTTTACCAACCAAACCGTGAGCGAGTGTGTTGAGGAAATTCGCCTTCAGGCCGAAAATGTGGATAAGGTCTATGCCGTATATGTAGTAGATACTGAGCAAAAACTGAAGGGTATTGTGTCTTTGAAGCAGATAGTTTTGGCCAGAAAAAATACCAAAATAGAGAATATATTAGACGATGAAATTGTATTTGTAGATACTACTAAAAGCGGAGATGAGGTTGCACAAATCATGCAAAAGTATGACTTGGAGGCTATTCCGGTGGTCAATTCGTTGGGTAGACTACTAGGTGTTATCACCATCGACGACGTCATTGACTTTATCACCGAGAAGGCTGAAGAAGACATTCAAGTAATGGCCGGTATCACTGGTGAGGCAGAAGAAGATGACTCCGTTTGGCATTTGGCCAAAGCCCGTATTCCTTGGTTGGTGGTGGGCGTTTTCGGAAGTTTGTTGGCGGCCTCAGTTATTCGTCAGTTTGAAGATACCCTGGCCCGAGTTTCAGCATTGGCCATGTTTATTCCCATCATGGGTTCTACTGGCGGCAATGTGGGCATTCAAACATCGTCTTTAATAGTGCAATCACTTGCTGAAAAGTCGGGCATTAGTATAGGTTTGTGGGAGAGGCTTTCTAAAGTGATTCAGGTTGCTTTGATCAATGGTTTGGTGGTGGGAGTTGTAACTGGAATTTATGTTTACGCTATCGGCGAACCAGCCTTGTTCTGGGTGGTTTGTACCTCATTGTTCTCTGTCGTGATATTGGCCTCTTTTATGGGTACCATTACCCCGCTTATTTTAGATAAAGTCGGAATTAACCCCGCTATGGCTTCTGGGCCATTTATTACCACGGCCAACGACCTCATTGGAATAGGTACATATTTCTTAATTGCATATTATTTGCTGCATATCAATTAATTATGATTGCTGTTGTTCAGAGAGTTGCTTCTTCTTCTGTAAGTATTGAAGGCAAAGTTGTGGGCAAAATTCAAACTGGATTTATGGTTCTGTTGGGCGTTTGCCATACCGATACACAGGAGGATTCCGACTGGCTTTCAAAGAAAATTTTGGGCTTGAGGGTGTTTGCCGACGAAGACGGTAAAATGAACAAAGACTTGGGAGATGTGAATGGAAATGTTTTGTTGGTTTCCCAATTTACCCTTCATGCTTCTACAAAAAAAGGAAACAGACCGTCTTTTATTGAGGCTGCTAGGCCAGAACAAGCCATTCCTCTGTATGAAAAGATGGTCGATCTACTGAGTCAAGGGCTAGGGAAAAGAATAGAAACGGGAGTTTTCGGTGCAGACATGAAAGTTTCGATAGAAAATGACGGTCCCGTAACAATTATTATAGATTCACAGAATAAGAAATAAAAAAAACGCAATAGAATTTTCTTTCTATCGCGTTTGAAACATTTTCTGACCGAAAGGTTTATTCAGAAGCTCTGTAAGCCATTATGCCACCCAAAACGTTGTGAACTTTTTCAAAACCTTCAGATATTAAATAATGTTTGGCTCTATCGCTCCTGGCACCACTACGGCAGTGAATATAAATGTCTTGGCCTTTCATGGCTTCTAGCTGCTCGAGACTATCTGGCAAATCTCCCAATGGAATAAGTACACCGCCTAGATTATCATCCTCGTATTCGTCGGGGTTTCTCACGTCTACAAGGTTGAAAGGCTCACCGCTCTCTATCATTTCACGAAGCTGATCTACCGAAATATCAAAATTTTCATTCATTTTATCTTTTGTTTAATTATCAACAGTGTTTTGAGAAGGATCACCAGAAACCCATATGTTTACAGGCGAACCAATTTTTATTTTTTGATCAACACCAGCACTTGGCTGTTGTTTTATGACAGTACCAGCTGGTTTGTCTGACGGTTCGAAAATTACATTTCCTATACTCAATCCCAATCCAGTAAGCAAAATATCTGCCTCGTCTTGGGCCATTCCCATTACATTTGGTACATCAAGTCTTTGGTTTCCGTAGCCGTCACCTACCACAAAGGTGATTTTAGAGCCTTTCGGTATTTCGTCGCCTTGCTGTATTTCACGTCCATTTATTTTTACACCCAAAACGGTATTTTCTTCTAAAGCAGCAATTTTCTCTTCACCTTCATAGAGCAAACCTGAGCTAAGTAGTTGGTTTTGAGCACTGGAGGTTGATCGGCCAATGATATTCGGAAGTTTGACCATAGGGGCAGACACTGCAGCTACTGTGAGATAAATTTTTCTACCGGTTTTTACGTTGGCTCCAGATTTTGGATAATTGGCAATAATGCTCAATGGCTCGGCTCCTGGCACAAATATACTGTCGCTTATTTCGTAGTCGAGATCGGCATTGTCTAGCATATCTTCGGCATCGTCCATGCTCAAGCCTTTCAGGTTAGGTACTTTTACAGCATCGCCATGATTGGTGCTCCATGGCAGATAAACAAAGAAAAATCCGAAGAAAAGAACCAAAATAAAAGAAACTATTATGGCCAGGTGAATCAGAACGTCGGTTTTAGTATTGGTGCTGTATTTGGGCATTTTTTAGAATTTATATCGAAAGACAAAGTAATTTGTTTTTATACGAAAAACCAAATGAAGTATTTCAGTAGGACGTCTTTTTAATTGTCTTTTGCGACTATAAGTTGTCCTTATGACTACATTTTACCAACAAACGGCTTGAGAAGTTTGGCTAAATATTTACCTACAATATCAAACTCTAGGTTCACTTTGTCGCCTTCTTTCAGAGCGTTTAGGTTTGTATGGGTCCAGGTATAGGGTATTATGGCCACCGAAAAACCATCTTCAAGAGAGTTGAAGACCGTTAAGCTTATACCATTTAGACATATTGAGCCTTTTTCTACAGTTATATTTCCCAATGTTAGGTCATACATTATATCTATCTGCCAGCTTCCGTTGAGGTCTGTTATTTTTTTGCAATGCCCAATCTGATCTACGTGGCCCTGAACGATATGTCCATCAAACCGAGCATCTGCTTTCATACTTCTTTCCAAATTGGCAAAATCTCCAACTCGCAAGGCTCCCAAATTGGTTTTCATGAGTGTTTCTTCTA
Organism: Leadbetterella sp.; assembly: GCA_035299025.1. Lineage (GTDB taxonomy): Bacteria > Bacteroidota > Bacteroidia > Cytophagales > Spirosomataceae > Leadbetterella. Next base: position 26,696 of record DATGXK010000013.1, read on the forward strand.
TGGCGGTAACTTGATATTGATTGCCCTCAATTTTTTCAACAGTGAGACAAACTCCATTGTGGCTTACGCTTTGGTCAACTTTGAATTCTCTTGCGAGGTCACTTTCAAACACAAAACTTATATTGCTTTGGTAGGGCTTTATTTCTACTAATTTGGCTTTGCTCTCTACTATTCCTGTAAACATCTATTTTTACTTATTTTAATCGGCCATAAAGTTTTACCATCTAGCCAATTTTACTAATTTTATGATTCACAAAAATAATCATTTTTTAAGTTTATGAATAAAATAATTCTAGGCTTGGCAGCCGTGGGTATTTTAGGAATCGTCATTTACTCGTTTTCTGGAACACCCAATTATCATGATATCACACACAAGGAATTTGAAACTTACAAAGAGAATCTGCAAAATATGGCCGACAGCCCCATCAAAGAAAAAGGTACTTTTGATTTTTTTGAGCCTAACGAAGAATGGATAGTAGAAGCTGATTTTATACCATCAAAAGAAAATTTGGATTTTAGTATGGATATGACAGATTCCTCAAAAGTGAGTGCAAAATTGGCGGGTGAAGCCGCTTTTGAGAGAGGGGGAAAGTCTTTTAAAGTTTTGATTTTTGAAGAAGAGGCCAATTACTTACTCCCGTTTACAGATAATACCAACGGAAAAGACACTTACGGTGGTGGTAGATATGTCAATATTGCCAAAGATGACTTGAATGACGATAAAATTTCTATAGATTTCAACAAAGCCAGAAATTTTTACTGTGCCTACACCGAGACTTACATTTGTCCGATACCTCCTAAAGAAAACTTCATAAATACCGAGGTCAATGTCGGTGAGAAAAATTACATCAAATAAACTAATCAAATACCAATGAAAAAGAATGTACGCTTCATCATTATAGTTTTATTTATACCTCTTTTCACTTTTGCTCAAGATGTTGATAGTCAACTGAAAGATGCAAAGAAAATTGAAGGCTTTTTTACATTCTATTGGAACGAAGCCAAAGGGAAAGTTTTCCTGGAAGTCAAAGACTTAGGTCAGGAATTTTTGTATTATCCTAGCTTAGCTCAAGGTTTGGGCTCTAACGACATCGGTCTTGACCGAGGCCGTTTGAGCGACGAACATATTTTGAAGTTTGAGAGATTGGGCAACAAAATAATGATGATAGAGCCGAATTATAAATTCAGAGCCATTACAAATGACCCTTTAGAGAAGAAAGCGGTTGAGGAGTCTTTTGCAAAATCAATTCTTTTTGGGTTTGAAATTCTGAAAAGTACTGATGGTGTTTTCTTGATTGATTTCACACCTTTTTTGCTAAGAGATGCCCTTGGAGCGGCCAAAGATATTGCCAGCACCAAACAAGGAACTTACAATTTTGACCTCTCGAGATCAGGGATTTATGCACCCATGTGTAAGTCTTTTCCAAGAAATACAGAGTTTCAGGCAGTCATAACACTTGGTGGGAGTGGAGCAGGAAGCTATTTGTCAGAAGTAGCTCCGAACACCGATTTTGTGACGATGCACCAGCATCATTCTTTTGTGAAATTGCCCGAGCCGGGTTATAAACCTAGAGAATACGACCCGAGAATCGGATATGGAGGTATAGAATTTTACGATTATTCATCGCCTATCAACGAGCCAATTGTTAAGAAATTCACTTCGAGACATAGACTTCAGAAAAAAGACCCAACAGCCGCTATGAGCGAGGCGGTTGAACCAATCGTATATTATCTAGATTCTGGAGTTCCTGAGCCTATCCGTTCGGCTTTGTTCGAAGGTGCCACTTGGTGGAATCAAGCTTTTGAAGCCGCTGGATATAAAAATGCCTTTCAGGTAAAAATGCTCCCTGCTGATGCTGACCCAATGGATGTGAGGTACAATTTGATTCAATGGGTGCACCGCAGTACACGCGGTTGGTCTTATGGCATGAGTGTGATTGACCCACGTACAGGCGAGATTTTGAAAGGAAAAGTTACCTTAGGTTCACTAAGAGTGAGACAAGATTACATGTTGGCTCAGGGTTTGGCGGGAGATTTTAGTCCTGGCAAAAGTGATTCTTTGATGAACAAATTGGCTTTGGATAGACTCAAACAACTTTCGGCTCACGAAATTGGCCACACTTTGGGTTTACCACATAATTATATATCCAGTATTCAAGGTCGTGCTTCCGTAATGGACTATCCACATCCATTGGTTTTTTTGAACAATGGAAAAGTGGATTTGTCGGAGGCCTATGCTATGGGAATTGGTGATTATGACAAGACCTCCATCACTTGGGGTTACCAAGATTTTCCGAAAAATGTGGATGAAAAGGCAGAGCTCGAGAGAATAGTGAAGAATATGTTTCGCAAAAACCAACAGTTTTTGACCGATCAAGATGCTAGGCCAGACGGATCGGTGCATCCGCAAACGCACCTTTGGGATAATGGTGGAGATGCCACTGACGAACTTAAGCGTCTCATGGAACTTAGAAATCATGTTTTGAAGAATTTTGATGAGAAAAAAATACCTCAAAATGCTCCAATGACGACTTTGGAGGAGGTTTTTGTGCCGATGTACATGTTTCATAGATATCAGGTTCAGGCCGCTTCAAAAGCCATTGGTGGAGCCTTTTATACCAATGCACTCAACGGTGATTTACAAAAGACATATGTACCTGTAGATCCAGCTGCTCAAAGGAAAAGCCTTTCTGTACTCTTAGAAACTATTCAACCAGAGTTTTTGGCCCTTCCAAAACAATTGTTGACGCTTATTCCGCCAAGACCTTTTAGATATCCAGCCAATCCAAAAGAGACCTTCAAGCGTCATACAGGAATGAGTTTTGACGTACTTTCTCCTGCCGAGAGTGCCGCACAATTGACGCTAAGCTTGATGTTGGAGCCAAGAAGAGCCTCCAGATTGGCCACCCAGCAGATTTATGATAAAAATTTGCCGCCGTTTTCAGAAGTTCTTACCAAAATGACGGGTTCAATTATTAAAAATGAGAGCCTTTCTAAAAACAATTATTTGGGCCAAATAAAAAGAGTAGTAGCCGAGATGTATGTAACAGAACTCAAAAAACTGGCCAACGATGCGGTGGTGAATCTAGAAGCCAAAAGCAATGTAATGGCAGAATTGAAGGATATAGAGGCTTATTTTGCTAAAAATCAGGCTATTCTAGGTGGTTTTGGAATTTATATGGACAAACTGATAAAAAGTACAGACGCAACCGCCGATAAAAAATCGTTCTTCATTGCCCCAGATGGTCAGCCAATTGATCAGGATTATGATTGGTTAGATTGCGGGAATTGATTTTGGATATTGGTTAATAGTTAACTGGTTATTGGTCGACTGGTAAATTAGTTATTTGTTAACCGGTAATTGGTTGAATTGGCGGATTTTGTTTTTTATTACTGATATTTTGAAACTTAACTTTTCAAAGCATAATTTCGGTAGTACTCTTCACTTCTGACATCACAAAAAAGGAGTTTATCAATGAAACTCCTTCAATAGTAGAAAGCTTCATTTGGTGAAAATTGTGGTAGGCTTCCATGTCTGCCACAATTATTTTTAATAGATAGTCAAAACTTCCTGAAACGAAATTACACTCTACCACCTCTGGTAGCTGTTTAATGGCGATGTCAAATATCTGAGAAACTTCTCGTGTTTGGCGAATGAGGGTAACTTGTGAAAATACCGTAAGGCCTACACCTAGCATTTTTTTGTTCAGTATTCCCACGTATTTTTCTACCACACCTTCCTGCTCTAATCGCTTGATTCTGTCATGAACCGGACTGAGAGAAAGGTTGATTTTTTGAGCAATCTCTTTGTATGTCAGCGTAGAATTGTGCTGCAAGAGCATCAAAATCTTTTTATCTATATCGTCTATCTTGATTTTCATCCGAAAATATTCCTTTTTTCTTATTAATAATTTTAAATAATCGTAAAATATTCTGTTTCTTAAGTGAAATTAATAGTTATTTTCTTATTTTGAAGCTCTATGCACAAAAATATTCTTTATAATATAATTTTGTTCCACATTTCAAAAACAATAAGCATCGGCACGTCGCAATGCATTCTCAACAAACTACATGATTCTCGGGGTACCAAAAGAAATAAAAAATAACGAAAACAGAGTAGCCATGACTCCAGCTGGAGTCATGGAGCTGGTCAAGTTTGGTCACACAGTTTACATACAAAAAGACGCTGGTTTTAATAGTGGTTTTGCAGACGCTGAATTTACGGCAGCAGGAGCCACCATTCTGGAGACTATCGAGGAGGTTTATGAAAAAGCCGAAATGATAGTTAAAGTTAAAGAACCTATAGCCTCAGAATACGGTCTCATTAAAAAAGACCAATTGGTATTTACTTATTTTCACTTTGCCTCTTCTGAGCCACTAACACATGCCATGATCAAAAGTGGTGCGGTTTGTTTGGCTTACGAGACCGTAGAAAAAGTAGACCGATCATTGCCTTTGCTCATTCCAATGTCTGAGGTGGCTGGTAGAATGGCTATTCAGGAAGGAGCGAAATACCTTGAGAAGCCTCAAAAGGGAAAAGGTGTTCTTCTTGGAGGTGTTCCGGGAGTTCCTTCTGGTAAAGTTTTGATTTTGGGTGGAGGAATAGTGGGTACGCAGGCGGCCAAAATGGCTGCAGGTTTAGGTTCAAGAGTGGTTATAATGGATATTAGTCTTAATAGGCTAAGACAGTTGTCCGATATTATGCCTGCCAATGTAACCACCATACTTTCAAACGAATACAATATCAAAGAAGCCATCAAAGAGGCGGATTTGGTAGTTGGTGCTGTACTGATACCTGGTGCGAAAGCTCCACATTTAATAACCAGAGACATGCTGAAGTTGATGAAACCAGGCACGGTAGTGGTAGATGTGGCGGTGGACCAAGGTGGATGTATCGAAACTTGTAAACCAACTACACACGAAGATCCAGTTTTTGTGATTGATGAAGTAGTTCATTACTGTGTTGCAAATATGCCTGGTGCTGTGCCATATACTTCTACACTGGCTTTGACTAACGCCACTTTACCATATGTATTACAATTGGCTAATAAGGGTTGGAAAAGGGCCTGTACCGAAAACGAAGAGCTTAAAAAAGGACTAAATGTTGTAAATGGTGCTGTAGTTTATAAAGGAGTAGCAGATGCTTGGAATCTAACGCTTAGTGAGTTAGAGGACCAATTTATTTAAGGATTTCCCCAAACGTTATATTTTTTTGTCATGATAAATCCCTGAAGTTTTTTGGGGATTTATTTTTTAGGCGTATTGGACAATCAGGTCTTCAATTTCTTCCTCGACTGAAATTTTTGGAAATTCAAGATTGCATCTTTTATACCAATATTTGGCATTCCACTCATCTCCTTCTATTCTGTGTAGAAGAGCATGGAGTCTATCGTAATCTGGGTGCCCTTCTTTTGACTGAGCCACTTTATGAGCTTGGTTCCAGTGACCATTTTTGGTAGCAATTAGTGCATTTAGAATTATTTCTTTGATATTCATTTTGTTCAATATAGATAATAATAATTATATTTTCAGAAAAAAATGAAAATTATGATATTTTCATTTGGTAAAAATAAATGATTGACAATCTTGAGTCTAAAAAATGAATTAATTATTCTTTCACAGTTATGAAGTTAGAATACACTCGGCTGTCGTTTTTGACTTTGTAGGAGTAGTAATATGTGCCTTCGGGAATACGTTCGTTCATGTTTGAAGAGGCTTTTCCATCCCAAAGGATATAATTACCTTGCCTGTGCGTTTCGTCAAATGCCACTATTTTTGTTCCCCACCTGTTGTATATTTCCAAGAATTCCAGATAAATTCCGTTCGGTATAAATATCGAAAGTTCGTCATTGATTTTGTCATCATTTGGTGAGAAACCACCCATAATAACCACTTTATCTTTAAAATTATGTTCCAGCCTTACGATTGTCGGATCGGCGAATTGAGGAACTATTTTGTAACCATTGTTGGAAGTATCGCGAACCTCTTGACCAGAGAGAGAACTTGCTATGGCCACAACATTATGAAAAAATGGCCCGAAGTTGTCTTGGTGATTGACATTGATAGAATAAAATAAAGTGTCTATTTCTGATGGTTTTAGGAAGTGATTTTCATTTGGAATTAACATGGCGATATTTTCCTTTCCATCAAATTCAGCGTTAATTTTAAGCTGAGAATATTTACTTACCGAGGCATCTCCATTTTTGGTAACCGTCACGTTTTTTCCAAAAGTTTCGTCCAAATTGTTACTCAGGCCGATGTTTTTCAGGTCTATTGTTCCATGGTTTTGAATCAATACCATGAAGGTATATTTGTGATTGTACGTGTTGGTTTTTACAGAATCCACAATTACTTGAGAAACCGAAATGGCACTTTTTGATGGCGATTTTTCGAATTTTAAAATGGTATGCTCGTTGTTGTTTCCGAAATTTCCATCGTGGTCAGGGTCGGGGTTGTCTCCTGATGTTGAAAAATCTACCAGGTTATTACGAGAATGTATTTTTCCCGAAATTGGATATGCGGTTCGATCCGTTTGACTCAGATTTACTCTAAATTTTAGTTTTACTTTTTGACTCTTCTGTGCCAATAAGACACTCAAGCTATCCATAAATATTGCGTCGTTCTCTGCTTTTCCGTCATATTCAGGATTTAATCTAAATTTTTCATCCGCTTCTATCATCAAGCTTTGTGAGATAAACTGAGCACCATTTCCGAAATATTTATTGAGGTTGAGGTTAAGTTGTATCGGAGATATGTCTTCTTGTAGTGCGTTTTCGAGGGTGATTTCTAATGTTTTTTCGTGGATATCGGTGCTGATGAGAGAAGTTTCTACTTCATGGATGCTGAGTCCAATACCTTCCGTTGGATATAATGTTAATGAGGCCGTGTTGTTTTCAATGTCAGAATCTTGCTGATCAAGGCGGCTGACTTTAGCCCAAATCGTGCTTATGGCTGTGGTCTTCGATAGAACTTTGAACTTCAAGACAGTATTATTGCCAGAACTTAGCTGTATGTTATTAAATATCAGTGTATTATTTGTGAAAGTGGCGGTGCTGCTACCAGCTATGTATTGAATGTTTTGAGGCCATTCGACTTCTACCTGGCCATTTGTAGCTCTTAGATTTCCTGTGTTTTTTAGATTAATAAATATTTCTATTTCTTGATTTTTAACGAACTGCGTACTTGCCGTACTTATTTCTACAGCTAGGTTTGTTGTATTTTTGGTTAAATTTTCTAAGAAGCTTTTTGCACAATTTGGAGCTTTTACGGTTATTTTGGAAGGCGAAGAGATACAGCCATTTTCGTTTTTCTTGAAAACATAGTATTCTCCCGGAAAAACATTTTTTGTATTAGATAAGATACTTGTATTTGGTGATTTGTCTTTTTGGAAAATATACTTGGAATCGCCAGTTTTTATACTGTCGAGAATGGAGGTTTTGAGATCTAAGGATGGTTGAGAGCAGTCGTAAACCAACTCTGCAAGTGTATTTGGTGCTTTTTCAACTTCATTCACTGTCACTGTCAGTGCCTCTGACCAATCGCTAATGCAATCTCCTCCGACAGATTTGCATCTTGCCTTGTATTGGTAAACACCAGGTTTCTCGGCCACAAATTTGAATATTTCACCATCGATATTACTCGACCACTGCACTAGGCCATCGCAGTTTTCACTGGTGAGGTAAGTGGTTTCGCCAATGCAAAGTTCTTTTTTATTGATTTTAATACTTGGCTTGTTCGGAATTCCTATCTGAATTTGTTTTTTCGGAGATTCATCGCTAAGGCACTGGTTGGCATAGCAACTTGCCGAATATGTAGAGGAGGCTGTGGGTTTCACGATGATTTTTTCAGCTACAATGCCATTTGACCAAAAAACTTGACCGGAGCAGAAATTTGCTCTCAGAGTTATGGCTTCGCCATCACAAACCTTATCCTGACTGGCTTCTATTATGGGTGCTGCAGATTTTTGTACTCTGTTTATATTGAGAGTGTTGGAGTTTTCAGAAACTCCGCAGCTGGCACTGCAATAGGCATAATAGCCACCCTCTGCAACACTTATTTCGGTTCCGACTTCGCCATTGGACCAGAAAATTGTACCATTGGTGCAGCCCGTTGCTTTCAAAATCAATTTTTCTGTCCCACAAACTTCGGTCTTTTTCGAGCTGATACTAGGAGTCTTTGGTCTAACGCTCGAATAATTATCAGAAGTTATTTTATATGCCATCTCGCTTACTTTAAAGTTTTGCGATACCTCTGAGCTTAGAAATGTATTTGATTCTGCCGCGGATATCCGTCCTCCATTTTGAGATAATGGTGTGTCGAGGTTGGTTTCGAAAAATATATCATCCAAGCCTAGTTCGTCTCTTGGGCCATTTTTTCCTTCGCCGGTATAGAAATATTTCCAAAAGAACTGTACGTAAGGCTGATTAAGGGCCGATTTTGGAATTGGAATTTTCGAAAAGGTTGTTGAGTCATTGGCTTTTTTAGTGCCGGTATAGTTCGTTTTTACGTCTATTTCTTTAAATTCTTCGGTTGAGCCAATTCTATATAAGAGTTTTAACCCGTATTTTCGTTCTCCCGGACTTATTGTTCTGGCTGTCCAGCTTACCCATGCCGAATCTAGGCCTACCGTATTTACTGCTACCACTATTCCTCCCAATTGGCCATAAGGGTAGCCATCATGTTCTGATGGTCCGCCTGTATTGACAAATGAAAGCCCTTCTTTTTCTAGGCCGACTATGCGTGATCTGTTGCTGTGATTGAATTCACCTGAAGTAAATCCCGCTATTTTTGAAGAATTGTTGGGGTCTCTTTGGTTTAAAAAAACAAATTTGGAATTGGGAGGTGTGCTTCCTTTGGCCGAAAAAGAACTCCATTCGCTTAAGAAATAGCCGCAGTCGGCGAGAGAAGCTGGAGCAATGGTAGATTCGTCGGCAAGTGCAATTTGCTCAAAATAAGCCTTATAGCTTTCGTTTTGGTTAAGAAAAACTACCAAAAGGCTGTCAGTGATTTTTTGATTTTCATGTTCCCAGTACAAAAATCTATGGCCCGGAAGTGGCCTTGCTACTATCGTGAATGGAATTTCGCTAAAATATGTACCCTGCCAAGAGCTGTCCTTTTTGAGCATAACGCCTGGCTGATCACTGTTTATGTCTATCGAATTTACGCGAATATAACCCATCGTTGAGTCTGTGGTAGTAACCGTTAGAATTCGCTCTTGAAATTGCCCGAAGTTATCTTTCAGAAACCTTTTGGTACTTTCGGGACGTTCGGTAAGATACTTTTCAACGATTTTGGTATTGTTTTCCCAAGCGGCAAAGTTGCTAATGGTTTTCCATCGATTCAGATGATTTGGGACCTCTGGAGCATATTTTTTAACTAAATTACCGAAAATTTTCAATGAATTGGCTTTGTCAAAACTGGTATTTAGGTGGTCTAAAAATCGTAGAATGAAGGTATTTCTGAATTTTTCATTTTTGATAAAGGCCTTAAAAATGGCATTTTCGTCTTTCTGAAGGGCTATTTGAAGTGCATCATGTTGGGCGTTTACAATCATACCCAAACTCTTGTCGGCATCATAAAACAAGAATCGCCAGCGGCCGTCTAATCCTGTTGGTGCAAATGGGGCGTAGTTGGGAGTTTTGTTTCTCCAAAGTCTTACATTGTTTTGTGGCCAATCGATATTTCCAACGAATATTTCTGCTATTTGATAATCTATCAAACTCTGTGGGTCAAGGTAGGTAATGGCCCTTTCGTAGATTTCATTATTGCTTAAGTCATTGTTGTTCAAGAAATTCATCATTTCATTGAAATGTACATCGTCTCCGTATTCTGTTTCGTCAGGACCATTCCATATAACTTTTCTGAGGTCAATATTCTCAAGATTTACACCGTATTTTCTATTCAAATAGTATTTATCGAGCCTTTCTCTAATATTCTGAATTCCCCAATATTCGCCATTGAGATAGACTACGGCAGGTTGTGTTTTTTGGCTTCCAAAATTGAAATGCCCCACAAGGTCATGTACGAATACATCTCTTATTAGGGTTCCTGTGTAGTCGTCACCTGAATTTCTCAGAATAAAGTTATCTTGAAGAAGGTCTGGATTTTCAGGGAAAAAAGGGAATTTGCCAAAGTCATTTTTGCCGTAAAGTCGAATGCTCTTATACGGAATAGACCGGGAGCAAGCACCATGGATTTTGAAGCTAATATCTTGATTTACAGCTTGAGTATTGTTTCTAAAAAGCTCAAAGTTTACCGGTCTTTCGAATTCGTCACCTTCTTGTGTGAAATTTCCGGGTGTACAGAATTCAGAAAGTGCCGTGGGATTCTTGAATCTATATTCGTCGAATAACTTTCCTGCATTATATACCCCCTTGTCGTATGAAAAAAGATGGTCTTCCTGAACATTGAGAGAAATAATATCAAATTCAGGGTTTTTGGCTTTGTTATCATCTAAGAAATAAGTTTCGGTGGCTATTTCACTGGTTAGATATCCCGATTTAGTAGCCACAGCCCTCACAATAGTTGCCTTCGGAACAATAAAGTTAGGAAAGTAAAACGGTGCGAAATGCCAAGTGGAAGAAATTTGGCTAATTTTATTGGCAACCGTCTTTTTGCTTTTGATGTCTATTGGGGTATTGTATAGATTACTTTTATAACTTGAGGTTAGCATTTGTCCTGTAGGCTGACCTGGTATTTCGGCGTATTGGTTTTTGTAATTGTAGTTCTTACCGTTGAGGTTAAGTTCATCTGGTATTGAGCCATCTGTGGTATAAACAATTTTTACATTGGGGTCTTGGTGTGTTAGTGTGAGGTTAAAGGCTTTGTCGTAAAAGCCGCCTTTGTTGCTGAAATTCGGGCTTGAAAGTACTCCGAGGTAAGTTTCAATACCTTGATTTGATTTTCCGGGCGTGGCTGAACGAAAATATCTAATTTCGTTACCCCCGTTTGTAGTTCTACCGTAGGAAATATCTTTTCTTTGATTACTAAAGTCCAGTTGGTTTACTATTTTGAGCTCTGAGTTGGATAAAATAATGCTCTCGCTAGCAGCGGAAAGTGAGAACGAAACATGGTTATCTCCACGATTAGGGAATCCACTACACCAAATGAGCAGAAAACCTTTCGAGGCGATTTTTAGTGAGCCATTGGTACTTCTAAGCTGGAATTTATCTAGTTTTTCGGGATTATCGCTAATAAAGTAATTGTTTAAATCTACCTCGCTATTACCTGAATTATACAATTCTATCCAATCAGAATAGGTCCCAGAGTTGTCTTTGATAATGCTCGAATTACTGGCCATAAGCTCATTGACCATGATTTGACCAAAGCCAAAATGGGTGAGCAGCAGTAACAAAAAAGTAATTATCCTAGCCTTCATCAGAAACCGTTGTAATACCCCCGCAGTGGGATGCATTGTGTTATTTATGGGTGAAAGCACAAATCTAATTTGTGAAATTGAACCTAATTCGGCAAACAACAGAATTTTATTCTATGGTATTTGGCCAAAAAGTTTGGTTATAAGGGGTTTAGTACAATAACTATTCCAAAGTGTCTTGTAATATTTTATTGTATTTACAGAAAAAATGATAATAAATGAATATATGATAAATTCAATAATTATTGAAAATTCAATATTCAATATATTTAAAGTCGTTTATTTCATCAGTGAAACTGCAGAACTTGGCTTTAGCACCGATTTTTATTTCTCCAACAGCCTCTCCAATCACATCTGCGGGTATAGAAGTAGCCATTTTTATGGCCTGACAGAGGTCAACCTTTAGCCAATTGCAAGCATTTTTTACAGCGTCTGCCATCGAAATAGTGGCTCCGGCTAAATTTCCGTCTGAGTTCATATAATTTCCGTTTTCCAAGAAAGCATCGAATTCATCCCATTTGAAGGTCTTTTTTTTGTGGTTTTGGAATAGTGCGTCTGAGATCAAAAATAGCTTATCTTCCTTAAGTTTATGGGCCAATTGGGCGGCGGCTATGGCCACATGCACATTGTCAAGTATGATGGGCGTATATACTGCGGTGTTTGATAAAGAAGCTCCAGCCAAGCCAGGCTCACGGTGTGTAAATGGCGACATGGCATTGAAAAGATGCGTAACAAGCTCAATACCAAGTTCAAATGCCTCTTGTGCCCTCTCATACGTGGCGTTAGAATGGCCAATAGACACTTTTATGCCAGATTCTACCAGCATTTGGAGTTGCGAATTTGTGAAATGTTCAGGAGCCACAGTGATCATTCTTAGAGAATTGCCTCCAAAATCTATGATTTCTCGCAATAGTTGGTCCGTAGGGATTTTGATATATTTTTCAAGATGGGCTCCACGTTTTTTTATAGATATAAAAGGGCCTTCAAGGTGCATTCCCAAAACACCGGAGTTTGGATTTTCGAGACAATAGCTTTTTATGGCTGATAATCCGTCAAAGATGTTCTCAATAGACGAAGTAATAAGTGTTGGAAGGACGTAACCCACACCGTTTTTTTTGGCAGAAAACTCAATGTCTTTCAGTGTTCTATGGGTTGGTTCATGGGTAAAATGATGCTCTTCGCCACCATTGATGTGCAAGTCTATGAGGGCAGGGGCTAGGTTGTCAAAGTCGAATATATCGGACTCCGTGCATTGTTCAATATCTGAAACGACACCATTGGTTATTTCTATTTTTTGCCATTCCAGTTGGGTTTTTCCTGTGAAGAGCTTTTTACAAGTGATGCTTGTTTTCATTCGAAACTTTAGAGGTTTTTTGTGAGCTAAATTTACCCACCATCAAAATAGGTGTATTTTGATATAAATTGCAAGTGTTGTCTCTGCTATTTGCAATTAGAAAGTGCGTTATCTTATTTTAAGAAGATTATTCGACAGGGTTTGTGCCTCTCTAGAGCTTATCAAATAATTGTATTGGTTCCAGTATTCAGTGTCGAGGGTTCTTGAATTGGAAAAATTGTTGGTTGAAAGTAAGATTTCGTTTGGAAAAATGGCTGACTTTATAAGCGGGAGGTTTTCAAAAGCCACATATCTCATCATTATGTGCGTGTCTATTTTATATTTTTTATCAAGTCTATCTTCAAAGTTCACATCAAAATCTACACGAGATTCTTGAAGACACCATTTGTTTCTGAATTTACGGTATTGATAAAATGCACTTGTGGCCTTCCCATCTATTTTTACGGCACCAGTTTTGGTATCAATTAGGTCTTTCAGACCGCTCTCCGTAAGCTTATATTCAAGTCTCACGATGGCTTTGGTTTCTGGCTCCAGATATATTATACCTTCTTTTGCACCTTTGGTTTTGGGTTTCAAAGGCCAAAAATGTATAATAAACAGTGCTTGTCCCTCAAAAGTAGTCATGATGGAGTCAAGCCTAAAATCATAGTCGTCCATGTGTTTTTTCTGCAAAAAATCAGGAATCGTTGTTTCAAAAGACCTGCATACCAAGTCGGAGCCGTTCTGAAAACCCCAGCCTTCAATCTTTTGAGTTTGACCTCGCCAGTCCAACCGTCTGCCTCTTAGAAGCTTAACTTTTTCTATTTTGGGTTTCAGGTTCGGGAATCTCTCCACTCGCAGTACACCTTCGTTAACTTTTATGGCTCCTATGGTGGGTAAATTTACCTGTTCTAGATAAAAACCATTCTGATAATATGGGGTATTGTTGTAGTTGGCCGGAATGCTGTCTATGGCTGCACCAAGCATTATTCTTACATCAGAAAGCCCATAGTTGGCATCAAAAAGCTCTACTTTTTCGAGAAAAATGACGTTATCTTGGGTCTTTAATTCATTGGCTTTGAAGGTTACGCTTTTATATCCCATCAGTGACACCACCACTGTAGAGTCTAAACTGAGGTTTGGAAACTGAAAAATAAACTCTCCGTCGAGATTGGGTGCGGTGCCGTATCCAGTACTAGGAATACAGATATATGCTTGGTTTAGCGGTGTGTAACTTTCTTTTTCTACTATTTTCCCTTTGGCTACAAAATATCCACCTTGGGCCATAGAAGTGAAAGCCAAAGTACAAAAAAACAGCACAAGGGCTATGTTTTTTGTACTTGTTTTTATGTTTCGTTTAAAAAAGACCCAATTGCTCTCCTTCGGATGCATTCCCAGTTTTGTTATGTTCATCAGATGGCAAATCTGGTAGTTTCAATTCTTCTTCATTGTCGTCAGTTTTTTCCTCAATCTCCGCTTCTATTACTAGTTCCTCGTCGTTTTCTTCAATGTCAGTATTGATCAATTCTGCCGATGTGCCTTCATCGTTTTCATCATCTTCTTCCTCCTCCGCTTCGGGGTCAAGGGTTTTGATTTCCACTATTTTATCATAAACCAATTTATTCCCAAGGGCTTTCCAACCTTTTACTTCTATCATTTCATCAACTTTAAATAAAGAGGTCTCCACTTCTGATTTTCTCTGTTTTTTAAACTTGATTTCTATTCTAGGGTGTTTATCGAAAGATGCCATTAAGAGTTCAGATCTGTTATGGTCAGTGATAAACATAAATTTCTTGTCCATAGTAGAGGTCTCTATCAAGAATCGCTTAATGTGGTAATTTTTCTGGTCACCATCATAATAAATACACGATATGGCCCTCTTTTCATCAAACTTGGCTATTGTGTGCACTTGTCTTGGATCATAATGGTTAGTCAGCTCAAAATTGGTGAGTTCATATTCACCAGTTTTATAAATGACCAATATTTTGTCGGTAGCTCCAAAATTCCCAAGATAAATACCGTGCTCGTCTTTGTTAAGTCTGCCCAAAGTAGTAGTGTACCAAATGTCTACACCGCCAAGGGTCGATTTGCCAGCTGTTTTGAATGCGATTTTTCTAACGGAATATTTGGTGACCAAATTGCCCATGGCCGACCTATTTTTGATCAATAGTTCGGCAAAGTCAAAATCAAAAATCTTCTTTTTGGCTGTTGAACTCGCAGTGAGATTTACCGTAACAGTCTCAGCCTCACCATTTTCGTTTGCCGAAAAGTACAGTATTTTTGACCTTGGCGAACCTTTAGTTATGTCATATTCTTTGTCGCGGGTTATTCCGGTTACAGCAAAACGTTTGGCAAAAGTCCGGCCCGTCTTTCCGTCAAGATATATTACATTGTAGATTCGTCGCTCATCATTTTTGCGAAAAACGGCACAATAGTTTATGTCTTTTCCAACAAAAACCTTCTCCTGAATCTTGACCACCGAAAGTTTTCCGTCGTTTCTGAAAACTATAATGTCATCAATATCAGAGCATTCCATGATAAACTCATCTTTTTTGAGGCCATAGCCCACAAAACCACTGGCTCTGTCGACATATAGTTTTTGATTATTGGCGGCCACTATAGCTGCCTGTACCTCTCCAAACTGCGTTATTTCGGTTCGACGTTCTCTGCCTTTTCCGTATTTCTTTATTAGGTCTTGGAAAAAATTGACGGTATATCTTACTAAATTGTTGAGGTTATCTTCCACTTCCAAGAGTTCTTCTTCCAGTCTCTTCATCAGTTCGTCGGCCTTGAAACCATCATATTTCGAGATACGCTTGATCCTGATTTCAGTTAATCTCAGAATATCTTCTTTTATGATTTCTCGGTAAAAATCTTTCTTGAAAGGGTCTAGACCTCGGTCTATCGTTTCTATTACGGCATCGAACGTCTCGCATTCTTCTATATCGCGATAAATTCTGTTTTCTATGAATATTTTTTCCAAAGAGCTGTACAAAAGTTTTTCCATCAGCTCCGACTTCCTGATTTGCAGCTCTCTTTTTAGCAAATGAAGAGTTTGGTCTGTCGAGGTTTTTAGGATTTCGCTTACACCTAAGAACCTCGGTTTTTGGTCAATAATAACCACGGCATTCGGCGAAACCGAAACCTCACAGTTGGTAAATGCATAAAGTGCATCTATGGTGATGTCTGTAGATGTATTTGGAGCTAAATGTATCAGTATTTCTACATCTCGGGCCGTGTTATCTTCTACTTTTTTGATTTTTATTTTCCCAGCATCATTGGCCTTTATGATGGATTCTATGATACTGCCAGTGGTGGTGGAGAATGGAATTTCGGTTATTTTAAGCGTCTTTTTGTCTACCTCTACAATCTTGGCCCGCATTTTTACTTTACCGCCTCTTGCACCATCGTTGTAATTGCTTACATCTACTTGGCCGCCGGTCAGAAAATCGGGATAAAGTTCGAAAGTTTCTTTGCGGAGATATTTTATCGAAGCATTACAAAGTTCTATAAAATTATGTGGGAGAATTTTGGTGGAAAGACCTACAGCTATTCCCTCAACGCCCATTTCGAGCACCAAGGGGAATTTGGCTGGCAAGGTAACGGGCTCACGCTTGCGGCCGTCATACGACATTTGCCATTCGGTGGTATCTTCGTTAAACAATACCTCCAAAGCGAATTTTGACAAACGAACTTCAATATATCGGGGAGCAGCGGCGGAGTCACCGGTACGAATATCCCCCCAGTTGCCTTGTATGTCAAGCAATAATTCTTTCTGACCGATGTTTACAATGGCATCACCTATGGAAGCGTCGCCGTGTGGGTGAAACTGCATGGTAGAGCCTATCACATTGGCCACCTTGTTGAACCGCCCGTCATCCATTTCTTTCAGGGCATGCAAGAGACGCCTTTGTACTGGCTTGAGGCCGTCTTCGCCCGCGGGTACGGCACGTTCTAGAATAACATAAGAAGCATATTCAAGGAAATACTTCTCAAACATGTCGTCTATTACTTCGTTTTGCTGGGTAGGGTCGTAGTTAGAACTTTCGTCGCTCATTTAATATTAATCCAAAATTCACTTTAGGCAAATATAGGCAAATTGTGGATTTTTTTCAGCATAATGTTATGATTTCGGTATATTTTAGCAAAATTGGTTACCCTTTAAATCAAGTTTTTAATCGTAATGCCGATGGAATCCAATTTGGAAAAATGTTTTGAGATGTAGAAACAAATATTTTTTGAAAAGTCTTGTATTGATGTCCTGTTTATCACTTTTCCAATAATCTTTTGTAAAATCAGGATATTCAGAATAAACTTTCTCCAAAATAGGGTAGGGCAAAATAAAATTAAGTTTTTAGGTTTTAATAAATCTCCTTATTTTTGCCCTTAATCAAAAAAAGCAGAAAGGTAATAGATGAAAAAAATAGCGGTTTTTACTTCGGGTGGAGATGCTCCAGGAATGAACGCCTGCATAAGAGCAGTAGTGCGTGGGGCTATCTATCACGGAATTGAGGTGTTTGGAATTAGAAGAGGATATAATGGAATGATTTCGGGAGATATTTTTGAAATGACCTCCCAGTCGGTTAGCAATATAGTTCAAAGAGGCGGCACAGTGTTGAAATCAGCACGGAGCAAAGAATTTATGACTCCTGAGGGTCGTAAAAAGGCTTATGAGAATCTCATGGCCAACGGTATTGAGGGTTTGGTCGCCATAGGAGGTAACGGTACTTTTACAGGTGCTGAAGTTTTTTATAACGAATATCAAATACCAACAGTGGGTTGTCCTGGTACGATAGACAATGATTTGTATGGTACCGATTATACGATAGGTTTTGACACTGCGGTGAATACATCCCTCGAGGCCATTGATAAAATTAGAGATACTGCAGACTCGCACGATAGAATATTTTTTATTGAAGTGATGGGTCGTGACTCCGGTTATATCGCCATACAGTCTGGTATTGGTGGTGGTGCCGAGATCGTGATGGTTCCGGAGACGCACACGCCTCTGAAAAAAGTGGTGTCGACTTTGAAAGAAGGATGGACACGCTCTAAGTCATCCTCAATAGTGGTGGTGGCTGAAGGCGATGAAGAGGGGCATGCCGCAGAAATTGCCGAAAAAATTAAAGAGCAAGTTGGAGACAAACTTGACATAAGAGTGACTACGCTTGGGCATATCCAAAGAGGAGGCTCGCCGACCGCTTATGATAGAATTTTGGCCTCAAGAATGGGTCTTGCGGCTGTTGAGGGCCTCATGAAAGGACATAAAAATGTTATGGCGGGTATTGTGAACAATGATTTGGTGTATACGCCTTTTATTGATACTATCAAAAAGCAAAAACCTATTCACGACGACTTGTTGAGGATGGTTCATATTTTGAGTATCTAAAAAAATATTCTAAAAATTGAAAAAGACCCTAATGGGTCTTTTTTAGTTTTTAGGAATTTGTTAGGTCATATTCTATTCTTTAACTGTAGCCCAAGAGTTTGTACATCGCCAGTCCTATGAGCTCATTTGCTATTGTATCCGAGTTTCTGAAGGCGTCCATACTAGGAAAGAGGTCTTGCCATTTGAAATCGTAATTATCGGATATGGGTGAACACGCAAATCCTTCGACGGGTACATTTTGCTTTTCAAAACACGCTAAAGCTCGTCTTAGGTGAAATCCGGAAGTTATGATTAAGACGCTATCTGTATGTTTTCCTAAAATCTTACTGGTGAATTT
Source organism: Leadbetterella sp. (assembly GCA_035299025.1). Taxonomy (GTDB): domain Bacteria; phylum Bacteroidota; class Bacteroidia; order Cytophagales; family Spirosomataceae; genus Leadbetterella. Next base: position 45,129 of record DATGXK010000013.1, read on the forward strand.
GGCGTTTTCATAGGTATTAACAGCTTTTTGTTCTTGAATTATGTGTTCAGCGTGAACTCCTGACTTAATTAAGAAATCTCTGGCTTTGTTGTTTTCTGTTGGCTGATTTTGTTTGGCTCTACCGTATCCATCTCCTCCGGTTATTATAATTTTTCTTATTTTTTGAGCTTTGTAAAGTTCAACAGCCTGCCAAAGTCTGTCGACTTGAGGGCCTAGAAATAAATTGTCCCCGAGGCTTTTCGATTCGTTGATAAGTCCACCGGTAAGTACAATGCCGTAATTATACGATTTTACTTCAGAAATGGCTCGTGTAGGAATTTCGTAAGCTCTGACGAGAGGATTTATGATGGCTGGACATGAAAAAATGTAGAGCATTACAAGAAATACCAAACCTATTCGTTTCCTTTTGGTATGATTTTTAAAGAATATTGTAAATAAAGCCAGTAGAAAAAGTACTCCAATAGGTTTTGCGAGGAAAGCTATGGTTTTAGAAAAGATGAAAAACATAATGAATTGTTAAATTGCTCAACCTTTTTGGTTAATTTTTTAAATTTGCAAAAAAATCACTGTATGAAAAAATTTGGACTAATAGTTTTAATTTTCTGCTCAATTCTAAACTCAATTTCTGCACAAGAAAAATCGGCATACCATATTTCGGTAAAGATGAAAGGCGTAGAACCCGATAAGTATGTCCATTTGGCCCATTATTATGGTTATAATCAGTATCTTAAGGTAGACTCGGTCAAAGCAGAGAATGGCGTTTTGAATTTCAAAGGTTCAGAGCCATTGAAGGGCGGAATTTATTTGGTAGTTCTCTCTCCATCAAAGTATTACGATTTTGTAGTAAGTGGAGAAGAGACCAAGTTTTCGTTTGAAGCTGATACAACAGATTACATAAAATCAGTAAAGTTTGAAGGCAGTAAGGAAAACGATATTTTGTTTAACTATCGCAAGTTTTTGGCTGATAAATCAGACGAGGCCATGTCAATTCAAAAGCAAATGTCGGTTCAAAACGACCAAGCTTCTATGGAATTGAACAGAAATAAAATGAAAAATCTGCAAGATGAGGTTACCAACTACATGAAAACCACCGTTACAACAAACGGAAATACCTTTGCTGGTAAAATCATAAAGGCCAATATGGAACCGGAATTGCCCAAAGAAGCTCCGATGTTGCCAAGTGGCAAAAGAGATTCTACCTATTTATTTAACTTATATAAAAAGAAGTTTTTTGAAAATATCGACTTTTCGGATGAGAGAATGTTAAGGACTCCTTTTCTGCAATCCAAAGTTGAGAAGTACTTCAAGGATTTAGTATATCAGGTGACAGATTCTATCAACGTAGACGCCGACAAGGTGCTGAAACTGGCCAAAAAGAACAAGGAAGTTTACAGATATGTGCTTTGGATGGTGACCAACAAATACGAAAACATAGACATTGTGGGCCTAGATGGTGTCTTTATTCACTTGGCTGAAGACTATTATCTAAAAGACGCCGATTGGTTGGATAGTACACAAAGGGCTAAATTTCAGGAGCGTGTAAGTATTTTGAAGCCCCTTCAAACAGGTAAAATTATGCCAGCTCTTATTCTTTCAGATACGCTTGGTATAGAACAAAACCTCAACAACATCAAGGCAAAATACACGATAGTTTACTTTTATAGCCCCGACTGTGGACATTGCAAAGACCACGCTCCTGAGCTTGTAAAATATTATGACGAAAACCGCCATAAGGGTATTGAGGTGTTAAACGTGGCTGTAGACTATGACCTCGAAAAGATTAAAAAGTTTGTTTCGACCTACAAAACCGGTAAAATGAGAAACCTCTGGGATTCGAAAGGAAGATATGTATTCCGAAACAAATTTGATATATACTCTACACCAACAAGCTATATATTAGACAGTGAAAAACGAATTTTGGGCAAACGAATTCCTATTGAGGAGTTCAACAAATTCATAGAGTTTCACGAAAAGCAATCGGCGAACAAAAAGAAGATTTGATAACGAAAAGGCCAGTTTTACTGGCTTTTTTTTATGCGTTTCAACTGTTAACATTTCGTTTTTTTGAAATGGCACAAAACTTGAAATATCACCATAAAACCATAAAGTCATATAGTAATGTTTTATCGTATTTTAGCTATAGTTTGTTTATTGTCAATAAGTGCGGCAGCTCAAGAGAAGTTTGCATACGACATAAAAGTGAAGTTTAAGGGAATAAATGAAACTCAAAAAGTGGTGCAATTGGCCCATTATTATGGCAGTTCTCAATTTTTGAAAGTCGACTCGGCCAAAGCAGAAAACGGATTAATTCGATTCAAAGGTAAGGCGGATCTGCAAGGAGGGCTGTACGTAATAGTACTTTCTCCATCCAAATATTATGATTTTATAATCAGTGGGGATGAGCCCGAAATGACCATTGAGGCTGATACGGCCGATTTTCTCAATACAGTAAAATTTGCTGGTTCAAAGGAAAACGAGATACTTTATGGTTACAGAAAATACTTGGCCGATAAAACCAAAGAAGCCATGGAAGTGCAGAAAATTCTGCAAACAAACAAGGATGCGGCTGTTCAGGACGAGAACAAAAAGAAAATGAAAGCCATGCAGGAGGAAGTGACTACCTATATGAAGAACAGTATAAAAACACATGAACAGACTTTTGCAGGCAAAATAATAAAGGTAAATATGGAGCCGGAAATGCCCACAGAGGTGCCGGTTTTACCCAGTGGTAGAAAAGACTCCACTTTTATGTATAGAACCTACAAAAAGAAATTCTTTGAGAATGTAGATTTTTCAGATGAAAGGTTGCTTCGGACACCATTTCTTCAAACCAAACTCGAAAAATACTTCAAGGATCTGGTTTATCAAGTCACAGATTCCATCATTATTGACGCCGACCGGGTTTTGAAACAGGCCATGAAACACAAAGATGTTTACAGATATGCACTTTGGTTTTTGAGCAATAAATATGAGAATTCTAATATCATCGGTCTCGACGGAGTTTTTGTTCATCTGGCCGAAAATCATTATCTAAAAAACGGCGATTGGATGGACGCACAACAGCGAGCAAAGTTTCAAGAGAGGGTGGATGTTGTGAAGCCAATTATGACAGGCAAAGTGATGCCACTTTTGATTTTGCAAGACACTTTGGGTCGAGATGTCGATCTTTACAGCATCAAATCTAAGTATACAGTAGTATATTTTTACAGATACGACTGTGGCCATTGTCAAGACCACGCACCGGAGCTTATGAAGTTTTATGAAGAAAATAAAAATAAAGGAATAGCTATCTATCATGCCGGAACACACGAAACCGGCGACATGGAGGAAGAGCTAACCAAAACCAAGGCTTTTATTAAAAAATATAAAACAGAAAAGCTCATAAATGTGCTGGATTTGAAGCTCCGCTATGATTTTAAAAAGCGTTATGACGTTTACAAAACCCCCACGATTTTTGTTTTAGATGCCGAAAAACGGATTTTGGCTAAGGGGCTACCCTTAGAAGAAGTGAAGGGATTCCTTGATTTTCATGAAAAGAAAATGGCTGCGAAAAAATAATTTCAGCTTCTTATAAGTGATTTGTCTTCGTAATGTTTTTATAACAAAAATCCCTCTTCATTGCGAAGCGGGATTTTTGGTTTTATTGCTATTTTAACGTTCTTCGAGTGATATAAAAATCAAACTTTACTTTAGCTTAAGAAAAAACTCACGGCCAATTCATAACCCTTCAGACCAAGGCCACAAATCAAACCCTTACATTTTGGAGTCAAATAAGAATGCTTTCTGAATTCTTCTCTGGCATGTATATTGGAGATATGCACTTCTACTGTGGGTGTTTTTACACCGCCCAAAGCATCCGCCAAAGCCACAGAAGTATGTGTTAATCCGCCAGCATTCAGTACAATTCCGTCGTACGAAAAACCAATTTCATGGATTTTATCAATAATTGCTCCTTCATGATTAGATTGGAAATACTCTAACTGTATCTCTGGAAAAATTGCTTTTAATTCCCCAAAATAATCTTCAAAGCTTTTACTGCCGTAAATTTCGGGTTCGCGTTTTCCCAAAAGATTGAGATTTGGGCCATTGATGATGATAATTTTCATAAATGCTCTTAAAATATCGTGTTAATTATCTTTTCGATTGACAAATATCATAAAATATATCTGTTATGAGGAGATAATTTTGTCAAAAATTGATTGGAATGAAAATGATGAACAGAGAAGACCTCATCAACAAATACAATGTGGCTGGGCCTCGATACACCAGTTATCCCACTGTACCGTTTTGGAATCTAGATTTTTTTTCGACAGAAAAATGGCAAAATGGCCTTTTGTCTTATGGAAAAGAAGAGATTGAGGCCAACGGCCTAAGTTTATACATTCATTTGCCTTACTGCGAAAGCCTCTGTACATTTTGTGCATGTCACAAGCGAATCACAAAAAATCATGGTGTAGAAGAATCTTACATAGATGCCCTTTTGGCTGAATGGCAAATGTATATAGATATTTTGGGAATAAAACCCCTATTAAAAGAGATCCACTTGGGTGGGGGCACACCCAGTTTTTTCTCAGCTATCAACCTTAGAAGATTGTTGGACGGTATTTTGGCTAAAAGTTTAGTTGCTGAAAATCAAGTTTTTAGCTTCGAGGGTCATCCAAATAATACCACAGAAGAGCACCTTCAAACACTCTATGATTTGGGTTTTAGGCGTGTCAGTTTTGGAGTTCAAGATTACGACCCTATCGTACAGAAGGCTATTCATCGAATACAACCTTTCGAAGCCGTAGAGAAAGTTACTTCTCTTGCAAGAGAGATAGGTTATACCTCTGTAAGCCATGATTTGGTGTTTGGTCTGCCATTTCAAAGTTTGGAATCTATAGAGCATACTATTTCGAAGACTTTGGAACTGAAGCCTGAGCGGATTGCCTTTTATTCTTATGCTCATGTGCCGTGGATTAAAGGAAACGGTCAGCGGGGATTTGAGGATGAGGATTTGCCAACAGCCAACCAAAAGCGGGAACTTTATGAACTCGGACTTCAGCTCTTTGAGGGAGCCGGATATGCCGAAGTGGGCATGGATCACTTCGCTTTGCCTGGCGACGAGCTTTTTGTCGCCATGAATGAGCAAAAACTTCATCGCAATTTTATGGGCTACACCACACAATCCTCAAGAGCGATGATTGGCCTTGGAGCATCGTCTATTAGCGATATTTGGGGAGCTTTTGCACAAAATTCAAAAGACATTGAGGCCTATAAAGCAAAGATTTTTGCTGGCGAACTGGCAGTTGATAAAGGGCATATTTTATCTAAAAAAGACCTTTTTGTGAGAGAACAAATATTAAATATGATGTGCCATTTTGAAACTATGTGGACTCCGGATCAAATAGAATCTATAAATATTGCGGATTTCGAGAGTTCGCTTACCGAAATGCAGGAGGATGGTATCTTGCAACTTTTGCCACAAGGACTTTTGGTGAAAGAACGGGCTTTTGTCCGAAATATTTGTATGGTTTTTGATCAATATTTGGCTAAAAACACCAAAACAGAAAGGCTTTTCTCTCAAACAATTTAGCTTTTTAAAAATCTGATGAAAGCCCAAAAACTACGGTTATGCAGATAATTTAGGTCCCGTTCGTTTTGGTAGGCTTCTTTTTCAAAGCTTATGTTTCGATAGGCCTGGTCAAGGTCTCTGAATTTTAGAAAGAGAACCAGCCACTCTATTAAATACCAGAAATAAAAGGGCAAAACCAACATTTCGAGCTGTTGTCTCAAGTGTATTCTCTCATGATTAATGATGATTTTGCTTGGCTTTTTGGATTTCAATATAATAAAAGGCCAAAGAGCAATGCCCGTAATTTTCGGTAATTTTATGCCTTTGAAGATAATCAAAACTTAGTTTTTTTGGTCAAAGATAAATCTTTCAGGTACTTCTGCCTTTGCAAAAGTATCAAAAATCTTTTTCTAGAACCGTCAATTCTATTTTTCCTGAAACCAAACCGCCGGCTTTTTTTACGGAAACGGTATAAATGCCGCTTTGGGCTGTACTTACATTTTCGAGTAACACATTTTGAGAGTAGGATCTGAACCCTGAAGGACCTTCCCAAAGATATAAGGCGTTGGCATGAAAAATTGGAGCCTCAAGCAAGACTTGCGTGCCCTTAATCACCACAAGTTTTTCATTTTTTTGTTTTTCATTGATAGATTTCAAATCAAGAACTTTTTCTTCTCTGAAAGAGTAATAAAATACTCGGCTTGTGTCTGTTTTGAAATCTTTTCTTTTCGGCTGGTTGTGTTTTGTTCTTTTTTCAATCAAATAGGTGAATACCGTGGAACCGATTATCATTAAAATGGTAAAGAGTTTAATCATATTGTTTATTTTTGGGATACCTGACGATTGTATTCCTACAATTTTTAGACCAAAAAAAAATTCCTATTCATCAAATAAGTGCATTCAAAATGTTGGAGGTAAGTGAGTTTCAAAAGAAGTACAACAATTATATCGTTTTAGATATCCCGCTTTTGGATATAGAGCCTGGTATTCACTGGTTTGTGGGAAAAAACGGCTCGGGCAAATCTACCTTTTTTAAGTCCTTGGCTGGTATAGTTCCGTTTCAAGGTCAAATGCGATTCATGAGCCTTCAACCTCATCAAAAAGCGTGTAAATTTTTGATAAATTATTCGGAAGCGGAACCCAAATACCCTGATTTCGTGACCGCCCAGGAGGTTTTGAGTTTTATTGCTTATGCAAAAAAGGCTCCCAAAGGTCAGCTTGAAAAACTCGTTGAGCATTTTGGGGTGATAGAATATTGGAAGAACAACATCGGAACCTATTCGAGCGGAATGCTTAAAAAAGTGTCTTTGGTGACAGGTTTCTTGGGGAATCCTGAACTCATAATTCTGGATGAGCCATTCATATTGGTAGATGCCGCCTCTATAGAAAAACTTTATGAGCTAATAGTAGAAACACAAACGCAAAAAGGTACAAGTTTTTTTCTGTCTTCTCACCAAGATCTCCTGCCCGAAAAACTGCGTGTGAATGGTTTATATCTGGTTGATAATAAAACAATTGCTAAGAAATGAAAGAAGTGTTTGTTCTTTTCCGAAAAGCAATAGTTTGGGATTATTACCGAAAAAATACCTTGTTTATATTGGCAGTGGTACTATTTGCATTCGGTTTTTTGAGTGGCAGAGAACACATAGCCATAGCCAAGCAGATTGTGGCATCTTCCAAAATGTTGTTTTATGTGGCGGTTTTGTGGGTACTTTATGGAATAAAGACTTATCTCTTCGTGTTGCGGTCGCTGGCTTTACCTGAGTTCCGGTTTCTTTTTTTGATAGGTCAACTTAGCAGTTGGCAAAGGCTTCGGGTGTGGTTTGTTTTGATTTTCTTGCTCAATCAGCTTACTTTTTTATATGCTGTGTTTCTGTCGGTAGTCGGTTTTACACAAGATGCGATTTTCGCGATTATCATGATTGTTTCGGCACAGCTTCTGGTCCTTGTAATCGGTGTTCTTGTGATAGAATATAGGGTAAGGCAATCGCCAGAAACAAAGTTTGGATTCGTATTTCAATGGCCGTTCAAATTAAAATTCAAGCTTCCCTTTTTACTCTTTTACCATAAATATCTTTTAAACCAGGAGCCTATTTTATTGCTCCTTACCAAGGCTTTTAGCATACTCTCGCTCACTTTTTTTATTTGGTTGTATCCTACAGACCAATATGATGTGCGTCTTTTTGGTATTTCAATGGTACTTGTGGCGGTTTCACATTTGCGAATCTGCAATCAGTGGCTCGAATTCCAATACACACAACTGTCGTTTTATCAGAATATGCCATTGGGTGTTTTGCATAAAGTAGCCTACGTAATATTAGGATATCTAGTACTTTTATTTCCTGAAATATACTTTTTAAGCACGGGAGTATATATGTATTTTGGGTATTATGAGGTTGTTTGTCTTTTGCTCTTTCTTACGTCTCTTATCGCTTTTATTCATTTTTTTGGTTATTTCAACTTTAGCAATCCCGACACCAAAATGCAATTCTATTTTTTCGGGATTGTGTTCATACTGCTCCTCATTATGTACAAAATTCCACTAATAATGTTGAGTTCGGTATTGCTTATGTCTGCCTTGGTGATTTTTGTTCGATATGAGAAATTCTATGAAATGAAACTTTGAGTCTAGTAGAATTGACTTTATGATACTTAACAAAAACAAAAGGTTGCCTCCTAAAAAGCAACCTTGTGTATAATACTTCGTTTGACTAAAATCCTATATCAACTTTCTGCCGATAGTCAACTGCCAGCCAGATAATCTTTGGCTAAACTGATTTCCATCAAATTGTTTTGAGGATATGTCCGACAAACTTCCGTCTTTTCTGAGGTCAATATCGAAGCCCAAAACTTTGATGCCGATGCCAGCTTGGTATCCAAATGTTGCTTTTTCGAACGCTTCATCTGGATTTGACGATACTTTTCTAAGTTCGTCCAGAAATTTCCCGTCTTCGTTGAGCTTGATGGAAGCCACCGGGCCGGCATTTACCCTCAATCTATTAAATAACTTATAGCCAACCAAAACGGGAATGTCCAGATTGTTGGTTTTGATATTTACAGATACTGGATTTCCGCCTCCAGAGGGTATGTATTCTACTTTTCCGCCTTTTGTGGCAAACATTACCTCAGGTTGAAGGTACAGTTTTTTGCCCAATCTTGCATAAGCACCAAAAGCATAGCCTGTTTTTGTATCCAAACTCTCGTTAAAGTTGGCCTTAAAAGAACCCTCATCGGTATAAATTTTCGAAACGTTTACACCGCCTTTAATGCCCAGATGAAATTGTCCGTAAGAATTTTGGATTACCAATAAAGTAGCCAAAACAAAAAATACTTTTTTCATAAATGTGATATTGATTATTATTTTCAAGAATTGTTCTATTAAACGTATATTGCAAATTATTTAGTACAAAATTAACTAGTCTTTAACAAATGGCTAAACTAAAATCGGCCTACTTCTGCCAGAGTTGTGGCTACAACTCACCCAAATGGCTTGGTCGCTGCCCTTCATGCAACGAATGGAATACAATAGTAGAAGAATTAATAGCAAAAGACGAGCCAGAAAAGGGCTCTTGGCGGTTTGGGAAATCAAGCAAACCCACCAGCAAACCGCGGCTGATTTCTGAAATAAACAAAACCGAAAAATACCGAATCATTACCGAAGATGGAGAATTTAATAGGGTTCTTGGCGGTGGTTTGGTACCAGGATCTCTAACTTTGGTGGGGGGTGAGCCAGGTATCGGTAAATCCACCCTGATGCTGCAGTTGGCTTTAAGTTTAAATGATTACACGATTCTGTATGTGTCAGGAGAGGAGAGTGAGCAGCAGATAAAAATGCGTGCAGAGCGTCTTTCTCATCAAAATGATAGGTGCTATGTTCTGACCGAGACTGCCACAGATATTATTTTTAAGCAAATCGAGCTCATTGAGCCAGACATAGTGATTATCGATTCTATTCAAACGCTCGTATCGCCATTAATAGAAAGTGGTGCGGGTAGTGTTTCTCAGGTAAAAGAATGTGCTGCCGAGATTATGAAGTATGCCAAGGAATCAGATGTGCCCGTAATTATGATTGGCCATATAACCAAAGATGGCTCTCTGGCAGGACCCAAGGTGTTGGAGCACATGGTAGACACCGTTTTGCAGTTTGAGGGAGATCAGTTTATGACCTATAGAATTCTCAGAACCACCAAAAATAGATTTGGAAATGCCTCAGAATTAGGAATTTATGAAATGCTAGGAAATGGACTGCGTCAGGTAAGTAATCCGTCTGAAATTCTCATTTCTGAGAAAGATGAAAGCATAAGTGGTGTGGCTATAGCCGCCATGATAGAGGGGAACCGCCCTCTTCAGATAGAAATTCAGTCTTTGGTAAGTACGGCTAACTACGGCACTCCTCAAAGAAGTAGCAATGGTTTTGATCCACGACGGCTGCAAATGCTTTTGGCTGTTTTGGAGAAAAGAGGAGGGTTTAGACTTGGAACCCAAGACGTCTTTTTGAATGTGGCCGGCGGGCTAAAGGTGGAGGATCCAGCCATAGACTTGGCCGTTTGTGTATCAATTGTTTCTTCTTATGAAGACCTGCCTGTGAGTCATTCTTACTGTTTTTGTGCTGAATGCGGCCTTGGTGGTGAAGTGAGGCCGGTAAACCGTATTGAAAGCAGAATTTCAGAGGCAGCAAAACTTGGGTTTGAAAAGATTTTTATAGCTAAAAACAATACAAAGGGTCTGAATTTTGAAGATTTTAAAATCAAAATTGTAGCTGTAAGTAAGCTTGAAGAAGTTTTTTCAGAGCTCTTTGGCTAAAAAATTAAAAACCATGGAATTAGATGATATAGATAAGCAAATTTTGGAGGCACTTCAACGAAACGGCCGAGTTACAACCAAGGAGCTTTCTTATGATTTGAGTTTGTCGCAAACGCCCATATACGAGCGTATTAAACGCCTTGAACGCGAAGGTGTCATTAAAGGTTACGTGGCCCTGCTAGACAAGGAAAAAGTAGGAAAGCCAATGCTGACTTACTGTAGTGTACAGCTCAAAGAGCACGCCAAACCTTTTTTAGAACAATTTGAGCGGGAGGTTGTTACATTCACAGAGGTGGTAGAGTGCTATTATATTGCTGGTAATTTTGACTATTTATTGCGGGTTTTAGTCAAGGACATTGCTCAATATCAAAACTTTCTGGTCAACAAATTGGCAGCTTTGGAAAATATCCAAAATGTGCAGTCCATGTTTGTGATGACAGAAGTAAAATGGTCAACCGCTACCCCTCTATAGTTTTACAAAATGAAGAGGTTTTTGATGAAAATTCTAAAGAAAAGACTCCCGAAAAATCCGGATTATTATTTTAACGAAGAGGGTCTTATGGTCTTTACCAAAGAATTTCATCTGAAAAGGGGCTATTGTTGTAAAAGTAACTGCCTTCACTGCCCATATAAAGAAGAAATTAATAAGTAGGATTTTGTTTTTTAAATAAAAATTCGGATATTTGCAGCCCAATTAGGTGTTCGTTTCGAGTAAACGAAGTTTCAAAAATTAAAAAATAAAGCAATCATGTCAAAGGTTTGTCAAATAAGCGGTAAGAGAACAAGATCTGGTAATAATGTTTCGCATGCTAACAACAAAGTGAAACGTAAGTTTTTTCCTAACTTAAAGACTAAAAAATTCTTTTTAGAGTCTGAAGGGGTATGGGTGGAATTGAAAGTAGCTACTAGCACTATCAGAACTATCAACAAAAAAGGTTTAGAAGCCACTTTATTGAGTGCAGCTCGTAAAGGTACTTTGGCTCTTTAATAATATTTTTTTTATTTTTTTTTGGGGATTGAATTTTGAACTTTCTGTTTAGAATTCAATCTTTTTTTTTGTTAAAACCATGGAAAGAATAAGTTTCACTGCTGATTATCTAAAAGCAAGAACCAAAGGTTTTGTGCCTCAGTTTGGCATAGTGCTAGGGACGGGTTTGGGTTCGCTTGCCAACGAAATAGAAATAGAGTATGAATTTCCATACATTGATATCCCCAATTTTGTGGAGGCTACGGTAGAGTTTCACAAATCTAGACTCATTTTTGGTAAATTATCAGGTAAAAACGTGGTCTGTATGCAAGGTCGTTTTCATTATTATGAAGGCTATAGCATGTCGGAGATAACATTTCCTATTCGGGTAATGAAGCTGTTGGGCATTGAAAAGTTGTTTATTTCTAATGCAGCTGGTGGTTTGAATCCAGCTTTTGAGGAAGGAGACCTAATGATTATCAACGACCATATATCACAATTTTTGCCAGGCAATCCACTTCTAGGGCCCAACATTTTGGGAGATAGATTTCCAGATATGAGTGAGCCATATGATTTGACTCTGATTGAAAAGGCGAAAGAAATTGCACAGCGAAACGCAATATCTACATTGAAAGAGGGTGTTTATGTGAGTGTAACGGGGCCACAATTAGAAACCAAAGCAGAGTACAGAATGCTCCGTCTGCTAGGTGCCGATGCTGTCGGTATGAGTACGGTACCCGAGGTTATAGTTGCACGCCAGATGAATATACCGGTTTTCGGAGTTTCTGTCATTACAGATTTGTGTATTCCAGAAACACTTCAGAAAGCTGAGATATCAAAGATTTTAGCCAATGCGGCTAAGGCAGAACCTACAATGACATTAATTTTCAAGTCATTGATTGCCGAACTTTCTTAAACTCTTTGCTTCTTGTAATCTTTTATTTTATCGAAGAGGCCAGTTTCCACAAAAGTAAATTTTTTGTGGGTAAAGTAGTTGAAAATAAAACTGAAACCCATGCCTGCGAAGTGGCTGATGGTTCCTACTGGGCTGAATTCTTCTCTTTTAAAAGGAATGTGCATTTTGAAATCTCCAAAAAAGGCAGTGAGTAAGTTCAAGGATAATACTGCTCCGCATACGGTAATGAGGTAAGAGAAAACCAAAACCATACAAAATTTTATCATTTCTCGTTTGGTGTTTCCCGACTTACGGCTATTAAAAGCAAAGATTTTGGAAAGAATAAACCCAACAGGGAATGACACTATGAAACCTATGGAGTAACCTACAGTGGGCGACATGCCCAGATGACCAATACAATAGCTAGTACCCACCAAATACTGAACAATAACCCCAGTACCAGCAGCAAAAAAATATGCTAAAAGTGATTTTCGTTTTTGTATTAAACTCGCTGCTTTTTTCAAATATTTAGGTATCGTTTTACAAATATCTCAATTTTAAAAATGTTTTACAAATCCTAAATTGGAATATCTACTTTGTATCCGTTCTTTAACGAATTTTTAACGAAATTTATTTAGTTTGGAGCATATCGCATGTTGAAAGCCTGCTATTAGGTAGTATATTTGCGACTCAGAGCTTAAATTTAATTCTAGAAATACTATTAAAACAGCCATGCTTCTAAATATTCTTTTTGCTTGTTTTTCGGTTTTTGGTTTTAAATCGGATCAAATTTCTGCTTTTGCTTTTCCAAACGACTCCTCTGTTTTTTTGAGATACAAAAAGCTGTTGGTAGATATTCGTGAAATGAAAGTAAGCCCAAAAGAAGCCGAAATGGAGTTTAAAAGTATAGCCTCAGAGTTACGGTTGGCCTACCCAAATCGCCTTGACTCCAGTCAAATTACCAATTTTGTATTTCCTTTAACACGTAGCAACTATTCAGCAGTAGGTGGTTCTGGAGGTTCGGGTTTTTATGTTCGGAAGTTCGATTTGTTTGACCATACGGTATCAGGAAGCCATCCAGCACACGATATTTTCATTTTTGACCCTGATCAAGATTGTATTGATAATCGTAAAAATGAATACGTGGACATTGTTTCTGTAGGAAACGGTGTGGTGTTGGCTACTGAAAAGGATTGGACCGATTCTTCGGAATACAGAGGTGGTAATTATGTTTGGGTGTTTGATTTTGAAAGAGGTGGATTTTGGTATTATGCTCATCATAGAAAGGTTGTGGTAGAGCCTGGGCAGATAGTAAAACCCGGCGACAAGCTAGGTGAAGTGGGCCGAACAGGATTCAACGCCAAAAACAAAAGATCTGACACACATTTGCATTTGATGTTTCTGGAGCTGAATGAAGAACTCTACCCACAGCCGAAAAATTATTATGAATGGCTAAAAGGTGCCGCAACTGTAAATGTTTCTTCAAAAGCCGAGATTTCCAGAAGTAAACTTCCAGAAGTGCTTTCACTAAAAGCTATAAAGCCGCAAAGAATGCTAGTGAAGGACTATAAATTGTCGATAAACAGACGCTCCTCTCGCAGAATTTAATGTGTAGGTTTTTTCTTGATTACGGCTATAGAAAGAAGCAAGTAAATGAGAATGATCAAAGGAACTGCCGCCAGCTGAAAAGCACCCAACAATAGGATACAAACCAACAAAAATATAAACTTGATATTGTTGTCTTTCCAACTGAAGTTTTTAAACTTCAAAGCAAAAAGTGGTAGTTCGGCATTTAGTAAGAAGCTAAAAACCAATACATAAGCTATAAGTACCCACGGGTTGTTTACTATTTCTCCGAGCTTTCCATAGTCGTTTATTAAGAAAGGAAAAGTAGCCACTACCATTCCATTGGCAGGAGTGGGTAAGCCAATAAAGCTATCAGACTGGCGTGTGTCTATGTTAAATTTTGCCAATCTTAAAGCCGATGCTGCAGCCATTACAAAGGCAATATATTTGAGATAAGTGGGCTGTAAATCAGCATTTTCTAAAAGTTTGTATATAATCAATGAGGGCAAAACTCCAAACGTTACCACATCAGCTAGTGAATCCAGTTGTTTGCCAATTTCGGAGCTTATTTTCAAAAGTCTTGCCACAAAACCATCTAGAAAGTCTAAAATGAGGGCCACCAACATGAGTATAGAGGCCGTCTCAAAATTTGACTGAAGTACCATGATGATACCCAAACAGCCGCATATAAGATTGCCCAGTGTTATAAAATTGGGAAGAGTCAATAGTTTCATTTCAAGAAAGGGTTATGTTTTTTTTCGTCGCCAATAGTAGTCGGTTGCATATGTCCGGCATAAACGGTATAATCGTCTGGCAAAGTAAAAAACTTGGTTTTGATAGAATTGATAAGCTGCTCGTGGCTGCAAAAAGGGAAGTCTGTTCTACCCACACTTCGATGAAAAAGACAATCGCCACCCATGATAAATCTGCCTTCATGGCATATAAACGCCACATGGCCAGGAGCATGGCCGGGTACATGGATTATTTCTAAACTGGTATTCCCAAATTTGAAAATTTCTCCATCTTGAATGGACTTGTCAAACTCCACGGGTTCATATCCTGGAATTCCCCAGGTTCGGCAGCGGTTTTCTACATCTGCAAGTATGGGTTTGTCAAGGTCATGCAGATACATGTTTACACCAAAATTTCTTTTCACAAATGCTGCTCCAAAAACATGGTCGAGGTGAGCATGAGTCAGTAACAGAGCCTTTACGGTTAGCTTATTTTCTGTAATAAAATCTTTAAGTTCGAGTTTTTCGGCTTGTGAAAGACACCCCGGGTCTATCACAACGGCCTCTTTGGTGTCATCATATAGTACGTAGGTGTTTTCTGAAAACGGAGAAAATACAAAAGACTTAATTTTTGTCATTTCGAACGGAAATTTTGGCAAAGATACGCCATTCAAGACATTATGCAATTTTCGAATTGGCTCAATTCGCAGGTAAATCTATGAAAAAGGTCGTTCCTTCGCCTTCCACAGTTTCAAACCAGATGTTTCCACCGGCATGCTCGATTCCCCTTTTAGCCATAGCCAAACCTAAACCCGAACCTCCCACTTTGGTACTGAAGTTAGGTATGAATACTTTTTTTCTAATACTTTCGGCAATACCACTGCCATTGTCTTTCACTTCTATCATACCGAAATTCTCTTCCTCATTTTTATAAACCTTTACGCTGATTTCGGGTTGACGAACGGGTGGTACGCTCTGTATACCGTTGAGAATGAGGTTGGTAATGACTCTGTTGAGCAACATTCGGTCGCCCATGACGAAGATTTCTTTATCTGACGAGTCAAAGTTAATCTTGATATTGTTGTTTTGAGAATACAAATCCACAGTTTTCTGAACAGCCGGTACAAGATCAAAACGTTCGTTTCGTGGTACAGGCATTTTGGCAAACTCCGAGAAAGAGTTGGCTATTTCGCTGATATTGTCTATCTGTTCTGTAAGCGAATTCAAGGCCCGCTGAATTCTGTCCCGCGATTTTGGGTCGTCCATTGGTAAAGTCCTC
Source organism: Leadbetterella sp. (assembly GCA_035299025.1). Taxonomy (GTDB): domain Bacteria; phylum Bacteroidota; class Bacteroidia; order Cytophagales; family Spirosomataceae; genus Leadbetterella. The sequence goes on from DATGXK010000013.1 coordinate 60,924, forward strand.
TGAAGCTGCTGTATCGAAAGCTTCATCGGTGTCAGTGGATTCTTGATTTCATGAGCCACTTGTTTGGCCATTTCTCTCCAAGCCGTTTGTTTTTCGCTCTGTGAAAGTGCTATCTTACTCTCATCGAGTTTCTTAATCATTTTGTTGTATGACTTGGTCAAAAGGCCTATTTCGTCGTTAGATTTCCACTCAATGGTTTCGTCGAGTTTGTCTAAGTTGGTCTTTTTTAGTCTTTGAGCTATGATTTTGAGCGGCGATGTGAGTTGCGAGCTGGCAAAATATGAGGATATCAAAAGTATCAAAAACATCAACAAGAAGATAATCAATATGGTAGCCACAACCTCTTTTACTTGTATGTCGAGCATGGTTTTGGCATCGAAAAACGGTATGCCCACCACGCCATAATTTTTATTTTCTTTTCCTTTTACTGCTATGTAAACCGTTTTATAGTTGAGCTCACCAAGTGACTCGTTGGTCAGTAGTTCGTTTGCCTTTTGCTCTAAAATCTTGTTGTAGGCCGTAGGGTTAAGACAATCTGATAGTAAATGATACTGATAGACCAGCGGCCTTGTGGTGAAATTTAGCTTTCCTTGGTTATCAAAAAGGTTAATATCTACTTTGGTGTTTCTTGCCAGTTCGTTTATTTCGCTTTCAAAATAACCACGACTTATTTTACCAGACTGGAAGTTTTCGAGCTGGTATTGTAAAGAATTACCAATGTTTTTGGTATTATCAATGAAAGACTTTTCCTGAATAGAAATCAAAGTAGTACGTACCACACTCAATGTCAGGATAATCAGTATAATAAGTGGTAAAAGAAAAGCGGCGTTGAGGTAAAATTGAATTTTTGTAGAAAAATTCATAGATAAACTCTTGAAGCCGTTGAGTACAGTAAATACCAACAAAAGAGCAGAAATGCCTAGTATCGATATTAAAAACAAAAACGAGAAGTTTGAAAGTAGGTTTTTCCAGTAGGCATTTTGCTGAGAAATGATGATTTTCTTGCCTTTTTGGCCTTTAATGGCAAAATGCGAGTAGCCTTGGATGATTTTTTCGGTGGCATAAATGTCTGTACCATTCAACTCATTCAATGGAAAAAACATGAGGTAATTGAAACTTCCTGAGTTATAAACCAAGCTATTGTTTTTGTTGAAAATAGCGTAGCTGTAGTTTTTGGACTCTGGATTTTGTACAAACTTTTTGTCTAAAAGCAGTTCGGGATAAACACTCGTAACGTTTTCGTCCTTCAGTTTTAGGTCCAGCACTACGGTGCCGATTTTTGTAGTTCCTTCGAAAATATCATTGAAAGACACATACTGCTTAATAAAACTGTTGCCCGTTTCGTTTATAAAAAACACGTTTGGCAAGTCCGTTTTATATTTAGGGTTTTCTACTTTTTCACGGATGTCCGAGATGTTTTCCGAGGTGACATTGGGATCTATAACCACACCGTCAGCATCAAATACTTTGACTTCCACATCGTATTTGTCGAAATACATATCTAGCAAATCGTCTTTGATGTGCTGTTTGATGGACTCATAGGCCAAATCTTGTCTCTTAAAGGCCGATATGATGGTCTCATTGCTTCTAATCATCTGTCGAAACCTATCCAGCAAGCCCTCTCCGAGAAGGTCATTTTCGGCTAAATATCTATGTCCAAAGTTATTTTTATCTAATATACTTTTTTTCGTTTCTTCATTTTCAACAGTTTTGACTGAAATCAGGGCAAAGCAGAATGCCGCCAGAATGAAATAAAGCAAAGTTTGAAATCGGAGCGTGTAGAAATATCTGGAAAGTTTGAAAACGTAAACTATCCAGAAATATATTCCGGCCAAAACAAAAGCTAGTTCAACACCTGAAAGGAAATAAAATATGATAAGACCAGCTAAAAAACCATAAAGCCAATGAAAAAAACCGAATTTGGTTTTTGGTTGGAGTTTAAGGAAAAGGTTGATGGCTATGTGTGAGCCAATAAAGAAATTTCCCAAAACAAAGAAGTAATAAACAAAGCTGATGATTTTGAACTTGCTTAGTCCCAAATTCATCGAATAGCCCAGATTATAAAGAGATTTTTCGTAGATTTCCTCTATTTGAACGGCACAAATATGTGCAAGTGCCATTACAGCCAAAACCATCAGAACAGAAATGATGCTCTTTATATATGGCTTCGTTCTATTCAGTTTTAAAAAAAAGCTTGTCCTGAAATAATACAAGGCCACTACAGCGGCAAAAATCATCACAAAAAGTCCGTTTAAGACAGTGTCGCCCAAAGTAGGCGAAATGATGGAACCGGTGTAAAAGCCGGGATTGAACACCTCTTGGTTTAGAAATATCCAAGGTAACCCAGTAAATAAAAGTATAATTCGAAGAACCACTAGAAATGCAAAAAGTAGCACAATGGCCAGTCCGAATTTGTGATTGTGAAGTAAGGATTTTACGGTTTGAATACAAAACAGGGAAAGAAAGACCAACGAAACTATAAAAATCCAGAGGGTGATTCTTGGCAAGCTGGAATTGATAATTTTGTCCTTTTCAGGTCCGAGATAGTAAAATAAAGGTTTTTTTGAAAAATCTAAAATCGGATTGGCGTTCTCAAAATTCTCAGCAGACAGTTTTAAAGGTGCTGGCTGGAAAATCTCGGTATCGAATCCTGACTGCAGATAATCGTTTTGGTTTTGATAAAACCTATAAAGGTTAATGAGCGAGAAAACCTCTACGGTGTCTTTGTTAATAATTGCAGATTTTCTCTGAAAAATGCCTTTGTTTTGAAAATAACTCGCAAAAAAAACATCTCCCTTGCCAGAAAGCTTTTCGTATTTCGGTACAACCCGATACTCCGACCAATATGCAAGCTTCCGGTTTCTGAAAATGTAATAGGGATATTTGGTGCTGAGCTTTAGCTGTTCAAAAGAAACAAATTTTTTCTCAGAAACCTGCTTTAATACTTGGTTGAGCTCATAGTCAGAGACCAATAATTCTTTATTGATGTTTTTCTGTAAAGAGGTTTGATAGTGGCCTTCGTGGTTGCTCTGTGAGTTTTTTTCGACAAAGAAAAAATACAAAATACCTATCATTAGGGTTATTAAACCTAGTAATAGGAAGATGTTTTTTCTTATGTCTAGTATTTTCATTGGTCAGCTAAAAATGTTGCTCGGGCTTGTCAGACCCCACGTTCAGACAAGAAATAACGAAAAATCATGCCAAATAATCAAATAGAGGAACTTTGAATTTCCGAAAACCTGTGCATTTTATCAAAAACACAGTAACCAAGAAATTTTCAGTTGTTTCCTGATTTTTAATTTATCGAAACATAAACTATTTTTGGAGAAAATTAAGATTGAAAGAAATGGATTTAGTGGGTTTGCTCGGTTTCGTTGTTTTGGTTGTTGGAGTAGTTTTTTTATTGTACAATTACTTTCTTAATCGCCATTTTGGCTTTGCCAAAACCAAATCTCAACAAGAAATTGCCTTCCCACTTCGCCTACAAGCTTACGAGCGAATGGCTCTTTTTTTAGAGAGAATCAAGCCAGAAAACATGTTTACTCGTTTGAATTTTTCAGACTTAACAATAGAAAATCTCCAGAGTGCGGTCATCTCTGACATCAAAAATGAGCTTAACCACAATACTGCTCAGCAGATTTACATAGAACCGGCCATTTGGGACAAGATTGTAATGGCCGCCAATACCACCGCTTCAGACTTGAATCAACAGATATTGGCTCATAAGAATTTGGGCAATTCGAGAGATGTGGTGCTGCAAATACTTAAAAATCAGGACTTAGTGTGTTCTCAGACCATCAACTCTGTTTTGGGTGATTTAAAAGCCGACATTCAGAAATATTTCTGAAAGAGTATTTATTAAATATTTTTTTTATTCTTATTTATTAGCCATAAATTTAGGTTTTAAATCAATAAACATTACCATCATGGGCGTTACATCTAAACATCTTGCCACATTTATTCTTGGAGCTGCGGCGGGCATTGCTTTAAACAAATATCTCAACACGGAAGAAGGTGAAAAAGTGATGGAAGACCTCAAAGCCAAAGGAAACGAACTGAAAGACGAGGCAGAAGCTGCTTTGGAGAAAGCCCCAGAATATTTTGAGGAATTGAAAAACGGTGCCAGTACTAAATTCAATGAGGTAGTGCAGAACCTCAAAAATCAATATCCTGAGGCTGAAAAGATGATAAATGACATGTTTGCCAGCATCATCAAACCAAAAACGGACGTCAAGCCAGAGGCCTAATAATTTTTTTTGTCACATTTTTTCGTGATTTTTTCAATAAACTATCAATATTCTTCTTTATGAAACCACTTTGGACCGGGGTGTATCCCGCCGTTACTACTAATTTTTTTGAAGATCAAAGCCTTGATTTTCAGACATTCGAAAATAATATAAACGAACAAATAAAAGCTGGTGTGCATGGCGTTATTGTCTGCGGTTCTTTGGGCGAGAACGGAACGCTATCTACCGACGAAAAGCTGGCTTTGTTGGCTTCAGCAAAGAAAGTTATAGCTGGTAGAGTGCCTTTGATTATGACAGTGGCGGAGTGCGTAACGGCCGAGGCTGTGAGTTTTGTGAAGACCGTGGAGCAGGAAGGAGGAGACGGACTGATGATGTTGCCACCTATGAGATATGCCTCAGACGACAGAGAAACGCTTCATTACTTGCACAAAGTGGCCGATGCCACTGACCTTCCGGTAATGGCATACAACAATCCGGTAGCTTACAAGACATTTTTGTCTATTCCGATGTTCAGAGATTTGGCACAAAATCAACATTTTGAGTCCATGAAGGAATCTACAGGAGATATCAGATACATGACAGACATTATCAATGAATTTGGTGGTAGATTCAAGATTTTGAGCGGTGTTGACGATTTGGCATTTGAAAGCCTCGTAATGGGTGCCGATGGCTGGGTAGCTGGTTTGGTTTGTGGTTTTCCTAGAGAAACTGTGGTTATTTATGAGCTTGTTAAACAAGGAAGAATACAAGAAGCACGAGAAATTTACCGTTGGTTTTTCCCACTTCTTCATTTAGATATAGGCAACAAGTTTGTTCAAAACATCAAATTGGCAGAGGTTGCGGTTGGAATGGGAACCGAGATGGTTCGCGAGCCAAGGCTTCCATTGGTAGGAGAGGAGCGTCAGGCCGTTTTGGACGTTATTGAGAAAGCCCTTAAAGTTAGGCCTGTTTTACCTCAAATATAAGCTTTGATGGAAAAGGTATTTCATTGCTTCGATGCTCATACATGTGGCAATCCGGTTAGGCTTGTGGCCAGCGGTGGTCCAGATTTGATAGGAGCAAATATGTCTGAAAAAAGGCAGCATTTTCTCAAAGAATACGACTGGATAAGAAAAGGACTCATGTTTGAGCCACGCGGCCACGATATGATGTCTGGTAGTATTTTATATGCTCCCAGTGACCCGCAGAATGACGTAGGTGTTCTCTTCATAGAAACTAGCGGTTGCTTACCCATGTGTGGACATGGTACCATCGGAACCATAACTTTGGGGATAGAGAAGGGTTACATTAAGCCCAAAGTAGAAGGAAAAGTGAGGATGGAAGCTCCAGCAGGTTTGGTTGATATTTCCTATAAGACAGAAAACGGTAAGGTGAAGTCTGTGAAGTTGACCAACGTGGCGTCTTTTTTATACAAACAAAATATAGAAGTTGAATGCCCTGATTTAGGAATGTTGAAAGTGGATGTTTCTTACGGAGGTAATTTTTATGCCATTGTAGATGTTCAACAAAATTTCCCTGGCTTGGAGCATTTCAAAGCCGATCAATTGATTTCGTGGTCGAGAGTACTCAGAGAAAGGCTGAATGAACAGTACACTTTTGTACATCCTGAAAACGATTCTATAAATGGTTTGAGTCATATTTTGTGGACTGGAGCCGTAATAGACGAAAAATCAACAGCTCGCAATGCAGTATTTTATGGAGACAAGGCCATTGATAGATCGCCGTGCGGTACAGGTACTTCTGCCAGAATGGCCCAATGGGCCGCAAAAGGTAAACTGTCAGAAGGCGATGAATTCGTGCATGAGAGTATAATCGGAAGCAAATTTGTGGGTAGAATAGAAGGCCGAACCAAGGTTGGCGATTTTGAGGCCATTTATCCAAGTATTGAAGGGTGGGCTAGAATTTATGGTGAAAACATCATTTCTATCGATGCCGAGGACGATCCCTATGCTTTTGGTTTTCAGGTGATTTAGAAGGTTATATTTATTACAAAGATTTCAGAAAAGAATTAATAGAAAATCTATATGGTTCAAAAACCAGTAGTTATTATCGGTGGTGGTGTTATAGGTTTATTTTCAGCTTATTATCTACTTGAAGCTGGGGAACGAGTAGTCATAATAGACAAGTCTTCAGGAGAGGAGGGTTGCTCTTTTGGCAATGCCGGTATGGTGGTTCCAAGTCATTTTATTCCTTTGGCTTCGCCCGGAATGATTGAAAAAGGACTTAAGTGGATGCTCGATAGTGAGAGTCCGTTCTATGTAAAACCTAGAGTCTCCCTTGAATTATTGAAATGGGGCCTACAATTTTATAAAAACTCAAACCAAAAACACGTGGACAGGTCTGTACCTATTTTGCGTGATTTGGGCTTGATTTCGAAGTCTTTGTATCATGATTTAGCCCAAAAGTTTGACTATTCTTACGAAGAAAAGGGCCTGATAATGTATTGTAAAAAGCAAAGTACGTTGGATGAGGAGGCCCATGTGGCCGAACTAGCCAATAAAATTGGAATTGAGGCCAAAGTTTTGGGGAGGCAAGAGATTCACGCTCTGGAGCCGCAAATAAAACCTGATGTGGCAGGAGCGGTTTATTTTCCAGGAGATGCACACTTGAACCCCACCGAGCTTATAGAGACACTAAAACGGTATTTAATTGAAAAGGGAGTTGTTATAAAAAATAACTCGGAACTGGTTGGTGTTCAGTCGGCTGGTGATAGCATTACTTCTCTAGAAATACTTAGCAACGGTAGAAGTGAAAACATTGAGGCAGATAAGGTGGTATTGGCGGCAGGTTCTTGGTCTGGTGTTTTGGGTAAAATGCTGAAGTTGAGTTTACCCATGCAAGCGGGTAAAGGTTATAGTGTAAGCAAGTCGCAATTGCCTAACAAAGAGATATTTATACCGAATATATTGGTAGAGGCAAGAGTGGCAATCACCCCAATGTCTGGTAGATTTGTGCGGTTTGGCGGCACCATGGAAATCGGAGGGTTGGACAGCACCATAAACATGAATAGAGTTCGTGGAATCATAAAATCGGTTCCAGAATTCTTCCCAAATTATACCCTTGATTTGCCAAAAAAAGAAAATGTTTGGTATGGTTTTAGGCCTTGTTCACCCGATGGATTGCCTTATATCGGCAAGTCCGCTGATTACAAGAATTTATTTATCAATACAGGCCATGCCATGATGGGCATTAGCTTGGCTCCGGCATCTGGGAAACTTATCGCACAGCTTGTAGCCAACGAAAACTTGGAAATGGGCATTGAAGGTTTTTCTCCACAAAGATTTGATAATTAGAATTGCATGAGTACCTTCGAACGATAAATATAATATTTATAAAGTTTGGGCTTAAAAGAAAACTGGGTTGATTATGAGGATAGATTTTATATTCTCAAGGAATCCATTGTAAAAAACACGAACCGAGTGATATTTCTTACGCTTCTGTTTGGTTTTTTATTAGTCATCTATCAGATTGGTTTTCCAAAAGAGCAGTATGCTGTCGATTGGGTAAATAATTTTTTGAGGCAGATTCCAAAGCTGCTCATGATTTTCTTTTTGTTCAAATGGACACTAAAGATTATCTTAAGTTCAAAGAAGAAGATATTCGAAAGGAAACACATTTCTGACTTTGTTACTTTTTTTGTTTTCTTGGTGTTCAACATTTTCAAAAACCAAAATGCCGTATTTAGCAGTGGTTATTTTCTTTATTTACTAATCGCCTCCTTCTTTTTTCTTCGTTTTTTTTCTGTTTCAACAGAAGTAAAAAACTCACTCCTTAGCCCGTCTATACTTTTTACTATTTCCTTTAGTTTTCTCATATTTTGGGGTACAGCTGTGCTTTTGATACCCTCCGCAACAAATGGAAATCTTAGCTTGATTGACTCGCTATTTACGGCTACCAGTGCAGTTTGCGTAACCGGCCTGAGTACAGTAGATGTGCCTACCAAGTTTACCCAATTTGGTAAGGATATTCTCTTGATTCTCATTCAAATTGGTGGTTTAGGGCTAATGACTTTTACCAATTTTTTTGCAATTCTTTTTAGAGGCGGCATGTCTTTGCGTAATCATTTGATTTTGAGTAATATAATTGAGACTGATAAGCCCAATTCGCTTTTTTCAATACTCAAGAAAATAATTTTTTATACACTTCTGATTGAGATTTTAGGAGCAGTTTTGATTTTTGTTTTTATTCAGGGCAACTACCCTGGTAGCACTTCAGAGCATTGGTTTTTTGCATTTTTTCATTCTATTTCGGCCTTTTGCAATGCAGGATTCTCCACAGCACCAGACGGCCTTTATAACAGTGGTTTAAGAAATAATTACAACCTCCAAAACGTCATTTCGTGGCTGATAATTTTGGGAGGTATAGGTTTTCCTGTTATCATCGACATTTACAACACACTGAAAAATTACACCAAAAGTTTGTCTCGATTACTATTTTTTGGGGAGAGGATAAGTTTTCAAGCCAAACATCTTTCAGTACACAGCAAGTTAGTTTTGAGCAGTACGGCCATACTTTTGGTTGGTGGTACTATCGCATTTTATTTTTTGGAAAGAAACAACACCCTGGCCGAACATACAAGTTTATACGGTAGGTTGTCAGGCTCGTTTTTTGGCTCGGTTACACCTCGAACAGCCGGTTTTAATACGGTGAATATGGGCAATTTGATGCAGGGTACTATTTTGATATATCTGTTATTGATGTGGATTGGTGCTGCTCCGAGTTCTACTGGAGGAGGTATAAAAGTTACCACATTCACTTTGGCTGTTTCTAACGTCGTCGCTTTGGCCAAAGGAAAAACCAGAATAGAACTCTTTAAAAGAGAAATTTCTCAAAGCTCAGTACAGAGAGCCTTTGTGGTTATCTTTATCTCGTTCATGATTTTGGGTGTCTCTATTTTTTTGATGTCAATTTTTGATCCTCAGATACCCCTACACAAGGTTGCCTTTGAGTGTTTCTCGGCTTATGGAACGGTTGGCCTTTCGCTCAACCTAACCCCAACGATATCTGATGGGAGCAAATTGGTGTTGATTGTGTGTATGTTTTTGGGTAGGGTAGGCTTGTTTACGATGTTGTTTGGTCTGTTCAAAAAAGTAGATTGTGATACCTACCGGTATCCAAAAGATAGTGTTCAGGTAATGTAAAATTTAGATTTATGAAATATATTGTAGTTGGTTTGGGCAATTTTGGGTCTACTTTGGCCATGAGGCTTACCACGATGGGGCACGAAGTTTTTGGTGTCGATAGTAGATTTGAGGTAGTGGACCAATTAAAAAACAAGGTTACGCATGCCATCAGTCTAGATACCTCCAAGGCCAACTCCTACAGCAGTTTGCCTATTAAGGATGTAGATATGGTGGTCATTGCCATTGGTGAAGACGTGGGAGCTTCTATAATTACCACCGCACTCATGAAGCAATTCAATGCCAAACAAATCATTGCCCGAGCCATAAGTCCGGTTCATCATACTGTTTTGGAGTCTATCGGAATAGAAACCATTTTTAATCCGGAAGAAATAGCTGCCGAAATGTTTGCTAAGCAATTAGAAATGAAAGGCATAGTAGAGTCTTTCGATTTGTCTGACAATTGTAGCATTATTGAGCTTCAAGTTCCTGAGCGATATATAGGAAGAGAACTTTCAACGGTGGATTTCGAGCAAAAGTACGATTTGAAGCTTATTGCTATTAAACATTTTGAAGAAAAGAAGAATTTTCTTGGAATGAAAACCCAAAAAGCTACCGTAGATACCAAACTGAAAGCAGATCACATATTTACCGCAGCAGACATATTGGTAATGATGGGAGAGCTTCGGAACTTTGAAAGTATGATCGGAAAAGACATTAGAGATTGAGTTTTTCCACCGATTTGTGAAGATTGATTAACACTTTTTAACAATGAAACTGAAAACTAATTTCTGTGATTCTGCGTTTTGAAAATTAAAAACGCAAATACAATCAATGAAGCAAGTCCTTTTCATTATCTTCTTATTGGCAAGTTTAGGGGTTGATGCTCAGGTTACTTCCAACCCTAAAATAAAAAAGAAATCTACCAAGGATGTTTACATCAATAAAGTCGAAATAACCGAAGACCGCACGATATTTTCGATGCAGTTTGTTGCCAAAACTGCTAAAGAAATTTTGGAAGAATATCTAAAAGAGAATCCGAAGGAAAAAGAACAATTGCAAAATATGAATCCGATGATGCGGAACATGATTTTGCAGCAATTTTTGCAACAGGAAAACGCCAGTACCATTAGTTTCCAACCTACTTCCTATTTGAAAACCTCAGATGGGAAGAAATACAAATTTATAAAGGCAACAGATATTCCAACAGCACCAAATAGAAAGGATGTTGAGCCAGGTAAAAAATATTTTTTCAAAGTCTACTTCGAGAAAATTCCGAAGGGTTTTGAAAATATTGATCTCATAGAGCATGACAGCGATCGGGCGGACAATTTTACTTATTGGAATTTCTTCGGAATCAATATTAATAACCCCGATACCAATTCCAAGCCAAAAGCTTTGGCGGCTGCTCCAAAAGAGGAAGTAGAAAATGAAGAATCTGAAGATTTTAAACTCTTTGGAAAGGTCATTGATGCGGTGAGTAATAAGCCAATTTCGGCAAAAATTCTTTGTTATGATGCCAAAACACTCCAGATTATAGATTCTGTACAGACTTCAAAATCAGGCTCCTATGAGTTCATGATTACAGCCAAGGAGGTTTTGTACAAAATTAGTTCTGTTGGATATGATGGTATGGAGGAATCTTTTGATGTTGGTGCTTTTTTGAAAAAAGGCAGTTATCAGAAAGATTTGTTTTTAGAACCTGTGGCTCCAGCAAAACAGCTACCTGAAGTACAACCCAAGCCTGAAATAAAGGAAGAAACAATTGAAAGCATTGGCATACCTGTGAATCCTGAAAAATCGACTTTCAAACTTGATAAGGTATATTTCGAAATTGGAGAATCTAAGGTTTTGCCTGAGTCTTTTGAGCAGCTGGACAATTTAGTAGCCTATTTGAAAGACAACGCCACTCTTAAAATCCAAATTGAAGGCCATACCGACAACCAAGGTGACCCAAAGGCCAATAAAAAACTCTCTTTGGAAAGGGCTTATAATGTGCGTGAATATTTGGTGAGTAAAGGCATTTCAGGCAATAGGATAAAATTTGTAGGTTTGGGAGATACCCAACCTGTTTCGGCCAACGATACAGAGGAAAATAGAAAATTAAATAGACGCGTAGAGTATAAAATAATAGACTAATTTTTAAGGGTTTATAGGGTTAAAAAGACAAAAAGAGGAGTGGTGCTCCTCTTTTTTCTTGTATAGTATTTATAAAATTTGAGTTTCTTTCAACTTTTAAATTGATGGTCGGTTTCTTTAAAAAGAATGTTGAAGGTCGTCATGGAGCCATAACAGCGAGAAATGTATTGCTGAATATCAATTTTAATTTCATCGTCCAGCTCCGAGGCATTAATTTTTTGCTCCATTACTCTTAGACGGTCTCGCATCATTACAATTTTATGGAAGAATGTTTCAACAGGTATTTCTTTCGCCGATAAACCTACTTTTCCTGGCTCTAAAATCATTTTTCCTCCCTTCCATTTGTCGCCAAGTGGCACTATTTCGGTGGCGTCCATCCAAGTTTGAAGTATCCTTGTCATTGACCGCTCCATATCAAAAAGGCTTACTAAATCGCTCGAAAATGCTGTTTTGTGAATGATTTCTAATTCTGCATCTAGTTTGATTTTGCGGGTGCCTTCTTCAATAAAAGTTATCTCGTAACCATCAGATTTAACGTTTATTACAACGCCAATTCCGAATGTCGTGTGTTTTATTCTTGATCCTATTCCTAATAATTCCATAAAAAATGCTTTGTTTAGAAATTTGGAATTCAAAAGCTATGCCAAGGAATCAGACGAGAACATTTTTTTGAACCAAGCGACGAAATCTTAAAATTTACGCCTCAAGTTTTTGAATAAAATGTAGGCAAAACTAAAGGCAATTATAACTATCAGGATCAATGCAGTTTGTGCTATTTCAGGATTAGAGGAAGTTTGCCTTTTTGAATAAATACCGTAAAATGCCCAAATAATTACCAAAGCATAAGCAAAATTGCTTCTTCTGAATAGCATAATTACGGCCAAAAAAGCTCCAATACTGAGCATTAAGATAGTCCATGTACTTTCGGTGAGTGGGCTACCAGACCACCCTAAAGTGACCAATAATGCCGTAATGTTGGCGATTGTAGCCACAGAAATCCAACCTAGATATACGTTTATAGGTGTTTGAAGAGTTATTTTTTCCATAAAAGTCATGGTCTTTATTTTTTCATTGTTAATGAAAAGGACTATCAGGGTTGATAGAAATGCTATCATGATAAAAACAGAAATCCACATCTTTTCATAATGCCAAGCCAGTATCCAGCTTATGTTTAGAATATTGGTGAGTCCAAATAGCAGTTGACTTTGAGCGGTGAGTTTTTGTGTAGCTTTTTTGTTGAACGAAACCCAAATTTGATATACTACGAAAATAAAAAGCAGTAAGTATATAACTCCCCAAATAGAAAAAGTGAAGCCTGCAGGTACAAAAAGGTTAGGGTATTGGTCCGATAGTTCTCCAGTACTTTTTCCGTTTATAGGTAAGGTAACCGCTAGTGTATTGATATAAACCACTGCTGCAAACAGAAGGAAATTGAGAATAGAAAGTGCTGGTTTTTTGTTTAAAGTTGACATTTTTTTTCAGTTTAGAACCTTAGGTATGTTAAAAGTACACAAAAAACGCCTGATATTAATGTATTTATCAGGCGTTTAGAGAAATTTTTAATTACTTGCCTTTAATCGTCTTTATTATTTGGTTGCCGACTTCAGTACGGATATTTAGAGAGGAAATTTTTGTGTTATCTCTGGTTGGATAAACTCTGTTGGAAAGAAAAACATAGACCAAATCCAATTCAGGATCTACCCAAGTATATGTGCCTGTATAGCCTGAATGCCCGTAACTTTTTGAAGAGGCCAGTTGTGGACCATTGCTTATGTTTTTATTAAAATCTAACTTTTCAAATGCAATTCCTCGTCTATTTCCTTCATAGGGGAATTGATAATCAGTACATTGGTCAACAATTTCAGGCTTGATGTACTGCTTTCCACCAAAACTTCCTTTTTGCAGATACATTTGCATGAGTTTAGTTAGGTCATTTGCCGATCCAAAAAGCCCAGCATGGCCAGAAATTCCGTTTAACATACCTGCACCTTCGTCATGTACACGGCCATGGATGAGCGTTTTTCTAAATAAGGTGTCTTTTTCTGTAGGGACAATTCTATTCAAACCATAAAAACGTCTTGGGTTATAAGTTAAAGTGCTTGCCCCGAGAGATTTGTAAGTTGTTTTGAGGTAATCTTCCCATGTTTGGCCGGTTATACTTTGAACAAAAGCCGGATAAGTATAATAATGCAAATCACTATAAACGTAGCCCTGATGAGGTTTTACGGGCGATTCTTTTATTTGATTCATAATAAACGCCATTCTTTCTTTATTCATAAAAAGTGTATCGGCAACCTCAACATTGTACTGCTCAGTTTTGATATTGCTAAATATCCCTGGTAACCAAGTAATGGTTTTCGTATTTAGGCTTTTGACCCAAATAGTTTTGTCTTTTTTCAGTGTTGCTGCGTAGTCTAGTGTATATTTTGGTTTCAGTTTTAAGATTTTTGCAAGAATTCCCTGTTTTTTAAAATTTTTAATCACCAAATTTTCTAGTGAAGGATTTAATTTTACCGCTTTTTCAATTGTGGCCAAAGAATCGACACAGTCCATCCAAAACGGAATCCAAGCTTTCAGGCCTGATCTGTGGGTAAGCATGTTTTTGAAAGTTAGATTTTCCTTGTTAGAATTTCTGAAGGGCTCGTAATATTCACCGAATGTCTTGTCGAGGTCAAATTTATTCTCGGACATCAATTGCATTACGGCTAATGCTGAGGTGCTAATTTTGGTAACACTCGCGAAATCATATAAATCGTTCAAATCCACCATACCAAGTATTTTTGGATCAATCCCGTTTGTAGTAGCTATATTTTTAGCATTTTGCAGTTCTTTCGGATTGTCCATAACATCGGATTTGTTTCCGATTTCAAAATTGCTTTTTGCTCTGAGCTTATTTTTCAAGTCATCAGCTTGCTCATAAGTATGAAATCCAAATGCCTTTTGGTAAATTACTCTGCCATTTTTAGCCACCTGCATTACAGCACCCGGATAGGCTTTTTCCTTTATTCCAATATTAATCACCGAGTCAATTCTGGCATTGAAAACTTTACTATCCAAGCCCACCATTTCAGGAGTGCCATAGGCAAGACGACCATTTTTTTGAACTAAGACCCCATCATTTAATTTGAATTTCTCATTCACCGTTACTGACAACCTACCATTACTTTCTAATCCTCCAAAAACTGCCATGGCTGCTGCCTCCTCCGTATATTTTGTGAGTTGATTAGCCAATATTAAGCCATCAAAGTTATTAAGACCATCCACTTTGCCAAGAGCATAAGGATTTCCGAATATTACTAGGGTAGCGTTATTTCTTTCCGATAAGGCTTTAATAATCAAGGCATTGTTGGCGTTTATGCCATAGTTTGCTCCAGGGCGAATGTTTGCCAAGTGCCACCCGATAATTAGATTTTCAGCTTTTAGAGCCTCTTCTATTTTGGTTTTGTTTTGTTCCAATGTTCCATTTGGTTCAATAGAAATCAATTTGGTATCAGTATAATTGGTAGCCATTCTTTGAAACGGTGTGTTTCCGGTGGCGTCAATAGATAATATCACCGTATTTTTCGATAAGTCTTTGATGGGCAATATTTCTTTGTTATTTCTAAGTGTAACTATCGATTTTTCAGCAAAGACTCTGTTCAAATAGTCGGATTTTATGGTATTCAGATCTTCCACCAAGTTATTGATTTCTATGGGTTTGTAGTTGTCCAGACCCACCCATGATTTGGCCTTAAGAATCTTTCTCACTCGCTCGTCCAATATATCTAAAGACAACTGTTTGTTTTCGATGGCTTTTTTAATGGCAGCCACTGCCGTTGGAACATCCTCGAACGTTTCAAGGATGTCGTTTCCAGCTAAAATAGCTCTTACCAATGCCTCTCCATTGGGGAAATATTTCACAGCACCCTGCATATCCATGGCATCCGTAAAGGTGAGGCCTTCAAATTTCAAGTCTTTTCTTAAAAGATCCGTAACGATTTTTCCAGAAAATGTAGCCGCAAGATTTTTAGTGGTATCGAGGTTCAAAACACTCAAATGCGAGGTCATGACGCCACTTAAGCCATTTTCTATCAAGAATTTATAAGGATACAATTCATTTTCTGACAAATGTGCTTTGTCATGCGAAATGATTGGCAAGTCATAATGGGAATCTACCCCTGTATCACCATGTCCTGGGAAGTGTTTTGCGGTAGAGAGAATTCTTTGGTTTTGTAAGCCTGTCATATATGCAAAAGCTTTGGTGGTTACCGCCAGTTTATCTTCACCGAAAGATCTGAAATTTATGACGGGATTTTGTGGATTGTTGTTGATATCCACTACAGGAGCGTAGTTGATATGTACACCCATCCTTTTACATTGTAGCCCCACTTCATTTCCCATTTCTTGAATGAGATTTTCCCCTCCCTGCATACTCCCGAGGGCCATTTGGTACGGAAAACGCACGGTGCTATCTAACCTCATGGCCATTCCCCACTCCAAATCCATCCCTATCATCAAAGGAGTTTTGCTCATGGCTTGCAGTTCATTCACAATCCTTGCCTGAATGGTAGGTTGACCCGCAAAAAATACGATTCCACCGATTTTATAATCTCTCACCCAAACTTTTAGCTTTTCAGGATCATAACCCTTGCCGGAGGTATTGCCTCTCGGCATGAGCAATTGCCCTATCTTTTCTTCAAGTGTTAGACTTTTTAGAGTATTTTCTACCCAAGCCTCATTGTATTTTGTTAAAAATTCAGGCTTTTTTTGGGCGAAAATTGAACTATTAAAAATAAGGATTATGATTAGCGTTATTCTGAAGAGTTTGTTCATTCTAGAAAAAGGTTATTTTATTCAAAAATAGTGAATGCGTCTTTTAAATTGAGGTCAAAGTGCTATTTATTTAGAATTATTGAATTTGTCATCAAGCCATTTTGATGGGTTGTTTTTGATATAATTGGAAATTCTGAGATATTCTGCCTCATTTCGAATAATATGGTCGTGATATCGTACGTGCCATTCAAATCGGATTTTGTTTTTGCGGGCATAGGTGGTTACCGCCGATTTATAGCCCCGTATGATGGAGGCCAAGTTTTTGGATTGCGGTGCGAAGGCGTTTTTGAATGTGGATGGCGTGGGGGATGTGGATTGCGTGGCGGATGCAGATTGCGTAGAGACGCGATGCATCGCGTCTGTACTGCGATGCGAATGCGAATTTGCATGCATACTGCGATGCGAATGCGAATTTGCATGCATATTGCGATGCGATTCCGAATTTGCAATGGTATCCATATTGCGGTGTGATTCCGAATTTGCAATTGCATCCATATTCCAATGCCATTGCGAATTTAAATCCCCAGAATTAAATTCATTTTTGCCAATAATTATGATTCCATGAATGTGGTTAGGCATCACAACGAATTCGCCAATGTCCAAATTCATATCAGGCCTCATTTCTAGGCTTTTATACCATTCCGTTTCGGCGATTTTGCCTATTTCAGTCGGTTCAAGTTTTGCCTTTCTATTTACCGAATCAATTATGATTTTTCCAAAAAAATGCTGCATGAATTTGGTGCAAATCGTTACGAAATACATCCCTTGGCTAGCGTAATCATAGCTTTGAAGTCTTGCAGAAGGTATTCTGTACTTGTTATTATATAATTCTGTCACTTGTGAATTCGATTTCTGGGTGGATGAGTTATAATCAAAATTGTTTCAAGTAGCTGATTTTGGCAATGGCGTGATCCTCTCTGGCTCGGGTTTCGGGCCTGAGTGTTGAATCAAATTGGCGATTGTTGAATACCAAGTATAAGAATGAAAGAGGTTGATACTCCCATGCCAATCTTACATTGTAGTTATTGGCATTTTGGGATAAATCTTTTTGATAAAATCCAATTAGTTGAAATCTCGGATTTAATGCCAAACGACCTTCTAGTGCAAATAAGTCGACAGTTTTGTTTGTTTTTTCGATACCGACCTTGGTAAATTTATTTCTATTTGCCGATGCATTGAGGGCAATATGCGGAATCGGTGAGAAATTAATCCTGAAGGTGGTGGTGTTCAGCTTTCCATTAAAGTACCTACCATATTCCCCGTTCCAATTGAAACTAAATTTCTTTGATCCGTCGCTCGACCAAAATATTGTATGCCTTGCGTAATTATATTTCCCAACATCAATTTTAACCCTAAGCGGGCTAAATGGCTCAAGCAAATTTTGGCTAAAAATGGTGTAAACATGCCCAATAAAACCTCCCGATTGCAACAGGTACCAGAAAGGACTCAATCCCACTGAGGATTCCGTCAAGATTTTCGTACTTGCCTGATGATAAGTTTCTACCAAAAGACTGGGCTCGTAGGACCTGAATACTTTTTTGAGTGGTACTAGTTTTTCTCTGTTATAATAGAACATGCCAGGTGTGGTGGCTATTACGTCATTTCTAGATACAAAACCGATTTCAGGATTATAGTTTTTGCTGATGATAGATTGTGTCCACCAAAGTTTCCACTGGTTATTGGCATAAAAATATTGGGCAGAACCCGCAAAACCCGATTGTTTGATTTGGGTGTCGTAGGTGGTGCTTACCATCCAGTTTAAGGAATTGGCGGCATCAAACCTGAAGAAACCGTCAACAGTGCCTGATAGATTGGTATTTAGACTGTTTTGTTTGGTGGTAAATAATCCACCGATTCTTTTCTGGCCGCCAAAGTTTCTTGAATAGCGACCAATCACAAAGTTAGTTCCGAGTGAATTTCCATTGTCTCTTTGGCGAATATACATTGCTCCATAATTAGACTTGGCCGAACGATGCACAAAACGGGAGCCGACATTTAAAGCGATGGGGTTTCCAGATCCATCCAAGCCAATCTGTCGACTAAAGAATGGTTGAATACGCATGGAACCGCCCGATAAATCTGCTGCAGGACCGATACTTGTGCCAAAAAGCGAGGCATTTTCTAAGAAGAATTGTCGTCTTTCAGGGAAAAATACACTGAATCTCGTTACATTGTTTACCTGTCTATCTGAATCGGCTTGGGCGAAGTCTGTGTTTACCGTCAAGTCCAAAACCGAATTCGGAGTTATGGCCCATTTAATTTCACCACCTACTTTGACTTGTGTTTCCTGAGGTTTTTTGTCAGCTATGTTTTGATATTTGTCAAATGAAGTCAGTAAAAATGGTTGAACTCTTATGTTGGGCGACGGTGGAGGAGGTTTGATTCCGACCAACTTTCCGGCGTAATCCATCCTCAAGACATTAAACGACCTCGGGAATAATGAGAGAGCATAGTTTTCGTTGGTCATTCTCCGGCTACGGTTCATGTTGTACCCCCATTCTGAGGTTTCAGAGGTGGGTTTGTTGTATCTTAATGATTTCCAAGGAATTGCAAATTCTGCATACCATCCTGAGTCGCTTCTTGAGGTTCTTACTTTCCAAAGCCCGTCCCAATCCAGGTCTACCAAAGTGGCATCAAAAGATAAAAAATCTCTCTGTACACCATGTGGATTGGTGGTGAATACCATGGCATTACGTCCGTCGTTAAAACCGTCAATGGCCATTCCAAGATAATCTGAAGTTCTGGTATTAAAGTCTCTTTTGAAGTCGATTACTCGGACTGATTTTTTGCCCAAAGTATCCCTATTAAAAACACCAATGTAAAGAAATTGCTTATTGAAGAGAGCTCTCGCAATGGTTTTGTGTTTTGGAATTGCCCCTTGAAATGGATCTACCTCGATGAACTGTTCAAATGGGATAGCATTTTTCCATTCATCGTCTTTTAAATGACCATCTATTTTTATATTATTTTGAATTTCAGTCGCTCGAAAAATAACTTTCTGGTCGTTCGGTTTAAAGATTTCAGCATCTTGAGCTTTGGCAACAGTCACAAAAGTCAAAATTAGAAATAGTGATTTTTTTAGCATTAGGGTAGTTTATAGTGTAATTGCAGCAACAAATATAATTCTAATGCGTGATAATTAAAATCGGATTAGAACGGGCTTTTATTCTGCGGTTTATTTAGATGGTAATTTCGATACGATTCAATTCGGGGTCAAGAATCACACTTTCGTAATATCCGTCTCCGGTGGTTCTTGGAGGTCCAACTACCTCATAGCCATCGTCTTCTATCTTTTTTGTGAGCTTGTCCACATTTTCTTTGCTTCCAACACTGATGGCCAAGTGTGTAAGTCCGAGTAATTCTTTAGGGTTAATAGATTCATTTACAGAAGTTTTCGTCATGATTTCCAGTCGACTACCATCTTCAAAACTTAGAAAGTAAGATTCGAATCCTTTCGCAGCATTGATGTATTTTGGTCCCGTTTTACAGCCGAAGTATTTTTCATAAAAGTCTTTTATAATCTCTAAATTTTGGCAATACATGGCCACATGTTCTATTTTAGGCATCTAATCTTTTTTTGTATTTATAAAACTAATAAATTGTAAGAAATATGCCTTTTTAATTTCCAATTTTAATGCTCATATTTGTTTTATCCTAACCTAAACAATTCAACATGAACAAACTATTGACCTTATTTCTAATTATCAGTTTCCATAGTTTTGGACAATCATTCAATACCTTTCCAGTGCAAACCCAGAAACCACCCTTACATGGTAAAAACTGGATGGCCATTACCGGAAAACCCTTGGCTGCAACCGCAGGAGCAATGATTTTTTCCAAAGGAGGCAATGCCATTGATGCTTCCTGTGCTATGTTGGCGTCCACTTGCACCATGTGGGATGTACTGAGTTGGGGGGGAGAAACGCAGGCTTTGATCTATAATCCCAAAACCAAAAAAGTAATAGCCATAAATGCACTAGGGGTGGCTCCAACCGGTGCTACTGCTGATTTTTACAAAAGCAAAGGCTATAATTATCCGCCCGAATTTGGGCCTTTGGCTGCAGTAACACCAGGGACTCCGGGTGGTTTGTTAACAATGTTAGCAGAGTACGGGACGATGAGTTTGAAGGAGGTTTTAGCTCCAGCCATGCAATTGGCGGAAGGTTATCCCATTGAGGCACAAACTGCGAATGCTATCGAAAAAGGAAAGGCTCAAATTAAACAATGGCCGTATTCAAAAAAAGTGTTTTTGCCACATTTGGGCAAAGAAAGAGAGGCTCCTGAAGCAGGCGAAATTTTTGTTCAAAACGAACTTTTGCAGACCTTGCAGAAGTTGGTTTACACAGAACAGGAGGCTTTGAAAAAAGGAAAATCTCGAAAAGAAGCCATTTATGCGGCTTACGATAGATTTTATAAAGGAGATATTGCCAAAGAAATTGCTCGTGGAACTCAGGAACAAGGTGGATTAATAACTGAGCAGGATTTAGCCAATTGGAAAGTGAAGATTGAAGAGCCGACCATGACCAATTACAAAGGTTATGAGGTCTATAAACTTCAAGAGTGGACGCAAGGTCCCGTAATGCTGCAAGCATTGAATATCCTTGAAAATTTTGACCTGAAAAGTATGGGTTATAATACTTCGAGGTACATTCATACACTTTACCAAAGTATGAACCTGGCCTTTGCTGACCGTGATTTTTATTATGGCGACCCAGCATTTGAGCCAAAATCTCCTATGAAAGGCTTATTATCAAAAGATTATGCGAAAGAGCGTTTGAAACTCATCAATTGGGAGAAAAACGATCCGAATGTTAAACCTGGCGACCCGTATCCTTTTGAAAATAAGCTGAATCCATATCTCGACTTGATAAATAACTTCAACAAGGTAGGTAAAGTAAATCCTGGCCCCATGAATGAGGATTTTTTGAAAGAATTTACTTCTGGAACCACATCTGTAATTGCCTCAGATAAAGAAGGTTGGGTGGTTTCTATTACGCCAAGCGGAGGTTGGGTGCCCGCTTGTATTGCTGGAAATACTGGAGTTGGCCTAAGTCAACGAATGCAGTCTTTTGTATTAGATCCGAAAGAAAATCCATTTAATGTGGTGGAGCCAGGGAAAAGACCTAGGGTAACACTTACGCCTAGCATGGCACTTAAAGATGGAAAGCCAGTGTTAGCATTTGCCAAACAAGCTGGTGATGAGCAAGATCAGCTATTACTACAGTTTTTCCTAAATGTGGTTGAATTTGGTATGACAGTACAAGAAGCCTGCGAGGCACCAAGTTTCAAGACTTACCAAATGTATTCGTCTTTTGGCAAACATGAGAAAAAACCAGGGGCATTGACTCTCAACGATGCCATGCCAGAGTGGACACGAGCCGAACTTAAAAGTAAAGGTTACACGCTTGATTTTCAGCCTCGTACAAGTGGGCCTATCAATGCTATATTTTTAGACTGGAAACACGGTACTTTCTGGGGAGGCAGTAGCAACCACGGCGAAGATTATGGAATTGGGTGGTAAATAGATTTCACAATTTCCCCAAAAACTCCTCAGCATTTCTAAGATGGGCGGCTTGTTTCAGGTCGTCCATTTTGTCAAAAATGTTTACCATCATGTTTAGGCGTGGATTTTTACTAAAAAAATCTCGGTGTTGATGGATAAATCGCCAATATAGCCCGTCCCAGATTTCCTGCCATGGGCCTTTTTGATAATCACTCATTTTTAAAATATAGTTACTTCCGCCGATGTAGGGTTTGGTAGACATCAGTCCGCCGTCGGCAAATTGGCTCATGCCGTACACATTTGGTACCATTACCCAGTCGTATGCATCTATAAAGAGTTCCATAAACCACCTATAAACCTCGTCAGGATCAAACTCGCAGAGCAACATGAAATTGCCAATCACCATCAAACGCTCTATGTGGTGACAGTATCCCGTTTGTAATATTTTTTTGATTGTTGTATCTATGGGTAGAATTCCGGTTGTTCCGTTGTAAAAAGATGCAGGAATTTTACGTTTAAATTTCCAGAAGTTTTTGGTTCGTTCTTCCACTCCTTTTATTTCATAAACCGCCCTGATATATTCTCTCCAGCCGATTATTTGCCTCACAAATCCTTCAAAAGAATTGATCGGCACATTGTTCTTTTCGGCAAATTCTAATGTGCTATCTAATACATAATCAGGTCTAAGCAAACCAACATTTATTAGTGGAGAAAGTAAACTGTGATGCAGGATTATCTCATTTTTTACGATTGCATCTTCGTATTCTCCGAAAGAATGAAATCTGGTTTCCAGAAAATTCTTTAGCCACCGTTTGGCCGATTCGAAGTCTATGGGAAAATTAAATGTAGTGTTAAGTTTTCCTAAATTATCTCTGAATGAGTTGTTTATGTATTCGAAAGCTTCTTTTTGGATATTTTCAATTTCTGGAAACTGAACAAATGGTGGAGTCTTTGAACTTGGAAATTTCTTTCGGTTTTCCTCATCAAAACTCCATTTTTCTCCGATGGGTTTTTGAGCCGTATCTACCAGAATTCCAGTTTTTTTTCTTTGATAAATATAAAAATCCGCTTGAAACATACGTTTCTTCGTTTCGAAAAACGCTTTGTTCTCTTTTTCTGTATTGAGAAAAAGTGGCGTTTTAAACTTTTTAAGGGTGAGTGTCTTACCAAATTCTTTTATACGTTTCTCCAACCAATTATCTGTCGGGTCGGTGTATAGGATTTCTTGATAACCTAGGTCAATCAAATGCAGAATAAGAAGCCGAATATTACTATTTTTAGACGTGGCATCGATATAAAAAACGGTCTTTCCAGATTTTTCTAGAAATGCCTCGTAAGACTTCATACTTGCCCTGTGAAACCAAAGTTTTTGTTTGTGAAAATTATATTGTTTGAAAAACAAATATTCCTCAATTATATAAAAATCAGCATTCTGGCTGAGTATTTCAGCGTTTTCAAACAACTGATGTGGAAATATCAATGCTGCTGTTTTCATAAAAATTTAAATATTTTCCAGATTTTTAGGTTTGTTTTTTCTACATTTTTCGCTGCAATATTTAACTTCATCCCACACTTTTTCCCACTTTTTTCTCCAGTCGAAAGGCCTGCTGCAAACCACACAAACCTTAGAGGGCAAATGTTGCTTTTTCAAATCTCTTCCGGAAATTTATTGGGTTTGGCGTAGGAAAGTCTCGAAAGTCTCGAAGTAGTGTGGTAGCTATCTAAACCGCTTACAGTCAGGCTTCCAGCTTTTTCTATGTCCACAAATCCGTCCGCTAAAATACAGTTTTCTGGTACGGCTATTTGAACTATTTTACTAATGATCAAGCTCGTTCCATTGAGTTCTATGTTTATCCTTTGAACAAATTCACAGCCAAACTTTACTTTACTTTTCGCCACAAAAGGGGAGAAGAAACCCTCCAAATACTCTGTTTCCAAACCCGTGGCCTCAAACTCTGAGGTTTCTCTATCATAACGAGCAGAGGTTTGGTGTGCTGATTTGTATATGTCTGTATTAAGGTGATTGATGGTGTAAAAGCCAGTTTCGATGATGTTTTCCAACGTATGTCTTGGCGAAACATCTGGTCTTACAATGAATGCACAAAGGGCGGGGTTGGCTCCGATATGTATCAAAGAATTAAAAATGGCGAGATTTTCCTGGCCCTCTTTGTTTTTGGTGCCGATGAGCACCACACTCTTGAAACCGCCCAAGGAATTTACAAATGAAGCACGGTAACGTGTTTCCATTTGTTCTAAATCTTCGGTTCTAATTATTTTGTGGTCTGACATGCAATTCGAGTATTTTAGGATTAAAACTTTTGGTTTCTTTACTTTTTTTGTGACCCCAAATCAGCGGTCTGTTCTTTTTGATTTCGGCATCAAAGTCCACAATAGGAGCGGGGTAATCTTTGCCAATTTCACAATGAGCGAGTTGCATTTCCAGTGCTGGCATTTTCCATGGTTCATGGATATATTTTGTTGGAACATTACCTAATTCAGGCACCCATTTTTTTATGAAAATTCCTTCAGGATCGTGCTCTTCTGACTGTTTTATTGGATTATAAATTCTGACGGTATTGATGCCAGTAGTACCAGCTTGCATCTGAAACTGCGGGTAATGTATGCCTGGCTCGTAGTCAAGAAAAAGTCTTGCCAAATGATAAGTGCCTAATCGCCAGTCGATAAACAGGTGATGACATAGCACCGATACCACCATGGCACGCATCCTGAAGTTTATCCAGCCGGTTTCGTGCAAACACCTCATACAAGCATCCACAAGAGGAAGTCCGGTTTTACCTTCCTCCCAAGCTTTTATGTGTTCGGGGTTTGTTGACCAATCTATTTTTTCATAGTTGGGGTTTAGACATTCTGTTTCATACTGGCATTGAACTTCAAATTTCTGAGAAAAATGATCTCTCCATCTTAGCCTTACCATTGCATTTTGAATCGCTCTTTTGTAAGGTTTTTGGGCCTGAGCAACATACAAATATTGATAGGCCATTTTCACCGACAAGTTTCCCCAGGCTAAATAGGGAGAAATCCTGATACAAGAAGTACGGCTTTCGGTAGGTTTTGAAATATGTCTGGAATAGTTTCGGCCACGGTCATTTGCAAACGAATCTAGATAGCGAAGTCCGTTTTTCTCTCCAGGTGGCTGAAAACGCTTTGGGTACTCTTTTAGTTGCTCTTTTAAAACCTCCGAAAGCGGAAAAGGATTTTCTAATACGATTTTATCTTGCAAATGATATGTATTTTTTATCATTTTGGCATGCATGGCCGCATACCAGTTTTTATCCCAATCGATTCGGTTTTTCGATCCTCTAATGATTCCATCTCTCTGAAATTCTACCCAATCGATATTTTTCTTTTTAAGAAAATCTTTAACTGCCAGGTCCCTTTCGTAAGTGAGTAGAATTCCACTTTCTTGATGACTGAAAACTGTTTTTATGTCAAAATTCTCACTTAGGGATTCGAAGACAGGTACCGCTTCCTCCTGAAAAATTTCAACTTTAATATTGGCTGGGCTCAGAAATTCATTTATTCCTAAAATAGAATGATACTGAAACAAAAGGTGCCTCTCCGAACAATCTGGATAGGCTAGTTGACTGGGTTCGAATATAAATATCGGTAAAATTGGCAATTCTGATTTGTCTGCGGCATCAAAAGCCGCATGGTCTTGTACCCGAAGATCTCTTTTTAGCCAAACAATATTTACAGCCTTTTTCCCAATCACTTACACTCTTAGGTTTGATATTCCACCATCAATATGTATAATTTGTCCGGTCATCCAGCTCGATTCCTCCGATAGAAGAAAGGCTACTGAATGGGCTATATCTTTAGCTTCACCTACTTTTTTTAAAGGGTGCCGCTGTGCATTTGCCTCTTTTTTCTCTAGAGAGTTTAGAAGATTTCCCGCGAGCGGTGTGTCAGTGATGGAGGGAGCTATACAATTAATGCGTATGGATGGTGCCAACTCAGCGGCTAATGCTCTCGTGAGACCCTCAATGGCTCCTTTTGAACTGGAAACAATACTATGAAACGAAAAACCAGTTTGTACAGCAACGGTAGAGAATAAAACTATCGAAGGAGAACTTGATTTTTTCAGTTTAGGTAAAAGTAGTTGGATTGCTTTTATGGCACCTAAAACTTGAATTTTGTAGTCTTCAATGAAATCTTCAGGTTTCAACCTTGCAAAGGGCTTTAGATTTATTTTTCCAGGACAGTATACCAGGCCATCTACAACCTCAGGAAGAGCTGAAAGATCCCAATTTTCTTGGTTTACATCCAAATGGAAGTAATGTGCTCCATTGACTTTGTTTTCGGAATTATTGAATGTGGCGTAAACTTGGTGGTTTTTGCTTACCAATAGTTCTGCGGTGGCATAACCTATGCCAGAGGAGCCTCCGATTACTAAAATATTTCTCATACATTCTTTTTGAAAGTAACTCATAGAGCACACAATTGTTTTGTGATTTTCTTACTCCACTATATTTCAATTTAATTTTTCTGATAGTTTTTTGAAGGATTCGAAGAATGGACTTTTCATTATATGACGATTGTACTGGCTTTTGATTTACTCTTCATATTCTCGCCTAGTTTATGTGACCATTATCACATTAGTGGCTGATATACGTCTCTCACAAACTACTATCCGGTCATAGGCTGGCCTTTTTTAATGCTCCAACTTTGTGACATCAAAAATCAAAGAAAATGAAAGTAAAAACTATTCTGATGTTATTCATTCCAGCCTTTTTAGTTGGGAGTTTAGCGTACAGTCAAACTAAAATCAGTGCTAGATCTGCAAAAGTTCTTGTTTCTGGTAACTCCACCATGCACAAATGGTCATCTGCTGTTACAAAACTTAATTTCTCTGGCGACTTCTCCATTGTCGATGGAAACCTAAAGAAAATCAATACTGCTGTGGTAAGAATGGAGGTGAGTTCTATGAAGTCACATCAAGACTCAGATTTGATGGATGAAAGAACCCACAAAACTTTGAAAGCCGAAAAGTTTCCTTATATCACCTACGAATACACCAATACGCTTTCTGCTGATACAAAGGGAGATTTGTCCACCTTAAAAGTGAATGGAAATCTTACAATTGGTGGAGTTAGCAAGCCAGTTGATTTGATTTTAAAAGTCGTCAACCTCGACAACGGAGACGTCCAAATCAAAGGAAGTAGGAAAATATTAATGTCAAACCACGGTATTAAGCCACCTTCTTTTATGGCTGGAGCCATTAAAGTGGATGACGAAATTGAAATAACTTTTGATGTAATTCTTAAAAAAATAAACAACGTAAACATATGAGAACTTTTATTACAAAAATGAGAAATGTCGCTGTAACAGCCTTATTATCATTGCCGTTAGCTACTTTAGCACAACAAGCACACATAGACAACCTTAGAGCATATGACAAAACCGGAATCAATGTATTTGAGACGTCTAAGATTACAGATTCTAAATTTGATGGATTAAAAGTAAGAATCGGTGCTGGTTTTACGCAGCCTTTTCAAAGTCTTAGCCATGAAAACTCGGGTGCTGTGAAATTGTACCCAAGACTTGCCTCCGGCTTCGCAATTGCACAAGCCAATTTGTACACCGACGTGCAGCTTGCAGATGGTATCAGATTAAATCTAACTACTTATCTTTCAGCTCGTCACCACAACGAATCATGGGTAAAAGGTGGCTACATTCAAATGGACAAAGTGCCATTCAAAGGGGAATTTTGGGATAAAATCATGAAACTAGCAACTGTAAAAGTGGGTCACATGGAAATAAACTACGGTGACATGCACTTCAGGAGAAGCGATGGTGGTCATGCTCTTTACAATCCATTCATAGAAAACTACATTATGGATGCTTTTGCTACTGAGGTTGCTGCGGAGGTTTATTTACAAAAAAATGGATTGTTGGGAATGGTGGCTTTGTCTAATGGACTAATCAATGGTGGTTTCCAACAGCCACTTATGCCAGGAAGCACTACCGAAACTTATAAAAGAAGTCCTTCGATCTATGGTAAATTGGCCTATGACAAAAAAGTGCAAGAAAAGATCAGAGTAAGGGCTTCAGGTTCATTTTACTACAATCAAAGTGACGGACGTAGCACACTTTATGGTGGCGACAGAACAGGAAGTAACTACTTCTATGTAACTGAAGCCGAGGCCGCTACTACAACAGCAAATGCTTTTTCTGGTAGAGTAAATCCAGGATTTACAAACCAGGTAGCCTCAGTTCAGTTCAACGTTTTTGCCAAAGTACATGGTTTGGAGGTATTCGGCACCTTAGAAAATTCAAAAGGTGGATCTTACGCTGAGGAAGTGGCAAATTTTGACAAAAGAAAAGCCAACCAAGTTGCAGTGGAGGCTGTTTACAGACTTGGAAAAAATGAGAACTTCTTTGTAGGTGCAAAATACAATACTGTCTCTGGTCAGATGATTTCAAAAGTAGTAGACGAACAAAGTATAGATCGCACTGCCTTAGCTGCTGGATGGTTTGTTACTAACAATATTCTAATGAAAGCAGAATATGTGAATCAGAAATATAACGATTATCCTGCAGCGAATATCTTGGCCGATGCCGGCTTCAAAGGAGTTGTAGTTCAAGCCATTGTAGGATTTTAATTTCAAAAATAGCAAAAGAGGTCCCGAATAAATTGAGGCCTCTTTTCTCCAAAAATTAAGGAAATGTTACTCCGATTATTGATTGTTTTCTTTCTGTTTTCTTTCGCAAATCCTTCATTGATACATTATCAAATCAAAAAAGGCAGCATGATGGTATTGAAAGGAAAGACCTCAGTAAAAGATTTTAATTGTGCTTGTGATGATACTTTCGAAAATGCACAATTGATTGCCCATATCAATAATTCTACCAGACAAATAGATTTCGATGAGGCCAATTTCAATGTAAAAATCAAAAGCTTAGATTGTAATAACAAATTCATAAACAACGACATAGCGACTTCATTAAAAGCTGAAAAATATCCTTTTATAAATGTAGAAATGCTCACTGCCATTGCAAATCATCCAGAACAAGAATTACGGGTAAACAAAGCTTACAAGTATTGTATTAAAACGCTCATTAGTATTTCAGGCAAAACCAAACCGCAAACATTGAATGTGACGTTGAAAAAAATAAATGCTAAAAACTATATCATCAATGCTTGCAAAGTTATTTCAATGAATGACTACGAAATACAACCTAAAAGCCCAATTAAGTTTATAAAAATCAAAGATGAGGTAAATATCGAGTTTAATTTGAATGTTGAAATTCAGTGATTTATCAAGAAATTTCTATCGAAAAACCCCTTTCAAAGACTCTTTTTGATTCCAAAGAAATGATTCCTTCTTTTGTTTCTAAATTCTGATTGGTGTCTGCCGAATCCGCAATTCCGCACCAAGGTTCAATACACACAAAATCCGCATCTTTAGCCGCCCAAATTCCTAAATAAGGGAAATTTTTAAATTCAAACTTTAGTTGTTTCGGATTCTTTTGAGATTTCAATGTAACACCATCTGATTTTAAATGCTTGAAAACCAGTGCGTCTTGGTGAAATAATTCTTTGGTAAGCATTAGTTTGTTGGTATTTTTCGAAATTTCCAAAGGTTCATTTAAAACCAAGCCAGCAGAATTCAATGGCCAACGTTCCAAATCTTCATTCTCATTAAATTCCAAGAAATAATCTTCGTAATTCAATACATTTTCTATGGGACATTTGAAAGCTGGATGCCCACCAAAGGAAAATAAAAGTGCCTTAGAATCCGGATTTGTTATTTGATATTTTAATTCTAATTTGTTGTCAATGAGTGCATAAATCAATCGAAGCTCAAATTCATATGGATATACTTTTTCGGTTTCTGGGTTATTTTTAAGAAGAAACCCAACTGAATTTTGGGTCTGAGATTCCACTTCAAAATTCATTGTTCTTGCAAAACCATGTCTCGGAAGTATATATTCCTTTCCGTCATAGAAATACGTGTCATTTTTTAATCCTCCCACAATCGGAAACAGCACTGGCGAACTTTTACCCCAAAATTCAGGGTCGGCGTCCCACATATATTCTGTGCTGTCATCTAATTTCAATAGACTTACCAATTCCGCTCCTAGAGGATTTATGGTCGCTCTTAAATTTTCGTTTTCTATAACTATATTACTCATTTGCTAAAAATTATACTTCAATTGTACCTTCAAATCTGTTTTTCTGTCGCCTGCAATTTCGCTTGTACTACTTCCCAAAGTTGCTCTGTCGCTTACATTAGTTTGGGCCAACCGAATCCAAACGTCTAAATTACGACTGATTGGCATTTTTCCAATCAAATAGTATCGCCAACCTTTACCATAATACGCGGGAAAAGAAACTGCATATAGAACGTCGTTCTCATAAGCGTAAATTCGGCTGTCGTAAGAATCGGTATTGAAATAGGCAAGTCGACCTTTTATTTGGCTCCGTTTAATTTTGGTTTCTATGTCTTGAATTATAGCGTATCCATCTGATTTTGAGTTGTTTTCTATGCTAAATCCGTTGTATTGGAGCTTGGTTTGTAGTCTGAGCCAAGTGCCACTGCTATAGTCGGTGCCAAGTACAAGGTTATTTCTGTCTGTTTCTAAAAGTTGATGTGTTACGGCCTTGCTGTCGGAGGCATTTCTTGCTTTGGTTTCTTTATGAAAAGCTATGTATTGACTAAATGTTTTGTTTGGTTTGTACAAAATCCGCACTTGGTAATCTTTACCCGCAGATGGTGCATCTACCCGATATTTGAGCCACGGAAAACTAAAGGAATCATAGAATGCAGAAATCTCAAGACCCTTCTTAACGATATATTTCAAACCATTATAAATACCCTTTTCATTGATGGTTCTGCTTCCTTCAGCGAAAGAAAAACCGTAAAATGTATGGAAATTCGGTTGGTAATTTCTAAGGTTCAAGGCCCATTCTACTTTTGGCCCAAGACTACCTACAAGGCCTGAAATATAACCGAATCCACCTGAGGAACTTCTTGCGGCTTCTCCAAAAAAGTTGAAATTCTGCCATGACAATGAGATATTAGGCCCCAAAACGGTGTTTTGGTTACCGGTAAATTCATATCTATTATAGAGCAACTCCCTTTTTTGAAATGTCTTATCAAAAGAAGTGTGAAGTACAGAAAATCCTATTTGAAGGTGGTCTAATTTGTACAAAATATTCCCACCAAAATTGGTTTCTTTTATGGCATTTCTTTTAGCAATTTCCGTCTCGGTTCGATGAAATCCTGCCGCCAAAATTGAGCTAAAAAAATCGTCTTGGGTTTCTTCGTTCAAATCTACAGAAGCATCTCTTTTGTTAATTGCTGCCATAGTGGTTATTTCAAAATTTCCGTTTTTTAAGGTGTTCGCTACACCTCTGAAACTCCCATTTTCTACCACAGAGTTGTAGGGTCTTATGCCTATGTTGCTCCTGCGAGTAGTATAAACAGGCTCGCTGCCTTTACCTGCAGCAAATCCAGCCGAAAATACCATGCCTTGCCCAAACTGCATCAGATAGTCGCCTACCACCAAGTTTTTTACAATTCCTTTGTTCTGAACCTGCACATGAAAGTTATAATAATCCATGAAATTCTTCTCGCCTGCGTCTTTTTCAGATACAAAACCAATACTGAAATCTTTTGAATGACTCATTCGGTATCTTGTATAATATCTTTGAGCTGAACCCATAAATTTATCTTCTTTGAAGCCAGCACTTGGTTCGAGGGTCTGGTCTGCACGTAAAACTAAGTAATGCTCCACGGCTTTTTTAGTAAAGTTGGAGAACCGAGTTGTACCAATTTCATTTCGTACTTGAACAAAAGGCAACAAGGTTCGAATATCCTCCATTGTTAGACCTTCAACGGCTTGGAGTTCATAAATACTCATAAAATTGCCAAATTTGTTTTTGTGGTTTAAGATTGCGTTTATTTGATTTTCCGTCAGGAAAAACAAGGCTCTTAAATCGGCAATGTCCGCTTTATTTAAATCTAGAGGATTTTGATAAATTGTAAATAGGTTTTCATACATATCCTCATAATTAGCGTCTTCTGTTTGAATTGGAGCTAGTTTCGAGATGAACTCATCGAGATTAATTTCAGGTCTGTTTATGGTTTGCCCAAATCCATTGAAGAATATCAAAGCCATGAGTAGTGTCAGAAATTTGGTTCTATTTTTTTTCATTTAACAAAATGGCTAAGGTTAAATGATTAGATAAGCCCACATTGGGATGCGTACTTACTGCGTAGGCAAACTTATACTTTTTGACTTCAAAAGTAAGCCCAAAATGTACCGCATTGAGGCTGGGATTAATACCTGTCGAAAGCCCAAGGTTTTCTTTGATTTGATACGCCAGACCCATTTTTAACTGTGGTTTGTCTCCGACAGGATAATCCATTTGTGTGCTAATATTAACTTTTTTAGAAGGATTTATGCCTATCCCGAAGTTTACAAAAGTGGGTAAAAGCTGAGTTTCGTAGAGTCTGGCTCTTGTAAAGTTTATGACATGAAGGCCTAGGCTGAAAAATTTGGAAGGTGTGGCCATAATTCCAAACTCGCCCAAGACAGCCTGCCTGCTGCTCATTTCTTTTACTACATTGCTCATCAGGGAGAATTTAACACCCATCGAAACTTTATCGAGTTTTTTTGCTGCCGCTATTCCAACTCTCGATTCATGATAGAATTGATCTCCAAAATTATCCGCCGAAAATCCAATATTCAAGGCTTTGGTATTCAGATTTCCCCAAGCACCCACCGTGAGAAAGCCTGCTACAGGAAGAGTTTTGTGAATAGCCAAAGCCGCAAATTTATAGTCTAGATATCCCAATCCCGCAGGATTTTGATATACCGAAGAAATGTCGGGAACTGCCACAAGCGAGTTTGCTCTACCATAAGCACCTGCACCCAAAAGGGTGTATTGTGCAGTTGTAGGATTTGAAAATATGAGAAGTATAAATAAAAGTCTTTTCAGAGTACTGTGGTTTATAGTCTAAAAATAAGGAGATTGTATTTTTTTTCAAAATATTTTGATTGAAAAAAAAGAGATTAAACTTTCCCGAAAATTTAAACTAACGTTTTATTAGCAAAAAATCTCATCCCTTCGAGCATAAATTTGGCAAAGGCTGAATTGGGTTTCTCATCTACAGTTGTGTACCTGTCGTCTGCAATATACATCTCTCCTAAACCGATGTAGGCCTCTTTGGAGGGTTGTGAACCCCAAAACTGGCAAATAAACTGATAGTGCTTGGCAATTAGTGCCTGAATTTTAGAACTGTAAGGGTCTTCGTTCATCGAATCGGATAATTCATGATTATTCTTCATGAAATCCGCTTTTAGTTTTTCAAATTCCGTTTTTTGGAGCTTAAGTAATTGTTGTTCAGACTTTTCAACTGTCTCTAAGCCCCATTTGTCTATTGCTTCGTTTCTGTAAATTTGAGCATTTTCTTTAGTGATGCCATCATAAAGTTCCTCGTGTTTCATATCTATGTTGTTAGTAAGGTTATAAATTGTTTTATCAATAGTTTGGAGCATTAAGGCCATTTTTTCCTTTTTTGCTATCAATGCTTTCTTGTGCATTTGCAATGCCTTTACAATATCAAAGTCTGGCTTGTTTAATATTTCAGATATTGATTTTAACGACAAATCCATTTCTCGAAAGAAAAGTATTTGCTGTAATCTCAGAAGTTCTTTTTCACCATAAACTCTGTAATTGGCTTCGGTTCGTTTTGCAGGCTTTAGTAAGCCCATCTTGTCGTAAATGTGTAATGTTCTGATACTTACGCCTGCCAATTCCGAAAGGTTTTTTACATTGTAATGTTTCATTTCTCTTAAATTTCAACAAATGTAAACCATTACCAAAGGTTGGAGTCAAGCTTTTTTTTGATTATTTACAAAAAAAAATACCGAAACATTTCTGCTTCGGTATTCCAAGATTTTGGTTTGAGTATTTTATACATTAAATCTAAAATGCATAACGTCTCCGTCTTGCACAATATATTCTTTACCTTCTATTCGCAATCTTCCAGCTTCTCTGCAAGCGGCTTCTGTTCCATATTTTATTCTATCGTCGAAAGCTATTACTTCTGCCTTAATGAAACCCTTCTCAAAGTCGGTGTGAATCACACTTGCGGCTTGGGGAGCTTTCCATCCTTTGCCTATGGTCCAGGCTCTTACTTCCTGAACACCCGCCGTAAAGTAAGTAGCCAGGTTTAATAGTTTGTAGGCTGATCTTATCAATCTGTTCAAACCGGGTTCGGCCATTTTATATTCTTCAAAAAACAAGGCTTTATCTTCAGGATCTTCCATTTCTGCTATTTGTGCTTCAATGGAGTTGTTCAATACCACCAATTCTGCACCTTCTTCGTCGGCCACTTTTTTTAGGGCGTCTGAGTACTTGTTGCCGGTGTGCATAGATGCTTCATCCACATTTGCCACGTACATAGTGGGTTTTACGGTGAGTAAAAATAAGTCGTCTATGGCCACCATTTCCTCTTTGGTAAGTCCCATCATTCTTACGTTTTTACCCTGTTCAAGCCAAGCTTTTACTCTTTCTAACACGTCGAGCTCCATTTTGGCTTGGGTATCTCCGCCCACTCTTGCCTGCTTTTGAGTTTTTTGTATTTTTTTATCTACGCTGTCTAAATCCTTGAATTGCAGTTCAATATCAATAATTTCTTTGTCGCCAACTGGATTTATTTCTCCCTCTTCTCTCAATACGTTTTCGTCTTCAAAACAACGTACCACATGAATTATGGCGTCAACTTCTCTGATGTTGCCCAAAAATTTATTGCCAAGACCTTCACCACGACTAGCTCCCTTTACAAGACCCGCTATGTCCACAATTTCTATCTGAGTCGGTACAACTTTGTTGGGTTTTACGATTTCAGAGAGCTGGTCAAGTCTAGTATCAGGAACGTCAACCAAACCAACGTTTGGGTCAATCGTACAAAATCTGTAGTTGCTAGCTTGTGCTTTCGCACTACTCGAAACTGCATTAAACAACGTTGATTTTCCTACATTTGGTAGTCCTACTATTCCCGCTCTAAGTGCCATAAGTTTTTAAATTTTCCGCAAAATTACTTTAAAACTACCTATAAGCCAAACTTATATTTTTATTGATGGTCTATCTCAGAGTTTTAATTATTTTTATAGCATCATTCTAAAATTTTCATCAATGGCAAAAATCTTCTGTTTCATTTCGATACTTCTAGTTTGTTTCAACACAAAAGGCCAATCGCTCAGGCATGACACAAAACTGCAGAATATATTGGAGAAAAATACGGCTGGCTTTGGAGGAGTTATTGGTGTTTATGTCGAAAATCTGAAAACAGGTAGATTTGCGGCTGTCAATGCAGACACTATTTTTCCGACAGCCAGTATGATCAAAATTCCAATTATGATAGGTACTTTCTCTCATATTCTCAATGGGAAGCTAGGTTATAATCAAATCCTCACTTACAAAGATTCGCTTAAATATGATGATGGATTGGTAGGCTCGTTTCGCGATAGTACTAAGATAGCCGTGTCGGAGCTTATTTATTTGATGGAAACAGTATCTGACAATACAGCCAGCTTGTGGCTCCAAGGTTTGGTGAAAGGCGAGAGAATAAATAATTTGATGGATTCTTTGGGAATGAAGGTAACTAGAGTGAATTCGAGAACCTCGGGCCGGCGAGAATTTCAAAAAATCTATGGCTGGGGCCAGACAACACCAAGAGAAATGGTCGCTTTGATGAAAATGTTAAGAAGAGGTGAGATTTTTTCAAAAGATGTATCTTTGAGAATGTATCGTACCTTGGGTAGCCAATATTGGGACGGCGAAGGGCTTTCTCAAGTACCCGAAAATGTTAAAACTGCTTATAAATCGGGAGCTGTGGATAGATCCAAATCTGAGGTGATGCTCGTTCACGCACCTCATGGCGACTATGTTTTTTGTATGATTACCAAAATGCAAACGGATACCCAGTGGAATAAAGACAACGAAGGTTATCGAGCTGCCAGACGAATTTCGGCTGCCCTCTGGAAATATTTCGAGCCAAAATCAAAGTGGAGTTTGCCTCAAGGATATGAAAAATGGCTTTAAGATTTTATTGAAAAACGACTAAAACAAAAAAAAGCCTTCCAACGGAAGGCTTTTTCTATTTGCATTACAGCAATTAATATCTTTCTCTTCTTTGTGGTCTTTCGCCTTTTGGTTCAGCTACTTTAACAACAATTGTACGTCCATCTAATTCTGTTTCGTTCAAAGAGTTGATTGCAGATTGTGCCTCGCTGTCGTTAGGCATTTCTACAAAACCAAATCCTTTAGAGCGGCCTGTAAATTTGTCGAAGATTACTTTAGCTGAGTCTACAGTTCCGAATTCTTCGAATGCTGCTAATAAAGTGTCCTCAGTAGTGTCGTAATTCAATTTTGCTACGAAAATGTTCATTGAAATAAAATATTAAAAAATTAAGAAAAAAGAGCTAAAACAACGTAGCAAAACGATAACCAGTGAAGAAAACCATTGAAGCAAACGAAGAAAAAACTCGAAATCGTGTCAAATGTATGATAAAATATTTTATTTCCAAATTTATTTTAAAATTATAGGAGAGAAATTACTCTTTTTTTATCTAATCTTTATCAAACGGCCCTTGAAGCCATCTTTTTTGAGTTTAAAGTCATGTCGTTCTGGGATTTTTGATTTTTAAAATATTCTTATTCTTAGAAGAAATTAGATTGTACTAATTTAATAAGCTTTGCTATATATACATTTTAACTATTTGGCCATAAAAAAAGGCTACCCGTTTGGATAGCCTTCTTAACTTATAAAAGAAAATTAATATCTCTCTCTTCTTTGTGGTCTGTCGCCTTTAGGCTCAGCTACTTTAACTACGATTGTACGTCCGTCTAATTCCGAATCGTTCAATGAGTTGATAGCGTTTCTTGCTTCTGCGTCATTTGGCATTTCTACAAAACCAAATCCTTTCGAACGGCCTGTAAATTTGTCCATGATAACTTTTGCTGAATCTACGTCGCCAAATTCTTCAAATGCTGCTTGAAGAGTCTCGTCAGTAGTGTCATAATTCAATTTTGCTGCGAAAATGTTCATAATAATAAAAATAAAAAATTAAAAAATAGAGCTAAAACAACGCAGCAGAATCAAAGAAACAAAACTGAACCAATAATGTGCAAACGAAATAAAAACTCGAACTATTATCAAAAGTACTTATAATAGTCTTGCCAACCTAACAAAAAATGAAAATACTTTTTCTGTTAACAATAATTTAACTTATTGAAAATCAGAAAGAAGGATAAAATTGGCATTCTGCATTAGGTGAAAATTACCTAAATGCCCTATTTCTTGCCACATTTGGGGCATTCTGGGGCCGTTTTTAACCTTAAACTAATATTAATTTTTCCTTTTTGCTAAAAACTACGTATTTACAACAATAAAAAGCCAAAGGCGTTTTATATTTGTTACGAATCGGAAAATAACCTTAATATATATGTACTTGATGCATTTTTCACAACCTCGGATTTTTTATGCGAAGTTTTCTATTTTAGGCTTAATGTTGTTTTTTGCTTTAGCCACCAACGGACAACTCAAAACCTATAAAAAAGGACTTTCCAGTTTCGAGAGCGGTTATTACGACATTGCCATCAAGGAGTTTTCTAAAGTAAAGGAAATCGATGAAACTAAGAAAGGAGAGCTGAACTTCAAAATAGCGGAGTCTTACCGACTCTCAAACCGGTGGATAGAGTCTATTCCTTTTTACGAAAAGGCTTTCGAGGCGGGTTTGGTTAATAATGATGCAATTTTTTATTTGGCCTATGCCCTAAAAGCAAACGAAGAATACGAAAAAGCCAAGGGTTATTTACAGAAATATATTGATTCTAAATCTACCAATAAAGTCCTTAATGAGAGAGCCCTTCGTGAGTTGAATACTTTGCTTCTGGTTACCGACATAAAGACCAAAAAGGTTGATCTCGAATTCAAGAACCTCGCGAGCGTAAATACCGAGAATATAGAATTTTCTGGAATCGTAAAAGACGGTTATTTTATTTATTCGGCATCAAAAAAAGATAAAGTTTACTCCAACGGTTTGCCATTTCTCGGTATTTACAAATCAAAAGTATCGGCAGACTTCGGTACTTTTGGACCAGCTGAGCCCTTTAGTAAGAATATTCTGGATCCAGATAGAAATGAGGGAACACCCACATTTTCGCCCGACGGCAAAATTATGATTTTTGCTAGAGGCAATTCGGGAAAAAGAAAAGACATTTCGCCAGATGTAGATTTGTATATAAGTCGTTTTGTAACAAATGAAGGTTGGTCGGAGCCTAAACTTGTTTCGGCCTCTGACTCCTCGGCTTGGGACGGTTCTCCGGCGTTTTCTAGAGATGGTAAAACTGTCTATTTTAGTTCCAATCGTGCAGGTGGAAGCGGTGGCTTGGATATTTACAGAGTCAACATGGATGCCTCTGGCCGTTTCGGGAATCCAACAAACATGGGTAAAGCAATCAATACAGCAGGTGACGAAATGTTTCCCTTTGTATCGGCAGATGGTAAACTGTATTTTGCCTCAGACGGCCATCCTGGTTTAGGGAAATTAGATTTGTTTGTAGCTGTTCGGTCGGGCGGAAAGACAAGTGTTGAAAATCTAGGTCTTCCCTATAACAGTTCCATGGATGATTTTGGGCTTTCAATAGACGACTCAGAAAATATTTTTTTTACTTCAAATAGAGCTGGAGGAAAGGGGAATGATGATATATATTATTATTTGGCACCTGCTAAACCCGAAAATGAGGTCGTAAAGACAGAAGATCCGAATGATCCTAGCAATCCAAATAATAACACCAACG
Source organism: Leadbetterella sp. (assembly GCA_035299025.1). Lineage (GTDB taxonomy): Bacteria > Bacteroidota > Bacteroidia > Cytophagales > Spirosomataceae > Leadbetterella. The sequence goes on from DATGXK010000013.1 coordinate 99,585, forward strand.
ATCCGAATAATCCAAACTTCAAGCCAGTCCAGAAAGTCGCAAATTACTTTCTCGAGGGTATTGTAAAAGGTGATAAACTGGCTTTAGATTCGGCATTGGTAAAAGTATTCAAGTTGGACGGAGGTGTAGAGGCTGATTTTGCGGAGGTTTTCACAGTAAATGGTAAATTTGGGCCAATCAAAATGGAAGAGGACGAAGATTATGTCATTTTGGTAGAAAAAAGCACTTTCTTAACCAAACGCGAAGGCTTTTCTATGTTTGGCAGAAGTATTCCTTATCCTTTATTAAAGAAGCCTATTACGGATACAACTTTTTACACCGAGATAAATTTAGATAAGTTGTTCATCGGAAAGACCTTTAGGCTCGAGAATATCTATTATGACTTAGATAAATTTGATATTCGTGCCGATGCAGCTGTAGAACTTGATAAGTTGGTGCAGATTTTAAAAGATAATCCTCAAATTAAGATTGAACTGGGTTCTCATACCGATACCCGAGGTTCTGATCTGTATAACGCCAGACTTTCACAAAGGCGAGCCGAGTCTGTAATAAATTATCTGGCCATAAAAGGAATTTCGAAAGAACGACTTACCGCCAAAGGGTATGGCGAAACCGAACTAATAATTCAGGAGGCTAAGAATGAGGAAGAACACCAAACAAACCGTAGAACTGAATTTAAAGTGATGGAAATAGTTCAAGAGTGATAAAATGTATTTCAATATTCAACCCTAAAATTAATTATGAAGAAAAAACTACTAACACTTATGCTGTTAAGTCAAGGTCTATTTGCCCAGCATCCTGTTGTCAATTTATATGATGGAACGGCACCGGGTTTAAAGCCAGAGGCGGTTGGTAAAGTAGAGAATGTCAAAAAAGAAAAAGATGGTATTATCAGAATAAATGATATAACCGTTCCAACTCTTACAGTAATAAAGCCCAAAAAGAAAACATCGGATGCCGCAGTAATCGTTTGTCCCGGTGGAGGATATGCCATATTGGCTTGGGATCATGAGGGCACAAGTATAGGGGAATGGTTTGCTAGTAAAGGAGTAACGGCTTTTGTACTAAAATACAGACTCCCACAAGACGAACTTTTTGATAATGCAGAAATAAGACCTTTGCAGGACGCACAGCAAGCCATAAGATATCTCAGACAAAATGCGGATAAATATGGGGTAAGTGCTTCTAAAGTTGGAATAATGGGGTTTTCTGCTGGAGGTCATTTGGCAGCCACTACTTCAACACACTTCTACCATCAAGTGGGAGAAATCACTAATCCGCAGATTAGCGTTCGTCCCGATTTTACGATACTGATGTATCCCGTTGTGTCGTTTTCCGACAAAATAACACACCAAGGCTCTAGAGATAATTTGGTGGGTAAGAATCCGAGTATTGAGAAAATAGAATTATATTCTAATGAGCTTCAGGTAAAAAAAGACACACCACCTGCTTTTTTGGTTCATGCCTTCGACGATTGGGTACATGTAGACAACAGTCTGAACTACTACAAAGCTCTTCGTAAAAATGGCGTGGCCTCAGAAATGCACCTTTATGATAGGGGTGGGCATGGCTTTTCTATGAAAAAAACAAATACGGGTCCGGTGGCGAAATGGCCAAGCAGATTGGAAGAATGGATGAAACTGAATGGTTTTATGATTTAAAGGCATGATTGTTGTGATTTTTTCAGAAAAAACTGACTCACCATTTAATAAAAAATGAAATCAATCCTTTTATATGTGTTTCTTTAAAACTAATTTTATAACAGGATTTAGAAATAAATAAAAAATATATGAAAAAAGTAATACTATCAATCGGCCTAGGACTAGTTGTTAGCTCTGTTTCAGCTCAGGTGGTGAACTCTACAAAAATTCACATCAGCGAAGGAGCCTTGGTAAGTTTCGGAACAGATGTTACCAACTCTGGTGAAATTACCAACAATGGCAAAGTGCATTTAAGAGGAGACCTTAAAAACAACGCCAAGTTGGTTTCAAAAGGCGAAGTAGTGGTTGATGGAAAAACACCACAAACGATTTCTGGAACTCAAGTTGCAGAAATGTCAAAAGTGGCAGTTGAAAATGATGTAAATCTTCAAACTCCAGTTTCGGTTTCGGAAGAGGTTTCTTTCAGAAAAGGAATAGTTTCAAGCAACAATGGCTCGGCTCTAGAAATGGGAGACAATGCTAGCCACAACGGTGCTAGTGATGTATCACACGTTTCAGGATCTGTCAAGAAGTCAGGAAATAGTTCGTTTGAGTTCCCTGTTGGTGACGGTACCAATCTGAAAAGCTTCCAGGCGAGCAAAATGTCTGGAAATACCTTGGAGGCACAGTATGTAGCAAGAAATCCGCTTGATGTAGCTGCTGAATTGGACTATGATGTAGAAGAAATTAACCAAACAGAATACTGGGTATTGAAATCAAACGATAACAATACAGTTGATGTAAAGTTGAACGATAACTCTGACGTGGCTTATTTGAAAGGAGGAGTTTGGGTAAAAGACAATAGAAGGATGGCGGTTTCTAGTGCCAGCAAAGAAGGTGCTATGTTTACTTCTGGCAAAGGCAGAACGATCACAAAGGAGATTGGTGTATGGCCTAATCCGACCCAAGGTGAGTTTAACCTTAAATTGACAGGAATGAGAGACAGTGATAACATCTCTGTAGATATCACCAATCAAGATGGTAGAGTAGTGATGAAAATGGACGGTACTGTAAAACAACTTAGAAAGGCATATACATTGCCTCAGGGAATGGTTACAACTAACCTTACTGTAAGAGTTATCAATGGTACTGAAGCCATGACTCAAAGCTTGATATTGAATAGATAAGAAATTGTTACTTATAGAAACTTGTAAAGGGGCTTTTAGCCCCTTTTTTTTTACAACTCTGTTGTCAAAGCATTTTGTTTTCAAGAATAGAAGTATACGACTTTTGCATAAGGATTTTTACCCCGTCAATCAAGTTTGCAAATCTTGGATCTTGTGTCAGTCCCTTTTTATATCTTGAGTATATCTGCTGGATGATTATGGCATTTTTGAAGAGTCCAAACGCATAAAAATAAAGAATGTTGGATAAATCTATCTCTGGATTTATTTTCTGATAGTGTGCTACATATTCATCTCGCGTAAAATTACCCGGTAACCAACTCAAGTTAAAGTTTTTCTCAAAACCGCCATCATCGGCTTGACACCAGTATGACAAAGTAGTACCAATATCCATTCTAGGATCACCGATCGTTGCCATCTCCCAGTCTAGGATCGCCAATGTTTTTTGATTATCTAAGTCAAATATTATATTGTCATATTTAAAATCGTTGTGAAGAAGCGTAGGTTTTATTTCATTGGGCATTTTTTTGGTGAGCCAATCGAAAACTAATAATTCGGTTTCTATTTCATCGGTTTTTGCATTCAAATATCTTTCATGCCAACCCTTCACCTGTCGAGCTATATATCCTTCTGGTTTTCCTATATTCCAAAGTGCTGTATTTTCAATATTAATTTTGTGCAGTTCGGCTTGTGTTTCACATATCTCGAGCGACAGCTTAGCCATCAAATTATGGTTTAGGAATTCTTTCTGTTGCTGATAGGTTGAATTCCGCAGAATAGTGCCTTCAAGTTTGTCCATCAAATAGAATTCAGTTCCGAGAATAGACTCATCGGCCGTATAAAATATAGTTTGTGGTACTTTATTGAACCCAGCATTTGTTAAACATTCTAATATTTCGAATTCTCGCCTCATATTGTGGCCGCCTTTTATTGCTTCTGCTCCTTTAGGCGGCTTACGTAGTACATAACTTTTAGTTTCTGTAAAAACAAGATAAGTGAGATTTGAGTAACCTCCCGGAAACTGCTTTATGTCTATTATTTTACCAAAGTCGCTTAGGTTTTGGTTTAAGAAGAGTTCTAATAAAGGTAAATCCAAATCTTCACCTTTTCTTACTTGTCTAGCTTCATCATTTTTCATAACGAAACAGGATTGAAGTTTTTGAGAATACTTTTTGCTAGGGCGGATTTATGCACCTCATCGGCTCCGTCATATATGCGAGAGGCACGCTCGTGAGCGTACCAATGGGATAATACCACATCGTTGGTCATTCCTAAGCCACCATGAACTTGTATGGCACGGTCTACTACTTTCAACATCATATTTGCCGTATGAAATTTTATGGCGGAGATTTCATCACGACAAGCCGAAGCACCGAATTCATCGATATTTTTTGCTGTATTTAATACCAAAAGTCTTGCAGAGTCTATTTCTGCCTTCGATTCAGCAATGAATCCATGTACAAACTGCTGATGACCTAAGGTTTTATCGTCGGTAATTTTTCTTTTCAAAGCATACTGGCACATAAGGTCAAAGCTGCGTTGAGCAATACCTATAAATCGCATACAGTGGTGTATTCTACCAGGTCCAAGACGTTCTTGGGCGAGTTTGAATCCACTGCCTTCGTTACCAACCAAGTTGGTCTGTGGAACTCTGACATTGTTATATTTTACCTCTGCATGGCTGGCCCAGCTATCTCCCGAATGACCCATAATAGGGATGTTTCGGATGAATTCGTATCCAGACGTATCCAAAGGGACAATTATTTGACTGGCTCTTTGATGTGGAGCAGCTTCGGGGTTTGTGACCGCCATTACTACTGCAAAAGCCGCTCCATCAGCCGATGAGGTGAACCATTTATGTCCATTGATAACGTAATCTGTGCCATCTTTAATGGCAGTAGTGCCCATCATAACTGGGTTTGAGCCTGCAAAATCTGGCTCAGTCATACTAAAACAACTCCTGATTTTTCCTTCCTGAAGCGGTTTTAAGTATTTGTCTTGGAGTTCTTTTGATGCATATTTATGCAATAGTTCCGAGTTGCCAATATCCGGTGCTTGTGTATTAAATACAAAATGGCCAAAAGGTGAATAGGCTAAAATCTCTGATATTTGTCCAAATTCACATAACGAAAGCCCCAATCCCCCTTGGTTTTCAGAGAGATGCAGGCCGTAAAGCCCATCTTTCTTGACCAACTCCCTTTTTTCCAATAATAGTGGTTCTATTTTTGAGAAAAGTCCATTTAGATTTTCGGGAGTTTCGAGTTGGTATAAATTCTCCTTTACAAAGTTTTTTATTTTGGGTAAAAGCTCCTTGATTTTAAGTGTTTCGAAGATATTATTCATGGTTTTGCAGTGATGATGATTTTTTATTGAAAGAATTATAGCCCATAAAATCTAGCTGCATTACCTCCAAAAATTTTGTCTTGTTCAGTTAGGCTTAGTTTTTCAAAATAGCTCTTAACAATGTCTAGCTGCTCTTCATATTCAGCCGCCACAAGGCAAACAGGCCAGTCGGAGCCATAAATTAATCGATCGATTCCAAAACTATTTAAAGCCACATCTAGATAAATATAAAAGTCTTCTTTCTTCCAGGTTTGCCAATCGGCCTCTGTCACCATACCCGAAATTTTGCAGTAAACATTGGGCATTTCTCCCAACTTCTGCATGTAATTGCCCCACTGACTTATTTTTTGCTCCTTTATATAAGGTTTCGCGAGGTGATCTATTACAAATTTGTTGTCCGGACAGTTTTTTACCAAATGCTTGGCATCTTTTAGTTGGGTTGGGTAAATAAGAATGTCGTAAGTGAAGTTATACTTGGCCAATAGCTGAACTCCTGAAATGAAACTTGGATTTTGCATAAAACCAACCGGCTCGGCTTGAACAATATGTCTGAATCCTTTTATTTTGGGGAGTTTTGAGTAGTTTTCAAGACGTGAGTTTAGGTTACTGGACAATAAATCTGTCCAGCCAACCACTCCTTTTATGAATTCATGCTGCTCAGCTAAATCATTAAAATAGATGGTTTCTTCCTCAGTTTGGTTTACTTGTACCAAAACACAGCCGTCGATTTGATTCTTTTCTAAAATCGGTTTTAGGTCATTTGGAAGAAAATCTCGTTGGATTTTGGACATACTTTGGTTTATCCAAACGTAGTTTTCGGAGTCATACTTCCAAAAGTGCTGGTGGGCGTCTATTTTCATATTTAAGGTGTTTAACCTTGTAAATATATCAAAAATCTGAGAACGCCAAAGAATAATAATTGAAAGATGAATAGAGCGATGGCCAGTGGGTTATCTTTTGTGAATTTTAGTTTGAAAAAAGCAAAAAGCAATACAAATGCCACCATATACCAAGCGATATAGTTTTGTAAGGGAGGGACGCCATAAGTCCATGTCCACATATTTTGTGCAATGGCCACAGGCTCTGCTATGTAGTCAAAAATGGTTAATAAGGCTGCTCCAAAGGCAGTTTTAAATATGATATTCTTATTTTGATTAAAAATTTGCTCAATTAACACACCCATGCAGAAAACCATTAAAAACCAATTTATACCAATCATTGGTGGCACTTGCATGATTTTCAAGCCCAAAGTGGTTTGGTATTCATAAGCCCCGAAAATCATTTGGGTTTTTACGCCTAAAACCTCAATGAAATAACCAACAGAAGTAGCTAGGACCACGAATTGCCAAAAAGGAACATTTCTCTTTTCTTGTGTAAGAATCAAAAAGGCAAACGAAGACAGTAGGTGAAAAGGTGTTAAAAATTGAAAAAAGGACCTTGACGCCGGAATACTCAAGCCAATAATGCCAGCCAAATACATAGAGGCTTGCAGGTATATGACGGCTCGGGTGTTTTTAATCAGCATAAAATTGGTCTATGATAGCTTGGCAGTATTTGTTTACATCAAATGCTTTGTCAAATTCAACATACAATTGGTCAAAATCTTGATTGGTGTCCAAAAAAGCATTGGATTCCGGCATTTCATTATTCATTACTTTTTTAAAACTCTCAGGATTTATGTTTGTTAGAATTTTTTTGAACAAATTTTGTTCATTTTTTAGGTTTAGCAATTCTAATGATTGAAAAAAAGCGATGACCAGATATTGGTCATACCAAAATAGGCGGAAAATACCTTTTTTTGTATAGTGTTTGCCCAATTTTTCGGCAAGAAAACAAAGGAAATACAGTTGGCTCAATTCCGGGTTTTCTCTCACAGTATCTCTGTAAAATCTTTTTATGGCATCTTGAGGATCTATATTTTTGTTGGGTTTCAAAAAGCCATTGATTGGTAAATCCCAAAGATTAAGATATGCTTTTTCCGAAGGAATCCTACTTTTTTTATTGCTGATAATTAGTCGCCAAGCAAGCACCAACAATAGTATCAGTTTGAATACCAAGGGCGTTTTCATGAATCTATACCAACTTTTCTTTCAAGAAATCAGCCGTGTAGTTGCCTTTTATTTTTATCATTTCCTCTGGAGTGCCCTCAAAACAGACATAACCACCAGCATCGCCTCCTTCAGGGCCAAGGTCAATTATCCAGTCAGAGCTTTTGATGACTTCCATGTTGTGTTCAATAATAATCACACTATCTCCTTGATCTACCAGAGCGTTCATGGCTTTAAGTAGCTTTTTGATGTCATGAAAATGCAATCCTGTTGTTGGTTCGTCAAAAATGAAAAGGGTTTTGCCCTTGTCAGCATTGCCTTTCCCAAGAAAAAACGCCAACTTAACTCTTTGAGCTTCTCCTCCAGATAGCGTGTTGGAGGCTTGACCAAGCTTAATATAACCTAAGCCAACATCTTGTAGCGGCTGAATTTTATCTGCTATTTTGGCTTGACTATTTCTGAAGAAGTCCACAGCCTCGTCTACCGTCATGTCAAGAATTTCGGCTATGTCTTTTTCTTGATATTTTACCTCCAAAACCTCTTTCTTAAATCTCCTTCCTTGGCAACTTTCACAGGTAAGTTTTACATCAGCCATGAATTGCATTTCTATGGTCTGATGTCCTTCTCCTTGACATGCTTCGCATCTACCGCCTTCTACATTGAACGAGAAATGAGCTGGTTTGTAGTCACGTGTCTTTGAAAGTGGTTGCTCGGCCATTAATGCTCGTAGTGTATCATAGGCTTTGATATAAGTGACTGGATTTGAGCGACTTGATTTTCCAATGGGATTTTGATCTACCATTTCAATCTGCGTAATTCTACTCAGACTTCCAGTGATATCGCTGTATTTTCCTACATCGTCGCCATATTCGCCTTTGAGTTTGGCCAATGCTGGATACAATATTTTACGAATCAAGGTGGATTTTCCTGAGCCACTGACCCCGGTTACTACTGTCAATACTCCGAGTGGAATTTTGACGTCTACATTCTTTAAATTATTCTCAGAAGCTCCATTTACCGAAATAAAATCCAAAAACTTCCTTCGGTGTTTTGGAATTTCGATATTGTCGATCCCACTTAAGAAGTTAATGGTGTGGCTATTGGACTGTGCTACTTTTTGGCCATTCCAAGCACCTTGAAACACCAAATGACCGCCTAGATTTCCAGCATCAGGGCCGATATCTATAATTTCGTCAGAGGCTTTCATAACTTCTTCTTCGTGCTCTACCACAATCACGGTGTTCCCAAGGGCTTTCAAAGACTCCAAAACACTTACCAATCTTTGTGTGTCTCTTGGATGTAGGCCGATACTGGGTTCGTCCAAAATATACATAGAGCCCACCAATGAGCTACCCAGCGAGGTCGCTAGTCGTATTCTTTGTGTCTCGCCACCAGAAAGTGAATTTGCTAATCGGTTGAGCGTGAGGTATCCCAGGCCAACCCTTTGCATGAAGTCTAGTCGGTTGTTTATTTCAATTAGAATCCTTTTGGCTACTTTTTGCTCATAATCAGTGATTTCTAAATTTTCGAAAAACTCTGACACCGATGAAATGGGCAATAGTACCAAATCGATTATGGATTTCCCCCCAATTTTTACATAAGAAGCGTCTTTTCTCAGTCTAGAACCTCGGCAGTCTGGGCATGTAGTGCGGCCTCTGTATCTCGAGAGCATCACTCTGTACTGAATTTTATAGGTTTGTTCTTCAAGAAACTTGAAAAAGTCATCCAAGCCCATAAAGTGTTCATTGCCAGTCCATAATAGGCGATATTGTTCTTCTGTTAGGTCTTTTATTGCTCTGTGAATCGGAAAATCAAATCTAATACCTTTTCTTACCAAAGGCATGAGATATTCGTTCATTTTTTCGCTTCTCCATGGTGCTATGGCTCCTTCAAAGACAGAGAGGTTTTTGTCGGGAAATACCAAATCAGGGTCGAGTCCTAGTACATTTCCGAAGCCTTCACAGCGTTTACAAGCTCCATAGGGGTTATTGAACGTAAAAAGATTCACGGTGGGTTCTTCGAAGAGCATTCCATCCAGCTCGAATTTATCTGAAAAAGTCCTTGAAATCTTACCATCTTCTTCTAACACCTGAACCTCGCAGTCGCCCTCGCCTTCAAAGAAAGCTGTTTGGATTGAGTCAGAAATTCTATATTGCGTGTCTTCTTCTGGATTATTGTTTTCATCAAAATGAATAACCGCCCTGTCGATAAGTATTTTAACGTCTGACGGTTTTATTTTTTTCTTATCTGCCAATTCCAAAAAGTCTTCAATCAAAACAACCTCGTCTTTTACCATTATTCTGGTAAAACCTTTTTTTAGATGAAGCGAAAGTTCTTCTAAAACATCTCGATTTTCCTTGGTTTTGAGTGGGCTGAGTATAATTACTTTTGTATTTTCTGGATATGAAAATGCAAAATTTACAACATCAGAAACACTATCTTTTCTTACTTGTTCGCCACTTTTAGGCGAGTAGGTGACACCTATTCTGGCAAACAATAATTTCAGGTAATCATAAATTTCGGTGGTGGTTCCCACCGTAGATCTGGGGTTTTTTGAACCCACTTTTTGCTCAATGGCGATGGCCGGTGAAATTCCTTTGATATAATCTACCTCTGGTTTTTCCATTCTCCCTAAAAACTGTCGGGCATAAGAACTCAGGCTTTCCACATACATTCTTTGGCCCTCAGCATAGAGCGTATCAAATGCCAACGACGATTTTCCACTACCAGAAAGCCCCGTAATAACCGTGAGGGTGTTCCTTTTTATGGCAACACTAACATTTTTGAGGTTGTTTACCCTAGCACCTTTTATGATGATATACTGTTTGGGGTCGAGAGAATCTATATCTTTAACTTCTACGGCAGAATCGCTTTTTTTCATTTAGCAAAAATAATGAGTTTTCGAGGAAAATACTTGTTTGGCTTTGATAATATTCTTAGCAAAAACGACTTTTGTGAGTAAAAAGACGTATTAAAAAACAAAGCAAATTCTACGTTTTAGAGTTTTAACCTCCAAAGACAAGTAAAAGTTTAGAACATAATTTTCCCAAATTTGAATTATTTTTTTTCGGTTTAAGATTTGCCAAGTGTTTGGGTAATTGTAAAAAACTAATATTTCTTTGCCCTTTTTAGCTTCAAAAGGGATTATTTTGTCTATCAAAAAACTGCTTATGAACTATTTCCATTAATTTTGGGATATGAACCAAGCCGCTGTAATCTTCGACATGGATGGTGTGATTTGCCATACCAATCCCTACCATAGTTTAGCTTTCAAGTCTTTTTTTGGTAAAAGAAATTTGTTTCCGACAGAAGCCGAATTTGCCGAGCACATGTATGGCAAAAGCAATAGCTACATTTTAAAGCATTTTCTTGGAAGAGAGATTGTTGGGCAGGAATTTTTAGACCTTGAATTCGAAAAAGAGTCTTTGTTTCGTGAGATTTATGCCAACCATATCGAAACCATTCCCAATTTTTTGCCATTTTTGATATCCTTGAAAAATGCTGGTTTGAAAACTGGCGTAGCAACCTCAGCTCCAAGGGCCAATTTGGACTTGATTATGGGGCATTTGGGCTTTGAAAAGAATATGGAGTCGATTTTGGCTTCCGAAAATGTGAGTCACCACAAACCCAATCCTGAAGTTTATCTGACATCAGCCGCTAAGTTGGGTGTAGCTCCCGCAAACTGTTTGGTTTTTGAAGATTCTTTTTCAGGAGTTTCGGCTGGGATGAATGCAGGAATGAAAGTAGTGGGGGTTTTAAGCTCTCACACCAAAGAAGAACTACCACCATGCATAGCTTACATAAAGGATTATACAGATATTGATGTAGAAACAGTTTTAAATATTCTCAGATGAAGAGATGCTTGTTTTTCTTGCTTTTTGTAAGTTTTTATTCTTTCGGACAAGGTGGTTATGAGATAAAATACATTAAGCAAACCATAAATGTTGATGGTAGATTGGACGAGGAAGCTTGGGAGAAAGCCGAAGTTCTTAAAAACTTCAGGCAGTATTTTCCGAGCGATTCGGGTCTGGCACAAAATGATACGGAGATACGGATGTTTTATGATGATAAAAACCTCTACATATCTGCCAAAATGTACTCGAAATCCAAAAATTACATCATTCCATCGCTGAGGAGGGATTTTAGAGCAGGAGGAAATGACAATATCACATTTTGCTTTGACACTTTTGCCGATCATACCAATGGTTTTATGTTTGGCACGAATCCTTATGGAGTCTTGCGTGAAGGCTTGATGTTTAATGCAGCAAGCGACAACAGTTTCTTGAATATTTTTTGGGATAACAAATGGAAATCTAATTCTTACATTACAGACGATGCTTGGATTTCAGAGTCAGTCATCCCATTTTCTACGCTTAGATTTAAAGAAGGCTCACAAGTATGGTTTTTTAAGGCCTACAGGTTTGATACTCAAACCAATGAGCAAACCTCACTGGTGAAAATGCCGCAGAATCAAATTATCATGAGCCTAGGTTATACCATTCCGATAAAATTTGAAAGACCACTTACGAAAAATGGAGCAAACGTGGCCTTGATTCCCTATGTGGCCAGCAAGATATCAAAGGATTTTGAAGCGAAAGATCCTGCTACTATCTATAAATCGGGAATTGGCCTGGATGCCAAAATAGGTATTACATCTGGCTTAAATTTAGATTTGACCATTAATCCAGATTTCTCCAATGTAGAAGCCGACAGGCAGGTGGTCAATCTTACCAGATTTGATGTGAATTTGCCCGAACAGCGGCAGTTTTTTATAGAAAACTCTGACTTATTCACTGGTTTTGGGAGCTTGATAACCAATCCATTTTTGCCACCAACTGGTACGTTGATAGTTGGTAATCAGCTTTATAGCCCGTTTTTTTCTAGAAATATAGGTATCGGTTTGGATACCTCAACAGGCGTGAATGTGCAAAGTAGGATAAACTACGGGGCAAGATTGAGTGGCAAAATAGGAGATACCTGGAGGGTAGGAATATTGAATAGCCAAACAGCCAAGGACGAAGATAAAGGGATAGAGGCTGAGAATTTTACGGTTTTTGCCCTGCAAAAAAGAGTTTTTCAGAGGTCAAACATTGCGGCAATATTTGTTAACAAGTTTAATCCAAATAGCGAGGTTTTAGATAATTTTAACAGAGTTGGTGGCTTGGAGTATAATCTGCAATCTAACGACAACAAGTGGATAGGTAAGTTGTTTTATCATTATTCTTTTGACAGAAACCAACAGGAAAACCCCTTTGCTACTGGATTGTTGTTAAATTACAATACAAGAAAATTTATTGCGAAGTGGTCGCATGATTACCTCGGTAAAGGTTTTAATGCTGAGGCAGGTTTTGTGCCTAGAGGAAATTTCTTTCATTTTAATCCAACTTTTGGCTTTAACTTTTTTCCAAAATCTAAAATTCTAAATCGATATAGTTTTGGTTTCAACTATGACCAATACGAAAGCAAGGGGATTGGACAAACTGACCGAAAAGCTGGGCCATTCATACTTTTGGCTTTTCAAAATACCACTAGATTACTTACTACGTTTAGCCAAAATTTCACTTATCTTTTTAAAGATTTTGATGCATTGAGAAGTAATGGCACAATGCCTAAATTAAAATCTGGTAGCGAATACACCTATTATACCATTGATGCAAACCTTGTGACGGACTTAAGAAAGAAGGTTTCCTTAAATTTTAATCCCTTGATTGGCCAATATTACGACGGAAGAATTTTTTCGATGTCTGGAAATCTTAATTATAGAATTCAACCTTATGGATTAATAGCTATGAACTACAGCTACAACGATATAAAGTTGTCGACTGGCAAAAACAAAGTTTACGTTATCGGTCCCAATATTGACTTTACCATGAGCAAGAAGTTGTTCTGGACCAATTATGTTCAGTATAACTCTCAGTTTAAGAATCTTAACGTCAATTCGAGGCTTCAGTGGCGATTTGCTCCCGTTTCTGACTTTTTCTTGGTTTATTCGGATAATTACAATTCTGAGGTATGGCTTCCTAAAAACAGAGCACTTTTTGTAAAACTTACCTATTGGTTAAGCCTATGAAACGCCCAGAGATCTTCCTTTTGCCAATGCTCTTGGCTGAGAATTCGCACCAGTCGGTGCTTACTCCTTATGCCTTAGAGGCCATAAAGACCATAAAGGTATTTTTTGTAGAAAACATTAAGACCACACGAAGATTTATTTCGTCGTTAAAGGCGGGAATTGTTATTGATGACTTACAATTTATTGAGATCAACAACGACTCAAATTTTGAAGAGCTTTTTGGCATTCTTAATGAACTGAGCCAAGACGCTGGAATTATTTCTGAAGCCGGCTGTGCTGGTGTAGCAGACCCCGGAGCCTTAGTGGTGGAGGTCGCTCACCAATTGGGTTTACAAGTCAAGCCCTTAGTCGGACCAAATTCTATCTTGCTGGCATTGATGGCCTCGGGTTTTAATGGACAGTCTTTTGCTTTTAATGGTTATTTGCCCATCAAAGATGACGAGCGGGCCAAGAAGTTGCGTTTTCTTGAGCGAGAAGCACTTCAGAAAAAGCAGACACAGATTTTTATGGAAACTCCTTATAGGAACAATCAGATGCTGGCGGCTATTGTAAATAACCTTAATCCAAATACAAGACTTTGTGTAGCCGCTGATATTACTTCCGAAACAGAATATATCAAAACACAGAGTATAGAATCGTGGAAAAGAAAAGGCCTCCCGGATCTAAACAAGAGGCCTTCAATATTTTTGATTTACTAGTTTTCTACAAAGAGTCTGGTCGGGCTCGTCTGCTGTTTAGCTTTTCAAGATTGATACTCGAATCGCTATTGAATCGATTTCGGTAACGTTCTACACTATCCAGTGTGGCACTTTGAGACAAACTATCTACTGCGGTTGTGTCGGCTTTTGCATAAGAGAAACAGCTCAAATAATCCTTTTCAATTTTTATGCTTGGTTTTGGAAAAGGCCCGGGACTATACCCCAACGACTTATCGCCATATACCTTGTTCATAAATATACCAAATATAGGTAGGGCTGACTTACTTCCTTCGCCTAAACCGCCTCTGAAGTGTATGCTCCTGTCGTCGCCTCCAACCCAAACACCACCAACCAAATCTTTTGTGAAGCCCACATACCAAGCGTCCGAGTTGTTGGATGTGGTCCCTGTTTTTCCTGCTACCTGTCCACCATTTTTGAATAACTCGCTGTAGTTAAACATTCTGGCTCCTGTGCCACCTGGTTCTTCTACATTTCCACGCAGCATGTACTGCATCAAAAACGCAGATTCAGGTTTGATGGCCTCATGCGTCTTTGGTTCAAACTCGTAAAGCACTTTTCCGGAGGCATCTTCGATTTTAAAGACGAATATGGGCTCTCTGTACATACCTTCGTTCAGAAATATTCCGTAGGCTGCTATCATTTCATAAAGAGAAACATCGGAGCTGCCTAGGCCCAAAGAAACCACTGGGTCGAGTTTTGAAGTTATACCCATTTTCTTTGCGTATTCTACTACTTTACTGGGCTTTATTTCGTTCGTAAGCTGTACGGCTACAGAATTTACAGAGCGAGCTATGGCAGTGCGAAGAGTCATGTTACTGTTTGAGAATGAGCCATTCGCATTTTTTGGTTTATACACTTTCTCTTCGCCATTTTCCATCCATTTGAGCTCGATTTCCTTGTCTTCACGTCTATCGCATGGCGAAAGATTCAGTGGGCCGTCGATAGCAGCTGTGTACACTATCGGTTTGAAAGCCGAGCCCGGCTGTCTGCGTCCTTGTTTTACGTGGTCATACTTGAAATGTTCAAAATCTATACCGCCTACCCAAGCCTTAATAAAACCAGAGTATGGGTCATAGGCCATCATGCCAGCCTGAAGGAATTTTTTGTAATATCTGATAGAATCCATTGGACTCATCATCATCTTCTTATTGCCTTCCCAGCTGAATACGTTCATCTGTACGGGCTTGTTCATATAGAAATCGATAGAATCCTGATTGTTATTATATTTTGTTGCCAATTGCTTGTAGATTTTTTCTCTTTTGGCCACAGTTTCTATGAAGTTTGGTATTTCGTCGCCATTTTCATAAGTCCAAGGTTTTTTGTCTTTCCAATGCGAGTTAAACTCCTTTTGAAGCATTTTCATGTGTTGCTTGACGGCACTTTCGGCATAAGTCTGCATTTTGGAGTCTACGGTGGTATAAATTTTGAGTCCATCTCGATAAAGGTCTATACCCAAGTCATTTTTTTCGGACCAATTCTCTATAAACTTGGCCAAAGTTCCTTTAAAATAGTTTCCTTGCCCATCATAAGCATCCTCTATATTTACATCTAGTTTAATGTCTTTTTCAGATAGTTTTTCAGCAGTTTTGGCGTCTAAATCACCATTTTGAACCAGCCTTTGGAATACTGTATTTCTTCTTTTTTTGGAATTTTTTGGATTTCTGATTGGGTTATAAAAAGTAGTGGCTTTTTGTAAGCCAACCAACACAGAAGCCTCCGAGACGTCCAATTCCTGCGGTGTTTTATTGAAATATGTCTTGGCTGCGGTTTTGATGCCGTAGGCGTTGTTGCCATAATCTACTGTATTTAAGTAGAGTGTTGCTATTTCGCCTTTTGTAAATCTCTTTTCCAGTTCGATGGCCGTTAGCCATTCTTTGGTTTTGTAAACGATTGTTTTGACGAATGGAATGTAATACAACAATCCCCTCATTTCTTTTTTACGCGTATTGTAGAGATTTTTGGCCAACTGTTGTGAAATTGTCGATCCTCCACCTGAGTCAGAGTTTCCTGTAAGAATCCCTTTTGCTACGCCCGCCATTCTTTTGAGGTCAATGCCTGAATGCTCGTTAAAACGCTTGTCTTCAGTGGCTATAAGTGCTTTGAAAACCCATGGAGAAATGGCCGAGCTGTCAACAGGCGAGCGGTTTTCTGTAAAAAATTTACCCATTATCTCACCATCAGCATAATAAATGGTAGAAGCTTGCGATAGCTTGGGGTTTTGCAATTGCTCAATACTCGGCATGCCGCCAGTAAGCCACAAAAAGTTGGTTTTTATGAGGAAAATATAAAAAATAACCGCAAATCCAAGGTTATAGCTCCATTTATATAGCGTTTTAAGAGTTCCGTAATATTTACCTTCCGGATTCAAATGACCATATAGTCTTTGACGAATATTTTTCTGGGCATTTAGAAGATACGATTTTGCATTTTTTACACGGTCTTTACCGAATATTTTGTAGAGCAAGAGCTCAAATAACTCCCAGGCAGCTAAGAGCTTGCTTTTTAGAAAAGTCAAGATTGATGTTATAAAAGTTTTGATAACCTCCATTATTAGATTTTAAACGAACGCAAATTTAGAATACTAATTATTCATTTAGGTCAAAAATAGAAGTTTTATGTCAAAACAAAAACAAATAAATGTTAATCGAAGCAATTTTAATCCTTTTGTTTGGAATAAATGCCTTTTAAACAAATTTCTGAACTTTTGTTTTTTTTAAGGTAATTTTGAAGAAAAAAAAACATACGCTATGTCAGATAATATTCTGGAAATTCATAATGTAGTAAAAAACTATGCCAACCACCGAGCTTTGGATGATGTTAGCCTAACGGTACCAAAAGGCGTTATCTATGGCCTACTAGGGCCAAACGGAGCCGGTAAAACCTCGCTCATAAGAATTGTAAATCAGATTACGGCACCAGATGCCGGCCATGTGCTGTTTAATGGCCAAGCCCTCAATGAGAAAAATATCTATGAGATAGGGTATTTGCCCGAGGAAAGGGGACTTTACAAAAAAATGAAGGTAGGAGAGCAACTTCTCTATTTGGCAAGGCTCAAAGGTTTGAGCAAAGACGCAGCCATGGAAAAACTGAAGGAGTGGTTTATCAAGTTTGATATAAAAACTTGGTGGGATAAGCCTATTGAGGATCTTTCGAAGGGCATGCAGCAAAAAATTCAGTTTGTGGCCACCGTGCTTCATCAACCTAAGTTGATTATCTTAGATGAGCCTTTTTCTGGGTTTGATCCGATCAATGCAACGCTGATAAAGGACGAAATCCTGGAACTAAAGGAAAAAGGGTCTACCATCATTTTTTCGACACACCGAATGGAATCCGTGGAAGAACTCTGCGATTACATTGCTCTTATAAACAAATCGAAGAAAGTCTTAGAAGGGAAAAAACTGGATATTAAAAACCAGTATAAGTCGAATAGCTTTACGCTCAATTATGAAGGTGAACAACTGAGCAGTGCCCAAAGTTTCCATATTTTGAGCAATGAAAATAATCTAGATGGCAGCAAAACGGCAGTTTTGAAAGCTAGCGATGGCAAGATAGGAAATGATTTATTGAAAGAGATTCTCGAAAAAGTAACGGTGAAATCTTTCAAAGAAGACGTAGCATCTATGAACGACGTATTTATCAAAGCCGTAAACCAATCAAACTAAGAAAAACTTATGAACAATATATTACTAATTATTCAGAGAGAATATTTGACAAGGGTTAAAAAGAAATCGTTCATCGTGATGACCATACTTGGGCCATTGCTGATGGGTCTAATGTATGCTGGAGTAATTTGGGCCGCCATAAGCTCTGTAGATCAAAAGAAGATTGAGGTTTTGGATGAAAGTAAGTTATTCGACGGGAAATTTAAACCTTCGAATGAGTTTCAATTTGTGTTTAAAAAAGGGAATGTTGCAGAACTTAAAAAAACACTAAAAGGAAGTGAATATGACGCTCTTGTGCATATTCCTGCCAATGTCTTAGAAAGCCCGAAAGATATCAAAATTTATTCTGAAAAGGGAGTGACATTGGAACTTCAAAATAAGGTTGAAAATGCCATTGAGAAAGAAATAGAAACGATAAAACTCACAGAGGCTGGGATTACAAAAAGCGTTTTGGAAAGTGCCAAAATGGATGTTTCTTCAGAAACCATAAGTCTTAAAGAAGGCGGGGAGGAAAAAAGCAGTGCGGCCGCAGCTTCTATTATTGGTGGCATTTGTGCATTTCTGATATACCTGTCTGTCTTTATTTATGGTGCTCAGGTGATGAGAAGTATCACCGAAGAAAAGACCAGTAGAATTGTAGAAGTACTTATCAGTTCAGTAAAACCTTTCCAGCTGATGATTGGGAAAATAGTTGGTGTGGCCTTGGTCGGTCTTACACAATTTGGCCTTTGGATAATACTATCTGCTGGAGTTTTGACTTTTGGTAGTAAGTTGGTTGGAGATAAACTGATGGAGTCAAAAAATGCAGTAACAGAGGCTCAAATGGCGAGCTTACCACCTGAAGCACAAGAAATGGCCAAAGAAAAAATGCAAGCTGGAGGAGGTATTCCATCGGCTATGATGCCTGATTTTTTTGGGGCTCTAGATACGCTTCCTTTAACCACCATCATAGTGTCGTTTTTGTTTTATTTTGTTGGTGGATATTTGTTATATAGTGCTTTGTTTGGTGCTGTAGGCTCTGCTGTAGATAGCGATACAGATACCCAACAGTTTATGCTGCCTATCACCATTCCGATAATTGCGGCGTTTATGATTGCCCAGTTTGTCATTCGAGACCCCAATAGTAACCTCGCCATCTGGACTTCCATGATACCTTTTACATCACCCATCATCATGATGGTCAGGATTCCATTTGGTGTGCCTATCTGGCAGATTGTGGTATCTGTGCTGTTGCTCATTGGTGGATTCATGTTCACCACTTGGCTTGCAGCAAGAATCTACAGAGTGGGAATACTCATGTATGGCAAAAAAGTAACTTGGAAAGAGCTTGGAAAGTGGATTTTCTATAAGAGTTAGAAAAATAATTAGGAGATTAAAAAATAGAGGTTGGAGTAGTCCAATCTCTATTTTTTGTTTAGGCCAATTTTTGGTGTTTTTCGATTTCGTTTGTATGTTTGTCGGGTTGCATGAATTTGAAAACCAACCTAACAGCGTTTGAAAATTTGATTTTGACTTTGAAATTATACCCTATGAAATATTCTAGTTCATAATGCTTATTGAGAAATATACTTTTGATTGGGTCAATAATTTTAATGATTTAAAAAAAGAATTAGAGAAGGTGTTGAATGGGGTGAATTACCAGATTGAGCATGTAGGCAGTACGGCTGTTCCATTTTTGGATTCTAAAAGTATCATTGATATTGATATTGTTTACAGCGAGGTTGCTGATTTTGAGATAATTAAATCCAAACTTGCGGAGGTGGGGTATTTTCATAACGGTAATCAAGGAATAGAAAATAGAGAGGTCTTTAAGAGGTCAAATGACGTTTTTCATCCTACGTTTGATAGAATAACGCATCATCTCTATGTTTGCCCAACTGAGAGCAAGGCTTTGAAAAGGCATTTGCTTTCCAGAGATTTTTTGAGAAAGAATGATTGGGCCAGACTAAAGTACCAAGAAATGAAATACAGACTGGCAGAGGAGGCTAGCCAAGATAAAAAGAAATACGCTGCATTGAAGGAAGCTCAGGTGAATGACTTCATTGATTTCATCGTAGAGCAAGAGAATTCAATGAATTAAACATAATTTCAACCTATTGATTTGGTTTTTGCCAGATTCAATATTTCAAAACAAACTTAAAAAAACCATTAATTACTAACCTATTATGAACGAAAAAACATTGTTTGGACATCCCAAGGGCTTATTCGTACTTTTCTTTACCGAAATGTGGGAGCGTTTCAGTTATTACGGCATGAGAGCCATTCTTTTCTTATATCTTACAAAAAGTGCCTCAGAAGGTGCCTTGGGATTGGATGAAAAATCAGGGGGAGCCATTATGGGGCTTTACATGGCCTCGGTATATTTGCTTACATTACCAGGCGGCTGGATAGCCGATAATATTTTAGGTCAGAAAAAGGCCATTTGGTGGGGCGGAATAGTTATTATGCTTGGTCATGTTATATTGGCAATTCCTAGCAGTACTTATGTGTTTTTTCTCGGTTTGGCATTTGTGGCCGTGGGCACAGGTTTACTAAAGGCCAACATAAGTTCTATTGTTGGAGAATTATACCCTGAGGGTGGTGCAAAGCGAGATGCTGCATTTTCTATTTTCTACCTCGGAATTAACTTAGGGGCATTCCTCGGGATGTTTATAGTGGGGTATTTGGGTGAAAAAGTAGGATGGCATTATGGTTTTGGTGCAGCGGCATTTGCCATGTTTTTTGGGTTAATCAATTTCAAACTCAATGGCAAGCACTTGGAAGGCTTGGGTGATAAGCCCAAAACACAGGCCAGCTATACTTATTTATATGTGGTTATAGGTGCATTGCTTTTTATGGCTATTCTTGTTTTCACTGGAGTGTTGGACAGTGTTTCGCTCGCCCAATCCATGAAGTACATCATCAGCACCGTTACTTTGCTATATTTTGCTTACATAGGCTTTCTTGATAAGAGCCTCACAGTGGTAGAACGCAAAAGAGTAGGAGTACTGTTTGTGTTTTTTATTGGAGCAGCCTTGTTTTGGTCGGGTTTTGAGCAAGCCAGCACCACGCTTACAATTTTCGCCGATAGACATACCAACCGAAATCTGGCGGGTTGGGAGTTGCCAGCTTCTTGGTTTCAAAATGCCAACTCCTTCTTTATCCTTATATTTTCGGCTCCTGTAGGTGCACTTTGGGTGTATCTCAATAAGAAAAACCTGAATCCATCTACACCTATAAAATTTGGTTTGGGATTGCTACAAATGGGTTTGGGTTTCTTGATCATGTACTTTGCCGCCAAAAATATTCTTGATGGCTCGCTTGCCGGTATGGGTTGGTTAACGTTTACCTATATGTTTCATACCTTGGGAGAGTTGTGTTTGAGTCCAGTAGGTCTTAGTAGCAATACCAAACTTGCCCCTAAGAAATACTATAGCCAGATGATGGGCCTTTGGTTTGTAGCAGCATCTTTGGGTAATTTGATTGCAGGGCTTTTTGCGGGTAATTTTAATGAAGAAAATGTGCAACAGATGCCTGATTTATTTATGCAGGTTTGTATTTATGGGCTTGTTTTAGGGCTCATTTTCATACTTCTCTACAAACCTATCAAGAAATGGATGGGTGGAATAGAATGATTTTTAAAAATATGAAATTTTAAAAAGCGGGAAGTTCAGCCTCCCGCTTTTTTTGCTTTATATCCTTCTTTGAGTAAAAATGCCAGGATTTTGTCTCTGTGGTCGCCTTGAATCAAAACTTCACCGTCCTTAGCAGCTCCTCCGCTTCCGCAGGTATTCTGAAGTTTCTTTTTGAGCGATTGCAAGTCATCATCTGTGCCGATAAATCCTTCTACTCTGCTCACCACTTTGCCTCCGCCTTTGCGGTCGAGCCAAATTTTGAAGTTTTGTTTGTCATTTGACAGGGTCTCTGGCTCGTTATCAAAACTTTCATATTCGTAGTCAGGGTTTGTGGAGTACACAACTCCTCCTTGATTTTTAGTTTTTTTCATAATTCTACTTTATTTCTAGATAAGATCTTAAGCACTCAAAAACCTTCGGTTAGCTAAATTTGCTTTGATTGTAACCAGAATATTTATAATTCTAAACTATTAATTTTAGAGCATTTGGTAAGGTGCTAGCAGTTATTTTATCGGTAAATGGCTCTATATATTCCCCATCGATATGAATCAATAATTTGTCAGAATGATTTAACTGGAATTGTGTTCCTCTATAATATTCTACATAAGGCGACTGCCTTATTTTGCCAGACATCAACAAATAACCCATTATTAACACGTACCATTTCGGGTGGTTTTCGATGATTGTACAGTCCAATTGGTTATCGTCTAGAACTGCATCTGGAGCTATGTAGGCATTGTTGCCGAATTGATTGGCGTTGGCAAAAGTCAAAGAAAAATATTCTTTTGGCTGGCCACAAAATTCACTTTGATTCTTTTTGTAGCTAAAATATCCCTGAAAAATGACTTTTATGTAATTCCAAAGTCCCCGACTATGTTTTCCATTGGCAAACTTCTCTGCACAGTAGGCATCAAAACCTACCCCGGCCGTGCAGAAAAATGGTCTTTCGTTGATAAGGCCGATATCCATAGAGCTTTTTTTACCCTGAAAGACCCTTTCTAGGGCTTCAGCAGGTTTCAAAGGTATGCCTAGTGTTCGGGCTAAGCCATTGCCAGAGCCGAGTGGTATAATAGAAAAATAAGCTGGGGTATTGATGAGCTGTGAGGCTACCTCATTTACAGTTCCGTCGCCACCGACTGCTACAAAATGATCATAGCCTTTTTCTAAATACTCTTTGGTTAGGGCTTTTCCGTGGTTTTTTTCGTGGGTGATTTCTATAACTCCATCGAGGTTGTTGGCCCGAAGGTAGGATTCAATCAATTTCTTCGAATCAATTTTTTTAGAACCCGCAATCGGATTAATAATAAATACCGGAGTTTGACTGCTCAATTTATTTGGATATATTTGAGAAAAATTGGATTGCAAAAATGAAAAAACTATTTCTAATTTTCATACTTTCTGCACTTTGTTTTGATGTTTTTTCTCAAAAAAGAGAGGAAATTCTCGAAATAATGACTCGGCAGCAAAAAAACTGGAACGCTGGAGACATAGATAGATTCATGGAAGACTATTGGAAGTCGGAGGAACTACAGTTTATCGGAGCCAAGGGTGTGGTGAAAGGTTGGCAGGCAACAAAAGACAGATACCTAAAGAGTTATCCTGACAGAGCTACCATGGGGCAGCTCAAATTTGACATCCTTGAGGTCGATTTTCTTTCTAAAACCTCGGCTTGGGTGTTGGGTAAGTGGTATCTCACCCGGCCTGAAAAAGGAGATATTGGCGGGTATTTCACACTGATATTTAAAAAAATAAATGGAAAATGGCTAATAGTGAGCGACCATACAAGCTAAATTTCTATATTTGCAAAAACCATTATAAATTTTATTATGAGCGAGAAAATAGCCGTCGGTACGAGATACGAACACGATTTTAGCTTTACACAAGACGATGTGATTGCCTTTGCAAATCTTACAGGTGACCACAACCCGATACATTTGGATGCCGAATATGCTGCCACCACAAAATTTAAAGTGCCTATTATTCACGGGCATTTGAGTAGTAGTGTTTTTACAAGGTTTTTGGGAATGGGCAAGCCTGGAGGGCCAGGTTCTATTTATATGAAACAAGAAACCGAATATTTACGACCTATGCACGTAGATACAACTTATCAAGTGGTTTTTGAGGTGGTCAGTGTTGATCCTGCAAGGCATATAGCCCAGATAGCGACTCAAGTAATCAACAAAGAGACTAAGAAAATGACGATTCGAGGTACAGGTACCTTGATGAACGAAGAACATTACTGAAATAAACTTTTCGTGATTGTTGCTCAATAAAAAAGCCGCTTCATAAAAGCGGCTTTTTTATATGAATGACTTGTAATCTTCGTTATTACAAACCTGCGTTTTTCATAGCCTGAACTTCGGCTCTTACGGCTTTTGCCCAAGCACCAACGTCTTGCATACCTTTTCTTACTCTGGTGCCAGCAGCTTTGTTTTTCTTGTCGTAAAATTTGTCAAAGTCGTCTTTCAAAGAAGTAACTAAATCGTAAAGTTCGGAATACTTATCCATGAATTTAAAGGGGTTTTAAGTGTATAATAAATAATTCACGTTGCAATTTAGCAAAAAACTTTAATTCACAATTTCTTAACAAAAAATAATTTATATTTTTTAACGAAAATATATTAAAAAACTAATTTGGTCTACTTTTTACTGCGGTTTATAGCTGCCATCAGTCAGTTTTTGTTTAACTACCTCGAAGCAATTCATGGTATATTCCACGTCTTCGAGCGTATGTGCGGCAGTAGGAATCACTCTAAGTAGAATAACACCTTTGGGTACTACAGGGTACACTATGATAGAGCAGAAAATAGCCATATTTTCTCTCAAGTCTTTGATGAGGTTGGTCACTGTAGGTAAGTCGTAATCTCCTTGGAGCAACACCGGTGTAACGGGTGAAGTAGTGTTTCCGATATCGAAACCTCTTTTTCTAAATCCGTCTTGAAGAGCATTTACTATTGTCCATAGCTGGTCTTTGAGCTGTGGATTTTTCTTGATTAACTCAAGTCTTTTCATTCCACCCACCACAAAGGGCATAGGAAGTGCCTTGGCATAAGTTTGAGATCTCATATTATACTTGAGATACATGATAATCTCTTTTTTTGCGGCTATAAATGCACCAATGGCAGCCATAGATTTGGCAAAAGTACAGAAATGTAAGTCTACCTCGTCTTGAACTCCAAAGTGCTCAGGAACACCAGCACCAGTTTTACCCATTGTGCCAAACCCATGAGCATCATCTACCAAAAGTCTAAATTTGTATTTTTTCTTAAGTTCGGCTATTTTGTCAAGGCTCCCCACTGCACCGGACATTCCGAAAACCCCCTCAGTAATTACCATAATACCTCCGCCTTGTTCTTCTGCTATTTTGGTTGCTCTGACGAGGTTCTTTTCAAGACTTTCCATGTCGTTGTGCTTGAAAGTATAGGTTTTGCCTCCTTTTGCTCGATGAAGCCTTACGCCGTCTATCAAACATGCATGCGACTCGGCATCATATACGATTACGTCTTTGAAGTCTACCATAGATTCTACCACCGACATTACGCCTTGGTAGCCATAGTTGAGCAGGAAAGAATCTTCTTTGCCTACAAATTCGGCCAGTTGTTTTTCAAATTCCTCGTGAAGTTCAGAGTTGCCGGTCATCATACGAGCACCCATAGGGTAGGCTAGTCCATAATCAGCGGCTCCTTTGGCGTCTGCTTCACGTACTTCTGGATGGTTGGCCAGTCCGAGGTAGTTATTTAGCGACCAGTTTAGCATTTTTTTGCCGTTGAACGACATATACGGTCCTAATTCACCGGTAAGTTTAGGAAAAGAGTA
Organism: Leadbetterella sp.; assembly: GCA_035299025.1. Taxonomy (GTDB): domain Bacteria; phylum Bacteroidota; class Bacteroidia; order Cytophagales; family Spirosomataceae; genus Leadbetterella. The sequence continues at coordinate 124,681 of DATGXK010000013.1, forward strand.
ATAGTGATGAGAATAATGAGCATGAGATCCAATGGGTCCCATGTTATTTACTACTTTGTCAAAAATATCTTCGACCATTTTGATGTATTATAATATGGTAATTAAAAATCTTGCAAATTTACAAATTTCCAGTCAAAATCTGTAAAGGAAGAGATTAGAATAAGTCTTTTTTTGAAATAATGCCTTGGAATTTACAATTTAGAGGTTTTTGAGGCCTTGAATTGTGGCTAATGGGTTTGGATTGCTAAAGACATAGCTGCCGGCCACAAGGGCGTCTGCACCAGCTTCTATCAGAGCTTGGCCAGTTTGGAGATTAACCCCGCCATCTATTTCTATGATGGTTTTGGCGTCTTTTGAAGTAATTAAAGATTTTAGTTTTTTTACTTTGTCTAAGGTACCATTTATGAACTTCTGACCACCAAAGCCAGGATTTACGGACATCAGCAAAACCAAATCGCAGTCGGCAATCACCTCCTCAAGAACGGAAACGGGTGTGCCAGGATTGAGAACCACTCCGGCTTGGCAGCCAGCCTCTTTGATCTGAGCTAAGGTGCGGTGAATATGTGTACAAGCTTCCCAATGAACGGAGATTATTTCGGCACCTGCCTTTGCAAAATCACCAATGTATTTTTCGGGTTGTACAATCATCAAATGTACATCTAGAGGTTTGGTAGCATGCTTTTTTATGGCTTCTGTTACAGGCAAACCAAAACTAATGTTAGGCACAAAAACACCATCCATGATGTCGATGTGAAACCAATCTGCTTCTGAATTATTGATGAGTTCGGTGTCTCTTTGTATGTTCGCAAAGTCTGCTGCGAGCATTGATGGTGCAATGATGGGCATGTACTGTTCTGAAATTTCCTGCAATTTATGGATTTGTAGATTATTTACCAATTAATACCATTCACTCAGTTTTCGGTACCAACAATTTAGTAGTGGTTGATTTGGAACTATTCATGAAATACTTTTAGATTGGTTAATGGGCAAAATCAGGGGATTTTACGCTAAAACCTTAAGAGGTCTTTTCGCAATTTTACAGTATTTAATGAAAACTAAACAGAAATGAACACATTTACGAACATTGTTGGTCCAGAGAAATTGGTCTATAACTACGGCAAAAAAGCCGTGGAATTTAAGAGTATCAAGTATATAGAAAGCTTTGCTGGCAACTATTCGATGATCAGATTGAACGATAAGGGTTACATTTGTTCGTCGTTCACATTGAAGCATTACACTACTAAGCTTGAGGGTAAATGTAATTTTTTCCTTGCCAGAAAGGGCCTATTATTGAACCTTAATTTTATTGAGCAAATAGTAGACGAAAATGGTATAAAGTCGGTAAAACTGTCTACTGGTGAAGTGTTTAAATTGTCTAGAAGGTTAGGTTCGAGACTGATTGAGTATTTGAATGACAACTAAGCCCTAAGTTGTCGCTAATTGTTGATTTTGAATTAATTGCATTTTAGAGGATTTGTTTTGTTGAGGCATGTTTCTTAGCCCGATGGTTTATGAAATATGCCTCTTTTTTTATGTCTTTTTTATTAATTAGATATATTATTAAATATTTAAATAATGCATTTTGAAAAGTTTATTGAATTGTAAATGCTTGACAAGTAGTTTCTTGTGTTTTTGTGAATACTGTATTTCAATAAATGGCACAGTTTTTGCCACCGTTAGATAAGTTTTAGCACTGTTTAGAATCAACCTGAAAAAAAACGGTGCGTTCACATAAAAAAGACGGTATTTGTGCGATTTTTACAAGAAAGAAATTTTTTAACCCTGTTCAAGAACAGATTGACCCCAGCTATATTTTTAGTGTGGGTTTTCTTTGTTTTTGGCAATGCAGTGGCTAAGGAAATTCCTTCTTCTGTAAAATCGAAAAAAACAGCTCTTATTCCAGCTCCAATCAATTTTGATGGGGTAATTGGAGGCGACGAGGTTAGTAACGGTCCTTATGACCCAGGTTTAATAACCAATACATCGTCGGCAACAGGAACCAGTGGAACAATTCAGTATAGATGGCAATCAAGTACCGATGGTATTACTTGGACAAATATTTTGAGTGGGACAACTCAAAATACTTACGATCCGGGACCTATTACCCAAACAACTTACTACAGGAGGCTTTCTAGGAACGCATCCTCTGGAAGTTATGAAGGTGCTTCAAATATTGTGACCAAAGCAATTACGAATTACAGCATTAATACGCCCGTCGGAAATACCGCGGGAAGTACGCTCAATTTAACTCAGACGGGTAATTTTCCATTGTTTCATATCAATGAGAATAATAACTGGGATTTTACGGCAGGTAATTCAAACTTCTCTTCTGACGTGCCTTCCAATTATTGGGTTGCTACTAACACATCAAGCGTTAGTGGTGCCGATTATAATTTCGCCGGTTATTGGGGAGCGGGTAGAATGATGACAATACAATCGCCGACAACTGCCAATCAGGATATTTGGTTTGTGAATGTGAATGTGGTGGCAGGAAATACGTATGACCTTTCAGCTTTCGTAAGATCTATTTCTAGCACCAACTTAAGTGTGCTCAGATGGTTTGTTGGCACGACCGCGTTGGGAAGTTCACTTACGGCACCTATTGGCTCTTGGCAAGAATTAGCAACGACCTATACTGCCACTTCCACAGGCACAGTCTCATTTGCCATTCGAAATTCGAACATAGTCGGTACTGACAACGACTTTGCATTAGACTATGTCAATATCATTGAGCATACTCCGGTAACCTATTTGTGGACTGGGCCGAATGGCTTTACAAGTACCCTAGCAAATCCAACCATTCCGAATGCACAGATTGTGAATTCTGGAGTATATACACTCACCGTAACTCGAAATGGTTATTCGATCACGATTAGTAAAACGATTATGGTCGATGCGAATCCTGCGGCTTGTTTGCCTCCGTCCTTGTCGCTGACTAGAACTAACGTAAGTTGCTTTGGCGAAAGTAATGGTTCAATTACGGCGGTAGGAACACTTGGAAATGGTGGTTTAGGTAATTTGAATTACCAGATTTGGGAGGGCATTGCGGGTACATCGGTATCCAACTTGACTTCTAATGCCAATTATCCGAATTCACCTAATAGTTCAATAACCACAAGTTCAGCACAAGCTCCATCGAATTTCTTGGACAATTATGGCTCTCGAATGGTGGGATATATAGTTCCGAGAGAAACGGGGACTTACTATTTTTGGATTTCTTCAGACGACAACAGTGAGCTTTGGTTGGGTACAAGTAGTAATCCGACAAGTAGAATTTTAAGAGCGAGTGTAACCGGTTGGACTGACCCGATTCAGTGGGATAAGTATACATCTCAAAAGTCGGTGGCAATTTCCCTTACTGCAGGTCAAATTTATTACATAGAAATATTACATAAAGAGGGCACTGGCGGAGACAACCTAGCAGTTGGTTGGTCCAAGCCTGGTCAGTCTTCGTTAGCACCTTCGGAAATTTTGCCATCTTCGGTTCTTAGACCGTTAGACCCAAGTTCGTTAACCATTCCTGTGTATACATACAGTGTCAATGGCGGTGCTTTTCAGTCATCAGGTGCTTTTTCAAATTTGCCTGCTGGAAATTACACTGTTACTTTACAGGACTCATACGGATGTACTGCAACATCTTCGATTTCTGTTACTGAACCCTCGGCCATTACTTCTAGTGCCACTTCAAACTCACCAGTGTGTTCAGGAAGTACATTGACATTGACAGGCGGGTCTGTATCAGGTGGAAGTTATGATTGGACAGGGCCTAATAGTTATTTTGACAATAGCAGAGTTGATAATATTTCGAACGTCTCTGCAAACGCCGCAGGTATTTATACACTTACGGTTCAAGTAGGAAGCTGTTCTGCAACTTACACGACAGCGGTTACTATTATTCAGAGTCCGATAGTGGCTCGGAGTATAACAAATCCAACGTGTGGTTTTAACAATGGTAGTATAACTTTCACAATTACCGATGATCCAGCTCAAACTCAAGTAAGTTTAAGTATTGATGGTGGTACCACCTTTCCTTATACCATTAACGATAACGTAGGGACATATACGATCTCTAATTTGGGTGCTGGTACCTATGGACTGCGGGCTAGATGGGTTACGGGCACGGTTTGTCCAGTAAACATTACAAGTGCAACCCTGACCACCACGACTCAATTATTGGGTTTAACCATGTCGCCGAATCCAACTACTTGTGCCGGAACGTCTGTTACAATCTCTGGGTCTACAACACAAGGAGTTTCGCCATATACTTATGCTTGGACTCCGAATGATGCTTCGGATAATCTAACACCTAATAATGTTTTCAATCCAGTTGCCAATCCGAGTGTAACCCGAACCTATATGTTGACGGTGACTGATGCTGCTGGTTGTACGGCCACCGGTAATGTGACAGTTAATGTTGTAAGTAGCCCCGGCGTAGTAATATCTTCTCCTGATAGTTTAATTTGTGTGAATGGCTCATCAACAATATCTTCAACAATTGATGTGGCCGGTACATACAATTATCAATGGCAAACATCTCCAAATGGTACTACTGGATGGACCAACATATTTGGAGCTACAAGCCCGAACTATACCAATTCCTTTCTTTCTATTGGGTCATATTTCTATCGTGTTATAGTTACTGGCTCCTCAGGTGCATGTACGCCAGGCGTATCAAGTGCATTTAAAATACGGGTGGTTTCTACGCCAACTGCCTCAGTTGTTGCTGCTAGAGACACTACTTGTTTAGGAACACCATCTATTCTGAAAGCCAGTGTTTCGAATGGTGCGGGTTCTATCACATATCAATGGCAACAATCTGCCAACGGATCTACGGGATGGTATGACTTACCTGGGCAGGTGGTTGATAGTTTGTCGCCTGCATTCAGTCCGGCAGGACGGTATTACTATCGAGTTATTGCCTATATGACTGGTATCGGATGCTCTTATGCTGTTTCTCCTACATATACATTTACCGTTCATAATCCGGGGACCATTACAGTCAATCCACCTTCTACGCTTGTCTGTGTAGGTGGTAGTTCTCCTTTGAGTACGACGGTTGTTGGGGTGTCGGGTTCTTATTCTTATCAATGGCAGGGGTCGCCCAACAACAGTACCTGGACTAGTATCTCTGGTGCCACAGGTAGCAGCTACTCCCCTACAAATGATACCGTAGGGGTTAAATACTTCCGAATAGTGGTAAATTTTGGTTCATGTGGTTTACAGACATTAAATTCAGTACAAATACAAACAAATGACCGACACGAGGTTGTAGCTAGTATTACAAATCAGCCAGTTTGTGTGAACGGAAGCACCCAGTTACTAGGTACTCTTAATAACCCATCCGGAAGTGTTTCTTACCAATGGCAGTCGCGTGTCTCCACATTTGGATCTTGGAATAATGTTTCGGGAGCTACTTCTATCAATTACACACCACCCACTAGTACACAAGGAACAATTTATTACAGATTAAATGTAAGCACCACTCCAAACGGATGTGGTACTGTTAGTAGTGACGATATAACTTTAAATATTGTTCCTCAAACTACGGTTTCGATAAGTCCTAGTAGTGCAATAATTTGCCAGAACGGAGTTTACACCTTGAATTCAACAATTAATAATGGAGTGGGGCCTTTTACTTATCAGTGGCAAATGTCTACCACTGGTGTGGCAGGGAGTTTCTCTAATATTTCTGGAGAAACGAATTCTACATATACCCCAATAACATCTACTTTAAATACCAGATACTACAAGGTAATTGTGAACGCGAGTGGAAACGGATGTATTCCAGCGGAATCTAATGTGCTTACAATTACAGTATTGCCAAGGCCAACTGTGAATGTGACCAATACCGGGATTCATTGCGTGGGTTCGGTTTTTAAGCTCACCGCCACACCTAATCCTGCAACACCAACTCCTATTACAGCCTATGCTTGGTCAAGTACGAATGGATTTGCGAGTAGTCAGCAAAGTCCTCTAGTATTGGCAAGTAGTGGTGCCATGGGAGGTGTCTATACTGTAACTGTTACCGGTGCTAACCTTTGTACCAATACCAATACTACAAGCATGACCATACAGACCAATTGCGGTTCAATATGTAATGGTCAATATATAATCATTCCTACCAATCCTGGAACTTGTGCGGGAACCAACGGATATGTAAGAGTCACTGCAGCAACTACTTATGAAACAAGTTTAGACGGAGTTGCCTGGGTAAGGGGCCGGAACAATCAAAGTCCGAATTATACTGATTTTACAAATTTGGGAACTGGTAATTACCTCTTTTTCGTAAGAGATTTTGCTTCTCAGGTGGTTTGTAAGAATGTTAATATTACATTGGTTTCGGACAACGACGCCACACCTTTATTTACCGTTAATACTATTACAGGTGCCAATGGTTGTTATGCTACGAATGGTTCTATAAGATTAAATGGTCTTCAGCCTACTGACCAAGTGTCTTGGATGGCTACATTGAATACTACTTATGTAGCTGCTTCGTCATTAACAAGTGGTCATACTATCTCTGGCTTAGCTCCCGGAACTTACTATGTTAAAGTTACAAGGAACGGTCAATATTGTTATTCAGATCAATATATCACAGTCCCAAATATAGGCACAGCCTGTGCGGCCGCCACACTTTGCGACGACAGTTTGATTCCGAATTTGTTTCCTAACGGCGATTTTGGATCTGGAGCACCAGAAAATGGCCCAGTCTATATTGAAACTCAGTACGGATATTCCAATTACACTTGTTTTGCACCTTGGGATGGTTTCTATTCGATTACCAACAACACAGATTGTGACGGGAATGGAACAAATGCATTCTCAAATCAAGCTTCTGGCTGGTGGGATGTATTATATGAGGATCATACAGTAGGAGATGTGAATGGCTATATGATGGTGGTTAATGCGGGATACACACCAAACATCGTTACAGAAAAGGTTATTGGTAATCTTTGTCCGAATACACAATACAATTTTACGGCTTGGTTGAAAAACATTTCACCAACTTCAGATATACAGCCAAATGTTTCATTTATTATTGATGGAATAATAAGGGCTCAGTCGGGTGATGTAACAGGTGGTTCGTGGCAAAGATTTGGCTTCTCGTTTAAAACAGGTGCATCTACAACTTCGGCGTTGTTTGCCATCAGAAATGTTGCCCCAGGAGGCTTTGGTAACAACTTCATCATAGATGATATTAAAGTAAGCAAATGCCCTTTAGATATACAACTCGATGGCGAGTCTATTGCTTGTTTGGGAGGCACAAACGAGACTATTAATGCCTCTATTACAGACCCTAACCGTGAACATGATTATTATAAATGGCAAGAAAGTAATGACAATGGGGCCACTTGGCAAGATGTGACTGGAGTATTACAGGGAACTTTCGTTGGAAATACAATGAATGTAACCATCAACCTTCCTACACCAATTGTTTCGGCCCTTAGCGGTAAGCTTTACAGGATAAAATTAGCAACTACAGCTTCTACAGTAGACGACCCAATTTGTTCTGTTACAAGTACGATTTCAAAAGTTATTGTGCCTCCTGTTGCAGTGTCAGTAACTCCTCCAGTTACCATATGTAATGGTGCTAGTGCAAGTTTAACCGCAGTTGGAAGTGGAGGTACTTCACCGTACACATATACTTGGACCAATACAGCAGCAACGGGTGGAACGGTATCGGTTAGTCCAACCACAACAACAAACTATACTGTAACCGCCAGAGATGTTGATAATTGTTCGGCTACCGCAACTACACAGGTTATTGTGACACCGTTGCCAGTGGCGAGTGCAACAGCACAAACTATTTGTACAGGCACGGCATTTAGTGTTACACCAACTACTAACATTGTTGGTACGCAATACAGGTGGACAGTTGCTCAAATTTCAGGAACTTCTACAGGACATACTAATCAAGCAACTTCTGTAAATGGCCCAATTTCTCAAACTCTTACAAATAATACAGCGGTGGATGCTGTGGTCAGATATACAGTAACTCCTTACAATGGAACTTGTGCGGGTGCTAATTTTACATTTGATGTAACGGTAAGGCCGACTATTGTGATAACCAACCCAGGTAATCAAACGATTTGTTCAGGAACTGCATTTAGTAGAACTCCGACATCTAATATTGCGGGAACTACATATACCTGGACAGCTGCTATTACTTCGGCTCCAACATCTGGAACAATCACAGGGTTTACAAACAATACGATTGCTTCTGCCGCACCAATAACACAAACATTAACCAATACTGGAACAACAAGTGGAGTAGTAACCTACACGGTAACACCGGTTGCAAATGGTTGTAATGGAACACCTTTTACATTTGAGATTACTGTTCAACCAGCGATAATAATTACGAACCCCGGCCCTCAAACGATTTGTTCAGGCACAGCATTTAGTAGGACCCCAACCTCCAACATTTCTGGTACTATTTATACCTGGACGGCGGCCATTACAACGGCTCCAACATCTGGAACAATCACAGGGTTTGCAAATAATGCAGTTGCTTCTGCTGCTCCAATAAGCCAGACATTGACCAATTCAGGAACAACAAACGGAGTTGTTACCTACACAGTAACACCTGTTGCCAATGGTTGTAACGGGACCCCTTTTACAATTGCTATTACTGTGCAACCAACAATTGTAATAACCAACCCTGGTCCTCAAACTATTTGTTCTGGTACCGCCTTTAGTAGGACACCAATCTCAAATATTGCAGGGACAACTTATACTTGGACGGCGGCTATTACAACGGCTCCAACCTCTGGTACAATCACTGGATTTACAAATAATGCTGTAGCTTCTGCTGCCCCAATAAGTCAGACATTAACCAATACAGGAACAACAAATGGTGTGGTTACTTATACAGTGACTCCGGTAACTGCTGGTTGCAATGGTACCCCTTTTACTTTTGAAATAACAGTTCAACCAACTATAGTAATTACGAATCCAGGAAATCAGGCCATATGTTCTGGAACAGCCTTTAGCAGGACTCCAACTTCTAACATAGCCGGAACCACTTATACCTGGACAGTGGCTGTTACGACCGCTCCAACAGCAGGTGCAATTACCGGACATTCCAATAATTCTACAGCTTCTGCTGCACCAATTAGTCAAACATTAACGAATTCGGGGTCAACAAATGGAGTGGTAACCTATACTTTAACACCAGTTGCCAATGGTTGTAATGGAACTCCCTTTACATTTGATATCACTGTATATCCAACGATAGTAATTACGAACCCTGGTCCTCAAACTATATGTTCTGGTACGGCCTTTAGTAGGACTCCATTATCAAATATTGCAGGAACGACTTATACTTGGACGGCTGCCATTACATCGGCTCCAACCTCTGGTACAATCACTGGATTTACAGATAATGCAGTAGCTTCTGTTGCCCCAATTAGTCAGACTTTAACTAATACAGGAACAACCAATGGTGTGGTCACTTATACTGTCACACCAGTGGCTAATGGTTGCAATGGAACACCATTCACTTTTGGGATTACCGTTCAACCAACAATAGTAATTACGAATCCTGGTCCTCAAACTATATGTTCAGGTACGGCATTCAGTAGGACTCCTACATCAAATATTACGGGAACGACTTATACTTGGACGGCAGCCATTACATCGGCACCTACATTTGGGACAATTACCGGGTTTACAAATAATGCTTTAGCGTCTGCTGCACCTATCAGTCAAACTTTAACCAATACGGGTACAACCAATGGTGTGGTGACTTATACAGTTACACCAGTTGCCAATGGTTGTAATGGAACACCTTTTACTTTTGATGTAACAGTTTACCCAACGGTAACGATGAACGACCCAGCGGACTTGACGGCATGTAATGGCAGCACAGTAGCACCAGCAGCCTTCACGAGTACGTTTGCGGGCGTAACGTATACATGGACCAACAGCAATACAGCGATAGGTTTGGCAGCGAATGGTACAGGTGACATTGCGAGCTTTACAGCAACCAACACAGGCACCACGCCAATCACTGCGACGATCACGGTAACACCAACAGGCAATGGCTGTCCAGGTACAACACAGACCTTTACGATCATTGTTTACCCAACAGTAACAATGAACGACCCAGCGGACTTGACGGCATGTAATGGTGGCACAGTAGCACCAGCAGCCTTCACCAGTACGTTTACAGGAGTTACTTATACATGGACCAACAGCAATACAGCGATAGGCTTGGCAGCGAATGGAACAGGTGACATTGCGAGCTTCACGGCAACCAATACAGGTACCACGCCAATCACTGCAACAATTACGGTAACGCCAACAGGCAACGGTTGTCCAGGCACAGCACAGACCTTTACGATCATTGTTTACCCAACGGTAACGATGAACGACCCAGCGGACTTGACGGCATGTAATGGCAGCACCATAGCACCAGCAGCCTTCACCAGTACGTTTGCGGGCGTAACGTATACATGGACCAACAGCAATACAGCGATAGGATTGGCAGCGAATGGAACAGGTGACATTGCGAGCTTCACAGCAACCAATACAGGCACCACGCCAATCACTGCGACGATTACGGTAACACCAACAGGCAATGGCTGTCCAGGCACACCACAAACATTTACGATCATAGTTTACCCAACGGTAACGATGAACGACCCAGTGGACTTGACGGCATGTAATGGCAGCACCGTAGCACCAGTAGCCTTCACGAGTACGTTTGCGGGCGTAACATATACATGGACCAACAGCAATACAGCGATAGGTTTGGCAGCATCAGGTACAGGTGACATTGCGAGCTTCACAGCAACCAATACCGGCACCACGCCAATCACTGCGACGATTACGGTAACACCAACAGGCAATGGTTGTCCAGGCACAGCACAGACCTTTACAATCATTGTTTACCCAACGGTAACGATGAACGACCCAGCGGACTTGACGGCATGTAATGGCAGCACCGTAGCACCAGCCGCCTTCACGAGTA
>DATGXK010000014.1:0-318493 GCA_035299025.1 Leadbetterella sp.
GTCGGTATGCCGCACCACCCGCACCGCCGATGGTACTTGGATCAATCGCGGGCGGCTAGCTACGGGAGAGTAGGTAGATGCCAGTTTTTTATTATAATTAAACCTCATTGTGTAAACAGTGAGGTTTTTTTCGTTTAAAATGTTCGTATCGCGATTTTTCAAATCGCTATTATGAAATTAATTTAGCACAAGACTAACAGGAATTATGTATTTGATTGATTAATTAATATTTCATATTTCAACTACTCACATATCGTTAGTGCTTAAGTATTATCTTCTCGAATTCATAATTTTGTGATAGAAGAGAGTTTTTCTAATACTAATTTTGTCTAATGAAATAAGCTCATATTGCGATTTATACTTTGGCAAAACTATTTGGATAACTTTATATTTTCATATTTTTTACAATTTCCATCAATGTATTGTGTTCGAATTACCAGACTGTCTAAAACAAATGTTGATTGTGCCGCTTTCGATTTGTATTCTTTCGATAGTGTTGTAAAATGATCATTATTATCAATTTTTGCAAGGGTTGCATGCGGTTTCTGTGATATTTTGAAGTTTTTTTCTTTGTAATAGTTTTCAAAACGGAAGTTTTTCAGCATATCTTGGAATGGAATAAATGAACTTTCTGGTTCTAGTTTAGTGTATATTACATTATTTGAGAAAACATCAAACCCATTTAATGAAACTTGAATTGCCTTCAAATTTCTTAATTTTTCCTTTAAACTATTTATTACTTTTTCTTTCCTTTCTGGTAAAACTAAAAAAGAGCATAGTGTGACATGTGGAATTGAGGAGCTCCTTGGTTGCTCGCCATAATTAAGCTGGATATTCTTTTTTTCCTTCTTTATTAGTTCATGTTCTTTTTTCGGAAAATTAAACATGACATCACAAATAATTGGTTCTGACAGAAGATTTTCTTTTTCCATATTTTTGTTTTATTTTGAAATCTAAGTAAATAATAAAATTTTGTACTTTGCTATAATTGAAGCAATTATCTAATTTTCTTAGCACTGAATTTATTTTATGTGCCGTTTTTGGGTTTTTTATTCAAACTGGCTACAATTATTTTGAAAAATTGTGGTATAAATTATTCTAGTAATGTAGTTGTTTTATCATAGAATAGTTAAGTCATTTATCTCTAGTTGTCATATTAAATTTGATGTGTAATAAATTGATTTTTATAGGTTCTTTTTTTTCTTTCCTTCTGTTTGCAAATTCTATCTTTGCAAACGAGATTAGAATTGTTTTCGACCAGAATTCCTCTAGTGCTATTGTCGTAAAACTTAGAAAGGATAATTTAGTGTTAGATTCAGCCAAGTTTGATTCGAACGAAGGGAAGGATTTACTTTTAGTATCTAATTTTGATGGGATACATGTTGCGTCATTTGATTCCAAATTTCAAATATTTCTTTATTTGAAAAAGAGTCAAGATTTGGAGGTAAAAGTCGATATAGACAATGGCAAACTTGAAGTCATTGATTCTTTTGAATCTCAGCAATTAAATACAATCTTTGAAAATTGGGAACGTGAAGTTGCCATATTAAAAACATTGAAAGAGCCTACTTTTGAACATTTTGATAGGGCTTTTGATTCTTTGGCTTCAGAAATTTTGGCCACACAGAATCCCGAAATTATAGACTGGGCTAGTATCTTTCTGGTTGATTTGGAGAAAGAACCAAGTAAATATATGTTGTCTTTAGAAAAATTTATTGATTTTGAACAGCTTGTACGGGATAAATATCCAAGCTTTAAGTTCAGTAAAATGAAAGCCAACTTTGGCGTTAGAAAGGATAATCAAAGTGGTTATTATTGGAAATATTAAGTCATAAATGGATTAGTTTCTTAGCAAATTTTGATAACTAAGTTCAAAAAGCTTAATTTTCGAATTCTAAATATTTAAACCCTAAATACTATGAAAGATTGGAATAAGATCCTTAAGCCTTTGCTCGAGTTATATCGTAACAAAAGACACCCATTAGAATATCAGAATTTATATCAACTGTTGGTAATGGTGGTTTTATCTGCTCAGGATTCCGATGCGAATATTAACAAGATTTCTCCTGCTTTATTTGAGGCTTTTCCTGATATGGAGAGTTTATCTAAAGCTAAAATAGATTCACTGATTCCATTTATTTCTAAGGTGCGAAATTTTCAAACCAAGGCTTCGTGGCTTATAGAAATAGCACAAATCATAAAAGAAGACAAAAACATTCCCCAAACCATGGGAGATTTGATTGCTCTAAAAGGTATTGGGAGGAAATCTGCCAATGTTATTTTACGTGAAGCTGGCGGCAAATCAGAAGGTATTATTGTGGATTTGCATGTGATTAGAGTTGCACCGAGGTTGGGTCTAGCTGCGGAATCAACCGATGGAAACAAAATAGAGAAACAAATAATGGCCCAACTGACCCAAGATATGTGGGAGGTAGGTATGCCCATTTCATTTCTAGGGCGTGAGATTTGTCGTCCAACAAATCCCAAATGTGACCAATGTATTTTAAATGCTGATTGTAATTATTATCAAAGCTCTATTTGATTTTCAATTTAGCGTTATATTGAAAAAGCCACTTCAAAGTAGTTTGAAGTGGCTTTTTGGTGTTTCAGAAGGAATTTTAAATTCTATCTAATATTTCTTTTCCAATGGCATCCGTACCTAATATTTTATCGGCAGGAGTAGTTTTATCCGCAATGTCGCGGGTTCTCCATCCGGCTTTCAAAACACCATCAATGGCATTAATAAGGGCTTCTGATTCGGCTTTTAGGCCAAACGAGATGTCTAATAATAAGGCTGCAGATAGCACAGAGGCCATTGGATTGGCAACTCCTTTGCCCGCAATGTCATGGCCAGAGCCGTGAATGGGCTCATAAACGCCTGTACTTTCGCCAACTGAGGCCGAAGCTAGCATTCCCATAGATCCGGCTATTTGAGACGCTTCATCGGTCAAAATATCGCCAAAAATATTTCCTGTCACTACTACATCAAAACGTTTTGGGTCTTTGATTAAAAGCATCGCGGCAGCATCAATAAATTGGTGTTCAAGCTCAACTTCAGGATAATCTTGGGCCACTTCAAGTACGGTTTCCCTCCAAAGTCGACTAGACTCTAATACGTTTGCTTTGTCAACCGACATTAGTTTTTTACCACGTGTCATGGCAGCATCAAAGGCCTTACGAGCGATTCTTTCTACCTCATATTTGCTATAAATCATGGTATCGTAAGCAGTAGAACCCTCATTGAGACGGCCTCTTTCTCCAAAGTAAACATCACCCGTTAATTCTCTAAAGAAAAGAATATCTGCCCCTTTCAAGATTTCAGGTTTAATGCTTGAAGCACCTAGGAGTTCGTCAAATAGCTTTATTGGTCGTAAATTGGCAAATAAGCCTAATTCTTTACGCATTTTTAAAAGTCCTTGCTCAGGACGAACCTTTGCATGAGGATCATTGTCGTATTTGGCATGGCCAACCGCACCAAATAAAATGGCATCAGATGCACGCATCTTTTCTAGAGACTCTGCTGGCAATGGATCACCAGTAGCTTCGATGGCTACATGGCCCATAAGTGCTTCATCGTAAGTGAAATCATGGCCAAATTTGGCAGCGATTTTTTCTAAAGCTTTTTTACCAACAACGGTAACTTCTTGTCCGATGCCATCTCCTGGCACTACTAAAATGTGTTTTTTCATCTTTCTTTTTTTTGTATCACAGGGGTACAGCTGGTTTTTTGCAGGTTACCTCTGGTTTTTGAGTAAAATTTCAAATAATATTAAGCATCTTCCTTGTCGCTTCTATAGCCGAAACGGTTTGGTCTGAGTCTAGGCCTCTGGTTTTAACGTCTTTTCCGTTGATGCTCCAAGTGATGATGGTTTCGCAAAGAGCGTCGGTTTTGCCTCCTGGAGGAATCCTTACAGAGTAATCTGTCAATAATGGTAATTCTTTGCCTTTTTTGATATAGATTTTCTTCAGGGCGTTCATAAAAGCGTCGTATTGACCATCTCCTTGGGCGTTTTCTTGGAAAATTTCATCACCTATTTGCACTTGTAAAGTCGAAGAGGGCTGCAGATTTTTTGAGTGAGTTAGTACATAATTCAGGATTTTCACATTTTCCATAACGGCACTGGTATCCAATACGTCTGAAATTATGTAAGGCAAGTCCTCCTTCGTTACGTTTTCTTTTCTATCTCCGAGTTCGATAATTCTTTGAGTAACTTTTTTGAGATCCGCATCATTCAGTTTTATGCCTAATTCTTGAAGGTTTTTCTCGATATTGGCTTTACCTGAGGTCTTTCCAAGGGCATATTTTGTTTTTCTCCCAAAACGTTCAGGACTCAAAGTACTCACATAAAGGTTGTTCTTCTTGTCTCCATCCGCATGTATCCCTGCAGTTTGCGTGAATACATTTTCTCCCACTATAGGTTTGTTGGCAGGAATTCTTAAACCTGAAAACGACTCAACAATTTTACTTATGGAATACAAAGATTGTTCAACAACAGAAGTCTTAAGGTCGGGCATGAAATCGTTAATCACGGCCACAGCACTCGATAAAGCGGCATTGCCAGTTCTTTCTCCCATACCGTTCACGGTCAGATGCAATCCGTGTACACCTGCACGAAGGGCTTCCATTACATTGGCAGTAGAAAGATCATAATCATTGTGTGCATGAAAGTCGAAATGCGTATTTGGATATTCATTGATAATCGACTTCAGATAAGTGTAGGTTTCTGATGGTGTTAAAACCCCTAGTGTATCTGGGAAAAGAATACGCTTGACAGGTTGCTTAGTTAGAAAAGCCAAGAATTGAAAGACATAATCAGGAGAATTTCTCATTCCGTTACTCCAATCTTCGAGATATACATTTACAGTTATGTCATTTTCAATTGCCAAGACTATTACCTCTTCAATCTCCTTAAAGTGCTGTTCTGGAGTTTTTTGAAGTTGATGCGTGAGGTGATTCATCGAACCTTTAGTAAGAAGATTCATCACTTTTGCTCCTGCATTTATCATCCAATCAATAGACGCTCGGCCATCAACAAATGTCAAAACTTCAACTTTATCAAGAAAACCATTTTCAGCAGCCCAGTTTGTAATCAGCTTAACGGCCTGCAGTTCACCATCCGAGACCCTGGCCGAGGCCACCTCTATTCTATCCACTTTTACCTCTTGAAGCAAAAGTTGGGCTATCGTAAGTTTCTCAGACACAGAAAACGAAACTCCGCTAGTTTGTTCACCGTCGCGGAGTGTGGTGTCCATTATTTCGATATGTCTCATCAGCTAAAAATTATGCTGTTGGGTTTGAAACCAACAGCATGGATTATTTTATTGTACTCTTTTGAATAAATTCAAAAAAATTGGGTTTGATTAAATACGAGTTTTTTCAAATTCGGCAATTTCAGCTTTCATAGATTGCAGATAATCTATGTCATCAAAACCGTTGGTCATGTTATGTTTTTTGTACCCGTTGATATCAAAAGATTCTGATTCTCCTGTGGCCGCAAGTGTTACTTTTTGACTTGGTAAGTCAACAATTACCTCTGCTTTCGGGTCTTTTTCAATCGCCGTAAAAATTTTATCCAGAAACTCAGGACTAACAGTTACAGGTAATATGCCAATATTTAGAGAATTTCCTTTGAAAATATCAGCAAAGAAGCTGGATATTACACAGCGGAAGCCATAATCATAAATGGCCCAAGCCGCATGCTCACGACTAGAGCCAGAACCAAAGTTACGACCAGCTACAAGAATTTTTCCTGAATAAGTTGGGTTATTTAAAACGAAATCGGTCTTCGGAGTATCATCTCCGTTGTATCTCCAATCTCTAAAAAGGTTATCCCCAAAACCTTCTCTTTTTGTCGCTTTCAAGAAACGAGCAGGGATGATCTGGTCTGTGTCCACGTTTTCCAAAGGAAGTGGTACACAGCTAGAAGTTAAGACTTTAAAACTATCGTATGCCATAATATTTTTATTTTACAGGATAGAATTCAAAAAAAGAATCCTATTTTTAAATTAAATGTCAGTTATAAAAACACTCTTGGGTCGGTTACTTTTCCAGTCACCGCAGCAGCAGCAGCTACCAAAGGAGAAGCCAATAGCGTTTTCGAGTTTGGTCCTTGACGACCTTCAAAGTTTCTGTTTGAAGTAGAAACAGCCAATTTTCCGGCTGGAATTTTATCGTCATTCATTGCTAAGCAAGCCGAACATCCAGGTTGGCGAAGAGCAAAACCAGCCTCTGTCAAGATATCCAATATACCTTCTTCTTTGATTTGTGATTCTACGATGTGAGAACCTGGAACCAACCAGGCAGTGATATTATCTGCTTTTTTGCGTCCTTTTACTATAGAAGCAAAAGCTCTGAAGTCTTCTATACGGCCGTTTGTACAACTGCCCAAGAATACATAGTCAACTTCTTTGCCTATCATACTTTCACCTTCGGCAAAGCCCATGTAAGCCAATGATTTTTTGTAGCTGGCTTCGCCATCTTTTACTTCACTTGCAGTAGGGATATTTCTTGAAATACCAGTACCTAAACCGGGATTGGTTCCGTAAGTAATTTGCGGCTCGATGTCAGCGGCATCATAAGTAAGTTCTAGGTCAAACTCTGCACCTTCGTCAGATTTTAATGTTTTCCAATAGGCTACTTGCTTGGTCCACTCTTCGCCTTTAGGACTTTTTTCACGACCTTCAAGAAATGCAAAAGTGGTTTCGTCAGGAGCAATCATTCCTCCACGAGCACCCATTTCTATAGACATGTTACAAACCGTCATACGGCCTTCCATGCTCATGTTTTCAAAAACATCTCCAGCATATTCAGCAAAGTATCCAGTTGCACCAGAGGCAGAAATTTGCGAAATAATATAAAGTGTGACGTCTTTTGGTGTAACTCCCTTTCCAAGTTTACCGTTAACGTTAATTCTCATTTTCTTTGGTTTCGGCTGCATGATACACTGTGAAGCGAGCACCATTTCTACTTCTGAAGTACCAATACCAAAGGCAATAGCCCCAAATGCACCGTGCGTAGAAGTATGTGAGTCGCCACAAACAATCGTCATTCCTGGTTGTGTAATTCCATTTTCAGGCCCTACTACGTGCACAATACCGTTTTTAGGATTTCCTAAACCCCAGTGCGAAATGCCGTATTTACTTGAATTGGTCTCCAAAGCTTTAAGCTGGTTGGCTGAAAGCGGGTCTTGAACTGGTAAATGTTGGTTGATTGTTGGTGTGTTGTGGTCTGCTGTTGCAAAAGTTCTTTCAGGAAACAACACTCCAATCCCACGTGATTCAAGTCCTAGAAATGCCACGGGACTTGTAACTTCATGAATAAAATGACGGTCGATAAACAAGACATCTGGGCCATCTTCTATGTGTTTCACTACATGTGAGTCCCAAACTTTGTCAAAAAGAGTTTTCTTAGACATATTTTTCTTTTGATAAATTTTCGAAGACAAAATTGCAAGAAATAAAGGAAAGTGTGATTATCGAATTCGACCAAATTCTAGCGTTTTTGGCTCAAATGACAACATGGTCTAAATAAGCAATAAAAAAAGCGAGAGAAGAAACTTCCCTCGCTTTGTGTATTTGTATAACCTATGATTGAATAAAAGAAGCACAAATGTAAAATAAACCCTTTTGCGATTCAAGGTTATTCAAACAATTTTTCAATACTTTTTTGATAGATTATCCAATTATCAATAAATTTTAAACAAAAACAATATTGAATTTAAAGTCCAATGGGTCAAAGGTTTGTGAAATTTTAGAAATGAACTCGGGGTCATTCAAATAGAAATTCAGGAAGTTGTCTGATCGTTCTTGAAGACCGCCACCTGGAAATAGTTTTTCTTTCAGGCCTTGTAGTTGAGCCAACGAAGTCTCGAATTTTTTCTCTTCAGCTTTTTTGATTCTTTTCTCTAAATGCTCCAAAGAGGTGGCGTTTTTTACCTTTTCAGATTCCATAGATGGCTTTAGCGTTGGATCTACTTCGGCAGCTTTCTTTATAATTTGGTCAAATGTCGCGGCTATTTGCCTAATTTCATCTGCTAATGAAAGAGAATTTTCAGAGTTTTTCTCCACAAAGTTTCTTTTCAAAGTCACGTCATCTTGAAACAACTCCTCAGCTTCTATACCGAGTTTTTCCATTCTTTTTTTCGTCCCTTCATTTATCGCTAACGCAAGGTTTCTTGGCAAAAGAATAGGAAATTGCACCAGGTGATGTTCAAAAATATCTTTTAGCTGCAACCAATAACAGACTTCAGACGGTCCACCAAGATAGGCGAGATTAGGTAAAATGGTTTCTTGGTAAATCGGCCTCAGAACTACATTTGGACTAATTTTTTCAGGAGTTCTTTCTAGAATCTCTAATATTTCGGATTCTGTAAAACTTAAATCTGTATTTACAACCACATACTTTTCTCCGTTTTTCTCTATTCTTTCGCGTAAGTTTTCGTCTAAATAGAAGAAATTGATGTTTCGAGCGTGAATCTGCGTTTTGTATCCTTGATTTTCCAGACGAGCAGAGGTTTCGGCCACAATCTTTTCGGCCGCATTCTCCACGATGTCTTTTTTCATTATTGGAGCAAATAATGCCTTTAGTAATCTGTCATCACCATCAATGCAGACCAATCCTTCAGCTCCGAAAAGCTCATGCATATATTGTCTGACAGCTCCAGCTAAGGTACTATTTTCTCCATAAGCTCTCGCAAACATCTCGGGTTTATCTCTCAAGCCTTCAATGATTTGCAATAATTCAGATGGATTCATTCTCCCTACTCCGCCTTTTTGTTCGGTTTCCCATTTGTGTTTTTGACCGAAGAGATTGAAGTAGGAAATTTCTTCAAAATCATGATCTTCTGTGGCCATCCAATAGACTGGAACAAAATTATATTCGGGAAACGCACCTTTCAGTTTTTTGGCCAAATTGATGGTACTTACGATTTTGTAAATCACATAAAGCGGACCAGTAAAAATGTTGAGCTGGTGACCTGTGGTTACCGTAAAAGTGTTTTCATCAAGCAGAATGTCAATATTAGGAGGGTTTTCTATGCCTTGATATTGATTATTCAAAGCCTCAACCAACTCTTTTCTATGGCTAAATTTACGTTTAGAAATTGTTTCTTTGAAACCAGCTAAATCGGGAAAAGACTTGTAAAAACCGCTCAATTGAGGATTTCTATCTATATAATCTATGAAAAGTTTAGGAAAATTGGAGGCTTGCGAAAAGGGTATCTGCTTGTGATTAATTTCCAAAATAGTTTGATTTTAAAAATGAAAACAAAGAAAACCATGAATGGGTTTCAAAACTTATATTTGTGTCAAATTTAGCACAAATGATTGTTAGAACTACGGAAGACGGCTCCAAAACTGTTTATTCGGAGCAATTTAAACAATATTATCATTCGGTTTTTGGTGCGAAAACAGAATCGGAGTGGGTTTATATAGATCTGGGATATTTGGATGCCATCAAGAAATTCGAGGAAATTAGAATTATGGAAGTTGGATTCGGCACAGGTTTAAATGCTTTTTTGAGTCAGAAAATGGCCGATGAGCATCAAATCCCGACTTCTTACATTGGATTAGAAGCTTTTCCAATTCAGCCAGATTTATTTCAAAACCTGAATGAGGATTTGCAAGTCTATCATACTTGTGAATGGGAGAGGCAGCTTCGGCTTTCGAAATATTTTAGCTTTGAAAAAAGGGAAATTCAAGTAGAAAACTACGAATCCAACCAAACTTTCCATTTGATTTATTTTGACGCTTTTGCTCCAGATGCACAGCCCGAGCTTTGGACTGCC
Organism: Leadbetterella sp.; assembly: GCA_035299025.1. GTDB lineage: Bacteria > Bacteroidota > Bacteroidia > Cytophagales > Spirosomataceae > Leadbetterella. The sequence goes on from DATGXK010000014.1 coordinate 9,786, forward strand.
GAAATTTTCGAAAAATTAAGAAAAATGCTCATAAAAGATGGAGTTTTGACCACTTATTGCTCAAAAGTTATGGTACAGAAAAACCTGAAGCAAGCGGGTTATAAAATAGAAAAACACCAAGGACCTCCCCATAAAAGAGAAATCTTGAGGGCCATAAACTTGGGTTAATGCTTCTTCGTAATTTTATATAAATGCCAATTATTTTCATAGTTTTGTGAAAAATACATTACAAAACCTATGAGCAAAAACACTATTATTTATTTTATTGCTGCCGTAGCAGCCACAGGAGGCCTACTATTCGGTTTCGATACGGGTGTTATCAACGTTGCCCTTCCATCGCTTCGTGAGCAATTACAATTGATGCCATCTCAAGAAAGCATGGTGGTAGGAGCGGTACTATTTGGGGCAATGTTTGGTCCTTTTATTTCAGGATTTTTAACAGACAAATTGGGTCGTAAAAAGATCAATATCATAGCTTCTTTGGTCTTTGTGGTGGGTTCAATATTGGCCGCTATCGCTCCAGACACCAATTCGCTCATTGCGGGTAGATTACTTTTGGGCTTGGCCATCGGTATTGTAGCCGCTACGGTTCCTTTGTATTTGGCGGAGCTTTCGCCCAAAGACAAACGTGGCAGAATGGTGACGTTTTTTCAGTTGGCCATTACTTTAGGTATTTTGCTCTCTTATGTGGTCGGGTATATTTTTGGGGATGCCGAAAACGCTTGGCGATTGATGTTTTGGGCGGGATTTGTGCCAGCGATTATTTTGTTTGTTGGCATGTTATTGGTACCTGAAAGTCCAAGGTGGTTGCTTACTAAAGGAAGAAATGAGGAAGCTCTAAAAGTCCTTAATCAGCTAAGAAAACCTGACGAAGCTGTAGCAGAATACAACGAAACCTTGAAATTGTTAGAAGAAGAAAGGCTCAATAAATCAAGCTGGATGGAGTTGTTTATGCCAAAATTGAGAATTCCACTTTTCATCGGAATCGGGATATTTGCTATTCAACAGTTTTCGGGAATCAACGCTATTATTTATTACTCCACAGATATTTTCAAATCACTTTTTAGTGACTCACAGGCAACTTTGGCCACTGTTGGTGTAGGAATTGTAAACTCATTGGCCACGATTTTGGGTATGCAGTTTCTGGACAAATGGGGTCGTAAACCTTTGCTTTACACAGGTCTGATAGGTACAGCGGTTTGTCTGGGTACGGTTGGTTTGGCATTTTTGTTTGAAAGCAGTTTGCCCGCTGGTTTGCGTCAAATGATGTTGGTGGGCGGAATTTACACCTACATTATTTTCTTCGCCATTAGTTTGGGGCCATTGGGCTGGCTTTTAATTTCTGAAGTTTATCCATTAAAAATCAGAGGATTTGCCTCAAGTATGGGTAGTTTCAACCACTGGTTTTTCGATTTGATGGTGGCTATTTCGTTTCCATTGATGCGTGCTACTTCCTTAGGAAAGAATGGCGGCATTTTCTTCATTTATATGATTATTGTGCTTCTAGGTCTGTTGTTCGCGAAATTTGTGGTGTTTGAAACCAAGGGTCTGAGTTTGGAAGACATTGAGAAGAAGTATAATTGATATTTTGAGATTTTGTTGAATTGAAAGTGTAGGTCCATTGGGCTTGCACTTTTTTGTTTTCCAAGTAGGTAAATATTGATTTCTCAATTAAAACTTGCCGATACCGGCAAGTATTTACTTTAATTCCGATATCTCTTTTTAGTTTATTGCTGATAGAAAAGTTAAACAAAAATCTTTTCTTGGGTTTTCTCTTTAAAATATCCCACTTTTTCACAAACTTACTCTTCCAAACTCATCAATAAACCAATGCTAAACAGACGGTCATTCTCATCGAAGCTTATTTCCTCTGCTTTTTTGCCATTTCTTAAGATTCCAGATGCAGGATTTTTGAAAGAAATAAATGATTATGTTAGTTCAGCCAACCCAAGTGCGGATGACGAGGACTTTTGGGCTCAAATCAGGTTGGCCTATACGACATCTCAACAAATCGTGAACCTCAACAATGGCGGAGTAAGTCCGTCTCCTAAAGTGGTGCAAGATGCGGTTGAGCATTACAACAAACTCGCCAACGACGGTCCTTCCTACTACATGTGGCGAATAATGGACCAGGGAAGAGAGCCATTGAGAGAAAACCTAGCAAAATTTGCTGGAGTTTCGGCAGAAGAAATTGCCATCAATCGCAATGCTACGGAGGCTATTGATACGGTTATTTTGGGTTTACCTCTTCAAAAAGGCGACCAAGTGGTGCTTTCGAAATACGATTACCCCAATATGCTACATGCGTGGCGACAAAGAGAAGTGAGAGATGGCATAGAGTTGGTTTATGTTGACATTGACTTGCCTTTGGCTGATAATGAATTAATTATAAAAAAATATACAGAAAAATTCACTTCTAAAACCAAAGTCGTACATCTCACGCATGTGGTAAACTGGAATGGGCAAATATTACCAGTTAGAAAAATTGCTGAGCAAGCCAAAAAGAAAGGCATTAAAGTGTTGGTCGATGGGGCACATTCGTTTGCCTTGTTAGACTTCAAAATTCCAGAACTCAACTGTGATTTTTATGGCACAAGCCTGCATAAATGGCTTTCTGCTCCGATAGGCTCTGGTATGCTTTGGATTAAGAAAGAAGAAATCAAGAACGTCTTTCCGCTCATTCCAAATGGTGATCCATTTAGTGAAAACGTTAGAAAATATGAGAATCTAGGTACACGTTCTTTCATGATTGAGCAGGGAATAGGCTCGGCATTGAATTTCCAGTACACCATCGGCAACAAGCGAAAGGAGGACCGAATACGCTATTTGAAAGATTATTGGACCAAAGAAGCTGAAAAAATACCGAGAGTGAAAATGTACACGCCTTTAGATGCACAATACTCCTGTGCCATCGCCAATGTAGGAATGGAAGGCATGGAGGCTGGCGTGATAGAATCTAAGCTTTTTGAGAAATTCAAAGTGCACACTTCGCCTACCAAATGGGAAAAAATAAACGGAGCCAGAGTTACGCCGCACGTTTATACTTCTTTGAGAGACTTGGATAGACTTTTGGAGGGGCTGCTTTATGTTTCTAAATTGTGAGAATTTACTATAATTAAATGTATAAAGTTTACAATTCATTGGTTTTTTCGTCTGTTTATAAAATAATTTGAAATTAAAAACTTTTTACAAAATGTCTCTTTTTGATAATCTTCAACCTTTAGGAACTTGACAGAATAAATTTTTGATTTTAGTTTTAAAGAAAGGTGAATTTAGTGGTTATCTTGTTTGATAAGGGAATTAGTACATGAGTAGATTCATTAATAAGTATCTGCGGAATATTAGCAAGAAATCGAATAAGATTGAAAGACAAATTTTTAACTTAAAAAAGACAATTTGTCGAATTAAGATTTTCCTTTTCTCTGGGATTAAATTATTATATTGTTAGAAAATTATTTAATTTTAAAATATTAAACAAAATTTACATGAATTGGATAAAGGAAATTCCTATTGCTCACAGAGGTTTACACTCAAACGATTCAAATATTCCGGAAAATTCATTGTTTGCTTTTCAAGAGGCTATCAATAAAGGTTTTGCAATAGAATTAGATGTTCGGCTAACCAAAGATAAACAAGTTGTAGTTTTTCATGATGAAGATTTATCAAGGATGTGTAATTCTAGTAATAAAATTGCGGAGTTAGATTTTAACCAAATCGCTTTATTTCAGTTATTTTCATCAGATCAGAAAATTCCTTTATTCCAGGAGGTACTTGATTTAGTAGATGGGAAAGTTCCTATATTAATAGAAATTAAAAGTGAATCTCCAAAAGTAGGAGAAATAGAACAAAGCACCTTAAATACTCTTAAAAATTACAGTGGAGAATATGCTATACAGTCTTTTAACCCGTTTTCTGTAATTTGGTTTAAAAAAAATGCTCCTCATGTAATCAGGGGTCAACTTTCTAGTTCTTTTGACGATATTAAAATGTCTCCTTTACTAAAAATATTATTAAAGAATTTGTTTTTTAATTTTGTGGCAAAACCAAATTTTATAGCATATGAAAAGGAAGGAGTTGCTAAAAAAAGGCTTAAGAATTTGAGAAATAAAAATATTCCTATTTTAGCTTGGACAATAAGAAATGAAGGTGAAAGATTAAAAGTAGATAGTTTCGCCGATAATATAATTTTCGAAAACTTTTTACCTCAAAATTAATCAGGTGGAGATTATAAATAAGATTTTAAAATATATAGATCATGAGTGGGTAAAGGGGGTATTAATAAATCATTTATCGACAATTATTGCTTTTTCTTTAGGTTTTGTTATTTCTTGGGTACGAAGAAATATTTATTTTTATCTAAAATTAAAAAGATTGATACTGTCTGTTTTTAGAAAGAAAAAGTATATTTTAATATGGAATGATGATAATAAAGTTCTAAGTGAAAACATTTCTAACCTCTTATCCTTAAAGTTTGCTCAAAATAATGATAGTTTCTTGATTAAAACTTTAGAAAAGCCAGAGGAATTATTATTCTACCCAGTAAGGTCAAACCTAATTACGGCAATAATTTTAATTGTAACGGATGTTACAAAATTGTCAGAAATTGAGGAAGAAAGAAATAAAATACAAACACATTTAGTTGATTTTGTAAAAAATGGTGGGATTCTAATCGGAACTCATGACATTATTTATCGAAGAACCAGGAATGAAAAGCTACAGGAAATTTTTGGATGCCAATCTAATAATTTTATTCGATTCAATAATTCATCAATAAATGTTGAGATTAATGGAAAATATTCAAAGCATCCTCTGTTAGAAGGATTACCTAATAATTTTAACCTAAGTGATGGTGAAATTTGTTGGGGAGAATGGTCTCATGATGCAGATTTACTCATCTCTACAACCAAAAAATTCAAACCAAACTCTAACATAGATACTGTTTCTAAAAAGGTTCCAATGTTAGTAATCAGGAAATTTCCGAACAAAGGTAAAGTCGGTTTAACAATTTGGCTAAATAGCTGTGATAAATTTGAACGCCTTGCAGATTCTTTAAATCCACCACAATTTGAAATTATTCAAATTTTTTCAAATGCAGTTTTAAAGAAAGAAGAAATAAAGTCATATCAGAGGGAATTATTATAAATATTCTTTTTAAAATATACCCTACACTCATGCTCCACAACAAAATCAACCGAAGAATAGACAAGTTCAAAATTATCCTTTTCAGAAAATGAAAGCATTTCCTCAGCATGAAAATTCACGACAAACAAAAAATTCCCAACGCTCCATTCAGCCACAAAATTGGTTTTTGACGGCTTTGAAATCCACTTAAAATCAGTAAATTGAGTTTCTTTTTGTATGGTTTCGAATAGAAGCTTCATTTTTTCTAATTCAGAAAAAAGGCCATAGTTTTTACCCCAAATAAAAGGCCCGTGGGTCACTTTATCGGTTTCGGCGTCGTCATTTATCTGAAAAACGTAGAGTTTGGTGTATTCCTCGTTCAGACCACGTTCGAGGTGTGGATAACGGCATTCAAAGCCCAAAGACATGTAAGAGGGTAGAACTGGCAGGAAAAGACCCACAAAAAACCTCAAATGATTGCCTTTTTTATAAAATTCATCAAACCTGGGATCGTCCTTGTCCGCAGTTATCATCGTGAAATTCGGAGCAAACTTTCTGTTTTCAGCCAATGAAATATAATCCTCTAATTGGGTCATAAACACCTCTGAACCTACCGGCGAGGCCTGTAAGTCTCCAAGCGTGCTATCTGCTTCTATGGCTTCAAGGTGGTCCAATTCGTTGCCATAACCCATGGTATCAGGTGGAGCAATGAAAGTCTCGGCAAAAAATCCGAAATGCTTTACGCCTTTAGCCACAATGTAGTTTTTGATCGCTTTCAGTGGGTCATAAAACTCACCTATTTCACTTGGAACACCCCCTGACCTTGGCTGTACATGGGCCATATCGCCCCGCATAAAGTCAAAATTGTAGGCTTGTTGGCACTCATAATATTTCTGACAAACGTAGTCCCAAGCGGGTACGTTTGGATTGTCAAATTCTAGCTCCTGATTATGTTCTGCATGATAAAACTTGTATCGTGTTAGCGGTCCAAATACCCTTGACATGGCCTCCGGCTTATCAAATTGGTAGTTGTACCATTTGTTGCCCATTTTATCATAAATGAAGTCTTTCTCTACCAAATGCAGCCCTCTGTAGGGCGGAGCCATCGTTACAGGTAGGGTTTCTAGGCCATGGTAGAGCAACTGTTGCATCATTTCAAGCCTCCTGTTCAACCTTTTATCTCGCTCATCTACCCGTCCAAACAGAATTTCCAGTCTTTGTTGCTCGCTAAGAATCGGATTGTTGAAATCAAAAAATACCGATTTGCTATAGGAAATCAAATTGCCGTTAGCTGTACCGTGATGGATTAAATATTCCCAAATAATGTCTTCTACTTCAAGCCCATTTTGTGTATTTACTGATAAAATGCTATGCTCTTTTCGTTTTACCCACTCAAACATTTGTGGGTGCAAAAACACCAACTCCGAGAACCTATCGGTATGCGGAATTACATCCAAACCCACCGATTTTCCAATCATGTGGATTAAGTTCGTCACCACTTTCAGTTGTTTTTCTACAGTATCGAGGCTTGGGATGGCATTTTTTAATTCTTCGCTAAAAAATTCGGTGTTGATATTCCAGCTTATTTTTCCATACAAACTCGACACCACGCCAGGCTCCCAAATGGGCAAAATATGAATGGAATCGTGGCAGCGGCCTGTAGTTAGTAAATATTTTATAAGGTTAAAGAAATTGCCGATTGTCCGAATATTCACACCAACCATATTGCTGGTTTTTAGCCAATCGCCGTTTTGTTGGCCTTCTAGCGGACTAGGATAGGTAACACTCGGGTTAAGAGCTTGTCCAAGTTTATCTGTTCCGAATCTCGATTGAAGAATTTGAAATATGTCGAACACATTTAGTCCTACCGCAATTTCGGGAATGAGCTGCTTTACAAAACTTGTTTCATGATTAGAATAGGCACTCTTATATACAGAATGGCCGTTTCTCCACACATCAAAGGGACTTTGAATGGGGTTGTTTTCCATCGTTTCTTTATTATCATAGGTATTTGATAACAAAACTATCAATAATTGAGAAAATCTGACACATATTTTGATTTTTTTGACTTTCTATCGACTCAGAAAATCTGGTGGACGGACAATAAATCTAAAGATTCTGGTAGAGATTTATCTAATATTTTGTATGTTTTTTTGATTACATAAAACAAAAACTACCTTTGAATATTATTTTGTGTAGAAATTTCGTTTCTCTCCAATACTTATAAATTCTATAAATGAAGGCCATTCTCACAGGTTTGCTTTTTGCAGGAGTTTCACATTTTTCATTTGCCCAAAACAATTCCGAAATTATAGTTGGAAAAAACTATTATGGCCAAGCTATAAACGAGCGTGAAATTTGTAACTGGGTGGCTTTTTCTACTCGACCAGAGGTTAGCAAAGCCATAGAAAACATTGTGAGACGCTCGGGTTTAAAGCAAAATTTCTATGTAATGGAATGCCCAAATACCGATAATTGCTTTGCAGCTACACGCAATGGAGAAAGACTTATTGTATATGATCCGAAATTTATAAACAAACTCGGTAATGTAACCAAAACAGACTGGGGAGCATTGAGTATTTTGGCACACGAAATCGGCCATCATTTGCAGGGCCATACCATAAAACAGGGAGGCTCCGAGCACGAGAAAGAATTGGAAGCCGATGAGTTTTCGGGCTTTGTGATGTACCAAATGGGGGCTCGCCTGAAAGAAGCACAATCGGCGATATCCAGCCTTACCACCGAATACACCACCTCCACCCATCCACCAAGGAGCATGAGATTAAAAGCCATAGAACGGGGGTACCAAAATGCTAGAGAACTTTACCCTGATATTCAGCCCAAAAAGGAAATCAAACAAGTGATTCAGGAAGAGAAAGTGGCGGATGAAATGATAATAGAAACCACCGTGATGAGTGGATCGGAAGAGGCTCCCACACGGCGTAAAGGATGTGTGGAGGGCAGTTGCCTAGAGGGATTTGGTGTGGCGATTAACTCCAAAACATCAGAGAAATTTGAAGGGAACTGGCACATGGGTAAAAGACACGGCCAGGGAATAGAGTATTACAAAGACGGTAAGAAAAAATATGAAGGATCGTTTGCCAATAGCTTATACAACGGTAAGGGAACGCTTTTTCTGAAAAACGGCGATAAATATATTGGTGGGTTTTATCAAGGACGCATGCATGGGTACCAAAGTACATATATTTACAGAAACGGTGATAGGTTGATTGTAGACTTTATCGCCGGTAAAAAAGAAGGCAAAGCCAAGGTTATCTATTATGGTGGAGTTGAGGGCACAAAGTACTTTAAAAATGACGAAGAGATTTTCTGAAAAAATCCTTTAAATCAATGTTTTCGGTTTTAAAATCATAAGATTGATTTCTGTCAGTTCTTGGTTTTATTTCAAATAAAAAAAGGTTGTTCTGCATTTCGGGCATAAAAAATCTTTTATATTTGCCCCTCCAAAATCTTACCATTATGTCTTGGTTTAGAAGAACTGAAAAAGGGATTAACACTCCCACCGAACTCAAACGTGAAACTCCTGATGGCCTTTGGTATCAATGCCCAGAGTGCAAAAACATCATGCACACCCGTGAGCACAAAACCAACGCTTTCACTTGTATACACTGCAATTATCACGATAAAATAGGATCTGAGGCATATTTCAACATTTTGTTTGACCAGGGAATTTTCACTGAGTTAGACAAAGATATGATTTCGGGCGACCCGCTTAAATTTGTTGACACCAAGGCCTATCCAGACCGAATAAAGTCTACTGTTGAGAAGTCAGGCTTGAAAGACGCCTGCCGCACTGCCTATGGCAAAATGAATGGTCAAGATATCACCATTTCTTGTATGGATTTCGGCTTTATAGGTGGCTCCATGGGCTCAGTGGTAGGTGAGAAAATTGCCCGAGGAATAGACAATGCATTAAAAAGCAAGACACCTTTCTTGATGATCTCAAAGTCGGGTGGTGCCAGAATGATGGAAGCCGGTTTTTCATTGATGCAAATGGCTAAAACTTCGGCAAAATTGGCTTTGTTAGAAGAAGCTAAACTTCCTTACATATCACTTTTGACAGACCCAACAACGGGCGGTGTTACTGCATCTTTTGCTATGCTGGGCGATTTCAACGTGGCCGAGCCGGGCTCTTTAATTGGTTTTGCAGGCCCTAGAATCATAAAAGAAACGATAGGAAAGGACCTTCCTAAAGGTTTCCAAACGGCAGAGTTCATTCTTGAGCACGGTTTTCTTGACTTTATTGTAGACCGCAAAGACCTCAAAGATAAACTCTCGAGTTTGTTAACATTATTGGCCAAGAAGTAAAACTCCAATATCCTAAGTTTACTGCTTCGGCTTGGCTTTGTTCTTATCTATGACAGTTTCAAAAGTGCTAACTTTCGAAACAAAAAATGCACCCAAAGCTTTTTTAGAAGACTTACTGTCAAGATTAAAGATGTTTGTTGGAATATTGCTTAAAGGTGTGGCAAATATTCCTCCATTTGAAGACTCTTGCCTTAGCTGCAAAAGATAAAAATAAGCCTCTGTTGGAATTGAAAAAAGCTCTACTTTTAATTTGTCTTTATCCAAAAACAATGTTTGATTTAAGGCTTGTCTTATCGGTAAAATAAACATTAGGCCATCAGACTTAGAACCAGCAGAAAAGCCAGCATCATAGGCCAAGGTTATGTCTGCGGGTTTAAACCTTAAGGTATCATTTTTGTAAGATCTCACCAAATAAGTGTCGCCTTCACCCACTGGGTCGTTTGCATAAAATTGAGCCAAGAATCCATCCTTTGGGCCACCTCCGGGAGGAGTTATAGGAAACGAGAATACTTCATAAGCCACCGAATCTATTTTGGGAACTCGTTTTAGTTTCGAAAGCGAGTAATATTCTTCATTTTCATATTTTATATACAAAGCTACTTGCTCGTTTTCTTTCAGAAACTTTCCAGGTTGCGGCTTATAGGTGTATACACCGTCTTTGTCTATGTCCGTAAAAACATGGGCTGTGCTGTCTTGATTATATACCACTACTTCTGCTCCAAGGGCAGGTTTTGGAGCAGTTTCCTCAAAGTACGGCTGTGAAATGCTCAGCGTAATTTTTTGTTCTTTATCCTCATTAGTGAGCCAGGCGTCTACCACCAATTGGTTTACGCCATCTCTTACATCAAGGTCTATCACTTCTTCACAAGAAAATAGGCCTATACATATCGGTATTATTAAGAATATCTTTTTCACGATTCTAAAATTTAAAATTGTAAGTTACTGCCGGTATTATGGCCGCAAAAACCGAGTATTTTACTGCTTCTGTTTTTGATGGATCATCCGGATTTTGTCTAACATATACAGAGAACGGATTTTTTCGATTGTAAAGATTATACACTGAAAACACCCATTCGCTTTCTCCTTTTCCGAAAAGAGCATGCCTATTTTTACGAGTGGCAGACAGATCTAGTCTGTGGCTATTTGGTATTCTGTAGGTGTTTCTGTCGTCGGTATAGTTGTGAGGGAGAGCTATGCCTTGCCACACAAACTTGTTGGTTGGGAATGAGGCCGGAGTACCGGTGGAGAACGACAAAGTGGTACCCATAGACCATTTTTTGGAGAGGTCCAGAATGCCTACTACTGAAAGGTTATGTACCTTATCTATGCGGCTTACGTACCATTCGTTGTTGTTCAGACCGTCTATTTTTCTCTCAGTTCCTGCGGCAGTATAACTTATCCATCCGTTAAGTTTTCCCTTATTTTTCTTCACAAAAAACTCAGCTCCATAAGCTCTTCCTATGCCGTACATGAGATCACCTTCAACTGCCGGATTTAGTAGCAAATCCGCATTTCGGATATAGTCTATCTGATTCTGTAGGGTTTTGTAATACAACTCAATAGAGGTTTCGTATTGATTTTCAGAAAAATTCTTGAAAATCCCAAGGGCTATCTGGTCAGAAAGCTGCGGTTTAATATTATTGCTGCTTGGTGTCCAAACATCGAGTGGCGAAGAAGCTACGGTATTCGACAAAAGATGAATATACTGAGCGAGCCTATTGTAGCCTAGTTTTAAGGAAGTGGTGTTGTTTATACCAAAGTTTAGTGCAATTCTGGGTTCTAAATTTCCGTAATTTTCAATGGATTCACCTTTCTCTGCAGTTCTGCTAGAAGTTATTGGCTTTCTTTCACCGGGAGTGGTGTTTTCGTTGAAAGTGTATACTGTGCCAGGCCCCATGTAATTATAAAACGAATATCGCAGGCCATAATTAAGTGTAAGTTTTTCACCGAGCTTTTGCTCATTTCCTACATATATTGCCGACTCCATGGCGTATTTACTGTCTAAACCAATAGACCTTGACTCTCCACCAGAAACAGCCGTGGCCTGACCTGGATTGAAAGTATAATAAATGGCCTGTCCTCCAAACGAAATGGTGTTTTTGGAGTTGAGATAATAATTAAAATCAGGCTTTATGCTGTAATTTAATATGTTTGACTTCCATTCAAATGAATCTTGGTCATTTTCATTTGATAAGTCAGAGTCGAGAGAATAGTCATAGTTTGAATAAAAAACGGTTGTGTTCAGGAACAATTTATTGTTGAAAACATGATTCCAACGGAAAGAGGTGGTTGAGTTACCCCAATTGAAGCCAAAATCCGCTCCAAAAACATCTCTTCCGAAATATCCCGATAGAAAGACTGTGTTTTTGTCATTAATTTTGTAATTGGTTTTAGCCGTAAAATCGTAGAAATAGAAGCGGGAGCCTTTAAGGTCGGCGTTTAAGAAAGGTTTAGCGAGTATATCGATGTACGATCTTCGAAGGGCTACAATGAAACTTCCTTTTTCTTTTAAGAAAGGTCTTTCGTAGGCAAATCTTGAAAAGATAGTACCCAGACCTCCTGAAAACTCAGGCTTTTTAGAGTTTCCTTCTTTCATTCTCACATCTAAAATGGAAGAAACCCTTCCGCCGTAGGCCGATGGTATTCCTCCCTTTATAAGCTTCACGTCTTTGACAACGTCTGGGTTAAAAACTGAGAAAAAGCCAAAAAGATGTGAGGAATTATAAACAGGGGCCTCGTCTAAAAGTACCAAGTTTTGGTCTATTCCTCCACCGCGAACGTTGAATCCCGAAGCCCCTTCACCCACTGAACTAACACCAGGCAAAAACTGTATACTTCGAATCACATCTACTTCACCCAAAAATGCCGGCATTTTTTTGATGGTTTTCATTTCCACCTTATTGACAGACATTTCTATGTTTTTTACATTATCGTCCTCTTTTTTTCCAGTAATCACTACTTCCTCTAATAGCTTACCTTCTTCTACTAGTTCGAAGTTAAGCGTTTGGTTATTCTCCAAAGTATAATCTTTTGTTATGGAATTATAGCCAATGTAACTTGCGGCTATGGAGTATTTTCCCTTAGGTGCTGTTATTGAATAGAAGCCATAGACATTTGTACTGGCTCCAATTTTGAGTTCTTTTATAAAAACATTTACCCCAATCATTCCTTCGCCGTTCTGTGCGTCAGTTACCCGACCACTTATGGTGAAGTTTTGTTGAGATAACGCAATATTAGATAATAGTAAGAGTAGAGGAAATATGGGCTGGGTGGCTTTTGTTAGAGTAAAACCTCTGGAAAGTTTGAACATGTTGTAGTTTTGGTAAGATTTTATCTTTTTATCTTGTTATTTTAACGTTCTTGTGAAGGAAATAGTTTTTGAGGTTAGGCGTTTCTGAAATAGAGGATATTTTTCCTTTGTAAAATTATATTTTTAGCTAGCAGTTTTTAAAATATTTTAATAAGTATGTCTTGCTTAATGATATAATGTACTATTTTTGTAAAAAAAACATCTAATTGATTCATCATGAGTAGTCCTCTTTTTAAAGAACCTATCGCATACGAGAAAATCCCAACCAGAATTTTTACCGACCCTAAAGAAGCTTCCAAATCAGTTGCTCATGAGATTGCATCTTTGATTCGGAGCAAACAGAAGGAAGGGAAAAGTTGTGTTTTGGGTTTGGCAACGGGATCTTCGCCCAAAACAGTTTATGCAGAACTTATAAGAATGCATAAAGAAGAGGGTTTAAGCTTCAAAAACGTGATATCGTTTAACTTGGATGAATATTATCCAATGGAACCAGATGCTATTCAGAGCTACTGGAGGTTTATGAAAGAGCAGCTATTTGACCATGTGGATATACCGAAAGAAAACTACTTCATTCCTTTGGGTGATATTCCGCAAAGCCAAATCGAAGATTTTTGCAAGAGTTATGAGGCTAAAATTGATAGTTTAGGAGGTCTAGATTTTCAGCTTCTCGGTATAGGAGGCAACGGGCATATCGGATTTAACGAACCAGGCTCTTTGATAAATTCAAAAACCCGTTTGATGATGCTCGATCACTCAACAAGAGCAGCTGCGGTTATGGACTTTGGTGGTGAGCTCATAAAAGTGCCCAAGAAGGCCATTACAATGGGAGTTTCTAAAATCCTTCAAGCCAAACGTGTGGTTTTGTTGGCTTGGGGTGAGAGAAAAGCCAGCATGATTGCAGATGCGGTTGAAGGTTCTGTTTCTGAGCACAATCCGTCGTCATATTTACAGAGCCATGGCAATGTGCTTTTTGTGGTTGATACAGCGGCTGCTTCGGATTTGAAAAGGATGAAGTCGCCTTGGCTGGTAGAAGATGTGACTTGGGATAGCCAAATGACCAAGAAAGCCGTTTGTAGCTTGGCACTTGATTTGAAAAAGCCAGTTCTAAAACTTACAAATAAGGATTACAACGATAACGGACTGTCAGATTTACTAGCAGGTTACGGTCAGGCATACGAAATCAATATAGAAGTATTCAATCAATTACAACATTCTATTACGGGATGGCCTGGTGGTAAGCCGAATGCAGATGACACAAACAGACCGGAGCGTGCATTGCCAGAAAGAAAGCGAGTGATTATTTTCAGTCCACATCCCGACGATGACATCATTTCGATGGGCGGAACTTTCCAAAGATTGGTGGATCAAGGACATGAGGTTCATGTAGCTTACCAAACCTCCGGCAACATTGCGGTTTCGGACGATGAGGCGATCAGATTTATTGATTTTGTGGTTGATTTTAATAAGCAGTTTGGTATCGAAAATGACGAAACCTCCAAAATTTTTGAGGATGCCAAATTCTTTTTGCAAAACAAAAAGGATTCAGAACTCGATACCCCCGAAGTGAGGCACGTTAAGGGCCTTATACGTAAAGGCGAAGCCAAAAATACCTGTAGGTTTGTGGGAATTCCGGTAGAAAATGCACATTTCCTCAATATGCCGTTCTATGAGACTGGTAAGGTACAAAAAGCTCCATTAGGAAAAGAGGACATTGATGTTACGAAGGAACTTATCGAAAAAATAAAACCACATCAAATCTATGCAGCCGGCGACTTGGCCGACCCGCATGGTACACACAAAGTTTGTCTGGATGCTATAATGGAGGCTGTGAAAGAACTCAAACACAAAAATTTCATGAAGGATTGTTGGGTTTGGTTATACCGTGGTGCTTGGGCTGAGTGGGAAATTCATGAAATCGAAATGGCAGTGCCAATGAGCCCAGATCAAGTAATACAGAAGCGATTGGGTATTTTCAAACACCAATCTCAAAAAGATGGGGTTGTATTTCAAGGTTCCGATGCTCGAGAATTTTGGCAGAGAGCGGAAGAAAGAAACTCTACTACGGCCGAACTTTATAATAAATTGGGTCTTGCAGAGTATGAAGCAATGGAAGCTTTCGTGAGATGGAAATATTGAATTGAAGTTTATAATCTTTATAAAAAGTCTATTCGATGAGAATAGACTTTTTTGGTTTTCGGCCTTGAAGAATCTGATTTTTAGGATTCTCGAGAATAAAATATTCTGATATTATCTCTTTTTTTAGAGATTCTTCAAAAGTTTCGTGGAGAAAACCGCTTGACAGAGCTGTAAAGCTTATTGAATGCGTCTTCTTTATCTCAATCTTAGTATAGTTTATAATTTTTTTGATACCTAAAGATCTAAAATTAGGATTATTCAAATATTTTATTTTACTTTAAGGGCAAATGGTACGTTTTTTGCATTGATTTTCATATCGTATCAATTAGACACGTACTTACCTAACCATTATGAAGAAAATAAATTTTTTTATGACCGTTCAATGGCTAATTTTTATGCCGTTGATACTTCCTTTAGGAATCATTACTGGTGCTTTCGAAGGAATTAAAAAAACATTTGAGCAAGCCTCTTCAGATATTCTTGAGAAGCAAGAAATTGTTTCTTAATGAACGTATCCAAGGTTTTCTAATTTGATTTCCTCGTCGTCGAGGCTGAGGAACTCTTCCCAAAAAGATTGCTCCGGAACGGGAGCTCTGCAAATTATTGGCTCGTTTTTTACAGGATGAATAAAATATATTCGTCTGGCGTGAAGATTTATCGACCCATCTTGGTTCCCTCTTGGCGATCCGTACTTTACGTCCCCCTTTATTGGGCAACCCAGCGATGCCAGCTGAACTCTAATTTGGTGTGGCCTACCTGTTATTGGGCTCACTTCTATCAAATGATATTTGTTGATGTTTCCCATATACCTATAAGTCAATTCGGCTTTTTGGGAGTCTTGTACTTCTGTGTCGTAAGCAGTTACTGTATTTGAGGCACTGTCTTTTTTAAGCCAGTGTACCAATTTGCCAGATTTCTTCTCTGGTTTTTTATAAGTAATGGCCCAGTAGGTCTTTTGAACAAGTCTTTTTCTGAAAATCTCATTCATACGGGTCAGAGCTTTGGATGTTTTTGCAAAGACAACTATACCACTCACAGGTCTATCAAGTCTATGAATGGTTCCCAGGAATACATCACCTGGCTTACCGTGTGTCACTTTTATGTATTCTTTTACATAATCCTCTAAAGTTTTATCTTTGGTGATGTCCTCATGCACAAGTACACCCGCTGCTTTGTTGACAATTATCAGATGATTGTCTTCGTATATGACGTGAAAAGGAAGTTTCTGTTTCATGATTATTTTATTTTGCTTAAAGCTGCTTGTCTTGTTGATCTGTCTGTTTCTATATAGTCTTCTAAAGTCGGCTTTTGTAAGAATTTTACGGTCTGCGTACAAAATTCAATTACGTCAGACATTTCTAAAAACCCTATTTTGTCTTTTAAAAACGCATCCACTGCAACTTCATTGGCGGCGTTTAGTATGCAAGGCATGTTTCCGCCTTTTTTCAAGGCTTCAAAAGCAAGGCTCAAGTTTCTAAATGTCTCCAAATCGGGTTTTTCGAAAGTCAGATTTGGGTAATTTATAAAATCAAACCTCGGAAAGTCAGACTTTAATCTTCTTGGAAAACCCAATGCATATTGAATAGGCAATTTCATGTCTGGTAAGCCTAATTGAGCCTTTATGCTTCCATCTTCAAACTGCACCAAGGAATGTACAATACTTTGCGGGTGAACTATGACCTCTATTTGCTCAGGATTTAGATCAAAAAGCCATTTAGCTTCAATTACCTCCAAGCCCTTGTTCATCATGCTCGCCGAGTCGATGGTTATCTTTGCTCCCATATCCCAATTGGGATGTTTGAGGGCTTGTTCTTTTTTTATATTTTCAAGAAAACCCCTGTCTTTTCCTCTAAAAGGCCCGCCAGATGCGGTTAAAATGATTTTCTCGATGGGGTTCACATATTCACCCACCAGACATTGGAAAATAGCAGAGTGTTCCGAATCAACAGGTAAAATATCGACTTTATGCTCAGTAGCCAATTTCGTAACGATTTCTCCAGCCACAACCAAGGTTTCTTTGTTCGCAAGTGCTATATGCTTACCTGCTTTGATGGCATTGATAGTAGGAATCAGTCCCGAATAACCCACTAGGGCGGTAAGCACGGTATGAATATTTTCGTTTTCAACAACCGAAGCCAAAGATTTTTGCCCGCAATAAACCTTAATATCTAAAGGATCAAGGGCTGCATTTACTTTGTCATAAAGCAATTCTTCGCCAATCACAACCACATTCGGTTTGAATTTTACGGCCTGCTGAATGAGCAAATCGGCGTTGGATTGGGCCGTTAAAACTTCTACTTCGAAAATGTCGCTATTGGCAGCTATAACTTCTAAGGCCTGTGTTCCGATAGAACCCGTAGAACCCAATATGGCTATTTTTTTCTTCATCAAAAATCCTTAAAACTAAAATGGTTTGCAAAAGTAGTGGTTTTGTGGCTAAAAGTGTCTAGTTGTAAAGAATATGTGATAATGATTGGGTTAATAGAACGCAGACGAGACAGATACAAGTAACGCCGATTAACACAGATTTTGTTGGAAAATGTGTTAACTCAAATATTAATCTTACGCTAGGTTCGCAAAATCCATCACTACAATGTTCCAATTACTTTTTGTAAAACTGTCGTAAAAGGTATGAATAACTTCAAACCCACTTTTCTGGTGTGCTTTTAAAGAACGAGGGTTGTGTTCACTAATGTCGGTTACAGCAAAATCGTACTTGGCTTTGAGTTCTTCTTTGTAAAATGCATAGAGTTTTTCTACCAAACCTTGACCTCTATAGTTTTTGTCGATACAAAGCTGACCAACAAAAATATATTTGTACAAGCCCATCGGGTGGTTTTTGTAAGTTAAACTTGCCACTGTCGAAAATAAATCGTCAAAAACTGGCATGTCTTTGGCGGCACTTTCGACCATGGCTATGGCGTAAGCGACAACTACATTGTTATCCGTAATTATAACACATGGCTCAGCATCATTGATTTTTTTCAATTGCTCAAAAGTATGCTCGGCTGTAACGAATCCCTGAGATTCTTTTTCGGTATCTGACAAATATTTCTTAAGATTTCGCTTTTGTAAATCTAATATTTGTAAAAGACTTTCGTCGGTGAGTGCTCGTTCAAATTTCATCATAAAACAAAAAAACCATCCTCACCAAAAGTAAGGATGGTTTGTCTAAAAAACAATCTTTATTAATATCTGTACATTTCTGATTTGAACGGTCCTTCCACCTGAACACCAATATAATCAGCTTGTTCTTTTGAAAGGGTATCCAATTTGGCACCAACGTGAGCCAAGTGGAAAGCCGCAACTTTCTCGTCCAAAGCTTTTGGCAATACATATACTTTTTTCTCATAAGCAGCTGTATTGTTCCAAAGCTCCAATTGAGCCAAAGTTTGGTTTGAGAATGAGCAAGACATCACAAATGATGGGTGGCCCATAGCACATCCTAGGTTTACCAATCTACCTTCAGCCAAAATTATAATGTCTTTTCCTTCTACAGTGTACATATCCACTTGAGGCTTGATTACGTTTTTGGTGTTGCCATAGTTTTGGTTTAACCAAGCCATGTCAATCTCGTTATCGAAGTGGCCAATGTTACAAACAATGGCTTTGTCACGCATTTTCAAGAAATGCTCGCTTCTGATGATTTTGTAGTTACCAGTAGCAGTTACAAAGATTTGAGCTCTTGTACAAGCTTCGTCCATAGTTACAACTTCGTAGCCATCCATGGCTGCTTGCAAAGCACATATTGGGTCAATTTCCGTTACCAATACTCTACATCCTGCTCCTCTCAATGATTCAGCAGAACCTTTACCCACGTCGCCGTATCCAGCTACTACAGCTACTTTTCCTGCCAACATCAAGTCAGTAGCACGACGAATAGCATCTACCAATGACTCCTTGCAACCATATTTGTTATCAAATTTAGATTTCGTAACTGAGTCGTTAACGTTGATAGCAGGTAGCAATAATGTTCCGTTTTTCATTCTTTCGTATAAACGGTGAACACCAGTAGTGGTTTCTTCAGAAAGTCCTTTGATACCGCTTACTAACTCAGGGTATATGTCAAAAACCATGTTGGTCAAGTCGCCACCGTCGTCAAGAATCATGTTCAATGGTTGTTTTTCTTCACCAAAGAACAATGTTTGTTCTATACACCAGTCAAACTCCTCAGCTGTTTGACCTTTCCAAGCATATACCTGAATACCTGCAGCAGCTATGGCAGCGGCGGCGTGATCTTGAGTAGAGAAGATATTGCAAGAAGACCAAGTAACTTCAGCTCCAAGTTCTACCAGGGTTTCGATTAAAACGGCAGTTTGGATAGTCATGTGAAGACAGCCGGCCACTCTTGCACCCGCTAAAGGCTTAGAAGGACCATATTCTTTTCTGATTTCCATCAAACCTGGCATTTCTGCTTCGGCCAATTGTATTTCTTTGCGACCCCACTCGGCCAAAGAGATGTCCTTCACTTTGTAAGGAACGTATGCATTTTCTGATTTCATAAAAGGTATTTTATCTATAAATACGTATTAATTTGTTGCTATTGTCTAATAACGCCACAAAAATAATATAAAATATCTACAAAATAAAAGATTTTTAGTAAAAATAACTAAATTGGGTAAATTTGTGAGAGTATTTCTCTTTTTGGAGTGAATTTGTGGGTCGTTGATTTAGTATTGAAGTAGTATCTAAAAACAAAAGACCTGACTCAGAGCCAGGTCTTTTCGAATTTTATCAGATCAAAAAACTTTATATGCCGTTGACGGTAAGTATTTCTACATCAAAAATTAAAGGTGTATATGGCGGAATCGATGAACTACCATTACTACCGTAACCTATGGCCGAAGGAAAAATTAATCTGGCTTTTTCACCTTTACGGAGTTTTGTGATGCCCTCTGTAAAACCGACTATTGCTGAAGAGGAACCAATTACAAGCCCAAAGCTACCGCTATCGAAACTGGTTTCGTTGAGGAACATACCGTTATATTTAATCGTCACATTGTCTCCTGTTTTCAAAGAGTCATTGGTCGTTTTGGCGTTGGTTCTGATAAAGCGTAAGCCAGAGGTTGTTTTTTCTGTAACAACTAGATTTTTCTTTTTGATGTATCTATCGATTTTTTCGTCTTCCGAAACCATGTCTACAAGCTCTATTTCGGCTACTATTATAGCTCTTTTGGCTACACCAGTAGGCGGATTATCATAATAAGCCTGATACGAAGGAATAAGAAAGGTACCTTTTTCTCCTTCTTTAAGCATAAGCAAAGCGTATTTGAAACCGTCAAATGCTTGGTTGGTATAGAAGTTAAACATAGCCGAGTCGGCTACTGTTTTGTTCACTATTTCTTTGCCGTCTAATGTTTTTAATGAGTACGCCAGATGCAAATCATAAGCAGAAGAAACCGCAAGACCAGCACTGTTGGTTTTAGAGATGTTGTAATAAATACCGGTTGAAGTATTTTTGGTAAGGTTCAGAGAGTTGGTTTGTCCATATTCTACAATTTTCAACTCCTCCTCTTTAGCCAATTGATCTAAGTCGGTTTCAACAAACTTTCCTAAACAACTCGAAAGTAGAATTCCAGAAACGATAAGAATTCCAAACCTTTTCAATAAAAACATTTTTTAAACTATTTATAATGAACAACGATAAACTCAGACTATTATTTCTTGATATCCATTAGTGTAATATCAAAAACCAACGGTGTATTTGGCGGAATCGGGCCACCACCTTGCTCTCCGTATGCCAATGTAGATGGAATGATAAACGTACTTTTACCACCTTTCTTCATGGTTTTTATAGCTATTTCCCAACCAGGAATAACTTTGCTCTGGCCAAGAGGTACTTCGAATGGCTGACCATTTGATTGATCAAATATTTTTCCATCCATAAATTTCCCTACATATTCTACTACTACGGTTTCTCCATCCACTGGCGTTGCCCCAGTGCCTACACTATTTTCTGTGAAATAGATTCCTTCAGCTGTTTTCTGTGCATTCTTCATGCTTTTAGAAGCATAATCGGCTACTGTTTTTGGTTCAAGAGCTTTTTTGTCTGCCGCATCTTTGTCAAATTCGGCTCTGGTTTGCACTTTGTGCATTTTCACGATAAACTTCAAATCACTTCCTTTGGCAATCCCCGGAGAGAGAGGCTGACCCATAAGCTTAAACAAAGAGTCAGCACTTACCAATACTGTAGTACTATCGCCTTCTCCTATGTGATAAAGTGCGTTTTCGAATGACCCCTTAAACGCACCTTTTTGTATGGGCACAATAAAAGGTTGACCCTCTTTATAACTGTCTTTTATTACTGAATCGGCCGCTGTTTTTATGATTAAGTCGAAAGATATAATATCTCCGTCTTTACCTACTTTGCCCGATTTTCCCTTCTCGTGGATTTGCAATCTGTCGCCATCCTCTGTGGTGGTTACTTTGAACTTATCACAAGAAACCAAGCCCATCACGGCTAGGATTGTCAAAACACTAAATGTAAATTTCATCTGCTTGTATTTTATGATTATAAAAATGTTAATTTGGTTGTAATTCTAATTGAGATTTTAAATAGGGCAGCAAAGTTAAGAATTTTTGCACAGTTTCTTCCAATGAGAGAACGGACCTTCCGCCAGCAGCATTTTTATGCCCACCACCTTCGAAATAATCTCGGGCCAAATCGGCCACCGAAAAATCATGAACCGATCGGAAAGATATCTTTATGAGCCCTTCTTTTTCGATAAAAATAGCTGACATAACCGAGCCCGCAATGGACAAACCGTAATTTACGATGCCTTCAGTGTCACCATTTTTTGAATTATATTTTTTGAGTTCTTTTTCTGATATATAGGTATAACACACACGATATTCCGGCAGATATGTCATTTTTTTACTTAAAACATAACCTAAAAACTGAAGTTTTTCGAATTCGTTCTGGTCGAAAAGGCTTCTATGTATGGCAGAAGGAACCACGCCTTTTGCGAGTAACTTACCAGCAATGTTATGCACTTCAGGAGTGGTGGCGGGATATTTGAAGGAACCAGTATCTGTTAAAAGACCTGTGTATAGACATGTGGCCACGTCTAGGTTTATCATATCTTCATGACCCAACTCCAAAATCATGTGGTAGATAAGCTCACAGGTAGAGGAGGCGTATTCGTTCCAATACATCAAGTCTGCGAAAGACTCGGGCTGCTCATGATGATCTATTACAATCTTTTTTGCAGTGGCATTTAGCACTTGGTCTTTCATGTCTTTCATCCTTGAACCAGACGAAAAATCACAACAAAAAATCAAATCGGCCTCATCAATTAATTGATTAGCAAGGGTTTTGTTTTTGTTGTCGTAAACTACGATAGACGGTACTCCTGGCATCCAGGCGATAAAGTCCGCGTAGTCTGTCGGGCTTATAAATGTTACGGAGTCAAAACCGAATTTGGTAAGGTAGTTCCAAAGGCCTAATGCCGATCCAAAGGCATCGCCGTCTGGATTTTGGTGGCTTGTGATGACAATATTTTTGGCCTCTTTTATCCAATTTGAATATAAATCAAGTTTGTGTTTGTCTTTTGTGAAATAGTCTACCATATTATTTTTCAATTCGTTCGCAATTTACGAAGCTATTTTCTTAATATCTCCTATTGCTACATATAATAGATTTGGCGAAAGCACGCCAAAATGTATTATTTTTGCAAAAAAACAAATTTAATATGCCAAATAATAGGACATACTCTATGGTAAAGCCACACGCGGTGGCAGATAATCATGTAGGAGGAATTTTGAAAATGATAGAGGATGGAGGTTTTAGAATTGTAGCCTTGAAGAAAACCCAATTGACAGCAGCTCAGGCTGGAAAGTTTTATGAAGTACATGCTGAAAGGCCTTTTTACAGCGAACTTTGCGAGATGATGTCTGCAGGCCCAATAGTAGCCATGATTTTGGAAAAAGACAATGCCGTGGCCGACTTCAGGGCTTTGATAGGTTCTACAGACCCTGCTGAAGCGGCAGAAGGAACAGTTCGTAAGGCTTTTGCAAAATCGAAAAGTGAAAACGCCGTACATGGTTCAGATTCTGACGAAAACGCGGCCATTGAAAGCTCGTTTTTCTTTAGTGGATTAGAGAGATATTAATTTCTAGAAAATATAAGAGAAATGGCATCTTTCGAAATTAGAGATGCCATTTTTTATGAATAATTGGTTCAAAATGAGAATTCTATTGTGCTTTTTTTTATTTTTCTTTCTTTTCTCTTGTAGTGAAACAGTAACTAAAAAGAACTATCAATCACCAGATAAAATTTGGGGGGAGCTTTTTGTTCGGGTTCAGAGCCAAAGAATTTTTGAGGATTCTAAGATTTTTGCCGACGCCGTTCCAAAGTTTAAGTCAGACTCTATTCTTAGAAGCTATGAGAAGGAAAAATCATCTAAAACATTTGATTTGAAGCGGTTTGTTGAGCAAAATTTTACACTGCCCAACTATGCAAAAAGCGAACAAAAATCAGGTTTATCCTTTGAAAAATATGTTGAAAGCACATTTTGGTCCTTAAAAAGAGAACCCAAAGACGACGGCGGGGCGTTGATTCCTTCCCGAAAAAGCTATTTTGCAGGTGGTGGTAAGTTTGAGGAATTAAATTATTTCCGTAGCTATTTGGTCCTTAGGGCTTTACAAGCTTTGAAACAAGATACTTTGGCTACTAATCTGGCCATAAATAGTGCTCAGTTTATCCAAGATTTCGGGCATGTTCCGGCCGGGAATAGAACTTATTTGATGTCAAGAAGTAACCCGCCAGTGTTTGCATTGATGATAAAAAAGCTTTCGGAAAAAGACCCAAAACAGCTTGCCATTTTTGGCACACAGCTCATGCGAGAATACCAATATTGGATGTCGTCTGAGTCAAAAGAGGAGGTTTCTGCCCAAAAGCAAACCAAAGAAAAGGGCAGTAAGGTTTTTAAGAAAGTGGTTTTTTTGCAAAAGGAAAACTTGCTCAACAGATATTTCGATGCAGAAAAAGGACCATTGACCGAGGAATTTATGCCAGGAAACAAGTCCAATGATTTTTATGAAAACCTCAGGGCTATTTCAGAATCAGAGTGGATTGGTGAAAAAAGATGGATTGGTGCCCATGCTCAAAGTATTTTACCGGTGGATTTGAATGCCTTACTTTACTTAATGGAAAAAACATTAAGTGAGGTTTACCGAGCGAAAGATAAAGAAGATTACGCCAAGAGTTTTGAAGCTTTGGCTCAAAAACGGAAGGCAATTTTCGATCAGTACTTTTGGAACGGGGACGAGGGTTTTTATTTTGACTACGATTTCATGGCAAACAAACAAAGTAATGTTTACACTTTGGCAGCTGTTTTTCCACTTTTGGTTGGTTTGGCCGATCAAAAACAGGCCGATAAAGTTGCCGAAAAGATACAGAAGGATTTCTTGAAAAGCGGTGGATTAGTGAATGAAATCAATGGAGACGAGACCGGCACCGCCGAGCTACAGTACCTTAGTATAGAAGCACTCAGAAGGTACGGAAAAGTTGATTTGGCCCAAAAAATCGATAACAGATGGCTAATGACCAATCGAGATTATTATGGGAAGTTTGGAAAGATTGAACCCAGTTATAATGTTTCTTTGCCATTGGGTATACAAAAAAACTCCCATCAACAAAGAATTGACGGGAGCTTAAGTGTATTGCTTTTAATGCTTACTCAATAATTATCTCAAATCCACCACTTCTACTCCCGGGTATTTGGCTTTGTCGAAAGTGAAAAGAGCATCTGTAGCTGCTACATTTGGCACAAACTTATCAATTCTAAAAAGTGTCTTTTTACCAGATTTATCCCAAACTTTCCAGGTTTTTATACTTTTATCTGTCTTGTTTACAGTTATTTGTATCTTAGCAACATTTGATTTGCCCGAAGTGGGCGAGAGCTCCACTACTTCATAAGAAACTGAACCTTCCTTTTTCTCTTCTTTAAAAATATACTTGTAGCCCTTTTTGTAGATACTGTATATTTTGGTTGGAGAGAAATCACTATCGTCATTTGGGTTAAACTCAGAAATATTAACCTCGTTGGTTTCTTTTACGTAAGTATATAAGTCTTTGCCGTTGTTGAAAATCTCCTGTCCGGCAGTTTTAAGTTTAAACTTATTCCCTTTTACGGTTACGTTTCCTGTAAAAACATTGCTAAGCTTCATGTTGGCACCTTCTACGCCGTAAGTAAAATTGGCATTGAAAGTTTTCAAAGCTTTATATTTTGCACTCATGGCATCCAAAATCGCCTCAGCTTTTTTATCTTGTGCATTGGCATTGATTCCGAAGAATAGGGCGATTATTATCAAAAGTCCTTTTTTCATTAGAAATTAGTTTGTTTATAGGTTAGACTCAATCTTAAGCCGATAGTTTACTGAATCCTACGTAAATCATTTTAGCTTCGCTGCAAATTTCGTAAAATTTCCTCTAAATGTTCCAAATCTTTTATCAAAACTTCACGGGCTTTGCTTCCTTCAAAAGGGCCTACAATACCCGCACCTTCGAGCTGGTCAATGATGCGGCCTGCACGGTTATAGCCCAGTTTCATCTTCCGCTGAATGAGCGAAGTACTACCCTGCTGATGGATGACCAAAAGTCTGGCGGCATCGTCGAACAAAGGGTCTAGCTCTTTCGGGTCAAAATCAAGTGCATCAGGTTCGTCGTCGCCATAGAATTCGGGCAGTAAATAGGCAGACTCAAAGGCTCTTTGCTCGCCAATAAATTCACAAATGCTCTCTACTTCGGGCGTATCAACAAACGGACATTGAATACGGATAATCTCCGAACCAGTAGAAAGCAACATATCTCCATTTCCGACCAGCTGCTCCGCCCCTCCGGTGTCCATTATGGTGCGAGAGTCCACTTTGGCCGTAACTTTGAACGATAGACGAGCAGGAAAGTTGGCCTTAATTAAACCCGTGATAACGTTTACTGAAGGCCTCTGCGTGGCCACAATCAAATGTATACCAATAGCCCTAGCAAGCTGTGCCAAACGGGCAATGGGCTGTTCTACTTCTTTGCCGGCTGTCATCATCAAGTCCGCTAGCTCGTCTATAACCAAAACTATATATGGTAAAAATTTATGGCCCTTTTCGGGATTCAGCCTGCGTTTGATAAACTTGGCGTTGTATTCTTTTATATTCCTTACACCCGCATCTTTCAAAAGATTGTATCGGTTGTCCATCTCGATACACAATGAATTAAGTGTATTGATAACCTTCTTGGTGTCCGTAATGATGGCCTCTTCGGCATTGGGAAGCATAGCTAAAAAGTGCCTTTCTATTTTGTTGAAAAGTGTAAGCTCTACTTTCTTAGGGTCTACTAAAATGAATTTTACCTCAGAAGGGTGTTTTTTGTAGAGCAAAGAAGTCAAAATTACATTCAAACCAACAGACTTACCTTGTCCGGTAGCACCTGCCATTAGCAAGTGAGGCATTTTGGCCAAGTCAGCAATAAAAATTTCATTCGATATCGTTTTGCCGAGAATGATTGGCAATTCATAGCCAGACTTTTGGAATTTGTCTGAGGCCAAAACCGACTTTATGGCTACCATTTCACGGTTTTTGTTGGGCACTTCAATACCAATAGTCCCTTTGCCCGGCATTGGAGCAATGATACGAATACCCAGTGCGGCAAGGTTTAGAGCGATGTCGTCCTCAAGATTCTTGATTTTCGAAATCCTGACTCCAGCCTCAGGCACAATCTCATAAAGCGTTACAGTAGGCCCGATGGTGGCTTTTATAGATGCTATACCAATCGCAAAATTATTGATAGTCTCTACAATCTTGTTTTTGTTGGCCTCGAGCTCCTCGTTGCTTACTTTCGGGCCGTTGTTGCCATAGTCTTGTAACAGCGTAAGCGGCGGATACTGATAGTTGGAAAGGTCTAACTTGGGATCATACTCGCCAAACTCTTTCAGAAGTTCGTCTGAGTCTTCCTCAACTTGTATTCTGGAAAGAACGCTTTCTTTACTGATATCCACAACTGGTTTTTCTTCTTCTTCCGGTGCCTCTACAGTGAAGGATATATTGCCACCTTTAAACGGTTCTTTTGCCAAACTGGAAGGTTCAAAAACCACTTCTTTTTCTTCACCTTTCACCGCTTCTTCTTCTTTCTGGTTGGGTTTTATTTTATCAAAAAACCTGTCATTCATAGATGTTGCCCGAGTATCAAGCTCTTCATCTTCATTGTCATTTCCGAAACTGAACCTGCGTTTTTTTGGAAAATATCTACTCAAAACGTAGTCGTCGATTTTCGTGAATCCATGAAAAAACACCAGCCAAATAAATAGAGCTAGGAGAATTACAAGAATCCCTCCATAGCCAAACATCGCGAATAGAAACTCGTTGGTATGAAAACCCAAATTTCCGGTCAAAGTGAGCGTTTTGAGTTCAAAAACATAAACAAAATAGCCCAGAAAGATAGAAATGAAGAAAAGATAAAATACCGAACCAATGGTAAATCTATTGAGATTGAACCGAAACAAATCTTCCTTAAAAACCAGTCTGAATCCCGAAAAAAACAAGATTGGAATAATGAAAAAAGCCGAAATACCAAACCAAATATAGATAAACCAGTGTGCAATATTTGCCCCAAACCAACCCAGCGTGTTATTGGTTTTTTTGTCTAATTTAGAAATCACATTTTCTACACTTTCCTGAAGTACGTCTTGGTCGGCAGAACCCGTAAAAACATAAGAAACAAAAGCTATCAGAAGAAAAACTGACAACATTACCAAAAACACTCCCGCAATAAATGGCAACTGACCATTTTGTGGAATTATGGAGCCAGAAAGTGGAGCAGAAGGCTGCTTCTCAGAAGGCTTGTTGGCCTTCTTTTTGGTTCTGAAAGAATTGGACATCGTAGTATTTTTATGGGAAAGCAAATGTTCAACAAAATTAAAACAATTTAAACGAACATCCGACAATCTTCTTTTTCTTTTTGGGTAAAATTTGTTTAAAACTAACGATTAAATTCTGAATCCTTCAACAGAATTCCTACTAATTCATTATTAATCAGAATCCTGGAGTCTTAACAGAAAGTCATCTTTTGGTGCTGTGCATTTTGGTTTTCAAAAAAATAAAGTCCAGCCCGACAATTATTAATTTTTTTTATTAACAGGAAATGACTAAGTTTATTGGTCAATATTCAACCCTCAAATATGCAGAAATTAATCTTTCTTTCTTGGCTAACCTTAGGCCTGACTTTCCAAAAAGATGCTATCGCACAGAAAAAGCCTATGATAGTCTTTGTGTGCGGTGACCACGAGTACAGCGGTGAGCAAACATTACCTATTTTAGCAGCCGAGCTAGAGAAAAACTATGGATTTCGGGTAAAAGTCTTAAAATCATACCCAAATCAAAATTCAGAAAAAAACATTCCCGGTTTAGAGATTTTAAAGGAGGCCGATCTGGCGGTATTCTATTTGAGATGGAGGCAGTTGGTACCCGAGCAGCTCGCTCTAATAGAAGATTACCTAAAGTCAGGAAAGCCAATTATGGGTTTCAGAACCACCACGCATGCGTTTAATTTTCCGAAAGGACATGAATCAGAAAGGTGGAATGCCTTTGGTGAGTTTGCTCTCAATTCACCTCCAGGATGGGGCGGAAAAGCCGCTCATACGCACTACGGACACAATAGCACCACCGATGTGTCGGTCATTCAAGACGCAAAGAAACACCCAATTTTGACAGGCGTACTACCAAATTTCCATGTAAGTTCTTGGCTATATAGGGTGCTGCCAGACTATCCAACCAAGGGTTCGGAGTGGCTTTTGATGGGCAAATCTGTAAATCCAGATAAGGCCGCCATAGATAATCCAGTAGCCTGGGTCGGAACAAATTCGTTCGGTGCCAAAGTTTTCACTACTACGCTTGGTCATCCAGAGGATTTTTCGGTTGAGGCTTTCCAGAGACTGCTCATTAATGCGATTCATTGGGAGTTGGGGAAAAAGGTACCTAAGAAATGGAAAGGAAAAATAGAAATAAATGTGCCATACAGAGGCATGGTAAATTGATACTTGAATTTATAAACTGCTAATATTATGTTCCTTAGCTTAAAATTTATATTGTTGTTTTTTGTTTTTACTTTCTCCACTTTTGACTCATTACACTTTTTGAAGCCCGAAACCATCGAACTATCAAAAGACGACCGCATTTCGATGGTAGGGGGGAATTTGGGCTCGCGAATGATGAATTACGGTCATTTTGAGACAGAAATATATGTGAGAAATCCCGAAAAAAATCTCATAATCAGAAATATGTGCGATGGCGGAGATACGCCCGGTTTTAGGCCGCACGCAAGTCGCAATTTACCTTGGGCATTTCCAGGAGCAGAGAAATTTCAGACCGAATATGCCAAGAATTCTAGTAGTGAAGGACATTTTGAAACTCCAGATCAGTGGTTGACTCGCCTTGAAACCGATGTCATAATTGGCTTTTTTGGTTTCAGTGAGTCTTTTCAGGGAAAGGCAGGTTTGCAGAATTTTAAAAATGAGTTAGACGCATTTATAAAACACACTAAAAATCAAAAGTATAATGGCAAAGAAGCTCCAAAACTAGCAATTGTGTCTCCAATTGCCTTTGAGGATTTATCAACCAAGTTTGATTTGCCAAATGGCGTGAAGGAAAATGCCAATCTGTGGATGTACACGATGGGCATGAAGGAAGTTTGCGAAGCCAACGATGTCTTGTTTGTTGATGCCTTTACTCCCTCAAAAAAATGGTATGATTCTTCAAACGACCCACTTACAATAGACGGTTCTCAACTTAATGAAGAAGGTTATAAAAAGTTAGCCTTTTTACTTTCTGATTCAATTTTTGGAATGGTAGCTTTTGAAGTCGAGCCAAACCGTGATTTAGTACGTACCGCCGTGATGGAAAAAAACTGGATGTGGCACAACGATTACAAAATTCCTAATGGAGTGCACGCTTATGGAAGAAGATACAATCCCTTTGGACCAGATAACTATCCTGACGAAATAGCCAAAATCAGAGAGATGACGGATATCAGAGACAGAGCGATTTGGCTTGCAGCCTCCAAAGGAGAAAAACTTGATGTGGCGGCAGAAGATAAGAAAACAAGGACTTTGCCTCCCGTAAAAACCAACTTTAACCCAGAAAAAAACGGAAGTCTTGAATATTTATACGGTCAAGATGCTTTGGATAAACTCAAAGTTCCAGCAGGCTATAAAATCGAGCTTTTTGCCTCGGAGAAAGAATTCACGGATTTGGCCAACCCTGTTCAGATGTCTTTTGATGGAAAAGGACGTCTTTGGGTGGCTACTATGCCCAGCTATCCGCATTATAAACCTGGTGATACTAAGCCAAATGATAAAATTCTGATTTTGGAAGACACCAACAACGACGGTAAAGCCGACAAGCAAACCATTTTTGTGGAAGGGCTTCACTTGCCTTTAGGTTTTGAAATCGCCCCAGAGGGTGTTTATGTTTCACAAGGCACAAATCTGAAGCTTTTTACGGATACCAATGGTGACGATAAAGCTGACAAAATGGAAATTATTCTGAGCGGCTTTGACGATCACGACACGCACCACAACAGCAGTGCATTTTGTGCAGATCCTTCTGGTGCTATTTACACTGGAGAAGGTGTTTTTCTACATACCAATGTGGAGACTTCTTACGGAACAGTAAGAGCCACAAATGGTGGCTTTTACAGATATAGTCCACAATTAAAAAAACTAGAAAGAACTGCACAGCTCGCCATTCCTAATCCATGGGGAATAGCTTTTGATCATTGGGGCCAGCCATTTTTTGCTGAAACTTCGAGCCCAGACGTGCGGTGGATGATGCCTGGAACGGTTTTGCCTCGTTATGGCGAAGCTACTCACAAAGGCTTTCAGTTGATAGAAAAAGACCACATGGTACGTCCAACTTCTGGTTTGGAGTTTCTCTGGAGTAGACATTTTCCTGACGAAGTACAGGGCGACATGCTGATAAACAACACGATTGGATTTTTAGGAACAAAACAACACAGCATTGTTGATGACGGCACGGGTTACAAAACCAAGCACCGTCAAGATTTGATTGTGAGCGAAGACCGTAACTTCAGACCTGTAGATATGGAAATAGCTCCTGATGGCTCATTGTATGTTATCGATTGGCACAATATTCTTATTGGACACATGCAACACAATGCCCGTGATCCATTGCGTGACCATGTGCATGGAAGAGTTTACAGAGTTACTTATCCTTCAAGACCATTAGTTACCCCGGCCAAAATAGACGGTGCAAGTATTGAAACGCTACTGGATAATCTCAAACTGCCAGAATACCGCACCAGATATCGCACCCGTAGGGAGTTGAGAGGAAGAAACCCCAAAGAAGTTTTACCAAAAGTGACAGCTTGGGTGGTTGGCTTAGACAAAAATGATCCGAAATATGAGCATCATGTCTTAGAAGCACTTTGGGTTACTTGGGGCTTAGGTAAAGTTGATCAGAAATTATTAAAACAAATGCTGAAGGCCAAAGATTACCATGCAAGGGCTGCGGCGGTAGAGGTTTTACGATTTACTGCTCATCAAGTTCCTGATCATGCCCAATTGCTTACTCAAGCTGCTCAAGACCAAAACAGCCGAGTAAGACTTGATGCGATTGTAGCAGCTTCTTGGATAGAAAAACAACGAGGATTGGCAGTATTGGCAACTGCCAAACAAAAACCTCTTGATGAATGGATGGTTCACGCCCACAAGACGGCGGTGGCTCACCTGAGTGGAAAGGCCGTAGTTCAGGAAAAAGAAACGGGGGTTGCAAGTACGTTGAAAGGCAAAGACTTGCAATTATTTAACCTTGGGAGAGAAATTTACAGCCGAGAAGGCTACTGTGGTACTTGTCATCAGCCTGATGGCAAAGGACTTCCGGCATCAGGTTTTCCACCATTGGCTGGTACGAATTGGGTAAAGGGTAGCGAAGATAGGCTGATAAAAATTGTTCTAAATGGGCTTATGGGTGAAATAGAAGTAAACGGCAAAAAATTTCCGGGGCAGGTACCCATGACTCCATACGGTGGTTTGTTGAATGACAAAGAGGTGGCAGCAGTGGCTACTTATGTTAGAAATTCATTCGGAAATCAAGCTGCACCCGTTCAACCAGAAAAAGTTAAACAAGTTAGAGCAGCTACCGCAAAAAAGAAAGATTTTTATAGCCCAAGACAGCTTTTGGAAATGCATCCAATGGAAAAATGACGTAGTTTTGTGCATGAAAAAATTTAGCATACTTGTTTTAATGGCATTTTGTTTAGGAACATTGGCTTGCGGAACAAAAAAAGTAAAAGAAAATAAAATGCAAGAATCAGAAGAAGTACAGATAGAAAATTACATCAAGAAGAATGCTATAAAGGTGGACTTCAAGTCTAACAGTGGCTTAAGGTTTATTCTTAATCAGGAAGCAAAAGATGGAATGTCTTTAAAACAAGGGCAGTCGGTAAAAGTAAAATATTCAGGTAGGTTGCTTAATGATAAGCAGTTTGATGCCGGTTCTTTTAATTTTATATTGGGTGTTGGGCAAGTAATTACTGGCTTCGACGAAGGCATAGCCAAGCTAAAAGTTGGAGAAAAAGGAACACTTATTTTTCCATCGTCTATAGGTTATGGAGCAGCGGGAGCGGGAAGCGATATCCCACCAAATTCGCCTTTGATATTCGAAATTGAGGTTTTAGCAGCTAGGTAGAACGATTTTCATAAATCGTTCTACACATCGATTTTTTTATATTCTTGAAAATCGTACAGCAATTTAGGAAAATTGCTCTACAGTTGCTCTTTTTTGAGCCACTTTTCGGCATATTTTGGTGTGTAGTCTTCCATTTTTTGAAGTAGTTGATCAATGTCTTCATCTACTACCACCAAATCTCTATTTTCTTTTTTTAAGAAACCTTCTTCTACCATTACATCCATTTGTTTGAGTAGATGGTCATAAAATCCGTTGACATTTAAAATCCCAACGGGTTTCTGGTGGAGGCCCAACTGACCCCAAGTGAGAATCTCAAAAAGTTCGTCCATACTGCCAAATCCACCCGGCATGGTTATAATACCGTCTGACATTTCCTCCATTTTGGCTTTCCTTTGGTGCATGGTTTCTACTACTATTATCTCTGTGAGATTTGGATTTGCGACCTCCATCTTTACCAAAAAATCTGGTATAATGCCGATGGCTTTTCCCCCGTTTTCCATCACAGTTCTCGATATTACGCCCATAAGGCCCACATTGCCAGCCCCGTAGATGAGAGTTATGTTTCTTTTGTTGAGGGCCAAACCTAAGTCTTTGGCAATTTTTTCATAAATTTCTTTGTTGCCCGAGTTGGCACCACAATACACCAAAATTGAATTCATCGTAATCTCTAAAATATTCTATTTGTGGTCCAAAAGTACATTTATTTCTTCTTTTGCATAAATAATAGGTACAAATTAATCATTTGGTATTATTTGGCTTTGTATTTGCTTTATTTCAGTTTTTATCGGTAACAATTGATAATTAAGTCTATAAAATTGCTCTTCGAAGCAAAATGATGGTTTTTTTATTTACTTTTATTGATACTTAGGATTTATTAAACATAATTAACAAAAATGAAATTCTTAAAACTTCGGTCTGTTGCTTTGGTAGCAGTATTACTCATTGGATTGGGTGGTTGTAAAAAAGAGGATGTTGGACCAAACTCCAAAATTGTTGGTACCTGGAAAATCAGCAGTGCTGTTTTCAAAGATTCCTCAGGTTCTTTAGACTTTTGGGCTCTTTATAATGCTTTTTACGCTTGTACCAAGGAAATTACGATGTCGTTTACCGAAGACGGGAAGTATTCGGTTTCAGAGCCAGCCAATTGTGTTGACGAAGACGGTCTTTCATTATTTTTGTTTACCAAAACTGGCACATTTACACTTACTGACGATATTTCTCTAGATATTATAGAGAGCGACGCCACGCCTTACAAAGGAAAGGTTGTGTTTGCAGACGGTAAATTTACTTGGACTTATGATGAGGTATTTCAGGGAGAAGCCACGACACTTACAGTCACATTTTCAAAGGTAAAATAAATGAATCAATAGAAGGAAAGGGTGTTTCGTTGATAAAACGAAACACCCTTTTTTTATTTTTTGCCGCTATAAATTATCTTGAAGATAGTACCTCCAAGGTCATCGCTTACGTACAATGCCCCGTCTGGCCCTTCTGCTAACCCACACGGCCGGTGCTGAATAGGTCCGGTGGGTTTAGCCAAATCCGTTCCTGCGAAATTGTCTGCGAAAATCTCCCATTTGCCTGTGGGTTTGCCGTTTAAGAATGGCACAAATGCCACAAAATAGCCCTTTTTTAGTTCGGGAGATTGGCCATGAAAAGCCACAAAAGCTCCATTTCGGTATTTGGCAGGAAACATTTTTCCTGAATAAAAGAGTAAATCATTTGGTCCTAAATGTGCCGGAAATGCAATTAATGGGTTTATTGCTTTTTCACCTCCAGTCATTTTTCCGTCACCTCCGTATTCTGGGGCTACTATTTTTTTCTTTTGAAATTGGTCATAATATATATACGGCCAGCCAGCGTCGTCTCCCTCTTTCAACTCATAGAGCGTTTCGGCGGGAAGCTCTTGGCTCTGTTTTGGCGTGTAATATTGCGGATAAAAATCATGAAATTGTCCTCGACCATGAATTGTGGCAAACAAAGTATTGGTTTTGTTATTCCAAGCGGTTCCAACTGCATTTTTTACACCAGTGGCATATCTTTTTCCATCTGAATAGGCTTGGTTTAGTTTAGATGCGTTGAATTTCCAAATTCCACCGGCAGAATCCAGAATTGTACAAGGCATCATTCCCTTTCCTGTTCCTTTTTCTCTACAAGGGTCATTGTAGGAACCTACTGTTACGTAGATATTGTTGGCGTTGTCCAATACGAATGGTTTTGCGTTGTCTCGGCCTTTGTCTACCAATCCTTCAACAATTTTTTCAGGGGCATCAACATTGATAATTTCCTCTTTTTCATTCAGTTTGTACCTCATAACTCCAGTATTGGATGAAGCGTACAAGTAACCGTTTTTTATGGTAATTCCGGTTCCAGGATAGTTTCCAAACATTTCGGTCTTTTCTATTTTGCCATCTTTATTGTCATCTCTGAGTACTACTATTCCTTTTCCATCCTTCAGTTTAGAAAGTTTTGCGTAGATTACGCCATTCTTAGAAACCGTTAAATGGCGAGTAGGACCCAGCTCTGTTCCGAGGATGGTAGCCTTAAAGCCGGCAGGAACTGTGATTTCACTTTTCGGAACATCAGAGGGGGTTTTCTTTCGAATTATTTCAGAAGGCTTGAAAGAGATAATAAGAAACGAAGCCAAAGTGGCCAAAATCAAAGTTTTTTTCATGTTTTTAAGGAAGAATAAATGTTTTATAAATGTAAATGGATTTTTTGTAAAACCCACACATAATTCTTCCAAAACGGATTTTAGTCTTTAAAAAAACGAAACACCCTCCAAGTTTTCTTTTACGGATTTCGGGATTTCGATGTTTAAAAATTTACAAACTGATGGAAAAATATCAACCACGGCTAAACCATTTCTAAATCTCTGAGTCTTCGGTTTTTTATTGATCGCTATCCATGTTTCGCGTTCTCTGTCTGATTGTCCACCGTGATTTTTGCCGGTTTCTGAGTCACGACCATGGTCGGTAGTTACTATCACTAGCCAGTCTTCTTTGAACTTCTTCTCTCTAAGACTTACCGCCTCATATACTTGACCAATCAATTGGTCTGCGTGTTCAACAGATTCGTAGAAAGTTTTACTGTCACCATGCCTATGGCCCATGTCATCGGTAAATTCCAAATATAACCAAGATATATCAGGGCCCTTTGATTTTATAGTTTCTGCAGCTTTTTCGGTTACTAGTTTGTCAATATTTTTGATGTAAATCTTATTTTTATCGTGTGGGAATGCCACTGTATCCAATTCATAACCGTCATATTTATAGTCTATCGTCAAGTTGTTAGTAGCTGTAAGCCCTTCGCCCAAAAGCTTGGTGCGGTTGTCGAGCCAAGTAGAGAAAACCCCTAGCTTAAAGTTTGGATTTGCTTCTTTTGCGACTTTGAAAAAAGTGGGATAGTTATAATTCGGGGCCTCTATACCATTTCCCCAAACATTGTGTTTGTTGGCCCAAGTGCCAGTCAGCATGGAATTATAACCTACGGCCGATATGGTCGGCGATTCCGTCTTTCCACCTTTTTCGCCACCAACGTAGGCTTTTGCAAAGGCTCCTTTGGAGGTAAGTTTATCTAAGTGAGGCGTATTTACTTTGGTAATAGCATCATAAGGAATGCCATCAACCAATATTACCAATACCTTTTTTTGTTGGGCGAAGGAGAATCCAATCAAACAAAAGTAGAAAACCAAAGTGCTTAAATATTTCATAACCGATGTATCGTTAAAGGCTTCGAAACTAATAGATTTTATTTTCAAAATGAAAGAAAGTAGGACGTTGAACAAAGATTTTACAATTTGATTTTATTAAATTATCGAATATTTAACAAAATGCTTGAATTTACAGAAATTTGTCTTACCTTTGCAGTCCAATATCGCGGGATGGAGCAGTTGGCAGCTCGTCGGGCTCATAACCCGAAGGTCACAGGTTCGAGTCCTGTTCCCGCTACTAAGGAGGTCATTTGACCTCCTTTTTTCTTTTCTTCAAACAGCTATTTTTGTTTTTAGATCTTGTAGGTTAGTTGAAAACAAGCCAATTATGAATTCAAAATCTGCCTTCTCTTTTCCTATTTCTGTACTGTTTTTAAGAATCGCAGCAATCCTCGTTTTGTTTTCCTTATCTCGAATACACTTCTATTTCTCCAATCTCGATTTTTTCCAAAATATAAGCTTTCAAGAATTCACAAAGATTTTACAGGGCGGTGTTAGATATGATATAGTAAGTATTCTTTATCTCAATCTACCTTTTATTTTAATCTACATATTCCCGGGAAATCACTTAAAGGGCAAGAAGTTCAGAGTTTTCACTGACGTTCTGTTTTTTGTAACCAATGCTATTGGGCTTTTGGCCAATTGTATCGATGGTGTTTATTACCAGTTTAATCTCAGGCGGTCTATATTTTCCAGTTTGGTAGAGCTTCAGGATATAAATAATCTGGGTAGTCTTTTGCTTAGCTTTTTTATACGCTATTGGTCTGTTTGGGTAGTTTGGGTATTTTTTTTGGTTGGTATTTGGTTGATTATCAAATATATAAAACCTTCAAGAAGTTTTAAAAACAAGCACACCCAATTTGATTTTGCTTTCATTTCCGTCTTTTTTATTGTGGCAGGCCTGCGTGGAGGTGATCTGTATCATTCCACAAGGCCTTTGGGGCTCAATCATGCCGGAGAGTATGTAGAACAGCCGCATCATACCGCATTGGTTTTTAATACACCATTCACTATTTTCAAAACCTTGGGCGGCAGTAAAACTAAGAATCTAACGTTTTTTCAAAATGAAATTGAGCTTGCAAAAGCATTTAACCCTGTTCATTTGCCCGATTCAAGTAATACCTTCAGGCCTTACAATGTTGTTGTTATAATTATCGAAAGCTACAGCGAAGAGGCTTCAGGAGTTGTAAATAAAGACAAAACAACGGGCGGGTTCACCCCTTTTTTGGATTCTTTGAGACAAAAGTCATTCTACTCAGAGTATAGTTTTGCCAACGGGAAGAAGTCTATTGAGGCTCTTCCAGCCATTTGGTGCAGTCTACCAAGCTTTAAGCAACCTTTTGTGCTTTCTCCATTTTCGACCAACAAGTTAAATAGTTTACCAAGCATTCTGAAAACCAAGGGATACCACACATCGTTTTTTCATGGAGCCCCGAATGGCTCAATGGGTTTTCAGTCTTTTGCCAATTTGGTAGGCATAGACCATTATTTTGGAAAAACCGAATACGCTAAAGACTCGGACTCTGACGGTATTTGGGGTATCTGGGACGAGCCTTTTTTACAGTTTTTTGGCAAAAAACTTGACCAGTTTCCCCAGCCTTTTTTTAGTACTGTTTTTACACTTTCCTCACATGATCCGTTCAAAATACCAAGCCATCTAAAAGGCAAATTTAAAAAAGGCCCACATCCGATTTATGAAACCCTCGGCTATACAGATTTTGCCTTAAAACGTTTTTTTGAATCTATAAAAAACAAACCGTGGTTTAAGAATACGATATTCGTAATAACCGCAGACCACACCAGCTCGCACGCTACTTTGCCAACTTTCAGTAATAATATTGGGCGGTTTAGAATACCTATTTTTATTTATTTTCCCGAAAAAATAAAGCCTACAAAAACAGAAAAAATGATTCAGCAGATTGATGTATTTCCGAGTTTGATGGGTTTAATGAAAGTTGAAAAACCATTTTTGGCATTTGGGAGAAATGTATTTGATTTATCAAAAGACGACTACACCATCAATTATTTTGAAAACTACCAATGGCACTCTGGAAAATATGTTATGCTCTTTGACGGCGAAAAACCGCAGGGATTATTTAATTTTGCAAATGATGGATTGCTGAAAAACAATTTATCGAAAAAAGAGCCTCAAAGATTGGGTGAAATGCAATTACAGGCCAAAGGATTTCTTCAACAATATCAAAACAGATTGATAGAAAACAGATTAACAGTAGAATGAAAGAACACAAGGCGGGATTTATTAGTATTGTTGGCAAGCCAAATGTAGGAAAATCTACCTTGATGAATCAGCTAGTGGGCGAAAAACTATCTATCATCACCTCTAAGGCTCAGACTACTCGCCACAGAATAATGGGAATCGTTAATGGCGAGACTGAAGACTTTGATTTTCAGTTGGTCTATAGCGACACGCCGGGTATCATAAAGCCCCTTTACGAGCTGCACAACGCCATGATGGAGTTTGTGCATGGGTCTATTGAAGACGGGGACGTAATACTTTTTGTGACAGACATTTATGAGAAATACGACGAAGAAGATGTCATTCAGAAATTGCAAAAATGTCAAAGTCCGATAATATTGATTATCAACAAGATAGATTTGTCGACTCCGGAAATTGTACAAGAAAAGATAGATCATTGGAAGGCGGTTCTAAATCCAAGTTTGATTCTTTCGATTTCGGCACTCCAAAAAGTAGGTATTGATGGACTTCTGGAAAATATCATCAATTTGATGCCTGTTCATCCGCCGTATTTCCCGAAAGAGGAATTAACAGACAAGCCCGAAAGGTTTTTTGCTGCCGAAATCATCCGAGAAAAAATATTTCTAAACTACAAAAAGGAGGTTCCATACAGTTGTGAAGTGGTTATCGCAGCATTTAAGGAAACTGACGACATCATAAAGGTTTCTAGCGAAATATATGTGGAAAGAGCTACCCAAAGAGCGATTTTGCTCGGCCATAAGGGAGAGCGAATCAAAGTTGTCGGTACCGAGGCGAGAAAGGAAATGGAACAGTTTTTTGGAAAAAAAGTGTTTCTCGAGCAGTATATAAAAGTAGAGCCAGATTGGCGTCAGCAAAGAGCCAAATTGGAGAGATTTGGATATTAAATTTTTTATTTATTGTTGGTTTCAATGCGAAAGGATAGCCCGAAACACCGTTTAATAAGAAAAAACAAGAAGTCCGTAAATACGCAAATTTCGGCATGGTTTTGGGTCTAAAAAGTGTAAAAAACAAAAAAATACAGTTACTTTAGAAATTTTAACATATTCCAAATAAAAATGAAATTAGAAAAAAACAATAGCAAAGAATTGGTCTTTGAATCAATTGCGGAGTTTGTTTCAAATGAAGGTTTCTCGGTTATTTCGAAGGACCAAAATCGTCCATGGGGAGGTTTTTTGGTAATAGATGAGTCACAAGCCCCCGGATTTATAAAAAAGTTTTTTTCGCATCTAAGTCTCGAAGATTTTGCAGGATTTGAAAAGCTAAGCCCCAAAATCTTGGTAGTAGCTCCCAAAATGCGACTTTCATGGCAGTATCACTATCGAAGAGCCGAAATATGGAAACTGATAGGAGGCGTAGCGGGTGTGGTTATATCTGATACTGACGAAGAAACAATACCACAGCCACTTGAGATTGGTCAAGTTATAAACCTCAAATGCGGCGAAAGACACAGACTTTTAGGGGCAGACGGCTGGGGAGTAGTGGCCGAAATATGGCAACATACAGACAAGGAAAACCCTTCAAATGAAGATGATATCGTCAGAGTTCAGGACGACTTTGGTAGGTGAGAAATAGTGAAAGGGATAGATTCAATTCACCCCTTTCACATTCATATCTAAAGAGTAAACAGAATCAGAAGCCGTAATAAACAACATTTTACGGTTTTTACCACCAAAACAAATATTTGCCGTCCAACCTGATGGAACAGGAATTTTGGCAATTTGCTTGCCAGTTTTGTCAAAAACTGTAACGCCTCTACCAGTCAAATAAAGATTTCCTTCTGAGTCGGTCGTCATTCCGTCAGACCCCATATTGGCAAATAGTGTTCTGTTGCTAAGTTTTCCCGCATCGCTGATTTCATACCTGTAAGTTTTGCTTGCTCCTATGTCGGCCACATAGAGTAATTTGCCGTCGCCACTACCAACTATTCCATTGGGTTGTTTGAAGTCTTCGTCCATTATTATGGCTGCTTTGGCATTTTTTGGTAAATAATACAACCTTCTTTTGTCTATTTCCTGTGTCTTTCTAGTCCAATATTCTCTCGGATAAAAAGGATCGGTAAAATAAATTCCGCCATTGCTATCTTGCCAAAGGTCGTTTGGGCCGTTTAGAAGTTTTCCTTCAAAATTATCAAGCAAAACGGTGTGATTTCCCTTTTTGTCAATTGACCACAACTGATTTTTCTCATCAGCACACGACAAAATATTTCCTTTTTTGTCAAAATATAGACCGTTTGAACGACCCGCATTTTCCAAGAAAACACTCAGTTGCCCTTTGGTATCATATTTCCAAATCCTATTATTGGGCTGATCGGTAAAAAACACATTTCCTTTTTTGTCGACAGCGGGTCCTTCAGTGAATTTAAATTGGTTTGAAACTTTAATGAGTTTGGCACCTTTTTTAACAATATTTAAGGTGTCAAAATCTTGTGCAAAAGCACTCCAACTTGCTAGAGATAAAAGAATTATGAACTTAAATTGTATTTTTCTCATGAAATTAAGCTTTGTTCAGTTTACTGTTTTTGTATCCGTAAAGAAAATAAATGGCAATACCTATTACTACCCAAATAAGGAACATTCTCCAGTTTGACCAACCCAACTCCGTCATTAAATAAAGATTGGTAAGGATGCCCATCACAGGCAGGAGCGAAAATTTGTATTTCAAAGCCATAATTGAAATGGCCAACCAAGTTAACCAGAAAACCACAATTAGCGGTTTCTCACCTATGTGAGCGAAGACGCCGTCTGTATTGTATTTTGTCCAAAATAAAGCAGCTAGAAAGGTTATTCCAATAATAAATTTCCCATTTACATACGGAACCCTGAATTTCGAAGTCCTGCTAAGCCCTGTATGATCCATGTAAAGTATACCACAGCAAACCAATATAAACGCAAAAAATGTTCCGACACTCGTGAGGTCTATAAAAAACTGCATATTCATAAAAAGCGAAGGAATACCTACAAATAAACCAGTTATAATTGTTGCAAAACTGGGTGTTTTGAATTTTTTGTGAACCTTTGAAAACCTTTTGGGTAGAAGCCCATCGCGGCTCATTACCATCCAGATACGCGGTTGGCCAACTTGATAAGCCAACAAAGCACTAGTGATGGCCACAACGGCACTTACGGATATAATGCCAGCCATCCAATCGAAATTTACCTTTTCGAAAACATAGGCCAATGGATCATTAACTCCCAATTCTTTATAATTTACCATACCAGTAAGCACCAAGGTAATTACGACGTAAAGTATTGTACAAATCGCCAAAGTAATCAACATTGCTTTGGGCAAATCTCTTTGTGGATCTTTACACTCCTCGGCCGTTGTAGATATAGAATCAAA
This sequence comes from Leadbetterella sp., assembly GCA_035299025.1. Taxonomy (GTDB): domain Bacteria; phylum Bacteroidota; class Bacteroidia; order Cytophagales; family Spirosomataceae; genus Leadbetterella. The sequence continues at coordinate 51,663 of DATGXK010000014.1, forward strand.
GCCAATAAATGCAAAAAATACCGAAGCCACACTCATCATAACACCCTTCATGCCATTGGGAGCAAAGGGTTTCCAGTTGGCAGTGTCTATGTAAAAAACACCTCCTACTATAACCAATAAAATGACTGCCAACTTAATAACCACTAAAATATTTGAGGCATTGCGAGACTCTTTGATGCCGGTATATATCAATGCCGTAATAAGGCCAGTTATAGCTCCAGCAGGTAGGTTGAATATGATTTTTATCCCTGCAAAAGTCGGTGCCTCAACGTATGCTTGTGCCAATGCTTTCATATTTGAGGCTATTTCTCCCAAGGTACCATTTGCTGTTGCTTTCTGAACGTCTTGATACGCTAACTTGGCTGTGCCGGCATCAATAGCAAGCCAACGAGGAAAATGTATTCGGAAGATATTTTCCAACATACTCACAAAATATTCGGACCAAGAAATGGCCACAACCATGTTAGAAACCGCATATTCAAGCACCAATGCCCAGCCTATAATCCATGCGAAAAGTTCGCCAAAAGACACATAGGCATACGTATATGCACTGCCGCTCACCGGCACGGTGGATGCAAATTGAGCATAACTTAAAGCTGTAAAAACACAAGCGATGGCGGTAAAAACGAATAAAAGTGAAACCGCGGGGCCGCCATTGAAACTGGCTCGACCGATGGTGCTGAAAATACCAGCACCTATGATGGCCGCTATTCCGAACATGGTTAAGTCTCTTACGCCAAGTACTTTTGCTAGGCCGCTGCCGTGTTCCACAGAATTGACATCTTTGATGGCTTGATCAATGTTTTTTCTACGAAAAAGTGATTTTAACATAGCTTATAGGTTATTTTTTTGTTGATTTTCTAAAACTTAGGGGTATTTCTAGAAAAAGAAATCTTGTAAAATTATTAAAAAAATGCCGCTATGCTAATTTAAAGGCCATTTTATTACAAGTGGTGCGATTTTCCAAATCGAACAGTAGATTCAAGATCTTATACTTAGTGAAAATTGACTATTAAGGAATCTAAAAAAACTAAAGCTAGTTTTGTATCTATTTTCGATAAAGATTGACAATATTATTGAAACAAAAATTAAAACTAAAAAAGTTTTAAGTTGGAAGTTTATCTTTTTCTCAACATTACTTTTTTCTTCCAGGAATTCATAAATTAAAATACTCAATAACCCTCTCCTAAGGCTTTCAAAATAAGAGATTTTAGCCTTCAGGTATTTTAACCAAAATACCATAGTGATAATAAAATTAACTAATAAGATAGTCTTTAGAATATTTACAGTATTTAAAAGGGTCATTGTACCCATTAGAATTTTTGATACAAACTTACCCAAATTCTTAAATCGTACAATAGTTTACAACAGCGATTTGAAAAATCGATCTACATTAGCCGTTTAACTTAAAAAGCCGTACTTTTGCACAAAATTTCAAAAAATCAATATGTCAAAGAAAATTGAGTCGGCACTCATTTCGGTGTTTTATAAAGATGGTTTAGACAAGATAGTTAAACTTTTACACGACAATGACGTAAAAATCTATTCAACTGGAGGTACGCAAAGCTTCATTGAAGAAATGGGAATTCCAGTTATTGCAGTTGAAGACTTGACTTCTTATCCTTCTATTTTTGGAGGAAGAGTAAAAACCCTTCACCCTAAAGTTTTCGGAGGGATTTTGCACCGTAGAGACAACGAAGATGACGTAAAAACAGCTGCAGAACTCGAAATTCCCGCTATAGATTTGGTAATTGTTGACCTTTATCCTTTTGAAGAAACTGTAGCTTCTGGGGCTTCTGAAGATGATATTATTGAGAAAATTGACATCGGTGGAATAGCTTTGATACGCGGTGCTGCCAAGAATTTCCAAGACGTATTAATAGTTTCTTCAAGAACACAATACGATGATGTTTTTGAAGTTCTTTCTGCCAAAAATTGTGGAACGGATTTCGAAGATAGAAAGAGATATGCCAAGCTGGCCTTCGGTACAAGTTCTCATTATGATTCAGCAATTCATGCATACTTTGCAGGAATAGAAGACGGTGGGAACTTTAGAGCATCACAGCAAACACCTCTGAGATATGGTGAAAATCCGCATCAGTCAGCCAGTTTTTACGGAAATTTGGACGAAATGTTTACCCAACTGCACGGAAAAGAACTTTCGTACAACAACCTCATGGATGTGGATGCCTGCGTGCGTTTGATAGAAGAGTTTGAAGATTTGACATATGTAATAGTAAAACATAATAATGCTTGTGGAGTGGCTACTTCCACAACTTCGAAGCAAGCTTACCTAAATGCTCTATCGTGCGATCCGGTCTCGGCTTTCGGAGGAGTAATTATTACCAACGGCAATGTTGATTTAGCTACGGCGGAGGAGTTACATAAACTTTTCTTCGAAATTCTCATCGCCCCATCATTTGATGCAGATGCTTTGGAGGTTTTGAAAATGAAAAAAGACCGTAGATTGTTGATAAGAAAAGAGGTAAAAACTTCGAAAAAGCAATTCAGAACACTTTTGAATGGAGTGTTGGAGCAAGACAAAGACCTTTCAACCGAAAAAACGGCTGATTTCAAAGTTGTGACGAATACGGTACCTTCCGAAGACCAAAACAAAGCCTTAGAGTTTGCTCTTAAAATATGTAAGCATCTAAAATCCAACAACGTCGTTTTGGCCAAAGATGGACAATTGCTTGCAAGTGGCGTTGGTCAAACCTCGAGGGTCGATGCTCTCAAACAAGCCATAGATAAAGCCAAAGAATTCGGTTTTGATTTGAATGGCTCTGTAATGGCATCAGAAGCATTTTTTCCGTTCCCCGACTGTGTGGAAATAGCTGGAAATGTTGGAGTTACGGCAGTAGTTCAACCTGGGGGCTCTATAAAAGATCAATTATCGATTGATTATTGTAACGAAAACAATATTGCGATGGTGATGACAGGGGTGAGACACTTTTTACATTGATAAACCAAGACAGTCAGACTGCAGGACGGACTAGAATCATCTAAGTACATATGCGAAGCAGGAATTCATGAATTTGAATTTCTGCTTTTTTTGTTTGTTGTGGCTTCATTTAGGTAACAAAATCTATTCTCAAAAAACGATGTTCGTAAAACTTGGGAAAGATAACTTTTCGAAACAATAGCTGGATAAATGTCGATTTTTTACCACTAAATCACGGATAATTGAGTTCAACTTTGTCTCAAATTATTTTCAAACCTAATTGATTAAAAAAATGATGCAAAGAAGGAGTTTTATTCGAAACACTATGGCTTCTATGCCAATGGTCTTAGTAGCTGGAAAGCTTATTCCAACCCAAAATAGGAAGAGTTTTGTCGTACGAGCAGGTAAAGACCGATTCGACCAACCAATTAAGTATCGAGGTATCAATCCGAACGATGTAAAGGTTTCATCGAAAGATACTGACGGACAACTGACGGTTTTAGAATACGTTGGTTTCGAGAAAATTGGGCCACCGCTTCACGTACATTTCGACCAAGATGAGATTTTTTATGTGGTCGAAGGCGAATATCTGTTTCAACTCGATACCGAACTAATGACTTTGAAGGCTGGAGATACAATTTTCTTACCAAGAGCAGTGCCACACACTTGGTTGCAGCTAACCGATAAAGGTAAACTCCTTTATTTCTTACAGCCATCGGGGCAAATGGAAGAATTTTTCAAGAAAATGAACGAATTAAAAGGCCCACCAACGCCCGAACTCGTTCAGCAAATTCACCAAGCACATGGCATGAAAGTAGTAGGCCCACCGATTACTTTGTAAGTGAAGCTTAATTTGGTAAATTGAATCAAAAATCATAGAGCTATGCCATTTTTTTATGATTTACAACCCAGTTTAGCTTTGCGGCAGCACGTCAGGATGTATCGATTTATGCACTTGTCATTTACCGATAGCACCTTACCGCCTGCCAAAGCCTATCCGCCTCGGCCAGAAGTAACTTTGAGTTTTTATCCAAGAGACTCCGAAAAAGTAAGTTATGATGACGGTCGAGTGCTACCTTCTGTGCGGTCGGCACTCATTGGGCAGCAAAATGTGGTGAGCCACAGGCACGTTGGGAAAGACTTTCTGATGGTTCAAGTAGTCTTTCAACCTGGTGGGCTGTATCGTCTGACTGGCATTCCGACGATTGATTTGAATAATCAATATTTTGATGCAGAGGCGGTTTTGGGTAGAGAATTAAAGGCTTTGAACGAACGCCTGACAAACATCGAAGATTACCCGAAGATGATTCCAGTTGTGGAAGAGTTTTTGTTGGGTTTGGTCAGAAAATCAGCTTACGAAATTCGCCCGATTGATAAAGTAGGTATCGCCATGCTCCAAAATGTCAATCAGTATTCGTTGGATTGGCTGGCCAAAGAAGCCTGCTTGAGTGCCAAACAATTTGAACGAAATTTCAACGAACGCATCGGTATCAATCCAAAATATTTTGCTCGTATCATCAGATTCGATAAGGTTTTTAGAATGAAAAACGCCTTTCCGAATAAAGATTGGCTAAGTATCGCCCTTGATTGTGGTTATTACGATTACCAACATTTGGTGCGAGATTATAAAGAATTTACGGGCATGACTCCCGCCAATTTTTATATGCAAGATACCCAATCGCCCGAGCGTAAGTTCGGAATCGTCGAGGTCTGATTTTCGCAATAATCGTAAAAATTCCTCTAATTAAAAACTTGTTGCAACCGATACAAATCCCATCACAATTGCTTATTTTGCATAAAAAAGCTGAAAGCTACACGCCAACAGCTACAAACAATAGAAACAATGAAACTACAATTTTTCGGGGCAGCACAGCAAGTAACAGGGAGCAAACACCTATTAACTACTTCAAACGGCACTAAAATATTATTGGACTGCGGCATGTTTCAGGGTATTAATACCACGGAGCTAAATCTCAACTTTGGCTTTGATCCTGCCGAAATTGACTATTTGCTGCTTTCACACGCACACATAGACCACACGGGTTTGGTGCCCAGATTGGTAAAAAAGGGCTTTAAAGGTCAAATTTTCTGTACTGCAGCCACAAAAAGCCTTTGTGAAATTATGCTAATGGATTCGGCCAGAATTCAAGAGAGAGACTTGGAAAGAGTAAATAAAAGAAGAAAACATAGGGGAGAGGAGGAGCTGGAATTATTGTATGAAGAAGATGACGTCACGGCCGCATTGTCACTTTTTCAAATCATCAGCCTTAACCAGCCTTTCTATTTAGAAGAAGGTGTGAGGATTGAATACTTCAATGCTGGGCATATTCTTGGCAGTGCTGGTATCTTAATTCATCTTGAGGAAGCTGGGCATACAAAAAAAATATATTTTACAGGAGATATTGGCAGGCCCAATGACAAAATACTCCGTAGCCCAGAGTCATTTCCTCAAGTGGACTATTTGATTTGCGAATCTACCTACGGTGATAGGCTGCATGAACCAGAAATGGACATGAAGTCTCATCTGCTCGATTTGGTACACAAAACTTGTGTTGTCAAACGTGGGAAATTGATAATTCCGGCCTTTGCTGTGGATCGTACGCAAGAGCTAGTTTTTGCATTAGATCAACTTGAGTCTGAGGGTAAACTTCCGAGGATTCCTGTTTATGTTGATAGCCCTCTTGCGGTCAATGCCACCATGGTTATGAAGAAACACAGAGAGGATTTCAACCCAGATATTTTGAAGTATATCGAACGTGATGGCGACGCTTTCGGTTTTGATAACTTACATTATATAACTGAAGTGGAGGATTCCAAGGCTCTCAACGAATCGAAACAACCCTGCATCATAATTTCAGCATCGGGCATGGCCGAAGCGGGTAGAATTAAACATCATATAGCCAATAATATAGAAAATCCCGACAATACTATCCTGATGGTGGGGTATTGCTCACCTAATTCGTTGGGTGCTCAACTAAAAACCGGCCAGCCTACGGTGAAAATTTTTGGGGAAGAGAAAATCGTAAAAGCTCATGTTGCCATCATGGACTCTTTCTCGGCCCATGCCGATTATTCTGAAATTATAGATCTCTTGAAGTGTCAAAACTCCGAAGAGGTCAAAACATTGTTTTTGGTACATGGCGAATACGAAACTCAAAAATCTTTCAAAGAAAAACTCCTGCAAGAAGGGTTTAAAAACGTAATTATACCTGCACAAAAGGAGGCGTTCGTGTTTTAAAATGCTCAATTTCTTACAAAAATGAACTACAGAAAAATAATTTTATCCCTTCTCATTATAGCTTCTGGCTGGTCTTTTGATATTATAAAACCAGTAAAATGGACTTTTAAGGCAAGTGAAGCAAAACCCAAAGTTGGTCAGACAGTAGATTTGGTTTTTACAGGAAAGATTGAAAAAGATTGGTATATGTACAGTTCGGAACTTAAAGTAGAGGGTCCAAGCCCAACAGAGCTGGAATTAACCACCAACGCTACTTATCAGAAAGTTGGCAAGCTTGTGGCTATTAATCCGAAAGAAAAATATGATGAAATTTGGGGTGGAAAAGTTAATTATTTCATCAAAGAGGCGAAATTTATCCAGAAAGTAAGAATTTTGAAAGACGGTGCTTTGATTGAAGGTAAGATAAATAGCTATACTTGCACCACAAAAGACGGAAGTTGTATTCCGAACAAAGACAAATTTAGTTTTAAGTTTTAGAATAGTTCCCTAAAGCAATCTTTCTATTTTAGAAATAATTTTGTCGTAATCCTTGGCCCATCCGAAGTTTGATTCTAGCATTTCTGTTGATCTATCGTAGGCCAACTGGTGTCTAAATTCTTGAATTTTAGATAGCATTAAAAGCAGTTTTTGCCTTTCCTTCGAAAGTATGGCGAGCTTTGCTTCTTTGACGAGCTCTTTATTAATTTTATCTATTCTTTCTATTCCGGAAATCTTCATTTTTTTAAATCTGGAAAAACTTCAAGGTTAGTTTCTAATGTGGGAAAGGTCCATTTAGACCTATCCAAAACCAGCGATTGCGTTGCCCCTCCCGAGGTTTGATAGCCATTTTCTGTGGTTTTGGCTATTTTGCTTTCAAATATTATGGCTTTTTTACCAGCTTTGAGTTCAATTTTATAAACGTCATATTTGGCACCGTGACTTACCACAGGCAATCCAAATTTCTGTTCTAAATTAGTCTCTAAATTATTTTGAAGCTCTTCTAATTTTGTCCAAAAAGGAGTGAATAAAGAGGGTCCTGGACTTCCTTTCGGTATGATTTTGTACAGCGTATAACCTTCACTAACTTCTACTTTCTCAGGAGCAGAAGCTCCACTATTTAGGATGGACTCCACAAATTGTGGTGCGGCAGCTTCAGTTTTCATTTCTTCCACCAATTTTTTTCTGACTTCGCTTGGATCAATGCCGAGGGTTTTAAATCCAGACGAGTTGCTTAGCGGATCGAAAGCCGATTTTAGGCTGTCTGACCACCAAAGTCGTTCCAAAAATACAACTCTCCTAGGTTTTTCGGTAGACGAAATTTCATTTTTTAAGAAGATAAACTTTGTTGGGTTTCTTTTCAGAAAATTCCCAGTTTTAACCAAAACCAAATCAACCTTTCGAAGACTATCATCGGCCAAGCATGCTTTCCAGGCAGAAAGTGTATTTTCATTTTCAAAAAATATAGAGATTGACTTGTTGGAAAAATCATTGGTGAATATGCCCAGCTCTACACTATCTAAAGTGCTTTTTTTCGCCAGCAACAATATGGAGTCTAAATGTGTTTGAGGCTGTGAAAGCGTATCTGCTAGAGTTAGTTTGGTCGCGTGCGTTTTTGAAATCACGAATAGTAAAATCAAAACGCTAATTCTTTTGAGCATTCTTTTGGTTTTTATGGCTAGGTTTCAAAATTAACCAAATATCGATTAATTGGTTTTTGTGAACACAATGTTTTTTAATATTTGGGCAGAGCGTATTTATTTTAATTCTTTTCCCTCAAACAGGTTAAGTCTTTTGTTTATGCAACTTGGTATTTCGTCTTCATAGTGCGTTACGAAAACCAGCGATTTGCGTTGATGTATGGCTATTTCGTTTAAAATTGTTCGAAAAAATACCATTTGATTATAATCCAAGCCTTGGCATGGTTCGTCCAGAATCAATAATGCCGGGTTTTTCACTAAGGCCCTAGCAAGAAAAACCAACCTTTGTTGGCCAAAGGAGAGTTGGCTGAGTTTGCGGTCTTTGAGGTCAAAAAGATTCACGAGTTTCAGATATAGTTCGGAAAGCATCAGTTGGTTTTCTGTTAGTTTTTGGAACAAACCAGCCGAGTCGAAAAAGCCAGAGGCAACTACTTTCCAGACAGTTATGTTTTTGTTGAAATACAAATGGAGTTCGGGCGAAACAAAGCCCATCCTCTTTTTCAGGTCCCAAATGCTTTCGCCACTTCCACGTCGTTTATCAAACAAATACAGGTCGTTTTGGTAGCACTGTGGATTGTCGCCCGTTATTAGGCTCAAAAGAGAGCTTTTTCCTGATCCATTAGGGCCCATAAGAGCCCACTTTTCGCCTTTTTTTACTTCCCAGTTTATGCCTTCTAGTACATACTTTTCGTTATATTTTACACGTCCATTGGTTATTTTTATGGCCGATTCGAAGTTTTCAAATTGTGCGGCGGAGTGTTTTTCTATCTCTTCCAAAATCGCATGGTCTATGTTCCATTTTTTGACATCTTTTGGGATAAATTCCGCCCTTTTTCTGAAGTATGAAATGCTGTTTTTCTCTAAGAGTATTAATTTTTCGAAGCTATCAGGGATATCTTTGTGATTGGCTACCAAAAGTATTTGAACATCTTTCAGGCTCGACAGTAAACTTTTTAGTTCTTCTCGGCTTTTTACATCAAGGCCGGTAAACGGATTGTCGAGTAATAGAACATCTGGTTTTTTTAATAGTGCGTTTGCTATAAGTGTTCTACGAGTTTCACCATTGGAAAGCGAAGTGATTTTTTGAAATAGAAGCTTTTGCAAGTGCATCTTTTCAACAATTTCGGTCAGCCATTTCTCTTCATAAAGTGGTGGTGGTAGCTCCACAGAATTTTCGTTTACCGTTCCTACTGGTTTTATTTGGTTCTGAAGAACCTCATAAACGCTTGGTCCCAGTTCTGCATCTTGGGAGTTGAATCGTTGTTGATAATATTGATAGACTGGGCCTACCAACCTATGAAAACTATAATCTCTGCCAACAACAGTGATTTTTTTGCTAGAATCTTTACTTATTTTACCTTTAGTAGGGAATACCTGCCCAGCTATGGCATCTAGAAAGGTACTTTTGCCAGAGCCGCTTTCACCAGTAATTGCAATGTTTTCCTTCTCGCCAATTGCAATATTTAAGTCCTTTAGGATTGTGTAATTGTTTTTGGAAATTTCTACATTGCTGAAAACGACTGACATTTCTTCTATTTTTTTGAGCAAATTTAGAGTTTTTTCATGTCAAATAGGGCAATAAATGCTGCTCTAAATTACATTTGCTCAATTTTTATTAATATTAAAAACAAAATGAAGCATTTCATAAACCTCAATGACGTAAATAGTGTGCCTAGCTTGGTGGCTGAAGGTCGGGCTCAAAAAGCCAACCCTTTCGCTAACAAACATTTGGGTTTGAACAAAACCATTGGCTTATTGTTTTTCAATTCGAGTTTACGCACGAGGATATCCACCCAGAAAGCCGCTCAGAATCTTGGGCTGAACGTAATAGTAATGAATGTTGGGTCGGATTCGTGGCAACTGGAGTTTGAAGATGGCGTTGTGATGGACCAAGGCAAGGCGGAGCATATCAAAGAAGCGGCTGCGGTTTTGGGTCAATATTGTGATATTATAGCCGTTAGGGCGTTTGCGGAGTTGAAAGACCGTGATGAAGATTATAAAGAAACTGTTTTGGAGAGTTTCAGAAAATATGCAGGTGTGCCAATCATCAATTTGGAATCTGCCACACGACATCCTTGCCAATCCTTGGCCGATTTGATTACCATTGAAGAGCTCAAGACTAAAGAAAAACCCAAAGTGGTACTTACTTGGGCTCCGCATTTCAAACCACTTCCGCAAGCCGTGGGCAATTCGTTTGCTGAATGGGTCCTTATGACGAATTACGAGTTCGTTATAGCAAACCCAGAGGGATATGATTTATCGCCGGAGATAAGGAAAAATGCCAAAGTGGTGCATTCACAAGAGGAAGCTTTTGTTGGGGCAGATTTTATTTATGCCAAAAACTGGTCGTCGTACGAGCAATACGGGCAAGTACTCACACAAGATCCTTCGTGGAAAATCACCCCTGAGAAAATGGCCTTGACCAACAATGCCAAGTTTATGCATTGTTTACCAGTTAGACGTGGTTTAAAAGTAGCAGACGAAGTTTTGGATTCAGAATATTCTGCGGTTATTCAACAGGCAGGAAACCGGGTTTGGTCTGTGCAGGCGGTTATTAAGAAGATTTTGGAGGAGATGATATAAATTTAACATGAAGAAAATGAAGGGATTAAGGGCACTAAGTCTCTTCATGTTCTTCATTGTCTTAATACCTTCATTTTAGAAAAAATGTTTTGTATAATTTTAACATGAAGAAAGTAAAGGGATTAAGGACATTAAGAAACTTCATGTTCTTCATTTCTTAATATCTTCATGTTTGAAAAATTAGTCGTTATCGTTTTAACATGAAGAAAGTGAAGGGATTAAAGACATTAAGAAACTTCATGCTCATCATTTCTTAATAACTTCATGAAAGAAAAAAATTAAACTAAAATCACAATGACAAAAAAGAAAATCACACAGTTGTCTTATGAAATTATGAACGCTGCCATTGAAGTTCACAATGCCCTAGGTCCAGGTTTATTAGAAAGCGTATATGAAAAATGTTTGAAACATGAATTAATAAGTAGAGGGCATTTTGTGTCCTCTCAAATCTTGGTTCCAATTGATTACAAAGGAATAAATCTAGAAGCAGAGTTAAGAATTGATTTATTAGTGGATGATTTGGTTGTGGTGGAGGTAAAAGCCGTGGAAAATCTTCATCCAGTTTATGAAGCTCAAGTATTGACTTACATGAAATTATTGAAAAAGCCGCAAGGATTGGTAATCAACTTTTTTTCAAGAAAATTAAAGGAGAGCTATATTCCATTGGTAAATGAGTTTTTCAGACAACTACCAGATTGAATCTGTAAGATATCTCATTCAACATATTTTGATTTAGAAAAAACATCTAGAACTACCCAATTATTGCTATAAGAATACTTTATATTTGTTCTTTATTCAACCTAACTTAATACAATGTCAAATAAAGGAAAAATTCTTATTATCACTGGCGATGCTGGCGAAGGCTACGAATGTTTATATGGCAAGCACCGCTTTGAAGAAGCTGGTTATGAATCAGTTATTGCAGCACCAAGTGTAAAAAGACTCAATTTGGTTATTCATGATTTTGAGCCAGGCTGGGATACTTATGTTGAAAAACCCGGCTACATGGTGGAGTCGGACATTGCGTTTGATGATGTAAAAGTTGAGGAATATTTGGCCGTTTTGATTTTGGGTGGAAGAGCACCAGAGTTTTTACGGCACAATGATAAAGTTATAGAAATTGTAAGAACATTCGACAAAGCCGACAAATTTATCTTCTCTATTTGTCACGGAATTCAAATTCTCACAGCCGCAGGTTTGGTTAAAGACAAAACGGTTACTTGCTACGAAAACGTGCGTTTCGAAGTAGAAGCTTGTGGAGGCAATTTTGTAGGTAAAAACGAAGCCGTGAGAGATGGAAGATACGTTTCTGGCCAAACGTGGCAATCGCATCCCGATTTTTATAGAATGGTTTTTGAGTGTTTGGAGGAGGGGTGAAGCGAATCAGTAATTCGGTCTGAAGACGGATAGTCACTCGTGCTTAGTCCGAAGACCAAGAACATCAGGGGTGCGTATCGGTGGTTCTATCTCAAGATCTAGTGCGGTTAGATTGACGTATTCAGACTAAACAGAACTTCAATTTCCTTAATTTATAGTAGTTTCAAAAAATCTATTTTTATGCTACCAATTGAACTTACCCGGGAACCGAAATTCTTTGCGAATGATGAATTTTGGGAAGAATTTATTAATCAAATAGGAAAATATGCAAAGATAATTGATAAAGACTTTTTGAGCCAAATATGTTACGAACATGCTCATAGATTTAACTATCAATTTCCCAAATTTGATATTAATAAAAATCAAATAATTCGAGTTCATAAAACAGCCCAAGAAATACTAAATGAGATAAAATATGAGTCTGGACAAGAATTAACTTTTCACTTTGACAATGTTAATAATTACTTATTAAATCCACAAAATGAAATTAATCATGACGTTTTAAAATATATTCTTGATAAAGGAACTTGGAGCTTTCCTCCAGTTATTATTAAATATAATTTGGCTTTAAAATTAGGATGTAAAAAAGCAGGATGTCCAATTTATTTAATTGAAGGGACTCATCGTGTTTCCTACATAATAAGGCTAGTAGAAGTGGGGATTATTTCAAAAGATAGTAAACACGAATTTCTGGAAATTATCTAGATTATCTCCTATTAGAATTACATATTTATAAAATAGAAGTTTCACCAAACATGTTTAAAGTAACCTGTTTTAATTATTTACTATCCAACATTTTCCTGACATCGACGCTAGATAAACAGGATTTTTACCCCTCACTTTCCAACCACCACCGCAGGATTTCCAAAAACAGTTGCTCCTTCTTTTACATCTTCAATGACCACAGAACCGGCTCCAATTCGTGCGTTTTTACCTATTTTTATGCCTGAAACAAGGATTGCTCCACTGCCTATAAAGGCTCCGTTTTCTATTGTTACTTCGGCATTGATGATGGCTCCGTTGCCTATTTCTACAAATTCGCCAACTTCGGCTTGGGTGTCAACTACTGCATTTGAGAGAATTATCGTGTGATTTCCTATTTTTGCCCCTTGATTTACCACAGCTCCCGCTGCTATCAAAATTCCATGTCCAAGTTCAGCGTCTTCAGATACTATTGCTTTTCCGTGTATAGCATTAACCGGCATTGTTTTTCTTCTTTCCAAAAGCATTTTTACTACTTTCTCTTTGTGAGTTTTGTTTTCTAAAGCCACAAACGCCTCGGTTTTATTGCCGATGATTTTCAGAAAGCCGTCGTCTGCTGGATCTCCTAGAACCAAAACTTCAGAAATTTCTGTGTTATGTTTCTTTTTGTCCTCGTCCAAAAAGCCATAAATGAGCACTTCATTGCTACTAAATATATCTAAGGCTATTCTGCCGAGATTGCCGGCACCAAATATTACAACTGGATTTTTCATCTACTTCAAATTTTTTCTGCAAAACTAATGATGAATGTGTGATTTAACTAATTCGGAAGGTCGTAGCTTTCGATTCATTTACCCCTCAAGGCCTCCTTGTAGATTTTCCTTTGTTTTTTGAAGGTATCTGTGGCAAAGTCAAACAAAATATTGAATGCAAAAGGTATATGGTCAGACAAAACACCGCCATAGATGGCCAAATCGAATTCTTTGAGGGCTTCCTCCAGACGTTCGTTTTCGAGGGTTTTAGTTATTTCGGAGGTCGTCATGGTAGAGTATGGTTTTCTAAGGAGCCACTCCAGATGGTTTTTCCATAGAATCAAGCCCGCCCCTATATTTGGGAAGTTCTTGGGGTTTTTGCTCAATTTCTTATAGTTCGAGGCAAACTTTTGGTGTTTTTGATTGAATTTCCAGATTTTAATATTTCTCAAAATCAATTTTCCGAAAAGAGCCCAAAAGACTACAAACGAGATTAGAAAAATTACCAAATAATAGAGGAATTTGGGGAAATTAAAATCTAAAGGAACATTGAAATAGCCAGTCGATTTTTTTATAACGTGCGTTCGCAAGTCACTATTTTTTAGAGACGAATGAAGCTTAACTGTGGCTGTGTCAGAAAATACATGTCGCTTGGTGCGGAGGATTTTCACAGGCAACGAAAGAGCATAAGTGCTGTCAACTTTAAAGGTAATCAGCGTATAAACTACGCTGTCGAGGCTTTTTCCGTTTTGAGTACTAGTTGGAAAATAATCAATATCTACTAACTCAAAGGGCTTGAAATTGTAAGTAGAATCTGGAAAAAGAATATCTGTTTTTCCGTTGCTCAAATAGGTTAAGGAGAATGATATGGGCTTGCCTATTAGCAAAGAATCGCTATCGAAATAGGCCTTCGGTTTTTGAGCAAAACCTATAGCAGTGAAAAGGAAAAGTATAAGGGTAAGTATTTTTCTCATTTTCTGAATCTGAACAATTGAATTAGGCTGTCGACGTAATCAGACCCAGATTCTATGGATAAATAATTGGCCTTGTTTTGCTTACACAGTCTTTCGAGATGGCTACTGTTTTCTTCGAAGATATCCTTCATTTCACGCTTGAAAAATCTCGAACTTGTGTTTATCCAGGTAGTTCTTCCAGCTTCTTTGTCGTAAACCGGTACTATTCCAAGGCTTGGTAGGTTTATTTCTCGCTTATCGTAAATATGCAATACCACTAAGTCGTGTTTCCTAGCAAGAGCTTTAAGGTTATGTGCATAATCGTTGTCAAGAAAATCTGAAATCAGAATAATCACACTCTTTCTTTTCAAAATGTTTAAAGCAAAAGCTATGGCTTCCTGTAAGTTAGTTTTTAAGGAGAGCGGCTCCAACCTAAACATTTTGGAAATAATATTGTATGCTTGCTTCATGCCAGACTCGGGTTTGAGATAAAGCTCTTTTTGGTCCGAAAAACAATACAAACCCACTTGGCTGGCTTCTTTTATGGCCGAAAGCGTGAGTACACCACAAATTTCTTTTGCGGTGTCTATTTTCAGTGAACCGTCTTTGCCGACATCCTGAGAGCCGCTCACATCTAGCATAAAAAACACGGTCTGTTCTTTTTCCTCTTTGAAAATCTTTACATAAGCTCCGTGTCCTTTGGCTGTGGCTACCCAGTCTATGGCACGCACATCGTCACCGTATTGATAGGTTCGAAGGTCGCTAAATTCCAAGCCAGTGCCTTTAAAAACCGAGCTAAAGTTGCCATTCAGATGCGAATTGACAGCTTTTCTGATTTTTATTTCGTACTTATTGAGCTTATTGATGATCTCTTTCACACGGCCAAACTTTGTGTTTTAACGAAATTTATGAACTTTGATTTACCCTCTGCCTGATTATTAGCTATTTTTGTTCGTTAATTTTAAAAACTTAATACATTGGGCAAATTTGGCATAAAAATAGTATTTATTTCATTGACATGCTTTTTTTCTTGTAAGTCTTCACCTGATGGGGTTATCGACAAAAAAACGATGGCCGCGGTATTGGCGGAGTTAAAAACGACAGAGGCAAAAGTGAGCAGACTAAATTTGGTAGGGGTAGATTCTTCTAGGGTGGCCTTTAAGTACCTAGAAAGCCAAGTTTACAAAAAATATAAAATCAACCCTAACGAATATTTGAAAAGCTTTGATTTTTATGCGAAGGACAAAAGACAATTGCTGTCTATTTACAGTCAAGCAGAAAAAATCATCGAGAAAAATAAAAACAATAATACGGTTTACTGAATGAAAAATCTGGTAATCATACCTACATATAACGAAATCGAAAACATCGAGGCCATCATCAAAGCGGTTTTCAATCTTCCCGTTTGGTTTGATGTTTTGATTGTAGACGATGGTTCGCCAGATGGTACGGCTCTGAAAGTAAAGGAACTTCAGCAGCAGTTTCCTTCACAACTGCATTTGGAGGAACGTAAAGGGAAACAAGGCTTGGGTACGGCCTATATTCATGGTTTTAAGTGGGCATTGGCCAAGGGCTTTCAGTATATTTATGAAATGGACGCCGACTTTTCGCACAACCCTGCTGACTTGGTAAAACTATACAAGGCATGTTCAGAAGAAGGAAATGATGTGGCCATAGGTTCTAGATACATCAATGGTGTAAACGTTGTAAACTGGCCCATTGGCCGAGTTTTGATGTCTTACGGAGCCGGAATTTACGTGAGGTTTTTGACCGGTATGCCTATTATGGACCCTACTGGTGGTTTTATTTGCTATTCGAGAGGAGTTTTAGAAACTATTCCGCTGGCCCAAATACGGTTTGTAGGTTATGCTTTCCAGATAGAGATGAAATTTAATGCTTATTTGTTCAAATTTAAGATAAAAGAAGTGCCTATCATTTTTACTGATAGGACACTCGGACAGTCTAAAATGTCAACCAAAATCTTTCAAGAAGCTGTTTTTGGCGTAGTTATGATGAAAATCTGGAGTTTGTTTAAGAGTTTCAAAAGATAAAAACGCTTACTTTTTAGCCTTCAAAGCATCCAACTGGTCTTGTCTCACGGTTGGATATTTTATGCCCAATTGCTCTAAATATGTACTGTATTTGCTAGGGTCATAATGATACTTTTTAAGCTCAGGATTGAAAGTTTGCATTATGCTGGTATTCAACTGAATAGCTGGCTTATCATCTTTCGAAATCAATGGCGTGTACTTTAGTTCCTTGGTTTGGGTATTGTTGTAATATTCCCAGGCGTCTTTTAGAATCTGAGGTTTGTAGAGCAAATCCAGAATTGTCATAGCCTCAACCTTCGCACCTGCCGTACAACCTTTATGTGCAATCGGAGTAGCCATGGTGATGGCGTTTGCCCAGTGGTGACCTGGCATGCCTGGCATATTTGAAGGATATCTTAGTACAATAGTAGGTAATGACCACGAAATATCAGCGATGTCATCAGAACCACCTTGTCTGATAACCAAAGGCGAATAAACAGGCTCGGAAACAGAGTCTAATTCCATGGCCAAACCATTGATTTCAGGAGATTTTAATTCTATTTGTGATGCTTTAGCGAGAAGCTGATCTTCTTCTGACCATTTTGGTAAACCCACCTTCTTGATATTTTGGTAAGCAGTAGCAGCCAATGCTTTATTGAAATGCCCCGGCCAAGCACTTCCCAGTATTTCATAAGTAAACTTAGTGTCCGTCATAAGTGCAGCACCTTCGGCGATTTTTATCCCGTTATCAAATAAATTCTTGATTTTAGGATAAGTTCTTTCTCTGAAATAGTACCAAACTGTAGCTTTTGATGGAACCACGTTGGGCTGGTCGCCGCCATCAGAAATTACGTAGTGAGACCTTTGTGTAGTTTCCAAATGCTCTCTTTTGAAGTTCCAGCCGATATTCATTAACTCTACCGCATCCAAGGCACTCTTTCCTCTCCAAGGTGCTCCTGCGGCATGTGCGGCTGCACCTTCAAAATGAAATTTAACTGAAACCAAACCCGTGTTTCCGGCATCGCCCCACGAGACTCCAAGATTATTGGCGACATGGGTAAATATACAAGCATCCACATCTTTGAAATAGCCTTCTCGCACAAAAATAGCTTTCGTACCAACCTGTTCCTCAGCCACACCCGGCCAAAGCATGAGTGTGCCTGGTATTTTTTCTCTTTCCATAATCTCTTTCAAAGCCAGAGCGGCAGTAATGTTAAGTGCCTGACCTGAATTATGACCTTCGCCATGGCCCGGAGCACCTTCTACAATTGGATCTTTATAGGCTACTCCTGGCTTTTGGGATGCTTTCGGGATGCAATCCACATCGGAGCCGATAGCAATAACGGGTTTACCGCTTCCCCACTTGGCTATCCATGCCGTAGGAATATTAGCGATGCCTTTTTCTACTGTAAAACCTTTCTTTTCTAAAAGTTCGGTGAGGTATTTTGAGGTTTCATACTCTTGAAAGCCCAACTCGCTGAAGCTGAAAAGCATGTCGTTGATTTCTTGTGTGAGTTTTTGGTTGTTATCTATTTTGGCGACAACCTCTTGTTTCAACAGCTCCAGTTTATCTGGTTCGGCAGGTTTCTTTTTAGTATTTTTTTGAGAATAGGCATGATTTGCCACAAGCGTGACAAAAAGAAGGAAAAGTATGTTTTTTTTCATAGTTTGAGAGAGTTTTTTCTTTGTCAAATATATCCAAATTTTGATTTGAGGACTACATTGTCTACCTTTATTTTATTAAACCTTGTCATCAACCCTTTTTTATGAAAATTAAAATTGCCTTATTTCTATTCCTAATTCCCTCGTTTGTTTTCGCTCAAGTTGGTCTAGATTACTACTTACCCAAAAACGTAACTTACAACAGTAAAATACCTACACCAAAGGCTTTCCTCGGTTATGAGGTGGGGGAGCAACACGCCAGTCCTTATGAGATTTTTGCCTATTACAGAGAAGTGGCTAAATATTCGGACAGGATAAAACTTGAGACCTATGCCCGGTCGTTTGAGAATCGTGAGCTAATGTTGGCCACAGTTTCTTCACCAAAAAACCTAGCAAATATTGATCAAATAAGAGCAGAGCATTTAAAGTTGGCCAATTCTGAGGTTTCGAAAAACCTTAAACCCGAGCAAATGCCTATAGTGGTGTGGATGGGTTATTCAGTACATGGAAACGAGGCCTCAGGTTTGAATTCTTCCCTATTGACAATTTATTATCTGGCTGCCGCTCAAGGACCTGAGATGGATGCTTTATTAAATGAAAGTATAATTTTAGTTGACCCGAGTATTAATCCTGACGGTGCAACTAGGTTTTCGACTTGGGTAAACCAAAATAAGAGCCAAAGCTTGGTTTCGGATGCCAATTCGAGAGAATTTAAAGAAACCTGGCCAGGTGGACGTACAAATCACTATTGGTTTGATATGAACCGCGACTGGCTTTACCAACAATTACCTGAAAGCAAAGGCCGTTTGGTGAAATATTATGACTGGTTGCCCAATGTCTTGACGGACCATCACGAGATGGGAAGCAACTCTACATTTTTCTTTCAACCCGGCATACCTGCACGTACACACCCGATGACACCCGTTAAAAACATTGAACTAACGAGTAAAATTGGGCAGTTTCATGCCGCTGGATTGGATAGTATTGGCTCTTATTATTATACCAAAGAAAACTACGATGACTTCTATTATGGTAAAGGTTCAACACTTCCAGATGTGAACGGTGCCATAGGAATTTTGTTCGAACAGGCTTCTTCTCGTGGACATTTGCAAGAGAGTGTCAATGGTATTTTGAGTTTCCCATTTACGGTTAGAAATCAATTCTCAGCAACACTTTCTACTTTGAAAGCTTCTAAAAGTATGAGAAATGAGCTGTTGACATACATGAGAGATTTTTATGCTGAAAAATCAACAGATGAAGTAAAAGCATATGTTTTTGGCGGAGGAAATGATCCCGTAAGAACTTGGGAAATGGTAAATGTGATGTTGAGAAATAAAGTGGAGGTGTATAAATTATCAAAAAACGAAACTTTGGGTAATGCACAATTTTCGAGTTCAGATGCTTATGTAGTGCCCATGAATCAACCCAAACACAGGTTGGTGAAATCGCTTTTTGAAAAACGAACTACTTTTGCCGACAGTGCTTTTTATGATATTTCTGCTTGGACACTGCCGCTTTGCATGAATGTACCTTTTGCGGAGTCAAAAACTGCAGTTTCTTTGGGTCAAAGACTTTCAGAAAATAACTTCCCGATGGGCAAAGTGGTAGGTAATAGCAGCTATTCTTATCTTTTTGAATGGGACGGATATTTTGCAGCAAGATCGGCTTATGAGTTGCTCAATAAAGGGTACAAACTTAAATATACCACTGAGCCATTCGAGGCTCTAGTTGATGGAAAGAATAAAGCCTTTTCTTATGGCACAATTCAGATTTTATGTGAAGGAAATGACCCAAAAGCATATTTGGAAGAACTTGCCAAACGTGACGGAACAGTATTCTATGGTCAAAAAACAGGCCTCACTCAAAGTGGAATTAACCTAGGTAGCGAGAAATTTAGAAGAATGGAAAAGCCTCAAGCTCTCATGATTGTGGGCGATGGCGTAGATTATAATGATGCAGGCGAAGTTTGGCATTTATTAGACCAAAGAGTTAGCATTCCTCTCAGCCACATGGACATTGCTTCTGTAAATCGTGCAGATTTGACCAAATACACGCATATTATTATCAATCAAGGGAGGTATGCTGATCTTTCTGATGAAAAAATTAAAGGGTTTTTGTCAAAAGGCGGAACAGTAGTAGCACTTGGAGATGGAGCAGCCTGGTTATCTCAAAAGAAAATCGGGATGGTCGGTATTAAACCAGAAGCCTCGAATGACGGTAAAAGCAAAAGACCATTTGTTTCAAAAAGTGGCTATGACGGTGCTTTGGTAACGAGTGGAGCTATTTTGGAAGCGAAACTTGATCCGAGCCACCCACTTTGCTACGGTTACAAACAAAGTACACTTCCAATTTTCAAGGTAAACAATGTAACTTTTGAAGAAACGGGAAACCCGTACAACACGCCACTTATTTTTACAGATAAACCTCTGATGGCTGGTTATGTGCATCCCAAAAACTTGGAGAGATTTAAGAATAGTCCGGCGATTATCTCTCAGACTTTTGGTCAAGGTAAAATTGTAAGTATATCTGATAATCCAAATTTCAGGGCTTTTTGGTATGGAACCAACAAACTGTTTTTGAATGCCTTGTTTTTTGGCAATGGTATAGCAGCGGGTAGATTTGAAGACGAAGAATAGTTTTATAAAATTAAAGACATGACCAACCAGACCATCCTGATTATAGTTTTGGTGTATTTGGGAATAAATGTTTTGGTTTATTTCATACAGGAATTTTTCATATTTAAGCCCGAAAAACTCTCCGAAGACTTCGAGTTTAAGTATGAATTTCCTTTCGAGGAACTCAATTTTACCATTTCAGAAAAAGAAAAAATTAACGGACTTCGCTTTTTTACAGAAGAAAAAGAAAAGCGAGGCGTTGTGATTTATTTTCATGGAAACACAAGAAGCATAAAAGGTTGGGCAAAGTATTCTAGAGATTTTACCAATCATGGTTACGATGTCATTATGATAGACTATCGTGGTTTTGGAAAGAGCAAAGGCAAACGCTCTGAAACGGCGATGAAGAAGGACGCTCAACATGTTTACAACAAAATGAAGTTTGAACTGAAATATCCTGAAAATAAAATTATCATTTATGGCAGGTCTTTGGGTTCGGGTTTTGCGGCAAAATTGGCATCTTCCAATCGCCCAAAAATGTTGATTTTAGACGCTCCCTATTACAGTTTATCGCAATTAACGAATAGATTCCTCCCGTTTTTGCCTGTTTCTATACTTTTGAGATTTAAAGTCAGAACCGACCAATGGCTCAAATATTGTCGTTGTCCAATATTCATCATTCATGGTACAAAGGATAGTCTAATACCTATGAACTCGAGTGTGCGATTGGCAAAAACGGCTCCTCTGAATACACATTTGGTGCCCATTTATGGCGGTGGGCACAACGATTTGCCCTCGTTTCCAGAATATCACAGAGCATTGAAAGACATTCTACTTGACCAATACGACCATTTTGACAAGCAGATTTTCGGAGATATGGGTTTTAATGCTTGATTTGAAGGAAATTTTTATGGAGAAGTCTGGCGAAGCTGTTAATTTCGCACAGAATATTTAAGGTTAGTAAGTAAAACGAAGGTTGTTATTCAAAGTTCGAAATCCAATTTCCTTTGCGTCATAGCGACCTAGCGATAAAAAATAAAAAACAAATGGAAATCCTAAAAGAAGATTTAATAGCATTTATCAAAAACGCCCTTCACGAAGACATCAGAGAAGGCGACCACACTTCTAACTCCACGGTACCTGAAAACGCCCAAGGAAAGGCTCGTTTGTTGGTAAAAGACAAGGGAATCGTGGCTGGTGTGGAATTGGCCGAGCGGATTTTCAAAATAGTAGACCCTAATTTGAAGGTGGAGGTTTTAATAAAAGATGGTGAACTGATAGAATATGGCCAGATAGTACTTTATGTCGAAGGAAATGACCGTTCGATTTTGACAGCGGAGCGGCTTGTGCTCAACTGTATGCAACGCATGAGCGGTATTGCCACCGTAACCAATGAAATAGTTAAGAAATTAGAAGGCACTAAATGCAAAGTTCTGGACACAAGAAAGACAACTCCGGGTTTTAGATTATTGGAAAAATGGGCGGTTAAGATTGGCGGAGGAGTAAACCACCGTTTTGGTCTCTTCGACATGATTTTGATAAAAGACAACCATGTCGACTATGCTGGTGGCATTAAAAATGCTCTTTTTGCCGCTCAAAAATATCTAAAAGACAAAAATCTAGACCTACCGATAGAGATAGAAGTAAGAAACCTTACTGAACTTCAAGAGGCTTTGGAAGTAGGAGGAGTTGTACGCATCATGTTAGATAATTTTGACTATGAAAAAACCAAGGAAGCCATCAAGATAATAGATGGCAGATTTCCTGTCGAGTCTTCTGGCAACATAAACCCGCAAACTGTTCGTGCTTATGCCGATTGTGGAGTAGATTATGTTTCGATGGGTTATTTGACTCATTCTGCGAAGAGTTTGGACTTGAGTTTGAAGGCGATGAAATGAGTCACTTCGGCTCACTTCGGCTACGCTCAGTGACCGACAGTCACTTCGGCTCCGCTCAGTGACCATCGAACAGTGGCCAGTGCTCACTTCGACTTCGTTCAGTAACTGACGTTATTTAAATTAGTATGTAAAACTTTGTGCCTCAATGCCTTTTGCCTTGATGCCTTTCTAAAAAATGAAAAAAGATATAGAATTTCCTCAAAACGATAATATCCTCATCGCCATAGCACCTTCGGAGTTTGAGCAGTGGGATGTGTTTTTAATCAATAAAGGAACTCAAAAGATTGATAATTTGCTTGTTACTTCTACAGGTTATGGATTTGACCAAAACGAGGAGAAAATCTCAACTAGTACGCTCAGGCATTTTTACGATAATTTTGAACCTAATTCTGTTCAAGAAATAGAAAAAATTGACCCTTCTGTTTTTCATTTAAACAACGAATATTGGATCAGTTATTGGATTGGCGGTCAGCTTTATGACCGAAGATTCGTTTTTGTTCCTGAGAGTATTTCGCTCAAAAACTGCATTTTTGTAAGTCTTCTGGGTAAAGAAGCTGTTTTGCATGCCTAAGTTCTCAGGCTCGATTTCGTTTTTATCGCATGTTCTTTAAATTTTGTAATAAAAAAACCGCCAAATCTTTTTGGCGGTTTCCTAATATTTTGCTTGTTCCTTACTTTCCAATCATCAAAGACTCTCTACGTCTCATTTTTCCTGCCGGAATACCAAACATCATCTTGAATCTACGGCAGAAGTAGGCCGTGTCTTTATAACCCACTTCACCACCGATGGCTCTGATACTCTTTTTTGAAGTTCTCAAAAGATTTACGGCCTCTTCCATTCTTTGATATTCGATATAGTCTTGAGGATTGATACCGGTTAACATTTTGAAATATTGACCTACGTAATCTTCCGAAACATTGGCAACATTGGCCAACTGTTTGTTCGACAAGTCACCATCTATGTTGTTTTTGATATAAGTGAAGATATCAATCAGACGTGGGTCTTTGAAATAGGTGCTGTTGGTGGCCAATTGCTCCACAAACATTCTGTTTCTTAGAATATACCTAATCACCTCTATAACTGCCTCTTCTGTTTTAATAGAAATTACTCTACCACGGCCAGCCTCATCTGTGAAGTCTTCTATCAAAATATCTTTGATAAGTTGAGCCAGCTTGGAGTTTTTATATATGAAAAACGGAGGAATGTCTAATGATGTAAAGAAGTTTACCGAGTCAAAAACCTTGGCTTCAAAGGCAATTAGACCAAAAGAGTTTTTAACAATGCCTATTTCTTCTGGCTCATTCATGGCCTCAAAATAGTGCTCTCTACGAGTCATAAACTCCTCATAAGATATGGGTTTTGCTTCTCCCACGCCATAGGTTATCGTGGCGGCTTTTCCTCCTGGAATAAACAAAATGTCACCAACCTCTATTTTGCCTTCAACACCTTCTATTTTTACATCGCCATTATACAAAACCAACAATGTGTTTTCAACATCATAGAAGTTTTTTATAGTGATAGGCTGTAATATGTTTATGTGTCTAGCTTTTCCAAACTTAACACCAAGCGATTCAATTATTTTGTTATAGTCTTCCATAAAAGGATTTTTTTAATAATAATTCGGGGGTAAAATTATTATTGATATTTAGCGTTTCAGAACTTGTTTTGTACAAAACTAATAATTATTCTTTTAGATTCAAACATTAGAACAACTAAAAATTGTTCAATAAATTATATATTTCTTGGATTTTTTCTGGTTTTTTCTAAAAATCGTCTAATATTTTGACCTCAAAAATTTATTAAACGGGCTTTTTAAACCTTGCGTAAATCTTAGAATGCAAAAAGGAGGCCAAGCCTCCTTCCAAAATTTTGTGGTATTATTTTAATATTTCTCGGGCAATCACCATTTTCTGAATCTCTGAAGTACCTTCATAAATCTGTGTGATTTTAGCATCACGCATCATTCGCTCCACATGAAACTCCCGCACATAACCATAGCCTCCGTGAATCTGAACAGCCTCTGTGGTAACCCACATGGCTACTTCTGATGCATAGAGCTTAGCCATGGCTGCTGACTCTACATAATCGAGGCCGGCATCTTTATCTCTAGCTGCTTTGTAAACCAATAGTCTTGCGGCCTCTATCTTGGTTTTCATATCAGCTAATTTAAACTGAATGGCCTGATGTTCAGCAATTGGTTTTCCAAAGGCCTTGCGTTCTTTGGCATACTTTACCGAAAGTTCAAAAGCCCCAGCTGCTATGCCTAAGGCTTGTGCTGCTATTCCGATTCTTCCACCATTGAGCGTACTCATGGCGAACTTGAATCCAAATCCTTCCGGGCCAATACGGTTTTCTTTAGGCACTTTCACATCTGTAAACATGAGCGAGTGCGTATCAGAAGCCCTGATACCCATTTTGTCTTCCTTTTTGCCAACTACAAAGCCTTCTTGGTCTTTTTCAATGATAAGACAGTTGATTCCTTTGTGTTTCAGTTCGGGGTGAGTTTGGGCCATTACGAGGCAAACTGACGATGTCTGTCCATTGGTAATCCAGTTTTTTGTGCCGTTAAGCAAATAGTGGTCGCCCATATCTTCGGCAGTAGTTTTTTGAGAGGTGGCGTCAGATCCGGCCTCAGGCTCAGAAAGGCAAAATGCTCCGAGAATTTGCCCTGAAGCGAGAGGTTTGAGGTATTTCTGTTTTTGTTCTTCTGTGCCGTATTGATTGAGGCCATAGCAAACCAAGGAGTTATTTACAGACATGGCTACTCCTGCGGAGGCGTCTACCTTGCAGATTTCTTCCATGGCTAACACATAGCTGAGGGTGTCCATACCGCTACCGCCATATTGTGGTGCTATCATCATGCCCATGAAACCGAGCTCACCCATTTTTTTGATTTCTTCTGCTGGAAATTTGGTATGAATGTCTCGTTCGATTACGCCGGGCAAAAGGTCGTTTTGAGCAAAGTCTCTAGCGGCATCTCTCACGGCGAGATGCTCTTCAGATAATTGGAAGTTTACTCCTTCTATCGTATGCATAGTATTTATTGATGATTTTTTCGAAAGATATAAAAATCAATAATAGTATGCAAGCATACTGTTTTTCAAATATCTCTTAGGCGAAATATTTTTTCATAAAGCTGTCGCTCGCTTTTAGTTTCCAGTTGTTCTTAAGTTCTGAAAGAGAGCCAATTTGATGGTTCAAGACGGTTGTGTTGGCATTTACTTTTCCTGACAAAACCTGTTTTTTGGCTTCTAGAATAGGGAAAAAATTAAGAGTATCGTCTTCAAAATAGGCGATGGAGCGGTCGAAAAAGTCTATTCCGAAACTTTGTTGTATTTCTTTCAGCCAACGGGTGGAGGTATCAATTGAACAGCCCGAAGGGTCTTGGAAGACTGTATTTACACCTATTACCAGAAATTTATGATAGAAAAACTCAAAAGAAGCCTGTAAAGGCGAGCCGTGAGATTCCCAACCGGATATTTGAGTAGAGAGATATTGTGAGATTTCGCCCATTTCAGAATCGTTCAAAATTCTGTCGGACTGATAAACCCAAATTCTGGCATTTTCAGGTAGCGAATTAAAATCTACGAGCATGTTTTATAAAATGTTTACTTTAAAACGTGAGTTGGGGGTAAAAGATTCGGCTTAGATGTAATCAATTTGTTGATTTCGTAGAATAATGAACGAAAGGAAGTTTCTTACTTTAATATAACAACAACAAAAAACCTCCCATTTGCATGAGAGGTTTTTCAAAACGGAAGCTCAAAATATTACTTCTTCCAGAGTTTTACCTTCAGACGCTCATTGATATAGTACATACATGGCACTATCACCAAAGTAAGAATTGTTGAGAAGGTTAAACCGTAGATTATCGTCCATGCCAAAATATTCCAGAATACAGCACTGTCACCGCCCGTATGAATTACAGGATTAAGATCAACGAACATCGCTCCGAAGTCTACTGTAAGACCCAAAGCAAGCGGAATAAGACCAAGTACTGCTGAAGCAGCTGTTAATAAAACTGGTGTAAGACGAGTAGAACCTGCCTCAATAATTGCTTCTTTAAGCCCATAACCTCTAGCTATTAACTCGTCAGTAAATTCTATAAGTAAAATACCGTTTTTCACCACTATACCAGCCAAGGCAATTATACCAACCCCAGACATGATTACTGAGAATGTTTTGCCAAACAACATAAAGCCGAGAAGCACGCCAATTAAACTTAAAAGAATCGTCACAAAAATGATAAGTGGCTTAATGATAGAATTAAACTGTGCCGCCAAAATCAAATAAATCAATACCAATGACACCAAAAAGGCTCCACCTAAAAAGGCCATTGATTCTGCTTGTTCTTCCTGTTCGCCACCTTGACGAATCACATATCCAGCTGGCAAGGTTATTCCACTGATGGCGTTGAATATCTCCTTGTTTACTTCTGTAGGGTTGTAAGGTAAAATTACGTCCGACGATAAAGTAATGATACGCTCGTTGTCTTTTCGGTTGATTTGAGAAAACGTTGAGGTATAGCTGATATCTGCCACTGAAGAAAGAGGAACGTTTCTTAGTACTCCACCCATATTCATATCGCGGTAGGTAACGTTCATGTTCAATAGTTTCTCCACTTGATTGCGGTCCTCTTGTTTTAGACGCAACTGAATCGGATATTCGTCTTCTGTATCACGGAATTTAGAGATTTCTGTTCCAAAAAGTGCAGTACGAATAGCCATTGCGATTGTAGCCGAACTAATACCCTCCCTCGATGCCTTCTCACGATCTACATTGACAATAATCTCAGGCTTATTGGTTACCAAGTCGGACTTCAGCTCTTCAATACCTTTAATTCCGGCCTCTTCAATTTTTCTTCTAACCTCTTTCTCGATTCGAATCATTTCATCGAATTCTTTACCAACTATTTCAATGGCAATTGGCTTACCAGTTGGAGGTCCATTAGATTCTCTCTGCACCGAAATCTCGGCACCGGGAATACCCATAGTTTTGTCTCTAACCTTGTTGAGTATTACTTCGGAAGAAACTCCACCTCTCTCACCTTTTTTCACAAAAGCAATCGTAACTTTCGATTTGTGAGGAGTAGCAGTTCTATCTGGGTTCATTGGGTCACCTGCATTTTTACCCACATTAGAAATCACCGAGTTAACCGCCAATTCCGCTTTGTTTTCTTTGATAACCTCAAAAACTCTTCTCTCTATTTCTTTCGTAACTTCGTCAGTTTTGGTAGCATCTGTACCCACTGGAAGGACGTTGTAAACATAAATATAATCAGGCTCTGCACTTGGGAAAAATATAACTTCTGGCTTAACGATTCCCATCAAAACGATGGTAAAAATCAACAAACCAAACATACTTATCACGGCCCAAATAGGCTTACTACCCGAAATCAACCAAGAAATAAGCGTTCTATAGTTGTATTTTAGCTTAGGCAATAACTTATCTTGAAAAGGCAAAATGAGTTTTGGAGTAAGTATGAAATGATTGAAAATGTAAAGGATAATTATCAAGACTGTAAAGTTCGCGACGCCTCTGAAAACAGTATTTCCACCAAAAGAGATTAAATATGAAAGAGCGGCAACAGCTCCAAGGACAATAAGTGGCTTCTTTAGAGATTTCCAACCTTTGTCTAAGTGGTGCTCTTCTTCGTCACGTTTCATAAAAGAAATAGCGAAGATGGGGTTCATCACATAAGCTACTATCAATGAAGCTAACAAAGTGAATATAAGCGTGTAAGGTAAATATTTCATGAACTCGCCCACAATACCGTCCCAGAAAAGTAATGGGAAAAACGGTGCGATTGTGGTTAAAGTACCTGAAAGTACCGGCACAAAAACTTCAGAAGCTGCCAATTTCACGGCCTCAGTTATGGTCAAATGCTTGTGCATATTGAAAATCCTGTGGGAGTTTTCTATAACCACAATGGCATCATCAACTACAATACCCAAGCCCAAAAGGAATGCGAAAAGCACCATGGTATTGAGCGTAAAGCCCATCAAAAGCAAAGGATAAAAAGCCAACAAAGCTGAAAGTGGAACCGATAGACCAACGAAAATGGCATCACGAACACCCATGAAGAACATCAATACAAACACCACAAATAAGAAACCAAGAACCACGGTATTGATAAGGTCATCAAGGTCAGCTTTTGTTCTTTCACTCGAGTCGGCTGTAATCGTTATTTTTAAGCCTTCGGGCATATCTCCCGCCTTGAATTCGGCAAGAATTTCTTCGATTTTTTCTGAAGCAATTACAAGGTTTTCGCCTCCTCGTTTTATTACGTTCAAAGTTACCACCGACTTATTATCTAATCTGGCAAAGTCCTGACGCTCGGCATTAGAATCCACCACATCAGCAATATCGCCAAGTTTTACAGTAGCCCCTTGTCCTGAGCGGATTATTACGTTCTTAATTTGATCGATAGATTTAAATTCCCCAGCCACTCTAAGTGAACGTCTTACGTCTTTAACATTAAGTTCACCACCCGATATATTCACGTTTTCGCCTTGAATGGCCGACTGAATGTCATAAAATGCGATCCCGTAAGATTTCATTTTATTAACATCTAAGTTGATTTGAATCTCTCTGGTTAAAGCTCCGACAATGTCCACTCTTGTGATTTCGGACATAGCTTCAATTTTGTCTTGAAGCTGCTCACCGTAAGATTTGAGTTTTTCCAAAGGAAAATTACCCGAAATGTTGATGTTCATTATCGGAAATTCAGAGAAGTTAACCTCTACTGCAGATGGGTCTTGTGTCAAATCCTTCGGCAAATCTCTTTTTGCTCTTTCGATGGCACTTTTGCATCGTTCCTTTGCAACCACCACATCCACATCAGTTTCAAACTCAACTATAATTACCGATACATCCTGAAGAGCATTAGATTTGATTTTCTTTACTCCCTTTTCAGATTTTAGTTGTTTCTCTAAAGGCTTGTTTATGAGGTTCTCTATGTCCACCGGAGTGGTACCTGCATATACCGTTTGCACAACTACCTGAGGAACAACAATCTCAGGAAACTGCTCCTTTGGTAGGCCATTGAATATAAAATAGCCCGCTATTGTTACCAAAAAAGTTATTAAATAGACCGTGGTTTTGTTTTTGGCCAAACCTCCAATCATATTATATATAAACCCTTTGGCTTCAGGAAGCTTAGATTCATGTATATTTTTTTCGTTCATTTTAATGTTATTTTTGGTATCAATAATTGATCAATTGGCCGTCTACAATCTCCTGATAACCTTGCGTAATCAATAAGTCACCCGAAGTAAGGCCTGAGATTATTTCAATTTTTCCATCATACGATAGACCTGTCTTCACCACTTTGGCTCTTGCAATTTTCTTGTTGCCTTCGGTTTCTGCCACGTAAACTATAGAACCTTGCTCTGTATTTTGTACAAAACTCTCAGTGATTACAATAGCGGCACCTTTAGACTGATCGTTTACGTTCATTATGGCCGTTAAATTTGGCTTAAGTGATTTGTCAAAGTTTGGTACTTTGGCCTCTACAGCAAATGTTCTCGAAACCTGATTGATGGTTTGGCTAACATATGAAAGCTTTGCCGAGATTTCTTTTTGAAGGTCTGGGAATTTGATTTTTACCATGTCTCCTTTAGAAATAGTTCCAGCATATGTATCAGGTACATTGGCCACCACTTTCAAGTCACTAAAGTTTACAATCCTTACAATTCCAACTCCTGGGGCAGCTATTTCACCAGCTTTGAGTCTTACTTCGTCTACAACACCAGAGATAGGGGATAGCACTACGTTGAGTCCATCTTGAGATTTTAGTGTATTAATTCTTCTTTCAAGTGACTCTACTGCAGACTTCGCTTGGATATACTGAACCTCGGTTCCGATTTTTTGATCCCAAAGATTTTTTTGTCTTTCAAAAATCGTTTTTGCAGTTTCCAACTGAATTTCTACTTCCTGAATTGAATTTCTTAAAATAGAATTGTCGATGGTAGCAATTTTCTGTCCTTTGGTTACATAGTCTCCAATTTTTACAAAAACTCTTGTCAAAGCTCCACCTGTTTGTGGGCTTACAAACACGTTGTTTTCTGCTTCTAGTCTACCAGTAGCCTCTACAAAGTGTTGAAAGTTTTCGGTAACGACTGGCGAAACCGCAACCGTCTTAATTTTCTGCTCTTTGTTTGGTTCTAGTTTGTCTATTTCGCTCTGTAATTTTTGAATTTTATCTGTAAGCGTACTTGCTTCTTTTTGAAGAGTAGCCAATTGAGCTTTTTTGCCTGCCAAAGAGTTGTCCTCTTTTTTGCCACATGAAACAGTGACAAATACCATCAGACTCATTAATAGTATGCTAGTGAATGCTTTTTTCATTTTATTTAGTGATATATAGTTTTTACTGTTTTAATAATTTTCCTTGAGCTTTGTCCATATCTACTTTGGCAATAAGCACATCGTAGAGTGCACTGAAATAGTTGTTCTGGGCTTGTTTCAGATCCGATTCAGCGTTTACAACTTCAATATTGGTACCTAGACCTTGCTGATATTTTATTTTTGAAACACGTAAAACCTCTGCAGCAAGCTCCATGTTGCGGCTTTGCACATCCAAAGCCTCAAAGCCATTGGTAATGTTAATTTTGGCTTGCTCATTTTCGAGTTTAAATGATTCCTTAAGGATATCCATGCCATTGTCTATCTTGATAATATTCAATCTCTGACGCTCCACTTGTACTTTTCTGAGGCCAGAATCGTAGATAGGAATACGCACACCGAGTGTAAGAGCCGAAGAGCCAAACCATCTCTCGAAAGGATTAAATACCGAATTACTGTGTCCAGCTCCTAAGCTACCACTAAAAGATACCGATGGAAATACACCCTTTTGGTATCTTTCCATGTTGAGAAGAGTAAGTTTTTTGTTGGTTTGCATCTGAAGAAACTCAATTCTGTCGTCAGGATTTACATCTTGTGCAACTAGGTTTCTTATCGATTTTACAGCCTCATTGTTTAGTGTTTCTTTGAGCGATATTCTTGCATCTTGAGGGTAAGACATTTGAAACTTCAATAGTTGATAAGTCAGACTTATGAGGTTATTGAGTTTTTGTTTTTCGGTGATGAGGTTGTTGCGTTGAACATTCAACCTATCTACGTCTATTTTCTCCACAAAGCCTTGTTTTACATACTGCTCTGTTTGGTAAATGGCGGTATCCATTCTGGCAATATTTAGATCCAAAATCTTGGCTCTTTGCTCGGCTACCAATGCCGAATAGTAGGCTTTGATGACATTTTCGGCTACTGTTACTTTCGATTTTGTGAGATCTTGACTGGCCATGAGCCTGTAGGTATCTGCTGCTCTAAGTCCTACCAACCAAGTGGCGTCGAAAATGAGCTGATTGACGCCGATGCCGGCTTGGCCACCCCACGGAACACCGAATTTGAATTTCACAACCTCACCTTCGGCTGCCTGAGGGTTGAAGTTCTTGGCTTCTACCAATTGTGTAGGCACTATGGCATTGTAAGTATAGCCAAACTGGCCATTTACCTGTGGCAATCCCGAGTATTTTATCTCCTTTATTTGCATTTCAGCGTCTTGCATACCTACCAAGGAGTTTTTTACGGTAGGGTGATTTTTTATGGCGTAGTCTACGGCTTCTTCTATCGAGAAGGCAGACTGTGCTTTTGCCTGTGCCATTAAAAGCGAGGCGAAGCATGTCAAAAGTAATAGTTTTGTTTTTTTCATAAATATTAAATTGCTAAACGTGTTTTTTCGTAAATTTCTAAGCCTGCTGGCGTCACTATGCCCCTAATAAAATGATCAATGCTTTCGAGTTGTACCTGAAGCAAATTATAGCTAGCGGGAGGGAAATATTCTATATTAAAGGCCAAGTCGACAGTCTCTATCCTAAGTTTTGCCATTATTTCGACATTGATTTCAGGCCTGTAAAGTTTGAGGGCTATTCCGTTCGAAAGGTTTCTTTTAACGGTTTCCAAGAATCCGTTTTTGAAGCCTACATATTTTTCCCAGCATTTAGGGTGATATTTCTTCAAGTCGTAAAATAAAACAGGGTTTACATTCTGAAGCATTTCACGCATCATTTTGGTAGAGAAAATCATCTCTTCGATAGGGTTTTGGGCTCTTTCATAAATATCTTGGGTTTTACAAAGTTCATTCTCCAAAGAATGAGAAGTGACTTTTTCAACCAGATCATCTTTATCTGTGAAATAGTGATAGATGGTTTTTTTAGAGATACCCAGCTCCTTGGCTATGTCGTCCATGGTGACGCTTCGGATACCGAAACGAAAAAACATAGACTCTGCCGTATTGATTATTCTTTGCTGCATATTTTCAGTAAACTTAGGAAACTTTCAAAAGGTTCAAAGTTTTTATTGTTTTTTCAATATGCAATTTTCGTGCAATTTTGTGTCTGAAAACATCCCTTAAAATTTAAAATATATAAGTGGCTAATTTTCAACGATAAATGGTAGGCGGTATGGTTTATGCGACAAGTTCGAAGAACTGGTACAAATGGTATTATTCCAATATATAATTATACAATACTAAAAAATTAAACCCCTTTGGCTCATCCAAATTTACCAATTTGTCATTGACGTGATTTAGAATTAATTTTGTCCTTCAAATCAATAATTGTCTTGTCTTTCTATAAAAGTTTAGTTTTTCCGATACTTTCAAAATTTGATCCTGAGCAGATGCACTATTTTGCTATGGACAGTTTACGTTTTGTTTGTAAAATCCCAGGTGTTAAAAACCTCCTTAAAAGCCGGTTGGAGGTAAAATCGCCAAACTTACACCGAAATTTCCTCGGGCTTGATTTTAAAAATCCAGTTGGTTTGGCTGCTGGTTTCGACAAAAATGCCCTTTGGATTGACGAATTAGACTGTTTGGGCTTTGGCTTTATAGAAATTGGTACTGTTACTCCAAAACCACAGGACGGAAATCCGAAGCCTAGGCTCTTTAGACTCAAAAAGGATGAAGCCTTGATAAACCGAATGGGTTTCAATAATGGCGGCGTGGAGGAGGTTGTCAAAAATCTGAAGAAGCGAAACTCCAAAATAATTGTTGGTGGTAATATAGGTAAGAATAAAATTACAGAAAACGAAGACGCCCTGAATGATTATCTTATTGCTTTCAGAGGACTTGCGGATTACGTGGACTATTTTGTGGTCAATGTTTCTTCTCCCAATACACCCGGATTGAGGGACTTGCAAGAAAAGGAGCCCTTGAAAAAGATTTTGGCGGCATTGCAATTAGAAAACCAAAAGTACCAAAAACCGGTTTTACTTAAAATAGCTCCCGACCTCACAGATTCTCAACTCGATGATATTGTAGAAATAGTTACAGAAACTGGGATAGCAGGCGTGATTGCTACCAATACCACCTTGTCGAGGGCGAATCTTATAACAGATGCTACAGCGGTAGAAGCAGTAGGTGCAGGAGGCTTGTCGGGCAAGCCCCTCAAAAATCGCTCCACTGAGGTTATCAGATATTTAAGTCAAAAAAGTGGCGGAAAGTTTGGCATTATTGGTGCAGGAGGTATCCATACCGCTCAAGACGCCAAAGAAAAATTGGAAGCAGGGGCGGCTTTGGTGCAGGTATATTCGGGGTTTATTTATGAAGGCCCTTCAATTGCAAAAAATATCAATAAAGAACTAATATAATGAGCGTAGTACCTTACAAAGACAGTAGCGATAGCAAAAAAGAACAAGTAGCAGACATGTTTGACAGTATTTCTGGCAAATATGATTTCCTTAATAGGCTGCTCAGCGGAGGTATTGACATATATTGGAGAAAAAAAGCATTGGGTATGATCAAAGACCGAAAGAATGATTTGGTTTTGGATATAGCCACCGGCACAGGCGACTTGGCCATAGAGGCCAACAAGATATTGAAAGTCAACAAGATTATCGGGGTTGATATTTCGGAAGGTATGCTCAATGTGGGCAAAGAGAAAATAAGGAAGTTGGGCCTTACCGATAAAATAGAGCTTCAGATGGGCGACTCAGAGAAATTGCTCTTTGATGACAATACTTTTGACACGGTTATCGTTTCTTTCGGTGTCCGCAATTTTGAGAATCTACTCAAAGGACTCACCGATATGTGCAGAGTTTTGAAGCCGGGCGGCACATGTTTGGTAGTAGAATTTTCTAAACCGGCCAGTTTTCCATTTAAACAATTCTATTGGTTTTACTCTACTAAGATTTTACCTATTATCGGCAAATTGGTGTCTAAAGACAGTTCGGCATATAGTTATTTGCCGGAGTCTGTCAAGGCATTTCCCGACGGTAGAGCCTTCTTAGATGTTTTCGAACAGGCAGGTTTTAAAGAAACCTCCGTAAAAACCCTTACTTTTGGAATATGCTCAATATACTTAGGAAGAAAATAGTTGTATCTGTGGTGTTTTTGGTTTGTTCTTTTGCGGTCTCTGCCCAAATAAAGACCAAGTTTCAGCCCAATTATGACAATAAAAAAGTCCATTTTGGATATTTTTTGGGCTTGGCAAATACCCATTATAAGATTAAGTTTAACAATTCTTATTTGGCAGATGTCAACAATGGCAAGGTATATGCCATAAGCTCGCCATCTTCTACTGGTATCAAGGCGGGCGGTCTTGTCAATGTTTATATCAACGATTATTTCGACTTCAGGTTTTCTCCCCTTTCGGTGGCCATTTATTCAAGAAAATTATTAGAAAACGACAGTATTGCCCACAATCAAGAAGATAAGGCTTGGTTTGAAATACCGGTGCAGCTCAAATATAAATCTGAAAGAAGGCATAACACCCGAATGTTTGTATTTGCCGGGCTAAAATATGGTTTTGAAACCAACGTAGTAAACAAAAGAAACAGTGCAGCACTGGTCAATAACTTCACTACCAAAACCAGCGATTTTTCTGTGGAGTATGGTATGGGCTTGGAGCTTTTCAGAGAGTATTTTAAGGTTACGCCGGAGCTACATTTCTCACATGGTATCAAAAACATGGTAAATCCTGGTGGAAATCGTTCCAGTTTTTTGAGTTATGTAGACAAGCTTAAAACGCACTCGGTGACGATGTATATAGTTTTTCAATAACCGTCTTAGCTTCTCGGATAGTGTCTAGGTCGGACTCAAAGTTCATAAACTCATCGGCATCTTTGGCTCCCATATTAATGTTAGGGTTTCTATAGGTCATTTCACTAGCAATAGACTTCTTTGCTGTAAAATGAAAAGCATCAACTCCTGATTCTGCTAACTGGAGAATATTACTGGCATTTACGCCACTTCCGGCCATAATATTTATTCTGTTTCCGGCTATGGACTTGTATTCTTTGAGGTTTTGAATACCCTTTGGGGCCGTTTGAAACTGACCCGAAGTCAGAATATTTTCAATTCCTAGCGAAATAAGCTGTTCTACGGCCAACTGAGGGTTTTTGCACATATCGAATGCCCTGTGGAAAGTAACGGGCAGCCCCCCAATGGCCTCTATCAACTTAGAATTTTTGTCCATATCTATGTTGCCATCTGAGCTTAAAAGTCCAAGCACAAAACCTGCCGGCCGGTATTCTTTCATAATCTTAATATCGGCTATCATTGATTTCATTTCCTCTTCGTTATACAAAAAATCGCCTCCTCGCGGCCTTATCATGCAGTAAACGGGCAAGGATACTTCGTCCAAAACAGACTTCAAAAGCCCTACACTGGGCGTAGTACCGCCCTCCAAAAATCCGCCACAAAGTTCTATTCTATCTGCTCCACCTTTTTCGGCATTTTTGCATGATTTTAGGCTGTAACAACAGATTTCTAAAAGTTTTTTTTTGGCAGTTTTTGTCATTTAAATAAAATTAAAATACTGAAAATTAGGCAAATAGCCTTCTTTGGGCTTTTTTTTGGGAATTTATGACAATTTTTTTTATTAATTGCGTTTTACTGTCAAAGTTTTTTATACTTTTGCAGCCAAATTTAAAAGGATTTTTAACTAAAACGAGTGGGAATATGTACTGGACACTAGAACTTGTTTCTTATTTGGAGGACGCCCCATGGCCAGCAACTAAAGACGAATTGATAGATTTTTCTATAAGGTCAGGAGCTCCAAATGAAGTGATTGAGAATTTGTCAGAATTGGAAGATGATGGTCAACCTTACGAGAACATCGAAGAGATATGGCCGGACTATCCAACCAAAGAAGACTTCTTCTTTAATGAAGACGAATATTAAGCATATTCTCTGATTTAAATAAAACAAACACCTCCAGCGAGGTGTTTTTTTTATGATTTCTCTTTAGTATATTTGACCAACAGAGCCTATAAAATCATGACTATTTCTAAAAACTTTGAAAGGCCCGATCTCAGAAACCTAAGACAGCTCGTTCGCCAAGGCGAAGGCCAACAGCTAGAGTTTAAGCTCAAGAGCAATCATCCTGATAAAATCATGAAGGAAGTGGTGGCTTTTGCCAACTCAGAGGGCGGTAAGTTGCTGATAGGCGTGGCTGACGACAAAGAACTGATAGGCCTCAAATATCCTGATGAAGACGAGTACATAATCTCTAAAAGTATTGAAAAGTACATTTTCCCGGAGGTGGAGTACAGTTTAGAAAAAGTGAGGCTCGATAACGAAAAAGAAGTACTGATTTATGACATTTTTGCGAGCGAGAAAAAACCACACTGCCTAGACTTGAAGGGAATTCCAGACGAACGGAAGATATTTGTTAGAAGTGCAGACAAATCAATACAAGCCAGCAAGGAGGTTAAAGAAATACTTAAGGGTAGAAAAAAAGACAAAGGATACAAATTTGCTTACGGCGAAAAGGAAAGGACTTTGATGCAATACCTCGATCGGCATCAGGAAGTTACGGTAAGTAAATTTGCTGAAATAGCCGAAATTCCGAAAAAAACTGCGAGCCGAACAATGGTTTTACTGGTGTTGGCTGGGGTTTTAAGGGTAAATCCCAACGAGATTGAAGATACTTTTTCGATGGTTTGAGATCATATTTTATTTATTTTCTTGAAAAATTAATTTAAATTTAACAATTTCATAACATTGATAATTTACTCTTCACACAGAATATTGTGAATTTTGCAATCGAATTGTAAACGTCTATTTAATAGATTTTTACGATGCGGAGTATTCCGCCAAAATTACCAATAAGAATCAATGAGAAGAACAGTATTCACGACAATCTTTGTCGTTGCGTCTGCTTATGCTTTTGCACAGACAAAACCAACGGAAGTTTCGCCCAAAAAATGGTTTGAAAAGATTTCGCTCCGAGGCTATGCACAATTGAGATATAATCGTCTTTTTGAAACCAACCCTGCTCTCAAGTGTGAACAATGTGACAGATCTCTGGGCGAAAATGGTGGTTTTTTTCTTAGAAGAGGACGCTTAATCCTCTCTGGAGATGTCTCGGATCGTTTGTATATTTACATTCAGCCGGATTTTGCGTCAAGTCCTAGTTCCACTTTTCAGCATAGTTTTCAGGTAAGGGATGCTTACTTTGACTTGGCTCTTGAAAAAGAAAAAGAGTTCAGGATAAGGTTTGGCCAAAGCAAAGTACCTTATGGATTTGAGAACATGCAGTCTTCGCAAAATAGACTGGCCCTTGACAGAAATGACGCACTAAATAGTGCGGTATCAAACGAGAGGGATTTAGGAGCTTTCTTCTATTATGCTCCTAAAGAAATAAGATCTCGCTTTGCTTATTTGGTTAGTAGTGGTCTAAAAGGTAGTGGCGACTATGGCGTTTTTGGTTTTGGTTTTTACAATGGCCAAACCGCCAATCGTGAGGAGTTAAACAACAATGTGCACAAAGTTGCGAGATTAACCTATCCATTCAAGCTAAAAGGTGGTCAGTTTGTAGAGGCCTCCATCCAGGCTATCACAGGGGAATATACGATAGCCACTTCAACAAGCAATAAGTTAACATCCAACACATTTGACGACAAACGTATTGCAGGAACCTTGGTCGTCTATCCACAGCCACTTGGTTTTCAGGCGGAATATAATGTTGGAAATGGTCCGGAGTTTGACCCAATTGCCAAAACCACCAGACTACAAAACCTTAAAGGTGGGTATGTACAAACCATGTATAGAATCAAAAAAAATAACTTTGAGATCATTCCGTTCGTAAAGTATCAATATTATAATGGAGGAAAAAAGTTTGAGATAGACGCAAGGAGCTACCTGGTTAAAGACTTGGAGATTGGGGTAGAGTATCAAATTAAGAACTATTTTGAACTTGTAGCACTTTATATGATTTCTGACCGCACCTTTGAAGATTACGCCAAGCTGGATAATCATCAAAAGGGAAATACCCTTAGGCTTCAGGCTCAGTTTAATTTTTAGAGTTTTTTAAGCAAATTATCAAACCGACGAGTATAAAACTATTTGTCGGTTTTTTTTATTTCTTGCCATTTGGCAAGTGAAAAATCAAGACTTAAATTTTATGTTTGTCAATAAAAAAACAGAACATGAAAAAAGTACTATTTGGATTTTTACTGGCCAGCATCTTTGCTTCCTGCAACTCCGAAAAAACTACGGAGTCAAATGACCATCAAGCACTTATAAAGACTTATTTCGAATACTTTAATGCACACAACTGGCAAAAAATGGCTGAAATGTATGCCGATACTGCCGAATTTAAAGACCCAAGCCTAGGTATAGGAATAGTAAAACAAACCCACCAGCAAACCATTAAAAAATATAGTGAATTAGCCACTGCATTTCCCGACCTAAAAGACCAAGTAATGGCAACTTACCCTTCTGGTAATAAGCACATTGTAGTGGAATTTGTTTCTTCGGGTACAGCTCCTGATGGGTCAAAGTTCGAGCTACCCATTTGCACGATTTTTACCATTGAAAACGGCAAGATAACTCAGGACTTTACTTATTATGATAATTCTCAGGAGTAAATAATTTTAAAATCAATCATAATGCTACCGAATTCACCCTTTTCTCTCATTATATTTTTCGTTATTACCACATTTCTTTGTTTATTTTTAATTTTTGTAATTCTAAAATCTTCTAAATTAAGCAGAACGAAATCATTACAGATTTGTGCAATTTTGGTGTGTTGGCTGGGCATTCAAGCCTACGTTTCCATGAGCGGAACCTACACAAACAATCCCAACTCTTTTCCACCAAAAATAGTATTGATGGGCATTTTGCCCATGACAGTTCTGATAATTTCAGTTTTGATTATTCCGAAAACTAGAAAGATAATTGATTCACTTTCAATAAGTAACTTAACCTACCTACACCTTGTCAGAATTCCGGTAGAAATAGCTTTGTATTGGTTATATTTACAAAAAGCCATTCCCGAAATTATGACTTTTGAGGGGCGAAATTTCGATATTTTGGCAGGAATAACTGCACCCATCATGGTCTATTTGTATAAAAAAGGAATGAATCCCAAATTATTGATTGGCTGGAATATCATTTCTATGCTTTTACTCCTAAACATAGTTTTTACGGCTATCTTCTCTACCGAAACACCCTTACAAAAATTTGGCTTTGAGCAGCCCAATATTGCCATTATACACTTCCCGTTTAGTTGGTTAGCAACTTTTATTGTTCCAGCTGTTTTGTTTTCTCATCTGGCATCTCTTCGAATTTTGATCCAAAAAGCATGAAAATCAGGCTATTTTGCTTCAAATTATAATTTGAGCCGTCTCAAATGATGTTTTGAAACGCCTGTTGAGTTTTGACCCTTCAAATTTGTAACATCAAATCGCAACAGTGCGGTTTCAAAAATTTTACAAAAATGAAAAAGTTCTCTTATGGTGTTTTGGCCATCACAGTGTTGTTTACAGCATGTAAAACTCTTACATCTACTACTTACATTAAGCCCAATGATGCCTTTATTTTAGGTAATAATGAGCATAGAGAATTTAAAGTACGTTTAAAAAATATCTCAAACAGCAATTTGGAGATTTGGAGAACACCCCTTGGAGGTGGTCAGCATTCTAAAGTTTTGGTAAAGCCTACTGAGACTATTCAAGTAAAAGTAGAAGAGAATACTGCTTTGAGAATCAACAATAACAGCAATGAACAAGCAACGGTTGAACTTTTAGTTAAAGGAGATACTGGCTTGTCAATGGGATACAAAAAGTAAATCAATAACATAAAAACCAATTTAAAATGAAAGAATTACTTAGGAAAATATTAACTCCAAAAAAACTTGATTTGAGTTTGGATCTAGCCGTGGCTATTCCACGAATAGTTTATGGTTATTTACTAACCGCAGAATTTGGTTCGCCTAAGTTCGGATTGCCGTGGTCTGACCCAGACAAAAACCTTGGACTTTTTGAAGTAGCCTTTTGGTTTCCCAATGATGTTGCAGAATACGGAGGTATTTTTGCCATGATGCCCGCCTTTTTGGCTTGGATGGCCGCATTCAGTGAAGGAGTGGGTGGTATAGCTTGGATTTTAGGATTTCAGACTCGTATTTTTTCTTTTCTCATATTTTGCACCATGCTAGTGGTGGTATTTGTCCATCAGATACAATACGGCTATTGGAATATGTTACCTGGAATGGGTATTTTATGGATAGCGGCCATCAGCATGATTGCCGGCTCCGGACGATTCGGATTAGATTTTATAACTTCTAAATTATTATCAAAATGAGATTATTATTAGCCTTTCTTATATGTTTGACAGCATTGAGCTGTGTACAAAAATCTTACGATCAAACTGTTACGGTGACCTTGGATGTAACTGAAATTCCCGAGATAAAAACGGTAGGAGTTAGAGGTAGCGACAAACCACTCAGTTGGCGAGAGGATTTTGAGATGAAACCATTGGTAAAAGACAGTCTTTACACAGCCACATTTTCAGGCAAAACGGGTTTGTTATTTACCGAAATAAAATTCGTGGTCAATGGTGAGTTTGAATTTAAAGATCAAGACAATAGAAGGGTGGTTTTTGATAAATCTAAAAAAACAATATATCAGGCAAAATTTAATAAAATCAATTGAAATCATGAAAAAGCTAATCATATTAATTCTTATATTTCCGAGCCTGGTAAACGCTCAGTTGTTTGGTTCTGGAAAAGTAATCACTCGTGAATTTGGATTCAAAGATTTCGACAAGGTAAATATTGAGGATTTTGACGGTCAAGTAGAAATAGAAATTGGAAAACCTTTTGCCATAAAAATTGAAATAGATGAAAATCTAGAACCAAGACTAAGAGTAAGTAAGGACAATTCTGAAAATCAATTAAATATCTTTTTAGAAGGCAATAAAAATGGTAGATTGTATTTAGAAAAAACCAGAATAAAAATGAGAATAAGTATGCCTGAGGCGTCAGTAATAAGTCATCGAGGAAATACAAATATGCATGTTCATGGCATTGCTGGAAGGTATTTCAGGCTAGAAACTACTGGAAATGGTGATGTGTTTTTGTCAGGCTCGATAGACGAACTGGATATTAAGAAAAGTGGAAATGGCGGAGTTAAGGCCGAAAAACTTATATCGAAGACGGCCAAAGTAAAGAGCTACGGCAACGGCAATGTAACGGTAAATTCTCAAATTTCCTTAAAGGCTAATGGCACCGGAAACTGTAGCATCATGCAAACTGGGCCCGGTAAGATAGATCCCATGTCGGGAGTGATAGGAAATGGAGATGTGAGGAAAATATAAACAAAGTCACAAACCCTAGGTTTACAAAATAAAATTAGTTTTATGAGAAAGATATTTTTTCTTACCTTTTTGATTAGCAATTCTTTATTTGCTCAAGACTTCGAATCCGTTTTAAAGAAATATCCTAATTTTAACGGAGTGGTGTTGGTAGCCGATAATGGCAAAATACAGTACCTAAAGGCACAAGGCCTGGCCAATAGACAAGAAAATATCAACCTTTCAACTAATTCTGTTTTTAGAATTTGCTCCATTACCAAGACTTTTACAGCAGCCATTATTCTACAACTCTACGAAGAGGGAAGGTTGTCTTTGGAAGATAAAATGGGAAAATACTTACCTAACTACAAAGGCGAAGCGAAGGATAGGGTAAGCATACATCAACTTTTGACTTACAGTTCTGGCATTAAAAACCTGGACCAAAATACAGAAGAAATGTATGCTCTGAAACTTCCTATAGATTCTATTTTGGTCAAATATTGCTCTGGAGTCTTGGTTTCAGAGCCAGGGAGGCGGTTCGACTATAAAAACGCGGAGTATATAATTCTTGGAAAAATCATTGAAAGAATTGAAAATAAGTCCTTTGAGCTTGTTTTAAAAGAAAGAATCTTAGACAAAATAGGAATGGCAAACTCTGGGATGTTAAGTAATGCAAAAGTCATCAAAAGACTTGCTAACAGCTATTTATACGATTCTGAATCACAGCAGTTTAGCAATGATGACCCTTACTGGATCGAGAATTTTTATGCCTCAGGTGCTATGTACAGCACCGTTCAAGACTTGCTAAAGTTTGACCAAGCAGTCTTTGGTTCCAAATTGTTTAAAAAATCAACCTTAGATTTGATGCTAAAACCTTATCCAGAACTCTGGAATGTAGCCTATGGTTTTTGGGTGAGCGAAAACGAATATTTGGGTAAAAAATATCTTTGTTCTGATCGACAAGGGAGTATTTCTGGAAGCAATACTTCGTGGTTGCATATTATTAAAGAAAACAAAACATTCTTGATTTTTGCAAATACAGACGCTGTAAATTTGAATAATCTACGTACCGATTTGATTGAAGTTAGCCTAAAGAAGAAATAAATGTCTATTTACACCACTCCACTCCAATTCGCCTATTTTTTGGGCTTACTGTTTTCAGTCCTTTTATTGATTAGAGGTTTCAAAGAAGAGCGTCTTTCTGATAAGCTTTTGGCTGCGGTTTTGTTTTTATTGACCATGGAAATCCAAGATTATACTTTTGGTTTTTCAGGAATAAATATGCTTTGGGAGGAATTAAACGGCTTCCCAAGGCATTTTTCGCTGGCCTTCCCACCAACAGTTTATTTTTACCTTAATGCCCAAATCAACCGAGATTTCAAGTTTAAACATACAGACTTT
This sequence comes from Leadbetterella sp., assembly GCA_035299025.1. Classification (GTDB taxonomy): domain Bacteria; phylum Bacteroidota; class Bacteroidia; order Cytophagales; family Spirosomataceae; genus Leadbetterella. Next base: position 95,065 of record DATGXK010000014.1, read on the forward strand.
CTTTACTATATCCCTTATGTTATTTATTTCATTATCAACCTTTTTGTTTTCTGCCAAGGGAAGGAATATGTGGATAAATGGCAGGGAAATCCTAATTTGAACTGGCTCAATTGGTTAGAAACCATTACGCTTTGGGTCTTGTATTTTTATTTTTTTATACTTTCCCTAAAAATCTACAAAAACTATAGAAAATGGGCTGAAACACAGTTTTCTGATACCGAAACGATTAGTTTTGAATGGATTCGTAATTTTATCTATTTGATCATAACAGGCGAAGTTTTTAAAACCGGATGGAATCTTGCTGACTATATCATAGACATGCCTTTTGAGAAAGATTGGTGGTGGCATTTGTACACAGTAGCCATTATTTGCTATGTTGGAATCAGCGGTTATGTTCAAACACAACCGAGAGCCCTGCATTTTGAAGCGGAAATAATACCCGAAATAAAAATTGAGGAAAGCACAAAGAAAATTTCCGAAGAATTGATACCTAAAATAGAGAATATATTCTCAGCCGAAAAAGTATTCTTGGAACCCGAACTGACGCTTTCGGAGTTAGCCTTGAAACTGAAAACTAACACCTCATTGCTCTCCGCAGCCATAAATCAAGGCTTTGGCAAGAATTTCAACGATTTCGTGAATGAATACAGAATCAGAGAATTTGAAAAGCAGCTGAGCAATCCGGAGAACAAAAATTACACTAAATTGGCGATTGCCCTAGACTGTGGTTTCAATTCTAAGGCTACTTTCAATCGGGCACTGAAGAAGTTTAGCTAAAGGAAGTTTTATATATTACCTCTCCAAAACTTCAGGATTCTTAACTGCGAACTTCAGATATTTAAATAGTTTTCCGGCATGTGAAGCATCTACTACACGGTGGTCGAGTGCTGCACCGAGCGTGATGATTCTACGGGGAACTACCTCGTTATTAACCACCCACGGTTTGGTTTGTACGCCTCCCATGATCATCACAAACGAAATATTAGCGAATGGGAATAAGGCAGGAAATCCAATGTCCAGCCCCAATGTGCCTATATTGGAAAGCATGAATGAGCCAAAAGTATGGGGTTGAAGATCGATAAATGGCAAACTTATTCCCCAATCCACAAACAGTTTTTTGATAATACCCACAATCCAGTTTCTGAATGGATAGGGAATGGCAGCCATGGTGTCTTTTAGCTGCATGGTATTGCTCTCAGACCCTTTTCTTGACTTCTGGATTTCTTTATTGAGCACATCTACAGACTCACTAAAGGTTAATTGATCCGCATTTTTTACAATTACAGACGACATTTCTCCATCAGCTTTGAGTACACTTACCGCACAATTTACAGATGGAAAAGCATAAATATTACCTCGTTTTGAGTAAGTATTCAGTTCTGGAATATCGTTGCTTATGGCTCTTGAAGTAGCCAGCATAAAAAAATGTGTCAGCGTTATTTTTATACCTTCCTTTCTCTTTTTTTCTATATAAAACTCCAAATCGGTCACATCAATTTCTACAGAACCAAATATTTTAGAGTCATTTGGTTTTTTATAGATGGTAGAAGCTATTTGTCGCCAAGCAGTATTGAGGTTTTCGGTCAATCCTTTAAATTTTTATACAAATGTAATAAAACTAATTTTAAGCTACTCCAAAGCAAAAGCTACATACTTATTGCCTTTAGGAGTGCCTAATTTTGTACCTCCGCAAGCAATTACAAGATATTGTTTACCGTTTTTAGAATACATTGATGGTGTAGCAAAAGCCGCTGCTGGTAACGCATGCTCCCAAACCAATTTGCCTGTTTTCGCCTCAAATGCTCGCAAGGTAGCATCCTTGGTGGCTGCTATAAAAAGTAATCCGGTTTTGGTAATTACCGGCCCGCCGTAATTTTCGGTACCAGTACCCGTAATACCTTCTTTTTGCAAAATCGGCTCATTCCCAAGGGGAATTCTCCACAACTGTTTTCCCGAGTTCAGATCTATAGCATTCAAAGTTCCCCAAGGTGGGCCAATGGCTGGGAGACCTCTATTATCCAGAAATTTATTGTAACCTGTCATTTTATAAGCTACACCTGCTTTTTGACTCATTTGACTGTCTTTGCTTTGCACTTCTTTTTTCTCTTCATTTTTGAGGAAAGCTATCAAGGCTTGTTTCTCCTCGGGTTTTATAAATCCAAAGCCTGGCATCATGCCTTTTCCTGAGTTTATGAAATTAAGTAAGGCAGCATTATCATGTTTTTTGCCAATATTGACAAGCGAAGGATAGCCACTTTCAACATTTCCTTCTAAGTTTGGTTGATGACAATTTTGACAATAATTACGGTAGGTTCGTTCGCCAAGCGGCATTCCAGTTGTATTTTGAGTAGGTCGCATGGTCTGTATCCAAGCCATCTCGTTGGCGTTGATATATATTACTCCATTAGGGTCAACAGCACTTCCACCCCATTCTGCCCCGCCATCATAACCTGGGAAAATGATGGTTCCCTGCTCACTTGGTGGATCAAAAAGCCCTTTTTTGTAAGTTCTGAAAGCTTTTACCAATTCGTCTCTGTTTTGTGCGTAAGGCGAAATATCTTTCTCAGTGAGTTTGTAAGACTCTCTGGCATAGGGTTTTGGAAGTGTTGGAACAGGCTGGGTAGGCCAAGTAACTTCACCTTTCAGTTTAGATTTTGGCACGGGAATTTCGTTTATCGTGAACAAAGATTTTCCCGTAACTCTATCAAATACAAACACATAACCCTGTTTGGTTACTTGAGCCACTGCGTCTATTTTTTTACCGTTTTTGTTTAAAGTTATCAAATTTGGTGGTGCGGGTAAGTCTCTATCCCAAATATCGTGGTGAACAAACTGGTAATGCCATTTGAGCTTTCCTGTTCGGGCGTCTAATGCGAGCAGGCAATTGCTGAAAAGGTTTTTCCCAGGTCTATTACCAGCATAAAAATCGTAAGCTGCAGAGCCGGTAGGTACATATAAAATCCCTCGGGACTTGTCCACAGCCATTCCTGCCCAATTGTTAGCTGCACCAACATATTCATTTTTGTAGGCATCTTTCGGAAATGTTTCATAGCCTTTTTCGCCGGGATAAGGTATAGTATGAAATGTCCAAACAAGTTTTCCAGAAATCACATCAAAGGCTCGGATGTCACCAGGGGCCGCATCGGCATCCTCGGAAAGTCTGACCGGCATATAAATCAGGTTTTCGAAAATTGTTCCCGGCGTATTAGAAATGATAAATTTGTCTTTGGCTGACTCGGGCAACCCTGTGTGTAAATCCACCTTGCCTCCATTGCCAAATGTGGAAATAGGCTTGCCCGTAGTAGCATCTAAAGCCCAAAGATTTGGTCCAGCAGTGTATAGAATTCTTTTATCGGTGCCATTTTGCCAATAAGCTACTCCTCGGCTCGTGCTGGCCCAGTTTTTCAAAGGATCACCAAAACGCCAAATCTCTTTACCAGTACCAGCATCCAGTGCAAATGCTTGAACAGAAGTCGTCACACCAAATAAAACACCATCTACAATCAGCGGATTCACCTGCATTTGGCCAGAGTCTGGAGTGGCATATTCCCACGCTACTTTAAGGTTTTTTACGTTTTGGAGATTGATTTGATCGAGTTTGGAATAATGATTCCGATCTGCCCCACCAAGATATTCCGACCAATTCTCACCGGAACCGAAACTGTCATCTACCAATTGGATTTTCATAAAACCCAAACACAATGAAATTGCCAATACCAAAAACACTTTTTTCATTATTTTTCTTCTTTTGAAATTGTAGTTATCTCATTCATTTTCTTTACTTTATACTCAAAATCGCCTTTTAGGCTGTTTCGAATTTTCTGTAAATTATCTAAGGTTTCTTGTATGTTTTCAGGGATAATGTCTTGCAACATCTCCCTGATTCTCTTTGCAAATGTTGGTGATTTACCGTTGGTAGAAATACCGATTTTAAGATCCCCTTTTGTAACCACCGAACCCAAATAAAAATCACACAAATCAGGTGTATCGGCAACGTTGACCAATATGCCTTTGCTTTTACAGTCAATTTGCACTTGTTTGTTTACTTCGGGCCTATCTGTCCCAACTATTACAATATTTTTGTTGCGGAGATGCTCCACACGATATGGTTCATAAAACAGCTCTATTTTATGACTTTTGGAAAGTTCTACTATTTCAGACTTGATTTCAGGTGCCACCAAAACAATGTGAGATAGTGGTGAGTTTTTTAATAAGGCTTCCAATTTTTCAAGGCCAACATTGCCACCTCCGACTATCAGTATGGTCATTTGTTCGGCTTTTAAAAAAATGGGAAAGAGGGTATTCATATCGAAAATTCAATTTTTACGAAAGTAAATCAAAATTGTGAACAATTATCGAAATCTTTAACTGATAAATGCTAAAAATCAGAACTAAAGTGGGTCGTTGAGCTAATTGAAAAAATTAAACAATTTTTATAAAAAATTGAAAATTAGTTTGTTTGACTCTAAATTGAAGAAGATTATTTGTTTTTTTTCAAATATTAAATGTAAACTTTACGGAGTTTCAAAAAAGACCAATTTTTATAAAAATAACCAATCTGTTTATGGCAGTAAATGATGATTATCTTCCGTGTAAATCTTATGCTGGACAAGAGGCTGACCCGAAAAATGAAGGCTTCACAGCATTTCAAGATAAAAAGACCAAGAAATATTATTTTGCTTTAGTAGACAACGAAGGTAGTGTGCTGTTGAAAAGTGAGGGGTACGTTGATCTGAAATCAAGGAAAAATGGTATTGCATCGGTTATAAAAAACAAAAGCATTGACGGTAGGCTATCTGTTGAAAAAGACAAAAAGAAGTTTTTTGTGGTTTTGAAAGCAGGAAACAACAAAGAAATTGCTCGTTCATGCGATTATTCATCGGAATTGGAGGCCAAAAATGCAATTGAGAAAATCGCAAGCAAAGAGTCGGTTGCTGAAGTAGCTTCTGCTGGCGTTTCTACAAACATGCTTGCAAGTCTTGATGGCTTCTTAAATGTTGGTGATTACCTCGACAAAGCAAGAATTTGGGACTCATACGGAATTACTGGTTTTGTGAAGTTTCAGGGCGAGGACGACAAATATTATTTCGGAGTTTATAATCCCGACGCCACACTTTATCTACGATCGCAGGGCTTCAATACTGAAGACGAGCGAGACAATGCCTTCGATTTGATGGAAAGTACCATATTGTTGGAGGAAAACTACAAAATTGAGAATTTGGGTGGTAAATATTATGCGGTCTTATTCGAAGAAAGCGAGATTTTGGCCATTTCTCCAGATTTCAACTCGTTTATTGAGGCGTTCGTGACAACCCCAGGTGGTCGTCCGAAAGAGACTATTGGAACAATGTTTTAAGATAAAAAAGATAGAAAGCGAATACAAAAACCTCTCAGAAATGGGAGGTTTTTTTGTTGGTCTAAAGTCTTCTCTTTCAAATATTTTACCCTATCAAAAAAACCACTAACTTGCTTCAATTTATAGCCTAAAATTCCGTTAACCTGAAAATTTTAAACTACCTAAAATGAAACGCAGTATTCTATTCTTCCCCCTCGTTTTCCTTTTCAATTCTTGTAATCACCTTCCCGAAGTCGGCATCAAATCTGTAGGTTTTGGAGACGAAATCGAAGTTTTACAAAATCTCTTTTTTGAGTTTGACGAAGAACTGGTGTTTGACGGCGACCTCAATAAATGGGAAAGTACTCCTTACATGGATTTTGAACCAAAAATCGAAGGGAAATTTAAATGGATCGGGAAAAAAGAGTTGGTTTTTTCTCCTTCAAAACCCATGAAGTTTGCCAACGAATACAAAGCAAAGCTTTCAGAGAACCTTTTGAAAAGGAAAAAAGGTAAAATGGGTATTGATAAAAACGAAACGATCAAGTTTCATACCCCTTATCTGAAAGTAAAGGATGCCCAAATGTATTTTGCAAAAAACAAGCAAAATCAAAAGGAGGCGAGAGTCCTTTTGGAACTAAATGGAAAATATGATGCTCACAATATTAAGGACGAAATAAAAATATTGGATGGCAACAAGGAACTTGACTACAAAATGGTTCCTGCTGAAAATTCAACCAATTTGGTGTTGGCCTTAGCGACTTTTCCAGATACCAGAAAAGGAGAAATAACTGCCAAAATAGAAGCAAAGGCTGATAATCCACAAAAATTTAAAAATTCAGAGAAACTTGACTTGGATTATTTGCCTGCAGATAAGCTGGAAATATTGAAAATGCAGACAAGTTTCAAGAAACTCAAAGGTTATGTGTACATCAAAACCACCCAACAGGTAGATATTGCCCAAGTGGAAAAGCATATAAAAATTGATCCAGCTGTTAGGTTTTCTGTTGAAGCCGCCGACCAAGGTTTTACCATTAAAGGGGAATTTAACCAAGACGATTTGTACAAAATCACACTAAACAAAACCATTGTAGGGGTTTTGGGTGGAAAAATGGATGAAGACTATGAAGGTGAAGCGTTTTTCGGAAGGGTGAATCCGTATTTGGAATTTACTAATAAAAATGCCCAATACATGTCGAATGTTGGGAACAGGAATATCGGTATCAACATTGTGAATATTCCGAAAGTCAATGTTTCGATTTCTAAGATATTTGAAAACAATATTTTGCCATTTCTGAAAGGTACTCGCCGCAGCTATTATGGGGATGAGGAACAAGAATATTATTACTCTTCAGAGGCTGACATTTACAGCGATTTGATTTCTTCCAAAAAAATCGAAACCGCCGATTTGCCTGTAAAACAAGGTGTTTCAGTGCTGAATTTACCTCTCCCAGATCAAACTGCTAAACGAGGAATTTACTTTATTTCGATAGAATCTGAAGACGAATATTACCGAAAAATTCAGAAAATAGTTTCGATATCAGATATTGGCTTGATAACGAAAATGTCTCAAAATCAAGAGGATGTGATTGTTTTGGCGAATTCTATCATGCAAACTACGCCGATTTCAGGCTTAGAAATTAAATTGATTAGCAATAACAATCAAGAAATAACCAAAGGCACAACCGATGCCAATGGAATGGTGGTTTTCAAAAATCTAAAGAAGAATAATCCGAATTTTTTGGTGGCAATGGTTACGGCTAATTCAAAAGACGATTTCAATTATCTCCTATTTGACGACACCGAAATAGAAACATCGAAGTTTGACATTACTGGCAAAAATTTCAACGAGGCGGGCTTAGATGCCTTCATTTATGGCGATCGTGAGATTTACCGACCAGGTGAAACTATCAATCTGAACACCGTAATAAGGAATAACAATTGGGAAACTCCAAAAAATATTCCGATAAAAATTCAGGTAAAACAACCCAATGGTAAAGAAGTGAGTTCGCTCATGACACAAACCAATCCTTCGGGAGCCATTAGTCATTCTGTGAAACTGGAGCGTTCAGCACTCACTGGTTTTTACAATGTCGATGTGTTTACGGGCAACAATGTGCTTATCGGTTCCAAAAGCATTTCTGTTGAGGATTTTATGCCTGACCGAATAAAGGTAAACATAGATGCCCCTGAAAAAGTAGAAATAGGCCAAAAAGCCAACATCAAGCTACAAGCCAACAACCTTTTTGGTCCGCATGCAGCAGACAATAAATATGAGCTCGACTTTTCTATCAAACGTAAAACCTTCCAGCCCAAAGGCTACGAATCATTTACTTTTGGCATAGATGACCAGACTAAATTTGAAAACGAAATCAGAAACGGAATGACAAATGCCAAAGGTGAAGGCATTCAAATCTTTGATATTTCGGATAAGTTTGCCAACAAAGGTTTACTTGAGGGAAAGGTTTTGGTTTCGGTTTTTGATGAGACGGGCAGACCGGTTCACCGTCAAAAAACTTTCGATATTTATACCCAAAAGCAATTCTTTGGTGTAAAAATTCCAGCTTATTTCGTGGGAACTAACGCAACTTTTCCAATTGAATTGGCAGCTCTAAATTCAGCTGGAGCCAACGTTGCAGCCAATGCCACAATGCAGATTTACCTGCTTGAATACCAAACAGTTTTGGAGAAAACAGACGAAGGTCTGAGGTACGTTTCGAAGAAAAAAGAAAAGCTTATCAAAAGCCATGATTTGAAATTCGGAACAAAAAACATTACACAAAATTTTGTTCCAAAAATATCGGGTGAATATGAAATCAGGGTAAAGCCTGCCGATGCGGATAGTTATGTGAGTTCTAACTTTTATGCATATGGTTATGGATCAAAAGCATCGTTTGAAGTAGATACCGACGGAGAAGTTCAAATAGAAACCAATCAAGAAAATTATCTTTTGGGTGAAAAAGCCAAGGCCATCTTAAAAACTCCTTTTGATGGGAAATTGCTGATAACGATAGAAAATGCGGGCATTTTGGAGCATAAATTTGTGCAAACCCAAAACAAATCCGCCGAAATCACAATTGATTTGGGAACGGCTCATTTGCCAAATGTCTATATCACAGCTACTTTGATTCGGGCCATGAATCTGCCTGAACTGCCGCTGATGTCGGCTCACGGAATGAAAACCATTAAAGTGGATGACCCAAAACGCAGGATACCGATAGTAATAACGGCAGTTGAAAAATCACGGTCAAAAACCAAACAACGTGTAGATGTAAGAACTTCACCAAATACTGAGCTGACTATTGCCGTGGTTGATGAAGGTATTTTGCAATTGAAAAACACCGAAACACCTAAAATCAACGAATATTTTTATCAAAAAAGGGCCTTGGGTGTTCGTTCGTTTGACTTGTACCCTTTGCTTTTACCAGAAATTCAATTGAACGGGAAAAGCAGCACAGGTGGTGACGGCAGCATGGGCAAACGTGTAAATCCATTGGCCAATGGTCGTGCTGAATTGGTAGCGAAATGGAGTGGTCAAATAAAATCGGATGCCTCAGGAAAAGCCAGTTTCGAATTTGATATTCCTGAGTTTTTGGGAAGCCTCAGAATAATGGTGGTGGCCTATGATGATGAGAAATTTGGCTCTGCAGAACAAAAAATGACGGTTTCTGACCCAGTGAGTATTAGTGTTGGCATGCCGCTATTTTTGAGTCCATCAGACAAAGTAAAAGTGCCAGTAACGTTTTTCAATACTACTGAGTCTCCACAAATTGTGAAACTTTCGACACAAACCGAAGGTCAAATTTCAGTGGGTAATTTCGCAGAAAACAACATCACGATTGAGCCAGGAAAAGAAAAACATTTAGATCTAGAAGTGGCGGGAAAAGACAAAATGGGCTTAGGAAAACTGAAAGTTTTGGCAAAATCTGACAAAGAAACTTTCTCAAAAACCACTGAAATAAGTGTGCGTCCTGCAGGTTCATTGCAAAAATCTGGTACTTCGGGCATACTGGCCAAAAATACGGATTTGCCTTTTGCTGCTCCCACTGGTTATATTCCGGGTACTTTTTCTTCGAAAATATACATAGGCAATACGCCGATGATGCAGTTTGGCAATCGCCTAGAAACCTTGCTTGCTTATCCGCATGGCTGCGTGGAGCAGACCGTTTCTAAAGCCTTTCCACAGCTTTATCTCGACGATTTAATTCAACAAATTAATGGAAAATTGGAGATTTCAGAGTCAGGCCAATCTGAACTGAATCCGCAATATAATGTGAATGCTGCCATTCAAAAATTGGAATCGATGCAGCTTTACAATGGAGCCGTGAGCTATTGGCCAGGTTCACCAGAGGAATATTGGTGGGGAACGGCTTATGCTTTGCATTTCCTTTTAGAAGCTCAAAAATCTGGCTTAGAGGTTTCGAAACCTGTGATTACCCAGATGGTAAATTATCTGACTCAACGCACCAACGAAGAGCAAACCAAAGAGACTATTTGGTCAAATACCAATGGCGTCTACAAGAAAAAAGAACGTTTGAAAACCGAAATTGCTTATTCACTTTATGTTTTGTCTTTGACAGAAGACCCAAACATTGCGGCCATGAATCAGCTCAAGGCCGATTTTGCGAAGTTGTCGTCAGACCAACAGTTTTTAGTGGCTTGTGCCTTCAAACAAATTGGCGATGATGCTTCTTACTCAAAACTTTTACCTAAGACTTTTGTAAAAGAGGTGTACGACCGTATGCTCGACGATAGTTTCTCTTCGCCAATTAGAAATATTGCTTTGGTGCTCAATACGTTGGTAGAAACTGACCCGCTGAACCCGCAAATTGCAAGTTTAACTCAGTCGCTCAATGGTGTTTTGAGCAATAAGTCGCTTTATTTAAACACCCAAGAACTTTCGTTTTCGATGTTGGCCATGGGTAAAATCTTGAAAACCAAAAAATCGACAGGAAAAGCGGAGATATATTCAGAGGGCAAACTGATAAGAACCGTAGAAGGCAAAGGCCAATGGATAGACATGACCAAATATCCGAAAGGCATCAGCGTGAAGTCGCTTAATGACAATCTATATTATTACTACGAGTCGGAAGGCATCAGAAAAGATAATAAATTTATAGCCGAAGACAAGTTTTTGAAAGCCCGTCGTACCTACTTTACTCGCACAGGCGAGGTGATAAAAAGCCCAGTTTTTAAACAAAACCAATTGGTGGTAGTACGACTTACAGTAAGTGCCCAAGCAGGTTTGATGTACAATGTAGACAATGTGGTGTTGACCGATATGCTACCAGCAGGACTAGAAATAGAAAATCCAAGATTGGTAGAGGATCGTGACATGCCATGGATCAAAAACGCCTCAAACACCACATATTTTGATATCAGAGACGACAGAATCAACTATTTCGTAAATGTGGACAACACCGAACGACACTATTATTACCTAGCCCGAGCAGTTTCAAGAGGCACATTCGTGCAAGGCCCAGTTTCAGCCGACGCCATGTATAATAACAATTTGAGAAGTTATTGGGGCGGCGGCACTGTGGTGGTGAATTGATGGGGTGAATTTTACATATAAAACAGTTGACAACTTTTCAAAAGTTGTCAACTGTGAAGATTACTAAGTGACGAATAGAAAAAAATTGGCCTTTTTCCGTTTTATTGAGCTCGCCAAAGTAAAATACACCTTGGCTGCATTAGCTTTGATTTTGGTCTTAGATTTGGCATTTCCAGTAAAAGTACCAAACAATTACTCCACAGTGGTGCTAGATGATGAAGGTCGTATATTGAGTGCTTACCTCAACAATGAAGATAAATGGCGGCTCAAAACTAATGTGGAGGAGGTTTCTCCTTTTTTCTTGAAGGCCATTATTGAGAAAGAAGACAAATACTTTTATTATCATCCTGGGGTAAATCCGGTGGCTATTTTTCGGGCTTTAGCTTCTAATGTCCACAAGAAAAAGCGGGTTTCGGGTGCGTCTACCATTACGATGCAGGTTGTTCGAATGATTTATCCCAACGACCGAACGTATTTCAACAAAATCAAGGAAATAATCAGAGCCGTTCAGCTTGAATTGCATTATTCTAAAAAGGAAATCTTGGCTCTTTATCTCAATTTGATTCCTTTTGGCTCCAATGTGGAGGGCATTAAAGCTGCCTCGTATGTGTATTTGCAAAAACATCCTTCGCAGCTGAGTTTGGCTCAGGCTATGGTTTTGAGTTTGGTACCTAACAAACCTAGCCTTTTGCTTTCGGGCAAAAACAATTCGCAATTGGAGTTTTTCAAAAACAAATGGCTGAAGCTTTTTGAAAAACAAAAAATTTTCAACCAAAACGAGATTGCACTTGCCCAAAACGAAACCGTAAATCTGAAAAGAAGCACTTTCATTAAGCGAGCACCGCATATTTCAGACCGATTGGCAGCAGAATCTGCTTCGCCATATATTCGCTCATCAATACATTCTGGTTATCAGCTTCAGGTCGAAAAACAGCTGTCGGCTTATCTCCAAAGGCTCGAAACCATCGGGGTGAAAAACGGTATGGCCATGGTGGTGGACAACAAAACCATGAAAGTGCTGGTGTATTGCGGCTCTGCAGACTACAAAAACCGAATGGATGGAGGACAAGTGGATGGTATTACCTCGGTTCGTTCGCCTGGCAGTGCCTTGAAACCATATTTGTATGCCTTGGCCTTGGAAAAGGGAATCATTAATCCCAAGACCATTTTGTACGATATTCCAACCGATTTTGGTGGTTTTAAGCCCGAAAACTTTGACGATACTTTTCAAGGCCAAGTGAGTATGCAAGATGCTTTGCAGCAATCGCTCAATATTCCAGCCGTAAAAACCTTGGACGAATATGGCCTCGCCGATTTCTTGATTGAAATGAAAAAAGCAGACTTCAAAAGCATCAAAGAAAATGAAGACAAACTCGGCCTTTCGGCCATTTTGGGCGGTTGTGGCGTGAGTATGGAAGAAATGGTGCGGCTTTATGCTACATTTGCCAACGGAGGGTTTTTCCAAGAACTCAATTTTACTTCAAATGCAAATTTGCCAAAAATTCAACCCAAATCAATGCTTGATCCCGCTTCGTGCTACATCATTTCTGATATTTTAAGCGGAATCCAGCGGCCTGATTTTCCCAATAACTTCGATTTTACATTTCGTTTACCCAAAATCGCTTGGAAAACGGGTACTTCCTTTGGAAAACGGGACGCTTGGGCAATTGGCTACAATCCCGATTACACAGTTGGTGTTTGGCTGGGCAACTTTTCGGGGGAAAGCATACCGCAACTGAGCGGTGCAGCGGTGGCTACACCATTACTTTTCCAGATATTCAACACCATTGAGAAAAACAAACCGTGGTTTAAAAAGCCCGAAAGTTTGGTTTACAGAGAAGTTTGTTCGGTTACTGGTTTACCTAAAAACGACTTTTGCAAAGACACCCAAATGGATCTTTTTGTGGGTAATGTTTTTTACAAAAAGAAATGTCAACACCTCAAAAAAGTTTGGGTAAATGCCGCTGAAACTATAAGTTATTGCGGTTTTTGTTTGGATAGAAATATTGCCGTCCAGAAAGAATACATCAATTATCCGCCAGAATATTTGTCTTTTTTGCAAAGCAATGGCTTGCCTTACAACTCTCCGCCGCCGCATAATCCCAACTGTACGCACACCACGAAATCACAAACGCTACGTATCGTTTCACCCAGAGACAAAGGCTTGTATTATATCGAAAAGCAGAATCCACAGGAAATCGAACTCAAAGCAAGTGTTTCGGTAGGCACCCAAAACGTATTCTGGTATCACAATAACCAACTTGTGGGAAAATTTGAAGCACACAAAAGTGTTTTCATAAAACCCGAATTAGGTAAAAACACCATCACATGTACCGACGAAAACGGTAAAAGCGTGAATGTGTGGTTTGAGGTGAGGGGATTGTGAAAATTTAAAACAAATGATTTATTTAAATCTATAGGAAAAAATTAGGTTGGTTTTATGATACTTGGATTGAGAATCTGGATAATTCAAAAGTATGTCATCGTTTGAATGAGTTCTGAATTCAACAGAGATTCTATTTTTCTCATAACCAAATCCAGCTCCAAAATAGACTGTTGGCATAAATTCAACAAATTTCCTATTGTTTACATATAGGTATTTATTAAAATTGATTCCAAGACCTGGAGCAGCCAACAAATTCAGAAATAGTTTATTTTTATTCTTGAGAAAAAAACTATTTCTGAATCCAATCGGAAAATGTACATATGAGTAATTTACTTTTAAATTATATCCCTGATTTGAAATTTTTCTGGATAAGGATTGGAAGGTCGGATTAATAAAAACACTTAGTTTATCTTTTTTAAATGGCAAAATGTAATTGAATAGCAGTCCAATATTGAATGAAGGTTTGGTCTCAAAATTTACCCAATCTTTAAAATATACGTAATCTATATATTTGAAATTGCTTAATCCCGAGCCAATAGTAAGTCCAATTTGAAGACCATTCTTCTTACTAATTGATTGAATAATCTTTGATTCAGAATTTTTTGATTTATTGTACTTTGTGATAACGTCTTTTAAGTCACTCTCATTATACTGTATTTTTCTAATTGATTCTTTATCAATTACTACAGTAGAAAGTTCAACCCTAATTTGTTCTCTAAACTCATTATTCTCAGAAATTAGATCATTGGATGATATAAATTCTTTGTATACAAATTGTTTTGGATTTTGATTTAGGATGGAATAAAAATATTTCTTATTGGAACCCATTTTATATGAATAAAGTGTAGCCTGCCCTTCGACAATTATATTAAGAAATGCCGTAATTGTTTTAAATTCTGGTTGACTATCTGTTGACAATTCAGCCGTTTTATTTGATGAGATATCTAATTCAAATGTTCTTTTTACAAACTTAAATTGATTTTCAACCCCAAATTCTATTATGTTATCTAAAGTTCCCTTTTTCTCCCTATCGTTTTCTGTTATTTTATAAATGAAGGAACTGGGATTATCACTCCAGCCCTGATTTTTGATAAAACAATCACTTTTCTTGTTTTCGGCATCTACATAGTAACCCTTTTCGAATAGTATCTGAGAAATAGAAAGTGTTGGATAAAGAATAAAAAGTGAGAAGATAAATATTTTCATTTATTTGGATTGAGGTTTCTTCAATAATTTCACGAAGATAAATTACTTAATGAGTATCTCAAAAATCTATTTTGGATTTGTCATCATAGAATTATTTTTTATGACATTTAATTTTTTAAATTTCCACATTTCATCTAATTCAAACTTCCATTTTACCTCAATTCTACCTACCTTTGCAGACTTTTTAATTAATTTTTAACCATTTAAGGAAATCATGACAACAGACGCGTTGAAAGATTTGAGAGCCAGAGTGTCGGCTTTGAGGAGGTATCTTTGACTACGATAACCGGAAAGAGAAGCTCGGGGATTTAGAAAATCAACAGGCCCAACCGGAGTTCTGGAACGACTCCGATCATGCACAAAAAATTGTAAAGGAAATCCAGACCCTTAAAAACTGGACAGAGTACTACGAAGAAGCCGAAACTTCTATCAGCGACCTTGAAACCCTCCACGAGTTCTATCAAATGGACGAAGTGACAGAGGAAGAAATCAAGGCTGAAGGCAAAAAAACTGAGACCATAATTGAGGAACTTGAACTCAAGAAAATGCTTTCGAATGAGGAAGACCAATTTTCGGCGGTGATAGAAATCAACTCGGGTGCTGGTGGTACAGAAAGCCAAGACTGGGCGAGTATGCTCTACCGTATGTACCTCATGTGGGCTCAAAAACACAAATACAAAGTAACCCAAATCGACTGGCAAGACGGTGACGGTGCGGGTATCAAGTCGGCTTCGATGCAGATTGATGGGCCTATGGCTTACGGATTTTTAAAGTCAGAAAATGGCGTACACCGTTTGGTGCGTATTTCGCCATTTGACTCCAATGCTCGTCGTCACACTTCGTTTGCTTCGGTTTATGCCTATCCATTGGTGGACGATACCATCGAAATTGCCATAAATCCAGCTGACATCGAAATTCAAACTTCACGATCAGGCGGTGCAGGTGGACAAAACGTAAACAAGGTAGAAACCAAGGTGCAGCTGACCCACAAACCATCGGGAATTGTGATTGTTTGCCAAATTGAGCGGAGCCAGTTGGCGAACAAAGAGCACGCCATGAACATGCTAAGGTCGCGTTTGTACCAGATTGAAGTAGAAAAGCGAAACGCAGCTCGTGCAGACATAGAATCGTCAAAGAAAAATATTGAGTGGGGTTCTCAAATACGTAACTATGTTTTTCACCCATACAAATTAGTGAAAGACGCCCGTTCAGGTCATGAAACCTCTGATATTCAGTCAGTAATGGATGGAGATTTGGATGATTTTATAAAGGCTTATTTGATGTTGGATTGATAAGAGATTCGAATATAAAAAAAAAGGCATTTTCAGAAATTGAAAGTGCCTTTCTTGTTATCGCCAAAATCGTAAATCAAAAATCTACAATCGTAAATTCACATTAAGCCTGCTTTGTCAATTGCACGTTCAAAATCAATTTCACGTCGTCGCTCACTACTACACCACCTGCTTCGGTTACTGCAGACCAAGTTAGACCGAAATCTTTACGATTGATTTTACCAGAAATTTCAAACCCAGCTTTGGTTTGTCCGTAGAAATCAGTCATTAAACCACCAAATTCAGCATCAAGTTCTACTTCTTTGGTTACGTCTTTAATGGTCAAGTTTCCTTTCAATACGTTGTTTGCATAAGATGTTGAAACAAAACTCAAAGTTGGGAATGCTTCGGCGTCAAAAAACTCGCCTGATTTTAAATGTCCGTCACGTTGCTCATTTCCGGTAGAAATAGAGTCAATTTGAGCCGAAAAGCTGATTTGAGCGTTTTCAAATGAATCATCACCAGCCGTTTCTGCGGTGGCGTCGTAAGCCTTGAAGTCACCAGTTACGGTGCTGATCATTAAGTGTTTTACTTTGAATTGCACTTCTGAGTGCAAAGGATCGATTTTCCAGATTGCCATTGTATTAATTATTTTATGTTATTACAAAATATGTATATACATTAATAACTGCGGTTGATTATTTTTGGTTCATTTAAAAGAACTTTTTTTTAAATTTTTTGAGGAGCGACTTTAGAATAGGGTCAGAATTTATTTTTTTATTTTCAGTCCAATAGCCTCAAGTAGGAGTGAGGCATTGAAACTTTTGCAAACCCCTTCTTTAATCAGATAGTCAAAAATAAGCTCTCCGTTGGCTGTTGAGTACTCGAAATAAAAATTTTTGACCTTATCTGCATGTTTTGCGGAAATTTCCGATAATCGCAAATCATGCGTTGCAAGAAGTGCTATGGCGTTTTCTATTACGAGTTTTTCAAAAAGTGCCATAGAGCCTTTGAGTTTGTCTTCGGAGTTGGTCCCTCGTAGCATTTCGTCTATAAGAAATAAATGCAGTTTGTCACTTTTTAATGCTGCCAGTACAAGCTTTATGCGTTCTATTTCTGCTTTAAAGGTCGAGGCGTTTTCATAAATAGAGTCGGTGATTCTCATATAGCAAATGGGCTCTATTCCTAGTCTTAATTTTAAACTTCCGGCGAAAACAGGAGCTCCCATATTGGCTAAAATCAGATTTATGCCGACCGTTCTCAAGAAGGTACTTTTGCCCGACATGTTACTGCCTGTTATGAGGTTTACACGATTGTGGTTGTTAAGCTCAAAATCGTTTGAAATCGTTTGGTGCACTTTTATCAACGGATGACCTATCTGTTTTGCAGAGATGAAGCTATCGTTTTCTTGATGGAATTTTGGCAAACTCCATTTGGGATTATTGAAATACACTGTTCCTAAACTAGAGTAAAATTCCAAAACTGCGATTGCCTTAAATATTTCTTTAAAGAAATCAGGGTTCTTTCTTAGCCAGTCACTCATTTTTAAGGTCTCAATAGGCTCGAACGCCCTAGCACTTGTCAAGAAAAGCCACGCAATCATGTTTTTCCGCATTTCCAAACCCTTCACTATCAATGAAAAATCCTCTATGGGATTTTTGGATTTCAAATCAGCTCTTGGGAAGTCTTTTAAAGCCTCTTGTAAAAGTTTCGAGGTAAAATCTTCATTGGCAATTAATTCGGCGGCTTTTGAGAAGCTCTGTAATGCTCGACCTGTAACTGATATTCGTTCTAGATAGGGTTCTGTAATTTTTTTATTCAGGCCATTAAGATAAAAATGAAAAAGCACTAAGCCACCTATTCCGAAACCAATTCCTTGAAATTTTAGGAAATAAAAACCCACAAATAAGGCGAGCCAAACTAGCGGAACGATTTTTCCATAAAATTTCAAAAATGGCTCTAATGCCAATTTGGGCGGAACGGAGATCTGAGAAATTTCATGAGATGAATCGGCCTGTGTATTGGGAATATTGACCAAGGAAGCCAAAAAGCTCAATCGCCAAGTCGTTTTTTCTTTTAATTCGGCCGTGGTCTCTTGTTTTTTTTGTAAGATATCGGCGTCAGATTCTATTTCAATCATATTTTTTGCCAGTAGTTCTAGACCCCACCTTGTTTTGGCTCGATTTAATAAATGAAAAAGCGAGTTTTTGCCAAATAAATCTAAGTCGGCTGAAAAAATATGGTGCGGATTCACAAAATCGCTTCCATCGTTATAAATCCTGTTCGGTTCATTGTTTAATATCCCAATTTCATTTTTTAATAGGGTCTGCTGATTGTCATTTTGATGTAAATTGTCTTCGGTTTTTTCATGATATTTCACCAAATAATAAAATCCACCCAAAAATAAAATGAGCAAAACTCCACCGAAATAAACATTAAACTGAAAGACCTTTATCAAACACAGGAAACCAATAACCAAGAAAACAAGTCGATAAGTGGAAGTCTTGTTGTAGGTTTTTTGCAGGATTTCTCTGTTTTCGAGAAGAGACTTTAGTTGTGTTTCGTAAAACTGTATCATTTATTAATTGGGTTGAAATTCAAAAATAATTGAGAATTAATCAAATAACGGCTCAAATGTCTATTTTTGTTCCATGTCTTCCTTTTTTGAAACCAAAATAGAATCCCTTCGAGGTGTAGGCCCGCAAAAAGCAGAGCTTCTAAACAAAGAATTGGGCATTTTTACTTTTGCAGATTTACTCGAATATTATCCGTTTAGGCACGAAGACCGCACGCAATTTCATCGTATATCAGATATCAAAGACGACATGTTTGCGGCTCAAATCATTGGTAGAATAACTTCGGTGGAGCTTATTGGAAGTGGCATCGGCAAACAAAGATTGGTGGCAACTTTCCGTGATTCCACAAGCCACATGGAGTTGGTTTGGTTTCAAAGTATTACCTATTTTCAGAAATATCTCAAAGTAAATGCCGAATATGTGGTATATGGCAAGCCGGTTTGGTTTGGTGGCAATTACTCCATCAACCATCCTGAAATAGAACTGGTAAACCCTACTAATACGCAAAAGGGCTATTTTCAGGCGGTATACTCCCTTACTGAAAAACTTCGTAAACGATATATTGATAGCAAGATAATCAGCACTTGGGTGAAAAACCTGCTGGATATTGCGTCGCCTTATATCAACGAAACGATCCCAAGTACGCTACTGAACAAGTATAGGCTGGTTCAGAAAAACTATGCCTTGAGGTGGTTTCATTTGCCCAAAACACAAGCAGAGTTGTATCAGGCCGAACGTAGGCTAAAATTTGAAGAACTTTTTTATAATCAACTTAGGCTTATAAAGTTAAGTTTGGTTAGAAAGAACGATTATGTTGGTCAGGTTTTTCACAAAACAGGCTTAATTACAGAATTTTATAAAAACCATCTTCCGTTCGATCTTACGGGTGCTCAGAAAAGAGTTATAAAGGAAGTTTTTGCTGATTTGAAATCGGGCAAACAAATGAACCGCCTGATTCAAGGCGATGTAGGAAGTGGTAAAACCATTGTGGCGTTTATATCTATGCTTATGGCCATAGAGTCTGGTGCACAGGCCTGCATGATGGCTCCTACAGAAATTTTGGCACAGCAGCATTATGCCAATTTGAAAAAATACGGAGATTTGCTCAATGTAAGAATAGAGATATTGACTGGTTCTTCAAAGAAAAAAGAGAGGTCGGTGATTCACGAAGCATTGCTCAATGGAGAATTAAATATTTTGGTAGGTACTCATGCCTTGTTAGAAGACATTGTGCAGTTTAAAAACCTAGGGCTGTGTGTAATAGACGAACAGCACAGGTTCGGAGTGGCCCAAAGAGCCAAGCTTTGGGAGAAAAACAAAAATTTCTATCCACACATGATGGTAATGACAGCTACGCCGATTCCCCGAACCTTAGCCATGACACTTTTTGGTGACTTGGACCATTCTGAAATAGACGAAATGCCTCCGGGTCGAAAGCCCATTGTAACAGTTCATAGATACGATGCAAATAGGCTCAAAGTTTTTGAGTTTATGCGAGATGAGCTAAAAAAAGGAAGGCAGATTTACATAGTATACCCACTCATTGAGGAATCCGAGAAACTTGATTTGAAGAATCTTTTTGATGGTTATGAGTCAATTGAGAGGGCATTTCCGGGAGTGCCACTGAGTATTGTCCATGGTAAAATGAAACCCAAGGATAAAGAATTTGAAATGCAACGTTTCAAAAAAGGTGAAACCAAAATAATGGTAGCCACAACCGTGATAGAAGTTGGAGTGGATGTACCCAACGCCAGCGTAATGGTGATAGAAAGTGCTCAGCGGTTTGGACTTTCGCAGTTGCACCAGCTTCGCGGGCGTGTGGGAAGGGGTGCTGATCAGTCGTATTGTATCTTGATGACCGACTACAAACTATCAAAAGATACCCAAAAGCGGATCCAAACAATGGTGCAGACAGAAAACGGTTTTGTGATTTCGCAAGTGGACCTTGAACTCCGTGGACCAGGCGACATGGGAGGAACTCAACAAAGTGGTCTTATAGACCTCAAAATAGCTAACCTAGCCAAAGATGAGGGAATACTAAAAATAGCACGTGAGGAGGCCTTTAAAATTCTTCAAGCAGACCCTAACCTCGAAATGGCGGATAATCTACCCATCAAACTGCATATTGACAAAATCAAGAACAAAGAATTGAGTTGGAATAGGATTAGTTGAGTTTTAATAGAACACATAAATAATATCGATTCGATACAATTTTACTGCTTTTTCAAATTATGGCAAATTTTTGAAATCAGAACAAGCTTTCATTATAGCTCTAAAATGGTTTCTGAAACTATTTTTTCTATATTTACAAACAAAAAATATTCAACCCAATAAATGAAAAACTTCAATATCAATCGCCGTCATTTTCTTAAAGGAGCGGCAGCTACACTGGCTCTTAGTCACTTTGGTGTCAACGCCATGGATGTTCTGAATCCCAACAAAACCTATCGAGTTGCTTTGATAGGTACAGGTTGGTATGGCAAAAGTGACCTTTTTCGCCTCATACAAGTGGCTTCTGTAGATGTGGTGGCACTATGTGATGTAGACAAAAACATGCTCAATGCTGCCGCAGATCTGGTTTCAAAAAGACAAAGCTCAGGAAAAAGGCCAAAGCTTTACGGAGATTATCGCAAACTTCTGAAAGAGAACGAACTAGATATTGTTCTTATTGGCACGCCAGACCATTGGCATTCTCTCATGATGATAGACGCTGTAAAAGCTGGAGCCAATGTCTACGTACAAAAGCCAATAAGTGTTGATGTAATGGAAGGTGAAGCCATGGTGGCTGCTGCAAGGAAGTACAACAAAGTGGTACAAGTAGGTACCCAGCGTAAGAGTACTCCACACCTGATTGAAGCAAAAAAGAATATCATTGACACGGGAATGCTAGGCAAAATAAAGCACGTAGAAATGTGCTGTTATTATTCGATGAGAAATAACTCTAATCCTCCTTTGGAGCCAGTTCCTGATTATTTTGATTATGAAATGTGGACTGGACCAGCACCAATGCGACCTTATGACGGGATTCCACACATAAGGTGGTGGAGGACTTTTATGGAATATGGCAATGGTATTACGGGCGATATGTGCGTGCACATGTACGATACGGCCAGGTGGATGTTAGGTTTAGGCTGGCCGAAAAAAATAAGTGCCGTGGGGGGTATTTATATGAACAAGGAAGCCAAGTCTAACATTGCTGATACACAGACTGCCGTTTTTGAGCATGACGAGTTGAATTGTGTTTGGACACATCGTTCATGGGGTTCTTCGCCGGACCCTGACTACCCTTGGGCATTGTTTATATATGGAGAAAAGGGTACGCTTAAGGCTTCTACAATGCGGTATGATTTTATACCTAATGGAAATAACAACGGAGAGAAAATACACAAAGATGTAGTTTATGAGAAGGAGAAATATCCAGAGGATTTAACAGAGGAGAGGATCGAGCTCAATGCTGCTCCAGCTACAAGACTACACATGTTGGATTTTCTGGCCGCTATTGAAAACAAAACAAGGCCGGTTGCCGATATTTTAGAAGGACATATTTCTACAGCATGTTGTATACTGGCAAATATCTCTATGGATCTTGGCCGTCCGGTGGTTTATGATCCGGTAAAGAAAATTGTGGTTGGAGATAAAGAAGCTACAGCCAAACTTACAAGGAAATATCGTCAACCTTGGATACATCCTCATTATAAGAATGTATAGTTCATATTAGGGCGTATAGTTGACAAATTTCAAAAGTTGTCAACTGTAGGCAAAAAAAATACCTTCGATTTTGTCGAAGGTATTTTTTTAAATATTGATTTCAGATTTTAGAACAACTTCGCTCTATTATCTACAATTTTTGCATTTTCTCTAAGAATTTGCTCGCCTATCATACCCATACGTCCCATTCCAGTTCTTTGCTCTACTTGTTGTTTGTAAGCAGTATAATCGCTGATAGCCGGAGCTGGAGTTTTAGCGGTAGTTTCCATAACAAATACACCAGACTCACCTGCAAAAACTTTACTTCTTTGACCAGCCTTCAAGCCAAATAGTTTACCCAAAGCAATCGGGTCAAAACCTGCACTGTTCAACATTCCACTAAAGAAATTAACATCTGTTACTGTTTCTACCAATGCACCTGCACCATATTTCTTTGAAAGAGCTACTAAATCACCTTTACCATCACCAAGTTTGGCTACGATTTTCTCAGTTTTCTTTTCGTTTCTTACTTTTACTGTTATGGCATCTTTGAAGTCCATAGCTTCAGGGCTTTCCTTATCTGCCGATGATTTCAAAGCAGCAACTACGTAAGTTTCGCCTAAAACAAAAACTCTATCCGCTACATCTCCTTCTTCAACGTCTTTTCCATAAGCCCAGTTTACTATCTCTCTGGCGTTTTGAATTGTGTTTACGTTTGTGCTGTTCGGCATTAAATTTTCGGCATTCAAAAGTGTCAATGAATTGTCTTTTTTCACCGCTGCCTCAAGGTCTTTCAGGGTCTTCACGCTTGCTCTAAGGTTTTCAGCCTTTTGGAACATTTCGTTTGAAGCTAACTCACCCACTTGAAGTTCTTTATTGATTGAAGCAAGCTTATATTTGGTATTAGATTTCGGCTCAGTTACTTTAACAATATGGTATCCAAAGTCGGTTGTAACAAGGTTTGGTATAATTCCAGTACCAGAAAAAGCAAATACTGCTGATTCGAAAGGCTTTATCATTGCTCCGTTGTTTTGGAACGAACCTAAATCACCACCGTTTTGAGCGGTTCCATCAGTGCCATTTTGGCTCGCTAACATAGCGAAATCTGCACCAGCTTTGGCTTGGTTCAAGATATCTAAGGCTTTGGTTCTAGCGGCAGTTTTGGCACTGTCAGTCATTGTTGAATCTAATCTGATTAGTATGTGACTTGCTCTAACTGTGTATAGAGAGTCTGTATCAGTACCTTCGTATTTGTGAATACTGTAAGTATTGCCTTCTTTGAAAGGACCAACCAATGAACCTACGATAGCTGTAGAAAGTGCTGATTTTAATTCCGCAGAAAGTTCATTTGCAGATCTCAAATATGGCGTTCTAATATCGGTATTGGCACTGGCATAAGTTTGTGCATTTGGAGCGGCAGCCAATCCTTTCGCCAAGTTTCTGATTTCGGTATTTAGTGCAGCACTGTCGTCTTTTGTTGGAGTAAGTTGATATGCTACATAAGTAATACTTCTGCTGTCAAACGGAGTAAACTCTTCTTTGTGTTTGCTGTAATAATCTTTAATTTCGCTGTCTTCAACCTTCACAGTTGAATCTTGAATAGAGTAGAAGGGGACAAACAAGAATTTACCGCTAGCTTTTTCTGTATTAGCAATGTATTCGGCTTTGGCTTCTGCAGTAGTTACAAAAGAGGCTTTATTTAACAGATTAGAGTACTTTTCTCTCATTCTAATAGTTTTCAATTCTCTTTTGAAGTTATCCCACATGGCTTTTTGAGCCGCAGGCATGCTTCCACTTGTATATGACCTGATAAACTCAGCATGCTGAGCCGCGTTGAAGTTTCCTTGTTGGTCAGAGAATTGTTGCTTAACATAAGGATGCATATTCTTTGCTCCTTGAATAAGTTCTCTCAGTTCGTCGTCAGAAACTGTAATTCCAAGTTTTTCGAATTCCTCAACGTAAACATTTTCAAAAATAAGTTTTTCCCAAACTTGTTCTCTAATCTGAGCGGTTTCTTGCTCGGTAGCGGATCTTCCAGAAGAGCTCTCAAGTTGTAATTTTTGAGCTTCAACCAAAGCCACATATTGTTGGTAGTCAACAGAGGTTCCGTTTATTTCACCAACTTCGTTGCTTGATGAACCAAATAATCCTCCGCCTTGGTTTGAAAAGATATCGCCACCCACAATGAATAACAACAATGCCACGGCAATTACCGCTACTGCTATTCCTGATCTTTCTCTGATTTTGTTTACTATTGCCATTTTAATTTTAAAAAATACTGATTTTCAAATCCTTTTATTATTGTGAAAATTTTTTGAGGTGCAAAAATAGGAATATTCCCATTGATTATCAAAGTTTTCTAATTTGTTTTATTTTTTACAAAATTAGTGCCACTCAGAAATTAGCCCCTTTTGTTTTGGTTTTTATTTTTAAGAGATACATATCTGCCGTTATAAAAAGCGTGCTGCCATCTTCGCCCCAAGCAAGATTGGCTGTAGCCGCTCCGGTCTCTATCCG
The DNA here is from genome assembly GCA_035299025.1 of Leadbetterella sp. Classification (GTDB taxonomy): domain Bacteria; phylum Bacteroidota; class Bacteroidia; order Cytophagales; family Spirosomataceae; genus Leadbetterella. The sequence goes on from DATGXK010000014.1 coordinate 119,597, forward strand.
GCCAATTAGTTTGCCTTCGGGGCTTAGAATCAGCACGCCACCTGGCCCAGTTGTGAAAATATTACCTTGAAAGTCTACTTTCAGGCCGTCTGGGGCTCCTTGCAGGCCTTGCTTGTTGAGATACGAAGCATCAAACAGTAGCTTGCCAGCACCTAGACTACCATCTTTTTTGATAGGATAGGACATGATAAACGCTTTTGTGTCAGATTGAGCCACATACAATATTTTGTGGTCGGGCGACAGTGCCACACCATTGGGTCTAACCAAATCTTTTATTTCTAGAGAGACTTTTCGGTCTGGTGTAATTCTATAAACACCGAAGTGGTCTATCTCACGACTTTTGTCATCTACAAAGTCGGGCAAACCGTAGGGTGGGTCCGTAAAGTAAATGTCGCCAGATTTTGCCTGCACTAAGTCGTTGGGGCTATTAAAGCGTTTACCGTCCCAAGTATCTGCAAGTGTAAATTTGCCCCCTTTGCCTGCCAAGGGCATTTTGCTGATTCGTCTATCGCCATGTTCACAGGCCAAAAGGTATTTTCCATCAATAGACAATGTAAGCCCATTGCTTCCGGGTTCGTTACTGTAAGGCAAAACGCCCGTGTAACCAGATGGATTTAAGAATTCTACGATTTTTTCACCTTCTTTCCATTTGTAAATAATGTTCTTCGGTACATCTGAAAACAGCAGATAGCTTCCGTCTTTTACCCAAATTGGTCCTTCTGACCATTCGAAACCTTCACCAAGAACCTCGAGCTGTTGGTTTACATCAATTAAAGTGGAAAGAGAAGCATCATTAGAAATGATTTTACCAATTTTGGGTTTTTGTGCCGAAGCACCATAGGTTGTAATCATAGTAAGGAATAGGAGTCGTATTTTTTTCATTTAGGTTGAATTCTGAAATTAGAATATTACATAAAAGTATGAATTTTTGGTAAGAAACAAAAAAGGAAGCCGACTATGGCTTCCTTCTATTGGTTTTCAAATATCTTGGAGACTACCTACTTGGCCTTTTCATAGATAAAATAGGTTCCGCCGTCACGCGATGGAGTGGTATCTTTTTTGAACCTACCTATGTGCAATTTGTCTTCTTGAATTCTAAATTCGGAAAACTCATTTAGCATGTTGAAATAATTGGTTTCGCATTCCATTAATTCCGGCGGTCCAGCCATTTTTGTACTTCCCAATGCTCCTATTTTCATTGTACCTATTCCAGTTTTTTCGTCGTAACCTGTAATTACAAATCCACCATTGTACAAATTCACCGATGAATTACCAGACAGTCTTAGCTCATTGGGATCCGAAGATTCGCTATTATCTTCGATTTCGAGTGTTATTTCGCGAGAGTTTGTAACAGCATAGCCACAAGGTGTGTCGATGGCATCACCTAAGAATTTGTACTTTAGAACCCATTTGCCGATAATGCTGGTACTTACCGAAGTATCTGCAGCAACCTCAATTTTGGTACAAGAATCGATTTTCAATAAAGGCATTAATAGAAAAATTATAAGTGCTTTGTACATGTTTTTAGATGTTTTTACTTTAGACCACCATTCTATCTAAAAGGTTGCAATTAGCGAAAAAAAAAATACAATTTTAAAGTAACCATTTGCTCAATGTCAAATTAGTAATCAAATGGAAACTAAAAGATATATTTTACCTCAATATCGCTCCAATTCCATTTCTTTCGCCATATATCACTCTGCCGTTTTCCAGTCTTACACCTTCGGCGGGGTCGTTGGCTATGAGCATGGCTCCGTCCATGTCTACATAGTCAAGCATGGGCAAAAGTTGGGCTATGGCCGAGATTCCTATACTTGATTCCGTCATGCAGCCCATCATTACTTTCATTTTGGCAGTTCGTGCTGTTTTTATCATTCTCATGGCTGGAGTAATGCCGCCACATTTGGCGAGTTTGATGTTTATGCCTGAAAAATGACCTATGCATTTTTCGACGTCAGATTCAACTACGCAGCTTTCGTCAGCAATGATGGGAAGCTTTGTGTGTTTTATAACCTCTTTCATTCCCTCGAAATCATCCGCCTTGAGGGGTTGTTCTATAAATTCTACCCCTAGTTTGAATAATTCCGAGGAGTTTCGAATGGTTTCGTCAACATTCCAGCCGGTGTTCGCATCTACCCTAAAAACAGCCTCCGTTTCGTTTCTGAGGGCCCTCACTATTTCTATGTCGTTGGGCGTACCTAGTTTTATTTTATAAATTGGGAAATCAAATTCCTTCATTTTTTGAATCATCACAGGAATCTCATCCATACCAATGGTGTAGTCAGAAAACGGTACTTTTGAGTTGTCTAGACCAAGCATTTTAAATACGGGCTTGCCATTTCTTTGTCCCCAAATGTCATAGGCGGCTATATCTATGGCACATTGTACGAAATGGTTATGCCCAATGAATGGATTTAATGCGTCCCAATATTTTGCCGGATTTTCCCATACGATGTTTTCTATTATTTCTCGGTTTTCAGAGATAATGGCATCCATTATTTCTGGGGTGATGCCATAATAAGGCACTGGAGTAGCCTCTCCAAAGCCGGTGAATCTTTTGTCGGAAAGTTCAACTATAAAAGTGTCGGTTTCGTACCTCACTCCATGTGCGATTCTGAACGGATGCTTGCTTTTTAGAGATATTGTATGTGTTTTTATTTTCATTGGTTGATGATGAGTTCCATTTCAAAGAGTTCGGCAAGGTGGGTTCGAAGCTTACCGGCCACTTCGGTGATTTCAATTTCTCTATCAAGTTCTTTTTGAATTGACGAAACCGCCTTGTCGTCTATCCCACATGGCACAATGTTTCCGAAGTATTCCAAGTTTGTGTTTACATTGAGAGCCAAGCCATGCATGGTGACCCATCTACTCGATTTTACCCCCATGGCACATAGTTTTCGCGGATTTCCGTCATTTATCCACACCCCAGTTAGTCCGTCTATTCTACCAGCTGTTATGCCGTAGTCAGTACAAGTTTTGATGACAGCCTCTTCCAGAAAACGCATGTATTTGTGAATATCTGTGAAGAAATTATCAAGATCAAGGATGGGATAAACTACAAGCTGGCCTGGGCCGTGATAAGTAATGTCTCCGCCTCGGTTAATTTTATAGAAAGTCGCTTCTTTCTCGTCTAAGCCGTGTTCGTCGAGCAACAGATTCTCAAATTTCCCGCTTTTACCTAAAGTATAAACATGGGGGTGTTGGCAAAACAAGAGGTAGTTGGGGGTAGTTTCTTCAGTTTGGTTGTTGCGATTGTTGATCTTAATGTCTACAATTTTCTTAAAATATTCTTCTTGAAAATCCCAAGCTTTCTTGTAGTCAACTAGTCCCAAATCTATATATTCTACTTTCTTATTTTTCATTTTACGTTATGAAGTCTTTATTGCTGATTCTTCAGAAAAGGCCTCAGTTTTTTGAAATAAACCGATATTAAAATACCTTTGAAACTAAATCAAACACAAATATGAGCGAAAAACTCGACAAAGGAAAAGAAGGCGAAGATTACGCTGTAAAATATCTGATTGACAAAGGCTTCTTGATAAAAGAACGTAATTTTACATCGCACAATTCAGAGATTGATATTATTTGTTCGAAGGGCGACATGCTCGTTTTTGTTGAGGTAAGATTAAAGATAAATGCCGACTATGGATTTCCGGAAGGTACCATGGGCAAAGCCAAACAAAATGCTGTAAAAAGAGGTGCAGAAGCATATCTGCACAGGTTTCCTTGGCACGGAGAGGCTCGGTTTGATTTTATTTCTATCATCGAAAAACCGGTATTCGAAATATTTCACTTTGAAGACGCTTTTTTTTAAGTTGTTTTTAATACAAATTTAACCCGCTTTTAAAGTCTGGCAATGAAATTGCAGGTATTCCATCAGGATTATTACCCATATTTTCTCTGCCGATGAAAAATAATTTACTCTGTGTCACATTGTTATTGTGCTTTCAGGTTTCGCTTGCTCAAAATACCAGGATTTTTGGCAAAGGAAATATAAAGGGAGTCAGCGTAAGTGCTAGCTCAAATGCTCCTAATGGCATTAAAACTCTCATGAGTACGGGCTATATGCCCAATCCCAAGGCAAGTTCAAGATTTCTTTCACAAGCAACTCTAGGCCCTAAACTCTCCGAAATCCAAGCTCTTCAAAATCAAGGCATAGAGCCATGGCTAGATCAGCAATTTGCCATGAGCCCAGGTTTTAATCTTCAGAATTATGTGCAGAATATGCACCAAAGCATGGTGGACTCTATGAATCTACAGAATCCAGCTGGCAATTATACCCTTAATAATGTATTTATAGACGACTGGGTCTTTGATGTGGCTTGGTTTCAGGCCAATATGGTGGCTCAGGACAGATTAAGATGGAGGACAAGCTTGGCTTTGAGCCAGATTTTTGTCACTTCCAGAATCTCGGCTTTCGACGATAACCCCTATGCTCTGGCAAGCTATTATGATATGCTAAATAAGAATGCTTTTGGAAATTACAGAAGTCTGATAGACAGTATCACATATCACCCTGCCATGGCGGTTTATTTAACTTACATGAACAATCACGCTACAGATACATTGGCCATTTCGGCGTCAAATCCAACAAAAAAACAGGTTTTCCCAGATGAAAATTATGCCCGCGAAATATTGCAATTGTTCTCTATAGGATTGTTTGAACTAAACAACAACGGTACCGAGAAGAAGGACGCAAATGGTAAATCAATACCCACTTACGACAATGATGACATTGGCAACCTTGCCAAAGTTTTCACGGGCTTGTCTTGGTCGCATAGCAGATATTTTGGAGACAATAATAACGTAAACAGATGGAGTTACACCAAGCCTCTTAAGTTTTTTCCAAAAGATTCAAGCGATAAATATGTGAGATGGTGGGCCAATCCTAGTACTTGGAGGATAGTCGATGGACATGAAACAGGTGTCAAGACTTTTTTAAATCAAACAGTTCCATCCAGGCCAGTAGCCGACGGTAAGTTGGATATCAGAGATGCCTTGGATATCATTTTTAATCATCCAAATGTGGGCCCTTTCATGGCTAGGAGACTCATTCAGCACTTGGTAAGTTCCAATCCCACACCAGAGTTTATAGATCGGGTAGCTTCGGTTTTTAACAATAATGGCTCCGGCGTAAGAGGCGATTTGAAAGCTGTTGTTAGGGCAATTTTGCTAGACCCCGAGGCCAGAGATTGCTGTGCGGAAAAAGAAAATGTTTCTTACGGACATTTGAGAGAGCCTTTTTTGAGATACATGAATTTGATAAATGGACTTGAACTGAAAAACCAAGGGGGTATTTATAGAAACGTGATGGTCGATTTATATGACCGAATAGAGCAAAAACCGATGTACTCGCCCTCTGTGTTTAATTTTTATCAGCCTGGCTATGTGCCCGATGGCCCGTTACAGGCTGCAGGTAAAGTGGGGCCGGAGTTTCAAACGCTTAATTCGCTTTCGTTTGCAAACTACATGAATGCCTTGCACAAATGGATAGTTTCTAACGACCCAGTAGAGTATTGGGGTATTTTTAGTGGGGAAACTTATAAAGCTGATCAAGAACCTAATTTTAATATCACTGCTGATTATGTTTTGGCCAAAGACAACAGAATAAGGGAGTTTTTGGACAAATATAACCTAGTGTTGGCACAAGGGAGAATCAAACCCGAGAACATGTCTATTATCCAGAATGTACTACTGAATATGCCTATGACTTATGATGTCAATGGAGTTCCAGACCCTACACTTGCGGACATACGACTTCGCATGGGAATTTTCTTAATAATGATAGCACCGGATTACCTAATAAACAAATAAGCCATGAACAGAAGAAATTTTATAAAAAATATAGGCTGCGGAGCTATGGGAAGTACCACACTCTTAAGCTCACTCACAAGTTTGGGAGCTATAAATGGCCTTACCTCAGCTAAAAGCAATGCTCCGGGCGAGGATTACAAAGCCATTGTATGTATACTTTTTGCCGGCGGTATTGATTCTTTCAATATGTTAATGCCTACCGGCACCACAGTTGGAGGAGATAATGGATTTTCAGAGTATTTGGCTTTAAGAACCGATTTGGCCGTTGCACAAACGCCCGCCAGTTTTTTAGCACTCAATAATCCCCAATGCTCGACTTTTAGAGGTCAAAATTGTGCATACTCAGCTTATGGGGTGCATCCACAGATGACCGGTTTGCGAGATTTGTTCAATTCTGGCAAATTATCGTTTGTGTCAAATATCGGCACATTGATTGAGCCAATAGCTACCCCTTCTCAATATCACAATTCTTTGAAAAAAATACCTTTGGGCATATATTCTCATTCCGACCAAATTATGCAATGGCAAACTTCGGTACCACAAAGCAGAGATGCTTTAGGCGTAGGTGGAAGAATGGCCGACATATTGAACGCCAGTAATACTAACAATGGCATCTCGATGAATATTTCTTTGGCAGGGAAAAATGTTTTTCAGAGAGGAAAAATGGTCTCGGAGTACTCAATAAGTGAAAATGTGGACCCAAATAACGTTGGACTGCAGTCTTTTCCTACTTGGTGGGGAAACCAAGGCTTTCTGCAAGAAATGAGAACAAGTGCTATTGATAGTTTAGTAGGCCAAACGTATGCCAATTTGTTGCAAAAAACCTACTCTGCCACAGCCAAAGAGAGTATGGGTTCGTTTGAGATTTTTAAAGAGGCCTTGAAAAGAGTTCCTACTCTCTCCACAGCTTTTCCCAATACGTCGCTATCACAAGACTTGGCCGCTATAACAAAGGTGATGAGTGTTAGGCAGCAGTTGGGGGCCAAAAGGCAAATATTTTTTGTAACTTATGGTGGCTGGGATATGCACGATGGACTTCTTGGAGGCCTGAATAGCCGTCTACCTGTGGTTAGCCAAGCCATGAAAGCTTTTTATGACAGCACAGTGGAGCTTGGGATTTCTGAAAACGTAACCACCTTCACAATCTCAGACTTTGCCCGAACACTTACATCCAACGGAAATGGCTCTGATCACGCATGGGGAGGCAATAACATGATAATGGGAGGGGCCGTAAACGGAGGAAGAATATTTGGAGCGTATCCCAAAATGGATTTGAGCAATTCAAATAATCGGAATATTTCGTATCGTGGTAACTTTATACCCACTGTTTCTACAGACGAAATGTACGCCGAACTAGCACTTTGGTATGGCGTGAGTCCTTCAGATTTGTGTTATGTTTTGCCAAATCTAGGTAATTTTTATTCTTATTCGGCCAATAATTACCCGATAGGCTTTATGAATTTTGCCAATTCGCCAATCTCTTCAGTAAACAACCCTTTGGGCTGCCTAACTTATTGATAATCATGAAGAAAAGTTTGTTAATTATATTGTTTCTTTTGGGTGGCTTTTATGCCAAAAGCCAAAGCTGTGTTGGGTCTGCTGGGCAGGTGAAATGGAGTTATTGGTCTGGTTTTACATCTACTCCCGATACAAACGCACTGTTTGCCTTGGAATTTTATCCTGAAACTCCCGATGGATACCAAATGTTGCCCACTTTGGCTACGCCTTACAATTTCAACGAGTATTATGCCGGCTTGGTACGGGGTTTTATAATGGTGCCAACAACCACTACTTATACTTTCAACCTTACAGGCGACGACAGGGTCTATTTTTATCTAAGTACAAATCAAAGCCCTCTCAATAAATCCAAAAAAGCGGAGGTGCCAAATTACACGGGAACTACCGAGCATACCAAGTATGCTCAGCAAACTTCCTCACAGATAACTTTGATCGGTGGGCAATACTATTATTTCGAAATCGTCAATTTGGAAGGTGGATATACCGACTTTGCCAACCTTTATTGGAAAACCAACAATGATCCCAATTGGAGAATAGTGGATTTCAATTATATATATGAATACACCTGTGGAACGAGCTGTGCTCCCCGAGGAACAGCTTGTAATGACGGCAACAATGCGACAACGAATGATCAACAGGATGGATTTTGTAATTGTGTAGGCACTACGCCTACTGTCAATACGTGCATTGGACCAAAAGGAACTCTTCAGGCTTATTATTATGATAATATCACGGGTTCTTATGTTGAAAATGATCTTTTGAATGCCCCCAAGTTTCCACTAGTACCTGATAGAATGGAGGATTTGAAGGGAATGTACGGGCCACTAAAGCAATCTTTCAAAGACACTTACGGTACACTTATTCAAGGCTACCTAACAGTGCCGGTAACTGGGCTATACGAGTTTAATCTTACTGGCGACAATCAGACATTCTTTTTTCTTAGTAAAAACGATTCGACAGAATATAAGCAGAATCATCAACTATTTGTTTTTTCGGGCGTAGGTGAGTACGAATTCAATAATTCCATCATGCAGAAGTCAGGACCTGTTTTGATGGAAAAGGGCAAGTACTATTATTTTGAATTTAGACACAAAGAAAATACTTATCGTGACCACTTTCATCTGTTCTGGAAAACCCCCTTTTACCCACAGAAAACATGGAAGAAAATTCCTGATTTTTACATTTTTGATTATAAATGTGAAGTCTCATGTATTGCCCAAAATACGCTTTGCGACGACGGCAACCCTTTCACAAACAATGACAAAATTGATGGAAATTGTAACTGTGTGGGCACGCCATGTTCAGGTCCCAACTGCGACGACCTAGGAGCGAGATACCAAATGTACGACGACTGCAGTCCAACAGACAATCTCAATCCCTTAGAGGAGGCCTCTTGGACATCGTGTGCCACTTCACCAAATCCTAATCCGGCACGAAGCGGCAGTCAGCATTGGATAAAATATGACTTCAACGATATCTATAAGTTCAAAGAAGCTCGCGTCTGGAACTACAACGTGGCGGGCCAAACCGCCAAGGGTTTCAGACAAGTAGTAGTAGATTATTCTGTAGACGGAACGACTTGGACCCCTTTGGGTGGAGTTTATAACTGGCCACAGGCTCCAGGTTTGGTAGATTATTCAGGTTTTGTGGGGCCAAATTTCAACGACTCTAAGGCCAAATATATTTTGATTTCGGCCATCAACAATCACGGTGATGCCTCCTGTTCGGGCTTTAGTAAAGTTACCTTTGAAGCTGCCCTTTGCAATCCATTGGATACGCCCTGTGATGATGGCGACCCACTCACTTCCTATGATAAATTTGATGCCAACTGCAACTGCAAAGGTGTAGATATCAATTGCGGATCAGACACCTTGGCTTTGGGTAAAATAAGTTTGACAGATCCTCTCTTTGCGGCCAAAAAACGTATAGAATCTAATAGTTTGGTGCCAAATACACAGAATATTTCATTCACTGCGGGGAACAGCATAGTGCTTTTACCAGGATTTGAGGTGAAAAATTCTGCTGTTTTTTCGGCTGAAATAGCCAGCTGTATTCAACAGCAATTTGCAGCCAACGAAGCTCTTGGTCAAAGGCAAATACAAGAACAAAATGCAATGAAGGGCCTTTCAGTTGGTGATGAAGAAACAAACAATACCAAAATAGTAATTTTCAGATTAAACGAGCCCGGAGATGTGTTGCTCCAACTTAAATCGGAAAAAGGTAACGTAATAGTAACTTTAGTTGAAGGTTTTCAGGAAAACTTAGGTACACAGACCAAACTCATTCCTACTCAAAAACTTAATAAAGGGCGGTATGAAATCATGCTGAAAATCAACAAGAATGTGATTTCGGAGTTTTTTGAAGTGCCTTAAAAATAGCCTTCTATCACCTCTTGAATTTTCGACATAGGCACCAGCATGGGTTTTTGATTGATGGTTATGGCAACTTTGGTTTCATCGCCGATACCGCCAATTACTTTGTAACTCCCTTTAACAGAGCCTATCAATGTTTTTAGAGCGAAAGTTCCTGAATTTTGGTCTCCAGTAAATATTCCACCTTTGGTTTTGATGGCTTTGTTGGCATTTACCACAAAATCAGATGCCGAGCCTGGATAGTCAATGTTAAATGAAGATGCCATAGTTTGATAAGATAATTTTATAAAATTAAATCTGTGTCTAATTTGTGTTAATCCGTGTTCTTTACAGCCTCAATGAATCACCAATTCGTTTCCTCTCAAAACAGGTAGCACATCGTAAAGGTCGTTTTGTAAGCAATAGCTGATGTCTTTGTTGATACCTAAGCCCTGCAATCTACGGATATGCGATGAATTGGCAAGATATCCCAACATATCATTTTTTGCTTGTTGGTAAGTTCTCATGGCTAATATCGCCGAATCTTCTGCCACAAAATATTCGTCTTTGAGAGCATCTACCACGGCACCAGCAAAAAGGGTGTCCTCTAGATTCGGGCGACCTTTCCAGCCAGCACAAAGTACCAAAACATCATAAGGTTGGTTTTTCAGGTGATTCACTACTGCAGCCAAGTTCAAAAAAGCACCTACAATCACCTTAACAGCGTCGGTTTTAGCTTTTGAGATAGATAAAGTACCGTTTGTGGTGGTCATCGCAATTTTTCCACCTATTAGTCTTTCGTCCATATAGCTAAAAGGTGAATTGTCAAGGTCAAATCCTTCAACTTTCTGAGCGTCTCTTTCCGCCGCCGCCACGTAGCCCATGTTTTGGAGGGTTTTACATTCTTCCACACTTGCTACTGGTATTATGCTCTTCACGCCATAAGCGAAACCCGTTACCATGCACGAAGTAGCTCTAAAAATATCGGTTACCACTACAATTGAATTGTTGATTTTATGCAAATGCAGGAGTTCAGGAGACAGACAAACGTCTATGTTTTTCATTCTTGAATATTAAAAATTAGGCAAAAGTATAAATATGTGAGTTTTTCTGAACAAAATATTTTTAGTTTTTGGAAAATGTAATTTCGAAAAATTGATAACTTTACTTAATAACAATATCAAAAACATGAAAGATAACGCCATAAGTTGGTTCGAAATACCAGCAGAAGATTTGGATAGAGCTCAAAAGTTTTATGAGACGATTTTCGAAATTCAGATGATTCCGATGGAATTTCCTGGTTTTCAAATGAGATTATTCCCAATTTCTGACCCAGCCACTGGTGTTGGTGGGGCTCTGGTTAAAACAAGTCCGGGTTTTTATTTTTCATCAGAAAGCCACGGCCCTTTGATTTATCTGAATGCCAATCCAGATGTGGATTCGGTGCTTTCAAAAGTCGAGAAAGCCGGAGGCAAGTTGACTATTCCGAAGACCTTAATATCTGAAGACAACGGATACATGGGTGTATTTATCGATACCGAAGGAAATAGAATTGGGGTGCATTCGAATCCTCAATAAATCACACTCAAAAGCTCTGCCACACACACTGGCCTAGGGTCATTTTCCACGAAGTAAGTAGCTTCTATTTTCATTTTAGGCTTAAGAAATTAAGAAGTATTGGCGATGATTAATCTTTCAAATTTTCTAAATCACCCAAATCTTTGGCTCTACCAGTAGAAGCTTTATTTTTTCTCAGATTTCTGATGTCTATAAAATTTACAAAAAACTCATCGAAATTTGCGATTATTCTTTGCTCATAGCAGTCTCTGAAATTAAGTCCTGTTACAGAAGTTAATATGTCAATTCTGTTAGGTTCATATCCAAGCTGAATAATTAAATCATCATTCATCAAATCCTCCATTTGGATTGAAAGATGCCCAAAACCAAATTCATTCAATACCTTAATAACCTTTAGAGCGTTTTCTTTTGAAATGGCTATCCAAAAATCAATATCGCTGTATATCGAGGATGGCCATGAAATCCTACGGCATAGCCTCCAACAACTATGTATTCAACCTTATTTGAGTTTAGTAATTCTATAAACTCTTTGAAGTCGGGATTGAGTTCCATGATATTGTTGTCTTAAAAATTCAATAGCTTCGAGTCTTTTTTGCGGTGTTTGGGTTAACCAGTATTCATAAGGTTTAGGTTCTTCGCCTTTTTTGAAAACTTTGGCCGAAGACCTGTCCATTTTGAACTTTTCGTTTAATTCCATAAAGTAAAAATACAAGTATTTAGTAATAAAAACTAATCGATTCCTCAATAAATCACACTCAAAAGCTCTGCCACACACACTGGCCGAGGGTTATTTTCCACAAAGTAAGTAGCCCCTATTTTCATTTTTAATCCTCCATTTGGAACGTCAATCGCTTCCAGAAGCTTGGCCACCATTTTTATCTTGGAGTTTACTTTTATGGGTTGTAGAAATCGTACTTTGTCTGAGCCATAATTGATGCCCATTTTTGAGTTTTTTACTTCGTAAATATCTCCCAAAAACTTAGGGCTAAGTGACAAAGTCAACAAGCCATGAGCAATGGTGCTTCCAAATGGACTTTGAGCTGCTTTTTCAGGATTTACATGAATCCATTGTTCATCAAAGGTTGATTTTGCAAAATCATCAATAATTTCTTGCGTAATTTTCAACCACGCACTTTCACCTATTATTTCACCAATCGAGTTTTTGATTTCTTCAAAGTTTTGGAAAATTTTCTTTGTTTTTTCGGATTCAGAAACGTTTACAATTGGCTCATTTACGAGTTCTTCATCACAGATCACAACGGCTTTTCCTACCACTTTTCTTTCACGCAAGTGGACTAAGGCTTGGGCTGAGTCTGCCAAACTGTATTTTTTGAAAATGTGCGGTTTCAGTTGTCCTTCTTTATACCATTGGGCCAGCTCAAGAATATTTTCCATGTTTTCTTTGGGCTGAAGTTTTGAAAACTGTCCCCAAAAAACGCCGACCACAGAACAACCTTTCAGGAGAGCTAAATTAAAAGGTAACTTAGGAATTTCTCCACCCGCAAATCCCACCACCAAATATCGACCGTTCCAAGCCATGCTTCGCAATGTAGGCTCCGCATATTTGTCGCCCACGGGGTCATAAACTACATCAACACCTTTGCCTTGCGTGTATTCTTTAATTTTTTCACGTAAGTCTTCGGTTTCATAATTAATTACAAAATCTGCTCCCTTCTCTTTGCAAATGGCCAGTTTATCATCAGTTGAAGCCGCAGCTATCACATTTGCCCCCATTAATTTACCGAGTTCGACAGCAGCCAGACCCACACCACCAGCCGCTCCCAAAACGAGCAAAGTTTCGCCTTTTTGCAAATGTGCCCTATTCTTTAGGGCATGGTATGAGGTACCAAAATTGTACATCAAACTGGCTCCAGAGACATAATCCATATAAGGAGGTAAAGGGAAAATCCGGTCTGATGTTACACAAATTTCTTCTGCAAAGCCACCCCAGCCACACAATGCGAAAACGCGTTGGCCAACGGCTAGATTTTTTACATTTTCACCTATTTTCAAAATTAGTCCAGAAACTTCTCCGCCAGGTGCAAAGGGTAATTCCGGTTTAAACTGATATTTGTTTTCAATTATTAAAGTATCAGGAAAATTGGCACTACACGCCGCCACTTTTATCAAAACCTCGTTTTCTTTTGGCTCTGGACTTGGCAGTTCCTGAAAAACGAGATTTTCGGCTGGTCCGAAATGGGTGCAAAGCAAGGCTTTCATATTCTTTATTTAAGGCTTTCGTAAATATTCAAACTCAAATCTAAGAAATCTTTGGTTTTATATTAATTTTGAACAAACAATTGAGGTATCATTTGTTCACTTTATTCGTTTCGAATCCAAAAGACCCATCATGCATTTTCGTTTTCTTATCTTATTGGCCATCATATTTTTGAGTTTTACCGAAAAAACCTCGAAAACAACAGCTGTTGCAGCCTACAAAGTTGGAGACGAAGTGAAGGATTTTTCACTCAGAAGTATCAACGGAAAACTATATTCATTTTCATCATTTCCTTCGGCCAAAGGTTTTATTATTGTTTTTACAAGCAATTACTGCCCGTTTTCAAAGAGTTATGAAGACAGACTAATTGCGATTGATAAGAAATATACCTTGAAATCGTACCCTGTGATAGCCATAAACCCAAACGATGCGGAGGCCTATGAGGAAGATAAATTGGAGAATATTCAGGCTCGAGCAAAAGAAAAGGGTTTTGTATTTCCTATTTTGAGAGATGAAAAACAAAGCGTGGCCAAAACTTTTGGTGCCTTGCGTTTGCCCCATGTTTTTGTGGTAAAAAAAGAAGGATTTAAATACATTTTGAGGTATTCTGGAGCCATAGACGATAATCCGCAGGACCCTAGTGGTATTACAAAAAATTATCTGGATGACGCCGTTCAGAGTCTTTTAGAAAATAAACCTATCATCACCGAACAAACAAAACCTATTGGCTGTGCCATCAGGTGGAAATAATATGTCAGGAAAACTCCCACCCATCATTCCCAAAAATAGAGCAAACGAGCTTTTGGCTTTTAATCGCCTGCTCGACATCATGGACGATCTTCGTGAAAAATGCCCTTGGGACCGAAAACAAACGCTTGAAAGTCTTCGCCATTTGACGATTGAAGAAACCTATGAACTCTCTGATGCCATTCTTGAAAATGATCTTCAAGAAATCAAAAAAGAGTTGGGCGACATTATGCTGCATTTGGTTTTTTATGCAAAAATTGGTTCCGAAACAAAGGATTTTGACATTACAGATGTGTTGAACGGTATTTGTGAAAAACTCATCAACAGACATCCGCACATTTATGGCGATGTGGTGGTGGCCGATGAGGAAGAGGTAAAGAAAAACTGGGAGCAACTTAAGCTCAAAGAAGGAAACAAGTCTGTTTTGGGAGGCGTTCCAAAATCATTACCAGCCTTGGTAAAAGCTATGAGAATTCAAGAAAAAGCCCGTGGAGTAGGATTTGATTGGGAAGAAAAATCGCAGGTTTGGGCTAAAGTAGAGGAAGAAATGCAAGAGTTCAAAGAGCATTTCAATGCCGAAACTCACGAAACAATCGATCAAGAAAAAGCCGAAGCTGAGTTCGGAGATGTGCTGTTTTCGTTGGTAAACTACGCCCGATTTATAGATATTAATCCTGAAACAGCCTTAGAGCGAACGAACAAGAAATTCATAAAAAGATTCCAATATTTAGAATCTAAGGCTTCAGAAATGAACAAAAAACTCTCAGATATGACTTTGGCAGAGATGGACGTTTTTTGGGAAGAAGCGAAGAAGATTTGATTTTAGAGATTTGCATTAACAATTACAGTTGACAAATTTCGAATTTGTCAACTGTGTTATCTGCAAAAAATTATTTGGCTAATTTTTCTTTGTAAATGTAGGAAACTACCAATATCACTAAAAAAATCAAAGGAAAAAAGGATAGACCCACTGGCCCATCTACAACCACTAAACTTACAGTCGCTGCAATGAAATCAATGGCGAAACCCGCATAAGCCCATTCCTTAATTCTTGCCGGAATTTGTGGTACCAGTAACACAATGGCTCCTAAAATTTTAAAAGTATTTAACATAGGAGCAAAATAAGACGGATAGCCTAAGTGTTCCATTAGAGCCTTTCCGTCAGGATCGTTCCATGTTAAAATGGGCGTAAGTCCAATTAATACAGCCACGATGGCGGTTGTAACCCAAAAAATAATTTTGTCTTTTTTCATAGTGCTAGGGGGTTAAATTATTGTAAGAAAAATATAAAATCTGCTTAATTTTGGTTTCTCAATTTGTGATAATAAATATAAGAAACAATCATTATCCCGAAAACAACCAAGGGGAAAAATGACATGCCGTTTAGTCCATCTACAGAAACATGGCCTACAAATGCCGCAATAAAAACAAATCCAAATCCGGCATAAGCCCACTCTTTAACTTTTGCTGGAGCTTGTGGTAAAATAAGAGCAAGTGCTCCAATAACTTTAAAAACAGTAAGCATCACCAAAAAATAAGGTTGATAACCTAGATGTGCTATGCCCTCTTTGGCAAGTTCAGTTCGAGAAGTGAGTGCAGGCATGACTCCTTCAAATAAAAAAATGAATCCCGTAGAAATCCAATAGATGATTTTGTCTTTTTTCATGTTTATAGGGTTTATAATTTTTTTAAACTTAAAATATTACTAATGAGTTCAATCTTTCAATTTCACGAAACACTTCACGTCTGATTCATTAAAATACCATTCTACGCAATATCCTTCAGGGTCAAGTTGAGGGTCGCTGCAAAGTTCTTGGAATAATTTGCCCATTTGGGGTATGTCTTTCATGAAATCCTCGATCACAGTACCTCGGTATTTCCCTTTTTTGAAATGAAAAATTTCGAGATCAGGAAAAGATTCTCCCTTAAGAATTTCTGCTCCGGCAAGATAAACTATGTCACCAGACTCCTTCATCCACGACATACTCATGAATTTTCGTTCTGTCGAAAATGGAATATTCGCATGTAATACTTGAAATGCTTCTTGAACTCCTTCGGGGAACTTTTTGGCTCTTTTGCAAGCCAAAACTATGTCATTTTCGAAAATATAGTCTTCCATCTTTTTCAAATTAAATTTTTCCAAAATTATGAAGGATTGAAAACTACTATGTTGTCAGATTACGTCAATTTCTGTGTCATTTACGACGATTTTTGTATTAAAACAGACTCTCCAACGTCACCTCATGTTTAATGGGCCCTATGGTGGTTAATTTTATTTTGGCCATATTGGCACCTGCTTGGGCACATTCTTTTGAACTTTTTCCTGAAAGATAAGCCGCCAAAAAACCAGACCAAAAGGAGTCGCCTGCACCCGTAGCATCCACAACATTTATGGCTTCAGGTTTGTTGAAAACCAATTCTTTACCGTCAGAAACTACACTTCCTTTACCTCCTAAAGTATAGCAAATAAGTGAGGCTCCCCAACTGTGGAAATCTTTGAATACCTCTTCCATATCTACCGCACGTCCATAAAAGCGTTCGGCGTCGTCTTCGCTTAGTTTTATTAAGGCTCCGTTTGATAGATATTCTTTTATGACCGCGTGGGCTTCTTTTCTATCGGGCCAGACTCTCTCGGCATAGTTCAAATCGGCACTCAACAAGCAGCCTGCCTTCTTGGCCCTTTTAGCGGCATCTAAAACTGAAGCTTGTGAAGGATGCTTACTCAAAGGCCAGCAAGTGGTATGAAAAACCGAACATCTTTGAAGTAATTCATCAGGAATATTTTCCGGATTTATCATCCGATCGGCTGTGCGGTAGGGTATAAAATCAGGCGTCCCTGTGGTTCTTGACACCAAAACTATGCTGCTAGGTTCGGTTTTGTCATAGATGACCAAACTTGTATCTACTCCGGCCTCAGTTACTTTTTCTACCAGATATTTTCCCAGATTATCGGTGCCCACTGCACTTATTATGGCAGTTTTAAATCCCAAACGAGCCATATTGGAGGCTAAATTGGCCGGGCTACCGCCTTGGAATCTTTCAAATTTTTGGGTATCATAAAGGTTGGTGCTTATTTCGGTTCCGATAAAATCACCCAGTAGCTCACCCACCGCTACCAAGCCGTATTCTCTTTTGTTCATAGGTTTTGTATTTGAAAACAAAAATTGGGAAATTTCTGACCAAAACAAACTTTAAAAGCGGATTTTTGTTAGCCATTTTGAAACAAAACATCTAATGGCAGAGAATTTATACATTCCAGAAACTACTGAAAGAGCCAAAATCTATGAAGCAGTAATTCCGCAAATAGAGGCACTAATATCTTCAGAGACAGATTTAATTGCCAATATGGCCAATATTTCCGCAGCCTTAAAACAAGCTTTCGGATTTTACTGGGTAGGTTTTTATATGGATAATCAGGCTGGAGAATTACTTCTTGGACCATTTCAAGGACCTATTGCTTGCACACGTATTCGTTATGACAGAGGCGTATGTGGCCACAGTTTTTCCTCTAAGGAGACTGTAATTGTGCCCAATGTAGATGAGTTTCCTGGTCATATTGCGTGTAGTTCGGCCTCAAAATCAGAGATTGTAGTTCCAATGTTCAATTCAAAAGGAGAAATTTGTGGTGTTTTGGACGTGGATTCAGATCTTTTGAATGACTTTTCGGAGTTAGATAAAATTTGGCTAGAGAAACTCTTAAAGGTTGTAGGTGCCAAAATTTGAATTTCATTTTCTCCATTAACATTTTCCTTAACACTGATTATGAGCTTTTTATAAAAAGTTTACTATCCGTCCTAATTTTTGTGCAAACCCAGGTGGCTTTTCATGCATCTAAGTGATAAATCTCAGAAATAGAATTTTAACACTTAATAATTACGATCATGAAAAAGCTATTAATTTTAGGACTGCTGCTCTCAACTGGATTGTTTCAGTCTTGTACTGTTAACGAAAACCCTCAACCTATTACTAATGAACTTCTAGCTGAAGTTTTTGAAGTAAAAGCAGATTTTACGCCGGCTAACAGCTTCCGAAATTACTATAATCTCAACCCGGTTATTTTTGATTCAGACGTGCTTTTGGTATATGAATTTGTTGGTTTAGACAAAAATGGAGCCGATATCTGGAAACCACTTCCGCAAATTTATACCTCTGATTATGGCATTCATCAGTATAATTTTGACTTCACAAAAGTGGACTTTAGTATATTTCTTGATGCCAATTTCGATAGAATGAGACTCAATAATTCTTGGAGATTGGGCAAAACTTTCAGGGTAGTAATTGTTCCTGGAAAATTTGCCAAAATGGTGGATAAAAATAATTTACAAAATGTGATGAATACGCTCAAATTGACCGAAAGTTCTGTGGTTGATTTGTCAAAAGAATAATCGCAAATAAAGAATCTAAAATTACCTCAGCCAATGGTTGGGGTATTTTTTTGTTCGCCAATTAGATTTAGCTCGAGTTTCAATTTAAAACCGCTGTATTCATTTCTGAAAGATTCTTCCTTGTAATAATTCAGAATTTGAATTGCTTGAGGAATGCTCAATCCATCGGGATGAATATTTGAGATACAGTTTCTGCTTTCATCCGTAAGACCGACTTTTGGTTGAAATGTGGTATAAATCCCCATACTATGGGGCGAGGATAATCCAGGCCTTTCTCCAATAAAAATGGCTGTGAATTTGGCACCTAAGTGTTCTCCAATTTCGTCGGCAATGGCTACCCGACCGTTTTCCACCAAAGCCAGTGCTATTTTATGTTTTTTAGACCATTCAGGAATAAGCTGTTTCAAGACATTTATAACTTGGGTATTTACTGCATCAGCGGAATGCCCATCGGTAATGACTAGGACAATGTCTGTTTTTTCATTATTTTTTTCTACAACTTCCAGAGAATTGTTGTCCAACCTTCGACCCAAATCAGGCCTTTTTAAGTATTCTGTTTTGTTTTCGGCCTTACTTTTTAAATTAAAAAATGGCAGATCGAATTCTGAAAGGGCATCGGCCAAAAGCTCTGTATACAAGGGTGAAAAGACAGCATCTTTGGCTCTCGCATGGTCGAGTTTAAGTGATAAAGTTTGCTGAGTAGATAAGGCTCCTCCTACATTTCCCAGCCCAATTCTAGCGTTGGTTTCTGTTTTGAGTAGTTCGCTCGGGTCAGTTTGTATAAGTTTATTTTCCATGCATATTTAGCAATAAATGTTTGCTATTCAAGGCGTTTCGTTCACCTTTTTCATTAATTATTCCCTGAGCCAAAAGCCATGCCTCGAATTCCGGAGCAGGGCGTTTTTTCAAAACTTTTCGCATGTACATGGCGTCGTGAAAAGAGGTAGATTGGTAGTTGAGCATGATGTCGTCGGCTCCGGGTACACCCATGAAAAAATTACATCCGGCTACTCCGAGAAGGGTCATCAGGTTGTCCATGTCATCTTGATCGGCCTCAGCATGATTGGTATAGCAAACGTCCATTCCCATAGGCAGGCCAAGCAATTTTGCACAAAAATGATCCTCTAAGGCTGCTCTGATGATTTGTTTGCCATCAAAAAGATATTCCGGACCAATAAAACCAACCACAGAGTTTACCAAAAATGGATTGAATTTTCTCGCAACGGCATAAGCCCTGGCCTCGCAGGTTTGTTGGTCTACCCCATGGTGGGAATTGGCAGAAAGCGATGAGCCTTGACCTGTTTCAAAATACATAACTTGCTGACCTACAGTTCCTCTTTTTAATTCTGATGCTGCCTGATATCCTTCGTTCAGAATATTTAGGTTTATGCCAAAAGAACTGTTGGTTTTTTCCGTACCACCAATAGACTGAAAAACCAAATCAACGGGTGCGTCATTTATGATATTCAAAGTGGTAGTAATATGACTCAAAACGCAGGATTGAGTAGGAATCTCTAATTTTTCACGGACTTCGTCCAGCATTTTCAAAAGATTACTAACGACCTCTGGACTATCTGTGGCTGGATTTATGCCAATAACCGCATCACCGCACCCATACATCAAACCATCTATCGTGCTTGCCAAAATTCCACTTTGGCTATCTATAGGATGATTGGGTTGTAGTCTGATTGAAAGTCTACCTTTTTGTCCAACCGTTGTCCTAAATCTAGATATAACCTCGCATTTTTGAGCCACCGCTATCAGGTCCTGATTTCGCATGATTTTCGAAACTGCGGCGACCATTTCGGGTGTCAATCCCATTTTTATTTGATCCAATACGACTTGGTTTGTGGTATCCAAAAGCAACCAATTTCTGAAATCCCCAACGGTTAGATGACTGATGCTCGAAAAACTATTTTGGTTATGAGAATCCACAATTAGACGCGTAACTTCGTCGGATTCGTAGGAAATCAGATGCTCTGTCAGAAACAGACTGAGGGGAACTTTACTCAGAGCAAACTGAGCAGCCACCCGCTCCTCGTTGGTTTCGGCAGAAATCCCTGCCAGAGCATCACCTGTCCGATAGGGACTGGCTTTGGCCAATAGCGTCTTAAGATCTTTAAAATTATATGTAAAGTTATTAACGGTATATCGAAACTCCATTTGGCGTATTTTTTAGGAGAAAATCAGATAAATGATGATCAAAACCACAATAGTTCCGACAATTATGGGATGAAGATACGCCAAAATAAGCATACAAAAAACAGATAATATCAAGGCCAAATAGGGGAATACTTTATGGATAATACTTTTGAAATCAATATGATGATGTTTGTTTAGGGACTCATCATTTTCTCCTTCTAAAACTGTTTTTGGGTTTTCTTTTTTCTTTTTGCGAAGTACTATTAAGCTATAACTTACTCCAAAATACATACAAACTGCTCCAAAAACAGATAGTTCTATCAATACGGATGTTGTACTTCCCCAGATTGCAAAAAGACTTGCAACAAACACCGAAGTGGCGGCAATTGCTCGGTTAAATTTGCTTTCAGGCAAATTTTTTTTGAGAAAATATTCTATTTGAAAAGTAGTGGTGAATGCAATTCCTTGAAGCGAAGCTATTAGCCCGAATAGACCCAGAAAGGTAAATATTTGAGTAATTGTATTGTTTTTACCCAGAATCAAGGCCAATGTGGCCGGCATTGGATGGTTGTCTTTGCTAATAATTTCCCAATTTTCGGGATTCAAATTTATTCCTCCCGCCGCCAAAAGAAGAACCATTGTGGCCAAAATGGCCAAAGTCCAGAAGGCCGACTTGTAGCCTATTCCCAATGTTTTCCTAAGTTTTTCCTGCTCCGTATTTTTAGAAACTATCGAAATACCTTCTATAGCCAAAAACATCCAAATCGCAAATGGCATTGCCCGAACGAAGCTTTCAAAAGTCAATTCACCAAATTGCTTGTTTTGGTATAAATTGGAAAAGGAAAATTCTGAAACTATGGCTCCAGAAAATATTAAGAGTTCGAAAATGGCCAGTAAGGTAAGCGTAATGATGACTTGTACACCTAGGTTAAAATTGAACAAGCTAACCAAACAAAAGAAGGCGATAAATCCAGTCGCAATCCAGTTCGTTTTTTCTAAATGGTCTGTCAAAAAGCCTAAATATTCTCCAATAGAGGTAGCAATTGCTGGGTTTACGAAGAGAAATTCAAAAAGAATAAGTACGGAAATAATCTCAGCCCATTTTTTACCAAAGGCATTTTTTATGTAAATGTGTGGTCCATCGACCTTAGGATACACACAAGCCAACTCTATTAGAGAAAGAACCAATGCATAATACAATACAGCGGTGACCAGAACCGGCACAAAAAAACCAATTGGCCCGGTGATAGCCCAACCCAGATTCCAGCCAAAAGATTCACCTGAAATCACCAGCCCTACGCCAATGGCCCAAATCGAAAACGCTCCAATTTTCTTTTGTTTAGTTTCAAAGCTACCTGAGGCCATTCTTATCTTAGAGTTTCTTAAAACAAAATACAGAATAGATTTTTTAACTCCATGAAGTCAAATGTTTTACCTTCGAATAGTTTAATCTTTAATTAGATAAGTGCATTTGGTGGGTTTAAAATCAATAGAATTAAAATTCAACAAAAAAAAACACGAATATAATTCATCCGTGTCTAATCCGTGAAATCCGTGTTCTCCAAAACTTAAGCCTTCAAAGTAGCCAATTCTCCTTTCACAAAATCCATGAGTTCAGCTATATAAGCTTTCGAGAAGTCGAATTTGATGCCTGCGGCTTCGTATATCTCTTTGATGGTTTTGGTGTAGCCCAATTTTAATGCGGCTAAATATCCGTCTAGTCCAGCTTTTGGGTCTTTTTTGTAATTTCTCCAAACACTAATGGCACCCAGTTGAGCCATGCCGTACTCGATATAATAAAATGGTACCTCGTAAATGTGTAGTTGGCGTTGCCACGAATATTCTCTGAAATGCTCAAAACCAGACCAGTCGGTAACAGTATCTGAAAACGCTCCGTTTATTTGAATCCAAGCGGACTTTCTTTCGTCTTCGGTGTGTGTTGGGTTTTCGTAAATCCAATGTTGGAATTTGTCCACCGTCGCTATCCATGGTAAAGTGGCCAAAATATCCTCCAGATGTTCTATTTTAGCTCTTTTTAGGTCTTTTTCATTTTCGAAAAACGTATCCCAATGTTCCATCGAGATCAATTCCATACTCATAGAAGCCAGCTCGGCTACTTCCATGGTTGGGTTGCGGAATGCGTTGATAGGCAGGTTTCTCACCTCAAAGGAATGTATCGCATGGCCGCCTTCATGCACCATCGTCACCAAATCCCGCACACTATCGGTGGCATTCATAAATATAAACGGAACACCAATCTCCTCCAAAGGATAATTATAACCACCTGGAGCCTTTCCTTTGCGTGATTCTACATCAAAATGCCCCATTTCACGCATGATTTTGATATATTCCGAGAGTTTGGGATCAATTTTTTCGAAACAAATTTCGGTTTTGTCTAGGAGTTCTTTACCATTTTGGAATGGCTTGAGAGCTGGCCTACCTTCTGCATCCACTTTCAAATCCCATGGTTTTAGCTCTCCGAGGCCAAGTTTTTCTTTTCGTTCCGCTGTCATTTCATTGGCAATCGGTACTACGGCATCGGCAACTGCTTCATGAAAAGCAAAACAATCGGCAGGTGTGTAGTCAAAGCGTCCCATTGCCGCAAACATATAATCACGGAAGTTCTCGAAGTCGGCATTCAGGGCCTCTTGATGTCGGAGGTCACGCAATTCGTTGAATATCACATCCAATTTGTCTTTTTCACGGTATCGTCTTTCCGATATTTTTCGCCAGACTTTTTCTCTGGTTTCACGGTTTACGGCTTGTAAGAAAGTGGCGGCCTTGGGCATAGTTACTTCCTCACCGTCAATTTCCACCGTCATGCTTCCTGTTATGCCTTGATATTCAGTTTGTTTTAATGAAATTTTTGTATCAAGTTCAATATTGGCTTCGCGGAAAATCTCTACAGATTTTTTCAATCCTCGCAGCATTATGTCATAACCGTCACCCGACAGATTAAATTTTTCGGCCAGGGCCAAAGATTTTTTATTCATTTCGTCGGAATAGACTGCGGTATTGGGCGAGATTTCCTCTACAAAAAACTGATAGGCCTTTTGATTTTCCTGATTGGCTGTATCGCAGGTCATTTTTATATATCTCCACGCCATATTCTCCGACAAATATGACTCGAGTTCACTTCTATCTCTAAGCCATTTTTCAAAGTCCTCCTTCGAATTTATTTCTCTGTTCTTTAGGTTTTCGTAGAATGGTTTTACCATTTCCCACGATTCTAGCTGAAAATTGTCACTTAGGAAATTTCTTTTTCTTCTTTCTAAAATTCTGCTGCTCATCGATAATTTTTTTTACAAATGTATAATCACTTATTCAAAAAACTGGCCCGTATCGGAGGATTTTGTCAATTCCAGGTCCATCTTTTCAGTATTATTTTTTGCCCATTAAGTTTCTCTAGGGTCAATTCGGGTTCTTTAAATAAGTACATACAGAGTAGAAATTCACATTCGTCTTTAAAGTCTGATACTCTTTTGTTGTTGACGGTCAGTATTTCGTCGTTTATGTTCAGTTCTTTAATAGAAGAGTTGTTTCCAATTGCTTTCGCAGTGATTATAAATTTTCCATTTTGAATAGAGACCCGGCCATCCAGCAAGGGCTTTTCATCAAGTTTTTGAGGTCGCAAGTCTAGCAAAATGGTATTATTGCTGAAATTGAACGTGGTGGTTTTGCAATAATTATGGAAAAAGTAAATGCCGATTTTGGGCTCGGCAGAAGGGTTGATAACTACTGGCAAATCACTGAACAGGGTTTGGTCAATGAATAAACTGTCTATCCTAAAGTGTCTGTTGAGCGATGGTTTCCCGAGACCCATTAATCCCATTGAGGAAGTAATTATTTCATGGCTTTTTCCCGATTTTTGTTTTTGTGAATAGATTTCCAAAAATTCAGAATTGGTAGAGTCCAGCTCAAAAATTCCTGTAAAACCGGTATCGACCAGTAAGTTTTTATAAGTTTTAGAGCCTAAGGAGTAATTAATATGGGGCCTGTTGCCTTTGTAACTAGTTATCGGCCAGACAATTTCGTTCTGTGCCAATTCAAAGGGATTTTTGGATACATACAACTCCATTTTGTCAAAATCAAACTTCCAATTGAGTTTTTTAATGACGTTTTGCCCCAAAAGATATAAATCAGCACAATGCAAAAAAGCCATATCCGCAGTATGGTCTTTCAAATCATTGAAAACATAACTTCCGATAGTCATATTGGCTATTTTTATATCACTTATTCTTTTGGTTTTGTTGTTGGCATCTGAGATATTGGTTCCCTGTTTAAGGATTTTATGGACGCCTTTTCAATGTTTTTGGAGTTAGCTACGCCACTTTGAGCCCCGGTATCGAACGCAAATGCAATTTCTTCGTTGTTTATTTGGCCTTTAAAAACCAGAAGTTTCTGGTCTAGCGTGAAAGGTATTGTATCGATTTTGACTGTTTGCGATTGTCCTTTTTGAAGAATGAAAAAAATGCCGAGTAAGGTGAGAATTTGGGTGTATTTGATTGTCATAAAATATGCTTTGGTCTATTGTGTTTTTTGTCAAAAGTAGCCAAAATTTGCTTATGGTGGATTCGGTCTTAAAAATCAGCTTTGTTTTCGGGGCAAATTTTATTCGTTGTTCTTGGTACATTTTTGGATGAATTCCTCATGTAAATGTCGGGATTTTTCGATAAATACTAGAATTATTGCCTTTTCATTATATTGGCAATACTAAACGTTTTACAGAAATGATTTTCTACTTTTGCACCATCATTTTTTCGCTAAGTTTAATTAGAATATGACAACTCATACGCTCAAGCTCAAAAAACCGATTGCTTTCATAGATTTAGAAACCACCGGCATCAATATCTCAAAAGACAGAATTGTAGAAATATGCATAGCCAAAGCCAATATTGATGGTTCTGTGGAGGTAAAAACCAAAAAGGTTAATCCCGGCATGCCGATTCCTTTGGAGTCGAGTTTGATACACGGAATTTATGACGAAGATGTAAAGGACGAGCCTACTTTCAGGCAGATGGCCAAATCACTCTCTCAGTTTTTAGATGGCTGCGACCTCGCGGGTTTCAATAGCAATCGCTTTGATATTCCGATGTTGGTAGAGGAATTTTTGAGGATTGACACCAATATTTTTGACTTAAAAAATCGTCGATTTGTAGATGCTCAGAAGATATTTCACTTGATGGAGCCACGGACTTTGGGTGCGGCCTACAAGTTTTATTGTGGTAAAACGCTCGAAAACGCCCACAGTGCCGAGGTAGATACTTTGGCTACACTTGAGGTGGTTTGTGCCCAAGTAGAAAAATATGAGGGTGTAAAAATGAAGGATGCCGCTGGTGTGGAGTATGAACCCGTTAAAAATGACGTGGAAACACTCCACAAGCTGAGTTCGAACAATCTGGTGGACTTTGCCCAACGCATGATTTTAAACAATAAAGGCGAAGTGGTGTTTAATTTTGGTAAAAATGCAGGAAAAAAGGTAGAAGATGTACTTACCAAAGAACCTCAATATTATGATTGGATTATCAACAATGATTTTCCTTTGGATACCAAAAGAAAACTCACCGAGATTAAAATCAAAATGAAAAGATAGGCTTTTTGACTGATTAGTGTTATTTTTGCGAAAATTTAAAAACCTTACAAACTCATGTTTGAAAGTACTATAGACCGAGTGCCAGATGTTTTTATGCAGATTCCTTTAGTGAATTTCGTGCTATTAGCCACGATGCTTTTCACCATCGGTATTGTAGGCGTATTGATCCGAAAAAACGCCATCATTATTTTTATGTCCATTGAGTTGATGCTCAACGCCGTAAACCTTTTGCTTATAGCTTTTTCTTCTTACCGGTCAGACCCCAACGGACAGATTTTTGTGTTCTTTATCATGGCTGTAGCTGCTGCAGAGGTGGCGGTTGGTTTGGCCATTATAGTTATGATATTCAGAAACATAAAAACCATCGATATCAGTTTGCTAAACAGACTGAAGGGATAAAATCAAAAAAACTACAATACTTATGACACTAATATCTCTGATTCCCTTATTTCCATTGATCGGTTTCTTGATAAATGGTTTAGGGTTTGGAAAAATATCAAAAACACTTGTGCCGATAATAGGTACCGGTGCTTCTTTGCTTTCATTCTGTTGTGTTTTAGCAGCCTATTTGCAATTTGACGGCACACCTGTCATTGTCAATCTATTTGACTGGATTACGGTAGGGGATTTAAATATTAAATTTTCATTTCAGTTTGACCAACTTTCACTAATCATGCTTTTCGTGATTACGGGTGTGGGTACCTTGATACACCTCTATTCGGCGGGTTACATGAGTCACGACGAAGGTTACGGCAAATTCTTTGCTTATCTAAATCTCTTTTTGTTTTCCATGATCCTGTTGGTTCTTGGTGCCAACTACCTCATTATGTTCATTGGTTGGGAAGGAGTAGGTCTTTGCTCGTATTTACTTATCGGCTTTTGGAACAAAAATACAGATTATGCCAATGCCGCCCGCAAAGCGTTCATAATGAACAGGGTGGGGGATTTGGGCTTTTTGGTAGGTATATTTTTGATTATTCAGACTTTCGGTACTTTAGAATATCTTGATGTCTTTGAAAAAGCCAAAGGCTTTCAAATAGGTGATGGGATTATTTTAGCCATTACCTTCGCTCTGTTTGTTGGGGCCATGGGTAAATCAGCTCAGATTCCGCTATTTACTTGGCTACCAGATGCTATGGCAGGCCCTACGCCAGTTTCGGCATTGATACACGCCGCTACTATGGTTACCTCGGGTATTTATATGATTGTAAGATCAAATGTGCTTTACAGTCTATCGCCAGCAACACTTGAATTCGTAGCTTGGATAGGTTTGGCGACTGCACTCCTGGGTGCTACCATCGGTCTTTTCCAAAACGACATTAAAAAAGTATTGGCTTACTCTACAGTTAGTCAGTTGGGCTATATGTTTTTGGGTCTTGGAGTGATGGCCTATTCGTCTGGTCTATTCCATGTTATAACCCATGCGTTTTTCAAGGCCTTGTTATTCTTAGGAGCAGGTAGCGTAATCCACGCCATGAGTGGCGACCAGGACATTAGAAACATGGGTGGGCTTTGGCCAAAAATCAAAATAACGGCCATTACATTCTTGGTCGGAACTATTGCCATAAGTGGTATTCCTCCTTTTTCAGGCTTTTTCTCTAAAGATGAAATATTGGCTCATGTTTTCGAACACAATAAACTTATGTGGGGCCTAGCACTTTTGGGTTCGTTCATGACGGCTTTCTATATGTTTAGATTATTCTTTGTTACTTTCAAAGGGAGCTTCAGAGGCACGCACGAACAGGAGCACCATTTACACGAGTCGCCAAGTAGTATGACCCTTCCGTTGGTTGTTTTAGCGGTTTTGTCTATCATTGGTGGTGCCATCGGATTCCCTGAGATATTCCATTTCCCTCATAAATTGAACGAATTCTTGAGTCCAATATATGAAGGCAGTAAGTCTGTCAATCCTGAGTTTGGTGTGATTCATATTGATCATTCTACCGAATGGATCTTGATGGGAGTATCGGTTTTGGTAGCTATTGTGGCTATTGTATTTGCCTATACTGTTTTTGGAAATGGTAAAAATGTTCCAGCTTCAGACGAGTCCATGAGCGGAATCAAGAAAGTGGTTTATGACAAATATTATATTGACGAGTTGTACAACAACGTATTCGTAAACCCGATTTCATCACTGTCTAAGTTTTTTGCAAATGTCATCGACAACAAATTTATAGATGGTATTGTAAATGGTGTGGGTAATGTTGTGAACCAAACAAGCGGACAAGTAAAACGAATGCAGGTTGGAGGCACTGGAAGTTATTTACTGTTTATGACCATCGGAATCATCCTTTTGTTGGGATTCACTTTGGTTCCTGAGTTGTTCGAGTCTCTTAAATCGGTTATTAAGTAAAAATCAATTGAAAAGCACCCTATGTTAACGCTTTCGCTATTTCTTATACCATTGATTGCAGGTTTGGTTTTGTTGAATATCAAAAACAAAGGCCTTGCGTCAAGCATTTCATTAGTAGTTTCTATAATTCAAATAGCCGTTTTTGTTTATGCGTTTAGTGTATTCAAAGATAATTCGGCCCTTTTGACCTTTGACAAACCCTGGTTGTCAGACTTCACCATCAGATTTCATCTTGGGCTTGACGGTTTATCCGTAATTATGGTGGGCCTCACGGTGGTGTTGGTTTCCATTATTCTGTTAGCGGTCAAAAATCTCAATTATGAAAACATCCCAAGACTTCTGGGTTTGATTTTACTTACCGAGGCTGCCTTGGTCGGAGTTTTCTCGGCAAAAGACATATTTTTATTTTATTTCTTTTTTGAGTTGGCTTTGGTACCAGTTTATCTTATTGCGAACTTTTGGGGTGGCGAAAGCTCTTCAAAAGTTACCTTCAAGATGTTGGTTTACACCGTTTTTGGTAGTTTGTTCATGCTTATTTCGTTTGTCTTATTATACATGAGAGGGCAGAGTTCAGATATTGAGTCTTTGAAAGTCACAGTTTCTTTACTTCCAAATATCATCAAACAGATTCTTTTCTGGGGGTTATTATTGGCCTTTTCTATAAAAATGCCAATCTTCCCATTTCATACTTGGTTGCCAGATGCTTACAGCAAATCTCCAACTCCGGCTACGATGTTGCTTTCGGGCTTACTTTCCAAGATGGGTGTTTATGGTTTGATAAGAATATTGTTGCCGTTTGCTCCTGCTGGAGTGGAAATGTATGGTGAAATCATCATTGTTTTGGCCACCATCGGTTTGGTTTACGGTTCTATAATAGCCATCAAACAAAACGAAATCAAAAGACTGATAGCTTATTCTTCTTTTGCACACATGGGTCTTATGGCTGGGGCAGTCCTCACTTTGAGTGTTAGTGGTTTGCAAGGGGCTATTTTCCAAATGGTAGCACATGGTTTCAATGCCGTTGGGTTGTTCTTTGTTGCTAAAATAATTTTTGATAAAACAGGAAGCAGAAATCTCAGTACTTTGGGTGGCATAAGTCAATCTGCACCTGTTCTTGCGGTATTGTTCATGGTAGTGTTGTTAGGTAGTGTGGCATTGCCGCTCACCAACGGTTTCGTAGGAGAATTTCTGATGCTGAAGTCTGTTTTTGACTTCAACCATGTAATCGGAATAATTGCTGGGCTAAGTGTGGTTTTTGGAGCGGTTTACATGTTGAGATTCTTCCAAAAATCAATGTTTGGCCCATCTAACGAAATTACGAATAGCCTTACGGATATCGGAGCAAAGGAGTTGTTGGTATTGGTGCCAATAGTTATTGTGGTGTTAGTAACTGGTGTTTTTCCAAATCTCATTTTGGACATAAGTGGCTCATTTGTAAATAGTTTAGGAGTTTTAAATAAATAATTTTATTAGGTATATACCGAAAGAAAATATATAAGATATGTATCCAATTATAGTTTTTTCTGTTTCAGGTTTGTTGATGCTTTTTCTTGGTTTATCTCTTTCTAAAAAGAGTCTTCTAACAATCAATATAGCATTTCTGGTAATAGGGCTTTTGTCGAATTTTATAGATTGGAACGCTCCTGGTTTGTACTTCAATAGCATGTTGGAGGTAAGTAATTCTTTGATTTTGATTCAAAGTGTTGTTATTCTGGCGGCACTACTTGTTGCTGGCTTGAGTTCAAGACTCTTTGAAGATGCCATTGACCATCCTGCCGAATACTATGCTCTGATGCAGTTTGCTGTAGTGGGGGCGTTAATTATGGTGAGTTTCCAAAACCTTATTATGCTTTTTGTAGGTTTGGAGATACTATCTGTGGCTTTGTATGTTTTGGCAGGTAGCGATAAACGCAATTTGAGAGGAAACGAGGCCTCTATCAAATACTTTTTGATGGGAGCTTTTGCCACGGGTATTTTACTTTTCGGTATAGCCATGTATTATGGTGCCACGGGCTCATTTGATGTGAATAGCGGCAGTTCATTGGCCAATACACCAGCCAACGGTAAGATTTTCTTTTGGATAGGCCTTATTTTTATTTTTATCGGTTTATTGTTTAAAATCTCCGCAGCACCATTCCATTTTTGGACTGCAGACGTATATCAAGGGGCTCCAACTATCTTCACGGCCTTTATGGCTACAATCGTAAAGACTGCGGTTATTTTTTCACTATATAGATTAGCAGTTTACAGTTTTGGCTTCGAATATGCCAGTTGGTCCAAGTTTTTGGTAATAATTATAGGCCTAAGTATGTTGATTGGTAACCTTACGGCGGTTTATCAAAATAATTTTAAAAGAATTTTGGCCTATTCAAGCATTTCGCAGGCTGGCTTCATGTTATTAGGTTTGATAGGTTTGGGTGAGCAATCATTTGGAAATCTTGGATTCTATACCTTGAGTTATGTTTTTGCAACAATTTCAGCTTTTGGTGTATTTCTTATTGTTTCTTCAAATCAATTGAAAGATGGTCGTCCGAACGAAAGCATTGAAGTCTTCAAGGGTTTGTTTAAGAGAAATCCTGATTTGGCCATAGTATTGCTTATTTCCATGCTTTCTCTTTCAGGTATCCCGCTTACATCAGGTTTTTGGGGCAAGTTTTTTGTACTCAACGACGCAGCCACTAAAGGTTATTTGTGGATTTTGATTTTGGGAGTTATCATGTCAGCAGTCTCTTTGTATTACTACTTTAAGCCTATCAGGGCTACATTTTCTTCGTCTGATGCAGAGCCATTCGCAATATCTACTCTATCAAAAGTTACACTTTATCTATGTGCTTTGGGTACAGTGGTTTTGGGTATAGTGCCTGATGTTTTCAGAGGCCTATTTTAAGGTTCTACTAATTGCGGGTGTAGTTTGGTTACCTAAATTCCGCAAATATGTCGGAAATCTGCCTATAAATTGATTTTTTTCTCTAAAGCGTTGTATTAAAGAAAGAATTTTAAAAAAATATTTAAGAAAATTTTAAGAATCTTTGCACCAAAACTTAAAATGTTCTTAAATTTGTATTGTCTTATAACAATAAACAATCTAAGAAATGAAAAAAGTATTCGGAATTCTTTTCGTTGCAGGTATGGTAGCTTTCGCTTCATGTACTTCTGCTACTGAAGCTACTGAAGATGCAGCTGCTGCTGTTGATTCTGCTGCTACTGCTGTTGATTCTGCTGCTACTGCTGTTGTTGATTCAGCTGCAACTGTTGTTGATTCTGCTGCTGCTGCAGTTAAGTAATCTTAGCATAGCTAAAGAAATTGAGCCTTATCTTCGGATAAGGCTTTTTTTATGCCCAAAGTTTTCAACCTTTCATACCAATGCTAAACAGAACACTCGCTCCAAGTTTTAAGCCAACACAAAACATTTCTTTGCCGCCAATCCAAAGCATTTCTGGTGGCGGCGACCGCAGGATTTATTCTCTGGCAAACCCCAATCTGGAGGTCTTCAGGTTAGAAATTGTATTTAGAGCAGGCTCTTATTTTGGCGAGAAGTTTGGACTTTCTTTTTTTGCTTCTAAACTGATGCCTTTGGGTACAGTTTCAAAAGATGCAAAGCAGATTGCAGAAAGCTTTGAACGGTTTGGGGGATTCCTCGAGGTTACTCAGAACCAAGAACGATTGGTGATAACCTTGCATGGGCTTACAAAGTTTTTCGATAGGTATTTGGAGGATTTATATGCTGTTATTTTCGAACCTATTTTTCTGGAATCAGAGCTTGAAATTCAAAAAACCATCGCAAGCCAATCATATTTGGTGAGCATGGAAAAAACCGCCGTGGAGGCCAATAAGATATTTAGAGAAGGTCTCTTTGGTGAAACCCATAGCTTTGGCAAAACCCTGAATCCCGCGGAAATCGAAATTATATCGGCCGCTGACCTGCGGAGTTTTCATAAAAAATTTATTGCTGATGCCAGCTACAATATATTTCTGACGGGCAATGTTGGAGCCAACGAGGTGGATTTATTAAGTCGCATTTTTGTTTCCAAGGTTTCACATTCACCATTCTTGCCTATACTTTCTCCCGATATTAAGACACCTTTCGAACGTATAATGGATAAAAAAGATAGTGTACAGAGTTCTATCAGAATCGGCAGAAGAATGTTTAATCGTCACCATCCTGATTTCTTCGGTTTTTTAGTCTTTAATACTATTTTCGGAGGATATTTTGGAAGTAGACTAATGAAAAATATTCGTGAGGAAAAGGGCCTAACTTACGGAATCTCGTCGTCTATGGTTCCATTGGCTGACGAAGGTTATTGGTCTATTGGTGCAGACGTCAAGAAGGAGAACGTACAGTTGGCTATTACTGAAATTAGGAAAGAAATAGGTTTTTTGAAAGAAACTCCCGTAACAGAAAATGAACTCTCATTGGTAAAAAACTATATGAAAGGGTCGGTTCTGAATAGTACAAACACGGTTTTTGACATGATGGATAAGCACAAAGCCATAATTCATGAAAACCTTCCTGATAATTTTTATAATAGTATGTTGTCTAAAATTGACGGTGTTGGGGTGAATGAGGTTCAAGAAATGGCAAATAAATACATGGTAGACTTATCGACGGTGATAGTTGGATAAATATTAAATCTTATGGGAAGAATATTGGCGATCGATTATGGAAGAAAAAGAACAGGATTGGCCGTAACCGACCCTCTGAAGATAATTGCCACTGCTTTAGATACGGTTATGACGGCAGATTTGCTCAAGTATTTAAAGGCGTATATTTTGAAAGAAACCGTGGAGCAGATAGTTTTGGGGCTACCGGTTAATTTAAAGGCGGAAGATACGGATGTGACCGCCGAGGTTCGGGCCTTTTCGGAAGTTTTAAAGGTAAATTTCCCCGAAATTCCTGTTCACTTTTACGATGAAAGGTTTACTTCTAAAATGGCCTTACAGACTATGATTGATTCGGGTACAAAAAAGAAAGATAGGAGAGAAAAGGGTAATCTGGATAAAATAAGTGCCGTTATAATACTTCAGTCTTTTTTGGGCTCAAACAAATTCTTTTAAAGCACAGTTTAAATATCTTACCTCACAATTTTTGAATCTCTTTTGCAGCCTATTGGCCACGGCTTTGCTTCGTATGCCCGACGCACAATAAAAAATAGTCTTTTTATCCGCTAAGAGCTCCAGGTCTTCAGTTTCATCTTGTGGAATATTTTGGCCACCTATGTTGAATTCTTCGTGTTCAAAATCTTCTCTGACATCAATTAGGATATATTGATTTTTATCTAATCTCAGGAAATCATCTTTTGTGATGGCCAAAGGATCTTTATTGCTTGAAGAGCAAAAAGCCTCGTAGTCGATCAATTGCGTGACTCTCTGTCTATCGGGATTTTTTTGTAGCTTGATTTTTCTGAAAACCATACTTTGGAATTCCATGGCCAGTATTTCGTTAAATAACGGCCTTTCTATAGCACATATAATCTTTATAGCCTCCAGGGCTTGTAAACTTCCAACGACGCCTGCGAGTGGCCCCAAAACTCCGCCAATGGCACAGTTGGGTGCGGTTTCTGGGTCTGGTGGCGTATTGTATAAGTCGCGGTAGGTACACGACCCCTGGTAGTTAAAAACCCCCACTTGCCCTTCCATCTGGTGTATGGCACCATATACGTAAGGTTTATTGAGAATCTCACAAGCATCATTGACCAAATATCGTGTCGGAAAATTATCAGAACCATCTACGATGAGGTCGAATTCTGCAAAAATTTCCAAAACGTTTTTACTAGAGAGCGGCGTGTTGTAGGCCAGAACCTGCACATTCGGATTGAGTGCCTTTATTTTTTGTGCTGCTATTTCAATTTTCGGTTGACCGATATGCTGGGTTTCAAAAATTATTTGACGGTGAAGGTTGGAAAGTGAAACCGTATCAAATTCAATAAGACCGATGGTTCCGACACCAGCCGCCGCCAAATAGCTCAAAACAGGCCCGCCAAGGCCACCACAGCCTATTATTAGCACTTTGGCTTTGGTAAGCTTTTCTTGGCCTTCCAAACCCATTTGTGGCAGAATGGTCTGCCGAGCGTATCTTGAATAGTATTCTTGCGTCACCTTACCTTATTTAATGGTAAAAATAGGGAAAAGTATTTGATTGTGGGTTGGCAAGGAATGATGAAGGATGGGAATTCTTGAATTTTTTCGATTCGGCTGTGCATAGTCTTCAGACTAAGCACGAGTGACTGTCGGTCTTCAGACCGAAAACGTGAAACAATACCACCACAATTCAATATTAATGCCATTTTAGATTTATTTACTGCATTAATAATTGGAATTGATGGTAATTTTTCAGGAATGAGAAACTATTTTTTCTTTTGGCCTAATTTAGGAAATCCCGATGGCTATTTTACCGCCAATGAGGTCAAATGATCAAAAGGACCTGCAGGTCCAACGATTCCGTTTTTGTCAAAGGCGAGTTTAATGGCTTCGTAAAGATAATCTTTTACGGCATTGGTGTCTCCGGCGTCGCAAGTGGCTTTGATGTCTATTTTGGTTGCTCCTAAATCTGAGGTGTCAAGTGTTACCGTTACCTCTGGCGTTTTGTGAACGAGCTCACAAGTATGGGCTACATTTTTGACCACATTCCTAACTTTTTCGGTATCAGAATTCCCAGCAATGGTAAAATTAAGCCCAACTTTTACGGCTCCAAGTCCTGAGAGGTTTATGATGGTTCCGCTCATGATGGCTCCGTTTGGTATAATTACTTTGTAGTTGTCTGACGTTTTCAGGATGGTTTGAAGAATCAAAATTTCTAAAACTTTTCCGGTTTGTCCGCCTGCTGTTATGGTATCGCCGACCTTGTAGGGTTTGAATATCAATATCAATATGCCGCTTGCGAAATGCGACAAGCTACCTTGAAGTGCGAGGCCAACTGCTAGACCAGCACCTCCAATCATGGCCACAAATGAGGTGGTTTCTATACCAAACTTGGTGGCTACACTTACTATTACCAGAACTTTGATCAAAATCGATATAAAAGACCCTATGAACGGTACTATGGTAGGGTCAAGATTCTTGCTCATCAAAGACTTGTGGAATAGTTTGCTCACTCTGTTGGCAACCCAGAAACCGATAATGAGGGTAAAAATGGCCATTAGGACTCTCGGAGAGTAGTCCACAAGCATTTCTGTAAATCTGTCTATTAAGTGTACGAAATTTAAGTTTTTGACTTCCATAAAATATAGTTTGTTGAAAAATTTGAACGTTAAAATTGGAATTTATTGTAGAAATATAAGGTTAAAGTCAATTACAAAAGAGCTTTTTGGCTGATTATGGAATTTGAATTGTCACCATTTTTTATTTTAGGATAATGAAATAGACTCTCAAGGTTAAAAACATTCATAAACAATATACTTTGTGTGTCTTGCCAAGCGGGCATTCTCTTTTTTGAAAAAAAAGAATAAAAAAAACACTTTTTGTGTAATGATCCTCTGTAAAATTTCGCTTTTGGCTTTTTTGATTTAAAAAAATTGTGGTGGCGAAATTTTACAACGGACTACACAAAAAATATTCGGAAGAATTAGCATTAATATTGAAAATTATTACTCGTTGGCCTTTATAATATAAAGTATGTTTTTATTTACACTTGAAGTTTGGTGTTTTCTTTTCCTCCATAGTTTCATTAAGAAATTATAAATAAAAAACCGCCTTGCGGCGGTATTTATTTTTAGAATAGCAAATCTGTAAGTCGGAATCCTTAAGAACCGCACATTTCGCAACCTTCTGGGTTGTCTAATGAGCACTGCATTGCTGCATATTTTAGTTCTTCTTCGCTTAATTGAAAGCTAGCGGCTGCTTCTTTGGCTTTGGCCTCATTTTCTTTGGCGTAAGCTTCATAGTTGAGCGGTTTTTCTTCAAACTTCTCAGTTACTGGCGTAGTTTCTGCTATGGCTTGTCTATCTACTGTAAACTTAACGGCATCAACAGCTGCTTTAGTACGTAAGTAGTACATTCCAGTCTTGAGTCCGGCTTTCCAGGAGTAGAAATGCATAGACGTTAGTTTTGCAAAGTTTGGATCCAACATGAAGATGTTCAGTGACTGACTTTGGCATATAAACGCACCTCTGTCAGCCGACATGTCTATCAAAGTTTTTTGTTTTATTTCCCAAGCGGTCTTGTAAAGCTCTTTTAGGTGAGTTGGTATCTCGGCAATGTTCTGTACAGATCCATTGGCGGCTATCAGCTTGTTCTTCATAGAGTCGTTCCACATGTTTATTTTCACGAGGTCTCTCAAAAGGTGCTTGTTTACTACCACAAACTCTCCTGACAATACTCTTCTCGTGTAAATATTTGAAGTATACGGCTCGAAACATTCGTTGTTTCCGAGAATCTGACTCGTAGAGGCTGTTGGCATTGGGGCCAATAGCAATGAGTTTCTTACTCCGTTTTTGATAACTTTGGCTCTTAGGTCTTCCCAATCCCATAGTCCTGAGTCTGGTGTAACTCCCCACATATCAAACTGGAATTCTCCTTTTGATATTGGCGAACCTTCCCAAGTTTCGTATTTGCCTTCTTCTATTGCCAATTCCATAGAAGCTTCCATAGAGGCAAAATAGATGGTTTCAAAGATATCTTTGTTGAGTTTTTGAGCAGGCTCACTGTCAAATGGCATTCTCATTAAGATAAAGGCATCTGCGAGTCCTTGAATACCTATACCGATTGGCCTGTGACGCTTGTTACTTTTCTCGGCCTCTGGAACAGGATAATAGTTTACGTCTATTATCTTATTGAGGTTTCGTGTAATAACTTTGGTGATTTCGTAAAGTTTTGTAAAATCAAAGCTAACGGCATCGCTGCCTTCGTTGTTTACAAATTTCGGTAATGCTATAGAAGCCAAGTTACAAACTGCCACCTCGTCTGGTGCAGTATACTCTATAATCTCGGTACACAAGTTTGACGACTTAATAGTACCTAGGTTTTTCTGATTTGATTTTTTGTTGGCAGAATCCTTGAATAGAATATACGGTGTGCCTGTTTCTACTTGAGATTCAAGAATCTGGAACCAAAGTTCTTGGGCAGAGATGGTTTTTCTTGCTTTTCCTTCTGATTCGTATTTTTCGTATAGTCTTTCGAAGTCATCGCCATAGCAGTCTGATAAACCTGGACATTCATGAGGGCAGAATAGACTCCAATCTGCATTGGCTTCTACCTTTTTCATGAACAAATCTGGAATCCAAAGAGCAAAGAATAAGTCTCTTGCACGAAGTTCTTCTTTACCGTGGTTTCTTTTCAAATCTAAGAAATCGAAAATGTCGGCATGCCAAGGCTCTAAGTAAATGGCAAACGAACCTTTTCTTTTACCACCGCCTTGGTCTACATATCTGGCCGTATCGTTAAACACCCTGAGCATTGGAATAATACCGTTTGAGGTACCGTTGGTGCCTTTGATATAACTTCCAGTGGCTCTAATGTTATGTATTGAAAGGCCAATTCCACCTGCCGATTGTGATATTTTGGCTGTTTGTTTCAAAGTATCATATATACCATCAATACTGTCATCTTTCATGGTCAACAAGAAACATGAAGACAATTGAGGCTTGGGTGTACCTGCATTGAAAAGCGTAGGCGTGGCATGCGTAAACCATCTTTCAGACAACAGATTGTAAGTTTCTATTGCTTTTTCGATGTTTTCACCGTGTATACCCACCGATACTCTCATGAGCATGTGCTGTGGACGCTCAACGATTTTACCGTTGAGTTTCATCAAATATGATTTCTCTAAGGTTTTGTAGCCAAAGTAGTCGTATCCAAAATCGCGATCATAAATGATAGACGAATCCAATAGTGCGGCATTGGCTTGAATGACCTTCCAAGTGTCTTTCGAAATCAAAGATGCATTTTCGCCTGTTTTTGGGTCTACATATTGGTACATCATTTTCATGGTACCTGAAAACGACTTTAAGGTGTTTTTGTGTAAATTAGAAATGGCGATTCTAGCCGCAAGTGTGGCGTAATCGGGGTGCTTGGTGGTCATAGATGCAGATGTTTCTGCAGCTAGGTTGTCAAGTTCTGATGTTGTTACGCCATCGTAAATCCCAGAAACTACTTTCATGGCTACTTCCACAGGCTGGATAAAGTGTGGATCTAAGCCATAGCAGAGTCTTTCAATACGAGCCGTGACTTTATCGAATTTCACTGATTCTCGACGTCCATCTCTCTTAATTACGTACATGTTTTTTGTAGGAGTAAAAGGTGTAATATAAATTCAGAAACTCTAGGGTTCATTTTCTTTATCAATCCCAAAAGTATATAAAAAATAAAATAAAAAAAAGACAAATTTTTTTTGGAAAAATAGATTATTAAAATTTTTCCGAGAGGGTATTTTTCGTTGTGTCTTATTATCAATTAATTGTAAAAACTACATCTATAAATAATACTAAAATAAAAGTTTTCCACAAAGAAATAAGTGGTGGCAATTGTACTTAACTGGTAATAAATATAGAGATTTTAGGATACCATAAAATAAAAAAATAGGTTACAAATTGTTTTTATGCCCACAGTTATCCACATTTAACACGTTCATTATTAATCTTTACATTCCATTATCAACATATCCCCAGTTTGATAGCTGATATGCACCTCTCCATCTTCCACTACTTGGTTGCTGCTGCCGTTTCTATGGCCGAGTTTGAGGGTTTCGGAGTGGAGCGGGTATTTAAGGTTGTGTGTAACTATTCCAGTACTTTCTCCTATCGGCATTAGTGAAACTATGGTGTCTTTTTTGTACCATTTCTTAAAAACATTTGGCAAAGGTAATATTGGAAAAATACAAGAATAGTCATCGAGCATCTTTAACTTAATTCGTGCAGAATATTTGGGTAAATTGGCAATATTTACCATCGTATGATCGGCTCTTTTGCCAGTTCCCCAGACGATGTTTGCTGCTGGAAAATCTCGGCCAATTAGAAATTCTATCGCTTTTTCGAGGTCGGTTTTTTCTTGGTCTGGAGCATGGATAATCTCCATCGGAAACTGACTCGATCTAAGCTCTTCAAAGTTTGTATCCAAATGGTCAAAATCGCCGAAAAGTACATCTATTTTAATTCCTCGAGAGAGCACTCTTTCAATGGCCTCGTCAAGTACCAAAACAAAAGGACTCCATTCTAAAAGTTGGCCAAGAAGCTCATCGCTACAGGCCTCACCATTAGCGATTATCAAGGCGGGTTCTTGTTTTTCTCTTACGATATGATGTGATGACATATTAAAAAAAAGACCCAAATTTTGTTTGGGTCATTTGTGTTATTTTTTCTTTTTCTTTTTTTCTTCTTTTGGTTCCTCAGCTTGGGGCTCTTCTGTGGTTTTTTCTTCTTCTTGGGTCTCAAAAAGCTCTGGAAGGTTTTCGGAAAGAATATTGTACCAATTTATGATTTTCTTAACGTCCGTTGGATATACTCTTTCTCTATCAAAATCTGGCATTACTTTACCAAAAAAGTCAAAAATCTCTTTGCTGGAGGCGGTTTTTGTGTCAAGTTCAACTTTATTTCCAAAATCTTTTCTGATGTTCAAGAAGATTTCACCGAGTGGTGTAGCTTTGTTGATGTCTTCGGTGTAAACAGAAATTTCCTTCAAGACGGAAACTTTAGCATTGGCGTTGATCATCTCTCTTTTCTTGAGTGCATCCAAAGATTCTACAATTACCCCTGCTCTGCCAGGTTTAACGATTCTATAAAGGCCCGGTTTGCCTGAGATGTTTGCTACTTCTTGTAATAATTCCATATATATTTTTTATGTGTTTCAAAAAACGTCGCAATTTAACAAAAAATCGGAGTAGGTTAATTTTTTCTAATGAATAAGAACGGTCTATTAAATATCTCCTTTGATAGGCCGAAGTACGATTTCTTCAACGACTGCCGATTTAGATAAATTGTAACTTGCCCAAACAATATCAGCAACATCTTCAGGTTTCATAAATCGCTCTTCTGGTAAATCCACACCAGCCCAGCTGTCTGTTAGGGTAGCTCCGGGCATTACAGAGGTTACTTTTACATTGGTGTCTATCAATTCTTGCCTTAGACTTTTGCTAAAACCCAATAAAGCGAATTTGGAAATAGAATAAGAGCCGCTCTGTGGGTAAGCCATCAAACTGGCTATGGAACAAATATTAAAAATATGGGAAGTCTCGTGAGGTTTCATCTCCGGAACCATTAGTCTTGATAAATAGTAAGCACTGTAAACGTTGGTGTTAATCAAGGTCTCTAGCGTATTTTCTGCTTCTTCCATCAGTTTTCCTGGGAGAAAGACCCCAGCATTGTTGACCAATACCTGTATGGGGAGATTTAATCCAATTACAAACTTTCCGAAGTTCTGAATCTCTGATTTCTGTGAAACGTCAGCCACAAAAATGTGGATTTTGGTGTTGAATTTTGATTCCAAAGCATTTTTGAGCTCTACCAAATTGGTTTCTGAACGTGAGCACACGGCCACTTCAAAGTTTTCAGAGGCAAATTTCTCTACAATTGCCCGTCCTATTCCCTTGCTTGCACCAGTAACAACGGCTAATTTTTTCATTCTTAATTTATTTTGTTCAAAATTAAGGGTATTGTGGGTTTAAATAAAATTCACTTTCATTAGACCTTAATTAATTCCAGTATGATTACCTTTGTATCTCATCATTTCAAACAGAAATTATGTTGAGTCTATTAGGTAAATTTTTTATTTTCCTCAATGAATTGTTTACTCGGCGAGAATCTGCCAAGGTATATTGGCATAGATTCATAGACGAGTGTGTAACCATAGGTTTGGATTCGGTACTGATTATTGCGATAGTGGCACTTTTTATAGGTGCCGTTACTTGCGTTCAAATTTTTGCCAATTTGGTAAGTCCTGTCATACCGCTTTATATAGTGGGCAATATAGTGAGAGACATGACTTTGCTCGAGCTATCATCTACTTTTATGTGTGTGGTGTTGGCTGGCAAGGTGGGCTCAAATATAGCCGGAGAGCTCGGCACGATGAGAATAACCGAGCAAATAGACGCTCTGGAGGTTATGGGCATCAATTCAGCCTCGTATTTGGTCTTGCCTAAATTGTTTGCGGCGGTCATCACTTTTCCTATTTTGGCTATTTTTTCTGGATTTTTAGGGATTTTTGGAGGTTACTTGGCCGGCACCCTCACGGGTATTCTTACGCCTGAACAATACATTTATGGTATAAGATTTTCGTTTATTCCCTACAACTTTGTTATTCCGATCGTTAAATCCGCGGTTTTTGGATTTTTGATAGCCACCATATCGGCCTACAAGGGGTATCATACACGTGGTGGAGCACTGGAAGTAGGGAAGGCTTCTACTGCGGCAGTAACCAACAGCTGCATTGCGATTTTGATTGCCGATTACCTCTTAGCCGAACTTTTGACATGATAGAAATAAAAAATATAAGTAAGGCTTTCAATGGAAAAGTCGTATTGGATGATGTTTCGGGTGTTTTTAGAAAAGGCGAAACAAGCTTGGTAATTGGTGCG
Organism: Leadbetterella sp.; assembly: GCA_035299025.1. GTDB lineage: Bacteria > Bacteroidota > Bacteroidia > Cytophagales > Spirosomataceae > Leadbetterella. The sequence continues at coordinate 161,798 of DATGXK010000014.1, forward strand.
AGTGGAACTGGTAAAAGTGTTTTGCTCAAATGTATGCTGGACCTTGTGGAACCTGAGAAAGGGGATGTGTTTTTTGACGGAAGGGAGTTTTTGCATGTTGGAGAAAATGATAGAAAAGACCTCAGAAGAGAGATGGGAGTGCTTTTTCAGGGAGGAGCGTTATTTGACTCTAAAACTGTACACCAAAATGTAAAGTTTCCGTTGGATATGCTCACCAAGATGTCGGAAGGAGAAAAGAATGACCGTGTGGAGTTTTGTCTTCATAAAGTTGGCCTAGACGGTACTGGCCCAAGAATGCCCTCGGAAATATCTGGAGGAATGAAAAAAAGGGTGGGGATTGCCCGAGCCATCGTAATGAATCCGAAGTATTTGTTTTGTGATGAGCCCAACAGTGGATTGGATCCACTGACTTCCATAAAAATTGACGAACTCATCAAAGAAATTACCGACGATTTCAATATAACCACGGTGGTGATTACCCATGACATGAACTCCGTACTTTCTATCGGCGACAATATCATGTTTCTGTATAAAGGTAAAAAACTCTGGGAAGGCGACAGCAGTACCATCATGACATCGAGTGTAAAAGAACTCGACGAGTTTGTGTTTTCAAACCATGCTTTGAAAAAACTCAGAGGTGAGTATACGAAGTAAAAAGCCGAATCTTGGGTATGAAAAGAAAGAAGACCACTGCTTTTTTACTCTCTCTTTTTCTTTTGGTATTAATTTTCAGTAAAGCCTTTTCTCAAGAGGTAAAACCAGCGTTTCTGAGCTCTCAAATAGATTCTGCATTGAGATTTATTCAGGAAACACAGGTAAAAGAAACCATTTTTGCCAAGCAGTATGCTGGCGAGTGGCCTGTAGATATGCACCTGACCTCTGCTTATTTTTTTATTGGCAAAAAGCAAAAGGCCCAAGATTCTAATTGCTTTACGATATCAGCCATCCACAATGCTCTGGCCGAAATTTACCTTCTAGATACTACCAGAAAGGATCTTTTGCCCACCTTAAAGCTGGCACATGACGACATAAAGACTTACAATGAGGACAATCTTTATAATTTTTGGAAAAAACTGCCCCCTGCACGTAGACTCAAGTTTTTTAATGAGCCCAATCCTCAGCCCTGGGTACATAGGCCAACAAATTTTCATTTAAGAATAAAATTTATCCATAACACAGCCAATGTGCCCGAAGACGCCGACGACACCTCGCTTGGAAATCTTGCGGCATTTTATAACAACAGGATTTTCGGAGAAAACAACAGCCTGGCTTCGCACAGGAAATTTGATGCTTTTTTAGACCAACAACGTAAGAATAGAAACTGGTTTAATGTGCTTTTTCATAGAGACGGCAACTCAGGGGCATACATGACTTGGCTTTATCCTGAGTATGAATATAACCGATGGGATATTCTGAAAACAACGGTAAACACCATTTTGATATTTATCCCCGGAAGCATCGCTCGACCTGAAGCTTATGAGCCTTGGGTGCCGTTTGGGGCCAATGATACGGATGTGGTGGTAAACGCCAATGTGCTCACCTATTTGTCTAAAACTGGGCAGCTAGAACTGAGCCAAGGCTACAGCCATTCGGTGAAAATGATAGATAAGCGACTGCAGAAGAAATTTTGGTATAATAACTCCGTTTATTATCCCAATCAATATCATATTCATTTTACAGTAGCTAAGGCATTTGCGAGTGGGGTAGAAGGTTTGCGAAATTCAGCACAAGTCATAGTGGACAATATTCTAGAAAGCCAAAATCCGGATGGAAGTTTTCAGAGTCAAAGTTATATCAATCGCTTCGATAAAGTGCAGAGTACTACTAACGCTCTTTCGGCCATGATAGATTGCAAATCCCAAGGGTTGGCAGTACCAGACTCGGTTATGAGAAAGGCGATTAGCTATATTTTGAGCCAGAAAAAAACCAAAAATGGCCAAATATATTGGGATGCTGGTGTATATTTTTCTGGAGGCACTTTGCTGCGAAATATCCTTTTTTGGAAATCGGAAGCTTATACAACGGTGGCGGTTGCTAACTGTTTTCAGCGATATTTGTCCTTAAAAAGTAAAGAAGATAAGTAAGTTTTACTTAACCAAAACACCAGCAGCCCAAAGTTGTTTATAGGCCGATTTTAAGTACTTTAGTTTTAACGACTGGTTTTTAAGCAAACTCTCAATCCATTTGTTTTCTCGAGAATTTATAAGGAAAAGCGTGCTTTCTCCCTGCTGAAGTTTAAATTCCTCGTTTCTAAGTAGATTTCTATAGTTCGTGATCATACTTTGGGAAGTGCTCAACTGGTTTTTGAGGGCGTTTAGCTCTACACCATAGGTCCTGATTTTGTTTTCTATTTCCCAGGTTTTGTTGCTGATAATAGAATTGGTCTCAGAAATTTTGAGCATTGTTTTTTGATAATCTCCTCGGGCTTCTCTTAAGAAAAGCGGCATTTTAAAATCAAAGCCAAATTTGTAATTATTGGACAGAAACGGTGAATACGCTGACTCGAAATTGTAATAATTTTTGCTCAGAACATTCATTTTGAGATTGGCCGTTGGCAGGAGCGACTGTCGTTTAAGTCTCCTTTCTACAGCCAAAGCATCCATTTTAAAACGGTAGATTCCGAGTTCTGGGTGCTGGTTTTTGGCCAAATCGATTAACTCTTCAGTTCGCTCTTCTATGGAAACACTTCCAAAAGCCACCAAGTCGGGAATGGTGGTGGTTTCTAGAAAATAGGGTGTGTTATCATCGCCCCAAAGATATTTCGCAAGGCCAATGGCAGCAGTTTGTGCCTCCATTCTAGCTTCTTGATTGAGCAGTTGGATATTTTGCACTTGTGTGTATGCTTCCAGTGTATCGTTCATCGATTTGTCACCATTTTGAAATGCAATTCTCAACAAATCCAACCTATTTTGTGCATTGACCAGATTCTGATTCAGCAAGTCAAAATTTTGGTAAGCGGCTGTCCACTGCCAATATTCTTCAATGGCCTGCAGGTACAAATCGTTGAGGGTTTTACGTCTTTCTTCCTCGGATTGCTTTTGATAAATATCAGCCTGGCGTAAGGTCGCTCTTTGGTAATCTATCAAAAGGCCTTTCAAAACGGGCATTTCGATGCCGATGTAACCCAGATTTCCTATTGTTCTTTCGTTGCTGGTAAACATTCCTGCACTTTTTTCTATGCCGGTTTTGGCCGAAAGACCTATGGGTGTGTAAACTTTCAGTTCGGTGTCTTGGTAACCATAGTAATTTTTTCCGTCCAGTGTTTTTTGCGAAGTTTCGTTTACCAAAACGGGGTCAAAGACTCCTTTAGCCGCAAAAAACTCCGCTTTGGACATATCCACTCGCATTTGAGCCTGCTTAGCAAGCGGATGATTCTTCGATATTAAATCTAAAAAGTCTTCCAGCTTCAGTATTTTTTGCGACAGAGCATTTTTTGATAGAAAAAACATCAAAAATATCAGTACGTTTTTCATTTTTAGATCATTTTTTGGTGTTTGTGGCCTTGGTTTCAGGTACATAAAACTCCGGCGGGAAGCCGTTGATATTTCGCCAAAGTTCGTAGAAAATGGGAACGTCTTTGAGTAAGGCTATACCTTTGGAGCCACCACCCATTCGGAGGTTTTTGGGCCATGGCCTGTCGTCTTTATCTTCCGCCACCAGAACTCTGAACATGCCATTGGCACTTACAGAAGTTTCTACGGCTGTTATTACGCCCGAATAGGTACCGTAACTGGTTTGAGGCCAGCCGCTGAAAACTATGGCTGGGAAACCATCAAACACAAAACGTACTTTTTGTCCTTTGTTGATCAGCGGTAAATCCAGAGGACTTACAAACATTTCCACGGCCAATTTAGTATTTTGTGGTACTATTTCTACTATCATTTCTCCCTCTTTGAGCATTTCGCCAATACCAGCCTTCATGGCTTTGGTTATTTGCCCGCTTTGTGGTGCGGTGATAAAGAAAAGTTGTTGTCTGGCGTCATAGTTTGCCAGCGTATTTTCGAGTTTTATTACTTCGGCTTCTGTGCTTGCGGCGGCCGATACACTCCCGAACCGTTCACCTTCAGCTTTTGCAATTTTGTCGAGATATTCTTGCACTACGCCATTTCTTTCGATTCTCAAATTGAGCAATTCTTGTCTTGATTGGCTGAGTTTGTTGCCATTGCTGGTGGTTTTTGCTATGGCGTCTTGGTAAGTAACCCGTCTTTTTTCAAATTCTGTAAGTGATATTACGCCACTGTCGAGCATTACTTTGGCGGCCGCAATTTGTCGAGAATAGGCACTCAATGCATTGTTGGCAGCTGCTAAATCTGCACTGTCGCTGGTAATTTTTAAACGTTGTTGGCCAATTTTATTGTCTACTGAGTTCAGTTTGAGTTCCATAGCATTTCTCAGCACTTCCACTTGGGTAATGGAAGTCGACGCCTTACCTTGGTAGGCTGCGATGCTCTGATTTTTGGCATCGATTTGACTTTGGGTTCTTTGTAAAAGTACAGGATCGAAATATTCCACCTTGACCTCGCCGAGCTGAAGGATGGTGTCTCCTTTCTGAACAAAATCGCCCTCTTTTACAAACCATTTTACCACCTTTCCTGGAATGACAGTATTGACCTCCTGCGGTCTATCTTCCTGACGGAGTGTGGTGATATTGCCGTTTGAACGAATATTTTGCGTCCAAGGTAACACCAACACTATTACTGCAAAGATAACTATGCCCAAAAACCATTTACGAAGTGAGGATTTTTGGTCGATATGATAAATAGATGAAAACGAAGATACTTTTGCGTCCTCATCGATGTTTTCGAAGCTGGTATTTAGAAAAGTTTTCATCTTAAAGTATTAATTTTGCCGTTTTCAAGTTTCAATATTATTTCACAGTATTGTTCGCAACTCATGGAGTCGGATGCTACGATTACGGTCGCCGAGATGCTTTTTAGATGGGTAACAATATCTCTAATTTGATTCTGATCAAGATATTTGAAAGGCTCTTCAAAAAGGAAAAGCCTAGATTTGCCCAATAATGCACGTGTAAGTAAAATGGCATGACGTATTTCAGATGGTAACCTTTTGCCAATAGGATCAATGATGGTCTCGAGGCCTTTCTCGGAGTTTTTTATAAAAGAATCTAACCCTGTGAGTTTTGAAATTTCTAAAATATCTTTGGTAGATATACTCGGAATACCTAGGGTAAGGTTTTGCTCTAACGTGCCTAGAAATATGTCTTGTTGCCCTAGAAGAATGCCCGTTTGAGCCCTTATGGAGTCACAATCATAATTTCTAATTGGCAGCCCATCCAGAATTATATTTCCGGTAAAGTTCTTAAATGCACCCGTTAGGAGCCTCAGAACTGAGGATTTGCCGGCACCAGATTTTCCATACAACAATACCCATTCGCCCGAGTTTACGTTGAATGTAAGGTTTTTGAGTATTTCGTTGTTGATTTCATATGAAAAATCTACGTTTTCAAATGAGATGGATACTCCTTCAGGTTTAACCGCAAGTTTTTCCTTTCCAGAAGTTTCTATCTCGGCCTCCGCTACTTTGTTCAGTTTTTCTACGGCAGTCAGAGCTTCATATACTTGGTCCATTACACCAATGAGCTTTTCGATGGAACCCATAATAGCGATGATCACAATATCTGCTGCTATGAATTGGCCTATGTTTATTTGTTGGTTTATGAGCAACCAGACACCTATAATAAGCATAGACGCAGTGATGAGAAGTTTAAATCCGATCAGACTCCAGTACTGAACTTGCAGGATTTTGAAGTGTCTGGTGCGTGAGTCGAGGTATTTGGTAACCAGTTTGTCGGTATTGTCGAGGTGTAGGTGCGACTTCTTGGCGTATTTAAACGATTTGATACTTCGTGCCATTTCTTCTAACCAACCCGCTATTTTGTATTTGTTGTCGCTGGTTTCGATAGAGGTCGAAAAGCCTTTGTGGGATGTATAATGTAGAATAAGGGAAACGGTAATTAACAAAATAAATCCAAAAGCAATAAACAATGGATGATAGAATGCTAAGAGCAAAATACCTAAAATAACTTGTATTAGAGCCGCAGGTACTTCAACGAGTAATTTCTGTAGACTTTTTTGAAGTGTGCTGATGTCGAAAAAACGATTTACGAGTTCGGGAAGGTAATAACTATCCAATTTCTCAATGTTGAGTTTTGGAAGTCGATTTCCGTATTCTAAAGAATAGCGTACGAAAAGCTTTTGCTCGATTTTTTCTATCATTTCTAATGTTCTGACTTGAAGTAGGCCTGTGAAAAAAGTGCCGGCTAAAACTAGCCCAATAAGCACTATTATAGAAGTAGACAAGCTACCGGCCATTACAAAGCCTATGATGGCCTGTATACCCAAAGGCAATGACAAGGAGAGTATTCCTGCAAAAATAGAATATATGTAAATCGAACTTATGTCTTGTTTGTCTAGCTTCAGCAAATCCAAAATTCTGCCTGTTGCCGAGCGAATGGTTGATGAATATTTTTGTTCCATGTGAGAAATATTTTTTGCAAAGATAATAATACTTTTTAAAATGATAGTAAAACTATTATAAAAAGTTGTTAAACTTTTGTTATTGTAACATTTACTATTTAGTTTTGTTCTGTTAAATTTCCAATATGCAAATTGAATTTAAAATTAAACTTAACAGTTCCTTGTTTCTTCGTGACCCCGACGGGACTGATATCGGTAGGAAAATCATCTCTGAATCAATTAAATTGATATCAAATATTGGTTATGAGCAGTTTACGTTTAAAAAGTTGGCTGCCATCATTCCAACCACCGAAGCCACGGTTTATCGATATTTTGAAAACAAACATAAGTTATTAATTTATCTTATTGATTACTATTGGGCATTTATAAGATATCAGGTTTTGTTCAATATTAATAATTTGCAAAGCCCAAAGGATAAAATCAAGACTATTATTGACCTTTTGGTATGGGAAGATAACGCCAATTCCTTTTCAACAGAGATTGACCAGAAGGCACTTTACTATATAGCCATAGCCGATGGCAGTAAAACTTTTTTGTCAAAAGAGGTAGATGATTTAAATAAAAGTCAGGTTTTTGTACCGTATAAAGAACTTTGCGAATTGATAGCATCGGTTTTTAAGGAATACAATCCTGAATACCAGTTTGCCAACTCTCTTGCAAGCACGCTTGTAGAAACTTCACATTTTCAGTATTTCTTTATGCATCATTTGCCACGTTTGTGCGACTTTGCCGAGAAGAAAGATCCAAAGTTGCTTGAGGCATTTCTAGAAAGTATGGTTTTTGGAGCCTTGGGCAATGAGTTGTGATTTGTTCAGTCCCATGGGTCTAAGATTTGCCCTTAGGCAGTTTTCACATTTAAAAATGACCTTTAATGTAATATTGGACTTCAATGGTTTGATTATTAGCTTTTTTTGAAAAAAAAGCTATTACATAATGAAACAATTTGGAGAAAGTGTGGCGGGGTATAGTATACCCGTGCTCAACGAAAGAGAAATTAGAGGTGCCGCCGGTATCCTTTTCTTATTTATGATCTTATCATTTATGATGATCATGTTTAAGGCCGATTTTCTTTTAATAAAGTACTTTATAACTGTATTTATGCTCGATATGGGCATTCGGGTTTTTGTAAATCCCAAGTATTCGCCCTCACTTATTATTGCCAGGTTTATGGTAAGAAACCAAACACCACAATACGTCGGTGCCGCACAAAAGAGATTTGCTTGGATAATAGGTCTTACCTTGTCTACTGCCATGTTTGTTCATATGATTGTTTTCAATGCCTACGGGCCTATTAATGGCATTTCCTGTCTCATTTGTATGGTTTTGATGTTTTTTGAGGTCGCTTTTGGCATTTGCATTGGTTGCAAAGTGTACGGTTGGTTCAATAAAGGTAAGGTATTGCACTGTCCTGGAGAGGTGTGCGAATTGAAAGACCGACAAGACATTCAGCGAATATCCATTACCCAGATTCTGGTTCTTTTGGGATTTGTGGTTTTGTTGATAACCATGGTTTACTTGTTCAACGAGCAATTTCTAAAACCACCACACGATCTTATGGAGGTAGTAGGAAGTAGGTGAGCTATAGGCCTTGAAGAAGGAGACTATTCTGAAATATTTGTTTTTTGTGCTCATTCCCAACTATTTGTCTGTTCTAGGAATCTTACAGTTGATATGAATCATTATTTTTCTTGAAAAATATATGGCCTATTTTTCTTAAAAATAGAAGAACACACAAGTTTCGGTATCATTCTTGGATAGAATTCTGAAAACCTTAATATTAAAAATTGAAGGTTGTGCGTTAGTTAACATGTGAGTCCAGTAAAACTTATTTACCTTAAATGATGTATAAAATTCTTGTAGCTTTTTTGTTTTTTGGTGTTTTTCAATGCGATAGGAGCGAAATAGATGCCGAAACGGGCCTTTCGGGCGAATGGCATTATGTCGGCACTTTTAGTCATTTGGCTGATTATAAATGCTTTGTTTGTGATGATTATGACTACGACAAGAGTTTGTACAGGATTCGCTTCAGCGATGCGAATAATTATACCGCAAAAATAAATCTTCTTAATGCCAAAGGCGAGTACAATGTAAGTTTTGAAAACTCCGACTCGGAAAATATGAGTGGCACTTTTGAAAACTTAAATCTTCAAATACTCAACAAACCTTATGAGACAGAGGCTGATGGTAAATTTCAGGCTATGTTTTTGGAAGCCACAAACTTTGGTATAGTACCCAAACAAGATGGCCAAAAGTATGACCAACTCATGCTTGGCTCCAACAACAGCGAGTATTTGCTTTTTGTAAGAAAATAAGGGAGTCATTTGCTCCAAATTCCTATTTTTTTCACTCTGGCCTCAACTTCCAAACGTGCGTAACTCCACGAGCTTGAGTATTTTTTGTAATGCGTGGCAAGCCCCGCTTTTATCAGCTCTTGGTTGAGGTTTTTGCCATCTGGTAAAATCACCTCGCCTATCAATCGACCGTAACGATCAAACTCATTGTTATGTACAATCTTTACTGTTTTTCTAAAGCATTTTTCTGATGTAAACTTCTTTGCATTCTGATAAAACGGCATTCCCCGCTCCGGACAATCTACATGAGCAAGTCTAATTCGTAGGTTTTTACCTATTCTGGTTTTTGCCTTTGGGTTGTTTGAAACCATCCTCAATTCTATGGTGTCTCCATCCATAATTCCTACCACATCCGAGCTTAATGGTTGGAATAAAATGAGGGCATTTAAAAAGAGGAAGAAGCTAAGTATCATTTTTGGCACGTTTTTGAAGCTACAAAGCTATGGAAAATTAACGCTGGGATCTTGAATTTAGCACCGTTTGATAATTTTTTTAGAAATAATTTGGATTACTAAACAGTGTTCATTTAGTTTGTAGTGTTAAATAAAAAACTACCGTTTAATAATAATGGGTGTAGCAGATAGAAAAGAAAGAGAAAAAGAAGAGATGAAAACCAAAATTTTGGAAGCTGCCAAAAAGCTATTCCTTGACCATGGTTTTGAAAAAACTTCGATTCGAAATATAGCCGAGGAAATAGAGTATAGTCCAGGAACCATTTATCTTTATTTCAAAGATAAAAACGAGCTTTTGTTTGCCTTACACCAAGAGGCTTTTCAGGGTTTAATTGCCAAATTTATGATTGTGGCACCTATTGAAGACCCTTTTGAGCAATTGATAGCTATGGGTCATGAATATCTGAAATTTGCGATTGAAAATCCCGAGCTCTACGAACTCATGTTTTTAATGACCGCCCCCATAGAGGCTCTCGAGTGTCGCTGCGATGTGTGGGAAGATGGGCATACAGCTTTGAATATGCTTATTGCTCTTATTGATGCTTGTAAAACCAAAGGTTATTTTAAAGGCCAAGTGTCCGAAGATTTGGCTATGATGATTTGGGCCAATGTGCACGGTTTCGCGAGTTTGCATTTACGCAGGCGTATGTCGATGTTTCCGGAAGCAGAGAGAATCCCAAGATTGCAGAGAGCTTTGGAAGTTATGATAGAATCACTTCGAAAACTATAACGTCATGAATATAAGCCAAATCCTCTTCCTGTTAAATGCCTTGATAATGCTCTTGGTTTCGCTCATCCATTTTTATTGGGCATCGGGGGGCAGATGGGGAGCTGCGGCTGTAATACCACAAATAAATCCGGAGAAAAGGGTCTTTATGCCGTCGCCTTTGGCCACTGTGATTGTAGCTGTTCCATTTTTATTGATAAGTTTAATATTCGTCCAAGCGGCGGGCATGTTTCATTTTCAATTTGTAACTATTTATCAATCAGAGCTTTTGCTCTTTCTGGTGGCGGTTTTTGCGATAAGAGCCTTGGGAGATTTTAAATATTTTGGTTTTTTCAAGAAAATATTGAACACCGAATTTGCCAAAAATGATACCAAATATTTCACACCACTTTGTGCTTTTATAGCACTTTCAGTACTGTTAGCAGTTTATTTTTCATGAAAAAAACATTAATCATACAAGGCCACCCAGATCACGAAAGCTACTGTAGAGCACTCGGAAATGCATATAAAGTTGGTGCTTTAGACGCAGGTACGGAGGTACAAGAGATAGTAGTGAGCGATTTGAATTTCAACCCGAGCCTCCAATTTGGCTACCGACAACGCACCGAACTTGAACCAGACCTCTTGTCGGCTCAGGAAAAAATTAGGTGGGCCGATCACCTCGTGATAGTTTACCCGCTTTGGTGGGGAGGTATGCCCGCTCTCCTGAAGGGATTTTTTGACAGGACATTTCTACCGGGTTTTGCTTTTCAGAAAAAAGAAAACTCAGTTTGGTGGGATAAATACCTAACCGGCAAATCTGCCAGAATAATCACTACCATGGATCAGCCAGCTTGGTATCATTGGCTCATTTATGGAGCACCAGCCCACAAAGCCTTAAAAAATATGATTTTGGAATTTTGTGGTATAAAACCAGTGAAAATAACGTCTATCGGACCAATAAGATTTTCGAAGGATGGGTTTAGAAAAAAATATTTAGAAAAAGTGAAAGCTCTTGGAATCAAACAAATATAAAAAATGAAAACGCTATTAAAACTTGAAGATCTGGCCGAATTTCTTTTCGGAATCTTCTTTTTTGGATTGCTCAGCTACGAGTGGTGGTGGTTTCCGGCCTTGCTGTTGGTGCCTGATTTATCTATGATTGGCTATCTTATCAATCCCAAAATTGGAGCATGGCTATATAACCTAGTTCATCACAAAGGTTTGGCCATACTATGTATAATTTTTGGTTATGCATTGGGCAAAAACGAAATAAGTTTGGCAGGAGCCATACTGCTTTCACACTCGGCCATGGATAGGATGTTTGGTTATGGCTTAAAATATGAAACGGCTTTTAAAGACACACATTTAGGTACTATTGGGAAAAATAAGAAGTAATATGTTCAAAGAATTGATTGGAAAAGAAGCCAAAGACGTAAGTCCGTCACCGTTTGGAAGGTGGCTCAATGGCAAACTCATTGATGCCCACACAGGCACGCTCACTGTTGAGTTTTTGGTAAGAGAAGAAATGACAAATCCGGCAGGCATTATGCACGGCGGGGCCATTGCTGGCTTGATAGACGAGGTAATAGGAATGACGACATTTACATTGGGCAAACAGGGTTTTTATGTGGCCATAAATCTCAATATTGATTTTTTGAGACCGGGCAAATTGGGCGAAAAACTCAAAGTGATTGCGGAAGTGATCAGAGACGGACGTACCATGGCACATGCCGAATGTAAGGTTTTCAACGAAGAAGGTAAACTTATAGCCAAAGCGGCTTCAAATCTGGCACTTACAAAACTTTAGATGCTATGAAAAAACTATTCCATATATTAGTTTTTTGTTTTTTTTGGCAAAACTTGTCCGCTCAATCGGCCATTTTACAATCCTATATCAATCAGGGTTTAGAGAGTAACTTATCTCTGAAACAAGAAAATCTGGAGCTTCAAAAAGCACTGAAAAGTATTGATATTGCTCGGTCCAATCTTTTTCCAAAAATCAGTTTCTCGCCCAACTATTCCTTGGCGGCAGGTGGTCGTAAATTGGATTTTCCGATTGGAGATTTGCTCAATCCGGTCTATTCTACGCTTAATCAATTGACCAAAACCAATAATTTCCCGCAGGTCGAAAACGTAAGTCAGCAGTTGGCACCAAACAATTTTCATGATACGAAATTTGCGATTCAGTACCCGATTTTCAATCCTGATATCAAGAACAACATAGCTTTGCAAAAAGAAATTTTGCAGTCGGAATATGCCAAAAAGAAGTATTTAGAATACGAACTCAAGCACAATATTGAGCATGCGTATTACCAATATTTACAATCTTTGGAAGCCATAAAAATTTATGATAATTCCCGGACAGTACTTCTAGATCTCAACACTCTGAATCAGAAACTTTTGGCCAATCACATAATCTTGAAAGATGTGGTATTATCTACCGAATATGATTTAGAAAAGCTCGATCAACAAATTACAGAAGCCAATAAGAACAATGCTATCGCTAAAGCATATTTCAATTTCTTGATAAACAGGCCATTGGAAGATCCAGTGGAGGCTGACACCACACTTATTTCCAGTCTTCCTTTCGTCAATCAGCTACAGACCTATACGCAATCAGCTTTTGAAAACCGACCGGAGTTTGACCAGATAAATAGCGGCAAACGCATCAACCAGTCGCTTTTGAATTTGCAGCAAAAAAACGCTAAACTTCCACAAGTATTTGTAGGTGCCAATACCGGTTTTCAGGGATTTGGATACAATTTATCTGGCCAAGCTTATTTGGTAGCCCAGCTGGGTCTCAATTGGGATCTTTTTCATGGATATGAGAAAAAACACAAAATAGAACAGACCAAGATTTCTACCGAAATATTGAATGTGAAACTGGAAGAAACCAAAAACCAGATGCAGTTGCAGGTTTTACAAAAATATAAAGAGCTACAGGCCAGTATTTCAAATCTCAATTCAGCCAAAGGTGGTATAGAGAAAACACAAAAAATCTATGATTTGGTAAGCAGTAGGTACAGAAATGGCAATGCCATTTTTATGGAAGTTTCGAAAGCACAAAACGATTTGATGATAGCCAAACTTACCGAATCCTTGATAAAGTACGATATCTGGGTAAAATATGCTGACCTGAAGAAAGTAAGCGGAATGTGAATGGTTTTAGCTGAGTTTTGATCGAATCATTTTCTGAAAAACGCAAGATTTTATTTTATACAAAACATTTAGAGTAGAAAAATTTTCTAAAAAATATGAAAAAATTGTTGATTATAACACTAGCAATCAGCGGGTTGATGGTTTCTTGTAAGAGCAAAGAAAAAAAAGAAAAGATCGCCGAAGATTCGCAACTGCAGACCATAGAAGTGGCCACAGTGCAAAGCCAAAATCTCACAGACCAAATCAACGCCTCTGGTATTCTGGCTTCTAAGTCGGAACTGAAATTGGCCTTCAAAACTGGCGGAATGATAAAGCGTATGTATGTTTCAGAAGGCCAGTCGGTTTCGGCCGGACAGCTTTTGGCTGAACTAGACATGTCAGAAATTGACGCCCAAGTAAATCAGGCTAAAATTGGTTTCCAAAAAGCTAAAAGAGACTTTGACCGCGTAAAGAAATTGTATGATGACGAAGCGGCTACACAAACCAATCTTCAAGACGCCAACAGTGGTCTTGAAATAGCCACCCAAGCATTGACAGCTGCCGAATACAATAGAAAATTATCCAAAATATATGCCCCATCGGCCGGCCGAATTCTCCGTAAAATTGCCGAACAAGGTGAATTAATCGTTCCCTTTTCGCCAGCACTAATTCTCGGAACTGGAGCAAATGCTTACATACTTAATGTAGGACTGGCCGATAAGGAGATTGTTAAACTAAAGATTGGAGATAAAGCCAGTGTGGAGCTGGATGCCTATCCCAACGAGAAGTTTTCGGCCCGAGTAACCCAGATAGCCCAGACTATCAATCCCGCCACAGGAACCTACGAGGTTGAGCTCGAAATGCAGCCCACCAATAAGAAACTCATTTCTGGATTTGTGGCTAAAGTTAGTGTTTTGCCAAGTACCATAAATAACAGCTTGGTATTGCCCATAACTGCGGTACTTGAAGCCGATGCCCAAAATGCCTTCGTTTTTGTTTTTGATTCGGCAACAAGCAAAGTCACCAAAAAGCCAGTGAAAATCGGTAAAATTTATGAAGATACGGTAGAGTTGATATCAGGAGTGAGCCAAGGAGAACAAATAGTGACCCGAGGAAGTGGTTTTGTGGCAGACGGCGAAAAAGTAAAACTATTTCATCCTTAAAAAGAGCCCCAGAAGATGAAAATAACAGACTTTTCCGTAAAAAACCACCAGTTTACCATAATCATCTTTGTAATGATTATGGCTCTGGGAATCAGTTCGTTGCTCAATATGCCAAAGGCCGAAGATCCAGTTCTAAAGGCCACTTTCAACTCTATAGTAGTGGTATATCCAGGCACAAGCCCTGAAGATATGGAGAAACTCATTTTGGAACCCATAGAGGATAAAATGAGTAGCATTGCCGATATCAAAAAGATGATTTCGTATGCTAACGACGGCGTTGCTTCTATTGTCGTGGAGTTTAATCATAATGTCAACGAGGAAGAAAAAAACAACGAAGTACTGAGAGAACTCAACAGTCTGAAAAGTAAACTTCCACAGGATATCTTTGCGATAGATGTATTCAAATATACGCCCGAAACAGTTAACATAATACAGGCGGCATTTTTGTCAGAGACGGCTTCATACAACGAGCTCAAGTCTTACGCCGAAGACCTGAAAACAGAGATAAAAAAGATAAAAAATATCAAGGATGTGGATATTCATGCCGCACCAGATAGAATAGTTAGAATAGCCATTAATACGGACCGACTTGCTCAGTTTAAAATTCCCTTAACCAGGGTTATGCAGGTTATACAGTCCGAAAACCTCAATATTCCGGCGGGAGCCATAGAGATAGGCGATAGGAAAATAAATGTGAAAACTTCTGGTTCTTATGAGTCTTTGGATGAAATCAAAAACACGGTTATAAGTACCTCAGGCACTCAGATTACGTACCTGAAAGACGTTGCAGAGGTCAATTTTGGTTATGAAGACGAAACCTATTTGGCTAGGCTCAATGGCAAAAGAGGGATTTTTATCACGGCTTCGCAGAAAAAAAACACGAATATTTTTGATGTGAATAAGATACTTTCACCACTACTCGATGACTTTGAAAAGACACTCCCAAATCACATAAAATTTGAGAAAAGCTTCGACCAAGCTTACAGCGTTTCCAAAAGGCTCCTGGGATTGGGCAGAGATTTTGCTATTGCAATCGTTTTGGTGCTTATCACCCTCATTCCATTAGGCTTTAGGGCGGCATTAATAGTGATGATTTCCATTCCGCTTTCCTTGGCCATTGGTTTGGCAGGTTTGGATGTGCTCGGCTATGGTATCAATCAGCTTTCGGTAGTGGGCTTAGTAATTTCTTTAGGCTTACTCGTGGATGATTCCATTGTGGTGGTTGAAAATATTGCCCGATATTTGCGGATGGGATATACCCGAAAAGAAGCGGCAACTGAAGCCACAAAACAGATTAGTTTGGCTGTATTGGGTTGCACAGCTACCCTGATTTTCGCCTTTTTACCCCTAACTTTTTTGCCAGAATCTGCCGGTGATTTTATCCGAAGTTTGCCTATGGCAGTGATTACTACGGTATTGGCTTCTCTTTTTGTTTCGCTCACTATTGTGCCGTTTTTGGCCAGTTTGTTGATGCCAAAAGAAGAAAAAGAACATGGAAATGTGTTTTTACAATTTATGAATAGGGCAATCGACGGCTCTTACAAAAAAGTGCTCAATTGGTCTCTGGCCAACCCATACAAGACACTATTTGTTGCTCTTTTACTTTTTGGTGGCAGTTTGGCTATGATAAAAGTAGTGGGTGTGAGTGTTTTTCCAAAGTCGGAAAAACCACAATTCTTGATTAACATAGAAACGCCCTTGGGGACTTCCCTGAAATTGACGGACAAAGCAGTTCGTTTTGTAGAAAAGATTCTGTCAGAGGATAATTTGGTGAAAAGCTATGCCTCGAATATCGGGAAAGATAACCCAAGAATCTACTATAATATCTTGCCCAAAGGAGGTACTTCTAGCAATACGGCTCAAATTTTTGTACAACTGCAAGAGGAAACAGAAGTGCCGGAAAGAACGGCTTATATCAACGAACTTCGGAAGAAATTTCAGACCTACCCAGGAGCCAAAATCAAGGCCATAGAGTTTGAGCAAGGAGCACCAGTAGATGCACCCTTGGCTGTTAGGATTTTTGGAGAAGACTTGGATTCGCTCAGAAATATCGCATTGAAAGTAGAAGGACTATACAAATCTACAGAGGGAACTATCTATGTAAACAACCCAATTGGGGCCGTTAATACCGATCTTAGAGTCGATATCAACAAAGATAAAGCCGGTATGATGGGCATAGCTACGGCAGAAATAGACCGAAATGTGAGAATGGCAATTTCGGGATTGAGCCTGGGTACGTTTCAGGATAAAAATGGCGATGATTATGAAATAAACATCACTTTGCCAAGAGGAAAGACCGTTTCGGCAGATGTTTTTGATAAAATTTATGTGTCTTCTCCAATGGGTGCTCAGATTCCTTTGTCTCAACTTGCAACCATCCGTTTCGAAACCTCTCCAAATAGAATCCAACACTACGACCAACAGCGTTTTACGAGTGTTTCAGCTTTCGTAGCGGATGGCTATCTCACGCCGGATGTTCAGGCAGTGTTCAAGGAAAAATTGGAGAAATTCCAACTGCCCAAAGGCTATAGAATAGCTATCGCAGGTGAAGAGGAACAAAGAGCTCAAACTTTCGGTGGATTGGGTACGATTATTATCATCACTATTTTCGGTATTTTGGCTATCTTGGTGTTGGAGTTCAAAACCTTTAAGAGCTCATTTATAGTGCTTTCGGTTATTCCTTTGGGTGTTATCGGAGCTGTCGGCATATTGTATTTGGCTGGATACAGTCTTTCATTTACGGCTATAGTAGGAATCATTGCTTTGGCAGGTATTGAGGTTAAAAACTCCATTTTGTTGGTAGATTACACCAATTATCTGCGAAAAGAAGAGGGTTTAACCATCGATGAAGCCATCGAAACTGCTGGAAAGACAAGGTTTATTCCAATCGTTCTCACCACCATGACGGCCATCGGCGGACTTATTCCGTTGGTTTTGGAGCATTCGCCACTTTATTCACCTTTGGCTTTGGTGATTATTGGAGGGTTAATCTCGTCTTTGATTTTGACGAGAATCGTAACGCCCGTAATGTACAAATTGCTTCCTCCTTCGGTGAAATAGCTTATTTCCGAGCAAAATCTTTTCGGATTCTGCTCAACGAAGTATCGGTAATGCCGAGGTAGGATGCAAAGTATTTCAAAGGTACATTTTGAATGAGTTCGGGCTTTTGGCGGATAAGTTTTTCATAACGATTTTCTGCTGTGAGTTTTAGGAGGTTGATGGTGCGGTTTTGGAGCTTTGCAAAATTGCTCAGTAGTAGCAATCGCCCCCATTCCCTAAATTCAGGAAAATCATGAAAGTGCTTTTGGACAGTTTCGTAGTCCATTACCCAAACTTTACAGGGCGTAATGGCCTGAAAAGTTTCTGGACTTGCGGTTTTTCTAAAAAAAGAGAGAAAATTGTCGGCAAATTCAGAAGGTCCGTAAAGTTCGGTGGTGACTTCGTTATCGTCGACATCTATCACAAAAGATCTTACAAATTCTTCTTCAATAAAATGCGTGAGATTATTGATTTTGCCTTCTTGGAGGATAATTTCACCTTTTTCTATTTCTTTGAAAGTCAATATTGCAGAAAACTGAGCGGCAATTTCCTCTGGCATAGGTAGAATTTGCTGAAAATAGGATTTAAGGATGTTTCTATTCATTTTTTCACGGTATAATTCATTTTTTCTAAACGATTCGGTTTCAGGTAAACTTCATTTTTCTGAAAATCGAAAATCACATTAAATCGTTTCAAAAGGTCGTTTCCGAAAACCTTCATGGGTATATCAGAAGACCGTGCCGCAAAGCTAAGTGGAACATTTTTAAGTGTTTTTTTGCCGAGTTTTACTTTAGGCAAAAGTTTGGTTTCAATCTTAAAAACGTTGCCGTAGGAGTCTTTAAGTTCAGAAGTGCTGATGGTTGGCAGCGATCCGGAGTTATACTTTTCTCCCAATTTCGGATCTAAAAGAATAGCTCCACCATAACCCGTGTGAAACATAAAATTTCCTATAAATTCTTGATTTTCAAACACTAAAGTGCCTACTATAAACATGCTTCCGTCTTCGAATATCAGTTTCATTTTTTGATAACCCTTTAAGTTTTTGGGTAAAAGCTCTGATACCACCATGGTATTTTTGTCATAGTTGAGCGATACAATTTTGTTTTTGAAAAGGTCATAGCCAAACTTTCCGTCGGTATCTGGCCCAGAGTTTTCGTTTACAAACACCGTCATATCGTCCCATTTCAAACTACCCAACTTGAGTGTATTGTGTTCGCTAAATTCGGAATCCGCTCTTCCGCCCCACGTTTGTACGTTGGTGCTCTGCTTATTTTTTAGAAGTATTTTATTTTGAAGGCTTTCTTTAGTTACTGTGACCCCGGTAGAAGAAGTGTGAAACATCATAAGCAGTGTATCAGAATCATTCAATTTGGCACTAAAACAGATGTTGCTCTGGCTATTTAGACTAAAAGCCATCCTGTGTATTTGACCTGAGGTTGGATTTTTCAAAAATATTGACATTCCTAAGAATACAATGAATTTTGAAATTTGATTGTGATAATTTTTAAACATTTTACTGAAAGTATTCCCGATTTTTTGGTGAAAATAACTTAAAATATCCTTTGAGCAAAGGGTAATCTGTGAAGGCTGAGATGAAAAGTGTAGGTGAAAGTAAGGTTTTATTAGAAATTCTGAAAGTTCGTAAATCGTAAAACAATGAAGTCTTTCAATGCTTTTTGAAAAATTCAAAGATCAAATCATTGGCATTAAGAGCACTGGAGGGGTCGTCACCGCCGATTCTTACTTTTTTGACTCCAGGCCATGAGTGGCCGCCGTCTTGGGTAACGTAGAGTACAATTTCGGAATTTGAGGAGCAATTGCCCCACTGAAAGGTAGTATATTTTTTGTTTTCGGTAATTTCCGGAATATCTGCGGAGCATCCGTTGCGTACAGCCCAAGTTTCTAAACCCTTTTTAACAGCTGGAAAATCAATCCCTCTTATTCCAACACCGCCGTCAATAGGCACGTGCTGGTCCAGAGCTGAATGAAACTGGATAACCGGTATGGCTTTTTTGATGGAACATTGCTCTGTAGTAACCATCGTACATGCCACAGGTGCTATGGCGGCTATCTTATCTGAAAGTTCACATGCCAACCGATACGCCATCATTCCGCCGTTAGACATCCCCATAGCATAAATTTTTTCTGGCTATATTCTAAACTCTTTTACCACATTGTCTATCATTTTGTTCAGAAAACCTACGTCATCTATGTTTTTTTCGGCGGCATATTCACAGCAAGTGCCTGCATTCCAAGTTCTTACTTTTAAAATGCCATCGCTTTGTACACCGTCTGGATAAATCATTATAAATTTTTGAGCCTCAGCTTTTTCGGGAAGTTCATAGCTTTCCTCCATTTGTTTGGCACTACCTCCTCCGCCGTGCATGGCTATTATGGCCGGAAAGCGGTTATCAGAATCGTTATAATTGCTTGGTAAAACCACAGTAAAACTTCGCTCCAAACCATTTATTTCTATTTTCTTATAGAAGCGGTACTCGGTATCAACGTCCACTCGTTTGCAACCAACCAGAAAAGCTAACAGTAGAATTATTTTATATGATTTCATGGGTTTTTTTTTGAATTGGACAGTTTAAGCTCAAAAAGGATTAAGTGTTTTTTGGAATAATCTCAAAAAATATTCCAAAATCACGATACCCTACATTTGATTGAGGTAATTCTAAAAGTTCTCAATTGCTCAAAATTTAGTAGAATTCTATTTTTGGAAGCCAAAAAATGAATTATTTTAGATAATCATGATTGGAATCCAAGCATTTTTTAGGTTAAATTGCGATTCAATTACAAAACTCTAAAACTAGAAACATGGAAAAAAGTATTTGGCGTAAAAAACCGATGTCGGCCTATGAGGCAGATATTAAGAATAACCAGCTGAAACGGGTAATGGGCAAGTGGAGCCTTACGGCTATCGGTATCGGTGGTATTATAGGTGGTGGTATATTTGTTTTGACAGGTACCGCAGCTCATTATCATGCAGGTCCGGCCTTAGCATTATCGTTCATAGTGGCGGGTATTGGGTGTGTTTTTGCGGCATTGTGTTATTCGGAGTTTGCAGGTATGCTTCCGGTAGAAGGTTCGGCTTATGCCTATGCTTATGGTACTATCGGTGAGCTTTTTGCTTGGATTATAGGCTGGGGATTGATACTCGAATATGCCATGGGAGCTATGACGGTAGCCGTGAGTTGGTCCGGTTATTTTAATAAACTCCTCAATCTTTTTGGTGTAGATATTCCATATTATCTCAGAAATGACCCTTTTTCTGCAGCTAGCTATGCTACCAATCACAATCTCGAGCCTTCAACTTTTGCATTTAATTTACCTGCTTTTGTAATCACGTGGGTTGTAACTTGGATTTTGGTAAAAGGTATAAAAGAAGCGAGAAACACCAACAACCTTATCGTAATCCTCAAATTGGCGGCCATTTTGTTTGTGATTATTGTTGGTGCTTTTTATGTGAATTTCGACAACTGGCATCCGTTTATTCCAGAGCCTGAAATGGTAACTCACGAAGATGGCGTGGCTTCACAGGCTTACGGTATCAAAGGTATACTGAGTGGTGCGGCGGCCATATTCTTTGCATATATTGGTTTTGATGTGGTTTCAACATCGGCCGGAGAAGCCATAAATCCTAAAAAAGATGTACCTTTTGCTATTATAGCCTCTTTGTTGATTTGTACGGTTTTATATATTTTGGTATCGTTAGTGTTGACTGGAATGATAAACTACAAAGAGATTACCGGAGATGCTCTTAAAGCTCCAGTAGCTTTTGCATTTGACCATGTGGGTAAACCTTGGGCAGTTTTTGTTATTACTGCAGCTGCCACCGCAGGCTTAGTTTCAGTGATGTTGGTAATGATGTTGGGCCAAACAAGAGTTTTCTTGGGCATGGCAAAAGACGGTTTGTTACCCAATTTCTTCAAACAAATACACCCTAATTTCCAAACTCCGTGGAAAAGCACAATTTTGGTAGGCTTAGTAGTTTCTTTGGTGGCTTCGTTTACACCAATTGGTGTTTTGAGTGATATGACAAGTTTCGGTACGCTTTTCGCATTTGCGATGGTTTGTTTGGCTGTATTGATTCTTAGAATCAAAGACCCACAAAGAGAAAGACCTTTTAAAACACCGATGTTGATGATTATAGCTCCTTTGGGAATCATTACTAACGTAGGTTTAATTGCCTTGTTGAATGGCCTAGCTCAAAAACTTGCCATTGCATGGCTATTGATTGGTCTTTTGGTATTTTTCATTTATGGTCAGCGATCAAGCAACCTAAATCGAATGGATAAAGACTGATTTATCTTTAATGTAGATACTAAGAAAAGAAGGTTTCGGCCTTCTTTTTTGTTTTTAAGATACTAATTATGAGTATTTAAGGAGAATATGTGTATTTCATGTAAAATTTTTATAAAAAAAATTGTGGATTAAGAATTGTTACTACATTTGCAAACTTTTTTAAAATTCATGTCAAGCGAACATCACAATACCAACAATCTTAGCCTTGGAGGCTTATTGATTACTCTCGGAATTATTTTTGGCGACATTGGTACTTCTCCTCTTTATGTAATGCAGGCCATCATTGGCAAAGAAGTGATTGACGAAGAGCTGGTTTTCGGTTCTTTATCTTTGATTTTTTGGACTTTGTCATTACAAACCACCTTGAAGTATGTGGTGCTAATATTGCGAGCCGATAACCGGGGAGAGGGAGGTATATTTGCCCTTTATGCTTTGGTTAGGAGGCACGCCAAATGGCTTACTGTACCTGCTATAATTGGCGGTGCGGCTCTTTTGGCTGATGGTATCATTACTCCGCCTATTTCTGTTTCTTCAGCAATAGAAGGATTACAAATAAAATATCCAGAAATTGAAACCATACCGATTGTTATAGCTATTCTAACAGTTTTGTTTTTGATACAATCGCTGGGTACAAATGTGGTAGGTAAGGCATTCGGACCACTGATGCTCGTATGGTTTTCTATGTTGGCCGTTTTGGGTATCTCACAAATTGTTCATAATCCAGCTATTTTTAAAGCTATAAATCCTTATTATGCCTACAAGTTGTTATTCTTGCATAAGGAAGGCTTTTGGCTTTTGGGTTCAGTGTTTTTGTGCACGACAGGAGCTGAAGCTCTATATTCAGACCTTGGACACTGCGGAAGAAAGAACATCCGTGTGAGTTGGATTTTTGTAAAAATTACGCTTTTGCTCAATTATTTTGGTCAGGGTGCTTGGGCCATTTCTCAGCACGGAACCCATTTAGGCGACAGAAAACCCTTTTATGAAATCGTACCAGATTGGTTTTTATTGCCAGCTATTTTTATAGCCACTGCTGCGGCCATTATTGCCAGTCAAGCATTGATTACGGGTTCGTACACGCTTATTTCAGAGGGTATTAGACTTTCGTTTTGGCCAAAAGTAAAGCTGAACTATCCTTCAGATAAAAAAGGCCAGTTGTATATTCCTTCAATTAATTGGTTTTTGTTAGCGGGTTGTATTGGGGTAGTTCTTTATTTCGAAAAGTCAACCAACATGGAGGCTGCTTATGGGCTGGCCATTACGCTCACCATGATGATGACCACCATCTTGGCGGTTGTTTATCTCTACACACACAAATTTAGTAAGATTTGGGTCGGTTTATTTTTGGTAGTTTATTTGACAATAGAGTTTAGTTTCTTGGCTGCCAATTTACTCAAATTTACCCATGGAGGTTGGGTCTCGTTACTAATGGCCACGGGTATTGCCAGTATTATGATTGTATGGTATAGATCAAGCAAAATAAAAAATAGACTCACAGAGTATGTCAAGCTCGAGAAGTTTATACCTGGCTTGAAGGAATTGAGTGAAGACCAGAGTATTCCAAAATATGCGACACATTTGATATTTATGTCTAACGCCAATAGGGTTACCGATATCGAGTCAAAGGTAATGTATTCTATTTTGGAAAAAAGGCCGAAAAGGGCTGATATTTTTTGGTTTGTGCATGTAGATACCACCGACGAGCCATACACTAAGAAATACAAGGTTGATGTAATAGCTCAGGACGACATAATAAAAGTAAATTTCAAACTAGGTTTCAGAGTAGAACAAAAAATCAATCTCTACTTTAAGAAGGTATTGGAAGATTTGGTGAAGTCTGGGGAGGTGGATATCACAAGTCGTTACGAATCACTCAGTAAACAAAACGTTATCGGAGATTTTAGATTTGTGGTTTTGGAAAAATACCTGTCTTACGACAACAAACTACCATTTTTTGAGAAGATTGTTATGGAAACATATTTCTTCATTAAGCAGTTTACAACCCCCGAACACAAGTGGTTTGGTTTGGATGCTAGCAACGTAAAGGTGGAGAAAGTTCCGTTGGTAATCAGGCCAAATACAGAGATAAATCTGGAAAGAATAATGTAAATGAAAAGCCCTTGAAGAATGATTTTCAAGGGCTTTTTTTTGAGCTGAGAAGTTTTAAAAGGCTTTTAATTCACTCAAGATAACTTCTGCTTTTGCATCTGTTATTCTTAATCGTATTTTACTTGCCTTAGTAGTAGGAATTTTAATTATTCGTTTGTAGCCGATAGTAGTCTCTTTGGCTACATTTTTCCATTTTCCGTTCTCAAATACATCCACTTCAAAAGCCTTTACTCTCTGTCCCCAAGCAATGTATTCAGATATTTCAACGAAGTTAATATTAGTGGTTTTCCCTAAATCTACTTCAATTTCGCAAGTGTTTTTTGAAGCCGCCCAATAGGTTTTATTATCACCATCTGTAAGGTTTTGTGCTTTTTGTTTCTTGTTGAATGTGTCATTAGCCTTTACTTTTTTATGAAGTGCTAGATTGTTTGCAAACCTTTCGTTCAATAATTTTCTCCATTCCAAAAGGTTTTTGACATCTATTTCGTGAATTTGACCACGTCTATCAGGCGGAATATTGAGCAATAAATTGGATCCTCTACCCACTGATGTCATATAAATGTCAAACAACTGTTCAGGTGTTTTTACTTTAGCGTCCTCTTCGGCATGATAAAACCAGCCCGGCCTGATGCTCACATCAACTTCCGCAGGCACCCAGTCTTTGCCATTTTCGTGACCTGTATTCAATAGTTCTTCTATTCCACCTTTTCCAGCATAAAGTGTGTCTCTACTGATGGTGTTCCAATTGGTTCGGCCAGCTATTCCTCGTTCATTTCCTACCCAACGAATTTCCGGACCCGCATCTGAAAAAAACAAGATTTTTGGCTCTAAACCTCGAACCAGTTCTATGGTTTTTGGCCAATCGTAATAAGTTTTTCCATTTATTTTTCTCATTTCTCGGCTGCCACCGTAGTAGCCATCTCCACCATTGGCTCCGTCAAACCACATCTCGAAAATAGGCCCATAAGCCGCAAAAAGCTCTTTCAGTTGATTTCTATAATACTCTACATAAGAAGGACTTCCGTAGTCGGCTCGGTTTCTATCCCATGGCGAAAGGTATACGCCAAACTTCAAACCATATTTTTTACAAGCTTCTGAAACCTCTTTCACGATGTCGCCTTTACCGTTTTTGTATGGACTCGCGGCAATGGAGTGATTGGTATATTTACTAGGCCAAAGCACAAAGCCGTCGTGGTGTTTACAGGTAAGAATCACAGCTTTCAGGCCGGCATCCTTAATGGTTTTTACCCATTGGTCTGTATTCATGTCAGTTGGGTTGACAATCGATGGGCTTTCATCTCCATAACCCCATTCTTTACCCGTAAAAGTATTTGTAGTGAAATGGATAAAAGCATAGGTTTCGAGCTCATGCCAAGCCAATTGGTCTTTCGTTGGAACTACAGCTAAAGGTTTTGGAGAGGTGATTTTGGAAGTCTTACAAGCTGTAAAACCAAAGGCTATTGCAAAAAAAGCAAAGAGTTTGATTAGTCTCATTTGATATTTAATAAAATATTTTATAAATTATAAAAATAGGGGTAATTGGGCATATAAAGAAAAAATACGTTTATTTTGATTCGTAAATCACTAAAAAATGGCAAAATTCTTTTCTTTAGAAAACTTAAAGTCTGTTCTGGGTTCATTTATTACGGCTATCGGGAGATTTCCAGTTACCCTTCTTACCAGTTTGGCAGGAACTATACTTTTTGTAATGATGGCAACAGACGATGCTCATAGCAAGGAAATAGAAAAGTTGGCCACCACGCTTTTATTGTTTTTGCCATTGTTTTTTAGTGCAGAGGTTTTTGAAGAACGTAGAATCACCCCAAAGTTTTTGATTCTTGGTTTGTCCATTTTGGCGTTTGTTCTATTTTATTTCTTTGGATCTCCCGCACCAGCCGATATTTTTTACAACAAATCGTTCATGATTAAGTATGGTGTGTTGGTCATAGTTTTTCATTTATTGGTTTCTGTGGCCCCGTATATTTTCAAGAATAATCCTTCGGGTTTTTGGCAATACAACAAAACGCTATTTATCAATATTTTAACGGCTTTTTTGTATAGCGGCACACTCAGTGCAGGTTTGGTTTTAGCCTTCTCTGGAATTCAGAATCTTTTCGAATTGAATTTGAGCAATGACTGGTATGTTTATATTTGGTTTGGGGTTAACGGTTTTTTCAATACACTCATTTTCACTTCTAAGCTGCCAAGTTTAGACAAGATAGATGCTGAAACCGAATTTCCGATTGGTTTAAAGTATTTTACACAATATGTTCTGCTACCATTGGTGGCCATATATTTGGGTATTTTGGTTGCCTATGAGGCCAAAATTGCCTTGCAATGGTCTTTGCCCAAAGGCTGGGTGAGTATAATGGTGCTGGCCAGTGCCATTTTTGGTATTTTGGCGTTTTTGCTCATTTATCCGCTCAAAGAAGCCAATAAGTGGATTCAGACTTACACTAAACTATACTATTGGATTTTATTGCCATTGGTGGCTTTAATGATGGTGGCCATTTATGTCAGAATTTCGCAGTATGGACTTACAGAGCCTCGTTTTTTTGTTGCACTATTATCAGTTTGGTTGCTTGGAGTGAGTTTATATTTCTCAATTTCGAAGGTAGATAACATCAAGATTATACCGCTTTCACTATTGTTGGTTGGTTTGTTTGGTATTTATGCCCCTTTTAATGCTTTCCAAAGTTCGAGAATAAACCAAGAAGGTCGATTGGAGGAGGTGTTGAATAAATATAAACTTTTAAAGGACGATAAAATTGCTGTGCCGGTTAATGTGAAATTAGATAGTACGGACGAAGATAGGGCTTATGCAGCTTTAGAATATTTATCAGAAAATCAGCCTGAAAGACTGGAGAAGTATCTAACTAAAAAACAATTTGATGAGTTGATTGCTGAAAAAAATGAATATAATCGCGGTCAATTGGTCATGAAATTGACGGGATTTCCTCAGAAAAAGACTTTTGATTTATATAAATACTTTAGTGTTAAAAATAGTGAGTTTTTGGTTTTGGATAAAGCAGATTTTCTTATTAGCCCGAATGAGTTTCGGGAAGAAGTAGATGTGGTCAAAATTGGAAATGATACATTCACTTGGGATTTGAAACAAAATCAACTTAACGTAAATATTAATTCAAAAGAAAAAATTGGCTTTGATTTAAATGAATTGACCAAATTCAACGCTGTTGACTTGCCAGAGTCTGATTTTACATTTTCTAAAGAAAGTGAGAATTTCAAAATGAAGCTTTTCGTAGAAAGTGGTAATTCAACAAATGGAGTTCTGGAAAATTTGAAGTGGAAGCTTTTATTGACTAAAAAAAAGTGATTTTAAATCGAATGTGATTGTATTCCTAAATAGTAGATTTCCATGCCCAACCCACTTTACAAAAAACTCGGTCTGAAAGATGGTCAAAAAGTGATTTTGAGGAATATTCCTGAAAACTATTTTGATTTATTGATAGAAGTGCCTGACGTAGAGGAAGCAGAAGGAAACGAACAGGCTGATTTTGTTCATATTTTTGAAAGTAATTTACTGGCACTGGAGAAATCTTTTGCTGAAGCTTTTGAAAGGCTTGCCCCAAAAGGAATGATATGGGTTTCATGGCCTAAAAAAACTTCTAGCGTACCTACTGATTTGGATTATCACGTAGCTAAAGCTGTGGCCGTGAAACATGGCATGGTTGACGTCAAAATAAGTGCTATTGACGATACATGGACGGCATGCAAATATATAATACCACTCAAAAATCGCAAGTAATTATTTTCTGGAAACAGATTCAACTTCGATATCTAGTGCGAAATCCTCGTTTCCAAGTTTCATGCTTTCAAATTCTTCCTCAGGGCCCACAAATGCATTGATATCTACATGTCCTGATATACCCGAAACTCTTCCTTTTTCTGTGTACTGCCAGAATTTGAGATTTGGGCTTTTAACTAAGGAATGAATATTGCCTGATTTGTAGTCAGCTAGCCAAAGCGAATAGTTCTTGAAATGACCTTTGATATATTTGTTGTAGATGGAAGTATTGGTGTAAATAATCGGACGAATACCGTAGTGTTTCTCCACAATTTGCAGCCATTTCATAAGGCCTTTTCTTACGGTTATAACGTTGGCATTAGGGCTGTCTTTTTCAAAATCTAACACAGGAGCTAAGTCTCCATCACGTAGTTTTACATTGTTTATAAAGTTTTTGGCTTGGTCAGCAGCTCCTCTTGTAGGATGGTAGAAATGGTATGCCCCACGAACGATGCCTGCGTCTGAGCATTCTCTCCAATAAGAATGGAATCGGGTGTCTTCGTGCGTGGCCCCTTCGGTGGCTTTTAAGAAACAAAAACTTACTTTGAACTCGTCGTGGTCCGCTATTTTTTCCCAGTCTACGTATCTTTGATGATGCGATAGGTCAATACCATGTATACTGTATCGTTTGGTGATGTGTTTGTGGCTCGGAGCAAAATTGAGTGAAAGAATATTCAAAAATAATGTGAATACAACCGTAAAGTTTAAGAACATGTGTCTGAAAAAGTTTGATTATTAACCAAGACTTTAGAGCAATTATTGTGCCGTTTACTCAGTTTTATTGGTGCATATTTCCCTAACTTTCTGTTTTTATTTTTTTTCTTTAAAAATTACAATTCCACTATAAAACAAAAATGAGCCAATGGGTATTGACTCATTTTAAATTTTTTCAGTAACAATTAAGATTTTCAGAAAATCTCTATTTTGCTCTTTTGGCTAACTCTGCGTAGGGTATAATAAGTTCTCTGCCAAGTGCTTGTCCGTTTCTGTAAGTTTGAGTTCTTAGGCTCAAGAAACCTTTTGGTACTTCGAAAGCCCCTTTGTATTTATTCGCAAAATTTACAGGATAGGTATTGTCTATGCTGTAATAGATTTCGGTGTTAGGTACGTTGTTGCTTAGTTCCACCATTATTTTTTCACCGTCTTTTTTCACCTTAACAATGGGCTCATATACGGCTCTTGAAATATTGGTTTTGGCAGCATCAAATCTGTAGAAATGTGCCTCGGCTCTATTCACAAAACTGTTCCAGTTTTTTGATTCCTTCGGACTCCAGAGGGTTTCTATGATCGAAAATGCCCTTGGATAAGTCATGTAGTAAGCAAACTGAAGGTTTGGAATCATCTCTGTCCAGAGGTTGGCTTGTCCTCCAAGAATGTATTTTGGATCTACGCCTTCTGGCACTGGCTCAAATTCGAAGGTTTTTTCTAACGAAAGCTCGGCGTAGATGGGGTTTTCTACACTTTTGTCGCCTTGCATGTAGTCTATGTATGCAAAAGTTGTAGGTGTCATGACCACAGGAACCCCCATTTTTGCAGCTTCTATACCACCTTTCATGCCTCTCCAGCTCATCACAGCCGCACCCGGAGCAAGACCACCTTCAAGTATTTCGTCCCAGCCGATAAGTTTTTTTCCTTTGCTGCTTACTATTTTCTCAACACGCTTCACAAAATAGCTTTGTAGTTCATGCGTGTCTTTTATGTTATTTTTTTTCATGAAAGCCTGTACATTGGCATCTCTTTCCCAATAGCCATGATAACTTTCGTCGCCACCCATGTGTATGTACTGGCCTGGGAAAAGTGCGGCCACTTCGGTCATTACTTTGTTTACGAAGTCATACACTTTTTCGTCGGCTGGGTTGAGCGTGTTCTCAATGAGCATCTCGAAAGTGCCGTTTGCGTACCATTCAGCAAACTTAGCACCAGGGTTAACAAAGGTTGGTTTTTTTAGTGTTGACAGTTCAGGATAGGCTGCCAAAGCCGCCATGCTATGCCCTGGAATATCAATTTCGGGTACAATGGTTATATTTCTTTCTGCAGCATATTTTACGACATCCTTTATTTGTTCCTGGGTATAAAATCCACCGTAGGTAGCTTTTTCGCCTTCTTTTGGTTGCGGTCGGTCTTCGCCGAATTTTCCGTAACGTTCTACTCTCCAAGCCCCAATTTCTGTAAGTTTTGGTAATGATTTTATTTCTATTCTCCAGCCTTCATCGTCTGTTAGGTGCCAGTGAAACACGTTGAATTTATACTGAGCCATTTTGTCGATATAATCCTTAACGGCATCTACGCCAAAGAAATGGCGGCTATCGTCAAACATCAAACCTCTCCAGCCAAATCGTGGATAATCCTTTATTTTGCAACCCATCAACATACCTAAACCCATTGGATGGTCTTTTGATTCAAAATCACGAGGTAGCATTTGTCTCAATGTTTGTAAGCCATTGAATATTCCAGCGTTGGCATTTGCTAAAATTTCTACGGTATTGTCTTTTACTTCAAGCGTGTAACCTTCAGTTCCCAGTACGGCATCTTTGGTTTTAAGCAAATCCAAGACGATTACCTTATTGGCACGGTCAGGATTTGGTACCGTTTTGATGTTGATGTTTAGCCCTGCATTTTTGAGAAAAGCTTGAAAGTTTTCCGTCATTTTCTTGAGTTCAGGGTTGCTGGCCTTTAGATCAATACTGGTTTGATTATCAAGCATAAACATTCCCTCTTTGCTTTCGAAGCTCACCGGAGCAGGTATAATGGTGTGTTGAGCTTTGGCATAAATAGCTCCAAAACACATAAAGATTATCAGCAGATGTTTTTTCATCAAGGTTTGATTTTTGTTTTGGGGTGTAATTTATTAAAATTTTTTAAAAACTGAGAATTGTTTATGGTGTTTTCTTTCTTATCTGGCTTTTTTGTTCAGTTTTTCAATAAAAAATGAATTGTTTGTAAAAGATTTTCTTTTGAATATATTCATGAATTTATAAAAATATCGGGTAATTTATAAAGTGTACTTATAAAAGTATCGGTTTTTTGAAAGTGTATATTTAGTTTGTTCTTCAAATTTATTCAATTCAGAAAGACTGTTTTGGGAATTAAAGTCAAGTACTATCTTTGCGACATTATCCAAATTTTAAAATTTATTTACATGAAAAAAACTTTCACATTATTAGCACTTTTGATTATTGGTTCAATTGGTGCATCCGCACAGGTAGTTAGAGTAGGTATTTTAGGAGCCGGTCTTGGTGGCGGTCAAAATTCGGGTCGTTTGGCGGTTCATATTTTTGAAGCAGCCTATGCTCCAAATCCAAGAATCGATTTTGGAGGTTATTTGGGAGCAGCCGTTGGTGGTAACAGCGAGTCGGCTTCAGCAGGGATTAGATATGGTGCTCAAAGCAAATTTTATCTGATGACAGAAAAGTTTAAACCATTTGTTGGCTTACAGTTAGGCTTAAACACTAGAGCAAAGGTTGATGTAAATTCTGAAGAAATAGCAGAAGCTGGAACCAAATTTCAGGTAACACCGCAAGCTGGCTTTAGAGTTGGCCCATTAAATATTTGGGCGTCTTACCAAAACGGCTTCATGGTCAATGGAGGTCTTGTGTTTGGCTTTGGCAAATTTGATAGGTAATATATACTTGAGATATTAGAAAAACACCAGCCTTTCGGTCTGGTGTTTTTGTTTTTTTACTTCAGCGAAATTTCTGCCAAAACTGGATGATGGTCAGATGCAAAAAGCCCGGCCCAAGTATTGCTAAGAGTGGCGTGCTTTAGCACTTTTAGCTTTGGGTTGTTTACAAATATATGATCAATTTCGCTTTTTTCTCGTTCTTTCGCTTCGAATCCTGTAAAAGTATCGTCTGTCCCGAAATGTGGGGTTTGGCTGATGGCTTTGGTATTTGTAAGTCCTGACAAAATAATCTTTATAGGCTCAGAATCTGGTGTAGCATTGAAGTCTCCAGTGAGAATGGCCGTTTCTGTTCCAGCTATTTCTTGTATCTTCCTCAAAACTAGTTTGGAGCTTTCTGCCCGGGCTACTTGACCAATGTGATCATAGTGGGTATTAAAAACATAAAATTTCTTTTTGGTTTTGAGGTCTTTAAAATATCCCCAAGTCACGATTCTGGGCAGATTGGCATCCCAGCCTTTACTTGGTTTTTCGGGTGTTTCACTGAGCCAGAAGGTCTCTTCTTTCAAAAGTTTAAATCTCGTTTTGTTGTAAAAAATCGGTGAAAACTCTCCCTTCTCTTTGCCGTCGTCTCGGCCAAGTCCAAAGTGCCCATATTCGGGCAGTCTTTCTTGAAGGTCATTTATTTGCCCAATAAGAGCTTCTTGCATGCCGCAGAAGTCTGCTTCATAGAATTTCACCATATCGGCTGCTCGATCTTTTCTGTTATCCCATTTGTTTATGCCGTCTCGTTCGGTATTGTATCTGATGTTGAAGGTCATTACCCTTATAGACTGCCCAAATAGCTGACTTTGAAGTAAAAGGAAGAGAAGGAGAAGTTTTGTTTTCATTTGTTTGTTACTTAATTCCGATATTGGATGGGTTGAATAATTATTGAAATTGATGTTTTAGAGGTGCTGAAAATTCATTTTTCGTATAAGATTTTCTTCAAAAATTTGAATTTTCTCAAAAATGATATAACAAAAACAAGAATATTTCGAAATAGTGAAGTTTTTAATACTCTACTATTTTGATAGACTAAATAGATTATCATACATTTGTGAAAAAAACAATTACATGCAAAAACGATGTTGTCTTTAAAATAATTTTAGAAAAAACCAGTCTGGCTGCAACCAGACTGGCGGACGCTTAACAAAAATAAAATCATCGCTAAATGAGCCGCCTCGCAAGAGGTCAGTTTTCTTATTTTCAATTAAACGATTTCAAATTAATGAAAAAACTTTTAAATTCGAGTCTTCTAGTAGGAGCATTTTTATTTCCCCTGCTTATTTCTGCCCAAGATAAACCCATCATCAACGCCACAGTCTCAGGTGTAGTATTAGACGCCAAATCCAACGAGAGAATCATCGGGGCTACAGTATCTATAAAAGGGACTACCAATGGAGCTTCAACAGATGCCAATGGCGAGTTTGCACTTGTAACAGGCCAAAAATTGCCTTTCACGCTCATTGTTTCGTTCATCGGTTATATCAAGAAGGAACTCGTTATCAATGATAGCAAAGTAGAAATCAGAATAGAACAGGATACCAAAAACCTTGCTGATGTGGTAGTAACCTCAAGGCGTAGACAGGAAGCTGTTCAAGATATTCCGATTCCCATTTCGGTAATTCGAGGAGTAACGGTAGAAGACCAAGGAGCATTTAATGTAAATCGTCTGAAAGAATTGGTGCCTACAGTTCAGTTTTATGCTTCAAACGCTAGAAATACTACTCTCAATATCAGGGGATTAGGTTCTACTTATGGGCTAACCAATGACGGTATTGACCCTGGTGTTGGATATTATGTAGACGGTGTCTATTATGCTCGTCCAGCGGCTACGGCTCTTGACTTTATAGACATCGACCAAGTGGAGGTTCTTCGTGGACCACAAGGTACATTGTTTGGTAAGAATACTACTGCAGGAGCTTTTAACGTAACTTCTCGTACCCCAACTTTTGACCCATCGGCAAGTTTTGAGTTGAGCTATGGCAACAAAGGCTATATACAGGCCAAAGCTTCGGTATCTGGCCCTTTGAGCAAGAAACTCGCGGCAAGGGTATCATTTACCGGAACTCAAAGAGACGGTTTGTTATATAATACACGTACACAAACCAATATTAACGACATCAATAACATAGGTGTGAGAGGGCAGTTATTATTTAAGCCTACGGATAAAATCAATTTTACTTTTATAGCCGACGTTACCGACCAAAATCCAGTGGGTTATGGTTGGCCTGTTGCCAAGGTAGTGACCACCAAACGTGCAGCCTATCGTCAGTTCAATGCTATAATTGCTGATTTGGGCTATTCGCTTCCATACAAAAGTGCATTTGAAAGAATATTAGATTTGGATACCCCATCAAGGGCTGGAAACCAATTGGGTGGATTGTCACTGAATGCCGACTTCAAAATAGGTGGTGGAACACTAACCTCAACTACCGCTTGGAGATATTGGAAATGGGATCCATTAAACGACCGTGATTATACGGGCTTAAACTCATTTTCGATTTCATCGGGAACTTCAGCACATGACCAGTATTCACAAGAGTTTAGATATTCTGGCAAAATAAATGATAAAATAAGCGGCGTAGTAGGTGCATTTGGTTTATGGCAGGATTTAAGAACAGATCCAGTTCATACCGAAGAAGCAGGTACAGCCCAATGGCGTTTTGCACAAAGTTCTACCAGTCCATTGTGGAAAACCCCAGGCTTGTTTGACAATTTTGGAATCAAAACCACCTACGGAATCCAATCATCTAGCGTAGCCTTATTTGCTCAGGCTGACTGGTCGATAACTGAGAAATTGCATGTTTTGCCAGGAATTAGATATAACAAAGATGCTAAACAGGCCAACTATAGCCGTGTAACTTATGGTGGTTTACAAACCACAGATGCAGCATTGTTGGCCTTGAAAAATGGGGTTTATAGCAATCAAACGTTTGACATAGATGCTTCTGAAGATAATTTTTCTGGCCAGTTGACTTTACAATATAAACTCAATCAGAATGTAAATACTTTTGGAACGTACTCTTTGAGTTACAAGCCTATCGGTGTTAATGTGGGAGGATTACCAACAGCCAATGGCAGGGTATTGACAGAATTGGCGACAGTAAAACCTGAAGCCGTTAGACATTTGGAGTTAGGCGTAAAAACCAAACCATCTGCAAGTTCGGTTTTAAACGTAGTTTTTCACAACACCAACATCAAAGATTATCAAACACAAGTACAAACTCCTGAACCTGGTGTAAACAGAGGGTATTTGGCCAATGCAGAAGAAGTTAGAGTAATTGGTTTTGAAATAGATGGAAGTATTAGAGTAAACAACCACTTTACATTTAATGGAGCTTTTGCTTATACCGATGGTAAATATGTGAAATTTACCAATGCACCTGTTCCCATCGAGGAAGTTGGTGGAACTACCGCTTTCAAAGATATTTCAGGAGGTGTTTTACCGGGAATTTCAAAATACGCTGGATCATTGGGTACCGAAATAACAGGAAAAGGAAGTTTGTTTGGCTTAAAAGGAAACTACTTCGGTGGCCTGGATGTGTATTATCGTTCTACATTTTCTTCAAGCCCTTCACCATCACAATTCTTAGATATTGAAGGATATGCCTTACTAAACGGCAGAGTAGGTTTCAGAGCTTCCAATGGTATTTCTCTATTTGTTTGGGGTAGAAACTTAGGAAACAAAGACTACTACGAGCAGCTTTTGGTAGCTCCAGGAAGTGCTGGCCAAATCGGCGGTATTTTGGGTGATCCACGTACCTACGGTGTAACCTTGAGATATACTCTTAACTAATCATGAGTCTTTTAGGGAGTAGAAAGCAGGAATTTTATTCTACTCCCTTTTTCAAACTTTCGTGACAATCATTGGGGTTGGCGAGGTTTCATAAACCTAGTTTGGTGGTTCGAACCCACCCACGAAAACAAAATCATTTATGGAATTTACAAAAAAGACAATTTACACCATTAAGGCATTGGTTTTTCTGAATAAAAAAGAGAGGCTGATTAATGTTTCGGAGATTGTAAAAGGTACTGAAATTCCGAAAAAATTTTTAGAGAGTATCATGCTCGAACTTAAAAAGAATGGGTTTGTGGAGAGCTTTCAAGGTAAATTAGGAGGATATAGGTTACTTAAAAAACTTGAAGATATTCCTGTTTTGGAAATATTAAACTTTACAGAGTGTAAGGTTAGGCTGACAACGGAATGTGGCGAAAATTGCGAGTGCATAAGCAAGGTAGACTGTAGGTTTAAGGCATTGAATTATGAGCTATTATCTTATTATCTAAAAACTCTTCATAACCTCAAAGTTCTTGATTTTGCCTGATTTCGTTTCCATTTGAATAATAATTTTATGAAATGCCAGAAAAAAGTATGGAATAATCGAGAACTACTTTTTTGTAGGGTGGTAGCACTGGAAATAATGAAATCTAAAAAAGTTAAAGTCTTTATTGTTTTATGGCTTAAGGTGTATCTTTTAAATGCTCAGTCGATTTCTACTCCAAGAAGCACATTAAATATTGATTTAGAAATAAAGCCACGTGTAGAGCTTACCGACAATTATAGATTTAGCACTTCTGAGGATTTTGAAAGAGACATATTTGTGATTCAGCGAAATAGGGTTTTGATAAATTTCCACGGCAAAAATGTTAGATTTCATGCCTCTCCTCAGGAGATTCATTTGTTTAATAAAGAAGGAGAGAATCAGAAAATAGGAGCAATAAATGCTTATGAATTCTACCTTGAACCTAGGCTTACTAAGAATTCTTCAATCAGACTTGGACGTCAGGGCATTTCGTTGGATAACGGCCGCCTTTACTCTGATTCACCTTGGGCTCAGCAGGGGCAATCTCACGAAGGTTTGCGATATATTTTCAAAAGCGACCTTCAATCTTTGGACGTCATTGGGGCATTTACAAGAAAATATTACGATCCTTATGAAGTAGCTTTTTCGCCAGTGGCCTCGCATAAGTATAAATACCTTTTGGTAGCAAATTATAAAAGGAAGGTTAATCAAAATTGGACTTATAGTTTATTAAACACGGTTGATTTTTATGATAACCCGACACTAAATAAAACTAGACTTCCTCGATTTACGTCTGGAGGGCGATTAGAATACTATGCAAATGATTTTTACGCAACCTTAAACGCTCATTATCAATTCGGGAAAAATGTTGATGCTAAGGTTATAAATGCTTTTTATTTACAGCCGGAAATCTCTTACAATACAGGAAAGTTCCGAAATAGATTAGGTGCCGAAATCATGAGTGGTGACGCAGAAACGATAACTTCGGACCGCACCAGAGCCTTTGTACCACTGTATGGTGTTGCTTGGAAATTTATGGGCAACATGAATTTTTATACCAAATTTCCGGCAGATGTCAATAGCAAAGGATTAGTTGATCCTTATCTTTTTGTTTTTTACGATCTGAACAAAAAGCTTACATTAAGAGCAGATTTTCACCTTTTTTATTCTCAATTTGCTCAAAAGGATGCTAAGAAGAATGAACTTAATAAATTTCTTGGATTTGAAAATGACCTTTCATTTCAGTATAAGGCCCGCAGAAATGTTGATGTAAACTTTGGTTTTTCTTTTTACAAACAGGGAGAATCGATGGTGTTGTTGAAGAAAACAAAAGCGGTGGATGACACTCCGGTTTGGAGTTATTTGAGTGTTTCTTACAGGCCAAACCTGCTTAATAAAACCTTCAAGAAGGGATGAAATATGCCCTGAAGATTTTATTTGTGGTGATTATTGGAAGCACCGTAGGTCATGGTCAACAACCGGATTCTGTGGTAGTTGGAAATCAATTGTGGATTGGTAACTATACAAAAATCAGGTTTTCAAACCATTGGGGATTATGGCTGGAGCCGCATTTGAGAAGGACCGACAATTTCACTAATAAACCGTTTCAGACTTTGGCAAGAATGGGGGCAATTTATTTTTTGGATGATGCAAGTCAGCTGTTGGCAGGTTACACTTTTTCAAATTTTGGTTCTGAATACCAGCGGTTTAACGGTGTTGAAAACGAACAAAGAATATGGCAACAGTTCCAGTCTGCTTCATACCTGAGTAGAAGATTTAAGCTTTCTCACTGGGTTAGACTTGAGGAGTGTTTTATGAATCAAGTCGCAGAAAGCAAATTTGAAATGCGTGCGAACGGAAATGTGAATTTTTCTGTGGATTTGGCATATTGGAAAAAGCAGAAAGGTATAGTTTCGGTAGTTGTTTATGATAACTTTTTCTTGTATTTCAAAAATGCCAAAGTTGGACAGGATATTTTTGACCAAAACAGATTTTTTGTTGGATTGGCTTACCCGAGCAACAAAAAGAGCTATTTGCAAATTGGGTATTTGCTTGTTAATCAATTAAATAGAAATGAAGTGTATACGATAAACCACAACATTGGCATTTATTGGTTTAAAAACATCAACAACATTAAAAGATAAGATAATGAAACTGGATATTTTATTTTTTGCAGCACATCCAGACGATGTGGAGGTGGTGGCAGGTGGAATAATTTTGAAACATTTGGCACTGGGTAAAACGGTGGGAATAATTGATTTCACGTGTGGTGAGTTGGGTACAAGAGGCAATGCCGAAATAAGAATTAAAGAAGCTACAGTGGCTTCAAGTATTCTTGGACTGAGTTTTAGAGCTAACCTAAATTTTGCAGATTGTTTTTTCGAGGTTTCTAAGCCCAACATCATGAAGGTAGTGGAGTGTATTCGTAAACATCGGCCAGAAATAGTTATCACAAACCCTGAAATTGATAGGCACCCCGACCACGTGAGGGCATCAAAAATAGTGAAGGAGGCGGTTTTTATTTCCGGTCTTGAAAAAGTAATAACCCTAAATGAGAATGGGGAAAAACAAATTCCATGGAAGCCCAATTCTTTGCTTTACTACATTCAAGATACTTATATTGAACCCAATTTATATTTTGACATTACGCCATTTTATGAAACCAAGGTTGAGGCCTTCAAGGCTTACAAGAGTCAGTTTCATGACCCTGAAAGCAATGAACCCGAAACTATAATTTCAACGCCAGATTTTTTTAGAAGGGTAGAAGCCCGCAATATAGAATTTGGTAGAAGAATAGGCGTAAAATATGCCGAAGGATTGGTCAGAGAAAAAGCTATTGGTATTCACAGCTTGTTTGATGTCATATAGAGGTACTTATTTTGTATTATTTTAATGTTTAAATATCCTAAATTTTTTAATTTTTTTTTTAGGATTTAGGCTTCAAATAGTTAATAATCAATAGCATAGTAGTTATTTGTGGGCATTGAAAAGAAAGTTGAAGTTTTTGTTGTATAATAGTATTTTTATAAATATCTTTGTCTATCGATTAAGTAGATTATTAAACTTGTTGCTGTTAACCACCAACAGCAAGTAAAAGAATCAAACAATGAAAGATTTTACTAATTATCCTCATTTGGTGGTTAATCATCCCATTCCCAGATTTGGCTCGACAGGTTGAATGTGCTGCCGTTGCTAATTTTCATTTTACCAATTCCGACATTTCCTAGAAACCACTGCTAGAATAGTTTGGTGGTTAAACCGTTTTGGCAGCTGGTTCTGGGATGCTTAATATTCTCATCATGAAATTTCTTATATATTTTTTGAGTTTGTTGTTGCTAACTAGCTCCATCGCTGACAATCAAAGATCTGTGGTGTTCAAAGGAGGTATTTTCAAAACAACTGACCCTGAAACCAATAGACCCAAGACAGTAAAAATAGGCAGAATAGAGGTTGATAGATATTTGGTTACTGTGGGCGAATACCAAGAATTTGTAAACGCCACAGGTTACAAAACGCAGGCTGAACAATATGGGAATTCCATCATTTTTGATTCAAAAACCCAAAAATGGGAGTTGGTTGAAGGAGCAAATTTTAGGTTTCCATTTGGGCCAAATGCTTCACCAGCTATTTTGAATCATCCAGTTACGCAGGTTTCATGGTACGATGCCGTGGCCTATGCAAATTGGAAAGGAAAAAGACTCCCAACTGACGCAGAGTGGGAGTATGTGGCCAAGTCAAGAGGTAAATCCAAGGAAATTTATCCCTGGGGAAGTCAAGATTTTGTGGATGGGAAGTATTTAGTGAATAGCTGGCAGGGGGCTTTTCCTTATTACAACTCCGGAGCTGACGGTTTTTTAACTACTTCTCCCGTTGGTTTTTTTGGAGATGATAGGTCGGGCCTCACCGACATGGGAGGTAATGTATGGCAATGGTGCCAAGATGCTGTTCAACCCACTGGCTGCAACGCTGAAGATGACTTGAGTGTAAGACGAATCTGCCGTGGAGGATCTTTTCTGTGTGACAAGAATGTATGTCATGGATACAAAATCGGCAACCGAACCAACTCTACACCTGAGTCGGGCATGGTACATATAGGATTCAGATGTGTAAAAGATATTAAAATATGAACCAATGATAATAAAAATGAAACGATGTTGTAAAAAATAAAAAACCAGCCCGGCGGCAACCGAACTGGCAAAAGCCTAACCAAAACAAGTTCATCGCGAAATGAATATCGGAAACCAGGTTTCCAAATCTTATTATTTTAATTAAACCAATACAAAGTAAATGAAAAAAATTCTTTACCAGATATGCCTTGGCATTTTACTCATTCCATTGGCCATTTCGGCACAGGAAACCAAGCCATTAATCAATTCAAAACTCGTCGGTAATATCATCGACCAAAAATCAAAAGAACCCTTAGTCGGGGCTACTGTTCAAATTAAGGGTACAACCCATGCTGTTACGACAGATGTCAATGGTAAGTTCTATTTTCAAACAGGCCAGAAATTTCCTTACACACTGGTTATAAGTTTTATAGGTTTCAAAACCAAAGAGGAAATCGTAAATGAGGAGGCCGTGACTATTCAACTAGAAGAAGACCAAAAACTACTCAATGAAGTGGTGGTAATTGGATACGGTCAACTCTTGAAAAAAGATGTGACCGGCTCTATTGAATCAGTGAACTCACAAAGTATTAAGGCAGTACAAACCAGTTTAGACCGGGCTCTGCAAGGAACAGTAGCTGGCGTAAATGTTACCCAAACTTCTGGTCAACCAGGCGGTGGAATAAGCGTTAGGGTAAGAGGAGGAAGCTCTATTCAAGGTGGAAACGAGCCATTGTATGTTGTGGATGGATTCCCAATTTATAATTCTGACCAAAATGCTGGCGTGGCTAGTGGTTCAAATTCCAACCCTTTAGCATCTATTAATCCGTCTGATATTGAGTCTATTACGGTTTTGAAGGATGCTTCTTCCACGGCTATTTATGGTTCAAGAGGTGCCAATGGGGTCATCATCATAACCACCAAAAAAGGAAAAACCAATGAGAACAGAGTAAGCTACGATGTAAGTTATGGCATTCAAAAACTAAATAACAAGCTGGATTTGTTGGATGCAAAAGGCTTTGCTCGACTGCGAAACGATGCTTTATTTGATTCTGCACCAGCAAAAGGTAAATACCAATATTTATCTGAGGAACAAATAAATGCCTTGGGTGCTGGTACAGATTGGCAGGATGAAACATTCAGAAATGCCAAAACTCAAAATCATCAATTGTCTATTTCTGGCGGAAATCAAAGAACTCGATACGCGATTTCTGGAAACTATTTCAACCAGGATGGCATAATTCGAAACACTGATTTTAATAGGTACAGTGCCAGAATAAACCTAGACACGGATATCAACAGTAAGGTGAGATTTGGATTGAACCTGACAGGTACAAAAACTACCGCAGACCTGGCTCCAACTGGCTTAGTATCTGCGATAATTAGTATGCCTGCCACTGCAACTGTATTTGATGCCAATGGAAACTATACACTCAGAAACCCATTTGAAAACATTTTCTCGAATCCCATAGCAGCATTAAATAAGCGAATTAACAATTCAAACGCATACCGGGTATTGGCCACAACTTATGGCGAATATGATATCATCGACGATTTGGTATTAAAGGTTTCATTTGGCACTGATATTCAAAACAATCGTGAGAATAGCTATTTGCCCACCTCTATTTTCGAAGGCTTGGCATTGAATGGTGAAGCAAGAATCGGATATTTTAATTCAAGTTCTTGGCTGAATGAGAACACCTTAACCTACTCGAAAGCCATTCAAAATAAGCATTTTTTCAATATTTTAGCTGGATATACCCAACAACGCAATACCAGAGAAATAGTAAGTACGGGTTCACAAAATTTTGTAACCGACGCACTGACTTACAATGCTTTGCAAAGTGGTAACACCCCTTTAACACCGGTATCCTCATCAAATACTTGGGCCTTAAATTCTTATTTGGGAAGAGTAAATTACAATTTCGAAGGTAAATATTTCGCAACGGCCAGTATTCGTTCGGATGGATCATCTCGTTTTGGTGTAAACAACAAATGGGGTTATTTTCCATCAGCTGCTTTGGCCTGGCAAGTGAGTAAGGAGAATTTCTTCTCACCACTTTCTGCTGCTATCAACAGTCTGAAAATCAGAGCTTCTTATGGCTCTACTGGTAATCAAGAAATCGGAGAGTATCAGTCGCTTTCCACCTTAGAAAGTGTAAAGTATATTTTTGGGGATCAAATTGTTACAGGATTTAGGCCCTCAAGAATCGCAAGTAGCTTTTTGGGATGGGAGCAAACGAATCAATTTGATGGGGGATTGGACTTCGGCATTTTGAAAAACAGACTTTTCTTAACCTTAGATCTTTATCAAAAAATCACCTCTAATTTATTGTTGGATGTTCAGATTCCATACACTAGCGGGCATACTTCTTCCCTGCAAAACTTTGGATCGGTTAGAAACAGAGGCTTAGAAATAGGTGCAAATACACAGTTGGGTAGCGGGGCATTTTCTTGGTCATCAAACTTCAACATAGCCTTCAATAAAAACGAAGTTATTCAAATAGGCAATGGAGCATCAT
Organism: Leadbetterella sp.; assembly: GCA_035299025.1. Classification (GTDB taxonomy): domain Bacteria; phylum Bacteroidota; class Bacteroidia; order Cytophagales; family Spirosomataceae; genus Leadbetterella. The sequence goes on from DATGXK010000014.1 coordinate 203,965, forward strand.
TTTATACTTTCGGAAACTATATCGTGAAAGTGGGCGAGCCATTGGGTAGTTTTTATGGAGCGGTTACTGATGGTGTTTTACAAAAATCCGATATTGAAGCCAAGGGAAAACTGACTGGCAATGCTGTACCTAAAGCTGGTGATAGACTTTATAAAGACATCAATGGTGACGGAACATTTACCACTGCGGCTGATAGAACGACGATCGGAACTGCTCAACCAAAATTTACCGGAGGGTTTAATAATACTTTTAATTACAAAGGTTTTGAGTTAAATGTGCTTTTTCAAGGGTCTTATGGTAACAAAATCTTAAACGGCAATGGTCAATCTTTGGAGCTTTTTAATGGCCAACAAAACGCTTCCATTGTTGCCTTAGACAGATGGACGGAAACAAATCCCAGCACCACCATTCCTCGTGCAAAGCTAGATCCTGCTCCAGTTTTCTCAGATAGGTATGTGGAGGACGGATCATTTTTAAGAGCCAAAAACGTAAGCTTCACCTATAGCTTGCCAAAACCACTTTTGGAAAAAGCAAAAATAGAAGCAGTCAGAATCAGATTGTCTGGGCAGAATCTATGGACATTGACAAATTACACAGGTTTTGATCCAGAAGTTACGAACGGTAGCTCTATCTCGCCTGGAACCGACAGTGGTATCTATCCAACCTCCAAAACCTATTCTTTGGGCTTAAATCTAACTTTCTAAACTTAAAATCATGAAAAATAAAATCATAATAGCTTTAATATCAATAAGTACGCTTGCTTGTAACTCACTAGAGGAGGTACCGCTGGGTTTGGTTTCATCCGCGACTTTTTACAAAAGCGATAAGGATGCTGATGCGGCGGTAATAGCGGTTTACAATGCCATCAACAACGGTCAGCATACACTTTACAATCGATTGATACAGATAGGTACCGAAATGGCAACCGATGACTATGAGGCTGGACCGAGAGCGAGGAATGCACACGTAAGGGCTTTGTCTGGTCTTACCCATGATCCATCCAACGACCGAATGTTGGAGTTGTGGAGACAGAGCTACGATGGCATTAATAGAGCCAATATTGCCATCGATAACATAGCAGGTAATGCGGCATTAAACCCACAAAAAGCCAAAGACCTTGTGAATGAAGCCAAGTTTTTAAGAGGTTTGCTATATTTTAATTTAGTTAGATGGTTTGGCGGTGTGCCTTTGGTGCTGCATGAAACCACCACTTTAGATGCAACTTCGTTGAATGTATCAAATGCTACAGAGCCCGCTGTTTATGAACAAATTATAAATGATTTGACAGATGCGGAGGCTTTGCCAATTCCAGGAAAAGAAACCATAAAAGGAAGAGCGACAGCTGGTGCGGCGAAAAGTTTGTTGTCAAAAGTGTATCTAACGCAGAAAAATTGGGCAAAAGCTGCCGAAAAAAGCAAAGAAGTCATAGACAGTGGCTGGTATGATTTATTTGCCAACTATGCCGATGTGTACAATGTGGCCACCAAAAATGGTAAAGAACATATATTTTCGGCTCAATCTAAAGGCCTTACCAATTGGAACGGCAACATGTTGGCAGGTTCTTCGGCACCTTTTGTAGTGCCAGGCATTACGGGTGATTATGCCGATGCCCTGCACAAAGAAGGAAAACTATTTGAGGCTTTTGCAGAAACAGATAAACGCAAATACATCACTTTTGGAGTAGAATTTGTGAGTCCAACGGATGGAAAAACTTACAAAACCGACCCGCATTTTAATAAGTATTTTGATCCAGCTATACCTACGACGCCTTATCAATCTTCTAAAAACACCCCAATCATTAGGTTTTCGGAGGTTTTATTGATTCATGCCGAAGCACTGAATGAGCAAAATTCAGGTCCTAATGACCAAGCTTATTCCGCTATTGATAGAGTTAGAACACGTGCCGGAATTCCGTTGTTAAAAACGATTTCGCCTAGTTTAAGTCAGGCAGATTTTCGTGAGGCAGTTTTTGAGGAAAGAAGGAAAGAACTGGTTTTTGAGTATCAACGTTGGTTTGATTTGGCCAGGAGAGGTGCAGATTATTACGTTGCTAAATTAAAAGCAGCAGGAAAGACCAATGCACAAACCAAACACATTCACTTTCCAATTCCTCAAAGAGAATTAGACCTCAATCCAAATCTTAAGCAGGTGGCAGGTTGGTAATTATAATATTTTGGACTCGATTATTTAAAACATATAAAAATGAAAAAAACATTTATAATATTTACTACCATTTTGAGTCTTACAATTGCGACTCAAGCACAAAAAAAGTCAAAAGTTCAGGAAGTTAAGCCAGAAAGTCGTCCTAATGTTATACTGATTATGGTGGACGATATGGGATATTCAGACCTCGGCATTTATGGTTCTGAAATTGCTACGCCCAATTTGGATAAATTGGCGAGGCAAGGTCTTCGTTTGCGTGAATTTTATAACAACTCCATCTGTGCACCAACGCGTGCCTCTTTGTTGACAGGGCAATATCAACATAAGGCTGGAGTCGGATATTTTGACGTCAACCTCGGTTTGCCGGCATACCAAGGCTTTTTAAACAAAGAGTCTTTGACTTTGGGGGAGGTTTTTCGTTCGGGTGGTTATAGCACCTTATTGTCTGGGAAATGGCATGTTGGAGACGATAGTCTTAGCTGGCCAAAGCAACGAGGTTTTGATAAATTCTATGGAATCCTGAAAGGTGGAGCCAATTACTTCAACACAAAGCCGCTTTACATTGGTGGTCAAAGTGGGTATCCAGTTACCCTGTTAAAAGATAATGTTAGACAATATCCAGCAGATGATTCTTACTATTTTACTGATGAGATAGGCAAAAACGCAATTGAGTTTTTACAGGAACAAAACAATGAAAAGAAACCATTTTTTTTGTACCTAGCATTTACAGCACCGCATTGGCCACTTCAAGCTAAGCCCGAAGACATCGCTAAATACAAAGGCAAGTTCGATAAAGGGTGGGATGCATTGAGGGAAGTAAGAATAAATAAACTCAAAGAAAATGGCATTCTTTTACCTAGCCAAACCATAGCTGCCCGTGATCCTGAAGTCCCGGAATGGGATAAGTTAACTTGGGATGAGAAGGATTTTTGGAAGAAAAAAATGGAAGTTTATGCTGCTATGGTAGACAACATGGACCAAAACGTAGGCAAAGTATTAGAAAAACTGAAAGAGCTTAAAAAAGATGAGAACACTTTAATTATTTTCATTTCTGACAATGGAGCTCAGGGTGGTTTTAATACCTACAATCCTTTAAGAAGAGGAAGAGTTGTAAACGCCGGTCCTATTGGCACCTCAGGTTCATTTGACTATCAAGAACAAAACTGGGCATACTTATCCAACACTCCACTTCGTCAGTACAAAAATAATATGCATGAAGGTGGATTCAGTTCTCCATTTATTGCTTGGTTTCCTTCCAAAATCAAGGCTGGTAGAATAGACAAAGGCACAGGTCATTTGATAGATCTCGCTCCAACTTTTTATGATTTAGCGGGAATAAAGTATCCTGAAAACTACAATGGTATCAAAACCAACCCACTGGCTGGGAAAAGTTTGTTGCCAGTATTGTTTGGAGATGCTTCTGAAGTAAATAGGGGTGAACCAATTTTCTGGGAAAGAGCAGGAAACCGTGCGGTAAGAGATGGCAAATGGAAGATTGTTTCTACTTATCCAGCTTACAAATGGGAGCTGTACGATTTAGAGAACGACCGTGGAGAAACCAAAGATTTGGCAGAAACTCATCCTGATGTGGTAAACAGATTGTCAACTTCTTATAACCAATGGGCAGAAAAAACTGGTGTGGTAGAATACAGTAAAATTCGTCCAGGAAATGAACTAATACCTGGAGCTGCGGCACGAAGAAATCAATAACCCCTAAACCTATACCGAGGGAGAACGATTTATTTCTTCTCCCTCTTTTTTGTTATTTTTTAGAAAAAGGAGCATGTGTTTCGCATTACAATTTGTTCAGCTTTGAGTCATGACGGTGCTTTAATGCAAAAGTGACTAATGTGCAAATTGGAGTATTCAATTGAAAAACGATAAATAAGATATCCAAATCATCCAACGATGAGCCTACGGAATATGATGATTTGGATATTTATTAATAATAAATCGTAAGAGTTGAAATTTTCTTGATTTACTCTATTAAATATATAGACTAAGTATTTATATTTGTATTCAAACAATTACACTTCATGAAAAAAACACTTGTATTTTTAATGGTTTTGGGTTCTTTAATACAAACTATTGCTCAAACGAAACTTCAGAGAGGTCTTTGGCGAGGAACTTTTTCTATTTTCGCTGGAAACGAATCACCGTTTAATCTTGAAATTACTGACAAAGACGTTTTCCTGCTAAACGCTTCTGAGCGATTTGAATTGAAAAATTATCAAGTTAAAGGCGATTCTATTTTCATTCCAATAGATATTTTCGATGCAGTATTAAAAGCTAAAATAGTGACTAATTCGTCTATAACGGGTGTTTTGAAGAAGTACAATTCCACCACGCCGGATGTTCCATTCAAGGCAGTTGCTGGTAAAAAGTATCGTTTTTTCGAAGAGCCGACTGAGGCAAATGTTAGCCTGCAAGGTAACTGGGATTTTTTGATTGGAACCTCGGGTAACAAAACCGTGGGAGTTTTTAACCAAACAGGAAGCAAGCTTACTGGAACCATTCTTAGCACTACCGGAGATTATCGTTTTTTCGAAGGATCTGTAAAAGGTAACGAGTTCTTCTTGTCTGCATTTAGTGGCTCAAGTCCGTCGTTAATAAAAGGCTCAATAAATGGCGATGAACTTATAGCCGAAATCATCGGATTAAGAGGAAGTCAAACAGTGAAAGGCACAAGAAATGCCAAAGCAGCTTTACCAAATGCCTATACTTTGACAAACCTCAAAGAAGGAGCTGAGTTTAATTTTAGTTTTCCAGATGCTTTTACTGGGAAAATAGTTACTCTGAAGGACGAAAAATACAAAGGAAAGGCTGTAATTGTAACGATTTTGGGTTCATGGTGTCCAAACTGTTTGGATGAGGCTTTGTTCCTTTCGCCATGGTACAAGGCCAATAAGGCCAGAGGAATAGAAATCATTGGATTGTCTTACGAACGTAAGAATGACCCAGTATTTGCAAAAACAAGGCTCGAAGCTCTTAAGACACGATTTGATATAAATTATGATATACTTTTTTGTGGTTTGGCAGACAAAAACAATGTAGCTGAATCACTTCCAGCTTTAAGTAATTTTCTCTCTTTCCCAACAACGATTTACATAGATAAAAATGGAAAGGTTCGCAAAATCCATACTGGATATTCTGGGCCTGCCACGGGTAAATATTATGAAGAATTTGTAAAGGAATTCAATGAGGAAGTCAATAATTTGTTGAACCCCGATAACTCAGCAAAACTCTAAAATTGCAAAAATGAACGGCCAATACGCATTAAGGGATCTGGTACTATATTTTTTAAAACTTGGTACAATTGGCTTTGGTGGTCCTGCGGCATTAATATCATTCATGCACCGTGACTTGGTAGAAAATAAGTCTTGGATTTCTGAACAGGACTATAAGGAAGGTTTGGCTTTAGCACAGCTCGCTCCAGGTCCTTTAGCTGCACAGCTGGCCATTTATCTGGGGTTTGTACATTATAGAGTTTTAGGAGCTACCTTGGTGGGTTTGGCTTTTGTATTACCTTCATTTTTTATGGTAGTTTTGCTTGGCTACGTCTACACTTTATATGGAGGGCTTTCTTGGATTCAAGCAGTCTTTTATGGTATAAGTGCGGCCGTTATTGGAATTATCGGTTTGAGCTCTTATAAATTGGTTACAAAATCTGTTGGTAAAGATTACTTTTTATGGGCAATATTTGTCGTAACGGCTTTATTTACAATTTACACCGAATCCGAAAGTGTTTGGTTGTTTTTGGTGGGAGGTTTGGCATATATGATGTATAAATTACCTCCAAAATTCGTAAAGTCCAATACTTTTACTCCAGTAGGCCTTGGAATACTCAGTTTGAGCAGCTCAGAATCCGATATTTTGGTGAAAATAGCAATTTTTTTTGCAAAAGCCGGAGCTTTCGTTTTCGGAAGTGGGCTTGCCATTGTGCCGTTTTTGTATTCAGGTGTTGTTAAGGAATATCATTGGTTAAACGAGAAACAATTTCTGGACGCTGTAGCGGTAGCTATGATTACGCCTGGTCCAGTAGTCATAACAGTGGGATTTATAGGCTATCTGGTGATGGGATTCAAAGGAGCTGTAGTTGCCGCTTTGGCAACTTTCTTACCTTGCTACCTATTTACAGTTTTGCCAGCACCTTATTTTAAAAAATATGGAGGTTTACCGAGCATCAAAAGTTTTGTAAGTGGTATCACGGCAGCCGCAGTGGGTGCTATTTCTGGGGCTGTAATCATTTTGGCAAAGAGATCATTGACAGATTTCAATACGATTTTGATAGCCCTTTTAACAATATTTGTTCTCTGGAAATATAAAAAAGTTCAGGAGCCTGTGGTCATATTGGTTGCGGCCTTATTGGGTTATCTACTGCGACTGTTTAGTTTCTAAATCAATAATTGTTTCAATCATATTATATAAAGGTTTGTAAGACAAGAGCATGATATTTTTCGTGCTTTTTGTCTTTCTTAAAAGATAAAGCACGTGAAAACACACTTAGAAAGTATAAGATCCAATAACATTTTTAATAACATATAAAGTAGAATAATCAATGAGCAAATACTTAATAATTCCAGGTTATAAAGGGTCAGATGACATGCACTGGCAGACTTTGTGGCAAAGCGGTCCGCTATTTAATAGTGAGAGAATAGAGTTTGAGGACAATTTATCTTTAAAAAAAGGTGATTGGGTAAAGCCCATCCTGCAAAAATTGATAAATTCTGATGAAAAATATACAATTATTGCTCACAGTTTGGGCTGTTTGGCGTTTGTTCACACTTATGCCAAATATGTCATCAAAAATGTGAACGCTGCTCTTTTGGTAGCTCCTCCAGATGTAGAACAGAATTCCTATGCACTCTTTTTGAGTGACTTTGCACCCATTCCAAAGTTCGAATTTGATATTCCTACATTTGTGGTCGCCAGCACCTCTGATCCATATTGCACAATACGCCGAGCAGAAAATATTGCAGATTATTGGAACAGTACATTCATCAATATCGGTGACAAGGGGCACATAAACAGTGCCTCCCGATTAGGCTCTTGGCCGAATGGTTTGAGGTTTTTACAGCAGTTAGAAAAAGAAAATTCAATATTATTTCATTAAAAAAATAAATAAAATTATGGGACTTAGATTAGGAGATATCGCACCAGATTTTACGGCTGAAACGACCCAAGGAACTATCAATTTTCATGAATGGATTGGAGATTCGTGGGCATTGCTGTTTAGCCATCCCGCGGATTTTACACCAGTATGTACAACTGAGCTTGGCAAAACTGCACTTCTAAAAGGAGAATTTGAAAAGAAAAATGTAAAAGTGATTGCAGTTTCTGTTGATGATTTGGCATCACACAACAAGTGGATTCCCGACATCGAAGAGGTGAATAATGTAAAATTCAATTTCCCGATTATTGCTGATTCCGACAGAAAAGTTGCGGAGTTATACGATATGATTCATCCCAACGCTTCTGAAAAAGCTACAGTTCGTTCGGTTTTTGTTATTGGGCCAGATAAAAAGGTAAAACTGACATTAACTTATCCAGCATCTACGGGTCGCAACTTCCAGGAGATTTTAAGGGTCATAGACTCATTGCAGCTTACGGCCAACTACCAAGTGGCTACACCGGCTGACTGGAAAAATGGCGAAGATGTGATTATAGTGCCAGCCGTAAGCAACGAGGCAGCACATGAGAAATTTCCGAAAGGTTTTAAGTCTGTAAAGCCTTATTTGAGAGTTACGCCGCAACCCAATATTTAAAGTAAAAGAATTTATGGAAGATTTCGATAAGGCTTTTTGGGACACTGAAATTAAAATTTCAAAACCAAATGTTAGGATTTTTCCTTTGCCTTTAGGCTCGAAATTACCTGACTTTACATTTGAAAAATTTTGGAAATCGCAAAATACTATTCTCACGAAAGAGGAGAGTTTTCATAAATTTTGCAAATCTGGTGTAAAAGTTATAGGATTTTTGTCGCCTGAATGGAATAATTTTAATCAAAACTACATCGACAGACTTATTTTGTGTAACGAGGAGATTAGTGCTCTTGGAGGACAATTTAGTCTATTTGTAAACAGTGAAAGTGAGTTTATTGAAACTTTTTTACGAAATTCACCCATTAAATTCAATGTTTGTAAAGATAAAGAGTTTTCGGTTGCTCGGTGTTTTGGTGTATTTGATAGTAATCATCAAGCATGGGAAACAATAACTGGAGTATCTGAGGATGGGCCGTATCCTTCAATTTTTATTGTAAATTCCGATAATGAAGTTATTTATTCTCATGTAGACATAAAATACGATAATCCCTTCTCGTTTTTAGAAATAGCAGCAACAGTATATAATGAAAAACAAAAAAGATATTGGAAAGACGAAAACCTTATCTTTCATAACAGAGGCTAATTTCTCTTTATCTTTTAGAAAAAATAACTAATTTACAATTATTATAATTTAACAAAGTGCGTTTTATCTATTTCTTGGCTATATTTTGTTTAATAAACTTGATTGGTTTTTCCCAATCCTCAGATTATCTTAAAGAAATCAACGATTGGCACAAGCAACGTGAGGAAAATCTCAAAAAGGAAAATGGTTGGCTGAATCTTGCGGGTTTGTTTTGGCTAAATGATGGCAAAAATACTATTGGCTCAAATACCCAAAACGATCATTTGTTTCCTTCAGATAAATGTCCTGATTTTCTCGGAGCGGTTTTGCTGCAAACTGGAGAAGTACAGTTTAAAGCACTCAACGGCCATGAAGTACTGCACGAAGGGGTGAAAATTGAAAAAATTAAACTATTTCCTGCGGACAAACCCGTGATACTGCAATATGGGTCTCTGAAATGGTTTATAATCAAAAGAGGTGAAAAGTATGCTATTCGCTTGAGAGATTTGAAAAGCCCATTTTTAGAAGAATTTTCGCACATTGAACACTTTAAAATTGACCCAAATTGGAACGTCAAGTCAAAATTTGTAAAAACCGAGAACAGGAAAATAGCAATCTTGGATATTACCGGTCAAAACAGTCAACAAGATTCACCTGGTAAATTGGTTTTCAAAATTGGCAAAAACGAGCACTCACTTGACGTTTTGGCAGAAGGAGATCAGTTTTTTGTCATTTTCGGAGACAAAACCAATAAAATAACCACGTATGGAGGTGGGCGGTATATATACACCAATCTTCCAGATAAGGACGGAAACGTTTGGTTGGATTTCAACAAAGCATATAATCCGCCTTGTGCTTTTACACCTTACGCCACCTGTCCATTGCCCCCGAAACAAAATTTACTTTCTGTAAAAATTGAGGCTGGCGAAAAAAACTACGGATTTCATTAATAATTCAACCCTAACAAATATAAATTTATGAACCCTAACAAAGAAAAAGCATTACTGACCGAAGACTGGACAGTGGTGGTTTTTGGTTTTCTTATTATTCTTTTGGCCTTGTTCGGCTTTAAAATTCCCTCTCCATCATTTGGTTGGGAAAGTAGCTCGGATTTAGTAGAAAAAGTACTGACTGCTGAAAACTTTGTTAAAATCGGCTCAGTATTTCTCTTGGTATATTTTACAGCCATTTTAGCGTCTAAGGTACTCGGCAAAGGTTTTTCGGATACGGTACGAGGATTTCCAGTGGTATTTATACTAACGGTTCTTGCTCTTATTTTGGCAGGAAATAGTTTCCTTAAAAACTGGAATTTAGAGGCTGTGATTTTTAGTTTAGCCATTGGATTGATTATCCGAAATTTCTTTGAAATTCCTCAATGGCTTAGCAAAGCTTTGAATACAGAATTGTATGTAAAAATCGGGCTAGTATTGCTCGGCACAAGTGTCATTTTTGGAGATATTCTTAAGGCAGGATCGCTCGGTTTGGTTCAGGCTCTTCTCGTTGTGGTTTCGGTTTGGTATTTCGCTTTTTGGATTTCCAAGAAATTGGGAATAGACGAAGAAATGGCCATCATGATATCCAGTGCGGTTTCTATTTGCGGCGTTTCGGCGGCCATTGCCACTTCGGGTGCCATAAAAGGCGATTCAAAAAAACTTTCTTATGTCATTTCCTTGGTATTAATCACGGCCATTCCAATGATTATTTTCATGCCTTTCTTGGCAAAAATGATGGGTCTTTCTGAAACTGTAACAGGAGCGTGGCTTGGCGGCACTATTGACACCACAGGAGCCGTCATTGCCTCAGGTACCATGATAGGTGAGGAGGCACTGAAAATTAGTACCATCGTAAAGTTTTCCCAAAACGTACTTCTTGGTCTAGCAGCATTTGCAATTTCGGTTTATTGGACCTACACAAATAATCAGTCAGAAACTGCCAAAGAAACAAAACCAACTTTAGGCATAATTTGGGAGCGTTTTCCAAAATTCGTCATTGGGTTTATAGCAGCTTCAGTTTTATTTTCATTTTTCGTTTCTCCCGAAAAAATTGATGCCGTAAAAGGTAGTTTGAAATCACTCCAAGGGCTTTGGTTTGCCTTGGCCTTTACAAGTATCGGCCTAGAAACTAAATTCTCAGACTTGTTTAATAGCGAAGGTAGAAAGCCGCTTTATGCTTTCTTAATCGCTCAATTGTTCAATATTTTGGTTACCTTGATTATAGCATATTTTCTATTCAAATAAAATCCTCCAAAATGACCAAAATCCACAAAATTGGCTGGAAGACGGCAATTATGTTGGTTATTTCCAATATGATTGGTACTGGGGTTTTTACGAGTCTCGGATATCAGCTGCAGGATGTTCGTAATGTGTGGAGTATCGTATTGCTGTGGATTTTGGGCGGTTTGTTGGCACTCATTGGAGCTTTTACTTTTGCTCAGCTTGGCACTCATTTCAAGAAATCGGGCGGCGATTATCTTTTTATTTCAGCAGCTTTTCATCCATTTTTCGGGTATTTATCTGCCTGGACCTCATTAATAGTAGGTTTTTCGGCTCCCGTAGCTATAGCAGGTTTGGCGATGGAGGCCTATTTGTCGCCTTTCCAAATTCCAAATCTTCGGTTTATTGTTATGGCGGTTATAGTTGCCATTTCCTTTTTTCATACCTTTTCGCTGAAACATAGCAGTGTTTTTCAGACAGCCACCACGGTTTTTAAAATTCTTTTCGTCCTTTTTTTGTTGATATTGGGGTTGGTTTATGCTCCTTCTGTGCCCAATGCCATCGATACACAGACTTCTTTTATCTCTGAAATTTCGTCCTCGGGTTTTGCGGTATCCCTTTTATATGTTACCTATGCTTATACCGGTTGGAACGCCGCAGCTTATATCGTGGGAGAGATTAGAAATCCGGATAAGGATCTTCCAAAAGCTCTTATTTCTGGTACTTTGGTGGTGATAGTCGTATACGTTTTATTACAATTGGTTTTTCTTGAATTTGGGAAATTCGATCAGCTTCAAGGCCAGGCCGAAATAGCCATATTATCGGTCCAGAATATTCTAGGGCCAAAGAGCATTACATGGATAAGTGCGGGCATAGGTTTACAGATGGTAGCCACCATGAGTTCGTATGTGTGGATTGGACCGAGAATAATTCATGCCATGGCAAAACATTATAGCCTTTGGGCTTGGTTAAGGCCTTTAAATACCCACGAAATTCCGGTAAGAGCCATTTGGTTTCAATGTTTTGTAATTTTGGTTTTATTACTTTCGGGGTCTTTGCAGCAAGTTTTGCTTTACACATCATTTTTGTTGCAATTAATGGGAACACTTGCGGTGGCCAGTTTTTTCCGAATAAAAAGAAATTCAGCAGGTTTTAAAAGTCCGTGGAGTCCATTTATTCAGTACTTTTACGTGGTTTTTAGTGTTTTGGTATTGATTTTTATAGCCATTGATAAACCCACCGAGAGCCTCATGGGATTGGGTATTTTGGCGATTGGAGCAGTCACTTATTTTTTTTCTAAAAAAGAATTTATTTATGAATGATTTAGAATTTTGGTTGAAAGGACCCGTTGAAGGTGTGCTGGATTTATTACAGCCCGTTGCTCATGCCCTCTTGCAGGTACAAAAGGAACTTCACCAAGCCTTGGCTGAATTTGACAATACCAAGCTTTGGACCAAACCTAAGGACGCAGCTTCAGTGGGTTTTCATCTAAACCACCTTTCAGGCGTAATAGACAGGCTTTTTACTTATGCCAAAGGCCAACAATTGTCTGACACACAACTGGCGTTTCTTAAAAGCGAAGGAGTAGAAAATAATAACGTTACGGCTAGAGACTTACTGGTATTGTTTGATAGTCAATTAGAAAAGGCACTGAACCAATTGAGAAATACTGATGAAAATGCCTTGGCAGAAGTGAGATTTGTAGGACGTAAAATGATTCCCTCTACCGTAATAGGCTTGTTGTTTCATGCCGCGGAGCATTCCACCAGGCATTTTGGACAACTACTGGCCACTGTGAAGCTCATGTAAAGTCCACCTTGTATTTTCTTCTCAAATAGAAATAAACTTTATAATAACTGTGTTAATTTTGACAAAATAATAATCTCCGAATGAAAAAAATATATATCAGCGATAGCGGCCCAAAAGTTTCGGCTGCCATTTACAGTTTTTGGCGTTGGGAAAACGAAGAAAATCTATCAGACGAAATAGCACAAGGCGTTATTGAACACTGTTTAAAGCTGGGAATCAACACGTTTGATCTCGGAAATTATGAAACAAGTTCTAATTCGCAGAAGATATTTTTTAGTGAAATTAACAAACTTGGTCTTAAGCGAGAGGATGTGGTGCTTTTTGCGAAATTTGGTCTTCAAAAGAAAGACGGATTAGAATATTTTAACAATTCGAGAAATTTCCTTTTGAGGAGTCTCGACAAGTTTTTAGATGCACAAAAACTCGATTACATTGATATTTTCTTGCTAGAAGGCCTCGATTTTATCACAGATTTGGAAGAAATTGCCAATACTTTGGAGTACATTGTGCATACTGGCAAGGCGAAGCATATTGGTATTGCCAATTTGAACAATAGCCAACACAAGTTACTTTCGAAATTTTTATCCATTCCTATCGTAACCAGCCATATCGAAATGAACCTGCTAAAACCCAATGCGATTTTAGACGGGAGGTTGGATTTTATAAAGGAAACTTATAGCAAGCCTTTGGTTTGGGCTCCTCTGGCAGGTGGCGAAATATTGAGCGGAGGGTCTGAAAAGGCGATAAAAATTCGCAAAATATTAAACGAAATTGGCCAAAAGCAAAATGTAAATATTGAACAGCTAGCGGTGGCATGGTTGATTCAGTTGGGTGCATTGCCAATAATAGGTTCCCTAAGTCTAGAAAGAATTCGCAACGCCGCTGAAGCTACGGAAGTGAAACTTTCGCACGAAGATTGGTATAAAGTTTTTTCGGCAGTGAGATAGATGTTCAAATCCAAATTGCCCAACTTGGGTACAACAATTTTTACCACCATGTCGGCCCTTGCTGCTGAACATGGTGCTTTGAATCTCTCACAAGGGTTTCCAAACTTTGCGGCTGAACCTGAACTTCTGCGTTTATTGGGCGAATATAGTGCCAATGGTTTTAATCAATATGCACCTATGACTGGTGTTAGGGAGCTTCGCGAGCAGCTTTCGTTAAAAACCGAGAAACTATATGGAGCACATTATGACTCTGAAACAGAAGTAACCATAACTTCAGGAGCTACAGAAGCTATTTTTGCGGCTATCGCAGCCACGGTTTCCGCTGGTGATGAGGTAATTGTATTTGAACCTGCCTATGATTCGTATCTGCCAGCTATAGAACTGTGCGGAGGAATTCCCGTTTACATTACCTTGCATTATCCCGACTTTTCTATTGATTGGGATTTGGTAAAGTCTAAAGTTTCGTCCAAAACCAAAATGATTATCGTTAATACACCGCATAATCCTACAGGTAGTGTATTTTCAAAAGATGATTTGAACCAGCTAGCCGAAATAGTGACCGAAAGGGATATTTATTTGGTAGGAGACGAGGTTTACGAGCACATTATTTTTGATGGCTTGGTTCATCACTCACTTTGTACACATCCGGTTTTGAAGGCTAAAAGCTTCATTTGCGGATCCTTCGGCAAGACTTTTCACATCACGGGTTGGAAAATTGGCTATTGCTTGGCTCCGAATGAATTGAGTGTGGAGTTTCGAAAAATCCATCAATATGTTACTTTTAGTACATTTACACCTGCCCAATATGCATTGGCAAAATATCTTGAAAACGAAAGTAATTATCTTTCTATTCCAAGTTTTTACCAGAGAAAAAGAGATGTGTTTTTAGAGAGTATTTCCAAGTCTCGTTTTGAATTTATCCCAAGCAAGGGAAGTTTTTTTCAAAATGTTTCTTATGCAAACATCACAGACGCAAACGATGCCGAATATGCTATTCAGCTTACCAAAACAATGGGGGTGGCAGCTATTCCTATCTCCGTTTTTTACCATCAAAGAATTGACCAGAAGGTACTTAGATTTTGTTTTGCAAAAGACGAGGACACCCTTAGAGAAGCGGGAGAAATCTTATCAAAACTTTAAATTTAAAAATTTATTAATCTACTAATTTGGTAGATTAAACAGGACGCATTATATTTGCAGACATTTTATCGAAAAATCTAAATGGCATCGGCAAAAAACAGTTCGTCCAAAGCAATATCTTCAAATACAAATTGGTGGTATATTATACCAGTGGCCTTATTAATTGGCTTGTTTTCAATTCTTTTCTACAATTATTCAGGTTTATTTTCATTTGATAAAGTTGTAAATGGCCTCACCTCTGAATTCTTCGTTTTTCTCTTGATAGGTGTTTTCGCACAGCTGGTTGATGGTACGCTTGGCATGGGCTATGGAGCTACTTCTACTTCATTTCTGTTGTCTTTTGGGGTTCCGCCGGCTATTAGTAGTACCGCTGTACATGTGTCCGAAATGTTTACCACTGGAGCTTCTGCTATTTCACACCACAAGTTTGGAAATATTAATCGTAAATTGGCCAAAATGCTCATTATTCCTGGTGTAATAGGCTCTATAGTAGGAGCATATTTATTATCGGATGTCATTGATGGAAACGTAATTAAGCCTTTTATCGCGGTTTATATGATAATTTTGGCTATAGTGATTATAATCAAAGCCGTAAGAAAAAAGCGTCCTAAGAAACCAACGAAGCAACTGGGTCTGTTAGCTATTTTCGGTGGATTTATGGACTCCATTGGCGGTGGTGGATGGGGCCCTATTGTAACTTCTACGCTTATAGGTCGTGGCCGCGACCCTCGCTATACTATTGGCTCGGTAAATGCAGCAGAGTTTGCTATTTCTTTTGCAAGTGGCATAACATTCTTACTTTTTGAGGGCATTCATGGCTGGCAGGTTATAGCAGGCTTGATACTCGGCGGCGTAATAGCCGCACCTATTGGAGCTTACTTCATCAATAAAATCCCAAGAAAACCCGCCATGGTTGCAGTAGGTTTAATGATTATTTTCTTGAGTCTTAGAACGTTGGTGAAGTGGTTTTGATCGCTTTCAAGACTAAAGCATTTTAGTGGGATTTTGTCTGCAATCAAAAACGTTAGAGATTTCAACGTAGCCCATTTCTTCGTTTACCCAATATATTATTTTATACTTCTTGTAGATTAAATATCTAAAATTTTGAGGTTTGTGGGATAAAAGCGATTCTTTTTGACCAATATATGGTCTTTTTTTTAGTCTTATGGTTTTATTAATAATACCCTCTATTAACATTAAAGATTTTGAATGACCCGTTCTGTAGGATTGAAATGTGTAAATTTTGTGTAATTTCTTTTCGGCAAAAAGAGTCCATTTTACTTCTAACTCCATTGCAAAATTCTCTGCTTTAGGTCTTCTGCCTTAGTTAAATTACCATCTTCAGAATCTTTCAAAGAAAGAAATATTTCATTATCGAATTGCTCTATAGTTAGTGGTCCGAGTTCCTCTTTCATTTTAAAGGACTTTGCAGTTTTCATTACTTTTTCCAGATGTTCAATAACTTCCTCATTCTCAAGTTTTAAAAACTCCTGAACAAAAGAAATTTTTCTTTCTTCGATGCTCATTTTGATAATGTTTGTGATTCAAAAATACAATTTTTTTATAATACTTAGATAATTTTTAGGTTTTTAAAATTCGATACAAAACCAAAAGTTAAAAGGAAAGATATTGTGAAATGAGACCTATCAACACACCAACTTAAACCCCTCACCATGCAAATTCATAATCTGGATGCTGGCGTCGGACTTTAGATATTTCCTTAGCTTGGTGATATACACATCCATGCTGCGGGCATTGAAATAAGAATCATCCCCCCAAATCAGTTTTAGAGCATAGCTTCGACTTACGGTTTTGTTCTGATTTTGACAGAATAATTTCAGTAGGTCAGATTCCTTGGTAGTAAGTTTGTAGATTTGGTCTCCAGTTTTTAACTCGTGCTGTAAAGAGTTAAAAATAAACTTTCCAAGACTGAAAACCTCTGCATCGGGATTTATTTCTCCTTTTTTTGTTCGTTTAAGTATTGCTTTAATTCTCAAAAGAAGTTCTTCCATGCTAAAAGGCTTGGTCATATAATCATCGGCTCCCACTTCAAAACCCTTTATAGTATCTTCTTGCATACTTTTGGCAGTTAGAAACAAAATAGGGATTTCGGGATTTTTTGTGCGTATTTCTTTTGCTAAGGAGAAACCATCTTTTTTGGGCATCATGACATCCAGAATGCAGAAGTCAAACTCAGAATCTAAGAAAACATCCAAGGCCTGATTTCCGTCTTTGGCAAGGGTTACATTGAAATCTTTGGCCATTAAATATTCCTGGAGCAGCGAGCCTAAGTTGTGGTCGTCTTCGGCCAATAGTAGTCTTATTTGGTTCATAATTTGGGTTGAATTTGTGTTTTTTTAAGCTAAGGGTAAGTTTACCGTGAAATCCGTTCCTTCATCAATTCTGCTGTTTACTGATATTCTTCCTTTGAGCATTTCTACCATATTTTTTACATAACTCAGACCAAGGCCAAAGCCCTTCACATCGTGTAAGTCACCCGTAGGAACTCTGTAAAATTTCTCAAAAATCTTATTCAATTGATCTTTTGGTATTCCGATTCCCTTGTCGGATATTCTGATTGAAAGCTCTTTTTCGGTGCTGCTCGTAGCAATACTGATTTCAGGTTGTGCTTTTGAATACTTTATGGCATTGTCCATCAAATTAAACAGAATGTTGGTCAAATGTACCCTATCTGCCGAAACTATGGTTTCTTCGGCTTGGAGGTCAAGGTTAAGTTTTACCCCATATTGCTCCATTTGCACACTCTGATTTTTCACGACTTGGTCAAGCACTTCATTGATATCTATCGGTTCAAAACTCAGGTTCAAGTCACCTTTCTCCAATTTGGCTATCTGCAAAACTTTTTCTATCTGAGAGCCAAGTCTTTTGTTCTCTTCGGTTATGATATTGAGGTATCGCTCTGTTTTTTCAGGGCTTTTGTTTACGTCTTTGTCTTTTATAACTTCCAACGCCAAGGCTATCGTCGAAACCGGCGTTTTAAGCTCGTGCGTCATGTTGTTTATAAAGTCATTTTTAATATTCGAGAGCTTTTTCTGTGTCAAAAGGCTATTTACAGAATAGTAGAAAATGCCGCCCACAAACGCAATCAGTAGAAACGAACTTCCAAAAATAGACCAGAGGTTGCGGAGGATGTAATTTTCTTTTTCAGGAAAATATACCTGAAGAGACTGGTCTTGTTGAAAGGTGTCGTTAGGGAACAGTTTTACTTTATAGGTTTTTGAGTTTCCGAAATTTTCGTTTTTATTGAACGATGCAAAAACAATATTTCCATTGTCATGCACTCCATACTCAAAAGGCAGGCTTATGCCTTCTTCGGCAAATTGTTTTTTAAGTAAAGTATCGAGCATTACATGATTAAGTCTTTCATAAATACTCCTTTTTCCAATGATGAAATCCTTGAAAACGTCTTTCATCAAATCCACTTTCTTCTGTTTTTTTGTTTTATTCAAAGACAATTCTGCCGTTTTTTTGCTTTTCTGGCTTAATATATTTTGCGATTGCAATTCTATCGGAGTGTTTTCTTCAGAAATAAAAATATTGAATTCCTCGAATTCATTGCTGGGCTCTTGGGTATCATCTTCTTCAAAAAAACGCGAAATCTCATTGATATTGTGCTGTTTTTGAGCCAGCTCGAGAGATCGTTTTCTGAATTTTTCAAACGAACGATGTTCATCTTCTAAAAAAGCCCGAAGATATTCACTTTGCCTTTCAGGATAAACAAACATTCGGTCGGCCAGAATATCATTTTTTGTTTGAAAGCCGGGCGGACTTACATTTACGGTAATAACTTGCCTCGGGTCAAATCGAAGTGTGCTGCCGTCGTTATAGGCAAAATTCATGGTGTCAGCCTTTATTTCAGTTCTTTTAACCAATTCGGGCTTCTTGGTAGCCGATCTTTTTTTTGGTTTAGAAATCTCAAGAAGGCGTTGTTTCTCTTCCTCCAGCATTCGCTGTTTGGCTAAAAATATAACTTCTTGTTTTTCTATTTGTCGGGAAGTTTCTCGCAGTGTTTCGTTTACTTTTCTGTCAAATTGTTCGTTTTTTTCGGCAATAGCATTTTCGATCCAATACCATTGGAAAGCGATAAGCGAAACCAAAGCCAACAGCATAAGGCCAATCAAAACATTAATTCTGTTCAATTTTTAATAATTTGATGATCCAAAACTAGGTTTTTTGATAGACAATGGAAAGTGCTTTAACACTTTTTAACTACCTCCAGCCCCAAGTTTGATATTGGGCAATTTCAGTTTCTTAACGAATAAATGATTATTTTTGTGACAATTACATTCTCGAAGATTCCTATGGCGATATCGGCAAACCAACTGACCAAAACTTACGGTAGCCAAACCGCAGTAAATAATATCACGTTTTCAATAGACAAGGGACAGATTTTGGGCTTTCTTGGTCCCAATGGTGCTGGAAAATCTACTACAATGAAAATTTTGGCGGGTTTTATCAGCTCTACATCGGGAGAAGCCAAGCTTGGTGAAGATAGTATCACGGTAGACTCGTTGGAAACCAAAAGAAAGGTGGGCTATTTGCCTGAGCATAATCCTCTGTATCTCGAAATGTATGTAATGGAGTATTTGGGTTTTGTGGGTGGAATGTACGGACTAAGAGGCTTGGAGCTAGACAATCGAATAGCTAAAGTGTTAGAAATGGTAGGACTTTCTCCCGAAAAGCATAAAAAGATTGAACAGTTGTCAAAGGGCTACAGACAAAGAGTAGGACTTGCTCAGGCTCTTATTCATGACCCTGAAGTATTGATTCTGGACGAACCCACTACAGGCCTTGACCCTAATCAACTGGTAGAAATCAGGAAATTGATAAAAGAGGTGGGCAAAAACAAAACCATTATCTTGAGCACGCACATTATGCAAGAAGTGGAGGCCATTTGTGACCGCGTTATTATAATAAACAAAGGGAATTTGGTAGCCGACGATACCCTCTCAAATCTGAAAAAAGAAGGAGAGAGTCTTGAGGAAATATTTAGAAAATTGACAAACTGAAAATATAGTAGAAAATGGACTTATTTGTAGGAAGTATTCCTTTTAAATTTAAAGAGCAGGATCTGATAGATTTATTTTCGCCATTTGGTGAAGTGAAATCGGCTAAGATAGTGATAGACAAGACCACAAGACAAAATAAAGGTTTCGCATTTGTAGAAATGGCCGACAGAAAAGGAGGTACTGCGGCCATAAAAAAATTGAATGGGTCAGAACAAATGGGTAGGTCTATAGTAGTCTCTGAGGCCAACAATAACAAAGACGGAGAAAAAATAGATAAAAGCCCACGAGACTGGCATAAACCCAAAAAGAAGAACGACAACATTATAACCTATGGTGATTAATGAAATTTGACGATTACAGAATATCGCATGAAATAAAACGAAGCTTGGCCGAAAAAGGCTTTAAAAAACCAACTGATATTCAGTTTAAGGCCATTCCTAATATACTTAAGGGAGAAGATGTCTTGGCAATTGCCCAAACTGGTACAGGCAAAACTGCCGCTTTTGCCATACCTGTGTTACATTTATTACAGGCCAACCCACCTAGTAGATTTACCAAGGGCTCTGTTCGTGCCTTGGTTATGGTACCTACTCACGAACTGGCTCAACAAATTGCTGACGTCTTTAAGGAATTGGCCAAATTTACAAAGCTGAAAATATTAGCTCTCTTTGGAAGCACAGACCAAGCTCCACAAATTGCGGCGTTTCAGAAGGGTGTAGATATTTTGGTAACTACTCCTGGTCGTATGTTCGATTTGCGGGCTCAAGGTTTTATAGATTTCAGAGGTACAGAGTTTTTGATTCTGGATGAAGCGGACCGCATGCTCGACATGGGTTTTTATAAAGATATTGAGGATGTCATTAGGTTTTTGCCGAAAAATAGGCAAACGCTCTTTTTCTCGGCCACTATAGATGAAAAAATAAAGAAACTGGCGTATTCTATCGTGAAGAATGCCATTCGGATACAGATTTCTCCTGACGACCCTATTTCCAAAAACATTAGCCATTCCATGCTTTTGTTAGAAATGGACGACAAAAGGTTCTTTTTAGAAAGGTTTGTAAAACAAAATCCAGACAAGAAATTGGTGGTTTTTGTCCGTACTAAAGTGAGAGCAGAGCGAGTAGTGGCGGCCATGGAGCGAGTAAATATAATAACCGAGGCGATTCACTCTGGCAAGACCCACCAAGAACGCAAAGAGACTATGCGTAAACTCAAAAGTGGCGAAATGAAGATTCTGATTGCTACAGATGTAAGTGCCAGAGGTGTAGATATTCCGAATGTAGATTACGTAATCAATTATGACCTGCCAGACGTACCCGAAAATTATGTTCATAGAATAGGACGAACGGGCCGGGGCACCCAAAAGGGCAAGGCCTTATCATTTTGTAGCAAAGATGAGCGGCCAATGCTCGATGCCATAGAGGACTATATTGGCCATTCTATAGCCACCCAAAAATTGGACGAATTGGATTATCAAGAGACTTTAATTTTTTCGGAGGCAGACCAAAAAACCTTCAAGGACGTTTTCAAAGAAATTGCCGAATTTGAGAAAGCCATGGAGGAGAAAAAGAAGAAGAAAAAGTGAGGAATTTGGTTTCACTTTTGATATTTGTTTCTGTTGTCTGTATAAAGAAATCCTCAGTTTTTGAATAATATTAGGAAGGTATGAAAATTTACTTTTTACTCATTTTAAGTCTATTCTCTGCTAGTTTGAATGCCCAGGTATACTGGCAAACAGATTTTGAGCAAGCCAAAAAGTCAACCTTGGTTACCGGCAAACGGATTGTAGTAGAGTGCTATCATCCAGAATGTACGCACTGCCAGCTTCTAAACGAAAACCTTAACAATGGTGCACTTGCCAAGTATTTGAACGATAATTATACAAATTTAAAGATTGATTTAACAAAGCCGGATGAAGTTAAAATTCTTGAAGAGAAGAACATTCGGCTCATAAATTATCCCATTTTTTTATTCTTTGATAAAGAAGGCAATTTTGAATATTTTATTGAACCTAGAGAAACTCCTATAGATATTATCAGGCAGTTTGAATTAGAAAGGGGAAACAGTTGTGTTGATTGTGATAAATCGCAGAGTCCGGGGACTATAGAAAAAGTTCGGTGTGCCGTATTTTATAGACTCAATAAAAATTACGAAAAAAGCAATGCCGTTTGTGATAGATTTTTCAAAGAATTGTCGGACACAGAGAAAAATCAAATAGGGCCATGGACGGTTTTTAAAAAAGTGGTGTATTCTACAAACAACGACTTTTTCAAATTTTACATGAATAACCAGGCTTTAGCAGCTTCTTTGGAGGGTAATAATGGGAAAGAGAAGGATGTTTTTGCCACAGTTATTTCGCAGCAAATTAAGTATTTGGAAAATAAGGGCAAATTTCCGGCTTGGGAACTTGATTCTATCAATAGCTACTTGATCAGAATGGGAGCTAATGAGAAACAGCGACTCGCCTGGACATGGAGTTTGGAGCTGGTTCATCACTTATCAAATATTGACTATTTCTCAGCCATTGCATTATGTAGAAAAATGAGTGAAAATTATCCTGATATATCTACTTTTGGCTTTCTTTCGGAAAAAATAAATGAAAAAGTGGCGGGCAACGAAATGTACATGTACTTCTCCGAGATACGTCAAAATTGGTTGGCTGGTTTGAAAGATCCAAGGCAAAAACTTCAATTTTACAAACAGTCGGCCTTGTATTATGGTAAAAATAAACAAAAAGATGAATGTGCTGAAGCCCTAGAGTCGGCGAGCAAGTTTGGTTTGAGCCAATCTGAGAAAAGCAGTATGCTAGTGAAATATTGTCAACAGTGAAATGATCCCAGTAGTATTAAAACTATCAAATGTACTGCTCATACCACTTGAATTTGCTCTCCACAATTTGAACATTATGGGTTTTCAAATAGTCAAGAAATGCTGAGGCAATGGGGGAGTGCATTTTATCCTTTTGCCAAATAAGGCTCCATGTAGAATTTAGAGGAAGCCCTTTTATTGGAATAATTACAAGGTCTTTGTTCTGCAATTCGTTTTTGATGCCTATTAAGGGCATAACCGAAAATCCCAAACCCGCTACCAAAGCTTGTTTAACGGCTTCGTTGGAGGTCAATTCCAGTTTTTTGTGAAGAAATATATTATTCAACTCCAAAAACCTTTCCATTATTTGTCTCGTTCCAGATCCTTTTTCTCTAAATATTAAAGGATTGTTTTCCAGAAAACTTTTAAGGTTTTTAGTCAATTTTGGTTCAGGCAGTTTATTTCCAACTAGAAAAAGTTTGTTTTGCAGCAGGTCTAATTTCTCTACTTGGAGCGAAGAGGGTATCAAAGAAACCAAAGCAAAATCTACATGATTGCCTACAATACTTTCTATCACCTGGTTTTTGTTGGTCACATCCATAGAAAGGTCTATTTTATTATGTTTTTTCAAAAATTCAGAAAGAAAATACGGCATCACATACTTTCCTGTTGAAACAACTGAAATTTTCAATTTTCCTGTTATGTGGCCTTTATAAGCCAAAGTTTTAAAGTTTAACTCATAAAGTTTGTCAATGACGTTCTGTGATATTTCGGCTATTTCTTTTCCAAAATCAGTGATATAGATCTTCCGTCCTATGGTTTCAGTAATAGGAATATCAAATTGGGCTTGGAAGTTTTTGAGTTGAATAGACACTGCTGGTTGGGTCAGATTAAGCTCTTCTGCTGCCTTGGTTATGCTCTGGGTCTCAACAATTTTCAGAAAAATTTGTAATTGATTGACGGTATAATTCATAAATTATATTTATGGTTTTGATAGTAAAATTAAATAAAAACTTATGAATAATATGTCTCAATTTTGCAAAAAAATTAAAAACCTACATGGAATTTCTGGAACTTCAATCGGTGATTTATGCAATTATCAGTTTCATAGAGAGCTTTTGTCTAAGATTAAGTTCTGAAAAGGTTAATCTGATTTTTTTGAATTATATGTCATTTTTATTACCAAAGACCAATTAATTATGCCAAATCAATTGTTTATCATTTGTCCTTTTTCATTTGTTGAGCCAGTTTTACAAAAGGAATTTGGAGAATCTACTTTTTTTCTGACATCTCCAATGGCCTCTATTGAAACAAGCGATTCGAGGTTCTTGAATGCTCTAAAGTGTATTTTGGAAACTGAAGAAATTACTGAAATCAAAATTGTAAACAGCACTTCATGCAGATTTATCAATTCAGTTATAAACGGCACACTAAAGGCCGATTTTCGTGCATTAGAAATTTTGGAGGACTTATACCACAAAAACTATAATTCTGATTTTGTAGGACTAAGTCAGGAAGAAAAAGCTTATAAGTTGGCCGAACTAAACATATCTTTTCACACCTTAGAAATTCTTCAATCCAATATTCTCGGTAGTTATATTTTATTGAAGGATATGGAAATAGAAGGTTTGATTCTTTCTGAAAACAATTCTCTTTTTAATCACATACATCTAACCCACAAGGCCTGAAATGAATTTAGATTTACTCATAGAAAATTTAAGAAATCCGGCACTGCTATTTTTTGTTTTGGGTATTTTGGCAATTTATCTGAAAAGTGATCTTGAAATTCCCACTAATTCTTCGAAGTTCATATCTATTTATTTGTTGTTTTCTATAGGCTTTAAAGGTGGTCAGGAATTGTCGCATGAAACATTTAATTTTGATATCGCAGCAGCCATGTTGTTCGGAATAATTGTTTCTATTATAATTCCCCTCTACACTTATTTTATTTTACGCAGAAAACTCTCCGTGCATGATTCAGGAGCTATAGCCGCTTCTTATGGTTCAGTAAGTGCAGTTACATTTGTGACTTCGGTTGCTTATTTGGAAACACTGCAGTTGAATGTGCACGGTTACATGGTTGCTATTATGGCTCTTATGGAGTCGCCCGCCA
The DNA here is from genome assembly GCA_035299025.1 of Leadbetterella sp. Taxonomy (GTDB): domain Bacteria; phylum Bacteroidota; class Bacteroidia; order Cytophagales; family Spirosomataceae; genus Leadbetterella. The sequence continues at coordinate 228,572 of DATGXK010000014.1, forward strand.
TTATAATCGGACTTATGTTGATTTCGTTTTTTGATAGAGAAAAAAGCACAAAAATCAAGAAACGGTCGGTGATCGGCCATTCTTTAACCAACGGAAGTGTTTTGTTGATCTTAGGAAGTCTTGTTATAGGTTTTCTGGCCAATGCCAAGCAAGCCGAAGGCATCAAACCCTTTACAAATGATCTGTTTAAAGGATTTTTAGCGATTTTCTTAATGGATATGGGCCTAACGAGCGGCCGAAAACTGAAGTCATTTTTTTCATTTGGGTGGTTTCCTATAGTTTTTGCTTTTACTATCCCTTTGGTAAACGGCGTTGTATTTTCCATACTTAGCGGTTTGATTACCAACGACGTATCCAACAGGTTTATGTTCGGTATTTTGGCTGCCAGTGCTTCTTACATCGCTGTACCAGCCGCCATGAAGATAACGGTACCGAAGGCAAATCCGGGTTTATATCTTCCGATGGCATTGGCCATAACTTTTCCAGTTAACATTACTATTGGCATGCCGCTCTACATGGCTATAGTTCAGTATTTTGGTTTTTAATTTTTCGAAAGAAGGTTCTAACGAAATTCTAATTTTTAATCTTCGAATAGAATCTAATCTATTGGTACATTTGTTAAACATTCCCTTTTTTTATGGTATCCGAAATCCTCGTTCCATTGTTTTCTTTGATTGCCCTTGAAGTGATTCTGGGTATTGATAATATCATTTTTATTTCTATTCTTGCTGACAAACTTCCTGATAATCAGAGAAATAAACTTAGATATTGGGGGATAGGTTTGGCGATGGTGATGAGATTGGCTCTGTTGGCCCTCATTTCTTGGATTTTAAAGCTTGACCAGGTGTTATTTACTGTTTTAGAAACTGATTTTACGGGGAAAGGAATTATTTTGCTACTGGGTGGTTTGTTTTTAATCTACAAAAGTACCAAAGAAATATACCACAAAACTGAGCAGTTCGAGGATTCGGATAGCCAAAAACAAGAGGTTAAAAGGTCATTTGGTAAGTTACTTTCGGAGGTTATTATTTTAGATTTGGTCTTTTCTATTGATTCGATAATCACTGCGGTAGGTATGGTAGACAAGCTTTGGGTGATGTACACAGCCGTTGTTGTGACGGTTTTGATTATGTTAGTTGCCTCAAAACCGATTAGCGAATTCATTGCTAAACATCCTTCGTTCAAAATTTTGGCACTCTGTTTTCTCATGATGATAGGTGTTTCATTGGTGGCGGAAGGCTTATCTTTCGAAATTCCGAAAGGCTACATTTATTTCTCGATGGCTTTTGCATTTTTGGTGGACATTATTCAAATGAAAACTGTAAAAAAATAATTTCGGTTTCTGGATGTTTATGAGGATTGCAATAATCGGTTTTGCTTTTTTTGTTAGTTTAAGATCTTCGGCTCAATCTACCGGTTCATGGAATATTATAAACTTGAAGGCGGATTTGAGAAAAGGTTTTAGTGTTTTTGGCGAAGCTCAGTTGAGATCTTTAAAATATTATGACGATTTTCATTATCATGAATTTAAGGCTGGTTTGAACTACAGGGCTCACAAAAATGTCGTTGTAACCATGGCAGCTGGTAAATACGATACTTATGGCGAAGGTGGCAATTTTGAATTGCCTAAAAACAATGCCGAAATCAGACTTTGGCCCCAAGTGTTGATATCACAAGAAGTCAACAAACTGAAAATAGAAAACAGATTCCGAACAGAGATGCGTTTTACAACTAACGGGTATAGAAATCGTTTCAGGAATAGATTCGGCGTAGTTTACCCTTTTTTCCCGAAGAAAAATATAGAATTGGGAGTTTATAATGAGTTATTCTTTACCAATAACGAACCCTATTTTGAACGAAATAGAATTTCTGTTAATGTTACATATAAACTAAATCCGTCTAGCTCATTTATGGTCGGGTTTTTGAATCAGTTTGATTACAAAATCAACGACGAAACCGGTAAGAATTTCATTCAGGTCGGATATTATCACAATATTGTCAAGAAAAAGCAATTCTAATGGTAATCTAATATTCTTACAAGAAGTCTCTAATCTGAGCTAGGTAACTTTAAGTTTATACTTAAACTTTAAAAAAATGAGTGACAGCAAAACATTTTTGATCGTGGAAGACGAAGAAAAGGTGGCCTCTTTTATTAAGAAAGGCCTATTTACTCAAGGCTACAACTCAGAAATTGCCTCAACTGGTCATGAAGCTTTGGCTCTTTTTGAAAGCCAAAAAGTCGACCTCGTTATATTAGATATCGGCTTGCCAGATATGAGCGGCCTAGAAGTTTGCGAACAAATCCGTAGAACCAATGCACAGATTCCGGTTTTGATGTTGACTGCACTGGGCAGTGTAAGCGATAAACTTTCAGGGTTTGAGGTAGGAACCGACGACTACCTCGTAAAACCATTTGATTTTATGGAGCTTTTGGTCCGAATAAAGGCACTTCTTAAGAGAACCAACGAAAATATGCCATCCGACGACATTCTGAAAGTGGCCGACCTTGAATTGAATCTTCATCAAAAAGTGGCCATTAGGGCGGGGAAAGTTATTGCGTTAACCGCCAAGGAATTTAGTCTTTTGGAGTATTTGATGAGAAACAGGGGACGTGTTGTTTCTAAATTGGATATCGCCGAGCATGTATGGGATATTGATTTTGACACCGGTACCAACTTCATAGAAGTGTATGTAAACTATCTTAGAAACAAGATTGATAAGGGTTTTAATGACAAGCTGATTCACACGATTTTCGGAATGGGCTACACTTTGAAAAGTAAATAAAAGGCTCGCTGCGAAACTATGAAGATTAGAAATAAACTGATACTGATTTACCTCGCCATTACTGCGGTACTGCTGTCTTTTTTCTGTGTGGTTATATACTTACAAAGTAAAGATTACCGACGGTCCGAGTTTAAAGATCGCTTAAGAAAAGAGGCTCTCTCGACAGCTAATATTTATTTCAACAAAAAAGATATCAGCCCGGAGGTATTAAAACTCCTTGACCGAAACGATTTTACGGCTCTTACAAACGAGGAAATTGTGATTTTTGACAGTAAAAATCAGGTAATTTATGAAAGTGGAGAGGATAGGTTTAAAATTGATGGTGACATTTTAGAAAAAATAAGAGCGGAGAAAGAGTTTTTCTGGGAAAATACCAAATACGAATTCATAGGAATCTTGTTTGAAAAGAAAGATCAGAAGTATGTAATAGTCTCTTATGCAGTTGATAACTATGGCTTTTTTAAACTTCAAAACCTTACGTATGTTCTTATTCTGGGAGGTTTGTGCATTTTGTTTTTGAGTGCTCTTACAGGTTGGTTTTTTGTGGAAAGGATGCTGAATCCTATCCAGCAAATCATCAAAAAGATTGACAAAATTAAAGCCTCACAACTTGGCGATCGTCTTGAGGTTGGAAACGAAAATGATGAGTTTGCTCAATTGGCCGATAGGTTCAATCAGATGCTCGATCGTCTCCAAAAATCTTTTATGGCTCAAAAAGCCTTTGTTTCTCATGCTTCGCATGAGCTGAGGACTCCTTTGACTTCAATTACTGGACAGATACAGGTTTCGCTTTTAGCCGAAGATAGCCCTGAAGATTTGAAAAAGATGATTCAGTCGGTGCTGGAAGACGTAAAGCAACTCAACCGCCTGAGTAATAATTTGCTTGATCTCACTTCCTTGAATACCTACTCCGAAAAGTCCAACTTGACCTTGGTGAATGTGTTAGACAAATTATCAAGAGTAAGAGATGAGGCCATTAAGAAAAACCCTCTTGGTCAGGTGGCCATAAATTTTGACGTAAACGAAGATGAAATACCCGAACTTTTGGGCAATCCGCCTTTGCTTTACACGGCTTTTTATAATCTCATAGACAACGGCATAAAATACTCGCCGAATCAGACAGTCGATATTGAGGTCATCAATAACCCTAAAAGCATTATAGTCCAATTCCAGAATAATTCTCAAAACATAAGCGACGATGATCTAAAAAATATCTTTGAGCCATTTAAGCGAGGAAGCAATTCTAAAAACAAAGTAGGTCATGGAGTGGGTCTTTCATTGGTAAAGGGAATTGTAGAAATGCACCTCGGAACAATAGAAGTATCTAGGCCAGACCAAAATCTCATTCTTTTTGAGGTATCGCTTCCTAAGCGATAATTTAATACGCTTCTAATTCTCTCCTAAGTTGGTTCTAATAGTTAGGTTTTAGCTTTGTTATGTGCTCATAAGAGCCTTAAATAACAAAACTAAAATTTACATAAAGATGAAAACACGATTGGTTTTAATGGGAATTGCTTTTAGTTTAATTTTCAGTAGCTGTACAATAATTCGCCAAGGAGAGGTTGGTGTGAAGCGATCATTCGGTAAAATAAAGCCCGAGCCACTCATGGAAGGTGCCAGAGGATTTAACCCATTCACTAGTACCATTATCAAGCTACCGACCCGTACCATGAACATGGAAGTAAGGGTGCCGCTCCCCTCTAAAGAAGGTCTGACCGTTCAGTCTGACGTTTCCATACTTTATAGGTTGGAAGGAAGTTATGCACCTAAAGTTATAGAAAAACTGGGCAAAAATTATGAGCAGGTCGTTATTTTGCCTGTGTTCAGGTCTGCTGTTGCCGATATTTCTTCGCAGTATTATGCCAAAGATATGCATACGGGTCAAAGGTCGGTCATTGAGAAATCTATCAAGGAATTAATGATGTCTCAACTCAAAGAAAGAGGTTTTGTGGTTGAGTCAGTACTATTAAAAAGTATTGTTTTGCCTCCCGGTCTTACCAAGGCTATAGAGGACAAATTAGAAGCAGAACAAGATTCACAAAGAATGCAATTTGTCCTCGATAAAGAAAAGCAAGAGGCCAAGAGGTTAATCATTGAGGCTGAAGGAATTAGAGACGCCCAAAAGATAGTAGCGGAAGGCCTTACGCCATTATTGATAAGATTCAAGGCCATTGAGGCATTTAATAAACTTTCTACCTCGCCAAATGCCAAAGTTATCATAACCAGTGCCGAGCAGCCGCTTATGCTGAATGCCAATTCGGATAAATAACCAAGCATTGCTTAATTAGAATTTCAAACGTTTGGGCTTAACAAAAATACTGAGTGGCAGCAATGGACTGTCGCTCAGTATCTCAAAAATCTTATACAAACCTAAATATCAATAACATGAAACCTTTAACACAAATAAAAATAGTATTGGTCTGTTTTATGGCTCTAATGGGATGTTTGAATTTTACAATTGCTCAAGAGAAAGAATACACAGAACTCAACCAAGCTTTGGTTTTTCCTGATAAAGTTATGCGATTGAACCTAAGTGGGATGAGTTTGGAGTCTTTACCTCAAGAAATATCACTTTTTAAAAACCTGACTTACCTAAATCTTCGGAATAATCATTTAAAAATCTTTCCAGAAGAATTGTTAAAACTTCGGAATCTAAAGGTTTTAGACGTTGGGGAAAACTTATTTTCCTCCTTACCAGAAAGCCTATCTTCCTTTGCGTCTTTAGAGGAATTGTTTATTGATAATGAACAAAATCTAGATTTTGAGAATAGTATTGAGGCTATAGCTGGCATGCCCGATCTTAGAATTTTACATTTAGAGAACAACCGTGAATTTTCAAGCAATTCATCGATTCTCAAATTGAAAAATGTGAATTCGGTCTTCGTAAACAGAAGTATGCTAAGGTATGTGCCTAAGGAAATTTACTTAATGGAAAACCTGAAATTCATAGATTTTCAGAATACCACAATTAAGAAAAACCACATGGTTATGTATCCAGTCTCCTGCGGCGTCAAAATCAGGTGAAATAAATCCAAGTTGTTTGAATGAGAGACATTCTAGCGTGTTTTTTAGATACAAATTGGACTCTGGTCATATTCGGACATCAGTTTCCAAATTATAATTTCTGCATAAAAGGGGACGATTCAAATTCTAATAACTTTCTAATATGTGCCTAAGTTGGGTCTAATATCAGTGTCGTAGGTTTGTATCGTCATCAGACAAATAATTACAACAAAACAAATAAAAAAATGAAAAATTTAATAAGAATAGTTTTAGGCACGATGTTGATTCCGACCGTGGCAGTTTTTGGTCAAACCAACTCAGTCAGAAATTATAAAATGCCGGTGCAGGATCGGAAAGAAGTAAAAACGCAAGATATTGCTATAAACAAAAGCAATGCATCGGTTACTAATTCTTTTGATTCGCCGCAAAACTATAAACATCAGGTGTTTAACAAGAATCAAGAAAATCAGGACCTTATGGTATTGCGAATCAGTACGGATAAAGTTCAAACTGGAATCAATCCATTAGAATCAATCAGAAACTATAAATCACCTGTTTTTTCGAAAACCGTTCAGAAAGAAACTAACAAGGAGCAATTGGCCGTCGTCAAAGAATAAGGCGATTTATATGTTTTTCAACCTTAAAAAAATACACGAATGACAATGCTAGAATACACCAAAATCATACTTGAGAAGGTCAGTTTTGAGCCTCAAATATTTAAAAAAGAGCTCAGGAAGGCAGTGAATTATGTAACGAAGGAAGAGTATGGTCACCTGAAAGCCTGGGTTAAGCAGAAGTTTGGCAAAAGAGTTAAAACCAAATCAAGCTTCACAGAATTCAAAATAGGTTGATCACCAATGTGAAATAATCTTCATGAGTTTAGAAAAGCGAAAAGGAGTTTAAAAATAAAGTGATAGTTTTTTTTCAGAGTAGTTTAGGGGTAAGTAAAGACAGCGAGAGTTTCTCGCTGTTTTTTTTATCTTTTCAACTTACCACTTCCATCTCCGAGCATGAGGTTTTCTACCTCCGCAATATCAACCAAGTTTTGATCTCCAGGAATGGTGTGTTTCAGGGCACTTGATGCATTGCCAAATTCAAGCGATTTTAAATCGTCTTTGTAGGTCAATTGCCCATAAATAAATCCTCCTAAGAACGCATCTCCAGTACCTACTCGGTCTACAATGTGGGTAATGTCTAGGTTACCAGTTTTCAGGTATTCTTGGCCATTCCACATGCGGGCGTTCATGCGGTTGTGTGAGGCACTTATTTGTATACGTTCGGTGTCAATAATTTTCTCTATTGATTCATATTGAGCCATCAATTTTTTGGCAGTGTCTTGAAATTTGCCTTTTTCTTCTGTGGAGCTTATTCCAAAAATCTCTTCTATGTTTTTCCTAGAGGCCAAAATGACGTTGGAATACGATGCCAGTTCTGGTAAAATTTCTTGTGGCGTTTTGCCATAATTCCAAAGGTTGCTGCGATAGTAGATGTCTGACGAAACTTTAACACCTAATTTTTTGGCAACTTTCAGTGCCTCAAGAAGTGCGATGGCAGGTTTTTCTCCCACGGCAGGCGTGATACCGCACCAATGAAACCAGTCCGCATCTTTCAATATTTCTTCCCAGTCAAACCAACTCGGGTCAAGATTAACAAATGCAGAATCTGCTCTATCATAAACTATTTGGCTCGCTCGGCTCACCGCTCCTGTCTCCAGAAAAAACAAGCCCATTCTTTGTCCTTTCAGGTGTATGTTTTTGTCAGAAATACCTAGTTTTCTGATAAATGCCTTCGCCTTTTTTCCGATGTGATTGTCTGGGAAAACACCTACATGAGTAACTTCAAAGCCAAAATTAACCAAGGCCGCACCGACATTCATCTCTGTGCCACCAAAAGTACAATCGAACGATTCTGCCTGAGCTATTTTTTGAAAACCCGGCGTAGAAAGACGCAACAATATTTCTCCGAAAGTGACGATTTTTGGCATTTTGGAAAGAGTTTAATTTTTGAACAAAAATAACGCTTTTGACTAAACCCCCAAATTTCTTCTGATACCCAATTCCAATCCACGCAGCTCCGCCAATCCTCTCAAACGACCGATAGCCGTATAACCCGGATTAGTTTTCTTGTTTGGATTCAAGTCATCCAACATTCTATGTCCATGATCAGGACGGAACGGCAGTCTATAATCTTCTCTGTTTTCAGATTTGCGTCTTTCTTGTTCTTTTACCAAGGCTTGCATTACGCCAAACATATCCACGTCGCCATCCAAGTGGTCTGCCTCGTGGAAATTGCCCATTTCGTCACGCTTGGTGGCTCTCAGGTGAATAAAGTTGATTCTGTCGCCCATTCGTTCCACCATACCCACCAAATCATTGTCTGCCCTGACACCATAACTACCAGTGCAGAAACACAGTCCGTTGTATTTGCTTGGATAGGCATCTAATAGTGCCTTTGCATCAGCCTCGTTGCTCACTACACGAGGGAGACCCAGAATCGTGTAAGGAGGATCATCTGGATGAATGGCTAGCGAGACTTTATTTTTTTCGGCTACTGGGCCTATTTCGGCTATAAAAGCGTAAAGGTTGTTTCTGAGTGTTTGGTCATCTATTCCATTATACGTGGCAAGTACTTCGCCAAACTGCTCAATGGTAAAGCTCTCTTCGCTACCAGGCAAACCCGCAATTATATTTTTTACCAGTTTAGATTTTTGAGCATCACTTGCTATTTCAATCCATTTCTGAGCTTTTTCTAAAATATCAGCTGAATAAGCCTCTGATGCGTTTTTTCCTTTCAAAAGATGTACTTCAAAAGCACAAAATTCAACCATGTCAAATCTAAGAGCCGTTGAGCCGTCGGCCATCGGGTAGTCAAGGTCAGTTCTGGTCCAATCTAAAACGGGCATAAAATTATAACAAACGGTATCTATGCCACAAACGGCAAGATTGGCTATCGAAATCTTATAGTTTTCTATATATTTTTCAAAATTTCCCGATCGTTTTTTGATGTCTTCGTGCACTGGGATGCTCTCTACCACAGACCATGTTAGCCCTGCGGCTTCGATAATTTCTTTACGTTTTTGTATTTCTTCAACAGTCCACACCTGACCGTTTGGAATGTGGTGCAATGCCGATACCACGCCGGTAGCACCGGCCTGGCGAACATCCGAAAGGCTTACTGGGTCGTTTGGGCCGTACCATCTCCAAGTTTGTTCTAATGCCATAAAATTCGATTGATATTATTTTGACAAAAATAATAGATGGGTTATCGAAATACTACCATTATGAAATTAAATAATTGTATTATTTTGCCAGAATATTGATTGTTATAAAGAAACTAAAAAAAAAATAATTTTTTTTTAGTCAATGTTTGGAAATAAAAAAACAGTCCTACATCTTTGCAGTCCCAAAGCACAAGGGAAAAGGGAGTTTAGCTCAGTTGGTTCAGAGCATCTGCCTTACAAGCAGAGGGTCGGGGGTTCGAATCCCTCAACTCCCACATTAATAATCAAGCACTTAGCATCAATGTTAAGTGCTTTTTTATTTTCATTTGCACACTATTTGCACATTTTTTTAATTTATTCACCACTAATCTACCAAGTAGTTTTAATTTAAATTTTCCTAAAAGTATTATCTAAGTCATTGATAATTAGTGATATTAATTAATTTGATTCTTTTAGTATTTCCAGACAATCAAGACCTTTTTGAAATTTCATCAATTTTTTTAATTTCTAGGCTGAAACTAAATTTCGTAAGAAATATCAATTTTCATCAAAAGGTAAAAGTTTTACTAATTTGGCTTGAGATAGACTTTTTTGAGTTTTGGAAGGATGATTCTCGAATTTTTTCTACAATTATAAAAGAAATTGGTTTACCATAGAATAAGTAAATTAGCAATAGGTTGATTTTGGGATTATAGTAGGTTAGTTTTGAAAGTTTCAAGCTCCTTTATTATCTTAAAAAATTTCATGTAGCATGCAGCGGAAATCACTTTATCTTCTTCTTTCAATATTATTGGTTACTTTTCTTTCATGTGAAAATGAGGAGGTTTTGGTGCCGAATCAAATAATCTACAATGTTTCTGAAATGTCCTTATGTGGTGCAACCTATAATTTCAGCCTAAAAACACCTCAAAAAGATGTTGTATGGCGTTTTAATGATGGAAGTAGTATTTCTGGTGCATCGGTTAAGAAAAATATATCTAGTGATGGTCAAATCACCGTTACGGCTAAGATTGGAACTCAACTTATATCTTCCGTAATACAAATAAAGCTGTCTGACCCGATTCCTTTAAATATCAATTATACTTCAAATACCTTAATTGCACCAACTATTCTCGATTTCAGGAGTAGTTCATTTGCTAAAGGCAATAATTCTTGGTTCTTAAATAATGTCAAGATAGATGAACCAAAAACGATTACTTTTAATAAATCTGGATTCTATTCCGTTTATGCTCAGGATAATTCATGTAATCAAACCAAGGATACAGAAAATATCATCATCCTTGATAACCCAATTAGTAACTATGTAGGCTTGAGCTATAAAGGATTTAGAATCTATTGTGATAAATCGCTAATGGAAGATCCTTATTTTCAAAAGGCTTACTTGTTTCTTAAATCAGATATTGACGAAATGGAATCTTCACTCAAGAAAGATGTTTTCGAGAAAATGTCCAGAACACCTACTGTTATCGAGTCAAATCCAGAAAAGCCCGATGGAGCAGCATTCCATCCATCTTACACTTTTGCTAAGAACAAAGGTTCATTATTTAAGGAATCAACGGTTGAGTATTACTCAGCAAAGTATATCGTAAATATGAAGGAATGGGCAAATGCAACTCCTAGTATTTTCCTGCATGAAATGGCTCACTCCTATCATTTCCTATACATGGATAAAGCTTTCGATAATTACTATATCAACGAGGTTTATAAGTCTGCTATTAGGAAAGGGTTATACTCTGGAACTTATTCCGCTACTAACAGAATGGAATATTTTGCCACTTTAGCTGAAAAGTATTTTGGAAGGAGTAATTTCTTTCCCAAAACCAAAGAAGAGCTGAAAGCTTATGACCCAGATGGGTATGAAATGATAAAAACTGTTCTAGCGAAATGATATATTTCCAAAACAAATAGATTCAGTTAATATTTCAAATTTAGAATTTTTAAAACAAGATCTATTTATTTTTATATGGGTTCCCTAATATTATAAAAAATTACAGAATAGGGGAGGGCTATTTAAAAAAAATATAGAACGCCCTTGTTGAGTAGTCTGACTTTAAATTGGTGTATTCTTGAAAACAATATTTTATTTCGAAATTCTAAACTGCACCCATAGAAAGCTAAAGTCTTACATGGTAAAAGAAATATTATGATTACTAAATGAAACAAGCCATTTAGAAACAATCAATCAAGTATTACTGATTATTAAATACTTGTATTGAATGGGTGGCTCATTATTGCTAGAATATATATCGAAGATTAAGTTCAACATTGGCTTCATTCTGGGCATTGCATGTCGGACGAAGCCTTAATTGTTATGTGAGGTATTTCTTAGTACTCTCTTGGGATCAGTCCGTACCATTTTTTTTCAACTTTTTTGTTTACATATTTTGTGTTGTCACTCCAAAGAATTCCAAGAGCATTGTCAGGTGCTGAATAGTAAAATGCAAAAGGTAAACCTAAATGATATTTGTTTTTGTCAACTATACCAATTAACTGATTTAACTCTCTGATCTTTGTTTTCTCCTTGTCTTCAAGTACTTTATTTATTGGGTCTAATAAATGATCTTTCTCCTTAGTTAAAATCACTTGAGATTTAATTACAAACTTAGAGCAGTAACCATTTATTAAGTCGACACCGTCTTGAGTCCCGCAAATCGTGAAAAGATAAGGTTGTATACTAGAGTTGAGAGATGGACTTACTTGCTTAATGTAGTCTAAGCCTTGTTTGCCTGTACCAATAAAATCATCAAGAAAAATGATCGAAGCATCAGAAGGCAATTTGCTTAATTCAGAGTTCGAATTTGCAATAATCATCCTTTGTTTTCCGGGAAAACATCTTAAAAATTGATTTACTATAAAAGCACCACTTTTCCCAATCGGTCCAAAGTGTGTCACATATGTATTTGGGTTGTCAAATAGATCTTTGTTTTCAGAATAAATTGCTCTTATGTGATTTCTCAATTCCAAACCGTCCAAAATTTTAATAGAATTCAATATTTTAGATATTGTTTTCCATTCTAATCCTGATTCACGCTTAAATCTTATTATTGACCGATCTCCAAAACCTTGATACTTTATTAATTTTCTTTCGTGTCGTTTAAGGTTTTTTAAATAGTACCAATAAAAGTCAATGACCTTTTCAAATATCATACTATCTCAATTTTAAGATTACGTCATTAAGCTTTTCTTGAAATTGAATTAATTGTTCCAAAACGTAATAATCACTCAATAATTCAATGTTGTCATCTGTTAATGCTTGAGATAAAAAAGTCAACTGTTTTAGGACGTTGTTCTTTGTTCTTTCTACTTCCAAATCATCAATGGTAAAATGTTCCATCGTAATTTCTGGCTTCTCAATAAATTCGTTTAAATGCTTTATGAAAACAAACATTTCTCCTTTTGTTTCATAATATTTAATTGCTTTTCGCATTTCCCGAAATTCCTTCACGTCTGAAAAGCTCTTGTTTTCATTAAATTTATCTATAAGCCCATCAATTACTCTTGAAATTTTAAGTTCGTTATTGTATTCTTGTTGATCGTTAACCTTTTTAATTATTGGATAAAGTTCAATAAAAAAGTCAGTTGAAATTCTACCTTGTTTATAAAGCAATAGATCTCTATATTTTTCAGGATACCACAGTAGAACTTTACACCTTTTTACTGTTGTTAGATTCAATCCAGTATATCTTGAAAGAATTGAATCTTTATCAGTTTGAAGTAATTTTATTATTTGTTCAAGCTTTAATGCTGTAGGAAAAAGTTCCCACTGCTCTCTAAAATAATGGATATTAAACATATGGAGAATGTTCTGGGTAACATCCTTTGGCTTGTCAATAATATTGGCAGGTATAGTTTCTTTGCCTAGACTTGTGCAAGCTCTCCATCGTCTTTCGCCATCTAAAATAATATATTCATCTTCTTTTTCTTGATATACAGTAATAGGAACTAAAACTCCAGCAATTTCGATTGATGACTTTAAATCATCTAGTTCCTTTTCGTGGAAAATCAATCTTGGATTGTGAGGATTAGGTTTAATCTTCGAAGTCTCTATTTGTTTTAAAGTCTGATTGTTCATTGGTCTGTTTTTGTTGTCTTTTTTAATATCTCACATAACGTACGAGTATTTATGAAGAAGGGGGCATTTGGAACTCGTCAGCCCGTAACTGATGCTGGGTTTTGTTTCAATGTTGAGTAACTTCCAACTGCTTCATACTATTCAGTCCGCTGGTGCAAATTTTGATTAATATGCTGATGTTCAATTACTTCTGGCAGCACCCTTTTTTATAAATATTATGTTGGGTCCTGTGCTTTTTTGTCGTCAAAGTTGGAGTGGCCTTTTGAGGTGTCCGCCAAGTCCTTGTGAATAATTATCATCAATGTCTAAGTTCTGATGTTCGATTTTTAATTCTCTGCCATAAATATATCCTTAATTTCTTTGTTGGATAATACTCGATTATAGATTCTAATATCATCTAAGCTGCCTTTATGTAATTCGGTTAAACCAAAGAAATCTCTGCCTATTTCAAGAGGAGAATAATTAGGTTTAATTGTAGGAAAATTTATTTTAGTGCCTACAAATTCTCCATTTACGTAAAAACGCCTTGTTGTTCCATCAATAAGTAAAACTACTTGATACCACTTGTTTAATTCTAAGCTAAATTTACTTTCACTAACATTTCCACCATTCGTATGGAAATATGTTTCGGTACCTGAATATCTAAAAAATTGAAATTGTATTTGCTGTTCAGATTGACTTGCTTTGCAAACTACTTCTGCACTTCCAGCATCTTTCCATAATACCCAAGCTGAAATTGTTATTTCTTGCCCCATATTATGAAGCATGAAACTATTATCAACTCTGATAAATTGGTCAATTCCATTTAAATCAATAGCACTTTTAGCTTTTCCTTTTCTATTTTCAACAAAACTAACATTCCCAAATATTTTCCCGTTGTTATTATTTCCACTTTCATCATTTACATTATTATTGAAAGGATAATAAGCAATTGGACCTAAAACCGTAAATTCCTTTTGAATAGGTAAGTAATTTTTAGCCCATTCAGTGTTACCAGAGAGAGCAACATCATAAACACAAGAAGAAAGGGCAGGTTCTCTAAAAACTCCTGCATCAGTACAAACCTTCACTGCATTTTGATAACTACTTTGGCTAATACTATAATTTTTAGACGGAAAATTTTTGTCAGTATATGAAATAGTATTTTTACCACTTTCATACTCAAACAGAGATTCTGTCTGAGTAATACGCCAACTATCAGCAAAATCAGAATATAACTTTTTGAAGTCATTAACATCAACTTTTGTTCCATTTCTGATAGTAATATCATTTAATTTATCACCATCGAAATTGCCTAAAAGCCCTAAAGTTTTACCTTTTCGATTATTATTTAGAGAAATAATATAGTTCAGATAATCAGAGTTGAACAAAACAGAAAGAACATCATTATTGGAATTTTTTATTTTATAATCTTCTCCGATTTTGGTTAATTTTCCGCCATTATTTAAATTAATCTCTGGAGAACTAAGGCTAATTTCTTTCTTATTGATAAAAATCTTCTTTGGATTTAAATTGAAGGAAATAATGTCAGAACCTGTGTTAAATGCAATTGCAGTATTAACGGAAACCATATTACTGTTTCCATAGGGTTGTTGTCGTACTTGAAGTTCTAATTTATCAGTAGTAGATTTTAGAGCCAAAAACTCACCAACTCCTTGAAAATCGTAGTATTCATCATCCAAAGTTGTAAAGTGAGGGTCTCCCCAGCTTCCAGCATTTGAAGATTCTGTAGAAGAATTACCAGTCTGTTGATTTTCAAATTTTTTTAAATTATTAAATACCGTTTCAGCAGTTGCAGTAGAATTTGGATTTATGGCGTTTTCAAACTCCTTTACCACATATTGTAATAACGCATTAATATTATTTGAAAAGTCGATAATTGAATTATAACATTTTAAATTACCAAAACTACCAGACTTATCACTACAATCGCCTATCACTCCTCCAGCTCCTCTAATTAAGTCTATCAGAATTTCATCAAGTTCCGAGATATTCGCTTGTGCATATGCAGGTGTTGAAAAAATAGAGGCTAAAAAATACATTAAATCAAATTTCTTTGCTGATGCAAATTTTATATTGGCTTTCCCAAATTTTAAAAACTCTATTATTTTTGTTTCATCTAATTGGGTAGATTTTTGATAGCCATTCAACAATTTTAATTCATCTTCAAAAAAAACACCAAAATTATTCTTTTCTTGTTTATCAAATATTTTAAAAAGCGTTTCAATTTTAGTATTAATAAGAAATTTATTTGAATGATTAAATTTAATTACTCGTCCAGTTAATGAAACTTTTTTGATAGAGTTTGAAAAAGAGGTACTTAAATTAACAACCACTACTGAAATATTGTTGTTTTGATTGTGACCGAGCATAACAAGAGTAGTAGTATATGATAAATTATTTGCCACACTTGGTAAAGGATTATTCGAATCTTTACTTTTACAGGAATAAAGTAAGAAGATGATAATTATAGCTATGTAATTATAAGTTTTCATTTCCAATTATAGTTTTATAGTTTCAATCGTTTCCAATGACTCGCAAATAGGTCGAAGAGTAGGCTCTTAGTATAGCACCCAACGAATAGGGCTTTGTGCAGGTTGGGAAATAGTATTCCTTCTGCCCGTAACCGCTGCTGAGTAAAGTTAATAAATGTTGATGATAAGAACTAAAGCTAAATAGATATTCTTCTGCCCGAGCAAAAGCAAAATAGAATTACAAATGCTCATTGCTATTCCTTCTGCCCAACTTGCACAAAACCCAATGTTGTAGGCAGTTAAATCTGTCCGCTTGATGCTAATATTTCCTTTTCAATATTTGTAAAGTCTCCTGCCAAAGCGTAAGATTTTAATCGGTCTAAAAAACTTTTTTCATCAATCTCTTGGTAGTTTGGCTTCAAGTATTCACTTTGCGTAATCCCCATTACTGGTCGGCTAATCTTTTTGTCAAGATATTGATTTAGGAGTTCTTTATTTTTTGTCCTAATAGCCGCATATATTAAAAGTTCATATTTATTGTCAAGCCCAGAATTCTTTGGCTCTACTTCTTTTCGTTTGTCAATTATTTTGTCGTATGAGTCATATTTTTGAAAGTAATTCTCAATTTCTATTTTAATTCTTGACGCTAAAAAAATAGCTAAGTCATTCCATTCCTGTGTCAATGGATAAGATGTCCTGCGATGATTATTCAAAATGTCGCCCAAAGGAACAATGTTAATCATAGTGAACTTATGTCGCCTATAAAAGTCAACAGGTTTGACTGATGTTTTTACACTTAGGTTGTATGAGCCTTTGTCTTTCTCAATGAAAACTGATTGCTCAAGTTGATTAACTTGTCGAGATAACTTGATAAGTGATGTTGTCTGATCAATTGAGTAGCCGTCAATAAGCGATACCAAATTACTGCCGAATTTTTTAAAAGTCGGGTTGATGTCAACTTTGTCTAACTGTTTATATACTTTTAGCTCTTCCCACATAGGGTCTGTATTAATTGCCTACAACGTTTTGCAGCTACCCGAAGGGCGGGACTTTTACCACAAAACTTGATTTGAAAAACTATTTTTTGATTAACCACAAAACTATCTTTGGAACACCAAACCCCGCCTTTTGGGTAGGTCCTGTTACCTGCCGTTTTTCTCTCGCTACAAAGCTGTCCTTCAAAGTCCGTACAAAAGTTTGTTAGACGTTCTGTCATAATTAAGATTTAGTTAGGACAATAATGCTTGCCCAAGTTGAACTATACCGTCAATGGTTAGTGAACTTGCGAAAGAAATACCTAAGTCAAAAAGGATTTTTTTTGTCTTGTCAATTAAGGTTGTTTTCTCTGTTAAAGTTTGAGCATCATTGATTTGAATGAAACAATCTTTAAGGTCAGTAAATTGTTGTCCGTTCAAATTCTTTAGCGATGCAACTAAAGTTTGAAATTCATTTTCAGAGATTCCGAAGTTCGGTTTGTAAATTATCTTTTCAATTTTATCAGCGATGTTTACTTGTCCGCCTGATACATTTAAGTTTTCAATTTTCATTTTTGTTGTATTTAATGTCCTTTATTTCCCCTGCAATGTTTGCTTGTCCTCCCGAAACATGTATGTTTTCAATTCTAAATTCCGTTTTGTTTTCAACTGACTTTGTAATCGCTAAACTTTCCATAGTGTCTATGTAATACTTTGCGAAATTTAAAGTGTCAATATAAGGGTCAACCTGAAATGAAATAGATTTTGGCAAACCGTCAAAAGCAAAGTTGACGAACATCTTAAGTCCGTCTGTCGTAAAACCTGCCGACCTAAAATTGCTCATGTGAATTTTAACAAGATTTTCTGTTTTGATTATTGACCTACCAACTAACATCGCAAAGGTGTTCACAATAAAATGTTCGTCTTTCACTGTAAAAATCAGAAAATGAAAATTGTCATAATAAATATGTCTGTTCAGTCCATCTGTTTTTTCTACATCTATCAAATCTAAATTAGAATACTCTTCTTTGCCATTGCTCACTTTGTTTATTCCGTATCCCCAAAAACCTGTTCCGATTAAATCAAATTTCTCAACAAGGTTTTTAATCTTCATAACATTTGCATGTCCCATTTGCAGATAGTGCATACGAACACCTCCGTCACCACGAACAGGAATTACTTCGCTAAATTTTTTGAACCTCCTGTCAAGTAGTTGATAAAAGTCGTCCTTCTTAATTTCTTTTGGATTATAGTGCATTGTCAGTTTATTTTATTTTCGTTAGTTTGATGTTAGCAGTGTCCTCATAAAATGGCAAATAACGTACAAGTATTGCCGATGTGGTGGTATTTGAAATACTTTCAGCCCGTAACAAAAGCTCATAAATGTAGTAAATGCTGAGGTTTATTACAAATGTTCATAGGTTTCCGTCAGCCGGAATTAATGCCCAATAGTGAATAAAAAACTCATTTACATCCGTCAGCCACCATATAGGCAATATGATTTTGTGCGTTCGGCTTTTTTAATACACAAGCCTTATTTTGTCTTTGGTTGCCATATTTTATTTGTCATTTTTTCTATTTCTGCTATTATTTCCGTGATGTAGGTTTTCAAATTAACGGGGAAATTAATTTCTTCTTCCTCACTATCCATAGCTATATTGTCATGGATATCCTCCAAATTCTCATAAATTTCTCTTACACTTATTTTATCCTTTAAAAATAAATTTAACAAATCTTCAGTTTCTTCAATTTGGTATTCAATTGAGTTAACAATATCAAATTCATCACTTAAATATTCGAATTGAAAATCATATCTTAATTTTTGTAATTTTTCTAAATGTGTTTTTAAGTCAGTTGTTAGATTTCTTTTTTCATCTCTTGAAATGTCCAAAATTAAGGAAAGGCTAGTTTCTCTCGCCTCATTATATTTTTTTAATTTTTCAAGCTCTTGAGGTGTGCACTGGCTTAAAATTGAAGCTATATCTATTTTAATTGTTGACTCTGGAATTTTTTCTTCAATTTTTATATTCTTTTCAAGCTTTGGCTTAACAGTCATTTTTAATGTAGAGTCTTCCGTGTTGCAAATCTCAACAAAATCTTGTTCAGATAAAATACTTATATTACCCCCATTCAAATTGATTTCTTCGGCTTTCCTATGCTTACTGCTTTTGTCATACCCAGCCAACTTTGTGGCATCCTGTATGCCTACTACAAGCATAGTTGTATTTTTTGTTACAGAATCACTAACATTACAACCTAAATTTGCCGCTATTTTTGCCATGTCTGCTCTTGGTAAAAACAATGAGCCAGTAAAAACAATAGTTTCTCCATTTAATGGACCATCTGGATTTCCATCAAGTTTAATGTTGGTAGAATAACCTGCTTTATTCAATAAAATTGGTTGACCAACTCTCTTACCCCAATCTTCAACAGTTAAACCTGTTAAAAAGCATGCTTGCTTAACAATTTCTGCGGCGGTGATAGCATCTTCCAATGCATCATGATGTTTAAAGTCAATATTTAAAAAATTAGCTATATTTTTTAATCCATAACCTTTTTGAGAAAAATCTGACCAAGTTCGCCTAACGATTTTTGCTGAATCGAGCCAAATAGCGTTTACAAAATCTAAATTATACTCATTACAGGCTCTTGTAATTGCAACCCTGTCAAAAGGCATGTGATGAACCGTGATTTGATTATTTAATTTTTCAAAGATTATTGAATGTAGCTTGTCAAAAGTTGGCGAGTTTTTTACGTCTTTTTCTGAAATTCCATGTATTGAAGTGTTGAATGGGTCGAAATATGTTTCAGGGTTTATTAATGAAACCCATCGCTCAACTAGTTCGCCATTTACAAATTTTGCTATACCAATTTGACAAATGCTTGAATAATCGGCATTTGCGGTTTCTACATCAACTGCTAGAAAATTCATGTTATTTTGTTATTATTTTTTCGATTTCTTTTTGAAATTTTGTGTGTAATTCACATAAATTACCAAGTTCAGAATAGTGGCAATTATCTATATTTCGTCTTTGTATTAATAAATTTGTGAAATCTAAAAAATCTTGACATTCAGTAACTTTTTGAATATTTTGGTCAATAAGTGGCTTTATTGTAATAAATCGCCAAGATTGTTCTTCGTTCTTGTTAACTCCAATAATTGTCTCAATTGTTTCTACCCAACTAGTCTTGTGGTCATTAAATCTCTTTTCGATAAGGGAATCTTTTTTAAATTTTTGAGTTTTATTATTCCCGTTTTTTTTAAATCTCTCGGGAATGTCAGCCTCATCTTTAAACATTAAAACTAGTTCGTGAGCATATTTTAATTTCAAGGTGTCCATTTTAAAGTATTTTAGTTCAAATATTTTATTTAAATTTTTCTTATAAATCTAAGTCCGCCAGGTTTATAATTAGTCAGTTAGATGATGTGTGCCTATTTTTTTAAGCTGACGCACAACGTTTTGCAGCTACCCGAAGGGCGGGATTCTTACCACTAAACTTCATTCGGAGAACTGAACTTTCGGCTTGCACAAATGTGTCTGCGAAGCACGAAACCCCGCCTTTTGGGTAGGTGCTGTTGTGCGTTCGTTCTTCTCTTCCTACGAAGCGATGAACATTCAAGTTAGCACTCAAATCATTTTGTTGTCTGTCCCTTGTGTTCATTCATTTTGCTAATTGTCAGGTTGAATAGCTCCTGATATGTGTTTACAATAGGAGGCCAGTTTAGTTCAACTCCTGTTTTCATTGTCCAAAGTTTGAATGCCAAGCAAGAAATTCCCCAAAGATTATCTTCAGGTTGTAAGTTTAGTTTGTCAAGTGCAATTTTCAATCTTTCGTCAGGGTCTGGGTGGTCGCCACCTTTCATATTGTTTGAGAAAAATAAAAATGAGCAAAGTCCTGCGACAATTCCTGCGGCTACAGTTCTACTGTTCGTTAAATTATTTGCTCCTTTCAGAATTTTTTCAAAAGCAAAGTTGTCTGCTTTATATTCTCCTTTTAGAATTTCTTCGTCTGTCGTTTTAATTTTTTTTTCTTCGTTTTCTATATCCGTATCAACATGTCCAAGAACTACATGTGCAAGTTCGTGAAGCAAAATGAAATTAACAGCATTTATATATACACCATTTGCTTTTTCAATATAGTCATCATCTAATCTGTCATAAAGTTCAGGATTGGGTAAGTTTTCAATATCCCAAGGATTAAATCTATCAAGGAGTGAAATGCCGTAGTCAAAAAGTAAATGTGCATTCTTTATTTTTAATTTTAGCTCGTCTGTAAATACAAAATCTTTATTTATTTTTTGTTCGTGAATGCTCTTGTCATAGATGAACACAAGTGAATACGAAATGCACCACAAGTAAGACAAAAAAGTTTCTTGAATTGTTAGGATTTTAAAAGTCCCAACACCAGCAGGCATAGCGACCTTATCTTCTCGATCAATTACATTGATGTCCTCGTTAAGTCCTAAGTTTTTAATTGCTTTATCTAATTCTTCGGTCTTAAATTCTGGATAAGTATTCTTGAACCAATGGAAAAGATTTTCATAAAGAACTCTTACCGGTTGTGCTCCTTTATGTGCTTTGTAGTTGTAGTGTGATGTCTTCATATTTTCATTAAATTGTTCGTCAGTTTGAAGTTAGCAGTGTCGCCATAGAATGACGCACAACGAGTATGTTTGCCTACCTATTTTTCTGAGGTAGACAAATATCTCAATTGTATTTTTGTGATTAATTCATTTAATATATTGATTTTTAGTTGTTTGAGGTGGTTTTTATAGGTAGACATTTTTTTTGTGTTTATTTGAGGTTTCAATATTTTTCAGGCTTTGAATACCTAAGTAGTTAAAACATAATGTCAAATATAAAGAAAGTTGCTCTTTTTATTAATCAATTACATAATTTATAATTTATTCAAAGGACTCGTGATTTTGACGAAACCTATGGTGGTAGCGTTAGTGAATATTTCAGAGGTTTTGGAGCTACTAAGGTACTAATGTACATGATTATATCTGACATATATCACTCAATCCAAAATTTGTTCCACAAGTTATGCAGTAACAATTAGGAGCTCACTTTTTAGTTATTTTGGCCAAATGGTATGCTCTTTAGAAAACAGCTAGCATGCTTGTATTAGCAAGTAATTCGATTACCATGATAACATTTTCTGGAACAAATTCTTGACAATTACATCTTGAAGCTTCGTTAAATCCTCTTTTGTGGCTTTAGTTAAATTAATGTGTTAACTCTTTCGATCCTTCAAAACTCCTCAAATTGGCCTTCTACTTGGTCGGTATAGTTAATGTAGATATTTTACATCAAGTGGCTCACTTTCGCTCTGAATTAGTGGCTCACTTTAACCCGGAATGCGTCGCTCACTTTCACTGTAATATGCAAAGTGAATACTATTATCAAACAATCAAATAGTAATAAAAATTAAACTTTCATGATTATTAATTTTGAATTGGTTTTAGGGCTTGAATTAATATAAAATTAAAAAAAAACAATATTCATTCAAAACATTTTTATTATTCGGTATAGTTTTGTATCAAATCACAAACGACCGTTTAAGACTTTATAAAATTTTAAAAAATGAAATTACCTGAACATTTAGTTCGTGATTTGGCTGAAATAATTATTGGTGACAATAGTAACATTAGGTTTCCTTATTTGGTGGGGAAGGATATAGTTGGGCTATTTAATACATTTTGTAAAACCAAAGACATATATCCAGAAAGTCTTACGGCGTTTAATTTTTCTGTAGGTGACGAAGTAAAGAGAAGTAGGAAGCAATACGCAATAGATAGGCTTGGAGAGTTAAATCATGAATCGAACACAAAAGGAGTATTAACAAAGGTTATTCAAAAGGCACATTTTGTAAAAAATGGACATCAATCAATTTATGAATCTACTATTTATGATTGTAATGAAATACTTAAAAGCGATGGCTTTAAAATAGAACTTAACGAAGACGGTGTAGCATCTTTTATGGGTGGAGATGTTGAAGATGATCCGCTAGCTGTTGAGATACATTTCAAAGATATAAAGCAACAGATTTTAACTAAAATTCAAGAAGCTAAGGTGATCATTTGGATAGCAATGGCCTGGTTTACGGACATTGATATTATGCGTGAAGTATTAAGAAAGCAAATAGATGGGTTAGATGTAAAAATAGTTGTATTTGATGAAAGAAGTAATATTGATTATGGTATTCTTAAAAACGACAAAAAAATACATTATCCACAATTGTTTAAAATCAAATATGATGATGATAGGCAGAAAATGCACAATAAATTTTGTATCATAGACATGAAAACGGTTTTACATGGAACTTTCAATTACTCTATGAATGCCAATAAAAATGATGAAACATTTGAGGTATTAACAGATTATACTAAGGCACTAGAATTTTCTCAAGAATTTTTACGCCTTTTGAAAATTTCCAAAAATGCTTAATCATGTAGCCTATATCAGAGCATCTATCAAAAAAAACAGCAAAAAGGGGGTTAGGCTTAGAGGCACAGAAAGCAATCAATGAACAACACTACGCCCAACAAGAGCAAGCCCAAATTATTAAATATTATATTGTGAAAGAGAGCGTTAAGGAAATTGAAAACCGCCCACAACTCCAGGAAGCAATCAATTTTTGTATGAAAGAAAAGGCCATTTTAGTTGTGGCCAAGTTTGACAGATTAAGCCGCGATTTTGAGCATATTTTCACAATTAAAAAGTAGTTTGGGGGCTATTTCAAAAGTTGTGATCTACCAAGTACCGACAGTTTGACACTTTCAATATTTGCAGGATTATCACAAAGAGAGGTTATAAGTATACGCACTAAGCTAACATTACAGCAAAAGAAAAAACAGGGGTTAAATTAGTAAGTCGGCAGAAACTGACTAAAGAAGCCAGACTGAAAGGAGTAAAAGCGATAAAGAGAAAAGCCAAAGAAACAAATAATAATAAAATTTCTTACTCAATTATTTCGGGATTGAAAAAGGGATTGTTATAATTATCAGGAAATCACAAATGAATTAAATAAAATAGGCTTAAAAACTGTGAGAGTAAAAAATTATCAAAAGGCTACATTAGGTTTAATTTCGTTAATAAGGCAAGTAAATTAAATAGAGGCTAGTATTATTAATTTTTTTTAAAAAAGATTTTTAATTATAGATAAATTTATATATTTTTATCTCCAAATAAAAAAAGTCGATATGTATCATATCGACTTTAATTTTAAGATAGCGGTCTCCCTCCCGACTATCTCAACTGTTGTCTACGTTTTTTTTAGTTAACGTACCCTTGTCTTAAAAAAAGACAGGGGTATTTTATTTTTTATATCTGCAAAATCAGTGCCGAAATCGAAAACCTACTTAAGTTTTTTGTTCATTATTGAACAAAAAAATACGTAAAATCGACCGCATTGTGTAAACTAAGATATACAACTATTTCTGAACTACCAAACTTTTTTTTCAATATGTGTAAAAACAGAATATTCTTCGTATTCGGGATATATATAAAATAGTTATATTTTTTATAAAAATATCACAATAAAATCTCAAAAACATAAAAAAAATAGGTGCAAAGTTACTGATTTTATTAATTAAAACAAATTTATACACAAGAAAATTGTAAAAACAGAATAATATTTTACGGGTTGCTTTAGAAGCTGGATTAAATTTAATAGCTATATATTACACAAGGGAAGTTTTTTGCTTATTAGGTAGTGTTTTAATTTTGAAACAAGAAAATAATTAAATTTGGCAAAATAGCAAAAAAACAGAATATAATTTTTTTTGCATTTGTGTTGTTTTTTAAACTATATATACTTAAGAGGTTTTTCAAAAAAAAGCAAAAAAATAATTTTATTACATTTTGTAATATTAAATTTTTTATTTACATTTGCTTAGTGAAAATATAACAGGCAGTAATAATAGTTGCCTATAAAGTGACCCTCTCACTTTCACTACTGTTTGTCCTACGTTACTGAGTAATCAGTTAATACTGTTGGTATTATTTTTAAGTTAAACTCGAAACAAAACGAACAATGAAAATTAACTCTATTTTCGATGGCGGATTTGATGGAGATTTTGACGACAGAAAAGTTGCGGAGTTTTTTATAAATCTGCTGGATGCAGCTCAAGAGAGAGATCCAGTGCTTTATAAGGAAAACTTTAAAGCTTTCATTGCCTGTAGAACCTATTTGGTTCGTTGGCTGTCGGATCATCCACCCGCTCAGAAAGGTCAGTTTGATGGATTTGTTCAAATGGTTGTTAGTGTTGGCTCATATGGCATGACCAAGGCTATCTTAGAATCATTTGGAATTCATCACTAATCTTTTGCCTCTTTTGCCACTAAAAGTGGAAATTACGTTGGCTTTAATTCTTTTTTAACACCCATTAGAGGGAGGAGTTTCCTCCTCCCTCATTTTAACTAAACATGAACAATGAAATGGTACTAATCAAACAAAACGCTTATTCTTCAAGCGACTCTTATGGCGATGACAAAAAACATGAACGCTCAGGTGATCGAAAAGACAAACATGTTCCTTTAACAAAGGAAGCGTTTGAGGCGGATCCCGCTAATTACGCATTGGCATTCTATGACATAATAACAACCAATAAAAGTGCCCAGGGTGCTTTTATTGCCTCTATCGAAAACGATATAGATAGTGATCAGTTTATTGGAAAAATAATAAAACAATTAAGACAAATACAAAACAAGAGCCAGGAAGAACTGAGTAATCAATCACAAGTAAGTCAAGCGTATTTATCATTGATAGAAAATGGTACGAGAACACCCAAATTTTTTACACTTAAACAAATTGCTAATGGATTAAATGTATCAGCGTCTTTGATAAATAACTTAGCTATGCTAATGGCACAATCAGATGAAAGCCCCTTTGCAGATTATTTGATTAATAATCTTTTTCGAGAAAAGGAGGAACTGTTAACGTGATCGTTTAATTAAAAAAGACAATAAAGAGAGGAGCTTTTGGGCTATCCTCTCTTTTTTGTTTAATGACTTGAAATTTACCTAATTTTGTATTTTAAATATAAAAAACGATATATTTATGAATTTATATAAATCTATAAAATGAAAGTAATTGAGGTAGATCACCAAAAGGGATGAGTAGGCAAAACAAGTCTAACCATTAATCTTGCTTTGTGCTATACCCAAGATTTAAAAGTGGCCGTAATTGAAACAGATTTACAGGGGACTTCCTGTCACTAAATTCGTCTGCTTCATTTTCCCTTAGAGGGTGTTAGCAATATTCCATAATTGGGCTTCTATTATTCTTTAATAATCTTCCACTCATTTCAAACTTCAGTATTTAAATAAGTTGCGAAAACACAAGTTAATGCCGTTAAAGTATAATTGAAAATACAATATTTAATATGTTTTGAAAACTAAAATAAACTGTCCAGTTTTTTTAATTCTGATAAAGTGTAAAATATGGACACTTTTAATTTTTTAATAATTTGTTCAATTGAATATTAATTTCATCGGAAATTAAATAAGAGTAAGGTTTCCCGATGCAATTTTTTTCTATTAAAGATTTATATTTAATTTTTTCCCGATTCATTTTTTTCTTTTCAGCAGCAGATTGATTTTGGGAATTTAACCAATAGTTAGGATTAATTATTCTTAAATAAAAAATCAAATCTTTTGTAGAAAGCAATCTTTGGTCAAAATTATCCTCTTCAAATAATATTTCATCAAAAATACTTTTAATTAAATCGATAACTTTTGGGTAATTCCTATAAATCTTTAAGTCTGCCAAATTCCTTATGTCAATTCCTTTGTTTTGATGGAATTGCATCCTTTTTATTTTTACTTCGAATCTAAGGAGATTTTTGTTTAAATCAAATTGTAGTCCTTTGTCATACATTTTTATGTGTAT
This sequence comes from Leadbetterella sp., assembly GCA_035299025.1. Lineage (GTDB taxonomy): Bacteria > Bacteroidota > Bacteroidia > Cytophagales > Spirosomataceae > Leadbetterella. The sequence continues at coordinate 254,996 of DATGXK010000014.1, forward strand.
TTGCGAGTTTTTGCAAACTCTACTATTAATATTCAAATTTTTTTCATGTGAAAAAGGACTTCCTTTAAATGTTACTATTTTGTTTAAGATTAAGGAAACTGGAAAAGGAAGTTCAATATTAACTCCAAATTCAATGTTATTAATTATACTTTTTTTGGCATCTATTTTTTTAGTACTAATTAAATGATCTATAGTTTTACAAATCTTGGAATATGTAAATTCATCGTAATTTTGTGTGCCATTATTATGGAAAAGGTGTAAGCTACCCTCTAATTTAATATAGTTTTCTTTTTTTGTGAATTTTAAGCCATTAAGTTTGTTCATTTGGCTTAGTAATTCACCATCGGAATTTGAAAAAAAAAATGAGTTTTTTTGAAAATTATTTTCAGGAAATTCTTCAAGAAATATAACTTTTGAAATTTTAATTCCACAAACCATAATTTTTTTTATTTACGGTTAGCTTTAAATACTTTTCCTAAAGCCTGAGATTCTAATTCAGGTACAGAATAAACTTTTCCTGATTGAAGCCATTCTAAAAGAATATCTTTTCTAAACCATAGGCGTTTTCCTTGCTTGCTTACTCCTGGGATTTCTCCTTTGGAATGTTTGGTATATAAGGTGCTTTTTGTAAGGCAAAGAAGATAGGCTGCTTGGTCAATTGTAAGAAGTTGGTGTTCTTGAGAATTAGTTTTTTTTGGAACGTCTTGCTTCCAAGCTTCCATTTTTTTGATAACTTCATTTGCAATATCAGAAATAAAGTCATCTATGTTTCTGGTGCTTAATACGATGTTGTTCATTTGAGCATAATTATTTAATGCCCAAAATTGAGAATGAATTGAAGTTAGGATTTCTTAGGGATTTTTTCTATAGTGTAAGTGTTTGTTATTCAGATAATAATATTTTTTTTCAGGGATTTTTAATTAGGATATTTTTGTAATTCCTCTATTACTTCATGTTTATTTGCAGAAATTTCTATTAAAATCCGTTTGTAGTCTTTGAAGGATTTAGCAATTGCAACTTTATTTGTAATGTCCAGATTTATAAATTCCCTGTAAAATCCTTCTCCTTGAGTTTTTAGTTGATACCTTTTTTTGGCAAAATTCATAATCTCTTGTTTGTTATAATAAGAATCTGCATTTCTTTCAAAATTGGACTCCATACCCATCTTAATCATCAACCAATGATATAAGGCATAGTATTTTTCTGGAATCTTCTTGTTTAAGGTGGAATTTGCAGAATTGTCTGGAAAGATTTCGAGATTTAATGTTTTTAGGTGGGAAAGGATTTGGTCAACAAAATAACCAAACCAATAGTTGTAAAACATTCTTTGGATTTTATTATGGTCATAATTTGTGGTAGAATTAAGTTCTTCTGAAAAAGTTAATGGATCATTAGTTAAAATCTCTTGCAGCTCATTTTCTCCTGAATAAATTTTTTCTGGATTTATCAACTCTTTGTATGTTATTTTAAACATTTCGAGCCATCCATTTAAAGCATTTATTTCCAAATTTGAAGATTTTCTCTTTAATTGGAAAAAGGATATTTCGTCCTGTAAAAAGCTTTTTTGTTTCCAAGTTTCAGGCATTTTGTACAAAACTTGTTTTATCTCTTCAAAATATATTTTAAGACTTTCCAGTTCTAATTGATTATAAAACTCTAGTGGGGTCAAAGAGCCTTTAGAAGGATAATTATACTCAAAAAAGTGTTTTTTAAACCAATAAATATGTTCTAAATTTTTTTCCATTGACTTCAATTGTTAAAATCCATAATTGATTTAGCAAACTCCTTTTTGTTGTCTTGGTCAAATCCTGCAAAATATCCTTGAGTTGTTTTAAGGTTTTCATGCCCTAAACTTTCTTGAATAAACTCTAAAGATGCTCCTTTCCTGATAGAAACGGTTGCAAAACTGTGTCTTGCCCAATAAGTACTAATATCTGTTGAAATATCATTTAACCCACAAAGCTTCTTAATATGTTGGTTTACAAAACGTGTAAAATTTTGTATTTTCGTTCTTTGTTCTTGGGGAGATTGGTTATTATTTATTATTTCAAAAACATAGTTATCTGGATTTTTGCTTTCGTTTCCATACTTTTCAATAATAGATTTTGAGAAATCGTTTAAATAGACCTCTATTGGCTTTAAACTTCCTTTTGATGTAGTTATGGTCTTAGCTCTAAAAAACTCAATCTTACCCTCTTTAATGTCTTTAAATTGTAACTGAGCGATGTCTTTTATGTTCATGCCATTACACCCGTAAGAAAAGAACCAAAAATCTTTTGCTTTTTCTTGCTCTTTATTTTTGGGTGCAGCATTAAATAAGATTTGAAGTTCGGCTTGGCTTAAGGCCTTTTTTACTTTTTTGGTTGCTGGTACTTGGTATTTGCGTTTACCAAATGGATAAAGTTCTTTTTCTATTTCACCTTCTTCAATAGCTCTATTAAAAATGGTTCTTAATGCTCTTAAATAAAAACTAACTGTTGTATGACTTCGTTTTTTTTCATTAACCATGAAGAATTCATAGTCTTTTAGCCAATTTGAATTGATTTCATGAAAGGTCAGCCTTTTAAAATTTTTCTTTGGATATTTTTCATCTAAAAAACTAATTAGTGATTTCCGACTTAAATCATAGTTGCTTGCATTACCAATTTGATTTCTAGAATTTAATTCTTTGATAATTTGGTCATATTGATAGTCTAAAAGGATTCCTTCACCAGATTGGCGTAAAAATTTCTTTTCAAATGATTCTAAAGTAAAAGGGTCAAGATTTGAAGCTACTTCATTAGCTCTTGATAATATTGCATCGAGTTGAATTCGTAAACTCTGGAACTCTCTTTTAGGCTTCTTAGTCTTCCAAGTTTCATTGAATTCAACTTCGCTCATATCAAAACCAATTGGATACAGCTTTCTAAGTCTTTGAGGTTTTGAAGCGAACACGTTTAGCTTAATGGGGTATTTGCCATTAAGTTTTTCTCTTCTTGAATCTAGAAAAAACGTGATACTTGGTTTCATGATTATTTTATCTAAATTTGCACACTATTTGCACACAAATATACAAAATAAACTAATAATAAAACAAAGTTTAATTTTGGGATTAATTTAATAAATGGCTAAAAAACAGCTATTTATTAAACCTAAAAGGCACAATTATCAAAGAAAAAACAAAAATGTTATATCGAGAATAAAGTATAAATTCTGCCTTACAAGCAGAGGGTCGGGGGTTCGAATCCCTCAACTCCCACTAGAGTCTTCGAGAAATCGAAGACTTTTTTTTGTGCCCAAAAATTTGTATTTGCATTACAAACAGAGGGTCGAGACGGTGCGACGACTCACTTCGAATCGAAACGTCGCACCGCTCAAACGCACCGTAGCCTCAGAGAAATCTAAGACTTCTTTGTAAAAAAAATTGGTCAAGATTTGAAGAGATCCATCACACTATCCTCAAATCATGCTGCGTGTATTCGAATCTGGTTTTTTTCCTGTTCTGGAAAACCTATTTCGATAACTAGAGGAGGAGTTTCAACTTATTTTACAACAAAAGGGGATTCCTCGAAATATTTAACTTTCGGAATTTTTGAGGGTATCAATACTTTTTGAAATTTTTTTTTCTTCTGAAATTGGAAAGTATTATTCAAAATTTCTATTGTATTTTTGACGGATAAACCCTTATACTTAAACCAAATGAAAAGCCAAATAGCGGTACTTTTTTTAGTTTTATTGATTGGATGTACTTCCAAAAAGGAAGATAAAACAGGATTTGTTTCTAACACTCCGCTCGAGGAAATAAAGTTGGATAGTGTGGGTATTGAAAAGATTTTTGCCGACAGTAGTTTGATGGTTATTAATGCTTCGGAGATTAAAGACTTAACCCAAAATCTGGCGGATACTAGTCTCTTCGCTGGGTTAGATGATGGGTTTGTACGATTAGACTCTATTAAAAAGGCCGGGGGATATGAAGATTATCTTTCGAAGCTCGACATTGGCATGTACAAGGACATTAGAGCTATTTATTATAAAAAGTATGATATAAGTGCCTCTAAGTCATTGAATTTGTGGGGCTTTGATTATTCATCTTATGAGGCCTGTCCGTATGCTAACGGCAAGGTGATTTTTGTGAATACTGTTGAAAACGGTAAAAATGTGTCATGTGTTCCGTTTGCTTATTTCCACAATTGGGCAGATGCTCCTTATTATGAAAACTTTAGGACCAATTCTTTCTTGGACAAAAATGGAAATGTGACCATCAACGAAATTGTGAATAGTGGAGGTGTTGACGAGAAAGACAAGGAATATCGAAATACAAATTCTTCAAAATTTCAACATACACTTTAGCCAAAAATTTGAAACTGTAAGAAGTTAAACGGTGTGTGCCTCATGAAAAATTTATTTGAATTGTACTATAGCAAGAACTTCTAAATAGAATTTATATTCGGCTTCATTTTTGCTGTTTTGCAGATTAGTGCTTTACGTTTTTAACTTCTTCGTTTTGAAAATTATTGATAGTTTTTTGTTGTTCATTTTTCTTCCTTTCGTTGCAATTTTTCAATCGTGTAATGTGCAGGAAAACGTTGCGGTACCCGCCGAGGTGAATTTACTTCACAAGGGATTGTATGTTGATAGGTTTCAAGATATTTTAGGAGATACTTCGAAGGAAAATAAGCTTTTGAGGTACGTAAAGTCGCATGGTTTTAATGAGTTGAGTCTCTATGGATTATGGGAAATTACCAACAAACCAGCTAAATATCCCAGTTTAGCAAAGTTTATTGCAAAGGCAAAAACTGAGTATGGTATTTCGAAGATATCTGCTACTCACAGTACTACCAAGGCTTTTGACGAATGTGAAGTTTACAATATTGGAAGAAACAGCGTTTACGAAAAATTTGATGTTTTTTCGATAGAAAACGAATGGTGGCAGGCCAATTCTGAATGTGATTATTTGTGCAATCAAAAACTCGTATTGCATATCAAAGACCTGAAAAAACAGAATAATGACAATTTTGAAACAGAAATATACATCGGTTGGCTTGACGCCAAAAATAATGACTACGAAGAAGCTAAGTTTTTGGTCAATAATCTCGATAAAATTGCTGTTCATTGTTACGACAAAACACCCAACTTTGCTTACACAAAAGAACGTCTTGTGCTCCTTGCAAAGGCGGCAAAAGAATTGAACAAGAAACCCGAAATTTTGATAATTTTTAGTGCAGAGCCGGTGTTTATGTTCAATTATTTTTCCAGATCAAATCAAAACAAAGATTTTCAAACCGCTTATGATGACTTCATAAAAGATCTGAAGTTGTCTAATTCTTCCATTTTATCAGATTTGAATTTTACAGGCTATAAAATTTTTACTTATTCCGAAGCAGCTTTAGCCCGTTGAAAGTTAAGCATTGTCGAATATTTGTAAAAACTACGTATCTTCGAACACAATTTATTCAATCTCTTTATGAAAAAAATGATAGTGCTTATTTTGAGCATAACTTCCCTTTCACTACTTAGTTTTAAAACTCCAATAGCGTTAAAAACTAATGTTCGCCAGGCAGATGTAATCATCTATGGAGGCACCTCGGCGGCTATTATGGCTGCTGTTCAGGTCAAAAAAATGGGTAAGTCTGTAATTATTGTCTCACCAGATATACATCTTGGAGGCCTTTCTTCCGGTGGTTTGGGTTTTACTGATACGGGAAACAAGGAGGTTATTGGAGGGCTTTCACGAGAGTTTTACCAAAGACTTTACGCACATTATCAAAATCCGGAGGCATGGAATTGGCAGAAAAAAGAAGAATATGGGAATAAAGGACAGGGCACGCCTGCCATTGACGGCACTAACCGAACGATGTGGATTTTTGAACCACATGCAGCCGAAAAGGTTTTTGAAGACTTTGTGAAAGAGTATAAAATAGAGGTTTACCGAAATGAATGGCTCAATAGATCAGCCGACGGAATCGTAAAAATCAATGGAAGCATACAATCCATAAAGACACTTTCGGGTAATGTTTATAAAGGCAAAATGTTTATCGATGCCACTTATGAGGGAGATTTGATGGCTCTCGCCGGAGTGAGTTATCACGTTGGTAGAGAAGCAAATAGTGTTTATGGCGAAAAATGGAATGGTGTGCAGGCAGGTATTTTTCATCATGGGCATCATTTTAAGACAAAAGTCAGTCCTTACAAGATTTCAGGCGACCCGAAAAGTGGTTTGTTACCCGAGATTTCTAGCGAAAAACCCGAACCAAATGGAAGTGGCGACAGTAAAATTCAGGCATATTGTTTCAGGCTGTGTTTGAGCAATCATCCTGAAAATCGCATCGCTTTTCCGAAACCTGTTGGTTATAATCCAGCTAGATATGAATTATTGGCGAGGGTATTTGATGCAGGTTGGAGAGAAACCTTCGATAAGTTTGATGCTATTCCAAACCGAAAAACAGACTCCAATAATCACGGACCGTTTAGTACGGATTATATTGGCAAAAACTATGATTATCCAGAAGCAAGCTATGAAAGACGTCAGGAAATCATAAAAGAGCATGAATTGTATCAAAAAGGCTTACTTTATTTCTTACAAAATGACCCTCGAGTGCCAGGCGACGTACACGAACAAATGCAAAAATGGGGATTGCCTAAAGATGAATTTAAAGACAATGGAAATTGGCCGCATCAGTTATATATTCGTGAAGCCAGAAGAATGGTGGGTGATTTTGTGATGACCGAGGCCGACGCATTGGGTAAAACGGCGGTTCCAAAACCTATAGGTATGGGCTCCTATACCCTGGATTCGCATAATATTCAGCGATATGTGACCGAAGACGGATATGTACAAAATGAGGGAGATATAGGCGTACACCCCGACAAACCTTATTCTATCGCTTACGGTTCTATTTTGCCGAAAGAATCTGAATGCAAAAATCTTTTGGTTCCTGTGTGTGTATCTAGCTCACACATTGCCTATGGATCTATTCGTATGGAACCGGTCTTCATGATACTTGGTCAATCAGCTGCTACGGCTGCAGTTTTGGCGATTGAACAGAAAACTCCGCCTCAAAGACTTTCTTACACTGATTTAGAAGCCATTTTGCTAAAATTTGGACAGAGGTTGAAGCTTTGAAAATGAAGATTTGATCAGTCTTTTTTAACAACCTTCAACTTAAACAGGTTGTTGGTTATTCATTTTCAAATTAAAATCTCATTTCACCCCATTCTCCAACAAAAACACCCCATTTTTATTGGCGATGATGATATCGAGTTTTTTGTCTTTGTTCATGTCTTTTACGGCTATGTTTAGACCTGCCCCAGAGTCAGAGTCTATGATATGTTCTGTGTAGTAGGGTGCTTTTTTGGGATGGAGGTCAAACCACATCAATATGGGAGCATCTCCGTCGCCAGCATCATTGCCGTTATGGGCAAGGAATCTTTTGCCAGTTATGTAGTCTTTTATGCCATCGCCGTTAATGTCTGCCATTATGGATGAGTGGGTTTGAGCTGTGGTGCGGCTTATTTCGTACATTTTGAAGTTGATTTGTCCGTTTTCAATGATTTGTTCATACCACCAAACGCCCAATTTGTGAGCAGAGGCCGTAAGAACGTCGTTTTTGCCGTCGCCGTTCATGTCTAATACCTGCATATGCGAGCAAGCATCTCCAAGATTGGCTGCATGGAACGTCCAATCTCCTGAACTCTGGTTTTTTTTGCCTTCAAACCAACCTTCCTTTATCACCACGTCTTTTATACCGTCCATGTTTATGTCGCCAAAACCTATACCATGAGAAAACCGTTCAGTACCATTTACGTTTTCTTTACTTATGGCATGCCTTTTCCAAGATGTTTCTCCCTTTTTGGTGGGTGCTTGTAGCCATACTATTTGCTTTTTCTTTACATCTCCACACAAGAGATCCAGCCTGCCGTCGCCGTCGATGTCTATAAATCCCGGTGATTCGTTGGCTATACCCATCGAATCGGCCATAATATGTTTTTGCCATTGGCCGGGTTTATTTTTTGGGTTTTCAAACCAAAAAGCAGGCTTTCCTGGATAATCTATAATGATTACATCTTCCCAGCCGTCAAGATTTACATCCATGGCATGGTTTAGGAAAGATTCGCAGTATTCTTTTCTTGGGTCGAAAATTCGGGATGGAGCCATTTCGTGGGGTGTCCAATTTGGGGCCTCAAACCAATAATAGCCAGCAATGATGTCCATTTTGCCGTCTTTGTTGAGGTCAGCTACAGCTACTCCTTCGGAGATAAAGTCTCGAGTTAAGACCGTTTTTTTGAATTTTGGAACTTGAGAAAAGGATAAGGCTGATACGCATATCAGAGATGCAAAAAATGCAAATTGATTTATTTTTTTCATTTAAATAATGGTTGAATACTTTCAATATCACCAAAAGGAACATTTATTTTTTTGGAGATTGAACAGAGTTTTTAGGTCCTTTAATTAGTAAGTTTAATTCTTTAAATACTTGTTGCCATTATACATTCATTAAGCAATCAATAGCATTTCAACATCTTCTAATAATTTTGGTAAGTCTTTCATTACTATTTTCCAAATTATTTCATTGTCTACTGTGTCATACGAATGAATTACTTTGTTACGAAGGTTAACAATGAATCGAGCACCAGCTATTTCAATATTCGGATTTATTTTAAGTAATTGATTTGTAGCTTCTCCAATTATTTCAAGTTCCCTTTCAACTGCCCTTCTTTTTGTTTTATTGCTTACATATTCACTAAAAAACCTTCGAGATTCTAAATGCTCATCAATAGAAATTATGCACTCTTTGATATCGGACAAGAGTTTCTTTTCTTCCAGACTCATAATATTCTTATTTTCTGGCTATTTATTTTCTCAATCAAATAGGGATTTTTTAATGTTTTTTCAGCGACTAAATCAACTTCTCTTTTTAAAAGTTTTTCAAGAGAATCCATTAAACCAAAATAGTTGTTTGCGTAAGTTTCATAATGCATGCCAACAGGAAAACTAAAGAGGAAATCTATGTCACTTTCTTTTTCCAAATTATTGATGGCAGCACTTCCAAAAAGGAAAGCACTTTCAGCTCCATATTCTTTGAAAATATGCTTTATCTGTGCTAAATTATCAACTATTAGTTTTTCCATCAGTTATTTTCCTTTTTCGAAAATACAAAAATATTACTTCAAATACAAAAATAAATATTTCCTACAAAATTGATAAAATTACTATCAATGCTTAGTTTCTAATAATTTCTCAATCAACATCATGTTTTCATGATTTTCGTGAGAATGTTCAAGACGTAAGCCAAGAGCCTTCAAAGTTTTTTTAGCCTCTTCGGTTTGTACTGCCCCAATTCTCTGAATCATATAATTTAGCATTTTTGGCATTTTTGATTTTTCGGCCAAAGCAATTGCCCGGCTTGGGTCGAGCTCAGCCAGAGGTTCGGCGGCATACCAGAGCATTAGCGGCAAATTATGGTCTAAAGCATCTGTCTCATTTTTGGTCAATATTTCCAATACATTCCAGCGTTTTGAAGGTTCCAAACGCATTATTCCAGAAGTCAAATAGAGTCTTACCAAAGCAGATTTTTCAGTTTTTGCTATGGCTTCCAACTTCGTCAAGGTTTCGTCCGAAATTGTTTTTTTCTCTGTTGAAAATTGAATTGCCCAGCTTCTGATATTTTCGTCTGAATGAGTTAGTAAATCTCGCAACTCTTTTTCAGATATGCCATGAATGACCTGTAGTGTCCATAATGCACGTAGTTTTCTCGTCACATCTGGATTTTTATTCAAAATATCTTTGAGTGCTGCAATTACTGTTGGATTTCCACCCCTTTCTTGCAAAATCGTTCTGGCCTGACGCACATAAAATTCGTTTTTGTTGAGATGATAATTCACCAATTCTGAATCTTTGGCCTTCCATAGATCCACTTTTACGAATTTATCGTTCTCGTTTGTGATTTTAAAAATCCTGCCCATGGTTTTGTCATGAACATCAGGATTTGGGCTGTGGCATTGGTTTTTATCATACCAGTCAATGGCGTAAACTGAGCCGTTTTGGTCGTATTTCATATTGAGCCATTGGCTCCAGGAGTCGTTCATGGCTAAGAAATCTTTTCGGTGTGATGCTACATACCCAGAGCCACTACGTGTAAGTTGGTCATTATTGAGTTTTGCCCCATTGATGTTGTTCATAAATATCGTGTTTCGATACTCCTTTGGCCAGCTGTCGCCTCCCAAATAAATCATAGCTCCGGCGTGTGCATGGCCGCCACCTGCTGAGGCTGACCGGAAATTTCCGGCATGTGGACCTCTTTCGCCCACATAGTGTTTGTGATCCGCTATGGTTTTGATTTCATCGAAAGTATAAGGGTTAAAGCTTTTGCCTGCCTGACGCTGATATCGAGCACCTTGAATGACATGATACATGTGTGGGATCACACAAACTGTAATAAACGGATGTCCATAATCATTGAAATCAATGCCCCAAGGATTGCTCGTTCCTTCTGCAAAAACCTCAAATTTGTGTTCGGTTGGGTGATATCGCCAAACGCCAGCATTTATTTTGGTGCGTTCACTTTCAGGAGTGCCTGGTTTTCCGACCTTCGAATGTGTAAAAACGCCGTGAACACCGTAAAGCCAGCCGTCGGGCCCCCATCGAAGATTGTTGAGCACTTCGTGCGTGTCTTCCAATCCCCATCCGTCAAGTAGTTTTTGAGGTGGACCAAGAGGTTTGTCATTTTGCAAATCAGCTGGGATAAAGAGCAGGTATGGGGCAGCACCTAACCAAACACCACCCATGCCTACTTCAATGCCACTTACAAGGTTTAGATTTTCCATGAATACCTTTCTGGAGTCTAAAGTACCATCGCCATTGGTGTCTTCAAAAATCAAAATTCGGTCTCGGCCTTCACCTTCTTTGGCAGGAACGGGGTAGGTATGTCCTTCTACTACCCAAAGTCTTCCTCGGGCATCTATGGTAAAGCTTATAGGTCTGACAATATCGGGCTCGGCTGCGGCCAACGTTATCTTAAATCCTTTTGGAGGAGTCATGGCTTTTGCCGCCTCTATGCCTGAAAGTCCTGCGTTCAAAACTGGGTCGAGTGGTGGCAGAATTATGATGTCTTTTTGGAATAATTCATTTTCAAACTCTGGTCGCTCTGGATAAAACAGAAAATTGTCGAAATTGATATGTGCCCATTTGTCGTTCGGAATGTACGGTATCTGCGAAATACCGGTTTCATTATCTACAATTCTGATGAAAATATTTTTACCCAAGTAAGGCTTCAAATTGGCAACTACAGGCTGCAGCGTGGCTCTTCCTTGTCCAGTAGATTGGAAGATTACTTTGTTGGTTTCGGCCAAAACCAGCTCAACTCTGGTGTCAACCAAAGCACCGCCAGAAACCAAAAAGCTGGCAAAAGGGTGCGTAACTTTGAAAGTTGCAGACTTCAAAGTACCGGTAAGTTTGTAATTTAGAGTGCCGCCACTGCTAAGAAAGTTCTTGCCTTCGGCTTCAATTTTCATCTCTTTTTCGTGAACTGGCGAGGGAGTTTCAGTAACAATTGGATTTTTGAAAGCTTCTCCAGATATGGTCCAATCTTGAAGATTTCCAGACTCGAAATTGAGATTTAGTGGTTTGCCATTTTTCATCGGCAATTTGCCCACAACTACTTTTGGTGCCAATGAGCCCTCCACTACTTCAAACTTACCCACCATACCAGCGGCCCTATGACCAGGAACAGTGCAGAAATAGGTGTCGCTATTTTCGGCCACAAAAGTGATGCTCGTACTTGAGCCTTTCTCGAAGATGGTCTTGCTTTTTATTCCCATTTTCTCCATCGAGATATCATGGGTCATCACCTCGCCATTGGTGATGTTTATCCGCACTCTCATGCCTTTGTTGGCTTTTAAGACTGGATTTCGGGTGCCGTTTTTGGCGAAATAACCCAACATGGTAGCTTCTAGAAAATACTCTTTGTCTATTTTGGTGGTATCTTCGGAGGAATATTTTTTTGAAAAGGAAATTTCAGGTTTTCCAAAAAACCAAATACTTGAAATGGCAACCAAGGCGATAGTGATACGAACTAAGGTCATTTTTTATATAATGGTTGAATATTATTTTCGGTACAAAAGGGAGCAAAATTGGGAACCTAATTAATCAGTGAAAACCTGTTCAATCAGTTTAATCCTTGCTCTAAAATTACAATTCAGTAATGTAAATATCTTTAAAAGCCACCTGAGCTTTGCCGCCTCCATGAATTTGAAGACCAATAAGGCCCGTTTGTGGAATATTGGCATCAGGTTCGGTATAATCTACCGTTTGATGACCATTGATGTATAATCTAATTCTTCTTTTTTCAGCCCTTACCTCATAATCATTCCAGTCGTTTATCTTAATCCATTTCAGTACTTGGGCAGAGTCGGGTTTGGCTATGGTTTTGTTTCGTCTCGATTCGTCATATAGGCTTGCCCAGTAATCTTTGCCCCAATCTGCCTGATAACCAATCATTTCATTGGCAGGGTCTTTGGCTCGGACACTACGAAATTGGATTCCTGAGTTTATAAACCCATCGGTTCCGGTAAGTTTTACTTTGAGTTTGAGTATAAAATTATCGTAAGTGCTAGCGGTGCAAAGAAAGTCATTTTGAGGCACTGTTTTTTCCAATGAACCACCTACTATAGCACCGTTTTCTATTTTCCAAGTGGTTTTGATATCTCCTTGCCAGCCATTGAAAGTTTTTCCATCAAAAAGAGGTACCTCTTTTTGGTTTTTTTGTAACATAAAACCACACAATATAAAGACTGCCGTAACTAGTGTCAATTTTTTCATTTAGGGTTGAATATTAGATAGATACTCGGGTTTGAGTCCTTCATTATTCTTGCTAAAGTAATAAAAATTCTCCTAAAAACAAAAAAATAATTGGTGGATAAGGTGGGCTTTCGAACATAAAAAAGTCTAGCTCTAAAGTTATAGGAATAGAGCTAGACTTAGGTTTTACTATTGCTTATTCTCCGATTCTGTAATTTACGGTAATATTGAATGGCACTCTTATGGCTCTGAATTTTTTGAAAAAACCAATGGCTTCCTCTAAAAATTCATCATCTGTAACCTTTCCTCCACTGGCTAGTCTGGTTCTGTCCATAAACCAATAACCAACGCCAATTTCTGGTTGAACGCCAAATTTGGTGTCACCAATCATGTATTTGTAGCCAAACAGTACACTTGCTCCGAGTCTTGTGTTTATATGAGGATCATCAAATTTTACTCTTTGACGCATAAAATCAAGGGTAGGGGAAATATGAAATCCGTCAATTGTATTGGTGGGTTTCGTGTAAAAGTTAGCTCTCAATGTGCCTACATATGCGAAGCGTTTTATGTCTTCTGTTCCCGTGGTATTACCGTTTTCATCGGTAGTTTCGATAGTGGTCCATGGTGATAAAAGGAATCGATTTCCAAGTTCAATGCTGAATTTGTCGTATCCCATTTCAAAATTTAGAGCAACTTTTCTTTTGATAAGATCATCGACATTTAGGCGAGTGTCAAGTTGTGCAAATGCGAAGTTAGAAAATAAAACAAGCGTGAAAAGTAAATTTTTTTTAATCATAAATAATGTGTTTTTAATTGTATACAAAACTAGGGTCATAAATTCTAAAATTCTAATCTTTATTTGTTGATTTCATGGCAAGTTCAATATTTGTTTGATCTAGATTTTCGCAAATTTTACCTACTAGTCTATGCATCAGAAAGTTGTAGCTTTTAGCTATGCCTGTATAACCAAGAAACACTTTTAATTTCATAAAACTTCCCCCATTTTCTCCCTATATTTGCAGCCCTTTTGTGGGATTTGCTCGGCAGAGTGGGTTCTTTTACCTCAATAGTTTTACATGCAAAAATACGTTTACGGAATAGATTTTGGCACTTCCAACTCGGCTTTGGCCATTTTAGACACCGAAACCCGCGAGGCGGTTAAACTTTTTACGGTACCCTCACTTTTGTTTTTTCAGGAACCTAAAGAGCGTGGTCAGTTTACAAAAGTGGCGGTGGGTCAAGATGCCATAGACCAATATGTGCAAAACCGTATGAACGGCCGCTTTATGAAGTCCATAAAAAAAGTTTTGCCCAACAAAAGTTTTGTGGATACACGTATTGGCAACCGCTTGTATAAGGCCGAGGATTTGGTAGCCCTTATATTGGTTCATCTCAAAAAAATGGCTGATGATTTTTTGGGAGAAGACGTAAAAACTTCGGTAATAGGCCGCCCTGTAGTTTTTGATGAAGATCCGGAAAGAGATAAGCTAGCTCAGCTCAGGTTGGAAAAAGCTGCTAGAATTGCTGGTTTTGAACAAATTAAATTTCAACTGGAACCCATCGGAGCGGCTTATACTTATGAGAGACAAATTGAAAAATCGGAGCTCGTTTTGGTGGCCGACTTTGGAGGAGGTACTTCTGATTTTTCGGTGATGCGTCTAAATCCAGAGTCTAAAAATTTGGAAAACAGAAGCAATGATATCATTGGGCAAGGCGGTATCTATATTGGAGGAGATAATTTCGACTCGGATATTATGTGGCACAAGGGCACGCCGCATTTTGGTAGGGGAGTTAAGGAGGAATTTACACCGGGCAAGCCACTTGATTTGCCCCTTTCATATTTTCAGAATATATGTTCTTGGGAAAAAATGAACTTCTTGGATACCCTCCGGATGAAATTGAGTATTGAGAAATCGTACCAGTATTCGGGTAAAGATTATCGTGTAAAGAACCTCCAAACTTTGATATCAGAGAATCTCGGGTATTCTTTTTTTAAAGAAATAGAAAAGACAAAAATAGCCCTAACACATCAGCAAAATGCAGATTTGACTTTCATAAATCAGGGAATCGAGATAGCTGAGAGCATAAGTTTAGCCGAATTTAAAGACGATATTATTGTCCAGAATCTGAATAAAATCGAAGGGTATTTGGATACATTTTTAAGTGAGAAAAATATTAAAAAAGGAGAAATAGATGTGGTGTTTATGACCGGGGGTACGTCTCTGATAAAACCGCTTAATCAGATATTCAAGCAAAAGTTTGGAGAAGAAAAATTGAAATCGGGTGATAACTTCAATAGTGTAGCCATGGGCTTGGCTTACAGTTATTTAAACCTCAACTAGGTTTTTTTGAGCCCATCAGGCTTTTATTTTTGTTCGAAATTTGACAATCAATTTTCCAGAAATATGTTTGTCAGTGTCCAGCAAAAGATATTTCTTATGGAATATCTAATCTGATATTTTTTGCTGGAAATTCACTTATTTCACTATTTTTACAAGAAACATTTGAGATTTGAAAAAAATATTGCTTGTAGAAGACGACCCACACGTGTGTGCAATCGTAAAAAAAGGTCTCGAAGAGGAGAGTTTTGAGGTAGAAGAGGCACATGATGGTGAGAAAGGATATTACATGGCCAATGCTAACACCTACGATTTGGTGATACTCGATATTATGCTGCCCAAAATGACGGGTTTGGAGCTCTGTCAAAAAATTAGATCAACCAGCAACGTGCCCATTCTTCTACTCACCGCATTGGGTACCGCCGAAAACGTGGCGATGGGCCTCAACCAAGGTGCAGACGATTACCTGGTGAAGCCCTTTAAGTTTATTGAGCTCATTGCACGTATCAACTCATTGCTGCGTAGGTCTACCTTAACTACCCCTGAGTCGGCCAAGTTAATTTTCAAGTATTCGGTGATAGAAATAAACGATACCTCCAAAGTGGTAACCGTGAGCGGTCGAGAGGTACAGCTAACCAGTACAGAGTACAAGCTCTTGTTGCTATTGCTCAAAATGCCCAACAAGGTTTTTTCGAGGCAAGAAATTTTGGAGGAAGTGTGGGGAATAAACTTTGACCTTGGCACCAACGTGGTGGATGTTTATGTCAATTACCTCCGTAAGAAATTGGACAAGCAAAATTGCCCAAAGATTATTCAAACCGTGGTGGGGATGGGCTATGTAATGCGTGAATGAGGATTACGGTTATAAAAAGCGAGTTGAGGTTTTTCTAACATCGGAGAGCTTAATAATTACTTTGTGTCTTGGTACCTTGGCTGTGAAATTCTAAAATTTATGAAAACCCAAAATAAGATAATTCTTTTACTGTCAGCTATATTACTCAGTTTTATCTTGGTATTTGGTGGTTTTATTTACTATACTTTTACACAATATTCATATCAAGATTTCCACGAAAGGCTACACATTAGAGCGGTTACTACCGCCAAAATTCAACTGGAATACCATAGAGAGGGCAGTTATTTGAAGTCTTTTAAGGCTGAATATCTCGAAAAACTGGCCAACGAAAAGGATTATATTTTTGCGATAGATACTTTAAAAAACCTTGAGAGATTATCGCATCAATTAAATGTAAGTTCTGCTTTTTTGAGAGAGGCTACTCAAAAAAAGGAATCCTATTTCAATAAAAATGGGATTTTTTATACAGGCATAAACTACGAAGTAGAAGGTAAGAATTATTTGGTTATCGTCTCTGCCGAAAATTATTACAACACACACCATGTGGTTTTTTTACGTCAGCTGCTTATCGGAGCGTTTGTTATTTCGTTGCTTTTGGTGTTTTTTGTTTCGTATTGGTTTTCATTAAAAATCACGAAGCCTTTGAAGGAAATCATGGGCAATATAAACAAAATAGGTACTGATAATCTTTACGTTAGACTGGAAGACAACAATCAAAATCACGAGCTGGGTAGTTTGATTCTGACCTTCAATCAGATGTTGGATAGGCTTGAAACTTCCTTTGAGGCTCAGAACAATTTTGTTTCAAATGCCTCTCATGAGCTTCGAACTCCACTGACCACCATTATAGCCGAGGCAGATCTTTCTCTCAGCCGAAAAAGAGACGCAGTAAGGTACGAGGACTCTCTCAAAGTTATACTCAGCGAAGCTGAGAAACTCAACACCAAAACGCAGGCTTTACTATTTCTCGCACAAACAGGTTTCAAGGGGAAGGAACTTCATTTTGAGACCGTAAGAATTGACGAATTGCTACTCGAATGCAAACAGACTATAGACAAAATCCACCCAAATAACCACTTGGTTCTTAATTTTTCTTCGTTGCCCGAAAACCCCGAAAACCTCCTCATCAATGCCAACCAGCAGTTGCTATTGTTAGCTATTTCAAACATCATCAGTAATGGCATCAAGTATTCTCAAAATCAGCCTGTAATAGTGAAAGTTCAGTCAGTACAGGATGCTATAAAGCTGACTATAAGTGACTTAGGAATAGGAATACCGGACAAAGAACTGCCATATATCTATGACCCTTTCTTCAGGGCTTCCAATACCTCCAACTTCGAAGGCTATGGCATCGGGCTTCCTTTGGCTCGTAATATCATCCGTATTCACAAGGGAGAAATGAGCGTTTACGCCAATATTCCGTCTGGGGTAGTGGTGGAAATTAGAATCCCGTTAAAACAAGATTAGAATACAATTAAAATCGTTTTAGAGCCACTTTTACCCAAACGATTCTTACTTCTAAGGCGTTATTTTTACGCTTATCAAAGCAGAAATTTGCTTTTCTGAACTTTGATTTGAAAAATAATTCCTTTAAATAGTACCAATATAATGTCAAAAATTTTTCAAAACTTCAAATATGACCTACCTGCAGGTTTGGTTGTATTTTTGGTTGCACTTCCCCTTTGTTTGGGTATTTCTTTGGCCTCTGGGGCACCGTTTTTTAGTGGAATCATTGCCGGAATCATCGGTGGAATGGTTATTGGATCTATTAGTAACAGTAACCTGAGCGTTAGTGGACCAGCGGCTGGACTGGTAGCTGTGGTATTGGCGGCCATTAGCAGCCTAGGCTCTTTTGATGCTTTTTTGGTAGCGGTAGTTCTATCGGGTTTGATGCAAGTAGTTTTAGGCCTTCTAAAAGCCGGAGTTATAGCCAATTATTTTCCTTCAAATGTCATCAAAGGGATGCTCTCTGGTATTGGAGTCATCATTATTCTGAAACAAATACCACACGCTTTGGGATATGACCGCGACAATGAAGGTGATTTTGCGTTTTTGCAGCTCGACGGCGAAAATTCCATTACAAGTTTGTTTTCGGCTGTTCACCACATAGACCTTGGTGCCACTCTTATAGCCATTATTGGTCTTGTCGTTATTTTGCTTTTTGAGACCAAGCCATTCAAGAAAATATCGAAGATTGTTCCGGGTGGCTTGGCTGCCGTAATTGTTAGTGTTTTGGTGAGTGAGTTGATTTTCAAGAATTTTCCTATGCTTGCCATTGCATCTTCGCACTTGGTAAATATTCCTGTTCCTTCTACAACTGAGGAGTTTAAGGCTCTTATTACTTTCCCTGACTTTAGTAACATCACCAGTACGCCAGTCTGGATAGTGGCTCTGACCATCACAGCAGTAGCTTCTATTGAAACTTTACTTTGTATTGAAGCCATTGACAAGTTGGATCCTGAGAAACGAATTACAAGTACAAATAGAGAGCTCATTGCTCAGGGTATTGGAAATACCCTTTCAGGGCTTATAGGCGGCCTACCCATCACCAGTGTGATTGTAAGAAGTAGTGCCAACCTCAATGCCAACGCAAAGACCAAAATGTCTACCATTTTCCACGGGTTTTTGCTTCTTGCAAGCGTTTTGTTAATTCCAACTTTACTCAATAAAATTCCGCTTGCCGCCTTGGCTTCTATTCTGTTATTCACTGGGTATAAACTGGCCAAGCCGAGTATTTTTATGTCTATGTTTAAAAACGGAAAATACCAATGGATTCCTTTTGTGGTAACGGTGCTGGCCGTGGTATTCCTCGATTTATTAAAGGGAGTAGGTATCGGTCTTATGGTGAGCGTGGTTTATATTCTTTTAGGAAATCTCAAAAACTCTTATTATTTCCATAAGGAAGAATACGAAGTAGGTGAAACCATCAAGATAAGACTTTCGGAGGAGGTCTCTTTTCTCAACAAAGCTAGCCTAAGAGAGACCCTAGATCACTTGCCAGAAGAGAGTAAAGTGGTGATAGACGCCACCAGTACTACCTATATAGATTTTGATGTAATAGAGCTTATAAAGGAATTTAAAGAAATAAAAGCTCCTCTAAAAAACATTGATTGTGAGTTAGTTAACTTTAAAGAAATATACAAAATACATAACACATTTGTTTCTTCAGCACATTGATAAAAGATAAAAAATAAATATGAAAACACAGTCGAAAGAGATACAGCAGAATACAACTCCAAGAATGGCTTTGGAGATTTTGAAAGATGGCAATGAGCGTTTTGTTAGAAATTATAAGGCCAACCGAAATTTGCTACAGCAAGTAAACGATACCAGAGATGGTCAGTGGCCTTTTGCCACCATATTAAGCTGTATAGATAGCCGAACGTCTGCCGAGTTGATTTTTGATCAAGGCCTTGGTGATATATTCTCGGTAAGAGTAGCTGGAAATATAGTGAATACCGACATACTTGGTAGCATGGAGTTTGCCTGTAAAATAGCTGGTTCTAAGCTCATTGTGGTTTTGGGGCATACCAAATGTGGAGCAGTAAAAGGTGCCTGTGATCACGTAGAAATGGGAAATTTGACGGAATTGTTGTCGAAGTTGCAACCAGCCGTATATGCTGAAAAGGAGACATTGAAAGACAGAAACTCCAAAAATGCGGCTTTTGTAGAAAATGTAGCCAAAATAAATACCAAGAGAAGTGTAAGGAGCATTATTGAAAGGAGCTTCATATTGGAGCAGATGCTGGAGAATGGAGAAATAGGCATAGTGGGAGCTAATTATGACGTAGAAAGCGGAATAGTGGAGTTTTATGAAGACACACTTTACATAAAGGATGCTGCGAGCCCAGAATTTTCGGTTGCGGATTTGAGGCATTAAAAAAAAGGTTGAGACGGCTCTGGATTTTTTAAAAACAAATAAAATGGATTCGATTAATAGACTGCTCGCAAACAATAAGATATGGGCTGCAGAAAAGGTAGCCAAGAATCCATCCTTTTTTAGTAATCTTCAGCATATTCAATCTCCTGATTTTTTATGGATTGGATGCAGCGACAGTCGTGTTCCGGCTGATCAGGTTTCGGGCACCCAGCCAGGTGAGATTTTTGTTCAAAGAAACATAGCCAATATGGTGGTCCATACCGACCTCAATTTATTGGCAGTGCTGGAGTACGCCGTTAATTATTTAAAGGTAAAGCACATCATTGTTTGCGGCCACTATAATTGTGGAGGAGTAAAGGCGGCCATGTCGCATAGTAATTATGGCATAATCAATAAATGGATTAGAAATATAAAGGATGTTTACCGATTGCACAGAGATGAACTGAATGCCTACAAAGACGAGGATTCAAGGCTGAATCGACTGGTAGAGCTCAATGTGATCGAACAAGTGACCAATCTGGCCAAAACCAGCATTATTCAGAAAGCTTGGAAAAACGAACAAAGGCCGCACTTGCATGGCTGGGTTTATGGTTTATCTGATGGTCTTGTAACACCGTTGATAGACATGACACATAAAGCACACATTGACGAGATCTACGAATTTGATGATATTTGAAACGAAAAATCCCGCAGAGATATCTGCGGGATTTTTCGTTTATTGAGCTTTCATATTTACACTCCAAGCCTCAAAAAGTTTCTTCTGCACATCGCTTGGGTTTTCTATTTTGGTTATTTCAACCCTCTGCTTTCCCGGTCTTTTGTAGCTGAGGCCTATTTTTCCGAGATATTCCTCGTGAGGGAGTGGCTCATTGTTTACGATATACTTATTTGTAAAATCCTTAATTTCGGGGAAAGTTATGGCTGCTAGGTCTTCAAAGAATGTTTTTTCGTTGAATGGATTTCCTTTTCCATATTTTTTGATAAGATTTAGCAGAACTTCCCTAAGGCCAAATTTACCGTTTGACAATTCCAAAATTCTTATGTCCAGATAGCTCGCTGTAAGAGCACCTTTGTAATAAATATTACCATATTGTTGTGCTCCATCGCCGCCATTGAACGACTCGTCAGCGATTTTCTTTAGACTCCAGTCTGGTTTAAAGTAATTTTCGCTCACTATCACTTTTTGTTTGAGTCCGTTATTGATGTATTCATCCAAGGTTGTTACTCCACCTCTAAACAACTGCACATGCGACGCCCACTCAGTAACACCCTCATAGAGCCACAAATGTTGCGACGGCGTAGGTTTTTCGAAGTTAAAGGATTCTATTATTTCCGAATGAATGTTTAAGGGAGTTATAACATGGAAAAACTCGTGAGAGGCGATATCCACCACAGACTTTAGAAATGCCGGCGTTGGTTCTTCTTCGCCAATCACATACTCTGAGCTATAAGAATGTTCCCATGCACCCGTTACACCACTTGGGTCTTGTAGAAAGTAAAACAAGAAGGTGTAGTTATCCACGGGCAGTTTAATGAGGAATTTCTCCGCAGCCTGCAGCATTTGTGTCATTTCTTTCAATAGCATTTCGGAGTTTATCTTACCATTCTCAGAAAACGTATAGATTCTCACCGGTGTATCGGCTATTTTGGTTTCGGCGAAAGAAAGTTTGCCAGACATTATTGGCGAATCGACCAAATGGTCAAAGTCTTCGGCCAGATAATAGCCGTTTTGCTCTTTCAGAGCGGTGCCGGTTTTCCAGCCTTCTTTTCCGTGTATCCTTATGCCCACTGGGTGGTTTTGCATTCCTTTAAAGTATCCACTAAGGGTGTGTGCGTTTACAAGTACATTGTCTCGTTCTATAGAGCTACCGGCCATCATGTAAATAGGTAATTCAGGCAATTTGGTATCAAAAGTCTCAGCTACTTTATAATGCAGGCTTTTCACTTTTTGAGGCTTAGCGATAATGTATTGATTGGGAGCCTTAAACTCCGTTTTGAGTAATTTGCCCTTTTTGTCGTATGCCTCAAAACCGCTTACCAACCGGCCGATGTTCATAGTTTGGTAAGTTCCCGGTGCAGTGGCCGGAAATTGGAAAATATTCTGTTTTTTGGAAAGTTTTTGAGGAACCTCTAGTTTCACAAAGAAAGTGTCAGGGTTTTGTTTGACATCAACATCTATCAAGATAGGTTGCTGAGCCTGTGCTATTGATGCCACCAAAAGGCATATAAAAAGCGTTGTTTTTTTCATTTTATGAGATTTAAATAAAGTGCGATGCAAAGGTATCAAAATTTGGGAATTGCCTCCTCATTGCGTTATTATTTGTTTGGAGACCCAATTTCTCAAAAAGAATATAATAAAGCAAGAAGAGGTTTTCTCGGAATAATCCTATTGTTTTTAAAACAGTAGTTAGAAAAAACCACACTTTCTAGGTCATTTACTTTTATAAAATTTTGTGATTTGTCGCCCTTTAATAACGAAAAAACTTATTTAGTGGCTACATTTTCAGATGTTTGGCATAGAAATTGCAATCCAAAATTTCGTACTACTTAACATCAAAAAATTATTATTATTTAAAAAAATGAAAGCAAACAATTCTATTAAGGTTACAATTTTGGCATTGGCATTTGGTGCTTTTTCAGCTACCGCTCAAGACAAGAACACAGACAAGCATACGATTGACATTAAAATTCCAGAGGTAGCAATTCTTGACTTAGAAACTACTGGTCAATCAGGAGTTATTGCACTAGAGGGAACCGCTCCAACAGAGGCTGGTAATGCCCTAGATTTTTCTAAGGCTACAAATTCGGAGCTTTGGATTAACTATTCTTCTATTATCGGTAAAAGGAGCGAACCAACAAGAGAGGTAACTGTTCAGATTACTACTGGAGATGTTCCGAGCGGTATGGAAATTTTGGTAGAGGCCGCAAAAGATGCTGGAAAAGGCGAAGGTACAGTAGGAACCCCAGCCGGACAATTGAAGCTAAGTACTTCGGCTCAAAAAATTATTACGGGTGTGGGTAGTGTTTACACCGGAAACGGTGCAAATGCTGGTCATAATCTTACCTACAAGATGCAGTTGGCCACTGGTAAATATGGCGATATTGATTTTGATCAAACAGGCAGTATTACTGTTACTTACACATTGTCAGACAATTGATTCGAACTTATAAAGGTTTTCCTTCCCATATATGTTGGAGGGAAAACCTTATTAATATGTGCAAATATGAAAAACCTAATAATCGCAATACTTTTTATTCTAACGGTAAATCAGGTGGCGAATGCCTCTGTCATAATCTCCAACGGACTCACACACAACCTCGACCTGTCGAGTAAAACTATCAAAGACGGCAAAGTTGTCCTCAAAAATATTGGTAATAAGTCGCAGTCTATTAAGATATATTTCAACGATTTGGTGTCTGATTGCAGCGGTAAAATTGATTATGTCAAAGCCGGCGAAAATCTTGAATCTCTTTATCCTTTTGTGAGCGTAAATACCTCGGATTATACGCTACAACCAGGAGAGGAGTACGAGCTCAGTTACAGAGTAGATTTAACCAAGAATTCCCTAGAAAATGGTTCTTTGTGGGTTTTATTGATGGTAGAAGTGGTAGATCCCATTTCAAAATCAAGTAGTCAAGGCTTTGAGATAGGTTCAAAAATCAGGTATGCGGTTCAGCTAATCGCCAACATAGGCCAGAAAAATGCCGAAGCTATCAGTTTTTCGAATGTCAAAATTGGAAAAGATATCAACGACCAAAGGATACTAGAAGCCGCCGTAAAAAATGACGGAAAGTATATGGCTATTCCTGTTGTGAATATTCAGATTTTCGATGACAAGGGGCAAAAAGTAAAGGACTTGGCAGTGCCTTCAAAGAAAATATATCCACGAAACTGTCAAAACTTTGTTTTGCCTTTGGCAGACCTACCAAAGGGTAAATATCAAGCTGTATTGCTCGCAGAATATCTAGAGGAAAGTATCGGTGTTAATATCGATCTAGAAATTTAGACCTTGACCAAGCTAGTTAAAATATTAATTTTTATTGTTTCATTTTGTAAATTCTCTACCGGATTTACCCAGGAAATCTTTACTCAAAATTATGACCGCGACATACTTGAGATAAAAGTTGGAGAGAAGAAGGTCATTTTTTATAACATCATAGGCACCAACCGCGACTTCAAAAACCTAAAGGTTGAAATAGCCCTACCAGATGGTTTCAGACTTTTAACAAATACGCCAGAGATAGCCTCATTAAAAATGGGGGAGCATAAAAGACTATTTTTTACCATTCAGGCCGATGCCAACACCAAATTTGGGCAATATCCTTTGGATCTTAATCTTACGGAGTCCGAGTATTTGGTGGCTAGCTATGGCTTACAGGTAAATCTCGCCAGAAATCAAAAAATAGAAATCACCCCAATAGACAAACCAGACAAACTTAGCCAAAGAAATCAGGAAGAGGTGAGTTTTTTGGTTAAAAACGCAGGAAACTCAGTGGAGGAATTGGAGCTTAGTTCAAGGAGCGGCTTGGTGATAGGAAGCAACAAGATGACACTAGAACCTGGACAAAGCCGAATTGTGAAAACCAGAAATGATATTCCAACCAATAATCAAGAAATAAGACTGACCTCATTTGACCTTTTGGTTGCTGTAAAGGGTCTTGAAAAGCCTTTTGTGTCGGTTTTTACCGTACCTATCATGTCTTTTGCAACTACCAAAAACGATCCCTATCAACGCTTCCCAATACAGGCCAGTGTACTCTGGAACCAGTTCAATTCGGGAGTTGAAAATATCGGGGCTTTTTCTTTTGATGTTTCAGGAAAAGGATTTGTAGACAGTAAAAACAAACACTTGGTGGAGTTTATAGCCAAAGGGCCAAATAACTTCAATATTCCCCGATTCGGCAATATAAACCAGTATTTTGTGGCCTATCAAACCGGGTCGTGGCGTGCAGAAATTGGCGACAAAATGTTCTCAATATCAGAACTAACCGATAATGCTCGCTTTGCGAAAGGTCTAGATATCAGCCGTAAATTTGTCAATAAAGAAGTTTCTGTTTTTTTTCTAAAACCTCGATTTATTAAGACCATTTCTGAAGAATTTGGGGCAACTTATACACAAAAATTTACCGAGCAGTTCAAAGCCACTGCGTTGTACATGCACAAAAATCACGAAGAGTTTTTGCAATGGCGGAGCTCAAATTTCTTAAGCCTCAAGTCAGAGTTTGCAAGGGGACATTATAAAGCAAGAGGCGAAGCAAGTCTTTCTACGAGCAAAACCAAAGTTTCGAGCGGTTTCTTTTACAACTCCAGCCTCGAACTGCCGAAATTGAAAGTTTTTACCAACGCTATATATACAGGTAAGAATTATTTTGGATTTTATAACAACAGTATTCTATTCAACAACTCGGCTTTTTATAATTTGTCAAAGAAAACCACCATTGGTTATTCCAATAATTTGAGTCAGCTCAATCCAAGCCTCGATGAGTTTGTTTATACTGTATCGCCTTATTTTTTTAGTAACAATCTCAGCCTTGGTCATGATATCAACAAAAGAAGTAAGTTGAGGTTTAACCTGATCAGTGGACAACGTGAAGACAAAATGGAGGTGAAAACTTACCACTATAAAGAAAGGCTTTTTAGGTATTTTTACGATTTCAGAAATACGAAGTGGAACGTTAGAATAGATGGAGATTTAGGCAAAACTCTGAATTTGCTGGAGGCTAAAGATCAGCAAAAGTTTTCGGATGTTTACAGATACCGTGGTTTGGTTGTATACTCACCCAAGAGAAATTTGGGTGTTTCGGTGTTTTTGGAGCACCTGAATACCAGCCGATTCTCTTCTCAAATCAACCAAAGCAAATTTTGGTTTTATGGTGTTAATGCCAACCTGAATATTCGAAACAGCTTGAATCTGAACGTAAATTATCGTAATAACTTCACACCAGATGAGCTTTATCAAAGCCAAAGTTTTCTAGATGCCAGTATCAACTATAGGTTTGGAAATCAAGAGATTAGTCTCATGGCCAACTATGGGTACATACCTCCGCCTATCAACGACCGCAATGTATTTGCAACTATAAAATACACCATTCATCTCAATACACCCATCAGAAAAAAGAAGGGTCTGGGTAGCGTGGCAGGTAAAATGCAAGGCGTAAAAGCTGCTGGAGTGTTACTAAATCTGAATGGTAAACAAGTGCTGACGGATGCCGATGGTAGATTTGCTTTTCATGACTTGGTACCCGGGAAATATTATCTGGGAGCCGCAAAATCCACTTTGGGATTTGGTAATATTATTGACAGTGACATGCCCTATCTGGTAGAAATTGCCGAAAACGAAAATAAGACCGTATCGTTGAATGTGATTAATACAGGCAAAGTGCTGGGCAAAGTAGACTTGAAAACTTCTGATAAAGATGGTTTAGAGAATATTTTGGTAGAAATATATAACGACAAGTTTACGAAAGTCACAACTACCAACACGCACGGAGAGTTTCAGTTTTCGGAGCTACAAGAGGGAGATTATCAGGTGAGAATAATATCAGAAAATATCAAGAAACAATATGTAATTAAAAACCCTGACTTTAGGGTTGTTGTAATAAAAGGAGAAGAAAGTACTTTTACATTTAATATGGAAGAAAAAAAGAAAAAAGTAAACTTTCAGAAGGAGAAAATAATTTTGACGGATATATGAAATTCATACTTTTGATCTTCTTGTGGGTATTTGTCCCAAAATTATTGTTGGCTCAGGCAGTGGTAGCACAGGGCTCTACCAATGTTGGCATTACTTTGCCAAGCATAGCACTATTGGATATCGAACCCAACAATTCGGCTGTTTTGCTTGAACTCAAAGCACCTACCGAGGCGGGTACTTTTTTGAAGTCTACACAACAAACCAATGCCAAATGGATAAATTATTCTTCGGCTGTAGCAAGTGGGAAATATCGGAGTGTTACGGTACAAATTGAATATGGTAGCGTACCAACAGGTACAATTTTAAAAGCTCAGGCCTCCGCAGCATCAGGTGGAAGGGGAGTTTTGGGAGTTTCGGGAGGTACTATTACTTTATCTAATTCTCCACAAAGAATAATTCTCAACATAGGCGGTGCAGTAACAGGAAACGGTGCCAACTACGGGCATGGTATCACTTACACTTTGGAAGTTACCAATGTCGGTTTGTTGGATTTCAACACTTCCGGTACTGTTGGAATTATCTACACTTTAATAGACAACTAAATCATGCGATACTTACTGGCGTTTATTTTTATTCTCGGCTTTGAAAGTTTTTTAAACGCACAAAGCATAACGGTATCTGGAAGTTGGAACCCTGTAGTCAACAGTAATATAATTACAGAAGCAGGCCAAGACTATCCTACTGGCTATGCTGTTGAGAGTGCTGCCAATCAGTCGAGTATAAACCTAACCTTGGGTGGAGGCGTCTTCAATGTCTGGTTTAATGGCTGGCGAGTAGATGTTCAGCGTTCAGATATCTTATGGCCTTCCGGCTTAATCATAGAAACTCGCCGAAGCAGCAATGGAACAGGTTCAGTTTTTAGTTCAATAACAGGCGGAACTGCTTATCAACAAATTAACACCAGCAGTAATAGTTTTTTTCAAGGCGTTGGGTCATTTAACAACATCAATGTCCAATACCGAATTTCGGGAATGAGCATAACCACACCTGTCAATACCTACTCTACCAGTATTATATTTACATTGATAGACAACTAAGAGCCTATTCCTCTTCTTCTCTGTCTGCTCGGTTTACGGTATAGTCGAAGCCATCTTCGCCGCCGTAAACTATACAAAGCTCATCGAGGGCATTCCAGAAACCAAGTTCTTCTTCAGTCAGCAAATAAAATTCATTCAGAGAAATATAAACGCCGCCATCGTCTTCAAGTGTTTCCCAGTCAAAAAAGAAATCTTGTTCACTCTCTACATATTCCAGAATGAGTTCTTCTAACTCATCGGCAAACTCTTCTGACTGTTCGGTGTAAACATAGAAATCTTTAAAAATCAAATAGTCGCTGTCGTAAAACATAGACTCCTCATCGTCTACTTCTACGCCTTCGCTGTAATCAAGATTTTCTACAGCCTTTATAATCCAGCTATCGTGCGAGTTGTAGTCGGGATGTATCATATAATCATACGGTATGTAGCAATAGCCTTTGTCGCCCCATTCTTCACTCCACGAGTTTCTGACTATAAACACCCTGTCGATGTCGGAATATCCTACACAAAGCATGGCATGCCACCCGTGTGTTTCTCTCGTATTATCGGTAGCTTTGGGCATTGGCACACGGCCTTTATTGTTACAGGCTTCGTCAAAAGAATCAAACGTGTTTATAGCAAAAGCTATGGGATAGCCCTCGGCCAAGGTTTCTCTCCAAAGATCCAAGTCGGTTTCGATATATTCTTTTTCCACAACTCTAAATGCGGCACCTTGTTCGTAGGCTTCGGCTGCAGGCTCTTCGTTAATTTTGTCTTCTTGGTTGGGCCATAGTTCCTCCGAGCACGCTCCGTATTCTATGAGTCCGTCAATGGCACACTGCATGTATGAGCCTGAGTCTTCATCTTGGGTGCCATCTACATAACGGGCATTGTAGTAGATATAAAGACGGCTAACGTCTGCGGCATCGCCTAGCTCTCTTTTGGCCAAATATTCATAAGCCCCAGCCATGGCATTGGCCACGCAGCTATTACCAACTTGATACTCTACCGAGGTTAGAAACTTTCTTAAGTCTACTTTTTGAGGAAGAGCCGTTTTGTTTTTCAGAGCTTTCATGTTTGCTCCAGCTGGTTTGCGGCCAACTTTATAGCCACCAATGCGGTTGTTCATTTGTTCGAAAAATCAGATGTTGATTAAAATAAGACCAATAATAAAGAGAATAGAAGGCCCGGCCGCCCAATAAATCGATTGTTGCGACCAGGTTTTATAAATACAAAGAATGACAAAAATCGGGTATAAAACCATAGCTCCAATAATCAAATAGGGCCACACAGATTTCGTAGAATCGGGAGAATCAAAGGCCATGATAGACATGGGAGCTGAAATAGCCCACGGTATGAGCGTTCCGGCATTCAATAGGGTTAGGAGTATCAATAATATTTTCATGGCCGAAAATATAACAATGGTTAGGTTTCAGGGGGCAATAATAACCAAAATATTTATTAGTTGGACTATCTAGATTATTTTCTTGGAAATGAAGGAGAGAATTTTGTAATTGCTCCGTAAAACCACAATATCATGTCATTATTATTTTTGGGAAATCTCGGAGGCACGGAGATTTTTATTTTATTTTTTCTGATTTTACCAATTATTTTTTGGGTCATTGCGATTGTAGACCTGGTACAAAGACAATTCCAAGACCAAACCAATAAAATAGTTTGGGCTTTAGTTATTCTGCTGATTCCCTTTTTGGGTTCCCTTTTGTATTTGTTGATTGGTAGAAAAGGTGGTGTGAAGGGATAGAGCTTTCAGAGTCCTGACAACACCGCCTCCACAAATCGATTCGGTCCTTCGGGTGCATATTCAAAAAACAAATCGGGCTCTATCA
Source organism: Leadbetterella sp. (assembly GCA_035299025.1). GTDB lineage: Bacteria > Bacteroidota > Bacteroidia > Cytophagales > Spirosomataceae > Leadbetterella. Next base: position 284,401 of record DATGXK010000014.1, read on the forward strand.
TCTCTACTTCCATCAGCAAGAAACCATTTGGGGTCATTACACCGTCTATTCTGGCGTAGATAGATTTTTTTCCGGTAATTTCCACAATGTTTTTTGCAATAAAAATTAGGTCGTCCGAAGGCTCATACTTCAGATACTGTGCACCAAATTGTTTCTGCACTCTAAAGTCACCAGACTTTGGTACTTTCTGAATGGCATGTGAGAAATTTCCGCCAAAAAACAGCATCGAAATTTCTCCTGCTTCTTGGATTTCTTCCAGAAATGGTTGTATCAGCCAATCGCCATGGCCAATTTTGCCATCAATTTTTTCTTGGTTGAGATTTGAAGTTTCGAAAACCTCCGTTTCGTGCGAACCCGCCGAAACAGCTGGTTTGATAACCACTTTTGCCCAAGGTTTGATAGTTTCTAATGTTATTTTTTCTGATGAAAATAGGGTTGGTATGATGTTGAGACCTCGTTCAGAAAGCTCTTTCAAATAAAATTTATGCGAATTGTGTAGAACTACCTCTGGGGCATTGATGAGCTTGGTTTTTGAACTTATAAATTGGGTCACCCACGTTTTGAATGCTTCCGGTTTTAGATAATAATCCCAAGTGCTTCTGATTAATACTAGGTCATAGGCATGCCAATTCACTTCTTCATCGTCCCAGATTTTTACATGTACATCAAAGCCTTTTTCTTCAAAAAGCGGAACCAACAACCTGTCATTTTCAGTAAGATTGGGCAGCTTGTCGTAAGTAGCTATTGCGAGTTTCGGCATATTTATCGTTTAATGATGCAAATATATTGGTTTCTTGACTTTCTGTCGACTTCTGCTTTTTACTGTTTATGAACGAAACCTTGTCCTTAGGGCAGAACCATATTTACTCATTATTCATTCGTATTTTTATTCTTGGAAATAACAGGGTACCTAACATAGTAAACTTTTTGGTTTTTTTAGATTACAAAATGAAGTATTTTTATAAAATAATTTGGTTAGGGAAACCTTTGGACTCGTTGAAATAATGATTCGAGAGAAGTGGTATAGTCTAAGGAATACATTCGATATCAATAGTTTACCCAATCATCAATTTGTCTTATTTTTGTATTTGCTACAAATATTATTTTGGGTAATAGTAATACTCTGATGTTATTTGTTCGGATAAATTTTATAATACTACCTATAAATTAAATGCTTAATCAATACCTCCAAGCCGACAAAATAAATCTTGCCATAGACTGCTGTATTTTTGGTTTTGACGGCGAAAACCTCAAGCTACTTCTCATCAAGCGGAATTTCGAACCCGAGCAGGGCAAGTGGTCGCTAATGGGTGGATTTTTGAAAAAAGACGAAGACCTCGAAAACGGAGCCAAGAGAATTCTGAACGAACTTACCGGCCTGAGTAATGTGTATCTTGAGCAACTCCAGAGCTTTGGCAGTGTGAGTCGTGACCCGCTGGAGCGTACGGTTTCCGTGTGTTTTTATGCTTTGATAAATATCCACGACCATGACGCCGATCTGGCCAAATCTAAAAACGGCTCTTGGTTTTCTCTTGATAACAGGCCAGATTTGATTTTTGACCATAACGAGATGGTAGAAAAGGCTATAACCGAGGTTCGCTACAAGGCGGCCTTGCATCCGATAGGTTTTGAGCTCCTTCCTAACAAATTTACGATTCCGGCTCTGCAGAGACTTTACGAAGCTATATATGGCTACAAATTGGATAGACGAAATTTCAGTCGCAAAATATTGTCAACCAAATTGTTGATAGACACAGGTGAAAAGGACAATAACTCCACCACTAAAAAGGCGTCTTTGTTTAGACTCGACACCGATAAATACACTTCACAGTTTAACGCTTTTCATTATTTTATAAATCTCTAGCTGAACCTTTAGGCCTCCATTGTTGTAAAAAGGGTATAGAAAACAAAATAATGGAAATAGGAATAGATAGTTTTGCGGCCAAGGACAGTTCGAAGGCCGACACCCGAGAAAACAGCCAGATAGCCATAAGCGAATTATTGGAAAGAATAACCTTTGCCGACAAAAGCGGGCTTGATTTCTTTGGAATTGGCGAGCACCACCGAAAAGAATTTTTGGACTCGGCACCAACCATGATTCTAGCTGCTGCTGCTGCTCAAACCCAAAAAATAAAACTTGGGAGTGCTGTTACGGTGCTTAGTGCGGCAGATCCAGTTAGGGTTTTTCAGAATTTCGCCACACTCGATCTCATCTCCAACGGTCGGGCCGAGATGGTGGTAGGTAGAGGTTCTTTCACTGAAGCATATCCGCTTTTTGGTTTGAATCTTCACCATTATGATGAGCTTTTTGCTGAAAAGCTTGATTTATTGTTGAAAATTAAAGACTCAGAAACTGTGACTTGGTCGGGTAAATTTCGACCTGCATTAAACAACCAAGCCATATATCCTAGGCCAATTCAAGACGACATTCCAATTTGGCTAGGTGTGGGTGGTACTCCGCAGTCTTTTGTTCGGGCGGGAGTTTTGGGTTTACCACTTATGGTAGCCATCATTGGCGGTGATACGCACCGTTTTAGACCTTTGGTAGATTTGTACAGAGAAGCTGGCCGAAAGGCTGGTCATTCGCCAGAAAAACTCAAAGTAGGTCTTCATTCTCTGGGATATGTAGCAGAAGATACAGAAACCGCCATTGAAGAGTATTTTCCGGGCTATGCCGAAATGTTTACCAGAATAGGCAAAGAGCGAGGTTGGCCACCAGTAACACGAGGACATTTCAACACACAAATTGGGCCATTAGGGGCGTTTTTATTGGGTAGTCCGGAAGAAGTTGCGGCTAAAATAGTGAGGCACAGTGAAGCTCTCGGTGGAATCTCCAGAGTTACTTTCCAGATGGACAATGCGGGTCTCAGCCACCAAAAACTATTGAAAGCGATAGAGTTGATAGGCACAAAAGTATCTCCTTTGGTCAATCAATTGAGTTGATTTGATGATTTTCAAAAATTTTCTCGCCAATGGCTAAAAAATCTGGTAAAGTTTAAGAACTTTCGAACCTAAATTTTCTGAATAAAACAAATTGTACATGAAGGCCATAGTTTGTAGTGAACCGCACAAATTTGAATCGACGATTCTGCCGTATCCTGAGAAAAAAGAAGGTTACAGTATCGTCAAAGTAAAGCGAATTGGAATTTGCGGTACCGATCTGCATGCTTTTGAGGGTACTCAGCCCTATTTTTCTTATCCTCGTATTTTGGGACATGAGCTCGCTTGCGAGATTATTGAATCCGAAGGAGAGTTTCGGGTGGGAGATAAGGTTTGTATACTTCCCTATTTCAGTTGTGGTCAATGCGTGGCTTGTCGAAATGCCAAGCCCAACTGCTGTGCTAGTTTAAAAGTTTTCGGCGTGCATATAGATGGCGGTATGTCAGAGTATATTTCTGTACCCACAAGCAGCCTTGTGGCGAGCCAAGGTTTAGATTTTGACGCTTTGGCACTTGTAGAACCGCTGGCCATAGGTGCTCACGGTGTTCGTCGAGCCAAGATAAAGACCTCAGACAAGGTACTGGTTATAGGTGCGGGTCCTATCGGACTTGGAATCATTCAATTTGCCCAAATTGCGGGTGCGGAGGTAATAGTGATGGACATCAATAACGACAGACTCAATTTCTGTAAAGAAGTTTTGGGGGCAAAACACCTCATAAATCCTACTGAAACAGATGCTTTGGAGAAAATCCGCGAAATAACATCAGGCGACATGGCCAATGTGGTCATAGATGCCACTGGGAATCTACGAGCTATAAACAGTGGTGTCAGCTATTTATCACATGGCGGCAAGTTTGTGTTGGTTGGTTTGCAGAAAGGCGATATTTCTATTAGCCATCCGGAGTTTCATAAACGTGAAGCCACCATGATGAGCAGCCGAAATGCCACCAAGGCCGACTTTGAATATGTAATTTCGTGTATTCTGAATAAAAAAATAAAACCTGAAACCTACATTACTCACCGAGTAGGTTTCGACGAAATGATAGGCAATTTTGAGTCTTATCTTGATCCCGAAACTGGTGTTATTAAGGCCATGGTTACTTTGGACTGATATGGAAAACTCGCGGCGGGAATTTATTCAGAAATTGGGTTTTGGGAGTTTGGGACTTGTGTCGGGTCAGGAGCTGAATCCAAACTCCGAGATAAAAAAAAGCCTGACGGTGCTTTTTCAGGGAGATTCTATAACCGATGGTAACCGGACCCGCAACCAAGACTGGAATCATGTAATGGGCCATGGATATCAGTTTATTATCGCCAGCAAGCTTTGGTACGAAAACCCTCAGTCAGATCTTAAATTCTTCAATAGAGGAATAAGCGGAAATAGAGTTACTGACCTCGAAAAAAGGTGGCAGGAAGATTCCATTGACCTAAAGCCCGATGTTATAAGCATACTCATTGGTGTAAACGACACCATGTCTGTGGTCAACAATCAAAACCCCCAAAGTATCGAAACCTTCGAGGCTTCATACAGGAGCATTCTACAAAAATCTAAAGAAACGTTGCCCAATGTGAAGTTTGTAATCTGCGAGCCTTTTATTTTAGAAAACGGCTGGGTGAGCAAAAATACAGACATCTGGAAGGCCGAAATTCAGAAACGCCAAAAAGTCGCGAGAAATCTATCCCAAGAATTTGGGGCCGTGTTTGTGCCTTACCAGAAAATATTCAACGAAGCACTCCAAAAAGCTCCCACAGAATTCTGGATCTGGGACGGTGTACATCCTATGCCAGCGGGTCATGAGCTAATGGCCAGACATTGGATTAAATCTGTAAACAAAAGTGGTATTTTAAGAGGTAAAAACTAGGATTATTTACTTCATTCAATATCATTAAACCCAAAAAGCTCAATAGACAATCTGGCGAAATAATTGGTCCGTCGTACGGTTTTGCAAAATAGCTATGACGAACATCGAAAAACCTATCGAGATAGGTTTACAGATGGTCGGAAATAGATAAGAAGCAACGGTGGTCGCCTTCGACTTTTATTGTAGCCGATTTTCTAATGAGTTTTTTGGGTTAAAGGCTTAGATAAGCTTTATAAGCATCAGAATTGGCTATCAAATCAATTCAAACCCAATTCTCATTTAGAAGTCTAGGGTATTCCTATAAAACCCATAGCCATGCCTCGCCTATTTCGTGGTCCTGCACTATGTCTGTAAATTGAAATCCGTTATTTCTCAAAATTTTGGTTGAGGGATTTTCTTCGGGTGCCGTTTTGGCAGTAACGGTTATGTTGGCATCGTTTTTTTGAGAAATCCAAACCAGTTCTTTGCATGCAAATGATGCAATGCCTTGCCCTTCAAATGCTGAAAATGTCCAATAAGCAATTTCGACCTTACCTTCTTGAGGTTTTCCAGTAAAGCCACAAGTGCCTACAATAGTATAGTCTCTGATGATAAAATACCCGACCCAAGGCGGATTAAAGCCGATGATTTTGTAATAGTCATCATAGGAGTTCAGTAGGGTTTGGCAATCATCTGAAGCGTAAAGATTGGCAGATTTATATGTATTGAGTTCAATTACTCGTAGCTCCATTGGTTTTGATTTTAGTGGAATTTCAGCCATTTCAGAATTTATCACCACTGTTGAATGATTACACAAACCTGGTGGTCTCGCAAGGCAAATTCCTTTGCAGTCCATGGACGAACTGTAATTTTGCTGAGATTTGGGTGAAGAAACTCAGGATGAGACGTAGAAACTTTTTCATATATTTCTTCAATATTTTTGGTCACAATCCTAAACTCAGGATTATGCTCTTTGGCGAGATTGGTATGCACAAAGAGATATATCTGCAAGCCGTCTTTTTGCAATACACAAAAAGGCTCTTTAGATTTTATCTCCTCATGGCCAATGGAGAAACCTAGACAATCCACAAAAAATCTCAAACCGTCATTTATATCGACATAATAAATATTAGGGACTAGTTTTTCGAATGTCATATCTTATTTTGTAAATATTTGCTTGAATTGTTCTTATTTCAAAAATAGTAAAAACCCACATTGAGTGTTTGGTGTCTTACATATTTTTTGCCGAACATGCTTCTACAAACTTCAATCAGAAGATTACTTCAGAAGGATACGTTATTTACAATCAAATGTTTACTGAAGATGGTGAAGTCCCGCATTTGGGTATTTTGAACATGGCTAATTATTAAAACATGGAGAATAATAAATGGAATAAAGAGATAATTTTATCGTCAAAGCCTACCAAACAAAATAGTCCAATAACGAACGTAAACCTGCAGAGCGTCACGGTTAACTTATCAATGCCATTGAATATTTTGCTTATGAAGTTTTAGTTTTTAGTGACTACAATTGGAATACAAATAATCGGTAAACAACTTGAGCAACTTGGTGGTGCCAAAATGTTTACGTTGGCCAAGGTGCAGCCATTTATAGAGTCAGTCAAGGTAACCGTTCTATTGCCATCTGAAATGTTAAATGGTCCAATGGCCGTACTGGTGGTGTTGTAGTTTAGGCCGCTTACGGTCGTAAATCCACTACCTGAAACAGCATAAGTTCCACCGCCACCACCAAATGGCGTAAACGTTATGGTATACGTGTCATCTGAAGTGTTGGTTTGGGTACCATTATTGTTGCACATGGTTAATGCCCCTGCAAAGGTTGGGCCCCTGTTTACTATTAATGAGACAGTATCGGTATTGGAACAACCATTGGTGCTTGTTTTGATGAGGTTGTAAGTACCAGACACAAAAGCCGTAATGCTAATACTTATTGTGGTTTGCCCTGTATTCCAAAGGTACGTATCGCCGGCATTATTGGTACTGCTACTTAAAGTACTGCTAGAGCCGAGGCAGGCTGTTACGGCTGAATTGTTTGCAGCAGGTCGGGTAAGTGTCTCTATGATAATGGGGCAACAGTTGCCAGTAGCACAAGCACCTCCGGAGCTGTAGTTTACCGTATAAGAACCAGCCACCGAAGCTACATAAAGTGAGTCTGTAGCTCCGCTTATAAGGATACCGTCTTTGTACCATTGGTACGACCCCAGACCAGTGGGTGCATGCAGGGTCATGTTGCTGCCTTCACATAATTGTTCAGGTACACTTATACAGGCCGACGAGGATGTGGAGGAATTGAGATTGGTTTCGAACATAAACAATATATTTGCCGAATTGAGTAAAACACCTCTTGATACGGCTGTAGCAGTAACGCTTAGCACCAAACTGTCATTTGGCATGCCCATTGCTTGTAATGCACTGCCTACATTCCAAATTCCAGTGGTGTAGTCATATTGAGTGCCGGTTGGTGCTATCGAACTTTGATAATTAAGTCCAGCAGGAAGCAAGTCAGAGACTTTTATTCTTGTAGGATTTATATTCGAATAGTTTTTTAATGAAATTGTAAAAGTGACGCTGCTATTGAGATTTGTCGGTGAAATTGCAGTTGTTGCTTTTGTGATGGCTACGTTCGTTTGGTCGTTATCGCAGGTGGTTGGAATGCCATCTCCATCGAGGTCAAGGGTGTCGTCACCAGGACATTTGTCCATGCAGTCAGGCACACCATCGAAGTCTGAATCAGTTTCAGTATAAGCATAATACACATTAAGGTTAATTCCGATACTCGCCAAACCACTAACTGTGAGCCTAATCCGAGAAAAGCTTTTGGTGGTTTTGATACCCAATCTGTAGGAATCATTAGAGCTACCCAACAGTGTAAGGCCCATTATGGCTGGGGTATCTTGAGAGTCGTCCTGTTCAATGCCTAAGGCATTGAAGGTTTGTATTCTTAGGCTTCCTAAGAGTGTCAGGTCAATAAGGCCAGAGTTGTTGGCAATAATAAAACCTGCTTCGGTACCTGCAGGCACCACTATGGAGTTGTTGGCTACTTCTACCTGTTTACTACAGAGAATACCAAGGGCTATGGCAATATTGGTGAGATTGCCTGTAAGGTCTCCATCTACAAGGTTACCAGGGTTGGCTGGAGCTACTGGACAAAGCAAAGAGCCGGAGGATGTACCCGTGTAACCCGTGGTTAGTGCTACTGAGCATTCCATTAAGCAAGATGCAGGCCCTTCAAATGCATAATACACCCGGATACTTGAAAGTAAAGAGAGAGCTGAGGAGACAAATAGTTGGACTTCGTCAAAGTTGGCACCCGCACCTGTGGTGAAGCTAACAATTTGTTTACCAGAACCAGTGCCTCCAAGCAAAGTAGCAGTGAGCGTGCCGCTAGAAGTAGCAGTTTCTACTAAAGTTCCGTTTCGATATGTTCTGATTTGAATATTGGCAAGAGCTGCGGCATTTAATAATCCACCTTGTGCTGAAACTGCAAAACCTACCACATTGCCACCTGGGTAATATTGAAGGGAGTCTTTGACCGATATAGAAGAACCGCCAAGTAGTACTGCAACTCCCGTAGTCAGTTGGTAGTAGTCTGAAAGAGTACCATTGGTAACCGTGGCGGCATCGCTAGTAGGGCATCCAACACAAAGCCCAGTATTGGCGGTGTTTATATAAGTACCGTAACCAACTATGGGATCCATACAAATCTGATTGTTCTCTATGGTTTGATTTTGAGCAAGAACAGTTAGGCTAAACAAAAGGAGCATTAAAATGCGACCAAATGAATAAGTTTTCATGTGAATAACCATTTTATTATTTCTTAAAAAATTCCAATCCAAAGAATATAACTATCTGATAAAGAGATTACAATGAGGTCAGATAATTATAAATCGTCGCCACAATTTACATACCAATAAAAAGGATAAAATTTCGTGGGAAAATATCGAATTGTATTATATACAGATGTATTAGTTAGTTTTGAAACTAATTTTTTTCCTAGCAATGAGCGATTTCATCATTTTAAAGTGGTTTTTGATGTATTTTCTCTGTAGAATTTGTGAATTTATGATATTCAAAACCATTCAAGGGGTGCAGTTAGTAATTAGACTATTCTAACAATCACCTCCGCTAAAAAATAATATCTGATTATCAGAAACTTATCAAAAGGTAGCATTCTAAAATTACAATGCGGTTAAAATATCTCTTGGATTGATTTTTGAGCAGATGCTTGGAATTAGATACGGATTATGCCATTATGTTTTATACCAACACATAATCCATTTATTTCAAATTGGTAGTTTTGTAAAATGGCTTATCCGCCATATAAGCTAAGTATCTACTTGAAAGCATGATTTTGAAATCGAAGTAGCCTTTGTTCAAATTTATCAAACAATTTGTAGGCTAAAGGAAAATGTATACCTACTGGAATTTGGCTTTTTAATGTCTTAATTATCATGGCTTTTTTGAAAAGCAAATTCCGCTCTTCGACATCTTCCCGATGTCGAAGCTGGACAATGAGGATTTCCAATCCGAATTATATTTTAGCCAATTCTTAAGCCCCAATCCCAGTCTCATAATAATCCCCAAAACTGCTATTTAAATACCCTTCTGAATAAGTCTTTTCACCAAGATACCTTTCCTCCCAAAACCAAATTTGGGTCGCCAGACCGCTTTTGTCTTTTTTCAAAAGTCATTTTTACCTACTTTCTTTTGGATTATTATAATTTGAGTTGCTGTATACGAACTACTGAAGATTGCTTCAGTGTCGAGCTTTCTCAATCGTATTTAGACGTTCCAAAAGCTCATTGTTTAGTTTTTTCAACTCGTCAATTTGGCTTTGTTGTTCTTTTATTGAATTTACCATTGGCATAATGAAATCTGAATAGGTAAGTGAATATTTGCCATCACTAGACTTTTTTAAACCACTAAATGGTAGTTTAAGAGCATCCATTATAGATTCTACTTCCTGGGCAATAAAACCGTCGTGAATTGTTTTTGTTGCATCGCTGATATAATTATACCTAACCGGATTTAGTTTTGTTATGAAGTTTAATCCTAGCTTTGTATTAGAAACTATGTTTTCTTTTAGACGTAAATCTGATGGTGTGCTCCATCCAACTTGACCTTCTATAACCGTAACACTGGAATTCCCAATCCGAACTTTATTGCTTGCATCAACATTGGCATTTGCTCCGATAACAGTGGCGTTTATGTAATTATCCGAAATCACGTTTGCATTGTATCCAAGAGCTGTATTATAACTCCCTGAAATGTTATTTTTTAGAGCCTCTACCCCGACTGCCGTATTTTCATTTCCAATGGTATTGTTTCTGAGGGCATCCCATCCACTTGCAGTATTGTATGTGCCCGATTCGTTTAAATAAAGCGAACCCACACCAATGGCACTATTATAATTTCCGCTAATATTATACCACATTGAGTAAAAACCATTTGCAGTATTTCCATATCCTTGTATGTTTGAATACAAAGAACCTTCACCTTCGGCAGTGTTAGCAAAACCATTTGTATTCGCTTTAAGACTATTATACCCAATCGCAGTATTCGAGTTTCCTGAAACATTCGAAAGTAAGGAATTGAAACCTACGGCGGTGTTGTTTTGACCGATAGTATTGTTAAAAAGAGAATTGTATCCAATAGCTACAAGTCCACTGCTTAGTTGATTGTTGCGTAGTGCTTTAAATCCTAGAGCTAGATTATTACTTCCTCTATTTGAATAAAGCGTCTCTTCACCAACAGCAATATTTTCAACTCCCGAATTATTAAAGAATAATGCTTTGTTTCCTATTCCAAGATTCAAATTAGAACTATTATATTTTAAACTTTCATAGCCTATTGCTATATTAAAATCACCTACATCGTTTGAAGAAATTGCACTGTGGCCAATTGCGATATTATTGCTACCGGTTCTATTAAAATACATAGAACCAAAACCCAGTGAAATATTCCTAAAACCTGAAAAATTGTAATAGTTTGATGCCCCTCCAATTGCCACATTGGCATACCCAGTACTATTACTAAACAAACTTACATGACCAATAGCAGTATTTGAAGAACCAGTTAAATTATTTTGTAGGGAATATGAACCGAGTGATGTATTTCCTTCGCCAGTAGTAATTTTCATTAATGCTGACGTGCCGACAGCTGTGTTGTAAGAGCCACTTGTATTAAAATTCATTGATTGCGACCCTACTGAAGTATTCGCTCCACCAGAGGTATTTTGACCAAGAGTGCTATAACCAATAGCGGTATTTGAAAACCCAGTTGTATTTAACTTCAATGTATTTTCACCTAGTGACACATTTAAGGGAGAGCCTGTATTAGTTTTCCCCAACAGTCCCTTAGGGGTAATTGTTATTGAGCCATCGTTGCTAGAAATTGTTGAAATTTGACCGAATAATGATAGAGGTGTCGAAAGAATAAAAAGTAGTAGATTTTTTTTCATTGTGATTGTTTTAATAAAGAATACTAAAGTTAGTCACTACTTCACTAAAACAAAAATGCGGATCAATATTTTAATTAACTTTTAATAGAAGCATTTTTCGTTTTGGAATGATGTCCGAACTATGAAAAATGCCTATTATTGAGTAATACAAGGAAAACAATTCCGTAAGCCTATTTTTAAATACCTTCAAGTGGTACATTTTCGTGCGACTTGCTGGTACACTTAAATTTGAAATTTGAAACGATATCAATTTACTGTGGATGAAATCCCACCCCTTGTCCATCTAAAGGAAATGTGCTTTTGATAGCAGATTATATTTTATTTCCTCTTGACGTAAGTTTTATTTCCATTTGAATTAATGTAATATCTGCCACCCCTTGGTCCAGTATGTATCGTTTTTCCAGAACTTGATTCCCGAGAAGTACTTGGATAATAACTTTTTATTGATGTTGACGAATAAGGCTGGACATAAAGGTTTTTGTTTTCTGAAGACGATTGGTTGGATGTTTTTGACAATATATCTATTAAGTTAGCATTTGGTGTATTTTCAAATGATGCGGTACTGATATAACCAATTTGGTTATTAAATCTAACCTTAAAAAATTTACTGTATGAATTGCTTTCAATGTAATCTAGAATAAATATTTCGGTACCGGGTTTAATAAAACCTATATTTGCAAAACCAGTGGGTTCAAAAAAATATGTAATTGTTTTCTTGAAAGTTATCTTCGTTTCAGATAAATTCGAATTATGGACTTTGGAGGTAGATGTTTCTAGTTCTGATGTCGCAAATAATTTATCTTTTCTTACTTGATCAAGAATTTTACTATATTTTTCTTCAAGAATTTCGAGACTATCAACTTTCTTCTTAAATAGTGCAATTTTAACTTTTGCTTCCTCTACTTCGTACTTTTTTTTTAAGTTTGTTAAGCTATCTATTTTACTATTTATTATTTCCAGATTCTGGGCGAATCCAATGGAAGTTAGAAAGCACATTAAAATTGGCGGAAAATACTTCATAAAGTACATAATTATATTCCAAATATAGACAAAATTTCTAATGCAAAATGCTAGTACTAAAGTAATTTCAGATTCCAAGATTTTAGCGAAGTGAAAAATCAATCTACAAATGCTAAAATCAATTCAATAAACTACTACCGACGGACTAGTGGTCTGAATGATTAATGATACACAAATTTATCTCGAAGCTTCAATCAGTTTTATTTTTATCACAATTGATTCCAAATCATCTAAGAAAAGGTTTTGAGGGTGATTTTTCAATAGCCAGGAATCCAGCATAAGGTAGCCCACCTTCACCGGAATATTTAGTGGAAACAAAGTGTATGCACTCTGAACTACGAAATATCGTGTCGCAAAAAAGTTCATTTGTCTTGTTTTATTACTTTAATTCTTGTTTGGTCTGTAGTTTAAGGTTGCATATAACGTTTGGCAGCTACCCTAAGGTGGCGATTTCGAAGAACTTCACTGTCAACCAAGCAGCAACTTTGATATAAGCACAAAGCTTGATTTAACCACTGAACCGCCACTTTTGGTTAGGTGCTGTTACCACCAGTTGTTATTGTCATATGATTTCGAGTATTCGTTCTTTTTCAGTCCACTTAACTGGTTCTCTTGTCGTTTTTTCTTTTAGCAATTCAAATATAAAAGCTGATTTTTCAGGCAAATAACCTTCTGATTGGTCGTTTACAATTGCTAGTCTTTCTTTAATTAAGTCTTGATATTTAGATTTAACTGCTATTTCAAAATTCACAATTGATTTTCTCAAATCATTCTCAAAATAAGACTGAGTTGAACCAGTTACATAAGTCAATAAGTAAAGTTTTGAACTTTTATTGATTATTGCATTGAACTTGATGCTTTGAAAGTCGTCAAGTGCTGAACGAAGCTTGACCTTGTCTGAATAGTTTACTTTTAGATAATCGTTAGCATCTCTTCTAAAAGTCTCCCTTTCTTTTTCTTCTTTCTCGTCTTTATACTGAATACAAAAAGCATTGACTACTCCAACAATGAAATTTGAAAGGTCAAAAACCGCACTTGGAATTTGCTCTAAATTTTCGCAAGTTTTGTAGTAAAATTCTACACCTTCTTTGTCAAGAGTTGATTTGACATTATATGAACACTTGAATGCAGTTGTTATTCTTTTTACAATAAATTCTGATTCGTCATAAAGTGGTGTTTCATAATAATTTTGGTCTATCCACCCACTATCTGTAATTACTATTTTATTGTTTGTTAAGGTTATAAAAACTGAAACAAATTTGCTGTTTAGGGTTGAATAGGCAGTTATTACTTCAAGTGCATTTTGTCTAACCTTAAAATTTGTAAGGTTGCAAAATGAAGATTTTATTTTTTCTATAATTTCTTGATTGTTCATTGCTATTCAAATGAAATGTTGTCAAAGTTAATATTTTGAATTGCAGAAAACTCGAGTTCAGGTGCTTTGTCTATAACAGTTGGAAAGTCGCCAGTTGACAGTTTAGAATTGCATTCCATACAAAAAAGTGAAACGCCAAAATTTATGTCTTCTGCTATAATCTGTGCGTCTTTCTCCTTTTTTAACGTCTCATTTTTATAAGCAATTGGTTTGCCGTCTTCTTTGTATGAGTTAAAATGAGGAGTCGTTACAGATTGTTCTTCGAGAGGAATGTCAGGAAAGTCATTTCTGTGAGCTGGACCATCTGAGTCAAAGCGAAAAAATGGTTCGCCTGTCAAAGAAGGGCAACGAAGTTTAATGCCATATTTTGAATCTCTTTTACTTCTCTCTACAAAAAATATTATGTTGTCACTAATTGTTTGGTGCTGAATAGAACTTTGTCCAGTCAGCCATTTTGCATTACTTTTTTTGGGCTCAAGTTGAATCGTCTTTTTCAATACGATTTTGTCGACCGTTACAAGTTCCTTGAAAAAGTGAAATTGGTCTTTTATGTCTTTGTTTGTTCTGTTCACGATTGTCGTTTTACAATTGGTGGTAACGAGTATGTTTACGAAACTCTTAAAATGTGTTTCGGTAATATTGTTATTAAATTTTTATTGATTTTCTTATTAATGAGTTAATAATGTGGATTTTGTGAGAATTAGGGAGTTTCGTTAATATTTTCATAAGAATCTTGGAGGCTTGATTACTAATTTTGTGGTCTACAAATATATTTCTAAAATTCCTCTTTTCCAATTAATTATATGAGCTCTAGTTTATCCCAATGATTTAGGTTTTTATACCAACCTTTTGTGCCTATGTTGGTGTTAGTTTTAAGCTACCTCAATTCAATGACACTAATATCCATTTCAATACTATCAGAGTTCATAAAGTAATATTAAATCTAATTCAGGTTATTCAAACACTTTCAAAAGCAACAGCTAAACACTGCATATGTTCATCTTGTCATGGCCGATATTGAATACAAAATCGCCAGCGGAACGCCGCCCGATATGAATAGAAAATCGCCGATGTTGAACACGAAATCGTGAATGTTGAATAGAAAATCGCCGATGTTGAACACAAAATCGCCAATATTGAATAGAAAATCGTCGATGTTGAACACAAAATCGGCAATGTTGAATACAAAATCGCCGATGTTGAATAGAAAATCGGGGAATTCGAATACAAAATCGCCAATGTTGAACACGAAATCGCCAATGTTGAATACTAAATCATCTTTTTTTAACCTAATGACTACCGTCTAAAGCCCCTCTCACAACGACAAAGCCACCAATTCACCTGGGTGGCCAACGGCTCCCACGGCTACTATGATATACTGCTTGCCATTGATGGAGTAGGTCATCGGTACACCTGTTTGGTTGGCAGGTAGGTTTATCTCCGCAATTATCTTTCCTGTGGCTTTGTCATGGGCTCTAAAAACCTTGCCGCCACCGCCGTCAGAGGCGTATAGACCTGAGCCTTCGCCTGCAAATAATAGTGTCTTTGTGACCAACATGCCCACCCGCTCGGGGCTGCCCGTTCGTGGTATCTTCAGGCCTTTCAGTGCCGGTATGTTCTTTACCCAATCTGGCGTATCGGAGTTGGGCACCATCCATTGGTGTTCGCCTTTGTTGAGGTCTATGGCGGTTATTCTGCCATAAGGCGGCTTCACCAAGGGCAAGCCATAGGGCCCAATGCGTGAGGCACCCAAAAATGCCACATAGTCCATGTCCCCAGCTCCTTTGGGTGCGGGTTCTATGCTCATGGGCCGTAAAACGGTACTCGAAGAAACATACAAAACGCCCGTCTCGGGGTCAAAAACACCACCTTGCCAGTTGGCTCCGCCCACGGCGTCAGGTATCATCAAAGTACCCAGTTCTTTTGGTGGATTATATAGATTTACAGGCGTGTACAATGGCCCTTTGTGAAACTTGGCCGCAATCTTCTGGGCTTCTTTTTTTATTTCAGGCGTAAAATCCACCAGAATGTTGTCGGAATAACCTTGTCGGTCAAACGGAGCCGGCTTGGTTGGAAACGGCTGCGTAGGAGAGGTGATTTCGCCCGGAACGGTGCTTTTGGGTACAGGCCTTTCCTCAATGGGCCAAACAGGCTGCCCCGTAATTCTGTCAAATACAAAAGCAAAGGCCTGCTTGGTTACTTGCACCACGGCTTTTATGGGTTTTCCGTCTACATTAATGTCGGCCAAAATGGGGGGAGCAGGCAAGTCATAATCCCAAATGTCGTGATGCACCAACTGATAATGCCAGACCCTTTCGCCTGTTTTGGCATTGAGGCAAACCAAACTCTGCGAAAAAAGATTGTCTCCCGGGCGATGGCCGCCATAAAAATCGCCAGTAGGTGCCTCTATCGGCAGATACACATAGCCCAAGTCTGGGTCGGCAGTAAGGGGAGCCCACGCTCCGGCATTGCCCGTGTATTTCCAGCTTTCCGCTTTCCAAGTGTCGTTTCCTGCCTCGCCAGCCTGCGGAATGGTGTGGAAAGTCCAGATTTTTTTGCCTGTTTTTATGTCATAGCCCAATATATCGCCTCGTACCTGACTTTTAGACGTAGGAGCCAGCCCAACAGGAAAACTCGAACCTATCACGATAACATCATTCACGATAATGGGAGGTGAGGTAGAGCCAATGGTGGAGGTCAGGGGATCTATTTGGCTGTCCAAACCTTTTTTCAAATCCACAATGCCATTTTCACCAAAATCACTTACCAAATGACCAGTTTTGGCATCCAAAGCCACGAGCTGAAAACTGGGTGATACAAAAATAATCTTGTCTAGGCCTTTCACTTTGTCTTCCCAATAGGCCACGCCTCGGCCAGAGTTTTGTCTTGGCACGTAGGCTTTTCGTTCTTTTTCGTCAAGTCTAAAGGTCCAAAGTGTTTCGCCAGTTTCGCCATCTATGGCCACCACACTTCTGCTTAATCCTGCCGTAGTGTACACTATGCCTTTGACCATCAGGGGTGTAGATTTAAAATAGAACTCAGGATTTGGGCCAAAATTGTCGGTTTTCCATCGCCAAGCTATTTTCATTTGACTTACGTTGCTTTCATTTATTTGGTCGAGTGGCGAATAGTTGGTGCTCGCAAAATCTCCCCGATGCTGTTTCCATTCGGCCTCTATGGTTTTGGGTTTGGTGTTCACCAAGGCAGGCTTGAAACCCATACTCACCCGCGACGGCGGAGCCATGCCTATCATAATTTTCTCCGAAGAATTCTTAAAACTCAAAGGCTTTTCACCAGCGGGAAATCCGTTGGTGTTCAAAATAAATGCGATGAGTGCGGTATATGTTTTTTCGTCAAATGAATTGGGTTGTGTTTTGGGCATGGTGGTTTTGGTATAAACATACAATTCCCTTAGGGTTTTGTTTTTCCATTTGTTTTGGAATCTTTCTCCTACCAGAGCCGTTCCGCCCTCGCTTCCTCTCAAATCTCTTCCGTGGCAAACGGCACAGTTGTTGGCATATATTTCTGAGACAGCCGCCACCTGTTCGGTGCTAAAGACGCCATTCAGAGCCGTTGGCAATTCTGCTTGTGTAGCAACTTTGACTTGGGAATAGGCGATGATTTTGGCCAAAAACAAACAAAGGAACAGCATTATAGATCTCTTCATAGCAAGATGGGAGTTTGAACGTTTTCCAAAAATAGTAATAATGTCTGTGATTTTGTGTAAGATTTCAACGCCTTGATGAGCAAATGAATCATGGAAAGGGGGAAATACGATCGGTAAGGGTGATATAGTTTTTTGAATTATCTTAGTTGCCACCCGGCAGGGAGTGATTTTCGCCGCTTGGAGATTTATAAAACACGATACGTTAGGGTATTTAGGCCATAGAATGCCCACTATTCATACTCGGTTGAAGTAATTGCCAAACAGAGCGTCTAGAAATCCTTGAATTTTATTGATATTTATTAGAACATTTGAAAATTACATTTATATTTGTGTAAAAATGACACATATAAATATTAATATAATATATTGATATATAAATAAATTGTTAAAATGGTCATTTGATCTATTTTACAGTAAGTTTGTTGTTATTTTACGTTCAGCATTTTGCAGATATTCAACCTTTACAATGAAAAAAGTAACGCTTTGTTTCTTTATTATTTGGGCGACATTCGCCCAAGCCCAATCTCCGCTAAAACTTTGGTATAAACAACCAGCAGGCAATACGTGGGAAAATGCCCTGCCCATTGGAAACGGTCGTTTGGGTGCTATGATTTATGGGAATGTAGCCAAAGAAATAATTCAACTCAACGAACACACAGTTTGGAGTGGTAGCCCCAACCGAAATGATAATCCAAAGGCTCTTGAGAATTTAGCCGAAATCAGAAAGTTAATTTTTGAGGGTAATCATAAAGAGGCCGAAAAATTGGCTAATCAAGCCATTATCACCAAAACTTCACACGGACAAAAATTTGAACCCGTCGGGAATCTCAACTTAGTTTTCGATGGCCATGAAAACTTTACGAACTATTACAGAGAATTAGACATTGAAAAAGCCATCTCAAAAACTACCTATCAAGTTGGCGATGTAACTTACACCCGTGAAGCCTTTGCTTCATTGGCCGATAGGGTTATTGTAATGAAAATTTCTGCCAGCAAAGCAGGTAATCTATCATTCAATGCCAATATTTCCTCTCCACAAAAAAGAAAAACGATTGCAACAACTTCTACCAAAGATTTAACGATTTCGGGCACAACAAGCGACCACGAAACCGTAAAAGGAATGGTCGAGTTTAAGGGAATTACCCGAATAAAATTAGAAGGTGGAAGCCTTCAATCGACTGATACTTCTTTGATAGTAAAAGGAGCAAATTCGGCTACAATTTTCATTTCAATAGCTACTAATTTTAACAATTATCAAGATTTAAGTGGTGACGAAAACAAACGTGCCACCGAATATTTAAACAAAGCCTACCCTAAAACTTACAGTTCGTTACTAAACTCGCACACTTTAGCTTATCAAAGGTTATTTAATAGAGTTAAAATTGATTTAGGTGAAACCGATGCCGTAAAACTCCCTACCGACGAACGTCTAAGAAATTTCAGAAATACCAACGACCCACAAATGGTGGCTCTTTATTATCAATTTGGACGGTATTTGCTCATCTCCTCATCACAACCTGGTGGACAACCTGCCAATTTGCAAGGAATTTGGAATCATCGCATCAACCCACCTTGGGACAGTAAATATACCATCAACATCAACGCCGAAATGAATTATTGGCCAGCTGAGAAAACTAATCTTTCGGAATTGCATGAGCCTTTCTTGAAAATGGTTCAAGAACTTTCGGTGACTGGTCAGAAAACTGCCAAAGACATGTACGGTGCAAGAGGTTGGATGGCTCACCACAATACTGATATTTGGCGAGCAACTGGTGCGATTGACGGTGCTTTTTGGGGAATGTGGACGGCAGGTGGTGGCTGGGTGAGCCAACATTTATGGGAGCATTATCTTTATACTGGCGATAAAGCATTTTTGGCTTCAGCTTATCCTGCCCTCAAAGGAGCGGCACAATTTTATGCCGATTTCTTGATTCCACACCCATATAAAAACAATTGGTTAGTCGTAAACCCTGGAAATTCTCCTGAAAATGCTCCTGCGGCTCACGATGGTTCTTCGCTTGATGCGGGCGTTACGATGGATAATCAGATAGTTTTTGATGTGTTTAGCAAGGCAATCAGTGCGGCTCAGATTCTAAAAAAAGATGCAGCTTTTGTAGATTCTCTCAAAAAATTAAGAGATAAATTACCGCCAATGCACATCGGGCAGCATAATCAATTACAAGAATGGCTCGATGACATCGACGACCCTAAAGACCAACACCGCCATATTTCGCACCTTTACGGACTTTATCCATCGAATCAGATTTCGGCTTATCGCACACCCGAACTTTTTGAGGCTTCTAAAAACTCCTTGATTTATCGTGGAGATGTTTCAACTGGCTGGAGCATGGGCTGGAAAGTAAACTGGTGGGCGAAACTGCAAGACGGCAATCATGCTTATAAATTGATTCAAAATCAACTCACACCCATCGGCAATGAGCGTGGTGCGGGCGGTACTTACAATAACCTTTTCGATGCTCATCCCCCTTTTCAGATTGATGGAAACTTTGGCTGTACGTCGGGAATTACCGAAATGTTGATGCAAAGCAGTGATGGTGCAGTTCA
This sequence comes from Leadbetterella sp., assembly GCA_035299025.1. Classification (GTDB taxonomy): domain Bacteria; phylum Bacteroidota; class Bacteroidia; order Cytophagales; family Spirosomataceae; genus Leadbetterella. Next base: position 304,289 of record DATGXK010000014.1, read on the forward strand.
TTTACTTCCTGCCTTGCCAGATGTTTGGCCTTCTGGTAAAATTTCGGGCTTGAAAGCAATCGGAGGTTTTGAAATCGTAGAAATGCAATGGAAAGATGCCAAATTGGTGAAATTGGTCGTAAAATCTAATCTCGGAGGGAATCTGAGATTGCGTTCGCCAAATGAATTGAAACAAAACAATGGAGCAAAACTAAAAGAAGCAAACGGCCAAAACTCCAACCCATTTTATAGTTTAGATGAAACAGCAAAACCTGTTATTTCAGAAAAATCAAGCATAAAAGTACCTACTTTAGCAACAACAAAATTGTATGATATTGCGACACAAAAAGGTCAAATCATCACATTATCACTTTAAAAATTAACGAATTAAACAAAGATTGCAATGTTAAAAACAGTATCAAAAATTTGTAGCATTATCGTATTGGTTTGTTGTGTAAAAATCGTATCGGCACAAGTAACTCTTACAAATCCGATATTAACAGGCTTTTATCCCGACCCAAGCATCGTAAAAGTAGGTGCAGATTATTATTCTGTACATTCTACTTTTTCTTATTTCCCAGGTTTGCCCATCATGCACAGCCGTGATTTGAAAAACTGGAAACAAATTGGCAATGTAATTAGCCGTCCTTCGCAAATGGATTTCATGGGCGAGCGTATGAGCCGTGGACTTTTTGCTCCTGCCATTGCCTATTACAAAGGTATTTACTATGTTACTTGTACTGATATTGACCACGATGGCAACTTTGTGGTTACGGCCACTAATCCTGCTGGACCTTACAGTAATCCCGTAAAATTGCCACAAGTAAGAGGCATCGACCCATCTATTTATTTCGATGAAGCTACCGATAAAGCCTACATAACCTACAACAGCGATGCTCCTGATAATAAACCACTTTATTCAGGTCATCGTACAGTACAAATGTATGAGTTTGATTACAAAAACTTAAAGGTAATTGGCGAGAAAAAACAATTAATCAACGGCGGTGTGGACATTACCAAAAAACCAGTTTGGATTGAAGGTCCCCACATCATGAAACGTAACGATTGGTATATTTTGTATTGTGCCGAAGGTGGAACATCGGTCAATCACTCACAAGTTGCCTTGCGTAGCAAAGATATTTGGGGACCGTACGTGCCGTACGAAGGAAATCCTGTTTTGACTCAAAGAGGTTTACCTGCCGACCGCCCAAATCCAATTACTTCAGCAGGACACGCCCAATTTATTGAAGGGCCAGATGGCAATTGGTACTCGATTTTTTTGGCGGTTCGGCCTTACGAAGGTGATTTTTACAATACAGGTCGTGAAATGTTTATCGCTCCGCTTACTTGGGTGAACGATTGGCCAATGATTGAACACGGCGAAAAAGCCATCGAATACAAATACAAAACCAATATCAAAGAAGTTAAACAGAAAGGTGCTTTACCTCAAAATGGCAATTTTTCTTATACCATGAAGTTCGATAAAGGTCTCGACCTTTCGATGATGCACCTGCGAACAGTAGATAGTAGTTCGTTCAAAACTTCTAAAAATGGATTGACACTAAAACTAAAACCTGAGACCATTTCTGAACTCGGAAATCCATCATTTGTAGCTAAACGCCAGCAGCACATGAATAGCACTGCCGAAACTGAGCTTGTTTTCACACCAAAATCTGAAAAAGAAAAAGCTGGATTGGTAATTTATCAAGACGAAAGCCATTATTATTTCTTGGCAAAATCAATCAAAGATGGTAAAACTCAGGTAGAATTATACAAAAGTGTTCACCGCAAAAAAGATGTAGAGTTAATAAATACACTACCAGTTGGCAATGGAAAATTAGTCCTACGCATCACTAATAATGCCGATAAATGCCATTTTGCTATTTCCGAAAACGGCAAAGATTTTAAGATTTTGGCCGAAAACCAAGATGGCAAGCATCTTTCTACCCGAGTTTCAGGTGGTTTTATTGGTAATGTTTTTGCCATGTATGCCACTTCAAACGGTGAAAAGTCAGAGAATAACGCCACATTTAAGTATTTGAAATACAGCGGTGATGATGCCGTTTTGCGATAACATTTCATTCTATTTATAAAAATGAATTTCGAGAGTATCATAACATCAGAAGAGCAATTGCGTGAAACTTTGGGCTATCCATCAGAAATAGTTACCCGAAAAACCATCAGTTATATTGATGAACATTGCCGTAGTTTTATCGAAAAATCGCCATTTATTACCATTGCCACTTCGGACTTGGAGGGAAACATGGACGTGTCACCCAAAGGAGACCCAGCAGGTTTTGTGAAAATACTGGATGAAAAAACTTTGGCGATTCCCGATCGACCAGGCAACGCCAAAGCGGATACGCTAAGTAATATCATCAAAAACCCTAATATTGGACTGATATTTTTGATTCCGGGTGTGCGAGAAACTTTGCGGATAAACGGAGAAGCTAAAATTGTGCAAGATAAGTGGGTGTTTGAGCAACTGAATGTTGATGGTAAAACGCCTTCTTTCGCCATAATTGTAACTGTAAAAGAAGCTTTTATGCACTGTGCTAAATGTATCATTCGGTCGAAGCTATGGCAAGTTGATGCTGCCAAACAAGCAAGTGTTCCTTCTTTGGCCAAAGTTTTGGTGGAGCATGGAAAACTCGAAATTTCGGTAGATGAACTTGATGGTATGATAAAAAATGATGAACAAACAAATCTGTATTGATTTGTGGTAAGCATTACTCTTTAAAAATGAGAAAATTCTTAAATATTTGTTTATTGCTATTGGCAGGTCAGATTGGGTTTGGGCAAGCTCATAACCCCATCGTCCATGCCGATGTGCCTGATTTATCGATGATTCGGGTGGGTGATACTTATTATATGAGTAGCACCACCATGCACATGAGTCCAGGTTTGCCGATTATGAGTTCAAAAGACTTGGTAAATTGGAAACTCGAAAGCTACTGCTATGATAGATTAGTAGAAAACGATGCCATGAATCTAACGAATGGTCAAAATACCTACGGTCGAGGTTCTTGGGCGAGTTGCATCCGCTATCATAATGGCGAATTTATGGTCAGCACTTTTGCGGCCACATCGGGCAAAACGCATATTTATACCTCAAAAAATATCAAAGGGCCTTGGAAAGAAAAATCCTTTGCTCCTGCTTACCACGACCACAGCATTTTCTTTGATGATGATGGGAAAACCTACCTCATTTATGGAGCAGGAAAACTCAAAATCATAGAATTAAAGTCTGATTTGAGTGGAAAAATGGAAGGTACAGAAGAAAAAACGCTGATTGAAAACGCTTCTGCTGCTGCCAATGCTCCAATTATGTTAAACGCCGAAGGCTCACAACTTTTCAAAAAAGATGGCAAATATTACCTTTTCAATATCGTTTGGCCACGTGGCGGAATGCGAACGGTGCTTATTCACCGTGCCGATAAAATTACTGGACCTTGGGAAGGAAAAATTGGTTTGCAAGATTTGGGCGTAGCTCAAGGTGGCTTGATTGACACGCCAGATGGACGTTGGTTTTCTTATCTTTTCCGAGATAATGGTGGTGTCGGGCGTATTCCTTATTTAGTGCCTGTCGAATGGAAAGATGGCTGGCCAGTTTTGGGAGAAAATGGTAAAGTACCTATGAGCCTAAACTTACCAGCTAATAAAAGTCTAATTCCAAATATTGTGAATTCTGATGAATTTACTCGAAAAAAAGGGCAAAAAGCACTACCCTTAGTTTGGCAATGGAATCATAATCCTGACAATTCGCTTTGGTCGCTTACCGAACGAAAAGGTTTTCTTCGCCTAAAAACTGGCAGAATTGACACTTCTTTTGTTTCGGCAAGAAATACGCTTACGCAACGTACCATTGGACCCGAAAGTACAGGTTCGATTGCTCTTGATGCTTCAAAAATGAAAGATGGCGATATTGCGGGCTTGGGTTTACTCCAAAAAAACTACGGTTTTGTAGGTTTGAAAAACGAAAACGGCACAAAATCTATTATCATGGTAGGCACCAAAGGTGGCAAAGCTGTTGAAATGGAGAAAGTGTCAGTTTCACAAAACACCGTTTACTTCAAAGCTGAATGTAATTTCAAAGACCGAGCAGATGTTGCTCATTTCTTTTTTAGCCTTGACGGAAAATCTTGGAAGACAATTGGCGAACCACTAAAAATGCCTTATACCCTACCACATTTTATGGGCTACCGATTTAGCCTTTTCAATTTTGCAACTAAGAATACAGGCGGTTTTGCCGATTTTGATTATTTCAGAATCCAAGATAAAATTTCAGAAAAATAAAATAGACCCTATGAAAATTATAAAAATACTTACTTGTTTATTTTTTGTGCTAAACCTTAACGTAAAAGCCCAAAATAGTGCCAAGGTAAGTAGCCCTGATGGAAAACTGGTGGTTTTGGTAACGACCGAAAATGGTAAACCAAGCTATGAAGTAAGTTTGAATGGAAAGCAATTTCTAACGAAGTCACCACTTGGATTAAAAACCAATGTAGCAGACCTCAGTGAAGGACTGAGCATGAATTCGAGTGTAAAGGAATCGAAAATCGACGAAAATTATAGTTTAGTAACTATCAAAAAATCGAAAATTCATTACGTAGCCAATGAAGTAATTTTCACTTTCAAGAAAGACACCAACACAGTTTTCGACGTAGTTTTTAGAGTAAGTAATAACGATTTGGCGTTCAAATATAAATTGTATCCTTACAAAAAAGCACTTTCGTGTGTAGTAAACGAAGAAACCACAGGATTTAGCTTTCCCACTGGAAGCACCACTTTTTTGTCGTCACAAAGTAAGCCAATGGTAGGTTTTGCACGAACAATGCCAAGCTATGAAATCCCTTATACAGTTGATGACTCAATGGGTCAAAATGGTCGTGATAACAACGGCTACACATTTCCATGCTTGTTTAAGATAAATGATAGCGGTTGGGTATTGATTTCCGAAACTGGTGTAGGAAGCAATTATTGTGGCAGCCGACTCATAGGGCAAAAAGATGGACTTTACACCATTGGTTACCCAATGATAGGTGAAAACAATGGCAATGGCACAACTTCGCCAGGCATCATGCTACCAGGAGAAACTCCTTGGAGAACTATCACAGTAGGCGAGACACTCTCTCCGATAGTGGAAACTACCGTAGCTTTTGATGTCGTAAAACCTTTGTATGAAGCCAGCCAAAAATACGAATACACTAAAGGTAGTTGGAGTTGGATTATAAAAATGGATAGTCGAACCATTTTCGAGGAACAGATAAAATACATAGACTTTAGTGCTGCTATGGGCTATAAAACCGTTTTGGTTGATGCTCTTTGGGACAAACAAATCGGGCGTGAAAAAATTGTAGAATTATGTAAATATGCCAAGAAAAAAGGCGTCAGTTTGTATTTATGGTATAATTCAAATGGTTATTGGAATGATGCTCCGCAAGGCCCAAGAGGTATTATGGACAATACCATTGCCCGCCGCAAAGAAATGGCTTGGTTGAAATCTATCGGTGTAAAAGGCATAAAAGTTGACTTTTTTGGTGGCGATAAGCAAGTAACGCTCAAACTTTACGAAGATATTCTCTACGATGCAAATGACTACGGCATTCTCTGTATTTTTCATGGAGCAACTTTACCCCGTGGTTGGGAACGAATGTACCCAAATTTTGCCTCAAGCGAAGCCGTTTTAGCCAGCGAAAACTTAGCATTTTCACAACAATTTTGCAATAAAGAATCTTTCAATGCTACGCTTCATGCGTTTATTAGAAACGCTGTTGGAAGTATGGATTATGGTGGTAGTGCCTTGAATAAATTTTATAATGGCAATAATACGCCAAATCGTGGGTCAAAACGAATGACTTCCGATGTGTATGCTTTGGCAACTGCTGTTTTGTTTCAAAGTCCTGTACAACATTTTGCATTAGCTCCAAATAATCTTACCGATGCACCAAATTGGGCAATCAGTTTTATGAAAGAAGTTCCAACCATTTGGGACGAAGTAAAATTCATTGATGGCTACCCTGGGAAATACGTGATTTTAGCTCGTCGTCATGGAGCAAATTGGTATATCGTGGCTATTAATGCTGAAAAGGAAACCTTAAAAAAGACAGTAAAACTTCCAATGTTGAATGCCAATACAGAATACAGATTGTATGCAGATGATGAGCAATTAAACGGAAAACTTAGCAAATTCAAAGTGCCTAATACGCAAGAAATTGAAATAACAGTGCCGTTTAATGGTGCAGTTTTGATTGTAAAATAAGCTTTTAAAAAACTATAAAATGAAAAAACTTTTTTTGATATTATCCTTAATCATCATTGGTAAAAATACTTTCGCCCAAGACCCGAATTTTCATATTTATCTCTGCATTGGTCAGTCAAATATGGAGGGTGCGGCTCGCATTGAAGCACAAGATACCGTCAATATCGACAGCCGTTTCAAAGTCTTGGAAGCTTTAGATTGTGCTAAACTCAACCGTCAAAAAGGTCAATGGTACACCGCAAAACCACCACTCTGCCGTTGTGATACTCGCCTTTCGCCAGCTGACTATTTTGGTAGAACAATGATTCAGAATATGCCGCAAAATCAAACTTTGGGTTTGGTTCATGTGGCAGTGGCAGGAAGTAAAATAGAGATTTTCGATAAAGTAAAATACAAAGCCTATCTCGATTCTTCGGCCAAAGAAAGACCATGGATGATAAATATGGCTAATTCTTACGGAGGAAATCCTTACGAAAGATTGATTGAAATGGCCAAAATCGCTCAAAAATCAGGAGTAATTAAAGGTATTTTACTGCATCAAGGAGAATCAAATACGGGTGACAAAACTTGGCCAGCCCAAGTAAAGAAGATTTACGATGATATTTTAGCTGATTTAAACATTGCTCCAAATTCTATTCCTTTGTTATCAGGTGAACTGGTATCAGCAGAACAAGGGGGCAAATGTGCCAGCCACAATGCAATTATTGCTACGCTTCCACAAAGCATTCCTAAAGCGGTGGTGGTATCGTCAACGGGTCTAACAGCTGCCAAAGATGGTTTGCATTTCGACTCAGCAGGTGTTCGTGAATTTGGCAAACGCTACGCTGAAGCTTTAATGCAATATTCAAAAAAATAAAAAAGTGCCATTGTCTGTGGAAACACAGACAATAACCGATATTTTAATTCAACCTTACAATGAAAAATAAATTCTTCTTAATAACCGCCCTTTTGTGTGGGTTTTCCGCCTTTTCGCAGGAAATTATAAAAATTTATCCTGCACAAGTTGCCAACGCCAAGCCTACTGAAAAAGCGGAGACATTTGACCGGGGCATGTACCGCAATGTAACTGTGCCAACACTCGAATATATAAAGCCCGAAAAACCGAATGGAACGGCAGTAATCGTTATTGCGGGTGGTGGCTATGGTGTAATTGTCTATAATGGAGAAGGTCTCGGAACAGCCAAAAGCCTTGTAGAAAAAGGAATTTCCGCATTTGTATTGAAATATCGTTTGCCAAGCGATGAAATCATGCAGGATAAGAAAATCGGACCCTTACAAGATGCACAACAAGCCATTAAATACTTGCGTGAAAATGCCGAAAAATATGGCATTGACAAAAATAAAATTGGTATAATGGGCTTTAGTGCGGGCGGGCATTTAGCCAGTACGGCCGCTACTCATTTTGAAAAATCATACATCGAAAACCCTCAGAATACCAATCTTCGACCTGATTTTCAGATTCTCGTTTACCCAGTAATCACAATGCAAGATGCCCTCACGCATGGAGGTTCTCGTGATGCCCTGATTGGTAAAACGCCTTCTCAAGAAGACAAAGACTTGTTTTCTAATGAATTACAGGTAAAAGCCAATACGCCAATCACTTGGCTTACTCACGCTGCTGATGATAAAGTGGTAGATGTTGATAATAGCATTCAATATTTTGAAAAACTTCGTAAAAACAAAGTCGAGGTAGAAATGCACGTTTACCCCAAAGGCGACCACGGATTTATCTTCCGCTACAAGGGTTGGACAGACCCACTTTTCGATTGGATGAAACGAAATAATTTATTGTAAATCAGATAATTATGAAAAATGCTATAACTAACAAATTAATTGCATTTCTATTCGTGCCATTGCTGAATTTTGCTCAAATCAGTGGCCCAATAAAGGTAAAAGAAGGATTGATTCAAGGCACAGTCGAAAATGGATTGGCTGTCTTCAAAGGCATTCCGTTTGCAGCTCCACCTGTTGGTGAATTACGTTGGAAAGCCCCACAACCTGCACAAAGTTGGTCAGGAGTGAAAGAAACCACCAAGTTCGCACCTGTTCCGTTTCAAGGTGGGAATCCTCCATCGGGTAAAAGTGAAGATTGCCTGTACTTAAACGTTTGGTCGCCAGCCAAAACTGCCAACGAAAATCTACCTGTATTGGTATGGATTTATGGCGGTGGTTTTGCCTTTGGTTCTACCGCAGAGCCTGTTTCTAATGGTGAAAAATTAGCCAAAAAGGGGGTAATTTTGGTAAGCATTGCTTATCGAGTTGGTCAATTGGGCTTTTTGGCTCACCCCGAACTCAGTGCCGAAACTGCACAGAAAACCTCTGGCAATTATGGACTTCTGGACATGATTGCTGGGCTAAAATGGATAAAAGAAAACATTAAACAATTTGGCGGAAATCCTGATAAGGTTACCATTTTTGGTGAATCAGCAGGGGGAATTGCTGTAAGTATGCTTTGTGCATCTCCTTTAGCCAAAGGACTTTTTCATGGAGCTATTTCGCAAAGTGGCGGTTCGTTTGGACCAAACAGAACTACTACTTACCCAGGCGAAAACATGAAGTTATTATCTTTGGCCGAAAGCCAAGGCGTAGAATTCATGCAAAAAGCAGGAGCAAAATCTCTCGCTGAAATGAGAGCGATTCCTGCTGAAAAACTCCCAGGTGGATTTGGGCAACCAGGTGGCTGGCCGATTGTGGATGGTTATGTAGTTCCTGACGACCAACACCTTTTGTATGAAAAAGGAAAATACAATCATACCCCAGTTCTAATCGGTTATAATTCTGATGAAGGAGCGAGTTTTCAACCTCCTAAAACACCCAAAGATTATATCGAAAGTACCAAAAAACGCTACGGAAAATTTGCAGAAAGTCTGATACAGGCCTATCCAGTAGGCGAAAACAATGTGCCAAAAACAGCTCGTGACCTCGCTCGTGATGCGGCTTTTGGCTGGCAAACTTGGGCTTGGGCGAATCTGCAAGCTAAAACATCGAAAGAAAAAGTATTTTACTATTATCTCGACCAACACCCAGAGCATCCAGCTGGTTCTCCAAAATATGGATACGGCTCACCACATGGCCAAGATGTGGCTTTTGTATTTGGAAATCTAAATCCAGCCGACCAAAATCGTACACCGACTGACGAAGCAGTTTCTGAAACAATCATGACCTATTGGACAAATTTTGCAAAATACGGTCATCCCAATGGCGATTCTGTGCCTAAATGGGAGGCATTTTCGCCTAAAAATCCTAAAGTGATGTATTTCAACCAAAAAGCGTACATGGGGCCGGTTCCGAGTGAAGATGCCATGAAAGTTTTGGATAAATATTTTGAATGGAGGAGAACTCCCGAAGGGAAAGAATGGGCTAAGTAATTAATAATCAATATGAAAAAAACGCTTTTTATTCTGTTATTGTCATCTTTCACTTGCTCATTTGCTCAAAATGAAGCTCCTAAACCTTTTGGCCCAATTCCTACGGCCAATCAGTTGAGGTGGCAAAAAATGGAGTATTACGCTTTTATTCATTTTTCCATTAATACTTACACCGACATGGCTTGGGGATTTGGTAATGAAGACCCAAAGATTTTTAATCCCGAAAAATTAGATGCTCGCCAGTGGGCAAAAATTTGCAAAGAAGCAGGAATGAAAGGTATAATTTTCACGGCGAAGCATCATAGCGGATTTTGTTTGTGGCCTTCAAAATATACCGATTATTCTGTTGAAAAAGCACCTTGGAAAAATGGCAAAGGCGATATTGTAAAAGAAATGGCCGATGCCTGTAAGGAATTTGGGCTAAAATTTGGCGTTTATCTTTCGCCTTGGGATAGAAATCACCCCGATTATGGCAAACCCGAATACATCACTTATTTCCGAAACCAGTTGACTGAGTTATTGACCAATTACGGCGAAATTTTTGAAGTTTGGTTTGATGGTGCAAATGGCGGTGATGGCTATTATGGTGGAGCTAACGAAACCCGAAAAATTGATGCAAAAACCTACTACGACTGGCCAAATACTTACAAATTGGTTCGTAAACTCCAACCCAATATCGTGATTTGGAATGATGGCGGCGACCGTGCTGACCTGCGTTGGGTAGGAACAGAAGCAGGCTATGTGGGCGAAACCAATTGGAGTTTGTTGAATGCCACAGGTGATGTGCCTGAAGATATGCTTCGACATGGCGTAGAAAACGGAAACGCTTGGGTGCCAGGGGAAGTGAATACCTCTATTCGTCCTGAATGGTTTTATCATGAACGAGAGGATAGAAAAGTAAAAACGCTACCTCAGTTATTAGATATTTATTACCATTCGGTGGGAAGAAATGCTACGATGCTACTCAATTTTCCGATTATGCCAAATGGATTGATTCATGAAAAAGATGAAAAGGCTATTCAAGAATTGACAAAAAATTTAAAGGAGACTTTTAAAAATAATCTGGCAAGAAATAGTAAAATTTCAGCCACCACATCGAGAGGAAAAACTGCTCAATTTGCTGCAAATAAGGCAACTGACAATGATTTGAATTCTTATTGGGCAACCAATGATGAAGAAAAAACAGCTTCACTTACCTTAGATTTTGAGAAATCAACTTCATTTAACCGCTTTTTGGTACAAGAACCCATTCAGCTGGGGCAAAGGGTAAAATCATTTTCATTGGAAGCATTTGTAAATGGAAAATGGACCGAAATAGCCAAAGAAACAACTATCGGATATAAGAGAATTTTAAGATTTGCTACTGTTGACGCAACAAAACTGAGGCTAAATATTTTGGATTCAAAAAGCTGTCCACTTATTTCTAATATCGAGGTTTACAAAGCCCCAATTGTGCTAAACCAGCCAACAATTATTCGAGACAAAGAGGGTTTAGTGAGTTTTCAATCGGGTGATAAAGAATCTGAAATCTATTATACTTTGGACGGCAGTCAACCCAGTTCAAATTCGGCAAAATACGCATCTCCAGTAAAAACATCAGACGGCAAGGTAGAAATTAAAGCGATTTCATATAATCCTTTCACCAAGCAATCGAGTATAGTTGGCGAAGAGTCATTTGATATTTCTCGAAAATCATGGAAAATTATCAGTAGCGAAGACCAAAATGCCAATAAATTGCTCGATGGAAATGCTGCTACTTCTTGGCATCAAAAAAGAAGTCAAAACATGCCAGCCGACCTTATTATTGATTTAGGAAAAACAGAAAATCTACAAGGATTCCGCTATTTACCAGCTCAAAATTGGTGGGAAGAGGGAAGTATAATCACTCATTATCAGTTCTCAACTTCCACAGATGGCACGAATTGGAAATTGGCAATCGAAGGCGAATTTTCAAACATTAAAAACAATCCTTTTTGGCAAGTAAAAAACTTTGAAACAACGACAGCCCGATATATAAAATTTACAGCGATGAAAAATGCCAATGAGAAATCGGCTGCTGGATATTCAGAATTTGATATAATAACCTCAAACAAATGATATTGAAATGAAAACCCGAACAAAAATTATAATTCCGATATTGTTAGCTGTGACACAGCTCTGCTTCGCCCAGCCTACACCACGCCCAAATGTGGTGTCGCCCGAGGTACATGCCGATAACAGCGTAACATTCCGATTTTACACCCCAAAGGCAACAGAAGTAAAATTGAATGCACAGTTTGAAAAATCGGCTTTGCCCATGACCAAAGACCAGCAAGGCGTTTGGTCAGTGAAAACCAGCCCTATCAAGCCAGATATGTACCCATATTCGTTCAATGTTGATGGCGTATCGGTGGCTGACCCAAACAATACCGCTATTTTCCCGAATGAAGGTTTTCAAAATAGTGTAGTCGAAATTACGGGAAGTACTCCATTAGTGCATACTTTACAAAATGTTCCTCATGGTACTGTGTCTTACCGATACTATCAATCGCCCGAACTCGGTACTCGTCCAGTAGTTATTTACACGCCAGCTGGCTATGAAACTAACCCAAATGCCAAATATCCAGTGCTTTATTTGCTTCATGGCACAACTGACACAGAAGAAACTTGGACAAAAGTAGGCCGTGCAAATATTATTCTCGATAACCTCATTGCTCAAGGAAAAGCCAAACCCATGATTATTGTGATGCCATACGGAAGAGCCTATCCAGTTATTTCTAAATCGTCGGGAAGCCTCAGAAATTGGGATAATCTGCAAGAATTTAAGAAAGACTTTTTCGGAAATCTGATGCCTTTCGTAGAGAAAAATTACCGAACTATTAACAACAAAGATAACCGAGCAATCGCAGGTTTCTCAGGTGGTGGTGGCACTACCATGTATTTTGGATTTAACAATACTGACCAATTTGCTTACGTGTGCGGATTTGCCCCTGGAATGCTCAAAAATGAATTCGACCGTAACAATGAGGCGGCTTTCAAAGACCCAGCAAAAACCGATAAAAATCTCAAACTTCTTTGGATTGGTGTTGGCAAAGAAGACCCGCTTTATACTGTCAATCAAGAATTTATGAAAGTTCTTGATGAGAAGAAAATCAAATATGAAAGCCTTTTTACCGAAGGTGGACACACATGGATGAACGTAAAACACTATCTGAGCGTAATCGCCCCCAAACTTTTTAAATAATAAACCTTTCTCTATAATTATGAAAACAAACAAAAGTCTGTTCATTTTAGCCCTAATTACCTTTTTGGGCTTTAGCAATTTTGCACAAGGACAACCACCTCGTGGCCCAATTGTGGTTTCTCCGAAAGTAAATCCTGATAAGACAGTAACTTTCTCATTTTTAGCACCGACTGCCACTACTGTTTTGCTCGATGGTAATCAATTTGGTTCGGCAAATGTACCAATGACTAAAGGCGAAAATGGTGTTTGGTCAATAACAGTTGGCCCAGTTAAGCCTGATATTTATCCGTATGGATTTAAAGTAGATGGAGTCACCGTGAATGACCCAGCTAATACTTATTTGTTTCCAAATGAGCGTTTCAAGGGTAGTTTGGTAGAAATCCCTTCGGATTCTCCTGCAATTTATGCCCTTCAAAATGTTCCTCATGGTTCTATAACCTACGAATATTATCCATCAGTAGAAGGTTCTACGGGTACGGTAGTAGTTTATACACCAGCAGGTTATAGCAAAGAAACTGCAAAAAAATACCCTGTTTATTACCTAATAAGTGGCACAACAGATACTGAGGAAACTTTCTGGAAAGTGGGAAAAGTGCACTTAATGCTTGACAATATGATTGCCCAAGGCAAAGCAAAGCCGATGATTGTGGTGATGCCTTACGGAAATCCGATGGCACGTATTGCTGAACAAACTGGCAAAGATAAACCATCTGATGTAATGAGCCGTGATGGTGAAGATGCCCTCAAACGCATGAAATTATTTGAAACAGACCTTATCACGAATATTATTCCTTACGTCGAGAAAAATTATCGAGTAATTGCCAACCGTGATAATCGTGCCATCGGCGGTTTCTCTCGTGGTGGCGGCCAAACGCTCCGTGCTGCCTTCAACAATGTCGATAAATTTGCTTATGTATGTAGCTATGCGTCATATATTTCTCCTGCTGAAATGGACAAAAGCTTCACCAACATCACCGCAAATCCTGCTAAAACCAACAAAGATTTCAAACTTTTATGGTCAGGTATTGGCACTGAAGATTTCTTGTACAAAGGCACAACTGAATGGGAAGCATACTTGAAAGACAAAAATATAAACGTGAAAACTTACGCCATTCCAGGTGGACATACTTGGATGAATGTGAAGCAGTACCTCAATGAAACTTTGCCAATTTTGTTTAAATAAAAATCTGAACTATAATATTCAACTCATAAAACATGAAAAACTTTCTCAAAATTAGGCTTCTCGCTGCCTCTATCGTGGGTAGTATCAACTTTGCACAGGCACAACAGCCTGCCATTGTCGAAGATTTCAAACCTTCGGTACTTAACCAACCGCAACAAGAATACCCGCAGGTAAACTCGCAGGGTTATGC
>DATGXK010000015.1:0-90011 GCA_035299025.1 Leadbetterella sp.
CTTCCAATGGGTTTAGTTTTTTCATTTTCTTATTTCTTTTGGCAAGTTTTCAAAATTGGTCGTAAAACCCGAATTGTTACCACAAGGACTCTCTATCTTGGTCTGGAACACCGCCCCACCACGTGTTTCAAAACCTGGCAACAGCTCTATTGCATTTCCAGATTTATAGGTCACGTTAGCATTGGGCTCTATTTTGTTCAGGGCTATCGTGTAAGCTACTGCGGTTTGGCTATAAACCCCACTGATGGGACTTATATTTATAATGTTTAACGCCTCTGCTGAGCCTGCTAGGGATAAAGTGGCTTCATTTGAAGTCGAATTACAACTGTTTAAGGTAATTATGCACCTGTACTTATAATTGTTGTAAGCCAAAGCTGGAAACGCCAAACTCAAGGTAGCAGAGTTTTGACCCGAATAAACCGCACTAGCTGATATTGGTGAGAAACCAGAGCCAGAGTTTACTTCCCATTGATAAGTTACTCCAGGTAAGTTGGCTTGAACCGTGAAGGTCGCATTGTTTCCTTGGCAGATGCTTACGTTTTGTGGGTGCTGAGTTATTTGTAAATTATTTGTAAAAGTAACCACCGTAGATGCCGTCGCACTACAACCATTGGCATCAGTTACTGTTACGGTGTAAGTTCCAGCAGTTGTAATGGTGGCCATTGGGTTAGTTCCCAATCCACCAGACCAAACATAGCTTTGTCCACCGCTTGCTGTTCTGGTAACGGAAAGTACATCACAAGAGAGGTTTGCCGTTCCAGTAGGTGCAGGAATGGATATGGTGTTTATAGCCACCACTGTTTGTGCAGAGCTACTACAACCCTTACTTGTAACAGTCAATGTATAAGTGCCAGCAGAGCTTATTCCGGCATTAGAAATTATTGGGTTTCGATCCGTAGAACTGTAACTATTTGGACCTGACCAGAGATAGGTTTCTCCTTCAGATCCGATTAGATTTAATGAGCCGCCCGCACAAATAGGTGAGTTACTTGTAGCTGAAGAAACAGGCAATGCTTTGACTTCCAAGCCTGTAATAATCGTGCTGGCTTCTGATGTACAGCCATTTACGGTACAGGTGGCCGAAATACTGTAAGTTCCTACTGCATTAAGCGTTAGGCTTGTACCCGTAGCTCCACCCTCTGACCATGTTACTGTGCCTGCACAATTACTGGCTGTTAGGGTCAATGTACTTGGAGAACATACTACTTTCTCCACTGGTGCGGTTACAGTCGGGGCCGATGGTTTGGCCTTGATTTCCAAGCCTGTGATAATCGTGCTGGCTTCTGATATACAGCCATTTACGGTACAGGTGGCCGAAATACTGTAAGTTCCTACTGAATTGAGTGTTAAGCTCGCACCCGTAGCTCCACCCTCTGACCACGTCACTGTGCCTGCACAATTACTGGCTGTTAGGGTCAATGTACTTGGAGAACATACTACTTTCTCCACTGGAGCGGTTACTGTTGGGGCCGATGGTTTGGCTTTTATTTCCAAGCCTGTAATAATCGTGCTGGCTTCTGATGTACAGCCATTTACGGTACAAGTGGCCGAAATACTGTAAGTTCCTACTGCATTGAGCGTTAGGCTTGTACCCGTAGCTCCGCCTTCTGACCACGTTACTGTGCCTGCACAATTACTGGCTGTTAGGGTCAATGTACTTGGAGAACATACTACTTTCTCCACTGGTGCGGTTACAGTCGGGGCCGATGGTTTGGCCTTTATTTCCAAGCCTGTAATAATAGTACTGGCTTCTGATGTACAGCCATTTATGGTACAAGTGGCAGAGACATTGTAAGTTCCAATAGTAGATAATACCAAACTTGTACCCGTTGCGGCTCCTTCTGACCAAGTAATGGTGCCACCCACACAACCACTTGCTGTAAGTGTAAGTGTCGAAGGTGAACAGATAGAAAGGCTCGCAGGCGGCATGATAGTCGGTGCTAGTGGTTTGGCTTTGATTTCAAGGCCAGTTATAACTGTGCTAGCATCAGAAGTACAACCGTTTATAGTACAAGTGGCACTTACAGAATAAGTCCCGACTGCCGACAGTACCAAACTTGTACCTATTGCAGCCCCTTCCGACCATGTGATAGTTCCTCCGGCACATCCACTTGCAGTAAGCGTCAGTGTTGATGGTGAACAAACTACTAAGGTTGATGGCGGTGTGATAATCGGTGCAGTTGGTTTGGCCTTGATTTCAATGGAAGTCGTGGATGGTATATTGCAACCAACCAAAGAATATGAAATTGAGTATGTCCCAGGAATACTTGTCATTAAATCAATTGCTCCTGTTGTTCCGTTAAGCGAAAGGCCGGAAGGTGAACTTGAAAAATTTCCCCCAGATATACCCGTAATGGTTACAGGTAAGCTTGAAGCAGACGTAGTTCCGCAGAATTCAGTTCCATTGTATGTAATTGTGGTCAAAACTTCATTCACAGTAACATCAAAACTACAAGATGTTATATAACCATTGTCGTTCACTTCAAAAGTATTTGTAGTTGTTCCTACTGGGAAAGTAGAGCCAGATGCTAACCCTGATGTTTGGGTTACAGTTGGAGCACTTACGCCTTGATATGAAATCTCAATTTTACCATGACCACTCTGTACACCAGCTTGCATATTACCAGAGGTGACTCCTCCAATGTAACCAGACCCACCTCCGCCACCGCGACAATTACCACTTCCGGCACCACCATAATAGCCTCCGCCACCGCCATAGCCTTCACATCCGCAATTAAATGGGCTTCCACCTTGACCTAAACTTCCTGCCATAGCAATGACATTAAAATTAACACATGTTCCGTCAGCCCCACCTGCTGTTTGTGTAGCTCCTTTTCCTCCTGGGTTGGTACCAAAATCTGGAAATCTATATCCATTTCCACCAGTCAAACCACCACCTTCTCCACCTACAATATGTAAATTAGACCAATATCCTGCACCACCTCCACCAGATGCAACTAACTTTCTATTAGTAAGTAAACTTCCCCCTTGTCTTACATCAGAAGCTCCACCGCCTCCTTTACCCATACCCTCCCCATTTCCACCGCCGTTCCAACCACCGGCAGTGGTAGTTGGTTGACCGCCTACATTTATTTTTAAAACTTCTCCAGGAGTCACGCTCAGAGTACCCTCACTATATCCTCCAAAATTTGTATTATTTATCCAATTTGCTCCGCCTTGAGCTCCCCATGCTTTGATATTGATCGAAGTAACTCCTGATGGTACTACCCAATCTACTACCGAACCAGTGTAATTATATGTTTGTGTTTGCAAGCCAGCAATATTACAACTCTGCACAACAGGTGCACTATACGTAACAACCGCTCCACAGTTACTTGTAGCGTTCGTTGCTATTGGCAGGTTACAAGCTATAGTAGTTTTACTCACCACAATTGCCATGGTCGCAACTCTTGCACTTACGCAGTTTCCGCCTTCACACGCAGCATAATAGGTAACATTTTGATTAACACTTTGGTCAAATGGACTACCCGTTCCAACAGATGTTCCTCCATTCATAGAAGTATACCAAGTTACGGTACCCGTCTGACATGTAGCAGTCAAAGTTACCGTACCACTATTGCAAATACTGGTCTTACTAACTGAAACAGCAGTTGGGCTGGCAAAAGAAGTAACTACTTGAACTTCAGATGTGGGCACCCTATCGCTTTCACAACCGTCGGCTGAGCAAGCGGCATAGTAAGTAGTATTAGATGTAGGAGATAAAACCAAATTTGAACCAGAACCAACCGAAACTCCTCCTGATGCTTGATTATACCAGATTATTTGGGAGGGGGTGTTTTGGAACGTTTGCGTATCCTTGTTTCCATTATTTGTTTTACTAATAGTTCCATCATCCAAAGATGAAAAAATATTATTTGAACCTTGTGAACAATTCGCTGAAAGAGTAATAGTTGAATTTAGACAGATTATACTATTATTTACAGATACGGCCGTAGGTATACTGGGTTTATTTTTTATTTCGAGATTGGTAATCGTATTACTCATATCTGAAGTACATCCATTTATTGTACAAGAAGCACTTACATTATACGAGCCTACTGATGAAATGACCAAGCTCGATCCTTGTGAAGCACCTTCAGACCAGGTAATAGTACCGGTAGCACAACCACTTGCTGTGATTGTTAAGGTTGAAGGGAAACAAACCGATAGACTAGTAGGAGCTGTAATAACTGGGGCGGCCGGTTTAGCTTTTATCTCAAGTCCTGTTACTAAAGTACTAGCATTTGAGGTACAGCCATTTATGGTGCAGGTAGCACTGACGGAATAAGTGCCAACAGTAGACAGAATCAGACTTGAGCCCGTAATAGCTCCTTCAGACCAAGTGATAGTTCCTCCAACACATCCGCTTGCCGTAAATGTAAGTGTGGACGGAGAACAAACCACCAAAGTACTAGGTGGTGCAAGTGTTGGTGGCTCGGGTTTCGGATTAACATTTACCGAATTTGAAGTAATTGTTCTGCCACTATTACAATTGGTGGTTTCACATGCCGCATAATATGACTGAGCCGTACCTGTTGATGGAATGTAACTTAAAGTAGCACCTGTGCCTAGCGGAGCTGGTCCAGAGGCGGTACCATACCAAGTAACTGTACCCGAGGCACATGCTGCCGATAGCATAATGCTACTGCCTGCACAAGTATTTGTGGTATTTATAGTGACTGAAGTGGGTTTGATATTGTCAAAATTAAAAGGAACAACAAACGTACAAGTTCCATTGGTTACTTGGGCATAAAGTGTTTGTATACCAGTTGGGATAATATTGTTTGCTGTAAACTTATTTCCAACTGAAGCATAACTTCCTGCCGAGGTAGTTGCTCCAGCATCCGTAAAAATGCCACTTACTGTGTAATTATTGGTCCCACCCAAAGTGAATATAGGGCAAGAATTTGTGATCACTACTTTGTTATTTGTTATACCCGAAACTGCATTAGCTTTCAATATACCATTGTTTGTGAATGTGCCAGTGTTTGTAAAGCTATATGTATTTGGCATTTGAATTAAACCTGTATTGGTGGTTGTACCACCATTGGTGTAAGTGCCACTCGCCATAAGTATTTTACCACAGGCATTGTTGTTAATTGTATTGCCAGTAGGGTTTTCAATACCAGTTCCCGAATTTATGTTTACTGTACCTGTATTGGTGAAGTTTGTAGTTCCCAAAAACTTAAAGGCCAAAACCGTACCATCATAATTTATAGTTCCCGCATTACTGAAGTTTACAACATCTGTTGGTAAAGCCATCTCCACACCGATGCCTCCAACTATGTTTATGATACCGTTCAGGCTATTGGTAATTGTTGCAGGTGTTGATACAGAGCCAACACCAATCGCCTCATCAGTACTATTAATTTTTATTGTACCATTGTTAGTTAAAACAGCATCTGTAGCTTGAAGATAAATATAAGCAGGAATGGCAGTGTTTGTTTCCGACTCAATATTTATAGTTCCGTTATTTGTCACTGTTCCTCCTGCAATTGTAAATCCTTTGCTTACACCACCGTCACCTCTTATGTTTAGTGTTCTTCCACTGTTGATTGTCAAAAGGGCGGTCGACTGAATTTCGATCGATTTAATATCAGGGTCGGAAGAAGAAACGACTGGTTTATTAACGGTATTAGGAATAATAACTTTCCCATTGGTGAGATCAGGCACCCAAGCAGGGTTCCAGTTACAAGCCGTGTTCCAATCTGTACTCAATAGACCTGTCCAAGTGATATTTACATTTCCGGGTGATGAACCGAGTGGCGTACACGGATTGTATGTTACATTTACATTTGCACTTGGTTCACTCACGCAAGTATTTGTTCCAGTACATCTGGCAAAGTATGTTTTATTTGAAGAGATGGTTGGTGTATTATTTGGCAAAGCGACCAAAGGATTAGACGAGTCATACCAACTAATGGTTGACGGTGAGCTGCAACCCGAGGCTGTTAAAGTTGTCGTTCCTGAAGTAGTAAAGTTAGACGGAGTGGCCGTCGGACTCGTTGGTGCAGGAGTTGAATTAACCGTTATTGAACCATTTGCTGTTACAGTTCCGCAGCCACCTGTTAATGTAACGGTGTAATTAAACGGACTACCAGTCGCGGTTGTTGGTGTACCACTGATAGTAATAACATTGCCAGCCCACACACCAGTTACACCCGTAGGTAAGCCACTAAATGTAGCACCAGTAGCTCCAGTGGTGGCATAAGTAATATTGGTAATGGCAGTATTGATACACTTCGCCTGTGCATCCGTTCCGACGGCCGAGGTTAGAGCAATTGTATTGGCAGGTGAAACTGTTATTGTTCCAGTTGCCGCAACACTTCCACAACCACCTGTTAAAGTAACAGTGTAATTAAACGGACTACCTGTTGTTGTAGTTGGCGAGCCACTGATTGTCACAACATTACCTACCCATACGCCAGTCACACCTGCGGGCAAACCACTAAATGTGGCTCCCGTTGCACCAGTGGTAGCATAAGTAATATTTGTAATTGGAGTATTGATACAGAGAGTTTGAGCATTTGTTCCCACCGCCGAAGTCAGAGAAACTGTATTAACAGGCGAAACTGTTATCGTTCCAGTTGCAGTTACTGTTCCGCAACCACCAGTTAGCGTTACTGTATAATTAAATGGACTACCCGTTGTTGTAGTTGGTGAGCCACTGATGGTCACTACATTACTTGCCCAGGTACCCGTTACGCCCGCAGGCAAACCACTAAATGTCGCTCCCGTTGCACCAGTGGTAGCATAAGTAATATTTGTAATAGGAGTATTGATACAGAGAGTTTGAGCATTGGTCCCTACGGCTGAAGTTAAAGAAATTGTATTGTTTGGATTTACCGTAATCAACGAACTGTTAACTCTGGTGCTTTCACAACCACCCACCAAGCAAGTAGCTTGATAGGTTGTATTACCAATTGGAGATTGTGAAAAATTTGCCCCCGAGGCCGAATTACCCAAAAGGGTAGTTGGATTTGCCAATGCGTACCAATTAACTGTTCCGCTTGCACAAGTAGCTGATAAGTTTACTGGTGTACCCGTACAAATACTTGTGGCACTGTTTGGGGTTACCGCCGTTGGTGGTGGTATAACAATGTTGGTAGTCGTGGTATTCGAATTGACAGTACTGAAATTACTCCCTGAAACTGAAGCTGTATTTGTGATTGCACAACTAGTAGGTGAATTGCTTATGGTGGCACTGAAAGTAATGGTAGTGCTTTTTCCGGCAGGAAGGGTAAATCCAGAACCCGAACCCGCAACAGTTACAGTTTCACCTGCAAAAGTTTCAGTTATTGAGTTTTGAGATTCCTCCTCAATAATAGTTTTTATCACCTCCGAATTAGTTGGTGTAAAATCAACTGTAGACAGAAACTCAGATTTAACTATATTGTCTTTTTTCCCTTCAAAATTCTCATAAACTATACGATTCTCACTGTTTTGTACCTCGGCAAATTGATTATTATCGGCAAGTACGGATGCAAAAGCTGGAGGGGTTAAAGGAGAAATACAAGTATTTGCTGCAACCATAGTCACCACTGATCCAGAGCGGACCGAGACAATACCTCCACTACTTGTAGTCGGAGTATTACTGTTTGAATTCCAGGCATTGGATGCGTCTGTAGTACCCTCGAGCATTACGGCACTATTAGTTCCATTGGAAGAAAGTCTAAAATGCCCATTGACTCCGTTTGTGCTAGTAGTATTCGAAGCTACTTTAGCACAAACTATATTTTTTGAAGTTGAAACATTTCCTGCCTCTAAAAAAATTGTTCGTCCAGTTGAAAGGGGATTTGGATAGTTCAAGTTTACTGTATTCCCAGTTATTATGGCATCTATTCTCCCGTTACCAATATGTGTTGGTAAGGTACTTCTATTATCGACCATTATGCCGTTAGACTCTGGTAACCCTGAGATATTATTACCGCTAATTGTAGCATACCCTCTGGCATCATCCTGTCCGAAAACTTCAATTCCTCTAAACAGACCAGAAATGCCTCCTGATTTATAAGTTACGGTATTATTGGTAAATCTCGCATGGATTGTGGATTGCTCGGTAGGGGCAATAGTTACCACATTGCCCCCATTGGCCGAAAGCTTAGTATTGCCATTGATATACGTGTAAACCGTACTGGTCTCATTACTCGTAATTTCAATAGCAGTACCTACATCATTTGGTGATGTTACAGCATTGACGGGGTCTATTGAGCAACCTGTAATTTCATAGCTACCCGTCGAAGAATCATTATTTATCATTTTGATGGCATCGGCACCAATTTTATTTAATGTACAGTTGGAAACAGTTATATAAGTTTTTCCGGAGCCAAAAGTGTTTGCCAATATTCCAGTTCCTACTATTGCCGAGGCTGTTCCTGCTGAAGTTGTTTGTGTATCGGTTATGTTTGAATTGCTAATCGTTAGGTTTAGATTGACACTGGTGTTGAAGATATTAATCAAATGCTCATTGGCACGGGTAATGGTCGAGCCTGTTATAGAGCAAGTGCCCGAAAGATTGGTAAAGGCAATAGCACCTTCTCTTGCCTCATCTCCAGAATTATTGACGGTACAGTTGGTCATCGAAAAATTGCTGACATTATGCCCCGAAATACCTCTTTGAACTGAGCCGTTGATATTCAAATTGTTTAGTGTCAATCCTGTTACATTGGATGCAACTATTCCCCCATTAGATAAGGAATAATTATTTGCATCAAGAGATGCTCCCGCTACCAAATTTGCAGTATTGGTATTGGTTAAATTCATGTTTTTGAGAGTGACATTGGAAACATTTACTAAATCTATCCCACGGTTTGTAAATGAACTAATTGTACCTCCACTTCCTGCTGTTGTACCAGTTCCATTGATAGTAAACGACCCGTTTGTATCCGTAATACCTAAACCAATTTGGCTACCCACTCCCGTACTCGAATAGCTATCCAAAACCATATTCAAAGTAACTTTATTAGTTGCGTCTGCACCTCTAATAAAAACTGC
This sequence comes from Leadbetterella sp., assembly GCA_035299025.1. Lineage (GTDB taxonomy): Bacteria > Bacteroidota > Bacteroidia > Cytophagales > Spirosomataceae > Leadbetterella. The sequence goes on from DATGXK010000015.1 coordinate 8,995, forward strand.
GGGTACACTTCCAGTGTTCATGTTAGTTGTGGTGATTGTTCCACTCGCACAAGTTATTGAACCTCTTTGTATCGCATTAATAGCATCTACTCCTGCATCGGGGGCAATATCTAAATCAACAAAAGTCAATGCAGATGTATTGGAGGTGGCACCTGAAGTAGCGAGTCCCGTATTTCCAGAACCCGTAATTGACGTATTACCAAAATTGGCTGTTATACTACTATTTGAAAAGACCGCGATTCCTCTACTAGTAGGATTTGTAATGGTAGTACCTCCCGAACTTGTCAATGTACCACTGACCGAGAGCAGGTAAATGCCATAATCTGCAGAGTTTGTTGAAGAAATACTCGTAAATGTGGCTGACAATGCCCCTGTAGAAAGGTCTAATGCCTGACCGTTGCCATTTAAAGTACTTTCAGAAGCCGTCAGAGTACCAAAAGAAGAGCCTACAATATCTTTTGTACTATTTCCCATATCAAAACCTTGAAGCGTATTATTGCTTCCCAACGTAATAGTTGTACCAATGCTTGTTAGATTTGGTCTTGTTCCGCTCGTGGATGGCAAGGCATTGGTATAAGTTTGAACCGTTGAGCCCGAAAAACTTGCCAAGCTTGTGGTTGCTCCCTGTCCAAGCACTTTCTGACCTGTTTTGAGTGTAACAGCTCCCGAATAAGTACCCGAATAAACAAAAACTGTTTGATTTATGGCTGGGTCTGTTGCACCAGTTAGAGCGTTGGCAGTAGCAAAATTTGACCAATCTTTGAACGGGCTTGCCAATGTTCCGTTACCATTTGATGCTGCCGCACTATTGACAAACCATATTGGTGTTGAAACCACAATTGAAACCGTGGCAGTACGAGCGAAGTCACCATTGGATGCCGTATACGTAAAAGTAGTCGTACCCGAGTAACCAACATTGGGAGTAAAAGTAAAGCTACCATCTGGATTTGTAAGCACGGTGCCTTGGGTTCCAGCTGTATTGTTTGCCGTTACTGTCATTGCACTATTAGTCGGGCTCACATCATTGGCCAAAAGCCCCAAGTTTGCAGGCACTGTAATACCCACATTACCAATACACTCATAAGAATCTTCAACCAATATAGGCGTTACTTTGAGAGACCCTGGCACCAATGTGAGGTTTGAATTTAGTATATCAGTAAAAACAACACCTGTTGCATTATTGGCACTTCCAGAGGCTGTGTTGCTTACCTCAATGCTGTAGTTAAGCTGTCCACCCAAAATGGCATTTCCTCCCCCTTGTACTGTAACACTCTTCACTGCTGTAACATTGGCCGCCAGAGGTGATTGCCAATTCTGATCTGAAGATATTGAAAGATGGTTCTTTTCAATGTAGTTTTTATTTCTAACACTTACATTTAATTTTCTCGGTGCTGGTTTGACACTTTTTGAGTAAGCAGCATCAGATGTTGAATCAATAGTTTTTTTTGGTGTAAACCAGAAAAAAAATAATGATAGTCCGACCAGTAAGTATAATTGTTTCATATTAAAGTTTTAATTTTCTACTTTTAAAGATTATGAGAAAACGGCTTCGTATTTCATACCACAACCATCGAAACCAAGAGGTGTAAAAAATATAGGAATCTCGCCAAAAGTTGGATGATGGAAACCAAATATTCCCTGATTATAATATTCATTTTTCTGGTCCGTTCGAATTACAACAGAAAATGGTTTGCGTTCCAAAGGCGAATACCCCCCTAATTCAGAAAGTTCTATAACTTCAGCTATTAATCTGTTATCAGGAGTGAATTGTACCTCAACCCTCTGATTTACCAAGGCTCTGAAGTATTCTGACGAAATTTTATCAAGTTCCATATTTTTAAATTTTATCGTTCTGCATAGATTCCCATGTCCACTGGTGCTCTCCACTCCATCAAATGGTATACACCGTTGGTCTCGCTTATTTTTTTGAATCCCAACTTTTCGTATAATTTTTTCGCTGGATTAAAACTCTCTACATGAATGCTTACGTGTCTGTTAGTATTTTCAGCAATAAGAAGTATGTCTTTCAAGAGACTGCTACCAATGGCCTGATTCTGCCAATTGGGTAAAATCGCTATATCAATTATTCTGATACCTGCATTTTGAAAATTTTCATGGATGTAAAGTCGTCCTATATCTTCTTTTTTGAGCTCAATAACATAGAAATCACCTCCGATATAATTCTTCTGATAATACTCATGTTGTGCTGCAAATTGCTGATTTATAAACTCCTGCTTCTGTACTTCAGTCCAATATTCTACCTGCCGTAGTTCCTTTTCTCGAGTACTGCCATACACTTTGCACAAAAAAGAAACATCTTCGTCCGTAATTGGACGAAGACTTATCAACCTATTTGTTATTTCTATAGTCATTCTTTTATCAATAACTTACTTCAAAGTTTTCGATTATGTTCGGGGAGGAAAAACTCCCTGCAAAGCAATATTGAAATAGAAAGTCAAATAGGGCATCATATTATTATGCGGTTGATCCCCGCCAGTCGGTGCAAGAGAACTCGGGTTCATGGCTACGTTAGTGTTCTGAGCCACATATACATTAGCCTTGGCCGAGACTGCAAAAGAAGCATTGGCATTAGGAGTATTGTTGTTTGATTCCTCATTTACACACCTCAAACCATGTGAATGAGAGGGTATTTCAGATTCAAGGAGACTGACTGTTTCACTTCCTCCTGTTTCTCCTAAGTCATGAAGTGACAAACCGGGTCCTTGCCCAGGATGCATAGGTGCTCTGCCCTGTAAATCTGGCAATGCGAAGTTAGATTTGCCGTTTCCACCGTAGGTAGTACCAAGCAGGGAGAACAATGCGGTATTTTGAGATAGTGGTAGAAGTTGTCCGTCACACCATGCCCAACCTTTTGGGGCAAAATTAAACGGAAATATTCTGATTTCGGCTACAAATGGATCTGCCATGATATTTTAGTTTAAAGGTCTTCTGATAATTTAAGAAACTGCATTTTCACATATTAAACAGACCTTGTCAGGTAGGTGAAGGGAAAATGCCAAAAAGTGAAATAATAAAATCGACGCACAAGTAAGGCTGAAAATTAGTATGGGGTTGACTGCCACCAACTAATCCAACCGCCGCTCTCATATCGAGAGTTGGAGTGTCTTCAAAATAAACATCTGCATCATTGGTTTTAGCCACAACGTTGCCAGAGGGTGTAGCAGATGTAGAGGAGCCCGTTGAGACTAAAAAAGGATGGGAGTGTGCAGGAATCTGATTAACTGTGAGCGTAATCTCTTCCGCACCACCAGTTTCGGCCAAAATTAAACCGTTCCCTTGATGTACAGGTAGTCGTCCTCTCATATCTGGTAGAGCAAATGTGCTCTGACCATCACCACCATAAGTAGTGCCTATTAATTGAAATAGAGTTTCGTTTTCAGATATGGGCAATAATTGCCCCTCACAGAACATCCAGCCCGCAGGAGCGAAGTTTCCCGCGAACATTCTAATTTCTCCAACATAAGGTTGAGCCATAGCATTAATTAGTTTTAGGTGATTTAATTAATTTGGTGATGGAAAAATTCCTTGTAAAGCGATACAGAAACTCAGTGTTAGAAAAGGTTGCATATTCAAATGTGCCTGACTACCTCCCACTGAAACCACAGTAGCGGGATTGACTGAAGTTAATGATGCGGCTGGGCCATACAACTGTGCCGGGTTCGTTGTTGAAAATGCATTTCCAATGGGACTTGATACATTACCAGCAAAATTACTAGTTGAGTATCCGTTCATCACGTGCGTATGAGTAGGCATTTCAGCTATGCTCAATGTGTGAGCCTGTTCGCCCCCTCGCTCGCCTAAAGTATGGCCACTACCCACATGTATGGGTGTTCGGCTACGATTGTCCGGTAGAGCAAAATTCACACGGCCATCGCCGCCAAAGGTAGTGCCAAGCAAAGAAAATAATCCTTGATTTTGATTAATTGGAAGTAACTGTCCGTTGCACAATGCCCAACCTTTAGGGGCGAAGCTGAAGGACATAATCCTGATTTCTGAAAGAAATGGTTCTGCCATAGTTTAAGTGTTTACATGGTTATAAAGAATCGGTCGAAATATATTTCAAAAGTAACTCAACATTTGTCCTTCAGTATGAGTAAAAATACCTGTTTATTGGTATCTTCTTCCGTCTCACTATATGCGTCTCACTATAATTGAAACTTATGAAAATTGTTGCGTCAAAGTACCTCCAACCTCGTTTTTGAGATTATAAGTCAGTTCTCCTCTAGTACCCTGAGGCTCTATCAATACCTTAAAACACAGAGAATAATGAGTCGAACAAAATGCGTTCTTTACCCCGTCAACCTCCCTCATAATAGGTAACAAAGAGTCGGGTTTCATTTGGAGAAACTCTTTCATAGCCAAGTTTTCGACCAACTGGAGATACAACTTAGACTCGTAATTATTCAACGTTCCTATGTATTTCCAGTCATTCTCTTTTGAAAATAATAACAGGGCCTGATTCACTATTTTTTGCTCAACTACAAGCTCCACAGGACAAATGGCGTAGTTTCTTTCGGAGTTCATCAAACATCCTTTGATGGAATTTTTAAAACCCAATTTTTCGAATGACTCAAATCTTTCATTGAATACTGTTCGAAGAGACGAACTTAAAAAGCATTTTTTCAGACATAATAACTCTTCAAGTTTATTGCTCAATGATACTTGACTGGTATTTGGAGAAAATATTGAGTTTCTACCAAAAGATTGGTGGGCGACCAGAGCCCCAAGAGCAATAAATCCTCTTCTATTAATTTTCATGACTAGATGGGTTGAGATAGAAAACTTCAGATTTTCGGAGGTTAATTATTCCTACCTGCAAATATACCTGTTTTCAGTTATGCAAAGCTAATCAACTCAGCATACAATCAAATAGCCCAAAAAGACAAATCGATAGCCCGAAAAGTTGCATTTTTTATTCTTTGGTATTATTTACGCACTACTTCTGACGGGAGGATGTCATGTACTTTCCTGAAAGCAACAGAAAACTTGGAGGGGTTTTCATAACCAAAAAATGAGGATACATATTTTATCTGCAAATCACTTTCCTGCAACATTTTGAGTGCCATGTGCATTTGTTGGCCTCTAAAGTATTGATATGGTGGTTGGCCGTACATTTTCTTGAACCCCGATTTCAGTTTCGAAGGAGACGTATTTATTTTCTCGGCTAAAACCTCAATCCCCGGAAATTCCTTGGTTAGACTTGCCATCAAAGTCTCTTTTACAGTATAAATCGGATCTATATGTTTATTAAACTGGCTCGCCCCTTCAGATTGTACTTGTTCTTCAATTTTTTCAAAAAACAGGGTCAAAATCTCCAAAGTCTGTATTTTAAGCTTAAGTTTGCTCAGAGCCTGTCCAGAGTCGTGCGAAATCATCTGCCAAATTTCTTTGGCATAAACGTGTGCATCTGCCATAAGGCCATCCCAAGTCAAATACCCAAGTTCCGAATCAAGAATTTTCTGCATAAAAAACTTAGATGGCATGCCAGTGTGCAGGAGATTGGCCTCTGCCCATTTTTTGCTAAACGAAAAATTGAAAAATAAACCCTTTGTGCCCTTGATATGAAAGGCATCAATAGGCACTCCCGGACGATAAATTGCCCAACTATTGTTTTTTATTTTGTGATCGTTGATGAGAATTTCCAAAGCAGGGATAATCGGATTTTGATAGACCGAAAATGCCAGAAAGTAGTACTCCGAAGGTATATCGTCAAAAACAGCCTTGGTACGAACATTGGATTTAAACTCCTGCTCGCTAACCATCAGCCAAAGCCCATCTTCTATCTCTTGATAGTGTAACTCGCCCTTGGTAAAGGGGTTATCGGTTACTAAAACATTCCGAAACGGATCTTGACTGACAAAAGGCATGCTTCGCAAACTTTCCAACATCAATTCGGGGGTGTTGGTCAGGTATGGAAGTACAAAATAACCATCCTTATAATAGAATAAGTACTTCTCAAATTTCTTGAGCCACCTTGTAACGCGTTTAAGCGGCATTTCTATTTAATAGTTTCATGACAATCATCGTTTCACAAGCGGTGGGTATATGCAGCGTAAAATGGACAATTGGTATTTAAAATTTGCTAAGAAATCTTTAATTTATCAAAACATGTTTCTGACGCAATTTAGAGGAAAAATCCTTTGAAAACAAAACTAAATGTGCCCTCTTGGTTCAATACAGGCAACAAAGTAAAGACTTTGTCTTAATCTAATTGGTTTTTTAAAGAAATAAAAACTCAACAAAAAATAAGGTTAAGATTTATCAAAAACATCTAACAAACCTCACCTTACCTCCAATTCAAAGTTTCCTGAGTTTGGAGAGAAAGCGGAAATACATAGTCCGTCAAAACAACTTTTCCATTGTTGGCATAAATCTCTACAATGGATTTATCTACCAAAATTTTCAACCGAATTTTATTGTTTTCGGGCATAATTTTCACCGAATCCACAGACGGAAATCGTTTGTTGAAATCTACAAGCCCAGATTGAGTTCGGTCTACCAACAGCAGATGAGTAGCCACATCGTAAGTTATGGCCAAGTAATGCGTTTGGGTTTTCAGTAGTTTTAAATCAAAACCTGCCGAATTTCCCAAATTGATCTCCAAGTTCAGGGCGTAGCTGTTTTGCGTTTTTTCCCCTAGTTTAGTGTTCAATGAATATCCGGGCGAAAGCTTCAATTCTTCTTTGAAGAGTTTCTCGCTCACTACCGGTTCTTGCATTATTTTGTAGATTCCCAAGGTTTTATAAAGGGATAGTTTTCGAGCCACCGAGAAACCACCTCTGTAACCTTCTAGAGGTATATCATTGGCATACTCCCAATCGTTTATCCATCCTATTATTATTGGGTTTTTCTTACTCTTTGGCAAGTTATAGTACGGAATGGCCGCATAAAAATCCTTGCCTTCGTCTACATACAGTACCTCACTTTGTTTTTGAGACTTAAACTCATTGCCGTCAAAATCCCCTACAAAATACTGCATACCCAAATACCCGGGTTGGCGATTTCCGCTTGAGAGCATCAATACCCATTTTGACTCGGTGCTATTCTGAACAGGCACCTTAAATAAAGCTGGACATTCCCAAATTCTGGTCATATCGCCTTGTTTGCCAAATTCGCTCATCAACGACCATTTTTTGAGATCTTTAGACGAATAAAACTGCACCAAATATTCCAAAGGCTTTACCACAGTCATGATCCATTTTTTCTCAGACGGCCACCAGATTACGTTTGGGTCTCTGAAATTGGTGAGACCTATGTCCAAAACTGGATTTTTGTCGAAATACTTCCAAGTGCGTCCTTTGTCTGAGCTATAGGCCAAGCTTTGGTGTTGTGCCAAATCCTGACCAGGTTTAGAGACATGAGAAGTAAAAACAGCTACCAAGCCTTTCTTAAAACCAGTTTTGAATAAACCAGACGTATTAAAACTATCAACTACCACACAACCTGAAAAAATCATGGTTGTGCTACCATCACCATTTTGAATTTCGGGCAAGGCTAGCGGTAAAGTCTCCCATTTTACCAAATCCTTGCTCACCGCATGGCCCCAACTCATGTGCCCCCATTTATCTCCAAACGGATTGTATTGATAAAATAAATGATATTCGCCATCGAGATAAACCAGCCCATTGGGGTCATTTACCCAGTTTTTTGGAGGCGTATAGTGATAATTGGGACGAAAATCTTGGGCGAAGGATTGCACTATTGCCATGACCAAAAATAAGCATAAAATAAGGTTCTTCATATGATTCAAGGTCTTTATGTCTCTAAATTACAGAGATTTATATAAATTCTGAGCATCTTCTTTTTTAAACAGTTGCGTACCCTCATTCATGGTTGCAGCCGAGCCACAGGCCACTCCCCATTTAAGAACTTCGTCAAGGGGTAGATTTCGACTCAAAGCCCACACCATTCCGCCCACCATGCTGTCTCCAGCACCTACCGTGCTTTTCTTTTCTACCTTTGGAGCCTCCACAAAATAAGTATGGTTTTCAGTAAAAAGCATTGCTCCGTCGGGTCCCATAGAAACCACCACAACTTCACAATTATATTTTGCTATCAAAGCCTTGGCGGCACTTTCAACTTGAACTGGTTCTATTTTTTCAACATCCAAAAGTTTTGCCAGTTCCTTGTGGTTGGGTTTAATCAGAAAAGCTCCATTTTCGAGGGCATAACGCAAAGCCTCGCCCGAAGTATCGACAACAACTTTGGGTCCGTTTTGCCCAAAAACTTCCGAAATCCTTTTAAAAATTACAGATGCTAGGTTTTCTGGCAAGCTGCCACTCACCACCAATATTTCGGGGTTTTGTTTTTTTATTTTGGACAAAAGCTCCTCAAATTCCTCTGAAGTTAACGCTGGACTCGGCATTCCGAACCTGTACTGAGCATTTGTAATAATATCTACAGCTATGAAGTTTTCGCGTGTCCAGGCTTTTGATTCTATGGCTTCAAAAACCACTTTTTCCTTTGTTACCAAAGATTTAAGCAAATCGCCAATAGGCCCGCCAGTAGGAAAAAATGCAGTGGATTCACCTCCCAATCGGTTTATGGCCTTTGAAACGTTGATGCCGCCACCGCCTGCATCATAAACCGGATGCTCACACCTGATTTTGTGCTCTGCCATCAAGCCCTCAAACTTGGTGCTTTTATCTACAGCCGGATTGATTGTTAGCGTGACGATTTTAGACATTTTTTGAAATTTTAAAATAAAAAAAACACCCGATGTTTCAGGTGTTCAAATATAACAACAAAACTTGTCTTTCCTTATTCAGCAGGCTTGATCATTTCTAACAATTCGGCTGAAACACCAGTCATGGAGTAACCTCCGTCGTGGAAAAGATTCTGCATAGTTACCATTTTGGTAAGGTCTGAAAACAATGTCAAAACATAGTCTGCACAAGCGTCTGCGGAAGCATTTCCAAGCGGAGACATTTTCTCTGCAAATTCGTAGAACGAATCAAACCCAGCGATGCCGCCACCCGCACGAGTCTTGGTAGGAGACTGCGACACTGTATTTACTCTTACGTTTTTCAGTTTTCCATATCTGTAGCCATAACTTCTGGCAATAGACTCCAGCATAGCCTTGGCATCTGCCATATCGCTATAAAAAGAGAACGTTCTTTGAGCAGCCATGTAGGTCAATGCCACCACAGAACCCCACTCATTGATGGCGTCCATTTTCTCAGCAGTTTGCAAAAACTTGTGGAACGACATAGCTGAAATGTCTACGCTCTGTTTGTAAAAATCATAATTTAAATCTCCGTAAGCTCTACCTTTACGCACGTTTGGTGACATACCGATCGAGTGCAAAACAAAGTCTACTTTACCACCCAAAACATCCATAGACTTGGTGTAAAGATTCTCGATATCTTCTATACTTGTTGCATCGGCAGGAATAATTTCAGCTTCACAAACCTCCGCAAGTTTATTGATTTCACCCATTCTCATGGCTATTGGAGCATTGGTAAGCGTAAAAATCGCTCCCTCCTCCTTTGCTTTCAATGCCACCTTCCATGCGATAGAATTCTCATCTAAAGCACCTGATATGATACCTTTCTTACCTTTTAGTAATCCGTATGCCATAATATTGTTTGGTTTTTCGGTTTATTTTTTTGAACAATAATCGCAAAATTAAGACATTTTTTTGATTTGCTCGCTAAAAATACTTCAAACCCCAAAAGCATAGATTTGTGGATATGTTTCGTCGGCTTTTTTTTGTCATGAAATACCAAAGCATTACATTTGAATCCCATTTTTGAAAAAATACTGATGATAGTATCTCCAACGGAGCCATTTAAGATTATTTATAGCCTTTACGAACACGAATACTTGGGTTTTCTGTTGGAATCCTACGTGGTACAGTTGAATGCTCGCGGTGAAGTGACTTTCCAAACACAAAATATATCCTCTAAAAACATTTCGGACTTTGCCACTGGACTCGAAAAGGACGATTTCGAACTTGTAAAACTGACCGATAGCATTCAGCAAGATGTAATTCTTAAAAAATTCAATTCAAAAAAACTCACTCCCGAAGACTTTTTCAAGAAAACTTTTCATCCCGAAAAAGGAGACAAACTCTTAAAAGACTCCATATTTTCTTACCTAGAAAACTACAAAAAAGAGATTTTTGCTAAAATAAAAAACAAGTCACTTTTCATAATGGGGAGCGATGGAGTAGCCACTTGGAAGGAAATAGAAATGATGAAGGAACCGGCCAAGGCCTATTTTCATTTCGATCGCCAAGAAGACCAAACCGTGTACTATCCAATAATAAAATGTGGAGAAGAAAAAGTAAAATTTCAGTTCAAAAACGCCTATATCATCAATGATCTTCCCGCGTGTATGCTCATTGATACGAAGCTTTATGTTTTTGATGAATTTGCAGATGGCCGCAAACTGAAGCCTTTCCTCAATAAGCCCAATATTATTATACCCAAAAAGATAGAAGACACTTATTATCAGAAATTTATAGTGCCTCTTGTGGCCAATTTCAATGTATTTGCGAAGGGTTTTGAAATCGTAAAAGAAAGACAAGAACTCAAAGCTCAACTACTGATTTCGGAGATAAAATCACAAAAAAACACAGGAAACTTATTTGAAAACAAACAAGAAAATAGCCTGGAGGAAGAAAGTAAATTCTATCTCGAGTTGTCTTTTCAGTACGGAAAATATAATTTCAAATACGACAATTTCAGTGCTCCGGCCTATGTTTTTCTAGAGAAAAAAGATGACTCATGGATTTTTCATAAAATCAAGAAAGACCTAGAAAAAGAGAAAGAGACCATAATTTTTATAAAAAATCTGAATCTCGACCTTAGAAACGGACGAATAGCTAAGCCCAAAAGCGAGGCCATAACTTGGTTACAAAAATACGCCTCAGACCTCCAAGAGACTGGCCTCGAAATAAAGCAAAATACTGAAAATTCGGTGCAATACTTTCTCGGTTATTCTACATTAGAAATACAAATAGAAGAAAACCGAGACTGGTTCGATATCAAGGCTTTGGTGCAATTTGGCGAGTACAAATTGCCATTTGTAAAACTTCGGAATTACATCCTAAACAACATCAGAGAGTTTGAACTACCAAATGGCCAAATGGCCATGATTCCTGCTGAGTGGTTCAGTAAATATTCCGAACTTTTCGAAAACATTGAGGTAGAGGACGAAGAACAGGGCCGTCTGAAAAAGCATCATGTGGGGATAATAAATTATTTGGAAGAAGACGGTCTGGCTGTAACGGTAATGAATCGCAAACTTCAAGGCCTCAAAAATTTTGAAGAAATTGAAGAAATTGAGCTCCCCAAAAGTTTCAAAGGCCATTTAAGGCCCTATCAAAAAGCTGGATATGATTGGCTTTATTTCTTGAAAAAATTCAAATTTGGAGGCTGTCTGGCAGATGATATGGGTCTTGGAAAAACCGTAACCACGCTCGCTTTTTTACAAAAAATAAAAGAAGAAAAGCCCGAAAACCCAAGCTTATTGGTGATGCCCACTTCTCTTATTTACAACTGGCAAAAGGAAGCTCATAAGTTTACGCCTAAACTTAAAATCTTGATTCATTTTGGGCAAAATAGACACAAAGACTCTGGGGCTTTCAAGTTCTACGACCTCATAATATGCTCTTATGGAGTGCTGAGGCTTGATATTGATTTTCTGAAAACATATAGATTCAACTATGCTATCTTGGATGAATCGCAGGCCATAAAAAACTCTAGTTCACTGATTTTCAGGTCTGTAATTCAGCTCAATACCGAGAATCGGCTTATTCTTACAGGTACACCTCTCGAAAACAGCACCATGGATTTGTGGTCGCAAATGAGCTTTATAAACCCGGGACTCCTTGGTTCTATGGCATATTTTAGAGATAATTTCCAGAATCTGATAGAGAAACAGAAAGACGAGGAAACCCTCAAAAAACTCTTTGCAAGGATAAAACCATTTATGCTAAGAAGGCATAAAAAACAAGTGGCCAAAGACTTACCCGAGAAAATCGAGACGGTACAGTACTGTCAGATGTCTGAAGAGCAAGAAAAACTTTATGAGGAAACCAAGGCATACGTTAGAAATCAACTGCTCAACGAAATTGGAGCAGGAGGACTAAAAAAATCAAACATGTTGGTGCTTCAGGGTCTCACCAAACTTCGCCAAATAGCCAACAACCCACTTATGGTAGACGAGCTTTACAAAGGAGATTCGGGCAAAGACCGAGACGTGCTACACAAACTGTTGGATGTAGCTCAAGAGGGCTACAAAACACTGGTTTTTAGCCAGTTTGTAAAACATCTCAAGCTTATAGCCAAAAAATTAGAAGAGCAGAATATCCCGTATTTATATCTCGACGGCTCCACCAAAAACCGCATGGAGTTGGTAGATAGGTTTCAGAACGAGGACCGTGAAAAAGTATTTCTTATCTCACTCAAAGCTGGTGGGGTTGGACTAAACCTCACCGCCGCCGAATATGTATTTATGCTCGACCCTTGGTGGAATCCGGCCATAGAGGCCCAAGCCGTGGATAGAGCACACCGAATAGGGCAAGTAAATACTGTTTTTAGTTATAAATTTATCTCTAAGAATACTGTTGAAGAAAAAATTCTTGATTTGCAAAATACCAAAAAGCAGCTATTCAACGACCTCATCACAGAAGAAGAAGGATTCATGAAATCACTTTCTGAGAAAGATATCCTTTCGCTTTTGGAGTAGAGGTTTAAATCAAAAACTCAAACAAATCAGGCTTGTCGTTGATGTAAGTAAACTGTACGTTGGCTTTATTCATGCGTTCTATTAACTCCGAAAACTCTTCTTTTTTAGATAACTCCAAACCCACCAATGCAGGTCCCCGCTCCCTTGAGGTCTTTTTGGAATACTCAAAAAATACAATGTCTACCGTTGGCCCAAGAACCTCCTCCAAAAACTCTTTAAAAGCCCCAGAACGCTGCAAAAACCTAATAATGAAATAGTGTTTGAGTCCCTCAAAAAGCAAAGAACGTTCTTTTATCTCCTCCGTACGAGTAATGTCATTATTGCCACCACCAATGATGCAGACCACGTTTTTGCCCTTTATTTTATCTTTTATAATGTCTAAGGCAGCTACACTGAGGGCTCCTGCCGGCTCTGCCACAATGGCCACTTCGTTGTAGAGCTGCAATATCGTAGAGCACACCTTGCCTTCAGGAACAAGCAGAATATCATCCAGTTTATCCTTAACAATTTCATAGGTAAGTGTTCCGGCCTTTTTTACGGCCGCTCCATCCACAAATTTGTCTATATGCTCCAGTGGTGTCACCTGTCCGTTGTCAATAGAAACCTTCATGGTTGGTGAGCCGAGAGGTTCTACACCAATCAGTTTGGTCTTTGGGCTCAAATTCTTAAAAACCGTGCTTACACCGGCCGCCAAACCACCCCCACCTATGGCAAATAGCAAGTAATCGACCTTAAAATCAGCATCTTTAAAAATCTCCAAGCCCACTGTACCCTGGCCTTCCATAACCTGAATATCATCAAAAGGATGCACAAAAATACCCCCATTTTCTTCCACATATATTTGTGCTGCATCGTAAGAATCATCGTAAGTGTCGCCTGTCAGACGCACCTCTATCCACTCCTTTCCAAACATTTTCACTTGTTTGATTTTCTGAGCCGGCGTAGTTGTGGGCATAAATATTTTGCCATGAACACCCATTTTTTGACAGGCATAGGCCACACCTTGGGCGTGATTACCAGCACTTGCACACACCACGCCTTTGGCCAAATCCTCGGCAGACATAGAAGCCATTTTATTATAAGCACCTCTAATTTTATAAGATCGTACTACCTGCAAATCCTCTCTTTTAAGGTAAATATTGGCTTGGTATTTCTCCGAAAGATTTTGGTTGTACATGAGCGGCGTTTTGAGAGCAACGTGCTTTAATCTTGAAGCAGCCGTGTAAATATTTTCTAGTTCTATGCCATTTTTCATGGTTGGGCGATGGTCTGATTGATGCAATATTAAACAAACCTACAAAATTTAAATTTCTCAAAAATATTTTTCCAAAAAAATACCATGCAACCTTTATTTCTAAAATGCATCTTTAAGCAAAAAACTAATACATAAAATATGAAAAAGTATCACATTATCATCGTTTTAAGTCTGGCCATCAGTTTTTGTATGGCCCAAACCAAAGAGCCTTTTACCACCAAGAAATTTACAGGCGTAAACATCCAAAGCGTAAAAGTTAATACCTCTGGTGGAGGAATAAAAGTATTTGGAACTGAAGGCAAAGATGCCGAAGTAAAAGTATTTATCAATACCAACAATTGGAATAAAACGGCCTCGAAAGCCGAAATAGAGGAAGAATTAAAAAATTATATTCTTGAAATGGAATATAAAGATGGTGCCATAGTTTGTCTGGCAAAACCAAAAGATCCTGAAATGAAAAGACAAAAAATATCCATTGCTTTTGAAGTATATTCTCCTGTAAAAGTAGATATTAACTTGGCCACTTCGGGTGGTGGAATCAGCCTTGACAATTTAGAAGGAGATCTTTATTTCAAAACAAGTGGTGGCGGGATTACGGTTTCAAAGCTCAGAGGAAAAGTAGAAGGAAAAACAAGCGGTGGAGGAATAAAAATGCTAGATTGCGACGGCATGATTACAATTAAAACGAGTGGAGGAGGTATTTCGGCGAAAAGCTCGAAAGGAAATATTAACTTAAATACTTCTGGAGGTGGAATAGAGCTCGGCCAACTAAAAGGAACCATAAAAGCACATACTAGTGGTGGCGGTATAGAATCTAATGAAATTAAAGGTAGTCTTGAAGTCTCCACTTCTGGTGGAAGAATAGAGCTTAATCAGATAAGTGGAGATGTAGTGGCCAGAACTTCGGGTGGTGGAATAGATGCTAACATACTAAAGTTGGGCAAAATATTAAGCCTAAGTACCAGTGCAGGTAATATTCATGCCAACATTCCTTTCTCTGAAGGCATGGATCTAGACATAAAAGGCAACCGTATTAAGAGTGATAAACTTGCGAAAGTATCTTCAAATCTAGATTCTGGAAGGGTGAAAGGAAGAGTAAATGGTGGTGGAACAGAAGTAACAATGTCAGCTTCATCAGGTACAATCTTTGTGGAGTAAAGCAATGCTTATTTATATTAAAAGGGTGAGAATATTAATGATTCTCACCCTTTTTGTTTTGGTAAAATATGGTCTACTTCATCTTAAATCTCACCCCGTAGTTTATCCCAAAAGTACGAGGTTTAAAGCTCAGGTTCTGCTCATTAGATACACCCGAAGTAAGGGCTCGCTGATAGGTAGACCCCATGTTGGCCTCCCAACTTTTGTTGATATCATAGCTTAGCCTCAAACCACCCATTCCACTAAAATTCAACAAATTAAATGTCGAATTAGATGCTGTAAGGTTAGTGCCATTCGGATTTTCGGCGTCTGATTTTCCAAAAACAAACAAATCGCCACTAACGCCACCCAAAGCCTCCACGCTGAGGTTCTTCACAATTGGTAAACTGTAATTCAGCAAAAGCGGAACATTGAAATAATTGTAAAGCTGCTTATTTGTGGCCTTTACCGATAATACTGTCTGCGTATTATCCGATTTTGTATCCAAATAATTCGAATGAAAAAAACTGTTCACTTTGCCCGTATTTTCCTCTATAGAGTACACATTTGTATTCAAAAAAGCACTGGCCTGCATATATCTCAGACCACTCTCTATACCCAATCTTTTCTTCAATTTTCGTCCGACCGAAAAACCAAAATTGACAGCGGTCCCGTTTTTAAAGCTACTTTCTGGCACGCCATTGGGCAAGTAAGCAGCCGAGTTGGTTGTAGAGACGTTGTTTGAAGGAGATAAACTCTGCTCTACGCCTTTGGAAACAAACGCTGCGTCATTTCTAGCCGAAGTTAGAGCGGCTCCTGTAAAACCTGCACTCTCAAAATTTGGATTAAAAGGAGCTAATCCTGAATTAAGGCCAAACCAAAGTTTGTTCTCTTTGACTTTTTGCTCTGCTATACTTTCCTCAAACTCAACTCCTATCTGGCTTCTGAAGGGCTGAAATCTGTTGGCATATTTCTTAAATCCCCTTTGATCTAATTTGCTAATTTTCAAATTACTATAATTATCAACTGGCTTATATTCCGATGTCACTTTTGGAGAGAAACTATCGTCGGAGATATTCGCAACATGGCTTAACTCTGGCGAAACACTACTCATCTGTGCCTCTGCTTTACCTGTCAATACCTTTCTTCCAAAACCATGGTTGTCCTTTTGAGAAAGTACGGCTAAACTATTGTTGTGTTTCCCCTCTATTTCTTTGGGCCTATCATTTCCCGACTCCCTTGAATACCCAAAATCTACTTTACCACCATTTTCTTTATTGCTTTCCGATTGCTTTTGACCGTCTAAAGAGAGATTCGAAGTTTCTCTTGATTTATTATTTATAAACAAGACGGTCAGGCCAACAACCAAAGCTGCCGCAATACCGGACAATACTGCCGGATTTGTCCACCACAAAAAAGCCACTCTTTTCTTTTTCTTTTTGTCAAGTTCTTTTTCTATGTTGTCCCAAACCAAATCAGGCGGCAGCACTGAGGCCTCTTTGAAAGCCTCATTCCACTGATTTTCGAAACTCTTAAATTCTGATTTCATCTATTTAATTGGCTTTTGCCAGTCTAATATTTTCTTTTTCTATCTTCTCTATCAAAAGCGTCCTCGCTCTCGAAAACTGCGACTTGGAAGTTCCTTCATTTATATTCAACAATTCGGCTATCTCATGATGTTTGTAACCTTCTATAGCGTATAAATTAAAAACTGCCCTACAACCATCGGGAAGTTCATTTATCAAGCCCAGTAAGGTATCCATTTTAAGGTTTTCCAAGCCCATATTTCCAGTATTTTCATCTAGATCACCTTGGTAGTCCACTATATCCATTGTAGGCATTTGGCCTCTTTTCTGAATTGCTTTCAAAGCGGTATTGATCACAATCCTCTTGAGCCAAGCTTCCAAAGGGCAATCAAATCGGAATGAATGTAGATTTTTATAAATCTTAATAAACGCATCTTGTAATACATCTTGGGCCTCGTCTCGGCTTTTCATATATCTCAGCGAAACGGCATAGAGTTTCCCGGCAAATTGTTCATACAATTGCCGTTGAGCTACCCGCTCCTCTCGGATACAGGCCTCCACTACAAGTTTATCGTTCGACATATTTTATAAAAGGCAGAATACAAATATATTGTACTCTGAGGGTACAAGAATGATTCCAATAACGCAAAAAAGGTTGGAATTAACGTGTAAATATAAAAATCTGGTCGTTGAGAATACTGAAATTGTTGACCAAAGCTATACCACTAGGTACTTTGGGAGCCGCGATGCCTTGCTTTAACACCATGTCACTTTTTATTACTCGGATTTCATCATAAAGTTGCTCTTCAAAAAATGATTGGATGAGTTGTGGACCACCTTCTATCAAAACGCTATTTATACCCCTATTTTTGAGATCGGCAAGTACTTTTTTCAGAAAATCAGTTTCAGAATCTATCAAAACAAATTCCAAATTATCAATACTATGATTTTTATGAAGATTATAAATTAAGGTTTTTTGGTTCTGGTCGAAAACATTAAAATCTCCCTTAATTCTGAGATTTCTATCAATAATTATCCGTGTTGGGTTATTAGCCTCCGGCCAATGTCGGGCATTGAGCTGTGGATTATCGCTTAAAACAGTATTGGTTCCCACCAAAATACCTGCCTCTTCGGCCCGCCAACGATGGACGGTTATGTTGGTGGTGGTGTTCGAGATAGCTACAGGATCGCCAGTTTTTTGAGCCACAAATCCGTCTGCAGTTTCCGCCCATTTTATAACAATATATGGAAGACCCAAGCGGTGGGCTTTAAAAAAACACTTATTAAGTTCTTCACCATCTTCTGCCAAAACTCCAGAAACCACTTCAATGCCAGCATTTTGCAATTTAGCAATACCCGTTCCGGAAACTTTCGGAAATGGGTCTAAGTTACAAACCACTACCTTTTTTACCCTGTGTTTTATCAACAAATCGGCACATGGAGGTGTTTTTCCGAAATGAGAACATGGCTCCAAGGTAACATAAACCGTAGATTGTGAAAGCAGCGTCTTATCAGCCACAGTGTCTACCGCATTGACCTCGGCATGTGCCGCCCCATATTTTTGATGGAAACCCTCGCCAATTATAATCCCATTGTGCACTATTACACAACCTACCATAGGGTTTGGGCTCACCCATTCTCTACCCAAGGCGGCGAGCTGAAGTGCTCGTTTCATGAAAAAGCCGTCTATATTTTCGGATTCTATCACGACAAATCGGCAATCCTAAACGGTGTAACGGTATAACTCGCCCAAACTCCTTCTAGAATATAAGGCTCATTTTTAAGGTATTCTTGAAGGCCACTTTCGTCCTCAAAATTCAAAATTACGGCCGAACCCTTCATCTTTCCGTCTTCGGTAAGTTGTGCTCCGCCTAATACAATTTTACCTTCGGCTTTCATCCGTCTGGCATATTCAAAATGACGTGGACGTACTTCCATTCGTTTTTCGAGTGCATTGGGGGCGTCGCCATCATGGGCAACAAGTAGATAATGAGGCATAGTTTGAAATTCAAATTTTCTCAAAAATACAAAAAAGGCCTCAATGAATCTCACTGAGGCCTTTCGATATTTTCAAATTGGCTAATTGTAAAATTAGTCCATTACCAAATATATTCTTAAACCAAGGCGGCATTTGCTTCCGACATACGCTCTGAACGTTTACGTTCGTTTTCGTCAAGATAAATCTTTCTCATTCTCAACGACTTAGGTGTTACTTCCAAATACTCGTCCTTTTGGATGTATTCCATACATTCCTCAAGTGAGAAATTGATTTTTGGAGCTATTTTAACGTTATCATCTGATCCTGACGCACGCATGTTTGTCAACTTCTTAGAGGTCTGCAAGTTCACAACGATGTCATTCTGACGGTTGTGCTCACCTACTACCATACCCATGTAAATATCTTCACCTGGATCAATGAAAAACACTCCTCTGTCTTGCAATTTATCGATAGCATACGGCACAGCTGGGCCATTTCCCATAGATATCATTGAACCATTGATACGACCTGGAATTGGTCCTTTATAAGGCTCATAAGTTTTAAAACGGTGGTTCATGATAGCCTCGCCTTGTGTAGCAGTTAGTACATTTGAACGCAAACCTATCAAGCCTCTTGAAGGAATATTGAACTCCAAATGCTGCAAATCGCCCTTTGGTTCCATGATCAAAAGTTCACCCTTTCTTTGGGTGGCCAATTCAATTACCTTACCTGCAGTTTCCTCTGGAACATCGACTACCAAAGTCTCGATTGGCTCCATACGCTCTCCATTTGGTCCATCCATGTACAATACCTGAGGCTGACCAACCTGGAACTCATATCCCTCACGACGCATGGTCTCAATCAATACAGACAAGTGAAGAATACCACGACCAAAAACAATAAATTTATCTTCAGAATCACCTTGCTTAACTTTCAATGCAAGGTTTTTCTCTGTTTCTTTCATCAGACGGTCACGTACGTGACGAGAGGTTACAAACTTACCCTCTTTTCCAAAAAACGGAGAGTTGTTGATAGTGAACAACATGTTCATGGTAGGCTCATCTATCGAAATCCTTGCCAATGCCTCTGGATTTTCTGCATCTGCCACTGTATCGCCGATTTCGAAATCATCAAGACCAGTAATGGCACATATCTCGCCAGAACCAACACTTTCCACTTTCACTCTGCCTAGGCCTTCAAATGTTTGAAGCTCCTTGATTCTCATTTTTTTGATACTTCCGTCTGCCTTACAAAGCGAAACCGGCATACCTTCTTTCAAAGTACCTCTTGCCACTCTACCGATAGCAATTCTACCCACAAAAGAGTTATAATCCAATGAAGTAATCTGCATTTGTGGAGTTCCTTCGTTTACAGGAGATGCAGGAATAAACTCAATTATGGCATCCAAAAGCGGCGTGATAGAGTCCGTTTTAACTTTCCAATCTGTGCTCATCCAACCTTGTTTTGATGATCCGTAAAGGCAAGGAAAATCTAATTGATCTTCAGTGGCATTTAGGTTAAACATCAGGTCGAATACATTCTCATGCACTTCATCAGGACGGCAGTTTTCTTTGTCTACCTTATTTACAACCACAATAGGCTTCAATCCCAAATCAATGGCTTTTCCTAAAACGAAACGCGTCTGAGGCATTGGGCCTTCAAAAGCATCTACCAAAAGAATAACTCCATCGGCCAACTTCAAAACACGCTCTACCTCACCACCGAAGTCGGCGTGACCAGGAGTGTCTATAATGTTGATTTTGATACCTTTATATCTTACCGATACATTTTTTGATACAATAGTGATACCTCTTTCACGCTCAAGGTCGTTGTTGTCGAGGATTAAATCTCCAAACTCTTGGTTTTCTCTAAAGATTTTAGAGGCATGGATGATTTTGTCAACAAGGGTAGTTTTACCGTGGTCAACGTGAGCAATGATGGCGATATTTCTTATTTCTTGCATTTTGATTCCCTTCAAAAAAGGATTTTTAGATTGAGTTTTTTGAGGATTTTGGCCCTAAAAAGTCCGCAAAGGTACGAATTTATTTTTAATAAACTTACAGTCAATATATTAATTTACAGTAAACTATTGATTGTCAAATATTTAATTGGAGAAATGCAATTTTATGTTTCAGACTCTGGTTTTCTCCAAAATCCTCTTCACTATCAATTCGGCATGTACACGAGAATTTTCTATAAACAAACTTCGGGTATCCATTCCGCCACAAATCACACCCGCAATGAATACATTTGGCAAATTGGTCTCCATGGTGTTTTCGTTGTATTGCGGTTTACGCTGGGCGTCGGCTGAAAGTTCAATTCCGAGTTTCTCAAGAAAAGGAAGATTGGGCTTGTAGCCAGTCATAGCCAGCACCCAGTCATTTTCAATAAAAATCTCTCCTTCAGGTGTTTTTATTAGTACTTCCTTTTCATGTATTTCCATAATATCTGAGCCAAAATAAGCCCTTATGGAGCCTTCGGCTATTCTATTTTCAATATCAGGTTTCACCCAATATTTCACGCTTTTGCCAATTTCTGGCTCACGAATCACCATCGTAACCTCCGCCCCTTTTCGCCAAGTTTCTAGAGCCACATCTACAGCCGAATTGTTGGCCCCAACCACCAAAACTTTCTGAAAAGCATAAAAATGGGGATCTTTATAGTAATGTGTAACCTTGGGCAAATCCTCTCCCTTAATCCCGAGCGTATTCGGGATATCATAAAATCCTGTTGCTAAAATTATAAACTTGGACTCATAAATAGCTTTATTGGTGATAGTTACATAAAGTCCGTGCTGATACTCTACAGATTTAACCTCTTCGAAAAGTCGGAGCCTCAAGTTTCTGTTAATAGCCACTCTTCTGTAATATTCAAGTGCCTCGGCTCTGGTGGGTTTTGCCGAAATAGACACAAAAGGCACATTACCGATCTCGAGACGCTCAGATGTGCTAAAAAAAGTCATGGTGGTGGGATAATGATAAAGAGAATTGACCAGACACCCTTTCTCCAAAATTACATAATTCAGACCGGCATTTTGGCATTCTATAGCACATGCCAAACCTATAGGCCCTCCGCCAATGATAACAACATCGTATTTTTCCATTCGACAAATTTATAAAAAAAGAGACCTCTTCAAGATTCAAATGTGATTTAAAAAGCCTTCGTTTTTGAAAAAATCCTTATTTTTCGGCAATAAATCTTAAATCTCCAAAAATGTTCCTTCTGGAAACCGAACGGCTTGCTCTCCGCAAATTCAACCTAGCTGACGCTCCTTTTATTTTCGAGCTCTTAAACACCCCTACCTGGCTACAGTTTATCGGTGATCGGGGCGTCAGAAGCGTAGCAGATGCTGAAAATTACCTAAAGAACGGCTCTTTAAAGAGTTATCAAGAAAATGGTTTTGGGTTTTATTGTGTTGAAGAAAAATCTTCAAAAAGGGCCGTAGGCATGTGTGGTTTTATAAAAAGAGAAGACCTTGAAAATGTTGACCTAGGGTTCGCCTTTCTTCCCGATTATACAGGAAAAGGGTTCGGTTATGAAATTGCCAAAGCTACATTGAATTATGGAAAAGATGTTTTGAAACTGGGCAGGATAATCGCCATAGTTGACCCCAAAAACTTAGCTTCCAATGCACTTTTAAAGAAATTAGGGTTTGTTTTTGAAAAAACCATTCGATTTGGAGAGAAGAAAGATTTGTTGAATTTGTACAGGATTTGAAATCTATTTCCTACCACCCATCCGCCAAATAATTCGTTGGTAGAAAATAAATGCTTCACCAAAAAATAAAATTTAACTTTGTTGCTTTCAAAAAAATAAACAAACACCGATAGTATGGTTATTATCGAAACCAAGAATATTGCCAAGAGGTACATTATGGGCACCGAAAAAATTGATGCCCTAAAGGATGTGACCATTACAATAAAAAAAGGTGAATACGTAGCTTTCATGGGGCCGTCTGGCTCTGGAAAATCAACCTTAATGAACATCATAGGCTGCCTGGACTCTCCTACTTCAGGTTCTTACGTATTGAACAACAAAGACGTGAGCGGCATGAGTGAAAACGAACTCGCCGAAGTCAGAAACAAAGAAATAGGATTTGTGTTCCAAACCTTCAACCTTTTGCCAAGGCAGTCTTCTCTCGAAAATGTGGCCCTACCGCTTATTTACGCTGGTTATGGCAAAGCTGCCCGTACAGAAAAAGCCCAAGCAGTATTGGCAAGTGTGGGTTTGGGTGAGCGTTCATTACACAAACCTAACGAGCTATCGGGTGGCCAACGCCAGCGTGTGGCTGTTGCGAGAGCATTGGTAAATGACCCCTCGATACTCCTCGCCGATGAACCCACGGGTAATCTCGACACCAAAACATCGTATGAAATCATGCAGCTTTTTCATGAGATTTACGAAAAAGGGAATACAATTATAATGGTAACACACGAAGAAGACATTGCCAACTATGCCCACAGAATCATTCGTTTGCGTGATGGACTTATAGAGTCTGACCTCGTTAATCCCAATCCTACGAATCCGATGGAAATGGCAAAAAAATTGGCCGAAAAAACTAAATGATAGTTTTGGTCGTTAATGGTATTGAAACAATTTAAAAAATAATAATTCAACGAAAATGAAAAAAAGTTTATTAGTATTATTTACGCTAATTACCTCATTGGCATTTGCTCAAAAACCTGCTGCCAGCCCAACTATAACCACTGAAAGTGACAATGTGAAGGTGGTATATGGCCAACCCTCAAAAAAAGAGCGTGAAATTTTTGGCAAACTTGTACCTTACGGTGAAGTATGGAGAACTGGGGCAAACGCTGCTACGGAAGTGACATTTAAAAAGGATGTAACATTTGGTGGTGCAAGAGTAAAGGCTGGTACTTATACTTTGTTTAGCATCCCTACCAAAGATGAGTGGACAGTAATTTTGAACACTGAACTGAAGCAGTGGGGTGCATATGGCTATGACAAAATTAAAGACAAAAATGTAGCCTCTGTAAAAGTAAAATCAATGAACAACGAAGCTTTGGTAGAAAAACTGACCATAACTGCAGAAGATTCACAAATAAGCATCGCATGGGATATGACAGTGGTAAGAGTGCCTTTAAAATGGTAATTTCTTGAAAAAAAAATCACCGAAAGCCTTCCAAATGGAAGGCTTTTATTGGTTTATGGCATTGAGTGGTTTCCCATCCAAAAAGCTACGGAGGTTTTCAAATACTATTTCTATGAGTTTTCTTCTTGCCTCCACACTCGCCCAAGCTATATGAGGGCTTATTTTACAATTTTGTACTCCGGCCAAAATATGATCTTTGGCAGGAGGTTCCACAGCCAACACATCCAAATAAGCTCCCGCAATCTCGCCGGAATTTAGAGCGACTTTCAAATCTGCTTCGTTTATTAATCCACCACGGGCGGTATTTATCAAAACAGCCGTATTTTTCATTTTAGCAAAAGCCGAACTATTCATAAAACCTGAGTTTTCAGCAGTCAACGGACAATGCAAACTAATATAATCTGAGGTGCTCAATACGGTGTACAAATCTGCCTCCACAATACCGAGTATAGGAGAAGTTAGTGGTGTGCGTTTATTTACAAGTACCTGCATACCAAACGCATGGGCAATCTGAGCCACTTTTTGTGCTATATTCCCAAAACCAACAAGGCCGATGGTTTTGCCAGAAAGCTCTGTCAACGAATTATCATAGTAACAAAAATCGGGCTGAGAAGCCCATTTCTCAAAACTCGAATGCTCGGCAAGTCGATTGGCAAAAGACAGAATCATGGCAAAAACCTGCTGAGCCACCGCATTTGAGCTATAGTTCTTGGCATTTGTGACGGTTATTCCCAGCTCATTGGCTGCCGCTATATCGATAATATTGTAGCCGGTGGCAGTTACTCCAATATATTTCAGTTTCGGTAGTTGCTGTAGAATCCCCTTATCCAAAACCACTTTATTGGTGAGCAATATTTCAGCGTCTGCTGCTCTTTCGAGAATTTGAGACGGTAGAGTACGATCATATTGAATATATTCGCCCAATTTCTGAAATATACCAAGGTCGATTTCGTGTGGGTGAACTGTGTATGCGTCGAGATATACAATTTTCATAAGTCTGGGTTAAAAAGATGTTCAAATATAAATCTCTATTCAGCAGAAATAACAACCGGTGCCTGATATTTGAAAAATTAAAACCCATTACTGTCAAATTCTAAAGAAACTTCACATTCAATTATATTTTCAATTATTTTTGGAAAATATTCAACCCGTAATCAATGAAAATCAAAGTTCTGCTGTTTGCATTAATCTCCCAAAGTCTTTTTGCCCAAAAAACTCCACTAAAACTTTGGTATAATAAACCCGCCGAGTATTTTGAGGAAGCCCTTGTTTTGGGAAATGGAAATCAAGGAGCCACCGTTTTTGGAGGTACAAAAACCGATAAAATTTTTCTGAACGATATTACGCTGTGGTCTGGCCAACCGGTAGATCCATATATGAACCGCGATGCCTACAAAGTCTTCCCGTCAGTGAAAGAGGCTCTGCAAAATGAAAATTACAAAGCCGCCGATTCACTTATTAGAAAAATGCAGGGCAAGTTCTCCGAATCTTACGCCCCATTGGGAACTATGTACATTGATTTTGGACACGAAAATTTTACAAATTATTATAGAGAGCTATCTCTTGACGAAGCCGTTTCTAAGGTTTCCTATAAAACCGGAAATACCACTGTTACCAAAGAATATTTCTATTCTTACCCCGACAAAGCATTCATAATTAAAATAAAAAGCTCTGAAGCCGGCAAGCTTAATTTTACGCTAAGATTTGATTCCCAACTCAAGTTCGAAGTAAAAACTACCCAAAATCAGCTTGAGTTTAGTGGGAGAGCACCAGTAAAAGCCGACCCAAGCTATGTGAACAACAAAATAGATCCAGTGGTTTTTGACCCAAAAAAAGGCACCCGTTTTTTGGGTAGTATTTTCTTAAAAAGTGTTTCAGGAAAAGTAATAAAAACAGATTCGAGCCTGAGCATAAAAGCTGGTACTGAAGTAATCTTGGCAGTTTGTATGGCCACCAGTTTTAATGGCTTCGACAAAGACCCCGAAACCCAAGGGAAAGACGAAAAATCTATTGTGAGTAGCAGAGTGGCTTCATTAATGCAAAAAACTTTTGCCAACCTCAAAGCGAGGCACTTGAGTGATTACCAGAATTTCTACAACAGAGTAAACCTTGATTTAAAACCAAATTTGGCAGTAAATTTACCAACAGACGAAAGACTGAGACGATACGCCACAGGAGCCGAAGACAAATATCTCGAAACGCTATATTTTCAATATGGCAGGTATTTATTGATAAGTTCTTCACGGACCGAAGGCGTGCCTGCCAACCTGCAAGGCCTGTGGAATCCGCACATGAGACCGCCATGGAGTAGCAATTATACAATGAATATCAATGCTGAAGAAAACTACTGGCTGGCTGAAAACACCAATCTTTCAGAAATGCACCAGCCATTTCTTGATTTCCTTGAAAACCTGGAAAAAACTGGCCGAATTACAGCTAAAACTTTTTACAATGCCAATGGCTGGGCCTGCCACCACAATTCCGACATCTGGGCTATGACCAATCCTGTGGGGAATTTTGGAAACGGTGACCCCGTATGGGCCAACTGGGCCATGGGAGCTACCTGGGCAACCACTCATCTTTGGGAGCACTATATTTATACAAAAGACGTAGATTTTCTCAAAAACAAAGCCTATCCGCTCATGAAAGGTGCCGCCGAGTTTTGTCTTGATATGCTCATCAAAGACAAAAATGGAAAATACATAACTGCTGTGGGTACTTCACCCGAAAATGTCTACATCACAGAAAAAGGCTACAAAGGAGCCACGCTTTATGGTGCAACTGCAGATTTGGGGATGATAAGGGAGCTTTTTATGGATATCATAGAAGCCACCAACGTCCTAAAAGACGGGTATGATTTCAAAAACAAACTCGAAGAGGTTTTGGCCAATATGCATCCGTACCAAGTAGGTAAAAAAGGTAATTTGCAAGAATGGTATTATGACTGGGACGATGCAGAACCAAAACACAGACATCAATCTCATTTGTATGGTATGTACCCAGGCAACCACATCAATATGACCGAAACGCCAGCACTGGCAGCTGCTGCCAAAACTACTTTAGAAATAAAAGGTGACGAAACCACTGGATGGTCCAAAGGCTGGAGAATAAACCTTTGGGCAAGGCTATGGGATGGAAACCGTGCCTACAAAATGTACAGAGAACTGCTCAAATACGTAGAACCTGACGGGGTAAAAGTAAGCTATCAAAGAGGTGGCGGTACTTATCCAAATCTTTTTGATGCACACCCGCCATTCCAGATTGATGGTAACTTCGGAGGTGCTGCTGCAGTGGCAGAAATGCTGGTGCAAAGTACATCAGACAAAATCTATCTTTTGCCTGCATTGCCTGATGCATGGCAGAGCGGTTCGGTAAAAGGACTCAGAACCAGAGGTGGATTTGAAATAGACATAGTTTGGGAAAATGGAACACTGAAATCTACGAAAATAACAGGAAAACCAGGTGGCGAAACCGAGTTGGTATATAAAGGAAAAAGCAAAACCATAAAAGTAACTAATGGCGGTGTGGCATCGTGGTAAAGCGATTTTTTAAATCGCCAATTGACTTTTAATTTTAATTGTTGAGTCTGTTTGCTACTATTTAACCCAAAAAACCATTAAAAAAATCGTGTTACTTTAAGGTTCAATCTAAACCTTTTCTATAAAATCGAGTCAAAAGAAAAACGCCCTCCTCTATGAAGTCATTTGGACCTATTAGTCATGAAAAATTTACTGGTACTTTAGACGACGATGCTCTTAAGCATTTGTTGAAGAGAGCCATGTTAGGAATTAAAATAGAAGACTTTAGGAAGTTTTCTGGTCAGAGTTTAGACCAAGTCATCAATGCTATTTTCAAGGAAAGTGTAGCCCCCGCTCCTCCAGTAAACCACTACGAAAACACCGTAAAAGACACCACTGGCGTGGCGTTTGGCCAAACCTGGGTAAATAGTACATATGGTGATGGTACTATTAATAGCAGACGTAGGCAATCGTTGAAGTCGTGGTGGTTACAACAAATGCATTTCCAAGGCCCTACTGTTCATGAAAAAATGAATCTTTTTTGGCACAATCATTTTGCCACAGAGATAAATGTATATGACGATGCACGCATGGGGTACATGTATCTTAGTACCATACGAAAATATGCCCTCGGAAACTTTAAAAATTTCGTAAAAGCTATTACATTGGAGCCCGCCATGTTGAATTATCTAAATGGCAATCAAAATACCAAAACGGCACCAGACGAAAATTATGCTCGCGAACTTCAAGAGTTGTTTACATTAGGCAAAGGTCCCAACTCAAAATATACTGAGGAAGATGTAAAAGCCGCAGCCAAAGTCCTAACGGGATATAGGTATACCAGAGATCCATTAAAATCATATTTTCAGGCTGACAGGCACGATGCTACTGACAAGACTTTCTCTTCTTTCTATGGAAATAAAGTTATAAAAGGCCATCCGGGCGACTTCGCCGTAAATGAATTAGATGAACTCATAAATATGATTTTTGATAAAGAAGAGGTTAGCTTATATATTATTCGCCGACTTTACGTATTCTTTTTCTATTACGACATTACACCGGAGATTGAAACTAATTTTATAACTCCTCTTGCCAAAATATTTAGAGACAATAAATTCGAAATATTACCAGTATTAAAAGTAATGTTCTCGAGCAAGCATTTTTTTGATGCTGAACTGAGAGGAAGTATCATAAAAAGCCCGATCGAACACCTTATCGGTACCACCAGACTACTTGAACCCAATTGGCCGGTTTATGAAAGTTTCATAAATGAATACTACTTACTAGCCAACGATCTGGCAACGGTTTCGGATAGAGGCCAGCAAGTTTTAGGTGACCCGCCTAGCGTAGCAGGTTGGCCTGCATATTATCAAGCCCCAGTTTATCATGAAATTTGGATAAACGCAAGTACTTTTCCCGAACGAACCAAGTTTACAGATAACTATATTTCGAAAGGCTACAAACGGAATAACCAAGCATTATTATTTGACCCAATTAGTTTTACCAAAAAACTTAAGGACCCCTCCGATCCAGTAAAACTTATAGATGAGCTAACATTTTTGCTTTTTCAGATACCCATATCAAGTAAGCTCAAAACCAAGCTCAAAACAGACATATTACTTGCAGGTCAAGCCTCTGATTACTACTGGACGGAACTTTGGAACGATGCTATTCAGAAGCCGACCAACAATAATTTGACCATGGTAAATTCTAGATTAAAGAGCCTATTAAGTTATTTTCTTGCTTTACCTGAATACCAATTAAGCTAAGCCATGAGAAGAAGAAACTTTATAAAAAATACAATGTTAGGTGCACTTACACCTACGTTTTTGAGTAATCAAAGTTTGTGGGCAATGGGCAATGTTGACCAGAAATTGCTTGAAAATGACAACGTTTTGGTTGTAATTCAACTTAATGGGGGAAACGACGGATTGAATACAGTCATACCGATCAATCAATATGGCAATTACAAAAATGCACGCTCAAATATAGCTTTAGTTGAAAACAAGATTCTGAAAATTCCTCAAAGCGATTTAATCGGTCTTCATCCTTCTCTAAAAAATCTTGCCGCCCTAATGAGCGAAGGCAAAGGAAACATTATTCAGGATGTAGGATACCCCAACCCCAACTTTTCTCATTTTAGAGCTACAGATATTTGGCACACAGCTTCGAATTCAAACGAAGTATTAGAAAGTGGATGGGCCGGTAGACTTTTGGCTCTAGACCACCCGAATTATCCAGAAGGTTACCCATCGAGCAAATATCCCGACCCTCTATCTATTCAGATAGGATCGGTAGTTTCCACTGCATTACAAGGGCCACTTTACAGTATGGGTATGTCTATTGCCGACACTACAAATTTCTATAACCTCATAGAAAATGCCGACGAACCGGTTCCTAATACTTTAGCAGGCAAAGAGTTAGATTATTTAAGGCAAGTATCTAAGCAAACCAACAAGTACGCTGAAACGATCAAAGCTGCCGCACTCAAGGTTAGTCAACAAAAAACTTATCCAAATCTAAGTTTGGCCTCCCAACTAAAAATAGTAGCAAGGCTAATTGCGGGAGGGCTTAAAACCAAAATTTATTATGTAAACTTAGGTGGATTCGATACCCATAGTGGGCAAGTAGTGGCCACTGATACAAGCACGGGCACACATGCCAATCTTATGGCTAATCTTGGTGATTCTATAAAGGCATTTCAAGACGACCTAAAGTTCCTTGGTGTAGCCGATAGGGTGTTAGGAATGACTTATTCAGAATTTGGCCGAAGAATAAAGTCTAATGCGAGTTCTGGTACCGACCACGGAGCTGCCGCTCCCATGTTTTTCTTTGGCGAAAAAGTGAATCCGACCTATTTTGGAAAGCCAACCACCATTTCGGCCAATGTGGGCAACAACGACAACATACCTATGCAACACGACTTCAGAGCGGTTTATGCCTCCATTATGAAATACTGGTTTTGCAGCGATTCCGTAGAAATGAAAAGTGTTTTGTTTCAAAACTTCGACACCATTCCTCTGGTTTCAGGCAGTATTTGTGGTTACGTAACTGCCACCGAGCCTGAGTTGTCAAATGCTCGTTTGAAGGTCTATCCAAATCCCGTTCAAGACGTTTTGAATCTTAGGTTTATCTCTGATGGTGGCCAAAATTCTATTCAATTGTTGGACATGAGGGGCACGGAAGTAATGCCTGAAATAAATGAGGAAATGCAGGCTGGGAGTCAAGAAATCATGCTCAATGTTAGCCATCTAAATTCTGGAATTTATCTGGCGAGATTCAGAAACAATGATTTCCAAGAGGTGGTAAGAGTGTTGAAAAAGTAAATGCTTTGAACTTAAAACGATTTTGAAAATCGTTTTCAGAAAATGCATATTTTGATTCCAGAAAACCCCGCTCACAAATTTGGAAATGTGTGTTAGGGTTTTGAAATGATAAACGTAGTAATAGATTCTTTGGGCAAAACGAATTCCTGCCCGTTCACTTTTTTGCTCCTCAAATTATCCTCATTAGAAGTTATGTAGGCCACCGCTTTCTGTTTTTTCCAAATAGTCGGCAGTCCTACCACCTGATTATCAGCACTATTCACCATCACCACTATTACATGACTTTTGTCTTTGTATGCAGAAATCAAAACCGCTTTGTTTTCAGACTCCACATGAATTCGTTGCATACCTGGCCTTACAAATCTGGAGTAATTGCCCAATGCCCAGAGCAACTTTGATTCTAAAATATTTCCGTCAAATTTCTGATTGTCATCTTCGCCCAATTTACCTTTGTTGGAGATATAAACCAGGCCGTCTTTATAATCATTGGCACTGACCGACAGCCACCAATGCCATGCCGAAGCATTGGCCAATGTCAAATCGGCGTGGATGACTTTGGCCACATAAAGGGCTGTTTTCATACCCAAATCCATGCCGCTTCCATTGATTTCACCCGCATTGTCGCCCAAAACACAATATTCCGATTGCCAGTAATTGATGTTATGTTTCTTTATTTTCGCTCCTAAATCTATCCTTTTCTTCAACAACTCATCACTCGGAGAAGTCGTGAAATAACTATGTCCGCAAATCATTTTTTCCACAGATTTCAGATTTCCAACATAATTCCGACTCTCTGTTCCGAAAAAATCCGCGATTTGGTTGTCCTGGTTTACCTTTGAGCGATTGGTTTCGGTTTTATACAAATAATCAATCTGAGCCGTTTCGGCAATCGTCAACTTGGTTTTTAGGTTATTTTGGGCAAATTTTCCGTCAATTTGACGGACTGCCCAAGCCAAATCTGCATTATCAATAGGCGTACCCTCTTGCGAGCCATAGCCCGACTTGGACTTCGGCCCCCAGTCCCATTGTGGTTCATTGAAAGGGCTTAGGTAATCCAATTCTAATTTAGTCGAAACTTCCACCAAAAAGCTACTAAACTCTTCTATTTTGGCTTTGTCAAAATTCCACTCGCCCAATTTCCCACTACCAATAGCTAAACCATTTTTGGTAAATGAGACAGGAGCGGAGTTTAAAAAACCAAGGCTAAAATCAACTTTATGACGTTTGGCCGCTTCCAAAAACCACCGTTGGCCAGCTTGTTTGGTCCAATCATATTTGCCATTTTCTAAAAAGCATTCTGCACGTCGCCATTCGTTGGTAATCATACTCTTGTTACCTTGCTCGGTACTGCCGGCACCAATGTTGAACCGCCACATGGAGAGACCGATACCCTTTGGATTCCCTGATTTATCCATTTGCTGGCTAAAAAGCAATTCAGCAACTTTTTCTCGTTTTTCTAAAGGATAATATTTCCCCACCATTTGCATCGACCAACAATCAGACGCACCAAAACTGTGCATGGTTTGGTAGATCACGGAGGTATCAATTTTGATTTTTTGAGCGAAAGACCATTCGCTTAAAAGAAATAAGACAACAACTAGTTTTTTCATAAATTAAAACCTTTTATTCGGTTTAATGGTACTAATTTCTCAAATCAATTTATACTTCGCGAAAACAAATTTCATGGCGATGGTCAATAATATATCTACCATAATACCTATCACGAAAGCCATTGTGATGCCATAAATAGGCATAAGCACGGCTTGCAAAAACAAGAAAAATGCAAAGCCCAACGAGCCAGTAAAAAGCCCCATGTACACTTTCCGAACCTGATAAATGCCTTGTGTGTAATGCGTAAAAATCGCCAAAACGGTAGTCATCACCGGAAATGGCGTAAGAATTCCGCTCCAAGTGGGTCCTAATCGCTCTGCCAAAAAGGTAATGGTGATAACAAAAAGTGTGATGATAACCATCCTCAACGGAATTTCGAATTTTAGTTTTTTGATAGAAAATGAATGCTGAACAGGCACTTTTGGAAAAAAGAAAAGGCCCAGAAAAAGCACCAACAAACTCAGTGCAAACCACTGATAAACATTGAGATAGTCAATGGCAGGATTTAATAAAACGCCCACCAAAGTGTAAGCCACATAACCGGCGAGTACACTTACGAGAGCATTGTACCGCTTGCCCACCAGCACATACACCACACAAAAGAAAGACCAACCAATGATGCCCACCATCACACCTGGAATGGAATTTACCGCAAAATCAAGCCCTTGCTCGAGGGCGATAAACAAAATGATTGGCCCAGCCACCCAAGGCAACCCAGCCAAAATACCGCCAATGCTATTTCCCCATTTTTTGCTGACCACAGTAACCAAAGCCACCACCGTGGGCATTATGAGGAGTTTTATGTAGAATGAATTCATTTGTAGTGCGATTTTTCAAATCGCTAAAAGAAATATATATTATCAATTGGCTATAAAAAATCTTAATATACTGCTAGTTTTTTTGAGTTAACAAAACATTGTCTCTAATTCCAGAGCAAATACCCAAAGTTATAGAAATCATCCAAAAAAAGATCAATATAAAATCTTTATTCAAAGAAAGAACTATATCAAATGATTGAATCCATTCAAAACCAAGAAACAAGGAAATCGATGGTAAACAAAAAGTTAAAAACGCACTTAAAAGAGTAATCCTGACATTTTCTACCAACAAACTATTAATAACCAAAATTATTAACCCAGAAAGTCCTACGAAAAAAAAAGGAATCATTTTAAGTTCAAATAAAAAAAATAATCCTAAAGTAATTAGAAAGATTGCAAGAGAACTTACACTTAGGACAAACATAATTTTAACCTTAGCCCAATTTTGACTTGTAATATTGACAAGGGGTATTCCGATTCCAAAAATTATGGGAATAAGCAGATACCATCCCGTACTTGATGCAATCAAAATCGCACATACTGAAAGAACTGAATTCACAAGAAATGTTTGAACAGCTTTAATGTTAAAAATCATGACAATTTCTAAATAAATCTTCCCCTACCTCCGCTTAGTCCTCTTCCCATCAGCCCTACCACTCTTAGAACGATTGGATTTTTTAGACTTTGGAAAGGGTAAAGTTTTGCCCGAGTCTTTAACTTTGAAACTGCTGCCTTCAACCGAAATTAGCTCCAAGTCCATTGAACGTTTTTCGAGGTCGGTGGCCTTTATTTTTACTCTTACGGTGTTACCAAAACCTATTATTTTTCCTTTTCGGCGGCCTACTACTCTGAAATTGTCGGCATCGTATTCGTAGAAATCGTCGATGAGGTCGGCCAAACGCACCATGCCTTCGCAACCTGTGTTTTCTATTTCCACAAATATCCCAAAATCGGCCACACCCGTTACCACGCCATTGAAAATATCGGAGCGAGACTGGTAGCTCATGTATTCTACCTGTTTGTACTTGATTGACGCCCTTTCGGCCTCCGCTGCCAACTTTTCTTGGTCTGAGGAGTGCTTGCATTTTTCCTCAAAATCATCGGCGGGTAGCGATTTACCTCCATCAAGATAATGCTGCAACATGCGGTGAGCCATCACATCGGGGTATCTTCTGATAGGTGAAGTAAAATGACTGTAATGGTCAAATGCCAAGCCAAAATGCCCCAAGTTTTGGGTAGAATAGCGGGCCTTGCTCATGGTTCTTACGGCCAAAGACTCCAGCACATTTTGTACCGGTGAACCTTCTATTTCGGTCATTAGTCCATTTAGCGACTTCGACAATTGTGCCGTTGTACCCGTTTTCACCACAAAACCCAGCTTGTTGGCAAACTTCGCAAAAGTCTCCATTTTGGTAGGATTCGGCGGCTCGTGGACACGGTACACCATGGTATATGCCTCGGCTTCTTTGTCTTTTTTCTTGGCAATGTTATATACGAACTGGGCCACGTGTTTGTTGGCCAAAAGCATAAATTCCTCTATGAGTTTGTGGGCATCTTTTCGCACTTTTTGGTACACACCCACTGGTCGGCCTTTTTCGTCTAGATTAAACTTCGTCTCGTTGGTTTCGAAATTAAAGGCCCCTTTATTGAAGCGTTCTTTCCTCAAAATCAAAGCCATACGGTTCAGATTTTTCAGAATCGGGTCATAAACTGGTTCTTTATTTTCAGTATCCTCTATAATTTCTTGAGCGTCTTCGTAGGCAAATCTTCTGTCGGAATGAATGACGGCTCGGCCAAACCATTCGCCCATCACTTGAGCCGCATGATTCATCTCAAAAACCGCCGAAAAAACCAATTTGTCTTCGTTTGGACGAAGCGAACAGAGGTTGTTTGATAGTTTTTCGGGCAACATCGGTATGGTTCTGTCCACCAAATAAACGGAAGTAGCTCTTCTGTAAGCTTCCGCCTCTAACTTGGTATTTGGCTGCAAATAGTGCGAAACATCGGCAATGTGAACGCCAATTTCATAATTTCCGTTTTCCAAAACCTTGTAGCTGATGGCATCGTCAAAATCTTTGGCATCGGCTGGATCTATCGTAAAGGTAAGCGTTCCTCGAAAATCTCTGCGTTTTTTAATTTCTGTAGCCGTTATAACTTCAGAAATGGCCTCGGCTTCGTTGTGTACCTCATCAGGAAATTTGATAGGCAAGCCAAACTCCGCCATGATGGCGTGCATCTCGGCATCGTTGTCGCCTGCTTTTCCAAGAATATCCACCACAGAGCCTGAGGCTTGCACATGATTTTCAGGAAATTTCAAGATTTTAACGATTACCAAATCATTGGTTTCTGCACCGTTTATTTGGTCTTTTGCCACAAAAACACTTTCATGAAAACCCTTATTGTCAGGGCTTACCAAAGCATAGTTGGCAAAAACTTTTATTTTGCCCACCACCTCGTCTCTCCCTCTCGAAAGAACCTCTACTACCCTTCCTTCGGGGTTTTTGCCATTTTTTCGTTGTCCTATTATCTTCACAGATACTGTGTCGCCATCCAAAGCTCCGTTGAGGTCGTCTGAATTCACAAAAATATCCGACTCGTTTTCATCAAATCTTATAAAAGCAAATTTCGGATTTACGAAATCTACTTTGCCTGTCACATGTTCCTTTTTCTCCTTATTCTCAAGTTCATATCTTGCTCTACCAGCAGTCTTAAGTTTGCCCTCATCTACCAAATCCTCCACCATCAATTTTACAAACAACTTTTCATCATCATCGAACAAATCAAAATGATTGTATAGGTCAGTGAGCGTGTATGGCCTATCGGTATTTAACTTAAAAAATGTGTGTATTTCTTCTTTTTGCGTCAAAATCGCTGACTTTTTTTTCCTTTTTGCCATTTATCACTAATCTTTTTCATATAAAAATATAAATCTACCATATTTGTAGAAGATTTCATTATTCAAACCTATAAAATGTGCTTTATGCGTTCATCGCTACTCCTAATTTTTTGTGCTCTTTTCTTAAATATTTCTGAAGGTTTTTCTCAAAATAATGATAAAGAAATTCATATCAAAAAAACCACTGTTCCTATAAAATTGGACGGAAATCTCGACGATGAAGCATGGAAATCGTCAGATTTGGCCACCAATTTCTTTCAAAATGCACCTTTCGACACCTCTTTTGCCAAAAACCAAACGGAGGTAAGATTAACTTTTGACGATAAGTTTTTGTATGTGGGCATGAAGGCCAATCAACCTAAAACTGCCTACACGGTAAGTTCACTAAAACGGGATTTTGAGAGTGGATCAAGTGATGTGTTTTCGGTAACTATTGATGCCTTCAAAGACAAACTGAACGGCATGCAATTTTCGGTTTCGCCACTCAATGTGCAACGAGAGGGCTTAATTTCTCTCGGCACAGAATCAGACTATTCTTGGGACAACAAATGGTATTCGAAAGTTAAAAATTATGACGAATATTGGACAGCTGAATTTGCGATTCCGTTTACTACCCTTCGCTACAAGGTTTTGTCTGGCAATAACTCATGGAGAATAAACTTTGGAAGGTTTTTTATGCAAACCAACGAATCGGCCACATGGTCGCCCGTTCCGAGAAATTTCAAACCGAATAACTTAGCTTTTACGGGCTTATTGATTTGGGATGACGCACCGCCAAAACCGGGTGCCAATATTTCGTTAATACCTTACCTATCAACGAACTACTCGAAAGACTTCCCAAGAAACGATAATCTCGAAGCCTTGTCTACGGATGCCAGAACAAAAGTTGGAGCCGGATTAGATGCGAAAATAGCCATTACGCCTTCTCTTAATCTCGACTTAACAATAAATCCTGATTTCTCGCAAGTTGAAGTTGATGCACAACAAACCAATTTGAGCCGTTTCGAATTATTTTTCCCAGAAAAAAGACAGTTTTTTATCGAAAACTCGGATTTGTTCAGTACGTTTGGATTTCCTGATTCTCGGCCGTTTTTCTCAAGAAGAATAGGCCTAACCAGAAATAAATTTACGGGTTTGGTAGAACAAGTACCGATTTTGGGAGGTGCAAGGTTGAGCGGAAAACTCAACGAAAACTGGAGAATTGGCGTGATGAACATGCAAACCGCCAAGCTCAACCATGCGGATAACGAATTTTCTCCGGCCACCAATTTCTCCGTTGGGGTGGTGCAAAGAAAGGTATTTTCGAGGTCATATATCGGTGCTATTGTGGTCAACAAAGAGAATATTTTCAAAAATCTACCAGCATCGAGTACCGAAGGTATTGACAAATACAATCGTATGGCGGGCCTAGAATTTAACTATTATTCGCCTGACAATAGGCTCGAAACAGAGACTGCCTACCACCAATCTTTCAGCCCGGGTGCAGGGAAAGATGCGAGTATGATTAATCAATATATTGGTTATCACCATCCACATTTGGATGTAAATCTGGGTGTAGCCAGACTCGGCAAAGATTATAATACAGAGGTGGGTTACACGCCAAGGCCGGGTGTTTACAATGTTTTCAGGCCTGTTCAGGTCATTCTTAATCCAAAAAATAAGAAAATAGCTAAGAAGATAAACGCATATGGTATAGGTATTGACGGCAGTGATGTTTTTGACCTGAGCGGGACACGTTTGGACACGGAATCGCCCATATTTTTGTTTTTCAGCAGTCCGAGTGAAGGGCAGTTGACTACCGGATATTATATGGCCTACACGAGGTTGCAGTTTCCTTTTGATATCACGAATGCCTCGGAGAATCCCAACCCTGATATGTCAAAAGATGTGGTGCCTTTGCCTGTAGATGAGTACCGCACGAGAAACTATTTTGTGGAAATTACCTCGCCAAAAAGATTCAATTTCTTCGGAAACTTCCTGATTTACGGAGGCAATAATTTTAGAAGCAAAACCATAAACGATGGAAAGATTTTAGGGATAGAATCGACATTCAACTATCGAATTCAGCCATATGGCAAATTAGCGATGGACGTGTATTACACCAATATTCAGATGCAAAAGCCCTATAATTCAGTTAAATATTGGTTAATAGGTCCAAAAGCTGAAATGTCTTTTTCGAAATCGGTATTTTTGAGTACCTATTTTCAGTATAATTCACAAACCAATAACACCAATATAAACAGTCGCCTACAATGGAGATTCAAACCTGTGAGTGATATATTTTTGGTGTATACCGACAATTATTTTGCAGAACAAATTCCACGATTCGGCATTCAACCCTGGACTCCTAAAAACCGAGCTTTAATCTTGAAAATGACTTATTGGTTAAATGTTTAAACTTCAAAACAAAATGAAAATCAACAAATTAAGTTTCTTACT
Source organism: Leadbetterella sp. (assembly GCA_035299025.1). GTDB lineage: Bacteria > Bacteroidota > Bacteroidia > Cytophagales > Spirosomataceae > Leadbetterella. The sequence goes on from DATGXK010000015.1 coordinate 47,329, forward strand.
GTTATTAATACCATTTGGTATTTCTGCCCAAGGAGTCACTTCGGAAGTGTTAAAACTCACCGAAAACATTGATACCAACAAAATCAAAGCACACGTTGCCTATTTGGCAAGCGATGCCCTTTTGGGAAGAAAACCAGGCAAACCAGGCTATCAAATGGCGGTAGATTATGTTATAAAAGAATACAAAAGCATGGGTCTTACCCCGGCTGGAGAAAACGGTGGCTATACCCAAAAAGTAAACTTAAGAAATTCAAAATTGGTAAAAGAAAAGACCAGTTTAAGTTTCACTCAAGGCGATGGAACAAACAAAAAACTGGTTTTAGGTGAAGACTATTTGTTTTATGCTAACCCCGAAAAAGCCAAGGTAGATTTCAATGCACCTTTGGTATTTGTTGGGTCTGGCATAGACGCCCCCGAACTGGGCTTTAATGATTACAAAAACATTGACGTAAAAGGCAAAATCTGTGTGGTTTTACAAAAATCACCTGATAACGTACCTGCCAATGTGAAACTACACCTCAGATATCCAAGTACTTACCAAGATTATGCCCTGAAACACGGAGCCATAGGCGTATTGCTTTGTAATTATGAAAACAACACGGCTCGATTCAAAGTGGGAGCCAATTTGTCCATTCAAGGCGGAAGCAATGTGTCCATAAAACCCGATGGAAAACTGACTCCTTCTGCAAACTACATGGGTGGGAATATTCAAGTAGCTGGAAGCATAACAGTGGATGTTTTGAAAGAATTGATGAAAGCGAACGGCTTGAATCTCGAAGAAATTTGGAAAGGCCTAGAAAAAGGCAATTACGTAAGTCAAAACTTAAAAACAACCGCCTCAGGCAACTATGAGTCTGTTTACAGCGATATAGAAAGTTACAATGTCATCGGAAAAATTGAAGGAATCAATAAAAAATTAAAGAAAGAATATGTAATTCATTCTGCACATTTGGATCATTTGGGAGTAGGAAAAGCCATTGAAGGCGACTCGATTTATAATGGAGCTCATGACAACGCCTCTGGTGTAGCGGCTGCCTTGGAAATAGCCAGAACTTACAGCCAATTACCACTAAAACCGAAACGCAGCATGTTGTTTTTGATGTGTACTGCTGAAGAAATGGGGCTTTTGGGTTCGGCCTATTTTGCAAATAACCCTACTGTTCCTAAAAAAGACATTGTGGTGGATGTCAATACCGATATGCCAACGTTTTTGGCTCAATTAGAGTCGATTGCACCACTCGGAGCCGAGCATAGCACATTGGAAGATATCACTAAAAAAGCCGCAAAATTATTGAATTTGAGCATAGAAACCGACCCAGAACCAACCGAGGGGCGTTTTGTGAGAAGCGATCAATATAGTTTTGTGAAGGCGGGCATCCCTGCATTGCACGTGAAGTTTGGACACATAAATTCTAACAAAAACTTGGCTGAAGATGTAAAAAAATGGCGTGCGGCCCATTATCATAGACCTTCTGACCAAATTGAAAATGGATTTGTTTGGTCGGCGAGCAGAAAATACGCCCAAGTGAATTTCCTAATCAGTTACATGGCAGCACAAAACAAAAAACGAGTGTCGTGGAAAAAAGATGACTTCTTTTATTTGAGGTTGAAGAGGTGATTTTGTACGTGTTGAAATGGAACACAGACGACACTGACAAGACTGATATTCAGTGATTAATAAATTAACGTTATACGTCGTTTTCCATATTTTAATAAGCGGAAATTATTAATGAGAAATCCGACTTGCTGAGGTCGGATTTTTTGGTACATCTATAAGGTTGTAAGTATTACAGCTTTAGAACTATTATCTCGTATGGTTCAAGTTTTACCTTTTGCCCTTCCAATTTCGAACCTTTCATTGATAAAATTACGTTAACAATTCTCTCTCTCACCAAAACCTCCACGTTTTCATTCGTAATATTCTGAATAACAAGCACATCAGCATCCTGATGAGGTCTAATAAATGATATTATCTTTTTATTTGAAATACTTGACTTTTGAAGATTCGGCGGACTAATTTGTGCCAAAGCAGGAATAGATTTTCGAACTTCAATCAATTTTCTGTAATGATTAAAAAGCGAGTTTTCCTCCTCTATTTGAAACTTCAGAGGCGTGGTTTTGGAATCGGTGTTGTAAACTGGTTTTCGCCAGTTGGTTCGGTCATTATCCTCCGACCGTTTGTTCCAAATAAAGGCCTCTCTGATGTTTTCATCGGGCTTCTTGCCTTTCATTCCTATTTCTTCTCCATAGTATAGAAATGGATTTCCGGGCAGTGTAAATAGTAAATTAGCTGCCATTTTAAGTTTTTCACTGTTTCCGTCAGCCACACTTCCAATCCGATTTTGGTCATGGTTACTTAGCATAGTGGCATCTATAAATGCTGGATTTTCTACAGAAAAAAGTTCGTAATTCGAAATGAGCATAGAAACAATATCTTTAGAATCTTTGCCCAATTTTACAATATCTTGTATCGCAAAACACAAATCAAAATTAAAATTCGCCTTCAAACCTCTAAAAAACGGAGCAATTTTTTCGGCCGAAGTCCACACCTCACCTACTATATACACATCGGATTTTATGGCTTCCATTTTTTGTCTGAATTCTTGCCAAAAAGCATGACATTTATGAGCTTCCCAATCGGGATAAATGTGTTTCGCTGCATCCATCCTGAATCCGTCTACACCTTTTTCTAACCAAAATCTACCAATTTCATAAACCTCCTCCCTCACTTTCGGATTGTCCATGTTTAGGTCTGGCATTTCGCTCCAAAACATGCCATAATATTTTTCATCATCGGCTTTATTTGCCCAATGCCAAGGTTGTTTCTCAGCACTATCGGCCGTAGCTTCCCGTTCTGCTATTCCTTTGGCTTTTATTTGGGCGGGTGAAAGCCAATTGTAATAGTTTCTGTACGGATTTTCTTTCCCCTTTTTGGCTTCTTGAAACCACCAATGCTGGCTGCTCGTATGATTTATCACCAAATCCAACAATACTTTTATATTCCGCTTGTGTGCTTCTCTAACTAAGTTTTCAAAGTCGCCCAGGGTGCCACATTCAGGATCAACCGACTTATAATCAATCACATCGTACTTATGATATGAATTTGACCTGAAGAAAGGCGTTATCCAGATTCCTTCAATGCCCAGAAATTGGAGATAATCGAGTTTAGACGTGATTCCATTCAGGTCTCCTTTTCCGTCATGATTAGAATCACAGAAAGAACGAATGAAGATTTCATAAAAAACCTTCGGAGTTTGGGTTTGTTGGTTATTAGTCAAATGCTTGTTTTTAAAATATTATCATAGGTGACGCAAAGATAAAACTTATGACAGCATTAAATAAGTCGGAAGAACAAACGGGTTATGAATCTTCTAAAAAGGCAAGTTTTTTAGCTAAAAACAAAAAAGAAGGCCATATACAGCCTTCCTTTTCGAATCTTTTACTCAATCTTGAAATATTACTTTCTTTTGATTACAAATACATTAACTGTAGCATAAATCAACCAAATCCATGGAGCTCCATGCATCAGTAAGTCGCCCCAATCCATCATTTGCATACCTTTGGCTCCTCCCAAAACCCACCTTATTTTACCTAAAACATGTGGCTCAGGCACAAATGGAGCGAGACCTAAGGTCATTGAAGCCATCAGAGGTGCGAGAAGTGTCCTGTATTTTTCTTGCATTACTTTACTCCTTTAGCAGCCAAACCAGTGTAGCCAGCACCGCTCAAATTATAAACTTGTGTAAAACCCGCCTGCTGCAACATAGCAGAAGCCTTAGAACTTCTACCTCCTACGGCACAATAAACAAAAACTGGCTTACTCTTGTCAAGTTTACTAGCTTGTTCAAGAAAATTAGGGTCGGCAATACTTATTAGTTTTGACGAACCTATCTTTCCCTGGGCCCATTCTCCGGGAGTTCTAACATCAATCAACTGTGCATTAGGAGTAGATTTGATTTTGGAAACAAAACCATCGAGATCTAAGCTTTTAACCTGAGAATTAGCCTCTGAGCAGTTCAGAAAACCAATGCCAATCATTAACAACAGGATCAAACCTTTTACTTTTTTCATCTTTTCTTTATTAAATCTTCAATTAATCCAAAAACCAAATACCCCATTGCCGCTCCATAAATCGTTGAATTGAGCGGTTTAGAGGTTATCATACAAGTACCAGACGAACAGCCCACTTGCTGCCAGTATAAATATCCACTTGTTGCTCCTAAAATAACTCCTAAAATTGGAATCAAAAACTTCTTCATTGCTTTTCTGCCTTTATTTCCTCGAATTCAATAGTCTCCGTGTCCTTTTGGTCGAGATTCGAAACCGGCACAGAGGCACATGCCGCACAACCGGTGTTGGTTATGGCTTGAAAAACAAACAAACCACCAATCACAGCAAAAACATAGTTTTTACCAGTAATGCTCGTGATGATGATGTAAATGCCCATAATCAACCTCAACCACCGCATAAAATTCCATCCTGACAATATCGTTTCTTTCATTGCTTCTTATTATTGAATATTCAAATATATGAACATTTAATCATATAATCATTTTTGAAATCCAAAAAGTTCATTCTAAGAAAAAATATCTAGCCCATTGCAACCAAAATATCATCGCCCGACTCTATATAAACGTAAGGGGTTTAAGGGTAATAATTTGATGGCGAGTGTCTGAAAAGCCTCGCCATTCAAACTAAATTTTCCACCATCGGAAAAGTGACGGATAATTTTCTTCCATACTACATCGTACTGTCTATCAGTCGGTTGAAATAATTTCTGTTAAAATAAAAATACAAATGACTAATTTTTTGACACATAATAGATTGATTACTTCTCCGGGTCGTAACGTACTTGGAAGAGACTATAAATATGTGAAAAACCTATTTTTATTACTATTATTAGCTCTTAATGGATGCAAAAACGATCAGGCGATAGATCCAGACAAAAACTATACGGCAGGCCTAGCCGACAAAAGTAGCATTTATGCGAAGTGGAAACTATCGGCCTATGAGTCGGGTCAAAAAATACCTTATGACGTAATTTTGGAATTTAAGACCGAAAAAAACGAGAAAGGCCGCAATATCCTCAGTGGCAAAAGCTCTATCAATTTTTATCAAGCAGATTTTTCGATAGTAAACACCAAAATCAATATCAACAACTTGGTCATGACTGAGATTGCCGGCAATGCTTCGGCCACTGCATTCGAAAAGGACTATTTGCTGCGACTTGCAGAAGTCTCCAGTTTTGACCTTTCGGGCGAAAATCTCACACTGAGTTCTACAAAACAAAAAATGATATTCAAACTTAATAATTAACATGAAAAAGGTAATTCTAAGTATCACGCTCACAACCGTTTTATTTGCTATGAGCAATTGTGAACAGTCCAACCCTGAGGTTAAATCTATTAATATTTCAGCCGATTTCGCCGCCAAAACTTCCAACTTTGCCTTTGATTTCTGGAAAAATTTGCAAGCCGAAGAAAGCGTTGACAACAACTATTTCATATCGCCACTAAGCCTGCACATTGCACTTGGAATGTTGCTAAACGGTGCCGATACTGAGACAAAAGCCGAAATCCAAAAAATGTTGGGCTTGGAAAACCAAAGCATGGAAGAGATAAACAAGACCTATGCCGAGCTCATAGAAAACCTGCCGAAAGTGGACCCGAAGGTGATAAATACTATTGCCAACTCCATTTGGCAAGACAAGAGTTTTGTTTCCGAACAAACATTCCTGGATAACCTCACCACCAATTTCAAAGCCAGACTTTACAATGAGGATTTTGCAAATACAGCGACAGTAGAGAAAATAAACCAATGGGCGAGCGACAATACCAACGCCAAAATCAAGAAAATTCTTGAGAAAATAGAACCAAGTCAAGTGATGTTTTTAATAAACGCTCTTTATTTCAAAGGTGACTGGACCAAAGAATTTAATACCGAAAGTACCCAAAAAGCCGAATTCAATGGGGCAAAAGGACTTAAAATGGTGGATATGATGAATCAAACCTCAGAGTTCAAATACGGCAACTTGGAAAATTATCAACTGGTAGAGCTTCCATACGGCAACGAAAAATACAGCATGACCGTTCTCTTGCCAAAATCCGGTACTGTAGAAAATATTGTCTCAAAACTTGACGCCACCAATTGGCAGGCCGCTCAAAATGCCATGACGAAAACTAAAGTGGGTGTCAGCTTACCAAAATTCACGATAGAATATTCGAAAAAACTGAATTCTGTTTTGCAAAAAATGGGCATGATAAAGGTCTTTGGAAACCAAGCAGATTTATCAAAAATTGCCAAACCGGCAGGGAAACTAAAAGTAGGATTTGTAAAACAAGATACTTACGTAGCTGTAGACGAGAAAGGAACAGAAGCCGCTGCGGTAACGACCATTGGAATTGAAGTAACTTCTATTCAAACTTATCCAAAAATTATTTGTAACAAACCTTTCGCCTTCTTAATCACAGAAAAAACCTCAAACACCATAATGTTTATCGGTAAAGTATCAAATCTATGAAAAAGTTATTGATTATAGCCTTTGTGGCATTGGTAAACTGGAGCTGTACAGACGAATGCACCCAAACCCGTACTTTTCGTACCACAGTTCCGTTTCAGATAAGCCAAGAGCAGGTTCGTGCCGGCATACTCAACGAAACCCCACAAGACCTTGTGAAACCAGGCAAAATATATGCCTACAACAATTACCTCATTATCAGTGAAGTAAAAAAAGGCCTACACATCATAGACAACTCCAATCCGAGTAGCCCGGTGAAGTTGGCATTTTTGAAAATTCCGGGAGTGATAGATATGGCGGTCCGTGATAACATACTCTATGCAGATAGTTATATGGACCTCGTGGCTTTAGACATTACAAATCCCAAAAGCATCAAGGAAGTAGGACGCGTAAAAAACATGTTTAACTATGGTCTGGTTGATGGAGTTAGCTGGTACTACGATCCTTATTCTAAAATCATAACCGATTATGAATTCAAAACGATCACACAAACAGTTGCCACAAATTGCGGGCAAAGCGGTTCGGTTTGGCCAGTATTCGGAGGTGGTATCGCATATGATTCATTCAAAGGCAACACCAGCAGTTCAGGCAGCACAACAGGTAGTTCTGGTACGGGCGGATCTATGGCACGATTTACCCTTTACGACGACTATCTATATGCAGCCACACAGTCAGATTTACTGGTTTTCAACATCAAAAACACTCAAAAACCAGATTCTGTAAATAAAATAAACTTGGGCTGGGGTATAGAGACTATATTTCCATACAAAGACAAGCTATTCATAGGCTCCAATACGGGTATGTACATCTTTGACAATTCTACACCTGCTTCGCCGGTTCGCCTTTCCATTTTTCAGCATGCTAGGGCCTGCGATCCTGTGGTGGTAGAAAACGACAAGGCTTATGTTACTCTACGACAAGGCTGGTGTGGAGCCGCTCCAAACCAGCTGGACGTAGTAGATGTAAAAAATCTTGGTTCGCCATTTTTGATTAAATCATATCAAATGGAAAACCCGCACGGGCTATCGATATTGAACAGTAAACTTACTGTTTGTGAAGGTAAATATGGTTTAAAATCCTTTGATGCCAAGGAGTCTACAGACCTCAAGCTTCAACAACACCTCAAAGACCTACATGCATTCGATGTAATTCAATTAGACGATAAGCATTTGTTGATGATAGGCGAAGACGGCTTATATCAATATGACAACAGCGACCCAAAAAACTTGAAACTACTTAGCAAAATCGAAGTAAAAAAATGAAAAAGATATTGATTTTAACCCTCCTTGGCAGTTTTGTTTTCAATGTTTCTTTTGGCCAAAAAGAAAAACTATTTAAGTTTCCGTTTGTGAATCAGACCGAATTCGGAGTTTTGTTTGGAAGAGTAAAAAATAACAACTACTACTATTATCCGAGTTACTCCAGCTATTGGCCAAACCCCACTCCAAACGGATTCAGTCTTCAAAATGTAGCCAATTTGAGTCTTCAAACATTTAATGGCTTTCAGGTAAGAAAAAAGACCACCATTGGCCTTACGACCGGCCTTGACATGTATTCTTCAGCCATCTTGGTACCCATTGCCGGAGGCATCAGGCATATCATTTTTGAAAAGAATGACAACGGAGCTAAGTTTCAAGCAAGTTTAGACGCAGGCTATGGAGCTACCTTTGCCAATGCCACCAATAGTTATGAGAACGTAAAAGGTGGAATTTTGCTAAATCCAAGTGTAGGTTTCAAATTTCCTACCCGCAACGGTTCGGCTTGGCTAGTAAATTTTGGCTACAAATACCAGTACATGGAAATAAGTCAGAATTTTGAGGAAACGGATATTTACAACATATCAAGTATCGAAACCAAAAACCTAAAGCGTTTTCAAGTGAGGGTTGGGTTTCAGTTTTGAAGGAATCAATATCCCGAAGTATTGGTTTCTTCTTTAACGCCAACGGTGGCTATACCCAGCCTTTGCTTAGCGTCTTCCATAATGGTGATGGTAGCAGTGGCACCAAGTCTGGTGCAACCCAATTCTCGAACTTTCAGCAGCCCATCTAATGTCCTGACACCTCCTGCTGCTTTTATCTGAACACCTGGAGAAGCATGTTTCCTCATCAAAACAAGGTCATGTTCGGTGGCACCCATGTAGTTATAATCACCATTGGCTTGTTTCACATATCCGTAGCCTGTAGAAGTTTTAATAAATGCCACACCGACGGTTGAGCATATCTTGCAGAGCTTGATTTTGAACTTATCTTTTGGCAAAAAATCATTCTCAAATATTACCTTCAAAATAGCTCCGTGTTTCACACATTCTTTGTTGATGGCATTTATTTCCTTTTTTACATAACGCCAATCTTCTCCTAACACCTTACCCGCATTCACTACCATGTCAATCTCTGTAGCTCCATCTTTACATGCCAACCTCGTCTCAAAAACCTTGGCCTGAATGGAGCCGTTTCCATGCGGAAAACCTATGACACTACATACTTTCACATCTGTATCTTTCAGTATTTCAAATGCTTGCTTTACAAAATACGGCTTTACACAAACCGCTGCTACATCGTATTGCTTTGCTATTATACAGCCCTCAACGAGGTCTTTGTCCGTCATAGTCGGATGCAACAAAGAATAATCTATCATTTTGGAGATATCACGGAGAGTAAACATTTTCTGTTTTGGAGAATGGTTGAATTATGAAACTCTAAATTTAGCAAAAATTATTAAATCAATACTGACAATCCCCTTGCCAACAAATATAATCTGGAAAAACTTCGTTTATGTGATCCTTAGGAGAATCAAAAATCCCAAAAACTGTGGAGCCACTACCCGTCATAGAGGCGTATTCAGCACCTATCTCATATAATTTTGATTTAATATCACCAATTGAAGGATGATTTTCGATAATTTTTGCTTCGAAATCATTCTTCAGCCACTCCTTCCATTGTGTTATCGGTTTTGACAGGATTTCCAATATTGAAAATTCAGGTCGATGAGGTTTAACCCCAGCGTATGCCTCGGCTGTTGAGATATGAATCTGCGGGTTCACAAGGACCACTGTTTTATCTTTTAAACTAAAACTAATCTCTTTAAACTCTGTGCCTTTTCCAAAACAAAACTTCGGTTTATTCTCAATAAAAAATGGGCAATCGCTACCAAGGCTTTCAGCGTATTTTTCTAGTGCACTATTAGAAAGATTCAGCTCAAATATCTCATTTAGCATTTTTAAGGCAAATGCACCATCAGCAGAGCCTCCACCAATTCCTGCACCCATTGGCAATATTTTGTGTAAATGAATATTTACAAATTTACCATCGACAAGCCCGTCATTTTCTAAAACCCGAAAGGCCTTCACAATCAAATTATTATCTTGATTTCCTGGTATTTCCAGACCAGAAGACTGAAATAAAAAGCTGTCGGCTTTAACTATTTCGAGGGCATCACACCAAGCAATGGGATAAAAAACAGACTCAATGTTGTGGTATCCATCGGTTCGTTTTTCGATGATATTCAGCCCGAGATTTATTTTTGCGTTTGGAAAAGTTACCATACTTGTATTTTTGGCAAATTTATGAAAAGGGCTCTGCGAATCAAAGAAATGAATTAATGTGGTGTGAAGTTTGTGGGAACACAAACTTTGGCGTGTGGTAAAGGGAATATGATTTCCAAAAATTGATTTTCCATAAAACTTTTGTGATTAGAGAATTATCCTTAATTTTGCACTCCAATTTTTGGCTTGTCGGAGTAAATGGTTCTTTCGCAGGCTTATTTTTCACCAAAAAAATCAGAACCAAATGTCACAAAAGATCAGAATCAAATTGAAGTCTTTCGACCACATGTTGGTTGACAACTCATCTGAGAAAATCGTTAAAGCGGTAAAATCTACAGGAGCTACAGTTAGCGGACCAATTCCGTTGCCTACTCGTGTTGAGAAATTCACCGTTTTGCGTTCTCCTCACGTTTCAAAAAAATCAAGAGAGCAATTCCAGCTTTGTACTTACAAGAGATTGATCGATATCTTCTCTGCAAGTCCTAAAACTGTAGATGCACTTATGAAATTGGAACTACCAGCAGGTGTTGACGTTGAAATCAAAGTGTAGTTTTCGTAAGAATCGACATTTTAAAACCTCTTTTTCTTTCCGGAAAAGAGGTTTTGTTTTTTTTAGCCCTTTCATATTTTTATTTGTTTTCAGGAGAAATGGATTACAATAAAGTATTTTGTTATTTTTGTTGAAACAATAAAATTAAAAATGTGGGTATTAGCCGAGCAAAACTCCGTCGCAAATAATTTCCTGAGCGAACTTCGTGATAAAGACATCCAAAAAGACACCATGCGGTTTCGTAGGAATTTAGAACGCATCGGTGAGATATTCGCATATGAAATTTCGAAATCATTGCCTTCTGTAAATTCCCAAACAGAGACTTCTTTGGGAACAAAAGAAAGCCAAACCCTAAATGACTACCCCATAATTGCCACAGTTCTGAGAGCAGCAATGCCTTTGCACCAAGGCCTTCTAAACTTTTTCGACAAATCAGACAGTGCATTCATAGGTGCATACCGTGGTGTTCACGATAAAAAAGAGCAGTTTGAGATAGAAATGGACTACATCAGTAGCCCAAGCTTACAAGGCAAAACACTTATCATTTGTGACCCAATGCTGGCCACTGGCAAATCGCTTGAGAAAGCCTACCACGCCCTACTCAGATTTGGTATTCCTTCAAAAACTCATATTGTATCTGTGGTGGCCAGCGAAAGAGGTGTGAGATACATCAATGCCCGAATGCCCGAATGCAAACTTTGGATAGGAGACATTGACCCTGAACTTAACACCAAATCATACATAGTTCCGGGCCTTGGAGATGCAGGAGACCTAGCGTTTGGTGTAAAAATATAGAAAATCATAAACCCTAAAATCATAAAAACCCTAGAATGAAAAACGAAAAATCAGACCTGCAGCATTTGTTTAGTATGCCAGTTATAGTGGCGGCATTGGGCTATTTTGTCGATATCTACGACCTCCAACTTTTCGGAATCGTGCGGATACCCAGCCTAGAAAGCCTTGGTTTAAACAAACAAGAGGTAGATACTATAGGTACAAGCATCATCAATATCCAAATGATCGGACTGCTAATTGGCGGTATACTTTGGGGTACATTGGGAGACAAAAAAGGTAGACTTTCGGTACTTTTCGGCTCAATAATAACCTATTCACTGGCCAATATTTTTTGTGGTTTTATTCCGCAAATGGACTTCGTAGATAAAGTGGAAGCTTACAAATGGCTTAGGTTTTTAGCAGGAATTGGCCTAGCAGGAGAACTTGGAGCTGGTATTACTTTAGTTTCTGAGGCTTTACCAAAGCATCTCAGAGCAAAAGGTACTTCTCTTGTTGCGGGAGTCGGACTTTTGGGTGCTGTTGTGGCCACTTTTACCGTAAAATTATCGGGCAACTGGACCATTGCTTACTTTATAGGTGGTGGAATGGGCTTCTTGCTTTTGTTATTGAGAGTAGGCGTTTTGGAGTCGGGTATGTACAAAAGCATTACGGACAAAGCCCATGTTTCTAAAGGCAATTTCTTTGCTTTTTTTACAGATTGGAATAGATTCACAAAATATTTAAGGTGTATCGGCATAGGCATGCCTACGTGGTTTTGCATTGGAATATTGGTCTATCTCAGCAATCAATTTGGCGAAACTTTTGGCTTTACCGAGAAAGTAGAACCAGGCCTCGCCATCATGTGGGCTTATGTAGGTATATCGGCAGGAGATTTTCTGAGTGGTTTCCTGAGCCATTGGTTGGCTTCTCGCAAAAAAGCCATCGCTTTTATGATGGGGATGTCACTTTTAGGCGTTCTATTTTATCTTTTTGGCGGAATGCAAAGTGCCTTTGCACTTTATGCTACATGCGTTTGGTTAGGTTTCTGGACAGGCTACTGGGCCATGTTTGTAACCGTTGGTGCCGAGCAGTTTGGAACAAACCTGAGAGCTACTGCAGCTACTACTGTACCCAATATGGTCAGAGGTTCCGTTGCGGGTATGACCACCTTATTTGGTTTTTGGAAGCCAAACTTTGGGGTTATATGGGCGGCAGCAGCGGTAGGCCTAATTATTTACATAATCGGCTTTTATTCAACACTTAGTATTGCAGAAACCCACGATAAAGATTTAGATTATCTCGAAAATTAAGCTATTTTGGTCTTTAAATCAAAGACTTCTTTGGATCTGAAATAATACACTGAAACCAATGTTGAGACAATGAAATAGGTCAAAAATATTGGTTTCAAAATGGCCAATTGCTCAAACAATGGATTCCAAAAGTCTGTAAAGGCAATTATACCAATTCCATAAAGATTCTTTACTAATTCAAAAAACAGGAATCCTGAATTTTTGTCCATGAATTCGGTGTATGCATAGATATTGAGGAAAATCATCAAGCCATAAAGCATTAACTGTGACAATGAAAGATTTCCGAAATAATAAAACATTATAGACAAAAAGCCAAGGGTGATAAAAAACTGAACCCAAATCCAGGTTCTGGCTCCCAGTGAGAACTCTGTTGTATATTTCTGGAAATTATAAGGATTTGTAATTTTATCAACGGGATATTTTTCTTCAAATCCTTCTGGACGCCAACCAGTTGGCATAAACCAAATTCTGAACTTATCTTTCCAAGAATCAGCCCTCCAAGCATCCAAAATCAAAAGCCAGAGATGTTTGAAATTTATTTTTATAGGGTTCCATGTCGCCATAGGCCTTGTAATGCCATAAACGGGCTTGAGGTGGGGTAATTCTTCTTGAAAAGTACCAAAGAGTTTATCCCAAATGATAAAAATCTGCCCATGATTTTTGTCCAAATATTCTGGATTAAGTGCATGATGAACTCTGTGATGAGAGGGTGTTACAATGATTTTTTCCAGAAAACCCATCCTATCGATATACACCGTATGGTACCAAAATTGAGCGAATAATTGAATCGGAGCAACAACACCTATAACTTCTGGCTTTACGCCAAAAATAGCAGCTGGAATGAGAAAAAATGTGAAAATATTCACGAAAGTAGAAATGCTTTGACGTAAAGCACACGCCAAATTAAACTCCTCGCTGCTGTGATGAATGGCGTGTTTATTCCAAAAGAAATTAACCTCATGAGCCAATCGGTGTACCCAATAACCTGAAAAATCCAACGCAATAAAGGCAATAACATAAACCCAAACAGTAGATTTTATATCGAAAACCGCCAAATGCTCATAAAACCATTTGTAAGAAATGATGGTAATACTTAAGCCCAAAACATCTTTTAAGGTATTTGTATAACCCGAACTAAGACTCGAAATGGTATCCATAGTTCTGAATTCATGCTTAAACCTCAAATATCCGTAGAGTTTTTCGGCCATAACCAAAAACAAAAATATGGGAGAAGCGATGAGTAGTATTTTGGCGTAAGTTTCCATTAGTATGCAAGCATAATATTATTTAGCAAATATAAGAAATATTGCTTTCTATAAATAATTCAAGAAATATTTATGCTTATTGAAGTAGCTTTTCGAAACAAATACTGTTTTCTACACCGATATATTGGCCGAAATTTTCTGTAATCTGATAATCATTTTTATGATAAAACGCCAAAGCTTCAGTTTGTCTTTTACCTGTCTCCAGAACTAATTTTTCGACATTCAGCTCTTTGGCCCACTTTTCCAATTCATTGATTACCAGCGAAGCTACGCCTTTTCCTCTCATATTTTCTTCTACAAACATTCTCTTTACTTCCCAGACATTCGTCAGGCCCATTTGTTTGATAGCACCACAAGCTACGGGGATTCCATTCTCATAATAAACCACAACGTGATTTATATTGTCAATTTTGTTGAATTGGTCGTAAAAAGCATGTTCGTCACCATCGGTAATAGTTAGATAGGCGTCCAACTTTTTTACCAAAGCCACAAAATGCTCACTTGAAGAATTGGTACGGAGAACTTCGAGCATGAGAGACAAGAAATTTAAAGACTTAAAATTTTCTCAAATATATGAATAATTGAAATTTCAAGACCATAAATATTACTAATTGCAGAAGTTTAGAATCCAATGGCATTTCCACCATCTACTCTCAACGATACTCCTGTAATATATGATGCGGCCTCCGAGGCCAAAAACACTGCCGCGTGACCAATGTCCTCTGGTTTTCCGAATTTGGCCATGGGAGTGCGACCAAGGGCTTTATTCATTCGGTCAGGGTCTGAGTTCATGGCAGTTTGCATCATGGCAGTTTCTATAAAACCTGGAGCTATGGCATTTACTCTTACTCCAAACTTCGACCAATCCGATGCCAAGGCTTTTGTAAGACCTTCTATGCCACTTTTAGATGCCGTGTATGCCGGTACCCTATCTATACCATAATAACCAGCCATGGATGAAATCATGATAATCGAACCAGTTTTTCTGGATATCATACGCCTTGCCACTTCTCTACTCAATGCAAAAACGGAAGTGAGGTTGGTCTGGATAATATTGTTAAATTCTGCATCGGTAACATCAACCGCAGGTTTTTTCATGTTGATACCTGCATTGTTGACCAAAATGTCAATCTCTCCAAATTTTTGTGAAATACTTTCAACCAATTCTGAAGTTTTGCTGAGGTCGGTAACGTCGTTTACTTCGTAAAAGACATTTTCACCCATAGCTTTTAAGGCCTCTTGCAGCATATTTTCTCTTCGGCCAGTGATGATCACTTTGGCCCCTGCATCTCTTAAGCAACGTGTGATTTCGTAACCTATACCCGAACCTCCGCCCGTTACCAAGGCTATTTTGTTTTCTAAAGAAAAAGGATTTGTCATTTTTGTTTGTTGGCTAATTCTAAAGCACTTGTGG
Source organism: Leadbetterella sp. (assembly GCA_035299025.1). Lineage (GTDB taxonomy): Bacteria > Bacteroidota > Bacteroidia > Cytophagales > Spirosomataceae > Leadbetterella. Next base: position 62,700 of record DATGXK010000015.1, read on the forward strand.
TGATGTAATATTTCAAAAGCATGTTTGGGACTTCCCAGTCTGGCAGGTTATTTACTTTGTAAAATTTCAAATAACGCTCCATCACTTCTCCAAAATGAGCCTCATGACCCGTTCTGTATTTTGTAGGAATATCCACAATATAATCACTTCCTGATTTCACCAAAGTGATTCCTGGATATTTTGACTTCAATTTATCAAACTCAGCATTCAAATTTGCCTCTGAAATTTTTGAGTTTTTGATATACAAAGTTGGCGTATATTTCTCTTCCTCACCTTGTTTTATCTCAATATTTCCAAGAGAACCTTTCATAATTGAATAGTGTGTGTCACCACCCTTATCAGTGCTGTAGTTCCAAAGTACTTTTACTTTAGAGTGCACATTTTTTACTTTGAAATCAATCTCTCCGTTGGCAAAGACATTCAAAGTATTGGCATCCTTTAAGTCCTTTTTCAAGAAATCTGGAAAAGATTTTGCTCCTGTAATTTTACCGAATTCATCCAATGTCATTTCGGTAGGCCAACGTTTAGCTGCCAAAACTTTGGCATCTTTTACATCCAAGGGTACTTCAGGAAATGCCGCCCAAAGGGCCAAATCGACCAAGTGAGTGGTCACGTCCACAATTCCTTCGCCCTGTTGTTTGGTATCCATAAACCATTGTGGACGGATAAGCGGACTACCAGAAACATATTTGAAGAAATGATGAACACTTTCTTTGATTATAGAAGGATCTTCAGGAGTTCCAGGCAATAAATCTCCAAAAATCCCTTTCATCATAGACAATTCTCTTTGGAGTGTGGTCGTGATTTCTGACCGCTCGGTCATGATATCGTACAAAAGAATACTCTTCTCTTTGGCTACCTTAAAGGCAGTTTTTAGCTTTTCATATCCTTCGGCATCAATGCACATGGGTTTGTCAGCCAGCACATTCATTCCCGCTTCTACTGATTTCAGAATGGCGTCTGTTTTCTTGGCATTATTTCCAGCCATTACAACGATATCACCTTTTTTCTCCGAAATCATTTTTTCGAAATAATCCGAACCCGTGTAAGTATTTGTTTTCCAAGAAGTAGGAGCATCCTTACGGGTATTGTAAGAATTTATCCTTTGCAAATGTTGGTTTAAATCTTCTCCTGCTGGAGCATAAATCTGAACCTCTGGATTTAGGCCAGTCAACATGGTTTTTTGAACCAAGGCTGCATGAAAATGTCCAGGATCAAGGGTAATTATGCGAGCCGGGGCTTTCTCAAATTTGGCGTTTTTTGAATAGTCAAGCATTTTATTTTTGCCAATGGCGTAAGTAATTCCTCCAAAAAGATGTTGCATAAAAAGCTGATCGTCGAAATCCTTTTCGCTATGCCCACCCGCTGTGTAAAACGAACGTCCACCTTCAAAATCATGATACCAAGCGTTAGGGTAATTTTGAGTATGAACATTGGACTTGAAAGTAGTTGAATCCAAAACCATCAATACATTCAATTTATTGGTCATTGGCCCAAAGAAATACCATTCGTCGGTTCTTTTCCACTCCGTTGGAAGCATTTTGGTAGAAGGATGTTTTTTATCAACTACCCTCACCGTACCATCCTGATAAGGAGGATGAAATTTGAAAGTAGCACCGAGCATCTGATTAAACCATTTCCAGTTTCGCTCCACTCCAGACGAGGAGTGAATACCGACAAAACCGCCTCCTGCACGAATGTAACGCTGCAAAGCAGCCTCTTGGTCGGCATCAAAAATGTCCTGATTGGCACTAAGGAAAACCAACGCACTATATTTTTGAAGCGTTTCGTCATTAAAAAGACTTGCATCTTCTGAAACATCGGCTTTTATGCCATTTTTCTCACAATACTCCTTGAGTTTTTTTGCTCCGTATTCTATGGAAGCATGCCTGTAAGCCCAAGCTGCATTTTTTGAAAATATTAGAACTCGTTTTTCAGTACGAGATTTTTGTGCAAAAGAGACCTGAAAGCACAATAAAACCAGAAGAAATACTCTAAACATCATTATTAAGGTTGTTAGCACAAACCTATAAAATTTTCAGATGTGATTTTAGGTAAATTATTCGAATTGTAATATTATTTTGACGTTTTCTCCAAAAAAGAAGAAATATTTCACACAATTGGTAATTAATCCTCCAAAATATTACCTAAAAAAGTGAATTTCAGGAATAAGGAAATCAAGAAAAAGAGAATGGACCAGTTGAGGTAAATGTAGTAATAATCAGAAACATCCTTGATGTTTTGGTCCTTGAATTTTGTTTTTTCTAGAAGATTTATTTTGCTAAAAATCTTGATAAGGGCGTTGTTATCTGTCGCTCTAAAAAACTGTCCATCGGCTTTTTCAGCCAACATTTTCAGTGTTTTTTCATCAATGACTTCCTCTGCTGAATTTTTACCTATTGCTATCGTGTAAACTCTGATCCCAAAAGTTTTGGCTAACTCGATCGCTGTTTCAGGGGCTATGGCACCCGTAGTGTTGTCACCATCACTGATAATAATGGCTATTTTCGATTTGCTCGGCACGTCTCTGAGCTTGTTGATACAAGACGAAAGAGCCATTCCAATAGCTGTGCCTGAGGTTTTTATAAGACTAGTATTTAAGCTATTGAGATATTCTTTGAGCAAGTCATAGTCGGTAGTAAGCGGACTTAAGGTAGTTGTTTCACCCGCAAAAGCCACCAAGGCTATCCTGTCGTTTACTCTGCCTTCTACAAATTCTTTACCTATATTTTTTGCTGCTTCAAGGCGGTTAGGCTGTAGATCTTTGGCCAACATAGAGTCTGAAATATCAATGGCCAATGCTATGTCGATTCCCTCGGCATACTTTTCCTTGTCCGAGTTAACCAACTGAGGCCTCGCCAAAGCGAGTATCAAGCAAACGATACCCAAAATATAAAAAAACGGCACAAAATACCGCAACCAAACGAAAAGCGAAGCTTGAATAGACAAATTACTAACACTCAAAACCAACGTTTGCTTTCTCTGAGATTTGAATACCCATTTCAAAAAAAACAATATTGGAATAAGGAGGAAAAGCCAGAAAAAATAAGGATTCGCCCACTCAAATTTGTTAAGAGCAGTAGTTGAAAACCATTTGAGCGAAAACCATATCATCTATTTATGTTTTGGTAAAAATCCACTGCCTTTCTTACACTACCTTGCGTAGTTAGAAGTTCCTTAGCTACCGCATAATCTACACCTATCTCACTGATAATCATCTTGATGCCTCTTTCTATCAGTTTTTCGTTGCTGAGCTGCATATCCACCATTTTGTTGCCTCTTACTTTGCCTAGCTTTATCATTATGGAGGTAGAAATCATATTCAAAACCATCTTTTGGGCCGTTCCTGATTTCATTCTAGTTGAGCCTGTTACATATTCTGGCCCTACAACTACTTCGATTGGAAACTGTGCATTTGCCGCTACCTCACTGCCTTTGTTACAAACTAGACAGCCCGTTAAAATGCCATTTTGATTGGCTTTCTGTAAGCCGCCCACCACATAAGGCGTCCTACCAGAAGCGGCTATTCCCAAAACCGTATCGTTTTGATTAATGTCGTATTTCTTTAAATCTTCCCAAGCTTGGTCTACATCGTCTTCGGCATTTTCTACTGCAAATTTTATGGCCTGATCCCCACCTGCTATCAATCCAACCACCAATCCATGCGGTACTCCGTAGGTCGGCGGACATTCTGATGCATCTAAAATACCTAAGCGACCACTTGTGCCAGCTCCAATATAAAACAAACGACCTCCATTGAGCATTCTTTCAACAGCATTTTGAATAAAGGCTTCAATCTGCGGCAAAGCTTTCTCGACTGCAAAAGGAACGGTCTTATCTTCATCATTCATTCCTCTTATCAGCTCAAACACGGATTTTTGCTCGAGATTATCGTGATTTGAGGTTGCCTCCGTCGATAGGCCTTCTAAATTTAGTTTGTCGCTCATTTATTGGTTCGGCTGATAAAAGGTTCATTGAAAATCAAAAACGACACGCTGATTAAACTGATACTTCGTAACGCTGTTCTACAAGGATTTTGATGATAGAAAATTTCTACACACCAGTAAATATTGATACAATCCAAGTACTATTTACTCAATTCCCGGAAATACTTGTAAAACAACGGAATGGTTTCGATTCCTTTCATGAAATTGAAAATGCCATAATGCTCATTAGGTGAATGCAAAGCGTCAGAATCCAAACCAAATCCGAAAAGTATGGATTTTAGTCCCAATTCTTGCTCAAAAAGTGCTACGATTGGAATACTTCCACCACCACGTGTTGGTACGGGTCTCTTACCAAAACTTTCTTCCAAAGCCATAAATGCTGCTTTGTAACCAATAGAATCGGTTGGGGTTACGTAAGGCTGACCACCGTGGTGTTTTTTTACAGAAACTTTTACAGTCGCAGGAGCTATGGCCTTGAAGTGTGTCATAAACAAGTCGGAAATTTCTTCCCAGTCTTGGTCAGGCACCAATCGCATCGAAATTTTGGCGAATGCTTTTGAAGGCAAAACGGTTTTTGAACCCTCGCCCGTGTAACCTCCCCAAATGCCGTTGACATCAAGTGTTGGCCTTATGGCGGCTCGTTCTCTCGTGGTATAGCCCTTTTCGCCAGTTACTTCGGCAATGTTGAGGTCTTTTTTGTATTCTTCCAAATCGAACGGAGCGGCTTCGAGTTCGTCTCTTTCTACCTGGCTCAGTTCTACCACCTTGTCATAAAATCCTTTTACGGTGATTTTGCCATCGGCATCGTGCAGGGAGGCTATCATTTGCGACAAAACATTAATAGGGTTCGCCACTGCACCACCATAAACGCCGGAATGCAAATCACGGTTGGCAGCCTCCACTTCAACTTCCATGTAAGCCAAACCTCTCAAGCCAGTTTCCACCGAAGGAATATCGTTGCCGATGATAGAAGTATCGGATATAAGAATGATATCAGCTTTGAGTTTTTCTTTGTTGTTTTTTACAAACGTTCCAAGATTTTCAGAGCCCACTTCTTCCTCTCCTTCAAACATCATCTTTACGTTGCAGGTGAGTTCGTTGTGCAAAATCATGGCTTCGATGGCCTTTACATGCATATAAATCTGGCCTTTGTCGTCACAAGCACCACGAGCGAAAATAGCTCCTTGCGGGTGACTTGGGGTTATGATAACCGTTGGTTCAAAAGGCGGGCTATTCCAAAGTTCCACGGGATCGGCAGGCTGTACGTCATAGTGACCATACACCAAAATAGTAGGTAAACTTGGGTCAATAATTTTCTCAGCAAAAACTATCGGATGGCCTTCTGTAGGGCAAATTTCGGCCTTGTCGAGACCCGCTGCAAGTAATTTATCTTTTACCCATTCGGCGGAGGTAATCATGTCTGGAATATGCTTGGAGTCCGCACTGACCGAGGGAATCCTTAAAAAATCGAAGAGTTCGTCTAAATATCGTTGTTTGTTTGAAGCTATATAATCTTTCATCAAGGCATTTTAAAATAATACCAAAATTAGGCTATTTTTTTGGAGGAAAAAAATGAGCTACGGCCTTTTAGTCTTTCAAATAATGCTGCTCAATACAACTCAGGATATTTGGCAGGATTAACCTCAGACATGATTTGGTAGGCGGCATCGAAAATGGACTCGACGTTGGGTTTAGAGAAATAGTCGCCATCGGTACCGTAGGCTGGACGGTGGGCTTGTGCACTGACACACACGGGTTTGGAGTCGAGGAAATGATAGGCACCATGCTCATCAAGCACTTGCTGCATCATGTAGGCTGTACCTCCACCTGGCATATCTTCATCAGCAAAAATCACACGATTGGTCTTTTTTACAGATTTCAGAATCATTTTGTTGATATCAAAAGGCAAAAGCGACTGTACGTCAATAACTTCGGCACTGATTCCTACTTTTCGAAGGTCTTCGGCGGCCTCTACCACTATCCGGCACATGGAGCCGTATGTCACTATCGTAATATCGTTTCCTTCTTTTAGTATCTCCGGCACACCCAATGGTTCGCATACTTCGTGGAGATTATCAGGCAGTTTTTCTTTAAGTCTGTAGCCATTAAGGCTCTCAATGACCAAGGCAGGGTCATCGCCTTTTAGTAAGGTGTTATAAAAACCTGCTGCTTTTACAAAATTTCTTGGCACCAAAACATGCATGCCTCTGAGTGCGTGTATCATCACGGCCATTGGCGAACCTGAGTGCCAAATACCTTCTAAACGGTGGCCACGGGTACGAACAATCACTGGAGCTAGCTGCTTTCCAAAGGTACGGTAACGCAGCGAGGCGAGGTCGTCGGTGAGTGTTGGAAGGGCATAATAGATATAATCGAAGTATTGAATCTCGACAATAGGCCTCAAACCACGCATGGCAGCACCTATTCCTTGACCAATAATGGTGGTTTCTCTTATGCCTGTATCTGTGATTCTCAGTTCGCCATATTTTTCTTGAAGACCTGCAAAACCTTGGTTTACGTCTCCAATTTTTCCGATATCTTCGCCCAAGGCAAAAACCAAAGGATTTTTAGAAAAAATATAATCAAAAAATCTGTTAACAATCTCCCGTCCGTCCACCATCGGACTTTTGTCAGAGTAAATGGCCTTTACAGGTTTTACTCGCATGGGCGAGGTTTCGAATTCAGAATAAAGATGACTGCTGTATCGATGAGTATTTTTCGCCTGCAGATTCTCTATCAATTTACTAATTTCCTTCCTAATTTTTTCACCAGAAACTATTCTTGAAAGCAATTTCAGCGTTTTAAGTCCATCTTTTTTGAGAAGACTGGTGTTGGAGTCAAACTGTGTTTTGAGTTTACTTACTTCCAAATCACCTTTGCTAGTTTCTACGGCCTCGGTGAGCAATGCACTCACAAGAGCATTATCATCCTTTATGGCTTCCTGATAAGCATCCCAAGCTTTTTTTCTGGCTTCTTTGGCTGAGTCTTCGGCTTTTTTCTCCAATGCTTTGAGTTCAGCCTCATCTGCAAATTTATTTTTAAGAATCCACTCCCTAAACAACAAATTACAGTCAAATTCTACCTCCCAGTCTAGTCTTTCTTTGGACTTGTAACGCTCATGCGAGCCGGATGCCGAATGGCCTTGTGGCTGTGTAACTTCCACCACATGTACCAACACTGGAGTGTGTTCGTCACGGGCAATTCTTGCCGCCTTTTGATAAGCCTGAATAAGTGCCGGATAATCCCAACCTTTAACTTTAATGATTTCTATGCCATTGCCATCCGTTTTTTCAAAACCAGACAAAGCCTCAGAGATACTCCCTTTGGTGGTTTGGTACTCTATGGGTACAGATATGCCGTAGCCGTCGTCCCAAACAGATACTACCAGCGGTATTTGCAAAACACCTGCAGCGTTGATGGTTTCGAAAAACATACCTTGCGAAGTGGAAGCATCGCCTATGGTTGCAAAACAAACTTCGTTTCCTTCGTTTGAGAATTTCTTGAATTTCTTTAGGTAAGGGTTTTTTCTATACAATTTAGAAGCATACGCCAAACCCACGCTTCGGGGCATCTGACCTGCCGTAGATGACACGTCTACTGCTCCGTTGAACATATCTGTTTGGTCCAGCCACAGGCCTTTGTCGTCTACCCAATGATTGCCATAATGGGCATTCATAGACCTTCCAGCCGTAAAAATGTCATGATTGATGTCGGCATGAGCATAGAGTTGGGCAAAAAACTGTTGCCAAGTAAGACCACCAGTAGCAGCCACCAGTGTTTGGTCTCTATAATACCCTGATCTGAAGTCACCTTTCCGAAAAACTTTGGATAATGCAATTTGAGCCAACTCTTTTCCGTCGCCGAAGATACCAAATTTGGCACGGCCCATAAATACATCCTTTCGCCCTAATAAACTTACTGCCCTACTCTCACACGCTAACTTATAATCGGCTAAAACCTCCGTTTTTGATAGTATAACGTCATTTGATGTATAAAAACCAGTAAGTAGTTCACCCATGATTTAATCAGTATTCAAATTGAAAAAGTATAACAATTCGTAAATTCAAACGGCGAATTATAAGTGAATATACAAATCTGTAGGTAAAGTTAATTCATATTTTAATACAAATCACTATTTCGGAATCGAAAATTGGATTGTTAATACATTGTTAAAAGTTTTTAATATATCTAATGTTGGTATTTACTTTGTATTGGTTTTAAGCACGAATCATTTTTAAACATTTAATATTCAGTAACATGAAAAAATTATTTTTCACTCTTGTAAGTGTTCTTTTATTTGCAGCGGCTTCTAACGCCCAAGGTGTTTTGAAATTCAACAAAGAGACACACGATTTCGGAAAGCTTTCTGAAGGTCCTTTGGCCACTTATTCGTTTGAAGTAACCAACACTGGTACTGCTCCAGTTGTAATTACTAACGCTCAGGCTTCTTGTGGTTGTACTACTCCTGAGTGGTCTAAAGAGCCTATCATGCCAGGTGCAAAAAGCACAATCAAAGTAGGATATAACACCTCTGGTCGTCCGGGTCCTTTTACAAAAACTATTACGGTTATCAGCAATGCTGAAAACGGTACAATTATTTTGACAATCAAAGGAAATGTAACTCCTAAAGCAACAGGAGGAAAATAAATTTCTTAATGTAGATATTGAGAGCCGTCCAAAAAAACTGGACGGCTTTTTTTGTATTTGGCCTTAATAGCTTATTTTTCGAAAAAATATATTGAGATGACTATACTTTGTATCTGTACATATTTCAAAGGTGCCGAGTTTCTAAAAGCCGCCAAAGCTGAAGGAAACACTGTTTTTCTTTTAACACACAAAAAAATTGAAGACAAACCGTGGCCAAAAGAAAGTATTGACGAGTTTTTTTATCTCGAAAACAACGACAATTCGTTTGATACTTATCAAAAACTCATAGAAGGCTCCGCACATCTCATGCGTACTCGCAAAATCGACCTTGTGGTGGCTCTTGATGATTTTGATGTTGAAAAGGCGGCATTGGTAAGAGAGCATTTCAGGATACCCGGCATGGGCCAAACCACAGCCAGATATTTTAGGGACAAACTAGCCATGCGGGTACAAGCCGAAGATAACCAGATACCCGTGCCGGCATTTAGTGCATTGTTTAACGATGTGGAAATTACCCAATTTCTTGAATCTACACAAGGGCCTTGGCTTATAAAACCTCGTTCAGAGGCATCGGCCACAGGCATCAAAAAGGTATATTCTAAAAATGAAGCGTGGGATTGGATACATGGCTTAGGCGACGGACGCCATAATTTCTTGATAGAAACCTTCAAGCCGGGCGATGTATACCACATTGATTCATTGATTATTAATAAAGAAGTAGTTTTTGAAAGATGCAGCCAATACCTGAGTACTCCTTTTGAAGTGGCCCATGGAGGTGGTATTTTTCGTTCGGTAACCGTTGAATTTGGCTCAATAGACCAAGAGGCACTGTCACTCATCAATCACCAAGTGATGAAAGCCTTCGGCATGAAGTTCAGTGCATCTCATACTGAAGTTATAAAATGTCATGAGGACGGCAATTACTACTTTTTAGAAACAGCCTCTAGGGTAGGAGGTGCTCACTTAGCCGAAATGGTGGAGGCATCTTCGGGTATAAATATTTGGAAAGAATGGGCGAAAATAGAAACTGCTGTCGCCGAAAATAAACCTTACTCTCTGCCTTCGGTAGAAAAAAGCTATTCGGGCATTATGATTTCACTTTCTTCGCACCAATGGCCAAACATGGATGTGTTTGACGACAAAGAAATTGTCTGGAAAATGAACGAAGAATATCATGTGGGACTTATAGTAAAAGCTGACAGCCGAGAACGCGTCATAGAATTGCTAGATAGATACGCCAAAATGGTGTTCGATCTGGGATTGCATGCCTCTGCTCCTGCTCCAGACAAACCAACGCATTAACAGATTTGAAAAAAGAAAACATAGTAGCATCAGCCAAAGCAATTCTTAAAAATAAGCTTGAAGAGATAGAAAAGGCGATTTTGAATGTACAAAATGCTGCCAATGAGGAATCTAAGAGTAGCATGGGCGATAAGTATGAAACTGGCCGAGCAATGGCTCAAAATGACCGTGCAATGCTCGAAAACCAGAAAAACGAACTACTGAAAGATATTGCAACGTTTGAAAACACAAATTTTGAACAGCAGTCAGACTTGATAAAAAACGGAAGTTTGGTACATACCTCTATTGGTTATCTTCTGGTTTCTATTAGCCTTGGTAAGGTCACAGAAGAAAACACGGCCGTTATGCTTATTTCTTCCGCTTCGCCTTTGGGAACAATAATATTGGGTAAAAAAACAAACGAAAGCGTTGTTATGAATGGCCGACAAATCAAAATTCAAGGCATTTATTGAAACTTATCCGCCAGTTCGGGTTTCACCCAAATATACCTTTTTTGCTCCTCAAATTTCCTGATTAAAACATATCCATACTGTCTGTGTAAGCTATCCACAAAAGCCCTTGTGGCGGGTACTTCGAGGTCTAGTCTATAAATACTGACCACATCTATGCTGTCAGACATCATTTTTTCCAAAATACTTTCAGAGTAAGGATCCCATCCAATTCTGTCGAAATTTTTACTAAAATATAAGTATCCAAAATTATCATTCGACAGCATCTTCAAGGGCTTCGAAAATTCTCTATCATTCAAGTACTTATAGAAATCCACGTTGTTTGGATGATTGGTTTTTAGGGGCCGTTTCATTATAATCCCTAAGCAAAGCATTATCATTAAAAACGGAGCGAAAAAATTGGGAAACAGGATTTTTCGTAATCTAAAACCTTTCAAAAAGACTCCTAATATTAAAAAAACAAAAGGTAAAAGCAGAAGAACAAAATGACCTCTGGGGTAAATCACCAAAACAACTGAGACAACGGGAATTAGAAGCCAAAGTAAGAATTTTAAATATTTTGAAGAAGATTTTAGGCTTTCGAGAAATTGAAAAATTGTAGTTTTAAAATCAACTAACACTACTGTCAAAATCAGCAAAAGTGCCACAAAATACTTGGTTTTACTCCCAAAGAAACCAACAAAAGCATCATAAAAGTTGCTTTTCAGAGCTCCAATTACCGAGAAAACTGTATTTTTAAGATTAAAAACCATGTGCTTTCCAAGCAGGCTCATATTTGCCGTAAATACCTGATAATCTAATGCAACACTACCGTAAATAATCTCAAATTGTTTGAATTCATCCGCCAAGTCATAATGTTTTCCAGTCCAAACCTCATAATTGTCGAAGAAATGCTGAATAAAGGTTTCTTTCAAATAGCCCGACGGATAGAATCCGCCGCCCAACCAAGAAAGCACTAACAAAAGAACCAAGAAACTTAGCAAAGCGGCGGTTTGCCTAAATTTTGGAAAATTTTTAAAATAGAAAAAAAACGAAATGATCAAAACAGGAATCAAAAACCAAATAAACTCAGGCCGAGCCACATAGGCATTGAGCAATATACAACATGAAATCATCAGGTAATTTCGAAAGTTGCTTCGGCTCATGTCAATCCAGTAAATGGCTAGGCAAAGAAGTATAAAATTGAGGTAAGTAACTTTCGGAACAAGAAAAATCTGGTAGTCAGAAAAAAGAAAGCATACCGAAAGAATGAACGCTATCTGAAACGATTTCAAATGCCGCTTTAGTGCCAAAAAAAGAACTACAAAAGCCGTAGATGATAGAAAAAAGTAATTTAAAAATATAACCACAAGTGGATTTTCAACAAATCTAGAAATCACAAAAAAGGAAAGGTAATACCCCAAATTGCCAAATTTCTGAAGCGGCAAACTTAAATTTAGACTCGTAAACAGATGTACATCGTCTTCTGTTGGAACAATATCTATCTTTTGAAAAGTAAGTGCAAAATAAAAAACCACAGAGGCTATAATCAAGCCTATTTGAACAATCTTCCTTTCGAAAAAATGGGTAATCATATACAGAAAAAATGGGTTTGTTTATGTCATTTGTGGATTCAAAACCTGCAAATATTCAAAGCAATATTTACAGGGACCATACACTTTTTTAATAAAATTTAAAATTAGGCAAAATCGCATTCATAATTCATTTAAAATTGATGTAAAATACCTAATTTCGATTTAAATATTTCTCAACCATAAATAGAAAACAATGAATAGAAGAGATTTTATGGCCAATACGGCCAAAGCTTTCGCCGGTTCAATGCTGGTAAGCAATGAGCTGATGGCAAAGAAAAAAGCCAAGCATACGGTAGGAATTCAGCTTTATTCGGTTAGAGATGAAATGAAAAAAGACCCCTTAGGTACATTGAAAAAAGTTACCGAAATGGGATACAAAAACGTAGAACATGCCAATTATGTTAACGGAAAGTTTTATGGCTGGACGGCCACCGAATTTCGAAAAGTTCTTGACGACCTCGGCCTAAAAATGCCTTCTGGCCATACAGTCTTTGGCAAAGGACACTATGACGAAGATAAAAAACAATTTACCGACACTTGGAAAAAACTGGTGGACGACGCCGCCATTTGTGGTCAAAAATATGTAATAAGCCCGTGGCTCGACATTGCTTATCGCAAGGATTTTGACCAATTAAGGAAATTCATGGAGGTTTTCAACAAAAATGGAGAACTCTGCAAAGCTGCTGGGATGAAATTTGGATACCACAACCACGACTTCGAATTTAGCCTCAAACTCAGTAGCGTGAAAGTGTACGACATTATGCTCCAAAATACCGACCCTAGCCTTGTGGCCCAACAACTCGACATTGGCAATATGTATGGCGGCGGTGGAAGAGCTGCGGAATTGCTGGCACAATACCCGGGTAGATTTGAGCTCATGCACGTTAAAGACGAAATAAAGTCAACAGGCGAACACGGTGGTTGGGAAAGTGCGATATTGGGTGTTGGAGTAATTGGGGTAAAAGACATCATTGACATGGGTAAAAAATCTGGAGGTACTACTCAGTTTATTATAGAACAGGAGTCTTATCAAGGCAAAGCACCCTTAGATTGTATAAAAGAAGATTTGGCGATGATGAAAAAATGGGGCTACTGAAAACCTCAAAATCGATTAAAATTAAAGGTTGGAACATTCCAGCCTTTTTTTATGGAAAAAATTAGCATTTTGTGGTTTTTGCGGAAAATTGCAAAACTCTTGCAATTTAATTTTTTATTATTACTTTTGAATTTCATAAACAATTAAAAGTAAGGGTCTTAATTAGACCAACGTTTGTGAAAAGTCCCATAAAACCAAAAGTAAAATGAAGGCCAAAGCCCCAACTTTAAAAGTTATTGCCCAAGAATTGGGCCTGTCCATATCTACAGTCTCGCGTGCTTTAAGAGGTATGCCCGAGATAAATTACGAAACTCGAGAGGCGGTATTGAACCTTTCAAAAAATCTCAAGTATAAACTTCCCTCTAATCACAACCAAGCCTCTGTTTCAAAAACAAGCCTTCTGGCGGCCATATTACCAGCCGACAATTACTATTTTTCGGAAATAGTAAAAGGAATGAACGATGCGTCTCTAGATGCGGGATACTCACTATTGGTTTGCCAATCAAAGGAATCTTTCGGGCGAGAAGTAAGTATTATTCAACGACTGATGGCTGTCAATATAGACGGCTTCCTTGTTGCGAAGGCCTTTGAGACCTCTAGTTTTGAACATTATCATCAAATTATCAAGGCCAACAAGCCACTGGTAATGCTCGACCGAGAATGTAAAGACGTAGAAGTACCACAGCTGATTATTGATAACTTCGAGGGTGGCTATACCACCACTAAGCATTTGATAGAGAAGGGGTATCGCAAAATATGTTTCTTGGGAGCCAAGTCTTATTCCTACTCAAAATATACCGTTGAGAACGGCTTTTTGGAAGCCTTGAAAGAAAATAAACTGGAGAATTACGACAAAAAGATGTTTTTCGGAGAGTTTGTCATAGAGCGAGCATTTGAAAAAACCAAAGAAATATTACGGATGAGCGACCGTCCAGACGCTTTTTTTGCGGCGAATGATCAAATAGCCATCGGGGTTTATCGAGCCATTGAAGAGGCCGGATACAATATTCCCAAAGACATTGGCGTCATTGGATACTACGACGAACCCGTCATGAAATCCTTTTCGCCCTCGCTTTCTAGCGTGTTCGTGCCAGCCTACGACTTAGGAAAAGCAGCAATAAATTGCTTAATTTCGCAAATGCATTTGGGACAAATCACAAAAACACCTTTGCAAACCTTGAAGGTCCAGCTCTCGCAACGAGAGTCAACCAATCAAACCAAACGATTTTTCGGAATATAATTTTTTATAATAAATGAATTTCAAGCTTTTGAAATCTGTAAAATGGCCTCTACTTGTTTTGGCACTGAGCATCAGTTGTAAACCCGAAGAAATAAATGAGCCAACCATTTATAACGTAGATGCCTCTTTAGCAAAGTACGTGGACAAATTCTTTCAAGAAGCCATTAGCCGAGGTATAACAATCCCGAAGGAGAATCTGATAGTTAAGCCAGCTACCAATACAGCAAATTTTACGGACATTTGTGGCAAATGCACACAAAACACCAAATTCCCAGAGCTCCAACGGACGGTGGAAATAAATATGGCGAGTTCGCCTTGTTGGAAAAATATCTCTGAAAATGATAAGGAAGCCTTGGTTTTTCACGAATTGGGACATTGCCTTTTAAACAGAATTGCCCATAAAAACGACACCTTTGCTGACGGATCACCTAAAAGTATAATGGTGGCTAACAATACCGATCTTTACGGGCCATGTATTTACGCTTTCGACGAAAACCCGACGCTCTGCAACAAAACCAATCGCCGAAAATACTACATTGACGAACTCTTTGACGAGAAAACGGCTGCTCCTAGTTGGGCGAGGTGAGAGTAAGCCTTAGTCTAATTTAGGATCAAACCAAGGCTTACTTTTTGCTAATACATTTTATTTTAGAGTTTTCACCCCCATATTCCAAAAAATAAATCCATAAATGTCGGCCATGGTTTCTATATTCTTTTTGGTATTGGAGGCTCCGTGACCTGAGTTGGTGTCTATTCGTATCAACAACGGGTTTTGGGTACTTTCTCCCGCTTTGGCTTGTAGCTCAGCTGCGTATTTAAACGAGTGTGCTGGCACTACGCGGTCGTCGTGGTCGGCCGTTGTTACCAAAGTGGCTGGGTAATTTACACCGGACTTAATATTGTGCAATGGTGAATATCCGTAAAGTACTTTAAATTCCTCTGAATTGTCGGCTGAGCCGTAATCTGCAATCCAGTTCCAGCCGATGGTGAATTTGTGGAAACGCAACATGTCCATTACACCCACTTGAGGGATGGCCACTTTGGCCAAATCTGGCCTTTGATTAATAACCGCACCCACCAAAAGTCCGCCATTAGAGCCACCACGAAGTGCCAAATGCTCTGAATCACAATATTTGTTGGCAATCAGATATTCACCCGCCGCAATAAAGTCGTCATAAACATTCTGTTTTTTAAGTTTCATTCCTTGTTCGTGCCACTTTTCGCCGTATTCAGAACCACCACGCAGGTTGGCTTGAGCATACACGCCCCCAAACTCCAAAAATGGAATCAACAATGGACTAAAAGCGGGATTAAGACTCACATTAAATCCACCATAGCCATAGAGCAAAGTCGGATTTTGCGAATTGAGCTTTAGGCCTTTTTTGTAAGTGATAAACATGGGCACTTTTGTGCCGTCTTTTGAAGTATAAAAAATTTGCTTTGTCTCGAAATCATCAGCTTTGAAATCTACTTCTGGATTGCGAAATACAGAACTTTTCTTTGTAGCAATGTCGTATCGGTAAATAGTTGGAGGAAAAGTAAATGAGGTGAATGAATAGAAAACAAACTTGTCGTCTTTGTCTCCACCAAAACCACCTGCTGTGCCTAATCCAGGCAATTTTACTTCATTCTCCAGCTTTCCGTTCAAATCATACACGTAAATGCGAGAAGTAACATCTTTCAGATAATTTAAGAAAAGCTTACCGCCCGCTGTTCCAGCACCTTGCAATGGCTCAGGTTTTTCAGCAATGAAATCAGAGAATTTACTGGTTTTCGGGTCAAACAAAAGTAGCTTTTCATTAGGTGCCTTGTCGTTGGTCTGAATAATAAATTTGCCTTTGACATTATCAATAAATGAATAAGACGAATTCGTAATTTCTTTAACTACCGGTGTAAATTCTTTTTGGTCTTTGGTCTTGTAAAAAAGGGCATTTCCGTCTAAGCCTTTTCCTCTATCGCTTAGATACAAAAAGGCAAACTGTTCGTCTTCAGAAGTACTCAAAGTGTGAAAACGTTGTCCGTTGGCTGGATCTTGATAAACCAAATTATCTTTTTCTTGCGAAGTACCCACTGCATGAAACCACACTTGATGATTCTCGTTCTTAGCAGCCAATGCACTACCCTCTG
Organism: Leadbetterella sp.; assembly: GCA_035299025.1. Lineage (GTDB taxonomy): Bacteria > Bacteroidota > Bacteroidia > Cytophagales > Spirosomataceae > Leadbetterella. The sequence goes on from DATGXK010000015.1 coordinate 79,082, forward strand.
GTTTTGGATAACGGCTATAATAGAAACCGCTTCCCTGCCAGGCGAGACCTGATATTTTCACCCATTCTAATTTATCTTCTAAAGTTTTCAGCGTTTTTAAGTCCATCACAAAAACGTCCATCCAGTCAGAACCACCTTTTGAAAGTGCATAAGCCGCATAGTTTCCGTCTTTTGAAATATTAAATTGCATCAAACGCGTAGTACCATCTGGCGAAAGTTTATTGGGATCCATGACCAATTCGGGAGCTCCGTCTAATCCTTTTTGTCGATACAAAACTGATTGGTTTTGTAAGCCATCGTTTTTATAAAAATAAAACCACTCGTGTTTTTTCGATGGTGCAGAGTATTTGGGATAATTGTAAACCTTCTCTAGACGGTCTTGAAGCTGTTTTTTGTAAGGAATTTTAGACAAATAATCGAATGTAACTTCGTTTTGTGCCTTTACCCAATCTGCTGTTTCTGCCGATTTATCGTCTTCCAACCAGCGGTATGGGTCTTTAACTTCTGTGCCGTGGTAATTGTCTGTTTGAGAACCTTTTTTGGTTTCTGGATATTTTAATTGGGCCATTGAAAAATATGGAATTAATGCAAATACAATTAGTTTGATTGATGATTTCATTTTTGATTGATGGTATTAGATTGTAAATTTAGAAAAGTAAAATTTAAAAACGCCGAAATCAACCCGGATTGATACTGGAAAAGTGTATAATTAATTTCAAGTTCTTTACTTCACCACTATTTGAGCTGTGCTTCGGCTCAGTTGCTCCAAGATTACAGTTTTTCCCTCTAATATTTTTTGCAAAACATTGGAGTCGTAGTGCCTGATAGTGTAAAGCGTCACGTTCTCATTGTACCTTACTTTAAATGACGTTTCAAGTGATTTGATTAATTCCTCAAACTTCATATCGTCATAATCTAAACAAACTGTAAAACTCAGGGCCGAGTTTTGGCTAACGTTGCATTTGAGATTCAGTTTGGCAAAAATCTCATAGATATGCGAGATATTGAGCTCGGAAATAAACGAAAAGTCTTTGGTTGAAATCGAAATCAGCAATTGGTTCTTTTTGACAATGATAGCTGAAATGTTTTTCTGTAAAAACTCACCTGAATTTATAACTGTTCCAGTTTCCTCTGGATGTAAAAATGGTTTGACGTATAATGGAATGTTGGAGTTCTGAAGAGGTTTAATCGTTTTTGGGTGAATAACCGTAGCACCATAATAGGTCATTTCTACAGCCTCTGTATATGACAATTGGTCAAACTTTTGGTATTCAGAAAATAGCCTAGGATCAGCACTTAAAACTCCGGGCACATCTTTCCAAATTGTAACCGACTCAGCCTTTAAGCAATGAGCAAATATCGAAGCTGTGTAATCAGAACCCTCCCTACCAAGTGTGGTTGTTTTATTGTCAGAAGTTCCCCCAATAAACCCTTGGGTTATGAACAGATTGACATTTTGCTCTAACAAATCTATGCTACTTTGTGTAGCTTCCCAATTGACTTTTGCTTCTCGAAAAGTAGCATCGGTTTTCAAGTATTTTCGAGCATCTAACCATCTGTTGCCAACACCTTCTTGGTTAAGATAAGTACTGATAATGAGCGTTGAAATCAATTCACCATTAGAAATAACCTGATCAGAAATTTCATCATACCTCTGACCATCAACACTTTCTAAATAATCCTTAATTCTTTGAATATGTTTTTTTAGCGAAGCCGTTATTTCCGTTTTGTCTTCAAAAAGTCCGTTTATCAATATCTGATGGTAGTCTTCTATTTCTTTTAACTTTGGGGCGTACTCCTCCTTTTTGTAAAACAATTTCACAACTTCCTCCAAGGCATTGGTCATCTTGCCCATGGCAGACACCACCACAAGAATTGCCTGATTTTCATATAATTGGATAATGTTTTTGAGGTTCTTAACCCCTTCAACATCCTTTACAGAAGCACCACCAAATTTGAATACGAGCATAGCTTAAATATTTTTGATTGCAATATAGATATTGGATTGAAAAGAAGCATTTGCCTCTCGGACATTTACATCCCAAGTCTTTTGTATTTATCCAACAACAGAACCTCAAAATCATTTTTTAAATCATCAGTCAAAAAACTTTTATGCACCACCTCCAGCATTTCATACCGACAGTAGTAAAAGTTCTCGAGAGTTTTATCCAAAAGCTTTTGTGAAAGATTTGATAGTTTGTAAGCCGCTAAAAAATCCTCATATTTTAGTTTGCTTTTCTTTCCATTTAAAGTCAGTGCTAGTTCTTCAGTATCGGCTTTGTTTACAAGAGCAGTGCCGAGCATGTCGTATGCTGGGCTGAGCATGTATTTCCCTCTTTCGTCTGTTTCGAGCAACGAAAAGTTCTTCAGATGCATATCCGCATTTCCGGTCAAATAACTAAAAACCACATACTCGTAAAAGTTCGTGACATCCAGCAGAGGAGCATCCGAATATTTCACCAGAGCCTTGGCTATTTGCTCGTGACTGCCCTTGTATTTGTCTTCCGTAAGGCGTTCTGTGAGTTGGCACATATCTTCCATGTGCCGCATACCTGAGCGTGTGCGGTCAACCCGTTTGGTCAAATAACACAAGGTGCCATCTTGCAATGGAAACAAGGTGTGGGGCACGGTTTTGAGACCACACACTTCGGCCATCTTCATGGTGCAATCTTCCAACTCCGGCAAAGAGCGATAATAATCTGATGGCGGTTTGAGTATATAATCGCCATATAGGCCTACTATCGTCAACTTTTTCAATGCATTTCTTTCTTGTTTGCGATGCCAACTTAGGCTTACCTTGGCCTGCACGCCCGTAACGGCCATGTTGGCGTTTACAAATTGCTGGGCCAAAGCTGCCAAAGCTTCTTTGTCGTATTCAAACTTGGGCACGTAAGCCTGACCAAAAAAACGCTTGCTACAAGCTTGATGATAATTCACTTCATCTTCTTTCAAAAAATCATAGCAATACAAGCACCTATCTTTGGAGTTTCCATAGGATACCTCTGGCTCAAAAACATGATTCTGAGTCTGCTGCTTATATAGCGGATTCTTGTTTTTATAATTCTTCATCGTCTTGTGGTATTACACTGACGGCCCCTATGGTGTTCTTGCAACATGCCAATAGTAGGCCAAATCTATCTCTTGCGTTTATTTTCCAATTGTCTATGGCTATGTCCAAAAGCCAACCTTCAGGTATCAGCCCATCAAAAAAAGGAAAAAGTACCTTACTTTGATAGGCTTTTGATGTTACGGGCAATGTTTTGCTTATGGACATGGCCTCTGAGGACAATACATAGCTCTCATCATAGCTAAACGCATAGCCTGAATCGGTTTCGGCAAGTGTGCCGGCTAACCGATTATGCAACAATACATTGGCTTTCCTATTCATTTTCTTGATCTTGAGCTACTGGTGCCAACTCCGCCCCAAACAGAGCCAACACCTTATTTACGGTATCCATCCTAAGTGTTTTTTTGCCTTGCTCCAAGTCCCTCATAAACCTCAACCCGACGTCGGCTTTTTCGGCCAATTCTACTTGTGTAATGCCTGCAAGTTTGCGTTTTTGCTTTACAAATCTTATTAGCTTGCTATTTTCTTTCATTTTTATACCCTATAAAATACAACAATACAAATATATTAATTTTTTATATTACATAAGGTATATTTACAATATTTTCTTTTAATATTATACCCTTTAATATACTAAAAATAAGAAACAATTTACTTTTATACCCTTAATGATATATATATAGTACAAATGATGACACAAAAATGAACTACCCAAAGAAAAACACTTTACATATTCAAACAAACTAATTACTAAATTGCGTAATAAAAATACATTAACACCCGTGAAAATGCTGATTCTCCTCGTACTTGCCTTGTTGATTTCCTTTTTGCTAATTTTTTATTTTATCAAAAAAAATAAAGCTCCTATACCTTACGAAATTGACAAACCCGACTTCCAACAAAATTTATCTGAAAAACTAAAAGAGATTTCGGGTATTTCATATTTTGCTGAAAATCAAATTGTTTGCATCAATGACGAAGTGGGTCATTTGTTTATTTATGATTATGAAAAAGAAGAAATCATAGATACCTTAGAATTTGAGGCCGATGGAGATTATGAAGACGTGGTTTTCCTAAAAGGTATCTCTTATGTTTTGAGAAGCGATGGGCAGATAAATGCATTTGAAACAAACGCTAAAAAAACTACAAAATATGATTGTAGCAACGACGAAATAGAAGAATTCGAAGGACTGGGATATGACCCAAAATCAAATTCACTGCTTTTAGCTGCCAAAAAAATGAAAGGAGAGAAAGCCATATTTGAGTTTGATTTGAAAAATAAAATACTAACTAAGAAATTCTCAATTTCGAAAGATGACATTAAGAAAAATGGCAAACATGGCAAGGAGTTTAAACCTTCAGGAATAGCCGTTCACCCAATTTCAGGCGAAATTTATGTTCTAGCATCTGCAGGCAAAAAACTCTTGGTTTTGGATGAAAACGGCAACGTAAAACAGCAGTACAATTTAGATGATGACCAATTCCCTCAACCCGAGGGCATTTGTTTTACGCCAAATGGGGATTTGATCATTGCGTCTGAAGGCAAAAATGGCAAAGCCTCAATTTCTTACTTTGGCTACAAAAGAATAAAATAAATCAAAAACTCCAAGTATTGCGGTTTTGATTATAGGGTTCTATAGAAAATTTGATGCCGTTTCTGATACCGAATTCATTGGATTGAGCTATGACATAGTAAGAGCCCAAACGGATGCGTTCACGGCCGATTTTAAAAATTCTATTAAATCCAAAATACACTTCGGAATACTGATATTTTCTTTCAGGAACATACAAAAAGCCTGCTCCAGCCATTTCCCTGATACCCGTTTTGTTCAAAAGCGGCACTTTCGAAGTAAAAAAGCCATTGAATTGATGCACGTAGTGTGACTCAAAATACCAATCGAAAGTGGGAAAAGTCTTTGGAATAAGTTGATAAGTATAGATGGCAGGCGAGAAAAAGTATCTATCGCCACCACGCTGATAACGGTAGTCCATCACTGACATGCGTGTGGTGTCTAGAAACTTCCCAACATTTATTCTATACTCCGAGGTGCCAATGGTACCAATATTAAATGTCTGATGAACAGCACCAGCAATTTGTGTGTAATTACTGGTAATTTTACCAGACATAGGCCAGGCCTTTTCAAAATTAAAACTAAAAGTAGGAAATTTGGAGCCCAAAATTTGCTTTTGGTTGGGTTCACGCAGAAATAACTGCCTTGGCGTGTATTCTATTCCAAAATTAGTTTTGTAAACGTGCGTAGTAGGGAAAGTCTGAAGCGTATTATTGGTAAAAATTTTATCGCCAAAAGCGGCGAATTTATAATTCGAGAGATCGCTGCGAATTTCATATAAAAGATTGGAGTTCAAATAAAACCCATTAAAGACTTCCGTTCTGTGCCTGATGTCTATGAATCGATTCTGATAAAAATTGCTTCTACGGGCAATATCACTGATTGTGGCAGAACCATTTATCACATTAAAACCCGAACCTACACGAAGATTTACACTTGAATTTCGAATAGGATTATAGAAATAGTTGAAGTTTATCTGGCCCTTCAAATCTTGATTCCTAAAACCGTAGGTGAGGTTTGTATTAGTAGAGAATTGTTTCCGATTTTCGTACCGTTTATAATACGCCACGCCGTATCTAACACGCCAACCCCCGATGGCCAAAGGATCAAGAAAACCCAGTGCTGGATCAAAAAACCATGTATGCTTTTTGGCTCTATTAATATGACCTATACCTAAATAAATGATTTTCGGAACAGTGATTTTGTTGTAAATCTTATCGATGGAATCCAAATAAACCTTAGAGTTCATCAAAATTTCCAGTCGTTCTTTTTCTTTGACCACTTTTTGCTCGTCTTTGCTCAATGGTTGGGGACGAATACTCTCCCAATAAGTAGAATCTCGTTTGTAGGCATTTTCGGTAGTTACACCCACTTCAGCACCGAAGAATCGCTTTGGCAATACTAAGTCAAATTTGAAGTCAGATTGTAAAACTTCGGTCTTACCGCTTTTCTTGGATGAACCTTCTTTTAATGTCCATTCGTAAGTCGTTTTTACTGGCATCCAACGGCTTTCTATTTTCTCAAATTCTTGCTTAAAACCAAATTCATCATATCGAAGCAAGGCCCTTTTGGTCAATTGCAAATCCACATTTTTGAGCACCCATTCGTCTTCAATCACCTCAATTGTGCCTTCATAAAGAGCGTTTCCCAAAGACCTTGGAGTAACTTTTATTTGATAAATCTTTTGATTTCCTTCGAAATAATACTTCAAAAGTTGGAATTTATAATTGAGAAAAGTCAAATCGCTCAGAAACGAAACGATGTCATTGTCTCCAATTTTAGCTATTTTTTGATGATTTTTATACAAATCAAATTCTCCATCCGTCACCGATTTATAAAAAAGTGTACTTTGATCTCCAATCCTTTTTACCGCCTCTTTTTCTTCCTTTTGCTGCCCGACGGCATTTTGATGACGCAGAAGTGAGCACTCGAAAATGTTCAAATTTGGAATCGAATCTTTGGGTACTGGTTTTTTATCCAAAGCCTCAGAAAGTTTGTCATCCTCATTATTTTCCTTCTTTTTTACGGGCTTTCTGTCTACTTTCTCAACAGCTTTTATGTAAACTTTGCTCTGAAAATTCTGATATTGGTTCAACACATTTGTCTTGTTATCTATCAAGTGCTTTATCACTTCATAAGAATAATCCTTCTTCTTGACTTTCACCACCAACTCGTCCAGTTGTTTTTGGTCAATTTTCAGAAAAATATTCTTTACCAAGTCTTTCTCCAAAACCACCTCGAAAATCTCGGTTTGATATCCCGTTGAAGAAACCGAAATTCTATTCAAACCTTCCAAAAGTTTGATTTCGTATTTTCCAAATTCGTCGGAATTGGTACCAACATTTGAGTTTACAGACCTGATAGTAGCTCCTAAAATAGGTTCGTTGGTTTCGGTCATCACATAACCACGCAGGAAATAGAAATCTTGACTCAGGCAGACAAACGGAAAAAATAAAAATGCTAAAAGGGATAGTTTCTTCAAAAAATGGTCATGAGTAATGGTTTTTAAACGACAAAAGTGGCCATTTAGTGTTTTGTAAAAAACGCACTACCTCAAATTTACCACTTTCCCCGTTTTTGAAGACTTCACTGCAGCATCCAGAATTTCCATAGCCACCATGTTGATTTTCAAAGAGCCTAAATCGTTCTCAGGATTTATTTCTCCTCGCACCACTGCCGCAAAATAACTAAAAGCGTCATTCTTAGGATTAGACAAAGGTTTTGCATCAATTGTCCATTCTTTAGGAGCATTTCTTTCGCCCATTCTCACCTTCATTTGAGGTTCTCTATTGGCAAAAATATAACCCTTTTGACCATATATCTCAGTATCTTTTCTATCAAAAGGCCAGTTCCAAGATGCCTGAAAAATCCCTTGAGCTTTGGGGTATTGCACCACTATGGTAGCTTCGTCATCTACTTTAGGATATACCGAAGGTTTATTAGTTTGGGCGGTCGCTGAAACCGAAATAGGCCTTTCGCCCTTCATCAACCAAGTCATAATGTCAGCACCATAACATCCAAAATCCATGATGGCTCCACCGCCGTTTTTTACAGGGTCGGTAAGCCAGCTCAAAAAAGCATTCGAGCAACCTATCTCCTTAGGCCCGCTATGACCATCCATGATGACCACTTTCCGAATCTCGCCAATTTTAGCTTCAGTATTTATCATTTCAAAGGCCTGGTGATGACTTGCGTACCAAGTTGTTTCGTAATTGGTAATGATATTTATGCCATGCTTTTTAGCTAAATTTTCCATTTCCTTTGCGGCTTTCAGATTCACCGCCAGCGGCTTTTCTACCATTACATGTATTTTCAAAGGTGCACATTTCTGGACTGTTTCTAGATGTTCAATGGTACTTCTAAAATCACAAACGGCCTCAGGCTTGGCTTTTTGCACCATTTCCTCCAATGAAGAAAACCAAAGACTCTCGGGTAAATTTGCTTTTTTTAAGTAATTCAGAGCCAATTCTTTGTTGGGGTCTGCAAAACCCACCAACTCCATTCCTTCATGTTTTGGAGTGTTCAAAATTTGCCAGACATGGTCGTGTGTCATGCCAACAATTCCCATTCTTACGGTTTTTTGGGCGAAAACAATAGAAAAAGCAAAAGATAATAGAAGGGTAAATCTTATTTTTTTCATTTTTATAAAGGTTGAATATTTAAACTTACAAATACATTTTGACAAAACGAATCATATTGAAAACTAATCAGTTTAAATAATTCTTCGCTACTAAACTTGCCTTGTAAATACGTAATTCCTCCCAAGTGATGCTGTCGTCCAAAACAGCCTTGATTTCTCCCAACGGAGTATTGGAATCAAAACTTTCGAAGGCAGTTCCAATTTCTGAGATTCTATCCGAACTCATCAAATCAAGGATGTCAATTCGTTTTTGCTCAACCAATTTTGCAAAATGGGTATAAATGGTACCAACAGAAAGAACTCTAGTTTTGGCAATTTCTTCAATCGTCATTTTCTTTTGCCAAAGCTCAAAAGTCTCCTCTGTGGTTGGCTTCTGATTGAGTTTTTTCTTGGGTTTTGGAGCTTCATAATACGAAACGTCATCCAATTCTTTTATTAGACTTTCGCTTTCTTCCGAAAATTTAGCCAAAGAATTATCCAGCATTTCCCGTTTGTAGCTTTTTTGGCTTTCGGTTATGAGATTTTCTTTCGTAATTTCAATTTGCATAAAAATACAGTCAACAAACCGCTCAACTTTGAAAATTTGTAAAATCAGCGAAGTCAGATAGCTGTCCATTTCCATCAATTCTTCAAAATATGATTTCGAACGTTTGGATCTTTTTACCAATTGAATTCTCAGAAGCAAAGTCATGTGATGCTCTTTCAAAAGCGGCAAAAAGTACATTACGGCAGCATCAACTCGCTGTTTAATGTAAGCAAAATCAAAAGTTTGATTTTGAAAAGCAAAAATGAGTTGTTGGGTAAATTTCGCTGCCAATGCAGAAAGTTCCATTTGTTTGGCCAAATAGGCCTTTGCCCATTCTATTTCTTTTGCCTTAGATGTTTTGTCTAATTCATCCCGATAACCTACCACATGGTTTCTAACAACCTGCTCAAAATTAGTCCAGTTAAAACTTTGCACTACATAATCTTTTACATAGACCAGCTTCTCTTGAGCCAAAGACTCTTTTATTTGCTCTTCATCTGCTTTATTATTAGCATACTGAATTACATCATAACTTGACTGTATGCCATTCAAACGAATCGGTTCGGTCAAAACCATGCCTTCCAAAGATCTCAAACGTGAAAGAGCAACATACAGTTGCCCAGGAACAAACACTTGCGACACATCCAAAATGGCCTTATCAAATGTTAATCCTTGACTTTTGTGAACCGTAATGGCCCAAGCCAACTTTATGGGATAATGCACAAAAGTGCCTAGCGTTTCTTCTTCTATTTCCTTCGTATTCTCATTTACAGAGTATCTGATATTCTTCCATTCATACTTTTCAACTTCTATAGTTCTATTTTCTTGAGGAAATCTTACGTGAATTTCGTTTTCTGAAATAGAGAAAACATAGCCCATTTTGCCGTTAAAATAATTTTTCTCCATACTCAAGTCATTCTTTACAAACATCACCTGAGCACCTTTTTTGAGCTCTAATTTTTCTTCAAGAGGATAAATTCTCTCAGGAAATTCACCAGTGACCTCGGCAAAATATTTCAAAACTTTGCCCTCTAATTCCTCTAAAGCCTTTTTGTTGATTTCGTCGGCTTTGTGGTTATGTGTAGTAAGCGTAATAAAACCTCCATCAGGTGGAGCTACAAACTCAGGATTGAGGTTTTCGTTAAGTTTTATCTGGTCTTCTTGGGTGATCTGGTTATTTCGAAGGTTGTTCAAAATATCTATAAAAACCGGATCTTGTTGTCTAAAAATCTTGTCTAATTCAACATAAATAGGTGGATCTTTTAAAATAGCATGGGCATGAAAGAAAAACTTGCCCGAATAATACTTCTTTAGAACCGCCCATTCTTCATTTTTAATCACCGGCGGCAGCTGCATCAAATCTCCGATAAAAAGTACTTGTACACCACCAAAACTTTGCCTATTTCTACGAACTCGCTGAAGCATATAATCCATGGCATCCAACACATCAGGCCGTAGCATACTCACTTCGTCAATAATCAGTAGCTGTAGCTCTTGAATCACATTTCGCTTAACTGTACTCATCCTAAAGTGACGAGTGAGCGATAGTTTTGTCTCGAATCGAACAGATTCAGAGAAATGCTCGGGGTCAATTTCTTCTGGAATAAAACCAGCAAAAGGTAATTGGAAAAGACTATGAATCGTAACCCCCTTAGCGTTAAGTGCAGCAATACCCGTAGGTGCAACAACTACAGTATTTTTGTACGTAGAACCAACAATATGATTGAGCAAAGTAGTTTTACCAGTACCCGCCTTCCCAGTCAAAAATATAGATTTCTGTGTTTGGTTTACAAAATTTATGACATTTTGGGCGATGGGTGAGATTTCGGTCATTAATATCTAAGGAAAATTAGAGCAAAATTAAACCACAAAAATAACTTTAAATACGGAAGTAAATAGCGGGGAATATCTAAATTAAAAGTATCAACCTAATGTGATCTTTCGACATATCAACTGCAATATATATATATATAGGATTACGAAATATTTTAAACGAAAAAAACCTCACTGTTTACACAATGAGGTTTAATTATAATAAAAAACTGGCATCTACCTACTCTCCCGTAGCTAGCCGCCCGCGATTGATCCAAGTACCATCGGCGGTGCGGGTGGTGCGGCATACCGAC
>DATGXK010000016.1:0-403869 GCA_035299025.1 Leadbetterella sp.
CCAACAGCCCCAGTTTTGAGCAGCAACGTAACGAGCGTATGTGTACCAGACAAGGCAACCATAACAGCTACAGGCTGTGAAGGCGGCACTATAACTTGGTCATCAGGCTTAGGCGTAGGTTCAAGCAAACAAGTAGGTCCTGGAACATACACAGCTACTTGTACAACAAGTTGTGGAACTTCTGGTAGCTCGAATACAATAATTATCGGTACGAAGACAACGCCAACGATACCAACCATAAGCACCGACAAAACAATCTGTTGTGATGGCGAGAAAGCTACCTTGACGGCTTCTGGTTGCAACGGAACTGTAAGTTGGAGCAATGGATCAAGCGGTCTGACGATACAGGTATCAGAGTCGGGAACATATACTGCAAAATGTACAGCAGAATGTGGAACAAGCGAGAGCTCGCAAGGTATCACCATTCAGAAACTACAAACCCCAACCGCACCAACTATAACTGGTAGTGGCTCGGTATGTGGTACAGAAAAAGTAACCTTAACGGCGAGTGCATGTACAGTAGGTACATTGAAATGGAGCACCGGAGCAACTACTTCAAGCATAACAGTAGGAGCGGGTACATACAGTGCTTATTGTGAGAATATCTGTGGAAAGAGTCCAAACTCAAACACAGTAACAATCACAACTAAGCCAGCCCCAGTAGCCCCAGTGATATCAACAAACAAAACAATAGTTTGTGGTACAGAGAAAGCAACGTTGACCGCAACTGGTTGTGCAGACGGAACGATCACTTGGTCAGGAACATTGGGAACTGGAGCAACGAAAGAAGTAGGCATCGGAACATACACAGCAACATGTGTTAACTCATGCGGAACATCATCGGCTTCTAACTCAGTGACGATAACAAATGGCCCAGCTCCATCGGCACCAGTGATAGCAAGCAACAAGACCACAGTTTGTGGTACAGAGAAAGCAACGTTGACAGCAACTGGTTGTACGGGTGGAACTATCACATGGTCAGGTGGGTTAGGAGCCGGAACTACGAAAGAAGTAGGGGCGGGAACTTATACAGCTACATGTACAACGAGCTGTGGAACCTCAGGTAATTCGAATACAATTACTATCGGAGCCAGTCCAGCCCCAGTAGCCCCAGTAATTTCAGCCAATAAAACAGAAATATGTGGTAATGAGGAAATTACTCTGACAGCCACAGGTTGCAATGGAACTGTGAAATGGTCAACAAATGCTACAGGAAACTCAATCAAAGTTTCTCAAGCAGGTGACTATGCCGCAGTTTGTACCAATGCTTGTGGAGAAAGCGGCAATAGTAATATTATCAAAATAAACCTTGGTGGAGTGCCAAATGCACCACTTATCACTACTGATAAAGTATCAGTTTGTGACACCGCCAAGGCCAGATTAGTTGCAGTTGGTTGTAATTCGACAATCGAATGGAGCAACGGAGCAACCGGAGAGGTAATATTTGTTGGAGTAGGAACTTACACTGCAAAATGTAAGAACTCTTGTGGAATCAGTCTCGCTTCTAATATTATTAAAATAGAAAATGGAGTTGTGCCAACAGCACCAAGTATATCTGCCAATAAGTTGACCGTTTGTGGAACAGAAAAAGCAGTTCTTACTGCAACTGGTTGCTCGGGTGGAACAGTTACTTGGTCTGGAGGATTAGGAACAGGTACAACCAAAGAGGTAGGAGCAGGTACATACACTGCTACTTGTACTACCAGCTGTGGAACGTCCATGGCTTCTAGCTCAGTAACCATTACTGCTAATCCAGCTTCGGTTGCTCCAACAATCACAGCCAACAAAACGTCTATTTGCGGAACAGATAAAGCAACATTGACAGCTACTGGTTGTACTGGTGGAACAGTTACTTGGTCAGGTACTTTAGGAACCGGAATCACCAAAGAGGTTACTGCCGGTACTTATACAGCTACTTGTACAACAAGTTGTGGAGTTTCTGGAAATTCAAATACAGTTTCAGTAACTTCTGGACAAGCACCTAGTGCTCCGACAGTGGTTGCCAATAAAACATCGATTTGTGGAACAGAGAAAGCTACTCTAACAGCTTCAGGTTGTGACGGAGGCACCATTACGTGGTCAGGTGGTTTGGGAGTTGGTACTTCAAAAGAAGTAAGTGCTGGTACATACACAGCTACTTGTACTACTAGTTGTGGAACATCTGGAAATTCGGCTTCAGTTACAATAACTGTTGGTCAAACTGCCACTGCACCTACTATTGCTTCAAGCAAAGCGTCGGTTTGTGGAACAGAAAAAGCAACACTTACTGCCACTGGTTGTTCAGGCGGTACCATAACTTGGTCAGGAAGCCTTGGAACTGGCTCTACCAAAGAAGTTGGAGCAGGAACATACACCGCCACTTGTACCAATACTTGCGGAACTTCGGGTGCATCTAACTCAGTTACAATTTCTCAAGGTACAGTACCAACAGCACCGGTTATCGTTGCAAGCAAGAACGAAATATGTGGAACGGAAGAAATTACACTAACTGCTAGCGGATGTACAGGTACAATCAAATGGTCTAATAACCAAACCGGAACAAGTATCAAAGTGTCTCAAGCCGGCGACTATGCTGCCACTTGTTCAAACACATGTGGTGAAAGTAATAACAGCAATATCGTAAAAATCAACCTTGGTGCAGTTCCGAACGCACCTTTGATTACCACCGATAGAGTAAATGTATGTGGTACTGAGAAAGCTAGATTGGTAGCCGTAGGTTGTACAAGCACAATTGAATGGAGTACAGGTGAAACGGGTGAGATGATACAGGTAGGAGCAGGAAATTATACTGCAAAATGTAAAAACTCATGTGGAATCAGCCTTGCTTCAAATATCATAAAAATTGAGACTGGCGGCCGTCCGGCTGGACCAACTATCGTGGCAAACAACACAAGTATATGTGGTGCAGACTCTGCAAAACTAACCGCAACAGTATGTAGTGGTACGGTTAAATGGAGTAATGGTAAAGAAGGCAATAGCATCTTTGTAAAAACTGCTGGTTCTTACACTGCTACTTGTACCAATGCTTGCGGTACCAGCTTACCTTCCGATCCAATTGCAATAACCGTTGGTGGAGCACCATCTGCACCAATTATTACGGCCTCGTCTAAATCAATTTGTGCCGGAGACTCGGCCATATTGTCAACTGACGGATGTAGCGGAACACTAACATGGAGTACTGGAGCTACTGGTAGTTCAATAAAAGTTAAAGTTGCAGGTTCGTATACAGTAAAATGTACAAATTCGTGCGGTGCAAGTCCTAACTCTCAGCCTGTAGTGATTGAAATCAAAACAACAGGTTGTGGAACGGGATGTAATGTACCAGCCTTGGTGATAACTGCTTCTAAAACTTCGGTTTGTGATCCTGAAGATATCACATTGACTACTACTGGCTGCACTACGGGCACCATCATTTGGTCAAATGGTAAAAATGGAAACTCTATCGTCGTGAAACCAGTGGTTACTACTACCTATAGTGCGGTTTGTAAAATCGCAGATTGTGTAAGTCCATTGTCGAATGTCGTAGAGGTAAAAGTTCAGAAGGCTACCAAGCCGGTTGTGGCTTGTGCTACTGATGTTGTTTGCCCAGGTGAATCTGTCACCATCAGAGCTTATGAATGTGATGGTATCATCAAATGGTCTAACGGTATGACTGGTAATGCAGTAGATGTGAAACCAACAGAAACCAGTAAGTACACAGCTATTTGTGTGGTTGGAACTTGTGAGAGTGCTGTTTCGGATACACTTTGTATAAAAGTTGGAGCTCCAGTTGCACCATTTGTTACATGTAAAACATCTACTGTTTGCCTAGGAGAAAGTGCGGTCTATACAGCTCAAGGTTGTACCGGAACAGTTATCTGGTCTAATGGCCAAACTGGCTCGGTTCTCACTTACACAGCCACAGCTGCTGGTACATATAGCTTCTCAGCAAAGTGTAAATCGATAGGCGGCACTTGTGAAAGTGCTTCATCTAAGGCAGTTGCAATTACTGTTGGTGGTGCAGTTCCAAAACCAACGGCTCTGGCAGAAATCAAAAATATCTGTCCGTTCGAAACAGTAGACTTAAACAATGCAGTGCTTGGTAATCCGAGCAATGCCGACGCTACATTCGAGTTCCATGTGAGCAATTCTCCAAACTCTACACTTATTACCACACCTGGTATGGTTGGAGCCGGAAATTACTACTTGTTCGAAAGAAGCAAAGTTGGATGTTTCAGCGACGGAGTTTTGGTGAAAGTCCTTATTACGGATTGTGGAGACGGTGGCATCACGCCAGACTCAAGCAAGTTTGTTGATATTTCCGTTAAGAAAACAGCAGATTCGATATCGGTGCCAGTAAATAGTTTTGTTGACTACACCGTAGTTGTGAGAAATCTTAAAAACTATAAGGCCACTAACCTAATAGTAAGAGATGTTATACCATCGGGATTAGTAATCGAATCTGTAAGCTCAAACGCTAAGTTTGTAAACGGAATAGTAACTGCCAAGATAGACTCCTTGAAAAACACCGATAGCGTGAAGTTTACCTACCGTGCCAAAGTTACCTCTGCAGGTAAAATCGAAAACAAAGCAGAGGTATTGTCAGTAGACCAAATAGATCCAGTGTTATCAAATAACACCAGTGTCTTTACAATCAATGACGTTTCTAAAACAGATTTGATTGGTTTGAGCAAAAACCTTGGTACCATTACTAAGATTGCTGATAATAAATACGAAGTGCCGTTTACTTTCAACATAAGAAATATGGGAGCCACCAAGCTTACTAAAGTTAAACTTGTGGATGACTTGGGCGTAACCTTCGGAAGCGGAGTTGAAATAATGGATGATACCATAGCGGTGACTGCAGCGGCTGGCTTGAAAGCAAATCCAAACTACACAGGTAGAGGAAACAATACCTCATTGTTAGTAGATTCTCTAAGCAATCTCGAAGTTGGTCAAACACTTTCGGTAAGCTTTAAAGTAAATGTAGACATCACAAATGCCTCAAAAACCGAATTCTTCAACACTGCGAAAGTGTTTGCAGGAGCGGCTCAAGCTATAAGCGATGTCTCTACAAGTGGTACAAATCCTGACCCAGATGGAAACGGTAACCCACTTGACAACGACGAGCCTACCAAAGTAACCTTCACTGTAGACTCTTCTAAAGTTGCTATAGCCACTGCCTTGAGCATCGTTGACTCAACACTTATCGATGAGTTTACTTATGAAGTTAAGTACATGGCCTTAGTGAAAAATATTGGTTTTAGTCAATTGAAAAATGTTTACTTGGTAGATACCTTGAGCAAAACATTCCCTGACTCAGTACAATTTACTATAGAAGGTCAACCTACAGTTTCATCTTCTAGCTTGCTAGTGAAAAACCCAGCATTTGATGGAGACACAGATTACAGACTCACATTGCCAGACACCGCTTCTAAACTAGCCCCTGGTAAGGTCGATACCGTATTCTTTACTGTGAGGTTGAAATACAACAAAAACTATGGGCCATATCTGAACAATATAGTTGCTTACGGTACTTCTACAACAGGTACTATAGTCAGCGATATTTCGAATGCCGGAACTGAGATCATACCATTGTCTAGCACGCCTACAATCTTTAGAGTACCTAAAGACTCTACGGTGGCCAACAATCTGGTAGACTTAATTGAAATACCAGGTGGATTCTCACCAAACGGTGACGAAACCAACGAAACCTTGGAGTCAATTGTTCCTGAAGGTGTGTCTGTAGAGATGTTTGAAATTTACAACAGATGGGGTCATTTGGTTTGGAAATATACAGGTAGCGAAACCGTACTTCAAGGTGGTGTCATCAAGTGGGATGCAACTTCCAACACAGGTATGAGATTCGGTCCTGAAGGCGTGCCAGATGGTACTTATTACTACTCAGTAAAAGTCAAAGATCAAGCTAAAGTCAGAAACGGATTCATTACAGTTGCTCGCTAATTTGCAGGAAAAAAAACGAAAATGTCGCCATTTAATAAATGGTGGCATTTTTTCGTTTATTATTAAAAGGCATGATTTTTGATGTTTTTGTCATGATAATTCTACCATAAAATCTATATGCATCCAAAAAACTTTTTGGTATTCTTTTTTTGCTTTTTTGTCTCGGTGGGCTATGCTCAAAGCACCTCCAAGCAATTGAAAAAGGCAGAAAATAGTACGAAAAACCTTTCCTATGCCAATGCCATAGAGTTATATGATAACATTCTCAAAAAGTCAAAAAACCTCACACCCGAAGAAATACAGAAAGCAAAGCTAAGTTTGGCAGAAGCCTACTATTTTGTAAAAGACTACAAAAACGCCGAAAGGTACTACGAAGAGGTTTTGAGCAATAATCCCACGCTCAAAGGAGAGGAAATAAAAGCTTATCAGCGATTTGCCCAAGTGCTTTCGAGCAATGGTAAACATCAAGAATCTTCAAAGATTTGGAAGAAATATACAGAGCTACAAGAGCACGACAAACGAGGTTTGGAGTTTAGTAAACTCTATGCCAACATGGATCCGCTCATCAGAAATGCCCAAAGTTACAAAATAGAATATGTAGGAATAAACACCGCGAGTCCCGATTTTAGCCCTACATTTTACAAAGATGGCTTGGTTTTTGTGTCGAGCCGCAACAAGAATAATTCTGTCAAAAGAGTTTTTAAGTGGGATAATTCCTCTTTTCTGGATTTATATTATTTGGAAGACCTAAAGGTAATTTCCAAAGAAGAAAATACCACAGCAGCTGTGGGTTCTGGAGGGCAAGCAAACGCTACTTCGAAAAACAAGAATACTACCGAAAAACTTGGTAATGATTATTACACTCCGCCTACTTCAAACGACGCAAACACCATAGCACATACCGGCAGCGATCTCATAAATGGCAGCAAAGGCTATGAAGAAAATTCAGTAATCGAAATCAAAAGTTTTAGCAAAAATCTAAACTCAAAATATCACGAAGGCCCTTGCACTTTTTATGACCAAGCTACCAAAATTATTTTTACCAGAAATGGATCATCTGATGTAGGCGGCCTTTTTAACTCCGGAAAGAAGGAAGGCATCACAAGACTTAAACTTTATTCTGCCGAAAAGAAAAATTCAGACTGGGGGAACATAAAAGAGCTAGATTTTAACAGTGACAAGTATTCTTGCGGACACCCGTCTGTCAATTCGAAAGACAATTTCTTATATTTTGTATCAGATATGCCTGGTGGTTATGGAGGTACGGATATTTATATTTCTCGCTTGATAAACGGAGTTTGGTCTAAACCCGAGAACCTCGGCGGAAAGGTCAATACTATAGGCAACGAAATGTTTCCGTTTATAGACGAAGGAGGAAGCCTTTATTTTTCGTCGGACGGACTTCCTGGCTTGGGCGACCTAGATATCTTCAATATCAAAACCGATTTAGTTTCTGGCTTACCTAAAGGCATTGTTAGAAATTTGGGAGCTCCTCTGAATTCCAACAACGACGATTTCGGAATGATTACAGACCAGGAACGTTCGATTGGATATTTTAGCAGCAACCGAAAAAGAGGAGGTTCTGACGACGACATTTATAAGTTTGTTAGGGTAGGGGCCAAATATGGTTGTAGAGATTTGATTGTAAATGTGTTTGACAAAGACACCAAAAAACCTTTGGACAAAATGGTTTTTGAATACAATCTCGTCGGACTCAAGGGAAATTCAGAAAATGCAACGACCAATGCAGCCGGAAACATAAAACTGTGCTTAGAAGCCGACAAAGAGTTTGTGTTTAATTTTTCTAAGGAGGGCTATATCTCGCAATCAAAAAATTACTCCAATATCGATGCGTCTGATTTTGAACCAAGCACCATTGATGTTTATCTCAAAAAAGAAATCATTATTCCTCAAGAGATAGCTACGATAGAGAGCACCAAAAAGCAAAGAGAGTTAATTCAGAAACGTACCACAGGTGGCAACTCTAACATTTTTAGAGGCGTCATAACAGGTGGAGAGGCAGGAGAGCCAATAGCTGCCGTAAAGGTTAAGTTTATCAACAAATGCACCGGCGAGATACAGGAAATGTACACCAAAAAAGATGGAAGTTATGAGTTTAAGAGAGATTTAGAGTGCGACTATGAGCTCGTAGCTACCAAGGATGATTTTGGAACAAGTACTGAAATAATAGAAAAGTCGATTCGAAAGACCTTATTTGGCAAAAAAATTAAGAAGCCCACCTTTTCTCTTAATCTCTTCGATACCAAGTTGTACAAAGTGGGCGATGTAATAAAGTTAGAGAATATTTATTATGAATCAGAATCGTATAAAATAAGAGAAAACGCCAAAAAAGACTTGGATAAGCTTGTTAATACCCTTAAAAAGTATCCAAATATGATAATCGAGGTGTCTTCGCACACCGACACTCGTGGAAATTCTCTGACCAATCTTCGACTTTCCGAAAGCCGAGCCAAAGAGGTGTTTAAGTATATAACCTCTCGTGGAATAGATAAAACACGTATAAAGGCAATTGGCAAAGGAGAATCAGAACCTCTGAATGCATGCAGCGATGGTGTGCAATGTACAGAGGCCGAGCATCAGCGTAACAGACGTACGGAGTTTAAGATACTCAAAATTGAAAAACTCTAGGTATTCAGCAGTACATTAGAAGTTGCCAAACGCTCTATAAAGTCTACGATTATCTTTGGTTTGGCCAGTTTTTCGATTTCTTCTAAAGAATACCATTCACCGTTCGGTATAATCGGCCTTGTTTTACACCTTATTTTTATAAAAACTATTTGTTGTTTTTGGTGTGTAAGTACATGATTTACAGGAGGGTATTTAAGTATATCTCCAACTTCTATTGCAAAATCACTCAGGCATTGATCCAAGTTTTCAGTAAAGTCGAGGTCATTACTTTCAATCAAGAAAAAATCATACATGTTGGCCCATATATCAGATGTGTCTCTTTTTCTAAGCCAAAGCGAATTTTCAAATTCAAAAACAAAATATTGCAAAAAACGCTGGCTAACTTTTGTTTTTTTTGCCTTAAACGGAATGGTGACGAAGCTTTTGTTTTCAAAAGCCTTGCATTCCATGTTTACTGGGCAGCCGATACAAAATGGTTTCTTTGGGGTGCAGACAGTGGCTCCCAGCTCCATAACAGCCTGATTGTAAAGGTTTGACTCCACACCTGCCATTAGGTCTTTTGATATTTCAAAGACTTTATTTTGCACCACAGGACTATCTATCGGTTCATTTATTTCCAGAAACCTAGTGATTACTCTCAGGGCATTACCATCTATCGCTGGCACCGATTGGTTGAATGCAAACGAGGCTATGGCAGCGGCAGTATATTTGCCCACACCTTTTAGCTTTTGCAAATCTTTAAAATTGTTTGGGAAATTCCCAGCATATTGTTCTACAACCATTTTGGCGGTTTTGTGCAGATTTCTACCACGCGAATAATACCCCAACCCCTGCCAAAGTCTTAGCACTTCTTCTTCTTCGGCCGCGGCAAGAGACTCTACAGTGGTAAAATTTTCAATAAATTTCTCATAATATGGCAATCCTTGCTGAACCCTGGTCTGTTGCAAAATAATCTCTGAAAGCCAAATAAAATATGGGTTATTGGTATTTCTCCATGGCAAATCTCGCTTATTAATCAAATACCAAGAGATAATTTTTTTTGCAAACATTTTGTTTATTAATATTTTTTATCTATGAAAACGCCTTCTTAACTACTTAATAACTAATAAATTATAAAAAAAAAGGTAAAACTTTTTGTGGAAATTCTGCTTTAACCTCTATCTTTGCACTCCGAAATCTTTATTCATATTAACTCAATAATAATTTTTTAACAAGTAAATTTAATAAATCGTGACGAAAGCAGAGGTTATTTCGATTATTTCAGACAAAACAGGAGTTGACAAAGCCGTAACTTCAATTACAGTTGAGGCATTTTTTCAGACAGTAAAAGACAGCTTAGCTAGTGGAGAGGCTATCTACGTTAGAGGATTTGGTAGCTTTGTGAACAAAAAAAGAGCTGAGAAAAAAGCTCGTAATATTTCTCAAAAAACTACTGTAACAGTACCTGCTCATTTCATTCCTAGCTTTAAGCCTTCAAAGGAGTTTGTTGAAGAGGTTAAATCTAATGTAAAATAATTTTTGATTTGAACGGTTTGAACAAGACAACGCACTTAATCGTAATTTTACTCGTAAGTTTGGCAGGTTTTGCCTTTCTTTATACAAGACCAAAGTCTGTTGTAAAGGATGATGCTCAAACCGTTCAACAATCAAAAAAGGATAGTACCACCACTTCAAAAGAAGCGGCTCACAAATTATCAGACGAGTCTGAGAAATTGCTATCTTCTTTACAAGCTTCCTTATCTTCCTCCTCAGATAAAAATCAAGTTTTCAAACAGATTGCTGATTTGTATTCCAAAGAATCGGTTTTTGACAGTGCTGGGCATTATTTGGAGAAAATAGCTCTGGCCAAACCTTCAGTAGAGAATTGGTCAAATGTTGGAGATGCCTATTTTCAAGGTTTCAACTTGGCCCTTAGTCCTGCCAATATGGAGTTCTTGGTTGAACGAGCAAGAACGGCCTATAATAAAGTTTTGTCGCTTCAGCCTGCAAATCTTCACGCCAAAACCAACCTTGCCATGAGTTATGTTGGTTCCGACTCTCCAATGAAAGCTATTACTATGCTTAGAGAGGTTCTTGATCAAGAGCCAAACTACATACCAGCCATTATGAGTTTAGGTGGTTTGTCGATGCAGTCTAACCAGTACGATAAAGCAGCAGCAAGATTCCAAAATGTTTTGAAAATTGATCCAAGCAATGTCAATGCCAAGTTAGGTTTGGCTTACAGTTTGATTGAGTTGAATAAAAAGCCTGAAGCTAAGGTGCTTTTAAATGATGTTTTGTCGCAAAACATCGATGCCGTAATGAAAGATGAAATTATAAAAACTTTGAATAGTTTAAAGTAATCACTATCTTTGCGGTTCGAAAAAAAATCGATTAAAGAATTTTACAATATTATATAAATTTTTAAAGCTATGCCTTGCGGAAAAAAGAGAAAAAGACATAAGATGTCGACTCACAAAAGAAAGAAACGTCTTAGAAAGAATCGTCACAAGAAGAAGTAATTTTTCAGAAAAATACATTTAAGTAAGCAGAAATTGTTTATTCTGCTTACTTTTTTGTTCTTTTACAAAGGTTGCTATCGGATTCGTAGCAATTCACCTCATGTTTTCAGCATGTTATTGAATCACAAATGCAAATCATTTTTTAAACTTTTAATTCTTACTCAATTTTGAGCAACGAATTATATATTTCTGCCACACCTAAAGGTGATAGAATAGCCTTATGTCAAAACAAAAGGCTAATCGAATACCATTTTGACGAAACCGAGCACCAGTTTTCTGTTGGAGATATTTATTTTGGTACTGTTAAGAAAGTTGTTTCTGGTCTCAATGCAGCCTTTATAGACATCGGCTATGAGAAAGATGCTTTTTTGCATTATCACGACCTTAGCCCAAACATCCAATCGCTCAATAGGTTTACAAAAGATGTCATAGCTAAGCGACCAGTAAATCTTAAGCTCAAAAACTTTTCTTTAGAACCCCAGATCGATAAACTAGGCAAGATCGTAGAGGTTTTGTCTAAAAATCAGCCAATATTGGTTCAGGTGGTCAAAGAGCCTATTTCTTCAAAAGGCCCTAGGCTTTCTTGTGATATTTCTATTGCTGGTAGATACATCGTATTGGTTCCGTTTAGCAATTCTATAAACATTTCAAAAAAAATAACAAGCAAGCAGGAGAGACAAAGATTGCATAAATTGATGTCGTCTGTGAAGCCGGAGAATTTTGGGGTGATTGTAAGAACGGTGGCCGAAAATATGGAGGTAGTTGATCTTCAACGCGATTTGGAAAACTGCTTGGAGAAATGGGAAAACGGACTAAAACAACTCAAAAACGCCAAGCCGAGGGATAGAATTATTTCTGAAATGGATAGAGCCGCTTCTATTTTGAGAGATATGCTCAATGACGACTTCGACTCTATCGTTGTGGATACCAAGGAGACTTTTGACAGTATGCGTAGCTTGCTACAAAACATTGCTCCTCAAAAGGAAAAAATCCTGAAGTTACACAGTGGTAAAACCAAGGTTTTTGAGCACTACGGAATTGAGAAACAGCTTAAATCACTATTTGGCCGTTCGGTTAGTCTTCCAAGTGGGGGCTATTTGATAATCGAACATACAGAAGCTCTTCATGTTATAGACGTTAACAGTGGCAATAAATCAACTTCTGAAGTAGACCAAGAGGCCACTGCATTGAGCGTGAATAAGGAAGCTGCTGTAGAAATTGCCCGCCAGTTGCGTCTGAGAGACATGGGTGGTATAGTGGTGGTAGACTTCATAGACATGAAAAAAGTTGAGAACAAGCGTGATGTGCACGAAGCTCTCAAAGACGAAATGAAGACCGACAGGTCTAAATATACAGTTTTACCAATTTCGAAGTTTGGACTTTCGCAAATTACACGTCAAAGGGTTCGTCCTGAGATGAACGTGGTTACGAGAGAAACTTGTCCAACTTGTAGCGGAACGGGTACCATACAGGCAAGTATAGCTGTTACTGATCTCATAGAAAACAACTTAGAGTATTTGTTAACAAAACAAAACGAGAAGAAAATCAGTATTATTCTGCATCCTTTCATTTATGCTTATTACAAGGAAGGCATAATTTCGAAGCAAATGAAGTGGTTCTTCAAATACAAAAAGTGGATTAATCTTATCAAAGATTCTTCACTAGGGATGGTGGATTATCATTTCCTAGATTCAAATGGAGATGATATCGAACTAAATAATTAAGAATACTTTTATTATAAAAAAAGACTTTAATCCACCAGATTAAAGTCTTTACTGTTTTATTGCACACTCGGAATGACCATTTAGCTCACTTGAGGATTTGAAGTTTGTTTTTTGAAGAAGTACATTAAACCACCGAAAAGTAGGACAGATAAAGCAACGTAAGGCAGAGGCACGGTGTCTAGTTTTTCTATTTCAGGTGATATTTTCTTATGATTTACCATGTCCATGAGCAGAACAGCAAGGGCGTTGTTGAAAATATGGGCAAAAATAGGTATCCATATATTGCCTGACCAATAATATAAATAGCCAAACAACGCTCCCAAAAACATCCTTGGGAAAAAACCGTAAAACTGCATGTGAATACCGCTGAAGAGTATGGCAGAAACCCAAATGGCCAAATGATAGTTGTTAAAACCTAACATAAGTTTACGCTGTATTAATCCCCTGAAAATGAGCTCTTCGCCAATGCCAGCAATGACGGCTATGACAATCAATGCGACAATTAACTGTACAGGAGAGTCAAATTTTGTGAGAAAATCTGTTAGGGTTCTAGCACTCTCTTCCATGTTTTTCATGAGCAATTCTAACCACTCCAAACTTGCAGGGAGCTGCATTTTCTCATTCAGACTTTGAATATATCCGCTAAAAGGACTGAAGCACATTTGAATGAGTATCACAAGGCCAAATACGGAAAGTGTGGGTAAATTCTTGAAGTTTAAGTCACTAAATTGTTTTTTCTCGATTACATACCAAAACAAAAGCCCAGGCAGGATGAAAGTGAAAATTGAAGCAACCCCTTGAGAGGTCATCATCGTCCACCAACCATTTTTTGAGCTTGTAAGTACCTCTATAATATTTCCAATATTACTTAACTCTATTCCGGACATTAGTATCATCAAGCCACCCGCCACAATTTGTGCAAGAGCCAAAGAAGTAAGCAATATGGCGAACAATATGAGCAAGGATGTGAATGGTTTGTTTTCTTTAGTTGTTTGTAAATATTGAAGGAAGTCCATAGTTTGGTTAATAAACTTGAGCGTTTTAAAATACAAATATGTGGTATTTATCTCTGAAAATCATAAATTTATGTACAAACGGTCGTAATTTTGTAGGTCAATAGATAAGAATGGTAAAAATAGGAAACATAGAGTTGGGTGAATTTCCACTTCTTTTGGCCCCGATGGAAGACGTGAGTGATCCTCCGTTTCGTCAGGTCTGTAAAGAAAACGGTGCCGATATGATGTACACGGAGTTTGTTTCGTCCGAAGGGTTGATTAGAAACGCTCACAAAAGTGTGCAAAAATTGGATATTTTTGAATACGAACGTCCTATTGGAATTCAACTTTTCGGTAGCGATGTGGATACCATGGCCGAATGTACCAGAATAGCCACAGGAGCAAACCCAGACCTGATAGATATAAACTACGGCTGTCCTGTGAAAAAGGTCGCTTGTAGAGGAGCTGGTGCGGCATTGTTGCAAGATGTTCCGTTGATGACCAAAATGACGGAGGAAGTGGTGAAGGCTACGCATTTGCCTGTGACCGTAAAAACTCGATTGGGTTGGGACGAAAGCACGAAGAATATTGAGGAAGTGGCTGAAAGATTGCAGGATGTGGGTATACAGGCATTGAGTATTCATGGCCGTACACGTGCCCAGTTGTACAAAGGAGAAGCCGACTGGACGCTTATAGCTAAGGTAAAGAATAACCCAAGAATAAAAATTCCGATTTTTGGTAATGGAGATATTGATTCACCCGAAAAAGCTTTGGACTATAAAAACAGATTTGGCATTGATGGAATCATGATTGGCCGTGCCGCGATAGGTTATCCATGGATTTTTAATGAAATTAAGCATTTTTTAGCGACTGGAGAATATCTGTCTGCACCTACAATGGAGCAAAGAGTTGCTGCTGCAAGGCAGCATTTAAAGTTTTCTATACAATGGAAAGGGGATACTTTGGGTATGTTGGAAATGAGAAGGCACTATTCAAACTATTTTAGAGGACTTCCGCACTTTAAAGAATACCGCATGAAACTGGTGCAAACTTTAGTGAAAGAAGAGCTTTTCGAAACCTTAGACATAGTTTTGAAAGACTTTGATGGAGTGGTGTTAGAGTCTAAAGCCAAGGTGGTGGAATATGGTGGGGCGGATTAAGAAAAGCAAAAAGGAGGTCGAAGCCTCCTTTTTGCTTTAACCATATAATGAGTTTAATCAATCCACCAAAACAGCATCACCACTCAAAACATCGTTTTCAACGTTCTTGAATTTCACGTCTCTTTTAACTACGCCGTTTCTGTATTGCACGTTTACTCTGTCGTTTCTGTTAGCCACTTTTTGCGATTTAGCGGGAGCTAGCATTTGTGGTTTTGCACCTTCTTCGGCACCTTCGGCTCTATTTGTAGAGAGCTTTGGTTTATTAGAACTTTGTACAGGAGCAGCTTGTTGGAATCTCATTTCGGCCACATTGGCTTTCATCAAGAAGCCCACAGTCTCCGTA
This sequence comes from Leadbetterella sp., assembly GCA_035299025.1. Classification (GTDB taxonomy): domain Bacteria; phylum Bacteroidota; class Bacteroidia; order Cytophagales; family Spirosomataceae; genus Leadbetterella. Next base: position 15,316 of record DATGXK010000016.1, read on the forward strand.
TTTACTTTCTTTAAGAAGTTCTGGAACAATTCTACCGCCTCAAATTTATAAATCAAAAGCGGGTCTTTTTGCTCGTAAGAAGCATTCTGAACCGACTGCTTTAAGTCGTCCATGTCTCTCAGATGCTCTTTCCATTCAGAGTCTATGACATTCAAGGAGATGTTTTTTTCCATTTCCAATATCAACTCTCTTCCGTCGGTCTCCACCGTTTTTCTCAAATCAACATAAATGGCTATGTGGTGGTTTCCATCACCAACGATGGCCATAAATGGCTCACCCTCCATGGCCTGTCTGTCGTTTAGTATGTTTTTAAGTGCAGGAGTTATGTTTTTCCTTATACCTTCGTTCTTTTGTTTGTAGTGAGCTTCAGCTTGATGGTATAGGTTGTGAATAAGCGTAGGCCCACCTTTTGCAAATTCTGCTTCAGATATTTCGGGCTTCATGCCAAGGCGTTGCATTACTCTTACTTCGAACTCGTCATAATTGCCTGCAGTACTTTTTACAAGGTCGGCACAAGTATCGTAGATGATATTGGCAATGTCAAGTGCCAATCTGTCGCCGAACAAAGCATTTTTCCTTCTTTTGTAAATGGTATCTCTTTGAATATTCATGACATCGTCATATTCAATCAGACGTTTACGCATTCCAAAGTTGTTTTCTTCTACCTTGGTTTGGGCTCTTTCTATGGAGCTGGTAATCATAGAATGCTGAATAACTTCGCCTTCTTCCATACCCATACGGTCCATTACCTTGGCAATACGGTCAGAGCCAAACATACGCATGAGGTTGTCTTCCAAACTCACAAAAAACTGTGAAGAACCTGGGTCACCTTGACGGCCCGCTCTACCTCTCAACTGACGGTCAACTCTCCGAGACTCGTGACGCTCTGTACCAATGATGGCCAAACCACCTGCCGCTTTACTTTCAGGTGTAAGTTTAATGTCGGTACCTCTACCGGCCATGTTGGTGGCTATGGTTACTGTTCCTGGTTTACCAGCTTCAGCTACCACATCTGCCTCACGGGCGTGTTGCTTGGCGTTAAGTACTTGGTGAGGAATCTTTTTGATAGTCAACATTCTACTCAAAAGCTCTGAGTTTTCTACTGAGGTAGTACCCACCAATACTGGACGGCCAATGTTAACCATTTCTAGGATTTCATCCCCAACAGCATTGTATTTTTCTCTTACAGTCTTGTAAACTTTATCTTGTCTGTCGTCTCGTATAATGTCCCTATGCGTCGGTATCGAGATTACGTCAAGTTTGTATATTTTCCAGAATTCGCCTGCTTCGGTTTCGGCAGTACCGGTCATACCACATAGCTTGTGGTACATTCTGAAATAGTTTTGAAGCGTAATGGTGGCATAAGTTTGTGTTGAGTCTTCAACTTTCACGTTTTCTTTGGCCTCTACCGCTTGGTGTAAGCCATCAGACCATCTACGGCCATCCATTATACGACCAGTTTGCTCGTCAACAATCTTCACTTTACCATCCATTAATACATAATCCACGTCGATTTCGAACAATGTATAGGCTTTCAAAAGCTGGTTGACCGCATGTATACGCTCGGCTTTTGTAGAATAATCTCTGATGAGCTCGTCGTTTTTAAGAATCTTATCCTCTTTGCTGATGTCCATTTTCTCAATGGCTGCCATTTCTATGCCCAAGTCGGGCATTGTGAAGAAATTGGCGTCAGAATCGTGTGACGAAAGGAAGTCTAAGCCTTTGTCTGTCAATTCGATAGAGTTGTTTTTTTCCTCGATGGTGAAATATAACGGAGCATCAGCTTCTGGCATCAATTTCTGATTTTCAGCCAAGTATATTGCCTCAGTTTCAAGCAAAAGCTTCTTGTTGCCTATTTCAGATAAGTACTTTATCAATGGTTTGTTTTTAGGCAAACCTCTGTGTGCTCTAAATAAAGCTAAGCCGCCTTCTTTTTTCTTGCCTTCGGCTATCAACTTTTTAGCTTCTACCAAAAAACCACCTACCAATTGTTTTTGTGCTTCTACAATTTGAGCAACTCTTGGTTTAAGTGTGTTGAATAGCTCGTCATCATTTTTTTTGGTCATCGGGCCACTGATAATCAATGGAGTACGGGCATCATCGATCAAAACGGAGTCAACCTCATCTACCATGGCATAGTGGTGCGGTCTTTGAACCAACTCAGACGGGTCATTGACCATGTTGTCTCTTAGATAGTCAAAGCCAAACTCATTGTTTGTTCCGTAAGTAATGCCGGCGTTGTAGGCTTTTTTTCTTGCAAAGGAGTTTGCTGGATGCACATCAATGCAATCGCATGTGATGCCATTGAATTCATAAATGGGTCCCATCCACTCAGAGTCACGACGGGCTAGATAGTCGTTGACCGTAACGATGTGAACACCTCTTCCAGCCAAAGCATTCAAAAACGCGGGGAATGTAGCCACAAGTGTTTTTCCTTCTCCAGTAGCCATCTCCGAGATGTTGCCTTTGTGAAGTGAAGCACCACCGATGATTTGTACATCATAATGCTCCATATCCCATTTGATGAGGTTTCCGGCAGCCAACCACTCGTTTTTCCAAATGGCTTTATCTCCTTCTATCGTGATATGCTGCTTTGTCATAGCCAATTCTCTATCTAAGTGCGTGGCAGTGACTTCTATGTGGCTGTTTTCTTTAAATCTTCGTGCAGTTTCTTTTACGATTGCAAAGGCCTTCGGAAGAATTTCGAGAAGAACCTCTTCAAGTTCAACATTTCTTTTAAGTTCTAGCTCGTCTATTTTCTTAAAAACCAACTCACGCTCGTCTACCGTCATGTCCGGGTTGGAATCTGAGCTAGCTCTCAGAGAAACCACCTCGTTGTCGATGTGGGCAAGTTTGTCTTTTATGTATTGTTGTAAATCAGCTGTTTTTTGTCTGAATTGATCGTTGGTAAGGCCAGCAAGTTTTCTAAATTCTTCGTTTGTACTTGCCACGTATGGTGTGAGGCCTTTCAGGTCTTTTTCTGATTTTGTGCCAAAAACTTTGGCAATACTCTTTGTTAAAAAATTGAACATGTTTATATCTTAAGTTCTTTAATGTCTTTTTTAAATGAAATGCAAATTTACTGAATTTCAACGTTTTGTTTACAAGAATAGTGCAGCAATTGCAAATTTAAGGATTTACGGTCATATTGACAGATAGGGCAGAAGATTGCCATAGTATAAGTAGTTGAAAACTAGTGCTTATTTTAAATATTGTTGGATTGTCCGTGCAATATTTTTAACATGACAATGCGTCAGAAACTTCATTTGAGGCGGTTCAGATTACCCGAAAGTGGATATTTTATAATAACTTTTTTCTTAGAAATATTCTCAACAAGTGGTTTTAGGATTAAATCTGCGTTTTTTTTGGTTTGTTCTAAAATATCAGAATTCAAGGCCGATTGCAGAATTTGCTCTTCGGCTTTACGATAGGCTTCGTCAAGGAGCAGTGACTCATTCATAAAGGCATAGTCTGTTTTGTAGATTTTTGACTTTGAGTGTTCTATTTTATGATAGCAGACTTCTGGATTCGGAAGGTTCAAAATGAGGGTGTCACTCTTGGTTACCAAATCCTTATCCGATATTTTACTCAAATCTATACAACCCACAGCCTCACCCTGAACAATCAAAATGGCCTTGGGGTCGGGCAAGAAATCACGAATAATTTCCTGCTCCACCACATCTCGAAAAGAGTATTTGACAAGTTCCATTTTACCAAGGCTGGCTATTTCTTTGATGACAATGTTGTGGGTAGTTTTAATTTCATCGGCTTTGAAAAAACTCAAAGTTTTTACTTTCTCCCAAATGAAAATACTCAGGAGAATCAGTGAGATATAAAAAACTATTTTTACCCAGTTTTTGATCATTTTAAGGCAATTCTGAATCTTCTAACGGAGGCTATGCTCATGCCGATAACCAGCAAAGCCGTGCCAAGCCAAAGTAAATTGATGTGCGGTTTTTCTAGAGCTTTTAGCACAATGTATTCTTTTTCTCCACGGCTTATCCCGAATGTAAATTTGCCTGTTTCAGGATTTATCGCCAAAAGTTGAGCTCTTATTCCCAGTTCGCTGCTAATAACTGGCTTGCTCCAAACTTCACGGTTTTTTATTGCAAAAATAGGCTTCATTATCCGTTCGCCATCTTTTTCTAATATTCTTAAGGTGGCTTGTGCAGCTACATCCCCTTGCTGGAGAGGCATGCCTTCCAACTCGCTTACAGGAGATACATTGTCTAGTATTGCCACGAAATCATTCAAAAAGAAAGTATCCTTAATCGCGACTGAATAGTTTTCTGGCAAACTCCATTCTTTGTCTTCGTTGGTGGTTACGTAGTTTACATGCGAATAAATATCTTTGTTCCAATACTTCTTTATGTGAGGCGAAGCCACATTTCCCATTTTTTGGTTTATCTGAAATCTTGGATAAAAATTGAAGTCTTTTTCGCCTTTTTTCTTATAATTTACCTGATAATAGGTGTTTTCGGCTTCGTATTCCAGGGTGTCTCCTCTTTTGACATACAATTTTTCACCATCCATTATGTCTGCTTTGGCAATTCCTTTGTAATCGCTTTCGGGAATAGGCTGTATGAATTTTTTCTCTATGTATCCAGGCACATTTCTTACGTCAACAAATTCACCACGGTAGTCCAGTGTAAAGTCATTTATCTGAGTGGGTCTGTTGTAATACAGAAGTACATTTTCCTTGTTGTCTTTTTCGGTTTTGAATATTTTTTCATTGGCCAAATTCACCGAAATGACCTTTTCGTAAGCCGATGAATACATGATTCCGATAAGCATTAGAGCAATGCCGATGTGGGTAATGGCTCCTCCAGCTACTTTAAAATTACCTTTGATTATATCCAAAAGTATTGAGCTATTGGCAGTAATAGAAAAAATGCCAGCTGTAAGCAGAATTATATATTGCCATTTGTTAACTCCTGTAATGGTAATGGCGATTGCTGAAAGTAATAGTGTGATAATAAGTGGGTTAAGAAGTTTTTTTATTGATGTTTTGTCAGCTCTTTTCCACCAAAAGAATTGGGCTATTCCGGTCAGAGTAATTACTCCTATAAACAGCCACATCTGAAAAGTGTTATAGTGTTTTAAAGGATCCGTAGGCATGGCCATATTGAGCTTGTAATTAAACAGCTCAGCTATGCTATTATAGACGGGTATAGATGTGGTAAGTGTAATTTGAAATGCCGCCAATGTCAATGTTGTAACACCGAGGAATATCCAAAATTCGCTGGAATAGGTTGAGATCTCTTTGTTGTCTTTCGGTAAATATCTCCACCTCACGACCATTAATAAAACCGAACCTGCTACAAAGAACAGAAGATAAATTAGTAATTGACCTGATAACCCGAGGTCTGTAAAAGAGTGAACAGAGGAGGTTCCTAAAATACCGCTCCGGGTAAGAAATGTACTATACAGAATCAAAATAAACTGGGCAATACTTAATATGAAAGTAGTTTTGAGAGCAGCAGAGCTTTTTCTGGCAATCAACATGGTGTGGATACTACCCACTAAGACTAGCCAAGGTACATAAACGGCGTTTTCTACGGGGTCCCAACTCCAATAACTTCCGAAGTTCAAAGTTTCATATGCCCAAATGGCACCCATCATAATACCTGTACCCAATATTACACCAGAAACCAAAGTCCATGGCAATGCTACTTTTGTCCATTCTGAATAGTCTTTTTTCCAAAGTGCAGCAAGTGCGAAGGCAAAAGGAATTAATGTTGTGGCAAAACCTAAAAATAGGGTTGGGGGGTGAATAACCATCCAATAGTTTTGAAGAAGCGGATTTAGACCGTTTCCGTCTTTCGGAATGAAGTCCGGATTGGTTGTCCAAACAGGTAAATTTGGCATAGATTCTTTCAAAAGCAAAAATGGCGAACTACCCAATTTGAAATCTCCAAAAAGTACCGCACCTACAATCATGCTGGTCAAGAAAGCCTGAACAGCCGAGAATATGGCCATCATCGGACTTTCGAAATGCAGAAAGCTTTTCTTTTTGGACTTAAACCAAAAAATGAGAATTACACCCAGAATAACGTTCCAGAACATCCAAAGTAGAAAACTACCTTCTTGGTCCTGCCAAAAACATGAAATGGCATAGCCCAATGGCAAACTCAGTGAGGCGTTGTCCCAGGCGTAGTGATATTCAAAATATTTATTGAAAATGATGCTAAACAAGACTAAAACTACCCCGAAAACAAATAGAGTATGCAAAAAGAAGGAGTTTCGGGCTATAGAACGCCAGAAGTCTGAGTTCTTGTGTTTTTCTTGAGAACCAATAAAATAGGCATACGTGGCTACCAATGAAGAAATAAAAGCTAATATTACCAATATGTGGCCAATCTGGCCTAAGTATGCTCTAAGCATTTCCGAAATTTTTATTTTGTAAAATGATTACAAAATTACCCTAAAAAAGGTTTTAATAAGAGGTTTTATTAACAATTATTACCAGTTTTGCCTGATAAACTTTCACTTATGGTTTTTACAAAAAGCAAAATTATCTTTTTATTGGTATTTGTGGCTTCTCTAAATGGTGCACAGGGACAGTCGATGAATTTCTTGAAAATACAAGATATTAGTTTTGAGGAAGTACTAAAAAAGGCCAAAAAAGATAATAAATTGGTCTTTATAGATATTTATGCCGTGTGGTGCGGGCCGTGTAAGATTATGGACAAAACTACTTTTTCTGACAGTTTAGTTGCCAAAAAGTTTAACGCAGAGTTTATTGCCTTCAAAGTAAATGCCGAGGACGTGCCCGGAAGAGTAATTGTTCAGAAATATATGGTAAATGCTTTTCCAACTTATTTGTTTTTTAGCCCAGATGGCGAGTTGGTGAATAGACTTGAAGGCGTTTTTCCTCCAAAATTATTGATGGATGAGGCTGATTATACGAAAGGATTACTCAAAAAGTAGTGCGATTTACGTTAATCGCAAAGATGGATACTCACACGAAAATCAATTTTCCAAATCGCTGTCAAAAAACACCAATTGTCTATCGAAATTAAAATACTCGATTTGAAAAATCGAGTATTTAGAACAAATCCTCCGCTCTTTCTAAAAGTAGAATGGAGGCCTGCGGAACAATCACATATTTTTCGCCTTCGTACTGAATTTCAATCGCGTGGCGTTGTAAATAGATGGCCAAGTCGCCTTCTTCGGCTTGAAGAGGCATATATTTCACTTTTTCCTCAGTTGCTTTCCAAGGTTCTTCCTCAGCAGTGTTGGGCAGAGGATAGCCAGGGCCAACTTTTACTACATAACCCGACTGTACATCTTCTTTTTCGGTAACTGTTGGTGGTAAATAAAGTCCAGAGTTGGTCTTATCTTTTGGATTTTTGGGCTTTATCAAAACCTTGTCGCCCACTACCATCAATTTCTTCAATTTGTTGTCTTTTGAAACGCCTATCATACGGTTATTTTCCTTTTTCTACCTTCTATTTTCCAAGTGTTTGTCCACTCGTTGTTTTCAATAATTTGTGCCTCGTCATACAGATTTACAGTTGGACACACATGATAAGGAACACCTAAAAGAATGTCTCCAACTTTGTAATTATCCCAGTCGGAAGTTTCGATAACTCCGTGTTCCTCGCTTTGAGAAACCAATTTGAGGTCGTCATGGTTCAAAAATCTGATGCGTTTGTCAATTGGATTTTCGGAGGAAATGGCTTTGTGGCCCATATCTGTGGTCAAAATCCCTTGTTTTGGTTTTGAAATGATTCTACTCAACACCAAGGCTGCAAACTCAAAGTTTTGTTCTGCAAATTTATCGCCGTAACCCCAATCCCACAATACACAAGTGCCAGGACTAAGCGTTCGAGAAGTTTCAGAGGCATGTGAAGTGAAGGCCGGAGTTCCACCAGCTATTACTTCTAAATCACCAATTTCAGGCTTCAATTCAGCCAATATCTCATAAACTTTTTTCATTCCAGCCTCGATTTTGGCTTTTCTTTCTCCAAAAGCATCGTCACGAATGTGTCCATCATAAACATGTAATCCTGAAAGTTTTATGGAAGGTTTTGAGGCTGCATAATTTAAATCATTGGCCAATTGGTCATCAATTTCGTGGCCCGACCTGTCCATGCCGTTATTGATATCGTAATAGATTTCTGCTATTAGACTTTTTGAGGAAAATTTCTCTGAGATTTCGTCAACCACGGCATTGCAATCGGCCAAAGAGGCAAACTTCGTGTTTGGATATTTTTCAATTAAGCTTAATAATCTGTCTATTTTTGGGCCTAAAAGTTGGTGCGATATAAGTACTTTTTCTGCTCCGGCCATGGCAGCAAGTTCAGCTTCAGCTATGGTTGCTGCCTTAAATTTTCTTATGCCTTTTCTTATCATCATTCGCACCACATTTTCCATTTTGTTGGTCTTGATATGCGGCATCAGTCGGCTTGAATCTCCACCAGCAATGCCTATCATTTTATCAATATTGCCCTCAACTTTTTCTTTCAAGATGAGAAGGGATGGGGAGTCGATTTGGGTGAAGTTTGAGGTCATTTAGGGGTTTTAAATTAGAGTTTTCTTTAAACTTGCTATATTATTGAAAAGGACAAGCTTTAGATTTTTAGGAAATTAATTGCAATTTTTAACAACGAAATTAATCAATGTGATTTAAATGTTTAATCAAATGTTAATTAATTCCTCACTCTTCATAAATCTCCAATGGCAAACCATCGGGATCCTCAAAAAAAGTAAATTTTTTTCCCGTAAATTCGTCAATTCTAATGGGTTCTGAAACGATACCTTTACTTTCTAATTCAGACTTGACTTTCTCTACATTTTCAACCATAAAGGCTAAATGGCGTAAACCACGAGCTTCGGGGCGGCTAGGTCGAGCTGGAGGATTTGGAAATGAAAATAATTCAATGACGTATTCTCCTTTTAGAGCTAAGTCTAATTTGTAAGAATCTCTTTCTTTTCTATAAACTTCTGCCAATATTTCTAAGCCCAATTTGTTGACATAAAACTCTTTAGATTTCTCATAGTCAGAGCAAATAATGGCGATATGGTGTATTTTTTTTAACATGTTTATCTTAAATTTTCAATTATATCACTTGCAATCATCGAACGCTCAGAACGGATTTTGGCGGCCATGTCACCAGCCAAGCCATGTTCATAAACCCCCTGAATAGCCGCTTGTTCTGGTGAATAGCCTTGGGCTAAAAAGCCTAAAATAATTCCAGTCAATACATCTCCAGTGCCAGCAGTGGCCATGCCTGAGTTGCCCGTAGAATTAAAATGTATTTCACCATTAGGCAGGGCAATTGCCGTATTTTTGCCTTTTAGGCATACAATTATTCCATTTGAAACTGCAAACTCAGAAAGTCTTTCAAGTTTTTCAAAATCATTTTTCCAAACTTGACCTACCAAAGTTTTGAATTCCTTTGGATGAGGTGTAAGTATGCTGTTTTCGGGTAAAAGTTTCAGAAATTCAGGATAATTACCCAATAAAGTTATGCCATCTGCATCTATTATAAGTTTTTTCTTGTGTACTTTTTCGAGAAAGGAATTAAAAACTGCAGGTTTGTTAGTGCCAATTCCTGGGCCAATCCCAACAGCATCATATTTTGTCAAATCCCAATTTGATCCAAAATATTCGTCATTATCACTAACTTCCGTTATGGCTTCTGGGGTAGAAATTTGTAAAATATTCACACAGTTTTTCGGAACGTGTGTGGTGATTTTTCCAACTCCCGACCGCAAGCAGGCTTTTGTTGCCAAAATTGCTGCACCCATCATTCCGTAACTTCCTGCTACCAAATAGGCATGTCCGAAAGTGCCTTTGTGCGAAAAACTTGACCTTGGCATCGGTGAAATGTCGTCTGGGCTTGTGTAGAAGTGTTTGGTGACTGCCGAGTCTATAAATTCTTGTGAAAGACCAATGTCCACCAATTCCCATTTGCCAACAAACTTTTCATTTTCGGGCATAAAGAAAGCCAGTTTTGGGTATTGAAATGCGACAGTAAACGTAGGCTGGATAATATTCAAATGATCGGAATAAACATCGGCAAACAAACCTGAGGCAACGTCGATAGAAACAACTGGCAAGCCAGAAATATTTATATTATGGATAATTTCTGCCGCAAAACCTTCAATTTTTCTATTGAGTCCAGAGCCAAATATGGCATCGATAATTACATTTTTTGAGCCCGCCGAGAAGCTAAATTCTTGGTTTTTGGTCAGTGTCTCATAAGAATCTTGGTTTTGAAGTCTTTCCAGATTTATTAAAAAATCCGGAGAGCCATTTGCGGGGTTTCCAAGAATATAAGTGTCAAGATCATAACCCAACTGATGGAGCTTTCTTGCCACTGCCAAGCCATCGCCCCCGTTGTTCCCAATGCCACAGACAATGGTCACTTTAAAGGTATTGTCGAATTTTGAAATAAAACGGTTTACGAAGGCCTGAGCTGCCCTTTCCATTAAATCAATAGAAAAAATAGCTTCATTTTTTATGGTAAATTCATCCAGAGCTCGGGTTTGTTTCGTAGATAGAATTTTCATTGTATCTTTTTTTTCAAAAATAGCTGTCTTATATTTATATTCAATAAATTTTTCTTCTTAAAGATGACCGTCAGCATAATTATTCCTACTTACAACGAATCCAAACAAATTCACCGTTTGCTAGCGTCCATTTTGAAAGGCAAAACTGCCGATATACTCGAGATTTTGGTAATTGATTCTAAAAATTCGTCTGACAATCTTGCTGAAATCTTGCTTGATTCTGAAATTAGGTATGTCAAATCAGACTTTTCTTCCCGGGCCAGTCAGATGAATTTTGGTGCAAGCATAGCCACGGGTGATGTTCTTTTCTTTGTGCACGCCGATACCATACTTCCTTCTTCATACGCCGGTGATATTCAAAAAACACTTTCCAGTTGCCATTTGGGTTGTTTCAGAGCAATTATAGATTCACCCAGTATATTATTAAAGATAAATAGCTTTTTCACCCGTTTCCCTTTTCTGTGGTGCAGAGGTGGTGATCAAACATTGTTCGTAAAGAAAACTATTTTTAATGAGTTGGGTCTTTACAACGAGAAATTTGTCATCATGGAGGAGTATGATTTTTTAAGGAGGGCATTGGTAAAATACAAATTGGGGATTGTTGAAAAATCTGTGCTTGTTTCAGCAAGAAAATATGAAAACAATAAGTTTTGGAAAATTCAATGGGCCAATTTCGTGGCCATGAGAATGTTTTTTAAAGGGAGGCATTCTCCAAAAGAAATAAAGGACAGGTATACTCAAATCTTGGATTTGGAATATTGAATATCTCAAAAACAGCCAAGAATCTACAAATTGCACTATCTCGTTTCTGAAATACCCAAAACTCAGATTAATCTATTATTTTTAGGCGAAAATATAATCTTCTGGAAATGTCTTTAAAAGAAAACTTGATATCCGGTATTCAACAAGTTGGTATTGGTGTAGTAGATGCAGGCGAGTCATTCAAATGGTATAATAAAAATTTGGGTCTTGATGTGCCTGTTTTTGACGATATAGCTAATGCCAAATTGATGGTCAGATATACAAACGGAAATATCAGAAAACGTCGGGCTATTCTTGCAGTAAATATGGCAGGCGGTGGTGGAGCCGAAATTTGGGAGTCGAAAAATCCGCTTCCTATAGCTTGTTCTTTTGAGCCCAAATTGGGCGATTTGGGCATTTTTGCCCTAAAAATCAAAAGTCAAGATTTACTGGCCTTTTCAAAATCAACGCCAATTTCTCTTTTCAGAACACCAGAAAGTAAACCAACAGCTTGGTTGAAAGACAATTATGGTAATCAGTTGCAGTTGGTAGAGGATGACTCATGGTTTTTGAATAATTTATCGAACACTGGTGGTGTTTTGGGAGTTATTTTGGGTGTAAGAGACATGGATAAAGCCCTAAAGCTCTACAAAGATATTCTTGGAATTGACAATTTGGTTTATGATAAAACAGGCGTTTTTGAAGATTTTGGTGGATTAGGTGCCGCAGATAAACAGTATAGAAGAGTTTTGTTGAGAAAAGGTCAATCAGGAGAGGGGGCTTTTTCAAGACTGTTTGGAAATATTGAATTGGAGTTGGTTCAAGCCATTGACACAACTGACAGAAAAACTATCATGGAAGGTCGCAGTTGGGGCGATTTAGGCTTTATACACCTTTGTTTTGATGCCTTGAATATGGATAAATTGGGTGAAAAACTACTATCAAATGGCTATCCCTTTGTGGTAGATAGTGCCAATTCGTTTGACATGGGCGATGCCGCAGGTAGATTTACTTACATTGAAGATCCCGACGGCACATTGATAGAATTTGTAGAAACACATAAAGTGCCTATTCTGAAAAAAATTGGTTGGTATATTAACCTCAAAAAACGAAAAACACAAAACCCGCTTCCCAACTGGATGGTCAAGACTTTGGGATGGGGTAGGGTGAAAATGTAAATAAATGCCAGAAATCCGTAACGTAAACATCACCAGGTATGTAACTCCACTTCGTGAAGGAGGGTCATTGCCGGCCATTGCGGAGGCCGACGACGGATTTCTGTATGTCTTAAAATTTAGAGGTGCCGGACAAGGAACAAAAGCATTGATAGCTGATTTGATAGGTGCCGAAATCGCCAGAAAGCTAGGGCTTTTAGTGCCAGAATTGGTTTTTGCTGAACTAGCCGAAGGATTTGGTCGCACAGAGCCCGACGAAGAGATTCAAGATTTACTAAAGTTTAGCACAGGCTTGAATCTTGGCCTGCATTATCTTTCAGGGTCTATTACTTTTGATGCCGTTGTGAATACAGTTGACACCTCCATAGCCTCGAAAATTGTGTGGTTAGATGCCTTCTTGATGAACATTGATCGCACCGCCCGCAACACCAACATGCTATTTTGGAACAAAAAACTGTGGGTAATTGACCACGGAGCATCATTGTATTTTCATCATAATCCCGAAGCCTGGGAAGAGCAAGCCGTAAAGCCATTTGTACAAGTTAAAGACCACGTGTTATTGCCACAGGCTAGCGATTTGGAAACTGCAGCTACAGAAGCAAAGTCTCTTATAAGTCAGAGTTTTTTGGAAGAAATCATCAATATGATTCCTGAAAGCTGGATTGCTGAGGGAGAATTGGCCAACAAAAAAATGTACTTGGATTTTCTACTTAAAAGATTAGAAAACGCCCATATTTTTGAAACTCAAATAGAAAATGCAAGAAAGGCACTTATATGAGTATGCAGTAATTAGGCTCGTTCCGAGGGTCGAAAGAGGCGAATATATCAATATTGGTGTGGTTTTGTATTGCAAAAGCCTGAAAACCCTTGACTGTGTTTTTCATTTGAATAATGCTAGAATCTCGGCTTTATTTCCCGACCTTGATTTGGAAGAGGTAGAAGGTCATCTTTTATCTTTCCAAAAAATATGTCAAGGTACACCAGATTCAGGTTTGATTGGTAGTCAGGATTTGGCATCACGTTTTCGTTGGCTTACAGCTCGTCGAAGTACAATTCTTCAGGCATCGGAGATTCATCCTGGGTATTGCCAACAAGGCAAAGATGCTCTCAACAAGATTTTTAATGAAATGGTGGCAATGTGGTGATCTACATTACACTTTGAAAATATTTTAAATTCTTTCTTTGTTTTTTAGTCCATTTTTCATCCGATTTCGTTAATGTTCTGATATTATTACTCAAACACCATTATAAATTTGAACAAGTCTGTTGCCATATTGATTTTTAGTCTAGAGGTCTCGAAAGAGTCTTCAATAAAAATATTGGCACATAAAAATAAACTGGCCAACAAACGGATTTTTCAAAATCTTAATACTCTTGCTACTCAAAAATCACTTGCAACACAGATTCCAGTTTTTGTTTCTAGCCAACTCGGTCTGGACTCACATGGAACCTTTGGGCAGAATTTCTCTGGGGCTATTTCTCATGTTTTTGACAGAGGTTTTGAAAAAGTTATATGTATTGGTAATGACTGTCCGGCACTTCAGAAAGAGCATTTGATTTCCGCATCGGAGGCCTTGATGACCTCTGATGCGGTTTTTGGGCCAGATTTTAGAGGAGGAACGTATTTGATTGGTCTATCCAAAGAAGCTTTTGAGGCTATCTCTTTTCAAAATTTACCTTGGCAGTCTTCCGAACTTTTAGAGCATTTGGTCAAGAGTTTTTCTGGAAAGAAAATTCAATTGCTAGACCAATTGGCTGACATCAATAGTTTTCAGGATTTAAATTTTTATCCAACAGCCAGATACATTATATCATTTTTGCTGAAATTCTTCAACAGCTTTAAGGTCGATAGGATTTCTTCAGCTTTTTCTGTAAAAACTGATGTTTTCTTAAATTCTCTAAGCTTTAGAGGTCCCCCAATTCTACATTCTTAATTTCCAATTATTCCTTTTCTATTCAATATTGATTCTTCATTTCCTTGAAGAACCGGTTCTTTTTTTTAATTTAATTACTTTCTCGTTCATTTTTCTATGAAAAAATTAGTACTTTTTTTATCATTACTTTATTCCTTTTCGACATACGCACAAAGCCAAATTGAAGTCAATGTTATTGATTTATTGACCAATAAGCCAGTAAAAAGCGTTGAAGTTTACCTTGAAACATACGGTGAGAAAACTATTTTTGGGCTTTCTGACAAAGCGGGAAAGGTTGTTTTTAAAGACCTTCAAACTACTAAAACTTACAAGGCATTTACATTTGCTAACGATAAGTATGCCGAGGCATTTGTAGGTAGTATTACTCCAAAAGCGGGTGAAACCGGTGTTTTTACCCTAGAATTACCTACAATCAGAGTTGAACTTTTAGAAGAAGTGAGAATCACAAACTCCAAAAGAGCTAAAATGAACACCCAAAATGCGGAGGTTTCTTACATTATCCCTAAAGAAGAGATTCAAGCATTGCCTGTGGAAGGTCGTGATATTACTCGCACGCTGATCAGGTTGCCGAATCTTACAGTGGCTACTTTGGGTTACGCAGAGGCACCTAATGTATCTATCAATGGCCTTGGTGGCACTTTTACAAACTACCTCATAGATGGCATGGACAACAACGAGCGTTTTCTTGGAAATGCCAAATTCAATACACCCATCGGTTTTGCAGATGGTATTTCAGTTCTAACCAATAATTATTCAGTAGAATTTGGAAATACAAGTAATGGATTGGTTAATGTTACCACCCGATCTGGCTCAAACAAACTCACAGGGGAGGCTTTTTATCTGACTCGCCCGGGTGCTATAATAGATTCTAAATCACCCTTTGCAACTTTGGACTTGTCTGGTAATCAGGTAAAAGACGGTTTTCAGAGAAATCAGGCTGGTTTTGGATTGGGTGGTGCTTTGAAAAAGGATAAGACCTTTTTCTACTTAAATTTTGAACAAACCATTGACAAAAAAGACAACTTGCTGAATGTTCCGCAATTGGGCGTCAACGAAACGGTGACAGGTTTCAATAATTTCACTTATAGTTCGGCCAAAATAGACCAAGTTTGGAGTCAAAGGTTCAAGTCGTCCTTAAGAGTAAATCATGGTGTTTTTGATATCGACCGCCAAGGTGGTGGATTAGAAGGTGGAACGCTTTTCCCTTCGGCAGCATCAGCTCAGAAAAATAGAACCTATTTGGTGGCATTAAAAAATGCTTATGTTTTTAGTTCCTACCTTACTGGTGAAACTAACTTCCAAACTTCTTATTTCAGATGGAACTATCGTGAGCCCGTAAACATTAATAGTCCATCCGTAACAGTTCAGGATCCAAGCGGGGCTGTTATAGCTACTGTGGGTCAAAGCGGAGCTATTTTTGATGATAAGGAATATACCAATCAGCTACAGCAAAAACTATTTTACAGGCAAGGTAAGCACTCGCTCAAATTTGGAGTTGAGTTCATCACATCTGACTTTAACTTATTAGGCGGAGGAAATACTTTTGGTACTTACACCGTCAGACTAAACCAAGCTCAGTTAGATGCTTTGAAGGCCAAAGGTATCAATTCAAGTTTGGATGTGAATGATATTCCAGCAGATGTGAGAGTGATAAATTATGACGTAGAACTTCAGCCGAATACTTTTGGTGCAAGACAAAACGTATTCAGTACCTATCTCGAAGATATCTTTGCTGTCAACAATAAATTAAACCTTACCATGGGTTTGAGATATGACTATGACAATCTTACCAAAGGTGGTGGAAGTCGTGGTGACTTAAACAATCTAGCCCCAAGATTGGCATTTAATTATAAAATCGATGACAGAAATACGTTGCGTGGTGGTTACGGAATTTTCACTGACAAGATAAAATACTCTATTCACAGTGACGCACTCCAGTTTAGCAGCAGCTCTGCCGACTTTAAAAAACAGTTGAAAGAGTTGCAAAAATTAGGAAAACTTGATCCAAATGCAGACATCGATAAGATTACCTTTCCAGGAAATATCAGAGCAACGGCCTCGAACGTAACTTATTTGAAAGGTCCGAGTTACACCGATTTGCAATCTCGTCGTGACAGACAATTCGTCAACAATATGAGAATTCTTAATCCAAATGGTTTCCAAAATCCTTACTCGCACCAAGTTTCGT
This sequence comes from Leadbetterella sp., assembly GCA_035299025.1. Classification (GTDB taxonomy): domain Bacteria; phylum Bacteroidota; class Bacteroidia; order Cytophagales; family Spirosomataceae; genus Leadbetterella. The sequence goes on from DATGXK010000016.1 coordinate 31,875, forward strand.
TGGGCTATCAGCACAAGTCCGATGAGGACCACTTGTTTTCGCTCGACCTAAATTATGTTGCAACCAACAATTTGTATTACATCAGGAACATTAATGCTCCATCAGCCTATCCTTTGAATGACCCTAAAAACGTAGTGGTAAGAAAAGTGGCTGATGCAGATTTAACCAGACCCGTTCCGTTAAAATCAGATAGCCGAGGACAATATGCCGTAGCAGGAAACGACACACTCAGAGGTTTTGCAAGAAATGTTTTGATGAACGAAACCGATGGTAAGGCAAGATATTGGGCCATGAACGTGGTTTATCAAAAACTTAAAGGAGAAGGTAAGTTTGCATATAGAATGAGTTACTCTTTGGCTTTGATAAAAAGTAATACCAGCAGCATCAATACTAGAGCCAACGACGCCAACAATTACGATGTTGAATATACTTATGATGAAAACGACCGTCGTCATGTGGCTAGTTTTATGTTTTTCTGGTATCCAATCAAAAACCTAATTGTTTCACCGGCATTTCTAGTCCAAAGTGGTCAGCCTATTACTCGTATTGCGGATGCCCGTATTTTTGGAACAACCGACTTAAATGGTGACAATGATTTTTTTAATCCCGGAGATTATAGTCCGGGTAACATCAGAAACAGCGACAGATTGCCTTGGGCAAATACGCTTGACCTTTCAGTGAAATATACATTGCTGAAGCATTTCGAACTTTCAGCTGATATATTTAATGTTCTAAATGCTGTTAACTATTCAGGGTTCAATGTTGTTAGAGGAAATAGTAACCAATTTATGGTAGGCGATAAAAGTACAAACACCTATACATGGAGAGCGGCTTCGGCTCCTCGTCAGTTTCAGTTTGGAGCCCGTTACGTTTTTTAATATTTAATTTGGTTAGAAATGATTCTAAGTTTTGATAAAATTGACGAGCTCGAGATTTATCTCAAATCCAAAGGATGGTTAGAGATGAACGAGGTTCTGATAAAGGTTGAAAAACCCGGTGAAGGCAATATGAATTTCACTATGAGAGTATATACTTCTCTTGGTAGAACTTTCATCGTTAAGCAGTCGAGAGATTATGTGGAAAAATATCCTACTATTCCAGCTCCGGCAAATCGGGCCGTAATAGAAGGTCGTTTTATAGAGTTTATTCAACATGATTCGGTTCTGAAATCATTTATGCCGAGACTATTTGGTTTAGATGATGTGAACAATATATTAGTGACCGAAGATCTAGGCCAGGCAAATGACTATTCCTTTTTATACAATTCTGGCGAAAAATTGAGATCAGTCGATCTAACTCAATTGGCCGAATATTTAAGTCATTTGCACCATAGTTTTAGATCTGATTCTCCTGTGCCACAGTTTGCCAATCGGGAAATGAGAGCTTTGAACCACGAGCATATATTTTTGTATCCATTTATGGAAGAGAATGGGTTCGACTTGGATAATATCCAGCCGGGTTTACAATCAGAGGCTTTGCTTTACAAAAAAGATGAAGCACTCAAATCTGTTGTGAAAACCATGGGCGATAAGTATCTGGCAGATGGAAATTATTTATTGCACGGCGACTATTATCCGGGAAGTTTCCTAAAAACGGACTCAGGTGTCAAAGTCATTGACCCAGAATTTTGTTTTTATGGATTTGCTGAGTTCGATCTGAGTGTTTTCATTGCCCATCTGAAAATGAGCGAGCAAAGCCAAGAAATTATAGACGGAGTATTGATGAAATACAAAAAAGGAGCTGATTTCCACGAGAAACTGCTGAACCAGTTTGTTGGTGTAGAAATCCTTCGAAGAATCATAGGATTGGCTCAGTTACCACTTTCGCTTAGCTTAGAAACCAAAAAAGAATTGTTAAAAGAAGCCAAGGGCTTAATAATGAATAATGTGTAGTATGAAAAAAATAGTTTTTGTTGGCTTGATTTTAATTAGTTTATCTGGTTTTTCGCAAAAGAAAATCTGGTTTGATACCGATATCATGATCGGAAATCCAGATCGTGCTCCACGAGAAGTAGACGACGCCATTACGCTCATGATGGCTCTGAAGTTTCAGGATAAAATAAAAATTGAAGGTATTAGCCTAGTTACTTATGTAGATTACGCCTATGGCATTACCGAAAAAATTTTGAAATGGTATGCTCCAAACCTGAACATTCCTATTTATAAAGGCTCCAATACTTGTACAGACGTAGGTGTTGAAAATGACGCTACTAGAGCATTGGCGGCGGCTTTGAAAAAGGAAAAACTCACAATTCTGGCTCTCGGACCAGCCACCAATGTAGCTACCGTTTTGAAGAATCATCCTGAATTGGCTTCCCAAATAGAGGAAATAGTTTTTTGTGCAGGACGAACACCAGATTTTCATTTTAAACCAGGTTTGGAGCAGCATACCGTTTCGGATTATAATTTCGAAAAAGACGTGGAGTCTTTCAGAATTGTATTTGATTCAGGTATAAAAGTTGTCTTATCGGGTTTCGAAGCTAGTGTTTACTTATTTCTCGGTAAAACCGACTATGATTTTCTGAACAATAGTTTTGAAGGTGACAAATGGGTTTACGATTTCCTAAGGCCTTGGTCGCTCCGCCACAAACAATTATTTGGCAACGACGGCTTTATTCCTTTCGATGTTACACCTCTTGGTTATTTAACTCATCCACAATATTTTAAGTATTACGAAAATATTCCTGTAGATATTCTTAATATGGAGAATGACGCTACCATACCTGCTAATAGACCGAAACAAAAGGCTTTTTTAGTAGCTTCTAAAGATTCTAAATCCAATTGGAGATGCCTTTATGCTTATAAAACACTTCCTGGTTTTGAGGAAATAGTATTAGAGTCTTTGAAAAGCAGATAAGTTTATAAAGTTGTGTATTTCAAGGTATTGATTGGAGGAATTGATTCAAATTTTAGAAAATTTCAAAGCCAAAGTTTAGAATATTATAAAAAATCACTATATTTGCACCTCGTTTCAGTAAACGCCTCTTTTAGCCTAAAAGAAGCCTCTTTACTCTCAATAAATTTTTTATTATTAATTTTTTTATTAAATGGATTTAATTAAGTTTGTAGAATCAGAGTACAGCAACTCTAGAGCTGGATTACCTGATTTCAAGGCAGGGGACACTGTGAACGTATTTGTGAAAATTTTTGAAGGAAACAAAGAGCGTATTCAGTTGTACCAAGGTGTTGTTATTCAAAGAAAAAACTTCGGTACTCCAGGCGAGAGTTTTACAGTACGTAAAATTTCTAACGGTGTTGGAGTAGAGAGAATCTTCCCAGTTTTGTCACCAAGTATTGACAAAATCGAAGTTCTTAGAAGAGGTAAGGTTCGTCGTGCTAAATTGTACTACCTAAGAGGTAAGCATGGTAAGGCTGCGAGAATCAAAGAACTAAAAAAGTAAGTAACATTACTTAAGATTTTAAGTAATAGCTTTTTCATAATTTGTGCAAAAAACGTCATCTCTCTGAGGTGACTTTTTTTTTGGCCGCCCAATTTTGTGTCCCTGCAAACTTATCGCACTCAAACTTTCACCCACCGCCGAACTTTTTGGCCCAAAAAAATATTATTTTTGTAGCGTTAGATATATATCAAATCATAAATGACAAAATTTTTCAAATATCAAGGTACGGGCAATGACTTTGTGATGGTCGACAATCGTAAAGGTGGATTCGATGATTCTGTAGAGCACGTTGAGTTCCTTTGTCATCGCAGATTCGGAATTGGTGCAGATGGCTTGATCTTGATAGAAAACTCCGATGGCTTCGACTTCAGAATGCGGTATTTTAATGCCGATGGAAATGAAGGCAGTATGTGTGGAAATGGAGGGCGGTGTGCTGTTAAGTTTGCGAGTGATTTGGGTATTTTTAAGGATAAAACAACTTTTATAGCTGTCGATGGTCCTCATACGGCCTCGCTTGCTGGAGGCGAAGTTTCACTTGGGATGATTGATGTACAAGCCATTGACGACGAAGAGAATGGTTATTTTCTGAATACAGGTTCGCCACATTTGGTAATTTTTGTCGTAGACTTAGATAAGCTTGATGTAAAAACAACTGGGTCTGAAATTAGATACAGTCCTTATTGGGTAGCACGAGGTGGAGTCAATGTCAATTTCGTTGAAATCATAGATCAGGAAAACATTAAGGTAAGAACCTACGAAAGAGGCGTGGAGGATGAAACCTACTCTTGTGGTACGGGAGTTACTGCAGCCGCCATAACCTCGGCAATAAAAAAGGGCCTTCAAAAAGACCTACAAATACAGACTTTAGGTGGTCATCTTCGTGTCACATTTGAGGGCGACAATAAATTTTCGAGTGTAATGCTTAAAGGCCCTGCTTTATTTGTTTTTGAGGGAGAAGTATAGCCTTTGGGTAATATTTTTCGCTTTTTTGTTGTCCGTAAGGATTTTAATGCGTAAAATTGTGTTCGAATTCAAGAATTACTACAAGGAGCTCTTCCGTTTCGTAATTTCACAATACAAATATTCAAGATTTTTATCAACCCAATCGTTTTAATGTATTAACAAGTACTTTAACAACCTACATTGTTTTTCCAAAACAAAATTTCTATGTATAATCAAGAAGATCTGAAGCTAAAACTTCTGTCAGAACTTAAAAGCATTGCAACCGAACTAGGTATAGAACTAGATAAAGGTGCCGCCAAAAAAGACATCATTCAAAAAATCGCTGACTACAAACCACAAACTAATCAGGAAATAAAAGCGGAGGCTAAGCCAATAAAGCCTTCAAAGGTAAAAACTGAAACTCCAACATTGTTTTCAGAGAAGCCAGCCACTAATCCCCTCTCTATGGAACCAGAAGACAAAGGGCCTAGAGTAAGGAAGAGAATAACGAGAGTTGTGACTGAAGATACCATGACTTCTGAGACACCAGAGCTTGTTGCAAGCCCTGTAGCGGCCGCAGAGGAACCAAAAGAAGAGTCAGTTATTCGAGAGTTTAAAAAACCGGAGTTTAGAAAGCCAAATCAACCCAAAGTAGAACCTAGAAATAGGCCAATGGATGTTGAAAAGGTAGAAGTGCAGCCGGAAATAAATGATGATTTGAATCTGGATTTGGTAGAAGATATTGATATTTCTGACCTAATAGAAGAAATTCCTGATATTACAGACGAAGATTTGGGATTGGACGTGCTCACCAATGAGCAAAAACAAGAAGCCAAAAGAAAGGAAGATTATGGTAGGTCTATAAAGAAGCAGTTCAATAACCTTGTGAAGGAGTTTGACGGTCTCATAGAAAACATTGGTGTACTTGAGATCATGAGTGAAGGAAGTTATGGTTTCTTGCGATCTGCTGATTATAATTATTTGGCCAGTCCTGACGATATATATGTTTCTCCTTCTCAAATAAAACTTTTCGGTCTTAAAACCGGAGATACTATCCACGGCTCTATTAGACCTCCGAAAGATGGCGAAAAATATTTTGCACTCTTGAAGGTACTTTCTGTAAACGGAAAGACAACCGAGGAAATTCGTGATAGAATACCATTTGAGTATCTTACACCTTTGTTTCCCCAAGAAAAACTTAACCTCAGCACAAGGTCAGATATCATGTCTACCCGTGTGCTGGATTTGTTCTCGCCAATCGGTAAAGGCCAGAGGGGAATGATCGTAGCTCAGCCCAAAACTGGTAAAACGGTTCTTTTGAAGGAAATAGCCAACGCCATAACTATCAATCATCCGGAGGTTTATCTTATAATTTTATTGATAGACGAAAGACCAGAGGAGGTTACAGATATGCAAAGAAGCGTAAGGGCTGAGGTGATATCTTCTACTTTTGATGAAACCGCAGAGAAACATGTAAAAGTTTCGAACTTGGTGCTGGAAAAAGCCAAAAGATTGGTAGAGTCTGGTCACGATGTGGTTATTCTTTTAGACTCTATTACACGTTTGGCCCGTGCCTACAATACCGTGATGCCATCATCTGGAAAGATACTTTCGGGTGGTGTTGATGCCAACGCACTTCACAAGCCTAAAAGATTCTTTGGTGCTGCAAGAAAAATTGAAAATGGTGGCTCTTTGACTATCGTTGCTACAGCTCTAATAGATACGGGTTCTAAAATGGATGAGGTAATCTTTGAAGAATTCAAAGGAACGGGTAATATGGAGCTTCAGCTTGACCGTCGTTTGGCCAACAAGCGTGTCTATCCTTCTATCGATATTTTGGCATCTGGTACTCGTAGAGAGGATCTTTTGATGGACAAAGACGAGTTGCAAAGGGTTTGGTTGTTGAGAAAATATATGGCAGACATGAACCCAATGGAAACCATGGAATTTTTGCTTTCAAAAATGAAAGGCACCAAAACCAACCAGGAGTTTTTAATGACCATGAACAGATAAGTTTTTTTTAGGTAATCTAAGAAAGGAAGTCCAGCCAGGCTTCCTTTTTTTTGTTATTTGCCTTAGTATTCTTCTCGAACACATAAACATTTACTATTGAGTCTTAAAGTATTGATTATTAATAGGTGACGAATAATAATTTTAAGTTACTTTTTGCCAATTTAAGCGTCAGAATTATTGTGTTTATTAAAATTTGTTATAAATTGTGTAATATTTTGTTCATTAAACTAACCCCTTATCTTAATCATGAATAGATTTTTGATTCCGCTTCTGATTTTGTTAGGGTCATTGCTTTTCAGTTGGTTTTGGAACTGCAACAGGAAAGACTACTGTCCTGATTGTCAACCAAAAGCCACAGTAGCTGAGGTAGCTCCCGCACCAGCAGTGGCTGACACCATCGCCACACCGACTGAGGACACGACTCAACTCAATCTAACTCCCGAGGAGAAAATTCTCTTTGCACCTCTTGATGTTTATTTCGAATCTGGCAGGTCTTCTATTATCCACACAGAAGAGATTGATGCCTGGTTGGCTACCGCCAAGAAATATTTAGAGAAAAACCCAAATGAAAAACTTAGCTTGACTGGCCACACAGACAGCGATGGCGACGATGCCACCAATGTGAAGCTCTCTGAAAGAAGAGCGGGTATAGTGAAAGGAATTCTTGCCAAGGAAGGTTTTGCTGCTGCCAATCTTGAAGTAAAAGGAAAAGGCGAAGCTGAGCCGATAGCCGAGAATGATACGCCAGAAAATAAGGCGAAAAACAGGAGAGTTTCAATCAGACTTATTAAATAATTCAAAATTCAAAAATCTTAATTTATATGGAAAATCTTAAGTGTTTATTCAATTGTTTCCCTTGGGATATATTTATTTTTGCATTGCTCCTTGGGCTTTTATTGTGGTGGCTTCTTTCCAAACTTTTGGGAGATAGACTAAAGTCACATGCAAGCGAACTACAAGATAGAATCAATTTTCTTGAAGGTGAGCTAGAGGCATGCAGAAAATCTAAAGTCTCAGCCAATGTAGATCTTGGTACCGCCGCCGTGGCAGCCCCAGTGGCAGCTGCATTTGTTGCTCCAGCGGCAGCTGCACCTGTTGCCAATAAGAAGGATGACCTCAAAATTGTGGAAGGTATCGGTCCTAAAATAGAAGAACTGTGTAACAATGCCGGTATTTATACTTTTGCCGAGTTAGCAGCTACTTCGCCTGATAAACTTAAGGGGATTTTGGATGCGGCAGGTTCGAGATTCCAAATGCACGATCCTACTACTTGGCCAGAGCAGTCGGCCCTAGCGAGAGATGGCAAATGGGATGAGCTCAAAAAATGGCAGGATGAGCTGAATAAAGGCAAAGCTTAATTTGTTAGATCAACAATACAAAAAACGATGGGAGACCGTCGTTTTTTTTGTTTAATTTGCACGCTAAATAATTACCCTATGGACATAAAACTCAAGGCCAAGCTCAGTAAAATTACAACTTTTGTATTCGATGTAGACGGTGTCTTTACTGATGCTACACTCTTGGTTGGTGAGGATGATACCCAACGTGTATTCAATGTTCGTGACGGCTACGCAGTACAGATGGCTGCCAAGTCTGGCTATAGATTGGTTGTAATATCGGGCGGAAAACAAAAGAGTATTGGTATAAGATTGTCAGGTATAGGTGTAACGGATATATTTCTTTCTGTGGGTACAGATCAAAAATTGCCAGTTTTTCAGAAATACATTTTAGAGAGTAACATCAATGAAGATGAAGTTCTTTTTATTGGCGACGATATTCCTGACTATTTGCTAATGAAAGCCACCAATGTGTTGTCTTGTTGTCCTGCTGATGCCACCGCGGAGGTCAAGGCTGTGTGCGATTACATATCGCCAATAAACGGCGGAAAGGGTGCAGTTAGAGACGTAATTGAGCTGGTTATGAAGGCTCAAGGCAAATGGATGAAAGTGTTTTAATCTTCGTTTTTGAAACTTAAATATACACCATTGGTCCAGCCAAATCCATCTTGGTTTGGGTATTCGCCACCACCTGTTTCAGCGTTTGAAGTTTCTACATTGTACTTCTCCGTAAATTTACCTGATTGTGCAAAAATGGTTTCATTCTGTTTCGTCCAATTCTTTTTTATTTGCTTAGCCAGTTCCAAGAGTCCGTAATTTCTAAGTCCGCTGTAGGCCATCCATTGCAATGGAGCCCAGCCATTGGGTGCATCCCATTGTTGTCCACTGTGGCGTGTTGTAGTCAGTAGTCCACCACTTTTTAGAAATTCGGTCTTCAAAACCATCGACACTTGAGTGGCTTGTTCTGCTGTAGCAAGATTGAAGTAAAGAGGGAAAACGCCCGCCAAAGTTAAATTTTGTCTAAATTGGTCTTTGGAAATATCATAATCACAGAAAAATGAGGATTCTTTATTCCAGAAATATTTTTGGATAGCCGCATGCCGTTTTTCTGCCAATTCCAGATACTCCGAGGATTTGGTTGGATGTAGTTCTGAAAGTCTTTTTTCCAAATGAAACAAAAGACAGTTTAAATCAACTGGTAAAATATGTGTGGTATTTATGGTAGATAAGTCGTTTTCCTTTTCCAGCCATCGGCTGCTAAAATCCCAGCCAGATTCACATGCCGCTCTTATGTTTCGAAATAAATCCTCTGGTTTTTGTGTTGAGGCATGACTCAGTTCTACATCTTCTATATAGGATTCTGGTCTCGGAGAGGGCTGATTGTCATTGTAAATGTTCAGGGTTTCGCCATCTGGCATTTGTATGCTTCTCTGGCTCATCCAAAACAGGTACTCACTTTCCATCTGATTTAAAAAATCTTTTGGTTTTTTTGAACTCTCAAATCTGTCCAACAAATCTACCATGAGACTAAAAAACGGCGGCTGAGATCTGCTCAAGAAATATGTGCGATTTCCGTTGGGAATAAAACCATATTTATCAATCAAGTAGCCGAAATTTTCAATCATTTCTACCACCAATTTTCCTTTTTTTGATATCAAAAGACCCAACATTGTAAAATAACTATCCCAATAGTAGGTTTCCTGAAATCGCCCACCTGGTACTACAAATGGATTTGGCAGTCCAATGTATGTAGAATAATCGTTATGTGCAGGTGTTTTTTTTGTCAAATGTTCCCAGAGCTGGTCAATATGTTTGCTGGGGTTATCTGTGTTTGATGTTACAAACGTTTCCTTATCTGGAATTGTACTTTTGAAGTTTTCATTTACAAATCCTCTTAGGTCAAATTCTGGAGAAGACTTAAGGTTTTCATACTCCAATACTATTTGCTCCAAACTTCTCAAGGCTACCATATCTGGGAACGTCTTGGAGTCTTTGAAAATACCTGAGAGTTGCACGGCTTCAAAGAGTTCCTTTTGCTCAACTATCGTATTCATCTCAGGCGGCTTGTTTCTTGATAATGGCTTGAATTCTAAGTACGAAAATAATCAGTAGGACGATAGGAATAAACAAGAAATAAAAGGCGTTTACTCCACCTGTAGCTTCAAAGAGGGTTCCAACAATCCTCGAACCCAAAGTGCCACCCAATGCAGAAAAAATGATAATTAAACCCGACATAGGCGAGTGAAGCTTTTTGGGCAAACTACTCAGCACCGCCGAATTTAACAAAGGATAAATAGGTGCAATGAATAGCCCGATAAGTGGCAAAACAAAGCCAAGATATGGCACCTCAGAAAGTTGACTAATCATCTTTACCTCTCCTCCAGAAGTTTTTAACTGAGGTAAAACAAAGAACAATATTAGAATTGAAACTACCGAACAACTTATGATAAGAACAACCCACGATATTTTTTTAGATAGCCAACCAGCCAGGAATCTTCCAAGAGCTAAAGAAATGGCCAAAATCGAAGCCATCTGCACACTTAGTTTTTCGGAAAAAGCAAATATTTTTTGATTAAACCTAGGTAGCCAGGTCATTATGCCTTGCTCTATCATCACAAAAAAGAAAGCGGAGGCTACAAAAACCAATACCAAAGGTAAAATAATGAGTTTAAAAGATGCTTTCAGGTCATCAGAAAGAGAAGACTCTTCGGCAGAGGTTTGTTTTGGGATATTAGAAATACTAAGAAAAATGAATGACAATAATATCATCACACAAAGCAAAAGATATACATTTAGCCAACTGTTCGGCTCGGTATCGCTATAGAAAAACGGAAATAGGAAATAAGCCGACGCAATGCCTACCATAAAGAAGCCCTCTATAGAGCTCATCAGTGCGGTGTGTTCTTTGGTGGAGTTGGTGATTTCGCCAATGAGGCTATAGACTGAAAGCTTGATAAGTGCAAAACTAACTCCAATACTTAGAAAAAGAAGTTTGGCACTCGTGAAGGTATTTCCAAAATACATGCTTAGACAGCCCAAGAAAACAATTATTAGGCCTATTTGCATGGCTTTTTTATAGCCAAATCTTGGCAGAAAAGAAGCTACAAGTAGCGAGACCATGGCAATGGGAAGGTCTTTGAAGGCCTCAAGAATGGAGGCGTCGCTTTCTGATACCAAATACACATTGATGGATTTGGAAATGACAATGCCAACACTGTTTAGTAAAATAGCAAAAACGAAATAGTTCAGATAAAGCGAGGTTTTAAGCTTCCAATTGTTCATGTCTTAGGAGTTTTTGGAAATAAATAAAGCGAGTCAAACGACTCGCTTTAGTATTTGTCATAGGTTAAATCCTTGAAAGTAAATTTCTTTAATGCAAAATTATACATAAATAAGACTACATTATTTCAGTATTTTATCTAATATTTGTACTCTGTTAATATTTTATGAATTGATTCCTCTAGAAAGAATATTGCCAGACGACGGTTCGTCGTTCAGGGTACTCTATCAAAACGTAATGCCAGAAGATTTCTTGTGGGATTTCCACTATCACCCTGAAATAGAGCTACTTTTGGTTTTTGATGGTATTGGCCGACGTCATGTAGGCAACCACGTAAGCTATTATGAAAACGGCGACCTCGTACTTATTGGCTCCAATTTGCCACATTCGGGTTTTGGATATGGAGCTCTTGGGAAGCATGAAGAAATAGTAATACAGTTTAAGAAGGAGCTAATTAAAGAAACTGTTGAATCACAAAAAATCATGCTTTTGCTCGAAAGGGCTCGGTTTGGTATTTCTTTTTCGCAAGAAACAAAACGAGCTCTTTTAACTGATTTCAGAGAAGTAGTTGGTTTGTCGCCATGGGAAAAATACATTTGGCTTCTCAATATCCTCAATAAACTCGCCGATATAGAAGATTATCAGCTTTTGAATGCCACACAGTATCAAAAGAGCAATTTTTCGAAAGACCAAAACAGGGTTTCACGTATTTTCGATTTTGTAGATAAAAATTATGCATCGGAGATTGATGTCAAGGTGGTTGCGGATTTGAGCAACCTTACATTGCCAGCTTTTTGCAATTATTTTAAAAAGAATCTGGGGGTTTCTTTTACCGATTTTCTCAACGAATATCGCATAAATCAAGCCTGCATTCTGCTCGCAGAGGGGCAGTCTATTACAGATGTGGCCTACAAATGTGGTTTTAATTCGCTATCTTATTTCAGTAGAATTTTTAAAACCTACAAAAAATTTTCTCCAACAGATTTCCAACGGAAAGTCCAAAAAAAAGAGCGGAACTGAGGGTTCCACTCTCTTAAATGTATTGATCTTATTTCTAAAGATTCTCAAGGTTTTTTCTGAATTTGCCAGAAACCTTCACTTCCTCGTTTACCTTAGCTATCGCTATTTCGTAGCCCCTCGCCGAGCCGCTTACTTTAGATATGGCATTGGTATTGAGCAATATGTTGGAAGAGAATTGGATAAATTGCGGATGTCCTGCAAATTCTTCTCTCACTTGTTTTTCGTCGATGGTCATTACTGACTTGTCAATTCCAAACGGATTCTGGTAATAGAATTCACTCGTGCGACCCTCAATTTTTGCATAGATCAATTGATTGGGTATCAGACTGAGCTTTTCGCTATCACCTTTAAATACCAGCACTTTAAGTGGGTTTTCAGAGCTTACTACTCCTTTGTTTTTAAGGTCTGCGTTGAGATTTTCTGCTTTTCGCTTGAATTTACCATCGTGCATAGATTCCTGAATAAACACCAAAATAACAAGCGGCAACACGCTAATGGCAAATACGATGAGGCCTTCCATTGGGAAGTTTGCCGAAGTTTGGCCCTGAAGATAAAAATTTAAAGCCAAACAAATAAGTGCTGACATCAATAGGAACTGAACCAACTGTTTGCCACCTGTCCAATGGTGTTCGTCGTAATATGACTTTAAAATTGTAGGTAACAAAAATTGGCAAACAATCATGGCTCCCAAAGCTATAACCCCTGATGTGGCCAATACTAGGGTCTTTTGAGATTCGTCTATGCCCTTAATACCAAAAGGCTGAAAAACGTAAAAAGCCACAAATACTGCCACAGCCACTGCTACCGAGTGGAGTAGGCCTCTGAAACTCAAAGTAGACGAATGATAGGGTTTTTTGAAAATATTAAAAACTGCTGAAATCGAATTTGAAATGCTTTTTAAAAATGACATCTTATTAGGTTATTATTATGTTATCAGGAAATTTCAAAAATTATACCACAAATCTTTTAACCAAAAATTTGTTAATGCTTATGTTAAAAATGTTAAAATTATTATGTTTTTTTGTCTTTCTAACGTATTTCACAATAATAATTTAAATAACAATCATTTCTTTTATGAAAATAACTTCAAAAGTAGCACTTATCGTATTATTTTTCAATATTTTAACCATTTCGAAAAGTCGGGCACAAGCACTCAAAACATCTTTAGATTCGTTAAGTTATGCCATTGGTATCAATGTTGGCGACAACCTTCGTAATCAAAAACTTAACGTAAACCCTGATATTTTGGCCAAAGCTATAAAAGATGCCATAGCAAACAACAAAAGCGTAATGACATCTGAAAAAAGCGGTGCATTTATTCAGAATTACTTTCAAAGTCAAGCTGCAAAGGCTGGTAATGAAAATAAAGCGAAAGGAGATGCGTTTTTAGCACAGAACAAAACCAAGGCGGGTGTACTTACCACGGCGTCGGGTTTACAGTATAAAGTAGTAACGGCCGGCACTGGCCTCAAACCAGTGGCTACCGATAAAGTAAAAGTACATTATCATGGCACACTTCTAGACGGTACAGTTTTTGATAGTTCAGTAAATAGAGGAGAACCAGCTACTTTTGGTGTTACTCAGGTTATTCAAGGTTGGATAGAAGCTTTACAAATGATGCCAGTAGGCTCAAAGTGGACACTTTATATTCCTTCGGATTTGGCTTATGGTCCTCAAGGACCTCCGTCTATTGGACCAAACCAAGCCTTGATTTTCGATGTAGAATTGATAGAAATAGTAAAATAGTTTCTGCGAGAAACAAAAGCAAATTATGAAAATGAAAAAAAGCCTTATTGTCGCCTTGTTGGGATTTTCAAGTTTATGGGTTTCGGCTCAAACAGATGCTCCCAAATATAGTTATGATCCGCTGAAACCCAATGCTTCGCAGTCGAAGGTGCAGGCTTTTGTAACGCAATTTTTGAACAATTATCATTACCGAAAATTTGTTCTTGACGATTCGCTGTCGTCTAAAATATGGTCTAGTTTTATAGACAACGTAGATGGTTCTAAGGCGTATTTTACAAAAGCAGAAATAGACGCATTTGAGAAATATAGGTTCACCATCGACGAGGCAATGCTTTCTGGAGATCTCAACGCTGCCTTCGATGTTTTCAACGCCTATAGGTTGAAGTACAAAAACAGACATGCCTACATCAAAGAGTTTTTGAAAAAGCCGATGGATTTTACGACAAACGATACTTATGAGGTGAATCGTACCAGTGCCACTTGGCCCAAAGACGACAAGGAATTAGATAAAGTTTGGGACAAAATAATTTTGAGCCAGGCCTTGGGTTTGAAGTTGAGCGGGAGTAGCGATAGTGCCATCGTAGCTACATTGACCAAACGCTACGATATGTATGAATCAAGGGTGTTAAAATGGAGAGCCGAGGATATTTTCCAGACTTTTATGAATGCTTTCACGGAGATTATCGATCCGCACACGGCTTACATGATACCAAGCAGTGCGGCCCAGTTTAATATCGAAATGAGCCAGTCTTTGGAGGGTATAGGAGCTACGCTTCGTAATGAGGGAGACTATGTAATGATAGTAGACGTAGTGCCTGGCGGACCTTTGTTTAAAAGTGGTCAAGGAAATAAAAATGATTATATAGTAGCTGTAGCACAAGGTGACGACGGCGAGTTTCAGGATATTATCGGTTGGCTGACAGACGACGCCGTAAAGCTTATCAGAGGCAAAAAAGGTACCGTAGTAAGACTCAAACTTTTACCTTCAGATGCTCCGACAGGTACAGAACCAAAGCTTTTGAGAATTGTAAGAGAGAAAATTAAACTCGAAGAGGCCGTAGCTCAAAGCGAAATTATCGATATCAAACACGATAAGAAAGACTATAAAATTGGGGTTATTGACATACCGATGTTCTACCGTGATTTTGAATATGCACGTCAGGGTGGAGATTTTCAAAGTACAACCAAAGATGTGAAGAAATTTCTTTTGGATTTTGAAGAAAAAGGTGTGGACGGTGTTTTGATAGATCTTCGAAACAATGGCGGTGGCTCTTTGACAGAAGCTATAAATCTTTCGGGCTTGTTTATTCAAGATGGCCCGGTGGTACAGAGACGTACAGGTCGTGGAAAAGTAGATGTGGAGTCAGATACTGACAAGGAGATAGTTTACAATGGCCCGTTGATGATTCTTCAAAACCGTTTTAGTGCTTCTGCTTCAGAGATTTTTGCAGGAGCTATTCAAGACTACAAAAGAGGAGTGATAGTAGGAGAGAGGTCGTATGGTAAAGGTACTGTACAACAGTTGGTAGACCTTGATCAGTTTCTGAATTCGCCAAGACAGGCTTCGAGAAATAGAGAAACTGCGGGTGGAAGTGTAAGTGGTGTTGGTTTTGAAGCCAAAGAGCGTTTTGGTCAGTTGAAACTGACTACAGAGAAATTCTACCGAATCACAGGTAACAGTACACAGCTAAAGGGTGTAGAACCGGATTTATCTTTGCCGTCGCCATTTAACCCTGACGAAATGGGCGAAAGCTCACAGCCAACTGCCTTGCCTTATGACGAGGTGGAAAGTGCAAAGTTTGAGACTGTAAATGTAATTAATGATAAGATTATCAATAAGTTGGATTCTAAGTTTCAGTCTCGTTTGAAAACAGACCAAAGCTTAAAAGAACTGGTAGAAGACCTGAATGAATACAAACTTCAGAAAGACAAAAAGGAGTATTCGTTGAACTACGAGGTACGCAAAAAAGAAAAAGAAGCAAACGAAAATAACAGAAAAGCCGTGAAGAAACTGAGTAAATCAAACGGAAAATCTGACAAAGAGGAAGATTTGTATTTGACCGAATCCGAAAAAATTCTCTGTGATTTGATTGGTTTGTTGAAATGATTTCGTGAATACAGAACGAACTTATATAAAAAAAGCCTGCGAAAGCGGGCTTTTTTTTGTTTCATCATAAATTCTCTGAAGGACTCCGCCTATTGGTAAGAATGTATGATATTGACGTTTTTATGATTTACATTTGATCGAAGACCAACTCAGAATAAATAATACAGATTCCATTATATTCAAAAAAATAGGACCTACTTAGTCCTTTCAATAGTAAACTGCACCAGATTTTTGAGGGAGTTTTTGTGGGCCGATTCGGGGAAGGAGTCTAGGATTTCGTAGGCTTGGTTTACAAAATTCTGCATGATATTTTTGGTGTAATCTATTCCACCTGAACTTCTTACAAAATCTATGACCTCCAATACTTTGTTGGGCTTATCAGATTCGTTTTTGATGAGATTGATGATCTTTCTTTTGGTAAACCATCCAGTGTTGTTAAGGGCAAATATCAGCGGTAAAGTCATCTTTTTTTCTTTGATGTCAATACCCGTTGGCTTGCCTATTTCGTCTGTTCCGAAGTCAAACAAGTCGTCTTTTATCTGAAACGCCATGCCTATTTTTTCGCCCAAAAGTCGGGCCTTTTCTACCATGGTTTCATCGGCACCAGTGGAGGCTGCACCAACTGCACAGCAAGAGGCTATCAAAGAGGCTGTTTTTTTACGGATTACGTCGAAATAGATGTCTTCGGTTATGTCTAATTTTCTGGCTTTTTCTATTTGTAACAACTCGCCTTCGCTCATTTCTTTCACGGCATTGTTTACAATCTCCATCAGGTTGTAATCTTTGTGTTTTAGACTGAGATCTAGGCCTTTACTGAGTAAAAAATCACCTACCAAAACGGCGATTTTGTTTTTCCAAAGGGCGTTTATTGAGAAAAAACCTCTGCGGTAGTTGGAGTCGTCCACTACGTCGTCGTGTACGAGTGATGCTGTGTGTACCAGTTCAATCAGAGCTGCTCCTCGGTAGGTAGAGTCTGCTATTTGGCCCACTGTGCCGGCCGTTAGAAACACAAACATGGGTCTGATTTGCTTCCCTTTTCGGTGGATGATGTACTTCATGATTTGGTCAAGAAGCATCACATTCGTCTTCATAGAATTTCTGAATTTCTTCTCGAAACTATTCATCTCCTCTATGATGGGAGCCTGTATTTCATCAATTGAAATGGCCATTTATGATTCTGTTACTAATTGGTAACAGGGGAGTTTACAGGTTGTTTAAAATTGAGCAAATTTATTTATTAATAAAACAATTACCTAATTGCGGTTAAGATTAATGAACGCATTATTGTATTATTTCAATTTTTTAAACCTGAAATGTTATTTTTTTATGTATTAATTGAGATAATATTTTGGAATTGGGATAAGTATAATTTATTTTGCACAAATTATATATTAATAATCAATCCATTACACAAAAGATTTTTTCCTGACAAATTTAGCGAACAAATAGGCCCGACAAATTAGTCGGGTTTTATTTTTAAACCAAAAGTGAGTTTGCTCAAAAATGATGTTGGGAATGGTTTGAAAAAGCCAATTTAGACTTTGCTTTTAAACCAAATGCTCAAATAATCTTTGTGTCGCCTGCCGGCTGGGCCTTCATTTTTTTTCGAAAAAAAACGAGCAAAAAAAACTGCACCCAGCAAACTCACACACTCAAAATTCTGTTTCAATTTTCAGTCAATTTTGAATTACTCGCATCAGAATTTTGATTGTGTTCAAACAGTGCTGGCTGATATAAGGAACCATTTTGTTTATTTTTTTAACCAAGTGGTATTTTTTCAATCAAAAATGAGTTTGCTCAAAAATGAGCCGTAATTTTGCCGAATGAATAGACCAGAGATTTCAATTATAAAGTACAATGCGGGCAATATCATGTCGGTCATCATAGCCTTGGAGCGAATTGGTGCCTCATATGAGTTGACAGACGACCCTGAGCGTATTCAGAATGCCAATAAAATCATTTTTCCAGGGGTAGGAGAGGCTGGTTCAGCCATGAGAAGCTTGAAGGAAACAGGCTTGGATGAGCTCATTCCGACACTAAAGCAGCCATTTTTAGGTACTTGTGTGGGTATGCAGTTGCTTTGTGAATCTTCTGAAGAAAGTGATACGAAATGTTTGGGCGTTTTTGACATTCCAATCTTGAAATTTTCGAAAACAGGTGGTTTCAAAATTCCTCAAACGGGCTGGAATAACATATATGGTTTGCAAACTTCTATATGTGAGTCAGTTAAAGAAAATTCTTATGTTTATTATAACCACGGTTATTACGCTCCACTTTCAAAATATACCGTAGCCAAAACCGATTACGTGTTAGAGTATTCGGCGATTTTACAAAAAGACAATTTCTTTGCCTGTCAGTTTCATTCCGAAATCAGCGGTGAGGTAGGACAACAAATATTTAAAAACTTTTTAGCTTTATGATTCAGGTAATTCCGGCGATAGATATTATTGATGGTAAGTGTGTTAGGCTCACACAGGGCGATTATGGGCAAAAGAAAATTTACAATGAAGATCCAACAGAAGTAGCCAAAGAATTTGAAGATGCAGGCATAAAAAGACTTCACTTAGTAGATTTAGATGGGGCAAAGGAGAAGCGGATTATCAACCACAAAGTTTTAGAGAAAATTGCCAATTCCACTGATTTGATAATTGATTTCGGGGGTGGAATTCAGTCTGATATTGATATTCAGAGGGCATTTGATTTTGGTGCGAAAATGATAACTGGTGGAAGTATAGCGGTTAAAAACCAAGAAATGTTTCTGGGTTGGTTGGAGAAATTCGGTCCGGAAAAAATTATACTTGGTGCCGATGCTAAAAACGAGATGATTGCGATTTCGGGTTGGCAGGAGTCTACCGAGGTTTCGGTTTTTGATTTCATTGAAGAATATCTAAAGAAAGGCATAAAGTATACCATAAGCACCGATGTAGCCAAGGACGGACTTTTGCAAGGGCCATCTTTTGATTTGTATGAAAAAATGCGAGCCAAGTTTTCTGATTTGCATATTATAGCCAGTGGGGGAGTGAGTGAGATGAAGGATTTGGAAAAGCTGAACGACCAAGGTGTGTTTGGGGTCATTGTAGGAAAGGCCATTTATGAAGGAAAAATTAGTTTGAAAGAGCTGGAGAAATTTATATGCTAACTAAGAGAATTATACCTTGTCTGGATATCAAAGAAGGCAGGACTGTGAAGGGAACCAATTTTGTAGACTTGCGTGATGCCGGTGATCCTGTGGAATTGGCAGCTATTTATGCCCAACAAGGTGCCGATGAATTGGTGTTTTTGGACATTACAGCCACCGTAGAAGAACGCAAAACTCTGCTCGAATTGGTAAATAAAGTGGCACATGCTGTCAATATACCCTTTACGGTAGGAGGCGGAATCGGAAGTATTTCGGACGTGTCCAAATTGCTCAATGCTGGGGCTGACAAAGTGTCCATAAATTCTTCTGCAGTTAAAAATCCTCAACTCGTTTATGATTTGGCAAAAGAGTTTGGCAGCCAATGCATAGTGGTGGCCATAGATACCAGACATGTGGATGGTGAAGATATTGTACACACGCATGGAGGCCGAAAACCTACCGAATTGCGAACCCGTCAATGGGTGAAACAAGTAGAGGAGCTAGGTGCAGGCGAAATATTACTGACTTCAATGGATGCGGACGGTACTAAAAACGGTTTTGCACTAGATATCACCTCTTTTGTGTCTGAAAACTTGCATATACCAGTCATAGCTTCTGGTGGTGCTGGAAATATGGAGCATTTTTATGATGTTTTTACTGTCGGAAAAGCCGATGCCGGCCTGGCCGCAAGCATTTTTCATTTTAGAGAAATTCCGATTCCCGAACTCAAGCAATATTTGGCAGAAAAAGGCATTCCGATGCGAATAGTTTGATAAAAGGCAATAAAAAATGCCTTTAAATCGGATTATTGTCAAAATCTACTTCGTTTAATTTTTCGTTTGTATATTTACTTCTGTAAAAGTCTGCCATTTTGCCATGAAGTTACCTGATGGCATAAGGTTTGACCAACTGAACTATACCATTAAGAAATAAAACGTCAAATATTGAGTTTGACAATCATACATGCTAGATTTCGAACATTTTAATAATATAGGTCTTTCAGGAAAAAACATCGAAAGTGTGGAGATGATAGAAATTGCTCCGCCAGATGAGGTAATGGAAGACGATAACAATCTGCCGGAGGACCTTCCTATTCTGCCTCTCAGAAACACTGTTCTTTTTCCGGGGATAGTTATACCTGTTACGGTGACCCGCACCAAGGGCACCAAATTGGTCAAAAAAGCTTATAAGGGTGACAAAACGCTTGGCATTATATCTCAAGCACGTCAAACCAACGAGGAGCCTTCCGTGGATGACCTTTACAAAGTAGGCACCATAGCCCACATCATAAAAATGATTGTCTTGCCCGATGGCAACGTGACCATCATTTTACAGGGAAGAAGGAGATTTAAGGTCGAGGAGTTCACAAAAACTGAACCTCATTTGATGGCCAAAGTGAGTTATATCGAAGACCATTTCCCTAATCCGAAGAAAAAGGAAACCAAGGCCTTGATTTCGAGCTTGAAAGAAGCCGCCTTGAATATCCTCAATCTCAATCCGGAGATTCCGAGAGATGCTCAAATTGCGATTAATAATATCGATACGCCTAATTTTCTGACACACTTTCTGTCGTCAAATCTTAACATTGGGATTTCGGACAAACAACTCTTGTTGGAAACTTTCGATGGTTACGAGCAAGCTACTAAGCTTCTCGAACACATGATGAAAGAAGTGCAAGTGCTTGAAATTAAGAAAGATATACAAAGTAAGGCTTCGTCTGATATTGACCAGCAGCAGAAGGAATATTACCTTCGTCAACAAATAAAAGTGCTTCAGGAAGAGCTTGGAATGGATTCGCCAGATCAGGAGGTTGAGAAACTTCGAGCCAAAGGAGCCAAGAAAAACTGGTCGCCAGAGATCAATGAGCATTTCAACAAGGAACTCAACAAAATTATGCGTATGAATTCTATGGCACCCGAATATGGCGTGTCGTTGGGTTATGCAGAATTGTTGGTGGATCTACCTTGGAATGAATTCAGCAAAGACAATTTTTCTCTTGCCAGAGCGAAGAGAATCTTAGATAGCGACCATTTCGGACTTACAAAAGTTAAAGAAAGAATTCTTGAATATTTGGCTGTTTTGAAGCTCCGCAATGACATGAAAGCTCCATTGCTGTGTCTTTATGGCCCTCCCGGAGTTGGTAAAACATCTTTGGGAAAATCCATAGCCAAAGCCTTGGGTAGAGAATATGTAAGAATGGCCTTGGGTGGTGTGCATGACGAGGCCGAGATTCGTGGCCATAGAAAGACTTACATAGGTGCTATGCCGGGCAAAATCATCAACAATATTCAGAAAGCTAAGAAAAGTAATCCGGTATTTATTTTGGATGAAATCGATAAGATTTCTCGTGATCATCGAGGAGATCCCTCAAGTGCATTGTTAGAAGTGCTTGATCCTGAGCAAAATAGTGCTTTTAAAGATAACTATTTAGAAGTGGATTATGACCTTTCTAAAGTATTATTTATAGCTACTGCCAACTCTTTGGATACTATTCAGCCTGCATTAAGAGACAGAATGGAGATTATCGAACTGAGCGGATATACGGTAGAAGAGAAACTCGAAATAGCTAAAAGACATTTGCTTCCGAAACAAATTGAGCTTCATGGACTTACTGCTGGTATGTTCAAAATCTCGAATGGAGCTTTGGTAAAACTTATAGAAGGTTACACGAGAGAATCTGGTGTGAGGAGTTTAGAACATAAGCTGGGTAGCTTGGTTAGAAAAATTGCCAAGTTTGTGGCCATGGAGGAGGAGTACAATCCAAATGTAAAAGAAGCAGATGTGGAACGATTGTTGGGTCAACCCATTTTTGATAAAGATTTGTACGAAGGAAACGAGCTGGCAGGTGTAGTTACAGGCTTGGCTTGGACGCCTGTTGGCGGTGATATATTGTTCATAGAATCTAATTTGAGCAAGGGCAAGGGAGCTTTGACACTCTCGGGTCAATTGGGTGATGTCATGAAAGAATCGGCCGTGACGGCACTTTCTTACTTGAAATCTCATTCAGAGGACTTGGGCATAGACTACAGAGTTTTCGGAAATTATGACTTGCACATACATGTGCCACAAGGTGCTGTGCCTAAAGACGGTCCGTCGGCGGGTATCACGATGTTGGTTTCAATGGCCTCCATTTTTACGCAAAGAAAGATCAAGAAAGACATAGCCATGACTGGCGAAACCACACTTCGTGGAAAAGTATTGCCTGTAGGAGGTATCAAAGAGAAAATATTAGCTGCCAAAAGAGCCAATATCAAAGAGATAGTGATGTGCTATAAAAACCAAAAAGACGTAGAGGAAATAGGCGAAGAGTATACCAAAGGGCTCACTTTTCACTATGTAAACTACGTGGAGGAGGTTTTGGAAATTGCACTTTTGCCTGAAAAAGTAAAGAAACCATTGGTTTTTAGTTTTCCAGAGGAATTGAAAAAGAATTAGTACAGTAAGGGGCCGTTTGGCCCTTTTTTTTGTTTTATATTATTTTATAGATCATTTTGGAATGGATGATTTAGAATTTTGAGTTTTAACCAAATCCTCAATGTATTATTAAAACATTTGTTTATTTTTGTTCGTTAGTTTTAATTGAATGGCAAATTTTTTCAAAATATTATGTACTCTATTTTTCTTTGTTGCTGTAATGGGCAGCTCTGAGGTAATAGCGTGTCATAAAATAAAAAAAATAAACCATGAGCCTTCAAGTTGCAAATCCTCAAAAGAAAAGGAAAATTCCAAAAAATCATGTTGTGAAACACATAATAAAGAAAGTAACAACAACGAAAGTAAATGTGGAGGTAACTGCGACAATCCTGCTTGTAAATGTGTGCATTTAATATTATCCTTGAGTTTCCCTGCTGAGTTTGAAATCAAGCGAGATATTCTTTTAAATATCGATGTGGTTTTGCCTTCATCTTTTTCAGTTCTTGACACAAAGTCAGGTTTTTACTCGAATTGGCAGCCTCCCAAAATAAGCTAATTCCAAATATATCCAGGGATAACTACGCCCTTTTTTTTAATACTCAATTCTTTATTTTTTAAATTAATCAGATGAGATCAATATCAACAATATTGATAACAACTACTGTTTTGTTATCAACGCTTACTAATTTAGCTTTTGCTAATATGACCACCGTGGAAGAGGTGAGAGTATACGGGAACTGCGAGATGTGCGAGGCCAGAATTGAAAAGGCTGGAACGATCAAAAAGCTTGCGAAGGTGAATTGGAACAAAGACACCAAAATGGCTACCATTACACTGGATTCTAAAAGAACAAGTAAGGATGAAATTCTGAGAAGAATTGCTCTGGCTGGCCATGATAGCGACAGTTACCTGGCTCCTGATGATATCTATTCAGCACTCCCAGATTGCTGTAAATATCAAAGAAAATCTAAAGAATCTGTTCAATATGAATCTGCTGATATGGTTACTTCCGAATCAGAGAGTTCTAATGCAATGTTAGAACAGAAGTACGATTCAGAGCAATTAAAGAATGCAGAAGAAGGTTATTTCTTGCTCAAAGATGCTCTAGTGAAAACAGATGGGACACAAGCGGCAAGTAAAGCCATAGCTTTATTGTCAGCCATGTCGGCTATCAAAATGGAAAAGTTATCGCCTGAAGAACATCAAGTTTGGATGAAGATACAGAAAAGTCTAACTACAAACGTGAAAAATATAAGTGAAACCAAAGATCCCAGTAAGCAGAGAAGCTATTTTATTTCGGTTTCAAAGGATTTTTACCAATTAATCAAAGTTTCTAAACCTACATATCCGGTCTATTATCAATATTGCCCCATGGCCAATAACGGCAAAGGAGCCAATTGGCTAAGCAAAGAGCAATCTGTTAAGAATCCATATTATGGTTCAATGATGTTAACTTGTGGAAATACAGTAGAAACGATAAAATGAAAAGGAAAGAATTTCTTAAAAAGCTTGGTTTTAGCACTGTTGCCATAATGGGTGCTGAAAGCATTTTGTCATCTTGCATGAGTGGTATGCATCATGGGGATGTAGTGATACCAGATGTTGCTGGTGGATCGTTTGTTAATCCACTAAAAATGCCGAAAACAGTTAATGGCAATACTTCCTTGGTAGCTCAAAAAGCCAGTGAAATACTCACCAGTCCTTCTAAAGTAGGAGTTTTGGGGTATGGTGAAGGTATTTTAGGTCCAACGATTCGTGTTAAGAAAGGTGATATGGTGAATGTAAATTTCATCAATAAACTGTCTAGTCATTCCAATTTACACTGGCATGGGCTAAAGGTACCCGCAGACATGGATGGCCATCCAGAGCAAATGGTGGCTGCTGATGGAAATTATAATTACAGTTTTGTGATTAATCAGCATGCTGGCCTTAACTGGTATCATCCGCACATACATGAATCTACAGCCGAACAAGTAACCAAGGGTTTGGCTGGTCTTTTTATCGTGGAAACAGATGAAGAAAAGGCATTGGGACTACCAAGCGGCGATTATGAAATTCCACTTATAATTCAAGACAAACGGATAGATACAGATGGTACAATAAAATACAAACCCACCATGTCGGAGGTTATGTCGGGGTATCTGGGTGAGACCATACTTATAAATGGCACCAATAAGCCTTATTTAGATGTAGCAACTAGGTTCTACAGATTTCGTATTTTAAATGGATCAACTGCTAGGATATATAATTTGACACTTAGCAATGCTTCTGAATTTTATATCATTGGATCTGATAATGGTATATTAGCCCAGCCAGAGAAAGTAAAGAGTGTCATCTTAGGTTCTGGTGAACGTTTAGACATTCTTATCGATTTTTCCTCTATGAAACTCGGGGAAACAGTATTTCTTAAGAGTGATACGTTTTTTACGATGGGAAATGCACAAGGTAATCAGCCTTTTAATCTTTTGGCTTTTAATATCAAAAGACCAGAAACTGAAACTTTTAAGATAATAAATGCATTGGTCCCAGTTGCGAAGCTAACTTCTTCTAACAAAAAAAGAACTTTCAGCCTTAAAATGGATATGAAGAGTAAAGAAGGGATGCATAAAATTAACGACAAAGTTTATAAGTCAGGAAGAATTGACGAAACTGTAGCTCTTGGTGCCACTGAAATTTGGGAATTTGACAACTCTACTGGCGATGAGGCTCATCCTATGCACATACATGGAGTAGTCTTTCAGGTTATTTCTCGGGTTGGAGGTAGAAATATTATTTTACCACACGAGAAAGGTTGGAAAGACACAGTCCTGGTTGCCCCAGGTGAGAAGGTTCAAGTAGCGGTTACTTTCGAAATAAAGGGCGTTTTTGTCGTCCATTGCCATAACCTTGAACACGAAGATGATGGAATGATGCTGAATTTTGAGGTCAAATAGCTTAATATTTAGAAGTTTTACAGATAAACCATTATAATGACAAAAGGAGCGTTTCAAAGAAAAATTAGAAAAGCACATCGCTTTTTAGGGATTTCCTTGGGTATTCAATTCTTGTTTTGGACTCTCGGAGGCTTGTATTTTAGCTGGTCTGACATGGACGAAATACATGGCGATCATCAAAAGGCTCATGTTCACCCGATGTCCGACCAATTAGATTTGGTTAGTCCACAAGGTATTATTGATAAAATAAAAGAAAAAGATAGTGTCAATTTTATTTTTGATGTTAGGTTAATTCAAATTATGAATATACCCCATTATCAGTTGACCTATTCTCAAGTACATGACAGAGGAAGAAAAATACAGTTGGCAAATGCTCGAACAGGAGAATTACGTTCCGCATTAAGCAAGGATGAGGCTATTCAAATCGCCCAATCAAGTTTCGCAGATGATGCTCAGATAAAGAAAGTAGAATATCTAACTACTACCAATGGTCATCATGAGTATCGCGAACAGCCCTTGCCAGCATTTGCAGTGACCTTTAATCATCCGTCCAATACTACTGTTTATGTATCAGCTGAACTTGGAACCGTTCAGAAATTCAGAAACAATAAATGGAGGGTTTTCGATTTTCTTTGGATGATGCATACCATGGATTATCAAACTCGAGATAATATTTCAAATTGGCTCTTAAGGGCTTTCTCATTATTTGGAATCTTTTCTATTGCATCAGGTTTTATACTATTTTTTGTAAGTCGTAGAAAGAGATAATTTTTTAAAAAACATTAAAATGAAAAAGAATATTTTTATCGTATTAGGTTTACTACTATCGACCTTGGGTATTGCACAGCATGAACACCATCAACCAAAGGCCGACACAACCAAAACTGTAGCCAAACCTAAAAGTCCTAAAATGACCGCAATGGCTATGGTAGGTGACAATCATGTACATATTGAATACGGCTCACCAAGTGTAAGAGGGAGGTCTATTTGGAATGGACTGGTAGCCTATAATCAAGTATGGGCAACAGGAGCTCATCATGCCACCTGGATAGATTTTTCTCAAGATGTAATGATAAATGGTAAACATATTCCAAAAGGGAAGTATGGCTTTTTTACAATTCCCAACAAAAAAACATGGACAATTATTCTTAGCAAAACATGGGATATGCATCTTGCGGATGATTACAAACAAGAAAATGACATTTTAAGATTGACTGTGAAGCCAAAGAAAAGTAAAAATATAACAGAGGCTTTAACATATGAAGTATTGGCTACCAACAACAAAAAAGGAAAGATAAAAATGAGTTGGGAATATTTAAGTGTGGGCTTTGATTTTGAGAATATGTAATGAAAGAAATGGTAAGTCTGTGCAAATGGATTTTTAAGAAAATTTTTATTAAAAAATGTTGTAAAAAATAAAAATGAAAAATTTAATAATTGTTGCTTTAATTGTAGTTATTGGGTCTTGTAATTCCTCCAAAAAAGAACCCTCAGAGGTGGCAGCTAGCACACAATCCTTTTCTTGCCCTATGCACTCTGCAATCATTGGAAAAAAGGGTGAAAAGTGCTCAGAATGTGGAATGGAAATGACGGAACCCGCAACGGCGATTCCAGATTCAAGTTCCAAGAAGAATTAATTTATGAAAACAAACTGCGTTTTATTTTTTCTTTTAATTTCCTTGGTGGCAACTGCCCAGAAGGTTGTCAGGTATGACTTATATGTGACGGATACTGTGGTAAATTTTACAGGCAAAGAAAAGCGTGCCATAGCCGTAAATGGACAAATACCTATGCCTACTTTGATATTTACAGAGGGAGATACCGCCGAACTTCATGTGTACAACGGCTTAAAAGAAAGCACCTCTCTTCACTGGCATGGTTTAATATTACCAAATAGGGAAGATGGTGTTCCCTATTTAACCCAAATGCCCATAAAACCCTCCACCTGGCATGTTTACCGATTTCCGATAGTTCAAAACGGTACTCATTGGTATCATAGTCACAGTGGTTTACAAGAGCAAATTGGGATGTACGGTAACTTTGTTATGCTGAAGAAACAGGACGCACCTCATTTTCGCAAAGGTATTGACGACTTACCAACTGTGCCTATCGTTTTGAGTGAATGGACTGACTACAAACCAGAAAATGTACACCGAATGTTGCATAACGCAACCGATTGGTTTGCGATACGGAAAAACGCCACCCAAAGTTATGCTGAGGCTTTTGGAGCAGGTTATTTGAAAACAAAACTCCTTAACGAGGGTAAAAGAATGTTGGCCATGGATGTAAGTGATGTCTATTATGACAAAATTTTCATGAATGGAAAACCATCAACTGACATAAAAAATATAGATGGTAGACCTTTGAAAGCAGGTGATAAAGTCCGGTTAAGAATTTCAAATGGTGGAGCCTCTTCCTATTTTTGGTTGAGATATGCGGGAGGTAAAATGTCCGTAGTTGCCAATGATGGCAACGATGTAGAACCCGTGGAAGTAGATAGGCTTATCATAGCTGTTTCAGAAACCTACGACGTTGTAATTACTGTTCCTACTGATGGCATGGCTTATGAGTTTCTCGCAACTACGGAAGATAGAACCAATTCTGCTTCCATTTATTTTGGAGATGGTGTAAAACAACTCATTTCTCCATTACCTCGTTTGAAGTATTTTGAAGGAATGAAGATGATGAACTCCATGATGAAATTGAATGGAGATTTGGATGATATGGGCATGAATATGAGCCTAAATAAAATGGACATGAACGTGGTGATGTATCCCGAAATTACTGGAAACTCAAAACCGAAGCAATCGGACGATGATCCAAACAGGTACAATGCTAATTCCCTAGCAGATATCGTAACGCTGAATTATGCAATGCTCAAATCTCCAACCAATACTAGTTTGCCCAAAAATAGGCCTGTTAAAGAGCTCAAGTTTGAACTTACCGGTAACATGAACCGCTATGTTTGGAGTTTAGATAATAAGGTGGTTTCTGAAGCAGACAAGATTTTGATCAAAAAAGGAGAAAACGTTAGAATAGTTATTTACAATGGCTCTATGATGCGGCATCCCATGCACTTACATGGCCACGATTTCAGGTTGTTGAATGGAAATGCTGAATTGTCTCCTCTAAAAAATGTTGTTGATATTATGCCCATGGAGACGGATACCTTAGAGTTTAATGCCAACGTGGAGGGTGATTGGTTTTTTCATTGCCATATTTTATATCACATGATGAGTGGTATGGGCAGGGTTATCGGTTATGAAAACCAAGCTCCAAATCCTTTAATCCCAAATCCTAAATTGGCCCAAAGAAAATTATTTGCTGACGACAGGGGGGGTCATTTAATGGCTGAGAACGATTTCGCTACAAATGGAAACGACGGTATGTGGATGATCCAAAATACACGCTGGACGTTGGGAACAGAATGGCGACTTGGATACCATGAGAGACATGGATATGAAACTGAAACCCATTTGGGGAGATATATCGGTAAAATGCAATGGTTGATGCCTTTTATAGGATTCGATTGGCGGTATAGGAAATTAGGAATGGATGAAGCCGGAAATATAGAGTTTGAGAAAAACCTTTTTGGACAAACCAATACCAAAGATAACCGTAGGCAAATTAGCCTTGGCGTTGCATATACGCTCCCAATGCTGTTCATACTTCAAACCGAGATTTATCATGATGGTAATCTACGAGCTCAACTCATGAGAGAAGATATTCCAATTGCCAAGAGAATTCGTGCAAATGTGATGTGGAACACCGATAAGGAATATATGGTAGGTCTCAAATATATTGCTGGAAAAAACATTGGCTTCACCACCCATTATGATAGTGATATGGGATTCGGGGTTGGATTCAGTTTTAATTACTAGACAAAGTAGGGGCTTCCATTCGATACCTTGAGTGGAAGCCGTTTTGTTTAATTATAATATTCCAAGGCATAAAAACATGTCCTAGGCATTCTCCAAGAAATACTTTCCATTCGTAGTCTCTAAAAAAGCTTCAAAGGAAATTTCTTCCTGCTTAATAAAGCCACTGTTTGGTAAAGCTTTTTCGGCCACCATTTCTACCACAGCGGCTATTGATGCAGCGGTAGTCCAAGAAATAGCTCGCCAGTGTTCTCCATCTATAACAATCGGTTGAAATGGTCTGTAATACTCTTCACGCTTGATTTTGCCATTTTTCCAACCTTCTACCACGGCATAAACATACACCACATCTTCTTGCACAGGTGGTTTGGCGTTGGTCAAAATTTGCTCCAATTGCTGTCTGTCATCTTTCATGATTAATTCATAAAGCAAGAATTTCATGAGTTTACAATGCCCAGGATATCTCATGGTTTTGTAGTTGAGTGTATCTACTTTGCCCTCATAAGTCTCGCACATCGTTCCAAGCCCACCAGAAGTGCTAAAAGCCTCAAATTCTTCTCCTCCGATGTAAATTTTCTCGAGACCGTCCAGAGCAGGCACCATTTTCTTTTGTCCATTGTGAATCACCTCGCAGTCGTTGATGTATTCGTTGATCACACCAGCGGGAGACCAAGTGAATGAATAGCCGAGGAGTCCGTTAGGAAATTGTGGCAAGGCACCTACTCGCAGCTCAATATCTCTGATTTTGTCAAATCTTTTGCACAAATCGGCACCTACTATACCTATAAATCCAGGAGCTAAACCGCATTGCGGTGCCATAACAGATTTGGAAGATTCGGCCATCTTTCTGATGGCTTGGGTGGTCGGAACATCCTCCGTTAAGTCAAAATAATGAATGGCATTTTTATGGCAAATTTGGGCTATTGGTAAATTTAGGAAATAAGGCATACAGGAAACCACGGCTTCAAATTCCGGAATGGTGTTTTCTAAAAACGCCTTATCGGAGCAATCACCTTGCATAACCTCAAAAGGTAGGGTAAGGTCATAATGTGGTGGATTTTTGTCTAAACCCGTTACTTTGAATCGTTTATTGAGTAAAATCCCCACTAAAGAGCCAACTTTTCCCATGCCAATAACGAGGATTTTCGACCCATCTTTGAATGTGTTCATGATTTTTTATTTATGTTGAAATGTAAATGCGACAGCTAAAAAAGTAGATAGAATTAAGCTGTAAAATCAGGAACAAACGAGCAAGCACTACGTAAGTAGGCCAGTCGGGCGAGGAGGAAATTTAAATCGGCAAACAATGTGATTCTGTTTTATGATTCTAATTTACAATTTAATTTTAATAACTCCATATTTTTATAAACCTTCGAGTAAGTTATATTATGGAAAAATGTTCTAAGTGCTGATAGTTTAATACATCACATTAGAAAAAGAATAGTGCTCTTACATACTTTGTGTCGCCTGCCAGCGGGGCCTTCATTTTTTTTCAAAAAAAAACGAAGCAAAAAAAAACTGCACCCAGCAAACTCACACACTCAAAATTCTGTAAACTTCTCTTTCAAAATTAGAATTCTCAAAACAGAATTTTGATTGTGTTCAAACAGTGCTGGCTGTTATAATGAACCATTTTTATTTATTTTTTTGCACAAAAAAAGGCGAAGAAATTCTCCGCCTTCAGTTGATTTTTTTATGAAAATTATACCGAAAAACTCTCTCCACAGCCACATGTGCGGCTAGCATTAGGGTTTTTGAATTGGAATCCTTTGCCATTTAGGCCGTCGCTGTAATCTAGCTGGGTTCCAATAAGATATAGAAGACTCTTTTTGTCTACAAATATTTTTAGGCCTTGGTCTTCATATATATGATCGTTGGGCTGCTGTTCTGCATCAAAAGCGAGGTCGTACATCAAACCGGAGCATCCGCCACCTTCTACTGCTACGCGTATGCCGTGGTTTTCGTTTTTGCCTTCCTTACTTTTTAATTCCAAAATTTTATTTTTCGCTTGCTCTGTTACCGTAATCATTTCGAAATTAATTTATATTTACTCCTATTAAAACTTTAAATATAAATCAAAAGTTTCATGGCGAGACAAATAAAGTCGAAAACCGTACTTGACAAAATCCACGAATATCAACCTTTGAATATAAACTTAAGGTTTTATGAAGCCATGAGAGAAGAGTTTAAAACAGGAGATTTGCTCTTTTTTTCGGGCAATCATTGGCTCTCAGGCTTGATACGCTGGCGGAGTAAGTCGGCTTGGAGTCATGTGGGCATGGTGGTTAGGATCGAGGAGTTAGATAGAGTTTTTTTGATAGAAAGTGTCTTAGAAGTCGGCGTAAGGATGTTGCCACTGTCATTTATCTATAAGGATTACGATGGAAAAAATAAACCTTACAAAGGCAGAGTAGCTTGGACACGACACGATCTTTTGGCAAACGATTTGGTAAAACAAAAGACGGTGAAGGAGTTTTGCGTGGACAACCTCTCGAAACAATATGACCGAAAAGAGTATTGGCGAATCCTATGGAGGAGCTTTTGGGGATTTGATAATTTCTTTCATGACGAAAAATATACCTGTGCCGAATACATTTATGAAGCTTTCAAATATGCTCGTGTCGAATTACCAAAAGAGAAAGGTGTTTTCATCAGCCCAGGAGCATTTTGGCGACAGAAAGAGTTGGAGATGAAGGCTATACTTATTTGAGAGTTAATTTTCTGGCTTCGTTGTAGTACAGGATTTTATTCCAATTTATAGTAAAATCAATTCATTATCTTTTTGACTAAAGTCGAAATGGAATTCAATTTCAGTATCCACTGGCTAAAGCCAGTGGCAATTAAAACCTTGGTTCAAAACACGATGTTAAATTCCCTCCATCTTTAGATGGAGTTTGCGAAATTTCAAGCAGTATTTGGCTTTAGCCAAAATTTTAATGGATTGAACTAAAGCATGTTTTCAACAGAGATTGGTTATTCAAAATCTATTTTAGCATTTATTTTTTGTGGGTGCTACTAGCTTTTCAAACCTTTGAGGATATTAGCCTATGCGAGGAGGGATTAATTTTAATCTTGCATTTCATTTATCAATTTCTCCCAACAAATGATATTCGCATCTTTCTTTTTTGTGAAACCAAAAGGGAGAATTGGCGAATATCTCATAACATATATATGGAAATAAAATTTCTTTCCATTTTTAAAACAAATTCTATGAACAGATTGGCTAAAATTTTGTCTTTCAAAAAAATCGAAATATTCTTTTTTGTAGACATATTCTTTCATTAAAATAGAGTTTTTAATTATTAATTTGTTTTGGTAAATAAAAACATCGTAAAAATGATATGTAAATCCAGCCAAAATAGATTGACAAAATATATAAAATTACTCCATCAGAGCAGAAGTCTACATAGACAAAAATTAAAATCAAAAACAAAATTTGTAAGGTTATGGAAATAAATTTAATTGTTCCGTAACTCTTTACTGAGATATATTTCATTTCGTTAAATTTTATAAAATATTTTTTTTCAGGATTTGACTCGGATTCTAATTGTATGATTTTTTAATTCTTAAGAATCTTTTTTTTCTCAAAATCATGAAACCCAAGAAAAGACAGCTTAATAAGAAAGGAATTGATGAAATCAAGTAAAGGTCTATTTCTATGAGCCCTTTGTAGCGTATTGCCCAAAACAACCAAAGGATAATAAATAGAATTAATTATAAACCAATTAACTTAACCTTGTTTAATAATGATGAAATTAAGCCTAAAAAACTAACTATCAAAAACTCTATCAGAACGAAAAGATAATTATTAAGAAAGTCATCAAAGCCCAAATTAAACCCTTCTTTAAAATTAAATCCAAATTTGATAGAATCGTTTATCAAAACAAAAAAAAAGCTAAAAAGGGAAACAGAAGGTGTCCCATTGTAACATATTTGAATGAAAAGTAAACAAATGATAGTTACCAAAAACATCATAAAGAATTTGTACCTTTTCATATTTGTTAAATGTTTTCGCTCAATCATACAAAACATACTTCAATCTCATCTTTTTGTATGCTGAAAGACCCGGTTCCCATGATTTTTGGATTTCTTCGGCGGTTTTTCCTTCTTCTATTTGCTTTCTGAATTCATAAACGCCAGCCAGAAAATCTATGTTTCCCATTTGTTTGCTTTGGGTTCTGTCAAAAAACTTGGGCTTGTCTGGGTAGGCTTTGTAGAGGTCAATCATCCATTGCAGGTTGATTCGCTTGGTTTTTCTCAGGTTTTTGATGTCATAACTCATCAAATCTATGCCGTAGCAGGTTTCATTCATGTGTAGAGGTGACTCACTCATGCCGGGGATGCTTTTGGGCGTAAAGTTGAAAGTGTATTTGCCTTTTAATAACGGAGCTCCCAAAACCGTAAATGGAACTTGTGTGCCGCGGCCTTGGCTGAGAATGGTGCCTTCAAACATACAGGTAGTTGGATAAAGCACAATACTCTGTTGGGTATTGAGGTTGGGAGAAGGTTTTATGGGTAAAATATACGCCATATCATGCTTATAATTAGCCACTTTTACGATTTCGAGCTTACACTTCGCTTGATTGGGCAACCAACCTTCGCCATTTATCATTTGGGCAAATTCGGCTATGGTCATGCCGTGGGCTATCGGAATCGGAAACTGCCCGATGCCCGATTTTAGACGCATATCCATGATGGGGCCGTCGATGAGGTAGCCGTTGGGATTGGGTCTATCGAGAATCAAGAGCGTTTTGTTGTGTTCGGCACAGGCTTCCATTACGTCTCGCAAAACATTGATGTAAGTATAAAATCTACAGCCAACGTCCTGAATATCAAATATCATGAGGTCCACATTGGCCAAATCTTCGGCAGATGGTTTGCGTTTTTTGCCATAAAGCGAAATGATTTTTATGCCTGTGGCTGGGTCGGTTTCGTCACTGACTTTAGCACCGTTGGAGGCATTTCCTCTGAAACCATGCTCAGGTCCGAAAACCTTTACGATATCGATTCCCAATTTTTGCAGACTATCCACCAAGTGTCTTTCCCCAATTATAGTTGTTGGATTGGCCAATATCCCGACTCTTTTTCCTTTCAAAAGCGATAGGTATTTGTCGGTTTGTTCTGCACCAGTTTTGATAGGCTCCGCTGCCGAATGGTAAATTTTCGGAGTGCATTTAAAGCCAAGGGTGAATACCAATGCTGCAAAAATCAAAAATAGGTGCGTTTTTTTCATAAAATGTTACTTATGAATTTTGAGAAGGGATTTTTAAAATGAGCGATTATTGATACTCTAGAACGTCATCGATGAGGAATGAATTGCCTGATTTAATGACCTTTATGTCTCTTTTGTATTTTGCTTTAGCTTCTTTGTCTTCTATCATTACATCAAAAACCATCGTAGAATCGGTTGATAATTCGCTTTTGAGGGTGCAGTTTGTAATACTAATTTTCACCCAGTCCTGTCCAGAAATTAGAAATCCAGTGCCGATTCCAGCATATTTCGTGTCATATTTTCCGCCCCATTTTTTCTTGAAGGCCTCTTCAGTCATGCCACCGTCGTAGTCAATACTTATGGCGTCTGTTTTGTATTCTTCATAGCTTTTAGTGTAAATGCTTACTTTTTTGTCCTGATTTTCGTCCTCAAAAAGCGGATCAGCAAACTCATTTTCGATGCTTTTAATCAACCAAGTTTTGGCTTCTTCACTCATTAGCTTTTTTACGTTGTTGATGGAGTCTAGCCTTAATGAATCTTGAATGGCAAGTGTATCGGTGGCATCATTTTGAGAATTTGTACACGAAAAAATTACGGATAGAACGAATAGAAAACCAAGTGTTTGTTTCATTTTTGAAGTAGAATTTTTAAAATTTCAGGTAAAGCAAAAGTAAACCTTATTTTCTCTTTTTCAAAAAATCTTCTTCTATTCGGAATCTCACGATGTCTAGAATCAGTTCCTTAGGGAGTGGTTTGTCTATTGGGAACTGAATGGCTCCCTTGGAGTATTTATAGTTAGTAAGTCGGGCCTCGAATGTCGTGATTCCGCTGGGTGTCGGGTAAAAACCAATATGGTTTTTGTTGGCTGCAAAATAAACCACTATGCCGTTTTGTTTATAAGCAGGCATGTTATAGCTGATGATTTCTTTGCAGTTCGTGGCAACAGATGCTATAACTTCTCGTAGCTCTTGCATTTTGTTTTGAGTTATTTCTGGAAAATCCAACATATATTCCTCAACACTGCTATATTTTTTCATCTCGCTTTTTTAAGTTGTCCTGAACACGAAATTCTAATATTTCTTTTATAAAATCTACAGGAAGAGGTTTGTTATAAGGAAATTGTACCGAGCCTTTTCCTGTCTTATACGGTTTAAATTTTTCTACGAAATCGGGATGGAGATTCGGTACAGAAAAAAGACCTATGTGATTTTTAAATGCGGAGAAGTAAATAAGTACACCATGGTAATTGTAAGCCGGCATACCGTAGCTGATGTATTCTTCCACTTCCGCAACGGTCAACTTTATCAGATTCCTGATTTCCAAAAGTTTATCTTTTATTTCATCCGGAAAATTCTGTATGTATTGATCTACGTTTTCTGGAACACCTGTGCTTTTATCCATTAATTTCAGGCATTGATAAGTTTCTCAATATCCATTTTCCGCATTTGCATGAAGGCATTTGATACCCTTTGTACTTTTGATGAATCCGACATTAAACTACCCAAAATGCTTGGAACCACCTGCCAAGAAACGCCAAATTGGTCTTTCAACCAGCCGCACATGCTTTCCTCTCCGTTTTCGGTGAGTTTTTCCCAATAGTAATCTATTTCGGCTTGATCTCCACAAGCGATGACGAAAGAAATAGCTTCGTTGAATTTAAACATGGGGCCACCGTTTAAGCCCATGAATTTCTTGCCGTTAAGTTCGAAATTCACTACCATTGGATTTTCGGAAAGGATTTTTGAGTTTTTGAAAATTCCACAGTAAAATTCTGCGGCAGCTTTAGCTTTTCCATCAAACCACAAACAAGGAAATATGTCTTCGGTCATCTCAGTTTTAGATTATTTTTCACAAATATTTTTTAGAGATTTAAGTGCACGCGGCCACATTTCCTCGAACATCGGTACAAACTCCGCTGTAGTGTTCATTTCAACCAAAAGCTCGGTTTGATTTTCTTTTGGTAGCAAAATGTAGTTTTCAAACGAAGGCGTCCATTTTTTTACTTCCTCACTGGTGGTGTCTATGATTCCTTTGCTGATCATTCCGAGATGTTCAATCGAAATGAATTCGTATTCGACGTTTTCCTTAATTCTTGAATACATTCCGCCCAAGTTGCCGTCTTCATCTGGGCCAAGGAAATGTATCTCACTGCCTTTTTCCCAAGAGCCCTCATAGTGTGAACCTTCTGCAAACTCTTTGGTCCAGATTCTATATGTTGTGTCCTGAAGCATGGTGTTCCATACTTTTTCTCTGGTGGCGTTAATAACAATTGAGAATTTTATAACTTCCATATTTGTCAAAGCTTAAATGTATTTAAAGATACAAATGTATTCCATTTAAAGCCTAATATGATTAGCTAATAAAGACAAATTATGGGCGATTTGCGACAAATTTGAGCGTACAAAGTATTTTTTATGAAACACATAGATACATAAAACACAATAGAAATCTATGATATCTATATGTCTATGTGTTTAAAAATGAGCTATTTAGCGTTCTTTTTATCTACCCACTTCTTAGCATTTATAAATGCCTCCAACCATGGGCTTACCTCATCATTTTTGCGGTCTGCTGGGTAATGTGCCCAGTTCCACGGGAATGTAGAACGCTCAATGTGCGGCATCATCACCAAATGTCTACCGGTTGCATCGCACATCATGGCAGTGTTGAAATCCGAGCCGTTAGGATTGGCTGGGTAACTTTCGTAGCCATATTTTCCAACAATATTGTATTTTTCTTCGGCATAAGGTAGATTAAATTTGCCTTCTCCGTGCGATACCCAAACACCCAAAGTAGCTCCTTCCAATGACGAAAGCATAACTGAATTATTTTTCTGAACTGTTACAGATGTGAAAATACTTTCATGTTTATGCGACTCATTGTGAAGCATTTTACCATGGATTTCATGCTCTGGGTTGATTAATTCCAACTCCATAAACAGTTGACAACCATTGCATATTCCAACCGAAAGCGTATCTTCTCTAGCAAAGAATTTTTTGAGGGCCGTATTGGCTTTCTCGTTATACAAAAATGCTCCTGCCCAGCCTTTGGCTGAACCCAAAACGTCAGAATTTGAGAATCCTCCAACCGCACCAATAAACTGGATGTCCTCCAAAGTCTCTCTTCCTGAAATCAAATCTGTCATGTGAACGTCTTTCACATCAAAACCTGCGAGGAACATGGCATTGGCCATTTCTCTTTCGGAATTGCTGCCTTTTTCGCGGATGATGGCGGCTTTGGGTGCCCCACTTCGCTCCTCAAAAGGGAGTGAGATAGGTAGTTTACCTGTAAAATGCTGTGGAAAAGCATATTTTAAAGGCTGATTTTTGTAGTTTTCGTAACGTGCCTCAGCTCTTTGGTTTTTGGATTGACGGCGATCAAGCAAGTAGGAGGTTTTAAACCAAATATCTCTTAACTCGCTGATATTAAGGTTAATTTCGTCAGAGTTATGTTTTATGGAAACTGTATTTCCCTCTACAACTTCACCTATTTTAAATAATTCAATTCCTTTGTTTTTAAATTCAGCTTCAATTTCTAAACCAGCTTGTAAAACCAATCCAATATTTTCTGAGAAAAGAATTTGAACGAAATCGTTCTGAATTCCCCCTTCGGGGGTTAGGGGGCTCAAATCATATTTAGCTCCCAAATTCACATCTGCAAAACTCATTTCCAAAAGAGTGGTAATAAGACCACCACTTCCGATATCATGACCAGCTTTTATTTTGTTGGTTTTTATTAAATCTTGGATTAAATTAAAAGCAGTAGCGAAATATGCTGAATCTGTTATGGTTGGTACACTTTTCCCTACTTTGTTTAGTATTTGTGCAAATGAACTTCCACCTAGTTTGAAACTATCTTTTGACAGGTTTACATAGTAGATGTTTCCGCCATTTCTTTGCAAAACTGGCTCGACCACTTGCTTGATATCTGAACAACTAGCTCCAGCAGAAATAATGACTGTTCCTGGAGCAATGACCTCATCGTTAGGGTATTTTTGCTTCATCGAAAGCGAGTCCTTACCAGTTGGAATATTAATTCCTAACTCAATAGCAAAATCAGAACAGC
Organism: Leadbetterella sp.; assembly: GCA_035299025.1. GTDB lineage: Bacteria > Bacteroidota > Bacteroidia > Cytophagales > Spirosomataceae > Leadbetterella. Next base: position 70,340 of record DATGXK010000016.1, read on the forward strand.
CCTTTACTGCTTCATATAATTTGGCGTCTTCGCCTTCATTTTTACAAGCCCACATCCAGTTGGCTGAGAGTGAAACCGATTTCAAACCGTCTTTCAATGGAGCCCAAACGATGTTGGAAAGTGCTTCGCCAATGGCATTTCTAGAACCAGCCACGGGGTCAACCAATGCAGAAACTGGTGAATGACCGATGGTGGTGGCTATTCCTTCTTTTCCTTTAAAGTCAAGAGCCATTACGCCCACATTGTTAAGTGGCAATTGTAAAGGTCCCGCACATTGTTGTTTAGCTACTCGGCCACCCACACATCTATCGACTTTGTTGGTCAACCAATCTTTACATGCAACTGCCTCTAATTGAAGTACTTGCTTAAGGTAGCTCTCAATATTCTCTGTTGAATATGCTAATTCTGAATAATTTCTATCAATGGTTTTGTCGGCCATGATGGTTTTTGGCGAACTGCCAAACATGTCGGCAATTTCAAAATCCATTGGTTTTATGCCCGTTAACTTCGACTCAAACGTAAATCTGTGGTTGCTGGTTACATCACCCACCGTATACATAGGTGAGCGTTCTCTATCTGCTATAGTTTTCAGTGTAGCCAAATCTTTTTCACCAATTACTAATCCCATTCGCTCCTGTGATTCGTTTCCGATGATTTCTTTGGCTGAAAGTGTTGGATCTCCTACTGGCAATTTGTCTAAATCTATTAAACCGCCAGTCTCCTCTACCAATTCAGAAAGACAGTTAAGGTGTCCACCCGCACCATGGTCGTGAATAGAAACTATCGGATTATGTTCAGCTTCTACCAAGCCTCTGATGGCATTGGCAGCTCTTTTTTGCATTTCTGGGTTAGATCTTTGTACTGCATTCAGCTCAATCCCTGAGCCAAAAGCACCAGTATCAGCTGATGAAACAGCTGCCCCACCCATTCCGATTCTGTAGTTTTCACCTCCTAAAATCACGACTTTGTCTCCTTCGGTTGGTGACTGTTTTATGGCTTGGCTGGCTTTTCCATAACCAATTCCTCCTGCCATCATGATTACCTTATCAAAACCCAACTTACGAGCATCTTCCGTATGCTCAAAAGTCAAAAGTGAGCCAGAAATAAGCGGCTGGCCAAATTTATTTCCAAAATCTGAAGCACCGTTTGATGCTTTTATCAAAATATCCATTGGGGTTTGGTACAACCAAGGGCGTGCCTCCATGCCGTTTTCCCAAGGTCTATCTTCTGCTAGCCTTGAATAGGAAGTCATATATACGGCCGTTCCTGCCAATGGCAAAGAACCTTGTCCACCAGCCAAACGGTCGCGAATTTCACCACCAGCACCGGTGGCTGCACCATTGAATGGCTCTACGGTAGTAGGGAAATTATGGGTTTCGGCTTTTAATGAAATCACCGATTCGAATTCTGTCTCTTGGTAAAAATCGGGTTTATCGGCCGATTTTGGGGCAAATTGCGTAACGACTGGGCCTTTTACGAAAGCCACATTGTCTTTATAAGCCGATACAATATCGTTCGGATTTTCTTGAGAGGTTTTCTTAATGAGTTTGAAAAGCGAACTTGGTTTTTCTTCTCCATCAATTACGAAAGTTCCATTGAAAATTTTGTGACGGCAGTGTTCTGAATTTACTTGTGAAAAACCAAAAACTTCAGAATCAGTGAGTTTTCTCCCTAGTTTTTTGGCCAAATTTTCAAGATATTCCACCTCTTCTTGACTCAAAGACAATCCTTCTTTTTTGTTGTATTCGTCAATGTTTTCAATTTCAAGAATCGGCTCTGGCTGAATATTAATTGTATAAATGGAATGATTCAGTTCAGTATATTTCTGTGATAACATCGGGTCAAAATCCTTGAAATCAGCAGCAACAGCATGAAATTCTTCGATTCTTACTATTCCCTCTATTCCCATATTTTGGGTAATTTCTACCGCATTTGTGCTCCAAGGGGTTATCATCGCCGCTCTTGGCCCCACGAAAACTGCATTTAGTTGAGCATCAGGTTGATTTACTTTGGTAAAGTGATTGTCGGCTGTAGCATTGAACAACCAAAACAGCTTTGGAAGGTTTTCAGGTGCTATAATTTCGAGGGTTTGAACTGCAAAAACGGTATCAGATTGGCTTCCGAAGAAATGAATCATTTTATCTTTGATTGGAATGAACTGCAAATTTAATTCATTAAAATAAAGAATACCAGAAAAAAATGGGGTAAAAGTAAGTGGCCTTGGGTATGCTTTTGTTTAAATAAAAAAGACCGCCTTTTGGCGGTCTTTGAAGTTATTTTATAGTTTCAGTTTATATGCTAGGCCAATCACTGGTCCGTAGGTCTCGGTGCCGACCAAGTCAATGTCTTTAAATACACTCAAATCAACTCCATTTTTCTTATTGATTTTGTAGCTAACTCCGGCTTTTGGACGTAGTTGATCTAAAGTTCCACCAATTTGGAAAAAGAAATCGTTGGATATATAAGGCGTAAACTTCGATTTGTTTGAGTAAGAGGCTTCTATTTTGTCTCTGATGTAGCTGGCGTCAAACTCTGTTACTCCATCGTTGTCTTTAAACTGGTGCTGATATCTCAACCTGTTTTCAAGTTTAATAGGGCCAAACTTTTTGCCGTAGCCTAGGTCGGCATAAAACCTATGACGATTTTTGAATTCCTTGGTTTCGTCTTTTCTCCTATTTGCAAAGCGATAATAAACCGCAACATCGAAGGCTTTGGAGATTTTGTATTCTCCACCCAGCTCAAACAGATAGGTTTGCAAGTACGAAATGTTGTTATTAAACCTCAGTTGCCCGGTGGCATTAATTGTTATTTTTTTGGTTACTTTTTTCTCCAAACTCACCCCACTACGTAATCCTACGCCATCTTGTGCGAGCGTAATTTTTGCACCTAAACATATTAGAGTTAAAAAAAATATTTTTTTCATTTTTAAGCGTTTTTAATTTTCGTAGTAAAAAATGGTAATCTGTGTGGCATCTTTCAGAAAATCAATTTCATGAATATTCACCCTGTGTATGTTTAGACCAGTTCTCTGTTTCAAATCTAGCAAAAGTTCTTCTCTTTTGTCTGGAGTGATGAGCTGAATTTTGTCATAAGTGATAATTTTGGTGTTTTCTTTTTTCATTAACCAACCACCCTCTAGCAACGCCGTGAGTGCCAAAAGTATGAGACACATGATGGCCAGGTCATCCCAAGAGCCTTTGCTGATGGCTGTTATGAGTCCAAGGGCAATAACGATGAAGAGGTAGGTCATATCTTTGGCCGAAATGTTTTCGGTTCTATAGCGTAGCATAGAAAACACCGCAAAAAGTCCGAATGCCGCCCCCATGCTCATTTCTACTTTGTTGAGCAGGTAGGTGATTAAGAAAATGATGATGTTGAAGCCGAAAAAGGTTAGAAATAGGTCGGTTCGGCGATAGTGACGGAAATAAATAAACCTGACGAGGATAAGTACGGCCACTATATCCACCAAAAAACGCGATAAAAACTTGAAGGAGACCTTGTCAAACCATTGGAATGTTTCGGTGTCAGATACTAGCTCTTGCAAAAGAATCATATTGGGTTATTATTTTTTTTAGATGTAAAAATTTGGTTTTAAATCGGTTATGTTTTACTTCGTTGACGGTACTCATTACACCAAGACAGTATTTGCTGATAGAGCCTGAGCGTAAATGATATTTTTTGAAAATGTTGATAATTGGTGACGATCCCAACCTTTCTTGCTTTACTTCAGCCACTACCAATTGGTTGTAGACTACCTCGTTTTGGTCTTTTATGAAAGTCAAATCCAAGTCCAAGGTCAATCTTTCTTTCGAAGTTTTGTTTACCAAGGTCATCCTTTTGTAGTTTACCATAAGGTTTCCCTTGAGCTCATTGGCCGACAGCGGCGTGGTTTCTTCTAAGAAATCTGCTTTTTCTTTGTTTAAAACTTCCTCAAAAGTATTGGGTTGTTTTATTCTCGTTTTCAGTGTTCGGCCTTTATTGTTTTTATGTTTTATTTCAAAAAAAGAAAGGTTAGAACCCACATAGTTTCTGAATCTTACCTTGTATCTGTTGAGTCGTCCTGACTGATGCGAGTGATAAAGTCGGTAATCTTCGGTGTCGTAATACAGTGTTTCGTAAGAGCAAAGACGTTCATTATTTATTTCGAGAAGTTTGTAGAATGACCGAGCTTCTTGAAGTACATTCGGAAGTAAGTTTAAGGGAATCAGGTACTTAACGTCCATTCTGTCCATGAGTTTTACGCTGTCCATTTGGTCCAGCGTAATCTTCTCAAAGAGCCAAGCTTCCTCATTTATTTTGTCAAGCAGACTTTTAGTACTCATATTGGTATGTTTTGGTTTGGATCAAGTTGCCTTTGGCATCATAGGTTTTTTTCTCTTTTCTCAAACCCTTGCCGTTGAACGTATATACGGACCTGCTTACTAAAATGTTATTGCCGTTATAAATATTTTCTTCGGATTTTTCCTCGTCGGAGTTATACTTGTAGGTTTCTTTGGCTATTTGTTTGCCATTGGGGTCATAACTTACTTTCTCACTCTTCTCGTTGATATTGTTATACTTGTAGGTACTTCTTTCTTTTATTTTTCCGTTGTTGTCAAAGTTTATCTCTTCTAAGATATTGCCATTTTTGTCATATTTCAGAAATGCATCCTTTGTGGTTTTTCCTTCTTTTGTTACAACTTCAGTTATGGCTTTCACTTTGTTGTTTTTGATGTCTTTTTTTGATTGGGGGAATGCAAATGTTGGGAAACAAATAATCAGTACAAGGAGCGACTTTTTCATGATATTGTTTAAGCTTGGTAATTTTTATTGATTTTGAGATTAAAAAACATTGTTTTGCAATCCTTTTATAATTTTCTGAAATTCAATTGACCGTCAAAAAATGAACTTCTGAACTATGTTGTCATCAAAATTTAGAATAAGTTTTAGCTAATCAATTCTTTTTCAGAGAAAATAAAGATTGTAATACTCTTCTATATACGTTAAATCTATGCAAATTTGACCATATTCTGCATAATATTTAAAGATAAATCGCCCTTTTTGCACTGCAACCGTGTATATAAACACCTTTACATAATTAAATCAAGAATTATATTTTTGGAGCTTGTCTATTTCAAGTATCAAAAGAGAATCTCACAACAGCTAAAATTCCCCTTTTCTTTGGCCTTTAACGGTAGACAAATGAAATAATTATATCGAAATTACGCCCAGACTTTTTTTTATCCCTACATGTGTCTGCTTATTAGGTTTTTGTACGTCGGTTTACGGTTTTTGAACAGTAATTGCAGGAGTGAGGCTACGTTTGCTAATCTTCGAGGTTTCTGTAAGAAAGGTTAGTTTCAGAGGATATTTTGTTGCTCTGTATTTGTTTTGCTGAAAATGTCAACCCAAAACCTCAACGGCCCCAAGCACGTTTTCGGATAGGTTTTTTAGCCATTTAAGCTGTTCTATAATTACTTTGGCTTCTTGTAGTTTGCTACGCATTTCTGTAGACATCGTCATTATGCCAGATTCTATTTCTAGGTTGCGTTTTTGGTTTAGCTCAGCATATTTTTTTTCTAAAATTTCAAAGGCCTCAAAACATTTATCTGGATTTTTAGCCGTGTTTTTTCCTTTCAAAATGGCTATTGCATTTTGTAGGTTTACGCATATATATTCCATGATAGCTTCGAAGTTTTCAGAAGTGTTGGTAGTTTTATGGCTCTGAATATAAGCCGAATACGCGGCAATGCCCGACAAAAAACTGTGATTCAGCAAAACAGCAGCATAGATATTACTCACCTGACTTTTCTTCGATTTAGGCTCTTCTTGAAGCCTTTGAAATGCTCCGTTTAGGTTGCCATTTTTTATGAAAGCATCTTTTCGGATGAGCCGGTAGGCGGTGTCTGCAGCTTGTTTGGTTCTGTAAAGATTATTAACTGCTTTCAGGTAGTTTAGATTGGCTATTAAGGCTTTTTTAATGGCGTCTTTTATATTTTCTTTTTCCCAAACTGGCCAAATAAAATACATGGCAAATAGTGAAATTAAGACCCCAACGAAAGTATAAAGCCCTCGGTTAAGAATGATTTCAATGGAGTCGTTTTCGTTTAAAACATACAATAGCAGAATGCTGATGGTGATACCCGCCGATGCAATTTTGTAGTTCTTGTTGATAAATGAGAAGCCAATCAGAAGAGAAAGAGCCGCTGTAGTGCCATAAATTAGGCTGTTTTTGAAAAAATATACCAATGCAAGCGTAAAGACCATTCCCAAAATAGTGCCAGCCATTCGGCTTTTGGCTCGGCTTTTTGTAAGGCCATAGTTGGGCCTGAGAATCACCATAGTGGTTACGATGATCCAGTTTGCATAGTCGGCATCAAGAAGCTGCCCAATTAAAAAACTTAGTAAAAACGCTGTTGTAAGCCTTATGGAGTGCCTAAAAATAACGGACTCAGTGTTTAGATTTATTTTTATGGTGTTCCACGAGTAATTTTGAGTAGTTATAAATTGACTGTTTCTACGAGGTACCAATTGCGACTCTCTCAACAGATTGTTGTAGATGTTGTCTATCAATTTCAGCTTTTCGAGTTCTCTTTGTTCGTGGTCTAGGAGATTTCGCATCATCAAAGCACCTTCGCGAGCTTTCGGGAGTTTTACGGCGTCAACATAAATCTTTATACTGTTTTCGGCATCGGCCAAGGTTTCGTCAAGGTTTATATCCAAGCCAAAAGAGCTGTTGGTTCGTAAGGCTTCACTCAGTTTTATGAGATGCTCCGAAACCAGCTCCGAAGCCTTTTGATAGGGTAGGAGCAAGTCGGTGTATTTGCCAAGTTCCTCTTCAAATGCCTCAAAATCAGGATTCCAGGCTATAGCCATTTCATAGAGGTCTATCATCTCTATGAACAATAAATACAGTTTTCGATTCTCAGAAGAAGAAATAAGAGTAGATTTTTCGCTCATCAACATACTTCTGAGTAACTCGTGGTTTTCGTTGATAGCACTTTGTGTTTTTAGCAATCGGTACTGCAAATCAGGCGTATTGGTACTGGCATTCCATTTGATGTCGTCACTCATTTTCAGATAGTTGGCCGTTAACTCAATACATTCCGCCAATAAAAGTTGAATGTGCCTTTTCTGAAAAACAAATTGGCTTAAAGCCGAAACAATAATGCAGACTATTCCACCTAAGCCAACTAATTTCAAGATTTCGAAAGTTGGAAGGGTATATTTCTGTAGCATAAAACCCATTACCACAGCAAATAGCCCAGCAAAACCTATCATAGAACCTCGAAAACCAAAAACCGACAACATAGAAGAGCCAAAAACCAACAAGGCGAGTACCGGAATACGGACATAATCCGGAAAATGGGCTGCCAAAAAGAAACCCGAGAGCACAATTAAACCCAGAGAAAGGCTATAAAACATACCGATTATTCGGTTTCTATTGGTGCCTTCAATGTTTGAAAAATAGGCAAACATAACGCCCACCACTATAGACATGCCCGCGGGGTAGTTTTGGGTAGAAAAGCCCCAATAAATAGGCAGTACCAGCAATATGCTTACAATACTGGCTCTGAAAAAATCGAAAGAGTTGATATGTTTATTCAGCTTTTGAGGCAAGACTATCCAATGTTTTTCTCAAAAATATAACATAAAAAAACATTATGTCGCTTTTTAGAAAAAAGGCTTGTAAAACTTATATCCCGACAAGATATTGTACACAAAAAATAGAAATATATGAAAAGGAATGTCAATAATGCTAAAATTCTTCCATTAGGGCCAAATAAGCACCGGCTGGGTCTTGAATTACCGCAAATCTATCTTTTCCCATTTGTCTAGGGCCATCTACTGTTTTTCCACCAAGTTTTGCACAGTTTTCTAGGCTTTCGTCTAGGTTGTTGACAATCACGTAGTTGAGCCATTGCGAAGGAATATTGGCATTAGGGCCTTTTTTGTGGCAAATGCCCGCTATGCATTCGTCGCCGGGCTCAAGGGCGTTGTGAACGTTGTAGTCGACGTAATTGCCAACGGGCTGCTCGCTGAAAGTCCAGCCAACCACTGAGCCATAAAAATTCTTTATATCTTCAGCGTTTTCTACCGTGAGGTCGGTCCACAACATTTTTCCTTTTGTTTGCATTTGTCTTCATTTGTTTGACTCTAAGTTACATCAACCATCTTGTTTTTATGAATTTTTCAAGAAGAATTAGAATATGAAAATATTGTCATATATTTGAATTAATTGTAATTATCAATTGTTGTTTCAATATGATAGAAGTTATGGATTTAGAAAAATTTGAGAAAGCCGCATTCATTCTCAAGACAGTAGCACACCCCATGCGTTTGGCCATTGTGGAGTTATTGACCAACAATGAGTCGCTTTCGGTAAATGAGATTTGCGAAAAAATCAATGGTGAACAATCGCTGGTGTCGCATCATTTGATTAACATGAAGCTGAAAGGTATTCTACAGTCTAGCAGAGAGGGGCAGTTTATTCATTATTCCTTGAAAATGAAGGAAATAAACAATCTGCTCGAGTGTGTGCAGAATTGTACCTGCCATTTTTGATTTTTTTTAATAGTTAGGATATGATAAAATTAACATGTATTCATAAGCCTACTTTTTCAGTAGATTGATTTGGGCTTTATTTAATTTTTTTGATGGAGATAGCAGGATTTTTCGGAGCACTATTGATGGGAATCTCACTTGGCCTAATAGGTGGCGGTGGTTCCATTCTTACGGTGCCTATATTGGTTTACTTATTTCATGTTGAGCCGGTTTTGGCTACTGCCTACTCGTTGTTTATTGTTGGTTTTACGAGTTTGCTGGGTTCTTCCAGCCATATAAAACAACACAATATTCATTGGCGTACGGCGATGTTTTTTGGTATACCTTCTATCATAAGTGTTTATCTTACAAGGCAGTTTTTGGTGCCACTTATTCCGCAAGAAGTCTTTTCTTTAGGCGATTTTTTGGTTACAAAATCTAGACTGATGCTTCTGGTTTTTGCTGTATTGATGGTGCTGGCGTCTTATTCTATGATTAAGCCCGCAAAAAGTATAATGACAGGGCGGGTGGAACACGTAAAATATCGTCATGGATTGATTCTCTTAGAAGGATTGGGTGTAGGAATGATTACCGGCTTGGTGGGTGCGGGAGGCGGTTTTTTGATTATTCCAGCCCTGGTGCTTCTGGCCAAACTGCCCATGAAAAAAGCAGTGGGCACATCGTTGGTTATTATTGGACTTAAGTCTTTGATTGGCTTTATGGGCGATGTAAACGGAAATACCGCCATTGATTGGAAGTTTCTAATGGTTTTTACGGCTATCGCTTCAGTCGGGATTTTTCTGGGAAGTCATTTTTCGAAAAAAGTAAATGATGATAAACTCAAACCGATATTCGGATATTTTGTATTGATAATGGGGATATATATTGTTTTGAAAGAATTGGTTTTAAATTTTTAATGGGTAAAATAATTGAAGATATGGTAATAGAGCAAATTTATACAGGGTGCTTGGCACAGGGTGCTTATTATGTGGAATCAGACGGAGAGTGTATCATCATTGATCCGTTGCGAGAGGTGAATCAATACATAGAAAAAGCGGCTGAAAATGGTGCAAAAATAAAGTATATTCTCGAAACACATTTTCATGCTGATTTTGTGAGCGGCCATTTAGAATTGTCCAAAAAGACTGGTGCTACCATTGTATTTGGCCCCACCGCCAAGCCTGATTTTGAAGCATTAATCGCCGAGGATGGACAGCTTTTGGAGGTAGGAAAACTCAAAATTAAGGTTTTGCATACCCCTGGACATACGATGGAGTCTACTACTTATTTGTTGATAGACGAAAACGGCCGAGATTATTGCATTTTTTCGGGAGATACTCTTTTTATAGGTGATGTTGGTAGACCAGATTTGGCCCAAAAATCTGATTTGACGATAGAAGATTTGGCCAGCTATTTGTTTGACTCCCTGAGAAATAAAATCATGCCTTTGGCTGATTCTGTTTTGGTGTACCCAGCACACGGAGCGGGTTCGGCTTGTGGAAAAAACATGAGCAAGGAAACATTTGATACACTTGGAAACCAAAAGATGTTCAATTATGCACTACGAGCCAATATGACCCGTGAGGAGTTTATAAAGGAGGTGACTGATGGATTAGAACTGGTGCCGCCACCTTATTATTTTCCGAAAAACGTGATGCTCAATAAAACCGGAGCAAAAGACCTGGAGGCGGTTCAGTCACTCGTACAGGCTCTTTCACCAGCAGCTTTTGAAGCAGCTGCTAATGAAACAGGAGCAGTTATGATTGACACCAGACACCAAAATGTTTTTAGAGAGGCTTTTATCCCCAATTCCATTTTTATCGGTATCAAGGGCGATTTTGCTCCTTGGGTGGGTACTTTGTTGACAGATATTGAGCAACCGATTTTGTTGGTTACCGATGAGGAAAATAGAGAAGAGGTCATTACAAGACTCTCTAGAGTAGGCTACGATAATATTATAGGTTATCTGGAGGGAGGCTTGGAGGCTTGGACTAAGGCTGGGAAAGAAACTGACCGTGTGGAGTACATTTCTGCACAGGATTTTACAGAGAAATTTAAGTCAATGGATGGGAAATTACAGGTGAAGGACGTCAGGAAACCTACTGAGTATGCGGCAGAACATGTGGAAGAAGCAATGAATATTCCTTTGGCGAACTTGAGTAAAAACATGGCGGAGTTTTCAAAGACGGAGCCAAATTATGTACACTGTGCAGGAGGCTATAGGTCTATGATAGCGGTTTCCATTCTCAAATCGAGAGGGTTTGATAACGTGATCGATATTTCAGGAGGGTTTGCGGCTCTTTCTGAGACAGATATTTCCAAGTCAGATTTCGTATGTCAATCAAAGATGAAATAATTTCATATTGAAAGATTAGAAATTATGTCACGCCAGAGGTACAGTTTTGTACCTCTATTTTTTTTGGTTAAAAGTCTATTGGTTTTGTAGACTACAATGAATTTATTGATTAATTTGCTTGTTCTAAAAACAACCATTAAAGTAAAGTCTTATGTTAGAGTTCATTAAACAGCCGTGGCACTGGTCTGTGGCTGGTGTATTTATAGGCCTCACGGTGCCTGTTTTGCTCATTTTGGGCAATAAGAATTTCGGAATTTCCTCATCGCTTCGTCATATTTGTGCGGCTTGTATTCCGGCCAATATACCACTTTTTAAATACAATTGGCGAAACGAAATTTGGAATTTGTTTTTCGTTTTTGGGGTTTTGATTGGCGGTTTTGTAGGCAGTTTTTGGCTTGGAGATGAATCTGGAATAAAAATAGCCCAAAGTACCATAGACGACCTTAGGGTTTTTGGGGTGACCGATTTCTCACATCTATTGCCTACGGATATTTTTAGTTTTGAAAACATCTTTACACTGAAGGGACTGTTTTTCTTTGTTATAGGTGGTTTTTTGGTAGGTTTTGGTACACGTTATGCGGGTGGGTGCACGTCCGGACACTCCATAATGGGGTTGTCAAGTCTGCAATGGCCGTCTTTGGTGGCTACTATATTTTTTATGTTGGGAGGTTTTGCAATGACGCACCTTGGCCTTCCCATAATTTTCAATTTAATAAACAAATAAGCCATGAAAATAGACAATAATCCGGTTTGTGACGCACAAAATGAGCAAAAGCAGTCTGAGAGCTTCCTAGCAAATATCAAATATTTGGTAGTAGGAACGCTTTTCGGAATAGTTTTCGTAAAAGCAGAAATTATCTCTTGGTTCAGAATTCAGGAGATGTTTCGAATGCAGAGTTTTCACATGTATGGCGTAATAGGTACTGCGGTGGTAGTTGGTATGATTTCAATATTTGTCATCAAAAAGTTTAATATCAAGACTTTAGGTGGAGAGGAAATAGTGGTTGCCAGAAAGTTCTTTTCCAAAGGTCAGATTATCGGTGGCTTTATGTTTGGGCTGGGTTGGACCATTACTGGAGCCTGTCCTGGGCCGCTCTTCGCACAAATCGGTTCAGGTTTTTTGGTAATAATAGTCACTTTCCTCAGTGCTATTTTGGGTACTTGGACTTACGGTCTTTTGCAAAAGTATTTGCCTCATTGAGAGTTGATTTAGTAGGTTTTATTTTTCGTATCGAAGATACCCCATAGAAGAAGTAAGATTTCATTAAATTTAAAGGACTGATGGTATTGTTTTTGATAAGAATTAGTGGCACACTAAGTTTTTTATTCAATGAAATTACCCAAAATTCTGTTTTTTGTCACACTACTTTTTTTTGTTAGGTCTTCTTTTGGTCAATCGGAGTATATCTATTCTACAGAGGGAGATATAATTCTAAAATCTAGAGATTTCTTTGCTAATTGCCTCAATTCTTATTTGATAGATGGAAAAAATACTGATGCTACTACCATTTGTCGATGCCAAATAGAGACCATAAATAGGGCTTTTACGAACAAACAGGTTAAGAAGTTTACCAAAAATAGATTTATCGACCTAAACGGATTAATTGAAACAAATGAAGCCATACTCAAAAAACTTGGTGAGTGTATCTCTACTAGCGGCAATTCTGTTTTGATCCAAGTTGAAAATCAACATGGTAGTTTTCTTGGTAATTGTAAAGCGAATCTGAAAAGTTTATCTGATAGTTTGAAACTGTCTGGAAAGAATCTCGACGATTATTGTAATTGTAGGGCCAATCTTATTCGAGAATACAATTATACAGACAAAGATTTGGAAAAGCTGTCTAATTCTAACACAGATCTTTACTATATTTTCGAAAGTGAATGCGGCCGGTTTTTAGAAAAGGACTACTATAAACCTCTGCCAATTCTTCAAATTGATGGTCCAAATTCTGACACCCTTTCATTTATTAGTATCAAAGGAATGTCTTATCTGAATGTTAGGTTGTCGGTGTTCGACGATCTTTATTGGTTGCTAGATACAGGTGCTTCCGACCTGCTAATAAATAAGGAAATGGAGGAAATTCTGAAAGGAAACGGGACCTTAGGTGAAGATAATTACGAGGGAATAAAGGATTATGAACTAGCCAACGGGACTATAGAGAAATGTAGGACTTACATGGCAAACAATGTGAAAATCGGAAACTACACCCTAAATAATGTTGGAATTTCGGTTTCTGACAATGGAAAGAAAATATTGATTGGAAGGAGTTTACTCAATAAGTTTGGAACGATTACATTGGACAACAACAAGAATAAAATTTATTTGACGAAATAGAATAGGTCAATACAAATATCTCTTTTTCTGTTTTTTGGTCGTGATTTTCAATCGAAAGTCAAGGTACAAATGCCTTCACAGCATTGTTTCTCGTTACCACATGAGCTTTCAAAATTGGTAAAGCAGCCGTGAATTGAGACACATTGGTCAGGTTAGAATACGGTGCAACCTCTTTTTCCGAACCATTTACAAAGGGCGTAATCAAGTTCGTGGCATTGTCAAAAAGTGCATTCATTTTGCTGGTAGTAAAGGTGTTATCGTTAAACTCCTTTACGTAGGCTTTGTATTTGGCATAATAAACTTGGTCTTCTGAAACATATTTTATCAGTGGCCAAGTGGTGGCTACTCCCGAAAGATTGAGTTTTACGCGTTCTTGGCTTGTCAGGGCTTCATTGTTGTCCCAAGGAATCCAAAGTAATTTTTGTGTGGAATGATTGTATAAATAATGGTTGTGGGCCATACCGCCATAGGTATCCCAGTTTACGAGGGTCGTGTTCACGGCCAGCCATTTCACAAACTGATCCATGTTCATGTATTTTTCTAGATTTGCCCGCCAAGCAGCAGCATCAGAGGTGCGATTTGAGGCGTTTAGGGCAGCAACAGCTCCTTTTACATCTGAATAGTCCGATTCGGTTTTGTTGTTTTTCTTCTCAAAAGTAGCCTCCGAAAAACTCGTGAAGTTAGACTCTGGCTTGTAGATATTTCCAGCATCTTCGCCCAGTTGTTTTTTCAGCATGGTGTCGTCTACTACTTCTACCATGGTGTAGACGCCGCAGTACTTGAGACCTTCGCCGAAGTCGATATAAACTTTATAAAATGAAGTTTGAGCAGCGGGAATTCCTGCCATTCTGAAGATATCCGCGGTTACTTTCTCTCTGATCAGCGAATTGTCTTTTACACCAGCCGAAAACGATAATTCTTTGAATCCGTAAAATCTCTGGTCGTTTATTTCGGGGTGGGAATCTTCGTATTCATCGAAATTTAGCCTGAATGGAAGTTTGTAAATGCCTGATCTCCATGTAGAACTCAAGGTAGAGTTTCCTTTCAAGCGAAAGCCAACATTCTCCCACTTTTTGCCATTAAATTTTATAGTCGTTTCTACATATTCGGGTTCTTCCCCAAAGCTTGGTACCGCTCCTCCGTTTCCACCAGGAGGTAATCCGCCACCACCTTGTCCGCCGCCGCCGGTATTGCCACCGACTCCAAAAGTACCCTTGTTTTTAGCCACCATGTCAGCTTTTATAGCTTCCCAATTGGTTTTTCCAATCGTGATTTCCAAGGTATTTACTTTGTCTTGAGGAAAAACGGTGTTGTAATCAGGCTCAACATCATTGCTGTGGCTAGCCTCCGTCCAATCGGGATTGGTGGCTACCGTTTCTGGGTCCACGTCATCGCTTGTGTTTTTGTCAACGCATGACAACAGCGAAAGAATCAAAAGGGCTTTAAGAAGATATTTCATATTGAGGCGATTAGGTGTTCTAATTTTCAATACGCAACTAATTTGCCTTTTGTTATTTTTTTGTAAAAAAAAGGTTAAGCTGTTTATGGAAAATTTAAACCAATCCAAATATCTGTTTCATCATTACCCATTTTTCACCAGGTTTGGCCATGGGTAAGGCTTGTTGAAATGTCCACATGAAGTTTTCCCATTTCTGGACAATCGGATTCTCGGCATCGGCCTTCGATTTGGCCTCAAACGAAAAGTCATCCACGGTGTCCATAATCATAAACATTCGTGTGCCAATTCTGTAAATTTGCATGTCCGTTATGCCAGCCACCACTATCGTTTCTCGAATTTCGGGCCAAATGTTCTCATGAATTTTTTCATATTCGGCTATAGAGGTCTCGTCATCTTTCAAATCTAGGGCAAAACAATATCTTTTCATATCAAGCCGCTTTTTTGTGACCTACTAATCCATAATACAAAACCACTATAAAACAGACCAAAGGCACCCAGTAACCCACTTGAATGTTGTCGTTGGAATTGTCGATGATATAACCCATTATAACAGGGAAAATGGCACCGCCAATAATTGCCATAACTATCAGAGAAGAAGCGGGTTTGGTGTTTTCTTTGAGGTCGTTGATACCCAATGAAAATATGGTAGGAAACATAATAGACATGAAGAAACCCAGTCCGCCCAAAGCCAAAACTACGTTTTTGCCATCAGCATAAACTGCCACCAAGCTCAATAAGATACACATGGCGGCATAGATGCTCAACAATTTGGCAGGGGCAAGATATTTCATGATAAAAGTGCCCAAAAAGCGACCCACCATGAAGAGAATTCCGTAAATTCCGAGGTAATAGCCTGCGGTTTTTTCGTCAACTCCACCCCCTGATATGGCCATTCTGACAAAGAAACTGGTAACGCAAACTTGGGCTCCAACATAAAAAAGCTGGGCAATCACAGCCCAAGTCAGGTGCTTATGCTTTATAGCTCCTGCTATGCTGCCGGTAGTTTCGCCTTGGTCTTCCTCTTTAAATTCTGGGAATTTCAAAACCATAAAAAGTACGGCTATCACCAATAAAAATCCGCCTAGAATCATGTAAGGCATCTTTACTGAAGCTGCTTCTGAGGTCAAATAGGCGATTTTTTCGACTTCTGGCAACATGTTAAGTTCTGCAGAAGAATACTCTTTGCCAGACAAAATGAAGATGGTGCCCACCATAGGAGCTAAAAATGCGGCCAATCCATTGAAAGATTGAGCAAGATTCAATCTGGTGGTAGCATCTTTGGCATCGCCCAGTTTTGTAGCATAAGGATTGGCGGCGGTTTCAAGTATAGTTAGGCCAATTCCTATAATAAATAATCCCAAAAGGAAAATGCCGTAGGTACGGGAATTGGCGGCTGGAACAAACAAAAATGCTCCCAAACTGAAGACCATTAAACCCAGAATTATCCCCTTTTTGTAACCAAATTTTTTCAAGATCAAACCTGCCGGAATAGCTCCTAAAAAGTAAGCCAAATAAACGGCGGTATCTACAAAAGTAGATTGCATGTTGCTCAGCTGTAGTGCTTTACGAAGGTGGGGGATAAGGATGCCATTGAGGTTATTGGCAAAGCCCCACATAAAAAATAGGCAAGTGACCAATACAAAAGGAACCAAATAATTGGGTTTATTTTCTTTCATTTAGGGTTAAATTTTTTGCAAGGTAATTTTTTCAGGACAAAACTGGAAGAAAGGTCGCCTTTTTTTGATAAACACATAATTTATTAATAAACACATAGAATCATAGAAAACATAGGACTCTAAGATACCTATATGACTGTGTTTGTAAAAAAAAGCCGAAACCTATGATCCCTATGTGCCTATGTGTTTAAAAAAACAACCACAGAAAACTTTCCGTACCTTTGTATATGGAAAAAATCTTGGCTAAAATAGGCATTGAGGCATTGAACGAAATGCAATTAATTACTCATAAGAGTATCTTAGAAAACAGAAATACCCTTCTTTTGTCACCCACCGGATCGGGTAAAACCTTGGCTTTCTTGTTGCCTTTACTTGAGATTTTGGAGCCAATTGAAAACCAAATTCAGGCTATGATATTGGTACCCACTAGAGAATTGGCTATACAAATAGAGTCGGTATGGAAAACCTTAGGCTCAGGTCATAAAATAAGTGCTTTTTATGGTGGCCACAGCATGGAAGTGGAGGTAAACAGTCTTAAAAATCCACCAGCGGTGTTGGTGGGTACACCAGGCCGAATAGCCGATCATTATACAAGACATACCATAGATTCTAAACAAGTAAAAACTATCGTTTTTGACGAGTTCGACAAGTCGCTTGAAATGGGATTTCATGAACAAATGCAGTTTATTTTGGAGCGATTGCCTAACCTGAATAAATATGCTTTCGTATCTGCCACACAAGGCATCAGCTTGCCCAGTTTTTTGAATACCGACACCATAAATACCATAGATTTTATAAACGATGGACAGCGAAACCAAGGCTTGGCTCTCCGATATGTAAAGACCAGCAACAAGATAAAATCCTTGAATATTCTTCTTGGACAAATCAGCCAAACTCCGACCTTGATTTTCTGTAATCAGCGAGATGAGGCAGAAGAAGTGGCCAATCTGTTGACCAAAAATGGCATCAGTTGCGGAGTTTTTCATGGTAAAATAGAACAAATAGACCGTGAAAAAGCTCTGATAAGATTCAGAAACGGAAGCGTAAGGTATCTGGTGAGTACCGACTTGGCCGCCAGAGGTTTGGATATCCCTGAGGTGGAAAATGTGATACATTATTCCATGCCATTTCATGAACAAGAGTTTGTACACCGCAACGGCCGCACGGCTCGTATGAACGCCTCAGGGATAGCTTATTTCTTTTTAGAGGAAGGACAAAAAGCACCACATTATATAGCCAAGCTGCCCGAGGAGTTGGTTTTAGACCAAAGTCCCAAGGCCGTTACCAAAGAATCGTGGACCACGCTTTATTTTAGTGGGGGCAAAAAAGACAAGATAAACAAAATAGACATCGTAGGTTTTTGTTTGCAAAAAGGTAGAATAGAAAAAGACGCATTAGGCAAAATAGAAGTACAAGATTTCGCCTCCTACGTAGCCATAGCTACAGACCAAGTTCCGTCATTTCTTAAAAATATAAAGGATCAAAAAATCAAGGGGAAGAAATTGAAGATTGAGGTGGCTAGGTGAGATTCAATGCTTTGTAATAGTGGAATTATTTTGTAGCCAATAAGTTCAACATTGCCTTAAATCTGTCCAGTGCTTGCAAAATGAGTCTCTTTTACAATAGATAAGTTAATACATTAATTGAATAACTGCCTAAACTCTAGTGGACTTTGATTAGTTTTTGTCTTAAATAATTTACTAAACGATTGAGAATGTTCAAAACCTAAGCCATAAGCTATTTCACTAACAGATAATTCAGTATTTGATAATTTTTCCTTGGCTATTTCGATTAGTTTTTCGTGAATATGTTCTTGAGTAGTTTTGCCTGTAAGTTGTTTTAGCATACTGCCTAAATATTTGACAGATAAATGTAAATTATCTGCAAAATACTGTACGGAAGGTAGACCTTTTGAAAGCAATTCTTCGTTTTCAAAATATTCATCCAAGAGGTCTTCCAATTTACTAAAAATACTGTTGTTTATTATTTTTCTTGTTATAAACTGGCGTTCGTAAAATCGCTGTGCGTAGGTGAATAATAATTCCAACTGAGCAATGACTACATCTTGGCTAAATTTATCAATATTATTGTTAAATTCCAGTTTAATATTGTCAATGATACCATTAATAATGTTTTCTTCTTTGTCAGATAAAAAAAGTGCTTCATTAGCAGCATACCCAAAATAATCATATTGTTTTATTTTCCTAGCAAGCGTTGTATTCCACAAAAAATCAGGATGGATAAACATCATCCAACCTCGAAGATCAGGTGGTGTTCCATTTTCTTCCCCCCTCAATATTTGCCCTGGAGAAATAAAAGCCATCAATCCGCCATCAAAATCGTATTTTTGTTGCCCGTATAATAGGTTATTACATCCTCTTTTCAGCGAAACAGCATAAAAATCAAAAATAACCGGATTTAAATTGGCCTCAGATTTTAGGTTAATGACATCAATAATGCTAATGAGTGGGTGATGAGGATTTTGAAGTCCCAAAAGGCGGTATCCATCATTAATTGATTTTATTCTAAATGGTTTTGAATAGGTCATTTTCAACTACAAATTTGATTTTTTGAAAGGATATTTTAATTTAATCATTAATAAAGGTATAGCAATAAAAACTATTTCAACTATAGCTAAACCGTGATCTCCAGCTTTTAGCAATAGTGCCATAATAAAAGCGTAAAGCAATACATTTAAAACATTTGCAAGAAAAAAAGTTTTTGGAATAAATAACATCGCTCCAATAGCAAACGATATTACACCAAAAAAAGGCAAAAAAGTTTGTTTAATGCCTAAATGTGACATAGTTTCAATTTGTTGAACGGATGAGGGCTGAAATGAATCCCAACCATGCTTTAAACTTAGATATGCTGATAATAAAAGTAGGATGATTGCTAATATTCTCATTAGTAGTATATTATTTATACGGAGATTAACTTTTAACGCATTACTTTTTTCTAACTTTTCTGAAATGCCTCCTGCAAAGGTAATGCCCTCAAACGTTTTCCTGTTAAATTAAAAACGGCATTGGCAATTGCTGGGGCAATCGGTGAAATTGGTGGTTCGCCAACGCCAGTAGGTATTTCTGACCCTTCGTGTAAAATTACTTCAATTTCCGGTGTGTCACTAAGTCTTACGACTTTATAATTATGGAAATTGGTTTGTTCAAATTGCCCATTTTCAATAGTACCTCGTTCATACAAACTTGCACTAATCGCCATCATAGTCGCACCTTCTACTTGCTGTCTTATTCCATCCGGATTGATGATTTTTCCAGGGTCAATGGCATGAATAACCCTTAAAATCTTAATAGCCCCGTCAATTATTTTCATTTCTACTACAGCTGCCGAAATTGTTTTACGATCATCGCAAACTGCCAAACCACGACCAATATCTGTTGGTTTTGATAAATTCCACCCTGATTTTTCACTAAGAATCTCAAGTAATTTTTTTCGACGAGCCAGTTGTGGCGTGTCATCACAATGGTCGATTCTAAACTTTAGAGGATTCACACCCGCTTTATGGGCTAATTCATCTATAAAACTTTCGATGGCAAAAGTATTGGCAAACATTCCCACACCCCGCCACATGCTGGTTTCAAATGGAAGATTATTGTGCCAAACAGTAGTCTTGATATTGGGAATGCGATAAGCACACCGAGAGCCATGTCCTGCAACTACAAAATCTGCCCCTAAAATGGTTTCTGCTATGGATGGAAGAGCCTTAAATCCCATTGGTCCAGTAGCAATATCATGCTCGAAAGCCAAAATTTTACCATCATTACCCAATTTACCTTTTAAAACATGATGCGTGTTGGGTCTGACATATCCATTTTGAAACTCTTGCTGACGGGTATAAAGTAAGTGAACAGGCTTCCCGACGGCTTTTGATAATTTTACTGCTTCCACGACATTACTTTTAAATGCCTTTCTCCCAAATCCTCCACCTAAATAAGCAGGCATTATTTCAATGTTTTTCTTATCAATATCCAACGCTTCCGAGACAGCAGTTTTAATGTAATCCGGATTTTGAAAAGAGGTATAAAGCGTCAATTTATTGTCTTTAAAATCTGCAACCACAAGTGATGGCTCTAAGCACGCATGAAAACCAATGGGGGTGCGATATTCGCCAGTAATTGCTTCGCTTGAAACTTTATCAGTGTCACCATCATTTTGAATATTAACCTCATTTCCATTTCCGACGGTCATTAATTTTTCAATAGATTTTGTATTAATATTCGGGTCATAATCCCAATCGGCAGTAATTTTTTCAATGGCAGATTCAGCAGCATATCGCGTTTTGGCCACAACGCCAATCCATTCTTTTTCTTCAAGCACTTTTAAGACCCCCTCAGTATTTTTGGCATTATTGGTATCAACACTTTTTAGTTTTCCATTAAAATAAGGGCTATAAAGTGCTACACCATAAACCATGTCAGGCAAAGTAGTATCAATGCCATAAATAGGTTTTCCAAGAATTTTATCTGGTAAATCAATTCTTTTTTGCTCTTTACCGACATATTTAAAAGTTGAAGTTGGCCTTAATGCCGGTTTTTCAGCAATTTCCCATTTGGTAATCTGCTTGGCTAAGTCGGCGTATGATATTTTTTTATCACCAGCTATTAGCATTCCATCTTTTGTAGATATATTGGTAATAGGAACATTCCATATTTTAGATGCTTGTAGTTTGAGCGTTTCTCGCAATGTGGCAGCAACTTCTCTGATAATTACATAAAATGAGGAAGTGCTATTGCTTACACCAGTGTTTGAAAGGACACCATTTTTAGAATTGGCATGTACTACTTTTATTTTATCAAGCTGAAAATCTAATTCCTCCGCTGCAAGCATGGCGAAACCTGTAAAAATACCTTGTCCCATTTCAACCTTTGGGGATTTTAGTGTAATGGTATTATCGGCATTCAATTCAAACCATAATTTGGGGTCTAAATTAGATACATCGGCTGCTATTTCCATTTCAGAAGTGAAATCACTAATTTTTCTTCTAATAGGTACTCTTCCAAAATAAAGTAATGCCAATGCTCCTGCCAAGCCCGAGCCTGATATTGCTAAAAAATTTCTTCTTGAAAATCTCTTTTTGTTTATTTTATCAGTGTTTTCCATCGTTTTTCAATTTTGCAGCCAAAAGAATCGCTTTAATAATTCGAGGATGTGTACCACAACGACAAATATTTGAAATACCGTTCTTAATATCATCAACGGTTGGGTTTGGGTTTTCTTCCAAAAGTTTAGCAGCTGCCATCATAAAACCAGATTGGCAGTAGCCACATTGTGGCACTTGAATATCAAGCCACGCCTGTTGAATGGGATGTAAATGTTTTTCATCCTCCGAAAGACCTTCAATTGTAGTTATTTTTTTATTATTTGCCATTTGAGAAGGGTAGGAGCAAGAGCGAATTAAATCGCCGTCAACATAAAGCGAGCAAGCTCCGCATTGGGCTTTACCGCAGCCGAACTTTGTACCTTTCAGGTTTACTTCATCACGAATGAGCCAAAGTAAAGGCATATTGGGCTCTACCTCCAAGTTCGTATGCTTATTATTGATAGTTAGCGTCAGTTTCATATATATATTCAAATGAGTAGTCTTTTTTAATTTTTATCATCACAAAGTTGAGTGATCAATATGATACGGATGTAATCAAAAGTCGCAACTTTGTAGTCAAATGGTAGGATATTTGAGTGATAGTGAATTTTGATAGACTTACTGCCAACTAAAAAATATCCAAAAAAAAATCATCATAGCTATATTTTTTTTCGACTCTTGAAATAATACTTACGCATTTTTGTTTGAATATTTTTCTTTGAAAAATAAAGAATTGCAATCCATTTCAAAAGAAAAAATTAATCTTACTACCTAAAAATCAATATTTTTTAGAGTCCTTTCTTGAAGTCTGCTAGGCTCAAAAAAATCTTTTAATTCACCACTCACCAATTCATATCAATTTCATAAAAACTGCTTCACTTTGCGGTAATATTAGAATCCCAATTTGCATAAAAAACAGATTGTGGAATACCTTTCGGCTCAATTAACTAGAAAATCACTTTTACTCAATATTTGGTGCTTTGTTGCCGCTTTTGGGGCTTATTTTTGCACCTATGCCTACCGAAAGCCCTTTTTTACGGCCCAGTTTGATGGTTAAGTGCTTTGGGGTATGAGTCTCAAAAGCGTCTATATCATCATGCAAGTGTTGGGTTATATGAGTTCCAAGTTTATTGGCGTAAAAATCATCTCGGAGCTTCAGCCGCAGCAAAGAATCAAGCTCATTATTTCTTTGATATCCATCGCAAGTTTGGCCCTTTTATTTTTTGCTTGAGTATCTGCACTCTACAATCTGCTTTTTTGTTTATCAATGGCCTACCTTTGGGCATTGTTTGGGGAGTGCTTTTTAGTTTTCTAAAAAGTAGTTGGTTTACTGACGAGCTGATTTAGACCAAAGCCCCAAGGCTGTTATCAAAGAATCGTGGACCACGCTATATTTTAGTGGAGGCAAAAAAGACAAGATAAACAAAATTGACATTGTAGGTTTTTGTTTGCAAAAAGGCGGCATAGAAAAAGACGCTTTGGGCAAAATTGAAGTACAAGATTTCGCCTCTTATGTGGCCATTGCAACAGCCCAAGTTTCGTCATTCCTCAAAAACATAAAGGACCAAAAAATTAAAGGGAAGAAATTGAAGATTGAGGTGGCTCGTTGAGGCTGTTTCCTTGCAACTGATCTATTCATTCGCTTTCTGCATTTTTTAGAATGCTTTTTAGTCCCAAAAAGCCGATAATTCCTGCCAAAAGTGAGGATAAAAGAATCACCAATTTGGCGTTATTGATGATGGCTTGATTATCAAAAGCCAACAGTGTGATAAAAATAGACATGGTAAATCCTATTCCGCCCAAGGCACCCAAACCAAAAAGTCCTTTCCATGTGAGGTCATCGGGAAGTTTACATAAGCCTAATTTTACGGCGATCAATGATAACGAAAAGATACCAAGTGGTTTACCAACTATAAGGCCTAAGGCAATTCCGATGCTGTAATTTTGCGTCAGAACTGTTGAAATATCTCCTTCTAAAACTATGGCGGTGTTGGCCAAGGCAAATATGGGAAGAATCGCGAAAGCTACAGGTTTGTGTAAAGAATGTTGTAAGATATATGAGCTAGATTTCTCGTCGCCATTGCCAAACGGAATAGCAAAGGCCAGTAAGACACCCGTTATGGTGGCATGCACACCCGAATTGAGCATGAAATACCACATAAAGACTCCTCCTATTAAATAGGGAATTAAATTTCTGATTTTCAGTCTATTCAAGATGAGCAAAGTAACAAATATGGCCAATGCTATGAAAAGATTGTTCCAGAATAAGGCCTTGGTATAAAAGATAGCGATGATGATGATGGCTCCGAGATCGTCAATGACTGCCAAAGCGGTCAGGAAAATTTTGAATGAAATCGGTACTCTTTTACCCAACAATGATAAAACGCCAAGTGCAAATGCGATATCCGTAGCCATGGGTATACCTGCCCCAGATTGGTTGGAGCTGCCATAGTTGAAATACAGAAATATGGAAGCGGGAACAATGATGCCGCCTAATGCACCGAAAATAGGCAAAAGTGCATCTTTTATATTTGATAGTTCGCCAATATAGACCTCCCTTTCCAATTCGAGACCGATTAGTAAGAAAAAAATGGTCATTAGGCCATCGTTGATCCAATGTTCTATAGAGTGACCCCAAAATTCGGAGAGCCAAAAATGATGGTAAGAAGGCCCTAAGCTCGAATTTGCTATCAAAAGCGATAGGCCCGTACAGGCTATTAAAGTTAAGCCGCCGGATTTCTCACTTTCAAAAAAGTCTTTGAACAATTTAGTTACTTTCATATTTTCAAATCCGAAAAACCGTTTGTTTGGATATAATAAGGATGCGTCTGATGAACCGCTTCTCCCTTGGTTTTATACCACAAAAATACTGCTTTTGATCCAGCTAAATGATGCATTTGAGAAAACTTGTGCCTTGAACACTAAAATTGGTCTTTTCATTTATCTTTTCTATTGCTCACAAAAGTTTTAAAAATCAATTTTCTAAGATATTTGGGGTTGAAAACGGTGGTTTAATTGAATAATTGCTATTTTCGTATCAAATTCAACCTTATTTACTTATGAAAGTTTTACTTGGCGTTTTATTGTGCGTTTTTGCTTTTGCCGGATGTGAGAAAAAAACGGAGACTACATTAATTGGAACTTGGCAATTGGTTTCGGCCACCTCTACCGAAAAAGACTCCACTTTTTCGACATTCAACCCAAAGGTACAGATGATTAAGATTATCAATCCCACACATTTTGCTTTTCTGAGCCATGACATAAGCAACAATAAAGACTCTACCGCGGCCGCTTACACTGCCGGTGGCGGAAAATACACTTTGAAAGACAGTACTTATACGGAATTTCTCGAATATTTCATAGATAAACAGTGGGAGGGACACAAGTTTGAGTTTACTGTGAAAATAGAAAATGATACGCTTATGCAGAAAGGTGTGGAGAAATTGGAAAAGTTAGGTATCGATAGAATTATTGTAGAAAAATATATAAAAGTAAAATAAAAGTCTGCATGAAAAAACTAAGTTTCATCCTGCTCATATTTTCTTTTTTATCCGAAAATCTGTCTGCTCAGTCTTTTACAGTTAGCGAAAATAAAAGGTACGTGCTAAAAGACGGAAAACCTTTCGTTTGGGTCGGTGACACGGCCTGGGAGCTTTTCCATAAGCTCGATCGAGAGGAGGCTACTTTTTACCTTGGAAAAAGGGCTACACAGGGTTTCACACTTATTCAAGCAGTAGCTTTGGCCGAGTTAGACGGTCTGAACTCGCCCAATGCTTATGGCGAAAAGCCATTGATAAATAACGACCCCACCAAGCCCAATGAAGCGTATTTTAAGCATGTAGATTTTGTGATTGATAAGGCCAATGAATTGGGATTAAATATTGGCCTTTTACCTACCTGGGGCGACAAGGTTTTTAAAGACAGGTGGGGCAATGGCCCTGAGATTTTTAATGAGAGTACAGCCAGAATCTACGGTAAATGGATCGGCGAACGCTACAAGGATCGTAGGAATATCGTTTGGATACTTGGTGGCGACCGCAACCCTCGGTCAGGAACTTCAGATGCAGCTGTTTGGCGGGCAATGGCTGCAGGTGTGGAGGAGGGCATCGGAGGAAGCCACAAAGGCCTGATAACCTACCATCCACAGCCCAACAAAGAGGGAGCAAGTGAGTGGTTTCATAATGATTCGTGGTTTGATTTTAATATGTTTCAAACTGGTCACTGTCGTGATACTCCTGTTTTTGATAGAATTTTAGATTCTTATAACAGAGCTCCAGCTAGGCCGGTCATCGATGGCGAGCCTATTTATGAAGACCATCCTGTATGTTTTAATGCCAAAGAAAACGGCACTTCCAGTGCTTACGATGTCCGCAAATCCATTTATTTGGATGTTTTTGCCGGTGCGTTTGGTTTTACTTATGGCTGTCATGACATTTGGCAAATGTACTCACCCAAGAGCGTGGGTGTGAATGGTCCGAACACATTTTGGCATTTTGCCTTAGATTTACCCGGAGCCAAACAAGTCAGATTTCTTCGAAAGCTAATAGAATCGAGACCGATGCTGGACAGAATTCCTGATCAAAGTCTGATAGCTGAGAATAGCCTGTCGGCACACGAGCGAATACAGGCTACCAGAGGCGTAGATTATGCTTACGTATATTCGGCTTATGGTAAGTCCTTTACAGTAAATTTGGGCAAGATTTCGGGCTCAAATATAAATACTTTTTGGTTTAATCCTCGAAATGGAGAAGCCAAAGACGCTGGTAAATTTGAAAACATTGGTCAGAAGCTATTTACCCCTCCAAGTACGGGATATGGACAAGACTGGGTGTTGGTCTTGGACGATTCTACCAAAAACTACCCCAAAATCTAGAAATGCTGCTCTGAAACGGACTGAACTATTCAGGTATTTGGTATTTTTTTATAATAGTTAAATATTTATCTAAATATCTTTCCGTCTTTAATCAACTGGTCGTATTTGGCAATGTACATTTTGTCCAGTTCTTCGGAGTCTTTGTATTTAATTCTCAAATCCGATAGTTTTTTATGTAATTCGGCCCTGATTTTTGCATATTTTGGGTCGTTATAAACGTTCTTCATCTCGTTTTTGTCGTTGGTGCGGTCGTAAAGTTCCCATTCGTCTATGTCATAGTAAAAATGTACCAGCTTGTATTTTTCAGTAACTATGCCGTAGTGGCGTTTTACCATGTGCACGCTTGGGTATTCATAGTAATGATAATATGCGGCATCTCTAAAGTTTTTGCCAGAGCCTTTCAATATAGGCAGAAGACTTTCGCCTTGCATATCCGAGGGCGGTTTTATACCAGCGGCTTCTAGAAATGTCTGTGCAAAATCAAGATTCTGTACCATTTGTGCGTTTTTGGAACCGGGTTTTATAAACCTTGGCCATTTGATGAGCAGCGGAGTTTTGAATGATTCGTCAAAAATAAAACGTTTGTCAAACCAGCCGTGTTCGCCCAAATAAAAGCCTTGGTCTGAGGTATAAACTACTATGGTGTTTTCCTCAAGATTATTTTTTTTAAGGAAATCCAATACTTGCCCAACTCCTTCATCCACAGAGGCTATGCTACCGAGATAGTCTTGCATATATCGCTGATACCTCCATTGCATTTTCTCTTTTTCGGTCATATTTGGGTAATTCTTGATAAACTCCTCGTTCATTCTTCCATAGTTTTCATCCCAAACTTTTCTTTGTGCCGGATTCATTCTACCCACGGTATAGTTGTAGTTTCGTTTATCGTAGGCATGACTTTCTTTTATGCCCAGTTTGTCCATGTTTTCAGGAGTGATTTTGGAGTCCCCGGCCCAGTTCATGTGTGTCAGGAGATTCATTTCTTGCTCTTTTGAGGCCCTGCCACGGCCTTCATAATTGTCGAAAAGCGTACTTGGTTCTGGAAACTTCTTTTTGAGATACTCTTTGAAATGTCTTTCAGCAGGAAGCCACTCTCTGTGTGGTGCCTTATGCAAGTATGCCAGAAAGAATGGTTTTTCTTGGTCTCTTTCATTTTTTAACCAATTGATGGTCAGATCAGTTATAAGGTCTGTTACATATCCCATAAGTTTCTTTTTGCCCTCCTTCTTTGTGATAAAATCCGGGTTATAGTAGTCTCCCTGATCGGGCAGAATTTGAAACTCATCAAAACCTTTAGGGTTATTTCCGAAGTGTAGTTTGCCAAACATTGCGGTTTGGTAGCCGTTTTGTTGGAGCAACTGCGGAAACGTAATGTTGGTGGTGTCAAAGGGAAAATAATTGTCGATTTTTCCATTGATATGGCTATGTTTTCCCGTCAAAATCACGGCCCGCGATGGGGCACAAATAGAATTTGTAACACAAGCATTGCTGAAAAGCATACCATCTTTAGCTATTCTATCAATGTTTGGTGTTTGTGTAAGTCGGTTATCATAAGCAGATATGGCCTGATAAGCATGGTCGTCTGACATAATAAAGACAATGTTTGGTCTTGTGGGTTTCTGGGGTTTGAAAGCAAAAAACAAGCTTGTTATGACTAGTAGGGCAACTATTGGAAGTATTATTTTCTTCATTTTCGAGGTTGATTATTTTCTTATTTTCAAGAATTTTGGTAATCCTGAGCTTAAAGTTAGAAAAAATGCCGCTCTAATTATGAATTTTAATATCTTAAAATTATCGTTCGGTTGTTTTCGGAAGTTCGAGCAATCATTTTGGGGAATAAACCAGGTTTATTTGAGTATGCCCTAAAATATTTGTACGTTCCTAAAAAATGTAAATTGAATTCTAATCACTAGCTCCACAAATTTAAGGCAGTACATCTTTAGCGACTGCATTCATATAGAAGCTTCATGCAACTTCGAAATTTATAAAAAAAGCTATTGGAATAGTGAGAAACACATTTCGCATTTACCAATTTCGGAATTAATTTATTTCTAGTTTATACATTAATTTAACTTTTTAGTGGGCTTCTTTCCACTCTTTTATGGGTTTGTAAGGACCATATTTGTGTTGATTTTCAGAAAAAGGGTCGGTGTAGGGGCCAAAAGGATGGTCAAACGGCTTGCCAGCTGGGTTTGGCCAATCTTTGCTGATGTCTTTTGACGGTCTAGGCTGCGAGTTTACAAAGGACGCTACGTCCCAAGCTTCTTCATCGGTGAGTTGCGGCTTTTCATAACTAACACCCAGAGGCATATTGTATTTTACATATCCTGCAAAATTGGAAATTCTGTATAGGCCAGCACCTATATTGTAGCTATACCTGCCCCAAAGTGGCGGGTAAGTATAGCTTTTGCCATTTTCGGCCATTAATCCTTCGCCATTGGCTTGGTGGCAGGATTGGCATTTGGCTTCATAAACAGCTCTGCCTTTCTCAGGGCTGGTAGGTCTTTTTAGTCCTTTAAGTTTATAAATGCCCGAACCTTTCGGCGTGGTTTCGGAGGCTACATCAGAGCCCAACCATCTGATATAGGCCAGTATGGCTTGCATTTCTCTGCTTGCGGGATTTAGGGCTTTTCCGTTCAAACTTCTTTCAAAACAATCGTTTACACGCTTAATTTGGTCCTCTATCGTGCCTGATCTCTCTCTGAATTTTGGATAGTTGGCCTCAACCGCAAAATAATTATTTCCCCATGGTTGGGAGCCAGCTTTGAGGTGGCAGTTTTGACAGTTCATTCCATTCGAACTTTGGGCCACGGAACCCTTGGGGCCGAGATATTTGGAAGTATGTGCTATGAGTTCTTTTCCGTAGTTAATGAGTTTTTTTTCTTCCGCATCAAGTTTAGTCAACCTCCATTCTGCTGGTGCCGTCCAGAGACCAACAAAATTGGTATCTATTTTCACGAAAGTCTTTTCTTGTAGTGAGCGTTCTAAAGCTACAGAATCTTTGTGGCCCAAAAGTTGGGACGTGACAAATACTACTAAGAGAAAAACAGTGACGCTAAGAAG
Organism: Leadbetterella sp.; assembly: GCA_035299025.1. Classification (GTDB taxonomy): domain Bacteria; phylum Bacteroidota; class Bacteroidia; order Cytophagales; family Spirosomataceae; genus Leadbetterella. The sequence goes on from DATGXK010000016.1 coordinate 99,726, forward strand.
CCCACAGATTGTAAGAATAATTTTGGTGAGCTTTTTGACTGGTAATAAATAATTGGTCTTTGTCATCCGGCGTTTCATTCATTTAACTACAAAAATAAGGCTGAGATTACACTTGAAATATAACATTATCTTACCTGCTTTACAAAATTGTAATAAACCAATTTTTCGTTAGTTTTTTGGCCTTTCAACAGTGATAAGCAATATACGTTTTTTTGCATTGAAGAATAGCCGGAGTACTCTTTTTTTGGGAATATATCTCAAAAAAACGTTGAGATATATTCTGATTAAACTGAAATATGAATGATTGCAGCTTCAAAAAAAATATTATTTTAAGGGCTTAGTGAACATCAAAGAGCTTGCTCATTGTGTATGCTAAGTATCTGATATACTTATGTTTATATAAAATTACTGATAATTGCCTAAGCTTACCAAACAAATCTTTCAGACATTCTGAATGTAAGCAACTGTCAGAACTTTGATATTCTTCGACAAATTCTATGATATTCCGCTCCGCCGGATTATCTTTTTTTCGCACCATCGGCTTTGCTTACAAAGTGATTTTGATATTTTTCAAGGCATTCGTAGATAAAAGTGAGTAGTCAGTGGTCTATTTGATTATTGAAATCGCAAAGGTATAATTTGTAAAAAGGCTTTCCTTGGTATTTCTTACTCATCCACCCAAAAAATATGATTTTGGTAATAATTACAAATTCAAGTCATGCTCGTCCTTCGTTTATTTTCAGCAGAAGAATGGTTTTTTTGGCTGGTTAGGTTATAAAAAAATATTATGGTTCGATTTTTTTTAGTGTTCTTGTTATTAATAATTTATGAACTTTTTTATTCGAAGTTTTTGTGTAGTTTTTTAGGGTTGAAATGTATATTTATTAAAAGCAAAACGATCGTATATTTTTTTTAGAAATACTTTTTTCTGTTTTTCTTCGGATATATTCGGCTGAAAATATTACTCTTTAGATTTTATTTTTTTGAATTGCTTCACAAACAGCTTATTATTGTAGATAAAAATATTCAACCCTAAAAAACATTGAAGATGATCAAATATGTCAAATTTCTAACTTTTGTTTTTTTTCTGAGCCAAACTCACTCTTTCGGCCAACATATAGAAGGCCGATGGGATCTGACAGTAACAAAAGGAGACAAAAAAGTGCCGTCATGGTTAGAAATTACCCACTCGGGCGTAAAATATTTCAACGGCCGTTTTGTAGGAGATGGTGGTAGTGCGAGGCCGATTTCAAAAATTGACTTCAAGGAAAACAAGATTTCGTTTGTTATTCCTCCGCAGTGGGAGAGGCAAGAGAAAGATTTGGTGGTAGTGGGCGAATTGAAAGAAGATCGATTGTCGGGAACGATGAGTTTGCCAAATGGAGAAACAGTAAATTGGGTAGGAGTAAGGGCACCCAAATTGATCAAGTCTAAGGAGCCAGTCTGGGGAACTCCTACGAAATTGTTTAACGGTAAGGACCTCAAAGGTTGGGAGGCTATGGGAGCTAGCAATCAGTGGGTGGTAGAAAATGGGATTTTAAAAAGTCCTAAATCGGGTTCAAACTTAAAGACTTTAGCCACTTTTGATGATTTCAAGCTTCACCTCGAATTCAAAGTGCCCGAGGGCAGCAACAGTGGTGTGTATCTTCGCGGCCGTTATGAAGTTCAGATTATGGACAGTAAAGGCAATGACCCTGCAGTGGGTGAACTGGCGGCAATTTATGGCTTTATTCAGCCACTGGAGTTGCCTGTCAAAAAAGCAGGAGAGTGGCAGACTTACGATATTACTTTGGTAGGAAGAGTAGTGACGGTGGCTCTAAACGGCAAAACGATTATATACAAAAACGAAATACCGGGCATTACTGGAGGTGCCATAGACAGCAACGAGTCAGCACCAGGCCCCATTATGTTTCAGGGCGATCATGGGCCTATTGAATTTAGAAATATTGTTCTTACGCCTGGTAGGTGATAGGTCCGGTGTCTGCAAAACTATTGGTTTTGCATTTAATGAGAAAAGGTATTCTTTTTATTTGAAAATGTTGGTTTGAATTTTTGTAAGTTAATATTTGGTGAGAAAATTTATCTTCATTACGTCACTTAAGCACATCTTTCTGATACAAGGAATTTGCTCTTCGATTCTAATTTCGTTTAATCTTGAAGCTCAAGGTTATCTTCACTATTGGAAAAAAGGGAATTCAGTGGCCTCTTTTGATGTAGCCCTGGGACTCAAATATTACCAAAAAGCAGCAGAACTTGCACATCGGGAAAAACAATTTGTTTGGGAGGCAAATATATTGGCTGACCAAGGAGGTGCTTTTCATGACCTTGGACAATATGATGATGGAATCAAAGCTTGCAATCTGGGGCTTCAGCTACTTCGGGATCAGAAAGAAAGGAACGATTCGGTTCAGTTTAAACTTTACAGCAGCTTAGCCCCGTCTTACAGGAAATTGTATAAATCTGTATTGGCCATACAAGCATGTGAAAAAGCCCTGCAGATTTTAAATACCAATTCTAAGGTATTGAAGCAGACGCCATTATTCGTTACCTATTTTTATCGAAATTATGGACGATTGATGCAAGATCTTTTTGATACCGAAAAGGCAAGGATTTATTATCAAAAAGCACTTGAAACCTCAAAGGTGTTACCTAACCCTATTCATTATGCTAGAGTTTTGGGCAACCTTTGTAATCTATCGGCTTTTACTTCAGAGTACGAAAAGGGAATAGAACTTTACCAACAACTCATAGCATTATTGAATAGTCAAAATAGACCGGATATACCTGAATTGACAAAAAGTCATTATATGTTGGGGTATTTTTATTCGAAAATTCACAATCATAAAATGGCCATTGTGCATTACAAGAAAGCCATTATTCTGGGGAGAGACTTAAAGGATAGTTTTGATTATCCGGGTATGGCTACTATAGATATGAGCGAGAGTTACGTGAAAATGGGGGAGGTTGAACTGGCAAAAAAAAATCTCAATAGCTTGGCTAGAAGTAGCGAGAACCTCGAATATGAATATTATTTAAATCTTGCTTGGGCGAACCTCTACAAGTCACTGCGAAATTTTAATTCATCTAAAAAGTATTTTTTGGAGGCCTTTAAAGTTTATTTTCCGTTGGAAAATCCAGAGAGCATTAGACCCGAGAAAATTAGCTTGGAAAGATTGAAGTTATTTGAAGTATTGAACCTCTTAGGTAACTTGTATAATGAGGAGTTTAGGACTTCTGGAGATAAAATCACATTAAAAAAGGCTTATTTAATGAAGTCTAAATGCTTAGAAGTTGGTCGCCAAATAAGGCAATATCAATACAACTTAGATTCCAGATTGTTTTTTACCGACAAGTATCACACGGTATTCAAAGACCTATTAAATATTGGGCTCGAATTGAATAGTATAAGCCCACAAGGCGAGGGTTTTGTTGAAAGTTTGTTTAAAACTGCCGAAGAAGCAAAGTCAGTTATGGTGAATGACCCATTAAGGCTTAAAAACAATCAAAGAGACCCAGTGGCAGATAGTCTGATTTTGAAACTTCAAAGTTATCAGTCGTACCTGAGTTACTTGAAATCGAGTAATGGAAAACAAAGCGTAATACTTGAATATGAGCACAGTGTAAATGAGATTAGAGATAAAATAACCAGAAGGAATTCGGCAATCACAAAGGGCAAGATTGAAACGAAATTTGAGTTTGGAGTACTCCCAGAAGACATGTTATATCTCAATTATTTTCTGTACAATAATCATTTAATGGTTTTTTCTAAAAGTAAAAAGTCCTTAATAATAAGAAAGGTACAGATTGATAAAACGAAATTTCTGAGTAGTATAGATTTTTTGAGAAAATCGCTCACCAATCCACCATCTCCTTTTGAAGGTTTTTTGGGAGATACCGCTGCAGGCGTCCTTCACCGGATACTTTTGGAGCAGGCAATTCCAGAATATAAAAATTATAGAAGGCTTATTGTAAATCCCGACAATACTTTTTTTGATATAAGTTTTGATGTTTTAAGAAACACAAAAACAGGCTTTTACCTGATAGAAAGCCACTCGATTTCTTATGCTCCAAGTATCGACCATGCCATGAGAAAAAACTCTGTTTTTAAATGGTTTCGGAGAGACTGGGTGGCACTTTTCCCATTTGCCGATATTTCAAAAAAGCTTATATCGGGTCTCAGGCCATTGAGATTTAGCCTGAATGACGTAAAAGGCATCAGGACACAGAATTTTCGAGATTCTTCGGCCACAAAAGCACTTTTTTTAAAATCTTTGGAAGAGGTTAATTACCAAGCAGTTCTGGTTTCAACTCACGCTTCTGGTAACTCTGCCGATCCTTATTTAATATTTAGTTCGGGCAATGATCCCAATTCTCGATTGTTTGCAAGTGAACTTAGACACTATCAAATACAAACACCGATGGTGGTACTAAGTGCCTGTGATACGCACAAAGGCAAGACCTACGAAGGGCTTGGTGCTATGTCTTTTGCCACTTCCCTGGCCTGGGCTGGTTGCCCATCTGTAGCTGCCACCTTTTGGGAGGTTGATGACCAAAGTATGAGTGTGCTAACTAGTTTGTTTTATAAGTATCTGCAAAAAGGACTTCCAAAAGACTTAGCTTTACAAAAGGCCAAGATTGAGTTTTTACATACCGAGACAGGTAAAGTAAATGATAATCCATTTTATTGGTCTCATTTTCAGGTTATTGGAAGTGTTGAACCGGTCATTTCAACTACTGAATTACTACTTCCTTATCTGCTCGCAGCTGCGGTCCTTATTGCGGTTTTTGTCATTTTCAAGAAACGCATTATCTTATTTTTTAAGCCATAGTTGGGTTTTGAGTTTGAGTAAATCCATTTTGTTTATTACGAATTTTGGATTTGGGTTACGCTCAATTTTTTTAAGAATTTTCTCGCTTTCGAGAGGTTGGTTGTTCAACAGATACGCAACACAGAGGTGCCATTCAATGGCTTCTCGAAATTGGTTTCTAAGTGCAGGCGTTTTTAGTGCTTTTTGGTAGTTTTTTATTGCTCTATCATATTCTTTGGCATGGTAGCTTGCTTTTCCTTCGAGAAAGTAAGTGTAGGCCTGCTTTTGAGGTTCATTCGCTTGATTTACTGTCGATTGCTTATCTGTTCGAAGTGAGTTTTCTGTTAGAATCAAATCTGAATTATAGTTTTGGTTGAGTGCGAGATAAGCCAGACTAAGAATCAATGCTACTCCCGCAGCAATACCAGTTTTGATATAGCTAATACGGAATCTTGACCTCACTCCTTTTAGTTGTGTTAGGGCCTCTTGCGACCATTGATTTAATCGCAATGTCCTTTCTAAAAGTATTAGGTCTTTTTGGTTTTCAATAAAATCACTATCGTTTTCATTCCAGTCTTTAGATACATTGGCGGATTCTTTTTCTCGACGGATTTTTGCTAGAATAGCCATATCTTGTTCAAAATTCTCATTCATATCCTTTCTTTTTTAGACAGTGCAGTAAGGCCTTTTTTAGTTTGAAATATTTTTGTTTTGCGTTGTTTTTGTTTTTTAAATTGTACTCCTCTATGATGGAGAATAGTTTTTTACCCTTTAAAATAATGTCTTCGAGTAGCTTATGGTCTTCGGTTTTTAATTTAATAAGGCATGATTCCAGGGCATTCAGTAATTCTGTTAGTTCAATGTAGCTTTGAGGAGTTTCGCTATCATTTATATTTTCAATATTATCCTCAATATCAGTATTACCTAATTGCCTTTTATTATCATTGGCATACCGAATTGAGACACCTCTTAGAATAGTATGGAAATATGTATAAATGGCCACACCCGATATCTTTTTGTATGCCTCAGATTGAATGGCTCTGGTCATGGTATGTGCGGATTCTATCCAGATATCGTCAATGTATTCGCTATGGCCCACCTTTAATAGCCAATTTTTGGCTTTTTTTTCAAATGCATTGATAAACATTTCAACACCTTTTTCACGCTCTCTTTGGGATAATGATTTTATCAACTCAATAATACGATACTCTTCCTTTTCAGACACCTAAGAATTAAATTTTGAAGTGAAGATATAAAATATAGCCTATACCAGTTTCAGAATTGATATTTAAATTGAAAACTCTTCGACTGCATGGGTAAAGTTTATTTTTTCAAAAATGCAATCTTAACTTTTTACATTTATTTAATAAGAATATTATTAAAAAAGTTAGTAACCTTTTTCAGGAATATGTGCATTAATAGTAAAAGTATGTGAATGACCAAGTCAAATACAAATATTAACTTAAACCGGAATGTAATGCTTAAAAGCTATTATGGGGCTGTTGTGGTTAGTGTATTTCTATCAGTCACTTTAATTTTCAAAGGTCTAGCTGATCCTTTTGGAGAATTACAAATTATTTGCGGAGCATTTTCCCTACTACTATTTCCAATATTATTAAAACTAGTGTTTAGTTATCTTTTTAAACAATTCTACGATGGTAAATCTAAACGCTAAAACTAAAGTTGATCCCGAGGACGTCGTTTGGGTGGAAGGTCACGTCAATTATTCGAAAATTTATCTCAAAAACCACGAAACGATATTTTTGGCTATGACCTTGAAAAAAGTTGTTGACAAGTTTGATTCAGACTCCTTTTGTAGAATTCACAGGTCTCAACTTGTGAATTTGAGTTATCTTAGTCGGTTTGAGATAACCTCCAATGGTCTTCGTTTTAGAGACAAATGTTTACCAATTTCAAGAAGACGTAGAGATGATTTTTTACGAAGAACTCGTAATATCTAGGATTTTAGATCTTTAACCTTTACCGACCGAAATAAAGGTATTCAGATTTCGATAGTAAATTTCCACTTGTCGTGAAAAAGCAAAAAGCCTCATAATCTGCTAATTATGAGGCTTTTATTTTGCGGTCTGGACGGTAGTAATTAATCCTTCTTAATAATCCCTTCAAATACTGTAACTATTTAATTATAAAATAGTTAACATTATAATAGAACATTTTGATTCATTTTAGATTCATTAAATTCAACTATTGATCTCACTATTTTACACCTAAAATTTATACACACATCATTGCCAAAGGTTTTGATAAAATTGTAAGTCTATTTGATAAATTAAATATTATGGAAATGTTGATAAAAAAAGAGCAACTTGCTTTATATTTGAAATTAGGAATTTAAAAACGTATGTTCTTAATCTAAAAAAATAAAGGAACTTGAAACAAGAACAAAAATTATGTTTATTTAAAAATTCTTCTCAAACAACTAGAAAACAATATGATTTAGAAAATAATCATAAAAATACAATTGAGAAATTTGTAAACTTGTAAAAAATTGGTATACAAATATACTCGTTAGTGGCTATTTTAAGAAAACTCCCTGACTATTAAAATATCAAATAAATTCAGGAACTTTATGGCAAATAAGATATTTCCCCCTATTGACAGCGGAACTTTGGAAGGATTAGCAAAAATTTTAGCTGATGAAAGACAGGGATTGACAGGAACTGAGCTATCTAAATTTATTCCAGAATCAGGACTTATTGACATAGATCCCTCAAACTCAAAATGGAAACGACTTTATAACAGTTTTGTAGATTATCAAAACAGAAATCAATACTCTAATAGTATTTTAAAATTTATAAATTTATCTCTAAAACCTTCACGTTTCATTGGACAGAATGATAAATTTGAAACTATTAGAGCTGAATTAAACAAACGGCTTTCATTTTTAGGACTTAAACTAAATGAAAATGGTGTGTTTAATCCTGTTGCGGTGGCGACAACAATATCCGAAGCTGAACAACGTGTTAATAGGTTTAAATTTAAACTTGAAAACAGGAATATTCACTCAAAAATTTACGAATATTGCAACTCGGAACTTATAACAGAAAACTATTTTCATTCAGTTTTTGAGGCGGTTAAAAGTATTGCAGAAGAAATCAGAAAAAGGGCGAATCTAACTCTTGACGGTGGTGAACTTATTGACAAAGCATTGTCAGTTTCGAATCCAATAATCAAAATTAATTCATTGCAGACAGAAACAGAATTGAGTGAACAAAAAGGTTTTTCAAACTTAATAAAAGGGGTTTTTGGAATGTTTAGAAATACAACAGCACATGCACCAAAAGTTGTATGGACAATAACCGAAGACGAAGCATTAGACATAATGACAACAATTTCCATGATACACAAGAAATTGAATAAAAATAGTCACTAACATTGGTTGTGTCAAGTGGGGGCTGATGGAAGTAATTGAACATTAGTAATTTTATTCAACCTGTGTTTCGGTGGATGGAAACCTACTAAACATTAGTAAGTAATTGAATAGAAGTAATTTATATCGGCAGAAGTTCGGGTAGACGAGTTTCTAATCCCTCACCTGACCACTAGACTTATTCGTTGACGGATATTAAAAAACAAATACTAAGCTATAAATGAACATTTTTGACTCACAATCATTTCAATTAATCGGTGTGACTATCATATCTTCTGCGATTGGCATATTTGTGAAGTATGTTAGTCGTAATGACCAACATGGTTCATTCAAAAAAGAAGACTTAGCAATTGGCATTGAACTTTGTATTACATCATTAATTATGCTAATAACAAGTTCAGTTAACAACTATAATAAACTCAACAAAAAGGACACTGATATTGCAACAATTGAATATTTAAAAAATTCATTACATACAACTCCATGGCTTATTTTATTGGCAATGATTTTATTATGGGCAACATCCACTGTTATTCGTAAAAAAGGATGGGATAATCCTGACAGTTTGAATAAAAAATGGGGTATATTATTTCCAAATATTGTTGGTATAATATTATTATTGGCAGTTTTCACTTGGATAAAAAATTAATTCGATGAACAAAAAACAATACTTAGCAAAAAACTTAATCTCGATTATTTCAATAGTGGTTGCTATTGCTAGTTTGACAATATTTTCTGGAATTATTTCAAATTCTATTGTCGATATTATTTTACATTTTGCAATTGGACTAGTATTTTCATTAATTTTAAATTTTCTATTTGACTTTCTTTTACTAAAAGAAAAATCTGTTTTTATTATTTATAACCACAAGGATTCTGAAATAGTAAAATTGATTGCAACACAACTAAGACAAAACAAATACGAAGTTTTGCTTGACACAGAGTTAATTAAAACGGGAGAACGCATAAGCGACAAAATAGATTCCTCTATTAATAAAGCAAAGAAAATCATTATAGTTATTTCCAAAAATTCAGCAAATTCAAAGTGGGTTGACTTGGAAATTAAAAAAGTACTCACTATGCAGAAAAGTATTCTACCTATTGTTGTAACCGAAGACTTTATTATTCCTGACGGAATGAAAGATATAAAATATGAAGACCTTAGAAATTATGATTCTGAAAAAATTAATAAATTTATTGTAGGTTTAAATTAAGAATACCAATAACAACAACTAACATATTTTTTGCAAAATGGCTGGCAGATAGAAGAATTTGAGCTTTTGGAATAATAATTGGCTTCTGTTCGGGCTTACAATTTTTCAATTCAACATTTTAAATTTACCTCTAATTTTTATATATTTATAGAGAATTTGTTAAGAGCAAAATAGTTTAAATATCAGCTATATTGTAAACACTCGTAAGTTATTTGCCATTTATAAATGACCTAATGTCAACTGAAACAATTTATATCGATGAATCTGGTAATACTGGACAAGATTTGTTAAATGAAGAACAAAAAGTTTTTGTTTTAGCCTCAAATAATTTTTCAATTGATGCTCTTAATGAACTTTCTCTATTATTTAGCAATAATTCAGAACTTCACTTTTATAAACTTAAAAACAGTGAACAAGGTAGAGCCGCACTTATAAAATTCATAAATCATCCATTAATATCGGAAGAAAATATAATCTGCTCAATAGACCATAAAGAATTATGCACAGTTGGTCAGTTGGTAGACCAAATTATGGAGCCAGTTTTTTATGATAATGGTATAGACATTTATAAAAATGGTTACAATATAAGTTTAACTAACGTTATTTTTCATTTCGGAAATTTTTATTGGGACAAGGCTCTTTTTAAAGACTTGCTTAATTCATTTCTAAAAATGATGAGAACAAAAACACCTGATTCTGTTAGTGATTTTTATGAAAAGATTGTCATTTTATATCATTTAGATACTACAATTCACAACGAAATATTAGATCCATTAATAAGTAGCAGATATAATATCGAAAATGTTCTTGGGAATGTGAACAAATTTACAATAGATAATACTCTTTCATCCTTTTATGTTTTATGTGACCTTTGGCATAAAAAAACCGATAAAAAACTTAACATTTTTCATGATAATTCGAAACAAATAAGTCATTACAAAGAATATATTGAATTCACAAAAACATTAGATATTCCTAAACAAGAAATTGGCTTTGGAAATAGAAAAATGACTTTTCCAACTCAAATTGAGTCCTTAGAACTTGTTGATTCTCAGAATCACTTAGGTGTCCAGATTTCTGATTTAATTGCAAGTACATTAACTTTTATGTTTAATAACAAAAAAATAAAACATGAAAAATTTGTAAATGAAATCAAAAAATCAAGACTACTAAATCTACATAATTCACATACAATTTGGCCGAGATCTGACATTTCACCAAAAGATTTAGGTATGGAGAATGGAAGTGGCCAAAATGTATTAGACTTTTTAGCTATCGAAATGAAAAAAAACAGCATATAATAAAATATTTGTAATATGGCTGCTTGACGGGAGTAATTGAGCGTTCGGAAGACTATCGGTCTTTTGGTACGCTGGGACAATGAGATTCTTTAAATCATTTGGAATTATGACTAGAAATCGGTAATTTCAAGAACCATTTGTTACATACAGAAAGGTTTTGAAAGTTATCCATATCTTAACTAATTTAACGTTTACAATAATTTTTTATCCCGACAATGAGACCAGATATACAGAAAGAACATTATTATTTTGAACAGAGAAATCCAGACAAAATTTACGTAAGTAAATCTTTTCCATATCGTCATTTTCGGGGTGTTATTACAAACGAAAAACGATTTGTAAAGAAAGTTTTTGAAAAAGAGACCATTTCAGAATTTGTTGAAGTAAAGGGTGAAATAGTATTAAGAGACCTTTCTTTGGGCAATTATCAAGTTAATGCGACTGTTTATTCAAAAAAGGACACCAACTTAATGGAATTTACTTTACAGAGATTCATTAAAGATGAAAATGATAAAATAGAGCCAGTTAAACATACGAGCTTTTCATTTACACAAGACGAATTTACTGCACTTTTAAAGTTTTTGAGTGACCTGAAATTTTTAGACTTTTCAAATAAAGACCGTTTTGTGGTCGACGAAAATTCAATTCCACATAACCTAATTTTGCTGAATCTTACAAAACCTGACCCGACAAAGGTTTTAGTGGACAAGAATCTCGGAGATTTGATAAGTAAACTAACAGAATTAACTGAAAATGAACGTGAGAAATTAGTTGATACTTTAAAAAATGGGGTATTCTCTAAATCTGACTTAGATATTTTATCAGGTAGACGTGATGGACTTGAAGAGTTTAAAGTAAAATTAAACAATCCTTCTCAGTTTGATGAGTCTGAATGGCAGAAATTCTTTGATAACAACTCTTGGATTTTTGGCTATGGTCTAGATTATAAATTTTTAAGCATTTTACAAAAAGAGGCTTCTGTGTCCAATACTGATTTAGATGGGAAAAATGAAGTCAAATCGGATTTTCTACTTGCTGATAATAATTTTACTGTTTTAGTTGAATTAAAACGACCAGACACCCCACTTTTTGAAAAAGATAAAAACCGATCTGAATCATGGAAGCTTTCAAAGGATTTAACCTATGCAATTTCACAAATTCTTGCACAAAAAGCTGAGTGGGAATTGAATTCACAAATCAAAAATTTTGATGAAAGTGGTAATCCAATTAACCAAACCACAATTGATCCTAAAACTATTTTGATAATTGGCGATACTAAACAATTTAGTGGAAGAACTAAGAATGATTTAATCAAAAAAAAGACTTTTGAACTCTTTCGAAGAAATTCAAGAAACATAGAAATCATAACTTATGACGAATTACTTGACCGAGCCAAATTCATTGTAAACGACAATAATGATAGTATAAAAGATATAAAAATTGAAGAAGTTGACTTGCCATTTTGATAGGAAAACTAACCCTAAAAATGAATTAAAAGACGAATTTCTTTTTTGAGTTTAATTATTTCTAATTAGTTACATAATAAAATTTTAAGTCCATTATATTAATTAAATGTTTTTTTATGAATCCATTTTTTGGTAATGATAATCATGAATACTATTATAATTTCCAACATGGAATAAAGGATATACTACTTTATAAAGGTGATTTTAACTTTAAGACAAAAAAAGGAAATATTATTGAGTGTAACGGTGAAATTCATTTCAAATGGAATAATATTAGCGGTATTATTATTAATTGTACCTTAAAGAAATATCCAGAAGTTGAAGCTGACTATATTTTCAATCAATTTAATGAAATTAATGTTATTTCAATAAACAAAAATGAAGAGATTGGGAAATTAATTCCAAATGAATACTCTCAAAGTATAAATGAGTTAAGAATTCGAGGGGTTTTTTCGCAGGAAAATGCTTTCGAAAAAATAAAAGGTATAAATAGTTTTAAATTTTGTATAACTAATTTATTGTTAAGTAATTATGATTTCGAAACAGCTTGGTATAGTAATCTTTTAACTCTTCAATACAAGAAGTTTACAATTGAAATAAATAAAGTTAAGCAATTTTCAGAGCAAGAGCTCATAAGGAATAGTGAAGGTGAAGTAAGGGTTACTCACATTTGTGTGATTTCAAAACTCGATAATAAGTTATTTGATGGTAATGAGGTCAAGCAGTTATTAGAAAAAATTACCCTTTTTCTATCATTCATAAATGGAAGATATATCAATATTGGGCTTTTTCAATGTTGGTCAAATGAGGTCATTATATTTAATGATTTTTCTTTGAACGAAATACATTCCTTCAAGTCAGTTAAAAGTTGGTACTTTAAAATGAAGAGTAATGATTTTACAAACATTTGGGAAAATTTAATCAAAATGAGTCCAAGTGAGTTTGAAGTTTTTAAATGGCTACGAATTGGTATCTAGAATCTAACAATGGTTTACTTAATTCATCTATAATGATAATTCAATCCAATTTGGAGTTATTATGCAATTGGATTGTTTTCGAAAAAGAGAAGCTATTAGTTTATGGGGATGATATAGAAAAACTGTCAGCTTCCAACAAAATTAGATTGCTTTTGAATCATTTAAATATACCGTTAATAATACCTAAATCAATAGATGTTAGCTTCAAATTAAATAACGAAATTGTTGATGGTCCAAGTTTGCTTACTAATTTGAGAAATGCAATGGTGCATCCAAAACTTAAAAATAGGGGAAAATTGACCACTTTTTCAGAAGGTGATAAAAATGAAATTAAATCCATGTCAATCGTTTATACTGAGCTAGCAATTCTATACATGTTAGGGTATCAAGGCCAATTCTTTAATCGATGTGGGTATTTTGAGAGTAAAGGTGAATCAATGTTTGTACCGTGGAATCGTTCAGCAAGAATTGAATCTCAATAACCCTCAATTCAAACTATTAGCAAATAACTTCGCTTGTTCTAGCACAGTATCAGTAGCTTTTGATTCTAAATTTGGAGGGTAGCCGTGTTTTCTTAGGATTTTTTTTACGGCTATTCTCATTTTGGCTTGTACGTTTTCACGAATTGTCCAGTCGATACTTGTATTGTTTTTTACAGTATCAACAAGTTCCCTTGCAATATGTCTAAGCACTTCATCACCCATTATAGATACAGCACTATCGTTGGTTTCTAGGGCAGTATAAAAGGCATATTCCCTGAAATCAAGACCTAAATCAACTCCCTTTCTGTCTGATTCTTTTATGGTTTTGGCTAAATGAATCATTTCATCTATTACCTGAGCAGAAGTAATCAGATTGTTTTGGTAGTTCTTAACTGATTGTTCCAACATTTCTGAGAACTTTTTAGACTGTACAATGCTATTTTTTTGACGAGTCTTAATTTCATCATTCAAAAGCTTTTTCAATAGTTCCAGTGCAAGATTTCGGTGCTTCATTCCTTTAATTTCAGCTAGGAATTCATCCGAAAGAATTGAAATATCAGGTTTTTTTATTCCTGCTGCATCGAATATATCAACAACTTCATCAGCCACCACTGCATCAGATAAAATCTGTTTGATAGCTGTTTCTATTTCTTCGTCACTTTTTGATTTTTTGCTTTCAGTTACTTTAACAATCCTGGTTTTTATTGCTTGGAATAAACCAACTTCATCTCTAATGTCAATGGTATATGGATGTGGAACAGAAATGGCAAAGGACTTCATCAATGCCGTTACCGAATTAGTAAATCTTGTTTTTCCATCTTCCAGTCCCAAAATGTAGTTAGCGGCCTGAATCGGGAAATACAGTTTCTCTTTTGGTGTAAGTTTGAAGAAAGATTTATAATCAAAACCTTTTGGCTGAGAATTATCTATTGGCTTTTCTTTGAATAGTTGAGCAACCACCTCATATTTGCTCATCATCAATTCGGCAGCCTCTTCTTGGTCAAAAGCAGGCTTTCCTTTGCCACCGCTTTCGGTGTAAAGTGAAAGTGCTTTCTTTAAATCGTTCGCAATTCCGATATAATCGACGATCAAACCTCCTTCCTTGTCTTTGTATACCCTATTGACTCTGGCGATAGCCTGCATAAGATTATGCCCTTTCATGGGCTTGTCTATATAAAGTGTATGCATACTTGGTGCATCAAAGCCAGTTAACCACATATCTCTGACTATGGCTATTTTAAGATTATCGTTGGGGTCTTTTAATCTTTCGCCTAGTGCTTTTCGCTTAGGTTTGTTCCTTACATGTGGTTGAAGCTTTTGGTTATCAGACGATGAACCGGTCATAACTACCTTTATGGCTCCCTCAGAATCATCATTGCTGTGCCAGTCTGGTCTTATTTTTATGATTTCATCATACAAGTCAACGCAAATTCTACGACTCATACATACAATCATAGCCTTTCCGTCAAGTACAGCATTTCTTTCCTCAAAGTGTTTAACTATGTCGGCTGCTATTAGGCTTAATCTGTGCTGATTGCCCACAATGGCTTCAAGTCTAGCCCATTTGGCTTTTAGCTTTTGTTGGTCGGTTAATTCTTCGCTTTCTGTTAGTTCCTCAAATTCAGCATCTACTCGTGGTTTTTCTTCTTCTTTGAGTTTGATTTTGGCCAGTCTGTTTTCATAAAAAATACGTACCGTTGCTCCATCTTCTACCGCCTGTTGAATGTCATAAACGTCAATGTAATCTCCAAAAACAGCTTGGGTGTTTTTGTCTGTATTTTCTATTGGTGTACCTGTAAACCCAATAAATGATGCATTCGGTAGAGCATCCCTCATGTGTTTGGCAAAACCATCCATGAAGTCATATTGGCTTCTGTGAGCTTCGTCTGCTATTACTACAATGTTTCTTCTATCAGATAGTTCGTCAAATTTGCCTTTTATATTTTTGTTTTTACCATTTCCTAGGTCAATTTTCTCGACGATTTCAGGTAAGAATTTTTGAATGGTTGTGAAAACAATACCGCCAGAAGTGACTGATAATAATTTCTTTAAGTCATCTCTGTTTTCGGCTTGAACTGGGGTTTGCCTCAGAATATCTTGACTTTGGGTAAATGTGTCAAACAATTGGTCGTCAAGGTCATTGCGGTCAGTTAGGATTACCAATGTGGGGTTATTCAGAGCCAAAACTAACTTTCCAGCATAGTATGCCATTGAATAACTCTTTCCACTCCCTTGGGTATGCCATATAACACCTACACGTTGGTCACCGTTGATAGCTGTTGCTTTCTTTGTAGCTTCAACTGCCTTATTTACAGCGAAATATTGGTGATAACGAGGTACTATTTTTGTTAATTTCTCTTTGTTTTGCTGGAAAATGGTAAAATGTCGAATGAGGTCAGGGAGTACCGATTTATTCAACATTCCTTTTGCCATAACCTCCATCTGAGGCATATTTTCGTCTGCAACTAATTGACCATCAATTGATTTCCATGGAACAAAAAACTGTTTTGGAGATGTAAGTGAGCCATAAAGTGCATCCCAACCATCCGAAGCTATAAGGAGGGCATTGTAATGAAATAGACTTGGTATGGCTTGCTTATAGGTTTGTAATTGGTTAAATGCCGCATTTACATCTGCATTTTCGTCAACTGCATTTTTTAATTCTATTACTACCAATGGTAAGCCATTGATAAACAGTATTATGTCGGGTCTTTTGTTGGTATTTCCTTCAATAATTATGAATTGATTAACCACCAAATATTCATTGTTAGTTGGATTCTCAAAATCCATTAACCAAACTTTGTCACCTGCTATTCTGTCACCTTTGCGATATTCTACATCTACTCCTTCGGTAAGGTATTTATGAAATTGATAGTTGTTTTGGTATAATTCAGGGCTATTAGAACGCAGTACTTTACGTAATGCCTCTTCTTGGGCTTCGTAGGGAATAGTTGGATTAAATTTAGCTATTGCTTCCTGTAATCGACTTTTCAAAACCACTTCGTTGTATTCCCTTTCGGCCATAATACCATCAGGAGATATTGAACTGCCATTGATATATTGGTAGCCCAAATCAACGAATTCTTGTATGATGATTTGTTCAATATGGTCTTCTGATATTACTGCCATTTTTCATTCAATTCTTCAAGGAATCTTTCAAGTCTTCTAAATCAATATTTAAGATAGCTGAGGTTTCCGAAATAAACCAGTTCCAGCGTGTTTTTATAGCTTCAATATTCCATTCTTTATTATAAATTCCAGAATTGTAATCATTAACAATGTCCTGTGTAATTTTGAATGAAGTTACTCTTCTATCGTTTTTGTCATGGTAGCCTGTTCCGTTATATGCTCCTATTTTAGTCTCAAATCCATAATTTTTGGCATCAATATTTTTCTTGCCACTTAACAGGGTAAGGTTTGCACCGGTGTTTATTGTCTTTTCTGCAAATAATTGATTATGAAAGCTTTCCCAATCTTTATTTTTGCTGTATGCCTGTGGTAAAATATGTTCAACATGGATATTTCTATCATCCATTCTAAAAAATGCGGGTCTATCTTGTGCATTGTATTCTATCAAAAATAGTAAAGGTTTGCACCATGTTTCTCCATAAATATCCCCTTTTAAAGCTTCTTTTACTTTTTGAATAGTTCCGTATTCCGCTAGGTTTTTTTCTAGGTTGGTATTAATGAATTCTAAGCTTTCGTGGTTTTTAAGCCATTTTATGATATTGAAAGAGGTCTGTTTTATTTTGTTGAGAGAGTTGCCTGCTATCCAATTTAGATAATAATATCTTTTAAATATGAAGCTAAATTTTTCAAAATCAGGGTGTTTGTAGTAAATTCCAGATAAAAATATGCTCTTCCAAAAAGTAGCCCATCTGATATACCTAAAACCAAAAACATGAGGATTGTCGCTCATGATTATTTGAGTTTTGTATGATTCTATAAACGTTTTGAAGTCACCAATAACCTCGTTAGGGTCTTTACCTTTTAACAATATTTGTAACTCTTCTGAAAGTGATTTCTTGGGGTTTTGTGCCAGTAATGCATATTGATATAGAACAAATAGGTCGTTTAAGGTTTCCTCTGTATCAAAGGCAATTTGTTCACAAAATTGCCAATCAGAAATGAATTGATTTTGGTGTTGTGTAAATAATTCTTGATCTAATTCATATCTTTTACGAATTTCACCTATTAAAAAACTTTTGATTAAATCTGCATTAGACAAATCTAGCCCACGGTCATTGAGAACTTGAAACAGTTTGATTGCAAAAGATACGTCAGAGCAGTCTATCCTTATGACATTAACCTTGTTGAATATATGGTTTATAAATTCACCGGAATTCTTTTCACCTATTTCTTGGAATTTATTTAAGAAAAAAGCAGAGGTATTCTGAAACTTGAAATGAGGATTTTCTGAATTTTTAAGTTCTTTTTTGCTTGGTGTTTGATTATATAATGTCGCTCCTTCTTTGAGAATGAGATTTTTAAAACTTGTAAAATGTGCGTCATGAGTTCTCAGTCGTAACCTTTCAAATCTATCATTATACTTTATTGAAGTTTTAACTACTTTATTATCAATAGCTTCAAAGTCGGTTTCTAGTAAGTCTTCGTTAAGAGATGGGAAGAGGTCTCTCACCACACAAAACATAATTTGAAGCGTTGTTAGTCTCTGTTGACCGTCAACAATGTCCAAATATTTGTTAGTTGACTCGGCTGATTTGGCAGTTATAACGGAACCTAAGAAATAGGCAGGTTCATCACTTTGAAAAGATTCAGTTAAGTCATCCCAAAGCTTTTCTAATTGGTCAGTGTTCCAAGAATATGGCCTCTGATAGTTGGGTATTTGATACAAAGCATCTGTATCACCAAAAAGCTTTTTAATTGTTAAACTATGTGGTTTAAATATATCTTCCATTTCCTAATTTGTAATTTCTTTAATTTCTAATTCACCTGAAATTAGTTTTGGTAAAATAATGTCTCTTAGTTTAATAAGCTGTTCATTTTCTAGCCTATTCGACTCTATCAAATTATATAAATTACAAACTTTATCTGAATGAAGTCTAATAATTCCATTACTAGGAGAAACTAACTTGATTTCTAGTAACTCCTTTTGTTTGATTCCAACGACTGTTGAACCTGACTGCCTTCGTTCCAATTCATTTTTCCCTAGGTCAGAGGATAAATATTCAAAGAGAAAATATGGACTTGTTTTTTGATTGACTCTTAAAGCAAATAGTCTCTGGCTTAAAATATAATTATGGTCATTCAACAGCAGAGCGGTTTCGCCTAATGGTGCTTCGGATGTTAACAAAATATCTGCGAAATTTAATTTATCCTTCATCCAAACTTCAAATAATTTTGGACTTCCTTTGTGAACATTATCCAAATTTACAAGTGACCTATTTTTAACGTTTTTTGCGGAAATGGCTTTTATTCCATTTTCAACCCAAGTCATTCCTAGTTTTAAGGGGGTTTTTCCTCTGTAATCGATAATGAGTTCAAGTATATCATTGAGTGGTACTATTTTCCACTCTTTCGGAATCTCTCCCAATTCACTATCAACCATTTCACCACCAGATGATTTGTACGGTTCTCCATTCTCGTTTGGAAATTCAAAATCTACAAACCATTGTTTAAATAACGTTTGGGCTAAGTTTTCTAATTCTTTGTTGATTTTGTTGTTAAGTTCTATTTTATCATCAAGAGAACTGAGTATTTCGGCAACTGCGTTTTGGGTTGGGAGGTCGGGAATATTAATAGTTATTTTTTCTAGGTCATTTATTGTAATTTGTGACTGAGCCGAACCGCTATCTAAATATCTTAGCGTTGTTTTTAGAAAATAATAGTAAAAGTATTTGTTGTTAACAAATTCAGGATTGAGCTTAATAATAATTGAAAGGTTTGTCAAGTAGCATTTTTCACGAACCATTTTAACATCACCAGTTCCACCTACCCCTCTGGCAACCACAATAACGTCTCCTTTTTCACAATTGTATTCGGGATATAGGAATTGATATTTATAACCAGAGAATGTTGGAAATCTTCCCTTCCCTAATTTATCCTTTTTAGGCATTGTACCATATTTGAACTTAGCTATATTACCTAATTTTATTTCTTTATATCCTATCATAGCTTCTTCCTACTCGCTGCTTTATAGATTTCAGGGTCATTTTCTGTTAAATCATACTCATAAATTCTCCTGTCTAATATTTCTAAAAATAGTTTTTCATATTCTTTTGGTGGGAAGTACTTATCGTCTTTAAATTCTAAGGTTATTCCACTTAATTTACATTTCTGAATAAGTTTGTCCAGTGTTATTTGACCTAAATCGTTCCTTGATTTTATTGAATAGATTAGTCTTGCAGTATTGAGGTTTTTAACGGCACGTTCCGAAATCCCCTCAAAATTAATGTAGCTTAATTTTTCAGCAATTTCTTCTACATTAGCATTAGCAGAATTCAATACTGCGTTCTCAAAATTGGTTATTAGTGAAAAGCCTGATGGGTGAAGAATGATAATTTTTTCTTCCACAATTACAAAGTCAAAGTCAAAGTCAAGTTTAAACACATCATCAGGAATTACTTTTAAAGTATCATCCACTAGGCTTATTAATTTGCCTTTCTTTTTGAGAAGCCCTTTGAAATAGTTTGGTCTTTTAACTCCAATCAGTTTTTGACCCCCTTTATGATGAAAAATAGCAAAGTAATAATCAGTTTCTTGGGCATATATAGAAAATGAGGCATCGTCAATTTCCAATTTTTCATTTTCGTAAAACTCTTTTAGTTCTTTCAAATGGTCATTGTTCGTATGAAGAAACAATCGCTCATTCGATTGGTATTTTTCACTGGGTGAAAATTCTTCCTCGGCTCCTTCCAATCGTTCATAGGTTTCAAAAAAAGTCTCTAACATTTCTAATAAGCTATCCTTAACGTCCTTGTTTATAGGGATTTTTCGCTGGACACTTTCTCCATTACCGTAAAAGCTAATACCAAATTCAATATTTGAAAAGTCGTCAATTGTCATATTTGAATTGTTTAAGTTCTATGAATACACTATTGCTTAGTCTATGTGCTATTAATTTTGATAAATCATTTGAAATGGTGTTCCTCGTTGACAAAAGAATTGCTCCATTTTGCTCAGGGAGGGTGAATACTTTATAGCCATTCAGAGCAAAAAAGATATTAATGAAATGCATGTTCAAATTCCATAAAACAAAAACAACAAACACTATTGCGAAGATTATTGCATAAAATTCTTTTTTATTGTCAATTGAAACACTGTACAATGGAAGTAAAACTGTGAACAAATAGGAAAATAAATAGTCTTTGTTTAAATGATTTCCCCTTACGTTGATGGTATATTTATCATCATTTTTTTTAGATAATCTAATTCTAAGAAGAAGGACAAGAAATGGGATTGCTAATAATAAGAAAATGATTAGCCAAAGCTTCTTATAACACAGTATCTCATCCATACCCCGAATTCCAAGTAGAATTAATAGTGGAGCAAGGCTTGATAAAAGCATCATAAATTTAACAAATGGTAATCCTTCGTTTTTGTTCATAACTCAATACCAATTTTCGACAAGTTGAGTTTAATTCTTTCTTGTAAATCAATAGATTGGGTAAAATATTCTTTTAAATTCTCGGAAATCAATGAAATTTTCTCTTCATAGGATATTCCGTCATCTTCAATTTCTTCTGTTCCTACATATCTACCCGGTGTTAATACATAATTGTTGGCTTCTACTTCACTTATTGTGGCAGATTTGCAAAATCCTTGCTCATCTTCATATTTACCATCAATATTTCTCCAATTATGGTAAGCATTCGCTATTCTTGCAATATCGTCATCATCAAAGGCTTTGTTTTTTCTACTGGTCATAGAGCCAATTTTTCGTGCATCTATGAACAATATTTCACCCGAACGATTACGGAATTTGTGATTGGTTCTATTTCGTGCCAAAAACCATAAACAAGCGGGTATTTGGGTGTTGTAGAATAGTTGGGTAGGTAGAGCTACCATACAGTCCACCAGACCCTCTGTAATTAGTTTCTTCCGTATTTCTCCCTCGGAGCCTGCATTGGTAGTCATAGAGCCATTTGCTAACACTATACCTGCGGTGCCAGTGGTGCTTAATTTATTGATAAACAACTGTAACCATCCGTAGTTAGCATTTCCTGTTGGTGGTACGCCATATTTCCAAATATGGCTATCTTGTAATTGCTCTCCACCCCAATCAGAAATATTAAATGGAGGGTTGGCTATGATGTAATCAGCTTTAAGGTCTTTGTGCCTATCATTATGAAATGTATCTCCAAGTTCTATTTTGGCATCAATTCCCCTAATGGCTAAGTTCATTTTGGCCAGTTTGTATGTAGTTGGGTTACTTTCTTGTCCATATACAGCTATATCACCAATTTTACCTCCATGTGCTTCTAAGAATTTCTCACTTTGGACAAACATTCCACCACTACCACAACAACCATCATATATTCTGCCATTGTAGGGTTCTAACATTTCCACCAGAAGCTTTACTATACTTTCAGGTGTGTAGAACTGTCCACCTCTTTTTCCTTCGGCATCAGCAAACATTCCCAAGAAGTATTCATAAACCCTTCCTAATAAGTCTTTGCTTGAATGCCCTTTCTCTTTGAAGCCAATGTTACCTATTAAGTCCACCAATTCACCTAGTCTCTTTTTATCTAAGGATTCTTTGGCATAATCTTTTGGAAGAACACCTTTAAGGTTGGGATTATCCTTCTCAATGGCTTCCATAGCATCATCTATGTCTTTGCCTATGGTTGGTAGTTTTGCTCTTTGTTGTTGAAGATAGCTCCATCTTGCACTAGGTGGTACATAGAAGACATTCTCAGCTAAATATTCATCTTTATCTTCTTCGTTTGAAAGTGAGTCTTCTTTCAGTTTATTGTATAAATCTTCGAAGCTATCAGATATGTATTTCAGGAATATTAATCCAAGTACAATATGCTTGTACTCGGCTGCATCCATGTTATTTCTTAGTTTATCGGCAGTTGCCCATAGGGTCTTTTCGAGGTCTTGATTCATTCGGGAATGTTCAATAGATTGGTTGAGCGTTGTTAGAAAGGTAAAACTAGTAATAAATCAGATTATGTGCTAGTTCATCAAAAGATAAATGATTCATTGCCTATTCTTTTTATATTTAGTTTAGCTTTTTTCTTACCTTAATTAAATATACTTTGATTTTTAGGTTCTACAATAATAGTTTGAATTTATATTATTGGATTGAGTTGAATTGAGCATATCATTTTTTAGTGATATTACTTTTTTGAAAATTTTCTATACTAGTAATATTATACTGGAAGAAGTAGATACCTTTAATGTAGTCCATTTTTTACATAATAGAAATCAACATTATACTTTCTTATTATTTAGTAATTTTTATTCTAATTATACTTTTTTAATTTTTTGTATACTAGTTATATTGATACTGGAAGAAGTAGATACCTTTAATGTAGTCCATTTTTATATAATAGAAAACAACAATATTCTTTCTGTGAATTTAGATAAAGTATTTATTTTTTACTATTGTTTTACTCATTTAAAATTTTTGTATACTAGTATATTAATACTGGAAGAAGTAGATACCTTTAATGTAGTCCATTTTTTCTATAATAAAAATCAACATTATTCTTTCTTTGAATTTAGATTTATTAAGTAATTTCTTGCTAATTGTATTTTTTTAAAAAATTTGTATACTAGTTATATTATACTGGAAGTAGTAGATACCTTTAATGTAGTCCATTTTTTGTCCTTCATATAAGTAACTTTTTATAGATATTTTTGCTAACGAGCCCTTACCATTTTTCTGGATTTTTGAAGAATTTTTTTTCCAGATTTTAAAGGCAGTATTGAAGCCCTTATTTTGGGTATTTATTTGAAGGGTATGTAAGGAGGGATACCAAGGGGGAGGGAAGTCTAGCAGCCTCTGGGTGTACTGGATATCAAGGAAACTTAACTGGTGCAATTATAACATCAAAAAGCTGTCAAAGTGCTTAAATGATGTTAAAACCATTTGCACCGGTAAAGATTTAGCTGGTGATCGGACCTCTTCAGCAGCTTAGAGACTCAAAGAGTCATAAACGTCAAGAACCTCTCTTTCTCTGATTCCCAAATATTTTTTTGTCATTGCGTAAGAACTATGTCCAAATAGCTCCATTAACAGAATTACAGCTTTGTCACTATAATTGTTTAGTTTCAAAACACGGTTTCCCAATGTCTTGCGGAACATGTGAGAACTGATATTCCCTTCAACATTGATATTGTACTTTTTAAAAATACGTTTGAGGTTGACGTTAGCCCAACTTCTATCTATTGGCTTAGTTCCAAATCGGTTCAAGAATACATATTGGTTAGAATCTTCCACTTTCATTTTCTTCATTAATCTGCTTACAATTTCTGTTATATCAGAGTTTAATTTTATTCTCCTGACCTTTTTGGTTTTTTTCTCTGTAACAGTTAGGATTTCAGTATCTAAGAAGTTTTTGAATCTTAGTTCAAGTATATCTGAAATTCTCAAACCTGTGAATACCCCAATGGAGATAAGCAAGCAATATTTAAATTCTTTGTCTCTTTCAAGTTTTGCAATCAGTGATTTGAAATCGTCCCACTCCATTGCAGTGGTTGTTGTTCTCTGTCCAAGTAATGACATAATGATTAATATTTGTTTTTGTCTGGCTAAGATGCTAGAATAAATTGTACTTTTTATCAAAATGAATAAAAGTATAAGATAATTTCCAGTATTTTCTTTGTTTATGCTGTTAAGTGTCATGTAATCAGTCCTTTATGTGGTTTTCCAAACTTATACTTTATTCATAAGTATAAGTTGATATCATGATTTTGGTTTTTTTAAAAGGTAGTTGACTTTATTTCGTAGATGTGACTGTTTCCTGCACTTTTTTAATAATAGAGAATGTTTCATGTAAATAGTGTTTTATTTAGGGTTTGCCCTAATTATATGCGATTTTGAACATATTATCCATTTAAAAAACAACATTATCATATACGACAAAAATGAGTTAAAATACTTTTTTTATAAAAAAGTATTTCCAGATTTTTTTTTTCAATTTATTTTATGTATATTTTACAAGATTTGATTTAATTGATGAAAAGATTAGAAGATTTTGCGAGTCTCATTGGTGGAATACCCGATAAAATTATCAATCCTGAACTTGAAAAGATTAGGGCAATTACATCAAAGGATTATGAATTCAAAACAGGAATTACATTTGTTGAATTTTTTGGAGATGTACCTGAATTTGAATCAATCAGAAAGATAATTTATAATCCAAATAATTATGGTTGGGGAGAATTGCAGGAAATTAGGAATGAAATGATTTTAGAGTTTGAAAGGCTAAGGGATGTTTTATTTCAATTTGAGAAATCCAAAATAAATAAAGCATCAAGCCCTATGGAGGTTAACTATGTTTTACGAGGCTTAATCATTAGATGCAGTAGAATTTTATCTGTACTCAAACCAAGGTATCACTTGGCTACATCTGGTGGAAAGTACATTATGGCGGTGGGATTTTGGTCTAATGAATTTGGTGTTGAAGTTCCAAGTATTACAAAGAACATAGGACTTAAAAATCAAATAGAACATCAAATGGAGTCTTTGTTTGAAAAAGTTTTGTTAGCAAGGGGTTACAATTCTATTTTGAGGCAGAATCTTCCTTTTGATTATCTAATAGAGAAAAATGATAGGAAATGGGTCGTAGATTTAAAATTTGCCACAAAAAAAAATAGGAATTACGGTGATTTGATTATGACTTTCATGAGTTTGGAACTATGGAGAAAGTATAATTCGTTGTATAAAATTCTTTAATCCAATTAGAAACAAGGGTGAGACCTTGATTTTTTTTAGATTATATTTTATCCTCGTTTTTAAAAGAAGGAAAATAAAATTTATATAAATAAATAACTAATGAAAATAACAATACCGAAAAACATCGACATCAAAGCTAGAATAATAGACTTTGAAAGTCAGAATGAAGTTTCTAATAAGTTCAAAGACAAAGTCTATTACTTTTTGTCGAGAATTTTTATTAACAACAGTAACAGGGAGAATTATAAAGACAATTATGTAAGGATTTGCTACTCCGAAATGAAAAAGAAAATAGGAGTAAGGGATTATAAGATGATTAAAAAAATGTTATTAAATCCTAATGACCAAGTAGTTGAGGTAGTTGCAAATTTTTCAACGGGTAAGCATAATTGCAAAGGTTTTCGAATAAGGGAAAAATACAATGATGGAGAAATGTCTTACAGGGAAATCTCAGATAAATTTAGTTCTAAGCCAGTTGGAAAAGGATTGGCTGAAAGTTTAGAGAAGTATCAGTTCATGTTCGATTATTTTGACAGATTTAAGTTAAATCTTGATTCTGAGGTTTATTTGCACATTAAGAAAGTTGCTGAAACCTTACTAATGAAAGTAGAAGAAAGGAATGTTTACCAAGAATCTTTGATTCTTGATAAGATAGGGTATTGGCTTTATCAAATTGAAAGATTTGAGAAAGGTGAATATAACCCCAAAGTTTCAGATTCAAATCATAGATTAAATTCTGTTTTCTCGGAATTTCCCAGAATTCTAAGGAGGCACGTAAGATGTAATATGGAGCCATTGGTTGGGATTGATATAAAATGTTCACAACCATTTTTACTAGCTTGTACCTTAAAAAGTGAACTAAATTCATTTGAAAACAGAGAATTTGAAAGTGTATTTTGGAAAAATATAACGCCAGATGAAAAGGAATCTATAAGGAAGTTCATAGAAATTTCATTTGAAATGGACTTCTATATTCAACTATTGGAACTTGCAGGATTAAATGATATTGATTTATCGGGAAGAGATAGGGAGAGAGTCAAAAAGGATGTGATGCTTCTATTATTTGAAATAAACAAAGGCACAAGAAGCAATAATTTAATAATAAAACTTTTCAAATCTATTTATCCCGGTGTAAATAATTTCATTGAATTTATGCTCAATAAATTGGGCGGAGATGGTTTTGCTATTTTTCTTCAAAAGAAAGAAAGTGATCTTTTAATAAATACAGTTAGCCGTAAATTTAATAATCTAGTACCACAAGCTCCTCTTTTCCCAATTCACGATTGCCTATTTACTACATGCGAATTTGAGAAGATTTTAAGTTCAACAATTCAAAGTCAAGTTTTCGAAATGACAGGAAAGCATCCAGGTATGTCATTTGAATACCATTTGATTGATTCTGAATTTGTTGAAAAGGAAATTGAGAAAATTTGGAAAAAAATAAAGCCAATAAAGACTCAAAGAAAGTTTAAGGAAAGGAAATGCTTAATATTCCAATGCAATATTAACAGGGCAAAGTCATTTTTAGATGGGTTTAAAGGTTCAAAAGATTATTCCGAGGCTGCCTAAATTACGAGAATGAACCAGTGCCTAAGATTGGTTTGGACATAGATTCTCCATTTGAAAAGTTCTTTCGAAATTAAACAATAATTAAATAATGAGAAAAAATCAGATTACCATCTATGATGATGGGTAGGGTGAACTATGCTTTAAGGTTACCCAATGTGGTAAAAATAGAGAGAATTGTAAACAAAAAGTTAGATTCTTTCCGGAATTAGAAAAAAATGGCTTAATCTAGCCAGAAAAATTAAATTTTTAAAAATAACAGTTAGCAAAATATGTGGATAGAGAAAAATACACCAGTGTATATGGTAAATGGTGAAGAATTGGAAGAATTATTAAGAGATATAATTCAAGACGAAGTATTGAAAATAGGGGATAATTTAAAAAGAAACCCTAGGATATTAACGAGAAGTGAAGCGGCAAAACACTTAAAGGTCACCCCAAACACAATTAGTAGATATGTTAGGAATGGGGTACTGCCGAATCGAGGGAAAGGTCACAAAGTGATGGTATTAGAATCAGATTTAGATTCTTTTTCAGGTAAGTAATTAAACAATATAAACAGTTAAATATGGTAACGTTTTTTATTCGAGACAAGAATTTAAAGTCAACATCCATTCGTGTTGCTGTTAATGTGCAAGGAGTATCTAGGTACTCTTTCACATTGGCAAACACTAAAATAAGTCCTAATGATTGGGGAGTTGGTCAAATGAATACAGGAAGAGGGAAAACAAATAACGGTCGTATTCAAAGTACGCTAAATAAGTTTAAAGAAGTTGCGGATGAATTTCATTCAAGGTATTTTGAAAAGTATGGTAAATATCCCAACAAGGAAATTTTTATGGATTTTCTGAAAACTGGGGCAACGAATGATGAATATTTTTTGAAGGAAAAAAAAGTGAAACTAATTGAATATTTCAATTCTATAATTAACAGAAGGATTGAAGGGCTAGAATTGGTGAACGGCAGAAATTTTAGTAGTCAAACTGTTTCGACATATAAGTCCCTCATATTAGCATTAGAAGAATTTAAAATTTATAAAAATGTTAAAGAATTTTATTTGGAAGATTGGATAAATATCAAGCTCATTGATGAATTTGAGGTTTTCTTATCGGCAAGACAAAAAATGATGTTAAACACGATTCATAATCGACTTAAAGTTTTAAAAGCCTTTCTGACCTTAGCTTCAAATGATGGGTTAATACGATACAATCCTTTTATTAAGCACAAAAAGAAGCTAAGTAAGGAAAATTCTGATGTTGTAGTCTTTACTGTTGATGAGGTTTTGCAATTAGAAGAACTTGATTTTTCAAATAATCCGTATTACGATAAGTTAAGAGACCAATACTTATTTTATTTATGGTCTGGTGTTAGAAAAGGCGATTTGAAGAATTTAATTCAGGTAATTAATCCCAATACAAATGTTTATAGTTTTCGTTCTTCCAAGACCAAGGAAGTTAGTGAAATACCTGCTTTTGAACCTTTGGTCAGGCTTGGAAAAAAATATAATTATGACTTTCCCAAACCTTACAACGATGTTGTTCTGTTGGCAGAAATTAAAAATATATGTAAACTCATTCCAAGTATGAATGTAATTGTTGAAAAAAATTATACTCGTGCCGGAAAGACAGTAAGAGATTATAAAATGAAGTATGAAATGGTTTGTATTCACACGGCAAGAAGATCGTTTGCTACAATGTTCTCAGATGCAGGTTTGGATTTTGATTCAATAATGAAGATGACGGGTCACAAAAAACTTGGTACTCTCCAAAATTATATAAAAAGTACCAAGGGAGTTTCTAAGATTTTGGAAATTGGTAATTCCATCTCAAAAAGGTAGAAGATTTACATCACTGAAAAAAGACAGAAATAAAAATGAAATACAATTTGTTACACCGTGTTTTACACCTAAGCATAAAAAAAGCCTTACAATCATCTGATTATAAGGCTTTTATGTTTTTATTCTGCGGTCTGGACGGGACTCGAACCCGCGACCCCCTGCGTGACAGGCAGGTATTCTAACCAGCTGAACTACCAAACCGTTTGCGTTTCTCTTAAACGTGGTGCAAAGATAAGGGCTTAATTTTTATTGTCAATACTCTTTGCGAAAAAAAATTTGGTATTTTTCTAAAGTATTTTCTAAGATATTTAAAATTAAGCCCTTAGGTTTTTACTTTTTTACAACTATTTTTACTTTTAGTTTTATTTCGTCCATTTCCACCTCAACTGCATCCGAAACGGTATCAATAATTTCTAATTCTAAAGCTTGTACTTCTGTAGAAATATAAGATTTGAAATTATTTACCGCTTTCGATACTTCCTCGTTGGTATTTTCTAATTGAATAGCGATTTTATCGGTTACCTCAAAACCACTTTCTTTTCTCAAGTTTTGGATTCTGTTGACAAAGTCTCTGGCAATGCCTTCTTGCTTGAGCTCCTCGCTGAGGTTGATGTCCAAAGCTACCGTTATACCTCCTTCTACGGCTACTAACCAGCCTGGGATATCTTCAGTGAGAATTTCTACATCGCTCAATGCAAGTTCGAATCCGTTGAGGTTGATATTGCCCGTCTTTTCAAGCGATTTAAGCTCATCGGCATTCATGTTTTGAATGGCATCGGCCACTGTCTTCATGTCTTTGCCAAACTTTGGTCCTAAGGCTTTGAAATTGGCCTTTACTTTTTTCTTTAAAATATCACTTTCATCATCCAAAAACTCCACACTCTTTACATTTACCTCCGAAAGTATGATGGAAGTAATGTGTTCTATTTGTGCTTTTACTTTAGCCGAGGTAGCCGGAATAAGTATTTTTTGTAATGGCTGACGAACTTTCAAGCTACTTTTCTTTCTCAAGGCATGCACCATTGAACAGATGTTTTGGGCCAAAGTCATTGCTTCTTCCAGTTCAGAATCTACCCAAAATTCATCGTAGGTATGCCATTCTGAAAAATGCACCGATTCGTGTCTGAATGGCGTATTTTTTTCAATTGATTCTTGTCTGACTTGATCTGTAAGGTTCTTATACAACCAATCGGCATAGAAAGGAGCTATTGGCGACATCAATTGTGCTACGGCAGCCAAGCAGTGCTGCAGAGTTTGGTAAGCCGCACGCTTGTCTTCGGTCATTTCACCCTGCCAAAAACGTCGTCTATTGAGTCTTACATACCAATTAGATAGGTCGTCACATACAAAATCTTGGATTAACCTACCAGCTTTGGTTGGGTTGTAAGAATCAAATTCTTCGCCCACCTCTTTAACGAGTGTAAAGACTTTCGAAATAATCCATCTATCCAGTTCCGTAAGTTTTTCTTTCGGTACTCTGTCGAACTGCTCCACTTGGTAGTTGTCCAGATTGGCATACAGTGCAAAGAAATTGTAGGTATTGGTCAGGGTGCCAAAAAATTTCCTTTGAACTTCCTGAATACCGTCAGAATTGAATTTGAGGTTGTCCCATGGTTCGGCATTGGTGATCATATACCAACGAGTTGGATCGGCCCCGAATTTTTTGAGAGTATCAAAAGGATCAACCGCGTTACCCAATCTTTTCGACATTTTATTGCCGTTTTTGTCCAAAACCAATCCCGTCGAAACCACGTTTTTGAAGGCTACTGAATCAAAAAGCATTCCGGCTATGGCATGAAGTGTGAAAAACCAACCGCGTGTTTGGTCTACACCTTCAGAGATAAAGTCGGCAGGGTAAGAGTGACCAAATGTGTCGTTTTGCTCAAACGGATAATGCCATTGAGCGTAAGGCATGGCCCCAGAGTCAAACCAAACATCTATGAGGTCAGCTTCACGAACCATTACTTTGCCCGAGGTTGAAACCAAATATATTTCATCGACATACGGGCGATGGAGGTCGAATTTATCCGTATCTAGATTAGCCAAAAACGCCTTATTCTTCTCCAACTGCTCCGCAGATAAT
Source organism: Leadbetterella sp. (assembly GCA_035299025.1). Classification (GTDB taxonomy): domain Bacteria; phylum Bacteroidota; class Bacteroidia; order Cytophagales; family Spirosomataceae; genus Leadbetterella. The sequence goes on from DATGXK010000016.1 coordinate 130,720, forward strand.
TTACCTGAAGAGTTAGCCATTGCCACGCTGTCCAGTAGTTCTTTTACTGAACCTATGCATACTTCTTCGTCATCTTCGCTTCTCCAAATTGGCAAAGGCGTTCCCCAGTATCTCGACCTAGAAAGATTCCAATCCACCAAGTTTTCTAGCCAATTGCCAAACCTACCTGATCCAGTACTTTCTGGTTGCCAGTTGATGGTTTTGTTAAGTTCCACAAGCTTTTCTTTGGCCGCCGTGGTACGGATAAACCACGAATCTAAAGGATAGTATAGAACTGGTTTGTCTGTTCTCCAGCAATGCGGATAAGGGTGATCGAACTTCTGAACGTTGAAAGCTTTGTTTTCGGTTTTTAACTTTATCGCTATTCTTTCGTCCACAGACAGATATTTATCTCTATTCTGTTTTACTTTTTCTGCTTCTAATTCTTGCTCGGTGTAATAAGCTTCTTTCACATATTCCAGAGCAAAATCCGTTACTTCCGCCACAAACCTTCCCTTACGGTCCACTAAGGGCATTTCTTTTCCACTTTCATCCAATACCATGATAGCTGGTATGCCGTGTTGTTGAGCCACTCTAAAGTCGTCGGCACCAAAAGTAGGTGCGGTATGAACCACACCAGTACCGTCTTCGGTAGTCACGAAGTCACCGATGATTACTCTAAAAGCTGAGCTCTTAGGCTGAATATAGGGCATCAGTTGCTCATATTCTACGCCATCAATTTCTGATCCTTTGAAAGTGCTCAATATCTGCCAAGGAAAAGTCTTTTTGTCTGAATCCTCAAATCCTGCAAAATCGCCATCTTTGCCTTTTTCTGAAAAATATTTCCCTATCAGGTCTTTTGCCAAAACTACGTTTACTGGCAAAAATGTATATGGGTTAAAACTCTTAACCAATGCATATTCAATGTTTTTGCCAATCGTCAAAGCGGAATTGGAAGGTAAAGTCCAAGGTGTGGTGGTCCAAGCCAAAATATAAACTTCTCCGTTGTTTGCTGCCTCAAAAAGAAACTCAGATTTTGCGTTCTTTATAACTTTAAACTGTGCAGTCAAAGAGGTGTCTTTGACATCCCTGTAACAGCCAGGTTGGTTCAGCTCATGCGAACTTAAGCCTGTTCCAGCGGCTGGCGAATATGGCTGAATGGTATAGCCTTTGTAAAGTAAACCTTTGTCGTAAAGCTTCTTAAGTAAATGCCAGATGGACTCGATGTAATCATTTTTGTAGGTGATGTAAGGGTCTTCCATGTCCACCCAGTAGCCCATTTTGTCGGTCATGTCTTGCCAAATGTCAGTGAATCGCATGACTGCTTCACGGCATTTTTGGTTGTATTGGGCTACGGATATTTTCTTGCCAATATCGTCTTTGGTGATGCCAAGTTCCTTTTCTACCTGTAATTCTACTGGTAAACCATGTGTATCCCAGCCTCCTTTACGCTTTACTTGGAAGCCTCTGAGGGTTTTATATCTACAAAAAATATCCTTGATGGTACGGGCCATCACATGGTGAATACCCGGCGTGCCGTTGGCAGACGGTGGTCCTTCGTAAAAATTAAATGCCGGATGCCCTTCTCTTACTTCAATAGATTTTTCGAAAATCTCGTTCTTTTTCCAAAAATCTAAGATTTCGTCCGCTATTTCTGCATAATTAACCGCCTTGTACTCTGGATATCTCATCACCTAAAAATTGTACTTTACTGTTTAAAAAATTGGGTGCAAAGATACGAAAATTACTTTTAAGGAGAGAATGCATATTGCTCAAAAAAGCATATTTATGGCATTCTTCGGTATCTATTCAAAATACTGTTCTAATTTTGGGAAATAATTGCTGTAACAATGGAAATTTTCTCCTTCATAACCATTGGCGGAACCATAGCTTTTGCGGCTTCTGGGGCTTTGGCAGGTATTCGGAAAAACCTGGATATTTTCGGTGTGGCGGTGATAGCCTTTGTGACTTCATTGGGTGGAGGCACCCTTAGAGATATACTTTTGGGGCAATTTCCCGTAAAATGGCTTCAGGACACCAAAATCGTCGTTTTGATTGTTAGCGTTTCTGTTTTAACCGTCATTTTTAAAAATAGAATCAACAAACTCGATAAAACCTTGGTTTTTTTTGATACCCTCGGTTTAGGTTTTTTTACGATCAAGGGCATCGAAGTAGGGGTAGGAGCTGGGCTCAGTTGGCCTTCTTGCATAATTTTGGGAACCATAACTGCCTGTTTTGGCGGTGTGATTCGAGATATTATTTTGAACGAAATACCTACGCTTTTCAGAAAAGAAATTTATGCAACGGCATGCATATTAGGTGGTTTTCTTTATTTTGTAATAGAAAATTTCAGTTTTTTGAAAGACTACAAAGAGATTTTGGTGTTCTCTGCCATAGTCTTGATAAGATTTTTGGCTATCCGAATGAATATTTCTTTACCGAATATCAAAAGTTAATTTTTGACAAAACTTAAACAACATACTTCTTGAAAGTTTTTGATACACTAGTAGGTTTTGGGTATAATTTGTTTATCTTTTTGGTAGATAAGCTTATCTATTTTGTACAGTTTTTCGGTCCAAAGGCAAAATTGTTTGTGCGGGGACAACAAGAAATTCCGGCAGTTTTAACAGATATAAAAACCTGGAGAGAGCAAAATCTAGACAGGGAAATTATTTGGTTTCATTGTGCTTCTTTAGGAGAGTTTGAGCAGGGTAGGCCTGTTTTGGAGGCAATAAGAAGTAACAATCCAAATGTTGGTATTTTGCTAACTTTCTTTTCTCCTTCGGGCTACGAGATACGCAAAAACTATCCTTTGGCTGACTTTATTTGTTATTTACCCATCGATACCAAGTCAAAGGCAGAACATTTTGTAAAAATGGTGAATCCTAAAATCGCCGTCTTTGTCAAATACGAATTCTGGCCCAATATCATAAAAGCACTTCGATCAAACGGCACAAAACTTATTGGAATATCGGTGATTTTACGAGAAAGTCAAGCTTTCTTTAAACCTTGGGGAGGTTATTTTAGAGAAGTGTTGTTTTCGTTCGAACATCTTTTTGTGCAAAATACGGCAACAGCTGGTTTGTTGGAATCTATTGGTTATCAAAGTTATACGGTAGCAGGAGATACAAGATTTGATAGGGTTCTGGATAATTTGGCCAAAATTCAGCCCATAGTGGGAATTGCTGATTTTGTGGCTGAAAAGCAAGTTTTTGTTGTAGGAAGTGCATGGCCAGAAGACATGCAAGTGCTAATTCCGTTTGCATTGGAACACGCACATATCCAATTCATTATAGCCCCTCACGAATTGCATGAAACACAAATAAACACTTGGGCTAAAGAGCTCAATGCCATTAAATACTCTGACTTTAAGGACAAAAAACTACCTGAAGCACAGGTTTTGATAATCGATAGCATTGGACTTCTTTCGTCCTTGTATCAATATGCACAATTCGCTTTTGTGGGTGGAAGTTTCGGAAAAGGGCTGCATAATATTTTGGAAGCGGCGGTTTTTGGGGTTCCTATATTTTTTGGGGATAGGTGTTATCACAAATTTGAAGAGGCCAAAGGATTGATAGACAGTAAAGTGGCTTTTCCAGTTAAAGATTTAAGAGAGTTCGAAGAAATATTTGAAAGTTTAGATTCGGAAGGGCTTAAAAGTATAAAATTGGCATCCGAAGATTTTGTAAAATCCCAGTCGGGAGCAACGGATGCGATTATAAAATTCTTAGCAAAAATCTGAAAGGTTGGGTATTTCTGATTTTGTGTGTATTTTGGGGGTTTAAACTATGACCCTAATGAACATTTCCATCATTGGTACAGGCAATATGGCTTGGCACCTGGCCAGAGCTTTTGAAAAACAGGAGATCAGAATCAACGAAATATACGGCAGAGAGATCAGTAAGGCTATTTTGTTGGCGGACGACTTATACGATGCACAAGCTACTGACGAGTTGGATTTTTCTGACAGTGAATCAGAAGTGTTCTTTATTTGTGTGACCGATGACGCCATTGCTGAAGTTTGCTCTAAAATTATACTACCCGAAAACGCCATTTTGGTTCACACCTCAGGCTCTCGACCGATGGACGTGCTTGTGAAAACTTTGGCCATTTATCACGATTTGAAAGTCAACTCAGGGGTTTTTTATCCGATTATGACTTTTACCAAGGGGAAAAACCTGAGTTTTGATGAGGTGCCTATATGCATTGAAGCCGAAAATAGCGAAACCCAAAACGCACTTGTAGAACTCGCCAAAAAGATTTCAAGAGAGATTTATCTTCTCAATTCTACTGAGAGAGCCGCTTTACATCTTGCGGCAGTTTTTTCCTGCAATTTTACCAATCACCTCTGGGCATTGTCCAAAGAAATATTGGTGGCCGAAGACTTGGATTTTGAATTGCTCAAACCACTCATAGGTGAAACCTTCAAAAAAGCCATGGCAGCGAATCATCCGGCTGATGTGCAGACAGGCCCGGCCATCAGACGAGACATGGAGATTTTGGAAAAACAAATGGGCTATCTGGCAGATGATGAAGACCTTGCCAAGGTTTACAAGGTCATTTCCAGCAGTATTCAAGATTGGCACGCCTAATTTTTTCTTCGGAAATTAAAATCTATTTTTTTGCTCGATACATACTTTTAATACTCTAAGAATTTATTAAAAGGTGTATTTTTGTATTTAAGTATATGATTAATAGATACTTATGGTTTTTCAATTCATGAAATTTACAAACGTATCCGCTCAATAATTTTTTTTAAAGTATTTCTTCTGGACTGAATTTCTAACAATGGCATAAATTTTGGTTGGTTTTAACTAGAGACGTAGGACTTTTCCCATAAAAACTACCGCTCGCTAATTAAATTATTTTATAACTAGGATTTAGTGAATCAATCGGTTCCTATAATTTGTCAGGAAAAGCCATTGTGAAACTAACCCAAAAAAACTAAACAATTATTATTTATGAAAAAGTCAATTTTGACATCAATCGCTCTTGTTTTGGTTGCATTTGCAGCTAATGCTCAGACCACCTCAGCTTCGCATACTGTAACGGTGACTATCCCTACGGTTATGGACGTAAGATTCCAGCCTTCAGGCCCGAACAACACGACGTTTCTTTTTGCTGACGGTGCGGAAATTGAGGCAGGTAAAGAAAATCTTAATGCATCTGGCTTACAGGTTCGTTCGAACAAAAACTGGAAACTTAGCGTGAAGGCGGGTCAAGCTAACTTTACACCTTCTACTGCGGTTTCTCTTGCTATGCCGGCTTCAATTCTTTCAGTGAAAAGAGGAACTGGTGCGTACCTGGGTCTTACTACAGTAGATCAAGAATTGACAACTGGTAACAAAGGTGGTTACGGTGCCAATACTTTCAATGTAGATTACAGAGCTTTACCGACATTAGATCACGAGCCAGCTACTTATACTTTACCTGTGGTTTACACGGTTTCAGCACAATAATTTGAATCTCAACCGACTGGCTTAGGGATATCCAAGGCCTTGGTTTTTTTCCAAATTTAATTTGAGGTGGGTTTCCTAATAATTTAAAAATCAAATTTTTAAGTTAAACCAAAAGATCAAATTAAATGAAAACATTCATAACGTTTATGTTGCTGTGTACTGTGTTTTTGGCCAATGGCCAAAACTCGGCTTCGCACCAAGTAACAGTGAATGTTTCTCAAGTGTTGGATATCAGATTTCATGTGGGTTTTACGCCTAACTTAGATTTTAATTTCAATACAGTAAACAAACTGAACAATGGGATTGAAAGAATAGCGGCAGCGGCCCTTCAAGTGAGATCGAATAAAAGCTGGATGGTAAGTGCGAAAGCACAAAATCAGTTTTTTGATAGAATACCAGCTGGACCAAATGTGATGCCATGTACTATCGTAAAAATTAGAAAAACATTGGCACCATCGGGTTATTTTTCTCTAAGTACTGTTGATCAGCAACTTACTTCTGGAACCAAAGGAGGTTGGGGTGTCTTGGGAAACTATTTCACATTGGATTACGACATAACTCCCGGATTGAATTATGATGAAGGGACTTATACATTACCGGTAGTTTTTACTATCACCGCAAATTGATTGTCGTGAGATAATCAATTTGCTTTTTTCCTAATAAATATAAAAAACGTTGCGTGTTCTAAAAAAAATAATGCCCCTAGTATTAGTGTGCTCATTGATAATCTCAATGGGTTATTCTGCGTTTGGGCAAAATAGAATTTCGAACGAAAAATACCAATTGTCTTTTCTGAAAGACTCTCTTAAAATCAACGTTGGCCAGTTTGGCTTCAATTCTTTTACGATATTCAACGCCTCAAACACTAAAATGTCGCTCAGCCTCAAGCTGGCCATGCCACAGGGTTGGAACTTGGTGAATCAGTTAGAGCCGCTGCTCGAAATAGAAGCGGGGCAGTCGGCCACAGTTCCTCTCAGAATAGCCCCTTCTACCAACTCTATCGGCAATATTGTTTACCCCATTACTTTGTTTGTTAATAATAACTTTACAAACAATGAAGAAAGCTATAGATTCCAGACCAAAATATCGCAATTAATCAAGTGGAATGCGACGCTTCCAAATCAAATTCTGAATATAACTAAGGAAGATTCTATTCCTAGATTCACAATAAAAATATCAAACGGAGGCAACAAAAAAGAGCTTTTTTTGGTCGATTTCAAGTCAGATCTCCGTCTTAGTCATTCTTCCTCGGGTACGCAAGTATTGCTTGCCCCAGGCAAAGACACCACGCTGAGTGTCTTTATCAGAAGTAAAAGCAAGATATCAACTTCGAGTTATGTTTATATCGATATTACTTCTAGAGATGGTGTAAAACAACTTCAGCAACAAGTGTTTTTTATATCTGATGTGTATTATGCACACCCTTCAAAATACGCCAACCTCACCCTCAATACCTCCTTTTTTGGGCTGAATTTGCTTTTGAACAAATCACGTTTTGGGTATTTTGAAACCGACGGCCTTTATGATTTGGGCAAAAACCGGAACTTCAACTTTAGGTATCGTTCGGGAGCTTTGAGCCTCAGCGATAACTTTTCTCCTGCATTTAGGCAGTTTAATTACTTTTCTACTAAGTTTCAGGCAAGTGTAGGAAGCCAAATAGATTTTATGAATTATCAGATAGATGGCAACGGCGTAAATTTTGTTTTTCAGAATCATGATTTTCAGAAAACAGAGCTTTTTGGTATAAAAAGTAGAATCGGTAATGTGGACCTTATCGGTTTCAGGAACGACCTCAGCATCGGAAAGGCAAATTATATGAAATCCAATGCACTTTTTGTGCGAGATAATAAGTTTGAGACGACCAATTTTTTTGGTATGCACAACCTTTTTCTGAAGCTATCAAACAACCAAAGGCTAACTCTTACGGGTGGCTACAGTACCGAGAAAGCTATCAAAATCGGTGTTTTGCATCCGGGATATGCTTATGGTTATAGATATGAAGCCAATGGTAAAGTGTTGAATATCAAGTCAAATTATGTTTATTACAGTCCGTTTTTTCCGGGAATTACGCGTGGACTTCTCATAGCCGAACACGAGGGAAGGGCATTTTTGGGTAAAATATATTTCGGTGCTTTTGCAGACAAAAACAACAGGCAGCCCATAATTTACACCCAAGAAAATACGGTGGCCAACGAGGTGTTTCAGTTTAGTAATCAGAGTTTTGGAGGTAAGGTAGGTTTCGGTTTCAGGGCTACATCGATGGACTTTTCACTGGCCAAGGTTACACTTCTTCAAGATAGCCTCAACAATCCAAGAATGGAAGGTTTCAAAGGAGTTATAAATTATAATTATACCCGCAAAAACCTCAATAATTCCGTAAACATGTCAATGACACGGAGTTCTCTGGGCGATTTTAACAATGGTAAACAATACAATGCATTCAATGTCTTTGCCAATAGTCGATACAAAAAACTGGGCCTAATGGCCACGTACGAGTACGGGCCGAATTACTATTTCGATTTTATTTATCTCAAAAATACGGGTATTTATACCGAACGGAAGAATTTTTCACTTTTCTATGAAGCCAAAAACTACAACTCTAATTTTATAAATAGAATGAGTCTAGGCTACATGCAGTTTTTCAAAGCTGCTGATCCTATTTTACTGATGAGAAACGACATTAATCTGAATATTCCAAAAATCAGGGGCGGCCTCAACATAGTGGCTGCTTTTGACGTTTTAAAGCCCAAGTCTTCACCCAATTTGAGTCTGGTTTTTAAAAGGACTTTTAATGTTCCGATGGCCATTGCACCAAAATACCACAGCATTAGGTTGTTTTTGTTTAAAGATGAAAATGGCAACGAGATTTTTGACAAAGGAGAGGAGCCTATCGAAAATGCCAACCTGGTAATCAACGGAAACAATGTTTTGACCAACAAAAACGGTTTTGCGTCCTACAAAAACTCAGAGAAAGGCGAACACATCATTGATTATAGAAACGTACGAAATCTCAAAGGTTGGATAGCCAGCAAGGGTGTTAGAGATACCCTTATGTTATCAGGAAGCATAAACATAGGCGTGCCATTTAAGAGGAGTAAAATGATCAGCGGCAGAGTGGTATTTAATAAAGAGTATGCCACAGACGCACAGCCACCTTCGCTCAACGGAGTCTTGGTAGTAGCCGTTAATCGCAAAGGCGAAATATTTAAGGCAATTACCGATTTTCAGGGTGAGTTTTTCTTTAACCTCAACGACGATATCTACAATATTCAGATTCCAGATAATATTTTTGGAGAGAATTTATTCATCGAAAAAAGTATAAAGACAGTTGACTTGCGAAACTCGAGTTCTAGCAATTTGGAGTTTAAGATTTTACAGAAAAAACGAAAAATTAATATCAGAAAGCAATAGTAAACTACTGAGGAGAAACCGTAAAAACGACTACAATCGTAAAGCTCCCACCATCAAAATTTAAACCCGGGGTGGCTTTCAAGTCCAATGTGAACTGATTACCTGAGGTATTGCTACCCCTACTTCCCGACGCCAAGGTATTGGGGTTTTGGGTTACCGAAACAAACGAACTCGTGCTGCCTTTTCTCAAACCCAGTACACTCGACGGAAGTAATGTTTGAGAGTCGGGCCCCAAGGCCAGAAAGTTTGGTGTCAAAGACGAAATGCTCAGGTTCCAGTTTTGATTCGACTTTATCTCTACATTGAATGCGTTGGGTTTGGTAATACCCTGTTCCATCTGTTCAGTATTATTGAATTTGAAATCCATGTTTTGTGACTTGTTTACTTTCATCGAAATGAAAGATTTAACAGTCAAACGTGCAGCCAATGGTTGACTAATTCCTTGGCTTAAAGCACTGTAGCTATGTATTATTCCCAAAATAAATATTTGAAATATGAGTATTTTTTTCATTGTTCAGTAATGGTGAAAATGATAGAATAGTCATAGTTTTCGGGTGCGATAGAATACCCAATAGGATTCAGAATTAAGTCAAAGTCAATAGCAATCGGACGGGTTATTCTGCTATTGTAGGCAAGTATAGTTATATCTGAAAAAGACAGATTTCGTGGTTGGAAGTAGGAACTTGAAATATTCACAGGAGAGTAGTTAACTTTCACTCCGAAAGGCGTTTGAGGGACAGAACTCATCAAGACATTCGGCGATGGCTGAATACGCCCGTATATAAAAATACCCCTATTTCTTGAAGACACTGTTAGCTTTAGGGCCTTTTGTATGGTTCGGCTGGTCTCAAAATCACTTTCTTTTGAATAATCAAAATTTAGTGACGAACTTTGTACTGCAAGTGTGAGGTTTTGGGCATGAACTTTGTTAGCTAAATATGAGACATTAAGAATAAAAAAACACACTAATGTCTTTAATAATATTGAGACTTTACTAAATAAAAATTTTCTAAATGAGACGTTTATCGTACACATTCCTAATTCTTTTAACGAGTTTTTTTGCTTTCGGGCAGCAAATTAACATAAATCCCTCAATAATCAATTTTCATTTGGGAAATCCGGGGGCTTCCGAAAATCAGAGTATTATCATCACAAATAATTCTACCGAAACCCAAGCCTTCGAAATTAACTTGGGCGACTGGACAAGGACAGAAACAGGTAGTCATCAATATTTTGCTCCAAACACCAAACCGTACTCTTGTGCCAGTTGGGTAAGGCTTAGCAAAAACTTCATGGAGCTCCAGCCCGGTCAAATGGAAGAAATCATTGTCACACTTCAGGCTCCTGAGAATCCCGAGGAATTGGAAAAAATGAAGTGGGCCATGGTATTTATTCAAGGAGCTACGCTCAAAAAACCAGAAGCCAATGGGCCACAAGAAGTTAAAACATTTATAAATGAGATTGTGCGGGTAGGGGTTCATCTCTATCAAACACCATTTAATCTTTCAAAACAGGCCATCAAAGCGGTGTCGTTGAGCCCAAGTGCAGAGGAGAAAAATACCTTCGATTTTTTGATTGAAAATGAAGGCAATGTAATGACCATGGTAAAAGCACACGTAGAGCTGACAAACATTACTACAGGCGAAGAATTGGTGGCTCCAAATGCTGATTTTCCATTGTTTCCTTACGGAAAACGTATCATCAAGCTGGATTTGCCGAAAGACATAAAACCTGGCAAATATTCGCTTTTGGCGATTGCCGATTACGGAGATTCTCACCCTTTAGAAGCCATCGAAAAAGTTATTGAAATCAAATAATTTTGTATCTTGCATGTCGTTAAGACATCATGATGCTTCCTAAAGTAATTGCTATTTCAAATCAAAAAGGCGGAGTGGGTAAAACCACCTCAGCTGTCAATATATCAGCAGGTTTGGCGGCCCGTGGATACAAAGTGTTGTTGATAGACACCGACCACCAGGCCAGTTGTACAGTGGCATTTGGTTTAAAGTCAGAATATGACAATAAAAGTATCTATGCGGCTATTGTAGGCCTAAGTCCCATTCAGGATTGTATCATTCGTACTGGTTATCCCAATCTAGATCTTATTCCATCTACTCCACATCTGGTTGGTGCAGAAATAGAACTCGTGAATTTTACGGAGCGGGAATACATCCTCACCGAAAAGCTTGAGCCCATTAAGCCCCTGTATGATTTTATTTTCATAGATTGTCCGCCTTCTCTGGGTATTGTGCCAATCAATAGTTTGATGGCCTCTGATTCTGTGATAATTCCTTTGCAATGTGAGTATTTCGGAATTGAAGGTCTCGAACTCATACTGGGCACTTTGAAAATTATTCAGAAACGTCTTAAGCCCGAATTGTACGTAGAAGGTATTCTCCTCACCATGCATGACGAAGACAACGACCTCTCCAACCACATTCTCCAACTCATGCGTGATAATTTTAAGGACCAAGTCTTTGATACCTACATTCCGCGTGATATGGCCTTTATAGACTCCACTGCCAAACAAGTACCCGTGATTTTGTCGAAGAAAAAATCTATTGGTGCCAATGCTTACGACCGTATGATTTTGGAATTTTTGGAGAAATACAATTTAAGAAAAAACAAAAAATAGGCCCATTTAGAAGAAAACAGGTAATATAAATGGCCTGATTCCAAATCGCTTTTCGCCGTATTTTACCTGAGAGTAATCATAGACCAGATTAGCCCCAAGTCCTATCCTGATGCCGAATAGCTTTATTTTAAGGATATTTCGTATGTTTAGAGAAGCTTCAAATACGCCTTCTCGGATGTCCTTCACAGGTTTGGAGTTGACCAAGGGTGCCGCTTGACGGAGGCGTCCAATTGCCAATTTGTTGCCCACCATAAATTCTGGTTGAAACCACTCTAGGCCAGTTTTTAAAACGCTCTTTTCGAAGTCGTGAAAAACGGAAAGAGATACATAGTTGTTATAACCCAGTTCGGCGGTGCTTAGCATCTGAAATCCCTCTTTGCCGTTGCTTCCCCAAGTGTTTAGTGGCACCGAAAGGTTATTAAATAAATACTGGAACGGTAGAATTCCCCTAGAATCTCCCGCTGAAAGAATAGACATGGTTTTACCGATTCTTTTGGTTCTTATTTGATGGCTCACAACCACATTTGCCCGCCAGAAGTCGCCATGCGTAGGTTGCTGGCTGTTAAACTTACTCACATTCAGCCTGACAATAGGAAAATAGGGGTTAATTACGTTTTCAAAATACCCTGTGCGGGTCATAGATTCTTTTCGGGCAAATCGCACACTCAACCCAGTATGATAGTAATCTGTTGTGGGATTTTCGGCCAATGTATAACTTACAGGCGTTCTAAGTTCCTTTTCATGAAAAACTTTAAATTGTGTCCATGCAAATGGTTTAAAAAATAGAGCCAAACCAAGTTTTTTGTAATTATCTAGCAAATATTCTCCCTGCCCGAGGTTCAGACCAAGTCTTTGTGGAAGTACATAGTTGGCAAAAAGCAATGGGTTTTGACCTGGCCTTCGTATATCATTCCCGCCATAAATTTCCAATTTATTGTAGCGGTCTTTGGTAATGTGATAGCTGAGAATACCCTCGTACTTTAGTTTTTTGTCTTCTATGCCATAGGCTGTGCCTCCATAAACTCTCCACCGAGGTGTCCTTTGAATATCGTTTTGAACGCCTATGCCTATCCTTAATTTCTCGTGTCGGTTGTAGTCTAACTGGTTGTAAAGAAGGAAAAAAGGCCCAACCATTAGACCATTGCTGATTACTGTTTTTACAAGAGCCATGCCGGGCACAAGTATTTTCTTTGTAAATGCCTTTTGGTTGGCCGTTTCTGCTTTTTTGTAAAGGTTTTTTTCTCTTGGTTGTAGCTCCACCAAGCGAATTTTATCAAATTCGGCTTTGGAAATAGTATCGGCTTTGGGTAAAATCAGTCGGTTTGTACCATCAAAATATACTTCTTTATCTTCGAAAGTGGTTTCGAACTTTGAGAAATAGTCGTCAATTTGATAAATGAATTTTACGTCTTTTTTGTCTATTTGAAGTCTGTAGTCAAGCCTTAATGAACGAAAATCGGGATACCAAACACTATCTTTTTTCTGGTATTTTTGGTGTATTTCAAAGTTCAAGGATTGGAGTGGATCGGCATTGGTAGCAAATACCTCTTCTAAGGCATAGCCGGCTGTATTTATTTTGATATATCCTTTGAGGGCATTGAAATTTTGGTGACTTAGCGGCTCAAAATGTATCTTAAAAGTAGTGTCGGTGGTGTTAATGAGGCTGTCTGTAAGTAGAAGGTTGTATTGCGAAAAGGTCTTTTCATTGAGCGGATTTACATAGAATTTTTGGTTTTGCATAGCTGCCCCGTTGAAAACACTTGTAAGTTGGTTGAGATTGATTTGTATCAAAGGCTCATAAAAACCCAAAGGATTTATTTGTGTGTTGGTAAAGAGATTGATGGGATAGTTTTTAGGAAAACTACTTATGGAGTATCTGATTACGTCTTTTTGATTCTTACCTTTCTGGTAAAAATGACCTAGGTTCTCGACCAAAAGCAAACTTTTTTCTTTGTCTATCAGACTGTCTTTGGGGTTCTTGCTCAAAAATCGAAGAATTTCGCCATTTAATCGGATTTTTGAATAATGTGTTGTTTTGAATTGTGATATACGCTGAGGATTATTTCTATTAGCAGCCGCCAAGGCTCTCCGCATAATTTCCCATGCTGGATTTTCTTTTGGCTTAATGGTAATTTCAGTGAGAAGACCCTCAACAGGGTTTAGTTTGATAACTACGAAAGTATTGGGATTTACCCTAATCTGAGTATTTTCAAAACCAACACAACTAATAGTAAGAAGTGTATTTTTGGTTGAAATCGGGAGTTTGAATATACCCAAGGAGTCTGATGTGATGCCAGTAGCTTTAGTTTTGTCCTGTATGTTAGCATATTCTATAGGCTTGGCGGTTAGTCCATTGATTACCACGCCCTCTACATAAGAAATTTGAGCAAAGCAGTAATTGCAAAACGTAAGTAATACTACAATTAGATATTTGGTTAGTATTTTCAAATGCTGCTGGGTTAGCTACTTTATCTAAGTCTAAAAATCAAATTTTACTCTTAGATATCTCCATTAGGTATTTAAAACTCCCGTCGAATTTTTCTCTTTCTCTCCAAATGGTGTCACAAAACGCTTGGTTTCTTATCCTGTTCAACTGTTTTTTGGAGTATATCGGTGCTTGTACGAACAGAAACGGATCTTTGAGTAAAAGTGATATTTTTTTACCGATGAAATTGAACCACCACTTTTTACGCAATACATTTATAAGGCTCTTTTGTCCCTTAGATTCTTCATACAAGATTTTGTAGGGCAAGGTAAACACATCTGACTCTCCAAAACCCTCGGTCATACGGGTAAGTCTATCCCAACTAATACGATGTGGAGCTGTGAAGTGCTTGAATTTCAGTTGGTTAGAATAATAAATTTTATAGCCCATCAGGCGGGTAATATAGCACATTTCGCTATCTGCCCCAGCCGATTGTTTATCGCCAACCCTGCCTTGAAGGAAAGGTTTCCAGTTGAGAGAAAATAATTTGTCATACACATTTTTGCGGACACAAAGGCCAGCTCCGGGTACAAGTGCATGGTCTGTGATATCTACAAAATCGCCCTCATAGAGCTTACCGATGGCAAAGGCATGTTTATTTTCCTCAAACCAAAACGGAGGTTTTTGCTCGAACTCACCCTCCCCTGCACATCCTACGAGGCCTATTTCGGGGTTCTCGAAGTAGGTATTTATTTTTAAAATCCAGTCTTCTGCTACCCAATTGTCATCGTCTACGACGCTCAAAATATCGTATTTGGCAGAGAGTATACCCGTTTTTCTAGCGTTGGCCTCGCCTACTTGTGTCTCGAGTAAAAGATTTAGCGGTACGATTGGCCGCTCAGCCCAAACCAATTTGGCTATTTCTGAAGTCTTGTCTGTGGAGTTATTGTCTACCAAAATAACCTCCCAAGCAATATTTTGGGTATTTTGTTGCTTTTGAAGATGCCTGAGGGTGGTTGCAATCACTTTTTCACTGTTGAAACAGGCAATAATTACTGAAATACCTTTCATCTAAAAAGTTTGAAAAGTGTAAAATATACTCTCACCTCCAAAGGCATTTTGGGCAAAACCATCGCTGGATCTAAGTTTTCTGTAAGGAATAACTTTTTGGTCCAATAAAGCATGGTTTTTCTTTTTTTGGACCAAGAAATCGGATAGTTTTTAAAGATATTCAATGCTATTTTTATACCCTCTATAAACTGCAGGCCATCTTTTTCCGACTTGAATGACACATTGTTAGCATGTCTTCTGAAGAAATTCAGTCTTTTACCAATTCTTTGGACATTGACATTGGCTACTACCTGAACCCAAAATAGCCAGTCGCCAGTATATCTGAATTGACTTATTTGAGAGAAATTTACCTTTTTAATCAAGTCCTTTCTAAAAACGGCCGAGCTCGCATTGTAAATGAGATTTCCGGCCAGAAATTCATTCTGAATTAACTCATTCCCTTGCCAAGTTTCCTCGTCAGATTCATGGTCGGGCTCAAGTATTTTCTCACCTTTATCGTCGATCCAAATAGAAGGGCAAAATACCACACCGATTTTGGGATTGTTGTCTAAGACTCCTATAAGTTCGCTTAAAAATCTCCTATCGGCAATATCGTCACTTTCTGCAATCCATATATATTCTCCGGTTGCTTTTTGAATGCCTTTTTCCCACTGTATGAAGGTGGAACCCGAGTTTTGATCGTTAATGATAAATTCCTTAATACGGCTATCGCTCAAAAATTTACGAATATTTTCAGGACTTTTGTCGTTCGATGCGTCGTCAAGAATAATCAATTCAAAATCTTTAAAGTCTTGATTAAGAATGCTTTCTATTCTGGTTTCGATGTAGTCTTGGTGGTTATAGTTTGGAAGTATTACACTAACTTTTGGCATCAATTATAATATTTATACTCCTTGGATTAGAAATCATGGAACAATAAGCCCCAGATTTTAAATTAATTACAAAAATAATAATAAAGTTTGATAAATTCACCTCAGCTGTGCCGCGACGAGTGTTTACCATCCTTGACTGGCTCTAAGTGGGCTGTTTTCAAGTACAAAGCAGATGTCGAGTTGTCCGAGTGCTTTGTCCATTGGTCTGTTGGCAAAACCAGCAAAATCATAGATTACATAACCTCGCTTGACCATAAAATCTATAATTTCGTGTAGCAGCGGTTGGTTAGGAGAATATCTAAAAAGTGAAGCTTCTAATATGAAAACGTCCGTTTTGCCCAGTATTTTAGTTGCTCCTTTCAGTACTTCTATTTCAAAACCTTGCACGTCTATTTTGCAAAGATCTGGTATGGGCATTTGGTGATTGTCTACAAGGGAATCAATGCTATAGATAGGTACTTTTCGCTGTGGTTTGCCACTTTCTTCACCCTCGGGAAGTAAAAACGAAGAGCCCGCAAAGTCGTCCCATACACTAAGCGTTAGTTCACCATCGGCGGCACCAGCTCCACCCAAATACCATGCACCTTTGTGGTTTTTAAGGAATTCCTCTATGTAAGGCTTCATTTCCTCTTGTGGCTCCACCATGTAGTATCCGGCAGAGGGAAAAATCTCAGAAGTCATCTGGCTCCAATCGGCCTTGTGGGCACCAATATCCAGTACATTATTGATTTGGGCCCCACGGTTTTTTATTCCCTTGAGAAACAAAACCATATCGCCCGAGATACTGTTTTTACTTAATACATGGTAGCCAAACTTGTGGGCAAGGTTTTGCACTAGGTCTTTTATTTTTTTTGCAATCATTTGTAAATGCTTAAAATGTCTCTTGTTTTTTCTAAAAATGCCCGTTTCCATTTTCTATCGGGCTCCAGGTGGTTACCTTCAGCCCATTCGTTCCAGGCGTTGATGAAAACAAAGTTTTCTTCTTCCGAATATACTTCGGCTTTTTCACAGGTATATTTTAGCCAATCACCGTACAATTCGGGTGTGGCATTATCCATAATGAATGCATTGTTTTTTCTTCTGGCACTGTTGTCCCAGCCTGGTACTACACAATGAAAATGTTTGTTTGGTGGGCAAGATTTAGCCATCATTCTTCTTGTAACTTCCTTGAAATCAATCTTTCTGTATGTTTTTCCCAAAGAAAACTTGTTCTTGATTCTATCCCAGATATTAGGTACAATCTCCAAGTTTTTCCAATCTGGCTGCCATTCTATCACCGCATCAAAACCGAGCTCTTCAGCGTCTGGAATATAGTGTGAAGAGGTTTTTATGCCGCCCAAATAGATGTCTTTGAAACCATGCACTTTTGCCACATTTCGCCAAATCTGAATCGTTTCTTTTAAATCAGGAATAATGTGGGCGTTGTAAAAAAGAAAAAAAGGTTTTCCATCAATTTTTATATAACGCTCGTCTTTGAATTCGTTTTCGCAAAGGTATTTTGCGTGTGCAACGTGGTCTTCGGCGTTATATTTTTGCTCCATAAGCACCTCCTGATCTTGCCCATCCCAACGCCTCGACCAGTTTTCGTTGGCCCACGCCAACATAAACGGAAAATCAGGTTTCTTGCTTGCAAGTATCTTATTTACAGGAGTTTCTAAGAGTCTTTTGCCATTGAACCAATAGTGATAAAAGCAAAAACCGGCCAGATTGTGTTCTTTAGCCAAATTGGCTTGGTCGATAAGTGTTTGTAGCAAACGCATGTCATAAAAACCCAAATCTGCTGGCAAATGTGGCTGATAATGGCCTTTGAAACTCGGGCGGGCCTTGGTCACATTGGTCCATTCTGTAAAACCTTTTCCCCACCATTTGTCGTTTTCTGGGAAAGGATGAAACTGAGGTAAAACTACTGCTAAGGCTCTTAATTTCTTGTTGGCTGACACACGAATTGGGTTATGCTCTCTCTATCAAAATACAAATTTAAGACAAAACGCCTTACAACCTTTTGATTTCGAACAATTACGCCCTATTTTTTTCTTGACAAAGCTCTATCAGGACGCTATTGGTGGTTTTGGGGTGTAAAAAACATACCAGTTTATTATCTGCTCCGTTTTTGGGTTCTGCATTTAACAAGGTAAAACCTTCACTTTCCAGCCTTTTCATTTCCGACAAAATATCACTTACCTCGAAAGCTATGTGGTGAATACCTTCGCCTTTTTTTTCTATGAATTTAGCGATGGGACTTTCAGAATTTGTGGCTTCCAATAATTCTATTTTTGAATCTGCCAATTGGAAAAATGAAGTTTTTACACCCTCAGAAGCCACTTCTTCTTCTTTATAGTGGGCTTTGTTAAACAATTTGCTAAATATTTCATTAGAGGTTTCTAGGCTTTTGACAGCAATGCCAATATGTTCTATTTTTAGCATAAAGGATTATTATTTTCGAGGTTTGAGGTCTATTTCCGAACAAATTTATATAATTTTGAGGTGAGTAAATCTATCTATAAGTTTTATATTTTTTAAAGAAATATGGCCAAACCCGCCGCCCCAAAAGAAACTCCACTCTCAAAACAGTACAATCAGATAAAAGTAAAATACCCTGGGGCAATGTTACTCTTCAGGGTAGGTGATTTTTACGAAACTTTTGGAGAAGATGCCATCAAGGCGTCAAAGATTTTGGGTATCGTACTTACCAGAAGAAACAATGGTGGAGCCCACGAGGAATTGGCTGGTTTTCCGCATCATTCCTTAGATAATTATCTTCCAAAGCTTGTTAGGGCTGGTCAGCGAGTGGCTATTTGCGACCAACTCGAAGACCCAAGCCAGGCTAAGGGAATTGTGAAACGAGGAGTGACCGAATTGGTAACCCCCGGAGTCTCTTACAACGATAATGTGCTAGACCTTAAGCACAACAATTACTTGGCTTCGGTGCATTTTGCTGCTGAGGACTACATGGGTGTGGCTTTTTTGGATATTTCTACTGGAGAATTTTTTACAACCGAAGGCTCAGTGGCTTACATAGATAAGCTTATTCAGGGTTTTAGTCCTGCAGAGATTTTGTATTGTAAAAAGCACAAGCTAAAGTTTGAAGCCTTGTTTGGCGACAAATACAACACCTATACTTTTGACGACTGGGCCTATTCTTATGACTTCGCTTACAATTTGCTGACTGGACATTTTAAGACCAACTCACTGAAAGGCTTTGGTATAGAAAACCTCAAGGAGGGCGTTACTGCGGCTGGGGTTATTCTGCAATATTTGGCTGATACCGAACACCGTGACATCAATCATGTAAGTAGCCTAACAAGGCTTGACGAAGAAAAATATGTTTGGCTCGATAGGTTTACTATTCGAAATCTAGAGCTGATCTATGCTCAGTTTGAGGGTGGCGTGCCTTTGATAGATATTTTGGATTACACTTACACACCCATGGGAGCGAGGTTGCTTCGCAAATGGATGGTCCTGCCGCTCAAAGAAAAGAAACCCATAGAGGAGCGACTAGATACGGTGGAAATGTTTCTCAAAGACGAGGATATTTTGACTGATTTGAGCCAAGTACTCAAGCCCATTGGTGATTTGGAGCGGTTGGTTTCTAAAGTTGCCGTTCGAAGAATCAGCCCCCGAGAATTGGTTCAACTCAAAAGAGCTTTGCTTCAAATTGAACCCATTAAGGAGCTTTTGGGTAAAAAAACACATGAAAATAAGGTTCTCGAAAAATACATCAATCAACTGAATGATTGTAAATTTTTGATAGACAAAATCACCAAAGAGCTACGCGATGATGCCCCCAATTTGAGCAATCAAGGAGGTATGATTTGCACAGGCGTGGATGCAGACCTAGACGAATTGCACAAAATTGCTTTTTCAGGAAAAGATTATTTAGTGGATTTGCAGAATCGTGAGTCTGAACGGACGGGTATTCCTTCTCTAAAAATTGCTTTTAACAAGGTTTTTGGATATTATCTCGAAGTTTCGAATGCCCACAAAAACAAGGTTCCAGTAGAGTGGATTCGTAAACAGACACTTGTAAATGCCGAAAGGTATATCACAGAAGAGCTCAAGATTTACGAGGAAAAAATTCTGACAGCAGAGAGTAAAATCTTTGAGATTGAGTTTAAGATTTTCAATGACCTAGTTATAACGGCTTCTGAATTTGTGGCACAGATTCAGCAAAACGCACGGGTGATTTCTACCATAGATGCCTTGCTTTCGTTTGCTCATGTAGCCAAGAAAAACAAATATTGTAAGCCAAAAGTGACTGAGGATAAGGTGATTGATATTAAAGATGGTCGTCATCCTGTTATTGAGCAACAGCTACCCTTGGGAGAGAGTTATGTGCCGAACGATATTTTCCTGGATGATCAAGACCAGCAAATTATCATCATCACCGGGCCAAACATGGCTGGTAAATCAGCACTTTTGCGTCAGACTGCTCTGATAGTTTTAATGACCCAAATTGGTTGTTATGTGCCGGCTTCGGCTGCCGAAATAGGTCTGGTAGATAAAATATTTACCAGAGTAGGGGCGAGCGATAATCTTTCACGTGGCGAAAGTACTTTCATGGTGGAGATGATTGAGACGTCGTCTATTCTAAATAATCTGAGCGACAGAAGTTTGGTAATTATGGATGAAATCGGCCGTGGAACGAGTACTTACGATGGTGTAAGTATTGCCTGGAGTATTGCCGAATACCTGCACAATCACGCCAAGTTTAAGCCTTGGACACTCTTCGCTACCCATTATCATGAACTTAACCAACTGACGGAGGATTTTAAACGCATTAAGAATTTCAATGTTTCGGTGAAGGAGTTGAATGGAAAGGTGGTTTTTCTGCGAAAACTAAAAGAGGGAGGAAGCGAGCACAGCTTTGGTATTCATGTTGCACAGATTGCTGGAATGCCGCAATCAGTGGTTTTAAGAGCCAACGAAATCTTGCATCACCTCGAAAAAGACCACATCAAAGAAAAGAATAAGGAAAAAATAAAAGAAGCTCCGAAAAATAATTTCCAGTTAAGCTTTTTTGATCCGGTAGATCCGGTAGGAGAGGAGTTGAAAACGAAATTGACCGAACTGGATTTGGATACCATGTCGCCGATAGAGGCCTTGTTGAAGCTGAATGAATTGCGGAGAATGTTGGTCAAGTGAAATCGAAGAGATTTTGATAAAAATAGCTTTTCATCCCATTTATTGTCATCCTTTGCCCGAAGGGCACAGATTTCCAATGCTCAAATATGAGCTATTGCCCGAACAATTGTTGTATGAAGGTACATTTAAGCCTGAGAATTTTTTCAAACCTCAAAAGGTAAAAGCAGAGGATGTTTTGCGGGTCCATACGCTCGAGTATTATAATGATTTCCTTTCTCTAAGTCTATCTCCAAAAATGATTAGGAAGATAGGGTTTCCGTTGACGGCAGAATTGATTGAAAGGGAATTGATAATTACCCAAGGCACGATAGATTGCAGTTATTTTGCCCTAGACAATGGTGTTTCGTTCAATATAGCTGGAGGAACCCATCATGCGTATTCAGCTGCTGGTGAGGGTTTTTGCTTGCTTAATGACGTGGCAGTGGCTGCTATGAAGATGTTGCATGACAAAAAAGCCAGACAAATTTTGGTGGTAGATTTGGACGTACACCAAGGCAACGGCACTGCCAAGATTTTTGAAAATACTCCGGAGGTTTTTACTTTTTCAATGCATGGAAAAGATAATTATCCCTTGCAAAAAGAAGTCTCCGACTTAGACATTCCCTTGCCTACTGGATGTGCTGATGAACAATATCTTGGCCTGCTACAATATCATTTACCCCGACTTTTGGCAGAAGTTGCCCCCGATTTTATTTATTACGTTTCGGGAGTTGATATTCTTCAAACGGACAAACTCGGAAAACTCAAGGTTACCCTTGATGGATGTAAAAAACGGGATGAAATGGTACTAGAGATTGCAAAGAAGAATAATGTTCCGGTCGTGGTGGTGATGGGTGGCGGTTATTCCCCCAAAATAGCGGACATTGTAGAAGCCCATGCCAATACTTTCAGAGTGGCTGAGGGTATTTTTTGATTACTTGTCTTCTAAAGAATCGTATTCGGAATCTTCGTAATCTGAGAAATCGAAATCCTCAGGACTAAGCACTTCGTCTTGAAAGTCGTCTTTCAATTCTGCACTAAAGGTGTATTTTGGTTGGTTTTGCATAATGGCTTTGTAAGCGTATGTTTTCTTTTTCATGTTACAAATTTCTGCAAATCAGTTTGTTCTGACAATTTTAGAGGGTTATTAAATTGTTAAATTGAGTATTTTTGAGGGTTCTGGGTTGTTAACTAAGTTGCACAAAAAGTTGTTTGTAAGTTATTTAAAGTAGCTTTGTGTTCTTTGCATACATTTTCTTTGCGGTTTTTTCGTTTAAAATAGCATGCGAATTGTTACACAAAGGCACACAAAGTTGGCACAAAGTTTCACAATGGGTT
Organism: Leadbetterella sp.; assembly: GCA_035299025.1. Classification (GTDB taxonomy): domain Bacteria; phylum Bacteroidota; class Bacteroidia; order Cytophagales; family Spirosomataceae; genus Leadbetterella. The sequence continues at coordinate 153,031 of DATGXK010000016.1, forward strand.
TATATTGTGCGGTTGTTATTTTTGTATTTGTCTAAATATTTATATAGTTATAATTCTTTTTAGAAGTTAATACCAAAATTTATACTTAAACCCTCGTATTCGGGAATGATTTGGCATACTCCACCTACACAAAATAGACCTTCTCTTACTTTTCCGTAGCTTATACCAAGGGTTTTTGAGCCAAGATTTAAGTTGCTTCCTACTTGATAATAATGCTCATTCTGAGAATAATTAAATTCGTCGGTTACGAAAATGGACCATTTAGATTTTATTCTCAAATCTACCAATGCTAACGCCCAAGAGCCTTTGTCTTGGCGTGTGTAAAGGTGCTGGGCTTGTGTGTTTATGCTCAGATTTTTACTTATTTTTCTGGTGAAATCTGCTACGATGGCTTGGTATTTAACTATTTCTGGAAAACCACCCAATACAATACCTTTGTTGAAATGTGCGTAATTGGCCAAAAGACGAATTTTAGAATCTTCACTTAAGTCCTTTGAATATTCAAGATTGAGTTCGCGATAAAGTGGCATGGCTGCCTCTATGAATCGTGGTTGTTGATAAAGACTAAAATTGGCGTTTAGCTCAGCCCCGGTTTCTGTAAAGATTGTCCAATCCAATTGCCCACCGGTTTCGCCCGCCACTTGTGAGGCGTATGGATAAAGCGTGAGCAAGCGGTAGGTGTTGAGTTTCGTGAAATTGGGTATAAAATTGATAAGAGCTGTTTGGAGTCTGGTACCTCTTTCAGACCGAAAATCCATGTTTTCTGTGTGTTTAAGATGTAAAACCACAGCGTTTTTGTTATTTGACCAGTCTACAATTCCTACAAAAGCTTGACCCCTGGAATATTGGATACTGCTGTTTTGGATTGGCTCATTTGATTTGATGGCGTATTCGATATTCACCGATATTTTTTTGCCCTGAATGCCCGTTCTGAAGGTCATTGCATTGACCAGTTCATTGTTTTTGGATAATGTTTCTTCGCTTTTTTCTACTTTCAGAACATCGCTAAATCCCAGTAAAAGGGTGTTCGATTTTAAACGGTTTTTTAGCTCAAAATCTAGTCCAGACACCCAAGCATTGGCGTGCTTGAAACCCATTCGTTGTTTACCTGTCAATGACTTTAAGGTAATTTTTCTGAGTTTGAAATTTCCCCATACTCCATCTATTGAATTGTCCATGCCAATGGCACGCTGCTCTTGGGTCTTGAGGATAAGTCCGTTACCAAATTGCTCGTAATGATTGCCTAAGCCGAGCTCTATATTTTTGTTTTTATACTTTAAAAATTTCGAGGCCACTCCCCATCCTTGCATTTCATTGGGCATGCCTACCTGAGGTTCCAGATAGCTTTCTAATCTTATTCCAGCGGTAAAATTATTTTTTAGCAAAAATATATCGAGGTACGATTGGTTGGAAATGTTCGGGTAATATACAAAAGGATTAAGTTCTTGATTATAAAGTACATGTGTGCTTTTGAAATTTCCCCAAACCCTTATGGGAGTCTTTAAAGTGTCTGCCGGGCTGATGTTGGCTAAGGCCAGCTGAGCGGAAAGAAGAAGTGTAAGCAGAGATTTCATTTCAATAAATCGAAATATTTGTACTCGTCACCTTTGGTGAAAGCATTAAAACTGGCCTTTAAGATGCGGTTTTTGTCATATAAGAAGCTTTGCGGAAGGTTTCTTACACCCAACACACGCATGTAGTCTTGATTGGTATCGAAGAGCAAATGAGCCGACCATTGCTTTTGTTTTGCTATTTGTTTTGCTTTGCTCAATGTTCTTAGTTCATCGGTATTGATAAGTATGTAATTGATATCCAACTGTTTCGTTTTGAGTAGATGGTCTAGTGCCACTATTTCTTCAAGGCAAGGTTTGCACCAACTGGCCCAAAAACTGATGAAGGTTGGCTTATCAGGCAAGGTGAGCTCCTGGAGTTCCGTTGTATTTCCTTTGATATCCACTAATGAAGTATTTAGAATGGTTTTCTGAGAAAAAACCAAACTGCACTTTAGCAGAAAAAGAAAAAACACAAGCAAACGGAGCATTATCGTATTTAGATAATCGGTGAAATATCTTTTTGGAATAAATCATCCAAAAACCAGACCAATAATTTAGTTTTTGATAAACGTAGCAGAAACAGACTGTGTCGGGCTTGTGAATTTTAAAATATAGTGGCCACTGGCTAGGTTCTTGAGATCTATTTTGGTGGAATTTGGAGCTAAGTGTTTGATTATTTGTCCTTTGTTATTCAATAGCTCAATACTTTGCAAATCCCGTAGTTGATGTTTCATTTCGAGATAGTCTGAGGCTGGGTTCGGGAAAATGCCTATAGACTGCTCCTGGATTTCATTACTGGTGATGCTCCCAAGGTTTTTGAGTTCTTTCATTATGAGCAAATTGGGGTCAAAAACGACTTCTTTCACTGGCTCAGTTAGATTTGTAATTTTAAATACCTGGCTTATTTCGTCTTGGAAGAAGGTTTTGGATAAGGTCTTGCCGGAATTCATAACGATTTTGAATTCTATGGGCATTTTGAAAAAATTGGGGTTGGTGTTGAGCTTTTCTTGACTAACCATTATTTCCAAAACCTCTGGCTGTGGTTGTTTGTAGCTAAAGGTATATTTGGGGTAATTTACCCCGTAAATCCATTGGTCAAAAAAGTATTTAAGGTCTTTTTGCGAAGTTCGTTCTACTACTTTTCTGAAATCGTCTATCGTAGCGGCTTTATGAGCAAACTCAGAGTTTTGGTAGGCTTTAAGTGATACAAAAAACAAAGAATCGCCCAAAACACCACGCAACATGTGCAATACCACAGCTCCTTTGCCATAGGTAAGGCCATAGTCGAATATCAAATTCTCGTTGGCGGGATTTGAAATATAGATGGGCTCAAGCGTTTTCTTGGCATTGGTGATGTGCTCATTTATAGTTTCTTGATAGGTCTCTTTGCCGTATTTGTGTTCTTGATACAGAGCTTCAGCATATGAGGCAAAGGCCTCGTTGACGAAAATGTCTGCCCAAGTTTTGCAGGTAATTTTGTCGCCAAACCATTGGTGGGCCAGCTCGTGTGCTATGAGGTCTTCAGAAAAACCTCCCATAGAGCTCACCGTTTGGTGCTCCATGCCCCCTCCAAAATTGCACATGGCATGCCCATATTTTTCGTCCATAAAAGGATATTCCCCAAACAAATCGGAGAAAAACTTAAGCATGTCTGTGGTCTCGTCTAGCTGTTTTTTTATGGTGTTTGTGAGGGCTTCGGGGTATAGATAATGCACCACAGGCATGCTTTTCCCGTTGTAGTTAAATACATTTTGATGTGTGGTGTAGTTTGAGCATGCTATCGAAATCAAATAATGGGCTATGGGATAGGAGTTTTTCCATTTGTAAGTACTTTGGCCATTTTCTGTTTTTATGTCTGATTGCAAAAAACCATTCGATACCGACACAAAGCTTGATGGCAAGGTCACCCATACTTCGGTGCTGTCTATTTTGTCGGCGGGGTTGTCTTTGCAAGGCCACCAGTCTGGTGCTCCGTAAGGTTCGCTGAGGGTCCATATCACGGGCGACTTGGCCGAGCCATGTGTGCTAAGACTGAAACTCCCGAAGGCCGAGGTGCGTGGGGTACCTCTATAAAATATTTCCAAACTTTGTACTTCGTTTGTTTTCAGTGATTTAGGTAAAACAATATTGAGCTTATTGTTGCCTTGCGAATGGCCTATCTTTTGGCTACCAATTTTTACAGAATCTACTTTCATGTTGGCTTGGAGGTCAAAACTTACACTGCCGATGTCATTTTGAGCAGTGAAAGTAGTAAATACTGAGCCTATTAAAAATTTGTTGCTGGGGTTGATGTTGAGTTTTATACGATGAAAAACTACATCGATGTTGGGGTCTCCCGGATACGCCAAACGAGCTTGTGCTTTGGCGTTTTGGAAGGCTCTGATTTTGGTAGTAGAGCAAGCACGGCCACTGAACTCCTGACCCAATCCTTGGTTTTGGTAAATAACAAAAAAACTGAACACCAAAATATATTTTAACATAAATGAGGTCGGATTTGATTTTTTACAAATATATGGCTCTATTTCAAGAATAACCCCATAAATTGTTGGACACACGATTATTCAACCTCAAAAAAATAGCCTCCTGATCTAAGTAAAATCAAAAGGCCATTTTATTCTAAAAAAATGTGTTTTAGCAGGAAAGGTTTGGTCATCCGCCGAACTCGGCAAATATTCTTAAAAGTTCTGTCACTTTATTGATTTGTAGCTTATTGTAGATGTTTTTACGGTGGGCTTCTATGGTATGGAAGCTTATTCCCAGAGAGTTGGCCATGTCTTTGGAGGATAGGCCGTCTTTGATGAGTATAATAATTTCCAATTCACGACTACTCAGTTTGTATTTCTCTTGGATTTTGTGGTGAATACCGTTTTTGTTATAGGCTTTTATACCTGGGTCATAAAACGAGCCTTCTTTTAAAACAATCCTGATGGCGGCCACCAACAACTCTTTAGGGGATGATTTGAGAATGTATCCAGCTGCTCCGTTTTTGTGTGCATAATCAAGATAAACCTGCTCGTTGCTGTTGGCTAACATTATTATTTTAACCGCCGGAAACTGTTTGTGTGTGAGGTTTAAAAAATCCCAAATGTTTTTTCCCATACCGTTTGCATCCAATAGAATGACCTCGGGTTGAAACGATTTGATGTTTTCTGATGTGGTGGAATCTTCTATGTTAAGGCCATCCACTTGGAAGTCTTGGTTCTCGGTATTCAGTAAAGATTTCAGAGCATCAATGTATAAAGATTGATTGCTTAAAATCATGATTCTTGTGTTAATAGAATTATACATGACTCGTAGATTTAATGGCTTTTTGGGAAACTGTAACTTTATTGAACGGTCGAAAAGCCAAAAATAGACCATTCAAACATTAAAAAAAAATATATTTATTATTCGGTATGCGTCTCGTTTTCAGGCAATTCGGGTGTTAGAAATTTTCTCAAAAACGACATTTAGATGAAATCAGGTATCTAAAATAGTTTTAGTAACTGAAAAAAATGATTATGTAGCCTTTCTAAGGGTAAAAAATACCATTATTATGGAATTGTGAGGGCCTTCAGAAGTTCAGAGTTTTGTGATTCCCAAAAACTACTGAAACTATGGAATTTTACTACTTAAAAAAAAATGACTCGGTTGATTTGACCCGACTGGTGCTTTTAGAGGCTCTCGAAAACTACACTTTGTTTCATTTATCGGATGGCACAAAGATTATATCTTCTTTGACACTAAAAAGACATCAAGAGAAACTTACCGAAAAAAGATTCTTGCGGGTTAATAGGTCTATGCTTATCAACCCACAATTTATAGATTCCATAATTCTTAAAAATGACACTCATTTTATTTGCCTTGAAGACGGTAAAGAAATAAGGGTGTCTCGTCGCCGTCGCGACACCCTGGCTCACTTGGCCTCCTAAATTCTCTTTCCTTATCGAATATAGATTAAAACGATTCCTTAAAACTATTTTAAAATAACCTCTTTATGAGAACATTTTCTACTACTGCAATTATTACTACATTCATAACCAATGCCCTCAGGATGGTGCTTGGTTTTTTTACCAATCTTTTCCACAAGACTTCAACTTTTGAAATTCTACCATCCTCCATATATAAGGGGAAAGGATATTTGAAAGCTTGGATGATGCTAATTCTCCTTGGTGTTAGTGGGGGAGTTGTGGGGCAGACAGCCTTGGTAAGTTGGGATATGAGCGGAGTAACGAGTGGCTCAGCAACTGCACCAACCGCCATAAACAATTCTAAAATAACAGTTAATACAAATTTACTAAGGAATTCTATTGGGGGAACTGTTTCGAGTATTGCAAGGGGCTATGGATCAGCTGGCTGGGCCAATATAACTGCAGATGATGCTATTATGGCAGATGACTTCATGAGTTTCAAAATTTCTGCAAATACAGGTTTTGCAATATCATTAACAAGTGTAGACCCGCTCTCTTACAGAAGAACATCTACAGGGCCAGCAAATGGAGAATTAAGATATTCAATTAATGGCGATCTGTTTTCGGGTATTTCATCAGGTCCCTTTGCTTTCGGTAGCACTTCAACTTCTGGTGCATCAGTAACTCCATTTTCACTTTCTGGTGATTTTGATTTACAACAGCAAAAGCAATCAATAGAAATGATTTTAGTACCTTACAATTCTTCCAACAATTCAGGGACTTTTTATATTTATGATACTGGTAATTCTACAGCCTCGGATTTTACAATAAATGGTCGCGTTCTTGGTTCAACTACAACTTCATTAAGTAGTTTCTATGCTTGTTTGGGTTCAGCTGGAACGCCACAAAGTTTTGTAGTGCAAGGAGATGGCTTGGCATCTTCTAATGTAGTTCTGACAGCTCCAACGGATTATGAGGTTTCTACAGATAATATAACCTTCGCCGCTTCTGTTGTGGTTACTCCTTCATCGGGTTCGGTAAATCAAACGATATATGTTCGTCTAAAATCAAATGCTACAGCTGGCTCCCATTCTGGAACAGTAACTATTATAGGTGGAGGTTTTACATCAGTGGCGAGTTTAGGGGTATTGGTTAGTGGTGACGTTAGAACTGTTCCAGCAGTAAATTCAAATCCAGTTGCCTCAAGTATTACTTATGGAGATAATACGAGTTTTACTCTTTCTGCCACAAGTTATGTAACGGCTACTTATCAATGGCAAGTAAGTACAAATAATGGAAGTTCTTGGAATAATGTTAGCGGTGGTATTTATTCAAATGAAACTACAACTACGCTGAATGTCACTAAGCCAACTGTGGCTATGACTGGCTATTTGTACAGATGTGTAGTTACGAATCCTTGTGGTAGTTCGAACAGTGAGGGGGGGAGTTTGACTGTGAATGCAGTAGCTCTGACGATAACGGGCTTAACGGCAAATAATAAACCTTACGATGGCACAACAAGTGCTACTCTTTCTGGAACGCCTTCATATGTTGGCTTAGTGGGCAGTGAAACATTTACTGTAACCGGAACTCCATCGGCAAGTTTTGCAACACCAATAGTTGGAACAGGCAAGGCGGTGACAGTTACAGGTTATACCGCACCGAATAGTAATTATACGGTTTCACAACCAACGGGATTATCGGCGGATATTGAAACAGTAGCTCTGACGATAACGGGCTTAACGGCAAATAATAAATCTTACGATGGCACAACAAGTGCTACTCTTTCTGGAACGCCTTCATATGTTGGCTTAGTGGGCAGTGAAACATTTACTGTAACCGGAACTCCATCGGCAAGTTTTGCAACACCAATAGTTGGAACAGCCAAGGCGGTGACAGTTACAGGTTATACCGCACCGAATAGTAATTATACGGTTTCACAACCAATGGGATTATCGGCAGATATTGATGCTAAAACTTTGACAGGGAATTTTACTGCTGACAATAAAGTTTACGACGGGAATAATTCTGCAACAGTTTTAGCTCGTGCTCTGACAGGAGTAGTAGGTTCTGAGATTGTAACTCTAATCGGTGGGACTGCCACTTTTGATTCGCATATCGCTGGTCCTGGTAAAATAGTAACTTTAACGGGTGCAACTTTATTTGGTGCTGATGCTGGAAATTACACTCTATCAAGTGTCAATACATCTACTGCCAATATCGCACAAAAATCCCTCACCATCACCGCCAACAATCGAAACAAATGCGAAGGCACAATTGCTACCTTCATAGGAACTGAATTCACAACAATTGGTTTAGTTGCGGGAGACGCAGTAACAAGCGTAACTCTTACAAGTACGGGTTCACCATCAACGGCTACTAAATCATCACCTGGACCAGATTATCCAATTGTTATATCTGCTGCGGTGGGCTTAGGCCTTAGTAATTACAATATATCTTATGTAAATGGTACGCTTACCATTACTTCTCCAACCCTTGTAATGATTCCATCACCTGCTCCATGTTTTGGAGATTTGGGCGGTGCAATTTTACAAGCAACAGGTGGTAGTGGAGGTGGTTATGTATTTACAAGCAATCCAACTACCGGCGTAACAATTACTGGAAACATCATGACTGCCCCTGCTGGGGTTTATATAGTTACTGTCAGAGACGGGGCAGGATGTACCAAAGCAGGAACTTTGACGATTTCGCAGCCTGACCAAATAACGGGTAGTGGTGCGAAAAAATCATACAACGGTTCTGATTTGAGTTGTGCGACTGCAACTGATGGAGAAATAACGGTAACTGCTTCAGGAGGTACTGGTACAAAACAATATTCAATTAATAATGGAGCTTATCAAACAAGCAATGTTTTCTCAGGATTAGCTGCTGGTGTACATACCTTAAAAGTAAAAGATGCCAACGGTTGTGAAGTAAGTTTACCATCTGTTACAATAACTGCACCAGCTGCGGTAGTAACTGGTACTCCTTTTTCTACAAAAGTTGATGTGAATTGTTTTGGAGGAAATAATGGCTCGATTGACTTAACAGTTCCAGACGCAACAGGAGGTACTGGTACGAAAATTTATACTTATGTATGGGCAAAGGCTTTAACACCTGCATTCACTGCTAATACACAAGATATTACGGGTTTATCAGCGGGTATTTATAGCGTGACAATAACTGCGACTGATGCAAATGGATGTACTGCTACCACTGGTTTGGCGGTAACGATTACTGAGCCATCAGTACTTACGGCGACAGTTGCAGGAACCAATGCAGTATGTTTTGGTGGAACAGGTTCAATAGCGGTGACCGCACCAAATGGCGGAACCGGAACAACTCCAACCTATGAATATAGTAAAGATAATGGAGCCAACTGGCAAACAAGTGGTTCGTTTACAGGCTTAGTAGCAGGAATATACCAAATTTCGATTAGAGATGCAGCAGTAACAACTTGTATCATTGATTTAGATGGAAGTGTTGGAACGACAATTACTCAACCAGCAATTTTATCGGCAACAGTTAATACGACCAATGCCGTATGTTATGGTGGAATGGGTTCAATATCAGTTACTTCACCAAGTGGCGGAGCAGGAACTATTCCAACGTATGAGTTTAGCAAAGATAATGGAGCTAATTGGCAATCAACTGGTTCGTTCACAGGTTTAATAGCAGGGATATATCAAATTTCGATTAGAGATGCGGCAGTACCAACCTGTATCATTGATTTAGATGGAAGTACTGGAACAACGATTACTGAACCAGCAATTTTGTCGGCTATTGTTACACCAACCAATGCAGTATGTTTTGGCGGAACAGGTTCAATAGTAGTAAATTCAACAACTGGAGGAGCGGGGACCTATGAATATAGTAAAGATAATGGAGCCAACTGGCAAACAAGTGGTTCGTTTACAGGCTTATTAGCAGGAATATATCAAATTTCGATTAGAGATGCGGCAGTACCAACCTGTATCATTGATTTAGATGGAAGTACTGGAACAACAATTACTGAACCAGCAATTTTGTCGGCTACTGTTACACCAACCAATGCAGTATGTTTTGGCGGAGCGGGTTCAATAGCAGTTATTTCACCAAGTGGCGGAACAGGAACTATTCCAACGTATGAGTTTAGCAAAGATAATGGAGCTAATTGGCAATCAAGTGGTTCTTTCACAGGTTTAATAGCAGGGACATACCAAATTTCGATTAGAGACGCAGCCGTACCAACGTGTATCATTGATTTAGATGGAAGTGTTGGAACAACAATTTCCCAACCATCAGTACTTACAGCAACAGTAACGGGGACCAATGCGATATGTTTTGGTGGAACAGGTTCGGTAACAGTGATCACACCAAATGGCGGAGCGGGAACCTATGAATATAGCAAAGATAATGGAGCTAATTGGCAATCAAGTGGTTCATTCACAGGTTTAATAGCATGGACATATCAAATTTCGATTAGAGATGCGGCAGTACCAACCTGCATCATTGATTTAGATGGAAGTGCTGGAACAACAATTACCCAACCTGATGCCATCACGACTTCAACGGCTACTAAAGTTGATGTAACGTGTATAGGAGGTACTAATGGAGAGATTCATTTAGTAGGTGCTGGAGGCACGGGTGTTTATTCTTATACAATTACTGGAACAGGTTCAAATACAACTGGGGCTGCCTCTGGAAACTTTACCGGTTTAATTGCTGGAACTTATAATTATAGCATTACGGATGCAAACACTTGTACCCCAGCCACAGGAACTTTAATAGTTGGACAACCCTACCCAATGACTGTTAGTAATATTACAGCAGATGTTTGTCCAGGTTCAGCAATAGTATTTGATGTTACAAGTACAAACAACGATGCCTACGACTTCAACTGGACTGCTAAAGATGCTAATAATAATACATTAGGAGGTGATAGTTTCGTAAACCTTGGAACAGAGGCTGTAAATACAACCCTCTCATTAAGTTGTGCTTTAACCATAAATAATCCGATTACTTTCACATTTACACCTTCTACTACGGGTGGTTGTGTTGGTACACCAATTACCAGAACTGTAAATGTAAGAGATTTGGTAGCACCAACTTTTACAAAACCTGCTGATATTACAATATTTACAGATTCAGATTGTAATTATGTATCAAGTCCAACTATAACTGGTGATGTTACTGACGAAGCAGATAATTGTAGCACAGGATTAATAGCAACTTTCACAGATGCTATTGCGAACGGTACTTTTGCAGGAACTAAAATCATCACCAGAACATGGAGTTTGGTAGATGCTTGTGGAAATGCCGCTGCTGCACAAGACCAAATAATTACTGTTAATGATAACATAGCACCAGTAATAACAACATGTCCATTTAATCAATTAAATATTGCAGCAGCAAGCGGTTGCTCTGCAACACCTACTTGGACACCTGTTGCCACTGACAATTGCTCAGGTACAATTTCTTATAAATATTACATTACAGGACATTATGCATCAGGAAGTATAAGTGCCTTAATTGATGGTACAGGAAGTGGAGCAACGTTTACAGCGGGAGGTGTTTCTACTGTTCATTTAATTGCTGTTGATGAGTCGGGAAATAAATCGACAGAATGTACTTTTGATATTAGTGTGAGTCCGGCCACATTCAATTTTACTGCTCTGGCAGCTACTGATGCTTGTGAAGGAACGGGTTCAACGATTTCAATGACAACAGGTCTTGCTCAAGGTACAAGTGTTGATGTTATATATAGTATCAATGGAGGAGCAGATGTAATAAAAACAACAACTGTTGGAACTGGTGGAGCAATTTCATTCATGACTGACCCATTAGCAACGACAGATAATACCATTGCAATAAAAGCAATCAACGACCCAGCCATTAGCTGTGGACTTACTTTCACGACTGGCAATAGTACAAGTTTATTAGTAAATTCTAAACCAACAGGAGAAAGTGTTACTCTACCTGCTATATGTTCAGGAACTGCTGTTGGATATACACTCACCACAAACAATAGTGTAAATAGCACATTCTCATGGGTGGGTGCTGCACCATCAATGCCTGTATTTGTAAGTGGGTTCTCAACTACCCCCCAAATAGGTTCGACGATTACAGATGTTTTAACAAGTATTGATATAATTGGAGGTTTACAAAATGTGGTTTATACTGTGACTCCAACCAGTGTGACTGGTTCGTGCGTAGGAACTCCTTTCACAATAACAGTTCCTGTGAAACCAACATTGTTTGGTAGTATTAATGGTAATAATTCAATTTGTATTGGAGGTAGTACCAACCTAAGTTTCAGTACGCCTCCTTTTATAGGGGCGGCAACCATAACATACAATGATGGGACTTCTAATCAGACAGTTTCATTACCAACAGGCGGAATAGTTAATGTTCCAGTAAGCCCAACTGCAACTACAACTTATACGCTTGTAAGCATTACTGCTAACGGTTGCACAAAAGCCTTGTCAGGAAGTGTAACAGTTACTGTCAATTCATTACCAACATTAACAGTGGTAAATCCTGCTGCTGTATGTAGCCCCGCAACCGTTGATATCACAACATCAACAGTGCAAACTACTAATACAGGAACAATAACAAACTATTATTCTACTAATGCTTTGGCAATGACTGGTGGTGAAGGTGATATTACTACCCCAGCAGCAATAGCCACAAGTGGTACATACTATATTAGAAGCGAATCTGCTGCAGGTTGCTATGTAATTGAATCAGTTATGGTAACCATTAACTCATTGCCAACATTAACAGTGGTGAACCCTGCTGCGGTATGTAACCCTTCAACAGTCGATATAACAACATCAAGTGTTCAAACCGCGAATACTGGAACTTCTACAAACTACTACTCGACCAATTCTTTAGCGATGAGTGGTGGAACAGGTGATATAACAAATCCAACAGCAATAGCCTCAAGTTCGACGATTTATATTAGAAGCGAACTTTCAACAAGTTGTTATATGATAGAACCTGTTACAGTAACTGTAAATCCATTACCAGCATTGACGGTGGTAAACCCAGCGGCTGTATGTAATGGTGTAACAGTCGATATTACGAATTCCAGTGTTCAAACAGTAAATACAGGAACAACAACTGATTATTATTCTACCAATACTTTGGCTATGGCTGGCGGAACTGGCGATATTACGACACCAACCGCAATTGCCGCAAGTTCAACGATTTATATCAGAAGCGAACTTTCAACAGGTTGTTATGTAATCGCTCCAGTAACAGTAACTGTAAATTCATTGCCAATTTTCACAACTTCATCAATAAATCCGAGTTGTAATGGTGGAGCAAATGGTACAATTACAGTAACTACTTCTGCTACAAGTCCAATGTTTAGTAAAGATAATGGACTGAATCATGTTGCAGGAACAAGCCCATACATTTTCTCAAGTTTAACAGATGGTTCTTATGAAATCAGAGTAAAAGATGCCAATAGCTGCGAAAGTATGGCATCAACAATAACACTTACTCAACCAACTGTCATAATAGCCTCAGCAATACCAACAGCAGCTTTGTGTTTCGGTGGCAATGGTTCGGCAGCTCTCTCGGCTACTGGAGGTACAGGTACTCATACATTCACATCTTCGGGTGGTACAGTAGACGCAAGTACATTAACAGCCATAGCAGGAACTTACACCATCACGGCAACAGATGTAAATGGCTGTACAGGAACGGTGTCAGTCACGATAGGCCAGCCAGCCGCTGCATTAACTGCCACAACTACTAAAGTAGATGTATCATGTAAAGGAGCAGCAACAGGTACTGCAACGGTGTCGGCAACTGGTGGAACTGTGGGAACAGGTTATACTTACTCTTGGAGTACATCACCAGTTCAAACAAGTGCTACGGCGACAGGTTTAGTAGCAGGAACTTATACAGTTACGGTAACAGATGCTAACGGTTGTACATTCTCACCAGCAGCCGTTATAATAAGTGAGCCAACGCTTGCTACAAGTATTACAGCATCAAGTAATACCCCAGTTTGTGAGGCATCGGCACTGAATCTTACCTCAACAGCTACGTCGTCAACAGGTGGATTGACTTACGCTTGGACAGGACCAAATGGTTTTGCTGCATTAACACAAAATGCAAGTGTAACAGCCGTAACATTAGCAGCAGCAGGAACATATACTGTTACTGTAACTGATGGAAATGGATGTATAGCAATGGCAACAACTGCGGTAGTAATTAATCCACTTCCTACGGTTTTTAACGTTTCTGGAAACCCATCAATCTGTTCGGGAGTAGCTTCTCCAATTACCTTGAGTAGCTCAACTGTGGGTGTAAATTATAAATTAACTGCGTCTGGTTTCGGAGGTTCTGTTTTAGCAGGAACTGGTAGTGCTTTGGTATTTACGCCACCTGCTAATATTTTAGGAACGTATTCAATCGAAGCCATAAATACAGCTACAGGTTGTAAATCAATGATGAATGGAAGCATAACAACTATTAATGCAACCAATCCTACTATTTCTATTACAGCACAAACAAATGTTGGTTGTAAGGGTGGCAATGACGGAAGTATAACGGTTGTAGCATCCACAGGTAGTGGTTCTTATAATTATACATTTAATGGTGGAGAAGCTCAGCCGAGCGGAGTATTTAATACAATATCGGCAGGAACATACTCAATAGTTGCAAACGATTTGAATACAGGATGTAGTGCTTCTACAAGCATTAACATAACAGAACCATTATCTTTGCCAAGTGCAATGGTAGCTTCTTCAGGAATTGCTTGTGAAGGAAATACAGTGACCCTTACCGCAAATGCAATAGGTGGGACCTCTCCATATACTTATTCTTGGAATGGAGCTACCGCCACAACAGTAAGCACCTTAGATATTACTTCTACCAGTACAAATACTTTGGTAGTTACGGATTCGAAAGGTTGTGTGGTACCAACGATTTCGACAGCTGTAACATTCAATACACCAGCACTTCCAACCATCACAGGCAGTACAATTATTTGTAGTGGTTCAACTTTGAGCCTTTCTACAAGTGCTCTCGGAAATTATGTATGGTCCGGTCCAAATACATTCTCTTCCACGAGTCCATCAATCAGTATTACAAATGCTCAGGCGGCTAATGTAGGAGTATACAGCCTAACGGTTACTGATGCAAATAGTTGTGTAGCAAGTGCTACGGTAGATGTAGTTATTCATATTACACCAGCCGCACCAACGGCCATTGTAACACAACCAACTTGTACAGTAGCCACAGGCACCATAACAGTATCAGCTCCAGTTTTGGGAATGAGCTATAGTATTGATGGTATGGATTATGCGAATACCACCGGAGCATTTACGGGAGTAGCTTCTGGAACTTATTCCGTAACTGCAAAATCGGCAGCAGGCTGTCTCTCACCTGCCACAAGTGTAGAGGTTAATGCTCAACCGGCAACGCCAGCTGCACCAACAGCCATTGTAACACAACCAACTTGTACAGTAGTTACAGGCAGAATAACAGTATCAGCTCCAGTTTTGGGAATGACTTATAGTATTGATGGAACAGATTATTCGAATACTACTGGAGTATTTGCTACAGTAGCCACTGGAACATATTCAGTAACTGCAAAATCGGCAGCAGGTTGTATCTCACCTGCAACAAGTGTGGAGGTTAATGTTCAACCAGCAACGCCAGCTGCACCGACAGCCATTGTAATACAACCGACTTGTACAGTAGCTACAGGAACGATAACAGTAGCTTCACCAGTTTCTGGAACGACTTACAGTATTGATGGAACAGATTATTCAAATACTACTGGAGTATTTGCTACAGTAGCCACTGGAACATATTCAGTAACTGCAAAATCGGCAGCAGGCTGTATCTCACCTGCCACAAGTGTGGAGGTTAATGCTCAACCAGCAACACCAGCCGCACCAACGGCCATTGTAACACAGCCAACTTGTATAGTAGCTAAAGGAACGATAACAATAGCTTCACCAGTTTCTGGAACGACTTACAGTATTGATGGCATAACATACACCAATACAGATGGTATATTCACCTCGGTTATAAGTGGAACTTATTCAGTAACTGCAAAGTCGGTAGTAGGCTGTATCTCACCTGCTACAAGTGTAGAGGTTAATGCTCAACCAGCAACGCCAGCTGCACCAACAGCCATTGTAACACAGCCAACTTGTACAGTAGCTACAGGAACGATAACAATAGCTTCACCAGTTTCTGGAACGACTTACAGTATTGATGGCATAGATTATGCGAATACCACTGGAGTATTTACGGGAGTAGCCTCTGGAACATATTCCGTAACTGCAAAATCAGGAGATGGTTGCGTTTCTACAGCCACAAGTGTAACAGTGAATGCTCAACCAGCAACCCCAGCCGCACCAACGGCCATTGTAATACAACCAACTTGTACAGTAGCTACAGGCACAATAACAGTATCAGCTCCAGTTTTGGGAATGAGCTACAGTATTGATGGCATAGATTATGCAAATACCACTGGAGCATTTATGGGAGTAGCTTCTGGAACTTATTCAGTAACCTCAAAATCAGTAGATGGCTGCGTTTCTACGGCCACAAGTGTAGAGGTTAATGCTCAACCAGCAACGCCAGCTGCACCGACAGCCATTGTAACACAACCGACTTGTACAATAGCTACAGGAACGATAACAGTAGCTTCTCCAGTTTCTGGAACGACTTACAGTATTGATGGAACGGATTATTCAAATACTACTGGAGTATTTGCTACAGTAGCCACTGGAACATATTCAGTAACTGCAAAATCGGCAGCAGGCTGTATCTCACCTGCCACAAGTGTAGAGGTTAATGCTCAACCAGCAACGCCAGCTGCACCGACAGCCATTGTAACACAACCAACTTGTACAGTAGCCACAGGCACAATAACAGTATCAGCTCCAGTTTTGGGAATGAGCTACAGTATTGATGGTATAGATTATGCGAATACCACTGGAGCATTTATGGGAGTAGCTTCTGGAACATATTCAGTAACCTCAAAATCAGTAGATGGCTGCGTTTCTACGGCCACAAGTGTAGAGGTTAATGCTCAACCAGCAACGCCAGCTGCACCGACAGCCATTGTAACACAACCGACTTGTACAGTAGCTACAGGAACGATAACTGTAACAGTTCCAATAGGTACAGGAATGACCTACAGTATTGATGGTACTACCTACACCAATACAGATGGTATATTCTCGGCAGTAGCTAGCGGTGCTTATTCAGTTACTTCGAAGTCGGCAGATGGTTGTATTTCGACAGCAACAAGTGTGGAGGTTAATGCCCAACCAGCAATACCAGCTGCACCTACGGTAAGTGTAACACAACCAACTTGTACGGTAGAGACAGGAACAATAACTGTAACAGCTCCAATAGGTACAGGAATGACCTACAGTATTGATGGTACTACCTACACCAATACAGATGGAATATTCTCGGCAGTAGCGAGCGGTGTTTATTCAGTTACTTCGAAGTCGGCAGATGGTTGTATTTCGACAGCAACGAGTGTGGAGGTTACCCCAGATACAGCTCCTCCAACAGTTACTATTTCTGGGCCAACAGCATTGGATTGTACAACCAATACGGCTTTGCTTACTGCGAGTGGCGGAGTGAGTTACATTTGGACATCAACTTCATTCCCAAGTATGGTGCTTTCCTCGACAAGTTCGCTTACCGCTAATATGATGGGAAATTATGTTGTAACAGCGACTGGGGAGAATGGTTGCACAAGTACTGCTCAAAGATATGTCATGATGTCATTCCCAACTGGAGGTGCAATTTCAGCATCGCCAAGTACTGAATTGACTTGTTTAAACACTGAGATCGTACTTTCAGTAACAGGGCCTCCTTATCCGAGTTATTCTTGGAGTACTGGAGTTAGTGCATCTACCATAACAGTAAATGCACCAGGAACTTATTCCGTAACGATACCAGGTTTTGGGCCAGGATTTTGCCCAAGTACAGCAACGGTAGTAATCACCGAAAATAAAGTCGCTCCAGAGGTTGCTATAACAACACCAACAAGCACAGTATTGACTTGTACATCTCCAAGCATCACCTTGACTGCAACTGGAGTTGGAACATATGCTTGGTCAAATGGAACAGCACTCGGAACTCTAGCGACACAGGAAGTAACAACAGCAGGAACCTATGTGGTAACTGTAACAGGAGCAAATGGATGTACAGCAACAGCTAGCATAGTGATAACAGAAGACAAAGTCGTTCCAGAGGCTGCTATAACGGCACCAACAAGCACAGTATTGACTTGTACATCTCCAAGCATCACCTTGACTGCAACTGGAGTTGGAACATACGCTTGGTCAAATGGAACAGCACTTGGAACACTAGCGACACAGGAAGTAACTACAGCAGGAACCTATGTGGTAACTGTAACAGGAGCAAATGGATGTACAGCAACAGCTAGCATAGTGATAACAGAAGACAAAGTTGCTCCAGAGGCTGCTATAACAACACCAACAAGCACAGTCTTGACCTGTACATCTCCAAGTATCACATTGACTGCTACAGGAGCTGGAACCTACGCTTGGTCAAATGGAACAGCACTCGGAACACTAGCGACACAGGAAGTTACTACAGCTGGAACCTATGCGGTAACCGTAACAGGAGCAAATGGATGTACATCAACAGCTAGCATAGTGATAACAGAAGACAAAGTCGCTCCAGAGGCTACTATTACAACGCCAACAAGCACAGTATTGACTTGTACATCTCCAAGCATCACATTGACAGCTACTGGAGTTGGAACCTACGCTTGGTCAAATGGAACAGTACTTGGAACACTAGCGACACAGGAAGTAACTACAGCTGGAACCTATGTGGTAACTGTAACAGGAGCAAATGGATGTACAGCAACAGCTAGCATAGTGATAACGGAAGACAAAGTTGCTCCAGTTCTACTCATTATCAACCCAGATCCAGCACCAAGTGTAGATATCACGGCTTCAGGTGTTACCACAGGCAGTACACTTCCATCAGGTACTCTTTTAACTTATCACACTGATGCAGAGGGTACATTAGCACTCGGTAGTCCAGAAGCGATCACCATTGCGGGCACTTATTATATCAAAGCTACCTCCGCAAATGGATGTGTCGATATTAAACCAGTTGTTGTAACAGTTACCAATAATTGTCCAGATAACTTGATTTTGGTAAGTCCAACTGACGATCAGTCTGGAACTGGCGTAGTTAAGAAGGCCGGAATGACAATTATAGCAACAAATAAAGTCAGTTCGGGGGCCAATGTGAGCTACCAAGCAGGCAAGTCTATAACCTTGAGTCCGGGAACTGAAATCAGTAATGGCTCAGTTTTCAAAGCTGAAATTAAAGGTTGTGACAATTAAAAGACGCTAATTAAGGAAATTCATTAGAACATATCAAAAATGCAGACTTCTTTGAGGCCTGCATTTTTTTTATTCCAAGATTTTCCAACAAAAAAAGCCCGATTAAAAATCGAGCTTTCGGAGACTTAATATTTTGGGATAACCTACACCTGCATGATATCGGTTTCTTTAGCTGCAAACATCTGGTCGGTTTTGTCGATAAACTGATTGGTGAGTTTTTGTACTTTCTCTTCACCCATTTTTATGGCGTCCTCAGATACTCCGTCGTTTTTAAGTTTTTTCAGGTCGTCGTTGGTTTCCTGTCTCACTTTTCTGATGTTCACTTTGGCCACTTCTATTTCTTGCTTCACTTTCTTTACCAAGTCTCTACGACGTTCCTCCGTAAGAGGTGGCACATTGAGTCTAATGGTTTCGCCGTCGTTGGCGGGGTTGAGACCCACGTTGGAGTTGATGATGGCTCTTTCGATATCATTGATGGTTTTTCTTTCGAAAGGTTTTAATTGTATGGTGCGGGCGTCTGGTGTAGTGATAGACGACATCTGTGCGATGGGTGTCATTACGCCATAATATTCTACCATGATACCGTCGAGCATATTGGTGCTGGCTTTGCCCGCACGTATTTTTGATAATTCTATTTGGGTGTGTTTCATGGCTCTTTCCATCGAATCCTGAGCCATGTCCAATAATAAATCTATTTCTTCCATTTTCTTAAAATATATAATTTCTTATTTCACCAATGTTCCTATTTTTTCACCTTCTACTAGTCTAAGGAGGTTATTTTCTTGGTTCATGTCAAATACAATAATGGGTAGCTTGTTCTCTTTGCATAGTGTAAAGGCAGTCATGTCCATTACTTTGAGCCCCTTGCCTATCACCTCGTCAAACGATATTTCGTCGTATTTTGTTGCTTCCGGATTTTTTCTTGGGTCGTCGGAATACACACCGTCTACACTGGTGCCTTTCAAAAGTACGTCAGCTCCAATTTCCACAGCTCTCAATGCTCCACCTGAGTCGGTAGAGAAATAAGGGTTGCCGGTGCCTGCACCAAAAATCACCACACGGCCTTTTTCGAGGTGACGAATGGCCCTTCTCCTAATAAAAGGCTCAGCTATTTGTTCCATTTTAATAGCAGACAACAATCGGGTTTTTACGCCTTCGCTTTCCAAGGCACTTTGGATGGCCATGCCATTGATTACCGTGGCTAGCATACCCATGTAGTCGCCTTGCGAGCGGTCTATGCCCGATTTTTGTGCAGCACCCCTAAAGATATTTCCGCCGCCGATCACTATGGCCACTTCACAGCCGGTTTCAACTACTGTTTTAACAGCTTTGGCGTATTGTTCTAATATGTCTGGATTGATAATTTGACTTTTATCGCCGCCATTGAGGGCTTCGCCGCTAAGTTTAAGGAGAATTCGCTTGTATTTGAGAGCCATGAATATTGATTTTACGCAAAGATAATTTCTAAATCACGAAAATTAAAATTGGAGGTCTTTATTTCTTCTTATTCAAAAGATAAATGCCTACCAGTATTATGGCCATACCTACATAGAGCCAAATGCTTATAGATTCGCCGTCAAATAAACCAGCTAAGGTGGCCACTATCGGGATGAGGTAGGTGACAGAAGATGCAAAAACCGGACTGGAAATTTGCAATACGTAATTGTACAAAACAGCGGCCAGACCTGAGTTAATAGCCCCTAAAAGCACAAAATACAACAAAAGCAAATGGTTTTCGGGTAAAAATATTTTTTGGAAAAAATCTGTATTTAGCAAAATAAAAAAAGCTATTAAGCCTACAAATAGCAATGAAAAAGAGCTGATAATGATGGGTTTAACCGTACTCAGGTGGGTGCCGACAAGGTTGGCATTGGTGCCATACATGATGGTGGCGGCTATAATCAATAAGGCGTAAGGATTGTTGAAATCTAAGGAATGGCTTCCGCCGCTCAATATCAGAATTAAACTTCCAATAAAGCCAATGGTGATGCCCGTGATTTGGAATTTTTCTATTTTCCGAGAAAAAAACAAAGCCCCCATCACCAAAACAAACAAAGGTGTGGTGGCATTTAGTGTACCTGCCAGCGAGCTGTTGAGTTTACTACCGGCCAAGCCAAATATGACAGCCGGAATAAGATACCCTAGGAGTCCCGATAATAATAGGGGTAAGGTTTTGGCTTTTGGGAAATTCTTGAAGTTTTTTATTGCCCATGGAGATAGAGACAAGCCCGCAATAAAAATCCTTCCTGCTCCAAGTTCTACCGCAGAAAAATTGACGACCACTTTTTTGACCAAAATGAAAGATAAACCCCAAACAAATGCTAAAAAAAGAAGTAAAATCCAGGAAATGAGTGTTTTGTCTTCGTTGTTGAGAGCTTTTCTGATCAATGTATTTTTTTTTCAAAATTACCGATTTTTCAATAATTATCTAAATTAATTGTAACTTTAAGGACAATTCAACCTTATTAATATGAAAAAAGCACTTTGTTTGTTATTCCTTTTTTGTGCGTTTTGCTCGGTCAAGGCCGAAGATTTTAAAACTTTGGAAATAGGAGCAAAAGCCCCGGATTTTTCTTTGAAGGCCACCGATGGCAAAATCTACAACTTGGCCAGTTTTAAGTCTTACGAGTTGTTGGTCATAATTTTTAGCTGTAACCATTGCCCTACAGCTCAAGCTTATGAGGACAGAATGATTGCTTTTCAACAAAAATACGCCACCAAAAATGTGCGATTGGTGGTGATAAGCCCCAACGACGACAAAGCCGTGCGGTTTGATGAATTGGGCTACTCTGACCTAAGCGATAGCTATCCAGAAATGGTTTTGAGATCCAAGCAAAAGAAATATAATTTTCCGTATTTGTACGATGGAGCCACCCAGGCCACCTCTCAAGCCTACGGGCCGACCACTACACCTCATGCTTTTGTGTTCGACAAAGAGCGGGTTTTGAAATATGTGGGAAGGATAGACGATGAGGAACACATAGGTAGAGCCAAGGTTTTTGACCTGGAGAATGCCGTGGATGATCTTTTGGCAAAAAGAATAGTGACCACTCCGACTACTAAAACTTTTGGCTGCTCTGTGAAGTGGAAGTCGAAGTCGGATTGGAAACTCAAAGAGGTAGAAGGCTGGAAATCTGAGCCCGTGAGTTTGGATAAAATTGATGTGCAGGGTATGAAGAATTTGATTGCAAACACTGATGGTAAATATAGGCTAATAAACTTTTGGGCAACTTGGTGTGGGCCCTGCGTGGCGGAGTTTTCGTCGCTGGTAGAAACTGACAAGATGTACAGAAATAGAGACTTTGATTTTGTGACGGTTTCTATGGACGACTTTAAGGTGCAAGAGAAAGCACTGAATTTTCTGAAGAAAAAATATGCCTCTAACAAAAACTACATTTTCGGTAGTGAAAAGAAATATGACCTAATAGAGGCGGTAGATCCCAAATGGCAGGGTGCATTGCCCTACACTATTCTGGTCTCGCCTGAAGGCCAGGTGGTTTTTCGTCAGAGCGGAATTATCAATATTGTGGAACTCAGAACGGCTATTGTGGAGAAGATTGGTAGATATTATCCTTGAGGTTTGGTTAGTTTATTGGTTACTGGTGTATTGGTTATTGGTATACTGGTTACTCATGTAGCGAAAGTTTATACAAGCCGTTCTCGATATGGTTTTAAGTTCTCCATGTCCCTTCGACAAGCTTAGGGAGACACCGTCTGGATGTCAGGCTGATCCTGTCGAAGCCCCGCTACAATTGGCCATACTGCCTGTCCCTTCGACAAGCTCAGGGAGACACCTAGCTGTAAGGCTGAGCCTGTCAAAGCCCCGCTTCAATTGGACATACTACATGTCCCTGCAACAAGCTCAGGGAGACACCTAGTTGTCAGGCTGAGCCTGTCGAAGCCCCGTTCCAATTGGCCATACTGCATGTCCCTTCGACAAGCTCAAGGAGACAAAAGTTGTCAAAATGTTTAGAAAAGGGCGGTTTTCTAAAACCTAGATTTTCTTTATCCAATCTAGAGCATATTGCAGTACCTGTTCATTCTCAAATTCATTGTGAATTTCGTGATATAATTTTGGCCAACTTTTGAAGGTAATGTCATTTTTCTCGCAGAAAGTTTTACTTGCCTTGAAGTTGGTCAGAATGTCTTCTTCTCCATGCATGACCAGCAGTGGAATAGGGCTTGTTTTAATGCCTTTCAATAACCACTCTCCCCACTCAATAATACCGATGCCCACAACACCTGAAACCAAATTATGAACCAGAGGGTCTTCCACGTAGGCATCAATAATGGCTTTATCATGCGATAGGTTATTCAATTCCAATCCGTTGGGTTGGGTAAAAGCAGGTATAAATTTTCTTCCAAATTGGCCCAACAGAAGTTTCAATTTCGGTATCGGGAAACCAGGCTTTATGGCGGGTGCAGAGGCAATAACTCCTGCAAGGTCAGGTTTGTTTTTGTAAAGGTAATTAAGGACTAAACATCCGCCCATGCTGTGGCCATATAGAAATGTAGGGACCAGTGGGGCAAAACTTATTGTGATTTTTATGAGATAATCAATTTGCCATAAATAGTCTTCCATTTTGGGAGTATGTCCTTTTTTGCCTTCGGTTTGGCCATGGCCAAAAGTATCCACGGCTAATACATTGATATTCCTTGAGGTAAAAAATTGAGCGAAGTCCTCATATCTTCCACTGTGTTCGCCAAGACCATGTACCAAAGCGATATTCGCCGTGGCTTCACCATCAGACAGCCATTGGTTGAAAAACATTTTGCGACCATCAAAGGCCTCTTGGTAGAAGGTTAGGTGTTTCATAGTTCTTCTTTCCACTTTATGTTACAGCCCATGCTTGGAAACTGTATCTCAGATACCATTTGATTGGCCAAAATGGCATTTAATGCTCCTCTGAGGTCTTTGCCGGTGAGCGGAAGAGGGTGCTCAACTCTGGGTCTTGATTCATCCAGCCGACCTCTATATTTGAGTTTGAGGTCTTCTGAGAAAATATAAAAATCAGGCGTGCAGGCCGCATCGTAGGCCTTAGCTACGGATTGACTTTCGTCAAAAAGATAGGGGATGGCTAATTTCCATTCGGCCATAAATTCCTTCATTTTTTCGGGACCATCTTGTGGATATTTTTCGATATCATTAGAACTAATGGCCACAAACGATACGCCCTTGGGGTGATATTCTTCAACAATCCGCACAATTTCGGGCATAACATGTATCACATAAGGGCAATGGTTACATATAAACATCACTATTGTTGCATTTTCTCCCTTTACTTGGCTCAGGGAAAGGTCCGTTTCTGAAATGGTGTCATGTAAAATAAAATCAGGTGCCAGCGTACCCAAATTTATCATGTTGGAAGGTGTAAGGGCCATAAGTAATGAATATTTGAACACTCAAATATATCTTTTTGCAAGGTATTTTCGATACTTTTGTGAAAAAGTTTAGATGGAAATAATGTTCGAATCGAAATATTTTGAAATAGTAGCGAGTGTGGTGGTATTTATACTGCTCATGATCATTAGAGCTTTTTTCAGATCAATGATTCGAAAGCATGCCCACAAATATGACCTAGACGCAGGCCAAAGAAAATACGCCAACAAGTTCTTCAATTTTGTTTTGGCCATATTACTTTTTGTATGTCTCGGTATCATTTGGGATGTTTCGGTCAAAGGTCTTTCTATCTATTTTGCTTCGGTTTTTACTATTGTGGGTGTGGCTTTATTTGCCAATTGGTCTATTTTGAGCAATATCACCTCTGCCATCATCATGTTTTTTAATTCGCCTTATAAAATTGGCACCAAAATACAAATTATGGACAAAGATGATTCCGTGACCGGTACGGTGATGGATATCACGCTTTTTTCGATCCAGATACAAACGGCTGAGGGCGATGTGGTGTCGTATCCCAACAATATAGCCATTCAGAAACCCATAAAGCAATTGAAAAAATAATCAATTTAATTCGCTCAAAAACGGATAAGTAAATAGCATTAATGAATCTTCCAGAAGCGTTTCAAAACCATACCTCTCAGATTTTGGGAGATGAATTTCCGGCTTTCTTGGCCGCTCTTAACACGCCAGTTCCGGTTAGTGTTAGGCTCAATCCCAAAAAGAAATCCGAATTGCCCACACTCGAAGTTGAAGAAAGTGTGCTTTGGGCAAAAGAAGGGCGTTATCTCAAGCAGCGGCCAGTTTTTACTTTAGATCCATCTTTTCATGCAGGGGCGTATTATGTGCAGGAGGCCTCATCTATGTTTCTGGAGCATGTCTTTGAGCAAATTGTAGACAGAAGTCGCCCTATAAAAGTGCTTGATTTGTGTGCCGCACCGGGTGGAAAAACCACGCACTTGGCTTCTCTTTTAGGAGAAAACGACCTATTGGTTGCCAACGAAGTTATCAAGAGTAGATTGTCTATACTGAAAGAGAATTTACTCAAATGGGGCTACAGCAATGTTATCATCAGCAACCAGGATCCTGAGACATTTGCGGATTTGGAAGGTTTCTTTGATGTGGTTTTGGTTGATGCTCCTTGCTCTGGCGAAGGACTTTTCAGAAAAGACCCAGCTGCCGTGAACGAGTGGTCAGAGTCGCATGTACAGATGTGTTCAGCTCGCCAAAAACGAATTTTAAGTGCGGCTGCCATGCTGGTGGCTCCTAAAGGTGTGTTGATTTATTCTACATGCACTTACAATACGGCCGAAAATCAGGAAAATGTAAAATGGCTCAACAGAACACTGGACTTTGAAACCATGAAATTGGATGTACCAGCGGCTTGGGGAGTGACCGAAAGCGAGAATTGTTTTCAGTTTTTTCCTCACAAAACCAAAGGCGAAGGTTTTTTCATAGCAGCCTTGAAAAACCTAAGTAGAGACGCCAAGTTTGTAAAAGGCAAGCCTGATTTGAACAGACTAAGGAGAGAGCAGAGAGCGGTGTTGAAAGACTGGTTTAAGCCAGAGGTTTTCGAAGATATTGAGTTTTTCTATAAAAACGATGGCAATATTGTGGCCATCAGAACTTCACTATTGGCTGATTATGGTTCGGTACTTAGGGCCCTTGCCAAAAGGTCATCGGGCTTAGAAATCGGTATTTTCAAAGGTAAAGATTTTGTGCCTTCTCATGCATTTGCTCTTTCCGATCTCATATCTGAAAATGTAGAACGTCTCGAAGTACCTGAGGCCCAAGCTTTGAAGTTTTTGAAAAAAGAGAACTTTGAGTTTGCAGCAGGCAAAGACGGCTGGGTGCTTGTCACTTACCGTGGTTTAGGTCTGGGCTGGATCAAGAAAATAGGTGACAGAATAAATAATTATCTACCCACCGAGTGGAGAATTCGAATGGATATCGATTAATGGTATTTGGCCGTATCTATCAAGATTTTGGGAATGGCGTCAATCTGATAATTCAATGTTTCATAAATTGGCTAAAATAGTGCTTGGACTGGGTTGAAAAGCTTGAAAGTCTTACATTTTCCAATTGGGCAATTATCAAATTTCCACATTATGACACTAACACATTAAGAATAATTCTAGTATTTTTGCTCTTTCATTAAACAAAACCCAATGTCGCAGAAGTTTGCTTTTACCATTTGCTCCATCAATTATTTAGCCCAAGCAAGGGTACTGGCCGATTCGCTAAAGAAAACAAATCCCGACTATGAGTTTGTGATAGGTTTGTGCGACAAAATTGACGGTAGTGGTGTAGATACCAGCAAGTTGGAGGGTTTTAATCTGCTCGAAGTTCACAAAATAGGCATTGATGGTTTTGATGAAATGTGCGATAGGTATGATATTACAGAGCTTAATACCGCTGTAAAACCTTTCTATATCGACTACTTTTTTAAAACAAAAAAAGATATTGATTCTGTCATTTATTTTGACCCGGACATTGAGATTTTTGATAAATTGACAGGTTTGGAGGAAGGTTTGGCCCAGAATAATGTTATTCTCACACCGCATTTTTATACCCCGATTTTTGATAAAAAGACCAGGACCGAACAGCAGATGTTCGTGAATGGTATTTATAACTTGGGTTTTCTGGCGGTGAGCCGCTCTGAAGAGACGGACAAATTCATGCATTGGTGGATGACCAAACTCAAAACTGAGTGCTACATGGATATCCAGAATGGTATGTTTGTAGATCAACTCTACTGCAACATGGTGCCTTTGTATTTTGAGGGTGTTAAAATCGATAAATATCCTGGCTATAATATTTCGTATTGGAATCTGCACGAGCGTAATTTTACATACGAAAACGGCAAATATTTTGTAAACGGTCAACCTTTGGTGTTTTATCATTTTAGTGGTATCAATATCAAAGACCCACAAAATATTTCGCGTTGGCAGGATAGATTTGATCTCAATAATAGACCTGATTTGGTGGAGATTTTTAAAAGTTACCGGTCCCAATTGGCTGCCAACGAAAACGATTATTTCAAATCTATTCGTTGTTTTTATCTAAAACCAGTGCCTGTAGCCCCCAAAAAGAGTATATTGAAACGTATTCTGACTTCTATTACATTCAGAATTTATCATTTCTGCGAAAAGTTACCAATCTAAAAAAATATGGATATTCTATTAGTTACAGTAGTTTTTCCTTACCCTGTCAACGATGGGGGCAGAAGCGGTACTTTTAAGCTAATCGAATACCTCAGAAAGGAGCACAACATTACCTTGGTTTGTCCGTCATGCACGGCAGCCAATCACCAAAAACTTCAGGAGCTTTGGCCAAATGTAAAACTTCTGCCTTTTAAGAATTCCGACACTGTTTCTGAAGGATTTAACCTTAAAGGTTTTATCAGAAAAACTATTTCGGGGCAAAAGAAACCTACCAAGATGGAGGTTTTCAAAGGTAATATGGTACTGAATACCACTGATTTGGTAAAGTATTATTTTTCGAATTTGATTCCTTTGGTAGAGAAAGAGCTGAACAACAAATCTTATGATTTGGTGCAGGTAGATTTTATAGAATTGGCTCCCTTGGTCCATTTTTTGCCTAAAAATATTAAGAAAATATTCGTTCATCATGAGCTGAGGTATAAAAGAATGGCTCTTGAATACGTAACTTTGGAACAGAAAGATGTAGCTGAGGAATGGAAAATAGCCAATACAAAACTATTGGAAGTTGGGCTAATGAACGCCTACGACAAGGTAATTTGTCTGACGGCTGCCGACAAAAAAACTTTAGAAACAGATGGAGTTTCAGAGCAAAAACTGGAGGTGTCACCACTGCCTGTAGATGTCGCTGAACATCCTATTAACCAGCCATTTGAATTTGCCAAAAGACTTGTTTTTTTAGGCCCTGAAGTGCATTTCCCTAATCTGGATGGTGTTGATTGGTTTTTGAACAATTGTTGGGCAAAACTCCTCAAAAGTGATCCGAGCCTTAGACTGAGTATATTGGGCAAATGGTCGCCAGATGCTAGGAAAATGTTTTCGGAATTCAGGAATGTGACTTTTGAGGGTTTTGTAGAAGACCTTTCGACAGTTATGAAAGGTTCCATAATGATTGTGCCTCTGCGTATTGGCAGCGGCATGCGTATGAAAATTCTGGAAGGTGCTGCTTGGCATGTACCCATGGTGAGTACATCCATCGGAGCAGAAGGTTTGCCTATGACTAATATGGAAAACGCAATTTTGGCTGATACCGCACAAGAATTTATTGAGGGCGTTTTGGCTCTATCTGGTGACCCCGAACTTCAAAATAAGTTTGTAAAAAATGCCAAGTCGATCATCCAGCGGGGCTATTCGGTGGAGGAATGTGGCCAAATCAGAAACGATATTTACAAGAAAATCATTTCGTAAAGACCTCTTTCACCGCTTCTAGGAACTTTGTGCCATGTCGTTGGCAGGGTTCTAGATGATTTCCCTCGGCCCATTCGTTCCAAGCATTTATAAAAACGATTTGCTCTTCTTCAGGAAAATCTTTGATGTCATTTTTAGCGTCTATGAGTGATTCTTTAAAGTCACCAACGTTCTGATTTCTAAGTACTATTGCATTGGCTTTCTTTCGAGCCGTATTGTCAAATCCTACCAAAACACATGGAAATCCTTTGTAATTAATCTTAAATTTTTTTGCCCTTTGTTTGTATTGCTTGTAGTCGTACACCTTCAAGCTAGCACTGAAAATACCTTGCAAAAGATTTCTAATCAGCTTTTTAGGAGTTGGTCCTGTGGTCCAAAATTCAGACAAAAGGCTTTGTCTTGCTTCAAAATGAATGGCCATGTCGAATCCAAGGTCGTAAGGATTAATGTCTCCATTATGGGAATTTGAGGCAACAAAATAGGGCTTTTCTACGCCATTGGCCATGCAAACTTCTTCAAAAATAGCGAAAGTTCGTTTTGGATCCGGTAAGTCAAAAGGCTTATAGATTAAGAAGAGTGGTCTATTATTTATTTTGATATATCGTTCGTCTTTGAAAGAATTCACCAGCCATTCGGCATGGGCTCTGTCGTCTTCGAAGCTATATTTTTGGTCCATCAACACTTTAGACTCGTCCCCTTCCCACCTTCTTGACCATGTTTCGTTTGCCCAAAAATAGCAAAACGGAAAGTCGGGCTTTTTGCTTTCAAGCATGGCGTCTATGGGCTCTGTCATGAGTCTTTTGCCAGCAAACCAATAGTGGTAAAAACAAAAGCCGTCAATTCCGAATGCCTTGGCCATTTCGGCTTGGGCTATGCGAGATTCTTCTAAGCGTAAATCATAGAAACCCAAGTCCGCCGGCAAGTGGGGTTGTTCGTGACCCGGAAATAGTTTTTCGGCGGAGGTTACGTTTGTCCATTCTGTGAATCCTTTTCCCCACCATTCGTCATTTTCAGGAAACGGATGAAACTGAGGTAAATGAATAGCTAATACTTTGGGCATTTTTGTTTTTACGGTTATCGTCAAGTTAGGATTCATGTATCAGCAAGGCTGGAATTCTTTCCTAAATTGTTATCGAAGTTTAAGTTTCAAAGACCAAACTTCTGTTAATAGGTCGCAAAGATACTCTATTTGCCTAAATTTCTAAACGGCGTTTCTAAAAAGCAGTGCTGCAACAATATTTTAAGACAGAAAACATTGATTACATACAAATTTGACGATTCGTAAAATTATAGTTCCCGGTCAGATTATGTTAAAAGAACAAGTGAATTGGTAGCCAAGAATGACCGCTGAGCGGTCAGATTATGTTAGAAGTAGGTTAAGTAAATCAGTATTTAGCGATTCAAATTTCGTGGAAACACCAATTTGTTATAATTTGCAAGAAAAAACAATCGAGGAGCCAGTTTACATATACGACGCCATAAGAGTGCCTATCGGTAAAGCCAACGGCATTTATAAAAATATTCTTCCCGAGAATTTAGCGGCATTTTTGATTCAGAAATTATTGACCCGAAATAATTTAAGCAATGATAAAATTGATGAGATTATTCTTGCTAACGCTTTCGGTACAGGCGGAAATATGGCTCGTTACGCATCGCTCTCGGCAGGTTTGCCCGAAAGTATCTCGGCTTTTACAATAGATTCTCAATGCTCTGGAGGCTTAAAAGCTGTAGAATTGGGTTTCGCACTACTGAAATCATTACTCCAAAACTTGCTCATTGTTGGCGGAATGGAAAGTAAATCCTTGGCTCCAATTAAGTCATACCAGGTTAATGATGAGAGATTTGATTTAAATAAAGAGTTTTTTACGACTGCAAAGTTTAGTCCAAATCAAGTTGGGGAATATCCTCTTTTGGAGGCTGCGAAAAATGTTGCTTCGAAATATGCCATAAACAAAGAGGAAATGTTGATTTGGGCGAAGTCGTCGTATGAGAAAGCTTTTTTCGCTAAAGAAAATGCAATTCTTGAGCCATTTATTGAAAAAATATCTCAAAGCCACAAGGATCAGTCTATTCGACCAGAAATTGATTTATTTAAATTGGCAACCAATGATTTGATAGACAGGACGGTATCAGCCCATTACAACGATGCCGCAGCCTGTGTTTTGATGGGAAATGCCCAAGAAAAACTTAAGCCTTTAGCCCGAATTATAGCAACAGCTTCCGCTGGCATTCATCCAGATTTTGCCCCAGAGGGAGTCATTCTGACCACAAGAAAGCTTTTTGAAACTTCAAAAATCAAAATAGATGAAGTAGATCTTTTCGAAATAAATGAATCATTTGCTCTGATACCACTTATTTTTGCAAGAGTTTTTGCAGTAGAAAAGTCCAAAATCAATGTTCTGGGAGGTAATTTGGCTTATGGACATCCTTTTGGAGCTTCGGGAGCCATAAACTTGATTCATTTGCTGGCAAGTTTGAAGTATAAAAAACGAAAGTACGGCTTGGCTGTGATTCCCGCCGCAGGTGGACAAGCCACAGCGGTATTGGTAGAAAATATCTAAAATGTTTTTTGAAAAAATACAAAATGTTGATTCTGAGAAAATAGCCATATCGGCTGAGGGTAAGTCTATTACCTTTGGAAATATTTTGACTATTGCCCAGAAAAGAGCTGGTTTTTTTGAAAACAAAAGGGAGAGTTTCTTATTGTGTCATTCTTCAGAGCTAGAGAACCTTTTCAATTTTTTTGCCATTATTGCTGTGGGTGGAAGGGCAATTTTCGCAGGGAAAAACCTAACTGAAGAGCAAAAGAACGGCATTTCTGTAATTCACAATTGCTCAATTATTGATTTTGTTCCAGATGAAGCCACTGAACGGGAGTCATTTTATAAACCTACTAAAAACGAATATTTTCTAGGGGTTTTGAGTTCAGGTACCACAGGCCAATCTAAACTTATCTGGAAAGACTATCAGTCATGGTTTTCGGCTTTTCCACACCAATCTACCGTTTTTGGAGTTTCAGAGCAAGATACCGTTTTTGTGCTCGATGCTTTGGCCTATTCTGCCAATCTCAACACGGTCTTGCACACCTTATGGCAAGGTGCTAAGGTAGTTTTGGGTAAACTTTCTGAGGCAGCTTCTTGGCTTAAAGTATTTGATAAACAAGAAGTTACTTCAGCTTTTTTGGTGCCATCTCATATCAGGTTGCTTTTGGCTCACCAGCCTTTTGGGAAAATAAATTTGAGATCTTTGGTTTCGGCTGGCGAAAAACTCGACGCTAAGCTCGCAAAACTAGTTTTAGATGTAATTCCGGGAGTTTTGCTTACTGAATATTACGGTGCAGCAGAATTGGGACACGTATCTTATGCTCAAAATCAAGACATTGTAGAGTATCCAACTACCGTGGGTAAGGCTTTTCCTGGCGTTGAGATTGAGATTAAAGACGATAAGATTTTTGTCGAAAGTTCTTACATTTCACCCGAATACAGAAGTATCAGAACTGTTTTCGACTTTGGCTTTCTCGATTCTACCGGACGTCTTTGTGTTTTTGGTCGTGAGGGCCGAATGTTCAATAGGAGAGGGCTCAATATTTTTGCTGAAGAAATAGAAAATGCAGCACTTCAGCATCCATTTGTGAAAGAGGCAGTTTTGATAGCAAACGCTCAAAAATCCCACATACTCGAACTCATTGTTGTCGTAAAACAGGAGATTTCAAAATCTGAATTGCAAGATTTTCTGCTCCAAAAAATCACGAAAGACAAACTTCCCAACAAGATTGTTTTTTCGCCGTCTATTCCTAGAAATGATGCCGGTAAGGTAGATTTCCGCGTCATTGCCAAAAAGCCAGTAGATGAAGAAAATTTGGTGAGATAGTCTAAAGCAATCTCAAAATATATTCTTACCAAAATTTTTAATTGAATGAAATTTCATTTGACCATTATTCTTTTTTGTATTCTTAAGTTTTCATTTTCACAAGATTCTACTGCCATCGATTTGTCGGAGCTCAGTGTTACGGCCAATATTATCAATACCGAGATCAAAAATACGGGAAGAAACATCACGGTAATTGACCGCAAAACAATAGAAAATTCTCCTGTAAAAACCTTGGATGGTGTTTTGCAGTATGCTCTTAATGTGGACGTTAGGTCACGTTCTGCTTTTGGCGTACAGGCCGATATTAGTATCAGAGGTGGACACTATGACCAAACTTTGATATTGGTGGATGGCGTAAAAGTCAACGACCCTCAAACAGGTCATCACAGTTTAAATATTCCGGTTCCTTTTTCAATGATTGACCGAATCGAGATATTACAAGGCGGTACTTCTCGTGTTTTTGGCCCAAGTGCTTTTTCTGGTGTTATCAATATCATTACCAAAAAAATAATTAGAAACTCTGTGTCGGCCAATTTGGGGCTAGGTTCA
The DNA here is from genome assembly GCA_035299025.1 of Leadbetterella sp. Lineage (GTDB taxonomy): Bacteria > Bacteroidota > Bacteroidia > Cytophagales > Spirosomataceae > Leadbetterella. The sequence goes on from DATGXK010000016.1 coordinate 186,061, forward strand.
TTCGGTTCAAAAAATGCAGGTCTTAGTTCGGGCTTTATTTTTAAACAAAATAGTGCTTCCTTGTCATTAGAGCATCTGGATAGCGATGGTTATATTACAAATACGGCTTTCAAGAAACAAACTGTCTCCGCCAATTTGGGCCGAATTTATAGTAAGGGTTCTCTGGATTTGACTTTTGGAGCTATGGACAACCATTTTGGAGCTTCAAATTTTTATCATCCTAAGTTCTATAAACAATATGAAGAAGTCGATAGCCGGTTAATTAATTTGGCTTGGAAACATAGATTTACTCAAAAATTAAGTAGCATTTTCATGGTAAATCATAGAACCCATCATGATTTATACGATTTTGACGATTACTTAGGTGCGAAGAAGTTTAGCTCTATTAATTTCCATAAAACCGCTGTTTTGGATGTCGAGTGGAAATTTAAGTGGGACAATAAGTTGGGTCAAACGGCTTTCGGTGCAGAGTATCGCCAAGAAAATGTACTTTCCAATCGTTTAGGAGATAATTTCAGTGAACCGCAGCTTGTTGATGCTGACTTATATCCCAATGTTTTTTATAACAAATCAAAGACCAGAGACAATTTAAGTTTTTTTGGAGAACATCAGAAAAAATGGAAAAAGTATAGTCTTTCGGCTGGCACATTGGCCAATTATAACTCTCAATTTGGTTTGGCATTTTATCCGGGAATAGACCTCAGTTATTTTTCTGGTCAAAATTCCACTTTTTATGCCTCAGCCAATCGTTCGCTCAGATATCCAACTTTTACAGAACTGTACCTCAACACTTCTACTGTAAAAGCCGACCCAAATCTGAAACCCGAAAAAGCCTTAAGCCTTGAATTGGGACATAAATATCAGTCAAAAGTATATTCAAGAGTAGTCTCTGTGTTTTATAGAAAAACCACGGATGCCATTGATAAGGTAAAAAGGCCTGAATTGGCCGTACCAACCATGGAAAACATTGATGACATAAACATGCTTGGTATCGAACTGAATCAGAATATTTTACTAGATAAATATGTGAAATTTCTAAAAAAACTAACGTTTAATTATGCTTTTCTAAAAGCTGACAGAAACGAGCAAGGATTTCAGTCGTTTTATACGCTTAACTATCTAAATCACAAGTTTTCGGCAGGGCTATTTTTGCAACCCATTAGGAACTCAAGCGTGGCCATTTGGTATACACATAAAAACCGTGCGGGCAATTATCACTGGGATGCAGCCTCACCTTTGCTGGCTTATCCTAAGGTTAATTTGTTGGATATCAGGCTTTCGCAACAATTGGGCAAAATCACTCTTTTTGTAGATGCGAATAATGTTTTTGACAAGACCTATTTTGAGCACGGCTTTGTGCAATTGCCTGGAAGATGGATGACAGCTGGAATAAAAGCTGATTTTTAATATAATTTTAAGAATTTGATGGTAATTTTGCACCGTGAACAATACTTACAAGGATGATTCAGGTCACTAGAAGAGAGACTTTTAATGCAGCACATAGACTTTATAATCCGAAATGGAGTAAAGAAAAGAACTTTGAGATATTTGGGCCATGCTCTCGTGTTCATGGTCACAACTGGGAACTTTTTGTGTCTGTTGAGGGAGAAGTGGAGGAAGATACAGGTTTTGTAATTGACTTAAAGATACTTCGTGATGTAATGCGTGAGCACATCATTGATAAAGTTGATCATACTTATCTCAACGAGGATGTAGATTTTTTGGCGGGACAACTACCAAGTACGGAGAATTTTGCAATAGCCATTTGGAAGATTTTGCAGCCTATATTGAAAAACAATCATGGGGTAGATTTGTGTAAAATCAAGCTGACCGAAACAGACAACCATTTCGTGGAATATTATGGTAAATAAGTATTTCTCATGAAATATTTTATTGTAGCCGGCGAAAAATCTGGTGATATGCACGCCGCCAATCTATGTTTGGAATTGGTGAAATTGAGACCAAATGCCGAAATGACAGGGTGGGGAGGAGAAAAGATGGAGGCTGCGGGAGTAAATATCCTCAAAAATTACAGAGAGCTTGCATTTATGGGTTTTTGGGAGGTAATCAAAAATCTCTCGACCATTTTGGGTTTTTTCAAATTGGCAAAAAAACAAATTAGAGACTTCAATCCCGATGTGGTTATTTTGGTAGATTATGCTGGTTTTAATCTGAAGTTAGCAAAATGGGCCAAAAATGAAGGTTTTAAGGTGGTTTATTACATCGCACCTAAGGCTTGGGCTTGGAGGGCTTCAAGGGCCGAAACCATCAAAAAGTACGTCGATTTACTGTTGGTTATATTTCCTTTTGAAAAAGCTTTCTTTGAAAAATATGGCATAAATACACGTTTTGTGGGCAACCCACTTTTTGATGAAATTGCTAAGTTCCAAGCAAATCCAAAATTCAGAGAAGAAAATGGACTCGCCAATAAGCGAATCGTTGCCTTATTGCCAGGAAGCAGAAAGCAGGAAATAGAAAATATGTTGGGTTTGATGTTAAACCTTACTAAAGAATATGCTGATATACAGTGGGTTGTGGCTGGTATTTCGAATTTTGACACTGGCTTTTATACAATGCATGGTGGAGATTTTAAAGTGATTTTTGACCAAACTTATGACTTGCTCGCGGTCGCTGATGCAGCCGTAGTAACCTCTGGAACTGCCACTTTGGAGACTGCACTTTTTAAAGTTCCTCAAGTGGTAGTGTATAAGACCAGTAATTTTAGTTATCAAATAGCCAAGAGATTGGTGAAGATTAAATACATATCTTTGGTAAATTTGGTCGCTCAAAAGCAAGTGGTCAAAGAACTTATTCAGGATGAATATTCTTTAAAGAATGCAAAAAATGAACTCGAAAAGCTGCTTTTTGATAATAAATGTAGGGATAAACAGTTAATGGAATACAATGGCATAATAGAAACTTTGGGAACAACGAAGGCTTCTGAAAACGCCGCTTTAGAAATACTTAAATTGTGAAATAAGAATGAAGAAATTATTGGTTTTGTTTTTGGGATTGATTTTGATAGTTGCATGTAAGAAAGATGAGGTTGCCGTAGAAAAAACTACTTTGGAGTATTTAACGGGTACAACCTCTAAGAAGTGGAAAGTAACGGAGGGTATGGTGAAATTGGGTGAAACTTCTATCAATTTGGTGGCAAATCAGCCTCCATGTGTTACGGACAATATTTTGGTTCTGAATTCCAACAAAACATACGAATTGAACGAGGGTGCCTCTAAATGTGATCCATCAAAAGATCCTGATTTGATCATAAAGGCCAATTGGACCTTGGTAGAGGAACCCAAAGCCATCACCATCGATAAGTTTATTTTCTTGGGCTATGTGCTCGAAAATTCAAAATTCGTGATTTCAAGTATCAATGATAATCAATTTATTGGACAAACGGATGTTACGCTAAATGGCAAAACTTATCAAGCTAACATTACTTTTTCGGTAGTTAATTGATATCAATAATTAATATTTGTTCTAAATAACCGAACACAATTGCTTAATTTTGTGTTAGAAAAACAAACTGAACGATCTTTTTAGATGAGCAAAGACATGGATTTGTTGGAGGAATTAACCACCTCCGACTATAAATATGGTTTTTATACGGATATCGAAGCTGACGAAGCTCCTCCTGGACTAAGCGAGGACATAGTTAGATTTATTTCTGCAAAAAAGAAAGAGCCAGAATGGATGCTTGAATGGAGATTGCAAGCTTACAGAGAGTGGATTAAGATGACAGAGCCTTCTTGGCCCAATGTACATTACACCAAACCTGATTTTCAAGCTATTAAATACTATTCTGCACCAAAGCAAAAGGTTACGATAAACAGTTTGGACGAAATAGACCCAGAATTGCGTAGGACTTTTGAGCGTTTGGGTATTTCACTTAAAGAGCAAGAACGTTTGAGTGGTGTTGCCGTGGATGCAGTTATTGACTCCGTTTCTGTGGCCACCACTTTCCGTGAAAAACTTCTCGAAATGGGAATCATTTTCTGCTCCATTTCTGAGGCGGTGCATAATTATCCTGATCTTATTAAAAAATACATTGGTTCGGTAGTTCCGGTTAAAGATAATTTTTATGCTGCTCTAAATTCAGCGGTTTTCTCTGACGGATCTTTCTGTTATATTCCAAAGGGCGTACGTTGTCCTATGGAACTTTCTACTTATTTTAGAATAAACGCAGCAGGAACAGGTCAGTTTGAGAGAACACTTATCATTGCGGATGAAGGTGCCTATGTGAGTTATTTGGAAGGTTGCACAGCACCTAGTAGAGATGAGAATCAATTGCACGCAGCGGTGGTGGAGATTTTTACGCACGAAAATGCCGAGGTAAAATACTCAACTGTACAAAACTGGTATCCAGGCGATAAAGAAGGAAAAGGCGGGGTGTATAATTTTGTGACCAAAAGAGGTATTTGTTTTGGAGACAATTCGAAAATTTCTTGGACACAAGTAGAAACAGGTTCTGCTGTAACTTGGAAATATCCTTCGGTAATATTAAAAGGTGACAACTCCATTGGCGAGTTTTATTCGGTGGCTGTTACGAATAACTACCAACAAGCTGATACAGGTACAAAAATGATTCACCTGGGCAAAAACACCAAAAGTAGAATCGTTTCGAAAGGTATTTCAGCTGGTAGAAGCCAGAATTCATATAGAGGTTTGGTAGAGATTTCGAAAAGAGCTACAAACGCACGTAATTACTCTCAGTGTGATTCAATGCTCTTAGGAGACAGGTGTGGAGCTCATACCTTCCCGTATATTGAGTGCAATAATTCTACTGCCACGGTTGAACACGAGGCTACAACCTCAAAAATTGGTGAGGACCAGTTGTTTTACTGTAACCAACGTGGGATAGATTCGGAGACGGCCGTTGCATTGATTATTAATGGATATGCCAAAGAAGTACTTAATCAACTTCCTATGGAATTTGCGGTAGAAGCTCAGAAGTTGTTGGCCATATCGCTAGAAGGTTCGGTAGGTTGATTTTTTTTCAAAAATATTTTCTCTTAAAGCCACCTTCTGGTGGCTTTTTTATTGATAAGGAAATTATCGGACAAAATGTTTTTTATTTAAGACAAAAGTCGTATATTTGGGTATTCAAAAATGAGGTTATGGGATTATTTGTGGTTGAAGACGTTCAATATACTTATGGGTCAACACCCAAAGAAAGGTCTGTTTTGGATATAATAAAGTCTGTCAGAGAAGGCATGAAGTATGATAGTTTCGCAATTTTATCACTAAAAATGCCCTTTACTATATCCGAATGGTCAAGTTTTTTACATGTTTCAGAAAGAACGATGCTTCGCTACAAGAATGATAATTTGTCATTTGATGCTTTGCAAACTGATAAAATTTATCAGTTATCTATGATTTATGAAAAAGGGCTTTCGGTTTTTGGAGAGAAAGTTTATTTTGATGTTTGGCTAAATACCCAAAATGTGGCCTTAGGAGGTTTGAAACCCAAAGATTTGTTGGATAATTCGTTTGGTATAGGCCTTGTAAGTGATGAGTTGATAAGGATCGAGCATGGTGTATTGGCATGATAGTTTTTAGATTAAGTAAGGCACCATTTGCTCATGACTTAACAGGAAGAGGAGCAGAGCTTGCTGGAGGAAGATGGAATAGTAAGGGCCTACCAATGCTTTATACTGGAGCTTCAAGAGCTCTTTGTACCGCTGAGGTGGCGGTCCACACTCCGCTGGGAATCCTACCAAAGGACTTTGTAATAGTGGAAATAGAAATTCCTGAAGACTCAATGCAAGCCATTGAACTATCAGAATTACCCAGTAATTGGAGAGAGTTTCCACATTTGGGATCTACCAAAACAATTGGAGATTCATTTCTTAAAAGAAACGCATTTCTAGTTTTGAAAGTACCTTCAGCGGTTGTTCAAGGTGACTATAATTATCTCGTTAATCTTTTTCATGCTGATTTTCAGAAAGTTAAAATCATTTCGAAAATGACATTCGAATTCGATAGAAGGCTCTTCACCAGATAATCCTAGGCCACCAGTTTGCCAGTCATAATCATCGATTTCCAAAAATACGAAAATCTCCCACAGCCATAAAAACCTGTAGGTTTGAATCCGTTCATTTCTAGAAGTATTCGCAATGTCCGTCTTGACCAGAACTTTATATGCCCACCTTCCCAATGTACAGTGAAATGGTCATCAAGCTTATTGGTTATGCTCAAAACTAGATTTTTGAGATAACCATGATAAGGTGTTGATAGCAAAATTTCGCCATCAGGTTTAAGGCAAATCCGACAGAATTTCATGAAGGCATGCGGTGAATACAAGTGTTCTATCACCTCGGTAGAAATTATCAAATCAAATTTTTTAATGGGCATTACGGCGGGTAAAGTCATTTTTTCAAAATCTGTGATAAAAAAACGATTTGGATTGACTTTGTTGGCAAACTCTATTCCGCCATGCGATGCGTCTACACCATAAACATCATAGCCCATGTCAATTAAGGTATTGGCAATGGAGCCGTTTCCGCAACCAACATCTAAGATTTTTAGGTCTTTTCGGTTATTTAAAACCCTCAAAATTGGGGTTAATAAATATGACTCCGTCAACAGAGGTTTTTCGTCCTCAAAGTAATAGTCTTTTAGGTTATACATTATAGTTTGTTAGTCTAGATTACTCTAGTGAGATTAGGTTAGGTATGCAAGTTATATAAAAAAACTATAACTGAAAAAAGGTAGAGCCTGATATCTAAATCTTTGTTAAGAATGGTTTTAATAATTTCGGAAAAGAATGTTTCATTTTAGTGAATATAGCTGCCTGCATTGAAATCTATCGTACTCCCGGTGGCATGATCCATGAGGCCGGCGGCTATTAGCGTAACAATGGGCGAAATGTGCTCAGGTTGGGTGATTTCTTTAAGAGAAGATTCATTTATGAGACTTTCTTCACCGTTTGTAGCTATAAAATCAGCTGCCATTGGTGTTTTTGTAAAGCCAGGAGCTAGTATAAAAGACTTAATACCATACTGTCCAAAGGAACGAGCTACAGATCTGGCAAGAGAAACCACTGCCCCTTTTGAGGCCGCATAGGCTAGGTAATCTTCGGTTTCGCCTCTAAAAGCCGCTCTCGATGCAATATAGATCATTCTTCCGCCTTGGTTTTCTTTGAAATGATTTAAGCCCAACTTCGTCATGAGAGCAACTGCATGAAGGTTGGTGTTCATGGTAGTGTGCCAGATTTTGATCCAATCTTCAGAGGGCTGATTGATGGCGTGTTCTTGAAATATACCCGCATTATGAACTATTAAATCTACATTTCCAAAAGATGCAATTACTTCATTGAAAAAAGCTATTACTTCTGCTTCTGAACTTAAATCGGCTTTGAATAGCCTGGAAGAGTTTCCTGATTTAAGTAATTGTTTGGCTCGGGTTTCATTAGAATTGTAGTGAATGGCCACCGTGGCTCCAGATGCAATCAGCGACCTCGCAATTTCAAATCCAATGCCGCTAGAGGCACCTGTTACAATTATTTTTTTATCTCTTAAATCTATTTGCATATTTTTGTGAAAATTAAAAAATTGATGGCCGGAAAGAATACCTATCGAAAACCTTCTCCAAAACCAAGTCCAAAAGTAGTTAAAAAGAGTTCTTTTTTTGTTACTACGAAGAGACTACTATTTAGAGCTGTAAAATATTTTTTGGTGGTAACGGTAGGGAGTGTGGTTTTGTTTAAGTTTTTGCCGATTCCATTTACCTGGACCATGATGGACCAGAAAGTAGCTTCTATTATGAGAGGTGAAGACTCCGAAATACATTATGCTTGGCGGTCTTATGATAATGTTTCTCGAGAAATGCACTTGGCTGTGGTGGCAGCGGAAGATCAGCTTTTTCCGGATCATTTTGGTTTTGATTTTAAGCATATGCAGATAGCTTATAAAAACAATTTGAAGGGGAAAAAAGTAAGAGGAGCGAGTACAATCAGCCAACAAGTGGCCAAAAATGTCTTTCTTTGGCAGGAAAGGAGCTATATCAGAAAAGCACTAGAGGTCTATTTTACATTCCTCATAGAAGTGATTTGGGGTAAACAAAGGATTTTGGAGGTTTATGTAAATGTTGCAGAAATGGGAAAAAATACATTTGGTGCCGAGGCCGCCGCACAGCAATATTTCGACAAATCTGCTAAAAACTTGACAAGAGAACAAGCCGCAAAACTGGCGGCCATATTGCCGAGCCCAAGGAAATGGTCAGTCTCAAAACCAGGACCTTATGTGAGCAGAAGAGTGCCAAAAATCACCAGACAAATGAGAGCTTTGGGTGGTACAGCCTACATTAAAGATTTGAGGAGTTTTTAAAATTCCTTAAACTGGATTTTACCTTTAAGGTTTTGAGGAGCAATATTGGAATAAGCGACCTTTAATAATTCTTCAATAATTTCGGAGGACAATAATTCGTACTTCAGATGCGTCCAGCCCATTTTGCCCCATTTGTTGGGTACTGGAAAAATGGCCTCTTGATTTATTTTGCAAAACATTTCCTGTTCATCTGGGGTAAATTTCAGGGTAGCTCTGCTTTCTTTTTCATTCAGAGTGGCAAAAATCTTCTTTTTTACTCGAAAAGATACCTTTTCGAAGTGTGGCTCGATGCTAACTTCGGGTAATGAGAGTGCTAATGTGTTGAATTCTATTAAACTGGGCATAGAGGCAAAAGAGAACTCCAAGCCTTTTATACTTGGAGTTAGATGATTTTATTCTTCACTGAGACCGGCCATTACCTCACTAAGGGGTTTCAAATTGGCAGGTATTGGTTTCTCCTCCGATTCTTCAGCAACTTCTTCGTAAGGAATAACGTCCAATATTTTGGTCACGCTGATATCAGAAATGATATAATCTTGTACCGAGCCGAGTTTTTCTACCATAAGTCCATACACTTCTTTCATGTCTTGAGCGTTGAGCAAAAACACAAATGGTACTTTCTTTTCTTTTTGCGATTTCTCGTCAAAAACAATGTATTGAGCTCTGGCTTTCCACCAAAGTTCGGCGTTGTTTTCTATAAAAAATACCTCGTTAAACTTCATTTTGGTTAATCCGACTAACTGAAACTCTTGTAGTTCCTCGGCACAATATGCGTAAGCTCTAGCTTCCGCATCAGTGTAAGATACCGCATCGAAAAGATAAACCTGTGTGATGGGTTTTGTGCCGCCTTTTTCGTCTTGTTGTATAAATTTTATTTTCGCTTGATACCAAGTAGCCATTTTTCTATTTTTAATTATTATTATCTTCCTAAATCACAAATCTAAAATCGTTAATCTACAATCTAAAATCAAATCAATTCCTCACCAACTCCGCTGCACCAAAAACCCCAGCACTGTCGCCAAGTAGTGGTTTTAAGAAAACTGTTTCTACTTTTCGGTTATTGAAAATATAGTTTTCTATTTGCTTTACGCCTTCGGTGTAAAGCAAGTCAATGTTACTAACGCCTCCTCCAAGTACAATTACATCTGGGTCCAGCACATTGATTATCGAACTGATGGCTCTTGCAAAAGAAGTCATTAAGTGGTCAATGGTTGCAGTGGCGTGAGGGTCTGTGTGATCCAAGTGCCTTTGGTATATTTCCTTTAGTCTAAGTTTTTGGCCTGAAAGTCCTTCATAATATCTCTCCAAGGCGGGACCTGCAAAGACTTTTTCGTTGCAACCACTTTTGCCACAATAACAAGCCTCGCCATTAACATCCAATACTATATGTCCCCATTCACCGCCAATTCCGTGTTTTCCACCTATCACTTTGCCGTTAACCACTACACCTCCGCCAACACCAGTTCCCATTATTACCCCAAAGACCACTTCTGCGTCAAGGTCTTTGGCTGCACCCATGGTGGCTTCGGCCAGAGCAAAACAGTTGGCGTCGTTGGCCATTTCTATTCTGATTTTGAGCAATTCCTCCAAGTCCTTTTTCATCGGCTGGCCGTTCATGCAAACTGTGTTGCAGTTTTTCATGGTTTGTAAACCTGGATCCAACGTTCCCGGTGTACTAAATCCTATGGCCTCTGGAGTAAGGCTCGTTTCTTCTTTTACAAGATTTATAAGAAGGCCAATTTGAGAAATAATATGTTTGTAGCCTTTGTCAGCTTCAGTATCAATTCGTTTCCTGATTAAGATTTCGCCAGATTCTGCGTTGATTACGATACATTCTATCTTGGTTCCTCCCAAGTCAACACCCCAAAGGTATTTCATATTTATTATTCTTTTTAACTGCAAAGACACTAAGTAGCAAAGGTATAAATTTCCTTCTTGTGTTTACACTTTAGTGTTTTCGGCGAGTGTTTTTTTGTTGTAAAATTTTAGCTAAATAAGTAGATTTTGTGGAGAATAGAAAGAAAAAGCTAATAGAAAAATGACTGTACCATACCTGAAACATACTGTTTATGAATGGTAAATAGCATTTGTGGAAAAAAATTAAATAAATATTTGGAAAAGATAAAAAATGATTTCACATTTGTAGTGTACTATTTAACTAACACACTATGATTTCGATTCATAATCTTTCATTTGGTTATAAAAAGAACAAACCAATTTTTGAAAATCTAAATCTCCATCTAGAGTCCGGAAGTATTTATGGTTTATTGGGCAAGAATGGTGCAGGAAAGTCAACATTACTTTATAATATGATGGGTTTGGTTTTTCCAGATTCGGGCAGGATTGATATTTTGGGGTATGAACCCAAAAACCGAAAACCCAGCTTTTTGTCAGAGGTGTTTTTTGTTCCTGAGGAGGTTGCCTTACCTGCTATTTCTGTCCAAAAGTATCTACAACTTTATACACCTTTTTACCCTAATTTTAGCGAAACTGATTTTTATAACTATTTAAGAGAGTTTGAAATTTCGGAAGCAGAAAAGCTAAATGGAATGTCTCATGGTGAACAGAAGAAGATGCTAATTGCTTTTGGTTTAGCCACAAATTCAAGGTTACTGTTAATGGATGAGCCTACCAACGGCTTAGATATTCCTTCAAAAAGTAAGTTTAGAAAACTGGTAGCTTCTTATATAACGGATGAGAAATTGGTAATTATTTCTACCCATCAAGTGAGAGACTTGGATAATCTGATAGACCAAGTGATTATTTTAAAGGACAACGAGGTAATTCTGAATTCGAGCATAGAAGAAATTAGCCGGAAATTATCGTTTGGTGTTTTTCAGAACAAATCATCCGACGTTCTTTTTGGAGAAGAAACGATAGGCGGTAAACTGGGGGTAATGAAAAATAAAACTGATGATGAAAGCAAAGTGAATATCGAACATTTGTTTGGTGCGGCTATGAACGAACCCAATGTAATCAAAGAAATATTTAGTATATAACTATAATTCAATTTATTATGAATGATATTTTTAGTTTTAAGAGGTTTTGGTTTTTTGCCATGAAAGAGTTTTTTGAGAAGAGATTGCTTTTAATGGGTTTCTTATGTGTAACGATTATTATTTTTCTTTTAACTTACTCATCGGGATCTGAAAATTCAGAACCTATACAATATCAGCATATTAGTTTATTCTTAGGAATGATACTTGGTCCAGCAATTTTAGTAAGTTTTTTGCTTGGCAGCTTTTCAAAAAAAAATAGCTCTATTCAGTTTTTGACTCTTCCAGTTTCATTTTTTGAAAGATGGTTGGTGTTGGTTTTTATCACATTCGTCATTTACATTCCTACAGTTATATTTTTTTTGTATTTTATTGATTACTATTTTGTTTCTTATTTCCGAGAATTGGCACTAGAAAAAAAACAGATTCCCGCGGATGTCTTAGATACTAAGTTTAAATATATAGGATTTATTTTAAACCCTAAAAGCGGAGTTTTTAAAAGCTATTTATTAGCATTGAGCGTACTCACGGGGTTTTTCGCTTTAGGGGCTTTATATTTCAAGAATCTGTCCTTTTACAAAACCTCACTTGTCGTTTTTTTTCTGTTTGTTTCAATTGTTTTCTTCAGAAATAGTGTAACAAAATTCATTATCGGTGAAAATATTAATACCAATATCAATGATTTTGCCAATGCAGTTGTCATTTTGAAAGATAATAATAGAATTTTTTTAGCATCCTCCGAAGGCATTGCATTTGCAATGAACAGTTTCGTTAAGGTTACTTTGCCAGTATGCCTTTGGCTTATTGCTCTATTGGGATTTAAAGAAAAAGAAATTTAACTCCTATGAATTTTAAGGATAAACAAGCAATTTATTTGCAAATAGCAGGCTACGTTTTGGAGGAAATTCTGCTTGGTGAAATACCCATTAGAAGCAAGATGCCCTCAATAAGAGATCTTGCCGTTCAAATAGAAGTAAACCCAAATACTGTTCAAAGAACGTACGATTTTTTACAACAAAAAGAGATAATTTCTACGAAAAGAGGTATCGGCTATTTTGTAAATGATAATGCTCGTGAAAAAATAATTGAATTTAAAAAAGAGCAATTTATCTCAGACGAATTACCAATCGTATTCAGGAGTCTTCATCTTCTGGATATTGACTTTGATGAATTGAAAAAAAGATATTTAACATACGTTGAAAATAATTTTTAAAAAGATGAAATTAAGTATTAAACTCCTATTGGGGCTATTGTTAACATTTATGGTTTTGGTTGTTATCAATGCATTCTCACTCAAAAGCAAATGGGAAAAAACGGATAAAAATAATCCATTTTTGAATTATCAAAAGTTATCAAATCGGTCTTTTAAGTATTTGAAGGTCAATGCACCTTATCAAGCAACTGGAAGAGTAAATATTGGAAGTAATGAGCATTCTGAATTATATGTTTCCCATAATTGGGCTGATATGGTCAAGTTCAAATTTAATAATGATACACTTTTTGTTGATTTTCTAAGAGATTCTGAAGGTAAAACTTTTAGTTACGATAACTTCCAGAAATTGGTGATAATTACCTCTCCGAATGTCAATAGCATTGAAACCAAAAATATTTCAGTGGAAATAGATAGTTTGGAACAGGGTCAAATAAAACTTGTGGGAAAAGGTTATGGTTCCTTTGAATTTAGAAAAATGAATATAATGGATTTTGATATAGCATTAGGTGGCAATTCATCTTGCAACTTTTATGTGCCAGAAGTTCAGAAAATAGCTTCTTTAAAGGCAAAATTAGCAGATAAGTCTCATTTAAATATTCGAGCTCTTATGCCAGAAAATATATTTTTGGAAAATGGACTTGAAACAGGCTTGGAAATGAATGGGGCAACCTTAAAACTTCTTGGAAAATAATGCTTAAAGCATGTTTTTGATAAGGATTCCAATCTGTTTCCCCGTTTCAAAAAGTAATTCTGCTGCATTTGCTTTAGCAAAATCCAATGTCATTTCGGGTGTTTTAATTTGGTAGGTTTTTATAATGTTTGGTCGATTACTTAAGTTAGTTTCCACACTTCCGCCAACCAAAATTACTCTTTTTTGTTTGGTATTTTCTAGGAGTTTCGATATCAGTTTTCCATTCCAGGTTTGAGCGTCAATACGGCCTTCGCCGGAAATTATGATATCTGATTGTTCTATTTTGGTCTCTAAATCACATATTTTAAAGATTTCTTCCGCCGCTGAAACTACTTTTGCTCCCAGAAATCCAAAGGCTCCACCTGCTAATCCACCAGCGGCTCCGCTTCCTGCAACGGTTTGCAAATCAATGTTTTTGGTTCTCTTCAGAACTATATTCAGGTTTTGGAGTCCTTTGTCCAGTAAGTCTATTTGTTCTGGATTCGCACCTTTTTGTTTGGCATAGATATGTGCCGCACCATTTTCTCCAAAAAAAGGATTGGTCACATCGGTGGCTACGATAAATTCTGTTTTTGAAAGATCAAAAGTCGGTTGGTAATCAAAGTCATGGATTAAATTCAGATTCTCTCCGGTAGGATTTAATGTGTTCCCATTTTTATCAAGAAAAACATAGCCCAATGCAGCCGCCATACCTATACCACCGTCGTTTGTAGCCGAACCTCCTACAAAAAGTATAACTTTTTGAGCATCATTTTTTAAGGCATGAGCTATCAATTCTCCTGTACCCAGTGTGCTGGTTTTTAACGGATTTCGCTCTTTTTCGGTCACAAGTTCTAGTCCAGAAATTTGTGCCATTTCCACGAAGGCAGTCCTAGTTTTTTCGTTCCAAAGATATTTGCTTTCTATTTTTCTGAATAGCGGATCGGAAGCCATGCATTTGACATATTCCAAATCTCCTTTGATGGCCTCCAGCGTGCCTTCACCACCATCTGCCAAAGGCAACATTGTAATTTCAGCTTGCGAAAATGTGTTTTTTATCCCTTTAGCTGAACTCTCGGCCACTTTAGCAGCTGAAAGTGAGTCTTTAAATGAATCTGGGGCAATCAGAATTCGCATTATAAGCTCATTAAATCTTTGAATTTGATAGCTTGACGACGAGAGATTTCAATCTTTTCCAAGGGTGTACTCTTCTCACCGCCTTTTAGTGTTACCAACAATCCACCCGAAAACCATGGTTCTATTTTCTCCACCCACTGAAGATTGATAATGTGCTTGCGGTTGGCTCTGAAGAAGCTCTTTGGGTCAAGTCTTTCTTCTAAACTGTTTAATGACTTCAAAATCATCGGTTTTTGGTCCTCAAAGTGCAGTCTCACGTAATTGCCCATGGATTCAAATAGTCTAACTTTACCGAGTTTTACAAACCAACATTTTTCACCATCTTTTACAAAAACCTGATCGTTTTCGGTCAAATACTGCACGTTAGGGTCTACTGAGAGCCTTTCCGAGCGTTTGATTTCTGCTTCTACTTTCGTTATAGCCTCTGCCAAACGGCTACTATCTATGGGTTTCATGAGGTAGTCGAGGGCGTTGTATTCGAATGCCTTCAGGGCGTATTCGTCATAGGCTGTGGTAAAGATGACCTCGGGTACTCGGTCTTCGATGATTTCCAAGAGCTCGAAACCATTTTTGCCTGGCATTTGAATGTCAAGAAAAAGCAAGTCTGGCTGATGTTCATCTATGAGCTCAATGGCCTCATCTGCATTGGCGGCTTCGGCTACGACATTGATTTTAGGAAATTCTTCTAAAAGTCTTTTAAGTTCGTTCCGGGCAAGTCTTTCGTCGTCGATAATGATGGTTTTCATATACTTAGAGGTATTTTTATGACAGCCGTAACTGTCTGGTGATCTTCTTGATATATCTCAAATGAGGCATTTTTGCCATAAAGCAAATGTAATCGTTTTTCAGTATTTTTTAATCCAAAGCCGCCGTCAACATTAGTGTTTTCGGTATTTTTTAGCACTCCAGTATTTCTAATTTTTATAACTAGGGTATTGAAGGTCTTATTGGTCTTCACTTCTACATAGCCCCATCTGGCGGCTTTTTGAACGCCATGTTTTATGGCGTTTTCAACCAAAGTTTGGAGCATCATGGGCGGCACCTGTATATGAAGCGTGTCCACATCTATATCCCACATGATTTGCAGTCGCTCTTCGTATCTTACTTTTTCTAGTTCCAGATAATCCTCTATCGTTTTCAGTTCTTCTTTTAGCGAAATGGTGGTCTTTCGGTCTGCCACCAAGGCACTTCTGAGAATGTTCGACAACTGCGTAATTCCTTTTTGTGATTTTTCGGGGTCCTCTAATACCAAAGCCCTAATGCTGTTGAGGGCATTGAACATAAAGTGAGGGTTTATCTGAGCCCTCAGAATTTTGGCTTCGGTGGCCTCTATTGACGACTGAAGTTTTATGCGTTCGATGGCATCAATCCGACGTTCGTTGGTGTAGGCATAGAATATATATATCAACACCCATATCAGAATGGGCTTACTCAGATTGACGAAATAAACGATATCTCTTAGTAGCCAGTTTGTTTTCGAGGTATCTATTATATCTTCATCCAAAGTGATGTTGATGGTGTAGAACAAAAATGTAATGAGTGTGATACCTATGAAACTACGAAGGATGAGCTGCGGAATAGATAGCTTTATCCAATTGTATTTTTTAAAAAACATTCGGAACAAATGCGAGAGCGATATACCTACTAGAATGTTAATTATCGATTGAAAAATTAAATCTTCAAGCTCTTCAAAATTAAAATTCCACAGCAGGAAGTAATTGATAAATTCGGCGAGCCAGTACACCGACCACCCCGAAATCTGAAAAAGCCAATAAGATTGCCTAAAATTCATTTATCAAATATTTTCTCAAAACTACAAATTATGATTTTCTAATAGATATCTATTTGATTGTCGGGGATATTTGTTGCCAAAAGGCTGAATTTTGGTTTTACACTTTCAGTTTACCAACATCTCAAGATGGCTCACGTCATTGTGAGTCAGAATGTCAAACTCATTTTTTGAGTAACAGTATTCGAGTTTATAGAGACAGGTGTTTTGGTGAGGAAATGTGTCCATCTCTTTCAAATGAAGATTGGAGATTTCGGCCAAAAGAATCCGCATTGCTCTGCCGTGCATAGCCACAAGTATGAGTTTTTCGTCGGTGTTGTTGAGTATCTTTTTTATGCCTAGCTTCAGCCTTTCGGCCACCTCAGAGGGGCTTTCACCTCCTGTGGGTTTAAGGTTTATATCTCCAAGGCTCCAGCTTTTTGTTAGATTGGCATAATATGCATTGTCTTCAGTAGTGGGTTCTCTTCCCTCTTTTTCTCCCCAGCTTATTTCATTCAGCTCTGGCAATATCTTATGAGGGATACCTTTTTCGATAAACTTGGCCACCGTCTGATGGGTCCTGATCAATGCTGAGGTGTATACTTTTTCGAAGTTAATCTCTCCATATTTCTTAAAAAACGCTTCGGCTTGTTGTCTTCCTGTCTCGTTGAGGTCTGCATCTATTCCGCTGCCCTGTACTATTCCTCTTTTGTTATATTCGGTTTCTCCGTGTCTGATCAGGTAGATTTCTTTTTTCGACATAAGTATATTTCTCCTCTTTTTAGATAATTTTGACAAATTTACATAGAATACCATGTTTAATAAAAGTTTTGACATTGAAACCCTCAATTCATTTGGCAATAAAAGCCTTC
The DNA here is from genome assembly GCA_035299025.1 of Leadbetterella sp. Classification (GTDB taxonomy): domain Bacteria; phylum Bacteroidota; class Bacteroidia; order Cytophagales; family Spirosomataceae; genus Leadbetterella. The sequence goes on from DATGXK010000016.1 coordinate 203,047, forward strand.
CAGGGCATATAGGACTCGAATTTACCGAAATCGGTGAAGATTTTATAGTGGCTCGTATGCCTGTGGATTATCGGACACACCAGCCTTTCGGCTTACTGCATGGCGGAGCCTCGGTTGTTTTGGCCGAAACTTTAGGTAGCGTGGCGTCTATGCTCTGTCTAAAAAATCCAGAAAAAGAACGTGCGGTGGGTTTGGAAATCAACGCCAATCACCTCCGAGGGGTAAAGAGCGGGTGGGTTTATGGCAAGGTAACGCCTATTCATTTGGGTTCAAAAACCCACGTATGGGACATAAAAATTACGGATGAAGAAAATAAACTGGTTTGTTCGAGCAGATTAACCACCATGGTTATCTCCTAAAAACGTAGCCTTTGGCTCAATTTTTGCTATATTTTTTGCTGAAATTTCACCCAATATGCATAAACTATTTTTTGTTTTTTTAATGTTTCTCGGTGTTTCTCTGAAAGCACAAGTCGCTAAACCAGATACTGCGAATATGCCCATAGATACTAGCCTGAGGGTGAAACCTGTGGTTTTTGATACTATGAGTTACTCCGAGGAATACAAAAGAGACACTTGGAGGTTTTCTTGGGGAGTAAGGGGCGGCTTGAGTAGAGGCAAATATGAAATCAATGAAAATACGATAGATCAGATAAGCCAGAGCGGCTTACCGGTGCTTGACCAAAACGGAAAAATCGTAAAGAATCAGTTTGTAAATAATGATTTGTTTGCAACGGGCTACAATGCCGGAGTTTTTACCAGATTTGTGAGAGGCTCGTTTTATATTCAGCCCGAACTCATGTATTCTTCCAAGGCAGGTAAGTTTGATTTGCTCAAAACCGACGGTAGCCTTTACAAACGAGTGAATGGCTCATTTTCCTCAATTGATGTACCGGTTTTGATTGGTATTAGGTCAAACAAATCGAGGGTGTTTTTTGGCCCAACGGTCAATTTCGCTTACAAACTCAATGACGAAATGAAAGATGCTTTGGTAGAATTTGTGCCAAAAGAAAAACTCAATGGAAAGTTCTTCAATAGACCTATAATGAATTTTACGGTTGGTATCGGCTATGAATTTGGCTCGTTTTTCTTCGATGTACGATACGAAAAAGGCATAAAATCTTATTCTTTGCAGAATATTGGCCCAAGCAATTCTCCCAAACTTTTCAATCTCATGGCAGATGCCTTTCATTTTAGTATTGGCTTAATTCGAAAATAATAGTCGGAATTTTGATATTCTTTTTATTTTTGAGAAAAATACTTTTTGAATGAAAGCACTGGTATTAGGAGGTGGTTCGCTAAAAGGAGCCTGGCAGGTTGGTGCCATTCAGGCGGTTTTAGAGACAGGTTTTAAGCCCGATATGATCTATGGAATATCCGCTGGTGCTCTCAATGCCGCCTTTATGGTCAATGAAGCGGGTAATCAATATCAAGCCAGTGGCCAAATCAACTGGGATTTGGTAAATAAAAAACTCTTACAGTTTTGGCTTGAAAACATCAACAAACCGTCAGATATTGGAATCTTAAAGTCGAAATGGACCTTAGGAATTGATACCCTTATGAGCCGTTTTGATGGACTTTTGGATACCAATCCTCTGCACGAAAAACTTAAAAAATACATAGATCTTGCTACGCTCAGACGAAGCCCTGTGGCCATAAAAGTAGGAGCTGTAAACGTGCATACAGGCAATATGCACTATGCCGATCCGCTCGAACAACATTTTTTAGATTTTCTTAGAGCCAGTAGTTCATTGCCGATTATTATGCCGGGTATCCAGATTGGAAAAGACAACAAGGAAGTGTATCTCGACGGAGGCATAAGGGAAGTAGTACCGCTCAAAAAGGCCATTGAAGACGGGGCCACTGAGATTTATGCCATAGCTACTCACCCTAAAAAGCGTGAAATGGAGCCCATCAATTACCGTAGTTTACTTACATTGATAGAGCGAATAAAGGATATATCGGTTAACCAACTCGAAAACAACGACTTAGAATGGGCTGAGCATTACAATCAAAATCTTGTTTCGGTAGCTGGCTTTAGTTTGAACAAGAAAATAAAACTTACTGTAATTCGGCCCGACGTTTCAGTAAATATCAAACTCACTGATTTTAATCTTGAGGTGATTAAGTCAATCATAAAGCAGGGATATGAAAAGGCTTACATGGTACTGAATGCTAAAAAAGCCTAACTCTCTTACTCTGAATCACCCAAACCAATCCCAATGAAGCAATAAAAGCAAAGGCAATCGACAATGTGGTGGCCTTGGAAATGAATCCAATTAAAACAGGTCCAAACAAAAATCCTCCCATAGCAAAGGTATTCATGATGGCCAATCCAGAGCCTTTGGCCATGTTTGGAACCCTGGCAGCACTGGCATAAAGTATTGGTGCTCCGCACGAAACACCAGCTCCTACAATGGCAAAACCCACAATAGCCGAGAATGTAAAAGGTAACATTATCACAATTATTATGCCCACAATAGTCAGGATGCCACCATAGAAAAGCACCTTGTTGGCACCGAATCTTGGGATTATTTTGTCGCCAATGAGCCTTCCCAAAGCCATAAAAAGAGAATATCCGGCCATTCCCCAGCCTTCAAAATAAGTGGAGGTTTGCACCACATCTTTCATAAAAACCGCCGACCAGTCTGCCATAGTACCTTCGGTAATATTGATGCACAAGCCTATTATTATCATCAATAAAAAACTGCCTTTCGGGAAGGTAAACTTGGATTTTTCAAAATTGGTCTCATGTATTTCTTCTTTGATGAGGAAAATGTTTTTTTGTGCAAACAACAGTACCAAAAACAATAAAGCCCCAACAAGACTCATGTAAAGCCCCGGAAGTAGTAGACCCATGCCGCCAAAAAAGCTTGAGCAGATAGACCCAAACATTAGGCCCAAGCTAAACATCCCGTGGCAGGTACTCATTATTTTTATATCAAAATGATGCTCTATGGCTCCTACACAGGTGTTCATACCTACGTTGGTGATGGAAATTCCGCAACCACAAAGAAAAAGAAAAAAAGATTGTAGATAAACCGAAGGTGCGTTGAGCAATAGGCTGAAAGTCAATAGCATAAATCCAATACCGTAAACCGAGGTTTTCTGCATTCCGATTTTTCTTACCAAGGTAGCCGCCACTGGATTCATGGCCAATGCACCAAAGGGCAGGCTGAGTAAAAGTAAGCCTAATTGGGCGTCGTCAAGGTCAAATTTCGATTTTACGAAAGGTATAAAGGTGGCCCAATTGCCAAATAGGAGTCCGACAGAAATAAAAATTAGACCAATGGAAAAACTCTGTTTGTTGCCAAAAAAATCTTTGGTGATATGAGAAAACATAAAAACTTCGAGGGTTCAGCTCGCAATTTAACCATTAATGCAGCCGAAATCTGTCAAATGACCTTTAAGAATATCCACAAACTGTAATTTTCTGAGAAATAGACAATAAACTTTCAGAAAAGCACAATTAGGCTTTTCTTTCGTATTTTTTGGGTGCATATAGAAATCCAAAAGCTTCGGCTCCCTCTTTGGTGTGTGTTTTGTGGTGCACATAGTGGGCATGCATGATCCGTTTCATGTACTTATTTTTGGTAGCAAACTTGAACTTGACTCTCCTGTGTACTATCAAATCATGGAAAATGAAATAGAAAAGTCCGTAGAGGGTAATGCCTAACCCGATGTGAAAGAGATACCAAAACTCGGCATTCAAATCTCCGTAAACAATACAAAAAATGGCTATTGGAGTAAAAACCAACGCATAATAATCGTTTTTCTCGAAGAAGCCTTTGTGCATGTTGTGATGATCTTCGTGCCAAGCCCATCCAAAGCCGTGCATGATATATTTATGGGCAAACCAGGCTACACCTTCCATTAGTCCAAAAACTCCAACTACGATTCCTATTCTGATTACTATCTCCATTTCACAAATTTATCTACTTTAAAACACTCTTAATCTTAAATTGTTTTTGGGTCTTAAATAAAAACCTATTTTTGTTGAAAATTAATACAAATGAAAATAAAATTATTAAGTTTTTTGCTTTTAACTTCTATTTCGGTTTTTGCACAAAAGCCAAAGGCAGAAAAACCAAAATTGGTAGTAGGTATAGTGGTAGATCAAATGCGTTATGACTACCTCTATCGTTTTTATTCTAAATATTCTACCGGAGGTTTTAAACGAATGATGACCGAAGGATATAACTGCCGCAACAATCACTACCACTATGCCTCAACCGTAACCGGCCCTGGGCATGCACATATATTCAATGGTTCGTCGCCTGCCATCAGTGGTATTGTGGGCAACGAATGGTTTGAGAAAAATACTTCTAAAAGTATGTATGTAGTGGCTGATTCTACCGTCAATGTGGTAGGTACTGGAAGTGCCAGTGCCGGAAAAATGTCGCCCAAAAACATGAAGGTAACTTCCATAACCGACCAGCTTCGCATAGCTACACAATTTAGGTCGAAAGTTATCGGCATAGCATTCAAAGATAGGGGAGCCATTTTGCCTGCTGGGCATACTGGCTTGGCTTATTGGTATGACGCCGGCAGTGGAAATTGGATCACAAGCGACTATTACCAGAAGAGTCTGCCTGATTGGGTGAAATCTTTTAACGATAAAAAACTCCCTCAACAGTACATCACCAAAACTTGGGAAACGCTTCAGCCACTAACAAATTATATAGAAACTGAGGAAGACGACCAGCCTTATGAAGCGAGTATTTCGGGTGAAACCAAGGCGGTGTTTCCGCATAAAGTCACGATGGGAAGTTTGGCTCAAACGTATTTTGGCAATGAACTGACCAAAAATTTTGCTTTGGCGGCCATTGATGCTGAAAAGATGGGCTTGGGGTCTGAGACTGACTTCTTGACACTCAGTTTTTCTACTCCAGACTACACCGGTCATGCTTTTGGTGCTCAGTCAAAAGAGATTGAAGATGTGTATTTGCGGTTGGATAAAAACATGGAAGAGTTGCTGCTGCATTTAGATAAAAAGCTTGGGGTGGGCAATTACACAGTGTTTCTTTCTGCAGACCATGGTGTAGCTGAAATTCCGGCTTTCTTGAAAAAACACAATGTACCTGCCGGTTTGTTTTTGGGAGGCGAATTGGAGAAAAAAGCCGAAGCTGCATTGGCGGCTAAGTTTGGTGAAGGAAAATACATAATCAATTCAGACAATTATCAGCTTTATTTAAACAAAGTTCTGTTGGCACAAAAAAACATTAGTGTAGATCAAGTGACAGCCGTTTTGAAGAATGAATTTGCGAGCATAGAAGGTGTTTATAACGTAATAAATCTCTCTGAGGGCCTTGTGAATGAGATTCCATCTTATTACCGTGACAAACTTACCAATATTTATAATCCAAAAAGAAGTGGAGAGGTGATGGTATTGATGGAGCCGGCTTGGTTTCAGGGTTATACAAAAGGAACTACGCACGGAACCATGTATGCATATGACACGCACGTGCCTTTGTTATTCTTTGGTTGGGGAATTGCCAAAGGTGAGAAGCTAGACAGAACCCATATTTCTGACATAGCTCCAACCATTGCCATGTTACTGAAGATTTTGGAGCCAAATGGTAATATTGGTCAACCTGTTACCAGTGCTTTGAAGTAGGAATTTGAGGTGATTAAATTGGTTAAATAATTAGTACTTGACGAGGGAGCTTTATATTTTTAGTGGCCTTGGAGCGGATGAAAGAGTATTTCATTTGATGAATTTCTGCGAATTTTCTCCAACGTTCATAAAATGGATTCCTCCAACAAAAGATGAGTCAATTGAAACTTATGCCTCTAGGATTTTGGGTCAAATCCATTCTCCTAATCCAATATTAATTGGGCTTTCTTTCGGAGGGATTATGGCTGTTGAAGTTGCCAAGCTTATTGAAACTGAAAAGGTGATTGTAATAGCTTCTGCAAAAACAAAGAGTGAAATTCCTTTTTACTTTCGTTTTATTGGAAAATTGAGACTTCTGAACCTAGTTCCTGTTAGTTTTTTGAAAAAGTATAATTTTATAACGAGCTGGTTCTTTGGTGCGAAAAAAGATTCTGAGAGAACTCTCTTAAAGCAAATTCTTAAAGATACAGATCCTGTTTTTTTGAAATGGTCTTTAGAGAAAGTGATATTTTGGGAAAATAATGATGAGCTTAGAAATATCTTTCATATTCACGGAACACATGATAGAATTTTGCCAATTAAGTTTGTAAAAAGTGATATTCACATTAAAAACGGAGGGCATTTTATGACTTTAAGTCATTCGGAAGAAATATCGAAAATTTTGATAAAAACTTTAAAACTCGCTAATTAACTCAGAACGGTATTGTTTCGTAAAGGAGTGAAATTTTGTAATCAACAAAAAAGGCTGCCCAATAAATTGAGCAGCCTTTTCTGATTTTGGATGTCTTCCAACTTATTTTTTGTCCTCTGGCAAAAGAACAATTCTTATGAAATCATCGCCGCTAAGGTATTTTTTGGCTGTGGCTTTTGTACTTTCTACAGTCAGCAAATCCAGTAACTTGTCTTCGGTGGGAATGGTAGTTACTTTGTCGCCGTTTTGGTACTTTGTAGCTAACGAACTTAACCAAAAATCGTTGTTTTTAAGATTAGTCTGAAAATCAAGTTTTTGTTTTGAAACAAACTTTTCAATGTCCACGGCTTCGGCACCATTGGCTTTTATCTTTTCTATTTCTTTCAGTGTAATTTCTATCAGTTTTTCTACGTTGGCAGGTGAGCAGCCATATCCAATTCTGAACATGTATCTCGGCATAGGCACTCTGTTGGTACTTCCACCCACAAACGGAGAGTAAACGCCACTTTCTTCTTCACGAAGTTTCTCGGTAAGTTTAATATTCAGAATGTCTCCGAGAGCTTTAATTTGCAATTCTTCAGCTTCGTTAGGAGCGTATTTGCCCGAATAAGTCAACAAAACTCTGGCTTTGTCTTCTGAGCCTTTTTTTACCGTTTTACTAATTTTTCCAGACGGCGGCACCATGTTGAGGTCGCGGAACGATTCCTTTTTTTGCGTTCCCGGTATTCCTCCCAAATAGGTAGAAAGCAAAGGCTTGATTTTTTCTACATCGAAATTCCCGACAAACGTGAACTCAAAGTCCGAGGCATTATTAAACCTTTCGTTGAAAATCTTCATCGCTTTTTCGGGGTCTACTTTGGTCATTCTATCGGCCGTCATTGGCTGGGCACGATAGGCTCCGTTGCCCATTACTACCTGAACCGTATCGTTAAATACTTTTTCAGGTGTTGGTGTTTTTTCCATATTCTCCAAAAAATCCTTTTGATTTACCAAAGCACCTTTGGCGGCTTCTGGGTCTAGTTTATTATTTGTAAATCGGTTGTAAACCATCTGAAGAGCGGTTTCAAAATCTTTGACTGAAGAAGAGCCTGAGATGGCCTCCGTTGTACCACCAACCATGGCGTTGACCTGAGCTACTTTACCCGACATAAACTTGGTAAGTTGTGTTGCTTTGAGGTTACCATTTCCACTGGTGGATGCTATCATGGAGCTAAATGCAGCATTCATAAAGTCGGCATCGTCGTACAGAGAGTTTCCTCCCCAGCTTGTTCCTCTAAACTTGATTTCGTCGTTTTTGAAGTCCGTTGGTTTTAAATTTACCTTCAAACCATTTTCAAAGACGATTTCTGTAACTCCCACGGCATCAATTTTTGTTTCAGAAACTATTTTCCCGGCATTTGGTTTTTTCTCCACCAAAGTGCTGGCTACTGCCTCGTCTACATAAGCTGTGATTTTCGAACCTGTGTTGTCGAGCCAGCCTTTTAGCTGAGCTTCGGTAGGTAAACTGGCTTTGTCTTTATCAGAGCCAATCAAAGCCAATACACGGTTTTCTTTTGTGATAAGTTTTTTGACAAGAGCATTTATTTCAGCCAATTTTATGCCCTCCAGATTTTGGGCTAAAAACTTATTGTCAAATTCGATGTCGGTCATTACTACGTCGTTGAGAAAGCAGCCTACCAATTCTTCTACAAAATTTTCTGAGTCTGTTTTGTCCCTTTCATTGTATTGTTTTTCAACTCTACTTTTGTATTGCATTTTGGCTCTCTGTAGTTCACTTTCTGTGAAACCAAACTTGGCAACTCTCTCGTTTTCATCGAGTACGGTTTTTAGTGCTTTTTCTACATCAGCTCCTTTGGCCACCGCAAAAACTGTGAGTGCGTCCAGATTTCCCAAAAAAGAAGAATAATTGCTAGAGCCAAACTGATATGGCGGGTCAGCTTTTTGCATCAATTCCTGCAAACGCTGGCTGATCATGGCATTGAAAAGCGAAGTCATTATACCTTCTCTGCGGTTTTCAGCCGTAATTTCTTTTTTCTCTGGTTGCAAATAGTACAACTGAACCATGTTGTAAGGCTGCTCTTTGTCAGTTATTACAATGGCCTCCGTTCCACCCTTTAGCGGCACTTCATATTTTACTCTTTCTTTCGCTTTGGCAGGGTTTTCTATTCCACCAAAATACTTGGTAATCATGGCCTCTACTTGTGCGGGGTCAAAATCTCCTACCGCCACAACGGCTTGTAAATTAGGTCTGTACCAATCTTTATGGAATCTTTTTACGGCATCATAAGGAGCGTTTTGGATGATGTCATCTAAGCCAATGGGCAATCTTTGTGCATATCTTGAGCCTCTGAAAATCACGGGCAGAAGTTTTTCTTGAATTCTAGACTGAGCTCCCTTACGAAGCCTCGATTCTTCCAATACAACGCCACGCTCTTTATCTATTTCTGTGTGATCCAGAGTAGCATAAGCTGCCCATTCAGACAATACCATCATGAATTTTTCGAGTTTGGCGAGGGTGTCGGTGGGCACTGGAAGCATATATACGGTCTCGTCAAAACTTGTGTAGGCGTTTAAGTCAGCACCAAATTGTATTCCGTTTTTCTCCAAAAAATTCACCATTTCGTTTTTAGGGAAATTCTTTGTGCCATTAAAATCCATGTGTTCCATAAAGTGGGCTAAGCCTCGTTGGTCGTCATCTTCGAGGATTGACCCGGCTTTTATCACTAATCTCAGTTGAGCACGGTTTTTGGGTTCCACATTTTTGCGGATATAATAAGTAAGCCCATTTTTGAGTTTACCTACTTTCACCGCCGGATCCATCGGGAGTTTTTCTTTAAGATTGATTTGTTGGGCAAACACCACTTGGCAAGCAAACAGAAGCAGCCCAAGGTTGTAGATTAGTCTTTTCATACAGGATTTTAGATAATTAAATTTTTAAAAGATAGTAACTGGAAAATACAATGCAATTAAATAGAATTTCTCAAAATCAGAAACATAAATATTTCGGACGGTCAAAAAAAAAAGTTAATTTCAAACTAAAACGTTAGTAATTGTTGAAAATTTAATGACCAACCCGAAATTTATTAGTTTTAACATTTTTTGTTTAAATTTGTCATTGAAAAGCCTATTCTACAGATTGAAATTTTAGATTCTTCCTGTTTTAGTTTAATATTTGCAAATAAAGAAAATTCCAAATCCTCTTGCAGGATAGTTATATGAAAGAATACGGAAGTAATGTTCAGAAATTGGTAGAGCAAATCGTGTCGATTCCTGAAAAAGAGAAAAGAACCAAGCACGCACACATTTTGGTAGAGTTGATGCGTCAGATACATCCACAGATGCGTGATGGTGCCGATTACAGCAAAAAACTCTGGGACGATTTGTATATCATGGCCAATTTTGACTTAGATGTTGACAGCCCATTTCCACCTCCTCCAAAGGAGATTTTGGGTAAAAAGCCTATGCAAATACCTTATAGTCAGTCCAAACTGAAGCATAAGTTTTATGGGAGAAATCTGGAGCTATTGGTTTTGAAGGCTATGGTGGCCGATACTTTTGAAGAAAGGAAAACCTTTGTTTCTTATTTGGTGAAACTGATGAAGTCTTTTTTCTTGAATTGGAACAAAGATACAGTAGAAACCAATGTCTGTTTAAATCAAATTTTGGAGCTTTCTGGCGGAAAACTGAAGCCGGAAATAGACGAACTCATTGCCAATGGCATAATAGATGAGGCCAATCCAAAAGATGGAAGCGGCAACAGGCCAAGGCCATCTTATCAGAATTTTTCGAATCGACCTGAAAGAGGTAACGAACGCCGCGACCCTCGGTCCACCGGTGAAGGCAACAAAATGGGAGGTTTTAACAGAAACCCAAATCAGAGACCGAATAATCCGAACGGTGGTAATAACAACGGTAACAACAAAAACCGTTTTAACAATAATAACAACAGAAGAAGACCTCAATAATAAGTATGTCGTCATTTAAAATAACAGGTGGAAGAAAATTAAAGGGAGAGCTTATCCCTCAAGGTGCAAAAAACGAAGCATTACAGATTCTGTGTGCTGTTTTGCTTACCAAAGAACCCGTAGTTATACATAATATTCCGAATATTAGAGACGTAAATAAACTCATGGAACTCTTGGAAGACATGGGCGTAAAGCGTAGCAAAATGGGAGACGGCGTATATAAATTTGAAGCAGACGATGTTAAATTCGAGTATTTCGAGACGCCCGAATACAAAAATAAAGCCGCTGAACTGAGAGGTTCTGTGATGCTCCTTGGACCTATGCTCGGACGCTTTGGACGTGGAAAAGCTCCAAAACCCGGTGGAGATAAAATAGGTAGGAGACCTTTGGATACGCATTTTATTGGCTTTCAGAAATTGGGTGCTGAGTTTTCGTATGATCCGGGCGATTCATTTTATTCAATAGATGGCTCAAAAATGAGAGGCTCTTATATTTGGATGGAAGAAATATCGGTAACTGGTACAGCGAATGTTTTAATGGCGGCCGTATTGACCGAAGGAACCACTACTATTTATAATGCAGCCTGTGAGCCTTATTTGCAACAACTCTGCAAAATGCTCAACAGCATGGGAGCAAAGATATCTGGTGTTGGCTCAAATCTGTTGACTATAAAAGGAGTAAAAGAACTTCATGGCTGCGAACACGCCATGTTGCCTGACATGATAGAGATAGGAAGTTTCATCGGCTTGGCGGCAATGACAGGCTCTGAAATCACTATTAAGAACTGTAGAATTCCTGAGTTGGGCATAATTCCGGATACATTCAAGAAACTGGGCATAGAAATGGAATTCAGAGGAGATGATATTCATATTCCAGCTCAAAATAATTATAAAATTAGTACACTCATTGATGGTTCAATATTAACCGTTTATGATGCCCCATGGCCCGGATTTACTCCTGATTTGATATCGATAATTTTGGTAACAGCCATTCAAGCTAAAGGAACCGTACTCATACATCAAAAGATGTTTGAATCGAGGCTTTTCTTTACCGATAAGTTGATAGATATGGGAGCTCAGATTATACTTTGTGACCCTCATAGAGCAACAGTAATTGGCCTAAATAGAGAATATAATTTGAGAGGAATAAGGATGACATCACCAGATATTCGTGCTGGTGTGGCCTTGCTCATAGCTGCCCTTTCGGCAGACGGTACTAGCATTATTGATAACATAGAACAAATAGACAGAGGCTATCAAAACATAGATGCCCGCCTTAATGCCATTGGTGCCGAGATAGTTAGGGTTTAGTTTTTGTGCTTGTTGAAAGATATTTAAGAGCCATCGTTTGATGGCTTTTTTTGTTTGCAAACATTCGTAAAGACAGGGGAGAAATCTGAAATAACCACAATCTCGATAATTAGCCGTACCTTTGTGTTTTAATCGAAGTACCAAAACTGGTATTTCAAAATACCAATTTATGTCATTCGAAAATTTAGGACTCTCTAGTCCGATACTGCAAGCAGTAAAAGAAAAAGGTTATATCACACCTTCACCAATTCAAGAAAAAGCCATCCCACTTGTTTTAGATAGAAAAGATATTTTGGCTTCGGCCCAAACGGGTACTGGTAAAACTGCTGGTTTTACTTTACCTATTCTAAAGATTTTATCTGATACACCTAATGTAGGCAGAAGAAAAATCAGATCATTGATTCTTACACCAACACGTGAGCTTGCCGCTCAAATCTACGATAATATAAGAGAATACAGCGTTTATTTAGATATTAAGTCTACAGTGGTGTTTGGAGGTGTAAATATTAATCCTCAGATAGCCACGCTCAAAAACGGAGTGGATATTTTGGTGGCCACACCCGGGAGGCTCCTAGATTTGCACGGACAGAGAGCACTTTCGTTGGCCAATGTGGAGATTTTGGTCTTGGACGAGGCCGATAGAATGCTCGATATGGGTTTCGCAAAGGATATCAAACGTGTGTTGGCATTGGTGCCAGAAAGACGTCAGAATCTTTTATTTTCAGCTACTTTTTCACTGGAAATCAAGCAGTTGGCTGCTGGTATTTTGCACAATCCAGAAATGGTAGAGGCATCGCCAGAGAATACGACGGCTGAGAAAATTGAGCAAAGAATCATTTTGGCCGACAAAGGCCGCAAACCTTCCATGCTAATCAAAATGATGAAGGAGGAAGATTGGGACCAAGTGTTGGTTTTTACGCGTACCAAACACGGAGCCAACAAATTGACAGAAAAACTTCAGAAATCGGGAATTACCTCGGCGGCCATTCATGGAAATAAGTCGCAGGGGGCTCGAACCAAGGCATTAGATGATTTCAAGAAAAACGAAATACAAGTATTGGTAGCTACAGATATAGCCGCGAGAGGTTTGGATATTCCACTTTTGCCACATGTGGTAAACTATGAATTGCCAAATGTGCCAGAAGATTATGTGCATCGTATCGGCCGTACTGGTAGGGCAGGGGCAGCTGGTGAGGCGGTTTCTTTTGTTTGCAGTGAGGAGTATGATTTCTTGCGGGGAATTGAAAAACTTCTAGGTCAGAAATTCGAACGTGAAACTATACTTGGTTATGAGCCCATGGAAGAGGAGGAGATAGCTCCAAAAAAATCAGAACACAGAAGACCTCAGAACAATAATTTCAGAAAGCCGAACGTGCAAGGTGGTGGAGGAAGACCGTCGCACCCCAACGGTGGAGGCTCAAATCAAGAAAACAAAAAGCCTAAGAAGTTTTTTGGTAGGAGGTAATTCTCTACAATTTCTGAAGCATGAAAAAATCAGCGACCCAAAGGAATCGCTGATTTTTTGTTTTAGGGCAGTTTAGGATCAAATGTTTTGTCAGTAAAACTTTAAATTGTATTGATAAAAATTTCATGGCAATAAGCGTCTTAATTCCTTGCAGTTGCTTTGTTTTTTTCAATCAGCAAATCAGCTATCTGTTTTAGTTTGGCCTCCAATTGCTCATTCTTTTTCTGGAGTGTTTTATTCTCCAAGATAAGTGCCTTGATGGCGGCCATCATCACGCCATCGATATCTGCTGAAGCAATGGATGTGTCGTTACCAATTGTACCAAAAGAATCTTTGCCAAAATTTGCATAAAAATCTTGTGCCATTGGACCCCAGTGCCTGATGCTTTTGTCTTGTGTTTTATAATTCCATGTTCCAATTTTCATGTTCGCTATTTTTTCAAGGATATCATTTGGAGCCGAAATGAAATTTTCCTTTTTGGTACTATCTGAAATAGTTGCCCAGCTGTTACCGCCAGCAGCTAAACTAACACCCACCGAGTTAGAAGCATTCGTAAAAAGGCGATACCCGCCTCTGAAGCGAGCTGAAAATTGATTAAAATCAGAAGAGTTTAAGATGCTTGCTGATAAGTCATCATCACCAAACCCAAAGGAACCCCCGTGTTGTATATTCACCGCATTACCAATTGAAAAAGATTTATTGGTGCCAGCAGTAACATTAGTTCCTAATGCGAAAGCTCCGTTTCCAATCGAAAAAGCATTGTTTCCGATTGCAACTGATTCATTACCAACGGCATTGGTTTTGAATCCTGATGAAAGCGTATTTGCTCCTTGAGCCGTTGTTCTGTTTCCTATCGCCAGAGAATTCGCTCCTGTTGCTCTAGTGGAATCTCCAAAGGCTGCAGCAGCACGACCAGAAGCCGTGGTAGAGTCACCAAAACTTATTGATGCAAAACCAGATGCTCTGGAGTAGAAGCCGCCACTCAATGCGTATGAGTTGTCTGTAACGGTTTTTCTTCCCAAGCTAATGCTGCCAAAACCATTTGCAATTGTTTCGCTACCGGTCGCAATTGACGCCACCCCGTTTGCTCGGCTTTTAAATCCTTGGGCAAAAGTAATATTTGCCTGTGCGATAGTAGAGTCACCCGTTGCTAATGAAGCTGCACCAACTGCTATAGTTCGATAGCCTTGTGTAAACGAAATGTTTCCCAATGCAAATGTGGAGTCTCCAGTGGCAAAAGAGCCATGCCCTATGGCCTTCGTTTTATAATTAAAGGCAGCCGAACTGTTTCCTGAGGCCTCACCAAAATTTCCAACTGCAATAGTCCCCTGGCCCTGTGCCTTCGTTTTGTTACCGAAACTTAAGGAGTTATGGCCACTTGAAATACTTTGATTACCAAAGGACATAGATTCAAGACCCGTGGCTCTACTTCTAAATCCAGCTGCAAAAGAATTTTCCCCTTCGGCTCTTGTCCTATGTCCAATGGCCATCGAACTGTTACCAATGCCTCTTGTGGAATCGCCAAAAGCAGTTGCAGCACGACCGGAAGCCAGAGTTGAATCTCCAAAACTTAGCGATGCGAATCCAGCAGCTCTTGCGTAGAATCCACCGCTCATAGACCAAGAGTTGTCGGTAATACTTCTTCGACCTAAAGCGATGCTTCCTATTCCATTTGAAATACTTTCACTTCCTGTGGCTATGGATGCTATTCCATTTGCTCTAGTTTTAAATCCATGTGCAAGTGTCACATTTGCCTGAGCTACAGTAGAATCACCCATTGCAAAAGCAGCAACCCCTACAGCCCTAGTTCGATAACCCTGGGTAAAGGAAATATTTCCTATGGCAAAGGTAGAGTCTCCAGTGGCAAAAGCTCCGTTGCCGATTGCTTTGGTTTCGAAATTGAAAGAGGCAGAGCCATTTCCAGAGGCTTCGTTTCGGTTTCCAAGAGCAACAGAGCCAATTCCTGTTGATTTCGAATCGGTACCACTACTGAAAGAGGTTTGGCCCGAAGATAGGCCACCGCTACCTAGGGCAGCCGCGTAATTGCCAGTTGCTTTTGTGTTTAATCCAAAAGATATTGATTTTAGGCCGTTTCCTTTGGCGTTGTTACCGTAATGAATCGAATCAGGTAAGAGTGTTATTTGACCAAATGAGGGTAAATGACTAAAAAGAATTGAAATTTGTAAAGTTAAAATACATAGAAATTTAAGTTTCATATTTTGTAGGTAATTGGTTAATATATTTAGAATTAAACTTAATTTAAAAAATGTTATTTTGGTTAGATAACTTCACCTCATCCATGCTTTTCAATTAGATAGTTCAAGACCTAAACTTAAAATGTTTTAATTTATTTTCTAAAAAATTGGAGGCATTTAATGGGAAATTAATCCAATTATAATGTGGTTCTAATTCAGAATTTATATTAGATCCAGGACATAAAGTTCATTGCTGTATTGGGGCAATCTGATTTATCAATGCATGAATACAACTTTGCGTTATTCAATAGATAACAAATGCGGAAATTATCTAGACAATTTTGCGAACAACTATGGATTCCCTATTCAATGAATATAATGACTTAGATTAGACCTATTTTGTTTAAATCCATTCGGTTTATGATAATAGAGAATTTGAGTATTTATAAGTTTGAATTCCAATTTATAAACCTGTCCATCTTCAAAAAGTTTGTGCTTGACAAAAAAATATTTAGCCTATTTTTATCAAACTAAAAATCTCAATTTTTGAGAATTTAAATTGTGAGTCTTAAAAAAAGTTTTAAAAGTTTGAAGGAGTCTGAGATGTTTTTCAGTAGCAACCCCACAGCAACAATTAAAATTTGACGGTTGGTTTTGTTAAAGATGTTCTTGCTGAAAGTTTTCTAAAATATTGAATTGAATAAATAATTAGACGCTAACAGTGTCTTGAATTATTTTTTTTCTATCCTTATTTTAAAGATTTATTCAAGAAGACTTTGGAAAGAATTGAATAGTTCTAGAAGTATTACATGCTTTCACCCATAGTTTTAAATTTTGTAGATTAGGGACCAATAAAAAATCAGCAAACCCAAAGGAATCGCTGATTTTTTGTTTTACGTCTTTATTTTATGCTATCCAAGCTTCCACTTCTTCTTTGCTTGGCATTTTTTCGTCTATTTTAAGTTTTTTACGCATTCCACCTAGGTCATTGAAGACCTTGTTTGGATTGGCTTCTTTCAAAGCCGGAATGGTGTAAAAGCCCATTTTTTGTAGAGCTGGTACCCAAACAGCAGGTACACCCGCAGCTACATAATCTTCTACAGTGGCTATTTCTACCTTTTTCTCAGGTCGCATTTGAGGGAAGAAAAGCACCTCCTGTATACTTGCATTGTTGGTGAGCATCATCGTTAAGCGATCAATACCGATACCAATACCCGCCGTTGGAGGCATTCCATACTCTAGGGATCTGATAAAGTCTTCGTCTAGAGCCATCGCTTCTTCGTCACCTCTCTCGGCCAATTTCAATTGTTCCTCAAAACGCTCTCTTTGGTCTATTGGGTCGTTTAATTCAGAGTAGGCATTGGCTACTTCTTTACCATTTATGAATAATTCAAAACGCTCCACCAAACCCGGCTTGCTTCTGTGTTTCTTGGTCAGAGGCGACATTTCCACAGGATAGTCAATGATGAAAGTTGGCTGAATCAAGTGTTCTTCCACTTTTTCTCCAAAAATCTCATCTATTAATTTTGCCTTACCCATTGTATCGTCTATTTCCATGCCCCACTCTTTACATTTTTGGCGTAGTTCTTCTTCTGACGAAGCATCAACATTTACACCTGTATGTTTTTCAATGGCTTCAATAATTGAAAGCCTCTGGAATGGTCCTTGGAAATCAATAATATTTTCTCCAAAAGTGAACTTGGTATCTTCGTGCACTGCCAAAGCCACTTTTTCGAAAAGTTGCTCGGTGAATTCCATCATCCAGTTGTAATCTTTATAAGCCACATATAATTCTAGGGCAGTAAACTCAGGGTTGTGGGTACGGTCCATTCCCTCGTTTCTAAACATCTTACCAAATTCATAAACGCCATCAAAACCACCTACTATTAATCTTTTAAGATACAATTCGTTGGCGATACGCATAAACAAAGGCATGTCTAACGTATTGTGGTGCGTTTTAAAAGGCCTAGCAGCTGCTCCTCCGTGAATGGGTTGTAATATTGGCGTTTCAACTTCTAACCAGCCTTTGTCGTCAAAAATTTGACGCATTGTACTGATTATTTTGGCTCTCTTTACAAAAATATCTCTGTTTTCAGGATTTACTATCAGGTCCACATATCGCTGACGAAATCTCTGCTCGGGATCCGTAAAGCCATCATGAATTTTACCCTCTTCGTCTCTTTTTACCACCGGTAGTGGTTTAAGTGATTTCGAAAGAACCTTGAAAGATTTTACGTGTATCGAAATTTCGCCTGTTTGGGTTTCAAAACAAAAACCATTTATGCCAACGATATCACCAATGTCCAATAATTTTTTGAAAACCGTATTGTACATCGTTTTGTCTTCGGTAGGGCATATTTCGTCCCTATTGAAGTATAATTGTATTCTCGCTGTCTCGTCTTGGATTTCGGCAAAAGAGGCCGATCCCATTATCCGAAAGCTCATCAGTCGACCGGCCACACTCACATCTTTGAAGTCGAACTTGTTGTGTTTCCAGTGTTTGAGAATGTCTCTCAAACTGGTGTTGGTCACGAAGCCTTCCGCAGGATAGGGCTCTATTCCCAGCTTCATCAATTCTTCTCTTTTTTGCCTTCTGAGTATTTCTTGTTCGCTTAAAAGCATGGTTTTATCTAATGTTTTTCTTAAAAAATCGTGCAAAATTAAGAAGTTTTGACCGAATTCTTATTTGAAAGTCCAATTATTATGTGTCATCGCCATTTGAAAATTATTTTGCTATTAATTAGAGTTTATTTTCAAGAAATCACTTTTTTTGTCGTTTTATAAGGCAATAATCTGAAACCCGTCAAAATTCCTCGCATGAAAAAGCTTTTATTCGTTGTTGTTCTATTCCTGAGTTTTATTCCCGAAGTTTTCTCTCAATCCGTAATCGTCAAAGGAAAAGTATTGGATGCACAGTCGAAAGAAGGACTACCATCTTGTAATATTTTTGTAAACGGATCCACCATAGGCACCAATTCTGATTTAGATGGAAATTATCAAATAGCCAATCTCGCTTCAAGAGAGTTTGATCTGGTTTTTTCTTATGTGGGTTATAAATCGGTTTCCAAAAAAATCAACGCAAAGGAGGGCGAGGTTATAACTATGGATGTAGAGTTGGCCCCTTCGGACAATTTGCTCACAGAGGTGCAGGTAAAATCCAAAAGGGATAAAAAGTGGGAGAGACAGCTGAAAAAATTCAGGACGTATTTCTTGGGCGAGAGCATTTTTGCCGACAAATGTGAGATAGAAAACGCTTGGGTAATTGATTTCGAAGAAAAGGAGGACGGTTTCTACGCCAAAGCCTTGGAGCCAATAAAAATCAAGAATCAAGCCCTTGGCTATAATATCACGTTTGATCTCACAGATTTTTTTGTGGGAAAAGAAATGCATAAACTCGGTGGGAATGTTTACTTTACCGAAATGACTCCTCCAAACAAAGCAAAGCTGGAGGAATGGTTTGCAAACAGAGCATTTTCCTATAAAAAGTCTCCGGTTTTTATGTTTAAATCGCTGGTAGATAATAAGTTGACAGAGTCTGGTTTTTCGTTGTTTGTTCCTAAGCCTGGCTCAAACGCCGTCAGAACAGATAACTTTGATGCTGAGCTGGGTAAATCAGTTATGGCTTATGAATCGAGTAAAATGGTAGGCTTGGGCAAGGTTCCTGAACTCAAGAAAATTTATATCGTAAATAATTTGGAGATTCATAATCAGTCTGTTAAATCTGAATTACGTACCTATCAGGGCATTGATTATGGAATAAGCTGGATGCAGGTGAGGGGCAATTATGTGCATGTAAATAAAGAGGGAGTGCCTATTAACTCACAAGATATTGTGGTTTCGGGTGATATGGATTATCTCAAGGTTTCAGGATTACTGCCTTCAGACTATAACCCCAAAAGCTCTGCCAATGAGGCTTATTTTCTGAAATTCGAAAAGGCTCCTTTTGCCGAAGCCGTGCATTTGAATACCGACAGAGAGGCTTATTATCAAGGAGATAAAATTTGGTATAAGGCTTATTTAAACTACACCTCTTTTGCTACAAAAGATACAGCCAGCAAAGTATTGTATGTACAGTTGGTTAATCAGAAAAAAGAAATTGTGCAGACCCAAAAACTCGAAATTTCCAATGGATTTGCTTACGGAAGTATCGTTTTGTCCAAGGAACTGCCATCTGGTGTTTATAGTTTAAGGAGTTTTACCAATTATATGAGAAATTTCGGGAAGCCATTGTTCAACAAGTCTTTTCCAGTAATCGCCAGGAATGAGAAATTCGAGATAGCCGTTTTGCCAGCCAATACTGAGCCTGAGAAAGAAAGGCTGGTAACAAAAGTGGAATCCTTCGATAAGTCCACCGGCCAATTGAAGTTAGCATTTCAAGATTTAGTCGGAAATGCGATTGGGGCAAATTTCTCGGTGGCTGTGGGCAATCCAGAGTTTATGCCGGATTTTGGTTTAAACAGTACTATTGAGGAAAATCTCAGCCTCAAAGAAATAGACAAGCCAATGAATAAGCCATTTTTGATGGAAAAAGGCTTGAGTTTGACCGGCGTTTTTCTGGATAAAAAGAGGCTTCCATTGAAAGAAGAAATAAGTATTTTTGTAAATAATCTCCAGAATTTCAGCCAAACCAATTCAGATGCTAACGGCAACTTCCAATTCTCAGATTTGACTTTTTATGGAGAAACGGATATTTACTTACAGCCGGTCTCTAAAAAACTGAAAGAACCGATTTTTATCATTAAAAGTGATGCGAATTACCCAAGTGTAAATGCATTATTTCCCGAATTTAACACCAAGAGGATAGTCTCTGAAAAGCCATATTTTAGCGATATTGAATCAAAACCAGAGGCAGCCGAGGAAGCGAAGCCCGAGGAAACTAAAAAACAAAAAATGCTTTATGGAAGACCAGATTACGTAGTAGAAGAGAATGAAATAAATAGAAATAACGGTATTTTTGGTGTTCAAAATAGTATTTTGAAAAAAGTGCCGAGTCTTCAGATGCAAGGCGGAAACTTTGTTCTTAGAGGAGGTGCCACCTCGGTTTATAATTCCAATGCAGCTCTGATTCTCATAGATGGTGTACCGATGGGCTCCATAAATTCTATTGACCCCAACAGTATTGCTAGAATAGAAGTAGTGGCCCGAATGTCGAATATGTACGGAGATTTGGGTAAAAATGGTATTATTTCGGTTTTTTTGAAAGACAAGAAGAGTGCTGAAAGTAATTTTGAAGGTAAGAATTTTACGAAAGTCTTGGCTTCGGGCTATCACGCTCCTGATGTTTTTGTGCCTGCAAACATCAAAATGACCGAAAATGTTAACTTGCCAACCCTATACTGGAATCCTGAAGTTCTAACAAATGAAAAGGGAATGGCTGAAATATCTATTGGTCAAAACCTGAACTTGCCGCTAAAGATTTCTATTGAGGGAGTTACCCAAAAGAATATTCCGTTCAGAAAAGTGTTTTTTTTGAAATAGAAACCCCTTAATTTTGAGGTTCAAAGCGATTAAAATGAAAGGTAGAGTATTGCTCTTAATTGTAGTTGTTATTTTAGGGCAATGCACACCCAAATCTACACCCAAAAGACCCAAGACGACTTTTGCAGATGAAGTTGTTTTGCCCAAACGAGAGTTTAGAGCCGCTTGGGTGGCCAGTATTGAAAACATTGATTGGCCTTCAAAAAAAACCTTGAGCTCAGAACAACAGCAGCTGGAGTTTACTCAAATTTTAGATAGCCACAAAAAAACTGGTTTGAATGCCGTTTTGGTGCAAGTTAGAGCCGCATCTGACGCTTTTTATGCCCGAAGTGCCGAACCTTGGTCTGAATGGCTCACCGGTACACAAGGCAAAGCCCCTGAGCCATATTATGACCCCATGCGGTTTATGATAGAACAAGCACACAACCGCAACATGGAGTTTCATGCCTGGTTGAATCTTAACAGAGGAACGCAACGAAACGCCAGAAATACATCCAAAGATCACATAACCAAACAAAAACCTGAGTGGTTCGTATCTTACGGCGGTTATAAACTCTACAATTTTGGTATTCCGGCAGTGAGAGAATATATTCAGGAATTGGTGGTGAGCATGGTCCGAACTTACGATGTCGATGGAATTCATTTCGATGACTATTTTTATCCTTATGCCATTGCAGGCGAAACATTTGACGATGCCGCCACATATAAGAAATTTGGTCGTGGCTTTGATAATATTGGAGATTGGCGTCGGCACAATATCAATTTGTTGATCAAAGATATTTCTAAAGCTATTTCGGAAGAAAAAAAGTGGGTGAAATTTGGAATAAGTCCATTTGGTGTTTGGCGAAATGCCTCGGTAGATAAACAGGGTTCTGCAACAGAAGGAGGCCAAACTTCTTACGATAACCTTTATGCCGATACCCGCAAATGGGCGAAATACGGATGGATAGATTACATAGCTCCCCAAGTTTATTTTGCTTTTGAACATCCCAAAGTGCCATATTTGCCACTTGTGAATTGGTGGGAAGAAAATCACGGCAATAGACATTTGTATGTAGGCCATAGCCTGTATAAAATAGCCAAAGATGCCACCGAAACTGGTTGGAAATCGGCTGGACAAATAGGGAGGCAAATACGGAGCAATTATGGCAGCGAGGAAATCTCTGGCAGTATATTTTACAGTACCAAGTATTTAATAAACAATACCTTGGGAGTGACAGATACCCTCAGTAACATCTACAAATACCCCGCTTTGCTGCCCAATATGCCTTGGAAAGACGCCATACCACCCAACAGTCCTACAGATTTGGAAGTCAGAAGGTCAGACAATCTTGGTGCGGTAGTTTCTTGGAAATTGCCTTTAAGAATATCTCGCGACAAAGACGAGATTCAAAGTTTTGTTCTTTACAGATTTGAAGAAGGAGAAGAAATTAATCTCGAAAACCCTAGAAATATAGTTTCAATAATCAGAAATGTTGGACTTCTTAATTTTGTAGATAGAAACATTTCGAAGAAAAAAAGCTACTTTTATGTTATCACTGCTCTGGATAGGCTCCACAACGAGAGTAGCCCGAGCAATCAATTTTTCCTAAAATAATCATGAAGCCGAAAGATATTTTTGATGGCATTAAAGCTGTTTTTGAAGAATATGCTCAGAGTTTAGATACTTACACTGACACTCAGTTTGAGTTTAAAAAAGAGATCGAAACTTGGTCTCTGTCTGAAATGTATGAACATGTGTGTATGTCGGGCAAAAAGTTCTTTTTGGCCAATACCAAAAGATGCCTTGAAAAACGCAATGGCCAAGAAGGTGGAGAAATGAACACCAAGGGTGTTTATGTATTCGGAAATGGCGGTTTTCCAGAGATGAAAGTTAAAATGCCAGAGTCTGTTGCGGCCGTTCCTATAGTTGGGCAATTGCGAGAAGTGTATAAAAACGAAATAACTGAGATAATAAATTCGGCTCAAATGTTTGTGGCCTACTTAGAATCAGATGCCGGAACTTACAAAATCCCTCACCCCGTTTTTGGTCCATTGAATGCCATGGAATGGTTTCAGAATCTCGAAATGCATAGTAGGCATCATTTGAGGCAGAAAGCCGAATTGGAAAAATTATCCGATCATGTCTGATATCAAATACAGACTGTACCCAACCTTACTTAACGAGTTTGGGAAATACCTTGGTTCGCCAACTTTAGAAATGCGAACCTCTTTGCTCAACAGAATCAATAGAGTCAAAGACTTCGACGATGCTACGCTGAAAAGGATGAGAAAAGGCTCAAATTTTGAGGATGCGGTTCTTAAAAACAAACCACATGCATTTGAAAATAAGATAGTTGATGAAGTTAGAAATATGCTTCCAACGGCTCGGGTAGAGCAAATGCCCATAAAATTCACACACCAAAATATTCAGTTCTATGGTTTTGCCGACGTGGTAGGAGAGGGCAAGGTGATAGACATTAAAACTACTTCAAGTTACAGACCCCATAAATTCCAGTACAATTTTCAGAATCTCTACATGTATGCCTTACGCAATCAAGGCTGTACAAGCATGGAATACATCATTTACGATTTTAAAGAAATACATGTCGAGACTTACCCAATAGCCACATACGACTTCTCCGCCATGCTCCACCACATGGAGCTCTTCACCGAATTCCTCGAAGAAAACCGCCAGTTTATCACCGACAAAAAGATTTTTGTGGAGGAAGTGAGTGGAGGATTGTTTGGGTGATATTTTTTCGCAGAGAAAATCACGGAATAATTACATTTCGAGAAATATGATTTTGCAAAGTTTCTGTGAAATTCAGAGATTTCTGTGTAATATATTTTTCGCACAGAAAATCACAGAATAACACGGAATAATTATATTTCGAGAAAGATGATTTTGCAAAGTTTCTGTGCAATTCAGAGATTTCTGTGTAATATATTTTTCGCTCAGAAAATCACAGAATAACCCGGAATAATTACTTTTTGAGAAATATGATTTTGCAAAGTTTCTGTGAAATTCAGAGATTTCTGTGCGATATATTTTTCGCACAAAAAATCACGGAATTGTAGGAGAGGAATTTGTTATAAGAGTGACATGGATATGTATCCTCAAAAATTTCGTTAAATTCTGAGGACTCCGTGCGAGTTTTTAGTGCAAAGAAAATCAAATGATTGCCTGAATTATTTTTTGAGGGTATGGGACATTGGTCTTGAAAATTTCTGGGAAATTCTGTGCTTTCTCTGTTGAATATTTTTAGAATTGAAAATCGTAGAATATTTTTTTATTGAATGAAGAATTCATAAGCAAAGTAATTTATGCACTCTTACAAGTTCATCAGGCAAGTTTATTTTTTCTCGAAAGGCATCAATTTTTTTTCAGTTAATAATTCGGACTAGACTTTCTTTTGACTCCAAGAAATCTACATTGAAGTTTACAAGAAATCCAAGTTTGAGCTCTGTAAGCTTTAAGTAATTGATTAGTTGTTTTTTATGAACTTTTGTTAATTGTTCTACAGATTTAACTTCAATAATTATCCTCTTTTCCACGAGAATGTCTATTCTAAAACCTAATTCCAATTTCTTATCTTTGTAATAAACGGGTAACTCCACTTGACTTTGGCATTCCAAATCTAGTTCTTCTAGCTCGCACATTAGTGCAGCTTCATACACGCTTTCCATCAGTCCTGGTCCCAATTCTTTAAAAACAGTAAAAATTGCGTTCCTGACCAAGTAAGATAAGTCATTTATGTCTAGGTGCTTCATTTATATAGTTAACTTTTGGTTGTGTGAATTAATAAAGCCGTATTGATTTGTTCACCTCCCCTCATTCACTTCCTGAATCAAATCCGCCACTAGGCCTGTCCAGCCGGTTTGGTGGGCGGCTCCGAGGCCTTTGCCGTTATCGCCGTGGAAGTACTCGTAGAAGTGGTAGTAATCCTTAAAGTCTTTGTCTTTGTTGAATTTTTCTACTCCGCCCATAAATGGTTTTTTACCATTTTCTCCTTCTTTAAAAATATTGATCAAACGCTCCGAAATCTGAAGTGCAGCCTCCCGTATGGTCACTATTTCGCCTGAGTTGGTTGGGTATTCTACCTCATAGTCTTCACCATAATATTTTGAATATTTGTGTAAAGAGTCTATTATAAGGTAGTTGAGCGGAAACCAAACAGGCCCTCGCCAGTTGGAGTTTCCACCCATTATGGTTAGGTCAGATTCGCCCGGTGTGTATTTTACATTGAGGTGTTCCCCGTGGAGGTTAAAATGATAAGGGTTCTCTAAATGAAATTTCGACATCGACCTTATGCCGTAATCCGATAGGAATTCGCTCTCGTCAAAAAGACGTTTGAATACCATTTTCATGCGGTGTCCACGAAGCAGTGAAAGTAGGTGAGTTTCGCCCTTTCCTGGCTCGTGCCATCTCGAAATTAAACCTGCCAAGTCAGGCCTGTTCTTTAAAATCCATTCCAGACGTCGCTTGAAATCAGGCAGTTTTTGTAATAAATCCTCACTGATTACTTCAACAGCACAAAGCGGAATTAGACCTACTAATGACCTGATTTTCAGGAACAAAGTGTTTGCATCTGGTGTATAGATTTTGTCGTAATAAAACTGGTCGTCTTCATCCCAAAGTCCGTTTCCTTCTTCGTCCAAGGTCTTGTTTATAGCCGCAGCAATGTAAAGGAAGTGCTCAAAAAACTTGGAAGCCATATCTTGGTAAGCTGGCCTTTCCAAGGATATTTCACAGGCAATTTTTAGCATATTGAGCGTGTATATGGCCATCCAGCCCGTGGCATCAGCTTGTTGGAGTTTAACGCCTGGAATTTGTGCATTTCTATCAAATACTCCAATGTTGTCAAGCCCTAAGAATCCTCCTCCAAATATATTATTGCCGTCCTCATCTTTTTGATTGACCCACCAGGTGAAGTTGAGCAAAAGTTTATGAAAAATCCTTTCCAAAAATCCCACATCGCCCTTTCCACCGTTCATTTGTTTGTCGGTCTCATAGACCTTCCAAGTGGCCCATGCATGTACGGGAGGGTTTACGTCTGAGAAATTCCACTCGTATGCCGGTATTTGCCCGTTCGGATGCATGTAGTATTCTCTTAAAACTACGGCCAATTGTCTTTTGGCAAAATCAGGGTCGATACGGGCCAATGTTGCTGTATGAAAAGCCAAGTCCCATGCCGCAAACCACGGGTACTCCCATTTGTCTGGCATTGAAAGTATATTGGCCATGTAGGCGTGTTTCCAAGGCGAATTTCGCTCAAAAGCCCTCCCTCTGAACTCAAAAGGCATTTTTGGGTCACCATTCATCCATTGGTCGATGTTGTAATAGTAAAATTGCTTACTCCACATCATACCCGCAAAAGCCTGACGTTGAATGGCCTTTTCTTCCTCACTTTTGATATCTTTCTGTATGATTCCATAAAAATCATTAGCATCCGTTAGGCTTGTCTCAAAAATCGTTTCAAAATCACCGAATGGATCCTTCAGGTTTGTGATATTCGAAAAACGCAAACAGTAAGTTTCAGTAGCTCCAGCTTTTATGGTCTTGGTATATTTCGCCGAAGCTTTTGTGCCAATGTGGTTTGGGTTTATGGACTTTGTTTTGCCTTGTACTACGAAATTGTTGATACCATCTTTGGTATATTGGCTATCATTTTCTTTACCAAATACCCGCTCCATATTGGTTTCGTTTTCGCAGAATAGTAGCTCATCCGCATCTTTGCAATACAATTTCATGCGTTCGAAGAGCCTATGGTTTACTTCTATTTGAGCATTGGCAATACCGGTAAGACTAGGTTTTTTTTCGAATTCGTCGTATCCCCAAGACCATGTGTTTCTGAACCAAATGGTAGGCAATACGGTCAAAGGAGCTTCTTTTTTACTTCTATTGGTGGCTGATATTTTTATACAAATGTCGTTTTCATTCTTTTTGGCGTATTCTATGAAAACGTCGAAGTAATTGTTGTCGTCAAAAATTCCGGTATCAATAAGCTCATATTCATCTTCCTTAATGCTCCGGTGATGGTTCATGCCGGTTATTTTTTCATACGGAAAGGCCTCTATGGGGTATTTATAGAGCATTTTCATGTAGGAGTGCGTAGGTGTACTGTCGAGATAATAATACAGTTCCTTCACATCTTCGCCATGGTTGCCTTCATTGTTGGTGAGGCCGAAGAGACGCTCTTTCAATATAGAATCTTTGTGATTCCAGAGTGCCACTGCAAAGCAAATATGCTGTTTGTTGTCCGAAATCCCGCCAATTCCGTCTTCTCCCCATCGGTAAGCTCTTGAGCGAGCCATGTCGTGTGTGAGGTAATTCCAGGCATCACCATAGACGCTGTAATCTTCCCTGACTGTTCCCCACTGACGTTCTGAAAGGTAAGGTCCCCATTTTTTCCATCCTTTGTTGTCCGCTCTTTCCAGTAGTCTTTTCCTTTCCTTATTTGATTCCATAGGTTTTAAAATATTCTTCGTCCCGTTGTTTGGTAGGGCTTATCGTATAGGTTGTTAACTGCAAAAATATTATTTCGGCCGACTTACCCAAAATTATAGGGCTTATTCATTAAAAAGATATTCAATTTCCTTGATATTGTAATATTTTTCGGAGCCCTGAGTGCTCAAACGGAGCTGTCCATTTTCGGTAATACCGAGAATAATACCCTCTAAAATACCATCTTCTGTCTTGAAAAGCCGAGTTTGACCTTTTCCAAATAAGTTTTGATGATATTTTTCTCTAATACTCTCTCGTCCGTTTTTTTGAAGTAGATACAAATTTGATTCTAATCTTTCACAAATTTTTTCCGCAATTTTTGATCTGTCAAAATTGAGGTGATTTATCTCTTTTTCCAAAGAACTGGCCCTTGGATTTTCAAAATTTTGCTGATGGATATTAATTCCAATTCCCACAACGGAGGTGTTTATTTTTGTTCCTAAAATACTGTTTTCTATTAAAATTCCTCCAATTTTTTTCTCACCCAAATAGAGGTCATTAGGCCATTTTATGCTCAAATTGGGTACTGGAAAGGTATTTAAAGCCTCCAAAACCGAAATGCCAACCGTTATGCTCAAATCAAACTGCTGGTCTATTGGCAGAAATGAAGTTTTGAGAATAATACTCATGAGCAGGTTTTCGGTTGGCTGGCTTTCCCATCTGTTTCCACGTTGCCCTTTTCCGGCGGTTTGATGGTCAGCAATGATGACAGTTCCGTCAATAAATTCTTTATTTTGAATTATTTCGCTTGCAATGTCGTTCGTAGAATGACAAGATGGCAGAAATACCAGATTTTTACCGACAAAAAAAGTTTTGGGCTGAATTTTGAGCAAAATAATTTAATTTAGCGTTTAATAGAAAATCTGCGATGTAAGAGTTTGAATAGGTTTTACTTACCGCTCGCAAATTTAACCAATTTACATTTTAATGAAGAAAAAGATTTCTAGTGAGTTATTGTGCGATTCCATTATAAACGGAATGCAAGAGAAAAAGGGGTTCGATATAATAAAAATGGATTTAAGGAAGATTCAAGGGGCTATTACAGATTTTTTTGTGATTTGCTCTGGAAACTCTGACACACAGATAGACGCCATTGCGGGTTCAGTAGACGAAGAGGTCTTTAAGGCCACCAAAGAATCGCCGTGGCACAAAGAAGGTATTCAAAACAAAGAGTGGATATTGTTAGACTACGTAGATGTAGTAGTGCATGTTTTTAAGAAAGATCGCCGTGAGTTTTATGATATTGAGTCGCTCTGGGGCGACGCCGACTGCACCTACTATGGCGATACTCTGAAACCATCTCTTACTCCGCTTAGTTAATCAATCATAGATTTTATTTAAATTTTAATATGTCTGAAAGCAACAACAACAATTCTTCGGGCCAACCGAAGAAGAAGCTAACACCAAATCCAGGTGGTCTTCAAGGCTGGGTAGTGGCGGCTTTAATTTTAGCCATCATGGGTCTGGTATTTTTTAACAGTAGCAATAAACTGGGCTCTGTTCCGTACAAAACTTTCGAGAAAATGGTGTTGGAGGGCGATGTACAGAAGGTTTTCTTGGTAAAAGGAACGAATAGTCTCGAAATCAACCTTACGCCAACAGGCCTTGCAAAGCCAGAGTATAAAACCAAGCTGGCCAATAATAAATTTTCGGCTGGTCCACATTTGAAAGTGGATATCGTGTCAGAAGATTCGTTTATGAATGAATACATTTCGTTTTTGAAAACTTCGGCGATTCCGGATGATGTAAAGAATAATCTGTATCCCGAAACCATGACCAGGAGCGACTACATGAATATTTTCTGGCAGTGGTTTCCTATATTATTCTTCTTTGGCTTGATGTATTTCATCATGACACGTATGTCTGGCGGTGGACCTGGAGGTGCTCTGTTCAACATTGGAAAGTCTAAAGCAGCACTTTTTGATGCTGATAATAAAGTTAAGATTACTTTTCAGGATGTGGCTGGCCTAGACGAGGCAAAAGAAGAACTTACTGAAATTGTAGAATTTTTGAAAAAACCGGGTAAATATACCGAGTTGGGTGGTAAAATACCCAAAGGAGCACTGCTTGTAGGCCCTCCAGGTACTGGTAAAACTTTAATGGCAAAAGCTGTTGCTGGCGAAGCGAGTGTGCCTTTCTTCTCTCTTTCTGGTTCCGATTTCGTTGAAATGTTTGTGGGTGTTGGGGCAGCAAGAGTAAGAGATTTATTCAAACAAGCCAAAGAAAAAGCACCTTGTATCATATTTATTGATGAGATTGATGCAGTGGGTCGTTCAAGAGGAAAGGGTTCTATGCCTGGTGGCAACGATGAAAGAGAAAATACGCTAAACTCACTTTTGGTTGAGATGGATGGTTTTGGTTCTGACTCAGGAATTATCATTCTAGCAGCTACCAACAGACCAGATGTACTCGATCCTGCTCTTCTTAGACCGGGCAGATTTGACCGTCAAATCAGTGTAGATGTGCCAGATATTAATGGTCGTGAAGCTATTTTCAAAGTACACCTCAAGCCTATCAAGTTTGCTCAAGAGGTTGATCCTAAGAAGCTTGCGGCTCAAACTCCTGGCTTTGCCGGTGCTGAAATAGCCAACGTATGTAACGAAGCGGCACTTTTGGCGGCTCGTAGAGGCAAGAAGGAGGTTGAAATGAAGGATTTTCAAGATGCCATAGACAGAGAAATCGGTGGTTTGGAAAAACGAAACAAACTTATTTCGCCTGAGGAAAAGGAAATTGTGGCTTTTCATGAAGCAGGACACGCCATAGCTGGTTGGTTTTTAGAGCACGCCAATCCTTTGGTGAAGGTAAGTATTGTACCTAGAGGAATAGCAGCTTTGGGTTATGCTCAATACTTGCCTAAAGAGCAATATTTATACCGTACAGAGCAGCTTTTCGACGAGATGTGTATGACATTGGGTGGTAGAGCCGCTGAGGAGGTAGTCTTTGGCAAGATATCAACCGGAGCCTTGAGCGACTTGGAAAAAATCACCAAGCTGGCTTATAGCATGGTAACTGTTTATGGTATGAATGAGAAAATAGGAAACGTGAGCTATTACGATTCTAAAGGTCAGAGTGAGTATTCGTTCACCAAGCCTTATTCGGAGCTGACTGCTCAGGTTATAGATGAGGAGGTGAAGAAAATGATTGATTTAGCGTACTCCGCTACCAAAGACCTTCTGCTTGAACACAGAGATAAACTCGAGATTCTAGCTCAGGCCTTGTTGAAAAGAGAGATTATTTATCAGCATGATTTGGTAGAGCTAATAGGTGAGAGGCCATTTGAAAAACCTACGGTCTATCAAGAATTTCTCGACAAAAAAGAAGAGGTTGTAGCTGCCGAGGAGGCAGATTCGGAACCGAAAACCGACGAAGAAAGTACGAAGTAATAAAGAAAGACCCGAGAAATCGGGTTTTTTTATGGACTGGCTAAATCGAAATGTTCTTACACTAGCTTTGTCTGCTGCTCTAATTTGTTCTTGTCAGTTTGTAGTATTATCAATTTATTTTGCTGCGAATTCATATAGGCACAGTATTTGTAATTAGTACAATAAACCCAAATGTAGCCTCCTAATATGCAAAAGTTGAAGTTTTTAGTATTGTTGATGACGCTTGGTGTCAAACTAATGGCCCAGTCAAACTATCAATCAGAAAAAATATTTGTACATACCGACAGAGATTCTTATTCCGCCGGAGATACCATCTGGCTTAAATCTTATGTTTTTGATGCCACCTCGCATGAGCCCTCATCACAAAGCCAAGTGATGTATTTGTTGTTTCAGAATAAACAAAATAAAATCATCAAAGAAGCCAAAGTGGCTGTATTGAATGGGCATGCCAACTCTCAGATAATTTTGCCCAAGAACCTGGCATCGGGTCAGTATGAATTGACAGCCTACACCAATTTTATGCGTAATTATAGCGATAAAGGGTTCTATACAAAAAACATAAAAGTTGTAAGCCTAGTACCGGGTTCTGTAGTTGCTATGGCACCAAAAACTGTACTCAAGCCTGAGGTTCAGTTTTTTCCGGAAGGAGGTACTTTTATAAGCGGCATTTCTTCTAAAATGGCTATCAAATTAAATAATTTTCCAGCCTTAATGAAAGGCTTTGAAGGTAGGATAGAAGATAGCAATGGTAAACTGATAACTACATTTTATCCTGATATTCAGAAGATTGGCACTTTTGTAATGCGACCAGAAATGGGCATGACTTATTATGCTATTTTTTCGATTGCTGGCAAGAATTATAAAGAAACTCTTCCGAAACCCGAACTTTTGGGTTATGTTCTTAATACAGACAATGTTGTTTTTTCTGATGGTTTGCTAATAAATGTTTACACCAATGTAAATGAACCTGCCAAGTTTAATATTGTTGCCCGTCAAAGAGGTGAGATATTGATGAAAACACCTTTCGAGACTGTTAAAGATAATTTCAAGTTTATTCTCAAAAATGAATTGGTTCCCAATTCTGGTGTTGTCGAAATTGCCCTAGAAGATATGGAAGGCAAGGTCATTTGTAAGCGTTTGGCGTATTTTCTCAATAATTCGAAAAATTCTCTGTCTATAAAAAATTACAAGCCCAATTTAGTACCGAAAGGCAAAGTGAATTTCGATTTAATGGTGTTAGATGATAACCAGAATGCCATGTCAGGATTAGATTTATCTATTGCAATTACAGACATCACACCGCCAACGATATTCAGTCCTAAAATTGAGAATATGCAAAATAGTTTGGTTTTTGATGCTGACTTTGATGCAGAAATACAGAAACTAGACTCTTTGTTTGAGTTTCAGCCGACGGTTTCGAAGTTTTATTTGGACAACCTCATGCTGACTATGGATTGGAAAAAGGAGCAAGTCAGTAATTCTTATGTGCCCGAGAAAAATTTGGTAATGAAGGCTACTGCAAGTCAAAATCAGACACCAGCAGATAATAAAAAAATAAAACTTTATCTGTGGGATAAGATTGGTATGAAGTATCAAGAGGCTTTAACAGATGCGGGTGGCAATTTCGAGATTCGGGATCATTGGACAGATACGGTGAAAGTGCTGGCTGTCAATGAATTTGGAGAGTTCGTAAATCTCAAGTTCGACGGTATTTATAGTCCTAAAATAGAAAATATACCTTCAAAAGCCCCATTGGCCGCCAAAACTGTACCAAATGCAACAGTTGTTAAAAAGACAACCCCTGTTCCTGCTTCAAAACCACTTTCGGTTCCGAGTAAAACATTGGCCCTAAAAGAAGTGGTGGTGACGGGTCAGAAGAGTCGTGATTTCAAAAATGATTATCGCAGACGGACCTACAATTGGGAGGCCGATTTTGAGACTTCAATAGCTCTGGATTCAAGTTCGTCAATACAGTCGCTGGCCGAACTTATAGAAAACAAGGTTCCTGAATTGACAGGTAAGTTAAATAATGGAAATGAAAATTGGGTGATGTTGGATGGCGTAAGAGTACCTGTTAATTTTCTTAATCTTCTAAAACCTCAGGATGTGGTTTGGTTAGATTTTCTGAAAACAAAAGACAAAGCTGTTAAATTGGGGCAAAACGATGGTACAGTGGTCAATTTATTGACTGCCAAAGGGAAAGATATGAGCTCAGTATTTAAAGCAAATAATTATCAGACATTTATGGGTTATACCTATGCTCGAAACTTCTACTCGCCGCAATACGCCAAAGCTACTAGTAAGCCCGATAGACGTAAGACTTTGTATTGGAATCCATTGTTGAAAACCGATATTTATGGTAAAGCGAGTGTTAGTTTTCATAACGCCGATCTTACAAAAAAATACTTAATAACCGTTTATGGTACCGATGGAAAAGGAAAAACCATTAGCCAGAGGATGGTTTTGAAGTAATCTTAGAACGAAACTTCTATTGAGTGAAAAACAGCAAAGCCGGGGTAAATACCTCGGCCTTTGTTGTTTTAAAGAGGTTTCTTTAGAAACCTATACTTGTATTGTCGGCTCGTGGGTCAGACGCCCCTTCCAGCAGTCCATCGGGGTGAACCAGAATGCAATCCATACGGCCCAAAGTACCTTTTTGTTGGTCTATGATATAACCCTTGTTTTTAAGAATTTCAAGTGTCTTTTCAGTAAATGCATTGGCTTCAAAAACCGTCCGGTCTGGAAGCCACTGATGATGGAATTTTAGAGCATTTACGGCTTGCTGCATGGTCATTTTGTGTTCTATCACATTCAATATGGTTTGGTATACAGATGTGATAATCGTACTTCCCCCTGGAGTACCCACTACCATCAGTAATTTGCCATCTTTTTCTACAATGGTGGGGGTCATGGAGCTCAGCATGCGTTTTTCGGGTTGAATCTCGTTGGCTTTAGAGCCCAATAGTCCGAACATGTTCGGAACGCCACTTTTTATACTAAAATCGTCCATTTCGTTGTTCATCAAAAAGCCACCTCCAGCCACAATCACCTTGCTTCCGTATGCTCCGTTTAATGTAGTAGTGATAGATACTGCGTTTCCTTCGTTGTCAACCACCGAATAATGTGTAGTTTCGAGAGATTCATAGCCTGGTAGGGTACCCCCTTTAATATTTTTGCTATCTGTAGCTTTGGTGCTGTCGAAGTCGGCCCATCTGGTTTTTAAATAATTCCTACTCGTTATTTTATCTATGGGCACATCTATAAAGTCAGTATCACCCATCCATTTGGCTCTATCGGCATATACGCGTCTTTCGGCTTCAATCATCACCTGTGCAGTATTTGCCGAATTCCAACCCCACTTTTGCAACGGATAGGGTTCTACTAGGCGTAGCAGTTGTACCAATGCCACACCACCGCTCGACGAAGGAGGCATGGTTATAATCCTGTATTTTTTATAATCGGCCACTATGGGCTTACGCCAAGCTGAGTGGTATTTCTTGAGGTCGTCGTGAGAAATAATTCCACCACCTTTGGCCATTTCGTCCACCAACATTTGTGCGGTTTTTCCTTCGTAAAAACCCGCTCTTTTATTTTTTTGAATCAGTTTCAGTACCTCTGCTAAGTCTTTTTGAACCAAAACTTCGCCTTTGGTCCATTTTGAGCCATCGGCTTTTTGGAAATAATGTAGTCCATCTCCATTTACTTTCTTGAAAACAGCGGCATTGTTGTTTAGGCCCAATGCTTCTCTTTCAGTAAGAATCACACCTTTTTCTGCTAAGACAATGGCTGGCTCCAATAATTTTTCCCATGCAAGTTTTCCGAATTTCTTGTGCATTTCTACCATGCCATCTACCGAGCCTGGCACTCCACTGGCTAAATGCCCCTGAAGACTCAATCCTTGAATCACGTTTCCTTCTTTGTCTAAATACATATCTCTATGTGCTTTAAGAGGAGCTTTTTCTCGGAAATCCAAAGTATGTGCTTCGCCGTTTTTGGTCCTTATCACAGCGAAGCCACCACCGCCGAGATTGCCCGCAAATGGAAACACCACTGCAAGAGCGAAGTGCGTCGCTACCGCCGCATCTATGGCATTACCTCCTTGTTTAAGTATCTCCACACCTGCCTGCGAGGCATCGGCATGAGCGGAGGCTATCATTCCATTTTTAGCAAAAACTCCTTTTTTGTCAGAAAAGAAAGGCTTTGAATTAGGGTCTTCAACAAAAAGTGAAAAGAGGTCTTTTGGTTGCTCTTTTTCTGATATTTGTTTGTGGGTTTTGCAGGATAAAACTAAAAAAAGACTGACAAGGAGTATTACCGAATGTTTTTTCATTTCTAAGTTTTTTGTTGATTCGTATAATTCAGGGTTTCCATCAATCATGGATATTCACCGTTAAATTAAGCGTTTTGTGTCACTTATAAAATTACTTGAAGCAAATTCCTTTTTTTTTGCAATTTTTACTTTAATAATAATATAATCTCCAAGGATGTTGTTTTTCAAACTTACCTTCGAAAGCCTCCGTTTTGCCTGGCAGGCCTTGCGGTCAAATCTTCTGAGAACCGTTTTGTCGCTTTTGGGTGTCACAATCGGTATTTTTTCTATCATTGGTGTTTATACCATGGTGGATTCACTAGAGGCCAATATCAAGACAAGTTTGAGCTCAATAGGAGACAAGACCATCTATGTCGATAAGTTTCCTTGGCAATTTGGAGAAGGGGAATATCCTTGGTGGAAGTATTTGAACAGACCAAGGCCGAAATATTCTGAGTATCGATATTTGAAAGATAACCTCGAAAATGCATCTGCCGTGACTATTATGGATTGGTCTCTGGCTCAAGCGAAATATCAAAGCAATAGCTATAATGCTTTGGTTCAGGGTATTACTTATGATTTTAATTTGATATCAGACGTTCCAGTGATTAATGGTAGGTATTTTTCGCCCACAGAAATAGAGTCGGGCAGAAATGTGGCCATTATAGGAGCCGAAATTGCCGAGACTCTGTTTGGAGAAGAGGATCCCATTGGTAAACAAATGAAAATTAAGGGTGAGAATTTTGTGGTGATAGGTACTCAAGAAAAAAAAGGTAAGCAATTGGTAGATGTGGGTGGAAATCCAGATCAAAAAATATATGTGCCCTTCGTGAAACACAAGCGTATGTTTAGTTCGGGTAACTTGTATGGGATGATTCAGGTGCAGGCTTATGAAGACGACCTTAAAATGGAAAAGTTAGAAAGTGAAATCACGGGCAAAATGAGGACTATCAGGGGATTAAGGCCGCTAGAAGAGGATAATTTTGCCCTTAATCGACCTGACGCTGCAGCTAATTTTCTTACTACTATTTTTGGCTCGCTAAGGGCTGGAGGTTTCGTAATCGGGCTTTTTTCATTGCTTATTGGAGGTTTCGGTATTGCCAATATCATGTTTGTATCAGTCAAAGAGCGTACAAATATCATAGGCATTCAGAAATCGCTTGGGGCTAAAAACTATTTTGTACTATTCCAATTTTTGTTTGAAGCAATATTTCTTTGTCTCATCGGCGGGCTTTTTGGGTTAATGCTAGTTTATTTAGTCAGTTTTATCGATTTAGGTTCTTTGGATATAGTACTTTCTTCTGGTAATATTATTTTTGGCCTTACCATTTCTAGTATCATCGGTATAGTGGCTGGGTTGATTCCGGCCTCACAGGCTTCTAAGATGGATCCTGTAATTGCCATCCGGGCTAAATAGTGCATTGATTTGTTACTAAAAAACTGCCTATAATCATTTCTGAGTTGGTTAAACGTCATTATTTCTCATAAAGGCAGACTTTACCTTTATGACATAAATAATGTACTGATTATGAAGACCATTTTAGTTCCTACAGATTTTCACCCAGCTGCAGAAACAGCTATGGATGCGGCCGTAAAACTTGCAAGAAACATGGATGCAAAAATTAATTTGATGACCATGTTTAAGTTTCCAAAGTTTAAGTATCAGTTGGTAGAGTCAGTTGTACACTCTGAGGAGGAATACTACAATATGCTCAAAACTGATGCCCATCGTGAAATAGAAAGATGGAAAGAGTGGTATCCTGATGTGAAAATTGAGGGTAATATTAAAGAAGACTTTGAAGAACTTATACCCGCTATTCTTAGCGAGGAGGCAGATTTGATTGTGATGGGCTCTGAAGGAGCCAACGGCTGGAAAGATCACTTGAAAGGCACTAATACGCAGAATGTTGTTAGAAAAGCAGATTGCCCAGTGTTGGTTATGAAAGAAAATACAACATTTGAAGCTCTGGAGAATGTGCTTTTTGTGACAGATTTTGAAAAAACTGGCTTCATAACAAAAGCGATGGAGTTGTTCGATTTGAAGACCACCAAAAACAAATTTGTGTTTATTGACACAGGCGAAGAAACGGACGACAGAAGCGAACTTTATGATACGGCAAAGGATGTCGAAAAAATGTACGACATTCAAAACTTTGATTTCGAAATATACAGACACGATTCCGTGGCCAAAGGCACAGTAGAGTTTGCTCAGTCACATGGTATAGATCTCATAGTCATGTTTACACACGGCCGACAAGGTTTTGAGAGGTTTTTGTTTGGCAGTATTGCAGAGGAAGTTGTAAATATATCAGATATACCTGTTTTGAGTATTGTAGAGCATTGATTTTAAGGTTGAAAATACAAAAAAGCGGCAGTGGTAATTGCCGCTTTTTGTTTATGCAGATTACAAGGTTTTACATCCTTTCAGGAACATCAATCCCCAATAATCCCATGGAATGTTTGATGGTTTCGGCTACTTTTTTTATCAGTCCCAATCTCAAATATTTGATATGCTCGTTTTCTTCATTCATTACAGAATGCTGCGTGTAGAAACCATTGAAAGTTTTAGCAAGTTCGTAGGTGTAATTGGCCAGCAAGGCTGGTGAATAGTCTGCCGCCGCACTCTGAATTACGGTTGGATAGTCTTTCAGTAGAAATACCAACTCCAATTCCTCTGGGTTAAGAAAATGTACTCCCGTCAAATCAAATATCTGTTGTTCTGATATTTCCGCTTTTCTAAGGATAGATTTTATCCGAGCGTGGGTGTATTGTATAAAAGGGCCTGTATTTCCTTGAAAATCAATGGATTCTTCTGGGTTGAAGAGCATTCTTTTCTTAGGTTCTACCTTCAGAAGATAATATTTCAGTGCACCCAATGCCAGCATTCTGAATAGACTGGCCGATTCTACAGACTCCAAGTCTTCTATTTTGCCTTTTTCAGCACTCATCGCCTTGGCTGTAGCTATCATTTCGTCTACGAGTTCGTCTGCATCTACAACGGTTCCTTCTCTCGACTTCATTTTGCCTGACGGCAAATCTACCATTCCATAGGATAGGTGATAACAGCCGTCGGCATAAGAGCGGCCAAGTTTTTTCATGATGGCAAACAAAACTTTGAAATGATAATCTTGCTCATTTCCAACCACCCAAATCGACTTCTCGGATTTGAAATCCTCGAATTTTAGGTCTGTGGTGCCCAAGTCTTGGGTTATATAAACCGAGGTGCCGTCGCCACGCAACACAAGTTTATGGTCGAGGCCTTCCTCTGTGAGGTCAATCCATACACTGTTGTCTTCTTTTTTATAAAAAATCCCTCTGTTTAAACCATCTTCAACCAAGTCTTTTCCTAAAAGATAAGTATTTGATTCATAATAGGTTTTATCAAAATCGACACCTATTTTTTTATATGTTTTATCAAATCCTTCATAAACCCAGTTGTTTAGTTTTTTCCATAGATCAATAATCTCCGGGTCATTTTGTTCCCATTTAAGAAGCATTTCTTGAGCTTCGAGCATGATTGGGGCGTTTTTTTTGGCATCGTCTTCTGAAGAGCCCTCCGCCAATAAGTCTTGAATTTGATTTTTATAGGCTTTGTCAAATTCTACATAGTATTTGCCCACCAAATGGTCGCCTTTGATGCCCGAATCTTCAGGAGTTTCGTGATTGCCAAAATGCTTATAAGCTACCATGGATTTGCAAATGTGGATGCCGCGGTCATTGACCAAACATGCCTTGGTGACGTCAAAACCCGCTGCGTCTAGTATTTTAGATACCGAATATCCCAGGAAATTGTTTCTCAAGTGGCCCAAATGCAAAGGTTTGTTGGTATTTGGTGACGAATATTCAACCAAAACCGATTTTTCGGAGCGAGTAATGTCTGAACCAGCTGAGGTTTTAAGGAGGTCGTTTAGCACATTTACCCAGACCTTATTTTTTAATTTCAGATTCAGAAAACCTTGCACCACGTTGAAAGATTCGAAAATTTCATCGTCTTGCTCAAGCAGGGCAGTTCCTATTGTATTGCCTATTTCGGGCGGAGATTTTTTTAAACTTTTTACCAAACCAAAAAAAACGTAGGCGTAGTCACCTTCAAATTCCTTACGTGTGGGTTGCAAAACTACGTTATCAGAAACGCCATAAAGTGAGCTTACAGTAGCTTCGATTTTATGACTTAATATGCCTAAAATGTCCATTTTTACTATCAATTTGGCTGCAAAATTACACTTTTTTGCCTTAAAAAGCCCTTTTTCACCGATTAATTCCTTAGTTTTACACAAAAGAAAATCACTATTTATGTTACAATCAATGACGGGTTTCGGTTCGGCCTCGGTCGAAACCGATAAGATGGCAGTTTCTGTTGAAATCAAAACACTCAACTCTAAGTTTTCAGATATCTATTGCAGGTTGCCGAGGAGTTTTTCGAATCGTGAAATAGAAGTTAGAAATCTCCTTTCGAAAGAGCTAGAGCGTGGAAAAATAGAAATGACTCTTAATGTAACTCCCAAAGATGAGGAGTCTGCCGGAACAACCATCAACCGTCCACTTGTAAAGGCTTATTTTAAGGATTTAATACAAACTGCCAAAGAATTGGGTTTTGAGGCTTCTCAAACTGAGGTTTTGAGGATGGCTACCATGATGCCTAATGCCTATAATACCAATGCTCTAAACACAGAAGAGGTGGAAGAGGAGTGGAAGTTG
The DNA here is from genome assembly GCA_035299025.1 of Leadbetterella sp. Lineage (GTDB taxonomy): Bacteria > Bacteroidota > Bacteroidia > Cytophagales > Spirosomataceae > Leadbetterella. Next base: position 242,644 of record DATGXK010000016.1, read on the forward strand.
ATTATGAAATTGATTGGCCAAGCCATTGCAAATTGTAAGGAATTCAGAATGCAGGAAGGGCAAATTACTAAATTGAAGTTTGTAGAATACATTGATGTGATTGATGGGCTTCTTCAGCTAGTTATTGAGCAAGATCCAAAAAGAATTCCAGCCATAAGAGAACGATTGGAGAAATCGGTGGCTGATTTTGTAAATAGTGAGAATTTTGACAAGAACAGGTTTGAGCAAGAGTTAATCTATTATGTTGAAAAATATGATATCTCTGAGGAAAAAGTACGATTGACCAATCATTTGGATTATTTCAAAAAAGAACTTGAGATAGCGTCTAATGGTAAAAAACTCAATTTTATAGCTCAGGAAATTGGACGTGAAATAAACACTATAGGCTCAAAGGCCAATGATGCTGTCATTCAGCGTTTGGTAGTGCAAATGAAAGACGAGCTCGAAAAAATTAAAGAGCAAACCATGAATATTTTGTAAAAATGGAAGAATGGATCACCTGGGTTCCCGGATTGCTGCTCGGTGTGGCACTGAGTGCTGGTAGTGGTTTCAGGGTTTTTATTCCACTTTTGATGTCCAATTTGGCGGCAAAATTTGATTTAGTAAGTGTTTCGGATGATTTTGGGTGGATGATGAGTAATACCGCCACTTTTGTTTTGATAGTTGCCTCGGTTGTAGAAATCGCCTCTTATTATATTGCTTTCATAGATAATCTGTTGGATTCTATTGCACTACCCGCATCTGTGGTTGCTGGAACTCTGCTCACTACGCAGTTTCTAAAAATAGACGATCCAACGCTGCAATGGGGACTCGGAATATTGGCCGGTGGGGGAGTAGCCGGAGCAGTTCAGGCTGGCACTTCCTTGATACGGCTGGGTTCTACAAAATTTACAGGTGGAATTGGAAATAGTTTTTTCAGCACATTCGAAAACATACTGGCTGTGGGCATTTCGCTCGTATCTCTTTGGATTCCACTTGTAATGGGTATTTTGGCTATTCTGCTCGTATTTTGGATTTTAAAGAAACTATTTTCCAAACGCAAAAAAACTATTCTCCAATAATAGACGAGTGCTTGGCTTCTGTAATTACAAAATGTGACTGAGCACTTCCGATATTAGATATTGCCGCTAACTTGTTTAGTATAAAGTCTTTGTATTCTTCCATGTCTGATACAATTACCTTTAGAAGGAAATCGGAACCTCCCGAAACACAATAGCACTCTACAACTTCGGGTACAGTTTGCACATCTTTCTCAAATTGAGTGAGAAACTGCTGGGCGTGTTCTTTGAGTGATACATTACAGAAAACAATTAGATTTTTATTGAGTTTTTTGCGATTAAGCTCAATGGTGTATTTTTCTATAAACCCATCCCTACGGAGCCTTTTTATCCTTTCGTGAATAGGAGTGGTTGTGAGGTTGAGTTCAACTGCAATCTGCCTGTTGGTCATCATGCCGTCTTTTTTGAGAAGTTTTAAAATCTTCAAATCCACCGGATCTATATCAATCATAGAATAATATTCTTTAAAAACTCAAATTTAAGATATTCATTTAATGAATGGTGTATTCTGGTGGTTTTATTTTCTTAGTGAAAGTTTATTTTATTTCAAACATCTGTATAGTATAATCCAGCAATTCTTGACCACCTGGTTTCCCATGGCCGGGAACTATAAATTGTGCAGTTGGGAACGCTTTTTTTACATTTCGGATGGTATTTGACCACTCTTTTTCGTTTGCATCACCAAGAAACCCTTTTCCAGCATTTACTTCTTTAACCATACACCCACCAAACATTGCTTTTTCGGAAGGAATATAACTGATGATGTTGTCTTTGGTATGTGCCTCGCCCAAATATTGATTCAAAATTTCCTTTTTTCCTATTCGTAAAGTCAGTTTTTCTTTGAAACCTATTTGTGGTACGGTCACGCTGTCTTTTTTGGCTAATTCTATCGTTTTTTCAGAGGCATAGCTTTTGATTCCTTTTTTGTGAAAAGCCTCTAGTCCGCCAAGACAGTCATTGTGAAAATGATTCACTACTACACCCTTTATTTTAATTTTCTGTTTTTCCAAAGTTTTTATGAGTACCTCGGAGGTTTCGTTGTCAGCTGGTGTATCAAATACAAAGGCTTGGTTTTTATGAATGTAAACCATGCCGTTGCAACCCACTTTTCCCCACGTTTGGGTCTGCAGAAACGAAATGTGCACAAAGGTGTTTTTCTTGATCTTATAAAAGGCCAATTGCTTTTCGTTTTTGCTCACAAGCGATTTGCTTGGATTACAGGCAAACAGGATAGGAAGGAACAGGAAATAGATAAAATTCTTCATTTATTTAGAAAGCTCCTTGGCCCGTTTTTCTGCATTTAGTATTCCTTGTTCCAGCCCAATGCCGATATTGGCCTCGGCAAAAGTGCTGAGTGCGGCCTCGGTAGTTCCGCCTTTGGACGCTACTGCCTTTATGAGGTCATCTAGGCTGAGTTCGGCATTGTTTATCAAATGGTAGGCTCCGAGCATGGTTTGTTTTACTAGAAGTCTGGAAAGACCTTCATCGAATCCCATAGTTTTACCAGCCTCTACCATGTGTTTCACAACATAATAAAAATACGCAGGTCCACTGCCACTTAGTGCCGTTACGGCATCTATCATGTTTTCATCTTCAATGTACACCGATCGTCCAGTGGCATTTATAAGGTTTTCAATTTTGAGTAATTTGGAAAACCCGATGCCTTCGGAAGCACAAAAGCCCGTAATTCCTTGCCCGAGCATGGCAGGTGTATTGGGCATAGCCCTTACCACCAATTTGTGACTTAGTTCGGATTGTATTCTGGCCATTGTTATGCCCGCCATTATGGACAAAACTACTTGCTCAGGATTTAAGAAACCTTTGAGCTCATTGGCTACTGCACTAAAATCTTGAGGTTTTACGGATAATATGACCAAGTCATAGGTCGAAAGTGTATCATTAATGGTATCGACTACCACACCTTCTTTTGATTTTTTTAGGATTTCGGACCTTTCTGGGCTTTTTTCAATGAGCAAAAGGTTTTCTTTTTTTACCAAATCATATTGAATGAAAGACCTTGCGAAGGCCATTCCCATATTTCCGCATCCTACTATCGCTATTTTCATAATGTTTATTGTAAAATATCAAAAAAAATAGCCTCAAATTTTCATCTGGGCTATTTCTGTAAATTAATTTTAATTATTTCTCCACCCACTCAACCATCTCATTGAATACTGCCTCTGTACTTCCTAAATATCCCGAGCCTTTGTGTTTTACTTTTCCATCTTTATCTATACAGAATTTGGCTGGAATACCCTCTACTCCATAAGTCAGAGCTGTTTGGTTGCCAATATCAAGTGCTGGGTTCATAAACGAGAATCCACGGTTGGTTATGAATTTACCTACGTGGTCTTTCCATTGGTCTTCACCCACTCTCTCAAATGTATTCACAAACAAGAAAACTACATTTGGATCGTCTTTGTATTTTTCTGTGGCTTTTTTCATGCCAGGAAACGCCATAATGCACGGCCCGCACCAAGTAGCCCAAAAGTCTATGATAACTGTTTTACCTCTGAAGTCAGAGAGTTTTACTTTTTTGCCCTCCAATGTAGTCAGTTCAAAGTCAGGAGCTAGACTACCCACTGTTCCAACTGAGGCTTGATTTACAGTTTGAATAAACATCTTGGCGAAGAAATGACTTTTGCCCTCTTTTTCTAGCTTTTCTTTTAGTTCAAATTGATATTCACCACCAAAGTCGGGTTTCAAGAAATTGTTGGCAGCTATGATAGCCGATAGTGATGTGCCCATTGATTTTATTTTGGGCAAAACGAGATTCTTTTGTGCTTCGAGCGACGCTATGTATTGGTTTCGAAGAGCGGCTTTGTCTTTCTCATTTTTTGCAGACTGAAATTTTGCATCAAGCGTACTAACGGCTTTAGAAAAAGACTGCATGTCGGTCATGATTTCGTTAAACATTCTCATGTTTTCCGATCCCTGAACATTGGCTGTGGCAGCTTTTTCGGGTGTGGCAGAGCCATCGGCCACAATCGAAAGGTCTTCGCCACCATCTAAGATAAGGCCTATCACTTGTTCGTTGGCAATGTTGATTTGATAAATGCCTGGCTCAGCTATTTTGGTATTGAAATTAAAACTTTTAGCCGAAATTTTGGCACTATCTACTTTGGCTGGTATGTTCCTTTCGTTCATTCTTTCGAGGTAAACCATCCCTGACACATCGTTGGTGATGGTTCCTTTTATTTTTAAAGGAAGCCCCGAGCCGTCTTTGGTTTGAGAATTACAAGAAAGAAAAACGCCTATAAAGAATAGCAACAATACATTTTTTTTCATTTTGTCTTTTGTGTTTTTCGTTTATTTCTTAAACGAGCTTTTTGTGTATTATCATTGAAACAAATAATCTTACTTCAATTTTTCTGCCAAAAGGGAATTCAAAATTTTTGGATCAGCCGAACCTTTCGATTTTTTCATGACTTCACCCACAAAAAAGCCCATCAAGCCTTTTTTGCCTTTTTTGTATTCTTCTACTTTAGCTGTGTTTTGCGTCAAAACTTCCTCAATCCAAACGCTCATGGAGTCTGTATCCTGGCTTTGAATCAAGTTATTAGACTTCGCAAGTTCCAAAACATCACTTTCAGGTTGACTGATTAACAAATTCATTAACACCTGAGCAGCAGAATTGCTGATGTTGCCTTGGTCAATGTTCTGAATTAACTCAGCTAATTTGCTCGGTTTTACGGCAAAGTCACTTATATCCTGATTGTTTTCGTTCAGGTAACCTTTTATGTTAGAGAGTATCCAGTTAGAAACACTTCTATAGTTGCTTGTGTAATTGCAAGTTTCAAGAAAATAGTCACTTAAAGACCTTTCTTCGGTCAGTAAATAGGCATGTTCTTCTAATATTCCCAAGTCTTTACTGAATGTTTCGAACAGTTCGTAAGGCAATTTGGGCATTTTTGACTTTGCCAAAACCAAGTCTTGATCGCTAATTATAATGGGAGCCAGATCTGGTTCAGGAAAATAACGATAGTCGTTCATGGTTTCTTTTACACGCATACCAAAAGTTTTGCCTTGTTCAGGGTCAAAGCTCCTAGTTTCCTGAATTATGGTGCCACCAGCATCCAAAATTGCCGCTTGTCGTTCGATTTCGTATTCAGCAGCCTTTTGTAGGAATCTTATGGAGTTCATATTTTTGATTTCCACTTTGGTTCCTAGTTTTTCGCTTCCTTTTTGTTTTAAAGAAACATTTAAATCTGCCCTTAATGAGCCTTCTTCCATATTTCCATCACTAATGCCTAAAAAACGCACCATTTTCCTTATTTCAGAAAGATAGGTGGCGGCCTCAAGAGGAGAGGTCATACATGGTTCGGAAACTATTTCAAGTAAAGGAGTGCCTGCTCTGTTATAATCTAGGCAAGTATAATTGTCTTCTATGTCATGGATAGATTTACCGGCGTCTTCTTCCATGTGTATGTGATGGATTTTGACCGAATGGCTTGTGAAATCTTTCCCTTTCTTAATTTTGAATTTAACTTCTCCTCCCCAGCAAATGGGTGATTTATCTTGCGAAATTTGATATCCTTTAGGTAGGTCAGGATAAAAATAGTTTTTTCTGTCGAAGAAGTTAAACTGATTTATCTCGCAGTTAAAGGCCAAACCCAATTTTATAGCATACTCTACGGCCTTCTGGTTAAGTTTGGGTAATACGCCTGGATGTGCGAGAGTAATAACGCCGATGTGCGTATTGGGATCTCCGCCAAATTTGTTGGAGTCTGAAGCGAAAATTTTACTTTCCGTTTCGAGTTGACAATGCACCTCTAAGCCTATTACTATATCGTATTCCATACTTTAAATTTTCACAAAAATAATGCAAAATTTGGGGATTTTGACCTATTAAAACAAAAAACGGACTCATAATTGAATTTATGAGCCCGCCAGTTTTTTTCTTGGTAAGAAATCAGAGTTTGATGTTCAATTTTCCATAATAAAATGCTCCGTTGCTACCCATTTGTACGGGATCCCATGCTCCACCAGATTCTGTGTAATAACCCGACGATATATCTGGATAAACGTTGAAAATATTGTTTGAGCCAAGAGACAAGCTGAGTTTTTTTGATATTTTGTAGTTCACCGACAAATCTGTGGTAGTTTTTGGTTTATAAATATCATTTTCTGCAACATCATAGTTCCAGTCTGCCAACTCTATTTGACCAAACCTCACCAATCTTACCAGAGTACTAAATTTCTTTATCTGATAGTCAAATGTTAAATTGATTTTTGACGGCGGAGCAGATGCTCTTAGAAAATACTGTTCTCTTAGGTCAAAATAAGTATCCTCTTTTCCGGCCAATTTATCATTGGTATTTATTTTGTCGATGTTCAGTTTGTTGAAATTCATCGCAAGGCTGGTGGTCAGAAATCCCTCACCCACTTTGTCTTTGTTGCTGAGTATGATATCCAAGCCTGTGGTGGTGGTATTTACGGCATTGGTGAAAAACTGTGCTTTGGCTACATTTATGTTTTTCAATAGTTGACCAATTTGCTCGTCTTCGTCTGTAAATTGTCCTGTAAGCACTATCCTATCTTTGATCTGAACCCAATAACCGTCTACCGTAAGCGAAAAGGTATTATTTGGTCGTACAGTAAAACCGAGACTTGCATTTTTTGATAATTCTTGCTTAAGAGAAGGTATTCCGAGAGCTTTTGTAACTTCGCTATTGTTTCTGGCAATTAGAACTTCCACAGGTTGTCCATTGATAAAGTTTGTAACGGTAGAGTTGAAATTGATTTGTGGCAATGACGGTGCTCGGAAGCCAGTGCTGGCTGTACCTCTGAAGGTTATTACATCATTGATTTTTAATCGAGTAGAGATTTTTCCGTTTAGGGTGTTTCCAAAATCAGAGTAATTTTCAAATCTCAATGCGGCTCCCACCATAAACTTCTTTGTAAAATCGGCTTCCGTATCGAAATATAAGCCAAAATTCGACCTTGAGGCTTTGATTTCATCACTTGGTTGAAAGCCTGGGAATCCTTGAGATCCGCCCGGAACTCCGGCAATATAGCTTTTGTAAGATTTTTCTTCTCCTGCAAAAATTTGATAGTTTTCTACTCTATATTCAGCACCATAGGCAAGGTTAAGACCCGAAAGTTTGTCTTTTAGGAATTTGGAGAAACCCAAGTTTATCGTATTTTGATTTAAACTAAAACCTCCGGCCTCAAAAGCAGTGGGAGATGTTGCTCCCAATGATGTATTCAGTGTATTTTCTAAAGAATATTCAAATTTGTTCGAGCCAAATGTATTGCTCAGATCCATTTCCCAACCTTTGAGTTTTGTCCTTACGCCCGCAGCTATCGAATTGTCTACAATATCTGCTTTTATAAGAGGATCGAATCCATCAGGGTAAATGGAGGCGATGTTTCGGTCATCGTCTGCGAAACGCGTCCAAGCATACGATTCGCCTTTTCTGTTGTTGCTTCCACCAAAGGCATATACTGCGGTGGTGCTGTTTATTGGCACACTGGCATTTATGTAAATTGCGGTATTTTGAGCCTTCGGATCTCCAAATTCTCTTCTTGCCAATTCCTCAGCTGCGGCATTGGCTCTGTTGGTATGGTCTCGGAAGTTAAAATCACCGGTGAAATTGATAAAACCATCTTTACCAATTTTTAGACCGTAGTTGGTGTTTAGGTTATAGTTGAGACCATCAAATTTTTTATCATCAAATCTGTAGCTTGCCTTATAAATTCCTGAGTTTGCGTTTATTTCTAAAGTTTCCGTGGTCTTTTTTAATACAATGTTTATCACGCCGGCAATAGCATCAGAACCGTATTGTGCAGCCGCTCCATCTCTCAGAATTTCGATTCTTTCAATGGCTGCAGCCGGAATGGTATTCAAGTCTGTTCCAGTATTTCCTCGTCCTCTGGTACCGTAAATATTTACCAAAGAGCTTTGATGCCTTCTTTTGCCATTGATCAAAACCAAAGTTTGGTCGGGGCCAAGTCCACGTAATGATGCTGGGTCCACGTGATCCGTGCCGTCTGAGCCAGACTGTCTGTTCGAATTAAACGACGGTGCAGCAAATTGAAGTAATTGATTGAGGTCTAATTGACCAGTTTTCGAGGTGATATCTTTGATGTCAATAACGTCAATAGGTGCTGGAGTGTCTGTGGCCGATCTGTTCATGCTTCGAGAACCTACTATCACCACTTGGTCTAGGAGATTTCCCTGTTCTAAGACTATTTCGCCCGAAAGCTCGGATCCCTTTAACTCTTTAGACTTAAAACCTATGTAGCTAACTTGAAAAATAGTGGCAGGATTGCTCACTTTAATGGAGAACTTACCTTCGGTGTCGGTTATTGTGCCGTTGTTAGTTCCTTTTTCAACGATAGATGCTCCTATGAGCGGTTCACCTGATTTGTCGCTTACTTTGCCGACTGTGTTTTGAGCTAATAATATTTGCGTTGATGCAAATAAGGTAATTAACAAGGTTTTTAATTTATTCATAGATTATTGAAAGTTTTTCACAAATCTATGTTTTTGAAATTACTAACAAAAAAAAGGAGGCAAAACTTTCATTTTGACTCCTTTTAATATTTTTAAAATTATATTAATACTCCCAAAGGTTATTTTCCCATTCTAATAACTCATACTCAAGTTGCTGTGATTTTTGAAGCCCTTCTTTTGGCGATTTGAAAATATCTTGTAAGTATTTGTTTCCCGGATTTGATTTTTTAATGATTCTGCCATTAAATAATCTCAATTCAAATGCATCTGCCAAATTTTTGTGCTGGGCAGTGTTGGCAGAGTTATACCAAATACAATTTGGGTTCAATCTAAAGTAAGACTCTAATTCTTTATACTTAAAAGAGGCAAGTTCCATTTCAAGACCCTCACTTGACAATTCAGCAGGTATTTTGATGGTAACCGTTTGAATATCAAAATATTGACGAGAACGTTGTTTGTCGAATATCCAGTCTTCTTTTATCTCGATGATATACAAGTCTTTAGCAAATAGCTCGTACCCTTCACTGTTGGCTGCTGCATTAGTTGCTGCCGGCTTGCTTCCTGAATTTTGAGAGGTAGTCTCCGTTGCGGAGCCACCGCCACCCCAGCCATCGTCTTCAGATGCAGCACCTTCGGTGCCAAATCCGGCCTCAATTTCTTCTTTTGAAAGACCGCCACCTTCAAATTTCTTCGTAAGTCTTCTCGTGAATTCTTCCAAAGTAATCTTTGTAGTAACTGAATCGTTGTCATAAGGTTCCAACACACCAGCTTTAACACCATCTATGAGGTGTTTAGTGATTTCTGTACCCCTTGCAAACAAAGGTTGATTGGCTTTTTCATTCAAGTCTAACCTTCTCCAAAGTGTCAGTTTATACATCACGTTTGACTCGTGAACCGGACGCAAAGACAATGGATTAATACCGTTGTCTGATTTTTCCTGAGCAACAACCGCACCCGAAGCCACTAAGGCTAACAAGAAGGTTAAAACTGTGATTTTTTTCATTTCTTAAATTATTTATTTTTTTTATCTCAACGGTATCGTAAAACTCATTTCGCCTACCGCTACATCTTCTATTTCTCCTTTAAAATTCTTTCTCTGCACCTTATTTACAGTAATGAGATATCTGTCTCCTGGTTCTGCTTGCTGAGCCAATGAACCAATATTTGCATTACCTGAAAGATTCTCTAGCTTTCCTTTTGGCCTAGTACCTGATGCTAAGTAAATATTAAAACTTGAAACTCTAAACGTTGCGTCCTCTGGATTTGTTGCTTTAAAATCTTCGTCAGCCAAGGCATTTACATTAATTACCCTAACTTGACTAGCAGGAAGACCTCTTTTAGATACATCATCCGACACTTTTGCTCCGTTGGCAGTGGCTACAATGGTTGGTTTCGGAACTTTTCTTACTTGGAAGCCGAAAGAACCTAAAACTATACCGTCGTTATTTACCTGAAGATTTACTTTTGCCATATTTGGCACAATAGTAACTTTTCCTCCACCACCAGGAATAAATTCAGCACCTGAACCTGAGAAAGTTGGTTTGAATAAATCTCTTAAACCAGGTGAGGATGTTTGTATTCTATTGGCACATTTAAAATAAAGTGCCGGCATAGATTGAGACATAATCTCTACCGAAGGTTTCAAAACAGTATATTCTTCTTCTTTTGTTACAGTTTCTCTTGTACCGTCAGGTTTTGGATATGATACGGTTGCTACATAACTTCTCTTCATTTGTCCATTGGCGTCAAAAGATCCACCTGAAGTTCTTACCTCATATGTTCCTTTGCCTTCTTTTACTGGTAATCCAGATCCATTTATACTTATGGTTGGCGTAATAGCACTAGAATAAGCACCAATGGCGATGTCTGCTTTGTATGTCTGGCCAGCCACTACTGTTCTAGAATCAGGTATAACTACCGCAAAAATTTTATCGAACTTGATTTCCTTTGCACCAACCTGAGAAGCCAAATAGTCTAATATCTCAGATTCATACCTTCTGATGTCCGACTGTTTTTGACTCAAACTGGCTAATGCCGCTGGAACAGGCGTTTGTGCAAACATCAATTCCGCAAAATCTTTGCTTCTTGTGATAGCGTCTGTATTTTGCATTGCTGGGTCATTTTTGGCATCCAAAGCCAATGAACCAAGCTTAATGTTGGGAGCAAACTTTTGAATTTCCGCTACATAGGCTTCCAATTTGCCTTTCAACTCGTAACCTTTTTTGTTTTTTACAAAAATGTTGGCCACTTTTTCTTCTTCGGCTAAATTTTTAATTCCGCCTGTTTCTGCATCTACACCACCGCCTGCGTCTTTTACAATAATAGATTTAAGACCTTCTATGTAAGTAATGAGTTCGGCTGTTTTCTTTCTAACTACGTTGGCGTTGCCGTAGAGCTGTCTATATTCTGGCTTTCCTCCAGCTTTTTCCACTGCGTCGTTCATCGCTGCCAATGTACGGTTGTTAGAGTCGTCCGCAGCTTTGTTGGCTTGTTCTAATGAATTATTGAGAAGAACAAATTTTTGTAATATCGCATTACTGACTTGAAGGGCTAGCATCGCAGTCAGAACGAGATACATCATATTGATCATCTTCTGACGTGGACTTTCTTTACCACCTGCCATATTCTTTATTTTTGAATTTTAATATTTCGATTTTAGGGATTAATGCTTTAGGAGATTATTGTTTCATTGCTGAAAGCATACTTCCGTAAACATTGTTTAGAGAGGCCAAATTGCTGGTCAATTTGTTCAACTCTGCCTTGAACTGCTGAGTATCTTTAGACGCCTCTTGCATGTCAGACATAGCTGTAGAGAGGTTACCATAGAAAGAATTCATAGATTTCAGGTGTCTGTTGGTATCCTGAAGTTCTATTTCATAAACGGCGTTCAATGCTCCTAAATTCTGAGCGATTTTCTGGAATTGTGTCTTGTATTCCTGTGCATCTCTGCTGGCGTCGCCCATACTGGCTATGGAATTTACAGTTTGTCCTAAAGAAGTGCTCAAATCACCAATTTTAGAAGAAGCATCCTTAACTTTAGACGAGAATTCGTTGGTTGCTACTGTAGCTGAGGCTATTTCACCTATGTTTGATACAGAAGATGAGAGGTTTTGGAAACTGCTTTTCAAACCATCAAAGATATCAGGAGTAATTTTGGCGTTGGCCAACATATCGTCCATTTTGGCAGTAAGACCAAGCCCTGCGGGAGCAGTTGAGGTAGAACGTGTAGGAAGTTCACCTTTAAATTCGGTTGATAGTTCTGGATACACTTTTTCCCACTGATATTCCACTGAAGGTCTTAGAAAAGACTGTAGTGCATAAATTACAAATATAACAACCTCTGTTCCTAAACCGATGGGCAACATCCAACCTGCCCAGTCGTAGTGCATGATTTTACCCATTGCACCTAAGATTACGATTGCCGCACCAATACTATAGAAGAAAGGAATATACTTGTCCCAAAACGCACTTGGACCACTATTTGCTGCCATGATTTATACTTTAATTTTTGTTTTTATTATTTTATAGTTTATTTATTTTTTACTCTCTGCCCGGTACAGACCCTAGTCTATCCATTACACATCTGAATCCAATGTAAGACCTAGTGGCAGTACGATATTCAAAAGTGGTAGTACCTGTTTCTAGAAAATAGGCAACGTCTTTCCATGAACCACCTTTAACTACTTTTCTTGGCTCGTCGTCTTTGTCATAAGATGGGTTTAAGTCCCAGGTTACTGGCATGTAAGAATCCGAGAAAGCGTCTTGTGTCCATTCTGCCACGTTTCCGGCCATGTTATACAAGCCATAATCGTTTACGTTGAAAGCGTTAACAGGAGCTGTATATTGATAGCCATCTTTCTGATAATTACCTCTATAAGGTTTAAAGTTGGCCAAGTAACATCCTTTTCCGTTGGCTACGTAAGGATTACCCCATGGGTACTTCGCTCCGTCTTTACCACCTTTGGCGGCCCATTCCCATTCTGCTTCTGAAGGTAGTCTAAATCTTGGTGATTTGAACTGGTCGTTTTCGGCACGGTAGTTATTGTATAGCTGAGTTCTCCATTTTGCAAAATATTGAGCTGCATCCCAACTCACACCCACAACTGGATACATATCAAAAGCAGGATTTCCGTAATAGTTTTCTGTCAATTGGTCTCCATTATGATAAGTAAAGTCTTTTTTCCAGACGGTAGTGTCAGGATAAAGTTTGGTCATAATGAATTCTTCACCTAGAACAGAAATAGAGTCTGCCATTATCGAATTTACAAACATTCTGTACTCGTGGTTAGAGATTTCGGTATCGTCCATGTAAAATGGCGATATAGTGATTCTCTTGTTCAGCGTGATACGAGCAGACATGATATCCTCATCGGTTTGTCCCATTGTAAATGAGCCGGAAGGAATAAGCACCATGCCATTCGGAGCGGTTTGCTTATAGCCTTTTCTGGCAGTAGCCACGATTTCACCATTTCTGATTCCATCGAGAGGATCGGCTGCATCTCCGCCACCTTTCTTTTTGCCCAATCCTACTTTGTCCATTGTTTTATTCAAAAAGCCACAGCTTTGCATAAAAACAACGGGTGCCATTATTAAAAGGGCCTTCACTAAAATGTTTGAAAATTGCTTGTTCATAATAGAAAACAAGTTGATTAATTTAATTCTTAAATTATAAATGCCTAAACGTAATATTTTTACTCTTTATTGTATCCAATCAGAAATTCCAAGAAATCGGTTTCATGTCAGAGTAGGTAAAAGTATTTACAGAAATCATGCCAAGGTTCAACGTCTGAGACCGGCCATTTGTTCTGTAGTTTTTAATGATTTCTTACAAAAACTGTGCCGTTTAATCATATATTGTACCTAGGAGTTTTTATAATTGATTTTTTACCCATCTTAGGTGCTGCAAACGAATATCTTAGGAAAACTTCATGCGATGTGTTCGATTTTGCTATTGTACCAAAGTTTACCACATCTATGGCATAACCAACTTTGACGGTATTTTTCAAAAAATTGCCTCCAATCATCACAGACGCGGCATCTTGCCATCTGTAGTTTACTCCTGCCCAATACGTTTGATTATATGTGGCAATAGCACCAATTTCAGTTGAAACACTCTGTAAGTCAGACTTTACCATGAGAGTTGGACTGATATCTAAAGTGTATGTAACACCAAAATCGTACTTGCCAGACAAATAATATGTTCTTCTGTCTTTGAAAACATCTGAAGCATCGTTTATCTTATATCCAGGTTCTAAAATGTTTTTAACCGACAAGCCGAGCTGATAACTGGGATTGAACAAGAATATACCCGTATTTATATTCGGAGAAAGTGAGTTAATGGTTGTATTTGGTATAAGCGGATCTTCTTCGTCACGTGGTCGGTAGTTCTCGCCATGAAGGGTAAGAATGTTGGTGCCTACACTTACACCCACACCAATGATGTTGCTGTTGATTCTTTTGTGGTAGGCGTAAGCTATTTGAAATTCTGATTTCGACTGGATTTTGGAGTATTGATTGTTGGAGAAATACACTCCCAAGCCGCCTTTTACTTTTGAAAACGGCATGTCGGCCGAAAAAACAGAGGTGAGATTGTTGCCTCCTTGGTCGAAATCCGCAACATAACCTGTATATTGAGATCGAACCGTAGCCTGTACTTGCGTGCGATTGGCATTACCTGCCGCAGCTGGGTTTATATAAAATTGATTAAAAACATACTGCGTAAATTGAGGTGGATTTTGACCAAAACTCAGGTTGCAGCATGTGATAAAAAGCAATATGAAAAAATACTTTTTTATCATTTTTATATTAGGAAAAAAACTTTACCTGATTATTAACCCACTGCAAGCAGTTTTATTTTCTAATCAGGTCTTTTTTATTATAAATTATTGGCTTTTTTGATATAAAGCTCCAATGCACCAACCATTGACGGGGCATTGGGTAGTGGTGCTTCTATGTCAAGTATTAGGCCAAGGTCACGTATTGCTTTCGCTGTTGTGGGGCCAAAGGCCGCCAAACGTGTGTTGTTCTGTTTCCAATCAGGAAAATTATGAACAAGTGAATGAACACCAGAAGGACTAAAAAAGCAAATAATATCGTAAAAAACTTCGGTAAGGTCAGATAAATCTGCTGGAACAGTTTCATACATTATTGCTTCCGTCAAGGCTATTCCATGCTTCTTGAGAATATCGGGAACCGCATTGTTTCTGATGTTTGAGCAAGGGAACAGGTATTTTTCGTTTTTATGTTTTACGAAAAACGGCTCTAAATCGGCTGCTGTTTTGTTTCCAGCAAATATTTTCCTCTTCCTAATGGTGATATATTTCTGTAAATAGTTGGCCGTTTGTTCGGTTACACAGAAGTATTTCATATCGATAGGTACCTCTATTCTCATTTCCTCACATATTTTGAAGAAATGGTCTACGGCATGTCTACTTGTAAAAATGATAGCTGTATGAGCCAGAATGTCTATTTTTTGCTTGCGAAAATCTCTGTGGTCGGATTTTTTAACATCAATAAAATTCCTGAAATCAACTTTTATATTGTAGACTTTTGTGAGGTCAGTGTAAGTTAGGGATTTTTCACCCGGATTTTCTAACGTTATTAATATACTATCAACTTTTTTGAGCCTACTTTCCTTTTGGATATCTGTCATCTCACTCATGCAGAAAAAAATTTGAATTATTCTTTGGTCTAATGTTCTTGAATGTAATCGAAGTGATGAGGAGTTTTTATAGCAATATTCTCATACCTAACACAATCGGGAACACTTCCACGATGCAAAGATAAGAAATTAAGTAAAGAGTTTTGATATTTCCCGCCCTATTTATGGTAAAATAGATAAGAATGGTACGCAATAAATAAAAAACAACCAATACTGAGGTAAATAAATACTTGAACTCGAACGCCGTTTTTTGGTGTGTATTGAAACCTATTAAAAGCAGAATCAATACCGCCGAGAAATAATAAATGGAAGTCTGTATGATTTTGAAATAGTGTATATCTACAATTTTTTTAATATTGAAAAGTTTGCCTATCAGATTGATATAGAAATACTTAACAATGTATGAAATGAAAACCACAAGGCAGATTTTGAAAAAGTTGACCGTGAGAATCCCGAATGTAGTACCATTCTGGAAAAAGAAGTTTTCTTTGAAAACACTAAATCCGTTGGCCTGTGCCATCAATAGTATGAAGCCCGAAATTAAACTGAGCATGATAATAAACATCATGTTAGGCCTATCCATGGGTTTGTTTACAAGAAATGAATTCTCTTTAGGTATAAATGCGGCGAGGTCTTTCAGGCTGTAATATTTCCTGAAGGCTTTGGTGTAATTGCTTGCTATAAAGCTGAGCATGAGTATATTTATGAAAAATACCAGAACCAAGCTACTGTTGATATGAGCAGTAGACCTTGGTGTTAAGCTCAGAAAATTATTGCTTGTTTTGGAAATGATTTCTGTAGTTTTTGTGGCCGGATATCCAATAAATACAATGTTGTCTTCGGGCTTGCTACTACCAAAAATGCTGAGGGTTGTTTCGCTTTTTTTTGTTTCATTTATGAGCTCTCTAATGCTGTAAACCACCCATTTGTTGGCCGGAAGAGTCTTTTTTAGGTGATTGTCGAGAAAAAGGAAATTTCCTTTGGTGGGGGTTTTTATGAGTAGAAATCCTCCAGGGAAGTCACTGAGCGTTATTTTGATGGAATAGACCTTCGAGTTTTCTTTGTTTAGTCCTACGTAGGGCGTGTAAACTTCCAAGTCCTGATCGTAGACACTCCAATCTTTTTCAAAATTGTAAATGATGTTATACCTGTTCTCAGGACCACTAGGGCTTCCGAAAACAGACCCACCGAAAATAAAGAGTATTATTGCGAAATAGAAGTGTTTCAAACCTTCATTTTTTTTGCAAAATTACCACTTTAGATTGATTTTAAAAATCTTTTCTTTTCAGGTATGCCGTGTAATCAGGTATTTTTACCTCATATTCTTCATGAAAAAGTGGAGAGGTAAGCATGAAATCTGCGGTTGAGCGGTCGCTGGCAATGGGGATATTCCAGACTACCCCTAATCGCAGCAATGCCTTGATGTCTGGGTCGTGTGGCTGGGCAGCCATAGGGTCCCAAAAGAATATTAAGATGTCAATTTTGCCCTCGGCTATCATTGCACCTATCTGTTGGTCGCCACCAAGCGGGCCGCTCAGGAGCTTCGTTACATGAGTATCTAGTTCTTCTTCTAAGAGTCTTCCGGTGGTTCCGGTTGCAAATAGTTGATGTTTTCTGAGTGTTGATTTGTTGTATTTGGCCCAATCTACCAACTCTGCTTTCTTGTTGTCATGTGCCACCAAAGCTATTCTTTTGCGTTCGTCTAGAACTCTGTTCATCTCGTTATTTTTTTTGTCAAATATAGTTTTAAAAATTGTGGCTCTTCTTAATTTTTCGCTAAAAATACCATCTTCAAAAACCTTTTAAATTATTTTGCGGTTCAAACTTATAAACAAATAAGATTTATGGAGCTTCTGAAAATAGGGACACTGGGCGAATTGAAAAAGAGCGGGTATAAGACAAAGTCTGTCAAACAGGAGCTTAGGGATAATTTAATAGAAAAGCTTAAGAATAAGGAGAATATTTTTGAGGGAATATGGGGTTATGAAAATACAGTAATTCCAGAAATAGAGAAGGCCATCTTATCTATGCACAATATTAACCTATTGGGTTTGCGTGGGCAAGCTAAAACTCGAATAGCCAGACTTTTTACACATCTTTTGGACGAGTACGTACCCATCATTGCAGGAAGTGAGTTAAACGACGATCCTTTAAAGCCAATTTCAAGATATGGCCGTGATACTGTGGCTGAACTTGGTGACGAAACACCGATAGGATGGCTATCAAGAAATGAAAGATATTCGGAAAAATTGGCAACACCAGATGTTTCGGTTGCAGATTTGATTGGAGATGTTGATCCCATAAAGGCGGCCACACTCAAGTTGCCGTATTCCGATGAACGCGTAATTCATTTTGGTTTGATTCCACGCTCCAACAGATGTATTTTCGTAATCAACGAGATACCAGATCTTCAGGCTAGGATTCAGGTGGCACTTTTTAATATTTTGCAAGAAGGCGACGTCCAAATTCGCGGCTTTAAATTATGGTTGCCGTTGGACATTCAATTTGTCTTTACCGCCAACCCAGAAGACTACACCAATAGGGGAAGTATTGTGACGCCATTGAAGGATCGGATAGATTCCCAAATTATTACGCATTATCCGAAGAGTATAGAAGTAGGTAAGAAGATTACCCAACAAGAGGCTAGAAGAAAAGAAGGGCAGCAGAAAATATTGGTGAATGATATCCTTCAGAATCTTATCGAGAAGGTGGCTATTGAGGCCAGAAACAGCGAGTTTGTGGATGCTAAATCTGGAGTTTCTGCTCGTATGACTATTTCAGCCTTCGAAAATTTGTTGAGCTCGGCTGAACTTAGGGCTCTTAAAAATGCTGAGAAAAAACCAGTTTTACGAGTGGCGGATGTATATGGAGCCATATCTGCCATTAACGGGAAAATTGAATTGGTATATGAAGGAGAGCTTGAGGGGCCTGTTTTTGTAGCTCATAATCTCATCGGTAAGGCCATAAGGTCTGAGTTTGTTTTGTATTTTCCGAATCCAGAACGAAGAAAAAGTGCTGATTATAAAAAAATTGTGGATTGGTTTGGCAATGGCAATGCCCTCACTTTCTTGACCGATGAGAATCAACAGACCTATAAAAAAGGATTAAAGGCAGTGGATGGACTTGCAGAAATTGTTGATAAATATTTTCCGAACGAAAATGCCGAACAAAAGGATTTTTTGATGGAGTTTGTGCTGCATGGAATGGCCGAGTATTCGTTAATTTCTAAACAACCGTTAGATGAGGGAGTGAAGTTTAATGACTTGTTAGACAGTATGTTGAGTAAGGAGGATTTTGAATAAAAAAAAAGGCCGTAAGGCCTTTTTTTTATTATCGAAGTAATATTACTGTTCCAGTTTTCTTAAATGCTTCGCCTGTATCGCTCACCGCATTTATGACATATGCGTACGTACCAGGCGGAGCAGGTTTTACACCATTACTCTCTGTGCCATTCCAACTTTCGGCCAAATTATCAGCCTCAAAAATGGTTCCGCCCCATCTGTCAAATATTTTAAAACTACCAGAACTTATAAATTTACCATTTATTTTAAAAGCTTCAGACTCCGAAGGTCCTTGACCATCGGGAGTAAATGCCGTCGGGATAAATAATCCAGGTGGTACTTTGAGAATAAATGGATTTGAATAAGACGCTATAAGTTGATTAGGGAATAGTGTTGTACTTACTTCCTGCTGACCTGTAATTCTAAATTTTACCTCAGAATTACCAGATTGTTCTAAAACTTGCTGAACTGTTTTTTCCAGATTAATCGTTTTACCTAAAGGGACAAAACTATTTTGGTTCTCGTCATAATATTCCACCGTGTATTCTACTTGTTTGGCATTAGTTAGGATACTTGGTGGTATCAAATAGGGTGTCCAATTTAGCATACCTTGGCTTTTTGAATTAAGCAATATAGTACAGAATGGGTCGGACATTTGAGTCGTTACACCGCATTTGTCCTCTTTTTGATATTTATAGCAATAGGATTTTGGTTCTGTTGACAGGGAGACGTCTTCAAAGACATTTGTCGTACGTTCTCCAAGTCTTATGAAATTTTGACTATCATTTTCGGCTCGGAAGAATGTGTACTTGACAGCGTTTTGGTCAGAGGCAATGTTAATCTTTATTTTGGTCTCGTCTGAGGGGTCATAACTAACTTGTACCAATTCTTCAGGCTTAAGAGAAACTAGGTTTGATTTCGGATCAACCCTTACTTGAGCTGAGTTGATATAAATCCACTGAGGTGTTCCTTCAAAAGTAACAGACGGATACCGATATTTAACCCGATAAAGATATATTTTCGAACAAACTACATTGGGGTCAGGATAGAAAGTCGTAGTCGAACTTCCTATTGGTATAGGATTCGAGCAATTTGTACAGCCTTCTACATCTTTATCTATACTCACTTTATTGGGAATTGCATTGGGCTCTGTAGCCAAGTTCCACTTCAAATCTATAATACTGCTCGACTTAACAGTGGCTTTTAAGTTTACACTGCACAGCGTGTTATCCGAAAATATATCCAAATTGCAGGAGTTTTTGGTTCTCAACTTGAAACAATATTTGTTATCTGGATTGAGGCCTGTTACCGTAGCTTTGCCATTTATACCCTCTGCAAGTTTTGTAAAAGTACCTACGTTCGTTCCGTTATCTACAGCCACCATCACATCAAAAACTTGGGTTGGTATTACAGGTAAGAAATCTAGTTTGGCCTCTGTACCTCCGTTTTCTCCTGATAATGTGTGAATGAGTGATGTCCTATCAGAATTGATATCAGTTCCAAAATATGCCGTTTGGCAAACCTGAATATTGTTTCTAATGTAAATTCCTTGCACACTTACCTGATTTGGCAGAGAAGGGAAGGTTTTTTTGGTAACTACTGGTAAAGGTTTTGTAGATATATTGATAATTTCTATTCCTGCTGTACCACCCCAGTTAATACTATATCTTTCGTGCGTATTGTTTGGATCTTTGGGTATGTTTATTGTTACCTCGTTTCCAGTACATGCAGAGGCTGTTACTACGGGTTTTAATGTTTGCAATGTCTCTTGTAATGAACAGGTTAAGTATTTGTTTCCATTTTTTTCTCCTTTCAATAAAATCCAGTGAAATCCAGCAGGAAGCTGCGTATTTACTGTATTGCTAATTGCTGGAACTCCATTCGTGGCGGTGTTGATATTAAAAGTATTATCAATATCGAAATAAAAGACGGGATTGTCAAGCCACAAATTTGTGTTGGCATTTCTTGCATTTATAACAGTGACCGGTGCACTTGTGCTCGTAACAGGTACACATGTAACGGACTGAAGAGACATGTTACCACCCAATGCGTAACCAGCCGGTGGGGTACTGCATATTGTGGGCATTGGGGGGGCTTGACCCAAAACCTTGGAAACAATACCTACAAGGCATACTATTCCAAGAGTCACATTCTTAATTAACGACATACGCTTAATCATTAAACTTTTAGTATTCAGCTCAATAGCTCTGATGCTGATATCGTTCAAAAATCATGCCGTTTCAAAATCTCCTGAAGAAGCTGAAAGTGTATGGTCTTTTGAAGGTTTTATCCTTCTTTTTGGTCATTTTTGTTAAATTATTGAAAGGATACAATGTTGGCCTATTTTTTGTACATGGGGTGTTTTTTAGACAAATGATACTTAGATCCTCGAGTAGTAATCGGAAAATATTTGTATCCGCCACTAAATTGGTGAATTAGTGATATGTCAATTCTGTATTTTGACTTTTTTTTAAGACTCAAAAGGTATTTGTCGCCACTTTTCTAAGTTTGACGGATATGATTGTTGAGTTTTTTGTTTGGGGTAATGTTTCGGAGTTTAAAGTAAAATTCAAATTTTGGGATTGTGTATCTGTGAATTTTGATTAAATTCGTAATAAACTTTATCCCTACAAGATGAAAATGAAACTTTTATTCGCCTTGACTTTTTTCTTTCAAGTTGCCTTTTCTCAAAATCATGATATCTTAATAACAGAAATACTAGCGGACCCAACTCCCTCAATAGGTTTGCCAGAAAGAGAATACATCGAAATCTTTAACAACACTGAAAATGCTATTTCTCTCAAAGATTTTAAGCTATTTTACGGAAATTTCTCTGCATTTTTTCCGGATTCTGTCTTGTTGCCGCAAACGTACTATATTGTATGCAGGCGAGGGTTTGAACTCGATTTTAGAAATTTTGGGAAGGTAATAGCCCTGTCAAATTTCTCACTACCGAATGATGGCACCTTGCTAATTATTAAAAATCAAAAAGATGAACTTGTACATTATGTTGATTACAAATTAAGTTGGTACAAAAACGTGGTGGATGGTGGAATAAGTCTCGAAATGATAAATCCGGCCAATGCGTGCCTTTCAGAATCAAACTGGGCTGCCAGTAAATCTACGATGGGCGGAACACCCGGTAAGCAGAATTCGGTTAGTTCTTCTATTCGTGACACCAGTCAGCCGAGATTTCTGAGTTATAGTTTGGTTGAAAAGATGCTTACAGTGACTTTTGATAAAAACCTTTCGACCCAGTTTTTACTTGATAAGACAAATTTTGATATCATCGAAGGTGATTTAAAAATCGAGAATGTTACTTTTAATCCGTATAAACGCAATGAATTTGCAGTTCATTTAAATGCTACCGCTGACACTGGGCAAAATGCAGTTCTTCGGATTAAAACCCTTGAGGATTGTCTTGGGAATATCGGAGAAGATTTGGATGTTGATTTTAGTAATTTATTGCCTGCGGAGCTTGGAGAAATTCTGCTTTCCGAAATTTTATTTAATCCAAAACCTGGCGGTGAGGATTTTGTAGAAATATATAACAATAGTGGAAAGAGCCTAAATCTTAAAAATTGGAAAATAGCAAATGTAGATGAGGCAGGGGCCATAAAAGATATCAAACTGCTCATAGGATACGATTTCAAGCTACTACCAAAAAGCCATTTGGCTTTTACCACCAATGTAGCTTTTCTAATGCAGAATTATCCTAAATCAGGCAAAGTACTTCAGGTTGAATCTCTTCCTGCTTTTAACAATGATAAAGGAGAGGTGATTCTTCTCAATCAAAACTCGGAGGAGTTTGATAGATTTCAATATTCAGAGAAAATGTATCATGATCTTCTTGTCAATCCTGAAGGTGTTTCGCTTGAAAGGAGTTCTTTTGAAAAAACCAGTTCGTGGTTGTCAGCATCGGAAGATGCCGGTTTTGCAACTCCAGGGGCAGATAATTCACAAAAGCTAACGGATGACTTGCAAGATAGTTTTTCGGCCGAGCCCTATATTTTTAATCCATATCAAGGTTCTGATATTTCCAAGACATTTCTAAAATACAAAGTCACTAATCCTGGAATTGCATGTAATATCGATATTGTCGACAAGTCAGGTAGGCATGTTCGGAAACTGGCCAGCAATGCAATCTTGGGCACAAGTGGCGAAATAGAGTGGGACGGAAAAGGAGATTCTGGTCAGATTCTACCCGTAGGATACTATTTATTCAAAATCTCCACTTATTCGAATAGGACCAAAATGACTTTTTTCGCCAAATGTGTACTTGGCTCATATTAGTGTCTAATTCTTTTGCCTTTATTTTATACATTAGTAATACCAATTACTTTTTTATGGTTCGAAATTCAATGGGGTTGAGCCCAATAAAGAGTTGTATACATTTGTATATTTCTCACTTTTAGGATTTGCCCAAAAGAGAATATTTTTAATATTTATTGTGTTTTTTCTATGAATTATAGTAGATAATTGACACTATTTTGATAAAAAAATGATTTTTTATCGACCAAATGGAAGTTTTTTCATGATTAAGTGCAATTTTTTTTAAAAGTCTTATTGACATTTCATATTTTATGTCTAATATTGCACTATTCAAACATTTTGTTTGAATTAATCAATCTATTTAATCATTTTTAACCATCAAGTTCTATGAAAGTAAAACTTTATTTGAGGTCTTTCTTGATGCTTATGTTCGGAGTGGCAATTACGTCACAATTCGCATTCGCCCAAGGGAGAAAAGTAAGCGGTAAGGTCACGGACGCGGGTGACAATTCGGGGGTGCCAGGTGCATCGGTAGTTATTAAAGGTACTACAAAAGGTGTGGCAACAGATGGAGACGGAAACTACTCTATCGATGTCAGAGGAGGAAGCGATGTATTGGTGATCAGCTTCGTTGGTTACAAATCTAAAGAGGTTACAGTAGGTAACCAATCGGCCATCAACGTATCTCTTGAAACAGATGCTGCAGCATTGGACGAAGTTATCGTTACAGGTTACTCTATCACTAACAAAAAAGAGTCAACAGTAGCTGCGTCAATTGTAAAGGCCAAAGACCTTGCTCAAATTCCTTCAGGTAACGTTGAGCAACAACTTCAAGGTAGAGTAGCAGGTTTGACTGTTGTTACAACAGGTCAGCCAGGTACTACTTCAATTATTCGTGTAAGAGGTTTCGGTGCTTTTGAGGGTAACCAACCATTATATGTAGTTGATGGAGTTCCTACTCAAAACATTGACTTTTTGTCTCCTGATGATATCGAAACTACAACAGTTTTGAAAGACGCAGCAGCAGCCTCAATCTACGGTTCACGTGCAGCAGCTGGTGTGATTGTTATGACAACTAAAAAAGGTGCTAAGGGTAAAAAAGGCCTTCAGATATCTTACGATGGTTTGTATGGTGCAACAGACCCGAATGTTAACGGTGTTCCTAAAATGTTGACTCCTCAAGAGCAAGCAGATTGGACGCACGTTGCTTACCGAAATAATGCAGCTGCAAACGGTACTGCAGTTGCCTATACTCATCCTCAGTATGGCACATCTGCAACAGCATCCTTGCCGGACTATTTACATGCAAACGGACAGAATGGCGTAAGAGGTACTATTGATAGAGCTGCTATCGATGCTGCACAAGCCGCTAGTCCTTTGACCACATTCCTAATTAAGCCAAATTTGGCAGGAACTAACTGGTATGACGAAATCACTCGTACTGGTCAGCTTTCTCGTCATAGCTTAGGTTTCTCTGGTGGTACTGAAAAGAGTAGATTCTACATCAGCTTAGCTGCTCAAAATCAGCAAGGTATTTTGAAATACAACGATTTTGCAAGATACTCTGCACGTATGAACTCAGAGTATGATTTGGGTAAAAGAGTAAGAGTAGGTGAGAACATACAATTTACATATCGTTCGGTATTGGGAGGAATTGGTAACGCTGGTGGTATTGGAGTTGCGGATGATGAGTCTGTTATACTTTCAGCCTATCGTATGCCTTCAGTAATTCCAGTTTACGACGAGTACGGCCAGTTTGCATCTACAAAAGCCGCTGGTTTTAACAACCCAAGAAACCCTCTTCGTGAGAGAGAGTACAACGCCAAAGGTGATAGAAGTTTCAACCTAGGTGGAATGGGTAACGTGTACATCGAAATTGATCCAATCAAAAACCTTACTTGGAGAACTAGTATCGGATCTAACTTTGGAACTAACTATTTCGTAAACTACGATAACAGATATCTTGGAGATTCAGAGCCTCAAGCATCTGATAGCTTTGGCGAAGGTTCTGGCTATTTCATGAACTGGGTATTGACTAACTCTTTGAACTATAAATTGAAGCTTGGAGCTAAAAATAATATCAATATTTTTGCTGGCCAAGAGGCATTGAATAGCGGTAAGGGTAGAAATATCAATGGCTCGGGTATTAATCCATTCTCTATGGATCCTAACTTCGTTACTTTAGGAGCCGTTCAATCACCATCTGTAGGTAGTGGACTTTTCAAAGGTGCCAACTATTACTCATTGTTCTCTAAAGTTGATTACAACTTTAACGAGAAATACTATTTAACTGGAGTTGTTCGTCGTGATGCTTCATCAGTATTCGGTGCTAACTCAAGAGTTGGTGTGTTCCCTGCGGTTTCAGCTGCTTGGAGAGTAGCAAGCGAAGACTTCATGAAAGATCTTCCTTTTATTTCAGACTTGAAAATTCGTGGAGGTTGGGGTCTAATGGGTAACTCGAACAACGTAAACCCAGCTAACCAATACTCACTTTTTGCAGCTAGCCGTGGATTCTCATTCTATCCAGTTGGTGGTCAAAGCAGTGGTGCTGACGAAGGATACTACAGATCTAGAATAGGTAACGCTGATACTAAATGGGAAACATCAGAAACTATCAATATAGGTTTTGATGCGACATTTGGTAACGGTAAGTGGGAAGCAGTATTTGATTTGTGGAGAAAAACTACAAAAGACTTGTTGTTCCCTGCTCCAATTCCTGCCGTTGCTGGTCCTGGTGCTGAAGCTCCAAGAGTTAACATCGGTTCAATGAGAAACCAAGGTATTGACTTCCAAATTATCAATCGTGGTAAAATCACTTCTGACTTGAAATATGAATTAACCTTGAATAATTCATTCTTGCAAAACGAGATTCTTTCATTGGTTGGAAATCAACAATTCATTACTGGTCCTGCATATAGGGGTATTAGCCCTATTCGTAACTCAGTTGGTCAGTCACTATCAGCTTTCTACGGTTACGATGTACTTGGATATTTCAGCTCTGCTGAAGATGTTAAGAACTCTCCATCTCAGTCAGGTGCTGGTGTGGGTCGTTTCAAATACAGAGATGTTAATGGCGACGGAAAAATTACTCCAGATGACCGTACTTTCTTAGGCAGTCCAGTGGCTCCTTACAGTGGTGGTTTCAACATCTCATTGACATACAAGAACTGGGATTTCTCAACTTACACTGCATTTACTGTGGGTAACGAAATCTTCAATATGTCTAAATGGTTTACAGATTTCCACGGAACATTTGAAGGTTCTGGAAAAGGTGAAAACGCTAAGCAATCATGGACTCCGGAATTGGGAGATAATGCTTTGACTCCAATTTGGGAATCAGCTTCAAACATTTCTACTTCAGGTGCTGAAAACTCATGGTACGTAGAAGATGGTTCATATCTAAGAATGCAAAATATTGCCGTAGGATATACTTTCCCTTCTACTATGATTAAGAAGATGGGTTTAACTCGTGCAAGACTTTCAGGATCAGTGAATAACATCTTTACTTTAACTAAGTATTCAGGATTGGATCCATCAGTAGGTGGTGATGCCGATAGCCGTTTTGGTGTTGACGTGGGTAACTACCCAGTAACAAGAAGCTTTAACGTAGGTTTGAACCTAGGATTCTAAAATTTATTTAAAAATTTACCTTATTTATAAACATAAGATGAAAAACAAGTCAATATTTAAAAAAACAGGGATGGTTCTAGCTGCTATGACAGTTTTTGCCTACTCTTGTAAAGATAGTTTTCTTGAGATTCCCGCAACGGCTTCGTTGAGTGAGGCTCAATTGACAAGTAAGGCTGGTGTTGAAGGTGCTTTGATTGGAGCATATTCTTCATTGAATGCCAAGGGATACTCTCGTTTGGGTGCTCCTAACAACTGGGTGTACGGTAGTATACTTGGTGGTGATGCTAACAAAGGTACAGATGCTGGTGACTACACTGCCATCAACCCAATGCAGCGTTACGAAGTAGACCCAACCAACGGTGACGTAAACGACACATGGAGACCAAAGTATGAAGGTATCTCTCGTTGTAATGCAACTATTCGTTTGGCAACAGCCTCAACTGCTCTTTCAGACGCAGATAAGAAAAGAATATTAGGCGAAGCTAGAATGCTACGTGGACACTACTATTTTGAGTTGAAGAAACTTTTCAATAACGTTCCTTATGTTGACGAGAAAGTAGACTTCGGTTCGGGAATTGAGACAGTTAAAGCTTCTCCAAATTTCTGGGATAAAATAGAAGCCGATTTTAAATTTGCTATGGATAATCTTCCAGAAACTCAGATTTCTGCTGGTAGAGTAAACAAATGGGCTGCTGCTTCTTACTTAGGAAAAGCCTATCTTTTCCAAGGTAAATTTGGTGAGGCCAAAGGAATTTTTGACCAAGTGATAGCTAACGGTAAAACTTCAAATGGTAAGAAGTATGCTTTGGTTGCAAGTTTCCCAGAAGTTTTCAATGCTGAGAATGATAATCACGAAGAGTCAGTATTTGCTTTGCAATCAACTATGAACTCTCAAAGTACAAACAACTCAAACTGGTTTGATGATTTGAACTACCCTTATAACACAGGTACAAACGGACCTGGTAACTGTTGTGGATTCTTCCAACCAAGTTTCTCAATGGCCAACGCTTATCGTACAAAAGATGGTCTTCCTTTGTTAGACGGTTCTTACAATACAGGTGATAACCAATTGAAACATGACTACAAGATTGCCTCTTCTGCACCATTTACTGAAGATGCTGGTCCTGTAGATCCAAGACTTGACTTCACTGTAGGTCGTAGAGGAATTCCTTACCTAGACTGGACAGAGCACCCTGGTAAAGACTGGATTCGTGACCAAACTTATGCTGGTCCTTATTCACCTAAGAAGTTTGTTTACTACAAACGTCAAGAGAATACATTGACTGACGGTTCGTCATGGACAAGAGGTTATGCAACAATGAACTTCAACATTATCCGTTTTGCTGACGTATTGTTGATGGCAGCTGAAGCGGAGATTGAGGCTGGTTCATTGGAGAGAGCTCGTGAATTGACCAACATGGTAAGATCAAGAGCAGCAAATAAGGCTAGCTGGGTTACTGAAAATAGCGACAAATCTAAGTTTGCTGCTAATTATGTAATAAGCACTTACACGGCTCCTTGGACTGATAAAGCAGTTGCTAGAACTGCGGTAAGAATGGAGCGTAAACTTGAGCTTGCACAAGAGGGACACAGATTCTTTGACTTGGTAAGATGGGGTATTGCTGATACTGAGATAACCAAATATTTGGCTTATGAGAGCCAGTTCTTGGTAACTAAGTTTGGTGGTGCTAAATATACCAAAGGCAAGAACGAATATCTTCCAATTCCTCAAGCTCAAATTGATATTCAAGGAAAGGATATCTTAACTCAAAATCCTGGATATTAATCCTTAGGTTTTAGATATTTTAAAGAAGGGTAGAAGCAGTGCTTCTGCCCTTTTTTTATTATTTTTGACCTACTAAAATTTAACCCTCGATGACACTTCGTTTCTTGATTGCTTTATTTGTATGTGGCAGTTTTGTTTCTTGTAAAGAGAAGAAATTATTTACTAAAATTGATGCCGATGATTCTGGAATAGCTTTTTCAAACAGAATTACAGAAAATGATACCATGAATATTCTTGATTTTGAATATGTTTACAATGGGTCGGGTGTTGGTATTGCAGATTTCAATAATGATGGTCTTCAAGATGTTTTCTTTAGTGGAAATCAAGTAAAGAATAAGCTTTATCTTAACAAAGGTGAGTTTACTTTTGAAGATATTTCAACTTCGGCAGGAATCGAAGCCGCTAATAGGTGGTGTGCCGGGGTAATAACGGTTGATATAAACAACGACGGCTGGATGGATGTTTACGTTGCCGCTACCGTGAAGGAGCCAGCCTCTGAAAGACAGAATTTGCTTTTTGTAAATCAAGGAGCCAAGGACGGAAATCCCGTTTTCAAAGAAATGGCGGCAGAATATGGAATAAATGATTCGGGACATTCGGAAAACGCCGCTTTTTTTGATTATGACAACGATGGTGATTTGGATTTATACGTGCTTACGAATGTTATAGATCAATATCCAAACACTTACAGACCGAAAGTAAAAGATGGAACTTATCCAAATACTGATAGACTCTACAGGTGCGACTTTGATGAAAAATTGGGTCACGCCTATTATACAAATGTTTCGAAGGAGGCAGGTATTGTTATAGAAGGTTATGGATTGGGTTTGAATATCTGTGATATAAACAAAGATGGTTGGAAGGATATTTATGTAACGAATGATTATGCAGCCGACGATTTACTTTATATAAACAATGGCGATGGTACTTTTACTGATGAGGCGAAGAGATATTTCAAGCATACAAGTAGCTCAGCCATGGGCAACGACGTGGCAGACATAAACAACGACGGACTGTTAGATGTTTTCGCTGTTGATATGTTGGCAAAAACCAATTTGAGAAAGAAAGTACTAGCTCCACCAAACAATTATCAACTTTTTAGATTGAGCGATGAGTTTGGCTATACGTATCAGTACATGCGTAACACACTCCAAATCAACAATGGTAAATTCGCCAATGGTACTCCTGCTCTTTTTAGTGAAGTCAGCCTTCTTTCGGGCTTGGCAGAGACCGATTGGAGTTGGACTCCCTCACTTGCCGATTTTGACAATGATGGTTTTCGTGACCTGATTGTAACGAATGGTTTTCCGAAGGATGTAACGGATAGAGACTTCATGGCATTCAGAGCAGAGGCAGAAAATTTGGCGGAGAAAAGTTTTATGCTCGGCCAAATTCCGGAGGTCAAAATTAGTAACTACGCCTATAAGAATAAGGGGAATCTGGAGTTCGAGGATGTTACTGAAAAATGGGGAATGGATATTCCATCATTCTCAAATGGTGCGGTTTATGCAGACTTGGACAATGATGGTGATTTGGATTATGTCGTAAATAATATCAATGATTCGGCTTTTGTATTTAAGAATAACCAAGTTCAGCTCGATAAGGCCAAGGAGAATCACTTTTTGAGAATCAAAACGACTGGCGATAAAAATAATAGAAACGGTATTGGGGCAGTGGCCGTTTTGGAGTTTGAAAATGGCGAGAAAATTATACACGAGAACAATCCTTATAGAGGTTATTTGTCCAGTGTTGAGCCATTTATTCATTTTGGTTTGGGATCTAAGAAAGTAAAAAAAGTAGAAGTACAATGGTACAATGGAATGTCGCAGATTATCCAGAATCCCAAAGTAGATCAAGTTCTTGAGGTTAATATCAAAGATGCCCAAACTCAAATCAATTACACAAATGAAATAGCACCATCTGTCTTTCTCGATATAACAGAGAACTCAAAATTGGATTTTACTCACAAAGAAATCGACTTCATAGATTTCAATGTTCAAAATCTTTTGCCTTTCAAACTTTCGGAATTGGGGCCGGGAATGTCTGTTGGAGATATCAATGGAGATAACTTAGAAGACGTGTTTTTGGGAGGAGGACGAGGCTATAGTGGCATATTTTTTCTCCAAAAAAAGGACGGTACTTTTACAAAAAAAACACTTTTGGCCAAATATGAACTCCAAGATAAGTTTGAAGAAGATTTGGGTTCGTTGCTTTTTGATGCCGACGGAGATAAGGACTTGGACCTTTATCTTTGTAGAGGAGGGTCAGAGGGAAGGCCAGGAGATAAAGTGTTTGAAGATAAATTATATGTGAATGACGGCAAGGGTAATTTTACTGAAAAAGTGAATGCCATTCCTGTATTTGGTACAAGCACTTCTTGTGTGAGGGCTTCAGATTATGATAACGACGGCGACCTAGACTTGTTTGTAGCTGGAAGAAATGTGCCCGGAGAATATCCAAAATTTACTGACTCTTATCTTTTTAGAAATGATTCTAAAAGTGGAGATGCCAAGTTCACAAATGTGGCTATTCCGGAACTTAAGGGCCTAGGTTTGATATGTGATGTACTTTGGACAGACTTTGATAATGACGGTTGGTCAGACCTCTTGGTGGCCGGTGAGTGGTCTGCTCCTAGATTCTTTAAAAATGTAAAAGGCAGGCTGTCCGAAGTGAAAAATACGGGATTGGAAAACTTGAAAGGACTCTGGACATCTACCAATGCGGGCGATTTTGATAATGACGGCGATATGGATTATGTATTAGGAAACATAGGATTAAATGCTCAACTGAAAGGTACCGAACTAGAACCGGCTCGAGTATTGGCCAAAGATTTTGATAAAAACGGTAATTATGATATTATCCCATTTGTATATTATCTCAATCAAGAGAAGGATAGGTTTTTGGTTCCTTTTAACGGTAAAGATGATGTAAATAAGCAACTTAACATTACCAGAGCGAGATTTGTGTCGTACAAAGATTTCGCCAAAGCTAATATTGACAATCTACTTACCAAAGAAGAACGTGAAGGTGCTCAAGATTTGGAATTGAATTTTATGAAATCAATTGTAATTTTAAACCAAGGTGGCGGCAAG
Source organism: Leadbetterella sp. (assembly GCA_035299025.1). Taxonomy (GTDB): domain Bacteria; phylum Bacteroidota; class Bacteroidia; order Cytophagales; family Spirosomataceae; genus Leadbetterella. Next base: position 273,883 of record DATGXK010000016.1, read on the forward strand.
TTTATTGTTAAGGATTTACCCGTGGAGGTTCAATTCAGTCCGGCTAATGGATTGATAGTTGAAGATTTTGATGCCGACGGAGTACAGGATATTTTGGTTTCGGGTAATAATTTTGGAAACGAAACGTCTGTAGGTCGTTACGATGCCTCCAATGGTGTTTTTCTAAAAGGTCTTGGCGGTGGCGATTTCAAAACTATACACAATTCGGGTTTCTATGTACCTGGCGACGCCAAGTCATTGGTTAGTATACCCAATGCAAATGGTGAAATTAACCTTTTAGCTTCTCAAAATCGGGGTTCGTTGCGAATCTTCAAAACCCCACTCAAGAAGCAAGAAACCGAATTAGACATAAAAACGAGAGCATATACCTATGAGTTGAAGGGTAAGAAAACAAAAAAGGAAATTTACTATGGCTCAAGTTATTTGGGTCAGTCAGCTCGATGTATTGTCGTCCCAAATGGAGCAAAAGCTTTAAAAATATACTAATTATGAAGCACTTCTTATTTGGTTTGTTGTTGCTCGGAGTTTTGGGGTATTCTTGCAAAAATACAAGCACTTCGGAAGCTACGATTCCTGAAGAATCCAATCTTTCTGGAGAAGAACTAGCTAAAATTCATTGTGGAAGCTGTCATGTTTTTCCCGAGCCCAAGGCTTTGCCAAGGGCTATCTGGATGAGTGGTGTATTGCCCAAAATGGCTCTGAGGTTAGGAATGAGCGATTATATGGCAGAAATGATGAACTACTCCAACGACGAAATGATGGCAATTGTTAATTCCGGAGTTTATCCTCAAAATGCAATTATCGCCAAAGCAGACTGGGAGAAAATTCTGAAATATTACAATGAAAATTCACCAGATTTACTGACCCAAAATGAGATTTTAAAAACCAAGCAACTTTTAGGCTTTGGCTTGAAAGAACAGAAAATACAGGCCCAAGAAATAGTTTTAACTCAGTTTGATTCTACCAGCCACCAACTTTTGGTGGCGACATCGATTAAAAACAACCTGTATTCACTTCTTAACGATGGAAGTATTTCGGATTCAATAAAGACCAAAAGTCCAGTTGTGGATTTGAAATACCACAAAAATTTAGGTAAAGTGACCTTAGAAGTTGGTATTCTTAATCCTTCAGATTTGTCAGAAGGAAGGCTTATGGCCGGCAACAAGGTTTTAATTGACAAATTGCACCGACCAGTAAATATGGTGCTGGCAGACTTGAATGGAGACAATTATGAGGACTTTATAATTTCAAACTTCGGAAATCTTTTTGGCAGTTTGGCTTGGTATGATGGTAAAACTTTCAAAGAGAATGTTTTAATAAATGAACCTGGTGCCAGGATAGTTTATCATATAGATTTTGACAGAGATGGTAGGAAAGATATTTTGGCACTGATGACACAAGGCAGAGAAGCCATAGTTTTATTCAAAAATATAGGAAATGCCGAATACGAGATGAAACCACTGCTCAGCTTTCCGCCTTATTTTGGCTCGAGCTATTTCGAAGCCAAAGATTTGGATTATGATGGCGACTTAGATTTTGTCTATACAAATGGTGATAATGCCGATTTAAGTATCGTCAAGAAACCTTTTCATGGTGTTCGTATTTATCTTAACAATGGAAAGGCTGGCTTCTCGGAAAAATACTTTTACCCAATAAATGGTGCATCGAAAGTAATAGCCGAAGATTTTGACAATGACAGAGACTTCGATTTGGCCGTTATTTCGTTTTTCCCAGATACAAAGAGAAATGAGGCATTTTTGTATTTCGAAGATACTGGGAATTTGAACTTTGAAGTAAGTTCAAAAAAGAAAGTTTCAAGCCACAAGTGGCTGACCATGGATGCCGGAGATGTTGACAATGACGGCGACAAGGACATCGTTTTGGGTGCTTTCAACCGAGAACTCCGGAAGAAAGCTGGAGTAAGTTCTGTGGTAGTTCTTGAAAATTTATTAAAGAAATAATTTCATCATAAACCCTATAAATAAATGAAAATCAAACTATTGGCCCTTTTAAACTTGTGCTTTTTTGGTGCATTTGCTCAGTCGAAGCTCACGGTTGACAAAATCATGCAAGATCCAAAATGGATAGGAACTTCACCTTCGAATATTTCATGGTCAGAAGATAACAAAAACATTTATTTCAACTGGAATCCTGATAAAAACTTGGGTGATTCGCTTTATTCATATAATCTTCAAAGTCAGAAAACCGAAAAACTTTCCTTAAAACAACGAGAAAGCCTTTCTCTGACTGGTGCATATTCAAATGACCGTACCAAGAAGGTTTTTGTAAAAGAAGGCGATTTATATGTTCATTTTTTACACACAAATCTTATAAAAAGATTGACACAAACTGTTGATACAGAGTCATCAGCAGAGTTTTCTTTGGACGACCAATCGGTGGTTTACAGAAGAGGTCAAAACTTTTATTCTCAAAACATTAATGATGGATTTGTAAAACAATTGACTGATTTTCAGGTTGGCTCGAGAGCAACAGAAAAGAAAAAGACAGAAGAGGAAGCTTGGTTAGAAAAAGATCAGTTGGAATTGTTCGATGTTCTGGAAGAAAGAAAAAATAAGGAGACACAGGCCAAGAAAAATAATCCACCTAAAAAAGGACTTAAAAAGATATATCTAGATGATAAAAGATTGGGTGGTTTGCAAATAAGTCCAAGTCTTAACATGATGGTTTTTAGTGTGATAGAAACACCTAAAACGCAAAAAAATACCATTGTACCCAATTATGTGAATGCATCTGGTTATACCGAGGACATTCCTGCGAGGAACAAAGTGGGTTCTCCACAAATAACTTCTGAGTCTTATTTGTTCAATGCTCTTGCCGATACCGTTTTTAAGATTTCTTCAAAAGGTTTACCTGGTACAGACAAATTCCCGGAATACTTTAAGGATTATCCCAAAATCGACAGTGCTACAAAATCTAAAGGTAGAGTAATTCAGTTTTCTAATTTCGTTTGGTCATCAATGGGTACCAATTTGATCGCCGAAGCCAGAACAGTTGATCACAAAGACCGTTGGATTGTAAAAGTAGATCTGACAAGCGGAAAAGTTCAAAGTCTCGACCATCAAAGAGATGAAGCTTGGATTGGTGGACCTGGGATATCGAATTTTGCCAGTACTTTGGGTTTTTTGGATGAAAACACCATTTATTTTCAATCGGAAGAAACCGGATATGCTCATCTTTATAGGTATGATTTGACTTCAAAAACCAAAACGGCCCTCACCTCTGGTAAATTTGAAGTACAAAAAGTGGCTTTGTCTTCTGATAAAAAAATGTTTTTTATCACCACCAATCAGGTTCATCCCGGCGAACAGCATTTTTATCATTTGGCAGTTAATGGTTCAAAACTTACCAAAATAACTGAAATGACTGGGGCACATGAGGTTACAATTTCGCCTGATGAGAAGCTCTTGGCTGTCAGATACTCTTATTCGAATAAACCTTGGGAGCTGTATTTGCAGAAAAATGAAGCCGGAGCTGTCGCTGAAAAAATCACCAACTCACTCACTACAGATTTTCAAGCTTATCCATGGAGAGATCCCAAAATCATTACTTTTAAAGCTGCTGATGGCCAAGAAATTTACGGAAGAATTTACGAACCAACAGCGAAAACCAAAAAAACAGGAACAAAGCCTGCAGTAATATTTGTCCATGGAGCCGGATATTTGCAAAATGCCCACAAATGGTGGAGTAGCTATTTTAGAGAGTACATGTTTCATAATCTTTTGACGGATTTGGGTTATACCGTTTTGGATATAGACTACAGAGCATCAGCAGGTTATGGACGTGATGTACGGACTGGAATTTACAGACACATGGGTGGTAAAGATTTGTCAGACCACGTGGATGCAGCTCAATATTTGGTAAAAAACCATGGTGTAGATGCCAAGAAAATCGGGATTTATGGTGGTTCATACGGTGGTTTTATAACTCTTATGGGATTATTTACGGCACCCGATGTGTTCAAAGCCGGTGCGGCACTTCGACCAGTGACAGACTGGGCGGCCTATAATCATGGCTATACCTCAAATATCCTCAACACGCCTCAAACCGACAGTATAGCCTATCGCAAAAGTTCGCCTATTTATTTTGCAAATGGGCTTAAAAATAATCTATTAATTTGTCATGGAGTGGTAGATGTTAATGTTCATTATCAGGATGTTGTACGTTTGAGTCAACGTTTAATAGAACTCAAGAAAGAAAACTGGGAACTTGCATCCTATCCGGTTGAGGATCATGGGTTTGTAGAGCCGAGTTCATGGACTGACGAGTACAAAAGGATACTGAAACTTTTCGAGGAGAAATTGAGATAAATCCTTTTTTATTTTCAATTCAAATGCTAATTTGTTGAAAAATACTTGACCGAAAATTATGTCAAAATTTGTTTTACAACTCGACTGGGAAGGTTTTGAAAAGGACAAATACGTGCACACCGTTTTGGAGGATAATTTATTGCCTGACTACTTTGTAAAATGCAGATGGTTTGCTGGCAAAACTCGAAAAAACTGGCGTCTCAAAATTACGAAAGTAGTTAGAATGACGGATGAGGAGAAACAGTTTTTCTTCGGCATCATCAATGTGAAATACCCAGAAGGTGATACCGAAACGTACATGTTTCCTCTTTCTTTTGTCGAGAAAACAATCATTGAACTTCCCGAGATAGCCATCATAAGCCCGGCCACCTTAGAAGATAAAGAAGGGTATTTGGTAGAGGCCGTTTTCGATACTGCTTTTAGAGCGGCCATTTTTCGGAATATAGTAAATAGCCAACATGGCCTCCAGATTGATAACGATATTTTGGCTTTCGAAAAAGGCAAAGGTCTTCAAGATGAGACAGCTACGGATAGTATCATTCCAGAAATAGATTCCAGTAATACCGCTTTTGTGTTTGGTGGTAAATACTTTTTTAAACTCTACCGAAAGCTCTTCAGTGAAACCAATCCAGAGGTGGAAATGGTGCAGTTTATTACGCAAAACTCTGAATTTAAGAATATTCCAAGGTTTTGCGGAAGTGTGACATTGGAAAGAAAACTAGAAAGCGACATCACTTTCGGTCTACTGGTAGAGGTTATATCTAACGAAAAAGACAATTGGTCTAAAACGGGTGATTATCTCAACGAGTTTATGTTTGCGTTTGTTGACGGCAACTTTCAGGTAAAGGAGAATGTTTTTGAAAAAGTGGCTCTCTTGGGTGTTAGAACTGCTCAAATGCACGATGCACTCTTCAATATACATGGCGAAGAGGGTTTTAGAGCTGATAATTTCGATAGACCTTACAGAAGGTTTATTCATCAAAAAGTTGAAGATTTACTCGAGCATAGATACAATCTTTTGACAGACAATTATCTGTCCTTAGATGAAGCCTCGCAGATATTGGCCTGGAAATTTATGGAAGCCAAAGACTTGATTTTGGATTTTGTAGATCAAATTCTTACCCGTCCCATTGAATCGTTCCGAACCCGCATTCATGGCGATTACCACCTCGGTCAGGTGCTGGTTTGTGATGAAGACTTGGTAATTATTGATTTTGAAGGAGAACCGGAAAGTACAATTTCCAGTAGAAAAGTGAAGCATTCACCGCTAAAAGACGTGGCAGGCATGATTCGATCCTACCATTATGCGGTTTCGGCCAAATTATTCAACAGCCCCGAAACTATGGAATTGGACGAGAAGGTGTTACAAAGAGCTACTGATAGATGGTATAAACTCATGAGAGATACTTATTTGGAAGAATATCTTGGATATTTTGGGACACTGCATCCGTTGTTAAAAAACAATAATGAGATCAATTATTTGTTACAATTTCATTTGCTCGAAAAAGCGGTTTATGAGTTGGGTTATGAGTTAAATTACCGCCCGGGTTGGGTAAAAATCCCTTTGAAAGGTATATTAGATGTGATTTTGGAAATTGAAAAATTGAAAAGATGATTATATACAAACTCTACCTTTTTCTTTTTGCTCTGAAAACGGCTACTTGCTCGTGCAATTACGAAGTAAGAAATGCTTTTTTTGTCAAAAGCAAGCCTAAAATAGAGAAAACAGGTAAGTTTCCGGTTTGTATTGGTGAAAATTCTGGACTAAGTAAAGCTTGGCAAGACGGATACTATTGGACTCACAACGACTCTGGCGGTAGTCCAGAACTGTATATGGTCAATGCCGAGGGTTTGATGTTTGATACTTTGGATGTTCCAAATTCAGTAAACATTGATTGGGAGGATTTAGCAAAAGATACCAAGGGCAATCTCTACATCGGTGATTTTGGCAATAATTCTAACCGCAGAGACGATTTAACTATTTATAAAAGAGGGTATTATGGTGTTGAGCAGATTAAGTTCAAATATGCTGATCAAACGCCTGCTGATTCTTTAAACAGAGTTTTTGATTGTGAGGCTTTTTTCTGGAAAAACGATTCCCTCTATCTTTTCACCAAAAGCTGGAACAAAGGCAAAAAGCTTACAAAACTCTACGTTTTGCCCGACAAGCCAGGTGAGTATTCGGTATTACCCAAAGACCAAGTGTACTTTAAAGCCCAAGTGACAGGAGCAGACATAAGCCCGGATGGTACCAAATATGCACTCATAACTTACGGTAAACTAATGATTTATGGCATAGAGAATGGCGAAGTAAACTTTAAGAAACCTTTGAAATGTGTGAAAATTGGTAAGAACCAAACCGAGGCCGTGGTTTTTGAAAACAACTCCAAAATTGTTTTTACCAACGAACAACGCAAAATTTATTCAATCGAAATTTAACACTGGCTTAACATACCTCAGCTTCTGTTAGTCTATTTTTGTACCAGAATTTTAACGTTCATTTAACAAAAAATAAATATGGCTAAAAAAGTACTTGTCATAGACGACGACGCAGACATACTTGAGCTATTGATTTATAATCTAGAAAAAGAAGGTTATGAGGTAAAATCGGCTACAAATGGGCTGGAGGGCATAGAAGCTGCCAAACAGTTTATGCCAGATGTAATCTTGATGGATATCATGATGCCGATTATGGATGGCATAGAAGCCGGAAAAATCATCAAAAACACTGAGAAACTAAAGCAAATACATTTATTGTACCTTACTGCACGTGCAGAGGAATACTCAGAGGTGGCGGCATTTGAAGTTGGGGCCGACGATTACCTCACCAAACCTATAAAACCTCGGGCTCTTTTGAGCCGAATAAACGCCTTTTTTAGAAAGGAAACGCAGAAAAATGCAGACGAAGGAGTTTTGAATATTGCAGGATTGACCATTAACAAAGAGACTTACTCCGTAACCAAAGAAGATGGTTCAGTGATAGTTTTGCCAAAAAAGGAATTCGAAATTCTGCATTATTTGGCCACAGTTCCAAACAAAGTACAGTCTCGCGAAAGCTTGCTTCAGAAAATTTGGGGTACAGATATTTTTGTAGTTGAACGAACCATCGACGTCCATATTCGTAAGGTCAGAGAGAAAATTGGCGACCAATACATAGGTACACTCAAAGGCGTTGGCTATATGTTTAAGACAGATAAATAGCAGAATATTTGCTTTATAGCCTATAAAATCTCAATTTCGCTGTGCTAAAGATGACTTATGTTTTTATCGCCTAGGTGGATTTCGCTTTTTACTTCTTTACTAGTTTCCAGCATTACAACTGGCTTTCTGAGCTTTGTGCCAGAAGTAAACGGAGGTATGCTGTTCGTAGCTGCCATTGGGAGCTTTTTTTCAACTTTTTTCTTTACATTTTACATCATTGATTTGCTGGTTTTCAAAGAAGTAAATCAGATTTATGCCAGTATTCAAAGACTCAAAATCAGAGATTTTGATATTTCTCGAAAATCAATGCTCAAAAGTGTGAATCCGCTTAAAAAGCTGAACCGAGAAATATCCAATTACGTGTCTAAGAAAGAAGAAGAAATAGACGAGTTAAAACGGATGGAGATATTCCGGAGGGAGTTTTTGGCAGACGTTTCTCATGAACTTAAAACACCCATTTTTGCGGCACAAGGTTTTGTACATACCCTTATTGATGGAGCATTGGAAGATCCTGTTGTGGCTGAAAGGTTTCTCAAAAAAGCGGCTAAAAGTCTTGATGGCTTGGACATTTTGGTGAGAGATTTGGTAGTGCTCTCGCAGGTAGAAACTGGCGATATAAAAATGATATTTGGTGCTTTTGATATTTTAGAATTGATAAAAGAGATATTCGAACAGCTTGAAAATAAGGCCAATAAGCGTAATACAGCCTTGGTTTACAAACCCAAAGACCTTCGGGAATGTTGGGTTTACGGCGACAAACAACGCCTCTCACAAGTATTGATAAACCTCATAGACAATGCCATAAAGTATGGTAGAGACAATGGTAAAGTATTGGTTGAACTCAACACTGAAAATAAGAAAGTGGAGATTGTGGTGGAGGATAACGGGCCCGGTATTCCGCAGGAACAATTACCAAGAATTTTTGAGCGTTTTTACAAAGTAGACAAAAGTAGAACTAGAGAAGTTGGTGGCACAGGCTTGGGCTTGGCTATCGTAAAACACATACTTAATGCCCACGATTCTACCATAAACGTAACCTCCAAGATAGACAAAGGCACAAGATTTACCTTTCATTTGGCCAAACCACCCAAGGAAATTGCGTAAATTGCGACGCAAAACAAGATACAATGGACTTAAGCAGGTTTAAAAAAGCACCTAAAAATTTAGTTTTCTCGGATTTGGTGATTTTTGAAAATGATAACTATTTGGTTATCAACAAACCTCCATTTGTACCTTCGCTAGACGAACGCACCGCTGATCGCTCATTAAGTATTTTGAAACTCGCCCGTGAAACTTATGGGGATGTGCAGCTTTGCCACAGACTGGACAAAGAAACCTCAGGTGCCTTGGTAATTGCCAAAAATCCTGAAGCTTATCGTAACTTGGCCATGCAGTTTGAGCATCGTGAAGTACAGAAAGAATACCATGCTGTGGTAAATGGCTTACATGATTTCGATTCCATCTCTGTTTTCTTGCCGATTGCTCCTTTAAAGGACGGAACAGCAGTAAGAATAGACAAGGCAAAAGGTAAAATGGCCGAAACCATATTTTTTACCATCAGAAAATACACCAGACATACATTGGTGAAATGTATACCTATCACAGGACGTATGCACCAGATACGTGTGCATTTGCAATGTCTCAAAGCTCCAATAGTTTGTGACCCCACTTATGGCGGCGAAATGGTTTTTCTGTCAGACATCAAAAGAAAGTTTAACCTCAAAAACGACACCGAAGAATTACCATTGATGAAAAGAGTGGCCCTACACGCCCACACCATCAAATTCCACGATCTTGACGGTCAAGTTATCGAAGCAACTGCCCCTTACCCCAACGATTTCGAAGTTTTGGTAAATCAGCTGGAGAAGTTTGCTAGGTGAGGTTATTGAATCATTTCCCCAAAAAGATCTCCCAAATAACAGAATAAATATCAGTGGCTGCTATCTCATTCTGCTTAATAGCTTGATTGGTAATGAGGAAATTATAAAAACTCTATTTCGATTGCTAGCACTCTGTTTGAGCCTTTAACCAAATAAGAACTTTTATTCTTTCGTAAGGAATTGAGAAATTGTTAGAATTTTCGTCTTTCCAAAATTGACTAAATCAAGTAGATCTTTGTCACCAGTAAGTAAATAATCGGCTTTACCATCAGCTGATAAGGAGAGCAAAAAGTTATCTTTCGGGTCTCTACAAAGCTCAATTTTGGATTTAACTTTGACAAAATCTGCGTATTCGTCTATAGTCTCAAGTATTTCCTCAATATCCTTTGCAACAAAAAACCTTCTAAATTTAGGTCTGCTTGCCACTTCTAAAAATTCATCAAGCAATTCTTGGCTAAAAACTAGCGAAACTTTTTGGGTAAAAATGATTTCGTCCAGTTTTGAATAATCTTTTGATATCAAAAAGCTGACCCAGAGATTAGTGTCAATGATTATTTTAGTTGGATTTTTCTGCATAACGTTTGCTTCTCACCAACTCCACTTCTTTAGTTATCTCTTCCAATGATGGTGCTTCTTTGGCTTTTGAACGAAGCTTTTTTAGAACATCTGCAAATCCTTTTTTTGATGAATCTTGAATGGAAATCAGGTTCATGTCCTCCAAGTCTCTTAAAAGTTTGGCAGCTTTTGGATTTATTATGTCAATTCGCATGGTGTTCATACAGAATACTGAAATAAGTGAACATATAATTTAGATTGTAAATGTAGGTTTATTTTATTTCTGAAACAATGAACTCAACTTCAAAAAAAACATAACTACATAATTCACAACCTATTTATTTCCAAAAGACTCACCCCTCTCCAAAAACACTCTGCCAAATTACATTATAAACATCTGTGGCCGCTATCTCTTTTTGATTAATGGCTTGATTAGTAATGATTACGGGGTAAAATTCTTTGTCAATATCCAAGGTGCCGTGTGAGCCTTTGATGAGTGTCGCGTCTAATGGAATTACATCCATGCGGTATCTAAACCCGAGGAGTTTTCTGGCTAGTTTGTAGGCTGCCCGTAATTTTATGAAAGGATTTGCAGGGTTCATAAACATCTCCACAGGGTCGTAGCCGGGTTTGTTGTGTATGTCTACGCTTCGTGCAAAGTCGGGTGCAAGTTTGTCGTCGTTCCAGTAATAATAGGTAAACCAGCTGTCGGCTTTGGCCATTAGTACAAAATCTCCTGCCCTTTTATGGTCTATGTGGTGCTGCTGTTTTTCGGCTTCGTCCATTACCAAGGCTACACCTTCTATTTTCTCTAAAATGCTTTTTACATGGGCCTTTTCTTTTGGGTCATTGACATAAATATGGGCAATTTGGTGGTCGGCTACCGCAAAGGCTTTGGAGGCTCCAGCATCCAAAAGTTCGTGTCCAGCCTCTACTCTGATGGCCACTAAGCCATTTTCTCGTAAAATTCTATTGATATGAATGGGCCGAGAAACGTTGTTTATGCCATATTCTGAAAGCAAAATAATGTTGGCATTTTTTTGCTCATAACAAGTGACCAGTTCCTCTACCAGAGCATCTATTTCGTTTAATTCTTTGGCTATTTTAGAGAAATCTGTGCCGAATTTCTGCAAGCAATAGTCCAAATGCGGCAAATATATTAGCGTTAGCGTGGGGTCGTTTTCTCGGTCAACTTCCATTGAAGCATCCGAAATCCACTTGGAGCATTCAATATTGGCTCCTGGTCCCCAAAATTTAAACAAAGGAAAGGTACCAAACTTCTTTTGGAGTTTATCTCTCAAATCAGAAGGATAGGAGTAACAATCAGGCATTTTCACTCCATCGGAATGATATTGGGGTCGCGGTGTCACTGAAAAATCCGCCGAGGAGTACATATTGTACCACCAAAACATTTTGGAACTCGTAAATTTAGGATTTTTCCGTTTGGCTGCTTCCCATATTTTTTCGGCATGCACCAGTTTGTTCGATTGCTTCCAGAATTTTATTTCTGAGGCCTCATGGTCATACCATCCATTGCCCACTATTCCGTGTTCGGCTGGGGTTTTTCCGGTCACGTAGCAACTCTGTGCAGTAGTAGTAACAGCTGGAAATGCGGGTTTTATGTGGGTAAGATTATTTTTTGCAATATACTTTTGCAAAAAAGGCGTATACTCACCTATCACGCTCGTACTCAATCCCACTATATCGATTACAACTGTTTTTTGCATTTTCCTTCAGTATTTTACCCTATCAATCTAATTACTCTAACATTCAAAAAATCATTCATAAAATTATTATATCATTCTATCATTCTATCATTTCATCACTCATTCATTCATAGTATCATTCAACCATTAAGAAGACCCTTTACCCACTTGATTTCTCGTATAATGGATTCATTAAGAGGTGCTTGGAACGCTGTTGGTAACACTCCCCAAGTGTAAGTCTCGATTTCAAGATGCTGTGTAAAATTCTTGTTTTTATGCACTTTGATAGTTTCAACGATGTCTGATTGTGTAGAACCCAACAAACCGTAATTCTCCAGAAACAAAGGAACATGAAAGTGTACTCTCCATTCACTGATATTTTCATGAAAACCAGCGATAGCTTCAGTTAAATCAGGGAATTTTTGGAAACTTCCATCTTTTTGCTGAGCCACCACTTGGTGCAAATAAGTGGGCTCATTGTATTGGGCGATTGTTTTTAGTTTTTCTTCTGCATTTTCAGAAAAATCCACTTTTACAGCAGAGCTTATTTGAATTTTACCTACTTTAAGTCCTTCATTATTAAGCTTATCGATAACGTCTTGTGGGTTTTCAAAGCCAACTGCAAAATGGCAAACATCATAGCAAAGTGTGATATGCTTTTTGATCAATTTTATTGATTCTTCTGCTGAATATCCTTTGTCTTTTAGGTGTTTAATGCCCATTGGAAGCAGATATTCTTTGTACCAATGAATGAATTCTTCGGAATTTTCAAGAATACCATCAGGCTCAGGTTCGATGTCAAGATGCAGTGTTTTACCTGTTTTTTCGAATAATTCTATCAATGTTTCCAGCACGAAAAGTATATTTTGAGTGGCTGTTTTGGTAGTTTTTTCTAAACTTTCGGGTGTATTCCACCAAAAACGATAGGAGAGAGGAGAGGTCGAAATTCCACCTTCATCAAGATTTTCGGGCAGCAGTTTGGCTAGCAATTTAAACATTCTGATGGTGTAATCTGCTCGATCTTTGGTGGTCCAGTCAGGAGCATGAACTTGGTCTTTTACCACTACATTATGAAAATTTCCGTACGGAAATCCATTCATCGTAAAAACGTAAACATCGTTCGCTTCAAGCCAGTTTTTGAAATCCTCAAAATTCTCATTTTCAGATAGATCTATACTCGCTTGGTTGGCTAATCTAAGTCCGAGTCCCATGGGTTCAGTCGGACTTACAGCTGCTTTTATTTCAGGAATACTGGTTTTGAGTACCGAAAAATGTTCTTTCCAGTCTTCTCCCGGATGTATATTGCTACAATAGCTAAGTTGACCAAATGCTGTCTTCATATTTGATTTTACCGCTGGGTCGCTAAGACACTAAGGTTTTAATTGTTTCTATTATACGTTCAATTTTTCAAGCTCATCAACGGCTTGTTTCATGGCTTCAAAATCTACTTCGTGTATTTCTTTTCCTTTGCCCAATTTCTCCAAAATCGTTATGGTCAATTCGCCTCCCAAATGCTCTCTGAATTCATTGAGACCCTCCCAAAGATTCAGTTTGTCGTTTTCCCCAAGTGCTGGATGATACAGCGTAAAACCCAGTTTTTTGAGCAAAATAAGAATTCTGTCCGCCTCCTCTTGGCTGATAAGGCCGAGAATTTTGGAATAAACAGAATCTAGGGCTATTCCGATAGCCACAGCTTCGCCATGTCGGATTTCGAAATTGGTCAAGTTTTCCAATTTATGTGCAGCCCAATGTCCAAAATCAAGCGGTCTAGCTGAACCCAGTTCAAACGGATCACCGCTGGAAATGTGATTGGTATGCAATGCGGCTGAGCGGAAAATCTGCTCGCCCATAACTTCCATGTTTCTATCAGCCATGGCTTGGGCATTATCTTCAAGCCATTCAAAAAATGGTAAGTCTTTGATTAATGCCACTTTAATAGCCTCAGAAATTCCCGAACGCCAATCTCTGTCAGATAAGCTTTTTAAGAAATTCGAATCGTTGAACACGGCCACTGGCGGAGCAAATGTGCCTAGGAAGTTTTTTTTACCAAGAAAATTGACACCGTTTTTAACACCCACGCCAGAGTCATTTTGAGAAAGAACCGTAGTAGGAATTCTAATGTGCTTTACTCCACGGTGGGCAATACAAGAGGCATAACCTACCATGTCCAAAAAAGCTCCCCCACCGATGGCAGCTACAAACGAATGTCGATCTATGCCATGTTCATTGATGGCCAAAAGTGCTTTTTCAAGATATTGAGGGTCATTTTTAACCAACTCACCACCAGGCATCACCAATATTTCATCAACTAAAGAAATGTTATTGACTTCTTGAAAATACCCACGGATGTTGTCTTGCAGATAGGAATGATTTTCTGCGACACCTGCGTCTATTAAAAATAATATTTTTTTATGGAAACTGCGGTTCCCAAAGTTTTCAAGAAAGTTTTTAAATTCTTGATTATCAATAGTGAAAAGGTTCTCAGTGAAAATAATATTAAAACTGAATGGAACCTCAAAGGCCTGTTTTATAGACTTCATTTATGGTTGAATAAAAATAAAAAACTCCCCATGTCAGCAACTTATGTAACAGCAAAAACTTTTGCTAGTTTTATAGATAAGGGTAGTAAAATTAGTACAAAAAGTGCAATAACAAAATTGCCTGAAACGCTCACCCAAGCCGCATCCATAACGATTAAAGCCAATACTCCGGCTTTTACTGCTTTACCGATGTTTGGTCCGATGGGGTTAGAAATGGCTTTGAGCAATGGCTTGAAAATCAAATAAATATGAATTGAAACAAAAGCTAAGGTTATCAAGAGGTTATCGAGTTTGTAAGCAATAGTTAATTGTGAAATACTAACCATAATATATAATAAACCAGCAAAATATAGGGTGTTTTTGTTGCCACCATGCACTTCGCCTCTGCTTATCATTGTGATGGCTGCTATGTAACAGACTGGTAAAATTCCCAACCACCACCATTCGGAAACCGTATTGGCAACTATAGACATCCCTAAAATCAGATTTCCACCACGACAAAGACCCATATTAATCGGTCCAAAAAACGAATGATGTTTTCCGTATTTGTCATATACAAGGGCTGAGATTGCGACCAATGTTGCGATGATTCCACTTAAACTGCCATTTAAAAAAGCAGCAGTTATTGCTATTAGCAAAAGCACCGTTCCGAAAATATAGGCATTTTTTAAGCTTATCCTTCCACTTGGAATTGCCCTTTCAGGCCGCTCGATTTTGTCTAATTCCAAATCGAAAATATCATTAAAAACTATTCCACCACCGTACAGACCAATGGTAGAAACACATAAAAGTATTACTCCGATTGGATTTATCTCGGTTAATGGAGTCGCAAAACTCGCTATAGCTACTCCTGCCAAAATATCAGCGATAGCCGTGATGATATTGGCGGGGCGACAGAGTTGAAGATATGCTTTTATGTTCAAAATATACTTAGCTAATAAAAATAGAATTTTTGTCCACTCTCGGAATCTGTCCGCCTCTTAAAACGGTATTTCCATTGAATTTTAGACTTTGGTCAATCACTTGTGTTGTCTCGAAGTCCGCCACATTTATTTGTCCACTTTGAGCAAAGGCATCGATGGCGTTTTGGTAGCAAACCATTTTTATGGCTTCGTCTGAAATACCTCTTATTTTCATCAAAGCGGCCGTTTTAGGTACTGCTAATGGATCGCTAATGCCCCAGTCTGCAGCAGAATTTATCATGATTCGTTCTGGACCATATTTTTTTACTAGCTCTACCATGCGTTCATTGCCCATTTTGGTGAAAGGATAAATGGTAAACGCCGCCCAAAATCCCTTGTCCAGAACACTCTCCACGGTTTCCTCGTTGTTATGGTCGATGATCACCATTCCTGGGTCAAGGCCGTGCTCCAAAGCTATGGACATACTCAATTCTGTTCCTTTCTTTTTGTCTCGGTGAGGGGTATGCACTTGTACGGGCAGACCTGCTTCTTTTGACATTTCTAACTGCTGACGATAGTATTTTTCCTCTGCAGCGGTTTGGTCGTCAAAGCCAATTTCTCCAACGCCTACCACACCTTCTTTGTATAAAAATAGGGGCAAGATCTCCATAACTTCCTCAGCAAGAGCTTCGTTGTTGGCTTCTCTGGAGTTCAATCCTATGGTGCAATAATGCTTAATGCCGAACTGAGACGAACGAAAACGCTCCCAGCCTACCAGGCTGCTGTAATAGTCTTTGAAAGAAGCTAAGCCTGTACGAGGCTGCCCAAGCCAAAAGGCCGGCTCTATGATGGCCACCACGCCTGCATCTACTAGGGCGGTGTAATCATCCGTTGTCCTTGATGTCATGTGAATATGCGGGTCAAAGAATTTCATGCCTTTCACATAGTCCATGTAGTTGGCTTGTATGGTTTTTGACATTTCTAGTTCTTCAGCAGTACCTTCAAAATGAGAAGGGTTTTGTTTTATTTCTGATTCTTTTTGGCACATTTCATTAAGGAATTTCAATAAGTTCTTTCTACACTTCTAAAGCACTCCAGGAGAGATTTTTAGTTTTTTCGTCTAGTTCAATATGTTTTATTAACTCACTTTTTGCGAGTGGGAATTCACTGTTTTTACAAACTAAGGCAGCTGCCAATTGGTCATCAACATTTGTGGAGGCAAAGAGTTTTTTGATATCCTCCAAGATTGAATCATCTAAAAAATTAGTAACCAACCGCCACGCTTGCGGAGGAATGGTACGGCCTGCTGCCCAGCGTTCATGTGCAAGATTAGAAATAGAAATCGCCAATTCTTTATTGGCTCTTTCGTCCAATCCTTGTATTTTGTGTATCGGTTTGTCATTAAAAATACACTTCAGAACTAACTGATTCCAAGCTAATTCTGAGAAATAGGTCTTTGGGTAGGGATTATCGAATGCAATGGCATCAAACACCACTCCTATGTTGGTTCTTACGGCGTCTGTGGCTCGTAAAAGCCAAGTTTCCGGATTTTCGAGAAGTGCCAAAGATGAAATTAGTGCTACGGCCTCGTTGTTTTCAGCGGTTTCAAAAAGGGTATTTAGAGTTTTGGTGTAGATTTCTATGTCTGAATTATTTAAACTGACCAATAAATAAGCACGTACTAGTCTGTCTAATGTCCAACTTTCGAAACTAATGTCTTGGAGTGTGGTGGAGGAATTGACCAGCGTCTTACTGATAAACCTTGGAGTAGCTACAAATGCCGTCTGTAAAGATTGTAAACTGCCATTGGCTTTTGTTTCAATCCAATCTAGTTCTTTCTGAGAGGCATTGGCCTTAATAATCTCAAAAAGATTATCCTTTAAATTCATTTTTTTGTTGTACGATTACTCGTTTTTTTACTTTTTTATTTTACTCAAATGTAGCAAATAAACTAAATATTTGGACAACTAAATCGATAAAAAAAGCTAGTTTGTAGAGATATTCTGCGGTTATCAATTTGGCAAGGCAAGGATTAATGAAATGTTCACAAAATCATAGTCTAAAACCAGATTTTTGTTTGAATTAAGCTTTATTTCATCGCTTATTTATTTGCCGAAATTTTTAAAGTTGAAATGTTTTTTGGTCACCTGAACATCGATATGGTCAGAGTCACCGAGCAGAAATCCCCACGCTTTAAGCGAGTCGGAAGAATCAAATATAACCTTGATGATGGCAGTAAGAGGTAATGCCAAAACCAATCCACTGATTCCCCAAAGGTTACCAAATAGGAGTAACGATATGATTGCAGCAAGAGAGTTTATGCTCACCTTATTGCCTACAATAAAGGGAGTTATGAAGTTGCCTTCAAGAAATTGTATCACAAAAAAAGAAGCCGCAACACCCAACGGATACCAGTAAGAATCTTTGGTTATTAAGGCGACTAATATGGGTAATGCTGAACCAATAGCTATGCCGATATAAGGAATAAGTACCAAAAAAGATGCAAAGAAGCCAAAGAAAAGAGCATGTTCTATGTCTAAGAAATAAAGTGCTCCCGTGTTTAAAATACCAACAATAAGAATAACCAAAAGAAGACCTACGATGTAGTTTCTCACCACGCCATTTATTTTATTAATGGTATTGGATATGGTATGCTTACTGCTATTTCGCATTAATTTATACACAAAAGTCTTGAGGAAGTCTCTGTACAGCAAGAACAAAAAAATGTATAGGGGTAATAATGAGAGATTTACAAGAAAACCCGATGTGGTGCTGAGTGTTTGTCCGATCAGTTTGGTGCTATTTTTTAATACCTCCGTCATGTATTTTTGACTTTCTGCCACCAATTGGTTTTGATTGATATGGAGATTCCGTCTCAGAAGTTTTTCAATGGCTGTAATCCAAACGGTGCCTTTTTTCTCAATTAAAGGGATTAAGCTTTCCAACTGGATTATCTGAGTGTACGAGAAATAGATAATAGAACCCAATAATGATAATGCCACCACAATAGAAACTAAAATAGCCAATGGTCTTGGAAAATGGTATTTTTCAAGAAACCTTGATATCGGAAATAGCAAGAACGAAAGAAGTCCAGCAATTATGAAGGGTATAAAAATATCTTTCAAAATATACAAGGCATAAACCACAATTACCAAAATTATCAATGCGAAAGCAGCATTTTGAATAGGGAATAAGCCTTGTCTTTTTGTCATGATTCGGTTTCTTTTAGTTTCTTGTTGTAAATTCTCTGCGATACCAATATGCTGATTTCGAATAAGATATATAGTGGAATAGCCACCAAAACCTGGCTGATCATATCCGGAGAAGGTGTAATAATGGCCGCAACTATGAGTATTATAACGAAGGCATGCTTTCTATATTCTTTCAAAAATGCCGGTGTAACTATGCCTATACGTGTTAATACCAATATGGCCATAGGAAGCTGGAAGGTTACTCCACAGGCTAATGTAAGTGTGGCCAAAACAGAAATGTAAGATTGAATATCAAATTGATTTTCAATACTAGGATCTATCTGAAAGTTTACCAAAAAGTTAATGGCGAAAGGAGCTACAACATAATAGCCAAACATAATACCTAAGAAAAACAAGGCAGTCACAAAGAAAACCGAACCAGTGGCCGCTTTTTTCTCAGTAATCTTTAAACCGGGTTTTATAAATCTCCATATTTCCCAAAAAACATATGGAAACGCCACCAAAAGTCCCACTATAGCAGAAGCAGTAAGCTGCATCATAAACTGTCCTGAAACCTCTCGGCTCATCAACGAGAAGTTGAGTTTCTCGACACATAGACTCGGAATACCCACTTTATTGCCTAACTCACAAAGTTTTCTGTATGTCCAAAAGTCTGGCCTTGAAGGAGCTAGTATAATGTGGTTGAATATTTTACCCATCATAACCCAAGCCACAATCATAAAGATAAGTATGGCCGCTACAGAACGAATAATATGCCACCTGAGCTCTTCTAGATGCTCAATAAAGGTCATTTCCTTTTCGGCATGCTCACCGTTTTGCTCGTCTTCGTTGTCGTCGTAATGTATATAAGGAGATTGATCTAAGGGCATTTGTTTGATTTCTTTATGCAAATGTAATAATTTAATACACTTCTTTAAAACAAAATACCCCATCTAAACATTCAGATGGGGTATTTTTTAGTCTAAAATAATTATTTGAAAAGAGGGAATGCTTTCATCCACTCATTAACTTCATTTCTTACACTTGTGATCACTAACTCATTATCATGATTCATTAATACCTTGTCTACCAAGTCAACCACTCTTACAAAATCACTTTCTACCAGACCGCGTGTAGTCATGGCTGCAGTACCAACTCTCATACCAGAGGTTGTCATGGCTGAGGCATCATCAAAAGGAACCATGTTTTTGTTTACGGTTATGTCGGCTTTGATAAGTGTATTTTCTGCCAATTTACCTGTTAATCCTTTCGGACGAAGGTCTATAAGTGCCAAGTGGTTGTCTGTTCCACCAGATATTACACTGTAGCCTTTGTCGACAAATGCTTGTGCCATTACCTTGGCATTTTTCTGAACTTGTACTGCATATGCCCCAAAGCTATCGGATAGAGCCTCGCCAAAAGCAACTGCCTTAGCAGCAATGATATGTTCTAAAGGTCCTCCTTGTGTGCCAGGAAAAACACCTGAGTCCAAAAGTGAAGCCATCGATCTGATTTTTCCTTTTGCAGTAGTGATACGAAAAGGGTTTTCAAAGTCGTTTCTCATCATTATTACACCGCCTCTAGTTCCTCTAAGGGTTTTGTGAGTGGTGGTGGTTACGATATGACAATGATCAAACGGATCAGCCAAAAGACCTTTGGCTATTAGGCCGGCAGGGTGGGAGATATCTGCCAAAAGTACTGCTCCAACCTTGTCTGCTATGGCTCTAAGTCTCGCATAATCCCAGTCTCTTGAGTAAGCCGAAGCACCACAAATAATCAATTTTGGTTTTTCTTTGGTGGCAGTTTCTTCTACTTTATCCCAGTTTATAAGCCCTGTTTCTTTTTCAACGCCATAGAAAAACGGCTGGAAGTATTTTCCAGATATATTTACAGGAGAACCATGAGATAAGTGGCCGCCATGTGATAAGTCAAATCCTAAAATTTTGTCGCCGGGCTGTAAACATGCCAAAAAGACGGCCATATTTGCTTGAGCACCAGAGTGTGGTTGCACGTTGGCCCACGATAATTTGAAAAGCTCTTTTAGTCTGTCGATTGCTATTTGCTCCACTTCGTCAACTACTTCACAACCACCATAGTATCTTTTTCCTGGTAATCCCTCCGCGTATTTATTGGTTAGTACGCTTCCTGCGGCTTCCATTACTTGGGGTGAAACAAAATTTTCAGAGGCAATCAGCTCAATTCCATGTAGCTGTCTGTTATGCTCTTTCTGAATTAAATCAAAAATTTGATTGTCTCTGTTTGGCGTAGAATTCAATACTGACATTGATTAATTTGATAATTTAGATACTCGATTTTCTGTGCCGCAAAATTAAAACTTCTTTTTCGAGAAACGCGTTTAGTGTCTTTTTTTTTTGGAAATTATGTCAAAAAAGTATTGGTCTAAGGGCTAAATTTACAAAATGGGTTTTGGGTTAAATACTTGAAAGTCTTTTTTTTGCGTGTACTGAAAGCACTGGATGCTGAGTAAGTAGGTAAATTGTTGACAAACGAAGCAGTATCTTAAAGTCCTCTACAGAAATTTAATGTTGTGCCGGCATAATTGGGTAAGTCAAATAGTTTTATTAGTTTAGCACAAAACCTATATACCTATTAAAATTTTCTTAGCCGAGTGACAGATTCAGATCTCAATTCAAGGCCTAGGAAAGAGTGACCCAATTAGCTATGAATATCATTATTAACTTTATCGAGCAGCTTCGTACGGTTCTCTCAGAGCCGGTAACTTCGCTAACAGATTTGCTCTTGTCCATAAGTTGTTTCTACTTTTTTTTCAGTATTCAAAAACTAAATGACAACTGCAGTAGCCAATCTCATTGGCTTAAATTCTATCTTTTTCTTGGTTTTTCTACATTACTAGGTGCTCTTTCACATGGCATTTTTGAAAGACATAACAATGCATTTTACAATTCTGTATGGCTAGTCATGCAAGTCACGGCTGGTTTTTCTACTTTTTTTGCTCAAGCTGCTGCATTTGGTGAGCTAAAGAATGAAAATGTGAGGAAATGGATGCTTGGGCTTTCCATATTTCAGATGTTAATCTTTTTACCTTCGGTTTTTTATTTCTTTGATTTCAGAGTTGTAGCTGTCAATTCTCTCATAGCTATGACCCAAATGGTGGTGGTGTTTTTTCCTCTAAAATTAGAAAACTGGGTACACCGAACCTACATCAGTTTTGGTTTTATAATTTCTTTTTTGACCATTTATGTGCATGCCCAGAAATTGTCGTTCTCCAAATGGTTTAACCACAATGACATCTCTCATGTAATCATGTATGTGAGTATATTATTGATATTCAGGGGCATAAAGTATCAGAGTAAGTCTCAAGCTGTGGGCTAAATCAATTTTTGACCAATAAATTGCTTAGTGCATTTTCGAGATACTCATATTTAAACTCGAACGGGAGCGTTTGTGAGTTGTAAACTCTACTGCTTCCTAAAACTACCACCGACATTTCTCCTAAAATCATTTTGAGTATAAAAGCCGGAGCATTGGGCAGAATTAATTTCTTTTTCATGACTTCGGCAGCCAATTTTGTGAAGTCTTGGTTGCGAACGGGGTTTGGAGCCACCCCATTAATGGTGCCTTTTATGTCTTCGTTCACAATGGATTGGTAAAATATTTCCACAATATCATCAATATGTATCCAAGACATCCACTGTTTGCCTGAGCCAAGAGCCGTGCCAGCATAATATTTTATGGGTTTGGTGATTTGTGGTAATGCACCGTCTTCAGCATCCAAAACTACTCCAGTTCTGACCTTTACTAATCTGAGGTTCAGTTTTTTCGCAAAATCTTCCTCTGCTTTTTCCCACTTTACACAACACTCGGCCATGAAATCGTTTCCATGAGGAGAATTCTCGTCATTTTGCGTTTCGCCAGAATCTCCGCCATAATAGCCAATTGCGGAACCTCCAATGATTGCCCTAAGCGAGCTTCCTGCATATTTTTCACCAATAAGCTCTATGGATTTTACCCTACTATTTATGATTTCCTGCTTCCTTTCCGAGGTCCATTTTTTGTCTGCAATACCTGCTCCTGCTAAGTGAACGAGTACTTCTACGCCTTCAAAGGCTTTGCTGTCAACAGATTGGCTGTTCCAAAAGAATTCCTTAGCGGCAGTTTTGTTGGTGACTTTGCGTGTAAGAATATTTACCTCATGTCCTTCGGTCAACAGTCTTTTTGTGAGTGCTTTGCCTATCAAGCCGCTACCACCTGTTATTAAAACTTTCATCTTTTTTTATTGAGATAAACATTCTGCCGATATGTATTGTTTCGAAAATCAAAAGACTTTGGGTTGATTTTGTTCAAAAAAAAGGAGCATTTCTGTAAAGGAAATGCTCCAAATTAGAATTTCGTATTTTCTTACTTCACCGAAACTTCATCTACAAATAGCCATGCTGGGCTTCCCTTTCCAGGATGATCTTGCGGAAGTTTACCATAATTTTCGGCTACTATTTTCAGGTACCTTGCGTTGCTATTGCCCACCGAAACATTGAGCTGCTGAACAAAATTCTCTTTCTTTACGGCCGAACCCAACTCCATTTTCTTGATTGATTTAAAAGTTTTGTTATCGTCTGATACAAAGATTTCAATGTTTTTTGGAGGCATTATCCATGAAGCGTAAGCCCCTTGAAATCCCACTGAAACCGTATTGAAAAATGTTTTTTGACCAAAATCCATCGTGAAGTCAAAATTTTCGCCCTGAAAACCAACCCAAGGGTCGTTGCTATTGTTGTCGCCTCTTATACCATTTGTAAGTGCATACTTTTCGCCGCCGTTATATTTTTTTGGTTCTTTGCTCAGGCTGTAGGTTTTACCGGTAGACTTCGAAATTACGTATGATTTCATGGTTGGTGCCCCCAACATTTGTCCACTTTTGGTGAAATAAGCCGCAGCTATGGTTCTATCGCCATCTATTGTGATTTTTTTGGCATCAGAATATACCAGAGATTTCTCATTCGGTTTGGTGCCATCCATTGTATATCTAATGATGCCATTTTTATCGTTAGAGCTCAGCGAAACCAAGGGCTGATTCAGGCTGTTTTTAGAAGTTGAAAACGCCACACTGTAGAATGCTTTGGAGTAATTTACTGCCAGTTGGTCAAGTCTTTCAAAATGTTTGGTCATGCGTTTGCTGAAATCCTCAAAGTTTTTTTCCTTTGAAGACCATCCTATTTCGGCAGTAGCTAGGGCTCTTGGGAAAAGCATATATTCGGCGTGTTCAGGTTTAGAGATATACTCTGTCCACAAATTGGCTTGCACGCCTTTTATGTATTTTGATTCCTCAGCCGTAAGTTCGGGAGCAAAAGGCTCAAAAGAATAGGTCTTTTCGATTGGCAGGAAACCTCCGATGGCCAATGGCTCACTAGAAGCACTACCTTGGTAATAATCTAAGTACATGTGGCTGTTGGGCGACATTATAACATCGTGTTTTTGCTTGGCCGCGGCAATGCCACCGTCAACCCCTCTCCACGACATTACTGTAGCATTCGGGGATAAACCTCCCTCCAATATTTCGTCCCAACCTATAATTTTTCTTCCTTTCGAGCTTACAAATTTGTCGATTCTTCGAATAAAGTAACTCTGAAGTTCGTGTTCATCTTTCAAACCTTCTTTTTTCATTAAATCTTGACAGAACTGTGAGTTTTTCCAGGCTATTTTAGGACATTCGTCACCGCCTATATGTATGTACTGGCTTGGAAATAAGTCGATTACTTCCGTTAGTACATTTTCTAGGAATTCAAAAGTTTTCTCATTTGGGCAAAAAACTCTTTCTTCAACACCCCACTCGGTCCCGACTTCGTATTGCTCGCCTGTGCAGCCTAGCTCTGGGTAGGAGGCAATTGCAGCTAATGCGTGGCCCGGCATTTCGATTTCCGGTACAATGGTTACATACTTTCGCTGAGCATAAGTCACCAAATCCATGATTTGATCTTGAGTGTAGAATCCGCCATGGGGTTTGCCATCGTATTTTTGGTCTCTATGGTGGCCCAGCATTGATTCCTTTCTAACAGAACCAATCTCAGTTAGTTTTGGGTATTTTTTGATTTCTATTCTCCAACCTTGGTCTTCGGTTAGGTGTAGGTGAAGTGTGTTTAGCTTGTGAAAAGCTATAACATCAACCAGTTTTTTGATGAATTCTACTGGATAGAAATACCTGCCAACATCCATCATTATTCCTCTGTATTCAAACCTAGGTTTGTCTTTTATAGTGCATTCGGATAGTGTTAGGCTAAGGTTTGGTTGAGTCGAACTACTTAAAATTTGGCTTGGAAAAAGCTGCAAAAGTGTCTGAAGGCCATAAAAGTGCCCAATTGGGTTAGATGCCGCAATGGTTACTCCAGTTGGAGTTACTTTTAGATTATAGCCTTCTTTTTCTATTGTCTGATCTTTCGAAAAAACAATCTTATTGTTGCCATTTGCAGAGCCAATATCAATCGGTTTGTTAGAAACAATTTTCAGTCTTATGGCCAATTGTTCGGCCACATCGCGAGCTTCGGTGTTGTTAGACTCTACTACGATTTGAGTGGCAGAATTTATCGTAAACTTCCCCTTTCCTTGGGTAATGCTCTCGGGTTTTGGAATTATGGATATAGCGTTTTGTGCAAAACTCCCAATGGAAATTAGGCAAACAAGGAGCGTTTTTTTCATTTAAATGCTTATTAGGATATTTCGTGCAAAATAACGTATTTTTAAATATTAAATTATTTTAAAAATGAATTTTATTCATTCTAAACGGAAATCCGCAGTCTTGATATTTTATTTCATAATATTATGGCCTAGTTTGTCTCTTTTGGTTGTTAGATAACCCTCATTGTGTGGGTTCGACTCAATTTCGATTGGAACACAATTTACTATTTCTAGCCCATAGCCCATTAATCCTACTCTTTTTTTAGGATTGTTTGAAATCAAATTGATTTTTGAAACACCGAGGTTCCTCAAAATTTGAGCACCAACACCATAATCTCTCTCATCTGCACTGAAGCCCAACTCTAGATTGGCTTCCACAGTATCTCTGCCTTGTTCCTGGAGTTTATAGGCTTTTAGTTTGTTCAAAAGGCCAATTCCTCGGCCTTCTTGGTTCATATAAACAATTACTCCTTTACCATTTTTTTCGACCATTTCCATGGCTGCATGGAGCTGTTGCCCGCAGTCACACCTACAAGATCCAAAAATATCGCCCGTAACACATGAAGAATGAACTCGGGCCATAATAGGTTCGTCTTCTTCCCATGTGCCCTTGACCAATGCCAAATGAAGCTGGTCATTGTTTATTTGCCTAAAAGCTATCATTTCAAAATTGCCCCATTCTGTAGGCATGTTTACGCCTATTTCGCGTTTTATAAGACTTTCTTTTTCTAGTCGGTAAGCTATTAAGTCTTTGATGGATACCAATTTAAGGTCGAATTTGTCGGCTAAAACTCTGCATTCTGGTAAACGGGCCATAGTGCCATCTTCGTTAAGAATTTCTATCAAAACTCCTGCAGGATTTAGGCCTGCCAATTTTGCAAAGTCTATGGCGGCCTCTGTATGGCCAGTTCTACGCAATACACCGCCTTCGGCAGCTATCAGCGGAAATATGTGCCCCGGTCTACCCAAATCTTCAGGTTTGGTTACTGGGTTTACGAGTGCTTGAATGGTTTTTGAGCGATCCGAAGCGGAGATACCAGTTGTACAGCCCTGTCCAAGTAGGTCGACCGAAACAGTGAATGCCGTTTCATGTTCTGCCGTATTTTTTCTTACCATGGGGTCGAGGCCCAGTTCTTTGCATCTTTCGGCTGTCAGAGGTGCACACATAAGTCCACGTCCTTCTTTCACCATGAAGTTTACCAACTCAGGTGTTATTTTTTCTGCAGCACAAATAAAATCCCCCTCATTTTCGCGGTCTTCGTCATCCACGACGATAATAACCTTGCCATTTTTTATATCCTCTATCGCCTCTTCAATGGCATCTAGTTTTATCTGCTGCATTCCTTATTTTTTTTACAAAGTTATCAATAAAGATTTAAGTAGTAAACTATTTAGATGTCGCAAAGTGTAATGGCCTTAGTGAGGGAGCCTATTTTGTCAGGATTTTTGGGAATAAACTCTTGCCCAACAAAACCTTGGAAGCCAGTAGCAGCGATTGCCCTCATAATTGCTGGATAGTTGAGCTCTTGTGTTTCGTCTATTTCGGCTCTACCAGGTACTCCGCCAGTATGATAATGACCAAAAAACTTATGGTTTTCGTTTATGGTGCGTATGATGTCTCCCTCCATAATTTGCATATGGTAAATGTCAAAAAGTAACTTGAAATTTTCAGAATCAACCATTCTACAGAGTTCAACGCCCCAGTCTGTACTATCGCACATATAGTTCTTATGATCTATTTTGCTATTGAGCAACTCCATAACTAGGGTGATTTTTTTCTGCTCGGCATATCCAATTATTTTTGAAAGTCCCTCTGCACAGTTTTCTAGGCCTATCTCGTCGTCGAGACCCTCTTCACGGTTTCCTGAGAAACAGATTATGTTTTTATACCCTGCTTTGGCGGTTTCATCTATCAAATATTTATACCATTTTATCAGCCCTTGGTGATGCTCCGTTCTATTCCAGCCCTTTGTTATTCCCCATTCTTGACTCGAAATCGATACCATCGAGCAGGGAATGTTGTGTTTTTTCAATACTGGAAACTGATCCAGTGAAATCAAATCGATGGCCGCAATACCGATTTTCTTTATTGCTCCTGCGAATTCATCAAGCGGAATGGAGTTGTAGCACCATTTGCATACCGAATGTTTAATTTTCCCATTGAGCATGATGTCCTCTTGATCAATCATCAGCGGTAAGCTAAGACCTGAAAGAAGTATTTTTTTAATGGTTTCTCGCCGAGCAATAGAGTTTTCCATGATATAATATTTAGATTTGCCCCGAAATTTAAAAAAAACCTTCAGGAAAACTGAGATTTTGAAAACTTGATTTTGAGTTTTAAGAAAATTTTTCTCGGGAAATTGAACAGATCATGAGTAAATTATCAATGGACGAGCTCAACCGACTATCGGTAGGAGACTTTAAGAAGTCAGAAAAGAGCAATTTTTGTCTTATTCTGGATGACATCAGAAGTATGGCCAACGTGGGTTCGATTTTTAGAACAGCAGATTGCTTTTTGGCTTCGAAAATATATTTGTGTGGTATTACTGCTCAGCCGCCACATCGAGAAATCGAAAAAACAGCTTTAGGAGCAACAGATTCTGTTTTGTGGGAGCATGTTGTTGATGCTGTTGAACTTATTCGGCAGCTAAAGTCTGAAGGTTGGAAGATACTGCCTTTAGAACAGGTAAGAGATAGTGTTTCGTTAGATAAATTTTATCCCGAAAACGGTCAGAAATACGCTTTTGTTCTAGGAAACGAAGTCTTTGGCGTAAAACAAGAGATAATTGACTTGGCAAATATGGTTGTAGAAATACCACAGTTCGGTACCAAACATTCTTTTAATGTAAGTGTTTCTACGGGTATTTTACTTTGGGATTTTTATTCAAAAATCAATGGAAATGAACGTGTTAGGCCCATGTAGTTCATTTTTAGGATTCTTTTTCCCGTAATCTTTTTGGCAGAGAGGTCAATCTCAACTGGAAGCTTAAGGGTTTCGAAAGTTGTTTCATATTCTTTCTGGCCTAAGTCATTGTATATCGACACTATCACATTTTGAAGCTCTCTGTCCGCTGCAATTTTTACTTTTCCATCGCTCACTGGGTTGGCATATACACTGATACCGAAGAGGTTTCTATCCTTAGTAATAGACAACTGCGATGATACTCCAGACTTACATTCTAAAACTCTATTGGTGGTGGTTAATAATGATTTAACTGCTTTTACGGAATATAACCCGTTGGAGTTTACAAATAAATCTGGTTGGATTTGTGAGGTCAGAGGATTATTATCCAAAAACCATTCGAATTTTTGTACGGGCTCTAGTTCAATTGCTTTGACCGAGAACGGTCCAGTTTTTTCGATATTCGGGGTTTTTGGATTTGATAAAAATCTGTATTTCAAAGTATCCGATTCTGGTGATGGACAGTCATAATTACTGTATAAAGTTACTTTTATCGGGATCTTCTGGTTATCGGTAATACTCAATTCTTGCGTTTTTTGTCCAGTGCTCCATACTACATCGTGGTTTTGAGGATTAAAGACTTTGAATTTAATGATATTTCCAAGACATTCATATCCATCCGAATTGAGGAGGTCTATGGTTGGTTTTTGAGGTGCATTTACAAAAACTGGGAACAAATCATTGGATTTTGGAGATAAACAACCCTGTGCAGAGCGATAACTGGCAAAATATTGTCCAACCTGATTGGCATTTATTTTATTAGCAATCAGACCATTGTTCCAATTTACCTCATACTTTGATGGATTGGCCTGTAATTCAACCGATTTTCCAACACATCCAACTATACTGACACTCGGAGTGATTGTCGGAGCAATCTTTGGATATACGCTGCCCACCTTAATCTGATTGGTGTAGATAAGGTTGCTGTAGCCGTCTCGAAGTATGGCACTTATTTCACCATCAGAAGCATTCAATTGGCTATTAGAACTGTTGTTACTCCAGAGGTAACTTTGATAAATTTTGTCAAATCTAAAATTTACCTCTGTTGAACTCAAACAGTTATATTTGATTTCTGCAAGGCCTTTGGCCACTACTGGCGAAATTTGAGAAAAGAAATTATTGGTCAGAGATAGGTTCCAAGCATCTGCCAATTGGCTAAGTCCATTTACACTGCTGTTGTTTTCGAAATGTGCTCCGTCAGGCCTGAATGGTTGAATGTCGTCAGTTGTAGGGCCGGCCCACACGCTTTCTATGTTGTTTATTATATTGTTTTGTGCAGAAATTATAGATGGGTAATTGATACCTTGAAACCTCGAAACTCTTGCCACAACCCAAGGGATTTTTTCGCCTACGTTGTTGCGGGTTTCTTGAATCAAATCGCGGAGGTTATTATAATAGTTTTGCTCGGTAAGTCTTGAAACACCATCAAATTCGCCTTGATGCCACAAAATAGCCCTCATCCCATAGATACTTAACATAGAGTGTAACGTTCTACGCAGAGCATGATATGGCATGAATTTTTCGAATTTTTGTCCGGTAAACAAATGATAGGTGTCTTTCCCAGAAATGGAAGATAGCCAGTTTTCTGTCGAAGTTCCTGAAAGAGCGGCATTATAAAACAATACCGGAACGTTAAGTTTTTTTACCAGAAGATCGCCCAATTCTCCCCAACACCAAGCTGAGTATCCTAATGGGCCAATGTTTGTGTTGCTACCTAAATTTGTGAATTTATCAATTGTTAAGGTGGCCGGAAAATTTTGAATCAGGGCCGTTCGGTGGTCGAAGTAATTGGGTTCAAACGCCACAACTCGCTCATCGGTAGCAGCTTTGGCGTTTATATTATTACCATCACCTTGTGCATTTGATTGACCAGCAATTACAAATACTTCGCCTATGCCAACTCTCTCCACTGACTTCGTGAAGGTTATCTGTTCGCTCTGAACGGCTCGTACTTCTAATCTATACCACCCGCCACTGCCCTCTAAAGAACCTGTGAAACTAAGCCCATCTATGACATTGTCTATTACTTTCCAGTCTGTTTGCTGGCCTTGATTGGCTATTCTCGGTACAAGTCTTGCTTCTACACGATCTGCGTCTTGATCCAGTGTACCGGTGATATAAATGTTTCCTAAGTTGTTGTTGTTTCTTTGAAAAACAGATTTTTCGTAAGGGATTTTTATATTTATCTGGGCATTACATAGCATTAGGCCCAGCAAGTAAAAGCTGACAATACTAATTAAATACTTTACAGGTTGATACATTTATAGTTTTGAGCTGGTTAATAGATTGTAATATTATAGTCCGTTGAATTGTTTTAAAAATCTTACGTCATTTTCAAAAAACAATCGTAAATCGTTGATACCATACTTGAGCATAGTTATTCTCTCAATTCCCATACCAAAAGCAAATCCAGTGTATTCTTCGGGGTTTATGTTGCAGTTGGCCAATACATTTGGGTCCACCATTCCAGAGCCGGCTATTTCAACCCATCCCGAATGTTTGCAAATATTGCAGCCGTCTCCATGACAAATAAAACAAGTGATGTCGATTTCTGCACTTGGTTCTGTAAAAGGAAAGTAGCTTGGTCTGAGTCTGATTTTGGTGTCTTTTCCAAACATTTCCTTGGCAAAGTGAAACAAGGTATCTTTAAGGTCTTTGAAACTAACATTTTTATCAACGTACAAACCTTCTACCTGATGAAACTGGCAGTGAGCTCTTGCCGAAATGGCTTCATTTCTGAAAACTCTACCTGCCATTATGGACCTAATGGGTGGTTTTTTGTATTCCATCAAACGCACTTGCACGTTCGAAGTATGAGTTCTTAAAAGAAGATCGTCTTTTGTAACTTGGTTTTTTTCTACAAAAAATGTGTCCTGCATTTCTCGGGCAGGATGATTTTCGGCGAAGTTTAGGGCAGAAAAATTATACCAGTCACTCTCTATTTCGGGACCATCTTCTGTATTAAAACCCATTCTGGCGAAGATTTCCACTATTTTTCTTCTAACTATAGTGAGTGGGTGCAGACTACCTACCTGATTTGGGATTTCGGGTAAGGTGAGGTCCAGAGCATCCTTTTCTATAGACGAATTGGCCGAAGAAGAACTTTGGCTGAGTTCGGTGTGTGTTTCTTCAAGTTTGTTTTTGAGGGTATTCAGTGTTTGACCAACCAATCGCTTTTGGTCGCCACTTACTTTCTTAAAATCGTCAAAAAGTTCGTTCAGAATTCCTTTTCTACTGAGATATTTCAGTCTGAATTCCTCATGATTTATGTTTTTGTTGAGTAAAATTTGCTCTACCTCTTTGAATATATTTTCTATTTTCTCAATCACTCCAACTTATATTAAACCGCAAATATAATATTTTGTATTCTATTTTGGTCTATATAAAAACCAAGAAAATGATTTTTCTAGGCACAGATTTCTATTGCGAATTTAGTAGAGAAAAAATGTACCAGTTACGACCAAGGGTTTTTACCTGAATTAGTAGGTATTTTTACCTGTTTTGTGTTAGTGGGTTTGGTATAAACGGCTTGATTTCAGTATGTTGTTTAATTGTTACAGAAGTATCAATTTTTAATTTCAAATAAATTAAATCAAATTTGTAAACTCAACTATGTGAATGTCGCAGAGTTAAATCCATGATTTAGTAAATTGAATTGATAGTTCAGTGAACGCTAATTTTTTGTAAAAAACTTTACGCCGAACTTGGTCCATGCTATTGTAATCCAGCCGTTGGTTTCTGAATCAGTTGGCTGGATTTTTTTATTCCACTATTTTGTAAAGTTCTTTGGCCCTTTTCCGACCATAATAATTAAAATGCCACCATTCGCTGGTTATTGCCTCGAATCCATTTGCATCCATTACTTTTCTTAGAAGTTGTCTATTCTCAATCTGTAGTTCAGAAAGTTTACCTTCGGAGAGCATTTGTTTTTCGAGTCGAGGATAGGCCAGGTATCCAAAGAAGTCGTAACTCGTACCCATATCAAGTTCTTTCTGTGCTTTGATATCAAAAATGCTCAGGTCTACTGCACAGCCATAGTTGTGAATGGAGCCCTCAGACGGATCGGCCACGAAATCTTTTCTTTTCTTCGGTGGCAGAGAGTCTAGTTTTTGCCACAATATTTTCTGGACAGACAGTGGTCTTGCTGCATCATATATGAGCAATCGATAGTCTTTATTTATGTTTTGTAGCATTTGGTTAGCTAATTTTAATCCTTCCGCTGGCTCTTTTTGCAAGTATGCATTCTGAAGTACGCCGTACACATCTTCTCCAAAAAAGTTATCTGAGCTGCTGTATTTTAAGTCCACAATTATGGTGCTGTCATTTTCCAGGAGGTTCACAAGTCCCTGCTTTTGCATTGATAATTCGTAAGTCGACACAGCCATATCAACCACTATTTCTATCGAATCCTCGGCTCTTTTGGTTGCAGATTCTTGATTCGTAGTTTCATTACAACTAACCAAAACGACCATACACCAAAGCAAAGTGAAGGCACACATCATGTGTATATCTTGCCGAAATTTCATGAAATTGATATATTCCGAGGGTTTTAAGTCGTAAATATCGTAAAATATCCTCTTCAATTATTCCTAAATTTAAGATTAAAGCCTAATTTGCTACTTTTTAAAATAACCTTATGACCTTATGGTTCTGAACTACATCTGGATTGGATTCTTCCTTGTGGCTTTTGTGGTGGCTTTGATCAAACTGATTTTTTTTGGAGATACCGAAATATTCAAGATTATTATTGAGGGAATGTTTGATTCGGCAGAGTCTGCTGTGATGAAACTGGCATTGCCGCTTGCGGGCGTGATGACTTTCTTTCTTGGTATTCTGAAGTTGGGGGAAGAGGCAGGCGTTATTCGTCGTTTGGCCAGAATTATTGCCCCGTTTTTCAGTAGACTTTTCCCTGAAGTTCCGAGAGACCACCCAGCAAACGGACAAATGATTATGAATTTTTCGGCCAACATGTTGGGTCTCGACAATGCCGCCACGCCTTTTGGATTGAAAGCTATGCAGAGCCTCCAGGAGATTAATCCCAATAAAGATACGGCTTCCAATTCGCAAATAATGTTCATGGTGTTGCACAGTGCGGGTCCGGTTCTGATTCCCATATCCATCATGGCCCAGCGAGCTATCTACAAAGCTGCGGATCCATCGGATATTTTCATTCCCGCTCTCATATCGGTTTATGTGGCTACACTTACTGGTTTATTGTTTGTGGGTATTAAACAGCGGCTCAATTTCCTTGATAAAACACTTTTGGGTTGGTTACTTGGAATAACAGGATTCATAGGATTTGTGTTGTGGTATTTCTCTCGCCTTCCCAAGGAGGAGATCGAGGTTGTGTCAAAAGTGGTAAGCAATTTGGTTTTAATGACTTTCGTTTGTGGATTTGTAGGCGGTGCACTTTACAAGAAAGTTGATATTTTCCCGGTTTTTATTGAAGGTGCCAAAAGTGGTTTTGAGACGGCCGTGAAAGTAATACCCTATTTGGTAGGTATGTTGGTAGCCATCAGTGCTTTTCGTAATTCCGGAGCACTAGATTACGTCGTAGATTTCATGAAATGGCTTTTTAGTTTTACAGGTATAAATACAGACTTTACCAATGCATTGCCTACTGCTTTGATGCACCCACTGAGTGGTAGTGGCTCCAGGGCTATGATGATAGAAACAATGGAACGCTACGGTGTAGATTCTTTCGAAGGAAGGCTCTCGGGAGTTTTTCAGGCTTGTTCTGACACCATTCTTTACATATTGGCACTTTATTTTGGTAGTGTAAGTATCAAACATACCAGATATACTTTGGTGGCCGGATTATTGGCAGATTTGGCAGGGGTGATAACTGCAATAGTGGTTTCTTACATATTTTTTCATTGATCAATGTCTGCGTCGGTATTTTTGCCGAATGTTGGTTTTGGAGCATGAATCGTCACTACAGCCTGTATTTGTTAGGCTTTGAAAAAGAAAACCGATTCCCAGTATGTATAGAAAAATATTATGAGAAAAAAGGACAGCCGCTACTATAAATGAAATAGATATTATCAGATGCGAAGCCCGAAGAATTGTCCAGTTTTTAAAGATATTGCTCATTTTTAGACCTTTTCTTTGAAACATAATCTATCGAAAAAAGATTTTTGTATGAGTGAAAAATGCTAAAGTATTGTTAATAAGCCATAAATATTTGTCACAAAAGAGCCAAGATATTAAAATTGTTCTCAAGAAGCGAAGAAAATAAACCAAACTAATTTATAAAATGAAAGCCCTGAAAATTGTAACCTTGCTGTTTTGTGTAAGTCTATTATCTTGTTCAAAGTCTGGGAAAAAGGCCTTGGAGTCTGGCCGGTATTATGAAGCTGCTCTTCAGGCTATCGAAAAACTCCGGAAAGATAGTAACAATGACAAATCTATGGAGGTTCTGCCAAATGCCTATCAACTAGCTAAGGAGGATCTGCTCCGTGATATATCGCGAGCAAAAATGGCCAATCAGCAGTTTAAGTATGAAAGAGTAGTAGATGGCTACGCCAAACTTAATGAATTGCATGATAAAATAGAGAGGTGCCCATCTTGCAGAAAAATTGTTTCTCCAGAATCTTATTTTAGAGAATTTGAGGAGGCTGTATCCATGGCAGGCTCTGAGAGGTATGAATATGCAGATGCTCTCTTGAGAAAAGGAACGATTGATGCTGGAAGACAGGCATTTGATAGTTTTAATGAATTGGCTCGTTATGCTCCTAATTATAAGGATGTTAATGCCAAAATAGAAGAGGCACTTTTCATGGGTTCGTATCATGTTGTGGTGGAGCAACCAAACATAAACTCCAAAATGTATCAGTACAGCAATGATTTCTTTAGAGGAAAAATAGATGAGTTTTTGCAAACCAATAGAAGGCTAAATAAATTTATCAGGTTTTATCTACCTGCTGAAGCCAAGCAGCTTAAGCTTAATCCAGATCATGTTGTAAGATTAGAATTTATTGAGTTTGTGGTGGGAGAGACCAACCTCAGATCGGAGAAGGCAAACGTGGTTAGTAAAGATAGTGTAAAAACAGGCTCAGCCAAAATAGGCGGTAAAAACGTTGACGTATATGGTTTGGTGAATGCCACTGTTACGCGATTTCATAAATCTGTAAGGTCGAGAGGAATCTTATCTATGGAGATTTATGATTATAAATCTAAAAAGGTTTTGCTTCGTGATGAACTTCCCGGTGAGTTTATCTGGGACAATAAATGGGCCTCTTTTAATGGTGACGAACGTGCACTTTCGAAGATTGACCTTGAGGCCACCAAGTTTAAAGAGCAGATGCCACCTCCGGCCCAGCAGATGTTTATTGAATTCTGTAAGCCTATATATGATCAGTTCTCAAGTAGGATAAAGAGATTTTACGATAAGTACTAAAAAAGAAAAGGTCGAGATTGCTCTCGACCTTTTCTTTTATCTTTTGCTCTTATAAATCATCAAAATTGAAGCTTTCAAGGAATGAAGTATTGAATTTGCCAGATTTAAACTGCTCATCGTCCATTAGTTTTAGATGGAAAGGAATCGTAGTTTTAACTCCGTCGATGAAGAATTCCTGTAGGGCTCTTTTCATTCTTACGATAACTTCCTCACGGCTACGGGCAGTCACGATGAGTTTTGCTATCATAGAGTCATAATTAGGCGGAATTGTGTATCCAGCATATACATGAGAATCTACTCTTACGCCATGCCCACCCGGTAAATTGATCTGTTTGATTTTGCCCGGGCTAGGTCTGAAGTTTTGAGAAGGGTCTTCTGCATTGATTCTACATTCCATAGAGTACATCTTAGGAAAATAGTTGATGCCAGAAATAGGTTCTCCAGCTGCTACTTTTATCTGCTCTTTTATAAGGTCAAAGTCTGTAACTTCTTCTGTAATAGGGTGTTCTACTTGAATCCTAGTGTTCATTTCCATAAAGTAGAACTTGCCGTGTTTGTCAACTAAAAACTCAACAGTACCGGCACCTTCGTATTTAATGGCTGCGGCACCAGCAATTGCGGCCTTTCCCATTTCCTCTCTCAATTCGTCAGAAACTATTGGTGATGGCGTTTCTTCTACCAACTTTTGATGTCTCCTTTGAATAGAACAATCTCTTTCTGAAAGGTGACAGACCTTGCCAAATTGGTCTCCAACGATCTGAATTTCAATATGTCGAGGCTCTTCAATGTATTTTTCTAAATATAAGCCATCGTTTCCAAAGGCCGCTCCTGATTCCATTTTGGCATCGTCCCAATTTTTCTGAAACTCCTCAGAATTTCTGATTATCCTCATGCCTCTACCACCACCACCGGCGGTTGCTTTAACAATAACCGGATAACCCATTTTTTCTGAAAGTGCTATGCCTTGTTCTACTGATTCTAAAAGCCCCTCAGAACCTGGAATTACCGGAACACCTGCTTTTTTCATGGTATCTTTGGCTGTTGCCTTGTCACCCATTTGGTTGATTTGGTCAGCGGTAGCACCTATGAATTTTATTTTATAGTCTTCACATATTCTCGAAAACTCAGCATTTTCGGATAAAAATCCATATCCAGGATGTATGGCATCGGCATTGGTAATCTCAGCCGCAGAAATAATACTCGGTATGTTTAGATAAGATTGTTTACTGGCAGGAGGCCCAATGCAAACGGCCTCATCGGCAAATCTCACATGGAGGCTTTCTTTGTCAGCAGTAGAATATACAGCCACTGTTTTTATACCCATTTCCTTACAGGTGCGTATAATCCTCAGGGCTATTTCTCCTCTATTGGCTATTAATATTTTTTTAAACATATCAATTTTGTTTAATTTTTAAAGACTCATGACGGATCAACCAAGAAAAGAGGTTGGTCGTATTCCACTGGAGTGGCGTCGTCCACTAAAATCTTTACAATTTTGCCAGAGACTTCAGATTCAATTTCATTGAAAAGTTTCATGGCTTCCAGAATACAAATTACTTTACCTGAACTGATTTCGTCGCCAACTTCTACAAAGTTAGGCTTTCCTGGTCCAGCTGATCTGTAGAAAGTACCAATCATTGGAGCCTTCACTTCTATCAGATTACTGCTTGTAACCACTGGTGCAGCCACTACTGGAGCCGCATCTCTGGCAGGAGCTGTCACCACTTCTTGCGAAATAGAAAGAGGAGCCTCTACTGCGGGAGTCGAAACATAATGTACCGGACTTCCTCCGTTTCTTTTGATTTGAAGTTTTAGTTCCGAGGTTTCAATATTTACCTCGCTCAAGTCTGACTTTGAGATAAAATCTATTAATTTTTGAATTTCTCTGGTATCCATAATTTTTATTTCGATTAGGTTTTTTACAAATGTAGTAATTCTCTAAAACCAATAATTAATATTTTGTTATTTCTCTTTAACTCTTGAGTCGTACTCGTAGGTTGTGGTGTTAACCTTGATGAGCTCATCATTGTTTATAAACAACGGAACTTTGATGGTTGCTCCAGTTTCTACAGTAGCAGGCTTACTTGCGTTGGTAGCTGTATCGCCTTTGAGACCTGGTTCGGTATAAGTAATTCTTAACTCTACATATGCTGGCATTTCTACCGAAAGCGGAGTCTCTGTTTCTGAATGTACTAAAATATCAACATTTGAGCCTTCTTTCATCAAATCGGCCATCGGCACCATAGCATCGCCGAGCGAAATTTGTTCAAAGGTGTCGTTGTCCATAAAGTTATAGCCTACCTCGTCTTTGTATAAGAATTGGTAAGGTCTTTTCTCAATTCTGGCGGTTGTAATTTTTTCACCAGCGGTGAATGTATTGTCTAATACTCTACCAGTCTTGATGTTTCTGAGTTTGGTACGCACAAATGCTCCACCTTTTCCAGGTTTTACGTGTTGAAATTCCACAATGACATACAAGTCATTGTTCCACTCCATGCACAAACCGTTTCTAAAATCTGCTGTAGTTGCCATTATTATTTTTCTATATTTGTTCTAAAACTGAAAAAAAGCGAGTTGTCTTTAATTTTCGAAAAACCCACCTTTTGGGTATCGTTATAATAATTGAAAAGTTCGTTTCCTTTATTAAATCCAAATTTAAGAGAAAAGGAATCATTGATAGTATAAACGAGGTAAATCGCTGTATTCAGATTGTTTTTCTTTGAAAAAACGTTTGTTACGCCGTTTGATTTCAGGGTAAAGTCTTTCGGAATTGCAACTTTGGTAGAGTCAAAGTTTTTGGAAAGGTTAAAATTTACAAGTTCTTGAACTATACCAAGCCCTAGACTTTTGTAAAATATTTCTCCGCCCACTGGTAAATTTATATTTGAACTGAAAAGAGTATTTTTCACAACCAATGGAGAGGTAATAGATCCCAAATCCGATGACCAACGCCCTGGTCTTGTTACCTTACCAGTATATTGAGCAGCTACTAGAATCCGAAAAGGTAGAGTTTTGTTTAATTGAATCATCTCACCTACAGATACTGAGTAGTTGTGAATATTTCCCGAAACTCCCGCCGAAAAATTGATTGTATTGAATGTTCTAACCTCCTGAGCAATAGAGCAATGACTTATTGCAAGTAGGGAAATTAATATAACATAACAATATTTCCTCATAAAATCAAATTGACCACTTGACATAAACCGAACCCCAAGTAAATCCACCGCCAAAAGCAGCAAGTATGAGGTTGTCTCCTTTGTTTATCTGGTTCTGGTAATCGTAAAGACATAGCGGAATGGTAGCAGCGGTGGTGTTGCCATATCTTTGGATGTTCACCATTATTTTGTCTTCACCCACACCCATTCTGTTGGCTGTGGCATCAATGATTCTTTTGTTGGCTTGATGAGGTACGAGCCATCTGATATCATCGCTGGTGAGATTGTTCTTTTCCATTATGGCAGCTGCCACATCTGCCATGTTGGTTACGGCAAATTTGAAAACCGAAGGACCCTCTTGGTGAATGTAGTGGTAATGTTTGTCTATGGTTTCGTGCGAAGCCGGGTATTTACTACCACCACCTTTCATGATGAGGTGATTTTCTCCAGAGCCATCTGAATGAAGCATAAAGTCTATAATTCCTTCATTTTCTGTTGTAGGCTCTAACAAAACAGCACCAGCACCGTCACCAAAAAGCACACATGTGGTGCGATCGGTGTAGTCAATGATAGACGACATTTTGTCTGCACCTACTACTATTACTTTCTTGAACCTACCCGATTCAATAAACTGAGCACCAGTAACTAAGGCATATATAAATCCTGAGCAAGCTGCTAAAATGTCAAAACTGCAAATACTTGGAATACCAACTTGAGTACAAACTAGATTGGCTGTAGATGGAAACATATAGTCTGGAGTCACCGTGGCTACTATCACCAAGTCTATGTCTTTTGGGTCTGTATTGGTTTTTTCTAATAAACCTTTCACAGCCTCTGCGGCCATTACTGAAGTTCCCTTACCTTCGCCTTTAAGTACTCTTCTTTCTTTTATGCCGGTTCTGGAGGTTATCCATTCGTCGTTGGTCTCTACAATTTTTTCTAGATCGGCATTGGTGATTACATCCTCAGGTACATACCCGTGAATGCCAGTAATGGCAGCTTTTAAATTCATAGGCTTAAATTCTTAATGGTGTACAAAAAATTACGAAAATACTTCTTTTATTTTATCTACAACGTTGGATTCGATTTGTCTTTTGGCCAATAAAATCATGTTTTTAATGGCCAAAGGGGTAGAAATGCCATGGCCAACAATCACGTTTCCGTTTACTCCAATTATTGGGCTGCCACCGGCTACTTCATAATTCATACGGTTAATGAGCGGGTCATTGATTCCTTGCGAAACGGCATATTCATAGAGAGATTCACCCATTTTGAATAAAACATTGCCCGTAAAACCTTCCGTTACGTAAACATCTGCTTTGCCTTCAAAAAGGTCTCTACCTTCTACGTTACCTATAAAATTTATTTTTTTGTTGTTTTTGAGCAACTGATAGGCTGCCTGCGAAACGGTATTTCCTTTTTCCTCCTCTTCGCCAATATTTACAAGTCCTACTTTCGGACTTTCTATATTTAGTGTAAATTTGGCATAAAGACTGCCGAGTTCGGCAAACTGCATCAAAACCTCTGGCTTACAGTCGGCATTGGCACCTATGTCTAACATAAGACTGAAATTGCCATTTTTCAGTGGGAAATAGCCTGCTATTGGAGGACGTTGGATATTGCCCATGGTGCGGAGGGTAAAAAGAGACCCAACCATCATGGCACCAGTATTTCCGGCACTACAAAAGGCCGAAACCTGTCCCTCCTTTAAAAGTTTAAACCCAACTCCGATAGAAGAATTGGGTTTTTGACTAAACGCTCTTGTAGGATGTTCGTGCATCTCGATGACATCATTGCAGAATACCATCTCAATAGCATCTTTTCTATACTCCAGATCATGTAGAACCTGCAGCATAGCATCTTGCTTACCGATTAAAACAATTTGATAGTCTTCGGGCAATTCTGAGGCGGCCATAACCGCACCTTCGATAATTGCCTTGGGAGCAAAATCGCCTCCCATTGCGTCAACTGCAATCTTTCTCATCGGGTTAAATTATTTTGTTAGAAACTTCAAATACTCAGTATCAATTGTAGTTTTCAACTACCAATTTTCCTCTGTAGTAAAGGTTTCCTTCGCTTACATGTGCATGATGACGTAGATGAACTTCACCTGTAGTTACGTCTACTGACAATTGTTTTGCTGACAATGCGTCATGAGTTCTACGTTTGTCTCTTCTGGTTTTCGAAATCTTCCGCTTTGGATGTGCCATATCTGTCTAAAAATTATTATTACTGTTCTTTGTTTTTTATGTTCAGGAGTGCGGCCCAGCGTGGGTCTATACTCGTATCTGATTCTGGTTTTTCTGCGTTGGGGTCTATATAAACCATTACGCCGTCTTCATCCTCATCGTCCTCGTTTCGGTATCTTGGGTGCACGTGCTTCATGGGTACACTCAGGAGTATATAGTCCGAAATTAAGGCCGCTACGTTTATTTTTGGAGTTCCGAAAGGAATCATTTCCATCTCATCGGTCATTTCTTGAACCGAGTCTCCAAACTTATAAATGTGCGTTTCGTTGATTTTGAAATTTTCTGTAAACTCTTCCAAGCTTCTATCACAAACCAATCTAAGATCAGCGTCAATCTCAAACCTGAGTCTGATAAGCGTTGCGGTCTTTTCGAGCTTTAGATTCACACTGAAATTACCACCTTCAATTATGTCTTGCTCAAAGTTATCAAAAAAAGCATCTGAGCCTTCAAATTGGTACTCATAGTTTTTCTCTTCTAAACCATGAATGTTAATGTCAAAATTCGAAATTGCTTTGTTCACTTTTTTACAGAAAGGCTGCAAATTTACAGCCTTTTTTTTACAACAAAAAGTTTTGTTTGAATAAAATGCTCGATAGTTAACAAAATAAAAGAGTTTTTCCTGTTTTTCATGAATAATTCCTATTTTGCACAAAATAAAACATTTCGATGATTGTTTTTGATATAGGAAATACTGACACCGTTGTGGGTTTTTTTAAAGATGGATTCGTCATTAATAAGTTAAGAATTAGGTCTTTGAAAAATGAGAATTCTATCTATTTTGAGTATAGAATTCTCAACTTTATGTTGGAAAACAATATCGAAAAAAGGGAATTACAAACTGCCGTAATCAGTAGTGTGGTGCCGATTCTGACGCCATTTTTTGTTAATTTTTGCGAGAAATTTCTACATATAAAACCCCTGGTTGTAAACCCAGCCCAATCCGGTTTACTAAAGATAAATATTGATATGCCCGAGGAATTGGGCTCTGATTTGTTTGTGAACGCTGTGGCTGCTTTTGAGCTAGTAAAGTCAGACTGTATGGTTGTGGATTTTGGTACAGCATTAACTTTCACTGTGATAAATTCGAATGGTCAAATAGAGGGTGTAACCATCCTCCCAGGCATCAAAACCGCCATAAAGTCACTATTTTCGGAAACTTCACTTTTACCTGAGGTTAAACTTGAAAAGCCCGAAACTATTGTTGGCAAAAATTCCATGCACGCCATCCAGGCAGGTGTTATTTATGGGTATGAAAGCTTGGTTTCTGGTTTGATAGGTAAAATTAGAACAGAAGTAGGGAAGAGTATAACCGTAATAGCAACAGGAGGTTTGTCAGCGGTTTTGACGGATATCTCTAATGAATTTGACCAAATCGATATAGATTTAACACTCAAAGGTCTTTATCTATATGGTCAAAAAACTCAGCAATAGAATTTTTTTACAGCAATGTAGGCCTCTACTGGTTCTGTTACGAGATATTTAATGTTTTTTTGTTCTTGTAATCTCTTTCGAATATACGTAGCCGAAATATCCAATAATGGTGCTTCTACAAAGTTGACACTCGGATGCGAAGTGTAGTTGTGCGGAGCTGTATGAGGCCTTGGATAAACATATATCTTGTAGAATTCTAAAATCTTATCGTAGTTTTTCCAATTTTCAAATTGCACCAAATTGTCTTCACCCATGATCAGTACAAACTCATGTTCAGGGTATTTGTCGGCCAAAACAGTGAGGGTGTCTATGGTGTAGCTGGGTTTTGGGAGCTTAAATTCGACGTCTGTTACTTTTAGTTTGTGATTGTCGGCAATGGCTCGCTCCACCATGGTGTAGCGATCAAATTCATGCAAAAGCGAATTGTTTTTTTTGAATGGGTTTTGCGGAGATACAATAAACCAAACCTGCTGTAAATCAGTGGTAGTAGCCATGGTGTTGGCTATAATCAAATGGCCCACGTGTATGGGATTGAAGGATCCAAAAAAAAGGCCGATTTTCATTAAATGTAAACGGGTTTTGTGTCAAGATTCACATTGTCCTTACAAAAATCTTCATAAAGCTTTTTGGTTTTAATATATGAAGTTTCTAGGTCGTCATTGAGCAAAACTACATCAAACTGGTCTTGGAATGCCATCTCAAATTTAACTTTGTAAAGTCTCTTAGATAAGCTCTCTTCGGTCTCCGTTCCACGGCCTACCAGTCGTTTTTCAAGTTCTTCCATAGACGGTACTTTTACAAATATTGCTATGGCGGTGTCTCCGAAATATTCCTTCAGTTTGAGCCCGCCTTTAACGTCTACATCGAAAATTACGTTTTTGCCACTTTCCCAAAGCCTTTCAATTTCGGTCTTTAGAGTACCGTAGTAACCTCCTGGGTATACCTCTTCCCATTCTACAAACTCCTTATTTTTTATTTTTTCCTTAAACTCATCTATCGAAAGAAAGTAATAGTCTTTGCCGTGTACCTCGTTTCTTCCACGGCGGTCTCGGGTGCAGGCAGAAATAGAAAATCCTAGATTTGACTGCGTTTCGAGTAGGTTTTTAACTAAAGTAGTTTTGCCTGAACCCGAGGGTGCACAAAAGATTATTGCTTTGCCTTTTTTCATGTGTTTGTTTTTTGCAGCTAAGTCTTCAGTCCAAAAGAACAGTGGGATGTGATGACAAAGTCTGGGTGTTTCATTTTAAAATAAAAAAGCCACTGAAAGAAGGTTTTTCAGTGGATTATTATCTTCGAAAATATTGTTATGATAAAAATATATCTTGGAAAACTTTGATTTTCAACAAAAAACCGGCCAGCAATAATAGTCCGATGCCGATTTTGGCTTTGAGTTGTTCGATGGTATTTTGAGGGCAACATTTTTTCTCAACCTTGGTCTGTAGGCAATCTTTGATGGATTTTTCGAGTTGATAACCGTCGAAACAAGGTTTGCAAACATCAACGTTTGATTTGAAATGCTCAATTTCCTCTGGAGTTGCAGAACCATCCAAAACCGCTTGAATCATCTTCATGCATTTTTCATGATTTTCGCACTCTTCTTTCATCACCACATTACCGGAGCATTCAGCCATCCTAAAATAAAGTTTAAAATAATCTATTTGTTAACGTAATTCTTTGTAGCCCATTGACTTTGCATAAGAACGTAATTTCTCCTTCAATAAGTTCCGAGCTCTGTGCAATCTTGATCTTACAGTACCAATCGGGATGTCTAATATCTTGGCCATTTCCTCGTAGGTGAAGCCTTCGATGTCGCAAAGTATAATGACTGTTCTGAAATCTACAGGCAAGCCGTTGAGTGCCATAGCCACTTCGTCGCCTATCATGTCTTGTACTGCTTCAATTCTCAAATCAGAGGTGCTCTCAAATTCGGCGTCTTCTGTAGAGTTGTATACAGTTTCTACTTCTTGGTAGTCAACTTTTGAAGGTTCCTTGCTTTTCTTGCGGTAGTCGTTGATGAAACTGTTCTTGAGAATTCTGAATAACCAAGCCTTGGCATTGGTGCCTTCTTGAAACGAATTTATAAACCTAAAGGCCTTCATGTAAGTGTCTTGCACGAGGTCATTGGCATCATCTTCGTCGTTGGTTAGTCTAAACGCAAAGTTGTACATGGAGTCTATGTGAGGCATAAATTCCTTATCAAATATTCGGTATTTTTCAGTTTCCGAATATCTTGGCTTACTTTCTACAAATTCTTCTTCTTCTTCTTCGAACTCCATACCTATGCTTGCGTTTCTGCAAAATTACCTTATTTTTTTAATTTTTTACAAGTATAGTATCTATTGCTACAAAAATTACAAATAATTGACTAAAGGACAAAATGTATAAAGATTGGTTATTTTACAGGGGTGAATATGATTTTTAGCTATTTTTGTTGATATTTTAATTGAACAAATGACTAGGAATCAAATCGGTGACTTACCTAATTTTTTTGACCGTTACATCTTGTTATCTCCCGAAAATCAAGAATTATTGGATGCCTTAAAGGAGTTTTCGCCAGAAAAACTTTTTGCAGATCTCAAAAAATATAAGGCCATTGGCGATAGTATTTATGCTCCGGGCAAATGGACGATCAAGGATATCATGCAGCATTGTATTGATACAGAAAGAATTATGGCCTACAGAGCTCTTTGTTTTGCAAGAAATGAAGAGCAAGTTTTGCCAGGTTTTGATGAAAATTCTTATGCCAAGAATACGGCAGTTGGCAGCCGGACCGTTGAAGATTTGTTGGAAG
The DNA here is from genome assembly GCA_035299025.1 of Leadbetterella sp. Taxonomy (GTDB): domain Bacteria; phylum Bacteroidota; class Bacteroidia; order Cytophagales; family Spirosomataceae; genus Leadbetterella. The sequence continues at coordinate 318,821 of DATGXK010000016.1, forward strand.
AATTTTCTATTGTTCGAAAATCTACGATATTGCTTTTTTCGTACATGGACAAAACAACCTTGCTCAGGAAAGGTACGGCCAATATGTCTCGTATTTCACCACTTGCTTTGGGTTTTGTGATTGTGGGTCATGCCAAACATCATGAGCAGATAATTAGAGAGAGATACTATACTTTAGCCTGATGAGGAGCGTTTTTGTAATAGTTTTGCTAATTGCCTCAAACACCTTCATGACTTTGGCATGGTATGGCCATCTGAAGTTTGCTGAATGGCGTTAGTTCAACAAACTAGGTTTGGTTGGCATAGTGTTGGTGAGTTGGGGATTGGCCTTGTTTGAATATGTGCTTCAGGTTCCTGCCAATAAGTATGGATTCAAGGCCAACGGTGGGCCTTTTAGTTTGATTCAACTCAAAGTAATTCAAGAAGTAATTACCTTATTAGTCTTTGTGGTGTTTTCGATGATTTTTTTTAAAAATGAATCACTACAATGGAATCATTATTTGGCTTTTTTACTTCTTATTTCTGCAGTATATTTGGTTTTTATTTAGTCTAAATAAGTTTTTGTGAAAAATTTCCTTTTCTGTTTGTTGTTTTTATTCTCCTCGAATGCGGTTTTCGGTCAATCAATCACGCGTGGGCCATTTTTGCAAATGGGGAATCACGATGCCATGACTGTAAAATGGGTAACCTCTAATTCTGGTGCTGGATCAATTAGGTATGGCGAAACATTCTCGGATCAGAGCAAGAGTTTAATAGAACCTTCGGCTGGTGAAAGGCATGAATTTCGTATTTCTAATCTAAAACCTAAAACAAAATATTATTATTCTGTTTATCATAACAATGTAAAATTGGAAGGAGATACGAGTAACTATTTTGTTACCTCACCTCTGCCCGGTACCCACCATGAAACCATTAGAATGGTTGCCTTCGGAGATTGTGGCACACAACAACCAGCCCAGGTTGAGGTTGCTAAAAGGATTTCTGAGTATTTCGGGGGTAAACCTATAGATGGTTGGCTGCTTTTGGGAGATAACGCTTATAATTATGGTTATGACTCTGAATATCAGGAAAAGTTTTTTAATATTTATCAAAAGTTTTTCCTTAAAAATACAGTGCTGTGGCCAAGTCCGGGGAATCATGATTATGGCGATAGGGTATGGCCCAATGCCATTGGTGAAAGGCCCGATTATTATAAGATTTTTACCTTGCCAACCAAAGGCGAAAGTGGGGGCGTTCCATCAGCGAATGCTGCATACTATTCTTATGACTATGGCAACGTACACTTTGTGTCTTTAGATTCTTATGGGACCGAAGATACCAAGAAAATGGCCGATACGCTCAGTAAACAAGTTTTGTGGCTAAAAAGAGACTTAGCAGCCAATAAATTGCCTTGGACAGTGGTTTACTTTCACCATCCTCCATATACCAAAGGTTCGCACGATTCTGATACGGAGCTCGATTTGGTGGCAATTAGAGAGAATCTTGTGAAGGTTTTAGATTACTACAAGGTCGATGTGGTTCTAAACGGCCACAGTCATAATTACGAGCGATCGTATATGCTGCACAATTACCATTCAGATGAATTGAGTTTTAATGCAAACAAACATGCCATTGGCAATTCTTCTGGAAGGTACGACGGCACGCCTAACTCATGCCCTTACATAAAGTCTGGTGCTGGCACAGTCTATGTAGTGGCTGGGGCTTCTGGTTGGGTGGGCGGAATTAAGCCTGGGTACCCGCACAATGCGATGGTTACCTCCAACTCGGAACAAACAGGAGCTCTGGTGTTGGAAGTGACAGATAATAAGTTTGTTTCGAAGTATATCACCGAGAAAGGTGTACTGTTTGACCAATTTACGATTTATAAAGACGTCAATAAAAAATCAGTAAAAACCATTGAATGTGGTGAACTGGTTTCTTTCGGGGCTTCTTGGAAAGGAGATATTAAGAGTACAATTGGCAAGGTAGAAAGTAAGACTTTGAGTTTAGACAGTTTGAATAAAAGCATTCAATTCACCATTACCGACAAACAAAACTGTTTAAAAGATACGATTTCGGTTGTGGTTAAGTCTTATGTTGCTCCAAAAGCCAGTTCGAATTCGCCTATTTTGGAAACTACTACATTGCTACTGGATGGTAAACTTGAAGGGCCAGGCAAATTGTCATGGCGTGGTCCTGCCAATTTTGTAGCCAATGATGGTAAACAAAGTATAGAAAATGTGAAACTTCAAAATGCTGGGAAATACTATCTCATGGCCAACTATAAAAGTTGCAGTTCGACAGATAGTGTGCAAGTAGAAGTATTGAAGATATTGAGCAATGAATTTCCTGATTCTGAGCGTATAAAGACTTTTCCGAATCCAAGTGATGGCGTTTTTGAGGTGGAAGTGCTGTTGGAAGAAGCAGGAGAATACGAGCGTATGCTGGTCAATAACTCTGGAAAGGTTCTGCGGTATTTTGAGAGCCAAAAGCTGAAAACTGGTAAGAATCTGATGGAGGTTGATTTATCGCCTTTCGAAAGTGGCGTGTACTACTTTATTCTAAAAAGTGGAGATAGAATTCTTTCAAGCAAAGTTGTAAAAAAATAGCCCTGAAATGTTTCAAGGCTATTTTTATGAATATTTAGAACAACATTCTGAATTTTATTGTCTCGTCCATTCCTTTTAAATCCTGCACAAATTCTCTAGAATAAGATTTTTCAATATCTACAATTACGTAACCCAGCGTCTCGTCTGTTTTAAGATATTGCCCAGTTATATTGATGTTATGTTTGGCAAAAATATTATTCAATTTAGCCAAAATACCGGGTACATTTTTGTGAACATGCAATAGCCTGTGTGAGTTTTGAAGCAGCGGCAGGGTTAGTTCTGGGAAGTTTACGCTACCTGTAGTGCTTCCATTGTTTATGTATTCCAGCAGTCTTTCTGGTACATAAGTTCCTATACCCTGTTGAGCTTCTTCCGTACTTCCGCCAATATGAGGAGTCAATATCACGTTATCGAGGCCCATGAGCTCAGACACAAACGGATCGCTGTTTGTTTTAGGTTCTTCTGGGAAAACATCGACACCCGCTCCATGAATTTTGCCACTTTTGAGTGCTTGAACCAATGCCGGAATCTCTACCACGGAGCCACGGGCTAGGTTCATAAAAATCACCCCGTCTTTCATTTGGGAAAATTCTTTTTCGCCTATCAGATTTGTATTCTCTTTTCTACCATCAATATGCAAGCTTATTACATCAGCCACCCTGAAAACTTCCTCCATAGACCTGCATTTTTTTGCATTTCCGATAGGCATTTTATCTACGATGTCGTAAAAATAAATCTCCATACCGAGGGCTTCGCCTATCACAGATAGCTGCGTACCAATATGACCATAGCCAATCATTCCTAGTTTTTTGCCACGAACCTCAAAACTATGGTTTGCGGATTTATCCCAAATTCCCTTGTGCATTCCCGAGCTTTTCGGGAAGACTTTGCGGATTAGCATAATCATTTCGCCAATAACCAACTCCACCACCGAGCGGGTGTTGCTGTAAGGAGCATTAAAGACTGCTATTCCTTTTTCACTGGCTGTTTTTACATCTATTTGGTTTGTGCCAATACAGAAAGCTCCAATCGCCAAGAGCTTATCGGCATTTTCGAGTACTTTCTTGGTTATTGTAGTTTTAGAGCGAATACCTATTATTGATACGTCCTTTATTTTTTCAATTAGTTCGTCTTCGTCCATGGCTCCTTTGTGAAATTCCACATCGAATCCTTGGCTTTCAAAGGCTTCAACTGCTGCCGGATGGACATTCTCCAGTAATAAGACTTTGATCAAACTCTTTGGGTAAGATTGGCCTCTTGGTAGTTGATTGTAAAATAAAAACTCGTCTAAGGATTTTATGGCAAAATCTGCAACATCAATAACTTTTTGTCTTTCTACGTTTTCGATAAAAGCATAGAATCTATCTGCAAGTCCGTTTTGCTTTATTTCGTAATCCGTGAAACCGTCGCCTATTACAGACACGTGAGCGTCTTCAAGGCTAAGAGATTTTACCAATTTTATCTTTCCACCAGTTTGCGACAGCACATTGTTGTTGTCAACTCCCACAATCTCACCGCTTTCGTTGTAAATAAAGGTGTTGGCATATACATTCTCTGATTTTAAGCCTAAGTGTTCGATAACGGGCACTATAAAATCTTTAAATCCACTAGATACTACCAAAATCTGATCTGCGAATTCGGAGAGAAATTTCTTGTTGCGTTCGAAAGATTCTGAGATATTGTCTAGTAGAAAACTCACCAAAGCGTCTACGTGCTTTTTATTGGCATTGAGTAGCGACATCCGCTTTGACAAAGACTCAGAAAGTGAGATTTCTCCATTCATTCCGGCGTCTGTCAAATCTTTTATTTGTTGTACTATTTGGGCTCCGTCCGTACTTTGTGCGAGAGCTATGGCTGCGAGCTGATCAAGACCTTCGACTTTTGTAATAGTGCTATCAAAATCGATAATGAAAATTTTCTTTTCCTTAATTGTAGTCACAATTTTACGTTATTTTTTTGTTATGCAAATCTAACAGTTTGAATTTTGGTTTAATTTCTGTTTATTAGAAAAATATTTCTTTTTATGGGTAAAGTGCAATAAAAATTCTGATTTTGGAGATTAAAACCATTTATTCTTTGGTTTTATGAAATAAAAAAGGAGTTTGAGACTTTGCTCAAACTCCTCTCTTGATAGCGGAGAATCAAGATTATAAAAACATGCTTTCCTTACCAAATTTCTTAGCCAAGAGAGCATAAACTACAGCTCTTTGTTTGTTTTTGTTGCTCGATCCCAACTGCTCCATCACCTCAGCAATGGCCGCATCTAAAGCAGGGCTGTCGGCAAGACCCAATTTCTTGATCAAGAAATTGTTTTTTACGGTGTCTAGTTCTTTACTGTCTGATCCAGAGACTTTTGAGGAGTCAGCGTTGTAGATAGACGGTCCCAAAGCTTTGGCTACTCCTGAAAGCAGAGCTTCGTCAAGTCCTAAGCCTAGCTCTTGGCTTTGGCTTTTGTAAAGGTCAATACATTCGTTAAATTTACTCATTATTGTAAAATTAAAAGGGGGTTGTTAATTAGTATTAAAATTAGTATTTATTATTTAAAAGTCAAATATAAAATATTTTTAATTCAAATAGTCAATCTACTCTGCTTTTGTAGGAGTAGTATTTTGGAGAGTTGAGTTTTGCCTGTAAACCAAAAACCAGAGATAATGGCTTTTCGCTGACATCAAAATTTCGGTTAGTGCCATCTACATAATTAAAGGTAAAGGCATTCTTGAGATGCTCCGCATTTCTCAGAAAAACTTTGCTGAAAATGCTGATTTCCAATCTTTCAGAGACCTTTCCTCGGAGTTCGGTTAGCAACTCCATCGCTATCGGAAATCTCGACGATGTTAAGGCATATTCAAACGAAGTGTAGTCGTTTGCTTCTGGAACGGGCCTCTGCTGAAACCTAACCTCACCGTTTTCTGAAAAACTCTTTTGTTTGATCAATAAATAAGACGCCCCGACACCGACATTTAGAAAAGCATTTCTACTGACCCTGTCAATCGTCCAGACTTTCTTTTTTACTCTGAAAGGTACATATACTTGGTTTGTTTGGTTGGTGAAGACCAGTGGATATTGGCTGAGCTCGGTAAAACTCGTTCTTACAGAGCCTTTGTATCGCGTTACTCCAAACTCTAGGATCCAGTTGTCATTGCGGTTTTGTCCGAATGTTACTTCCCAAAAACCACTGCCCTGTACACTCGAAGTAGCGGCGGAAGGCGATTGAAGGTTCTCTTGGATGAAGGGCTTTCGTAAGCCCGCAGACGAGGTTATGAAATAGGTAATGGTGAAGGCCTCTAAATTAGGCATAACCACCATTTCATGGTTCTTGTTACGATTTTGAGGAAGTTGATAGTAGGGCGTTTCCTGCGAAAATGCAGTGTAGGAAGTCAAAATAAACAGGAAAATTACCAAATGAAATTTCTCTCCACGAACCATCATTTTTTATTTTTTTTCGAAACTATCGAAACAAAAACTTTTCGAAAATTACCCATTTTTTTATTTTGGACAAATAGAAATTAGTATTATTTTTGCAAAAAAAAGATTTCGATATGGCACATGCGATAGAAAAAGTACCTTCTTGGTTGATGATAGCAGTTTTTGTAATCATCTTGGCGATTTTAGGGTTTTGTACCGACTTGTTTACTTTTGTGGTAGGTACGCTTATCATGATTTTGATTTTCGCCAATGGTTATGATAAAGAGAATCTTCACGATCATTAATTGGTGATTTTAAGATATTTAAGAGCCCGTTTTCTCCTGAGATTTCGGGCTTTTTCTTTGAAACATAAATAAGTTTCTATTCGAATTCAACCTTGACTATATGACAACCCTCGCTTTATTCAGTGTAGTTCATCCAAAGTTTAAATAACACCTCATCATGAAAAAACTAATTATACTTTTACTATTTGCTTTCGGAGCCAAAGCTCAAAACCAAGACTCTTTATTTATAAGAAAAGTATATAACGAAGCTCTTTCCAACGGCCAAGCTTATCAAAATTTGCGTTTTTTATGCAAAAATATTGGGCCTCGACTCAGTGGGTCGGTGGGTGCACAAAAAGCGGTGGAGTATACACAAAAACTCATGAAAGACTATGGTTTTGAGAATGTAGTTTTGCAGGATGTAATGGTACCACACTGGGTGCGAGGAGCCAAGGAGGAGGCTTATTTTGTACTAAATGGTAAAAAGACCAAGGTAGCTATAGCAGCTTTAGGTGGCTCAGTAGCTACTCCCAAGGCAGGGCTATTGGCCGAAGTAATAGAAATAAAGGACTTTAAAGAGTTGAAAGAAGCAGGTGAGGCTAAAATAAAAGGGAAAATAGTGTTCTTCAATAGACCCATGGATCCCACAAAGTTGAACACCTTTGAAGCATACGGAGGAGCAGTGGATCAACGTGGTGGAGGAGCTTCGCAGGCAGCCCAATATGGTGCCGTTGGAGTTATTGTAAGATCTATGAATTTAAGAGACGATGACTTTCCTCACACGGGTTCTATGCGATATGCCGGCGGAGGGATGATTCCAGCAGCGGCTATATCTACCAATTCGGCCAACTTGCTGAGCAACACTTTAAAAGTTAAACCCAATTTGCAATTTTACTTTAAACAAAATTGTGAAACCCTTGCAGATGCTCCGTCTTTCAACGTTTTGAGCGAAATAAAAGGAACAGAAAAGCCTGAAGAGATAATTGTGATTGGAGGGCATTTGGATTCTTGGGATTTGGCAGAAGGTGCTCATGATGACGGTACGGGCTGCATGCAATCCATTGAGGTTTTGAGAATCATGAATGCCCTTGGTTATAAACCGAAGAGAACCATAAGAGCCGTAATGTTTATGAATGAAGAAAACGGCCTCAGAGGCGGCACTGTATATGCAGATGTTGCCGAAAAGAAAAAAGAAAAACATGTGTACGCCATTGAGTCTGATTCTGGTGGTTTTACGCCACGAGGTTTCGGAATTGTAGGTACACAAAGTCAAATTCAGGATATTGCTCAGTTCAAGAATCTTCTTTCGCCTTATGGCTTGCATGAGATCGGCAAAGGCAGTGGTGGAGCAGATATCGGTCCGTTGGCCAAAACCGGTACTGTCGTAATTGGTTTCAAACCTGACTCTCAGCGTTATTTTGATTATCACCATGCGAGCAACGACACTTTGGAAACTGTAAACAAGCGTGAGCTTGAGCTGGGAGCTGCGTCTATGGCGGCTTTGGTTTATCTTTTAGACAATCTCAAGTAATTTTTATTTATGGTTATTTATAATCCCAAAGATTGGTGGAAGCTAATTTTTGCATTTCATAAGAGTGACACTTTCAGGCAATTACTCCCGGGTATAGGCGGTGTGGCTTTGTTTACTGCTGCGGTGGCTTATATTGAGAACGATTATTTTCACGCCACCTTCAAAAACACAACAGGGATACATTCATTGGTAGGTTTTGTGTTGTCTATGTTGCTTGTTTTTAGGACAAATTCCGCATACGATAGATGGTGGGAGGGCAGGAAACTCTGGGGGGCTTTGGTCAACAATACGAGGAGTTTGATGCTCAAAATTAAATACATAGACGGAGATGCAAAACTGAAAGAAGAAATAAAAAAATTGGTAATAGATTTTGTGTGGGCCACCAAAGAACACCTGCGAGGTGGGGTTAGTAGAAAAGATTTGAGCGAGATTTGTAGAAATCAAATGACAGAAAAGCCTGATAATGTACCACTTTTTATAGCCAATATGATTCACGCCAAAGTATCTGATTTACTGAAGAATTCTGCGGATAGAAATATGCAAATATTATATCTCAACGACGACCTAAAATCTTTTATGGATATTTTGGGCGGATGCGAGCGGATAAAAAAGACACCAATTCCGTTTTCGTACAGTTTGTTTCTGAAAAAAGTGATCTTTTTGTATACCTTTACAATGCCCATTGGTTTTGTTCGAGAGTTTGGTTATTGGGCAAGCCCGATAGTTGCCTTGATATTCTATGTTTTTGCGGGAATAGAACTTCTTGCTGAGGAAATCGAAGATCCATTTGGGAAAGATGCTAACGATTTACCAACCGACACGATTTTTAAAACTATCAAAGAGAATTTATCCCAAATATTTTGAATAGTATCTTAATATTTATTTATTTGTCTATTCCTTAAATTAAACGAGCATGTTGAACAAACTTAAATTAGACCCTACCACTGAAAAGAATATTAAAACTTGGTTAAAAGGCAAATACGATCAGGATGTAAAAGACCAAATACAGGGACTTATAGATAACGAAAACACAACACAACTGACGGATTCATTTTATAAAAACCTTGAATTCGGCACTGGTGGAATGAGAGGTGAGTTGGGCGTTGGATCCAACAGGATGAATAAATATACCGTAGGTGTTGCCACGCAAGGTTTAGCTAATTATCTAAATAAGGTATTTGTTGGACAAGATATTAAAGTAGCTATCGCCTACGACAGTCGTAACTATTCTCCGGAATTTGGCCAAATAGCTGCCGATATACTTTCTGCGAATGGAATAACCGTTTATCTATATAAGGAATTGAGACCAACACCACAGCTATCTTTTACGGTTAGAGAACTCGGATGCCAGTCGGGAATTGTTATTACAGCCTCCCACAATCCCCGAGAATACAATGGATACAAGGTGTATTGGGTAGATGGCTCACAGGTTGTTTCACCGCACGACAAAAATATTGTGACCGAGGTGAATGCCATAACAAACGTAAAAGACATTAAGTTTAAAGGTGTAAAGAAAAGGATAAAGATGATTGGTGAGGTATTGGATAAAAAATACCTAAAAGCCGTGAAGTCAATTGCTGTTTCACCAAGAATAATAAAAAAACAAAAAGACCTTAAGATAGTTTTTAGCTCAATTCACGGTACAGGCATCACTATGGTGCCACCAGCTTTGGCACAACTAGGATTTGAAAATGTGACAATTGTGCAGGAACAGGCCACGCCTAATGGTAACTTTCCAACAGTGGTGTACCCTAATCCTGAAGAGAAGGAAGCCATGAGTTTGGCACTCAAAAAGGCACAAGAAATAGATGCAGATTTGGTAATAGCCACCGATCCTGATGCAGACCGCGTGGGAATGGGCGTGAAAAATCCTGATGGAGAGTGGCAGTTGCTCAATGGTAACCAAGCCGCAAGCTTAATCATATTTTATCTACTAAAAGCTTGGAAATCAGCAGGAAAATTGACGGGAAATGAATTTGTGTGCAAGACAATCGTTACAACCGACTTGATAGATGCTATGGCTGAAAAAGCTGGTGTGAAATGCTATAATACTCTTACAGGTTTTAAGTATATCGCTCAGGTAATCAGAGAGTTGGAAGGCAAGCAGACTTTTATTGGAGGTGGAGAGGAGAGTTATGGTTATCTCATTGGAGATAAAGTGCGTGACAAAGACGCCATAGCGAGCTGTGCAATGATTGCCGAACTTACTGCCTATGCCAAACACAAAGGCATCAGTTTGTTTGATTTCTTGGCTGATATGTACAAAACCTTCGGGTTTTATTACGAAGGGCTTATTTCTGTAACCAAAAAAGGTAAAACTGGTGCAGAGGAAATACAGCAAATGATGACAGATTTCCGTAATAATCCTCCCAAAACCTTGGCCGGCTCTAAGGTAATTAGAATGGACGACCTGGGCCAGTTGAAACGTACGAACCTCAGCACAGGAGAAGTAAGCGTAATAGAATCAGGCAAGATGGGCATGGAGGCTTCTAATGTTTTGCAGTTTTTTACGGCAGACGGTACCAAATTTACTTGTCGCCCATCTGGAACAGAACCCAAAATTAAATTTTACATAGGAGTTAAAGACAAACTCAAAAGTAAGGAGGACTTTAACGCCACTCTTGAAAAACTAATACTGAAGGTTACGAAAATAGGTGAAGAACTTAATTTGAGTTGAAAAATTATAGGTTCATTGTAGGTATCACATTTTTACTTTTTATTTTCTCGGCTTCTTTTGGAGTGTCGGCAGTGGGTGTATTGCCTGTTGTTAAGATAGAAAATGTGGAAATTGCTGGCCGTGATCAAAGTTTCAAGTCTTACTATGAAATGAACTACTTCGAGAACATCGTAGAAGTTCATTTAAAAGAGCCAGACATAAAAAAACAAGTAGCTTCTTTTTATTATAGGATTGAGAAGAAAAATCTCTTTACTGATACAACCGTCAATTGGGTAAAATTTAAAGGGCAATCCTTCAAAATAACCGACCTTACATCCGGTGATTATAAATTAAGCATAAGATATCAAACCATAACTGGTCAATATTCACCATCTGTAGTTTTGCAGTTGAGAGTTGAGCGTCCTTGGTGGCGAACTTGGTGGTTCTGGGGAGCGAGTTTTATTTCATTGTTTGGATTGTTTTATGGTAGAGAGCGTTTTTTGAAGTTTTGGGCCGATGAGGAACAGCGACATACCAAGAAAATTGTTGAACTCGAACTTCGGACACTTCAGTTGCAGATGAACCCGCATTTCATTTTCAATGCCCTCAACTCTATACAATCCTACGTAATGACCCACGACGCCATAACGGCCAACAGTTACTTATCAAAATTCGCCAATCTAATTCGGATGTTTTTGGACTCCTCTCGAAGTAAATACATATCACTTCATGAAGAAATCAAGCTTTTGAATATTTATATAGAAATGGAAAGCCTTAGATTCGAGGATAAATTTGATTATTCTATCATTGTTGGGCCTGAAGTGAATAAATACATCGAAATTCCGACAATGATATTGCAGCCGTTTGTGGAAAACGCTATTAACCACGGTCTGAGATACAAACGTGTAAAAGGACTATTGAAAATTCATTTTTATTATGAAAATGACTTCTTGATATGCAAGATGGAAGACAACGGTGTAGGGCGTAAAATTGCCAAGGAAATACAATCTAAAACCCGAAAAGGTTATAAATCTCAAGGTCTGAAGATAACCGCTGAGCGTTTGGTAACTTACAATAAAATTAATGAATCTAATATTGGCTTTTCTATAAACGATTTACACAATAATATTAACGAAAATGAGGATGACATAGGTACGGTGGTAGAAGTTAGATTTCCTTTGAATTAGTAACACCACTTTCTGTTTTTTTCTTATTTTCAAATTTATAAGAAAATGAACATTTACCAAGTTCTTTTAACCTTTGGTCTTGTGAGTATTTCCTTTCTATTTGGAAAGCACTCTAGATATATCTTTACTTTTTTTAGAGGTAACTTCAGAAAGCAAGACAAGCCAAATTTAGACAAAGATAGAGTTCTTTATAGTTTTGAAGAGGAATTGGCCCTTTTCCCCGGTCAATTAAAAAGCTATTTGAGTTTATCAAAGCTGGGCATCTGGCAATATGAAGTCAAAACTGGCAAACTCAAAATAAATGATACTTTTGCCGAAATCATCGGATTTCAGTCATCAGATACTATTACTCTGGAAAATTTTCTCGGAATGCTCAGTAGTTCAGGTGACCTTCAGAGCCTAATTGCCATTTTTAATAAGACCTTGGAGTCAACCCAAGAGTACGAAACGGTAGTTGAACTCAAGGATAGAAGGGGAGAAGGTGCTACTTTGAGAGTAAAAATGTTAAAGGGAGATGGGCCGACGGGCCTGCCAATAATAGTAGGCAGTGTTCAAAAAGTTGATTTGTCTAGAACAGAGGTGAATTTCCAAGAAAACTTCCGAATTTTGGTCGAAAACACCTCTGACGGTGTTTATATTTTTGAAAACGACTACTTGGTTTATGTTTCTGAAAAGTTGAAAAATGATTTTGAAGATGGCTTTTTTGAAAATAGTAAACTTACCATCGAGAATCTCTTAGGGTTTGTTCACCCCGAGGACATTGGCACAGTAAGAGAAATTGTAACTCGTGCCAAAGCCCAAAAACTCAAAAAGTATAAGTTGAATTTCAGATTACTGTCTAGAAATGATAGAGTGCTCTACAGAGAAGATATCGTGCAGTATTTGTTTGACGACAAGAACGAGATTTACAGAACCATAATTATAGCAAAAGATGTAACAGAACTTCATCAGGCTCGACAAAGTATAAACGTGGAGGCTTTGTTTAGTTTAGATCTCGTTGATAATTTTCCTGGCTTTTTGCTGGTCAAAAATTACGATGGAAAGTATATTTTTGGTAATAAAAATGCCGCTAAAGTTTTGGGAGTTGCACAAGAGGAAATTTATGGTCTTGACGACAAATCCTACACCACAGATCCTGAAATGATTCTTAAATATCTGGAAGATGACCGAAAAGTCATCGATACCGGTAAAGCTATGGTTATTTCCAAGGAAGTAGGAGTGAGAGCCTCTGGTGAAGAAGGGTACTTCCAAACCATAAAAATACCAGTCGATATTGAAGGACAGGCCAAAAGATGTGTTCTTATTTTTGCTTTTGATATTACAGAGAAAACAAATCAAGAAAATAGAGATTTGCATAGGAAAAATACCATTGCATACCAAAATAAAATCCTTTTGGGTCTTAGCGATAAAGATTTTTCTTCTCAAACATTTTCGTACAATTGTCAGCTGCTTACTGAGGCCATATCGCATGGGCTCAAGATAGATTTTGCAAGTATTTGGGAAATTAAAAACAAGGAGCTTGTCTGTATTGACTTCTTTAATTTGTTGGATAAAAGTCACAGAAAAATACGAGTTCAAGATAATCAGGTATGGAAGCCTTACTTTGAATTATTTGTTGACCAACTTGAACTTGTAGTTAGCGATACCCAATCCGAGGATTACTCGTACCTTCCAGAGGTGTCTAAAGAGTATTTTTTGGCCAATAATATTCGAGCAACAATCGATATTCCGATCAAACTGGGAGATGATTTCAGGGGTGTATTGTGCTGTGAACATTCCAGTGTAAAAAATTGGTCGAGTGAAGACATCGCCTTTGCGAAGTATCTGGCGAATATTGTTCTCACATTGTGGGAGCAGGAGCATAAGCGTGAAGCCGAGCGGCTGCTACTAGAAAAAAATGAGATTTTGAGGGTTACAGCAGAAGTAAGCCAGATCTTGCAGGATTCAGTAAACTTTGAAAGCACCCTCGAATTAATTTTGTCAAAAATAGGGCAAGCGATACATTCGAGTAGGGTATATTATTTTGTCAATGATCTTGAAAAAGGCTCTTTTAGGCAAATTGGAGAATGGGTAAATACTGGAGTAAAATCTGAGATGAACAATGTCCTTCTTCAGGACTTAAAATATAGTAAACTAGGAAAGTATTATCAGGAGTTATTGAATGGTCAAACATTTCAACTCAAAATTTCAGATATTCTGGATGCCGAACATGCCGATAGGTTGCGGTCTCAAGATATTCTCAGTCAGTTGGTGATTCCGATAATGCCTAAAGGTGAATTGTTGGGTTATCTAGGTTTTGACGATTGCGAGCAAGAGAGGACATGGTCCGAACATCATGTAAATTCTTTGCGATCTATTGGAGTGAGTATAGGGTCAGCACTGAAAAAACAACAAAGTGAAAAGGCAAAAGCAGAAAGTCAACAGAATTTTAAACAAATTAGTGATGCATTAGAAGAGGTATTTTGGCTTTTCGATATTGAGCAATCGAAGTTTTTACTCATTAGCAAGGCTTGCTTTGATGTTTTTGGCGTTTCTGAGGAGGAAGGGTACCGAGATTTCCAGTTCATCGAAAATCTTATTTTGGAAGAAGATTACATAAAGATAATTGAAAGAAAAGCGAATTTTGATGAGGATGCTCTGAAAGACCTCAACTACCGAATAAAAACCCCAGCGGGACAATTGAGGATTATAAATGAAAAAATATCTCCTATTTATGACGAAAACAAAAAACTCGTTAAGATAAGCGGAATAGCGAGAGATGTAACAACTAAAGTAGAGTCAGAAAACGAAATCAGACGCTTATCAGTAGTAGCACAAAATATCAGTAATGGAGTTCTCATTGCTGATCTTGAAGGTAAGGTTCTTTGGGCCAACCAGGCCTATCTTTCACTTTTTGAGGTGGAAATGACAGACCTGATAGGAAGAAAACCTGCCGATGTTTTTAAAACACACGAATTGGATGGACCACTGGAAGAAACCAATATTACCAACCGACCTGTCGAAGTTAAAGTCAAGACCTACAAAGGTAATTCGATATGGGTTGAGTTGAATTCTACGCTTATTCTGGATTCAAACGGTAAACCAAGCCAGATTGTAGAAATCGTGAATAATATTGAAGAACGTAAACGTAATGAATTGACGCTGAGAGAAAACGAAAGCAGATTGAGGTTTATTACCGATAATACTTCAGATGGTTTCATGATATTTAGAGACAACGAAATTATTTATTATTCGTCTCAATGTGAAAAGTTATTTGGTTACACTTGGTCTGAAGTAGGAATGTTGACTATCACCGAAGTATTCGATTTTGTTCATACGGAGGATATCCATGTTTTGAATAAGGCGGTGGAAGATATTCCCAGAATGCTCGGAAAAGATATATTCTTCGAGTTGAGAGCAAGGCATAAAAATGGCCATTATTTCTGGATAGAAGTTGTGGTCAATGTGGTTATGGGAGACGATAATAATCCCATTTCGTCTGTGGTAGTAATCAGAAATATAGAGGCTCGCAAGAATATGGAGCTGGCCCTGAGAAGCAACAAGCAAAGGTTGAATATAATTTTGAATTCCTTGGATGAGGTTGTTTGGGCAAGAGAGTATCCCACTTTGAGACCACTTTTTGTTAGTGAGTCCATTAAGAATATTTATGGTATCACTACCAACGAATGGAAGCTAGATGCATTTGATTTGAATGATTTTGCGGTACAAGAAGACCATGAAATTGTTGAAGACCTCCAGCTTTGTTTAAAAGAAAATGGCTATTGTAGCGGTACTTTTCGGATAAAAGACAGAAGTGGCAATTTGAAATGGATTTTTACCTCAATTAAAATTGTACCAGAAGGCAACGAAAATTCCAATATGATAATAGGCATTTTAAAAGATGTCACCAAGATAAAGGAAGCAGAGAATGAAACTCAAATAGCCAAGCACGAAACCGAAATAGCTCAAAACGCATACTCAGAGCTCGAGCTCAGGGCGTTACAAATGCAAATGAATCCTCATTTTATCTTTAATGCCCTGAATTCTATTCAGAGCTACATCATAAATAAGGAGGAACAAATGGCCAATGTTTATTTGACCAAGTTTGCGGCTCTCATCAGGCAGTTTCTTGATTCTTCACGAAGTAAATATATTTCTTTAGATGAAGAAATAGCCAATCTAAAACTATATGTGGAGCTGGAAAAACTGAGGTTTGAAAATAAATTTGACTATGTTTTTGAATTTGACCCCAAAGTGAATAAGTACCATGAAATTCCTACGATGCTCCTCCAGCCATTTATTGAAAACGCCATAAATCATGGACTACGGTACAAAAGCTCTAAAGGATTATTGAAAGTATCTTTTATAGATAGTGATACAAATATCCTTGTTAAAATAGAAGACAATGGTGTTGGGAGAAGAGCGGCTGAGAAAATTAAATCACTTTCTAGTCAAGGATATAAGTCTCAAGGACTTAAAATAACTACCCACAGAATAGAGAATTATAATAAATTGAATTTGGAAAATATTAAATATAAAATTTCTGATTTATTAGAAAACTCTGAAAATATAGGTACTTTAGTAGAAATTTATTTCCCTAAATTATAAAAGAATGCATAGCTGTTTGATTATTGATGATGAAAATAGAAGTATCGAAACACTTTCGAAAATCATCCTTACATACTGTGAAAACCAACTTGAAATCTTAGGAATAGCCAACAACATTGAAGAAGCCTACCCTTTAATTTTAAGCAAGAAACCCGATATTGTTTTCTTGGACATTGAAATGCCTTTCGGGTCTGGTTTTGACCTCCTAGAAAGGTTTGACTCTATAGATTTTCAGGTGATTTTTACTACAGGCTTTGATCAGTATGCCATAACAGCCATAAAATTTAGTGCTTTAGATTATTTGCTAAAACCAATCAATATTCAAGAAGTAAGGGATGCTGTTGAGAAAGCTATAAAAAATATTGCTTCCAATAATATTACCAACAATTTTAAGATTCTTCTCGAAAGCCTTAAGATGCCCAAAAATACGTCTAACAAAATACCACTTCCAGTATTAAATGGCCTCGAGCTAGTGCAAATAGACCAAATAGTATATTGTGAGGCAGACGAAGATTATACCCATGTTTTTTTGAAAGATGGCTCCAAGAAAGTCGTTACAAAAAGTATTAAGGATTTTGAGGAACATCTCACTTCGTATGGTTTTTTTAGAATTCATCACTCGTTTCTGGTGAACAAAACTTACATAAAAAAATACACCAAAGGAGAAGGAGGGACCGTAATGACAGAGTTGGATATTGAAATTCCGGTGTCTAGGCGTCGTAAGGTGGAATTTCTGCAGTGGCTCAACGAAATCTAAAAATCTGGAATATTGCTGAGTTGAACAAAGGTGTTTTTTTCAAAATTAACTTCGAAACAGAAGGTTTTTAGCCCATTGGTTACACACAAATAGGGAGCTTTCATTTGTAAATTATACCTACTAGCTTGTTCTATAGTCTTTTGATTTATAGCCACACTATCTGCCTTGCATTCGACCAACAAAAAAGGCTGTCCTGAAATATCATAAACCAAAATATCAGAGCGTTTCTCGAGTGTATTATATTTGATTTGAGATTCAAGTTTTATGAGATTCTTGGAGTACTTTTTTTCCGAAATCAAGTAATCCAGAAAGTTTTGTCTTACAATTTCTTCGGGCGTAAGATATATGTATTTTTTTCGGATGATATCAAAAATGTATGCCTTCCCATCGATTTCTTTTATTTTGCGTTTCTCATTTTTAATATTCATATTGCACGGGAATCTTTTTCATCCGAAATCAGTTTTCTACTTCAAATTTTAAACAAACTACTGATATATGCAAACGAAAGAAGAAATAGTTAAGAATTGGCTACCTCGCTACACGGGTACGCCATTGGAGGAATTTAAACCGTATATATTGCTGACAAATTTTTCAAATTACGTAAAGATGTTTGCTGAGAAATACGGCGTGGAAGTAAAAGGAACCAATAATGCCATGCAAACTGCCTCGGCAGGTAATATTACCATTATAAACTTCGGAATGGGAAGTGCCATGGCTGCGACTGTTATGGATTTGCTCACCGCAATAAATCCAAAGGCTGTTTTGTTTCTTGGCAAGTGTGGAGGATTAAAAAAAATAAGTGCTTTAGGAGATTTTATTTTGCCCATTGCTGCCATACGGGGCGAGGGTACTAGTGACGACTATGCGAGGCCAGAAATTCCAGCCTTGCCTTCTTTTAGATTACAGCGTGCCGTTTCTGAGATGATTATTAAACACGAAATGGACTATTGGACTGGTACGGTTTACACCACCAATCGCAGAGTTTGGGAACATGACGATAAGTTCAAAGATTACCTTAAAGAAATACGGGCACTGGGTATAGATATGGAAACCGCCACAATTTTTATTGTTGGTTTTGTTAATTCCATACCACACGGTGCTTTACTTCTGGTTTCTGACAATCCCATGCAGCCAGATGGAGTAAAAACGGAAGAAAGTGATAAGAAAGTAACCTCTAATTTTGTTGAGAAACACCTTCAGATAGGCATTGAGTCGCTTGACGAACTAGCCAATTCGGGCGAATCCGTGAAGCACATGAGATTTGAGAATTGAGCATAAAAAAAGAGTGGCTAGCCACTCTTTTTTATATACCATACGCCGTAAAAGCTTAATTACAATAATCTTTAATGACATTATAAGCTGCCGCATAACCTAGTTCACCGGCCTTGCTGAGATCAAAACAGCCGCCATTGTTGTCTCCAGTAGCGTTTTTAATCAAACCTCGTACATAGTAAGCTTCCGCATATTTCGGGTTTATTTTTATAGCATTTCCGCAGTCTGTCATGGCTTCATTCTGAGTTCCCATGGTAGATCTCACCAAACCTCTGGCAAAATGTGCTTCCGCATAAGTTGGGTTCAATTCAATAGATTTGTTTAAGTCAATCAAAGCGTCTTTTAAGTTTGATGCTTTATAGTTTGATAAACCTTTAGCATAGTGCACTTCAGACTTATCTTCTGTGAAATCCACAATTTTGATTTTCTCATCTACCGCACCTCTTAAATTGTCTAAAGTAGCTTTGGTAAGAGCTCCAGTGTAGGCGTCTTTACTACTCTTTGCGTCTGATTTTTCAAAAAGAGCTTTGTTGTAGTCAGATTGTGCTGCTTTCTGGTTGTTAAGTTTCGAATAAGCAAATCCCCGGCCATAGTAAGCAGCCTGGTGATTGGGGTCAAGTTGGAGACATTTGTCAAAGTCGAGCTTTGCACCATTATAATCTTCTAGTTTGCTTTTCGAAAATCCTCTGTAAAAGAAAGATTGGGCATCTTGAATATCTAATTTCAATGCTTCGTCGAAATCTGTGATTGCTTCTGAAAATGCATTTACCTTGATTCTGTTTTTACCTCTTTCTACAAAAGTTTGAGCTCTTTTAGGATTGATATCTATTGATTTACTGTAATCGGCAATACTACCATTGTAGTCGTCGAGTTTAGATTTGCACAAGCCTCTTGAATAGAAAGCTTGGTACTTTTCTTTGTCGCTCGGATTCAGTTCTATTACTTTGGTAAAGTCCTGAATGGCACGGGTAAACTCGTTGAGTTTGGCTCTTATTGTGCCTCTTTGAAGGTAAGAGTAGGCATCGTCAGGTGCAATTTCTATAGCCCTGTTGAAGTCTTGCAGTGCCGCTCGGTTATCGTCTTGATAACTTTTACTTAGGCCTCTGTAAAGGTACGACATGGCATCTCTTGGACTCAAATCTATAGCCTTGTCAAAGTCCAAAATAGCACCTCTGTTGTCCTTTAGAGCTTGTTTTGCCAATCCTCTGTTGAAATAACTCTGGTGATTTTCGGGGTTCATAGCTATAGCTGTGCTGAATGAAGCCAAAGCTCCTATGTAGTCTCCAGCCTTACTTTTGCTTACGCCTGCTTCGAAATATTCAGAGGCAGTTTGTTGCCCAATAGATATGTTGGAGATAGTTAGCAAAATAGCTAAAAATAGTAAGTTTTTTCTCATGGGGTATTTTTAAAAAATAAGTCAAAGATAATCAAAAAGATTCTAATGTGATTTTAACATACTTTCAAATTCACAAGAATCAAGTTTGGCAGTAATAATTTTTAGATAATACTTAGGCCAAGTAATAAAACATGTGCAAGTGAGGTAAGTGCCAAAGTTTTAAGATATGGATCGGGATTTTCAGATTTCGAGACTTGGAAACCGTTGAGGATTATCAATACAAAGGACAGAAGGTAGTATGATTTGGTATCCGATGAGATAGCAATGTAAGCAAGTGTACTTGCTATGGCAAGGCCCAAGATAAACCAATGATATATCACGGTTTTTTTTCTTCCAAGTCTTACCGGAATGGTAATTTTTCCGGCAGTTTTGTCTGAATTTATGTCCCTCAGGTTATTGATATTGAGTACTCCAGTGGCCAATGCTCCGCAGGTTGTGCCCAGCAAAAAAATGTCTGGACTTAGAGATTGGGTGTAAAGAAAATAACTTCCGGCCACACCCACTATCCCGAAAAAAATAAATACCGAGATATCACCAAGACCGGCATAGCCGTAAGGTTTTTTGCCGGCAGTGTAGGTATATGCCGCCAGAATGCTCAATAATCCAATGCCAAGAAAAATCCAGAATAGAGAAGAGGCAAAACCTCCAAATGCTATGTAAATCAAAGCTAGGCCCGACAGAAGCGAGGCAGCTCCTACGATTTTTATACCACCGAGCATTTGATCAGGAGTTATTTTTCCACTTTGAACGGCCCTTGAAGGTCCAACTCTATCCGCCAAATCCGCTCCATTTTGTGTGTCCCCATAATCATTGGCGAAGTTGGATAAAATTTGTAGTAAAATAGTAGTTAAGCAAGCCAGAAGAAATACGGGTATACTGAACTTGTTGGCCTTTTCAGCCAGAAAACCTCCCATTATAATGCTCGACAGAGCCAAAGGCAATGTTCTTAGTCGGGCTGCAGATAGCCAATCCTTTGCTACGAAACTCATTTTTTAGATACCTACTGCTTTTTTGAATTCAGAATTATCAGGAGTGATTTTTGACTCAAAAAAATGAGTCAATTTGCCATCCTTATTTATCAGGTATTTGCAGAAATTCCAGGTAGGTTCTTGGTTATTCCATCCGTTTAAGTCTTTATTGCTTAGCCAATTGTAAAGTGGGGCTTTGTCATTGCCCGTAACTTTTACTTTCTCGAACATTCGAAAAGTAACACCATAGTTTTTCTCGCAAAATTCAGCTATTTCTTCACTTGAACCTGGCTCTTGAGACATGAAATCATTGGCCGGGAATCCCAACACCACTATTTTGTCACCATATTTTTCATGAAACTTTTGCCAATCGGCGTATTGTGGAGTGAAGCCACATTTAGAAGCTACATTTATTAAAACCACAGTTTTGCCTGCATAGTCTTTTAGCTGGACCGGCTTCCCGCTGAGATCGTTTACCGTAAAGTCGTAGAAAGAACCTTTGTAGTTGGTCACATTTGCTTCGGTTAATATTGTTTCCTTTTTGCTAAAAATGTTTTTGAGTAAATTTCTACTAAAAAAAGCCATAAATGAGAGTATTACGATTCCGACAACTAAATATTTCATTGCTTATTTGTTTTTGTTAAGAAACTCCCAATTGCTTCAACATGTTTATGTGAGAACCCAAAGCTTGGAAAAAACCACCTTTAGAGTTGTAGTAAAGGCCAAATTCTTTGGCTGTATCGGCCACTATCTTGGATAAATCTCTGTAATAAACATGCGATATTTTAGGGAACAAATGATGTTCGATTTGAAAATCTAGACCACCAATATACCATGAGAATAACCGATTTTTGCCGAAAAAGTTCGAGGTTGTCTTAAGCTGATGTACAGCCCAGGCATTTTCCACACAGCCATGTTCGTCTGGAATGGGCTGTATAGCTCCTTCTACTACGTGAGCAAGTTGGAAAATGGTACTTAATATAATGCCTGCAACACAATGCATTATTAAAAAACCCACAAACCATTGTCCAAAATTTATATCCATCAACAACATCGGAATAACCAAAATAAACACCACATAAAGCAGCTTAGTGGCTATCAGGATTGTCAACTCTTTTTTAGAAAATGGCTTCATTATGCCGTCTTTGGCCAATTGGTTGAATAGACCAATTTCTTTGAAATCTTTCCACAAAAAAGAAACGGTCATTAGACTGTACAAGAAAAATGCATAGATGTGTTGGAATCTATGAAAGAATTTCTTTTTGGCAGCAACATTGAGTCTCAACATAAATTTACCTGTAATGTCTTCGTCCATGTCGAGGATATTTGTATAAGTATGGTGAAGTGTATTGTGTTGCATTTCCCAGTTGTAAACGTTTCCTCCAAGAAAATAAAGACTACCTCCAAAAAGTTTATTCACCCATTTTTTATCGGAGAATGTGCCGTGTATGGCATCGTGCATAACACCCATTCCGGTTCCGGCCACGCCAATGCCCATCAAAACAAGCAAACCTATGTTGGCTAGGGTACTGTATCCGCCGAAAAGAATAAAAAAGTACGGTATAAAGTAAAGAGAAAGCATTATTATAGCCTTGAAAATAAGACTATTTCCTCCATATTTGGGTAGGTTGTTTTGCTGAAAGTACTCGTCCACTCTTGTTCTGAGCGAAGTGAAGAAAGTAGCTTGGGTTTTGTTGACAAACTTAATCCTTTGCATTTATTACAGGTAATTTAGGTATTCGCACCTACAAATTTCGCCATAAAATTTTTAGAAAGCAAATTGTACTTTTTTTAGAATTTTACATTGCCTAATAAAAACGAACAATCACCTTATTTGTTCTTATTTTACAAGAAATAATTTTGAGAATCTTATCCGAAGACAAATCTAATTTTATAATTTAATTACTTTCATGTTGGCTTATATTCCTACTACCATTGGTGTTTCTTGGTATTTTTTGAATGCTGCATTTGGTTTTTTTAAAATTTTATCACTTTTCGGTTTTACTGGGTAACCTTCGAATTGACTTCAATAGTAATTTAAAAATTCATGACTTGGCTATCGTTGATTATCTTTGCAGAAACAACAATAACGAGGTGACAGATTACTTAGCAGAACTAAACGAACCCCAGCATCAGGCCGTAACACACGAAAGTGGTCCATTGATGATTATTGCTGGTGCTGGTTCGGGAAAAACAAGGGTTTTGACTTATAGAATAGCTCATTTGATGGGCGGTGGGGTAGATGCCTTTAATATTCTCGCTCTTACTTTTACCAATAAGGCAGCGGAAGAAATGCGTCATCGTATCGAAAAAATTATAGGTAGTGACGCCAGAAACCTTTGGATGGGAACTTTTCACTCTGTCTTTGCCAAAATTTTGAGGTTTGAAGGATTCAGATTGGGCTACACGTCGAATTTTACGATTTATGACACCGACGATAGCAAATCTTTGCTCAAGACCATAGTAAAGGAATTTAATCTAGACGATAAAACATACAAGCCCAATTTTATACTCAACAGAATATCAGGAGCAAAAAACAACTTGATTTCGTGGCAGATGTACAACGAAAATCCAGTTTTTCAGGCGGAAGATATTTCAGCCCAAATGCCCGAAATTGGACGTATCTACAAAACCTATGCCCAGCGGTGTTTTTCGGCCAACGCCATGGATTTCGACGATTTGTTGTTCAATACCAACGTTCTGTTTAGAGACCATCTGGATGTTTTGAACAAATACCAACACAAGTTTAAGCACGTGATGGTAGACGAGTTTCAGGATACCAACATCAGTCAATACCTTATCACAAGAAAGTTGTCTGCTGTAAACCAGAACATCTGTGTAGTGGGAGATGATGCCCAAAGTATATACGCTTTCCGTGGAGCCAATATTCAGAATATCTTAAACTTCAAGAAGGATTATCCAGATTTGAAAGTAGTGAAGTTGGAACAAAACTATCGTTCCACCAAAAATATTGTAAACGCCGCAAACTCGCTTATTGCCAAAAATAAGGCTCAGCTAGAAAAGAAGACTTTTTCTGACAACGAAGATGGCGATAGAATTGAAGTAATAAAGGCCCACTCTGACAACGAAGAAGGCAAAATCATTGCAAATACCATTTTTGAGTCTAAACACCAAGGCTTGAGAAATCAGGATTTCGCGATTCTTTATCGCACCAATGCCCAGTCTAGGGCTTTTGAGGAAGCCCTTCGCAAACTCAATATAAAATATAGAATAATCGGTGGTCTGTCTTTCTATCAAAGAAAAGAAATAAAAGACCTTTTAGGGTATTTGAGATATACTGTAAACCAGCAGGACGAGGAAGCATTCAAACGTATTATAAATCTACCCAAAAGAGGTATTGGCGACTCTACCGTTGCCAAGATTGTGGTTACGGCTTCTGAAAATCAAAAGTCTGTTTGGGAAATTATTTGTAATATAAAGCAGTATTTGGAAGGTAGGGCGATGAACTCCATTGAGACATTTACCAACCTTATTAAGAGTTATATTATTATGGAAGAGGAGGGCAAAGACGCTCATACTATTGCCATGAATATAGCTAAAACTACGGGTATTTTGCATGAACTTTATATCGATAAAACCGTGGAGGGAGTTGCAAGGCACGAAAACGTACAGGAATTGCTAAATTCCATCAAACAGTTTGTGGATAACCCGGAAAACGAAGATAAAACCCTTGGCTCGTTTCTCCAGACTGTGTCATTGCTCACCAATGCCGATCAAGAAGAGGACGGCGACCCTGATAAGGTAACGATGATGACCATTCATGGTGCTAAAGGCCTTGAATTTAAGCATGTATTTGTGGTAGGTATGGAGGAAAATCTTTTTCCATCACAAATGATGTTGCGTAGTAGAGAAGATCTGGAAGAAGAACGAAGACTATTCTATGTGGCCATTACCCGAGCAGAAAAAAAACTTACACTGAGCTATGCGGAGCAAAGGTACAATTGGGGTAAACTAAATTTTTGTGAGAAAAGTAGATTTATTGATGAAATAGACCCAACCTATTTAAAGTTTGACGACAGAGGCTCCAGTTATACGCCTAAGGGCTTTGATTTTGAATCTTTTGGGAGAAAGGAAAGGCCCGCAGTTACGGTTCCACCTACCAGAGCACAGACAATAGCAAATCTAAAGCCGGTTTCACAAGCAAAACCTGCTGCCGCTCATATACCTACGGTAGATTTTGTACCTTCTGACACTAAAAACCTCAAGGCGGGAGATAAAGTGGAGCATCAAAAGTTTGGATATGGTGAAGTCAAAAAGCTGGACAATTTAGGCCCAACTGCAAAAGCAGTGATTCACTTTGATTCTGAAGGAGAAAAAACGCTTTTGCTAAGTTTTGCTAAGCTGAGGATTGTGGAGTAGGAATTTGGTTTGTTTGTTTTCAGTAAATTATT
This sequence comes from Leadbetterella sp., assembly GCA_035299025.1. GTDB lineage: Bacteria > Bacteroidota > Bacteroidia > Cytophagales > Spirosomataceae > Leadbetterella. Next base: position 343,863 of record DATGXK010000016.1, read on the forward strand.
GAGGCCATAATTGTGGTTGTCTTATCTGGCATTTCCAAAAAAACAATTTCAACGCAGCCGTTTTCTTTAGTTGAGTATATTGAATATTTTGAAACAGAATCTAACGTAAAAGAATTACAATCAATTGAGTTAACTTTTTTTAGATTAAGTCCTTTACCCTTGGTGTAATTTTCTATTTGAAGATACAGTTGATTTTCTTTTAAGTTTGAATCATACACGACCTCGTAGCCTGCACTAATATTTGGTGAATCACCTCCAATGTGGTTGTAAATTGGTTTATTTGTTGGATACAAAACGGGGAAATTAACAATAAAATCATTATCCATCACCAAGTACCATTCTAAGGTGCCTTTTTTTACGTCATAATGATCTAATATACTTGTTTGGAATAAAGCATTGAATGATAAAAGAAGGGACAGAAAAAAGGAGGCGAAGGTCCATGGAGTTAATATGAAATCTTTAACACTAGTAAAAAGGAGTATTTTTTTACGCTTAAAAAACGATTTGAGAATTTTAAAAATTAAACCAATCAGGATTAAAATAAAGAAGTATAAAGTAAAATAGTAGAGGCAAAAAAATAGTGTTTTCATCTTACTTACCCCTCCAACTGCCTCAAATACAATTGAATAGTATTCTCCAAGCCATAATAGAGAGCATCGCTGATTAAAGCATGGCCAATCGAAACCTCCAACAGACCTGGAATGTTTTTATAAAAATAGGCAAGGTTTTCAAGACTTAGGTCATGGCCGGCATTTATTCCTAAACCCACTTTTTGGGCCATTTCGGCTGCTTTTATGAAGTTTGCTATTGCTTTTTCAGGGCTTTCGGCATATTCGGCAGCATACGATTCTGTGTAAAGTTCTATTCTGTCGGTTCCGGTTTCAGCGGCAGCTTCTACCATTTCTGGATTCGCATCTACAAAAATCGAAACCCTGATACCTTCTGACTTATAGATGTTTACAATTTCTTTGAGCTTGCTTTTATGAGAAATAGTATCCCAGCCTGCATTTGAGGTTATGGCACCGAGAGCATCAGGCACTAAAGTTACTTGCTCGGGCTTTACAGCTAAAACTACCTCCTGAAACCTCCCCTCCGTTGGGTTTCCTTCTATATTAAACTCAGTCGTTACGATATTTTTTAAATCAAAAACATCTTGGTATTTGATATGACGTTCGTCGGGCCTGGGGTGTACGGTGATTCCTTGTGCCCCAAAAATCTCACAATCAATAGCTGTTTTAACTAAATCAGGCATGTTTCCGCCTCTGGAGTTTCTTAAAGTTGCTATTTTGTTGATATTGACCGATAATTTTGTCATTTTTGCATTCTCATTTATGGGTCCAAAATTACAATTTTTATTTTGGAATGAATTTTAAAAACTACAATAAATATTAAAACAAATGTCGTTAAAAACACAGATAGACGCAGATATAAAAGCAGCCATGTTGGCACGTGATTCAGCTAAGTTGTTGGCCTTGAGAGATATAAAAAAGGTGATTTTGATAGAGGAAACAAAGCCCGGTGCTCTGGCCTTGACAGAAGCGGATGAGATGAGAATTTTGCAAAAGGCTGTTAAACAACGCAAGGACTCCGCTGAAATTTATAAAACACAAAACAGACCTGAACTTCTTGAAAAAGAGTTGGCAGAAATAGCAATCATAGAGACATATTTGCCAGCGGCTATGACTCCAGAAGAGTTAAAAAGTATTATACAGGGTATTATATCAAAGGTAGGTGCGTCTTCACCTGCAGATATGGGCAAAGTGATGGGCGTTGCAAGCAAAGAGCTCGCTGGTAAGGCTGAGGGAAGAGCGATTTCTGAGATGGTAAAGACGCTGTTGGCCCAATAAAAGGATGGCCATTATAGACCTCATACTTATTGTTCCGGTACTTCTAGGAGCATTCAATGGCTATAAAAAGGGGCTTTTAGTGGAGGTCTTCGGTATTGCAGCCTTTGTATTGGCAATTGTTATAGGTTTTAAGTTTCTAAGTTTTGGAGCCGATTTTCTAGAAAAAATTATTGGTAAAGAAAATCTAGTGTCAGTTTCTCCGTACATAAGTTTTTTTGTTGTTTTTCTTCCTACTATCTTTTTACTGAGAAAGGCCGGCTGGATGATGCGTAAGGCTGTTAGGTTGACATTTCTCGGGACATTAGATGGTCTTTTTGGTGCTTTCTTGGGTGGTTTTACAGCCCTGTTTGGGATGAGTGTTTTCCTTTGGATATTTTCCAAGACAGGAATAGATTTGCCTCAAAAGTGGATGGTCGACAATCAGTATTTTGATTTCGCAAAATCTTTTGCACCCGATATGATTTCGAAAATTTCTAATTTAATTCCAGGTGGCAACTGGATTGATTATTTAAAGAATATAAAAACCAAAATATTGATATAACCACCGACTGGTTTCAATTACTTCCTGATGAAAAATGATTTCTTGATACAATATTTGTCTTAAGTTTTATGGATTGTATTAAGCCGTTTACAAACATGAATTTGGAAATATAAAGAGTGGACATCACCAGGATATGGAGTATTTTGGACGGTGAAAGGTAAAGAAAAATAACCGAAATAAAATTAGAAAGTAATAGTACCCAAATGCTCCAGATAACTTGCCAGTGTAAGAGTTTGTTTTTGTAGGTATAGGCAACGAAGAAACTGAATTGCATGATTCTAATAAAAACGGTCATCTGAGCTCCAAAGCCAAACATGGGGAAGAAAAAGTATATAAAAAGAATTCCTGTAGAAAAAATGATAATCAACTTCGTGAATTCGTCTTTCATCGATTTATCTTTCGGATAAAAGAAATTTGTTATGATAAAAAGCTGAATCTGGGTCTCAACTATATAAATTAAGAGGGTAGTTTGCATGTAAGACTCTCCGTATGACAGGAGATAGGTAACCACCAAACCAAGGAAACTGAAGAAAAGACTGATAGCCAATAAATTGCCAATTGGTTCGAATTTGAATTTCATGAATCTCAAATAACCAATGTAGGCGATAGGTATAGCCATCGTTCTTGATACCAAAACAAAATTGGTGTATTTGTAATATTCATCAAGGATATCGAATATCACAAAAAGGAAGAACAATATGGTTATGGGCCTATTCAAAATCTGCGTTTTAGTTTTGAGTTCAACGTACTAATATATTCTGATTCCGAAAATTTAAGCGTTAATGGGTTGTTCAAACAAAATATTATTTTAAATCCCCACCAGAACGACTACTGACCCAAAGATTTTGAAATCGATACTTGTTGTTCCAAATTCACTATATTTTATAAAAAAAACCTCAACAGGTATGCTGAGGTTTTTTGTTATCAACATATTGCTGCTCATTAATCGTCTCTTCTTCCTAAAAACATCATAACGTAGTACATCAGGTTAGCTATTGCTGCTAATGCCCCGACCACATAAGTTCTAGCGGCCCAGTCCAATGCGTCTTTGGCCATGGCATGTTCACTTTGGTTCACCACGTTTCGGTTGGTCATCCAGGCCAGGGCTCTTTTACTGGCGTCGTATTCTACTGGCAAAGTAATCAAGGCAAATGCCGCCATGGCACCATTGGCTGCTATAAGGACGATAAGTAGTATGTCTCCCATGGCACTGCCTTGCGAAAGCATGTAGATACCTCCAAACATTAAAAACATATTCAGCATACCCATAACTCTAGAGGCCACATTTACCGCAGGAACCATCGCAGAACGCATTTTTAGAGGGGCATAAGCAAATGCGTGTTGAACCGCATGACCGCATTCATGAGCCGCAACTGCAGCCGATGCCGCACTTCTACCATGAAAAACGTCTGCACTCAGGTTGACTGTTTTGTCAAGTGGGTTGTAGTGGTCAGTAAGTTGGCCCTCTACTTGTGTTATTTTTACATCATAAATGTTGTTGTCATGCAACATTTTCTGGGCTATTTCTGCTCCGCTGAGTCCATTGGCTAAGCCGATTCTCGAATATTCTGCAAATTTGCTCTTCAGCCTGCTGCTAACAAACATTCCGATGAGCATAAATACAACTCCAATTATTATTATCATTTTTTTTTAAATTTTAATTTCTGATTTGAATTAAATAAACTTTAGACACAAAACAAAGAATTAAGTAACAGGGTTTCGAGTACTGAGTTTTTTATTGATGGGAGGAGTTCTTTTGATTTGAATGAATGTTTTTTGTTTTTAACGCAAATATTTTTCTCAAATTATACGACATTACCAGTCTTTAAAAGTAGCCCTTCGACATTTTTGTTAAGATTTCACTTTGGGTCAAAGAAACTGAAAATAACAAGAAGTCCCAAAAAAAATCACATCAACGAAACTCGAAGTAATTCAATTACAGAGCGAAGATCTGAAAGTAGAAAGAGCGAAACTAAATAAATTTAACGTTAACTGAGCGAGACTCAAGAAATACGCGGTGGCTGAGAGAAACTCTACTTCCCCCGCGTAGCTGAGCGAAACTCAATTCTCTCCTGGTAGCTGAGCGAAGCCGAAGCTACATTTCCTTCAGTTCCGCTACCAATTTCCCTATTGAAGCCTTAGCATCACCAAATAGCATCATGCAGTTGTCATATCCGAACAATTCGTTCTCAATACCTGCATAGCCTTTTCCCATGCTTCTTTTACTCACGATTACGGTCTTGGCTTTATCAGCATTCAAGATGGGCATGCCATATATCGGACTGGCTGGATTGTTTCTAGCGGCTGGGTTTACCACATCGTTGGCTCCAACCACAAAAACTACGTCGGTTTTACTAAAGTCATCGTTTATTTGCTCCATTTCCACAAGTTTGTCGTAAGCAACGTTGGATTCTGCAAGTAGGACATTCATATGGCCAGGCATACGCCCAGCTACTGGATGTATGGCATATAGTACATTTACGCCTTCTTTTTCGAGAAGTTCTTCTAATTCATGAATAACATGTTGTGCCTGTGCTACTGCCAAACCGTACCCCGGTACTATTACCACGTTTTGGGCGTATTTCATTAAAATTGCCACATCCGATGGAGTCGTACTTTTTATTGTTCCCACAAATCCATCTTCGGTACCAGCAGCTGCGTTTCCACCTCCAAATGACCCGAAAATAACATTCATCAGCGATCGATTCATTGCATTACACATCAAAATTGTCAGAAGCGTACCCGCAGAACCTACCAAAATTCCACCGGTTAGCATGACCTGATTGTCGTACAAAAATCCTCCAAATGCGGCTGCTAAGCCTGTAAATGAGTTTAGAAGTGAGATAACCACGGGCATGTCTGCACCACCGATAGGCAAAACAAACAATACGCCATAAGCAAGAGAAAGAATAAGGAGAATGTACAAATGAAACATAGCGGGCATTATGATGGTCATAACCAACATACCTAATATCATCAATAACAAAACGATGGTGAAGATATTCTGAGCAGGTAATCTGAAAGTTTTTTTCATAATTTCCTGCAGTTTCAGGTAAGCAATTATACTTCCCGAAAATGACACAGAGCCAATTATGAGTCCTAAAAGTATGGTTATAACAGCTCCGGTGCTAGCCGTATCATGCAGGTGCTTATATTCTACCACAGAAATCAAACCTGCACAGGCACCGCCCATACCATTAAACAAACTTACCATTTGGGGCATGTCTGTCATTTGAACTTTTTTGGCGGAGAGCCAACCCACTACTGTGCCGATGGCAATTCCACCAAAAATCCAACCGTAGTTTCCTATTAAATGTCCTTCTTCGTTTTGATGAAGAAAGATAGTGCCCAATATGGCCAGGGCCATTCCTCCGGCAGCTAAAAAATTACCTTTTCTGGCGGTTTTAGGTCCTGAAAGCATTTTTAGACCTACTATAAAAGACACCGACGCCAATAGATATATAAGATACAACCAATATTGATTTTGCATTTTTAAATTCGATTAAATACTTACTTCTTTTTCTTGAACATTTCTAACATTCTGTCGGTAACTACAAAACCTCCTACTACATTTAAGGTACCAAGAATTACTGCAAGGAAACCTAAAATTATAGCAAGCCAGTTGCCTTCTTCAGCATGCCCCATCACTATAATCGCTCCGATCACCACCACACCATGGATGGCATTGGCTCCTGACATCAATGGCGTGTGTAATGCAGAAGGTACTTTAGAAATAACTTCGATACCCACAAAAATTGAAAGGATAAGAATGTAAATTATTTGGATATTTTCTCCGAAAAAAGTGATTACGCTATTTATAATTTCCATAATTCAAATTAGTTTTTTTCTAGAATACTTTTTGTGAAGGCATGAACCAATTCGCCTCCGTGGGTTATTAAGGAACCTTTGGTTATTTCGTCATCCATATCCCATTTAAAGCCATTTTCGTCTACCAAATGATATAAAAGCGTGGTAATATTGGTGGCATATAACTGACTGGCATTTATGGGTAACAAGGCTGGAAGATTGGACTCACCAATGATGGTTACACCATGTTTGACCACCGTTTTGTTTATTTCAGAAACAGCACAGTTTCCTCCAGACTCCACGGCCATATCTACAATTACCGAACCTGTTTTCATGGATTTTACCATTTCCTCAGAAACCAAAACTGGGGCTTTTTTGCCAATTACCAAGGCGGTTGTAATGACCAAGTCTGCCTCTTTTATTTTGGCCTCAACAAGTTCTTTTTGTTTTTGCAAAAACTCCGCCGAGACTTCCTTGGCATATCCTCCTTCAACTTTTACTCCTTCTACGCCCTCTACGGTCAGGAACTTACCGCCTAGAGACTCAACCTGTTCCTTAGTTTCAGGTCTTACGTCGGTTACTTCCACTACTGCTCCGAGTCTTTTTGCGGTGGCAACAGCTTGAAGGCCAGCCACTCCAGCTCCAAAAATAAGAACTTTCACAGGAGTGATTGTTCCTGCAGCAGTCATAAGCAATGGGAAGATTCGTCCTAAAGCATTTGCCCCCAAAATGACGGTTTTATAACCTGCTAAGTTTGCTTGTGAACTCAAAGCATCCATTTTTTGGGCAATAGAAATACGGGGAACAGCATCCATTGAAAACGACGAAATCTTCTTGGCCTTTAAGGCCTCGACAACCTCTGGAACGGTGTAGGCATACAGAAATGAAATACAGACAATCCCATCTTTGCAAAGTTGGATTTCCTCTACTGTCAAGGCATTGACTTTTAGTACAACATCACTTTGGCAAACATCTTTTCGAGAGCCAATACTGGCCCCCGCATTAACATAATTGTCATCCGAAAATGAAGAAGAAACGCCTGTTTCGTTTTCAATAATTACTTCAAAGCCTTTTTTTGTGATTTGTTTTACCAAGTCAGGAGTCAGAGCTACCCGAGTTTCAAAGGGTTTGGTTTCTTTTAAAACTCCAATTTTCATACTTATTGTTTATATGGTTTTTTAGTCTTCCAACTCACTGTTATTCAATTGTTGATGATGAAATTGAACCACAGGTATATCTAATAAATACGTAAATTAAATAGATATTTGGAAAAATGTACGTTAAAGAAATTTTGCTAATTTACCTCTGAAATTAATTACTAACTATCAATTCATATATTTTTTTTCAAAAAAAATCTTGAAATAATAATAAAATGATTTTGGGCATATTTTTAGGCCATAAACTTCCGACAATTACTTCTTTTCTTGCCCAAGAAATAAACCCAATAGGACCAAAACTAACCCAACCATGGTGTGCCATGTGAATGGCTCGTTCAAAATAAATGAAGAGAAAATAAACCCAAAAATAGGGCAGAGAAAGAGAAAAAATGCAGCTTTGATGGCGTCGATTTTAATAAGTTTCAGCCAAAGATTTACTGCCAGTAGTGATACCGGTATTGCCAACCAAAGGATAGAGAGTATGTTTTCTTGTGTGAAAAGGATAGGTTCTTTCTTTAAGAATATTGTTAAGGGGAGCATGAATATACCACCGAAAAGTACCTGCCAGCCGTTGATGGCATATCTGCTAAGTGTCCACTTTTTTTCTGAAAAATAAATGGCAGCTAGACTGTAGCTGAGCATACCAAGAAACAAGTAAGTCAGGCCTCTAAACGTGGCGAAACTATTTTGCAAAAGTGGCCAAACTGCAATAAAAACTCCGCCGATGCCAAAGAGAAGACCAAATATTTGTTTGGCTTCTATCTTTTTGCCTAAAATTAGTCCACCAATAATGGCCATCAGCACTGGTCCCAAAGACACCGATAAGCTACCAATGCCAGCGGCTACTTCGTTGATAGCCAGTACGAAAAGTGTTAGATAAAGCGTTACGTTAAGAAAACCAAAGATGCTGAGTGCAATGACTTCTTGGCGGTTTGGCCATTGCCATTTTTCGAAAATGGCATGATAGGCTAGGAGTAAAATACCCGCTAAAAAGAACCTAAACTGAAACAAAACTAATGGCTCCATACTTTGAACGCCTATTTTGGCCGCCACCGATGCAGAGGACCAAAATATGGCAAAGACAATTCCTAAAAGAATAAATTGGAGACCCGTATTTGTTTTTTTCATTTCTGAATCAGTTTTTTTGCATTTTCCGTAGTTTGTGACATTACCTTATCTTCAGAAATTTCATAAATGTCGCCAATCTTAGTGACGATTAAATCCAAATAATTAACTTCGTTTCTTTTGCCTCTATGTGGTACTGGTGCTAGGTATGGCGAATCAGTTTCCAAAACTATCATTTCTAAGGGTATGTCTGCTAAGAACTTATCCAAGCCGCCATTTTTGAAAGTAACAACGCCTCCAATACCCAAAAGGAAGTTGAGTGAAGTTACTCTTTTTGCATCTGCTGCATCTCCCGAAAAACAATGGAAAATTCCTCGGAGTTCTTTCCATCCAAATTCTTCAATCAAGTCGCAACACCTTTGAATGGCGTTCAGCGAATTGTCTTTTGAGTTTCTGGAATGAATACAAATCGGCAAATTGTATTTTTTTGCGAGCGAAAGTTGGTGTAAAAAAACTTTTTCTTGTTGTGGAACAAATGCCAAATCCCAATAAAAATCTAAGCCGATTTCTCCAATCATGATGAAAGGTCTTTCACTCAGCCATTTCTCAATTATTTCTAATTCTTTTTCATAATCCTCACCCACATAGCAAGGATGGAGCCCCATCATGGACAAACAATTCTCTGGATACTGGGCTTCAAGAGATAACATGCCTTCGATGGTTTCGTGATTACAATTGGGCATCCATATTTGTTCCACGCCTGCCTCAAATGATCTATGTAACATTTCGTCACGGTCGTTTTCGAATTGTTCATCGTAGATATGGGCGTGCGTTTCTATTATTTTCGACATTCAAATTCTTTTTTGCAAAATTACAAGTTAGATGAGACAATTAGAAAGATAGCAAGGCTAATTCTAAAAAGTGAGAGATTAAGTTTTAAAGATTCTGATTTTGGTCATATTTTGAGATATTTTACAATAAGATGAACCATTCTAAGAACAAAATAAGCTACTTTTGCGTTACTATTTGTAATAAGTCTAATTAGATTGAAGAGCGTAGCTGATTTAAAAGAGGGAGAAAAGGGGGTAATTTCCGCATTTTTAGATAATAAACTTGCACTGAAATTGCTCGAAATGGGTTGTTTGCCAGGAACGGAAGTGAAACTGGATCACAAAGCACCTTTGGGTTGTCCTTACTGTATTTCTGTTTCGGAAGACTATCAACTTTCACTTAGAAAATCTGAAGCCCTCACCATTCTTATCGACTGAGCCCATGATTGTTGCATTAATAGGAAATCCCAATTGCGGTAAATCTTCACTTTTCAATCATCTCACGGGTCTTAGACAAAAAATCGGGAATTTTCCGGGCGTAACTGTTGACAAAAAAGTTGGTTTTTGTAAAATAAGCGATGGCTCTGATATTCAGGTTATAGATTTACCTGGAACCTACAGCTTATACCCTAATTCGCTAGACGAGCAAGTCGTTCTTGAAGTTCTTACCAATCAAAATCACGCGGATTATCCTGATTTAGCTGTTATAGTTGTTGATTCTTCCAATCTTAAACGGAATCTCCTGCTTTTTGAGGAGGTAAATGACCTAGGGATTCCGACCGTTTTGGCATTGAATATGCTGGATGTGGCCAACGAAATCGGAGTGTCAATAAACACTCCAAAGTTAGAAAAACTGCTCGGAATACCCGTTGTGGAGGTTAATGCAAGAGAAGGAATCGGCCTAGAAGGCTTGAAACTGACTATTTTTAGAGCTTTGGAGAAAAAGCAAGTTCATCAGAACCTCGAGGTGGTCTCAGAGGATATGAAACCAGCAGTAAAGCAGATTAAAGAAAAGTTTTCCTTAAAGACAGATTATGCGGCTCTTCATTATTTAACACAAACTGATAAGCTTTCGTTTTTAGGACAAAATGATCAAAGATTTTTAGAGGACATTGCTACTGATTTGAAATTGGATGCCGATGTTTTTCAAGCAAAAGAGGTAATGGATCGCTACAGAGATATTGGCCAAACATTGAGTCAAGTTGTTGAAATAGAGTCTGAAAAGCACAATTCACTTACTCTCACCCAGAAAATTGATAATGTCCTCATTCATAGATTTTGGGGTTATGTGATATTTCTTGGAATACTATTCTTGATTTTTCAGTCGGTATTTACGCTGGCTAACTATCCAATGGATTTGATTGATGGAGGAATAGCTTCATTGAATGATTTCTTGAAATCTATACTTCCTGAATCCAAAATTACTGATTTATTGACAGATGGTTTGATAGCTGGAATTGGCGGAGTGGTTATTTTTATTCCTCAAATTGCCTTTTTATTTGCATTTATTTCCATTCTTGAAGAGTCTGGTTATATGGCTCGCGTGGTGGTTTTGATGGACAAACTCATACGTAGATTTGGCATGAGCGGCAAAAGTGTGGTGCCGTTGATTTCGAGTATGGCCTGTGCAGTGCCTGCTATTATGTCGGCCAGAACTATTGGGAATTGGAAGGACAGACTGATCACCATCATGGTCACGCCTTTAATGAGTTGTTCTGCTCGTTTGCCTATTTATACCATTTTGATTGCTCTGGTAGTGCCTGATGATAAGCTATTTGGCTTGTTTGGATTCCAAGGCTTGGCCTTGATGGGACTATATCTTTTAGGGTTTTTCTCCGCTTTGGTGGGAGGTTGGTTTTTGAAAAAAATACTTAAAACCAACGAGCGGACATTCTTTGTAATGGAACTGCCTACATACAAAAAGCCAAGATGGAAGCAGGTAGGTTATACGATTTTGGAAAAAGTAAAAACTTTCGTTTTTGAGGCCGGTAAAGTCATTGTGGCTATTTCGATTGTGCTTTGGGTATTGGCCTCATACGGGCCGGGAGAGGGTTTTTCAAAAGCGGAGGAAAGGGTTGCAGCCGAAAATATTGGCCTAAGTTCAGATGAATTAGAGCCCAAAATAGCTGCGGAAAAACTTCAAAATTCTTATGCGGGTCTGTTTGGTAAATTTATTGAACCTGCCATTAAACCCTTAGGTTATGACTGGAAAATAGGCATTGCTCTAATTACTTCGTTTGCGGCAAGAGAGGTTTTTGTGGGGACTATTTCTACCATTTACAGCATTGGTGCTGACGATGCCGACGATTCGACCATAAAATCTCGATTGAAAAATGAGGTAAATCCAGAAACTGGTGAGGCCGTGTTCTCAGTTGCCACATCATATTCTCTACTAATATTCTACGTGTTTGCCATGATGTGCATGAGTACCATTGCGGTAGTTTATAGAGAGACCAAGTCATGGAAATGGCCAATCATCCAGTTGGTTTATATGAGTGCCTTGGCGTATGTTTCTGCGTTTGCGGTTTATTGGTTTTTGAAATAGGTTTTACCATTTAACTATCCTAAAAACAATCTCTTTATAATTGTCTCTTTCATAGAGAATACCAATTTTCCTTTTACTTATTTTTACGATATCAGAATAAGCCGTAAAGTCGCCACTACCGTCATTTCCATCTATTAAAATTGATTTCGACCAAGTTTTTCCTTCGTCTTTACTGATTCTCAGGGTAAGGTTATTGCGGTTTTTTATATCTGCGGCATTGGTGAAAGCAAGTTTTTTGCCACCAATATTTAAAATACTACCTTCACAAACTGGGTCAATAAGTTTTTCATCAAAATATTCAGAGGTCCAAGTTTCGCCATTATCCCTACTTATTGCAATAATTCTTTGCTTTACATCACCTTTTTGATTTCTAGCATTTAGCATTAATTTATCGTTGGACAATTCTGCCGCAGTGGCTTCATTACTTCCCGTTAGTTTCAGACTTTGACTCAACTTGAATGTTCTGCCATGGTCATCAGAATAAAATGCATGCGAATGATAATCCTCAAAATCTGCTAAAGGTTCGCCTTCACTGTGATTGGCAGGCACAAATAATCTCCCTTTTTTTGAGCCTTTCGTCAATTGTAAAGCATGTCCAGGCGTATTCGCATACGATCGCCACTCTGAGGGTTTATGCGTTTGGGAAGTAATATCTACTGGAGTAGACCAAGTTTCTCCGTTGTCAATGGAGGTGACGTAAAGGACTTCTCTTTTTCCATTGCCTTTTCGAACCTCGTTTTCACGGTTGGTTCCTGTGTTATAAAAAAGGAACAATCGACCTTCTTGGAATTCTGGGTCTAAGAAATCAAAAACTGGGGCTGGGTTACCGGCTTGGAGCTTGTCATTGTCAATTACAATTTTCAGTTTGCTCCAACTTTTTCCATTATCACAACTTTTTCGCATTACTAAATCAATATTTCCAAAATCTCCAGCATTGTTGACTCTGCCTTCGGCAAATGCTATCAAACAGCCGTTTTTTGCAGCAACAATAGCGGGTATTCTAAAAGACCGATATCCTTCAGTTCCAGAAATAAAAATGGGTGTTTGAGCGAAAGAGATAGTGAAAATTAAATTGAAAAATACGGTAATTCGTCTCATAATGAAGATTGATCAACATGGTAAAATTAAGTTTGACTCCAATACTTTTTCATCCCCTTGGATGAAATTCCTTCAAAGTTTGTTGCAAATAGGCTCTGTCCAAATGCGTATAAATTTCAGTGGTAATGATAGATTCATGCCCGAGCATCTCCTGAACAGCCCTAAGGTCTGCACCTCCCTCGACCAAGTGCGTAGCGAAACTGTGCCTAAGCGTATGCGGAGAGATACTTTTATGAATTCCCGCTTTCTCGGCCAGATCTTTTATGATTATAAAAACCATCACCCGACTAAGAGCTTTTCCACGGCGATTCAAGAAAAGATAATCTTCGTGACCTGGTTCAATGTTAAGCTGAATACGTACTTCAAGGAGGTAGATTTTAGAGAACTTAATGGCTTCATTTCCAATGGGTACCAATCGCATTTTGTTGCCTTTTCCAACTACCCTTATAAAACCTTCTTGAAACAAACAATCAGATATTTTTAGGTTAATTAGCTCCGAAACTCGTAAGCCACAGCTGTACATTACCTCTATAATTGCTTTGTTTCGAGTACCTTCGTGAGTGCTCAGGTCAATGCTGGCCATCATTGCTTCTATTTCATGCAAATGAAGCGTTTCTGGTAATTTTCTGGTAATTCTTGGAGAAGAAATAAGTTCGGTGGGGTCAGAAATTACTATTTTCTCAATAAATAAATATTCAAAAAAAGCTTTGATTCCACTCAAAATCCGGGCTTGGCTCGTGGCTGAAAGTCCCAAATCGTTTAAAAAAACTAAGAAATTGTGAATGTCTTCATCTTTTAGAGATGAAACATGTTTGGTTTCTCCACAAAACTGAAAGAGTTTTTCGGCATCTCTAACATATGATTCAACAGAATTACCTGACAATCCCCGTTCGAGTTTCAGGTAATTCTTGAAATTTTTGATATGGTCGAGCCATGTCATGCTCAGTTCAGCCAATTGAAAATCATTTCTTGCTCAATATCAGGATGTAAGCTCAACGAAACCGGACAAGTTAATGCCACTCTTTCATATCTTTTTTTATCAGAATCCGAAAGTGGAGGCTCACAAGTAAAGTCAAACTCGGCTATAATTTTGGCTATTTTTCTTGGAGCTTCCGAAGTCATTATTTTGGTAATTTGTACTTCAGAATTTTTAAACTCATGACCAGCATTTTGGGCTGCGATGCCAATTACTGTGATGGCACAAGCACCCAGTGAAGTGGCCGCCAAGTCGGTAGGAGAGAAGGCCTCGCCTTTGCCGTTGTTGTCCGTTGGAGCGTCGGTTACTACTGTTTTTCCTGATTTCAGGTGAGTCATTTCGGTGTTTAAGCCACCGTTGTAAATAATTTTTGAGGTTTTCATATTTTTTGTTTTTCTCATAAAGTGGCAAAGCCGCCAAGTTTATTATTTAGCTCTGCTAAACTTTATTTTTTCATTAAATTTTCTATTTCTACTATTTCCAAAGGAATTCCTTCCATCAAATCTTCATTTCCATTTTCGGTAATCAAAATATCATTTTCTAACCTGATTCCAAGATTTTCCTCTTGGATATATATTCCTGGCTCCAAAGTTAGCAACATTCCGGCTTCCAGAGGTCTTTTTCTATCTCCAACATCGTGAACATCTAAGCCCAAATGATGTGAAACACCATGTGGAAAATATTTGAGAATAGTTTTTGGCTCATTTTTTAGTTCAGATGCAGAGCAAAGTCCAAGTTTTATGAGTTCTTTTCCAATCAAGTTCTGGGTTTCTTTTTTTAAATCGTCAATAGTGTTTCCCATCACCATTTGTTTTTTAATGGCTTGCATAACATCCAAAACAGATTGGTAAACTTCGGCCTGTCTATGAGAAAAATTACCATTTATGGGCAAGGTCCTCGTCATGTCAGCTTTGTAGTTACCATATTCCGCTCCGAAATCCATCAGGATCAAGTCTCCATTTTTGCAAATCTCATTGTTGGTGATATAATGCAACACACACGCATTTTTTCCAGAGGCCATTATGGGCTGAAAGGCATGATTTCTTGACCTTCGCTTAAAAAACTCGTGACTGATTTCTGCTTCTAGTTCAAATTCAAAAATACCACTTTTTAGAAATTTCGCACCTCTTTCAAATCCCGCTTTGGTAATTTCGATTGCTTTTTTTATCTGAATTATTTCTAAAGGATGCTTAATAACTCTCAGATTGTCAATTATTTCTGATGAATTAATAAAATTTTTGTTCTGAAATTTTCTTTTCAAAAGTGTAGTCAAATATTTTTCCCTTGACCTGAAGGCCGTTCCTTTTCCTTGATTTAAATCTATGTGCGTGTAGATATTTAGGCAATTATTTAAATTGTGTTCTAATTTTTTCCAAAACTCTGAACTCCATTCTACGTTTTCAATTCCTGAAATCTCCCTAGCTTCTTCTTTTGAAAGCATTTCGCCTTCCCAAACTCGTATTTTTTCGTTGGTTTCTCTTATAAAAAGTATTTCTTGGTGAGGAGTTTTGCGTTTGTCGATAATCAAATAACCATCTTCTTGGTCAATCCCTGTCAAATAAAAGAATGTGCTGTTTTGAATAAAGCCAAAAGTGCCGTCAGCGTTAGTGGGTAATGGATCATTGGTCGAAAATACAGCTACAGAATTGGGTAAGATTTTATCTGCAAACTTCTTCCGGTTTTCTATGTAAAAGCTATTTGCGATTTTTTCGTACCTCATTTTATTTCAGATTATATTTGCAATAATATAAAAAATAGGCTCAATTGAATATTTTGAAGGGTAGAATTTTGTTTTTTTTACTTTTTGCATTTTCTGTTTCAAATGCCCAAGAAAAGTATTGGGTGTTTTTTAAAGAAAGAGATTTGTCTCAACATCAACCAGTTTCAAACAAAACATATAAAAATAGGGAAAGTCTCGGCTTAGCAATATTTCAAGAATCTGATTTCGGACCTTTTCATAAAGAGGTCAAGGTGCTTTCTGATGCAGGTTTTAGGGTACAAAATACCAGTCGTTGGTTTAATGCCATTTCGGTTTATTTGTCTGATAATGAAATAAGTAAGATAGGTCATTATCCATTTGTAAAAGAAATTCGAAGAATTACGACTTATCAAAATTTAGCTTTAAACAAGCCTCCTACTTTTGATGGAATTTACCTTTCTTATCCATTACATCAGATTAATGCAGGGGCATTTATAGAAAAAGGATGGATGGGGGAGGGAGTGGACATCGGTGTGATAGATGGTGGTTTTTTTGATGCACCAAATGATCCAAATCTTCGTCATTTGTTTGATTATAAGAAAGTTAAAAATGCCAAGGATTTTTTTAGTCCACCAAAAGTAGATTTTTATGGAGAGAAAAAATCTGACGGAGAAATTCATGGCAGTTTGGTAACGACAGCCATTGCAGGTTTCAATTCTGAGAAAAAGCAACTTTTTGGTTTAGGTCTAAAATCCAATTTCTACTTCGCACGTACAGAATCATCACAAAGGGAAGCCAGAATTGAAGAGGACAATTGGATTGCGGCCATAGAGTGGCTGGATAGTTTAGGCGTAAGATTGGCCAATTCTTCTTTAGGCTATGCCACTGGTTTTACAAATCCTACAGAGAGTTATAAGCCTGAGCAAATGGATGGAAAAACAAGCCTGATAGCCCAAGGTGCTAGAATGGCAGTAAACGACAAGGGGATGGTTTTGGTAATATCGGCAGGCAACGAAGGCGACAATAAAGGCTGGGGTGGGTTGGTTTCAACTCCCGGTGATGTAGAGGAGGTTATTAGTGTGGGTGCCAACGATGAGCACGGAATGCGAATGTCTTACAGCAGTAAGGGTGTAGAAACAGTGCCGTTCATTAAGCCGGACGTGACGGTTTATTCTCAGTTTGGTACATCTCTGGCCGCACCGGTTATCACTGGGCTTATAGCAGGCTTGCTCAGCAAAAAGCCTGATTTGACTTCTAAGGACATTAAGAAACTTCTTGGTCAGTCTGCTAGTTTGTCTGAAATACCCAATAATTTTGTTGGTTTTGGTATTCCTGATGTTACGAAAATGGTAGATATTTTGGAAGGAACGGCTAGTTTTAAGAATAATATAGAATTTAAAAAGGGCAGGTCAAAAGTGGAAATTAAAACTACTCAGGATGAGGGAATAGTGGTTTTTCATAAAAAAGACCAACGAAATGTGATTTCTCAAGTATTAACCAAGGCCGAGAAGGGTAAGGTGCTGATTTTCAAACCAGAAACGGCAAAGAAATCTACGGTAGTGTTGAATGACAAAATAGTGGAAATCAGCTGGCGAGACTAGTTGACTCTCAAAACCATGATACCAGCGTGCTTTTTAATTCTCATTAGATATTGTTGTAGCGTTTCTTCAGAAATTATCACCTTCTTCTTTTCTATAGAAGCATGCATCAAATAAAGTTTTCCATTTTTTCTTATTGCAAAACCTTCGTGATTTACATCTAAGCCAGCCACGGTACTCGTAAAAGCGATGATGTCTCCTGTTTTAATGGCAGGCTCATAAGTGCTAAAATCCTCTTTTTTGATATGATAAATGGCCTTTTTTGCTAATTTTTTTTCCATCAAAACAATGTCCTCTAACACTTTGTCGTCTTTTGCAAATGAAGGGTAGAGGTTTCGGTGCTGACTCATAAAGTTTATCGGCTTGTCCATTTTTACACCTAAAATCGGACTTAAATCTTTCAGATAATTATTCTTTTCGGCTGTTTTAGCCCAATCGGTGAAATAATGAATCCTTGAGCGATATCCATCAATTTTGCTATCTCTGTATCTCAAATTTTGCAAAATTTTCATGTAGTTTTCAAATGTTGGTTGCTCAGAATGTTTGGCTATACTTAGGGCCAACACATTCTCAACATAGGTGTAGCAGTCAAAAGCGTCTAGTTTACAAACTAATTTTTCTTCGGGTCCTTCCAGTGTGCCGGCTTCGTATGGAAAACCAAGAAATGTCTCTCCAATTTGATAAATTGTCTCGTGGATATTACTTTTTTGAGGAAGTTTTAGTTTTTCTTCTATCAGTTTCTGGTTAAACTGGGCCTTTAGGACAAAGCCTGATAGGCAGATGAATAGGGTTAGAAAAAGCTGTTTCATTTCTATATAATGGGTGCTGTACGCGAAAGACTTTCTTCTAACGAAATAAAAGTCTCGGTTCGTTGAATTCCTTGTACTTTTTGAATTTTATCGTGCAAAACACTCCTCAAGTGAGCGGTGTCTCGGCACATCAATTTTACAAAGATACTGTAATTTCCGGTGGTGTAATTGATACTCACTATCTCTGGAATTATTTTTAGTTGGGTGGCCACATCGTCGTATTGTTCGCTTTTTTCGAGATAAATGCCAAGAAATGCGGCTATATCCCAGCCTAGTTTTTTGGTGTCTACACTGATGCTGCTTCCAGTTATTATTCCAGTAGTTTCCATCTTTTTTACCCGCGTATGTACCGCTCCGGGCGACAGAAACACCTTTTCGCCTATTTCGCCATACGAAACCTTGGCGTCTTCTATCAATATTCTAAGAATCTTTAAGTCTATTTCGTCAATATTTTCTTTCGTCATCTAAAAAATGTTTAGTTAGAATATGAGTTGATGTGTTAAATCTAAATAATATTTAGTTTAATGTCAAAAATAATAAATGAAATAATAAATTCTGAATAAAATGATAAATAATTTTTATTGATTCAAATATTGGTATTACCTTTGTAATGTTTTCAGAGAGAGACGAAAACAATTGAGTTCTCAACAATACTGTAGGATGACGAAATTGGCAGCCGTGCCCTCCTGTCTCGGGGGTGATGGTTACAGGATAAACGAAGAGTAAAGCCGAACGGGTTTTTTCAGTTCCGACTGGGGTTGACCACCAAATTTTGCTCTTTGGCTAACTGCATCGTGGGCGGTTCGACTCCCCCTCCTACAGCCATGCAAAGGGCGTGAAAAAGAAAAATGCGTAAGATTATTTTTTTCATGCCCTTTTTTTTGCACATTTGTTATAGAAAATATTTTTTTTAAAATATTATTTGGTTTTTAGTTTGTTGATGAAGTGTAATTGCGACACACAGTCTCATTTTGTAGATTGTGTGTTTTGTTTTTAGGGTGGTTTTGATTTTGTATATTTGACAAAACTTTACCGGATGAGCCCCGAACCCATATTTAAGAATGATGCAGTCGTTATAGCTATTCTTTTTGCCATTTTATTTCTTGTTTTTCAATTGGGAAAGTCTCAGAATAGGCTTTTGAAAGGATTATTTCGTGTTTTTCCTCCTATTTTATTGTGCTATTTTTTACCTGGAGTTTTTAATACCTTGGGTTGGATTTCTGGTGAAACATCGGGTGTATATCCTTTCGTTTCGAAATATTTATTGCCTGCATGTTTGTTGCTTTTTACACTGAGTTTAGATATTGAAATGCTCAAAAAACTAGGTTGGAAAGCACTTTTGGTTTTTCTGGCAGGTACTTTAGGGGTGATTGTAGGAGGGCCTTTGGCAGTTAAAATTGTCAGTAGCTTGAAGCCCGAGGTTTTTTATACAGGAACCGAAAATGAGGTTTGGCGTGGCCTCGGTGCCATTGCTGGAAGCTGGATAGGTGGCGGTGCTAATCAGACTGCCCTAAAGGAGATTTTGCAACCCAGCGACTATGTTTTTTCGCAATGTGTAGCTGTGGATGTCTTGATTGCGGAGGCTTGGCTGGCGATGTTGCTGGTTGGTGTTGTGAACAATCAGAGATTGGACAATTGGCTTGGGGCCGATAGCAGTGTTGTAGAAGATATGAAAAGTAAAATTTCGGAACTGAAAGGTAAAAAAGAGAAAATTCCCACATTCGACGATTACCTTAGTCTCGCAGCGGTTGCCTTTGGTTTTACAGGCGTTTCATATTTTCTTGCAGATTTGATAAGTCCTTTTGTGAAACAAAATTATCCTGAGCTTGAGCGGTTTAGTCTGACCTCAAATTTCTTTTGGGTGGTGTTTATTATTACCGTTTTTGGTGTTGCAGCATCCAGAACCAAACTTCGTGAACTTGAGTATGCTGGTGCTTCTAAAATTGGAACTTTGTTTCTGTATATTTTGGTGGCTTCCATTGGTATGCAGATGGACCTCTCCGCAGTGGCAGACAATATTTGGTTGTTTTTGGTGGGTTTAATCTGGATTGTTGTTCATATTATTTTCGTGGTGGCAGCCGGTAAATTGCTCAGGGCTCCGTATTTCATGTTAGCGGTGGGTTCTCAGGCCAACATTGGAGGAGCGGCTTCGGCATCGGTTGTAGCTGGAGCGTTTCATCCTTCTCTAGTGCCTATAGGAGTTATTTTTGCAGTTTTGGGTTATGCTATAGGTACCTATGGTGGATATTTAACCGCCCTTCTGATGAATTGGGTTTTATCATAAGTTGGCTTGGTTTTTGTAGAGGTTTTCTCATCCGAATACTTTATTTTTCGGTACCAGATGACTAGGAATTTGCTCAGAATCATACTTTTATTGTCTTTTGCACTAATGTGTGAAAATATTCTTTTTGCTCAAAAAACTCGAAAAGTAGAATATTCTGTCGAGTTGGGTGTGTTTTATTCTATCAATAATAAGATTCCTTTTTGGTTGAGAAGTAACCAGTTTGGAGCATTTCCAAGTACCGATAATACCGTAATGTTCAGACAGAATTTGGCTTCATTGAAAGACACAAGTTCTAAGAAATTTAAGGCCCAATATTGTGCAGATGTTGCACTATTTGTGGGTTCGCAAGCCAAAATCGTTATCCCAGAGGCATTTTATGGAATTTCGTACAAAAAAATAGCCATGTTCGCTGGCAGAAAGAGACAAGTGCATGGCTTGGTGGACTCTACCCTGAGCAGTGGCTCCATCACTTGGTCAGGCAACTCACTGCCCATTCCCGAAATTCAGATTCTGATTCCCGAGTATTCGAAGTTCATTTTTCCTTGGCTCAGTTTCAAGGGTCATTATTCTCATGGATGGTTTGGTAATCAGCCATTTGCGAAAAGCTATTATTTGCATCAAAAAAGCCTCTATGGGCGAATCGGCAAACCGGGTTCAAAAATAAAGCTTTATGGAGGTGTACTCCACCATGCCCAATGGGGCGGGGTGCCCAAATATAAACTTTCCGAAACCGATACTAGATATATTAACGGCAGGTTTCCAACAGGACTTTACACCTATCGAAACATCGTTTTTCCGTTTTCTAATCCTTCAAAAGACTCACTGGTCAATCCGAATACCAGTCCTTATGACTACGAAAATCGTTATGGTAATCATTTGGGGCAAATAGATATGGGAGGAGAATTAAATCTCAAAACCATGCGATTGTTGTTTTACAAACAAATAATTTTTGAAACAGGGCAAACCTTCAGTAGCTTGACCAATATCGATGACGGTTTATATGGCGTTTCCCTAACTTCTCTAAAATCAGAAAGTAAAGTAAAAAAGGTGGTTCTTGAATTTCTTCATACCACCAATCAAGGCCTCTATAGGTCTGGCTTTTTGCGATTGATAGGTTTTGATGGAAGGCACTATGGACGAAATCAAAACTTCTACTTCAATCATGGACAGTATTTAGACGGTTGGTCTTACAATGCTCTTACCATTGGTTCGCCTTTCTTGATTCCGAATCCCGAAATAAAATATATCAGGAAAGTAAACGGCCTGATACAACTCTATGCCAACAACAATAATATCAAAGCTGGGTATTTTGGCATGACAAACAAACTCAACTCAGTTCAGTTAGAGACTCGTATGTCTTTTAGTCGAAATTATGGTTCTGGAAATTTTCCACTTCTGGCAGACCAATTTTCCGTTGCTACCAAGGCTGCCATTCCTTCAGCAAAACTCAAGGGAATAGTGAATATCGGTATAGGAGTAGAACAAGGCGACCTCATAGAGGATAACTACGGTGTATTTCTTTCATTCAAGAAACTTTGGAAATAGTCCACCAAAATATATTGATTTTTTACTCTCAATTTCCATGATTTTGTACTATTTTTGCACCTCAATTTCATTGTTTGGACTAAATAATTTTTTGTGAAAAATATTCGTAACTTTTGTATTATAGCCCATATTGATCACGGAAAAAGTACGCTGGCAGACCGTCTTCTAGAATTTACAGGTACAGTAACTGCCAGAGAGATGCAAGCTCAGCTTTTAGATGACATGGATCTCGAAAGAGAGCGAGGTATCACCATAAAAAGCCATGCTATACAGATGGACTATGTTTTTAGAGGCGAAAAGTACGTTCTAAATCTCATAGACACTCCCGGTCATGTTGACTTTAGTTATGAAGTTTCAAGGTCTATAGCTGCCTGTGAGGGTGCATTGCTCATCGTAGATGCTGCTCAGGGTATCGAAGCTCAAACCATTTCCAATCTTTTTCTTGCATTAGAGCATAATCTGGAGATTATCCCAGTTATTAATAAAATAGATTTACCTGGTGCCATGATCGAGGAGGTTAAAGACCAAATCGTGGATTTGATTGGTGTTGATCCAGACAGCATCGTGCTAGCCAGTGCCAAAGAGGGTATTGGTATTGACGATATTTTAACGGCTATTATTGATAGAGTGCCAGCTCCTGTTGGCGATCCCAAGGCAGAGCTTCAGGGCCTCATCTTTGACTCGGTTTTTAATTCATACCGTGGTATAGAAGTAATATTTAGAGTTAAAAATGGTACCATTCGCAAAGGTGATAAAGTCAAATTTGTGGCTACAGGCAAAGAATATATTGCAGACGAAATAGGAAGCCTCAAGCTCAAAAAACAACCCAAAGATGTAGTAGAGTGTGGAGATGTTGGGTATTTGATTTCTGGTATAAAAGTAGCCAAAGAAGTAAAGGTAGGTGATACCATTACCCATGTAGACAGGCCGTCAAAAGAGGAGATTCATGGTTTTGAAGAGGTTAAACCCATGGTTTTTGCGGGTATTTATCCTGTAGATACTACTGATTTTGAGGAACTTAGAGAGTCTATGGAAAAGCTTCAGCTTAACGACGCCTCTCTTATTTGGGAACCAGAAACTTCGGCAGCTCTTGGTTTTGGATTTAGATGTGGATTTTTGGGAATGCTCCATATGGAAATTGTACAGGAGCGTTTGGAGAGGGAATTTAATATGACCGTAATTACCACTGTTCCGTCTGTGAGGTTTAATGTACATACCAAAAGAAACGAGGTAATACAAGTATCGGCTCCTTCTGAAATGCCAGACCCTAACCTGATTCAGTCTATCGAAGAGCCTTATATCAATGCTCAGATTATCACTGCCTCAGATTATGTTGGTCCCATTATGAAGCTTTGTATGGACAAAAGGGGAGAGGTGAAAAACCAAGTTTATCTTACCGCTACTCGTGTGGAATTAACTTTTGATATGCCGCTTTCAGAAGTTGTGTTCGACTTTTTTGACCGATTAAAAACGATTTCAAGGGGCTATGCATCACTCGACTACTCACTTGCAGGTTACAGAGAATCGGCTTTGGTTAAGCTCGATGTGCTTTTAAATGGTGACCCTGTAGATGCACTTTCGGCCATTGTTCACCGCGATAAGGCCTATGATTGGGGTAAAAAACTTTGTGAAAAACTGAAGGAATTATTACCTCGTCAGCAGTTCGAAATAGCGATTCAAGCCGCCATTGGAGCCAAAATCATTGCAAGAGAGACCGTAAAAGCGATGAGAAAAGACGTAACTGCCAAATGTTATGGTGGTGATATCAGTAGAAAACGAAAACTTCTCGAAAAACAGAAAAAAGGTAAGAAAAGAATGCGTCAGATAGGTTCTGTGGAGGTTCCTCAGGAGGCATTTATGGCGGTTTTGAAAATTAATTAATTGTATTTTTAGAAATCTAACAGGTCTTAGATTTTCTTGAAATCGGAAATGTTTTGTTTTTCTAAGCTTTGATTTTTACGAAAGAAAGAGCTTCAAAACCAAAATAAAATAGGATAGAACAGTATAATATAATAAAGTTTTTAGGCAACTTTGAGTCGAAAACGAGATTTTAGCCTTAAACATAAAATTCTAAGCATAAAAGTACAAAGATATGGCAGAAGTTATCAGAATGCCCAAAATGAGCGACACCATGGAAGAAGGCGTTATAGCCGCATGGAATGTAAAAGTGGGCGACGTAGTGAAATCAGGAGATATTTTAGCAGAAGTGGAAACTGACAAGGCTACAATGGATATGGAATCTTATTACGACGGTACAATCCTGTATATTGGCGTAGAAAAAGGTAAGGCCGTGCCTATAGACGCTGTTATAGCGATTGTTGGTGCTGCTGGCGAAGACTTTCAATCACTCCTAAGCGGTGCTCCCGTAGCTACACCTGCTGCTGCCGCTGAGCCTGCTGCTGCTCCTGTTGTGGAGGCTGCACCAATTGCATCGCCTGCTGTGGATGTTTCGAACATAAAAGCCACCGTGGTTCAAATGCCGCTTTTGAGCGACACAATGACCGAAGGTGTAATACACAAATGGCTTAAAAAAGTAGGAGATACAGTGAAATCTGGTGACTTGTTGGCAGAGATTGAAACTGACAAAGCAACGATGGAAATTGAAGCTTACGAAGATGGTAAATTGCTTTTTATTGGAGTTAATGAAGGCGAAGCCGCACCTGTAAACTCAATAATAGCAGTTATAGGTGAGGAAGGAGCAGATTTTGAGGCTTTAGTAAAAGCCAAAAGTGGTGTTAGTGCTGCACCTGTCGCAGCTCCAAAGGCAGAACCCGTACCAGTAGCTGCTGCCGCACCGATAGTTGCTGAAAAACCAGCAACTGTAGCCACAGCTGTAGAAACCTCAAGCAATGCAGATGGAAGAGTTTTGGCCTCGCCATTGGCGAAAAGTATAGCAAAAGAGAAAGGGATAAATATAAATGATGTTAAAGGCTCTGGTGAAGGTGGTAGAATTGTAAAAGCTGACGTGGATAGCTTTGTGCCTTCTGCAAAGGCTCCTGCGGCTTCTGGAGCAAGTGCTCCTGTTTCTGTTGCAGCAGGGGTAGAAAGTTACGAAGAGGTTGCTTTAACCCAAATGAGAAAGGCCATAGCCAGAAGTTTGGCGGACTCACAAACTACTGCGGTAGACTTCTCTTTGACCATGGAAATAAACATGGACAAATCTATAGAAGCTCGTGGCGTTATGAACGAGGCATCTCCAGTAAAAATATCATTCAACGACATGGTTTTAAAAGCATGTGGAGTTGCTCTGAAAAAACATCCAAACGTAAATGCGTCTTGGAGAGGGGATAGCATTCGTAAAAACCAACATGTGCATATCGGAATGGCTGTTGCCATTGCCGAAGGACTCATAGTGCCAGTTATTCGTTTTGCAGATACTTTGCCGTTATCAGTTTTGGCAGCTACTACCAAAGATTTGGGTGGAAAAGCTAAAAATGGAAAACTTCAGCCAGCCGACTGGGAAGGCAATACTTTCACGGTAAGTAATTTGGGAATGTTTGGAATAGAGCAATTTAACTCTATCATAAATAATCCTAAAAACGAATCATGCATTCTCTCTGTAGGTGGAATAAAAGAAACTGTTGCTGTAAAAAATGGTCAGTTTTATGCTACCAATGTGATGAAAGTAACACTTACTTGCGATCATAGAGTGGTAGATGGTGCCACGGGAGCTGCTTTTCTGGTAACTCTGAAAGAGCTTTTGGAGCAACCTTATAAATTATTGGTATAAAAGTTTTTGAGATAAATTAAATCCCTTCGGCGTAATCTCGAAGGGATTTATTTTTTATAAACAATGGAAAAGATAAAATCGACCACCGTACTTGGTATTATACACAATGGCAAGATTGCCTTAGGAGCTGATGGCCAGGCCACCATGGGTAATACCGTGGCCAAGTCTAATGTAAAGAAAATTCGGAGATTGGCCGGAGGTAAAATTCTTGCTGGTTTTGCCGGTTCTACGGCTGATGCTTTTACTTTGATTGAAAAATTTGAAGAAAAAATAAATTCTTATGGCGGCAATATGAAACGTGCGGCCATAGAACTGGCCAAAGACTGGCGTACAGACCGATATTTGCGTCGCCTTGAGGCCATGATGATAGTAGCCAACGCCGAAGAAATGTTGGTGATATCTGGTACAGGCGATGTCCTAGAGCCTGATAATCAAGTAGCCGCAATAGGGTCAGGTAGTATGTTTGCCCAGTCGGCTGCTTTGGCATTAAAAAAACACGCCACCCATCTTTCGGCTGAAGAAATGGTTAAAGAAGGCCTGACCATCGCAGCTGATATTTGTATTTATACCAACCACAACCTGGTAATAGAAACGTTATAATATTTAGCAAAACTCAGGGTTTTGCTATTAATCATTTATATTTGGTTTTATATTTAGTTTTGTAAAATATGCCTTTAGTTAACGAAAATATCAAAGTTCTTCGCAAACGGATGGGAATGACCCAAGAGAAATTCGCAGAAGTACTCGGCATAAAGCGATCTTTGATAGGAGCTTACGAAGAGCATAGGGCTATTCCGCCAGCTGAAAATCTAAACAAAATATCAAAGGTATTCGGTATTACACTCGATCAGCTGCTAAACTATTCTTACGAGAGAGAGTTCAACAAAAGGCCCGATTCTGCTGTTTTGGGCGTTTCTCAAAAAGAAGATTTGCCATTCCCGATCGAGAAAAAAGCTATTTTTAAACATACCAATGCTGAAGTTTCTATGGTTCAGCCTTCCTTGTTTGAAGAACCTAAGCTGCCTACTCAGTCCAAAAGCAAGGGGATAATGTATATCAACTCTAACCTTACAGAGAAATATTTGAGCGAAGAAAATTTCGAGAGATATGCAGAGAACCTACCTGTTTTAAGCTTACCTTTTTTTACCCAAGATAATTTACGGGCATTTGATGCACCATCGGATTTCCCTTTGGAAAATTGTATTTTGATAGTCGAAAAAGTCTATGACTTTAGCCAGATTCATGATGGCGAAAACTATTTGATAGTCAGTGTATTACACGGCTTGAAATACAGACGGTTGTACAATCAGTTGAGTATTAAGGGGGTTGTACTTACGAGTTCAGACAAAGCTAATATTTCGAGCGAAGAGATTCGAGCTACCGAAATTAAGGAAATCTGGAAGCCCGTAAGCTATATAAGTAGGACTATGCCAATGCCGGAAATCTCAATGGATAGCATTCAGAGTAAAGTAGAAAGCCTTAAAACCGAACTCGATTTTATCCTTGGTTTTCGAGCCAAGAAGTGATTTTGGAAGGTTTTGTAAGAAAAGATTTTCCAAGCTCAAACCAGAATTCATCTCCGAAATTCAAAAACATTCCCGTTTTGTTAGGGATTTTTTCAGTGGCTTTTTCGTAATCAAATTCTGCAGAATAAAAATCTCTTAAAAGTGCATTCAGTTTTTGCCAAGCCAAGTTTGTTTTAGAATCGTCGCTGGTTATCACCAAAGTTCGGCTTTCAAACATACCTTCGATGGTATACTGTTTCCTAGCTTCGTTATCGTTTCTGATAACGGTTATTTTGAGTGGATTTTCAAGTTTATTTTGTTCTAATACGGCTTGTTGTAGTTCTTCAATAAATTCTTTCCAGTTTTTAGTGTTTTTGGGATAAAAATTCTCGGCTCCAATCTCAATATCCCAAAATTCTTGATCGTCTTCGAGTTCTTGTGGGTAGGTTTTCTCCGATTTTGAGATGATATTTTCGAGGTGTTCCTTCCAAACATTGGGTAGTGTGCCTTTGAGACTCAAATTGTCCTCAATCGTGAAGCCCTCTTCCAGTATTTCGTCTTCCGTCAATTGATCTCTATCTAAGTACTCGAGGTCGAACTTGTAGTTCAGTCCGTTCGTATGGTTAGAAAAATGAATTTCGATGGCATGAGCAAATGGAGCCGGTATGAGAGCGGAGGTTTGGTATCTAAGAATTAAGGATTTCATCAATGGTTTTGCGTTTGTCAATTTTCGAAGAGTCTGTTTCTGAGAATTTCTCTACATAAAATATCTCTTTCGGAACCTCAAATTTACTCAATATAGTCGACAATCGTTCGGTGCTTACATCCTTTTCTTTTGACTCTACTACCAAAACGAGTTTTTGACCAAGTTTTTCATCCGGTATTCCAAAGCAAAAAAAACGATTTTCAATCTGTAGTTTATCGCTTATTTTCCTTTCAATTTCTTCTAATTGAATTTTTATGCCACCACTGTTAATGATATTATCAAATCGTCCTATTAATTTAAAGTGTTGACTGTCAGTTATTTCAATTACATCATTGGTGCTTATCCATTGTTCTGAAGTAGTTGGTGAATTTATCATCAGACATGCGTTATCATTGGTTTTTATTTCTACGCCGTCCAGAGTTTTAAAGTACTCCTCTTCCAATCTTAGATTTTTTATGGCAACATGACTCACCGTTTCTGTCATGCCGTAGGTTTCATAAACAGGCAAATAGTGCTCCACGATTTTTGCTTTAAGTTTGGTGTTTACGGCTGCTCCACCTACCAAAATGGCTCTTGCCGTTTTTAGGACTTGTATCGACTTCTCATCTTCGAGGATTGTCTGAAGTTGAAGAGGTACAAATGCGAAGAAATTTCGCCCTCGATTTTCATTAAGAAGGTAGTCGAGATGACCCAGTTTAGAGAAAGGTGCCGAGCTTGGTTCAACCACCAAAAGTTCGCCATGGAGCCGCTGCGATCTGAATAGCATCATCATGCCCGCAATACTTTCTATGTTGAGACAACAATAGAAAAGGTTATCGCCATAAAGATCAAAAGCATTTTTAGTTAGGCTTATAGAAGCTTCAATTTCACTTCTTTGAAGTATGATTTTTTTTGGAATTCCGGTAGAACCGCTCGTTTTTATTTCGAATTTGGTGCTTCCAGAATTCCAATCATCTAGAATCTTTAGTGCTTTTTTGTAATACTCATTTCCGCTTTCGGTATTGATTATTTCGCCTTCTTTAGACAGGTATAGCATATATTATTCAAATACCCGCACGGTGTTGGTATTGGCCGAAAAAGTAACATTGTATTTCTTGAGTGCTGCTGTAGCTGGCGATTTTGTAACGGCACCTGTGGCACTAAAAGTAGACTGGTGGTTAGGGCATAGAAAATCGTTTGAATTGGCTCGGTAATTAATCGTGGTGCCTTCGTGCGTGCAAGCCGACGAAACCGCAATCCAAGTATCGGCCAATGTTCTGGCTATGATTATTTTTTTGGTCGAAACCACCAAAAAGCCACCTTTGGTTTGCAAGGCCGTATTTCCTGAGGCCGAAATATCTATTGAAAAATCAACCTTATCCGTGCCAACAATCGGGTCTGGGTCAGGTATTTCTGTCTCACTACAGCTTTGAAGGCAGTTCATGAGCATAATTGCCCCAAATCCTACACCCACTTGTTTAAGAAAATCTTTTCTATCAATAGTTGTTGTTTTTTCTGTTTCAGTCATTGTTTGAGATAAGTTTAGATTTTGTAAAGATAAAATATAGCACACGTAAAACGGACTTTTTGGCTGAAATAATGTTTTGGAAAACAATGATTTTAACGTTCAGTAAAGTTTCCTTATTTTTACAGACCCAAAACATTTCCATTTTTTACACAGTTTAACGAATAAAAATCAATCGTGAGCGACGCTTTAGACAAAAAAAATGTTTCTAGAAATCCTGGTCTTATTGGCTATGCACATACTGCTGGTAGTGCGGTCATCAAGCCCGAAGATATGGGTAAAGTAAAGGGAAAGGCTCAAATGGCCATGCGACAACAAACCCAAGATGCTCTTCATAAAATCTATAAGCAAATAGAATTACTGGGCAAACAAGCTCAAGAAATAAACAATCGAATCGATATTTCAGAGAGAATCTATGACGCACAGATGAGTTTCGAACCTATCATCAATCACACCTATTTTTTGTATGAAAGGCCAGACGGCGGTGATGTGCTGTCTATGGTTGGGCCTGGCGAGTGGGGTAGGAAGTTTCCTTTTACGAGATTTTTGGCAAAAGTTTTTCTGATGGCCGACCACACCTGGAAGGTGGAGTTTATGAACGAAGAAGAAATTGACATAGAAATATAATTTAAAAATTATTATGAATTATTGGCTAGTAAAATCAGAGCCCTTTAAATTTTCATGGGATTATTTCGTTAGTAAAGGCGGAGATATGTGGGACGGCGTAAGAAACTATGCAGCCCGAAACAACTTGGCTGCCATGAAAGTGGGCGATTTGGTGCTTTTCTACCATTCTAACGAAGGGCTCGAAGTAGTAGGTATCGCCAAAGTAGCAAAAGAAAGTTATCCTGACCCAACCACAGACGACCCAAGATGGGTGGTGGTGGATTTGGTACCCGTTGAAAAACTACCCAAAGGAGTATCTCTGAAAACCATTAAAACCGACCCAATACTCCAAAATATGGCGATGGTGAAGCTCTCACGGCTGTCGGTGGTGCCCGTTAGGACGGAGGAGTTCGATAGAATTATAGAATTAGCAAATGAAAGTTAAAATTTTTGTATTTTTAGTTTTGTGTTTTCTGGGTGCTAATGCCCAAAATATGGTTCAAATTGGTATTCAAGGTGCCAATAACCAAGTCAGAATTGTCAACCTCAAGCAAAATGGACTCATTTTGTTGGATAAATCAAATTCTGGCCTTCTCAAAATTAAAAAAATAGATAAAGACCTCAATGTGGCCTGGGAAGTAGAAACGGATATCTCCAACAGGGTCAATTTTCTAGATGAGTTTTATGATGGTAAGTTTCTCTATTTGTTGCTCGAACAAAAAAACTCTATCAATTTTCAGCTACTCAAGATTTCTACCTCTTTTGCCGCGGTTCAGAGGTTCGGTATTCGAACCGTAGCGGGTTTTTCACTAACTCACTTTGTGGCCTCCGAGGGTGGTGTTTGTTTGGGTGGGTCGGTTAAGAGTGATCCGTTTTTAATATTTATTGAAAATGATTTCAACACACCGAAGTATTACTCAAGTAACCTCAAAGGCGAAACGCTCATACAATCCATAGATTTGAGTGACGATGGTCCGGTGATTTCGTTTTTGAACAAACAAAAAAAGAGCACCCAGGTGCTTTTTAGAGAGTATCATTTTTCTGGAAAAATTAAAAAGACAACTCCAATTGCTGCCAACGAACCCTATACATTTCTTTCAGCCAAATTTTTTGAGGCAAAAGACAAGAAGCTTTTGGTGGGTAACTATGGCATAGGTAAAGCCAATAGCGATGGGTCGCAGAGTTCTCAAGGTATTTATGTGGCCAATCTTGGGCAATTGGGCCAAATCAAGTATTACAGTTTCGACAAATTCAAAAACTTTTTCGGGTTCTTAAACGAAAGACAAAAGGAAAAACTGGAAAAACAAGTACAAAAAAAGAAGGATAAAGGCTCGGAATACAATTTCAACTACAGATTGCACATCAACGAACTCATCCCTTCAGGCGAAGATCTGTTGATTTCCTCGGAGGTCTTTGTGCCTGAATTCAGAAACAATTCTTTGAACTCACCGCTATATGCTAGTCCATTTTTCTATCCTACCTCTATTTGGGGAAGGCAATATCTCAATAATTACTATTGGATGAATAATCCTTCTATGTGGGGTTATCGGAATAGAAATTCTTCTATTTTTGATGGCTTTAAATACATAGAGGGTGTGGTGATCTCAATAAACGCCAACGGGGAGTTGAACTGGGATAATTCTGTGCAATACAAAAATCTGAAATACTACGACCTAAGGCCTCATCTTAAAGTAAGCCAAGCAGGAACAAACACTTTTTTGTCTTATACCAACGCAGATAAGCTCAATATAAAAGAGTTTACCAACACAGGTCAGATGCTCCAAAACGAATCTTTTGAGAAAAATAGCCCGGAAATATTTCAAAAAAGTAGAAAGTCGGAGTTTGAAAATTTTGAGCACTGGCACGACAACTACTTTTTTAACTGGGGTATCATCAAAAACGCTGATTCGAATTTTAAACAGACCTGTTTTATTCAAAAAATAGCCCAGTGAGATATTTAATCATCCTTTTGTTATTTTCGAATAGCCTTTGGGCACAGATTATCCAGAGTGTGGAGCTCGAAGTAGTCGGAAAACCATCGTGGCAGAACATTATTCCTATCGGTAAGGGTGGTTTGCTTTTATTCACCAAAACAGATCAGGCAAAAGCCAAGGCGGTTATGTATGACATAGACCTTCAAAAAAAATGGGAGTCGGATATTTTTTTGGATGTAGAAAGAGCTCCAACGGCTTTTACTTTCGATGAAAAAAAGTTTACTTTTTTGTTTAGGGAAACAAGCGGCATGTACTATCAAGTTCTCATATTCGATTTAGAGACAGGACGTTATCAAAATAAAGGTTTTGAATTACGAGAGTTTTTTGACGATCAAAACTATGTCTTTCTGCACAACAAAGTGCTGCTTGTAGGTGCCAACAAAAACGGTGCGGCATTCTATGCTTTTGACTTCGAGTCGGATTCGGGCAAGCTTATTGAGACAGCCATCAAAGGTAAAGTACAAGTACAAGAGCTCAACTTTGAGCCGCAAACAGGTCGTATTAACACTGTTTGGTCGGTAAAGGAAATGGCTTATTCTAACCCTAAACGTAAGAAGGGAGAGTTCATCAAAGACGCTTTTCTGAATGTTGCGGTGTTTGATACCTTGGGAGGTTTGCTCGAAAATTCCAAGATTTCACAAAAAAATGGTAATTTTCCGATGAGTGCCCAGCGTATAAGTCTGGCAGATAAGTCAAGCCTGATTATAGGCACATATCAATCTAAGGCTGGTGATAAAGGACTTTTCTGGACTTCTTATTTTGGTGGCAATACTGGCTCCATGAAATTTAAGTCTTTCTCTGAATTGGTAGCAGGCCAGCCGGAATTGTCCCCTCAAGATATTCAGAAATTACTCAAGGAATTTAGTTTTTTGATGCACGAGCCTATTTTTAACAATAACCTACTTACTTTCGGAGGGGTGTTTTACAAGCCTGAATACAAAACCGTTACCCAGCAAGTGTACAATCCGTACGATAATTTTTCTCCAAATAGAAATATGAGTTTTGGGCGGTCTTCGTCTAGGTCTCATACCGTTTTTTCGGGGTATAATTATCCGCTTGGTTTCATAGCAAACCTATCCTTAGAAAACAATACCGTGGAGTCGAATAGGATAGACATAAAACAGATGAGTCCTCAGGTTAGGCAGCTCTTGAGTTTCAATAACGCTGGTTCGGTGGCCTATTGTGTTGGTGGAAACTTGGCTACTAAAAACTTCAATATTGGTACCAAACCAATACTTTATAAGTTATCTGATGAAGAGAAATCTACGGCCAATCAATCATTTTTGCCTTCTTTTCAAGAGGTGAAACTCTGGTATGACAATTTTTTTATTGCCAATGGGGCTAAAAACAAATTGGAGGTCTTGAAACTAGACACACCCGAAAAGACTACATCAAGAAAAAGAAAGAAAAATCAAAGTTCTACTTTTACACAGGTACGTAAAACCATTTATTTAACCAAAATAGCTTCTGGCTCTCAGGGTCAGAATTGAGTATTGCGGTTTCGTAGCAGTTTTATTTAAAGTTTGCAGGCATTTACTTCCCATTTTGTTAAAAAATTCGGATTTTTGCGGTTCAATTTTTTGTGCTCCATTTATGCGGTATGTTTTGTTTCTAAGTTTTCTTACGCTTTTTGCTTGTGCCGACCACACTCGCGAGAGTTATGACATACCCGTTGGCCAAAAACAGAACGAGGAAAATCAGCACTTGGCTGCTTTGAGTATACTCTCCGATGCCATCAAAAACAATCCTAGCGAACCCGACAATTATTACAAAAGAGCGGTTTTGCAGTACAAGCTTGAAAACTATAAGGATGCTCTGGTAGACATAACGAGAGCCGAACGCCTCAATCCTAACTCAGGTTTGTTTCTTTTTCAAAAGGCCAAAATTCAGAATATTTTAAACGATAAAGGTGCTCTAAAAAACGCACTAGATGCCGAAAGTCAGCAGTTTAGTTCGCCAGCACTGTATGTGCTCATAGCAGATTTATATCTGAAAGAAAAAAACTTCAAGATGGCACAACAGTATATGCAAAAGGCCGAGAGTTTATACCCTTACAATTCGGAGTTGTTTTTAGCCAAAGGTAAGTATTATGCCATGCAGAACGACACCGCCACGGCTATCAATAATTACAAACGTGCCTTGGTACTGAAACCTCACAGCTTTGAGCCTTACGATCATTTGATAAAAATATTCAACAGTGCTCGTCTGGTAGATTCTGCCCTCACTTACAATGAAAAGGCCCTAAAGAAGTTTCCCAAAAACCACGAGTTGGTATACAA
This sequence comes from Leadbetterella sp., assembly GCA_035299025.1. Taxonomy (GTDB): domain Bacteria; phylum Bacteroidota; class Bacteroidia; order Cytophagales; family Spirosomataceae; genus Leadbetterella. Next base: position 377,988 of record DATGXK010000016.1, read on the forward strand.
TAAAGCTCAAACACTCGAAAACGTTGGTGCCTTAGACAGTGCAACCAAGGTTTACCAATCTTTTTTGAGGCTTGAACCCGCTCGTTACGATGTTTTGGAGAAAGTGGGCGACATTTTTTTACGTAAAAAAAACTATGCGGCAGCATTTTTGATTTATGATAAATGGGGCAAGGCTGTACCTGATAATGAGAAAGCCTATCTCAAGGCGTCGGCGTGTTACGAATATCAAAAGCGATACAGTACGGCCAAAAGTTATTTAGAAGGAGCGATAGAAAAAATGCCTGAAAGCAAGGGTTTGGTAGAGAGGTTAAGCACTGTAAATTACCTGCTCGAAGCACAGAGCAATGCTTACACCGAAGCAGCCACGCAGACCTACAGCAGCTTCAGACGGAAAAAGCAGGAAGAGGCTGAACAGCCCGAGCCTCAAAGAAGAATTTTTGATATTGGAAACATAGAAAAAATACAAAAAAGGAGTCAAATTTCAATCGGTAAGGATACCACAAGAAACTAACAATATGATGATTAGTGTTACTCTGCCCGACGGCAGCAAAAGAGAATATCAGAATGGAGCCACTCCCATGGATGTGGCCTTATCTATAAGTGAAGGATTGGCCAGAAATGTGTTGGCCGCGAAGGTTGACGGAGAGGTGGTTGACTTAAACACCGCCATGGAGAAAGATGTCGAGCTCCAATTGCTCACATGGAACGATACGGAAGGCAAATCTACTTTTTGGCATTCATCAGCTCACTTGATGGCCGAAGCTCTGGAGGCTCTCTATCCAGGTGTGAAATTTTGGGTAGGTCCGCCTGTAGAAAACGGATTTTATTATGATATAGACACGGGCGACAAAAGTATTTCTTCTGACGACTTCAAGATGATTGAAGACAAAATGTTAGAGCTAGCTCGTCAGAAAAATGATTTCAAAAGGATACCGATATCGAAAGCCGAAGCTCTTAAATATTTTGGAGACAAGGGCGATGAATATAAGTTGGATTTATTGTCCGGTTTAGAAGATGGCAATATAACCTTGTATCAGCAAGGCAATTTTACAGATCTCTGCCGTGGGCCTCACATTCCAAACACTGGATTTATAAAGGCAGCAAAAATCATGAACGCTGCCGCAGCCTATTTCAAAGGCGATCAGAACAACAAGATGTTAACCCGCGTCTACGGTGTTACGTTTCCGAAAGCCAAAGAGCTTGAAGAATACCTAACGCTTTTGGAAGAAGCCAAACGCCGCGACCACAGGAAACTAGGTGCCGAGCTAGAGTTTTTCACGTTTTCTGAAAAAGTTGGTAAAGGTTTACCACTTTGGTTGCCAAAAGGAGCTATGCTCAGAGAACGCTTGGAGAATTTCTTGAAAAAAGCTCAACTCAGGTCTGGATATCTACCAGTAGTTACCCCACATATTGGCAGCAAGGCCCTTTACGTGACCTCTGGCCACTGGGAAAAGTATGGCGAGGATTCTTTCCAACCCATCAAAACTCCGGAGGAAGGAGAGGAGTTTATGCTAAAACCAATGAACTGCCCTCACCACTGCGAAATATACAAATCTAAGCCTCGTAGCTACAGAGATTTGCCTTTGCGTTTGGCGGAGTTCGGTACAGTTTATCGATACGAGCAAAGCGGTGAGTTGCACGGCTTAACACGTGTGCGTGGATTTACACAAGACGACGCCCACATTTTCTGTGCCAACGATCAAGTGGAAGCCGAGTTTATGAAGGTGATAGATTTGGTGCTTTATGTGTTCAAATCGCTTGGTTTTGATGATTACAGTGCTCAGGTTTCATTGAGAAGCAAAGAAAAAAGCTCGAAATATATTGGTTCTGACGAAGATTGGGACAGAGCTGAGTCGGCCATCATTAAAGCGGCCGAAGAAAAAGGTTTGAAAACCGTAATAGAATATGGCGAGGCGGCATTTTATGGGCCAAAACTCGACTTCATGGTTAAAGATGCCTTGGGCAGAAAATGGCAGCTCGGGACTATTCAGGTAGATTATCAATTGCCAAATAGGTTTGAACTTGAATACACAGGAGCTGATAATCAGAAACATAGACCAGTAATGATACACCGTGCTCCTTTCGGGTCAATGGAGAGATTTATAGCTATTTTGATAGAAAATACAGCTGGTAATTTTCCGTTCTGGTTATCACCTGAGCAAATTGCGGTGTTACCGATATCTGAAAAATACGAAGACTACGCCAACGATGTGTTTTTGAGTTTGCAAGAAAACGATATCAGAGGCTATGTAGACCATCGCTCTGAGAAAATTGGCCGAAAAATACGTGATTCAGAAGTGGCTAAAGTGCCTTTGATGCTAATTATTGGTGAAAAGGAAGCTGCTGAAGGCAAAATATCGCTTAGAAAAAAGGGTGAAGGCGACTTGGGTAGTTTTACTATTGACGAATTTGTGGCATTTGCGAAAGCCGAAATAAATAAAAATATACCGACTTTTGGTAAAAATTGAAAAGTAAATAATAAATTTGATGAAAATTCTAATCTCTAAGTAGCTTAGAATCTCACATTTAAATTCTTTTATGGCAAAAAACATGAAAAAACCGTATCGTCCACCGGTTAGAAAAGAAGACGAACACAGAATCAACGAGAAAATTAGAGGTGTTGCAGAAGTAAGATTAGTAGGAGAAAATATAGAAGTTGGGGTTTATCCGTTCGCCAAGGCCGTTGAAATAGCGAGAGAGCAAAATTTGGATTTAGTAGAAATCGTTCCAAATTCAGTACCGCCGGTTTGCCGAATTGTAGATTACTCTAAATTTAAATACGAGCAAAAGAAAAAGCAAAAAGAACTTAAAGCAAAGCAAGTAAAAACTGTAATCAAGGAAATCAGATTTGGTCCTCAAACCGATGACCACGACTATGATTTCAAGCTTAAACATGCCGAAAACTTTTTGAAAGAAAACTCAAAGGTGAAGGCCTACGTACAGTTTATAGGTCGTCAGATTGTTTTCAAGGAGCAGGGTTTCAAGCTGTTGGAGAAGTTTGTAAAAGACCTCGAAGAACTGGGTAAGCCTGAGGCACCACCAAAATTGGAAGGAAAAAGATTGAACGTGATTATAGCACCGAAGTCTAAAAAATAATGTAAAACCGACTCTTTGGGTCGGTTTTTTTATATTCAAGAGATTAAAAAGTGTTCAAATTTTAAACAAAATGCCAATGTATGACCGCACATGGGTGTTTAATTACCAATTTCAAACTATGAATAATATCTTGCGTGTCTCAATGTTTCTGAATTTAATATTCTTTTCTGCATTTGGTCAAAATGTTCATCAAAAAACCAAAGAAACAGCCACTACAAAATTGGTGGATAGTCTAGAAACAAAAACAACAAAAAACAAAATGAAGAACTTAGGCATTTTACTTTTTAATAATTTTGAAACTTTGGATGTATTTGGCCCGGTGGAAATATTTGGAAGGCTCAAAGATTTGTATCATTTGGAGTTTTATTCAATGGAAGGTGGTGTCATTACAAGTACCCAAAATGTGAAGATTGTTACTGAAAAGCTTAAAGAGACAGATCAATTTGATATATTCCTAGTACCCGGAGGTATGGGCACCAGAAAAGAAGTGGATAATACAGAGCTCATTTCAAGAATTGCCAAAATATCTACAGCCTCAAATCATGTGCTTACGGTTTGCACGGGATCAGCTCTCTTGGCCAGAACAGGACAATTGAATGGTTTGTCTGCAACGTCTAACAAACGTTCTTTTGATTGGGTTATGTCTCAAGGTTCTGAAGTACATTGGGTAAGAAAAGCCAGATGGGCCGTAGATGGAAAATATTACACGTCTTCTGGAGTTTCGGCAGGTATGGATATGACTTTGGGCTTTATTAAGGATTTATATGGAATAGATTTGGCTCGAAAAATAGCCTACGAGATCGAATATACCTGGCAGGAAAACAAGGACTTAGATGAATTTTATGTTCAAGATGCGAAAAAGAATTAATGAAGATTTTAGGCTCTTTCAGATCTTGTTGGATAAGGGCGTAAAGCTTAAAGACTAATTTAGCCGGATTAAAATCTACATTTAGATGCTTTGTAAAGCCTGTCTTATCTGATCCAAATGTCCTTGATTGTGCCAACCAACTTTATCAAACTCGTCTTTAAGGGTTCTGAGGCCTGTTTGGCTATGAATGAACTCTTTGCCGCCCAAGGTTTCGTAATATTTCTCGGCCAGATAAATAACCATTTGTCTATTAGCTAGATATACAGCTTTGCTAATTTCTAATGGGAAATTTTTGTAATCTAGATTTTCATTCCAAAGGTCTTGTTCAAATGCCCAAATAACTTGTTTGGGTTCAGATATTACCCTTTTAATTCTATCCAGTAACACACTGTCGGCATCGGCTAAATGCACCAATATTTGTTTGACAGTCCATTTGCCTTCTCCATAAGTTTTTGCCAAATCTTCCTCAGACAAGTCAAAATACTTCTCAGTTTCGTTCTTGGTGTTGGTTAGGGTGGTTAGGATGTTCATTGTTTGATGTTTATGATTTTAAATCAGTAATTTAGAGGGATTTTTTTGGTAAATAAAGGCTCGCGTGAGGCTCTTCCAATTTGAAAAAGCTGGTACCTAAGTTTTTTTTCTTTTTCGATAATATGAAAAGTCTTTTCCAATCCCTATTGTCAACTCATTAAACTCTTTTATCGAGTAAAACCTGACAAAGGTATTAAATAACCTAAATGGTCTTTCTATCTCAATATTTGTTTCTATAAATTGCTTGTTAATTGTACTTTTGATAGTAGTATTTAGCCATAAAGGTCTTGAGGCCCAAGTTCTAAAGCCCAAAGTTGGCCTATAAGATGTTAAACCATTATTTCTATTTGATAAGCTTCCTATTCCAGCGATTATTCCAAATTTATGAAGATTAAGGTTTGTAGATAAATTTGTTGTGTATAAATCAAGACTTTGATTGTATTTTAGATTTTTATAGTTGAGGTTTATATCTGCGTTAAAATCGCATGAAACAAAAAGATGATTAAGTCCAATGTTGACGTTTAAAAATTTATTATTCTCCAAGTTCCTTTGATAGCTTAAATAGGTTTTAATAAGCGGTAGCCCTTTTACAACAAACGAAAAATTCGATTCTCCTCCTATTGGTGTATTATTTAGTCCACTTAATAGTTTAAAACCTATGATATTATGGTCAAACCAATCGATATAACAATCTTCTTTTATTTCAATCATTTTGTTAGGCTTACCATTCATTTTAACCTCTTTTGTTTTATATCCAAGTAATGAAATCATTAAGGTTGCATTTTCATCCTTAACCGTCAATTCAAATTCTCCATTAATTTTTGCTGTAGTTCCATTTTTAGTACCTTTTTCAAGTATTTCAGCAGGAATTCCAGACTTATCAGACTTTGCAATTACAGTTCCGCTTACTTTAAACTGGCACCATGAAAGGAATGGTAGAAATACAAGTAGTATGGTGGAAATTTTCTTCATTATTGATCAAAACACAGTTTATGCCTTAAGAAGGTTAGCATATTGTCATTTTATTTTCTGCGGGTGAAAACCGCAATTCATTAATCCGAAGGAAATATCCTTCGGATATCTTGCGGAAAAAATGTTTTAACATAATTGAGAGTCTTCTTTCAGGCAATGATTGGGGCTTTTTCAGAATTAATATTAAGTTCTGTTTCAGTAACAAATTGCTTGAATTCTAAGGTTATTCTTTTTCTATTTTGACTTGTTGGGTATTTGCATTCTCCTATTAGTAAGGCATCAATTCCGTATTGAACTAAGTTATCTAGTTCGATGGAAGATAGATTTTTTTTGAAAACTACGTCAATCGCTTCAGAAAGTTTACGTACTATAAATTCAATTTGATTCAGGGACAATGTAATTTCCTTGAACTTCTCTAAAGCACGATTTCTACTAGTTTCGTTTACACTAAAATAGAAATCAATAACAGCTAGAATATTTTCATCCGATTTTGGGTAAACGTTCAAATGTTTTTTAGGTAACATAATTTCTGAAACATTCATTTAATCAATATTTTGAATTTTACTCTAATTTTTTTCAATTGCTTCTTTTTTCAGGGTGCCAAATAAAACATTTTACTACCCCAAAATCCCCTCAATAGCCTCCAATTCAAAAGCATCAAAGTGTTTATTATCAACAGCTTTCAATGAGTCGAGTAGTTGCTCTACTCGGCTGGCACCTATCAAAACTGTGGTTACTCTTTGGTCTTTTAGTAGCCAAGCTATGGCCATTTGGGCTAGACTTTGGCCACGTTTTTCGGCTATTTCGTGCAAAGCTTTTACTTTGCTGATGTTTTCGGTGGTAACTTGGTCCTTTTGCAAAAATCCGGTTGATTTACCAGCTCTGGAGTCCTCTGGTATGCCGTGGAGGTATTTGTTGGTCAATATGCCCTGTGCCAATGGAGAGAAAGGGATACAACCCACGCCATTTTCACCCAAAACATCCAATAATCCGTTTTCTGGGTCACGAACGAGCATAGAGTATTTTGGTTGGTGTATCAGGCATGGCGTGCCGAGTTGCTTCAATATCGCTAAGGCTTCTTTGGTTTGGTCGGCGTCGTAATTGGATAAGCCCACATACAGTGCCTTGCCTTGTCTCACGAGCGTGTCCAATGCTCCCATGGTTTCTTCCATCGGGGTGTCGGGGTCTGGGCGGTGCGAGTAAAATATGTCCACATAATCCAATCCCATGCGTTTGAGGCTTTGGTCGCAGCTGGCTATGATGTACTTTCTTGAACCCCACTCGCCATACGGGCCAGGCCACATCAAGTAGCCCGCTTTTGACGATATGATGAGTTCGTCGCGGTAAGCGGCAAAATCTTTTTTCATCAAAATGCCAAAATTCTCCTCAGCCGAGCCTGGAGGTGGGCCGTAGTTGTTGGCGAGGTCAAAGTGCGTAACGCCTTTGTCGAAGGCCGTGCGAAGAATCGCTCTGTAGTTTTCGAAGGTATCTACTCCTCCGAAGTTGTGCCAAAGGCCCAATGAAATCTCTGGCAATCTGATGCCGCTTTTGCCACAACGTCTGTAGCTTATTTGTTCGTATCTTTTTTCGTCTGCTATGTACATTATCTTACCACCACTGGTGTATTGTATTTTTGAAATATTTAAGGTAAATCTCTTTTACTTTGCTCATTTGTAGGTCACTCAAAGCTGGTTGTTTTAAGCAATTGAGGTTTTCCGTTACTTGTTCAGGTCTGGATGCTCCGGGAATAACCGTGCTCACGTTTTCGAACATCAAAATCCATCTCAAGGCTATTTCCGCCAAATTCAATTGGCCAGAGAATAGTTCTTTAAGTTCTGCAACTGCTTCTAAGCCAGTGTTGTAGTCTATTCCTGAGAAAGTCTCGCCTTTGTCGAACATTTCGCCATTTCTATTATAAAAGCGGTGGTCACCTGCTTCAAAACTGGTGTCTTTGGTATATTTTCCTGTCAATAGTCCACTGGCCAAAGGTACTCTTACGATCACCCCTACATCTTTCTTTTTCGCTTGTTCGAAAAACAACTCGGCTGGCCGCTGACGAAACATGTTGAAGATTATTTGTACAGAAACTACATTGTCAAATTCAATTCCTTTCAAGGCTTCTTCTACCTTTTCCACACTTATGCCCAGATTTTGCACTTTCCCTTCGGTTTTTAGCTCATGGAAAAGGCCGAAAATTTCGGGTCTGTAAAATACCTGTGTAGGAGGGCAGTGAAGCTGAACTAAGTCTAAAGTTTCTAATTGTAGTCTTTTTAGGCTGTCTTCCACATATTTACGCAAAACGGCAGGTGTGTAGCCTTCATTGGTATGCGGATTGATCTGCCTACCGCATTTCGTAGCTACAAAAAACTTCTCCGAGCGTGTTTTTAAGAAATTACCGATAGCTTTTTCGCTTTCGCCGTCACTGTAAACATCGGCCGTGTCTATGAAGTTTATGCCATTGTCAGCTGCGGTATTGAGGATGTTTTCGGCTAATTTGTGGTCAAAGGCCGACCCCCATTTTCCGCCTACTTGCCATGTTCCAAGGCCTATTTCTGAGATATTTTGATTGGTTTTACCGAATCTTCTAAAATTCATTTATTTGTTTTGGTTGAGTTTTCAAAATTAGTAAAAAATGGGGGTTTTAGAAGTAATATAATCAAAGTTTCGGATTTTAAAACCTACGAAATTACATGCTTTGTGTGCCTTGCCAGGCATTCGTTCTTTTTTTTTGAAAAAAAAGAACCCAAAAAAACACTTCCTGAACAATGATCCTCTGTGAAATTTTGATAAAGATTAGAAGATTATGGAAACATTAGAAATAATCAAAATTTCACAACGGACTGTTCAGGAATTATAAGGAACAATAAGAATTTAATATTGGGATTTTGCAAACGGACAATTCCATATGTAATTTTCAATATCTTTATTTTTTATGAATAATCGATTTGTCTTTTTCTGAAACATCAGTTATGTGATCCTGTCAATAATAATTGATATTTAAAAATCTTCAAATGAACTCCTTCTAAGAGAAGTCAATAAAAGCACTTAACAGAATGCTAAGAATTATATAAATTTTGAATCAGATCGGATAACCATTGGCAATTCTGCTTTTATTTTGGAATTTTACGAATAAATAAAAACAAAACTTGGAACCCTTTGCACCATTGGCCGAAAGGCTTAGGCCTCGAAATCTAGACGAATACATTGGTCAAGAGCATATTTTAGGTAAAAATAAGCCGCTCCGACGCACACTTGAGTCGGGTATTGTGCCTTCCATGATTCTCTGGGGACCTCCTGGGGTGGGTAAAACTACATTGGCTTTGATGATGGCCGAGATTACCAAACGTCAGTTTCACAGCCTGAGTGCCATCAGTGCGGGAGTGAAGGATTTACGTGAAGTTTTGTCAAAGCCTTCGGGTTTATTTCCCCCGATTTTGTTCATTGATGAGATTCACCGATTCAACAAATCTCAGCAAGATTCGCTTTTGGGAGCTGTTGAAAAAGGTCAGGTGACACTTATCGGGGCTACAACTGAGAATCCTTCTTTTGAGGTAAATTCAGCTTTATTATCTCGTTGTCAGGTTTATATTTTGGAGGCTTTTGGTAAGAAAGAGTTAGAATTACTACTCGATAGAGCTTTAAAATCAGATACTTGGCTAAAAGATAAAAATATAAGAGTGGATTCTTCTGATTCACTTTTTAGGATTTCTGGAGGAGACGGCCGAAAGCTGCTAAATCTTTTGGAGCTAGTTGTTAATGCTCAGGTTGGTCAAGCTGAGATTATCATCAACGATGATTTGGTGGAAGAAGTAGTACAGAAAAATCTGGCCAGATATGACAAGTCAGGTGAGCAACATTACGATATTATTTCGGCTTTTATAAAATCTATCCGTGGTTCTGATCCTAATGCAGCTTTGTACTGGATGGCGAGGATGATTATCGCTGGCGAGGATCCCAAGTTTATAGCCCGAAGAATGTTGATTTTGGCCAGCGAAGACATTGGTTTGGCCAATCCAACAGCTATGATGGTGGCCAACTCTTGTATGGACGCAATCATGAAAATTGGTTATCCTGAGGGTAGAATTATTCTCTCGCAAACAGCCATTTATTTGGCAACTTCCCCGAAATCAAATGCTTCTTATGTGGCAATTGATACTGCCATAGCATTGGCTGAAAAAACGTCACATTTACCTGTTCCGGTCGATTTGCGAAATGCCCCCACCAAACTCATGAAAGAGATTGGATATGGAAAAAACTACCAGTATTCGCATAATTATGAAGGGAATTTTGCCAAACAAAATTTTCTACCAGAAGAACTAAAGGGTGAAAAATTGTACGAACCAAGCAACAACGCTCGGGAAAACGAAATCAAAAGAAGTTTGCAAAATTGGTGGGGAGATTGGTACGGTTATGAATAAAAAAGGAGCTTGAAAGCTCCTTTTTCTTTGGGACTTTCATCCAAAATTTATGCTTTTTTGAAAGTCAAAGTATATTCAAATTGAACCATTTGGCTCAGAAATAAATCCAAAAATGCCTTAGTGAATGGATCTAAGCCTGTTCCGGCTGCTTTGAAACTGTCTTTTAGCTCGTCTAATCCGATAAAAAGAACCAATTGCGTATCAGAATTGGTTTTTATTTGCATGTTTTGAGTCATTTCTTTTCCAAGGTCTTCGTCTTTGTAACTAATGCTCAAAGTGTTTCCTTTTAAAGTATATTTTCCAGTAGAAACTGTGCCATCCGTGGCTATTTCACCAATTGACCAATAGGCGTTGGTTTTATAAGTACCGTCAGCACTGAAAGTATAGTACATTTTCTGTGAAGCCACATTCTCGTTTTCTTCTTCCAAAGCCTCATCCACTACTTTGGTTTTTAGAGCTATAGTCTCTAAATTGTAAGTTCCCTCAAGACTCGAAGGCGTTACATCATCTTCTTTCGAACAAGACGCCAAGCCAAGTCCAACCACGCCCAAAAGAATAAAAAACTGTTTTTTCATTGTAGATATATTTGTGTTTAAAAATTGATTACACTTCCTCAGAAACGAAATAATCGTCTTTACTGATGCCCTGTTTTACAAATAGTTCACCTAAGAATCCAGCTAGAAATAGCTGAGAACCAATGATAATGGCCACCAAGGCGAGGTAAAACAGCGGGTTGTCTGTAACATTGCGATAGGGCTGGCGATTGTAAATGGATATGATTTTCTCGGCAATTAAGAACACCGTCATGAAAGAACCCAGAAAAAACGATATCACACCAAATAATCCAAAGAAATGCATGGGTCTTTTGCCAAATTTGTTGACAAACGTGATAGAAAGCAAATCTAAGAATCCATTGAGGAATCTCTCCAAACCGAATTTGGTGGTGCCGTATTTTCTGGAACGATGTTGCACTACTTTTTCACCAATTTTTCCGAATCCATTCCATTTGGCTATAACCGGAATATATCGGTGCATTTCACCATAAATGGTTATGTTTTTAACTACTTTGCTATTGTAGGCCTTTAGTCCGCAGTTGAAGTCGTGGAGGTAAATGTCTGATATATAGCGTGTAGTGGCGTTGAAAAGTTTGGTGGGGAGCGTTTTGGTGATGGGGTCGTAGCGTTTCTGTTTCCAGCCCGACACCAAGTCATAACCTTCCTCTTTTATCATTTTGTATAGGCCTGGAATCTCATCAGGGCTATCTTGCAAATCAGCGTCCATGGTGATTACTACTTCACCTTGGCAAGCGTTAAATCCTACTTGAAGTGCGGCTGTTTTGCCATTGTTTTTTGAAAATTTAAAGCCTCTTACCTCAGGATTCGTTTCTCTTAGTTTTTTTACAATATTCCAGCTCTCATCTCGGCTACCGTCATCTATCAAAAGTACTTCATAAGAAAAAGCATTCTCGTCCATCACTTTTTTTATCCATGCATGAAGCTCGGCCAGTGATTCGTCTTCGTTAAAGAACGGAATAACAACAGAAATATCGATTTTACTCATTCTTGTGATAAGTTGATCTTAAAATATCAAATAATAGTCTTTTAAAAGCTCTACAAAAATAGGGCTATATTGGTGGTTTTCATAAATATTTATGTTGGAGATTTCTACTTGCTCTGTTTTTGTTCTTCGCAGTTCAACTATTTCTCTAAAAACTGGTTTGCTTTCGTTGTGTTTTACCAAGTATTTTCTTTTCAGAAAAAGACCTTTTTCAAAGGAAAGTTTCAAGAAAGTGCTCATTTCAAAAGGAGGTAAAAGTATCCATGTACTACCTTCTGGGGTTAAAAGCTGGTCAATGCTATAAGTTAAGTCCTTGAAAGTAAGTTCATCGGCGTGGTGAGCTATGTTTTTGCTACTTTTGTCAGATTTTAGGTTGTTTTGATAAAAAGGCGGATTGCAAACTATTAAATCGAACTTTTCCTCTGATTTTTTCGAAAAATCTTGAACCGATTGATGAACCAAATCTATCTGATTTCTATAAGGACTTTCAAGTATGTTTTCTTTGGCATCTAAAACGGCATCGGCATCTATTTCTATGGCCGTAATTCGTAAATTTTTACTTTTTTGAGCTAATATCAGGCTCAAAAGTCCAGTACCGGAGCCAATATCCAAAACACTTTCTTTATCTTCTATAGAAACCAATGCACCAAACAGGCAAGAGTCTGTGCAGACTTTCATGGCGGCACGCTCTTGTTTGACAGTGAAACTTTTAAACCTAAACATTTATTTTCTACCGAAGTCGGCAGGGTTTTCTCCCCACCATTTGGTTTCCCACTTCAAGATTTTGTTTTTGAAGGTATTGTCTTTTAGCCAGCATTCCGCTCTTTCGATGAGTTCAAATAACTCGGCATTTCGCGGAGTAGGGTCTAGTTTTGTATTCGCTTTTTTTGCCTTTACCCAAGAAATGGCCGTTTTGGAATCAGAGAAAATAGGCACTTCGGAATTGTGTTTTTTGAGCAGAGCCAAAGCGTGTACAATAGCCAAAAACTCGCCAATGTTGTTGGTGCCATCAAAGAATGGACCTTTTCTAAACACCAAAGTCTTGGTTTGCAAATCTACTCCTTGGTATTCCATATCGCCGCTTTTGGTATTCCATGCGGCATCTACGGCCCAAGCAGCTATGGTAGGAGCAGGTTGTTTAATGGCGGACTGTGCAGCAGTAGGCTTGTGATTTACAACGGCATAATAGTTTTTTTTCAGGGCATTTTCGGCTTCGATTTTGCTTTCAAAAGACTTGTATTGAGCACCTTCAAAACCTTCTACTTGCTTTTTACATTCGTCCCAAGTATTGAAAACTCCCTTCTCTCGGCCTGTCCAAACGGCATAAAATTTTACTTTTTTTGCCATAGATTAAGATTCTACCAGCTCTTGTGTTTTACAATCATACACCGCCTTGAAGTCATTGAGAAATGCCTCTTCCGATATTTTGGAAACCGTAAAATCTACTTCTCCTAGATAAAATTGGCGTATGGCAGCGGTGGTCTCGATGTTTTTTTGAATGAATGGATGCTTAGGCTTGCCAATGGACATGCCAAATTCCATTATGTCGGGTTTGAACATCAAATTTAGCGGAATTCTGTATTTTCCTCCGTTTAGAGCTGAGCATACCGCCACCGGCTCAAACTCTTGGTTTCCGCCAAATTGACCAAATTTTGCTCTCGCTATTTTGTACTCTTCTTCGTTTTCGCCGAAAAGTATGGCTAGTTTTTTTCTAGGTGTATTTTTGGCAAGGGTTATTTTCTTGTCGATATCACTCAGAAGGTTTCTAAGGTTGAAAACATTCTTGCCGCTTCTTATCCTTTCCCTTACCGACTGCCTGATCAGATAGGTGATAGAATCTGTAATTCCAAAGCCAATTTCGGCCATTTGTTTGAAGATGAATGAAGCAGGCGACATGCCAGGGATGGTATTCGGGTCATGAAGTATAACCACGTCGTCGGCGGTAAGAAATCCATCGATACGACTGATGACACTCATGTTGGTTATTTCGAAAGCCTTCAAGATATTTTCATGAATTTTTTCTAAATTATCGTATTTGGTCTCAACCGGAATCCTTTTTTTGCTGACATTCGACTTGTATTTAGACTTGAAGTCGAAGGTTTGTACATCACCGTAAACTTCAGCTGGAGGAAGAGCATAGGCTTTGCCCGCATCGTCTTGAATAACACCTACTGAAAATTCCTGTCCAGAAATAAACTCCTCTATCAATACGTAATCTTCGGCGTTTGTAGAGCTGAGAACCGCACTGTCGTGAAAATTTAGATAGATGTCTAATTTTTTAAGTAAATCGCCCGGGTGATAGACTATTTCGTTGTCTAAAATCACAGGAAATCCAATTCCTTCATCCAAATTGGAGGTTTTCTCCATTAAATTTTTCTTCTGTCTGACGGTTAGTTTCTGCCAATCTTTTTTTAGTATTTGGGTTTCAAAGAAACATTGACTCATGCTTCGCGAAAATTCTTCTAGGCTACGTTTTTTGACTATCGAAACACCAATAGACGAGCCTTGATGTGGGGCTTTAACTACCAACGGAAAACCCAATTCGGCAATTAAGTTGGTAAAAAGTTTAGATTTATCGGCAGATTCCCAAGTGTCTTTTGAGATTGTCTTGTACTTTTTTGTTTGGCCTGTTGCCAATTCCATCAGTCGGTTTTGCACTGGTTTGTCTATACCTACACCCGAGCCTAAAATACCCGGACCCATGTATGGAATGTTGAGCCATTCCAACATCCCTTGAATGTTGCCATCCTCGGCGTAAGGCCCATGCATAACCACGAACGCAAAATCTATGTGCTCTTTTAATTCCTCAATTTTTATCTGGGAGCCTATTTTGTATATCAATTTATACAACTGGGTGTCGCGTAATGGCCCCAATGATTCTATATAAACTTTGTAGCCGTTGTTTTGGTTTTTCGAAGGATAAAAACTGCGGATATCGTCTTCATAAAGCAGCTGAGGGTCGATTTTTATGAAGTTTCCGATACTGTCCACAAAAATAGTTACGGGTTCAAAATATCTTCTATCGATGTGCTCATAGGCTGTTCTACCTCCCAGAAAAGATATTTCTCTCTCTCGAGATGGCCCTCCAAAAAAAATTCCGACTTTTATTTTCTTATCCATAGTGATTTAGGAATATGTAGATAAATGGCAATACTTAGATACAGTTTTTATGGTTTCTGCTCCCTCTAAGAAGGCAGAAAAACCCAAGAAAACATGAATTAAGATTTCCCTTTAAAACAATTTGCAAGTTATAAAAAGAATTGACCAATTGGGCAATTTGAAGAGAACGAATGGATAATTTTTTAAAAATTAAGAGTTGTAGGCCATCATATTAACGGCTTCTACCTTTTTGATTTCTGGTACATTCTTGAGTATAGCTTCTTCTAAGCCTGCTTTAAAGGTCATCGAAGACATTGGGCATGAGCCACATGAACCCGTAAATTCAAGTTTTACGGTGTAATCAGGTGTGATTTCTAATACGTCAACATTTCCACCATCGGCAATAAGATACGGCCTGACACTGTTTAGTGCGTCTTCTACTTTTTTTATTAATTCGTCCATTCGGTAGTAAAATGTTACTACAATATTACAAAAAAATGCTAGTGTTTGTTCATTTTGAACCAAATAATTGTGTCCAATAATTGTTGTATTTTCCCACGGCCATTTCTTTAAAGTGCGGAGCCATGATGTTTACACAATGCGTTGGGCTGCTTAGCCATTGTTCAATTATTTCCGAAGGGGTAGGGTTGAAGCCTGTGGCTGTATAGATGTTTTCGCCAAAGGATTTGAATGGATAATTCTGGGCTAGAATTCTTGCTCCTGGATCGGTGCCGTTTTTGGAAATATGAGAAAAGTATTTGTTCTCAAACATGTCTTTGCTATGCAAATAGGCTGCTTTTTCGAGGTTATTGTTCCAAACGACGGGTTGTGCTGGAGCAAAACTCTGAGTTCCACATTTGCGACTTTGGGCTCGAGCCTGGTTGACATATTTTAGAAACTCTTCTTTTGATGTCAACAATGTCTCTCCTTCTGGCGTAACGGGATTGCTGCAAGATATGGCTGTTGCCGTAAGAACTAACAAAAGGTATTTTCGCATCTGATTTTATGGGCAATTTGTGTTTTTATCACAAATTTTGTTCCAACATATAATTTCAGCTTTAACGAAATACCTTTTGTATTTATCTGTAAGCGAGCTTAAACTTTTGGTAAAGTATAACCATTTTTATAGTCTGACTTCATTAAAGCATTGGCTTCTTTGTCGTTTTTGAAATTTCCGGCAGCGGCATCCCAAAAAACTTTTCTTCCTAGCTTGTACGAAATATTCCCCATGATGGCATTTATGGCCGCCACACTTCCAGTCTCTATTCCGCATTTTAGCGAATTGGGGTCGTTGTTTCTGATCGCATTTATGAAATTCTCCGCATGGTTGTAGAGGTAATCATCTTCGGCCTTTTTAGTGAAAGTTGGGAGTGGTTCTACTTTGGTTTTCTTGATTTTATTTTCTGTGTAGGTTTCTGGAATTAATTCCCAACCACCTCTGTGAACAACCAAAGTGCCGTTGTTTCCTATAAAAGCGATACCTTCGGTTTTGCCATAATTACCACCATCGATACCCGTGGCGTGCTCCCAGAGCATATTGAAGCCGTCGTATTGAAAAACAGTTTGGAGTGTATCTGGTGTTTCAGAGGCATCGTCTGGATAGGCAAATTTTCCACCAGAAGCCATCACAGATATAGGAGCTTTGGCTCCCATGGCGTGTAAGGCGATGTCAATTTCGTGAACGCCCCAGTCGGTCATTAATCCGCCGGCATAGTCCCAAAACCATCTAAAATTAAAATGAAAACGATTTTCGTTGAAAGGATGTCTCTTGGCTGGACCTTGCCACATATCGTAATTTACACCCTTCGGTACTGCCGTGTCGGGCAATACATTTACAGGTTTCATCCAGCCTTGGTAAGCCCACACTTTTACAAGTCTGATTTTGCCCAACATACCCGATTTTACCATTTTAAATGCTTCTTCATAATGCGGGCCGCTGCGTTGCCATTGACCCACTTGTACTATTTTCCCATATTTTTTTGCCGCCTTTACCATCAGATTACACTCGTCCATATTGTGAGCGATGGGTTTTTCGACATACACATGCTTACCTGCATCTAATGCTCCGATCATATTGAGGCAGTGCCAGTGGTCAGGTGTCCCCACTATCACATAGTCAATGTCTTTGTTGTCAAGCATTTCTCTGTAATCGCCGTAGGTTTTTGCCTTGCTTCCTTGCATCTTTTCAAGTTGAGCAGAGCGTTCATCGACAACGTTCTGGTCAACATCACAGAGTCCTATACATTCTATGCCTTTATTTTTTATATGGCGTTGGAGGTTAGAGAATCCCATGCCTTTGCAACCAATTAAACCAATCTTCATTTGATCTGATGGAGCAACCTTTTTCGGTCGGGAATGAGCAAGGGCTGTAGATAAACTCGGAAATACGAGGCTCGATAGAGCTACATTCCTAACGAACTGTCTTCTAGGATTTTTCATATTATTAAGGTTGAAATTTCAATCAGAAAGGTAAGGAATTTTTCGATTTCTCTACCAAATTCATCAAACAAAAAAAGACCTCCGATTGGAAGTCTTTTAGGAAAAATATCGATGGCGTATTTATCTCATTTTGACAGGCTCGGTTTTGGGCAAATTAGCGTTTCTAATGGCTATTTGCTGGGCAAGATTTTCTGCCGCAGACAGAAATGCTTTTGAAACCACCTCGTTTTCATCCATCATGATTGGTCTTCCGGAGTCACCACCTTCTCTAATCTTCTGAACTAGCGGTATTTGCCCAAGCACCGGCACATTAAATTTGTCGGCGAGTTGCTGTCCGCCGCCTTCTCCGAATATAAAGTATTTGTTGTCAGGAAGTTCTGCAGGTGTAAAGTACGCCATGTTTTCTATAATACCCAAGATAGGTACATTAATATTGGCCTGACTAAACATGGAGCCACCTTTTGTGGCATCTGCTAGTGCTACTTTCTGAGGTGTAGTCACTATCACAGCACCGGTAACTGGAACAGTTTGTACCAAAGTAAGATGAATGTCTCCAGTGCCAGGAGGTAGGTCTAGTAAAAGGTAGTCGAGTTCGCCCCAATCTACATCACCAAAAAACTGTTTTAGGGCTTGGCTGGCCATAGGACCTCTCCAAACTACTGCACTGTCGGGCGGAGTTAGAAAACCTATGGAAATCATTTTTATGCCATACTGCATAATGGGAGAAATGAAATTCTTGCCTTCTTTAACAGAAACCAAAGGCTGCAAATCCTCGGCACCGAACATTATCGGAATTGAAGGTCCAGATATATCCGCATCAATGATTCCAACTTTAGCACCTGATTTTTTCAAGGCCATTGCAAGGTTTACTGTAACCGTAGACTTTCCTACGCCACCTTTACCTGATGATATGGCAATTATATTTTTGACCTGAGGCAGTAGTAAATTTTTATTTAAAATAGACGTAACATTAGACGTCATGTTGATATTTATTTCAAAATCATCGCCCAAGTCTCTGTGAATGGCGTCCACACACCTTTGTTTGATCAACTCTTTAAGCGGACAAGCAGGCGTGGTAAGAATTACCGTAAAAGTAACCTGATTGACACCAATTTCTATGTCCGAAATCATGTTGAGGGTTACCAAATCTTTTTTAAGATCGGGTTCTTCAACCGTGCTGAGTGCGAGTAATAATTTCTCTTTTGTAACTGTAAATTCTCCCATGTATAGTTTTGTACTGAAATAACAAACATTGTCAAAAGGCTTAAAGTTCGAGAATCCAAAAAACTATAAGATCTGATTTTGGATTGCAACTTTTTCTTTTGAAATATCTATCTGGTTTTCAAATGATTGTATTTTAGTGAGCAGATTTTTTAAGAATTTTTGGTGACTTTCGGATTTCGGGTTGAAGGGTCTGTGCTCTATTCCCGCTTTGATTTTTTGCCAATCCTTTACGAAAATTTTTAGGTCCTCGTCGAAATAGGTTTCAGAGAAAATATCTAAAATGTATTTTTCGGCTTGCTCATTTGGATGTATCAAATCCGCCTTGTAAAATCTATAATCTCGTAAATCGTCGATCATAATTTCGTAAGATGGAAAATAGAATACATCTTGGTAAGATTGAGTGAGGTAGTAGCAAAGTGATCTAAGAATGGCTTTCGAGACGCTGTTGAGTTGTAGGGTGTCTTTTATATGCCTAACTGGGCTTACAGTAAGTATTATTTTGAGTGCTGGATTAGCCTTTTTTATAGATAAATAGATATTTTGAAATATATCTAATTGTTCCTTTTCTGATAATAACCTTTTCTTGAACAAAGAAGCTTTTTGTTTGTGACAATTGGATACAATGCTTTGGGTATCTATTTTTTCATAGGCCCAACTTGTGCCTAATGTAAGTATCAAATAATCAGCTTCTTGTATCGTTTTTTTTGTGGAGATATTGATGGATTCTAACTTTTCAAGAAGTTTTTTTTCGGAGTAATCTCGGATTTCAGAATGGTAGTTATAATGAAAAAAGACGCCATCATTTTCGGTAATGGCGTCTTTGTTAAGCTCTGATTTATCTAGAATTCCTTCAATAATATCGGCTATGGATTGAATGTTGTAAACATTTCCAAATGGATTTGCTACGCATTCTATTTTATTATCTATCAAATATTTTCCCAATACATCTGAAAAACAAGAGCCAAGCGTTAGAATTTTAGAGTGTAAACTAAAATGAAACTCCTGGTTTATTTTTTCAATTGAAGTTCGGAAATCTGACATATTAATGAGACTCTCTATTAACCTTACTGCCTGATTTGCCCACCAAATAGTCAAAATCGGCACCTAAATGTGCTTGATTCACCGACTCGATGTACATCTTAGCATAGCCTCTCACATATCCCAGATCCAATGGCTTCCAATTTTTTCTGCGGGTTTCCATTTCTTCTTCCGAAATATCTAAATTCAATAGTTTGTTTGGAACATCCACCGTAATCATATCGCCGTTTTGTACGAATGCCAATGGGCCGCCCACAGCCGACTCTGGTGAAACATGCAAGAAAACCGTACCAAAGGCAGTACCGCTCATACGTGCATCTGAAATCCTCACCAAGTCAGTTATACCTTTTTCTAATATTTTTTTCGGAAGAGCCATACTGCCTACTTCAGGCATACCTGGGTAACCTTTAGGGCCGGAGTTTTTCAAAACCATGATGGAGTTTTCGTCAATATCCAGATCTGGGTCATCTATCCGAGCATGATAATCTTCTATTGTTTCAAAAACTACTGCTTTTCCTCTGTGTGTCAGTAGTTTATCTGTTGCGGCAGAAACCTTAATAACCGATCCATCAGGGCAAAGATTACCTCTAACAACTGTTATTCCAGCCTCTTTTTTCAAAGGAGTGCTGTAAGGGAATATCACTTCAGGATTCCAGTTTCTGGCTTTTTCCGAGTTTTCAACAATGCTTTTACCATTCACACTGATGGTATCTTTTCTAAGAACTTCAGACATTTCTTTTATCACTACAGGAAGACCACCTGCATAATAGAAATCCTCCATCAAGAATTTGCCAGACGGCATTAAGTTAACCAAAAGCGGAATTTTACTGCCTAGGTCATCGAATTCGTCTAGTTTGAGGTCCACCCCAATACGTCCAGCAATGGCCAATAAGTGAAGA
Source organism: Leadbetterella sp. (assembly GCA_035299025.1). Classification (GTDB taxonomy): domain Bacteria; phylum Bacteroidota; class Bacteroidia; order Cytophagales; family Spirosomataceae; genus Leadbetterella. The sequence continues at coordinate 398,129 of DATGXK010000016.1, forward strand.
ATCAGGTTGGTAGAACCTCCAACCGCTGCATTTATTTTTATGGCGTTTTCAAAAGCTCCTTTTGTCAGAACATCCGAGATTTTTAGATTTTCTTTGGCCATTTCGACAATTCTCATGCCGGTCATGTGGGCCAACATTTTTTTGCGAGAATCTACAGCTGGTATTGCCGAAATTCCCGGAAGTGTAAGCCCCAATGCTTCGCACATTACGGCCATTGTAGAGGCTGTGCCCATGGTAGAGCAGTGTCCTGCTGAACGGCTCATGCATGCTTCTGCTTCTTCAAAGTCTTCGGCAGACATTTTACCTGTCCTGAAATCGTCTGCGAACTTCCAAACATCGGTTCCAGAACCTATGTCCTTGCCCTGGAACTTTCCGTTGAGCATTGGTCCACCAGGTACAACTATAGTCGGTAGGTCTACACTTGCAGCCCCCATGACTAAGGAAGGTGTGGTTTTGTCGCAACCTGTCAGAAGTACCACTGCATCAAAAGGATTGCCTCGGATACTTTCTTCAACGGTCATAGCCGCTAAGTTTCTATATAACATGGCGGTTGGTCTGATGATTGTTTCTCCAAGAGACATCACCGGAAACTCCAGCGGAAAACCGCCCGCCTCATAAATTCCGTTTTTTACAAATTGTGCAATTTCCCTAAAGTGCCCATTGCAGGGGGTTGTTTCAGACCATGTATTGCAAATACCTATGACAGGTTTGCCTTTAAATTGGTGTGCAGGATAGCCCTGATTTTTAATCCAAGAACGATAAATAAAACCGTCTTTTCCGGTTTTTCCGAACCAGTCTCTACTCCTTAATCCTTCTTTGTTGTCGTTTTCCATTAATGATTGAATAAAATTTGACCGTAAAATTATAAATAGCCCGCATAAATATAGGTAAAACAACGTTTTTTTTGTTTTTTTGCACGCTAATTTTAAACTTTAACACAAAAATGAATCTTTTCGAAAACTTTGACGACATTATCAATGATGATTTTATAGCTCACCTGAAATCACATACCAATGATAATCTTGGAGATATTGAAGTGGCCGTAAAAGGAGTTTTCTATACACTTGTGGCGGGATTAATCAGAAGAACTAACAGTGATATGAGTGCTGGGATGCTCTTCAATCAAATTAAAGAGAAGTTTAAGACCGGAGTAGTTCCTGAAGATAAAACCCAGATTTTTTCTGAGAAAGGGCTGTTGGAAAAAATATCAGACGATGGTTTGAAAATTATAAGTCAGATATTTCCTGCATATAAAAGTCCACTATTGAGTATGATTAGCTCGTATGCCAGTACTAGTAAAAACGTTACTGTTATAACCTCTGGCCTTACGAGTTCGCTTTTGATAGATATGCTTGGAAGGAAAATTACTGCCGAAAATTTAGATAAGGAAAGCTTGGTGTATTTTCTGAAACAACACCATGAGTCTCTGCTAAACAAGGCTCCCGAGGCTTTGATGGAAAAGATGATACCAGCTCTTGGACTTCAGGAGTTGATAAATACAAAAATAGTAGCCCCAAAGAAACCCGAGCCCGCAAAGAATGCTCAGGAGGATGAGTCAGAAACCCCGAGTCCACAGCCGGTGTCTGAAAGGTATGTTGAAGATGATGAGTCTGCTACGTTTTTTAATAAGAAAATTTTACTTGTGCTACTTGCGGTGGCGGTTCTTGGTGGTGTAGGTTACTACTTTTACGCCAACAATGGGCAGTTTAGTTTTTTAAGTAAGGATGAAGCTCCGGTTGAATCACTAGACGAAGAGTTGTTGTTTGCCGATTCGCTTGCAAATGCGGCGAAAGATTCGGTAAAGATTGATTCTGTGGCGGCTACCACAAAAACTGTACCACTTAATAATTCTGAGTTTTCCAGTTTTAAACAGTATGTGCTTGATGATACAAAATCTAAAGGCCAAGAGTTTGATTTTAAAAGTATTCAGTATTTAGATAAAACTTTTGATTTGACCTCGGAATCGGTGGCTACAATAGACAGTATAGCTCAGTTGATGAATAGTTCTAAGAATTTACAAATCAAAATTACGGCTTTCTCAGAGGCTGGCGATGTCAAGTTAAATAACAAAAGAGCCTTTGCCGTGAAAAAAGTTTTGATGAGCAAAGGGGTTAATACCATCAGGATTGATGCCGGGTCTGGAGGAAATGGAGGAAACTTTCCGAAAATTAAGGTTGTGACGAAATAGTTCTTTTTAGAATAAATATTGGTAAAGCCCAATGAAGATTTATCTTCATTGGGCTTTTTTTTGCTTCAATTTTATTGATATAAATCAAGAAAAATAGAGTTTTTTGAGGGGTATTTTTCATGTTTTCAAAATTGGTACGATTTTTGAAAATATGATTAAACGGTATCATTGATGATAAGTTAGGGGTTGAAACCTCATTTTTGTGAAAAAAAATTGAGTTGCCGACTGATACTTTAAGCACTATGATATGTCGAAATTCCATTGACCCAAAAAAAAACTCGTGCAATTAAAATTTTACATACACTTTAACAAGAAAGACCGCTTAAGAGAATTAATATTATCTTTAATATTAATAGTTCTTTTGGCTGCAAATGCGTATTCTCAATGTACTTATGGGAATACCAATATCACTTGGCAAGCCGCTGCAAGTGGGAGTCAAACTATTATTCCGACTGCATCAGCTGCTGGTGGTCCCCCAGCGGCCGTGATTGACGCAGTGCCTGGCTGCACCAATACCAACAGTATAAATCCATTTAATTTTACTACAACCATAACCGAAGTGGTGGGTACTGTTTATGACGCTATCAGATCAGGTACAAATGGATTGTATGGGCAGCCATATTTGACAGTGACCCTTGATAATTTTGATGGAGGTTGTACAACTTGTAATTCTGGTAATAATGCCGCATACGCAAATGGTAGCCGAGTTGATATTCGGTTTGATTTTCAATATCCTGTCTTGCTAAATGGTTTAAGAGTGGACGATGTAGATGCAGCTGATGCCTCCAGAGCTCCTACGGGTTCTTCGTCTTTTCAAGATGTAATAACATTTTCTGCAACTGGTCTTTCGGGTGCAAATGTACCTTTGAACCTTGCTCTAGGAGCTACTGGAAGAGTGACAATTTCTGGCCAAACTGCCACCGCCAATTGGGCCAGTGGAGTGAATAATAATGTATCTGAAAATGATCCGCTTGGTCAGGTAACTATCACTTCGACGATGGCCGTTAAAAGTTTGTTGATTAGCTTTATAGCTGGGCCTAGTGCCATAAGTGCCGCACAACAGGCTATCAGAATATCCAACTTTAATTTGTGCTGCCCAGTAGTGGTAGACCTTTCGGGTAATGTTTTTAATGACTGTAATGCGTTAACTGACAATATTGTTAACGGTACAGGTTTGGGCAATCCTTCGAGCACCACACTTTATGCCAATTTGGTAGAGCCAACCAGCAATTTAGTTATTGCTGTTGCAACTGTAGGAATCGGAGGGTCTTATTCTATGCCTAATATTCCAGGTAATGTAACATACAATGTAGTTTTGAGTACCACAATGGGCGTAGTTGGAAGTGCTCCTCCTGCGGCTTCCTTACCATCGGGTTGGTCCAATGTAGGCGAAAATCTAGGAACTGGTGCAGGAAATGACGGAGTTGCAAATGGAACACTTTCAAATATTGCGGTTGGGGCGGTGGACCTCGCCAATGCCAATTTTGGTATTAGAAATACTCCAACTTGTAATGTTTCTAATAATTCGCCTGTATGTCAGGGTGGCACAGCAACATTTACTGAAACTGGTGTGAATGGAGCTACGTGGTCGTGGACGGGTCCCAATGGTTTCACAAGCTCATTGAGGAATCCAACTATAGCTAATGTTACTTCAGCGGCAGCTGGTGTTTACACCGTTACTGTAACCAACTCTACAGGCTGTACGACAACTTGTACAACCAATTTGGTAGTGGCTCCTGATGTCACCGTCAGTGCTTCTGCTTCACCGTTAACACTTTGTGCAGGAAATAGTTTCAACCTAAACGGCACGGTTACCAATGGTGTTTTGAGAGAGTTTTTTCCAAATATTACAGGTTCCACAATAGCAGATCTTACGTCTAGTTCTACTTATCCAAACAATCCTGCTTTAACTCAGATATTAAGTACGGCTATTGGACCATCTGGCATTGCAGACAATTATGGTACAAGAGTCAGATATTATTTTACGCCAAGCACTTCGGGAAGTTATCAGTTTGTGATATACGGAGACGACCAAACGACATTGTCATGGTCTGGAAGTAGTGCCGCGAGTCCACTTACCACAATTGCCAATATTCCGGATTGGACAAACGTAAATGAACTTACCAAATATGCATCTCAAACTACGGCATCACTTTCACTTAATGCTGGGACCCAGTATTATTTCGAATTGCTCCAAAAGGAGGGAGGCGGAGGTGATCATTACGGTATTCTTTACAGAATGTCTCCGTCTACTACGTTTATTAATATTCCAAGTGCGGAATTGTCGCCAGCAAAATATAGTTGGAGTGGGCCAAATGGTTACACTTCTGAAAACATTAATAATACCATTACCAATGCACAGCCTAATCAGTCGGGCATTTATACAATCACAATTACTGACTTTTATGGTTGCCAAAAAACAGCAACGGTCAATGTAACAATTAATGCTTTGCCCGTTCCGACGGCCGGAAGCAATTCGCCAGTTTGTGTCGGTCAATCCATAAATTTGACCTCATCTGGCGGTACAAGTTATGTTTGGTCTGGTCCGAATAGCTTTAGCTCAACAAGTCAAAATCCTACTAGGACTGGGGCTACATTGGCCATGGCGGGAACTTACAATGTAACGGTTACAAATGCTGCTGGTTGTACAGCAGTAGCAACTACAGCCGTAACTGTTAATGCTTTACCTACACCTACAGCTGGTAGTAACAGTCCCGTTTGTGTTGGTCAAACCATTAATTTAACATCTTCTGGTGGGGTGAGTTATAGTTGGGCAGGACCAAATGGTTTTACATCAACAGCTCAAAATCCGAGTATTACAAATGCAAGCCCAGCCATGAATGGGCCATATACTGTTACAGTTACCAACTCTAATGGCTGTACTGCGATTGCAACTACCAATGTGGTTGTAAATGGTTTACCAACTGTTGTTTTGACATCACAAACTAATATTTTATGTAGAGGAAATTCAACTGGAGCCATTAATATTACGGCCAGTGGAGGTTCAGGAATATATACCTATGATTGGGCAGATGTAGCAGGTACTTCAAATACAGAAGATAGAACTGGTTTACCAGCTGGAACTTATACGGTTACTGTAACTGATGGAAATACTTGCTCTTCAGCACCATTAGCAGTTACTTTAACCCAGCCAGCAAGTTTACCAACAGTGGTTTTAACTGGCCAAACTAATATTTTGTGTAGAGGAAATTCTACAGGTGCCATAAACATTACGGCCAGTGGTGGAACAGGAGCCTTTACCTATGATTGGGCAGATGTGGCTGGAACTTCAAATACAGAAGATAGGACTGGTTTGCCGGCAGGAACATATACAGTAACAGTAACAGATGCCAACGGTTGTTCAACAGCTCCATTAGTAGTTACTTTAACCCAACCAGCAGCGGCTTTAACCAGAAGCTTGGCACAGACGAATGTTTTGTGTTTTGGAAATAGCACAGGAGCCATAGACTTAACGGTAAGTGGAGGAACATCACCTTACACGTATGCATGGAGCAATGCAGCTACTACGCAAGACTTATCAGGTTTAACTGCA
>DATGXK010000017.1:0-26179 GCA_035299025.1 Leadbetterella sp.
GCAGGGCAAGCTACTTTAGGTACTATGGTTACTTTCCCAGTGATTCTTATTGTTGCTTTCTTGGTGTTATTCTTCTGGCAAAAAAAATCTAAAGCAGCATAATTTAGTATTTTAACTATATTTGTAAAGCCGTTCTAAGAAACAGAACGGCTTTATTTTTTATGACAAACGCCAGTATAGACTTCGGCAATACAAGAATAAAAATTGGTTTATTCAACAATGATAGCCTCTTGGAGATTTTCAGGGTGGCCACACTCTCCGAAACTGCAGAACTTCTGAAGGCCAACTCGGTACAAAATGTCATTGTGTCTTCGGTAACTCTCTCAAATTTAGAAATTTCAGAAAAAATAAACTTTCTTAAATCTCTTATTTTTCTGGATTACAATACCCCTTTGCCCATAAAAAACAATTACGCTACACCAAAAACACTTGGTTATGACCGCATAGCAGCAGCTGTTGGAGCTAACCTTCGATATCCGAACCAAAACTGTCTTATTATAGACATCGGCACGGCCATAAAATATGATTTAGTTTCTGACAAGAATGCTTTTGAAGGAGGCATAATTTCGCTTGGTAGACGAATGAGATTCAATGCTCTGCACACTTTTACCAAAAAACTTCCGTTATTAGACACAGTGGAAATTCCCGAACTCATTGGCCAATCTACCGAAACTTGTATGTCGAGTGGTGTGATGAACGGAATAACCGCCGAAATCAACGGAATCATTGATGAATATTTAAAAAAACTTAAATTGCGGGTATTAATTTGTGGTGGAGATGCTCCATACTTTGAAACTAAGATAAAATACCCGACCTTTGCAACTCCAAATTTGGTCTTGGAAGGCCTCAACAGAATTTTACAATATAATGTTACTGAAATTTAGATACTTACTTCTCTTTACATTTATAAGTTTTACACAACTTGCATGGTCTCAAGGCCAAGGAAACAGTCCTTACAACGTTATTGGCATTGGCGAAGTAACAGAGGAGTCAGTAGCTGCTCAAGACATGATGGGTGGAGCAGGTACTTCATTTTCCAACAGTTTCTATATCAACCACATCAACCCAGCTATGTTGGTTAAAAACCGTACCATTGGCTTAAACAAATACGTGGCTTTCAACATCGGTTTGAAAGGTGGCTACAAAATACTTAGTCAAGGCAATAAAGTTCAGGATGATTTTGGCCTCAATATGAGTAACCTTACGATGGTATTTCCTGTAAAACCGAAATGGGCGATGGGTATCAGTATCAGGCCCTATTCTGTAGCCGACAATGTAACCAAAATCCAGAAAGATTTTGTGGGCTCAAACGAAACCAACGAAATGGAATACCGCAATGCAGGGGGTATTTCGAGAGTGGCATTTACCAACTCATTTATTTTGCTCAAAGGACTTTATTGGGGTATAGAAGGACAGTACAATTTCGGAAATATCCAAAGAGACACCACTTCAAGTATAACAGGTTCGTCCGAATATTTCAGAAATTCTGGCCGATACAACCTCAAAGGTGCATCTCTCAAAACAGGCCTCACCTACCAGTTAAAGCTCAACAAAAAATGGAACCTTAACATGGCCGGTGTTTATCAGTTCGGTTCTACCCTGAAAGGAGAGTCACTCAGAATATTCAGTGTGTTGGGCGAAGCTGGAAACGGCCCTGTGTATATTCAAAGTCCTGACACCTTAGCACTGGCCAATATTACAAGTCAAATACCGAGCAAGCATAAAGTAGGTTTGAGTCTTGAAAGTAGCTACCACTGGCTTTTTGCGGCAGACTACGGCTACACCAAGTGGTCGAACTTAAAACAATTTGATGCAACTGCCAACAAAACGCTCGTAGACGCCAAAGAATTGAACTTCGGCATGGAATGGATTCCGAATGCTTCCTCTAGTAAATACTTCAATCAGGTTTTCTATAGACTTGGCTTTAAGCATATAGACACGCCATACCAAATCAACAACACCAAAATCAAGGACCAAAGCTTTAGTTTAGGACTGTCTTTGCCTATGGGCTTTGGCAATCCTAGTTATATTGATATTGCCTTGTCATTGGGTAGAAGAGGCGTAAACGCCAATAGCCTGATCCAAGAAAACTACACCAAAGTATCCGTAAACTTCTCACTACTAAGTAGTTGGTTCAACAAACCTCGTATAGACTAATCATGAAAAAGCTTTACTTTTTGTGTTTCATCGCCTTCATTGGCTCTCCTCTTTTGTGGAGCTGTGAGGAAGAAAAGTCCAAAAAGGAATTCATAGAGTACATGGGGCCGATTCTGAACATCGACAACCTATCTATCAGCCACAGCGACTCTGGTAGGGTGAAAGTGAAAATTTCCACTGCCAAGCAGCTCAAATTTCAAAACCAAGACGAAGTATATCCGAAAGCGGTCTATGTTAACTTTCTAGACAAAAACGGCGTGGAATATTCTATGCTCAGAGGCGATTCTGGACGATATTCGAAAGAAAAAAACCTGTATATCATACAAGGCAACGTGTTCTTTAACAACCGTTTGCTTCAACAAAGCCTCTCCACAGAAGAGTTATTTTGGAGCCCAGTAAATAAGAAAATCTATACCGACAAAAAAGTAACCATAAAAACTCCAAGGGAATCCATAACTGCCTCAGGAGGCATGGACGCCACCGAAGACTTCTCCAAATACTCCCTCCGCCGCCCCAAAGGCACCTTTATGGTGGATTCACTCAGAACTATTGTGGATACTACTGGGAATTAAGGAAAACATTTATTAGGATTTAAAAACAATTAGAAGCTTTTTTTGCGAATAACCTCAACCTGATATCGGCCTACTAAGGCCTTTTGAATCTGTTTACCTTCGTATGACTTCGAAAAATCTAAATTTTAGAAAGTTTTAATCAATTCAAAATATAATTACGGGAGTTTCTTCTTCAAAAAAGAATATTTCTATGCATTTTAAATAAGTTTTCCTATTTTGGATTCAGAATCAATTAAATATAGAAATCAAAAATTAGTAAAAGAAGATGAAAAAAATGCAGATAGTACTCCCTTTGATTTTTATAGTTTTATTGTTTGGAAATCATAAAGCTACTGCACAGACTACCGAAGCAATAAAACAGATTGAAAATTCTATAAAAGCGGATGGGAAATATGCCATTTTAGCTGGCAATTATAAACATTTCGAAGGGTCGGTTAGAACCGGCCTCCGAATGCGAAAAGGTAATCCTAATCTTCAATTTCAAATTGTATTGATAGGCCCAGTTGTAAAGGAAATCACAACTGATGTACAATTACTAGCCTTGGTAGAAGATTGCAAAACTGATGGTATCCAAATAGTAATTTGTCAGAATGCCATGAAAGCATTGAACGTCACCAAATCTGATCTTCATCCGTATATAGAAACCACCTCAAGTGGTTTTGTTTATATGTTTGGTTTACAAGAGAATGGCTATAAGGTTATTAGCTTATAGAAATACTGGAATTTGGAGCGATAACCGGCTCAGACGTGGACAGCACTTAAGACTTTTCAAAATACTCGATCCGACGTCTCAATGGTACTTTTATGGTGGATTAACTAAGAAGTATTTTGGATAGTTATGGAAATTAGGGAAAGCATTGCTAAAATCAAACTTGCGTAAAATTTAAGAGAATTTTTTCTCCATAATATCAAATAGTATTTTGATTGAAAAAGGGAATGATTTACATTTGAGATTTTAGAAAATATAAAACTTAAATTTCCATGGTAAAATAATTAGAAGAGGAATCTACCCCCTCCCTTATTTCATACTATGCAAGTTGGAAAGAGAAAGAAAAAAATGAAAGTAATTTTAAGGGGATACGCAATTATATTTTTTTGTTTTTTATTAGCTATTTTATCTACTAAGCTTTTTCACTCTAGTGGTACTGGATATTTAGCCGTGACTTTAGTATATTTATTTATTTTAGTCGTTGGTATGTGGTCATTTGCCGCAATAATAGCACTTATAATAACTCTTTTTAAGAAGATAAAATGAGTCAAATATATCTAAAATAACTCCTTCGAGATTTTCCGCAAGAAAACGAGCCCTGCTTAGCCTATAGACTATGCAGCAGTGCAAAAAACCGTCCTCAGACCGATAAGAATCACTTAGATTAGTCATTTTGAAATCCTCTGAAACATTATACTACTCGAAATTCAAAAATCGAATTGAATGATTATTAACAAAATAATAACTAGAATCTTTTTATTTCCATAACAACAATACTTGGACTTTTCAATATTTGTACATAAATTCGTACAAATATTGGTACAAAAAGATGATAACAACAAATATTTCTGACTTTAGAAAGGATATAAAATCTTACTTGGATAAAGTAGTTCAGAATTTTGAAACATTAATCATCAACCGAGGTAAAGACGAAGGTATTGTGGTGATGTCATTAAATGAATACAATTCGTTGATGGCTACCAATCATGAATTATCTTCAAGAAAAAATGAAAGTCGATTGGATTCTGCCATAGAGAAATTCAGAAAGGGTCAATCATTTTCAAAAGACTTAGTTGAGGTATGAAATATGTTTTCGTGGATGAATCTTGGGAAGATTATGTCTATTGGCAGAATATCGACAAAAAGAAAGTCAAAAGAATCAATGAACTCCTTAAAGATATTGCAAGAAATCCGTTTGATGGAATCGGAAAACCAGAGCCATTAAAACACAAATATGCTGGATTTTGGTCTAGAAGAATTGACGAAGAACATCGGCTAATTTACAAATATGAAGAGGGTGAAATCCATATATTAAAATGTAGATTTCATTATGATTAAGAATATTGCATTGCTATTAAATCCCTCAATCGCACCCCACCCTAGCAACATCTTCAACCTCCACAATAGTCTTAGAACTCCCCCACTTGTCATTCAGAAAAGTAATTAATTGGGCTATATCAAGGTCATAAAGGCCTTTGGCGGCGGGCATTTTTTGATTGTAGGTTTTGCCAGAAACGTTTATGGGGCCTTCTAGGCCGTTTTTGATGATACAGACCAGCTTATTTTTGTCTTGTAGGTAATTGGAGCCCTTGATGGGTGGATAAAGATTTCGAAGGCCTGAGCCGTCTAAGCCGTGGCAGTTGGAGCAGTTTTTCTTGTAGATTTCTGCTCCTGATATTACGTATTGTTCGTATTTCACCTTCTCGTCGCTGGCACAAGCCGTGACAAAAAGGCAAAGCAGAACTAAACTATTTCTGAAGCAAAAGCTCAATATCTTTGATGAGTCTATTGACCTCTTTTTCTTTGGTACCATCATAAACTCCTCTAATATTTCTGTTTTTATCGACCAATACAAACGCCCCGCTGTGTACAAATCCACCCTCGTCTACCGCCTCTTTGTCTTCCATGGCCGAAACCATATACGACCTCTGGGCTATTTCGTAGATTTTCTCCTGCTCGCCTGTTACAAACTGCCATTGGTTGGTGTTTACGCCAAGTTTCTCTTTGTAGGCTTTCAGTACCGCCACCGAGTCGTGCCTTGGATCGATAGTATGCGACAAGATACCCAACTCAGGATTGTCTTTGAATTTCTCGTAGATTCTGAGCATTTGGGTTTTCATAACCGGGCAAATGGTCGGGCATGAGGTAAAAAAGAAATCCGCAATATAAATTTTGCCTTTAAAAGCCTCTTGGGTGAGCGTATCACCGTCTTGATTCACAAATTTAAAATCTGGAATGGCGTGATAAACCGAGTCACCTTTATCGTTGACATCGTGTTGACCAATGTAAGGCAACTTACGGTTGGAGTCACCACAACTCCAAATGGCTAATGTAAAAAAAGTGATTGCGAAAATACTGGAAAGAGCTTTCATGATTTTATTTGTGTTCCTCTGTGAACTTTTTGGCTGCTGCTATCGCCGTTTCTGTATCAGTAGTGAGCTTCTTTACTTCAACCTCTAGCTCAGTGTAAAGTTTAAGTTTTTCGTTCTTATCTTTCACTTCGTTCATGGCTACACCGAAGTTTTTCATCCACTCATACATATCGTCTTCAGCTTTTTGCAAATCTGTTGAAAGTTTAAGTGCCACAGCTTTGTCAGCCTCAGTTGCTTTTTCAGAAGCAGCCATCAAATCCTTTTTGATGTCGGCAATGGCCATGGTTTTGGGCATTACTTCATCGTGGCCTTTCATCAAAACCGTATTCATTTTTTCTATTTCACCATCTATTTTGTTGCCGCAGGCCATTGTAAAGCCGAGCAAAAGAGCAAAAATCAAATTTGAGAATTTCATATTGTTTTTAGTTATTGTTTTCTAACATTTCTATGGCACTTCTGATCGCACTTTCAGAAGGGTTTTGACCGCCAATCATTTTGGCCACTTCTATAATTCGCTCATCGGCATCGAGTTTTCGCATCAAACTCACCGTTTTGGTGTCGGAATTGTCTTTATACACATAAAAATGCGTCTGACCTTTTCCTGCAATTTGGTGCAAGTGCGTAATGGCAATCACTTGAAGTTTCGACGACATTTCAGTAAGCATTTTACCTACTTTTATGGCCACCTCACCTGAGATTCCCGTATCTATTTCATCAAAAATAATGGTTGGTAAGGATTTTTTCTCTGCCAAAACATATTTCAGACTCAACATCACCCTCGAAAACTCTCCTCCTGATGCCACATCTTTCAGTGGTTTTGGAGTAGAGCCCCTGTTGGCCGAGAATTCAAAAATCAAATCGTCAATTCCATCTGCCGCAAAGGCCTTTTCTTTTGTACCAATTAGCAATCTAGCATCTGGCATTCCGAGTTCGGCCAATAAGCCTTGGATTTTGTCCACCAATGGCTGAATCACTTTCTTTCTACTTTCTGAAAGGGCCGCAGCGTGTTTTTGGGTTTCAGCAAAAAGCTTTTCTCTGTTTTTTTGTAAAACCTCCAGTTCTTCCCCAAGATTGACCACTTTGCTCACCTTCTGCTGCAAATCTTCTCTGATTTCGATGAGTTCAGTGATACTTTTCACCGCATGTTTTTGTTGCAAACGAAAAATCGCATTCAACCTATCTCTCAAAAAAACAACTTTTTCATCGTCTGTTTCTACTTTAGAATCCTCCGATTCTATTTCGTTGGAAATGTCTTGAAGTTCTATCAAACTGCTGTTTACACGCTCTTTTAAAGCCGCATATTTCTCAGAAATTCCGCTGATACTTCCCAAGGCCACATTGGCGTCTTTCAGTAATCCTAGTACTGAAAGATCCGCATTGTTGAGATATTCATAAGCAAAACCTAGTTTTCGTTTTACTTCTTCAGCGTTTTCCAAAATCATCAATTCTTCCTCCAATTCAGATTGCTCCTCTCCTACCAATTTGGCGACAACCAATTCGTCCAGAAGAAACTTATTATAATCAAATTCCTTTTTGAGGCTGTCAGCATCATTTTGTAAAGCGTACAAGGCTTTTTCGGCAGACTTGAATGCTTTGTAAGAAACCAAATAATTTTCTGAAAGAGCTTGATTTCCAGCAAAAGCATCTACCAAGGCCAATTGATAGGCATTGGTATTCAGCAAAAGTGTGTCGTGCTGTGAGTGAATATCCATCAGGTACACACCCAAAGTCTTCAGAATATCTAAGGTAACGGGAGTGTCATTGACAAAAGCTCGCGACTTTCCATTGGGAGAAATTTCACGGCGGATAAGGCACGCCGGCTCGTAATCAAGTTCCAAGTCCTCAAAAAATGTTTGCAGATCAAGTTTTGAGATATCAAAATTGCCTTCTACCACACATTTCTCGTTTTCATCAAACAACGCTTTGGTGTCGGCCCTATTTCCCATCAATAGACCCATAGCCCCTAACATAATGGACTTACCAGCACCGGTTTCTCCAGTAATGATATTCAGGCCAGCTTCAGGTTGGATTTCCAGATGCTTGATGAGGGCGTAGTTCTTTATGAGAAGACTTGTAAGCATTTAAAAGAAATGATTTCAGCAAAATTAAAGATAGAATCGGTAGGAAGCAAAAAGCATTCGATAAAGAAGTGAAATGAGTTAGTTTTTAATTTGAGGGAAATGTGAATTTTGAAACTTTTAATAATTCTATCAATCTATAGTTGATGAAAAACTGAGTCTCATTTCCATTCTTTGCGTCGCCTGCCGGCTGGGCGTTACTTTTTTTTGAAAAAAAGTAACCAAAAAAACACTTTCTGTGCAATGATCCTCTGCAAAATTTCGCTTTTAACATTTGTAATCATAAAAAAATTGTGATTTCGAAATTTTACAACGGACTGCACAGAAAATATTAGGAACAATAAGTGTTAATACTTTTAGAAATTAAGCATTAACGCTAAGTAATTTGGAAGAAATTAGTTTTTACTACTTGGTGATCAACATTTTTTTGCTCTGCAATTTCTAGGATGAAATTGAAGTTTGTAAAACCGAACTATTTGGTCTTCATGTTTTTTTTAATAATTGCTCTCAAAATGTTTACTAACAAAAAAAAGCATCGTTCAATGTGACGATGCTTTTTGCAATAAACCTTAACCTTAAACTATGAAAAAAAACTACCTCTCGGTATATCTTGATTTGAGTGCCGTGTTTCGAATTGTGAGTTTCGAGTGCACGGATTCAAAAATTTAATCTTTTCTGAATTTCATTTTTAAAAGTTTGGGAAAAAAAGCATCGCTCAAATTGTCGATGCTTTTCTGTAATAAACCTTAACCTTAAACTATGAAAAAAAACTACCTCTCGGTATATCTTGATTTGAGTTCCGCTTATCGAGTTGTGAGTTTCGAGTTCACGGATTCAAAATTTTAATCTTTTCCAAATTTTCTTTAGTAGAGTTTGGAAAAAAAGCATCACTCAAATCGGCAATGCTTTTCGTAATAAACCTTAACCCTAAACTATGAAAAAAAATATCTTTGTCGTTCTTATTTTCTGGCTCCTAAATATTCTTTAACGGCCATTATTTTAAATTCTGTTCGGCGATTTTGCTGGTGTTCGTTTTCCGAGCATTTCACGGAATCGTCACATTCGTTCACCAATTCACTTTCACCATAACCTTGGGCGGTCAATCTGTCTGAACCTATACCCCTTTCGATTAAATAATCAACTACGGCCCTTGCTCTAGCGGCTGATAATCTGAGATTATAGTCTTCGCTCGCTCGGCTATCTGTATGCGACCTTAACTCTATTTGAATGTCTGGATATTTCTTCAAAATCGGAATCACTTTGTTGTCAAGTTCCTTTTTTGCATCGGCTCTAATCTCCGATTTATCCAAGTCGTAATAGATATTATCTAATCTAAATATATCACCTTCACCAATCATGCCAAAGTTCTGTTCTACCGAAATATTTTTCTTAGAATTCTTGATTTTTCCAATACTTTCGGTATTTCTGGCATAATTATCCTTCACGGCAGTCACACTATATTTGCCGTCACGGTCTGGTTGAAATGCATATCGTCCATCCACACCTGTTATTACGGTCTTCATACTCCCATCACGCTCATTTTCAAGCGTTACCGTAGCACCAGCAATAGGGCGTTGGTCTACTTCTGATACTATTCTACCACGAACCATAGGACGCCTCGACGGTTCAAGATAAAGCTTAAGTTGTTGTCTTTTTGAATGTGACGTGGACATCGTACCATAAGTAATTGTACCCACCTCATATCCATCTTTGAATACCTTAAACTCAAAATCGGACCCACTCTCCAAACACAAAGAGGCCTGTCCTTGTGAGTTGGTAATGTAACGTTGCTTGTTTACACCATTTTTCACCAACCTGAGCTCTGTATCGGCCAAGGGCTGGTTGGTCTGCTCATCCATCACAATAATATTCAGGGAGTTACAACCTTTGGTAAACGAATAAATATTATCATCGGAATAACCTTTTCTGCGGTTTGAGCTGAAGTAGCCCTGACTCCTTTCAGAATCAGTTATCAAACCAAAATCGTCTTTGGTAGAGTTTATCGGAGCCCCAAGATTTTCTACTTCTCCAAAAGGCAGACCATTTCTGAATTCCACATAAAACATATCTAAACCTCCCAAACCGGCATGGCCATCAGAGGCAAAATAGAAATTACCTGCCTCGTCTACAAACGGAAACATTTCGCTTCCCTCCGTATTCACTTCTCTTCCCAAATTCACCGGAGAGCCCCAGTTGCCCTCGCGGTACTCAACCATATAAATATCCGTCCCCCCAAAACCACCGGGCATGTCTGAAACGAAATACATTTTACGGTTGTCAGGCGATAGGGCCGGATGGCCAGTTGAATACTCGTCTGAGTTAAAAGGCAATTCCTTTATGTCTGTCCATTTGTTACCTTTTTTGGTGGCTGTGTAAAGCTTCAGCATGTTTATGCCTTTATCGCTTTTGCGTGCTTTGCCTTTGTTGTAATTGTTTCTGGTGAAAACTATTTTCTTATAATCCTTAAAAAAAGTAACCGGCCCTTCGTGATATTTTGAATTAATCGATTTACTAAATTCGTCAATTACTGGCTCTTCAATATCCTCAAAATTTTCATTGCCTTGCACTTTATTTGGCTTGATGGATTTTCCGCTTGAACCCAAACTTGCTTGAGCGGCTTCAACACTTTGGCGTATTTCTTTACGAAGCGACATGGTATCAGAAAAAAGAAATAGATCTAAAAAAGGGGTCTCGTTTTGATTAAAAACTCTTTTAATACCAGAACCCTCGTTTCTGGCTGACACAAACACCAGGCCGTTCTCATAATACATTGGGCTAAAGTCTGAGTATTTGGAGTTGAGCGGGTAAACGAAATCAACATTATAAAGTGCAGAATCTTTGTAGAAAGTTGAATTGTCCATGTAAGCCACTGTAAATTTGCGGCCTCTCAGGTCCTCTTTTTGCTGTTCGCCGTAACGACTGTACATTTTTTGAGATTCTCGGTATTTGCCGTTGTTGGCCAAAGCTTGTGCATAAAAAAGAAACTGCTCGCTATCGAGTCCTTCTTCAAAATCCTTGAATAAATCTTTGTAAACTCTTTCAGCGTTTTTGGTGTCTTGGAGTTTTCTGTAGCAAAAGGCCAATTTCATCAAAGCCTCTTTCTGTTGCTCTTTCTTGTTATTGTCATTGCGGAGAAAAACCTCATAATTACGTACCGCTTGCGGATACGACATCCTATCAAATTCGGCGTTGGCGGCTTTAAGCTTGCTAGATTGGGCCTTTATCCCAAAACCTATTAAGCTAAAGAATATCACAAAAGTAACTTTTGTTTTAAAATTGGACAGCATCAGATTAAGCGTTTAATTTACTAGGAAATGCCTAAACATTTACAAAGCAATGTCAAATGCCGTGCCAAAAGAGACTTTCACTTTGAAACCAAAATACAATAAATTGATTTAAAGACACTTAAATATCCAAAAAACTTACTTTGAGGATGCTTTTGGTGGCCGAATGCAGCTTATAAGCGTCGTCGGTACGAAGACCCACAACCCACATTATGCGTTTTTTGTCGGTCAATACCAGCTGATTTTTTTTGTTTGTAGGGTTTATTTTTGAATCTATCAGAAAGTCTGAAACGAGTTTTTTACCATTCATTCCATAAGGTTGAAATTTATCACCCTGCTGCCAAAGTCTCAGTGTCAAAGGCCATTCGATAAGATCTGAATCGAAAAAAGCTTGTTCGCTTTTTCGAATATCCATGATACTTGGAAAGTCTTTCGTTTCTTGAATTTGAATTTTTCTATTGCTTATTTCATAAACACCTGGAGCCTGAAATTCAAATATTTCGGAAGTGACCTCCACATTTTTTTCCAAAAACCACTCTCCACGGCCAACCGTAAGTGAATGACTAGCAGAAGTGATTTTTTTGCCCGTCAAATCAATCTTTAACAAATCCTCAACGTCCTGAAAATTAAACCCATAAGGCTTCAAAAACTCCTCCAAAACCAATGAGAACCCAGCACTGTTTTTCCATCTTTCCGACGGAATTTTAATGAACTCACCGAAGTCAATGGTTTGCTCAAAGGCTCGTAGTTTTTCCTCGAAAATTTCATTTAAAGCCGTAAAACGCTGAAAATTATTCTGGACAGTATTTTCTATACCGGGATTTATTTCTTTCAAAACCGGAATGACATGGTGCCTGATTTTATTTCGTTGATAATCGGTGGTTTGATTGGAAGCGTCTTCACGCCAAATCAGATTGTTTTCTGCCAAGTATTTCATAATCTTGGTTACACTGGCAAACAAAAGAGGCCTGATAATTTTGTCTTTTTTGAGCGGAATAGATTTCAGACCTTTCGGGCCGGTGCCTTTGGTAATATTGAGGTAAAGCGTCTCTATTCTGTCGTCGAGATTGTGAGCTGTAGCCAATAAATCGAATTCATTTTCCGCCATAATCTCCTTAAACCAGGTGTATCTTAGTTTACGAGCTGCCATCTGGGTAGAAACACCCCAATCTTTGGTGACTTGTTTGGTGTCGGTTTTTGTAGAAAAAAATGGGATGTTCTTTTCTTCACAAAACTGTCGAACAAATTCTTCATCGCCATCAGAAGCTTGTCCACGCAGCCCGAAGTTATAATGAGCCGCCGAAATGTTAAACTTGGCTTCCCAGAAAAGTTGCAAAAGTGCCATGGAGTCTTTACCTCCACTCACCCCTACCAGGATTTTGTTGGTAATGGTACAAAGCTGATTTTTGTTAATAAACTCTAAAAACTCCTCTAGCATCCAATATTGCGAATAATCATTAACAAAAATACGTTAATTTTGCTGTATGAATCACAAAACCTCGTATTCTTTGAGAGAAAGAGCGTCATTTTACTTCATTTTGGGATTATTTTTCTTGGGAAGTTCTATTGGAGTTTTTGCACAAAAACCACTGAATCCTATCAAAGATAACGGTCCGAAAAGCATGATTGAACTCGTGAGGGCCGATAGTTTGGTTGGCGAAAACAGTCTTTCTCGTACTCAAACTTTCCTTGGCAATGTAATTTTCATTCATCGTGGCGTAAAACTTGGCTGCGAGAAAGCCATTCACAATCAATCTTCCAATTTCATTGAGGCTTACGGCAAAATTGTGATTAACCAAGGTGACACACTGACCATTGTGGGAGATACCCTTATGTACGATGGCAACCTGAGATTTGCAAAAGTATATGGCAAACAGGTGATTTTGAGAGACAAAAAAGTGACGCTCCGTACCACTAAAATGCACTACGACCTCAACCGTGACCAAGCTTATTATCCTGTACCTGGAGTTTTAAACCAAGATTCGAGCCGACTGAGCTCTAAAGAAGGATACTACAACACCAAAACCAAGTTCTTCCGATACATAGGAGACGTAGAAATTTTAAATCCAAGCTATACGCTCTGCACAGACTCTCTCGACTACGATACTTACAGCAAACAGGCTATTTTTAAGACTTTTACTACCATAAAAAGTAAAAACGGCGACCTTTCGGCTTACAAAGGCAAATACAACATCAAGACCAAAGTATCGGCGTTTCAGGGCAGAGCCAAAGTGACCAACTCCGATTATTCACTCGAAGGCGACACCCTACAATTCGACAACATCAAAAGCTCAGGCCAGGCGGACGGAAATGTGGTTTTTGTATCGTTCAAAGACAGCTTGGTGGTGGTAGGCGAAAAAGGGTTCCGTTTTGGTGAAAAAGGACTAACCAAAATCATTGGCAATACCATTAGTCAGCGTGTGTCGCAGAAAGATACGCTCCTCATTGCCTCCGATACACTTTGGGTATTTGAAAAGCAAAAAACCAAGTCTATTGATAGTCTGAAGGTTACAATGACGAAAACCACCAAAGATTCCGTACTAGTAGCACCCAAAAACAAAAATCCGATTTTGGAAAAGAAAAAAGCAAGACTTGTACCAGATCCAACACCTTTGGCTACGACAGTGGCTTCTGCCGACACCTCAAGTGCCGGAAAAACGCCCACAAGTAAAGACATCGAGAAGATAATAGCCGACGGAAAAGTGGAAGTCTATAAAACGGATTTCCAAAGCCTGAGTGACTCTTTGGTATATAACCTCAAAGATTCTTTGATTCATTTTTTCAGGAAACCAATCATCTGGAACCAAGAAAATCAGTTGGAAGCCGACACCATGATAATAACGCTCAAAAACAATAGGCTAAAACTCATGCAACTCATTCAGAACAGTTTTGTGGTAGAAGTAGATACCATTAGAAACTATAACCAAATAAAAGGCCGAAAGATAGATGCCATTTTTGACAACAAATCAGTACTGCAAACCATAAAAGTAGAAGGCAATGGAGAATCGAAGTATTTTGCCCTAGACGAGAAAAACAAAATCATCGGCCTCAATACTGTGCAATGCTCGAGTATGCAGTTCTATTTTAAAGACAAAAAAATCAAAAGTATAGTCTTCAGAGGCAAACCTGAGTCTACCCTCATACCACCCAAAGAAATCTTAAACGACGACATGCGTTTGGAGAGATTTGAATGGAAAGCCAATAAGAAACCAAGCAAGGAATCTATTTTTGCAAAGAAATTTGGGAGCTTAATTAGAAATACCAAGATGATGGTGATTTAAAATCGGACTCATCTGTTGGTCGAGAGTGTTATACTGGTCATTTTCGCTAACTAGGTTTCTAAACACATATCAAACAAAAAGCTTATCCAAACTGCTTCTCAAGGACTTAATCTCTCAATTTTCCAATTGTCGCCTGTGTGCGTAAACAATATCCTATCGTGTAGTCTGTTGGGTCTACCTTGCCAAAACTCTATGCTTTCTACTTTGAGAACATAACCACCCCAATGAGCCGGCCTTGGTATGACTTCGGTGTCCGCAAATTTTTGCTGATAATATGCCAATTTCTCATCTAAAACATCTCTGCCTTCTATAACTTCGCTTTGGCTACTTACCCATGCTCCTATCTGGCTTTCTTTAGGTCTCGACCAAAAATACGCATTAGACTCCTCCTCAGATACTTTCTCCATGTAGCCTTCCACACGCACCTGTCGCTCAAGTTTATCCCAGAAGAACGTCAAACAGGCCGAATTATTGGAAGCCAACTGCTGTCCTTTGTGTGAGTTGTAATTGGTATAAAATACAAATCCTTTCTCGTCGAAACCTTTCAACAGCACCACTCTGGCCGATGGCTTGCCGTCTTTAATTGTCGACAGCACCATGGCATTGGCCTCTACAAGCTCGGCACTCAAAGCGTCTTTAAACCAAGCTGTAAACTGAACTATTGGATCAGACGAAACATTATTTTCGGTTAATTGGTTAAGTGTGTAGTTGTTTCTTAAATTGGCAACAGTAGTTTTGTCCATGATTTATTAACCTTTTTTATAATTGTTACGTATAATTATTAAATTTGCGTCCTGTAATAAGATTATCCAAAAATTTTGATGATTGAACCAAATATCGAACCGACCAACAACATTGATGACATCAATGCCGAAAATTTAGTTTCGGAAAGTTCTGAATTAATTTCAGACCAAACCCCTGTGGAATCTTCAGAAGCAACAGAAACAGCCCAAAGTTCTGAAATTTTGCTCGAAGAAAAAATGACTGAGATCACAAACATTGAAGTAGCTGCTGACAGCACAGATATTGAGGAGATTGAAGAAATTGAAGAACCTTCTTCTATTCCTGCTTTCGACGACGATTTCACCAACTATACAAAGAAAGACTATGTGGATTTGGCAGATAAAATGCTAGATTCGATGAAATCTCGTAGTTTAACAGCCGCCGATGTGAAAAACATCGATAATGTACTCAAGGTGGTAAGAGGGGTATTTGACGAACTTAATCAAAAAGAAAAATCAGAGGCACGCAAGGCTTTTAAAGAGCAAAATGGTACTGACGAAGGTTTCGAGTTCAAAAATGACAACTATTCTATCAGATTTGAAGGGATTTTGGTTCAAATCAGAGAAAAACGACAGACTTTCTACCAAAAACTAGAAAGAGAAAGAGAAGACTATTTCGAGGTAAAAACAAGATTATTGCAAAGCCTCAGAGAAATAGTAGAAACTGAAGAAAAAGGCGAATCGAAAAACAATTGGGAAGCATTTAAGAAACTTCAAACCGAGTGGAAAAATGCTGGAAATATTAATTCGGTCCACAACGGCACCCTTTGGTCGGCCTACAATGCCTTGGTAGACAGATACTTCGACATCAGAAGCATACAAAACGAACTTAAAGACCTCGACAGGAAGAAAAACCTGATTAATAAAGAGGGCGTGGTTATCAAAATAGAAGCCATAGCTGATACTTTGAAGGAAAGCCCATTGACCAACATTGTGCTTAAAAAAGCCAACGAATTGCTGCTAGAATACAAACAAATAGGACCTGGTCCACGTGAAGAGCAAGAAGCCCTTTGGACACGACTAAAGTCTGCTTTTGATGTAATTTACGAGAAAAAGCGTGAATTAGCCAAAGAAACCAGTGCTTTGAACGAAGACATCTTCAATGCCAAAAATCAGCTTTTCCTAAACCTCAAGCCATACTTAGAGTTCCAGAGCGATAGCATCAATGAATGGAACGCCAAGTCTAAAGAGGTGATGGAAATCCAAGACCAGTGGAACGCCATAAAAGGTGCCATGCCGCGTGACAAGGGCAAAGAAGTGAGCAAAGACTTCTGGCATGCTCTGAAGCAATTCTTTAAAAACAAAAGTGATTTCTTTGCAAAACTAGAAGCCAAGCGTGAAGCCAACTACAAAGCAAAAGAGACCTTGTGCATAGCCGCCGACGAAATATTGGCATCGGGCGATCACTCAGCCCCGAACACCAACAAAATCATCGACTTACAGAAAAAGTGGAAAACTATAGGCCACGTGCCAGAGAAATACAAGGACACCCTTTACAATAGATTTAAGGCTACTTGCGACCAGTATTTTGACCTGAAACGTACGGAGACAAAATCTCAAGATGCTGAATTTGAGGCCAACCTCACCAAGAAAACGGCCATCTGCGAAGAAATAGAAAAATTGGCTGAAGCGGGCACTTCAGACCTTTCTAAACTGAGCGATTATAAGAAAGAATTTGCTGCGATAGGTTTTGTGCCACGTAAAGACATGCAAAACATACAGGCACGTTTTATTAAGGCCATAAACAATTTCGTAAAAACTTCTTCTGGTCTCGACAAGACAGAAAAAGATAAGCTGATGCTTCAGAATGAAGCCGAGGTGGTTTTAAAAACTGGTGGTAACAGCAAAAATCTTGATAAACAAGAGAACGAAATCAGACGTAAAATGAAAACCTTAGAGGAAGAAATTACGCTGACCCGAAACAACATTGAGTTCTTTGGACACTCCAAAAACGCCGAGAAGCTAAAGGCTGAATATATGCAGAAAGTCTTGAAAGCTGAAAAAGAGTTGAAAGACCTAGCAGATAAACTAAAACTTATCAACGCAGCCAATTGATAAAATAGGAAGCCTAATTGTTTGCGAAAAATCAAAATTTTGATTATCAAACGATTAGGTTTTTTTTCAAAAAAAAGATAAAAAATATTTGCGTGGTGTGTTTTTTGGATATAGTTTTGCACCACAATTAAGGAACGGCAATCAATCAGAAAGTCAAACTTAATTAATATATAGGCCTCTTTAGCTCAGCTGGTAGAGCAACTGATTTGTAATCAGTAGGTCATTGGTTCGATCCCGATAAGAGGCTCTTGAGAGTCAAGGAGTTACAGGAATGTAACTCTTTTTTTATTGCCATGTGCAAAACAATGTGCAAAACATATCTGCCTTGAAACGATTCTATCCTTCCTTTCAAAAAGTTTCAAATCGACTACTAAATCACCGGAACTATTTTTTATTACTTTGAAATAAATCCAAGAGGTAATTCTATAACGCACTATTTTCACTATTTTTTTCTTGTCAGCACCATTTTAGCCTCGTAGTTTTGCCTTATAGAATCCAAACGGAATCCGCATAAACTTTTTAATATCTTAAAAATATGAACAAGCCAATTTTTCTAGGGGTAGAACTTTCAGAACTACTTAATGGAGTTAGACAAATTTGCAGGGAGGAAATCTCAGACCTTTTACGAAACGGGATTTCACAAGCCCAGCCCGATGATGAATTCATGGATATGGATCAGGCATCAGTTTTCCTCAAAAAAGCAAAACAAACTTTATATGCTTTGTGTAGCTCAAACAGTATTCCTCACTTTTCAAAATCCGGTCAAAACTACTTCAAAAAGCAAGAGCTTATTGAGTGGATAGAATCGGGTCGAAAAAGTAAAAAGAAAGAGGTTCAACCGACCCGTTTATTTTTAACAAATAAACACAAGATTTAAAAAATGGCTGTAAATGGAAAAATCTATCAGTTTTCCTCAAAAGGTTACAGTTTTTTTATCAACCTGAATATGGATTTAATTACCGTTCACACTCAAATTTTCAAAAAATGACACCAACACCAAACAAGGACACCAACATCAATTTTCGAGTCACGGAGCAACGAAAGTTGAAACTTCAAAAGAAGCCATAACTAACAAAATGACTTTATCTGATTTGCTCAATAAGATAATCGAAAAACATCATGAACCACCTGTAATCAAAAAAGCTATACAGCAAGAGGCTAAAACTTTAGAAGGAGAAAAGCTTGATAGAAAGGGAATGTACATTTTAATTATTGTAATTGGTGTCATTACCAGCATTTGGATTATTGTTTCTGCTAAAAAGAAGAACATTAACATCCATGACTGGAGAAGCAGTAGGTCAAACTTACCCTCGTAACACAATGAGTCTGTACATTATTTTGGAGATAGGATGAGGAATCATTTAGCCACTTAGAATCCACCTTCGTGGGTCTAGCCCTCCGAAGGGGATTCTAAACACCTCTTACATAGTTTAGTTTTACATTCCCTTTTCAACTGACCAAGCTGCTTAAGATGTGTTTTGGAATTAACTTTTATTACTACTTTTTAAAGTCAAAAGGGATTATTGTCTCTTTTGACTTACTTTTAAAAGACAATCATAAGGAAAATCGATTCAATTGTACTATTGATATTTTTTTAAATAATCTAGTATTTCTGGTTGATAAGTTATTTTGTTTAGCTTCTCAGTTGTGAGAATTAATCAAAATTTCGTTAAAATTTGTTTCTAAATGTTAATTATTGAGTTTAGATATATGTTACTTTCTCGGATTTTTTATGGCATTTCGTAAGATTACTCTGGCCTCGATTATCAAATTTGCTTCAATTACCATCGTTTTAAACTCTTCGAATTCGTCTATATTAAAGGCTATATAGAAATTTGGAATTGGGGTGTTCATGGTGATTTGTTTGCCCTTTCCTATGGGGTTGTTGTGCCAATAGACGCCGAAATGATCTTCAAGCATTCTGGAAAGGGAGACCACTTCTTCTTGTTGCATTAATATAAAGAGATTTTCGAAAATGAGATTGAACCGATTGCACCCTTTACAAAGACCTATGTAGCCGTGTTTGGATTGACTGACTATTTCTAAACTAGAATTTTGACACATTTCTGGGCTTCATTTAATCTTTTACTTTATTACACTTTTTGATACAATCACAATTTAATCCTGACTTCCTGAAAACGCATTCTATTTCATCGTTAGACAAATCCAAGTGTGAAATAATGCTCACTGCCTGACATTCAAAATCGATAGAAAATGCTCGAACTCCTAGGGAGTCAAGGTTATTTTTAAGACTTTCTAAAACTTCCGGACTGTTTATGTTCCCACTGAAAATCTTGATATTGTGCATTTCTATAAATTTTAAACATAAAGAAATATAGGTGATAAAATTCTTCAGAGAAATACAAACTCTCTCGAATTTGTAGCTTGGTTATATTTCAACCTTAATCTATTTCTAAAAAGAAGTTATGTGGACTCAAAAAGATTCATAGGGCTATATAAGAGGTTTTTACCTTTTGCCTATTAAATTGTCTTCATATGAAACGAACTTTGCAATTACCTCTCTTATTTTTTGGCGATTTACGGAAGAGCTGTTCTTTTGTATTTCAATGGCTTTGAACTCCTCTCCTATCATTTTGCTGCGAACAAATTGTTTTATGGCAATGCTTTTGTGTTTATTAAATACCTCTTCTTGCCATGTTGCTCTCACGTCGTTCCAAAATGCACCATGCTCTGCCCACCATTTTGCGGTTACCTCACATTTTTTTTCATCTGTTCTTCTGTAATCATTTATTCCTTTTTCTTGTGCAATAAGAATATCTGATTCTTCCTTTCTTAAAATCTTATCATTGTCCTGTTCATGCAAATAACCAGACTCTGATACATAAATTCGATTACCTCTTGACAACACGTTATAATCTTCCCGAGTTGAATATTCTCTTCGTGGTAATGGTGCATCTACTTTACTTTCCCATAAATGTTTGCCATTTGCATGTGACCACTGTGCAATCCCCTCATATCTAGGGGCGTCGTCTACTTCATACACTTTTTGTGTCCATGCTTTTCTTACTTTCTCTTTAGGAACACTGCTGTATTTCCATTGACGGTCTTTATAAAAACTAAGTAAATTTTGATCTTCGTAAGTCCAATCTTCTCTCCAGTGCTTCACTACCATAGAGTCGTTGATGGCTAGTAGATGTTGAATCACAATTTTGTCTTTCGATTCCTCTAGGATAAATACATATTCTGTGCCTTTGGCCAAATACTTATCTTTGAATTTGTACTCCTTGTTGGGAGAGAATGTTTCGGAATAAGCAAATTTTACTTCATGACAGCCACATTGACCTTTAATGGCTTTTATATCTTCTGATTTTTGTGCTAAAGCCCCAAAGCTCGCACTGGCCAATAACATGACCGTGATTACTCTTTTCATTGTATTTTGATGTTTGTTTCTTTTTTCTTTATTAAAGCGTACTCCATCACTGGTTTTCCACGCTCTCCACCGTCACCGGCTAAGCCCATGCTTACAAATTTTACTTTATAGAAATTTCCCGAAGGATCTTTCACTACATAGAACCTGTCCTTTTTGATACCCGCAGTAGTTCCTGGAGCAGTTGAACGCCATTTACTACCAATGGCATCTCGGGTCTTTAGAAATGTAGTAGAGGCAATATTGGTTTCAGAATATGCCGAATAGGGAACAGAAGTTTCTAAGACCTCAGCTGCTTCGGCTCCTGCAGCATAATTGAGTGATATGAAATCTTGAAACCAATATGGAGTAGGTGGAACTGTACCCGCATTTGACGTACTGTAGCCCCACTGAATGTCCCAGCTAGCTTTTCGAGGTTCGGCCGAAACTAGTTTTGATGTTTCTAAAGATAGAAATGAAAAATTAAAGTCGGAATTTTTAGGAACATCAACCGTTTGAATGTTTGTTTCACCGATACGAGCAAATAGTACTTTGTATCCTTCTCCATTGCGATTAATCTTTACTTTGTACCAAAGGTTTTTGGCCTTACTGCCTTCGAAACTCACCAAATACACTTTGTTGTTTGCTTCGGTTGCTGAAATTTCGGCAATTGATGTTTTGGTAAGATCGCCATCCCAATAATCACACAGCGGTAATGTTCCCTCACCACCAGGAGCAAAATTTAGATTAGGAACCGAAGATGTGTCTGCCAAAGCCACTGTTGAAATATCTGTCTTTGAGGTAGCAGCTGCCGAGGACTGATAACTGTGGTTTAGAATAACTCGGAATTGTCCTCCGTGATAAAAACCCAAATTCCAACTTTTCCTTGCAGAAAGTGTGGTTGTATTGGTACTTAAATCGGCATATACATTATTGGTATAGTTTGATTCTGTTGTTTTTCCTTCAAGTGTCAATTTGCTACCCTGCGAAGTAATAGCTGCAAAACTTAACTTGGATTCTGTGGTAATTCCCAACAAAACAGGCATACCCACCGAAGCAATTTTAAACGTTAAGCTTTCATCTCCGTTCAAGAAAACATTGGCTTTTTTCTTCACTTTAATAACAACTCCAGACTGTCCAGCAGCAATTGTTGCCGCAATTGTGTTATCTGTAGCAGCTGGATCAGTTGTAAATTCTTTGTCATAAGTTAGAAGTGAAGGTGTAAGTTGGATACTTATTGGCACCGCTACATCTGCAGCTCTACTCAAAGTAATCTGTATGCTGGCTTCCTCACCATCCAAACCCTGTGTTGCAGTGGCAAAAGTGGCTAGGTTGTCTGGCAACGCTATTTCTTCTTGGCAAGACATGAATGTAAAGACACTGAAAACGATTAAAAACTTAGAAAATATTTGCTTCATTTTATTTTAAAATTATGATTGTAATTGATTATTATTTAGACAATTGGGCTGTCAGACCCAAGAAAAATGACCTTCCGTAAGACATTGGTACTGCACCACTAGTGGCATGAGATCCACCCGAACTAACTGCTGAGTTTTGAATTCGCTTAACATCGAATATGTTTTTGACTCCACCAGACATCGTATAATTTTTGAAAAATATCTTATTTGCCGTCAAATCTGCTGTATGAAAAGCGGACATTTCGGCTAGTTTTGTAAGAAGACCACTTTCCATGGTGCTCACTTGATAGCTCGGTTGTTGACCGGTGTATTTATAGAAGAAACTTATGCTTGTCGCTGATTTTGGAAAAGAATACCTCAGATTGGTATTGATTTCATCGGACCAAACAAAATCGGGTAAAGTGGCAATTTCGGAAAAACGGTTGTAACGTCCAATGTGAGAAATTCCCAAACTGCCCTGAAAATTTTTCCAGAAAAACGTATTATTTAGTGTAAAACCAGTGGTTTTGTAAGTGTCAACGTTGAGGTAAGTGGATATAGTTGGGTCGGCCGAGTCTGTACCAATCGAAATCAGGTTGTTGAAATTATTATAAAATCCGCCCAAAGTGGTGTTTACTCTAAGGCTAGTTTTGTCCAAAATCTGATACGATAAAAAAGCATTGAAACTATCTGAATTTTCGGCTTTCAATTCTGTATTGCCTCTAATAGAGTGGCTACTATCAAAAAACGTGAAGTACAGTTCTCTCAATGCAGGTGAACGAAACCCCCGGGCATAAGCCAAACGCAAATCTAAACGATCAATTAAAATGAATTTGGTATTGATAGAAGGAATGGCGGGTGGAGCATCATAAACCGAGTTTTTGAGGAATCGCAAACCAGGACGCAGGTTGATTTTTGAGCCTATCTTAAATTCTGAGGAAACAAAATAAGCGAACTCCTTGATAGTAGGCGAACCCAATATTCTTTGGCCAGTGCTTGCGTTAAGGTTAGTTTCAAAACCGTGCTGAAGTGAAATACCTTTAGATAGCTTCTGTTGAGCTGTAAATCTCACAAACGTGGTTTTGAAAATAGATTCATCTTGCGAACCACTCAAATTTATGGTTCTTCGCTCTCTAAACAAGTCAATATCAGTAGTTTGTGTTTGTCTGCTATAATCGGTAAAAGATGCCGCCACATTAATGCTTGTATTGGTATTGAATTGATACTCCGCTTGGAGCTGATGAAACCAACGATACGTAATATAGAACTGGTCAGTGGCCGAAAGATTATTGGTTTGTGCACTCACGTAGGTATCTCCCAAGCTTTTCAAGGTTTCGGTGGTGCCATTGAAGCGATACCAAGTATTCAGCTTTTTGGTACGATAAGCCACTCCTGCTGTTGATAAGTATTGCTCTTTGGGCATCCATTCCTTTTTACGTTCAAGAAGTGAGCCTTGCCAACCACCAAAAAAATTACGGGTGAAATTGCCAGAAAATTGCCAACTGTTTTTCTGCCAAGCCAAACCCAAAAACTCATTGTGTGTACCTTCTCCATTAAAAGCTTGATATTCATCGCCGGCCGTTTCTTCTTGAATTCTGGCATTCAACGTCCAATTTGCTCCTGATTCTGCTTTTTTTGTGATGATGTTTATCACTCCAGCCAGAGCATCAGAGCCATAGGTTACCGACATCGGACCTTCAACTATCTCTATTCTTTCGATGATATTGACATCTATCTGACCCAAACTTTCACGAGTAGAGCCTCTGTCAACCATCGGAACGCCGTCCAATAGAATCTTTACATTTTGTCCTGACATACCCATCAATTGTACATCCGTTGTACCCAAAGTGAGGTCGTTCGAAAAACGCATGCCCAATTCTGTACTTAACACGGATTGAATATTTGTAGCTCCACGAAGTCGGATTTGTTCATTCGTTATGGTTCGGACCTGGTAAACCGAATTCCTAATCGATTGTGGTCCAAACTGGCCTGTAACTACTATCGCATCCAGTTGCGTGTTTTTTTCAGACAGCAGAATTTTACCTAATGAAATATCTTTTGACGTTTTTATCTGCAGTGGTATCTCAATGGTCTCGTATCCAATATATTGAACTAGAAGTGTATAACTTCCTGGAGTTGCTTGTAGATTAAAGGCACCTTTGTTGTTGCTCAATCCACTGATATTTGTTCCTTTTATCTTGATAGAAGCCCCTATGAGATTTCCTTGGTTATCTATTATTTGTCCAGATATTTTGGTGAATGGTTCTTGGGCATTTGCTCCATAAACTATACACAGAAAGTAGACAATAAGTGATTTAATGGACTTCATTTCTTAGACAGATTAAAGGTTAATTGAATTTTATTGTGGTTTCACACCTGTATCGAATGGTCTCATAATCTTTTCCTTTGAAGTTTCCAGGAGTCTTATCGATGTACTCGAGTTCTATCAAATAAAGGCCTTTCATATTTGATCTTAGTTGAGCTTTGCCGTTCTCGTTTGTGATTTTCTCTTTAATCCATCCTTCTGGATTAATTACTCTGAATTTGGCTTGTGGAAATGCCACTTTGCCCTTCCAAGCTGTCACTACAATATTGTCACCACTTTGTATGGCTATGGCATCTAATTCGTTCTCCGTTATTTGTTCGTTTGAGTTAGTTCCAACCAAATAGCTGGTTCTTAAATGCTGTATCGGTCTAACGATACCCAAGTTATGCCTTTTCCAATCCTGAACCTCTCTGGTGTCGTTAAGACCAATAATTTGATAGAGACCTTCTTTTGTCGGAGTGAAAACACCTTCCCAATGGGTGTCTGTTTGTGTCATTACTATTTGTTTTCTGATTCCATCGGTTTCTAATACAAAGATTTTTATTTCTGCCATTTTGTCTAAAAGTTTACCCGTTTCTCGTCTTTGGTTTTCAAACTCACCGTAGAAAATTTGAATTTTGACAGATTCATCAACCTTTCCATTGCCTTGGAGTTCTAGCCAATAGCCATGTGCCTGAGTTATAATAGGAAGTCCTAATAATAGAAGTAAGAAGAATAGTTTTTTCATTTTAGCCTGTTTAATAATTCTCTTTACTTTTATAATTTTTAATTAGACTATTTCTAAATAATGACGCAAATATATGTAGCTGATTATTTAAAACAAATACTATTTAGAATTATTTTAAATAATAATACTATTTATAATATGGTTAGAACGCCACTTGGAGAAACTGAGGTATGGTTTAAATGCTCTCTGAGGTTTTTTAGTCTTAAAATATCAGCTTCTGAATTTGGTGGAAACTTTCTTTTTATGGCCTGAATTGCCTTTATTTTATCCCTTTTTCATTGGTTTGTTTGAAATGAATATTCCAGTGAAAGTGAGCCACCAATTCCGGTTCAAAGTAATCCAAAAATTGGCAAGTTTAACTTGAGATTTTGTATTTGCACATTCGAGTGAAAGTGTTTTATAAGTTAATTTTAATTAAAAAACACACCCCAAAGTTTCGGAGTGTGTTTCTGGTGGTTAATAAATCTTAATACTACCTTAAAACCTGTACTTTGATAGTGCTTTTGTTGGTGTTTGCTTTGAGTTCTATCAAGTAAAGTCCATTTTGGAGTGCCCTCAGGTCTACTTGTAGATCGGGTTTGCTCGGGCTTACTCGGGCCTCTTGTGTACCCATTTGCCTACCTTGGGTGTCTCTGATGTTTATTTTTATGTTTTCGATTTGGCTGATGTTCGACATGCCTACATTGAGGTAGTCGCTGCTTGGATTTGGCCCAAAGGTGATCTTTCCTCCGTTAGGTTCTTTGCTGACCTGGTCCGTTCTTTCGCTTTCTGCTTCGTCTGACTTGGCCTGTAGGCTGTCTTCTTTGCTTGCCACGGCTTGGGTGCTGTTGCAGTCAGTCGGTTGGCCTTTCAACACTACGTTCTCGCCCGATTTTATCTTTGTGGCTGTCAGTAAGCCGTTGATCGTCGTCTTTTTGTTGGCATCTGCATCCTTGACCTCTATGCCCGCCTGGCTGTGTATGTAGGCGTTCACTTGGCTGCCTTTCTCAATGCCCACGTTCTTGGCCGCAAAGATTTTTACATTTTCTTGGCCTTCGTTTATCGTGATGTCTTCGTTTAGTCTGACATACGT
>DATGXK010000018.1:0-334215 GCA_035299025.1 Leadbetterella sp.
AGTAAGCCCAAGCAAACCCGAGCTACAAGTAGACCTGAGGGCACTCCAAAATGGGCTTTATCTGATAGAACTCAAAGCAAACACCAACAAAAGCACTATCAAAGTACAGGTTTTAAGGTAGTATTAAGATTTATTAACCACCAGAAACACACTCCGAAACTTTGGGGTGTGTTTTTTTTTGTATTTGAGCAGACGATTATGGATCAATGGGTGCTTTCTTCAAATTGGCGACTTATGCCAAGCTCGTACATGAAAATTTCTTCCGACTTATTTATCCATTGCTGGTGATTACCAGCTGGTTTGGTTTGAAGATACCTTAAAAATAAATCGACATCAATAGTTGCGGAATATATTCCAGCACCTGCCCTTTGGGCGTCATAGGCATTGCAAAGCTGCTCATAATGCTTTTTGATAGGAACCATAAGAGCTGGTTTTCCAAGATACATTGCCTCACAAACGGACTCAAAGCCTGCCGTGCTGATTATGCCCTTGCATTTGGCCATTTTTTCAAGAAACAAGGAAGACGAAATAGGGTTGAGACGTATGTTTGGCGGGATATTTCCTATTTTCCTATCA
This sequence comes from Leadbetterella sp., assembly GCA_035299025.1. Taxonomy (GTDB): domain Bacteria; phylum Bacteroidota; class Bacteroidia; order Cytophagales; family Spirosomataceae; genus Leadbetterella. The sequence continues at coordinate 577 of DATGXK010000018.1, forward strand.
ACGAAAACTTCGAAATTTATAAGTGGGTTATTTTGAGCGAAAACAACGATTTCGTCGAGCAATTCAGATTGTGTGAAGTAAACCAATAGGAAATCTTGGTTTTGATTAGAATAGTACACAAGCTCGTTTCGAAGCAATGGCGGTACTGAAATTATCCCATTGTCATTTGGAAACTCACTGAAAGATAAGGCCAATAATTTGTCAGCACCCAGAGCCGTTATTCGGGTATTTAGATTTACAATTTGGGCATCCAACCAATCTTTTCTTGGATGTGTAAAGTTGCGATTGAGCAATAAATATTGATGACCAATGCAAACAACCTTTGCTTTTGGAGAACAAAAGCCCGAGTAAAGACCGCCCAAAAAATCGTAGAAATTAATTATAACGTCAGGTTTTACTTCTTCAATTAGTTTTTTGATTTTCCTGATACTATTAATGTATTTTAAAAGATTTGGAAGGGCATTTTTTAGTGTTTTTGTGAGACTTAGAGCCTTGGTTTTTGGATCATATACCAGACTCGGACTTTGAAAACTTTCCATCCGAAAATTAGCTTTTTCTTTGAGCAAAATCGGCATTTGCTCTGGGTTGCAAGTGCCAACCAATGCTAAAACCACTTCATGACCATTGCTCGTTAGCATTTCCGAAAGAGATATGGCTTGGGTTTGATGCCCTCTACCTTCGCCTTGTATAATAAATGCAAACTTCATAGGTTTCTTTATACCGCCTTTGGCCATTCTTGTATTTTTACTGTTTCGATAGAAAGCGGCACCTCGGTTTTTGGTACCTTATAGAAATAAACCAGGCTCCATTCGTGGTTGTGGTCTTCTACGAGGGCTGAGAGTGACTCTACCCAGTCGCCGGAGTTCATGTAAATGATTCCCTCAAATGTCTTTATGTCAGGCTTATGAATATGCCCACAGATTATTCCATCGCACTGTTTGGCTTTTGCCAATTCGGCCAGTTTTTCTTCAAAATCAGAAATAAAATTGACGGCCAATTTTACTTTTTGTTTGATAGACTGCGAAAGCGAAAAGTAGGGATGGCCTCTGAAATTTCTGTACTGATTATAGAATTTATTGAGCCAGAGCAAAAAAGTGTAGCCCATGTCGCCGAGATAGGCCAGCCATTTCATCTGAGATGTTATAGAATCGAAAATATCGCCATGGGTAACGAAAAATTTGTATTTGCCAGACTTCAGAATATAGTCTCGTCTTATTTGAAAATTTTTGCCAACCACAAGCGGTAGCACCTGGTCTAGGAAGTCGTCATGGTTGCCTCTGATATAAATTACTTTGGTATTGTCCTTCTCCATCATTCGCAATACCACACGCAGAAATCCAGTGTGTTTTTTTCGCCAAGTGCCGTACTTTTTAAGTTGCCAGCCGTCTATGATGTCGCCATTAAGTATTAGTTTTTCGCACGAAAGTTGCTTCAAAAAAGTGGTGGCGTCTTCGGCCTTAGAGCCGTTCGAACCCAAGTGGACATCCGAAATAACCACCGTTTTGTATTTTTTTAATTCTTCCAAAATGCTTTAGTTTCTTTATCGCAAAACTATTGGTTAGATATTATCAATAAATATCTCAAATGTTAGTTAATTATTAATAATCAAGTAGTTGTGGGGTTTGTTTACCGAAATTTTACAATTTCTTTAAATTTAAGGCTTATATATTAACCCAAAGGCGTCATAATTTTGCATTGGTTTAAAGCTTACAAAGTATGGCTCTCTTGGGCACCATTATCAAAAAAAGTATTGAGATTTCGGCAAAAGTGAGGGAACTAAAGCCTGCAAAACCTCAAAAGGAGCAAAGGAAAGTTTTGATGAAACTCCTGAAAAAGGCAAGCAAAACGGATTTTGGGAAGCATTATAATTTTGAAAAAATCGTAGGTCTGAAGAGTTTTAAAAAAAGCAAGAGCGTTTATAAGGATTTTCAAGAAACTGTGCCGATTCATGACTACAACACCATGTATAACAATTGGTGGATAAAAGCACGAAAGGGTAAGAAAAACGTCACATGGCCCGGTGAAGTCAAGTATTTTGCCTTGAGTTCGGGTACATCAGAGGCAGCTTCTAAAGCTATTCCGGTTACTAAGGCCATGATTAAGGCCATTCAAAAAGCCAGTATTGCTCAGATCATCGCGTTGGGGCATTTCAGGCAATTGCCTAAAGAGACTTTTGAAAAGGGCTATTTGCTCTTGGGTGGCAGCACACGTCTCAATCAAATAGATGACCACTTTGAGGGCGATTTGAGTGGTATAACTGTGGGTAAAATGCCCTTTTGGTTTGAGCGTTTTTTTAAACCAGGCCGCCAAATAAGTCAAGAAAAAAATTGGGAGAAAAAACTACAGGAGATAACCCTAAAAGCAGCAGACTGGGATGTGGCCTTTGTGGCTGGTGTACCGGCTTGGGTCCAGATTTTGTTTGAGAGAATCATCAAATACCATGGGGTGGACAGTATTCATGATATTTGGCCCAATCTTGTAGCTTTTGGCTGGGGTGGAGTTTCTATAGAACCTTATTTGGAAAGTTTTGGGCAACTTTTGGACTCCGAAAAACCTTTTTATTATCTCGAAACTTATCTGGCTTCTGAAGGCTTTATAGCTTTTCAATCAAAACCCAATGGTCATTTACAGATGGTGCTCAACAACGGTATTTTCTACGAATTTGTGCCATTCAATGGCCAAAACTTCGACGTTGAAGGCAACCTTAAACCAGAACCTGAGATACTAATGATAAGCGATGTTCAGGAAAATCAAGATTATGCCTTGGTGCTTTCCACTTGTGCAGGGGCTTGGCGGTATCTGATTGGCGACACCATCAGGTTTGTCGATAAAAAAAATGCCGAGATTGTCATCACGGGTCGTACAAAACACTTCTTGAGTCTGTGTGGTGAGCATCTTTCTGTAGAAAACATGAATCAGGCCATCAGGATGCTCGCAATGCAGGAGGATATTTGTATCAAAGAATATGTGGTGATAGGCAGAAGCGAAGCTCCCTTTTTTAGGCATGATTGGTACATCGGTTGTGACCAAGCCATAGACGAGGTGCTTCTGGCCAATAAACTGGACGAAAGTCTAAAATTGCTCAACGACGACTACGCCACCGAACGAGAGCATGCATTGAAGTTTATCAACGTAAAAATTCTGCCCAACGCTGTATTTATAGCTTGGCTCAAGCGAAAGGGCAAAGAGGGCGGGCAGTCCAAATTTCCGAGGGTCATGAGAGGTCTGCAAGCTGCTGATTGGGAGCAGTTTGTAAGTGAAATAGTATAAATACTTACCTTAAAATTTCATACGGCGTGTAGCATAAAGTGCACCAACTTAGAAGGGTAGCAATCTGCTTATCGTTTTAAGTCGGTGCTTGAAATCTAAGCACAAAAGCTCCATTAAGTACTGCTCGGGTGGTACTGTTTTATTTTTCTTAAGGCTGCCCTTTATATTTTGGGTCATAATCGACCATCCATTCAATGCCATACTTGTCTCGAAACATACCAAAATATGAACCCCACGGGCTGTCTGCCATAGGCATTTCAATTTGTCCACCCTCCGAAAGACCGTTAAATAATTTGTCTGCTTCTTCTTTACTTTCAGCACTAACTGATATTTTAGACCTGTTTTCGTTTTCGTTTGTTTTTCCCATAAATTCGGGCACATCATTGCCCATCAATACGTTTTGGCCAATAGGTAAAGCAATGTGCATAATTTTGTTGGCTTCGGTTTCTGCTACGGGAAAATCGGGGCTTGCCATGTCTTTGAAACGCATAACCTGTGCGAATTCACCTCCAAACGCCGATTTGTAAAAAATAAATGCTTCTTCGGCATTACCGTTGAAATTAATGTAAGGATTGATTAGTGCCATAATTTTTGTTTTAAAGGTATTATAAGACAAACCTAACATTTAAAAACCAAATAAGATAGCTGCAAAAACGCCAAAAGAGGGGTTTTTTGCGTCATTTCTTGTCATGCCATTATAAAAATCAGGAAAGTGGTGCTGCGATTAAAAAGATCACCCGTTAGCAAGCACCCTTATTCGGAGGGCGTTTATAAATTATTTCGCTGTTTCTTTCTATATATTCGCCAGCAATTATGGGATACTCATATTTGGGTGCGTGTGACACGCTATGACTTTTTATCATTATTTTGTCACCTACTTTCAGGCTACGCAATCGCCTAAATTCATCTTTGTTCTCTAAACCAAAACTAAGAATGTAATCGTCATTATTAATCCTAACCATCATACCGAGGCCTACCCTAGAACCTTCCGGAAGTGAAAGTGAAGTAATAACGGTCTCCATGTTGGTAAATTCGCGAAGAGACTTTCTTATTTTGGCTTCGCTGGTGTATACTTTTATACCTGCTGGAGATGCCTCCCATTTTTTGAACATTATGCCGTCTGGGGTAGCTTCCCATTTTTTTCTGGCCGCAGTCCTTTCTGCTGCAGATAGCGAAACGCTAGGAGGCTCTGAGATTGATTTTTTAGAAGTTTCATTTTTAATCTTACGATTTGCGAATAACAGTCCACTGACCACAACGAGTGCTGAAATTGGGATAAAAATGAGCTTTTTCATAATTTTTGAATGTTTAAATAATTATATCCTTTTGTCTTCTTTTAAAGTTTATGTCACAAAATTGATTTAGCAGTCTTAGTGGCTGTCAATCATCTTATTCTGTATAGCTGGTAAAGGTTTTTCCGTCAAAGCGGTGCAATATTGTTTCTCTTGTACCCACCCAAAGAACGCCTGTTCTATCTTCCAATATGGACCATACGTCATCATTTATCAATCCATCTTTTGCTGTAAAACAAGTGAAGGTTTTACCACCTGCATTGAGCGGTGCAGAGGGGTCGTAACGGCAAAGGCCACGACCACCGCCTCCAAACCAAAGATTTTCCTTTTTATCTTCTATAATTCGTGTAATTGGACCATCAGATAAGCCTTCGACTTTTTCAAATAATTCGGAACCCGTTCTGAGCGAAGCCGAAGGATCATATCGGTAAGCACCTTTCCAACTACTGAACCATATATTGCCTTTTTTGTCCTGCAAAACAGGCCAAGCCCAATCATCGCCGTTTGGTTTAAGATGGGTTATGGTTTTACCGCCTGAACTGAGCGATGCCGAAGGGTCGTAACGATACACACCAACATTACAACGTCCACCAAACCAAACATTACCTGCTTTATCTTCTAAAATATATTCTGTTTTAAAAATACAGTCAGTGGTGTCATCAGTTACTTTGAAAAAGTTAAATGATTTTCCATCTGGCTTTAGATTATTCGAATCGGACCGCCGAGCGGGGTCATAGGTATAAACTCCATCAAATGTGGCGAACCATAGCTTGCCGCTTTTATCTTGCATGATACTCCACACATCATTTCTTTTGGATGGTACATTTTTTCGGAACGGAATTTTAATTTCAGTAAAAGATTTACCACCTGTCTTAACCGTAGCCAAAGGGTCGTAAAGCATAAGTCCAGCTTCTGTACCTATCCAAACATTACCTGCTTTATCTTCTAAAATATCGTTGACCAAATTATGGTTTAGTCCGTTCGATGTTGTGAATTGAGTAAACGTTTTTCCGCCAGTCCTGAGCGAGGCCGAAGGGTCGTATTTAAAAAGACCATCTCCTGTGGTGCCAAACCATAGGTTACCAGCTTTGTCTTCAAGGCTGCAATGGACATTGTTTCCTTTATCATTTGATAAGCCCAGATTTTTTATCAGCTTCTCTTGTCCGTTGCAGATAATCCCCGAAACAGACATAGTTAATAATGCGAATAATATTACGAGTTTCTTCATTTCTAATATCTGGCAAGTTTGTTTATTAGAGGAGTTTAAGTTGCCGTTCCAGCAAAATCCTGGGTTCATCAAAGATAAAGTGGGAAAACACTTCTTTCAGTGTTATCTTCTATTTGACCTTGATTTCTTGCTCAAAAGTATTCCATGACTTTGAGAATGTAGTAAATCAAATGTAAAATAATGTAAATGATAGGTAAGTGTTGGATTTGGAAGTAGAACTTGGCATTTTGAAAAAGAAGACCAGTATTTAGAGATTGTCATCCTATTAAAACAAAAAAGCCCTCAAAATTGAAGGCTTTGTGGTCCCAAAGGGAATCGAACCCATATCTAATGTTTAGGAAACATCTATTCTATCCGTTGAACTATGGGACCGAGGAGCGGTGAGCCGCTTTTTCGGAGTGCAAATTTCGATAAATTTAGGAGAAATAAAAAGCATTCCCCTATAAAAACAAAGAACCCAGCAGAACTGGGGTCTTTGAGACATTTACAAGTAGGTATGAAGTTTACCCTTGTTCAAAGTCTTGGCCTTTACTTTATCCTACAGAAAATGTTGAAAAGTGAATGATTCTCCATTCAACGATTTTCATAAATACTATTTCCTCCCAATAATCATAGCTTTAAATTGGCCAGTACCAGTACAGGTCGAATTGGCCGTGCCAATATTAGTTACTCTTATTTGAGCTCCTGAAGTTGTGATCGAATCAATTGTATAAACAATATGACCAGAGTTTGAAATGTTTATTGATTCACCAAAAGCTATACTAGGCTCTGCAGTAAATGTTGAAAAGACAATACTTACACAACAAATGGTTTGCCCTGCGTTCAGATTCCAAGTTAAATTAGCTGGTGTGGCAAATTCATCTATTACGAGCTGGTTGGCATCATTACTTCGCACTATTCCCTTGCCAGTATTTGTTGTAATATTACCATCTACCGCTAAGTTGCCATTGGCATTGAGTGTGCCAGCCACATTAACAGTAGAGTTTAAGTTGGCTGTACTTGTAACTAATAAGCCAAATAAATTGGTAGTTCCTCCTGCTTTTAATGGGTACGCAGGGTCAGGAGCTAATCCAACTCCCAAATTGTCAATTCCTGCATTACCATTCACATCCAAATTATAACTTGGAAACGCGTCGTTAATTGCGAGTCTACTTGAAATGCGGGCATTTCCAATAACAGTTAATGGATTATCTGGAATAGTAGTGCCAATACCCACATTGCCCTGTGAATACGATATATCTGTTCCATTAATATTCCATTGGTTGCCCAAAATGGCATTTTGCCAGGCGGTGCCGTCATAATAGCGGAAATTATGGCCAGTTGTGTTGTAATAGAGCAATCCTTCAGTAGGAGAGGCTAAGTCTGAACCAACACGAGGCAAAAGTACGCCTTTGGTACTGCTCCGAATATCTAAAATTGAGGTAGAATAAGGTATGTCGGTGCCACCAATATTAGAAATCACGCTACCGCTTGGCGAATCGATAACTTTGGCGTTTTGGGCAAGAATAGATGTACTAAACGGTAGCAAAAAAATGCAAAGGAGAATTTGTTTCATGGCATTAAAATTAAAGTTTACCAAAGCTTTAATTTTTTTTTGAAATTATATAAAAACAGAAAGGAATAAAGCGAAAGGTTTTATTTAATGGCTTATTTTTGAGTATGTTGTGTCGAATTGTTGTTTGTTTTTTTATCAAGGGTAAATCAAATAAACTTATAATTTAGGTTGAGTTGTACATCTGGAAATTTCTTTTCGTGGAATTTTGGATAAATAAATCTTGTAAAATAATGGAAAATCAAAAAGGTTTAACTGAAACCAAAATTTCAACTTTTCCGCTAACAGAAATCCCTCAAAATTCTTTAATGCTTAGTTAGGTCAGCATTCTTTTGCATTCATATGAAAAAGAAATCAATATTACTCAGATTAATTCTTGACGAAATCGAGTTAGTGCAAATTTGATGAACTTTGTAGCGGTAAGGGACAATGATTGAGCAGTATGTAAAAAACATTCCCGAAGTCACAGCCATATAGCTGGTAAATTTGGAAATTTAGAAATGGGCAAAAAATGGACTCAAATGCAAAATACCGAACAAATAATTAGAGAAGAAGCTAAAGTGCAAGAAGGTGGTGTTTTGGAAGTCTTTTGGTTTAGAGGAAGAATTTCGAAGGTGCAAAGACCTTTGATTTTTTCGGAAGAATAAATTGTATTCCATTGTAAAAACAAAGAACCCCAGCAGAACTGGGGTCTTTGCGGCATTTACCAATATGAATCAAGTTTGAAACTTGTATTCAAAGTCTTTATTTCTTCTTTGATAGCGGACACTGAGCGGAGCCGAAGTGTAACTTCTGCGGTCACTGGGCGGCACTTCGGCTACGCTCAGTGACCGGCAACCAGCATTCTAATTTAAATCAATAATCTGCGTTTTGAGGATCGAAGTTTGTCCAACCTGCTGTCCAGTCAGTTGTTCCAAATGCTCCTACGTAGGTGTTGGCTTCAAATCCTGCTGGAAGTGTTACTCCAGAATTCAACAAAATTGAAGCAGAAATTGGCAATAAAGCTGGTTTTCCTGTCAATGAGTTGTAACCCGTTGGTAACCCCAAAGCTGAAGTTTCCAAAGCGAATTGGTTCTTTCTTGCGGCGTCGTTCAATTTGGCCGCATCGCCCAATACCAAGCCCTTTGTTCCCATTCCTGCAAATATCAAGCCTTTGAATTCGTTTTTGCCATCTACAAAGTTTTTCTGTGTAGCTGCATCGCCAAGTTCAAGTCCACCTTTTGGAAATGCACCGGCTACCAATGAGTTATAGATAGAAATGGCCGAGTTTCTTCTGATTCTGTAGCCCGAACGGAACTTTGCATCTGGCGTACCTTCGCCCATGATGATCGACATGTTGGCAAACATAGCTGAGGTTTGTGGCGTAGCTGCCGATCCTGAGGCGTCGTTATCAGATTCGAAACCGTTTGAGTCTGAGCATGAACATTGGTCAGCTACTTTAGGATCTCTAAAGCTCAAACCGTACTGTACTTTACCTGAATATCCCCAGTCAGTATCAAAGTCGTCGTCTAGGTTTTTGTATGAAATCAAGTGTTTTGCATTTACACTTCCACCAAACCACTCAAAACCGTCGTCTCCGTTCATAGATACTTGTACGTAGTCAATAACTGTTCCGCTACCAACACCACCCATTGTAAGGCCGTTGATTTCTTTGTCAGTTTCGAAAGCTATTCCTCCGAATTCTATCCTTACATATTTCAAAATTCCAGAGTTGTCCGCAGAGGCATCTCCACCGAATGTTGAGATATTTTCACCTTCAATAGTGGCTGGTGTTTTGTTTACTTTGTCTTTTCCAAGAAGGATAATTCCACCCCAGTCACCGTAGTTTCTTGAACCTTTGGCTTGGTTTGAAGTAAATACAATCGGCTTAGCAGCAGTTCCTTCTGCAATGATTTTGCCACCTGGTTTTACTATCAAAGTAGCTTTTGTAGCTTTGTCGCCTTTGATGATTGTGCCTGGCTCGATGGTCAAAGTAGCACCAGATTCTACATAAACAAATCCTTCCAATAGATATTTGTTTTTGGCATTCCAGACAGTGTTGGTAGTGAGTGAACCTTTTACGGTAATGTTTTCTCCAACCGGAATCACTTCTGTGTCGTCTGTGTCGTCAGTTCTTTCGCATGAGCTTATAGCAAGCCCCAATACCATTGCTGAGAGTAATAAAGTTTTAAAATTCACCTTCATGATTTTCTTTGGTTTTGAAAAATATAAAATAATTAAAGTTTGTAATTCAAAGTCAAGAAGTAGTTAGAACCTCTTTTGTACTGTTGGAAAATGCCATCTTCGTTCGTTATTTTATTATCTCTATTGGTATCTTGAATAAGTTTGAACGCTTGGTTCAGAAGGTCTTGCACACCGGCTTTGATTTCGATGTTTTTGAATGATTTCGAAACGTTTAGGTCGATTACGTTTCTAGGCATTTCGAATACATTCGAGCTCAATACGTTGTCACCGATTACGTAGATTCTTTGACCGATTACGTTGTACATTATGTTGGCTTGCACGCCACTTTTAGGCTCGCTATAGAAAAGTCCAGCGTTAATTAAATATGGAGATTGTCCTTGCAGGTATCTGTTGTAGTCTGAAAGTCCACCTACTGTTACGTTTGAATAAATCAATGAAGTATTGAAAACTCCCATCAAATTTTTAGTGATGTTTTTACGAACTTCCAACTCAACGCCTTGAGAATAAGCAGACTCGGAGTTAGCTACCGTAAAGGCTACTGTACTTCCGTTATAAAATACTGCTGCTTCTATCGGGTTTTTGAATTTCTTGTAAAAAGCTCCGATTGTAATCAACTCGCCCGTACTTGGGTAAAATTCATATCGGATGTCGAAGTTTTGGATAGTGGCTACTTTGATGTCTTTGTTTCCTCTACGGGCTACGTCAAACACGAAGTCATAGTAAGTAAATGGAGCCAATTCTCTAAATTCTGGACGGTTAACAGTAGTTCCGTATCCGAATCTCAACACGTTTTTGGCGTTGAAATTATAAGTCGCATTTAACGAAGGTAAGAAACTGAAGATCGGATTGTCTACGTCAACTTTAGCACCGCCACCACGCTCGCGGCTTTGTAGCATTTGTTTGTTGTATTCTTCTCTGATACCAAATGTGGCGTTAAATTTCTCATTGATAGGCAAATACAAACTTGCAAAACCTGCGGTTAGGAAGTTTTGAGCGGTATATTTATCGTCGAAGTTGGTTCCTTCTGAGTAATACACTCTTGACGATCGTAGGTTTTCGTTGTCGAAGAAGCTATTTGGTTCAAGTGAAAGCAACTCATTGGTTACGCGGTTAGGGTTAACTACACCAAACCAACGTGCTTTGAAATATCTGTCTTTGTATTCGGTATACACTCCAGTTTTCATAATTTTATTCATGGCATCGTTGTCATTCTTTTTACCCAAAATCACATCATAATTTACAGAGCCAGTGATAACGTACTCGTCCATGTTGGAATAAAAACGAGCGGCTTGTTGTAAGGTTGGAGACTCAAACTGCTGCAAGTCCATTTTGAAAGGAACAGTTGAACCTATTTCTCTTGACGAAGTGAATCTTCTGAAATCAGGTTCTTTTCTGATGGTGTATCCCAAGGCTCCAATCCACTTCAATTTTGCTTTTTCCGAAAGCTCGTGCGTTCCGTTCAACTGACTTGAGAAAATACTTTTTTGTTCGTATCTAAACGACTGGTTGAAGATTTCCAAGTTGTTTTCCAAAAGATTACCTGTACGTGTAACAGTCTCTTTAGAAGCCATTTGGTTGAATAGATTTCTAAATTCTATTTTGTTTTTTGGGTTCAAAATCAGGGCCCAGTTGGTCATGGCACCTAGTCTTACGTTGTTGGCGTAAGATTGATCAAAAAACTCGTTTGATTTACTTCCGTCAAACAAAAATCTGTTCTGAACTACACTTTGGTTGGTGTTGGTGTTGGAATAGTTGATGTATGAAATGTTAGTTAACTCTTTATTTCCAAAGAAAAATCTTCTGCTGAAATTGATATTTGCTCTAAAATCAGGATTGATGGTTTTTGTAGCTGCACTGTAGTATGGATTTAGGTCTCTAAAGTTTTGAATCATTTGCTCGTTAGAAGCAAAGTTTATTACGTTTTTGGTACTTGGAAATCCGCTCGGGAGACTTCTGTAAGCCGCACCAAATCCAAGTGCGTCCAAGTTGCTTCCTGTATAATCTGTAGTGGTTTGTCCAGTTGCATTTGAGCGGTAGCCTACTGTAAAACCAGCAGAAATGTTGTTACCGTCTGGAACAGTTTTGGTGTAAATTTTTATAGCCCCACCCGCAATATCTCCTGGCAATTCAGCCGATGGCGATTTGTAAACCATCATTCTATCTATAGCAGCACTTGGAATCAAGTCAAATGAGAAAGATTTCACGTCAACCTCCGTAGATGGTGTGATGATGTCGTTCAAAAGAACGGTGTTGTATCTTTCGTTTAATCCTCTGATTACTATGAATCTATCGTCAAAAATAGAAACGCCAGGTACACGTCTAACCACTTGAGAGGCGTCTCTGTCCTGAGTTTTTACGATTTGTTGAGAAGAAACACCCACGGCAATGTTTTGTATCTGCTTAATTTCTGAAATAACCGAAACTTCTGTTCCTGTCATTCTTTGGGCTTTTATCACAACGCCTTCCAGCATTTTGCTATCGTCTTCCAAAACCGCATTTATCAATGTCGTTTTGTCTGATTCAATTCTTACGTTGTCAATTTCTCTTGGTGCAAAACCGATGCTGGTGATGACGATTTTGTAGTTTCCTGCGGCCAATTTCGAGAAAATGAAGTTTCCTTCAATGTCTGTCATGGCTGCGAAGGTGGTGTTGGCGATTTTTACAGTAGCTCCTATAGCTCCTTCGTTGGTAGTTTTCTCTTTTACATTTCCTTTAAGTATGCCTGATTGTGCAAAAAGTGTGGCAGAAACAAATAGTAATAATGTAGTAATTTTAAACTTGCTCATTGGTATTTTAAATTTCTAATTGCTTGGTAATATTGATTACGACACAAAAGTAGAATCCCAATGTTAAGAGAATATTACGCCAATATTAAGTTTGGATTTTGTTGGTTTTTTTCTCACCGCTAGGTCGCAAAGACGATATGAATTTGGATTGATATTTGGGTTTTTGAAATAAATTGGATATTCTAACCAGATATTTTTTACTTCAAAATCATTCCCTACTCAACCAATTCCCCTTTGCGACTTATCGGTTGATAATTATCAAGAAATACTCCTACACGTCTTGCCGTTTTGGCGGTTGAATATGTTTTTTCAAGAAAATAATGTATTTTTCGCTACCCTATAAACCTTAAAAACCATGACGAAGAATTTATTATTACTTTTCCTCATTTTATCAGCTCTAAATTCTCAGGCTCAAAAGCACTTCCAAACCATTTACGGGCAAGTTTTGGATAAGCAAACCAAAACTCCTTTACCTGGTGCTACAATAATAGTCGAGAATTCTAAACCTCAGCTGGTAGCTTCCTCCGACGAAAACGGAAATTTCGTACTAAACCAAGTATCCATTGGCAGGCAGGTTCTGGTGGTTACTTACATAGGTTATTTGCCCCAAAAGTCTGACGCCATCATACTTACTTCAGCCAAAAGTATGAATGTTAAGATAGAATTGACCTCAGGAAGTATCAACGCAGAGGAGGTGGTAATCAGTGCCAATAAAAATGCTTTCGAACCGCTTAACGAGCTTTCTGTAGTAAGTACTCGGTCATTCACGGCAGAAGAAACTGAGCGTATTCCTGCAGGTGTAAACGACCCGGGGCGTGTGGCACTTTCGTATCCAGGTGTGCAGCGTGGGCCAGATGATACTGAAAACCAGATAGTTGTTCGTGGAAATTCACCAATTGGTATTTTGTGGAGATTGGAAGGTGTAGATATGCCCAATCCCAACCATTTTGCAGTGGTAGGCTCGTCGGGTGGGGGAGTTTCTATTTTTTCAGCTCAGCTTTTGGCCAAGTCTGATTTTTCGACTGGGGGATTTGCAGCAGAATATGGTAATGCCCTTTCGGGTGCTTTTGATGTGCAGTTTCGGCATGGGAATATGCAAAAACGGGAGCATAGAGCCAAAATCGGTATTCTTGGTTTAGATTTCGCCACTGAGGGCCCAATTAAAAATGGCAGTTCTTCTTATTTGGTCAATTACCGCTATTCTACTTTGGGACTTTTGGGCAAAATGGGTTTTTATTTGGTTGGAGAGCGTGTGACCAACGATTTTCAGGATTTGTCATTTAATTTGGTTTTTAAAAAGAAAAAATCTGTCTCTACTATTTTTGGTATAGGTGGCTTGAGTGAGGAAAATTACTTTCCTGTGGAAAACGCTCAAGATAGGAACCCAAATCGTGCAAGTGAGTGGGAAGATAGGGTGAAACCTTCCAACATGGGGGCTTTGGGTTATACTTATGCCTATATGCCTGATAGTAAGACTTATGTGAAAGCCGTAGTGGCCTTGGTGGGCAGCGACCAAATCCGCAACAGCGATACGCTAGATCTTCAAAATGTGCGATTTAGATATAATTCGGAACGGTATCTCGACAAACGTTTGGTCGCCTCGGTGGCTTATTCGAAGAAAATTACGGAGAAGTTTTGGGTAAAAACAGGCGTGATTGCCAATCAGATTTTTTATGATTTTTTCAAAGAAACCAAAGCCCGACTCAACCAACAAGACATCAATCAAAGACAAGTAAATGTGTCTGTAAAAGGTGATGGAAGCAGTCAAATGCTGCAACAATATGTGCAGACGACTTACAAAATTTCTCCGAAACTATCCCTGAATGCAGGTATGCATTTTCTTGAATTTCTGACCAACAAAACAGGTTCGGTGGAGCCGAGGATTTCGATGTTATATGCACCGAGTTCCTCGAGCAAACTTAGTTTTGCTTATGGTCGCCATGGTCGAATATTACCAATGATGACCTATTTCTTCACCGATTCGACTGGTAAAAATATCAATCTTAACCTCAAACCCATCAAATCAGACCATTTCATAGCGGCGTTTCATCATTATACCCAAAACCGCATGCGGTTGAGCGTGGAGGCGTATTACCAAAGTATGTTTAATGTGCCCATCAGTGCAGATTTAACTTCCAACTATTGGTTGCTCAATTATAGTGCTGATTTTCCGGAGTTTCGGGTGAAAAGTCAAGGTCTGGGAAGAAACAAGGGAATAGATTTGGCCATAGAAAAGCAGTTTTCTAACTCCTACTTTTTCTTGGCTACTTTTTCGGTTTTGGACTCAAAATTCAAGGCCAATGACGGACTTTGGCACAACAGCCGATTCAATACCCGCTTTTCGTCAAGTTATACTTTCGGGAAAGAATTTCCTTTCAAAAACGGTAATATCCTACAAATTGGCGGCCGGTATTTGTTCAGTGGAGGTTTTAGATACACGCCTTTTGATCCCATAAAATCTAAAGAAAAGGGCTTTTATGTGGCAGACCAAACCAGAGAAAACGAAGGTCAAGTGGCACCGTTTCAAAGACTTGACACGAGAATTGCCTACAGATTTAATGGCAAAAAAACTTCTGGAAACATCAGTTTGGATTTTCAAAACGCCACCAACCGACAGAACGCCACCAATGTGGCTTACGATTCAGCCAAGAATACGACGTACTTGGAGTACCGAGGAAGTGGATTTATACCGGTGCTGACTTTTCAGTTTGATTTTTAAATAATCTCATCTATTTGGAACACAGATTGGATAGATTTGACACGGATTATCATTTCAAAGTAATTTTTAAAAAATCCGTGTCAAATTCGTGAAATCAGTGTTCCATTAAGTAAATTTCGGTATTCAATCACCTTAAAAAATGAATATATTAGAAACAATTGTCTCCGAATTGAGGGGATTTCTTGGTATTAATGAGGCCTTAAAAATCATTCAATCAGGCGACTACAGTGCTTTTCTTACTTTCGACGGCGTAAAGTCGGCCATTTATCCGCTTATTCCTTTTCTACTCATATTTGAGTTTATTGCTGGTTTGATTTACAAAAATCCTCATACCAAGGTTTACAAAGTCAACTTTTTGCTTTATATCCTCAACAGGTTCATTTCTAGGTTTATATCTATTGGAGTTATTGGCTTTTTGTTGGCTAATTTTCAGAAATACGCTTTGTTTCAGACGACATTCACTTGGTATTGGCTCATATATGGTTATGTCATTTGGGAGTTTTCGCATTTTATTTACCATTATTTGGGGCATAAAGTCAGGTTATTTTGGTGTTTACATTCTACACACCATGCACCCGAAAACATGAATCTTTCGGTCACTTACGCACATTTTTTCTTGGAAGGGCCGTATGCCGATTCCATTAGAGGTACGATCTGTATTTTGGCCGGAATTCATCCCGAGCTTTTGTTTTTCATTATGTTTATAGATGGCACCTGGGGTGCGTTTATACATGTGGGGGAGAATTTTGTAAAAGATGGCCGTTTGGGTTTGCATAAAATTCCTTTTTTGGGCAAATATATACTTTCACCTACTGATCATAGGGTACATCATGCCAAAAATCCACTTTACATGGACACCAACTATTGCAATCTGCTCAATATTTGGGATAGGGTTTTCGGGACCTACCAACCTATTCATGAAGAGGTGAAAATAGAATATGGAATAACCCGAAAGATGGATTCGGGAAATTTACTGGACGTATATTTTGGCGAAATATGGGCTTTAATCCAAGATATCGCAAAGGCCCCTAATCTTAAATCGATGTTTTTGTATCCTATTATGCCTCCGGGCTGGTCACCAACAGGCCATCACCAAACTGCCGATGTTGTGAAAAAGGCTTATTTGAAGAACAAAAGCTGAATTTGGTTTATATCTTATCCAATATCTCTTGAGCTTTTTCTTTTTGAGGATTGGCGGAGTTACAAATTTTGGAAAATAAACCTATGGCTTTTTCTTTTTGGTTGGTTTTCAGGTAGGCGAGTGCCAAATACCATTTTCTGTAGTCTTCCATGGCAGTTATATTATCGTCAAATTTTTTGTTCTCGAAAAGTGCAATGGTTTTTTCCGGTTTGTTAGTTTCTAGGTAAGAAATTCCCTCATAAAATGTGGCATAATCTTCACTTATCTGTTCTTTGAGTTTTCCAAAAAGTTGGGCTGAAGTTTGAAAATCTCCAGAGTCGTAAGCGGCAAAAGCCTTAGTTTTTAAGGTTTCTTTAGATTCTCCACGTACATTCGGGGCTATGACATTCGGGTAAGTTTGATAGTAGCTCAGATAAAGTTTGGAGGTATCGGATTTACCAATAAACTGTTGAAAAACTACCCAACCGCCGATGATAACCACCACCGCAGCTGCGGAGTATTTCCACCAACCATTCTGTTGCTTTGGTTTTTCGAAGCTCGCCACCAAGTTCTTGATTTCAGCTCTTTCTTTTGAACGAATGGCCGACTGCACCGATTTTTGAAATTCGAATTCTGCCTTGAATTCATTATCGGTTTCAAGTTTTTCATTAAACTCCACTAACTCATTTTCAGTCAGTGTTTTCTCGAAATATTTATTGATTAGCTCTTCCATTTCAGTTTTTCGATAACATTTCTTTGAGATGTTTTAGACATCTAGCTTTTTGACTTTTCAGCACGTCTTTTGACTGATAAGGAAGCAATTCCATTATTTCGTCGAGTTTTTTTTCTTCGTAATAAAACAGTCGCAAAATTTTATAGCATTGGTCTCCCAGTTTTTTCAAACTGTTTTCTAGAAGTCCAATCTGATGATCACTTTCATCTACTTCAGACCATTCTAGGCCGTCAGGGAGTGTTTCTATTTCAACAAAATCAGTCTTATTTTTTCTCAATTTGCCAAAAATCATGTATTTACCAATAGAGAAAAGATAGGTCTTCAGTTCGGCATTCAATCCATCGAGTTTACCTTTTTCGGCGTTTTCTATCAAAGCCACAAAAGCATCTTGATAGACATCTAGAATGTCTTCTTGAGCTAAATTATATTTCGAAGCAAACAACAAAAAACCACTACGATACGAAGTATAAATCCGCTCCAGTGTTTTTCCATCCCGCCTTTTTAAATTCTCTATCTCCGTCACTGTTCTGAGCTTAGTGTTTTTTTTCTTGAAAAGTAAACATACGAATTTTTTTATTTTACGGTGGTTTACTTTCTGGCTTTTTTGACACCAACCTAAAAAAAGCCGCAATGAAATACCAATTTAAAAATGTTAGAGGCCTTAAAAAAGCCAAACCCGAGGATGTGATAAAGGTTGAGGCCAACGAAAACTACAGTGTTTTTTATTTCTCGAATGGACGAAGCATAACATTGGCCAAAACACTTAAGGAATGCGAAGGGATTTTTGAGCCTTATCCATTTTACCGTACCCATCGATCCTGCATTATTAACCTAGATTACTGTCTCGAAATTCAAGAAAAAGAAGTTTTGCTTTTCAATAATCTAAAGGCCAGTATTTCGAGACGAAGACGCATTGGACTGAAAAACAGCCTTTTGTACTTTAATAAAATGGGCTAAAAAAATAATTGAAAAATTGAGTTTACTTTTTTCTCAAAATGACACTAATACAAAACTTTATACAAAAATGAGATTTTACATAACACTGATTTTGTTTTTGGTCGTACAGAGTCTTTCGGCCCAAATCATAAAACCCAAAGAAGTAGCCAAACGTAAAGCTACTGACCGTACCAACAATGCCATTGACAGAAGTATTGACAAAGGTCTTGATAAGGTAGAAGAGGGTATCGGGAATATATTCAAGAAAAAGGAAAAACCAGAAAAGGAGAGTAATTCGAAGAAATCGGAAGAAAATGATTCGGAGGAAAATGAGGAAATTAAAGCTTCTGAGGGTTCAGAATCCAAAGAAAAGAAAGAGACAAAAAAGGAGCAAACCGCACCAGCTCCCAAAGCCAGTATGAAGGCCTATTCAAAATTTGACTTTGTGCCCGGAGAAAAAGTGGTAGCTTTTGAAAGCTTTGAGCAAGATGCAGTTGGAGATTTTCCGGCTAAATGGAACACCAATGCAGGTGGAGAAATTGTCAATATTGATGGTAAGGAAGGAAAGTGGCTCAAGGCTAGCGATAGGGGTTTATTTTTTCCTGATTTCGTCAATCAAGTGCCAGAAAATTTCACCATGGAATTTGATATGATGATTAGCGAGGATGTTTCAGAAAATATGTCGGGATTGATGGTTTTTTTTCCAGAAGTCAGTAAGAGAAAACCCACTTTTGATGCCAGTTTTGGTACCGACCCTCAAGTTGGATTTGATATACATCCCATGCCTAGCGAACAAGGCAGTACAAGTTCAGTTTGGGTTTTTGACAAAAACAGTGAGAAAGTTTTAGAAAACACGATTCCATTTAGTTGGAAAGTGGGAGATGTGAATAAAATTTCAATTTGGCGACAAAAATCCCGAATAAGACTCTATGTAAACGAAACCAAAGTTTGGGATTTACCTCGTGCCTTTGACCCAACGCTAAAATACTCCATGCTTTTTAATAATAATCTGTTTGGCGGTGCAAACTTTATAACTAATCTACGCATTGCCGAAGGAGCACCCGATACCCGAAATAAACTAATTACAGAGGGAAAACTCGTTACCAGAGGAATTCTTTTCGATGTCAATTCTGACAAAATTAAGCCCGAGTCTTATGGAGTTTTGAAAGAAATAGGCACGGTGTTGAAAGACAATCCTACTGTGAAAGTAAAAATAATAGGCCATACCGATTCAGACGGTGACGACTCCAAAAACCTTGATTTATCGAAACGTCGTGCTGCTTCGGTAAAAACCTCACTTTCGGCTGAGTTCGGCATAGAGGCGTCTAGATTGGAAACAGATGGTAAAGGCGAAAGTCAGCCTTCTGAGCCAAATACCTCTCCGCAAGGCAAGGCTAATAATCGTAGAGTTGAATTTGTGAAACTGTAAAAAATATAACTATGAAAATATTTTTTAAAGTACTTATATTAAGCATTTTTACCACTACTGGCTTTGCCCAATCTGTAACACTTGAGCCGGGTAAGAGTGTATTTAATCAAAACACTACCGAGAGTGTAGAAATAAAGAGCTCATCCGCTTTTCCTTTAACATTAAGAAGTACGCAGCCTGCTTCAGGACTACCTTTTTACAGTAACACCAATATGTTTAGAGGGCACGTTCAAGGTGGCGTTGGTGGTATGATTTATTCGACACCAGCCAATCATGGACATTCGTTTTGGACAAAAAATCAACAGAGAATGATTATTGATTCTGTGGGTAATGTTGGAATTGCAGTTCAATCACCAAGATATGCTCTTCAAATTGACGCTACTAACTCTTCTGACACAGTTGTTCATCTCTCTGGAAATACTTTTTATACTTCAATGGTTTTTACCGATGTTGCTCGAATCAGGACCTCAAAAATTTCTTTTCAAGGCTTTGTTAATCAAGGGATTGGTATTAACTCAAATGGTTTTATAGATTTAACTTCAAAGGGTGAATTAAGGATTTCTAAAGATTTAAATAATGGCGTAACAGAAACAATACTTACAGCGTCTGCTGAAAATGGTGTTTCCATTAATAACACCATTCGCTCTTCAGAACTCGACTTTAATCAAAGCTCTTCAACCGAACGCCGCCCAGTTTTTGCAGATAAAGATGGCATTTTAAGAATTGAAAATTCATCAAACCACTACTCTTCATATAATTTCTCATCCGTTCAAGCCCAAGATTATGATGACCAACTAAGAAAAGGCAGTGGCTATGCCTGGTTTAACACCACGAATGTTGGAGCAACTATGTATTTACCAATAAATTTACCTGATGGTGTTAGGATTACTAATGTTAGAATGTTTTTATTAGACAATTCAGCCTCGAATCTCTCATTTACGCTAAATAAAAATAGCCATGCAACCAATACATTTACCAATATTGCATCTGCTCAAAGTTCTACAAATTCGGTAAGCGTTATTAACATCACCGATAATGCTAATGAAACCGTTGACAATCAGAATAATTCATATTATGTAAACATTTCATCATCAGGAAATTGGACAGGTAACACCCTCCAATTCCATAGTTTAGTAATAACTTATCAATATCAATAATCATGAAAACAATCAAAAAACATCTATTAGTAGGTCTCTTATTTCTTCTAATATCCTCATGCAGCACGTCCGAAGATCCAGAAGCAGATGGAAGCAGTATTGGTTTAAATAGCAATAAAAAAACAACTGGTAGCATGACTGCTAACGTTGGAGGTAACCCTTGGGTAGCCAAAACGGTGAGTTTTAAAGGAGGACTTACTGGTGCTCTTTACGATGCTTCTGGCTTTGTGAATGATCAGGATCGTATTTCTTTCCAGTTTGTAAACACGAATAATCTGATTCTCAATAAATATTATGATTTGGATACGAAAAGTTCAGTTGAGAACCTCAATGCCAATGTTTCCTATTATCTCAGGGGCAATAATTATATGTCAAAGAAGGGGACATTTGTAATAACTAAGTTCAAATCTGGAGAATATATCGAAGGTGAGATTAATGTAGCAGTTTCGAATTTTATAGACAAAGACATTCAAATTAGTGACTGTATTTTTAAGATAGAAATCAAAGAATAATGTTTCCTTAACCGAATACCTAAGATAAAAAATAAATAGAATTATTAAAATAAATAGACATGAAAAAACTACTTTTTTGTTTGGCATTTTTTGCCACCGCTTCGTGTGGGCCCGCAAAGTTGCTGGATCCAATATCTAACAATTGTGAAAATGTAACCGAAGATTACCTTAAAGCCATTGAGGCTTGGTCTACCGATATTGAGAGTAAAAGCAAATGTGAGGCCGTGAAGAAATCGCTCAATAATGTACTCAAGTCTTGTTCAGTTTACACAGCAGCTCAAAGAAAACTTTACGAAGACCAGCTAAAGGAATTTACTTGTGATAATTGAAATGAAAAAAATCAAGGCGTTAATTTATTTATTTTTGGGAGTTTTGGGGGCATCTGGTCAGTCTATCACCCTCGACCCCTCCAATAGCTCAGGTGCCATTATCGAATCAAAAAGCAACAATCAGGGAGTTATTCTAAGCCGCATGAATACAGCTGAAAGAAAAGCCATCCCCAATCCAAAATCAGGGACATTGGTATTTGATACTGATAAGTCGCGGTATTTTTTATATGATGGAAACACCTGGCTTGCTTTAAAACTTGATTTGGAGACTGATTTGTCTGCCACAGAAAGAACCATGGAAAATGTACAAGGCAACATTCCTTATATAGCTGTTGCCATCGATAAAAAGTGGGCAGCTGTGGGTTTATCAACTGAAACTGTAAATGGTCTTAACTCAAAAGGGGCTGTACTAATATTTGAAAAAACCATAGAAGGGTGGATTCAAAAAGCGAAAATTTCACCAACTGACGGCCAAGCTAATGATGGCTTTGGAGAAAGTGTTGCTTTAAAAGGCGACAGCCTGATGGTGGGTGCACGAAATAGTGCCAACGCTAATGGGGTAAGAGGGGCCGTATATTTTTACAGAAACATCACCACGTACAGCCCCTACACCGGAACCTTGAAATTTTGGAACCAACAAGCGAAAATTCAATCAAATATCAATTCAACTACGCATAGTAATTTTGGTCAGGAGATCCAGTTTGACCAAAATCATTTAGCTGTAAGTACCAACGGTGAAGACGGTATTGTTTATATTTACAATAATACCGGTCAGGGCTATACATTTGCTCAAACCATTCAAATTCCATCATTAACTTTAAACACACTTGGAAGAACTATTTCATTATCTGGGGATTACCTTGCTATAGGAGCACCTTACAACAAAAACGAGAGTAATATGGAAACGGGGGCGGTATATATTTTTGTTAAAGGTGGGGGTACTTGGACACTCCAAGAATCACTTTATGGAAATACAGTATTAGATCGTTTTGGAACTGCGGTTTGTTTAAATGATAACGTGCTTTTTGTGGGAATACCTAAAGTGAATACTGACCAAGGCCGAGTTCACTATTTCTTAAGAAATGGTAGTTCTTGGAATTTAAAAGACGTATTAAGTGCCTCTCAAGCATATCTTACACCCGTTTATCAAGAATCTCTCAATTTTGGTAGTAAACTTGTGGCTTATGACGATTGGCTATTTGTATCTTCACTTACAAGTGTGGTAAGTGTCTTTAAACGTAATGAATTGGGATTTTACAGACTATACGATTCTATTAATTGCAAGAAATATCCAAGTGCGGATGTCGTAAATTTGGCAACTGACGGAACTTCCTTGATAATCGGAAATTACGAAAACAAGAAAGTTAAATTTGTGAATTTTGAATAAATTTCTATTTGTCATAAAATAAAATTCTACTATTAAAATTGGCTTTCAAAGACCAATAAGCTATATTTTGGAATAATAAATTAACGCTCACAAAATGAAGAAATATTTGTTGTTTATCGTGCTTTCGGCCATTTCTTTTGCTGGATGGAGTCAGGAAAAAGAGACCGAAAAGAAGAAAGAGGAAGATCCCCTAAAAAAAGCTGAAGCCGCTTTTGACAAAGCCTTTGATGGTCTTTTTAAAACCAAGAAAAAGGAAGAAACTACGACAAAAACCGAATCTTCAAAAGAGAAACCAGCAACGAAGGAGTCGAAGGAGGAAAAGTCTAGTGGTGGATTTGGAGGATTTTCGTTTGGCGGAAAACCAAAAGCCTCTTACAGTTTTGTGTCTTCCATGACCATGAAAATGACCATGACAGAGCCCAAGAAAAAAACACAAAACGTCATGCAAAACAAATACTTTTTTGGTGCTGACGAAAAGGCGGTTGGGATAAAATTCATAGGAGCTTCAAACCCAGATATGCAAAAAGCTTCAGGCAATATGGACATGATAGTGATGGACTTGGAGCAAAACAAAATGTTCACTTTCACAAACAACAACGGTACCAAAAACCTGATGGCCATTGGTTTCAAACCTGATAAGCTAGAACAATATGCTGCTGAAAAAGATGAGCAAATAAAAATAACCAAAACCTCAGAAACCAAAACTATAGCGGGTTACAAATGTGATGGTTATAAAGTTGAGGACCAAGAGTCAAAAGACGAAGTATTGATGTGGATTAGCCAGAGTCGTGTTGGTGAGTTTGCCAAACTGGGGCAAAAATTGGGTTACGGTTCTGGAGGTATTGGTGGCAAAAATGCTCAGAAAAATTATATGGCATATTATGCACATCCGGAGCTCGCAAAAATGGCCAGAGAAGGTCGTGCTGTTTTGGGATATAGCGTAAAAGCCGAAAACGGAAATACCGTAGACATGCAGGTGGAGGAAGTAAAACTTTCTGATAAATCTACCTTCGATACCTCATCTTACAAATCTTTGTTTTAAATTTAAAACAATTTCAAATAATACTTGATTTTTACCCTGGGTAGAAATCAAGTATTTTTCGTTTTATCTTTAATCAAAATGACAAAAAATTTCGGTCAGTTTTCTTTACTCATTCTACTTTTCCTTTTGTCAAGTAGCAGCGTTATGTCGCAATCTAAAGCGTTTTCTGACGGTTTGAAAAAGATTTATGACTTAGATAGCGAATCGGACTATAAAGCAGCAAAAACTGCATCATTAGCTCTTAAAAACAACAAAGCTCTCTTCACCTCAGAAAAGGACTTTTTAGACAATTACATATTGCTTTTTGATTTCAAACTGAGTGATGACGAACTCATCAAAAATGTGGAATTGGGATTAAAAAACCTTTCAGCCATAAAAAATAGAAAACCTTACGAAACCACACTTTTACTGAATTTTTATACCAACAAATACCACAACATTGCCTATTCTGGCGATTGGCCTGGGGCTCTAAATTTTGCTTTGAAGGGCCTAGAAATTAAAGATTTCAACCAAGCTCTACTTGAAACACGAACGGATTATCTATACGATTTGGGCTATCTCTACGACACCAACGATAAGAACTTCGAGGCCATCTCTTATTACAAAACATCCTTGGGACAATACATCAGGCAATTTGGCGAAGTAAGTACCCATACCGCATTGACTTATAATAATTTAGCCTACGCATACTCCGAAGTTGGAAATGAAAAAAATACCATCGCTTATTACACAAAAGCAGCCAACATTTGGGAAAAAGTACACAAAAAAGAATTTGATCGTAAAGACTATTTAATAACTGTTTATCAAAATCTTACCTATCAGTACCTTAACTATGGCGATTATCAAAAAGCCAAAGAATCAGCTAACAAACTCAATAACTTTTATCTAAAAAAATATGGTAATCCCGAAAATCAAAGGCTTGAATCATATTTTGGTGCCAAGAAAAGTTATGTTCTGAATAATTTAAGAATTCACCTCGCCTCAAAAGAGGTTTTCAAAGCACATGATTTATTAACGAATCTGATATTGGATCCCAAGTTTTCGTTTCTTAACCCTAAAGACCTCGACTACTATCTACAATCTGCCGACGAAATTCTTGAATTCTACATAGAGGAAAAAAAATATTCTGAGGCTCTAAAATGGGCAAATAAATCATTGGTCATAGCAAAAAAATACAAATCAGAGCATTATTTGATGATTGCATACTCCAAATTGTCAAGGATATATCGTGAGGAAAAGGATTACACAAATGCTCTGAAAAATATAGCATTGGCATTACAATTTGTAAAACCTAACAATTTCAGTTCTAGCAAATTTACTTTAAAATCAATGCGTGCCGATTTGAATTTAAGCTTAAATAATCATCAGGCCGCAGTAAAAGATGTCAAACAGAATTTAGAAGACTTGGTTTTTGAGCTTTCCAAAAAAAGAAAACCACTTGAGAAAATAGAATTTAAGGACGTTAGAGACGCGGTTTCTCTGAATTTCATTAAGGTTTTTACAAAAAGTGGAGAGGTAATTTTAAAGAATTACAAAGTAACTAAAAATAAAAAAGACTTAATTCAAGCAGAAAAGCTCTATAAAATAGCTTCAAAGTTATTTTTTGAATATTACCAAAAAGGAGAATACAACGAAACCCTGAACCAGTACCATTCTGAAATAATTGAAGGTTTGTTGAGCACCGCAACGGAGAAAAAACTTTCTAAAGTAGAACTCATAGAATATATCAACACCATCGAAGAAAATTCCTCTCAACATCTTTTTAAAGAATACCTCAAAAAAGCCTATAAACCAGATAACGTCAATCTCCGAACAGCCTCGCAAATAAAAGATCTCGAAGGTGAGCTCAATTACTATAAAAACTTAGTAATCAAAGACAAAGATCTTGTCACTAAAAACAATCAGAAGATTTCGACCCTTGAAGCCAAAATCAATAAATTGCTCGAAAGCACTTCAGAAACCTACCGTGCCATCCGAGAAATATCTGTTCTTAATTTTGATGTAAACGAAGTACTTGCGAATCTCAAAAATGACGAATCGATTTTAAAATATTATATCGGAAACGAACACGTTTACGTCTTGAATTTGAGTAAGAACAGCCTAGAAATAAAAAAACTTGGTTTGGTGAGTACATTAAAACCACAGATGGAAGCTTTTCTGGCCAAAACCAAAAATATAAATGCTGATTATCAAGCAAACGCCATGGCAATGTGCAGGAATCTGGGATTTAAGTCCTCAACGCCCAAAATCAGCATTATACCCGAAGGTTTTTTGAGTTATTTACCTTTCGAATCGCTCATTGATCCGCAAACCAAGCAATTTATAGTTCTGAAGCATCAACTTTCGTATCATTATTCTTTATCCATTTGGTTGTTTAACCAGCAGAACAATGTACGTATTTCGAACAAAAAACTCATTGCCTTCTCTCCGCAATACAACCAATCAGAGGTAAGTTTGGTTAGGGCTGGTTTTGCGGATTTAAAATTTGCGAGAGAAGAAGCTACCGCAATAGCAAGTCTGTTTGGAGGGGAGAGTGTAAAAAACCAAGAAGCCACCAAAGCAAGGTTTTTGAGTTCGATAGACAAGTATGGAATCTTTCATTTTTCAATGCATTCACAGCTTTTTGAGGATGATTTCAATAAGTCCTGTTTAGTCTTCTCCAACAACGAAAAACTCTTTTTCTCCGAATTATATAGTCTCGATTTTCCTGCTAAAATGGCCGTTTTGAGTGCTTGCGATACGGGAAATGGTGTTTTAAAATCTGGAGAAGGCATCATGAGTATTTCTCGTGCATTGACTTACGCAGGAGTGCAATCTTCAGTTTATAGCCTCTGGCAAGTACCCGACAAAGAAACCGCCGAGATAATCATTAATTTTTACAAAAACCTCAAAGAGGGACAAGATAAAGACGAGGCACTTACTAATGCCAAGAAAACATTTATAAGTAAAAATCCACTTAAAACTCACCCTTATTTTTGGGCAGGATTTGTGGTAAATGGCAATATGGAGCCTTTGGAAACCACTAAATATTGGCTTTGGATTCTTCTTGGCTTAATTGGAATAGCCGCCTTATATTGGGTTTTTAAAATTAAAAAATGATGCCCAAGTTTGTGTCCTCACAAACTTCACAGCCATTGTTTGCCGAAGTTTGTGTCCATACAAACATAACGGCCGATGATTGCATCCCCGCAAACATAACTCACCCAAAACCATTTTTTGTTCCAAAGACAAAATTTCCTTACTTTTAAAATCGGAATTAATATTCAACCCAAACATCAACCTTCAATGAAAAAGCTACTTGTAATTTTACTACTATTTTCTCAAAACATCTTTGCACAAGAACCCACTTATGCTGAAAAATTGGGTTATCCGAAGGGTTCCAAAGTGCTTATTTTGCATATCGATGATGTGGGTATGTCGTATGATTCTAACCTGGGAGCCATAAAAGCGATGGAAGAGGGCGTGGCCAATTCATTGAGTATGATGATGCCTTGTCCGTGGATTCCTGATTTTTTTAAATATCTAGAAACTCATCCTCAAACAGACGCTGGGCTGCATTTAACCCTTACTTCGGAATGGAAAGGTTACCGTTGGGGGCCATTGATGGGTAAACCTGCCGTGCCTGGTTTGGTTGATAAACAAGGTGCCTTGTGGCCAAGTGTAAGGGCCACAGCCACGAATGCAACTCCAGACGAAATAGAGAAAGAGATAAGAGCTCAAATAGACCGTTCACGCACCATGGGTTGGGAACCTACCCACCTTGACACACACATGGGGACGGTTTTTGCCAGAAAAGATTTCCTAGAAAGGTATCTGAAAGTGGCTATGGAAGAGAAAATTCCCGTGATGTTTCCGGGTGGGCATAATTCTATGATTTTGGAAACAGAAAAAGACGCTGGACTAACCATAGAAATGACAACAGCAGTAGGGAAACAACTTTGGGCGGCTGGCTTACCCGTCATAGACGATTTACACAATGTTTCTTACGGCTGGGGATGCCCAGATGGCAAAAAAGACTGCTCAGATGCCGAACTTTTAGCCTCAAAAACCAAAAAATATATAGAAACCATAGAAAGCCTAAAGCCTGGTTTAACGATGGTAATTATGCACTGCACATGGCCCTCGGAGATATTTAAACATATTTCTGACTCAGGAATAGTACGTAAAGGCGACGCCATGACGATGATGGATCCAGCTTTTAAGAAATATTTAGCAGACAATAAGATTATATTGACCACTTGGCGTGAGGTTGGGAAGAGACGTAGGGAACTTAAGTAACAGCGATTTTTCAAATCGCTGAATTCAATGTATAATTACTTTGTTTTTTAATGTGAAAATTACAAAATGAGTATTGCCCATTTGAGTTTAACGTGCGACTTAGCAAAATCGCACTACTAGTATTCCTTTTCCATGTATTGGTAAGGCAGCTGACCACCTTGCCAGATTTTGACGTCCTTTTTGTACTGTTTATTGGTTCTTTTTAAAAGTTCTGGTTGTTCCATGGCCAATAAATCGGGCTTGCCGGCATCTACCCAGGCGGTATACCAAAAATTACTCACTTGTTGGATGGACTTCCGCATTTGTTTTTCTACCATACCGTTCAGCGATTTGTGCAGCAGCTTAGAGTATTCTTTGGTAAATACCCATTGGCCAAATTTGTTCTTTACCACTTTGCCATCTTTGTCTTTTTCATAAAGTTGGTCGGCCGGGAATTCGCTTCTTAGTTTACGGTCTATGGCCAAAAGTGTGTCTACGAGGCTGTGCGTGTCTCTGATGATATTCCAGATTTCTGCGTCAACGTTTGTAATATAAGTGGCTGGTGCTACT
The DNA here is from genome assembly GCA_035299025.1 of Leadbetterella sp. Lineage (GTDB taxonomy): Bacteria > Bacteroidota > Bacteroidia > Cytophagales > Spirosomataceae > Leadbetterella. The sequence continues at coordinate 29,080 of DATGXK010000018.1, forward strand.
TTCAAATTATAACCTTTGGCGTAGCGTTCTACCAAAAGTGCTTCCCAATGAGAATGAATGCCTCTTTGATTGGTCAGCTGGCCGTCGTGGTTAGACGAAGTGTGAAGTGGCATGTGTGCGTCAGCTAGATAATGACCCAGCTCAGCGGCAGAAAACAAGGTTTCAGTGCGGCGGCCATTTTTCATAGAATTCACCAAACTTTTGTAGGTGTCGCTTATAAACCAAGGCAAATTCCCCCACTTTTGGAGACTTTTTTCATCCCATTTACGGGTGCGTATACTATCAAAAGGAATATCACCAAAGTCTTCAATATCAATAAAATGACGAGGATTTTCGGCTTTATCTTTGAGGTGGCTATATTTTCTAACATCAGGTAGATTGCCGCCCTCTGAAATGAAATCGATGTGACGGTAGAAAAACTGAGCGATGGGTTGAGGTAATGAAAATATGGCGGACTGATTGATGGCATAATGCCCCCACATGCCCCAAGAACTTAGAAATACCACAAAAAGAGTTGCAACGGAAACTAAGCCTATTCGCTTCATGGAATGTTGATTTTCGGTTTTCAATGAAGTATCAAAATTACGAAAAATATGATAAGACTTACGTATTTCGATTTTTCAAATCGAAAATCAATGAAATGAAAGATGGCTAATGTTCATTTCATGGTTTTGAAAAATCGCTTTACAGTTATTTTGCGTTCAGGCTTTTCAAATTGAAAAGTGGTGAGATTGAATTGGGTAAAATTGGTTTTTAGCGATTTGAAAAATCGCTTTACTTGTTATCTTTGTTCTTTGCGGTCTGTTATGCTGCGAAAGGGATAGAGCCGGTACCCCGCAGGAGGCGACGAGGAGTAAAGGCGAAAGCCCGACACTTGGGCCTGATGCAATCGGACCAAGGGATTCGCCCAGATTTATTGTCAATTTAAACTACAGATGGTATGAAAAAATTATTGTTTTGTTGCGGTTTTCTGTTTACAACTGGTGTTTTTGCTCAGGTTTTACCGAACGAACAGCAAATAAAAGAGGCGACGATGGCTTTGCCAGAAGCGGACAGGCCCAATGCGAAAATATGGGGCTACGATGCCGAAGGCGAAATGGTGGTTTTGCAAAAAGGGGGTAGTGGATATATTTGCTTGGCGGATGATCCCAACAAAAAGGGTTTCAGTGTGTCGTGTTATCACCAAGATTTGGAGCCGTTTATGTCTCGCGGTCGGGAATTGCAAAGGGAGAATAAATCGTTTAAGGAGGTTTTTGATATTAGAGAGGCCGAGGCCAAAAAGGGCAAGTTGAAGATGCCGAAGAATCCTTCGACGTTACATATTTTGAGTGGAGAGAGTTTGGAAAAGGCCAATTATAGATATGTAGTGTACATTCCTTGGGCCACGGCGGCCTCTACGGGTTTGCCGTTGAAAGAGGTGGTGCCGGGTGCTCCGTGGATTATGAATCCGGGTACACATAGGGCTCACATTATGATTTCGCCACCTGCCAAAAAGTAAACTATGGACATAAAAGAGGCACAAAGTATTGTAGATGAATGGATTAAAACTGTAGGTGTTAGGTATTTCAACGAACTCACGAATACGGCCATATTGATGGAAGAAGTGGGTGAAGTGGCCAGAATAATGGCCCGACGCTATGGGGAACAGTCGGAAAAAGAATCGGACAAAAATAAGGATTTAGGAGATGAGATGGCCGATGTGCTGTTTGTGCTGATATGTTTGGCCAATCAAACAGGTATAGATTTGAGCGAAGCATTTGTAAAGAATTTGGAGAAAAAGACCAAGCGAGATTTTGATAGACACAAGAATAATCCGAAGCTAGGGTGAGATGATTTATTGAATTAGAGAGACCCAAATAAAATAAACATTCCAAATTGTGAACGTACTGCGTTCACAATTAGGTTAGACACTGTCACAATTGAAATTAGAAAAATAAAGAATGCTAAAAATACTTTTAAAATCCTTCAATCAAATATCTCAAAAGCCAATATTGGTTTTGTTTCTATATGCTATTGGTTTCGTATTAGCCATGTTGGTGGCCAGACCGTTTTATGTGACTTTTTTGAACGAAGCCAATACGTCAGTAGCACTGGATAAGCTAATAGCAGACTTTGATTTTATGATTTTTACGGATTTTTTCCACCAAAGTCAGAAAGCGTTTCGTCCATTTGTGCCATTAGTTTTTGTGTTGGGATTGGTGTATTTGCTTCTTAATACTTTTTTTGCAGGTGGAGTTTTGGATGTTGCCGATCAAGAAAAATTTTCGATGCCCAGATTTTTCGAAGCTTCGGCCAAGCATTTTAGGCGATTTGCCCTGCTGCTGGTTTTTCTCTTTATTTTTTTAATGGCTTTGGTGGCTTTGGCCGGTATGTTTTTCTTCATTTTTGCGGCAATAGCCGAGGGAGGAACTGAAAAAGACTACATTTTGTGGATGATTCCGCCGGTGCTTATTCTTCTGTATTTTATTGGTTTTGTGGTAATTATGGGAGATTATGGGCGAGTAATGTTGTTCAAATCCCAGACGCTCACACCCTATGCTGCATTTTGGAAGGCCTTTAGTTATATTTTTAAAAGACCGGCTACATTAGCACTTTTTTGGCTGATTATTGTTTTAGTTATTATACTTTCGACAGTTTATTTGGGTGTAGATAGCTTGATAGGTATGCACTCTGGATTGACAATTTTCGTGATGTTTTTGGTACAACAAATTTTTGTTTTGGCCCGAACATTTCTGAAAATAAGCACTCAGGTGGCGGCCAAAAACTATTTTGAAGCAAGACCAATTGAACTAGAGAAAGCGATAGTGGTGACCGAAACTGAAGAAGAAAACTAAACAATGGAAGCAGAAATAGTAAATAAAGTGGCCAATAGCGGCTTGATATCTTTTGATTTGGAGGATTATTTCCACAAAGGTGAGCGGGTGGTTTATGATATCAAAGACAATCTTTTTATGGGATTGATTTTGAAAGAAAAAGATTTTAGGGAGTTTTTGAAATCTAAAGATTGGTCGGAATATAGTGGAAAAAATGTAGCAATCATCTGCTCTGAAGATGCCATAGTACCTACTTGGGCCTACATGCTTTTGGCCATTCAGCTAGAGCCTTATGCCAATATGGTGGTTTTTGGAAGTTTGGAAGATTTGGAAAAAAAACTCTATGAGCAAGCTCTGAACGCTTTGGATTTGGAGCAATTTGTTGGCCAAAGGATAGTTGTAAAAGGCTGTAGCAATGCTCAAATACCTACTTATGTTTATGTAGAACTCACCCGTCGACTAAAGCCGATTGTGAAAAGTCTTATGTTTGGGGAGCCTTGTAGTACGGTGCCATTATTTAAGAATAAGTGAGTTTTGAGTGCCGAGTGTTGAGTTGTGAGTAATTGGTTATGAGTATTGTGCTGAGCTTTTTGGAATAATATTGGTGGTTTATTTTTATTTTGAAAAGTTTTTCTGTCTTTTTGCTGAAAAGTACAATTAAAACTCAAAAAACACAACAATGAAAATAACGTCATTCGAGGATTTATTGGCATGGCAAAAAGCCCAGGATATTGCAGAATTGGTATATAAGAACTTTTACACATTACGAGACTTTGGTTTTGGAGACCAGATTTGTAGAGCATCGGTTTCTATTTCTAACTATATCGCTGAAGGATTTGATCGATATTCAAAAAAGGAGTTTATTCGTTTTTTATACATTTCCAAAGGTTCTTGTTCAGAGGTGAAGTCAATGCTTTATTTGGCTAAAAGATTAAATTTTGCTGAAGAAAAGGAAACACAGTTGATACAGGAGTTATGTGAAGAAACCTCGAAAATATTAAGAGGTTTGATAAAATCGTTAGAAAATCGTGAAATTAAATAAAGAGTTACGAGTTGTGAGTTTCGAGTAACGAGTTCTAGGTGGGTTTTAGTAACTAGGTTGACGCCTCTCTTTAACTTTATCTAACTCATTACTCGCAACTCAACACTCACAACTAAAAAGTCATAACTAATCTTTGAATGCCTAGCATAGTCGATATCAAAAACATCTTCTTCACCATTTGGGGTTATGAAATGAGCCATTTGGAATTCTGGGCTACAGTTTCGGGTGGCTTGGCAGTTTGGCTTTCTGTGAAAGAGAACGTTTGGTCTTGGATTTTGGGTCTTGTGAATGTGGTGCTTGCATGCATTATGTTTTACCAAATTCAGCTCTATCCTGATATGTTTCTGCAAGGTTTTTTCTTCGTAACGAACATCATCGGTTTCTGGTTGTGGAAATTCCCTAAAGTAGAAAATGCCAATCAGAAAAACGAACTAAAAATCACGAAATTGGAGCCTAAAACTTCTGCAATTTTGGTTGTAGGTGGATTGATAGCCACCTATTTGATGGGTACTTTTTCAAAGAATCTGCACGAAATCTTCCCAAACCTTTTTAGTCTTCCAAGTGCTTTTCCGTATGTTGATAGTTTTACAACCGTCATGAGTATTGTGGCCACCTTTATGCTTATGAAAAAGAAAGTGGAAGCTTGGTGGATGTGGCTGGCCATAGACGTCATCAGCACCTACATGTATTTCGTAAAAGACGTCAAGCTTTACTCACTACTTTACTTTGTGTTTTGTATTATAGCCGTTTTTGGGGCTGTAGAATGGACCCGGAAGTGGAGGAAGGGGTAATTGTTCTGTTTCCAAGGGCAATCTTGCGTCTTTAAAAGTCAAATATAGCGTTCCTCTTGCCCTAGTCAACAATATTTACAATCTTTGTTAAGTAGCTTTTGCAAACCTCATCACCCTAAAAAATGAAGAAATTTTCTGCCTTTTGTTCAATCAAATTCTCTCTATTTCTGTCTTTAGCGTTTTACTTTTCGGCTAATGCACAAGTAACCAAAGAAACCTACAAAAAGGCCGAGTATTTTTTGAGCAATTCTATCCAAAAAGAGGTTTATAATCTGGAAGTTATACCCAATTGGATAAAGGACAAAAATGCATTTTGGCATGTCACTTATACCGAGGACGGTAAGCGATTTTTATTGACCGATATAGTCAAAAAAGAAACAAGAAATGCCTTTGACCACGAACTGCTAGCTAAACTTCTCAACGAAGCCTCGGGAGATTCACTTAAAAGTAGAGATTTGCCTTTCGAAAGAATTAAATTCAAAGCTGAAGATAAAATTGAATTTGAATGGAAAAACAAAACATGGGAGTTTGATAATCAGAAACTTAGTTCAATGCCAGTTTTGAAAGCAACAGACAATCGAGGCCTTTCTCCCGACAAAAAGTGGAGGGCTTTTACCAAAAATTATAATCTTTTTGTAGAAAATCTTGAGTCTGCTGAAGTGATTCAATTGAGTTTTCATGGTAAAAAAGATTATGAATATGGCACTTTTTATGGTTGGAGCGACATCATTGAAGGTGAAAATGGTGTAAGACCAGAGCAGTTTTATGTGCGTTGGTCGCCAGATTCTAAAAAGATTTTGACCCAAATTGCAGATTTGCGAATGGGTGAAAAAATGTATCTTTTGGATTTTAGCAAAGATGAGAAATTCCGCCCAAATCTACTTTCGTATTACCGTGGTTCACCCGGAGACACCACACTTGTGAAGAAAATTCCTGTCATTTTCGACCTTGAAACCAAAAAAGAAACGAAGTTGTTGAGCTTAACCACCCCACACTTTATGCCGCTGGATTTGTATTGGGATAAAAACAACACAACACTTACAGGCACGTATTTTCACAGAGGGTATAAACAGTTTGATTTACTTGAAATAGACACCCACACTGGTGCAATCCGTACGGTTTATTCGGAAAAGGAGCAAACCCATATAGAATATGCTACGATGTTTAAGAAATTGAAAGATGACAAATTCATTTTGGCATCTCAACAATCAGGTTGGAATAACCTTTATTTGATAGATTGGAAAACTGGCAAAATTCTGGTCAATTTAACGCCAGGCGATTATGTGGTAAACCGAGTAGTACATGTAGATGAAGATAAAAAACAGCTGTATTTTATGGCTGCGGGCAGAGAAAAAGGACGAAATGTATATTATCAGCATCTTTATCGGGTTGGTTTGGATGGAAAAGAGCTCACATTACTTACTTCCGAAAATGCTTTTCACGAAATCTATCTTTCTGAGGATAAAAAATATGTGGTGGATAATTATTCCACGGTAAATCAGGCCACAAAATCAGTTTTGAGAGATTTGGAATCGGGGAATGTTTTGATGCAGATTTCAGAAGCCGATATTTCAAAACTTAAGGCCAAAGGCTATCAATCACCTCAGCAGTTTTCGGCTATTAGCAAGGATGGAAAAACCGAGATTTACGGAATTTATTATGTTCCAACCGACTTTAATGCCAAGAAATCGTACCCAGTGGTTGACTATACATACACTGGACCGTTTATCGACATCACGCCCAAGACTTTCAAAGGCGGTTTGATAGGCTTGCAGCAGCCTATTGCCGAGTTGGGATTTGTGGTAGTAACGGTTGACGGTATTGGCACATTTGGTCGCTCAAAGGCTTTTCAGGATGTGTCTTACAGGAATTTGGGCGACGGCACAACCGACCATGTATTGGCTATCAAGCAATTAGCCAAGTCGAAGCCCTTTTTGAACATCGACAAAGTTGGTATTTTTGGTCATTCGGCGGGTGGCTATGATGCGGCCAGAGCGATGTTGCTCCATCCAGATTTTTACAAAGTTGGCGTTGCTTCTGCTGGCGATCACGACCACCGAATGGAAAAAGCTTGGTGGCCGGAAATGTACATGGGCTATCCGGTAGGCGATTTTTACGATGAACAGTCCAATGTTACCAACGCCTCGAAACTCAAAGGAAGATTGTTGCTAGCACATGGAGCAATAGACGAAAACGTGAATCCATCGGCTACTTACAAATTTGCGGAAGCTTTGATAAAAGCCGGAAAGGATTTCGATATGTTTATTTGGCCGAGTAGAAATCATAATTTTGGTAGAGCTACGGGTGATTATTTCACCAAAAAACGTTGGGATTATTTTTTAGAACACCTACTTGGTCAGAAACCACTTTTGCACTATCAGATTGGGAAATAAAAAAAGGTTTGCTAAGTATGTTTAGCAAACCCTTTAGATATTTTGTTGACACCTAAAATCACACAAATTGCTTTCCGTACGCCTCCGCTTTAGACACAAATTCTTTTACTTTTTGTTCATCATCTTTTTTACAAATCATCAACACGCCATCAAATTCGGCTACGATATAGCCTTTGAGGTCATTGATAACCACTAGTTTCTCTTTAGGTGTTTTTATGATGCAGTCTTCAACACCAAAAAGCATCGCTTTGGCATCTATTACGTTGTTAAGTTCGTCTTTTTCGGAATTTTCATACACAGATTTCCATGTGCCGAGGTCAGACCAGCCGATATCTGAAAGCACAACGTGTACATTATCAGCTTTTTCCATTACGCCATTGTCAATTGATATAGAACGGCATCTTGGGTATGCAGTGTCTAAGGCTTCTTTTTCTTTTTCTGTAAAGAAATGTTTCTGGGCTATTCTGAATGCATCAGCCACTTCGGGCAAATGCATGTCAAAGGCTTTGGTAATTGATTTTAGGCTCCAAACGAATATTCCACCGTTCCATACGTAGTCTCCACTGGCAAGAAACATTTCGGCCAGTTCAAGATTAGGTTTCTCTGTGAAAGTACGTACTTTTTTGACCTCGCTGGCTTCAGTATCGTCAAATTGTATGTATCCATAACCAGTATCTGGTCTGGTAGGTTTTATGCCCAACGTCACCAAAACATCGTTTTTTGAAGCATAATCTAAGGCAACATTTATACGACTTCTAAACTCCTCTTCTTTCAAAATGATATGGTCTGCAGGTGCCACTACAATTTGTGCTTTGGGATTTTTTTTTGCTATTTTATATGAAGCATAAGCAATACAAGGTGCTGTATTTCTGCGACTTGGCTCCAGTAGAATTTGATCGTCACTAAGAAATGGCAATTGGTTTTTTGTGATCTCAAAATACTCAGGTGAGGTCACCACGTAAATATTTTCGTTTGGACAAATTCCCATGAATCTGTCGGCGGTCTGCTGAATAAGCGTACGACCAGTCCCTAAGATATCGTGAAATTGTTTCGGAAATGTTTGGCGACTAAAAGGCCAGAATCTTGTTCCTACTCCGCCTGCCATTATAATCAAGAAATTATTTGAGGCCATGTTTTTCAATAAAGTTTTGCACTTGCAAAGTTAGGTTTTCTCGAATGTCTATCCAAAAAAGATTATAATCGGCAAAATGCCATATTTTGGTTTTCAGAAATGCTTTTCCAAAAACCTTGGGTTTCCTTATCCACAACAAGCCTGCATGAGACTTGGCCGAAACTATGTTAGGTAGGATTTTGAATTTAGGCCCAAGTGTCCCTTTGTGTTGCTTGTATTCGCTAAAATTTACGTCAGAAGTCCAAGTGATGGGGTGAATAACTTGAGATTTGTGAAGGCCATTTTGATAATAATCTGGGTAAAAATTATTGGCAAAGGTATTCCAGCTTATATACCCCCCAATTGCTCCAGCACCTTCGGCGAGTTTAATTTTGCTAAACATCCCATCGTTTATGGGCATTCCTATCAGATATGCACTTATGAGTTTGGCTTGTAAGGGTTTATTGTCGAAAAAATCGTTCAAAATTCTGACGGCATGTAGTGTGCCTTGGCTGTGGCCAGCAATAATAATGGGCCTGCCCTGATTATAATGTTTCAGGTAATACTCAAAGGCTGCTTTGACATCTGCATATGCCAATTCCATGGCTTGCTTGGCAGATAGTGAATCGCTGGTGAGAAAAACAGAATAATGGGCTTGTCTGTAGCGTGGAGCATATATTTTGCAGCTTCCATTAAATACCGAAGCTTGGTTTTTGATGGTAGAATTATCGATTTTTTTGTTTAGTTCAAAATCTTCAATAGAAGCGTTCCAAGTGTATTGATTTTCGGGTTTGAAAGTGTATATTGTGGGATAAATAAAGAAAACATCGGCAATGGCTTCCGTTTGATTATCCTTTAGCCCGAGTTTTGACTTCGGGATTTCATCGGCCATGTCTTTCATAGTTGGCAGAGCCGCCCAACATTGATTTTCGCCATAATTGGGCTTTTCTGGGGTGTTTTTTATGTCAAACTCATTGATAATGAGAAATTTATTTTGAGCAGTCAGACTTCCTGTTAAAAGGGGCAGGCTGAAGGCGAAAATCACAGAGAAAATTAATCTCATCATTTTATGATTATTTTTTGATTTTATTGTATTGAAATAATTTTAATTCTTATTTTTGAACTTTATTTTCATTCATTAACCAAATAATGCTGTCTTAATTATGAGTAAAATTTACCCAAACGTAAAAAAATTATTCCTTTTTTTAGCTATTTGTCTTTTTAGTGTAAGTTTTGCTTTCGGACAAACAGTTATATCGGGAATGATTTCGGACGCCAAAACCAAAGAACCTTTGGTGGGTGTTAGTGTGCAAATCAAAGGGAAAGTGATCGGAACTATCACCGATGTAAAAGGAAAGTTTGAGTTTACAACTTCCACGCCACTTCCAATACAACTGGTCATATCGTCAGTTGGTTATAAAACACAAGAGTATAGCGTAAACTCTGAGAATGCGGCTATCAACGTAAGTCTTGAAGATCAGGATATTATGGGTCAGGAAGTAGTAGTTTCGGCTTCGAGGGTAGAGCAAAGTGTAATGAAATCTCCAGTAACAGTTGAGAAACTTGACCTAAGAGGTATAAGGGAGTCTACAGCTCCTAACTTTTACGATGCTATAGCCAACATGAAGGGTATCGACATGACTACACAGGGATTGTTGTTTAAATCCATCAATATGAGAGGTTTTGGTGCTACAGGAAATCCACGTACTGTTCAGATGATTGACGGCATGGATAACCAAGCTCCAGGTCTTAATTTTCCTGTTGACAACATTGTGGGTATGCCCGAGCTTGATGTTGAATCTGTTGAGATTCTTCCAGGTGCGGCTTCAGCACTTTATGGCCCTAACGCCATTCAAGGTTTGATATTGATGAACTCCAAGAGTCCATTTCTATATCAAGGATTGAGCACTACTATTAAAACTGGATTGATGAACGAAAGCAGTAGAGCCAAAGCGACTACTCCTTTTTATGATTTATCACTGAGATATGCCAAGGCGTTTAATAACAAATTTGCCTATAAAATTAATCTTTCGTACATCGGAGCAAAGGACTGGGAGGCCAATAACTTCACCAACCTAAACCTAGGCGGTGTAGAAAACGGAACTCGTGGTACTGGGGTTGATCCAGATTACGACGGTGTAAATATCTATGGCGATGAGGTGCAAGCCAATATGCTAACAGTGGCCAACGGCTTGGTAGCAGCTAAACTATTGCCTTCTGCTGCAACTGCACTTGTTCCAAATGTCCCAGTAAGTAGAACGGGTTTCATAGAAAGAGACTTGGTAGACTACAATACCAAATCATTTAAAACCAATGTGGGCCTTCACTATAGAATAAACGAAAAAGTGGAAATGATTGGTCAAGTAAACTATGGTTATGGTACTACCGTTTACACCGGAGCCGCCCGATATTCTTTGAGAAATTTTAATATTACTCAAGCCAAATTAGAACTGAAAGGAGACAATTTCAATATTAGAGGCTATACTACCCAAGAGAGATCCGGCCAGTCTTATGCCTCTGGGCTTTCGGCAGTATCTATGCTGAACGAAATAAAGCCTCACGCTACTTGGTTTGGTCAGTATGTTGGTGCATTTGTTCAAGCTCGTTCGGCAGGACAAGCGGAGGCCGCAGCTCATTTAACTGCTCGTGGTGTGGCTGATCAAGGAATGCCTGCTCAAGGTAGCGATGGCTTGTTGGCTTTGGCTGATAAATACAATGAAATGAACATTGTAGATGGTGGAGGTGCTTTTGCGGATAAATCGAACATGTACCACCTCGAAGGTTTCTATAACTTCAAGAATGAAATCAAATTTATGGATTTGAGCGTTGGTGCTAATATTAGAAAATATCAACTTAGATCAAACGGTACATTATTTGCGGATCAGAAGGATGGAAGAGATGGAACTATTGGTATAAACGAATTTGGTGGTTTTATTCAGGCTGCAAAAAGTATGTTTGCGGATCACTTCAAACTTTCGGCTTCAATGCGTTATGACAAAAACGAAAATTTTGAGGGGCAGTTTACACCAAGAGTTTCTGGTGTGTTCACTTTTGGGAATCACAACATTCGTCTTTCTTATCAATCTGGTTTTAGAATACCAACTACTCAAAACCAATATATTGACTTGAAAACAGCCTCAGGAACTTTGATTGGAGGCTTGCCAGAGTTTGATTCAAGATATAATCTAGCAAATGGTATTCCTGTTACTAGTTTAGCAGCTTCTAATATAGCCCAATACGCTGCACAAGCAGATGTTCAGGCCAGTGCCAAAGCTTATGCTACTGCAGCTGTAACAGCACAAGCGACGCCGGCCATAACTGCAGGTGTTACGGCGGCTATAACTGCAGCTGTTAACAAGGCAGTAACTGACGGAATAACTGCACAGGTTACGGCAGGCGTTACTCAAGCTATAACAGCTCAAGTAACACAGGGTGTAACAAATGCAATTACTGCTCAAGTAACCACAGCTGTGACGGCTCAAGTAACGGCCGCCGTTGAAGCTCAGATTGCCGCAGGAACTTTGGCCGCTGCTGCAAAGGACGCTGCTATTCAGGCGGGTGTGGCACAAGCTTTACCAGCACAAGTACAAGCAGCTTTGGCTGCCAATTTGCAGGCGGGTGTTGCTCAACAACTTCCAGGAGCACTTGCTGCAAATCTGGCCCCAGGAGTTGCTGCAATTCTTCCAGGTGCTTTAGCCGCAAATTTTGATAAAACAGTAGCAGTGGAGCTACCTAAAGCCTTAGCTGCTAATTTCCAGCCAGCATTCAATGCGGAACTCAAAAAAGCACTAGATGCCAATGTCCCTGGAGTTACGGCTCAAGTTTTGCCAGCATTTGCTTTGCAAAAAGTACCTAAATACCAAGCAAAAGCTCTTCAGCCAGAAAGAATACAGTCTTATGAGATAGGTTATAAAGGTCTTTGGGGCAAGAAACTATTTGTAGATGCCTACCACTATTGGAGTAAATACACCAATTTCATTGGTGGTACTTCTATTGTTGTTCCTACAGCGGCTGCTGGCCCTGGTTTACCCATCGAATCGGGTGTGGGAAGTGCCTCTACTCGATTGGCCTACTCTCGTCCTTCCAACACTAGTGCTGTCATAAAGGTAAAAGGATGGGCTGCCAATATGAACTATACTTTGGGTAAAGGCTTTAATGTTGGAGGTAACGTAGCTTATAACGAACTTACTGGTTTTACAGCTACTGCAGAGCAACAATATGCTGGCTTTAATACTCCAAAATACAGATATAATCTGAACTTTGGCAAGCGTTTGGGCAGCGGAGACAAGGTTGGTTTCAATGTAAACTTCCGTCACCAAGATTCATTCGTGTGGGAATCATCGTTTGTGGCCCCAACAACTACCACGAATCTTAATTTTACAAATACTACAGTACCTAAAATCAATAATTTGGATGCTCAAGTTAGCTTCAAGTTGTCGGCAGCTAAGTCAATCTTGAAAGTAGGAGCTAATAACCTTGGTAGTAAGCCATACTTCCAAGCTTTTGGTAGTGCTATGGTAGGTAGTACTTATTACGTTACGATATCGTATGATGAGTTATTCAATAGATAATTAACCAAAAATTATTGGAAAATGGCCTAGGCCAAACTTCATAATTTTCTTTGGTTTATTAGAAAAAGACCTCCGTTTTGGGGGTCTTTTTTTTGTGCAATTGCTGCCTTATTAGTTGATCATGTAATTAAAAAAAACAGAGGGTTTTTGTATCACAAAGAGAAGCTCTGTTCAAAAAACTCGAAAAGATAAAGTTATAATTTTACCTGAGCGATTTTAAGTAGTTTATGATTTCTGTCTTGAGGTCTGTAGCCGCTCCTATAATTCTCACAAACTGGCTCCCAATAATGGCTCCTGATGCATATTTTGATGCTGTTTGAAAGGTTTCTTTGTCTTTAATTCCAAAACCTATTAAGCGAGGGTTGCGAAGGTTCATGTCATTTACTCGGTTAAAGTAGGCCTCCATTTCAGGGGTAATGCCTGAGGTAGCCCCTGTTACACTGGCCGAAGAAACCATGTATATGAAGCCATCAGAGATTTCATCTATTTTTCTGATACGCTCGGAAGAAGTCTGTGGTGTGATTAAAAAAATATTGAGTAGCCCATACTGATCAAAAATCTTTTTGTATTCTCTGAAGTATTCGTCTACAGGTAAATCCGGTAAAATAAGACCGTCAATGCCTATCTTTTGACATTTTTTGGCAAAGACCTCTATACCATATTGATATACAGGATTTAGATATCCCATCAATACTATCGGTACGGTGATGCCTTTGTTTCTAATTCCTTCCAGTTGCTCAAAAAGAACCTTCAAAGACATCCCGTTTTCAAGGGCCTTCTGGTTAGAGTCTTGTATGGTTTCACCGTCTGCTACAGGGTCAGAATAAGGCATACCTATCTCTACAATATCCACACCACCAGCTTGCAAAGATTCCAAAACGGTGTAGGTGTCAGCCAGATTGGGATATCCGGCAGTGTAGTAAACATTCAGTACTTCTTCTTTTTTATTCTGAAATAAGGTGGTAATTCTGTTCATTTCCTTTTTTAAATTCTCGCAAAATTATACAATTATTCCACCGCACAACCTAGATTTTGTCAAAATTCGTGGCTCAGCAGCCCCATCATGGTTTTTATGCCATCGAAGTAGTTTCCAAGTCTGAGATTTTCGTTGGAGCTGTGTTGATTATTGTCGTTGTTCACAGTTGGGATTATCACGGCTGTTACACCCAGCTTGGTTACAAATGGCGATATGGGTACAGAGCCTCCCATGGTGGGCAATTTTATGATTTTCTTCGTTGTGGTTTTGGACAAAGCCTGTTCAAGTTGATGCCCAATAACTCCGTTTGGGTCTGTATTAAATGCTCCGTAGGCGGGCCTCGAGCTGAGTTTTACGATTTTGTCATACTTTGCCCTTTCTTGAGGTGTAGGATCATTTTCGGTAATAAAATATCCTTTGGATAAAATAAAGTCCTTGACATTTTTTAGTAATTTAGAGGGGTCGGTAGCTGCCACAGTGCGAATATCGATCTCAGCAACGGCTTTGTCAGGTATAATGGTAGCTACCAAGGCTCCAACTTCTCCAGATTTCATTCCACGGATGTTTAGAGATGGATAAATCAACGCTTCTTGATAACTTTCTCCAACTTTATCGGCGGTTTTTATTCCTAATTTCTGGTTCAAGAGTAACAGGTCATCGGGTATTTCTTTAAGTTTTTGTTTGGCTTTTGCATCGAGCTTTACGCCATCATAAAAGCCCGGAATTAGTACTTTGCCACTCTCTGATTTCATGGATGCAAGTAGTTGGGACATTCTAAGAGCTGGATTGGGTAGGTAGTTGCCATAATGTCCGCTGTGCTGCGGGCTGTAGGCACCGTAGGTAGTTATGGATAAAGTAGCTATACCTCTTGCTCCAAAGGTGATAGTGGGTAGATTTGAGGCGTGTCCGGGGCCGTCAAAAATCAAAAGCAAGTCAGAACTAAGTTCTCGTTTATGGTTGTCAATAATACCAGGTAGGTTTACAGATCCTTTTTCTTCCTCAAAATCTACCAAAATTTTCAAATTATAAGGTATTTCTACCTTCTGCGATATCAAAGCATCCAAAGCGGCAAGGAGCATTATACCGGGTCCTTTGTCGTCGGAGGAGGCACGTCCGAAAATCCGCCATTCTGGATCTATTTCTTTTTGAAGGTTATCTAAAGGGATTATTTCCCAGTTTCCGTTAGAAGTATTTTTTTGTTTCAAAACCGGCTTGAAAGGGTTCTCTTGAAACCACTCTGAGGGTATAACGGGTTGGCCATCTGAATGGTAATAATATAGGATAGTTTTGGTATTCGGTTTGGCTGATTTCTTTTCCAAAAGCAAAACAGGTAAAGTATTGGTTTCTAGTTTTTTAGAAACAAAACCTCGGCTAGTAAATTGCTTTTCAACCCAATCGACATTTTTCAGTATGTCTTCTTTATAATTGGCATCACAAGGAATAGACAGGTACTCTAGAAGTGTCGGGAAATGTTTTTTTCCAAAATGATTTGACAAAGAATCGTAATTGATTTTCTGGGCAAATGCAGTGCTTGATAGTGCTAGTAATAGAAGTAGTTTTTTCATGTAGCGGACTAAAGGGGGTTAGGTTATACAAACTTAAAAGAATGCTCCAAATTAAGGCATATTATATTTAAAAAGTTTTTGTTTGGGCTCCTTCTTTAGCTCCAATTTTGAAGATTATTCGAGTTTATTTTTTCTGCTCTAACAAAAAATGTTATTAATTTAACAGATTGATATTCAGATAAATAATATTCTTTTTGATGAGTGTTTTAGTTTATTTGAAATGTAATTTTCTCTGATTTTATTTTTTTGGCACAAATATTGAAAAGCATAAATTGTGTCCCATAAATATTATTTGCTTTTCTAAAAATTTGTATGAAAAAACGACTTCTCTTATTGACTGCGGCCATTGTGACGGTTGCCTTAAGTTCCTTCAAAAACGAGAATCCTTCGGGTAAAGGGTCTCCAAAGTTTCTTAGCTTTCAAATTTTTGGAGAATTGTATTCTACCACTCCTATACTCGACAACGATATGGCCGAACACGTTTATTACATCGTTAGCGGTCATGGTGGTCCAGACCCAGGTGCCAACACCAAGGTAAATGGTAAAATGGTGGCCGAAGATGAGTATGCCTATGATGTTAGTCTTCGTTTGGCTCGCAATTTGCTCATGCATGGTGCAAAAGTCTATATGATTGTGAGAGACGAAAACGATGGTATTAGAGACCAAGAATACCTCGAAACAGACACAGATGAGGTAGTTTGGGGTGGGAGCAAAATTCCGCTAAGCCAGTCGGCTCGACTCAAGCAGAGAACCAAAATTATCAACGATTTGTACACCGAAAATGCTCGTAAAGGATACGTGATACAGAGAGTTATTGAAACGCACGTAGACTCACGCTTTACAGACCATAAAGTGGATATTTTCTTTTATTTCAATGACCGCAATCCTGAAAGTAGAGCATTGGCTGAAGGTATGTACGATACCATTAAGCAAAAGTACAGTGCCAAACAAAAGGGCCGTGGCTACACCGGAGAGGTGAAAGCTCGTGATCTTTGGATGATTAAAGAATCAAAACCACCGATTGTTTTTATAGAACTGGGCAATATCACCAACGAATTTGACCGCAAGCGTCTGCTATTGCCAGACAACAGACAAGCCATAGCCAACTGGTTTGCACAAGGACTCATGAATAACTAGGATTATTTATAACATACACAAAGAATGCCGGAGGCCGAGAGGTTTTCCGGTATTTTTTTTGTTCTGCCGAATAATAAATTTGGAGTGCCATATATGGCATTTCCAATCTAATTTCCACAATTTGTATACCCTATAATGTTCCTTAATTATATGAAACTTTTATTGCTTCATATTTTGCTATTAGAACAACCTGTCGTAAAAAATTATTACGATCGAGCGAGTTGTTTCGCTAAAAAAATAATAAGAGGTTACAGTTTAACGCCCTGTAAACTATAAATTGATAGCTAATTACTTTTCAAAAAAAAATCCCGAACTTTGCCTTGGAAAATATACGTTTGAAATGGAAAGCATTGAGCATCTTTTAAAAAATACACACAAGGCAGCTTCGCAAGTTAGACGACTGAATAAGAGTCAGAAAGCTAAAATATTGACGGATTTAGCTGAGATTCTTTTGGAAAATTCGTCTCAGATTATTGCTGAAAATAAGAAGGATTTAGACCTAATGGACCCCAAAGATGCCAAGTATGACAGACTTTTGCTCAACGAAAATCGCATAAATGGCCTGGCTGATGCCTTAAGACAAGTATCTAGTTTGAATGATCCAAGCGGTCAAATTCTATTGGAACGAACTCTGGACAATGGCATCAAAATGCAAAAAATAGCCGTGCCGATGGGTGTGGTGGGTGCTATTTTTGAATCCCGCCCGAATGTAACGGTAGACGTGGCCTCGCTCTGCATCATGTCTGGCAATGCTTGTGTATTGAAAGGTGGAAAAGAAGCGAATTTTTCCAACCAATTTTTAGTGGGTCTGATTCATCAGGCTTTGTCAGAAAATAACATATCTTCCGATGTGGTTATGCTTTTGCCGACGGATAGAAAGTTTTTGACACAAATGCTTGAAGCTGATAAACATGTGGATTTAATCATCCCGCGTGGTTCTCAGTCACTCATTGATTTTGTGCGGAGCAATTCCAAGATTCCAACCATCGAAACTGGTGCAGGCGTATGTCATACATATATTGAAAAAACCGCCAATCTTGATATGGCGGCCGAAATTATCATCAATGCTAGAGCGTCACGTCCTTCGGTTTGTAACTCACTCGATTGTGCCATTTTGGATGAAAATGTTCTCGAGGAATTGATTCCAAAGCTCAAGTCTGGCTTTGAGAAATACGATATTGAGGTCTTTGCTGACCAAAAATCATATTCTATTTTTGAAAAAAATGGCTTCGAAAAGCTAAAACATGCCCAGGAAGAAGACTTTGGCAAGGAATGGCTAGATTATAAAATTTCTATTAAAACGGTAAATAGTTTTGAGGAGGCTCTAGACCACATCAACCTGTTTTCATCTAAACATTCCGAGGCCATAATTACTGAAGATGCACAACTGGCCGAAACATTCCTCCAAGAAGTAGATGCAGCAGCTGTATATCACAATGCCTCCACCAGATTTACTGATGGTGGGGAGTTTGGTTTGGGAGCCGAAATCGGTATTTCTACTCAAAAACTGCATGCTCGTGGCCCATTTGCCCTAGAAAAGCTCGTAACTGAAAAATGGGTTTGCCGAGGCAGAGGCCAAGTACGATGGTAAATCAGTGCGGATACAAATGTTGTACCGAGTACCAAATTTGTTTCTTTTGCTTGTAGATGTTTTTTTGCAATGAGCCAGTTGCCTATTTTTTTATAATTTTGCATCGAAATTTCTAAAAAATAACTGTGATTAAGAAAAAATGGCTAATGCTGGCCAGTTTGATTGTTTGGCTGTTTCAAAGCCCAGTTCTCGCCCAAGATAACGTAACCCACCAAAATTTGTTTTGGGGGCGTCTAATGTTACAAACCAATATAGGAAAGCGTTTTTTCGTTATAAATGAAATTGACAATCGTCGGTTTTATGACGGCAATACCCAGCACCATACCATACAGCACAATCACTTACATTTTAGGGTAAACCCAAGTTTCGACATCGCACTTGGCCAAACTTTCTCTTGGCAAAATCCGCAGTTTCCAGATGCCCAAGTAAAGCTGACTGTACCCGAAATCAGGCCGTTTCAAGAACTAAATGCCGTGCAGAAGATAAGCCCGAGAGTGGTATTTGCTACGAGGGTACGAGTTGATGAGCGTTTTATTCATAAAAATAACGGCACCGAACTTTTGAATGGTTACAACTTTAATATGCGATACAGGCTCAGGTTACAGTATCAATTTTTGTTATGGAAAAATAAAAATGGAAACGTCAAGCTGTCTGATGAATTGATGGTAAACTCAGGCAAGAATGTTAATTTTTTCGACCAAAATCGTATCTATTTGGCTTATGAACACAATTTTTCTAAAAAGTTTTCTGCTGAATTGGGTTATTTGAGATGGTATCAGCAACGCCAGCAATTTGATACATATTTCCAGCGAGATATTTTGAGGCTCACCCTTTTTGGCAAGATAAATTTGCCCAAACATTAGAATTTTATCTATTTTTTGATGAAATAGCAAAAAATATGAATCATGAAAATATTGCTTGTAGAAGACGAAGTAAAAACCTTGCAACTCATCAAGCAGGGTCTAGAACAACATAATATTGAGGTTGATGTAGCCTACGACGGCCTTATGGGCCTTACGTTAGCCCAAAGAAATACCTACGATTTGCTCATTACAGATATTATTTTGCCTGAAATTAACGGTCTCAATTTGTGCAAGAAATTGCGTGATGAAGGTTACCAAGCTCCCATTTTGTTGTTGACCGCTTTGAGTACCACGGCAGATATTATCACTGGTCTTGATGCCGGTGCCGACGATTACCTTGGCAAGCCTTTTGAGTTTTCGGAGCTAATGGCCCGTATAAGAGCATTGACACGCCGCAACAAGGGCGTGGTGGCCTCAGTTTCGAATGTACTGCGGCTAGCCGATTTAGAGCTCAACCAGGATACTAAGCAAGTAAAAAGAGCTGGAAAGGAAATATTGCTAACCGCCAAAGAGTTTAATTTACTGGAACTGCTCATGAGGCATCCGGGCCGGGTGATTTCTAAGGTAGAGTTGGCGGAGAAAATATGGGACATCACCTTTGATACTGGTACTAATGTGATAGAAGTTTATGTGAATTTTCTTCGTAAAAAAGTAGACAAGGATTTTGATAAAAAGCTGATTCATACACAGATAGGTATGGGTTATGTTATGAAAGAATAGTCTAGCGAATTACGAATTTAGGCCGTCGTCGATGCAACCTTTGTAATTTATTGTTGACTTTTTTGAGGGTATCAGACTAAATTAACCTGAAATTTTTTGAAATTTAATTTAAACATACGTGGTCAACTTACCCTACAGGTTTTGCTGTTGGTTGGATTTCTATTTATGTTTTTTTCGGTGAGTATCTATTTTTTCAGTAAATTATATTTGGAAAAAAGATTTTATAAAAAGCTACAAGACAGAGCTTTGACTACTTCTTCGTTGTTTTTTGATTTTCAGGCCAATAATATCGAGATTCAGAAAATTGTAGAGAACACCGAACGCGAATATCTCAACGAAGAAGTGATTTCTATAATCGATATTCCAAGAAACCTCTTTGTTTTTTCTAATAATTTCAAAAAAGAGGAATTTCACAGGCTTTTGATGCTCAAAATCGACACTTCGTCGTCTGTCGGCAATGCCAGTCTTGGTGCTTACAAAATGGCCTACCTCAAGATTAAGGATAACTCTGGCGAATATTGGGTAATGGTGAGTGCGGTTGACAAAATTGGAGAGGAGGCACTGGCCGATCTCAAAAATATACTCATTATTATGTCATTTGTGGCTTTGTTGTTTATTGGTTTTTTGGGTTGGTATTTGGCCAACAAGGCCTTGGCACCCATTTCAGACATTATTCAGCAACTCGACCAGATTTTTCCTAAAAACATCTCCAAAAGAATAATTCATACGAACTTCGGCGACGAAATCGGCCAAATGGCCAAAACCATCAATGAGTTGCTTCAACGTGCCGAAAATGCAGTTTTTACTCAGAAAATGTTTGTGGCCAACATCTCACATGAGCTAAAAAATCCATTGACAAAGATTTTTACCCAAATAGAAATCTTGGAAATGAAGTATAAAAATGCACCCGAATTTCACGAGCAAATCGTTTCCCTGAGAGAGGATACCCTAAAACTCAATCACCTTACGCACTCATTGTTACAATTGGCCAATATTTTTTCTGATGAAAATGCACTGCCTTTATCAGAAGTACGGCTCGATGAGGTGGTCTTTGAGGCCATAGCCGAATTTAAGAAATGGAACATCGATAAGAATATTGAAATAGACCTTGAGGACTTTCCTGACGATGAAAAACAGTTGATTGTTAATGGAAACTCCGAAGCTCTGAAAGTGGTCTTCAAGAATCTTCTTGACAACGCCTGTAAATTTTCAAACAACAAAACTGCTTTTTTGAGGATATTTCTCGCCGGTAATTTTGTAAAAATTGCGATTAAAAACTTTGGCACACCTATTCCGCAAAATGAGCGTAAACAGATTTTTCAACCTTTTTTTAGGTCAGATGCCACTGCAAGAGGCAAAGCAGGACATGGCGTAGGGTTGGCCATAGTGAAGCAAATAGTGGAGCTCCACCACGGAAAAATTGCGGTAATTCCGCAGGAAGACGGCAATGTGTTTGAAGTGGCTGTTCCAAATTTCTTCATAGGTTAAAAATTTTAAGCTAAATTTAATTTCCATTTAACATCGGGTTAAGGTCGATGTATTTAGTTTGTTGCATAAACGAAACTTAAAATATATCAAAGATGGAAATGGAACAACACTCACCAAGCAATTCAAACACTTTAAAAATAGGTTTGGTAGTACTTTTAGGAGCTTTAGGACTTTTGGGATATCTGTATTATGGCTCGCAAAACGAAAATGCTGATTTGCAAAAATTGCTCACTGGCAAAGTAGACGAGCTCTCTACAACAAAAGTAAAATTGGATTCTATATCACAATCTTTAGATGCCAAAATTGCCGAAGTAACCGCACTTGGCGGTAGTGTAGAGGAGCTTGAGAAAATAAAAGCTCAGCTGGAGCAAGACAAAAAAAGACTTAAAGCAGACGCAAATTTCTCTGCGAAGAAATATGAGGGTAAAATAGCTGAATATGAGGCGTTTTTGGTTCAGAAAGACGAAGAAATATTGAAGCTGAAAGAAGAAAATGGGCTACTAACTTCACAAAATCTTACACTTCAAACGGAAAAAGAGCAGGTAATTAGCCAAAATAAGACATTGAGCTATGCCAAAGATTCGCTTAACAATAAAGTAAGTGAAGTAAGTTCTCAAAACGAAGATTTGCGTAAGAAAGTAAATGTTGGTTCGGCTTTGAAAGCTGTAAACGTACAGGTAGTTGGTCTTACAAGCAGAGGCAAAGAGAAAGAGGGAGAGTTGAAAAACCGCAAGGTAGATCAGCTGAAAGTTACATACATACTACCTTCAAATCCGCTTACTGAAAGAAATAACAAGGAAGTTTACATGAGAGTGTTGGATCCAAACGGAGCGGTACTCAACGACATGGCGAGAGGTGGAGTTCTGAACTTTGCTAATCAAGAGATTGGGTATAGCTTAAAGCAGAGCGTGGCATACACCAACGACGACCAGAAAGTTGACATGTACTACAAAAAAGACGCAGCCTTCAAATCTGGTAAATACAATGTGGAATTGTACGCAGAAGGATTTAAAATCGGAACTGGTAGTTTCGCTGTAAAATAACAAAGAATATATTCATAATGGTTTATAGGGTTCTATTGGATTCCTGCGTCGATTTTCGGTGCAGGAATTTTCTTTTATGAGAAAGGGGGCTCAGAAGCCCCCTTTCTTATTTCACATCCACCGATCCCGAATTTTTCAATATCTCTTTGTCTTTGTCTGTCAGACTCCAATCAGCTTTGAATAGTCCGTATCCTACTACGTTGTTGATATTTTTGTCATACAAAACCCAGTCGCCATAGCCAGACAATGCACCCGCTTTGGCCGTAGAACGAAGTCTAGCAAACGGGCTGTTGTCGCTATTGGGAAGTTCCCAAAATGGCTGCCCCGAATTGATAAGAATGTATTTATTGCCATTCGGATAAACAAAACTCAAACTGGCATTTTCTCTGGCCGAAGCCTTCAGTGAAATGGGCAATTTGGAGCCGTATTTTTCTATCAACTCGTTGGTTTCGCTGTCTCCAAAAAGGACGAGGTTCGAACGCTCTATATCGCTAGGTCTCACTTCTTTGTCAGACAGTACCCTTGGAAATACCATAACTCTACCCATGAAATCGCCCCTGTAAAAACTCCAATTGGCCGCTTCCTCGGCTATTTTTCGTCTTAGTTCTTGCTGTTCTTTGCTCGGATTTCCTTTGGTTCCATATACATATATATGTCTGTCTGCTATCACCTCGGTCATTGGGCCTTCTTGGTTTGGCTTCTTCATTTTGCTGTTTTCAGGCCTTTTGCCTACAGCCCATTTTCCATCGGTTTTTAAAAGTACTTGGCCATTGCTTAAACCAAAGACTGACAAGTTTTGGCCATCAATGTTTAAGCTTAGTTTCGATTTTGTGTTAAAATTTGGATGTTCTAAGATGTTGATAGAGAAAGTGTTAATGTTTTCTGTTTTTACATCTAAAATATTCTTATTCTTAAAATTGGCTTCTATTCTGGCGGTTTCGCCGGTTGTTTTCTCGAGAATTTCTACCCAATAGGCTTTGTTGTATTTCAACTGTGCCGTTGTAAACTTCACTTTGTCTGGAAAAGGATTTCTAGTGAACTTCGAGAACCATGTAAAGATAAATTCATCTTTGTAGGCATTTACCCAGCTGTCGTGCTTCACTCCTGGATATTCCTGATAAGTTACTTTTGATCCTATGTTTTTCAAATCATCAACCCATTTTCTTGTGATTTCGGGTTTCACTACGGGGTCGTCGCCACCTTGGAAAATATGTATCGGTAAGTTAAATCCGTTGTCGAGGTATTTCGAGGCTTCTGCTGGTGGAGCTGGGCACACAGGGGCTATGGCCGCCCATACATCTGGTCTGGTAAGGCCTACCCAAAGTGTTCCGCCACCACCCATCGAAAGGCCAGTCAGGTACATCCGGTTTTCGTCGATATTAAAGCGTTTCTTTGCGTCAGCTATCATATCCCACACGTCTTTTTCGGCTACACCTTGGTAGCCCATGGTGCCTCTGGCATAAGCAGATATTACGATGTAATTTACATTTTTCCATTTCGGAAAATATAAGCTGGCTTCTACATCACTTTCACCCTCGGCGTTGCTTTTTCCGAAAACCCTACGCAATGCCAAACGGTGATTTGAACCTGCTCCGTGTAGCATCACTACCAGTGGGTATGATTTCTTTTCGCTATAATCTTTTGGAATATAGCATCCGTAGGGCTGCTCGGTGTCGTCAACATCCGAATGGAATGTCAATACTTGTGGGCCGGCGGGTAGTTTTTGGGCGAACGAATAAACACAAGAAAGGAGTAAAAGAAGAATTGATTTTTTCATTTTTTTAGGAAAAACATGACTCATTTTAGGTAAGGTTTAAGAACGGTTGTTAATTTTCATTTGCCAAATTTTTAAATATTTATTCATATTTCAAACCGAAGAAGTCAAAAAGTCCACATTTGGGGATGAGATGATTCAATATTCTTAAACTTTTTAGAAATTTTCGATTTTTTGAGAAAAAATTTAAGAAATAATATTTAGAAAAGATAAATGAGTATTTTGCATAAACTATTCAACAAAGCTTAATTATGTATTTGGACAGAAGAAATTTTCTCAAAATTGTTGGTGTATCGTCTGGGCTTCAAATGTTGCCGGGTCTCACTTTTGGGCGAAAAGACGAGGTGATTATTGGACACAATTCTCACAAGTATAAAATAATAGTGGGCTGGGGAGTGCTTGACTCTCAGAAAAACCCAGTAAACGATTGCCACGAAATGGTAGAAGATGCCGCAGGTAGACTGATAATGTGTACCAACGAAACCAGAAATAACATACTCATCTATGACAAATCGGGCAAACTGCTCGAAACCTGGGGTAATTCGTATCCTGGAGCTCATGGATTGACGATTTTTAATGAAGGCGAGCGGCAGTATTTATTGATTTGCGACAACAGCCGTAATCAAGTTATCAAGACCGATTTGAAAGGCAACGAGATTTTCAAAATAGAGTACCCAAAGGAAACAGGCGAATACCAATATCCAGGTCAGTTTGTGCCGACAGAAACTGCTGTAAGTCCCTACAATGGTGATATTTATGTAGTAGATGGATATGGAAAAAACTTCGTGATACAATACGACTCCAAAGGTAAGTATATCAAACATTGGGGTGGAAATGGCATCGAAAATTATAATTTCAAATGCAATCATGGCATTGTGGTAGACAACAGAATTCCTTCTAAACCTACTCTTATCATCACTTCAAGGCAGCAGAATTGCTGGAAGCGATTTACCATGGATGGTCACTACCTTTCTACCATACAAATGCCTGGCTCATTTATTTGTAGGCCCGTTCTGAAAGGCGATAATCTGTACGGAGCCGTTTATCGTTCTACTTCTGAGGAATACCCCAATTCTGGTTACATTCAGATTCTTGACGAAAACGACAAAGTAATTTCCTCGCCAGGAGCTTCAGAACCCATTTATCAAAACGGTGTACTTCAGGAACAACGAAAATCAGACCCTGCCAAGGTTTTTATGCATCCTCATGATGTATGCGTAGACGGCGACGGAAGTATCTACATTCCACAATGGGCATCCAAAAAGACTTATCCGGTGAAGTTGGAGCGGGTGTAAAGAGGAAATCAGGTTATAAGTGAACAATCGCTTAAAGAATACAAATTTTCAAATGATTCGGATTTAAAGTATAATCTGTGAAAATCAGCGTTGCTTGCATCCGTGTCATCAGCGTTCCATTTAAATTGTAATTAGACTCTGGGCAATATGTTTTTCATTATCAAAGATATTGATTTGAATGCTTTGTTTTGACCGAAAAAACCTTCCCATTTTGTTCCCACCCCTTCAATACCTATTTTTGTGTTTTTAAATACAGAAAATGAATATTCTTATAATAGGTTCGGGTGGTAGAGAGCACGCTTTTGCATGGAAAATGGCACAAAGCAAAAAATGTGATAAGCTTTTTGTGGCTCCGGGTAATGCCGGTACAGCCCAAGTGGCCACCAATGTAGATATCAAAGTAGACGATTTTGAGGGTATAAAAAAACTAGTTTTGACCGAAGGCATAAGTTTGGTGGTTGTAGGCCCTGAAGATCCTTTGGTAAAGGGAATCGTAGATTTTTTCAAAGCCGACAAGCAACTCAAAAAAGTAAAGATAGTTGGCCCAGATGCTTCTGGAGCGAGACTTGAAGGTAGCAAAGATTTCTCAAAGGCTTTCATGCAAAAACATGGTGTGCCTACTGCATTTTCAGAAACTTTCACACGCGAGACTTTAGATGCTGGCTTAGCGTATCTCGACAAACAATCAGGCCCTTATGTGCTAAAAGCCGACGGTTTAGCTGCAGGAAAGGGTGTAATTATCACTGAAAGTAAAGACGAAGCAAAGGCTAGTCTGAAAGAAATGCTGACCGAAGGGAAATTTGGTGAAGCGGGAGACAAGGTGCTGGTAGAGCAGTTTTTGAAAGGTATAGAACTTTCGGTTTTTGTTCTTTCGGATGGTAAAAATTACGTGATTTTGCCAGAGGCCAAAGATTATAAGAGGATAGGAGAGGGCGATACCGGTCTGAATACAGGCGGTATGGGAGCCGTTTCTCCCGTGCCATTTGCCGATGCCGCTTTTATACAGAAAGTAGAAGATTTGGTTGTCAAACCCACTTTGGTAGGGCTTCAGGCCGAGGGTATCCACTATGTTGGTTTTATTTTTATAGGCCTCATGAACGACGAAGGCAATCCGATGGTCATAGAGTATAACGCTCGCATGGGAGATCCGGAGACTGAGGTTGTTTTGCCGAGAATAAAAACCGACTTGGTGAAATTGATGGTAGCGGCGGCAGACGGAAAATTGGATAAAATTAAACTTTCTATAAATCCAAAGTCAGCCGTGACAACCATGGTGGTAGCTGGTGGTTATCCAGAAGACTACAAAAAAGGCGACTTGATGGAAATTCCAGAAGCCGATAAAGATACAGTGATTTTTCATGCTGGTACAAAACTTACAGAATCTGGCGTTGTAACCAACGGCGGAAGGGTGATTGCTCTTACAGGTTTGGGAAGAACCATGACAGCCGCCGTGAAGAAATCACAGAAAATGGCCAGAAAAGTGAAGTTTAAGAAGAAGTATTTCAGGAAAGATATTGGCCTAGATTTAATGAAATATTTGGATTAATGGTTAGTTTTGTTTTTAGAAAATAATTAGAAAATCGTTCCGAATTGATTTTTGGCACCCAAAAGCCTATCTAATCGGATAAAAATATATATTCTTATGGCGTGTGGACAATGCTCATCCGGTGGATGTGGCAATATAAGAAACGTAGCAGAAGAAAAATCCAATCACAAAACTACTGCGGGATGTAGTTCGGGAGGCTGCTCATCAGGAGGTTGTAATAAAATGAATTCTTTCGATTGGCTTTCCAATATGGAGTCGCCAAAAAGTTCGAGATTTGGCATCATCGAGGTCAAATTTAAGGGAGGAAGAAAGGAATACTTCAAAAACAAAGGCAATCTAGATCTATACACCGGAGATTTCGTGGTGTGCGAAATGCCTACAGGTTTTCATATTGGGTCTGTTTCATTGCAAGGAGAACTAGTACGTTTGCAAATGATCAAAAAGAATATCAAGGAGTCTGACGAACTTCCTGTAATTCACCGTTTGGCCACCGAAAAAGACCTGGAAAAACATAGCCAAGCAATCAATAGAGATTTGCCAACGATGTATCGTACCAGAGAAATTTGCAAAGAACTTAAGCTGAACCTAAAGCTTTCGGAGGTTGAGTTTCAGTCAGATAACTCTAAGGCTACTTTTTTTTACTCTGCAGACGATCGCGTAGACTTTAGAGAACTCATAAAAATGCTCGCCAGCGAATTTAAGGTGAGGATAGAAATGCGTCAGATTAGCCTTCGTCAGGAAGCAGGAAGATTGGGTGGAATAGGCTCTTGTGGAAGAGAATTGTGTTGCTCAACTTGGCTTTCAGACTTTAAAACTATACCTACAGCCGCTGCCAGATACCAGAATTTATCGCTCAATCCTGCCAAACTTTCTGGCCAATGTGGAAGGCTGAAATGCTGTTTGAACTACGAGCTAGAGACCTACATAGATGCCATCAGGGATATTCCGGTGGTAGACAGGTCTTTGAAAACCGAGAAAGGAGACGCAACGCTTCAGAAGACAGATATTTTTAGGAGAATAATGTGGTTTAGTTATCCCAACGAAACCAACTGGTATCCAATAAACTGTGCTCAGGTGGCAGAGATTCAAAAAATGAATGCCGCTGGCAAAAAACCTGTTGGATTAGAGAATCTGGTCGAAATATCAGAATTTGTGTCTGCCAAACCAACCAGTATCAACAACGACTTGGAGCGTTTGGATAAAAAATATCATCAAACCAAAAAGAAAAACGGGCCTAAAAAGCCTAACAATCCCAATAACAGGACAGAGGGAAACACTCCAAAACCAAATAACCCTCAGACACAGCAACCTAAGCCAAATAACCCGAATGCAAGGAATGAGGGAAATGTGGCCAAGCCCGCGAACCCTCAAGGTCAGTCGCAAAGGCCAAATCAGCCACGGCCGCCACAGCAACAAAATAGGCCTAATCAACCTCGCCCACCGCAGCCAAGGGTTGAGGGAGCGGTACCAAATTCACCACAGAGTCCCAACGCTGGTAATTTGACAGGAGCAGACGGAACTGCGGAAAATAGAAACCGTAATAAGAAAAGAAAGAAAAACAGAAATAACAATAACCGACCAGATAAACCAGAGTTATGAGAGGTAAAATAACGATTTTGGCACTATTTGGCCTACTATTGGCCTGCAAGGGGAGTTCTGACTTGAAAGAAATCAGAGAATTTAAAAACTCTGAATGGTTTATTGCAAAAAAACAAACTTTTGAGTTTGATGTAAAGGATACACAGAAGGCCTACGATTTTAACTATTTAATCAGGAATACTATTTCATATCCTTATTATAATTTATACCTCAATCAAACACTGACAGACGACAAAGGCAAGGTTTTGGTATCTTCTATGGACGAAGTTATCTTATTTAACCAAAAAACTGGTAAACCCTATGGCGACGGCCTCGGAGATATTTTTGATAATAGAATTTCTGCCCCTAAACTTCAAAAATTTAAGTTTGCAAAACCAGGAAAGTACAAATGGACGTTGGGACACAACATGCGTCCTGACCCACTTCAGGGCATGATGTCAATAGGTGCCGAGGTATTAGGAAAGTAGGGTTATTTTCCTCCATTGCACAAAATTTTATCGGTTGAATAGGAGGAGAAATATTGATGTGGATAAAAAAAGGCACAATTTGCGAGAATTGTGCCTTTTTCTGATTTCAATAAGTCAGAAAATAATTTTTATAACTTCTCAATCAAAGCCGAAAATTTGGTCAAATCTACTTGTGCTTTTGATGCCAAATTACGTGCTTGCTGAGCGTCGGCCTTTGCTTTAGCAAGGTCTCCAGATTTCTGGTTGAGTTTTGCAGACTCAAAGTAATATTCGGCTAAATATTGATCTTCTTTCAAGAGACTCTTTCCTTTGTTTAGCCAAGCAGCAGCTTTAGGTGCATAGTTTTTGTTTGGATAATAATCATTAAAAACTCTGGCTATATACACTAGAGACTGTCCGTTACTGCCAAACTTTGCGGCCATTTTTTCGCCTATGGCTAGAGCTTGCTCAGGTTTGCCTTCGCGTATGAGGGCCTTTACATCATACTCCCAAGTTACGTTTTCTATGTATTGGCCAGCTCCCGTGAGGTTCATGTATTTTTTAACCAGATTGAGTTTGGCCGTTCCATAGTTTTGGCCTCTTTGGCTGTACAATGAAGACTGAATGATGCCACCCAAAATGTTGTTTTCGTTGCCTGCGTGTCCGTCTTTCTTTTCAAATGCCGCTGCTGTGGCTACGTTGTTAAACCAATGTATTGCAAAACCGTTTTCCATATCGGTTACACATTTTTTCGTCAATTTCCAGCTAGTTTCGCTGTTTAGCTGGTCTTTTGGATATATTTTAAAAACTTCCTCAGCGGCAGTTACAGCCAGGCTGGTGTCTTTTGTAAGTCTTGCATAGGCGGCCAGCTGTACCAGTAAATCGAGTGTTCTATCGCCTTTGTCGTATCTGGCTTTGTAGTTTTCGGCTCTTTTTTCTGTATTTTGGGCAGTTTCAGCTGCCGTCACAATGGTTTTTGTGTCAGGAGTCACCTCAGCTTGGTGTACTATTTTGCCGTCTCCGTCAAAGAACAAAAACTGCGGGAAACTTGGTAAATAAATATTTCTGGCGTTCAAAAACTTCACTTGCTCAGCATTGCCCACATCAAGTTTGTAGTTGATAAAGCTACTGTTGTATTTGGTTGCAACTTCGGTTTTCTTGAAAAACGGCTCTATGCTTTGACAAACCGGACACGTAGGTGAGTAACATTCTACAAAGAGCAATTTGCCTGAGGCTTTGGCTTGTGCGAGTGCGTCTTCAATGCTTGGATTCCAAGTAACTTGATTTTTGTCGATGTTGGCAGTGGAGGCTGTTTGCTGAGTAGAATTATTTTGTGACTTCGACTGACAGCTTGCAAAAAGCAAAACACCAGCTAAGCTCGTGATTTTAAAGATGTTCATTGGGGTAAAAATCATTTTATGCTATTGTTTAAAAAATGCCCGTAAAAATTGAAAATTATTAAGTTCTAAACAAATATTTGCTTGTTAATATTCAGTTAAACGCAAATAATAAGCCAAATATGTAGGGAATGTAGGATTCAAATCAAATCTAGGTTTGTTTCGTATCGTAGTTCCGAAATGTATTAAATTTGCAAGAAATAAAAAACGATAGATGCTTACAGTATATGGTATTCCGAATTGCGACACAGTAAAAAAATCACTGGATTTCCTAAAGGCCAAAGGCGAGACTTTTGCCTTTCATAATTATAAAACAGAGGGTATTTCGAAAGATAAACTAGAAGAGTGGATGCAGCAAATCCCGCTTGACAAACTAGTAAACAAGAAAAGTACAACTTACAAAGGCTTTGACCAAGCACAAAAAGACGCTTTGGAAACTCCTCTTTCTGCCATAGAGGTGATTATGCAAAACACTTCGGTCATTAAACGCCCCATCATAGAAGACCAAAAAGTAGTGGCCGTAGGATTCGACAAAGACCTTTACGAGAAGCTATTTTAGAATCATAAGTTCCGCTTTTTAAGTTCTTTTACCGCGAAATCGCATGCACGAGCCGTAAGAGCCATGTAAGTGAGCGATGGATTTACGCAGTTAGACGAGGTCATGGCCGCACCGTCGGTCACGAAAACGTTCTTGCATCCCCACACTTGGTTGTGTGCATTGAGTACGGAGGTTTTGGAATCTCTGCCCATGCGAGCCGTACCCATTTCGTGCTTTGATAGACCGAGATGGAAATCATCTTTTTTGAAAGAGCGAATATTTTTATAGCCTGCTGCTTCCATCAGCTCAGCGGCATCGTTTTGCATATCCACTCGCATTTTTTGCTCATTTTCCTTTATTTCGGCATCAAATACTATTTTGGGTATACCAAACTGATCCTTTTCGGTAGGATGCAGATACATCATATTATCTTCATAAGGCAGACATTCGCCAAAAGACGTAAGGTTTATACCCCAGGGGCCTATTTGGGCAGCCTTTTCTTTCAGATCCGCCCCGAATAGCTTTGGCGGCGTTTGTTTTGACCAGCCACTCCTGCTGGCACCGCCCTGAAAATCAAAGCCTCGCAGATAGTCTCGTTTATCAGTGCCGATATTTCTGAATCTAGGCATAAAGATACCGTTGGCACGTCGGCCGGTATAATATTTATCTTCAAAACCTTCTACAGTGGCTGATGCACCTACTCTTGAGTGGTGATCCATAAGATTTTTGCCTAGCTGGCCACTGTCATTTCCTAGCCCGTTTGGGAATCTACTTGACTTAGAATTAAGCATAATGGCCGTACTTGCCATGGCAGATGCATTGATAAAGATTACCTTTGCAAAATATTCTGTTACTTCCTTTGTTTCGGCATCAATTACCTCTACTCCATCGGCTTTTTGCGTTTTTTCGTTAAAAATAACCCTTGAAACAATAGAAAATGGTCGAAGAGTCAGGTTGCCAGTTTTCATAGCAGCAGGCAAAGTGGCCGCTTGTGTACTGAAATATCCTCCGTAAGGGCAACCCGAAGAGCACGCATTGCGGTATTGACAAGACACACGACCCAATGCGGTTTGCTCGGCAGTTGGTTTAGTAATATGAGCCACTCTACCGATGGTAACTATCCTATCGTTGCCATATTTGGCCTTTATTTTTTCTTTGAAGCTGGCCTCTACGCAGTTCATTTGCATGGGTGGCTGAAACACGCTGTCTGGCATGTGCGGGATATTGTCGTAACTACCAGTGACACCCACAAATTTCTCCACATAAGCATACCAAGGCTCAATGTCTTTGTATCTGATGGGCCAATCGATGGCGATTCCCTCACGAGCATTGGCCTCAAAGTCAAAGTCGCTCCACCTAAACACCATACGGCCCCATAGGAGTGATTTGCCACCAACACCGGCTCCTCTATACCAGTCAAAAGGTTTTTTGCTGATGTAAGGACTCGTGTCTTCGGGTAGCCAAAAGTCTTGGTTAGCTTCGTTGATGGGGTAATTACCCTCGGCGGTTTGTACTGGAAATTTAGCCTTGATTTCTTGGGTTATCCTATTGGCATGATCCAATTCCCAAGGGGCTTTCATGGCGTTTTTATAGTCCTCTATATGTTTGATGTCTTTACCTCTTTCGAGCATCAGTACTTTTAGACCTTTTTCACAGAGTTCTTTAGCTGCCCAGCCGCCACTTATGCCTGAGCCCACCACAATGGCGTCATAGGTGTTCTTTTCTTTCCCTTTGAGGTTGAGATTCATTTTGTTAGGTTGAGATATTTATTTCAAATATAATCAAATACCTTCTTTATTTGTTTTTTGATGGGCCGATTTTGTTGGTATGTCGCTCTCGTCTGTGTCCTCACAGACGAGAAGTATGTATAACTCACGTGGTGATTTTGTGAGGACACAAACATGGGCGGCAAACATAGGCAAATGATAAAAAAATTAGCAATATGAGATTTGATAGCAATGGTATTTGTATTTTACTTAAAATATTACCAATTTTATGGTAAAATATTTAGCAATGAAGAAAATAAGTAAAAATATAGCTCATTTACGCCATTTGAGGGGTATTTCGCAAGAAGCACTGGCAACCGACTTGAATATTACACGGTCGAGGCTCAGCTCTTGGGAAGAGCACAGAGCCGAACCACCCATAGATCTCATCGTGCAATTGGCCGATTATTTTACGGTGTCCATAGACTCATTACTGAAAATTGATTTGACTAAAGTAAATGATTTACGAGATCTACTCAAAATCGGAGGAAACAGAATTTTGTTTCCAGTAATGGTAGATAGCGACGGCAAGGATTTGGTGGAACTCGTGCCAGTGAGGGCGTCGGCGGGTTATCTGCAAGGATTTAGTGACGAGACATTTATAGAGAGTTTGCCACGTATCTCATTGCCTTTCACCGATGTCGGCAAGTTTCGTGGGTTTCCTATTCAGGGTGATTCTATGCCGCCGTTAGAGTCAGGTGCCTATGTGATTGGCAAATATGTGGAAGACGTGGCAGATATAAGAGATGGTAAAACCTATGTGGTATTGACACAAAACGACGGTTTGGTATATAAGCGGCTTTACAATAAAATAGAACAGGATGGCACCATTCATCTACATTCCGACAACAAGGCCTACTACCCTTATCAGATAAAACCCGAGGAGGTGTTTGAGCTCTGGAGTTTTGTGTGCAGCCTCAATCCTACGGATAGTCCTATTTCTGACTTGGTTTATAACGCCATACAGAACATTCAGGCCGACGTAGTAGAATTAAGACAAAGCCGGCTGGGTTAAGGCTTTAGTTTTATGCTGTTTTTTACCAAAACCATATAATCATAGAAGTAAAGAACTATTATAGTAAGGAAAATTAGGGATACAAACCAAGGTTGAAACCAGAAAATCTCAAATTCGGCAATGTTGCCTTTGAGAATTTTAGAAGCACCTTCCATGTTGAGAAAGATTCCTAGGCTTACTAAAAAAAATCTCACGATGTCTTTACGCAACATGGCCAAAGCCCCTGCAAATAACACAATGGGATGTGAGTAACGAGAGTGCATTTGGGTATTGAAATAGAAGAAAAAAAGGATAATCAACACGCACACCAGTAGCGAGTTTTCGAAGTTAAATGCTACATCAATATATTTTCTGAAAAGATTCAGGCTCTTTAGACCAAAAGGTAATAGGACGAGCCCTGAGAGTCCAAAAAAAGCCATTAGACCGTAAGAGTTATAGCTAAAGTTAAATATTCCGATACTGTCATTTATGAGTTGAGGGTTTTTGAAAATTAACCACCAAATATTGTAAGCCCCCATGTTTACGTAGGGATATCGGCCTACGCTATCTGTAAAGGAGTTTATGGCTAGTTTTATGTCACCAGATAAAATGAATGGCAAAAGAATCAAGGTTTGCAATATCACAGCAGGTAGTATTGTCTTTAGTATTTTGGAAAAGGAGTATTTTTTTATTTCACTAAAAATGATCAAAGCAATTATGGGCAAGAAAATAATGCCTTGGAACTTAAAATTGATACACAAAACAAGAAATATTAGGCTTAGAGCGGCCCTGCGGTAAAGAGCGAAAGTGAGGGAAATAAATGCAAAGGCCGTATGCACACCATCCATTTGGCCAAAAAGAAAGTTATTGTACCAAAAGGCAATATTTCCTAAAATCAGGATAGAAAGTAACAGGGCATTTTTGATGTCATGAGCCTTAAGTACCCGATAAACAGTATAAACGCTTAATATTTCCACAAAAAACACCAGATATTTTAAATGATATATTTTCAAATAAATACTTTCGGGCGTGGGATTGGATTTCCCAAAGAGCCAAAGGAAATAATGCCAGAGTGGAGGGTAGTCTACCTCTAATCTATATACGTTTTGTATTCCGAAATGATTAATGTAATTGCTCCAAGTAATCCAGCAGTTACGGTCATTGTTTCCCCACACATATAGATTTGGAGCTAATAAGCAGCCAATTATAAAAAGTGCGGAGTAAACAAAAAGCGGTTTCGGGTCTCTTGTGATTTGCATAAATTAGAGGGAGGTTGACTTGGAATAATAGACAAACCGCTTGGTGGTATTGTCGTAATATTGCAATGTATTGGTTTTGTAATTGGGATAGAGCAGAGATTCGTACCCATTTTCTAATATAAGAGAGAAAGACTCCCATTTGTGGTTGGTCCATTTGCTTTCCCAGGTCCCGTCTGTTTTTTTTACAAAAAGTGTGTCGGTAAAATTTGGATCAATTATTATTATCGGATATCTACTGTTGCAGCTTTTTGAAATACCTGCACAGTTCAGGTCTATCCATTGGCCATGTAAATCGAGGGAGTTTTCGAAAGGCTGACAACCACATAGCAAGGTTGCCACAACAACTGTAATGCGGGAGAATATCATTTCTAGAGTTTATTTGGTTTATTTGCTTAACCAAAATTATAGGAAATCTCTAAAATTGAGATTGGAACTAGATTAGAATATTATTAGAATTGGGAGTTTTTTATATTACGGTAGAGTTTTTTGTAAGTTATTATAAATTAGCTTGTTCGGGTAGTAAATAGCACCAGTTTTAGGTAATCATAGAAATATAATACTATCACAACAAGAAAAATAGTAGATACAAACCAAGGTTGAAACCAAATAGATTGAAATTCCGAAATGTTGCCTTTTAAAATTTTGGAGGCTCCTTCCATGTTGAGGAAGACGGCGATACTCACCAATAGAAATCGTAAGTAATCTTTGCGAAGAATGGCCAAAGTACCGGCGAAGAGTACTACCGGATGCGAGTATCTGGCATGCATTTGGGTGTTGAAATAGAAAAATATAAGTATAATTAAGGTCGTTACGAGCAGAACATTTTCTAAGTTGAAATCAATTTTTAGCTTATTATCAAAAAGTCCCAGAGTTTTTAAACCGAAAGGAAGGAGAATAACTCCTGACAAACTAAAAAAGGTAAACAGGCCAATTGTATTGTAGCTGAAATTAAGCACCCCGTTGTTATCGTTCATCGTTTCGGGATGCTCAAAAACAAGCGACCACACATTGTACGCTCCCATATTTACGAACGGGTATCTGCCCATGCTTTCAGAGAATGAATTGAAGGCCAATTTGATATCGCCAACCAGTATAAACGGTAAGAATATAATAAGCTGTAGTGCCAGTACGGGCAATAATAAGAGTCCTATTCGAGGCAGACTGTACTGTCGTATGGTTTGAAACAAGGTCAGAAATATGATGGGAAGGAAAATGATTCCTTGAAACTTAAAGTTTACACACAAAACAAAGAAAATCAGGCTGAGCATAGGTTTTTTACATACAGCAAAGGTCAATGACATGAATGCAAAGGCCGTATAGACGCCATCCACTTGCCCGAAAAAGAAGTTATTGTACCAAAAAGCTATGTTGAATAGTATTAGCAAAGGCAAAGCATAGGAATAGGACATTTTTCTGTATGCCAATATCCTATAAACCACATAGATACTTAACATCTCAACAAACAAAACCAGATATTTTAGCTTGTATATATTTTTATAAATCATCTCCGAACTTCCCTGTATTTTGGCTACTATCCATAAGAAATAATGCACCAAAGGTGGGTAGTCAACACGGAGTTTATAGATGTTTTGTACGCCGTAGTGATGAATGTAATTACACCAAGAAAACCAGCAGTTTCGGTCGTTTTTACCCCAAACATATACATCAGGCAGTAAAAAACATCCCAAGACAAATATTAGGGTGTATAGTATTATTACTTTTTGATTTTTGGTGAAGTTCAATTTGGAGCCGTATTTAGTTTTTTGTAATAGATGAATTGATGAGTGTCGTCGTCGTAATAAGCCAGAAGGTTTTTGTCGTAGATGGGATACAACAAAGTTTCGTAGTTGTCTTCTAAAGTAAGTGTGGTGGCATTGTATTTATTGCTCGACCACAAGTTCTTTTTATGACCATCACTAAATGTAACTTCAACCGAATCGCCCAATGTGGTGTCGATTCTAATTTGTGGGAATCTACTCTTGCAGTTTGCTCCTGAATCTTTACATGCTACGTCCATCCAAGTGCCTTCTAAAACAAAGTCGCTGCCACGATTTTGGCATGAAATAAAAGACAATAATATGACTATTAGCAAGTAATACTTCATTCTTAATACAAATTGGGCTTTCTGTTTTGCTGCAAATATACTCTGAAATTGGATATTTTTTTAGTTTTTGGAAGTGAGTAGAATACCACAATGTGATAATTTTATTTAAGGGCGAGAAATTTCTACAAAAAAAGAGGATCGAAATCTAAATTTCAACCCTCTTTTTAGGTTTTATGGCTCAGCTAGAAACCAAGTTTTGTTCGAGATTTATAACTCTATTTTTTTCATTTTTGGCACAAGTAAGTGCATCATAAGCCAAGCTAATAAATATGCGGCTCCACAAATAAGAAACATAATGAAGTAGGCAGTTTCTATCTGATTGATGCTTCTATAGTATACAAACATGTTTTTCTGTACTGCCCATGAAAGTAAAATACCCCCAAGACCGCCCATCATACCACCAATTCCTGTTACAGATGCCGTTGCTTTTTTAGGAAACATGTCAGACACAGTAGTGAAAATATTGGCAGACCATGCTTGGTGTGCTGAGGCAGCAATGCCTATTACCAACACAGCTAGCCACATGTTTATTCTTCCCGCATACTGAGATAGAATAACAGGCAATACGCATAGAGCAAATATAAACATAGAGGTTTTGCGGGCTTTGAACGCAGGCATGTTTCTATTTATAAAAGCCATAGGCAAGTATCCACCACCTACACTACCTATTGTAGAAATCATATATACCACTGCCGTCGGAATGGCTATTTCTGTAAGTGTTAGTTTGTATTCGCTTTGTAAAAAGTCAGGAAGCCAGAAGAGGTAGAACCACCAAACTGGGTCGGTGAGGAATTTGCCAATGGCAAAAGCCCACGTTTGCCTGTAGGTCAGGAGCTTGAACCAAGAAACTTTCTCACCTTCAGTTTCTTTTTCTATGTTTTCATCCTCTTTGTCTGAGTGAATATAATCATATTCGGCTTGACTAAGCTTTTTAGAATCTTTGGGATTGGTATAATGTTTTTGCCACAAAATGAGCCAAATGAAGCCTATCAAACCTGTTAGTATAAATGCCCATTGCCATCCCCAAGCTGCTGCTATGAAGGGAACTGTTAATGGTGCCACTATGGCTCCTATGTTTGTTCCAGAATTAAAAATACCGGTGGCGAGTGCTCTTTCTTTTTTAGGAAACCACTCTGCCGTACTTTTTATAGCCGCCGGAAAGTTGCCAGCCTCAGTAACACCCAAAAATGCCCTGGCAATCATAAAACCGAAAGCCGAATTTGCCAAAGCATGGCCAATAGCCGCTAAACTCCATAGACCCGTGGCCATGGCGTAGCCTTTTTTTGTGCCAAGTTTGTCTACTACTCGGCCTGCTATGAGCATACCAAAGCTATAGAATAATTTGAATGCAATCTCGATATTGGCATAATCGCCGTCGTCCCATTTGAGCTCGTCTGACAGCACAGATTTGA
The DNA here is from genome assembly GCA_035299025.1 of Leadbetterella sp. Lineage (GTDB taxonomy): Bacteria > Bacteroidota > Bacteroidia > Cytophagales > Spirosomataceae > Leadbetterella. Next base: position 67,314 of record DATGXK010000018.1, read on the forward strand.
GAAGGCTGATCACCTGTCTGTCGAGGTAATTGACGGTAGTCGCGAAAAACACCAAGGCACAGATGGTCCAGCGATAGTTTCCGATTTTGTTCTCCATTTTTGTAGGGTTAAGGTTGAATGAAAGAAAATAGTCCTTTCACTTTATTTTTGAATACTTCGATGTCATTCATGTCTTTGAATAGCTGAGAGCCTAGTCCAACGGCATTTGCACCCGCACCAAACCATTCTTTCAAACTACTTTCGGTAGGTTCTACACCACTAGTTACCATTATTTTGACAGTTGGCATTGGACCCCTAAGTGCTTTTACATAAGAAGAACCTACCACATTTCCTGGGAAAATCTTAACCATCTTAGCACCCAATGCAAGTGCGGAATAGATTTCGGTGGGTGTCATTACTCCGGGTACCCATGCAATATTGTGTTTTTTGCAAACCTCACCAACTTCCTTTGTTGTGCCTGGCTGCACCACAAAGTCAGCCCCAAGTCCTATGTACTTTTCGGCTGTCTCCCCGTCTACAATTGTGCCAATTCCCAAAATCATTCCTGGGCAATTCACTTTTATATAAGGTTGGATTTTAGCAAATACGTCAATGGCGTTTTCTCCACGGTTAGTAAATTCAAAAGCCCGAATTCCAGCATCATAACATGCTTGTATAATGTTTTTTGTAACCTCAGGGTCAGAGTTGTAATACACCGGCACAAGCGGTTTTTCGAGGATTAAACTTACAATTTCGTCTTTTGTCATATTATTGATTTACCAAAATAGCATTTAAAACTTCGTTAACATTTTCTATGGTTTGGCTAGTGGCATCGCCATATTCATTGAGCTTTCCAATAGCGGCAGCTGCGGCAAAATCTATGATTTCTTGTGGCGAATGCTGGTTATAAATGCCATACAGCAACCCAGCCATGAAACAGTCTCCACTACCTACTTTGTCTACCACTTTCTCCACCTTGAAGTGGGGTGAAACAAACAGGCTGCCTTCTGAAAAAATGGTGGTATAATACTCTATTCCTTCTTGACCATAGTCGAAACGAAAAGTATTAGCCACGAACTCGCAATTCTCAAATTTCGAGAGGATTTCTTTCGAAACTCTTTCGCATTCAGTTAAATAGGTTTCTTTGGTAGCATTATTTATGGCTACTTCTTGGTTGAGAGAAGTCCCTAAAAGTTTGTTGGCAGCCCAAATATTACCCATTATTAGGTCGCAATGGTTTACGATATCGGGCATTATATCTACGGGTTCTTTTCCGTATTTCCAAAGCTTTGAACGATAATTGAGGTCGATAGATACTTTAATACCATGTTTTTTAGCTGCTTGAACGGCTTCCAGACACACATCAGCCATAGTTTGACTCAGGGCCGGCGTAATGGCACTGATATGTAGCCATGCTATATTGTCAAATACATCGCTCCAGTTTACTTGCCCGAGTTTGAGTGAAGCAAAAGCAGATCCTGCCCTGTCATATATTACTCCTGCGTTTTTCAAATCGGCACCTTGAGGCAGCATATATATGCCGATGCGTTCGCCGCCCCATAGCATTTTGGAGGTATTGACACCTTTGCTTTCGAGGTGAGCTATTATTTCTTCGGAAAGTGCGTTTTCGGGAAGGGCAGAGCAATATTCCACCGGTATTTTCCAACTGGCAAGGGCGGTGGCGGTATTGAGTTCTGCTCCGCCGACGAAAGTCGGAATTGAGGCTTTCTTAATCCAAGCTCCGCCCATTTCGGGTGACAACCGAAGCAATATTTCTCCAAATGTTAGAATCGACTGTACCATTTATCAGAACCCAAAATACGTTTTGGCGTTGTTATAACAGATGTTTTGAATAGTTTTACCTATGAAAGGGATGTCGTTTGGAAGTTCGCCGTTTTCTATATCATTTCCATAAATATTGCAGAGTATTCTTCTGAAATATTCGTGTCGAGGGAATGAAAGAAAGCTTCGAGAGTCTGTAAGCATACCTACAAACTGGCTCAAAAGACCCATCTGCGAGAGGGTGTTGATCTGTTTTTCCATTCCATCTTTTTGATCTAAAAACCACCAACCAGAACCCCACTGGATTTTTCCGGCAACTGAGCCATCATTGAAGTTACCAATCATGGTAGCCATAAGTTCGTTATCGGCAGGATTTAGGTTATAAATTATGGTTTTCGTCAGTTGGTCATATTCTCCTAACTTGCCCAGAAATTTTGAGAGAGCTTTTGCTTGCGACCAGTCTCCAATGCTATCCCAGCCAGTATCTGGACCAAGTGTACGCATGGCTTTTTTATTGTTGTTTCTCAATGCCCCCAAATGAAACTGTTGGATCCACCCCAAGTCGGCGTACATAGTCCCTAAGAAATGCAAGATGGCTGACTTGAAAATTGCGGCCTCTTGGGTGGTAATGGGTTGTTGTTGTAAGGTTTTTTTCAGAATAAGATCTGCCTGGTCCTCTGTAAAGTCTTCGGCATAAATTTCCTCTAGGCCGTGGTCAGAAATTTTCCCACCGTTAGCCGCAAAGAAATCGGCCCTGGCTCTGAGAGCTTTTTGAAGACTTGAGTAGTCATTTATCTGGAATCCAACAATTGCACTAAGTTTTTCTAAATATCCGGTGAAGTTCGGGTTCTCGATGAGTATAAATTTATCTGGTCTGAAGGCCGGCAGCATTGTTACCTCGCTGCCCGCTGGTTTCTGGGCCAATTCTTTATGATATGCTATGTGGTGTTCTAATGAGTCTAAAGGATCGTCAGTGGTACACACTACCGTGGCATTCATTTTTTTTAGAAGCCCTCTTACACCATATTCTTTGGTTTGCAATTTGTCTGTGCAGCTATCATAGATTCTTTTGGCAGAAGCAGGGTTGAGTACCTCGTGCACATCAAAATATCTCTGAAGCTCTAAATGAGACCAGTGATATAGTGGGTTTCGCATGGTGTTAGGAATTGTATCTGCCCATTTCTCAAACTTTTCGTAGTCCGTTTTACTTCCAGTACAATATGCTTCGTCAATACCATTGGTACGCATGGCTCTCCATTTGTAGTGGTCGCCGTATAGCCATGCATGGGTGAGGTTATTGAAGTTTATGTCGTTTAGAATTTGATCTGGCGGTAGGTGATTGTGATAATCTATTATGGGCATGTCTTTGGCATACTCATGATATAGTACCTCTGCGGTTTTGGTTTGTAAAAGAAAATTTTCGTCTAAAAAAGCCTTTGCCATATTTTAAAATAATTTGAATCGCTGATTATAAACTTACTCCTCTTTTCCAAGGAATAAAGTCGTCTTGTCCGTTTATTACTGATTTTACTTCCTTAGTGCCACTGGCCGCATTTATCACAAAATCAAGAATTCTACGGCCTGCCTGTTCAATGGTTTCTTTGCCTTCAATGATGGTTCCGGTATTGATATCTATGATGTCAGACATTTTTTCGGCAAGTTTTGTGTTGCTGGAGAGCTTAATCACAGGTACTATCGGATTGCCGGTAGGAGTGCCAAGGCCAGTTGTAAAGAGCACTATATTGGCTCCTGAGCCTACTTCGGCCGTGGTAGACTCTACGTCATTACCTGGCGTACATAAAAGGTTCAGCCCTTTTTTTGTTACTTTTTCGGGGTAGTCCAAAACATCTGTCACTGGAGAAGTACCGCCTTTTTTTGCAGCTCCGGCAGATTTTATAGCATCTGTTATGAGTCCGTCTTTTATATTACCTGGCGAAGGATTCATGTCAAAACCAGATCCTACGGCCTTTGCCCGGTTGTTATAAGTAGTCATAAGGTGGTTGAATTTTTCGGCATTTTCAGCCACCACGCATCTGTCGCTTAATTCTTGCTCTACGCCGCAGAGCTCCGGAAACTCGGAGAGAATTACCGTGCCACCAAGGGCTACCAAAAGGTCAGAAGTGTAGCCTATTGCGGGATTTGCGGAAATTCCCGAAAAGCCATCTGAACCGCCACATTCTAGGCCTAGAATAAGTTTGCTTACAGGGGCGGGTTTTCTTTCTATTTTGTTGGCTTCTATCAAACCACCAAAAGTTTGTTTGATAGCCTGGCTAACCAGAGCCTCTTCCGTACCCATGCTTTGTTGCTCTAGAAAATAGATCGGTTTTTGATTCATGCCACCGCGTTTTTCTATCTCCTCCTGAAGCATGTGATATTGGGCATTTTGACAACCCAAACTGAGTACTGTAGCACCAGCAACATTGGGGTGGGTAATGTAGCCTGCCAATAAGCCACAAAGAGCCTGAGCATCTTGCCTTGTACCACCACAGCCCATGTCGTGGGTAAGGAATTTAATGCCGTCAATGTTCTTAAATATTTTTTCTGTAGCAGCATTTTCGTCGCTGCCAATTTCTTGCGACAGAATATCCTCGACATTTTTGCCCGCCTTGTAGAGATCTATGAGGTTTTTTGCGAAACTCTTGTATTTGGTCTTTTTGCCATAGCCGAGGTCGTCTACCAAGGCGGCTTTCATAATATCTAGATTGCGATTTTCGCAGAAAACCATAGGTAAAACTATCCAGTAATTGGCAGTACCAACTTCGCCGTTGGCCCTATGAAAACCCATAAATTGTCTTTCTTTAAACTCAGAAACGTCAGGTATTTCCCAGGCCGTGTTTCTTTCTCCGAGGTTAAATTCGCTTGCGGCGTGCTTTACATTGAAAGTTGTTATCCATTCCCCTTTGCTTATTTTTTGCTGGGCTTTTCCTACCAAAACACCATACATGTAGATTTCTTCGCCTATTTCGAAATCAGACTCTGCAAATTTATGTTTGGCCGGAACGTCAGTGGCCACTTCGTATGGGATTTCGTCGTATTTTACGATTTCTCCTTTTTTAATATCGCTTAAGGCAACTATTACGTTGTCGTTTGGATGTACTTTTAAAACTCTATTGCTCATATTTGTAAGTTTCCGGAAAGAAGTATTTGTGAAAAAAAATACCCTTTTATTGGAAACTCAAATCTAGGCAGATTATTTAAAAGAAAATTCCAATGCTATTCTTTTTCTAATACTATATTGACAACTTTGGTTATTTTTATGGAATCCTAGTGTTATTTACCTCAAAAAATGGTAAAATGGGATTAAAAAATTGAAAATTTTAAAGAATAATTTTAGAGGTATTTTACGGCTTGTCTGCCCGCCAACAACCATGCGTTTTTGTCTTTTACAAAAACCAGCATCACCTTAATGTTTACTTTGGCCGGTTGCTTGCCTTTGTCATTCGAGTCGGCCTGAAGTATGTGTCTGACAATGGCCGTATTGCCAAGAATTTCGATTTTAACATCTGAAAAATCCAATGTCGTGAAATCGGAAGTTCCGGTCAAGAAAGCTTCCATGAATTCTTTTTGGTTTTCAATTCTTCCGTTGGAGTGCCCATAAGAAAGCGAACTGTGGCTGATGGCTTTGAGGCCTTGTTCGGTTGGATTTAGCATTTGGTTTCGGAGAACTTCTAATGCTTTTTCTACTTGGGCTAAATCCTTATTTTGGGCGAAGCTGTTGCTCGAAATGGAGAATGCTAGAAGTAGGATAAATAGGAATGGCTTCATTTTGTATTTAATATTTGGTTGAAATTTGCCCGAAACTAAATTTATTCGGCGAAGGTATCAAATATTGGCAATAAAATATTTCGGAATTGTGATAAAAAAAGAAAACCCCAGATGATATCTCTGAGGTTTTGCTGCTTATCTCTGAATAATTTATTCTCGTTCTATTTGGCTTCCGCCGCTTGTGTCTGACTTGAGATTTTTGATTTTTCCAAGTTTCGCTACACTCGCTCCATGAGCTTCTACATCAGCGGTTTCTACTTTTATATCTTTGGCATTCAGTTGTGACGCACCAGAAAGATTGACATCTATGTTGGTGGCCTCTCCTTTCAGAACCAGTTGTGATGCACCAGAGGCACTCACTTCCAAAGTGTTGGTCTTGATATCCATAGCTACTTGCGAAGCTCCTGAAAGTTCTACATTAAGATTTTTAAGGTTTTCAAAGCCCAATACTTTCACAAGGGCAGCACCAGAAATGTTTAGGTCTTCGAGCGTATTTGTGACGATTATGATATGTACCTTGGCATCGTGGTCTCTAAAAGGATCATCGTATTCGATTTCTAACGTATTTCCATTTACTTTGGCTTCAATGTCGTCCAAGTCACGGCGGCTATTGCTGTAAATGTCTACACTGTTTTTGTCGCCATGTTTGATGGTAACGATATAATTAGAGCCAAAATTTACTCCACTGAAGCTTCCTACATCTACAGTTTTATGAAATTCGCCATGATCTCCGAAGTCTTCACCTTCAAACGAATGGTGTCTGTCTCTGTCGAGAGCTTCACGCTCTTCGTCTGTCAGAACAGGGCAATCGGCACAAGCTATCTCCCCGTTTTCGTCCATCATAAAAGTATATTTTTCAATATTTTCTCGGTCTATTCCATATTTAGACTCAAGATTCCATGTTTGGCTGTAAACTCTCCATGCAAATTCCGTAGTCATTTTGAATTTCTTGTTTTTGGGGATGTATAAGGTGGCTTCCACCTTTTGATCACGAAAAACTCCCTGGTTTTTAAGATTAAAGTTTTCAGGGAAAATAATTGCAGAGTCTTTCTGACTAACGTTATAAATGATATTTCTGGCCAACTCAAGAGCTTGCTGACGTGATCGGCCATGAGAGCTGTATCTGGTGCTCAGATATAGATTTCCGGTTTCAGAGTCTTCAAGTGACACTCTGGTATCAAAAACATCGTCGTTGTCATCATCGCTCTCAATGGCGTCTAGATAAAGTGTACCTGCAGGTGTAGATAAAGGCGTTTCTTGAGTAAAACCATCATGTTTTGCAAAATTTAGAGCATATTTAGACCCTACTGCACTGATGCCCACTATTCCCATCAACCAAAGTGCCAACATGGTGAGCCAGAAGTTTCGTTGACCGTTGAGATGGCCTGTGATTAATTTGATACCAATCAATACGATGGCGATAGCCGGTATAAACAAAGCCAAGAAGCCAAAGAAACCTCCAAGTGGTGGCAAGTCTCTGCTGAGCATGCCTAAGATATTGTCGCCCGAAATCCAAGATTGACTGGAAATGAGGCCAAAAAATACACCTGTTGTGACGATAGCTGCAAAACCGAAGGATGCTCCGATTATCAATAACAAAAGTCCGAAGAAGATTTTTACCAATGTACCCAATGGCCCAAGTACTTTACCAAAAGCCTTGAGAATAATGCCGATCAAACGGAATGGAAAAAGTAGAAGCTTAGCTATAGCACTTTCTTTTTTCGGAGTTTCGGATAGACTGTTGGTTTTTATGGTACTTTCTATGTTTTCTATCGTTACTTCTTGGCCTTTAAGCTCCATTTTTTGGGTGATTGAAACAGCGTTAGGTGCTACAATCCAGAAAATTATGTAAAGCAGTATACCTATGAAGAAAAAGCCACTTACCACAAAAAGAATTCTGACGATGACCAAGTCGAGCCCAAGGTAAGATGACAAGCCTGTGGCTACACCGCCTAGGACTTTATTTTCGGGGTTTCGGTAGAATTTCTTTATGTTTTTAACTTCTTCAAGGTGGGTTCTTTCAGGAAACGCTATCCAACACACAAAGTAGGCTATGAAGATGAAAAATCCGATGCCTAAGTCTATTAGTCCAAATCCTAATACTATAAATAAAATTCTAGCCCAAACCACATCAAATTCGAAGCGGTGTGCCAGACCGGCCAATACTCCTGCCAATGCTTTGTGCTTGCCGTCTCTATAAAACTTGGTTTGAGGAATTCCGTTTTCAGTTTTTTGAGCTTGCTCTGTATCCGGATTTTGAGTTTGTGTGTTAGAAGGTTCGGCTTGCTCTTTAGACAAGTCCTCGTCTTCTTTGATCGCTTCAAAGTCAGATACGGTTCCCATAGACTTTATAATTTTGTCTACGTCTTCCATCTCTATGGCTCCACCGCTTTGGTTTTTTTCATAGAATTTTTCAGCGATACGAGCCTCTATGTCTTGGGTTATCTCATCGCAGCTTTCGTAGCTTGAGAAGTACTTTTTTATGGCCTCTAGATATTGGCCGAGTTTGTTGTAGGCGTCCTCTTCGATATTGAATATTAGGCCACCAATAGTTATCTGTAATGTCTTTTTCATAAAATGTTTAGTTTTGAGTTTTGGCAATGATAGATTGTACCGACTCTGCGAGCTCTATCCAAGTGTCATCGAGGCCTTTGAGGAAACTCGTTCCTTTTTCGGTCAAAATATAATACTTTCTTGGTGGTCCAGAGGTAGATTCTTTCCATTGATAATCCAGCAACTCAGCGTTTTTTAGCCTTGTAAGCAAGGGATAAAGTGTACCTTCTACTACCATTATTTTGGCATTGAGCAGTTCGTCTAATATCTCAGAGGCATAAACCTCGCCCCGAGATATAATCTGCAAAATGCAGTACTCCAAGATGCCCTTCCGCATTTGTACTTGTGCATTTTCTAAATTCATAATCTTGTTGTTTTTTGTTTTTCTTGAAAAGAAATTATAGCTTTTTCATAATTGATGATACAAATATATAGGATAGTACTTTGTTATGCAAGATACTATGTAAAATTTTTTCAAATATTTTTCAAATACCTGTAATATCTGGCCTGAAACTGATGTTTCTGTTGTATATGCTAAGAATTTCAGAATATTTTGCAGTGGCTTTGGCTGCCACCATTAAGTTTGTAGGCGGCCCTTTGGCTGGTGTTGCTTTTAAATTGAGCTGGTGGGAGACCAGTATTTTTTCGTCACTCGGTATGATGCTCACAGTATTTGTGGTTATTTATGGTGGCGAAGTGTTGACCAATCTTTTGGCAAGATTTAGAGGCAATAGGCCCAAAAAGATATTTAGTCGAACCACCAGAATAGCCATTAAGGTTAAAACCAAACTAGGTCTTTGGGGCATTGCTTTACTCACTCCATTTATTTTTACTCCTATACTCGGAAGCTTTTTAGCACTACATTTTCGTTTTAATAAGTTGGAGATTCTCTGGAAAATGCTCGTTTGTGCACTTTTTGCGGGGGCTGTTCAAACCTGGTTCTTTTACTTTATTAAGAGTTGGTTTGTTTGACCCAAAAAGCTCAATAGACAATCTGGCGAAATAATCAGTCCGTCGCACGGTTTTGCAAAATAGCTATGACGAACATCGAAAAACCTATCGAGATAGGTTTACAGATGGTCGGAAATAGTTGTGGCGGCCATCCGATGAAGCAACGGGGGTCGCCTTCGACTTTTATTGTAGTGGATTTTCTAATGAGTTTCTTGGGTTAAATAATTGAGTGGATTAAACTTCCTGAGCAGAATCTTGCTGTTTTCATCCAGTTTTTCTTCACCAAAATCGTTAAAGATGAATGCCGAAGTCAATGGATTTATATCTTCATCTGGAGAGTGTATAAAAAAAAGAAACTTGCCAAAAGTTTGGCAAGTTCTCCTATTATTAACCTAAAACCTATATTAATTCTCTCTTAATTTCGGCCAGCTGGGGCACCACCGCCACCTTGTTGCTGACCATTTCCTTCGCCGCCACCGTCTTTCAAATCATCGTTTTTTACGCCCTTTGCTCTTTTCTTAGGCATCATGGCATCTGCTCCCATTTTACCGAGCTTGTATGAAAGATTAACACTGATACCTCTGTTGAACATATAGTTTACACTGTTTTGGGTAAACAAAGCCGACTCCATGGTCGTTTTGATGTTCATTGATTTGGCTAAGAAGTTCTGGGTAGAAAGTCCGATACTTCCCTTTTTGTTGTTAAATTCTTTTCTGGCTCCTAAAGAATAGAAACCAAAACCACCTTGGCGACCCATCGGTAAAACTCGACTGCCTCTTGCGAAACTAAATGCCTGAACCTGCCATCCTTTTTTCAAAGTAATGAAAGTCATCAGACGTCCGTTGTGGTTCCAACCTTGGTTCGATACCGGTACCGAAACGCCACCTGCCGAAGTGGTTTGGCCTGTGATGTAATTGTAGAACGATTCCACACCGGCATTAACCATCCATTTTGAGGTCAGACTTAGATTTCCTGAGAAATTAACCCCGTATGCTTTGTCGTTACCGATGTTTTCGAAAGAGGTTATTACTACTCCACTTTCAGTACCCGACGGCGTCGCCACCTGTGTGATGGCATTGCCAGTCAAACGTGTAAACACCGACATGTTTAGATATATTTTTTTGATACTCGCACTTACACTGGCTTCAATGTTATCAGTCAATTCGGGCCTTAGCTCTGGATTACCCTTCTGAATGTTCTGCGGATTCACAAGGTTAAAGTTCGGGTTTAACTGTTGTAAGCCCGGACGTTGAATTCTTCTGTTATATCCAGTTTTTACGGTATATTTTCCACCAAATGTTTTAGAAATGTTCACATTGGGTACCAAAATATTGTAAGGCTCTATATCAATATCCGTGGTGTTGTTTTGCGTTGCAAAAATATCCGTAATCTCGTATCTGGTTCCTAACTTTATGGTGTACTTGCTTTTGGTGTTATAAGTGTAAGCCAAGTAGGCTGCACCAATATTTTGATTGTAATCCAACGAGCCATTTGGACTTTTCGGATCATTAATCACAGTACCTCCTACTAAATAACTAAAATCACTATTTACCTCTCTAAAAATACCTTTTCCTCCGAACTCTACCAGCTGGTTTTTATTGATTGGTGTTTGATAATCCACTTGCAAGGTATATTCTTGGTTGAGGTTGTTGTTTCTGTTGGTCAATGCCAGTTTTTCTAATTCGGCGTTACCAAGAGATGTGTTGGTAAAGTCAGAGTTGGCCGTACTTCTGCTGTAAAGAGTCGAAATACTTAATTCTTGTTGAGGTTTTATAACATGCAGATAGTCGATATTGAAATCATAACTATTTGAGGGGTTGTCAGACACGATTCTCTGATTTGTGTTACTCAATTCCACGATGTTCTGAAAACGTTGGATATTCAAGTCTTGGTTTCTGCTAAAACTACGGGTACCAAAACGTGCACCAGCCGAGAGCGATTTTTTAGATGTGATATCATAATCAGCACCAAGGGTATATCTTCCGAAGACCATCTGGTCTTTGGCATTTCCCTTTTGACTTGTTCTGAAAGTATTTGCTGATTCAGAATCTTTGGTGATTTGTTCGAAAGACGTTTCCGAAGGGTTAAAATTAGCCCGGCCAAAACCTCCAATTGTCATTCCAAATTTTCCGGTTCTAAGACTTCCATTCAGTCCCAAATTGGCACCTCTGTTTCCACCTCCAATATCTGTATTTAAGCTATATCCTTGCAAGTTATTCTTTTTCGTAATGATATTGATGATACCCGAAGAACCTTCTGCGTCGTATTTGGCTGACGGAGAAGTTATAACTTCTACTGTTTTGATTTGGTCGGCAGGTATTTGCTTCAGTGCGTCTGCAATACTCGCCGCCATGATGGTAGAGGGTTTGTTGTTTATCAATACCCTGATGTTAGAACTACCTCTGAGCGAAACATTGCCATCAAGGTCAACCGAAAGAAGTGGTACTTTTCTTAAAATATCGGCTGCATCACCTCCTTTTGCAGTGATGTCTTTGTCTGCATTATACACAAGCCTATCCACTTTTTCCTCAATAACGGCCCCCTGTCCGGTTACCACTACTTCGTTGAGCAGTTTTGCATCTGTACTCATGAAAATGTCTTTCAGGACAATATTCCTGTTTTTATCAGTTATTTCTTCAAGAAAAATAGTTTTGTCTTTAAAACCAATGGACGAAAACTTTACGGCATATTTTCCGTTAAGTAGATTTTTCAGAGCAAACTTGCCTTTGTCGTCTGTCAATGTACCGTCTATCGGTTTTGTGAGGTCAGAGGATCTGTAAAGCGATAAAGTGGCAAATTCTACGGGCGTTTTAGCCACGCTGTCAATTAAAGTACCCGACACCTTGCCGTCTCCCGCTTGGGTGGCAATGGGCATCTGAGCAAAAGTAATGCTGGTGATGAAGAGTAAAAATAAAGTGAAGTATTTGGTCATATGTAATTGATGAGATAAAACAAAGCACAAAACTAGCATCATAATCCTATCTTGTTGGGCGTATTAGATAAATGATAAATAAATGAGGATAAAAGGTGAATAATTGGTGATTTTCGTAAATGCTATGAAAATAAATCGTAAATCTATTCAAACCCAATTTTGGTCTTGTAATTGATTTATTTTCAATAAAAATATTGAAATTGCCAACTACAAATTCTATGAAGGTGCAAAATAATAACATTAAAATATCTAGCGATTTACTGTTTCGTGTGCTGTTTCACGTCATTTTTTGGTTTTTTTGGCTGGTTCTACCCATCCTCAATTCCATTATGGATGACGACAAGAGCCGCCTAGAATGGCTTATAATGACCCTGCCACTGGGTTTCTTTTCTATGCCATTTTTCTATTTCAATTCTGAATTTTTGGTCAGAAAATTTCTTCATAAAGGTCAGCTCACGAGCTACATTATGAGCCTTTTGGTTATGTTTTCTATTTATCTTTTTGCTTATTACCTGCTCAAGGATTATTTGGTAGACAAATACCCCATTCGTATTTATGATTCTCGCACCTTGTTTCCCGTGCTTTTTATTATCTCCATGAGTACGCTCTATGGTTTTGTGATTTTTATGACCAGTCAAGCCAAAAAAAATCAAGAAGAGCAAGCCGAGCGGCTGAAGTCCGAGCTGTCGTTTTTGCGTTCACAGATCAGCCCGCACTTTATTTTTAATGTACTCAATAGCATTGTTTACCTCATCAGAACCAAGTCTAAAGAAGCCGAGAGCGTTACGCTGGAGCTGTCCAATCTTATCAGGTATATGTTGTATGAGTCTGAAAATAAGCAAGTTTTGCTCGAAAAGGAGATAGAGTATCTAGAAAACTATGTGAAACTTCAGAACGTTAGGTTTGGCGACGATGTGAAAATAAACATCACAATGGAGGGCAACACGGGCTCGATGATGATTGAACCCATGCTTTTAATTCCGTTTGTCGAAAATGCCTTCAAGCATGGTGTTGGTTTTATAAAAAACCCAAGTATTGATATTTTTCTGAAAACGATTGATGGGCAGAAATTTGTTTTCAAGGTGAAAAACCTCATGACCAACGAAAAAAGCAATGTGAAAGATCCGAACTCAGGAATTGGTATCAGAAACGTGACCCGCCGGATAGAACTTTTATATCCCAACTCTCATAATCTCGAAATGAAGCAGGAAAATGGCTTTTATGAGGTATATTTAGAACTAGACTTAAAAAATAGAGTATAATGAACACCAAAATAAGATGTATAGCTGTAGACGACGAGCTTTTGGGCCGTAAACTACTCGAAGAAAATATCGGCCAATTGCCTTTTTTAGAACTGGTAGGTACCTGCAAAAACGCCTTCGAAGCGATGGAAATGCTCGAAAAGGAGAAAATAGATCTCGTTTTTCTGGATATTCAGATGCCCGGCATGACAGGCACTAAACTTCTCGAAAGCATGGTAACCAAGCCGATGGTGGTTTTTGTGACAGCCTATGAACAATATGCAGTGGAAAGCTACGACCTTGAAGTGGTGGATTATTTAATGAAACCAGTTAGTTTTGAGCGTTTTACAAAGGCTGCCATGAAAGCTCGAGAATTGTATAAACTCAAAACTGCAGACACCAACCAAGAAGAACAAACGTACATGTTTGTCAATGTGGAGTATTCTTTGGTAAAGATAAATTTTGAGCAAATTACTCATATTGAGGGTCTCAAGGACTACATCAAAATTTACGTAACCAATGCCGTACACCCAATTCTCACTAAATCTACCTTAAAGGGAATTGAAGAAAAACTACCTTCAAAAAAATTCTTGAGAGTTCAAAAGTCATTTATAGTCAATCTCGAAAAAATAGAGTCTATCCGAAACCATAGAATTACGATTGGTAAGTATGAGATTCCGGTGAGCGATAGCAACATGGAGAGCCTTCTGGAAGCAATAAACTATAACAAATAAAACATGAAAAGAAATTTACTTCTGGCTTTTGCTTTTGGTCTTATCCATTGTGCAAATGCCCAACCTAAAAAACCAGAAACAGCCGCCGCAACCGCACCGGCCAAGGTAGAAGAAAAGGCTCAAGTCTCCAATTCGAGGGTTCTGAATCCTGACATGAACGTGGTAACCAATAGCGAGGTAATGATAAAAGGGCAAAAAGTGCCATACAAAGCCACTGCCGGCACAATACCGGTTTGGGACGACGCCGGTAAGATCATCGCTTCGTGTTTTTATACATATTATGAAAGAACCGACGTAAAAGACAAAGCCACTCGGCCTATTGTTTTCTCATTCAATGGTGGTCCTGGCTCTGCATCGGTTTGGATGCACATAGCTTATACTGGCCCCAAAGTCTTGAACATTGACGACGAAGGCTACCCAGTGCAGCCTTATGGTTATAAAGATAATCCTTATTCTATCTTAGATGTAGCAGATATCATCTTCATCGACCCTGTCAATACGGGTTTTTCGAGAATTATCAATTCAGAAACACCGAAGTCTACTTTTTTTGGTGTTAAGGCCGACATTAAATATCTCTCAGAGTGGTTGAATACTTTTGTGAGCCGGGTTAATCGTTGGTCATCGCCAAAGTATCTCATAGGCGAGAGCTACGGCACTAACCGTGTGTCGGGCATGGCTCTGGAGCTGCAAAGCAACCATTGGATGTATCTCAATGGCGTGGTCTTGGTTTCGCCAACAGACTTGGGTATCAAACGCGACGAAACCATGGCAGATGCTCTTCGATTGCCATATTTTGCGGCTGTAGCTTGGCACCACAAAGCACTTGAGCCAGTTTTTCAAAACAAAGACTTGACCGCATTTTTGCCTGAAGTAGAAGACTTTACCGTCAATCAGTTGATTCCGGCCATTGCAAAAGGTGGATTTTTGCCAGCCAATGAAAAAAAGGCCATTGCTACTAAAATGGCAAAATATTCTGGTCTTTCAGAGGAGGTTTTGATGCAAAATAACCTCAAAATATCTTTGAATTACTTCTGGAAGGAGCTCCTTCGCGATAGGGGTTTTACTGTTGGAAGACTTGATTCTCGCTATTTGGGTATTGATTCGAAAGACGGCGGTGAGAGACCAGAGTTCAACGCCGAGTTGAGTTCGTGGTTACACTCTTTTACGCCGCCTATCAATATGTATTTGAGAGAAGAACTGAAATTTAAAACCGACTTGAAATACAATATGTTTGGTCCAGTGAATCCATGGGAACGCGATGATGTGAACCTTGGCGAAAACTTAAGAGCTGCCATGGCTGCCAATCCATATCTTCATGTACTTACACAATCGGGTTATTATGACGGTGCCTGCGACTATTTCAATGCCA
The DNA here is from genome assembly GCA_035299025.1 of Leadbetterella sp. Taxonomy (GTDB): domain Bacteria; phylum Bacteroidota; class Bacteroidia; order Cytophagales; family Spirosomataceae; genus Leadbetterella. The sequence goes on from DATGXK010000018.1 coordinate 82,620, forward strand.
AATATAATATGTGGCAAATGGATCCAAGCGGTAAGACAAAAGATAGACTTAGCTGGAAGGGCTACCGCTCTGGCCATATGATGTACCTCAGAAGAGAGGATTTGCAACAAGCCAACGAAGACCTTAGAGAGTTTATAAAACTGAGTACGCCCGCTTCTGGTAAGGCTGCTAAGTACTAATTTTCATTATTTTACAATAACAAGAGCGATGCTTCGGTGTCGCTTTTTTTGTTTGTCATAATTGTATTTTCGGTTTCAGAAAAAACAAATGACTTAAATATTATTCGTATTGAAAAAATACTTTAGGCTGCTAAAACTCAAAACAATACCTTCCGAACCCATTCGGTACCAAAGTCTGGGTATAAAAAGAATACCACCAAGGCCACACTGAAGTAGGTTAGTACAAGTGTAAGCAGGAAGTCGGGGTTATACCTCGGTTGGTTGTAGCCTTTTTTGATGAGCATAAAATAGGGCACTTTGAGGTAATAGTAGATTGATATGGCGGCATTTAGCAAACCAAAAATCAAAAGCCCGTAGTAAACTGAACTTTGTGTAGCCTCTCCGAGATTGATTATGGAAGAAAAAACCATTAGTTTGGCCATAAAACCTACGGTAGGAGGCAGGCCCACGAGTGCCATCATGATGATGACGGCATTGAGACCCAAAAATATATTTTTCTGTCCGATTCCTTTAAATTCTTCCATTTCGTCGGTACCTGCTTGCTTTCGCAGCAAATCAGCCAAGAAAAACGCCCCCATTGTAATTGGCAGATATGTAAGAATATAAAAGAAAGCACCATAAAAATCTGTTTGAGGACCTTTAAGAAGGCCAATCAATATAAAACCAGCTTGGGCAATGCCTGAGTAACCCAGCATACGCTTAAGATTGGTTTGCCAAAGTGCGGCTAAATTTCCTACAACGAGTGAAAGGAAAATGATTAAAAGTAACACCAAGTTTAAATCTCCAAAATTGGCTTGGACAATCCGGGCGATAACTAAAATTCCAATGGCTTTGGGTGCAAAAGACAAAAACGAGATAATGGGAGTGGAGGTAACTTCATATACATCAGGCACCCAGCTGTGGAAAGGTGCGGCCGCAATTTTGAAAAATAATCCTCCCATAAACAAAAACGAAACTATCTGTACAACCAAAGGTGTATTTTGACTTATCAAAATTTTGAAGTCGGCATCCGCAAAATTCAAAACATGTCCCATACCATAGAATACAGAAATGCCGTAGAGCATGATTGCACTACTGGTAGCACCGAAAATCAGGTATTTAATGGCGGCCTCAAAATTTGTTTTTTGGTTTTTAGTAGCCACCAACACATAGGATGATATAGATACCAACTCCAAAGCCACGTATATTGTCAAAAAATGGGTCGTCATGGATAAGAAACTCAGACCCAATACCACACAGAGTACAAGGAAATAAATTTCACCATCAAATTTGTACTTAAACAAACGGCTGTGAATCAAAAACACGATGGTTGATATGACCACCAATTGCTTGAAAAACAAACTTGTTTTATCTACAAAAACTAGATTTCCGTATAGTTTCAGGCCTTCAGCGGGCAAGGTTTCGTAGAAATAAGTAATGGAAAAACCATAACCCAAAACCAACAAAAAAGAAAATCGGTAGGGCCATAGGGATTCTTTCTTTTGAAAGGAAACGATGACTACCAATATCAAAAGTCCAGCAATCAATAGCCATTCGGGAAGAATCTGATTTGTACTCGAAAGTATATTTTGTAATTCTTTCATCAGAAAAGCTGAATGACGGTTGGGTTGATAAGATCAAACAGTAGGTTGGGAAAAACACCAAACAGAATCGTCAGGATACTCAGAACACCAAGCATAATGATCTCTTTTTGATTCAAATCCACCAGGTTGCTTTTGAAATCTTCTTTGGTCCAAAACTCCCCAAAAAACATCTTTTGGAAAGTCCACAAGAGATAAATTGCAGATAGAACAATACCCAGAACTCCCAAAATAGGAATGACTTTTGGTACCGAACTCGCTTGGAAACTACCGAAAAGGGTGAAGAATTCCCCGATAAAGCCCGATAAAGAGGGTAAGCCCAGAGACCCAAAAAAGGCGATGGCGACAGTGATAGTATACAAGGGCATAATTTTGGCCAAACCTTGAAAGTTTGCGATTTCACGGTTTTTGGTTCGCTCATATAGCACGCCGGCAATCAGAAACAACATGGATGATAGTAAACCATGGCTGAACATCTGAAAAATGGCTCCGTTGAAACCCTCAGCATTGAAAGCCCCAATTCCAATCATCACAAAACCCATGTGCGATACAGACGAGTAAGCAATAAGTTTTTTGAGGTCCTTTTGTGCCAAAGCGTTGAACGCTCCGTACAGAATAGAGATAAGTCCCATAATGCTGGTCAAAAGGCCGTAATTTATCGCAATGTCAGGAAAAAAACCGAAGCCAATTCTTATGAGACCGTACCCACCTATTTTCAATAAAATACCCGCCAAAACAACCGATATCGGTGTTGGTGCCTCTACGTGGGCATCTGGTAGCCAGGTGTGAAAAGGCACCATGGGGAGTTTAATCCCAAAGCCAATGAACAGCAAAATGAACATGAAATCTCTAGCTGGAACTCCGAATATTTGGATAGGATTTTCTATATTCAACAAAGAGCCTTTCAATAGATTTGCTTGATCACTGAGTATTCTGAAATCAAAACTGAAGACTGTTCTTTTGTATTCGCTAGTAAAAAATTCATCGACATTAGACATAGCCAAAGCTATCATCACTATCAGAATCATCACCGAACCCACCAAGGTGTAAATGATGAATTTCAGTGAGGCATAAGCCTTGTTTGGGCCTCCCCATATTCCAATAAGGAAGTACATAGGGAGTAGCATAAATTCAAAAAATATAAAAAACAAGAAGAAGTCCAGTGCTATAAAACAGCCGATAACTGTTGCAGTAAGCAGCAAGAATAAACTGTAGTAGGCCTTTTCTTTTTTATTGATAGCGAAAGACGATATATTGGCGATGGCGAAGACCACTACCGCCAATGAAATCATGGACAAACTCAGGCCATCTATACCTACAATGTAATCTATAGAAAGAATGGACGAGTTCCCCAACGATAACCTTATCCACTCAAAATGCTCCAAAAATTGATAGCCCACATGCTCAGGTTCAAATGCACCTAGCAATGTACCAATGTTTATAAGAAGCAATACCTGAGTGATGAGAGAAATCCATCTATAGGAGCCCTTGTAACTTTCTGGAAGCAACAAAATTACAAATGAAGCAATCAGAGGTAATATTATGAGAGAACTTAATAAGCCAGATTGCATCTTAGAGTATTATGATTTTGATTAAAACTATGCCCAAAATAATTATTGCCATGCCCAAAACATAAAGTTGGATTTGACCAGACTGCGATTTTCTAATTTTGTCGCCGAGAGATTTTAACCCACCAGAAACCTTCAGAACCGCTCCGTCTATCACCTTATCGTCTAGTTTTGAGCTGTAAACAGACAAAGATAAAACGAATGAGCTTAATTTCTGAATCAAGTTATCGACATAATTGGTTTCGAACTTTTGAAAATACCGAGAAATCTCCAAATTTTTGGTGCTGGTTTGAATTAGCTCCGAATCTTCAGCTAGGCTGATATTGACGGTTTGGTTACTTTTTATAAAGTTTCTGAAAAGCATTCTGTAGAATTTATCTATATAAAAGTGCTCTTTTGCCATTTTATAAATTCTCACTTTCTGGTTGGTTCTTTTTTCGCCCAAATAAAATCTCCGCAACTCTTCATAAGTGGCGTTGTAACTGATAAGCAAAGCAATGAGGAAAATAAATCCTACTGCTAGCGGAATCCAGCCAAAATGAGCTTCCGATTTTTGAAAAACGTCGAGAAACCAGACTTTCTCAAAACCAAAAGGGCTCGAGCTGAATAAAAACCAAAAAGAACACACCGCCATGGCCATTATAGAAACATCAAACACACCGAGGTTTCTTACAAAGTTGATTACTTTTTCTTCTCCAAGTGTTTCATTATCAGCATTTAATATATCTTGAAATGACTTAATGGCTCCATCGAAAGTTTTTTTGGTGGAGCTTATGATTTTATCAACCGGACTTTCTTGTCTTTGGAAAAATACCATAACCAACTGTCTTATCATGTAAAAAGAAGTCAGAAATGAAGTTATGGCCATCAAAACAGGTACGAGCATTTTTACACTGTAATATCCATCGCTGATTCCGTAAGCCACTGCCGCATTCAAGAGCGAATCTTTTGATAAGAAACCCGAAGTGAATGGAAGCCCAATCAAGGAAGCGGCACAAACCAGGTAAGCGTAAAAAACAACCGGTATTTTAGGAATCAGATTCCCCATTTTACGCATGTCTTGTTCGTGGTGAAGAAAGTTTATCACAGCCCCAGCACACAAAAATAGACCAGCTTTGAAAAACGCATGTGTAGTAAGATGAAAAAAAGCCTCACCAACGGCACCCATACCCATGCCCGCCACCATAAAACCAAGCTGCGAGATGGTAGAATAGGCCAATACTTTTTTGATGTCATACTGAAATACAGCAGATACTGCCGCCAGTACACTCGTCAGGGCACCAATGATGGCTATCGTGAGGCCCGCTACTGGCGTGATGATGGGCGATATTCTGCCCAAAAGAAAAACACCTGCTACAACCATGGTGGCTGCATGTATCAGGGCCGAAGCTGGTGTAGGCCCTTCCATGGCATCTGGAAGCCAAATTTGTAATGGAAGTTGGGCAGACTTGGCCGTAACCCCACCAAAAATCATCAAAACTGCCAAGGTCTGAAGCTGCTCGATGCTTAGAAATTCGAAACCAAAAGCAGCCTTGTCGAGATTTTCAGTCGTAAGAGCGTCAAACTCAAGACTTCCATAAAGTAGGTAAATCATAAAAACACCTACCATCAGAAAAGCGTCTCCCACTCGGTTGAGCAAGAAGGCCTTGATGGCCGCAGCGTTTGCCGATTTTTTGGTGTACCAAAATCCTATTAACAAATAGGAACAAAACCCTACAAGCTCCCAGAAAAGGTAAAGTTGGAGTAAGTTTCCAGCCAAAACCAAGCCCAGCATAGAGAAAACGAATAAGTTGAGAAATGCAAAGTAGCGATTTATTCCGTCGTCATTCTCTAGATACTTAGTAGAGAATAGCTTCACAAAAAACGCAACAATCTGCACCAAAAGATACATAAAGTAGGTTTGGTGATTGATAAGTATATCGAAATTGATGTGGGTTTTGCCTAAAACAATCCAATGGTATGCTATCTTGAAATTTTCGGTAGAGGAAAGCTGCAGATTCGACGAAAAAATTATGCCTAATACGCTTATTACAATCGAAATCCAGCCTGAGAGTTGTTTAAATACAGATTTGTTGAGGCTGAGCAAAAGCACAAACCCTATCAAGTACAGGAATAAGTTATAAAAAATGATAGACTCTGGGTTCATCTAAACTTGGCTTGCCTTTCAAAAAGCAAAACTAAAGATTATAATTTAGAAAAAAGAGACATAATTGCTTTAATACACTATTTCAGCCTTTTCAGTGCCATGTCCGCTACGGTTTTCCCGATTGCCAGGGACGACGTGGCTGCTGGTGATGGAGCATTCAATACATTGATAGCCTGTTTGTTTTCTATGATAGAGAAGTCGTCGAGCAAGCCACCGTCGTAGTCGCAGGCTTGAGCACGCACACCCGAGCCACCCAGCACAAGGTCATCTTTTTCTATCTCAGGTATGAGGGCTTGTAAGGCTTTTGTAAACGCAGATTTTGAGAAAGAGCGATAGTATTCGCCAAGGCCGGTTTTCCAATATTTTGCCGCCACTTTTCTGAATCCCGGCCAAGCAAGGGTTTCTCCAAATTCTGAAAAATCTACCGAAAGTTTTTTGTAGCCTTCTCTTCTGAAAGCTAGGACTGCATTCGGGCCAGCTTCCACACCTCCATCCACCATTCGGGTGAAATGCACCCCAAGAAAAGGGAAATTAGGGTCTGGTACTGGATAAATGAGGTGTTTTACTAAGTATTGTTTTTCAGGTTTTATTTCATAATATTCTCCCCTGAAAGGTATTATTCTTACTTTCACCTGTTCTTTCTCGGTAAATTGAGCCACCTTGTCGGAGTAAAGCCCAGCACAGTTTACCACCAAAGTAGTGTCATAACTGCCTTTATTGGTAACCACCGTTGAGATACCATTTATTTCAGAAATTGAGCTTACCCTTTCGCCTAAGTTTATTTGTCCACCTAAGCTCTTGATGTTTTCGGCATATTTTTCCGAAACCTTGGTGTAGTTTATGATACCAGTTTGAGGAACTTTTATACCGGCTATGCCAGCCACATGGGGCTCTATGGCCTGAATTTGTTCTTTATTTAATTTCTCAAGCCCAAGCAAGCCGTTTTCAACACCTCTTTGATACAATGTTTCGAGGCTAGCCAATTGGTCTTGGCTAGTGGCTACAACTATTTTGCCACAGAGCTCGTATTTTATTTCGTTTTCGTTGCAGAAGTCTATCAACATCTGGTAGCCCGCTATGCAGTTTTTTGCTTTGAGACTTCCTGGTTTGTAGTACAGACCGGAGTGAATAACTCCGCTGTTATGGCCAGTCTGATGAGCGGCAAGGCTATTTTCTTTTTCAAGAAGCAACAATCTCAACTCCGGTTTGGCTTTCTTGAGATTTAAAGCCGTGGCCAAACCAACAATTCCGCCACCAATTACCACTACGTCATAATGCATACAAAAAACAAATTAAGAACCACCAAATGGGCCATTTGAAAATAAGAACTGAATATTTAAAATAAACTTTGGCTTTTTGGATTGCTCATTTTAAATTTGTGCAAATTTAAATGATATAAGTTTCATAATGAAAAAGAACATAGTATTCATTTTCTGTTTGGTGGCCTTGGCCTCATGTGGATATCAGAAAAACAACCGCATAGAGCAAGACGACGTAAACGAAGGTAACGAAGAGGTTTATGGCGTTCACCCAGATTCAGTAGCCAGACAATTGAATGTAACATATACTGCCAAACCAGAGCTAGAGGCTCGCACGGCGGCCATTCGCGAGAAGCTTTATGGTCCGTCTACTCCTGCTTCTACTACTGAAGCAGCTCCGGCAGCAGACAGTACCAAGGCAGGTGCCTAATTAGAAGATATTTTTTTAGAAGTGATTTTACAGAAATTGTTTTATGCTTTTTTGTGAAATCACTTTTTTGCGTTAAAAAAAAAACGATTTTTAGATTGGTCGAAGATTAATTCACACATTTCATCGTTTCCATCTAACATGCTAACGATTTTGGTTTAGAATTGCCCAGTATTGTTGTACATTTGACACACCCTTAAATCTGAATTTTAGAAAAATATGCAGTTTTTGTTTCCAAGTGTTTTGTGGGGATTGTTGGCCTTGAGTATTCCGCTCATCGTGCATCTTTTCAATTTTAGGCGAACAAAAAAAGTTTTTTTTTCTAATGTATCACTTCTCAAAACTGTAGAAACAAAGTCGTCGGCCTTCAGGAAAATCAAGCAACTGCTCGTTATGTTGGCTAGGATGCTTTTTTTGGCTTGTTTGATTTTGGCATTTGCACAGCCTATTTTCTATAAAAACAAGGCCAGTATCAGTACTAAGCCTGTGGGCATCAATGGTATTTATCTCGACAATTCGCTGAGTATGCAGAATACCACTGACAACAAGCGTTTTCTTGATTTGGCGGTAATAAAAATAGATGAGCTGCTTTCTATTTTTAATCGCTCTTCGAATGTTCAGCTTACAACCAATGACTTCGACGGCCAGGATCAATTTGTTACAAATGCCACGAAAGCGAAAGATAGACTGACTACGATTGACTTTTCAGAAGTGCCTAGGTCGCTCGAGCAGGTTTATAAAAGGCAGCGTTCTATTGCCCAAAAACACAATCCCTCGGGTCAGAATCATTTCTTTTGGTTTTCAGATTTTCAGAAATCCACAGTGGGCAAGCTCAAGAACATTAAAATAGACTCTAATGACAAGGTGCATTTGATACCTGTTGTGGGTAAAACCTCTCAAAATGTTTTTGTAGACTCGGTTTGGTTGAGTTTGCCAGTGGTTCGAGAGATGCAGAACAATGTCTTGAATGTAAAAGTATTTAACTCGGGTAACAAGGGCGTTGAGAAATTGCCCCTGAAATTATTCATAGACAACGTGCAGGCTTCTACGTCTTCCGTAAATATTTCTCCCAATTCGTCTGCAAATGCCAGTTTTAATTTCACAGTAAAGGAACGGGGAGCTCACAAGGGTAAAATAATGTTTGACGATCAGCCTATTACTTTCGACAACGATTACTTCTTTGTTCTCAACGCTTCGCCCACCATAAGGGTTTTGCATCTATTTGGCCAACGCAGCCCGCAGAATTATTTGGCCAAAATGTATGCCAACGACAGCCTATTTAAATTTTCTTCTTACCCAATCACAAACTTTGATCCGGGGCAAGTTCAAAATGCCGACATAGTAGTTTTGGAAGGTATATCTACAATTGAGGGAGAGACGAAGCTGGCTTTAGAAAGTTTTCTGACCGCTGGTGGTAGCTTAGTTATAAGTCCTTCTGAAAACCCATCTGTACCAAGTTTTCAGGAGTTTTTGGGAAAATATGGGTTTCAGAATATTTCTTCGAGCACCGAAGTACCCGCTCCAGAAAATTGGATTGATATAAATGAACCTGACAAGGCTTCACCTTTTTTCGAAGATGTATTTGAGAGAAGTTCTTTCAATAGTCTGGTGAGTTTGCCTAAGGTTTTCCAAAAATTGCAATGGAGCGGTGCGGGTGATAAGCTGCTTTCATTAAAAAATGGTAAAGCATTTTTAACCAAAACCAAGGTAGGCGATGGGGCCATTTATTTACTGGCAAGTCCATTGAATGCCAAGTTTGGGAATTTTGCCGAGCACGCTTTTTTTGTCCCTACTTTCTACAAAATGGCTTACCTAAGCTCAAAATCGGATAGGTTGGCCTATAATTTTAGCGAGCAATCTATTGGGTTTTTTATGCCAAATGCACCCAAGAATGCTACCTATAAGCTCAAAAATGACAAATTGGAGATTATCCCTGTGCAACGTTTGATAGGTAAAACATTGAATCTAACATTGCCGAAATCCTCTGAATTGGCTGAGGGGCAATTGCTTGGGTCGGGATTCTATAATTTGGTGATAAACGGTAAGGTGGAGAAAACTTTGGCTCTTAACCACGACCATCTTGAGTCCAAGCTCGACAACTATACGGCTGATGATCTTCGTGATGTTTTTGATAATCATGCAAATGTGGAGGTTTATGATGACATTTTTGATGGTAGTTTTATTGAAGCATTTAGAGATACTTCCTTAGGTAAGCCTCTTTGGAAATATTTCATTGTGGCCGCCTTGCTGTTTCTTCTGATCGAAATTTTGCTCATTAGATTTTTAAAATCCTAAAAATCCGTAATCATTTTTAAGCTCAATTCTACCACTTCGCCCATAGACTGGCATGCCAAAAAGGCTTTGTTTTTGTAATGTTTTGAAAGCTCCTTTTTGAGTTGAACCAGATTATGATCTAGATGAAGTTTGTCCGTTTTCATACATTCTAACAATTCATGTAGCTTTGCTTTTTCGTCTTTCATTCTGTTAGCTATCAAAGACCGCTCTTCTGTTTGGTATTGCCTCACAGACTCTGACGTCATGTACTTCATGCCTAGGTCTATGATGGCATTGTTTTGTTTGAAATACTGCGGCATGTAGACCGACTTGGAGGCTTCGTATGATTGTTGGTCAAAATCTATAGCCCTAATACGGTAATGAAAGTCTTCAAAATCTGGTGTTACAATTATTACAAAATTGGAGGAGTGCATATCGCCCAAAAGCCTCACAAAACATCTTTCGTTGAATTTGATAAATTCCTTGGCCAGTCTTATGGGGTTGAGATTGGCATCATTGAGGTGATTCTGCATAAAAAGATCGCCCGTGATTCCAGCTATATGCTCCTCAATTAGTGTATCTCCACAGGTGAAGTACGATATTACATTAGGAGATAGCAAGTGCTCTAACTCTAGACCGTAAATTCTGGAGGCGTCTGCTTTTTTTATGTAAAAATAATCATAGTTGTCGTTTACTTTATTGCTGATTCTTATTCTGAACGGCAGTGTATTAGCGTAGGTGCATATATCTACACGGTCTACTACCAAATGTTTTATAACCGATTCGTCACCGTCTGTTTTGAGGTCTGCATAGATGGTTTTGAGGTTTTCATAAATTTCGACAAGGTCAGTTTGAGGGTAAAAAACAGTCTCCCAGAGTGTGTCATTGCCGTTTTTATCATAGAGTGTTATCTTATTGTCGTGCCTCAACAAATCGCTGTATTTCAATGGCAAATCTATTTCCCTTCCGGTTTCTCTAAGGTATTTCCGCAATTTGGGAGATATATTGAAAGGTATTTTTTTCTTGGATATGAGTGCCATCTGATTATTGTTTAATTCTTTTTATTAGTGCCATACGCTCGGTGGATAATTGCTCTATTCTGATTTTCAGGTTCTTTAGTTATATGTACTAAACCGAGTCTATCACACACTAGTCCTTAGTTTTAAGGAATCCGCAAAATACAAATACGTTTTTGTCAATATTAGTGCAATTTGGCTTTGAATACAAAAATAAAAATATATTTTTGTCGTATTAATAACCTATTAACTAACATTATGGAAGAATCAAATAGCAGTAGCAACTCTATTATGAAAGCTGGTTTGATACTGGCTTTGGCCATTGCGGCCATTTTTGGCTACTTGTATTTCAATGAGAAGCAGGAAAATTCTCAAAACAACGTATCTATTACTGAAAAAACCAATGAATTGCTAAGGACAAACACAAAGCTGGATTCTATCTCGGCTCAGTTGGACGCTAAAATCGCTGAAATTGCGGCTCTTGGCGGTCAGGTAGAAGAGTTAGAGGCTTTGAAGGCGGAACTTCAAAAGGACAAAAAGGCTTTGATGTCTTCGAAAAGTTTTGACGCGAAAGAGTACCAAAACAAAATCAAGAACTATGAGGCACTTTTGTTAGAAAAAGATGGTGAAATAGCCAGATTGAAAGAAGAAAATGCTGTTCTGAATAATCAAAATCAGGTATTGAGTTCTGAAAATACGGGCTTAAAAAATACCAATACGGACCTTAGAAGTGCCAAAGAGGCTCTGGCAGACTCGGTTTATAAGACTACCGTTCAAAATCGTGAACTTTCTGAAAAAGTGACCCTAGCTTCGGCACTAAGGCCAATGAACTATGCGGTTTCGGCTATAAATTCTAGAGGTAAAGAGCGTGACGGAGAGGAATTTAAGGCTCGTAGAGTAGATAGGGTGAAGGTGTCGTTCAAATTGGCCGAAAATCCACTCACCAAAAAAGAGAACAAAACCATATATATGAGAATGATAGATCCGATGGGCAATGTTATCTCAGATATGGCTACGGGTTCGGGAGCTTTCAGTTTCGGTGGAAAAGAGACGGTTTATACAGCCAAACAAACGATTTTGTATGCCAACTCTGGCCAGACTGTGGAATACATTTACAATCGTGGTTCAAACTACGAAAAGGGGAATTATAAAGTAGAACTCTATGCCGATGGCTTCAGGATTGGCCAAACCAGTTTTACTATTAAATAATACAATCTACTGTCATTTAGCAATAAAAGTATCAAAAAAAGCGGTCTAAGGGTCGCTTTTTTTTTGTTTAAAAGGGCTAAATTTGAGTTTAATTTCAACCGAAAAATCAATGAAAAAATACTTATTAATACTTACCCTATTTTCTGCTACCGCTTTTGGCCAAAAAGCAGTAAAAATCACTTCCAAGCCTTCCGATAAAATGGTGGAAGTCAAAATTGGCGGTACACTTTTTACAAATTATTTTTACCCAGGCAAAGATGTTCTTAAAAAGGCGGTTCTTTATCCGGTATTGAGTCCGAAGGGCACATTGATAACCCGCGGCTGGCCGTTGCATCCTCGCAAAAACGAAAGGGTAGATCATCCGCATCATGTAGGCGTATGGCTCAACTACGAGTCGGCCAACGGTCACGATTTTTGGAACAACTCTATAGAAGTCGAAAAGGCCAAAGATCCTCGTACATTTGGAACAATCGTACACACAGGTATTACCAAAATAAAATCAGGCAAAAAGCAGGGAGAGTTGGTGGTAACGGCCGATTGGCTTGATAAAAACGGTAACAAAATGTTGGAAGAGACCACCAGATTTGTATTTGAAGGAGATGGCACTACCAATATAGTAGACAGAATAACCACGCTAAAGGCTGTGGTGGACAAGGTAGTTTTTAAAGATGTAAAAGACGGTCTGTTTGCCATTAGATTGGCTCGTGAACTCGAGTTGCCAAGTACAAAGCCAGAGGTTTTTACAGATGCATCAGGTTTGGCTACTAAGGTCCCGGTGATGAACAACGAAGGCGTCTCGGGCAATTACTTAAATGCCCAAGGAATAAAGGGTGAAGACACTTGGAGCAAACGTTCGGAATGGGTGACTTTACAAGGTAATATCGAGAAGGAGGATGTTTCTGTAACTATTATTGATCATCCATCTAATATTAATTATCCATCATACTGGCATTCAAGAGGTTATGGTTTGTTTAGTGTAAATCCATTGGGAGAGAAGGCATTTACCAATGGAGCCAAGGAGACAAACAAGACGATTTCAAATGGTGAAACCATCACGTTTAAGTATCGTTTGGGTATTAGTTCGGCGAAATTGAGCCCAGAAGAGATAAATCAAATGACGCAAAACTTTGCCAAAAGGTACTAAAAGTTTACAAGTGGTGAGATTAATATTGAAAAAATGGTAATTTTGTAAAAAATTACTTTTGGAATCACTATGCAAGAACTTCTGACTACTGCAGCTCTCACAAGTGTACTTACACTTACCATTTTGGAAATTATATTGGGAGTTGATAACATCATTTTTATATCTATAATATCTGGTAAACTTCCTGCCACAGACCAATCGAAAGCACGAAACATAGGTCTTGTCTCTGCCATGTTTATTCGTATCGGGCTTTTGTTTGTTCTGGGTTTCATTTTGGGTTTAGAAAAAGACCTTTTCAATTTACAGGATTTGGGCTTGCCTTTTGATATGGGCATGACCGGAAAAGACTTGATACTTTTGGGTGGAGGTTTGTTTCTTCTTTATAAATCTACCTCAGAGATTCACCATAAATTGGAAGGTAAGGATGATGACCTCGACAATACAAAAAAAGGTTCTTCAAGTCTAACCAAAGCAGTTATAGATATTTCGGTTATTAACATCATTTTCTCTATAGACTCTATAATAACCGCCGTAGGAATGACCAACATCATATCCGTTATGGCTGCATCGGTTGTCCTTTCTACAGTAGCTATGTTACTTTTTGCAAAAAACGTTGGCAATTTTGTCGACAAACACCCAACTGTTAAGGTTCTTGCCCTCTCTTTTCTTGTCATGATAGGAACTTTGTTGGTGGCAGAGGCTTTTCATGTACACGTTCCTAAAGGATATGTTTATTTCGCTATGGCGTTCTCGTTTTTGGTAGAAATGCTGAATATCAAGATGAGAACCAATACTCAAAAACCGGTGAAACTACACACACACGTGAAGGAGGATTGATATGCCTAAAAAGCCCGTAAGTGTGTTTACTTTTCTTTTTAATTTTTGGTGTATTTTGTGGCTGATAATCGTTTATCTGTCTCTGTTTCCGTTTATTTTGGTTTGCATAAAAATAAAGAAACTAAATCGTTACGGTACAAAACTCACTAATTTTTGGGCGGATGTGTTCTTTGTAGTGGTTGGAATGCCAGTGCAAATCGAACACAGATTTAAGCCAGATATCCAAAAGAACTATGTGTTTGTTGCCAACCATTTTTCTTATTTGGATGTGGCAGTGGGAATGAAAGTTGTTCGCAACTACTTTTCTTACATGGGCAAAAGTTCGGTAAAAAACATTCCTTTACTAGGATATATGTTTGCCAAACTGCACATTCAAGTAGATAGGAGCGACAAGAATAGCCGTTCGAAGTCTATGCTTCGATCAAAAAAAGCCCTAGATTCGGGTAGGAGCCTTTTTATAATGCCAGAGGGCGGAATTGTTAGCCAGGAAATTCCGAAAATGCATCAACCTTTTAAAGACGGGGCTTTTTTACTGGCGATTGGGTCAGGTGTGCCGATAGTACCAATAACTTTCTTAAATTTGTACGAAATAATGCCTGACAAGACGATTTTTTGGGGATTGCCAAAGGTTGTGGTGCATGAACCTATAGAGACCGCTGGATTTACAAAGGAAAATCTGGAAGAACTGAAATCAGAGGTTTATAGGGTTATTCAAAACGAGCTAAACGCTTATAAAAATGGAAATTGACTTAGAAACGATACGTAAAATAGCACATTTGGCCCGTTTGGAACTTAAACCAGAGGAAGAGCAACAGATGTCGGGCGATTTTGCCAAGATATTGGATTGGATGAACCAACTCAATGAACTTGACACTACCAATGTGGAGCCTTTGATGCACATGCACAAGGGTATAAATGTTTTCAGAGAGGATGAGGCAAAGAACGAACTCACAAAAAAAGAGGGACTTATAAATGCCCCTCTTAAGAATGAAGATTATATAATGGTACCGAAAGTGATGGAATAATCACCTAAAGGTTAAACGCCATGCTGAAATTCAGACTGATTTTTTCGTCTGTCCTTACACCCATGAGCCCAGGAGGCTCTACACCATAATCTTTCATATTAATATCAAACTTACCCTCTATTTTGAGGCTATTTCCGTTACTTGTTTTCTTGGCTTTAAGCTCTATGGGTTTGGTAACTCCATGAAAGCTGAGGTTGCCTTTTACCAAAAGCTGGCCGTTGGTTTCGGTGATATTGCTTCCAGAGAAAGATACATTTGGGAACTTTAGTGCTTCCAAAACCTCCAAAGCGTGCGAATCTCTATTTGAATTGCCGCTGTCAAAAGATTTTACAGGAACTATAACAGCCACCGCCTCTATAGCCGATGTTTTGTCGTTATAAACAATGATGCACTTGTTGGCAGTGGATTTGGCATCCCAGTCGTGCATGGGGTGTTTCATGGCATATTGGACGTATGATACTTTCTTGTCGGCCTCTATTTTTTTCTTTTCTTGCCCTATAGCCCCAAAGCTGAAGATCGAAAGAGCCAGAATCAATAATTTCTTTTTCATAGTTTTAGTTTTTTTGTGCTAAATCAGCAATAAACAAGGGATTCACAATCCCTCATTTATCACAGAGTCAGCTGTTTTTTTTACATTTTCCAGAAAATTGGTTTAAGCTCAGAACTCAAACTTTATAGTGGCTATGGCAGCGGTATAGGCTCCGAAAGTGGTGAATGCAGCAGCTCTATGCCATTTTTTTATATTGGCGGGGTTGTCACTTCCATCAATCTTTTTAGACAACACATTTGTAGCTATCATGCCTGACAAATGCACATAAGAAAGTATTTTATGTAGTTTGATATTATCAAACTTTTTCCTATTTACCAAAGGTGGTGGGGCAGTAAAACTCATTAGGGCTGTTGTAAGGTAGCCAATATTTATACCTGTGGCTATGCCTTCATGGGTGCGTTTGAGTTGGTCTGTATAATTGCCAGGTTTATACAATCTCGAACCCACAATTCCTTGTGCCAACATACCTGCCGCCGTCACTAAGCCCACTGTTTGGTGTATTCTAAACATGTTTCTTCTTACTTTCAATTCACGCTCGCGGTTTTCGGGAGTGAGTGTTCGAGGTGCAATACCCACCTTTCTGTAAAGTCCCTTCTGGCCCCATAGCATTCTTTGGGTGATTAGCATTCGTTCTGGCAAAAGATCAGAAGTGGCAGGTGCAGTTTCTTCCATTAGGTCATTGAGTAGGCTGTCTGCAGCATTTTCTTGTGCTGAAGCAATATATCCAAAAACCAGAAAGAATAAGAAAGTCAGTTTTTTCATGAATTAAATTTTTCTAAGTTTACAAACCTAAAAGTAGGCAATTGTGGAGTCAAAGACTATCAAAAATGCTACTGTTAACTAATTTTCAATGTACTTGCGGCTGCATCAAAAGTAGTTTTGTATGTTTTGAGAGCAGAGGTGGCAGGGGCTTTTTCTACACTTCCGTCTGTTTTAAATTCGGAGCCATGATTACTACACCATATATCTCCTTCGGCTTTTCTGTAAGATAGCGTTGTTCCTTGATGGGTACAAGTTTTTGAAACAGCTATGTAGGTGCCGTTGGCATTGGCCACGAGGGTGTCACCAATAACTACAAACTCTCCTGCAGTTGTGAGTTTCGAGTAATTGGCATTTTTAAGGTCAATAGTATAATCTATTGAGGCTCCAGATGTAGTACCAGTAATACCTGTTGAGGAGTTTGTGTTGCCTGTATTTGTGTTCGGTGTCACTGTTTCTTCCTCTGAGCTACATGCCGATACCGCTCCAATACAATAAAAAGCCATCAAAGCTTTGCTAGAAAGACCCAAGGTTTTCAAAAATTGCCCGCGTGATTGTTTGTTCATTTCCATAGTTCAACAATTGTTTTGTGTTAGTATATTTTGAGGATATACGCAATGCCGACTATTTTGGTTGCTGAACTTTTGATGGAAAATGAGTTTTAAGGTTAAAAAATAAACCAGTGGAGAGAAGTTTAACGTCTCCAAAACCCACTCTTTTTATCGGTATTTTCACAAAAGGCTCTACTTGGATACTTAAAAACTGGGTTAGCCTACGCTCTACCCCTAATGAAAAATTAACTACGCCAGCTCCAAAAAAACCTGAATTTCCTTCCCATTTTTTCCATTTTAGGTTGGGGTCATAGTTGTTTTCGTAGGTGTATTCATATTTTTCTTTGAGCATTTTGTAGTTTGTAATACCTAAAGTGGAGAAAAACTTGTTTGGGCCTTTTTCTAAAACATTATATGAAAGCGAAATTGGTATATCGAGCATATTGCACGATGCAGAAATTTCTTTCAGTGGGGAAGAGGGCGTTCCCCATTTGGCTGGCCAAGCATAGTTCTCCGGATAGGCGTCGTAGAGTTTGAGCGATTTTATTAATCCGCCTCTAAAAGTAAGTCTTTGTGTGATTTTGTAATCAAGTAATATCTGTAGGTTGTAGCCCAATGGTCCAAATTCGCTCGATACCACCTTGCTGTAATCCGGTGAAAAACCTAGGTTAAATGCCAACTTCTGGAATAGCTTTGGCGTGCTCTGATTGCTAGCCTCAGATAAATCATTGACCTCGTTTTGAGCCAAAATTGGATTATTTTCATTGGTTAAAATTATAACCGTGTCTTTCGAAAAATAACTTTCATTGGTCTTGGTTTCGACTTCAATTTTCGTTTGAGACAAAAGAGGTTCAGTCAATGGAGCTTCTTGTTCATAGACTGAATTCACTGGGCTTTTACTCAAGACGGATTCCTCTTTCTTGGGCTTATCGTCTGCCTTTATTACCTGAGCAAGATTTTCATTATCAATGTTCTTGATTTCAGGCTTTTGAGATACGTTTTTAGGCTTAAATTTCGTGTTGTTTTTATCGAGGTTTTTCTGTGTTGCTTTTGACAGTTTTAAACCGACCTCAATCTTATCAGTTGGCTGACTTGGGCCATTTGCATCTTGTTTGTTTGGGCTCTGTAATGGTTTGTTTGATTTAAGAACAGGGTTATTTTTTTCAAGATTACCTTTTTTCTGTGATTTTTGTGGTATGCCTTGATGTAGCTTGGCTGATTGATTTTCAACACCACTGGTCCGGAAATAACCTATAGTTAAGATACCGATAGTGCCAAAAATGAGAACAGCAGCAGCCCATCTCCAAAAGACAATGAATCGTCTTTTTCGATTTTCATCTTCCAATTTTTCTTCCATCAGCGGCCAAGCATCTGGCCATAGTTCTTCATGGTTTTGAGCATTGGCTCTGAAAACCTCGTCGAATTCATCATCTGATATGTTTTCCCAATCTTTCATTTTTCTTGTATTTTCTGGGAGTCAACATTTTTTAAAATATTCCTCAGCATTTCTCTTGCCCGGGATAAATTGGACTTGGAAGTACCCACAGAAATGTTCATCATTTTGGCTATTTCATCATGCGAAAAGCCTTCGATTACGTACAAATTGAAATTTAATTGATAATTTTTAGGTAGCCTTTTGGTTGTTTGTAAGAGTTCGTCGTAACTCATTTTTTGCAATGGAGTAGCATCTTCATTGGGCAAAGAAAAGACTGTCTCTATGTCGAGATGGTTGTAATGCTTGTTTTGACTACGATAGGCGTCTATTGCTGTATTTACCACGATTCTTTTTAGCCAAACTGAAAATGGCCTTGTATAATCATAAGAGTTTATTTTTAAGAATACCTTCAGGAATGCGTCATTCAAGATTTCGAGGGCTTCGTCTCGTGTTTTTGAATATCGCAAACATATACTCATCGCAAACCCAAAGTACTGCTTATACAGCAGTTCTTGGCTCTTTCTGTCTTGGTCGAGACAGCCTTGGAGCAGGTGCCTGAACTTCTCAGACTCTGGGATTGGATTCATAATACATTAATAGTTACGGAGTAAGATAGAAATGGGTTGCAATATCCGTACCACCAATGTAGTTACATTAAATGGAAAAACAAATTAGGATTTTGTTTTTTTTGTTAAATGGTTGGTTTTCTTCTTGTATTTTTAATAAAGACTATAAGAATCTATTGAGTTTTAGCTTTGAAACATCAAACGCATTTTTTGTCCAATTTTCAGAAATAACCAATGCTGCTCCTAATGCAGAAGCTTGAGCTACCTCAGATGCATATACCTCTGAATTGTGAAAAGCCTCAGAGATAAGATTCATAAAAATGGGGTTTTTAGAAAAGCCCCCATCTACAAATATTTTTTTCGGGATAGTTTTGCCGAAAACCAGTTTGGTAGATGCTACTTGCTGTGCCACCAAATCCATTATAAATTGATGATAGGCCTGCTCGAAAGTCTTAAATTGATTGAGGTTTCGCTCCACAAACGGACATTCTCGAAGCTGCCCCAAATCTGTTTTTTCTGGGATGGCCTGCACATGCGTCTTTCTTAATGATTGAATTATTTTGTAATCAAATTTTACGTCTTTGTAATAATCAAGAGGTACTTCAAAATATGATGACAAATGTTTGATCTGTCTCTCGTGCTCATTGCCTGAAAATAACCTTGAGGCACGAACTGATTTACCTTTGTAGCTCAAAAAGTTTAAGCAATCACTTGCGAGTTCTCTTTGGTTTAATGGTTCTTCGTTGAAAGGATTTATACTGATACACCAAGTGCCTGTTGAAATTAGTACAAAAGGCTCTTTGATGGTTTTCAGGTATGGAACCAAGGCTGAGGAGCTATCATGGATACCCGGGCCAATAGGTATTCCGTCTTTGACAATCGCTTGCTTCGCAGATACTGAGTTCAATAAGCCAGATTCAAGATGCTCTGCCTGAAGCCATTGGTGATAAGACTGTTTGGTAAAGTCCCACATAGCGGTATGGCATCCCACGCTAGTAAATTCCGACTGTGGAATTTGACTGAACACAAAACTCAAATATTGCGGAAAGTGAAGGCTGTATTTAGTGTTTTTGAAAACCTCAGTCTTTTGGTATTTAAGCCAATATAATTGCATGCCGGAGTTCAGCATTCCTAGGTCTGGCGAGGCAGTATCACTGAAAAATTGGCTCAAGGGGCCATATTTTTCTTCAAAAGTCTTTTTGAGTTCTTTAGGAAAGGCCTTCAGGTAGTTGTACAAAGGGGCTATTGGGTTTCCTTGGTGATCTAGGTGAACCAAACTTGCTCCGTAGCCTGAAAAATTTAGGCCTTTGATACTAAACCGAGGGTTATTTTTTACTTGCTCAAACTCCGATTTCAGCCAGTTGGTCAAAGAAAACAGATCGTCACATGCTTCGCCATCGTCGTCGAGGATTTCGGGAAATGATGTTTGTTTTTCATAAACTACCTCAAAACTTTCATTAAACGCCAATATTTTTTTATTGGTTTTGCCGATGTCAAATACAACACAAATGTTCTGCATACAATTTTTAGACTTTCTTTCAATAACACCAGAAGGTACAAAAATGCTAAAAACTATTTTTTATAGTCACCTTGTCTCTCGTGCTTTGTAGATAAATGTTTTTCTTTCTGTAAGACTTTTCGAAGCCTTCGAAAATTTTGTGAAAATAATCAAAGAAATTTAATACAAACGGGCATCGAAATATTTATTTCTTTTCCTGTGTTTTTTAGTAGGCCTGTGGTGTCATTTCTTTCGAATATTACGATGTTGTCGGTGTTTTGGTTAGCCACGAACACATATTTACCGTCTGGCGAAATTCCGAAATTTCTTGGTACTTTTCCACCGACTGGTGTTTGGCTTAATTGCTTTAATTTCCCAGTTTTTGGATTTATAGAAAAGGTTACAATGGTATCATAAAACCGATTAGAGCCATAAAGAAATTTTCCATCAGGCGAAATATGTATATCCGCACAGGCATTATTCACAGTCGAGCCTTCAGGTAAAGTGCTTACTTCTTCCAGTGTTTTTAGGAGGCCATTTTTGTATGAAAATAAGGTTACTTTTCCAGTAAGCTCTTGAATGACATAAGCGTAGGGCAAACTCGGATGAAAAGTAAAATGCCTTGGCCCAGAACCAGCCGTTAATTTTATTCTTTGAATTTCTTTTAGTTTACCTATCTTGGCATCGAAAGCGTAGTTTACCACCTCATCAATACCCAAATCAGCTACAAATAGGTTTTTGTTATCTGGCGAAATATTTACGGAGTGTACATGAGGTTTTTCTTGTCGATCTTTATTTGGGCCTGCTCCATAATGCTGAATAATTTGCGTTGGTTCGCCAACAGTTCCGTCAGCTTTTATGGGTAAAACGCCCAAATTTCCGCCGGTATAGTTTCCAGTGAAAATCCATTTTCCGGTATTATCCAAAGCTATATGACAAGGATGTGCTCCTCCGGAGTTTACTATGTTTGCATGCCTAAACTCTCCGGTCGTTTGATTAAATTTTAAAGCTTGTACACTTCCACCATCTGTTTCACAAACCGTGTAAATGTTTTTTTTGTCTTTAGAAATGTCTAAAAACGATGGATTATCTATTTTGTCTGAGTGGCTGACTATGGTTGATTTCAGAGAATTCTTGTCAACCGTCACATAATAGACTCCCTCGGAGGTTTTCTGTGTGTATGTTCCAACCAATATTTTGTAGGCATTGCTTTTTTGAGCTTGAACCTGACCCAAACACAGTAGTGTCAAAGCGATTATACTGAGTACTTTTTTCATTTATTTTAAGGTCTCGTTTAGTTTTTTCTTAATAATAGAAGCCCAGACATCGTATCCTTTTTGGGTTTGATGTAGTTGGTCTGCAATAAAATATTCGTCAATTGGCAAACCGTCGGAACCTAAATACTGAGCTTCGGTTTCTACAAATTGGAGATTCTTCTTGGTTTTGCAATAAGCTTGGATCAGGGCGTTGGCCTCCCTGATTTGTGGCCAGGCTTTCCAGCGAGACTTAGTAGGTGTAAAAGCCACGAAATAGATGGGCTGATTTTTATATTTTTTTCTGACGATTTTTTCGAGAGTCTTAAACATACCCAGTACTTCTCGAGGAGTTTTGTCTTCTTTACCACCCGTTATGTCGTTGGCCACATAAACTACTAAAGCCCTAAATTGATGCGGATAAACTATGCGTTTGGCATAAACCAATAAATCTGTAAATTTCGCTCCACCATAACCTCTCTGAATAGCTGGATAAGGAGCCATGTCTTTGTCAATGTTTTTCCAAAGTCTGATACTTGAGCTTCCAATGTAAAGAATTGCATTCTCAGGATCTTTTTCGGTCTTATCTTTGGCTTCGAGTTTCTGTATTTCTGGCTCCCAACTTTTGGCTGCTTCCTGAAACTTTCGAGTGGGCGAGCAGGAGAGGAGGACATAAGAGAGAATGATAAAAATGAAATTTTTCATAATTTGGGAAAGGTTGAATTTGAGCCGCAATTTAGGAAGAATTTTGGTAAATTATTTATGGCTATTTTGGTATTTTAGCATCTATTCACTCAAAAAGCCTCGCCCACTGTAGCATAAAAATTGCCAGAAGTGTAGGGAGAAAGGGCATAGTCAAGTCGTAAGTTAAGATGATTTTTGGTGGCTATTCTTAACCCGGCTCCGTAGGTGTATTTTGGATATTTTAGCCTTAGGAGGTCGTTGCTGTCTCCAAGAAACGCCATAGAGCCAAAACCCACTACCGCAAACATTTTCCATATTTCTTGTCGGATTTCGGTTTGGACAATCATGGCATTTTTATCTCTAAAATAACCTTCATAAATACCACGCATTTTTTGTTGACCTCCCAAGTAAGCCATTTGGTTGAATGGGACATCGCCAATGTTGGAAATCGCAATAATTTGTTTGGCAAAAACAGTCTTCGGTCCGAAACTATTATAATGAGCCAAGTCGAGATTAATCTTGGTAAAGTTTCTGTTTGATCCAAAAACTTTAGACGACGGTACAATATAAAATTCTCCAAAAACACCCTTTCTTGGATAAAATACTGCATCTCTGGTATCTTTTAAGACCGATAAACCAAGCCCAAGTGTTCTTGAATGATCACTTCCGTTGATTTTTCCAGTTTCTAACTCACCGCTGGGTAAGGTGCCAGTGACCTTGTAGTCCTCGAAATTGAGCCTAAGTCCCACATAGGTTGATTTCCGAACCTGTTTTGCGGCCAAAAGCCTTACTCTGAAATAGTCCGTGTCGTATTTTTCGTCCGGGACCCTATTTTCGCCAATGCCAGAGTAGAGATAATTAAATCTGTACCAACCGTTTTCAGAGAAGAAATAATATTTGTCGTTGTTGGTGAAAATTTTAAAAGGGAAAAACACCAAAATCTGTTTGTTTTGGGTAAAGGTTGTCCCGAAGGTTATTTGTGAAGGTTTGGCACCCAGCGAATCTTTGGCAAACGAAAAACTTGCCGCCCCTGCCACACCGCCACCCCAGCGGGTTTCTGGAAGGCGAAAAACAACTGGTAAAACCACGATGCTTTTATTTCGGAATATTTTTTGTGTTGAATCCTTTTGCCCGAAGCTATAAGTGCAAATTAAAATCAGTAGAACGATCAGGAATTTTGGCTTTTTCATCAATGCTTTTCTTTGGCGATTATGCAAATTTGGTAATAAATACGGACTGAAATTGTTTTAAGGACGACACTTCCACAAAAAAAAAGATAAATATCAATTGAATAGAATTATTTTTGTGTCTAATACTCGAAAAAAACATAAATGCAAACTCTGAAAATATACAATTCACTTACCAGGCAGAAAGAAGTTTTTGAACCCATCGTACCCAAACACGTGGGTATGTATGTTTGTGGTCCTACTGTTTACAACTTTGTACATCTGGGAAATGTTCGCACCTTTATGACTTTCGATGTGCTTTACAGGTACTTAATTCATATTGGATATAAAGTAAGATACGTTAGAAACATCACTGATGTGGGTCATTTGGTAGGGGACGGTGACGAAGGAGAGGACAAGATTGGAAAAATGGCTAAGTTGGAGCAATTGGAACCCATGGAAATTGTACAACGCTACACCAATGATTTTCACGATGTTTTGAAATTGTTTAATTTTCTTCCTCCAAGCATTGAGCCGTCGGCTACTGGTCACATGGTGGAACAGATAGAAGCCGTTAAAGATTTGATAAATAAAGGATTGGCCTATGAAGCCAACGGTTCGGTATATTTTGATATTAATAAATACAATGAGGCGGGTAACAATTACGGAAAGCTTTCGGGTAGAATTTTGGAAGATTTGTTGAACGAAACCCGTGAATTAGACGGACAAGCTGAAAAACGTAATCCACTGGATTTTGCGATATGGAAAAGGGCTGCTCCAGAGCATATTATGCAATGGCCTAGTCCTTGGGGAATGGGATTTCCGGGTTGGCATTTGGAGTGTACTTGTATGAGTGCCAAATATTTGGGCAAACAGTTTGACATTCACGGTGGTGGTATGGACTTGAAATTTCCACATCATGAGTGCGAAATTGCTCAAGGAACTGGCTTAACTGGCATAGAACCCGTAAAGTATTGGATGCACTCAAACATGCTCACGGTTAATGGGCAAAAAATGTCTAAATCCTTGGGAAATAGCTTTTTGCCGGCAGAATTGATTACGGGCAATCACCCATTGTTGGAGCAAGCTTACAGCCCGATGACGGTTCGTTTCTTTATGTTACAGTCACAGTATCGTTCTACTTTGGATTTTTCGAATGATGCACTCAAGGCTGCTCAAAAGGGTTACAGAAGGTTGATAAATGGCTTGAGGGTTTCCAAAAATCTTGAATTTGTGGCAAACGATGAGGTTGCCATTGATGAAAAAAAGAAAGCCGAAATAGAGAAATCAATTGAGGGTTTTTATGAGGCTTTGAATGATGATCTTAATACGGCAGTGGCTATTGCTCAGTTATTTACGTTGCTGAAATACGTGAATATGATTTACATGAATCAGCTGCAACCATCAGCCATCGGAGAAGATACTTTTGAAAATTTAAAGACTAAATTTGTTGATTTTATTGAGAATATTCTCGGTCTTGAAGAAGAAAAACCGACGAATGACGAAGCCGTTATCCAAGGAATGTTGGAACTCTACCGAGAGCACAAAGCCAAACAAGAATACGATAAAGTAGACCAAATCAGGACTTACTTCAAAGCCAACAGCATGAGCATCAAAGATATGAAGCACAAGATTGACTGGGCTTGGGAGGAGTAGAGCTTGGGAATTTATTTTTCAACCATTAAAAATAATAAATTGACATTTGAGATCTCCAGTTTCGTCTTTTGGAGTATTTTACTCAAGTTAATTTTGGTTGATTTAAAGATTTCTGAATAAAAGTGATTTATAAAGATGAATTTTGGTTAAAATTGCTTTTGTAATTCGATACTTACAGCAAATAATTGAAAATGTCTGTCTTTTGAGAATATAAAATGAACTTCAATTCAATAATAAACTAACCCTATAACCTATGCAAAACCTCATTGGCCTCCTCGGAGTGGTACTTATTCTAGCTGTAGCATTTTTGCTTTCAAATAATCGCAAAGCCATCAATTACCGCACGGTTGGTGTGGGATTATTTCTCCAACTTTTGTTGGGATTGTTTATTTTGAAAACTACGGCAGGAAAGGAGCTTTTCTCTACTTTGGGTAGATGGGTGACAAGAGTAATCGACTTTTCCAATGATGGGGCTATGTTTGTGTTCGGTCCTTTGGCACAAAACGACCTCGTGGCTAAGGCCTTTGGAGGGGGCGGGTTTATTTTCTTTTTCAAGATTATTCCTACCATCATTTTTGTGGCAGTTTTGGTGAATATTTTCTACTATCTGGGCATCATTCAGTTCATAGTAAAATGGCTAGCCATTGGTATGAAAAAACTCATGAACATCAGCGGTGCGGAAGCTCTTTCCAACATTGCTAGTACGTTTGTCGGTCAAGTAGAGGCACAAATAATGATAAAACCTTACTTGAAAGGAATGACCAATTCTGAGTTGACAGCCTCGATGGCAGGAAGTTATGCTTGTATTGCAGGTGGGGTAATGGCTACATACATACAGTTTGGAGTAAAAGCCGAATATCTAATAGCCGCGAGTATAATGGCTGCTCCGGGGGCTTTGGCTATTGCTAAAATCATGTTTCCAGAGACAGAAGAGTCCGAAACAAAAGGAGAGGTTTCTTTAAAAGTAAAAAAGGAACATACCAATTTCATAGATGCAGTATCAGCTGGATGTTCTGATGGACTTAAAGTGGGTTTGAATGTCTTGGCGATGTTAATAGGTTTTCTTGCTTTGATTGCTCTGATTAACTTTTTATTGGGTAAAATTGGTGGTTTGGTGGCCATGCCGACCTTGAGTTTAGATTTGATTTTGGGTTATCTTTTCGCTGGATTTGCATGGGCTATGGGCGTACCTTCGGCTGAGATTGTTCAGGCGGGCTCATTAATGGGGACAAAATTGGCGGCCAACGAATTTGTGGCATATCTTAACCTAAAGGGAATGATGGAAGCTGGAGCTTTATCTCCGAAAACCATAGCTATTGTTAGTTTCGCACTTTGTGGTTTTGCCAATTTCGGCTCTTTGGGAATTCAAATAGGTGGAATATCTGCTTTGGAGCCTTCTAGAAGGGAAGATTTGACGAAAGTGGCCGTTAGAGCCTTGATTGCAGGAACTTTAGCTAGTTACATGTCTGCTACGATTGCGGGACTATTGTTTTAGTACTGACGATTCAAATACCTCCAAAATCTTGTTTCGTCTTCTACATATTTACCCGATTCTACGAATCTCACTGTGCCATTATCGTGTAGATTTAGAAGATTTAAACCTGCCAATGTGTTTTTGAGATGTCGAGCTGTGCCTTGGTTGCCATCTACGGGATGTAAAGTCGGGAAGTTATCTTGAATTAGTTTTTCGAAATAAGTAAAATGTGTACAGCCCAATACTACATATTTATAGTTTTCTAAATCAAACTTTGAGAATTCTTTTTTGAGATATTCCAAAACCTCAGGACTTTCAAATTGCTCGTTTTCAGCAAATTCTACCAGACCAGGGAGTGGAAGTCTGTCTACCAAATGGTTGATATCGAGTGAATTGATGAGGTTTTCGAATCTATCCGCTTTTAATGTAACAGGTGTAGCACAGGCCAAGATTCTTTTGTTTTCGGAATTGTTATCAAATGCCACCTTTACAGCTGGTTGAATAGCAATTATTGGAAAGTCGTACTTTTCTCTTAGGAATTCTATGGTCACATTGGTGGCTGTGTTGCATGCCAAAACTATTGCTTTACAGCCCTCATTTCTTAAGAAAACCACTGCTTTTTCTACATATTCTTTGATTTGCTCGGTGGTTTTGTAAGAATAAGGTACGTTTTCAGTATCGGCATAATACAAGAAATTTTCATGAGGCAGGGTGTGCATCATTTCTTTGAGTAGCGTAAGGCCACCAATGCCCGAATCAAAAACTCCAATCATGTTGTAACTTGTAGAATTTCAATGAATTTGCGAAAGTAGGAAATTCTAAAAATGAAAATCATCTTAAGCCCAACCTTTTTTCTTTTTCAAAGGTTTTTTCTTTTGAAATACCTCTTCTTTCGGTTTTGTTTCGAACTGTTTTTTAGAGCTAAAATTTGGTTTTTGGGACATAACTGTAGTCGATTTCTTCTGAACTTCTTCTACTTTTTTTACCTCATTGTTTTGTGGTTTTAGTGGGCTCAAAAGCTTTGCTGCCAGTTCTTTATGTCCGAGTTTTAATAAACGACTCTTTATCCAGCCTTTTACCTCTGGCTTATACCAGAAAAAATATTTATTCTGCGTTAGTTTTTCTTCTTTGGTTTTGGCAGTATGTATTGGTTGCAAGGTGTAAGGGTGTACACCAGTGTAGTAAATCACCTCGGCCACCGTCATTGGAGTTGGAGTAAAGTCTTGTACTTGTTCCAATTTAAAACCTAAATCTTTTGTCTCAGCTGCTAGATTCGCCATATCAGCTTCTTCACAACCTGGGTGTGAACTGATGAAATAAGGAATCAATGGCTGTTTCAGACCGTGTTTCTCTTGAATCTTGTCGTATTTATCCTTGAATTTTCTGAAATATTTAAAGCCCGGCTTACGCATAACTCTCAAGGTAGCATCTGAAGTGTGTTCAGGGGCTACTTTCAGTCTGCCCGAAACGTGGCGAGTGACCAACTGCTCCATGTATTCGTCGTGGTTGCCGTCTTGATTGTTTTTGTTGAAGTCGTCTACCAACAAATCGTACCTTACGCCAGAACCCACAAATGCTTTTTTAATTTCAGGATGGGCATCTACTTTTTGGTAAAGTTTCGTCAATGGTTTGTGCGAAGTGTCTAAATTTGAGCATATTACGGGGTGAATACAACTCGGAGCTTGGCAACGATTACAAATAGATTCATCTTTGCCTTTCATTCGATACATGTTGGCCGATGGTCCACCAAGGTCTGAAATATA
Source organism: Leadbetterella sp. (assembly GCA_035299025.1). Lineage (GTDB taxonomy): Bacteria > Bacteroidota > Bacteroidia > Cytophagales > Spirosomataceae > Leadbetterella. The sequence continues at coordinate 110,639 of DATGXK010000018.1, forward strand.
ACCCTTAAATTCAGGATGTTGAGTCAATGCATCCACTTCTTTCATGATGGATTCCTCCGAACGAGAGGCTATAAACTTGCCTTGGTGAGCCGAAATGGTACAGAAACTGCAACCCCCAAAGCACCCACGGTGCATATTGATGGAGAATTTAATCATTTCATAGGCTGGAATGGCACCTCGTTTAGCGTATTTAGGATGTGGCATGCGGGTATAAGGCAAATCAAAGGATTTATCCATTTCTTCCTCATCCATAGTTTTATATGGTGGGTTGATAACCAATGTTTTATTACCCACTTTTTGTACAATCCTATTGGCTTGCCATTTGTTGGATTCTACCTCAACTATCTTAAAGTTAGAAGCATATTTTATTTTATCTTCCAAACATACCTCGTGACTGGCCAATTCAACAATCTCCCAGTTTTTGTAATCTTTTACGTCTTCAAGGCCATCCTCTAAAAACGCAATTTGATTCACATCTTTGATGGTATTCAAAGGCACACCTTTCTTGACCAACCTCAACAAATCCCGCAATGGCTGCTCGCCCATGCCATAAACTAGCATATCTGCCTCCGAATCAACTAAAATCGAAGGTAGAAGTTTATCCTCCCAATAGTCGTAATGGGTAACTCTTCTTAGTGAAGCCTCTATGCCACCAATCAAAACTGGTACGTCGGGGTATATTTCTTTTAGAATTTTACTGTAAACTGTCGTGGCATAATCAGGTCTAAAGCCAGCTTCTCCGCCAGGCGTGTAACTGTCGTTTGAACGGCGGCGTTTGTTGGCGGTGTAGTGGTTTACCATAGAATCCATACAGCCAGCTGTCACCCCGAAAAAATATTTGGGTTTACCCAATTTTTTGAAATCGCGAAGGTCATCTTTCCAGTTGGGTTGAGGAATAATAGCTACCTTAAAGCCCTCACTTTCAATAATTCTACCGATAACAGCCGTGCCAAACGAGGGATGGTCTACATAGGCATCGCCGGAGATGATGATGACATCTAGCTCATCCCAGCCCCTCATTTCTACTTCTTTTTTAGTTATTGGCAGCCAATGTGTTACCGGCCTTTCTCTTACTGTTATCATATTGCAAAATTAACAGATTATTATGTAAGAAAGTTTAAATAGTTTTTTGTTGCAATGGCCTTTAAATACATATTTATAATTGAATGAAGAAGAAATTGTTATTTTTGTAGAAAATGAGGACACGAAAATTCTTAAATAACAAGAATTGATTTATATTTAACTTTAATCATCAAACCAAAAACTAACCTTATCTCAATGAAATTAAACATTACTTGGAAAATCTTTATCGGCATGACGGTCGGTATTGTTGTTGGATTTTTTATTCATAATCATTTTGATTTGGGGCAATTCGGTATCAAAGATGCGAGTTTGTTGACAGCTGAGCAGATTAAAGCCAATGAGGGTGTTAAGGAATGGAGTTCCTACTTACAGTTGCTTTCCAAGATTTTTCTTCGATTAATTCAGATGATTCTGGGGCCATTGGTTTTCTCAATTCTCACAGTTGGAATAGCCAAACTTGGTGATTTTAAGGTAGTTGGGCGTATAGGGCTTAAGACACTCGGATATTTTTATTTTGCCACCATTTTGTCATTGATTGCTGGCCTAGTAGCCGTAAATATCATGAAACCGGGCAAGGTGATGACTTTGGATTTACCCGATTCGGGCACGGATACTGGAGTAGAAGCTAAAAAGATGACTTTGGAGAACTTTATTACACACGTTTTTCCGAAAAGCATTTTTGAGGCTTTGGCAACCAACGAAGTACTTCAGATAGTGGTGTTTTCATTATTTTTTGGTGTGGCCTTGGCGGCCATAGGCGACAAAGGCAAAACCATAACGAAGGCTTTGGACGCTCTTTCGGAGGTAATGTTTAAAATAGTGGGTTATGTGATGACTTTTGCTCCTTATGCAGTTTTCGGCTCGGTAGCGGCGGTAATAGCTTCCAAAGGATTGGGGGTTTTGGGAGGATATTTGTACTTGATTGTTTGTTTCTTTGCCACATTGGCATTCTTCATAATTGTAGTGCTTTGGGTGATATGCCTTTTTATGAAAATAGATTATTGGAAGCTCTTGAAATATGTAAAAGATGCACTTTTCTTGTCTTTCAGTACTGCTAGTTCAGAGGCCTCTATGCCTCTTCAAATAGAGCAATTAAAGAAATTCGGAATTTCGGAGCGTATTATTAGTTTCGTTTTGCCGCTGGGTTATTCTTTTAATCTCGACGGCTCCATGATGTATATGACGTTTGCGACGGGATTTATTGCCCAAATATACGGCATAGAACTTACTTTGGGTCAGCAGATTACGATGTTGTTGACCTTGCTTTTAACGAGTAAGGGCATCGCTGGTGTGCCACGTGCTTCTTTGGTTGTTATTGCCGGCACACTCACTATGTTTGGCTTGCCGCAAGAAGGTATTAGTCTAGTATTGGCTGTAGACTGGCTATTAGACATGGGTCGCTCAGCAACTTCGGTAGCGGGCAATGCCGTGGCAACAGCCGTGGTAGCCAAATGGGAGGGAGAATTGAATACATCGGAGTAGATAAGAAGGATTTTACGGATATAATGGTGGGAATGCAATTTTGTATTCCCATTTTTCTTTATTCTGATTTTTCAATCAAATCCCAGAGGTTGCCGTAAAGGTCTTCAAAAACGCATACTTTGCCATATTCCTCAAGGCTAGGTTGCCTAAATATTTTGATATTCTGATTGATTAAATTTTGGTAATCTCTGTCGAAATTGTCGGTGTGTAAAAACAAAAACACTCTGCCACCTGATTGATTCCCGATTGCATTTTTTTGCTCACCTACCGCTTTTGCGAGTAAAATTTTGCATTCTCTGGAGCCCTTTGGTGCAACCAAAACCCAGCGTTTGGTTTCTGAAAGTTTGGTGTCTTCTATTAAATCGAAGTTCAGTTTTCTGGTATAAAAGTCTATGGCTGAGTCATAATCTTCTACAACCAGAGCGATATGAGCAATGTATTGGTTCATTGTTTGATATTTTGTTCGAAGATAAAACATAGCAATTCTACTGCGTGCAAGGCTTTGGAAATTTTGTGATTATTAAAATTTATTCTACCTCTCTTTGCCAAATAGCTCAATAGTTTTCTTAATTTGGTTTGTTTTTGATAAAAACATATCTCTCGAGAAAAACCTCCATTTCCCATGCTCAATTTTTTCGTAGCTTTTTTGGCATTAAGATTTATCCGAACGCACCTCAATACCCAAGAGACACTGCCGAGATATGATCAATATTTGAAAATTCTGAATTTGTTTATTGTTCCTTTTTTACTGCTCCTAAATTTCACTTCTTTCGAGCGATTTCTCCCTACCATCAACTTTTGTTGGTTTTTGGTTTTCTCGGCTATTATATATGTTCTGTGGTTATTGAAGGAGAATAATCTGGCTAGTTCGTTGCTAAAAGCAGGGCTACCCTTTTACATTGTAAGTAGTGCAAGGGATTTTCTCGAATACTTCATGCACGATTTTATGGAGGAGAATGATGTAATCGTTGATTTTGTGTTTTTAGGGGCACTTTTTTGGATGATTGCTTTCGCTATAAGTACCAACAATCAGATAAAAGCACTAAAAAAGGAGGAAGAAAAAAATAGAATTGTAGTAGGTGAAAACGAAAAATTGGAGATGCTCGTGAAGGAGCGGACATCGGAGATATTGGCACAAAAAGAGCAGTTAGAATCTACGGTTGAAGAACTAAAAGCTACGCAGAATCAGTTGGTTCAACAAGAGAAACTAGCCTCCTTGGGTGAGCTTACGGCAGGAATTGCCCATGAGATTCAGAATCCACTGAATTTTGTGAATAATTTTTCGGAACTAAACATAGAACTAATTTCAGAACTTAAAGAGGCTTTGACTTCAAACGATAAAGTCGCCGCAAGCGAGTTGATCGAAGAGATTTTAGGAGATATTACCCAGAATACCGAAAAAATAAATCACCATGGTAAACGTGCCGCAAGTATCGTAAAAGGAATGCTTCAGCATTCGAGAACCAATACTGGCCAAAAAGAACCAACAGATATCAATGCCTTAGCAGATGAGTTTTTGCGGTTAAGCTACCATGGTTTGAGAGCCAAAGACAAAACTTTTAATGCAGATTTCAAAGCTGAATTGGATTCTAATTTGCAATTGATAGATGCCGTTCCGCAAGACCTTGGAAGGGTATTTTTGAATTTGATCAATAATGCGTTTTATGCTTGTAATGAGCGAGCTAAAATAAACACAAAGAGTTTGAATGCAGAGCCTTATAAACCTTTGGTTGTTGTTTCTACGCATAAAGCCAACGATAATATTGAAATATCTGTAAGAGATAACGGTTCGGGTATTTCAGAGGAAAATCTTGAAAAAATCTTTCAACCTTTTTTCACAACAAAACCCACTGGCAAGGGTACAGGCCTTGGGCTGAGTTTGGCCTATGATATTGTGACGAAAGGGCATGGTGGGACTTTAGAAGTAGAAAGTGAAGAAGGGGTTGGTACTACTTTCATAATTAAATTGCCAATAACCTAAAACATTTATTATTTTTACCAACATTAAACCCAAAACCATGAAAGTTCTAGTTGTTGACGACGAGCTGGATATTCAAGACTTGTTTTTGCAGAAATTTCGCAAGGAAATTAGAAATGGAGAAGTAGAATTTTCTTTTGCTTCTTCTGGCGAAAATGCCTTGGTGTATCTTCATGAACATGAATCCGAAGCAATATTAATCTTGTCTGACATCAATATGCCGGGTATGAGTGGCATAGAGCTTTTGAGGGAAATAGTGGAAAAAAACACAAAGCCGAAACCCATAGTGATGATGATAACCGCTTATGGAGACGATGAAACACGCAACAAGGCCTTGAGTTTAGGAGCCGACGATTTCCTAAACAAACCTCTGGATTTTGGTGATTTGAAAGAAAGACTTTTTAAAAGGTAAGTGTGATGACTAAAATATTAATTGCCGACGACGAGACAGACCTAGAGGTGCTCATAAAGCAGAAATATAGGCAAAAAATAAGAGATCAAAAATACGCCTTTGTTTTTGCTGTTAATGGCTCCGAGGCTTTGAGAGTTTTGGAAGAAAACCCCGACGTAGACATCGTTTTGAGCGACATTAACATGCCCGAAATGGACGGTCTTACACTACTTTCCAAGCTCAGCGAAACCCACCCTTTGGTGAAATCGGTGATGGTTTCGGCCTACGGAGATATGGACAATATCAGAACAGCCATGAACAGAGGGGCTTTTGATTTTGTGACCAAACCGGTAAATTTTACCGATTTAGAAACTACAATTGAAAAAACTATTCTGCACGTAAATCAACTCAAGGAGACACTTCGGGCCATAAAGGAAAATAATATCCTAAAAATGTACGTAGACCATAACGTGCTGAGTTTTATGCAGGGCCGTGAATACGAAGCTTCGCTTTCGGCCAATGAAACCATTGAAGCCAGTGTGGCTTTTATAGATATTTGTAGTTTTACTTCAATAAGCGAATCTGAAAGCCCTGACAAGGTAGTGACCCTGTTGAATCAATATTTCGATGTCATTGTAAAAGAAATCATAGCTCAAGGTGGTCATATAGATAAGTTTATAGGTGACTGTGTTATGGCGGTCTTTAAGGGCGATTTTCATCTTGACAGAGCCATTGAAGCATCTTTGGCTATCAGGAATCAGATTGAGTCCCTGCCCAAAGCTTTGTCAAAGATTGATTTTCAACCTAAGGTTTCTATAGGTATAAATTCGGGTGAAATGATATCCGGAAACATCGGTTCTTTGACCTTGAAAAGGCTAGACTATACCGTGATTGGTGACACGGTGAATGTGGCTCAAAGGCTACAAAGTGCTGCACAAAACGGCCAAATAGTTATAAATGAGGAAGCATACGAGAAGGTAAAACAATCGTTTAATTGTAGGCTTATGGGTGCCAAATCTTTGAAAAATAAGGCTTCGGAGGTGGTATTGTATGAAGTATTGAATTAAGTCTAAATCCGGCTACTTTAACATGAGGTTTGAGCAAGTTTTTGATGAGGTTAAGGAAAGACTGGCGAAGGAGATACCTGCCTTCGTGGCGTACCATAATGCGGAACACTCGTTGTATGTTCTTCAGAAGTGTATTTATTTATCAGAGAAGGAAGGCATGGATAAAGCTCAGCTGGAGCTTTTGAAAACAGGTGCAATTATGCACGATACAGGTTTTATATTTGATAGCAATACCTTTGGGCACGAGGAGCGTTCATGCGAGTATGCCGATACTGTTCTGCCAAAGTATGGTTTTGAAGTTTCGGAGATAGAAGTGGTGAAAGAACTTATTATGGCCACCAAGTTGCCCCAATCACCCAAAAATAAACTGGAGGAGATACTTTGTGATGCCGATCTGTATTATCTTGGCACCGAAAATTATTTCAACAATTCGGATAAACTCGTAAGCGAACTGAGAGCTGGCGGTCAAGAGCTGAATGAAAAACGGTGGTTGGAAGTTCAGATAGAATTCCTAAACAACCATAGTTTTTTTACAAAAACAGCCAAGCACGAATTAGAAACAAAAAAGAAAGAAAATTTAACAAAAGTAGAAGACAGAATGAAGAGTATTTCCAAACAAAGCGAGACATCGAAGATTCAGGCTTATGCCCAAGAATATCTGATGATAGCTTTTGGAGTTTTGATAGCCGCTGTGGCATTAAAGGGTTTTTTGGTACCCAATCATTTTTTTGACGGTGGTGTTACGGGTTTATCACTGCTTATCCACGAGCTTTATCATGTCAATCTGGCTCTGGTTATAGTCTTGATGAACATCCCTTTGATTATTATTGGTTATTTTACTGTTGGAAAGGCGTTTACTATCAAGACTTTCGTGGCTGTAGTGCTCTTAGGGATTGTCCTACAGACATTACCGGTATTTGACCTCACACACGACAAGTTATTGATTTCCATTTTTGGAGGGGTTTTTCTGGGCCTTGGAGTGGGCCTAAACATGCGTGCAGGTGCTGCTCTCGATGGTATTGAGGTTTTGGCACTTTATACCCTCAAAAGAACTTCCTTTACTATTACCGAGATAATTTTGGGTATAAATATCATAATATTCTCTGTGGCGGCTTTTAAGTTTGGTGTTGAAACAGCCCTTTATTCTTGCCTAACTTATTTTGCAGCCTCTCGTACAATCGACTACGTTGTTGAGGGTTTACAGGCTTTTACCGGGGTTACTATCATATCATCAGAAAGTCAGGTTATTAAGCATGAGTTGGTTAATAATCTGAAACGTGGGATTACGGTCTATAAAGGAGAGCGAGGTTTTTTGCCAGAGTCTTTTGAGGTAAGTGCCGACTGCGATATTATTTTTACGGTTATTACACGCTTTGAGTTAAGAAAACTCAAGAACCTAATCTATGAAGTGGATCCCAATGCTTTCGTATTTGCCAGTACTATAAAAGAAGCCTCCGGGGGAATAATCAGCAGAAAACAACACCATTAATGCTTAAGAGTGGTATTTATTTTCTAAATAATTGTTCTTGGATGACATAATCGTATTATTTTAATCGATAGGATTTATCTTTGCAAAAAAGATTTTAAATGGCTCAAGCAAACGCCACTTTTATCATTACGCTGGCTCTTATACTGATGGGCTTTCTGATAAAAAAGTATAATTTTATTTCTGAAAAAGAGGGAAAAGTGCTTTCGAAGTTTTTGATGCACACTACTTTTCCTGCCTTAATGATTATTTCTACTTCAAAAGTCAAGCTCGAGCCTTCGCTATTTTTGTTGCCTTTTTTATGCATCGGTATGGGCGTAATTATGATTTCGGCGGCTTTTTATTTGTTTAAGGGTTTAGAAACCAAACTAAGAGGCGTACTTACCATGGGAGCTGGAGGCTTGAATGTTGGACTTTTTGGCTTTCCTTTAATTGAAGGTATTTGGGGTACTGAGGCTTTGGTTTTTGCTGTAATGTTCGACATTGGAAACACCATAATGACTTTCGGGGCGGTTTACCCTGTGGGTTCGTATTTTGCCAAAAGAGGCGATGGTAAATTCCCGATTTCAAAACTTCTTTTACGCGTTTTTACACTTCCACCGGTTACGGGAATGGTTATAGGTTTGAGTATCAATGTTTTTGGTATTTCTTTGCCAGATATAGCTTTTGATTTTTTAGGGATTTTGGCCAAAGCCAATAAACCTTTGGTTTTGCTTCTAATGGGCATTTATTTGAGTTTTGAACTCAATAAAACACAAATGAAGTACATTAGTAAAGTGTTAGTATTGAGGTATTTGTTAGCTGGTGTGTGTGTTGCCTGCATTTATTTTTTGGTTCCACCGTCGCTTATGCAAAGCGTGGTTATTGTATTGGTCATTCTTCCCTTAGGCATGACTATTCTCCCATTTTCTGACGAATTCGGCTTTGATTCTCGCATTGCAGGCACCATGGTCAATATCTCGCTCCTGATAAGTTTCGTATTGATTTGGTTTTTAGTGTGGTTTTTGAATTTGGTCTAAATAACAAGCCCACCGATAGTAAATTAATTAGTGCATTCGTGACGAAAAAGGTTTTCTGGAAATTACTTTAGAGTCTCAGATTGTGTGTTTTGAATAAAAAAGAATGCCACGAATGCACGAATAGTATCTGAATTTATTAGTGCATTCGTGGCAAGAAAGGTTTTCTTAAGATTATTTCAACAAATCAAACAACTCTTTGTCCATTTGAGGTTTTACTGTGCAAGTATTGTCAAAATGCATAGTAGCCGTATTACTAGAGTTATAGGCTGGCCATTTTGGTAAACCTTTATGGTTTGGATCACCAAGTCGGGCAAAATTTATCCAAGATTGACTCATTTTGTCTGCCAAAGCTTGGGCTTCTTTTGTGCCACCAGTCATGTTTTTTGTCCGTTGAATGTTATCAAAACAAAAAGCAATTTCCATGCAGTGAACTGCCTTGTATTTTCCATCCATTACGGGCGATTGCCAATCAAACAAATACATGAATGTGGGTGCACCACCAGTTACTGCTGATTTCATGTTGGCCTGTAATACCGCACCGGGACGGAAAGTGACATCGTAGCTTAGCATGTCTGTCAATTTGCCATTTGGATAGGCCTTTTTCACTGCAGCCATGTAAGCATCTGTTTTGTCTGCATATACTTTTTTAATAGCTTCTTTGGCTTGTTCATCGGTTGAGTTTGCTGGAATTCCTCCTCTAAAGACAGCAAATTCATTGATTGTTGTACCGATCATCAATGGAATATTCTTGGAGAGTTCGAAGGCTTCATTTGAAAATAATTGATAAGGAAGTATTTCACCATCTGCACTTGGTCCCCAGCCTAATCCAAAACCTACTACTGGCTTGCCTTCGGCTTTCATTTTGTCAGCTACGGTTTTTAGAGCTTTCTTACCTGCATTGGCCAAAGTTTGGTAGGGTACATTTTGAATTTCATCTATTTTGTCTGCTGATAATCCCAGTTCTTTCACTACTTCGGCTCCTATGGCTTGTGTGGTAGCTTTATCTAACATGGCAGAACGAAAAGCACCACTTTGGTTGATGGCCTTATGGAAAAGCCCTTTTGCTGATGGCATAGCCATGAGGGTATTTACTTTGGCACCACCACCCGACTGTCCGAATATGGTTACGTTGTTTGGGTCACCTCCAAAGTTTGAAATATTGGTTTTCACCCATTCCAAAGCTGCTTTCATGTCCAATACGCTCAAATTAGCCGATTGTTTATACTTATCGCCATAAGCTGAAAGATCTAAATAACCCAGGATATTCAAGCGGTGGTTGATAGAAACTACTACCACGTCCCCTTTTTTTGCCAAGTTTTCGCCGTCATAAGAGGGTAACTCTATGGATGAACCAGCTGTAAAACCCCCGCCATGAATCCAGAACATTACAGGGCGTTTTTTGCCGTCGTTGATGCCTGGTGTCCAGACATTTATACGCATGCAGTCTTCGTTGGTGAAGCCCCAGTTGTGATCAAACACGAACTCACTCTCATCCATGACATTTGTTGTTGGGTTTTCCAATGGGGCCACCGGGCCATAGGTCATGGAGCTACGAACGTTGGCCCAAGGTTTTGGTTTTTGAGGAGATTCAAAACGCTTTGCCTCGGCATAAGGAATGCCTTTGTAGTTGTAAATACCGTTGTTGATATAGCCACGTACTTTTCCTGCATCAGTAGACGTTACGGCTATATTTTCGCCAGTTTGCAACTGAGCCATGGTGTTTTGAGAGAGCACCAAGGTCGTAGCTATTGCTAAAAGTTTTAATTTCATAAAAATTAAAGAATTAAAAAGGTTGAACTTGAAAATTAATATTTTGTACGAAAGTAGGATAAATAGTTTTAATAAAAAAGATTATTGTCGCAAAATGATACAATAGTATTTTTGAGGAAGTTTTTTTTTGGTTTTTCCCACAAAAAAATAGTGTAAATCTATTTCGGGATTTACACTATTCATGACTTCTGGTAGTTTCTGTTTTCTGGTCCGACTATCGTCTGGCCGATTTTTATTTTGAATTGTCGGTTTTCAGGTCCGACTATCGTCTGACCGCTCATGCCGATTTATGGTTATTTCTTGGCATTTTCTTTATCTATAGCAGTTTTTACCATTTTCTCCATAATGGCATAACAAGCTTTGGTCGGATGTACACCATCCTCTGCCATTTCTTTGCTTAGGCCGTTTCTTTCGTCTTTTAAAGTATTGAAATAGTCCAGATAGCTTACGCCATACTCAACTGCTAGTTTTTTAATACCTTCATTGAGAGCTATCACTTTTGTTGGGATATCTTTAATTTCTGGCCTCCATGGAAAAGAGTATGCGGGTAAAACAGATGCCAAAACAACTTTGATTTTGTTGGCTTTGGCTATTTCTATCATTGAACGATAATTGCCGAGTGTAAATTCGGGCATATAGTCTCCCGTATTTTCGGCTATGTCGTTTATGCCGATATTTATCACTACTAATTTTGGTTTTAAGTCAATAACGTCTTGGCGAAATCTCAATAGTGTTTGTGGTGAAGTTTGGCCACTTATACCTCTGCCGACGTAGTTATTTTTTTCGAAGAAATCTGGACTAGCACCTACCCAACCGTCGGTGATAGAGTCGCCTGTCAATACTACTCTTGTTTTTCCAGTACTTGAAGCTCCTATTTTGGTATTGGCGTCTCTATATCTACCCAAATTTGTCCAGTCTCTTTTTTCTCTTTCGGCGTTTTTCTTGGCAAATTCTTCGAGCTGTTCTTCAGAAAACTGCTTTTCCCATTGGTTTGGATATTTCTTTTTTAGGTATCCTTGTAGTTTCATCCAATCAGTAAGCCTTTCATGCCAGGTGTCGGTCGGGATTTTGTTTTTGTTCATTCCAAAGCCATGCAGGCCTTTTTCATAAATATGCATTTCGGCGGCTTGACCCGCATTGTGCCAGTCGAGATATAATTGAGCATTGGCAGGTGCAAAACCTAAGTTGTCATTATCTGCCAAGGCTATGAAAATTGGGTATTTTTCCTTAGGAATATTCTTGAGATAATCTACCGCAGGCACATAAGGATAGATTGGGGCAATAAAGTTAGGCTTCGTTTCTTTTGAGGAAGCGTAGAAAGCTCCAAGTGTGAGGGTTCCACCCGCCGAAAAACCCATCATACCTACTTTGTCGGTATTGATTTCATATTCTGTAGCATTATCTCTGATGTGTTTTAGGGCAGTTTGGGCATCTTTTATGGCTAGTTCTATCACTGGGGCGTTTTCTTCGTCTAGTTTTTTGAAGTCCTTCATTTTGCCCATCAATTCTCCAAATGGATTATTGGTTTTTAGTTGCACTACTCTATATTTCAGCACAAACGTAGCAACACCTTTTGCTTGGAGCATTTTGGCTACTTGGTGTCCTTCGCTATCCATCGAAAGTATATGAAACGCCCCACCTGGAGCTACCAACATGGCGGTACCCGTGGCTTTGTTTTTATCTGGTAAGTAGATTGTTAGCGTAGGCTCCACGACATTGAAGGCTATTGTGTTGCCATCTGGTGTTTTTATTTCGGATTCTATCCAGTTCCAATTTTCTGAGCCAGGTGCTGTATTAGGGTATAGTTTTATGGTTTTTTGAGAAAAAGCCAAAGGACAGATAAGGAATAAAATGCAGAGTTTTTTAAACATTTTAATTAAGATTGATAATTGAAGCGACAATTTAGTGTAATTTCTTTTTTGATAAACAATATGCTATTTAGAAATTGGAATAATGCTGAAACCTAGGAGCTTATTTTTTTTATGAAAATTCAAAATAAAGTCTACGTTATTTCAATTTGGCCCAAATAATCGTTTGATTTATAAAGACTTGGAGTCAGAAAGGATTTAGTCATTCAACCACTTTGACCGACGAACGAATTTGTTCCCATTTTCACATTTCTTTAATCGGTGCGAAAAATCCATTCATCGGTAATTTTCCTATCACTCATCGAAAATTCATTTCTGTTTTTTGCGAAATCCACCAATTTTGACTCATCGAAACGCAAAAAACAATTATGAAAAAGCTATTTACATTTTTAATTACAATCCTCGCTATTATTTCAGCACACGCTCAAACGGTCGTTTCTGGCAAAATAACCGACAAAAAAGGAGAGATTTTGCCATTTGCCAACATTGCTCTAGAAGGAACTTATGATGGTGCATCGGCGGACGAAAATGGCAAATTTAGTTTCACTACAGATGAAAAAGGAACAAAGAAACTGCTAGTAACCATGGTTGGATTTCTAAACGCCCAAAAGGAAATCCAGCTAAATGGACAAAAAGTGGAAGTGGAAGTCAAACTCGAAGAAACCATTAATTCTCTTAACGCCGTGGTGGTTACTGCCGGTATGTTTGAGGCTTCTGACGAAAAGAAAATGGTGATGCTGAAACCATTGGATATCGTCACAACGGCGGGTGGAAACGCCGATATAGTGTCTGTAATGCAGCTTTTGCCGGGTTCTAACAGAGTAGGGGAGCGAGAAGGTTTGTTTGTGAGAGGTGGCTCGGCCAACGAAACCAAGACCGTAATAGACGGCATGATAGTGCAGAATCCATTTTTCAGCAGCACGCCAGATGTACCACAGCGAGGCAGATTTGATCCGTTCATGTTTAAAGGCACTGCTTTTAGTACAGGTGGATATTCGGCTTTGTATGGGCAAGCGTTGTCTTCGGTTTTGTTGCTCAATACCCAAGATAAACTGGGCGAAAATACCTCAACTACCGCAAGTTTGAATCTGGCTAGTGCGGCGGTATCGCATACGCACAAAGGTTGGTTGACGGGAACTTTATATTACAGTAATATTACGCCATTAATAAAATTGGTAAAAAATAATTATGATTTTGAGAAAGTGCCAGAAGGGGTGGGTGCATCGGTAGGTGTAAATGAGAACTTTAAGAACAACAGCTCTTTAAAAATTTACGGAACATTTGCAGATAACCGTTCGGCCATAAACTTGCCTAATTATGATGCCGAAAACACCAAATATCTTTTTGCCAATACCAATAAAAATGCCTTCACGAACGCCTCGTATCGCCAATCTTACAAAGACGGGCTTTGGGTGTTGAATTCGGGAGTTTCTTACAGCAAAAATATTGATAATCTAAAAATCGGTAATATGAAGGCCGACAGAGAAGATGAAAGAACGCAATTGAGAGCGGTTATGAGCAGACTTTACGGAAACAATCGCAGTTCGACTTTCAACTTTGGAGCCGAAACCCACTGGATAAATGTTTCGAACCAATTTGAGCAGAATCTTGCCACTTTGAAAGATCATTACACAGCGATTTTTGCTGAATCTGAGATGTTTGCTTCGCCACAATTGGCCATCAGACTTGGTGCGAGAGCCGAATATTCTTCGGCTATCGGAAAATACAATGCAGTACCGAGAATATCAATGGCTTATAAAACAGGCAAATACTCACAAGTGTCGTTGGCGGGTGGTAGATTTTATCAAAATCCTGATAAAGAGTATTTGTATCTCAACAAAAATCTTGGCTTCGAATCATCAGACCATATCATAGCCAACTATCAGATTATCAAGTCGGGCAGGACATTCAGAACTGAGGTTTTCTATAAAAAATATGACAATTTGGTGGTAGAAAAAAGCCAAACTTTTGACCCAAATCCTTACAGATTTCCTACTGGACAGACCGATAACAGTGGCAACGGATTCGCCCAAGGTTTTGATATGTTTTTTAGAGATCAAAAAAGCCTAAAAAATGGAGATGTTTGGGTGACTTATTCTTTTCTTGACACAGAAAGATATTTTAGAAATTACCCAAAGTCAGTCATGCCATATTTTGCTTCAAAACATAACATGAGTGTGGTTTATAAGCAATTTTTCACAAAAATAGCCACCAATGTTGGTCTGACTTTTTCACATGCCTCTGGCAGACCAGTGTATGGTATAAATGAAGATTTTGGAAAAGTAGAAATGACCAAGCCTTATCAAAACGTGAGTTTTATGGCCAGCAAAATCAAGCAAAAGGCCAATAGTTTCTTGGTGTTTTATGCCATAGTTGATAATGTTTTGGGTAGAAACAATGTGTTTGGGTACAGATATTCGGCCGATGGCACCAAACGTTATGAGGTAAATCCACCCATGAAACGAATGATATTTTTTGGAGTAAGCTGGACATTCGGGAAACTCAATGGAAGATCAAAAGAAGCAGATTTAAATTTTTAATAAACATAAAAAACAAAACAATTTATTATGAAAAAGTTAGTGTTAAGTATCGCATTAGCCATTGGTTCAGTAGCAGTTTTTGCCCAAAGTGAGAAATTTGTAGCTACAATGACAGAACAAGCGGCCGCCATTCAGGCCAATTATGAAGGTTCGTACATGCCAATGGCCAATAAAATGGAGCGAATTGCGGCCGCTGAGGCCAAAGAATGGACGCCACAATATTGGTCGGCTTATTGCCTTATCAATGAGACTTTTAAACTAAAAGAGGCTGGCGAGAAAGATTTGCTGTTAGAAAAGGCAGAGGTTTTCATAGAAAAAGCCGAAATGTTATCACCAAATAATGATGAAATTGAAGTTTTGAAAGCCCAATACGCCATGGCTAAACTTTCAGTTGATCCGATGAGCAGATGGCAGAAATACGGAGCAGATTTCCAGACTGCCCTCAAAAGAGCGGAAGAAATCAATCCTGAAAATCCGAGAGTTCCTTATGTGATGGGCACCAATATTTTTTACACACCCGAAGGATTTGGCGGAGGTCAAGCAAAAGCAAAGCCGTATTTTGAGAAAGCCTTAGCCAAATTCAGCACTTTTAAATCAACTACAGCTTATGCTCCAAATTGGGGAAAAGAAGCTTCGAATTATTTTCTTTCTCAGATTAAGTAAGTATTAAGGGGTTTGTTATAAAGCCGAGTTCTATATGGGATTCGGCTTTTTTATTTGCATGTTCTGATTTTAGTATGAATTCCCAAGACTTTGTTAAGAAATATTTCACAATTATTAGCCTGTTTTTTTTCAATAAAAATAAATTTACTTCTTCTTCAAAGTTCCTTTAAATCAGGAGTTCATCATTTGAATATGTTCTTCAATGGGTGGAAGTCTCATTTCCTGTCGTCTTTCACGTAGGTTGTAAAAAATACTTCTATTCATTACTCAAATGTTACCATTCAATGAACTGTGTATCCAATACCAAAATTGCTATTTATGAAAAAAGAATTCCAAGGTAAGTGGTTCATGCCAACAGAATTATTTAATTCAAAACTAATTCTTTTGTAATTGAAAAGTAAAGAATTCTGTAATTCATATCCTACGGAAAATGTGTTTCGAGATTTAATAAGTGGGGGCGAGTAATTGTAATCATAGTAATATTTAAATTCCTCTAATTTTCCTAGTCTAATATTATTTCCTATTGACCAACTAATAACTTTATTATTTCTAAGAGGATAAAATTTATAACCCAGACCAACAAAAAGGCCCTTTATTTTTTCATTTAACACTATTTGAATGGGAAGATTTAAGCTTGTCTTTTTTCGTACTTTTTTTTCAATTCCCGCTCCGAATCCCAAAAAGGACTCTTCATGAAAGAAAAAATAAGAAATAGGATAAACAAAAATGTTACTAATAAAAGGCCCCTTTCTGAGGGTGTCATTGTTCCCAATATCTAAATTTTCATTTGTTATTGATTGCGAAAAACAACTATGGTAACTTGAAATAGTGCAGCAAAGAGCAAATAAGGCGAATCGTAAATTAATCATAAAAATTAAAATCTATATCCTATTCCTAAACTAACAAATCGAATATAATCTGAATGTGGTAAAAATGTAATTCCTGAAGAAGTAGCTATTGCGAGAGAAAAATTATCAACAAAAACATTCAATCCATTGTGAACTTCTAGGCCTGCATAATTCCTTTTTAAAGTTTTGAAGATAGCCTTCCCGGAGTTTTCATCATAAAAGTATCCTGACTCAATAACACGACTTAAACGTAGGCCAGGACCAATGCTCCAACAAACATTTTTATTAAAACCGAATGGGTAGAACTTTAAAGTTGGAGATGTCGATAAACCGAATTTGTCGTAAATAAAGAAGTGAAGAGGAAGATAAAAACTAAGCTTTTTATTGTTTTGTCTTTCAAAAGAAGCCCCTATACCACCTCCAGGATTATTATAAACACCGTCATAAACTAAAGGTAAAATAGAAATGATTTTATTTTTGCCCTTTTGCGTTGAGTCAATTTTAATTTGTTTTTCATTATTGGAGAAACCTTTTGTTTTGGTTAATCCCAATAATAAAGTCATCAAAAACAAAAAATATATATTCTTCATAAATCAATTCATATCATTGAAAGATTCCCCCCTCAACTCACCCCCGCCCCATTCCAAACCTCCTTATGTGGTTGTAGTAATGAAAGAGAGCCATCTTTGTCCTCGGCCATCAGAATCATACCTTGCGACTCAATGCCCATCATCATTCTTGGGGCTAGGTTGGCTACGAAGGTTACTTGGCGGCCGACCATTTCTTCGGGGGTAAAGTGTTCTGCTATTCCACTCAAAATCGTGCGTTTTTCTAGGCCGTCGTCTATCAAAAATTTAAGCAATTTTTTGCTTTTTTTCACGGCTTCAGCTTCTAGAATTGTTCCTATCCTTATGTCTAGCTTAGCAAAATCGTCAAATTGAATGTTCTCTTTCAGAGGGGTTACGGTTTTTCCTTCCAGTTCGTTCATGCGTTTGGCGTCCAGTAATTTTTGTACTTGTTTGTCTATCGTTTCGTCTTCTATTTTCTCAAAAAGCAATGCTCCTGAGCCTATTTCCAGTCCTGCTGGTACCAAATCAGCATTTCCTGCATCTATCCATTCGCGTTTCGGGCCGTTCAGACTCCATTCTGAAAGCTTCAGTTGCTCATATAATTTCTCTGAAGTAAACGGCAAAAACGGCTCAGCCACAATCGCCAGTGTTGCCGTAATCTGCATCGCTATGTTCATAATCGTTTTTACACGCTCGGGATCTTCTTTTATAGCTTTCCATGGCTCAGTTTCGGCCAGATATTTGTTGCCTAGTCTCGCTATTTCCATCATGCTGGCCAAAGCATCTCTAAACTTATAATTCTTTATGGCATCTGATACATCGCATGGCAACTGTTTCAGTGCGTCAAGTGTCTGTTGGTCAATATCTTGCAATGCACCTCTTTCAGGCACTTTACCATCATAAAATTTCTGTGTAAGCACCACCGTGCGGTTTACAAAATTTCCAAAAATCCCCACCAATTCCGAGTTGTTTTTGGTCTGAAAATCTTTCCAAGTAAAGTCATTGTCTTTACTTTCAGGAGCGTTTGCTGCCAAAGCATATCGCAACACGTCTTGTTTGCCAGGGAATTCCACCAGATATTCGTGCAACCACACTGCCCAGTTTCTTGAAGTCGAAATTTTATCGTTTTCAAGATTCATAAACTCGTTGGCAGGCACATTGTCCGCCAGAATAAAGCTTCCTTCGGCCATCAGCATCGCCGGGAAAATGATGCAGTGAAAAACTATATTGTCTTTTCCAATAAAATGCACCAGCTTCGTATCCTCCGACTTCCAGTAATCTTCCCAATTTTTGCCATTAGCTGAAGCCCATTCTTTGGTCATTGAAATGTAGCCAATCGGAGCGTCAAACCATACATACAGCACCTTGCCTTCGGCATCTTCTAGTGGCACTTTTACGCCCCACTCAAGGTCTCGGGTCATGGCACGCGGCTGCAAACCCTGCTTCAACCACGACTGGCACTGCCCAAACACATTCGGCTTCCATTCGGTGTGGCTGTTTACATATTTTTCTATTTCGGGTTGCATTCTGTCTAGTGGCAGATACCAGTTTTTGGTAGCTTTCATCACGGGTTTAGCTCCTGAAATCGTCGATTTAGGATTGATCAACTCCGTGGGCGAAAGGGACGAACCGCACTTTTCGCACTGGTCGCCATAGGCACCTTCGTTGTGGCAAACTGGACATTCACCAACTATATATCTGTCGGCCAAAAACTGCTGAGCGGTCTCATCAAAATATTGCTCCGTCACCACCTCGTCGAAATACCCTTTATTGTTCAGCGTCGTAAAAAACTCCTGCGAGGTTTCGTGGTGTACAGGGTTGGAAGTCCGTGAATAAATGTCAAACGAAATCCCGAATTGCTCAAACGAATCCTTTATGATGCCGTAGTATTTGTCCACCACACCCTGCGGCGTAGTGCCTTCTTTTTTGGCTTTGATCGTAATCGGCACCCCATGCTCATCCGTACCACTGACAAAGGCCACATCTTTGCCCTTCAGCCTCAAATAACGCACATAAATATCAGCAGGCAGGTAGCAGCCAGCCAAGTGACCGATGTGTATGGGTCCATTGGCATAAATCAAAGCAGCGGTTACGGTATATCTTTTCGGATTGTTCTTCATCACGTCTCGTAGAAAATTGAGGTGCAAATTTAGTACATTTTTCCGAGAAATCTTTGGGCATGCCCCCAACACATTCCGCTATCGCTACATGTGTCGGGGTCGGGCTCTCTGCTCCCGCTTTTGTGTCCGGCTAGGGCCAGGCCACAAAGAGCTCCGCGACGATCCCTCATGCGGGCATTTTACCTAAAAATTAGGTCAGAACCGAAGGTCAGACCGGTTAAGATAATCAGAAAAACTATACTCTTCATACTCCAAAGGGAGGCTGACCTTCGGTACTGACCTTACTGCCTAAAATTCATAATGCTCAAAATATTAGCAATATTAAGCAAAATTTTTTAGCATAAAAAAAACCATATACATTTGAATCATAAAAGAGGGCGTAAGCCATTCTAATTCAAGCTTTTCTAAAATTATAAATATTTAATACCATGGCCAGAATTATCGTTCCGAAGCATTTAGTAAAGTCAAATCTTGAAGTTATCTCTTTGTTGAGAAATCATTTTCCAGATTTATCCTATGAAAAATCATGTTCGTTTAGTCATAATTTTTGCGGAACCTATAAAGAAGACAATCAAACCTTAACACCAGTTTTTAGAAGGGTAGGTGGCACTTTAAGCATTAAAGGCTTCGCCTGCTATTGAGACGATTCTATTAATTGTCAATTAGAAAATTTAATTTTTATCAAAAAGAATATCTAAAAACATCAAAATCATGGCCAGAATAATCGTACCGAAACACGTTGTGAAGTCCAATGGAGAAATACCTGCTCTTTTGAAGGCTCAGTTTCCAGATTTGATGCCTATGAAAATCAAATCATACAGTCATCTGTATTTCGGAACTATAAAACAGGGCAACCAGACGCTGATGCCAGTCTTTCAGAGAGAGAATGGGACTTTGAGTATAAAGGGGTTTGTGTGATTGGTGTCTAACGATTCAAATTGATATGGAGTTTTTTTTCTTAAGTCTTGTATTTTGTGGCAATTTGTTTTTATTCCTCGATATCTAATTAAGGTAATTCCGCGAAATTAACTTGAGGTTTAAGGTTTTTCAGTGGCCTAACAAATTCAGTTTTTATGGCTGTAGTTTCGTTTGAGAAGCCACAGTTTTTCAGGTAAAAGCCATCTCCTGAATTACCACCTTCGTAGTCTTTTCTATAACCTATTCGTGCGGTGGCATCTGCTGTGAAGGTAATTTTGGATATTTCGACCCAACCTTTTTTGCTGTCAAATGCCCATTGGTTTCCGTATTTGGCTTGGCGAGATTGGTTTCCAGTTTCCGGCTCGAAGTTTTCCAAAAATGAATATAGGCCCTTCAGGTAGGTGTTGGTCTTAGGCCTTTTGAAACTCGCTATCAATAACCACTGGTTTTCTTCGGGTGCAAAAAAGTATGCCGTGTAAGTAGTAAATCCAAGCCCATCAGATTTTGCACCAACTAGGAATTTGTAGGTATTACCGACTTTCCAATTGTATTTCAAGTAGCTCTGGCCGCCCGCACCCTCATTTCCAAACTCGCCTGTGTATACATTTTTGCCTTTATTTAGCAGAATTATCTTCTGATCTGTGGGTATTTTGCTTGGATCATCTGTGGTAAAAGGACTCCAAATAGAGAATAAAACCCGTCTCTCAGTTTCAGAATTTACTTGCATCCCAAAATATCCCTCGCCAAAACCATTGGCCATGTAATAAGAGCCGATTACATCGTTTTTCTCAGGTACTGTTATTTCCGAGTAGAACCATTCGATATTTTCTAATCCATCGGTGTTGTAATTAAGATGAACCGACGGCCCGCGTCTTCCCCAGTAGAAATAATTTCCCTCGTTGTTTTTCACGAAAGCAGTTTCGGAATTTACACAACTTCCGCTTATTCCGATGGCTGATATTTCGCCAAAAGTATTTCCTTGTTTTTCGATACCAACGAGTTGTATTTCCAAATATCTGGCCTGCACAATATCCCATTCGCCGGCCATGGTTTCAGCTTCGCCTTTTAGCTCTAGCACTTTACTTTTTTCCGAAATTGATATTTTTATTTTGCTTTGACCAGCATCTGAAAATATTGAAAGCTTGAGTTTACCAGCCTGATTTACTTTGAAATAAACCTTGCAGACTTGATCGGAGTTCGTCCAATTCTCAAGTCCTTTCTCAGTAATTTCAGCTCCATTTGTTACCCAAGCATTTCCACCAAGTGGGATTTTTTGGAGGTTTGGGTCGTGCGAAAGCATCAAGGGGATAGCAATGGATTTACATCCTGAAATGATGAAAAAGGAAATGATGATACTTATTCTTTTTAATTCTTTCATTAAATTATCTTTAGTCCTTCTACATTTAAAAACTGGCTATCATAGGAAATCAATTCTATATTTTCAGAAATGCCTTGGGCAATTAAAACCATGTCAAAAGGATCTTTATGCGTAAATTCTGTTTTTCTTAGGGTTTCCAAATGTTTTAGAGCGATTGGCAAACTTTCAAAGCCGTTAGCTTTCAGTATGGTTTCAAAGTTACCTCCAAATTCTAGTTTGCCAATTTTTTCTTTAATTCCAATTTCATAGAAGCTCGCAACACTAACGAAAATGGTATTTTCTGAATCTGCTATCAGGTCATAATGGTCTTTTTTTATTTTATTCGGTTCTGATAACCACCAAATTAATATGTGCGTATCAATTAGTATTTTTCTCATTTTGGAATATCTCAGTTTTTTCAAACAATTCACTTACAGCAACATCGGATTCTTCCCAAGTACCAGAGATCCTGATTTTGCCTTTTAGTTGACCTGCAATTCTTGTTTGTTTTTTCAAGGGCACCAATTCAATAACAGGCTGGTTGTTGCGGGCAATAATTATTTTTTCACCATTAAGTGCTTTATTTATCAATGCAGACAATTGACTTTTGGCATCGTGAATGTTTACAGTTTCCATAAATGACATTTTATTTAGCTAAGTTAGCTAATGTGTTTCGGATTTTAATATTTTTTTGGAAAGAATTTTCAATTTGGAGAAAGGTATTTGATTAGATTTCTCTAAAATTGCAGAAAAATAACCAAACTTATGGCCTCCATATTCACGAAAATCATAAATGGCGAGATTCCTTGCCATAAAATAGCTGAAACAAAAGATTTCTTTGCATTTCTGGATGTATTTCCATGTGCACCTGGCCATACTTTAGTAGTGCCGAAAAAGGAAGTTGACTACCTTTTTGATCTTTCAGACGAGCTTTATACTGGATTGATGGCCTTTGCAAAGTCTTTAGAGCCAGCCATAAGAAAAGCAGTACCATGTAAAAGGGTAGGAGTGGCAGTAATAGGTTTAGAGGTGCCCCATGCTCACGTGCATTTGATACCCATGAATAGCATGAACGACATGAATTTCAATTCCAAAATCAAGATTTCGCAGGAGGAATTGGCCGAAATTGCGGAGAGGATTAAGGGTGGTTTATAAAGCCTTTTTAAGTAAATCTGGATTTTCTTTCACCTTAAACTCATACCAATAAACTACCCCAATAAACAAAAATGTCAGGAGCATGTGGTAAGGGACTGATACCCAATAATTGCTGATATGAATTTGGGTATTGGCTAAAATAATCAATCCCGCACCTAACAAGTAGGCAGAGATTTCTTTTAGTTCATAGGGTATTGGATAGTGTTTTTGCCCCAAAATATAACAAGCCGCTACCATGAAAAACGATGAAATAGTAAAGGTAATGGCACAGCCCAAATATCCAAGCCTAGGTATAAGTGCGATGTTGAGAATAATGGTCAAAATCATAGCTGCGATGGTAAGATAAGTGCCAAATTTGGTCTTGTCTACCAATTTAAACCAAATAGAGGTATTGCCATAAACACCTATGAATAAGTTGGCTAAGAGCAATATGGGTACAATGTAAAGCCCTGAACGATAGTTTTCACCAATCAAAAGACCAATCCAGTCGAGGTTGAGGCTGACGCCTACCCAAAGAATAATACAGGCTATGGTAAACCATTTGGTGCTGAGTGCTATCAAATTAGGTGAGTTTTTGTCGCCCATTTTTGAGAAAAATAACGGATCGGCGGCGTAGCGATAAGCCTGAACCACCAGTGTCATAAAAATGGATAATTTATATACTTGTGAGTAAATACTAAAAGCTTGGTCAGGCTTTGGGAAGTCAGGATAGAAGCCTTCAGGTAACAACTCCCTGAACATCAGTCGGTCGGCAGTGAGGTTGATGGCCCCCGCTAGACCCATTATCATAAGTGGATAGGCATAAACCAAAACTTCTTTCAACTTTGGCCAGTTTATGGTGAATTTGAAACCAACAAACTCTTTCCATAACAGACCGAGGGTAACCATACTGGCCACGTAATTGGCCCAAATGATATAATCAGGGCCAATGTTGGCATCGTAAATAAACGCCGCAAAGGGTTTTAGGTTAGGTAAAAACTTGTCTTCCAGTATATTATTACAGAAAATCAGATAAAAAGCATTTAAGAATATATTGATGGCAATATTGGTGATTTTTATACCAACAAATCGCTTGGCTTTGTTTTGGGCTCGCAGTTTTACAAAAGCGATGGCACAAATAGCATCAATGGCAATAATAATGGCCAACATAATAACCAGGTGTTCTTTTCCTGGAAAACGCATGGCATTTACCAATGGCGTTGCTCCCAAAATCAAGCCCAAAGAAAGCACGCCACTCAGAACAATGATGAAACTAAGTATGAGATTAAAGTACTCGGATTGATTCTCTTTTTTGGAGCCATATCTGAAAAAGGCCGTCTCCATACCGAAGGTAAAGAGGATATTCAATGGAATAACGTAAGTGTAAAGTTGGGCGTTTTCGGTGAGGAGCTCGGGCTGTTCAAAAACACGGGTGTGAACAATTACCAAAAGCCAGTTTAGCAGTCGACCCACAATGCTGCTCATTCCATAAAGCACCGTGTCGCCAGCCAGTTTTTTTACTAAACTCATTTATTAAGATTCGAAATTGAGCCGCAATGTTCCGAATTTTTGGGCAAGAAAGCAAAAGAATCAAGGACTTTCAGTTAGTTGGCTCAAATTGCTTAAATGCATCAACCTTTTTTTCTACTTTTACCGTTCAATTTATTCAAACCAAAAAATGAAAAAGTATTTCTTCCTCTTTGTTTTTGCTCTTACTGCAATTTCGGTTTCTGCCCAACGAGAATTTTATGAACTACGGGTTTACACCATGAAGTTCGGTTCGCCAGCCTCGGGATTACATAATTATCTTGAGAAGGCTCTTTTGCCTGCATTGAACAGGCAAGGTGTGAAAAATATTGGAGCTTTTGAAGAGTGGAGTCAAGACAACCCGGCCAAAATATATTTGTTGATTCCCTACGAGAGCATGTCGGCTTATGAAAAGGTAACGAAGGCCGTTAACTCCGATAAAGTTTTTACAGAAAATTCTGCCGAATACAATGCCATTACCCAAGATAAAGTGCCTTTTAGCAGGTATGAGACTTCGTTTTTCAAT
The DNA here is from genome assembly GCA_035299025.1 of Leadbetterella sp. Taxonomy (GTDB): domain Bacteria; phylum Bacteroidota; class Bacteroidia; order Cytophagales; family Spirosomataceae; genus Leadbetterella. Next base: position 134,985 of record DATGXK010000018.1, read on the forward strand.
GCTTTTTCGGGAATTCCGCAACTCATCAAGCCAGAAACTGGCTCAATGGTTTTTGAAATGCGTACTTACGAGGGCTACATTGAAGATGCCTATCAAAGAAAAATAAAGATGTTTAACGAAGGCGAGCTACAGATTTTTAAGGAAACTGGACTACATTCGGTTATGTTTGGAGAAAAAATAGCAGGCCCACAAATGCCTTGCCTGACATATATGCTTGCCTTCAAAGATTTGGCCGAGCGTGATGCCAACTGGAAAAAATTTGTAGATCACCCCGAATGGAAACGCATCTCAAAACTACCAGAATACGCAAATACGGTTTCAAATATTCATAGGGTGTTTTTGAGGCCTCTGAAGTATTCGCAGCTTTAAATTCCTACATTTTTCTGATTTGGCAATTCAATTATTTGAAAAATGGTTGGATTGCTTTTCCTTTGTAAAAAATCCAAAAAAGTTTGAAGTATTTAGTGCTACTATTTCTATGTTTTGCAGGTAATTTTTTGTTTGCTTTATCTCCAACAGATTCTCTTACTCGTGTTCATGGCGAAGTCAATCCATTCGGTATTTTGACATCCAATCAGTCAAAAAAGAATGTTTTTTATGCTCAATTATTTGGTGATACACCAACTTTTGGAATTGGTTACAGACGCATAATTATTGACAAAAGTGGATTCTCAGGTGAGCTAGGATTTGGTTTTGGATTTATGCCACATTTGTTTAATCAAAGAATAAACCCGAAACCCAAGAACCTTATATACTCGCACAGCCTTGTTCTAGTTAGAAAGAATGAGAAATTCCTAAAGCCTTTTGTGGGTTATTCAGGAATTATGTACAGCGGTATATTTTATAAAGGAAAAATGTACAATTACATTCCTTCTCCTAACATTGGTCTTCGTTTGGGAAAGGGCGATGATCTGAATTTTAATATTTCATGGTATGGACATATCAATAGGCGAGACGTTCCAAACCTCCAAGGAGAAAATAAACTTGAGACTATTCGAAAAACCTCTATTCTTAGTATCCCAGCTTTTAGTGTTCAATTAAAATTCTAATCATGATTTATCGGTCGTTTGGTTTACTTGTACTTTGTTTATTTTTGACTAGTTGTGGGAATATTTTATTGCACCAAGAAGTTATAGGAGTCGAAGAATTTACGCCTAAAATTAATCATAGTCTAAGTTTACGAAGCCAGACCAAGGATGGATTTTTAATGGATTATACCAAGACGTTTTTTGGAAAAGATGATTCTACCTACAAATGCCTGAAAGCTCTACGAAAAGAACGATACCATCTAAGGGTCAACAATTCAGGCAATATCACTGATCAAATTTTCAATCCTGGTCTCAATTACAATTACTATGAGTTTATAGATGGAATGCCATGTAAAGTTTCAAAAAATGATCTTGCCTCGTCTAATGTTTTTCTCACTTTTTATGATTTCAACGAAAAGGTATTGAAATCATACACTACAAAGTTAAGAGATTATTTTCCTGATAATTTTACAGTTATTGAGTCCGTTAAATTGCTCTATCTAAACGATAGTGAATATTACTTTTACGGAATTCTGAAAAGAAAAAATGAGTATCGTCTATTTGTTGTAAAACTGTCAAAAGGTGAGGTCATTGACTTTAAAAATTCGGAAATAGTCTACCAAATAAATGATGTATATTCTCCGAAATTATTACCCAATGGAGACATTTTTTTCATCTGCTCAGTTAATGATGATTTTTTACTTCAAAATCGCGTCTGGTTGGTGAAGTATAGTAGACTCTCAAATGAATTATTCTTTTCGGCAAAATTGAATAACATAGAGGGAGATTTGGGCCCAACGACTAATTTAATCTACAGAGATAAGGAATTACTGATTTTGCCATTGAAATTTTTACAAAACAATAAGAAATTAACAGCTTATGGAATCTCCACATCGGACTACAGCATAACTGAAAAAATCATACAAATTCCGGATCAAGGAACTACAACTGGAATCAAAGTATTTGAAACACAACTCGGGCAATATATCGGTTACACCAATAACAAAAACGAGATTATGGTTAGTAAGTTGAACACCGATTTTAGTCTCAAACCAGCATTCAAAGTGAATAGTTTAGAACTTTCGAGCATGGTAACCATTAACAACGCTGATAGAGTCTATGAATTTGACCCACCTAAACAAACTGGTGATGCAGTCGAAACCAAGATGAGGGTTCATACGGGTTTAGGCACTTACAGAGATTTGGTGTTGTTTAGAGGGGTTGGCTATAGGGATACATGTAATTGATTTAATTTCAAATCTCACCCTGCACCTCACTAACCTTACCCACCCCATTTTCATTAAATGCTTCGATAGCGAAATAGTATTTTACGCCAACGTTCAGGGCTCTGATTTCTTTTTCAGAAGGTTCGTCGGCCCAAATTTGGTAGGTTTGGTAAAGTTTGTCGGGTGCTATGCCCCACAAGATGTTGTAGCCTACGGCTCCTTCCACTTTTTCCCATTTTATGAAGGCATTGCGTTCATCTGTGTCACGTTTTGCATTTAGGTTTTTTGGTGTTTCTGGGGCTTTTCCATCACCATTTCCAAAAACTCTGATGTCGCTAACTGCCAAATTTGGCATTGGAACATGCACATTCTCAAACTTGATATATCTCGCCTTTACGGCTTTCGGCAATTCGATATAGGCATTTGGGCGGTCTCGTTTTTCGTTGGTATTGTCTTCTATTGTTGTCCATTTTTTACCGTCTAAAGAGCTGTAGATTTTGTATTGAATATATACTTTTGGTAGTGCCGAGTCGTATATATCTGACTTATAATCAGTATAGTTGATTTGTAGTGCATTTACGGTACACACTTTTTCGAGGTCTATGCTCAGCCATTCGTTGGTTTTATTGGTATTTGCCACCCAAAATGTCCTTGGGTTTTCGTCTGTTACCAAATTCGAGTTGAATTTGTCCTCTTTTTGCGATGATGACTTTGTTGGTTTTTTATAAGAAAGCAGCATCCAACCCGTAAAAAGTTCGTCTTTATTTGTCCATTTTTTTGTGGGTAATTTGTGAGGGAAATCTGCAAAACGGGTATTGGCAAACATCTGTCCATCTTTATCAAATGCTGTTGGCACCATCTCAATTCTACGCTCAAAGTTCCAGTTTACGGCTATCCATGGCGTGCCCATGTTCCAGTAATTTCCGAAGTTGTCTTTGAAGGTACATCCATGGCCCATTCCTTGCATAAAGCCGCCAGGTTTGTACGAAATCGGATTGTAAGGTGCATATTTGAAGGGTCCGAGCGGATGATCCCCCACATAAGTGCCGTTGGCATACACGTTGTACTCAGTTCCTGGGGCCCCATATTGCAAGTAATACTTGCCATTGTGTTTGGTCATCCATGCTCCTTCGGTGAAAGGCGTAATGTCCGATTTGTGGTCTTGACCGAAGCGTTCCCAACCGTGATTTACGGGGTCGAGGTATATAAATGGCTTGTAGTCGCCTTTATATGTGAGTTTTTTGTCCTTATCAAGCTGAGCTCCGAAAAGCGGGTAGGTATTTGAGGAACCCCAGTACATGTACCATTCTTTCAGGCCTTCGTCGTAAAACAGTGCTGGATCCCATGGGCCAATGTCTTTGGGTAATTGCGGCAACCAACGGTTGTAAAATTCCAGTTGACCGGTTTTGGGCTGGGTGGTATAAAAAATCGGACGCTGCTGAAAGGTAGATTGGAACAGAAACAAAGTATCGTCTTTGCTCCAAGCTGCCGGAGCACACATGTCTTCCATGGGCCAGCGGCTAGGCTTAATGTATCGCCAGTCCGAGAGGTCTTTGGAGTGCCAATAGCCTCCCTGAATGGTATGGAAAAGGTAATATTCGCCTTTATGATTGATTACCACGGGGTCTGCTCCACTTCTATAAGATATTTTGTCGTTTACTTGCTCCCAATTGTATTGATAGTTGATATCCATGGGGTTACAGTAGGTTTTCTTTTTGGTGGCATTGGCCGCTGGTATGTTGAACTGCGGTAATTGTGCCGTGGCTCCAAGACAAGAAATAAATAGAATGCCTAAGTATTTTTTCATTCGATTTGGGTTGAATAGTCTGCTAAAATACAAAATGAATTCTATTTAGAAAATATGTTCTTCAATTCAATAGATTAGGGTTTGGTTTCGAGAATTGCATGCTTTATTATGGAAAAATACTTTAAAAAATGAAAGCCTGCAAGAGCGAATCTTATAGGCTTTCGAGGAAAAAAGAATGATGTGCAGATCAATATTTTGGAAATTATTGAGAATCACCGCCTTGAACGTCGTCGTTTCTGATGCCACGTTTGTTCTTTTTGATGGATTCTTTTAGCTTACCAAACTTATAATTCAAACTCACGCTGAACGATCTGAAGTAATCTATTCTTTTATTATTTTGTAAGAAATCAGGCCCAAAACTCTCCCTGATATTTTTACGATATTTGTTGAAAGGGTTGTTTACCGATGCCGAAAACGATAGTTTGTCTTTGGTAATGTCTTTGTTTACACTGGCCGAATATCCGAAATAACTGTTCATGTTTTCTTGAATGTTAATACTTGGACCACGGTAGTTAAGGTTAGCATTTACCCTCAGATTTTTTTCGAATCTGTAGCCCGTTGAAAGGTTGGCTCCGTACATCACGCCTCTGTTTTTGATGAGGGCGTTGTTGATAATACCTTCGGTGTATGCAAAGGCCAATCGAGTGTTCAGGCTTAAGTTCCATTTTTTGGTGATTGGATGGTTGAGATTGGTATTTATCATTGGTAACAATCTTGCTTTTCCCACATTTCCGAAAGATGAACGAGTGATTTTGGTGGCGGAATCATACACTATAACTGGGAAAAACATGTCTTTTATCAAGGATGTTCCTACCGAAATACTGACGGCCGTTTTGCCAGACCAATTGTAGCCAATGTTTATGTCATTCATGATAGATGGCCTAAGTGCTGGGTTACCTGTTCTTTCAAAATTGGGATTTGAACGGTCAACAAACGGATTTAATTGATAAATACCGGGTCGGCTAATACGCTGGGTATAACCTATGTTGATACCGCCTTTTTTGAATTTTCGATTGACAGAAACTGTCGGAATCAAGTTGAAATAGTTTTGATTTACCTTTGAATTGGTCGATATAAAATTGGCATCGAGTATGGTTTGCTCCAATCTTGCTCCTGCTTTTAGGCCCCAATTTTTGGCGTTGTATTGCCATGTATTGTACACACCATATATGTTCTGAATATTAGAAAACTCGTTGCTAAGGTTATCGATTTTTTCGTATCCACCGGTTTCTTGGTTGTGGCTATTGTAGGTAAAATTACTCGCATTTTTTCTGAAAATCCCCTTTATCCCAGCTTCAACGGTTACTTTTTTGCTAAGCGGATGCACGTAATCTATCTGGCCAGTTTGTTCGCCAAAAGTCTGGTTGTTTAACTGTAAATAATTGGGTAAATCGTAGTTTATTCTTTCCGAAATTTGAAGGTCGGCTTCTTGCGTGTTATCAAATCCGTAGTATCTGTATGAAAAAGTCAGCAGCTGATTTTTGTTTTTTCTAAAGCCACGTTGGTAATTTAGTCCCAAATCCATCCCATCGCCATTTCCAGTGCCTTTGTTTAGTAAATAGTAACTTTGTGCGAGCTCTTTGTTGATTTGCAAGGCAGAACTTTGGCTATTTGTGCCACTGTTTAAGTTTCCATTAATATTAAATTGAGACGAAAGAAGATTTAAACTGTCGAGCTCGTAGCTAAGTTCCAAACCCAAATAGGCACCCTGATTTTGGTTTTTGTTTACTCCTCTTTGGGTGAGCGTGGTGCTTGTTGGCCCAAAGGTATTTCTTTCATTTAGAAATGACGACTCTGGATTGTTGTACTGATTGGCTCCGCCAAAGGCCGAAAGTCCCCATTTACCAATTTTCGCTGATAAATTCCCACCAAATCCTGGTCCGCCAATTGGGAATCTTTCATTAATATTTACACTTCCGTTATAACCATTGTCTAAGGCTTTGTTGGTAATGATGTTTATGATACCGGCTAAGCCCTCAGCATCGTATTTTGAGGGAGGAGTGGTAATGACTTCTATTTTTTGGATAGAAGAGGCTGGCATACTTCTTAGCACTTCTTTGTAGCTACGCTCCATCATGCTGGAAGGCTTTCCGTTGATAAATATTCTGAAATCGCCTGAGCCTTTAAGCTGAATATTTTCATCAGCATCGAGAGACAGGTGTGGGATTTTCCTCATCATCTCCAATACACTAAATACCTTACTTTCGGGGTCTGCCTGGGTGTCGTAGGCAATTCTGTCTACTTCTTGGTGTACGATTTGCTTCGTGGCGGTTACGCTAAGTTCTTTTAGTCCAAGCGTACTTTCTGCCATTAGGATATTTCCCAAATCAAGCATGGTTTTACTGGAATCGGTAAGGTCGGCCTGAATGGTTTTTGATTTAGAACCTACACCACCGATAACCAGGTAATATTTGTAGGGTTTCATGCCTGCAAATTGAAATGAACCATCAGCCTTGCTGTAATCTACTTTTACTGGTAAGTTTTTGTCTTTCAGTAAGTTTACTGTTACAAAATCAATGGGTTTTTGTGAAGCCGAATCGAGGATCAAACCTTTGATTTGTAGTCCCGCGGGTTTCGTCTGGGCCTGTGCATTTGCAAGCCAAAACAAGCTGCAAAGGATAAGTGATAATTTTTTTAATAGCTTTTTCATTTTGTTTGTTTTGTACGTTTCCTATGATTTGGACAATAGCTTTCCTGCAGGGCAAAAGCTCTGTTTTTTTTCTTTTCGACAGTTTATTCTGTCGATGCCAAAAGCCATGCACGGCAATCAGCTTAAGATATCAATTGATGACACAAATATATAGTAAGGTACTTTGTGATGCAAGGTATTAGGTGAAAAATATTTGAAATGTTTCAAAAATATTTTAAAACCGCCTTAATATGTTCTGAAAATGTTTTGGGAAGTAAAAAAATAGGAGTTAAGGTAAAGATATATAGTCTGTTATGAGTGATTTAAAAACATATTTATTTGCCAAACTAACCTATTTTTTGAACAGATTTCTTTTGCAAAATCAATGCAACACTTCAGAATTTGAACGGTGACTCTCACTCAGATCTCAAACTGTTGACTGGATTTGTTAGTGCCGCTCGCAAACTATAATAAGCAATGGTAAGTATAGCAATAAGGAGGACAGAAGCAAAAAATAGGGCCATTAGACTAAAATTCACTCCGTTGTTGAAAGTAAATATGCTATTGAAAAACAAACCACTCAAAACTCCGATAGGCAAGGCAATACAACCAGCAATAAGTAGAAGTTTGAGAAAACTCCATGAGAGAATACGAACCACTTGGGCTATCGAAGCTCCCACTACTTTTCTGATTCCGATTTCCTTAATACGCTTTTCGGTGGTGTAAATGACCATTCCGAGTAAACCCATGACAGCAATAACCAATATAACCAAACAGGCTATACCCATCATTTTCATGTCTTCTGCCGGGTAATATCTGTCGTACATTTCATCCTCAAACCAGCCATAAGATAGGGGTTCAAAAGGATTTTGGTTCTTCCAAAGTGCTTTTATGTAATTTTCGAACTCTGCATGGTCTGCCACAGTGTTTGTTTTTATCACAATGGTCTGAAAAAGTGCTGGATTATACTGAAAAACCAAAGGCTGGATTTCGAATTGATAGTTGAAATGACAGAAATTTTGGACCACGCCAATGACTTGTACTTCGGCTTGGTCGTTGATAAAAATCGTTTTTCCAATAGCCTCTTTCGGGTTTCCAAGCTGTAGTTTCTCCACAGCTTTTTCGTTTAAAACCACAAAATTGCTGGCTGAATCAGAATTTGAAATCGGGAGATTTTCACCAGCCAAAAAAGTCAGACGCATGTTTTCTATAAAATTGTGGTCGGCCGCGTAATAATACGACGCCTGCCCTTCTGTGTTTTTGTTGGCTTTAATGCCTAGCTGAGTGGCCAAGCCGCCAAAAGGAACTGAAGTGGCCCCTACTTTTTCTACCTCTTTGTTTTTGACTATTTCATTGACCAGTAGGCGATAATTTTTTTCTGGAATAGAGATATTAAAAATACCTTTTCTATTGAAATTTTCGTTTTCAGTAGCCATATATTTAAACTGATTGTACATGTGGCCGATCTGAAATACAAAGCCCATCGTAACCACGAATTGTATGACAATCAAGCTCTTACGGAAACTTATCTTACCGAAAGACGCCGGAGATAGTGAGCCTTTCAGTACTTTGACTGGCTGAAAACTTGATAACACCCATGCAGGTAGACTGCCTGCCGTAATACCTAATAACATTGTAAACACTCCAAAGAGCACCATCACCAAGTAAGGATTATCCACTTTCCAAGTGACCCAATCCACATGGATGTATTGCTTCATCAACAGCAAAATTATAACACCGACACTCAATGCGAAAAATGCAATAATAACGGCCTCAGATATAAATTGAAGAACCAATTGAGACCGAAGAGCTCCCATTACTTTTCTTACGCCAACCTCTCTGGAGCGACTTAAAGATCGTGCCAAAGTGAGATTGGTATAATTGAAGCCGGCGAGCAGCAGGATCATTAACGGAATGGAAAAATTGACATAAATATCGCTCCATTTGTCTACGTAGGGGTTGTTTTGGAGGTCTTCTTGGCTTGGAGAAATATCCGCAAGTGCCTGTTTTCTGAACTGGTTGGTCTTTTTTTCGAGGGTGGAATTCGTTTTCTGAGCAATTTGAGCCAGGGCCAAATCCAAGGAAGCTGGCAGGACATTTGGTTTTAATTTTACAAAAGTGTAGCTGTCGTATTCACTCCAAGACTTCAAATTCGTGGCTTCTTTATTCCTATTTGTGTAGGTGGCCATAGAAACCATCACGTCACTCTTAAACTGTGTTTCTTTCTTAAAGGGCAGCAAAACACCCGTCACTTTGAACGTACCATACGAAGGGTGGGACAGAATCTGCCCAATAGGATTTGTGTTTTTGTAGAATTTTTCGGCTATTTCATGGCTGATAACCAGGGTGTTGGGTTCCACGGGGTATTCTCCCTTTTCTAATTTGAAATTGAATACATTAAAAAAATCGGGTTCTACATAAATTGTATTTACTCGAAAACTTTTGAGTCGATTTTTGAGTTCCCAGCCAAATTCTCTTACAGTTTTTGTGGCAAACTCTGTACTTGCATAATCATTTCTTAGCTTATCGGCCAGTAAAAATGGTGATGAAGCATAACTTGTCTTTCCGCCCTCTTTGCTTTTTTCATCGCTTATAATTCTAAAAATCCGCTCGGGATTTTTGTGGAAATTGTCAAACTCAAAGGTGCTTTGGAGGTGAAGTAATGAAAGCAAGGCAAAAGGCAAAGCCAAGCCCAAACCAAAAATATTGATAAAGGAAAAAAGTTTGTTTTTCCAGAGATTTCTAAATGCTATTTTAATGTAATTTTTGAGCATAAGTTTTGATTTTGAAAACAAAATGAAGAAGTCCTCAAATCCAAATTCTAAAATTTTTCTGAGGACTTCTTAACACGTAACAAATAGTTTTTTCATAACCCTGAAAAGATAGTTTCAAATGCTGTGCCAATAGTTTATATTGTTGAATATCAATATTTTGCAAATCTATTGTTCGTTTTTTTCGTCCGAAAACGAACACATTTGTACGTGTATGGACGTGTTTTTCTGAGTAAAGAATTGCATTTTTGCCACGATGACACACGAGTTTTTGTTTTCAACTTTCTCTTCCTTTAAATAAAAATCTAGAGGTTGAATTTTGAACTGTGACATAAAACTTCCAAATTTACAATAACCCGAAATTTATTTTATCCGTGAAGTTTGCTACGTTAATAGCGTTATTCTTATTCTTGGGGCATACCTCAAGTTTTGCTAAATATCAACACAACGCTGTTGAAAAATTGCTTGTAGGTATTCCTAAAGATGCAAACTATCTCAGGTTATCAATTCGATATGTTTGGTGGCTTGTTCATAAATTAGATAATCCTAAAAAGGCTGACGTAATCCTTGACCAATCAGAGAAGATTGCTCTTAAAATAAATGATTATCAGAGTCTGGTTGATATTTATCTGCTTGAAGCATTATTGAGAAGTAGAGTTTCCAGGTTTGATGAGATGTTTTCTTACCTGCGAAAGGCAGGTAAAGTTATTACAGAAAATAAACTACCTGTAAGATCACAACAGAAATATTTTGGCCTGATGTCTAACTACTACTGGCTTAAATTTGATCATGCCAATGCCACTAAATTTGCCCAAATGGCTACCAAACTAACTGAAAAATATCATTTGACAGATGGAATAACCACTGCCTATTTGACACTGGCAGCTGAGAATGTGGATGTTGAGGCTAAAGACAAGAAAAGGTTATATGACAAAATGCTTCAAGCCGCATATTTGGATTCTGATTATACCCAAAGGTATTTGGCCGAAAATTACATGGCTGCGTTTTATTTACAAACCAAACAACTTGATAATGCTTTAAAACATGCCAAAGAATCTTTAAAGTGGGTTGAAAAATATGGTAGGAGGGCAAGTTTTTCAATGGCTTGGATTCTCTTGGCGGATGTATACCTCGAAATGAACCAACCCAAGTTGGCAAAGGAATATATTTATAAAAGCCTAAAAATGTCTGAGAAAATTGAAGATTTGAACAGGATGGCTGATTCCTACACCTTACTCGGATATTTTCATTTTTATATAGAGAAGGATACCGAAAAAGCCATCAATTACTATTTGAAAGCGTACGAAATTGCGAAGAAAAACGGAAATGCTACCGGTGAGTATGGAGCTTATGAGTCGTTGGCTACCATTTATGCCGATGCTAAGAAGTATGAAAAGGCCTTCTGGTATCAACAGAAAGCCATAGCTCTTAAAGATTCGGTTTTCTCGAAAGACTGGGCCTTAAAGATGAATAAATTGGAACTTGAGAAAAAAGAGTCCTCACTGAATCTAATGGCCATCAAAAATAAGAATACTGTTTTACAAAGAAACTTGGTTATTTCGGCCATAGGATTTATAGTTATTATGTCGCTAGGTGGTTTTTATATCTTGAATTCTCGCAATAAATTTAGGAGATTACAAGAACAACAAAACTTAAGAAATAGACTGTCGGCAGATTTACACGACGAAATAGGTAGTTCGCTCAGTAGTATCTCCATTTTGTCGGAAATGCTGGCAATTCAACCCAAAACCGGCAGTAATCCTGAAGTTATGCAACAAATAAGCAATGACGCCCGGAAGGTTATTGAAAAAATGGACGAGATTATTTGGACGATTAATCCTAATAATGACGAATTTCTGAACTTGGAAGCAAGACTAAAGTCGTACGCAGTTCCACTGCTCGAAAGCAAGGGCATTGATTTTAACTTTGATTTTTCAGGTGATTTAGAGAACCGAAATATTGAAATGGAAAAACGAAAAGATATTTATTTGATTTTGAAAGAAGCTCTAAACAATGCCATAAAATATAGTGATTGTACACACTTGGAGGTAAAGGGTATTTTAGAAAATGAAAAGATCAAATTAACCGTGGCCGACAATGGGAAAGGCTTTGATCAAAATGTTATTACCCAACGAAATGGCCTGAAAAACATGAAACATAGGGCTGAAAGTCTTGGGGCGAAATTTGAAATAAAAAGTAAGATGGATGAGGGAACCATTATATTTTTAAAACTTTGACAATTGCGATTAATGAGGCGAATTTTTATAATTATTCTTTTGAAACTTGTAATAATTAACTGGTTATATGGTAACCCACAGGCCGATTCTTTAGAACGTAAATTAAAGATTATGCCCAAGGATATCAACTATTTGCGAACTGCTGAAAAATATATTTGGTATTTGATTAACCCTTTGGATGACACCTCAAAAGCTAAGACCTTATTAGAGCAAAATAAATTATTAGCTCAAAAACTGCATGATAATATTGGCCTTTTTCAAGTTTATTTTTTTGAGGGTTTAATGGCATATAGAGTTAACAACTACGAGGAATCAAAGAGACATTTTCAGAATGCACACCTCATAGTACAAAAACATAAATTAGCACCTCAGTATTTACAAAAAATACTTACAGCTAAGGCTATTAATGCAAAATATTCTTTAGACAATGAGAACGCCCTGAAATATGCTCTAGAAGCTGTAAGATTAACTGAGAAGCATCAACTGAGAGAATATATAACACAGTCATATGAAATCCTTGCAAAAATTTACGCTGATATTGATTCGTCAAAATCTGAAGAAATGTATAAAAAACTATTGCCCATAGCATATTCAGATACAGATTTAACTCAACGATATCTTGCAGAGAATGCCATTGCTTATTATTATTTAGACAAGAACAATGTTGATAAGGCTTTGGTACACGCAGAAAAATCTCTCAGGTGGGTTGAGAAGTACGGCAGAAAGGCAAACTATTCAATGGCTTGGTCTTTATTGGCCGAAATATATTTGAGGAAAGAGTCGTACGATAAGGCGAAATACTACTTGGAAAAAAGTGTGAAGATGTCGGAAGAAATAAATGACGTAAATAGACTAGTAGAAGCTTATTCTTTACTCAGTTATTTTAATTATCAACACTTAAAAAACTACGATAAAGCCATTTTTTATGCCAAAAGAGTAATTGAAACAGCCGAAAGAAGTAATAACCCAACTTGGGTTTATGGAGGAAAATTCTACCTGGCTGATATGTATGCCGAAACAAAAGATTACAAAAGAGCCTATGAATTGAAAAACCAAGCGTACGCCCTGAAAGATTCGGTTTACTCTAAAGAATGGGCGTTGAAGTTTAATAAGCTCGAACTGGAAAAGAAAGATTCTGAACTCAAAATGATGGAGCTTGGTAAGAAAAATGCCACACTGCAGCGAAATATATGGTTAGCAGTGGGAGTTTCAATCATAGTCATTTCTGTTGCCATAATTTACATATTATTAAAAAGAGCAAGGTTTAAAAGAATCGAGGATAAACAAAAAATACGAAATAAACTTTCGGCCGATTTGCATGATGAAATTGGAAGTACGCTGAGCAGTATCGCTATATTGACCGAAATGGCAGACTATCAAATACAAAAGGGGCAGTACAAAACCGATTTAATGAGGCAAGTATCAGAAGACGCAAGAATGGTCATTAATAAAATGGATGAGATAATTTGGACCATCAATCCCAATAATGACGAATTTCTGAATCTTGAGGCAAAGATAAAGTCCTTTGCTGTTCCATTACTTGAAACTCAAAATATAGACTTTAGCTTTGATTTTTCGGAAGACTTAGAAGGTCGAAATATTGAGATGGAAAAACGAAAAGACGTTTATTTGATATTGAAAGAGGCCATAAATAATGCTATAAAATATAGTGAATGTAAAAATTTATGGGTTAAAGGCGACATAGAAAATGGTAAAATAAAGATCAGCGTAAAGGATAATGGAAAGGGTTTTGATTTAAATGGGAAAAACTCTCGTAACGGTCTTGGAAATATGCAAAAACGGGCAGAGAACATTGGTGGGCGATTGAATATTTATTCGGAAATAAATCAAGGAACCACTGTCCAGTTAGAGATAGATTAAGTTAAAAACCATATATTTATTCTATTGCAGATAAACCATTTTTCAAACAAATTGCAGCCTCAAATCATGAACCAAGTGATAAAAGTAGCCCTTTATGAAGATAGTATGACGCTTCGTAGCAGTCTGAGCCATTTATTGCAAAGTTCAGAGGAGTTTGATTTTTTGGGTGCTTTCGAAAATCCGGGAGATATTCTACAAAACTGTTCTGAAGACAAGCCGGATGTGATCTTGATGGACATAGATATGCCAGTCATGAATGGAATTGAGGCTGCAGCATTGGTCAAAGCCAAATTTCCGGATGTCAATATTCTAATTCTTACCATTTTTGAGGACCGCGATAAACTTTTTGACGCTCTTCAAGCCGGTGCTTCGGGCTATTTATTAAAAAACTCGCGGGTAGTTGAAATCATTGAGGCCATACACGAAATTTACCAAGGTGGCTCACCCATGACACCATCCATTGCAAGGAAAGTTTTGGAGTTTTTTTCAAAACCACAAAATCAGCCCAATCCAGAAGAAAAGCTTTCTGATAGAGAACTCGATATACTCAAATGCTTGGTAAGTGGCGATAGTTATAAAATGATTGCGGCCAATTGTTTTATTAGTATGGGTACTGTTCGTAGCCATATCAACAATATTTACAAAAAACTACATGTCAATTCCAAGTCTGAGGCAGTGGTGAAGGCCCTGAAAGAACGCTTGGTTTGACCTGTTTAATTATCTCAGCATTTCTAACAGCATTTTTTTGAATAACATTTTTTACATATGAAAAACAATTGGAGTCAAATACAGAAGATAGGTTTTCAATTCAGCTTTCTATTTTTTGGATTATACATTTTCTTTGAATTTTTTGGGCGAGCTATTCCATTCGTAAATCAGTTTTTGCATTGGATTGTACCCTTGTTTTCAAAGACTTTTGGAGTTGTACCTTACGATATTGTTGTTTTTGAAAACGGCAGCGGCGATACCACATACAATTGGGTATTGGTCTTGCTCATATTGGTTTTGGCTGTTTTCGGTTCTTCAATATGGGCAATTGTTTTTTCAAAAAATACCAATTACGACCGTCTAAATTATTGGTTGATAGCTGCTTTGAGATTTTATGTAGGTTTTACATTGATAGAATACGGCATGATAAAAGTTTGGAAACTTCAGTTTCCATATCCAAGTCCGTATAGACTTATGCAGACCTATGGCGACTCAAGTCCAATGGCTTTGGCTTGGACATTTCTCGGTTTTTCGAAAGGCTACAATCTTTTTATGGGTATTGTGGAAATATTGGCGTCACTGTTGTTTTGGCGTCGTACGGTCACTGTGGGTGCTATCATAACCCTTATGACAACAGCCAATGTGATGGCCATAAACTTTTTCTATGATGTACCTGTCAAGATTATCTCAAGTACATTGTTTTTGATGACTTTATATATTCTGGTGTTCAATATAAAGGACTTACTTCAATTCTTTTTTACTGATAAACCAACCACCTTAAGTATTCAAAAAGCCTTTAGGTTTTCTAAAAAGTATTTGAATATCAGTATTTTGGTATTGAAGTATGCTATTGTTGCGTTTTCATTATTGGGGCTGCCGTATTTTTCATACACAACTTATATTCAAGACTTTAAAACTCCGAAACATACATTATTTGGTTATTATGAAAGAATGGCTTCTATTCCAAATCCTTCCAACGACTGGGTGAAATTAAACTTTGTGTACAACGATCTGATTAAAACCTATAAATCAAGCGGAATCACTGCCACCTATTCTGTTGAGTTAGACAGTGTCAAAAAACATATTAAACTTATCAATGTCGCAATTCCAGACTCTTCGTTGAAGTTTAATTACAAGATTCAAGGGGATACTTTGTCTCTTTCGCAATCCAATCAAAAAACACCATTAATATTTCTTCGAAAAAGTACTAATAATACTAGACTGATGACCAGAGGTTTTCATTGGATTAATGAAACACCTTATAATTTTTAGAACCACTGCCTGCAAAACCATATGTTTATCTGATTGACAGCATATTGTTTTCTTCTGAATTTTGTCAGAAAAAAGACTGATGAAACATTTGCCAAGAAAACAACATCTCGAACTTCTTTACCATGCCAAGGATATTGTAAGCCACATCGAAAGTGACAAGAACTATTCATGTTTTTATCTGAAAAATGGCAAAAGAATACTGATGTCCTACACGCTCAGTACCTACCAAGGAGCACTAGAAAGTTCATTTATAAGAATCAATAGATCGGTTCTAATAAATAAAAGTGAAATAGTGCAAATCTCCAATAATGGGGTTCGTACAAACACAGGCGGAAATTTCATCATATCCCGACGTCGAATTTCAGAAGTACTTAAGAATTTATCTTTTAACGCCTAAAAATTTATTAGAAATGAAAAAAACTATTTTTCTATTATCACTTATCGCAAACGCCGTTTACAGTCAGTCCATAACGATATCACCAAGTGGATCAGATAACACCTTGATTCAGAAACAAGGAGACGCTCGGTTGTCGATAAAGGGCCAGCCCGGAAATTCTCTATCTGGGAAGTCATTTCTGACAATGGATTCAGAACCGATTGGCATTGGTCTTGCCAATGCATCGTCCTCATCGATTGAGTTTAATAATAATTCCGTAAATAAGTACAGTATAAAACATAATAGTTATAGCTCGTTCAATTCAAATTTTCAATTACAAAGTTTTTCATGGTTGAGTTTTAATGGTGGAACAAATGAGATTGCCCGAATAGAATCTGACTACATGAACATCAAAAAACTTGGTATTGGAAGTCCCTCATATACAAATTATCCAATAACCTTCAACTCGGCCTATGGCGATAAAATTTCATTGAATGATAAGACTTGTACAAGTAGCATTTTTGGTTCGTGTACCTCATTTGACGAAAACCACTATGGTATTGGTTATCAAAGCAATTTGTTTCAAATTTTCTCGAGAAATATAGATGGAGACATCGCTTTCGGTTATGGTAAAAGCAGTGCCTTAAATGAAAACGTAAGATTCAAGGGCAATGGAAACGTGGGAATTGGTGTGTCCAATCCTTTAGAAAAATTGCACGTGAATGGTACAATTCGTTCTACAGATTTAGCAGGTACTAGCATAAGGACGGTGAAGGCGGATGCCAACGGATCATTGACTACCGAAGCCCAAACAAAATATCTGGCGATACCTAATACTAGTTTTATAAAGATTAGCAATGACGGTACAGCTGCTTCTTATTTCTTCGGTTTGTCATATCTAAATAGTGGCACTGGTTCAATTAAATGTACTATGAATATACCACATAATGCAACTGTTACGAACATAAGGGTTTATTATCTCGATAACGATGCCACGAATGACCTAACCTTTTACATGGAAAAAACAGCACACACAGGTACATCTTCATTTCTTACTTCAATGACCTCATCTTCAGGAAGTAACTCAAATATTCAATTTTTTGATATGACAGGATTTCCTTTGATCGTCAATAACCAACTAAATAGCTATAAAATATTAATTACCCAAAAATCGGGTACCGCATGGTCAACTTTTATGGGTGTTTCAAGTATTGTTGTTACCTATGAGGAATAAATTTTTCAGGTGGTCAGTATCGAACACTTTTTGAAATGTTATGTAAATCATTTTTGGATTAACCGAAAAGGCGGATAAAAAGAAACCATAACTTCGTTTTATTCACCTTTATGACCATCAGGTTGTTAGATAGATATGAGCATGGTCTGTCTATTCAAATCCTTACTTTTTTTCCAGTTTCGGCAGCTTTATAAATGGCATCCAACACTTTCATGTCTTTCCAACCTTCAAGCCCTGAGATGTGATCGGGCATCGGTTTGTTTTCGAGTATGATTTTACTGATGGCATCCATTTGAGCTGCTTGCTGGTTTATTTGCGGAAAATTCATCTCTTTTTCATGTGTACGGCCTTTGAAAGGGCCATAACTGATGGCGGGACTCAGTTCAAAATGACCATTTTCGGCACTTGCATAAAGCCTGTCAATACCCGCAGCAAGTGTTGAAGTAGACGTACAAACTGCACCGCTTGGAAACTCCAGTTGCCAAGTGATAGATTCTTCTACTTCGGTGAACAATTCCTTTCGTAAAATTGGACCAAACTGAGCGGTGACTGCTATCGGTTCTTCGCCGGTAATATATCTTCCAGCTTGTACACAATACACACCAAGATTCATCAACGGGCCACCTCCAGCCAGTTTTTTACTTAATCTCCATTCGCCTTTTTCGCCAGCAAAATATCCCAATGAAGCCTCAATAATTCTAACTTTTCCGAAAACCTCTTTCTGGCCTAAACGCATCATTTCCAAGTTGTAAGGTTCAAAATGCAGACGATAGCCCATGGCTAGCTGAACATTGTTGTCTTTACAAATTTTTATCATTTCCAAGCAATCGGCTGCATTGATGGCCATTGGTTTTTCTACCAGCACATGTTTTTTGGCTTTTGCGGCTCTGATGGCGAATTCCTTATGCATGGCATTCGGCAAAATAATGTAGACCAGATCTATGTCTGGGTTGTCTTTTATTTTATCGAAATTCTCGTAATTGTATCTGTTTTTGGTCGGAACGTTATATTCTTTGCCCCAGGACTCTAGTTTTTCTGGTGAACCACTGACTAAGCCTGCTACTTCACAATATTGGCAGTCTTTCATTTGAGAAGCCATATATTCGGCATATCGGCCGAGGCCAACCAAGGCTACTTTGATTTTCTTTCCTTCATATTTTGTGGGAATATTGGCAAAAGATAAGGATGGAATCAATACAGAAGAGGCTGTAATTCCTTTTATAAATGATCTACGGTTAAGGGCATTTTCCATGTAAAAAGTCTTTATTGTATTTTATGTAATTCTAACTAGCAATTTCATAGCTAAATTACTTTTTATCACAAAAAATATAATTAATCGTAAATTATTAAAACGTGTCAAAAATACACTATATTTGAATTCTCAACCTTAAAATATCAGAAAATGAAATTAAGTATTAAAAAATTAAGGAAATTGGCTTGTGTGTTTACTGCACTTGCATTTTCGAACCTTGCTTTAGCCCAGGACGGAACTATTTATCCGCTGGAAACTCCGAAAGAACCCAACGCTATTCCGCTAGGTACTGGTGGTGTTGAAAATCAACCGGCATCAGAAACTTGGTTTAAGCAGTGGGGCGATCCCATGGCTCGCAACATTACAAAAGCTACATTAACGCCATTTTTGCCAGAACCGGGTAAAGCAAACGGTACCGCTGTTATAGTAGCCCCAGGTGGAGGTTTTAGTTGGTTATCGCTAGGAAATGAAGGCTGGGAAGTGGCAGAAGCACTTGCCAAACAAGGCATTGCCGCTTTCGTTTTAAAATACAGACTTAACCCAACGCCAGAAAAACTCGAAGATTTCACGGCATGGATGAACCGCCCACGTACTCCAGCTCCCGCACCAGCAGATGGCTCAAAAGCGGCTACCCCACCACCAGCTCCAAGACCAAGTTTAGACAATCAACTACAAGATGCAGAGGCGGCTTATGCCATGATTGTGAATAGAGCAAAAGAATGGGGTGTGGATACCAAAAGAATCGGAATGATTGGTTTTTCTGCTGGTGCAGGACTTACCATGCATTCTACTTTGCACTCTAAGACTATGAAATTGGCATTTATTGGACCAATTTATGGTGGTATGGGACCAGTAGAAGTTCCAAAAAATGCTCCTCCGATGTTCGTAGCAATAGCCTCTGATGATTTTCTGTTTAGAGGTCAGTTTGGAGTTGTAGAATCTTGGTACAAAGCGGGTATTCCTGTAGAATTTCACCTTTACCAAAATGGAGGACACGGATTCGGGCTTGGAAATCCCAACCGCACCAGTAACAAATGGTTTGATGCTTTTACACATTGGTTAGATGTGAATAAGTTTTTGGTGGCGAAATAAAATCGGAGATTTAAAATTTGGTAGGATTGATAATGTCCTACCAAATTTATAATAAATCTACTCAGCCTTCAAAGACTCCACAGGATTTACTTTGGCAGCTCTCCATGCTTGTGAAAGAACAGTTAAAAGGCTTATAGTTAACAGTATAAATATTCCCAAAAGCAAAACGGCTGGACTTATGGAAACCCTCGAAACAAAAAACTCTAGCCAGAGATTGTTGATAAAATAGGCCAAAGGAGTAGCTATTACGACCGCAATACCAATCATGTACACATAGTTTTTGGAAAGTAAAAGAATAATCTGAAATACCCCCGAACCTAACACTTTCCTGATGCCCATTTCTTTGCGGCGAGTTTCGGCCGTGTAGGTGGCCATGCCGAGCAGTCCTAAACAAGATATAAATACTGCCAAGAACGCGATGAATCCCAAGACATTGGCAATATTGGTAAACATGGTGTGTACCAATAGTAACTCCTGATCAAGAAAGGCGTATTGAAATTTGGTAGTTGGATTTACTTTTTTCCAGGCCTCTTCCAAAAACTTCACGGTCTCTTGTTGATTCGTTCCTGTAACTCTTATCGATGCAAAATTGAGTTGGGATTGACGGTTGCGGAGCATTAAGGGCTCTATGGCTTTCATAACGTTGAGAAACTGAAAGTCCTTTACCACCCCAACTATTTCTACGTTATTTCCATCAACCAAAATTTTCTGACCAATGGCTTGGCTTGCAGAGCCAAATTTGAAATTATCTACTAATTTTTCATTCACAAGAATATACGACTCGCCAGTTAGACTCGGAATTTCGGGTAGGTTTTTTCCAGCCAAAAGTTTCAGATCCCAGACATCCACAGACTTGGTATCTATGTCAAAATAATTGACCCGAAGACTGTCTTTTAAATTTTCAGTCTTTTTGATTATGGTAGTATTTTGGGTGCCCGAAGCCGGTGAGTAAGCACAGGCCGAAACCGCTACAATATTTTTATTAGTAGAAATTTCCTGAGCAAATCTTTTGTAGTTGTCTTGTTTGTAAAGTGTTACGTTTATGACATTGTCTTTGTTAAAACCATAGTCAAAATTGAAAATATGGTCCGTTTGAAGATAAATAAGCGTGGTAGAAATAATGAAGATCAATGAAACTGAAAACTGCATGACCAAAAGAGCCTTGCGGAGCGTTAGACGTTTGAACATCTTGGTGCCACTGAAGTTTTTGAGGATTTGTATCGGATTAAAAGCTGAAATATAGAGAGAAGGCAATATACCGGCTATTAACCCAACCCCCAAGCTAAAACCAAAGAAAGCCAAATAAAGCGGAACGGTGTGTTCAAAGGTAATGTGGAGGTATTTGTTTACTACCAAACCACTAAAGATGGATTGTAAGAAGAATAAAAGGAAAATAGAAAACACCAAGGAAACCATTGATATCAAGACAGACTCGGCAATAAATTGCCCAAATATTTGCCTTCTGGTGGCCCCAGAAACTTTCCTGATACCTACCTCTTTGGCTCTGGTCAGTGACCTAGCTACGGAGAGATTGGTATAGTTTAAACATGCCGATAGCATAACTATCAAACACAAAACGCCCAAAACCAATAGTACGATTTCGGGTACTGATACGTGGGTTTCGTTTCCTATCGGATTGCTGGGTGTAATTTTGTTCAGAGCTTGGGCTTTTAGTCCGTATTGGTTAAAGTCACCTTTAGGATAATATTTGTCTGAAATCTTATCTAATATTTGTTGCAAATCAGCCTCCGTTTTACCTTTTTGGAGTAAAACGTAGGTATAATTCGCCCAGATAGAATTCCAATCATTTTGAGCAATATTTAGCACAGAATCTTTGACCAAAGCATTGATGGAGCTCATTGAAGCCAAGATTTTGAAAGGAAGGTGTGTTTTGCCCTCTACCGGTTTTAGAACGCCCGTTATTGTGAAAAGTCCATAATCGGTTTCACGGTTGCCATTGTTAACTCCAGTTGGGCTTAGGTCGGTATCTTTAAAAGTGACCGTTTTGCCAACAGGATTTTCGTTAAAAAATAACTGTGAGGCCAATTCTTGGCTGATTACGAGAGATTTAGGATTTGAAAGTGCCGTTTTTGGGTCGCCTTCTAAAAGTTTGAAATCCAGTATTTTGAATAAATTTTCATCGGCAAAATAACCCCCACCAGAAGCAATTTTTTCTTTGTAAAAAATATCACCGCCGATATCGGTTACCAAAGTAGCTGAAGATTCAATGCCCGTAAAATTTTTACGAAGCTCCTCACTGAGCGGAATGGCTGTGGAAGCCATATTGCTCATGTCGTTGTTATTTTTGCCGGTTGACAAAATTCGGTAAACCCGATTTTTGTTGGTGTGAAACTGATCGTAGCTTTTTTGATCGGCAATAATGGCCAAAATCAATAAACAAACCGACATACTAACTGCCAAGCCGATAACATTGATCAGGCTAAAAACTCTGTTTTTAAGGAGATTTCTCCAAGCGATTTTGATGTAGTTCTTTATCATAATTTTATTAATTTTTCGGCATACAATATCTTAAAGTATTACCATCAGTATCTGTGACATAAAACTCTCGTGTTCCCCATGTCTGGTCAATGGGACCTTCATGTACAGGCGAATTTTCTTTCTTGGGGGTTATCAGACCTCTTTTTAGAAATTTCTTAAATAAAACATCTACATTATCCACAAAGACTGATACTGAAACTCCAAAAAAGCCGTCAGTTTCAGTCAGTTGAAATTCTGCCTGACCATTTATCAGACTTACACAAAATATATTCAATTCCTCATTCGGATATTTTAATTCGAAATCAAGAATATTGGTATAAAAATCGACGGCTTCGACAATATTTTTTACCTTCAAAAGCGGAATTAGCTTCATTTTGAGAAAGATTTTTAATCATATTCTATACGGTGACCAATTCGTAGAATATGCCCATCGGGATCTTTGACAAACATTTCCCTCATATTCCATTCTTGGTTTTTGGGTGGAGCTATTATTTCGGCTCCATTGGCTTTTATTTGTTTGTAATAGACATCTACATCCTCCACAATTAAGGCGAGCCATGTACCAGGATTTCCTTGGCCATTAAAGCAAAAAAATATCTCAATATCGTCTTTCACAATACCGCCAAAGTCAATCGGCTCACCCCATGTCCAGCTTTCTGTAAAGCCCAGTTGTTCTTTATAATATTTGATACTTCTTTCTACGTCAGCTGAAAAAAGTATTGGGTTCGATTTTTCAAATTTCATAAAAAAAGATATTGTTATTACTCCGTTTTTAAACTCTTCACTGGGTTCATCAAAGCCGCTCTAATTGCTTGGTAACTAACCGACAATAGTGTGATTACCGTTGCAAAGAGCCCTGAAATAGCAAAATATTCCCAGGTAATATCTATCCGATGTACGAAACTCTCAAGCCATTGTTTTGAAAAGTAATAGGCCAATGGTAAGCTGATTAGGGTAGAGATTAGTACCAAAATCAGAAAATCTTTGGACATTAATTGCAGAATATTTGAAATGCCCGCACCCATCACTTTTCTGATTCCAATTTCTTTTTTACGCTGCTCGGCATAGAAAGCGGCCATTCCCAATAAACCCAAACAAGCAATAAAAATCGCAATTCCAGATGCAGTTTTGTAAATTAAGCCTTGCTGCGTTTCTGCTTTGTAATAGTTGGCTATGTTTTCTTCATAAAACTTTCCATTGAAAGGGTATTCGGGAAAAACCGTATCGTGTGCGGCTTTTATTTGGGCTACAGTGGCAGTTAGATTACCTGAGGTTATTTTCACGGCATTGTTCCAAAAATAGTTCTTAACCGCAAAAATAATTACTGGATTGTTTTCTTCTTTGGCACTGGCGGTCTGGAAATCCTTCACTACACCCACAATGGTATTCCATTCTTGGCCTCCCATTTTTATCTGCTTACCAATTGCTTCCTCGGGCTTTATGTTGCCCAGTTTTTTGAGCATGGTTTCGTTTACTACATATTTTGGAATGCTGTCAGTATCTTCAAAAGGCTTGCCTGCCAACATTTTAAGTCCGAAAGTCTTGAAGTATTGGGCATCGGCAATTTTTGCACTAATGTTAAATTTCTCATCCTCGGCACGGTGGTCAAAGGCAAAGTTTGACTGCCAATTGTTGCCAGAAGAAGGTGCGTCGCTGTTGAAACTCATTGAGCTGACCCCAGGTATGGCTTCAATTTTACTTCTGAGAGCTGAATTCCTATTTTTAAGTTCTGGATCTACCGAAAAAATCAGTACACCCTCTTTGGTGTATCCCATGTCTTTGCTGTCTAGCATTTTGAGTTGAGATACATTTATGAGCGTAGAAAAAACTAAGAAAATGGCTATGGCAAATTGGAAAACAATGAGGGCTTTTCTAAGAGACAATCCCTGCCTCCAATTGGCTTTTTTTGTACTTCTAAAAGCCTCCAAAGGCGAAAAGTTGGACATTATTAGGGCCGGATACAGGCCTGAAAACAAAGTAACTAAGAGCAGTATAAGCCCTAAAAATGGCAATAGCAATTTGTTTGAAAAAATACTGTAGCCTTCTGGGAGATCGAACAATGCACTGAGCCAAGGCTTACCCAAAATGCTTATTAGTATGCCCAAAAAGACAGACAACAGGCATACAAGGAAGGTTTCGGATAAAAATTGAGAAGCCAACTGAGATCTGTGCGACCCGAGGGTTTTTCTTACGCCTACTTCCTTTATGCGTTTGCCAATAATGGCAGTGGCAATATTTATAAAGTTGAAACAGGCCATCAGGACAATCAAAACGCCAATCAGCCCGATGCCTTTAAGTTTTTTTGAAGAAACTACTTTGTCTTTGAAATTACTGACGCGTTGATCAAAATAGACTTGGCTCAAATTGCCCAAGAAATGCTCTTTCACATCATTTGCACCATCATTTTTGTATTTTTCTTTGGCAAATTTGTTCAGAACTAAATTTGCTTTTGCTTCAGATTGATTGGCTGCGAGTTTAACAAATAGGTGGTCATTACTACTAGTGGTACCCCAGTCGTCAAATTTTCCAAAACCCCATTTTTCAGGATTTTTGCGTTTACTTTCATACGAAAACACCATGGAGGTGTTAAAGTCAGTATTTAGAGGGGCGTCTTTTATAACACCTACTACTTGAATTATTTCTGTGCCGTTTACTTTAATATTCTGACCGACGGCTTTCTGAATATCGCCAAAGTATTTTTTTGCAAAAGTTTCAGACAGAGCTACTACATTGGGAGCGGCCAGTGATTTTGGATTGCCAATTACCCAAGGAAAATTGAAGACCTCAAAAAAAGCTGGGTCGGTCGCAAGTCCTTGGTTATCTTCGTTGTATTTGGCACCACCAACATCTGAACCAGCATTCATGACTGTAACAACAGGTTCTACCATGCCATGGATGGGCACGTATTGACCCAGCTCGGCATGTTCTGAAGTCAGGGCTTTTTGAAATGCCAAAGGCGAACCCGTTGTATATTCTACCTCGCCATTTTTAAGCGTACTTTTTCTTAAAACCCTGAACACTTTCTCAGGCTCATTGTGAAAGTTGTCATAGCTATACTCAAAGCTTAGGTAGCTGAATATCAAGATGGCAGCGGCAATTCCCAAGCCCAATCCGGCCACATTTATAAGATTATAGCCTTTGTTTTTTAAAAGGCTCCTCCAAGCGATTTTGAAATAATTCTTTATCATTTTCTTAAGCTTTTAGCTATCAGCAACTGGCTTTTAGCTTGATGTTTAATTCTTATATTTTCGAAAAAGTATTTTAATATTTTTTGTTACTCGCTTTTTAGGCTTTTTACCGGATTCATAAGGGCGGCTCTAATGGATTGCCAGCTAACGGTCAGCAATGCCACAACCACAGTTGTGAATGCAGTAAATCCGAATATCCACCAGTTGAAATTCTCTCTGTACGGATAGTTTTCGAGCCATTTTTGAGCCGAAAAATAGGCCAATGGAAACGAAACCAAAAAAGACAAACTCACCAGTTTCAAGAAATCAGCGGAGAGCAGTTTTACTATACTGCCCACCGAAGCTCCCATTACTTTTCTGACGCCTATTTCTTTTGTGCGTTTTTCGGCTGATAAAGTAGCCAGGCCAAACAAACCAATGCACGATATAAAAATGGTTAAAATGGCTCCGAACAATATAATATCTTTCCATTTGGATTCCGACTCATAACTCGCTAAGTTCTCTTTTTCTTTGAAAGAGTAGGCGTAGGAGCTCAAAGGGAAAAGCCTTTTGAATGTCTGTTCTATGTGCTTTAAACTGGCGGATTCAGAGCTAGGCTTGATTTTAATAAAAACCTGACCATATACATTGTCGGGTTTCATGGTAAAGAGTTGAGGTTCAATTTTTTGGCTAAGCGAAGCAAAGTGATAATCTTTCACAACTCCTATCACCTGATATTTTTCGTTGTTGTTGTAAAAGAAATTGACCACTTCTCCCAATGGCTCTTTCCATCCGGCTTGTTTCACAAATGTTTCATTTACCAAAACTGACTTTGTAGAATCAGAAGGGAATTGGGGCGAGAAATTTCTTCCAACAACAAGAGGTATTTTCAAAAGATCTAAATAGGCGGTGTTGACGGTTTCGTAGGCAAAACTGATAGAGGTTTCACCATTAACCTTGGCCAGTGTACCCCATGTTCCACCGTTTTTTGGAGCAACTTCTATTATATTCGGGTTTTTTCTCAATTCTTCTCTAAACAAGTTGGCTTCGTTTCCTGACAGTCCCCATTTTTCTACTTTTATTAAATCCTTATCGTCATAGCCTAAGTCGCTATTGGTTAGGTAATTAAAATGGGTATAGATAACCAGGGTAACGATAATCAAAAATGAGGCGAGACCGAATTGTAGAACTACTAATGATTTTTGCAGGTAATTTTTGCCAGTAAAATTGAATCTGCCATAAAGCGTTTTGACTGGATCATAACCTGACAAAACCAAGGCTGGATAAAGTCCTGACAATAAGCCTGTTAGTACAAAAAGTAAGACATAAAAAATAATCAATTTCAGGTCAAAAAGATAGATCAGAGACAAGGACTTGTTGGCAAGTTGATTAAATGTGGGCAATACCACCACCACAAGTAAAATGGCAATTATAAAAGCAGCAAAGCTGAGTATATAGGACTCACCTAAAAACTGTAGAATGAGTTGTTTCCTATTACTTCCCACCACTTTTCTTACTCCTATTTCTTTGGCTCTTTTAATGGAGCGAGCCACGGTTAGGTTTACAAAATTGATACAGGCAATAATCAGGATAAAAATGGCGATTCCACCTAAAATATATGAAAATGTTGGATTGCTGGCGTCTTTCAGGCCATTACTGGCTATGTAGTCCGTGCTCAGGTGCATGTCTGCCAAAGGCTGTAAGAGAAATTTTACGGTTTCTTTAACGTCGTATTTTTCCTTCATATTCAACATGGCATCCTTGGCATCAGCCTCGAAAACTCTTTGTATTTTTGCTTCGGTGCTTTGCTGGTTGGTGTTGGGTTCTAACACCAAAAAGGTATTTTGAAAAAAGTTAAACCAGTTTTCTGAGTTTGCATACTCTGATTTGTCTACCTCCTGAGGAATCAGAAAATTGAATTTCAGAGATGAATTTTGTGGGCAATTTTCTGTGACTCCCGTGATTTTGTAGGGTACCACTTTGTCATCCTCAATAAACTCAATGGTTTTGCCCAAAATATCGGTATCGTTAAAATACTTCTCAGCCATTTCTTCTGAAAGAATGATGGATTTTGGTTGTAAAAGGGCTGTTTTAGGATCTCCAGAGATTAAAGGAAAAGTGAATACCGATAAAAAATTAGTATCCACAGCTAACAACTCGATGTTACTTATTTCATTTTGATGCCTAATGTTTCTATTGTCAGACTTTATTCTCACAAAAGCTTTCACTTCGGGAATACTTTCCTTGAATTTTGGCCCTTGAAAATGCCCTGTGTTTCCGTCCTTACTTTTTATACTTCCGTCGGGGTTTAGCCATTGGTTCACTACACGATAGATATTATTGCCATTTGCATGGAATCGATCATAGCTAACTTCGTCTTTGCTGTAGAGCACTATAAGCATGGCTGCTGCAAGCCCAATACTCAGCCCCATGATGTTGATAGAGCTATAAACCTTGTTGTTCATTAAGCTCCTCCAAGCTATTTTGAAATAGTTTTTTATCATAATTTAAGTCCGTTAAACAATAGGTTAAGCCCAATTTTTGGCTCTAATTAAATTCTGGGGCCTTATCTCTTGTATGTAAGGTATAGTTTTTTCATAATTCAATTTTAAATATTCAAACGGTATGCCAATGTTACAAGTTGCTTATTTTAAGATATTTATAAAAAAGTAAACCAATAATATTCGTCCGAAATCGAACACTTTTGTACGGCCTTGGACACGAATTTTTTCCAGATTATTTGTCCGTAAATCAGTATTTATTTAAAATTTAAGTAAAATGCTGATTCACAACTAATTAAATTATGAAATTAAACGGTTAATTCTACTTTTAATATCTTAATTTTATTGATAAAAAAAATCTGTTTCAGAAGCTTTTTTCTTCTCGAGAATTAGTGCGTTTGATAAATTTATACCAAGCCGAGTATATCCATAATATCTTTAAAAAGTAGAAATTTTAAGCTGATTATTACTCTGTTTTTATACTTTTTATAGGGTTCATTAGGGCCGCTTTTATGGCTTGGTAACCAACGGTAAAGAATGCAATTAATATGGCTCCTACTCCTGCCAATACGAATATCCACCATTCTATAGACACTCGGTATGAAAAGTCTTGCAACCAACCATTCATGGCAAAATAAGCGATGGGAGAGGCGATACAAATACTGATCAAAACCAATTTCATGAAATCTTTTGAAAGCAATTTCACAATCGAGATTTCGCTGGCTCCCAATACTTTTCTTATGCCTATTTCTTTTACCCTTTGCTCTGTCATGTAGGTTACTAGTCCAAAAAGCCCTAAGCATGCAATGAGTATGGTGAGAAAAGCAAAAATGAGAGCCACTTTTCCAATTCTTTGCTCGGCTCTGTACATTTCATTGAAGGAATCGTCCAGAAACCTATAACTAAAGGGCATTTCGGGTACCACACTTTTCCATTTGGCTTCTATTTGGCTGACCAATTGCTGCGAATTTTCTGAATTTATTTTGAAAAGCATACCGTTTCTACTTTTGCCCAAAACCATACAAAGTGCCCCAATATCCTCTCTCAATGATTCGAAATTGAAGTTTTTAACCACACCTACAATCGTGAAATCCAGGGTGTTGTTGTTGCCAATGGATCTATAAAGTTTCTTTCCGATGGGGTCGTCATAGCCCAACATTTTGGCGGCAGTTTCATTGATAATTATTCCGCTGGAATCTGTACCATAGGCTTTTGAAAAATTACGTCCACTGGCCATTTCCATGTTCAAGGTTGGAATATAGTCATGGTCAATTTTCCAAAGTTGCATATTTAATCCATTCTTTTCGGTCATGGCTGCTTCTGTTGAAAAAGTCTCATCGCTTCTCGATGAATTGGAAACTGGCAAATACTGCGACAATGAGCCAGATTTTACACCTGACATTTGCAAAACCTCATTTTTGAAAGTCAGCTTATTTTCTCTCAGAGAAGCAATGCCATCAATAATCAGAACTTGGTCTTTACTGAAACCGATGTTTTTGGTTTGGATATAGTTGAGTTGGCGGTAAACCACGACGGTAGAAACAATAAGAATGAGTGAAACCGTAAACTGGAACATAACCAGGATATTCCGTAAATTGCTCTTGGCAAATCCCGAATTGAGTTTGGACTTTAGAACCTCAATAGGCTTGTAAGATGCCAAGAAAAATGCGGGGTAATACCCTGCCAAAATACCTACAAAGAGTGGTAAAAGTAATATTACTGGTAAAAACCGAGTCTCGAAAAGGTTAGAATAGGAAAATGATTTTCCGGTTAAATCGTTGAAAAATGGCAAAAGGATTCCTATCAAAAGTAGTGAGATGATAAAAGAAATATAACTGGTCAGTGAGGACTCCGCTATAAACTGTTTTATCAGAGTTTTCTTTTCTGTTCCCAAGACCTTCCTGATGCCCACTTCTTTTGAGCGATTGGCCGATTTTGCTGTGCTCAAATTCATGAAATTGATACAGGCAATGAGCAATAAAAAGAAAGCCACTGCTCCAAAAATGTAAATGTATTGCATGGTACTGCCGGCTAAAATCTCAAAGGATCTGTCTGACTTTAGGTGGATGTCAGTAACTGGGAACAGGCTATAATTTAGTTCATTACCCGATTTTCTGAAGTCTTCCATGGTATTTATGCTCATCAGTTGTTTGGCCTGCGGGAAAATATATCGGCTGGTAACTTCTTCGAATTTCTTATTGAAAGCCTTATAGTCTGTTCCATTTTTTAGCAGCACATAGGTGTAAAAATTATGACTAAGGAAATTTCCGAAATTATACCGGACATTGTCCATAGAAAGCAGAATGTCAAAATTGAAGTGGGTATTGGTTGGTATATCCTCATAAACGGCCGTGATATTGTAAATGGTTTTTTGGTCATCGCCAATTTCAAGGGTTTTACCAATAACTTCGGTGGTTCCGAAATATTTACTAGCCAACGTCTTACTTACGGCAGCAGTGTTGGGTGCGTCTAATGCAGTTTTGGGATTTCCGGCCAAAATAGGCAAAGAAAATACATCAAAAAAGGTGGAATCGGCATGAGCCATACGTTCCTCAAAAATAAATTCACTGCCTTTTTTTACATAATTGCCACCATAATTGGTATACAACCGGGTAAACTGCTCTACTTCGGGATAATCTTTTTTGAGCACTGCACCCATGGGGTCACCGCTTTGCGACATCTTCATTTCGGTCCCGCCAAACCGAATATCTGAATTGACTCTGTAGATTCTTTCGGCATTTTGAAAATGACGATCAAAACTGAGCTCATCGATGATGTACATGAAGATTAATAAAAAGCAGGTAAGACCTACTGCCAAACCAAAGATATTGATTAAGCTAAAAGCTTTATTTTTAACAAGATTTCTCCAAGCGATTTTGAAATAGTTCTTTAGCATAATTTTGTTATTTTTTTTGGGAACTGATTACTGAAAATTTTAAGCGTTAAGAACCAATAACCAGTTTTCCAGTAACCAATCACCATTTATTCCGACTTCAAACTCTTCACGGGATTCATCAAAGCGGCTTGAATACTTCTGTAACTTATTGTTATGAAAGCGATTGCAACGGTTGCTATTCCGGCCACCAAGAAAATCCACCAGTTAATTTCTGTACGATATTCAAAATCTTGTAACCAGTTTTGCATAACATAATAACCTAATGGAAAGGCTATTAAAAATGAAACCACAATAAGTTTCAGGAAATCTTTTGAAAGTAAACCCACAATTTGAGGAACGGAAGAACCCAATACCTTACGAATTCCAATTTCTTTAAACCGTTGCTCCGTTGTAAATGTCACCAGGCCAAACAAGCCTAAACAGGCCACAAAAATGGTAAGGATAGCAAAAATTCTGAGAATGGAATTCATGTTGGCCTCCTTCTGGTAGGTTTCGTTATACAATTCGTCTAAGAATGCGTAGCTGAAAGGCTCGCCTGTTCCGTATGAAGTCCATTTACTTTTCATGCTGTTTATCAAATCAGCTGAATTTTCGGAATTCACCTTGATTATCAGACCATAATATGGATTATAACGCATAATTAAAGGATCGATTTTTTCGTGCAATGACCTGGCATGAAAATCTTTTACGAGCCCAACTATTGTTAAAATTTCTTTCGGTTTATCTGTTCCAACTGATTCCATTACGGTCTGCCCAATAGGGTTTGGTTTTAAACCAAAAGCCTTTATGGCCGACTCATTGATAATTATATTGTTTTTTTCAGTGCCTGCCTCTTTAGAGAAGTTTCTCCCCGCTAACATTTTCATACCGAGTGTTGGAATGTACTCCTCATCAATGTTGAAGTTTTTGGCACGAATTCTTTGCATTGGATCGTTCAAAGGAGACACCACCGTAGCAAAATTGTCAGATGGCCCAGCAGGAAGAAATGCAGAAGTTGAAATGCTTTTTACTCTACTATCTTTCTTTAATTCAGCTCGAAAGGCCTCGAAGTTTTTACCCAATAGTCCGGCCTGACGGATAACGATCAGCTGTTTTCTGTCGTAGCCAATGTCCTTATTTTTAATGTATTGCATTTGTTGGCCAACTACCAATGTGCCGATAATAAGTGTTGCAGAAATGGCAAATTGAAAAACGACTAATCCACTTCGAATGCCTTTGGTGTTACCTGTAGAAAATCTGTTTTTCAATGCCTGCAAAGGTTTAAATCCCGACATGAAAAAGGCAGGATAAGCACCCGCAAAAATGCTGATAATAAGGGTCAATAATACCATTACTGCCAAAATCTGAGGATTTAGGAGGTCTTGGATAGCATACGTTTTGCCAGATATTTGATTAAAAAATGGAATAGCAAAGAAAAATACCAGAGATGCCAAGAGCATGGCCACCAATGTAGCCAAAAAAGCTTCGGTCAAAAACTGAAAGATTAATTGGCTTTTTTCTGAGCCCAACACTTTTCTCATGCCTATTTCTTTTACCCTTTTTGAGGCACTTGCGGTGGATAAATTCATGAAATTTATACAAGCAATGAACAACATAAATAGGGCAATTGCCGAGAAAATATAGACTGTTTTAATGTCACCCGACTGTTCTAGTTCAAATTTATAGTCGGAATATAAGTGAATGTCTGTGAGTGGTAAAAGTTTGAAACCCACTTTATTGCCCTTGTCTAAAAACTCCTTAAAGCTCATTCCCATTCCAGATTTTATCTGCGAACTCATGTATTTTTCGGGAATCAACCTCATTTTGGTTTCGAGTCGTGCCAAATTTGCTTTATCGGAGAGCAATAGATAAGTGTGATAGTTTCCGTTTAACCAACTCGGACTTAGTCCGTCTGGATTACCTGCCATTGAGGTCAGAATGTCGAAATGAAAATGTGCGTTAGCAGGAATTTCTTCGATAATTCCTGTGACGGTATACAGGCCGCTTAAATCAACATACCCCGATTGGGCATACACACCTTGGTCTTTTATTTCAAGAATTTTATTGATTGGATCTTCATTTCCAAAATACGCCTTGGCTTGTTTTTGTGTTAAAACCACAGTATTAGGTCTATTTAAAGCATTTTTGGCGTTTCCTTTTACAAAGTTTATAGTGAAAACATCAAAAAAAGTGGAGTCTATCATGGCTGATTTTCCGCTTCTAAAGGTTTGATTATTATACACAACCTTGGCTATATCAGCGGTTTTGAGCAATCTGGTTGTGGTCAGGACTTCTGGAAATTCATTCTTAAAAGTCTGTGCCACAGGAGCCATTACACTTGACTCATCAATGAGTTCATCGCCCATTTTAGCACTCAAATTTACCCTGACTATCTGATTTGCCTTTTCGTTGAATCTGTCATACGAAATTTCGTCTATCACAAATAGAGAAATGACCAAACAAGTAGCAATGCCCAAAGCCAAACCAATGACATTTATAGCAAACATCATTTTACTTTTTTGGATGCTACGCCAAGCTATTTTGAAATAATTTTTAAGCATAAAATTGTTTATTTAAATCTTCATTTAAAGATTATTCAAGACTTAGAAGGCGTTGGGGTTTCTTTCTTCTTCTTAGCAATATTCTGCTCGCTTTTCAGATTGTTTTCTGGAAAAACTATGGTAGTGCCATGTTTATTGGATTTGAATTGGGCATTTTTCAATTGAAGATTTTTCATCACAAAACCCTCTTTTGAAATATGTATGATGGCCAGTTCTTCTGCATTGTAAACCAATGTATCAGAATCTTCATTTAGAAGTTTGAAAAGGTTGTTTTCAAAACTCAAGGCCTCGCCAAATTCATAAGAACCATCTGATTTTTTAACAAAATCTTGGCAGTAAACTTGCCCAAAGGAAAGCAAAAATGTAAGTGTTAATAGCTTTTTCATAATTTGGTTTTTAAATTTAGTATGTTACCTAAATTCAATTTTTTTCGGCCATTTTTTTAGCTTAGGCCTTGCTATTCAGCCTAAACGTGAAAGTTTTCGGTCACGATTTTGCCATCAAAGAGATTTACTTTTCTGTGGGCAAAACTGGCGTCATAAGGCGAGTGGGTCACCATAGCTATCGTGGTTCCTTCGGCGTTCAACTCCATCAACAATTTCATTACTTCCTCACCATTTGTTGAGTCCAAATTACCTGTAGGCTCATCGGCCAAAATCAACTTCGGTTTAGCTACAACAGCTCTTGCTATGGCTACGCGTTGTTGTTGACCTCCCGATAGCTGTTGAGGGAAGTGGTTGCGACGGTGCATCATGTTCATACGCGTTAACGCGGCCTCAACCAAGGTTTTTCTTTCTGCGGTTGGGGTTTTCAGATATAGTAGCGGCAATTCTACATTTTCAAAAACCGTCAACTCGTCTATGAGATTAAAACTTTGGAATACAAAACCAATGTTTCCCTTTCTCAAAGAGGCTCTTTCTCTTTCGGTCATTTTGGCTACCTCACTTCCATAAAAATCATAGCTTCCCTCAGACGGATTGTCGAGCAAGCCAATGATGTTTAGCAAAGTGGATTTGCCGCATCCGGATGGACCCATAATGGCTACAAATTCACCATCTTTGATTTCTAAATCGATTCCATTCAAGGCTGTGGTTTCGATTTCCTCGGTACTAAATACCTTCTTTAGATTTGTCGTTTTGAGCATATTTGGCCCCCTTGCCCCCAAAGGGGGAACGCTGAGGCAAGCGTTTTTTTAGTTTTTAATATTTATTAATCAAATTAATTCAGCATCCTTAGTCCACTTAAACTACCCTTTGGGGTTGGGGGCTTTTCTAAAACACCAACACTTCCTTATCTCCAAAATTCTCATAGCCGCTAGTTATTACTCTCTCTCCGGCTTTGAGGCCACTTAAAACTTCGAAAAATTCTGGGTTTTTACGTCCCAACGAAATGTTTCTTTTTACTGCTTTTTTTCCAGAGGCGTCCACCACATATATCCAGTTGCCTCCTGTATCTGAGAAAAATCCACCTACAGGTATCAAAACTGCTTTTTCGGCTTTACCAAGTTCCAACCTCACTGGCGATGACTGACCACGTCTGATGCCCTCCGGCGATTTACCTGTGAAAGTCATGTCGACAGCAAACCTACCGTTTTTAACTTCTGGATACACCTTAATGATGTCAATTTCGTGCGACTTCCCGTTGAATTCGAATGATCCTTTTAGTCCCGGAAATATTCTTGAAATATAATGTTCATCTATATCAGAACGCATCTTGAAGCCATCTAAGTCATCGATTTGACCAATGTTTTGGCCTTGGCTGATGTTGGAACCAACTTCCACATCTATAGAGGAAAGTAAACCAGAAACAGGTGCTTTTACAACCAGATTTTCAAGTGTTTCACGCCAAAGCTCAACGTTTTTTTGAGTTCTTTGTAGCGTTCCTTCCAATTGTTTGATTTGCAGATTTGAATTTTCTTCTTGATACTTTTGAGACTCAACCTCAATGTTTCTTTGATTTACCTGTCTCTCATATTCTCTTTTTGATTTTTGGAAATCAGATTCGGAGATTACATTATCTTTTATCAATTTCTTGTTTCTTTCGTAAGCATCTTTGGCTTGGTCAATTTGAAAATCTAACTCAGCTAGAGTTTTACGCAACGTAAATTTCTCCACTCTCAATCTCTGACGAGTATTTTGGAGGTCATTTACCAACCTATTTGCCTCTGTTTCAGACTGTAGGAAATTGAGTTTTAGTTGCTGATTTTCCAGTCTCAGAATAATGTCACCTTTGCCTACCTTAGTTCCACCTTCTACGAGTTTTTGGGTAACATATCCGCCCACTATGGCATCTAGACGGATGGTTTTGAGTGGCTGAACAGCTCCCTGAACAATAATAAACTCGTCAAAATTTCCTTCCCTTACATCACTGATGGTAACTTTTTCGGCATCCACATTTAGTTTGGAGCGTTTGTCTGTAAAAAAACTAATATATATTATAAATGCGACCAAAGCCACACCAAAAGCTGTGAGAGTGATTTTCTGTTTAGTCCAGAATTTTTTAGGTTTTATTACGTCCATTGTTAGTTATTTATTCAATATACTAATTGATATTCCTATTTCGTGCCAAAAACGCAATATTCTGTATATCAATTATTTGTAAATATTTGGTGGCTGATTTTTGTCCATTTTCGGACGTTCTTTGTCCGTTTGCGTTTTTAGGCAAATTGCAAAACAAACACGGAGCCATTGGGCTGATTTTCGTAGAAATTGATATTGCCCTCGTTGAGTTGCATAATCTGCCGCGATAGACTTAGACCAATGCCCGATCCGGTCTTTTTGGTTGTGTAAAAAGGTATAAAAATTTTCTCCTGCAAAGATTTTTCTATACCGCTACCATTATCGGCTATTTCTATGGTTTTTATGCCGTTTTCGGTATGAGAAACTACAGTGATGGAGGGAGTTTCTGATAGGTTTTCTGCTTCGAAAGCGTTTTTTGTGATATTTATCAGCACCTGTTCTATTTGCTCTATATCTACAAAAGTCTCAAATTCATTTCTCAGCTCATAAGTGACTGTTAATTTGCTTTCTATGGCTTTTTGTGTAAAAATTCCTTCTAGCGATTTCAACAATTGTTGAGAGTTAACGTGGGTTTTATTGGGTAAAGGAATGGACGTAAACTCGCGATAAGCATTTACAAATTTCATGATGCCGTTGCCGCGTCTCTGAACAGTTTGCAAGGCATCTTTGAGGTCGTCTATAGACTCTTGTTCCTTTTCGTTTTCGGCTTTTATTTCGTTTTGTACTATATCGGTCATGGTTTCGGCCAACGAAACGATGGGCGTAACAGAGTTCATTATTTCATGGCGAAGAACTTTGGTGAGATTTTGCCAAGCCTCTAACTCCTTTATTTGCAGTTCGGAACGAATGTTGTGAATTGCTACCAGACGTATTTTTCTGCCACGCATCTGAATTTCTGTTACCGAAAATGAAAGGTCGTTTTCGGACAAACTGAGGAGTTTGGACTCGCCGGGTTTTAGGGAAACTATGCTTTCAAAAATAGCGATATTTTGTTTTTCAATATCTGAAATGTGTTTGAGCCTGTACACTTTCAGAAGTTTGTTTGCGGCTTGGTTGTTGATTTCGATTTTGCCTTCTATGTCGTAGGAGAGAATACCCACGTTTATTTGCTGAATGATGGCGTTGATGAAGTGCAATGTGGCCTCACGCTCGGCTCTGACCTGATTGAAACTATGTATAACGGCATTGAGGTCGTTGTTGAGGTCTCTGAAGCTTTCGCCAAGTTTATTGTCAGATTTGAACGTGATGGCGAAATCTTGATACTGAATCGACTCAAAAAGTCGTTTCATTTTGCGGTTGAGGGATGTCACGTATTTGTACAGATTGACTGAACAAATAATAAGCAAAATGCCAAAAATAATAGCTAATGGTAAGTTTTTTTGTAAAAGAGTCCACGAAAAAGCCAGGGATATACCCAGAATAATAAGAATACGAAGAAGAATACCGAGGCTAAAGTTTTTCATTCGACATTGTAAAATACATTAGTACTGACAAAACAATGGAACGTAGATAACGCCTTTAAAGGACTTTCGAATAAAATCTGTGTCAATTCGTGCTATTTCTAATATTCGTGTCATCCGTGTTCTATTTTCAGTCTGGTAGGTTTTCATAAATTGAATTTTTCAATTCTCCTATAGAGTGCTTGTCTGCTTATCCCCATTTCTTTTGAGGCCTCTGTTATGTTGCCATTGTGTTTTTTTAGGGTTTTGATAATTAGCTGTTTCTCAAGGTCTTCGAGATAATAGGTTTCTACCAGTGGGTTGTTGGTATTGTTTGTTTTTCTAATCACAAAGTCGTCCTCACTCAGTAGTGTGTTTTGTGTTACAATTACCGCTCTTTCTATCACATGTTGTAGCTCTCTTACATTACCAGGCCAGTGATAAGCCATTAGTTTTTTCTGAAGAGGCACACTTATGCCCTTGATTTTCCGATTATATTTTTTTGTATAAATATTCAAAAAATGCTCTGCCAACAGCAAAATATCTTGGCCTCTTTCGCGAAGTGGAGGTAGGTTAATCTCTATTGTATTTATTCTGAAGAGCAAATCTTGTCTGAAACTCTTCTCTTGCACACGCTCATAAATGGCTTCGTTGGTGGCACAAATTAGGCGAGCATCGAAAGGTATCTGCGTATTGGAACCCACTTTTACGATATTCCGATTTTGTAAAGCAAACAATAGCTTGTTTTGAAGCACCAATGGAACGTTTCCTATTTCATCCAAAAAAATGGTGCCTTTTTCGGCTTCCTGAAAACGTCCAATTCTTTCTTCTCGAGCGTCGGTAAAGGCTCCCTTCACATGTCCAAAGAGCTCGCTTTCAAAAAGAGTCTCACTTACCGAACCTAGGTCTGCATGCACAAATTTCTTGTCTTTTCGTTTCGAAAGTTGGTGTATTTCTCTGGCCACTAGGTCTTTGCCAGTTCCGTTTTCGCCAAGAATGAGTATGTTGGCATCTGTAGCTGCCACTTGTTTGATAAGTTCAGCCACCTTTGTCATTTCGTCTGATTCGCCGATAATACTCGGTGTTGAGGCTGGTTCGAGGCTCTCAATTGTATCTTTCTTGTTGAAAACGCTCCCGAGAGTTTCAAGGAGTTTTTCGTTTATCCAGGGTTTCAGGATAAAGTCGGAAGCTCCATTTTTTATGGCTCTTACGGCCATTTCTATCCCTCCGAATGCGGTAAAAAGTATTACTTTCTGGCTTTTTTTCTTGTCGAGAATAAAATCGAGCCAATAGAAGCCTTCGTTGCCTGTGTTTACGTCTCGGCTGAAGTTCATGTCGAGAAGGATTACATCAAAGCTGAAGTTATTAAGCAGATATGGTATTTTTTCAGGATTTTTCTCGATCTCCACTTTTTGAAAATGACGCTTCAGTAACAGCTTGGCTGCGTTGAGAATATCCACATCGTCGTCAATAATCAATATGCTTTTATCGTGCATCAAAATTTTAAATTTATGTAAAACTAAGAAAGCTTTGTCGGAAATTGGTTTCCGTTCATGTAATTTTTAAAGAAAATCAAATTCGCCAGTTTGGTAATATCCCAACATTTTTTTTTGTAAAATCCACCTGAATTTGGTTTGTATTTGATTCGAAACCGCCTTTTCTAAATTGGCTTGTGCCAGCGAAAATTCAATTGGATGAATGGTACCGGCTTCAATTCTAAGTTCCACGAGTTTCAGATTCTCTTTGCTAATCTCCACCTGTTGTGTGGCATTTTGGTATCTTTCACCCATGGCTTTGAGCATGAGCATCACTGATTCTAAGTCTTGCTGGAGGGCATTTTCTCTTATTCGGCGGTTATTTTCTACGATTTTCTTCTGTATGGCCAGCTGTTGTGTTCTAGGCGAAGTCTGAAATTTGGAGAAAATCGGTATGGCCAAATTTAATGAAAAGGAGCCATTTCGGGTGTCATTTACTTGTTGGAAAAACGTCCGCTCCGGATTCGATGAAGCATAAAAAGTACTGTAGTTTCCGCTAAGATTTACTGATGGAGAGTTTTCGGCTCTATTGGCTCGGATTCTCCTATCGAAACTCAAACTTTGGAGTTCAAAACTCTTGTACTCTGGCAAAAACTCCGTAGGATTAGTCGTAAGGCTGAGAACAGTCTCTTGCCCGATTTCATAAGGTATTATAGACTCAAAATCGGCATTGTCGTCGGCTTTGATGTTCATCAATTGAAAAAGAGCCAGCCTTGTTATTTTATAATTGTATTGTGCATCTATCAGGCTGCCCTTATCAGTGGCCACTTGATTGCTAAACTGAAGTTGCTCCAATTTTCCGGAGGTGCCGGCTGCCAACATTTTTTCTTGTCGGTTCAGTTGAATTTGCGAGTTTTCGAGCTGTTTTGTTGCCGATGTCAGGAGCTCTTTGGAGGCCAATACGTCCAAATAGGCTTTCAACAAATTTATGGACAATTGATTTTTGTCGGCATCTATGTTTTGCCTTTCGGCTTGTTGCAAGAGTTTGCTGCTTTCTATAAGGTTTTTGGTCTGAAAACCCTTGTAGATGGGCATGTTCATCTGCAATCCTCCATAAGTGGAGTTATAGAGTTGGTTGATATAGTCGTTCGAAAATCGATCTATAGATCGGCCAAAATTCATTCCTTGGGAAAAATAGCCCTGAATTTGAGGAATATTTCTGGCTTTGGCTTCGGCATTTGAGGCCTCGGCAAGTTCGGCATTGAGGTAAGCTCTCTGAAAAGTGGGGTTGTTTTTAACGGCCACCTCTACGCATTTTTTGAGGGTATAGTTCTGTCCAAATACATTGATACTAGCTAAAGTAGTGATGCATAAGAGTATAAATAGCTTTTTCATAATTCTTAGTTCTGTAAGCGAAGTCCGTCTTTTGTTTGGTATCTAACGGATGGGTTTTGTTTGATTTTGTGGTTTTATTCGAGCCAACCGTCTTTTAAATTTATCACACGCTTACCATACTCGGCATTGGTTTTTGAGTGAGTTACTTGCACGATAGTTACACCATCTTTTTGGTTTAACTCTCTGAAAACCTGCATGATGTATTCGGCTTGGTCGGAGTGGAGATTACCGGTGGGTTCGTCGGCAAATATGATTTTTGGTGAAGCCACCAAGGCCCGGGCGATTCCTACCAATTGTTGCTGCCCACCCGAAAGCTGATTAGGAAAAAGGTCTTTTTTTGCTACAATATTGAACCTGTCTAAAATATCGGCAACTCTGCTTTTTCTTTCCGATGACGAAATGTTTTGATACAAAAGTGGGGTCTCTATGTTTTCGTAAACAGTGAGTTCATCTATCAAATGATACGCCTGAAACACAAATCCAATTGTATTTCTATGTATTTCGGTCTTCTTTTTTTCTGAAAGTGAGGTCACGTTTTCACCCAAAAGATTGTAAGTTCCCTCCGAAGCTTCTTCCAAAAGCCCAAGAATATGAAGAAGTGTAGATTTTCCCGAACCCGATGGCCCCATGATGGACACAAACTCTCCTTGCTCAATCTTAAGACTAATGTTTTTAAGAATAAAAACTTTCCCAAAGCCTTGTTTAAAATATTTACCGATACCTTCTAATTCTATCATAATTATGCCTTTGTCAATTAAACTTTCGAATTTTATGCCAAAAAGTTAATTTGTTAATTATGTGGTGTTTAGAAAAAAAATGAAACGTGAGAACGTCCGAAAGTGGACAAAAGAAGTACGCAGGTGGACATGTTAATTTTGAGCCAAGAACTGAATGATGGATTTTTTTTAAAGATAATTCAGCGATTGCAGAAAAGTTTGTAGGCTACAAGGATTAGTAAAAGAAAACAAAAAAAAACTCTCCGCAGGGCAGAGAGTTTTTCCAATCTATTGAGTGAAAATGTTGTTAGAATTTCTGTATTTTTCTTTTCGTAAATACCAGTCAGAGTAAATCGAACCCCCACTTTCTGCCCATGCTCTGAAGTTCAGGTATCCATTGGTTATGTCTTGTTTTTCAATCATATAATCAAAGCTTACTGGAATCTGAATAGCCCACGGGAGATTCTTCGAATTTTTGTAAAATTGATTTATTGACGGATTAGATTGGTCTTGTGATGTTCCAAAAAGCTTCAAATTCGCCAGGCTTGTGGGAGGATAATTCATTAGGTGAATTTCTGTCCCACGGTTCTTGTTTGCAAAAATAAATTGGTTGTAAGGTGCAATGCCGATCGTATTTTGGTTTTGTGGACTATTGAGCTCAATTTTGATTGTCATCGTATCCGACTTTGAAAAGGGCTGATTCATAACTGTATTTACGTAATCCGACCCAACTCTTCTGATATTGTCAAAAACATTATCAAATGGTATGATTACTGCTTTGCTCTGTCCTTGTTCCGTTCCGTTAGGATTAAGGTTTATTATTTTATTTTTCAGTACAGCACCTGATACTTTTTTAATTAAATCTGGAGCCGCATTCAACTGAAACCCGTAGCCATTTTCAAACGAGGCTCCGGCGGCTTTGATAACCGACCTGTGGTATATTTCTACAATTTTGTTTTGGGTATTATATACCTCCTCAATTTGGTAATCTAATACAAGGTCGTTGAAATCATAGTCTCCTTTTGAGGGCCATAAGTCCTCAAATATTAAGGTAGAAAACGAGGTTTTTGATGGTGTATATGACCTAAACGCTCTTTCAGGATCTTTTGGAAATTCATCTCTTGTATCTCCCGCTCCATCTCCATCGGAGTCAATGTTGGTGTCCATTTTAGGTATATTTGGGTCTTGAATGGCCACTACTGGATTTGAACTGACCGTAAAAACTGCATCGTTGAAGTCATTGTCACAGCCAGCATTGTCTCTCCGAATATCTTCCACAGACAATAATATATTATTCGATTTCGTGTCGTCTAAAAGTACAAAGTGTCTGTTTATAGCTGTATTTGTTTCCGGGTTAAGATTAGAATGACTAAACAAAGGATAATATCCATTACCTACAGTAGTTCCGCTGTATGCATTTGATAAAAGGAAAAAACCGATTGATGTACCTGCATCGAAAGTACCAATTTTTACTTTGTTTCCCGATGTTAAGCCCCCGCCTGATCCTGCATAAGAAACATTCGGAAAGATGATGGTCGGATTTGTTATTTGTTCTATACTAGTTGGCGGATTTTGTGTATCAAATGTATAAAATCCTAAGGTGTTCTTATAACCCGCTCCCTCATGGATAAATGTTACCCAAACATCTGCCTTTTCTTTTACTGTAAGCGTTGTAGGTCTGTTTGTTTGTAAATATTCTGGGTGTGAAACAGGCAAAGGATTGGCTCCCTCAGGTAAACTTGAGGTAATGTCGAGCAAAAAAGAAGAGCTAATGTTGTCATTGACTGGCAAAAGGTAGGACGGCACCCCTGACGAATTCCAAGTACCTAATGTCAGTAATGTTGGTAGAGCAGTTTGGCTTTCGAAATCTCCCATCCTTAGTGCTCTTGAATCTTCTTCAATTACTATTCCAGTGGTAGGTTTACTTCCTCCAATGGTGAAAGTTGCGACTTTATTTTCAATCTTTATCGTAACACTGCCCGGAATTCCTATCAAATCGGTCTTGAAACTCAATAATTCAACATGATTACCCAGTTGTTTTTGGGTTTCAAAATAGCCCGATGCATTCGTAATGGCCTTAAATAGTATTTCACCGTTGGGCTCAGTAACTATATAAAAAGGTATATTGGCCATAGGTTTATCCTGACCATTGAGTAGCTTTATTTTAATGGTAGTTACACTAGAGGTCTTAAAATCGAATGATTCGGGTACCTTGGTTTGCTCTATACCGCTAGTAGTTTCCAAATCAGGCTTAAGAACTTCATCGATAGAAGGAAGACAACTTGATAAGCCTATGATAGTAATTAAACAAATGAGAATTCTTTTTTTCATAATAAATAATTTTCTTCACTTGTTTGCTTGTCAAAATTGTGCCAAAAGTATAAGTATCTAATATTTAGCAACTTAAAAAATACTAGATATTGGGAAATTTCCAAATTGTGGAATTTTATAAGCTATTTGGAAAAAAAACCGACCGGTGACGGTAAAATTTTAGAAAAAAAGCTTTTTGAGAATTAATCTATGAAATCAAGGTCTTTATTGTAGCTTTCGTCGAGCTTATAAATAGACCAGATTGCCCCGGCAAAGACCATTGCCTCTAGAAATAGTAAAGTATTTAAAAAACTATGGAAGAATTTATGATTTAGATAGGGTATAACCAGAGAGAAGATAAAAACTGACGACCTCGCAAATGAGAACAGCAGAGTAGTGGCACTTGCTCTACGGTTTGTACCGTATTGTTCTAATGCAAAAATGAAAAATTCAAAAAGGTAACCAGAGAAAATTCCATAGAGTGTAACTATTGTATAGAAATATTGAAAACTAAGCATCCCATGTCTGCCAAAATAATTGTTGATACTTGTGGTCAGACTAATGAGCAGAAGAGCAAAAATGCAAATCTTGATAATCAACTTTCGCGATTTGAATTTGTGCGTTAAAATAGGAATAATAATAAAGCCAAAAATAGCTCCTACACCAAAGCACATCGTTAAGGTGTTCTTTTCAACAACAATTTTGTATTGTTCATAAATATCTGCGGTAAGAAATATTGATCCAGCAGTAATAACGTAAATGGGTAACATACACAAAAGAAGCAAATAGAATTTCCTATTCGTTAAGGTTTGACGAACGCTATCCAAGCTGTCATTCTCATGTTTTATTTTTAGAAATAGGTCCGATTCGAAAGATGCAAATCGAGTTAACATAATGAGCATACTACCTAATCCCGAGTAAATATAAATATCTCTCCAGGAGTAAATTTTACTCGAGATGCTCAAAATTATTACAGCAATACACCCCGACATCGCTATAATCCCCACTAAAAGGCTGTTTTTCTTTCTTTCAAATAGCTCACTTACCAAAACCATTCCAATGCCCAATTCTGGTGCCAAACCAAATCCTGTTATAAATTTTAATAATAGAAAAAGGTAATAATTGTTTACCAAACCACCTAAAAAAGTGGCAAATGAATAGGTAAAAACTGAAACCAATAGTATGAATAATCTACTTTTTTTATCGACCCAAAAACTAAATACCAAGGCCCCTACGAGTATACCTAAATGTTGAATAATGAGTAAATACAAGTTGGCGTCTACTAAATTGGCAGGAGAAAATCGCAAATCTAGAAATGGTGGATCGCTAATTACATAAGGCAAATTGACAATGAACGAATTTGAAAAATAGCCCAAAATGGCCATAATCAAAGTTATGTATTTGTTTTGAATTTTATTTTTCATTGAAAGGTTAAAGTTTTTATCAGAAAGGGTGTTGTAAGATAAAGTAAGTTTGAATAACAAAAATAGTAAATTTTCATAATCCAAGACTTCATTTTTAACTATTCATTGGAATTACTAAATTATCTTTACAACAAAATCATTATCAGATGCTCCTAAGCGAACTTTTATATACAATTC
This sequence comes from Leadbetterella sp., assembly GCA_035299025.1. Classification (GTDB taxonomy): domain Bacteria; phylum Bacteroidota; class Bacteroidia; order Cytophagales; family Spirosomataceae; genus Leadbetterella. The sequence goes on from DATGXK010000018.1 coordinate 179,556, forward strand.
CCATCAAATCTGTATCAGGAATAACGGATATAGAGATATCAAAAATAGAGTTTGATTCAAGAAAAATTGAGCCCAATACCTTGTTTGTTGCCATTCCGGGTACGCAGGTCGACGGCCACAATTTTATCGAAAAAGCTATAGATTCGGGTGCCACCGCCATACTTTGTGAGAGATTTCCGGAGCTATTAAAAGAGAATGTTACTTATATTTTAGTTGAAAATTCGGCCAAATGTATGGGCATTGCGGCTTGTAATTTTTACGGGAATCCGTCCAAAAAACTGACTTTGGTAGGTGTCACTGGTACAAACGGCAAAACCTCTATTGCGACTTTACTTTTTAATCTTTTTAGAAAATTGGGCTATAAATGCGGCATGCTTTCTACCGTGCAAAATCAGGTAGAAGATGAGGTGATTCCTTCTACGCACACCACGCCAGATTCTGTCAAAATCAATGAGTTATTGAGCATAATGCAGCAAAAAGGCTGTGTCTATGTCTTTATGGAGGTGAGTTCCCATGCCGTAGAAATGCAGAGAATTTCGGGTTTGAGTTTTGCAGGTGGTATTTTTACCAATATCACACAAGATCATTTGGATTTTCACTTGACGTTTGACAATTACATAAAAGCCAAGAAGGGCTTTTTTGATATGTTACCCAAAACTGCTTTTGCCCTTACCAATGCCGACGATAAGAATGGCAAAGTAATGCTACAAAATACTGCTGCCACAAAGTATTCGTATTCATTAAAAAACATAGGAAACTTTAAAGGCAAGGTGATGGATTGCGGCCTTTTTGGGTTGCAAATGGATGTAAATGGCCAGGAAGTTTGGTTCAAACTTATTGGGAATTTCAATGCTTACAACCTCTTGGCGGTATATGGATCGGCTGTGCTTTTGGGAGAAAATTCGGAAAATATACTTACCATTCTTTCTGAACTCAAGCCACCTCCGGGACGTTTTGAGCAGATTTTGGCTGCAGATCGTCGTGTCGGAATTGTAGATTATGCCCATACGCCTGACGCTCTCGAAAATGTTTTAGAAACTATCAAAGACCTCAGAGAAGGCAATCAAAAAGTGATAACCGTAGTAGGTTGTGGCGGAAATAGAGACAAAGGCAAGCGGCCATTGATGGCCAAAATAGCCTGTGAATTGTCTGATATAGTGATACTTACATCTGATAATCCGCGTAATGAAGAGCCAGAGGATATTTTGGCAGATATGCAGGCAGGCGTGAGTATTACCCAAAGACGAAAAGTGTTGCAAATCACCGATAGGAGGGAGGCCATTAAAAAGGCCGCTGAATTGGCGGGTTCTCAGGACATTATTTTGGTAGCAGGCAAGGGGCACGAAACTTACCAAGATATTAAAGGCGTAAAAAACCATTTTGATGATAAAGAGGAGTTAGGTTTGGCGTTTGGTTCATAATACCCCGTTTAAGGTTTCTATAAATTTATAAATTCTACCCAAAATATGATACATACTATGCGTTGGTTTGGTCCCAACGACCCTGTTAGTTTAATGGATATTCGCCAATCGGGTTGCACAGGTGTAGTGTCCGCCCTACATCAAATAGCGGTTGGGGATGTTTGGACAGAAGCCGCAATTCAGGAAAGAATAGCGATTGTCGAAAAGGACAATGATAAGTTTTCCGAACTTCAGTGGTTGGTGGTAGAAAGCCTGCCCGTGCATGAAGATATCAAAAAGGGGCTGCCGACCAGAGAAAAGTATATCGAAAACTATAAGATTTCACTTAGGAACCTTGCAAAATGTGGCATCAAAACCGTTTGCTATAATTTTATGCCAGTGTTGGATTGGTCTCGTACCAAGCTCGACTACAGCATGCCGGACGGTGCCAAAGCTCTGCGGTTTGTGTGGACAGATTTCGCTGCATTTGATTTATTTATTCTAAAAAGACCTGGCTCTGAAAATGCTTATAGTGAAGAGGTTAAGCTGGCTGCAAAATTAAGGTTTGAAAACATGAGCGAGGCCGAAAAGGCCGAACTTCAGAATACAGTTTTGTTGGGTTTACCGGGTTCTATGGAGGCATTTCATTTAGAGACTTTTCAAGGGCTTTTGAATAATTATGCACAAATTGGTGCTGATGAGTTAAGAGCGAATCTGCACTATTTTGTTTCTCAAGTGGCACCTTTTGCTCAAGAATTAGGGATAAATCTTTGCATTCACCCTGATGATCCACCTTTCCCGCTTTTGGGATTACCCCGAGTGGTGAGCACAGAGCAGGACTTAGAAATGTTGATGAAAGCAGCCGATGTAAGAGCCAATGGCATAACGTTTTGCACGGGTTCTTTAGGTGTAAGAGCCGACAATGATTTGGTGACTATGGCTCGAAAATTCGCAGACAGAATTCATTTTGTGCATTTGCGAACCACCAAGCGTGAAACCGAGTATGATACTTTGGTATTTCACGAAGCCGCTCACTTGGCAGGAGATGTAGATATGTACGGAGTCATTTCTGAGATTTTGAAAGAAGAAAAACGCCGAATTGGTCAGCCAGATGCCCAAATACCGATGCGACCTGACCACGGCCACCAAATGTTGGATGATTTGCAAAAAACAACTTATCCTGGCTATTCTGCCATAGGTAGACTCAAAGGCTTGGCCGAAATTCGTGGAATGGAGTTGGCGATAAGTAGGAATTTGAGCTGAGTTATCGTTCAAGAAGCCCAGTCATGTATAAATCAAATCCTCCTTTTCCTCCTGGTCGATTGGATGAGAATATCATTAAAGGGTAATTGAAATCTGTTAAGAACGGAATAATTGGTCTATACTCATCATATTTTGTATTGATTCTGGGACCTGCATTTATAGGATTTGAGATAACCCCGTTCACAATGTTACAATAATAAATGTCAAATCCACCAAATCCACCTGGTCTATTTGAAGTAAAAATCAGAAGGCTTTCACTATAGAGAAAAGGGCATTTGTCATCGTAACCCTTTATAGATAATTGATTTAGTATTTTTATATCAGGATTTTTAGGGGAAAGGATTTGGCTTTTTAGGTCGGTTTGATAGGTAGTTTCGTTTTCTCCAATTTTAGAATGAAATATGTCGAAATCTCCATTTCTATCTGAACAAAAGTATATTTCGTTCCCCTGAAAATTTACAAATGGATAAGCGTCATTTTTTTCTGAATTCAAATAATCCAAATCCACCTTTTCCGGTAATCCCTTTGTATTGGTAAATATTGTTTTGATATCAAAATGCCCTTTTTCATCATCAGCATAAAAAAGAAATTCAAATTTTGGTGATTTGTCAAAAGTTATGAGATTGTATTTATTTATTACATAAGGACCAAGAACGTTGAAATCTCCATTGATTATCTGTTCAAAATTGGGGATAAAATTATTTACACTAAAAAAGTCCAAATTCCCATTGGTTGATTTTACCAAATAAGGGTAATTTTTCTTTTCATTATATTCCAAAGCTGCATGAAACCCTACCAAATTGAAATATTTCTTCTTCTCTCTTTTTGAAGAAAAAGTGAGATAGAACTCCCCAAATCTATTTGCTGGTAGGGTAGAATTATAGTCGTCAAATTCAGAATTGAAGTCAGATAGATTCACAACTTCTTTCATGAATTTACCATTTCTATCCTTTAAAATCGGCCAACATCCTAAAATCGTAATGGAAGCTAGAATTAAGATAATAATTTTCCTCATGTGGTATTTTTAATTGAAAACGCCAAAGTCATACCGTTAGTATTTTTTAGAAAAAAGAAGAGGGAAAGTTAATTCCCTAATGCTTCTCCATCAAAAACTATCCCTTCCCAACCAAACTTTATGAAATTCCTAATATTCTGATGGTCAGTTCCGTCTGGGTTTTCCAAAACATCGATTCTATAATAATCGCCAAAGCAAGCAAGTGTTTCTTCTTTGGTTAGATTTTGTTTTTTTGCGAACGAAAACACTTTGCACGAGCCATTATTTTGGTTGGCTTCGTTTATGGTTTCTCCATTTTTGAATGCCGTCGGAGTGAAAGTGAAATTAGCATCCACGGTTTCTATAATTTCTGAAAACTGAATGTTTGCTGGCTGTGTTTTGATTTTTTCTACTAATTCTGCTACTGTCATTTTTCTATTTTGTTAATATTTTGATTAAAAAGTGGCTTCTCTTTTGAAAAACAACACTATTTCTTTTGTACTTCCTTGGTGCGAGTTGGTTTCTACCGCTGATACCATTTCCCAACCTTCTTGGCCTAAATTATTCAATTTTGAGGTAAGATCTATTTCATTCACTTGAGGATTCCAAAAGCCTTCTTGGGTAGTTTTGATAACTTTGTACTCGTATTTTTTCATATTCTTGCAAGTTTTAAATGCTTTTTGACATCCATTTTTTTTTGTTTGTGATTCTTAATCCATTTTATGTGAATGCTATTCCACAAAGTTGCACAAAGGTTTCACAAAGTAACACAAAGTTTTGGTGCCTTTTGGGTCAAAATTAACCATGAATTTCACAATTCTTGAAAGTTTTTTCCCTCATGTTCTTTATAGTTTCTATGTTTCGTTTCTCCTATTATTTGTTTGGTATAAATGCTGTTGTGTCCTGAAAATAAGTAGGCTGTAACCACTGTCACGGCTATATAGACGGCTGAATCGGCTCCGAAAAGCTCAATTCCGAGCATAATACAAGCTAATGGCGTATTGGTTGCTGCGGCAAAAACCGAGACAAAACCCATACCAGCCAAAAGATCCAAGGGTAAAGGTATGAGATAAGCCAATGCATTGCCCAATGTTGCCCCAATGAAAAACAAAGGTGTTACTTCGCCCCCTTTAAATCCCGCCGCTAAGGTGAGAATTGTGAGAGCCATTTTGAGAGCAAAGTCATAATATGGCAAAGCTTCTGTAAAAGAAGCCAAAATGGTGGGAATTCCCAAGCCAATATATTTTGTGGAGCCAATTAGCCAAACAGCCATGGCCACTATTATTCCTCCAACAAATGGTCGCAAAGCCGGAAATGAGATTTTGGATTTAAACAAATATCCAACTTTATGAATAGATTTGCTGAAAACCGCAGCACAAAATCCGAAGAATACTCCGGATAAAATACTGTATAGGAGGGTTTTGAAGTCTAGTTCAGGAATATTAGAAATGCTGTAATGCGTGTGTTTAGCTTGCCATAAGTTGGTGACCAGATCTGCCAGAATAGCTGCTAAAAATGCCGGAAAAATGGCATTGTATCTCATTTTACCTGTTCTCTGAAACTCTATGGCAAAAATAGCTCCAGCCAAAGGGGTACCGAAAACTGAACCAAAACCCGCCGCCACAGCCGAAATAAGCAATGTTTTTCTATCTTCTTTTGATAGTTTTAGTGGTTTGCTTAGCTGGTCACTCAATGAGCCAGCCATCTGGAGGGCTGTGCCTTCACGGCCAGCTGATCCACCAAACAAATGCGTGATCATGGTTCCCAAATATATAAAAATGGCCATTTTTAAAGGTATGGTTTCCTTGGGCTCATGTATATTTTCTAATAACAGATTGTTGCCAGCTTCGACATCTTTTCCAAAGTATTGATAAGCAAGTCCTACTACCAAACCAGCTATGGGTAGTAATGGGATAAGCCAAAGATTGGATTCTCTGAGGTTGGTTACATAATCGAGTGAAATGAGGAACCCAGCGGAGGCAGAACCTGATAAAATTCCGATAAAGGCGGTGATAAGTGTCCATTTTAGCACGTATGGCAAAGCTGGATATTTGGAGAAGAAACTTACGACGTGCTGTTTGATCATATCTGCATTACTCTATGCCAAGAATAAATGTAGGGCCTAGAAATTATTTAAAATTTTGCTGTAATTCTTAAGCAAAAACTTCATTTATCTGCAGTAAAGATAATCAATATATCGGTTTTAGGAAAATCCGATTGACCGTGAAGAATTTCTAATATATGATGAAACGATTGCTGGTATTGTTGGTTAAGTTGTTGAAATAAAGGTATTTAGAATTAGGGTAAATTTCGATTTGCGTGATACAAACCGTTTCTATTCCTTCTTCTCTTTTGAGTTTTATGCTGTCTCTGGGGTCTTCTTTTCCACCATTTTGGTGAAATTCAAGGATATTTTCACTTGAAATATCGAGGTTATGCTTCTGCAAATGATCAAAAAACCAAGACTTGCGTTTCTCCACGGCCGACTGGTCGTAAAGTGTTGCTGATGACCATATTAATGAATTTTCTCCATCATACTGATTCATGTATTTTTCTCCGGAACACCACTTAATCTCAGATATTTCTGAACGGTCGTCGTTCTTAAAAAGCACGAGGGTGAAAGGCTCCATTTCTTCAAACAAAAAATTATCAAAAAAAGTATGTGGGTTATTCCATTTTAAGAACTCCAAAATAACCTGCCCTCTGCTTTGTCTGTAGTTTTTGGCCACTTTATGTTTTTTATTGCCTCCATTCAGCAGCACCAAGGTGTAGCATTTGGTAGTAGCTATCCAAGTTCCTTTTGAGCTGGGATCTATCGGACAAAACACCTCTACACCATTAATTTTTAATTTTTTGGGCGGTATGGCCATGGGCCTTTGAATGTTTTCATCACGATTGGAGGTCACAATAAACCCCTTGTTGGCAACCGGAACATAAGTTAAGACGCACATGATTTTTCCATTTGATTTTCACGATATTTTACCGTTGAGTCGGCCACCCCGAAGTTTTTATCTAGTTTAATATCAGGACATAAAGTGGTTATTCCGATTTTTATTAAGGCGAAGTGATGTATCGTATGTTCACCTAAATAGATGAGTTCGCGTTGATAGCTCGTATTTAGGAAGACTTCTTCGTTATTTATGTTTTGTTTGAAAATTACCTTTTTGTTAAAGTCTAAATTCAACAACTGGGACTTTAAAATTTCTAAAACCTCTTGTGTGTAAACGGGCGAATTCTCAATTAAGAGATTTCTTTCTCTTTCATCATAGTTTACATATTCTTTGTCAGAAAAAAGGCAAATATAGAACTCTATAATATGCCTAACGTGCTGTCCTATAGAGCTTCCGCTTAATATTTCAAGCTTCTCAATGAAGTCATCATGGCTGATTTGTTGGGTAATTTTTTCTATTTCCAACAAAACATTGAGGTGGTATTTTATAAAATTATCCATGCTTTTGATTTACTTTTTGAGGTTTATAGCGTAGGAAACAAAGGGCATCAAAGACTTATGTCTGAATCGGTCGTTTTCGTAGGTAAGAACTTGTTTTGTAGTGTACTCCATAAACTGAAAACTGAGCCCAAAGCGTAGGGCATTCTGGTTTTTTAGCGTTTGTTTAAAGTATAATTCAGAGTTTAGGCTTCCTATATCACTGTCTGAAATCAATAGGAGGTTAAATGGAGTGGGTGAGGCCGTTTGGGTGGTTTTGTTGAGCGATGGTGACTCGGAAGCTCTAAATATTCCGCTTTGTTTGCCGCCAAGCGTAAAACCCAGAGCATCAATGTTAAATCCGATGGCTGATTTTTTAAATGAATATTGTAGAATAATGAGGGCATTGACAGAAACCAAAATAGACTTCGAGAAATTGATGGTGTCTATTTTTGCAGGATTGTATTCGGTAAAAAATGCTGCCAAGCTTTGCTTTCCTGATGTCAACAATGCCGGTGCTGTTAAATATTCTTTTTCTCCACTGAAATAACCGTTGGCTCTTACTCCCCAGCCGAGTTGAAAGTTTTTCTTTTTGCCGAAATCGTACGTTTTTTGAAAAGATGCCGAGGGTGCAAATTCCTTTTTAGCGGCTACTGCCAAATCGAGACTTTGCGACCAAGTTTTTGTAAAAATTAGGCACAGCAATAGCAATGAAATTGATTTTTTCATGATGTTTATTTAGGATTAAAGTTTTGATTATTTGAGTTCTACGTGACCAAACAGTACTGAAAATTGTTTGCACCAGATCAGTACAAATTTCTGTTTGCTGAGGTCTACTTTAGCAGGTATGTCGTACATTTTATTGCCGTTTTCTACTTTGTTGCTGAGTTCAACGAAGTTGGTAACTGCCTTGTCATTAGCTATGTATATTCTCAAGTCGGGTCCAGCGTCAGATTTTAGATTTTCAAAAACAAGTGTTCTTTTGCCATCCTTGGCCTCGTAAATTTTAGCATTACCACTGGTGGGGTGAGCCCCGTTTACAAACTTTCCTTCAAGAAGTAATTTTTGCCCCGAAAAGTCCATTCCCATGTTTTCGGCATTTGTATTGTTCCCGTTTTCCGATGTACCAGGTGTTGTAGAAACTACAGGTTCAGGTTCTGATGTTTTGGTGCAACCTAGAAAGGCCAAACATGTCAAGAGCATTAAAGTTTTCATAATTTCCAATCGTTTTTGGTTAGAAAAATTTCATAAACAAAAATAAAAAGAAACAGAAAACGCTTTTGTCGGCTAAAAGACCAAATCGATTATTTGATGGCCTCGAGGGCCGAAATTTTTACTTTTATTTCTTTGCGAGAATAGGTTATGATGCCCTCTGACTTTAAAGTATTAAGAAGCGAGGTTACAGTTTGGCGGGTACTGCAAATTAAACTTGCAATGTCTTGATGCGTGAGATAATTGGGCAATGAAATGTATCCCTCTAAATCTGTGGTGTGGTCTTTTGAAATATCCCTTAAAAAATTCAATAATCTGGTTTTAACATCTTTAAACATGATGTTAGAATACCTGTTCTCGAGTCTTTTAAACCAAAAACCTATCCATTTGGTGTACTTTACGGCCACATCTGGCTTATTTTCGATAAATTTTTCAAAATCAGATGCTTTGAAACTACAAAAAGTTGCGGTGTCTGAAAGCACAATGGCATATTCGTCCACATTTGATTCTATTAAGTCCAAAGAGCCGAATAAATCACCAACTTTTAGAATATCTTTCACAATTTCGTTGCCTTCGGCATCGATTCTCACGATTTTGAGACTTCCTTTTTTTAGCGTGAAAACTCTTCCGGTATTTTCTTCTGAAAAAAATACGATATCCCCTTTGCGTACTGTTTTATAGGCAGCAATGTAGCATATTTCGTTTAAATCATTGCTGTTTAAGTGTTTGAATAGCGAATGATTCTGTAGATACCAATATTGTGAAGAATACATTTTCTGGGTTTTTAGGTTTGATTATTCTTTAATTATATACGAATGTATATATTAAACGGTTGTATCGCAATCTAAAATTAATGTATTTTCGACCAATTTAATTCCGCTTTTCGAAACAATTCTTCTTCAGAGGCCAACCAATCCTTTAAAGTATCATTTTTTGAAGTTTTGTAGAACAAAAAAAGTTGATTCTTGAAAATTCGGTAATTTTTGGGGTCCACAGTTACTTTTTTGCCATTGAGACCGATGGCATAAGCACACCAACCGCCATATTTTGGTACATATTTTTTTGGATTGGCTTTGAAAGTTTTAAGATTTTCCTCTGAAGAAAATTTGAATTTAACCTGTTCATATTCAGCTATGTAAGCATCTTTTCCTGGCATTGGCTTATTATCAAAATAACTAACCACATCGTAACCCGAGGCAACAAATCCGTTAGTGAGTAAATAATTTTTGTTTGGGTGGTTGTTTTGAAGTAAAACAATGGTAATTAAGACCTTGAAAATTAGGTAATTCATGATTTTAAAATTTTGTTGAGAATTGGTTTGAATGCAATCGGACTGTAACCCTGGCTTAGATTGAAAGACGCTATGTCTGCCATCCTTTTCCAGTGCCAAGCGACGTCTTTCATGGCTTGGATTAAGCCATAATTTGGATCAAAAATGTGGGCTGCGTCTGCATTTACGCCGTTTAGTTCGAGTATTTTTATGTTTTTAGCGGCATATAAATCTTCTACGCTTTTTACTTTCATATCGAATCTACCGTAATTAAAGCCCTCAAAGTCCGCCATAATTTTGTCAATTGCTTCGGCAGTTTTGACTTTATCTATTTCTGTGGCATTTCTAAATATGGTTCCTCGACAATGATTTCCTATTCTTTCAACAATTACAGTTTCGCCCAAGAATGGGATTCTTTGAAAATCAATTTTTGAGTTTATTATTAATTCTTCCCAAATTAAAACTGCTCTATAATTGGCCTTCAACAACTTTTCAATGGTCTGTTTTCCATCGCCAATTACTGAGAGAAATTCCTTAATTGTTATTGAGCTAACTACGCCCTTTTTTTCGTTGGGAAGTCGTGAATATAAAATGGCCAATTCAATCGGATACGGCACAAATTCTTGGATCACAAATGCTTTTGAAACTTTCAAATAATATGTCAAAAGCTCGGCTTCATCAGTGATGATCTCGACGTTTTTTCCCCTTTGTTCATCCAAAGGTTTAGCCACTACAGGGAATTCAATCGACCGATGTTCCATTAAAGAATTGATCAATGTAAAATCAGTAACTTGTTCAATGTAAAGGCTTTTGGGTAAATATTCTGCTGGAATTTGGGTCAGGATTTCCTTTTTGTTCTCCTCAAAAAAACCACCATTTTGCAGACAAGTATTTACCAAAGATGGAAAAGTAAGACTTCGACACCTAGCACTAAGAAACAGATAATAGGGCAGGAGAGGTGCATAAAAAACCTTCCATGGCCAAAATTCAAACTTGAATATTTTAATCCAAAATAGTCTCACTCGTCCGCTTAGTTTTTTGTAAGGTTCAAAACGATGGAGACCTTCACATTGTCAGACATTCCGGGAGTACTTCCTCCGAAATTCCACTCTTGTCGGTTGATCTCGAAGTTAGATTTTAAAACACCTTTGCCATTTTCTTCCTTGAATGTGAAAGGTACTTTTACGTTTTTCGAGGTATTTTTGATGGTTATTTTGAAAACTCCGAGGTAGTTATTTTCACCATTTTTTTGGATCGAAACAGAGGACATACCAATTGTTGGGAAAATTTCGGGCTGGAAAAATTCTTCTTTTTCTTTTAAATGTTTATCTCTAAGGCTGTTACTGGTATTTATGGTTTTGGACTCTATGGTAGCCGACAGTGAAACAGGCTCGTTGTTGTTGAATTTCAGATTGGTTTTCATGCCTTTCAATGTACCATCGACATTAACACCCAGCATTTTGATTTTGAAAGTGACCGCACTTGTAGTTGGAGTCCAGTTTTGGGCTAAAATAGTATTTGAAAGAAAGACCAATAAAGCGAAAAAGTAATTCCTCATTATATTTTTTTTGATACAAAAATGGGAGAAATAGTAGAATGGGATTGTCGGGGAAATTACTTTATTTAAAATTTCCCGATTTTCTTTCCATGGGTATTTTTGATAAGAAGCTGGAGAAGGCTTGGGGCGAATTTCATACTTCGTATCAAGATATCCGTCATTATGGGATTTCCGAAAAGACTTTGAACCGTTCTACCTACCTGAAGTCTGGTGGAGAATTCATGATTCCATCTTTTTGGGTAATTTTCTTTTAAATCTTCACCTGACTCGAGTAAATCATTCAACAGATAAGCCCCATGAAACGCCATACTCATGCCATTGCCGCAGAGCGGAGCTATCATGCCTGAAGCGTCACCAAGGAGTGGAATTTCTTTTTCGAACTGTCCTTTTTTCTCAAAACTTATTTGCGAAATCACCTCGGGTTGAGGCCAAACTTTCTCTGAATTTTTAAATATTTCTCGGAGAAATGGATTCTTTGAAAGAATTTTCTCTTCCATCAAGTCTATGCTATTGTCAGATATTTTAAGGTTGGCTTTGGTGGTCATGTAGCACAAGCAATACAAATTATCTTCGATGGCCGAAATGCCACAATATCCATCAGAGAAGTTGTGCAGGGCTATTTTGTCTTTCGGGAAATCGGTTTTGATGTGATATTTTACCCCCACATATTGGTTCAGCGAAGTTCGATTTTTTGTTATAAATGGGCGTTTCCAATCCACATCGAGGTTAGACCTTTTTCCGAAACTTCCTACGGCCATTTTGCTAAGGTAAACTTCTTTTTCGGTATAGATTTCAAATTGATTTTCAGTTTTTCTAATGTCATTTACTTTGGTGCTTTCCAAAACTTTTATCCCCAAGTTTTTAGCAATTTTAGCTAATTCAAAGTCTAGTTTATAGCGACTTATGCCGAATCCGCCCAAATCAAGTGGAGCCTCTAAAGATGTACCTGATGGTGAAGTAACTTGAAGATTTTTGATAATTGGAAGATGCATCTGGCTCAATGGCAATCCCAAACTTTCCAGAAAATCCCATGATTCCAAACTGATGTACTCACCGCAAACTCTGTGAAACGGGTAGGTGTTTTTCTCAAACAAAACCACTGATTTACCTGCCTTGGCCTGCAAAATAGCCAAACTCAAGCCAGCCAATCCGCCACCAGTGATGGCTAAGTCGTATTTTGTTTCAGGCGTCATTTTTGACCACAATTAAATGTCTAAACGCCCAACACCAGGTGATTTCGTAATTCTTAATACCTGCTTTTTTGAGTAACTTTTCCCATTCGTTTCTCGTAAAACCTCTTTTTACGCTCAAGGGTGCATCGTTTTTTACAAGATAGGATTTGGAGAATAAATTTGTGAGAAATTTTATGGAATAATAAGCCAGCCAATGGCGGTGCAAATCACCGATAAAAAAGCCTTTTGTTGAATTTTTATTCATCCAAATCAACATTTCTACTAATGAATCCTCATCAAAATGATGGCAAAATAAAGAATTGAAAATCAAGTCGTAAGGCTCAAAAGGCTTGTGTTTTTTATAGTCCTCTTTTATCCAAAATATTTCAGAATCCAGTGAACTGCTGTACTTAATACAAACCTCTTTGATGTCTAAACCAGAGTACTCATTGTCAGGAAAACGTTTTTTGAGCATCATTAAATTATCACCACCTCCTGAGCCTATTTCTAATATTTTATGGTTTTGCTTTCCAAACCTCTTTAGGCCTTTTTTGATTACATCATGTCCTCCCAAAAAAGTATTGATGAATTTTAATTCCTTTAGGTTTTGAATTAAATCCGCTTCTGGGATTTCATCAGCATCCAACAATTCTTTTTGATAGCTTTTCTTCATAAACTATTCAATATTAGACTTTCCATGGTTATTCCTGGGCCAAAACCCGCCACAAAAGTGCGGCCAACTTTATCTTTTTTTATTTTTTCAAGAATAAAAAGCAAAGTGCAAGACGACATATTTCCGAAGTTTTTTAAAATCTGATAAGATTCTGAAATCGCATCTGAACCTATCCCTAAAGATTTTGCTGTTACATCCAGTATCTTTCTTCCTCCTGGGTGAATCGCCCAATTTTGGATTTGGTTTTTCTGGATATTATTTCTACTCAAACTGGTTTCTACAAAATCCGCAATATTGTCTTCAATCAGTGTAGGCACTTCTTGTTTTAGGCTCATCAAAAATCCATGCGAACTGATGTGCCAGCCCATGCTTTCTTGGCTTTCGAGGAAAAGTTTGGAGTAAAATCCTTCCATCTTCATTCCTTTGTCTGAATTTTCGACCAAACAACATGCTGCTCCATCTCCAAAAAGTAAGTTTGAAGTGATAAAATCAATTTTGTTTTCTTTCTGGAAATGAAGTGTGCAAAGTTCGACCAATACGATCAAAACTTTGGCTTTTTCTTCGCTTTTACAAATCGCATCTGCCTGTTTGAGTGCATGAATGGCCGCATAACAACCCATAAAATTGACCGAAGTACGATGTATATCGGTAGGGAGTTTGAGGGCTTGTACCAATTCTATATCCAAACCAGGAGCTGACATTCCGGTGCAAGAAACGCTTATTAAATGTGTAATTCCTTCTGGCAAGTTCAATGAACCAAAAGTGTTTTCAACGGCCTTCACTGCCAAGGGAAGGGCAGTTTCTTGGTATTTGGCCATCCGTTTTTCTATGCTAGGGAATGGTTCTAAATCTTCAGATTTTGAGAAAAAGGTTCTTTCAGAGGCCTCACAACTGTAATCCGGAATGACCGAATAACGAGTTTCTATTCCTGAGCGAGCATACATCAAACCCATTTTTCGCTTGTCAGTAGGGCTGCCGTCATTCATTTTGAGCATAAATTGTTGAATATCAGATTGCTCATTTTTGAAGTGCGGAACAGCCGTGCCTATGTGTGTTATACTACTCATTTGTTGTTTTTTAGCGAAAATATTGGTTTGGTCAAATCTGCTTGTCAGTAAAAAGACAAACTCTGAAAATCGTTATTTGTTTATCACATTAAGGCATTGATAATAAAGCAAAAATTGAGTAAAAGTGAGGCCATCAAGTTCAAAATCATCGTGTATTTGAAGTTTGCCTCTTCGGGCTTTTTCCACACTTTAAGAAACCACCAGTTCATAAAAAGGGCTATGGGAGCACTGAATCCAATAAAACGAGTGAAATCATTTCGTTCCAAAAAATAGAAAGCACATATCAAAGCCATTAAAAAGAAAGTCATACAAAAAATAAATGTGCCTCGAATGCCGAGAAGAATACTCATAGTTTTGTCGCCATTTTTAGTGTCTTCTTCGTGCTGATAAACCTGCGTAATGGGGTAAACCGCCCAGAGAATCAATGCAGACAATAAAGACCCGAGCCAAATAGGGGCGTTGGAAAGATTTTTTGCCTCAAGGAATTCTGTGACGGTAAGATTTTGCCCAAAAGTATAAACCATCATGAATACCAATGCCCCTTGAAACGAACCCACCACTAACCAACTTAAGATGGGGTATTTTTTCAAACGAACACTCGGGTGGCTGTATAAACGACTTACCGCAACATAAAACAGAACCAATATTCCAAACCATGCTCCTACCAAAAGTATAGAAGAAATTACGCCAACAGTGTCAAAAAGATTGGCTGCATACCAAAGGTTTACATCTACTTTTGGAGGGTTTTTTAGACCACCAATACTGCCCTCGTCTTTGTCATAGTAACTATTGAAGGCATTGGAAGCCGGGTAAATGAAGATATGTAGGATTACAAATATCCAAATGTTATTTACAAAATCACAATTGACTTGTTGGCTAATAGCCAGCCAATAAATGGGCATTAAAAACAACGAAAACGGAAACCGAAGATGCAGAATTACGTCTTTTTTGGTCATATCAATTCATATTTCGAAGTAATTTAGGAAGATATACGGTGATATGGTGGGCTTGGTTTCAAAAACTTTCTATTTCGGAATGGATGATTTTCTTAAAAAGATAGGTTCGAGTTCTTTCTTAAGAATAGTGATGGCACTATTTCTACTAAATTTTATATTTTTGACAAAAAAATAATTTCACAAAATGAAAAAACTCATATTCGCACTCATTTACCTCATTTCTGTTTCTGCCTCTGCCTAATTAGACCTCCAGAACACCCTTGAGGAATATCTCAAAGTAGTAGAAACCAAGGATTCGGAAAAAGTGATGGACTATATGTATCCCAAGTTTTTCGAGCTATATCCGCGAGATTTGATGGTTAAGACCCTGGACGAATCCTTGAAGGACCCTTCACTTGAAATATTCTTGATGGACTCGAAATTATTAGATATTTCACCTTTGAAAACAGCTGATTCGGTAACTTATGCCAAGGCCGATTATTCATTTGTGATGACTATGAAATATGTGATCTCAGACGAAAATCCAGCCCCGACGGATGAAGTAATCACGATGACGACAAATATATTCAAACAAATGTATGGGTCTGATAACGTGACTTTTGATGCTGAAAATAAAAAATTCAGGATTTTTGCAAAGAAAGAAATGCTTGCCTTAAAAACTCCCTCCTTGAAGGATTGGAAGGTTCTTGGTATTGAAGAAAACATTAAACCCGCACTTAAAAAAATCCTTCCACTTCAAATATCGAATGATATTTAGCCAATAATTCATGCTTACTTCCCACTCGAATATGAATTTACCCTGAATAATTATTTAAAAATGTCTGAGTATTTGTCAATCCTGAGTTATAAAGTGCCTGTGCTTGTTCGGCTGTTATTGAAAAATCTGTAGCTGAGATCCCGAGATCGTTTATTTGAATTGTTCTGGCTTTCTCAAAATCACTATTTTGTACGATATTATCTTGAGAATTCATAAGAGATTCAAAGAGCGATTTTACATAGGTCTCTATGTTTTTTATACCGTAGTTGAGACTATTGGGCTTATTTATGGCCTTATTTGTGAGAAACAAACCTAAAGTTTCGTCTTCTTGAAACTCATCATCGAAGGTATCTATTGGGTAGTTGTACATCACCCCGCCATCTACAAAAATATCGTTTGATGGATTACCGTTTTCAAACTTCCATGCCTGAAAAAACATAGGAATTGACATAGATGCTCTTACTGCATCGGCTACCATAACATCAGGAGTAACATCAGGCGAAAATGTTTGTATTGATTGCGTGTTTAAGTTTGTAGAAAAAATCTTCAGAACATTTCCATAAGTGGACTTCACCTTAGCAAAAGTAATGTTAGGGTCAATTTTTTGATTTTCAAGAAAAACTCTATACCAATCATTCAAAAAGTAATTGCCTTGGTACAAACCAAAATGATTCAGCAGATCTTCAGTTTCTTTAATAATTCCTCCCCCATCTTTGAAGTTCTCATAATTTGTTTGTCTTAGAAACTCATTTAGGCTATTTGAACTAATCTTTAATGAAGCCAAAGATGCGGTAATAGCCCCAGCAGAAGTACCGGCATAGCCTTTGATTTGTGGCATGATTCCAGCTATTTCAAGTGCCTTTAGTGCACCTACATAGGCTATGCCTTTTACACCGCCACCTTTAAATACGAGGTTTTTGAATGGGAAATTTGTAATCATGGCAATATTGTTTTTTTGCAAAGGTATGGATTCAAAGAATTATGAATTACAAAGTAAATACGTCTTTTGAAAAAGCAGCTGAAAAACGTAGGTACCTAGGCATTTCTAACTGTTAATAAAAACAGGTGTAAATACGGGGTTACTATTAGTTCTTGATTGCTATATTTGCTGGAATTAAACTTTATAATATCTCATGGAAACAGAAAAAGAACAACCCAACTATGACGAACCAATAAGTCCAGAACTTGCTAAAGAGTACGTGGACAATTATTTGAAAAATAATAAGTTTAAGCCGGAGGATTTTCAGGCTTTTTATTTTCACAAAGATGAAATTCAAAAAGTTTTGGATTTAAACGAAGACAAGAAGTACATAAAATTTACTTTGGGTATGAAACAGCTCGAAAAGGAAAAATGGGGTGACAAGCTCTATGGCTGCGTGATGATGACGAGTTCGGATATTATTATTCCAGATATTGACCTGGCGGCTCAAGATGATACCGGAATATATGATTTTAGCCGTCCGGTGCCACCATACCCACCCACCGAAGGATAACATGAGTGAAGAGCCCCTACAGAGTTGGGGCTCTTTGCATTTATTGAAGCAAAAATGATAAACGATTTCTTAGTTTGGTTTCTTGATTATGTTCAATACTTTCTGATACTTCCTTTACTGGCAGGTATTTATAATTTTAAGTATTTAAAGGGAGAAAGTTTGGCAATTTTCTATTATGTGCTCATTGCCATATTTTTTGAAATACTTTCACGCACCCTCATGTACCTGAAGTTTCGAAATACACTGCCCATGCTGCACCTATACACCGTGATAGAGTTTAGCGTTTTTTGGCTCTTTTATTTCCGCTTTTTTAAGCTTTTTTATTCTCAGAAGGCCATGAAGATATTGCTCGGCTTTTTTGTCCTTTTTGCCGTCCTGAATGCTATTTTTTTACAGAAGATAGATACTTTCAATACCTACGCCCGTGGTTTGGAGAGTATAATCATGATTGCGTTAAGTTTGCTGGCCTTTAATAAGATACTCGTGGAGTTAGATACTCGCTATCCTACAAAACAACCTGTTTTTTGGGTTAATACAGGGGTTTTGTTTTATTTTTCTGGCAATTTGGTGGTCTTTGTATTGAGCAATTATATTAGTAATAACAATCCACTTCTTTTGGTAGCTTGGGGTATTCATGCTATCTTGATGGCGATTTTGAATAGTTTTATAGCTGTTGGCTTATGGCAGACTCGTCGTCTTTAGACCTGTATCTATTATTGTTTGGAGGTACCATCACCATGTTGTTGTTGGCCGTTGGCTTGGTTACTTTTTTGTTTCAATATCAAAAGAAAATCATCAGAAAAGACCTGATAATAAAAGAAACTGAGATAAAACATAGTCAAGATTTGTTTCTGGGCACATTGGAGGCCACGGAGAAAGAAAGAGAAAGGCTTGCTCGTGAGCTTCACGATGTCATTGGGGCGTCATTGTCGGCTATGAGACTTCAACTGGCCGAAATTGAGCAGAAAGCAAGCCAAGACTCTACAGTGAGGGGTTTTAGTGACAAAAACAAAGAACTGATAGACAACACAATACTTGAAGTTCGAAGGATTTCGAACGATCTCCTCCCTCCTGGGCTTGAAGAATTTGGTTTGGTATATTCCATAGAGGGCCTATGCGAGCAAGTTTTGAGTTACACAAATCTCGACATCGGTCTAAAGGTTGGGGAAGTTGGGAAAATAAACAAGCAGAAGTCGCTCATTGTATACCGAATCGTACAAGAGTTGTTAAATAATTCGATAAAGCATGCCGAGGCCACGCAAATTATCATAAATTTGGGTGTTGAAGAAAGTGATTTAGTGATGACTTATAAAGACAACGGAAAAGGCTTTGATTTTTCTGAAGCTTATAAAAAAAGAAGTCTGGGACTTAAAAATATTGAAGTAAGGGCAAAAATGGTCGATGGTTCGGCTACTTTCGAAACCAAAATCCACGAAGGACTAAAAGTGCAAATTAGAATTCCTGTTTAGTATAAAACCATGAAAACAATTAAAATTGCCATTGCGGACGACCAAGTGTTGTTTCGGAAGGGTATGATTAACATTATCAATGGCTTCCAAGATATGGAAATCATTATGGAGGCATCGGATGGAGATGCATTCCTGGATAACCTCAGAGCAATACCCGAACAACCCGATATAGCTATACTTGATCTTTCGATGCCCAAACTCAACGGCATTGACACCACCAAGATTATCCATGAAAAATACCCAGATATTAAAATCATCATACTCTCGGTGTATAGCGAAGACAGGTTTGTTACTCATTTGATGGAGTTGGGCGTAAACGCCTATCTTTTTAAAAACGTGGAGCCGTCAGAAGTTGAAAAGGCAATACAGGCAGTTTTAGAAAAGGATTTTTACTTTAATGAGGCCTTTCTCACGGCCATGCGTAAACGTATGACTGGTAAAAAACCAAGACTTTTGATACAAGACAACATACCATCTTTACTGACTCAAAGAGAATTGGACGTACTCGACCTGATTTGTAAACAGTATACCGCTCAAGAGATTGGGGAAAAATTATTTATCAGCACCCGTACCGTGGATGGGCATCGCAACAATCTTTTGGAGAAAACCGGCATGAAAAACACAGCTGGTCTGGTGGTTTTTTCTATTAAGAATAACCTTATTGATCCTTCTACATTGTTTTGAGAATATAGACGATAGAGTATTTCTTGAATTTTGACGTTTAATAAGTCTTGATTTTTTAGCACCCTCTGCAATCGTTTTCGTAAATTTTAATGCAGACAGTCAGGTCAAAAGGCCCAGAAATTACATTTATTTGAGTAATTTTAGTATTCAACCCATTTCAAATGAATCGATCGGCTGTTTTGCTCTTGCTTCTTTTTTCGTCAGCGGCCATTTTTGCCCAGAGCAAAAAAGGATTGACATTTAAAGCCGACACGTCTTTTACCAGATATCAAGCTGTTAAATGGGCACTGGCCCAATCGCCCGATGCCAAATTAGCAACTACCAAAGACGTCAAGAATATTACCATTAAAGAAAATATCAAATACACCACCGAAGATGGTATGGACTTGATGTTGGATATTTTTTCTCCCAAAAACAAAAAAAACGCCCCTTGCCTCATCATAATTCATGGCGGAGGCTGGCGTTCAGGCGATAGAACACACCACCACGAAATGGCCAAAGTTTTGGCTTCAAGAGGTTATGTGGTAGTTACTCCTTCATACAGATTATCAACCCATGCATTATATCCAGCAGCGATGGTCGATGCAAAAACAGCTATCAGATGGACTAGGGCCAATGCCCAATCTTTAGGAATAAATCCTGAAAAAATTGCTCTGGCTGGTTTTTCAGCTGGAGGACAAATGGCGGCCTTGGTCGGAACCACAAACGACGAAACGCTCTATGACAAAAGCGAAACCCTGAAGTCTGTAAGCCCTAGAGTAGCCTCTGTGATAGATTTGGATGGGATTTTGGCCTACATTCATCCAGAATCTGGCGAAGGTGACGACAGTAGAAATATTTCGGCTGCTACCTATTATTTTGGATTTTCGAAAACCGAAAAGCCCGAGCTTTGGCACGAAGCTAGTGCTTTAAATCACGTATCGGCTGGTGATCCGCCCATACTTTTTATCAACAGTTCACAAGAAAGAATGCACGCTGGGCGGGAAGACTTTATTAAGAAGCTTAACGGTTTCGGTATTTATTCTGAAGTGCATACTTTCAATGCTCCTCATACTTTTTGTATGCTCGATGAGTGGTTTTTGCCGACTATAGACCTTATGGATAAGTTCTTAATCAAAACCTTAAAGCTATGAAAAAACTGATATTTACGATTCTATTTTGTATTATGGGTGGAGCTTTTGTTCAAGCTCAATTGCGACAAGGTGCTTTTTTTACTCCCGAGCAATCTAAAGTTGAAATTGAACATTTGGCTTCACTCTATAAAACTGAATCTGATTGGCAAAAAAGGGCGAAAGCGATAAAAAAAGGAATTAGAGAAGGTGCAGAAGTGACCAGCCTAAAGCCCAATAAAAAAATTAATGCCACCATTCATTCGAAGAAGACGATGGATGGATACACTGTCGAAAACGTATTTTTTGAAAGTTTGCCCGGGATTTATGTAACTGGAAATTTGTACAAACCAACCCAGTTTACAGGAAAAATACCAGCTGTTTTGGCACCGCATGGTCATGGAAAAGACCCGCGATTTGGCGAAGCTACTCAAAAACGCTGTGCAACAATGGCCAGAATGGGTGCAGTGGTTTTTACTTACGACATGATAGGCTATGCGGACATGCAACAATGCGACCATAAAATAGCTCCAGCTTTAAAATTGCAAACAATAAATAGCATTAGGGCATTGGATTTCCTGAGTCAATTGCCCGAAGTTGACAAAAATAAAATTGCCGTTTCAGGAGAATCTGGGGGAGGAACGCAAACCTTTTTATTAGCAGCTTTAGACAATCGTGTGGCGGTTTCGGTGCCTGTGGTGATGGTTTCCAACTACTTCTTTGGTGGCTGTACTTGCGAAAGCGGTATGTCGATTCATGTAAGACCTGAACACGCCACAACAAATGTTGAAATAGCTGCTTGTTTTGCCCCGAAACCTATGCTTTTGGTGTCTGATGGAGACGATTGGACTAAGTTTACACCTGATTTGGAGTTTCCGCACATTCAAAGGATATACTCTTTTTTCGATGCAAAAGATAAAGTAAAAAACGTGCATTTGCCTCTTGAAAAACATGATTATGGTCCTTCAAAACGGAAGGCTGCCTATGATTTTCTGGCTAAAAATTTGGGATTAGATATTAACATGGCTGACGAATCAAAAAGTCAAGTTTTGGCGAGAGAAGAGTTGACAGTTTTCAATAATGAATATCCCTTACCAGCAAATGCCTTGAAAGGCAACGATGCAATTTTAAGTTTACTAAAAACCATTAAATGAACACATTAATAGAAGATAAAGAATTAGAATGGCTTGACCTCGGCGGCGGAATAAAACGCAAAGTGATGGCTTACGACGACCAAATGATGGTGGTGAAAGTGGCTTTTGAAGCAGGAGGAATTGGTGCGATGCACAGCCATCCGCACACGCAGGCGAGCTATGTGGTCAGTGGAAAATTCGACATTACTATTGACGGAAACACCAAAACGCTAAAAGGAGGCGATGTGTATTTTGTACCGAGTGACTTGGTGCATGGGGCAGTTTGCTTAGAAGCTGGTGAGTTGATAGATGTTTTTCATCCACTGAGAGAGGATTTTCTTTGAGGTTTTTTTTGGACACAGAGTAACATGGAGTTTTGCTCAGAGTATCACAAAGTTTTTAATTAATAAAGCCTTGCGACATAACGTCTTGGCGGTAATAAATAAACAATGAAAAAATACATTTTATACATTTCGTTCTTTTGTTTTTCTATTTCTGGACAGGCCCAGAAACCTTATTCACAACAGATGGCCGATTCATTTATGGGCTGGTACCCAGATTCCATCGTGGTGAAACCCCGGGTGAAATCCACCTGGGATTATGAACAAGGTTTGATGCTAAAAGCCATAGAAAAAGTGTGGCGACGAACGGCTGATACCAAATATTACGACTATATTTTGGCTGACATGAACCGTTTTGTAGCCGAAGATGGCAGTATAAAAACCTATAAAACAGGGGATTATAATCTGGACAATATCAATTCTGGAAGAGCCTTGCTGATGTTATATCAACAAACACAACCCGGAAAAGACAAGTTTAAAAAAGCGGCAGATGTACTTTGGCATCAGCTTGAAAATCAGCCAAAAACCAAAGAAGGGGCTTACTGGCACAAGCAGCGTTATCCCTATCAAATTTGGTTAGATGGACTTTTTATGGCCGAGCCTTTTTCGGCTGAATATGCCAAAATTTTTAATCATACTGAGCATTTTGACCATATCGCCAAACAATTTGCCCAAGTTGAAAAATACATGGTTGACCCCAAAACAGGTCTGATTTTCCATGGTTACGATGAATCGAAGTCCGAAAAATGGGCAGATAAAAAAACAGGACTTTCTCCACATTTTTGGAGTAGAGCCATTGGTTGGTACGGAATGGCTTTGGTAGAAGTCCTCGATTATTTCCCAGAAAACCATCCAGAAAGACCTAAACTTATTAAATATTTACAAAGGTTAGCTCCGGTTTTGGCCAAATATCAAGACCCAAAATCAGGTGTTTGGTACCAAATGACTGCTCTCGCTGGCAAAAAAGGCAACTATTTCGAAGCATCGGCCTCTTGTATGTTTGTTTATACACTTGCCAAAGCCTCTCGAATGGGCTACATCAGTCCAATTTATCAAGCCAATGCAAAAAAAGGCTATGCTGGCATTCTGAAAGAATTTGTTGAAAAAGAAGCTGATGGAAGTTTGGCTTTACAAAAGACCGTTTCTGTGGGCGGTTTGGGTGGAAATCCTTACAGAGACGGTACATACGAATATTACTTGAGTGAGCCGCTTCGCAAGAACGATTTGAAAGGTGTTGGTCCATTCATTTTTGCGAGCATCGAGATGGAGATTTTAGAAGAAAATAATATTGGAAAAGGTAAAAAAGTGGCCCTGGATTATTACTTCAATAGAGAATTCAGAAAAGATTGGAATGGTCAGAATGAGCAGTTCCATTATACTTGGGAAGACACTTATCACTCAGGTTTCTTGTGGTGGGGCGATGTTTTCAAAAACTATGGGGCCAAACTTACGGCAATAAAAGACAAACCAACAGCAGCCAATTTGAAAGGGCAAAATGTTTACATCATCGTCGATCCTGATACAAAGAAAGAAACGGCTGCTCCAAATTTTATGGATAAAACTTCCATAGAAAATATCAAGAATTGGGTAAATGCAGGTGGTACTTTGGTACTAATGGCCAATGATACGGCCAATTGTGAGATTCCAAAATTCAATGAACTCTCAAAAACTTTTGGGATTGCTTTTTCAGGTAAAAGCCGAAATATGGTACAAGGCACACAATGGCATCAAGGTTTGGTCGATATTCCTTCTGGAAATGAAATCTTTAAAAATACCCAAAAGGTTTACGTAAAAGAATTGGTAACGCTTCAACTTAGCGGCAAGGCTTATCCTGTCATTGAGGAAGGCGGAGATGTAATAATGGCTGCTACCAATTTTGGTAAAGGCCGTGTTTTTGTAATTGGCGATCCATGGCTTTACAACGAATATGTGGATGGCCGCAGAATACCGAAAGAATATCAGAACTATCAGGCAGCCAAAGACTTGGCCCAATGGGTTTTGACTAAATAAGCAAGAGAATGGCACGCTGATGACACTGATGCTTCGCAACGCAGATAATCGCTGATTTATTTATCAGCGTAAATCAGCGTTATTTATATCCGTGTCATCAGCGTTCCAACCACAACCAAGATTAAGCATGAAATACATTTTAATAATACTATCCTTATTTGCTTTCCATCTAAAAGCCCAAACCATCATTGTGGCTAAAGACGGCACTGGAGATTTTACGTCTATTCAGGAGGCCATTGAAAGCTTTAAGCCAGACAAAGAAAAGTACAAGACCATTTTGATAAAAAATGGTGTTTACAATGAGAAACTTTGGATTGATGTAGCTCGCCATCATTTGGTCTTGAAAGGTGAAAGTACAAAAGGAGTTATCATTACATTTACACAAGCAAGAGATATTTGGCGATGCGAAAACCCGAATGATTATGGTGCGGCTACTATCAATGTGATGGCTTCTGACGTGGTTTTTCAAAACCTAACGGTATTAAACGATTATGGATTTAAGGCAAAAGGCGATACAACCATCGCTTGTTTGAATGAAGCTGGAAAAGTAAATCCTTCCACTATTCAAAACTATGCTTTGCCAAGAGAAAATGGCGAAAAGGACGGGGAGAAGATAGTTAGAAAAGATGGGCATCAATTTGCTTTCAGATCTATGCCCGGTGCAACGCGACTTTCATTTATCGATTGTGTTTTTAGGTCTGGTGGCGGTGATACAGTGAGCCCTTGGGATGTGGAAGGAGGTATGTATTATTTCAAAAACTGCGAAATTGAGGGCCATGTAGATTTGTATTGTCCTCGTGGAAATGCGTTGATAGAAAACTCAAAGTTTATTTGCCATAACATGAGTGCGGCCATTTGGCACGATGGTTCGGCCAAAGAAAGCGACAGGACTGTTTTAGTAAATTGCTCATTTGAAGGCGACAAAGGCTTTAAACTGGGTCGATACCACCGAGAGGCTCAGATGTTCTTGATAGATTGTAAGTTTTCCGAAAACATGGCCGATGCAGCCATTTACCAGTCGGGCGATAGGAAATTGCAGTGGGGACACAGGATATTCTACAAAAACTGCCACCGTGAAAACGGAGATTTTGCTTGGCACAAAGACAACACTTCGTTGAAGAAAAAAGACTTGAATTTCGAAAAAGTATTTGGGCAAAACTGGATTAAGCCGAGCCTCTATTGATGAGATAAAATGGGTTTTTCTCCGAAACAAAAATCTTCTGCAGAACCACTTCAGCAGCTCTACGACCCATGGCTTCAAAGTCGGTAGTGATAACAGTTATGTCCAAAACCTCTTTAAGCGTGGTTTCGTTAAACGAAATAATGCCCATATCTCTACCTAATACAAGCTCGTTTTTCTTTGAAAATTTAATTACATCTGCAAGGTCATATTCTTCAATGACCACATACAAAACATTGCTTTCGTGACTTTCAAGGGCGGATTCCGCAGAAGAAAAAACCTTGGCTGATAGGTTATTGTAAGCACAAAATGTCCTAAAACCTTTCATGATTTCTGCCGGATAATTGTTGTCGTCTGGAAATACTAAATATAGTTTCTGGTACTTTTTTATTTTGGTTAAATTCTTTTCAAATGCCGTAAAAATATCTTGTTCAAAATCCTGATAAATTGTCGGTACATCTTTGAGTTCATGAACATATTTATCGAGCAGAAGCAGTTCAGATTTGGGTATTTTATTCAAAATAGGCAAATAAACTTCTTTGCTTTCAAGAAAATGTGGCATTACCACATAAAAATTGTATTTCCCAAGATTACGATCAATAATGTCCTCAAACGAATCGGCCGAATAATTGTGGATTTGCAAGTCAACAATGCTATTTTCTCCTAGACCTTTTAGCAAAGCATAATAAATAAGCTTTTTGTACGAACTCATTTTGTTCATGACCAAAAGCACACGCATTTTATTTTCTCGGCTTGCTTTTACAAAATACCCTTTACCATGTACCGATTCTATGTGTCCGAGCCTTTTGAGTTCACGGTAAGCCTTTTCCACGGTATCTCTCGAAAGCAAATGCTCAATGCTCAGTTCGGTAATAGACATCAACTGGTCATTTTTCTTGTAATAACCGCGTTCGATATCATTTACGATGGCATTCACAATTTGCTTATACTTAGGAGTTTTGTCTTTTTCGTTGATTGATAAAACCCTGTTAAGATTATCCGATTTTTTCATTTAAGGATATTTTTCTAAAACTCATTTACAAATTAATCAATATTTTTGAGAGTAGGTCTCCTGCACTCTTTTCTTCGCAATCGATTCCGTAAATTTTCATTGTTAAACAAGTAATTGCAGGATTTGGATAATGAATAAATCCAACTAAATTGCCTACCTAAATCAGCCTTGATGAAAAAATTAGCTTTCAAAATGAAGCTTTTCCCGGGAAAAGTAGAGGAATACAAAAAACGACATGATGAGATTTGGCCCGAATTGGTGGATTTGCTTCACCAACATGGCATATCTGATTACTCCATTTTTTTGGATGAAGAAACACTCAGCCTTTTCGGAGTTTTAAGTGTGGAAGACGAAACCCAAATGGAAGAACTTCCTAAAAAGGAAATTATGAAAAAATGGTGGGCTTATATGGCAGATATCATGGAAACCAACCCAGACAATTCGCCAGTGAGTGTGAGTTTGAAGGATGTGTTTTATATGAGTTGATTTAGTGATGGGTGATGAGTTCTGAGGTGTGCTTGCCTAAAATTGAATTTCTGATATTAACAAAAACCTGACCCAGAAAGGGTAAAATGTGAATAGCCCATGGGTGTAACCATGGAAAAGAATAAAGAGAATCATAATGACCCTGAAATGGTCAAACAATTTTCACACGGAAATAAACAACAAAGCAATTTTTTTCAAAATCATAAAAAATGAAAATTAAACTATTAATTACTACCTTATTTTTAACAATAAACGCATTTGCTCAACGCAATGTAACCAATGCCAACGATAGCAACACGCCGTTGCATTTGTTACAACCTGACTATCCAGTTCCATACGGAATTCCGAAAGTTGAAGATGTAAAGTCTTCCTTGAACAGGATTTATGAATATCTGAATACCGTAACTCCCACGGCCTTTGTAGATGGCAAAACCGGTGAGGAAATCACGGATTTGTCTAAGATATCTTCTTCAACTGCCTTAAAAAAAGGTGATTATAGAATTGTGAGTTATGAGTGGGGCGTTACCTATGCCGCTATGTTGGCCGCGGCAAAAGCCACTGGCGATGATAAATTCAAGAAATATTCGATAGACAGACTTAAATTCATCTCCAATGCAGCACCGTATTTCAAAAAGACTTCAGAAGAGCACGCCGACTGGGCCACGGCTGGGCCATTGAGAGGACTCATAGCTCCCAAAGCTCTGGACGATTGCGGAGCCATGTGCACCGCAATTTTAAAAACCAAAATGGGTGGCGATGAGGTAGATGCTAAACTATTGATAGATACGCACATCGATTACATCATGAAAAAAGAGCATCGTCTGAAAGACGGAACTTTGGCTCGTATGCGACCACAAGCCGATGCACTTTGGCTCGATGACATGTTTATGGGTGTGCCTGCACTAGCCAACATGGGCAAATTCATAGGTGATAAAAAATATTATGACGAAGCAGTTAAACAAATTCAATTGTTTCATAACAAGATGTTTAACAAAGAAAAAGGCGTTTATATGCACGGTTGGATACAGGGCATGACAGAGCATCCGCAGTTTCACTGGGCAAGGGCAAATGGGTGGGCTATACTGACCAAAATAGAAGTTCTGGACGTTTTGCCAGAAAATCATCCTGGCAGACCTATTATTCTTAAAATGCTAAAGGACCATATCAGAGGATTGGCCAAATATCAGTCAGGCTCAGGATTTTGGCACCAATTGTTGGACAAAGAATACTCCTATTTGGAGACTTCGGCTACTGCTATTTACACCTATTGCATAGCTCACGCCATCAACAAAGGCTGGATTGATAAAATGGCATATTCACCTATGGCGATATTGGGATGGAATGCAGTTTCTACCAAAATAAACGAAAAAGGCCAAGTGGAAGGTACCTGTGTAGGTACCGGCATGGGTTTTGATCCTTCATTTTACTACCACCGACCAGTGAGTCCATTTGCTGCTCATGGTTATGGACCCACCATATTTGCGGCTTCTGAAATCATTAATTTATTGAATAACAACAAGTTTGAGATAAATGATAGCTCGGTACAGTTGAAAAAGTGATTTTTTAATTTAAACACATACCCACATAGGGAGCACAGATTTTTGAAGTAATTAT
This sequence comes from Leadbetterella sp., assembly GCA_035299025.1. Lineage (GTDB taxonomy): Bacteria > Bacteroidota > Bacteroidia > Cytophagales > Spirosomataceae > Leadbetterella. The sequence continues at coordinate 207,836 of DATGXK010000018.1, forward strand.
AGGCATAGCGATTTATTCCCTATGCCTATTTTATTTTTAGGAAAGTTTGTATTTCGGGTTATTTTTTCAAGGCAAATCTCGCCGAAAAGCCTAAGTTAGTTACATAAAGACCTGGGTCATTGATGAAATTAAGTTCGGGTTTCCAGTCCACACTCAGATTAAGTGGAATTTCGGAGAAAGTATGCTCTAATCCAAGAATACCGTCAGCACCAACTTGCACGTAATTGTCATAATAATAGTGTTTTCTATATCTGTTGGCCGCTCCAGCGTGACCTCCCACACCATAATACCACCTCCATTGGCCTGTTGAGAAAGCCTTTTGGTGCCATTCCGCAAGTAAAGTGGCTTTTGCACCATTTCCAAAACTATTCAGTAGAGCCTCCAAAGATGCTTTTTTGCCGTTATTTACTTTGAAGGTGATACCCGGACTGCCGTCAAATCTTGCTCCAAAGGCATATTTGTATTGAGCAGAAGCTGAAAAACTGATAAGTAGAAAAAGAAAAATTAAGTGTTTCATAATTTCAGATTTTTTTTCCAAAATTACGATTGCACCTTTTTTTAAGTTTATAAATCTGGTTAAATTTCCCTTAAACTTTGTCTATAAGAATAGTACAAAAAGCCAGTTTTGAATTTGTTTCAATTAAGCAATATTCTAATAATCAATATTTTGTTAACTATTAAAACTTAAATTGAAATTAAATTTGCCAACTCATCACTAATTTTAATTCCATTCTCCAGATTCCATTTTTTTCTTTCCAAACCTTTTTCTCCTGGCATTCTAACCGGATTTTTGGTGTTCAGAGGCGTACTGGCCAAGCATTGATTTTTAAAGAATTCCATCTCTTTCAGGAAGTAACTTTCTCCTGAAAATTTGCTCGGGTCAATAACTTGCACAAAAACTGATGCTCCCCAACGTTCGGGATTGTCACTACGACCATGGCCACCCAAGGCACTCGTCATGGCTTCTATCATAATACCCAAGGCAAATCCCTTATAGCCCAAATCCATTCCTCCAAGAGGTAAAAGTGATGATGGTGGGTTTTCAAAGAACGTTTGTGGGTCGTTTGTGGCAGTTCCGTTTGATTGCAAGAGCCATTCACCGCCTAATTTTTCATTGTTTTTGGCCGCACGATTCACTACAGCATTTGCAGTGGTTGACATACTGACATCTATCAGTATAGGGTCGGTTTCGGTCGGAATTCCCAATGCCAGGGGATTAGGCGAATACACCGGTATTTTACCACCGAATGGAGCCACAGTCTTGTTTCGAGGATCAGAGCAGGCTATGATAACCATCAAGTTTTGTCTGGCTACTTTTTCTAAAAATGCCGCCAAGCATGCTATATGATGTGATTTTTGAATAACAACAGTCCCGATTCCATCCTTTCGGGCTATTTCTGAGGCCTTGTCAATTGCTTTTTCTGTCAGCCAAATCCCAGGCAAATATCTTCCATTCCAAGTTTCTGCCGTATCGGTTTTATTTATCACTTCGTACGAACCAGATTTTTCCATTTGTCCCGACTCCAACTCGTCTAAATATGGTTTTACCAATGCCAAACCATGCGTTGTATGGCCGAGCAACTCACCCTCCAACAATATTCTGGCAGTAGATTCTGCTTTTTCAAAATCTAAGCCTTTGGATTGAAGAGCCGATACTAGTTTTGGTAATAATTCTGTGTATTTGAGAGTAGTATTTCGCATAATGTTTAAATAGAATAACAAAGATTGAAATTTATGTCTTGATTTAAAAATACAATTCATGTTTGCTGAATATCAGTTCTCATATTATGTTAAATCGGTAAAATAAATTTCCTCCCAATCATACCCTCAACCGCAGGATACCAAATTTGCTTCAGATTTAGTATTTTTGGATAACAATGGATTTCTAAAATGAAAAATATCCTAACGCTATTCTTTATAACCTTGTTTTTGGGTGCAAATGCTCAAAAAAATCGATTTCCAGACGGCTCGAAAATGTCGCCTTGGTTTAGTGATTTTACCAAAATAAAACTCGAAAGCCTTGGACAACAGTATATAATCACTGAAAATGGTGTAAAAAATGACAGCAATTTGGTGCAAACCGCCGCTTTACAAGCCGTCATAAATAAAGCTGCTGAAACGGGTGGAGTAGTAGTGATTCCCGAAGGTACTTTTCTCTCTGGAGCTCTGTTTTTTAAACCTAAAACACACCTTTATGTGGCCGAAAATGCCAAATTGAAGGGTTCGGATAATATCGGTGATTATCCCATAATACCTTCTCGGATGGAGGGTCAAAGTCTCGACTATTTTCCTGCTTTGGTGAATGCTTATGGCGTAGATGGTTTCACGATTTCGGGAAAAGGTACAATTGATGGCAACGGACTCAACTATTGGAAGGCATTTTGGCAGCGACGGAAAGAAAACCCCAACTGCACCAATCTCGAAGTTTCTAGGCCTCGACTCGTATTTGTTTGGAATAGCAACAACGTGCAAGTGCAAGACGTAAAACTTCATAACTCGGGCTTTTGGACGAGCCATTATTACAAATGCTCTAATGTCAAAATCTTGGATTTGCATATATTTTCGCCCCACGAACCCATAAAAGCCCCGAGTACGGATGCCATCGACATTGACGCCTGCACCAATGTACTCATAAAAGGCTGCTACATGGCCGTAAACGACGACGCCATAGCACTCAAAGGTGGTAAAGGCCCATACGCAGACACCGACCCCAATAATGGCGGTAATGCGAATATCCTGATAGAAGACTGTGAATTTGGGTTTTGTCATGCGGCATTGACATGCGGTAGCGAAGCAATTCACAATAAAAATATCATCATGCGAAACTGCAAAGTAAACGAAGCCATGCGTGTGCTTTGGCTCAAAATGCGGCCTGATACCCCTCAAATGTATGAATTCATAAGTGTAGAAAATGTAAGAGGGAAAGCCCACAGCCTAATATATGTAAAACCATGGACGCAGTTTTTCGACCTCAAAGGACGAAAAGATGTGCCGCTGTCCTATTCCGACCACATCAACCTCAAAAACATCGACATGGACTGCAGCATTTTCTTCGACGTGGCCATAACCGAGTACGACAAACTCTCCAACTTCGCCTTCAAAAATCTAATCATTAGAACCAAAAACGCTAAAATGGACAAAAGTATCGTAAGCGGTTTCTCTTTGAAAAATGTGTTGGTGAATGGGGATAGGGTGAGGTGAAATCTTTAGTTTTTATGTAATAAAATATTCATTTAGAATAAATAATGTTTCTTTACTCTTGAAAATCTAGAACTCATTTTATATCTGAAAGACTTAATTAATATTAGAAGGTGGAACAAGGGACTTCGATGAGCTCTTCTAAATATATTCTAACCGAGCATTTTGTCCTCCCTAGTTTCAATCGAGCCTATTTGTGTTTATGGACATCAGTCATATTTTTGCTTAATTAGTAATTTTTAATCTCTCTAAATATGAGGAGAAAAAATTCTATTTTTGATTTTTATTAATGAATTGTGAAAATTCAACTCACCAAATAATGAAATACCTAATAATAGTTCTAACCCTTCTCGCTTTCACCCCAAAACCCAAACCCACCCTTTACCTCATTGGCGATAGCACCGTAAAAGCTGGACAAGGAAAGGGCGAAAACGATATGTGGGGATGGGGAAGTGTGATTGGGCAATATTTTGATTCGACCAAGATCCATATCGAAAACCATGCGATAGGCGGTAGAAGTAGCCGAACTTTCTTGACTGATGGCCGCTGGGAGCCGATTTTGAAAAAGATGAAGAGGGGAGATTTCTTGATTATACAGTTTGGGCATAACGACGACTGGGCAATCAACGATACCATCAGAGCCAGAGGAACAATTAAGGGAATTGGTTTGGATTCGGTTGAAATTGACAATTTGATAACGAAGAAACACGAAGTGGTGCATAGTTTTGGGTGGTATATGAGCAAATATGTAAACGAGGCCAAAGTGAAAGGCGTTGATGTGTTTGTTTGCTCACAAGTACCTTTCAACAAGTTTGAAAACAGCAAAGTAAAACGCCAAGAAGAATATTACCCAAAATGGGCGAGACAAGTGGCCGAAAATACCAAGGCACATTTTATAGATTTACATGAATTGTCAGCCGTTTACTATGATAAAATAGGTTTTGACGAAACAAAAAAACAGTATTTCACTCCAAAAGACAACGTACATACCAACCTTGCTGGTGCCAAACTAAACGCAGAAAATGTGGTTCAGGGAATAAGAAACACCAAGAAATCCGATTTGAGAAAGTTTTTAAAGTAGCCTTACTCTTTCAGTTTTGAATTGAAAAAAATCGGTGATAATCAGCGTTCCGAAGGATCAGCGTCATCCGTGTGCCAATAACGAGCATAGTAATTTCCCAAAATCTAACTATTTTTGACAAAACAAATTGATGTGAAGTCAACCATTCTATGCGGAATTTCGATGGCCATTTTGCTATTTATACTGAAATGGCTTGAGCTTCGCTTTGTAGTTTTTGATCATCTTTTTGAAGTTTACGCAGCTATAATCTCTGTAATTTTTATGGTGTTGGGGGCTTGGCTAATGCACAATTTCCAACAAAGAAAACTGGAGAAGGAAAATGCAAAACAAGAAATAGTTGCAGTACCCGAGTTGGGGCTGAGCCAGCGAGAAATGGAAGTGCTTATGCTTATGTCACAAGGATACACCAACCAACAAATTGCAGACAAACTTTTCCTTTCTATACACACCATAAAAACCCACGGCTCTAATCTTTTCGTGAAGCTAGACGTTAAAAACCGTACACAAGCCCTGATAAAAGCCAAAGAACTAGAAATTTTAGAATGAAAATCGTAATTTCATACTAAAGTATGAGGATCGAAAATCGTAAAAACCAGAATATTGCCTAAAATTTAAACCCCAATATTATGCAAAAAATTATTCTTAAAAACGGACTGATTGCAGGTCTTATCGTTTCGATTTTCATGGTCTGTTCAATGGCCTATGTGTATAACTCAGAGCATGCTGAAGGTAGTATGCTTATTGGTTATGTCTCAATGTTGGCAGCTTTTTCATTTGTTTTTATTGGCATTAAAAACTATCGTGATAAAGTAGCCGATGGAAAAATTACCTTTTTTGCGGCTTTTAAAATAGGAATTGCTATCTCTGCAATCGCTAGCCTTATGTATGTAATAGCTTGGGGCATTGAGTACCACTTTTTTATGCCAGATTTTCTGGAAAAATATACGGGAGCGGCAATAGAAAAACTCCAAAAGTCGGATCTAAGCACCAGCGATTTGGAGGCTAAAATAAAGGAAATTGAATCGAGCAAAAGTCTTTATGACAATGTGTTTTCATTTTTTGCCATAACTTTCGCTGAGATTTTTCCCGTAGGATTGTTGGTAACGATAGTCAGTGCTTTTATTTTGAAGAAGAAGTAATGGGGAAATTTAAAAATTATAATCTGAACATTTAATTTGTCATACTCCCCAAATAAATAGAATTAAGTTTTATATAAAATTACGAAGATGAAAAAAGTAACAGGAATTGGTGGCGTTTTTTTTAAATGCAAAGACCCAAAAACAACTACAGAATGGTATCAAAAACATCTTGGACTCAACACCAACCCATACGGTGCTACTTTCGAATGGTTTGAAAGTTCAGACAGTACTAAGAAAGCTCAAACGCAATGGACTCCATTCAAGGAAACTTCAGAGTACTTCGAACCTTCAAAGAAAGACTTTATGATTAATTATCGTGTAGAAAATTTGGAGAGTTTACTTGTTGAATTAAAAAACGAAGGGGTAACTATTCTCGATAACTTGGAAACTTACGACTACGGAAAATTTGTCCATATTCTTGATAATGAAGGGAATAAAATTGAACTATGGGAACCAATTGATTAATCAAATGACAGCTTAATAATTAAATACTCATTAAGGTGTTTAGCAACAAAAAAACCTCCCGAGATTCAGGAGGTTATTTTATTTTAAAACTTCAATGTCGCTGGTAAATATTTAGCTACAAGGTCCTCATAATAAGGTCTGAGCTCTTGCACATTAGGCGGATAAGGTACCTTCGAGTACAAGTCGTACGGGTTGAATTTATCGACCCACTTAAACATTTCGTGGTCGTGGGCATTCATCAGATGGTCATAAGCATGCTCACGGTGTTGCGAGTAAAACGAGTGATAACGCAACATATACAATCCTTCTTCCGGAATATATGGCTTCATGATACGGTAAATGTACTCGTCGTGCCCCCAAGACATCTGTACGTTATCAAGGCCACAATTTGGTTCATAAATACCATATTTTGTATTGTATCTTGGGTCTTTTGAGTCCGGATTTTCGGCAAAAAACTCAGAGTAAACTATCTTGTCGGAGTGTTTACAACCCGTTGGGAAGGTGTCGCCCACCACAGCCCATTGAGGCTCGCCAAAAAGGCAAAGTACTTTACCCAAATCGTGCATAAAACCTGTCAACACAAACCAATCAGGGTGACCGTCTTGTCTGATGGCTTCAGAAGTTTGCAACAAATGTTGCAGCTGATCCATACTGGTGTCTGGATCTGAGTCATCTATGAGCGTATTTAGGAAATCTACGGCATCCCAAATGCTCATTTCTTTCTTATCAAACTTTAAGAAATTCTCCTGCTTATTTTTAGCAAATTCGTATGTCTGAAAAGTATGATTTAATCTATAAAACTCCTTCACGGTGTCTTGTCTTGCCGAGTCTACGTAGTTGCGATATTCTTCTTTTGATTTCTCAAAAGGCTCTGGATAACGCTCTAGTACATCATCTTCCCACTCTTCTATGGAAGCCAATGGGTTTAGTTCTTTTTCTGAAAAATTATTTTCCATTATTTTTGAATGAATGATTTTGATTCAAATATACTGTTAATTTTAAAATTCAGGTAATTGCAGAAGAGTTAAATTATCGAATAAAGTCATTTTTGCTAAAAAAATATCTAAATATGTCAAGATTTGTCTTATTGCTTTTATTTCTAGTTAGTTCTATGGTTTTTGGGCAAAGATTGCCTGATAAAAAAAACACCATTGAAAACATGAGATTGGCCAATGAATATTTTATGAAAACATGGTCAGATCCGGCCGAAAAAATAGTTTTGGATAAGGTAAGAACCTCCAACCTTTGGACGAGGGGTATCTATTATGAAGGCTTAATGGATTTCTACAAAATTGATGCAGAAAAAAAGTACATAGACTATGCCGTTGCTTGGGGTGAGGGTAACAAATGGGCCACCTGGTTTGGTGTAAAAAGCCGCCATGCTGACAGTCATTGTTGTGGCATAACCTACATAGATTTGTACCAAATGGACACCACCCAAAAGCAACGTTTGGCGGAAATTAAAGCTTCCATTGATCTGATGATGGCATCAGATAAGGTGGACGATTGGACATGGATAGATGCTTTGCAGATGGCCATGCCGGTTTTTGCCAAGTTGGGAGTTATTTACCAAGACGAACGGTATTTCGAAAAAATGCATCAATTGTATTTGCATTCCAAAAACATTGAAGGTGGTGGGCTTTATAACGCCAAAGACGGCCTTTGGTGGAGAGATAAGAGTTTTGTGCCGCCTTTTAAAACACCCAATGGCAAGGAATGCTATTGGTCGCGGGGAAATGGCTGGGTGATGGCTGCCATGGTAAAAATGCTGGAAATTTTGCCCAAAAATGCCAAGCATTACAAAGAGTACCAGGAAATGTACCTTACTATGATGAAATCATTGCTTCCGCTTCAGAGAAAAGATGGTTTTTGGAATGTATCATTGGCTGACCCGAAGGACTTTGGCGGACCCGAATTGTCTGGAACAGCACTTTTTGCCTATGGTATGGCCTGGGGAATTAATAATGGGTATTTGAGTAAGAAAAAATACTTAAAACCAACGCTAAAAGCCTGGGATGCGATGAACAGAACTTGTTTGCATAAGAATGGAATTTTAGGCTACGTACAGTCGACCGGCAAAGAACCCAAAGATGGGCAACCTCTTAGCTATGACAAAAAAGCCAATTTTGAGGATTATGGTTTAGGCTGTTATCTTTTAGCGGGAACGCAGGTTTATTTGTTGAGGTGATTACCACTATTTTTTTGGTACTCCATCAAACCCAGCTTTTTTCATTAGCTCCTTCATGTCAGCCTGCTCATTGAAGATTTCCAATTCGATATTTTCAAAAACGCCATCAGAGAAACGGTGTATAAGTTTTGGAGTGCCGAGTAGTTTAACTTCTTTCAGTTCACCCGAAATTTTTCCTGAAACGATAGCTTTTGTAGCGGAAACTTTTTGCCATTTTGTAATTTCCAGGCTGAAATCTGTGTTGCCCTTTCCGTTTACGAATCCGAACATTTCGGTGTGGGCAGTATTTCCATCATGTGAGCCGCTAAAGTTTACTTCCAGGTCTTTTGAAAAGTATTTCGTAGGTGTTTCTTTTGGATAAAAAACCTGAACTGTTAATAATCTTTCATCTGGAGCTTGAATACTTGCAAACTGCAATTGCAAATAAGGTTTTTCTATATAATTTTTAATGCCTTTTCGCCAGAAAGAAGCTCCTTTATAGGTCACTTTTGCATTCCAGATTTTGCCATCAAGTGTGGACTTGAAATTCACACTCGCCATGATTTTGGCTTCGGCTTCTGCTTTCATTTCTGCGGTATTTATCTTAAAGCCAGCAGGATATACTTTATAGTCTTTGTTAACATAATCCTTCCCTGTTGAAGGATTTTCGGTAAATTTTAGATCAAAATAGCCGTATTCGCCAGCTTTTATTTGGCTTACTTCTTCATTATTTTTGCCTGAAATTTTTACAATTGTGGCTGTGAATTTTCTTCCTGAGGGAGCGTAAATATCAATTTTGTCATTTTTCTTGATAATGCCTGATATAACTTCCATTCCGCCATTGAGTTCTGTATCTTTTTCTCCCAAATACAGATAGCCAGTTTTGGCGGTAAAAGTTTGAGCAAAAACTTGACCCGTAAGGCATACAGAAAAGAAAAGGACATAAAAAAAGTTGTTTCTCATAATAGTCTGAATGGTTTAAAATTTTCTATGAAGTATTGCAACGTTAATTTTTGCTTTGAAATTTAAGTTTTGATATGGGTCCACATGATAAATTTTAACATGCAAAGTATCATCACGAAGGAGATTCCATAAATCTTGATAAACAAATTTATATCTTGAAACTGCCCCATGGACCAAAGTACCTTCGCCATTGACAAAGCCATAAATGGTATTTGAAACAGTTTCTTCATGAATTGGAGTTGTGTCGTTGTTTTTATAAATTCTAAACATAAACCCAAACTTATTTGAGTTTGGTGTGTAAAGAGGAATTTCGATGTAAACTTGATAAATACCATTTTGTCTTATAGTTACTATTCCACCACTTAGCAAGCCATCGGGATCAATTTTTTCGTTTGAGAAATTGATATAATTCTCAATTGAATGTGGGTACGTAGAAGTAGGACTTTCGGCGGAAACAAATGGAGCACCATCAACCGACCAAAAAGGCTCGCCGTCAGGGCCACCGCTTCTCAGTACATCTCCAAAACTTCCAATGAAGCCTTTAACATAAATTTTGCTATTGAAATTAACGGTTCCGCCAACGTTAAAATTATAAGAGTTTGTGGCATAAGGTATTCCAACATTTCCGTTTGGCAAACCATGAAAGAGTGTCCGCAGTGTACTATTACTATACGTTTTTAAGGCTAATTCATCTTCAGAAATTATGTCTAAGCTATGTCCAGGGGTACTTAGCTTATCGTTTGAGGCAATAGATGCCCTACGAATATTATCTTTGTAGAAGGTCATGAATGGCCCCAAAGGATTGATTTCATTGGTTGAACTTGTTAGTCTGAGAGCCTCAGTTTGGGTGTCGGTTACAAAAAGATTTAAGGCGGCTTGAGGGTTTACTGGATTGTAGCCAATACCCACTTTTCCGTTATTATTCAAAAACATACTTTGATAACCATTTGTGTTGAATCTAATAGGTAGAGTTTGGGTAGAAATTCCGAAAAACGATTCTGTTTCATTGTAGGTTAGCCCTATGCTTGCTTGCCTTAAATTATTATAGAATGCTAAAAAAGGCGAAGCATCAGACCGCAACGATAGTACTTCATTGGTAAGGTCTTTGCCATCAAGTGTAAGTTTTGATGTCGAGTATGGGAGTGAAGTTCCAATGCCTTGATTATTAGGTGTAATCAATACTTGAGCAATGACAAAAGTGCTCGATACGAAAAAAATAAGTAATGAATAAAATAGCTTTTTCATAGCATAGTTTGTTAGAATTAATTGCTTAGAAAATACGATGCCCAGAAATTCTAATATCGCTTCCCGACCCATTGGTAAATAGGTTGAGTACTTGCCCTTGATTATTGCTTTGTGTGATACCGAATGCAATTTGGTCGTTTTCATTCAGATATATAGTGTAATTGCCTGAATTATCTGACAGATTAGAATAATTGGGCAACAGATTAGTGTCACGATATTTTGTTATGGATGCATCAGAATTATTTAATCGTACTATAAATGAAAATAAAACTTCATTTATGGTCGGATTTGAAATAGGATTGCTCAAGACGAATTTCCAGCTAAATTGATAAAGGCCAGTTGCAGGTACAGTAAAAATACCAGTAGTAGGGTTAAAATTGTTGTTTAAATCTACATATTCACTATAGCTTGTAAATGTATAAGTAGAAGTACTATTTAGGTTGAAGATTCCATTTGGGAAAGTTGCCAAAAAATAAACCCTTCTATCTTCCCAAGCAGGTGTAGCATTGCCTTTTGATACCAAAACACTTCCTGGAGGCCCTACACTTTCATTTTCAGCCTGCAAGGGGCCTGATAGTCTAATTCCATTATTTGCATTTATTTTTTGAAATGCAGTGATTTGGCCAGAAGTTCCATCAATCCTAAATTGAGGAAGGTTATTTGTATAAAAGTCTATGTTATGATTGTTTTTAGAACCTATTTCTAAATGATCTCCAATAACTTGAATATAACCTTTAAAATTTAAGGCATCATAAAAAGTCACGTATGGGCTAGCACCTTGAAATCTTGCCACTTCACCTGGCTTATTGATATGAAGTGGAACGGCAGTGTTAGTGTTTTGCCCTATTCCTATACTGTTTGGAAGGGTGTTAACTTGAGAATACCCAATGATTGGAAAAATTAGTAAAATAAAAAATAATTTTTTCATGAGTTTACTTTTGAATTTTAATATCAATATCATAATATGAAATTTTTGTAACAGGATTAATACCTGTACCTACTATTCTAAAAAGTCCTTGTTTACTGTCTGCCGTGATGAATGCAAAAACATTTTGACTATCAATGCCTTTGCTGAAGTCTTCTATTACAGCTACACCATTTTCATAATCCGAATTCTTATTCAGCTTATTCTGCAAGAGACTACTGATTCCTGAAGAATTCTGGACATTGTAGAAGTCTAGGTTGCTGATTTTGAGTTTAAAGGCTTTGTCGGAGCCATTTGAAATCTGAATCATGCCTGTGTTCCAGATGTTCCATGAAATTGATTTGAGGTAATCATTCAAAGAACCAACTCCGCACGAAATTCCACAGGTTTTCAAGAAGCCAAACGTACAAATGGCACTCTGAATAATGTCATAATATGCTACGCCATCAACCGCTTTATTTGCTTTGACTTCAGTGAAAGTGTAGGTCTTACCGGCATCAAAATCAATCACATTTTTAATGTCGCTTTGGTTTTGACGAGAACCAACTTCAATCCTCACGTTCTGAAAATAATTTAGGTCAGAAGCAATTGGTAAGGTGCTAAAGGTGGTAAGACTTTGACTCCATTTGGCCGATTCTGCAAAAGAAATATCACCTGTCAAACTTACATCATAAAAGCATTGGCTCAGATAAGGCTCGCGGTTTATACCAGCCTGCCGACAACGACTTTCGGCTTGTTGTTGGGCTGAAAGACTAAATGTAAATTCTTGGTATGGGAATTTGACATCAGTAAAACTTAAAGAATTTTTGCCACTTTCATAAGTGAATAGGGATTCCGCTTGTTTGATTCTCCAGGCGTCTGCGTAAATGGGGTATAAGCCTTTAAACGAGCGGTCAGTTAATGGTTTGCCATCTGATAAGACCAAGTCGTTATTTCTATTACCATCAAAGTCACCCAAAAGGCCTTTTAATTTACCTTTTCGAGCATCATTCAAATAGACCAAATAATCAATCCGAGATTTGTATCTTATTATTACCTCATCTTTGTTGGACGAATAAAACCTTATTTCTTCTGCATTTTTAGTAACCAAGGTATTATCCGAAAGACGTTTTGATACAAAAGCCTCGTTTTGAGTCTCTCCATTTATCAATAATCTAAATGGATTTGAGAAAACATTTACAACGTCTCTATCGAACCTTACGGCGATTCCCGTATTGATGGTAGCTCGTTTTTCGGTAGCGTTCATAGGTTCTTGGCGTACCTGAATCAGCAATTTGTCTGTTGTGCTTTGAACAGCTGTAAATTCGCCATGACCCATAAAATCATATGCAAAACCATCATGGGTGGTAAGATGTGGGTCACCCTGACCTCCACCCACGCCATCAAGTAAGTCCCTTGTTTGGAGTTCGTCGTTGCACTCACAGGCCTTGCGTGTAAGCCAGGTATTGGCCACGGTCTGCCCGCAGTTCGACAATGCCTGGCCTGTTTCGCTCACGATATTCGAAAAACAACTTTGCTCTGCTCCGCCGGCTTCGGGACATTGAATTGCAGGCCTATTGTTTTGTAGGTTGTCAATCAATTTTTTGTTTTCACTACAGGCGTCCAGAGCGGTGCGACCCGCCGTAAAAGTCGCCAAAATACCCAATTCTGGAGCAGCCAATAGAGCCACGCCTGCTGTGATACAACCAGCAATATTTTGCCCAATATATGCTCCAGCGGCAATACCGCCTATGGTTTTATCACAGGCCAAAATGCCTTGAACTCGGCCACTTTTGGTATAGTCGATGCCATTTGCAAAGTAGGCTTTTGCTTTTTGGGCTAATTCGAGGTTTCCTTCAAACATGACCTCGCCTTTTTTTGAAGTAAGCTCCTTTCCGTCAGACTTTTTCTTAACAGATATATCAAATTTAACTCCTTGATAATTGCTAAATTCAATGATAAAACCATTAGAGGTTTCAGCTTTAGAAGGTAAAAAATCAGCGTTGAAGTCATACTTTATCCAAGCATTATTGGTGGTTTTTACCAAAATCAGTTTTTCAAAATTGGTCATTTCACCTTTGGTGTTTTTCTTGCCAGAGGCTATGACTTGCAGTTTTTTGTCCTCGTATGATGCTACATAACCTACCGCCAAGTTAGGGTTGGTAATAATGGCTTGCTGGGCTTTGGCCAAAGAAGCTGGTTCGGCAAATTTGAAAACTGTGTTAGAAGGACTCCCATCACTTGGTAAATTGTCTTTCGAGCAAGAAAGTAGCCAGAAAGCCATAAGAAGAAAAACTAATTCTATCATGGTTTTTAGTTTAAAGTCGTCTTAAAATTGACTTTTAATAGTTATAGGAATTTGGGTTAAAGTATTGAAATACAATTAAATGTAAGGTTTTTTACTCTGGCATATATGTGATTAGAATTCTTACGGGCTTATTCAGAATATTAACACAGTTGCCAGGAATATTATAAATATAAACATTTCCAGAGCCAGTAGAATAGTTAAATTGATACCCAGAATTGACAGTATAGCTCTCATGAACTACCCCTCCAGAAATTGAATCCCATTCCACAAGGACTCTTACGTCAACAATTTGAGAGTCCGACAAGCCGTGAGCAATCGTTGCCAACCCGCCATCATTTTGTGAAGTTGAACCCACAATTCTTTTTATTTTTATTGAGGGGAATTCATTCGAAAGTCCGCCGAATTTAGAAAAACCGTTCGCTACGATAGCTAGTCCGTTTGTAGCATTACTTGCGTCTGCATGCACCGCCGTGCCGAAGTTGCCCGTTACGGTTGCATAGACCCCCATGGCACCATTTCCTGTTGCTATTGCCTGTAGGCCTTTACCTCCATTTCCATTGGTACTGCCGTATACTACGGCATTGGTATTACCAGAATTGGTTAAAAAGAGTGAGGCTCCATTCCCCAAGCCATTAGATGTAGTAAAAATGGTTGGATTTGTATTGCTCGTATTTGATAAAACCATGTGGAGGCCAGAATTTTGTCCTATACCCTCGCAGTAAATAATTGGGCTAACACTGCTTGTATTGTATGACGTGAAAAACGAAGTAGTTGATAAACCATAATTTGCTACATCTAGAACTGTATTGGGGTTAGTTGAGTTGGTGTTTTGGAATATCGCAGTCCTCCCATTTGCACTATTTGTACCTATAATGGCTGGTTGATTCGTATTGCTCGAGAAACCCGCTCGGTTGGGTAAAATTGTTGTTGATTGAGCTGAAATGTTTGTAATGTTTAAACAGAAGATAAGGATAATTATAAAATATTTCATTTTAATGTACAGTAATTTACATGTTTAAATTCTTGCCTAATCTTCTGCTAATGAGTCCTTTTCGGCCAGTTGGAGAAATGAATTCTTTTCCGAATATTTCAATATTAGCTTCTGGATTAATCAGAAAACTCCTGTGCACACGTACCATGGTTTCACCAAAGCGTTGTTGGAGTTTTTGAAGATTGGTAGATACCAATATTCTATTTCCGTTTTTTAGAAAAATATGCGAGTAACTAAAGTCGGCTTTAATGAATTCTATTTCATCTACCGCCAAAAAGGTTCGAGATCCCACATGGATGGCTTTAATTAGATTCATGTCTTTCAAAATCGTTTTGAGATTTTCAGCATGAATCTATGGCATGAATGCATTCCTCACCAGTCAGACTGGATAATTGCCAGAGATGACTAAATATGTTGTCGATTTTAGTAAATAACTAACGCAGCTCAGGAATTTCAATTCTCACACTGGTACCTGTTGGATTTTTGTGGTCCTCGTAGCTTACTGTTATGTTCCATTGATATATTTCAGAAATAAGCTCTAGTCGACTTTCAATGAGTTTTTCACCCATGGAATTATGATTGCCCCTTTTCTGGCGAGAAGCGGCTTCGCGACCAATACCGTTGTCATGGATGTTGACTATCAGATTTTTGTCAAGTATTTTCATATTTAAACGTATCGTTCCCTCTCTGTCAAGGGCACTGAAGCCATGTTTTATGGCGTTTTCTAGGTACGGTTGTAGGATAAAAGCCGGCACATTCCAATCTTGTAAATTTATGTTTAAGTCTCTCTCTATGTGGTAGTTGAATTTTCCGTCAAATCGTTTCTGTTCTATTTGTAGGTACCTTTCACAAAACTCCACCTCGTCTTTCAGACTTATAAGATGCTCGCGGCTTTTTTCAAGTATTGTGCGTATCAAGTCAGAGAAGTCGGTTAGGTATTCAGTGGCCGCCCTGGTGTCTTTTTGGATAATAAATGATTTGATGGAGTTGAGGGTATTGAACAAGAAATGCGGATTAATTTGCGACCTCAAAAGGCTCAGTTCGGTGATGGCGTACTGCCTCTGAAGCCTGATTTGCTCCGTTTGACCTCTATAAAACTCCTGAACAATAGCCAATGAATAGAGCATGACCTCGGCAAATACCGCAAAATTGAACCAATAGTTGGGATAAAAAAGAAACAATTCTGAGGTAGTTTTAGAAATACCCAAGGTACTTCCGAGATATCCCAAAATAACCCCAACAAATAGTACAATACTTGCGGCTTTTAGTAGATTTGGAACGTAGAGGTTTTTCCAATAGAATATCCGGATGATCAAATAAATACTCGATATCAATACACATACCTCCGTTAGAATTGAATGGTAAAATTGTATGTCATAGGCTTTCAGGAACGTAGATATGATAATTTCTATGACAGAAAATATTCCAAAAATTAATAAAATGGTTTTGAAGAATATCTTCTGTTCACGGTTTCCACGGTTTTTAACATCCATAAAATCACGTAGAAAGAGCATGTAGAATATTTGAGTACCAAGGACATAAAAATTTTGGCGGAGGTCGATTTTAAGATATGGGATGATATTCAGAGGTGTCACGGTGAATGGCGAATTAGAAAAACCGTAAACGTGGAAGAGTAACATAAATAGCAGATAACCAGAATAATAAGAAATGTATGTTTTCTTGGTAAAATAATATAGTGCTACTGCCAGTAGAAAAATATAGAAAAGTATACCATACAATATGCTATTGATGAAAAATGCTGTGCGATCTTGATAAACATTTTCTACACGGTTTACGGCCTCCTGTTCGAGTGTGAAAACAGCTGGATTAAATATGAATTCCTTGCTCGGTAGATCTTCGAATTTTAGCAAAATTTCTGATGTTTGGCCAGGCTTTATTTCGGCCTTAATATATCGGTAGTCGTATTTATAGGGTCTTTCAGACTCTTTGAGTTTTTGACTTACTTCGCCTAATTTATTGAGCTTTCCGTTTATTGATAACCAAGCTTGTTGTTTGAGCATATCGCCTGCCGTAAGTAGTACTGGAATACTTTTGTCAGACGAATTTTTGATTTTAAATTTTAGAAAAAAGCCATATTTATAATTAGAAGTGAGCAAACGCGGGAATTTATAGCTCTCTACAGACCTGAAATTTGCATTTAAAATATCATCGGGAGACTTCTTTCCGGTACTATCAACCCAAACAAGCACATGTTTGGTAGTGAAAGTTTGGTTTAATGCAATATCCAAAGTGTCCTGTGCGTAGACACTTTTAATTAAGAAAATTAGCAGTACCAAAACGAAATAACGCACTTCAAAATGGTTTGATTTCGAAAATTAAGTATTCTGAACAATTCGAAAAACGATTTTCTGATTTTTACAACGAGCGGAAGTCAGAAATCGACTTTTATAATGCTGAGTAACTTGGGTTTGTTTGCCCTAGAAACAGAATGTACTTGACCATCTGACATTTCTACTTGTCCGCCGTCACCTTTGATGTATTTTTTGATCTCTTTGATTTGCACTAACACCGAATTATGAATCCGAACAAACCGAGAAGGGTCAAGTATTTTTTCAAAATCACCAATTGTCTTCGATACCAGTTTATCTTTTTTGCCCACTTTTAATGTTGTGTAATTGCCTGATGCTGTGAGGTATAACAGTTCGTTGAGGTTCACCATTTCAAAGCCTTCCATGGTTGGTATGGCCAAATGGTTTGCCTTATCTCCTTCTTTTTTCATACTTTCCAAAAGCACATCAATTCTCGAATCCGTTTTGGAGCCTACTCTTGTCCTAAGTCGTTCTGCAGCTCTTATTAATTTATCTTTCGAAACTGGTTTTACGATATAATCTACCGCATAAAAATCAAATGCGTTTATGGCGTATTCTTGATGAGCCGTAACAAACACCACTTGGTAGTCGATGTTTTTCTGACATGAGAGGAATTCAAAGCCAGACATCACCGGCATAGTTACATCCAGAAACACCACATCCACCCGGTTTGTCGTCAGATATTTGAGAGCTTCTATGGGCGATTTGAACTCGGCAATCACTTCAATATCAGGGCAATATTGTTCTAAATCATATTTAAGGATGGTAGCTCCGGCAGGTTCGTCGTCTAGGATAAGGGCTCTCAGCATATTCACTAATTAACAACCCAATTAAGTGATTTTTTGGTTAAAATTGAAATATCTGCAAGTGGTTTTTATATTACGGTTAAGATTATAAAAAAGCCAATCTCGATATGAAATTGGCTTTTGGTTCTTTGGTTTATTTAATAGCTCCACCGCCTCGTTCTCGATTTCGAATTCTGACAGCATCATATACGTCATAAACAAATATTTTTCCGTCGCCTATGTTTCCTTCAGAGGCATTGTCCAAGATTACATCTATGCATTTTTCGAGATTTTCGTCGCTTACTACGCAGATAATCATCACTTTAGGTAATAGTATCATAGGTTTTTCGGTACCTCGGTATATCTCCGAATAACCTCTTTGCAGGCCAGCACCTTTTACGGGCATTACGGTCATACAAGGTATATCTGCAGCAGTGAGTCCCTTTTGTATGGCTTCCAGCTTTGATGGTTTTACTATCGCTTCTACTTTTTTCATATTTCTAATTTTTATTATTCAAAAGTTGTGTAGGCTTCAACTCCAAACTCCACAGCGTCTATTCCGGCCAATTCTTCTCGGTGTTTGATACGTATGCCCATGGTTTTTTTCATTACAAATATGATTAAAAAAGTGGCAATAAACGAAAACAGACTTAGGACCACCACGCCCAATATTTGAACACCTAGAAAATCAAATTTTCCTGAAGATAAAAGTCCTTTTTCTTCCGCAAATACTCCAACGGCCACCGTGCCAAAGAAACCGTTCACGCCATGAACAGCTATGGCTCCAACTGGGTCGTCTATTTTTATTTTATCTATCAATACCACACAAATATCCACAAATACACCAGCAAAAAAACCGATAACGATGGCTGAATTCGGGCCAACTACATTACAGCCAGCAGTAACGGCAACCAAACCAGCCAGTACACCGTTGATTACCATCGTGATGTCTATTTTTTTGTAACGAAGCATGGTGTAAGCCATGGTAGAAACACCACCAGCCGCCGATGCCAGGAAAGTATTAACGGCTACTTTGCCGATCATTTCCCATTTTCCAACAGCCCCAAGTGTAGAGCCAGGGTTGAAGCCAAACCAACCAAACCAAAGCAAAAATGCTCCAATGGATGCCAAAGTGAGGTTATGGCCAGGTATGGCATTTGCAGTTCCGTCGGCATTGTATTTTCCTTGGCGTGGGCCCAGTAAAATGGCCGCTGCCAAAGCTGCAAAACCGCCTACTGCATGAACGGCAGAGGAGCCAGCAAAGTCGTTGAAGCCCATTTTTGCCAACCAACCGTTGGGATTCCACACCCAATTGGCTGCAAGTGGATATATAAATACACAGAATATGAGTACAAAAACGGCATAAGCCCAAATCTTCATACGTTCGGCTATGGCTCCAGAAACGATAGAAATAGAAGCTATAGCAAAGCCAAGTTGGATAAACCAGAAAAGGCTATTGGAGATTGTAAGATTTAGACCCAAATCACCAGATAAAATTCCAGTGCCGAAAGCAAACCAGCCGTTAGATGGACCGTAAGCAACTGCGAATCCAATGGCATAAAATGCAAGGCCGCCAAACATGATGTCTATCATCACTTTGGCTATAATACTCATAGAGTTTTTGGATCGGATAAAGCCTGCTTCTAGAAGAGCGAAGCCTCCTTCCATCTGAAAAATAAGTGCAGCACACAAGGCCACCCAAACGCTATCAATAGCGTGTGTTAGCTCCTTTTGATTAGCAGCTAATTGTTGTATTTCGTCCATTCTTTTTGTTGTACTTAAAAAATACACGATTTCGTATATTTTTTAATAATTGTTAAAATATCAGTGCAAAACTAAAGGTATATTTTTGATAAAAACAATAATATGCTTAAAAATAATAAAAAATTAAACATAAGGACAGCCTTTGTTTTGACGAATAATATTTTGATTTATTAATGAAAACAAGAATTATAGGTAAGAAAAATTCATAATGTTAAAATTTAGTTTGCTTTGTGTATCTATTTGAAAACTAAGCACTATGGTTTTTGATATGTTGAATTAAAAACATTATATTTTATTCAAAATGTGTTAAGTTTTTTTGAAATTTTGGGTAGTTCTGTATTTTTTGAAGGAATGAAAATAATTTTCTTTAACTTTGAAAAAACGACCTTACTCAACAATGAAATTCAATTTATTCAGTAAAATCCTTCTACTATTTTTTATAACTAGCTGCTCCAGCGAAGCTTTTTCAAAGAACCCCAATTCGGTGGTCGCTCATCGTGGGGCTTGGAAAGCCAAAAACTTCCCAGAGAACTCGATTGCCTCGCTCAAATATGCCATTTATATCAAATGTATCGGGTCGGAGTTTGATGTACACATGACCGCCGACAATGTTTTGGTAATCAATCACGATCCTATTTACCATGGACTGACCATCGAGAAAGTTACCTACAAGGAGCTTTTGCCTTTTAAACTCAGCAATGGTGAGAATATTCCGACCCTAAAGGAATACCTGAAAGCCGGTAAAAATGCCAATACAAGATTGGTTTGCGAGATAAAGCCCGCTTCAAGTGTAGAAAGAGGCCGTGTGGTGGCACAGAATGTAGTGGAATTGGTGAAGTCGATTAAGATGGAAAAATACGTGGATTATATCAGCTTTGATTATGAAATGTTATTGAAAATCAGAAGTTTAGATACTAAAGCCCATTTGCAATATTTGAACGGGACAAAGTCACCCGCCGAACTAAAGGCTGATAAAATAAGTGGTGCGGATTATCATTACTCGGTATTTAAACGAAACCCAGATTGGATTTCTGAATCTAAAAAACTAGGCTTGAGCCTGAATGCTTGGACAGTAAACGATGCCAAAGATTTGGATTGGTTGATAGCCAATGATTTCGATTTTATAACTACCAATGAGCCCGAACTGGCTTTTGAAAGAATTAAAAATGCTCCGATTCAGAAAGACTGGAAATTGGTTTGGTCCGATGAATTTAACTACAAAGGTCTACCAGACGATAGGAAATGGGGCTATGATGTAGGTGGAAGCGGTTGGGGAAATAACGAACTGCAGTTTTATACGGAAAAAGACAGCACCACGGCATTCGTTAACAATGGTATTTTAATGATTTCGGCCAACAAGGCTACCAAAGAAAACAGAAATTATACTTCAGCAAGACTAGTCACCAAGTCAAAGGGCGATTGGCTCAATGGGAAAATAGAAGTGCGGGCAAAATTGCCAAAAGGCAAAGGCACATGGCCGGCCATTTGGATGTTGCCAACGGATTGGGCTTATGGGGGTTGGCCAGAAAGTGGCGAAATAGATATCATGGAACATGTTGGATTTGAGCCTGATACGGTTTATGGAACGGTGCACACCAAAGCTTTCAATCATTCTATAGGTACACACAAAACAGGCTCGTTTTTCATACCAACACCATACACCGAGTTTCACGATTATGGCATAGAGTGGGACCAAGAAAAGATAGACTTTCTTTATGATGGCAAGAAATATTTCAGTTTCAAAAATACCAAAAAGAACTTTCAAGAATGGCCCTACGACAAGCGTTTTCATTTGATTTTGAATATTGCAGTGGGTGGAAATTGGGGTGGAAAATATGGAGTAGATTCTGATATTTTTCCGGCAAAGATGGAAGTAGATTATGTGAGAGTTTTTCAAAAATAAAAATGCTATATGAAATCTAAAGTATTGTTATTGAGTGTATTGTGTTTGTGTTTTCAGGCTTCTTTTTCTCAAAAAATAGAAAAGCGACTGACGGAATTAAATATCGTCTTACCTAAAGTTCAGCCCCCAATAGCGTCTTATGTAAACGCCGTAAGAACTGGGAATCTCATTTTCCTTTCAGGCAAAGGCCCAACAGGAGCAGATGGTAAATTTATCACTGGTAAAGTAGGCGTAGATATGACTTTGGAAGAAGGCAAAGCAGCCGCCAGAAATACTGGCCTCAATCTTTTGGCAGCCCTGAAGGCCGAAATTGGTGACTTAGACAAAGTAAAACGGATAGTTAAAGTGCTCGGAATGGTCAATTGCCCACCGGATTTCACCCAACAACCGCAAGTAATCAACGGTTTTTCAGACCTCATGGTGGAGGTTTTTGGCGAAAAAGGCAAACACGCACGCAGTGCAGTAGGAGTGGGCTCGCTTCCTGCTAATATGGCAGTGGAGATAGAGATGATTGTGGAGGTGGAGTGATTTGGGATTGTAGATTGGTTGGATTATTTTATTGTTTATGAATAATTTTGGAAACTCTCTTTGGATTTGGAAAAAAGTGGACTTGAAATGGGATAGATTGTGACGGTTAATCCAAATATTTTGATTGAAATTTTGCAAGAAAAAGCCTGCAATGCGTCATGGTGCTGCGGTTTTTGAAGGTTCTGAACTAAATTGTGCTCTAGGGTGGCTATTGGTTGTATTAGGGTAGAAAAAAAGTGGGAAGATTTTTGTTGGACAGTATTTGGTTTGGAATTGTTCTAAAATCTGAAGCCTAAATTTACAACGACCTTTGGTTCAAATCTATTTTCCATGATTTGATATTTTGATTTCAACATACTTCTGGTTAAACAACTAAAAAATTTTGTTGCCAACATAATTTTAATGTTGAATACTTTGTACTCATAAAATTTGATTAGGACTCTTAATTTATTATTCGAATAAAAATTTTCTTGTCTCGCTTACATTGCCTGAGGTTAATTTAATAAAATACAATCCTGCACTAAGTTTTAAATTGCTGATGTCAAATTCGAGATTTTCCAAGAAATTCTTATCCTCAAAAAGAGTTTTTCTTAGTAGTATTTTACCATTTTGGTTTGATAATTTCATTTCGACTGTTCCCTTAGGGAAATTCTGTAATTTAATCTGAAATGTTCCTTTTCCCGGATTAGGAAAGATTGAAAACGAATTGAAAGGATTTTGATAGTTTAGTCCTGTAATTAATTCATATTCCAGAATATTTGAATAAGAATAAACAAGCACGGGTGGGAATTCTTGCAATGTTTCCAAATATAATTTGGCAAGAATTCTAAATTGAATTTTATTTTCATCTGATTTTGGTATATAATTGGATAGGTCGTACTCTAGGTTAGTTGTGGTATAAAAGGGCAGAAATGTTTGTTCAGAATCATCGAAATACGCTACTGAATATTCAATTTTGGTTGATTGAGGAGATGAATTTAAAGATTGGGAATAGCTAGACCATTTTAAAATATTTTGATTAGAAATTGATAGTTTAATAGTGCAAATAGGATTGGAATATTCTGATATTTTTCCACATTTATCCTCAATCTTGAATTTATAGCAATAAGAATCTAAAGTACCATCGGACTGAACAAATGTATTTTCACTTGACGAATTAATCTGATTGAAGCTTTTCCCGTTGTCAAGAGATTTAAAAAGTATATATTTTGAGACACCCTCTTGGTTTTGTTGTTGTATTTTAATGGTCATATTTAAGTTTGAATCGAAGTTAATTATTGTCGGATTATTTGGAGTATAATTTTTGTAGTCATTATTGATGTCTATCTTGATTTTTTTAGAAGTTATTATTATTTCAATTGCTTGGTTTTCGTTGCTTGTTTCATAGTGTGTAGTTATAACTTGATATTTATATATTATCGAACAATCAATATTCTTTTGTGTGAAAACTGAATCTGAAGGTTGAAGTGTTAAATCATTAAGGCAACAATCAAGTGAACCTAGCTTCAAAACTGTTTTTTTCTGAAAAGTGCTTTGAACTTTTTGTGGTTTCCAACCTAATGTTGGAATAGAATTTATGTTATTGAGGACTTTTAAATTTGGATCGCAAATTGTATTAAACGAATATTCCTCTGCTCCACAATTATCCATAGACTTTGTTTTGAAACAATAATTGCTTTCAAGATTTAGATTCGAAACACTTCCAATCGAACCTGTACCAGAACCCATTTTAATCCATTTTTCGTTTAAATCTCCATTATCTCTCTTTACTAGAATATCAAAGGGTTCATTTGGTAAATATCCATGAAATTTAAAGTTTGCTTGTGTTCCTTCATTTTCAAACTCTAAGGACGTTATTATTTTATTTTGATTTGGTATAATTTTTTTTGACCTAGAAGGGCATACTTTTGTATTAAATCTAACATATTCGCCTTTTATGTTAACTTGTTGATTGATAGAAAAGTTTTTTGAAATGGTTATCGGAAGTGGCCTTGATGTAATGTTTATTTCCTCTTTTTCGCCATTTCCCCAATCAATTGTAAAGATGTCAAAATTATTATTTTTTGATTCATTTATTTTTATGACTAATTTTTGATCTTGGCATATTGAGGACTTTATTTCGGGTTCATTAGAACTAAGATTCTCTTGCATAGAACAGGTTAGATATTTTTTTCCTTTTATTTCTCCTTGCATTAGAATCCAATTTTTTCCTACGGGAAGATTTACAACAGTTTTATTTTCAACTAATTTTATTCCAGTTGCAGTGTTAAAATTGAAATCGTCGTCTACTTTGAGGTAGATTATTGGGTTTGTAAATCTCTCACCAAGGTTCACGTCTAATACATTAGAAATAGATACCTGAGTAGAATCAATATTCTGTGATAAGCATGAAAGTGGAGGGCCCAATGCAATTTTTCCGCCTATTAAATATCCTTCTGTGGAAGTTGTGCAAATTTTAGGTTTTTCACCAGTGCCGTTCTGTGCAGTGATTGTTTGGGATAAAAAGTATAATAAAATTAAGTATGAAATTGTTGAATTCTTCATCTATCTAACGGTGGTTTTGAAATAATCTGAACTTACCGCAAAGTTAGCTTTTTTTAAAACGCTATGAGACTTTCAGAACACGAATTAAAAAAACACCCAGCCTTCATCAAGAAATTGGGTGTCATAAATACAACAAATGCCCTACCTCATCCTAAAAATCTTTTTATCTGCTTTAGCCTTAAAAGTCGCAATTTCTTTCAAATTTGATTTTTGGGTGTTAATCATAGAAATGTTTCCGTTTCTTTCGCCTGAAATCTCGAGCAATGTTTCTGATTTAGGTGAGAAGTTTATGTGGTTAAAATTGATATTTTTGCTGTTTTGAATTTGTCCAACGGTGGTGTTTTTTGAAAAAATACCTACATTTTCAAAACTGACATTTTCGGCTTCAATACAAATTAGACCTTTGTTAGAGGTGAAGTTTGAGTTTTTGATGCTAATGTCTTTGATGTTCATTTCGGGCAAGCCTCTTAGCATAATGGCAGTTTCGGCACCTTTACAGTTTACGTTTTCTATAAAAAATGACTTAAATGACGGGGTGCTTTCGTCTAGTTTTTCAGCTTTGATTTCGGGTAAAGTAGTGTCGTCTCCATCTAGCGGCACAGGGTCTTTGGCCATATAGTACATGTCAAACAAAATGGCTTCACCCGGAATATTGTTCATGTTGATGTCCGAAATGAAAATATTCTCCACCACACCGCCGCGACCACGAGCCGTTTTAAAACGTAGACCGATGTCGGTTCCGAGGAAATTGTTGTTGTTTACAAATAAGTTTTTTACACCACCAGACATTTCGCTGCCAATCACAAATCCACCGTGTGCATGAAAAACTGTATTATTTCTTACAATAATATTTTGGGTTGGTTTTCCACGTTTACGGCCTTCTTCATCTCTGCCGGATTTTATACAAATGGCATCATCACCGGTGTCGAAGGTAGAGTTTTCAACTATTCCGTTTGAACAAGATTCCAAATCAAGGGCATCGTTATTTTGGCCAAACCAAGGATTTTTTACCTTCACGTTTCTAATCGTAATGTGTTCACAGAGAAGTGGATGTAGGGTCCATGCAGGAGAATTTAGGAAGGTGATTCCTTCGATGAGTACATTTCTACAACCTGATAAACTAACGAAATTTGGTCTAAGAAAATCTCTGACTTTTTGATAATCTTCCAATGTTTTTCCCTCGGTTTTCTTATTGGTCCAAGCGGTATTTTCGTTGCCGTATTTTGAAGTTTCTGATGGATACCAAGTGTCTTTTTTGTCGTTCAAAACTCCGCCAGATGCCACAAGGTTTTTCCATTGGGTATCTGTAAGTTTAGATTTTTTAACTTGTTTCCATACTTGGCCTGCTCCGTCCATGGTGCCTTGGCCAGTAAGGGCAACGTTGGTGAGGTTTACCCCCCAAATAGGTGCCTGACAGCGATAGGCGGTGTTTCCTTCCCATGTAGTTTCCACTATTGGATAGTCGTCACGGTTATCGCTGAACTGCAGAACCGCCCCTTTAGCCAAATGTAGATTGATGTTGTTTTTTAGAACAACCGGTCCTGTAATCCATAATCCCGATGGAATCAAAACTGTACCCCCACCTTTTTCTGTGGCTATATCTATGGCTTGTTGGATGGCTTTGGTGTTTAAAAATAGACCATCCCCTTTGGCTCCATATCTGGTAATTTCGAATGTATCTTTTTTGAAAGTTGGTGTGTTTATTTTTGGTAATTGAAACTCCATTGTGGTGGGATAAACCGACTTTTTTAGCCAGTTTCTTAACGGTAAAGATTGAGTCATTAAATCTTCTGCAACCAAAGAAGCCATCAATCTCGCACCATATGGCGATAGGTGAGTGTTGTCAACAATACCATTTGGAAATTTCGAATAAATGCCACCTGAATAGTGCATGAAAACATCTTTAGAAGCCTCTTCGCCAAGATTTTCGATGAGTTTCTGACTCAAAGCGTGCATATCTATAAGTTCGACTTGGTTCTTTTTGGCTACTTCTTTCACCACTTCTGGATATTCTCCATGTTGGTCTACAAATTTATGGTCATCATCAAATTTCCTTCTTGACATAGGCGTAAGCAGAACAGGAATGGCCCCTTTTGCTTTTACTTCGTCTATGTAGCGTTGAAGATTGGCTCTGTAGGCCACTTGTGGGTCGGAGTATCTGGTAGAATCATTGCTTTTTTGGTCATTATGCCCAAATTGTATGAAAACATAATCGCCTTTTTGTAATTGTTCATGCACCTTGGCCCAATGTCCTTCATTTCTGAAGCTTTTGGTGCTTCTACCATTTAATGCATGATTTTGAATTACAACTGCATCGGTAAAAAGCTCATGAAAAACCTGCCCCCAGCCTGTTTCGGGTGCATCATAAGGCTTTTTATTCGCCATGGTGGAGTCGCCAATCATAAAGATTCTGATTTTTTCTGAAGGGAAATTGAAGCCGAAAAACAAAATGCTAAGTACAAAAAGGTATTTTTTCATAATGCGTTTTAAGCAAAACACCCCAATGGTTTTCATTGAGGTGTTGATGGGTTTTGTTGTAATTATCTTAGTTCATTCAAGTTTACGAAATCCATATCGGTAAAGTCCTTGTTTTCGCCAGCCATTCCCCAAATGAATGAATAGTTGGCTGATCCAGCACCGGAATGTATACTCCAAGGTGGCGAAATGATGGCTTGGTGATTCTGTACCCACATGTGTCGGGTTTGGTCTGGCTTTCCCATAAAGTGCATGATCCCTTGATTTTCAGGCACATCAAAATAGCAGTAAACTTCGCTCCGACGGTCGTGTACATGAGGAGGCATGGTGTTCCAAATACTTCCGGTCGCTAAAACTGTCAAGCCCATTACCAATTGACAACTCATGATGCCATCATTGTGAATATATTTGTAAATAGTTCGGTTGTTTGAAGTTTCGGGTGAACCCAAAGTCACTGGCGAAGCTTCTTCTTTTGTGAAAAGTTTGTTGGCATAAGTCTGATGAGCAGGTGCCGAAAGGATAAAGAAACAAGCCGGATTGGCAGCATCCTTTGAAGAAAAAGACACGCTTTTTGTTCCTTTTCCAACATAAAGACAGCTCAATTTCTCCACAGAAAAAGTATCTCCATCAGCTTTAACTGTTCCAGGTCCAGCTACATTGATGATACCAATTTCTCTTCTTTCCAAAAAAAAAGTACTTTTCAAGTCATCATAAGTTCCGAGTTCCACTTTTTTAGAAACAGGTTTTACTCCGCCTAAAACCAATCTGTCGTAATGCGTGTAAGTGAGTTTAATTTCATCGTCTGAGAACAAACTTTCCACCAAGAAATTTTCTCTTAGCTCGGCTGTATTCATTCTTTCCACCTCACGTGGACTGCTTTCGTATCTTGAAATCATATATTTAATGTTTTAATTATTAATGTGTTAATTGGCTAATTTGGCAATGTGTTAATTTTTGTAGTGTTAATTTCGCAATGTGTTAATTTTTAATGTGTTAATTTTTAATGTGTTAATTTTTGAAACTACCCATTTTTTGAATTTAAAAATTATTCAATTAACCAATTACCATCACCTTCCCATCCAACCACCATCGACTGTCAAAATAGTGCCTTGCACGTAATTTGACATTTCAGAGGCTAAGAAAACAGTTGGGCCTTTAAAATCTTCGGGTTCGCCCCATCTGCCCGATGGTATTCGACCGAGAATTGAAGCACTGCGTTCGGGGTCAGCTCTGAGTGCTTCGGTGTTATCTGTTGCTATATATCCAGGTGCGATGCCGTTCACATTTATGCCTTTTGAGGCCCATTCGTTCGCAAAGGCTTTCACCAAACTACCTATGGCTCCCTTGCTGGCCGCATAGCCTGGCACATTTATTCCTCCCTGAAAAGTGAGTAAAGATGCTGTGAAAATGATTTTTCCGGAACCATTTTCTATCATCTGCTTGCCTATTTCTCTGGTTATAATAAACTGAGCATCAAGATTTATGGCTATTACCCTGTCCCAATATTCATCGGAATGTTCAGCAGCAGGGTTACGCATAATAGTTCCAGCATTGTTCACCAAAATATCGATTTTTGGGTGTTCGGCTTTTGCTTTTTCGAGAAATGCGTATATTGATTTGCGGTCAGAAAAATCGGCTTGAAAAGGATAAAATTTTCTACCCAAAGATTCTACAAATACTTGTATATCACTCCCTTCAGAGGGCATAGTGGCTGAAACGCCGATAATGTCGGCCCCGGCTTCGGCCAATCCTTCGGCCATGGCCCTGCCAATACCTTTGTTACAACCCGTTACCAAAGCGGTTTTGCCCTCTAAACTTATTTTAATCATCTTTTTTCTAAATATTTTGTAAGATTACCAAGGATTATCTTCGAATACAAACATTGGTTTCCATTAATTTATGCAATCGTTTTCAGGTTATAATTTTTTACCGCTAGGACGCTAAGTCGCAATGAGTACTTAAATTTTAAATGTTCAACCGACTTTTTAAGGTCGATTAACTATTGGTTCCTATTTTGAAAGTGCATGTTTTTTTGGTAATTTTCGATTCAAATTATTCTAAAATTGGAAGTAATAACCCTCAAAGACATTGCAAAGGCTTTAAATCTCTCTACTTCAACGGTGTCGAGAGCATTGAGGGATAGTTACGAAATCAATGAAAAGACCAAGAAATTGGTGGCGGAATATGCCAAAAAGGTCAATTACAGGCCCAATCCGATAGCATTAAGTTTAAAAGACAACAAGAGCAGAGCCATTGGCGTAATTGTGCCAGAAATTGCCAATAATTTTTTCTCACAAGCCATAAACGGCATCGAAGATGAAGCCTACAGCCGTGGCTATCATGTGGTTATTTGTCAGAGTCACGAGTCATTGGACCGAGAGAAGGAGAATCTGCGGCATTTATTTGAAAGAAGAGTAGATGGTATTTTGATTTCGCTTTCTGGTAAAACAACAGATATTAAGCATATTCTTGAGTACAGCGAGAGCAACTTTGCTGTGGTGTTTTTTGATAGAGTACCTGAGATTGGCGGTTTTCATAAAGTGGTGGCAGACAACTTTTCGGGGGCATTTGCGGCTACCGAATATTTGATAAAGCTAGGCAAAAAGCGTATTGCACACATCACGAGTCCGCTTACCTTATCTATTACGCAAGAGCGTTTGGAGGGCTACAAAAAAGCTTTGGAGGTTCATGGTATAGAGATTGATAATGAGTTGATTAAGTATTGTGGGTTTGACCCAGAAGAGGCCAAGGCTGCCATCAATGATTTTATAAATACCCAGAAACCTGATGCCTTTTTTACCTGCAGTGATAGGCTTGCATTGCATTGTTATGAGGCTTTTCAGAGTAGAAAAGATGAGATGCCAGCAGACACTCCGTTTTTTGGTTTTACAAATCTCAATGTCTCTCATTTGTTTTCTCCGAAACTTTCGACCGTCGTTCAACCCGCTTATGAGATGGGCGAAAGGGCGGCCAAAATTCTTTTGGATCAATTGGAAAGTAAACGTAAGAGCAAGGAATTTGATAAAATTGTACTTGAAACGTATTTAAAAATTAGCTAGTATATTTGCTTTTTTTATAATGACTATATGAGTTTAGGACATAAATTTTTAAGCCTAAAAACCTTTTTCGTGCTTATATTGGGTGTTTTTTTTAAAAATGTCCTTTTTGATTTTTTGCTAAAATCCCAAGAAGTGGCTCTTTGGCCAGGTGTCAGAAGTGCTTTTTTCTACACGGCTTTTAATGTGTTCGACTGGTTGGTTTTCTGGTATATTTTTAGGAACGTATTGGGAAATAAGCTAAAGTCTGCTTTTCTGGCTATTCTTACGCTAATTTTTACGTCCTTGCCATTTTTTGTACAGACGCCCCTTATTCGTCTGGACTACGACAACCTCCTTATTTCTTCGGTATTGTATTTTATACCATTTTTCATTTTTATTGTCTTAAAAAAATCGCCAAAATTGATATTTTTGCCTATCCTGATGGGCATCATTCCCAACATAAATTTGGAGATTGCAAATGGTTTTACTGGCAATTTGTCCTTCTTAAGGGTGTTTTTTGGAACAGGGCTTTTGGAACAAAGTGTTGGTGGTACAGTTTTTATAGATCTTGGTTTGGCTATAATTAAAACTTGTTTTTGGACGGCCATTGTCATTCTTTTTTATGAAATAAATCACCAGTTTTTTGCTTACAAATCGTGGAGGTTTTATGTGGAATTACCCATCAAAAAAGGATTTTTATGGATTGTAGTATTAGTCTTCAAAACCTTGATATACTGGATGGTAGGCTCGCTTTTGATAGCCATGGTTGGCAATAATTCGGTGCCGCTATTTAGCAATAAAGTAGGTCTAGTACTAAACGGTCTTGGTTTCTTTGGTTTTTTGTGCATCAGCAGTATCTATTTTAGAAAATATATTACACTATATTTTTACCAAAAAACAGGACATTCTAACTGGTTGTTTTTTTTCTTCTTTATTCCTTTCTTGGACATTATTGCTTTGATAGTTACTATTTTAGTGCCTTTTAGCGTTTCTAAAAAAGCCATTAATTTTGGATTTTCTAAAAATATTTTAGTTGGCTTGGTGGCTTTTGTGTTGTTGGCTTATGCTGGAGTTTGTTATTTTAAAAACATTGTAAACATACCCACCACCGAAAAAGAATTAAAAATAGGCCTATTAGTTGCTCAGGTTTTGCTACCGGTTTTTTCTGCAATAGGAATTTTGCTAAGCGTCAAAAGCAATGTTTTTCACAAACTTTTATTAAGTATTCTGATAATTTTGTTGCCACTGGTTTCTTTATATTTGGTGCCCAAAATAGAGCTTTCTGGCAAAATAGAATTGTTGGTTAATACACTTTCTATTTATCTGCATTCTGGTTTAATTCTCTTTTTTATTTACCCAATACTCTATTTTAAGGAGTATTTGAAAATTAAATAGCTTTTCAGGATTTTCAATCGAAAATAGAAATTTACCAAAAGGTACAAACAAAAAAAACGCCCCTTAAAGGGACGTTCTGTGTTTATTGGGTTATAGTCTATCTGGTTTTCGTTATGGTGAATGGCGTACATATTACAGGTTTGCAATCACACTGGTCTTGCACAATAATTGGGCAGCAATTTCCTGATGAGCAGGTGTTGCCGTCAACTACCACCGTATAGTTTCCACCAATTGTGGCTGTATAGGTTGGGTCTGTAGCACCTACAATATCCACTCCGTTGTTTTGCCATTGATACGTGGTATGACCTGCCGGAGCCGAAAGCGTAACACTTTCGTTTTTGACAGAGCAAATATTGATAGGCACCGAAACAAAGCCGCTTGCGTAGTCATCTTCGGTGGTGATTTTATTCCCAGGGGTCGAATCCACGTCGCCATAGGTGGACGTTAATAGCCAGGCTGTTAGAGGCATTTGTCCACCCATGTTGGTTAGTATTCTTGCTTGGATAGTGAGCGTGTCAAAGTCGTAATTATTGACTGCTATGTTTGACCAAATGTGACTGCTGACATTATACGTTCCCGAGGTGACATTGGCCGAAATAAATTGCAAATGAGCTCCGAGACTGTCTTTTATTGAGATTACGTCCGTTACGCTGAGGGTGTCGGTTCTCCCCACTATCATGTAATATGTAATGACATCATTTATGGCAGCAGAGCATTGACTTGGAATATTCACTCTCAAGCTTACATCTACTTTTGGTAAATCTACCTCCGTAGAATCACTTGGGCCAGGTTGATATGGGTTTACGTTGTCAGAAATGTCTGTTACAACATTGTCTAGAGGGTCTGTGCCGTAAACCGTTGCCGAATTCATGACTTTTCCTCTTCGGACATCATCTGACGTGAGATAATAATTGACTAAAGCATACCCTGACTGTCCTGGAAGTAATGAATCAGGAGTAACAACGATAGGATTTGTTGAAATCAATGAATCGATGATGTGTACATCCCTGAGCGTGGTGTTACCGATATTTCTCACCGAGAAGCCATAGGTTATGTAATCTCCAACTAACCCTTTTCCAACCAATGTGCCGTCTTTAATAAGATTTATTCTTGAATCATAATTGATAAATCCGGCATCGACATTTGAAACATTTCTTAATGGGCTATTTACTGCGGCTGCGGCATTAATACTTATGATATCAGTTCTACCAGTTAAAGGGTCAATGTCCGAATCTTTGGTTTCATCGCTGCCAAAGTCCTTTAAGTTGGTATGCGTACCGATAGGTTTCACAATTTCTACTTTGTAATCTCCGTGCAAAAGACTATCGAATCTATACTGTCCAAGTGCATCGGACAAGGTTGAATCTATACGTATATTGGATACATTTGTAAGATATACTCTTATACCAGCCAGGGCAGGATCTCCCAAGGTTTGCGTATTGCTATAATCTGCATCATTGAAGATTTCACCTGATATATAACCATAATTTGCAAAACCAATATCATTATGCCTGCTGGTCCGGAGCGTATCTGAAATATCTTTAGAAACATCAATAGCGATGGTTTCAGACCAAGCAGAAGTATTGAAATCACTATCAAGGCTATCCAAAGTCATGTTAGATGGAGATACCATGGCCGAGATTGGGATTTTGAATCTCACCTTAAAGTTACCTGAGTTTAAGGAGTCAAATCTGTAAAGTCCGTTAGAATCCGTGAAGGTGCTGTCGAGCAAGGTATTGCTTGAGCCATCATAAAGATAAACTATTTCGTTAGCAGAAAGGGTTTCAGAAATTTCCCGAAGGCCGTCCTTATCATTGTCTGCCCAAGCTAAACCACTTATGGAGCCGAATCTGACTTCGATTACGGTAGTTATGGCAGTTGCAGTACAACCATTTGTACCTGTTGCTGTTACGGTGTAAATTCCTGGTGTAGAAATGCTCACGGAGTCATTGGTTCCAAGAGAATTTGACCAAGTGTAACTGATTCCACCTTGGGCAATTCTAATAACATTGGCTTGAGAAACACTTATAGTATCTGTTCCAACGATTGTTACTGCCGGAGGAGTTAAATCTTCTAACACTTCTACGGTACCTATCGAGCTACAACCATTTGAGCCAGTAACGGTAACAGAGTAAATGCCAGGATTAGAAATGGTTGCGGTTGGATTGTTACCAAGTCCATCAGACCATGCATAGGATACGCCGCCTGATGCCGAAACAGCGATAGATGTAGCGGCACAAGTAAGTGTATCTATGGCCGAAAATGTAATATTCGGTAGCAATCCATCCTGATTCACGACTGTGGTGTCATTCGTAACACAACCGTTGGCAGCAGTTACAGCCACAATATAAGTTCCTGGAGCAGAAATGTTTGCGGTTGCATTATTTCCAAGACCGTTAGACCAAGCATACGAAACTCCACCCGAGGCAGTTCTGGTGACAGTAGTCAATGCACAAGTCAGCGTATCATTTCCGGCAATAGAAACCGTTGGAGCAGTGATATTTTGACTTACAACTGTAGTGTCATTTGTAATACAACCGTTGGCAGCAGTTACGGCCACGATATAAGTTCCTGGAGCTGAAATGTTGGCGGTTGCATTATTTCCCAGTCCGTTAGACCAAGCATAAGAAACACCACCTGATGCAGTTCTGGTAACCGTTGTCAATGCACAAGTCAGCGTATCATTTCCGGTTATCGAAACGGTCGGGATCACCGTATCAACAACAAAATTCATCGTGTCTCTATCAAAACATCCACTAGCGATGTGGGTCTTTGTAACAATGTAGGTTGTGGTGATAGCAGGGTTGGCCAATGGATTAGCAACCAAGGAGTCGCTTAATCCGATAGATGGCAACCATCTGTATGTACTAGAAACATCATTAGGTTCTCCAATGGCGGCTCCTGAGGCATTACTTACACAGGTTTTGAGTATGTCTGGGCCTGCGTTTGCTACAGGCACGGAAGTTTCTACTGTAACCGTAACCGAAGCTGTGGCAGTAAAGCCATTGGCTAGGTTTGTTTTAGTGACAACATATGTAGTGGTTACCAACGGATTGGCAATAGGATTAGAAATGTTGGCGAAATTCAAGCCAGCCGAAGGACTCCAACTATAGCTGTGATTTGCTTGTGGACTTTCACCAATTTGTTGACCCGACGTGTTTATTATACAAGTTTTGGTGAAATCATTGCCAGCCACCACTGTAGGCGTAGTACTATCCACATTGGCTGTTACTTCATCTTGGTCATCTTCAATCGGATTGTCGTTATCAGGTGTACTATTTGGGTCAAATTGATCCACAGCCTTTACCTGTGCAACGTTTCTATAATTTACTCCAAACAATGGAGGTAAAACTTCAGCTTGATACGAAAATGTAATACCGCCACCAGCTATTATATTTGTCACCGACCAGTTTATGGTATCGTTGCTTATTAGACCTCCATTACTGATGTTCGAAATGTTGCCATAGCCATTTGGTAGGGCATCTTCTATAACCACATTTTTAGCAGAATCAGGACCTGCATTGTTTACCGAAATAGTGAAGGTTACGATTTCTCCAACAATAGGATTCGGGCTATTAATGGCTTTTGTGAGCATCAAATTTGCTACCTGAGGAACAGTAGATACAGAGCTTTGGTCGTCTTCTGATGAATTGTCATTGCTCGGGGTACTGTTCGGGTCGTATTGGTCCGACGCCGTTACTTGGGCCGTATTTACATAGTTTACACCAACCAATGGAGCCTTTACTACTACTTTGTAGCTTAATAGTTCACTAGCCCCATTTGCCAAGTTGAGGGTAGTCCAATTTACCGTATTGCCTGAAACTGTTCCAGCATGGCTAACGGAATGGATAGAAGCATAACCGTTGGGGGTGATGTCTTCAATACTCACATTTGTAGCGTTATTTGGTCCAGCATTATTCAATGTTAAGGTAAATGTTATGGTATCGCCAACATTTGGTTTTGGATTACTAACAGTCTTTATCAAACTTAAATTGGCCACATTTGGCGTGGTGGTCACCTGAGACTGGTCATCTTCTCCTACTACATTGTTGCCTGGAGTACTGTTAGAATCATACTGATCCTGAGCCATTACTTGGGCTATGTTCGTAAAGTTAAGTCCCACTGTAGGGGCATTTACAGTTGCCTGATATGTAAAAACTTGTGAGGCTCCATTTGCCAAATTCGCAATATTCCATTCTAAATTATTGCCAACTATGGTTCCCAATCCGGTTACATTGGTGATATTTCTATAGCCATTTGGTATGGCGTCTTGAATAACCACATTGGTGGCTGCATCTGGACCAGCATTTTGTACTGTAATCGTAAATGTTACTACTTCTTCGGGATTAGGCGTTAAATCATTTACCGATTTTGTAAGATTTAGGTTTGCCTGTTTTGGTACAGCCGTTACCTCGTCTTGGTCATCTTCGGTGGCTAAGCTGTTGTTAGGTGTGCTGTTGGGGTCGAACTCATCGGAACCGCTAACTTGAGCAATATTTCGATGGCTGATACCCAAAGCCGGTTGCAACACAGTGGCCTGATAAGTAAGGCTTTGTGTTTCTCCTGAACTTAAGTCGGTCAATGTCCATGTCAGGGTATTTCCGACAATTGTTCCACCTGAGCTTATGTTGGTTATGTTCGTATAACCATTCGGAATGAGGTCTACAACAGATACATTGTGGGCAGAGTCAGGACCAGCATTTTGTAATGTCAATGTAAACGTTACTACCTCACCAGCTAGAGGATTGAAATTGTTTATTTGCTTATTTAAGCTCAAATTGGCCACCCGCGGTGTTAAAGTTACCTGCGATTGGTCATCTTCAAGAGAGTTCGAATTGTTTGGCGTACTGGTTGGGTCATATTCATCTGCCTTTGTTATTTGTGCTATATTCGTAAATAATATTCCCAAATTCGGTTCTTGTACAGAGGCCTGATATGTGAAGGTCTGGCTACCACCATTTAATAGGCTCGGGATATTCCAAGATATGGTGTTTCCTGTCAAAACGCCTGATCCACTGATGTTTACAATGGTGCCATATCCATTCGGAACCACATCTTGGAGTTCTACGTTGTGGGCTTTGTCTGGCCCCATGTTGTTTACTGTGATGGTGAAAGTAACCTGTTCTCCTACTTGTGGTTTCAGATTGTTGGCTGTTTTTTGTAGGGTCAAATTGGCTCTTTTAGGTACCGAACTGACTGCGGCTTGGTCGTCTTCAAGCGGATTGTCATTGTTAGGTACACTGTTAGGATCAAATTGATCCGAAGCAGTAATTTGAGCCACATTGGTAAAATTGATTCCCGCCGTTGGAGCATTTACTCTTGCCTGGTAAGTAAATATGAGGTTGGCACCGTTGGCTATATTTGCAACGTTCCAATTGATGGTATTACCTGTAAGAATTCCGCCGTTATTGATACTCGAAACATTGGCGTATCCATTTGGTACAATATCCTCTATTCCAACATTGGTGGCAGCGTCTGGTCCCGCATTGTGTAAAGTAACAGTAAATGTTACAATATCTCCAACATTCGGCGTAGTGTCGTTTATTTGTTTAGTTAGGCTCAAATTGGCACCTTGAAGAGTTGCAGTAGCGTTGGCTTGGTCGTCTTCTGTTGCCATGTTATTATTTGGACTACTATCTGGATCCCATTGGTCAGCAGCCGATACTTGGGCCACATTGGTATGCGAAACACCCGGCCCTGGTCCTAAAACAGTAGTCTGATAAGTAAACGTTTTGCTTGCTCCTGAGTTAAGATTGGCAAGATTCCAAACGATCGTACTTCCTACCAATACACCACCATCGCTGATGTTGGTTATTGAAGTAAATCCGTTATCTATCAAGTTGGCCACTGCCACATTGGTAGCTGGATCCGGCCCGTTGTTGGTCAGTGTTACAGTAAATGTAACCACTTCGCCAGTATTAGGTAAGACATTGTTTATCTGGTTGGTAAGACTCAAATCGGCCTGAAGAGGGCTTAAAGTGGCATTGGCCTGGTCATCTTCGGCGGCCATACTATTATTTGGAGTACTATCTACGTCTTGTTCGGTAGCTGCCGTTACTTGGGCCACAGTGGTGTAGTTGTTTCCGACAAGCGGAGGCAGAACCACGGCGGTGTAAGTAAGATTTTGGTCGACATTGTTCAATAGGCCGGCCAAATTCCAAGTAATCGTATTTCCAACCAAAATACCTCCATTGCTGATATTCGAAATACCCGTGTAACCATTCGGTATGATATTTTGGACTTGAATATTGCTGGCAGGACTCAAGTCGGCATTTGCCAAATTTATAGTAAAAGTTACCACATCACCTACATTTGGCCTTATGTCACTTACTTGGTTGGTAAGCGACAAGTCTATGATAGGAATTGGCGTAGGCGTGGCACTACTTTGGTTATTGAGCATGTTGGTTTCGGGCTGGTCACCACCAATTGTAGCGGTGTTCATATAACCTCCTGGGGCCACCACTTTGGCAATAATCAATAAGGTTTCAGTATCTCCGTTATTTAGATTTCCAAGATTCCAATTAGCTCCAACCCAGGTACCTTTGGTGGTGTTTACGTTTATAAGTTCATAGCCCGTTGGTAATACGTCTGTAACAACTACGTTTGAAGCATTTGTTGGTCCGAGATTTCTTGCCACTACGGAGAATGTTACTGTATCTCCTACGTAAGGGTTTTGGATATCTACGGTTTTACTGACTTCCAAATCAGTCACTGCTAATCCAAAGTTATTCCCGCAAGTACCTTGTCCTCCAGCAGTAAACGAGGCTGAATAATAACCTGTTGG
The DNA here is from genome assembly GCA_035299025.1 of Leadbetterella sp. Taxonomy (GTDB): domain Bacteria; phylum Bacteroidota; class Bacteroidia; order Cytophagales; family Spirosomataceae; genus Leadbetterella. The sequence continues at coordinate 245,843 of DATGXK010000018.1, forward strand.
TGACGGGCTCGGATTTGTCAGCGAATATCCGACAGGAATAGGCTGAGCCAACTGTGCAATATATTTGTTGGCTTGTGGGTATAGATAAGCTACATTGATATTGTCGAAATATACTAAATCTCCGGGTATCATGAGCGAGCTTCCAGAAGTTACAAAACGAATGGTAGTAGTAGGCGAAATAAAACTACTAATATCGAATGTCATGCTTCCATTTTGATTGCCGTCAGCACCTGTGAAGCGTTTCAGTAAAGTCCAATTTGAAGGTGTCGAACTATTGGCAATTTGTAAATCTACATAATCATTTACCTGAAGGTCGAGGTTTTGCTCGTTGTAATCCAAAGTTAAATTGGCAGAAAGTGCATTCGAAAGATTCATAGATCTATAAGCACCACTTACAAAACTGGCCGTGGATTGAATCCTCAATCCTGTAATGTTGGATATTTGGATATTGTTTTGGTCAAAACCGCCAGTATCTCCTATTTTAGTCCAGCTGGTTGCCCAAACCGAAGAGCCATTGCTTTGGTTGGCAACAGTGCTAAAATTAAACTGATCCAGATAGTTCAGGTTGTTGGTTAGAGGGTTGATTACAAAAGAATAATAACCATTGATGTCTGTAGTTTTTGTATCAATTACAGGCTCACCAATGTCGAGTAAACCATTTTTGTTGGTATCAAATATCAAGTTTACCACTGTATTGTTCAGACCATTTTCGCCAATGTTGAATACTCCATTGTTATTATTGTCTACATAAACAGTTCCGCTGATTTCGTTCACCAAAGGGCTAGATGCACAAGAAACGGTCACATTTACAAGTGCGATGTCGCAAATCGATGGATCTTCTAAACTGCAAACACGGTATTCGAATTGATCGGTACCAGTGAAACCCTGATTTGGCGTATAGATTATGCTGCCGTTTGGATTGATAGAAACTGTTCCATTGCTTGGGCTTACAGACGTGCCACTGAAAGTGACAGTTGATGAATCGGGTTTGCCAACCACATCATTGGTAAGAACATTGATGTTAACAAATTTATCAATTGAGGTAAATGCATTGTCATCAGAAGCCACAAGATTTGGTAGTACACCCAAGTTATTGTCCTTATCACAAACGCCCAATAAATTGAAGGTCGCGGTTTCGGTTTGAAGAAGCGACGGCGTGTAGGCACCGTTGGTATTGCTCGTATTTACCTTGGCTACATAACAAACTGGAGGGTTTTTGTAAAAAGATAATTCAATGTTATCTATCCAGAAATAATCATCTGAAGAAACGGAGCCGTTGGTGATAAACCTCAAGGTATTCACTCCATTGGCATTGTAGGCGGTTATAGGAAGATAAACATTGGTGTAGCTAGGATCTGTTCCAACTGCAAGTCCGTCGTTCAGAGTAAAAATAGTAGAACCATTGAGCACCACATTTACGCCTTCACCTTGCCTGTCAAGTCCCTCTCTTCTGTAGCTAAATTTCAATACAGCACTTATGGTGTTGTTAAAAGATAAAGACCTGTTTATTTCGTTAGTTGCTCCAGAAAGTCTTATGGCGTTGCCCATTCCACTCACCGCAGCGTCAGGAATAATTCTTACATCTCCAGTGGTAAAATTAGCATCATCGCCTACCTCTGACCAATTGTTGTTCCAATTTAGTCCTCCGTCATTTCCAGAGAAACTAGCGGTAGGGTCAAAATCATCCCGAGCATTATTGCCATCCTTTGTGCTGAATGAAAACTTACCAGAAATGTCAGAAATAGTAGATTCAGTAATTCCTTCACCTGGGTCTATAACACCATTGCAGTTGGCATCAATATATAAATCTACCTGTACGCCTTTGGCTCCCATTTCCCCATTATAAGCGGCATCGTCTGGTAGAGATTCTACAAAAACTTTCCCTCTGAAAAGATTTTCGTTGGAATTGGCAATACACGTTGAGATCCTAACCTTTACCAAGGCTATGTCGCAAATACCCGGATATTCTACCGAGCATAGGCGATATTCGAAAGTGTCGGTTCCCTGAAATCCATTGTTTGGAGTATAAGTTACGGAGCCATCAGGGTTTATTACCACCGTACCATTACTCGGCTGAAGGAGTCCAAGAGTACTCACTGAGTTTGGATTTGGCGTGCATAAGAAGCCATAATCATTGCTTTGAATATCTATGATTACCGGTGTGTTTGGTTCTGTGTCAGAAATATCATCGTTGGCAATAATGAGCTGTTGCAAGCAACGAGGCTCCATGATATAACCCACATCCATACTCGGCGAACCACCAGGTGCTCCGTTGGGGTCTTGACCCCAAATGGCGGCTATTTTTGTTCCATCACAGGTAAATACAGCTAGACCGGTTTGGTCATTGTCAGGGTCTAAAATCTTGTAAGACTGCAAAGCACTGATAGGAACTGCTACGTCATAAGGCATACCACAAGGGCTTCGCGTAGCCGACTCATTAGCCAAATTACCGTCATATTTGATATATAAGGTAGTGGCAGTTGGTGCTGTAACCCAAACTGGACTGTAGTTTCCAGATAAATTGCTACTTCCTGGAGCCCATGCGACACTGGCAAAAGTAGATAATCGGTTTTCCGGAATCATATTGAAAGACCAGTCGTAGGATGAACCTGCAGCGTCGGCATCGAAAACTGCCACTGCTGTGAAAGCCTCACCATTTCTACTTTTAAACTTATAGGCTGCCAAGTTATTTAAGTCAAGATATGAATAGGATTTGGCATTGATTACAAATGATCCTGAGTTTCCTGCTCCCGAGTTCCAATCTATGGTGATTGGCGAGGCCAAATTATTGGTAAAAAAAGCATAAACTGGAGCACTTGCCAAAGTGGTGTGAGCAGGAGAATAATAGACATCGCCATAGAAATTACCCGGCAATAATGCCATATTTCTGGTACCATAGCTATCCAAACCACCAAAAACCACATCCACACCGAAGTTGTTCGCAGAGGTTAATATAGCTCCTGATTTTATGTCGTTGGCGTTGTTTGTATTAGTTGCAACGCCAGGCGTAGAGGCTGTTCCATCATAAAACCATACCTCTCCTTCGTTTAAGGATGGCGAAGAAATGTCCACAAGGCCATCGGCATCGTAGTCGAGGTTTATGATAGTTCCGTTTTGTGACGCCCTAGCAAAAATACCGGTATATTTAAATGCTGATGTGCCACCCAAATTGTTGTCTTCTCCAAACGGAATAATAAAGAACTTACCAAATCGAGTCAAGTCAAAGACGTTTGTTTTGACGTTCTGTACATCGAAATTATTGCTACCTGTTGCATACCCGGCATCACCCGAAATTTTAGATATGGCAATGTCGTTAGAGCTGAGTATTTTGTCTTTTCCATCGAAAAATATCTCTGCCGTATTTCTAGGATTATATCTGAAATGATTATCTATTAAAATGTAACCACCCGCAGGAATGATGTCTGTTGGATAACCCGGAGCCCAGCCATTATTAAGAATTCCATCTCCCCAAACTTCGGTAGAGGTTTGAGTTGGTATCGTAATATCAGTTTCGAATCCGTCTTCCCAATGGTCATACGTCAGGATATTTCCGGGATAAGGTATTTTTATACTCAAAACAGTTCTTACAGAGTCAGTTAAATAGCTTACGTTACCAGCACTCCAGAGAGATTTTCTCAGAAGATTGGTGTTTTCGGGAAAAGGTAAATAGTAAATTTTACTCTTTGTGGCTTCCGAACATGGGTCGTTGAGCGATTCGTCTATTTGAATCGTTACTGTGGCCTGTGAACAACAGAATGAAGAGCCAGAAGAGCAAACACTATAGGTAAATTGATCCAAGCCATAGAAGTTACCATTTGGTAGATAGGTGATCTCACCATTCGTTCCTATTTGGATAAAACCATTGGTAGGTTGGCTTACTATTGTGACTTTTGTTGGGTCTTTGTCGCCCAAATCGTTGTCTAAGACTTTGATAATTACGGGTGTACCTTGAAGGCCTATGGCATTGTCGGCAACAGCAGCAATATAAATCGTAGATATATTATGATTACTAGATCTCGGGCCGTTACAGCCTGTTGCAGTTGCAGTTATAGTTGAAGTCCCAGTCCATGTAGCCAAGAAAGTAACAGCACCAGTGGCGGTATTAATGCTATTTCCAAAAGCTAAACTTGTGGCGTCTAAGGCATAAGTAATCCCTGTTGAGTTTGTTGAGGTAGCCGTATAAGTGATGGTATTTGCTCCTTGACATCTTACTGAATTGGCACCTAGAGTAAATATTGGAAGTCCAACAGTAGGAGTTACGGTTATGGTGTGAATAGCAGATTTTGGTCCGCTACATCCGGTTGCTACGGCAGTCACTCTGGTTGTACCATTCCATCCGTTTGAAAACGTCACAGTTCCGGTATTTGCATCAATGGTATTACCACCTGCAAGACTGATAGGGTCAAGACTATAGGTAAGTGACGTTTGATAGCTTGCGGTGGCATTGTAGGTAATCACATTGGTTCCTTGGCAACGAACAGAACTGGCCCCAAAGTCGAAAACGGGAGTAGTAACTGAAGGAGTGGTAACAATAGTATGGCTCGTTTGTGTCGGACCAAAGCAACCACTTGCCGTAGCTGTAACGGTCGAGGTTCCCGTCCAACCCGCAACAAAAGTTACAGCTCCAGTGGATGCATTGATTGTATTTCCACCTAAAATGCTTGTTCCGTCTAAAGAATAGATAATACCCGTGCTGTTTGCCGCACTTGCCGAATAGGTAGTAGTGCCGGCACCCTGACACCTTACACTGTTATTTCCAAGCGTAAAGACCGGTGTCAAAACAGCCTGAGAAGTAGTAACCGTATGGTTAGCAGTTTTTGGACCATTACAACCTGTAGCCGTTACGGTGATGGTTGAAACCCCGAACCACCCTGCCTGAAAACTTACCTCGCCCGTGGCCGAGTTAATTGTATTTCCAGCAGTAAGGCTGTTGTTGTCCAATGTGTATGTCAAACCAGTATTGTTACTCGCAGTGGCAGAGTAGGTCTGGTTAGCAGCACCTATACAACGCGAGGAGGAACTTCCAAGTGCAAAAACAGGATTACCAACAGTAGGAGTCGTAGTAATAACATGGGTGGCAGTAAGTGGTCCAAAACAGCCATTTGCTGTGGCAGTTACGGTTGAATTTCCCGACCAACCAGCTACAAAATTTACGTTTCCATTAGTTGAATTTATTGTATTCCCTGCTGCTGCACTCGTAGCATCCAAAGTGTAAACAATGCTTGTAGAATACAAGGCCGTTGCTCCATAGTTAACTATTCCAGAGCCTTGGCATCGTACAGAGGTACTTCCTCCTCCAAAAATTGGCGTTTGCACAGGTTGGGCAGTGGTTACAGTATGTGTTGTACTTTTAGGACCGTTGCAGCCCGTTGCAGTTGCCGTGATTTGCGATGTGCCAAACCAAGTATTTGAGTAGGTCACCTCTCCAGTAACCGAATTTATAGTGTTTCCACCCAGAATGCTATTGACATCCAGAGAGTATGTTATACCGGTATTGTTGCTGGCTGTTGCAGTATATGTGATACTGGCGGCACTTTGACACCTATTTGAGCTTAAACCTAGGGCAAAAACAGGTGTACCGACACTTGGTGTAATTGTTACGGTATGGGTTGAAGATAATGGGCCATTACAACCTGAAGCAGTGGCTGTAATTATCGAAGTACCAGTCCAACCTGCTGTAAATGTTACATCTCCAGTAGAGGAATTTATAGTATTACCACCTGATAAGCTCGCTGCATTCAAGGAGTAAACCATTCCCGTTGCGTTAGTTGACGTGGCAGAATAGTTTACAGTTGCCGCTCCCTGACAGCGTGTTGATGTTGCTCCATTGTTAAATATCGGTGTGGTAATGGATGCGGTGCTTGTAGCTATGTGCGTAGCTTGAGATGTACTATTACATCCTGTAGCAGTTGCTGTTATGGTCGATTCTCCAATCCATCCCGAAGCATAGTTTACACGGCCATTCGAGGCATTTATGGTATTGCCTGCACTAAGACTTGCTGCATCTAAGGTATAGGTGATACTGACACTATTTGACGCTGTAGCCGTGTAAGTAACATTTCCGTTTGTTTGACATCTCGTAGAGGTTGCACCTAAGCTAAACACCGGAGTTCCGACGGATGCGGTTGTAGTAACAGTATGATTAGCAGTTCTTGGTCCATTGCAGCCTGAAGCCGTTGCGGTTATAACAGATGTCCCAAACCAAGTTGGTGCATAAGTAACCTCACCAGTACTTGAATTGATTATATTTCCACCAGATAAACTCGAGGCATCCAAACTGTAAACTATTCCAGTAGTATTTGTTGCGGTGGCATTATATGTTACCGAAGTTGCCCCTTGGCAGCGGGACGAACTGCTTCCCATCGCAAAAACAGGCGTACCTACAGATGGTGAAATGCTAACCGTATGAGTAGCTGTAGTAGGTCCATTACAACCATTGGCAGTAGCAGTGATGGTACTAGTTCCAACCCACAAGGCTGTGTAGGTAACCCGCCCGGTTGTAGAGTTTATTGTATTGCCAGCTAATAAACTTGCCGAATTCAATGAATAAGTAATGCTGGTACTATTTGTGGCAGAAGCCCCATAAGTAATACTTCCTGCTCCTTGGCATCTGCTGGAGGTTGAACCAGCATCGAAAACAGGCGTTCCCACCGTAGTAGTGGTTGTTACCGTATGATTCGAGGTAGACGGCCCATTACATCCTTGAGCCGTAGCTGTTATTGTAGACGTTCCGGTAAAACCCGCTACAAAGGTTACAGCACCTGTGCTTGAGTTTATGGTGTTTCCTGCTGTTATACTGGCTGCATCCAACGCATAGGATATGCTGGTAGAATTGCTAGCAGTGGCTGTGTAGGTTACCGTTCCAGCGGCCTGACATCTAGTAGAAGTAGCTCCTGAAGCAAAAACGGGAGTTCCAACTGTAGGAGTAATGGTTACCGTATGCGTTGCTGTTCTTGGGCCATTACACCCAGCTGCAGACGCTGTTATGATCGAAGTACCCGACCATCCTGCTACATAAGTCACCTCTCCAGTACTTGCATTGATGGTATTACCAGCAGTCAAACTTGCAGCATTCAATGTATATGTTATACCAGTGGTATTTGTTGCTGTTGCACCATAGGTTAAACTTCCAGCACCTTGGCATCTGGTTGAACTTGCTCCTGAGGTAAATACCGGAGTACCCACTGAAGGAGTAGTTGTAACCTCATGCGTAGACGATGTAGGTCCATTGCATCCAGCAGCAGTTGCTGTTATCGTTGATGTTCCCACCCATCCTGCTACATAAGTCACTTGGCCAGTTGAGGAGTTTATGGAATTACCAGCTGTAATACTTGTGGCATCTAGGCTGTAAACAATTCCTGTAGAATTTGTTGCAGTGGCGGCATAGGTCACTGAGCTCGCCGATTGACATCTAGATGATGTACTCCCTGCACTGAAAATAGGTGTACCCACAGTAGGAGTTATAGTAGCCGTATGAATTGAACTTACAGGTCCGTTACATCCGGCGGCTGATGCTGTTATGATTGACGTACCAGACCACCCGGCAAGATAAGTAACCTCTCCAGTGCTCGCATTTATAGAATTTCCAAAAGTAAGACTCGTGGCATCTAACGAATAGGTAATACCCGTTGTATTTGCGGCCGTGGCACTATAAACTACTGCCGAAACTCCTTGGCAGTGTGTCGAAGTACTTCCTGATGCAAATATTGGTGCAGCCGCAGAAGGGCTTATATTCACATTTGTGGTAGCCGTCGCACTACATGCTGTGCCGTCAGTAACAGTCAAAGTATAGACTCCTGCCGCTAGGTTGGATACGTTGGCAATGGAAGGGTTTTGAACAGATGAACTGAAACCATTGGGCCCTGTCCACGAAAAAATTGTACCGCCAGAAGTACCACCCAAAAGATGAAGTGTGCTGTTTTCACAAACAGGACTATCGCTACTCGCCGAAGCCGTAATAGGGGCATAGCAGGGGTGATGAAAACCTTGGTCAATGTTTAGGTTACTACTAGAGCCTACAAGGTTAAAAATGGCCGTGACTCCAATGATTTCTGGGCCTTTCAATGTGCTGGCACCATCCGAATCGAGATTGGGAGTAGTGTTCGGATTGCTCTGAAGTGATACAATGAAATCTCCGCCTGGGTTTCTGAAAACCAAGTAATAGGCTCCATTTGGGAGACCAGGAAGTTCATAGTAGCCGGGATTGCCGCTGCCGTCATCAGCTGTTATGACCGAACCTATGAATATGTCATTCAAAGAATCGGGTGTTGAGCCTACAGGCTGATAAATTTCTACAGTTACGTTGTTTAAACCAGATGAGGCGGGCTCGTCTTGTATACCATTGGCATTTATGTCTTCCCAGACATAGTTACCGACTGTAGATTGAGAAAAAACACTTGGACTTATATTTATTAGGTAGCACGTAATAAGAATGAAATAAATCTTTTTCATAATCCTATTATTTAGTGCTTGTAGCTGAAACGGCACAAAAATTATGCCATTCAATAACTAAATTCAGGTATAGAAAAATCTAAAAATTTTATTTTGGGTCAAAAGGTGAGTAAAGGAGAGTGAATTTTAAAAAGTCGTATATATTTGTAAATTAACATAAAATAACCCTAAAATACAATGGAATCAATACTTGGAATCATTTTTCACTCCATCGGAGGCTTTTCTTCAGGCAGTTTTTACATGCCATTTAAAAAAGTTAAGGGCTGGGCTTGGGAAAGTTATTGGATTGTGGGTGGATTATTTTCTTGGTTGATTGTTCCACCAATTGCGGCTTACTTAACCATTCCAAATTTTGGAGAAATAATTTCTGGCACGGCATCTTCAGTCTTGAATTTTACATTTTTAATGGGATTATTGTGGGGAATAGGAGGTCTAACTTACGGTTTGGGAGTGCGATATTTGGGAATGTCACTCGGCAATTCTGTAGTTTTGGGCTTTTGTTCCGCTTTTGGGGCTTTGGTGCCTGCTATTTATTACGATTTTAATGCGACCGAAGGCAAAACCACCTTTACCGATATGCTGCACAGCAGTGGAGGTCAGATAGTATTGACGGGTGTGTTGGTTTGTATTGTAGGTATCGCGGTTTTGGGTAGAGCAGGGCTTCTGAAAGAAAAAAGTCTTACGGAGGAGCAAAAAGTGGCAAGTGTGAAAGAATTTAGTTTGGTAAAAGGCCTTATTATTGCCATCATTTCAGGTATTTTGAGCTCATTTTTTAATTTTGGCATAGAGTCGGGCAAGCCAATGGCAGATGCCGCAGTGGCTTCTGGTAATAACCCACTTTTTCAGAATAACGTCACTTACATTATTGTTATGTGGGGTGGTCTAACCACCAATTTTTTGTGGTGTATGTATCTCAATTTTAAGAATAAAACCTTTGGTGATTATACCAATGCCAAAACTCCGATTGCCACTAACATTTTGTTCTCAGGCATTGCTGGCACCATGTGGTTTTTACAATTTTTCTTCTATGGCATGGGCGAAAGCAAACTCGGCAACGGTGCCAGTTCATGGATACTCCACATGGCTACCATCATACTTACAGCCAATCTTTGGGGGCTTTGGCTTAAAGAATGGAAAGGCGTATCGGCCAAAGCCTTCCGCACTTTCGTGATTGGTATAGCCATCATGATGTTGTCCATTTTCTTGGTGGGAATTGGCAATTCTATGTAAGACTCTATTTTCTAATAAAAATATTCAACCAAGCTTCTCTATCATTGGGTGGCTTGGTTTTTCGTTTTGTTGAGTACTACTTTATACCTCATTTATTCCAATCTGTCGAATATTTCTCCAGCTTTATATATTTAATAAAACTCTAATTTTAGCGTTTGCTATATTTGATTTGCTTTTTTATTAATCGATTTTTTTTATAACAAAATCACAAAATATGACTCGTCTAATCTTCACTATTCCTCTGGTTTTTCTTGGCCTTTTGGTTTCTATGTTTTCTACCGATATCAAACAAGATTCGGAAATGACCATTTGTGCTTATATGCCTCAAAATAAGTCTAATGTAAATTCTCCATCAGACAATAATGCATCTATAAAAGCAATAGATATTCCCTTTGAAAACGATCCAAACAAGGCTTACAGCATGCCATTGCTCGCCAAAACTTCTTCAGGAGATGTGATGCTTTCTTGGACCGAGAAGGACGACCAAGGTTTGGTATCGTTTTGTGTGGCTTTTTCCAAGAATCAAGGTAAGACATTTTCTGACAAAAAAGTGATTTTTTCAGGAAATGGCATCGGCAATAGCCGTATGATGAGAGCCAAAGTTTTGAGCAAGAAAAACGGAACTTTTGTGGCCATATTTACTAACAGAAGCGAAAGTGCTCCGAATGCCTCGGGTAGAGGAGGACGCTCGTCAAATATCGTTTTTTGTGAATCAAAAGACGGTGGAAATACTTGGACAAAACCAGCAAATGTAGATTCTGACCCTAAGCAAGGAATAGTAAGAGGCTTTTTTGACGCCATCGTGATGAGCAATGACGAGATAGCCGTGGCTTACCTAAAAGATGTTGCCAAAAGCACCAAGCACGAGGAAAGAGACCTCCGATTGGTAACCTCCAAAGACGGCATTTTTCAGCCTGAGCGATTGATTGATCCTGTTGTTTGCGATTGCTGCCCTATCAATTTTCTCATAGATGCTGAAGGCCGTCTAAATGTGTTTTATAGAGATAACAACGACAATATCAGAGATATAGCACGAATAGTTTCTGGAGATAACGGTCAGACTTTCTCTAAACCTGAAATAGTTTTCAACGACAAATGGGAAATAAATGGTTGTCCTCACAGTGGTGCTGTGTCTACCATCAACGGCAAAGGCGGCTTGGTTTCGTGGTTTTCAGGTACTGACAACGAAATGGGTATCAGAGTGGCTACTACCGAAGGTAAAAGGCTTTTTGTGTTGGACGATGCATCAGCCAAAAACCAATATTTGGTAAAAACGCCTACAGCTTCTGTACTTTTTTGGGAGCAAAATAAAGACCAAAATAACCCATCTCAGGTAGCGTTTAGGAAAATTGAGGACAACAAAGCATCGGAAATGACATGGGTGGAGGGTTCAGCAAACTCAACAAATGTAGTGGGGCTAAATATTGGAAATACCATAATAATAGCCAACGAAATTATTCAATCTAACAAAAAGAATAAGATAAAAATAAGTACATTAAGTATTTGATAATGAATAGAATGGATTGTAGAGTTTGTGTCATTTTTTGCACCTTCGTGCCTCCTTCGTGAACCTTTGCGTAATAGTATTCTATAATGTAATTAAACCTAAAACAATGAAAAAATCAGTTTTGTCAATCGCATTTTTGCTAGTTTCTACCTTTACTTTTGCCCAATGGAGCATAGACAAAGGTCATACCAAATTTACTTTTATAGCCGAGCATCACGGTTTGTCGGAAGTGGATGGCTATTTCAAGAAGTTTGATGGAAAAATTACCGCTGCCAAAGACGATTTGTCCGATGCAGTTTTTGAGATTTCGATAGAGTCTGCGAGCATCAACACCGATCTGGAAATGCGTGACAATCACCTCAAAAGCGAGGATATGTTCAATGTCGAGAAGTTTCCTGCCATAACATTTAAAAGTACCAAACTCACCAAAGTGTCTGGCAATAAATATAAAATGGCCGGAAATATTACCATCAAAGGCATCACTAAGCCCATTACATTAGATGTTACTATGAACGGACCAATGGCTCATCCAAATCCTAATAATAAAATACCACAATTGGGTATTAAAGCTACTGGGACAATTAAAAGAAGCGAGTTCGGTATTGGAGGAAAACTGGAAAACGTAATGGTGGGTGACGAAATAGCTATCAGAGCGACGGGTGAGTTTCAGAAAAAATAAGAAATTGCGATCGCGGATGATGATAATCTTAATTATTTTTTGTAAATTATGATTTCAATTATCCGAAACGCAAATTTTTATACATCACCTAAAATAAACAGTACAATGCTTAAAAAAATCTTTATTGGCCTCGCAGTCTTGTTGATTGCCATCCAGTTTGTAAAACCAGAAAAAAACCTTTCGGACGACAATACTTACGCCATCACTACCAAATATGATATGCCAGAGGATGTCAAAAAAACGTTTGAAGTAGCTTGTAACGATTGCCACTCCAACAAGACTAGCTACCCGTGGTATTCTAATATTCAGCCCATTGCATGGTTTTTAGATCATCATGTGGTAGATGGGAAGAAACATTTCAATATCTCTACTTTTACAAAATTACCTATAGCCGTTCAAAACCATAAGTTAGAAGAGACTATAGAAATGATCAAAGAAAAAGAGATGCCTTTGGAGTCATATACCTATTTTGGATTACACAAAGAAGCGAACCTTACCGATGCCCAAAGAGAAGCAATAGTAAGCTGGGCAAGTGCTCAAATGGATTCTTTGAAGGTACATTATCCCGCTGATAGCCTGAAAATGAAGCCAAGGCCAAAACCAGCGAAATAAAGAACATTCACCTACCAAATAAGCCGTCGAAACATATTGACGGTTTTTTTGTTAGAGCAGTCTAAGGGCCATTCGGTGTTAACATTCGGGTAAAAATGAGCAGAGCGAAAACTCCGTGAAACTCAAAAACATAATGTGAATAAAGAAAAATACTGTGAAACTCAGTGACGAAACAAGCAATCTAAAATTAAAACCTTAACAAAACTATGTTTAAACTAAGCTTTATCCTTCCTATTATTTTTTCGTTTGTCCTGTTTGTTCCAACTTTTGATAATTTGGACACAAAGGCGGAGCCAATTACCATCTGCCACACTTTTCCGAGTGATGACATGCGTCAGTTTGCACTTGATCCCGAGTTTCAGGCCTTGCATTTCGCACCAGCACCACTTCAATATACTGGAGTAGGAACCAATGTAACCTTCAAAACAACGGATGGAACAGATGGCAAAGGTTATTTGGTTAAAGCCAAAAAGAAATCGAACAAGTGGCTATTTGTGTATCAAGAATGGTGGGGATTGAACGACTATATCAGACGTGAATCAGATACATTCTACAAAGATTTGGGTGAAAATGTAAACGTTTTGGCAGTAGATATGTACGATGGACAATCCACTTCTAATCCTCAAGAAGCGGGTAAATTGATGTCAGGTACCAAAGAGGCTCGTTTGGTAGCAATAGTAAATGGTGCTACAGCTTTTGCTGGTAAAAAAGCAAAAATAGCCAATGTTGGCTGGTGTTTTGGTGGTGCTTGGTCGCTTCGCTCGGCTATTTTGGGAGGTAAGCAAACTGTGGGTTCGGTTATGTACTATGGCATGCCAGTTAGTGATGTTAATGAACTCAAAAAACTTAATTCTGACGTTTTAGGTCTTTTCGCCACTGAAACTAGAATCTCGAAAGAAGTAATTGAGAAATTTGCTGAAAACATGAAAGCAGCCGGCAAAAAACTAGATTATAAAATATTTGATGGTGTCCACGGATTTGCCAACCCAAGCAATCCAAAGCACGATCCTGCTCTTACAAAAGAAGCTTACGGTATGGCTTTGGGGTATTTGAAGGCTAAGTTTTGAGGAGATTTTTATTGATTAAAGCCACATTGAATTCAATTCTTTGTGGCTTTTTTATTTCGAAATTATCTGTTTTATTGCTTCTCAACAATTGACTAGTTATTACTTAGCTTCATGTAATTTCATACCTGTATTTGTTCTTTTAGCCCAATCCTCCATATCTGTAGATGAAAAAACACTTCTATGGTTATTTTTTGAAAAAATATAAAATATCTTTGTTGTGATTCTTGGGCTTATATAATTATCTTAAAATCTATCTAAAATGAACAGAAGAGAACTCATACAGAGGGTTACGTTTATGCTTGGGGGCGTTATGGCCGCACCTTTGATGGCCGGTGCCATGGGAGAAGTGCTAAATTCCGAACCAGGTTTGGTGGCCGACGATTCGCAGGAAAGACTATTGGCTGAGGTTGCCGATATTATAATTCCTGCCACTTCTACACCAGGAGCCAAAGAGGCTGGAGCCCATAATTTTATCATCAGAGTGGTGCGTGATTGTTTCACCAAAGACGAACAAAAGAAGTTTTATGATGGGCTGGGAAAGCTGAACGACGACAGCAAATCAAAATTCGGAAAAGGTTTTGTGGATTTGACACTTCCACAAAAAAACGAAATGATAGAGGACGCCACGGTGTACAACAAAGACTTTTTCAGAGAAATGAAAAACCTTACCATTACAGGCTATTTTACCTCTGAAATCGGTGCTACGCAGGCTTTGGCTTATGATCCGATTCCGGGCAGATTTGATGGATGTACAACCTTGGAAAAAGGCCAAAAAGCTTGGGCTTTGTAATTTCAACCCTCTAAAATCAATAATAAAAATGAATTTAAATATAGATGCAGTAAAAGCTCAAACTTTCGATGCCATAGTGATAGGCTCAGGTATATCCGGAGGATGGGCTGCTAAAGAGCTTACAGAGAAAGGATTAAAAGTACTAATGCTCGACAAGGGAAAACAGTTGGAGCATGTAAGTGGCTATGAAAACGCCATGAAAAATCCTTGGGATACCATGTACAATGGCCGTTTGACTGTGGCTCAAAAAGAATCTCATCCGAAATTGGCGAGAGATTATCCTTACAACGAAAATACAGAAAAATACTGGATGAACGACTCGGATTCGATGTACCAAGAAGAGAAGCGTTTCGACTGGTTCAGACCTGATATTGTGGGAGGAAAATCTATCATGTGGGGTCGTCAGACCTACAGATTGAGCGATATCGATTTCGAAGCCAACCTGAAAGAAGGCATAGCTGTTGACTGGCCGATAAGATATAAAGACATAGCTCCGTGGTATTCTTATGTGGAGAAATTCGCGGGTATCTCAGGTGAAAAATTGGGCCTGCCTCAATTGCCCGATTCTGATTTCTTACCTGCAATGGATATGTACTGTGTTGAAAAAGAGGTGAAGAAGAAAATCGCTGAGCATTTTCCTGGTAGAATAATGACTATTGGTCGTGTAGCCAACCTTTCGGAGGCTCAAAAAGCTCAAACTGGTGTAGGTCGTTCGGGTTGTCAATATCGCAACAAATGCTCGTTGGGTTGTCCTTATGGTGCATATTTTAGTACGCAGTCGGCCACCTTGCCAGCTGCCATGAAAACAGGAAGATTGACCGTCAGACCCGATTCTGTTGTAAAAGAAATTATGTACGATGAAAATAAAAATCGTGCAACTGGTGTGAGGGTAATCGACACAAATACGCTAGAGGTATTGGAGTTTTATGCCAAAATAGTTTTTGTAAATGGTAGTACATTAGGTTCAACATCGGTATTACTCAACTCAACTTCAAACAGATTTCCGAATGGAATGGGTAATGATTCGGGCGAATTGGGCCATAATTTGATGGATCACCACTTCAAAATTGGAGCGAGCGGTGAATGGGAAGGCGGAAAAGATAATTATTACTTTGGTAGAAGAGCAAACGGTATTTATGTGCCACGTTATAGAAACATCGGTAACGACAAACGCGATTACGTTCGTGGCTTCGGTTACCAAGGTGGAGGCTCAAGAGCTGGTTGGAACCAAGGGTCTGACCCAAAAGCCTTCGGTGCTGATATGAAAGAGGCTCTAACCAAACCAGGTCCTTGGAGAATGGGATTAAGTGGTTTTGGCGAATGTTTACCATACCATGAAAACCGTATGTATCTTCACAAAACCGAAAAAGACAAGTGGGGGTTGCCGATTGTGGTTTTTGATGCGGAATTCAAAGAAAACGAGGCCAAGATGCGTGTCGACATGCAAAATGATGCCGCTGAAATGCTCGAAAAAGCAGGTATGAAAAATGTAAGATCATACGATAATAAATCTTACCCAGGCATGGCCATCCATGAAATGGGAACCGCCCGTATGGGCCGTGATCCTAAAACTTCGGTGTTGAATGGCAACAATCAACTTCATGCGGTGCCCAATGTTTTTGTAACTGACGGAGCGGCGATGACCTCAGCTTCTTGCGTTAATCCATCTTTGACATACATGGCACTTACCGCTCGTGCGGCCGATTTTGCAGTAAGAGAAATGAAGAAAAAGAATATTTGATCCTCTGATGTCACCTTTAGACCTTCCGAGTCAAGACTCGGAAGGTCTTTTTGTTGCTTTTCAGGATAAATTGGAGATTCTATTTGTAAGTTTTCTATTGTTTTTGCACCTTTAAAGTCTTTTCAACCAAAATCTATTTAATGGCTAACCTGAATACAAAACTTAATAAAACAAATACCTACGATGCTATAGTGGTGGGCTCCGGAATGAGCGGAAGCTGGGTGGCCAAAGAACTTTCAGAAAAGGGTCTGAAGACACTTGTCTTAGAGAAGGGTAGAATGGTCAACCACTTAGAGGATTATCCAACAATGAATCAGGACCCCTGGGACAAAGAACACAGAGGTGCCCTCACTTCTGAAGATAGAAAAAAACATCATATTCAGATCAGAAGTGGCTTTGTAGGAGAGGATACCAAACATTTCTGGACAAATGACTTAGATAATCCTTATCAAGAAATTCAACCTTTCGACTGGATTAGAGGCCATCATACGGGTGGTAGAAGTTTACTTTGGGGCAAACATACCTATCGTTGGAGCGAGCACGACTTTGAGGCCAATGCCCGTGAAGGAATAGCCATAGATTGGCCTATTCGCTACAAAGATATAGCTCCATGGTACAGTTATGTTGAAAAATTCGTAGGTATTAGTGGTGAGAAACTGGGTCTGAGCCATTTTCCTGATGGAGAATTTCAGCCACCTTTTCCGCTGAACTGCTTGGAAGATCATTTTAAGGCCCAAGTTCAGAGCAAATTTAAAGGAAGATACGTTACTTCTGGTCGGGTAGCTCACTTGACAGAGCCTACCGAAGAACAGCTAAAGCTGGGCCGAGGAAAATGCCAGAACAGAAACCGCTGCTCTCGAGGTTGTCCTTTTGGGGCATATTTTAGTGCGAATTCTTCAACTTTACCTGCGGCCAACAACACGGGTAATTTTGTTATTAGACCACATTCGGTGGTCAAAGAGGTGCTGTTTGACAATCGAACTCAAAAAGCAACTGGCGTGGTAGTGATAGACGCCGAAACCATGGAGGAGCACACTTTCAAAGCAAAAATTATATTTTTGAATGCCTCGGCTATGTCTACAGCTCAAATTTTGCTGAACTCCAAATCCGAACGTTTTCCTGATGGAATGGGTAATGATTCGGGCGAACTGGGGCACAATATTATGGATCACCACTATCATGTAGGAGCCATGGGCGATTTTGACGGTATGGAAGAAGATTATTACAAAGGGCGTAAGCCTGTGGGTATTTTTATTCCAAAATATGTAAACATTGATGCTCAAACACAGAATAAGAGCTTTTTGCGTGGTTATGATTACCAAGGAGCTTCGGGAAGAAGCAGTTGGGGCAGAGGAGGTGATGCGGTAGGCATTGGTGCTGATTTCAAAGAATCCCTGTATAAACCAGGTGGCTGGAATATGGCCTTGATGGGTTTCGGGGAGGTTTTGCCATATCACGAGAACAAAATGCACTTAGACTTTTCGAAAACAGATAAGTGGGGAATGCCACAGATAGTTTTCGATGCCGGATTTAAGAAAAATGAGCTCGAAATGCGGAAACAAATAAAAGCGGATGCCGTTGAAATGTTGGAAGCATCAGGTTTTAAAAATATAAAATCTTTTGATAATTCGGGCGGAATGGGCGTAGGTGTACATGAGATGGGAACTGCCCGAATGGGCCGCGACCCTAAAACATCGGTGTTGAATGGAAATAATCAGTTGCACGCTGTAAAAAATGTGTTCATTACTGACGGAGCATGTATGACAAGCTCAAACTGCGTGAATCCATCAATAACCTATATGGCCTTATCAGCTCGTGCTGCCAACTATGCAGTAGAACAACTCAATAAGCATAACCTATGACCATGAGCTGAGTAAAGACGCAATGCATTGCGTCTCAATGGCTGGGTAAAGACGCAGTGTAGCATCTCAGTGGGCTGGGTAAAGACGCAATGCATTGCGTCTCAAGTTGAGTAAGACGCCTAGCGTCTCAATAACTAAAAGAAACAAACAATGAACAGAAGAAATTACATAAAAAACACGGCCGCAGCACTTGGATTAACCTTGACGGGTAGTTCAATGTCTGAAATGCTCCTTTCGTGCCAAACACAAGCCAAACTAGATTGGAAACCCGCCTTTTTTACCAATAACCAGGCGGCATTGATAGCCGAGATAGCTGAAACCATTCTTCCAAAAACCAAAACTCCAGGTGCGAAAGAAATGGCTGTTCCTCAGTTTATTGATAAAATGGTAAAAGAGACGATGGATGAGGCTTCGCAGAAAAATTTAATTGAAGGCATAGATTCATTTGAAGAGGAGGTGAAGGCGAAATACAATACAGATTTCATGTCTTTAAAACCCAACGAAAAGCTGGAATTTCTTAAAAAACTAGATGAAGAAAAACCTCGTTCTGGACTCAGTATGTGGGGTATTGCGTTGGAGAAAGATGTTCCGCAGCCTACCTTCTTTAAGACCATCAAGGGCCTGACATTATTTGGCTTTTATACTTCGGAGGAAATCGGTAGAAATGTCTTGGTTTATGATCCCGTTCCAGGAGAATATATCGGCTGTATGCCTCTAAAAGGTCAAAATTCTTGGACAGAATAACGATTTATCAGTACAGTAAAGGACAGTTTAATAAATCCCTTACCATTCTTTTGTATTAGATTTTATAAAAAAAATACATTTTAGTATGTCATTTAATAAAGACAGTTTCAAACACGCAAGTTATCTATGGGACGACGCCAAAGCCGCAGAAATGGCTGGTGATGAAGTAGCCCTTTTTATATATCGCTCAAACCTCCTCGGAGCTGATTTACGATTAACCAACT
The DNA here is from genome assembly GCA_035299025.1 of Leadbetterella sp. Lineage (GTDB taxonomy): Bacteria > Bacteroidota > Bacteroidia > Cytophagales > Spirosomataceae > Leadbetterella. The sequence goes on from DATGXK010000018.1 coordinate 264,750, forward strand.
ATGGCGGTGGAAACACCTCAGTGAAAATTACTGATAAAGACCCACTTACAGGCCATAAAACAGAAGTGATGTGGATCAAAGGCTCGGGCGGCGACATAGGCACTTTGAAAAAATCGGGTTGTGCGGCCTTGTATATGGACAGACTCCTAAACCTTGAAAATGTATATAAAGGCATCGACCATGAAGACGAAATGGTGGAGCTTTTCAATCATTGTATTTTTGACTTGGCTTCAAAAGCCCCTTCTATAGATACTCCGCTTCATGGATTTTTGCCATTCAAGCATATAGATCATTTACATCCAGATGCGGCTATTGCAATTGCAGCTGCAAAAGACGGAAAGAAAATAACTGATGAGTTATTCAACGGCGAAATCGGTTGGGTGGGCTGGCAAAGGCCAGGTTTTGATTTGGGATTAAAACTCAGAGCTTGCTTAAATGAAGCCGCAGCCAAGGGGATTACGCTAAAAGGAATAATGTTGGGCTCCCACGGTTTGTTTACTTGGGGCGATACAGCATATTCTAGCTACACAAACACGCTCGAGGTTATCGAAAAATGTGCTCAATATTTGGAGGATAATTTCGGAAAAACAAGACCAGTTTTTGGTGGAAAGAAAATTGATAGCCTTTCAGAAACTGATAGAAAAGCCAAAGCATCGGCCTTGGCTCCAACATTGAGAGGTTATTGCTCTTCAGAACGTAAAATGGTGGGTCATTTTACGGATGACAGCCGTGTCTTAGAATTTATCAACTCTAATGATTTGGCAAAGCTGGCACCTTTGGGCACTTCATGTCCAGATCACTTCTTACGAACTAAAATTGCTCCATTGGTTTTAGAAACAGCCAAAATAGAAGATAAAACCTATTTGGATACAGTTTTTGAAGAATACAGAACGGGTTACAAAGCCTATTATGATGCTTGTAAACATCCCAATTCGCCAGCCATGCGTGACCCAAACCCTGTAGTAATTCTTTATCCAGGGGTGGGAATGTTTACATTCGCAAAGGACAAAACCATGGCCCGTTTGGCTTCAGAATATTATACCAATGCCATAAATGTAATGAAAGGTGCCGAGGCAGTATCAGAATATACTGCCCTTCCACATCAGGAAGCCTTTGATATTGAATATTGGTTATTAGAAGAAGCTAAACTCCAAAGAATGCCAAAACCAAAGGCTCTTTCTGGTAGAATAGCTTTAATAACTGGAAGTGCAGGCGGAATAGGAAAAGCAATTGCCAAAAAATTTGCGGAAGAAGGTGCTTGCGTGATTTTGAATGATATCAATCAGGAAAGGTTAGACGCAGCGACTGAGGAGTTTTTAAAGCTTTATGGAAAAGATGCAGTGGCTTCTACCTTATTAAATGTAACCGACAAGGATTCAACATTTACAGCCTTTGAAAACGCGGCTTTGGCATTTGGAGGTGTAGATATTGTTGTAAATAATGCAGGAATCAGTATTTCTAAATCAATAGCCGAGCATAGCCTTGAAGAGTGGGATAGACTGTATGACATTTTGGTAAAAGGCCAATTTATAGTATCTCAGGCCGGTATAGCCATCATGCGTAAGCAAGGAATTGGCGGGGATATTGTAAATATTGTTTCTAAAAACGCTGTAGTGGCAGGGCCAAACAACCCGGGTTATGGATCAGCAAAAGCTGCCCAAGCTCATTTGACTCGCCTAATGGCTGCCGAGTTGGGTGCTGATAAAATTAGAGTAAATACAGTAAATCCAGATGCGGTGATATCTGACTCAAACATTTGGGCTGGCGGATGGGCTGAGGGCCGTGCCAAAGCCTATGGCATTGCAGTTGAAGAATTACCTGCCTATTATGCAAAAAGAACTTTGTTAAACGAAATAATCTTACCAGACGACATTGCCAATGCATGTTTCGCATTTGTAGGTGGATTGCTAAATAAGTCAACCGGAAACGCAATAAATGTTGATGGCGGAGTAGCGATGGGCTTTTATAGGTGATCGTTGGTTTAACCGCAAAGGCACTAAGTCACAAAGGATTTTAATCAAAAATCTTTTAATTCAATTTAGTTCTTTAGAGGTAATTCAATATCTGTAAGGGGGTAGTGAAAATGAGCAAAGTGAAAAACTTTGTGAAACTCAAAAACGAATAGTAAGTAAAAAATACCTCAGTGAAACTCTGTGGTAAAAACAAGACAACATGATAATTTCTCAAAATATAATTGACGACCATAACGCCAAACAATTGGCAAAACATAATGTACTTTTTGATTTCGCAAAAAACGAAACAGAAGGTGTTGAAAAAATAATTCAACGATTAATAGACTTCCAAGTTGCCATTCCATCTTGGGCATTGGGTACGGGTGGTACTCGTTTTGGGCGTTTTCCAGGTGGCGGTGAACCAAGAAGTTTGGAAGAAAAAATTGAAGACGTAGGACTTTTGCATAAGTTAAACAAAACTTCTGGTGCTATTTCTTTACATATTCCTTGGGATATTCCTACATCTCCTAAGGAAATACAGACCCTAGCAGCTCAGCATGGATTGGCTTTTGATGCTGTAAACTCTAACACTTTTCAAGACCAGCCAGATCAAGCTTTGACCTACAAATTTGGTTCTTTGCAAAACGTCAACAAAGCCATTCGCAAGCAAGCTATAGACCATAACAAAGAGGTTATTAAGCACGGAATTGATTTAGGTTCTAAATCTCTAACAGTTTGGTTATCAGATGGTTCTTGCTTTCCTGGCCAGTTGAATTTTAGAAAGGCTTTTGAGAATACATTGGAGAGTTTACAAGAAATATATGCTGCCCTTCCTTCAGATTGGAAGTTGTTTGTCGAATACAAAGCCTTTGAGCCGAACTTTTATTCTATGACTGTGGGCGATTGGGGGCAATCACATTTGTATGCATCAAAATTGGGAGAAAAGGCCTTCACATTAGTTGATTTAGGTCACCATTTACCAAATGCCAACATCGAACAAATTGTGAGTTTGCTGATGATGGAAGGCAAATTGGGTGGTTTCCACTTCAATGATTCTAAATATGGTGACGATGACTTAACTGTTGGAAGTATCAATCCGTATCAATTATTCTTGATTTTCAATGAATTGACCCAAGGAACTCAGCCAAACAATTCCCCTTTTGAATTGGGCTCTGGATTTGGTTGGATGATTGATGCATCGCATAATATCAAAGATCCTTTGGAAGATTTGTTACAGTCGGTTGAAGCTATTATGGTAGCTTATTCCCAATCTCTTTTGGTAGATGCTGATGCTTTAGAAGCGGCTCGCGAAAGTAACGATGTTGTGAAAGCCCAAGAAATTATTCAATCAGCATATCGCACCGATGTTAGACCAATTGTAGCCGAGGCAAGGTTGAGAGCTGGAGCAGCAATTTCACCAGTAGGTATTTTCCGCGATTTGAAAGTTCGAAATGTTTTAATTGGGGAGCGTGGCTTAAAGACAGTTGCAACTGGATTGTGAGAAAAAAAAGTGTTTTAGAGTTTTTTAAAAAAACTTAAATGAAAGTAGCCCTATTCATACCTTGCTATATTGACCAATTTTACCCAAAAGTAGGCATTGCAACCTTGCAACTGCTCGAAAAGTTGGGCTGCGAAGTGGTATTTCCGCAAAATCAAACCTGCTGTGGACAACCCATGGCCAACTCGGGTTATGAACATATTACCGGTGATTGTACAACGCTCTTTCAAGATAATTTTGATGAATTCGAGTATGTAGTTTCTCCTTCTGGAAGTTGTACCTTACATGTAAAGGAGCATATTCCTTTGAAATGGAAAATTTATGAATTGATTGAATTTATAACAGATATTTTAAAAGTTGAAAGCCTTGAGGGCGAGTTTAAGTATAAAGTTGGGCTTCACCAGAGTTGCCATGGGCAGCGTGGACTCAAACTCAGTCAAATGTCCGAACTCAATGCACCGTTTTTCTCGAAACCAGAGCAATTACTCAAAAACCTTAAAGGCTTGGATTTGGTTAATTTAGATAGAAAAGACGAGTGCTGTGGCTTTGGAGGTACTTTTTGTGTGGCCGAAGAGGCTGTTTCGGTCAGAATGGGCCAAGATCGACTAGCTGACCACCTAAAAAACGGAACCGAAATATTGACAGGAGGAGATACATCTTGCTTAATGCACATGGAGGGTATTATTCGCAGAGAAAAGCATAATATCAAGGTTATGCATATTGCAGAAATTCTAAATCAAGCTATTACAGTTCCGAGTTCAGAGGGATGAGTTCTGAGTATTGTAATTTAATAAACTAATATTCAGGTTAAAATAATTAGCAATTGAGAGTTGGTAAATCATTTGAAAATCATGTTAAAAAGTAGTTCTTCACTCACCGCTCACAACTCACAATTAGGCACCCATAGTGAACGAGCCGAAATATTCAACAAAGACTTTGATCGTACCACTTGGCACGATGAAACCCTCTATTTTGTTCGTCAAAAACGTGATAAGGCCGCTTTTCAGATAAAGGATTGGGAACTTTTGCGTGAAACTGCTTCGCAAATTAAAAATAATGTACTCTCAAACATGCACGATTATTTGTTGCAATTTGAAGAAAATGCATCAAATAACGGTATAAAAATCCATTGGGCAGCTGATGCCAAGGAGCATAACGAAATAGTATTTGGAATCATTTCTGAATACTACAAAGGAGACATTCCTGCTGATACTTTTAAAGGTATGGTAAAGTCTAAGTCGATGCTGACGGAGGAATGCCACATGAACGAGTTTTTGGCAGAAAAAGGCATTGAAGTTATTGATACGGACTTAGGAGAGCGAATTGTCCAGTTGGCTGAAGAACCGCCTTCTCACATCGTAATGCCCTGCATTCACTGGAAAAAAGAAGAAATAGGGGAGTTGTTTCACAAACATCTAGGTACAGAAAAAGGAAACAAAGACCCACAATATCTGACCGAAGCCGCTCGACAGCACTTGAGAGACAAGTTTTTGACTCGTCCGATTGCTCTTACGGGAGTCAATTTTGCAGTAGCCGAAACGGGCGAATTTGTAGTTTGTACCAATGAAGGCAATGCAGACATGGGAGCTCATTTGGCTGATGTTCATATAGCCAGTATGGGATTTGAGAAAATCATTCCTCAAAAAAAGCACTTAGGGGTATTTTTGAGGTTGTTGGCTAGGAGTGCAACTGGTCAGCCTATTACCACTTACTCGAGTCATTTCAAAAAGCCACGTGAAGGCCAACAAATGCACATCGTGATAGTGGACAATGGTCGTTCAACGCAACTGGGACGAGAAGATTTTAGAAATTCTTTGAAGTGTATAAGATGTGCTGCATGTTTCAATACTTGTCCGGTTTATCGTAGAAGTGGAGGCCATAGTTATCACAATGCGGTCGCCGGGCCCATTGGATCTATTTTAGCTCCGAATCTGGATATGCGAGCCAACGCCGATTTGCCATTTGCGAGCACACTTTGTGGTTCTTGTAGCAATGTTTGTCCGGTGAAAATCGATATTCATCAGCAATTATACAAATGGCGACAGGTTTTAGTGCAAGAAGGTTATACACCAGCGTCTAAAACCTTGGCCATGAAAGGCATGTCAACAGTTTTATCAAACCCGAGTATATTTAAATTTTCAGGAAAAGTGGGCAGAATGTTGATGGATAAATTACCATTTTTGGTGAATAACAGCATGAATCCTTGGTTCAAGCAACGTGAAATGCCTGAGCCACCAGAGGAGAGTTTTAGAGAATGGTATAAAAAAAATAGGAAATGAGTAGTAGAGAAAACATACTTTCTAAAATAAAGCAGAATCAGCCAGAGCTGTTGCCTTTGCCAGATTTGTCGGTTTTGGGTACTGAACAGTATGATTTGGTGCAAAAATTCACCGAAATTTTGGAAGGCATAGGAGGGAAGGTTTTGCAAGTTTCGAATTTTGAAGAAATTAAAAAATATATTATCTCCAATTATCCTATCAACGCTAGAGTAATCTCTACATTGCCAGAATTTTCGGAAAATAAAGACTGGCAAATAGCTGACCCACATAAATTAAAGGATGCTGACTTTTTAATTATAAAAGGTCAATTTGCTGTGGCCGAAAACGGGGCAATTTGGCTGACAGAATCAGAAATGGGACAACGAGTAGCTCCGTTTATAACACAATATTTGGCAATCATTATCGAAAAATCCGCCATTCTGCCCACCATGCATCAGGCTTATGAGCAAATAGGCACGTCGGATTATGGCTTTGGTGTATTTTTGGCTGGCCCATCCAAAACTGCTGATATAGAACAATCCTTGGTTCTTGGGGCTCATGGAGCTAGGGGTTTGGTGGTTTTTTTGGTTTAAAATTTACCTTATTTCAATCACTTTTCTCTCCGAAATCACTTTTCCATTATCATCTTTTCCGGCCAGCTCAATCACATATTCTCCAGGCATAGCCAAAGCTTCAAATGAAATGCGAGCTTTTCCAGTTTCGCCAGTTTCGATATTTGGATTCCAGTAGATGGTTGACCTCTGTTCTATTTGACTTCTCCGATGTCCATCTTTGTTTTTTGTGGGCAAATAGAAAGATTTGGGGTTTGAAAAGCCCAAAAATTTGAAAGTTTTCACATCCGTATCTTTTTTCTTGGTGATAACTTTTGATGGTTCGTTAAGGTAAGTTTTGGTGTAAATTACTATCAAAGATTGTGCACCCTGAACGGTGGTAACCGGATTTTGGTAGATGTCTATTTTAGCAATAGCCGACGAAGTTAAATGTTGAATATCAGATGGACTTTGAATTTCAAGTCCATCAACAATTATGCTTGGCTTTTGTGGTGTCAAAAATCCTGGACGGTTCCATCTAATATCTAGAGTGTGTTTTTCTACATCATAAACAGTTTTGAGGTTGGGCAGTAGACTCGTTAAAGTCATCAAAACATTCGGGGCACTAGTTTTAACTATTTCTTCAGAGTTAAAACTTTTGCTTGGGTTACCAAATAACTTCCGTTCCTTTAGTAATTGCGGATTTTCGGTTTTCTTAGCTTTTATTTCCACCTCATCCAAAACTATCATTTTGTCAAGGTCGAAATCATATGATTTGGGACTGTTTTTAATTCCAGTTTCTTGATATTCTGTAACAGTTTTTGTCGATTTTGAGAAAATGTAATCAAACTTTGGTCTTCCAAAATCAGTTAACTCTAAATCTTTTAAAGGTTTATTTTTCTTGTCATAACCTTTTAATGAAAGGCTGATGCTGTCAGATTGAAAAATATTTTGAAGTAGAAATTTTTCATTTTTGTCAGATTCCAAAAACTCCACATTGCTATAGTTGGCTCCGAAATTCCAAACAGTGGCTTCCGGTTTTTTAGTAGTTTTACCTACAAAAGCTCTTCCCGCAATTTCTACAGGAAAGATATTCTCTTTTCTTCCGTGTTGCGTGATTGTTTCGTTTTTAAAAAATGACTTTGAACTGTATTCTTTCTTAACAACCGAAATGGAATAGGACTCATTAGGCTGTCCGTTTATGTCAAATGTCAAATTCTCACCGTTTTTAAATATTGATTTTTCTAATTCTAGGATGCTCGAAGATTCATCCGAATTGCCTTCTATATTGGTCGTAAAACTTTCATTTTTATTAAGAATCTCGATTTCAGCTATTGAAGATTTACCTGAATTTCTCATTTGATTGGTATAAGCCCTTAAGGCATATCTTCCGGCCTGGAGTGTATCAGATAAATTAAACTCTCCCCAACTTAATCCATTTTCAGAACGCAAAATTTTCGAATTTCGCAATTCGCCCTGTTCATTGAACAAATCGATGTAAACTACGCCACTTTTAAGCTCTGTGGGCACTTTGTATTCCAGATAGATTTTAAACCAAATGGTCTCACCTACATAAAATCTGGACTTATTAGTATGTATGGAAATTCTTTCGCTAGTTTCAATTGAATTTGATGAGACAAGTTCTTCGTTCTTTATTGCATAGACAATCGCTTGCTCTTTTGACCGAAAATCTAAGGGAAGTATTCCAGAAATCTTGAGGGAATTTAAGTCGCCAGCAGGGAAAATATCGTAAGGATTTAAAGCATTTCCATCTTTATCCGTCAATATAAAGTCATTTTCGGCCTGTAGCCAACTTACTGAATGGCTAATGTCAGAATAAGGATTGTTATAGGCCTTTTGGTTTTTTGTGTGAATTTCAAGGTTTTTTGGCACAGATATTTTGAAAGTACCATTAGTCAAAGTATCAATTTTAATCTTTTCAATTTTTAGTTTTTCTATTGATTTATCAAGTTCGGCATAGAAGTAATTTCCCCGAACTGCGTTCGATTTTTTCTTTGGTATATAAAACTCCTGATTAACGTTTTTTTGAAGAATAGATTGAAAAATAAACTTACTGCTGTATTTGAAGGCCTTTTCTCGGGATGTTTCCCACGATTGTTTTTGTTTAATGTCAGTTGGCGTTTGTTCTATGAAGAAAATATTCGACACAATTCGGTAGTCGCTACCATTGGAGAGAAATTCCTTTAAGTCAAGAATTAATTTGTATCCCAACGCATCGTTGGTGATGTTTAGCGGTACTTTTGAGGTAGCTTTAAGACCATTTTCGGTTTTGGCAAATTCAATTTCGTATGGATTTTCGATTCTACATTTTTGTGCAAATTCGCTTGTGCCGAAAAATAGCTTTTGAAATTGCTGATATTGTTTTTGCCAGTTTTTATCTTTCTTAGATTTTACCTCGAAGTCTCCCATCAGATTTTGAACGAGTTTTAACTCAACAATAATTTCAGCAGTATTTTGTTCTAAAAGGTTTATTTCTTTTGTAAAAGATTCATATCCTACGTATCTAACCACTAACTCAAACTTTTCTAATCCAACATCATTAATTATGAAATTTCCAGTTTCATCAGAATTAGTTGCTTTCGTAGTATTGTTAATAATTACTGTTCCATAGGCCAGTGGTTCTTTGGTTTCATGGTCTACTATTTTGCCTTTGATGGATTTTTGTCCAAGAACTAGTTGAGTAAAAAACAACAAAAAAATGATGATAAGTTTCAGGTTTTTGGTATGCTGTTTTAATCTCGACATTTTGTGGCAGTTTGAGGTGTTTTAATAGAAATTAGAGTATTCTCAAATCTATTTTTTTCCAATTTTCAAGATAGACTAGAACTTCACTAAAAAAGAAGAGTTACCTATGGAAATTTAAAATAAATATAGCTAAAATCTTTTATTTTCTAAAATCCGTTTATACTTCTATATTTGTTGAAAAGTATTAAAAAGGTTTTAATTATTCTAACCAATAAATATGGAGTCACTGTTAATACGGCCAAAGTCTAAAGATGAAATGGAGTTACTCAGGGAAGTCTTGAAGAAAATGAAAATTAAAGCGGAAGTAATAGAACTTGATTCAAAAACTAGGAAAAAGAATGAGTTTTTAGATTCAATTGAATCAAGAATATTGAATCTAGAAAAAGGAATTAAAGATAAAAAGGTATTCAAGAATGCTTTTGAATTGTTAAATGAAGTTTGAGCTAGAAGCCATACCTGAGTTTGAGAAAGAATTTAAAAAGCCTTCTAAGAAATATCCTTCACTTAAGAGTGATTTACTTAAACTATTTATTTCATTAGAATCAAACCCTCACCAGGGTATAAGTTTAGGTAAAGATTACTTCAAAATCAGACTAAGAATGTCGAGTAAAAATAGGGGAAAAAGCGGCGGAGCAAGAATAATTACTTGTGTCAAAGTTGTTTTAGGCAAAGTTTATTTAGTTGCTTTATATGACAAAGCAGATGTTGGAAATATTTTAGCCTCGGAAATCGAAAACAGATTATCAAACCTCTTCAATCAAGCTTGAAATCATCCCTCCTCATATTCATCAAAAACCCAGAACTCGGCAAGGTAAAAACCCGATTGGCAGCTACCATTGGTGATGAAAAGGCCCTTGAGGTCTTTAAAAAACTGCTTGTTAATATCCATGACAAATCTTTGAATGTTCGTGCTGATAAACTTTTGTTCTATTCCACCTACGTAGATAAAAATGACATTTGGGAAAATGATGTTTTCAGGAAGTATGTTCAGAATCCATCTCCAGATTTGGGTCAAAGAATGCTTTCGGCATTTGAAGAGGCCAGAGACTTGGGTTACACGAAGGCACTTATTGTCGGAAGCGATATTTACGAAGTTTCAACCGAAATTCTTCAGGAAGGTTTTGAACTTTTGGAACACGCTGAATCCGTCCTCGGGCCATCGCATGATGGTGGTTATTATGCCATTGGATTCAATTTCGAAAAAATAAATTCAGATACTTTTCTTCAAGAGATTTTCCTCAATAAAACTTGGAGCCATGAACTTGTAGCACAGGAGGCTTTGGAGACAATAAATTCATATTCCTACACTTGCAACTTTCTCCCTACTCTCAGCGACATTGATACGGAAGAAGATTTAAAAAATTTTCCTGACTTGTACAATATTCTATAAAAACTAATGTTTTAGTTTTGTAAAAAAAGTATCCATCATTGGTTTTCTGCATTGTTTTAACTTTTGTTAAGCAAATAATTGTTAAATATTGTAAAATCCACACGTTACATTTTTTTTAGAATAAAACCCAGTACAATTTGCAAACCATTAGACACTAATTCAAAAAATGAAAAAACTATTACTCCTGGTAGCTACACTTTGCTTGGCTACGCTCACCTATGCACAATCTTACACCATCAAAGGCACTTTGGTCGATTCCGCAAAGGCTCCGCTATCTTTTACTTCTGTATTTTTACTGCTTCCTTCTGACTCTTCGTTGGTAACCTTTGTGAGAGCCGACGAAAACGGTAGTTTCTTATTTAAGAATATCAAAAAGCAGGATTATCTCGTGAAAGCCACTTTTGTTGGGTTTTTGCCACTGCAGGAACTCATCAAATATGACGCAGCCATACCGGCCAGAGATATGGGAAATGTTGTTTTGAAACCCATATCCAAAGAACTTTTTGAGGTGGTAATCCGAACGGCTAAAGCTCCTATAGACATCAAAGGAGATACTATAGAATACGATGCCCGGAAATTTAAGGTACCACCGGGCTCCTCTGTGGAGGATTTACTTAGGAAGCTTCCAGGCTTTCAGTTAGATGCCGAGGGTAATATTAAAGCCCAAGGAGAAGAAGTGAAAAAAGTGACAGTGGACGGTAAGAGATTTTTTGGAGATGACCCCAAGGTGGCCACTAAAAACCTACCTGCCGAGGCTATCAACAAAGTTCAGGTGTTCAACGATAAATCTGAGCAATCTAAAGTCACTGGTGTAGATGACGGTAAACACGAAAAGACTGTGAATTTAGAACTGAAAGAAGAATTCAAAAAGGGAGGCTTCGGGAAAGGAACAGTTGGGGCGGGTTCAGACGACAGAGTGATGGCCAAAATAAATTATAATAAATTTGACGCTAAAAATCAGTTTGCAATAGTTGGTTTTGGCAATAATATTAACCAGACCGGCCTTTCGAATAATGATTATCAGGATTTTAGAGGTAGCCAATCGTATAACTGGAACGACAACGCTGACTTTGGTTTTTCAAACGGCGGTGGTTTTAGGATTTATTATGGAGACGAAAACAATGACGACGAGAGTTTGGAAATTCCACAATCTTGGGGCCCTGGCCAAGGTTTGTCCAAGAATTTAGCAGGTGGTATGAACTACAACTACGACACCAAAAAGACAAAGTTTAGCTCAAACTATTTCTTCAACCAAACCAACCAATCTCTGAACCAGTTGATCAATTCGAGGTTTGTATTGCCAGGCATTAGCTACAACACCGCGGATTCTAGCCGTTTCGGAAATTTTATTCAAAATCATAGGGTAAGCCTCAGGTTTGAGAAGGAATTGGACTCTCTCAATACGGCGGTGGCTTACGTAAATGGAAGATTGGGCTCCAGAGCACAAGATACTTACACTTTCAAAGATTTTAGCAATACTTCCGAACAGTTATTTAGAAATCAGGTGACAGATAATACTTTCGATGGTATGTCGCACAATATTACCGCTTCGGTGATTTTTAGGCATAAGTTTATGAAAAAAGGCAGAAATTTTGCGGTTTCGGGTACTTTTGTGGATAGCAACAACGACCAAGACGCTCTCCAACAAACCGCCTTGAAAGAATTTCCAGTTACTGGTCAGAGTTTTCCATTGGGTGGCTTTTTTGATATTAATCAGAACGTCATGAACCTTACCAAAAACCAAGAATGGAAGTCTTCAATACTGTTTATAGAGCCATTTGCCAAGAAGTTTTTCTTGGAGACTTTTTACAATTTCTCAACGGCCAATCGCGTGGTAGATCGCGATGTCTTCAATTTGTTTTCGGATAGCAAACCTCGGGTAGATTCATTGAGTAGATATTTCGAAAACAATCAAACCTACAATCGATTGGGTAGCTCGGTGAGGTATTCTCACAAGGGATTCAATTTGTCGGTTGGTTTAGCTGCACAGCAGATCGATATTGACGGTAAATTTTATACCAATCAAAGCGGCACCACGCTTGGAGATATTTCAAATCCATATTTTTCATTGGTACCTAACATTGGTTTGAATGTTCAGCTGAAAAACAATAAATTTCTGTTCTCTAATTTTGACACTGGCGTAGAGGCACCGAGTATTCGAAACCTACAGCCTTTTTCTGATAATTCCAATCCGCTCTTTGTGAGAAACGGTAACCCAAATTTGCTTCCGACTACTACACGGAGCTTTGGCTTTGGCTTTGGCTCTTTCAATCCAGCTACATTTATAAATTTTTGGTCCAACATCAACTACCAAATGGTAGAGAATCAGGTGGTTTATAATCAGGTGATTGACGCCAAAACGCTTATCACCACGCTTACTCCTGAGAATTTGTCTGGCGGAAGACGATTTAATACTTACATGGACTTGGGTTTTCCAATTATCAAAACAAAAGTGTCTGCTGGTGTGGGCTTAAACACCAATATCAATAAAAATTTGGTGTACATCAATGCCATTCTGAATGATAACAATACACAAAACTATGGTTTGAATGGTAGACTTGATTTGACGCCGGTGAGTTGGTTTTCGATGTTTTCAAGCGTAAATTTTGGTTTAAACTATAGCAAGTTCTCTATAAACACAGCTCAAGACCAGAAATTCAACAATACCTCGGTAAGAAATAATCTTACTTTGCAAATGCCAAAATTATGGTATTTTACAACTGAGTTTAATTATTCGCATTTCAAAAATGAAAGGCTAAATTTTGACCAACATTTGCCTATTTTAAATTTGAGTGCATACAAAATTTTTGGAAAAGCCAAAAAATCGGAACTCAGACTGAGTATGTATGATGTGTTCAAAAGAAACTTGGGAGTCAACCAGTCGGCATTCGGCAATGTGGTGACCAATACCGTTACTCAAACGCTTTCGAGATATGTAATGTTGAGTTTTACTTACAACATGAAGGGGATCAAAACCACCATGAAGAAATCGAGATGGGAGTAGTATTTTTTAAATTTATAAATCAAACAAAGAGTTTTTTTAGATATTAAATTGTGAAATTGAAGTATGAAAAATATATTTAAAGTATTTATTATTAGCCTTATAAGTGCTCAGTCTTATGGGCAGATTATGGCTGGGCAGATTATCTACGAACGCAAAGAAGACTGGATAAAAAAAATGAGCAAGGCCACCTATCTGTCGCAGGAGGAAAAAGATAGGATGAGCCAAACTTGGAAAAACGATGAGGAATATATTCAGAAAATGGTGTTGACTTTCACACCAAACCAGTCGCATTATACCTACGAAAACCAGACCCAAACCTCACCAGATGGTACTTATACCTGGCGTGCCGACGATTATATCATTACCAGAGATTTTGAGAAAAGTACGCTTCTGGAATATAAAGAAATGTTGGCCAAGTCGCATTTGGTTACCGATAGTCTGAATGCTCCTAAATGGAAAATATTAAACCAAATAAAGGAAGTAGCAGGCTATATATGCATGAAAGCCTCAACCTATGATCCAGTAAAGGAGCAGGAAATAGTAGCGTGGTTTTCTACTGACTTACCGGTGTCTATAGGGCCTGAAGAGTATTATGGGCTTCCTGGTGCTATTTTGGAGCTGAGCGTTGATAACGATGCCGTTAGAACAACCGCCACAAGCGTAATTCCAAACAAGGATCAGGTACTACCGGCACTTCCAAAAAAAATGAAAGGCAAGAAAGTAGATGTCAAAACACAAGGTGAGTTGATTCTCAAATACCGAAAGGAACAAGAGTCGCTTCATAGATTCCCTTGGGCAGTAAGATATTAAAAGGAAGAATATTTTTCTTTACATAAGAGCCTCGTTTGTTTTTTTTACAGACGAGGTTTTTGTTCTAAAATAAGTACAATCAAATTAAAGATTTACCCACTCTATCAATATGAGATTTTAATTCTTGATTTTCTAAATCGTTATAGCTTATAACATCCACATGATAAGGAATAGGCACTGTTTCGTTTAAAATGCCCGCTATATCCATTGCTATTTTTAGGCAGTTTCCAGAGCCTTTGATGGCCAAATCTATATCTGAGCCATTTCTGAAAGTACCCTTAGCTCTACTTCCAAATACGATAACCTCTTTTATTTCTGGAAAACTTTCGAAGGTTTTCTTGATATATTCAAAGGATCTTTCACTTATTCCAAATGTATTCATAGTTTTTCGGAAAGTAACTCCTCAAGATTCTTTAGTTTGTCGAAATATGTATTTTTAATAAGCAAGTATGCTAATTCTGCGTTTTTCCTGTCGTAAGTATGGCTCATGAGATTTCTCTTCTCAAGCATATCTATCCAGGTATCACCGTCCTCAATCATATCATACGAAAATGCTGTTTTCAGAACTTCTCTTGGGAAATTGACCTCTATATCTGCTTCTTTAAGGTAGTCTTTAAGGGTTTTCTACGCCAATTCAAAAGAGTATTCGAATATCTGAATAATTCCAGATTTTTCAAGATCCGAGGGTTTAGATATTTCAATCCCATCTTTGAGATTTACTAACGCCATCCTATAGTTGCTAAATCTCTGTTTCCATCTAATATCTTTGGGCTCCATTGGGTTTAATTATTCAAGTCTAATTTGATTAAAATTAGATTATTATTTGCGTTCTCGCAAGCTTTTGTTCCCAAGTTTGCGTCCTCACTTGCCCAAGTTTGTGTCCTCGCAAACTTCTCCATGTTATTAAAACCTTCACTGCTTCTTCGCAAACCACCTATAAAACCTCGAGCCTTCAATATCAGCCATATAATTCCAGATGACATTGTTCTGTGGATTGGTGATAGTTTTATGGTCTTGGATAAGTATGTCTTTACCTTCTAGGTCTTTTAGTATTTTCCCAACTTTTTGAAGTTTAGAATTCTCTGAGGCCATGAGTTTATCGTCCCAGTTGGTTTTGTGGCTGATATTTTCGGTGGCAGTCCAGATAATCGATTTGCCAATCTCAAAGCCAACATGCCAACTAGCACTTACGGCCATGTAGCCAATTACTGCCCATTTTCTAATACTTTTGGGTTCGTCTATGAGGTATTGTCCGACGAGAAGCATCAACAGAAATAAAGCCGGTATGGAGAGTCTCCCAGGAAAATCTATTCCAAAGCCTTGCTGAAAAAAAGGAAGCGGAATGAGCACTCCGATAATCAACCAAAAGAGAGCGTTTTTTTTGAATTTCGAACTTATCAAAATCGCTATAATTCCCCAAGAAAGCAGATAGAAAACTATAAGTATCTTGGGCTTGTGATGAAGTACCTGGAAAAATTTACCGGCTTTGTTCGAATCAAGATATAAGAAATTCAGACCAACAATCAAGGAGGCACCCACCACGTTTTGGAAACTGAGATAAGGCTTAATGTTGGTCCATAGGTCTGATGTTATGGTGCCTTCATAATTTTTCCAAATACTAAACACGATGAATGGAAGAAGGCCAATAAATGCAAACGGACTCAAGAAGAATGTAAGGGCATAAAGAAATAAAATGTTTTGCTTTGGGCCTTTGTTGAAAATCAAAAGGATAATGAGCCAAGCTGTAAGTGACTGATTAAAAGTCCAATATATCAGGCCAAGGTTGCTGTCGGCGTAGAGTATCATACCGGCCCAGAGTGGGTTGACCTTTTCGGTATAGATATCTAAGAAGGAGTTTTTGTACAATGCTCCAATGAAAAAAAGCGTACCCCAACCAAAGAAAAGTAAAAGGAGTTTGTAATTGAATTTTCGGAGATATTTTCCAGTTTGAAAAACCACCAAAACAGTTCCTACGAATGTCCATAAGAAAAGAGCGAACCGACCAAATTCTAATCCAAAAGCTTTCCCAATCGCGGCCGCAGGCAAATAGAACCCTAGATAATAGGTCATCATGGTGGTTTTGCCTTCAAGAAAATGCCCAGGGAATCCTGTCACCTTGTACATCACTGGCCAGTCATACTTTACCAAATCGGCAAATAGAGCCCCTCGGTATAGATGGTCGCTGTTTTGATAGGTGTAGTGGCCGATTCCGGAGTAAAAAATGATGACCAAAATAATCAACAAAGACACCCAGATTGTCATTGGTCTTTTGGCAAGAAGATAATTTATCGAAAAGTCTGGATGAACATTTTTCAAACAAACAAAAATAGAAACCAATGTGATTCCCGCAAAAACAGTGGCAGAGGGTAAATTGAGCCATCCCAAACAAAATATGAGAAATGGAAGACTTAGATATAGGTATCCTGCCTTGGTAAGTATGCCATCCCAGTTTGGTTTCATCTGCCTTCTTCTTCTAAAATATGGGTAGAACGTTTAATAATTTTTAATATCAAATATACCACGGTACTAATAGCAAACCCCCAAAACCAAAATGTAGGTTTAAAAGTATAATCTTCCCATTTGATATACTCTCCGACAATTTCAAAAATGTAAAACAGTCCGAAGAGGGCGGCTACTCCGTTTTTCTCTTTTTTTAGTATTTTTTTTATCGAAAAAGGATACTTAGGACTTATCGGAGCTTTAAATTTGGGAATAAAGGCAGGCTTATCAGAAGCCCATTTGAGGTATGGCTCGCCGAATTTGCGTCTTAAGAAAGCCTCTTCAGCAAACATTATACGTTCGTAATAAACCCAGTAGGTGAATGTGAAAGCTACTAAATACCACAAATCCGCTGTTAACATCGCCACGCCGAGCCACATAAGGAAATTGCCCAAGTAAAGCGGATGTCTCACAAGAGAGTAAATGCCAGTTTGATTGAGTTCTGCAGCTACTTGACCTTCAGCAGTGTTTCTGCCTGAGGTATTGGCAGGCGTATGTCCTACGGCATAGATTCTTACCAGAAGCCCAAGCAGTCCTACCGCCAAGCAAATCATCCAATAGTTGAAGCCCAAATCGGGGTAGCTCATATCGTATACTTTGTAGGCATAAACGCCCAAGCCCGAAGCCAGAAAGAAGATTGGAATATAGCTGCGATATTTGAAAAGTACGTTTCCTTGGTCTTCTAGTTCCTCTACTAATGCCATAAATGTTTTTGGTTATTCGCCACAAAGGTAATGATAAAGATTTTTTTGATAGAAAAATCTTTTCAATGGGGCCGAAGGTTCTTTGTTAGGTTAACTTGAAGATTGAAAAGATTGACAGCCCAGCTCTAAATTTCCTTAATAGAGGCTTTTTCGAGGATTTTTGGATTGATATCACCGATTTTTTCGATACTTAAAATTTTATTTTCCTTCTCTTTTATCTCCAGCTCCCAATTCATAGAAGAGGCCAGTTGCTTCATCATCACTTTTACTTGGTTGGCGGCTATCAAAGGCAAATCACTCTCTTGGGCTTTTTCTTGCATCATTTTCTTTGCTTCGGCCAGTATTGAAGTGTAGTCTTCGTTGTTGAATTTATTCAAAATGCCCTGGTTGAGGTCATAGAATTTATAATCAGTATCTACGGAAAGAATTTCAGCCGGTGCAAATTCCTCAATCACCAGTTTGCGTTCTGTGTTTTCTCTACTAAACTTCATTTTGCTAAAATCATATCCCACAGATACTTTGGCCTTGGCCACTACGAGTGCCTTGTTACTTGATTTAAACAAGCCCCAAAATTCCTTTTTGGAGTTGTGATCGTATATTTCAGTAAAGTATCCTTCGGCCAAAACTACTTTGAAAACCTTTTCTATTCTTTCGAGAAGCACGTTGGATTCTACCCTGATACTTTCAGAATTGTCCTTTATTTTTTTACCATATATCCAATTGAAAATTTGCCAAGAAGCCAAGCTCCCGACTGCCAATGCAATTATAAATAATAGGAATTCCATATTGTATTTTGAGATTTGAAAGTCTAAATTAGGAACATTATCATAAATTTGTTCAAAAATTAACGAAATCCTTATCGAAGTACATTCTCCTACTTTAATAATTATTGTCGGCCCTACTGCTGTAGGCAAGACGGATTTGTGTGTCAGGCTCGCCCAGTGGCTAGCTTCTGATATTATTTCCTGCGATTCCCGTCAGTTTTATAGAGAGCTAAATATCGGTACGGCCAAGCCCACCAATGCTGAAATGCAGGGTGTTAAGCATCATTTTATTAACTCTCACAGTGTAGAAGTACTATACAGTGCTGGCGATTTTGAAAGAGATGTTGAGGTTTTTTTGACAGATTATTTCAAAAGTCGTAACGTAATAATAATGACTGGTGGCTCGGGCCTCTTCGTAGATGCAGTTATCAATGGCCTTGATGATATGCCAGAGGCACCTTTGGAGCTCCGCAGCCAACTTATGCAAAGATTGAACAATGGCGAAAAGGCAGAACTTCAACAGGAACTAAAAGCTTTAGATCCCGATGCTTTTGCAAGTTTGGATATTCATAACAGTCAAAGGCTGGTTAGGGCTCTGGAAGTTTGTTTGAGTACTGGCAAGCCATATTCTTCTTTTAAACGGAACACGCAGAAGACACATGCCTACAAGATAGTTAAGGTGGGATTAGAGCGACCAAGAGTCGAATTGTATGAACGAATAAATCTTCGAGTCGAGACCATGTTGGAGCAGGGTTTATTAGAAGAAGTTAAGAGTCTGGTGGCTTTTAAAGATAAAAACGCCTTACAAACGGTGGGTTATAAAGAGGTGTTTGCCTACTTGGATGGTGAATACGACTACCCCACCATGGTAGAACTCCTCAAAAGAAACACAAGACGGTATGCCAAACGACAGCTGACTTGGTTTAAAAACAAAGACATTTTCGAATGGTTTGATGCTCAATCGTTTGAAGAAATCAAAAGGTATTTGGAAAAAGAATTGTCCCAAAAAACTTAAATTTTGCTGACAGAACTCGCAATATTCTCTTATTTTTAATTTCTAATCTAAATATTGGCTCTCAAAACCATATAAATATGTCAAAGATTATCATAGCCATTGATGGTCATTCTTCGTGCGGAAAAAGCTCCACTGCAAAGAAGGCCGCGGCACACTTGGCTTACAGTTATATAGATACAGGTGCCATGTACAGGGCAGTCACGCTTTATTTTGTGCAAAACCACGTATCAATTACCAACCAGAAAGAAATAGAAAAAGCCATTGAAGAGATAAACATAGAGTTTAGACGAAACTCTACGGGGCAAAACCAAACCTACCTTAATGGCATAAATGTAGAAGACGAGATAAGAAAACTTTACGTAGCCAACAAAGTAAGTGAAGTGAGTGCCATAGCTGCGGTAAGGCACGCCATGGTTGACCAACAACGCAAAATGGGCAAAAAGAAAGGTCTGGTAATGGATGGTAGAGACATAGGAACGGTGGTTTTTCCAGAGGCTGAACTGAAAATATTTATGACTGCAGATCCGCTTGTGCGTGCCCAAAGACGCCAAATAGAGCTTATGGCAAAAGGCGAAGTGCTTGATATTGAAGATATATTGGAGAATATCAAAAAACGCGATATTATAGATACCACAAGGACCGAAAGCCCTCTGAAACAAGCCGAAGATGCTGTAGTGATAGATACTACATTTATGACACTAGATGAACAGGTAGATCAGGTTATTCTTCTTGCTGATATGGTGGCCCTCAAAAAATGGAAGGTTTGAAAAAATACGATTTTATTGTTGTAGGCCATGGTCTTGCAGGTGCTTTGGTGGCCAATGAATTATTGGATAAAGGCCAAAAAATACTCGTATTCGGAGATCCAAACCTGAAGTCTTCAAGCATGGTGGCTGGTGGCATGGTAAACCCAGTTACCGGTAAGTATTTGGCCAAAACGTGGCTCATTGATGAGCTTTTCGGTTTACTTTTTGACTACTACAGAAATCTCGAAAATGACTTAAAGGCCACTTTTTTGCACCAGACTGGGCTTTTTAGGCCGTTCGCCAATCAGGAGAATAAGCAAAATTTTCTGAAACAAATTGAGAAGAATCAATTACAGGATTACCTCGAAGTTCAGGAAAGTCCAAACCAATATGCTCCACATTATGAGGTGAATTTGGGTGGGATGTTTACCGAGAAAGCTGGGTGGGTGGATTTGCCGGTTATGCTGGCAAAAATTAAGGATAAGCTAGTAGCAAGTGATGCATTTCACGAATCGCAGTTTGATCATTCTCAGCTTGAAATTGCAGAAACTGGTTTTACTTATTCAGATATTTTTGCTGAGAAAATCATTTTTTGTGAGGGTTATTACGCCACTCAAAATCCATATTTCAACTGGTTGCCGTTTAATCCGGTAAAGGGCGAAACACTTTTGGCCAACATCCAGGATTATAATATTGGGTCTATCGTAAATCAGGGCAAGTGGATAATGCCTCTTGGCGGCGGTAAAGTGCGGATAGGTGCTACTTACAGTTGGCACGAGCTCGATTTCGAAACCACAGATAAGGGCAGGGAAGAGTTGACAGCGACCATGAACAAAGTACTCAAAACGGATTATGAAATAATAGGACAGCAGGCTGGAGTAAGGCCTTCTACGAAAGACCGCAGACCTATATTAGGAGTTCATCCGAAGCATAAAAACATGTTTGTATTTAATGGATTAGGCACAAAAGGAGTTTCATTGGCTCCATATTTTGTAAAACAACTATTAGATTTTATATTTCTTCAAAAAGATATTAATCCCGAAGCAAACATTGAAAGGCATTATGCGTTATATTCGTAATTATTAATTGGTTTCGAACGTTTTTTTTGACCTTTTCTTAAACTAATGAAGTCTACAAAGACCTTACTTTTTACAGGTATTTTATCGGTTTTTCTGTGCTCTGTTGGGCATTCGCAGCGGTACTATGGTGTTTCGGGCGAAGACTTTGGCAAGAGCAAAATTCAAAAAAAAAGGTTTGATTGGAAGACCATTAAGAGCAACAACTTCGAGTTTAATTTCTACAGAGGTGGTGAAGATTTGGCAAGAAAGGCCGCTAAAAAAGCGGAATTGGAGTACAACAAAGTGACAGAAACATTGGGCTACACGCCGTTTTCGGTCATGAAGGTATTTATCTACAACTCTGCAGACGACCAAAAGCAAAGTAATATTGGAAATACGGCACCACTTGATTTGGATGGCGGAATTCTCAATCTATCAAAGGCACGAGTGCAGCTTCCATATCAAAAGAACGACTCGCTTTTCTACAACCAACTCATCAAAGAAATTGCTAATTTGTTTGTCTATGATATGCTTTATGGCGGTAGCTTGAAGGAGGCCGTGCAGAGCCAATTGCTTTTGATGGTGCCTGATTGGTACATCAGCGGTATATCGGCCTACATTGCTGAGTTGGACAATTCAAGGAAATATGAGCAGTTTAAAGAGGTGATTTCAAGAACCCAGAATGGTAAATTGTCAAACCTCCGAGGTAAGGATGCCGAGCTGATTGGACAGTCCATTTGGCACTACATAGCTCTCAAATATGGCAAAGACAATATCTCAAACATACTCAATCTTACAAGAATAATTAGAAACGAGCAGTCGAGTATTACGAGTACGCTAGGTATATCGTTCTCTAAGTTTCAGCGGGAGTGGAGAGCGTTTTATCTTGAGGGCGGCCAAGCCCAAGAACAGAAAAAAGAGGTGGTAAAAGTAGAAGAATCCATACCGACTAATACAACTTTTACAAACCTAAAATCAGGAGAAATTGACACGGAAAACTATGTTTTTGATGAAACAAGTCTTCAAAAATTTAAAATTCAGAAAAAACCTTCGGAGGCCATAACTTCGCTGACAGGTGAAAACCCCAAAGAAATATCGAAGAAATCTGGCGACGAGTTTAAGCTAAGTTCTGTTAAGTCATATAATAATCTGTTGGTTTCGGGTGGCAACGATATCGACATTTTGATAGACCCCGCCAGGAGATTTGGTGTTGGTTATAAGCTGATGTTCAATGATTTATTGGAAAATAATGTCTTTACGCTTAAGACCTATGTGAGACCTTCGGCACCGTTTTTTAAAAATTACGATTACTCGCTTTCTTATGGTAATTTTTCCAAAAAGATAGACTATCTGTTTAAATTTGAGAAGAGGTCTATCAATTTCGATGGTATCGACGAAGACAATAATTATCTTTTTAGGCCGCTCAAAATTTATCCTCAATCAGACAAGACCATTTTGTTGTCAAGACGAATAGTTTACCAGAAAATCTCTGCTGGTATTTTTTATCCTTTCTCGGAGAATCTAAAGCTTGAACTGACCCCCGCTTTTTTGAAAGCTACGGATATTGATTATGAGCTTCCGGGTAGAGAAAACCTCAATAATGTGTACTTATCAGCGGGTCTTAACTTGGTTTTCGATAATACAAAATCTAACGCAAATGGCTTTGATTTGGGTTCAAAAGGTAAGCTATCTTTGGAGAGAAACCTCAATTTTAGCGACAATAAACAGAATTTCGATAATATAAATCTGGATGTCCGTCACTATCAAAAAGTACTTAAAGGTCTAGTTTTGGCAGGTAGGTTAAATTTTGGACGTTCGCTTGGCAATTCGCCTAAATACTCCTATTTGGGTGGTATGGAAAACACCATCAATCGTACAATTTACGACGCTCAGGGCCTTCTTCCTGGGCCTGCTGGCGACTTTAGAGATATATTGTTCTATAATTTTCCGGGTCAACTTCGAGGCTTTGATTTTGCCAGATTGTTTGGTAATAATTTTCTTTTGTCCAACATAGAATTAAGAGGTTATTTGGCTGAATATTTTCCGAGAAGTTCGATGTCTAGTACTTTTTTGAGAAGTCTACAAATAGTGGCATTTTATGATATAGGTACCGCTTGGAACGGTAATAAGGGTCCATTCAGCAGACAGAATAGTTTGAATACCATCCTGATTGGTACTGATGGTATAAGCCCATTTTTTGCCGAAGTTACCAATTTTAAGAACCCCTTTTTGATGGGATCTGGTGTTGGAATGCGAACAACAATCTTGGGATTGTTCGTCAAAGCGGACTATGCCGTTGGCAAAGAGGACAAGGATTTTTCAAAGCCTAAGCTTTATATTTCGATAGGTAAAGATTTCTGATAAGTATTAATTTGTAGGTTGTTTGATTGGCTCAAAGACTGTTTTCTAAGTCTTTGAGCTTTTTTATTGGCATAATTTTAGTAGTATAATCATGCCTAACAATCACTGTTTTCTTCTTAAAAAGGGGCGTAATTTCTCCTCGATTTTTAATTTTTGTTATTTTTGGTAAATATCATACAATCAGTCACTTAAGTTCTTTTTGTGACATCTCAATAAATATTTAATTCCTCGTTTTTTTGATTGGCATAGTTTTGGATGCCTTTTAGTGGTGAGTGGGGCTTATTGGCTTTAGTCGGTTCCTTACCATTATTTTTTACAATGGATTTTAGTTTTCTGGAATGAAAAAAATATACTCAATGAAGGCCTTATTTGATTCTAAACCTATACAACCAATCACCATGGCTGGTGAAGAGGAGAGTTGTTTGGGAAACACAGCGGCGTTGGAGGTAGCTTGTAACACAGTCGAAAACCACGCTTTAGGAAATAAAAATGGGTCTTTGTCAAACCACTGCAACTCTATGAAAAACAGCAGATTAAATAAAACAGAATTGGGAAAAAACTTTTACAATTTAATGTCTTACAAGTTTATGAAACAGATTTTATTTCTGTTTAAAACTTTTGTTTATCATCATACAAGTCTAAATCTTGACTCATTCAAAGATGGGTACGGAAGTTATTTTAGATTTAAGGATTCCAAAAATATATCGTTGAGGTATACTCTTATGAGTATACTTTTGTTGCTGTTTTCAACTGGTTTTGTAATTGCAGCAGATGTGGATTTGGCTATTAGTCAGTCAGTTAGTAATGCTACTCCTGCCATAGGGGCACCTGTAAGATATACAGTACAGCTAATAAATCAAGGCAATACAACAGCCACCAATGTGGTGGTTCGTAATGAAGTGCCAATAGGAGGTATGACTTCTGTATCTGCCACTCAAACCAGTGGTTCGTGGTCTTATACTCCGCTGACGGGCATAGGCTTGTGGACAGTGCCGACCATTGCAGGTGGTGACACCGTAACGCTTGAAATTAATGGGGTTGCAACTACTGCGGGTGTTTTCTTCAATATTGCCCAAGTACAAACGAGCCCCGACAACGATATTGATTCTGTTCCCGGAAATGCAGATTTGTTAGAAGACGATATTTCAACCTCGTGTTTCTCGGTGCCGATAGAATGGTACTCGGGTGATGAATATACGGTTCAAGTGCCAGCTCCCTTTTCCTATGGAACAGGGATTGTTTGGTATAGAAACAACCAACCCATAAGTGTATCTACTACTGAAGCTACTGTGAATCCAGATAATTCACTTACCATAAGAGGAATAGGTAGTTATACTTTTACGACTTCGCTTACTACATGCTCAGCTACTGGTTGTTGCCCGATTATTTTGATTCAAGGTCCGATATTCGACTTGGCCTTAACCAAGGTGCCAAATGTAAGTACTGTTGTGGCTGGAAGTCAAATAACTTTTACATTTAATGTAACAAATCAAGGCAATGTAAACGCCACGGCTATTCAGCTCTCCGATTATATACCGGTGGGTTTGACTCTTGCCGATGCTAACTGGACCCAGTCAGGTGGTGTAGCTACTCTGAATACACCGATTGCCTCATTAGCTGCCGGTGCTTCCACCACCCGTTCTATAACATTTAATGTCTCTCCTACTTATGTTGGTGCTTTATCTAACTCTGCCGAAATATCTTCAGCAAGAGGTCCTGTGGGAGAAGTCGTTACAGATATTGATTCGGATTTAGACAACAATCCCAACAATAACGGTACTTCAGTAGATGATGTTATTAATCAAAATGGTAAAACTGGGGGAGATAATGATAACTCCGATATTGGAAATATAACAGTGACCCCTGCCCCAGTTTTTGACTTGGCACTAAGAAAATCATCTGTGGCTACAAGTGTGATTGCTGGAGGTCAGATTACCTATACATTTGATGTATTCAATCAAGGAAATGTAAACGCTACGGCCATACAGATTTCGGACTATGTTCCTACTGGTCTGACACTTGCAGATGCCAATTGGATACAAGCTGGTTCGGTGGCTACGTTGGTAACACCTATCGCAACTTTGGCGGCAGGGGATACCACCACTCTTAGTATTACCTTTAATGTTTCGCCTACGGCTACTGGAGCAATTTCAAATGGTGCTGAAATATCTTCAGCTCGAGGCCCAGTGGGAGAGTTGTTGACTGACGTGGATTCTACGCCTGATAATAACAGCACCAACGACGGAACGGCTCAAGATGACAATATTTCTGGAAATGGAAAAACTGGTGGCGATGAAGATGACCACGATATTGGTTTAATAAACGTAAGCCCAGTTCCCGTTTTCGACTTGGCTTTACGTAAGACCAATTTAACAACTGGGCCAATTTATCCGGGTTCAACTGTTACGTTTAATATTGATGTTTACAACCAAGGCACTATGATGGCCACTGGAGTGAAAATCATGGACTATATACCTACAGGCTTGGTACTTGCTGATGCCGATTGGACTCAAACTGGTTCAACGGCAACCTATAATAACCCTAACTTGGTTATCCTTGCTGGCCAAATGGTTCCATTAACTATCGACTTTGTGGTTAGTAACACTTTTGCAGGTGGAAACATTGGTAATGCCGCTGAAATAAGCGATGCTCGAGGTCCTTCTGGAGAAGTTGTGGTAGATATAGACTCAAATCACGATGCCAACCCTAATAACGATGGTGTATCTGTTGATGATGCGATTACGCAAAATGGAAAAACAGGTGGTGACGAAGATGATTCAGACTACTCTAATATTACGGTGATTGCTCCAGCCTCAATTGGAAACTTCGTTTGGTTAGACGCCAATCAGAATGGAATTCAAGATGGCGGAGAGTTGGGTATTTCTGGTGTAAATGTTACTCTTGAAAGGACCAACGGTTCTGTAGTAGCCACAACTGTTACAGACGGAAGCGGAGCTTACCTATTTAGTAATGTTATCCCTGGCGATTATGTTATTTCTTTCGGCAAGCCATCGGGTTACACTTCTAGCCCTGCAAACTCTGGATCGAATGATACTGTAGACAGCGATGCAAACGCTACTACTGGTAAAACTGGAACTTATAGTTTGGTGGCGGCACAGAACAATAACACCGTAGACGCTGGTTACTTTATTCAAAGCTGTGCTGATATTATCAGTATTTCAGCTCTCGATAGTGATATATGTTCTGGAGACTCCACTTACTTGGTGGCTACTTCGTCAAACGGAGTATCTATCAACTGGTATCTGACTCCATCGGGTGGTACGCCAATGTTTACGACCAATAGTGGTCAGAACAGGTTGGTTTATCCTACTACCACTACGGTTTACTACGCTCAGTTGAGTACTGTAGCTCCTGGTTGTCCTACAGATCGTACTCCAGTGGCATTGGTTGTCAATCAACGACCACTCAATCCTACTTGTGGAAACATGATACAGGTTTGTACAGGCGAAACTACTAATCTTAATACTCATATTATAAACGGAATAACTTCTCCTGGGGGTGTTTTTGAATGGCACACTGGCTTTTTGCCAACTTCACCTTTAGTAACTAACCCAACGGCAGCAGGTGCTGGAGATTATTATTTGTTTGAAAGATCTGGTGCTGGATGTTATAGCAACCCAACATTGGTGTCTGTTACGGCTATAAGCTGTGCTCAGACTATCGATTTATCATTGTTGAAAACTGCCGACAGACGTACTGTAAATCAAAATGATAATATTGTTTACACTATTCAGCTAACCAATAGCGGACCCGATGCCGCCACAAATGTTATAATAGAGGATAGATTGCCTTCTGGTTTACAGTTTGTTTCGAGTTCAACTCTCACAAATACAAGTGGATTATTGACAGCAACTATTCCTTCTATCGCAGTGGGTCAAACTGTCTATTTTACGTACACCACAAGAGCTACTGGCTCGGGTAGTATTATAAATGTGGCTGAAGTAGTTTCTGCAGATCAAAGAGATAGCGACTCGACACCTGGTAACGGTGCAACAGTTAATGAGGACGACGACGACGATGAGGTTATCAATGTAGTTGTTCCAAATCCACTGGCCGATCTTAGTTTGCAAAAACTTGTTAGCAATTCTACGCCAAATGTAGGAGATAATATCTCATATACCATTAGAGTTACCAACGCTGGTCCAAATACTGCCACCAATGTTGAAATTGCAGATATACTTCCTACTGGACTTACGTTGGTATCTGTGACAGGAGCCGATGTAAATAATGCCACAGGAAATACAGCTACTGCAAGCTTTGCTTCTATTTTATCTGGTTCATTTGAAGAATTCTTTATTACCGCAACCGTAACTGGTTCTGGAAGTATAACCAACCGTGCGGAGGTTTCAAAATCCGATCAACAGGACCCTGATTCAACACCAAATAATGGAGGGAATGAAGATGATGATGACACAAATACAATAACTGTTCAACAGCCTTGTAATCCAACTACACCATTAATCTCTTGTGCAAATCCTTACATTTGTCCGGGAGAAAGTGTATCAATATCAGCTATAGGTTGTAACGGCACAGTTGTTTGGTCAAATGGTATGACTGGTAATGTCATAACAGTAAGCCCGACTATAACTACTACATACAACGCACGTTGTCAGGTAGGAACTTGTTTCAGTCCTAATTCTAATAATATTCAAATAATTGTTAATACAATTGCCCCACCATTCATTTCGGCTTCATCAAGCTCTGTTTGTGCCGGTGGTTCGGTAACTTTAATAGCCACAGGTTGTACAGGTACAGTTACATGGTCTAATGGTACGCTAGGTTCTTCAACAGAGGTTAGCCCGTCTGCTCCAGTAACAACATATACAGCTACTTGTAGAATTCTAACCTGTATAAGTGCTGTCTCTAACCAACTGTCAATTAGTTTGACAGGAAGTCCTGTAGCTCCACAGCTAACGGCTAGTAATGCCAACATTTGTTCGGGTCAAAGCACTACACTTACCGCTGCATTGTGTACCGGCATCGTCACTTGGTCAACAGGCCAAACTGGAGCTTCTATTACGGTTTCTCCTTTGGTTTCTACAAGTTACACTGCCACTTGTTCTGTAGGTTCATGTGTAAGTTCGGTTTCTACACCTTTGGTAATTAATGTAGGTACTTCTCAGACACCAACCATATTGGCTTCTAACGAAAACACTTGCGGGGGTGAACCTGTAACTTTAACTGCGAGCAATTGTACAGGTGGAATTCTTTGGTCTACAGGAGCAACCACACTTTCGATTTCGGTAACTCCAACGGCCACAACTACATATTCTGTAACATGCGGAACAGGAACATGTGCGGCAACAGCTCAAAAAACTATCAATGTAGGCGGCTTAGGTATGACTCCAACGGTATCAACTTCTGCCAACAACGTATGTGCCAATACCCCAATTACATTAACGGCGAGCAATTGTACAGGTACAATAACTTGGTCATTGACATCAAATACTGCCGTAACATTAGGAACAGGGACAACGTTGTCAGTTAGTCCTATTACTTCGGCTTCTTACACTGCTACCTGTGCCACGGGCTCATCTTGTAGCGGTTATGCTTCTATAGCTATCAATGTAATTTCTAATTCTGTTCCACCGATCGTAACCTGTGGTTCTGAAAGAATATGTGCAGGTGATAGCCTTATATTTACAGCTCATAACTGTACAGGAACAGTAAATTGGTCTAATGGTGCCACTGGCAATGTAATGGTGGTAAGACCTACTGTAAATACTACTTATTCAGCAACTTGTACTGTTAATAGTTGCGTAAGTCCTGCTTCTGTGCCTGTTCTTATCACTGTTATCACTCAAACACCTACCATTACAGCTTCTTCGGAAACCGTTTGTTCTGGTGGAAACGTGACCTTAACGGCTTCGGACTGTACAGGAACACTATTGTGGAACAATGGAGCTACAACAGTTTCGATAAATGTCTCTCCAACAGCACAAACTACATATTCTGTTACTTGTACTGTGGAAGGTTGTGTAGGTACGGCCTCTAAAGTTATCAATATTGGTACCGGTCAAGCACCAACCTTGGTGGCTTCTGACAACAATGTTTGTGCGGGTACTTCTGTAACACTAACTGCCAGCAATTGCAGTTCTACTTTGACCTGGAATACAGGTGCGACAGGTAATTCGATTACCGTGATTCCTGCCAATACCACAACCTACTCTGCGTCTTGTGGCCCTGTATCTTGTGCCGGTTTCGCCAGCATAACGGTGAATGTATCGAGTGCTCAAGTACCAGTAATAAATGTAAGTAACGCCTTTATATGTGCCGGTCAAAGCACTACCCTTACCGCAACTGGCTGCACTTCAGGTATAACTTGGAGCAATGGTGCTACTACAGCTGCCATAACTGTAAGCCCAACAACAAACACTACCTATACAGCCACTTGTGGTTCTGGAGTTTGTGTGAGGTCTGTCAGTCAAGAAATTAACGTTAGCTCGCAAAATGTACCTACATTGGTAACTACCAATAGTACAATTTGTGCTGGTCAAAGTGTTACCATTACAGCATCCAATTGTACGTCAGGTTTACTTTGGAGCACTGGAGCTACTACAGCTAGTATTACTGTAGAACCTACTGCTACAATTACCTACACGGCGACTTGTGGAACGGGAACCTGTGCCGGAACAGCTAACCAGCAAATTGTAGTTTCACCTGCCACAACACCAACACTTTCAGCATCAAGTACGAGTACTTGTCCTGGTACATCAGTAACTCTTACGGCTGCTAATTGTACCTCGGGTTTGGTGTGGAGCACTGGTGGCACCACAAATACTATCACAGTTAGTCCAACTGTTACCACGACTTATTCAGCTAGTTGTGGATCGGGAACATGTGCAGGTACGGCAAGTATCACAGTAACTATTATAACTAAACCAGTTGTTACTAATCAGACCAATGTCTGTCCAAGTACAACTGTTGATCTTACCGCTGCAGTATCGAGCACAGCCCCAAGTGGTGGTTCATTTATCTTTAGAACGGGTGCAACTCCTGAGTCCCCTGCAGTGGCTAATCCTACTGCTGTAGCAACAAGTGGCACATATTATGTGTTTGCTGTAAGTGGCAACGGATGCTACACTGAGGGTTCGAGTATCAATGTTGGAATTATTGCTTGCGAAGAGCCAGTGCCTAACTGTGTAACTTCGCCGGCAACAGCCTCCGCAGGTGCTAATGAGACCTTCTGTGTGACTGACAACTATATCGCATTAAATGGTTCTATTGGAGGAGCAGCAACTTCTGCCAGATGGACTACAAGCGGTACGGGTACTTTTGAAAACTCAATAGCACCTGTAACCAAATACTTCTTGTCATCTCAAGATATTGTCAACGGCACTGTTACTTTGACTTTAATCACAAATGACCCAGATAACTCTGGGCCATGTCTACCAGATACTTCTTCAAAAGTAGTAACTATCAATGGAGTATCAGTGATACCAACAATTAGTACAAATAAATCTCCAGTTATTTGTCTTGGCGATTCAGTAATATTGACGGCATCTATTAGCGGCACAAATAAATTTATGTGGAGCACTGGTGATACTACTAGAAGTATCACAGTTACAACTGCCGGTTCATTTAGTGTGCAGTATGTTGGTGCAAACGGCTGTAGGTCGTTAAGTTCTGCGGCAACAGAAGTTAGTATGGCTACTCCAATAGCTGCTCCAACGGTATCTAGTCCAGTTTCTAATACTTGTCCGGCTATCACTGTTGACTTAACTTCTAAAGTTACCAGTACACCTGTTACAGTCGGTGGTGTCTTTGAATACCACGTTTCAAATAATATCAATTCGCAAATACTTACGACAGCCAATGCAGTTGGATCGGGTACTTATTATGTATTCGAAAAAACACTTACAGGATGTTACAGCATATCCTCACCAATAACGGTGGTGATTGATAACTGTAATGTAGTACAGGGCGATGCGGATATTCAAGTAGATATTTCTGGAAATAAAACCAGTGTGGTAATTGGCGACGAAGTTATTTACACCATACAGGTGAAAAACAATGGACCAGCAGTTGCTACCAATGTTGTGATTGTGAACGAATTGCCGGAAGGATTGGCCATTCAAGGCGGAACACCTGGCTTATTGACGGAAGGCTCTAACTTGAAAGTTACAATTCCTTCACTTGCCGTAGGTGCTACCAATACTTACACCTACACCGCCAAATTGACGAAAGCAGGAATTGTTAACAATGTAGTTAAGAAGATAAGTTCAGATCAGAATGACCCTGTTGTAAGTAACAATACAGACAATTTTGCAATAGAATGCACAACATGCCAAGAAGTTTGTATAGGAACGGCATTAAAAGCAGATACGACTAGGCAGCAAAATGGAAGCTATAATATAAAGTTTACTGCTTTAATCAAAAACTGTGGAAATATAGCCCTTAGTAGCATAGAGCTGGATGAAAATCTTAGCAATATGTTCCCAAGTCCTACGCAATTCACGGTGGTTCAAAAACCAACTCCGAATGCTGGAAGTACTTTAGCCGGAAACGATAACTACAACGGAAAATCGAACATTTCGGTATTGGATAAATTAAACAGTACATTACCAGTAGGTAAAACAGATACCGTGGTATTTGTCATAAACCTACAACCAATGGGTACTGAAGGGCCATATTCTACAAATAGTATTGTAAAAGCTCAAGGTACCACGACAATCCCTGTGCCTGCTGTTCAAGAGACCTCTGATGTATCTAATGATGGAAGTATCGTGGTGAAAACATTGGCTGATCCGACAGTCGTGAGGTTGTTCAAATCACCAAGCATAGCCATAGTGTTGTCTGTGAAAGATACCGTGAAGCAAGCCAATGGAAGCTACAACGTAAGATTCCAAGCTATTGTGAAAAACAATGGATCGCTAGATTTGGCAAATGTAATTGTTACAGACACCTTGTCTAAGTATTTCGGAGCTCCTGCATCATTTACTATGGTAGGTACTCCTGAAATTAATCTGACCAGTACACTGGATATCAACAATGCCTTCAATGGTACTTCTGATCCTAGACTGACCTTGCCAACAAGCACAATGGTTATCGGTAAACAGGATACCATCCAGTTTGTGATTAATCTTGTAACAGGCGGTAAGAAAGAATTCCAAAACCAGGCAATAGCTACTGGAACAGGAACGCTTACCAATGGAACCACGTCTACTGTTACAGATATTTCTAATTCTGGCGTTGATCCAAATATTCCGGGTAGTACACCTACTCAAGTAATATTTGGTACACAAAACCAGGGCTCTGAAATAACCACTTGTGTAGGACTGGCCTTGTCAACCATTAACAGAACGAAATTGGAAGACGGAACCTACAATGTTACTTATCAAGCCATCGTGAAAAATTGCGGTAACTTGAATCTAACCAATGTGGCCATCTGTGATACATTGAGCAATACGTTCTCTTCTCCAACAGAAGTGAAAGTGATTGTGAAACCATTCACAAACAGTGGAAGCACACTCGCAGCAGATACGTCATTCAATGGCGTTTCTAATACTTGTCTGATAAAATCTGCTACAAGTAGCTTAGCTTCCGGCAAAACGGATACACTTAGATGGACCGTAAACATCAAGTTGAATAGCAACAACGGTCCGTTTAGAAATAATGTTACTGTAAACTCAACTAGCCCTAGCGGCCAGGTAGTATCTGATGTTTCGAATGATGGCATTGATCCAGCTCCTGCGGGTTCTAATCCAACCATTCTGAACTTTAATGATAATGTTCCTGATGATTTGATTGGTCTGGCCAAAAACCTTGTTGGAATCACCAAAGTACCTAACAAATCGAAAATGTTTGACGTCGAGTTTAGCTTTGTAATGAAAAACTACGGTATAGTGCCGTTTACAAAAGTTCAACTACAAGACAACCTAGCACAAACATTTGGAGATAAGGTAATCATTGACTCAGTTTATATCAAAGACCCTTCTACTGGCCTAGTTGCTAATACCAACTTCACAGGTAAGGGAGAATTGGTGAACATGTTGGCCGACTCATTGAGTTCGTTACCACTGAATACCTCGAAAACTATTGGAATGATAGTTAGGGTTGATATGAGTCAAGCAGATACGCTGAAATATGAAAACATAGCTCTGGCTATTGGTTTCTATGCCGGTGGCTCTAGATCCGATGCTTCAACAACTGGTTTAAATCCTGATACCAATCTCTCAGGTGATCCACTTGATGATTCAGACCCTACGGTTATTGACTTTACAGGATTGCTAGACCTTACGCCGCTTACACCATTAGGAATTGCCAAGTCGGTGGATTCTCTTGGAAGTGCAGATGGTAGCTATTTGTTGACTTACAAAGTGATTGTTAAGAACTTCGGTTCTACCAAGCTTGACAGTGTTCAACTCACCGACGACTTGGCTGATGTATTTAGCAATAAAACACAGTTTGTCTTGATGGGTGCTCCTACTTTGAACGACAGCAGTACCCTAAAAGTAAATGCGAGCTTCGATGGAGATTCTGTGAAAACTATGTTGGTGGCGGCTCAAAGTACATTGGCTGCTGGTAAGTCTGATACCCTAACATTCAAAGTGAAGGTTATCAACAACGACGCCGAGGCTCAAACTTACCTCAATACTGTAAACGGAACGGCATTGTCTGACACCATTTTGGTATCTGATAAGTCAACTACAGGATTGATACCGGACAAAAACAACGACGGTAACCCAGGAAATGACAATGAACCAACAGCCATCACGCTAGTCCCTGCCAAAGAAGATACCTCGGCGGTAAGTGTGATTATATATGGCGGTATTTCACCTAATGGCGACGGTCTCAACGATGTACTTGTAATTAAAGACGAGAACAACAAAGTGACCTTGACAGAGAATGACAATATCTCAGTTTACATTTACAACAGATGGGGTCATTTGGTTTACAGTTCTGAAAACTACTTCAAAGATTTCCCTCAAGGAGATGACGTAAACAATCCGAAAGGATGGGATGGTTCTTCTAACACGGGTGTGAGAGTAGAAAAAGACAAGTATGTTCCAGACGGCACTTACTATTATGTGGTGTCAAGTACAAATACCAGATTGTTCGGAGGTAAACCTTATGTGAACTTTATAACAATCAAGCGATAAGGAATTCGATGGGGGAATAATTTTTCCCCCATTTATTATAAAAACTAAAATATTTTATATTTTTGCTAATCTATTGAGTGTCAATCTTTTTGGATTACACAAAAAGAAAACCGTTTTCAGGAAAAAAATTATAAATAATCAGACAATGAAACATTTTAACTTTGTAAGGAATAGGGCTGTAGTTTTCGCTCTGCTTTGCCTTATCTCATCCACAAAAATCTTTGCTCAGCAAGAAGTTATGTACTCACAGTACATGTTCAACACCTTGGCCATCAATCCGGCCTATGCAGGTAGTAGAGATGTTTTGAGCTTGACGGCTTTAGGTAGATACCAATGGATGGAGCGAAACGTTCCGGGTTCGCCTACCACGCACTCATTCTCATTAGATATGCCCATTAAAAACGAAAAAATGGGTATAGGTTTGGTAGCTTACAACGATGCCCTCGGTGTAGCCAACAACACAGGCGTTAATCTAGCCTATGCTTACAGATTTAAAGTTGGAGCCAAAACCACCATGTCTCTAGGTCTTCAGCCTACAGTTACCAATGTCAGTTTGGCCCTATCACAAGTTTCTACCGGAGTCAATGATTTTATTTTTTCCGACGACCGCAGCAGATTTATGTTTAATGCAGGTCTTGGTATGTTTATCAGCAACGATAAATCATATTTTGGATTTTCTGTTCCGCAGATTATTGAGCAGAGAATCACGCCAGAAGATCCAAGTAGCATTGGCAAAATAAAAAGACACTATTTCGCGATGATGGGTTTTGTGGTAGGTAAAGGAAATTTCAAAATTAAGCCTTCTACCATGCTAAGATATGCTTTTGGTTCGCCACTTGGTATTGATGGTAACATCAACTTTTGGTACAAAGACAAAATATCTTTAGGTGTGTCGGGAAGAAAATCGCAAACTGTTCTTTCGGGCCAAGACAATATCGATGCGGTAGTGGGAATGTTCGAACTTCAACTTACACCACAGCTAAGACTTGGTTATGCCTACGATTACAACAACAATAGACTCAATACGAAAGTTGACGGAGCTTCACCGCTTTACAATAAGCTTACCGGCACTCCTACACACGAATGGCTACTAAGGTATGAGTTTGGTTATGGAAAGTCTAAGATTCTCACACCTAGGTATTTCTAATACCAAAGTCCCCCATATAAAACAATAAAATTATGTTTGTCAGGATTAAAAGAAAAATTACACTTTTGGCATGTGCAGGCCTTATCTCCTTTGCGAGTTTTGGCCAAAACGCACTCTTAAAAACTGCGGAGCATCACTTCGATAACCTCAGTTATATCAAAGCCATTGACGCCTACGAGCAAGCTCTCAAAAAAAAGGGGCTTTCGGATGTTGAGAAAATCTCGGCCATGAAAAACCTTTCTGAAAGCTACCTGAAAGTGAAGGATGCAGTAAATGCAGAAAGAGTACTGCGTGACCTCGTAGCTACCACCAGCGATTTTAGTGGAGAGAATGCCAAGATATTGATGAACTACGCTCAAGCTCTGGCCAGCAATGCCAAATACAAAGAGTCGCAGGAGCAGTATCAGAAGTATTTGTCGGTTGTAGACAATGATACAAGAGCCAAGGGTTTTTCAAAACTATATAACGACGTAAGTGTTTTGTCAAAAAATGCAGCTTGTTATAAAGTAGATTACTTGTCAATCAATACCAATGCGGCTGATTTCAGCCCAACAAATTATCAAAACGGACTAATTTTTGTTTCAAACAGAAGAAACACTTCCGGTGTAAGACGCGTTTTTAACTGGAACAACACACCGTTTTTAGATCTTTACCACCTCGAAGATATCGCCTATTTGTCTGCTACAGAAGCGGGCCTTGGCGGTGGTGGCACAAACTCTAAGAAAGCCAAAGGAAGCCCTACGGGTACGGTGGGCTCTGATGAATACACTATGCCAACTGCCAACGACTCTCGCACCATTGGTTCTTATGGTGGAGGCAATATATCTCAAGGATATGGCTATGCAGACAAACCTATTACCGAAAGTGATAGAATGGGTGGTTCTATAAACTCCAAATATCACGAGGGCCCAGCGGCCTTTTTCAAAGACGGTTCGAAGGTAATCTTTACAAGAAATAACACTTCCTCTAGTGGTGCTGCCAAGAAAAGTTCTGACGGCATCATTAAGTTAAAGTTATACATGGGCGAAGCCAAGAAAGACGGATGGGGTAATGTGGCCGAGTTGCCATTCAATTCCAACGAATATTCTACGGGTCATCCAGCACTTTCGCCTGACGAGAAACTTCTTTTCTTTGCTTCAGACATGCCTGGAGGCTTTGGCGGTACAGATATATATGTGACACGTTATGATGGTGTGAACTGGTCGGCACCTGTAAACTTAGGAGCAAGTATCAATACAAAAGGCAATGAGATGTTTCCTTTTGTTGACGAAAAAGGCAATCTATATTTCTCATCCGAAGGCCTTCCAGGGCTTGGAGAATTGGATATTTTCTTTACACAGCTTGATGGTGTTACACAAAAAGGAAGAGTGATAAATCTCGGTGCACCTATCAATTCGAGCAAAGACGATTTCGGTATCATTACTGACGGTTTGAGACAAAGCGGTTATTTCAGTTCAAATAGAAAAAGAGGCGGTAATGACGACGACATTTATAAATTTGACAGAGAGTGTGAAATCAAAGAGGGCTGTGAACTGTTAATAGCGGTTTATGATGCAGACACAAAAATGCCGTTAGACAATGCAACATTGAACTACACAGACGAAGGTGGAAACAATATTGAATTGGTGACAAACGCTGAGGGAATTATCGCTCTCGACAACATCGCTGTGAGCCATGAGTATTCATTCAAGACCAAACGTGAAGGCTATAGCAACAATACCGTAAGTTATTCTACGGACGAGTGCGACAATGAGCCTTCGAGACTAGAAATACCTTTGGAAAGACCTAAAGCGGCAGATTCAACTGAAAATATTACAAGCATCACGCCGGATGGTTCAAAAACAGCCGAAGATGGCACAGCTGTTAACCCTGACTTGGCCAATAAAACGGCAGGAAATACAGACAGTAAAAATCCAAATGGTAGCCTGCCACAGGGTACAAAAGGTGGCAAAACCTGTATAATCAAAGGTAAGGTTTCGATGCAGTCTACCAAAGCAGCCATGGAGGGCGTATTGGTGACCTTGAGAAATGGTTGCGATGGAAGCACCGTTACGGCCTATTCAGACAAAAATGGCAACTTCCAGTTTACGGCTGTAGAGGGTTGCGACTATACTATTGAAGGTAAAAAAGAGAGCATGGCTTCTAAATCAAAATCTTTGAAAAAGCTTAATTGCAAAACCAATGAAAACGTCAATTCTGATATCTTGATGTTTACAAAAGGCGATGTCGTAGAAATTGATAATATCTATTTTGACTACGGAAAATGTAACATACGTTCTGATGCCAGAGTGGAGTTAGATAAGTTGGTGAAGCTAATGCGTGAATATCCAAAAATGAAAATTGAGTTGGGTTCTCATACTGACAGCAGAAGCCCGTCTGATTTCAACCAAAAACTCTCAGAAGGAAGAGCAAAAGCATCGGCTGACTACTTGTTTAAAAGAGGCATTAGCCGCTCGAGAGTGGAGTATAAAGGATATGGCGAAACTCAGCTCGTAAACAACTGTGCCGATGGTGTGCAATGTTCAGAAGCCGAGCACCAAAGAAACAGACGTACAGAAATAAAAATCCTTCAAATGGATTGATAAAATAACAACATTTAATAATTTGACCGTTTAGAAATAGACGGTCATTTTTTTTACAACATTATTTCAAAATGAGAAACGCTTTTTTGTTATGTCTCGTACTTCTGGCCAGATTATCATCCGCACAGATTGGTCTTCTTAATCAGTATCATTTTAATTATCTAGCTATAAATCCCGCTTTGGCGGGCGAAAATAGTCCTTTTACTATAAAAGCCATTCTGGGCAACCAGTTCAATGGTTCCATCAGGTTCAATGAGGTCAACCAAGTGCTAGTTTTGGATGGCCAGCTTTTCAATAAAACTGGTTTGGCTTTTCAAGGTTACAGAAGCAATACCGGCAATGTGATAAGTACTGGTCTGGGTTTTAGTTATGCCAAGGGCTATGAAATAGGGGAGGTTAAACTTAAAGTCGGTGCCAATGCAGGCATTTTTATCCAGCCAAACCTTTTGGCCTCAAATCTCACACAGCGGGTTTTGCCGCATGGAGGCTTGGGCATTTTGGGCTCTTACAAAGGTGTGTTTTTGGGCGTATCCAATCCCATGCTTCTAGCATCACGGATGATCAACGAACAAAAGCCACTCTTAGCGAATGTCGGGTATATTTTTGAAAACGAATCGATATTTGGGTTCAATGCCAATGTTTTGTTTTACAAGGATTTTATGACAAAAAGACAAAGCTATGATTTCAATCTAAAAGGCACCTTGAATGATCGCTTTGGGTTGGGATTTTCTTACCGAGCCAATACCGTATTCGTTACCACAGCTGCCACGCCAAGTTTGATCCCTTTTGCCGAATACAAAGCCACCAAGAGTATGAGTTTCGCTCTCTCTTATGATTCCAATCCGCCTACATTCACTTCGGCAAGTGCTCCAAATTTGGCACTGGGAGGTATTTTTCAATTTATGCTTAAGTATAACAATGACGATTCAGGTGGCGATAGCTGGTTTTTTGGGAAGTTTTAATGGGTGTTTAGATATTTAGTGTTTTATCTAAATATTTTTCATAAAAAAAGTTAGATTTTCTTAGATTTTTCTTTAAAAAGTTCAATAAAACGAATTATTTAGAACATTTTTTATAAAAAAAACACAAAATTTTGCTTATTAAAAATAAAAATATTTAGTTCGCATAAAAATATTTTTATTCTCGTTTAAGTATTACGAAATCTTAAGATTTTTCGAATTAAACAACGCTTTAAGTGTACATAAAATAATAATGGATCAGTTTTCATATATAGCAAATGGCGATGTTGCCGCCTTGGAATCTCTTTATCAACAATATCTTCAAAATCCTGAATCCGTAGACCAAAGCTGGCAGTATTTTTTCAAAGGCTTTGAGTTTTCAAAATCTTGGAATGCAGACGCCCCAGCAAGCGGAGGGCCGGTTTCTTCAGATTCCGAGAAAGAGAGGATATTCAAAGAGCGTGAGGTAGTACACCTTATTCGTGGTTACAGGTCTAGAGGACATATGATGTCTAAAATAGACCCACTTTATGCCAACAGGAAGTACAATGCCAATTTGGACCTGGGTTATTTTCAGTTGTCGGAGAAAGATCTTGACACCGTTTTTGAGGCAGGTGTGGAGGTATTCGGAAGACCAGCCACACTTCGGGAAATAGAGTCTTCGTTGAAGACCATCTACGGTGGAAAAATCGGTTTTGAGTATCTCTTTATCAGAGACAGAAAAATTAAAAGTTGGTTTAGAAAGAAAATTGAAAAGGATTATTTGACTTATAATCCGTCTTTCGACCAGAAAAAAAGAATTCTAAAGAAAATAAATCAGGCCGTAGCTTTCGAAAACTTTTTACATACCAAGTTTTTGGGCAAAAAACGTTTCTCGTTAGAAGGTGGAGAGTCGGCTATAGCTGGTCTCGATGCCGCCATTCTGAAAGGTGCCGAGCTTGGCGTGGAAGAAGTTGTAATCGGTATGGCACACAGAGGTAGATTGAATGTGCTCACCAATATCATGCAAAAGCCTTACGATCAGGTTTTTAATGAGTTTGAAGAAAACGTGCCTACACTGGAGTTTAGCGATGGTGA
The DNA here is from genome assembly GCA_035299025.1 of Leadbetterella sp. GTDB lineage: Bacteria > Bacteroidota > Bacteroidia > Cytophagales > Spirosomataceae > Leadbetterella. The sequence goes on from DATGXK010000018.1 coordinate 305,014, forward strand.
CGTAAAATACCACATGGGATATTCTAGTCAAATAGAAACGCCATCGGGCAAGAGAGTTTCTATGAAATTAATGGCTAACCCATCGCACCTCGAAACCGTAGACCCGGTTGTACTTGGTTATGCCAGAGCAAGGGCCGACGCCCACTTTGAAAGCCAAGGTCTCAAGCCCAATGAATTTGCTGACATTTACGACAAAATTCTGCCCATCATCATCCATGGCGATGCGTCCCTAGCTGGCCAAGGTGTGGTTTATGAAATAGCCCAAATGTCTAACCTACCTGGTTATTACGTGGGTGGGGCCGTACATTTTATTATTAACAACCAAATTGGATTCACTACTGACAATGCCGACGCTCGCTCGACACTCTACTGTTCAGATGTGGCCAAAATGCTCGATACGCCTATTTTTCACGTAAACGGCGACGATCCCGAGGCTGTGGTTTATGCCATGGAGTTGGCTCTCGAATTTAGAAAGGAATTTAACAAGGATGTCTTTGTGGACATGATTTGTTACCGTAAACATGGCCACAACGAAGCCGATGAGCCTAGATTTACTCAGCCGGGCATGTACGAGCTCATCAGCAAGCATCAGACTCCTCGAGAAATCTATATCGATAAATTAAAAGCCGACGGTACCATCAATGAAGACGATGCTAAGAAAATAAAAGCTCAGTTTGATGATAACCTGCAGGATATTTTATCAAAAGTTAAGCAAAATCAACTGCCTTATGAACTTCCAAAATTGGAAAGAGATTGGGCCAAGTTGCGTCGTTCGACGGTCGAAGACTTTGAAGAATCGCCGAAAACAGGTATTTCGAAAGAAGCGATGGCCAAAGTAGGTGCGGTTTTATCGTCTGTTCCTGAAGGTTTTACACCAATCAAACAAATAGAAAAAGTTTTAGAGGAACGTAAGGAGATTTTTGCAGGAAACAAACCATTCAATTGGGCGGCAGCAGAATTGTTAGCTTTCGGCTCCCTTCTACAGCAGGGCAATTGGGTGCGTATGACAGGCCAGGATGTGCAGAGAGGTACCTTCTCTCACCGTCATGCCGTTTTACACGATATTAAGAATTACAACAGATACAATAATTTGGCTCATATCAGTGCCGACCAAGGGAAGTTTGAGATTTACAACTCTTTCCTTTCTGAGTACGCCGTTATGGGTTTTGAGTATGGTTACGCTCTCGCCAATCCAAGTGCTTTGGTTATTTGGGAAGCACAGTTTGGTGACTTTGCCAACGGTGCTCAGATTATGATAGACCAGTTTTTGGTTGCGGCTGAATCAAAATGGAATTCCATGAACGGATTGGTATTGTTGCTTCCGCACGGATATGAGGGGCAAGGACCTGAACACTCCAATGCCCGTCCGGAAAGATTCTTGCAGTTGGCAGCCGAATACAATATTTATGTTTGTAACTGTACTACACCGGCCAACTTCTTCCACATGCTCAGACGCCAGGTAACACTGCCTTTCCGCAAGCCTTGCGTGCACATGTCGCCAAAATCGATGCTCAGACACCCTATGGCTATTTCTGACATGAGTGAATTTGTAGAAAACACAAGTTTCCGTGAAATAATAGGCGACGAGCAGGCAGATCCGAAAAAAGTAAGGAAGGTTTTGCTTTGTAGTGGTAAAATCTACTATGATTTGCAGAAAAGAAGACTAGACGAAGGCAGAGAGGACATTGCCATAATAAGAGTAGAGCAATTGTATCCTTTCCCGAAAACAAAAATTGAAAACGAACTTGCCAAATATAGCAAAGCAGAGAAAATTTGGGTTCAAGAAGAACCATTAAATATGGGATATTGGTCATTTATAACCAGAGAATTCCCTGGTGGTATTGATGATGTGATTTCGAGAAAACTAAGTGCTTCACCGGCAACAGGTTACACCAAGAATCACAACGATATTCAAAGTAAAATTTTAGATAAAGCATTCCAATTGAATTAATTATGGCTATTGACATGAAGGTGCCCTCGGTTGGCGAATCGGTAACAGAGGTTACTATAGCGGCGTGGGTGAAAAAAGATGGGGATTTTGTTAAAATGGATGAGGTAATATGTGAACTAGAGTCAGACAAAGCTACGTTCGAGTTGCCCGCTGAAGCAGACGGTATTTTACGTATTATAGGAAAAGAAGGCGACACCCTTAAAATAGGTGCGGCCATTTGCTCTATTGAACCTCAAGGTGCATCTGCTCCAAAATCAGAACCAGTAGCTGCTCCGGTGGAGATAACAGCTGTGGCTGCAGTTGCAGATCAAAAAAACGAAACACTTGATATTAAAGTACCTACCGTAGGTGAGTCAATCACCGAAGTAACCATAGCAAACTGGATCAAAAAATCTGGTGATACGGTGGGTCTTGACGAAATTATATGTGAACTCGAGTCGGACAAAGCTACTTTTGAGCTGCCGTCTCCTTACGCCGGTATTCTAAACGTAATCGCCGAAGAGAGCAGTGTAGTGCCTATTGGCGGTGTTTTGGCGTCGGTGACTGTTGGTGGTGCTACAGTTGCCGCTGTTAGTCCGGCTGTTGCTCCTCCTGCTTCTCCTGTTGCAGCACCTGCCGCCGGTGGAACTTATGCAGAAGGGCATCCATCACCAGCTGCGGCTAAAGTGATGTCTGAAAAAGGACTTTCGGCCGACCAAGTAAGCGGATCGGGCGTAGGTGGAAGAATCACGAAGGAAGATGCCTTGAAGGCTACTCCAGCGGCTGCAGCTCCTGCTGCTGCTCCAGCCGCAAGTAAAACTCCGGAGACTGTGGCTGTTGCCAAAGGTGATAGAAGTTCAAGAAGAGAAAAAATGAGTTCGCTTCGTAAAACCATTGCCAGAAGATTAGTTGCTGTGAAAAACGAAACGGCCATGCTGACTACTTTCAATGAGGTAGACATGAAGCCTATCATGGATCTTAGAAAGCAGTACAAAGATAAATTCAAAGATACGCACGGTGTTGGCCTTGGCTTTATGTCATTCTTTACAAAAGCATGTTCGATAGCTCTTTTAGAATTTCCGGCTGTCAATGCATTTATAGATGGTGAAGAGGTGGTTTTCAATGAATTTACTGATATTTCTATCGCTGTTTCCGCACCAAGAGGTTTGGTGGTGCCGGTTATAAGAAATGCCGAAAATATGTCATTTGCACAAATAGAAAGTGAAGTGGTGAGATTGGCCTTGAAAGCCAGAGACAATAAATTGACGGTAGACGAAATGACCGGCGGAACGTTCACCATTACCAATGGTGGAATCTTCGGTTCAATGCTTTCTACTCCTATCATCAATGCTCCACAGTCGGCTATTTTGGGTATGCACAACATCGTTGAGCGTCCAGTGGCTATCAACGGCTCGGTAGAAATCAGACCGATTATGTACGTGGCTCTTTCTTACGACCACCGTACGATAGATGGTAAAGATTCAGTAGGATTTTTGGTAAGAGTAAAACAACTGTTAGAAGATCCAATGAGAATGCTTCTTCAGGTATAAGTAGCTAAGATTTAGGGGTTCAAATACTGATAAAAATATACTTTATGTGCCTTGCCAGGCAGGCTTACTTTTTTTTCAAAAAAAAAAGTAACAAAAAAAACACTTTCTGTGCAATGATCCTCTGCAAAATTTCGCTTTTGACATTCTTCATTCTTAGAAAAATTGAAAGAAGCGAAATTTTACAACGGACTGCACAGAAAATATTAGGAACAATTAGTTTTTATTTTTGTGCTGATAATAAATTAATTTCTAGTATTTCGTAAAGACTGCGTCTTTCTAGTATTTGATTTTCCAGACTTTAAAGAACGCTAATTTTTAGCTGATACTTAATAGACACCTCATAGAGTGGTCTATTTTTCTCAAAAAAGATAAAAACATCAAAATATGCAATACGACGTAGTAGTAATCGGATCAGGCCCTGGTGGATATGTGGCCGCCATTAGATGTTCCCAGTTGGGGTTCAAAACTGCCATTATTGAAAAATACAATGCCATGGGCGGAACTTGTCTCAACGTAGGCTGTATTCCTTCCAAAGCACTTCTTGACTCCTCGGAGCATTATTACAATGCAGTTCACCATTTTGAGGAGCACGGCATCACCACAGGAAAAGTAAAAGCCGATCTTTCGAAAATGATTGAAAGAAAGGGTGGCGTGGTGAAGAAAATGAACGACGGCATCACGTATTTGATGAAAAAAAATAAGATTGATGTCAAAAATGGTTTTGGTTCTTTTGTAGATAAAAACACCGTGAAAATTGCCAAAGAAGATGGTTCTGAGGAGCAGATTACGGGTAAAAACATCATCATTGCTACGGGATCTAAGCCTACCATTTTGCCTTTCATGAATTATGATAAAACCCGTATCATTACTTCTACCGAAGCCCTAAAGCTACAAGAACTGCCAAAACATTTGGTGGTGATAGGTGCTGGGGTGATAGGAGCGGAGTTGGGTTCGGTGTATGCACGATTGGGCTCTAAAGTTACTTTTGTGGAGTTTGCAGACGGTATGATACCTACTATGGACAAAACCATGGGTAAAGAACTTCAAAAATCTATCAAGAAACTGGGAGCCGAATTCTATTTCAACACCAAAGTGAGTTTGATAGAAAACCTCGGTAAAGAGGTGAAAATAACCGCTGAGGACAAAGACGGTAAAAAAGTAGAGATTCTGGGCGATTATTGCTTGGTAAGTATTGGCAGAAGACCGTACGTGGACAATCTTAACCTGGAGGCGGTTGGTGTAGCCACCGAAAGAGGAAAGGTATTGGTAGATGAGCATACGCTACAAACCAACGTGCCGAATATTTACGCCATTGGCGACGTGGTAAGAGGTGCCATGTTGGCCCATAAAGCTGAAGAAGAAGGCGTTTTTGTGGCCGAAACCATAGCAGGACAAAAACCACATATCAATTACAACCTGATTCCAGGTGTAGTATACACCTGGCCAGAAGTGGCTGCAGTGGGTAAAACCGAGGAAGAACTTAAAACTGCTGGTGTCGCTTATAAATCAGGTTCGTTTCCTTTCAAAGCACTTGGAAGAGCAACAGCCAGTGGCGATGTGGACGGTTTGGTAAAAGTATTGGCAGATAAAAACACAGATGAGATATTGGGCGTACACATCATAGGAGCCAGAGCAGCCGACATGATTGGTGAAGCTGTAACCGCCATGGAATTCAGAGCCTCAGCCGAAGATATCTCCAGAATATCTCACGCTCACCCAACGTACCTAGAAGCCATGAAAGAAGCATGTCTGGCTGCCACAGAGAATAGGGCTATTCATTCGTAAACTTAATCGTTTTTTTATATTCAAGAAATCCAGCTTCGGCTGGATTTTTTGGTTTTTGAGACTTTATTAGGTAAAAGACTCTAAACAAAGATTAGCAGACTTTTGAATCACAGCTAAATAATTTGGTTAGAAAAGAAAATAAATTATCTTTGGTATTAGCAAAATTTAAACCACAATAAAATGAACAAAAAAAATCACGCAATTACCTTTCTTTACATATCAGTCTCAGCATTAAATAATTATCAAAATATTCAATTTAAATGCTTTCGATATTTCCTCAACCTAGAAAAGATATTGCGTAAACATAATTGTTAGCTTTTATTAAAAAAACAACCGAAGATGGATGACTATAAAAATCCTAAAGAAGGTAAAACATATATAAGCCCAAGCTTAAAGGCATTTGGAGATACTGATAGAAAAATCAGAATTGCATCAAAAGTGATGAATTCGCTAGATAGCTATGCTTTTGGGATTATTAAGGATGAAATTATTCTAAGGCATAAAGAAAATGCCCAAACTTATATTAGTGCAAAATTCATTGAGGATAATCGAGGGGTATTTGTTCTAAATATTCAAGGGTATTCAGTTGCAACAGACAAACCACATAATGCTAGTTTTGCTTTTGTTGGAGACGAGATAGGTGCCTTAATGGATTTTATTAAAAATATTCAATCAGTAAAATTAGAAGACAGTGGTCCAATAAATATTACAGATGAAGATTTAAAAAAGTTAGTTGTTTCAGATAGTCAAGCAAGAAGTCTATTACATGAAAATCAAGAAATTTTTGCTCAATTAATAAAATCAGAGATTACAAAGGAAGACATAGTTGCTGTCGGATATAGAAAAAGACAAATTGTTTTTTTTGAGAGGTTTTTAACTGATAAAAAATATTTTGAAGAAGTAAAGACTAAGAGCAATTGTACGAATGAATCATTGTGGCAAAAATATTTCGAAAAGAATCAATGGGTATTTGGTTATGGACTCGGTTATTTATTCTTATCAAGTTTAAACGATAGAAAATTAGAACAGGTTGTTCAAGGACATAATATTAATAATTATGGAAAGAGGGTGGATGCCTTGATGAAAACTAGTGGGATAATCTCTAATTTGTGTTTTGTTGAAATTAAAACTGATACTACCCCATTGTTAGACAATAAACCTTATCGTGCAGGATGTTGGTCTCCTTCAAAAGAATTGGCTGGTGCGGTTGCACAAATTCAAGGTACTGTTGCTTCCGCAGTTGAGACATTATCAAATAAAATAAATCTTGAAGACAATGAAGGTAATCCAACCGGAGAAGAAATTTTCAACTATCAACCAAAATCATTTCTGGTAATTGGAAACTTGGCTGAATTTTCTAGCGAACACGGTATTAATAAGGATAAGTTTAGGTCTTTTGAATTATACAGGAAGAATACTTCAAATCCTGAAATAATTACATTTGACGAACTTTTTGAAAGAGCAAAATTTATCGTGAAGAACAACGAAAGCTCACAATAAATATAGGTCATTTGGCGGGTATTGCTAAATTTGAAAATTAGTACGTTTAATAAAATATATAACTGTATGATAGTCAAGAGTTACGATATTGCACTCTTCCACATTTTCCGTAGGGCATGCCGATGCTATATAGAATAGGATTTTCAATGGTAATTATTCTATAATTCTTTCTAATTGCATTGTTCCAACTCTTGTGCCTAATTATTTCTACAAAACCATATATATATATATATATATATTATTCTTCGAACTGTGTAAACGCCCTGACTTTCGAAGGCGTAAATTTCCTTTCTAGACCATAGTAAAAAGAATTGCTAGATAGGCTTTTGCCAGGATATCTGTGGTAGCACTCTTCCCAACTACCAAATTGTGGATAAATATTATTTACAAATGATAATCGACATTCCAAGGGAAATTTCTTACTAGATGGTTTTTATTGCATATTGAAATAGTTCAATTTAGTAGCCCATTTGACGATTGAGGATGTTTTTGATTTTGTTTGCAAAATCAAATCTTATTTCAAGATTTTAATATTGGTAAGTTTCTTATTAGTCTTAAAATCAGATAGTTAATAATTGTTTAGATTTTATTTTTTGTTTAAAAAATGATTTGCATATTTGCCTGTATAAATATATTTTTTAAAGAGTAAACTTGAAATAATACCAAAAATAGGCTAGTTGATAATATTAATTTTTTTATGAGTAAAAATATGGTAAGGGAGTATAGAGAACTCTTGAATTTCCTCAAGGAGCAGATTCAGGATGAAAGTAGAATTGTGTTGATACCAAGGGTTTCAAAAGTAGGCTCAGGTTATGTTGAATCAGCGAAATTTGAAGGAAAACGTAGAGTTAAAAATAAACCACGTGTGAGAAGGAATAAGAAGTCACGTTGGCCTAAGTTTTTTAAAAAGGCTAGAAGGTTTCTTCTTGTATTTTTTGTCTCATCATTTTTTCATGGAGATGATGACATAAAAAGTCATAAAGCTACTCCACGAAAATCAGAAGAGGAGTATCGTGTTCTATTTTCGTCTGAAGTTGGTGGTAGAAAAACTCATTTTGAAATTAATGGCAAGGTAAAATATGAATAGTATTTTGTTTCGATTAATTAAACGCACTTAGACTTGTTCCGAACGACATTTCGAGGCTAGGTAGCAAGCTGTGCTGTGCTTAGTCTTCAGACTAAGCTCGAGCGACGGACGTTCTTCAGGCCGAAAACTACAAATCTTATCATTCCAGCTGTGCTTAGTCTTCAGATTAAGCACGAGTGTTGGACGGTTTTCAGACCGAAAAATACAAATCTTATCATCCCCGTTTCGACAAGTTCCAAACAACATGTCGAAACTTGAAAGTAGGGTTTTGCAATTCGAATTAATTTATCCTAAAAATAAGCGAATCTCTACCCTTTGATCGGAACTAAACGAAAATCTATTTTCTATTTTGAGTTACTACTTCCGATATTTACCCATCAGGTTTCCAGTCCCATACAGCTTCATTTTCCTAACAAAATGTTAACATCGCCATTTGTGTAGAAATGTGTGCAACGTATTCGTTCGCTCTTACATCTATCAGAAAACTTAAACATTTAGACAAAATGAAACGAATACTTGCAGGAACTTTGTTGGTTTTGATTCTTTCCGTGAGCTTATCGGGTTGTTTTTATGGTGGTGGGCACTATTATCGCTATGGCTACGCACCGCCTCGGCCTTATTATGGTATTAGTTACAGCTATCGCCGACCGCACTACAGTTATAAGTACAATTATCACCACAACAGAAACCGAAGTTATAACCGCAACCACAATTATTCTCACTCGGACAGACGTGGTTCTCGCTACGACAACTACAGCAGAGGGGGCAGAAACCGAAGGTGATAGTTTTGATAAATAAAGCACAAAAAAAAGCAGAGACACTTCTCTGCTTTTTCGTTGTATTGTACCCCTAAAAAAATCCCTATTATTTGATGTCAGCGTTTAGCACAAATTCTGTCTTCCAGTTGCTTTTGTGGTTTCCTACGAATTTTTCGTAAGCTTCGCTTTTGATAAATTTAGCAATATCTTCTTCAGTTTTGAAGGTGAGATAGTGCATCACGTCGAAGTCTGGCTTTTGGTCGCCATTGGCCACCGTGTAACCCGCAGTGTAATCTACGATTTCTTTGGTTGTTTTTTTCAAATCTAAGAAATCACCGATGTGTTTGTCTACTTGTTCTTTAGGTGTGTTTTCGTTGAATTTGTAACAAATCACCATTTGCTTTTGAACTTTAGCTGGTCCAAATGCTACACTCCATATAAACATTGTACCCAAGAATGTACCGAAAAATGCGGCTGGTACCAAATACTTTATTAATCTCTTGTTCATCTCTGTTCCGAATTTTATTTTGTTAACGATACAAAGATAACAAATATTTTACCAAAATGTTGCATTATTTTTATACAAAAAATAACGATTATAAGAGTTGTGTTATTTATACAGAAGATAATTTTGTTTTATGGCTTTTGGTCGAAATATTTTTTGCCAGATTTTTACCTTGATTTTTTCTATTTTTTAGTAGCAAGGGTTGAATTCTGATGGGAAAATTCTAAAAAATGTTTTTTTTAGAAAATGAAGGTTTAAGTTTTTAGATTTATGGCTAGAAAAAGACATTTTTTGGGATTTTTAAGTTTGAATTTTGAGGTTTATGTTTTCCAAATATAATTTTGAAAAAAAATATGCAAAATATTGTTAATCAGGGGCTAAATTTTGGTTTTTGAAACTTTGGCACAAAAAAAAGCAGATGTTGCCATCTGCTTTCTTTATGAATATGATGCCTCTTAGTTCAAAAAACCATTCATAACTTGTTTCAGTTGAGACAGTTGTAGTACCCCCGACTGACGCCATTTTTGTTGCCCGCCCTTGAAGACCATCATAGTCGGCACACCCGATATGTTGTATTTTCTCTGCAATGCGGGGTTTTTATCAATGTCTATCTTTATGATTCTAATTTTATCTCCCATTTCGCCAGCTAACTGCTTTAGAATAGGAGCCAAGGCTTTACATGGGCCACACCATTCAGCAGAAAAATCTATCAAAACAGGTTTTTCTGATTTTATCAATTCATCAAAACTTCCAGTCATTTTTATATTTATTTAATTATTCTCTACAAAATATGATTAATCAACAGCATGTGCCTATGCCAGGCGGGCGATACTTTTTGCGAGTCGTCGCACCGTTCAAAAAAGGTATCCAAAAAAACATTCACAAAATAATGATCCTCTTGAAAAATTTCCTGAACATTCGAGTTCTTAATACATTCTCCAGAAATTTTTCAAACGGACTATTTTGTGATTAAAGGAACCATTTGTTTTTATTTCTTCAGTTTCTTGTTTCAAAACCAGATAAATAGTTTCTTATTCAATTATTTTCAGAAGCTATTTAATTGTATCTTTTTTCTCTGGATCATAGCTGACCATAATCATTAACCAAATCGATCGCGACATGCGGTAAATCCACCTAACGAGTGTAAACGTGATCAATAGATAGACCAAAATGTAATATCGCCAGTCGTATTTATCCTCGAAAAACATGTAATATCCAACGGTGGCGGTTACGAAAAGGGCGATATTGAGCATGTAAGAAATGTACATGGCACCATAAAAGAAGCCCACCTCTTTCTCATACTTTAGGTTGCAGTTGGTGCAGTTGGTTTTCATGCTGAAAATGCCTTTCAGTGAAAACAAATTGCTGCGATCATATAATTCACCTTCGCCGCACCTTGGACATTTCATTTTTACCGCTGAACCTATTTTACCCATTTGTCTATCTTAATTTTGAACAAAATTACCTATTTCCTTTCAGAATACGGTAGAATTCTCTAATTAATATATGAACATATATTCATATTAAAAAATTCATTTCAATTAAAACTTTTTGGTGTTGCGTTTGGTAGTATATTTATACAAACACTTGGATATGCAAGACAAATTAGAAAGAATCATAGAGGCCAGAATGAAATTGAAGGCCAGGTTTGAGGAGAAAATCAAACTTTCGCCTTCGATATCTGACGATAAACCAATGGGTAAAGGGCCGATAAATCGCCACGGAATGCCGCAAACACCTGTGGGGCAGACTTTAACAGAAAAGTGGCCAGTTTTGGATTTGGGCTATCACCCTTCAGTAGAGCTAAAAAATTGGCGACTAAAGATTGACGGTGCTGTGGAGAATCCCGTAACCTTGACTTGGGACGATTTTATGGCTATGCCTCAAACGGACGACGTCAGTGATTTTCATTGCGTAACCACTTGGTCAAAGCTTGATATGCCTTGGCGGGGAGTAAGTCTGCTGGATTTGGCAGCACTGGTGATGCCAAAATCAACGGCTACGCATGTAATGTGTTATGGATATGATACTTATACAACTAATTTGTCTATTGAAGAAGCTCTTAAATCGGATGTTCTCCTAGTGCATACGGTTTATGGAGAACCTTTGGCCAAAGAACACGGTGGTCCAGTTCGGATGATTACCCCACAGCTTTACGCTTGGAAAGGTTCTAAATGGATAAAAAGAATAGAGTTTCTGGAGAAAAATCAAAAAGGTTTCTGGGAGGAGAGAGGTTACTCCAATACGGCTTATCCTTGGAGGAATGATCGATATTCGTGAGGGAAAACGGTGAAAGGTTCTAACACAGAGTCGCACGGTGTTTTATTGATTCACATTGCGTATTTGAGTTTCACAGAGTTTTTCGCTTCGCTCACTTTTTCTGTCACAGAGTCGCATGGTGTTTTTTTGATTCACGTTGTGTATTTGAGTTTTACGGAGTTTTTCGCTTCGCTCAATGCGAAATTTTAACACAGAGTCGCACGGTGTTTTTTTGCTTCACGGTGTGTGTTTGAGTTTCTATCATATGCTTGCGTCTTTCCGCCTTTGCGGTTAAAATCTATGTATTCTATCATCCTATGTGTTTAATAATCAAACACCTAGCGTGTGTGTCTATAGGTTTCGATGATGGAACTTTACAAGCTCTTCTATTGGTTTTTCGATGATTTTAAAAATCTGGAGTTGATGCTTTTTGCAAATTTCCTGTAAAATTTCAGAATAATAGAAAGCTACCGAACCCACAAAACCGATGGGTGCGGTAGAGATGTTGGGGTATTTCAAAAGGTATTTTTCGAGAAATTGTTCGAAAGATTTGGCTACGAGCTCTCTACAATAGTTCTCATGGTCATTTTCATAAAGAAAATACGAAAACGAGGCGAAATATTTATTTGGTTTGTCTTCTTTGTAGGCTTTGGTAAGTATTTGAGTTCTTTCTAAAACGCCATATTTTTCTTCAAAAATGCTCCTGACATTTTGCGGCATTTCTTTGTGTAGGTAATCGAGCACGAGGGTTTTTCCAAGGTGGCCACCGGAGCCTTCGTCGCCAAGCCAAAACCCCAATGGAGGTATTTGGAATTCTATTTTTGTGCCGTTCCAAAAGCAAGTATTTGAGCCAGTGCCTAATATACAGGCTATTCCAGAGGAGTTTCCAAACAAAGCCCTAGAAGCGGCTACCACGTCGGAGTAGGTAAAAATATCCGTATTGTAGCCCAAAGCCGCCAGTATGCCTTCTTTGATTATTGCAGATTTGGAGTCGTCGGTGATGCCTGTGCCGTAAAAATGTATTTCAGAGATGTGAGTATTCTGGTGCTGTAAAAAGTGTGGTAGTAACTCTGCTGCCACCTGTTCGGAAGTAACAAAATAAGGATTGAGCCCGGCCGTGGTAAAGTTTGTACCTTCTATGTTTAATAATCTCCAATCTGTTTTGGTAGAACCGCTTTCTGCTATTAATATCATCTGTTTCTAGTGTTTTTCTTTGTATCTTTGTGGTTATTTTAGTGAAATCGAATACGAATAATGTCTGAATATCAATTGTATACTTTGCCAAATGGCATTCGAATTGCCCATAAGCAGGTTTCAAATACAAAAATTGTCCACTGTGGAATAATGCTAGACATTGGTAGTCGCGACGAAAAACCTCACCAAGCCGGCCTTGCACACTTTTGGGAACACATGGCCTTCAAAGGTACAAAAAAACGTAAAGCTTACCATATAATCAATAGCTTGGAGGCAGTAGGAGGGGAGCTGAACGCCTATACCACCAAAGAAAAAATCTGTTTTTACGCTTCTATTTTGGATCATCATTTTGAGAAAGCGATTGACCTTTTGACGGATATTACATTCAATAGTGTTTTTCCTGAAAAGCAACTGGAGGTAGAAAGAGGGGTGATTTTGGAAGAAATGGCCATGTATTTGGATTCTCCAGAGGATGCCATTCAAGACGAATTTGATGCGGTGGTTTTTCCTAATCATCAACTAGGAGTAAATATATTGGGTACCACAGAGAGTGTGAAGGGTTTTTCAAGGGAAGATTTTCAAACCTTTATTGACGAGAACCTGGATACCGAAAAAATCATTGTATCGGTAGTTGGAAACCTTGATTTTAAGAAGGTGGTAAAAGTGGCAGAGAAGTTTTTGAGCGAAATACCTGTCAAAAGAACCACCAGAGTGAGGACTTCGCCGACCGAATATTTTGCGAAAGACGAAGTGGTCGAAAAGAACAACAATCAGGCTCATGTGGCTATAGGAAGGCCTTCTTTTGAACTCAATCACCCGAGTAGATTGCCGTTTTTTGCTTTGGTGAATTTGCTTGGTGGCCCTGGAATGAACAGCAGATTTAACCTGAGTCTCAGGGAAAAACATGGTTTGGTTTATCAGATAGAGGCAGGATATACTTCGTATTATGACACGGGCATGTTTGCGATTTTCTTTGGTACTGACCCTCAGAATCTGAACAAATCGTTGAAACTGATAGACAAGGAATTATATAATCTTAAGAATAAATCTTTGGGACAGATACAGTTAAAAACCCTGAAAGAACAGCTCAAGGGTCAATTGGCCATGTCGGAGGAGAGTAAGCAAGGCTATATGTTGATGATGGCCAAGAGTTTGCTGGACTTAGATAAAGTAGAGCCTATTACGAAGATTTTTGATGATATTGACAAAATAACCAATCCTGTTTTGCTGGATTTGGCCAATGAAATGTTTGACGAAAAACAGCTTTCGAAGTTGATATTTAAATAAAAAAAGACGACCAATTTGGCCGCCTTCGTGGTTTTTACTTTTGGGTTCTTTAGATTTTTATCCTATATACAGGTTTTTCTTCGCAAGAACTGGACTGACAAATTTGAAAGTACCAAACTCAGTTTCGGTCCGGTTGATTTTTACAAACTTTTTGGTTTTTAATCCTTTTTTTAAAGGTTGATGGGAATAGCTGGCAATTGGAAAGGCTAACAAAATTAAGAAAGCGAACAAAAAGGTTTTCATAGATTCTCTCGATTTGTAATTAAGACACTAAACAGCGAATAAGTCACGAAATTTTCCGGAAATTTTTAAAAAAAACTCCGACAGTGTCGGAGCCTTTTCGACGTTAAATTATACTTTCCTGTTACGGTTAGACATGTACTACTTTGTTATGGATTGTATCCAATTGGCAGCTGAGGCTGTTCTACAATAGATGCTTATATCTCCATAAGAACTATCTTTGTGACCTGCTCTTACGTCATCAACACCACCGTGAAGTAGTCCGCAAACTTTCCAAACTCCGTTTATTTTCATAAAAATAGGGCCACCGCTGTCACCTTGTACGGTTCCACCCTCCATTTCCAATGCCTCTGCGGCACTGTTTCCTATACCCAATACTCTCTCTTGTTCGTTGGCGATGTTATCTCCCAAAGTATTGTATTTGCCATCAGGAGCATCAAAATCGAAGGCCAACAAACCTCCGTTGTAGGTTGTTCCGGCTATGCTAGTTGTGAGACCATTGACAATTCTGTCCAAGACATTTACCATGGCATGTTTTTTAGAATAATCGTCGCGGTTTTGACCAGCCTGCTGTGAATAATCTCCAAAACCGCAGGACCAGACAAAAGCTTTATCTTTTTCGCCATTCAGGTCGAAATTGACCATCGCTGGAGTAACATCAGTAATAGGTGTGGCTAGTTTTACCAATGCCAAATCTGTTCCCTTTTCAAAGCCACCGTCGGAGCTTGTCCAATGCGGATGCACAATGATTTGTGATACTTTTAAGGTTTTGGTTGGTTTGTTGGGGTCGTTGCCAATTAAGATAGTGACATTGCTAAGTTTGGGTAAATTTTTGGTTTCTTCGGGCAAAATAAAATTATGTGCAGCAGTAAGAATCCATTGCGAACTGATGAGAACTCCTGAACCAATGCCCACATTGTCGCCGTCAGCCACATGGATAGAAACCACCGACCTGAAGTCTGGAAACTCATCGGTATTGTAAGGAGCTGAATTGGTAGCTATGGCCTCGTAGTCACTTAGTTTCTTGTCGTTTCTGATACCAAAAGTCTGGGGTGAACTGCTGACCTTTCCCAGGGCTGTTGGGGCATAAACCAACGAACCAGTAGTATTTGGCTGGGTGGGGTTCGTTGGGTTTGTCTCAGTAGTATTGTCAGGGTCAACGGGGTCAATGTTTTCTACACTACATGAGTAGAAAAAAAGCGATAAACCGAATATTTTTAAATACAAACTGAACTTCTGAATGAACATTTTTACTTATCTTATTATTTTGTTTCTCTGTAAATTGATTTTTTCTGCACTATTTTTGACTCTTTTCCTTTTGCATTAATGGCAGTTACCGAAAATACGTATATTTCATCGTTTTCTACCCTTTCGTCTTCAAATTCAAAAATTCCCTTCGCTACCATTCCAATTCTCTCAAAGTTAGTTTCTGTCGGTAATTTTTTGTAAATAATGTACGAAATAATATCATCGGTCTCAACTGATGGCCAGGATATTCTGATGGTTTTTGATAAATTAGTGGCCTTGATGTCGGTTATTGGCATAACGTCAGCATCTGAAGTTGGCATATTTACCTTAGATATTTTAGAATATTTACCAAGAAATCCGTTGGTAGAAACCGAGGTGACGCGATAATTATAATCAATACCTGGCAAAGCGGTGGTATCGTTGAAAATAGCATTTTGTAATATGCCGTTGTGGAGTTTTGTGAAAACTGATTCCCCTACTTTTTGTCTTTCTAGTTGGTAGCCTTCGACGAAGTCATCATTCAGTTTTACATCAGCCCATTTTAGCCATATTTGATTATTAATAGCACTGGCCTCAATCAAATCTGGTGAATACATGTCGCTAGCCGCAAACTCTGGTGTGTACGATACCGTAACGGAATAATCGCTCGTATCTTGGGTGAGGTTCATGGCCACAACTTTATAAAAATACGTAAGACGTGGACTGATATTGCTGGTAGAATCTATGAAATCTGTTTTATAAACGCTGTTGCTAATGAGGTCAAACTGGGTGCTTGAAGTACCTCTGTATACATGGTAACTGTGAATGCTTTTGTCTTCTGCCGCTTCCCACGAAACTTTTGGTTTACCGTTTGAGGTTTCTACTTTCACATTGAATGGCGGTAGAGGTTTGCTAAACTTGGAGCAAGATTGGGCAGCACTTGCAGGTATTTCTTGTCTTAAATCTTGTTTTTCGATGAATAAGGGTCTCACATAATATGTAAAAATTCTTCCGGCTGGATAAATGTCTAAATCAGTGAAAGTATTGGCACTAGCTGGTAAAATAGCCAATGTTTTAATAGGTTCATCTTCATAACTGCGTGAAATCTCTATGCCTGAATAGTAGGCTTTTTCGGGTAATTTAGCCCAATCTAAAATGATCGCATTGGTTGAGTCCTTTGAGTTTAGGCCATAAATAAGAGTGACTTGATTGTTAGAAACCGCGATTCCTCGGGCTATTGCGGATTCTGTACCCTGGTTATTCATGATGTCTTCGGGTATAATTTTCATTTCCAGGACATCTTCAGGATTGCAGGCAATATCGACCGTAATGAAATTATTACCAAGACTATCGACACCCGCTATTCTTTTCGAATGGAAGGTCCAGTTGGTTTCTTTGTTGACTCTGTAATAGACGTTGAAACTTGTATTAAATTCGTTTAGGCGGAAAGAAGAGAATATTTTACCCTCGCTTAGGAAAAAACCAGTGATTTCTTGGTACTTTCTTTTTGACACCTGTAGTGTCTTCTCATTCAGGTTTTCAAATAATTTGTTTTGCTTAGAGCTTAATGCCTCGGATATTTCGGTTCGAGGAAGCTCAATTTTCCAATTGAATCTTACCGAACTATCCATACCTGAGATTGAACTCAATTCAGTTTTGAGGTCTTTGAGTATTTCGTTGGTTTGATTGTGAAATAAACCCCATTCGGAGAAAAAAACTTCTGCAGAACCTTGAATTTCATACACTCTGTAGAAATAGAAATGTCCTTTTTCAGCGGTTTTGTCTAAAAAGCCTAGTCCCCATGCCTGCAGGATTTCATGGCTAAGTTCTCCAAACAAAGACACAGAATTATAAAGAGGTTTGGAATTGATGAAGTCCAACATCTTTATTTCTTGAGTTTTTTCAAATTCCTCGAGGTCATTTGAGGTAATCAGACTCCTAAGTTTTTGCTCGGTTTTAGCTACTTCAAGTTTACCAACAGTTTTGAAGTTAGTTTCGTCCATTCTTTTGCGTTTAACCACAAACTGCTTCTCTCCAATTTTTATTTTGGATAGTTCAACCTCGTCGTCAATCCTTACAAAAACCCCTTTGGGGCCAGACTGAAGACTTATTTTTACTTCATCGTCTTGACCAAATGCTAGAATGGTCAACGTTGAGAAAACAATACTAAATACTATCTTATACAGTTTCATTTTATTAAAATTAATTCTTGATTCTTCTCCAACCATTATCATTGCCTTTTTCTCTATAACTTACTCCAAATCTGCCCTCTAGGCATAATTTAGCAAAGCTTGGATTTGTCGTACATTTTGGAATCGGATTCCACCTTTTGAACCTGCAAGAGGTACAGAGAATACAGTAATCGTTACAGTTTTTATTTTTATGATCTCCAGTGGCTATTTCAAGCTTACCGTAGGCTGAGGCTAGAAAGTTCCAACCCAGATCTGAGGTTTTTCCACCCTCGGCTCTGATGGCTAAGTTAAGTTTACCGTCAAGTTTGAAAGACAAAACCGACACATATCCTTCCATGTCTAGCTTAGAGTCAGTACCAATCATAAAGTTACCATTGGTGAAGTTTACTCCAGCATAAGCTTTTCCTCGGAATTCCGCCTTTATTTTGTATGCCAGAACCTTCATTCCCAGAGCACTCATTTTATCTTCAGAGTTGAACTCTTTGGCTAGGTCGAAGCCGAGGAATATACCTGTGAATGTTACGTTATCGTTTTTGTAAACATACTTTGGCAACTGCATTTTGTAAGTCGAAATTTCAGCTGGCATTCTTGGCGAAGCCGTGTTGCACTCCACTCCTAAAGCAAAAATACCGTTTACGTTCATGCCAAGGATTTCGGTTCTGACTGTAGCACCCGTAAAGAAACCGTCCTGAGAAATGGTTACAAGGGCGTTGATTTCGGCCATGGAACCTTCAATGATTTCTTTGAAACAGTTGGCTTTGGCAATAATTCTCATTTTGCAAAAATCCAACTCAATGCTCGTTTGGCAGAATTTTTCCTCTTTGGTCCAGAGTTCCATGCCACCTTTTATAACTGGCTTGGCACCACAGGTTTTGCCATCAAATTCTACAGCGACAGTAACGTTTTTATACTCGGCTATTTTTTTACTGGTACCTGTATTGATGGCACTACCAATTAGAAACACCTTGTATTTGCTATTTTTAAAGTCGAGGTCGAGACCACCTCCTACCGATGTCCAAGTAATAGAACCCATCGGAATAGCGGAGGATGTTTGAAAAGCGGCACCAACTTCTACTTCTCCTGTAGAGTATTTGTAGTACTTCAGGGAAGCTGCAAATTTATAACCAGCTGTTTCGATGTCTCCGGCACCTTCCATGCCTATTTTAGGGCCGGTTAGCGATACTTTAACTTTTGCAAATCCTCTTACCGCTGGAGCGTCGAGTTTGAGCATGATTTCGTTTATCTGAAACTCAGTGCCTTTGCCAAAATCTCCTACGATAAGAGATACGTCAGAATCAAATGAAATGGATTTGGGACCGCCTTCAATCTGTAAGCCACCGGCGAATCCAAATGCCCAGTTGACATTGGGGTCTTCCTTGGCTACTTTATCTTCTACGGCCTTTACAGATAAATTGCCTGATCCAACACCTTCTCGGAGTTTTTGGCTTTCCGCACTTAAAGCTCCTGTTTGGCTTGTGGTGCCAGCTGAATCTGTTTTAAAGGCTGTTTGTTTGTCGTTGAATTTGGTAGTGCTTGACAATTTGGCTAAGTCATCGTCCGATAGCTTTAGCATGTCGTCAATTTCACTCTTTCTGAGTTTGCCACCTTTTGAGAATACCAATCTACGGATATTTATACCGGCACCACCGACCATAAATTTACCAACCTTTGCAGCTACCGCAAATTTACCAGTGGTAGACCATGTAAATCTATGCACTTCAAGAGGGAAGATTTCAACGCCGGTTTTCTTGGCTGCCTCAGCTTTGGTTTTTGATTCTTCGGCTTTGACTTTTGCATCGGCTTCCTCCTTTGCTTTCTGCTCAGGTGTTTTTTTAGCTTCCTTCAGTGCGGCTTGCTCTTCGGCATTCAAACGATTTTGGGCTTTCATTTTCGTTTCCAACTCACTCAGTTTGTTTCCAAACTTATCTGTAGAGTCAGTATCTGTCGCAGTAGGAGCACTGTCATCTTTTATGATTTGGAGAGAGCCATCAAACTCATAGCTTTTTTCGGCAACATTAGATTTTAGGCTAATGCTTCTCTTACCGAGCGTTTTGAATCTGAGAGATTTAACCCTGAAACCATTCTCTGGTAAGTCCAGCTCGATGTTTGGAAATACTTGTCCATCTACTACCGAGAGAGCCAAGGACTTAACGTGTACAAAGTTTTCTTTGTCTGCGAATATCTTACCACCAATTCCGTAGCCTTTGAAGTTATTGAATATCTGGAAATTAGTCCAGTTAAACATCCAACTGTCAGCTACGGCTTGCTGATAGATATATCCTCTATCCAGTGCAAATGATACTTGTTTCAAGTCAAATTTTTTGTCGACTTCGATTTTCTCAACGATGAGCGGTCGGTCTATTTTAAGTTTCCAAACTTCTGGGAAACTCATCACACCTTTTAACGAAACACCGCTTTTCTTCAGAACCGCACTGTTTTTCTCAACATTCATGAAAATGCCAGTCAGTGGGCCTACACTGACCGAACCTACCGAAAATTTGATGTAATTTTCGTCGGCTCCTACTTTGTTTTTTTGAAATTCAGCATTTTTTTGAGCCGACTCTGCCTTAGAAACAGCCTCTTTGGCCTTGTCCACAGACCCCACCACCCTAAAGTATGGACTGGTGTTTTCAAGTTTGGTGAGTTTTTCTTTAGCCGTGTTTACGTCATTTTTGGCATTGTCTATTTTCTCATCAATACCTTTTTTAGCCTTGTTTGCGGCTTTTTTGAATACTATTTTATACTCTTTGTTATCACGAAGTTCTTCTAAAAATGAAGTTGAAAAAGTCAAGAACATAGGCTCTTTTTCAGGCACTTCGATCATTTCTGTTATGGCCTTCTGAGCTTCCTTATTTTCTGTTTTGGCTTTTGCAACAGCAGCTGCGGCATCTTGTTTTTGTTTTTCTGAACCACCGTTTTGTGTATCTTTCTGTGCTTTTTTGGCCAAGTCTAAAGCCTTAGCGGCCAGTTCAGCTTTTTCTTTTTGGGCTGCTGCTTCGGCTTTTTGAGCTTCCTCTTTTTTCTCGTTTTGCTCTTTTACTGCCTTTATATCTTTTTTAAACTCTGTTTTCTTATCATCAGAAATCTTGTCATTGAATTTACCAAAGCTTTTGGCTTTCTCAGGGGTGATTTCCTCTAATTCCATTTCTCCGAAATTCACACCCATGATGTGGGTTTTGGTGAATTTGAGGGTTGAACCTCCGATTTTTCCTTCTCCAACCTTGCCCAATAGTTTTTGCATCCTTATGAAAGGCTCACCAGTGGGGCTACCTTCAAGCGTGATAGGGGCGTAGTCGAACAATGTAAGTTCGGCTTCATTCTCGACAAAGTTAATCTGAGATAATAGCGGTATAGCATTTATTTTATTTGCGGCATCAGGTGTAACTATAATGTCTTTGAAGGTCAACTCAGCCGTTTTGTCTGCTTTGTAAAGCATGTTTACCTTGGCATCACCCGCTTTTCCGGTTTTTAGTTTTAGTTTACCAGAGATGGAGAAAGTGGTAGCTGAGTTTTTAGATGCTGATTCAACCGTTACATCAAAACCTAGAAGTTTTGTAAAGTTTGGAACGTCTTTTTCTCTTTCTACTAGATAGAGGTCTTTTCTATTATCGGCCTTCAGGTATTCTTCTATTTTTCCAGCAGGAATGGTAGTCACAGACTTATTGTATTTTTCAAGGTTGGCCTCGAGAGCAAGTTCTGTGTCTTTAGCTACCAAAATTTTGAAATTACCGTTGGCGTCAGAAGTGGCCTCTGAACCTCCCTCGAATGTAATTTTTACATCTTTTAAAGGGTTTAGTTTATCACCTCTCCTAGTTTTTTTGCTTGATTTGTCGTCAACGCCATCTATAAAAATGGTACTGTCTTTGACCACCCCGTAGAAGTAGTCGGCTGGTTTAATCTTAATTTTGAAAGTAAATATTGAATCCTTTTTGGGAGTGATTGCAGGAAGTTTAAGGGTATGTTCTTCTTCCAAATATAATACCTGAGCATTTTCTTTGTTGGTTACTTTAACCTTTAATTCCGTCTCCTTGGTTTTTGTATTGTATCCAATTATTGGTATGGTGGTGTTTACTTCAGCTATTGAAAGCAGCGACTCTACAT
The DNA here is from genome assembly GCA_035299025.1 of Leadbetterella sp. Taxonomy (GTDB): domain Bacteria; phylum Bacteroidota; class Bacteroidia; order Cytophagales; family Spirosomataceae; genus Leadbetterella. The sequence goes on from DATGXK010000018.1 coordinate 326,629, forward strand.
TGGTAAATGCAGTGCTGTCCTTCATGTTTCTCATTCCAAATTTCCGCTTGTCTTCAGCAGTGTAAGTAATTATCCTTACGTTTTTAAATGGATTGTCGAGAACAATTTTCTGATTTTCAAAAATACCAGAAGCAACTCTGTTTAGTTCTTTGAACTCCCTATTATAGACCGAGTTAAAATCATTTTTTTGATATTGAGCGTTCGATTTCAACAGTGATTTATTCTTAGAAGCTTCAATCCACTCTTTCTGATTATTTTCTAAAACGCTCTCTGTTAAAGCGATTTTGATAAAGTCACTGGCTGACAGTTTCTTGTTGGCATAACCCTCCGCAACTACGTTAATTTCACCCGTAATAGCGTTGCCGTCCTCATAAATTTGGAAGATTCCATCGGCATTAGATATACTCTCTTTGCCATTGTAGATTACTTTTGCTCCTTGAACAGGCTTATCGCTTGCGTCAACCAAAATGCCTTGAATTGCAACGCCCTCGGCACGAAGAATAAGGTTTTGGTTGATGTCGCTGGCTTGATATTCTACGGTTTTGGTGTCTTCATTGTAGGTGTTTAATGGATCTTTTGCTGATACGCTAATTTTAGTACCTGAGGCTACATTGTTTGGTATTTCAAATTCATAGTATCCATTTTTATCGGTTTTCATGGAGGTACCAAAGGCTTGAACTGTGGCGTTAGAAACAGGGTTTTTCAAGTCTTTCCTAGCGACATATCCTTTGAGGGTAGCGGCAGGCAATTTGTATTTGAAATAGTCGGTTACTTTGACAAGTTTTCCGTCCTCAAAATTTTCAATCGGATTGACTGGGTACAGTACTTCTTTCCTACCTTTTTGTTTTACTCTGAGCACAAACTTATCATTGTAAAATTTGTTGTAGAATATTTGAGCTGAGGTGGCTGTGTTGCTATACTGCGATACCAACGTATAGTCGTCATTGTTGTACCTGATATTGGTTTTACTGCGGCTATTTCCTTCGTTGCTAAGATACGGATTTTTGTCAACAATACTTTTTAGTCTGTAGAGCCCGATTTCTTCGATATTGTCAATGGTTAATCCTCCAGGAAGGTCTTGTTCTACATTCACATTGACCATTTTAGGTACTTTGATAAACATAAACCCGCTCCTGATAGTCTCCATTTGTAACACAGATTTTTGGGTTATCATTTTTTCAGGCTCTAAAACAGGCGAGTAGCGTATGGTATTGGCCAGAACTACAATGGGATTAATAGTTTGAGTACTGTTATTGTTCTCGTCAAGATTAATTTTAACCAAAGTAGAAGAAAAGGCTTCGTTCTTGTATTTTACAAAAACATACAGATTTTTCAGGTCCCTGATTAGTCTTAAGGTTTTGTTTTTGAAAACATACTTGCCATTTTCATCCGTTGAAACGGTCTCTATGAGTTTTAGAGAATTGGCATTCTCTTTGAAACTATTGACATCAAAATTGCTGTTTTCACCACTGTAAAGCGAAACAATCGCATCTTTCAAATTGAATTTTGTATTTCCAATATTTGATTTTTGCAATATTTCAGTTGTCGTGTTTCTTTGTCTGTTTGTTGATGAAGTGTTGTTGCCTGTACTTTGAAGAATTAAATCTTTTTTATTCGTACTTACACCCTCTTCTGAGGCATAGTATGCCCATTGCACTTTTCCCTCAATTTTTACTTCGGGTTCGGTCTTTTTCAAGTAGATGTCTTTTGCGATTCCATCTATGCTAATGGGTTCGGCAGCAGCTCTTTGATTCTGAACGTCAATACCAGCAAGTTTAAACTCATAACTTCTGTACGCTTCTAGGTCAGCGATATTTTGGGCATTCAGCAAGCCATTTTTAGGTGTTACATTTAGTTTTTTCCATTCACCGGTGCTTCCTTTTTCTCTGTACTCCACCTCGAAAGTTTTGTGCTCAGGCTGGCCTTTCCAGTTGAATGTCAAAGACTTGGCGTCGTCATTCCAGGTTAATTTTAGATTGGTAGGTGGCTTGAGTTTCTCTCCGTACTGAAAATGTTGAATTTCGGTGTATCCATTGTTGCGGAATACGCCTACGTCCTCAAAACCACGTTTCGCTATAGCTTGTACCCTGTAAGCATAGGTTCGGCCTGAAAGAAGCGGCGGTAAAGTGGCGTTATAATTTAAGGTGGTGGCTCGCGTTCTGACCTTGTAGTATGGGGGTTGTGAAAGGAAAAGGTTTTGTATATTTCCTTTAAATCCTTCATTTATGAAAAGCTCGGTGATGGTGAATTCGTACTCTACATCACCCACGTTTTTGTGGCGTGGAGCCCACTGAAAGTTTATGTTTTGGGGTTGCTGTGGTTTTTGAGCAAGATTGTTTGCTGGATTTACCCAAACAGGGGGTTCATTCACTGCAATCCAAACTGGCGTACTCCACTGAATACCTGAAAGCGGTCTATTGGTGGCAAAGTCAATTACTTCTACTCCAAAACGAAAGGTTCCTTCAGAAAATGCCTTGCTATACTGCTCGGGAGAGATTTTGAGATTGTATTGTTTAAAATAGTTGGCCACCTGTGTATTTGGCAAGTCATAAATTTGCCCTAAAGCGAGCGTGATAGGTGGCTCGCCTTGTACCAATTCGGTGCTCTCTATTCTGAATCCCTGCCCCTCAACATAAAGTTTGAGTCTAATTGGCCGTGAAGCAATCTGATTATCCTTCATCTGCATTTGAATAGACAGATTGGTCTGGTTGGGATTACTAAAATCCGATAGATAAATAGGATAAGGAGGCAGCTGGGTAAATTTTGCCACCACCGGGAAATACTGCTGAGCTATGGCTGAATTTGCCAATAGTAAGGCCAAAAACAGTAGTCCAAGGTACTTAGATTGTATTAATTTTTTCATTTGAATTTTCATAGAATAATGTTGTTAGAAAGCGTAAGAATAGCCTATGTTTCCGTTTAAATACGGTTTAACAGCTCCGCTTTTTACTAAGCCTGAATTGAAATTGAAACTATGTCTTTGTTTAGGATTATAATTGGCTCCCAATTGTAGGTTAGCTACGCTATTTCCTGATGCTGGAATCTCAGTGCCTTCTGTTTCGGTTTTTAGCCATGTAAGGTTCAAATTGGTGTTAAATTTATTTTTCAGGAATCCTTTTTGTAAACCCACAGATGGACCAAAGCCAGACATTTTACTAGTAGCGAATTTATTGCTGATTAGGTTGGTGCCTATATTCAGGCTCAGTGCCTTTTTGATAAATTGGTGGCTGTATCCGAGTGTGGCGTTGGCTATTTTGGTTTTGCTCAATGGGTCTATTTTATTGTCACTTTTGTTTTGAGAGTTCAATAAATTGAGGTTGAAAACTACGGCTGAATTCTGATTCTCATCTCTTTTGATAGTTTGGTTTATGTTGTAGGCAATGTTTTGAGATATCATAGAAAAATCTAAACTATCAATTTCCAAGCCTGGAATTCGGGTGATTTTGGAGTATAAATCATTTACAAACATGTAAGATTGAAAATTGGAGAAGTTCAAACCCATGCTGAGTTTTTCATTTATTTGACCATTCGCAGTTATAGACCCGACAAATCGCCTTCCGTTAGTAGCTTTGTTTTTTTTGATATCGTCTGTTTGAACACCAATATTGGCCGCTAAACTTACTTTGTTTTTGAATAACTGCTGTGTTAGGTTGACAGTGTAATTGACGATGTCATTCACGAAATAATAACCACCATGGGTTTTATAGTTCGGGTCTATTTTTTCATAACCCGCTCCAATCAGTGTATTAGAAGCCGCAATATTATAGTTAATGTTGGTCTTGAAAGCATTGTAGGATTCAGTGGTGGCATTAGCCTTTGCGAATATGCCTGCCAAGGTTCTTAGTTTTACTTTCTCGTAAAATGTACTCTGGTCTTTTGTGAGTACACTGTTGCTGTATTCGGCATTCACTTGTAAGGCATGAAAAAGTGTAGTACCAAAGTTTAGGGCAATAACCATGTTGTCCTCAGGAGTGATGATTCCAGACTCAGGGCCTTTTCTTTTTTCAACAGGAACAGTATTGGCAAAATCACTAGATTTGAAAACAGTGATACCCGCTACATAATTGCCAGGATTGTACTCAATTTTGGCACCATACCCCATTCGTTTGAAAGTGGGTCCCGTGGTTAGCGTATCTACAAACTGACCTTTCCTGAGCCTTCCTGTCATCAGTTGGATGTTCCAGTTGGTTGGCTTGAGTTCTAGACCGCCACCCAGAAACTGATGACCGTTAAGCGTGTAATGCGAAAAGTTCATATAATTGGTCCCGATGTGTGCGGTGGCCCATTTGTAGGTAGGGTTTATGCTCAGTTGGTTAAACGAATATCCTTGCGATAATGAAACTTTTCGATCGGTAAAGTTCATTGACACCGGCACATTTATAGTATTGAAAATATTGAAATTGAGATTTCCAGAAAGAAATAAATTCACTGGTCTATTTACGTTTGGTAGTCCATACGAAAAAACCGAGTTTAAGCTAAGACCACCGTTGACTGTCAAGGGCTTCGCCTTTGTAATTGCTTCTAAATCGACATTCTGAGCTAAGCTGTAATTTGTACTTACAGCCAGGCCGAGATGTAGAATCATTGCAAATATTAGTTTTGAAATATATTTGTTCATTATATTGGTTTTAGGCTTAGTTTAGGATTACTACTCTTTTTGCTTTTTTCGAAATTTCATTCTCAAGAGTCAGGATGTAACTGGTATTTGGATTGAGATTAGCAGGAATCTCAAAGAATACAGTATTGTCATTGTAGTTCTCAAGTTTCTTTGTAAAGATTTTTTGAGTGCCATTTACACTTAGTAATGAAATCGTGAAATCTTTAGGGTGATCTTCGTCTAGTTTAATTCCGATTAATCCATTCGTAATCGGATTTGATAACATCGTAAAATCAAGAATATCGTAGCCAAATGGTGGAGCAAATCCACCGTCATCGACTTTATCAACGATATTGATGTTTTTGGCGAATGTGTAAATACAATCTGAGACCGTTACTTGAGAGGTGATTTTGTATGTACCCAAGGTAGCAAAGCTGAGTTTGAGCCTTGTAGGATCTTCTGAAATCATTTTGGCCGCACTTGGATATATCCATTTTACATTGGAGGCCAATGGGTTGGTTAAGTCTACAAATACAACCTCTTTGTTAACAGGGGCTTGTGTAGGCGAAGCAAAGAATGGCTTCACATTGGCATTCGGAATTATCGAAACGCTATCTAGTGCCACACAACCTAGAGAATTGGTAACTGCCAATTTGTAATTCCCTATACTATCTCCAACGATGATTGCACCGATTAATTTTTTGCCCAATGGAGTGGTCCATTCGTATTTAGTTCCATCGGCCACAGTACCATTTACTTCAAAAGGTTTAGAAGGACAAACTTCTTTTTGCTTTGTAATATTTAAAGAAATGGCAACTGGAGAAATCAGTTTTAATATATCTGATTTTACCTCACAACCTAAAGCATCTGTTACAATTGCTTGTGCATTTTCATTATTTACAGCAAGATTTGTAATTTCAGAAGCCGTTCCAGTGTAGTTAACACCGGTCCAAGTGTATTTATAGACTCCTCTACCCGAAATTGCTGACACGGAAAGCTTGGCATCAGCTTTGCCAAAACATGATGGTTGATTGTAGCTTAACTTCGCTGACATCTTTGAAGTTGAATCTTCAATGGTTGTTGCCAGAGTAGTTTCACAATTGTTTGCATCTACAACTTTTAGGGTGTAAGTGCCGGCTTTCAGATTTTGTCTATCCAATTCCACAAAATTAGGAAGGTCTGTCCATGAAGCCTTGTAAGGTTTAGTTCCTCCAATTGCCACTGTTTTAACACTCGCCTTTCCAGAAGTTTCGCAATAATTAAGCGTTTTGGAAACTAAGTTTGCCGATAATTTTTCAGGTTGAGAGATTCTCATACTGTCCTTTTGAGAACAGCCTCGATTGTCGGCTATTGTAAATTCATAAAGTCCCGCGGCTAAATTGGTCGCAGTTTCTCCTTTTGCAGAGGATGGATTTTGCCAAGTAATACTGTATGGCGATCCGAAACCTCCTGTGGTTTTAAGTTGGATGCTACCATCGCTCAAGCCAAAACAACTTACGTTTTTGGTAATTTTCTCTACGGCAATTTTACTACCAACCTCAAGGTTTGTAAATCTGCTAGAAGTGGTTCTTGTAGCACATGCTCCGACGCCAAACACATCGACTATGTATTGACCACTAGATAATTCATTTACTGATGGTATATTTAAATTTTGTGTAGTTATGTTTAGATTCGCTCCGTTTTTAAACCATCTAAATGAGCCGAAATCTGTACCTGCAACTTGGAAAGTTACTGATTCACCAATACATCTTTTTGCATCTACTGGTTGGGTGATGATTACAGGCAATGCTGTCACATTTAAGAATGAGGCCGTTGAAGTTATTGTTCCACAAGGTCCGTAAATTTCCACCGTGTAAGTTCCTTTATCTGAAGGTTTTAGGATATTGAATTCTATTTTGAAATTTGTACTGTTAGGTATTTTTTCTCCATTTTTAAACCATTGATAGCCAGTTACGACACCGTCATGTGTGGCTTCGATAATTGCACTTGAGCCTTCGCATTTGTCAGCGTTTGGAGAAATTTTCACATTGGTTATTGGAGCATTGATACTCAAAATGGCTTCGGTACTAATCGAAGTCGCAAAGGAACAAGCTCCAGAACCGTTTGCGATGGCTTTGTAAATACCGGTATCAAAACCTGCTCTAATGTTGCTTACTATTAGCGTTGCCGAATTACTTCCAGATATGTTTCCGCCGTCTACCAGATTTATTCCATCTTTTTGCCAGAAAATACTTGAAGTATTGCTCGCAGCCGCTTTGAAAATAGCGGTTTCACCCACGCATTTTGGCGTATTTACGGGGTTCAAAGAAAACACTGGTTTCAGAGCTACGGCCACGTTGATTCCAGAATGAGAGACTGTTCCGCAGGGTCCAAAAATATCAACACTGTATTCTGCAATGTCTGCAGTAGTTAAGTTACTTAGCGTCAGACTTGCATTGGTTTGTCCAGTGATGTTGTTACCTGCTTTTTTCCACTGATATCCAGTGATGGTTCCAGCGGCCACCACTTCGAGAGTTACATTTTCGCCTTCACATTTGCTTTGAGAAGTAGAAACCGAAGTGATACTTATTGGGGTATTTACAGTTAGAGTAGCTGCAGAGCTGGTTACGCTTTGACTCGCACATGCACCGGTACCGAAAGCTTTTACGGTGTATGTACCAGCATCGCATGTAGCACAAAGATTAGTAATGGTCAGACTTGATGAAGAACTACCAGAGATATTTCCACCGTCAGACAGGTCAGAGCCGTCTTTTTGCCATTTGTAAGAACCTGCATTGCTGGCAGCAGCCGTGAAAGTTTGGCTTTCGCCCACACATTTGATGGCATTTACGGGGTTCAGAGAAAACACAGGTTTCAGAGCTACGGCCACGTTAATTCCAGAATGAGAGACTGTTCCGCAGGGTCCAAAAATATCAACACTGTATTCTGCAATGTCTGCAGTAGTTAAGTTACTTAGCGTCAGACTTGCATTGGTTTGTCCAGTGATGTTG
>DATGXK010000019.1:0-129583 GCA_035299025.1 Leadbetterella sp.
GGCCAGCGTTCCGTTGGTCGGAAGGCTTGATATGGTGTAACTTACTATTGTTCCGTCTGTGTCTGTCGCTGCCAAGGCATTGATTGGACTTGCGGCTGCCGTTGAGGCTATCGCTGCATTCGTGTCGTTGGTCGCTACTGGTGGGTTGTTTGTAAAATTGAGAGTTACAACAGCCGGAACCGGATCTTCGAGTCCTGTATTGTCCAAAAATGCATAATCAAAAATGACCGTACCTACGCTAGGAAAACTTGGATCAACTGTTAGCAAACTTGGATTATAATTCGATATTACTTGTTCATCTACAACAGCAAACCCGTTGTAATATAAGGTTCCGTTAGGAGGCAAAGATTTAATTTTTATTGAATTTGTTGCACCCAAGGTTCCATCCTCTGAATCGGAGCCACCAAGGGATGGTACTACAACAGTATTTGTTCCCGTAGGATTAGCTGTTGTGGAATTGGCATTACTTGAGTTTGGAACTTGATTTAGTCCAAAATTAATACCCACAATGTTTGATGAAACTACTGTAATTGCCGTTTCTCCGTTGGGAGTTCCGTCCCCTGTAGCCGAAGTTCCTTCGCCAATAAGTCCATACCCACTTGGAAGAGCTATTGCTGGAGGAGTGTTACCAACCACTCCAGTATTGGTACTTATTCGAATAGTATAGTCACCAGAATCCACAGAATTGAAATTATAGGAACCATCCGCATTGACTGTGTCTATGGATACAATATTACCAGAAGAATTTACCAAATAGACGTATAATCCCCAAAAATTTGTTCCAGTACCATCAATCAATGAATTATTCAGACCGTTGTTGTCATGATAAACCGTGCCACTTAATGACAAGCAATAAGGCAATCTAAAATTTAGATTCGCAGACTTTTCTTCCAAACCCCAAAACCAAGTATTTATTGTTCTAACGTTACCAAAGTCATCTTTTGCTGAGTCAGGTGTAGCTGTACCGTCACTATTGGGCAAAACCGGTGGTATTAATAAAGAGCTGCCATAAACACCGTTCCAAGCATGTCCTGGAGACTTCTGCCCTCCAAGAGAGTTGCTAATACCTGACCCAGTAATGTTACTATTATTTCCAGGAGAGGCAACAAGATTAGTTAGTTGACTATCATCCCAGTAAATTCTGATACTATCGGCAACGGTAGGTGCAACAGCAGAAATCAAAAAACCATTTTCATTAAATTCGGCATCATAAAGAGGCAGGTTAATTCTACCTCTGAGCATAGAAATCTTTGACACTACGTTGGTATTGGCTGATAGTGTGTTACCCAAACCATCTTTGCCATCCCAAGGCATTAAATTTGCACCCGCTGGCACATTAATAGCCTCCAAAACTCTATCTGAAGTCCCGGACTGAAAATCTGGTACACCGTTTAAATCTAATAGGAATTTAACATCGCCCGTCACATTGGTATTGTAAGGAATGTAAAATGCTCCCGGGCATCCAGTCACATTACCTGTAATAGTCGGTGCAGCTGCAACTGAGGCAACTGGATATACGGAATTATCTGGATTGTTTAAAAAGGTTTTGAAGCTGTTTCCTAGGTTAGGAACAGCTACTCCTACATTGATTGAATTTCTTCCAACTAGCCAGTTTGTTTCAGACTGACTAACACCATAATAATTGAAGGCTGGAATAAAAGACAAAGGTTTAAAATTGTTAAAAACAACTTTAACCACGGTTTGATCATTCGTATATGTATATAAAGTTGGACTAACAGGGTCAGTAAAAGTACCTGTGAAATTATCCGTTGGTTTGGTTGCTCTGAAAGACCAGTTTTCACAGTATAACCTTCCCGGAATAATATTGCTAGTTGATGTACCAACCGAAAAATCGAACCACGGTGCTATAAAGGCACTGGTAGATCCCTGGGCTGACCCATCAATATTTCCACGGTATATTTCGATGTAAAAATCACCGTCGGCACTGGGATTAAACGTTATTGGTGTATATCCAGTAGGACCAGCAACCGCTTCGGCGTGTGACGATATATTTGAGTTTAAAAGAGTTGGACCAACAACTACAGTGCCGGCTGAGTTTTTAATCCTGTAATAAACGTCTGTTAAAGTAGTGGTGGACCCACCTGTTCTGAAGTTACCTCCGAAATAAAGATTTTCAGTGGCATTGTTGCTTATGTGGAAATAAATCCTACTTTTCTGTTGAGCATCAAAGCCAGACCCAAAACCACTATTGGGGGCAAAATATAAAGAGGTGATTTGAGAACTCGTAGGCGAGACCTCCTTGGTTCCCTCCGCAAAACCTTTTAGTGTGGCAAATGTCAAAAGCAGGAAAACAAGCGTTTGAAAATTTCCTTTTAATTTCTTCGAATTAAGGATATTTACATTCATATTATGGAAAGTTTGGTGAATTTCTCAGATTCTCTGTGTACCCGATCAGGTGTTAAACAAGAAAAACTCAACCTTTAAATTGAAAAAAATTATCTGATGATAAAGATTTCAAAAAACATGCCAAAGAACGACTGCAAATCACATCGGAAACTAGAAAAGAAAACAGAAAGTACTCAAATCACTAAAAAACAAATATTTATCAAAAAAAAAGTCTCCAAAAATATTACTCCCATCGAGAAACCGAACGCAAAAATCAACCACTAGATAAAAAAAAGTCTTTCCTTTTTAAGAGAAAAGACCTTTGAGATTTTACCCAAATAAAACCATTGACTACGCCAATAATTTGGCAGCATGAATCTCTACTTTTGGTAGCTCTATATTGATTTTTGCTTTCAAATCATTGAGTAAAGTGTAAAGCCCGAAAAAGGTTCGGTTAACGTATAAACCATGTTGCGAACCTCTAGCAGCGTTGGCATTTTTGAGTTCCTTTACCGAAGCCACGTACTCGAAATACCCATAAACTTCTTGTACATAAGCGTCGTCTCCGAAGTCGAAAGTTGCGTGAGTAAATGGCCTGCCAAGTATTTCTATCATTTTGTAAAATAGATCGAAGAAAAAGCTTTGAAAATGCTCCGAATCTTCTTCCAAAATAAACTCCAACTCCTTAAAAATCGCCATCATTTTGTCTGGTTTATCTAATATATTTGGATTAATCAAGGCAAAATAACTTCGATAAAAATCCTCCGGAATAACCTTGATACATCCAAAATCCAAAATACCCAGCTTGCCGTCTTGGGTAAACAAAAAATTACCTGGATGCGGATCTGCATGTACTGCTTTGAGCGTGTGCATCTGAAAATGATAAAAATCCCAAAGAGCCTGGCCAATCTGATTTCTTACTTCCTGAGACGGATTTGTAGACAAAAATTCTTTCAAATGCGATCCTTCTAGCCAATCCATGGTAATGATTCTATCCGACGAATATTCGGGATAATATTTTGGAAAGAACACATTGTCTAAATGCTCACATAGCTTAGTGACTTCTATGGACCGCTTGAGTTCAAGCTGATAATCAGCCTCTTCCAAAAGCTTAGTTTCTACTTCCACAAAATAACGATCTATTTCGGCATCGTTCAAATTCAACAATTGCACGGCCAAGGGTCTTGCCATTTTCAAATCAGAACTAATACTCGAAGCCACACCCGGATATTGAATTTTTACGGCCAGTTTTTTACCACTTTGGGTTGCTTTGTGTACCTGTCCGATGCTCGCGGCATTAGAGGCCTCTAGCTCAAAACTATCAAAAATCTCAAAGGGCGATTGACCTATACTTCCCTTGAACGTTTTAATCACCAAAGGTCCCGAAAGCGGTGGAGCCGAATATTGGGACATCGCAAACTTGTCGGAGTAAGCCTTGGGCAAAAGGCTTTTGTCCATGCTCATCATTTGAGCCATTTTGAGGGCCGAGCCTTTCAGATTGCTCAAGGCTTCATAAACATCCTCTGCATTGTCGGCGTGCAGCTGCTCTTTCGAAAGCGAAGGGTCGATCAGTTTTTTACCGTAATGCTTAATATAATTGCCCCCAACTTTGGCGGTTGCTTTTACAAATTGTGTAGCTCGAGCCACCTTTGAAGTGGGAATACTTTTCTGATTTTTCATTAATTATCTATTAAAAACACTAAGTTTATAGCTTAAAACACCTCAAAATCATTTCCTGTTTTGGTATAAAAATTTACCTAGGTCAAACAAGCTATCGAATGGAGTTCGTCCCATCCAGTCCATGGTTGTATTTACTGACTTCTCTATCAGCGTATCAGTTTTTTCGAACAAACGGCTGTCATCGTTTATCCAGAAATCTATAATAGCAAGCACCAAAACCCACACCAAGTCGGGATATTTGGCTGTGAGAAAAGGAATACTTCTAGGCTCAATTTCACGGGTTTCTTGCCCAACCACTACCAGTTCATTCATGTAATCTACAAAAAGATCCTTTGCGGCATTGAAATCCATGTTGGGTTTTACTGCCAGTGGTTTCTCGAGTTTTTCGCTTATTTTGAGAATATAACTCCGGTTTTGTTTGGCATTTTCTATCATTGTAAATAGAAAAGAAAGTAGTTTTTCTCTTACCGAATATGCCTCATAAACTTCCTCATTTTTGATATCCCCGATGGTTTCTTCTACCAAAGTCTTCCAAAATTCAGCATTTATTTGTTTAAAAGAATTGTAGTTTTCATAAAACTCCGACTCCTTTATTTTGAGTTTTTTTGCAAACTTGAAAATCGACTCGGGCTCATGTCCATGCTCCAACACATGGCTGATGTAACTTTCTTTTATTTTGTCCTTCATGTTTTTATGTATAAATATTCGATAGAAAAGTAGAGGTGCTGTTTATAGTTTTCAGTAGAGTCTTTGGATATTTTGAAAGCGGAACACCCAAAAAATCAGCGTATTGATCGCCCAAAAACATCCTTGATTGAGCATTGAAATACGCCAAAACAACTTCATTGTCTGAGAGTTTTTTGTATGAATTGGCCAATGAAGCCGTAAGTTTTTTACCGATTTCTGATGCTCTAAATTGGCGTTTGGCGATGAGCTTGTCCAACCAAATGGCTTCTTTTATGTCTAAAACAAGCAGTCTGGTATCGATTCCAAGCAGACTCCCTATGACCGCCCAGTGTCTAAAATATGCTCTCTCCGAAACCTCATCTATCTGAAAACCAAGCTTTTTCAGACCCCTCAAAACAATTAACGAAAAAGCCAAATTTGTACCCAACATGTCTTCCTGATTGACCGGAAGCCCCCAGCTCATATCCCATTTGCCTGTTTTCATGACCATAAAACGCCAAAAAGCATGCATGAGCCGCACTTTTAAAATCATGGCCGCGGCTTTATTTTCGTCCCAAATCCTAAAATTCATGACATTTTTCACAAACTTGCCCGTTTCTTGAAGCCTGTTGTAAGTGTCCGATTCAATTCTACCAGAAAACCCCAAAACCCTAGCTCCGTCCTCTCCCAGATAACAATAAGGCAGTGAATAACAACCAAGAATAATTCCAATGCTGGTTTGATATGTCTTAAAAAAATCTGTGGCTCTGATAGTGTCCTTCAGGTCAAAAAAATTGGGCAGAACAGCATTTTTCTCAAAAAAATCTAACACTTCGGCGTCTTGCTCTTCGAAATTCAAGGTATCGAAATCACCTAGAAAGGGCATCAGTATAGAACCCAATTTGTGTCCATATTTTTGAAACAAACTACCAACGAGTTCAGCAGCAGCTTGGTCGCCTTGAAGTCTAAACGCTGCCAACAACTCTTCTGTGATTTTCATTTATATTGACGGTATTATATTCAAAACATCAAATTTTGAGATTTTGTTTTCTGACCCAACAAAAATAAAGAGCTGATATTGGGCATTTTTTGATTAAAATGCTCAAAAAATTAGAACCTTGGCCGAAAAACGTATCGAATTATTATTTTTGTAAAAAAACCTTAATTGTATGTCGGCTCAAGTTAGAATAGACGAACTCACAGACCTTCTCAATCATTATAACCAGAGATATTATCAAGATGCGATTTCAGAAGTTTCTGACCAAGAATTTGACTTCCTACTTAAAGAGCTAGAAGCTTTAGAAATCGACAATCCGACACTAAAAAGGCCTGATTCGCCTACTCATAGGGTTGGTGGCACTATTACAAAGTCTTTTGAAACAGTAGCCCATAAATACCCTATGCTCTCATTGTCAAATACTTACAGTGAGGATGAACTGCGAGATTGGGACGACCGCATAAAAAAGGGGCTCAACGGATCTCCCTATGAATATATTTGTGAGATAAAATTTGACGGCATTTCGCTTTCTTTGACCTACCAAAACGGCATTTTGGTTCGCGGAGTCACACGCGGAGATGGCACTCAAGGCGACGATATTACCACCAATATTAAAACACTACGGAGTTTACCTCTCAAAATAAACCCCAAAAAGACCAATTCCACCCAAACCGACTTGTTTGGCTCATCAAATATTGGACTCAATTTTGAGATCAGAGGCGAAGGCTTTATGCCCAATGAGGTATTTGAACATATAAACCTCGAAAGAGAAGATATAGGCGAGGCTCCGTTGGCCAATCCACGAAATGCCGCAGCCGGAACTTTCAAAATGCAAGACTCGGGTGTGGTAGCTAGCCGAAACTTGGATTGTTACATCTATCAATATCTTTCAGAAAACGATGAGTTTAGAACCCACGAAGAAAGTCTGATAGCCCTAAAAAATGCCGGATTTAATGTTTCTGACAGTTACAAAAAAGTAAATGATATTGATGGCGTAATAGCATACATCAAAGAGTGGAGTGAAAAGAGACACACCCTTAAATGTGCCACAGACGGTATCGTGATAAAGATAAATGACTATGCACAGCGTGAAGACTTAGGGTTCACAGCCAAAAGCCCTCGCTGGGCCATAGCTTACAAATATAAAGCAGAATCAAAGTCGACAGAACTATTGGGTGTTACCTATCAGGTGGGACGTACGGGAGCCATTACGCCCGTGGCCGAACTTAAGCCTGTAGAACTTTCGATGACTACCGTAAGAAGGGCCACCTTGCACAACGCCGACGAGATAAAAAGACTAGGATTGTCTATCGGCGACCAAGTTTTTGTAGAAAAAGCGGGAGAAATCATACCCAAAGTGACAGGTGTGGACACCTCAAAACTACGTGACGAGGCTACAAGAGAAAGTTCAAAAGTTAGCTTCCCAACCAATTGCCCGGCATGTAACTCCGAGTTGTTCCGAAATGAAGGAGAAGCTGCTTATTATTGTCCAAACGAAATGGGCTGTCCACCACAAATCAAAGGCCGAATAGAGCATTTCATTCAGCGTAAAGCCATGAACATCGACTCGCTGGGTGAAGGCAAAATTGAGATTTTGATGGACCAGGGTCTGGTTTCTGATGTTTCTGATTTGTACAAACTAAACTTTGAGAGCCTTTTGGGTATCGAAAAAGTACATATTGACGAAAACACAGGTAAAGAACGAAAAGTAAGCTTTAAAGAAAAGACAGTCCAAAATATCCTTGACGGCATAGAAAACTCTAAAAATCAACCATTTAGTAAAGTATTATTTGCACTAGGAATACGATTTGTCGGTGAAACCACAGCACAAAAGTTGGCATCTTATTTTAAAACCCATGAGGCACTTCAAGCGGCCAATTTTGAAGAACTAAGAAATGTGCCCGATGTGGGCGAGAAAGTGGCCCAGAGTATTCTATTGTACTTTAAAGAAGAAAAAAACCTCAAAATAATTCAAAGCCTGCAAGCTTCAGGGCTGAAATTCGAGGCAGATAATATTGTACAAGAAAAGGAAAGTGAGACCTTAGCGGGTAAAACCTTCCTTTACACGGGTACTTTTGAGTCTTTTTCAAGAGAAGAGCTTGAACAAAAAATAGAAAGCAACGGTGGCAAATTGGTGAGTGGCGTATCCAAAAAACTGGATTTCCTTATTGTAGGTGAAGGTGCTGGACCATCAAAACTCAAAAAAGCTGAAGACCTCGGTGTAAAAATGATCAATGAAGAAGAATTCAAGGCGATGTTGTAAACATAATTGGAACACAGATTATTATGCATAAATCCGTGTCAAGCTGTGGTGCTTGCATCCGTGTTCCAATTTATACCAAAATTCATAAATAACCATTTAAAAAGGTGCAACCTAAGGGTTTAAAAACAAATAAATGAAATACATAAAACTAATCCTCAAAGCCTTAAAAGGCGACGAAGATACTGATTACACAAAAATTTCTATCAATAAGGCTCTTCTTCTACTGGCTGTACCGATGGTCATCGAGATGTTTTTCGAATCGCTCTTTGCATTGGTAGACGCCTACTTCGTGGCCAAATACGTGGGTACCAATGGCATGGCCACTGTGGGTCTTACAGAGTCGGTCCTTACTATCATTTACTCATTGGCGTGGGGTATTAGCACTGCTGCTACGGCCATTATCGCCCGCAAAATAGGTGAAAAGAACCCTGAGGATGCCTCAAAATCTTTGATGCAAATCATCAATATTTCGGGAGGAATAGGTATCCTTCTGGCAGTAGTGGGTTTTACCTTTTCGGGTCAAATCCTAAAATTGATGGGAGGTTCGGACGAGCTAATTCGTGAAGGCATTGGCTACACACAGATCCAATTTCTAAGTGCCCCTATAATCATGTTATTATTCTCACTAGGTGGAGCACTTCGAGGAGCAGGAAATGCCATTTTGGCCATGAATGCCATGATTATAGCCAACATCATCAATATCGTACTCGACTACATATTTATACCTGTAATGGGTATGGGTGTAGAAGGAGCCGCCATAGCCACTATCATTGGCAGAAGCATCGGTGTCAGTATTCAATTATCGGCATTCTTTGCCAACAACATCAACCTCAAACTCAACATCAAAAAATGGTTTGCTGATTGGGCCCTCATTTTCGAAATCCTCAAAATATCAGCAGGAAGTGCTGGTCAGTTTATTATTCAGTCGGCTAGTTGGGTCTTTTTGATTAGAATTTTATCAGACTTTGGTTCAGAGGTGGTGGCTGGTTACACCATAGCCATTCGTATAATTGTGTTCACCATTTTGCCTTCTTGGGGATTGGCCAATGCCGCAGCCACGCTCGTTGGGCAGAATCTGGGAGCCGAACAGCCAGACCGTGCTGCAAAGTCAGCTTGGCGAGCCGGTTTTTTCAATATGGCATTTTTAGGATTGGTGGCCATATTGTTTTTCATTTACGCACGTCCGCTTGTTGGAATGTTTGACAAAAACCCTGTTGTGATGGAAACAGGAATAGAATGCCTGAAAATACTTTGTGCAGGTTATATTTTCTTTGGCTTTGGCATGGTCATGACACAAGCCATAAACGGATCGGGCGATACCAAAACTCCAACTTTGCTCAATATTATAGGATTTTGGGTCTTGCAAATTCCGATAGCTTATTTATTGGCAGTCAAACTCGACTGGAAAGAAACGGGCGTATTTTGGGCAGTAGTTATTTCCGAATCCATTTTGGCTGTATTGGCCATTTTGTACTTTAACACTGGAAGATGGAAAAAAACAAAGTTGAATTTTTGAGGCGTTTAAAATAGAAAAAAAAATCGTGAGCTCATTGAGGTATTTTTTGTTGAATACAATAAAACCTATTTCGAAGAGTTTTCTGATACTTTTTCTATTTCAAAGACAAATATCTTTTAAATAGTTAATTTTAGAGGAAGAGCTAACATTCAAATAGATTAGTCGAATTTAGAATTCTTGATAATTATTTTAAAAATAATTCCAAAAAATGATGCCAAACGAAATCTTACAAACCACTCCCGACTGCGAAATCGTTAGTACAAGAGTATTTGATGTCAAAATCGAGAACCTTTTTCGCTCTTGGTCCGACCCAAATCATCTTAAAAATTGGTGGGGTCCGAAGGGTTTTACCAATACCTTTCACGAATTTGATTTCCGTGTAGGTGGAAAATGGAGTTTTGTTATGCATGCTCCTGACAAAGGAAACTTTGTGAACGAATGCGAATTTATCAAAATCACAGAACCAACTTTGATAGCCTGGAAACGGCATTCAAAGCCACTTTTTCAGGTTTTGGCAACTTTCGAAGCAATATCAGCTGACAAAACAAAACTTGTTTTCAAAATGCTCTTTGAGACACCAGAAGAATGTGCCAAAATAAAAGTTTTTGCGGAAGACAAGAATGAAGAAAACTTTGATAGGCTCGAAGCAGAACTTTCAAAAATGACCGATTGAAAGATATCTTTTTGTAAAACAGAAAATGAACCACTCTGACGATAGTAAAAAGTATATACTTAGTTAAGGAATAGCCCAAACGAAATAACCAATAAAAGTCTGATTTTGAATGACTTCAGTTATTACTTTTCGATAATTCAAAAGCTGATTTGTTTAACACAAAATTCTTGAGATAATTAAAAAAATATGGATAAATCATTAAATCTAAATCTCGAAGTAACAGTGTTTCTGGATGCCCTAAACCACCCATTCAGAGATGAAATCGAACTTTTGAGGTCTTACATATTGGCGGCTCAGCAAGATTTGACCGAAAATATTAAATGGAACGGGCCAAATTACTGTTTCGACCAAGAAGACAGAATCACAATGCGGGTACAGCCACTCAAAAAGCAGGCACAGCTAATTTTTCATAAAGGAGCAAAAAAACAAGAACAGCCAAAAGATAGATTAATTTCAAACAAGAGTAGGTTGTTAGATTGGAAAGAAAACGACAGAGCAGTGGTTACTTTCAAAAATAAAGAGGAGATAGAAAACTCCCTCGCAGACTTGACCGACATCGTAAAAGAATGGATAACTGCAGCCAAATGAGAGACTTTTTTAAGGAGCTTTTTGAATATAGCCATTATTACAACCAAAAATTGGCAGAGATTTATGTCGCAAATCCAGCCATCATATCAGAAAAAGCCATTGGGCTTTTCAATCATATCTTGAACGCACACCAAATTTGGAACAACAGGATATCTCCTACCCTTCCAGCCTTTGGTGTTTGGCAAATTCACGATATAAAAGATCTTAAAGACATTGATAAGGCCAATTTTGAATATTCGCTACAAATTCTTGAAGATGTAGATTTCAACCAAAAAATCAGTTATTTCTCTTCAAAAGGAGAGCCATTTACCAAAGATGTAAAGACAATACTGTTTCATGTCGTCAATCACTCCACTTATCATAGAGGCCAAATAGCGACTGAATTCAAACAAAATGGCATGAAGCCACTACCAAGCGATTATGTGCTCGATAAAAGATAAGATCTAACATCCTTGAAAAAATAGACACATTTCTTTCCAAAAGAAGCCAAATACACAGGCCCATCTTACCGAATAATAAAAATTTTGCACATCACACTTTGCGGTTACAGGAAGTAGAAAGCCTAAAAGTCCGCAGTTTGCATATTCATAAACAACTAATAGACAACACCTTACGAATAAACAACAAAAACCTATCCCATAATTCAGTTACTATTAGGGTAAAAAACGGTCAAAAAAAAGTAGTTTGCCGTTTAATAAATTAGGTGTTTTTACGCTAAAAAAGCGGAATTTCTATAGTTTATTTTGCAATACAAAAAGTAACAAAAATGAATCTATTAAATACGCTAAACATTCTCGGTGAGTTCAGTTTTTCACTTTATCGGATAGATCTGATTTTCATATTGCCACTTTTACTTATTATTGGCTTGTATGAATTATTTACTTTGGTACGCTCAAAGAAATATAATAAATATTAAAATATTGAAGGTTTTTACTTCATAATGGTTAGGGTTAAATGCAAACGTGCCGACTTCTTGGTCGGCATTTTTGTTTAGAAAAGATAACAGACTTTTTTGATTTTGCCAATATCATATTATATTTAAGGTTTAATCTCCCGCTATGAGATACACCACTATAAAAACCATATTAATTCTCACATTGTGTTATTTATCAAGCTATTCGCAAAGCCCGAGCTTTGTAAGTAACCTCAATTTTGCCACCAGTTTTGTTTGTCACGACGGGCAAATGACCCTCAATGCCACAGTGGCCAATGCCGAGTCTTATCAATTCCAAAAGAGGAATGAATCCACCAATCTTTGGGAGAATATCAGCGGCGGGTCCGGCTCTATTGCCTCCTCACCCTCTGTGGTAAGTTATACTTTTTTTGGGATTACTGAAAATATTACGACAAGGCTGATCATTTCAAAAAACACAGTTGAAACTATCAGCAACGACATAACAATTTCGCCACAAAGACCAACTTTTAATTTTCAGCCGCTTGATATTACCCAATGCAACGGACTAAATGCCGTTTTCCGACTTTCGGCTTCTGGAACAGGCACTTTGACCTATCAATGGCAGTTGAACTCTGGTGGTGTATTTCAAAATATCTCAAACGGATCTGAGTACTCAGGAGCTACAACGCCAAACATGACTGTTGTAAATCTGGCAAACAATGAAAACGGAAAGGTTTTCAGATGTCTAGTGAAAGATGTTAACAATTGCGAAAATTATAGCAACGGCGTCACTTTGTCGGTAAATCAATTGAGCACAACCGTAAACCCTACAACGGCCACAGCCTTTTGCGAGGGACAAAATGTACAGTTTTCGGTGACAACAAATGTAGGGCAAGCTCTAAATTACGACTGGCAACTCAGACGAAGCTCCGACCCCAACTATATATCCTTAATAAGCTCTGAGAGGTTCGAAAATGTTAATACTGCAGTATTAAAAGTTAACGGAATTCTTCCCATCGAAAGATCCTACAAGCTAAATGTAACTTACCAAAATTTAACACAAAACACAGACGGCTCCAGAAACACTGGAACATGTATAAAATCAGCCGAAAGAGCCAATTACACCATAAGAGCACGGCCCGCTCCTCCAACTCAAATAGCGGATGTTTTTAGATGCGGTCCTGGTAAAATCTCAACCTCTGTGATTTCGACAAACAACATTTTTTGGTATTCTGATAGCACATTGGGACCAATTATAAGTAATAATCTTAGTTTTTCAAGCCCAACATTGACAACGAGCACCAAATATTTTTACAGCCTAAAAGATGCTAATCAATGTGAAAGCTATAAGCGTGTATTTGAGGCAGTTATCAGGCCTGTTCCGAGTCAAATCTTTGAAAAAAATCTAAATATTTGCCCTTCAGAGAATAAATTCACGTTAAATTTTAGCTCAATAAACCACTCTCCTACAAATATTTACATCCATAAAACCAGTCCTACTTTAACCGATTTTGTAGAAATAAATGCCGCTACATTTAGTAATATTTTTGATGTGCCGGTACCTGTGAACAGTCTTAGTGGAAACTATAAGTTCAAAGTTTTTTCACAAAACCAACATTGCTTTTCAGATACAGCCACTATAGACCTTACGGTAAAAGTACCTACTACAATCAGCAGTTCTCCGGCTTCGCTAAATATTTGCGAAGGAAGTCAACACACTTTCGACGTTCAATATCAAGCCGAAAATCCATCCTCTATCAATTGGTACAAGAACAACAATCTAATAACCGACCAAAACGCCAGTACGCTTGTAATGGAGAACATCTCACTGGCCGATGGTGGGGTTTACAAGGCTGAAATAATTGGAAATTGTGGAACAGCCTTCTCTACTGATGCCAACCTTGAAGTTTTACCTAAAACCATCATAACTAAACAACCAAAAAATACAATAGTTTGCCAAAATGGAACTACCAAATTTACAGTAGAAGCTACCGGAGCTGGTATTTTGAACTACCAATGGAAATTTAACAATGTGAATATTGGAACCAATTCTCCTGAATTATCACTCTCAAACGTACCGATAAATTACCATAACGCTATCATAAAATGCATCATTACTTCTGACTGTGAGCCGGTTCTTACTACTGACGAAGTATTGCTTTTGGTTGACGACTTACCTTCTGCACCAATCGTAAACAATACCCAAGGTTTTTGTAAAAGCATACAAACGGGAACGCTGATAGCCACGAGCTTAGCAAATCATACACTAAATTGGTTTGACGAAAACAATCTTCCTTTGAGTAGCAATCAAATTGATATTTCCTCTATTTACAGTAAACCTTTTTATGTATCTCAAAAAGACTCAAACCAATGCGAAAGCCCGAAAGCATTAACACAAGCAACAGTAAATGAGCCATTTAGCTTAAACGCTACGCCTGACAAATATGATATTTGTTCAGCAGGCCTGTTTAATAGGAGTACTGTAATTTCAAGTACAATTTTGCCTGACGAATTTGACAAAAATGGAATAAATTTTCAAATTTTTCGAAACAACATACTAATTTCTAGCAACTTAACTGGAGAATTCTCCGTTGACACCGAGGGTACTTATAAAATAAAAGCCACAAAAAATTATTGTTCTGATTCTTCAGAGATTGTGATTCAAGCACTTCATACAAGCCTCAGCATAACTCCAACCATAAATGCAATACATCAAGTTTGCAAGAATAGCGACTTGGCAATCAGTGCCTCTGGTGGTTTTATAGGTGGCAACTTTTTTTGGTACAACTCCGCAAATTCTCCTTTTCAGTTTTCATCGGGGAACGAAATCATCATTGAGAACATCAACTCGCCTGTATCATACTATGTAGCATACGGTATTACAACTAATAATGTATATTGCGAATCTCCACGTGCAAATACTGCCGTGCAAATCAAACCAGATTTGGAAATTTCTGCTACTGTAAGCGATACAAGCTGTGCAAATACAAATGATGGAAACGTAAATTTGAGCGTTATCAATGGTCAATCTCCTTATACTTTCACGCTAAACACCAATTCAAATTCAACAGGCTTTTTTAATAATCTAGTGGTAGGAAATTACAAAACCACGGTTGTGGATGCCGAAGGTTGTACAGGCGAGAAAGATTTTTCAATTGCCCAAAGTCCGGGGGTAAGCATTACACAACAACCCACTGATATTCGAAGGTGCAGAACCAATATCGCCAATTTCACCATTATAGCCACAAATTATGACCAATTGGTTTGGGAAAAGAAATTGCCTAATTCCGCTCAATTTGAGGTGATTGCCAACGAGTCTGGGCTAAATTTACGATTGGAAAATATAGGTAATGCCACCAACCCACACCTATCAGTTTATAGAGCCAAACTTTCGAAAAATGGATGTGTGGTTTATAGCAACGAAGCTGCACTTTTTGTAAACTCCATAACAGGTACCGCATCAGCAAAGGCAATTTGTGAAGGCTCCAACATCTTACTTGACCTCAACGAGTATACGATTATTGGTGAAAACAAAAGTTATCAATGGCAATATAGACCAGGTACGTCTGGCAATTTCCTCGACTTGAGTTCCAAAACAGAAGAAAAACTAGCATTTGTCAATATTCAAAACGCAGCAGCCGGATACTATCGTTGCAGAATAACATTTGATAATGGGAGCGGAAATTCGTGTGTCATAAACTCCTCGACGTCTGGATTTAAACTTAATGTTGACATTCCAGAAACGCCTAACTTGTCGGGTGAGAAAACTATTTGCAACGGACAGTCAACCCTACTCTCCGCAACCAACTGCTCGGGAATACTAACTTGGTCGGATGGAAAAACTGGAATGACTAACTTGGTAAATCCAACCACAACGACCACTTATACAGCCCACTGCAACACTGGCACATGTACGAAAGTTTCGATAAATTCAATAACCATTACAGTAAATGAATCCCCAACAACTGCTCCCACGATATCGATTTCAAAAACCAAATTTTGCAATGCAGAAAACATACAAATTACTGCCAGTAACTGTACAGGACAAGTAATTTGGAGTAATGGAAGTAGCGGGCATCAGCTAGAAATTATGGCTACTGAGAGTTTCAGTATTTCGGCACATTGTGTTTCTCAAAACTGCCAATCGCCTGAAAGTCAAATACTCCATGTTTTTGTTTATCCAATACTAAGCCCCGGTACTATAAGTTCTAGCTCATCAAAAAACTGTTCCGGGTTTAATCCTCCGACTATCAATAGCCTAACGAGTCCTTCCGGAGGCAATATTCAGTGGCAAAAATCAGAAAACTGTACTTCTGAAAACCCAACTTGGGCCGATATGTCAGGTGAAGCAAACCTGACTTACAATCCGCCAGCCCTGATTACAAGTACCTGTTTCAGAAGAAAAACAAGCGATTCCTGCCAAACAGTTTATTCGAATTCTATCTTTTTTGAGATTGTGCCAGACCCCGTCATCACCGTTTCTGCCGATAAATCTAATGTCTGTTTTGGGCAAAAACTTGTGCTCAATAAATCCGTCATTGGCGGTGAAGGAATTTGTAATATTCAGTGGCAAATCAACAAAGTATCGGGTGCTGTGTCGTCTACTTTTTGGCAAAACCTTAGCGTAACAGATGCTTTAGAATTTCAGAACACCAACACAGGCGTCGACAGTATTTTCTATTTTAGGGCGAGGATCGACTGCCAAAATAGCTCTTGCAATATCGCCACTTCCAATGTCGTTTCGGCCATCTTTCATCCTGAAATGGTACTGAACACCGCTTTTAATGACTCCACGATATGTGCAGGCACTTCCATTACCCTAGCCAGCACAGGCTGCAAAGGACAAATCCTCTGGTCCAACGGACAAACTTTGGCTCAAATTACCGTTGCACTATCTGAAAGCACCAGTTACACCGTCTTTTGCAAAAATGATTGTCAGGAGGTGTCAAAATCTTTTAATATTTCTGTGGTGGCCGGGATAGATAAACCAATTAATACCACTCCAGCAAGTGTAATTCTTCCTTCGAGTTTGATTTTCTCGGCCAATGGCCAAAATCTAAAATGGTATGACGCAGAATTTGATGGTAACCAATTGAGCCAAGCACCTGTTGTAAGTATAGCTGGCAGTCACACATATTGGGTAAGTCAAAAAATTGGACTCTGTGAAAGTGCTAGACTGGAAATCACATCAATTTTACTTCCAAAGCTGGAAATCGTTGCACAGCCTTCTTCAGCTATCAATTGTTTCGGAAATACAACTAGTATCAAAATACAAGCAAGTGGTAGTGGTCTAATAACTTACAAATGGCAGCGTAAAAGACCCACAGATCCACTTTTTAGTGATATTGAAAACACACAAACATCTATTTTAAACTACCCCACAAACGAATTAAAAATACAAAGCTCAGGCAATACTGAAAGCCCTGACAATACGAAATTCAGATGTGTAGTGACGGACGAAAACTCAACAATCACTAGTTCTGAAATCGTACTTAATGTCAATCGCTTGGCAGGAGCATTGACGAATCAAAAGCTTTGTATCGGCAACAATTTCAGTATTAATCTTAATCAAACACATCAAATCCAGGGTATTCCAAGCAAAATACAATGGCAACAACGTATCGGAACAGATTCTGAATGGATAAACTTGAGCGATTCGGCCAACATTACTGGCACAAATTCGATAGAGCTCAAAATTCAAAACCTCACTCTTGAAAACCAAAAGCAATATCGCTGTTCGGTATTGTTCAATTCTTCATCCGGCACTTGCACTGAGACCACTGACCTTATGTCATTATCTATTAACGGCTACCCACAGAATCCAGCCAATATAGGATTTGAATTTTGTCAGAACGAAAATTCACCAAAAATAGAATTATATGAGCCTAAAGACATTGAAGTAATTTGGTATGCTTATGGAAGTAAATTACCCTCCAATAAACAACCCATTATTGACACAAAAACCCC
Source organism: Leadbetterella sp. (assembly GCA_035299025.1). Classification (GTDB taxonomy): domain Bacteria; phylum Bacteroidota; class Bacteroidia; order Cytophagales; family Spirosomataceae; genus Leadbetterella. The sequence goes on from DATGXK010000019.1 coordinate 17,592, forward strand.
TGGTAATCAAGTCCATTACTATTCATTCAGAAATTCGGCAGAATGTGAAAGTGCCAAAGCTGTATTACAAGTAATAATTCACCCCGAACCTCCGAAACCTTTCAGTACAACCCCGACACAAGTTACAGAAGGCGAAATACTGCAATTTGCAGCCATTGGAGAGTCTATCAAATGGTATACCTCCCGAACAGGTAAGACATTCTCTTACGTAGCTCCAACTCATCAGAAAGTTGGTTCCTACGACTATTATGTCTCTCAAACAAGCAGCAAAGGTTGTGAAAGCGAGCGAACCTACATAGAATCAGAAATTGTAACGGGATTTGGTATTACGACTCAACCTATAAACCTCAGCAATTGTGACAACAACACCTCCACTTTCAGTATCAGAGTTAAAGGTGCTTTGAATCCAACATATAGATGGCAAATATTAAAAAATGGTGTTTTTACTGACCTTTTGGGTCAAAATGATAGTAATCTCAAGATAGATAACGTAGGTAAAGAACCTTACACCGATGGCAGTACCTTCCGCTGTATTGTAAGCAATTCGGTAAATGAACTCATTTCTAATGAAGTAAGACTTAGCGTAAATAGGCTTGAGGGTACCCTGACCAACATGGAGACTTGTGAGGGTGTACCTTTCAACACTGAAGGCTTTTCAAAAAACATTATTGGCAAAATAGGACTTATAGAGTGGCAGAAAAAAGAAAATGATGGCTACAGGACTGTCTTTTCGGGCAACAATATGAGTGATTTATTAAAACCGGAGCCATCAAATAGTGGAGATTTCAGACTTAGAGTAACTTTTCAAAACCAAGGAAATAGCACCTGTGTGAGAACTTCAAACAATTTTAGACTTGGTATAAACAAAAAACCAGAGGGATTGCCCAATCTCAATTTTAAAGTTTGTCAATACTCATCTGTCCAGAGCCTACTGAATACTTGTCCCGAAAACTACAGTCTAAAGAATTTGGATTCAAGTATTTTGTCCCTCCATATATTTGATGAGATAAAAAAATACAGCCTACTTGGCGGCTATAGCAACGCCAAAGGTTGCAAAAGCGAAATTCAAAAAATAAATATAGAGGTAGAATCGGCTCCAAAAATAGAAGCTGTCGATTCAATCTTAAACTATTGCCAATTCAGCAACCCAACGAAATACATCAAATTCAATAATTTAAATACGCTTTGGTATAATAATCTTGAAATTGATGATTTCTCAGAAAATCAGTTTAATGTTGACAACACCAACTCATCAATTACATATAAATGGGCCGCAATAGAGGGATCAAACGGTTGTTTGAGCCAAAAGAAAAAGATTCAGATCAATGTATCTTCCTGCTTTTTTGAAAACAAAATTGATTCTTGCATAGCCCTGCGAGGCAAAACACTAGAACCAAATACTTGGAACTATTTGCATGATAACCAAGGACAAATAGTAGCTGCCATACATCCCAATGGCCAAAATCTAGGAACCGTAAACTTTGACTTTTTGAGTTCTTCACAAAATTTTATTGAAGACGCCAATCGCACCAAATTATTTCCACGTTATTATAATTTAGAAAACAGCAAAAAGGCAAATCTGCCCTTTAGGATTCGTTTTTTTGGAACAAACAACGAGATTTCATCAATCAATCCAACCTTAGAACAAGAAATATCAATCGTAAACTACAAGGGCAATAATAAAGATTGTAGCCCGAGTAACAACATATTGAATAATAATTATTGGCTCTTGTCTAACACCAAATGGCAATCTACTGATATAGAAAACATTTTTTATACCGAAATTAGTACCCTCGAAACAGGTGAATTCGGTCTATGGTATGGACCAGAAATAAAAGGTAGACTGGTAGGTAAGATCAACGATAAAAATCAACCTGATCTTCAAATTGAGCAGAAAATAATAAATGGAAGCTATAGTGTAAACAAAAGTGAGGATGGAAAGAATTGGTTTGTCCTCTCCGAAAAAACTAGCCTAGGCAATATTACAGACACAAAGCCATTTGTATTTTCCAACTATTATCAGCTCATATATGATTTTGGGAATGGAATTAAAACCGTACTAAACACCGTAAAAGTTGACGTTGAAAACAAAGAAACACCTTGCTTTGTAATAGAAAATCCCTCCGAAAATAAGGATTTAATAAAACTCTACTTCCCAAATATCGAAAAAAACAGTATTCGCTTGAGTACCCTTTGGGGGCAATCTTTGAACCTCAAAAAAATAACCGAAATGAAAGATTATTTGCACTTAGAACCTCTAAATCAACTTTCCACAGGCTTCTATACGCTCTCGGCAGAGAATCTTGATGGTTCCAAATGCCATCTGAAAGTATGGATAAGATAAAAGAAATGGGTCCTGAGACCCATTTCTTTATTTTTTTGTACTACAAGTATTTATTCCAAGAATTGGATAAAGAGGACAAAAAGAAATAAGGCTTGTAAGGGCAAAAATTGCTGCTGCTACCACCAATACTATTCCCAAAGTACCTGAAACAGTTCCTGTAAAATACAAAACGGCCATTACTATTGCCAATACGATTCTGATTATACGGTCGGTTGAACCCATGTTTGCTTTCATAATCTTAATTTGTTTTAATTGAATTATGATGTAAAACTAAATACTATAAAACTGAAAAACAGTGACCTACGTCACCACTTACAAAATTTCTATAGTGGTTCCCAACTGTTTCACTTTAGCCTCCTGCTCTAATTTTTTCATTACCCTACTTATCACCTCCCGGGCCGTACCGAGTTCGTTAGCTATCTGTTTGTGAGATATTTTAAGTGGATTCTTTCTGGTGAGGCTTACTTTTTCTTTCAGATAATCCAAAAGTCGCTTGTCCAATTTATCAAAGAGTAGCTGATTGATGGTTTCTAACAGATCCGAATATCGAATATTGTATTGCTGAAAAAAAAGACTATTTAAATCGGGAAATTCGCCAATCCATTGGGCTACTTTTTCCACAGGTAAGAGCAAAATCTTAGAATTTTCCTCTGTTATAGCGAAAACCTTGCTGGGTTCGTTTTTCAAACTGGCCGTAAATGACATCACACAGCTCTCATTGGGCTGAATATAATACAACAACAGTTCCTTGTCTTCGTATTTGGTAAAAACCTTCACCAAACCCTCCAAAACGAGCGGGATAACTTTAATGTATTGTCCCTCTCTAAGAATTTCTGTCTCTGCTGAAACCTCAACAACAGACGAACTGCTCTCTATTTCATGCTGCAGAGACTGGCTGATGTTTGGTATTTTCACCATTTCCAACTCATTTTGAAAAAAAAAACTACTTAATCCAAAGTATAAATTTACCTTAGGGTCTCAACAATTTTTATTTATAAATTTCGCTTTTCGAAGCCAAAAGTGTGTTATACATAAGAGCCGCAACGGTCATCAAGCCTACCCCACCTGGTACGGGAGTGATAAAGCTAGATTTGGGTGCTACTTCATCGAATTTGACATCTCCTTTCAATGCAAATCCACTCTTTTTGGTTTCGTCTACTACTCTTGTAAGGCCCACATCAATTACCACAGCACCATCTTTTACCATATCAGCAGTGATAAACTCGGGCTTACCGAGGGCCGCTACCAATATATCTGCTTGCAAACAAATCTCTTTCAGATTTTGGGTACGGCTGTGAACCAAACTCACCGTGCAATTGCCGGGATACGTGTTTCGTTGCATCAATATACTCATAGGCAGACCCACTATTTGGCTCCTACCAACTACTACACAGTGTTTGCCAGCGGTTTCTATTTTATATCTTTTGAGCAATTCTAATACCCCAAACGGCGTAGCCGAAATATAGGCTGGAAGTCCTTTGGCCATTCTTCCGATATTGATTGGATGAAACCCGTCAACATCCTTTTTAGGGTCAATGGCCTCTATAATCTTGTCGACATCTATATGAGCTGGAAGAGGCAATTGCACTATAAAACCATCAATATCTTCATCTTTATTGAGCTGATCAATAATTTCCAACACCTCGGCCTCGGTACTGCTGGCATCTCTTCTTATCAGGGTAGATTTAAAACCGATTTGCTCGCAAGATTTTATCTTAGAGGCGACGTATGTTTCACTGGCACCGTTGTCGCCCACCAAAACAGCAGCCAAATGAGGTATTTTGCCTCCTTCAGATTTTATTTTATCAACCTCCACTTGAAGCTCGGCTTTCACTTGTGCAGATATTAACTTACCGTCAATTATTTCCATTTTGCTCTACAATTTTTTCATACAAAGATAAATCTAGGTATGCGGGTTTCCAATTTAGTATAAACCTATTTCTTTATTTTTAAATGTAATTTATTCGTCGATTTTTCCTTTTGTAAAATATAATATAAACCAACGCTACCGACACCACCGCCATCGTAAACAAAAAAGTAGACTTTAGATTCTCTATTCTGTTCTGATAAATCAAGGTAGGCAACAACGCTCCAAAGCCTATGCCTGACTCCAAGGCAATATACATAGTGGCTATGGCTTTACCTCGATTCTCCTCTTGGCATAGATCTACTGTCCAGGCTTGCGAAATGGGCGAAATAATACCCATACTCACGCCGAAAAGGACTGCAGAGAGTGTTAGAATCGTTATATTTTGTGCAAAAGCGATTATCAATATTGCAAAAAGTAAAACCCAACAACCGATGGTCAGTACAGATTCTCTGCCGTTTTTATCCGACCATTTTCCCGCCAAAAAACGAATAGATATTGAAGCCAAGGTATACACCAAAAAATAATAGCCTTTATTTTTCAAACCAATACTCTGGCTTAAATCCGGTACAAGCGTTACGATAGTACCATAAGCAAAAGACGTAAAAAAGATAACTATAACCACGGGAACGACCGATTTGTCGAATATCTCGTGTCTATTGATACTCAAATGAGTCATCGCAAATTTTTCTTTTCTTTCGGCAGGAAGGGTTTCTTTCATATTCAGCAATATCAATATTGACAAAAGAGAAAGTACAGAGGAAGTATAAAAAAGTATGTTTATGTCGAAGTGCTGTACAATCCAACCACCCAAGGCGGGCCCAAACGCCATACCTAAGCCACCCACAAGGCCATGGATGCCCATAGATTCGCCTCGGCGGTCTATCGGAACAATATCTGCAATGTAGGCTGCAGTGCCTGTAGGCTTAAATCCTGTGGAGAATCCATGTACAAATCGTAAAACGAAAAAAGGAATGATGGTGGTGGCCAGCGGATATAAAAACCCACACACAAAACACACCAAAGAGCCGAAGGCCATAACGGGCACACGACCTACTTTATCGGTAAGTTTACCACTAAATGGACGAGAGAGACCGGCAGTGAGCGTAAAAAGTGAAATAATGAGCCCTTTGAATTCACCACCGCCCATTTTGGAAAGATAATCCGGAAGCTCCGGAATGAGCATATTAAAACTAGAAAAAAACAGAAAAGAACTCAGGCAGAGTAGCCAAAACTGTAAAGTAAAAATGCTGTTTTTTTTCAAAATATAATTTTCAGAAACTTTCTTGGAGTTTTACAACAGCTCTATGACAAACGCCACCAATGGGCGGATTGAACTTAGAAACAGCTACAGTGACTTTTTTGATAGAACCAAAGCGAGAACCTATGGCGTCTATAATCTCATGACCTACATGCTCCAAAAGCCGGTGCTTTTTAGACATCACTTCCTTCACAATTTGGTAAACATCACCATAGTCAATGGTGTCTTTGAGGTTGTCAGAACTCGCCGGCCGAGACAAATCAGTGTCTATAAGGACATCTATACTGTACTTATTACCAATCTTTTGCTCTTCATCAAAATGCCCGTGGTAGGCAAAAAACTCCATGCCTTCTAAAGCAATCTGGCCCATATTTTTAGTTTAAGTTGTCAAAAAACGAACCGCTTTGCTTCTTTTCTGCTATGTAATCATTTACAGACTTCGGCTCTTTTGGTTCCGCTTTTTCGACCATGGCCTTTCTAATAGCTGCTTTTACTTTATTCACTTTGTCGAGCATTTCTTCTGTACTGCCACTATCCGATGCCTCAGTTTTTGGTTTTGTTTCTACGATATCTTCTTTCGGAACTCTACCAGCAACCAAATATTCCTTGAGTTCTTCAAGTTGTTCCCACTGACCATTTTCGGCCAAAAGGGCCTGCTCTACCCAAGTACTCGGATCGTGTGAAGCAAACTGAGGACCAGCAGCATCCAATAGATCTTTAATTCTGTAAAGCGGTGTGGTAGCCAAATCCCTGAAAGTAACGATGCGGGCATTGTTAAGCACTTCCTTGATTTTGGGGCCGATTCCCTCAATAATCTCGAGATTTGTTTTTTCACCTTGTGTACTTTCTAGGTTGATTTCGTTAACTGCCGAAGAAAAACTTATTCCGTGGTTTACGTCATCTTCTTCCTCTTCTTCAACCGAAGTTTCCTCTACAGCTAACTCCACTTGCTCCTCTTCTATCTCTTCCTCCACTTCCATTTCAATGGATTTCTCTGGATAATCCACAGTCAAATTTGCGGGAGTTTCTTGCACAACCGATTGGACCTGAGCACTGTTTCCACTCACAATAGCATCAATTTGAGAAGAAATACCTTTCAGTTGGCCCAGTAACTCCAGTTTTTTATTTTCAAGACTTTGGAAATTACTCTCCAAATCTGCAAATTCGGTCTTGGCAGCCGTATTTATATCACCTACTTTTTGTTCGGCATCTGTCACCAGTTGTTTCGAAATATTCTCGGCTTCGGCTATTATTTGAGCCGCTTTTTGCTCGGCTTCAGCAACTTTTTTGGCGGCCTCGGTGGCAGCATTTTCAGTCAACCTAGTACTTGTATCTTCGGCTGTTCTGAGTGTTTTTATGAGCGTCATTTCTACTTCACGGAGCTTCGAAGCTTCTTTTTCAGAAATATCCAGCTGCATTTTCAGCATTTTGGACTCATTCAACATACGCTCCCACTCTTGAGCAATATTTGACAAGAAATGGTTCACTTCTTCTATATCGTATCCTCTAAAAGACTTTTCGAATTCGTGTTGTTTGATTTCTAATGACGTGATTTTCATTTTTGTATATGAGTTTAGGAAACCGTAAAGTAATCATCGAAAAAGACAACAAAATAAGACCAGATTTATTTTGCAATATTTACCTTTTATTTCCTGCTTGATGTTCTGATTAAAAATTGTTATCTAATTTTCCACAAAATAACAAAAAAAACAATGTAAATTAAAATAAATTCCACATTGAAATGGTGCGGTCATCGCTGGCTGAAAGCAGAACCTGATCTTTCTCACGCCATAGGAGTTTGTTTACCGAAGTGCCATGCGATGCATTTCTGGCTTTGTCTATCACTTTCTTTAGCTTCAAATCTCGAGCATCCCACAGTTTTATAGACTTATCCATACTGCTAGAGACAAGCAGGTTATGTTGTTCAATATATATAATATCGTTAATGGCGAACAGGTGAGCAGCGATTTTATCCACGACCTGATATTGGTTTTTCACATCCCAGACCATCAATTGGGCATCTCTTCCACCAGAAACCAAGAAGTCGTTTCCTCCAAAATATTGTACGCTGAAAACAGAATTTTGGTGTCCTTGAAGTGTATGCTTTACACTAAAATCGGACAAATCATAAATTCTTATTTTCCAGTCCGAGAATCCAATGGCCATCTCGTTGGTTTTCTTGTTGATTGCCACCGTACGAGCACTTTTTTGAGCTCCTTCAAAATGCTTAACAAAAGTATGGGTGGTGAGGTCGAGCAAGTGAATAAACCCAATGTGGTCAGCCACAATCAGAAAATTCTCGAACTTTTGGATATCAAAAACAGAAACTTTACCAAGCGGCACATTCAAAACTTCCATCTTGTCTTTGGTATCAATCAAGTGCAGCCCTTTGTTATTATTGGCTATCCAAAGTTTGTTTTCTGATGGTAAATTGAGCATGGCATATACCGAATTATCGACCTTGGCTATCGGCTTACCCAAATCGGCCCTTGACCACTCTACCACCATGCCGTCTCCTCCAGCCGAAAGAAAACTCTTGTCAGAATTGCCCTCACAAAGTGTATAAACACAGTCTTTGTGGCCCGTAAAAGTTTCTATTTTTTCGATGTTAAAATTCATTTTTGAGAGAAGAAACTTTGATTTTTAATAATTGAGCAAAATTATGCATTAGATTTGAAAGTGTTTTTTCTTTTGTAAGCCAGAATCAATACATTTTCAGTCAATATAAAGCAATGCCGTTATATCTCAACAAAAAACTTAGCGAGGAAATTCAATTCATGGTATGGGAACTAACCGAAAGCTTTAATGAACTCCTAGACCTCGTTTGTCCGGACGAAGAAGACCTTGAGAATCTCAACAAAATTGGTGTTGAAGCAAAAAAAAAGGAATATTTAGCTGGCAAAAATGCGGTAATGCAGATGTGCAAGCTGAGCAATGTTGCATTTGGAGGAATTATAAAAGATGAACATGGCAAGCCTTTTCTGAAAGACAGTTCTTTAGAAATATCTCTTACACACACCACCCAATTTGTGGGAGTAGTTTTTTCAAAAACTGGCCCAATTGGAATGGACATAGAAAAACCAAGACCGCAAATATTCAAAGTAATAAGTAGGCTGTGCGTGTCATCGGAGCTGGCATGGGTAAATGAAAATCTCGAAAGAGCCACCATACTTTGGTCTGCTAAAGAGGCTCTGTATAAACTTTATGGAAAAAGGAAAGTTGACTTCAAAGAAAATTTACTCCTAATCCAATCTTCAAAAGGGCTTGTGGGTAGAATAAAAATGCCCGACTATAAAGCCGAGCATCAAATATTAGTCGAAAAACTACCCAATCATTTGTTAGTTCTAGCTTATTGAACTTTCTCTAGAACATCTGCAAAATCTATCCCATAATGTGATTCTGAGAAAATACTACCGCCATTTTTAATCAACAACAATTGCGGAGATTCGTGATCTACCCCGAATTCAGTGGCAATTTTATTCGAAATATCACGGTGGGCTATCAAATCGAGATAATAAAACTTCACCCCTTTTTTGTCCTGAGTCTTGGCCCAATTCCTTTCAAATCTATCCAAGGCAGTTGCACTGATGGAGCACCTTGTACTGTGCTTGAATATGACCACCGCTTGTTGGCTCGACTCTTCTTTTATGGTTTCTAATTGTTGGATTTCCGTAAGACTATTCCATTCCATTCTAAATTTCCTTTTTTATATTTCAACAAAGGTAGAACAGAAAAGTTCAAAAAACATAGTTATCAATCAGCCGTACTCCACCCAAATGAGCAGCTAAAATGATGGCGGTTTTCCGTTTGGGGTTTAACTGGGAAATACTTTCTAGGGTCTCAAAATCTGCTATTTCATAGTATTCCAACTCAAAGGCAGGATATTCTTTATAAAACTCAGAAATCTTGTTTTTGACCTCCAAAGCCGTATCGCCTTGAATAAGACGTTCTTTGCCCAAGATCAAAGAGCGATAAATAAGTGGAGCCAGGTCTCTGTCTGAAGGTGAAATACGCCTGTTTCGAGAAGACATTGCCAAACCATCATTTTCTCTAATGGTTTCACAAACAACCAATTTCACATCAAAACTCAAATCATTGATAAGTCTATGAATTACGGCCACTTGCTGTATGTCTTTTTGCCCAAAATAGGCTTGTGTTGGCTTAATGATATTAAATAGTTTGGCCACTACTATCCCTACACCATTGAAATGTCCAGGCCTAAACTTACCTTCCATAATAGTTTCTAAACTCCCAAAATCGATCTTTAAATTCGGCAAAGAAGGATACATTTCTTCTGCAGATGGTGCGAAAACTACATCACAACCCTCCTTTTCTAACATTCTACAGTCGTCTTCCAAGGTTCTTGGATATTTTTTCAAATCATCAGGATTATTAAACTGGGTAGGATTCACGAAAATACTACACACTGTTAGAGCATTCTCCCCTTTCGACCTCCTTACCAAAGCCATGTGACCGTCGTGCAGAGCACCCATGGTAGGTACAAAACCCACTGATAGTTGACCGTGACTTTTGAGGTATTTTTGGGTATCAATTATGCTACTAAATATCTTCATGTATTACAGATGTTAAATTTTGGCGGCAATTAAGCATTAATAATGTAATTTTGTATGATTTTTAAGAAAATATGACTGTTAGATTCCTTCTTTTATTTCTTTTCTGGGCTAAAATAACGCTGGCCCAGTGGAGTGCGAAACCCGACACCACTCTGACGGTTGAAGATTATTGGGAGCAAGAACTTAGCCCGATTATTGACCTGAATGAGATTGTTAACTATATCCACAACGACCCCTTCAATTTTATGTTTGTGGCCAATATACCTGGCGGCAACCCTCTCGCCAGAGAAATATCTGTAAACTCGTTCTATGGTGCCCGGAAACACCCCATACACCATGTTTTAAAATTTCATCGTGGTATAGATTTACAGGGCGTTAATGGAGAACAGGTTATAGCGAGTGGCAATGGGAAGGTTGTTGATGCGGGTTTCAGAGAAGACCTAGGGAATTTCATAAAAATCAAACATAAATATGGATTTGAGTCTATTTATGGTCATCTGAGCAAGATTTCCGTAAAAAAAGGAGAAGTAGTCATAAAAGGCCAAAAGATAGGGAAAGTGGGTTCTACAGGAAAAGTAACCGGTCCTCATTTGCACTACACATTAAAAAAGAACGAGACCTATCTGGACCCGTTCGATTTTCTATTTATGAGTTTTGAGAAAGCGTTCTGATGACACGACTCAAACCGGCAAATCAATCTATATCTCCTTCGTACTCAAGATGTATATTGGGTTGATAGAGCTCTCTATTCTACCGTAACCGATTTAGCCAAATTTCTTGGTTGATCCACATTTCTACCTCTCAACACAGCGATATAATAAGATAACAACTGAAGCGGAATAACGGTCAACAGAGGCTGGATTACCTCATGCGTATTGGGCACTTCAATGGCAAAGTCAACCATTTTCTTCACCTCAGTGTCACCCTCTGACACAATCGCTATAACTCTCCCTTTCCTGGCCTTTACTTCTTGGATATTCGAAACCACTTTTTCGTAAGAACTATCTTTTGTAGCAATAAAAACAACAGGCATGTCTTCGTCAATCAAGGCAATTGGGCCGTGTTTCATTTCTGCAGCCGGATATCCCTCGGCATGAATGTAGGAAATCTCTTTGAGTTTTAAGGCTCCTTCCAAGGCAACAGGAAAATTCAATCCTCTTCCCAAGAAAATGAAATTTGAAGCAAAGGTAAAGAGCTTCGAAATATCCTTAATTTCGTCAGCACTTTTAAGAATCTCCTCCACTTTTTGAGGAATAGCAGACAACTCAATCAATAACCTTCTATAAGTTTCGCTATCTATGGTTCCTTTGGCCTGAGCTGTTGCTATGGCTATCATGGTAAGAACCGTAACTTGGGCGGTAAAGGCTTTTGTACTCGCAACACCAATTTCGGGTCCGGCGTGTGTGTAAACGCCAGCTTCTGTAATACGTGAAATGGACGAACCTACCACATTACAAACTCCCAATATGACGGCCCCTTTAGATTTGGCCAATTCGAGAGCCGCCAAAGTATCGGCCGTTTCACCTGATTGAGAAATAGCAATAACAAAATCACCTTCTTTGATGATTGGATTTCTATACCTAAATTCTGAGGCATATTCTACTTCAACATTTATTCTGGCCAACTCTTCAAAAAGGTATTCGCCAACCAAACCAGCATGCCATGAAGTACCACAAGCCACAAAAACTATCCTTTTTGCTTTTGCCAACTTACCAATATGATTTTGCAGACCGCCCAACTGAATAATCGCTTCGTCCGCATTGACTCTTCCTCGCAAACAATCGGCTATAGACTTGGGTTGTTCAAAAATCTCTTTAAGCATAAAGTGGTCATAGCCACCTTTTTCTATCGCTTCAAGCTCAAGTTCAACCGTCTGTACGTAAGGATCTTGTTCTTCATTCTGAAGATTTTTTACAGTTAATCCCTCTTTGTTCACAATCGCTATTTCCAAATCATCCAGATAAACCACCTCCTTGGTGTATTCAATGATAGGCGTAGCATCAGAAGCAAAGAAATATTCGTCTTTCCCAATACCGATTACCAACGGACTACCCTTACGAGCCGCTACCAGTTGATCAGGATTTTCTGAATCCAAAACCACTATTGCATAAGCCCCGACTACCTCCTTCAAGGCAATCCTAACGGCTTCAGGCAAATCACATTGTTTTGACTTCTGAATTTCTTCAATAAAATTAACCAGTACTTCGGTATCTGTCTGACTATGGAATACATAACTTTTATTTAGAAGAACTTGCTTTATAGAAGAATAATTTTCTATAATACCATTATGTATAATTGCAAATCTGCCGGAATTCGACTTGTGCGGATGTGCGTTTACATCGTTAGGTTCACCGTGAGTAGCCCATCTTGTATGGCCAATGCCTATTGTAGAAGAAATCAGGCTTTGATTCAACACACTTTCCAAATCTACAACTTTACCTTTTTTCTTAAAGACCCCTAGACCATTCTCATTTATGATGGCAATACCAGAGCTGTCATAACCCCGATACTCCAATCTTTTTAAACCTTTAATTATCAACGAAGCTGCGTCTCTATGACCTATGTAAGCAACAATTCCACACATATATTTGCTATATAAAAATTATAAATTTTCTAAATGAATCTTGCAAAAATATCAAATTATCGTGATGAGATACGGGTTTTATTTTTTAAATAAAATTAATAATTATCTCTCCAATTTAGAAGAAGCCAAAACAGCAATATTCGTATAAAATATTGACCAAAAGATACTTGTATTTTATTTAAAAAACTCCGACTTGTTTTTAAATTATTTTAAGAAGAAAGAAGCATCAATCTGAGCATCAATTGGTAGTTGATCATTCAAAAAACTCGGTTGAAGAATCTAAGAAAAGCGAAGTCGATCGGCATAAACAAAAAAAAAGAGCACTCGGCTCTTAATATTTTGTGTAATACAATTTCAACTTGGGTTTTCGAAAAACCGCTCTACGCAGATTGTCATTCGCCAGTAAGCCGTTTCCAGAAGTTGTAAGAACCGCAGGCATCACCATTAAACCTTTGGAGGTAACCGTTTTATTGGTAATCTTCTGCAAATAATTCGTTATATCCAAATTTACAATATTTGTGGAATCTACTAATGTATAAACCACACCCGACAAATCATTGCCAATTGGGGTAAGATAAGAGAGTTGATTTGAACTGCTACGAACTTGCTGATTGTTAGAACCTACCTCGCCCAATACAAAATTATAAATCTTGGGGTGGAGGGCACTTATAGACTCCGGCTTTAGTTCAAATTCAAGAACTGCTTTGCTTACTCTGATATTTGATCCCAAATATTTAATTCGATCAAAATTAATTTTAGTACTTAATCCACTCCCACCCTGCACATAGCTGTGGTTATTGGTGAGTTTGGCATTCAGTTCGTTTTTAGTTTTCGAAATTCCTGATAATAACGTAGCTCCTCTATTAAACTCATAAAACGTATGCCTTGGACCATTCAAATCAAAGGTATAAACATATTTGGTCGTATCTCCGTCATAATGCCAATTCGCTATCAGCGTACTGGTACTTGCACTCAAAGGCCCTGTGGTAAATGAATACACAGCCTTATTGGCACTTTCAGGCACAATTGCAAAACCTTTCAACGCGTTGTTGAATTTGGCGTTGTCGGCTCCTGCAGTAGGTGCCACACCTAAAATTTCTTGGGCAATACTTTTAGGAAGGCTTACAAACAAAGCTATAGCGGTATTACTATCCGACTTAAAAGATCGAACATTTACACCAAACCTAGCCAAAGACTCTCCCTCATATTCGACTTTTTCGTCACCATTGTAGTTTTTCGACAAATTCATCGAACTTTTCAGTCTGTAAATATTAAAGAAACTCCTGGTCAGAGTATCTCCATAAATCTGCCCCGAACTCACAATTCTTAGTCTTAGAGAATCAGCAATTGGATTAGATTTCACAATAAACGTATCGATAGCCGTAGTACCCGAAGTGGTGGTATAATTTACCAAAGAAGGCTGAAAAAAGGACATTGCTTTTATGCTTCCAAGCTCGGGATCATTAAATATTCCTGAAAGGATATAGTTTGATTTGCCATTTACAGTAGAATCTGCCAAAATTGTAGACAAATCCAAGCTCAAAGTATCTGTGTAAATTGAGGTGGCATTTGCGTTTCCATCAAAATCAAAACCAATGTCTGTGGGATTTTCGCAAGAAATAAAAAATACCGAAGCCAAGATTAAACTTATCTTGGATAAATCAACAAGAATTTTTTTCATAAAATAATCAATCTGCCAGCTCCGTGTAAAGGTTAAAGAAAGTATCGGCGGAGTTTTCGTCATCAATAAAGGAATCAATCTGTCTGTCTGCTGTTTCATTCAAAGCATTTTTTATTGAATCATTCAAAGATGGGTTTGCTGTAACCACTACATCGGCATACTGACAACCAATTTTAATGAAACCGAGAAAATCTTGCGACCTGAGGTTGGCCAAGTTTTCGTCGCTTACGTCCATCATTTTTACTTTCGGGAACATATCGTCGGTGAATTTATGCTCGAAGACGTTGTTGTATACTGTAAAAATGGTTTTGGTATTCTTAAAAATAGGGTCGTTTTTGTATGTTGTTTTCAGATACAACGGTATCAAGGCCGTCATCCAATCCGTACAATGCACCACATCGGGAGCCCATCCAAGTTTCTTCACAGTTTCTAACGCACCTTTACAGAAGAAAATTGCACGCTCGTCATTGTCGTCATAAAAATTACCAGTTTTGTCAGTAAAGACAGTCTTTCTCTGAAAATAATCTTCATTATCTAAGAAATATACTTGCAACTTGGCAGATGGTATAGAAGCCACTTTGATAATGAGTGGTTTTTCTTCTTCACCGATACTGATATTAATGCCTGAAAGACGCACCACCTCATGAAGTCTATGCTTTCTCTCATTGATAAGACCAAAACGCGGTATTAATATCCTAATCTCCATGCCTCTTTCCTGCATTTCCTGTGGGAGTTTTCTTAAAAGGGAGGCGATTTCCGAAATTTCCAAGAAAGGGTCTATCTCGGAGGAGATGTACAATATACGCAGTTTACTCATAAAAAACCAATAATGTTTCTAAAATATAGTATTTGAAACAAATACGGGTGCAAAGATACTAAAAAATAATCTATTAATATGCAAGTGTTTCAAACAAATTAGATTCCAATGGTTTACATTCGCTCATTTATGAGCCTCATTTCGGCAGTTTCGATTCACAATCACAGATTGACTAGTCTACACCTCTCTCCTTTCCAAACGAGCTTTAAACCCAAATACTCCAAGTGAGCGTTGGTATAATCAAAAATAGGCTGGTTGCCTTCTATCGTAAATTCAAAATACTCTCTCAATGACTCTCCATAGATTTTTTCACAGGCTTTTTGAATATCCAAATAAGAGTACCCTTTCTTTAAATGGCCAAATTTTTTCCAGAGTAGCCGCATTACATCATCCAGGGTTTTTTTTTCCTTGAATTTCTTCCTGATTTTGATGTCCAGAATCATGGCCACCAATGCTCCTTTGCTGTAAACACTTACTTTCTTGTTCGGAATTCCTCTCTCATAACCGTCTACCCAGAGGTCAAAACTACTTTCTAACAAGGACTGACACGCCTGGTCGGCCTCCTCAAAATGCCTTCTGCAGGTGGTTTCTAGCTCGTGGAGGTATTCTTCATAAGTAATGGCTCCACTTTCGAATAGTACCTTGTCGCCATAATAGGTTGTGTAACCTTCAGCTACAAAGCAGGTTTCGAAGTAATTCTCATGGCCATAATTGTAAGGCAAAAGTTCTTTTGGTCTGATTTTGGCGATATTCCAAGCGTGAAACAGCTCATGCGAAGCCAAACCTAGAAAGTCGTTGTAATACGATGCCGGAATCACACCATTTTCGCCCAGAACCATCATGGTAGAGTTGCGGTGCTCTACGCCATGATAACATGTACTTTCGGGAACAATAAGAATGAAATGATAATCTTCTTCCGGGAACTCGCCAAATATACTGATTTGACGACGGGCAATTTTGGTCAAATCTGCAAGTAATTTTTGAATATCAAATTCAAATTTGCCCTGAATCCACAAATGAAATTTAATACTTTCAACTTCAAATTCCTGATGAAAAACAGAAGATGACAACAAAAATGGTGAATCAAAAAAATGATGAATATCCGCAGGCCGTAATTTAAAATAGTCACCTACTAACTCGGCCTTGATACCACAAACCAAACTTTGACCTTCGGCGTTCTTTCGGATATTAACTTCAAATCTTTCGTTTACTTTACCTGGCAAATAGAGCGTCAAATTGACCGGATTTACGTAAACGTATGAAGGAATAACCAAACTCGAACCTGCATTCAACTCCTTAGAAAAACACTGATAAGATATCTCAATAACTTGATTTTCAACAGATTCTACCCGCCAAATATTTTTTTCCTTCTTCTTCCATGGTAACCCCTGACCACTAGCGGTTTGAGCAGAGAAGTTCAGGATGTTTTTAGCAAAATTTTGCAACTGATATCGGCCTGGTCTCCAAGTAGGAAGGTGCAAATCTATAAATTTGGGCTGCCCGGCGGGTAATAAAATCTTGACCTCCACCAAGTTTTTATCTGTGAGAAACGAAAAAAAGTATCGAATCATCCAATCAAGAGTTTTTTTATTTGAAAATTATTAGTACCTTTGCAGTCCAATTCAGAATCGAGGAACAAAATTAATAGAAAAAGGATATGAAACGTACATTCCAACCATCAAATAGAAAGCGTACTAACAAACACGGCTTTCGTGAGCGTATGTCTACTCCAGGCGGAAGAAGAGTGATAACTGCTCGTCGTGCTAGAGGTAGATGGAAGCTAACTGTTTCGGATGAAAAATCTCACAAATAATATTTGAGATTTTGCATTTAATTAAGATATTAGCCGCCTAGAGCGGCTTTTTTCATATATACACAAGTGAGCAAAGAGAATAGTTTCGGCAAAAATGAGCGTATCAAGAGCAAGAAAACAATTTCGGCACTTTTTGACCGAAATTCTCCTGCCAATAGCTCTTTTTTGGTGTATCCGTTCAAAGTTATTTATCACACGAGCCTATCGGAAGACAATCTTGTTATATTTCCTCAAGTTTTGATTTCGGTTTCAAAACGAAAATTCAAAAACGCCACGGATCGAAACCTTGTGAAAAGAAGAACCAAGGAAGCGTATCGCACAAACAAAAAAGCTTTTGATTTTAACGCATTCGTAGCTTTTATTTATGTAGCAAATGACATCCTTGATTTTTCACCTATCGAGAAATCCATGAAAACCATCTTAGCTAGGCTTGAAAAGGAAACTCGTGATAAAGCTAGCCACTAAAGAAGGGAAAAAGCTAACGTGCGTTACAAAAACGGCCTCATAGGGCTTATTAGCAACAAAACCCGCAAAATTGAGCAGCCAATAGCCCGCTATCAAGAGGCCGATCTGAAGCAAAGCCAATATCCAACCCTTTTTAGGCTCCAGCAAGCCATAGAGCAAAGAAAACAAGATGATAAATAACAGTGGTATGTAAACGATAACGGCCTTGTGGATAATAAACACCTGAACGATAGAAAAAACTACACACAATAAAATGTTTTGTCCGAATCTTAATTTTGGTATTGTCATTGCTGATATTAACTTTGATACAAAAGTAAAAATTATAGCTTTTGAATTTTTCATAAACGATAAGCATATTTTTTGCGTTCTATTACCTTACTTGACAAATACTTTATGAAAATATATTTTCCAAGAACAAAAAAAGCCTTCAATAAAGCAGCCATAGGCCTTGGCGTTGTGGGTATTTTAGGCTTTTCGGCTTATAAAACCGACGATAGACTATTTGAGATAGCTAAAAACTTGGATGTTTTCGCCACGATGTATAAAGAACTCAACGCTCTTTATGTAGACGAAATAAACCCTACCAAAGCCATGCGAGTAGGTATACAAGCCATGCTCAAAGAGCTTGATCCCTACACCGTTTTTTACCCTGAAGACGAAATAGAGGATTATTTCACGATGAATGTAGGTGCTTACAACGGTATAGGTGCCACCATCGAATACTTTGAGGGAAAACATATCGTAGCCATGCTCTACGAAGACTCTCCAGCAGATAAGGCGGGAATAAAAATTGGTGATCAGATTGTCAAAATCAATAATGTGGATGTAACAGACAAAACTGACGCAGAGTTTGGCAGATTACTAAAAGGACAAACAGGAACAAGTGTAAAACTGGCTTTGGAGAGAATAGGACAATCAAAACCGCTCCAGATAAGTGTAGGAAGGGATGTAATAAAAACACCAAATGTACCTCACTACGGCATGATAAACGACGAAGTGGGCTATATACAACTAACTGATTTCAGTAGAACTGCCGCTAAAGAAATAAAGACCGCCACACTCGAACTCAAGGACAAAGGAATGAAAAACCTGGTACTGGATTTGCGTGGAAACCCTGGCGGATTGTTGAACATGGCTGTAGAAATTTGCAATTTTTACCTACCCAAAAACTTGCTAGTGGTAGAAACCAAAGGAAAGGTAAAAGAATGGAATTATAAATACCAAACCAAAGAACAACCTCTTGACACTGATATGCCGATTGTGGTGCTTATTAACGGCAGAAGTGCCTCGGCTTCCGAAATTGTTAGTGGTACTCTACAAGACTATGACCGGGCGGTACTTATTGGGCAGCGTTCATTTGGGAAGGGATTGGTACAAATTACCAAAGACTTAAGTTACAACACCAAAATAAAAGTAACCACATCGAAATATTATATACCCTCTGGTAGGTGTATACAGGCCATAGATTACGGCCACAGACAAGCCGATGGTAGTTTCGGCAAGTTGCCTGATTCACTCAGAGTACCGTTCAAGACCAAAGGCGGAAGGCTTGTTCTAGACGGTGCGGGAATTGACCCCGACTTGACCACGAACTCATCGCAGCAGTCTGATTTTACCAAAGATCTTGTGAAGCACAAAATGATATTTAATTTTGCGAACAAGTACTATTTTGATCACCAAACAGAAAAGCCAAAAGAGAATTTTACATTGGACAACAAAACGAGTACGGAGTTTGACACCTGGTTGAAGTCTCAAAAGTACAACTATCAAACTGCAGACCAAAAAGGCATAGATGCTCTCATAAAAAGCTCGAAAGAGAGTGGAGAGTACAGCAAAATGAGAGCAAGTTTGGAAGAACTGAAAAGAGTAGCGGACCAAAACACCCAAGGCCTTGTGAAGAAAAATTGGGACGAAATCAAAGAAGCTTTAGAATTGGAAATACTCAGCAGATATTACTACCAAAAAGCCATGAAATTTGTTTCTTTTGAAAAAGACCAAGATATTCAGGAAGCCCTAAAGCTTTTTGCTAACCCTCAAAAATACAAATCAATTTTAGCTGGGAAATGATAATTTCTATCGATGCCTCCACTACGGGCTGCTCAGTAGCACTTTTTGATGGAGAAAACTTAATTTCTGCTGCTGAGTCAAGAATAGACCGCTCGTCTGCAGAGATGCTCACTACATTGATAGAAAATGTATTGAATACATCCAAAATCAGTAAAGGTCAGATAACAGCCGTCGCTGTAGCCAAAGGTCCAGGTTCTTATACAGGACTAAGAATAGCGGTTTCGACCGCCAAAGGTTTAGCATTTGCCTTAGACAAACCTCTCATTTCCTATGGCACACTAGAGATTTTGGCCAATCAAGTTACGGGAAACACAGAGACACTCATTTGTGCGATGATAGACGCCCGCAGAATGGAAGTTTATTCTGCTTTTTTTGACAGCAAATCTAAGAAACAAGTTTCTGAAGTTGAGGCCATTATCATAGATACTGATAGTTTCAGAGATATCTTGGACCTCAACACGGTTTTGTTTGTGGGTGAAGGAAGTACAAAATGTAAGGATCTAATTCAGCACCCCAATGCTAGATTTCTTGATAATAAAATACTACCCAATGCTTCTTTCTCGGGAAAAATATGCTTTGAAAAGTATAGTAATGGGGACTTTGAAGATTTAACACTTTTCGAACCCTATTATCTTAAAGAGTACATGTTTAAAACAAAAAAGCCCTGAAATTCAGGGCTTTTCGTTTATAAATCTTCTTCAACTTCCTCGGGGACCAGTGCCTCCGGCATATCTCTACCAATTGTTTTCGACTTTTCCTTAAACTGCTTCACTTTGCGTGTTAAGGTATCCATGGCCAAGTCTGTGGCTGCTTCGAAAGTATCTCCTATTTCCTTTACAAAAATCGAGCTGCCAGGCAAATTCAATTTAATTTCTATCAGTTTTTTATGTGTATTCTGCTTGTCGCCTTTATCTAACCTGAGGAAAACTTCCCCACTTATTATTTTGTCATAAAATGTTTCGAGTTTGTTAAGTTTTTTCTGGATAAATTCTTTGAGTCCATTGTCGGCACTGAAGTGCACTGCATTTACTTCGATTTTCATACTCACATTTCTATTTAGGTGAAACAAATAGTTTTGTTGAAGACTGAACTCTCAATCTTTGAAATGAAGTTATGTAATTAAACCATACCAACCAAGAAGTTTTGGCTAAATTTTCGAAGATATTTTTAAGCGGACAGATTCCTATTTGGGACATTTTTTCAGAACCACCCACCCATTTTCAGAGTTGACTTTAAATCAGTTTTTTACACAAAAAACTGATGTGCCTTTCGTTTAAAACGAATAAAATTACCAGCCTACAAAATCTTTAAAAGTCCGTTCTATTACTTTTTCGGTTGGTTTGTTTTTTGCCTCCCAAGTGGCATTAAGTTCGAGAGCCACCAAGCCTTTGAGGTTCATGGTAGCCATAAAGTCATCCACTTTTTTGATAAACTCAGGATTTCTTCGCGAAGATTTCAAAGAGAAATCTCTCGAAAAAATATCACCTTTGGTTTGGAGCTCGTTTTTCTTTTCGATCACGTAGTTGAGCCTATCTATCAAATCCTTCATAGACTTCCCTATCACCTCTGTTGCCTCCAAAGTGCCTATAGTAAGCACTGTAGTACCACCAAAAGTGGAGATTAGTCTCTGTGTGTCGGGGTTATTCTTAGACAATATTGATGAAAGACCGGTAGTGGCTCCAAGTGAAGCATTTACCACAGAACGCTGTTTTTTGCCTTTTTTCGAGCGATTATAAGCCTTCTTCAGTTCTTCTTCTTTCTCTTTAAGCTGCTCTAAAAGCTCCCATGCCCTCGAAAGTGTACCAAAATACAAACCGTAATTCTTTTTATCGAGCTCGGCCTCGTTTACAGTATTCTTGATTGTGAAATAGATTCGCTTAACTTCTCGTTTTTTTGTTTTATCTAGCACAAAAAAATCAATATAAAAACCAAGGGTATCTTTGGGATCCTGTACGAACTCATAACCCGGAATCCAAACAAACTCATACTGATTGTTGGTATTTTTAATAAGGCTCGTTTTCGGAATCCCTGTCTGATTGGTCAGAAAATCGAAAACCTGCACATCATCATCGCCATTTGGGTCTGAAAGATAAAATCTAAGATTCACGTTCTCATTTTCCTTAATCAGAAGATTTTCGTTTTTAGGAATAACTGTAATCTGAGGAGGGAGGTCCATTTGTGTGGCTTCCATCTTCAACTTACCTTTGGCCTGCGTCTTGGCGGGTTGATCCTGCACCATAAACTCCACAAACAACGGTTTTTCTTTCAGTGCATTAAATTGGTTGCTCGATGGCCTCCAAGTTATTTCTCCTTGGGTCGACATGGCCATGCCCTCCGGAAGTGTTTCGAGCATTGGCACAAAAACTATCGGATCGTTATCTTCATCATAAACCTTCTCTTGGTCTATTTTGTAAGTATTTGGACTGTTAAACTGCACATAAAATGTTCCTAAATCATTTATAACCGGTGTTCTGTTGGTATGTTGTACCTTCAAGTCCAGTATGGTAGTCAGCTGTCTTCCAGATTTATTCAATGCAATTACAACCATCTGAAAAATGCGTTCAGACTCTATTCTATCTACCAAGTGATATGCCGGACTCCAATGAAAGTTACCAGTAGTATCGAGTTGCATTCCGGCTATTTTGCCCTGCTGTATGCTAAAAGAGAAATCGTTATCCGACGTATCGGCCGGACTAACGCCAAGTTTGAAACTCATTTCGGAGCCTTCTCTTACGATGTTCCAATTTTTATTTGTTGGTAGTATTATTTTGGATTGCTGACCCACAGCAATTTGACTTATCAGAATAAGTATCAAAAAGAATTTTGGCATCATTTTTTACTTTTTTGGAATAACTACACAAGGAAAGCCGAACAAACAGCGGTCTTTTATGAAAGTAACTACTTCGGCTGGCACATGTTCCTCCCAGCCCTCTTCTCCTCTTTTGATCAAATCCAACATATTGTCTGTTTGAATATTTAGATTTGATTTATTGTAATGATAAATATCCTCAATCTTATTATTGGCTATCAAAAATCTATACAAGTCGTTGAGATGAGCCGGTGGATTGAATTTCATACAGTTCATGATGATGTTGTTTCGCAAAGTAGGATAAACAAAAAGCTTAAGTTTTCTACTGAACAACGTGGCGAAAGACTCCAATATTTCACCCGGGAGGTCTTTATAGTTTTCTTCTGTAAAAATATACTCCAGATTTGGAAATCCGATAATGAGGCCAATCTTGAGTTTTGTGATTTTAGAAAGATACGCAACCAACTTATAGTACTCCACGTAGTTGGTGATCATCACCGTTTGGCCTAGTGAGCACAAAATATCCACACGGTCCAGAAAATCTTTTTCGTCAATACTATCGTCTAGACCTTCCTGAAGTGCATGCAAAGTCAGCTCAGAGACCACTATCATTTTGCTCTCATCAACATCGGGCTCCTGCACAAATTGCTTTACGCCGTTCTCAAGCATATCGAGGTGTACATTGATAACTGGCCTAAATCTACCTCTTAGAACCAAGATATGTTTCTTGTAAAGCACATCAGAAGGCTGTAAGATTTTTCCATCCGGACCAAAAAGAGCCAAGTCGCAGAAGCCATTTTTTACCAAACGTAAGCTCATCAATCTTCCGTCAACCTTCTCGAAGGCTGGTCCGGAAAACTTTATGGCGTCAATCTGAATCCTTCCTTTGGTAAGGTTATCACGAAGCGACTCAAGCAGAATTTCGGGCTTTTGGAAATAATGAAAACATCCATAAATAAGATTAACACCTATTATACCAATGGCTTGCTGTTGCAAAAGCGTATCATTATCCAACATCCTGATATGCAGCACAATCTCATGAAATTCACCATTGGGTGTAAGCTGGAACCTACAGCCCATCCAGCCATGTGGTTGGTTGGTTTTATGATAATTGAGCGTAACTACGGTGTTGGCAAATGAAAAAAACTGTGTGCTATCACCCCGCTGCTCATCAAGTCGCTCAATGAGTAAGTTATACTCATGATCAAGCATGCTCACCACACGCTCCTCGCAAACATAACGGCCATCTGCCACGGGACCATAGATAGCATCTGAGAATTTCATGTCATAAGCCGACATAGATTTGGCAATGGTGCCAGAAGCTCCACCGGCTTTGAAAAACGCAGCAGCCACCTCTTGCCCAGCTCCAATCTCGGCAAAAGTGCCGTAAATTTTATGGTCAAGATTTATTTTTAGGGCCTTTTGATTAATTCCCAAACCTAAATCATGCACTAGCGACATCGTATTTTAATGATTTTTAGAAGTATAATTGCTCTAACGCAAATATAATAAAATTTGTACTTTCTGGTGTAAAATTAGTCTATATTGTCCTTTTTATTGCATTTAAACTATATTTTTCGAATAATTTATATAAATATATTACCTTGTATTGAAATTTATAATCAGCAATTTTGAAATATTAATCTATAGATAATTTATATAAATTATTATTATTTCAATAAATTTTGAAAATAATGAACAAAAATCTACTTTCCGGCTTACTATTATTAACTTCAGCCCTTGTTTTTGGGCAAAAAGGATTTGATTCAAAAAACCAAGCATCCTCGGGCCAACCAATTCTCCAAGCATTCGAAACGATTAGTGCCAAGGGCAAGAATTCTCCCAAAAATCCAAAATTTGCCCTTAGTCCGAAACAGTCGGCCAAGAAAATATTGAGAGACGATGAAACTGGAGCCGTGGTGTATATCAATAACCCGGTTTATACCAGAGATCTTAAAAACGCACGAAAAAACAGCTCGGACATGAGCAAGAGTTTCTTGAATTCTGTCAAAAATGAACTTAAAATAAGCAACCCTTCAGATGAGTTTAGACTTGTGGCTGACGAGACCGACGACCTTGGCCTGAGGCATTTGAAACTCGAACAAACTTTCAAAAACATACCCATATATGGCGGAGAAGCGGTAGTTCACACCAACAGAGACGGTGTTGCGGAGTTTTTGATGGGAAAAATATTCCCGAGCCCAAATTTAAATACTACAGCTAATATCAGTCCTACAGCTGCGATAGAATTGAGCTTAAAGGACCTTGGAAAATCAACTATTGTCCAAAAAACTGGCAAAGTAAATCAGTTTTTAAGTTTGGAGCCTGATATGGCAGAACTCATCATCTTGAATGAAAAAGGTAAAAGTTACTTGGCCTACCATATCACAGCACGACCAAACTTACTCGAACGCTGGGTGTATTTCATAGACGCTCATTCGGGCGAAGTGATTAACAAATATAACCATACTTGTACGCTAGACGGTGTGGTATCTGCTACAGCCAAGGACTTAAATGGCCTTACAAAAACATTTAATACTGTGCAGGTGGGCCAAAACTACTTTATGATTGACGTAACCAAGAACATGTATAATCCCCAATCAAGCCTGCCTGACAGCCCAAAAGGGGTCATTTGGACCATCGATGCACAGAACTCTAGAATTGACCAAGACAAAATGGACTTGGCCCACGTAACCTCTACCAGCCGAACCAATTGGAATGCTACAGCGGTTTCGGCTCATATAAATGCTTCAATTTGCTACGACTATTACCTTTCTAAATTCAACCGAAACTCGCTGAACGGCTCCAAAGGAAATATCATATCGGTTATAAATATAGCCGATGAAGACGGCAAAGGAATGGACAATGCCTATTGGAACGGCCAATTTATGGGATATGGAAATGGTAAATCGGGCTTTAAACCTTTGGCTGGTGCTCTGGATGTGGCGGGTCATGAAATGACGCATGGCGTGATAGAAAACACAGCTAAACTTGAATATAGAAACCAGTCAGGTGCCCTAAATGAATCCTTTGCGGACATTTTTGGAGCTCTGATAGATAGAGACGACTGGACGCTCGGGGAAGACGTAGTAATCAAGAGTGTTTTTCCTTCAGGAGCCTTACGCTCACTCGAAAACCCAAATCAAGGTGGAAAGAACGACAACGGCTACCAGCCAAAAAATATGTCTCAATATCAATTCTTGAAAGATACACCCTCAGAAGACAATGGCGGAGTGCACATCAACAGCGGTATTCCTAATCACGCCTTTTACAAATTTGCCACAGCCTCTGGCATGACCAAAGACAAAGCTGAAAAGGTGTATTGGAGAGCCATGACTACCTATTTGACACGTACATCAAAATTTGCCGATCTCCGTGTGGCTGTCATACAGGCGTCGAAGGATTTATATGGCGAAGGCCAAGAAACCACTGCTGCAAAAGGTGCCTTCGACTTCGTGGGAATTACAGACGGATCAACTTCAAATGGAAATACTGGAAACACGGGCACTGGAAACACAAGTTCTGACAACACCATACCGGTCAATCCCGGCACGGAATCTTTAGTGGCATTTGACCCGACAGATAATAGTCTTTACTCGGGAGCATTTACTGGAAATAGCTTTACAAAAATATCGAATGGATTGGGCTGCTTAGGCAAACCAAGCATTACGGACGACGGCAGTTTTGTTTATTTTGTAGGAAAAGACAAACACATTTACAGAGTAGATTTAGCCAAAAACTCTGCTCCACAACAACTTTCCAATGAGCCTTCCTGGCGAAATGTGGCCATTTCGAAAGACGGAAAACAATTGGCCGCCTTGGCTAGTGTCACAGATACCTACATCTATGTTTTCGATTTGGTAAACAATAAAAATAAGCGATTCGAACTCTATAACCCTACCTACACAAAGGGTGTAAGCACCGGTGAGGTACTTTATGCCGATTCTTTTGAATGGGATTATTCTGGCGAATTTATAGTTTATGATGCATTAAATGAAGCTGAAACAACCTTTAAAAATTTTAAATATTGGGATGTTGGTATTATCAGAATCTGGGATCCGGTAAAAAAAGATTTCTCAGATGGAGTTATTGAAAAAATGTTTACCAACCTAGAAGAAGGCGACAACATCGGCAACCCGGCATTAGCCAAGACAAATACTGGTATATATGCCTTTGATTATTTTGTATCGGATGAAAAAGCTTACTATGTACTTACTTTGGATTTGGGCAAATCGTCCAACAATATTCAGTTAATAGAAGAAAACAATGATATTGGTTATCCGAATTTTACCAAAGCAGACAATATGCTCCTTTTCAATTCTAAAGACCAAAACAAACAGGTGATAAAAGGTGTAAATCTAAAAAGTGATAAGATTTCGCCAAATGGAACGCCTACGGTACTGTTTACCGATGCCATGTGGGGTGTAACTTATGCGGCAGGAACAAGGGCATTGCCAACCAAAGAAGCTCAAACTATCACCATCAGCAATATTACTGACAAAGCTCCAAGGGCAAGTTTTGACATAGCTGCCACCTCGAGTTCCAAGCTTGGGCTTATTTTCTCGGTAGTCTCCGGCGATGCCACAGTTAACGGCAAAACTGTTACCCTAGGAAGTATACCCGGAAAGGTAACCTTGAGAGCCATACAGGTGGGCGACGCCAAGTATGCCAGTGCTACGGCCGAAGTGGTCTTTTGTATAGTACCACCCACCCCAAGCTTGTCTGATGCCACCATTGCTGTAACCGCCTCTGGTGGCACTCTCTATCAGTTTTTTGTAAACAATAATCCGATTGGGGGGCAAACCAGCAACAATACACTCAAAAAGGATTTCGGTGGGGTATATACTGTAAAATCCGTTACTTCTGACGGTTGCTTGAGTGCCTCTTCAAATGCTATTTCGGCGGCCGTTTTGGCCACTGAACCTAAAACAGTTCCGAAAATCAACCTAGCTCCTAATCCCATTGAAGATCAGATTAATTTGATTTTGCCAGCAGGTGAAACATTAATTGAAATGGAATTGGTGGACAACTTGGGTAAAAGCGTTTTGAGAAGTACCAAAACCAATGAAAACGTGAAAGGCATCTCGACAGGCCAGTATGTTCTTAAAGTACAAACTGCTCAAAATACATACTCTTTGAAACTCATCAAGAAATAGTTTACAGAAACCAAACAAAAAAGCCAAGAATTTAGGGTATAACTTTTCAGTTCTAGTCCCGAATTCTTGGCTTTCCTGTATCCTAGTCTTTTTAGAGTCTTTTCACAAACTTAAAATGCCCCCTACCAAAACCGTTTCTAAGATAAAAACTGTGTGCTTTTAGCCGTTTCATATTGCTCGAAAGCTCAATCTGCAACCAGCCTTTTTCTAAACCCAACTTTTGGGCAGTCTCTATGAACTTTTGACCAATATTTAGCCCCCTGTATTTCTCTTTGATGATCAATTCTTGTAGTTCGGCCAATTTATGGCAATGGTGCAGCGGAAAATATTCAAACAAACTCATGAAACCCACCACCTCTCCACCTACCTCAGCCACATAATAATAGACATCAGAGTTTTTGAGGTTGTTGTTATAAATAGTCGCAAAGACCTCTTCATCAAACCTTTGCTCCTCCAATTCCTCTATCAAAAGTTTCACAAATTCTAAATCCGTCGCAATGGCTTTTCTAATCATTTTGAAAGTCTATTTGACCATGCGTCTAAGGTTTCTTCCAAAACGCTCAAAGGTAAGCAACCGTTTTTCAGAATTTGGTCATGAAAATCAGCCAGTTTAAATTTTTCGCCCAAAGCAGAAGTGTATTTATTTCTGAGCTCCTTGATTTTCAAAGCCCCAATCTTGTACGACAAAGCCTGACCCGGAATGGCCATGTAACGTTCAATCTCAGCAGTGGCTCCTTCTTTGGATATGGCTTCGTTCTGCAACATATAGTTTAATGCCTCCTCCCTACTCCAACTTTTGGTGTGAATACCCACATCTACCACCAATCTTATAGCCCGATGCATTTCATCGCCCAAGGCTCCCAAATATTGATAAGAGTCGGTATAAAGCCCCAATTCTTTACCCAAAGACTCGGTGTAAAGTGCCCAGCCTTCGCCGTAGGCACCATACCAACCAAATCGCATAAACTTCGGCAGTGCAAGGTTTTCTTGCTGTAGCGACACCTGGTAATGATGCCCGGGTATAGCCTCATGGAGAAAAAGTGACTCCATACCAGAAGTAACGTTAAATTTTGAAGCGTTGGGAATTGGAACATAAAACACTCCCGGACGACTGCCATCTGCCGTGCCTTGCATATACTCCGCACTAGCAGACGCCTCTCTAAATGCCTCCGTTCTTCTAATTTCGAAACCCGTCTTAGGTGTATTATTGAACATCTTCTTCAGATTTGGATCAATTTTGCTCTGAATAGCTTTAAATGCAGCCAAAACATCGTCAGCATTTTTGTAGGGCATCAGCTTAGGGTCAGTTTTTACACTTTCGAAAAACGAAATCAAATCGCCTTTATAGCCAACTTGCTCTTTCACCTTCAACATTTCCTTCTGAATTCTTGTCACTTCTGAAAGACCGGCTTGGAATATTTCCTCTGGTGATTTTAAGGAAGTTGTCCAATAATAGGTCAAATATTCGTAATATTTACGACCATCAGGCAGATTTCCAATTCCGCTAGAAGCACGAGCCGCTCCCAAATATGTTCCGGCCAAGAAAGTCTCCAATTTCTTGTAGGCAGGGCGAATTTTGTTATCTATGGCTTCGGTATATTTCTGTGTATAGTAGGCTTTTTGCTCAGTAGTAAAACTAGCTGGAATTTTCTTAATAGGGCCAAAAAACAAATTATCCACCGCAGCAGGCTCGGCCAAATCGTGCATTTGTGGCACCATTTTTACCACCAAAGATTTTGGCAATATGTAGTTGCTCTTTATTCCTTTATTGAAATTCACAACGGCGGTGTCTGCCCAAACCACAAACTGATCGATTCGCTTCAGCCAATTGTCATAGTCCTGAGTAGTTTTAAACGGCTGAGAAGCTTCTCCACTGCCCAACTGAGCAAAAGTGAGCGGCAAACCCGTAAATTGATTGAACGGAATAAGATGAGTTGGAAAGCCAAGCCCTTCCAATTCCACATTAATATTGAATTTGAGTGTGTTGTACTGAATCAGCTCATCCTCAGACAATTCCTTTGGATCTATTTTGTCCAATTTGTCATTGTAGGTTGTATAAAAAGCAAATAAGTCTTTTCTGAAACTCTCAGATATGTCAATCGGCAGTTGGTCGTTCAAGCGGTTATCACCTTGCGAAGTAGCCTCTAAGGGATAAAACTTTAGTTTTTCTTCGTAAAACTGTTCAAAAAGTGTTTTAAGTTCGGCGTTTTCTTTGGGCTTACAAGCGAAAAAGCCGATAGCGATGAGTGCAAAAATGACAACTCTATTCATTTGTTGATAATTGATTTTGGGTAAAAGAATTAAATTTTTCGGGTATCTATAATGGAGAAAATCTTCCAAATATTGTTTATTTTGATCAGGGTAAACACGTTTGTTCCCTTATGCGACAGTTTGTCGTTTACATATAATTCATAGGGCGTCCAATCTACGGCCAAGGCCACATCTGCTTGTATTTTATGTTCCAAAAGTCTTTCTTCGAGCTTTACATTTGCGGGAATAGAGCCTATAGATTTATAAAACCCTGCCATGGCTTCGTGTTTTTGAGAAACAGGTTGGCCTGTTCTAATAATGACCGAATTGAGGGCACAATCTGGGTGCATTACGCTTTTGATGAGTGTGGTGTCTCGCTTGTGCATACCCTCGAAGAAGGTTTTCACGGTTTTCTGAATGAGCTGTTCGTCTGTTTGGGCGAAGACATTTAAAGACACTAAAATCGCAAAAAAGGAAATTAAAAGCTTTTTCATTGGTTTTGATTAGAAAATTCTTCAATTCTAACATTTTTTTTGGTGTATTCAAAATATAAGGCCAAATGGCCGGCAAAGTATTTGACATAAAGTTGATTGATACCAGTCTATTTCATTAATTTAATTCTAATTTTGAATTTCTAAACAAGGGTTCTGGTTACAATTCTCAGGCCAGATTATACTTAATAGTAAGAAATCTGGATTTCTACTTTTCAAATAAAACATGGCTCTATTCAATCTTTCAAAAGAGAAAGAAGTTCTTGAGAAAATAAGAAAAAACCAAGATATAAATACCTGTTTGAAGTATTTGTATAAGGAATACTATGGCTTTTTGGAACGTATGGTACTGAACAACAGCGGAAGCACCGCTGACGCCGAAGATGTCATACAAGAGACTTTTTTAGCCCTTTTGCAGATCATTCAGAACGATAAATTTAAGAGAGAATCGAGTTTGAAATCGTTTCTATACGCAGTGGCCCGAAACATTTGGCTGGTTCATTTAAAGAAACAAAATGCCGAGCAGAAAAGGGCAAAAATTTGGTTAGAAGATGCTCCCGATTTTGAGGACGACATTCAAGAACAAATAAAGAAAAACGAGGCCTTAGTCCTAATAACAGAGATTTTTGAAAGTCTAGGAAGTGTGTGCAAGCAGATACTGAACAAGTTTTATTATGAAGAACTTTCACTCAAAGAAATCTTACCTTTCACAGATTTTGAAAACGAACAAGTGCTAAGAAATAAGAAATCTAAATGCATGAAAACATTGACAGATAAACTCAGTCAACAACCCAATTTAAAAGAATCACTCTATAAAGCATTAAAAATAGTTTAGAATCACGATGGAGAAGATAGATGTGTTTGATGATTATCTAAAAAATCGGCTCGATGATGACCAAAAACTGGCGTTTGAGAAGGATTTATCGCAGAATGAACTTCTGAAAATGGCCTTCGATAACTACAAAGTGGCCATTGAAAGCATAAAATTCCATGGACTCCAGGAAGAAATCAGGAAAGCTCATCGGAGTTATTCAAAAACTTCGAAGAAATCAATTTATGTACCCGTATTTAGAGCAGCGGCGGTGATGCTTTTTGGCCTTATTTCTGTTGGCACTTTTTGGACCTACAAAACAAACGGTGAAGATTTATTGACCGAATCGGCCATTCAATACATAGAACCCAACCATAGAGGGGGTACAGAAGACAGACAAGAAGCCGAAAAACTCTATTTGCGAAAAGAATATGCTTCGGTAATAAAACTTTACAACATGGCTGTCGAACAAGACGAAAAATTAGTTTTTCTGGTAGCCATGGCCCATTTTAATTTGAATGAATATCAAAAGACACTGGAAATTGCAGACAAAGCATCGCCCACAGGTCCACATGCGAACGAATATTCTTTTTACAAATGCCAAAGCTTGATAGGCTTAAAAAAATACGACGAGGCACTCATGGCAATAGAGGAAATGGAGGAAAATAGTCCATACAAAGAAGTATTTAGCTGGGAATATAGAACAAAACTTAAGCTTTTGGCTTTAAAAGAGCGTTTTTTTGAAGTAAAAACCAAATAAACAAAGCCAAGAAAAGCGAACCAAGAGCGGCATTCAATCCATTGCTCGCCCATTTGTTTTTTTTCTGGTGACCGACAAAAACAAGATGCGACCAGTATTTGGGATCTCGAAACTGGACCATTTGTCTATCTTCCAATAAATCGAGTTTGGCCTCACGAAGTGCCTCAGGATAGTCCTGACCGTCACCCACATGCTTATAAAACCTTCTGGTCAAGTAGGCCGTGGCATAGTCTTCGGCTTTCCACAATGAAGAGATAATACACTGGCTACCAGCCAAATAAAAACCCCTTGACAAACCTCTGATTCCTTCGCCCTTCAAATTGAAGTTCCCATAAGAGTCGCAAGCCGATAGAAACACCAATTGCGTATTTTTGAGCATACCAGCCGAGAATTCGAACAAATACAACTTGTCATTTTTCTGGTTATCGTTGGCAAAGCGTATGAAAGACTTTTCAGGAAACTGCCCGTAGGCTACTGCATGGGTAGCCAAATGCAAAATTGGGTAGCTAGCTGCTAAGCTCATGAAATTTGATTTAGTGGCACTCTTTCCAAAGAAAGGCCTAGCAGAACTTATATTGGCTATTTCATCTTTCGAATTTGGCAAATAATCTTTCCCAGAAAAAATCTCCGAAAAAGGAGCAAAAGCCAGAACCTTCCTGGTACTTTCAAACTCCTTGCTGCTCAGTACAAACTTGGACGAAAACAAATAAGAGATAGTATGACTCTGGAGCAAATAGGCACCGTCTGTGTCTTTCAAAACCTCCATAGGCAGTCCGTTGGCCTCGGCATCTCCAACAAAAACAACTTTAGGCTTATCTTTCAAAAGCACATTAAAAGGCTTAAAAATAGAACTATACACCACTTTTAGCGAATTATGAGCTACTTTTTGTGACACATTGCTCTTGACTTTGCGAAGGTGGTGATTCAAATTTGCAACGTTTGTTATTAATCTGAACTTAAAATCAGACGAACTGACTCCAAAGACCACTGCCGACCTGCCCATATCAAAATAACTTATAACCAATTCTTCAGCCGACAAATTATCTTGCAAGGCTCTCAAAGTAAATCTCTGGTTTTCAAACAGTTTCTTGGCCTTAAATTTTGGATATTTTTCTAGCTTTTGGTTGAGTTTATCTAGCTTAATCTCCGTCTCGTTTATGGCTTGAAGATACTTTTTTGTAAGATCAGTGTCCGAACTGTTCTGTAAGTTTCGTCTAAGAGCCGCCAAGGCTATTTGTAAATTTTGCTCGTTCTGAAGTAACTCCGCAGGAATGTCGGTAGTATTTTTTAATTGATTTTCATTAATCGCCAACGACAACACCAAAGCCTTGCTACCCTCGCTTACCTCAAATGCTTGCTTTATATAGTCATGATTTTGGGTACCCGAAAACCCCTCCACCAAAAGCCTAACAAACGACTGATAAACAGGCTGAATGCGGGCCAGCAAATCTAGCCTAGCATTTTCTTGTGTATAATTTTTAGAGAGTGTATTGGCCAACATTTCGTATGCTTCAAACGCTCTCATTGCACCCCTTAAATAGCGAACATCCTTTGTTTTTCGGTATAATTTCTCAAATTGCCCAACTTTTTCTGCTAAGATATTCAGTAAAAAAAAAGAGGAAAAACTGCCATCAACCTTCACCGGATTGTGGAATATATTTTTTGAATAAAAAAGAGAATCGAGATAACCCAAGGCAACCTGATAATAGTAGAGTGCTCGGTAGGGCTTGTTATTTTCAGCCGCAATTTTTCCCAAGAAATAGTATGCAAAACCCTTGTCAGCCAAATTTCCCTTTTGGAGGTGAATAGTTTTTTCAAAATTCACTTTGGACTTACCCAAATCACCAAGCTTCAGATATACTTTGCCGAGGGCATTGTAATAAACTGCTGAATCCCCAACCAGATTTTTCAAATAAATCAACGCCTCCAGAGGCTTGTTAAGCTCTGTGAGGACCGAAGCCAAGTTTATTTTGAGTTGTTCTTCATTCGGAAATCGACTTTCAAGACTTTTCAACAATCGCAGGGTGCTATCGCGTTGATTTAAAAATTGAAGAGCCAAAGCCTGATTATTTCGGTTGGTGAATTCATCAGTTCCTATTTGCTGCTCGGCCTTTTTGAAATAAACCAAACTTTGCCGAAAATTGCCTGCCTCAAAAAGCAATACCCCTTTAGTATTGAACAAGCGTTCCGCCTCACCTAGTTTCGGATATTTTTCAATGATTTGCTCGGCCTTTTCTAGAAAAAAAAGACATGAATCATACACAGACTCATAATAATAAAGCCCACTGAGATATAGATTAGACCGAAACGACAGCGTGTCTACCAAACCGTGCATTTCAGAAACCTTTAGACTACTTTTATAATACTTTTTGGCTTTGGCCAAATCTCCAAGGCCCTGAAGCAAAACACCAAGCTTTTCGTTTGCAGACCCCACCCATACTGCTTCAGTTTTATTTTGGGGTTTATGCTTAGCTATTTTCTCAAAAGATTTTATAGCCTGATTATCGGTATACTCTGTAGGATTTTCGAGATTAAAATAGCTCAAACCACGTTCATATTCTTTCGCAAGACTGGCTGGCCCAGGCTGTGATACTGCCAAACCTACCAGAAAAATACTTAGTATGGAGAGAAGTTTTAATTTCATACTCGAAATTAATAATTTCTGCCTACTATTACGATTTGCGGTGGACGTGGTTTTCTGAATAATCTAAAAATACGGGCGTATTTCAATCCGAAATTAGGATTATAATAAGAATTCTGGTTCTCAAATATTTTGTCTTTTAGACTCTTGGGCACATCACTTTCTTTTTCAAAATAATGAAATTCAAGTTCTATTCTGTTGAGTGCCTTTCCGCTTTTGTCGTCTAGTCTATAAAAAAGCTTTAGCTTTTTGGTAGAACCGCTCTTAGGGCTTGTTCCCAACAAACCTTTTCGTAACGAATTATCCAACAGTATTTTTCCGTCAACTTTTGAAATATCCAAACCTTGGGCTATCACCTGCTGGCCCGGTAGTGGCTCATCCAAAGTACCATTCCCGTTGTCGTCGTCATCGTCGTCGTCAAACTCGGAAGTGCGGGTATTTACACCAGGTATTGCCAAATTTGGGTTGTTGTTGTAGATGGGCACCGCCAATTTCTCATTTTTATCTAAAAGATAAATTTTGCTCATGTAGTCTACACCCGAAATTGTTAGGTGTGTAAAACAAGTGTCTCTGGTATTTTTGGGAACAAAAAAGACAGTGTATCTCAGGCCTGATTCACTTTTGGTAACATTTATTTCTCCGTGTGATTCATTTATTTCTAAGCCTTCTGGAAAGGCTCCATACGCACCATCACGCTTCACTAGTGGCTTTATTTTTAGGTCGTCTTTTAGGTTTTCTAGAAAAAAAAGCGTGTCGCTGTAAGCTATGAGATTACATGTTTTTATGCTTGTAGCTCCCGACCCACTTTGTGTAACACTCTGACCTGTAGTGCTTTGCGTATTGGCACCAAGATTATCATCATCAGGCTTTACGTCGTCATCCGAAGAATTGGGGTTACATCCCAGTATCCAAGAAGCAAAAAATATAGCGAGTAAAAAAATGAGTTTTTTCATCAAAAAATTTGGCACTGTTACATACTCTTACGGTTGTAAAGAAACGATGGTTGCAAAAAATATGTATTCATGTAGTTACATTTTTTAAGTCGGTCTATACTTAGAAGAGAAAATCAATTATCACCGTAAAATTATTAAAATCATGAAATCATTCAGAAATTTTGGCTTGGGTATTTTCTCTTTTGTTGCACTTTCGCTTACATCTTGCGACGACTCCCTCATCAGCCCTGATGACAGCTCATCCGTGTTTTCTTTGGTGGCCAATGCCTCAGGAGACGGCGTAAAGGTTTCAGCAAGTTCATTGCCGGCAGCCATCACAAGCTACCTAAGTGCTAACTATCCGGGTAAAACCATCACAAAAGCAGAAAAGTATCTGACAAAATTCGAGGTTACGCTTTCAGATCTTACGAAATTGGAATTCAGCCTGACTGGGGCCTTCTTGGAGGTTTCGGGAAGTAGCAAAAATGGCACGAAGGTTTCAGACGACCCACAAGTAGCTCTGCCACAAGCCATTCTGGACTACATTGCAAAAAACTACCCTGGAGTAACCATCTACAAGGCCGAGAAATCTGCCAACAAGTATGAGGTAAAACTGAGCAACAGGGTTAGGTTGGCTTTTGATCTTAGTGGAAAATTATTGCGTGTGAGAACTTGGTAAACAAAAAGGGCTTCGGCCCTTTTTTTATGTCCTAAACTTTCTTTTTTGACTGTCAAATTGTCAGAATTCCACCACTTGGAACAGCCTTTGATTGTTAGCTAATCGTAATTTTAAAACTATACAAACAATGGTAACAGAAAAAGGTACAATTTCGATTAACACCGAGAACATTTTTCCGATAATTAAA
Source organism: Leadbetterella sp. (assembly GCA_035299025.1). Classification (GTDB taxonomy): domain Bacteria; phylum Bacteroidota; class Bacteroidia; order Cytophagales; family Spirosomataceae; genus Leadbetterella. The sequence continues at coordinate 53,781 of DATGXK010000019.1, forward strand.
AAATTCTTGTATTCTGACCACGAAATATTCCTAAGAGAATTGGTTTCGAATGCGGTGGATGCAACACAAAAAATCAAAAAACTATCTTCCATAGGTCAATTTGACGGCGAATTGGGCGATTTGAAAATAAAAGTTTCTTTCGACAAAGACGCCAAAACAATCACTATATCCGACAAAGGCTTGGGAATGACGGCCGACGAAATAAAAAAGTATATCAACCAGATAGCTTTTTCGGGAGCCAAAGAATTTGCAGAAAAATACAAAGACGAGTCAGATAAAACACAGATAATCGGACAATTTGGCTTGGGCTTTTACTCGGCCTTTATGGTAGCCAAAGAGGTAGAAATTATCACAAAATCATACCAAGACGCCCCGGCGGCCAGATGGTTCAGCGACGGCACCACGGAGTTTGAAATTTCGGCAGCCGAAAAGGCAGAACGTGGTACTGACATCATTTTACATGTAGCAGAAGACTCTGAGGAGTTTTTAGAAGAAAGCAAACTGGAGCAGGTATTGGTTAAATACGGCAAATTCCTACCTGTAGAAATAGAATTTAACGAAAAAGTAATCAACAATCCGTCGCCGATTTGGGTAAAATCTCCTGCCGACCTCAAAGACGAAGATTATTTGGCTTTCTACAAAGAATTGTATCCATACTCTGAGGATCCTTTGTTCTGGATTCACCTCAATGTAGACTATCCGTTTAATCTGACAGGGGTATTGTACTTTCCGAAAGTGAAGCAGGATTTCCAACTGAATAGAGAAAAAATACAATTGTACAGCCGTCAGGTATTTATTACCGATGATGTGAAAGACATCGTACCTGAGTTTTTGCAGCTGTTACATGGTGTTATAGACTCTCCAGATATCCCTTTGAACGTTTCGAGAAGTTATCTTCAGGCCGATGGTAATGTAAAACGTATCAACTCACACATTACCAAGAAAGTAGCTGATAAACTTTCAGACTTATTTAGAGAAGACCGCAAGGCTTTTGAAGAGAAATGGGAAAGTATTGGCCTTTTTGTCAAATACGGAATTATATCTGACGACAAGTTTTTTGATAGAGCCAAAGATTTTATTTTACTCAAAAATACCGAGGGTGCGTGCTTCACGATAGACGAGTACAAAACCAAGCTAGAAGCCAACCAAAAAGACAAAGACGGCAAATTGGTAGGGCTTTATGCAAACGACATCAGCAAACAAGACGCCTTCATTGCGGGTGCTAAAAAACGTGAGTTTGATGTTTTGGTGTTTGACGATGTGCTAGATGCTCACTTTATCAACGCTATGGAAAGTAAAGTTGAAAACCTGACTTTCAAACGCGTAGATGCCGACACTTTCGACAAGCTAATTGACAAAGGCCTGAAACAAGAAGTAGTACTCGGAGAAGACGAGAAAAAGAAAGTAGAAGAGACCTTCAAGGAGTTTGTAGGCAATAACATAGTGCAGATAGAAGCCTTGCCAGTGGATGAGATTCCGGTATCTATAGTGGTGCCTGAGTTTATGCGTAGATACGCCGACATGTCTAAGGTAAATGGCCAAGGTGGTATGTTTGGCAATATGCCTATGATGTACAATCTTGTAGTAAACGGCAATCACCCAATCATTGGCAAAATTGCCAAAGAAGGTAACGAAAGTGGCCTTGCGAAGCAACTTTACGACCTAGCACTCCTCTCACAAGGAATGCTAAACGGAGCTGACCTTACCCAATTTATCCAGCGTTCGGTAGAGAAATTAGGGTGATTTTAGTTCAAAAATATTTTTTTTAGAAAAGCCGCTTTCGAGCGGCTTTTTTTGTTGTCCCTTTGAAAATAAGGGGTTATGCGATTACCTCGGGAAATATGTCAGAATTTGGAATATTAAAAGTTTAGCCTTTATGGCATTTGATTAATATTTTTAAAGAATATCAAACACTCTCTTCACTTAAAAGTATAAAACACCCCAAAAGATGAGTTATTGGTTAGTGAGCCACTCAAATTGATATTGGTAAATCTTTTGACTGAAATAGTACTCAAGTTTACACTTCCAAAAGATGCACTAAGCATAAAATGATTGGAGAAATCGTACATTACTCTTATAGGAATGGCATAAATGTTGGTTTTTATGCCAGGCACGTCTCCAAAAACACCCTGAATACTTCCACCCATTACAGGAGTTATGTAAAATTTATCTATAAGCTTTACGAATTTTCCATATTCTAGGGCAGGACCAAAATTCACTAAGCTATTATCAGAATTTTGAATATTCATATTATCCAAAACTGCTCCAAATGCCAAATAAGTATTGTCAGATTTTACTTTTCCAGTCAAAATGGTGGTAGTGTAAGTCTAAACCCTTTCACCACTATTAAAGGTGGCCTTTAAAAACAAATTCGCATTTACGATCTTACGCCCAACCAAATCCTGGGCTGTGGTGGTCAATGAAAACAGAAAAAGAAAAAAAGTGGTTAAACAGATTCGTGTTTTCATTTTGATATGTGTTTTTGATTTATAAATATAGTTTCAAATAAATACTTTGGTGGATATAATACTACCTCAAAGGCGATTTTAACAAATCATTGAATACCAAAAACGTTAAAAAGGCAGCAAAATCTGGATTTTAATTTCAATTTACCGAAAGAATCTCTATCTCAAACAAAAGCGGGGAATTGCCAGGAATGCCACTTGTACCCTGACTACCATAACCCAGGCTCGAAGGAAAAATAATAGAAGCGGACTCTCCAACTCTCATTTTAGCAATACCTTCATCGAAACCTTTAATAACTCGGCCTCCACCAAGAACAAAACTAAACGAACCAGAGTCAAACTTCTTACCAGTCAGCAATTTACCGGTGTAGTTAAGAGAAACAGTTTTACCCTTCACCAACATCGTTCCAGCAGCATTTTCTTTGGTTCTGATGTATCTCAAGCCAGTGGCTGTCTTTTCAGTCACCACCAAGCCTTTACTTTGAATGTAGCTTTCTATTTGCTCTTCTTCGGTGCCCGAAAGCGTATCTTTTTCGCAAGAAAACAAAACAGCAGAGATCAACAATATCGAAAGAACTTTGAAATGTTTCATCAAGAAAAATTTAAGATTTTTATAAATACAAACTCACCCACCATATCAATAAGGCTTGTAATGGCAGTCTTCCCCAACGAATTATAGGAGAAATCTTCTGAAATTTCTCACCTGTGGCCATATAAATATTTGCAGGAAACATAAGGATCAAAAGCAAAATCAATCCCCAAGCCGAAGCAGCTTGCATTTTTGGTAATAGCAGATTATATCCGAAAACTATCTCTGCTATACCAGTAATCCAGACCAATTCTTTATGAAATGGCAAATAGGGCGGCATAATACTCAAATAAAACTTAGGTTTGGCAAAATGCATAATGCCCGCCAAAATAAACAATACACTACAAAGAACTTGGTGCCACTCAAACATATCAGCAGTTTAATTTAAAACCTACACCATGAATATTCTCAATCTTGATTTTGGGGTCGTTGGAGAGCATTTTACGTATTCTTGTTACGAAAACGTCCATACTTCTACCCAAAAAATAATCGTCACGTCCCCAAATGGCGGTGAGGATATCCTCACGCTTGGTAATTTGGTTTTTGCGTTCACACAAAAATTTCAACACTTCGGCCTCTCGGTGAGTTAGCTTCTGCACCTCACCATCGTGTTTGAGGGTTTGTTGTGAAAAACAAAACTCGTAGTCGCCACAGGCAAATACATCGGTAGTGGCGGTGGAGTCAGAAACGGCGTTGCGTTTTAAAAAAACCTTGATTCTGAGCACCAACTCCTCCATACTAAATGGCTTGGTGATATAATCGTCGCCGCCTATTTTGAGTCCAGCTATCTTGTCTTCTTGCAGAATTTTGGCCGTAAGAAAAATAATAGGAATCTGTGAGTTTTGCGTTCTGATTTTTTCGGCCAGAGAAAAACCATCTAACTCAGGCAGATTGACATCCAACAAGCATAGATCAAATTTTTCCTTTTTGAAGAATTTCCACGCCTCTTTGCCGTCTGAAAAGTGCATTATTTCAAAGCCTTCTTCTTCCAGGTTATCTTTCGTAACAAAGCCCAAGTTGGGGTCATCTTCTACGTATAGTATTTTAGCCATTTTGTTTAGTCAGGTAAAGGAATAACAATTTCGAAAGCTGAGCCTACGCCCACTTCGCTTTCTACATTTATTTTCCATTTATGAAGGTTGATAATTTCTTTGACATAGTTCAGTCCTAGCCCAAAGCCTTTGACATTGTGTAAGTTGCCAGTGGGCACGCGGTAAAACTTATTAAAAATCTTCGGAATAAATTCCTTGGGAATACCGATGCCTTTATCAGAAATAACCACCACCAAAGCATGGTTCTCGTTCCGAGTAGCTATTTGAATTTTTGGAGGCTTGCCCGAGTACTTGATGGCGTTGTCTATTAGATTCCGAATCACATTCATGAGGTGCATCCTGTCGGCGTTGATGGTAGTTTTGGTGGCTTGTAAGTCCAGCTTAAAATTGTCCTCCAATTCGGCTTTTACACTGTCAGACACCTCGGCTAGTATCTCATGTACTTCCTGCAGTTTCATGTCGAGTTCTATCTGACCACGACCTATTTTGGCTGTGGCCAATACCGCCTCTACCTGATTTTTAAGTCTATTGTTTTCCTGCTTAATTATCTGCACATATTTCTTGAACCTCTCAGGTTGGTCCAAAATTTTGCTTTGACCCAATACATCAGTAGCAATTTTTATGGTAGAAATAGGCGTCTGAAACTCGTGCGTCATATTGTTTATAAAGTCACGCTGCACTTCGCTGAGGCGTTTTTGCTTCAAAATAATAAACATCGCATAGCCAAAAAAGGCCATCACCACCATAGTAATTATGGATGACACAATCCAAAAATCCAGCTTACTGGTCAAGTAACTTTTCTGATTTGGAAATTTAACACCGAAATAATTGAGAAATTTATCTGTAGTGGGGAGATTAATATTGTGATCTAATTCTTCAACTTCAAAGTCGCTGTTGATGTGGGCTCCAAAAACTATTTTGTCGGTCTCGCAATCGTATATTCCGTATTCAAAATCTGTATTGATATTGTTTTTCTTGAATTCTTCTTTGAGCAAATGTTCCAACAAACTATGCTGCAACGGAACACGAAGATTTACCACATAATAATCTGAAGAATATTGGCTTACGGGATTTTCAATACTTGAGAGTTTGTAAGCCTTCGATATTTGGTTGGCTACATTCCTTAAAGAAACCATGGTGGTCTGCCTAAACTGCTGGTCTTTCAAATCAAAGGCTTTTTTTACCCAATAGATCTGAATTGCAATGATACCAGTAATGGCTATCACTCCTAATATTATGACAAGTCTTATGGTATTTCTACTCAATTTCTTACGCTAATAATTTACTTTGGAAAGTATTGTAATATGACAAAGATAATAAGTGTTTTTTAAGAAATTAAACGAATCCTTGAATATGTGGCCTACCTTCTTTATTTTGCGGGTCAGATTTCTATTTAACCTCTAACAAATGCAAAAATTACAGACCCTTGATTACTTGGTGTTCTTTTTCTACTTTATAGTAGTAGCAGGCTACGGCTACTGGATTTACAACCGAAAAAAAACAAAAGAAACCTCTACAAAAGACTTTTTCTTGGCTGAAGGCTCCCTTACTTGGTGGGCCATAGGTGCTTCTCTCATCGCCTCCAACATATCTGCTGAGCAGATGATCGGTATGTCTGGCAATGGTTTTTCAATGGGCTTGGGCATATCTACGTATGAGTGGATGGCCGCCGCTACTTTGATTATTGTGGCGGTGTTTTTTATGCCTATTTATCTAAAAAACAATATCTCAACAATGCCGCAGTTTTTGAGCCAGCGTTATAACAAAACGGTAAGCTTGATTATGGCCATTTTTTGGTTGTTGTTATATATCATGGTGAACCTCACCTCTATTTTGTATCTGGGAGCTCTGGCCGTTTCGGGCATTTCTGGTCTGGACTTCTACACCTGTATGGTTTTCTTGGCGGTTTTTGCCATAGTAATTACTATTGGCGGTATGAAAGTGATCGGTTTCACAGATGTTATTCAGGTGTTTTTCTTAGTTATTGGCGGACTGGCTGCCACCTACCTGGCTGTTACTTTGGTTTCTGACAAATATGGAATGACAGGATTGGTAAATGGCTTCAAGCTGATGACTCAAAACCACGACGACCACTTCCACATGATTTATCCGAAAGGCAACCCTAATTATATGTCATTGCCTGGCCTTACAGTGCTTTTTGGCGGTATGTGGATCGTAAACCTCAACTATTGGGGTTGTAATCAATACATAACCCAAAGGGCTCTTGGTGCCGACTTAAGTACGGCTAGAAATGGGCTTCTTTTTGCAGCATTCTTGAAACTGCTCATGCCTGTTATTGTTACTTTGCCAGGCATAGCAGCCTACGCTTTGTATCAAAAAGGGATGTTTCAGCAAGAAATGCTAGGTGTGGATGGCACCTTTAACCAAGATAGAGCCTATCCAGTATTATTAAATCTCCTACCTATGGGGCTGAAAGGCTTGTCTTTTGCTGCTCTCACGGCCGCAGTAGTGGCTTCGTTGGCGGGTAAAGCTAACAGTATCTCTACCATTTTTACGCTTGACGTTTTCAGGCCTTATTTTGCCAAAGACATGTCGGAGCAAAAACTTGTGAAAGTAGGAAGATGGACCATCGTGGTGGCCATGATTTTGGCCATTGTTATTTCTCCTTTCATGGGAATTGAGAAAAAAGGTGGTTTTCAGTTCATTCAAGAAATGACCGGTCTTTTGTCTCCAGGTATTTTTGCGGCATTTATAATGGGCTTTTTCTGGAAAAGAACCAACTCTGCTGGGGCATTTTTTGCCATAGTTGGCGGTTTTGCACTGGCTTTTTCAATGCACATGAACTGGCTCCCAGGAACCGACTGGAGCTCTGTTCCTTTCCTTGACCGAATGGGCTGGGTCTTTGTGATTTGTGTGGTCGTGATGTTTATATTGAGCTTGGTACTTCCAAACGAAAACAAAGGGCTCGAAATAGACGCATCAATGTTTAAAACCACAAAAGGATTTGCAGTTGGAGCCGCCATCGTTATAGCCACTATAGTATTCCTCTATACTTACTTTTGGTAAAATTGGCTTCGATGAAAATATATTATAACAAAAAAGGAGCTTTCGCTCCTTTTTTGTTTACTCAAATATCACCGTTTCGGATTCTTCATACCATTGCTCGTACTTACTCTCAAACTCCTTCTCTATAACGTTCCGTTTGATTTTCATGGTGGGTGTCATTTTGTTGTTTTCTACCGTCCATAAATCTTTCAAGAGTACAATTTTCTTGATTTTTTCATAAGATTTCAAAGTCGGGTTCAGAGCCTCCAAGTGTTGCTTTAGGTTCTCTACAAGTTCGTTTTGTGCCAGCTTCCTTCCTATCTCAGACAACACCACCAAGGCTATTGGTTGTGGCAGATTTTGCCCAACCACACATATTTGTTCAATGTTATTATTTGTCGAAAAGCCCATTTCTATTTGGGCTGGAGCCACATACTCGCCCTTTGAGGTTTTGTACATTTCTTTCACCCTACCCGTAATCTTTAGATATCCTTCAGCATCCACCTCACCTACGTCACCGGTGTGTATCCATCCTTCTTTGTCAAGCGTCTCTGCTGTCATTTTGGGCTCTTTATAATAGCCCAACATATTCCATTTTGACCTCGTCAAAATCTCGCCGGTGTCCTTGTCTATCCTCACCTCCATGCCCGGATAAATCTTACCCACCGAACCTTCACGTTTCTGACCCAGTGGCATCATACAAACCGCACCCAAATTCTCCGTCATTCCATAGGCTTCATGTATGTCGATACCCAGTTTTTCAAACCACTTAATCAAGCTAGCTGGCATAGGTGCTGCACCTGTATAGCACATCCAAGTATCGGCAAGGCCGAGGCCTTTCTTTATTTTTTTCTTGATAAGAGTGCTTATGATAGGTAAGCTCAGCAATATATTTAGCCTTTTTTGAGGTAATTTGGACAAAATACCCAACTGAAACTTGGTCCAGATACGTGGGACCGCCAAAAAATGTGTAGGATTGGCATTCTGGAGGTTTTTCGAAAACGTATCTAGATTTTCTGCAAAATAAATTACGCCTCCGGTAACTATACAAAGCGACTCCACAATATTACGCTCTGCTATGTGGCACAGCGGCAAATAAGAGAAAAACCGAGTCCCTTCGCGTTCGGCAAAAACCAAATCGCGGGTTTGATAAATGCACTCCGAAACCGCCGAATAATTTACCATAACTCCCTTAGGATTGCCCGTAGTGCCTGAGGTGTAAATAATAGTAAAAAGGGCATTCATGACAGGAGAAATATTCCTTTCATCAGGCAGATGTTTATCTAAAATTTCATCCCATTGAATATGATTTTCGTCAGGATTATAATTCGGGAATGACACACAAGGCAGTTCTTGGGGTATTCCAGATTTCATAGATTTCCAGTCGTCGAGCTTACCAATAAAAACCAGCTTACTTTCGGAGTGTACCAAAATCTGGTTTATTTGCTCTGCTGTGAGCGTAGGATACATCGGCACAGAAATGTGCCCCGCTTGCATAATAGCCAAATCGGTGATGATCCATTCAGCACAGTTTTTGGAGATAAGGGCTATATTGCTGTTGGCTGGCAATCCCAGACTGTTGATGAAAGTAGAAACTTTCCTAATCTGTTCGCCAGCACTTTTCCATGAAATGTCAATGAAATCATCACCAAAAGGTTGTTTTAGAAAAATACTTTCTGGTGTATTTTTTTCCCAATGATAAAAATATTCTAAAATCGATTTATCTCTTGTTACTTTCATAAGGCTAGGCAATTAAATATTTATATTATTTGTAAAAATAATGATATTTATGAAAAACCTTAACGAAACCTTAGAATTTTGAAAATCAGGCTCCCAAAACTAAGCCGTTTGATATTTGACTTTGTAAAAATCTAAAAACTTGAGAATGGTTTCTACATGGGTACCCAAACCGACATTTAGAAACTGATTTTCCTCTATTTCTACACCATCTTTCACTATTTTAGGAGAAAAACCTAGTGGCAAATGCATGGTTTTGGACTGTATGGCCCATATTCTGCCATCTTTGTCGAAAGTCGGTCCGCCACTCTGGCCCCTCAGGCCCGGGGTGCTGGTTTCTATCCATTTGTACTCGTAATAATTGTCTGGACTTTTACCAGTCAACAATTGCCTGGTCATGATGCCGTCCATCGGGAAAGTGGGAATAGGAAATATACTCCGATCAAAAGAAAAACTTTTTGAAGTGTCCGAATAAGTCGCCTGCAAATCGTAGAAAGGATAACCGAGCTTGCATAAGCTGGTGGCCGGCATAACTTTGTCTGGCCGCTGAAAAACAGGATATTTTTTCACAAAATCAGGATGCATGTTGTCAATTTTACCAATGGCCAAGTCATTTTCAGGCAAAACATGAAACTGCGAAATTCGGTGATGGTCAGCACCAAACCACATAGAGTGATTCAGTATCCATTTGGGATTAGGCTGCTGGTGAGAGGCTCTACTCTGCTGATATTGAGCCAATTGCACTTGATGTTCCTGAAAATCTTGCAATCCTTGAAGCACATGTGCCGCTGTGAGAATCCATCCTTCATCATTGACAATTACAAAACTTCCCAATCCGCTTTCAATCGTTCCATCATAAAATCTATTGGATATAATCAAGGGAAAGGTAAACTGTGTGGCGATTTTGTAAGCTTCTGCAAACATAGTTTGTTATTTTATTGAAAACACCCTTTCACCCCCAATATAGGTGGCATTAACTTTAACATTTCTTATTTTACTCATATCTGCGGTCATGATATCGTCTTCTAAAACCACGAAATCGGCCATTTTCCCCTTTTCTATACTTCCCCTTTCTTTCTCCTCAAAGTTGGCATAAGCACTCCAGATCGTCATGGCTCGTAAAGCCGACTCTTTGCTAAGAGCATTTTCCATTTGAAAACCGCCCGAGGGCCAATTGGCGTGGTCTTGTCTCGCTACTGCAGAATGAAATCCGTACAATGGATTGACAAACTCTACCGGAAAATCACTTCCGTTGGCCAACATACCGTTTTGTTTACGTAGGTCTTCGAAGGGATAAGCATGCCTTACTCTTTCTTTTCCGAGCCTCGCCTCGGCCCAATACATGTCTGAGGTGGCATGAGTTGCCTGAATGGACGGAATCACGGAGTATTTGCCAAACTTCGGCACGTCTGATGGATTAACCACTTGGCAATGCTCTATTCTCCAACGACGATTGTTCTTGCTCTTCAGGTATTTTCCGTACAAATCCAATACCAACCTGTTAGCCGAGTCACCAATACAGTGCGTATTCACTTGATAATTAGACTTATATATCTGAGCAAAATATTTGTCCATTTCGCTCTTACTGGTCAAAAGAAACCCCGAATTTGAACTTTGGTCTGAATATGGCTTCAACAAAACCGCTCCTCTAGAACCCAAAGCTCCATCGGCATAAACTTTGAAAGACCTTACGTTCATTCGGTCGGTTTTAATTATTCCTCTTCTTGTGAAATAATCCACATTCCGAAGCCCCACAGATACCATGGCATAATCTCTAATTTTTAAACTTCCCTCCTTTTGCATTTTCATCATCAGCTCTATGTCTTCTTGATTTATTCCTGCATCTGAAACCGTTGTGAGGCCATTTTTGAGACACTCCGCTTGAGCCGCAAGTATTTGCTGTCTTTTGACTTTTTCATCTTCTTTGGGCATTACTCTTTTTACCAAACCCATGGCGTTATCAATCAAAATACCCGTAAGTTGCCCATCTATTACCTCCACATCTCCTCCAGAAACTTTACTCGAAGGCGATATCTTGGCCGCTTGAATCACCTTAGAATTTACCAACATAGCGTGGCCGTCTATTCTGGTCAGCATAACCGGAACATCTGGAAATATTTGGTCCAGATCATCTTTATTCGGAAAAACCTTCACGTCCCAGTCGTTCTGATCCCAACCACGGCCAACCAGCCAAGCTTGAGTGGGATGTTCTTTCCTGAAATTTTGTAGTCGTGTCAGAATTTCTTTAAAACTCTTTGCACCGACCAAATCGCACTGCGAGAGCATTTGACCTAAACCCAGAAAATGCGAATGCGGATCGTAAAAACCCGGAAAAACAGCCTTGTGATGTAAATCCACGGTGCTTTTTGCCAAATACTTTTTTGTGAGGTCAGAAGCATCTCCGACTTCAACAAAAATACCTTTATCAACTACAAAGGCATTGGCTCTTGAAAATTTTTCATCGACCGTATAAACCTGGGCGTTATGAATCAGTAAATCCACTTGCTTTTTTTGAGAAAAAGCCAGCTGTGTTAAAAACAGAAGTATTGCAATCTTTTTCATTTCTAAATAAATTATTCTTCGTTTCCGAATCTTTGAGAACCTAAAGCATTACTAAAAAACAAGGCATTGAAAAACAACTTGTTAGTACCAAACCAGATACCCCGGAAGTTGGGGTTGTCTGAAAAAAGAATGATTTGTCCAGCTCCTGAGGTTTCCGAGATAATAGCGGCCGAATTCATGATTTTAGACAAAGAACTCGGATGCACATATCCACTAACCCATGGATTGTTTACGTACTGGGCTACCGTGGCAACAGGATTTTTAGATTTTTCTAAAAATGTATTGTTATTTCGGTAAACATGCAGAGAATTGCTTTCAAATCCATAGCCCAAAGGATGTGTGATATCAATATTCACCTCAAAAATTGCTCCTCCCGTAGATTTTGCCCCCTGTGTATCAGCAAGTTTTTCAAAATTATATCTCTTCTGGTCTTTTTCGTTTTCTGAAGCAACAATTTTCGATTCTGATATTTCCTTTTTTATGGCCCATTCAGAGGCAGTTTTTAAAGTTATCAAGTTTCCGCCTTGTTTTACCCAATCTTTAATTTTCTTAACAGAGGCATCATTCAGAGCATCATATTGGCCGCTAACCATTACCAGATGCGTATAAGTATTGAGGTTTACCCTTCCAAACTGACCGATATCTAATTTGGTGATGGGCATCTGGAGCTTGGTTTCCAAGAGATGCCAAACTTCGCCTACTTCGTATTGACTTGTGCCTTGTCCTGCCAAAACCATAGCTTTCGGTTTGATTATGGTCTTGAAAGAATTTGAACCTAAATCAATACCACCAGAACTAAAGCCCGTGTTGATAGGGAAAATTTCAACTGAACAAGTTCTTTGAACTTCAGCTAATAACTCAGACAGTTTGTCTGCGGTTAGCTTCTGACTTTGATTGGGAATCAGAAGGGTTCCATGTGTCCAGTTTTTACCACCAATAGCAAAAGATTTCATGGCAACTTTCACCAAAATATCTTTAGAAAGAAGCTGATATAGTGCTTTGGCGGCATTATAATCTCTCCAATCAATAAGGTAAGCATAGTCTGACTTTTTAAAATCTGAAATAGGACTTTCAAGAGCAGCATCAGACAGTTGAACTCCAAGCTCGGGTGTAATTTTACTTTCAGCATGTTTCAGGCCAAAGGCCAAGGCGAGGTTCCATGTAGAGGTATCGTAAAAAACACTATCAGCAAAGCTCTTTGGCTTGTCAAAAATAGACTTTACCAACAATGATTGAGGCTGATTGAGCGGAATAAAAATAGCTCGCCCACTTTTGAATGTGAGTTCCGCTCCTTTTGTATCATTTTTGAGCTGGTAAGCCTTTATTTTATGTTGAAGCAACAAATCCCAAAAAGCTTTATTTCTGTTTTGATCAAAATCATCACCAATCAAATAGCCTTTAATTAAGCTTTTTGAAGCCTCTTTGTCGATATTTTTAAAAAAATCTGACTGATGTTTTAGTAGTACTTTGCGTTCATCTACAGAAGCATGAATAGTGGCTATGGCATTTACCAATTGGTTTCTAACAGCAAATTTATATGTCAAAATACCGTTGTCAGAGTCTTGGGCGTGGCCTCTGCTACTGCCCTGCTCAAACAACAAACCCAACCCGCCCTGCATATCTGGATATGAACTTCCGTAGCCCGGATAGAAATTATCAAACGACTCTTTGGTGTAATAAAAAGACCCGATTTCGTTCATGGCTTTTTCGAAATGCTTAGCAAATTTGCTGTTGAGCATTTTATAATTGTCCTGAGGCACTAGTGGATTCTCGGCATTGCTTTTGGTAGGCTCAAAAAAATGCGTGCTATTGGTGCCCATTTCGTGAAAGTCTGTTACCACATTTGGCATCCATTGGTGATAGTATTTCAGACGGTTTCGAGATTCTTTGTGAACCACCAAGTACCAGTCACGGTTCAAATCAAACCAATAATGGTTTACTCGGCCAGAAGGCCAAACTTCATTGTGCTCACGGTCATTGGGATCCGTTACATTTGGCTCGCCTTTGTGCATGTTTACCCAATTATTAAATCTATCTCTGCCATCTGGATTCACAACTGGCTCCATCAAATACACTGCATTATCGTATATTTTGTTGGCTTCTTCACCCTGAATCGCAGCCAGAAAATAGGCCGTAAGAAGCGAAGCCTCGCCACCCGAAGCTTCATTGCCGTGAACATTATATCCGAGCCAAGTTACCACAGGTTGGTTTTCGAAGTCGCTACTTCTTCCCTCTACAATATCCAAATGGTTCTTTCTGATTGTCTCTAGTTTTGCAAGATTCTCTGGTTTCGCAAAATGCACAATGATTTGCTCGCGGTGCTCGTTGGTTTCTCCAATACTCACCACTTTTATTCTGTTGGAGGCCTTCTCCAAAACCCTCATGTACTCTACAATTTTGTCGTATCTGGTATGGTGGCTACCGACAGGGTAACCCAAAAATTGCTGCGGGCTCGGAATTTGCGGATTCAAGTTTTTCTTTGGCAGGAAATAGTCATTTTGAGAAAATCCTAGCTGAGGAAGTATGAGAATCCAAATTAGTAGAAGTATTTTTTTCATGAATATAAATGATGGTTAATGGTGTAATTTCTTCAAATTAAACATATTTCGAGTTAAAATTTTAGCTTTTTGACAAAAAAGAAAGAGACCTGATTTTATCAAGTCTCTTATATTTAAAATTCTATGCAAAATCTAATTAAAGCACCCCCATTTTACCCATTTGGTAGTCTCTCATGGCTTGGAGAATTTCGGTGGTGGTATTCATCACAAAAGGTCCTTGAGAAACCATGGGCTCGTTTATAGGGTCGCCACTACCCAGTATAAACCTAGCCTGCGAAGTAGTCGAAATCACAATTTCGCCATCTGATACATCAAACACAGGCAATTGTTTACCCAGCACTAGCTTGTCATTTACCAAAACTTCGCCGTCCAAAACATACAAAAGTACGTTTCTTCCGGCCGCTGGATGATAAGTCATCACACCGCCAGATTCTATTTTTATATTGAACATTTCAAGACCTGTGAGCGAATTTGCTGCACCTTTGACACCCCGGTATTCACCAGAAATTACCGCCACATGCGTTTTCTTATCGGCAGAAATCCAATTGGGAATTTCAGTTTCCTGCAAACCCTGATAGTTGGGCTCGGTCATTTTGAGAGCCGCCGGAAGATTCATCCAAAGCTGTATAATTTCCATTTTACCGCCATTTTCACGCTGAGTTTTCGAAAGATTCTCTGAATGAACTATTCCTCGGCCGGCTGTCATCCACTGCACGCCTCCACTTTTTATTACCGACTGATGCCCGTGGCCATCAGCGTGTTCTAATTCTCCATCATAAATAAATGTAAGTGTTTCGAAACCACGGTGTGGATGTGGGCCGAAAGGTAAACCCTGATTGTGAGCATCAAAATCATGAGGCCCATGGTGGTGAAGTAGGATAAACGGACTTATTTGCTCCAAACCTACGTCTGGTATGGGCTGATACATCCTGTGCTCACCAACTTTTTGAGCCGATGAACTGGTTATTTTCACTATTTTCTTTTTCATTTTTTAGCTTTGCTTACAAAACCGCAAGAGCCTAGCGGTTTATTATTTTCACATTTGACAAGGGCTCATTTATCAATGTTTTTTCTTCAAAAAGTCATCGGAATTTCCATAAAAAGAATTTCGGAATCTGCACTGGCGGTTATTTCAAAACCATCGGTTTCCCAAATACCCAAGCCATCTCTTCTGCCAAGTTCCTTGCCAGCCACTTCAGCCGCACCTTCTAAAACATAAACATAAACACCATTCGTAGCGTTTCTCAAATTGTAGGTCAGTGTTTTTTGGGCCGAAAGGTCTGTAAGTGTAAACCAAGCTTGTTGATTCATTTTTATACCCTCATCACTAGTTTCTAATGGAGAAACCACCACCTGAAATTTATCCTTACGGCCTTCTAAATCAAACTCTTTCTGCTCGTATCGAGGGGCAATATTTCTTTTTTCCGGAAAAACCCAAATCTGAAGAAATTTCACGGGATTTTTTGAGTCTTCGTTTTTCTCCGAATGTGCAACACCCGTGCCTGCAGACATAATCTGCACTTCACCCTTGCGAATCACCGTTTTGTTTCCCATACTGTCTTGGTGCTCCAGAGCACCCTCAAGAGGAATAGAAACTATTTCCATGTTATCGTGCGGATGTTTCCCAAATCCCATCCCACCCGAAACATGATCGTCGTTTAGTACTCGCAATGCTCCAAAATGAACCCAGTCGGGGTTGTGATAATTGGCAAAACTAAAAGTATGATAGGAATCTAACCAACCATGGTTGGCGTGTCCTCTGTCGTTAGCTGCTTTAAATATTGTTTTCATATAACTTACATTTGTATTTAATGTTAATACATATTTCGATTTCATTTAGTTCAAAAAATCCGCAAGAATTTAAATAGTTTTTCTATTTTTAAGGAAATTTACGAATTCAATTATGAAATACCTCATTGTTATTTTTCTTGCATGCTCATTGTCAGCCTTTTCGCAGAGGCAATTCCCCGAAATAGATTCCTTCGGTGGTGTTTTTCCTATTCCAGAAGCAGAACAGTTGGTGGACCCAAACAAAAAATACCAAATAGTGGTAGACATGACCTCCGCAGCTAAGAACCAAACCAAAGACATGAACCCTGGTTTTGAATCTGTGGCCCGACTGATAAACCTTTATGGATTGGCGGGAGTGAAAAAAGAGAATTTGGATGTAGTAGTGGTCATTCATTTCGAAGCCACTCCGGTAATACTAAGCGACGAATCTTTTATGACCGAGTACAAAGAAAACAACCCCAACACTGCCGTGATAAACAAATTGAGTGAGAATGGTGTCAAATTTTACGTATGCGGACAATCACTTCGTATGCGAAAACTGGTAGACTACAAAAAAAACAAAAACATTCGGGTCGCTCACGGGGCTATTCTTGCCTTGAGCCACTTTCAAAGTTTGGGATACTCCCTCATAACTTTACACTAATAATGCAACCAAATGAAAACAAAATACATCTCTAATCAAAAACACCATTTAACAATGAAGAAAGCAATTTTAAGCCTAATCGTAACCTTTACATTTTCAAGCCTTTGGGCCAACTCTGAATTCGAAAAGACGATTTCTGACAAAGAATTTGAAAAAATCGAAAAAATCGAAGCTTATGTTTCATCAAATCCTGAAACTACTTTACAAGATTTAAAAGCGTCAAATTCTGAGCTTCTAAATAACGTGGAGCTTTTGGATGAAACATCGACCACAAGCATAAACGCCGTAAAAGACATGCCTCTTGTAGGAGGTTTTTGGTGGGGATGTTGCTTGGGGGTAATCGGGCTGGCTATTGTGTACTTTGTTACTGACCACGACAAAGACCAAGTCAGAAAAGCTCTGATAGGCTGCTTGATAGCTACCCTGCTTTGGGGTGTTGGTGGGCTTTGGAATCCATTTAGCTGGTAATAAAATATTAACATTAACCTCTTGAACAATCAAGAGGTTTTTTTATTAATTTTAACAAAACAAATTATCAAAAATGGAAAAGAAACTATCGAGAACCGTAGGACAAGAGGCCATGTTTTTAGGTATTTGTGGCGGCTTAGGGAAATACTTCAGCCTAGATGCCACTATCGTCAGAATCTTGTTTGCACTCACAACATTCTTTAGTTTCGGCTCTTTAATTTTGGTTTATTTCATACTTGCCTTCATCATACCCAAAGAAGAACAAATCTGATTTTCGATTAAAATATAGACTCTACAACTTTAACAGTGGGTACTGGATCAGTTAAAAAGCCTTTGCCCCATTTTCGTCAAAAAACAATTCCCTAACTTTTCGTAGGAAGGCCTGCCCAGAATTTCAGCTTATTTCAAGGCTATTGGAAAAGAATTCACTAATTTTGCAGCCAATTTCAAAAAACATAAATAAGATGTTAAGAACACATACCTGTGGTGAACTTAGAATTTCGAATCTTAACGAGTCAGTTACGCTTTGTGGCTGGGTTCAGAAAGTGAGAGACAAAGGTGGAATGGCTTGGGTAGATTTAAGAGACCGCTACGGCATTACACAGCTGATTTTCGAAGAGGGCAAAACAGCGACGGAGGTTTTGGAGAAAGTTCGCTCACTTGGAAGAGAGTTTGTAGTAAAAGCCGAGGGAAAAGTAATTGAGAGGTTATCGAAGAATGATAAAATAGATACTGGGGCGGTGGAAATTTTGGTTGAAAACATAGAAATTTTGAACCCCGCAAAGCTTCCCCCATTCTTGATTGAAGATGAAACAGATGGTGGCGACGAGCTTCGAATGAAATATCGTTACCTAGATTTGAGAAGAAATCCGGTTCGTCAAAACTTACTTCTGAGACACAAAGTAGCCCAGCAAACCCGAATATTTCTTGATGCTCAGCAATTTATAGAAGTAGAAACACCAGTCTTGATAAAATCTACTCCGGAGGGTGCTAGAGATTTTGTGGTTCCGAGTAGAATGAATCCAGGCGAATTTTATGCTTTGCCACAATCGCCGCAGACTTTCAAACAACTGTTGATGATTTCAGGTTTTGACCGTTACTACCAAATCGTTAAGTGCTTCAGAGACGAGGATTTAAGGGCCGATCGTCAACCTGAATTTACGCAAATTGACTGCGAGATGTCTTATGTGGAGCAAGAAGATGTTTTGAATATGTTTGAAGGATTAATTAAACATCTTTTTAAAACAGTTAAAGAAATCGACCTTCCGGAAGTTCCAAGAATGACTTATGCAGACGCCATGAAATTCTACGGATGTGACAAACCGGATATCAGGTTTGATATGAAATTTGTAGAAATCAACGAGTTGGTACAAAACAAAGGCTTCCAGGTTTTTGACGACGCAGAGCTTGTGGTTGGCATAAACGCCACAGGATGTGCCGAATATACTAGAAAACAAATAGATGAACTTACTGAGTGGATGAAACGTCCGCAAATAGGTGCAAAAGGATTGGTCTATATTAGATTCAATGCCGACGGCACTATTAAATCATCGGTAGACAAATTTTATTCTGAAGAAGACCTCAAAGCTATTGGAGAAAAATTCAATGCAAAAGCAGGAGACCTGATACTTATAATATCTGGACAAGCCGACAAAGCACGAAAACAACTCAACGAGCTCCGTCTTGAAATGGGGAATAGACTAGGTCTCAGAAATCCCGACGAGTACAAAGTACTTTGGGTGGTAGACTTCCCTTTATTAGAATTTGGAGAAGAAGAAAATCGTTGGTTTGCTATGCACCACCCGTTCACAGCTCCAAAACCCGAAGACGTAGCTCTTCTCGATTCAGACTTGGGCAAAGTTAGAGCCAACGCTTATGATATGGTTATCAATGGCACCGAAGTAGGTGGCGGTTCTGTGAGGATTTTCCAAAAACCTTTACAACAACGAATGTTCGAAATCCTTGGATTTTCGGATGAAGAGGCGAGAAAACAATTTGGTTTCTTGATGGAGGCTTTTGAATACGGAGCACCTCCACACGCAGGTTTGGCGTTCGGTTTCGATAGATTGGTTTCGTTATTCGGTGGAGCGGAATCTATTAGAGACTTCATAGCTTTCCCGAAAAATAACAGCGGCCGTGATGTAATGATAGATTCACCGTCAAGTATTTCGGACTTACAATTGAAAGAATTAAGTATAAATGTAGATTTGAAATAATATTTCAGGAATTCTAACAATGAGAGAGCTATTCTGAAAAGAAGAGCTCTCTTTTATTTTACCAGCTTATTAAATAAAATAGCACAAACAATACCCAATAGCACTCCCACCATGTCGGCCAGTATGTCAAAGACATCAAACCCACGATGAAAACTCTCAGGCAAAAGAAACTGGACTATTTCTATAAAAATAGCAAATACTGATAACCACAAACCGACTTTCTTAACATCCCCTGAATTCACTAACCACGAGAAAGACAAAGCCCCGAAAGCAAGAAAATGTGCCGTTTTGTCGTCGGTTGTATCGGGAATATTCTCAGAAGGCATAAAACAAAGTACAGCCACCAAAACCGTTAGAAATAAAGAGAAGTAAAGGTTTTGAAAGAAAAAATCTCGAAGGATTTTAAGCGTCTTCATTCAATTTTTGTTGTTTGCGTGTAAAAGAAAAAAGTACCGAATGGCCGGTACTTTCTATATTTTTTAATTCATTTTATCTTGTTATCCAGCTGAACTCATACTCGAGTTCAGGCACTTTGGTTCTTTCTGCAATTCGCTTCAATCTATTCGGCAAAGCCATCAAATAGTCTCTTGCTTTTTCTGCCGAACCATTCAAGCCCGAGATTTTGTCGATCTTCCAATCCACCAACAAATCCTCCAAAATTTTAATGTAATCATTGGTAGTGTAAACTCCCAATCGCTGAGCAGAATCAGAAAAGTGTGCAAAAACATCGCCCATCTTTTGTCCAGTTTCTCTCAAAAAATGTGCGGGCATCACAATTTTCTTTTTCATCATATACTCAAAGGCCAACATCATTTCCGATGGATCAACTTCAAAGAAACGCTCTACAAATGTTTTATACGCTTTGGCATGTCGCATTTCGTCAGCGGCTATTACACCACACACTTTTGATAAATGGCTGTTACCAAACTTCTTGGCCAAAGTAGCCGTTCTTCGATGCGAAACATTGGTTGCCAACTCTTGAAAAGAGGTGTACACAAAGTTTTTGTAAGGATCTATATCTGTTTCGATATCAAAACCATCAGCTATGAGCCATTGCGTTGATGTCTCCATCTCTCTCATATTCACTCTTCCAGATAGATACAGATATTTGTTGAGCAAATCCCCATGACGATTTTCTTCTGCAGACCACCATCTTACCCATTTGGTCCAGCCACTTTGTTTTTGTTCTACTTGGTTAACCCCTTCTACAGACATCAGCCATGAAGAATAAGTAGGCAGAGCTTCTTCTGTGACGCAGTCTCCTACCAAAACCGCCATATAATCATAAGGCAGCTCTCTGCAAGCCTCTTGTAATTCCTTTATCTCGGTCGTAAAATTTTCCTTTGAAGAGTCCGGAAGGAAATCTGTCGGCTGCCAATTGGTCTCTATCGGGTTCAAAAATTCTTCAATCAAAGAATCTAGCTTTTCACCCACAAACCTCATCACCTCAATTCTCGAAAGCGGAGTTTCCATAAATTAATTGTTTTAATCTAGTACAAAAGTAATAAACTTTCGTCGCTTTCAAATCAACAAAATCCGCTAAGCATCAAAACCGATTTAACATTCGAAAATTTAACCTTAAATTTGCAGAAAAAAGATTTAGTGAAAAAAATTCTTGACTACATACTGGGCTCTGTTTACATTTTATACTTCGGCATTATACTCGTCATTTTTCATGGTATACAATTTATAGCTTACGAGTTTTTCGGCCAGAAAGCACATCAGAAAACAGTAGAATGGCTCAATTTCTTCATAGTTTTCGGCTGGTATATTACGGGCTCCACGGTTTCTTTTTCTCAAAAAACAGCTTTATCTACCGATAAAACAATCATTTTTATTTCCAATCATCAAAGTATGTTTGACATACCGGGCATTATTTGGTTTTTGAGAAAAAACACGCCTTTGTTTATCTCCAAAGTAGAACTTTCGAAAGGAATTCCGAGTATTTCATACAATCTGAGAGTTGGTAAGGCCGCATTAATAGACAGAAAAGACCCAAAGCAAGCCATCGGAGAAATAATCAGATTTTCGAAATACATTTTTGAAAACAATTATTCGGGTGTAATCTTTCCAGAGGGCACGCGTTCAAGAACCGGAAAACTCAAGCCATTCGCAGTGGGAGGTGTAGCCACTTTGCTTAAAAAATGCCCCGGAGCAGACGTTGTCCCTATCGCAATTATAAATACGGGCAAGTTTAATCCCACCGGCATATTTCCTTTAAGAAGTTTCACCAATATGTCTTGGACCACCTTAGAACCTATCGAAACAAAAGGCAAGTCTGCGGAAGAAATAGTGGGAGAAGCAGAAAAACAAATCGGCGATTTTTTAAATAATCAATAGCATTTTTGTCATTTTTTTCGTTTTTTCACGAAAAATGCATTCATATCCAGTATTATTGACCAATTTTGCTGGGCAAAGAACAAGACTTAAAGTATACTTTTCTGAACTTCTAGGTATACAAAGGGTAATAATGCGTGGAATTGTACTTAAATAACTCCTACCAAATGGTAGCAAAAGAATTAATAGATAGCAACATACCTGTTTTGAAAGAAACAGACAATGTAGACAAGGCTTTACAGTTGATGAGTGAGAGCAAAACTTCCCATCTTCCGTTTGTACATGAAACCCTTTTTTCTGGTTTCTTTTCAGAAGAACAATTGTTGCATCACGACTTCGACACTATTCTTGAGGATATTCAGCCTGAAACTATAGACACCAAAATTGACCTCAATCTTCCGGTTTTAGAGCTGGTAAAAATATTCATCAAGAGCCCTTTCGACATTCTCCCTGTTTTTGACCAAACTGATGTGTTTATAGGAACAGTAGAGAAAAAAGAAACCCTAGAGAGGTTTATAGAAACTCTGGCATTGAATGATACTGGAGGATTATTAGAGATAAACTTAAACAACAAAGAATATTCACTCTCCGAAATATCCAAGGTTGTAGAGTTAGAATCAGCCAATATCTTGAGCTCATTCATATCTTATGACGACCAAAATCAAATGCACTTGACGCTCAAACTTGACATTTCGCAGATTAGCGGAGTAGTAAATGCCCTTGAAAGATATGGATATGACGTGGTTTCATATTTTGCTTCGGAGCCCGTCACCAATTTGG
Source organism: Leadbetterella sp. (assembly GCA_035299025.1). Taxonomy (GTDB): domain Bacteria; phylum Bacteroidota; class Bacteroidia; order Cytophagales; family Spirosomataceae; genus Leadbetterella. Next base: position 75,985 of record DATGXK010000019.1, read on the forward strand.
AAAAAGACCGCTACGACCTTTTAATGAAATACTTGAGCATTTAAAATAGCCTATTCTTATGAAATTTGCGATACATGGAAGAGTTTTCAAGTCAGACTCTACAACAGTCATTCAGGAAATCTTCAATGAACTCAAGACCAACAACATATCATACCAAGTTACCGATTCTTTTACTGAAATACTGAATGAGGCGGGCATAATTTTTGACCCCGCCAGTTCTTTCTCTAAAACCAGCGACCTTGTGGACGTAGACATAGCACTCAGTCTCGGTGGCGATGGCTCCTTTTTGGAGACCTTGGGTTTGGTGGCAAACAAGGAAATCCCTGTTCTAGGAATTAACTTTGGAAGACTTGGTTTCCTGACAGACATTCAACCACAAAATATCAAAAAAACGCTCAAAAAAATACTGGCCAAACAATACAAAATAGACGAAAGACTCATGCTCCATGCAGAGGCCAACAACGACTTCTTTGAATCAGGCATGAATTTTGCTCTCAATGAAATAGCTATTTCTAAAACTGATACCTCGTCGATGATTGTCATTCATGCCTATATCGACGGCGACTTTCTGAATAGTTATTGGGCCGACGGACTGATGGTTTCAACACCTACGGGTTCTACAGGCTACAATTTGAGTTGTGGTGGACCACTCGTAATGCCGAAGTCAGAGAACTTCATCATTACGCCCATTTGTCCTCACAACCTATTTGTAAGACCAATAATTGTTTCAAACCAAAGTAAAATCACTTTGAAAGTTGAAAGTAGAAGTAAGAATTTCTTGGTCTCGATGGACTCACGAGCTAAAATTATTGGAGACGATGTGGGTGAAATAAACATCAGCATGGAAACCTTCAAAGCCAAACTCGTGAAGATAGACGGAATGGAGTTTTTGAGTACTTTACGTAAAAAACTAAACTGGGGAGACGATATTAGAAATAGAATTTAAAAAATAAATTCAATAAAAAAGTATTTAAAATCGTTTACTCGATAAAAACTACGAAACGCTATGTTTAAGCCCAAAAGTAAATTTTACAATCTTCTTTTTGTATTATTGATGATTGTATCCTCTGCGAGTTTTGCTCAAAAAAAGGGACTTTTTAGCAAAAAAAATGTGCTCAATCAATACGCCACGGTAGGTATTGGCGGTGGCAGTTCGCATTATTTTGGAGATTTGGCTCCTTATAGTTATTTCTATTATGGTCTTTATACCAATGTTAGATGGAACGGGAGCATAAATTACACCCGATATCTAACTGCCAATGCAGCAGCTAGGGTATCGTATACCTATGCCAGACTTTATGGCGATGACTACACCTATGCCTCTCGTAACCTGGAGAAAATGTCGGCGAATTATATACGAAACCTTAGTTTCAGAAACGACCTTCAAGAATTTACGATTTCGGGCTTATTCAATATCCTTCCCCAATACGGCAAAGGTGCAAAAGGCAGAAGTGCATTTATGCCTTATGGAGCCGTTGGTTTAGGTATATACGGACACCAACCCAAAGCTCGTGGACCTATTAATTTCGACCCTGACACTGGTTTACCTGTTAAGGCACCATGGGAAGCCTTAAAACCAATGAATACTTCGGGCCAGGGAATCCCAGGAAGCACAGTGAAAACATATTCTCTTGTTCAGCCAGTTATGCCTATCGCTATTGGCCTAAGAGTTAAAATCAACTCTAGTTTTGACTTCACCGCCGAAGCAGGTCTTAGACTTACGCCCTTTGATTATTTAGATGACGTAGGTGCCACATCCTACCCGTCAAAGTCTTTAATGGTTTCCAATTATGGTAACACAGCCGCTGAATTAAGCTACAGAGCCGGTGAAGATTACCCCGCAAACCATCCAAATGTTACCAGAATACAATATTTCATTCAAGCAGCCTCACAACAAGGATTCCCAACGGCTGGAATTGCACCTTCTACTAACGCTGAGCAGATTTATCCGTATTCATCTATGCGTGGTTCTAAGAGGATTGATAGCTATATTTTAACACAATTTACGCTTAGCTATGTTTTGAGTAACAGTATTAAATGCCCTATAATCAAATGATATAACCTCTACTTTTTTTAATTCAAAGAAAAAATTAGACCTTTGCGTTGCAAAATAGAGGTATGTTTAAAAAAATCGGTTTCTTACTGTTCCTTTCATATTTCACTTATGGCCAAAAACTTGAGATAGGTTATGGCTTAGGCCCAACTTATCAAAAAGGTGACATACACCCTACATTCAGGGTTCTCAGTCCACGAATCGGAAGTAACATTTTTGTTCGATATAATTTCACAAAAGCTATTTCTCTCAAGGCCAATGCAATGATTGGCTTTATTGGTGGAAAAGATGCCAACTCAGGCAACGCTTTGAACGAGTATCGCGGCCTGAAATTCAACAATACCCTCTGGGATTACAATGGTCAAGTTGAATACAATTTCCTCAATTTCAGAACTCACAATGGACGCTATGAACATAGCTGGACACCCTATTTATTTGGTGGCTACGGCAATATGCAATTTCTTAGAAGACAATTTACTACACGAAACGTTACCACCACAAACTCCATTATTGCAGGCCCAGACCCCATTTTACCTTTCGGAATTGGTTACAAAAAGATTGTAAATGGCAAATGGAATTTTGGTGTAGAATTCGGGACACGAATTCTTCTTCGCAAAAAAAGTGCTGACTTATTTGATGGCTATGGATTTGACCCAAAAACCAACGAGCCGCAGAGCTTATACTCAGCACAAGATGGTTCAGACCCAAACATAGCTCTTTTAAAATATCCAAACACCCTCCAGAAAGATAAGTACTTTCATATATCTTTCTCGGTGAGTTATTTGTTTTATAAAGTCCATTGTCCTCCTGGACGGTAAAATATGACCAAAAAAGGCCTTTAATTTACTTTAAAACAATATTTTACCTTTTTATATTCCCTGCTTTTTATTCCCTTATCTTTTTTGTATTTTTGCAATCCTTTTCTAACGGAACTAACACTATTTTTTATTGGAAGATATTGATTTAAACAATTTACCCAAGCATATAGCCGTTATCATGGATGGTAACGGAAGGTGGGCGAAAACCAAAGGTGCCATGCGTATTTTTGGGCATCATCATGGTATTGCTGCCGTAAGAGATACTGTGGAGGGCTGTGCGGAGCTTGGGGTTGGCTTTCTTACTTTGTATACGTTTTCCACCGAAAATTGGGGCAGACCCAAAGCGGAAGTTGACGGAATCATGAGCCTTTTGGTTAAAACCATTGGTGATGAAATACCAAGTTTGCACAAGAACAATGTAAGACTCAAATGTATTGGTGATTTGGAAATGCTTCCCACCAAGGCAAGAAATGAAATGTTGGCTGGTATTGAAAAAACCAAAGACAACACTGGACTGGTTTTGAGTTTGGCATTAAGCTACAGCGGAAAGTGGGACATTGTGCAGGCGATAAAACAAATCGCTACCAAAGTCAAAAACAACGAAATCGACGTTGAAGATATTAACGAAAGTATGTTCGGGCATTTTTTGGCAACCTATCCAGACCCAGACGTAGATTTTTTAATAAGAACAGGTGGCGACCACAGGATAAGTAATTACCTACTCTGGCAGTCGGCATATGCAGAACTTTTGTTTCTAGACGACGTCTTTTGGCCAGACTTTAGAAAACAACATTTAAAAGAAGCGATATTAACATATCAGCAAAGAGAGAGGAGATTCGGAAAAACAGGCGATCAGATAAAAACAAATAAATGAGGAATTCTTTAAAACCATTAATACTTACAACACTAATATTTGCAGTAAACTTTGTTGCAAATGCCCAAAATATCGGTCTCCCGCGTTTAAAAAGAACTGTCTCAGAAGAAGCTTTAGTTGATTACACAAGTCCCAAAGACTACATCATTGGAGGTATAACTGTAACTGGTGCCAAATTCTTAGACCCCAACACCCTCATTTCCGTATCCGGCTTGAATGTCAACGACGAAATAAAAATACCGGGTGAAAGAATATCTTCGGCCATTAAAAGACTTATGGATCAAGGTATTATTGAGGATGTATCTATAAACATTACGAAAGTAGAAGGAAAAACCGTTTTTCTTGAATTGGCTCTCAAGGAAAGACCTAGGCTCAATAAAATTGTTCTCAACGGAATTAGAAAAGGTGAAAAAGAAACCGTTGAAGAAAAAATAAAAACCTACAAAGGCAAAGTAATCACCGATGCAATGGTGAAAAACATACAAAATTTGGTCAAGAAACACTATCTAGACAAAGGATTCAGAAACTGTACGGTGCAAGTACAACAATTGGCGGACACCGTTAGAATCAACAATGCCGCCTTGGTTTTCAACATTTCCAAAAAATCAAAAGTAAAAATCAAAGATATTCAACTCAACGGCATCAACGAGTTGCCGGAGTGGAAAGTACTCTCCAAGATGAAGGGTACCAAAGAAAAAGCCCCATTGAGAATATTTACACCGTCGAAGTTCATCGCAAAAAAATACAAAGAGGATAAAGAGAAATTGGTGGCGTTTCTAAACAAAAACGGTTATCGCAATGCCCAAATCGTGAGTGATTCGGTTTATGAAGTTGACGATAAAAACATCAACATTGTATTGAATGTGACCGAAGGCAAGAGATTTTATTACAGAAATATAACATGGTCTGGAAATTATCTACGAAATTCTGATACGCTTAGCTTGATACTTGGCGTTAAAAAAGGCGACCTATACAATCCAGAAGAACTTGAGAAAAAAATCAACGGTAAACCTCAACAAGACGTTAGCTCCTATTACATGGACGACGGTTATTTGTACTTTAGCTGCCAACCGATCGAAATGGCCATCGATGGCGACTCGATAGATATTGAAATGAGAATTACCGAAGGCAAACAAGCTACCATTAATAAGATTATTCTGAATGGCAACACCAAAACTAGCGATCATGTGGTTATGCGTGAGATTTTGACCAAACCTGGTCAGAAATTCAGTAAAACTGACTTGGTAGAAACAGTACAAATGCTCTCTAAACTGGGTTATTTTGACCCACAAAAAATTGACCCGAAACCTATACCGCAAAATGACGGCACAGTAAATATTGAATACAATGTTGAAGAGAAGTCAAATGACAACATAGAGCTCTCTGGCGGTTGGAGTGGAATTCAGGGTATCATCGGTACATTTGGTATAGTTTTTAACAACTTCGCTATTCGCAAAATACTCAATCTAAAAGAATACAAGCCGCTACCAAAGGGTGACGGTCAGCGATTCGCCATAAGATTTCAGGCCAATGGTGGCTTCCAGAATTATTCTGTATCGTTTACAGAGCCTTGGCTTGGAGGTAGAAAGCCTAACTCTTTCTCTGTAAGTCTATTTCACTCAGTTCAAGATTACAGTAAAATTGCGGATAGAATGCAGCGTATGTACGCCAATTCGCCCAACAGTGCCTACTTTGGAAACGTTTACAACTCAGCACTGTACCAAGGTTTCTTCAGAAATACCGGTGGATCCGTAACCTATGGAAAAAGACTAAACTGGCCTGATAGAAACTTCAATTTCAGTTCGGCATTTTCGTATCAGTATTACGACGTTGAAAACAGTTTCTTGCTTTCAAACTTTAGAAACGGCCAAGCACACGATGTTTCATTGGGCTTCAACGTTTCGAGATACAGTCTTGATAACCCGCAGTTTACAAGAAGTGGATCCAATATTTCATTAAATACTACTTTCAACCCGCCTTATTCTTTATTTGGAACACCCAAATCAGGAAAACTATGGATTGAAGGACACAAATGGATGTTTGACGCTGACTGGTATGCACCCGTATTTGGTAAATTGATTTTCCATGCCAAAGGCAACATGGGTTTCTTGGGCAGGTACAACTCTAGTACCAGTTACAGCCCATTTGGCAGATTCGTGATTGGTGGAGCAGGTATGGGTTTACAAAACACCAATAGCATTGGTGTTGAGCTGATTGGTCTAAGAGGATATGATGAGGGCGTAGTTTATGAGCCCACCTTCAATGAAAAAGTAGCTGCAGCCCAGGCTACAGGCTCTTACTCGAGAACAGGGGGTATAATTTACAGCAAATATGCCGTCGAACTTCGTTATCCAGTATCGCTGAACCCTCAGGCTACTATTTTTGTACTTGGATTTGCAGAGGCCGGAAATAGCTGGGGAAGTTACAAAGACTACAATCCTTTTAAACTTAGACGCTCTGCCGGTATAGGTGCCCGAATATTTATGGCGGCCTTCGGTTTATTGGGTATAGACTATGGCTATGGCTTTGACCCGATTCCGGGATTGCAGAACCAAGGTAGAAAAGGCTTTACTTTCAGTATCGGTCAGCAGATTCGTTAATGTTAAAAATCTGTTAATCGAAGGAGGAAATATAAACTTCGAAGGCTTTTCGGCGTCTTAAGAACACTAAACCGTTGAATAAAAAACAAAGAGGACTAAATCTAAAAAAAATGAAACTGAGAATATTTTTTTTACTTTTGATGCTTGGAGGATTGCAGTCCAAGGCTCAGAAATTTGGTTATATCGATACCGAATATATCATGAACAAAATGCCTGAATATAAAAAGGCAAATGAAAGCATGAACCAATTTGCTGAAAAATGGACGAAAGATATTCAAGGAAAATATGCCGATGTAGAAAAAATGAAACAGAAATTTCAGCAAGAAGAGATACTTCTGACAGCTGATATGAAAAAGGAAAAACTTGGCGAAATATCTAAAAAAGAAGAAGAATTGAGCACGTTAAACAACAGCATTTTCGGACTTAATGGACAACTTTTTCAGAAGAAAAAAGAGATTTTGAAGCCTATATTGGACGAAATCTACAAAACATCAGAAAAAATAGCTCGAAAATATAAACTTAGTTTTATCTTTGACAAAGCATCAGACATGAGTATGTTTTATGCTGACCCCAAGCACGATTACACAGATTTTGTGATTGAAGAGCTTGGACTAAATCTTAAAAAGTAAACCAATTTAATTTTTTTAATACTACAGAAATGAAAATCAAACTATTTGTTATTGCTTTGGCAATTTTGGCAAGCGTAAGTACAAAAGCTCAGAATCTTAAGATAGGTTATACGAATATAGAGTTTATACTTCAAAACTTACCAGATTCTAAAGATATACAGGCAAAACTTTCTACAGAAAAAGCTCAGTACGACAAACTTTACCAAGACAAACTTGCTGAAGCACAAAAAATGTTCGAAGATTATCAAAAAAATGCAGCCTCAATGTCGGCAGTAATTAAAGCTGACAAAGAAAAAACATTACAAAACAAACAAAACGAATTGCAAGAATTGCAACAAAATGCAGAAGCTGCACTTTCGCGTAAGCAACAAGAAATGATAGCCCCAGTAATGGACAAAATCCAAACTGCTATCGACGCTGTAGCTAAAGAAAATGGATATACTTATGTATTGAATTCTGACGCTGGATATGGTACTACACCGGTAATTTTGGTTGCTCCTGAGACTGACAATATTACTAATTTGGTATTCAAGAAAATGGGAGTTCCGATTCCTGCTGAAACCAAAGACGCAGCACCTGCCACCACTGCACCTAAAAAATAATTTAGAGATTATTCAGAATAGATTGAGCCTTTGGTAAAACCAAAGGCTTTTTTTATATCAATACTATATCGTCTGCGTGAACAAAAACCAAGTTCTGCACTTTAAGATTTTCTTGTAGTTTTTGAGAAGGCACTTTTGCCATTCCTACTGCTATAATTTGGCCATTTTCATCTGTAATTTCAACCAGTTCTCCAGCCTCAAACTCTCCATCAAAACCAGTGATACCTACAGCTAAAAGACTTTTCCGAGCCAAAAGTGCTTTGCACGCTCCATTGTCCAGCATTACGCTTCCGACCGAAATGGCACCACTGGCGATCCATTTGTTTTTGGCAGAAAGATTGGCATCCTGTGGAAGAAAAGTAGTTCCTGATTTTTCATTGATGGCATTTAGTATTCCGTCCGTGTGCTTCATTCCAAAAATGATTACTTTGATACCCATTTTATTTGCTAAATGCGTAAAAGTTAATTTGGAAGCCATTCCGCCAAGCCCTAAACTCGTTTTTGACTTGCTCACCATTCCTAAGATTTCCTCATCTATCCGCTCCACCCTATTTACCAATTGGCTCTCTTTATTCAATAATCCACCTGAAGCGGTGCATAGCATCAAAACTTTGGCTCCAAAACCTCCAGCTATCAAAGTGGCCAATTCATCATTGTCTGAAAACTTAAGCTCCCTGTTGCTTACCACGTCGTTTTCGTTCGCAATAGGTATGATATTACTTTTCCAAAGCTCTTCATAGGTTTCCTTCAATTGCAAAAATTGCTGACGATTGGCAAAATGTTGCCTCTCTAAAAGACTTTGAGCCACATTAATACCAAACTTATTAAAAGCCTGATCATATAATTTTATCAACAGTGGATTTCCAATCGCTGCAGCCGCCTTTCTTTGGCTAATGGTGGCCTCGTAATTCTGAATATAGTGCTTACCAGCTCCCACCGCACCCGAAGACACGATAATAACCCTATATTTTTTATGTAAAATGGCCGTTTGTCGAGCAATCTCATCTATAATTTCAACATCAGGCTCTCCAGAAGGTTTTGTTATAGAGGCCGTTCCGAACTTCAGAACTAAGAGAGGTCTTTTCATTAGTAATCAATATTTCTTGGCAAACCCAAGCCTTTGGCCAGGTCAGCGTGAATTCCTTCGTAAAAAAAGCAAAGTATTTCGTTGATATCATCAACAAATTCTATTCGGTAATCTTCATGTATAGCTTTTAGATTCTTTATTAAAAGAAGCATTTTTTTGATGTTAAATTCATTCAACTTCAAATTATGCTTCAGATCTGGTTTATTAAAAACTGCGGAATACGTATTTGTTAATTTAAGAATCAGTTTTACTCCTAAACGAATCTCACCAACCTTATCTGAAGTGATGCGTTTGTGGTGATTAATTTGCGAAAAATAAAGACGCTCATGGCTGAGAAGTTCTTTAGACTTAAAGGAGGCATATTTCTTTATTTTTTCTATTTCTTCGGCCACGGCATCTTGCCTCAGCTTCAGGTCTATTTCAGGATGCTCAAGCAATCTAAAATGTAGCTGCTCTACCAATATTTTGTCTTTATTGATAAGCCGAATCAATATCTTGTTCTTCTCTTTGTTTGGAAGGCCCACAATGGCTTCCTCCAAATCTTTTTCTATCAATTTCGCCATTTCACCAAATCATTAAGATTCTCCAAAAAGCAGAAATCAAAACCAAAATAAGGCAAAGGGGTGTCAATACTTTCCAACATAAATACATGAGTTGGTCGATTCGCAGCCGGGGTAGCGTCCACCTCACCCACATTTGTACTAACATACCGAGGTAAGCTTTAGAAAATATCCAAAACGCTCCCCAAAGATGCATCGATATGCTTCCGTCAACGCCTGAAGTCCATTCCGCTAAGCGAAGAGGTCCTATATTTGGAAATGGGGTATTCCATCCTCCCAAAAACAAAATAGTAGCCATAAATGCCAATAAAAGCATCATGCCGTATTCTGCTAGAAAAATAATGGCCCATCGAAAACCCGAATACTCTGTATGAAATCCAGCTATGAGCTCAGATTCAGCTTCTGGCAAATCGAAAGGTGCCCTATTGGCCTCAGCCAAACCCGCAATAACAAAAATTATAAAAACAATAATCAAAAACGGACTTCTGAAAATATTCCAGGTTAGAAACCCTCCTACTTCTGTTGTTTCGATTCCCAATGCTTTTATACCAAACAAATAGTTAGGTTCTGGTGAAAAAATACCTTGAAGCGTGGTTATTTCCTGCAAATTAAGACTTGCACTTGTGATGGCTACACACAAAATACACAGTCCTATGGGTACCTCGTAAGATAAAATTTGAGCTACCGAACGCATAGAACCCAACAAGGCATACTTATTGTTAGAAGCCCAACCCGCCATAAGTATACCCAAAATATCTAAGGAAATGACGCCTATGAGTACAAAAACGCCAGATTGAAGATCGGCACCTTGTAATAGCCTGTTGACCGGTACAAGGGCAAAGCCCGCAAAAATAGCTGCAAAAATTAGATATGGAGCAACCTTAAACAGTTTCCTATCGGCACTAAATGGAATTATATCTTCTTTCTGAAAAAGCTTCAGTAAATCTGCAATTAACTGCAAAAGCCCCCATTTACCTACTTCCATAGGCCCAAGCCTATCCTGAATAAAAGCCGAAAGTTTTCGTTCGAGATACACACTCACGATAACATTGGCTCCTACAACGGCAAGGAAAATAAATAAGGGTAAAATCATTTTTTAGAATTCAGCATTTTTCGGCGTACGCGGAAAAGGAATAACGTCACGAATGTTACCCATGCCCGTTACGAACAATACCAAACGCTCAAAACCTAGGCCGAATCCTGAGTGAGGAGCAGAACCAAATTTGCGGGTGTCTAAATACCACCAAAGGTTTTCGGGATCGATGCCCACTTCATTGATACGGGTCATCAGTTTATCGTAGTTATCTTCTCTTTGTGAGCCTCCTATTATTTCGCCAATGCCAGGAAATAAAACGTCCATTGCCCTAACTGTCTGTCCTGGGGCCGCATCCGACTCGTCATCTTGCTTCATATAGAATGCTTTGATGTCTTTTGGATAGTTAGTAAGAATCACCGGCTTTTTGAAATGTTTCTCCACCAAATAACGCTCATGCTCAGACTGAAGATCTATGCCCCAACCGACTTCGTATTGAAACTGCTTCTTTTGTGCTGGCTTAGATTTTAATAAAATATCGATAGCCTCAGTATAAGTGAGTCTTTCAAAGTCATTTTCAACCACAAACTTAAGCTTTTCCAAGAGAGTCAACTCCGAACGCTCGTTTTGAGGTTTAGATTTTTCTTCTTCCAAAAGTCGGTTTTGAAGAAACTCCAAATCGTCCTTACAGTTATCTAATGCATACTGAATGACGTACTTCACAAAACTCTCCGCGAGATTCATGTTGTCTTCCAGATCATTGAACGCCACTTCTGGTTCTATCATCCAAAACTCGGCCAAATGGCGAGTGGTATTGGAGTTTTCAGCTCTAAAGGTTGGGCCAAATGTGTATATTTTTGAAAGTGCCATGGCTCCCAATTCACCCTCAAGCTGGCCCGAAACTGTCAAAGAAGTTTCTCTTCCGAAAAAATCTTGGCTAAAATCTACAGTGCCATCTTCATTTTTGGGAGCGGCATTGGGTTCAAAACTGCTCACACGAAACATTTCTCCTGCACCTTCGGCATCTGAGGCTGTAATGATGGGCGTATGTAGGTAAAAGAAACCGTTGTCGTTGTAGAATTTGTGAACAGCAAAAGCTAAAACGTGTCTTATACGGAAAATGGCTCCAAAAGTATTGGTTCTGAATCTCAAATGTGCTTTTTCGCGAAGAAATTCCAAGCTGTGCTTTTTGGGCTGCATCGGAAAAGTTTCATCAGCGGTACCGTAAATCTCTATACTTTGAGCCAAAACCTCAACTGCTTGTCCTGAGCCGGCAGAAGCTACCAAAGTACCCGAAACCGCGATACAAGCTCCCGTAGATATTTTTTTGAGCGTTTCTTCGTCTATTTTTCCATCTTCTACAACCGCCTGAATATTTTTTATGGTAGAGCCGTCATTGAGATTTATAAAAACTATATTGGCTTGGCCTCTTTTGGTTCTAACCCATCCTTTTACAACTACATTTTGACTTTCTGGCGAAAGAAGAAGAATATCTTTAATCTGCATTTTAACGAAAATTTATTATCGAATTAAATTTCCTGCAAAAATAAGGATTTCGAGGGGCATTTGCTATGCAAATCTTTGATAAAATAATGTTCAAATTCTCTCTAAAGATTCAATCTTCAGTGGTTTTGAAGGTTTCTACCTCTGCATACTTTATGAGAGCAGGAAAATCTAGCTGCGTAATTATATTTTTTTCTTTCACATGGGTTCCAAACACCTTTTGGACAGGAATCTTAAAATTGGCTTTGATACTCAATGAATAAAATTCGTTAAGAGCCTGATTATCTGAACTCAACAAGGGCACACAAACCTTGTCTTGGTCGCTATTTTGTGCCTTTTCAGAGTCTATCAGCATAGGAAAAACACAATCATATACCTCAAACTGACGCCTAATGAGTACTTTCCGGCTGGGCAGTTTTGCTTTGCCAGACCACCAGATATCTTTAACGGCATTCATAGCAGCTATGGTGGCCTCTCTGTCTTTCACCGCCTCCAGACTGCTCAATGTGGCTCTAACATTTTCTGTCATCTCAGACTCATATTCGCCCGCTCCGAGTATAGATTTCATACCCAAATGAACCCCAAGTAAATTAGAATAAGCATCTTCGACCGAAAAACTAGAATAACGCTCCGGCACCAATGGAATGAAAGAAGCTCCATAAGAAGTAGATATCTCGTGCCAAACAGAAAGATCATAAGCTATTTTACCAGCCAAATGAACCACGTCCAGATCTGTAAATTTATCTGGAACATTAATTTTGAGGGTCTTCATGCCGCCCTCATTGCCCAATTTCAAAGCAAACGCACCTTTGCTTCTTTCTTTCTGAATGTATAAGTATAAAAAAGCCGTAAAATCGGCAATGTCACGCAAATGACCCATGTCGATAAAACCACCCTTTTGCGTGTATATTATCCCGTTATTTTCTGCCTTATTGCCCAGGTATTTGTGCTCACCGATGAGTTCTGGAGATGTAACCTCCGTGTATTTTACAAAAGGCATACCTGCCACTTTTACATCAACACCAAACGAGCAGCATGTACGAATGATTCTTGGGGGAGGATTTTTGAGATTTACGTCTTTAGGAGCTTTTGCAAATAAGCCGAAAGAAATTAATAAAAGTGTAATTAATCGCATAATTTTGTATCTCCACAAATTTGACCACAAAATTAAACCTTTTGTGGCAGGTTTAATGGATTAATAATTGATTTTAAATGCAATAAGTTCAAAATATGCTTCTCGCAGTTCCAACTAAACTCGACATAGTCACTACCCACGAGCGAATAAGACCATTTATAAACCGAACACCAGTTTTGTTTTCTGATAAAATCAACGAAATATGTGGAGCGGAAGTGTTTTTTAAGTGCGAAAATTTGCAAAAAATAGGTGCTTTCAAAGCTCGGGGTGGATTGAATGCCGCTCTGAGCTTAAAAAAGGAAGAAGCAGCTCAAGGTTTGTGCACGCACTCCTCAGGTAACCACGCTCAGGCAGTGGCACTTGCTGCAAAAATGTTAGAAACAAAGGCTTATATTGTCATGCCAAACAATGCACCAGTACCAAAAGTAAATGGTGTAATAAGTCTAGGTGCCGAACTGATTTTTTGCGAACCTACACTCGAAGCACGTGAAAATGGGGTGAAAGAGATAATAGAAAAAACTGGAGCGGTATTTATACATCCCTTTGATAATTATGATGTTATAGCCGGACAAGCAACAGCTTCAAAGGAACTTCTCGAAGAATATCCAGACTTAGACGCCGTAATTGCACCTGTTGGTGGCGGCGGACTTTTGAGCGGAACCGGCCTAACTGCCAAGTATTTTTCTAAAAAAGCGAAAGTGTACGCCGGCGAACCTGAAGGTGCAGCTGATGCTGTCCTGTCATTTAAATCGGGTAAAGTAGAAAAAGCACCTTACATAAAGACCATTGCCGATGGCCTTTTGACCAATCTTTCTGAAAAAACCTTGGGCATTATAAAAGATACTGTTACGGATATTCTATTGGTAAGTGATGATGAAATTATGGCGGCCCTGAAACTTGTATTTAAACATCTGAAAATAATTATAGAGCCATCGTGTGCTGTACCTTTGGCCGCACTAATCAAAAACAAGGAATTGTTTAAAAATCAACAAATTGGCATTATTCTAAGTGGTGGAAATGTGGATTTGAGCAAATTGAGTTTCTAAATCAACAGAGCTTTTGCAGAACTAAAAATATTTTAAATAAACTGTAATTCTTTGGCTAGATTCGTTGAAATTTGTAAAAAAATAAACCTTATGAACACTTCAACATTAAAACCAATCCTGATTCAGGCCATTCAATTTCTTCTGATTATCATGGTCATCAGTTTTGTAATAGATGTGGGTTTCGATAGAATAACTAAAGAGCCTTTTATCGCCTTGCTTCAGAACTGGTTTGACTCGATATTTACCTTGAGCAAAATGGGCATTTGGGTAACCATCTCTTTGATTTACAGTTATTTCAGAGTCACCAGACTAAAGAAATAAGCCATAAATACAAAACAAAAAAATGGCCTAAAGCAAAGCCTTAAGCCATTTTGATCTATTAAACCCTAATTTATTATTGTGCCAAAGTAGCGAAGGTCTCATGTTTGGCGGGCATTATAGCCCACAAAATGAGATACATAATCACCACAGGAACCGGTGTAAAGAAAGCTCCAACTGCCAAAACTCTCACCAGCGTAACATCGATACCGAAATACTCAGCCAAACCGGCCATAACACCACCCAACATCGACTCGTTTCCTTTAATTCTAAATAGCTTTTTCATATTTGTATTTGTTTATTTTGTTTTGTTTGATGATTCAAAGTTAACATACGGCAAGGTACTATGTATAACAAAGTACATGAATGGATAGAAATAATGATGAGATGTAATTTTTGATTATGGTGTTTAAAATTTAATACATTCTGTGATGTATTACTTTAAAATGGCATGAAGATGACGTTCCGATAGCTATCGGAACAAGCAACGCGGATTTACACAGATTACGTTAGAATGGCTCTGTTTGGATTACCAAGAAAGTTTAAACCAATAACCAATTCACCAGTAACAAGTAAACAAACACGCTACTTCATATCTACAATTGTAACGCCCTGCCCACCTCTGTCGGCGTGCTCATCAGTCATTTTCTTAACTGACTTATAGGTTTTTAGATGATTTCGAACCAAATTTCGCAGTATGCCATCGCCTTTGCCATGTACAATTCTTAACTGCGGATAGCCCAGAAAAATAGCATCGTCCATCAATAAATCGACCTCTTGAAGTGCCTCCTCTCCCCTCTTTCCTCTGATGTCGAGGTTAAAGCTAAAGTTTGACATCTTTTCATTGATGTCTATTCCTTGAAGATTTTCTTTTGGTGTTTCCTTTACCGCAGTTTTAAATTCCTTCTTCGAAACCTTCTCCAGACGATTAAGTTTGATATTGGACTTCAATTCTCCCAAGGAAACCTCCGCCTCTTTTCCATTCAAACTTACTACTTGTCCAAAAGTATCTTGACCAATTATTTTCACAAAATCGCCCAAAGCAATTTTGCCATCCGCTTTTTGAAAAGTTTCGGCAGTTTGTTTCTGAATCGGAGGCTTTTCGGGTTTCAGTTTTTCTTCCTTAAACTCCTCCAACATTTGCCTCACCACTTTGGTGGTTTCTTTCTCGGCTTTGTTTTCTTTTATTTCCCTTATGGTGCTTTCTATCTGCTTATTCGCGTCTTTGAGTAAAGTTTTGGCATTTTCTTTGGCCTCGTTCAGAATTCGTTTTTTATCTGTATCCAGGAAATTCTTGAGGGCGTTATACTGCTCAATCTTTTGTTTGAGTTCGGTAGTTTCTTTTTTGAGTAAAGCATTTTGTTCGGCAAAAACCTTCTTCTCAATCTCCAGTTCTTTGAGCAATTTCTCAAAATTCACTTGACTTTTACCGAGTTTTCTTTTCGAATTCTCAATGATATGTCGTGGTAAACCAATTTTTTGGGCAACTTCAAGGGCAAACGAACTTCCGGGCTGTCCCATTTCCAATTCATAAAGAGGGTCTAGATGTTCGGCATCAAACTTCATAGCACCATTGACCAATCCTTCATTTTTGTCTGCAAATATTTTAAGATTGGTATAATGCGTATTTACCACGCCATAGGCACGATTTTTCAACAAACTCTCCAAAATAGACTCCGCAATGGCTCCACCTAGAGAAGGCTCTGTTCCCGTCCCAAATTCATCTATCAGAAAGAGCGTGTGTTTGTCAGAGTGAACCAAAAACTCCCGCATATTGGTTAGGTGGGAGCTGTAGGTACTCAGGTCGTTTTCAATGCTTTGTTCGTCTCCAATGTCTATAAAAACACTCTTAAAAATCCCCACTTTGGAATCGGGCGAAACCGGCACAAGAAGACCACACTGAGCCATGTATTGAATGAGCCCAATGGTTTTCAGCATCACAGACTTGCCACCCGCATTTGGGCCAGACACCACCAAAATTCTATTTGCAGACTCCAAAATCACCCTCAGCGGAATGATAGATTTATTGAGTTTTTTATGGGCCAAATAAAGCAATGGATGAACCGCCTTGGTCCAGTCAACAATGGTTTCGTTCAACAATAGCGGACTTGTGGCATCTATTTTCTGTGCCAGCTTGGCCTTGGCTCGTATAAAGTCCATAAGGCCCAGAAACTGATAGGATTTTTCCAAATCAGAGATATGAGGACGCAAAGCGGAGGTGAGGTGTTCTAAAATTCTGATGACCTCTCTTCGCTCCTTGATTTCCAAGTCTCTGATTTCATTGTTGGCTTCCAAAACTTCCCCTGGCTCCACAAAAGCTATCTGGCCGGAAGTAGATTCGTCGTGTACAAAGCCCTGAAGTTTACGTTTATGTTCTGCCAAAAGCGGCAATACCAACCTGCCGTTTCTGTATGCCAAACTCATATCCTCACTAATCCAACCAGAGTTTTTGGCAGTTCTATAAATTCTTTCAAGCGTTCGTTTTACATTATTTTGCTCTACATACAGCTTTCTTCTGATCTCATAAAGCTCCTTCGAGGCATTGTCTTTTACCTTCCCTTTTTCATCTATTACGCCACCAATTTGGGCTATCAAGTCACTCCAGCCATCCTGTTTGTCGGCAGGAAGTGTGTTTTGCATCAAAGTCTTCAATTGCGGATAGCGGCCATCTTCCTTGTTTTTGAAAAAATGAATAATCTGCTGAATCGTAGTCAACGACAATTTAATATCAAAAAACTCCTCCTCGTCCAAATATGCCCCTTCAATGGCCGCTCTTTTCAAGAAAGGTATAACATCCAAATAATTTTGATTTGGAAAAGAAGATTCCAATTGAAGAATTAACCTAAACTCCGCTGTTTGGTCAATCATCCTTTTGATGATATCAAACCTATCGGAAAACCTAATTTTATCAACAAACGAACGGCCCAACGAACTCACGCATTCTTCGGCCACCAGTGCCCTGATTTTATCAAAACCTAACTTTACCTCAATATTTTGGGGGTATAACATCCCTGAAATTTATATTTGTTTTCACAAAAGTAACGCTATTTAAAATCTAAATAAAAAGTATTTGAATAGCAGAGAGGGAAAATTGGAAGTTTGGTCTGGAAACTTTCATAATTCTATGAATAGATCCTAAAAACCAGTATTTAAATTGGCTCCAATTGCCAATAGAAACCAATAAATGACTTATTTTTGAAAAATATTCATTCTCATCTTATTCTATTAAATGAAATACCTTTTTACTATTTGTAGCTTCATTTTTTTGTTTTCCTGCAAAAACAAAAATCAACTTTTTGAAAAGTTGTCTTCGGGCCAAACCAACATTGATTTTGTAAATCAGATCACCGAAAATGAAATAAATAACGTTCTGAACTACGAATACTTTTATAACGGCGGCGGCGTGGCTTCGGCAGATTTCAACAATGATGGTCTTCAAGATTTGTATTACACTGCCAACCAAGGCACAGATAAGCTATATATAAACAAAGGTGACCTTAAGTTTGAAGATATCACCCCAAAAAGCGGGATTAATTTTAAAGGAGAATGGAAAACCGGAGTGAGCGTGGTAGATATCAATAACGACGGGTGGCAAGATATTTTTGTTGCAGTTTCGGGCAACATTGACAGTCCTGAGCTAAGAGGCAACAAACTGTATATCAATAACAAAGACCTGACTTTTACCGATAAAGCAGCAGAATATGGCTTAAATCTCAAAACCTATACGACACAAGCTGCTTTTTTTGACTACGACAAAGATGGCGACTTGGACGTGTACCTTCTCAACCACAACGTTAAGGATTTCAAAAGGTTTGATGTCCAGGCCGTACACTTTATGCGAGATTCGCTGGCGGGAGACAGACTTATGCAAAACAACCAAGGCAAATTTGTGGATGTCAGTGTAACTGCGGGCATTAAGGGCAACCCAATAGGCTTTGGGCTAGGAATTCACACTGCAGACCTCAACAACGACGGTTGGATGGATATTTATGTTTCTAACGACTATTTGGAGGAAGACTATCTCTACATCAACAACCAAAACGGTACTTTTACCGACGAAATAAAGTCCAAGACCAACCACACCAGCTATTTTTCGATGGGAAACGAGATTGGCGACATCAATAACGACCTCCTGCCTGATATCATGACCACAGACATGCTTCCAGAGGATAACAAAAGACAAAAACTACTCTTTGGCCCCGAAAAATACGAAGCTTATCTATCTATGCTCAAAAATGGAATTCAGCCCTCGTTTATGCGAAACATGCTGCAGCTCAACAACGGAGACGGCACTTTCAGCGAAATAGGTCAACTGGCTGGCCTATCTAATACGGACTGGAGCTGGTCGGTACTTTTTGCAGACTATGACAACGATGGATACAAAGACGTGTTTGTATCTAATGGCTATTTGAGAGATTACACCAACATGGATTTTATGAAATATTATGCCGACGAAGGGCAGCAATATGGCTCAAGTATAATGGATGTAATCAAAAAAATGCCTTCAACCAAAACGCCAAATTATATTTTCAAAAATAATAAAGACCTCACATTCAGCAACAAACAGAAAGATTGGGGTTTTGAGGATGCTGTTATATCGAATGGTACCATTTCGGTAGATTTGGACAACGACGGCGACCTAGAGATAGTAACCAACAACCTCAATGAAGAAACATTTATTTACAAAAACCTCACTACGGAAAACAAACTCGGTAATTATCTGAGCATAGCCTGTCCCGAAAACAAAAAAATCGGGGCGAAATTTTATTTATTTGGGCAAAATCTTCGACAGTTCCAGCAATATACACCAGTGCATGGATTTCAAAGCAGCAGTCAGTCCAACCTCATTTTTGGACTTGGAGAATTAACTAAACTGGATAGTCTTGTAATTGTTTGGGCTGACGGAAAGGTTCAAAAACAAACCAATATTCCGGTCAATCAAACCTTAAACTTGACTTACTCACCCAACGCCACCTCCTTCACAATTCCATCGAAGTCAAGCTTTTTTACCGAAAACCAAACTATCAATTTTAGCCATAATCAAATGGCACTGAATGACTTCTCCAGACAGATATTGCTGCCTCAAATGTATTCTTACCAAGGCCCTAGAATAGCCAAAGGCGATATAAATGGCGATGGACTCGAAGACGTTTTTATTGGTAGTGGAAAAGGCTTTCCTTCTGAATTATTCGTGCAGTCAGCCAACGGAACTTTCATAAAAAAAGAACAAACGGTGTTCAAACAAGACGAACTTTGCACTGACACCGACGCTGCGTTTTTCGATATCGAAAAGGATGGAGACCTCGACCTCGTCGTGAGCAGCGGCGGTTACGAGTATTTGCCAAACGACCTCATGCTTCAGAACAGGGTTTATATAAACGACGGCAAAGGTAATTTTACAAAATCATTCGATGCCCTCGTAGACACGCCTTATGCCGATTCAAGTCTAGAGCCCATTGATTTTGACAAAGACGGAGATCTTGATCTGGTAGTGGGTGGCTCCATAGTACCGTGGAATTTTCCAATTTCAAATCCCAGCAGACTTTACAGAAATGATTCAGGCAAATTCATAAAAGTAGATGACCCAATTTTCAATAATCTGGGCATAGTGACAGACATCAAACAAACGGACTTCAACAAAGACGGCTGGCCAGATTTAGTGGTGGTTGGCGAGTGGACAGGCATTCAACTTTTGGAAAACAACAAGGGTATTTTCTCCAAATTAGAAAACGAAACCGCAAAAATGGTGGGCTCATGGTGGAGTGTTGAATCCTTAGATATTGACAAAGATGGCGATGAGGATCTCATTGTGGGCAATCAAGGATTTAACTCGCAACTGAAAGCCATTGTTGGTCAACCGGTTAGTCTTTTTTACCAAGATTTTGACGATAACGGCAAAATAGACCCCATATTAGCCTATTATACGCAAGGCAAAAACTACCCTGCCTACAGCCGAGACGAAATCTCGGACCAAATAGTGAGTCTCAAGAAAAAGTATGTCACGCATGAAGCCTATTCTACAGCCACTATAGACGAGGTTTTAGCAGATTATAAAGGGAAAGACGTTAAAAAATTAGAGATAAATACTTTGGAATCTATCATTCTCGAAAACGACAATGGAACTTTCAAATTAAAAAAACTACCAATGGAGGCACAATTCTCTCCGATTTACGCCATAGAATACACTGATATTAACGGAGACGGTTTCGTGGATTTAGTTTTGGGAGGAAACCAATCTAAAGGTAGAGTAAGGCTCGGGAATATTGACGCCAACTACGTGCAGCTATATCTCAACGACCAACACGGAAACTTCAAGTATCATTCGAGCCTCGGTGTGAAGGGTGACGTAAGAGGGTTGCGGTTTGTAAATGGGCAACTATTGGTGGGGATAAACTCTAAATCAATCCGAAGTTTCAAATTAAACTCAGCAAAACAGGTCATCCTATGAAAAAAATATTCGTTCTCATCTTTGTTTCTCTATGCTCACTAACTTTTGCGAACAAAAGAGAAACCGATATCTGTTTAACCAAGCAGCCCGAAATTAACTATTCAGATGATTCCCTAAACAGTCAAAAAAAGAAGTTCAGGGCTGAGGTTTCGAAAGAATTAGATAATATTCTAAACTACTGGATAAACAACACCTTTGACGCTGACTATGGTGGTTTCATAGGAAAAATTGATGGAAATGATATTAAATATCCGCAAGCCGACAAAGGGTTGGTTCTCAACAGCCGCATATTGTGGACATTCTCAGCTGCATACCATCACGAGCCCAAACCTTCATATAAAATGATGGCGGACAGGGCATATCGTTATCTTATGAAATACTTTTGGGATAAAGAACATGGTGGCGGTTATTGGTCGGTAGATTATCTGGGAAATCCAAAAGAAAAACATAAACAAATGTATGGACAGGGATTTATGTTGTATGGTCTCTCAGAATATTACAGAGCATTCGGTCATAAAGAAGCCCTAAATTCGGCAATTGAGCTTTTCAAACTCATTGAAAAACATGGGTTTGACCAGAAAAACGGAGGTTATTTTGAGGTAGCCACGCAAGACTGGAAACTAACTGACGACAAGGTGATTACGCAAGGAAAATCTGATCAAAAAAAATCAATGAATACACATCTGCATATTATTGAGCCATATACAAACCTTTATAGCGTCTGGCCAGACCCATATTTAAGGCTGCAATTGGAGAAATTATTGGGCGTTTTTACCGAAAAAATTATTCACAAAAAAACTAATACCCAAATTCTATTTCTGACAGATGATTGGCAGCCTCGGTCCGAGATTATATCGTATGGACACGATATTGAAGCCTCTTGGCTTTTGCTTGAGACAGCCGAAGTCTTAAAAAACCAGAATTGGATTGATAAAATAAAACCATACGCTGTAAATCTTAGCATTTCGGCCAAAGATGGAATAGACAAAGACGGCGGCATGTATTACGAATCTGAAAACGGTCACATGAAAACCCAAAAAGATTGGTGGCCTCAAGCAGAAGCCATGGTGGGTTTTTATAACAGTTTTGAGATTACCAAAGACCCCAAGTACTTCTGGCAAGCACAAAAATCTTGGGAGTTTATACAAAACCACCTTATTTCTCCGACAGGTGAGTGGTATTGGGGAATAAATGCCAATAACGAAGCCCTGAGCAAAAAGGACAAAGTAGGAATGTGGAAATGCCCTTACCACAACGCAAGGGCATGTTTGGAAATGATTCGGAGATTGGACTAAATCTACAATTTAGCTCAATTTCACAGCAGTACCAGAGGCCGAAACCATAAGCATACCACCATTTTTACCTACAGTCTCGTAGTCCAGGTCAATGCCTACAATGGCATCGGCACCATATCTTCTAGCTCTGTCTATCATTTCGGCCATGGCGGTGTCTTTGGCTTCGCGTAGTACTCGCTCGTATGAGCCGGAGCGGCCACCTACGATGTCACGAATTCCCGCTAAGAAATCTTTAAAAATATTTGCTCCAATAATAGTTTCGCCAGTTACTATGGCTTTGTATTCCACAATCGAACGGCCTTCAATGCTCTGAGTAGTAGTTAATAACATTTTTCTATTTTGTTTTTTTATCAAAAATAGAGCACCATGAAACTTAATAACAATAGAAAGTTTATGACTGGGTATTTTGGAATTATGGAAGGCAAAAAAATGATAAATTACCTCATTTTTGCTCTCTTGGCCAAAAACGATGAGAGAATCTGATCAAAACCTTTCTCAATATCCACTTCGATGTAGTCAATTTTATACTGGCCACACTTGATCTTTAACTCGTGGTGAAAGTCTTCCAAAACATTGATGTATTTCTCCTTTACCTGCGACGGCTGTATTTTTACTTTCTCGCCAGATTCTAAATCCACAAATTCATAAGGTCGTTCATCAAAATCAAAATCTAATTCCGTTTTCTTGTCGGTAACATGGAATAATAGAACCTCATGTTTGTTATGCTTGAGATGTTGCATGGCCGAAAATATTTTTTCCATATCGTCCATATTCTCAAACATATCACTAAAAATCACAACCAATGACCTCGTATGAATTTTATCTGCGATCTCGTGCAAAGTTTCTACAACAGACGTTTTTTGAAGAGTTTGTTTCCGATTTAATACCTTTTCGAGCTCATGATATATTTTCATGATATGCGTTGTGGTAGATTTACATTCGGTATGTGTTTCTATTTTATCCGAAAACGTCACCAAA
Organism: Leadbetterella sp.; assembly: GCA_035299025.1. Taxonomy (GTDB): domain Bacteria; phylum Bacteroidota; class Bacteroidia; order Cytophagales; family Spirosomataceae; genus Leadbetterella. Next base: position 98,964 of record DATGXK010000019.1, read on the forward strand.
CTTACGGCATCACGCTGCCTTTGGAGCATATTGGCCAAGGTACCCGCTGCGAGCGTCGAAAAATTCAGCTTGCCATTGTTTTTGATGGGATAATACATAGACGACGACACATCCACCAACAAGTGACATCTAAGATTGGTCTCTTCCTCAAAACGTTTCACAAAAAGCTTATCTGTTTTTCCAAAAACCTTCCAGTCTATATGTCTTGTGCTCTCACCCGAATTGTAAAGACGGTGTTCGGCAAATTCTACCGAAAAACCATGAAAAGGAGATTTATGAAGACCAGTAATGAAACCTTCTACGAGCTGTTTCGACAAAAAATCTAAATTGCCGTATTCTCTTATTTTAGATAAATCTAATTTCTGCATTTAATTCTTTTTTTTAGATGCCGAAGTTTCGGGCAAAAACGGCACCTCCACAGCTACACTATCACGTTTAAAAATCTCCTGAAAATTATCTTCTGTGCTTCCGTCACGAAAAAGCATAATTTCGCCATTCTTACCTACCACCTTGGCGTTTATGGTCATTACACCTTTGCTGAGCATACCCAAAGTCTTGGCAGCTTCATAAGAAAGGTCGATCACCCTACTTTTTGAGAATGGACCACGGTCGTTTACTCTTACTACAACCCATTTCTTTGTACTTGGGTTTTCCACTTCAATCATTGTACCAAACGGCAGTGATTTATGAGCACAGGTAAAATCCTTGTTGTTTAATCGCTCCCCACTTGCGGTTTTTCGTCCGCTAAAACTTTTATGATAATAAGAGGCTTTACCCTTGAAAGACTTGCCAATTTCTATGTTTTGAGCTTGTAAAGTCACAGAAAATACCAAAACCAAAAGCGTGTAAGAAATGTACTTTAGAATACGTTTACTCCTTAAATCCATATTTGCAAAAGAATAGATTTATTTAAATTTTATTGTTTTGTGAAGCGATTTTTGCGTAATCTTACCCACAAAGTACAAAATAATATTTATTTTTTTATGTTTTCTAAGCGAAAAAGCCACATTTTTTGACCTAATATTTTTTATTTACAAGCATAAAAACTTATTTTTGGAAATCGAACAAACCCCATAAAATACATCCCGTGGAAAGAGAAGAGCAAGAGAAGATTTTTTCGAAGAAAATCAGAGCAGGAAAAAGAACCTATTTTTTTGACGTACGTGCCACCCGATCTAGCGACTATTACTTGACTGTTACCGAGAGCAGGCGATTTCAGAAAGACGGAGAATTTGTTTACGAAAAGAGCAAACTTTTTATCTATAAAGAAGATTTCGACAAGGTGGTTGAAGCACTTCAAGAAACCGTGAACCATATAAAATCCGAACTCATGCCGCACGTGGATTTTGAACAATTTAAAAACAACGACGACGAATATAGTGAAAGACCACGACCAAGAAAAAGTGATGACGATTTGTTGGGGTCAAGCTACAAGTGGGATTAGTACATTTCTCCGGAAAGAACTATTTTTCTACCTTTCTGATGTTGCTGCTTTGCAAATTTCACCATAGCAGAAGCTACTTTTTGTGCGTCAATGGCCTTATAGTTTTTGGGTATTAAAAAACCGAACAAATTCATAACTACCTGACCTATACGCTCCCCAATTCTTGTTTCTGTTCTTTCACCCAGCAACATCGACGGGCGAAAAACACCCAACCGTTCAAATTTCAAATCGGTAAGAGCCTTTTCTATTTCGCCTTTTACTCGATTGTAAAAAATAGACGAAGATGCATCGGACCCCATCGCTGTGACGATGGCGAAACTTTCTACGCCCTGTGATTTCGCAATTTTTGCGGTATTGAACGGATATTCAAAATCCACTTTTCGAAATGCTTCTTGACTTCCAGCTTTTTTGATAGTTGTGCCCAAACAGCAAAATACTATTGCGGCATCTAGAAATGCACTTGAGGGCAAATTCTCAAAATCTACCTCTATTTCTTTTACTTTCTCAAAACCATGATTCGTTTTTTTTCTGACCAAAGCTATAACTTGGGTAAAGGCAGCATCGGAGTTTAATTGCTCCAACAAACTTTTGCCAACCAAACCTGTAGAACCCACAATTACTGCTTTCATAGTTTTAGTTTTTTAAATTTCCCCAATTAGTCATTTAGATATTAAAACGGCTTTTCATTTCTTGCCCTGAATAGAGAAGAAATCATGAATGACGAATTATTTCCAAAATTTCCTCCAAATACTCTCTTGAATTACTCAAGCGAGGCACTTTGTTTTGTCCACCGAGTTTGCCTCGTCCCTCCATCCAAGTGTAAAAGGTACCGCTTTTTACAAAATGAACCGTCGGACGAACCAATGCTATATCATTTTGTCTTTTGGCATCATAGTCTGAGTTTATCTCTCGCAATCTACTATCCAATGTATTCACAAACGATTCTCGGTTCTCAGGAATTTTGGAACATTCTATTATCCACTCATGGCCACCTTTGCTGTCAGAGTCCATATATATTGGCCCAGCGGTATACTCTTTAAGGTCCACTTGGGCTTGAGCAGCAGCCTCTGTAAGGGCTACATCGGCATTTTCTACCATCAGCTCCTCACCGAAGGCATTTATGAAGTGCTTGGTTCTGCCTGTAATTTTTATTCTAAAAGGATACTTCGAAGTAAACTTCACAGTATCGCCAATTTTATATCGCCACAAACCACCGTTGGTCGAAATCACCATGGCATAGCTTTTTTCGAGTTCCACCTCGTCAAGCGTAAGAGCCTTTGGAAATTCTTTCTCCCATTCTTCAACCGGCAAAAACTCATAAAATACACCGTAATCAAGCATCAAAAGCATCTGATCTTGAAGTGCAAAATCGTCTTGAACTGCAAAAAAACCTTCTGAGGCATTATAAGTTTCAAAATAGTTCACCTTATCGCTCGGAAAGAGGCGTTCTTTAAACAAACTTCTGTAAGGTGTAAATGACACGGCTCCGTGAAAAAACACCTCGAAATTAGGCCAAACTTCAAGGGCATTTTTAGCACCCAAACGCTCTACAATGCTCTCAATCAAAACCACAGTCCATGTTGGAACACCGGCTATCCCCGTCACGTTTTCTTTGGAACAAATTTCTATCATTCTCTCCATTTTGTCTTCCCAACGTTCTAAAAGGGCAATTTCCGGCGGTGGAATCCTAAACATTTCGGCCCATTTAGGCATATTCCGAGTTATAATGGCCGAAATATCACCCGTCATAGCTGGCGTATTGAAAGGATTGGGATGTAAGGAACCGCCTATCGAAACACTTTTGCCTTCAAACAGCTGAGAGTCAATTTTGTTGTCGAAATAAAGCGTTAGCATATCTTTACCACCACGGTAGTTACACTCTTCAAGCGATTCTTCCGAAACCGGAATAAACTTGCTTCTGGCATTTGTAGTACCTGAGGACTTAGAAAACCAGTTAATTTCTGAAGGCCAGATAATATTCTTTTCGCCTCGCATTACACGCTCTATCCAAGGATAATGCTCCTCATAAGTAACCACAGGTACCCTTTCCTGAAAATCCTTGATAGAGCTAATACTGGCAAAATTGTATTTTAAGCCAAACTCGGTAAACTTGGCTCTATCTATCAAACTAAAAAATTGCTCACTTTGGGTCTCCACCGGATACATTTTAAAATGATCTATCCGAGACCTGCGGCGTTTTATAAAAAATCCTACTACTTCTGTTACTAAGCTCAAGATTAAACTTGTTTTTTGATGAATTTTAAGGCTCTGTCTGGGTAATCTGTGATGATGCCATCACATCCAATCGCTTGCATTCTGGCCATATCAGTAGCCTCATTTACAGTCCAAGGAATTACTATTATACCTTGATTCTGCAATAAGCTAACCATTGTTTCGGTCAAAATGCTAAAATTTGGACTCCAAATATCGGGTTTAAATCCGAGTTTTTCAAGATTGATATCAATTTCATTGTTGTCTTCTGGCTCTATCAACACCGAAATCTGAAACTCTCGAGAATTACTCCTTGTAGAACTTAGGTATTTCAAAACATTAAAATCAAAACTTTGAAGTGTAATATTAGCACTGAGATCCGATTGGGCCAATTCTGAATAAACCAGCTCGACAAAATCTTGAGGTGCAGGTTGGCGGAGCTTATACTCAGTTTCTAAACTTTTTATTTCTATGTTGAGACCTATGTGGGATTTACGATTATCTTTACAATATTGGTCTATTACAATTAAAACCTCGGAAAGTAAAGGTTTGAAGGCTGAAATTGTAGCTTGCTCCGAAAATCGGGGATTCTGTCGTAAACCGACGTTAAATTGCCTAATCTCTTCATAATTCATCTGAAAAATATTCGTTTCATCTGAAGTTTGTACAAAAGTGCCGTCGGGTCGAATGGAAAAATCTGGATGAAAACAGGGCTCGTGCGAAACTACCACTTTTCTATCCTTGGAAACGACCACATCCAATTCTAGGGTATCAACGCCCAGTTCTAAAGCCCTCAAAAAAGCAGGAAGCGTATTCTCGGGCATTAAACCTCTGCAGCCCCGGTGGCCTTGAATCTCAAAAGGTTTAGATTCTCTTGGCATGACCTAAAATCTAAAATCAATCTTCAAACCGGCATTGAAGTTTCTTGGTGGAGATGGATTATAAAATCTATTGCCGAAGGCATTGAAATCATAACCAGCGGAGTATTTTTCATCAAACAAGTTATCAACTCCTACATAACTTTTGACTCCAAATCTGCCGAAATGATGTGCATAACCCATTCTAGCCTGAGAAATCCAAGCCTCGTCTGAATATACCGAATTGATATCATTGAGTGGGATTTTGGATAAATAATTTAGATCAAAGTTGACGAAAACACCCTTTTTCTGCTCCAAATCCAATTTTAAAAATCCGTTGTATTTTGAGACTCCTGGCAGCTCTTTTCCGCCAAAGTCATTGGTACCAGACACAAATTTTTGATAGCTAAAATCATTGTAAACAAAATTGAAGGCAATTTGAGCTACCTTAAAGAAGCCTGAATTTTTGGAACCTACTAAATTAAAGCTGTTTGAAAACTCCACGCCATTTTGCAAAATTTCGCCGGTATTCAAAAAGTACTCATTACCCCCTGCTGTCAAGTTTCTTACAAGTCCGTTTTGGATGATATGTTGAAAAAACACCAATTCGGTATTCCAGAAGCCATTGGCTCTATGTTTAAATCCAATTTCTTTATTGAAACCTCTTTCAGCTTTCAGCAATTCGAAGTTAGGAGAATTCTGAACTGAAGCGACCAATTCTTGTGCCGTTGGTGAGGAAAAGCCGCTGCTTAAATTCAAATAAACAGTAGATTTACTACCAAAACCCTTAAGTAGCGAAATTCGCGGTGAGAGAGGCACCACGGGGTTGTCAGAAATATCAATTTTAGAGAAGGACGGCAAAATGGGAACTCTCTCAAAAGTGTATTTTTGTGTATTGATGCTCAATCCAGAGGTAAGAACAAAATCATAAGGCAAAGCCCATTGCCCTTGTAAAAACATTGAATTTTGTACCGAATTTATGTTATCCAAATACCTCTCAATACCTATCACACCCAAATTATTATCAAAAACATCAAAGCATGAAGTCGTTTTTAAGCCTTCTGAGCCTAACCAAAATTTGAGTTGATTGTAGCTTTTCGACAAAACCAACCTGTAGCCTGCCGTGTTTTCGTTGCGTTGCTCATAGTTGGTTATAAACGGATTATGCAGCTCGTTGGCCGTGTAGAATAAGGCAGATGAGAGTTCCCAATTCTGACCCAAGGACCAACTATCTGAAATACCCAAAACACCAATTTTCTGATGGATACCGGCTTTCTGCTCTGAGGCACCAGGGGTAGTACCTGCCCTTGGTCTAGCAGCCTTGGGATTCGCTTCCATTTGAGCCAGAGTGAGTCCACCAGGCGTAAGATAATCTAGATCTGATAATAAGCCAAAAACAGAAAGAATGTGTTTTTTTATGAAAAAAGTATTGCTAATGTTCAATGTCTGACGGTTCATCGCCGAGTTGTCTCTATAGCCATCTGATTTGTTGGTGGTAAAATTGAGGAACAAATTGTTTTTTGAAGTGCCTTGCTGAAATGAAAGAAATGAATTGAGCGTATTAAAACCTCCAACATGCAAGCCCGAGCTTAGCATATTTCCCGACAGAGCATCTTTGGTTTGAAGATTTAGAACACCACCTATACCTGCCCCATAAATACTTCCTGAAGGCCCTCGCAGAACTTCAATACTACCTATACTGTTGATATCTAACTGATTAAAATAACTCTGTCCATTGCCGTCGCTAAGCGGAATATTATTCCAATATACCTTCACATTTCTTATACCAAATGGTGAGCGTAATGAACTACCTCGGATGGCAAGCCTATAGCTACCTGGCGAACGCTCTTCAAGCCTGACACCAGCTTGCGTATTGAGCACCTCCAAGGGATTGGTGTTGCCAAAGCGTTCTATATCTCTTACATTAATTTTACTTACAGAAGCCCCAGTTTTGAGTATACTTTGATTTGTCTCAAATCCTTTAACTATGGTTTCCTCAAGCAGAATAGTAGAGTCTGCTTGGGAAAAACCGTATTGTAAATTTAAAAATAAAAAAGCATAGCCTATTATTTTGCTGTATGCTTTTCCCATTCGTCGTAACTTAAGTTATATTGTTTCAAAACATCCTGTGGCACGCCATCCCATTTGTTTGGTGTATTGCCCAAATATTCCAGGTCCTTTACGCCCATTTCAGAAGTAAAAAAACCCGTAGCGGTAAGGTTCCTCATTAAATTGAAGAAACTTACTCCTTGCGAATGCTCCTTTTTGGCTTTGTTCGGATAAGCTATTAAATCTACAACTTTCAGCCTTTCAGCAGGAGTCAGAGCTACAAATTTCTTGGAAAACATCTTTTTCGATTGTGTATCGAGCCACATCAAACCTCCACGCATAGGTGTTTGGTGCTGAGGCATGTCTTTCACTATAAACTCTATAAACGCTGGCACACCAGCCTGGCTCGCACTACCCGACTTGGCGTCTGCCGGAATAATAATATCCGCTAAAATTTTTATGGCAGCCATTTCCGAAGCCGTAAAAAACTTTTCTGCCTTGAGTTTATTGTCATGAATAACTTCATCGCGAAGTTTACCTTTTACCACTTCTGGTATTTCTCCGGCTGGGCTGGCTTTGGGCTTTACTTGGCCAATGGCTTCTCCCGAAACCATGACACCGGCTGTTCCCAAACCTATATTTTTCAGAATATCTCTTCTTTTCATTTTACTAATCTTTTTTAATTAAGAATAATTACAGATTCTTAGCTTTTACCTCTTTCATGATAAACTCCGATGCTCTTAGCGAAAGAGCCAAGATAGTCCAAGTAGGGTTTTTGTCTGCTTGTGACACAAACGGGCCACCATCTACCACAAAGAGGTTTTTAACATCGTGTGCTTGGCACTGGCTATTCAATGCCGATTTGGTCGGGTCGCTACCCATCCTGACCGTACCTACTTCGTGAATAATTCTACCCGGTGCAGCTAAACCGTAGTTGGTATCCGCTCCTGGCTTGGTGCCATTGGCAATACCTCCCAAAGCATGAATTATCTCTTCGAAAGTATCCTGCATGTGCTTGGCCTGCTTAATTTCGTAGTCGCTCCATTTGTAATTGAATCGCAAAACAGGAATACCATATTTGTCCACTACATTGGGGTCTATTTCGCAATAATTATCCTCTCTGGCTACAGCCTCGCCTCTACCTGCCATTCCAATGTCGGTACCGTAGAAGAACCTATAATCGTCTTTCAAGGAAGCTCCATAACCGCCCGCTTCTTTCATTTTTCCGCTACGATCTGGGTATTTTCCATTTACGTTTTCCATACCAAAACCAAATCCATAACCAGGCATACGCTGGCCACCGCCATATTCAATATGGTATCCTCTAGGAAAATCCAACTTGGAGTTATCTAACCACCAAGGCGAGTAAACGTGCATACCACCTACTCCATCTTCATTGTATCTTTTGCGGTTGGTCAAATGAGGGATGAACGCACTGCGACTGGCTCCGGTGCTATCGTGAAGATATTTACCCACTACACCAGAGGCGTTAGCCAAGCCATTTGGATGATTTGAAGACTTAGAATTTAATAGCAACCTAGCTGATTCACAAGCACTTGCTGCCAGAATCACTATCTTACCTTTTACTGTCGACTCCTCCAATGAATATTTATTTACATAAGATACGCCTGTGGCTTTGCCCGTTTCGTCGGTCAATACCTCACGTGCCATGGCATTATTTATGAGGGTCAAATTACCAGTTTTCATGGCGGGAATCACCAAAACAGAAGATGAAGAGAAATCGGCATAAGCCATACAGCCTCTACTACATTGACCACAATAGAAACATTCTCCACGGCCATTGATAGGCTTGGTAAGCATCGACATACGTGAAGGAATGGTCAAAACTCCAGTTTTTTTATTGGCTTCCATGAGCATCAACTCATGAAGACGTGGCTTCGGTGCAGGTAAAAATATACTGTCTGGGTCGTTGGCAAGGCCTTCCTTTGTACCAAAAACACCTATAAGTTTGTCTACCTCATCATAGTAAGGAGCCATGTCATCGTAGCTGATGGGCCAGTCATCGCCCAAGCCGTCCACACTTTTTCTTTTAAAATCTTTAGGTCCGAAACGTAAGGATATACGTCCCCAGTGGTTGGTTCGGCCACCGAGCATACGAGAGCGGAACCAGTCAAATTCGGTTCCTTTTTTGCGGGTATAAGGCTCTCCGTCAATTTCCCAGCCACCCCAAGCTGCATCAAAATCGCCAAAAGCACGAAGCGTACTTGCTCCTCTTCTCGGCGACTCCCACGGACCTTTGAGTTGATTGATGTATTTCGGATCGGCTGGATCGAAATATCCACCAGCCTCTAGAAGACAAACTTTTGCCCCGGCCTTGGTCAATTGATACGCAGCCATGCCACCACCTGCACCCGATCCCACAATCACCACGTCGTACACATTGGCTTGCTCTTTAATCTGAAAATCGTTCATATTTTCTATGGTTGAATAATTAATTTACCTCAAAATAAATGTATTTTTTGGTTTAAAGAAACTGCATTTGATTTTTTTTAAAATAATTTATTAAATATGTAAAAATTAGTCCTACTGCGGAAGCTTAGTGTTAAATCCACCAATTACTTGAATAGTGTAAGAGTGTAAAACACCTTATGAATTCATCCCAATAAAACTCAAACTCTAAGGAAAGCCAACAGACGCTTTACTCACTGTATTTCCAAAGATAACATTTGTCAGTGGCTGGGGTCAAATAATTACCCACGAAATATGTCTTGGAACTCGAGATACTTCCAGAAACAAATACTTGACCTTGAGCATTTAATGCCATAACCACACCTTTTTCTGAAGGGCCACCAATAGCCCAACTTTCAGTAACCCCAAGCTTCATCATAAATGCCCCAGAACTAAGCAAATGACCTCTGTAACTAAAATTATTTCCGGCAAGACCCGTAAAGTATAAATCTTCAGAACCATTCATTACCATTGCACCTGCAGACTCATTGTCAGATCCACCAATTAGTATTGGACTACCGTACTGTATATTCCCATTAGAGAAATATTTCATGAAAAACAAATCCACATTGGCGGAGATTGATAATGATGTGCTAGTGTTGGATGAAGGATTTGGGTAATAAGTCAAAATACCATTTATATCACCGAACAAATCAATATCACCATTATTTCGCAAATTTAGATCTGCCAAGTTTTCTGATCCATTGCCTCCCAAGGTATTCACCCAAAGAAAACTACCAGTTGTTGAAAATTTTGAAATGAAAATATCTCTCCCTCCCAAGGAGGTCTTTGAAATGGAATTGCCAAATAATGCGGTCGAGGTAAAATATCCCGCTACAACTAAACTCGACCCGCTGACACTTAGTTTAGCAGCATAGTCTTCCCCAGAACCACCCATTGAAGCGACCCATACTATTTCACCCAAACTATTATACTTCGCTACGAATGCGTCCTTAGAGCCGGCTAAGGAAGCAAGGCTAAAATAAGGACTATTTTGAAATATTGTAGTTCCACTGTACTCTCCAGCTACATATATATCACCATTGGCATCAACTTTTATATCAAGTCCTTTACATACATCCCCAGATGATATTTTTTTAAAAATAAAATCTCCATCACTGTTATACTTTACCAGAAACATGCCAACATTGTTTGTCGAACCATCCCCAAATAAAATCTTTCCATTATCATAACCAGTGATGTATATATTGTTATTAGAATCTAAATTCATTTTTATCCTAAAACTATTAAAATCTAAAAGATTGAGAGTGCCAAGAGTTTTGCTCCAAATAATTTGAAAACTTGAATTATACTTTTGAAGAAAAATAGTCCTACTTCTGGTGCCGTCCCCAGACTCTAACGGATCCTTATTAAAATTACTAAAAACTACGTAAATGCTTCCTGTAATATCAACCTTTATATCAATTGGCTCGGAACCATGATTATTATAATATAAATGATCTGGCAAAGTATTCCCATACTCCAAACCTATGAAATTACCCTGAATGTCATTTGGACCAGGTAACCTATCATTTAAACAAATCCATTTTGAACCATTATAGACTCTAAGGCATTTAAATTCGGTATCGTAAACCATTGTTCCCTCCACAGGCGATGCTATTGCAAGAATTTGCGTGTAATTCATCCTTGGAGGTAGGATTCCATTATTTACTGAATTGGAAATAATTCCAGCTTGTGTATTTCCAGGCGAAATTGTTACTGATTGACTGTAGGAAAAGGTATATCTACAAAAAATGAGAATAAGTGTAATTGTGTATTTCATTACTAGCTTGATAAATTTGTAACGAAATAAAGATAATTAATGTAAATTCACAAAACTCTGTAAAAATTAACCTCTTTTAATCGATTGGTGGCTATTACAACTTTTTGAGTCTTACAGAAAGTAGCCCCAGAGGGAATCGAACCCACACCAGAGGTACCGGAAACCTCCGTTCTATCCATTAAACTATGGAGCCAAGAATTAAAGTGCAAAGCTAATTTTTTTTTGCCAGTCTTTAAACCTTTTTCTTTTTTAAGTATCCAATACCCGAAAATTCCAGTTTTAAATAATTTATTAAACTTAAAAAAATCAAAGTCATGAAAACTCTTTTTAAAACAATCGCCTTCGTTTTTGCCTTAGTATTGACTGCAAATTACGCTTCTGCACAACACCCACACAAAAGAAAAATTTTAGACAAAAAAGAAGACCGAAGAGACCGTAAAGAAGATATAAAAGACAGAGCCGAAGACAGACGCGACACCGCTGAAGATAGACGAGACAGAGCCGAAGATATACGCGATAAACGTGAAGACAAATGGGATGCCGCACACAATGGCGGCCGAAAAGATAGACTAGAGGACATCAGAGATAGAAAAGAGGATGTCAGAGACGCAAGAGAGGATAAAAGAGACAGGATGGAAGATAAACGCGACAGAAAAGAGGACGTAAAAGATAGGAAAGAAGATAGAAAAGACCGCAGAAGAGGTTCTTACTAAAACGAAAAAGAGGCTGTTTGTCAGCCTCTTTTTTTATATTTTGAATATCGCTTTTAGCTCTGAGGCCTCCTCTGGCTTCATTCTGCCAGCCAAAACCAATCGTAACTGTCGCCTTCTTAGAGCTCCTTCGAATAGCTCTAGTTCGAGTTCTGTTTCAGGAATGGCTTCGGCGATTTCAATCGGTCTACCAGACTGATCCACAGCCACAAAAGTTAGAAATGCCTGATTCGTTTTGCTTTTTTGCCCTGCAGGGATATTCTCCGAAAACACATCAACTACCACCTCCATAGAAGTATTAAAGGCTCTCGTAATTTTGGCTTCCAAAGTAACCACATTGCCCAGTGGAATAGGATTCACAAAAGATACATTATCTACCGAAGCTGTTACCACAATTCTGTTGCTGTGTTTTTGTGCGGCTATGGCGGCTGCCACGTCCATCATTCGCATCAAATTTCCGCCCATCAAATTCCCCAAGGTATTGGTATCGTTGGGCATCACCATCTCCGTCATGATGGTCAGCGATTCTTTTACATTTTTTGCCTTTGGCATTAGTTTGTTGTTTTTTTTTACAAAAATACGCCCATTAGGGCAATATTTAATGCATTGCGATTAAAAAGCAGAACAAGAGCAAAGACTGTGTTCTAAAAAAAATCAGACATTAAATTTTGAAAAACTAAATTTATCTATTTACTTTGAAAAACAAAGTACTTTTTAAACACCCCAAAATGAATTTAAAACCAAGCAAACCCACCATCAGCGTATTGATTCTGATTGCTTTATGTTCCATATTACTCATGATAAGAGTTTACAAAACAGGCACTTTATTAGGTCTATTACTTGTTTGGAACCTGTTCTTGGCTATTACACCTATCCTTTATATTTTTCTAGCAAAAAAACTACATGACCATTACGGTTTTCAGAAACTGGGCATCAAAATGGCCATTCTAACACTAATGACCACTTGGTTGCTCTTTTTCCCAAATTCACCATATATCATAACCGACCTCATGCATTTGAGCCATTTACCCAAACATTTGCTGTGGTTTGACTCTGTGGGGATTTTTATAACGGCACTGACCGGGCTTATTGTTGGTCTATATTCGATGTATCATTTCCAAATCTTATCCAAAAAGATTTTCGGGAATACCGTGGCCTGGTTCCTCGTCATAAGTAGTGCCATTTTGAGTGGTTTTGGACTCTATCTTGGCCGATTTGTAAGATTCAATAGTTGGGATTTGTTTTCAAACCCAACGCATCTTCTCAGACAATCATTAATAGAAACGAGTAATCCCTTGGCCATACAAACCACTTTAGTTTTTAGTATTGTGTTGATTGGCTTATATTTGTCTTTTTATAATTTAATTTCTTTCAAGCATGAACATATCAAAAATGCTTAGAAGTTTTAAGTTTGCCTTGGCTGGCATGGTACATTTGGTGCGGTTTGAGAACAATGCTCAGTTTCACTTTTTAGCCACTTTATTGGTTGTTTTCACAGGCTATTGGCTTAAAATCGATAGAAACGAATGGATAATATTAGTCATTGCTATGGCCTTGGTTTGGTCAGCAGAGGCGTTTAATTCGGCCATAGAAAAGCTTTGCGACAAAGTGGAACCAGAAAAAGATCCGGTAATAGGAACAGTAAAAGATATGGCTGCAGCGGGGGTTTTGTTTTTGGCCATAGCAGCGGCAATAGTAGGATGTATGATATTTTTACCCAAAATATTTTAAGAGATGAACGAGCACCTCGAAAACCTTAAAGAAATAAGAACGCTCATGGAGCGATCGTCTAAGTTTTTGTCTTTGAGCGGATTATCTGGCATTTCGGCAGGTATTATAGCACTTGTTGGAGCTTTTCTGGTATATTCGAAAAAAGTAGAAATCACTGGAAACAACGACCCGAAAGGAATTCTTGACGCTGCCAATGTAGAGGGTGATTTCAAACTCTATGTTTTCAAAATAGCACTAATTACGCTTATAGGGGCTTTGATAGGGGGAGTTTATTTCACCATAAGAAAAGCAAAAAGATCTAATGAGAAAGTGTGGAACAATTTATCTAAAAAATTATTAATAAATTTGACCATTCCTTTAATAGCTGGAGCCATATATTCACTGGCTTTGGTTCAGCAAAATAACATGTGGATGGCCGCCTCATCTACATTAATATTTTACGGATTAGCCTTGATTTTCGCCTCAAACTATACCGTCAGAGATGTTTTCTCGCTAGGTTTGTGCGAAATAGCACTCGGTCTGTTGAGTATATTTTTTACGGGTTATACCTTTTTATTTTGGGTGATTGGCTTCGGCCTATTACACATTTTATATGGCGGATTGATGTATTTTAAGTACGATAAATGATTTTAGAACAGTTCAATAAAACTTTTGAAAGCAAAGCTCGCTTGGGCATCATGTCGGTATTGATGGTCAATGAGTCCGTGAATTTCAATTCGCTCAAAGAACTTTTGAACCTCACCGACGGCAACCTCGCCACACATGTAAAAGCTTTAGAAGAAGCTGGTTATCTTTTAGTTCAAAAAGAATTTATCGGCCGTAAACCTAATACATTATACTCAGTAACACCAGATGGCCGAAAAGCATTCGAACAACATTTGAGTGTTTTGGAGCAATTTATCAAAAACTCCTAGACCATAGAATTCCATTATTACGGCAAAAATCCGTAAATTGCCACTTCAAATTCTATACTATGTCTGACCGTTACATGCAAAGGGGCGTTTCTGCCTCCAAAGAAGATGTTCATAAAGCCATCGAAAAACTAGACAAAGGCCTTTACCCAAAAGCTTTTTGTAAGATTTCACCCGATATTTTGGGAGGAGACGATGACTATTGCAACATCATGCATGCCGACGGTGCAGGTACTAAAACCTCTTTGGCCTATTTATATTGGAAAGAAACAGGCGACATATCGGTTTGGAAAGGCATTGCCCAAGACTCTATCATCATGAATACCGACGACCTGCTTTGTGTCGGTGCCACGGGTCCAATTTTGATGTCATCTTCGATAGACCGAAACAAAAACAAGATTCCTGGCGAGGTAATTGCCGAAATAATCAATGGAAGTGAGGAAGTTTTGGCCATGCTCAGAGAAAATGGAGTAGAAATCTACAGCACTGGTGGTGAGACTGCTGATGTGGGAGATTTGGTAAAAACGATAACCGTCAATACCACCGTTATTGCCCGCATGAAAAAAGCCAATGTAATAGACAACGCCAACATAAAGGCTGGAAATGTTATCGTTGGATTGGCGTCTTATGGAAAAGCATCTTACGAAACCGAATACAACGGAGGCATGGGCAGCAATGGCCTAACCTCTGCTCGTCATGATGTTTTAGACAATATCTATTCAGAACGATACCCAGAAAGTTACGACCAAGACATTCACAGTTCGTTGGTTTACAGTGGCTCTAAACTCCTTACAGATAAAATAACCATTTCAGAAGATTTGATGGTGAACGTGGGAAAACTGGTACTCTCTCCTACTCGTACCTATGCCCCTGTGGTAAAAGAAATATTGACCAAATTGAAAGGCAAAATTGACGGCATGGTGCATTGCAGCGGCGGAGCTCAAACCAAAGTTCTTCATTTTGTAGACAATGTACACATCACCAAGGATAACTTATTCCCTATACCTCCCCTATTCAAACTCATCCAAGAGCAATCGGGCACCTCGTGGGCCGAAATGTACAAAGTCTTCAACATGGGCCACCGTTTAGAAGTCTATCTTTCACCAGAACACGCCGAAGAAATTATCAAAATATCAGAAAGCTTCGGCATTCCTGCTCAGATTGTGGGTAGAGTTGAAGCTTCCGATACCAAAAAATTGACTATTTCTAGTGAGTTTGGGGTGTTTGAGTATTGATTTGTTGAGATTTTGAAAAACATAAAGAATTCAAGCTATGAGTAATAATTATACTGAAATTAGAAATTGGATATTATTTATTTTAGCAATTCCAGGAGTTTTTATAACTATAAAAACTTTTGTAGACTCCATAAATCAAAGAAAAATTGATAACACATTTAAAATATTAGAATTCTTAAGAAAGCATATCCAACAAGATCAAATTGAGACCTTTGTTAAGCTCTTTGAGGCAAATTCTGAATCTCATGGAATAAAATTCAATGAATTCAAATTAAGGGATGGAAAAATTGAAACAATTGAAACCATGTTTTCAGACGCAGGTTGTGGAAATGGGGATATTCATAATTTAATTGAGCTATTTAACTTATTATGCCCCACTTTAAACAAACTAGAGACCAACTTAATATGGTATGAATATGGACAAATAATGACTAAGCTTTTCGATTGGACAAACTATTTAGAGAAGGCTAATATGAGCAACACAGACACCACCTTCTTTAAGAATTTTAACATTTATATGAATAAGAATTTTCAAAAAATGCTAAATAAGCCTATGAAATTTTACACTTACTCATTTTAAATCCTTAAAAAATTTATAAAACATACATTTAAAAAAATATTATATTTTTTGATAGTTACTCGAACACAACTGTTTTATTAAAACCTAGCAGCATGACATTAAAGAACAGTAATCAAAATCCATTCTTTATATTTACAACAACAATCAAACTTAATTGATGAAAGTTTTAAATATTGACGATTTCTAATAAGTTCGGGGCGTTTGAGTATTGATTTTTTTAAACAAAGTTCATACAGATTTAACAGATTTTTCAATTTTAAAACTCTGAATAATTCTAGCCCATCTGTGTAAATCAATAAAATCCGTGTCATCCGTATTCCATAAACACGGCACACAGCCTAGCAGCATGACACCAAAGAACAGTAATTAGAAATCCATTTTCTATATTTACAGTTTCAACTATTCTACCTAAATGAAAACCCTAAGATTAGCCT
This sequence comes from Leadbetterella sp., assembly GCA_035299025.1. Classification (GTDB taxonomy): domain Bacteria; phylum Bacteroidota; class Bacteroidia; order Cytophagales; family Spirosomataceae; genus Leadbetterella. The sequence goes on from DATGXK010000019.1 coordinate 115,378, forward strand.
TAATCCTATTTCTATTTTCCATAAAAACCTTTGCACAAAATACCGCCAAACCTTGGGCATACTGGTGGTGGCAAGGAAGTGCCGTAAATAAGGCGGATTTAAGAGCCAATCTTCAAAAATACGCAGAAGCAGGTTTTGGAGGCTTACACATTATCCCTATCTATGGCGTAAAAGGTGAAGAACAGAATTTTATCCATTTCCTAAGCCCAAAGTGGCTTGAAATGTTAGAATATACCGTAAAGGAGGCCCAGAATCTGAATTTAGGCATCGATATGACCTTGGGTACAGGTTGGCCTTTTGGAGGAATAGATATAAAACCCGAGCATGCAGCCAAGACTTTTGAGCTAGTTTATGAAGCCGACCAACTACCGGTTCTCAAACCAAAAATCACCAAACAACAAGTAAAAAGGGCCGCTCCGGGAGCCGAAGGCTTGGTATTGGATCACTTTGATAAAGCCAATGTAGAATATTATTTATCCAAATTCGACAGCGTTTTTGCAAATAATAATATCGGAATTCGGGCTTTCTATAATGATTCTTATGAAGTATATGGAGCAGATTGGACAGAGCATTTCTTTGAGAAATTTAAAAGCAAACGCGGCTATGAATTAGGAGAACATCTCAATATATTCGAAAACAAATCGACATTTACAGAAGAAGAAAAACAAATATACTCTGACTATCAATTGACCATTTCAGAGTTGCTTTTAGAAGAATTTACCCAGCCTTATGCGACTTTTGCAAAAAAATATGGCAAGCTTAGTCGAAACGAATCGCATGGCTCTCCAGGCAATGTTTTGGATTTATACGCTGCCAATTCAATTCCTGAAACCGAATTTTTTGGTTCAAAACCATTTGATATTCCGCTTTACAGACAAGACCCCGAATACAGCGAAAAGCAATTTGGCAAGCCAAATAAAATGGTTCTCAAATTGGCTTCTTCGCCTGCAAATGTTTTTGGCAAAAAACTGGTGAGTTCAGAAACCGCCACTTGGCTTGGGAATCATTTCAAAGTGAGTTTATCGCAAGTTAAACCTATTATTGATGAGTCATTTCTGGGTGGGGTAAATCATGTTTTCTATCATGGAGCCAACTACACACCGGTGGATGCACCATGGCCAGGTTGGATGTTTTACGCTTCAACCAACTTCAATTTTAACTCGCATTTTTGGAACGAACTCCCGCTGCTCAACAATTACATAGAAAACTGCCAGAACTTACTCCAAAAAAGCACGACTGACAATGAAGTTTTGGTATACTTCCCGATTCAAGACCTATGGCATAAACCAAAGAAGGGCGTTTATATGATGGACGTCCACAACATCGAAAAGAATGGCATTTTCAATGATAAATATCGTCAACTTTTGAAAGATTTGGAGGCAGCAGGCTACAGTTTTGATTTTGTATCAGATTTACAAATAACCCAAATGGCGGAACAGAAATTAAGAAAGTCAAATTACAAAACGATCGTAATTCCAGAGGTGGAATACATGCCACTTCAGACATTGCAGGCCATTAAAAAGTTGAACTCGGCTGAAATAAAACCCATTTTCGAACAAGCTCTACCACAGAAAACAACTGGATATTTGGACTTCGAGAAAAATCAGAAAACTTTCGAGAAGGAGTTATTCAGCCTTAAAAATACAGTAAGCACATCGGTTATTTCAAAACTAAAAACACAGACAGTAAAGAGAGAGGTCATTCAAGACAAAGGATTGGATTACTTAAGAAAAAACTACGAAGACGGCCTTTTATATTTCATTACTAATCAACATCAGTTATTTGAAAAAGGTGAATTGACTTTTGAAAACAAATACAAATACAACTATTTATATGATCCCAAAACAGATACTTGGTTCGAGATTAAATCAGCAAAATCAGGAATCTCAAAAAAAGTAAACTTAGAATTAAAATCGGGAGAAAGCATATTTCTATTTTTCTCAAATATCAAAAAAGACAATATCCAACCTTATTATATCAAAAGCCTTCCGAATAATTTGGATTTGAGTACCAACTGGAACTTGGTTTTTACCGAAGGAAAACCCAAAATACCTAATCCTCAAACTTTCAATACACTCAAATCTTGGACTTTAGCAGACTCTGCTGCAAGTTTTTACAATGGTTATGGAGAATATAACAAAACGTTTATTCTGCCTGAAAATGCTGTAGGCAAACAAGCTGAAATCCAATTGGGCGATGTGCGTGAAACCGCCGAAGTATGGATTAACGATATAAATATAGGTACGACTTGGAGCTTGCCTTATCATTTAGAAATACCAGAAGGTTTACTAAAAACCCAAAATGAAATAAAAATTAAGGTCAGAAACTTATCTGCCAATGAGATAAAATACATGGATATCAACAAAGTGAATTGGAAGAAATTCTATGATATCAATATTGTGGATATTCAGTATAAACCATTCGATGCATCCAAATGGAAACCAGTGGATTCAGGACTCCTTGGACCAATTACAATTAAATATTAGACATAAAAAAAAGAGTCGCAAGCGACTCTTTTTGATAATTTCAAAGTACGTTTTTACAAACCTAAACCTGCATAAAGTTTTACTTCGTCCACACTAATAATAGCATCACACATTATTACCAAACGCTCAACTACGTTGCGTAACTCTCTAACGTTACCCGTCCAAGGCAAGTTTTTCATGTACTCCATCGCTTCTGGTGAAAACGTCTTTGGCTGATCACCGTATTCTTCGGCAACATCGTTCAAAAACTTATCCGCCAACAAAGGAATGTCGTCTCTACGCTCTGCCAATGGCGGTACGTAAATTGGAATTACGTTCAACCTATGGTAAAGGTCTTCACGGAAGTTGCCTTCTGCTATTTCCTTTTTAAGGTCTTTGTTGGTTGCAGCTATAATCCTTACGTTTATCTTTATTTCCTTTTCGCCACCTACACGCGTAATTTTGTGTTCTTGCAAAGCACGCAAAACTTTGGCTTGAGCCGATAGACTCATATCACCAATTTCGTCCAAAAACAGAGTGCCGTTATCAGCTTGTTCAAACTTACCGATTCTTTGCTTTATGGCCGATGTGAAAGCTCCTTTTTCATGCCCAAAAAGTTCACTTTCGATCAATTCAGACGGAATAGCCGCACAGTTTACCTCTACCAAAGGTTTTTTAAGTCTATTACTTTTTTCGTGTATTTGCTTGGCCACCATCTCTTTACCTGACCCGTTGGGCCCTGTCACCAAAATCCTAGCTTCTGTAGGAGCCACACGGTCTATAGTTTCTTTTACTTTGCTTATCAACGGAGACTCACCAACAATTTCATTGAGTTTGTAAACACGTTTTTTGAGGGTTTTAATAACCTCTACGTCATTACTTTTCTCGATTGCATTACGCACAGTTACCAAGAGTCTGTTCAAATCAGGTGGCTTGGTAATGAAATCGAAGGCTCCTCTTTTTGTAGCTTCAACGGCGTTTTCGACATTACCAAATGCCGAAACCATCACAAACTGAGTTATTACGCCTTCCTCTTTTGCCTTTAGAAGTACGTCCAAACCATCCATTTTAGGCATTTTGATGTCACAGAGAGCAACGTCGTACAAGCTAGCCAAAACCATGTCTAAGCCTTCCTGTCCGTCTTTGGCTTCGTCTACATCATAGCCTTCGTATTCGAGTATGTCTCTCAAGGCATCTCGGATAGTTTTTTCGTCATCAATTACTAAAATTTTGGCCATGGGATAAGAATAAATTCTTTTTTTGGGTTTATCTAAATATTTCGCAATTTACCCAAAACTTTGTAAAAATCGACCTTAAAACCCATAAATTGTTGGTTAAACAAAAAAACTAACTCAGACCGCAAATCTAAAAACATTGTTGACCATCTTTGGTTTTTCTAAAAAGTAGATTCATTAATGAAAAAAATAGCGGTAATAGGTAGTGGCCCTGGTGGTTTGGCAGTGGCTATCCGATTGGCAGTACTCAAATATCAGGTAGAGGTATATGAATCTAATCCATTTCCTGGAGGAAAAATAAGTGAATTCCATTCTGAAGGATTTAGGTTTGATGGTGGCCCTTCGCTCTTTACTTTACCCGGACTAATCGATGAGTTATTTCAACTTGCCGGTAAAAATCCCAAAAACTATTTCAAATATAGAAAACTCGACGAAGTCTGCAGGTATTTCTGGGAAGATGGTACTCGTCTAAACGTACCAGCCGACAATAAACTCTTTGATAAAATTGTTTCCGAAGTTTTAGACGAAAAACCAGGACAGACACTTAGCTATTTGCAAGATAGCTCGTTTAAATATGAAGTTTTGAGTGGCCTTTTTATACATAAAAGCTTACACAAAATATCGACTTGGTTAAGCAAAGACGCCATAAAAGGGTACCTAAACATCTTTAAAATGGGAATTTTCGGCACTTTTCACGATTTCAACTCCAAAACTTTTCAAAATACCAAAACAGTTCAGCTTTTCGATAGATATGCTACCTATAATGGCTCCAGCCCTTACCAAACTCCAGCTACCATGAGTATCATACCGCATTTGGAGTACAATATCGGAGCTTATTTACCTGAAAAAGGAATGTATCATATAGCCGATGCACTTTACAATCTGGCCAAAGAGTTGGGTGTAAAGTTCCATTTCAATACCCGAGTAGAGGAAATAATGGTCGAAAATAGACTTGCTCAGGCAATCAGAACCGGGTCTGGCATTTTTAATTTTGATGCAGTGGTGAGCAATATGGACGTAACCCCCACCTACCGTAAGCTATTGCCTGGCGTAAAAGCACCGGACCAAATTCTTAATCAAGAGAAAAGTGGATCAGGATTGATATTCTACTGGGGTATTAAGAAAGAATTCAGAGAGTTGGGTTTACACAACATCCTCTTCAGCGACGACTATAAGACCGAATTTGAAAATCAATTTAACAAAAAAGACATTTATGACGACCCCACAATTTATATCAATATTACGAGCAAAATTATTCCTACAGATGCTCCTGAAGGCTGCGAAAACTGGTTTGTTTTAATAAATTCACCCTCCAACAGTGGTCAAGACTGGGATTTAATCACAAAAATGACTCGAACTGCGATTTTTAAAAAAATAAATAGAATACTAAAAACCGATATAGAACAGTACATCCTAACCGAAAAAGTACTGGATCCAATAAAAATCGAAATGAATACCTCTAGTAGCCAAGGAGCATTGTATGGCAACAGCAGCAATAATAAATTTGCTGCTTTCTTGCGTCATCCAAATTTTTCTAGCCAAATAAAGAATCTCTATTTCGTAGGAGGAAGCGTACACCCTGGCGGTGGAATTCCGCTCGCAATCTCGTCAGCAAAAATCACATCTGAAATTTTGGCACGGATATTGTGATACCCTATTTGTAGCCGCAAAATAAGAAAAATTTTAATTTTCGAAATTGCAGAAACAAAACAAAAGCTTTCTTTAAAAATTTATTTAAGAATATTGTAAAATATTTAAAACATCGTAAGTTCCTAATAAACAAGCCTATAAGAATATAAAATCCTTATAAATATTATTCTTTTCCAAAAAAATTACCGAACGGTATAGTTTTTGTCTACACTTAATCACAGTTGTTAAGTGAATCTATAAAATTATACATTTGAAAAAGAATACATTACTATTTATTGGGATTTTATTTCTTTCTTCATTGATTATTTCTTGCAAGAAGAAGAAAAATGACCCAGCTAGTCAATACGTCAAATGTCCACTTTTGTCGGTTGACGGCCCCACGGGCAATATCCGAAATTATGAATGGGTTGGGAGTAAACTCATCAGAGTTTTCAGTAGAGATTCTATTCCTACTGTAGTCATATTCAGATACAATAATAAAAACCTTGCGGAATCGATGGAAATCACCACCGAATCCTCAGGTGAGAAATACCTCGTAAAATTTGTATACGGTGCCGACAACATCATTACTAAAAGTAATGTCTCCATCAACGGCATTCAATTCATGACCAATGATTTCGTATACAACGAAAATAGCCAACTATCGAGTATTAAGACTACAGTTGAACTTTTTGGAAGAAAAGTATCAGGAAAAACACGTCTGGAATACAACAAAAACAATGTTTCAAAAGTCTATTCATCCATAAACGATGAACTAGAAACCCTCGCCTTCAGTGGAGAAAAATACGACGACAAAAAACAGTTTTTCCCTGAAGTATACAAAACAGCCGCTCTTGGTTTTGTCGGTATCGCCAATAACTTCTTCTCTTACTTTGGCGAAAACAATATGCTTTCAGGTAAAGTGTATAATGAAAAAGGCAAATTAGACCAAGAAACCCAAATTGATTATTTATATAATAATAGCGGATTACCAATTCAATCCGAAACCGTCTCTTCAAGAGGTGGTAAAAAAAGTGTCGAAGTGTGTAGCTACAGTTTCGACTGCAAATGAGTTGGCTTAAGTGCAATAAAACTAATAATCCTAGTGATCAAAAGAAATCTCCAATATTTGGGGATTTTCTTTTTTTGTACCTTTCTGGAATTGAAATTCAAAAAAAAGTAATAATTCTCTAATATTTCCATTCTTCTTTTCGTACTGAATAGGCATGGTTTTTGTAAATTTAAACTAAACTTCAGTATTATGTCTGGTGGGATATAAAACCGTTTTGGCATGCTGAGGTTCTTGAATTTCTTTAGAATATAGCTGAAATAAAACAGGTTTTTTAAATAAATATTGGTTCATTCTAACAGGAAAACATCATTCCTGGATTTAGATTTAGAATCAACGGGCTGGTTCAGGGACAATTGTAAATCGACATTAAAAAATATCAAAATGGATTTTCTATCTAAAATAAAAAGAACAATATCTGTCCAGACAATTGAAAATTTGGCTAGTTTTCTTGGCGAAAAATCAACAAATGTAGACGCCGGCTTAAGCTTAAGCCTCAATACGTTCATGGCTGGTTTGCTGAAGTATGCACATTCAGACGTCGAAGTCAAAAACATAATAAATGTACTCAACGACGGAGGGCACACGGGCGACATCCTGAATAATTTAGAGTCGTTTTCAAGTAATTTTGAAAAAACTCAGCTCCTCGTAACCATCGGAAACAATATTTCTTCTCACTTTCTGGGCAATAAAGTACCCAATTTGGTAGAAAAAGTGGCCGGAATATCTGAAGTAAAAAAGACGAGTGCCGGTTCTCTACTGAGCCTTTCAGCTCCAATAGTATTAGGATTTATCGGCAAAAGTATGCGAGAAGGTAATCTGGATTTGGGTGGCTTGAGAAATTATTTTAGAGATATCAATGACGGCGTAATAAATGCTTTGCCCCCAGCTATCAATAACATTTTCCAATTTAAGAAAACTGTTACCAATCCTATCCCGGCTGCGGTAACTCCGATAAAGCCTCAGAAAGAAAAAAACAAAACAGGGAACAAAACCAATTGGGCTCTAATTTTACCCTGGCTAATTTTGGGTATTGCGGGTCTTTCTGTGGTTTATTATGCCAAATTTGCTAAGAAAGACCAAGTAGGCCTTCAACAAGAAACGCCCATTATTACTGAGAAGCAAGAAACCGATTTACAACCAGAGGACTTCCTACCAGACCCTAGTGTTGCGGCTCTTCCGGTTGAAAAAAATATCGTACCGGCCGAGACAAATGAAGCACCAAAACCTATCTCAGAAGCTCCTATAGAGTCCAAAAAGCCTGAAGAAAAAATCAAAATTGAGACTCCCAAAGCCGCAGAGAAAAAAGTGGAGGTTAAACAACCATCACAAAATAATGCTGCAGCTTCAAAATCGGTAGAAAAGAAAACCGTCAGCGAAAATATTTCAGAAACCAAGACTCCTGCCGGCTGGAACGCAATAAATGGAAATGTATTTAAGAAAAACAGTGCCGAAATCAACTGGTCTTCATCGCTAAACGGAATCTTAAGCCAGCTTAAAAATTCCTCAAAAACAATTAAAATATCCCCGCTGTCAGGTGGAAATAGTACTTTGGGCGAAGATAGGGCTTATGCACTCCGAGAAATTCTGATAGAAAAAGGAATTTCTGAAGATCGAATTTCTATTTCGTCAGCCAAACAGGGATCAAATCCCAACGGAATAGTTTACAGAATTGGCAATTGATTCCAAGAAATCTTATTGATTTCTTAACTTTGCCAATAAAACGAATTTATGGCGAGTTTAGAAACAGAGATTATTCATCAAAATATTCCGGTAGAAAACAGCGGTGCTGTAGTGCCTCCTTTGGTTCAAAGCACTACCTTCAGAAGAGATGAAGCAGGTGCATTTGTCGATGGCAGAGACATATATACAAGAGCTTCAAATCCCAACCGGAGACTATTAGAGAACAAACTTTCATTACTTGAAAATGGTACTGATGCGGCATGTTTTGCCTCAGGACAAGCGGCAACAATCAGTATTTTTCACTCCTTGGGGCAAGATTCGCACGTAATACTACCCGACGACATTTACTACGGCACCCGGGTTATTCTAGAAAATCTTTACAAAAATTGGAACATCACATTTACTGTGGTAGACATGTCGGAATTTCAAAACATCGAGCTTGCCATTCAGCCCAACACTAAATTAATTTGGATAGAATCACCGTCAAACCCTAGTCTTAAAATTTGTGACATAGCCGCAATAGCAACATTTAGTAGCAGCAAAGGGATTATAACAGCTATAGACAACACATGGGCTACACCTTACTTCACCAAACCCCTACAACTCGGAGCCGACATTGTGATGCACTCTACTACCAAATATCTTGGTGGACATTCTGATATCCTCGGTGGAGCGGTAGTTTGGGGAAACAAATTATCTCAGTCCTTTGCACAATCCATTAGAGACTATCAGTCCATTGGAGGTGGAGTACCGTCTGCATACGACTGTTGGTTGTTGAATAGAAGTCTTTCTACTTTTTTCGTGAGAATGGCCAAGCATAATTCCAATGCAATGTCCTTGGCGATTTTTCTCGAAAATCACCCGAAAATCGAAACTGTATTTTACCCCGGGCTTCCTTCGCATAAAAACCACGACATTGCAAAAAAACAAATGACTGATGGTTTTGGAGGTATGCTTTCTGTCCTGATTGCGGGAAACGAAGAAAACTGTTTAAAAGTAGCTTCTAAACTGCGTATATTCCAACACGCCACCAGTCTTGGAGGCGTTGAAAGCTTGGTAGATCACAGAAGAACAGCCGAAGGTGTACATTCCGTCTCGCCAGGAAACCTACTCCGAATATCCGTTGGAATTGAAAATATTGAAGATTTAATCAAAGATTTTGCACAAGCTCTAAGCTAAAGCCAACAAAAAATCGTTATTTTACCATTTCATTCAAACAAAAACACCCTTTCAAAGGCAATGACCATTTTCAATCTTATGAAAAAATTCTTTTTTCTTATATTTATCGTTTTCAACCTCAACGGCCAAACTCTAAAAACCAAGTACAACTGGCATAACCTCGACCTGACCGATGACGGAATAAGAGGCATGAGCACCGAAAAGGCCTATAATGAACTCCTTAAAAACAGGACATCAAAAACAGTAATTGTAGGTGTGATAGACTCCGGAATCGACATACAACACGAGGACCTGAAAAACAAAATATGGGTTAATTCAAAAGAAATCGCAAACAACGGCGTAGACGACGACAACAATGGGTTTGTAGATGACATAAATGGTTGGGATTTCCTCGGTGGAAAAGACGGCCAAGACATCAATCATGAGCAATTAGAATCCGTAAGAATTTACAAAACATTATTTGAGAAGTTCGGAGAGAATCCCAGTAAAAAAGCAAAGAAAAAAAATAAGGCAGAGCTTACACTAATGGGTAAGATCAAGGATGAAATCGAAAATAAAAAGTCGGAGGCAAACCAGTATTTACCAATGTACAAAAGTATGTTGGATAAAATCATAAAGGCAGAAGATCTCCTGATTAAAACCATCGGCAAGAGCAATATTACAAAAGAAGATGTGCAGCAAATTGAGGATCAAAATGTAGATAGAGCTGTTCGCTCTGCCAAGCAAGTCTGGCTAAATCTCAATGCCATGGGTGCTACAAGAGCCGATATACAAGATGGGGTGACACATTTCGAAGAAGAGCTTAATTACAACCTCAACGATGCCTTCGACCCTAGAAAAGTTATAGGCGACGACTTAAAATCATTGTCCTATGGAAAATATGGAAACAACGAAGTCACCGGGCCGGATGCGATGCATGGTACGCACGTCGCTGGTATTATTGGTGCCGACAGAAATAACGCTTTGGGGGTTAAAGGTGTAGCCGACAATGTAAAAATACTGACCATCAGATGTGTTCCGAATGGAGATGAAAGAGATAAAGATGTGGCTAATGCCATCAAGTATGCTGTAGACAATGGTGCCGAAATTATCAATATGAGTTTTGGCAAGCCTTATTCACCAGAAAAATTCTGGGTAGATGAGGCCGTAAAATATGCTGAATCGAAAGGAGTACTTCTAGTTTCTGCAGCTGGCAATGAGAGTGAAGATATCGACCAGCATGTTCACTATCCTACCAGAACACTGAAGTCTGGAGCGGAAATCGGCACTTGGATTACTGTTGGTGCTACTAATTTTGAGGAAGGCGAAAACCTACCAGCTGACTTTACCAATTATGGTAAAAAGGGAGTTGATGTTTTCGCCCCAGGAGTGGCTATATACTCTACCGTTCCAGGTTCCAAATACGAAGAAAAACAAGGCACCAGCATGGCCTCTCCAGCTGTGGCAGGCTTGGCTGCACTTCTAAAATCATACTTCCCTAATCTTAATGCTAAACAAATCAAGAATATTATCCTAGAATCAACGGTGAAACTGTCAGGGCAGCAAGTAAATCTTCCTGGAGAAAAAACAAAAAAGGATTTCGCAGAACTCTGCAACACGGCTGGGGTTGTTAACACCTATAACGCAGTCAAAATGGCCATCCAGATTTCAGAAAAACAATAGAGATTAGAGTATTTTAAAGTATTTTTGTCTTCGAAACATTTTCTTTCGGATGAACATCATACTTTTTGACCAATCAAAATTCAGAAATCAACTAAAGCCGATTACGCTCACAAGGCCAATCGGAAAAATAAGGATAGGCATTCTTACCATAGATGAAAAATGGAAAAATTATTTTGATGCGGACGTTTCATTTCTAACCGAAGATTATCTGAGTAAGAAATTTCCGGCTTCTTACTCAGAAACCAATATTTATATCAACGCCTCTTTCTTGCCATTTGGTGAATTGGCCGATAAAATATCTAAACTAAGAATCCAAGAAGCTTTGATTTATAATGGCCAAATATTGGCTTGCCACACACAGCAGGTCCTAAAATTCGACGAAATAAATGCTTCTGAGTTTCAAAATATTGAATTCGAACATTCTAAAATCACCGTTATATCCGAACTCCCTCATTTGTTTCTAAACAATGGAGACCAGATAAAAGCTGATTTTGAAAAAATCACTAAGGAAAGAAGAAGTAATCCTGTAGTCGATAATTTCACCGCTGTTTATAATAGTGACAATATTTTCATTGAAAATGGAGCACAAATAAAGGCAAGCATTCTTAATGCAGAAAATGGCCCCATTTATATCGGCAAAAGTGCTATTATACAAGAGGGGAGTCTTATAATAGGTCCTGCTGCAATTTGCGACGAATCGATGGTGGCATTTGGAGCCAAAATAAGACCTAATACGACCTTAGGCCCTGTTTCCAGAGTTGGTGGTGAAGTTGGCAACTCTATCTTTCACGGATTCTCAAACAAAGCACACGACGGTTTTTTGGGCAATTCTTACATTGGTGAGTGGTGTAACCTAGGTGCAAACACCAATAATTCAAACCTAAAGAACGATTATAAATCTGTGAAGCTCTACAATTATGATGTTCAAGAACTTTACGATACCAAAGAAATTTTCTGCGGTACCTTCATGGGCGATTATACCAAAGCGGGTATTAGCACCATGTTCAATACGGGAACTGTCGTGGGAGTTTCGTGTAACATTTATGGTTCTGATTTTCAAGAAAAATTCATACCAAGCTTCACTTGGGGAGGAAAAACGGAAGGTTACCTAGATTATAGATTCGAAAAAGCTATTGAAGTCATAAATGCCACTATGGCCCGAAGGGAGAAAGTACTTTCCAATTCTGACTTTGAAATTTTAAAATACATTTCTTCAAATAAATAAATTCTCCATGCTATTTTCCGAAATACCAGGTCTCGAAGAAATAAAAAAACATCTAATTAAGTCCGTAAAGACAAATCATGTGGCTCATGCACTTCTTTTCGATGGTGAGCCTGGAAGCTCTGCTTTACCGATGGCACTTGCTTTTGCTACTTATATAAACTGCCAGAATCCAACCGAGACCGATGCTTGCGGGCAGTGTTCGTCATGTATTAAAATAAGCAAAATTGCACATCCAGATTTCATTTTTGCATACCCCACCGCCGGTGGAAAAAAAGTCCTCTCGGAAAATTTCATAAAAGAATGGCGGGGCTTTATTCAGAACAATCCTTTCGGCACTTTAACTGATTGGCTCGAAGAAATAGAAATAAAGCAGGGCAACATACCCGTTGAAGAATCTCGACAAATCATACAAAACCTTAGCCTCAAATCATACGAGGGTGGCTATAAAATTGTTCTGATTTGGATGACAGAAGCTATGGGACAATCTGCTGCTAATGCACTTCTTAAGATCCTCGAGGAACCTCCCGAAAAGACTATTTTTCTTCTTGTAACGGCTAATATAAATAGACTTTTAACGACCATAATATCCAGAACACAAAGAGTTGCTATCAGGAATACAAATTCCGAAGAACTGACCTCCTACTTGGTAGAAAAAAAGAATCTAAGTATTGAAAGAGCCAAACAAATATTCTTTCTATCAGAAGGTAACCTATCAAAAGCTCTTGAAATTATTGAACAGCGTGACCAAAACGAGAAAACTTGGTTTGGAAACTGGATGAGGTATTGCTACGCATTCGACCTTGGCAAAATTATTCCATTGGCAGATGAATTTGATTCCCTTACGAAAGAGAATCAACGAAGCCTTTTAGACTACGGTTTAAAAATTGTTCGAGAAATTTACCTTCAATGTGTAGGTGCTGAAGGCCTTATAAAACTGGAAGGCGAAGAGCTAATATTTGTTCAGAAATTTTCAAAAGTTTTCAAATTTGAAAATATTGGTCAAATAACTGAACAAATTTCGGAAGCACAAATGCTTATAGAAAGAAACGTTCGGGCCAAAATAGTCTTTCTGGATATTTCATTACAAATCGCCCGCTTAATAAAGTAATAGTTTAGTTTACTATTCCGTGAGAATTCATTGACCTATATTTCTCCAACAAAATTAACTTCTTCAGCCCTTTAATTGAATTCACCGGCCCCTCATCAATAAATAAGTTAACCACTGCGGGTGGCAAATCCCCTCCTGGATCAGAATGGAATACATAAGTACCTTTGACACCCGAGTCACTTGGTGTAAAAGTCCACTTTGCGTAGAAGTCTTTAATTCGCACATAATCCTTATTTTCTGGTAGACCTTTCCAACTACACAAATCTTCTGAAATAACTTCCTTGGTAGTCAAATTCTGAGAAAGACGATTTATGGCCACAAGGTCTCTATCGGCTGCTGGCCAAGGCATATTTATTCTATTATAATACTCCACCTGTCTTCTATCTATTGTTCGCACCACTTTGGAGTATTCCACTTTGTATATCCATTTGTTAAAAAAAGGCACATCCAGTAAAGCTTCTACAACGGTACTCAAATTGGCATCAAAAAAAGTTTCTATCTTAACATCCTTAAGATTTCCACCACCAATCTTTCTGTGATATATGCTTATACCATCCACTTTCTTTATAAACTTCCACTCTCCTGTTTGCGAAACACAATCAAAAGTAATAAAGATCGCTATAAGGAGTAATAAAATTCGTTCAGAAAACATCCTGTTTAACATAAAGTATTAGATTTTAAAGAAGCTTTTATTAAAAGTATATTATCTTCGAACAATACAATTAAAATCATTCCAGTTTCTTGTTATTGAATACCTGTTCACCTCAATTCAAGCTCAGCGATTTGCTAGATCACTTTACAACTCATTTTAAACTAAAAAAACCTCACTGTTTGCACAATGAGGTTTAAATCTAATAAAAAACTGGCATCTACCTACTCTCCCGGGTTTGATCCAAGTACCATCGGCGGTGCGGGGCTTAACTGCTCTGTTCGAAATGGGAAGAGGTGTTC
>DATGXK010000020.1:0-199732 GCA_035299025.1 Leadbetterella sp.
CTTCCAATGGGTTTAGTTTTTTCATTTTCTTATTTCTTTTGGCAAGTTTTCAAAATTGGTCGTAAAACCCGAATTGTTACCACAAGGACTCTCTATCTTGGTCTGGAACACCGCCCCACCACGTGTTTCAAAACCTGGCAAAAGCTCTATTGCATTTCCAGACTTGTAGATTACATTGGCATTGGGTTCTATTTTGTTCAATGCCACCGTGTAGGCTACTGCAGTTTGGCTATAAACTCCGCTGATGGGATTCGCATTTATTATGTTTAATCCCTCTGCGGCTCCTGCCAGTGATAACGTCGCTTCACTTGAAGTTAAATTGCAACTGTTTAATGTAATTATGCACCTATATTTATAATTATTGTAAGCTATAGGAGCAAACGCAAGACTCAAAGTAGAGGAGTTTTGACCGGAATAAACCGCACTAGCCGTTATTGGCGTGAAACCCGCTCCTGTGTTTACCTCCCATTGATAAGCAACTCCAGTCAAATTAGCTTGAACCGTGAATGTAGCGTTATTGCCTTGGCATATACTGACGTTTTGTGGGTGTTGGGTTACTTGTAAATTATTAGTCAAGGTAACCACAGTAGAAACTGTGACACTACAACTATTGGCATCAGATACTGTTATGGTGTAAGTTCCAGCTGCTAGACTCGTAGCTGTAGGCAATGTTCCTCCCGAAGGAGCCCATGAATAAGCATAGGCAGGTGTTCCTCCTAAAGCAGTAACTGTTGCTGAGCCCGCACTTGGCCCATCACAGGTTATATTCGTTTGGGAAGAAATCGACGCAATGAGTGCGGTAGGCTGAGTGATTGTCACTACCGCTGTTTGCTGACAGCTATTGGCATCCGTAACAGTAACTGTGTAAGCCCCCGCTGCTAGACCGGTAGCTGTAGCCGATGTTCCGCCACTTGGGGACCATGAGTATGTATATCCGGCAGTACCACCAGAAACGGTTACCGTGGCGGTGCCATTACTTCCTCCATTACAACTTACATTAGTTTGGGAGAGTAATGAGATTGTCAATCCAGCTGGTTGTGTAATAGTAAACGTCTGAGTTGCCGCACATGAATTGGCATCATTTACAGTACAAGTATAGTTGCCCGCGATTAGACCGGTAACGCTTGACGTGCCGTCACCTATTGGGTTACCTGGAGTCCAGTTGTACGTGTACGGAGCCGTACCGCCCGTTGGGCTATTGATACTTGCAGCTCCAGTGCTACCACCATTACATGATACATTCGTTTGAGAACCTGTTGAAATACTGATAGCCGTTGGTTGGGTAATCGTAAATGATCGAGTTGCGGTACAAGCATTGGCGTCGGTTACAGTGAATGTCCATATCCCAGCTGTTAAGCCAGTAACTGAAACAGTTCCGTCACCTGTCGGATTGCCTGGTGTCCAGTCATAAGTATATCCACCTACACCGCCTGTTGGTATATTGATGCTTGCAGAACCATTTGAACCTCCATTACATGAAATATTAGTTTGATTTAGTGCTGATACTGAAATTGCTGTTGGTTGGGTAATAGTAAATGACCTCATGGCCGTACATCCGTTGGCATCGGTTACTGTTACTGTATATACCCCTGCACCTAAACCTGTGGCTGTCGCAGATGTTCCTCCAGATGGTGACCATGAGTACGTATAGCCCCCTACCCCTCCAGATGGGCTAACTGAAGCAGAACCATTTGAGCCTCCATTACATGATATATTCGTTTGAGAACCTATTGAAGTACTGATGGCCGTTGGTTGGGTTATGGTAAAGCTTCGAGTTGCAATACATCCGTTTGCATCCGTTACTGTTACTATATACGCTCCAACACTTAAGCCGGAAGCCATAGCAGCTGTTCCTCCAGATGGTGACCATGAATAGGTATATCCACCCGCCCCACCAGATGGTGTTACCGAAGCCGAACCGTTGGTTCCACCATTACAAGAAACATTGGTTTGTGCTGCAGTTGATGTACTGATAGCAGTTGGTTGAGTTATGGTAAAGTTCCGAGTGGCTGTACATCCGTTCGCATCAGTTACCGTTACTGTATATGCTCCCGCACTTAAGCCGGAAGCTGTCGCAGATGTTCCACCTGCTGGTGACCATGAGTACGTATATCCACCTGCTCCTTCAGATGGGCTCACTGAAGCTGTACCGTTCGAGCCTCCATTACACGATACATTGGTTTGAGAACCTGTTGAAGTACTGATGGCCGTTGGTTGCGTGATGGTAAAACTTCGAGTTGCAGTACAAGCATTAGCATCGGTTACTGTTACTGTATATACCCCTGCACTTAAGCCTGTGGCTGTAGCAGATGTTCCGCCAGATGGAGACCAGGAGTAGGTATATCCACCTGCTCCTCCCGATGGGCTCACTGAAGCAGTACCATTTGAGCCTCCATTACATGATACATTCGTTTGAGAACCTAATGAAGTACTGATAGCAGTTGGTTGGGTAATAGTAAATGACCTCGTGGCCGCACATCCGTTGGCATCGGTTACTGTTACTGTATATGCTCCGGCACTTAAGCCGGTAGCTGTCGCAGATGTTCCTCCTGATGGAGACCATGAGTAAGTATAGCTTGGTGTTCCACCTGTTGCAGAAACAGTTGCTGCACCATTGGAGCCTCCATTGCAAGATACATTGGTTTGAGAACCTGTTGAAGTACTGATGGCCGTTGGTTGGGTGATGGTAAAGCTTCGATTTGCTGTACATCCGTTGGCATCGGTTACCGTTACTGTATATACCCCTGCACTTAAACCTGTGGCTGTCGCAGATGTTCCTCCTGATGGTGACCATGAGTACGTATAGCCACCTGCTCCTCCAGATGGGCTCACCGATGCCGTACCGTTGGATCCTCCATTACAAGATACATTGGTTTGTGAACCTGTTGAAGTACTAATGGCCGTTGGTTGGGTAATCGTAAAGTTTCGAGTTGCTGTACATCCGTTAGCATCGGTTACCGTTACTGTATATGCTCCTGCACTTAAGCCGGAAGCTGTCGCAGATGTTCCTCCTGATGGTGACCATGAATAGGTATATCCACCCTCCCCACCAGATGGTGTTACCGAAGCCGAACCGTTGGTTCCACCATTACAAGATACATTGGTTTGTGCTGCAGTTGATGTACTGATAGCAGTTGGTTGGGTTATGGTAAAGTTCCGAGTTGCCGTACATCCGTTCGCATCCGTTACTGTCACTGTATAAGCTCCTGCACTTAAGCCGGAAGCTGTCGCAGCTGTTCCACCTGCTGGTGACCATGAATACGTATAGCCACCCGCTCCACCAGAGGGTATTACCGAAGCAGAACCGTTAGAGCCTCCACTGCAAGATACATTCGTTTGAGAACCTGTTGAAGTACTGATGGCCGTTGGTTGGGTTATGGTAAAGTTTCGAGTGGCCGTACATCCGTTCACATCAGTTACCGTTACTGTATATGCTCCCGCACTTAAACCTGTGGCTGTAGCAGCTGTTCCACCTGTTGGTGACCATGAGTACGTGTAGCCACCTGCTCCTCCAGATGGGCTCACTGAAGCAGTACCGTTAGAGCCTCCATTACAAGATACATTCGTTTGAGAACCTGTTGAAGTACTGATGGCCGTTGGTTGGGTTATGGTAAAACTTCGAGTTGCTGTACATCCGTTAGCATCGGTTACCGTTACTGTATATGCTCCTGCACTTAAGCCGGAAGCTGTCGCAGATGTTCCTCCTGATGGTGACCATGAGTACGTATATCCACCTGCTCCTCCAGATGGGCTCACTGAAGCAGAACCGTTTGAGCCTCCATTACAAGATACATTCGTTTGTGAGCCTGTTGAAGTACTGATAGCCGTTGGTTGGGTGATGGTAAAACTTCGAGTTGCGGTACAAGCATTAGCATCGGTTACAGTTACTGTATATACCCCTGCACTTAAGCCTGTAGCTGTAGCAGATGTTCCTCCAGATGGTGACCATGAATATGTATATCCACCTGCTCCTCCAGATGGAGTTACCGAAGCTGTACCGTTCGAGCCTCCATTACACGATACATTGGTTTGAGAACCCGTTGAAGTACTGATGGCCGTTGGTTGGGTGATGGTAAAACTTCGAGTTGCGGTACAAGCATTGGCATCGGTTACTGTTACTGTATATACCCCTGCACTTAAGCCTGTGGCTGTCGCTGCTGTTCCGCCAGATGGAGACCATGAGTACGTATAGCTTGGTGTTCCACCTGTTGCAGAAACAGTTGCTGCACCATTGGAGCCTCCATTACAAGATACATTCGTTTGAGAACCTGTTGAAGTACTGATGGCCGTTGGTTGGGTTATGGTAAAACTTCGAGTTGCAGTACAAGCATTAGCATCGGTTACTGTTACTGTATATACCCCTACACTTAAACCTGTGGCCGTAGCGGCTGTTCCGCCAGATGGAGACCATGAGTACGTATAGCCTGGAGTTCCTCCAGATGGGCTCACTGAAGCAGTACCGTTAGAGCCTCCATTACAAGATACATTCGTTTGAGAACCTGTTGAAGTATTGATGGCTGTTGGTTGGGTAATCGTAAAGCTTCGAGTTGCGGTACAAGCATTAGCATCGGTTACTGTTACTGTATACACTCCTGCACTTAAGCCGGAAGCCGTAGCAGATGTTCCTCCTGATGGAGACCATGAGTACGTATAGCCTGGAGTTCCTCCAGATGGGCTCACCGACGCTGCACCGTTAGAGCCTCCATTACATGATACATTCGTTTGAGAACCTGTTGAAGTATTGATGGCCGTTGGTTGGGTTATGGTAAAACTTCGAGTTGCGGTACAAGCATTAGCATCGGTTACTGTTACTGTATACACCCCTGCACTTAAGCCTGTGGCCGCAGCAGATGTTCCTCCTGATGGAGACCATGAGTACGTATAGCCACCTGCTCCACCAGTTGGAGTTACCGAAACATAACCGTTAGAACCTCCATTACAAGATACATTTATTCGCGAACTAGCTATGCTGATAGCCGTTGGTTGGGTAATGGTAAAACTTCGAGTTGCGGTACAAGCATTGGCATCCGTTACTGTTACGGTATATACCCCCGCACTTAAGCCTATGGCTGTCGCTGCAGTTCCACCTGAAGGTGCCCATGAATACGTATAGCCACCTGCTCCACCAGATGGGCTCACTGAAGCAGTACCGTTCGAGCCTCCATTACATGATACATTCGTTTGAGAACCTGTTGAAGTACTGATGGCCGTTGGTTGGGTTATGGTAAAACTTCGAGTTGCGGTACAAGCATTGGCATCCGTTACAGTTACGGTATATACCCCCGCACTTAAGCCTGTGGCTGTCGCTGCAGTTCCACCTGAAGGTGCCCATGAATACGTATAGCCACCTGCTCCACCAGATGGGCTCACTGAAGCAGTACCGTTCGAGCCTCCATTACACGATATATTGGTTTGAGAACCTGTTGAAGTACTGATGGCCGTTGGTTGGGTAATGGTAAAGTTTCTAGTAGCAGTACAGCTGTTGGCATCGGTTACTGTCACTGTATATACCCCTACACTCAAACCTGTGGCCGTAGCGGCTGTTCCGCCAAATGGTGACCATGAGTACGTATAGCCTGGAGTTCCACCAGATGGGCTCACCGATGCCGTACCGTTGGATCCTCCATTACAAGAAACATTGGTTTGAGAACCTGTTGAAGTACTGATGGCAGTTGGTTGGGTAATGGTAAAAGTTTTAGTAATTGATATACTTGAAGCATCAGTTATTGTACAAGTATATGCACCTGAACTCAATCCGGAAGCAGTTGCCAGTGTTCCACCATAAGGTGACCAAGAGTAGGTATAGCCTCCACTTCCACCAGTTGCTACAACAGTCGCAGTTCCGTTTGAACCACCATTACAACTAACATTGGTTTGAGATGTGCTAGCAGTAATAGGTGATGAGCATCCAGTAATACAACTCGGGCTGGTAGGGTAAGCTGAAATGTCATCAGAAATCCAGTTAGCACTATTGGCAAGTGCAGCTCTTAATACTGCTGCAGAAGCTGAAGTTACAGTGCAATTATATCGAACATTATCATTTGAACTTGGGAATATTGCATTCACTCCATTTGTTAAGGCAGATGGAAGACCACAAGAAGTAACTGGAGCTCCTGGATTCCAACCCCAACCGGATGAGTAATTGATAATACCAGAAATGAAACTTGGACTAGCAAAACTGCCTTGATAGGCTAGAATTGATTCGCCGGCATTAGTAATGTTTAATGTTGGTCCTCCCGTAGTGCCGCTTATTGTACCTACTGAGGCAGTGACACCACCGCTGGCTGAAATAGAAATTTCAGTACCACAAGGTAATGCTGTGCTTGACGTCCAAGTGTAGTACATTTCACTTACCCCTGTCACTCCGCCCCAACTTACTATTCCTGGGTCCCAACCAACATCAGTAAAACTGATTTGGGTACCAGAAGAAATTGCTGTGAGCAATACAAAGGAAAATCCATCATAACTTGTCGTTGGAACCCCATCTGAGTTCATTTGAGTAAACATAATATCTCCTGGCGAGAGAGTTGTTTGAGAATTACTGCTGTAGCTATGTAAAAACATACTTAGAAATAACCCTACACTTACAAAATTCTTAATTGGAATGTAAAAAAGCTTCATAGTTGAACTGTTAGTTGATATTGGCAAATTGGTAGAAACCTTGGTGGTGAGAGTCTTACAAAAAGAAACGATTCTCTCAGTGTCATCATAACTATTTTTATATATGAAAATGAGGAATAACTATATTTCGTAGAAGCCAAAGGGATGTGCCTTGATAAACTCTTTTTATAAATGGAGCACCTTTGTATTAGGTATAAATACAAAATAAGTAACTCTAAAAACAAATTCTTTGTAAGACAGTAAGGTGAGAATACTTGAAAAAAATACGTAAAAATCCCTAGAAGATTAAAATCAAAAATCAACATGTAATTTATATTTAATCAATCTTTTCAAACACGAAAATTACCCATGCCAAAAAGATTAATGTTTAAAAAGGAAAGCCAGACAATTATCGAATACTACAAATTAGTTGCCACCAATTGCATTTTCGAAGAGTTGAGATAAATATTAATCAATAACTTTTCAAGCGGATACATTTGGCAAAAATTGGTAATTGAAATATGTAATTCCAATTAGAAATATTGAATTCACCGTAGTACACATGATGAATAGAAAATAAAGATTAATCTCATTGGAAAAATGATTAATTACTTTGAGTTAGTTGGGTCATCAAAAAGTTCGAGAACTGCACTTTCCTTTTCCTAGAAATTCGCAATACTTCATTGTTTTGAAGAATAATTCTCGAGTTCTCAATTTCTACACATTGTATAAAAACCCGATTGACAACCGTTGACCTGTTCGGTCGTACGAAATCAAAGCCTGATAAACGCTTTTGAATTTTACCCAAATTGGTAGAGCTAAATATTTCACTACCATCTAGCATAAAAATTTTGGTATAGTTCAAATCTGCCTTTAATAGAAATATTTCATTGGCTAAGAGGTTTGTTCTGCAACCGACATGAATTTTTTGATTCGTTTTCATAGGTTTTTTAAAAAATGTTTATTGCTTAGAATTTTGACAAAGCTCTGAGTGAAATTTCCTTTCTTAATCAGTTGCCTATTTTTTTCAAAATCAACTGAGTTGAATACTTCATAAGGCAAAGGGAAGATTTGGATAAAACGAGAAAACCTCCAATGTAGGTGATGGACAAAAACTGTCATAATTTTTAGAATGTTTTACTTTTCAAAACGATCAAACTATTCTCGTTTCAAAAAATCAATTATTTATTAGGAAAACTAAACACGTAACAGCTAATACAATTTGCCTACCAACACTGTTGATCTAGAGCACAGATATTTGAAAATTCCTCAATAACTTTTCAAGCGGATACATATTAACAAGAAGATGGAGGTCTATCAGAATTTTATTGAAAAATCTTAGAAATAAAGAAGGTTGTTTTTTACCTAAAACATAACTTTCTGGTGTTGGAAATTTCAATTAAAACCTCTACAAAGAACTTTAATGATTTCATATCTTTAAAACATTTTGAATATTGAAAAGAACAGTACCTTAAGATTGCGACTAAAATGAATTCTTATCCTATTTTCTCTTAAATGAAAAATGAGCGTGAATTTTAACATCTTTTTTTTTCGGAAATGATACCGCTAAATGAGAATTTTGCCTTAAAATAAAACTATTCTCCACAGAATAAAATGTGCTTTGTTACTGGGTTTGTCTTGGTTTGTTTTGTGACTTAAAGTCATGATTTACAACTAATAAATTAAGAAAACTATGCCAGGACCAGCACTGCATCATCTGATTGCGGATAGGCTTAAAGCCAACATCTCGCTCAATCAAGGGCTCGGAGGTAAAATGACTCCAGCTGATTACTCTGTTCTACAAGGCCTTCTGGCCGACCCAAAAAATTTACCATATCTGTTTTTTGGTTGCCAAGGGCCAGATTTCCTGTTTTTCAATACAAAGGATATGCCCGGGCCGATTGGAGACATTGCGGAGTTTTACTTTGAAGTGGTTGACTTTATCGAGGAATTTAAGAAAACTCTGCTATCGGTTGTCCCACAACCAGTATTAGACGCACTGGCGGCATTTGACGAGGCCGTAGATGAGGTGATTGAGGATTCTGCTCTCTTAAGCGAGCTCCAGCAAACTTTTGAAGACATCGGAAGGTTGATTGATGGCTTCTTGGCGACTTTAATAGAAATGGTCAAGAAGTTTATTTCAGAGTTTAACCTATTCGAGATCGTCTCTCACCCTTATAGAGATGGTGCAGAGCCCGGAAAATGGTGGTGGTTTGATGCTTTACATTACAGAAAAACCGGGAAATTCACCCAAGAATTGTTTGAAGCCACGAAGGATAATCCGAATGACCCATTGAGATTGTATGCCATGGGATATCTTACCCACTACTGTGCAGACACAGTTGGGCATCCGTACGTAAATTTAATTTCTGGCGGGCCCTATCGTTCACATGCACAAAGGCATAAAACCGGGGAAAATTATCAAGATGTTTTTAATCTCAATAATGTTACCGGTCAAGACTGGAACAGGTCAAAGATTCATGCATTCTACAATTTCAACTTTGATGGTACTGTAGATACTGAAAATGATAAGCCTGACCCTTTCACAAACCTACCCGATGATTTGGCCAATTTAATTGCCAAAACCATCACCAAGGTATACAACCAAAGCGGGTCAGGTGAGAAATATGGTCCTACAATCACTGCCGAAGACGTAAACAACGCTTATCGCATTTATTACAAATGGCTCAGAAATTCCACAGATACTGGTACGCTCCCCGAACCCGTTGCCTACTCTTTTTCTGCAGAGCTTCGTGAAGTTTGGGAAAAAACGATGGATAATTTGGAAGAAGCAGGTGATTTTTTAGAGAATGCAGTAGACGAAGCTGGAGACTGGGGAATATTAAGTATTTTCTTGATTCTTGCTGCTTTGGTTATTGCTGCTGTGATGGCTGCTGGTGCTTTAGCAGACGGAATAGCAGGCAGCATAGCTACTCTTGGCACTTCAACCATCAGAGCAGCGGCATGCTTGATCTACGAACAAGTATTTAATGCTTACCAGACTTTCAGGCTTGGTGTAGCCATGAATGGTTTGGCATTCCCCATGAAAGAGCACCTGAATGACCCTCGATTGACACAATTTGCCAACCCTTCAAATCCAGACCCGACTGGCATCAATGCCCAATCCATAGCACCACTTTTGCCACTTTTAAAGTTTGTTCCGAGCAATTTTGAGGAAACCTTATTCAATCAGGAAAGGCATTTGATTTATCCGTTGACTGGCAACGAAAAAGACCATGTCATGGGAATGCTGAGTAGTTATTTGACCGAGCCATCTACCCATTATGCCTTTGGCAAAATTCCTTTTGCTCCCAAAGACATACTCGATAAATTGGAGAATCTAACGCCTGATTTTAATCCAATTTTAAACGATGATGGTACCCAACTAAAAGCCTTGTTGCTGGAAAGAGGAAGTCTAGGGAACGCTATGATGCTGATAGACAGAACTTTTGACCGAATGTCAAATAAGAAAAAAATAGCTGATTTCAATCTGGATGGAGACAGGGGGTATTCGTATTTATGCTGGGTTCAGAATCTCGGCGGTACCTCAGACAAGCCAGATGAACCTAAAGAACTGGTTGTTAATGTGCCTGGAGGTACCCCAGCAGAGGTGAATAGATCAATTAAGTTAAATTTCTTAAAATCGTAAAATCATGGGACTAGAAAATATAAAAAAGGCAAATGAATTCTTAAAGGAATTACAAAAAACAAGGGCAGAGAAAACTCCCAGGTTAAGAGAGGCTGTAATCAAGGAAATCAGAAAAGCAGCCACAAAAGATAGAAAGCCTCCCAAAGAGTTTGTGGATAGTTCGTATTTGTACATCAGATCCTATGATGGTGACAATGGAACCAGACCAGGGCTCAATGTACCCTATTGGAAATCTCCCGATGTATTGGTAGCTCCATTAAGCTCGTTGAATTCATACACTACAGAACTCGTAACTGGCCAAGCCTATAATCTAAAGTGTTTGGTTCATAACCGAGGCGACCTCAATGTGCCATCGGCAAAAGTAGAATTCTATTTGGTAACTCCCAGCTTAGGCTTTGATACTCGTTTTGCGAAAAAACTGGGTGTTGTAAATACTTGGGTGAATTGCTACAGCTCTGCTGAGGCCAATCTTACCTACTTCGTTCCAGTTGAAGATGCAGGCCACAAGTGTTTGTTTGCAAGGGTATTTTCATTTTCTCCTTTGGATATCCCTTTACACGACACCAAGCTCGATCCCAGAGACGATAGACATATTGGGCAAAAGAATCTAAATATCGCTGGGCAAGCCAGTCAAATGCAGTTTAATCTATTGCACATGCCGATAGCAAATATGGAAATTCAGCTGATGCCTATGACTATTGAAGGCGTGAAGGCCATGAGACATCCTATGAACGCCGATTTTCAGTTTTTGGAAGGTGAAAAATTCGGAAGATTATTGAATGAGTTTAAAATGGCGTTTGCCGAGCGGCAGAAGATTGGGAAGATGGAATTCAAAGAGGGCATAGCTCGACTGACTTTCAATGGAGAGAGTAGGTATAGCTTAGAAATGCAACGAAAAATTGAGGGCCAATCACAAAAAATACTGGCATTAATAAACTCTGGAAAACGTAAATCTTCAGAGTTCAAAAGGGAACTGAAAGAGTTGCGAGAAATGAATGCAGAAAATATGATGACCCCATTTAAGATGAAAATCCCGAATTTAGGTCTTAAAAAAGGAGAAGCTGTTGGCTTCGAAATTGTTGGACGCAATGCAACCAACGGCGTAATAATTGGCGGTATCACGCTTATTGTGAAGGGTTAGCGGCCTTTGCTTTCTGTCTTTTGACACCCATTGGATCTATTCAATGGGTGTTTTTTGTAATAGCTGCCAAGAAGCCAGTAGTAGATAAAATAAGACTATTAATTTATCGACCAGAAACTTGTTTGTTGGATGTGTTTATTTGTATTTGCTAAACTCCCGAAAACCAACGCTTGTAGAGTTGGACTATCTATGACGTGAATTTAAAGGAAATCCAAAGTCAAATTTTATAAACAAAAATGCCCAGCCTATATACATCAGGATGCCCGTGGGCATTTGCCCTAATATACCATTGCCATAACTAGCCACATAAATACCAATCATTCCGGAAAAAATAGCAATTAACTTTTGCCTCAAGCCACTTTCCGGCATTCGCCATAGCATAATTCCAGCTTTAACAGCTATGAAAAACAAAATCATTAGGTGAATACTAAGACCCACAAAGCCCTCTTCTGCCCAGATTTTTACGAACCAACTATCAGTAGGGGTTTGTGCCAGGAAAGTATTGGGACTAAATCTCAAACCCCAACTTCCGGCCGACCCAATGCCGCCGCCAAATGGCCGAGATGCCAAATATGCAGATAGTTTTTTCTGGTTTTCTAGCCTAACCAAAAGTGAAGCATCGTTGGGGTCAAGTGCTGTTCGCATTCGATTTACTGCATACACGCCCTGAGCTATGGTCGTGAATTTCAGAAAGACAAACACAGCCGCACCAGCCAATATTCCAGCACCGAAAACCTTGAAGTTTTTGCTTAAAAAAAAGTACGTCATAAAACCGATAGCCGGAACAGCCATGGCTCCGCGTGTACCTGAAATCATCATACCATAAAGTGAAAAAACAAAAACTAAAATGTAGAATGATTTTTTCTTTAAACTAAGGTCTTTCCCTAAAAAAAGAATCAGAGAAACCACCATGGCGTGTGCTTGGGCAGCACCAAACTGACCTGCATCTGAATAAAAAGAAAACACTCGGAGCTTGCCAAACAAAACGTGTTGTTTTCCTGGTCCGGCATCGAGCCAAGCTTGCTCAAAGGCATCTACACCAAACAACAGTTGCTTTATCCCAACCAAGGAACCGATAAGCGAAAGTATGAGCCATATATTCAGAAACTTATCCAAATCTTTTTGGCTGTTAAACAGCACAAATGTTAGCGGAATGGCCAAAAGCATATAAAGCGAAACTCCCCGCATGGCGTAAAACCACGCTTCAAAACTGCGGGCCTCAGGGTTGAAAATTTCAAAAAAACTATATAGCATCCAAATAATAGAAGCATAGGTTAATCCATTTTTTGCCTTAGCCCAGTCGTATTTTTCTTTTTTGAGGAATATCGCCAAATAAGTCAAAACCAAGAGGGCATCAATAGCCAAACCCAATGGTGCTTCTATATAACGAGCTAAACCGTTGGCGGCAAATCCCATAAAAATGGTGCTATACAGACCAAACTTTGGATAAGTAAAAAGCAAATACAGAAAGAAAAGTAAAAATGGCAGAAATAACAATCCGAGTCCCGCCAAAATACCCAACTTGGCTAAAGCAAATGAAATAAAAATTCCAAAAATGGCAACTGCCAAATATCTTGGAAAAATCTCCAGAAGACTAAATTTGGGTGATGATTGAAATTTTACTGTTGACACGGTTCATTTTTTTGTTCAGAAAATATATGCCAACAAAGATGCCAAAAGACGTGTTGATTAAAGTGATAAAAGCCACCGCATACAGATCAAATCCATGAGAGAGCACGTACCAGTCGCCAAAAACATTAAGACTTGCCATCAAAACCACTTTCATGGTATTGATATGGGGTAAATCCAGGCTATCGAGAGCTATTCCTAAATACCGATCCAAGGGCATAATGAATAGATAAATAGTGAAAATTTTCAGAATATTGGAGGCCTGAGAGAATCCTTCGCCAGCATAAAGTGTAATGATATCTTCCGAAAAATGGAAAGCTATTCCAAGAAATGGCAGCAAAAAAAGACTAAAATATTTCACTTCCTTCGCAAATTTAGACTTGAACTGACTAAAATCCTGAATAGATGCTAACTGGCTAAGCTTTGGATAAGCCGACATGGCCCAACTCCGAAGCGGGATTTCGACTACGTCCAAAAGTTTTAAAGGTATGTTGTAAATGGCCACAATTGCGGGTCCAAAGTAGGCATTGATAAGCAATATATCTGCACTCTTTAAAACGTTCGTGCTCAGCGTTGTAACTACCGTATATTTCGAAAAATTAAATAGTTTCTTGGTGGTACTCCAATCTGTTATTGTTGAAAACTTAATTTTTGTGTCAAACAAACAAAAGAAGGCCAAAACTGCCCTGATTCCACCAAAAGCCCAGATTATTTGAGAAACGTCAGCGTTTTTAAAAAGGAAAATAAACACCAAAAATGGAAAACTGCTGAGAAAATTGATGAGCCACATCTTGAAATATCTTTGCTGAGCATGAGCAACCCATACAGACATGTTGATGGGCAACATAAGAAGCAGAACGACTGGATAGTATTTGAAAAAAAGATCAAAATGCAAGTTTTTTATACTCTCAGTAAAGAAATAATTCAACAACAACATGATGATTATCAATACTATAGAAAGAAAAAAGCTTATTTGCCAAGTGGCATTTATGACCCTCTCTTCTTCTGTTTTGTCAGAGGTACCTGAAACGAATTTCACCAAAGCCTGATAAACAAATCCGGCTCTTATCATTTCTACCAAGCCCATATTGGTGACAAAAATAACCCAAGCACCAAAGTCATTGGTGCTGAGGGTTCTTGCCAGAATTCCGATCGTAATAAAACCGAAGCCGGCATTGGCAATGTTGCCGATCATGAGCCAGAGTCTTTCGTTTTTTAGATATTTTTTCATTTTGTTTTCTGAGCTTGTTTCGCACTTACCTGTGGCATTTCAATCTTGATAATTTGTTACACAAAGGTTCACGAAGAGTTTCTCAATATTTTTAACCAAAAACTACTAGTTCCTTGGTTATTAGATATTTAAAAATACCAAAGTTGATGTTTTTGTTCATGAATAATTTCATTCTGCTCAACCTTGAATGGCTTTTTCTGAACTTCATGTCAAGGCCAATTTTGTCAATAATCTTAGCCAAGCGATCATGATTGAGGTGGTTTAGTTCATAATACTCTTGCATGATGGTTTTTGTACCTACGAGTTTTCTGTCTTTGTTTTTCATGATTTTTTGCAACATAAAATCTGGTAAAAACTGACACCAAGGCAAACTCAAAACATGATTGAGATGCGAAGCATACGGTCCTTCCCAAGGTGGATAGCTTAAGAAAATTCCTCCTTCTGGAGCCAAACTAGCTTTCAACTGAACCAATATTTTATCCAAAATATCCATCGGTATGTGCTCGGCTACATCATTCAAGATAATATAGTCGTATTTTTCTGTCAACGGTTTTTCAAGGACATTTCTGAGTTCAAATTTTACATTATTTACCTTGTGCTTGGTTTTTAGTATAGAAGCTATCTCCAAATGATTTGGATCCACATCAATTCCATACACTTCACATTTCCATTGCGTGGCATACCAAAGGGTCATTCCACCCATTCCACAGCCGAAATCCAAGATTTTCTTACCTGTGAAATCAAAGTTTTCTTTGATGAGTTTTTTGTCAAGATTCAAATGGCTATTTGCTCCTAAGAATGCGTTTTCGGCGTAATTACAGCCTTCGTTCAATTGTTCGTTTGTCATGATTCTAATATTTTTGAAAGTTTTAATGCTTTGTTTGTCCAAGTGTTGCTCATCGCAAATGCCACTCTGTCTGTAAATTTTTCGTCCTCTTTTTCGTTGATGGCTAAGCCCAGGTTTTTCACGAATCTGTCGGCTGCTGAATAATAAATGAGGTCACCGAAATCTGATAAATCAGCAAAATCTGTTGTGACTACGGGCATACCATAGGCCAAATATTGGTTGATTTTCATGGGATATATATTTTTGGTGAAGCCGTTTTTCACAAATGGAATAATGCCTACCTGCATGTTTTCAAGGTAAAAACCCAATTCAGATGGCTTTTTTGAGCCAACAAACTTAACGTTTCGATAATTTTCAAGTGCCTCAAAAACCCTGTTGTCGAGAATCCGCCCGATGAATATAAAATCGATATGCGGAAATTTCTCAGCGGCTTTGGTCAAAATCTCGATGTCCATTCTGTCGTCGATGGTTCCGAGATAGCCAACTACATTGTTTTTGGTGCTGTGTTTGACCGTATTTTCAAACATCTCCATTTCTACACCATTTTGTATCAAATGTGTATTTGGTTGATTTATGATTTTGTTTGCCTTCAAACCTTCCGAAGTTACTATTGCACCTTTTACTTTTTGTAGAAAATCTTGCTCATAATTTGGTAGGTGTTTTTGACACCATTTGGCTTCTGTAAGTTCGTCGTAACAAAAATAGTAGGTGGCTTTTTCATTTAATTGACCCAAAAGTTTGGTTCCAAAAGCGGGCTGAAATGCATTCAAAACTATTGGATTTTGGATGTCCAATTTCTTCATTGCAGCCAGAATTGAATTTTTCAAAATCTTGGCGTTTATTTCCAAAATCACATCGTACATTTTAGGATTGTTGATCCAATTCATGGGTAATGTTGATGGAGGAGTAAGGATATTTATCTCATTCCCATTTCTTGAATATTTTTTTGAGAGAACGGCCTTTTTAGGATATTTAGTATCTTTCAAAGTGCGGGTGTACTCTACATAAAGTATTTTATGTGAGCCGCTTAACTCTTTTAAGAGTTCTACTGTAGGTTTTTGATAGTCGCCTTCCCATGTGGGCAATCCTATACATACGATGTCGCTTTTCATTTGTTATTTTTTAAAATTTCAAAAAATGCTCTTTGGCGATTTAAGCCATGCTTGTATTAAATAATTCTTTCTTGTTAAATTCTAGTCTGAACAGTCGCTTCAGTGCGATTTTCCACCTTGGATTGCTCATTTCCTTTTCCGATACTTGGTTTTCCAGAGATTCCCAAGCCACTCCATTTACCAAAATCTCAACTGGCAAGTTGTAGTTTTGTAGAATCTGAACAGCCTTCCTGTCGGCCTTTTTCCATGAGCGAGTGGCGGCCACGGTGAGGATTGAAATATTGGCGTTTTTCAGAATTTGAGTCGGTACATTTCCACTCAAAAGCGAAGGCAACTCTAGCAAACAATAATCGTAATCGTTCGGATCGATCCATGAACTTATGAGCTCCGAAATATCTTTTAGTTCGCTCAAATATTTGGTTTGTGGGTAAGTAAGTTTATTCTGCTCAAAAAGTGTATTTTCAATATCTCCTGGCTGAATTAGCAGCACACTAGCACCCGACTTTCTTAAATGCTCTGCTATTCTGTTCCCTACAAATGTCTTTCCCTCGAGCGGTTGCGTGCTTGAAAGCAGCAAAAGCGGAGTTGAAAGGCCTGAATGATTTGGGCTGATTTTTAGCTTCACATTCGTTACAATTTGACCAATCAGCGTTTGAGCTATTTGTTGGTGATGGGCACTACTTTTCGATATAACGGGCAAAGCACCCAAAGCATCAAGGCCTGTCATTTCGATTCCCCTCTCCACTGTTTTTATGGTTTGATCGCTGATTTCAAGCACTACCAATCCTGCCAAGATCCCAACAAAACCAATGATGGCCGAAAGTATAACCAACATCATTTTTTTCGATGGCAATTCTGTAGTTAGTGGTTTGTCTATCACATTTAGTTTAGACGAGAGCTCAATGTTCTGTTTGCGAAGCAAAGCCGTGTTTAAGTCATGAAGTATCTGAATATAAGCCCTTTCATGTACATCAATTTCTCTTTCGAGCCTAGATAAACCCGAACCCAATGGTGCAAATCTCGAATAATCCCTTTTTATTTCAGACATTCTGTTGTCCAAAACCCTCACCCGAGCCCTATTTTTTTCTACCAAAATCATGTTTTCTAGCCAAGAATCTAACAGGTTCTTTATTTGAACGTTTTCCGTTGAATGTGTTCTTTCATACAGATTTCTTACACCTTCCGAAAGCGACTTTTCGTGCTGTTTAACTCTTTTTAAAAGATCTTCCTGACTGCTGAAACTAGGATTTAGGCTATTCTTTGCTATCTCTGATGTTAAGCTTGCAATTTTTTCCTTTTGGCTGAGCAACTCTGTATTTTTAAAAAATGACTCTCTGTTTATG
The DNA here is from genome assembly GCA_035299025.1 of Leadbetterella sp. GTDB lineage: Bacteria > Bacteroidota > Bacteroidia > Cytophagales > Spirosomataceae > Leadbetterella. The sequence continues at coordinate 17,553 of DATGXK010000020.1, forward strand.
GCGAGTTTTTGTTCCAATTTCTTTAAGGCATTATCTGCGGCGTCCAATTCTCCCACCAACCTACTCTGCTCATCGGTTACATCCTCCTTTTTACCAGCCAAGGCTTTGGTTTGCTCGTAGTAATTGATGATTTGTCCATCCTCGCTAAAAGCTTTCATACGATCTTCAGCCAAGTTGAGGTCTTTCTTTGCTGTGGCCAGTTGATCTTGAAAATACTCCACCACATTGCCTGTTTCGGACACTTTCAAACCTTTATATTTCACCATAAATACCTCTAAGAAAAGCTTGAGCGTATTTTCACATAACCCCTTGTCTGTAAGTGTGTAAGAAATCTCTATCATATCGCTTGAGCCTTTTCTCACTGCCTTTATTTCACTGAGATTTTTAAGGCTAAATGGACTTTTTTGGTCATTGAAAAGTTCACGTATTCTTTTTGGGTGCTCATTTTCATACGCCATCTGGAGATTCTGATAAGTTGCCTGTGGATTATTCGTGACCACTATATTTTTTCTAATATTTGCCGGAATCCAGTCGTTTAATTTTTCAAAAGTCTTTGGATTTACATGCTTGCCATCTGCTTTTTTCAGTGTTAAAATCTCGCTCAATAACTTAAAGGACACCTCACGCATGGTCTCACGTGAGCGAATGGTATTCAAGATATTCTCGAAGGAATTGTTTACTACAAACTGGTCTTTTCTAGACTCGCCAGTGCTTTCGATATTGAAACCCGTCGAAAGTCCGGTATAGATCATTGCTGAACTTGTAAATTCCCTTTCGGCGTTTTTTGTAAGAAAATAAGTTGTAACGGCCATTGTCAATGGAATGATTATCAACAAGATAATATTCTTTCTTATGAGCCTTAAAAATTCTATTAAATTCATTTTTATATCAAGAAACGCAATTATTTAAAGTCTTTTAAAGAAACTCCAAGAGTTATTTCTAATTGATAATAATACTTTTCGTATACAGTGGATGCTTGCTCAAATTCGGCGAATGCGTTGGAGGCCAATTCGGTAATTCTGCTGAGTTCCGAAATATGAATTTGCCCTTGTTGAAACTCCTTCTCAACCATTTCTTTCTGTATAAAAAGAGCGTACTTTTTTTCGGCCTTTATTGAAAGAAGTCTATAAGCTAGCTCAGCGTTTTTGTATAAATCTATAATTCTCAATTTGGCATCTTGACGAAGAAATAGGGCATGCTGCTCTGAGGCAATTTCTCTATACTGAGCCTCTTTAATTAGATTTTTGCGAGCCAAGCCATCATAAAGACTTAATCTTACCGTTAGGCCAAATCTTACTGAGTTGAGGTTTTGGAAACTTAAGGAGTTGAACTCTGAGGTAGAAATACTGTTGTTTACGTTTAGTACGGCACCATTGTTGGACCTTTGTGCACCCAAATCCACAAAAACCTTGTCCATCCATAGTTTTTTTGTGATCTCCAGCGATTGGCCAAAATGCTGACTCATGGCCTCTTGCTCCTTTACAAGATAAGAGTTGTTTGCAGAAAAATCCAACACTTTCTCTAAAGGAGGCAGAACCGGAGCTGTTAATTTATCTGACTTGGTTTGAGCCACAAGTAAGTTTTCAAAAACCAAAACAGAAAGTATAATTAGTCCAATATATTTCATCTTTCAAAATTACATTTAATTCGAAAAGGATATTACCAAAGCTATGCCATGAAAGCTAATTATCTCATTATTAAATATTTAATATTTTCCAAATGAATATTAAATTCCAAATAATGGAAAAATGATGTATTTTTGGAAAAAGATTTTAGCATGGTTTTTGCTATATAATTCTTACCAATTGCATACTTCTATCGAACTTTACATGTTGGAAAGTAGCAATCACAAAAAATATTTTAGAAATTGTTAATAGGATAACCTGCAAAAACATGAAAGGAATAGTATTTACGGAGTTTTTAGAAATGGTGGAAGTAAAATTTGGCTATGCCATGGTGGATAAAATCATAACTGATGCCAACCTACCAAGCAATGGATCATATACCTCCATAGGTACTTATCCACACCAAGAAATGGTAAGTTTAGTTACACAGCTACACCAAAAAACACAAATAGATGTAGAGACTCTACTCAAAACTTTCGGCAGTCATTTATTTGATGTATTCAAAAAAAGTTATTCCTTCTTTTTTGACAATCACAGCACCTCCTTTGATTTCCTGGAGAGCATTGAAAATCATATTCATGTAGAAGTAAAAAAACTTTATCCTGAGGCGGAACTTCCAAAATTTGAAACCAAGAGAGTTTCTGACAAAAGCATGATAATGACTTACTATTCGGACCGCAAAATGGCTGCTTTGGCTGAAGGTCTCATTGCTTCTACCCTAGCACATTTTAATGAAGCTGGCACCATAGAAACCAAAAAGTTAGATTCAGAAAGAAAAATTGTTACATTCTTGATACAAATATGAGTGCGATTTTAATAGAAGAAAATGAGCTTTTAAAACGAAAAATAAATCGTGAAAAGGTTGCAAGGCAACAAGCAGAAAAAATATTGGAAGCCAAAGCAATAGAATTGTATGAAGCCAATCAAAAACTCAAGAAACTCAATTCTGATCTTGAGCTTAAAATAGAGGAACGTTCTGAGTCATTGATAAGAAGCCAAATTCAGCATAAACTGCTCATCCAAAACCTTCAATCTGCCGTTTTGTTAGAAGATGAAAACCGGAAAATTGTTGTTACGAACCAAAACTTCTGCAATCTTTTTCAAATCCCTGCTCCGCCCGACGCTTTGGTTGGAGCCGATTGTACCGAATCTGCAGAACAGTCGAAGCATTTTTTTAAAGACCCTGAGGTTTTTGTAAGTAGAATTGAGAACCTTCTTGAAGACAGACGACTGGTACTCAGAGAAGAGTTAGTGACCGTCAACAATAGAATTCTTGAAAGAGATTACATTCCCATATTTTCGGGCGAAAAATACCTTGGCCATTTGTGGCTATACAACGATGTTACAGAGCAAAAATCAACACAAAAACTGATTCAGCAAAGTGAAGAGAAATACCGTGGGATCATAGAAAATATGGAACTCGGATTGATGGAAGTCGACAACGAAGACATTATACTGAAAGCTTACGAAAGATTTTGTCAGCTAACTGGGTATGAAGAACATGAGTTGGTTGGTAAAAAGGCCGCCGAAGTTTTGCTGGCCGATGAGGTATTCAGAAACCTCATAAGCGAACAAAATGAAATACGAAAAGAAGGAGTGCCAGGGGCCTACGAAATACCCCTAAAAAAGAAAAATGGAGAAATTATATGGGTTATAGTAAGTGGTGCTCCGATTATCAACGGTGCCGGTGAGGTTACCGGTTCGGTCGGAATTCACCTTGACATAACCGAGCGAAAACGCACGCAAGAGGCGTTGGAAGAAGCAAGGGCTATTGCAGAGGATGCACGAAAATCTGAGAAAAGATTTTTGGCCAACATGAGCCATGAGATACGAACACCCATCAATGCTATTATCGGCATGACCCACCTGATGTTTGATACTCAACCAACCGGAAAACAAACGGAGTACCTCAGTGCCATAAATTACAGCACAGATTTGCTTCTCAATTTGGTATCTGATATTTTGGACATATCAAAAATTGAGGCTGGCGAAATGCAAATGGCCGAAAATGCTTTTAGTCTCAAAGACTTATTAAACAGCGTCCTGCATACTTTTAGAATTCAAGCCAAAGAAAAACAAATACAACTGGACTTCAAATACGATGAAGACATTGAAAATGAGGTCATTGGAGATGCAACGTTCTTAACTCAAATCATACTTAATCTACTCTCAAATGCCCTAAAATTTACCCCGAAAGGAAAAATTGGAATTGAGGTGTCCTTGCTCTGTAGGCTAGGTGATTATTACATGACCGAGTTTAGGGTATTTGACACTGGTGTAGGAATAGCGGCAAACAACTTAGACCGAATTTTTGATAGCTTTAGGCAAGCCAACAATGATGTAAAATCGAAATTTGGTGGTACTGGATTGGGTTTGGCGATCGTAAAACAATTGGTAAATCTACACGGAGGTGATATTACGGTTGAAAGTACAGAAGGCGAAGGTACAGTGTTTAATTTTACCCTACCCCTAAAAGACAGCGGACAAAAACCCAAAATGATTCCAACACTCAATATCGGTGTTTCCGAATCATGGAAAAACTACACCTTGCTGGTTGTTGAAGACAACCTCATCAACCAAAAATACGTGGCAGGCCTTCTAGAGAAATGGGGAATTACTTATGAATTGGCCGCCAACAAGCGAGAATTCATAGAAAAGCTAGAAGATATGACCTTTGACTTGATTCTCATGGATATCATTTTACCAGATACAGATGGTTACGAGCTTACTGAAATCACCCGAAATAGTGGCGAAAATATCAACAAAAATATTCCAATTATAGCTCTGTCAGCCACCGCCTTGAATGAAGAAATAGAACATGCGATGGCAAAAGGCATGAACGCCTACCTCACCAAACCCTTTAGGCCTGAACAACTAAAGGCTATTTTGGAAGAACAATTTCAGCAAATTGTGCCTAAGCAGAAAGTAATCAGAACAGAAACCAATCACATTTTAGACAATTTAAAGAAAATGTATGGCGAGGACAAATCCTATGCCTTGCACATGCTTCAACTTTTTAAGGAAACTATCCCTTCGGAAATAGAAAAACTGGAGGAATATAATAAACAGAAAAACACCGAATCAATAGGGAAACTAACGCATCAAATCAAGCCGTCCTTTACCATGGTAGGTTTACCTGAACTTACAGACAAGCTTCAAACCATAGAAAAAAGCATCAAACAAGGTGCTGGTTTTGAGGACATTAAAAGCCATCTGGCAGATTTCTTGTCTGAAATAAAGAAATCCATACCCTTGCTAGACGTCGAGATAAAGCGTTTTAAAGGAGAATTATGAACTGTCTTTGACTAAAAATAACAAACGTATTCTCTTTCCTAGTTTGTCAGATTCCAGCACCAAGCTTTCCAACTGGCTTTTACAAGTTCAGATTTACCCTTGGTGGCATATTTTAAAATATCCCTGAAAACTGCCAAGGTCAAATAAGCCAAAGAAAGCAATTTGGTAAATCCACTACGCCATTTTCTGGCCAAGAGAATCCTATTACGGGTTTTGTAGAAAACCTGGATGTAGCTTTGCTTACCGATACTGATAGATTCTTTGTGCATCACCAAAGAGTCTGGCACAAACATAATTTTGTAACCTTCCTTTTTTATACGCTCACACCAATCTATCTCTTCGTAATATAAAAAATATTCCTCAGGCATCAGTCCGGCTTTTTGAATAGCCCCTAACCGCACCAACATGGCCGCACCATGTGCTAGAGCGGTTTCTTTTACTTCATCAAATTGTTTGGAATCCTCCTGACCATAACCGCGAGCAAAACTCTGGATTTTTACTGGATGCAACGGACTCGAGCCAGCAAACTGAAGAATATTCGGGTGTGCATAGAAATGCAACTTCGATGAGCAAATTCCAACAGATACATCATTTTCCATTACTTGTACAAGTGGTTCCAAAAATCTGGGCATCACTTCTGTATCATTATTGAGGAACATAATGTATTTTCCTTTGGCTTGCTTTATGGCCAAGTTATTCCCTCCGGCAAAACCCAAATTTTTATCGCTACAAATAACGTTAACCTCGGGATAAAGAGCCAGAATATCGGCACGCGGGTTTTCTTTTGAGGCATTGTCTACCACAAAAATTTCTACGTTTTTGTATGAAATATACCTGAGAGATTCCAAGAGACTCAGGGTAACATCTTTTTGATTAAAATTAACGGTAATAATAGAAACTAAAGGGTGCATCAGGTTTGTGATTTTTTAATGGAGAAACATACTTTTTGAAGTGTATCCTTCACTAAGTCGAAGGTTTTGCGTATGATTACTTTGTCCAGATTTCGTTTCTCCATGTTTTCAAGAAGCCTAATAGGCTTTTTTAGGGTATTGATTTGAAGCATGTCGATGGATGCCTTGATCTTGTGTGCCAAAAGCTCCATTTCTTTCCAATTTTCTTGTTCAAAAGAATCGTTCATTTGCTTCATAATGTCTTCTGCTTGGTCGGTAAATAGGTTTTCCATCTGCCTCACTTGTACCTGATTACCTTTCATCATTTTGTTCAGCAACTGATTATCATAAAGAGCACTTTCATCAGAAACCTGAACTTTTGGGCTCGAAATAGAATAATTCTGAGCAGCCAAAATATACTTAAGTAGTTTTTTGCGGAGCAAATCGGCTTCGAATGGCTTGGCTATATAGTCATTCATTCCGGCAGCTTTAAAGTTTTCGACCTCTTCTTGCACCAGCAAAGCAGTGAGAGCGATGATTGGCACATAGGTATTTTGCTTCCTGATAATTTTGGTGGCCTGAAATCCGTCCATCTCTGGCATCTGAATATCCATCAGAATACAATGATAGTGCTTTTTTGAAAACATTTCTACACCTTCCTTTCCATTATTGGCTATATCTACTCTCATACCCCAGCCTTCTAAAAGCTTTTGGGCAAAAAATTGATTCATTGTATTGTCTTCTACCACCAATACTTTCTTGCCTATCAAAAGACTTTCAGAAACCTTATGAATATCATTTTCTAAGGTCGGCTCTTGATTTATGGGGAATCCTAACACGAAAGAAACCTTTGTACCGACGTTTTCCGTGCTGCTAAGTCTCAGGTCTCCACCCATCAGCGAAACCAATTTTTGAGAAATACTCAAGCCCAATCCGGTCCCGCCATATTTTCTTCCAAAACTCGAATCCTCTTGCGTAAAACTCTCAAAAATCACTTTCTGCATCTCCGTAGGAATGCCCTTACCGGTATCTTCTACACTAAATTCGAGCACCAAAGCGTTACTCATTCTTGACACCAATCGCACTTCAATTTCGATTTTGCCCTGATATGTGAACTTTATGGCATTACTTACTAAATTCAGCAAAACTTGGCTTAGCCTGATGCCATCGCCGATCAGACTTTCCTCTATCTTAGGATCAAATTTCAAGAAAAGCCCAAGCCCTTTTTGTTCGGCCTTGAATTCATTGCTATTGACTAAGTTTTGAAGAATTTTTTTCAAATCAAAAGGAATAGCCTGAATACTCATTTTGCCAGACTCAATCTTCGAAAAATCTAAGATACTGTTTATAATCAAAGAGAGATTTTCTGTAGAAACCTGTATAGTATTCAAATAATCAGACTGTTGTGGCGAAAGTTGAGTTTCTTGAAGTAGGTTTGACATCCCAATGATTCCATTGAGCGGAGTCCTTATTTCGTGACTCACCACCGACAAAAACTCTTGTTTTACCCTACCCGCCTCTTCGGCCTTCTCTTTGGCTGCGTTTAGTTCGACTTCTTTGTTTTTCCGGTCAGTAATATCCGATTCGACCGCAATATAATTCACCAATTTCTCTTGCTCATCATAAATGGGCTGAATAGAAAGTTCTATCCAATATTTGGCTCCAGTTTTAGAGTAATTTAAGAGCTCGGCCCTGAAACTTTGCTCTTGCAGTAGCTGTTCACCAATATATTTCACTGTTTCAAGATTAGTTTCTGGTCCTTGCAAAAAACTTCCGGGAGTTTTGCCAATGGCCTCTTCAAGCGAATAGCCCGAAATCCTCGAAAAACCATCATTTGCCCATTCTATTCTACCTTTGGCATCTGTAATTACAATGGCATTATCTGTTTTTTCGGCCACCAAAGCCAGTTTGGCCATTTCTTTCTGAAACCTTATTTTCTGTTCGGTTTCTTCCAAGATTCGGTTGTGCAAAAGACAGGATTGAAGAGCAAAACTCAGCTTTTCTAAAACCTTGCTCGCCTTTTTAACTTCTCTATGGCTGAAGGAATTTTGAGAAGGATTTTTTTCGTGAAAAAGAAACTCTACATAACCCAAATCAGGCAAATCAATAATCCAAATAGTGCCAAATTTTGAGTTTTTTTCATTTATAAAGTATTGAAAATCCTCCTCATGAGCACTCACTTGAACTGCCTTTTCCCTTTTTATCTTTTCGTAAAACTTTTCAGGAAGGTTATTTTCTTGTTTTGAAATCAAAAAGCCCGGATGTGCGTAGATAAGCGAAAAATTGGCCGAATTTTCTTTTCCCAATTGTGTATTTTGAATCCATATAGAACCAAAATCGATATTTTTTTGTCTCATCCAAACCTTCAAGAAATCTCCGCTAGTTTTAGCCAAATCAAGCGTGCCACCTATAGAGAGTGACAACTCATAGAGCAACGACAATTCCTTTACAATTTCGATTTTACTGTTCATTTTGTGTTGAGGCTACAAGCTACTATGGTTTTGTTATAAAACTCCACAAACCCCATTCCGCTCGAGGCAATTTCTCCCAAAGTAGCCACACCGCGAATTTTAAACTTATCGTTTTTAAATACATTTTTCATAGCTACGAGCTCATCTTCAAATCTTTGCCCAAGGTACATAACACGCGTAATACAGTCAAAAACAAGCAAGCATGAATCGTCAGAATCAGAGCTGACGGTCATTTCTGCCACCTCTTTGGCAGCATTAATGAGGGTATCAGGGTCGCCAGTTAAAATTTGTAAAGTAGAATTTTCTGGAACCTCAGATATACAGGTGATAGAGCCGTCGTCGTTCAGTATAAAAGGATCTCTAACTATGAATTCGGTACCTTCTTTATAAATACCGAATGGAAAAATCTTGGCAATGTCAAAGAAGTTTCCAGTATGAATTCGATGCTCAGAGTTGCTTTCTATAGCCTCTTGATACACCTCAAAAGCAGGTCTCCAATTGAGTTCCTTTATCACGTTTTTTTCCGTAGAAGTAGCGATAAATGGCCCGTCAAATACTTCCCAACCGTGTTTTACGCCAATTTTGCTTTGATTTTTGAAAAATGCCAATATACCACCATTCTGAAAAATACCGTCATTGGTAAACAAACATGGCTGTTGCTCCAAAGTCATAAATCCTGCTCCGCCACCTACAATATTCATTTCATTTCCAAACTTGCTATACACCTTTCTTAGAAAAGCGTCTGTTTGGCCCATCAAGCCGTCAGTCAAAAGAATGGCCGAATGAATGTTTTCCAAAGAAAAAGTAGTATCAAAAGTACTGTCATCCAAAGCTGAAAGCAAGAGAATATACTCCAGAGGTGGCAAGGTAATAATCAGAAAACCCTCTTCGTAGTTTTGTTTATCAGAAAAAATAGTAGGATATATTCCTCCAAAAAACTTGATGTGGTGGGCATTGAAGCCATCTATCAGTTCTTGAGCATAAATAGCAGATTTTTCGGCCACAAAGACTAGTTTGTGAGCAGATTCATCGCCTTGCTCTGCAATTTTTTCAAAAGAAATATCAGATATTTTGCTGAAATACATAATTGTCAGTTTAACCTTAAATATATATTACAGAAAATATGCCTGTAATTCAAATAATTGATTTACAGATATTTACGTTTTGTTAAATTTCCAAATAATGGATTTATTTCCAAAATCAGGAATTACAACTCTCCGCTTTTTAACATATTGTATATGGTAGACTTGCCGATATCGAGTTTGTCTGCCACCAACAAAACATCGTCATCATATTTGTCTAGGAAATGTCTCAAAATACGTCTATTGTATTCTTTTAATGTAAGTTCTTCCAACAAAAATGAACCCTCTGGTTTGATAGAATTGAAACTAATATCATCAGCCGTAATCTCTCCATCAGAAGCCATTACACAGGCCAATTCCACAACAGCCTTCAGTTCTCTAATATTTCCCGGAAAACCATATTGCAGTAGTTTTTGAGAGGCATCATTGGCAATGGTAATGATTGGCATTTTATTTTTCTTACAATAATCCTCCACAAAAAACTTGGCCAAAATCAATATATCATTGCCTCGCTCTCGCAGTGGTGGCAATTGTACGTTTAAACCCAAAAGTCTATAATATAAATCTTCTCGAAAGTTTCCCTTTTGCACCTCTTCTGCCAAGTTTCTGTGTGTTGCAACGATTATCCGGGCATCAAACTTCACGGTTACATTTCCTCCAACACGCACAATCTCCTGCTCTTGCAGGGCTCGCAAAATTTTCGCCTGAATGGTTACATCCATTTCACCAATTTCATCCAAAAACAAAGTTCCTCCGTTAGCTTCCTCAAACTTCCCGATTCTGCGGTTCAGGGCACCCGTAAATGCCCCCTTTTCATGTCCAAATAGTTCGCTTTCAACCAATTCACGAGGAATGGCCGACATATTTACAGCCACAAAAGGCTTCTTGTTCCTTCCTGAATTATAATGTATAGACTTGGCAACCAACTCTTTACCGGTTCCGGTTTCTCCATAAATCGAAACGTTTATTTGACTTTTGGCAGCCTTTTCCATCAAGGCAAACACCCTTTTTAAGGCCGCACTGTTGCCTTTTATACTGTTGTCAAATTCGTATTTCTCTCGTACTTCCTGACGCAAAAGCACTATTTCTTCTTTCAGTTCTTTGGTTTCACGGACTTTAGTCAAGGTATTCCAAAGACGATCCTTAGCGTTTTCATCCTTCACAATGTAGTCGTAAGCTCCGAGTTTGAGAAGTTGGACCGCAGTGGAAATATCTTCTTGGCCTGAAATAATTATCACTGGTATTTCAGGATAATCCTTCTGAATTTTCTTTAAGATAGTTTCACCATCAACATCTGGCAACGAATAGTCCAAAGTGATGGCCGAAGGACGTTTAAACAAATTATCGACAAGGCTTTTGCCTGTTTCAAACCTATGCACTTCATAATCGGGGTTCAGATTAAGGTGATACTCCAACATAGAGCCGTAAAAGGCATCGTCTTCTACAATAAAAATCGAGAATTGTTTGTCCATAATATTAATTTTAAAAACTAATCCAAAAATAAGAAATTTTCCAAACAATGCAAAATTTTTCCAAAATCAGGAATTTTCAATTTAAGCAAAACAACACAACATATTGATATATAATAGTTTAGAAATTTTGGACTGAATTTGGCATATTCAGTTTCAGGAAATATTTAATAAAAAAATGAAAAAGAAAATATTGATAATAGACGACAACCAGATGGTACTTGGGTTGCTCAACTTTAAACTGAAAGACTCTTATGAACTCCGATTGGCTCCTACGCTCCAAACAGCTAGAATGCTTATAAATGAGAGCAACATACCCGATCTCTTGATAATCGACCTCAATCTGGGCGAAGAAAGTGGTTTGTCATTCATTAAAGAAATAAAGGCCAACCGACTTTATTCACAAATTCCGATTTTGGTTCTGTCTGGTGAAGAGAAAAGCGAAGTTAGAATAGAATGCTTAGAATTGGGGGCCGACGACTATGTTGTCAAACCATTTCACCCAGAAGAATTGAAACTCCGGATCGAAAAAATTCTAAGTATAAAAAGAACTTCTGCCACTGAACCTCTCCAGCCTGAAGACGTTCTGGTAAAACTGCCTAAACCACAAATGTCTTTTCGTAAAAGAGCTTTTGATGTAGTACTTTCTTTTTTGGCTATTGTATTGTTGTTTCCAGTTCTTTTTTTGGTGGCCATTATGATAAAAATAGATTCCAAAGGCCCCTTTCTCTATTTATCTAAACGTGTAGGTGCTGGCTATAAGGTTTTTGATTTGTATAAATTTAGAACCATGAAGATCAATGCAGATAAAGATATCTCAGCTATGAATGCCGCCAACATGTACAATAAAACTACTGAGGTTATCGAAGAAAAAGGAATGAACGCCGAATTGATTTACGATGGCGGCTGGACGAGTGAGCAGGCATTGAAAAACAAAAAAGAAAATACTGCTGCCTTTATGAAATTTCAAAATGATCCTAGAATTACTCGCCTCGGCACTTTTCTGAGAAACACAAGTCTCGACGAACTACCACAGCTTTTCAATATCCTAAAAGGCGATATGTCAATTGTGGGAAACCGTCCGCTACCACTCTATGAAGCTGAAAAGCTAACAAAAGATGAGTCAGCAGCAAGGTTTTTAGCACCTGCCGGCCTAACTGGCCTTTGGCAAGTAACCAAAAGAGGTAAAACCGGTGTTTCTGAAAAAGAAAGAATGGAGTTAGACAATACTTACGCCCATCAACACAACTGGCTCTTTGATATCAAACTTATTCTAAAAACCTTCCCAGCTGTTTTTCAGTCGGAAAAAATGTAAAACTATGTCGATACTAATCTTAACTTACCTGAGCATTGGGGTAGCATACGTACTGTTTTTTAGTGTAATATCCATTTTTAAAAGCAAAAAAAGAGAATCAATTTCTTCCAGAAATCATAGTTTTTTGTTTATGATTCCGGCTTACAAAGAGGATTCTGTTATTCTTGAAACCGTAAAAAGTCTTGAAAATCAGCCAGATTTAGGCGAATATGACAAAATAATGGTCATAGCCGACCACATGAAACCAAGCACACTGAAAGCTTTGAGAAATTCGAAAGCTGACATAATTGAGATTTCGCTTGAAAAAAGTACTAAGGCCAAATCAATAAACATTGCCTTGGATCAAATCAGCTCTGACTTTGATGCCGTAGTTTTGCTCGATGCCGACAACCACTTGGTTCCGGGTTTTATCACCAAAACCAAAGCAGCATTTTCTGATGGCCATAATGTTATTCAGACACACAGAATTGCCAAAAATTTGGACACCAATTTTGCCTTTTTGGATGCTATAAGTGAGGAAATCAACAATTCTGTTTTCAGAAAAGGACACGCCAACATTGGCCTCTCGGCTGCATTGATTGGCTCAGGATTAGTGATGGAATTTAAGGAATTCAGAGCTTTCATGCGAAAAATAGACGTGGTAAGTGGATTTGACAAACAACTAGAGCTGGATTTACTGCGTAAAGGTCAAAAAATTTCCTATCTAGAAGACGCCTATGTACTCGACGAAAAAGTAAGAGAAAGCAAAGTGTTTGAAAATCAAAGAACCCGTTGGATTTCAGCACAATTTAATTTTGCCAAAAAGAATTTTTTTAATGCATTCAGAGCTCTTTTCCAAGGCAATATTGACTACTTCGATAAGGTTTTACAATTTTTACTACCACCAAGGTTAATATTACTTGGGGCGGTTTTTTTATCATTGATTATACACTTTTTCATAGACATGTTTATTGTTTGGAATGTCGGTTTGGCCATTGGATACGTTGCTGGATTGTGGTTGGCCATACCTTCATACCTTCGTAAAATCATTCGATTGAAAGACTTTGCTTCGGTGCCCATCAGCCTTTGGTTTATGGTAAAGGCAATACTAAAGTTCAAACGAGCCAATAATGTTTTTATACACACACCGCATGTAAATACGATATCAAAATGAAAATAGGAATAGAAGCCCAGCGAATATTTAGAAAGAAAAAACACGGCATGGATATTTATGCCTTGGAACTCATTAGAGCCATTCAAAAGCTCGATCACACCAACGAATATGTGGTTTTTGTAAGAGCGGATGATGACGAATGTTTGCACTCATCCGAAAACATGAAAATTGTAAAAGTAAAAGCTGCAACGTACTTGGATTGGGAGCAAATTTGGTTGCCCAAAGCCATAAAATCAGAGGGTGTTGAGCTAATGCACTATACCTCTAACACTGCACCTTTAAACAGTATAGTTCCTTATGTCGTTACCTTGCACGATATCATTTTTATGCATAGCTACACTGGAGGTTCGTGGTATCAAACTGCCGGACATTTTTATAGAAAATACATTGTTCCAAGGGTAATCAAAAATGCTAAACATGTTTTTACTGTTTCTGAATTCGAAAAGACACAAATCGTAAAAACCATAGATATTCAAACAAATAGAGTTTCGGTAATTCCAAATGCCTGTAGCTCTACTTTCAGAAAAATACCGAATACACATATACTAGAATTGATCAGAAAAAAATATGCTTTGCCTTCTGAATTTATACTTTTTTTAGGTAACGAAGCACCTAAGAAAAATTTAGAAAATGTTCTAAAAGCTTATGCTAGGTATATTGACAAAGTGTCGAATCCCGTGCAAATGGTTATACTAGAGAGTAGTGCCAAACAGATTCTTGGCTATTTATCAAAAATAAAGCGGATTGATATTTTAGATAAAATAACCTTGCCAGGCTATATTATGCATGGCGATCTTCCTAAAATCTACAATTTAGCCAGTGCGTTTTTGTATCCTTCTTTGCGTGAAAGTTTCGGAATTCCAATCATCGAAGCTATGGCTTGCGGAACGCCAGTAATTACCTCAAACACCACTGCAATGCCTGAAGTGGCAGGAAATGCGGCCTATCTTATAGATCCATTGAACACCGATGAGCTGGCAAACGCTATGATTGAACTGACTTCAAACAGAATTTTAAAAGAATATATCATAGAAAAGGGTCTAAAAAGAGCGGAAGATTTTTCGTGGAAAAACACCGCCTATCAAACTCAAAAAACATATCTTTTCAAACCATGAAAGCAATAGAAACAATATTTTGGACGATGTTAGGCATAACTTTTTATGCATACCTAGGCTATGGGATTTTGCTTTGGTCTCTAGTAAAAATTAAACGAATTTTCTCAAAAAAAGAGATATTCATAAACCAAGACTTGCCCGAAGTAACCATACTGGTGGCGGCATACAATGAATCTGGTTACATTGTCGAAAAAGTCAAAAATAGCTTGGCTCAAGACTATCCAGCGGATAAACTAAAAATAGCTTTTGTTACCGACGGAACCACCGACGATTCTATTGAGAAACTTAGAGAGTTTGAAGAAGTTCAAATATTTCATAAGTCGGAAAGAAATGGAAAAATGGCTGCCATCAACAGAGTTATGCCATTGATAAATAGCCCAATAACTATTTTTACGGATGCCAATGCCTTGCTCAACCCGGGTGCAATCAAAAAAATAGTAGAGCATTTTTCTAACCCCAAAGTTGGTGTAGTGTCCGGTGAAAAACAAATTATGAAGCTTTCTGAAAACAACGCTGAGGTGGGAGAAGGCTTATATTGGAAATACGAAAGTTATCTCAAAAAACTGGATGCCGAACTTTATTCAGCAGTTGGGGCCGCCGGTGAGTTGTACGCCATTAGAACCCATCTTTTTGAAACTCTCGAAAAAGATACTCTTCTGGATGATTTCGTACTTTCATTGAGAATTTGTTCAAAAGGCTACATAACTGCCTACGAACCAGAAGCCAGAGCTCTTGAAACGGCTTCGCTCAATATTGCTGAGGAGCTCAAACGAAAAATTAGAATTAGTGCAGGGGGCATACAGTCCGTTTTGCGACTCAAGACACTTTTGAACCCATTTAAACACGGTTGGCTGACTTTCCAGTACCTTTCTCATAGAGTACTTAGGTGGACATTGGTCCCCGCTTTTTTGATTCTGATGCCGATTCTCAACTTATTTTTATTGGATAAAACCATATTTCAGTTGAGCTTGTTTTTACAACTCGCATTCTATTTACTTGCCATTCTGGGCTATATTTTTGAGAAAAAAGGGAAGAAAATAAAGGTACTTTATGTACCCTATTACTTTTCATTTATGAATTATGCTGCTATTTTGGGTCTCAAAAGATTTTTTAGTCATCAACAAGCCGTCACCTGGGAAAAAGCTGTTAGGGCTTAAAACCTGATGTCCAATTTTTCTCAAGTATTTGAACAAATGATGTTAAAAATAAATTACCTAAAATTCATTGCTGGATTACGTAAATATAAAAACTCTTGCGGGCTTTGTAATTATCAGATTCGACAAACAATAGGTCGTTAAATTGCTTCAAGCCTACTATATTTTATGCCCTGTAAAAAATACTTCAGAATAATAAAAATGTTGGAATTAATATATTGCGATACTTTAAACCATATACCCATAAATATCAAAACCCGTTATAAGATTAATTTTTTGAAAAATTAATCAGAGCGTTATTAAAGCTTCGGGAGCAAAGCCTTAGAGAAATCTAAGGCTTTGCTGTTTACGATTATTTCGGCTTGAATTCGGGATTGAAGATTATACCGATTACATTGCTCCAAGGATCTTTCACGGTGGCCACCACTATCTCACCTCCAACGTTTTCGGGGTTTTCGAAGGCTGTGGCACCGAGCTCAACGAGTCTGTCGAACTCTTGCTGTATATCCTCCACTCCCCAGTAAATCAGTACGTTGGAAGATTTTTCAATACCCGTCTCATCATCTGGCACAAGACCAAGCTCATAGCCCTCAATATCGAAACCTACATAAAAGACCTCATCGAAATATGGTGACGTATTAAATGCCTTGCTGTACCATTCTTTGGCAGCAGCGAGGTCATTAACTTTGTAAATGGCGGTTCTTAATCCTTTCATCAATTGTTTTTTTTCAGAAATTTAACACCCAATTCCTGAAAAAACCGCTCAAATATTTAGCATTTTCTAAAAACCAAAATAAGAAGTAAATACCCACCCGAAATTCAACAGAAAGTCAGGAATAGCCTTCATATAATTTTACATGAAAAAACTACTTCACCGTCCAAATTTGCTTTAAAGCTTCCATGAGTTCGCTGTGGTAGTTGGCGGCTATGGGCACAAATTCTTTCTCCGCTACCGACACCTGATGTCGCTCTATTTTTTGGATATGGTTGAGGTTGACCACATAAGATTTGTTGACACGCATGAAGTTTTTGCTAGGCAATAGTTCTAGGGCTTCCGTCATGGTCATTCGGGTTACGGTCTTTTTATCCTTCTCCTTGAAAGTAAGATAATTGCCCTCTGACTGTATGTAGAGCAGGTCTGCCAATACAATTCGCACCAAGTCGTAGGAGTCTTTTACAAACAGATAAGGCGTTTCGGCCTCTTCCTTCCCCAGCGAGTCGAAAGCCTTTTGGCAGGCTTTCATAAATCTCACAAAGTCAAAAGGCTTGACGAGATAGTCTATTGCATTAAGATTAAAGGCATCGGCTGCATATTGGCTATATGCCGTAGTGAAAATTATCCCACAATTTTTGGGTAAAAGCTGCGAAAAATCTAAACCCGTAATGTCGGGCATGTTGATATCCAGAAAAATCAAGTCCACGGGATTGGTCTTGAGATATTCCAAAGCCTCCATGGCACTCACAAAAGTTTCCTTTAATTGAATGAATGTCACCTTAGCTGAGTGGGCTTTGATGACCTCCAGAGCCATGGGTTCGTCGTCTATGGCGATAGCTTTTAGCATGAATTATTTTTATAGTTTTACTTGCATTTTGACTTCAAACACCTCGTTTTCGGTATTAATGGCCAATGAATGCCGGCCATGATAATACAGATTCAGGCGGCGGCGGGTGTTTTCGAGACCCGTACCTGTACCGATTTCGAGTTTATCTGTTTTCTTGATAATACTATTTCTGGACTCAAAAAGCAGAACCTTGTTTTCTACCCTGAGTTTCATTTCAAAAAAAGATTCATTGGTGACACTGATGCCATATTTGAAGGCATTTTCTATAAAAGGAATGACCAACAAAGGAGCAATATTGGCCGATTCGCCATCCCAAAAAATATCAGTATTCAGTTTTATATTTGGTCTGTCTGGAATCCTCATTTTTTGTAATTCTATGAAATCCTCCACAAACTTGAGTTCCTTTTCAATGGGCGAACGCTCAGTTTTGGTTTCTTCTACCACATGCCGCATAATGCGTGAGAGCCTCTCTATGCCCGATGCAGTTTTTGGGCTGTCTTCCACTATAGCCTGTCCGTAGAGATTATTAAGCACATTGAACAAAAAATGTGGGTTTATTTGGGCCTTGAGAGCTACTAACTCAGCTTTGGTCTTCTGTAAAGCCAATTCTCTAATTTTGTTATAAGACTCAGAAGCATAGGTGAAGTAAGAATAAACCACCATAGAAATGAGCCAAAAATTGGTAAAGAATTTGGAAAAACCAATTGGCGAGAGCTTCGGATCGATGATGGCGTTGAGCAACAAATAAATGAAGCCATAGAAAAACACCAAAATCACCAGATAAAAGAATTTGCCTTTGCGGCCTTCCTCTACAAACAGATTTTTGAAGAGAATTTGATAATTGAATTCACAAAGTAAAATTGTAAGACCCAAAATAGAAAAAAAACCGGAGCGGGATTTGATTAAAAGTGCTCCCCAAAAGCCAATCAGTCTTCCTATTGAATAGTATTCCTTATGGTTTGAAGATTTTATATTGAAGTAAGTCTTCTGTAGTTCGGTATGTCTTTTTAAAAGTTTTTCAACACCTACCTCCGCCTGAAAATACCAAACCGAATGAGCCAGAAAAAGCAGGGTTAGTCCAGCCACAATCCATATCCAGTTTTCTTTTACCAAAAAACTTACTTTTGACAATTGTATTCTTAGGCTCTCTCTGTTCACTTTATTTAAAGCACCATGTGTTGGGCTGGTATTTTTTGGTAAATCTAAGGCGTTTTTCATAAAATCCGAAAGTCTTAGTGGATTCTATTGGTTTTGTTCTTGAAATACACGAGGGCATTCACGATTGTCACGAACCAATATAGTAGCAGAAAAGGCAGTTTGTCGTCGTTGCCAGAAAAATAATTTATAGAATTAACCAGGGCACAAAAACCAAAAATTAAAGCTATTGTACGGTAATTTTTGACATCCTCTGCCTTAACGGAAGCATCAAAACCGAAAACAACAAAAAACAATAAAAAACTGGCTATCAAAGTAATAACACCTACCAGAAAAAGTGACCAATTCAAGTAAGTGTTTGCTAGCAGAAAAACGGCTCCGAAGCAAATAAAGAATATGATAATAGTAGCGACTTGTTTTTTAGATTTTTTCATTTTCTTTTTTATTAACCTTAGAACCTTGATAAAGATTTAAAAATACATAAAATACAATACTGAAAACAATGCGGCTCCGCGTGAAAACATCTGCCAGGCTTTTGTCTAAATCATAGCCACCAAAGTGGTTCATCAATAGTCCAAATCCAAAAAAACACGGAAAAAATATCAGGCTACCAATGAGAAAACGCTTGTTAAAAAGTTTCATAATTATATTGATTTTGAGGTTGTTAAATCTATTTGACGGTGAGTTGGAGCAGTAAATGAGCCACCAAGTAGGAGCGGTACGGCAAGCAAAGGAAAAATAATGGAACTGCCCTTGATAACCGTAAAAATCATGAGACCCAACCAAATGATGAAGAAAATTGGTCTTTTATAACTGTCATTAACAGACGGTTCCTTGTCGAAATCATTCACCAAAATCTCATTATTGCGACTGATGCGGTACTTTATTTGTGCCAATGTATTCATTTTTATTTCTACGGTATATTTGCTTCTGATATCGTCTTCCAATCTCTCAAACTCATGAACTGAGCCCCAAACTGAGGTATTTTCAGAAACCTGCTCGCCATTAATTCTAATTATCTCTTTTCCCCAGATACTATTATCGAAAGTGAGTTCTGTAGTTTGGTCCAATTTTACTGATAAATACTTCATTGTTTTGCTTTTTTAATTGCTTGTCAAAATTATCGAATAGGTGATTTTATGAAAACAAATGGGACGAACTCCCCGAAACTTGGGATAAAGTCTGATTTGTTTGTAATCCATGTATTTTAATTATGAGCCGAAAGAGCACTTTTCTCAACATCGATAGGAGCATGCAGTTCGTTGAGTTTGGGCAACGACTCTTTTCTGGCTTGATTCTGATACAGGCTTTCGCCTTCTGTGGTCAGTGTACGGCTAGGTTGTGGAGCGTTGGCAGCTTCAGCCGGAATTACGTTTTGTGATTCGCATGAAGCAAAAAATACTGTTGTAAATACTAATCCGGCTATGATGTTTAACTTTTTCATAATTGTATATTTTTGAATGTTTTTTTGATGTTTCAAAAGGCATTTCCTTTTGTTTGATGATTCAAAAATATACAAGCAAAACCTCCTCAAAAAACAGATGTGATGAAGTAGAAGATCGGTGGGATGAAAGCGTGGATTGGTGTGAAAACAAAAAAAACGACCAAGTGGCCGTTTTGGATTTACAAGGACTTATTTAACCAAAGCTTTCGTTTCTCATGGCTTTTAAATGAGAAAAGAATATACAGAAACAACACTAAAACCAAGGCCATAAATAGGTAATAAGCAATCTCATTCCCGATTATATGATCTTTGATAATATTGCCGTACCGAAGCTCTTGCGGACTATACAATAGAGCAAAAACATGATCAAATATTACGGCTATAACCATAAAGAACAAGGTTAATTGAAATGCTCGGGTATGATAATATATAAATATCAAGATTAAATTTAGAAATAAATATTGCAGCACAACAGTAGGGTGTAAAAAGGGCAAGGAGCAAAAAGCAAGAACAATAACAACCCTGTTGAAATTGTAGTTTTTCAAAAGTCCGTGGCCCAGAATACCAATATAAAATACAATATAAAGAAGCGAGTTTATATTTCGGAGTGACTCTTTTAAATCAAAATACCCCTTAAAATCTTGATTGATAACGACCGTTCCAATATTTTTAGTGGTTACCAAATCGTTCAGAAAAATACAAAACGCTATCCACAAAATACTCAATACCAGTATTTTAAAATAACCAGTAAGGTTTGATTTTTCGAAAATCGGTAAATCAAAATTATTTACTCGAAGACCAATCAAAATAAACATTATGTACGCAATGAAATAACCGTAGGTATTCGGTTTCAGGTTAATCTTCGCTGTATTTTGAACAGAGGAGTCAATAAAACCAAACAAAAATCCAGCTTGGAAAAAAAGACCAATGCAGTGTATCAAACTCACACAAAAAAACACCAGCATAAAGGCCTTGAAAATGGTCATGCCGCTCAGTTTTGGTGAGTCCAAAAAATCATTTTCCATTAATATTATTCATTTAATTGTGTTTCAAAACGGATATTCGTATTCCTTCAACCACTTTATAAGAACTGTTTTGGCCTTGATTTGACGCAACAACACACCAATACCCACCAAAGAAAGTACCAAGAGAACATAGTAAATGGTGTCGTTTGGAAGAATATAAACCCGCCAAAAATTGGAATTTATCGCTGGAGCATTGAATATATATTTGAACAAATATTGAGGCGTAAACATGAGGATAGAACAGGCGTAAACCACCCAAAAAGACGCCGTGCGGTAATAAATATAGAGCAATATCATGGATTGCAGCACCAGCGATATAACGGCAGCCGGTATATAAAACGTGATACAGACAAAAGAAATCGTAATCATGGCTCTTCGGAGCTCGTAGTTTCTTAGTAAGCCGTGGCCAATGACCCCAATCTGAAAGATAATCATGGCTGAATTTAGCAAAACCCCAAACACCCAATTGTTCGTCAGTTCGCCAATCGGAGCCATTCCTTCGTATTTCGGGAAATAATCCATGAAAAAGCTACTTACAAAACCCCAGAGAATGGCTATCAGCACAGCCCATAAAATGACTTCCGGTTTGACTTTTTGAGTATAAAATTTCTCTTTTTTGTTGATCAGAAAGCCTATTCCGGCAAAAAGCAAAAAACTGCATACCAAACTAATCATCACAAAATCCACAGCTTGGCCCATTCCTTCTTTTCCGCCTTTGGCAGCCATATAAATACCAAAAACTACACCGCTAAAAAACAAAACAGCTATAGAAGAAAACATCAATATCCACGCAGTGCCGATTGTCATGCCGGTTTTTTTCTGTATCAGTTCTAAGTCGTCCATGAGGTTTTAATATGTTTTTTTTACAAAAATAGGCACAAAAAACTGATTATTTCGAAGCAATTTTGGATTTGATGTCCTCATAAAACTCGGCGTTGGCAGTTTGGAAATAAGGAACCAAAAACAAGAAACCAATACCTACTGTCAAAATACTTAAAATGAACCATCCCGTGAATCTCAAAATCAATCTGAAGTATTTCCATTTGTGGCCATACATCATTTTTTTACTTAATTTCAAAGCATCATAAGCACTGATTGTTGGGTTATCGGCAATAATAAAATACACCATAGAAAAAGAAAGCAATGCCACCACACCAGGAATTATCAATAATAAAGACCAGAGAATTACGAAAATCATAGCCAACAAAGAAGCTAAGAGGGCTGTTCCAAATCTGCTGAAGCCTTTAAACATCATGTCAACGTTGAGAGGTTGGTTGCGTGCTACTGACAAATAAAAGAATGCAAAGCCAACCGAAAAAACACCTTCAAATAAGAACGAGCCCAAGCCTTCTAAACCAAGGTTATCAAAGGCCTTTTCGATAACATAAATGATGAATAAATAAATAATAAAAGCAAATACTGCCACGTCCCATTTGCCCACAAGTGCGGTTCTGGCTGATTTCATTAAGATAGAATTTTTCATTTTTTTGATATTTTTTTGTTTTGCAAAGAGACCGTCTCCTTGTTTGATGTTTCAAAAATATATCTGCAAAATGGCTACAAAAAACAGATGTGACGAACTGGTAAAAGCGTGGGATGAAGTACTCTATGGATGGGAAATGGCAAAAAAAAACAACCCGAAGGTTGTGGATTTAGAATATAATTTCTTCATAAGTGGCTGTTTGATTCCACTCAATTTGCTCTCGATTTTTGTAAAGTCTATAAAGAAAATACAACCACAATACGAAGGCCAAGGCTGTTGCCAAATAATAAATGGGTTCATTCACAATCCAATTATTTTTGATCGGATTGTTGTTTTTTACTCCATAAAAATACCAGAAGAAATACTCAGGAACAGAGACCAGGATTGCGGAAATCAAGACCGTTTGGAATGACCCCAAGGCATAGTAAATAATTGCAAACATCAAACCCTGAAATGCCATAGGCAAGGCGATGTGGGGTATTATGAACACCAGTCCCGAAAAGAAAATGGTGATTATGGCCTTTTTGAAAGAATAGTTCTTGAACAATCCATGGCTTATAACTCCAATCTGGAACAAAGCAAAAGAAACCGAAACCAAGATGTCCAAAATCCAACGGCTGTGCGAAAAAACATCGTTTTTGTCTTTACTATCGGATTCAAATAAACTGGCGAATTCATCAAAAACAGTCGAGAATATAATCCATGTCATGCTTATCAAGATGACATTAAAAAAATCACTATTTTTTATCGATTTAAAACGGGGAAATTCCTTATTTATGAGCCAGATTCCAAGCAAAGACACAGAAAAAAAAGTCAAAACAAAAGCGTAAAGAATATATTCAACACCAAACTCAGCATCCTTTTGAACGATTCTTTTGTTGTAATAAACAAAAGCGACCATTAAAACAATTAGAAAACCGATGCAGGTAAATAAGAGCATCCAAGCATTAGCGATGGTCATGCCCTTTCTTTTCTTCAAAAATTCTAAATCATTCATGGTGTGCGTATTTTCTCGTTTTAAATTTGTAGAGTTTTCACAAATCTAAACAAAACTTCAAATTCCTTTAGTATAAAACTAAAATCAATAGAAGAATTTAATTAGTCTCCATTTCCAATGTGATATAAGCCGTAGGCATCCACCACAAATTCACCCCAAAAGACACAGACACTATTTTGTGGTTATTTGCCGATGCATCATCCAAAAAACGCTCTACTCTGGTCTTTAAGTTATTCGTTGACCACATGGTCGACATTTTTGTTATCGTATACTTTTTCATAATTGGTGTTTTTTTTAATAGTCTAACATTATATCTCTGTTGCGACCGTAGTTATAGTCGACTCCAAGCTAGCTTTTGGAATTATTATCTCAGCTTCTGATTTGCCGATTGGCCTTTTCTGATTGGCAAATTCTGGCTCCATGAAGTCTATGGTTTCTGTTGCAGGATTGGAACTGTTCGCTTGCGGCATAACTTCGTTGCTTTCACATGATGCAAAAAATACTGTGGTAAATACTAATCCGGCGATGATGCTTAACTTTTTCATGATGTTTTGTTTTAATTTTTTTTTGTTTCTTTTACTACTTTTCTGAATTTGATACTGAATTATTACGCTAAGTTCCATTAAGGAATTCACGATATATTTTACTTTTCAAGTTTGTTTTCAACTGCTATAATTGCCTCTGTTGCCACTGGAACGATAGTAGTTTGTTCTGCCTTTGCACTCGGCCTTTTCTGATTGGCAAATTCTGGCTCCAAGAACTCTATGGTTTCCGTTGCAGGATTGGAACTGTTCACTTGTGGCATAACTTCGTTGCTTTCGCATGAAGCAAAAAATACTGTTGTAAATACTAATCCGGCGATGATGCTTAACTTTTTCATGATGTTTTTTTATTTGTTTTTTTAAGTTTCAAAAGGTGTTTCCCTTTGTTTGATGATTCAAAATTATATCGCCAAAACTCCCGTCTAAAACACATGTGACGAACTTGCTTTACTTTGGGATAAACCGCCAAAAGCTTGGGAAATGCCCTCGATTATTTTGTTAAGCCCAGCCCTGATTTCTGAAGTCGCAGACCATAATTGTAGTTTTCTTTTATCAAACCATCAGAAAGCAGTAATTTTGCAGAAATGAGTAAGAAAAATTTCAAAGAAGAAATAAGCAGTAATCCCATATTTACGCTAGTGTCGGTGGCTTCAAAAAGCCTCGGCATAGACAGCTATGTGGTTGGTGGATATGTGCGAGACCTGATGCTGAACAGGCCAAACAAAGACATAGACTTTGTTTGTGTTGGTAGTGGTATAGAATTGGCCAAAAGCACCGCAGCTATTATTGACGTAGATTTGCCAGTAAACTATTTCAAAAATTTCGGCACCGCACAGTTTAATTTTGGTGAGTACGATATAGAGTTTGTAGGTGCCCGAAAAGAATCCTACCGCTCCGACTCTAGAAAACCCTTGGTAGAAAACGGCACACTTTCAGAGGATCAACACCGTAGAGATTTCACCATCAATGCCATGGGTATTTCGCTAAACCCAGACAGCTTCGGAGAGCTCATAGATCCCTTCAATGGTGTGGCCGACCTCCAAAACAAAATCATTAAAACGCCCCTGAATCCCGAAACGACATTTTCTGACGATCCGCTCCGAATGATGCGGGCTATAAGATTTGCTTCACAACTTGGGTTTGATATAGAGGGAGACACTTTTATGGCCATAAAGACCATGGCGAGCCGCATAGAAATCATTTCTCAAGAGAGAATAAGTGACGAAATGAATAAAATTATTTTGTCCAAAACACCATCTTACGGCTTTAAGCTTTTGCAACAAACCGGTTTGTTAAAAATTATCTTCCCCGAGCTTGTAAATCTGATGGGGGTAGAAACCATGGATGGCAAAGGCCACAAAGATAATTTCTACCATACATTGCAAGTGCTAGACAACCTGTCGGCCAACTCAAATGACCTTTGGGTTCGTTGGGCGGCTATTTTGCACGATATTGCCAAACCTGCCACCAAACGCTATCACCCAAAAAACGGTTGGTCTTTTCATGGCCATGAGGAGCTGGGTGCCAGATGGGTAAAAGGAATTTTCAGAAAAATGAAACTTCCTCTTGACGAAAAAATGCGAAAAGTGGCCAATTTGGTTCGTTTACATTTACGGCCAATAGCCTTAGCAAAAGACGGCATAACAGACTCTGCGGTGAGGCGGTTGTTGGTAGAAGCCGGAGAAGATATAGAGAATCTGATGTTGCTTTGCCGGGCCGATATTACATCCAAAGACCCCAACAGAGTAAGAAAATACCTAAAAAACTTCGACAAAGTAGAAGAGCTTCTGATAGAAATTGAGCAAAAAGACAAACTCAGGAGTTTTCAGCCTGTCATGACCGGCGAACTGATAATGTCTATTTTTGGTCTTCAACCTTCAAAAGAAGTAGGAATTCTTAAAAACGAAGTCCGGGAGGCTATTTTAGACTGCAAAATTGAAAACACCATGGAGGCATCATACGCACTCCTTCTGGAGGCTGGAGCAAAAATGAACTTTGTACCTTTGAAAACGCTGGAAGAGCTTTAATCTTTCTTCAATATTTCAACACCAATGGCACATTGGGTGCATTTTTTTTGGGAACAAAAGTTATTATATTGTTCTATAAGAGCTTGAGAATCAAAAGCTGAAGCACACGAAAAACCCAAGTTTTGCCATATTTTGGTAATGAAATTTTGCTCTGGTTTTATCTCTTCCAATATTTTTATGGCTTTTTCAAAATAAGAATAGTTGTCTGTTTTTTCCGAATAAAAAGCCAAAAGTTGTACCGACGTGTTAATGAGTAGGTTTTCCACAGACGACTTTCCTATTCCATGCAGAGAAAACTGCGATTTTTTATCAAAATCATAGTGCTCTCGCCAATATGCTGAAGGCATGACTTGTAGCGACTTCTCAATATTCTGCTTATTGGCATCTTCGAGAAACAATGAAAAAAGTCCTTGCGACTGATTTAAAATGGCCGCCAGTTGCGATATTCTCACCGTTGGAAAATTACCCAGTCTGGTTCGAAGAAACCTCCATTCGCTTCTTTGCATTTTCAGTTTTTTTAGGTCATACTTTTGAGCCAAAAAATCATACTCTTTGCATAAACTCTCCGAAAATTCATCTTTGATTTCGTCCAAAAATCCGGCCTGACCAAACAACAATGACTCTATCTGCATAAGATTACCCCTGTGTTTTTGAATAAATTTCAGAGGTAGCACTTCTGTTAATCTCAAAAAAGCATCCGAATTGAGCTTAAAACCCATGTTTCTTGCGAAAACCCTGTAGGCGAGTTCTTCAAAATCCGAATTTGTTGCATCCAAAATTTCCTTTAGACTTTCAGACTTTTGGTTTAATCGATGGGCCAAGGCCTTCTCTATCATAGAGATTTTGGCCAGATTTGAAATATCCTTCAAATGATATTCGCAAGGTATATCTGATGAGTTTTTGAGTAAATTCTCATATTTCTGAAGCGTGTCTTTGAAAACCAAATCCTTAATTTTCAGAGTAGGAATAACAGAGCCGTCGGAGCGAAACACCTCGCCATCATGCTCCCAGACCACGTGCAAAACAACGTTTTCGTAGGCCGCATCGAGCTGATGTCGGTGTTTGTTCCAGTCCGATGATTTCAGGTGAATTTCAACTTTCCCTGCCCACTCTATCTGCCCTATGATAATGCGGGCATTCTCAAAATCGGGCCCCGAGTGGCTATTCCTAAAACCAGGTTTTATGATGCTCAATACCTGACCATCAGTAGTGAGCAGATTGGCCTTGTCGAATTGCTGATATTGCCAAGTGTAGTGGATAAAGTCTTCGTTTTTCATGTGTTTATTTTTTATCTCTAAGCAACATAGAAATATTCATTTTCGGTGTGTGTAAAACTTAGCCAAGAGTATTTCATTTTATGCATTTTCCGCTGAAATTGGTTAAAAGGCTTTTTTTCATCTCAATAACAAACTGAAAAGAATCTTTGAGAATCTTAAATATTCTCCAAATATTCTGCCATCTCCATTTGTACCTTTTGAGCTTCTATTTTGGCTTTTTGGGCAAAATCCTCGCCGCTCGAAGCATAGATTATCGCTCTTGAAGAATTAACCAAAAGTCCACAGCTGCTATTCATGCCGTATTTGCTCACTTCAGCCAAACTTCCGCCCTGTGCTCCTACTCCAGGTATAAGCAAAAAATGCTCAGGCACGATTTTACGAATGGCCGTAAGGCTTTCGGCCTGGGTAGCACCTACCACATACATCATATTTTGGTCATTTCCCCATTCCTGCGACTTTGTGAGTACTTTTTCGAACAATTTTTGACCAGAATTCAGCTCCGAAAATTGAAAATCTTGGCTTCCAACATTTGAAGTCAGAGCCAGCAAAATCACCCATTTGCCGTCAAAGTCAAGAAATGGCTGGACGGAATCAGCACCCATATAAGGTGCCACAGTAACGGAGTCAAACGACAGTCCGGACGACTTCTCATCGAAGAAAGCTCTTGCATACAAGCTCGAAGTATTTCCAATATCGCCTCTTTTGGCATCGGCTATCGTGAAACAGTCGCGAGGTATATATTCTAAAGTTTTCCGCAAGCTTTCCCACCCTTTTGGGCCCATGGCTTCATAAAAGGCAATATTTGGTTTGTATGAAACACAAAAATCGGCTGTTGCGTCAATTATGGCCTTGTTAAACTCAAAAATCGGATCTTCAGAATCCAGAAGATGTTTCGGAATTTTGAGGATGTCGGTATCAAGGCCGACACACAAATACGACTTCTTTCTTTTGATTTGCTCAAAAAGCTCTGCTTTGGTCATTATAAAACTAAAATTTCATTAAAATAAGCGTATAATATCCTTTTATTCAAAAAATCCTAAAATTCTATTTTTTCAAAAACATAGACAAAACCCAAAATTTTGTCTATAAAACTCAAGTAATCAACCAATTGGAAAACATAAATTTGTAAACAAAAATGAAACTACAGCTTCAAAAACAAGTGTAAAATGATATTTTAAGGGAAATAATCTTTAAATTTACAGCCGAATTATACTTACCATAAAAAATGCAGTTTAGGGAAACGAAAATAAACGGCCTAATTGAGATTACTCCAAGGATCTTTCATGACGAAAGAGGTTATTTTTTTGAGACTTTCAGCGAAAGGCTTTTTAGAGAGAATGTGGCCGACGTTACTTTCGTACAAGACAACCAGTCTTTCTCAACAAAAGGCGTTCTGCGTGGGCTTCATTTGCAAAAAGCCCCATTTGCTCAAGGCAAACTGGTGCGTGTAATTTCGGGTAAAGTTATAGATATAGCTGTCGATATAAGACCAGAATCGCCAACTTTCGGCCAATATGAGTCGTTTTTGCTGACTGCCGAAAAGCAAAACATGGTGTATGTTCCTGAAGGTTTTGCACATGGTTTTGCTACTCTTGAAGATGCCATTTTTGTATATAAATGCACCAACTACTACGATAAAACTTCTGAGGCTGGCATCATTTACAATGACCCCGCTCTCAACATCGACTGGGGAATAGAAAACCCTGTAGTATCAGAAAAAGATTTGGAATTACCTACTTTAGAACAGCTAATATCTCTCATAAAAAGATAATATACAGCAACTTACATCTTAACTCACACCGCTTGATTATATTCTTAAAATATAACAATACTTGGCATTATTAATGCACAAAAGTAACATATACTTTGCGAAGAATTCACTTAAATCGGGCTCCTTATGAATAGCCAAATAAGAGCCAATGAATCTATAAAAAATGACAAAGACATTACTAAAAAATCCCAATTTATATTTTGATTCAAACCGTCTCGGGGTTGACCTAGACATGCATACTCATGTGCTTCCATTTCATGATAACGGTCCTGACACCTTCGATGAAGCCATAGAAATGTGTGATATGCTTGTGAAACTCGGTTTTAGGTATTGTATAGCCACTCCTCATATCATGAATGAGTACTATGAAAACTCCGAAGAAAAAATAGTAGAGACAACCAAAAGACTATCTGAAAAACTAGCTGCAAGAAACATAAATCTTAAACTAAGGCCGGCTGCGGAGTATTACATTGACTCCGATTTTGTTTTGAAACTTAAGTCCAACAAAAGACTACTAACTCTTGACGACGAAAATTATCATTTGCTCATAGAAACTGCATTTCTAAACGAATTTGACTTTCTTATTCATAGCATAAAAAGGTTGCAAATATTTGGTTACCAACCGATAATCTCTCATCCCGAGAAATTCAATTACCTTTTTGAAGAGGACAAAAAAATATTGCAATTGAAGAATATGGGTATCAAATTTCAAGTAAACATGAGCTCCTACCTAAACTCCAACATCAGAAGCACAAAAGAAAACCTTTTGTATTTGATAGACAACAAACTTGTTGATTTCCTGGGGAGCAACATTCATTCGCTCGATGCCGCAGTTGAGCTTTCTTCATTAAAAGAAAATCCCAACTTCCAGAAAACACTGTCCATTGGGATTCATAATAACGATTTGAAATTCTAATTTTCTTCTGCCAACAAGGCCAACTATTTGAATTCTCGCTGTCTAACAGCCTCAAAAAGTATGATTCCGGTTGCTACAGAAACATTCAAGGACTCTACTCGACCTTTCAGCGGAATTTTCACTCTGGCGTCGGCTTCTTGTAATAAATTCTCAGATATGCCGTCTTCTTCTGAGCCCATGATAATCACCGTAGGAATAGAATAATCGGCCTGATAAACGTAATCGGTAGATTTTTCGGTACAAGCCACCACCTGAAAACCAGAGTTTTTAAGATATTTTATGGCATTCCAGAGGTCGTTTTCTCTGCAAACCGGCACAAAGTTTAAGGCTCCCGAAGAGGTCTTCATGGCGTCGCCATTGATTTGGGCCGCACCACGAGTGGGAACCACCACACCATGCACTCCACTACACTCCGCCGATCGGCAAATAGCCCCAAAATTTCTAACATCGGTGATTCTGTCCAAAAGCAAAATCAATGGAACTTCTCCAGTCTCAAAAGCCGCTGTGACTACATTAGAAAGCACCGCAAAATTTACCGAAGACACAAATGCTATGGCACCTTGGTGATTTTTCATCGTCACTCGGTTGAGTTTTTCCAAAGGCACCCGCTGAATAGGCACGCCACGCTGCTTAGCCAGAATTTCTATTTCCTCAAAATGCTTTAACTCTTTCTGAAGCAGCAGTTTATCTATTTCTTTGTCGGACTTGAGTGTCTCCAATACCGACTGCATACCAAAAACAAAATCCTCTTTGTTGGGCCTGTTTACGGGTTTAAAAAATTTGCGAGGGGCATCTCCACCTCGGCTTACTCCACTACGTTTCCTGTTCTCCATGCTTCAACAAAAGGGTACCAAAACGAACTGTACTCAGGGTACCTCACCAACTCATAGTTTTGGTCGGTAAAGGCGTTCGTTTTTCTATAAAATGTAAAAATAATTTCTGAATTGTTTGAGTTTTGGGCATATAACCACACCTCTCTTTGACGATTTCGCTGCACTCGCGATGGCGGCCCCATGATTACGAATACCATGCCTTTGTCGGTTTTCCAGCCCTCTTTGTAGGTCGAAAACAGCTTATTGGCCTCCGCTACACGTTTGTAATATGTCTTTACCAATTGCTTCGCCAAAACTTGATTTCCCTTGGCCACATTCAAAAAATACAAATCCAAGGCTTCCTTAGCATTTTCGTTGTTTTTCAGTTCTTCTATCTCTTTTGGCGTACTCATATAGACCAACGACTCCCTCAAACTCTGTGCCTCGGTATCTCTCGGAAAACGCTCACCAACCACCAAAAAACCATACCCATCCTGATGGTTATCAGGGTTTTGTGTAAGCACATAAACGCCTTTTTGTTTCAAACTCACCACCTCGCCCGGTATGATTTCGATTACTTCCTCCGAGGCAAATTCGCTCATGGGGTCTCTTTTGCTCGACGACATCGGCGATAGAGCCGGTAAGCTCAAATTCGAATATCTCTTGAGAAATAACTTTTCTTGGGTAGAATTGATAGGCTTTACCACAAATTCGGCTCCTTCATACAAGTACGGAATGAACTTCGGAAAGATGTCTTCCTTTTTGTCGTAAACCAAAAACCTGGTGTCAACTTTTTTGGCTAAAAAGTCAATCGGTAAATCGAAAGTATATTTTGTAGCCGCTTCAATATCCACAAAATCAAGCACCATGACCGCCGACTCCACGTTTTTGAGCTTCGGTATATCAAAAGTCAACTGATAGGTTTTACCCACTTTCTTGAAATGCTCTTCCGAGAACTCCAGTTTACCCGATTTTAGCTTTTCCTTGGTGCCATATTCTGGCAAGATTGACCACTGAATTCTGAAGATTTTGTTGAGTTTTTCGTAATCCACGTCCTCGGCAACATTGGCCAGCTCCACCACCATAAAAACCCGGGCATTGGTAGAATCTATGAAATTATACTTGCCATTGATAGACGAAACCACCGGCTTCGACTCTCTGGCTTTGCCCCTATCTAAAACCGCCGATTCTTTGGAAACAGGCTTTTTTTGTTGAACTTTGCAGGCAATCGTAGTAAGCAGAATTAGGAGAAAACAGAAGGATAATCTCATCTAAAAACTAAGGTTTATAAGACACTAACGCAAGCTAGGCGTCAAATGTTGATGCAATATACTAAATTTTATGAAAGATATAGAAAACCGTGAGGATGTGGTAAAACTGGTGGATACATTTTACGACAACGTACTGAACGACGAGAAACTGGCACCAGTTTTTGGCCCATCGGCCGAGCATTGGGAGAAGCACATTGTGCGGGTGTACAATTTTTGGGAAAACTGGCTGTTCCAAACCGGCTCTTACACGGGCGGCATGATGTGGGTACACATGGAACGCCACGCTACACACCCACTCACCACCGAGCTTTTTGAGCGTTGGCTGGCCTATTGGATTACCTGCACCGACGCCCTCTTTGCCGGCAAAAACGCCGACTTCGTAAAATCCAAAGCCCTAGAAATTGGACAAATTTTGAATGCTAAGTTGAATAATTCGAATGGATAAAAATAAACTGTCTGTTGAAATTTAAGCTATTCATTATTTCTCTAAAAAATAATTATTCTTGAACTCAAAAAAACGAAACCAATCGAGAAGTCCTATGATTTGTAATCTATTTTGTTTGAATTGACATTTTTCAAACGATTTTTATTGGCTGAAATCAAAAATAATAATTTGGGACGTTTCAGGTGGTTTTAGAATTTGGAAAAATATTACTGATTTCGTATACTAATAATATTATTTTTATTCTTTAAATTTCCAAACCAAACTTTATAAGTTTAAAAATCACCACCCCAAAGTCTCCTTCAATTCTTTGTAGCCGTTTTTGCTTACGCTTACCTTGGCTCCATTTTTTAGTAGGAGTTGGTAGGAGTTCTTTTCGTAGAGTTCTAGTTTCTGTATAAATGCCACATTGACCAAAAATGAGCGGTGAACTCTTAGAAACGTGGCTGGCAACAACTCCTCAAACTCTTTCATGGTTTTTTGTTTCAGAAACTTGGCTTTTTCGGTGTAAATCCACACATAGTCGCCGTAGGTTTCGAGGTGCGTAATGTCCTGGTAGGGCACCATTTCTATTTTGGCTCCGTCTTTTATCACGATTCTGTCCAAGGCTTTGTCGGGGTGTGGGGGCGTGGCCAAAAGATTTTTGATTTCTTCTTTTGTATCGACTTTAGCCTCAATTTTTTCCTTAACTTTTTGTAAAGCCTTCTGGAATCTGTCTCTCGAAAATGGTTTCAAAAGATAATCCACAGCATTTTTTTCAAACGCTTCTATGGCGTATTGGTCATAAGCCGTTGAAAAAACCACTATGGGCGGATTGGGCAGAAGTTCGAGCAATTCGAGCCCGGTGAGTTTGGGCATTTGTATGTCCAAAAATATCAAATCGGGCTGCAATTCGGTGATTTTTTTCATGGCTTCGAAACCATCTCCGGCCTCTCCAACTACCTCAAAATCAGGATCGGCTTTGATGAAATTTTGCACCAAAGTGCGGGCCAAAGCTTCGTCGTCTATTAATAATGTCTTGATTTTCATTTGCTTATATGTTTTACCGCCAGGTCGCAAAGACGCTAAGCCAATATTTCTTTAGTGAGTATTTTCAACTTATTGGAATATTTATCCAAACCACAAACTTGTTGTCTATCACTTGGTTCTCGAAAATAGCTAAGTTTTTATACATCAATCTTAGCCTTTCCTTTATGTTTTTTAAGCCGGTTTTCGTGCCTACTTTCTGTGTGCCGTCTTTGTCAAAAGTATTCTCCATCACGAGCTCCAGCCGGTTTTCTTCTATACTTGCTTTAAAAAATATCCTCTCGGGATTCAGCGAGTTGTAAATGCCGTGCTTGATGGCATTCTCAAAAAGTGTCTGCAAAAGCATGCTCGGCACCTCTAGACCAAGGGTATCTTCGGCTACTTGCATTTCTACATTTATTTTATCGCCAAATCTTATTTTTTCAATGTCCAGATAAGCCTCACACATTTCCAGCTCCTTTCTGAGTGGCACTTTTTGCATTTGGCCATAGCCCACGGTATATCTCAAAAAATCGGATAGTTTTATAACCATATCGTGTGCTTTGTCTGGATCTATGATGGTCAATGAACTGATACTATTCAGACTGTTGAATATAAAATGAGGATTCATTTGATTTCTGAGCAGGGTCAGTTCGGCTTCTTGGATAGACTCGCTTAGTCTTTTTTCTATCTCTTTTTTCTCGATATAAGAATTATAATATTTGAGCAAATAAATAGAAATCACAAATACGATATAGGCAAAAAAACAAAAGGGGATTTTAAAAGCCACCGAACTTTCTATGTATCCGTTGATATTTTCGCCCTTAAAAATAAACCTCAGAAACAAATGCGTAAGCGAAACCCACGAAAACGCAAATAGCAAAAACATGAGCAAATGATTGAAAATGAGGTAGGAAAGTTTTTGACTTTCCCACGACATAAAATTGATGGGATACCACATGCCTATCATCAAACACGCCATGATAAAATTCTGCATGATGATGTCTACGGCAAGAAAATCTTTCTGGGCAGGCACAAAGTACGACATCACAAAAAAGAAAAGTATGCCGAGGGTTATCCATACCGTAAAATACCTAACCAGCCCTTTTCTACCGCTCAATATTGGGTTTTGCATGGTCTGACGGTATTAGTATCTTTTTATTTCCAAACCGCCCATGAGTACCGTTCCTTTAATTTTCAGGGTCTTAGAATTATCGTATACCACGTCTTCGTTCTCTGCATTGTGGTCTTTAGAATCGCCCATGACATTATCGGTATCCAATACAACATTCCAATCTTTCGGAACTTTAATTTTCACTCCTCCCATCATCAAAAACACGTCTATAGAAGCTCCACTTTTGAGGCCGGTGTTGGTGAGGTCTATTTCTGTGCCTCCCATTACGCAGTTGATAATTCCTCCTTTGAATTCGGCAAAATTGTATTCCTTTTTACTTCCTCCCATAAAATTATTAACCTCAAAAAAATCATTGCGACTTTTGCCATTATCTTCAGAATCTTCGCGATCCACTCTGTCTTGGAGTTTACCCAAAACCCCCAGCCCACCTATTATGAGCAAAACTATGACGAAATATTTGATGAAATCTTTTTTGCTGTCCATAGTAATAGTATATTTTGAAATGTTAGAAAAAACTTTAATAATCAATATCTTTTGATTTCTACACCACCCATCACCACATTGCCTGTCAAATAAAATCTCTTTTCTTTGTTGACCACAGACTCAGGAAACTTCGTGATTTGGTCTTCTACGCCACCCATAATCGGCAATACGTCTATTTGTACATTCCATTCCTTGGGTACACGCAGTTCCAAGCCGCCCATCAGAATAAATAGATTCAAACCTGATTTTTCGGCCAAGTCTGCTTCGGTAAGATCTATTTGGGCACCGCCCATCACACAGTTTATTTGTCCGCCCTCAAAGTTTTTCGAGAACACTTTTTTGTTCGTTCCAGCCATAATATTAGACTCGTTTATGTATTCAAAATCGGTCCCATCGGGCTTCAATTGGCGTTTTGGCATATCAAATTTCGGATTGAAATACTTATAAAGAATAAGTCCACCCAAGCCCACAAGAAGTAAAGGCCAAAGCTTGTAATAGGTTGCCCTCTCAGTGGCTGTCAGAAAATCAGGAATGAAAAAAACTACGGCAATGGTGGTGGCAATAATACCCTCCATGTTTTTGCCTTTTAAGAAAGCATTAATACCGATAATAAGAGGAATAAGCCTCCAGCTGATGATCTTAACCGGAAAGTTAAAATTCAGCATTCCGAAATTGCGAAGTAAGAAAAGTCCTCCTATCGAAACCAAAAGAATCGACCAGAAGAAGACTGCATTTTTGTTATTGTTGTTCATAATTTGTTTGTTTTAATACTTCAAAATTATAGGGTTCATTACCCAAAGAAAACAGGAATTCGGTGAGTGTTCAAACTTTTACCGATAAATGAGTAGTTTTTGTCGGTGAATGGAAATAAAATTTTGGGAAAAGCCCAAAGGCTAGCTAAAAAAGTATAATCTCAAATAAAATAAACAATTTTAAAACAAATGAATCAGCTCTTATTGTTTTGAAGAGAGCCATTCATCTACGAAATTCATCCCTCGATAATATTTATGGCTTTACTAATTCCAATAATTTTTTACCTTTGGTATCTTTCTATGCAACAACCTAGAAATAAAACAAACTATTAATTATTTAAAACAAACTCTTAAATTATGACAAAAAAGCTCTTTACATTGCTATTGGCTCTGTTGGTGGGTGCAAGCTTTGGAGCGAACGCTCAAAAGAAAAAAAAGGCCGAAGAGACTAAACCTGTGGTGGCCGAAGTGCCCAAAAAACCTGAACCTCCTAAAAAACCTGAAGCACCAAAAAAAGGTCCAAAACCTTACAAAGAAGTGGTTGACAGTACGGCTGTTACTCAAAAAGGCATGATGACCGTGCATAAAATGGACGACAAGTACCTGTTCGAAATCCCAGACTCGCTGCTCGAAAGAGAAATAATGTCTATCACCAGATTCTCAAAAACTCCAGCCGGTGGCGGAATTTTTGGAGGTGAAGAGGTGAATCGTCAGGTTGTGAAGTGGGAAAAAGGCATCAACAACAACCTGCTTTTGAGATCAATCACGAAAGTGATTATGTCTCCTGACAGTTCAAAACCTATGGCACAGGCTGTAAAAAACTCCAGTGCTGACCCAATCATTGGTAATTTTGAAATTAAAGCCATTAAAAAAGACTCTACTGGAAAGGTTTCGTTAGGATATGTGATAGACGTAACCAGCACCTTTGATTCTGACATTCAGACATTCTCTTTGGGCTCTATCGACAAACAGATTTTGAATATTGTGGCCTTCCAAAAGGACAGATCATATATTCAAAAAATTAAATCGTATCCAATAAATACCGAAATCAGGACCGTCAAAACCTTCTCTACTACGCCTCCACGTATTTCACTTACTCCTATGCCGCAGATTGGTGTGAATCTTCCAGCAGCTTTGGATGCAGGTGTTATAACCATGGAGTTCAACACTTCAATGATTTTGCTACCGAAAGTGCCTATGCGTAAAAGAATATTCGACGCACGTGTTGGTTATTTTGCCAATAGTTTTGGTGTTTTCGAAGAAGAATCGCACAAGGCAGACGAGGACGTTTTTGCAGTAAGATGGAAACTTGAGCCCAAGTCAAAAGCAGACGCCGAAAAGCAAAAAAGAGGAGAATTGATTGAGCCTAAGAAACCAATAGTTTACTATATTGATCCAGCTACACCTGAGAAATGGAGAAAATACATAAAGGCTGGTATTGATGACTGGCAACCGGCCTATGAAGCCGCAGGTTGGAAAAACGCCATCAGGGGCGAATACTGGCCTGAAAATGACACTACTATGAGCTTGGAAGACGCCCGTTTCTCTGTGGTGAGATATTTTGCGGCGGATATTCAAAACGCTTACGGACCAAACGTCC
This sequence comes from Leadbetterella sp., assembly GCA_035299025.1. Lineage (GTDB taxonomy): Bacteria > Bacteroidota > Bacteroidia > Cytophagales > Spirosomataceae > Leadbetterella. Next base: position 54,820 of record DATGXK010000020.1, read on the forward strand.
ACGACCCACGCTCTGGTGAAATTCTTGAGAGTCATATCGGTTGGTACCACAACATCATGAGCCTATTGAGAAACTGGTATTTGATACAAACTGCTGCTGCTGATCCAGCTGCTAGAATGAAAAAATTTGATGACCACCTGATGGGCGAATTGATTCGTTTTGTGTCTTCTCATGAAGTTGGACATACTCTAGGCCTTCGTCACAACATGGGTGCTTCTTCGGCCACGCCAGTAGAAAAACTCAGAGACCCAGCGTTTCAAGAGAAAAACGGACACACTTCATCTATTATGGACTACGCCAGATTTAACTATGTAGCTCAGCCAGAGGACGGTGTGAAGCATTTCTTTCCTCGCATAGGCGACTACGACAAATGGGCGATTACTTGGGGTTACAAATATTTTGCTGATGCAAAAGACGAAGACGAAGAAAAGAAACTCTTGAACGATATGACCAAAGAGGCTTACAAAAACCGTCGTCTTTGGTTCGGAACAGAAATCAGCCCGTATGATCCACGTTATCAGACTGAAGACATCGGCGACAACGCCATGAGAGCGTCAGAATACGGTATCAAAAACTTGAAGCGTATTTTGCCAAACTTGATGGAATACAGCAAAGAAAATGGTGAAAGTTACCAAGAATTAGAAGAAATGTACATGAACTTGGTGGGGCAATTCAGAAGATACATGGGTCACGTAACCAAAAACGTAGGTGGTATTTATGACAGCCCAAAAACCTATGATATGGAAGGTAATCAGTTTGAGATTACTCCAAAGGCTATACAAAAAGATGCTGTGGCGTTTTTAAATGCCCAGTTGTTTACTACGCCATTGTGGATGATGGACCAAAACATTTTGTCGAAAATCAAACCTGAGAATGGTGTAGAAGCCATCAAAGCAATGCAAGATGCTACACTTTCGAGCCTTTTGGCAGGAGACAGAGCCGTAAGATTGATGGAAAGTGGTGCAGCTGGAGCGGGTAATTACACCCTAGACGAAATGATGACCGACCTGAGAAGCGGTATTTTCTCTGAACTAAAAACCAAAACAAGCATAGATATCTACAGAAGAAATATTCAGAAGGTATTTGTAGATAGAGTTGCAGCTCTATTGAAACCAGGCAATGCCATGGTAAGATCAGTACCTGTGGGTGTAACCTATGGTTTTAGCACCAGAGTGGTGAATTTGGCACAAACGGATTTACCTTCTATCGCCAGAGGACAATTGATCGATTTGAAAAATGAAATGAAAGCTGCCTCCGCGAGAATGACTGATAAGTTGAGTAAATATCATTTACAAGATTTGATTGCCAGAATTGATATGGCTTTGGATCCGAAGTGATTACAGACTAGATTTTAAAACGAAAGCCACCTCGATTGGGGTGGCTTTTTTTGTGTGGTTAACATCTTATGACTTTTAAATTTTTGATATTATCAAAACCAAAGTCGTTGGTGATCAAAATACTTTTATGATAAATCGCACTTGCTGCAATAATGGAATCTGGTAATTTAAGCTTATTCCTTTTCCTAATTTCTAAAGTTAATGACAATAAATCTTTGTTTTCATTGCCTAATCCTATTACCTCAATTCTGTCTAAAAAACTTTGAAATATTGTAATATCTTCTTCCTTTAAATTTGGATTAGCAAGAAATTCCAATTGATTTATGATAGAAATCCCTATCCAAGAGGCATTTTTTAAAACATTGACAAGGTTGTCATTTCCTTGTAATAAAGCTGTGATGGCATTCGTATCAAGAAAGTATTTACTCCCATTCATTTCTCAATTTCTTTTGCTCTAAAAGGCCATCTCCTTTCCATGAAAGTTTTCCAGCTAAATCTGAAAAATCATAAGAATGCTTTTCTGTCATCACTACAGTAACCTCTACCTCCTCTTCAGGTGAAAACGAGGGATGTTTGAGATTCAACTCTCCTTTCTCATTAATTTTACCTTTAATGGTTACAACAGTCATACAATTTCAACATTTTGATAAAATTATAAAAATAATTTCTAATCTATTTGATACCAGACTTTTATTTTACAATACTTAATGATGGTTAAGGCTACATTCTGCAAAAAACTGTTTCACATTTTTCACAACCCCAACAAAAAAGTCTTTTCCAAAGCCAATGATTGCCTTTCAGGCATTTGGGCTTCTTGAGCGAAGTGTTTCCAGTTTTTTACAGTTTCAATTACTTGACTAATGATTTCCTTGGGTTTCTTGATGTTCATTTGTTTTGCTACGTTTAGCAAATCACTTTGATCAATTCCCTCTCGTTTTCCGTTGATTGACATTTGATGACGAGCTATCCATTTGTTATCTGGGTTGTAGGCGTAGGTCACATCATAAGCGGGCGAAAGCTTCCATTTGCCAGAGTTGTCCATTAGAAACGAAATATTTTTGGTGTGGTCGTCTTGGTTGCGGGCAATTACGTTAAACACCATTCTGAGGTACAATTGCTCGGCATCGGTATAGGGAAGCCTTAACTCACGCATGGCCTGAAACGCCTGCTCGTATGCGTAGGCATTCGGATTGTTGTAGTCATAATGACACAGACCGCAGAGTGTCTGCATGTGTAGTTTTTGATTGTTGGGTAATCTATCAAACCGCTTCGTCATAAAATGGGCTCTTCCGCCTTCTTCCAATAATTTGCTTTCAGTCATGTTTATGCCGCATGCTATTGCCATTTTGTAGTAGGCATATTCTATTCGGCCATAACCCATTGGGTCGCTTAACTGTTCGTTTGTTACACCATCAAACTTTATCAACCAGTGTTCAAAGCCTTCGGGAGCAACAAGCTGGCCACTTCGTACCTCTTTAGTGAGCGGATTATAAGCTATTACGGCTTTTGCTCTTGCACCACCTGCTGATGTCCCCACCTTTATGATATCCATCAAAGCTTCAGCTTCCTTTTGACTTAGTTCGGTATTCAATTCGTTTTTTTGTTCCAAAGCTTTTTTTGACAAAGCCACCAAATCACCTATTTCCAGACTTTTTTTTGTGTCTTTTTCTTGCTTTATGGCTGGGGCAAATTCCAATGCACCCATACCTCTGTTGCCCTGATAGCAGAGTCGTTCTACAGGGTTCATACTGTTGCGTGCCCTACCCTGTGATGCCAGCCAAATATCGATTAATTGTCCACCAAATCTATCGGGAAGTGCATCGGCCAATAAACCAGGTAAACCTTGGTATGTTTCTCTTGGTAAAGCTGGAAACTGAAAAATCGTACCCTTTGATGCACTTTGAATCGGCATAGTCAGTGGGGCAATATCAAGTCCTAGACGAACGAATGCAGCATCCATCTCAAAAGATGCTACCTCACGACCCTCATCCCACAGAACGGCACCCACTAGCTTATCCCACAAAACCACATTTGCCAAATTTACCATTCGCTTGCGGGCTTAGCTTTTTTGTTTCCTGTAGCTCTTTTGCGATATTTGGCTTGTTGCTCGGCCACCATAAGTGGGCTTATGCTATCAGGAACAACAAAAGCCCCTAACACATCGAGCTGCTCCAAGCCTCGCAAAATCTGAACAAAACTCAGCATATTACTTACACGCCCATTCTCAATTTCGCTGATGGTACTACGAAAAATACCACTTTTGGCAGCCAACTCTTGCTGTGTAATATTTGCCCTGATACGCATACGCTTGAGCTGCTTGCCAAGCTCTGTTATTATGGCAGCATCACTCATACTATACCAGTTTATATTGTTGTATAAATACGACATTATGATAAATTTTTAATATTAATGTTTTCTTTACACAACAAATATACCAAATAAAAATACAATAAAAAAAATATGTCGCTAAAAGACAACAATAAATTATTTTAATCACAATAATGTTGCCTAAAAACAACATTTAAAGTAAAATTAATTAAGCAAAATTCCGAAAAGATAAAAATCAAACCACTACAGCTTGCCCTACTTCTAGCAAAATCAACTCTTTGTTGGCTTCTGAGAAAGCTGCCCTAGCTGCATGATGATCTATTTTGATAGGTGGGAAAGAATCAAAATGGCAACCAAAGATTTTGGAGCAAGCTATAAAATCAGCCGCAATGATGGCGTCCTCGTAACCCATGGTGAAGTAATCGCCTACTGGCAAAATAGCAAAATCCAAAGCTGGACAGATTTTTGGGATCAACTGCATGTCTAAGGTCAATGCAGTGTCTCCGGCATGATAAAAGCAGTGGTTCTCGTTCCAAATCACAAAACCGTAGGGATTACCGCCATAAGTACCGTCTGGCAAAACACTTGAATGGACCGCCGTAACGAGTTTAACCGTTCCGAAATCAAAGGTAAACTTACCTCCAGTATTTAAACCATGAGCAACTATTCCTTTTTTCTGATACCATTCGGCTATCTCGTAATTAGAAATTATGGGAGCATTACACTGTTTGGCAATGCTTTCAGCATCAGCGACATGATCACCATGGCCATGTGTGAGCAAAATATAATCTGCTTGAATATCAGCTATTGATACGCCACCCGCCATTGGATTGCCAGAAATAAAAGGGTCGAAAATGAGTCGTTTTCCACCAAACTCCACAATAAAACAAGAATGTCCTAAATATTGAATTTTCATATTGTAAATTTTTATTAACTACAGAACTACAAAAAAGTAGATCTCGAAATAAACGCAAGTAAACCCAAATTGGTTGTCAATTTCTATGCAAAAAAATCAAAAATCTTAAACCACCCCACCCATTTGTGGATCTGTGAAGCTCGGTTTTCCTGTTTCTAAATGGCCTGCATAATGCCAACCAGCGTCCTTTGAACCCTTTACTCTAACCAAAAAATCATACCAAGAGTGGCTCTTGCTTAAGTCCATCGGCACCTTCTTATATTCGTTTTTGGTGAATGTAAGCACTTTCGTTCCAGTTTTATAGGCCAAGTCAATCACTTCTATTTGAATCGTTTTGCCACTGATATTCTTTATTTCCAAGTCTACATTTCCGTTGGGTTTTCTATCCTTTCCTTCTTGATACCAAAGCTTTGACTCAAAACCATTAGTTTCTACATTTACCTTAAAAGCCCTATAAAAGCCATTTGGGCCATAGACCTCAAACTTAAATTTCTCGCTGTCCAACATCCAATTGTCAGTGATAATATCGCCTGCCTTGAGTGCATAATTTCGGGTCTTTAGCTCTCCTTTTTCTTTAAAATAAACCACAAAAGGACAGCCCGCCGATTTGTCACCAAAAAGCAGCTTCCCAACCTTAAATGTAATCTCAAACTTATCGTCACGTTCCTTGCCCTCAACATACAGTTCATAAGGCAAAGCACAAGCAGGCTTAATTCCTTTCTCCTGCTTGGGCATCCAAGCCGATTTTTGCGGAGAGACATTCGCCTCGGCTACCTCCTCCGGCGAAAGAGCTTTGTAATTATTGGGTAGTTTTTTAAACTTGGCCGCATGTATAGAAGCTATGAATGGCACTTTTTTAACAAAATCTAGAGAAGCAATTTTCTCACCATTGTAAGGTTTAAAAACTGAAGTCAGGTCACCGCAAACCGTTCTACGCCAATCGCTTATATTTTCTTCCTTTATTTCTTTTTTATATTTCTTAGAAACAAATTTCTCCAAAAATTGTAAAACCGAGGTATGGTCAAAAACCTCTGAACAAACCTGTCCACCCCTACTCCAAGGCGAAGCGATGACCAACGGAACCCTAAATCCCAAACCTATTGGACTCTCACGGGCATCCTTTTCCGGATTTTTATACTTGCGTTTCTTTTCGTGCTCAATGTTTACATGCTCCACTGAAGTATCTATCCCCGCCGACACTTTTCCGGTTTCAGGTTTCAAATGATGTGGTGGTACAAACGGCGGAACGTGGTCAAAATACCCGTCGTTCTCGTCATAGGCCAGTATAGATATCGTTTTCTTCCATATTTCAGGATTTTTAGTCAAAATTTCCATCACTTCGGAAACATACCAAGCCCCATACCACGGTGCTCCAGGATGATCAGAGAAATTCTCAGGAGCTACCAACCACGAAACCGCCGGAAGTTTATCTTCGTTTACGTCTTTTCTGAATTGATGCAAAACATCACTTTTAGGCACTTCAAGGGTTCTTTTTGTGCCATTATCGTCATATTCAACTGTCACAAGTTCCCTATAATCGGCATCGGCACGGTTGTTTGTGAATGCCTTTTGATGAATACTCTTCTGAAAATCACTAAGTTTCTTGAAATTCTCCGGAGTGTACTCTACAATATCGACTTTCAAAACCTCTAAAAACGATTCAAGATTCGCCAATTCTCTTTTTGTTTTCTCTAATTCTTGCCCAGCAAGATTAGGAATTGATGACTTCAAATCCGTTATTCTTTTCGGAATCAAATCTCTAACTTTCAGTAGATAAGCATAATACTCGGGAGCAAACTTTACTTTGTATTGGTCAAACCATTCAATAGGATTGTCGGTAAAATTTCCCAGCCAAGCATCTTGCTCTCCTTCGAAACCCGAAGTCAAACTGATTTCGTTTTGATAAATCCTCCAAGGAATACCAGCCTCTTCCAATCGCTCGGGGAAAGATTTCCAGTAGGCCCATTTTCCATAATCTATATCTTCGTTTTTAACGTTGGCTTTGGCTTCGAAACTTGGTTTTTCACGAATGGTGCCAGACCATAAATACAATCTGTTTGGCGTGGTACCGGTGAGCGAAGAACAGAAATTTTGGTCACAAACAGTAAATGCATCGGCCAATGCGTAGTAAAACGGGATGTCTTCTCTGTCATAATATCCCAAAGTGAGAGGCATTTCTTTGTACTCGGCATGTCCCGAGGGTTTGGCTTGGAGCCATTGGTCATACTTGCCTTCGTTTCGAGCATCTACTTGGTTTTCCCAAGAATGCGGCAGAGAACTCATCCAAGTAGCGTTCGTTTCTTTCAAATCTAATCTAAATGGGGCAAACGTCTCTCCTTTTGGGTTGGTCTGTAAAAAAACCTTGTTATTATTTGGCAGCCGAATGGCCCGAGGGTCATTAAAACCTCTAACACCCTTTAAAGTACCAAAGCTATGGTCAAAAGAACGATTTTCTTGCATCAAAATAACCACGTGTTCGGCATCCCAAAACGTACTTCCGTCTGCCGGATTGATGGCCATGGCCTTTAGGATAGAGCTTGGCAAAGCCATTCCGGCGGCCAACATCGAAGCTTTCTTTATAAAATCTCGGCGAGAGTCCATTGATGATTGAATTTTTTCTGAAATTTCGGAATAAAACTGTTATAATTCGAAATATCGATATTTAAAAATTGTTACCAATTAAAATTGATAATCAAACGACTCCTAAATAAACTCTTTTATTGGTATTTGCTTGGACTTACGCCTTTCATTTTCTTGAATATTTTATTGAAATACGGAATATCATTGAATCCACTTTCAAAGGCTATCTGACTGACAGTAAGTTCTTTATTTCTAAGCAATTGACAAGCATACTGAATCCGGTAAGAATTAACTACCTCTACAAAGGTTTTACCCGTAATGGTTTTAAAATATCGACAAAATGACGTAGGCGAAAGGTGTGCCACCTCGGCAATTGAATGCAGTGCAATTTCCTCCCGATAATGATCTATTAGATAAGCAAAAACTTTTTGAAACCTTGCGGTCTCTGTACCAGAATGATGAACATTAAAGAATGAGGAGTCAATTACCTCCAATTCATTACTTTCAGCGAGAAAACCTAAGATATTCAACAAAAACATAAGTCTTTGATAATCATTTACTTTTGACAACTCCTCTAAAGTAGCCAACACTTTAAATTTTGTTTCGCCCAATATTTTTAGCCCCGTTCTAGACTTTTGTAAAAAATTATTGACCAAGTGCATTTCGGGCAGTTCTAAAAATCGCTCTCCCAAAAAATCACCTTTAAACTGCACCACTGTGGCCTCCACTTTTTCGCCTTCGGGGTGAGGCTTTGAAATCCAACAATGCGGGAGATTTGAGCCCAGAAAAATCAAGTCGTCATTGTAGAAATCCTCCACTTGCGTGCCTACATACCGTTGACCCTCACCTTTGCGGATGTGCGTAAGTTCAAACTCGGGATGAAAATGAAAAGCGGCGTCAAAAGCTGGCAACGCAAAGTCTCGGTAGAGAAATGAATTCCTCGCATCAAGGTCTAATTTTTCTAAAACTGCCTTCATTGTTCTTTTTTATCAAAAATTAATATATAAAATAAACTATAAAGATAATATTAGACAATATTTTGAAAAAATAATCAAAATCGGATGAGAATATTCTTCTGAAATTGCATCATCAAAATTTAGGAAAATGAATATCAATCAACCTTACGAACTAAGCCAAGAACAAATAGATTTCTACCAAAAAAACAGATACATTAAACTCAAAAATGTATTCGATGCCGAAACCTTGGCTTATTATGGTGAAAAAATCGCCCAAAAAGTAAACGAACTCAACAATCAAGACCAGCCACTAGATGCTAGAGATACTTATGGCAAGGCATTTTTACAGATCTTTAACCTATGGCGAGAAGATGAAACCATCAAAGAATTTGTTCTCAGCCAGAGACTTGGCAAAATAGCAGCTGACTTGATGCAAGCCGATGGAGCCAGAATTTACCACGACCAGGCCTTGTTCAAAGAAGGCGGTGGCGGCATAACTCCTTGGCATGCAGACCAATACTATTGGCCATTGGCAACCGACAAAACCGTTACGGCATGGATACCATTGCAAGCCATTCCGCTCGAAATGGGGCCGTTGGAGTTCAGTGCAGGAAGCCATGCCATAGTAGAGGGTCGCGAATTGGCCATCAGCGACGATAGCGAGAAACTCATAGCCCAAAAACTCAGAGTAACTGATTTTGAACATGTTATAGAGCCTTTTGATCTCGGCGAAGTAAGTTTTCATTCCGGCTGGGTTTTTCATAGAGCTGGAGCCAACCAAACAGATCAAATGCGGAAAGTAATGACCGTAATATATATGGACAAAGACATGATTCTTAAAGAACCAGAAAACGAAAATCAAAGGAAAGATTGGGAAGTGTGGTGTCCAGGTGCCAAAGTTGGGGAAGTGATAAATACCGAAATAAACCCCATTTGTTACCAAAAATGATTCACTGCAAAGCCGCCATTGCTGATGGCAAAGGAAGTTTCAAAATAGAAACTATCTCAGTTTCAGCTCCGATTGGAGACGAAGTTTTGGTACAAATAAAGGCCGCTGGTATTTGTCACACCGATTGGGACTCCCAGAGTTGGGGCAAAAAACTTGTAATGGGCCACGAAGGTGCAGGAGAAATTGTGGCTGTAGGCGACAAAGTCTCGGACCTACAAATTGGCGATAAAGTAATGCTCAATTGGGCCATACCGTGCTATGAATGTTTCCAATGTCAGGAAGGTAACCAACACATTTGTGAACGAAATTCGGCAGTAACCGCTGGTAATAAGGTAAGTGGAGGACATGCTTCTTTTGAATCAACTATTTTAAACGGAAGCCCCATCGAAAAGGCGTTCAGTCTCGGAACGATGTCAGAATTCACTTTGGTAAGAGAATCAGCCTGCGTTAAAATTCACGTGGATATGCCGTTTAGCTCTGCAGCAATAGTGGGTTGTGGGGTGATGACGGGCTACGGTTCTGTTGTGAACGCGGCAAAAGTTAAACCCGGCACAAGCGTAGTGGTTTTAGGAACTGGCGGAGTTGGACTCAACGTGATTCAAGGTGCAAGAATAGCTGGGGCCGGAAAAATTATTGCAGTGGATGTAAACCCTCTTCGACTCGAAATGGCCCTAGAATACGGTGTAACCCATACACTTTTGGCTGAAAAAGAAGATATCGGCCTTTTGAAAGCCTCAGAAAAAATCAAGGAGTTGTGCAACGGAAGAGGTGCTGATTATGCATTTGAGTGTACTGCAATTCCTGAGCTCGGAGCGGCTCCCTTGGCGATGATCAGAAATGCCGGAACTGCCGTTCAGGTAAGTGGAATTGAACAGGAAATCACAATAGATATGAATCTTTTTGAATGGGATAAAGTGTACATCAATCCACTTTATGGAAAGTGTCGACCGCAGATAGATTTCCCTATTCTCCAAGAATTATATGCCAAAGGTGAATTAATGCTCGATGAAATGATTACTCGAACTTATACTTTGGAAGACTTGGCTCAGGCTTTTCAAGATATGCACGAAGGAAAAAATGCGAAAGGAGTAATTCGATTTTAGATTGACGATTGATTCGATTGACGATTGATTCGATTTTGGATTTACGATTGCTTCGATTTTGGATTTACGATTTGGGACAATATTTTTCTCAAAGAATAGAAAGCAAAACGTGAAACATTGTGTAGTACCCTGATATACTGCGTGACCTTATTAAAAACTAAAATGTCAACATTTTTTACAACAGAAAAAGCTAATTATCAAGGTTTAGAATTTATAACTGTGAAGAGTAATGCTTTAAAAAAGCGTGCAGATATCACTGTTTATAACCCTCTTAGAGATGATTTAACTGCTCGACCTGTATCATTGGCTATTCTCCTTCATGGGGTTTATGGTAGCCACTGGGCATGGGCTATGAAAGGAAAGGTTCATGAAACATTACAAAAGTTAATTTCTGAAGGAAAAGTAAAACCCATGATATTGGCCATGCCCTCCGATGGACTTTTTGGTGATGGTAGTGGCTATGTACCCCACAAAACCGAAAATTATGAAAAATGGATTGTGGAAGATGTTATAGAGGTAATGAGACAACAATATCCAGAAATAACCGAAGAATCGCCGATTTTCATCTCAGGTTTATCCATGGGCGGATATGGAGCCCTACGCTTGGGAGCAAAATACCCTAAACTTTTCAGGGCTTTTTCTGGACTTTCCTCCATTACACATTTCGAGCAATTGGAGCAGTTTGTTTCTGATTTTGAATCTCTTAAAAAAGTAGCAACCGAGCAAGATGGTGTCATCGATTGGATGATAAAAAATAAAGCAAACCTCCCACCATTCCGATTCGATTGTGGCACAAATGATGTTTTAATTGAGCACAACAGACAGCTACACTTGGAGCTCGAAACTCACCATATCCCTCATATTTACGAAGAAAACTCCGGCGAACATTCTTGGGATTATTGGGAAAAACACATTGCCGAAACTTTGATTTTCTTTGACTCCCAAGTTTGATGATTCTTGAATATTTTTTTTGGAGCTTAAAAACTCCTATATTTATTTCAGAAACCCTTAAATAAATGACTTTTGATTACATCATAGTTGGAGCTGGTAGTGCTGGTTGCGTTTTGGCCAATCGTTTGTCCGAAAACCCTGAAAACTCCATTTTGCTCATAGAGGCAGGTGGAAAAGACTCCAAAATGGAGATTCATATTCCGGCTGGTTATGCCAAATTACACCGATCCGAGGTCGACTGGGGCTATTACACCGAGCCACAAGAGCATATTCTCAACCGAAAAATCTATCTTCCACGAGGAAAAGTGATGGGTGGCAGTAGTTCAACCAACGCCATGGCTTACGTAAGAGGCAACAAAGAAGACTACAACGATTGGGCGAGATTGGGGAACGATGGCTGGGCTTACGAGGACATTTTGCCATTTTTCAAAAAATCAGAAAACAATCAAGACATTCAGAACGAATATCATGGGACCTCAGGCGAACTCAATGTGGAGTTTTCAAAAAACTTCAAAACACCTTTTTCTGAGGCTTTTGTAAAAGGCTGTATAGAATCTGGTTTTGACTCAAATCCAGACTATAACGGTGAAAATCAAGCAGGTACCGGACTTTTTCAGTTTAGTATTAAAAACGGAAAACGCCACTCGGCCGTAGATGCCTTTATAAACCCTATAAAGCATCGAAAGAATCTGACGATACTTACCAATACGAGAATTGAGAGAGTACTTATAGAGAAAGACAAGGCCGTCGGAGTGGAAGTAACCAACAAATCAACTGGCATTTACAAGGCCTCCAAAGAGGTAATTCTATCCACTGGCTCGTTTGTTTCGCCACAAATTCTGATGTTATCAGGCATTGGAGATAAAGTCGAACTCAAAGCCCATGGAATTGAATGTAAAAAGCACTTGCCAGGCGTTGGAAAAAACCTACAAGACCATCTTTTCTATGCAGTAAGTGCCCTGACCAATACCCAAGAAGGCCAAAATCACCATCTAAAGCCCCTAAACCAGCTCAAAGATTTGGTGCAGTATTTACTTTTCAAAAAGGGAATTTTCACCATTGGACCCTTGGAGGCTATTGCTTTTGGAAGCACTTCTTTGAGTCCCGAAAGAGTTGATTATCAGTTCCATTTTGCTTCGCTACATTTGGGAGACGATTATTCTTGTGATGTGTACGACATCAAAACATTCCCGACTATTGACGGAGTAAGCATTCTACCCACTCTTTTAAGGCCAAAAAGTAGAGGATTTGTGAGTTTGAGAAGTAAAAATGCAAAAGATGCACCCCTTATACAGCCCAATTTCCTGTCGCACGAAGACGACCGAAAAGTGCTCATTGAAGGCGGCAAAAAGGCATTGGAAGTATTAGAAACCAAGGCTTTTTCAAAACACATCGAAAAAATCATTACACCTCCTCTTGGAAAATCAGACGAAGCAATTTGGAATCATATTCAGAAACAAGTAGAAACGGTTTATCACCCCGTGGGTACCTGTAAAATGGGCAATGATGAAATGGCCGTTGTGGATAATACTTTAAAAGTGCATGGTATAGAAAACCTTCGTGTAGTGGATGCGTCCATTATGCCGACCCTGGTTTCAGGAAATACCAATGCCCCCGTGTATATGATTGCGGAAAAAGCGGCAGATTTAATCCTCAAAAAGAACTAATTTTTTATATAAAAATCATTATAACATAAAACTTTATGTACACCGGAAAAGACTTCACCTTTAAACTACTGTGGCATTTTGCTCGAAAAAATCTTTTTAGAACCTTCGTGGTAAGTGTTGTCGCTGTCATTTTATACAAATACTGCGGGTGGACTTTCATCGGAATACCTTTTGTGCCTATTGCATCTATTGGTACTGCGGTGGCATTCTATGTTGGATTTAAAAACAACCAAGCTTACGACAGGCTTTGGGAAGCCCGCCGACTTTGGGGTGGATTTACAAATACCAGCAGAAATTTTACGGTGCAATTAATTGCTCTAATTGACGACAAAACTATCGTAAGAGAAATGCTCAAGAAGCACATCGCTTATCTGAACATTCTGAGATTACAACTCAGAAAAACCATACCTTGGGCAACGAGCAAAGAAAACATTCATCAAACTTTTAGAGGTGAAAGAGCTGAAATAGAAGAGTTTGACGCAGGTTTGCGAAAGATATTGGAAGAAAACAACAAGCTTCAATTTTATGAAGAGCTGAGAGGTAAAAACAACGTGGCCTCTGGTCTCTTAAAGTATCAGATTTTGGAATTGACCAAGCTCAAAAGAAAGAAAGTATTGGACGAATATGAGCACAGTGATTTGGTACGACTGGTCAACGAGTTTTTCAATTTACAGGGTGGCTGTGAAAGAATCAAGAATACACCTCTTTTCAGACAGTATAGCATTTTCAGTCGCGTTTTTGTGATGCTATTCATTTTCCTTTTGCCATTTGGTTTGTTAAAGGATTTGAGTCAACTGGCACCATGGGGAACATGGCTGACAGTTCCTTTTTCATTGTTAATTTCTTGGGTGTTTTACACGATGGAACAAATTGGCGAGTATTCCGAAAACCCCTTCGACAATGCCGTTAATGACGTTCCAATCAGTACAATTTGCCGAAACATTGAAATAGATATTTTAGAGCTTCTGGGCGAAACAGAACTTCCTGCCAAAATTAATCCGATTGATGATGTACTGCTGTAAAACCCTTTCTTCAAATAAAATCTAAAAACCAATGGACAAATTCGAACAAATTTTTAAAAATAATGAAATCTGGGTGGCTGAAAAACTGGAGAAAAACCCGGAATACTTCAACAACTTGGTAAAAGGCCAAAGCCCTGATTTTTTGTATATAGGTTGCTCCGATAGTAGAGTTACAGCCGAAGATTTAATGGGTGTACAACCAGGTGAGGTATTCATTCATAGAAACATCGCCAACATGGTGGTGAGCATAGACCTCAATGCCATGAGCGTGATCAACTATGCAGTTAAACACCTGAAAGTCAAACACATCATAGTTTGTGGTCATTATGCGTGCGGTGGAGTCAAAGCAGCTATGCAGCCGGTGGATATGGGCATACTAAACCCATGGCTAAGGAATATCCGCGACGTGTACCGGATTCATAAGAAAGAACTGAATGCTATATCTGACGAATCGGCCAGATACGACAGACTGGTGGAATTGAACGTACAAGAACAGTGTATTAACGTCATTAAACTGGCCGCCGTACAAGAAGCACACAAAGAAAGGGGAATCACCGTGCACGGTTGGGTGTTCGACATTCACACAGGCAAGTTGATTGACCTCAAAATTGATTTTCCAAAAATATTGGCTGAGATAATGGAAATATACAGGTTGGATTAAAACCGACCTGTATAAATCAAAACCTACTAATATTTTAAATAAGTCCTTTAGCAAAGTTCAATACACCGCCCAAAGAGTCTCTAACCTTAGGCTCAGCAGCAGCTCCGCCAGTTTTTAAAAGGTTTATGCTAGACATTGCTCCCGAAATTAAAGAACCACCAGATGTGGCCGATGGACCGCCTAACAGAGAAAGTCCACTTTTCATTAAGCCCAAATTGCTGGTCAGGCCAGCCGTTTTGCCCAATAGACTCTTTCCTCCTAAAATAGAACTCAATTGATTGGCTCCCAAAGCCATTTTTACAAGAGCAATGGCTTTCTGCAAAACTCCACCCTGAAGCCCACCAGTTTTGGCCAAAGGAATCAACTTTTTCAAATTTCCGACTTGACCTAAAAGTTTGTCTTTAAACTCTCCAGAAGTATTTTCTGAGGATTTTTCTATAGCTTCCACACTTTTGCTCAATGCCATGGCGGTAGCCGTGTGGTCGTTAGCAGTACTGAGGTTAAGTGCACGGTCGAGCAAAATCTCGCTAGAATCTACAGCGATTTCTTCAGTTGAAGTAGGCTTTGAGAGCGACTTTGGCAATTGAGCCATAGCCAAGTTAGAAATCGTAAATAACGCAACAAGTAAAAAGTTTTTTGTGTTTTTCATTTTGAAATTTATAATTGAGTAAAAATAAGCATTGACATCGTAAACTAAAAGGTGAATATGTCTTAGAAAGGCGAAAGCTCAGATATGAAATCTAAAAAATATACCCTATATTTAACTCACAATCAACCAAATAAAGACCAAAATCATGAGTATCGTAGCCGAAGAGGTAAATATTGATCAAATAAAAAGCCTATTCCAATCTCAAAAAGCCAATCAATTTGCTGTTGCAAATGCACCTATAAGAGACAGAAAAAATAAACTAAAGTCACTTTTAAATGCCTTAGAAAATACTTTTAGGCAAGAATTGAGAGACGCTATGATGGCCGATTTCAAAAAACCACAAGCCGATGTGGACTTATCTGAGATTTTCCCCGTAACCAGCGAAATAAAACATACCATTGCACATTTAGGCAAATGGACAGCCAAACAGCCCGCAGATACGCCTTTGGCGTTCTTTGGCTCCACCTCATATATCAAATACGAACCGAAAGGAGTATGTCTTATCATAGCACCGTGGAATTTTCCTGTAAACTTACTTTTAAGTCCATTGGTGTCGGCCATAGCTGCCGGAAATACGGCCATCTTGAAACCTTCTGAGTTTACGCCACATACCTCGGCAGTACTGGCTAAGCTAATCAAAAGCATTTTCAACGAAGACGAAATAGCCCTTTTAGAAGGTGGAATCGAAACATCTTCAGCACTTTTAGAATTGCCATTCAACCACATTTTCTTCACTGGAGCACCTAGTATTGGTAAAATTGTGATGGCAGCCGCAGCAAAAAACTTAGCCTCGGTTACACTTGAATTAGGAGGAAAATCGCCAACCATTGTAGACGATACCGCTGCTATCAGTACTGCTGCGAAACGAATAGTTTGGGGCAAATTCCATAACAGTGGGCAGATTTGTATAGCACCAGACTACGTTTTGGTGCATGAATCTAAGAAAAATGAGTTGATAGAAGCCATGAAAAAAACCTTAGCTGCTTTTTACGGCTCCGATGCTCAAACCTCCGAATCTTACGGGCATATAGTAAACCAAAAACACGCTGAAAGAGTCAACGGCTACATCCAAGACTCGGTTTCGAAAGGTGCCGAAGTTGTTTTTGGAGGAAAGGTAGACACTGCAAAAAGCTTTATAGAGCCCACTTTGGTGTGTGAAGTTTCTGAAGATTCTGCTTTGATGCAAAATGAAATTTTTGGACCAGTACTGCCCATTATTTCGTACAAAAACCTTGGCGAGGCGTTAGTCAAAATAAACCAAGGAGAGAAACCCTTGGCACTTTATATCTATAGCAAAAACGAGAAAAATATCGAAAAAATAATGAACAATACACGTGCTGGCAACACTTGTATCAACAACAACGACCTCCATTATTATAACCCAAACCTACCCTTTGGAGGCTCCAACAACTCAGGTATCGGCAAGACACACGGCATCTTTGGATTTCAAGAATTCGCCAATGCCCGCGGCGTTTATCGGCAGCATTTACCACCTGCCTTGGAGCTGCTCATGCCACCCTACAATAGCCTAAAAGAACGTTTGATAGAATTGGTGGTGAAGTTTTTTTAGCCCACGTGGACTCAGAATCTTTAACGAAACTCTTGTCTCATGGTTTGAAACTTTTCACAAAACCAACTCCACCTGGTACATATCTGCCAGCGTCTTGAAAGAATCCATCAGGGCATTCAGCCTGAGATGGTCAACATTCGAAAGTGTTTCTTGCGGAATTCTGGAGTTGGTTTCGATATTCAGCCCTCTTTTTGATAAAAAAAGTTTGGCCGAATATGGATAAAAAGAATGTGTGACCCTATCCATCATGGTCAAAAAAGCATGAAGTTGATTTACTTTTTCTGTTCTTCCATTCGCAAAAAACTCTTTTAAAAGATGGTTGTAGAGCTCAGGATAAAAATTGGCCGAAATGGGCGAAATACCCCTTGAGCCCGATTCCAAAGAATCTAAGGCCGTGGTGGTGTCTGCATTGTAAAGTCCAAAAGACGTGCCTTTTACGGCCTCTGCCTTTCTTTTAAGGGCATGGGAGTTGCAGCTGGTGTCTTTGTGATATACAAACCTACCCGAAGTGGCCATCCACGTCAGAATATCAGCACTGAGAAGACGTTTGTAAGGCACGGGGCACTCATATACACCCAAAGGAATGTTTCCTGTTTCGGCCATAATTTTCTCCAATCTTTGCTTCAGAATATCTTCGCTTTCGTCTGGTTCCGCAAGCAGGCTGCTTATCAATATTACGGCCTTAACGCCTGTGTCGTGTATTTTTTTTATAAACTCCACATTTTCAGTGTGATTACGACTAAAAGTACCTGTGGCTACTACGGGAGCCTTATCCGCACACAATTGCACCACAGCTGCCGTAAGTTGTAGTCTTTCATCAGAAGTTAATTGATACATTTCGCTTGATAAACAGTTGGCAAACATGCCATTGGCACCGGCTTCAAGATACATATTGGTTAGCCTCTCGAGGCCTCCTAAATCGAGATGATTGTTTTTTGTAAAAGGTGTAATCATAACAGGCCAAAGGCCTTTGGGCAACATTTCCATGGACAGTCTATTTTAATTATAGGGTTGAATATTTTTGATAAATTTAAACAAAGAAATCCTTTTAGTTTACTT
Organism: Leadbetterella sp.; assembly: GCA_035299025.1. Lineage (GTDB taxonomy): Bacteria > Bacteroidota > Bacteroidia > Cytophagales > Spirosomataceae > Leadbetterella. Next base: position 72,568 of record DATGXK010000020.1, read on the forward strand.
TCGGAATCTTCATGGGGTCTATTGTTACATATTTTATGCTTTTTTTGTCTTTGGCCAAGTGATAAGAATAGGTAATATGCAAGAGTCCGTTCTCTAAAGATTCTATAAGGCATGGGTATGAAAAACTTCCTTCATTTGGTTTCACTTTTTCAAGATACATCTGCCATTTCCATGTCTTGCCTTCATCGTCAGACAACCACAAAACCAATTGGTTTCTTCCGTCCGGCAGATTATTTCCCACAAAAGCCCAACGTCCGTCTTTCAAAACTAAAACCTCCACACTGGCTGTGTTAGGTATGTCTGTCTTTATGCTTGCAGTCCAAGTTTCGCCCAAATCAGCCGACTCACTGTACTGAACTCTTGCAGGAGAATCGCCACTATCACGCATGTAAGCTACCAAATTCCCATTTTTCTTTTGAACAATGGCCGGTTGAATGGGTCCACGACCTACCAATGGCAAACTCGGCCGCCAAGTATGTCCCTTGTCGTCTGAAATGGCCATCATAGACATATTAAAACCGTCTGAATATAAAGGTAGTACAATTCGGCCATTCGGCAGAAGCAGAGGCTTTATCCGCGTCATCCAACCGATACTCCTTTTGGTAATATCCGCACTCGCCTCAATAATCAGATCATCATATTTAGGAGCATAACCAGCCCAGCCTTTTCCTGTTTCGGGCAATTCCTTTAGCCTCTGAGCTAATTCTTTTGCAAAATTATCGTCGGGTTTTAAGAATATATTGTCTTGCCAAGTCCAGACCGGAGCACCTGCATTCTGATAATCCACAGAAGTGCGAACCCTTAAAATAGACTGCTCCCATTTGTTGGCCTGTACGGCTATCCAAATCAAAAAAAGTCTTTTGTCATGATTTAAAAACAAAACAGGATTACAGTCTGGAATATTGGGCGTATCGGCCATCAGAAACGGCTCACTCCATTTGGTTTCACCCTTTCTAAGTCTTGCTCCCATCAATTTTACATCGTCGGCGGTGCGTTCGCCAGTTCCGTAAAACCACACTGCTAGCTGGTCGCCATTGGGCAGTGCTACTAAGCTACTGCCGTGCACGTGTTTGTCCTGAATCGGAAAAATCAGACTTGACTCCGCAATGGCCGTGCTTTGGCTCCAACAGGAAAAACAAACACCAAAAAGCAAGGCCAGAAAGATATTTACCCTCGGTTTCATTGTATTTTATGGGTTGAATATTTTTTGAAAGTTCTGTGAAGGTCTATAAGATTTTTCTCCCGGAACATTTAAAGCTAAAAATACCAATTGTAAATTCAATTCTTCGAAAAACCAATCCGTTTTTTTCTTAATTTGTATCAAATTACCTTCTAACCCTATTTTCATGAAAAAATACACTTCATTTCTATTTGCTTTGGCCTTCGCAATCGGCCTAAGTCCTTCATCTTATGCCCAAAAGATAAAAGCCCTAGTAGGCGGTACGCTCATTGATGGCTTCGGTGGGCCGCCCATTCAAAACTCCGTGGTGCTGATCGAGGGTAAAAGAGTGAAAGCAGTTGGTCGAATTGGGGAACTAACAATACCGAAAGACGCTGAAATCATTTCAACAGAAGGCATGAGCGTAATGCCCGGCCTCTGGGACATGCATGTGCATTTGATGATAAACGGCCATAGCAACTACACCCATTGGGACAGTACGTACATCAAAAAATTTGAGTCTATTATTATGCCGTCGTCGGCACATCAGCTACTTATGGCTGGTGTAACAAGTGCCCGAGACTTGGGAGCACCATTGGAGGCGAGTATAAATGTACGAGACAGAATAAATCAGGGCAAAATACCTGGGCCTACCATTTATGTTTCAGGGCCATTTTTGCAACACCGCCCCTATCCCAAAACCGAAGAATTTCGTTGGGGTATTTATGGCGAAGAAGACGCAAAAGCCAAAGTTAAAAAACTGGCAGACGCCGGTGTGAATGTCATCAAACTCATTGACCACGATGAAATGACCAAAAGCGAGGCACAGACCATCGTAAATGAAGCACACAAATATGGCTTGCCCGTAATAGCCCACAGCCACAGGCCAAATGAAATAAGGGTAGGGCTCGAAATAGGTGTTGACTGTTTTGAACATACCGGGCTTTCTTCTGCTCCAGAATATCCTGAGGATATTATAGCTGCCATAAAAGAACGCACAGCCAAAATGAGTATGGGGCCGCTTTTCTGGACACCAACAGTAGAGGGACTCTACAACTATGAATATGTGCGAGACAATCCCGAAAAGTTAGATGACCCATCTTGGCATTTGGGCCTACCGAAAGACATCATAGATGACATAAAAGGTTCCCTGAAATATCCCGGACAGATGCCCTATTTTCAACTAACGCCTATCAGAAAGCCCACATTAACCAAAAAAATGAGCCAACTCAAAGATACTGGGGTGGTAATGGTGATAGGAACAGATAGTGGTATTCCGATGAAGTTCCATAGCCAAAGTACTTGGAATGAGCTCGACGTATGGGTAAACAAAATGGGTATAGACCCTATGTATGCCATCAAAGCCGCAACATATTGGCCAGCAGTAGCCATGAAAGTAGACAAAGATTATGGCAGCATAAGTGCCGGAAAATATGCCGATATTATCACCGTGCGAGGTGATGTCTTACGTTATATTTCACTTTTACAAGATGTGAAAATGGTAATCAAACACGGCGAAAGAGTGAAGTAAAGAAAATGCTCCAAGGTTGAAATAAAACCTTGGAGCGTTTTTTTAAATAGCATTAGCAGCCACCTTGTTTTTATAATTCCAAAAAGCCGATACATTTACAATCTTCCATTTGTTGTCAATTTTTTCCATTAATCGTACTTCTTTTGAGTGCAAAAAGTAAGAATTGGTACGGTCGCTGTTGTACTGATCCCAAGTTAAATGTGCGGCCTCGGTTCCATAAAATTTTACTTTGACGTTCTTCCTAATTACATTTGGATGGCTTGATCCCGACTCTTCTTCCTCTGTAGGATTTTCTTTGATATACTTACCTAGATTTTTTTCAATTGTGCTCCATCCTACACTGGCATCAAAAGTACCGTCGGCGTTGCTCCACGCCTGATATGAGTAGTCGGTATGAGTAAATTGATCCTGCCAGCAGTTGTAGTCTCTTTTGAAAAAACAATCCGTTTCTGCTTCAATCACTTTCATGATGTTGGCCTTTTCGGCGTTTTCATCAAATTTTGATTGAGCTAAATTTGTACAAGAAAAACAGGCGAGAGGAAATAATGCTAGAAATTTGATAGGTAGTTTCATGATATTGAAGTTTAAAATGTTAAAAATTCAAAATATCGAAAATCAAAAAATTCTAAAGCAAGGATAAATATGAAGAGAATGTAAGTGTTTTTCCCGAATAATCCAAGAAAAAGAGTGTCTTTTTTCTGTGAAAAGTTAAATTTTTTCTACGAATTTGTCTATTTTAAGTATAACAAAAAGGCTACCCAATTGCAATAGGTAGCCTCCAATACGATACAAAAAGTCAGGTTTTACTCGTATTCACACAAGTAGCTCGTCTGAAATGGTACATTAACCCAGAATTTAGAATTGGCTGGTACATCAAAAGACTCGCCATCAGAATAAACATTGATGTCCTCTTCTCCCTGTATCTTCACTTCCATTTTACCCTGAATAACGGTCATAGTTTCGGCCGAACCTGTGCTAAATTCATACTCCCCTTCGCTCATTACTCCTACTGTTGACTTTCCATTTTCTCTCGCATAACCCAGCGATTTCACATTTCCTCCAAAATATTCGTTTACCGAAATCATAATTGTATTTGTTATATTTTTTTCAAAATTAAGGTTAAAAAATGGTAGTTAAAAACCAAAAATTGAATGTCGGCACTCAAATTCACCTCAAAGTCGGAAAGACGCAATGGGTAAGAATTTATCACTAATTAAGAATTGAGATCTACCTCTACCAATTCCTCAATAACGAGTAACTAATTCCCCTACAACCATCCCCTCCACTCATCAACCGTCATCTTAAAATTCCTTAAAATCCACATCCTAAGTAATTTTCTGTTAATTTTGAGGTCGAAATATTGAAATTATACAAATTTCAGAAATCAAATTAAGCCTCGGGTTTCGCAGAATAAAGTTTGTTTTTTTGCGAAGCAGCGGTTAAAACCAACAATATGAAAATCTTAGACAAGTATTTGATAAAGAAGTTTTTGACTACCTACGTCTTTGCCGTCTTTATCATTGTTTTGGTAATTGTGGTGATTGATTTTGTTGAAAAGAACGACAATTTCATTGAGCACAATGCTCCCACAAAAGCCATATTCTTGCAATATTACGCCAATCTCGCTCCTTACTGGGCCAACTACATCAGCCCACTGATGATTTTTATTTCCACAGTTTTTTTTACTGCCAAACTGGCCTCACATACCGAGCTAATTGCCATTTTAAGTACCGGCACAAGCTTTAGGCGTTTGATGATTCCGTATATTTTGGGCTCAAGTATTGTCGCTATTTTCTCGTTTTTTATGGTAGGCTGGATACTCCCCAAAGCCAATAAAACCCGTATCGCATTCGAAAATCAGTATATCGAGGACAAATATTACTTTGCGGACAGAGACATTCACATGGCGGTCAACAAAAACGTTTATGCCTATTTGTCTTCATACGACAACACCAATAAAACTGCTTACGACTTTACCCTCGAAAAAGTTGAAAACAACAACTTGGTAGAAAAACTCACCTCACGAAGAGCCGTTTATATAGATTCTATACGGAAATGGCAACTTTACGATTATAAAATTCGCAAAATTGGAATTTTGAAAGACCAACTGACCATAGCCAGTGGCTCAGTGCCATTAGACACCGCCGTGAATATGTTTCCGTCTGATTTTGAAAACACCAAAAACATTCATGAAACCATGACTATCCCGCAGCTTCAGAATCAAATTGCCTTGATCAACAGCCGCGGTGCAGAGGGCATAGAGATATTCCAAATTGAATATTACCAGCGATTTGCCACGCCTTTTGCTGTTATTATTCTATCATTGATGGGTCTGATAGTTTCGGCCCGCAAAACCAGAGGTGGAGTAGGTCTACAAATAGCCATAGGTTTTGTTTTGGCTTTTGTGTATATTTTGTTCTATATTATGTCGAAAGGCATAGCAGAAGCGGGAGATATGCCAGCTCTACTGGCAGTTTGGCTTCCAAACATTGTATTTTCATGCATTGCCGCGGTTATGTATTTTACCGTGCCGAGATAGGTATTTTCGGCGGTATTACCTCCACCTGATTTTCTTGGGATTGGAGAATAAAGTAATTATACCGAACACAAAAAGATAAACAGCATATAGAAAATCGAAATAGGGAATTTTCCAAGACTTGATGGTATTGCTCAATTTCTTATTGGCTTTTGCCAAAACTATCCATTTGATAAACAGCCAAATACAAAACACAAAAAGTACCAGCCGCATCCAATCGTTAAACGGATACCAGTGAGCTAAACCATATTCTTTCAAGAAATCATTAGGTATTCGCGACCATTCTGGGGCTTCAAACCAGTCGGGTCTAACAAAGAAAATTGGTATAAAGAAAAACCAAGAAATCAACTCACTCATCCATAGAAGACCCAAGTTTAGCTTATCTCTAAATTTATATCTCTTACCCACCGACAAATGTCTTCTTTTCTGTACAAACCACTCCGACCAAGTTTCTTTTGGAATAGAGTTGGTAGCGGCATTCTCGCTGATGCAAATGGCCACGTTTTCCTTGGTAGCGGCATCGTTGATAAACAAGTCATCGTCGCCACTTAGAAGTCCGTAATGCCTGGTAAAACCATTATTTTTCCAGAACAATGACTTTTTGTACATCAGGTTTCGGCCCACGCCCATGTATGGCACTTTGGCCAAAGCAAATGAAAAATATTGCAAAGCCGTTTGAAAAGTCTCATACCTAATAAGTGCATTGAGAGCTCCAGGTACAAATTTGTATTTCGAAAAACCCAAAACAATCTCTTTCCCCGAATCCATCTGAGCCACCATGGTTTTGAGCCATTGATCGCTTTCCGGACGACAATCGGCGTCTGTAAAAAGTAAAATCTCATGCTTGGCCTTTTTAATGGCCATGGTAACAGCATATTTTTTTGCAGTAAAATGCTGGGGAAGATCCAATATTCTTAAAAACTGCAACCGCTTGATGTGACCTTCGTTGGTTAGAAGATAGTCATAGGTGCCATCGCTGGAGCGATCGTCCGCCACCAAAATCTCAAACTTAGGGTAGTCCTGACTATCCAAAATCGGCAAAAGTTCTTTGAGGTTATCGAGCTCGTTTGAAGCTGCCACTATGATAGTTACTGGCGGCAGGTCCACGACAGTCTCAAAATCGCTGTGGCCGACAAGTTTGGTGAAAATAAAAAGTATATATACAAGCTGCACAGCCAAGGCAGCAAAGAATATTATAGGGAAAACAAACTCCAACGTTTAAGGGGTTTAATGAAAACTTCTGCAAAAATAGTATTCCTTTTTCAGAATATGCCAAAATGTAAGCAATTAATAAGGCCTGAAATAGCAGTGTTCAATTTGAAAAAAGGTTTGTTAATCAGCATATAATGCCTGAAATTTGCAAAATGAAATTTGAACTTCAAAAAACTGACAATCAGACCAAAGCCCGAGCAGGAAAAATAACAACCGACCACGGCGAAATTTTGACACCTATTTTTATGCCCGTAGGCACTGCTGGCACTGTAAAAGGCGTACATACCAAAGAACTTTTAGAAGAAGTAGAGGCTCAGATCATCCTAGGCAATACCTATCATCTTTATCTGAGGCCAGGCTTAGACATCCTTGAAAAAGCTGGGGGATTGCATAAGTTCAATGGCTGGCACAGACCCATACTTACGGATTCTGGTGGATATCAAGTATTTAGTTTAAAGGAAATAAGAAAAATAACCGAAGAGGGCGTTTATTTCAACTCGCACATTGACGGATCAAAGCACCTCTTTACGCCTGAATATGTGATGGACATCCAGAGGGTGATAGGTGCTGACATTATTATGGCCTTTGACGAGTGTCCACCCTACCCGTGCGACCATGAATATGCTCGAAAATCAATGCATCTGACCCACCGCTGGCTAGAAAGATGTGTAAAGCGAATAAACGAGACAGAACCCAAATATGGCCATAGCCAGGCACTTTTCCCCATTGTTCAAGGTAGTGTCTTCAAAGACCTTAGAATTCAGTCGGCAGAATTCATTGCCTCGCAAAACCAGCCCGGAAACGCCATAGGAGGCCTTTCGGTAGGTGAGCCAGCCGAAGACATGTACGAAATGTTAGAAATAGTGAATGGCATTCTGCCGGAATCTAAGCCTCGGTATTTGATGGGTGTTGGCACTCCAGAAAACATTTTAGAAGGAATAGCTCTGGGCACAGACATGTTTGATTGTGTAATGCCTACCCGAAACGCCCGCAACGGCATGCTTTTTACAACCCAAGGCATTATAAACATTCGAAACAAGAAATGGGAAGACGACTTTAGTCCGATTGACGAAGAATTGGGTGGTTATGTTAGTACTTTTTATTCTAAAGCCTACCTCAAACATTTGAATAAATGCCAAGAAATGTTGGCTGCCCAAATAGCCAGCGTACACAATCTGAGATTTTATCTCTGGCTGGTAGGCGAGGCCCGAAAGCATATACTTGCCGGTGATTTTGCGGAATGGAAGCCCAGGGCCATCCAGAAATTGATGCAGAGATTATGACAAACAAAAAAGGAGCGATTTGCTCCTTTTTTTCGTAAAATATTGTTTTTTAATTTCTTCTGAGCCAAAAACCGAGCCATAGCCCTATCAATCCCCAACTCACAATGGCATCAAGTAGGTCTATGAGAGTTTTGGTTTGAAACCATATTGCATTAACGTAGGTAACTGACAAATAACCAATTAGTCCTACCGACAAAGAAGACAAGATAATGGTTTGGAAACTAGCATTCCCCATTTTTTGAAGAAGAAAAACGAGTAAAAAGACAGCTAAAATATCAACAAGCAAACCCCGTATCATATTCATGCTCATTCCGGTATCCAAGGCTTTATGATAATAAATTTGAGCCCAGGGTTTACCATTACTTTCTTCATATTGTTTTTGCATTTCCTCTTGGGATGTTCCTGGGGCGGAGCTTGGCAAATAATAAAAGCCTTCTTCTAAGTTATCACCCAAAAATTTAAGTATTTCGGCTTGTTTGGGGGTGTACTGCTGCATACCTGAATGCAGATTTACTGCTCCCCAAGAAATAAACTGCCAGAAAAAGAGAATGAGTGCTCCGACGAGTACGCCGATGATTGTTTTTTTCATTTTTGTAAGGGTTAGATGTAAGAATATCAACCAAATTTAAAAATATTAATGAGCATTTCATACAATTGTTAGATTTTTTTAGGCTTTCGATATTTTGAAAAAAAGCTCAAGAAAACCATACTTTTATCAATAAACAGGCTTTTGAATGCGTTAATGTTTAGTTAAAAGAAAAATATAGTCTGGCATGAACGATTATTGCGTTTACATTTGAACAAAAAATACAACAACAATGAAAAAACTGAGCACTTTAATTTTATTGGCTATTTTACCATTCTACACCGAAGCACAAACGGCCAACGAAGTGGTTGAAAAGTTTTTGGCCGCCGCAGGTGGTGAGGATAAAATTGCCTCTATCAAAACCTTTCAATACAAAAGAGCTTACAAAGCCAATGCTGCCACAGACTACGACGAGGAGGTGACAATAGCCAGTTCTGACAATAAATTTTCAAGAAAAAAATCTATTCTCGACCGGGATTTTTATTATGTGCTTAATGGAAACGCCGGGTGGCTAAAAATTCCGATGGGTAGCCGCGACAAAGCACCCACTTATACCACCAAAGACCTCAACGAAAAGGAAAAAGGAGATTTGATGCTAGAGGTAAAAGACGGCCTTATGCCCTTTTATGACTTTGCGGCCAAGGGCTACAAATTGGTTGGTGCCGTAGAAGATGCAGTAGTAGATGGTAAAACGACATCAAAAATAGTACTGGAAAAAACAGGTATCAAACGCGAATATTATTTTGATAAAACCAGTGGTCTTTTGGTGAGAGAAACTTGGCTTATAAATGGTGTGACCCACACTTTGGATCATAAAAAATATGGCGATACCAAACTTGGAGTGAAACTTCCGGTGGAGTCAGGATATATCAATACAAAAGATAAAAAAAATACGGCGGTCACCACCGAGTGGGTTTTGGATAATCCTACCCAAGGTGTTTCTTTTATAAAATAAAGCCGCTTTTCAAAGCCCTGAATATCTCGGCGTCTGCTTCGCCATCAGTAAAAACCTCTAAAAGGGCGGCTTTAGGGTCGCCCTTTAGCATAATTTCCAACGATTCGGCCATTTCTATTAAATTGGTAGCTCTTAAGTACTTCATGCCCAATTCCTTCACCAAGCTTTCGGCATTTCGGCTCTGATTCGTAACAAAATGACTTTCGAGTTCGGCTTGCTTGGCCGGTCCATCTATTATTCTAAAAATATTACCGCCACCATTGTTTATCATCACTATTCTTAGGTTGGACGGTATTTCTCCAAAAAACAAGGCGTTGCTGTCATAAAAAAATGAAACATCACCGACCAAACATACCACTGTTTTGTGAGTTTTAAGAGCCTGCCCTATAGCCGTGCTCACTATACCATCTATGCCACTCGTTCCTCTATTTGCACTTATTTCTAACTTTTCTTTTACTAAGCCACCCAAAATATTGGCATACCGCACTGGCATACTATTGCCCAAATGAAGAACAAAATCAGACTGCAAACTTTCTAATAGCATAGATGTGGCCTTGAGTTCACCAAAATCAGCATTATTAAGAAATTTGTTCAAATACCGCAATGAAACTCCCTCTAAACCAGTCCATTCTAAGAAATAGTCGTTTTCTTCTTCCTCGTCTCCCGATTTCAGTTTTTGAATGTCCAGCGTTTCAAGAAGCTCTTTTAAGAAATATTTCGGAGCAACCTCTATTTTGTGGCTAACGGATTGAGTGGGATCTATAAGGTCTGTGTGCTCCTGAATATGCCAATGGTAAGTAGGCTTGTGGCTTCTCACAAACTGCTTGAACGACTTCGAAATAAACGACTTCCCGACAGTAATCAACAAGTCAGGCCTTAAACCCTCGGCATTTGCCAAGAATGTGTCATGACAGGCGATTTTTTCCTCAACAGATACATTAGAAATGATATCTGCCAAAACCACAACTCCTTCCTCTACCGCCAAACCCGCCAGTTCGTCATCAAGATCCGCTGAGTTTTGACCGACAGCTATCAGTTTTTTCTCTGATTTTTGCCATATCTGCATCAAATGAGCCCAAGTATCAGGAGATAAATGACTATTTTTATTAATAAACTCGACTTTATTTACAAGAGGGAAAACACGCTCGTTGTTTTCAGGATAAAACGGCTCTCTAATGGGCACATTTAAATGTACTGGTCCCTTTGGAATACTTTGAGCTATATTTATGGCTTCGTTGGTCACTCTTTCCACGTGCCATTGTGCGTCTTTGTGGCTGTAATCTACTGGTAGTTCATATGCTTTTTTGACGTGCTTGCCATAAATTTCTCTTTGAAAAATCGTCTGGCCATCGTACTGATGAATCCATTCTGGTGGCCTATCTGCGGTGAGAACCAAAAGTGGGATTTCCTGAAAAAACGCCTCGGCAATGGCGGGAGCGAAATTTAAGGCCGCCGAGCCAGAAGTACAAACCAAAGCCACCGTTTGGCCGGATTGATGAGCCATACCCAAAGCCACAAAAGCAGCCGACCGTTCATCGGCAATCACCCGAGTTTTTATTTTTGCATTTCGTGCAAAGGCCAAAGTAAGAGCTGCACTACGCGAACCTGGACAAACGATTGCGTCTTGTATTCCGTGCAAAGCACAAAGTTCTACAACATTATAAAGTGGCTCGAGCAAAGGCATTTCCAGAAGATGTTTTTTACAAAGTTAAACCGATAAGCTATTTGACACATCAAGAATTACCCGAAAAACTCATTTTTGATTTAAAAACTCCCAAATTTTAAGATAAAGATTAGATGGAACAACTTTTGATGTTAGTTTTACGTATAATTGAAAAAACACTTTTAACAAATGAAAATCAAATATTGGAGTTTTATTTTGTTGGTTTCGACCTCTTTTTCTTGTAAAAAACTGACAGAGGTTTTCCCTAAAACTGAAGACACCACCACTGCCACAAATCCCAACGCCGAGGTGAATGGTTGGATATATGACACCATGAAGAGCTATTATCTCTGGGAAAATCAACTTACAGCCAAGGCCAGTACAGACAATAAACTTGCTCCGGCTGATTATTTTGAGTCGCTTTTGGTAAAACCGGGCGAATTAGATAGGTTTTCGTGGATTGAGGAAGACGTGGAAGCCCTAACGGCCTCGCTTCAAGGGGTAAATAAAGTAGTGGGTATAAGATTTACGCCGTTTTATTCAAATACCGAAAAAACCAAGGTGGCACTTTCGGTAGCTTATGCTCTCAAAGGATCCCCTGCCGACAAAGCTGGAATAAAAAGAGGTGATTTTATAGTAAAAGTAAACGGAAACGAACTTACACCTGATAATTACAGTGCGGCATTTTCTACAGATAACCTAAAGTTTACACTTGGAGACTATAATGGTACCGAAATCATAGCCAACTCGAAAACCGTAGATGTGGTAAAAGCCGAAGTACAAACCAACCCAATTCAGCACTACTCAATCATTGAAAAGGGCAACAAGAAAATAGGATACTTGGTTTATCTTCAGTTTCTTACGCAATTTGACAGCGATATGCGAAACGTCTTTAAGGAATTCAAAGCCAAAGGTGTTAACGAACTTGTTCTGGATCTTCGTTACAATGGTGGAGGTTATATTACTTCGTCTGAAATACTGAGTTCGCTGATAGTGAAAAACCTCAAGCCGGGTACATTGATGAGTCGCCAAGAATGGAACTCTTCATTGACAGCTGCCTACAAAAGTAAATACGGCAACGATGTTTTTGATAGCGAGTGGCTGAACGAATCCAATAATTTAGGTACACTAAACAGGGTCTTTGTTCTCACATCGGCTGGCACAGCATCTGCCAGTGAACTGGTTATAAACAACTTAAAACCATACATGGACGTGGTATTGATTGGAGACCATACCTACGGAAAAAATGTAGGCTCCATAACACTTTCTGACGACAAAAAACGCTGGAAATGGGGAATGCAACCAATTGTTTTGAGAACTGTTAATTCGCTCGGCCAGTCTGATTATGGAACCAAAGACGGATTTATTCCAAACTTTAAGGTTACCGACAACGCCATCCCGTTCTTACCATTTGGGGATGAAAACGAAACCCTACTTTCTGTTGCTATTCAGCAGATTACGGGTATTGCTGCTTCAACAACAAATGCCAATGCTCGAGTTAAAGGCATTAAAAAAGTAGATATCCTGAATGCTACTTACCCGCTCGACAACCCCAAATACGAAATTCGTGATATGTTTATAGATAGGCTTCCGGGTCAGAATTAATAGAAAAACAGAAATTTAAATGCCTGAAAATCAAATTCAGGCATTTTTTTTGTCTTATTTTTTTATAAAAATTAATTGCTTTGACAACTAATTTAAAAAAAATAAATAACTTGCAAACTCTAATAAAAACAAGGTACAATGGAAACAGCAACAATGAACATCAAAATCAGGCGAACTGAGCAAAGCAGAGTTAATCAATTAGACCCAAACAACATTGCGTTTGGAACACTATTTACTGACCACATGCTGGTGGCTGATTGCGTCAATGGTGTCTGGCAAACTCCGGAAATTGTACCATATGGCGACATCGCCTACAATCCTGCTCTGGCATCGCTGCATTACGGGCAGTCCATTTTTGAGGGAATGAAAGCCTTCAAAAATGAAGAGGACGAAGTCTTGATGTTTAGACCATTAGAAAACTTCAAAAGATTCAATATTTCGGCCGAAAGAATGTGCATGGCCCAAGTGCCGGAAGAAATTTTCATCGGTGGTTTGGAAGAATTATTAAAAATTGATGCCGCATGGGTACCAAAAGGCGAGGACAACTCCTTGTATTTGAGACCATTCATGTTTGCAAGTGATGTGTACTTAGGTGTACGACCTTCACAAAACTACAGATTCATGATTATCATGAGCCCAGCAGGAAAATACTACTCAACTCCCCCAAAAGTAAAAGTAGAAACTGAATTTATAAGAGCCGCTCCGGGAGGCGTGGGTTATGCAAAGTGTGCCGGAAACTACGCAGCATCGCTTTACCCAGCTAAATTGGCTGCTGAGCAAGGCTACACACAATTGCTCTGGACCGATGCTATTGAGCACAAATATTTCGAAGAGTCAGGTACAATGAACGTTATGTTTGTAAAAGACAACAAAATTATAACTCCAGCCGTGAGCACTACCATCTTGAAAGGCATCACGAGAGATACTTTGATACAGTTGGCCAAATCTATGGGTGTGGAGGTAGAAGAAAGAAGGGTGTCGGTGTCTGAGATTATCGAAGGCATAGCCAACGGTTCGGTAACCGAGGTATTTGGTGCTGGTACCGCCGTGGTGGTTTCGCCATTTGCGGCTATTGGCTTTGAAGGGCAAGACTATGTATTGCCGGCCATTACCGAAGATTCGCTTTCAAGTAAACTCAAAAACGCTCTGAACGATATCAGAACCGGCAAAGTCGCCGATACATTCGGTTGGGTTTGGAAAGTGTAGTCTCTGGAAAAAGAATTGCTACCACTGGATAATTAAAAAAGTCTAACATCCTCAAATGTTAGACTTTTTTGTGCTTAAAGGATTAGGAATTAAAATTTTATAAATAAATTTACCTAGTAAAACTTTCCTAATAAAACTACATTTTAATTTTTGGCAAGGTTATTGATAGACCTTAAAATGAGTATAAAAACAATTAGTATAATGAAAAAATTTGTAGCTTTTTTGATAATTACAATTGCCTTCTCTAGCCTGGTATCTTTTAAAGCCTCTAAACCAGAAAGTTTTGGTTTTTACAAAGGCACTTACGATAATATGATTCGTGAGGCAAAGAAACAAAGAAAGCCGATTTTGTTAGATTTCTGGGCAGCATGGTGTGCTCCTTGTCAGAAACTCGACAAAGAGACATTTAGCGATAAAGAACTAGGTGCTTATTTGAACAACAACTACATAGTATACAAAGTAGATATCGATACCTTCGACGGTATGGAAATAGTAGATAGATTTGCAATAGATGTTTTTCCGACCATGATAGTTTTTGACCCAAAATCAGGACAAATCGGAAAGTTTAAAGGATTCTATCCAGCAGGATATTTACAAAAAGAACTTGAGAAGATACAGGCCAAGCACAACTTGTACCCTGTAGGCACACAAGATGGATTAGCTGTTAACAGATAAAATTCACTAAACACACAGCCACAATATTGCCCCATTTGGGGCATTTTTTTTGTCTAAGAGTTCATCTTTTCCCAAAAACATCATCCAAAAGACAATTCTCTGCGTAATTTTGCTAGATGAAATTACAGAACGATTTATTGCTCAGAGCCGCCAAAGGCCAAAACGTAGAAAGAATACCCGTATGGATGATGCGTCAGGCGGGGCGAATTCTTCCAGAATATCGAAAAGTACGCGAGCAAGCAGGCAGCTTTATAAAATTAGCCACTACTCCTGAAATGGCCGCAGAAGTTACGCTCCAACCAGTAGACATTCTGGGAGTAGACGCCGCCATCATTTTCTCTGATATATTGGTGATACCAGAGGCCATGGGTTTACCCTACGAAATGATAGAAGCAAAGGGTCCGATTTTTCCGGAAACTATAAAATCAAAAGCCGATTTAGATAAACTTTCTACAGCCAACCCCGTAGACCATTTGGTATATGTCCTTGACGCTCTCGACATTGTAAAAAAAGAACTTAATGGGCGTGTTCCGTTAATAGGTTTTGCTGGAGCTCCGTTCACCATTTTCTGTTATATGGTAGAAGGGCACGGAAGTAAAACATTCTCGAAAGCTAAAAAAATGATGTATTCGGAGCCTGAGCTTGCCCATGCTCTTTTGCAAAGAATCACAGATGCCACTATTGCCTATCTCAAAGCCCAGATTGTGCATGGAGCAGACATTGTGCAGATTTTCGACTCTTGGGCGGGCATTCTTTCTCCCGAACAATATCGTGGATTTTCATTACCGTACATATCACAAATTTGTGATGCCATTACTGAGGCTCCTATCACCGTTTTTGCAAAAGGTGCGTTTTTTGCCCGAGAAGAAATCGGCAAAACGGCATGTAGCGTGGTGGGATTAGACTGGAACATGGACATTGCAGAATCTCGGAATCTAATACCAAACAAAACGCTTCAAGGAAATCTGGATCCATGTGTACTCTACGCACCCATGGCTGAACTTGAAAAACACACCAAAAACATGCTTTCGGCTTTTGGAAAACAGAAATATATTGCCAATTTGGGCCATGGTGTTTATCCTGACACCGACCCAGAAAAAGTAAAATGTTTCATAGAAACGGTAAAAGCCTTTTAAAGTAATTTTTGGACGAAATTTCCGTTTGATACTTTAAAACAAAATTTGTTTTTTTGTATTACCTAAAGCCAAAATTCAGGCCTTACATTACCAATTCACTCATGAGAGTCCTTCTATTCGTATTTATATGCTTGTTTAGTTCTCCATCTTTTGGCCAAAAAGTAGAAACACTGGGAGGTGCAGTAAACACCGAATATAGCGAAATACACCCCTTAATTGCACCAGACGGACAGACTTTGTACTTTGTAAGAGTGAGTCATCCATCAAACAATTATGGCAAATATGATCAGAAAGATGGTTTAGGTAGTAATGACGTGTGGTTTTCGGAACTCATGAGCGACAAACGTTGGTCTGTAGCACGCAAGATGGCCAACACTATTAACAAAGACCGATTCAATGACCTTTTTAGTATCACACCAGACGGCAACACAGCTCTCATCCGTGGCGTATATGCCAACGGCCGCAAAACTGACGAAGTAGGAATTTCTATTTGTAAAAAGAAAGGCACAACCTGGGGGCAACCCAATAAACTAGACATTCCAAAGCTCGATGCCATGGTAAAAGGCCAATTTCTTACGGCTTTTTTGAGCAACAGCGGCAAAGTCTTGATTTTGGCTTTTAGCGAGAAAAAAAACTCCAAAGACGACGATCTTTACATCAGCCTTTTAGACAAAACAGGCAAATGGTCGAAACCCGAGAGCCTTGGGAGTGACCTAAACTCCGCTGCTTCTGAAACCACCCCGTTTTTGGCAGCCGACAATAATACCCTGTATTTTGCCTCCGACAGAAAAGGCGGCGAAGGTGGTTTTGATATATGGGTGAGCAAACGCAAAGGAAAATCATGGACAGGCTGGAACAAACCCATAAATCTTGGAAAAGAAATAAACTCTGACAAAGATGATATGTATTTTTCGATAGAAGCATCTGGTGAGTTTGGCTTCATGTCGAGCAAAAACAAGGCCGTTGGGAAATCTGATTTGTTCAAAGTAAGACTCAAAGAAGAAGTTAAAAAGGCCTCAGACGATGCCGCACTTACCGCTTCAAAAAATGTGGATACCAAGGATAAAACAGAGAAAAAAGACGAAATACCTGTGTTGGCTCCTACACCCACCATATTGCTAAGTGGCGTAGTAAAAGACCAAAAAACCGGTAAACCAGCCGAAGCAAGAATTATTTACGAAGACCTTGACAGCGGTGAGGAACTAGGTGTAGCCGATTCGAATCCGCAGACCGGCGAATACAAAATATCACTTCCTTACGGCAACAGATATGCCATCAGGGCCGAGGCAAAAGACTTTATTCCCGTTTCGAAAAATATTGACCTCACGGTGCAAGGAGGATTTAAAGAAATAAAGGACTTGGATTTGGCCATTGCTCCCATTCAAACTGGTGTGACGGTACAACTTTACAACATCTTCTTTAAGTTTGGTCAGGCTGCACTCGAGCCCGAGTCGTTTTTTGAACTCGACAGGATGATTGGTGTAATGAACCAAAACCCCACAATGGTGATAGAAGTACAGGGACATACCGACAACGTGGGCTCTGACGAAGCTAATTTGCGGCTGTCGCAACAGAGAGCCGATGCCGTGCGAGATTATTTTATCCAGAAAAAAATATCTATTGACCGAGTGAAAAGCGTAGGTTTTGGAGAGGCCAAACCGATAGCCTCCAATGCTACCACGGAGGGGCAAGCCAAAAACCGTAGGGTGGAATTCGAAATCAAAAGAAAATAAAAAGATTTTAGAATTTTGCCAGTTAAACTCGCCACATTGTATCTTGTTCTATTACCTTGAATCTCGAAATTCATGTCAAAACGAACCTGTGAAAACGGACATATCTACTCAAAATCAAGCGATTGCCCAGTTTGTCCAATTTGTGAGCAAAACAAAAAACCCAAGGCTGGCTTTCTTTCTCTTTTAGCCTCACCCGCCCGACGAGCCCTTGAAGGTTTGGGCATATCTAAACCAGAAGATCTTACTGAATACACCAAAAAAGAAATTCTTGCCCTTCATGGCATTGGGCCATCGGCTATTCCGGTTTTAGAAAAAGCTCTATCAGACCTAGATTTGAAATTCAAGGCATAAAAAAACCGACCTATTGCTAAGCCGGCCAGATTATTTTCAAAATCCTAAATCAATGGTGCACACCGCCCTCGCCATGTACGTGGCCGTGATCCAGTTCATCAGCTGTGGCTTCTCTTATTCCTATTACTTTACCTTCAAATTTCAAAGTTTTGCCGGCCAAAGGATGATTAAAATCAACCTGAACCGTATCCCCATCCACAGCATAAATTCTGCCTGTAATTTGGCTGCCGTCCTCGTTGGTAAATGGCACAAAATTGCCAATTTGAAGCAAATCTGCGGGTACTTCCCCATCTTCAATCTTAAACATATCTAGAGGGAAATCCGCTACGTCATCCTCCGAGAAATCGCCAAAACCTTCTTGAGGATCCAACTGAAAGTCAAATTGGTCGCCTACTTTCAGCCCGGCCATCTTGGTTTCGAAATCTATCGGTAGGCCACTATGACCTGCCAAATAAACCATAGGCTGGTCCTCGCCTACTACTTCTACAATCTCAAAATCATCCTCTTGGCCCTGTATGTAAAGTTCATAAGTAATTGTAACTACTTTTTTTTCAGACACTTGCATCTTATTATTGGTTTGTTTGAAAAGTAGATAAAATTACGATTTTTAAAGATGAAGGCTTCCACCCATAAAAAATATTAAGCTACCTTTGCGGTTTGAAAATTTTTCAGCAAAACTACAAATAAATTTATGTCAAAGTATTCTTTGGGCCTTTTAGTCCTCATTTTATTCACCACAAACAGTTTTGCTCAAAAGAAAAACAACGATTTTAACTATTACATAAAAAAAATAGACTCCAAAATAAAAGTCGATGGAAAATCTGATGATGCCGCATGGGCAAATGCCCAAATAGCCACCGATTTCTATCAAGTACTACCCATGGATACCAGCATGGCGAAGGTAAAAACCGAAGTAAAGTTCTGTTATGACGACAAAAACCTCTACGTGCTTTTTATCAATCACAATTTGATCAAAGGCTCAAACATGGTGGAATCCATGAAACGCGATTGGAATTTTGGAAAAAATGACAATGACTTGCTTTTCATAGATACTTTCAACGACCTTACTACAGGCTTTTCGTTTGGATCTAACGCCCGCGGTGGCCAATGGGACGGACTCATGTCTGGTGGATCATCAATTAATTTAAGTTGGGACAATAAATGGCAGTCAGAGGTAGATTTTGACGAAAACCAATGGACTTGGGAGGCCGCCATACCTTTTAAAACATTGAGATACAAAGAAAACACGACGGTTTGGGGCCTGAATTTCAGTCGCTTAGACCTAAAAACAACCGAAAAATCCTCGTGGACACCGATTCCTAGACAATTCCCCACGGCTTCATTGGCATTTACGGGCAATTTGGTTTGGGATACCCCGCCTCCGTCTCCGGGAGCCAACATCAGCGTGATTCCGTTCATTACGACGGGCGTCAGCAAAAATCATGAAACCAAAACACCTGCCAAAGGCGAGTTTGGAGCCGGCTTTGATGCCAAATTTGGACTGACCTCTTCATTGAATCTCGACTTGACCGTCCTTCCAGATTTTTCTCAAGTTGAGGTCGATGTTCAGCAGACCAATCTGGATCGATTCGAATTGTTTTTTCCTGAAAGAAGGCAGTTTTTTATAGAAAACGGGGACATTTTCAACAATTTTGGCTCGGCCAGTTTAAGGCCATTTTTCTCGAGAAGAGTTGGTCTAGATGCTCCCATTTATTATGGCTCCAAGGTATCTGGCAAACTGAACGACAACTGGCGAATAGGTGGCATGAATATGCTCACCGGCAAAAACTCTCAAGGTGTGGCGGGATCCAATTATACCGTGTTATCTACACAGCGGAAAATCTTCAAACGATCATACATAGGTGCTATTTTTGTGGACAGAGAAACCACACTAAAGAAAGAACAAGATGTGAAAAACGCCCTCGAAGACTTCAACAGAACCTTCGGTTTGGAATATTATATAGCATCGGCAGACAACAAATGGCTCGGAAAGGCCTTTGCATTCAAAACCTTTTCTCCAGGAATAAAGGGCCAAAACAACGTGGCATCTGCCAATATATCTCGCACCAATCGCAAATATATACTCTCCTACACCCTCGAATCTGTAGATATGGATGTAAAAGCCAACGAGGTGGGGTATGTTCGCCGAAATAACTACATCCACTCCCGGCCCGAGGCTTCTTACTTGTTTTTTCCGAAAGGAGGCAAAATCCTTTCCCATGGCCCAAGTCTGATGATGTCTTACTATTTTTCTCAAAACCAGCTTGACAAAAACGAAAACACTAATGTGCTTTTTTATAAATTTAATCTAAGAACACAAGCCACTTTTACGGTTTGGGCAGCCACGGATTTTGTGAAACTCACCGGAAAATTTGACCCTACAGGATATAAAAAACAATATTTGGATTCAGCCCAAATTCATACCTGGAAATCATGGGGTACGATGTTTACCTCCAAACCTCAGTCGGTCTTTACTTATGGATTTGAGACCCGATATGGAGGATATTACGCTGACGGCAAAAGACTTAGGCTTGACGCCGAAGTGGCCTATAGATTTCAGCCATATGTATCGATAGCTCTAAAAAGCAACTTCAATCAGCTTACTTTTGAGCAAGACAAACGCCTGCCGGAAGCCCTAAAAAACACGAAACATAATCTTTTTCTTTTCGGGCCGAGATTGGACGTAACGCTATCGAACAAGATGTTTTTTACCAATTTTATGCAGTATAACAACCAAACGAATAACTTCAATATCAACACCAGATTTCAATGGAGATATAGCCCGGCGTCTGATTTGTTTTTGGTTTATACAGACAATTACTTCGCCGATACTTTTGCTCCAAAAAACCGTGCGATTGTCTTGAAATTTACTTACTGGTGGAATGTCTAACTAGGCAATTCTCGCCCTGAGCGAAGTGGAAGGGTGGTAATTGGGTAATTGGAAAGTGTTTTGAAGTGTTGTGGGTTCAGATTGAACATTTAATTCCGAATTTTCTGATTATACTTTTTCTTAGGAAATTAGGTTTTGAAAATCTTTGAGTTTCTCTGAAAAAAATCAGTAAATTGCTTCATAAAACTTCTATAATGAACAAAAGGCAATTCTTAAAAACCCTTGGGCTTACTGCTCTATCAACACCAGTTTTTAGCAAATCTTTTCATAGAACATTAAAAGAAAAAGAACACTTCAGTGCCGATGAATTGGCAGAAGATGAGGCCTTTTGGAAAAAAATAAGAAGTGATTATAGGCTCAATCCAGCGTTTATCAATCTCGAAAATGGGTATTACTGTATAACACCTACACCTATAAAAACCGCCTTCATTAAGAATGTAGAAGAAGTAAATCTCCTCGGGTCTTATTATATGCGTAAGACACGATTCCCTGATAATGAAAAGGTTAGAGCCAAACTAGCCGCAGCTGCTGGTTGTGACTACGAGGAAATAATAGTAACCCGAAACACCACGGAGTCTATAGATACAGTAATATCCGGCTATGACTGGAAACCTGGTGATGAGGCCGTGATGGCCGAACAAGACTATCCATACATGATACAGCATTTTGAGCTGATGGCTCAGCGATATGGTATGACCAACAAGATATTGTCAGTACCAATGCACCCAAAAGATGACGAGGAAATAGTGAAATTGTACGAGTCTGCCATCACCCCAAAAACTCGACTCTTGATGGTGAGCCATATTATCAACATCACTGGCCAGATACTTCCCATCAGAAAAATCTGCGACATGGCACATGGCCATGGTGTAGATGTAGTCGTAGACGGAGCACATGCTTTTGGTCAGTTTGAGTACAAAATATCAGACCTTGGTTGCGATTATTACGGCACCAGCCTTCACAAATGGCTGTCTGCACCACTTGGTGCTGGTTTTTTGTATGTCAAAAAAGATAAAATCAAAAAGCTTTGGGCTATGTTTGCCGACAATGGCTATCCACAAGACGATATCCGTAGGATTGTTCATACGGGCACACCAGCCGTACATACCGAAATCAGTATCATGAACGCCCTAGATTATCTGGGCTTTATTGGTATAAAACGCAAAGAAGCCCGCCTGAAATACATCAGAGCTTACTGGATGGATAGACTGAAAGATATACCCAACGTGGTAATAAATACCCCCAACGACAACACCAGAGCCTGTGGTATAGGAAATGTAGGCCTCAAAAACATGAAACCGACCGAAATGGCAGAAAGGCTTTTGGCAAATCACAAAATATGGACTGTGGGGATAGAAGGCCAGAGCGTGTTTGGGTGTAGAATAACGCCCAATATTTATACAAGCACCACCGAATTGGACGCTTTTGTGGCAGCTGTGAAAACTTTAGCAACATCGTAAAAAGAATATCTCATTCAACCTACAGAAGTCATCTATTTTAAATAGTGAAAGATTCAATTGAGAGAGAAAATCGATTTCACAGAGAAATTACTACCGCCGCATCTACTAGAAAACCACAAAGGTCTACTTCTTCAACGGTTTTTTGATTTTTTAAGCTATTTTAGCTTTAACATTAACCAAAAACCAGTGAAAAATATAAAAAATCTCTTCGGCTCTATTCTGATTACTTTGGTGTATTGCTCATCCATTTCTGCACAAGAAATTGTGAAAAGAGACCCTACCATTTCAGCATTTATCAGCCAGATTTCTAGCGACACGCTCAGCAAATATGTCAACAAACTCGTGAGTTTTGGCACCAGGAGTACTCTTAGTAATACAACAGACCCTAAAACTGGAATTGGTGCCTCAAGAAAGTGGGTTTTGGAGAAATTTCTCGAATTCTCGAAAAAATCTGATGGCAGAATGACCGCTTATCTCGACAAATGGACACTTGAGCCAGATGGCCGACGCATAGATGCCAAAATAGAAATGGAAAACGTGATGGCGGTAATGAAAGGTACCGACCCGACGGACAACCGAATTTTTATGGTGAGTGGCCACATAGACAGCCGAGTAACCGACGTAATGAACCGCACCTCAGACGCTCCTGGAGCCAATGACGATGGCAGCGGAACTGTGGCCGTAATAGAATTAGCCAGAGTTTTGGCAGCTTCAAAGTTCCCTGCCACAGTAATTTTCACGGTATTTAGTGGTGAAGAACAAGGTCTTTTAGGGGCAAATTACCTAGCAAAAAAAGCCAAGGCCGAAAACTGGAATTTGGTGGCATTGCTGAACAACGACATCATGGGCAGCAACAATTCCAACGAAACCAACATCATTGACAACACACGTGTACGGGTATTCAGCGAGGGAATTCCAACCTTTGAGACCGACAAAAAAGTAGGGGCTATAAGACAATTTGGCTATGAAAACGACGGATATTCTCGCCAAGTGGCCAGATATGTGAAGGAAATTGGTGAGCGATATGTCGACAACCTCGAAGTGGTGATGATTTACAGAAACGACAGATTTCTCCGTGGTGGCGACCATACGCCGTTTGTAACCGAAGGTTTTGCAGCAGTAAGAATGTCAGAAATGAACGAGAATTTTCTGCACCAACACCAAGACCTAAGAACTGAAAACGGTGTAGAATATGGCGACTTGGCCAAATTTATGGACTTTGAATATTTGAGAAAAAATGTTGCCGTAAACTTGGCTACTTTGGCCAATTTAGCCTCCGCTCCTGCCGTACCCGAAGACGTGATGATAGACGTGCAAGGCCTCGGAAACGCCACCAATCTACATTGGTCTGCACCGAAACAAGGCAAAGCTGCTGGATACTACGTATTGATGAGAGAAACGCACCAGTCGTTTTGGCAAAAGAAATTTTACACCGAAAACCTCGAACTCAAACTCCCCTACTCCAAAGACAATTACATTTTTGCGGTACAAGCCGTAGGTGCCAAAGGCCACGAAAGTTTGCCAGTGTTGCCGAGGGTGAATGCTGCTAGGAGAAATTGATTAAGACTTTAGAATTTTAAATGTAGATAATTTTGCTTTCACATTAGACTGAAACTAAGAATTTTTACAATAAATTTGAATTAAAATACTTACGATCTGCTTTCTGGGTAATTCATAGTTACTGAATTCCTATATTAGAGTTAAGTTGTTTTAAGCAAAAAACAAAAAATTAGGAAATGGGATATAATTCACATTAATAACATTGAAATAAAAACAACTTATAGTAAATATGCAAGATTCAAAATTACCAAATTATAATTCAAAAGCCTTTGTTTGTCCAAATTGTTCTGCCTTCTCTAATCAGTTTTGGAATGAAATTCATTTAGTAGAATATGGTTATAATGATTCCACTGAGCTTAAAAACTCAAAAATATCAATTTGTAATTCTTGTTATGAAATTTCATTTTGGAAAGATGAGAAATTGATTTACCCGACAATAAACTCCGCTCCATTTCCGAATAAAGATATGCCAGAGGATGTGAAAATTGACTTTGAAGAGGCAAGAAAGATTTGCTATGATTCTTCGAGAGGGGCAGCTGCTTTATTAAGATTAGCTATGGAGAAATTATGCAAGTATTTAGGTAAAAAAAATAATGATTTGAATACAAATATAGCATTATTGGTTGCTAATGGATTGCCTAAAAAAATTCAAATGGCATTAGATAGCGTTCGAGTTATTGGCAACAAAGCAGTTCATCCAGGCCAAATTGACTTGAAAGATGACTTAAACACAGCCTTTACCCTTTTCAACTTCATAAACATCATTTGTGAAAATCAAATTACCCAAATGAACTTAATTGACAAGTTTTATAATGATAAACTACCTGAAACAGCGAAAATCGCAATTCAGAAACGAGATAAAAAATGAAAACTGAATTCACAATTTTCTATTCATGGCAATCTGACATATTGGAAAACAAAAAATTCATTAGTAAATGTCTAGAAAAAGCAAGAACAAATCTAAACAAGGAATTAAAGACTCAACTCAATCTTAAATTAGTTATTGATAGAGACACTAAAAAAACATCCGGTAGTATTAATATTTCATCCGAAATTCTGAAGAAGATAGAAAAATGTGACATACTAATTTCTGACGTTTCAATAATAAATAAGCCAAAATGGAAGTTTCTGCCCTCTGAAAGAAAAACTCCAAATCCAAATGTATTAATTGAATTAGGTTTCGGGATAAGTACCTTAGGCTGGGAAAGAATAATAATGATTAACAATTTAGAGTACTCGAGAGTAGAAGACCTACCATTTGATATTCGTGGCCACAGAATTAGTAATTATAATAAAAATGGTGATGAAGAAAACTTGGTTATTATATTAACCGCTGCCGTTAAACAAATAATTTTAAATTTTGACGAAATACTTCTAAATAGAAAATCTGACTCAATAAAAGACAGGGACATAAGGCTTTTTAAAGAGTTCGATTCACAATTTTCTCAAAATTTGATTTTTGCAAGTTTAGATTACGTTAATAACAATCATTTTACACTTAAGAGCTACTATTCGCTTTGGGATAAAATCGAACTATTCCAAAAAAATCTTCAGAATGAATTCATAAATACTGAACTACAAAAATTGTTCATTGAATTCGGTTTAAAATTAAGTGATTTATATTACTACTGTTTGATGCAACTACATTACTATAAAGAATTTGGCCACGATGACGAAATGTACAGATATAACAAAGAACCGTTTCCAAATGAATCAAATGAAGATTTTAATAAAAGAACCTCAGATTTCAACGATAAATTATGGGCAAAAGTAGACTTGGTAAAAGAAGCCTACAAAATTTTTATTAGACTCGGCAATAAAGAATTATCAATTTGATTTTATTGAAAAAATATTCTCAATTACGAATAATCATTTTATCGTTGAATTAAAAAAGGTTAAACTTTAGCATGAAACTTCATTTTGACTAATTAGCCATAGTATCCCTAAAAATTTCCCAACTCTATGAAAGTCCTTTCACTCCTACTTTTGAGCCTCTTCTTCACCACCACCGCCCAAAAACCCAAACCCTTCAAAGCGATTGCATTCTATACTGCCAAAAACGATCAGGCACATATCAGTTTTGTGCATGAGGCCAATCGCTGGTTTCCAGAGATGGCTGCCAAGCACAATTTTACTTATGATTCTACTGACAATTGGAAGAATTTGAATGATGATTATCTGGCTAAATATCAACTTGTTATATTTCTAGATACACGGCCAGAAGACGCCAATCAACGAAAGGCATTTCAGAAATATATGGAAAATGGCGGTGCTTGGTTGGGCTTTCATTTTGCAGGTTTTGCACTCAACAACTCCAAGTTTAACCAAGATTGGGACTGGTATCACAACGAATTTCTGGGTTCAGGCCAGTACAAAAGCAATACTTGGCGGCCAACTTCGGCCATTTTGAAAGTAGAAGACCGAAAACACCCCATAGCCAAAGGCTTGCCGGAAACCTTCAAATCTTCACCCAACGAATGGTACAGATGGGAACACGATTTGCGAAAAAACAAAGACATCAAAGTGCTACTTTCTATAGACCCAAGCAGTTTTCCGCTCGGCACCGGCCCCAAAGCCCACGAAATTTGGCACAGCGGTGACTATCCAGTTGTCTGGACCAACACGAAGTACAAAATGCTGTACGTAAACATGGGCCATAACGACATAGACTACGAAAACAAAACCAACAAGGAGTTGTCATTCCAGTTTCAAAACGAAACACAGAATCAAATGATTATCAATGCTTTCAGGTGGTTGGGGACAGAATGAGTAAAAGATTTTGAAATTACAAAATTCATTTTTTTTGGAATCGCTTACAGCAATGCGTGCAAATAGTTGGCGGTATCTGTTAAACCGCTTTTTCTGAGTACATCTAGAACCTCAAATTCATGCATTTCTGGATTTTTCTTGTTCATCACCATCTCACTGAATGCTTTCAAGGCTTCCTCGGGGTTCAAATCTATAATATCGGTTAAAAAATCATCAGGGGAAATAGCTTTTATTCCAAACGTATCAAGGTATTCAAGAGGGAAATCCTTTAAATTATTGGTTACAATTATATTAGCATTGGTTTTAATAGCTGCAGCCAGTACATGCCTATCTTTTAAATCTGGAAGAACTAATCCTTCTATCAAGTTTTCGTATTTATCAACTAAAGCATCTGGAAACGCCCTATTTGCAATATTAACTCGTCTTTCAGCCTCGGTTTCAGATTGACCCTTTTCCACTATTAATGCTTTCCATTCATCGAATATGTGCCGACTCCATTTGGGTGTATACATATCATAGTGAGCAAACCAAAAAAGTAAATCTCTGACCACAATTGGGTGAATCACGTTGGTATCTAGTACAGCCTTAAACCTAACACTATGAATCATATAATCCTAAGTCTTCATCATTATTCATAATTTCAATCAAAAGATTCTTTTGGTCTTGTTTCATTTGATTTTTGTACTTTAAAACATCCTCGAATTTAATTCTTCTGTGTTTTCCAATCTTTGCATAACTAATTTTACCCTCTTCCAAAAGTTTTATGAAATGAGGCCTTGAGCATCCTAAAATTTCAGCCGCTTTTTGAGTAGTGACTTCTGCAGCCATCGGAACAATCGAAACTGTTTTACCCTGACTCATGGCTTTCAAAATCGATCCTAACATCTTTAACGCTTTTGACGGAATCACGATTTTTTCATTAGTTTCTTCGATCTCAATCTCAGTCTTTTCCGAAGTTAACTGTTCTATTACAGAATTTAGTGCGTTATAAGAAGTCATTGCCATCTTCTGTTCTGATTTTGTGGGGCGTTTTACCTCTTCTAATAATTCCATCTTTAATCTGATTTTAGCTATTTATTCGAAATAAACAAATTAAACGCAATAAACGCAAAAGTTTTATGTATTTTTATATATTTATATTTTTATATCACATAATCCGAGTTCAGACTAAACAAATATTCTAATAAAAATGACACAAAGTAATCAAATACCCTGTGCAATTTCTAAAATAAACTCACCTCAAACTTTCGGCCCAGCGGCAATAATCGCCTCCGAACTTCCTTCTTCAAATTTCTTGAAGTTTTCAACAAACAATCCAGCCAAATGCTTGGCTTGAGCCTCGTAAGCAGCTTTATCAGCCCAAGTATTAGACGGAATCAGCAATTCAGAAGGTACTTCTGGACAAGAAGTCGGTATTTCAAATCCAAATCGTTCGTCTTTTGTGGTCTCCAAATTTTCCAAGGCTCCACTATGAATGGCATGAATGATGGCTCTCGTGTATTTCAATTTTATTCGGCTACCAACTCCATACGCTCCGCCAATCCAACCCGTATTTACCAACCAAACTTTGGTATCGTGCTTTTTGATTTTTTCAGCCAAAAGCTCAGCATATTTGCTTGGATGCCACACCATAAATGCCGCACCAAAACAAGCCGAAAACGTGGCTTGAGGCTCGGTTACGCCCATTTCGGTACCTGCCACTTTGGCCGTATAACCACTTATAAAATGATACATACTTTGCTCAGGACTCAGTTTAGACACAGGCGGCAACACACCATAAGCGTCTGCCGTCAGGAAAATGATATGGTTCGGATGGCCCCCCATACAAGGAATTTGAGCATTCGGAATATACTCGATCGGATAAGCCGCACGGGTATTTTCGGTTATGCTGGCATCCGTATAATCTACTTCGGAGGTCACGGGATTGAGTACCACATTTTCTAAAACTGTCCCAAACTTGATGGCATTAAATATTTCAGGTTCTTTTTCGGCTGAAAGGTCAATGGCTTTGGCATAGCATCCGCCCTCAATGTTAAACACGCCGTCGTCAGACCAACAATGTTCGTCATCGCCAATCAGTTTTCGGTCAGGATCAGCTGAAAGTGTGGTTTTTCCTGTTCCACTTAGACCAAAGAAAAGCGAAACATCGGCATTTTCACTGCCCATATTGGCCGAGCAATGCATACTCATGATGCCTTTTTTGGGCATAATATAATTCATGACCGTAAACACACCTTTTTTCATTTCTCCAGCATATTCTGTACCGAGAATCACGAATTCTTTTCTCTCGAAACACAAATCCACGCTAGTGCGGGAATTCATGTGCGAGGTAAAGGTATTGGCCGGAAATTCTCCGCCATTATATATCACGTAGTCAGGCTTACCAAAGTTGGCTAATTGCTCTTGAGTAGGCCTAATGAGCATGTTGTGCATAAAAAGTGCGTGATAAGGCCGTGTACAAATAACTCTAACTTTTATCTGATATTTTGGATCCCAACCCGCAAAACCATCTACCACGTAGATTCTTGTTCGGGTATTGAAATAATCGATGGCTCGTTGACGGTTGATATCAAAGGTGTGCTCGTCCATTTTTATGTTCACATTACCCCACCAAATATCATCTACGCTTTCTGGGCGTTCGATGATACGCTTGTCTTTGGGGCTACGACCTGTTTTAGAACCCGACTTCAAAGACAAAGCTCCCGAGCTCGTAATCTCAGCCTCTGGCTCGTATTTTATAGCTAGGGCATACAATTTTGCAGGTGCCGCATTTCTGATAACTTCTTTGGGGTTTATACCGTAGTCCGATAAACTAAATGTTTCTGTCATGAGAATACTTTTTTTACAAATCTATTTCTAATAGCAATAATATACTATGACAAACTACATTGTTTCTAAAAAAAGGGAGAATTTCATTTATTGGATTGATTTTGAGAACTTTAAATTGAATTTGAATACTGAAATCCTGGATTTTCAAACATTTCTGTTCTCCTTCTTGAGCCTAAAATATGACTAAATTCATAAGATCTGTGTGTTCAATTCATTTGTATGAATAATTAGAATTTGAAATCTAAAGCGGTAAAAGTCTATTCAAAATACTTAGTTTTGTATCCAATAATTAATGTTAAGACTGACAAGGCTTGACAAAGTAGATAAGAAACTTAAAACCAAGTAAAATATCAAGAATCGCCAATCACTACAAGATGGCTGGATACTTAAAAAAGCTATGAGAAGGTTTGGATTTATTCTTTTGGTTTTAATTAGTTCAAATATTTTGGGACAAGAAATTTCTTTGGAAAAAATAGAAATTCATAAACAAAAGGCCCTAACCTATCTTGAAAATTCCCAAATAAAAACGACTACCGAAAATAAGACTTTTGCAGGAGAATGGCCCGCCTATATGCACATGACCAACGCCTTTGTGCTGCTCGGGAAATCCGAAAAATATAGAGATTCCAACTGCTTCAATATGACCGGCGTTTTCAACGCCTTGGCAGAGGCTTATCTACAAGACACTTCACAAGTGGCCATCAAAAACATGTTGAAAAGAGCTTATCCTGAGTTGCTTAGCTACAGAAAAGATTCACTTTTTAATTTTTGGAAATTACTTCCTCCAAACAGAGATTTATCCAGGAAAACCACAAATCCTGAAGGTCTTTTGGTGAGAAGGCCAACGCACTATAAACTCAAAACGAGGTTTATCAACAACGCCGCCAATGTGGCTTTTGATAACGACGACACCTCCATGGGCAACCTATCGCTCTATTATTATTCCAGAATATTTGGTGAAAAACATTACCAAAATGTTGGTTATGTCGCTTTCGATAAATATCTAGACACCAACCGAAAGGCCTACCATTGGCACAATTATTTAGTAAAAATACCGAGAGAAACCAGTGCTTTTCTGACTTGGCAAGGGAAAGAGCGGGAATTTAAACATTGGAGTTTTTTCAAAGCTGCCATGCACAATTTGGTCTTCTATTTGCCTTCAAGCTGTGCTAATCCGAGGCCATTTAAGCCTTATATACCTTGGGGAGCAAATGATATCGACGCAGTAGTCAATGCAAATATTCTAACGTATTTAGGGTCAACCCAACAATTAGAGAACTCCAAAGGCCGAAAAGGTGCCGAACGATTGATTAATTACCAAATAAATCGTGGTCGCTGGAGCCGAGCGGGCATGTATTACCCCAACAAATATCATTTTCATTACGCAGTTAGCCGAAGTATGCTTGCCGGAAAGGATAAAATTTCGGCAAACGGACAAGCTATTTTGTCGCATTTGTTAGACACGCAATTTCCAGATGGACGTTTTGAGAGCCGCAGAAAAGTTAATAAAAAAGACATTCTGCAATCAACCGTTTATGGCCTTACAAGCCTGCTAAACCTCAAAGAACTTGGCTATGATATACCAAAAGACCGAATTGACCTAACGATGAGCTATTTGCTAAAACATCAAAATGAAGATGGCTCATGGAATGGCGGCGTTTTCTTCTCGGGTGGCACAGTGGTAAGGAATGTCTTGCATTTCAAATCGGAAGCTTACACCACAGCTTTGATGGTTTTGGCCATGAATAAGTGGGCTCACTTCGGCTCCGCTCAGTGACCGCACTTTAGCTTCGCTTAGTTACCTCTACTGTCAGGCTGAGCTTGTCGAAGCCATGCTTGTTATTGGTTATCAAAATCTATTGAAGCACTGAACACCCCTTCGACAAGCTCAGGGAGACAATTCGGGTCACGGAGCAGAATCAAAGTGACAATCAATCAAAACCTTACCCGCAGACATACCTTTTACATAAGTTTCTAAGCCTGTTTGTAATTCTGACAATTTTACTTTTTTCTGAATTTGAGTTTCGAAGCCTTTTGAGAGCATTTTCTGGATTTTTCTGACGTCTAATATTACTTCCAGAATGGACTTTTTTTGTGCTTCTTTGCTTAGCCAGTAGCCTTCAACAGTGTTTTGTTTAAATAGGATATTCTGCGGTGAAAAATCACTTGGATTTTGATCCAATCTGCCATAAATCACCATTCTGGTATTGTCAGGCAAGGCATTTAATATTTGATACGGTATAGATCCACCACCAACAGCGTCAAAAAATATCACTTTTTTGTATGATTTTGAAGCTAAGTTTAATTCCTTTAGATATTCTGAATTTTCTGTACAAAAGACCTTTGTAAATCCCTTTTTCAAGGTTTCATCTTTCAGGTTTTCTTTTCGTATCACTCCAAAAACTGGGATATTTATTTCGTTTGCAAAGTGGGTAACCATCTGCCCCAATGCACTTCCGGCAGCAGAAAACACGATAAGGTCAGCACTCATTTTCTTTGCTTTTTTGGCAAAAGAAAGGGCAGTTAATGGATTTACAAACAACATGGAACCTTGCTCTAGACTTACATTTTTGCTCAAATCCATGCATTTGTTGGCATCGGTGAGCATATATTCGGCCCATGTGCCATTGCCCGTATTAGGAGCGGTGCAAGCCACGTTTTTATTCAACAATCTGTTGGCCATAAAACCTCCACCCGACTCCACCACTACTCCACTTCCTTCCAAACCTGGCACCACAGGAAACGCCTTTTTCAGACCATAATTGCCCGTCAAAAAGGCCAAATCAGAGGGATTGATAGGTGCAAAGGCCATTTTGACCAATACTTGACCTTTGGCAGGAACTGGTTTTGGTAACTCGGCTAGTTCCCAATCGTTGGGGCCTTTTAGTAGAATGGCTTTCATAAAAATTCGTTAATAATTCTTAAATCAAAAAAATCTAAACAACTGAATGGGTAAAAGTAGCTTAATTTACGAATAAAAAAACATGATTCGATTCTTTGTTTTATTCTTGCTCTTTTATACTAAATTGACAGCTCAACCTAAAACTCCTGAGGATTTTGGTTTAAAAGTCATTGAAACCAGTTTTAAAAATGATAAAGTAAGTTACCTGGTTTTATCGAAAAAAGGAGAAGAATCAATGAAGAAGCCACTTTTTTTCTTCTGTCAAGGAAGTGGCCCCCAGCCTTTAATCAAATATGATGGTGATGGAATGTACGGTATTTTGCCATTTAATACGGACTCCTTGACGAATCATTTTCACATTGTCATAGTGTCCAAACCTTCCACACCAATTATTGAAAATGTAAGCAACCTTAAAAATAATTTTCAAGTTTTAGACTCAACAGGAACCCCTTTAAAAGCCTATTCTGATAGAAGTTATTTGGAATATTACGTTTCAAGAAATATACGTATTTTAAAAAGCCTGAGAAAGGAAAAGTGGGTTGACAGCAAAACATTAGTCGTGGCTGGGCATTCTGAAGGCAGTACGATTGCGGCAAACATGTCTTTTAGTTTTAAGAAAATTACACATTTAATCTACTCAGGTGGAAATCCAGCTGGAAGAATTCTTTCAATTATTCAAGAAGAAAACCAAAAAGATTCTGATACTTTAAGTCTTGTAAAAAACGAAATGGAATACTGGAAAATGGTTTGCGGTGACTCTCATAATTTAGATAACACCTTCGGTGATTCCAACAAAACGACATATAGTTTTTCCAAAAACATTATCACAAACCTTTTAAATTTAAAAATACCAGTTTTAGTTACTTTTGGTAGCTTAGATTGGAGTGCTCCATTTATAAATTTATTGGAAATAGAGTCAATACGAGCTAAAAAAAACAATTTCACCTTTAACGGCTACATAAATACTGAACACAATTTTTTCCCAGTAGATAAATTAAGAAACATAAACTATAGTATTTATAATTGGGATAAGGTTGGATTGTTCTGGTTGCAATGGATAAAAAAAAGCAGCCACAAGTGACTGCTTTTAAGTATTCTCTAAATTCGAACTTTTACTTTACGCCGTCTTTGATCTCGAATAAAGTATCCGAAAGTCCTGAGTTTACTTTGATTTCCTTCACTTTAAGTCCAAAAGCCGCCATACCCATATCTTGTTTCATGATGTGCGGAAACTTCACTCCACCTATTTCCTTGTAGTCTTCATAATCTATCGTGATGGACATCTTACCCATTGGAGACTCCATTTGGTTTATTTGGCGTCTCTTCAGGCCAGTCTCTACCTCATAAAACTCTTCTGCCTCGCCTACGGCATTCAATATCTTTAGCTTGTGGCATTGAACCCCTTCCACAGCTTCTTTGCCCATGTAGGTGAGTTTTCCAAGGTCATTCAGGTAAGCCGCCTCTCCTACAATGCTAGACTGAGCCTCTAAACTTTTGGCGTTTTCGCCTTCAATGATTTGCTCCTGGCCCATGTTTACCATTTTGCCCTTAACACCATCAAAAACAGTATTGTTTATTTCGCCCATACCTTCGATAGACACCAAGGTTATAAACTTGTTGGGCATTTTTTTCTTAACTGACATACTGATAGCCTGGCCTTGTACTTCACCGGTTAAGTCCATCGAAAAATCCTTAATGTTTTCGATAGCTTTCTGACCACCAATGGTTTGTAAATATTTTTCAATGACCATTTTTGGAGTAGTTTCCTGTGCCTTCGCCGCAATAGCAAAAATAAAAAGTAAAGGCAATACTAATTTCTTCATTTTTTAAGAGTTTAATTTTTGGCAAATGAATGATAATTTTTGCAGCCGAGCAAAAATAATTATTTAAACAGCGTTAATGGAACGTTAAAAGGCAAAATATAAACGCAGAAAACACCACTGTCTGCCGACAATGGTGTTAAGGGCTTTCACACTTTACCTCTAAACGTTTCCTATCACATACATTTCCTCTAATGTAGGCGTAGGACTTCCCCCTTGCTTTTCGAGCGTTATAGCAAACGCCGCTATATTGCCTTTGGGCACTTTCATGGCCAATATTTTATTCTCAAAATTGAGGTCTATCATGCCCATATCTACCGGCTTACCGTCTACTATACCCCACACTTGGTATTGTTTACCTTTTGGTGCGGCTGGTAGGTTTTCTACCATGAGCTTCATTTCTTCGGTCTCTTTGTTCCAAAATGCCATCACTTTACTTTCTGGAGATTTTTCAACACCCTTGAGCTCCATCGGCACATTTTTGTTGTCTTTGTACAAAGCCAAAACGCTTTCTGCCATAGCTTTCTTAGACACTTCGCCGTCCATTTGTATTTTGGTTTCGGCCAATTCTTTAGAGATTTTCTGGGAGTTTTGATACGTCCAGCCAAACAATAGACCGAAAACCACTGAAGCGGCTACAGCTACTTTAGACCACATCGGTATTACCCTAACCTCCCTTTCTATTACTTCTTCTTTGTTACTTTCCAGAGGACTACTGCCTTCCTCAACTTCTTCGTCGAAGTTCATTTGAGCAAAAATCTTGGATTTGAGCTGAGCTGATGGTTTTACCTCGTGCATTTTGGCATAAGTTTCCATCGTTTCCTCTATCACCGTTAGTTCTGTTTTTATCTCTGGGTATATTTTCGATAAACACTCCACTTCTTGTTTCTCTTGGGGTGTAACCGAGCCAAGCACGTATGCTTCCAATATACCGGATGCTATATATTCGCTGGTATTCATATCTTAAAAATCGTTTTTAGGTCCTGAAGAGCTGTCCTTATCCTTGATTTAGCCGTTCCGAGCGGTATTTGTAAAATATCCGCCGCCTCTTCTTGCGTGTAACCTTGAAAATAAACCATATCTATCAACACTTTCCTGTCTGTCTTTAGTTTATCTGTAAGTCCTTTTATATCGAAAAGCGACATTTCGGGCTGAAAACTAGCCTTTCTGTCTACTGCTCCGATAGATTCGTCAATGTCTTCAAGCCAAATGTTTTTGTCCTTCCGGAACTGATCAATGGCTGTGTTGCGGGCTATATTTACCATCCAGGTAAACAATCGGCCTTTTGATGGGTCGTAGTCGCCAATTTTCCGCCAAATTTTCAAGAATGCATCTTGCAAGATGTCTTCTGACTTTTCTGTGTCTTTGATAATTTTCGTGATAACTCCCATTAAACTTCCGGAGTAATTATCATACAAATATTCAAAGGCCTTTTGGCTATTTTGTTTGAGCGACCTCACCAATTCTTCTTCTGAGATTTGAGTTGTCAAAATAAAATTTGTTTAGAGGTTTTTTAAAAATAATTCAAAAATCAATAACAAAATACATATTGGAGGAATACTTTGCTATCGAGGGCTTTTTGGCCTCACCCTGAGTCCCTCTCCACAGGAGAGGGACTTTTAAAGGATTGGCTCTTGACTTTTCTATAATTTGTGCAAAACTTACATTGGCAATAGAACAGTATCCAAAGTGTGTATCACGCCGTTTGACTGATAAACATTATAAATAGCGATGTTGGCCACGCCGCCTTTTTCGTCAGTGATAGAAATGTTCATGTCACCATTCATTTTAGCTACCAAAGTACCACCTGAAAGCGTCTTAAGTTTGGCCATTCCTTTGCCCTTTTCTATTTGCTTCATTAGCTCTTTGGCGTCAAGCTTTCCTGCCACTACGTGATAAGTAAGAACCTTAGACAAGGTGCTTTTGTTTTCGGGTTTAAGCAAGGTCTCCACTGTACCTGCAGGCAATTTATCAAAAGCAGAATTTACAGGTGCAAAAACAGTGAACGGGCCCGCTCCCATTAAAGCATCTACCAAGCCAGCTGCTTTTACTGCTGCTACAAGCGTGGTGTGATCTTTAGAATTTACAGCGTTTTCAACGATGTTTTTCTTTGGATACATGGCCTCTCCGCCTACGGTAACTGTTCCACTTTGTGCAAAAGTTGACGATCCTACAAGTGCAAATCCAATTGCTAATCCTAATGTTTTAAGTAATCTTTTCATTGTTTGTTCTTTTTTAAATTTGTTTGATTTAATTACGCCTTCCTTTCGTTTTTGGATTGAAATACCCAAAACTTTTTTTATCATTGTTGGTTTTTTAAGTGAACCAAAACATTCAAAATCATGGCAAAAGCGAGTATTGAAGTAATAGAAGCATTGAAAAAAACAGCAGACAACCTAGAAAATAGCACTGCATACATGTGGGGACATATGGGCTCGTGCAATTGCGGAAACTTGGCTCAGGTGGTAACCAAAAGAACCAAAGCTGAAATACACGCCTACGCTATGCAAGGGCACGGCGACTGGAACGAGCAGGTGAATCACTATTGCGGACAAACCGAAATGCCAATAGATTTGATAATTTTTGAGTTGTTGACTTTCGGATTTACCACGCATGACCTAAAACACCTAGAAAAACTCTCTGATCCGAAAATATTGGAACGCTTGGGTGACAAAAAATACACTTTGAGCCACAATCAGAGGGCCGATGTGGTCGTTTACATGAAAGAATGGGCTAGAATGTTGGAGAATCAGATGATAGAAAACATAAATCTGCCTACTTTTGACATCGAATATAACCAAGTGTATGTATAGAATCCTATTATTGATGTTTTTGAGCCTGAATCTAGCCGCTCAGATAATTCCTCCAGCTGAACCGATAGAAGAAGAACCCAAAGAAGAGCAAGAAGAAAAGCCCGTACTTTTTGAAGAACCTAAACCCGCTTGGAGACAAAGAATGCATTATGGCGGGAATGTCTGGGTGCAGTTTTGGGGAGCTTTGTATGCGGATGTATCGCCGATGGTAGGCTATGACGTAACAGATAAAGGAACGATAGTGGGTCTTGGAGCATCCTTTATATATCAGGGCTCAAGTGTATATGGTCAAAAAAACAACAATATAGCCGTAGGTGGAAGAGCATTTGTAAGGCAAAAGGTTTGGAGGCCCATTTTTGCACAAGCAGAATATGAATTTATGAATGCACCAAACACAGAAACAAACTTCTATAACTGGGATGTGGATGGCCCAGTACGCAAATGGGGAGGTTCACCCTTGGTTGGCCTAGGTTTTTATCAAGGTAGAGGTGCCGAACAACGTGGAAGTTTCATATCAGTAATGTACAATCTTGGTGCTCCAAGCTTCGGATACCGAAGCATGCAAACTTTCGGTGGAAGTGGCTCTCCTTTCGTGATTCGGATTGGTTATTTCTTTTAAAGAATCACCGTCCTATTCCCGAAAATAAAAACCCTGTCGTCTAAAACGAGTTTCAAGGCTTTTATCAGTACCATTTTTTCTACATCTCGTCCATCACGGGCCATGTCTGCTGCAGAATAACGGTGATCTACTTCGCGAGTATCTTGGGCGATTATTGGGCCTTCATCGAGGTGATTATTCACAAAATGTGCCGTGGCTCCGATAACTTTTACTCCACGCTCAAAGGCTTGTTTGTATGGGTTAGCTCCAATAAATGCCGGAAGAAACGAATGGTGAATATTGACTATCTTATTGGAGTATTTCGAGACAAAATCCGGTGATAGAATTCGCATATATTTGGCCAAAACCAAAAGCTCTGGGTTATAGATGTCCAAAGTTTTCAAAACGGCGACTTCGTGTTCTTCACGGGTTTTATCTTCTGCCGAAACATAGTGAAAAGGAATACCAAATTTACTCACAAACGGCTGCAAAGTGTTATAATTGCTCACCACAGCTAGCACGTTGGCGTTGAGTTCTTCAAAAGCGTACCGAATCAAAATCTCAGATAAACAATGGTGCTCTTTGGTGCAAAGCAACACAATGTCCTTTTTCTTTTGTGTATTTAGTCTAAACTGAATTTCCTCACTGGGCACTTTTACTCTCAAATCCACCAAGACTTTCTGGGTGTCAAAATCATCGGCACTCACAAACTCTGTACGCATAAAAAACCATCCGTTCGGACTTACGTATTCGTCTTGCCTGAGAATATTGCATTCGTTATTAAAAAGAACACTCGTCACATGAAATATAAGTCCCTTTGCATCCGGACCTTCCATTAATAAGGTGTGTTTTGCCATTTTGATTTCTTGAATATTATAGTATTAACTTTCGTTATTAAGTAAAAGGAGTTCTGCCAAAATCTTATCTGAAATTCTGAAATTTGTTTCCGCAATTTTATCAAGTATTGGTTTGATGGCCGCAATTACTCCCAATTCTTTGGCTTTATGAATAACTCCAAGTGAACCAGTTACTTTTAAACCCAATTTTTTAGCCAATTTCCTACCTTTTTGCTCGTCCAAAATTACCAGCGGATCATCCAATTCCTTTGCCAAAGCTATAGCACTTGCTTCGCCAATGTCAACCTGAGTTGACAGAAAATCCAAATATTTTTGATCTTTTACAGAAACTATTTTAATCCAAGAAGGTAAAGTTTCGTTAAATTCAGCTGCTATTTGAGGAGTGGTAATAACAGTTTGATAAACTTTGAGAAGAATTTCTAGGTGATTTATTTTTTGAAACAAAATCAAACAGCTCGTATCCGAAATTACAATATTAGGCATTTGAAATATCTGAATACAAGTCTGTCAAGGAATTGCTAAAAACAGAAACTCCATATTTGCCAATAACTTCTAAAAAAGCTCCTTTCGACAAACCCACCATTTCGGCGGCTTGACCTGAAGAAAGTTTACCTTCTTCAAATAATTTGGATGCTATTATCATCGAAAAATCATACTCTTTCAAATCTAAATCATCTGGAACTTGCAAATGTATTGTCTTCATTTTTAGTGCTTCTTTTAACAAATATACATTTTTTCTAAAAGAAAAATAATGCTTCGTTCTTAAAACTGTCTCCTTATAAACACAAATCGGACTTAATGGTGAATGGGGCGATGCCCCATTCACTATTTTTTTCGGAAAAACGTCGTAATCACCACACCTTCAAACCCAAAGTGTTCTCTGATTTTGTTCTGCAAAAATCTTTGGTAAGACTCCATCACATATTGAGGCAAATTACAGAAAAACACAAAAGTTGGCGATGGTGTAGGGACTTGAACGATATATTTGATTCTAACCATTTTGCCTTTCATAGAAGGCGGTGGATAGTTTTCAATAATTGGCAGCAGAACATCGTTCAATTTAGAGGTAGAAATTTGTGATTTTCTAACATCATAAACTTCCATTGCCTTTTCTATAACTTGGAAAATACGTTGCTTTTCCAATGCCGAAGCAAAAATGATAGGCATGTAGTTCATCGGAGCCAATCTTTCCAAAATCTCCTTTTTCATGGTATCAGCCGTTTTAGAGTCTTTCTCCAAAGCGTCCCATTTGTTTACCATGATTACAATGCCTTTTTTGGCATTGTGTGCCTGAGCGATAATGCTCACATCTTGCGATTCAAGTCCTAGAGTTGCATCCAAAAGCACAATACATACGTCTGAGTTATCCAGGGCTTTGATAGATCTCAAGACCGAATAAAACTCAATGTCCTCATTAACCTTGGCTTTTTTTCTGATACCAGCTGTATCGGTCAGGATAAAATCCTTACCAAACATCTTATAGTGGGTATCGATAGCGTCTCTGGTAGTGCCTGCTATGTCAGTCACAATGCTCCTTTCCTTGCCTAATAAAGCATTCAGAAACGACGATTTACCAACATTCGGACGGCCTAAAATTGAAATCCTCGGAATTCCCTCATTGGGATTCTCCACTTGGTCAAACTCGAGGTGTTTCACAACTTCATCCAGCAATTCGCCAGTTCCTGAGCCATCAGCCGCTGAAATAGGGTAAACTTCACTCGCCAAACCCATTCCATAAAACTCTGAGGCAACCAAATTGGCTCTTTCAAAAGTCTCTGCTTTGTTGGCAACCACAAAAATTGGCTTTTTAGATCTACGCAAAACGTTGGCAAATTCTTCGTCCAACTCTGTCAAACCTTGCTTGGTATCCACCACAAAAAGAATGACAGTGGCTTCGTCCAATGCCAATTCTACCTGGCTTCTGATGGCTTCCTCAAAAGTATCGTCCGAACCAACCACATAACCACCCGTATCTATTACCGTAAAATTCTTTTGTAACCAAAATGCATTTCCGTAGTGCCTATCACGCGTTACGCCAGATTGGTTATCTGTAATAGCTACACGGTCCTCAATCAGTCTGTTAAATAATGTAGATTTACCCACGTTTGGTCTACCTACGATAGCTACTATATTCGACATATCACTTATCCGTCTTTTTATATAAATATTTTATTATCAACCTTTTCGAAAAATCAAAAAGGACGCAAAGATAGGAAAAAATAAGGGATTAGGAAAGAAAACACATGAAAGCTATTACACAAAAACCACAAATAGGACACAAAGTTGCATGATACAACTTTAAGGAATTTACCCTAATTCCCAAAAACCTCTTGCCAAGAAATCATCAAGATGGCGATAACGGCCAAGAAAAGCCCGAGTTTATTCAGGTTGGATACTTTTTCTTTGAAAAACAAAATGGCAACAAATGCAGAGACCAAAATAACACCCATGTTATAGATAGGGTAAACAAATGCACCACTATTGCCAAAATAACCCAAAGTAAGAATCAAAAAGTAAAAAGACAGAAAATTGGGAACACCTAGCGTAAATGCCGCCGCAATATTCTTTACTTCAATCTTTTCTGACCCATTTAAGATTTTGAATATCAACAGAATAAGGCCCGAAACAGCCGCTCCCAAAACCATCACTAGGGTAACAGGAACAACTTTAGAGGCATCTGCAATGTAAGTGATATTTAGATAATTAATAGCCGTATTTGTTATGCCGTACATCAAAAAAACCGCTAAAGCCAAACCTCCCTGGAGCCAAAAGTTCGCTTTAGTACTTGTATCCGACCCCGACTTAAAAGTAGCAATAGCAACTGAAACCACAGCGAGCACAAGACCTAGATAATTTATCCAATCGAAAGTCTTGCCTCCGCTACCAAAAACCAATAAACTGAACAATACTGGAATAACCAAAGACACATTATTGGCCATAGAAGTGATGGTCATCCCTATTTTTTGCGTAGCCAAACCACTTAAAATGAAGGTTATAATAAACCCAACACCCAAAGCAAGGCTGTACAAGGTCCAATTCTGCGAAAGATCCAATTGAAAACGTTGACCTTCGGGCATTAGAAGCATTCCGGTAAGAAAACAAACAGGATAATTGAATGCTATAGCCTGAAAAGTGCTGATGTTGAACTTTGGGAAAATCCTGAAATTTACCAGCAAAAGAACTGAAAATAAAATACTTAGAGCTAAGTATAGCATAACTTATTTTACAAAATTAGCGTAAGTTTCACATTCCTTCAATACCATCTTTTGGTATTGGGTATTTTGATAGTTCTTCCATAATTTGGTGAAGAAAGTCCTATATTTCGACAATTCGTTTTTACGCATTTTTGCGGTATATGCTTCTTCCTGAGCATAATCATCTGGTCTCTCAGAATAATATTTCACCAAATACTGATTACGCTCGCATAGTGCACCAGCATAGCATATTTTGGCCGCCAACTCTTGATCGGGATTAAGTAATAGTGCTTTTTCAAACGCCTTTCTGGCATTTTCGGTAAGATAATAATCTGATTTTAATTCATCATTGTACTCAAGGTCTGCTGTACTTTTGCCTCTCTGAGTCAATATCCATGCTTGTCCGTAATAACTTAAATTATAAAGTCCCCTTCCATAGGCAAACCAGTCTTCGGCTGAAGCATTTTTTTCGTTCGTCTTGGACTGTAAAACGGCTAATTTACTTACAAAATTTGCAGGCGAATCCTTCGCTCCAGATTTACCCAAATTGATGTCTTTGGCTTCGCTTTCAAAATTATCGGCAAAACCATTGTCAGTCAGTGTTTGGGCAGAAATAAGTTTAAAAGTTTCTGATGCTTCAGCAAATTTTGACTCAGAAACTTGTCTTCTTGCCAGGGCCAAATTCATGTAATCGGCCTTTAAATTGGATAACTCAACGAGCTTTTTATCATTGATATTCAAGTCTTTCCTTTCCGTAAAAGCTATTAGTTTTTGTAAGAAATCTGATGAACAGGTGTCTACCAAAGCATTGTGACTAGTACCTATTTGGTAGCCTCTGCCATAATCAGAACCCGCCGCAATACTGTGGGCCAAAAATGCCTTCACCGCATTACCCTGACCACCAGCTTTATCGTCGGAACACGACCAAAACCAACCACTTTTCTTTTCTTCCTTCTTATTGGCGTAATAATTGGCCAATGTTTCACTCATTTTCAGGAGCAAATTGTTGTCACGATATTCTTTGATGTCTGTAAAAGCGGCCACCGTATTCAACATTTTTTGTTCTGTCTCCTCTGATGGTGTTTTGTCTATTAGCTCGAATGTCAGAAATTCTACTTGCTTTTTCAGTTTGGCATTTCCATCTACTTTTATGCCATTTAATAATTCCAATGCAGCTTTTGTATCGTTTTTGAGGTATAGGAAATAGGCCGTCGATAAGTTCCAAAACTGAGGATTTTCCACTTTTCCGTCAGAATTCAATTTTTCAGAAAAACTCAATAATTTTTCTAAATATGTCTCTCCTTTTTTGTGTTGAGCATCTACTTTGGCTTGGTCAATTTTATAATTATCGTCGTAATAATTATCAAAATTTCCATAAACTGTGCTGTTTTTGTTAGCAAAAAAAGCCATTTCGTTCTTGTTAATTTCTCTTGCAAAAACCAACTCCAAAAGTGGGTGTTTAGGGTTCAAATCATAAATTTTCTCCAAAATATCAAGTCCGTCCTGAAGTGGCTGGATTCCTTGCAGAGCCAAGACATTGGCTTTTTCGTCACTTTTTGTAGCGAGTTCCAGTGCTTCTGCAAAAAACTTTGGACTGATTCTTCTGACACTTAAATCCGCTGCAAATCGTCTTGAAGGGCAATCGTTAAAAATCTGAGCAAACATAAAAACCGCATTTGCTGTATCACCTAGAGCCATTGTAGCTCCAGCTACTCTACTTTTGGACCAATCAGAAATGAACGATTTTCGTTTTATGGCACGAGAATTTGCCGCAAAATCATCAATAAGATTATCATAACGACCGATTTCGCCACTTAGCTTAATTTTCTGAAAAAGATATCTTTCTTTCAGAAAATCATTTGTGGCATTTTGATATCCTTCGTCTGCCTTGTCTATCAAATCAGATATTTTGAGCGAATCGACTGCAGGATTCTCCTCCCAATAGTTGACTTTGTGCGGAGTGGCGGACTCAGCCTCTTGAGCAAAAACTAGATAAAGACTCGCAGCTTTGTCGAAGGCTGAAACCTTTGAAGCCAACAAGCTCAATTTGGACTCGCCATATAACGAAGACTTT
Organism: Leadbetterella sp.; assembly: GCA_035299025.1. Taxonomy (GTDB): domain Bacteria; phylum Bacteroidota; class Bacteroidia; order Cytophagales; family Spirosomataceae; genus Leadbetterella. The sequence goes on from DATGXK010000020.1 coordinate 115,965, forward strand.
ATCACATCTCTCGAAACCTTGGACTTTAAATAAGCCTCCCATGCATTTATATTTTCGGCTTCCTCTACCGTTTCGGCTTTTGGAGACGGGGTTTCTTCATAAAAATACGGCTCTTCGTTCAAGAAATTTGTTGAAAAATAATAGGGCTTGGTAGCAGCTGGCGTGCTGGCGTTTTCGGGGTAAAACAACGAAAAGTACTCCGCATAGTCCATAGGACTTGGGCCACAGGCCAATATGGCCATAACCGCACACAACTTTATGAAAGTTTTAGTTTTGGGAGAAAAACTCCTGAATTTGTTCTTGATTGTAGTTTGAAAGGCTTTTTTCATCTAAATGATAAAGAATTATGGTAGTTTTTAAGGCTTTTGTTTTTTGTAAAATTCTATTTTTGGTCTTGTTTACTTTTTCAAATTCTGAATTCTCAAATTTCAAAATATCATTTTCTCTAAACGAAATATTCTTGAACTGAACGTCCTTTTTACACAAAAATTGATTTTCTATTTTCGTTTTTTCAAAGGCCGCATTGGCTTCAATTTCACCAAGTTTACAATTTTTTATAAAAGTATAGAAAATCCCATTTCTATAGGCCAAAACTTGTTGAAAAAACGGAAAAGCAAAATTCAAATTTAACGGATATTCAGAGAGATTGTCCAAATAATTCATCGTTGTTTGGGCATCAAAAAGCGAATTTTCCAACGTCAACTTTCGCCAATCTCCCGTATTATAAAGCATCAAAATGCCTTCATCAACAGATGGAATGCCCGTTTTTTGATAAAATTTTATTTGGTGTAAACGAATAGTGGCAGAGATATTCATGTCTTTTGGCGACTTCTCCTTGATTTTCTCCAAAAAGAAAAAATACTTATTTTTTGTGCTTAAGGTCCAGTCGCAATCGAACTGAATTTCTTTATGTGTGCTTGATATTTTATTGATTTGGCCTAAAACTTTGGTCGATAAAACTTCGATTTGCTCAAACTTCAACCTTTCAAAAACGCGGTTGGTTATAAAGACAGTGGGTACAATTTCTTGAATTACCTTAGTTTTAATAGAGACAATTCCTTTTGGAATAGCCGCATTTTGAAGCATATCCACATCAAAAAATCTTAAATAAATTTTCTCTATCTTGTTTTGTTCCAAAAACACCTTCTCCTTTTGACTTAACTCAAAATTAGTTTTCCAAAAATACACTGCTCGCTGTAGATCTTTCGGTGCATTTTCAGAGTTGCATCTGGCAAATAATAAAACTAGAAGAAAATAAAAAATCCGTTTCAAATCCATGTAATCCGTGTTCTATCAAAAGTAGGTTCGAACCAAGAACCCTTAAAAACCTTAGCGAATACAAACCTAAATCAAAAAAATAAGGTTTATCCAGAATTCCTTTTCTAATTTTGCTCACAATGAATATATATTTCAAAATATTAAAATACGCCGGTAGCATCCGCAGTTTTGTGGTTCCTTTCGTATTCACCTCGCTTATCGCCGGAGTTTTTGGTGTTTTAAACTTGGTTTTACTAAAACCTCTGCTTGATGTACTTTTTGGCCAAGTAGCTGATAGTGTTATTGTTGAAATGGCCAACAAAACGCCAGATAAATTTCAATTTCTTGACTGGTATCAAAAGTTTTTTGCTGAAGCCATACTTTCAGATGGCAAACTCGGTGGGTTAAAATTCGTTTGTTTTACCATTCTAGGCGTCAGTTTTGTGGCCAATTTTTCAAGATATTTTAGTTTGAGATTATTGGAGAGATTCAAAACCAACATGGTAGCCAACCTTCGTCAGGCAGTTTTTGAGCATACTTTACACTTGCATTTGAGTTTCTATTCAAATGAAAAAAAAGGCGAACTTATCTCAAGAATTACAACAGATGTGCAAGAAGTAGAAAACTCAATAGCCAACTCTTTTTCGGCAGCCATCAAAGAATTCATACTTTTGGCGGCTTACTTGGTGGCCCTTTTTTATATTTCATGGAAACTTACACTGTTTTCTTTGATTGTAATTCCGGTCACTGGTGCTTTTTTAGGAATTGTTCTGAAAAGAATGCGACACAATGCCGGCGACAGTCAGCAACGCCTTAGTAATCTTATAAGTATAATGGATGAAGCCTTTGGGAGTATGCGTGTAGTAAAGGCTTTTTTGGCCGAAGGATTTATTTCGAGAAGATTTTTTGACCAAAACACGGCCTACCGAAAATCCATGTTCGCATATGCTTCAAAAAGAGAAATGGCCAATCCATTTTCAGAATTTATCGGAATAGGTATGGTGGCTTCTTTACTTTATTTTGGTGGCAGCCTGATTTTGGAAGGTACTGGCTCACTCACGGCCTCAACTTTTATATCTTACATCGCCATATTTTCTCAAGTCATCAGACCAGCCAAAGAAATATCTCAAGCCATCAGCACCGCTCAAAGGGGTTTAGCATCCGGCCAGAGAGTAATGGAATTGATTGACCAAAAGGCAGATATTGTGGATGATAAAGATGCTAAGGTTTTAAAGAGTTTTGATTCAAAAATAGAATTCAAAAATGTTGGATTTTCTTATATTGAAGATAAAGAAATCCTGAAAAATATCAGTCTAGAAATAAAGAAAGGGCAAACAGTGGCCTTGGTTGGAGCTTCTGGAGGAGGGAAATCTACCATAGCCGACTTGTTGATAAGGTTTTATGACGTGCAAAAAGGCGAGATTTTGATAGACACCCAAAATATCAAAAATATTAGTCAGCAAAGTCTGAGAGAACATATTGGAGTGGTTACCCAAGAACCAATGCTTTACAATGATTCCATTTTAAATAACATAGCCTTTGGAAGAGATGCGAGTTTGGAGGAAATTCAGAACGCCGCTAAAATTGCCAATGCACACGAATTTATCATGAATCAACCCGAAGGATACGAAACCAATATCGGAGACCGTGGCACAAAGCTTTCGGGTGGACAAAAACAACGTCTTTCTATAGCCCGTGCCATTTTGCAAAATCCACCCATACTAATCCTAGATGAAGCTACCTCAGCCCTCGATACCGAATCCGAAAAACTGGTACAAGACGCCTTGGCTAATTTGATGAAAAACCGTACCTCGTTAGTGATAGCTCACAGGCTCAGTACCATTCAAAATGCGGACAAAATCTATGTTATTCAAAACGGTGAAGTGGTGGAGCAAGGCACACACCAAAGTCTTTTTGATGAAGAAAACGGATATTATCGAAAATTAGTGACTATGCAGGGATTGTAAGCTCAACCTTTCAAAACACTCCAAAACAACAATCCCCAACCAATTATCAGCAAAGTACCGCCTATTGGAGCGACTGCACCAAATACATTAATTCCCGTAAAACAAATCAAAAACAAACTACCTGAAAAAATCAAAGTACCCAAAAGGAAGGCATTCCCGCTCCAATTGATGGTATTTCCGGGGAATTCTTTGCTTAATATCCCAACTAATACTAATGCTATAGCATGATAAAACATATAACGCACCCCTGTTTCGAAGGTATCCGCTCGGCCGGACGCCTCTAACATTGCCTTCAAAGCATGAGCACCAAAAGCACCAATTGCAACTCCTAAAAGACCCAGGATCGACCCAGAAAGAAGAAAAAACTTATTCATAAATTGATTTTTTTATATTATTATTGACCTTAAAATCGGAAACTAATAAAATCATTAACACATTAATAATTAGCAAATTATCACATTAACCTCGACTGCCAAAAATAGAACTGCCCACCCTTATCATCGTACTGCCTTCTTCCACTGCCAATTGCCAGTCACCACTCATTCCCATCGAAATTTCTTCCAGTGAAAAATTATCCGCTTGAATGTTCCGAGTTTGTTCAAAAAGGTCTTTTAGGCTTCGAAATTCCTCTCGAACTAAATTAATATTATCGGTAAAAGTACTCATACCCATCAAACCTCTAACCTTAACGTTTTTGAGTGACTTAAACTCCTCTGATTCCAGCATTTCCAAGTACTCAACCTTATCCATGCCCGTTTTTGAATCCTCTTTAGCTATGTAAATTTGTATCAAACATTCAATAACACGCTCATTTCTCGCGGCTTGCTTATCTATCTCCTTCAAAAGCTTGAAACTGTCTACGGAGTGAATCAAATGCACAAAAGGAGCAATATATTTGACTTTATTGGTTTGTAAATGTCCTATAAAATGCCATTCAATATCTTTGGGCAAGGCTTCATATTTATCTACCAACTCTTGCACATAATTTTCTCCAAATGCTCTAAAGCCGATTTCATAGGCCTCCAAAAGCAATTCTTTTGGCTTAAACTTCGAAACAGCCACCAGTTTTACACCCGCCGGAATTTGATTTTTAAGTATCGTTATATTTTTCTGAACTTCCGTCATGCCTTTTCCTCATAAATTATGGCCAAATTTACAATAACTTCAGCCGCTTTGAGCATATCTTGCAACGAAACCCACTCTAATTTTGAATGAAAGGCGTGTTCTCCTGCAAAAATATTCGGGCAAGGCAAACCCATAAAAGATAACCTCGATCCGTCTGTTCCACCTCGTATGCTTTGCAACTTGGGTTCAATTCCCGCTCTTTTTATAGCTTCAATCGCATTTTCGGTCACCTGCGGATAATTGTCCAGAATCACTTTCATATTGCGATATTGTTCTTTCACCATAAACTCAAAGCTCGAGTTATCATATTCTTTCAGCACATCTTCAACTATTTCTTTGAGCAGATTTTCTTTCTCCAAAAGTCCTGATTCATCAAAGTCTCTGACGATAAAACTTAGTTTGCATAACTCCACATTTCCTTGAATATCAGTTGGATGAAGGAATCCTTCTTTGCCTTCTGTAGTTTCGGGCGAAAGTATTTCCTTTGGCAATTTTGCTATAATTTCAGCACCAATTTTAAGTGCATTTTGCATTTTTTCTTTGGCAAAACCGGGATGAGCACTCACACCATGAATCTTAATTTCAACTCCATCTGCTGAGAAGGTCTCATTTTCTATAGAACCCAATGTTTCTCCATCTATGGTGTAGCCGAAATCCGCATCTAATCGCTTCAAATCCACATTTTCAGTTCCTCTCCCCACTTCTTCATCTGGTGTGAAAAGAATTTTTATGTCGCCATGTTTGATTTCAGGATGCTTTACTAAATATTCCAATGCGGTCATAATTGCAGCCAAACCAGCTTTGTTATCTGCACCCAAAAGTGTAGTTCCTGAAGCTGTGATGATGTCATTTCCGAGCTGATGTTTCAGGTCGGGATGATCAGACATTCTGATAACCTGAGAGTTATCATCTGGCAAAATCAAATCTTGCCCTTGATAATTTTCATGAATAATAGGTTTAACATTTTCCCCCGAACAATCTGGCGATGTATCCATATGGGAGCAAAACATGATTTTAGGAACACGCTCTTTGGCCGTATTACTCGAAACGGTTGCATAAACAATTCCGAACTCGTCCAAATGTGCGTTTTCAATACCCATATCTTTCAGTTCTTCAACCAAAAGTCGACCCAAATTCTTTTGTTTTTCAGTTGAGGGCGACAAAGCACTTTCTGGATCAGACTGTGTGTCGATTTTAACGTACCTTAAAAAACGATCAACTAGGGCATTTCGGAAACTCTCAATCATTTCTCCAAGATAGTTTTAAGATCAGCTGGTGAATAATTTATGTTCTTAAGGGTCTTATTGTCAGCAGTTCTATAAACCAAATACCTATCGCCATCTTTTTTATGATAGCACTCAAAACCCTTTAGCGTGTAGTGATTAACTGTGGCCTCCGCTTCCTCAACGGTTGCACAGGCCTTACTCATGTTTGACCGCTGAACTTCGTCAAAAAGTTCGCGAAATTTGTCTCCCAGTCCAAACTCCAAAACGGCACCGGACAAAACATACTGGATGTCGCAAAGTGCATCTGCAACTTCTACAATATCATTATTTTGAATGGCTTCCGCCAACTCCTTCAATTCCTCCGAAATAAGCTCAACCCTTAATTCACAACGCTTAGGTGCAGGAATTATGGGTCTTTTTTCTATTGGGTGGTGAAAAGTAGTATGAAAATCAGCCACTTGATTTAGGCAATCGAGTTTGTCCATTTTGTTTTTAATTTTGTTATTGTAAAAAATATTACCGTAAAATAAATATTCATCTGAATTGTCTTGCAAAGTTGTTCAATTTTGAATAATATTGCTAAAAATCTCGAAGTCAAATAAATCTTAATTATTAAAATTATGAACAAATTAGTAAAGCTACTATCAATTTTTGCACTAGCTACAACTGTTTCATTATGGTCTTGCAAGGGTGATCAAGGTATACAAGGAGAGACTGGCCCAATTGGTCCTGTTGGTCCTACTGGAGTTGCTGGCCCTACTGGCCCTACGGGTCCCGCTGGTGCTGTTGGTCCTGCTGGTCCTGCTGGAGCTAATGGTAACGCAAACGTTCAGAGTTTCCAAGCAACTGTAAAAGTAGCAGATTGGAAGGAAGTAGACGTTACAGGTATTGGAAATGGTGTTTCAAGCAAATGGGGTGGTGTTGCCATTACAAATGCTTTGGTTTCTACAGATAAATTTGTGATGGTTTTTGTTAAAAACGGCGAGACGCTTAAAGCTCTTCCAATATTATATACAAAAGATTTTGACAATTCTGTAGAGCGTTTAGACTACGGTTACAAGACAGGCCAAGTAGAAATATTCTACAAAATGCAGTCTCAACTATTTGGATCTCAAGGCTCTCAGTCTTTAAAGCCAAACTCAGACCTTACTTTTGATATAGTTTGTACTTCCAAAACTGTCGGTGCAGCTCTTGAGAAAAGTGGAGTAGATATGAAAAACTACAAAGAAGTTATGAATTTCTTGAGCACTAGCTTGTAATACAGAACTTTACATCTTACAAAGCCCTTTCCTGATTACAAGTGAAAGGGCTTTTTATTTTCTATGAAATTCATAATCTCTGCTTTATTTATTTGTATTTGCCCATTATGGGGATACACTCAATTTTTAGAAGACGAAAAAAACAAAGAGCTCACCACCAAGGGCTTGGATTTTCTATATAATCAGCAGTTTGGGCAAGCCAATGAGGTACTTCAGTCGGTAAAGACCGCTTACCCACAGCATCCGGTAAAATTTCTACTCAACGCCATACAACTACAATGGGAGAATGTTCCTATCGACAAAAATCCAGAAGTTTTGAAAAAATATGTATCAGAACTTAACAAATGTGTAACCGCAGCAAAATCGATTTATAAAAACCCCAAACATACCGAAGAAGCCACTTTCTTTCTTTTGGCAGCACACGGCTTCATTGCTCTATCGCACAATTATCAGCGTGAATATTTTGAGGCCGCCAGTGAGGCAAAAAAGGCCCACAATTACTTCAATGAAAGTAAAAAATACAAAAACGAGAATCCGGAATTTCTCTTTGCAGCTGGGCTTTATAATTTTTATCGTGTACAGTATCCGGAGTCTCACCCAATGGTGAAACCAGTGATTATGTTTTTTGAAGATGGCAACAAAAAACTTGGGCTACAAGAACTAGAAAGTTCGTATAAGAAATCAATCTTTAGCCGCACTGAAGCAGCCATGTATTTGGTAAATATTAATTTGAAATACGAGACAAACTTCAAAAAAGCACTTTCGTACTCAAATGTGCTACACCACAAATATCCCAACAATTATATATTCAAAATCAAGCACATTGAGGCACTTTTGCTCAATCAAGAATTTGCAGAGGCCGACAAACTCAATGAAACTTTAAAAACACGAAAAGACAGGGTAAGCCAAATATCGTCGCACGTTTTTGACGGATATAAAGCCGAACATGGCGACAATAATTTATCAGTGGCTATGTCATATTATGCGAAGGCACTAAAAATACCATTGGACGACCGATACACGAAAGAATATCACGGGATGGCATATTTAGGAATGGCACGTATATTTGCAAAACAAAAGGATACGTCCAAGGCTAAGGCTTTTTACAAAGAATGCCTAAAAATAGCAGAGTATACTTGGGTAGTAAATGCCGCCAAAACCGAACTTAAAAAAATATCATAAAAAATGTCATCATACTTAATCGTCAACGCCAAAGTAATCAATGAAGGAGCCATTCAAGAACTCGACGTTTTTGTAAAAAATGGTAAGATTGAGAAAATCGGCAAAGATTTGAGCAAAATACAGGCCGAGAAAACAATTGATGCTGCCGGACTTTATCTTATGCCCGGTGTCATAGACGACCAAGTTCATTTTAGAGAACCCGGACTTACCCATAAAGCCACGATAGAGACGGAATCGAAGGCTGCATTAGCTGGAGGAACTACCTCTTTTATGGAAATGCCCAATACTGTGCCTAACGCCCTAACACAGGCATTACTTGAAGACAAGTATCAAATAGCAGCAAAGTCGAGCTGGACCAATTACTCTTTTTTTATGGGTGGATCGAACGACAACTACGATGAAGCCATGAAAACCGACCTTCGGAAAGTCTGTGGCCTAAAGCTTTTTATGGGTAGCTCAACTGGCAATATGTTGGTAGATAATGAAAAAACACTCGAAAATATCTTTGGGAACTTTTCTGGGCTTATAGCCACGCACTGCGAAGACGAAGCCACCGTGAGAGCCAATCTTGAGTTGTTTAAACAAAAATATGAAAGACAAAAACTTCCAACGGATATTCATGCTCTTATTCGTAACGAAAAAGCCTGTTATCTTTCATCTTCCATGGCCGTAAATTTGGCAAAAAAGCACCGTACCAGACTGCATATCTTGCATATTTCAACAGGCGAAGAATTGGAACTTTTCGACAATACATGCCCGCTTTCTGAAAAGAAAATAACATCTGAAGTGTGTGTGCATCACTTATACTTTGATGCCGAAGATTACAAAGTTTTAGGAAATAAAATAAAGTGCAACCCGGCCATCAAACACAAACACCGCGAAAAACTCATGGAAGGTTTGCTCAATGATAAACTGGATATCATAGCAACAGATCATGCACCACATACTGCAGAGGAAAAGCAAAATGATTATTGGGGGGCACCTTCGGGCCTACCACTTGTACAGAGTAGTTTACAAGTCATGATGGATTTTCATCAAAAAGGCAAAATAAGTCTGGAGAAAATCATTGAAAAAATGTGTCATGCTCCAGCCGAGTGTTTCAAAATAGAAAACCGAGGATATATAAGAGAAGGTTATTGGGCAGACTTGGTTCTGATTGATTTAAACAAGCCATATACTGTTTCTAAAGAAAACATACTTTACAAAGCTGGTTGGTCACCTTTTGAGGGAACAACCTTTGGCTCGACCATTAAAAAAACCTTCATATCTGGTGAGTTACTATATGATGAAGGAATTTTTAACGACAAAAAATCAGGTCAAAGATTGTTATTTAACAAATAAAAATGTCGCTCGGGAAGGAGCGACATTTTCAATTTTACAATTACGCAAATTTGGCATTTCGAAAGACCTTATTCAGTACTGTCTGATACATGTTTCCGAATTTCTCATAGCACCATTTTTGCAATTCCACCATTTCTTCTGGCACTAACTCCTTGATACCTTTTTTTAACTCCTTCTCGAATAACTTTGAATCAAAACTGACTTTATCTAAGATCATTTTAATATACTCAAGCATCTTCATGGGTAATATGTTTATGTCATTAGGTAACGTTAAGTTCGTACTTTTCTTTCAAAAAAAGAAAGAATTTAATGCCTTTTTAACATTTCTTCAGAATTAGATACCCACGAGTACTTCCTCCAACACGATATCATCCTCATAAAAACCAACAATTTTCCTCAAAACAGCCTCCACAACGGCGTCGGGGCATGATGCACCACAAGTAAGTACGATAGATGGCTTTTGAGAAAACTCAAAAACACCCCTTGTTTTCTTTACTCTATGTTCGTGTATGTCGAAATGAGAAATAACTTCTCTGCCCTCCAGGTCTGCCTCCGTCTGTATGAAATAAGTCGGCATAACGGTCTCTAATAATTCTACAAGGTGTGTGGTATTAGAACTATTGTATCCGCCAACAACTATGGCAAGGTCTGCCTTTTCTTTCATGAGAGCATAAGTAGCGTCCTGATTGTCGTTCGTAGCATAGCAGAGAGTGTCTCTTGTGCTGGCAAAATAGGCAGGTATTTCAGCCTCCGAAAGTGACTTGAATTTCACCAGTTCATCTCTCAAAAAATTGGCTATGTCCTGCGTTTCAGTGGCAAGCATAGTGGTCTGGTTTACAACTCCAAATCTTTCCAAATCTTTCTGAGGATCAAAACCCTCGGAGTATCTACCAGCAAAATCTATAAAAAATTGGCTAGCACTTTTTTCATGTCTGATGTACGCAGCAAGATTTACGGCATCTTCCATATCCTTTACAACGAGTGTGGAGGAGTTTTCTTGACTATGTGAAAAAGTTGCCCTTGTTTCTTCATGATTGGGCTTGCCATGCACAATCACGCTATAACCTCGCTCACCTATCTGTTGGGCTCTGTTCCATACTTTCTCTACAAAAGGACACGTGGTGTCGTACTTGTAGGTATCAATGCCCAGTTGAGCTAACTCGCTCTGAATCTCCAAGGTGGTGCCGAAGGCCGGTACTATTACAATATCATCTGGCCGCAAACTATCAAAAGCATTCAGTCTATTTCCTTTGGTGTCCATCAAAAACCTAACCCCTCTTGATTGCAAATCGGCATTTACTTCAGGATTATGAATCATTTCACTGAGTAAAAATATCCGTTTACCTTCGTTTTCATTCAGTACTCGGTAGGCTATCTCAACGGCATTTTCGACGCCATAGCAAAATCCGAAGTGTCTCGCTATCAATATTTTGACATTGCTAAAATCCAAGACCGTCGGGCTAAAATCTTTCTTGAGTTTATCTTTTACCCTTCGCTTTTCTTTGATATTTGAAATGACTGAACTTCTATATATTTGGGGAATCTCAAATGACTTCATCGGGCTGGTTTTCGTTACATTGAAAACTTAATGTACTTATGCTTTGTTCCAAAATTATCAATTAATCTGCTTACTAGTGCTAATTATTAATTATTTTCGCATCTTTCTTCCTAATATTTTATTGCTCATGAGGATAGCTATCCTGTCAATTATTTTCTTGTTAACCTTTCGAAGTAGCTTTTCTCAAAGTGCATATAGCGGTATAAATCAAGTTTCTGATTACTTCTTGGAGCGGCTCGAAGTCAAAACGGGCGTGTTGTCTAATACTTTCCATACCAACGTAAAACCATATTCTAGAGAGCAAATAGGCGATTTTTTGGCCACAAAAGATACCTCGGCCTATCTAAAACTATCAAAAATAGATAAGAAAAATTTAGAATATCTGCAGATAGACAACTGGGAGTACATAGACACCAATCAAATTGTAAACAATATCAGTAAAAAGTCCATTTTTAAGGAGCTTTACAAAAACAAGTCGGACATGTATTTTGTCAAATCCAATGACTTTGATATTCATGTTTCGCCTGTTTTAAATGTGGGTTTTGGTTCGAACTCCGAATATGGTGATTTGGCATCAAAAAGAACTTTTATAAATACCAGAGGAATAGAAATAAGGGGAAATATCAATAAAAAGTTGGGTTTCTATACAATGGTGGCTGATAATCAGAGCTCTAGTGCCAATTTCTTAGTAAATTTTTACAAGACCTATGAAGGATACCCTTACCAATCGCTTGTAAAAATCAAAAAGGACGACCTCGATTTGCTGCAGGTTGATTATTTCACTGCTTTCGGCTATTTTACATTCAAGCCAATTAAAAGTCTTACCATGACCTTCGGGCACGACAAAAACTTCATAGGCTCGGGTCTTAGATCCATGATTCTGAGTGATTTTAGTGCCCCTTACCTACAGCTTAAAACTGACTTGAGACTGGGGAGACTTCAATACCTCTCTATACTTGGGCAAATGACCAACTTACAGGTAATCAACCCACCTTTTAGCCAAATAACAAACGCCCCGAAGTACTTGGCGTTTCATCATCTCAATATAAACCTTACCAAAACACTCAATGTAGGGCTTTTTGAGAGTGTTATGTACGGAAATAGAAAGACGGGCTTTGAGCTCAATTACCTCAATCCTGTCATATTCTATCGATTCATCGAGGGTTTCTTGGGTAGTTCTGACAACGCCATGGTTGGTGCTGATTTTAAACTAAACCTTTTCAAGACGATAACCACCTATGGCCAATATTTTCTGGACGAATACAATTCTGCCGAATTCAAAAAAGATGGGTGGTGGTCGAAGAAATATGCCTGGCAACTCGGAGCCAAGTATTTTGATGTTTTTAAAATTAAAAACCTTGACCTACAATATGAACTCAACCGTGCGAGGCCGTTTATGTACTCGCATTTTACCACCTACACCAACTATATTAACTATAATGTGCCTATAGCACACCCCTTAGGAGCCAATTTTAAAGAGCAAATTCTGTCAGTCAAATACCAGCCACATTCCAAAATCTTCCTCTCATTTGTGGCCATGAATGCACTGAAAGGGATGGATTTTGATAGTCTAAATTTTGGGGGAAATATAAAACTCGATAATAGAGTGGCAAGGGCCTCTGAGTACCAAAACTATATTGGACAGGGATTTCAAAACCGCATAAAAAATGCTGAAATAGTGGCTTCGGTAATGTTAAAACACAATTTGTTTGTAGACCTTATGTACCAAAGACGGAAAGACTCTTTTTTTGAAGAAGAAACCGAAAATACTTTTTCATTTGGTCTGAGGTGGAATATGGTAAGAAAACAACTGCTCTTTTAGAGCACAAAAAAACCTGCGATTAAATCGCAGGTCTAAAGCTTTTAGAAAAATTTAAGATGTTTTGTACCGTTGAGGCTTTCGGACTTAAATTTATCTGGTTCATTTCTTCTTTCAGCTCGAGACAGTCGAGGTAGAAGTCCAGTAAATCATTGTCATAAATTAAAGACGACTCAATGATAACATTTTCAGAACTTGACGTTTCGTTATAGATATAACGGATAATCTCATTCTGCGTTGATGTACAGGTTTGTGTCATAGGCATATTTTGTTTTACTCATCAATTTTCTCAGATTGATAAGAGCATAACGCATACGTCCCAATGCAGTATTGATACTCACGCCCGTAGCTTCGGCTATTTCTTGGAAACTGAGGTCTTCATAATGCCTCATTACCAATACTTCGCGTTGTTGCTCCGGCAACTTCTTGATCATACTCCTCAGGTGCTCGTAAGATTCTTTTTTGATTTGAGCTGACTCAATAGAATCTTCTGCAAAATTGAGCGAGTTGAACACACTACTTCCATCCTCAAAAACTACGTTAGGATAACGTTTTGCCCTACGAAAATAGTCAATGGCCAGGTTGTGGGCAATTCGAAGAATCCAAGGCAAAAATTTGCCCTCTTCGTTGTACCTACCTTCTTTCAAGGTTCTGATAGCCTTTATAAAGGTGTCTTGCGTTAAGTCTTCAGCGACGTAACTGTCTTTCACAACAAGGTAAATAGTAGTGTAAACTTTGGACTTGTATCTGTTGACAAGCGTGGCAAATGCTTTTTCATCGCCGCGTATGTAGGCTGATATAAGCTCACTTTCGTTAACTAGGATTTTTTCCATTATATATTTTCAGATTAGTTAACGTAGAGTTTTATATCATATTGTCTTGTCCTTGTTTTTTTAAATTGAAGAATTATTTTTCCGAAATATAAAACAATAAAATTTTAAAAGTCAAATTTTGGTTAAAAAAAATTAGTTAACGGTAAGTTAATATCCCATTAATGAACAATAACCATTGACTCTAATTTCTAGATAAAACAGCACAAAAATTATTCCAATCGCCAAGAAAACAAATTATTTCACCCTCCCATGCCCTAAAGACTACTTTAAGTGGCAAAAAGCCAAGAATTTATTTTCGGTATGATTTTTGAATAGTTTCATGAAGAAAATTATTATTGAAAGGTACTAAACCTGCCTTTCAGATGGGTTTATATATATTTTGATTATTTTTGCATTTCGGTGCTTGCTAAGCTAAGAAACATAAATTTTACCGACATTAGGATGACTAGATTTTTATTAAGGATTATAGCGGTTTTTGTATTTATACTTTTGGGCACTAAAACTTATGCCCAGAAAGACCTTATTATTACGCAAGCCGGTGAGGAAATAAGGTGCAAAATCTTGGACGAAACTCCCACCAGATTTGTTTATGCCTATTTAGGGCCGAAAAACAAAATTCTTAGAAACGAAATTTTCAAAAATCTGGTGTCGTCGTTCAAATACAGCTATTATCCAACAGACATTTTGAAAAACGATAAGCTCATAGAGAAAACAAAATCTGGGGCATCTAACAGAGCTGAGGCTATGGTTACGCCAAAGTCTGAGGACAAAAATTCGGCGAATGTCAATGCCAAATCTAAAGAAAAAGATTCGGAGAAAACAACCTCGAAAACTGGAGAAACAAAAGCTCCAAATGAGTCAGGGCCGACAAAAAGCACGCTTGGCAAGCCCGATAATCAGAATTCAGACGTTAAGAAAGATAATACGCAACAAGCTGCGGCAAAAGAAGATGAGAAAAAAGCTGAAACAACAAAAAGCGAAGAATTAAAATCAGAAAAACTTACGAAACAATCTGAAAGCAAAAAAGAGGATTCGAAAGAAGATATATCTCCGTTAGCCGACTCTGAACCGATTTCCGAATTCAAAAATTACCTCAAATACCGAATTGGTGCCAAAGGAGGGCTTGGTAATATTATAGCACCAAATTCTGACACTTCGCCTTATGGACTTTACAAGGAAAAACTCCTGAGAGGTTGGATGTTTGGAGTTGACGCCGCTTATTTTTTCAAAGACAATATTGGTGTTGGAGCCACTTACACCAATTATCAGGCTAGCAATTCAAGTACTGACCTAGATTATCCGAATTTGTTTACGCAAGAAGCCATAGTGGGTGGCCAGCTTTCAAACAAAATATCTCATAAATTTGTGGGTCCTACATTCTTATTTAGAAAAAACATAGATTATAAAACCTTTGCAATTCTTACCTTAAGTCCTGGTATGCACCTTTATACCGATAAAGGGCTCACAAACAATGCGGCCTTCAAATTTAAAGGTCAATCTTATGGAGCAGCAGCTACTTTGGGCTTAGATTTCCTACTCGGAAATGACATTTTCGGCCGTGACATCATTTTAAGTTTAGAGGGCGGATATAACTACGGTGAAATGAAAACCATCAATAACGGTGTAGAAAAAGTAACCTTACCAAATCCAATAAATCTTAATAGATTAGATTTTACGATTGGTCTAAGATTCACAAGATTCCCTATGTACTTGAGGTAATTCCCGCTTTTTTATAATTTTATTTGACCAAAGAACCGTATAAGTCAAATTCTGCGGCACTAGTGATTTTTACATCGGCAAAGTCTCCGAGTCTTACGTATTCATCTGCCGAGACCAAAACCTCGTTATCCACTTCTGGAGAGTCAAATTGAGTTCTACCAATGAAATACCCACTTTCCTTGCGGTCGAACAACACTTTATAAGTATTGCCTACTTTCTTTTGATTGAGCTCCTCAGAGATTCCTTGCTGTAGCTCCATTATGATGTCTACTCGTTCTTGTTTTTCTTCCGCCGGAACGTTGTCTGCCATTTGGTAAGAGTGTGTGTCGTCTTCATGAGAATATTGAAACACACCCAACCTATCAAATCGTTGATCTTTCACGAAATTGTACATTTCCTCAAACATTTCTTCGGTTTCGCCTGGATGGCCGGCAATAAGTGTGGTTCTGATGGCAATTTCAGGCACTTTATTTCTGATATCCGCCAAAAGCTGCTCGGTCTTAGGTCGATCTATTCCGCGTCTCATGATTTTGAGCATTTCGGATGACCCATGCTGAAGTGGCATGTCGAGGTATTTGCAGATGTTAGGCTTTTTTGCCATTACATCCAAAATATCCATCGGAAAACCCGACGGATAAGCATATTGGAGCCTAATCCAGTCTATTCCCTCCACATCCGACAGTCTATCGAGAAACTCGGCTAGGTTACGCTTTTTGTAAATATCCAGACCATAATATGTAAGATCTTGTGCAATCAGAATAATCTCTTTCGTACCTTTTGCTGCAAGGTTTTTGGCCGAAAGAAGGAGTTCTTCCATTGGCCTTGACTCGTGTTTACCACGCATGAGCGGAATAGCACAGAAACTGCAAGGTCTGTCGCAACCTTCGGCTATTTTGAGATATGCATAATGCGACGGTGTGGTAAGAAGACGCTCACCTACCAATTCTTTTTTATAATCTGCCTTTAGTGTTTTCAGCAAGCGAGGAAGTTCGTTGGTGCCGAACCATGAATCCACCAAAGGGATTTCTTTCTCAAGTTCGTCTTTGTATCTATGCGACAGACAACCCGTAACTATAACTTTTTCTACATGGCCCGCTTCCTTGGCTTCCGTATATCGCAGAATAGTATCTATACTCTCTTGTTTGGCGTTATCTATAAATCCGCAAGTGTTAATTACTACTATCTGTGCATCGTCCTTTTCGGCTTCGTGGGTTACATTTAGTCCATTGCCTTTTAGCTGAGTAAATAATATTTCGGAATCCACTAGGTTTTTAGAACAACCGAGCGTAACAATATTAATTTTTGATTTGCGATTTCCTTTTGTTTTCATCTTAATCTTTCAAGCCACAAAGGTCGCTGAAAAAGCCCATAATATGACCATATGGTCTAAGGTATTTGTAAAATCGGGAAGAATTATGCTATTTAAGGATCTCAAGAGTTCCCTCTTTTTTTAAAACCTCCCCATTGTTTAGACTTACCAACATTTTATAGAAATAGACACCAAAAGGAGCAGTTTTACCTTTCAGAGTACCATCCCAAGTGTCTTTGGGATTGGTAAAGTTCAGAATTTTTTCTCCTAAACGATTAAAAATCTCTAAACTAAAAGTTTTGACTGAATTGGTATTGCCCTTGATGGCGAGAAGGTCGTTTACAAGGTCGCCATTGGGTGTAAAAACATTGGGCAAAATGAGATTGCTCGGTACATTTACACTGATTATATTCGAATAACTTATGACATTGGAACCCACATCTGGCAATATCTTCAGTCTAAATTTTATTTCGTTTTCGTAACCATCAAAACTAATGCTGTGCTCAGGCTTTGATTCCGGCTTTGTTTTTCTGATGGAAGTGGAGTTTTCATCGAAATATTCAACTTCGTATCTGTCAATTCCAAAATTCTCAAACGGCAAGTCTTTGTTCCAAATTAATCGATCGGGCTCATCAAAACGCAGAAAAACCGACGAAACCGAGTCAGATAGAACGGAGGATGTTCCACATCTATCTACATACGCAATTTTATAAGACTCCTGGTTGTCCACAACCTTTTTGTCGAGAACAAAATCTGACGGATGGCTTGTGCTGTCATATTTTTTGTACTCTGAGGTCACAAGTTTATAAAGCATCCATTTCTCAATATCTATAGGCCAGGATGGCGTTTTATCAAAACTAACAGCATTTTGGTTGTCTTGATTTGTAGATACGTAGACCTCTTCTGGAATAGGAGCCACAAAGCCAGATCTATCTAAGCAAATAAGATTTGAGGTACTTTGGCCTTGAAATTTCAAAAATGAAATTTGACCCGAAGTTTTGGCCTGAAGCCTATAACAATATCTTTTTTTACAATCTATGGGATTAACCGTATGCGTGGCCAAATTAGCAGAAATTGAAACGGGATTTACAGGGATATTATTCTCAGTACTCAGAATCTGCTGAGTCACTGAGATATTATTTATAGGATTGTTCGGAACACCGAAGAGCAAGTTTTGATACCTTATCCAATCCAATTTGTGTTTGTATGGTGCAAAAACCACAGTCTTAAGCGGAAGTGTGCAAATTTCTGATGAGAACTCAGCGATATTTCCACAGGCCGTTTTTTCCCTCTGGACAGAATAACAGTACGACTTGGTGCTATCTGGAATTGTGAGGGTATACCTCCCAGAAATAATATTCGAAACCAAGATATTTGAAGGATTGGGAAGTGTGCCGCTAGGATATCCATATAGTTTATACTGCTCGGTAGACAAACTCGAACCCGTGTAAGCACCACTGAACTTCACACTTACCTTGGATGGTGTAATCAATTTCAGTTCCGAAATATTTGGATTAAAGGGACGGTCCACGCCACCCAACACAGAGAAAAATGGTGTAATAGTAGCAGTGGGAACAGGATTTGAACAGCCTTTCGACGCAACAGTGTATTTTCCCTCAACTTTAATCTGGGCAGGCAGAATTGAATTTTGGATAGTCTGAAAAGGCAATTGACTCCGAGTAGCAGTAATAACTTGGCTATTGAGTGTAATTTGGTAGCTATCAAAATCGTTGAGGCTTGTTTGCGGAATATTGATGGCAACAGTTCCGTTTAATTCACATGGTGTATAACTATAAACCGCCACATCACTCGGCCTAACCACAACATTCTTACAAGCCACAGACACTTTACCATTGATCTCGCCTATCTGCAAAACAGTGAAAGTCTCCGGCATTTTTACCAAGTTCGTATAGTCAAAGCTGGTTTGGCTGCTGGCCAAAGAGTACACTTCGTCGATACTTTCACCCTGATAATTAAAAACATACTTGACATTTGAGGCTCCAGTTTTGTCGATAACCGAAAGAGTTTGAGGCAAACAAATAGACGAGCTACTCAAATCAAAATCACCCATGGCGTAGGAGCTGCTGAGACACAGATCTTGGCTGTGACCCGCTAAAACCGCCATTGTGAAGATATAGGTGAATATTAGTTTCAAGTTTTGAAGAATGAGAATTTTAAAATTCAAATGTATCAAACTTTTATGATAATCCATTGTTTTCTTAGTAGTGTCACTTAATTATGACGACAAAATTTGCGAAATATTTCAATGAAAGAAAACAAATGGACTAAAAGAAGGGAGCCTTTCACTTATATGCTCTATTTAGCTATTTTTGGAAGTATCATACTCTTTGTGGCTATTTTCACGATTTTTCTAAAAAAAGAAATCGTCAATCAGGATATTCCTTTGGTTATTCCCAAGGTCTTTTGGGCGAGTTCAGCGGTTATTTCAATAAGTAGTCTCACCGTAGCATTGGCCAAGCAATCACTTCAAAATCAAATTTTTAATCGCTTCAAACTCTATCTTGCAATTACCTATTTTTTGGGTCTGTTGTTTTTGGTTTTACAAATATCAGGATGGGTGGAGCTCGCCAATAAAGGTTTTACGATTGCCAATCATACCGGTGTATCTTTTCTGTACATTTTGTCTGGTTTACACATACTTCATACCTTTGGCGGCTTAGTCGGATTGTCTATAACGGTGGCTAAGGTCTTTCGCAATAAATCTTATGTGGATTCATTTGTGTACAGTGTCAACCCTCCTAATCAGTTGAATTTTAAATTAATCTATACCTATTGGCACTTTTTGGATATCTTGTGGATATTTATTTTCCTATTTTTGCTGTATCATGCTTCATAAAACCAAGGGAATAGTTATCAGTTTTGTCAAATACAAAGAAACCTCCATCATTGTCAAAATCTACACGGAGGTTTTTGGTATTCAAACCTACATAGAAAATGGCGTGAGAAGTGCAAAAGGAAAAAACAAAATAGCTCTTTTTCAGCCACTTACCTTACTAGACTTAGTGGTATATCATGATACAAAAAAAGAAATCAACCGAATTTCGGAAATCAAGTGCCTGTATCCCTACAACTCCATCACGGTGGATATAAAGAAGTCGAGCCTCGGTATTTTTATAAACGAAGTGCTTAATAACAGCCTAAAGGAACATGCCGAAAACTCACCATTGTTTAATTTTCTTGAAGATTCGCTGAAATATTTGGATCAACACGAAGAACAAATAGAAAATTTCCACCTGTATTTTCTTATAAACTATTGCTTTTATTTGGGATTTGGTCCCGAAAGCGAAGAAGATGTTGTGAACCAGCTTCATGAACACGCCATACCGGTAACTACCGAAGAAAAAAGACTTCTGAAAGACCTGATAAATCAGAACTTCGGAAGTAAACTTCAAATCAACAAGTATTTAAGAATTAAACTCTTAGAATTGATTCTGACCTATTACAAAATACATGTAGAGGGATTTGGAAATCTGAGGTCTATGGGCATTTTGAGAGAGGTACTCGAATGACTTATTTTTTTGCCGAAATTTTACTTTCTGTGCCTTTGACCAACCTTTTGATGTTCTCGCGGTGGGTGAAAACCAACAACAGAAACAAACCGAAAGCAATTAAAGACATGCTAGTGAAGCCCGAATTTATAACCCAATAATAGACCACGAAAGTCAAGCCAGCGAGCATAGAACCCAAAGACACGTATCTGGTAAAATAGACAATAGCCACAAATACCAAAACACTCACGCCTGCCCCTAAAGGCGACACCGCCAATATAACTCCGAGGGAGGTTGCTATGCCCTTTCCACCCCTAAAATTGGCAAAAATAGAAAATATATGCCCTAAAATACTCACAATACCTACACCAAAAGTTATCTCTTCTGAAAAACCCAAGTAACGTGCCGCCAAAACTGGTATAAGACCTTTTAATAAATCAAAAACGAGAACAATCGCTCCGGCTTTCTTTCCCAATACCCTTAGTGAATTTGTGGCACCTACATTGCCACTTCCGTGCTCACGAATGTCTATACCATGAAAGATTTTTGCATACCAATATGCCGTGGGCACAGAACCCATCAAATAAGCAAAAACAAAAATAGCGAAATTCAAAAACATTGGGACTAATTGGTATTATTTCGCAAAATTACAAAATTGTACGATTTTAATACCAAAAAACGAAAAATGATTGTAAAATTCACATTTACAATCATTTACAAAAATATTGATTTTAATTTTTCCCTAATCCTTTCTTTTTTAGAGCCAGGTCGTGGGCGGTGTCGTAGTAAGCCCTTAGATTGGTCCAGTCAAATACATCAGAGATATTTTCAACCCGATTTCTTTGCATAATTCTATCTCTTCGGGTCATGGTCACGAACTTAAACATGATATTGGCCAGCTGATCTGCCGCCTTGTCAAAACTCTGGTCTTTTCTATTTACTACATAAACCCCCACATTTTCATAGTCTGTCATGAGTTGCATCATGAAGTCCCCAAAACCTGAAAGATCACTAGTAACTGTCGGAATTCCTCTTACCACACACTCTAGCGGTGTATATCCCCAAGGCTCATAATAACTTGGAAAGACACCTAGATGGCAGCCTCTAACAAATTGGCTGTATTCAAGGCCAAAAAGTGGGTTGGTAGGCGATATAAAATCAGGATGGTAGACAAATTTTACACGATCCTGTTGGTGATTCATGAGGTTTGTTTTTTCGAAGAAATCTGTGATATCGTCGGGCTGTTTTAATAGGTGCGTCACTGTTCTAGGCAAGGTCTTGGTTCTCCAAGTTTGAATCGTTCTCCTGAGCCTCAGCCTCCAGTATTCGCTCACAAATTCATTGAGATCGGGTAGATTCACATCCTCGTTTGAAGCCGAGGCATGAAACAAATGCTCCCCTATTTCCTTTTCCATAGACTCGCAAGTTTGCCTTATTTCCTCCATCACAGCCCTGGACTGAAGCACCTGCGGATCAATAGAATGTACTGGGTTTTTGGTGATCATAAACATAACCACTGTCATGTCTAGGCCCGACTGCACAATCTTGAAATTGAGTCTTTTGAGAGCTTCCAGCGTCAGATCATATCCTTTGTTTTTGAACTCATATCTACCAGAAGTAAAGAAATAAAGGGTGTTGTCGAGATCCCAAGAATAGCTTTGGAAGAAATGCCCCATCACAAACTGATTGATTTTCTGTTTGTATTTTAGGTGTAAGTTCTGGAACTCATGCGTAGCCGCAAACCTTGTGATGTTGAGGCCATTTGGAAGAATAAGGTCACAAACTCTACCAAAAAACACCTCGCATTCTTTGGCCGTGACATCGCTCACTGTAGTAAGCACATGACAAAGCTGGGCCGACTGTCTCTCTATACCTGCTTGTGCCTCGATACCATAATTTTTGGCTTCCTTGGCCCAATCATATCGAGAAAGTTTTTCATAAAAATCGTTTACATTTCCTGCAATGTATCTACCCAACATGGTAGCATGAGTCGTAAATACCGTCCCAATATTTACCTTGTCTTTTCTGAGGTCTATAAGTGCCGTTGAAGCCATCCATTCGTGAAAATGTGCGATAACTTCCTGTTTTTTACTGTGATTTTCGACAAAAGTTTGAAGATATTGCCTTACTAAATCACCGAAGGCAATTACCTTGTTTACCAAATCTTCACAGTTGATGGTGGATATTTGGTGCCTCTCCCAGAGGTTGAATTTTAGGTTGTCTACTTTCGACAAATTGCTATTAAAATCAACCAAAATGATTCGTGGCTTTCCGGTAACCAACCATCTTCCATAAAATACATCGAGACCCTGACTCCGGAGTTCTTTTGCTGCTTTCGAAAAAGTAGACTCGTCATCGTCTATCCGTTCAAATTCTATTCCTGCTGTTTGGGCAAAATACGGCCCTATAAGACAATAGTTATCACCCCATTCGTCTACCATAGCCGGAACTTTGGAGCGTATAACGGTGTAAATACCCCCAACCTGATTACAAACCTCCCAGGCAATCTCAAAAAGCACTGGCTGAGCAGTTGTCTTTTTCTCAATCTTGATGGTTTCCTCTTGTTCTTTCTTTAATTTCCCGATAGACATACGAAATTCCGATTATATATTAATATTCTGTTTTTAAGGTATTTAAAAGAACCTCTATTGTTTTAAGACAATATTATCTAAATACAGTGCTAAAAATAAAAATAAATATGGTAATTAAAACCTTTTGGTTCTAAAATAACTCCCCAAGTTTGTACTTCGGCACCAAGTTGAGATGGCGATAGGCTTTTTCGGTAGCTTCTCTACCTCTGGCTGTTCTTTTCAGAAAACCCTCCTGAATCAAAAACGGCTCATAAACCTCCTCAATAGTTTCAGCCTCCTCACCTACAGCTGTTGCGATAGTAGATAGGCCTACAGGCCCACCTTTAAATTTCTCTACAATGGTGAGCAAAATCCGGTTGTCCATTTCATCCAAACCATCCTGGTCTACCTCCAAAGCAGTCAAAGCCATCTCGGCTATTTCAATTGTTATAAAACCATTGCCTTTTACTTGGGCAAAGTCACGCGTTCTTCTCAGCAAATTATTTGCTATTCGCGGCGTGCCTCTGCTCCTACGTGCTATTTCAAATGCTCCTTTTTCATCAATAGGTGTATTAAGAATTTGTGCTGACCGGATCAATATCCGGCTCAAAAGCTCGGCATCGTAGTATTCTAATCGGGCATTGATACCAAATCTTGCTCGCAAAGGCGAAGTTAGGAGGCCCGACCTTGTTGTAGCACCGACAAGTGTGAATGGATTGAGGCCGATTTGGACACTACGTGCGTTTGGGCCAGAATCTAGCATAATGTCTATCTTGTAGTCCTCCATGGCCGAATACAAATACTCTTCAACTATGGGATTGAGCCGGTGGATTTCGTCAATAAAAAGTACATCGTTGGTTTCTAAGGAGGTCAATAGACCTGCAAGATCGCTTGGTTTATCCAAAACCGGCCCAGAAGTTATTTTCAGACTTGCTCCGAGTTCGTTGGCTACAATGTGCGAGAGCGTGGTTTTACCCAAACCGGGAGGTCCATGCAATAGGACATGGTCTAGGGCTTCGTTACGCATTTTGGCCGCCATAACAAATACCTTAAGGTTTTCGAGTATTTTATCTTGTCCGGCGAAATCTTCAAACGAAACTGGCCTTAAAGCTCTTTCGAAATCCTTTTCGCCTGAACTCATTCCCTCATCGTTGCCAGTTAAAAAATCTTGACGCATCTATTGAAATTATAATTTTAGGCAAAATAAACCTACATTCAAATATAGAGGTCATTATCGAAAAAAACACACCAAAGAAGGGTATTATTTTAAAATCAGAATGGAGCCTCGGGTGTGGAGCTCTCCGCGTTCGGGAAAATACTTAGACCGATAGGTGATGGTGTAAGGAAAAAGTTGGTTTGCAAAGATCTTACCCTTGTATCTTCCATCCCATTTTATTTCTGGATCTGTAGAGTTGAATACCATTTCGCCCCAGCGATTGAACACTTTCAAATCAAAATCAGTGATATAGGCTGGAATGATTTTGAGGTCATTGTTGATGTTGTCATCGTTGGGAGTAAAGACATCGGGTAGGAATAAACTTGGTTCACAGCCCTCTGCAACCCTCACGGTATCTTTGGTTTGGCAACCAAAATTATTCTCTATATCCAGAAAATATGTGCCCGGAATATCAAATTTGTAAACAGAGTCTCTCCCTACTGTAGCACCCAAGGTGGTGGTCCAATTATAAGAGAAACTATCTCCCCCAGTTGCTTGAGGACCTAAAACCTTGCTCTCAAACTCTTCAAAACAAATGTAGATAGTACCTGGCAACTTTGAAACCGGAGCCGGCTTGATATAGATTGTTCCGTTGTATTCCTCTTCTGTACACTCTGACTCGAGCAATCTCTCCACAATCTGACTATTGACCACACTGCTAACTTTGCTTTCCTGAAAAACTTCTACCACCATCCGGATAGGATACCAACCCGGCTTTGTATAGGTGTACGAAGTCTGTGTGCCTTCTTTTTTTGTACCATCATGAAAATACCACGTGACCTTGTTTCTCATAGGACTACAAATGCCTTGTGTCGTGAGTATGGTGGGAGCATTTTGGCAATTTCCGCTATAATTTGCAGTAATTCCCTCACCATCCTGCTCCTGGGCCGGAAATATTATATTCGGCAAACCTAGTGTTGTGGTACCCTCAAGATCGGCTCCGAAATCTGCCGAACTCGGTCTATAACTAAAGCCCACCACATCTGCATTTCCTTTCACGTCAGGATTTTGAAGATAGGGCAAAAAGTTCTTATTGTTGATACTCATATACAGATACTTGGCTCCAGGGCGAGAAATGGGCCCTAACATGAGTGCCCCAAACTCTTCATTTCGCTGAGAGATAATCTCCTTCTGGGCTGAAATAGAGGCGGCATCGCCTAGAAAAAGGGCCAGTTGAATCAAGTAGGATTGCTGCCCAAGAGCGGGGTTTCCTTTCAGTGTAGCATATAAAATATCTCCACTACTCGCAAAAGAGATTCCGTAAACTGCAGGTGGTGCCGGAATATTAAGATCAATAAGCAAAGGATTGGCGAGGCGATTAGAATTGGGATCTCTTTCAAAAACCTCCACGAAGTTCCTTCCATTTATGACAACCCCGTGAGCGAGTTTTCTACCATTCGACGAAATGGCCATGTAACCCAATCCACTGAGGCTGTCTACTACTGGACTTCCAATCACTTGCTCGAAAGTGCTAATACCAGTTGAATCTATAGTGAGCACATTGAATGCCCCTTTTTTATAATCATAAGAATACATTACAAAAGCCGAATCATTGGGCGATCTAACACCTGCCATTTTTTGGGATGCCGTAAACATCAAAGGTACGTCTTGCTCCACCACCGCACCTCTTCTGTCATTATAACGCATATCCAATACATCGTAAGAAACTAGGTTGGTTACCGGATCAATGCTAAGGAGGTAGTATTCCTTGAAATTACATGAATTACAGGTGAATTTTGGAACAATCATCAGCCCTTGTGAGCTAGCGGTATTGTTCACATTAAAAACCGCACCCGAAGAAGTAGGAATTTCGGAATCATCGCTGCCAGAGAATAACTTACGTCCATCAGTATAAAAAACCAAATTAGTGTTTTGGTCGTATGCCATTGCGACAGCTCCATTGGTTCGTACATCACTGAGTTC
Source organism: Leadbetterella sp. (assembly GCA_035299025.1). Taxonomy (GTDB): domain Bacteria; phylum Bacteroidota; class Bacteroidia; order Cytophagales; family Spirosomataceae; genus Leadbetterella. Next base: position 141,778 of record DATGXK010000020.1, read on the forward strand.
GTTTATGTCTCCGGGTGTGTATGTCGGATTTTCAATACCGAGATCTGGATTCAAATCACCCTCATTGGCTAACGAGTCTCGCTCTGTACTATCTCCTTCCACCTCAAACTGCAAACTACCGCCATTACCAAAATACCACTTTTCGCCTCCACCGCCAGAGCTACTCTCTTGTAAGCAAAACTTTACGTTGATTTTGGCACTTCTTGAGCATCCAGAAACTGCATCATAAACTTCTACTGAGTAACAACCCGTGGTATCAACCGTGATGGTTTTCGTTGTATCTCCAGTAGGAAACCACCGATATTTAACATTTCCAGCAAGCGACAACTTGAAGGGGTTGAGCTCCAAACTACTTGATTCACACACCGTGGTATCCGCAGATATTTTGTTATTAAATTTAGGTTGATTTGGAAAACCGCCAACCGTTATCTGCCTGTTCAAAGACTGAGTGGTGCCATCAGCCATTGACCTTGTAAGCGTTACTGTATAGTTTCCCTGACTTTGATAAACGTACTGTGGGTTTCTTGAGTTTGAGCCGTTGCCATCACCAAAGCTCCAAGACCAAGCCACGGAATTGCTGGCTGTATCAAAAAACGAGGTTCTCTTTTCGCAGCCAATCATCTGACCCGTGGTAGCGTCCATAGACATATCTGCCATACAAACTGTCGGACTGACGTAAAATTGGGCAAAAAGGTCTTCATTCGCTCCCAAAAGAAGCAAAAAAAAAGACGTTTTGAATATTTTGACCCAAATTTTCAAAGCAGGTTAATGTATTGTAATTTTATATACGCAAAAAACGTACTAAATATAGTTTTTATTTCTAAAAACCAACGGTCTAAAGACTTAAAAGAGAATGAAAAACTTCAGAATACTATTTTTTGTTTTCTAAAATGATTAATTTTAATCAGAATACGTTGGAATGAGATTTTAAAATTGTCAATTACAACTTTATGAATTTTGGTGCGTTTCAAGATAAAAACAATTTGGAACGAAATTTGTACTCCTTGTTTACTGTTCCATAAAAAACTGTATGAAAAGATTTTTTCAAATACTGGTATTGGCAAATATTGTAAATGTAGCTCTGGCTCAAGATCCACAGTTTACTCAATTTTACGCCGCTCCGCTATATCATAATCCCGCTTTTACGGGATCGGGATATGCCCCAAGACTTATTTTCAACTATCGCAATCAGTGGCCTTCGCTCAATGCCAACTTCATCACGTCGGTGGTGAGTGTAGATCATTTTATTGAGAAAGCCAACAGCGGTGTGGGTATAACTTTGCTCAACGACTCGCAGGGAAATAGAATTAAAAATACGGAGGTGTCTGCCCTCTATGCCTACCAGCTTAGAGTAGGAGACAAAAGTTTCCTCAGAATGGGCCTTCAAGGCAGCTATGCGGTAAGAAGTTTTGACTCTAACGGACTTATATTCGGAGATCAACTTTCCAACAGTGGTTATACTGGTGCTGGCTCTTCAGATCCACTCGCCAATTTAACCTACAAACCTGACAATAGTTTCGATGTAGGCTCGGGCTTTTTGTTCTACAATCCGAAGGTCTTTCTTGGACTATCAGTAAATCACATCACTCAGCCTAGCTTGACTTTCAGAGACAACAGCCCGGCAGATGGATGTGTAAACGGCGATTGTATACCACGTAAATTCATGCTAAACGGTGGTTACAACATCAATCTTAGCCATTTGATTACAAATTCGGCCAATATGGACAAAGAGTTTACCATTACACCTACATTTTTGTATAAAAAACAAGGGCAATTTTCGCAGCTTGACATAGGAGCTTATGCCACCTACACGCCTCTGACTTTCGGACTGCAATACCGGGGTATTCCTTTGAAAAAAGTGTTTGACAATTTCCCAAATCAAGATGCCATAGCAGCATTAGTGGGTTTCAGATTTGACAATTTCTCAGTGGGTTATAGTTATGATGCAACCATATCAGGGCTTGCCACTGGCAGAGGCACGGGCGGCTCTCATGAATTTTCAATCTCGTATCAGCTCGATAAATTTGATAACGACAAGAGTCCTTATCAACGACAAAGAAAGAAAGAATTGGCTTGTCCGAAGTTCTAATATCGATAATCATCAAAAAAAGCCTCTCAATTTGAAATATATTTGGGAGGCTTTTTGTTAGAACCATAACACTTCCTGATAAAGACACGTATTATTAAATAAATGAATCATCAAAATATGCACTTTCTGAAAAGAATCCTGTTCTTTTTTCTTCTTAGTATTCCTGTTTTTGCACAATTGGAAAAACCCACCACATGGAAATACAAAATTTTGCAAGAAAAACCGTCTGTTGGTGATGTCATAGATGTGCAGTTTACGGCCAACGTTCAGAAAGATTGGTATTTATATTCATCAGACTTCAGCCCCGAGTTAGGGCCTACAGTTACTGAGTTTACATTTCCAAAATCTAAAACGTTTGAGCCTGTTGGAAAAATCAAACCGATCAACCCGAAAAAGAAGTTTGACGAGATTTGGGGTGGAGATATTACTTATTTTAAAGGAACAGGAAAGTTTATCCAAAAAGTAAAAATTCTGGAAGCTAATCCCATCATAGCAGGAAAAATTAGCTATCAAACCTGTACTGACATTGATGGTAAATGTGTGCCTGGCAACGAAAATTTTAGCATTAAAGTCAGTACTACTGAGGCTGTCAACGAAGAGACAAAACTTGACACCGCACAACAGGTTGAAGCCTTGCAAAAGACGTCACCGACCCAAAATATTGAAAAAACCAAAGTAACCCCTAGTGTAGAAATTCCAGAAAAGCCTATGGAAGAAAGTAAAAGTCTTTGGCAGTTTTTATTGGCAGCCTTTGGCGTAGGGTTTGCCTCTATTTTTATGCCTTGTATCTATCCCATTATGCCCATGACGGTGAGTTTTTTCACCAAACAAAAAAACGGAAAATCTAAGGCTCTTTTCTACGGTATTTCTATCATGGCCATTTTTGGTTTGATGGGACTGGTTGCCATGGCTTTTGGTGCACCGTTTCTTAATTTCCTTAGCACCCACTGGGCACCCAATAGCCTATTTTTTATAATTTTCATCTTGTTCGGAGTTTCATTACTCGGAGCATTTGAAATTGTTCTTCCTCACGAAACCGTCAACAAAGTGGATAGATTGGGAGACAAAGGTGGGCTTATCGGCATATTTTTCATGGCTCTTACGTTGGTTTTGGTTTCATTTAGCTGCACAGTGCCGCTAGTTGGTACGCTCCTTATTGCCGCTGCCCAAGGCGAAGTGCTACGACCTTTGTATGGCATGTTGGCCTTTGGAGCACCATTTGCCATTGTATTTGCTGGCTTGGCTATGTTTCCACAATTGCTCAAAAATCTTCCTAAATCAGGTGGCTGGCTCAATGAGCTCAAAGCGGTTTTTGGATTTTTAGAATTCGCACTAGCTTTGAAATTCTTGAGCAATATAGATCTCGCCTACAATTTCAATCTGCTTCACCGAAACATATTCTTGGTTATTTGGATATTGATTGCCGTAATTACCGGAATTTATATCCTTGGTTTTATTCGCTTCGCCAAAGATGATAAAATCGATAAAAGAGGTCCACTCCGGATTGCTTTTGCCGTGCTTTTCTTTGGCTTGGCTGGATATATGTTGCCCGGTGTTACGGGCAAGTCACTTGGCTTATTATCAGGAATTTTGCCTCCAATGCCCGTTGAAACACACAGTGCTGCAAACACCCATCTGCCAACAGACAAAATGCGGGCTCTGCCTCACGGGCTTTATGGTTTTTATGATTTCGACGACGCCCAAGCATACGCCAAGGAGATAAACAAACCAATTTTGATAGATTTTACCGGATATGCCTGTGCAAACTGTCGTAAAATGGAGGAAAATGTTTGGTCGAAACCCGAGGTACTCAAAAGACTTCAAAATGATTTTGTAATTGCATCGCTTTATGTAGATGACAAAAAAGAACTACCAAAAGAAAAGCAATACACTTCGACCTATGACAATGAGCTAAAAACCACGGTTGGGGATAAAAACATGGATTTGGAGATAACAAAATACAATAACAATGCTCAGCCATACTACATAATTGTTCATCCAAGTGGCGAGAAATTGTTGGAACCATTAGGCTATTCTAGCGAAACAGATTTTATAAAGTTTTTGGATAAAGGCAAGGCGAGTTTTAAATAAAAAAGAATTTAGGATAGTTAAAATGAAGCACAATCGAATTATTTCGGTTGTGCTTTTTGGTTTTTTACAATCCTGTAAACCCTATAAATAAACCAGACTGTAAGCAAAATAAAAACGGAGCCAATTATACCCAGTACTGGATAATTTTCGAGCGGACTGTCTTTGTCTTTCTGAACAATAATTAAACCCGCCAACATGGTGGCTAAACCACCCGCAATCTGCTGGAGCGAAGAATTTATACTCATAAATGCTCCTCTATCTTGGAGGTTTGGAATAGCCGATGTAAGCGTAGTAGATGGTATCATTCTTGAGGAAATACCCATAAAAAGCAATATATTGAGCGTGATAATAAGGTACAGCGGTGAAGCAGGCAAATTGGTATAAATCAACGTAAGTATAACCGCCCAAATAGACCCGATGGCAAAAATCTTAAACTTATCGTATCTGTCGCTCAGTTTACCCACCAAAGGCATAAATACCAATGATGAAACGCCCGTAAGCATGAAAATAAGCGGCAACTCCTCTTGGGTAACGCCAAGATTATTCACCGCAAAGGCACTACCAAAGGGCATCATCAAATATCCTCCGATTGATAAAAGGGCCGTGGAAAGAAAAGCAATACGGTAGTTTTTTAAAAGCAAAACGTGCCTAAAATGAGCCCAAACATTTCGTTCGCTTTTCTCATTTAAATGTGCCGTTACTGGCTTTAATTTTAGCATCAAGACCAAAACTATAACTACAGCCACTACTACTATCATGATAAACGGAGCATGCCACCCCCATAGATTGGCAAAGTAAAGGCCGATTGGAATTCCCAAAACTTGGCTGGCAGCAAAACCCATCTGCACTACACCCATTACTCTACCACGCTGATTGAGCTCGAAAATATCCGTGATGATAGCCATATTGATGGAGCCCATCACCCCGCCGAAAATTCCTGTAAAAATCCGTGCCGCCACCAAAGTGTGATAAGTTGGGGCTATTCCACATAAAAAAGTACCCACTATAAAACCCAAATAAAAAAACACCAAAAGTTTCTTTCTATCAAATTTATCAGCAAAACCAGCCGCCAAAAGTCCAGATATACCAGCACTGAAAGCATAGCTCGACACAGCAATACCAAATTGTTTCGGACTGATAACCAATGACTTCATAAGAATATCGCCAAGCGGAGACATAACCATAAAGTCAAGAACGACAGTAAATTGTGTAATAGCTAACATGGCCATCACAAACTTTTGATAAGAACTCAGGGGTTTGATTTCCATAAATTTTAGGGGAGCATTTTAGATATAAGCCTTAATTTCTAATCAAAAAAATATGGAAATGGTTCAGAATGGCTGGATATTACCTCACCCTGCCCAATTTTCTCTATCCAAACTTCTGTATTGGATGGCTTCGGCCAAGTGTTCTATTCGAATTTCTTCAGTTCCGGCTAAATCGGCTATAGTTCGTGAAACTTTCAAGATTCGGTCGTATGCACGTGCTGAAAGGCCGAGACGTTCCATCGCTTTTTTCAAAAGTGCTTTCCCTGGATCGCCAATTTCACATATTTTCTTCACCATTTCGGCTGGCATCATAGCGTTAGAATGTATTTCTTCAAAAGCCTTAAATCGTTCAATTTGTATTTCTCGGGCCTTTACCACCCGTTCTCTTATTTCAGAAGAAGTTTCATTTTTGCGTGTTGAAGAAATCTCATCAAAACTCACTGGGGTTACCTCCACATGCAGGTCAATTCTATCCAAAAGTGGCCCAGATATTTTGTTCAAATATTTCTCTACCGCTCCTGGTGGGCAAGTACAATCTTTTTCAGGGTGATTATAGTAGCCACATGGGCATGGGTTCATGCTGGCAATGAGCATAAAACTTGAAGGAAACTCTACTGCGAGTCGTGTTCTCGAAATTACCACCTTTCTTTCTTCAAGTGGTTGTCGCATGACTTCCAAAACAGTCCGTTTGAATTCGGGCAACTCATCTAGAAATAATACCCCATTATGTGCCAAAGATATTTCGCCTGGCTGCGGAAAACTCCCACCTCCTACCAAGGCGGCATCAGAAATGGTATGGTGTGGATTGCGAAACGGTCTTCTTGAAATCAAAGACGAAGAGGAATCTAACTTTCCAGCAACCGAATGTATCTTGGTAGTTTCGAGGGCTTCCATAAGCGTCAAAGGTGGCAAAATGGACGGTAATCGCTTCGCCAACATGGTTTTACCAGCTCCTGGAGGGCCAATCATAATGGCATTATGACCACCAGCAGCAGCTATTTCCAATGCCCTTTTGATGTTTTCTTGTCCCTGAACATGCGAGAAATCGGCCTCATACTCGTTGATGGTATGATAAAAAATATCTCTTGTGTCTGTAATTAGCGGTTTTATTTCCAGTTCACCTGTCAAAAAGCCGACGGCCTCCTGAAGAGTTTCTACCGGAATAACATCTAGATTGTTTACAATAGAAGCTTCCAATGCGTTTTCTTTGGGCAAAATAAAACCCTTGAGTTTATTGGCCCGGGCCTCGATGGCTATAGGAAGTACTCCTTTTATAGGCCTTAGTTTTCCGTCTAAAGAGAGCTCTCCGAGAATCACATATTCTTTGAGGTCTTTTTCGTATTCCAGTTTTCCACCAGAAGTAAGCATACAGACCGCAATGGGCAAGTCGTAGGCCGAGCCTTCTTTTCTAATATCTGCTGGTGCGAGATTGATAATGGTTTTATATCTTGAAAGCTCAAAGCCTCCATTTTTTAACGAGGCGTCTATTCTCTGTAAACTTTCTCGGACGGCGTTGTCTGGCAATCCGACCACGCTTACACCGAAGCCACCTTTCAAAACACTGACTTCAACCGTTATTAAAGCTGCACTTACTCCGTAAACTGCGGCACCGAATGTTGTGGATAACATATGTTTTATGAATGATTATTGCTCCCATCGCCAATCTTTCCCTATGATTAGCTCTTTTTTGAGGTTTTGTTTGGTTAAAAAATCCTTGGTTTCTTGATCGGTCATGGTCTTTGTTGGTAGCTCGTCCATATTAGCCAATGCGTAAAGCATCATTGCCGTGAAACGAACATTGTTATTGATCTGATCTTTGTTTATTAGATCAAATCTATCGCAGTTGGCATGATAACAATTGTAGGCCTTTACAGGAAAACTTCCCGACGGCGAACAAGTAGAAATACCGCGAAGCATAAACGGTTGATTGTCGCTGTGCAAACCGGCAGCGTTGCGGTTCATGTTCTTGTATTCAGAATCTACTTTCTTTATAATTTCGCCAATTTCGTCCATTTTAGCTTTGAGGGCATCATTGCCGCCCGCATTGAATCCCATGGTGTTGTTTACCATGTCGAGATTCATCATCAGTTTCACGTTCTCCAACTGCTTGTTCTCCATGTACTTCTTCACCATGTATCTCGAACCCAAGAGCCCCTGCTCCTCACCCATAAACATCGTAAATTCTATCGTACGTTTGGTTTTCAGATTGAGACTTTTGAAAACTCTTGCCACGTCCAAGACAGTAAAAGAGCCAATACCATTGTCCATTGCCCCAGTAGCCAAATCCCAAGAATCCAAATGACCGCCGATGACTATTTTTTCATTTTTATGTTTTTTTGATGACCCAGTGTGCGTGGCCACCACATTACGGGCATTTATCGGACGGCTAAAATTTCTCATATCAATAACCGCCAAAATATTCTTCTCGTCTCTGATCCAACGTCTCATGCTTTTGCCAGACTCAACAGACACACAAACGGCCGGAATAGGAATCAATTCGCCTGTAACCGAAGCAGTACCAGTAAGCAAAACTCCCCCCTCCACTGCGTTGGCTATTATAACACCAGCGGCACCATATTGTATGGCCAATGCCGTCTTTTCTGATCTGTGAAGGTTCTTTTTTCCTTTGTTTGCTTCCGACTGAAGATTTATATTAAACAAGGCTACTTTACCTTTTACTTCTTCCTTTACTTTTTCAAAATCCTCTTCTAGGCCATCTCCACAATCTACTATTTTGGCCGAAATATGTGATGAAACTGGCGAATGAGCCAAAGCAACCACCTCATAGTCAACATAATTGTCGCTTTTCTCGGGTACTAAGGTTAAACTTACAGTATCTCTCGACCACGACTCCACCACAAACGGCTGATATTGTGTATTCGAGAATCCATATTTTTTTAGGAGGTTGTAGGCATATTCTTCTGCCTTTTTGCCGTTTGTGCTGCCCGTAAGTCTATGGCCAATGGTAGAAGTAGCTTCACCTAAAGTTTCGTAAACTTTCCCGTTTTGTAAAACATCCTGATTTATCCTCGTAAAAATATCCTTGAGGTCAGTTTCTTTGGCCTTAAATGCACTTATGCCGGTTAATAAAATTAGAATTCCGAAAAAATAATTTTTCATAATGATTGCCTGTTAATAGGAAGTATTATGGTTTGAAGCTTAGATTTGCTTTGGTTTTTGGGTAAAACAAACCATAAATATAAATATATTTTTTTTACATCGGTTTTTAAATCTCATTTCAGATGAAAAAAACACTTATACTTCTTCTAAACTTAATGGCAATTCAAGGATTAACAGCACAAAAAATGACCTCAGAGGGCTTGTCTGCACCGAAAGCAACAAAAAAACCGCACCCGATGACTATCCACGGGCACACCCGAGTAGATGATTATTATTGGCTCAATAACCGTGAAAATCAAGAAGTTATAGACTACCTTAATGCCGAAAATGCGTATACTGATAAGGTAATGGCCCAATTAGAAAACAAAAAGAACCAACTTTTTGAAGAAATGAAGGGTCGAATAAAAGAAAAAGACGAATCGGTTCCGTACAAAAATGGTTCTTATTTTTATTATTCTAAATTTGTAGAAGGCGGAGAGTACCCCGTTTATTGCCGAAAATTCCAGTCGTTGGACGCCGCAGAAGAAATAATACTTGACGGAAATCTAATGGCCAAAGGTCATAACTATTTTAGCATCGGCGGCTTTGAAGTATCTGACAATGAAGAGATTTTGGCGTTCGGTGAAGACACCGTGAGCCGTCGAAATTATATACTCAAATTTAAAAATCTAAAAACAGGGCAAGTCTACGCCGAAAACATACCCAATACCGAAGGTGGAAGTTACGCTTGGGCAGCCGATAACAAAACTTTTTTTTATGTGGTAAGAGATCAACAAACGCTACTCGGCAACAAGGTTTACAAACATACGATGGGTACAGACCCAAAAAATGATGTATTGGTTTATGAAGAAAAAAACAACCAATATTATATGGGTATTGGTAGAATGAAATCCAAAAAATATATTGCAATCTATTCAGAACAAAATGGCATAGCCACTGAATATCAACTCATTAATGCTTCGACTCCAGATGTGGCACCACAAACATTTCTGAAAAGACAAAATGGCTTGGAATATTATCTCGAACACTTCGAAAACAAGTTTTTTATCCGAACAAATTACGGAGATTCGCCGAATTATCAACTCATGGAAGTCAATGAAAAATTAGGGGGAAATCCTAAAAACTGGAAAACCAGAATTGCCCATAGAAAAGACGTCTTTTTTGAAGGTTTGGAGGTTTTCAAAAATCACTTGGTCATTCAGGAACGCAAAGAGGGTTTGATTCAACTTCGAATAATTGATCAAAAAACACAAAAAGAGCACTTTCTTGATTTTGGCGAACCCACTTACGATGCCTACATTGGTACCAATCCTGAATTTGACACCAATACGCTGCGATACGGCTATAATTCTATGACCACTCCGAACTCAACTTTTGACTATGACATGAACACCAAAACCAAGATTCTCAAAAAAGAACAAGAAGTTTTGGGCGGATTTGATAAAAGTAATTACAAAACGGAGCGAATTTATGTAACCGCTCGAGATGGAGCTAAAGTACCGGTTTCGATAGTCTATCACAAAAACACTAGATTAGACGGCACCTCACCCTTGCTTCAATATGCATATGGTTCTTATGGGGCCTCAATGGATGCTTCTTTTAGTTCTACCCGTCTCAGTTTGCTCAATCGTGGCTTTGTATATGCCATTTGCCATATACGAGGTGGCCAAGAAATGGGTAGACATTGGTACGAAGATGGTAAAATGTTTAAAAAAATAAATACTTTCAACGATTTCGTGGATTGTTCAAAAGGATTAATTGCCAAAAAGTATACAAACCCTGAGCAATTATTTGCCATGGGAGGAAGTGCCGGTGGACTTTTGATGGGTGCTATTATAAACCAAGCCCCTGAACTCTACAAAGGTGTAGTAGCGGCAGTGCCGTTTGTAGATGTTGTTACCACCATGCTCGACGAGTCGATTCCACTTACCACAGGAGAGTTTGAAGAATGGGGAAATCCAAAAAACAAAGCATCGTATGATTACATGCTCTCTTATTCTCCTTACGACAACGTGGAGAGAAAAAAATACCCAAACATGCTAGTTACCACAGGCTTACACGACAGCCAAGTTCAATATTGGGAACCAGCCAAGTGGGTAGCCAAGCTCAGAGACTATAAAACAGACCAAAACACTTTGCTTTTGCATACCGATATGACCTCGGGCCACGGTGGGGCATCCGGAAGATTTTCGGCTCTCAAAAACACTGCTTTGATGTACACCTTCCTTTTGGATTTGGCACGGAGAATGGAATAAAATTTTAATAAACCAATAAATTGTTTTATTTAAATGTATTTTATCCTATTTTTGTACAGAAATATGCTCTGAATGATTGTGGAACAATATTTTTTGTAGTAAATTCATTCAAATTTTTTTAATATTACTTAAATTCAAATGAAGAAGGTAACATTTTTAATTTTAGCTTTCTTTGCTTTTGGCTCCATTACAACAAAGGCACAAGATACTTGTTCTGTTTGCAAGCCATACCCTTGGGAAATTGGCATTCCGCTGGGTATAAACCAATACTTTGGTGATATGCACTGTAGCAAGCCTTATGCCTCTCAAAACAACTTCATGGGTGGTTTGTTTGTTAGAAGACATATCAGCGACTATTTCGCGGTGAGGCCTCAGGTCCTAATCGGAAAATTGGCTGGTAGAGATTTAGACAATCCAGACGGTCTTTGGGATTACAGAAGACTAAGATTTTCATCTACTCCTTTTGTAGAGGCCGCAGTTCTGGGTGAATTCTACCCTCTGAAAGAAAGAAGATTTACATGTGATGGGTTCATGAAAAAAACATTATCACCATACATTTTTGGTGGTATCGGTGCTACTTACAGTAACCCAACCATTTATCAAGAACCTGGTGCTCAATTCCCAGTTCTTCAAAGAGATTTAGATGCAGATAGAGCCCATACTTCGAGTTTCGGAAACAGAATAGCAGCAGTTATTCCCGTTGGCTTAGGTCTCAAGTATAATATCGCACCGAGATTTACCATTGGTGCTGAGGCTGGTTATAGATTTTCAACTTCAGACTACTTAGATGGATTAAGTTTAGCTGGAAATGCAGACAGAAAAGACGGTTATTTCCTAGCCAATGTTCTTGGATCTTACAGATTTGGAGATAAAGATTCTGACAAAGACGGCGTTGTTGATAAATGTGATGTTTGTGTAAATGAGCCTGGTCTTCCGAAATTCCAAGGTTGCCCTGATACAGATGGCGACGGAGTACCAGACAAAGACGATGAATGTCCAACCGTAGCTGGTCCAATAGGTTTGAAGGGATGTCCTGATAGCGATGGAGACGGGATTGCAGATAAAGATGATGCCTGTCCAACTGTAGTAGGCCCTGCGTACTTAAAGGGTTGTCCTGATAAAGATTTTGACGGCGTAGCTGACAAAGACGATGCCTGTCCGGATGTGGCTGGTGTTAAAGAATTGAAAGGCTGCCCTGACACAGACGGTGATGGTATTGCCGACAAAGACGATGCTTGTCCAAATGCTGCCGGTCCGGCTGCCTTAAACGGTTGTCCTGACACAGACGGCGACGGTATAGCAGATACCAATGATGATTGTATCAATGTAAAAGGTTTAGCTTCTGCCAACGGATGTCCTGATAGCGACGGAGACGGTGTTCCTGACAACAAAGACTTATGTCCATCGATTCCTGGCTTGATGAGCAACCAAGGTTGTCCTGAAGGTTATGTAAACGGTGTGGCTCCAATGAGAGGATACAAATCTGCGAGTGGCTGTATCATAACTGCCAATGAGTTAGAGCAATTAAGTTTTGCAGCCCAAGGTATAGAGTTCTATCCAGGAACAAATAAATTAAAACCTTCTTCTTACAAATCACTTCAAAGAGTATGTGATGTTTTGGGAAGATGTAAAGACGCTAACCTTACCATCAATACTTACAATGATGGAGGCAGTGGTTCTCAAAATGTTAGATTGGCTAAGCTTAGGGCTTGTGCAATTTATGCTTATTTCTTGAAGAAAAAATGTGTTTCGAAAGCAAGAATGGCCTATGATGGATTTGGTGATGAAGATCCAAATACTCCTTATACCAACGCCACTGGAGCGAAATCTGGTTCTAGAACCGAATTCTTGTTGAAATAATAAGAACCAATGATATTATTAAAAGCGACTTTCGAGTCGCTTTTTTTATGTCTTTATAAATAGATCCTGTTGCGGGAAGATCTCTGAAGTTTGAGATAATTCGATATCATTTGATGGTTTGTGAAACCATTAAAAATATAATTGAGAATCTTTCTGTTTCTTAAGGAAATGGGTAAAAAGAAATGGCACTCTGAATTTCTCCAAAGTGCCATCTTTATAATTATTTACACTAATACTATACCTCCCATCCTTTGCGATAGGTCCTTCCAACAAACTGATTAGCTTCTTCAAGATTTGTGATTCTCATATTTTCTCCATCCCAAAGCAACTTCTTACGTGCGAAAAATTCCATTTTGCCTTTGCTATCTTCTTTTCTAAGCATATAACTTCTGATGGCCAGATTGCCCATTAGCACCGTCTCGGTCATAGGGCCGGCGTAGTCAAAAGAAGAAGTAAGACCTTTATGTTCTTTGCTTCCAAAGCCGGCCTTGCAGGCATCTACCCAAAGTCTCTGATGGCCATATTCTGACTCCATATCTTTGGGAAGGTCTGGCCCAAGTTCACGTGTTCCATCATTCAAAAACAGCTTTGGCATCATTGGTGAGCTATCGTTGATATTGGTTGTTATAATACCCTTTTCACCAATTATCATTACACCATTGGCACTGTTAGTGCCTCCTATGTCTTCATTGGCAGGAATAATATCGGGATGAGACGGCCTAATGCCTCCATCACTCCATGTCATTTCTATTTTAGATTTGCTTTTGGGTGTTTCACCAAAATGCAAGGTAATAAACGAGGAAGCCGGACAACCTTCAGGATTATAATCGGCGTTCCACATCTTTGTAAAAACCGAAGCTACACTACACTCGGCATCTGTTGGATACTTCAAACCTAAAGTACGGAAAGGAATATCAATCAAGTGGCAGCCCACATCTCCTAACGCTCCAGTTCCATAATCCCACCATCCACGCCAGTTAAATGGGTGCATATTGGGTGTGAAAGGTTTAAATTCAGCTGGCCCTAACCACATATCCCAATCCAAATCCTTCGGTTTCAAACTATCATCGGGCTTTGGCATGGCTCCACCCTGAGGCCACACTGGCCTATTCGTCCATATTTGCACTTTACCTATTTTGCCCAATTGACCAGAATCAACCCATTTTTGGACTGTTTTCAGGAGTGGATTAGATGCTCCTTGATTACCCATTTGGCTCACAATCTTATACTTCCGGGCCATTTCTGTAAGCAACCTCGCCTCACGGATGTTGTGGGTCATAGGCTTTTGAACATACACGTGTTTGCCCCTTTCCATGGCATATTTTGCGGCAGGACCGTGCACATGGTCTGGCGTAGAAATGGTTACGGCATCAATGTCTTTCATGGTATCGAGCATTTGGCGATAATCGGCAAAACGCTTGGCATTTGGAAACAATTTTACCGAGTCCACCGCAGAACCCGAAAAATCCACATCACAAAGTGCCGCTACTCGCTCACGACCATTCACTGAGGCATTTTTAATATCACTTCGTCCCTTTCCGCCGGCACCAATTGCGGCGAGATTCAATTGATCGCTTGGAGAAATGTAACCCAAACCACCAAGAACATTACGTGGCACTATAAAAAACGACGATGCAATGGCACTGTTTTTTATGAATGACCTCCGAGAATTTTCCTTTTCTTTTTTGCTCATTTTATTTTAAGATTGAATAAATATTGATTTTCTTATTTAATAATACAATTTACACATTTTAACGGCTTAATGCCAAATAATTAGTTGATACCTTTGATTGCGTAGACCAAATAATTCAACCTTCAGGCCAGTATACTTTTAATTTATCGTTCAAAAACTTAACACTTCTTTCTAACTGTTCCATGCCTTCCACTCCATCCTCTATGCTTATCCAACCATTAAAACCCACCCTCTTGAGTTCGGAAAATATGGCATCATAATCGTTAAGTCCTTTACCAATTTCACCATGTCTTAGTCTTTTGGCATATCCGAGTGCTCCGCCTTCCTCTTTCCTCAAATCTTCAATAGTTCCTTCAATTAAATACCTATCGCTGGCGTGCATTGTAACCACACGGTCTGAAATACGATATAAAAGTTCTAGCGGGTCCTCTCCTGCAAGAAAAGTATTGCTAGGGTCATAATTAACTCCAAAATTGGGGTGATCAATTCTACGCACCAACTCACAAAAAACATCCATTTTTTGTGCGAATTCAGGAAATTCCCAAAAGTCGTCTTTGTAATGATTTTCTATAATTAATATGACTCCAGATTCGACTGCTTGAGGTAAGCACGCCTCAATACATTCTACTGCATATTGAATTCCTTCCTCAATGCTAAGCTCGGGGCGTCGCTGACCTGAAAGTACCCGACAATATTTACCCCCCAAAGTCTGGCACATTTTAATCCAATTCTTCTGTTTTTCCACCTCCCTCTGTCTAAAGGCTCCATCGGGATGTGTAAAATCTGGCGAGCAGCAAAGCATAGGAATCTCCTTCCCTTTCGAAATAACTTCGTTTCTAAATTTCAGCCAATTTTCTTGATCTTCCATTTCAAGAAAACCAGCATACCACTCCAATCCTTCAATGTCCAACTTAGAGGCCAATGATATCCATTCAGAGACTTTCATTGTTCCTGTTTTGCAAAGTTCTTGCATAAAGGCCTTCGGGAATGCTGCTAATCTTGGCATTGGATGTAGATTGGGTTTATTTAGTTATAGTAATATCTTTTGGCATGTTTCTACCAATCATTGGAAACTGTTCCATATCAAACACTTGACTACTGATCGGCCCGCACTGGTCGCTCATTATATAAACCGCCATACTAGCAATTTCTTCGGGTTTGAAAATCCTTCCAGATGGAGCAAAAAAACTGGAAATATCTTCAAACCAATTTTCTTTCATTCCTTGCTCTTTTTTGTTCTGTTTTTCTTTCTCTGTGAGAACCCAGCCTGGATTAATTTGATTTACTCTGATCCCCTTCTGCCGAAAAAGTGAGTCTCCAAGATTTCTGGTGAGAGTCATCAAAGCTCCCTTTGAAACGCTATAAGCAAAAAGATGAGGTTCACCACCCCAAGAATTAATAGAACCTATATTTAGCACGTTTCCTCTTGTCTTTGAGAGCTCTATTGCCGCGGCTTGAATAATTGCAAATGGTGCAATTGTGTTGACCCGCAACATTTTTTCAAAAAACAAAACCGTGGTATCGTCAATATCAGATGTTGCAATGTAAGCCGCATTATTGACCACACAGTCTAATTTACCAAAAATATTGATTGCCGTAGATACCAATAAGTCAGGAATATCGGCTTCGGTAATGTCGCCAATAAGCAAATGGGCATTTTCTTTGCCCAAAGAATTGACCAACGCTTCTCCCAAATCGGCTTCCAAGCCGTTTATAATTACCTTGGCTCCAGCTTGTACGCACTTGTTGGCAATGGCTTTTCCAATTCCAGTACAAGCACCAGTAACGATCACCACCTTATCCTTTAGTTCCATTTTAGACAGGTTTTAATACACTTTTAACTACTTTTCCAGAATGCATTTGATGAAAAGCCTCCTGCCAGTCTGTAATTGGCCAAACACCACCAATAATAGGCTTGACGTCCAATTGTCCGCTGCTCAGTAAGGCTATAACTTTTTCCCAAATTGGCCAGTTGTGGCTAAAACTACCCTGCAGTCTAATATTTTTCTGAACCAAAGCATCTAACGAAAACCCTAATGGCTGTGGTCCCCACCCAACTTTAGTAATTTGGCCGTTCGGTCTTACTAAATCTAAAGCCATTTTCAATGTGACGCTTGCACCTGCGGCGTCTATTATAGTGTCTGCCCCAAGTCCGTCTTGGCGGTAGGCCCATTCGGTGGCATCTCCTATTATTCCCTCACATCCGTAATGTTTGGCAATTTCTAACCGGCCTCTATCGCTTTCTAAACCTACTATGGCCACCAGAGCACCACAAAGACGGGCCATTGCTGCACATAAAATACCGATAGTACCTGGCCCCAAAACTACCACTCTATCGCCAGGCTTAATATTTGAATTAACAACAACTGCATTGTATGCAACAGAACAAGGTTCTGTTAAACAAGCCTGCTCAAAAGATAGATTTTCAGGAACACTATGGAGGCAACGCGATGGTACTTTAACATATTTAGTCATGGCTCCATTTACACCATACCCAAAGCCCTTTCTTGATGGATCAAGATTATAAAGACCCTGACGAGACATAGGGCTGAAGGGATTAATTATTGCGGCGGTTTCACTGACTACTCTATCACCCTCCTTCCAGGAAGCGACATTTTTACCAATTTCTACAATATGACCACCAAACTCGTGCCCTAAAACCACCGGATAATTTACTGGCCAGCTGTGATCTGATGTCCATTGGTGCAAATCACTACCACAAACGCCCACATTGGCAACTTCCATCAAAATATCGTCATCACCAATAATCGGCTTTTCAATTTCTCGAATCTCAACACTACCCTTTTCTGCAGAAAAATTTACTACGGCTGCGTTTTTCATCAATTGTTTAATTTAATATCTCCGTAAGCATGTATTTGATCACAAATCAATCTAAGCGAACTCTCCAAATCGCCGTCTGCAGTTTTGAAAGAGTCGGCATCAATAGTCAATGGAGCTCCCAAAACCACCAAAGGAGCACCGAAAGACGGACAAGCAATGGCTTGTTCCAAACTTAAACCACCAACCGCCTGAACTGGAACATTTACAGACTTCACAACCTCTCTCAATTGATCCATTGGGCTCGGCATTCTTAGACCTTGGGCGGCAATACCTCTCCTTTCGTCATAACCGATATGATGAATCACATAGTCGCAGCCCAGTCCTTCCAACCATCTTGAACCCTCTACCATATCTGGGCAGCCAAGATTGTCACCCATAACTTTTATTCCATAATCTTTACCTGCCTTTACTACTACCTTAATAGTTTCTTCATGAGCCCGAGCCATTACAACCACATGGGTGGCTCCTGCTTTGGCCATCATTTCGGCTTCTAGGTAACCACCATCCATCGTCTTTAAATCAGCTACAATGGGAATATTTGGAAATGCCTCTCGGAGTTTTCTAACTCCATGGAGTCCTTCGGCCAAAATTAGTGGAGTACCGGCCTCAAGCCAATCCACACCAGCCCTGAGGGCCATAGCGGCCGTCTCAAGAGCCTCATCAATATTGGTAAGGTCTAACGAAATCTGAACAATTGGTTTCACTGTTACTTTTTTAAGGTTGAATATTGCATCTCAAAGAGAAATAATAGATATGTACAATTCTATTTTGAATAAATACAAATAATGCCTTCTAAAATTAATAATTTTTTTTAATAAATCAACAATAGGTATTAAAACAGTTAGCAGTTTTAAACTTTATACCACGAAAAAACCAAAAAAATAGGGTGTTGGACAAATCCAACACCCTTCATTATGAGCGGTTTCAAACCGAACCCTATTTGGTATATATTTCTGAAAGTCTTTTTTCAAGCTCCTGCCGTTCTTTAAGCTCTTTTTTCCCAACTTTAAACCAGAAGAAAATCAAACCACCAACCAACAAATATGGGGCTGAAAGAAGATAAAGAATGCCAAAGTTCAAACCAGTACCAATTACTCCACGACCTTCGCTAAGATTGCTTTCAACCGTTGCCCTGCACATAGCACATTGGCCAGCACTTTCGAAGGACAACAAAACGATAAATGTAATAATTAGAAATGCCATTCTTTTCATATCAAAAACTATAATATGGTGATATCATAATATAAGCCAACACCCCAGTAATGGAAACATAAAGCCAAATAGGATACGCAATTTTCACAACTTTCCTGTGCTCGGCATCCATTCTGTTCCAACCAAAATAATATGCTCTCAAAACGAACGGTAATACAATCAACGACGCCCCAATGTGCGAGATAAGATTGAAATAATAAAAGTATCTTATAAGGCCCTCTCCGCCAAATGAAGTAGACGGATTGCTTATGTGATAAATCACATAAAACACTAAAAACAATCCACCCAAAGCGAAAGCTAAAGACATGGCTAATTTATGCGAAGCTATATTTTTATACTTAATAAGAAACAAGCCTATTACAAGTAAAACCGCCGTAGCAGAATTAATAACAGCATTTATTAATGGCAAACTTTGAGTCCAGGCTCCCAAATCCAGTTTTGTCCTGATCCCCAGCAAAACTGCAACCACTACTGGTATAACTACCGAAATAACATTAATCGTACTAAACAAACCTTTTTTCTCCACTATCACTTATCTTTTAATAACACCTTAATTTCTACAACCAATCTTTCTATATCTGACTTGTTTGTGCCTTCATAAATACCTCTAATATGACCCTCGCGATCTATCAACAATAACTTATCTGAGTGGATAAAGGTTTGGTCAATATCCACTATATTTTTATCATAATCCGAAGCATCCGACACCGGAAGCTTGAAACCATTGATAGCCAGATCATAAATATACCTCTTATCACCGGTTAAAAAGTTCCAATTTGAGTAAGTAGAACCCAACTCCTGTGCATATTTTTTCAAAATGTTTGGCTTGTCATAAACTGGATCCACTGTAAGCGAGTAAAGTCTCACCAAATCATTCGTCTTGAAAGTTTCAGCCACTCTCAGCAAGTTTTTATTGGTGATTGGGCAAACTGTACCACAACGACTAAAAAAGAAGCTTATAACCGAAATTCCTCCCGATTTATATCGCACTTCTAAACTATCTTGACTGGTCAGCGAAAACTCTGGAGCTTTTATAAATATAGTATCGCCATTTGAAACCTTTACTTCACCCGAAGAATTCAGTTCGGGAAAATAATGGGGCAAGTCAAATTTGTTTTCTCCGAAAAACTTTAAAAACAAAAAAACAAAAACCGGAACACCCAAAACTATGAGGAGTATTCCGGTCTTTAAAAATTTATTAGACATTTATCTTACAGTGCCAATATAACCACCTTCAAAATATACCAATGCGGCCAATAGCCAAATAACAAATACAACCGGAATTACGATCGTCCATATCATAGACTTCACCTCGTGACGAAGGTGCATAAAATTACCCACTATATAAAACGACTTCACGAAGGTTAAAAGAATAAATAAAGTAATCTTCAACCATTTTCCGAAATCATTGTCAGAACTTATTTGAAAAGCGATAATAAATTCTACCGCTGTAATAGCCAAAAGAATCCAAAACACTTTCCACAACTCTTTGGTTTGTGGTTTTTGTCTTTCTGTTGAATTTTCTACTGAGTGTCCCATCTTGAATATCTATTAAAATAATTTAAACCAAATAAAAAAACGTAAATACAAACACCCATACCAAATCTACAAAGTGCCAATATAAACCTACTTTCTCCACCATCTCATAATGTCCTCTTTTCTCGTAAACACCATTGGAGGCGTTATAAAAAATAATAACATTTAAAACCACTCCAGAAAGTACGTGTGTACCATGGAATCCAGTGATAAAAAAGAAGAAATCTGCAAAAGCCGCCGGACCATATTCATTCTGAACTAAGTTTGCACCGAAAATTTTCACACCGTTAACTAAAAGACCTTCTTCTGATCCATGAATAAAGTGTGACCACTCCCAAGCCTGAGAGCCCAAGAAGGTGAAACCTCCCAAAATAGTCCATAACATCCATTTCTCAACATCTGCCTTATCTCTTCTATGACCAGCCTCTACAGCCAATACCATCGTTACAGAACTAAATATTAGGATAAAAGTCATTAAACCCACAAAAACCAAAGGAAGTGAGATACCATGTAAGAAAGGCACAGCCTCAAAAACCTTTTCTGGAATTGGCCAATACTGCTGAGACAATTCAAAAGTCTTATAAGACATATCAGGTATTACATCCTTAAAAGTAGGAAAACTAAACCTAACTAAACCGTAAGAAATAAGTAAAGCCGAAAAAGTAAAGGTGTCGGACAATAAAAATATCCACATCATTAACTTTCCATAACCAACTTTCATCGGTTGAGTACCACCCTGCCAAGTAAGATGATCAGGATTCAGAGGAGCCTTCGCAACAGCCATAAAAACAAATTAGTTTAAATTATCGAACAAATTTAAAAAATGATTTCGTAAAAGTCCTATAAAAATTGATTCTACGAGTAATTTTTATCTAAAAAAGATTAAAAACAA
Source organism: Leadbetterella sp. (assembly GCA_035299025.1). GTDB lineage: Bacteria > Bacteroidota > Bacteroidia > Cytophagales > Spirosomataceae > Leadbetterella. The sequence goes on from DATGXK010000020.1 coordinate 162,635, forward strand.
TAACAAATAAACCCAAAGAATGTCTAAAAAATGCCAATAGGTAGCACACACTTCGATTCTAATCAAGTTCTTAGAATGAATATTCATCTTAAAAGCTTCTAGAAAAGAAAAAAACAAAACTACCAAGCCAGTTATTAAGTGGAAACCATGCAAACCAGTAAGAATATAATAGAAAGATTCCGCCGGATTTCCTTTTAGAAACACTCCTTCATTTTGCAAAATATTCCAACCCATGTACTGCATAACCAAAAAGACAACTCCAGCAACAAAAGTGATAGATATGTATAATTTTAGACTCCCGAAATTATCCTTCTGAGCCGATTTATAACCCAAATGCATAAACAAACTACTTATAAGCAATACAACCGTGCTGTAGTAGAATATGACAGGAATCTCAAATTCCGTCCAGTTTCCTTCGGCTCTCCGTACCAAATAGGCACTTGTAAAGGCCGCAAAAAACATAATAATAGTAATAATAAAAAGCCAAACAATAAACTTCCATTTGTTTACTGTAAGAATTGGCTTGGTAGTTTCTATAGTTTTTCCCATTAGAATTTATTCATTAAATAAGCAATTTGCACAATTGGCAAATACAAAAAAGACCCAAACATCAAACCCATAGCAGCCTTTTTTGTTCGTTCCTTCATCAAATATAGTGTTTGGGCCAGAAACAAAATTCCACACAACAACGCTATAACCGCAGAGTCGATTTTGGTCATTTGCAAATAGTATGGCACCCAACAAAGTGGTAGCAAAAATAAGGTGTAAATCACAATTTGTATAGCCGAGTTCAAATCCTTACCTCCTTTTGACGGAAGCAACTTAAAACCTGCCCTCTTGTAGTCATCATCAAGTACCCAAGCTATAGCCCAGAAATGAGGAAATTGCCAAAAAAATTGGATTGCAAACAATATTCCTGGTTCTAGTCCAAAATGTCCTGAGGCTGCCACCCAACCAATCATTGGAGGGAAAGCTCCCGGAAGTGCCCCGACCGCTACAGCAATAGGTCCAACTCTTTTGAGCGGCGTGTATACAAATCCATATAGTACCAATGACAAAAGCGATATCAAAGCCGCAGGAATATTATAAACCAACGAGATTATCGAAAGACCGAATAATCCTAAAAGAAAACCAAAAATAGCTGCTTCTCTAATACTAAGCCGCCCCGAAGGTAAAGGCCTATTTACAGTTCTGGTCATCAATTTGTCCAGATCAATCTCCTTAATCTGGTTGATTATATTTGCTGAAGCAGTTACGCAAAAGGCAGCCAAAGCGAACAGCAATAAACGTGGAAAATCAAATTCGCTTGAGTACAAACTAAAGCCAAAACAACTTGAAAAAACCACCGTTATGGATAACCTAAATTTCGTTAGATCAAAGAAAGCTTTCAGTTTCTGAAAAAAAGATATTTTCCATGTATTTTCCATCTTAAGCAATTTCCGGTTTGGTGAGAAATAACATAACAAACTGAAAAGTAAGAATTACTACTCCAAATGTAAGGTGTAAAGGTTGAGCAAAGGCAGGAAATCCTAGATATCTCAAAAACAAACCGGTGGCAACACTTAATACAATAAACAAACTAGTAAAATTTGCAAAATAAAGAATACGCTCTCCTGCAAAACGATTCCTAATTTTTGTGTTTAGAAAAATTTGCAAAATCAAGATTAAAACCGCCAAAAAAGCATGGAAATTTACTTTCCCTAAAACAGAATTTATCCACAAATCTCTATTCTCGTAACCCAGAGATTGCTGTGCTAGGTCTATACCTTCTCTAATTTGAGTACCAAAAAGTATCTGTCCTATGCTCAACAAAATAGAAACCAAAATGAGAAATCTGATATCCCGAGTATTGGAAAGCATATTGAGTAAACCTTCAATGAAATAAGTTTTCAAAATGGCCAAAACCAACAGACCCAAAATAATTACGGAGCCCAACATATGAATGGTAATCATACCTGGCATTAACTCAGACGAAACAACCTTCGCTCCTAACCAACCCTCAAACAAAACGAATAAAAAAGCGGCTAAGCTTAAATAGAAAACGGATCTGTGTGTTCTAAAGTAGGCTTTGAAAGAAAAAATTAAAGTAAGAAATATAAAAAAACCAACCAAAACACCCAAAAGACGATTAACGTATTCTATCCACGTCTTCACGGGATTAAATACAACCTCACCCTTTAGTTTAGCTCCAAATATCTCTTGATAATTAGCGGGCAATTGGTCTACCGAAGTAGGCGGAACCCACATTCCGAAGCATTTGGGCCAATCAGGACAACCCATACCAGCACCTGTGGCTCTCACAAAACCACCAACGAAAATCAAGCCTATTACAGCCAGTATCGTCAACAAGCCAAATCTTCTGAATAATTGAACCACTTTATACAAAAAAAGTACAATGAGAAACAATCTCCCATTGTACTTCATTAAATTTTAAAAATCTTAATCGTTGATAGTAGTATCGTACTTGATGCTATTAATCTCCTTTTCTTTCGCTACAAGCTCTTGCTCCTCAGGCAAATTAGACTCTGGGGTAGCAGAATAAGGAACGTTCTGAGGAATAAAATCATCAGGAGCACCAGGCTTAGAATAATCATATGGCCATCTGTACACTGTAGGAATCTCTCCAGGCCAGTTACCATGGCCAGGATTTATTGGGGTAGTCCACTCCAAAGTATTTGATTTCCAAGGGTTGGCACTAGCCTTCTTACCCCAGAAAATAGAGTATACAAAGTTAAACATAAAAACCACCTGAGCGAAAACAGTAATTATGGCAGCTATAGTGATGAAGGCATTCAAATCCATATAAGTGTTGAATGTCTCAAAACCAGACCACTGATAATATCTACGAGGAAAACCAGCTATACCTATGTAATGCATCGGGAAGAATACCAAATACACACCGATAAAGGTAATCCAGAAGTGAATATAGCCCATCGCGTTATTCATCATCCTACCAAACATCTTTGGAAACCAGTGATAAACACCAGCCAGCATACCAAAAATTGCCGCAGATCCCATTACCAAATGGAAGTGAGCTACAACAAAATATGTATCGTGCAACTGAATATCAAGTGCTGAGTTACCAAGTATAATACCTGTTAGACCACCAGAGATGAAGAATGACACCAATCCAATGGCGAACAACATAGCTGGAGTAAAGATAATGTTACCCTTCCACAACGTGGTAATATAGTTAAAGCCCTTAACCGCTGAAGGTACAGCTATAATCAATGTTAAAAGCATAAATACAGAGCCAAGGAAGGGGTTCATACCAGTTACAAACATGTGGTGAGCCCAAACTATGAAAGCAAGGAACATAATACCCGCCATCGAGAAAATCATTGCTTTATAACCAAAAATTGGTTTTCTCGAATTCGTAGCAATAATTTCTGAAGTAAGGCCCAAAGCTGGTAGGATCACAATGTAAACCTCGGGGTGGCCTAAGAACCAGAACAAGTGCTGGAATAAAATTGGGCTACCACCTTGATTTGGAAGAGCCTGACCATTGATGTAAATATCAGAAAGATAGAAACTTGTACCGAAACTTCTGTCAAAAATCAACAATAAAGCAGCCGACAATAATACCGGAAAAGAAAGAATACCTAGAATAGCTGTAAATGTAAAGGCCCAAATGGTCAAAGGCAATTTGTCCATCGACATACCCTTTGTCCTTAAGTTTATTACGGTGGTAACATAGTTAATACCGCCCAACAAACTTGATACGATAAACAACGCCATCGAGACTAACCATAAAGTCATACCATCACCTGAGCCAGGATTAGCTTCTTTCAAAGCACTTAATGGCGGGTAAATTACCCAGCTACCACCTGCAGGACCTGTTTTTATAAACAACGATATAAACATGATTACACTAGACAAAAAGAATATCCAGTATGACAACATGTTCATGAAACCAGAAGCCATATCACGAGCACCAATCTGTAATGGAATAAGAAAATTAGAGAATGTTCCACTCAAACCCGCAGTAAGTACAAAAAACACCATGATTGTACCATGCATTGTTACCAAAGCCAAGTAAAAATTAGGATCTAATTTACCCAAACCTGTAGCATCAATACTAATCCAATCACCCAAAAATGGTTTGAGCCAAGCCATATCCATATCTGGAAAGCCTAACTGCAAACGAAATACTAGGGACATCAATGCACCTAGAACAGCCCAAACAATACCCGAAATCAAATACTGTTTAGCAATAACTTTATGGTCCTCAGAAAAAATATACTTCCTGATAAATCCCAACTCGTGATGCTCTTCGTGAGCATGCTCACCATGTTCGTGTACTTCTACTTGAGAAACAGCTGACATATTATTATTATTTTAAAACTTTATTTGAACTTCCTAAAACATTAGAGGCAACCACCTCAGGTGCAGGCTCTGCAGCCGGCTCTTCAGTAGCTACATATTTCTGAGCTTTCGCTTTAAGATTATCTGGTACTTTACTTATCAAACTAGGGTTTTCAGTCAAAAGTGGCTTCTGGCTTTTCTTCCATTTTTCGTAATCCGCAGGCTCATCTACAACCATGAGCAGTTTCATACCGAAGTGAGAGCGACCACAAATCTCAGTACAAGCAATTTCATAATTGAAGTCAGGGTTACCTAATTCTGCTCTCATATCCGCAGTTGACTTGTCAGCAACAAACCAAAATTTCGTTGGCATACCCGGCACAGCGTCCATCTTAACTCTCATGTGAGGTATGAACACGCTGTGTAGTACGTCACGTGCTCTTATTTTAAGAAGTACTGGCTTACCCTTTGGAATGTGCATTTCAGTAGCATTTGCAAAGTCATCAAAAGACATTGGATCCGAAAAATCAACACCCATAGGATTACCACCGGCGTCATCCATCAATTTGTAATTATACTTTCCAAACTGATTGTCATCGACCCCAGCGTATCTAACCGTCCAACCAAACTGTTTACCCATAATGTCTATCTGCTCAGCGTTAGCAGGTGCTTCGGAGGTAATTTTTGTCCAAACTCTTAAACCTGAGAAAACAAGACCTGCCATTACAATGGCTGGAATAGTTGTCCAGATAATCTCCAAATTGTTGTTGTGAGTATAAAAAGTAACTTTTCTGTTCTTGTTGTAACGATACAGATAAGTGAACAAAAACAAAAAGGTATTAACCAAGAAGAAACCTATCATGATCACAATCATAGAAACCCAAAACCAATAATCCGTTTCTTTTCCATGAATCGAAGAAGCTTCTGGTAAAAAATCCTTTTTATAAACATTGAAAGACCAAAATATTCCAACAATACTAATGATCCAGAATGCAAAAAGGCCAACACCATTTGCAGAATTAAACTTGTCTGGAGCACCTAAGTACTCCGACTCTTCTTGATTCGACTTATCTAAGCCTTTAAGTATGGCTTGAGTTTTCGACACCACCAAAAAGGTTAGAACTATGAATATTATCGATAGAACTGCTATTAAAAAAGTCATTTCTTAAATAATTGTTTTTTGTAAAGATAAATTAAATCTCGTGATGCAAACTTTCCTCAATAAACGGATGATTCTTTGCAATCAAATTAGCCTTTGACAACTGATTGGCTACAAAATAAATAAACAAAGAAGCAAAAGTTAAAGTAGTACCCCACTCAATAATTCCTATACCGCCCTGGTCTTTCGCTATCCCTGGCATCTGCATCTGATAGAAGTCAAACCAATGACCAACTAGTATAGAACCACAAGCCAATTTCAAAAATGTACGATTTCGCTTAGAATCACGTGCCATCAAAATCAAAAATGGAAAAACAAAGTTCAACAACAAATTAATAATGAATGGAGCAAAATATCTACCACCATAACCACTAAACCTCTCACGGAAGTAAATTGTTTCCTCAGGAAGGTTGGCATAGAAAATTAACAAGAATTGGCTAAACCAAACGTAAGTCCAGAAAACAGAAAAACCAAACATAAGCTTACCCAAGTCGTGAATAGAACTGAATGTAACCGCTTTCAAATATCCTTTATCTTTTAAAAGTAGAATAGTAAGCATTATGGCCGCAAGACCTGCTACATGCCATGAGGCCAAGTGATACCAACCAAACATAGTAGAAAACCAGTGCGTGTCAATTGACATTGAGAAATCCCAAGCTGCCGTAGAAGAAGTAACCGCAAAGAAAATCAAAAACATCTTAGCATAGTTTCTGCTTTTGTAGTAATAGGCCAAATCGTTGGTTTCATCTTCTAGCAACGAATACTTTCTTATTTGAGTCCACAAGTAATACCAGATGGCAAAATATGCTACCATTCTTACCAAAAAGAACGGGAAGTTTAGATACCAAGATTTACCAGCAATGATTTTATCGTAATTTTCACTACCAACCTCCATGATGCCATGATGCGTCCAGTGAAAAATAATGTGTCTTGTATCTGGAATCAGAAACAAAGCTAACATAATAATTGCTGGAACAATTATAAACGAAGGGAACGCTTCAGGAACTCTCTTAAAGCTTGTGTACCATCCGGCCTTGGCTACATAATTGTATGACAAAAAGAAAACTCCAACAACAGAAATACCTAGGAAGTAAACACTATTCATCCAAATATTGGCAATTATCCTAGAAAACAAGGTAGCACCATGATGCTCCCCGCCGTGTTCTACAGCAGCAGCATGCTCGGCACCATGACCAGCATCCCAAACACCAATACTCCAATGGTTTTTAATCAAAAAGGCACCTAAAGCAACCATAACGATTCCAATGATTGCTGAAATAATAAGCTTTTTCCTTAATTCAGGACTAAAATCAAATGATTCGTCTAGTGAAGGGGTTTCGTGCTTGTGAGCCATTATATTATTATTATTTACAATTAAAACTTAACTAAATTAACCACCTATCTGTAATCTCTGTACATAGTGGGCTATTTTCCATCTCTCCTCTGGCAAAACTTGTGCACCATGTGCCCACATTCTACCTTTACCGTGTGTTATAACATGAAAAACATGGCCCATAGTCATATTTTTGTATGCATCAGCGGCATAATTTGGAACACCTTTATACTTGGCAGCAACCTTACCGTCTCCAGCTCCTTTTTCACCATGACAATGTTGACAATTTCTTTCATAAAGCACCTTGCCTTCCTCTTCCGCAGTCTCAGACCAAGGAATTGGATTTTTGAGAGTCTCAGCAGCAGCCAAGTCGTCCTTTCCAAGACCATAAATCATAAGGTCATTTACCACAGAACTGTCATCCTGCACAAAAGAAGTCTTATAGTTTCTCCTTGAAACAGTACCAGCTACTGGATAACGCATGTTCATTCCATTTGGATTGATAGCATTGTCCTCTATCTGAGTTTGTGCCTCGTAACCCAATGAATTGTACATGTTAGGAGCAAATTCCCAACCAGTATCATTTTTTTTATCACATGAAATCAAGGATATACCCAAAATTCCACTTAAAACTAAACTAAAATATAATCTACTATTTTTCATTTAAGATTTTATTTAACTTCCTTAACGTTTACTTCTTCAGCACCAACTTCATTCAAAATAGTCTGGATTTCAGCATCAGTAGCAGAATTCTTATTCATATCAAAAACCATCGCAAACTTATCATCCGTACTTCTTTCATCGAAAATAAGTGGCTTAACTGATGGTCCTAAACCCTCCATAAAGAAAAAAGTAAAAGACATACCAAAAGCAGCCAAAAGGACTGTCAATTCGAAAACAATAGGAATATTTGTAGGGAATGGAAAGAAATTCTTACCACCAATATTCATAGGCCAATCAATACCCAAAGTCCAAAAAGTAAGTAAAAAAGCAAGTGAGGTACCAGTAATACCAAAAAGGAATGCGGGCACACCCATTCTTGGCCTATCATAACCAAGAGCGTGATCTAACCCGTGAACTGGGTAAGGACAAAAAACCTCGTGAATTTTCAATCCTTTGCTTCTTATTTTTTCAACAGCATTCATAACCACGTCTTCGTCGTTAAATATGCCTACAATATATTTTTTATCTGTCATTGTTTAAAACAATTAATCTTGTTCAGAATTAATTAATGGTTAGATTTCTTTTCAGATGCAGACTTCAAAACTGATTTTACCTCTGCCATGTTGATTACCGGTAAAAACTTCGAAAACAAGAAGAAACAAGTAAAGAAAAATCCAAACGAAAATATGTAATCACCAATATCACCCATTCTCGGAGTAAAATAAGTCCAGCTCGAAGGTAGGTAATCTCTGTGAAGTGAGGTAACAATAATTACGAAACGCTCAAACCACATACCTATGTTTACCACTACTGCAATTACGAAAGATACTATAATATTTTCTCGTAATTTCTTAAACCAGAAAACCTGAGGAGAAAGAACATTACAAGTCATCATGGCTGCATAAGACCACCATAGTGGACCTGTAGCTCTATTTAAGAAAGCGTACTTTTCATATTCAACACCTGAATAAGCCGCAATAAAAAATTCTGTGATATAAGCCACACCAACGATTGAACCCGTCAAAGTAATGATTTTATTCATCAATGAAATGTGCTCAAGTGTAATGTAATCCTCCAATTTGTAAACTACACGAGTAACCAACATCAGGTTTTGTACCATTGCAAAACCAGAGAAAATAGCACCTGCAACGAAATAAGGCGGAAAGATAGTCGTATGCCATCCCGGAATAACTGAAGTTGCAAAGTCGAAGGATACTATGGTGTGTACTGAAAGTACTAGAGGAGTAGACAAACCGGCAAGAATCAAAGACACATCTTCGTAGCGAGCCCAAGTTTTGGCACCACCAGTCCAACCCAATGAAAGTGCACCATAAATAGTCTTGCGAACACCTGTTGCTCTATCTCTAATGGTGGCCAAGTCAGGAATCAAACCTATAAACCAGAATAAACAAGAAACCGAGAAATATGTAGAAATCGCGAAAACGTCCCATACAAGCGGTGAATTGAAGTTTACCCAGAGTGAACCAAATGTATTCGGTAAAGGCAAGGCCCAATAAGCAAGCCAAGGACGACCCATGTGCATTAAGATAAACGAAGCAGCACAGAGTACCGCAAAGATGGTCATGGCCTCAGCTGCACGGTTGATGGATGTTCTCCATTTTTGACGGAACAACAAAAGTATAGCCGATATTAGCGTACCAGCGTGACCGATACCTACCCACCATACAAAGTTGGTAATATCCCATGCCCAGCCTACTGTTTTGTTTAGACCCCACACTCCGAGGCCTTCCCACCATGTCCACAAAACCCAACCACCACCGTATAGCAATACTAAAACAGAAATAGCAAACGCTATTTTCCATTCTTTGGTAGGTTTAGCTTCTACATGTCTGCAAATATCCTCAGTAACATCGTGGTAGGTTTTGCCTCCGGTTACTAGATGTTCTCTTATTGGTGAAACTACTGACATAATTATATCCTAGAAAATTTTAGGAACTTTATTTATTTAAAAATTAATTACAAACAAAAAAAATCAATGACCCGCGTGTTCTGAATGATCCGTATGAGCTACTGTTTCTGCTTTTTTCACTCCATCCTTGTTTCTGATTTTTACAAGATAGTTGATTTGAGGAATAACATTGATTTCTTCCAACAACTGGAATCTTCTTCCTTCTTCCTCTTGTACCATCAACTTTGAAACACGACTTTCTGGGTCTAACATGTCACCAAATGTAATTGCATTCGTTGGACATGACTGAGAACATGCTGTTTCAATTTCACCATCCATAGGACGACGCTTTTCTTTCTTGGCCGTCAACTTACCAGCCTGAATTCTTTGAACACACATTGAACATTTCTCAATTACCCCTCTAGATCTTACAGTTACATCAGGGTTAATAACCATTCTTCCCAATTCATTGTTAAAATGGAAATCAAAGTTATCATTCTCGAAATACTTAAACCAGTTGAATCTTCTAACTTTATAAGGACAGTTGTTTGCACAATATCTTGTACCCACACATCTGTTATACGTCATTTGATTAAGTCCCTCAGAACTGTGGGTTGTAGCCAAAACAGGACACACCGTCTCACATGGAGCATTTGAACAGTGTTGGCACATCAACGGTTGGAATACAACTTCAGGATTTTCCGAAGCAACCTCCATGGCCTTGTAACCACTTACACTATACCCTTCTTCCTGCGGAGCATCTGAACTATAGTATCTATCAATTCTAATCCAGTGCATCTCTCTAGCTCTAGCCACTTCGGCTTTACCCACAACCGAAACGTTGTTTTCAGCCTGGCAACTCACCACACACGCAGCACAACCCGTACAAGTGTTAAGGTCAATTACCATACCCCAGCTGTGGTTCTTCTTCTCGTGTCCATTCCAAAGTGTTATGGAATAAGGTTTCTTGAGGCCATCTGAAGTAGAAATTTTTGGTTCAAATCTACCTGCTTTTACGTTTTTAACATATTCGCTAAGAACCGACTCTTGTACAACAGCCTCACGACCCATATAGGTCTCGTGTGTCTGAGTTTGAGCCAATGTATAACCACTTTTGGTTTTTTCGATTTTTACACCACCAACCCAAAGTGAGCTAGCCGATGAAGCACCTTTTAACAAAGGAAATACTGCAACACCTGTGTTTCCTGCCTTACCAGCAGCAGTACGTCCATATCCCATTGCTATAGCAACCGAATCATTGACTTGACCTGGCTGAATTAAAACTGGCAACTCTACAGAATTTGAACCGACTGTCACCTTAACCCAATCTCCAACCTCAAGTCCTAAATCTTTGGCAGTTTTTTGTGAAAATGCCGCTGTATTTTCCCAAGTAACTTTTGAAACAGGGTCTGGTGTCTCTTGCAACCATGGGTTATTAGCTTGTATACCAGTACCGATTGTTACATTTTCATAAACATAAAGTTCGATACCCGATGATTTTACACTAGCTACTTTAGACGCCGCATCAGCTAAGTTTCCTGAGAATGAAGCTCCAACCGTAGAAGCATTTGGCGACTCATATACGCCATCATGCAAAGCTTGAATCCAAGTTTTTCCATTCAAAATACTTGAAGACCAAATATTCTTCACATAAGCTTGGTAGTCTGAAGATTTACCAGCCCATACAAGAAGACTAGATTCGCCCTGACGAGAATTGAAGATATTCGAGATTACTGGCTGAGTCAATGAATAGTATCCAGACTTCGGTGAGGCATCGCCCCATGATTCCAGATAATGTGTGTTAAGAGCCAAATAAGTACACAATGAAGCGGTTTCGTTCGCCCTATCTGAGATAGCAATTGTGGTTTTGGCTTTCTTCAAACCTTCTGCTATATCTGCACCTAATAGGTGGTCATATACCGGGTTTGAATCTAAAAATATAACTGCGTCAACGGCACCAGACTTCAATTCAGAAACGAATTGATTCATAGCCGCATCATTACCTTGTCTATAATTTACTGTTGTACCAAAGTCAATGGTATTTCCAACATTTCCTAAAAGGCTATTGATACCATTTACTATTGTTTGTACCACAACATCGTTTGAGCCGCTCACTACTAAACTAGCACCTTTGGTTGCCACTAAATCCTTTGCACATTTATCAATGTTTTCAAAATCGGCCTTTGCAACAGCAAGTTGAGAACCTGCTCCCAAAATAGCAGCAACCCTGTTGTAAAGATTGGCAGCAAATACACCTTCTTGGGATGGTTTGAACATGCCCCTGTAATCAGCATTTGCACCTGTCATACTCATACCAGTTTCAAACTGATAATGTCTTGACATTGTCTTTTTACCACCTTTTGCACTACTTAGTCTTCTCGTCTCAGCCCATTGAGCAGCATACTCCACTGGAGAAAGCCATGTTCCAAGAAAATCGCAACTGATACCAACAATAACGTTTGCCTTGTTGAATAAATATGACGGTATAACTGCCTTTCCAAAACTTGAACCATTAGCTTCAATTAGTGCCGATGCTGAGTTTGAATCATAAGTAATATGTTTGGCAGAAGGATATTTTGTAGCAAAATCAGCCAAAACAGATTTGGTGCTTGGAGATAGAATGGTATTCGAAACCACTCTAATGTTAGAGGATGAAGCCAAAGCAGCTGAAACCTCCTTATCTAACTCAGCCCAAGTAATTTTCTTACCCGCCTTAGTTGGCTCTTTTAGTCTTTCGTTATCGTAAAGAGAAAGAAGAGAAGCATGCACTTGGGCATTTACACCACCCTTGGTAACACCTGAAAGCTTGTTACCTTCAATTTTAACAGGTCTTCCTTCTCTGGTTTTAACCAATATACTGCAGTAATTACCGGCTAATGCAAACGTAGAGGCATAATAGTTTGGAATACCCGGCTCAATATCCTCTGGCTTGTTAAGATACGGAATGGTATGTCTTACTGGGGCATTACAGGCAGCCAAAGAAACTGCAGCAACACCAAATCCTAACATTTTTAAGAAATCACGACGGTAAGTACCGCCCTCTAAACCTTCTAGATTAAACTCCTTGTCAGCGTTTTTTACAACGTTGATGTCGTTTTTCAATTCTTCAATACCTTTCCAATACCTTTTATTAGTATTCTCCATGAGTATGTATATATAAAATTCTCTTTATTACTTGAAAAAAATTAATAGTGACATTTGGCACACTCCAGGCCACCAATGTCTTCCACTTTCATCGCCTCTTTTGAAGTGCTGTTATGAGCCGTCAATAATGCATCATAATAGGCATTTCCTTTTGAGTTTACATCTGTTTTTCTGTGACAGTCAATACACCAACCCATGGTTAGCGTATGACGCTGCTGTACGACTTCCATGTTTTTGATATCTCCATGGCAGCTTTCGCAATCGAGACCACCCACGTTGGTATGCTGAGCATGGTTAAAGTAGGCAAGATCAGGCAAATTGTGGACACGTACCCACTGTATTGGCTGATTTTTCTCAATGGCTGTATATATCTTTTGAATTTCTGGAGATTCTCTTTTTATAGTATTGTGGCAATTCATACAAATACTTGAAGAAGGAATTCCAGATTGCTTTCCTTTGTAAACACCGGTATGGCAGTAGGCACAATTGATTTCCATGTCGCCGGCGTGCAACTTGTGAGAGAAGTTGATAGGTTGTGTTGGTGCGTATCCTTGGTGAACCCCAATTTTGAATAGGCCATCAAGTGTCGCTTTGGTACCCAACAAAATAAACATCCAAATAACCGCTGTTACGATGGTTTTGTTAGATGAAAGACCTTTCAATGAAGCCTTCAGATTCTCCATAGGAGATAGAGCAGCCTCACCTTTCGAAAGAGTAGAAAGGAGCCTTAGAACCGAAAGTAAAGCAATAAGAACTAAGCCCATAATAACCAACAGAGCAACTAAAACTATGTTGAAGAATTTTCCGCCTGAGGTTTCTTGAGTTGGAGCAGCAACAGCTGCACCTGGAGCAGCAGCTGCTGGAGCAGCGTTTGCCGACTTTACATAAGCCAGAATGTTTTTGATTTCGGCATCTCCATAAGCTGGAAAAGCAGTCATCTGAACATTATACTTTGCAAAAATCTCAACAGCATATTTGTCACCACTTGCGATTACGGCTGCTGGATTATTAATCCATTTCTTCAACCAAGCAAAATCTCTTCTATCTTCAATTCCAGCAAGTCCGGGACCCACCACAATCTCTGAACCTACAGCATGACATTGTGCACAGTTATTTTTGAAAAGTGTTTCTCCTGCCGCAGCATCGCCGTCTTGGGCGAAAGCGTTTGTTGTCAGTACAAAAACGAGGGCTAACAGAGTGAGTAATTTTTTCGAAATATTATTTATCATTTTAAATTATAATATTGCAATTTTTTAGAGTGCAAAGCTAAGGGAGGAATGTTTTTTATCAAAATATGTATTGTGATTTTTTTCGAATTGAAAAAATTTAGAATCGTTTTAAATAAGAATATAACTTATTGAAAATGAATATCTTGAAATAAAAAATACCATTTGAAAAGTAGTTTGTACTAACCTATCAAATGGTACTAATTTTAGATTTTGACATAAGTCAAATTTTTGGAGGTCCCGAGCGGATTCGAACCGCTGTAGAAGCTTTTGCAGAGCTCTGCCTAGCCGCTCGGCCACAGGACCCTCTTTCATTAAAGGAATGCAAATTTATGACCAAAAGCCTGTTTTGCCAAAATTATTTGCGAAAAAACTTAAATTTCTCTTAAAAAAAGAAATGGCTGCCTTATAGACAGCCATTTCTGTAGAAATTATATTTTCGAAAACCTGAAAGGATTAAGCCTCGTCAGTGGTTTTCTTCTTTACAGCTTTCTTTTTTGGAGAAGCCTCTTCGCTTTCAAGTTGATCTTTCAAAGCTGCAAGTGCAGAAAGGTCACCCAAAGTTGATTTTTCCATTTCTGGTAATTTCACTTTGTCGGTTGCTTTTGCTGGAGCTTTTTTCTTATCAGCTTTTGGCTCTTCTTTCGCTATTTCCCAAGTTTTGGTGTGCGAAAGAACAATTCTCTTCTCTTCTTTATTGAACTCAATAACTTCGAAAGAAAGTTTCTCGCCCATCTCACCTAATGAACCATCCTCTTTGGCTATTGCTTTCAAAGCAGCTTGTCCTTCGATACCGTAAGGCAATTCAAGTGTTACTTGCTTATCGTTTTTACCAACTATGTTACACTCGTGAACTGTACCTACTTCGAATACCGTTTCGAAAGTATCCCAAGGGTTTTCTTCTAGGTGTTTGTGGCTAAGAGCTAATCTACGATTTTCTACATCCAATTCAAGAACGATAACTTCAAGTTCTTCTCCGATTTTAACAAAATCAGATGGATGCTTGATTTTCTTAGTCCAAGAAAGGTCAGAAACGTGAACTAGACCGTCGATACCTTCTTCAAGCTCTAAGAATAGACCGAAGTTAGTAAGGTTACGAACTGTTCCTTTATGTTTTGTACCGATAGCATATTTAGCCAAAAGATCTTGTTTTGTCCAAGGATCTTCGGTCATTTGCTTGATACCCAATGACATTTTTCTTTCGTCTTTGTCCATAGTCAATACCACAGCTGAGATATCGTCACCGATTTGCAAGAAATCTGATGGGTTTCTCAAATGTTGTGACCATGACATTTCTGAAACGTGGATAAGACCCTCAACGCCTGGCTTAAGCTCAAGGAATGCACCGTAATCAGCGATGTTTACGATTTTTCCGCTCACTTTAGAACCTACTTCTAGGCCTTCAGCCAATGAATCCCAAGGGTGAGACTCCAATTGTTTCATACCCAATGAAATACGTTTCTTGTCGTCATCAAAGTCAAGAACAACCACTTTGATTTTATCATCAAGATTCAATACTTCGTTAGGGTGATTTACTCTACCCCACGAGATATCTGTGATGTGTAGTAAACCATCTACGCCACCAAGGTCGATGAATACACCGAAGTTAGTGATGTTTTTAACCACACCCTCCAATACTTGTCCTTTTTCAAGGTTAGTAAGGATTTGCTGACGCTGCGACTCAAGGTCTTTCTCGATCAACACTTTGTGCGATACTACTACGTTGTCGTTGGTATGGTTGATTTTAACCACTTTCACTTCCATACGTTTTCCTACAAATACATCAAAGTCTCTGATAGGTTTAACGTCGATTTGTGAACCTGGCAAGAACGCCTCAATACCAAAAATATCTACAATAAGACCACCTTTAGTACGACGCTTGATAAGAGCGTCTACAATAATGTCAGTCTCAAGAGCACCTTCAATTTTAGACCAAGCTGTAAGGATTCTGGCTTTTTTACGAGAAATAACCAATTGTCCCAGAGCATCTTCTTGTTTTTCGATGAAAACCTCAACTTTGTCGCCAACTTTAAGGTCTGGCAAGTCACGGAATTCTGAACGAGAAACGATACCATCTGATTTGAATCCTATGTTTAACAAAACTTCTCTGTCTGTAATACCTACCACTAGGGCATCTACTACATCTTTTTCTTCGATTGCGGCGAAAGTTTCACCGTAAACTGCTTCTAACTCTGCTTTCTCGGCAGCGGTGTAACCTCCACCAATGCCTTTTTTTGTTACTTTCTCCCAATCGAAATCAGGAAATGTTTGATTTGTCATAAATGAATTAAAATGCTCATTATTACATCAATAGACCGAGCTTTTCTATCGAAATTGATTAAAAATTGATAATTCCTCGTTAAAAAGGAGTGCAAAGGTAGGAAATTTGAGAAAATAAGCAAATAAACAGAAGAGTTTTTTTTGTGTAAATGGTTAAAAATCAGGCTTCGGCTCCGCTCAGCCACCATCGGCTCCGCTCGTCGACTATCGTAAGCTCAACCACTATCAACTTCGCTCAGCCAACGTCAGATTTCGTCAAAATTCATCTGTCTTGAATAATTTAAAATCTATTTCACAAAAAACACAAAATTTAACAAAGCGAATGTGCGGATTATTTACAAAACATGTAAACTCGATTAACTAAACAGATTAGAACTGATACTAAGCTTTATCTATTCTTACTCAAAAACGGCAACCAGTTTTCCTCTAGATTACCAGAGCAATCTCTGACAAACATTAAAAAAGTAGGTTTGAAGGGTTTTATTTTCAGTGTCATTTTGGCTTCCTCGGGCGTGTAGCTACCTTTTTCGGAATTGCAGCGTTTACATGCAGTCACGAGGTTTTCCCAGTGAGTTTTGCCGCCACGGGATTTTGGCATGACATGGTCAAGCGTGAGATCGCTTTGCTTTCCGCAATAAACGCAAGTATTATTGTCTCTTTTGAAAATATTCTGGCGAGTCATTACCACGTTTCGAAATGGGACTGAAACGTACGAATTCAACCTTATAATAGAAGGTAAGGGGTAGTTTTTGCTTATTGTCCGTATTTTATCTTTGGGATTTTCGGCTACGAGTTCGGCTTTGTTGAGGTAGACCAGAAGAAAAGCCTTTGGAACAGTACAGATACTGATAGCTCTGTAGTCGGCATTTAGAATTAATACTTTCCGCCCCATAAACAATTAGATTTTGAATAATAGACTAATTGTCAGGCAATTTAATGAATTCTTTCTAAAATATAAACTGATGAATTGAAATTAATGAGAAAATAATATTTTCAAGCCAATTCATTCAATACTAATTATTTAGGTCTAACAGATTGTTCAAAAACTATTCTCCGCGGCTGCGTTCTCTTGAAATGTCCTTTTCTTTGATTGTTTCACGTTTATCGTATAGTTTCTTACCCTTGGCCAAGGCTATGTCGAGTTTGGCAAGGCCGCCATCATTAATATATATTCGGGTGGGTATTATGGTGAGGCCTTTGTCGGTAAGTTTACTAATAAGTTTCTTTATTTCTTTTCTGTTCAAAAGTAGTTTACGCTCACGAAGTGGCTCGTGGTTGTTGTAGGTTCCATTTTCGTATCTGGCTATGTTGAGATTTTTAACAAAAAGCTCATTCTTCTGAAAAAAACAATAGGCATCGGCCATACTCACTTTACCTTCTCTGATAGACTTAATCTCAGTGCCTGTCAGCACCATACCAGCCGAATACTCCTCAAGAAAAAAGAACTCAAAACGGGCTTTTTTGTTAGATATATCGGTGAGTTTGGCAAATTTCATTTCCTTTAAAAAATATTTGGGACACAAAAGTAACAAAAAAAATCCCTGCCTCAATGATAGTGACAGGGATTCCGACTTACGTGCTTTCCTAATAATCCATGTGCTGGCCATAGGCCTTTACGAGGGATTAAATCTTTAGGAGCTATGCTCCAATATCTTTAGGTGTGTTTGATTCGAGTTAGCAAATGTAAAAAGCGAAAAATAAATTTCCAATCAAATCTGCTTTTTTTAACTTTCGGTGAGTTATAAATCAGTTTTTCACTCCGTTTAATAACTTATCAGTTATGCTATATTCCTTTACCAATACTGTGCCAATATTTTTATGGCACAGAAAAAAAAGTGAAAAAATATTAAAAAAAAACAATAGCGACTTGATTAATAGGCAATTAAATAACCATCACGTAAATTTAGCAAAAACAAAGGGCGAGAATTGATAAATACTGAGCATAACAAAGAGAGAATTGGGATAGCGAAATGAACTAAATGTATTAAAATTAAAGAGTATTTCTTGAAAAACCTGAATTTAGAATTAATAAACAATAAGCAGACACTTTTGACATTAATGTTATATTTGTAGGTGAAAATGTAAACTTCTGAATCATTGTATTTGCTGTAAAATCCGATTGGGCTGTACAGTGCGGTGACAAAACATACTCATTATCAAAAATAGAACTAAACAGAAATAAAGACAGGAATTGCAGAATAAACCCTTAATATCTACAAGTAAACCACAAGAAACCGCCATTTTGGTAGGTTTAATATCACAAAAGCAAAATGCCGAAAAGACCAAAGAGTACTTGGAGGAGTTGGCGTTTTTGGCAGAGACTTCAGGCGTAAAAACCATGAAAATATTTGTGCAGCGACTGAACTACGCTGACCAAAAAACATTTGTCGGGAAAGGAAAATTAGAAGAAATTCAAGCCTGGATTACTATAAATCCGGTAGATACGATCATTTTCGATGATGAACTTAGTCCATCTCAAGTGAGAAATCTTGAGAAAGCTTTTGAAAACAAAAAAGTGCTTGATAGGAGCTTATTAATCTTAAATATCTTTTCGCAGCGTGCTCAGTCCGATCAAGCCAAAAGGCAGGTGGAATTGGCCCAATATAAATATTTATTGCCCCGACTTACCCGAATGTGGTCTCACTTAAGTAAACAGAAAGGTGGTATAGGTATGAGAGGACCTGGTGAAAAGGAACTTGAAACGGACAAAAGGATAGTACAAGACAGAATAGCTTTTCTTAAAGATAAACTTGATAAAATAGACAAGCAATCGGCCACAAGAAGAAAAGAACGAAGCAGGCTCGTGCGGGTTGCTTTGGTGGGCTACACCAACGTGGGAAAATCTACATTGATGCAAAAATTGGCCAAAACTGAGGTTTTTGCTGAAAATAAGCTCTTTGCAACAATAGACTCAACGGTGAGGAAAATGGTTTTAGGAAATATCCCGTTTTTATTGACCGACACCGTAGGCTTTATACGCAAACTGCCAACTACATTGATAGAGTCTTTCAAATCTACGCTAGATGAAATACGAGAAGCAGATGTGTTGCTTCATGTTGTGGATATCTCGCACGACTCTTTCGAAGAGCATATAGATATAGTAAATACTACGCTGGCCGAAATAGATGCCAAAGACAAACCTACGATTTTGATATTCAACAAACTGGATCAATACCAGCCCGAATCGGTAGAAGGCTTAGACAGGCACTTGGCCACCGAAGAAGACCTAAGAATAAACTTGGAACGACTAAAGGCGGGATATCTACAAAAAAATGCTGAAAATGTAGTTTTTATATCTGCCACCAACAATGAAAACATCGGCGAGCTGAGGGATGTGCTTTTTAAACTTGTAAAAGAGAAGCATTTCATGATTTATCCAAATTGGGACGCCGCAAAAAACGTTTTGTATGAATGGCAAGATGAGTCAGAACTGAAATAGTTAAATATAAAAAACCCTAAATAGATGGACAACAAAAACAACTCAACCAATTTGCCAGCTCTCTATACCCTGATGACCGTTTGGTTTTTCTGGAGCTTTGTAGCTGCCTCAAACGGAATATTGATTCCACTTTTTAAAGAAAAATTCGAACTTCAGCAATGGCAAGCACAGCTGGTAGATTTTGCCTTTTATGCCGCCTATTTCGTGGGCTCGGTTTTATATCTTCTGCTTTCAAGCATCATGAAAACCGATATTCTTAACAAAATTGGCTACAAAAACGGAATAATTTACGGATTGATAATATCTGCTGTAGGTTCCTTGATTTTTTATCCAGCTGCCGAAACTAAATCTTACTTTTTGCTTTTGACGGCTTTATTTGTAGTTGGATTAGGCTTTTCATTACAACAAACTGCCACACAACCATTTATGATAGCATTGGGACCTCCAGAAACTGGGGCTACTCGTATAAACTTGGGTGGAGCTGTCAATAACTTTGGTGGTACCATCGGGCCATTGATTGTTTCTTATGCCATATTTGGCTCTATTTCGCCCGAAGCGGCATTGAGTGCTACAATTGAATCTGTGAAGGTTCCTTATCTCCTACTCGGTGGTTTGTTTGTTCTAGTGGCTGTATTTTTCTGGATCTCGAAACTTCCAAGAATTACGAACGATGAGCATGTGGAAGCTGGACTTGGAGCCTTGAAATACCCGCAGTTGATATTGGGTATGAGTGCGATATTCGTATATGTGGGCGTAGAGGTAACGATAGGAAGTAATTTACCTGAATATCTGAAAGAAACACAAGGTTTGGTTTCATCACAGGTATCAAAATATGTTTCGCTTTTTTGGGGAAGTATGATGGTTGGGCGTTGGACTGCCTCTGTAGGCAATTTTGGTTTGTCCGATAGCCTCAAAAAAATCCTGTGGGTAGTTGTCCCATTTGTAGCATTCGGGATAGTGTTGTATGTAAACTCCATCATGAGTGGTGATGTAAGCGACCTTTATCCTTATGCATTCTGCGTGGTAGTGATGATCGTATCGTTTTTTATGGCAAAAGAAAAACCTGTGCGTACGTTGCTGATTTATACTGGAGTAGGTGCTATTATGACACTAATTGGTGTTTTTACCACAGGGAAAATTGCTTTATTTAGCTTAATCAGTGGTGGATTATTCTGTTCTATTTTGTGGCCAAGTATATTCTCTTTGGGCACTGCCGGATTAGGTAAATATACCAATCAAGGCTCCGCTTTTATGATTATGATGATACTTGGAGGAGCAATTATTCCCGTTTTACAAGGAGTTATTGCTGATACCGTAGGTATTCAAACTTCGTATCTTTTGGCGGTGGCTTGCTTTGCTTACCTTTTCTGGTTTGGCATTAGAGTTCAGCAAGTTCTAAGAAAACAAAACATTGATTTTGATAAAGAAGTGGCCAACGTGAAAGGCGGACATTGATTAATAGAAAAAATTATTTGAAAAGCGGCAGAGATTTTTATTTCTGCTGCTTTTTTTTGTTTCAAAAATTTGGTTGGAAAGTTTTGGATTTGTTTTACTCCTGGTTTTAGATACTTGTTTTCAGGTCCGATTGGCGTCTGACCGTTTGCTTAAAAAAAACGCCACGAATACACAAATTGAATTCGTGAATTCGTGGCAAATTATTGCTTTCGAGTTTTCAGGTCCGACTGGCGTCTGACCACATACTTTAATATTTACTTCTTTACTCCAAATTTATAAACAGTTGTAGAAGTGTAGGTTTCGCCTGGTTTCAACACTGTTGTTGGAAAAGCAGCTTGATTGGGAGAATCTGGAAAATGCTGTGTTTCCAAGCAAAAGCCGTATCTTTTCTCATATTTCACGCCTGACTTACCTGTAGCTGAGCCATTTAAGAAATTTCCTGTGTAAAACTGGACAGCTGGCTCAGTTGTTAAAACTTCCATGGTACGGCCTGACTTAGGTTCGGTAACTATTGCAACGGATTTTAACTTATTGCTTTGGTCTGTAAATACCCAGCAGTGATCGTAACCACCGCCTAGTTTTATATCTATGTCTGTCGTGTCGTCTATTCTCTCGCCAATAACATGAGCCGTCGTGAAATCGAATGGAGTACCTTTTACGGGCTTCAATTGGCCTGTCGGAATTAAGCCTGCATCTGTTGGCAAAAACTTATCTGCTTGAAGTACAATTTCATGATCCAGAATATCCCCTTTTCCTTCTCCTTTCAGATTAAAGTAAGCATGATTGGTGAGGTTCACAACCGTGTTTTTATCTGTAGTGGCCTTGTAATCAATGGTAAGCGAATTGTCGTTTTTCAAAGTATAAACCACCTCAACATTAAGATTACCAGGGTAACCTTCTTCTCCATCTTTTGAGAGGTAAGTAAGTTTTAAACCCGGTTCGGCACCTTCTATTGGCGTTGCAATCCATATGGCCGCATTGAATCCTTTTAGTCCACCATGTAAGGCATTTGGGCCATTATTAACTGCCAAGGTGTATTCCTTACCATCCAGAGTAAATTTACCTCTAGCAATTCTATTTCCAAATCTACCGATTAAAGCACCAAGATATTTTGTACTTGAAAGATAATCTTCCGGATTGTTAGAGCCCAAAGTGATGTCTTCAAATTTGCCATCTTTATCAGGAGCAGTCCATTTTATGATGGTTCCACCCAAATCTGAGATGGCTACTTCCATACCGTTGGCATTTTTTAAAGTGTAAAGTTTTACGCTATCTCCTGAAGCCAAAACACCGAATGGTGCCTCTGAAATATTGCTTTCTGCCATTGCTTTGTCGTTTGTTTTATTGTTGTTACATGCAAATGCTGCTAGAGCAGTTATTGCGATTAATAATTTTTTCATTGTTTTAATTGAGGTTGAAATTGATTGAAAATTTTAAATGTTTCTTACCAAAATATATAATAAATAATACAAAAGACTGCGATAATGGCAATAGTTCCGTAACGAAATTCAGGAGTAACTTTAAACCAATCTTTGTTTACCACAAACGCATTGCTACTTTCTTTGCCTTTAGATTCAATCAAACTTATGGCAATCATAACCAACGCACAAATCCAGAAAACCACACCCATACGATTCATAAAAGGAAACTCTGGCCAAACATAAGCTATCAAACTACTCAAAACTATACTCAATATAGCTGAAACCAAGGCTGAGTTGGCCGTAGTTTTTTTCCAGAAAAACCCTAATAAGAAAATTGACAATATACCAGGAGAGATGTAACCCGTGTACACCTGAATATATTCAAATGCTTGTCCGAAGTTGGCCAAAAGTGGGCTTATCAAAAGTGCTAAAGCAAAAGAAACTAATATGGCGATTCTGCCAGTGCGGACCGTTTGCTTTTCACTCATGTTTTTGTTGAAAAACTTCTGATGGATATCTAATACATAAATGGTGGATATACTATTGGCTTTCCCTGCTAAACTAGCTACAATAGCGGCTGTTAGTGCAGCAAAAGCCAAGCCTTTTAGACCAGTTGGCAAAATATTCAATAATACTGGATAGGCATTGTCAGGTTTTACAATTCCGTTCTGTGTAATACCATTCACTATGGCAGGGTCGGCGTTTTCTTGGAACAGAACATAAGCCGCCAAACCTGGTAAAACCACTATAAAAGGCATCAACATCTTTAATCCTGAGGCGAATAATAAACCGTTTCGAGCCGTTTTCAAATCGGCACCCAATGCTCTTTGTGTAATGTATTGATTGCAACCAAAGTAATTGAGGTTATTTACCCATTGACCACCAATAACAAACATCATTATACCCGGTAATTGTTGGTAGGCATCAATAAAACCGCCCTTTCCGTCATGAACAGAATATTGCCCAGGACTGAACATCATGTGTAAATGACTATCTGCTTTTTCCTTAATAAGACTTAAACCTTCCAAAACACCTGAACTCGACCCGACCCTATTTGAAAGTAAATCAAGAGCCAAATAAGTGGTGGCCAAACCTCCAATAACCAAACAAACCACTTGAATAACGTCGGTGTAGCCAATCACTTTCATACCACCAAGGGTAATGATAATAGCGAAAATCGTGAGGAAAAACGCACAAGGCATAAAACCAAAACCTGTCATTTTTTCAAGACTTAAAGCCCCCAAATAAATGATTGAAGTAAGGTTAACAGTGATGTATAAAAATAGCCAAAAAACAGCCATGATGGTTGCCAAACGTGTATCGTAACGTTTTGCGAGAAATTGCGGCATTGTAAAAATCTTATTGTTGAGATACATTGGCAAGAAATAAACCGCCACAATTATCAACGACACACCGCCAAGTAGTTCATAAACCGAAATAGCCAAACCCAGCTGAAACGCTTGTCCCGACATGCCGATAAACTGCTCGGCTGAAATATTTGAAGCAATAAGAGAGGCACCAATAGCCCACCAAGTGAGGGAGCCTTCGGCCAAGAAAAAATCTTTTGAGTCCGCGGTTTGTTTGCCTTTATTTTTATAGACCCAGTATCCGTAGGCGGCTACAATTATAAAGTAAACCAGAAAAATCAAATAATCGAGCGTTTCCAATCCAAGTTTCATATTGTTTTTTTATTAAGGGTTGATTTGTTTTAAAGTTGCGAGTATAGAGTTGCGAGTTATGAGTATTGAGATGTGAGCTTATGCCTTCCCACCTTATACCTCAAAAAATTAGCACCCTTGCCCATAATAAGCATCTTTGCCGTGCTTTCTTTCATAATGTTTTTTCCTCAAGGAATCCTTTAGACGAGGAGTATTGGGGTTGATTTGAAGTGTCAACATCGCCATTTTCGCCACTTCTTCCAACACAGCCGCATTATAAACCGACTTTGCAGCATCTTTTCCCCAAGTAAAAGGGCCGTGGTTTTGTAAAAGTACCATCTCGACTTCCTTATGACTCAATCCTTTCTCTTCAAAAATACCGAAAATCTGGTTGCCCGTTTCGTACTCGTAATCGCCCTTTATCATTTCATCGGACAATGCCGGTGCACACGGAATATCCTGATGGGTATGATCGGCATGTGTAGTCCCAAATATCGGAATGTCCATGCCTGCTTGTGCCCAAGCGACTGCGTGTGTGGAGTGCGTATGCGTAATGCCCCCAATATCATCCCAAGTTTTATACAACAAAGCATGGGTTTTGGTGTCAGAAGAAGGTCTCATTTTTCCATCTACCACCTTGGCATCAAAATCCATAATTACGATATCCTCCCATTTCAATTCCTCATAAGGCACACCCGAAGGCTTAATGGCAAAAACACCATTTGCTCTATCTACCGCACTTACATTGCCAAAAGTAAACAGCACCAAGCCTAATTTGGGCAGTTGCATATTGGCTTCGAAGCATTCTTGTCTAAGTAGCCCCCAATCCCCCAGTGGGGGTTTTATAATTATTTCCATTGATTTCTGAATAAATGGTTCATACATTCAAAAAATTCCCCCTTTTGGGGTTAGGAGGCTATTTCCCTCTTCAAATCCCTAATCCTAGTATCGGCATCTATAACAACCAAGTCCAAATCAAACATTTCTGCAAAGTCTTCCAGATATTCGGTTGTTAAGTTTTGACTGAAGACCGTATGGTGTGCTCCACCTGCCATTAGCCATGCTTGAAGGCCAACTTCCATGTTTGGAAGAGGTTTCCACAAAGCACGAGCGGTTGGCAATTTCGGGAATTTCTCAGTAACTTCTACAGCCTCCACCTCATTTACCAGTAATCTATATTTTCTACCCAAATCTATCAAACTTACATTTATAGATGGTCCTGCACAAGCATTAAACACCAATCTCACAGGATCCTCCTTACCACCAATTCCTAATGGATGAACCTCGCAACTAACTTTATCAGCAGCTATACTCGGACAGATTTCTAACATGTGCGAACCCAAAACCATAGGATTTGATGGGTCAAAATGATAAGTATAGTCTTCCATAAACGAGGTGCCGCCTTTCAGTCCTGTGGCCATTACTTTCATCACTCTTACCATGGCAGAGGTTTTCCAGTCGCCTTCGCCACCGTAACCATAACCGGCGGCCATCATACGTTGCGAACCTATGCCCGGCAACTGACGCATTCCATGCAAATCTTCAAAAGTATTGGTATAAGCTCCGAACCCACCATCTTCCAAAAATGCCTTGATTCCTAACTCAATTCTTGCAGCTTCTATTAAAGACGACCTCATGCTTCCTGAAGACTTTAGAGAATCCATCATGAGGTAGGTTTCCTCATATTCTTTTACCAAAGCATTTATTTCAGCGTCCGAAAACTGATTAATTACTTGTACCAAATCTCCAACCGCATAAGTATTTACAGCCATTCCAAATTTCTCTTCAGCCGATACTTTGTTGCCATCCGTTACCGCAACTTGACGCATATTGTCACCAAACCGAGCTACTTTGAGGTTTTTCATTTCATTCCTACCCAAACAAACTCTAGCCCAAACGCCAATTTTGGCTTTAACACTGGGAGAATCCCAATGCCCCACCACCGTTTTGCGGTTGATTTTCATTTTTGTCAAAATAAAACCATGTTCTCTATCACCATGTGCCGACTGATTGAGATTCATGAAATCCATATCTATTTCGGCATAAGGAATATCACGGTTGTATTGGGTATGAAGGTGCAAAAGAGGCTTTTGCAAAGAAGTTAGCCCTTTTATCCACATTTTAGAGGGAGAAAAAGTGTGCATCCAAGTAATGATACCAATGCAATTCTTGGCATAATTGGCCTCATTACAAATCGTTAGAATTTCCTCTGGAGTTTTCACAACTGGTTTGAATACCACTCTAACAGGTATTTCAAGGGAACCGTCTAAAGCTTCTGCAATTATCTTCGAATGTTCATCGACTTTGCGAAGTGTTTCTTCGCCATAAAGATGTTGGCTGCCTGTCACAAACCAAACTTCGTATTGTTTTAGGTTTATCATTTTTGGTATTATTTAACACATAGAATCATAGCTCACAAAGCCTTCTTTTCTAATATGTTAATGTATTTAAGTTATATTAATTATTTCAATTCATAAAAAAAGACATTATACAGCTATATTTACTCTGTCGCTATGGGTTAATAATCAAGCCTTACTTTCAATAAACTCTCCAAAGGTCAAATATTTGGTATACAATTTCTTGTAAACTTCCACCTTTTCTTTTTCAGGGAAATAGGTGGCATCAAAACCTGAACCCATGGCCTCTTGAGCTTCATTTATGTTTACAAATACACCGGCGGCAGTGGCGGCATTCATAGCAGCACCTAATGCACATGCCTGATCCGAACTTGCCACTTTAATAGGCATATCCAACACATTTGCCAAAGTTTGCATCACAAAAGCCGACTTTTTAGCAACGCCACCAATCGAAATCACTTGTTTTATAGGCACGCCTTCATTGATAAACCTATCTACAATGGCTTTTGACCCATAGGCAGTCGCCTCTACCAAAGCTTTGAATATCTGTGCTGCGTCTGAACCCAAATTAAGTCCATAAATAGCCCCCTTCAAAGTATGATTAGCATCTGGCGTACGGCGGCCGTTAAACCAATCCAAGGCGATTGGGTCATTTTCGGTAAGTACTATTTGAGCAGCCTTTTCTGATAAATGTGGAATCAGCTTTTCTGATAATTTATCTTTTTCTAACTGGTTATCTATCAAATCAAAAACTGGTCCTAAAAGCATTTTTTGGAACCAGGCATATACATCTCCAAAAGCAGACTGTCCAGCTTCCATACCCAACATGCCTGGTACAATAGAACCGTCAACTTGACCACAAATTCCTTTTATTAACAAATGTCCGACTTCTTCGTTTGGAGCAATTAGCATATCGCAGGTTGAGGTTCCCATTACACGAACTAGTGAGTATGGTTCTATCTCAGCACCAACACCACCCATGTGAGCGTCAAAAGCACCCACACCGATAACTACGTTTTCAGGCAAACCTAATTTCGCCGCCCACTCTTTAGAAATGGCTCCCATGGCTTGGTCAGAAGTATAAGTTTCTGAAAACAATCTATCTCTCAAACCTGCCAAAAGTGGATCTAATGTGGTTAGAAACTCCTCCGAAGGCAAGCCGTCAAACTCGGGGTGCCACATGGCTTTATGCCCAGCAGCACAACGACTTCTTTTCAGCGTCAAAGGATTGGTGTTGCCTGTCAGAACTGCAGAAATCCAGTCGCAATGCTCTACCCACGAAAAAGCTTTTTCGCGAATACTTGGATCAACTCTAAGGGTCCTTAAGATTTTTGCCCAAAACCACTCTGATGAATATATTCCACCTACATATTTGGTGTAATCAACCTTCCAACCATGAGCCAAAGTATTTAATTGTTCAGCTTCTGTATTGGCGGTATGGTCCTTCCAGAGAATAAACATACCGTTTGGATTTTCGGAAAATTCCGGCAACAATGCCAAAGGCGTCCCATTTACATCTACAGCCACTGGAGTTGAGCCAGTGGTGTCTACTGAAATACCCACTATGTTTCGGATCACCTCTTCGCTTTGATTTTGCAAAGCACCTTTTACGGCATTTTCTAAACCTTCCAAATAATCCAATGGATGTTGACGAAACTGCGAATTGGCAGGGTCACAATACATCCCTTTTTTCCATCGCTCATAGTAATGCACATGCGATGCGATTTCTTTTCCTGAAGTATCAACCAAAAGTGCCCTTACTGAGTCTGTGCCATAATCAAGGCCAATAGTGTATTTTATGCTCATTTTTTTTTAACTTCCTTTCTATTAACCTATCGCTATACTTTCTAAAGTCATTATTGATTGAATTCATTAATAATCAAATTCTCGTCTATTTACAATCGGAAAAATTGGATTATAAATAACATATACAGAGTCCCCTATTATTAACCCTTCTTCATGTGTATCACCTTTATAAGTTTCACCATCGACCACGAATGAATATGAAAACGTATATCTGTTAGTAAGGTGACCCTGTCTCAAGTAATTTTTTTCATTAATTACAAGCCCTTTAATACCTTCATTTTTAAAGAGAAAAAGAATTGGTCTAAAAACAAAAAAATCTGGCTGAAATGTAATAGCAATTACTATAATTCCCAAAACACCAAATAAACTCTTATAATTAATAAGTTTATTTGAGTATGTTTTTTTGACTCTCATTCAATAATTGACAAAGAAATAATTAATTTAAAACAAATCCTAGATTCCTGAAACATCACTTCTTAACATTCAAAACTACAACAGAATATGCAGGAATTGTCAATTTCAAAACACCTTTTTCGAGTTTTGCCCCTGAGAAGTCTTTGACAGAGATTTTGTTGGGTTGTTCAAATGTATTGTGATCATCGATTTTGGCAGATGCCAAAATTTGTCCCGAAACTTTAGAGAAATCTTCACCTCTAAGATTGATTGTTACTTCGTGTGATTTGCGATAATCAATGTTTGTCAAAGAAATATTCAATGCTCCCGAAGCATCTTTTGAAGCCGACGAATTCACGGCTGTTAGTTTTTTCCCATTAAATTCATAAGTTGGCGACTCGATGCTCATTGGCACGAGCGTTGCATCTTGATGCACATTGTACATTTTCATGACGTGGAATGTTGGCGTAAGCAACATCTTTTCTTCGTTGGTCAAGATAACTGCCTGCAAAACGTTGACGATTTGAGCCAAGTTTGCACCACGAACACGGTCAGCGTGATTATTGAAAATGTTGAGTGTCAAACCCGCAATCATGGCATCACGCATCGTGTTTTGTTGGTACAAAGCACCTTTGCCTTCGGTATCGGTTTCGTACCAGCCACCCCATTCGTCCACAATTAAATCAACTTTTTTCTCTGGGTCATATTTGTCCATGATGGTGCTGTGCTTGGTTACGAATTCTTCCATTTTCCAAGCTTCTTCCATGGTTTTGAAATAAGTTGCTTCGTTAAATCCAACCGAAGGACCTTTGGTATCTTTCCAACTCAAAACCGAATAATGGTGCAATGCCAAAGCCGACATCATATTATGCGGAATGTTTTTCATCAATGTTTCTGTCCAGTTGAAATCATCGCTACTTGCACCCGAGGCCACTTTGTATAGCTTAGATTCTGGAGTAATATCTTTCATGAAAGTAGCATATTGTCGGTAAATATTGGCGTAATATTCGGGTGTCATATTTCCACCACAACCCCAAGCTTCATTGCCAACTCCCCAAATTTTTACGTTCCAAGGTTTTTGACGACCATTTTGAATGCGTAGGTCAGACATCGGGCTTCCTGTTGGTTGATTTACGTAACTTACCCAGTCAGAAAGGTCTTGCACTGTTCCGCTACCCACATTTCCTGCCAAGTAAGGTTCTGCACCGATTTTTTCGCAAAGGTCAAGAAAATCGTGTGTGCCGAAACTATTATCTTCGGTTACACCACCCCACCAAACATTGACCATTTTAGGACGCTTTTCTTTTGGTCCGATACCATCTTTCCACTGATAAGCATCAGCAAAACAACCTCCTGGCCAGCGAAGATTCGGTACTTTTAGCTCTTTTAAGGCTTGAATTACATCGTTTCTTACGCCTGCCGTGTTAGGAATCTTTGTGTTATTTTCTCCCACATACATTCCGCCGTAAATACAGCGACCGAGGTGTTCGGCAAAGTGGCCATAGATATGTTTGTTGATTTTGGTTTTGGCCAAATCCGTGTTCAACGTGATTTTGGTTTGGGCTGTTGCCGAAAGTGTTATACAAGCTGCCACTACGGCTAAAATTGTTTTTTTCATTAATCTGATAATTTAATCGGTTACTATTCTGAACTCAGTAAAACGAGGCGAAGGAACATTGTTTTTTGTACTGATTTTAATGCTAATCTTCTCGTTATCAAGGTCTTTTATTTGAATTGTTTTGTTTTCTTTTGAGACATTTTCAATAGGTTTTTCGTTGATAATTATCGAGATGTTCTCTAATTTAAAATCATCTAAAGTGCTAATTATCAAAGTTTTGCCCAGTTTGTTTTTATTCGACAACTGATATGAAATATACGAGCGAGTATTTCGCCAAAATTGCTCATCGTCATAGCCCGAATTGCTTCTTTCGCCTTTGTAATTATGGTCAACTTCGGGTTGTTGTTCGCCACAATTCACTTTATCAATAGTTCGGGCTTCGAGTGTCAGTTGTTCGGCTTCTTTTTGTTTGATACTTGCTTGATAATTTTCAAAGGCCGTTTTATTGAAAGTCTGGAAATACATTTGGTAGCGTGCGTCGTGAATTTCAAAAAACGGCTGTAAAGTAAGCGAATCTAAACTGAATTTGAGCTTGCCAATTGGTTTTATTTTTGATTTAAAATCACCTTTTTCGTCAACTAAGGCATAAGCTTTATTCATTGGGTAAAGGGGACCTTTGGTTTCATGCCCCATTCGGCTATCATCGGCAAAAAGTCCAACTAAATCTGTGGTTGAAGTTTTAGCTGCCAAAACGATAGGCCCATGCACAAATGCTGCCCAATTTGAGCCATCGGGTAGGTTTTCTAATTGTGTAGCGGTCTTGAAACGCACCATAATTTTATCGCCCGATTTCCATTTTCTATTTACTGAAACATAGTTGTTTCCTGCTTTTGAGGTTTGAAAAATCTTTCCATTTATTAAAACTTCAAATTTTTCAGCCCATTTAGGTTGACGAATGTTTAAAGCAAAATTTTGGGGTTTACTTATTTTTAGAATCAATTCTGATTCATTTTTATAAGGAAAATCGGTGTTTTGTTCGATTTGAATATTTTTTTCTTTCCAATTTAGCGTTGAAGGAATAAACAAATTGACGAAAATATCATTTTCGGAATGGCTATAAATCAACTCGCCGTATTTCGTATGATTTTCAATACCCGAACCCACACAGCACCACATACTCGTATTGGGTTGCGAATAAACTCGGTAATGATTAGGGCGAATGGGAGTAAAGTAAACAAATCCACCTTTTTCGGGGTGTTGGCTCGAAAGAATATGATTATAGAGTGTGCGTTCATAAAAATCTAAGTAACTGGCATCATTTTTATCAAGAAAAAGTGCTTTGCTGAGCCGCAACATATTGAACGAATTGCAGGTTTCTGGACCTTGATTTGAAGCCAGCATTTTGCTGAAATCATTAACAGGATTGAAATGCTCACGCATGCTATTTCCGCCAAATGCCACGCTTCGAGTTTGCGAAACATTCTGCCAAAAATACTGTGCCGCACTCGACAATTCTTCATTTTTGGTGAGGGTAGCAATTTTTTCAAAACCAATTACTTTCGGAATCTGAGTATTGGCGTGTAAGCCCGTCAATTTATCTTGTTTTTGAAGCAATGGATTCAAAACGGCTTGGTGGTTTAGTTTTTGAGCGGTTTCGAGGTATTTTTTATCGTTGGTAAGTATATATAAGTCAGCAAAAACTTCATTCATTCCACCGTGTTCGGTGCGAAGAATCTGCTGTATTTTTTCATCGTTAAGGGGTTTTATTAATTCGATAAACCAATCGCCCAAACCAATCAAAATCTGTTTGGCTTGTTGATTTTGTGTAAATTCGTAAGTATCTCGAAGCCCCGCAAAGAGTTTATGAATATTATAAAGTGGCACCCATGTATTATTGAGCCCGAAGCTACTACCATCAATATCGCCTTTGTGGATTCTTTCCCAAAATACCTTTCCTTGCGGAATTCCGCCCACATAGCCATTACCATTTTTTGCTTGGCAACGTGCCAATTCGGCAATCATATAATCGAGGCGTTGCTTCAATTCGGCATTTCCTGTGCTGGCATACATCATGGCCAAAGCCGACAAATAATGCCCACCAATATGACCATCAAGTCCCGAACTTTCCCAGTTTCCATATCGCTCAGCTTTCAGTGGCAAACCTGCATCAATGAGATACGGAGCGAGTAATTTATCAGGATTTAGTGCCAAAATGTATTTTAAATCAACATCTTGGGCATTTTTGAAAATACCATTTTTTAGTTTTACCTCTTGCAAGGCAAAGGGCTGCATTTGTGCTTCGGCACAAAAAGTTAGAACCAGAAAAGGTAAAACGTACTTAATTTTCATTAAAAACTATTGATAAAACGTTAAAAATGAAAGAGTAGCCTTTCAAAAGAGAACGGCTACTCTTTCAGGTTACTTATTTTACTCTTGTCAGTTTGGTTTCGCCTCTTTCGTTTTTGATAACTAACTCATTTTCAGACACTAACTCGCCTGTATAGTTAATTTTACGCTCGCCGAAAGAAATCGTAAACGAGATTTTTTTGCCATCAATCGTTCCTTCTTCGATGGCTGATTCTCCTCGTTGGTTTTTCCAAATTCCAGTTAATTTATTGCCTTCTACTTTAAATGTGTAATTGACTTCCATTACACCGTTTGGAGTTTCTCGTGAACCTTTCCAGTTGCCATCTACGGCATTTTGAGCGAAAGCCACTACCGTAGAAATTATCATTGCGATTGTTAAAAGTGCTTTTTTCATTGTTTTTTTGATTAAAATAGATGGAAAATTATTTAAATAGTAATTGTGCAAATTCGTAAATATCATGTCGCCAAACTGGCCAAGTATGTCCGCCAGCATATTCGCTGTACTTATATTTGATGCCCATTTCATCGAATTTCTTCATCATAATTTGGCAATTGGCATGAGCGATGTCTTCTTTACCACCTTGCGAAATCCAAAATTCTTTGATGTTGGCATTGATTTTATCTTTGTTGGTTTTCATGAATTCGTATTGTGGGTCTGAAAGTTTGGTATTATTAGCCCACCAACCCGAACTGAAAACTCCGAGATAATTGAATATATCAGAATTACGAACACCAGCGTGCAAAGTTTGTAAACCACCCATCGAAAGACCTGCTAAAGCACGATTTTTGGCCTCGTTAGAGACCTTGTAGTTAGCTTCTATAAATGGAATCAAAGCATTTTTGAGTTCATTTTCAAACTGATTGAGTTGTGGCAAACCAAAACCTGCGGGGCCACCGCCACCCTGAAAATTGCCATCCATCATCACGATTACCATTGGTTTTGCTTTCTTTTCGGCAATGAGATTATCCAAAATTAAATCGGTTTTGCCTTGTGTTGCCCAACCACGTTGGTCTTCACCACCACCGTGAAGAAGATAAACGACTGGATATTTTTCGGTAGAATTTTCGTAGCCTGGTGGCGTATAAATGTATGCTTCACGCCAAGAGTTGGTTACTTTTGAATAGTATTTTTTTACACGAACATCGCCGTGAGGTACATCTTTCAAAGCATAAAAACCACCTTCTTTGTATGGAATTTCGATGCCACTTGCCATTCTGCCCATGCCATAAAAAGATTCGCTGGCAGGGTCGGCAACGGCTACGCCATCAATTAAGAGAGAATAATAATGAAACCCACGGCTGATTGAATCGGTTGTTACATTCCAGAAACCGCTGGTGTCTTTTACCATGTCGTATTTTTTGCCTAAATCAATTTGCACTTTTTGTGCTTCGGGTGCTTTTACTTTGAAAATTACTCGATTATCGGGCAAAATCTGCGGGTATTTGGCATTACGAATATTGCTTGCGGCAGGAGTTCCCAAAACCGAATATTTAGTAAAAGTGCTTGGATTAGTAGGTTTAAATAAAAACTGTGAAAACATATACAATCCATTTTTCCAAACTTTGAAATCATGACCGCCTGCTTCTAAATAATAGATATGAGGCACATCGTTTTCGTACATATATTCGTGTGTACGCTTACTGAAAGTTATCAATCCATCGGCATCACCACACGAAATAAAGAGCAATTTTAATTTCTTTTTAGCTTCTTCGGGGTTTGGCATTAACTCTTTCGGAACTTTTGTATTTGGAGCTGAAGAAAATCCACCAACCCAAGCGAATTTATCGAGATTTCCCAGTCCGAAATTCAATGATTGTCCTCCCCCCATCGAAAGCCCAGCAATCGCACGATTTTCACGGTCATTTAGTGCTGAATAGTTTTTTTCGATGTATGGAATGAGGTCATTCAATAAATCCTTTTCAAAAGTGGCAAAGGCTTGAACTTTGTCGGGAGCCATAATATTTCCAGTTGAACGGTCGTCTTTCATGGCACGGCCATTTGGCATTACAACAATCATTGGCTGGATTTTTCCTTCGGCAAAAAGATTATCCAAGATATTTTGAGGATTTGCTCCTTTAAACCATTCAAGATGGTCGCCACCTATGCCGTGAAGAAGATAAAATACTGGATATTTTTTCTTTTTATCGTAATTTGGTGGTGTATATACCAAAGTTTTACGGGTGCTTCCTACGGTTTTTGATTCGTAAAGCACGGTGTCTATTTTTCCTTTAGCAATGCCATTTTTGGCATTTTCGTAGCCTTTTGGCATTTCTTTCTCCATATTTTGTGCGAAACTTATGTTTTCACACAAAAATAGAAAGGCAATTATTGAAAGTAGTTTTTTCATATTTAGAGGTTAAAAAGGTGAAAGACTGAGGTTATTTGGCGGGTTCAATGATTTTGTAATTTCCACTGAGGTGCATCAAACTGAATAAATACATGAGTCCATCGAAGTAAGGGTCGAAATAACCATCTTCATAAGGTTCAAGTTTGGCATTCCAGATAGCTTTTACAAAATCGTTGCTCTCTTTTCCTTTATTTATGAGGGCAGTTGTAGCGGCAGTAGAAACCAAGCCAATTGAGTGACGGAGTTTTTTGACTGGGCCAGCTTGCAAAATAAATTCTGGTTTTGAGCCGTCGAGATTAAACTGGTCGTCATACGTATCCAAACCTTTTGAGCGTAAAAAGTTTTGGAATCTTTTGGCATAATCCAATTGCCATTTTTTGTCTTTTCCGTACCAAGTATAATCCATCGCAATGTTCATCGGTACACGCCACGAATCA
Organism: Leadbetterella sp.; assembly: GCA_035299025.1. Lineage (GTDB taxonomy): Bacteria > Bacteroidota > Bacteroidia > Cytophagales > Spirosomataceae > Leadbetterella. The sequence continues at coordinate 197,893 of DATGXK010000020.1, forward strand.
TATCTAAAACCTGGCGGCATCCAACGAGTTGGGTGTGGGGCTCCACTAAATTCGGTGTAGTCTGAATTTAAGGCAGTTACTGGATGGCAAGCTCGGTGTAGAAATACTCTTGAAGTATCGGCACAAGCTTTGTAAAAATCTTCGTGTCCATCTTTTGCATATTTGGCCCAAATTTCATAAAAAGCTGGTAAGTGGTAAGATGGGTCAGTCCATTTATAGTTGGCTCCTTCTGGCACAAAACTTATTTGTTTGGCATCGGTATTGATTACGTTGTAGATATTGCCTGTACCGTCTTTTTTCCACATATTGTCTAAAATACGGCGGGCTTCTTTGTAATAATTGATGCCCGTATCGTTACCCCATTTATTGGAAGCAAACAAAAGGCTGGTTACAAAATAGAGTTCACCGTCAGAAGCTGAACCTTGTGAGTTTTTCTTTTTAGTTATGGGATTGATACTCCACGCAAAATACGCCTCTCTTGGCCCGCTTTGGTGCTGAGAATATTTAACTGCCCATCGCCAAATTTTATCAAATACCTCCTTTTTATTTAGTTGAACGGCCACCATCATGCCGTACGACATTCCTTCGGAACGTGCATCTTTGTTTTTTACATCAGAAACGTAAGCCAACGAGTCTTCTTCTTCAAAATATACTTTGTTTGGACCTTCAAAAACATCATAATATGCTTTTTGAAGTTTGGCGTCTATATCTTTTTGGCTATAACCCATTTCCTTGAATACATTTCTGTACTTAGGTTTTTGTGCATTTACTGTAAATGAACAAAAGAACAATAAACCTAAAAGACCGATTAGGCTTTTAGGTGTATTGTTAAATATGAAATATGAAGAATTCATGAATATTTTTTCAAGAAATTAATTAAAAAGCTTCGGAGCCATTTGTAATAAACTGCGTCTCCAAGTTTGGAATTCGTGGGCTGTGCCTTCCGAAATGTATCCATCAACGTTAAAACCAGCACCTTTTAGTTCTTCGGTTGCCTTACGGATTCCATCTGGACGCTCTTTGCTGCCACAGCTCAAAAAGATGTATTTTGGTTTTGGTTTATCTTTGAAATCGGTTGAAGCGTAAGTTCCGCCACTCAAAAGACCATAATAATCAAATACTTCTGGTTTGTTCAAAGTGATAGTTTTTGCTTCCATTCCACCCATCGAAAGGCCTGCCATTGCTCGTTTTTCTTTTTTAGCGATTGTTCTGAAATTGGCATCAACATAAGGAATCAATTCATCAACTAATACAGTTTGAAAACCATCAATCTTAAAATTACGCATTCCGCCCATTTTTATTTCGTTGGTCATTCCGTAAGTACACACAATGATGAACGGTTTGATTTTTCCATCGGCAATCAAATTATCCATAATCAAATTGGCTCTACCTTGGTTCATCCAAGCGGTTTCGTCTTCGCCCCAACCGTGTTGCAAGTATAAAACTGGATATTTGTCTTTACCTTTTTCATAACTTGGTGGTGTGTAAACAAACGCTCTACGAGAGGTATTGGTGCTTGGAGAAGGGAATAAGATTTGCTGGACATTACCGTGAGGAACATTTTTGAGAGCATAAAAATCTTGGTCTTTAGCAGGAATTTCGATGCCACTTTCCCAACGAACTGAGCCGTAGTAGTTTAATGTACCTGGGTCATTGAATTTTCCGCCGTCTATTTTAACATTATAATAGTGAAACCCTTCGTCCATAGGGCCATCTGTAGTTCCCATCCAAGTGCCATCTTCTGCTTTGGCGAGCTTTGTACCGCCACGTCCTCCCAAACCTAAACTCACTCTTACGCTATCGGCAGTAGGAGCAACGATTTTGAAGCGTGCATAACCCT